>NZ_CM145714.1:13110000-13377509 GCF_055568925.1 Pyxidicoccus sp. M6 | reverse complement strand
CCGAGCCCAGATAATTCCGGCACTTGGGAACGGGGAAGCGGCGTGAGCGAGGGCGTTCAAGAGTGTCTCGACCGTGCAAAAAGCGGGGAGCAGCGAGCGTTCGGCCGTGCTAACAGACGCTTCCAGGTCGATCAAGGAACCGGCCCAACACAGCGGATCTCCGAGTGCTTTTCCTGACGTGGTGGATCGGCAACGGGCATGCCGCCCCGGCACGCTGGTAGCCGCCCCCGCACCCCTCCCCAAGCGCTGGGGGGCAGCTCTGGAGGCTATGACTCCCAGTACGTCCTGCAAAGGCCCGGGACTTTGCAGGCGTCCGGTTCCGTCAGCGCCAGGTGGGTTGCCCGCGAGCGGCGGCGGTGGGCGCGTCTCCCGGCGTGTGCCGCTCGTGGCACGTGGAGGTTGAGACGTTTCGTGGCGGGCCAGTAGGAATGGGCCTCGCATGGACATGAGACAACTGAGGGAGTGGGCGGTGGACCTGGTGGACGGGCGGCGGCAACTGGTGGATTTGCCGGATGCGGTGAAGAACCTGGCCCATGGCGAGAGCACGCCGATGAAGGCCGCCCATCGGCTGTTCGCCCAGCTTCCTTTGGACGAGGGGCATGCGTACTACGAGCCCCATGAGGTCGGCGCGCGCCGTGCGGTGGCCGCGTGGTTCTCGGGCGACCGCGCTGCGGCGGCGAAGGTCTTCGCCCATGCCGCCTGGAAGAAGCTGAGCGAGAAGCAGCGGCAGCGGATGTACGAGCCGCTGTTGAACCTCGCGGCCGACGCGTCCGATGAACAGGTCGAGGAGGTGGCGACCTGGGTGCTGAAGCGGGTTCCGGCGCATCCCTTCGCCCTCAAGGTGAAGGCGGTGCTGGCCATCCGGTCGGGGCACCCGCGTGCCGCGGTGCCCCTGCTGGAGCAGGCGCTGGAGGCGAATCCTCAGTACGCGAGCGGCTGGTACAACCTCGCGTGCGCGTGGAGTCTGGCGGGGGAGAAAGCGTCGATGCTCGAGGCGCTGAAGAAGGCCATCGAGTGTGGTGAGGAAACGCTCGCCGGCGACTACCGCGAGGAGGCCGCGTCGGATTCGGACTTCGAGCGCTGGGAGGGGGACGCGGACTTCGTGCGCCTCGTGCGACCGCTGGCGCAGGTTCCGGGCGCGGAGGAGCTGGAGTCCCTCTACCAGAGGGAACGGTTCGACGCGCTCCTGATGAAGGCCGCGTCGCTGATGGAGAATGACTCCACGCACGCGAAGACCTACGCCACCCTCGCGCGCAGGGCGACTGGAGCGGTGGTGGGAGACCTCGATGAGCACGGCGACGCCAATGCCGAGGACTACGGGCTTGGTGGAGCCACCGAGTACGAGGAGCTGGATGATGCGCTCTCCAGCATCGAGGACGGCGGCGGAACGAAGGCCGTGAAGCGCTTCGCGGCGGTGCTCGACAAGTTGAAGCGTGGCAAGCCGGGGGCGGCGAAGAAGAAGGCCGCGAAGCCGGCGGCGGTGGCGAAGAAGAAGGCCGCGAAGCCGGCGGTGGCGAAGAAGAAGGCGGCGAAGCCCGCGGCGGTGAAGAAGAAGGCAGCGAAGCCGAAGGCAGCGAAGCCGGCAGCAGCGAAGAAGAAGGCCGCGAAGCGGAGGTAGACGTCCGTGGAACCCGTGCGCGGGTGTGGGAGTCTCTGGCGCACGGGAATCCGACCCCGGCCGTACGGGAGGCCACCTGCCGTGCCTCCCGGACCCGTGTCGTGCTGCCCGCGCGGAGCCAGGCTCTGCCATCGCGCCGTTGCCGGTGCGCCTGGCTGCTCGCTGGCGGAGCCTCTGGCCCGAAGCCCCCACCCGCCAGCCACCCGCAAGCCAGGCGATTAAACGTAACTCCTCGCCTGAGCCCGTCGTGACGGGGGGGCGGATGAAGTGCGAAGTCGACGCTCGACTCAAAGCAGGAGGAGCGCGACGGCATGGACTTGAAGGAGACGGCGCAGAAGCTGAAGGAGCAGGTGGAAGCGCAGCGGGGTCGCGGGACGCGGTGGCGATTCGAGGAGGGCTTCCGTGCGCAGGTGGTGGCGTATCTGAGGGCGCGGCAGGCGGAGGGAGGGACGCAGGAGGAAGCGGCGCGGGAGGTGGGCCTGTCCTCGTGGACGCTGTCGCGGTGGGGCCGGCAGGCAGGCCCGGTGAAGCGAGGGCGGCCCGCGCGAGCAGCACCGGAGACGAGTGGCGCGGCCTTCCACCCGGTGGAGATGAAGCGCGAGGTGGCGGTACGCAGCGCGCTGGTGGTGCACGGGCCCGGGGGCGTGCGGGTGGAGGGCCTCAGCGTGACGCAGGTGGTGCAGGTGCTCAGGGGGCTTGGGGGATGATGGGCACCACGCGCAGGCTGGCGGTGTACGCGTACGCGCGCCCGTGCGACATGCGCAAGTCCTTCGACACGCTGTCGGCACTGGTGACGCAGGGCATGGGGCGCGAGCTGCTGAGTGGTGACGTTTTTCTCTTCGTGGGTGGAAACCGGAAGCGGGCCAAAGCCCTCTTTTTCGACGGCACGGGGCTGTGCCTGTACGCGAAGCGGCTGGAGAGGGGCCGGTTCGCGGCGGTGTGGAAGCGGGCAGAAGAGGGCGAGCCGGTGGCGCTAACGCTGCCGGAGCTGGCGCTCTTCTTCGAGGGCAGCGAATTGGTAGGGCACCAGGCGCTCTCGCCCGCGGCGGCCGAGGCGGTGCCGGTCTTCGCGCTGGCGCGGGGCCAGGTGGGCTGAGGAGCTTGCAACCTGGAGGGTGGTGTGGCACCAGCACGACCCAGCATGGTGCGGCTGGAAACCGAGCGAGACGTCGAAAGGCTACGCCAGGCGGCGCTGCTGCTGGAGGCGGAGAATCGCCGCCTGACCTCGCGGGTGGTGGAGTTGACGCGCCAGCTTTTGACGGCGCGCGGCGAGGCCGCCGAGGTGCTGCAGCTGCGGCTGGCGGAAGTCGAGCGGCAGCTTTCCCAGGCACGCGCCGCCCTCTTCGGCCCCTCCAGCGAGAAGCGCCCGCGCCCGAAGCCCGAGCCGCCGCCCACCGAGGGCAAGCCCCAGCGAGGCCACGGCCCGCGCCAGCAGGCGCTGCCGGTGGAAGAGGAGGTGCACCTTTTGGACGAGGCGGACCAGCAGTGTCCCCAGTGTGGCGGCGCGCTTTCGCCCATGGCCGGCCAGTACGAGGAGGCCGAGGAAGTCGACGTGGTGGAGCGACGCTTCGTCCTCAAGCGCCACCGGCGGCAGAAGTACCGCTGCGGCTGCGGCGCGTGCGTGGAGACAGCCCTGGGCCCGCCAAAGCTGGTGCCGGGGGGCCGCTACTCCGTGGCCTTCGCCATTGAAGTCGCCGTGCAGAAGTACCTCGACCACGCGCCGTTGGAGCGGCAGGTGCGGGCCATGGCGCGCGAGGGCATGGTGGTGGACAGCCAGACGCTCTGGGACCAGGTGCGGCTGCTGGCGCGCCTGCTGCTACCGACGTGGGAAGCGCTTTGGCTTGAGCAATTACGCCAGCAGGTGCTGGGCGCGGACGAGACGCGCTGGCCGCTGTTGGGCAGCCCGGGACAGACGAAGTGGCACCTGTGGGCGCTGGCCAGTGCGCACGCCGTCGTCTACCGCATCGCCGAAACCCGAGGGGCCGAGGCCGCGCGCGAGCTGTTGAAAGACTTTTCCGGCGTGTTGATGGCGGACGGCTACGCCGTCTACGGGGCCTTGCAGAAGGAGAGTGCTGGGCGCTTCCAGGTGGCGCACTGCTGGGCGCATGTGCGGAGGAAGTTTCTGGAGTGCGGCGGGCCCCAGGCGGCAGTCGCTGTGGAGCTCATTGGCGAGGTGTACCAAGTGGAGCGCGAGTACCAGACGGGCCCGCCCGACTTGCAGCGGTTGCACGCACTTCGCCAGCAGAAGAGCCGCCCGGTGGTGGCCCGCCTGCACGCGTGGGCCCTCCAGGTGCGCGTGCTGCCCGAGTCCGCGCTGGGCAAGGCCCTGCGCTACCTGGGCGAGCTGTGGCCCGGACTGACGCGCTTCCTGGACGACGCACGCGTGCCCTTGGACAATAACGCCACCGAGCGTGCCCTGCGCGGGCCGGTGGTGGGACGCAAGAACCACTACGGCAGCCGCAGCCGCCGCGGCACCGAGGTGGCCGCCATTCTCTACAGCCTGCTGGAGTCGGCGAAGCTGTGCGGCGTCGAGCCCAAGGCCTACCTGCGCGCTGCCGTGCTGGCGGCGCTCAACGGCGAGTCGCCACTGCTACCGCACCAGTACGCGACAGCTGCCTGAAAGGGCTTCCATGGCCGCGAAGATTTCCGAAACCCTGCTGGAGTACGCCGCGCCACTGCTCGCGCAGATGCCACCAGGCGCGTCGCTTCAGCAGCAGCAGGCCTTTCTCCAAGTCGTCATCACCGTCTGGAATGCGCTGGTAGTGGCGCAGTGGGGGAAGGAGAACCTGTTGCCCGATGTCTACCGGCGCCTGGAAGCGATGCCCCAGCCCGGCCGGACAACGATGCTCGCGATGGTCGACGCGCTCGTGGACCGCAAGCGCCAGCACTTCGCGAACGACCTGCGCGCCGTGGGCCGCTGGGAACTGCGCGTGAAGGCGAACGGAGAACTCTCCCTCTGGGCGGAGGCACGCGGTCCATCACGCTGAGTCGGGCCACAGCGGCATCATCCGCCGAGCTCTCCGTCAACGGAGAACTCGACGGGCTCGGGCGAGGACTTACGATTAAACCGTCCGCACCGGGCGTTGCTTCGGCGGCGGCCCGCCGTGTACGGAGTGACGCCGGACCCATCGTGTCGCCATCACCTTCATCCACCCACATCCACCGGGCTGTCCGCCGGGCCGGAAGGTCATCCAGGCAGGGGTAAAGGTGATCCAATCGACCTTACCCAGTTTTTCCGGGTGCCTGGTGCCGTACTTTTCCCCTGGAACGACGGGCATTTAGCAGCGCATCAGCAGCGTGGTGGCGAGTGTGCGCGGGGTCCCTACGTTGGGCCAAAATCGGCCCCAAACCGGGGTGCCCAGGCCCGCCAGGAACTACCTCCGCAGAGGTATGGCCCGTTCACCGTGAATGAGCGTAGGGCCTCGGCAGGGGGCCTGCTTCGCCCCTCTTCAAGGAGGACACGCGGACATGATGGACGGAACGCAGAGCGCGTTGGCGCAGCAGCTCGCGGCCTTGGGCATCAAGCCGGAGGATGTGCAGGCGGCGGTGGCGCTCCTGGCGGCCACGGCCCGCGGGCAGCGGGACACGCTGGTGAGGGAGAGCAACAGCGGCATCTTGGCCAGCTCCGTCGAGCCGCTGCCCAACGCAGATACGGTGCTGAAGCTGTCCGAGCGCCTGGCTTCCGTGGAGCAACTGCTGAAAGAGACGAACGAGAAGCTTGAGCGGGCGCTTGCGGCGCTGGGGCCGAAATAGCCCGCGCGCGAAAAGGGCGCAAACGGCAAGGCCGTGCGCTCCGCAGCGGGAACGCACGGCCTTGAGTGAAGCGGGCCCTAGAAGTGCCGCACGCGTCGAGCTACCTCGAGCGGCACACCCAGCGGCGGGTTACGGCTCGTCGGCCCAGGTCAGGCGGCGCGCTGGAGGACGTTCGGGGTGATGCGATGGCTCAGGGCGTATGTGTTGGGGCGGACATCCCGGTAGATGTGCCCCGACGTGGCTTCGATGAGGAAGCCGCCGTGCGCGTCTGCCCCCTCGACCCAGGCGTGCCCGCCCCAAGAAGACCCGGTCCAGAGCTGGCCGACGGCCACGTCGGCGGGGACGCCGCCCGCGACGAGCATCGAGACAGCGATGAGGGTGAAGTCCTCGCAGTCGCCCTTACCCCGCCGGAGCGTGTAGGCGGGGGCGCACCAGTAGTCGATGCCAGGGAAACCCTCCGGGTCCCGCTGGTACGTGAGGATGCGGTGGCTGAAGCAGCCGCGGAGCCACTGCGCCACCATCTCAGGGAAGGGGGGATTGAGAATCCTCTCCACAGGGGACGGGTTCCGGTTGAGGTGGGGTTCGATCTCCCAGGGGCGGACCAGCTTCTGGACCGCGTGGTACTGGGCCTCGCGGCTGGGGAGCATCAGGATGACGTTGGAGTTCAAAATATCAAGAATCATGGGGAAATCTCGTTGCCCTCTGAGGGCGAATAGGTGGGGAACCCGCCCCGCCTCCACGGAAGGACGGGGTGGGCATGGCATAGGGGCGCGCTCACCGGCTTAGTGGGAGGGCGCCAAAACTTGGCGGGTTTCGCCTGGGGGTCTCGCCGAGGTTTCGCCGGGTATTTAAAAACCCTTTGAGATTCAGGGGTTTACCCGGTAAACGAGGCGGCTAACGGGGTTTCGCGCTGGTGCGCATTAGGGCCTCCAACATGTGGAAGGACCCGCTCCCCGGCCGAGTTTCGCCGATGCAGTTGGCGAAATTCGGCGTCCCTTCTTGACGGGCGAAGGGCTTTGCAATTAATACGTAGATTGTATTCGTCGTACATAAGCCGGTCCGAGTTTGGGTAGCGGGTCGGTTGAAATATTGGAGCTCACGGTGCGCTAACACTGTGAGCCCCGCCTCAGAAGCTACTGCTCAGGCGTGCATTGATTCCTCCAGAAATGGGGTCGAATCTTTGCACGCCTGTTTGCTTTTTGTCAAGCGCCCAATGATCGGTTTATTCCTAGGGCCCCAGCACGCGAGCCTGACTGTCTCTGCCGAGTGCAGGCTGACGCTCTGATCAAGGAGCTCAGGGTGGCCGCTGCGTCCTCTGTGTGGTGAGGAAAGGCCCGTCGGGGGCTGCGGGCCTATCCTTCCTGGTCGTGCGTGCCGGTCCGGAGCTGCTTGAGCAGATCCACCGCGAAGCCCGCAGGCCAGTCGTCTACTCGGCGGACTTGGTCGCCCGCAGTCGCTGCCGCAGCTCGGCGTAGAGTTGCCGCTCCCAGTCCGCAGCGTCCGCCGGATTGAACCCATTGAGGAACGCACCGAGGTGGCCGTACAGCTCGCCACCTGGCTCCCCGGAGCGCGGTCCAGACTCGACGAAGTCCACGACCTCCTTCCAGCTCTCCAACTCGCGCACGCGCTGCTGGAAATAGGCCCGCTCGCGCCACCAAGCGTTGAACTGCTGCTCCTGCTTCGCCGTCTTCCGTGAGGACATGGATTCTCCCGGCGCTCCAGTGGATTACGCCGCTGGAGAGAAGGGGCGGCGCCCGCGGGCCGAATTTCCCGGGGATTTCCTGCGGGTTTTCTCTGGGCGTCACCTCATGGCTGTGCTGCCGCCCGCTTTCCGCGCGCGCGGAAAGGGCGGTGCGCGGTGCGCGGCGCATCGAAGGCCAGGGCCACTTAGTGAATTTTCCCACCCAGCAGGACCGGAGAGTCCGTCCCGAAGAATCAGCAGTCCCTGCTGAAAAAAGAGCAGGCCCGAGGGCACGAACCTTTCCGACGACCTAGTTACCGGCTCCCGCCCCGACGCCGGTCGAATACCGAAGGTGCGCGGGATGATTAGGGCGCCGAACCGAAAGGAGCAGGACCATGATGAAGATGATGATTGACGAGGCGATGCGCTGGGGACCCGTGCTGCTGTCGGGTGGGCTGATTCTGGTCCACTGCGCCATGGACCTCTACCACCTGCTGAAGAACCTGCCGTGAGGTGAGGCCCGGAGCTGGTGGGCGCTCCCTGCCAGCTCCGGCCTTCCCGCTCCAAAGCCCGGGCGCTGAGGACCTCGCGCGCCTGGGCCTCTACCTCTCGGTACGCCTCCCGGGCCCGCGCCAGGCGCGTCTAGCTGGCGGGATTGCCATCCCCGCCACCGCCGCCTGCATCTCCACCTTTACCTCGCTGCGGTGATGCAGCACACGAGTCAGGATGTCGGTCGATGTGCGGTAATATTTTCGTTCATATTCCCATTGCCATTTCGCCTGCTCGGTGCTTAAACATCTGACGGCACTGAGGAATTTGCTGGAGGCCGCGTGGGAATAATCTCGATGGAAGAAGCCCGAGCGCTGCTCACGCCGCACCATGATGAGGTGCTCGGCTGCGTTGAGGATCCATGGAGATTGTGCCGAGACACGGTGATGCCGCTGATGCCGCGAGTGCATCCCCGGTACCGCCCCAACGTCATGGCTGGCCTCATTGAAAGCCAAGTGCGCGTCCGCTTTGGCGATGTCGAGGGTGTGCATCTGGTGGAGGATGGTCAGCGCCTGCTTCTGGGTGTGAAAGGGAAGCTCCTACTCCGCTTCAAGCTGATAGACGCGGACCGGATGACTCGGAACTACCCCACCCCGACTTCTCAGCGCTTTGAGGCGCAGGAAAAGCTGCCCCTCTATGAGGACCTACCGCGGGTCACCGTTGGCTACCGGCCCAACAAGCTGGGGACCGAACTGCTTGAGGTCGTCGTCTTCTTCCGGGTTGGTAAGCAGCTCAAATGGGAGTATCCGCTCGTCGGCTCTGCGCGGGTGCATCAGCTTGAGTTTGGCGAAGGGTTCGCCGCGATGTCGGCTCCCAGCGTCGGCCCTGCGGAGTCTGCATCTGAGTCGCGAGAGGCCGCAGCTCCAATTTCCCCGCCGCCGGGGCGTCGCGTGACGGTGAAGCCAGAAGCGCTACCCGAGCAGCCCAAGGAAGGCACCAAGGACGGAGAGAAGAGCGAGTAGCTTCTCGCCCCTTCTTCGGGGACTACTATGTCGGAGTCCAAGTTCAATCCCGCCATGTTTGGGCTGGCTCGCGCCAGTGCGGGGCTGACGCAGGCTGAACTCGCAGCCGTTCTTGGCGTTACTCAGGGCATGGTGTCCAAGTACGAGAACGGGCAGACAGTTCCGCCAGACGATCACCTTGAGCGGGCTGCGGTTGCTCTTGGTTGTCGCGTGACGTTTTTCCGTCGGTGGCCTCGGCACTTCGAACTCCCGGTCACCTTCCACCGCAAGAAGTTCCGATTGGGCGCTACTGCGCTGGCACGTATCCACGCCAACGTGGTGCTCAAGCGCATCCAGATAGAGGTGCTGCTGCGCTCTGCGAACGTGATGGAGAATCGCATTCCCTCCGTCAGCCTCAAGGAGAGCGGCACCACGCCAGTGAGAGTGGCGCGGGACTTGCGTATTCGCTGGCAGATTCCGCGCGGGCCAATCGGGAACCTCACCCTCTTGCTTGAAGCGGTGGGCGCAATCGTCATACCGACCGACTTCGGGACTGACCTCATCTCGGGCTTGAGCGCCTATGAGCCAAGCGACGGACTGCCCCCGCTCATCTTCATCAATTGCGAATGCACGGGTGACCGCATGCGGTTCACACTCGCGCATGAACTCGGCCACATCGTCCTGCATCACCACCTCGACCTTCCCCCCGAAGATTGTGAGGAGCAGGCGGACCAGTTCGCCTCAGAATTTCTGATGCCGACCGGCGACATCCGCGGTCTGCTTACGCGGCTCGACCTTGAGGGGGCAGCAAGCCTCAAGCGTGCGTGGAAGGCGTCCATGTGGTCACTCATCAAGCGGGCCAACGATCTTGAGCAGATTACGGCGAGCCGGTATCGCTCGCTCTGCATCGAGATGAGTCGGCGTGGATGGCGACTGCGTGAGCCCATCGACATCCCGCCGGAGCAGCCCACGCTCCACTGGGAACTCGCCACGGCACACTTGGACGATTTGGGGTACTCGGACGAGGAACTCAGTCAGGCGCTCGATACGAGTGTGGAGCGCCTGCGTAAGGAGTACGGCTTGGCGGTCCCGCCTGGGCGCCCAGCGTCCGCGCTGCGCATTGTGAAGTAGGCCGGCCTGGCGGGACTTGCTCAAGCCGTACTGGCCCACAAGCGGTCGGCACCGGAGGTGAATTTACTCCGCCAGGTGGCGCCTCGCGGACCGCAGTGGCTTGAGCAACCGAACCACGTCCACCTCGAAGCCCGTGCAGATGCGGGCCAGGCTGGTGAAGGTGAGGTTCACTTCCTCGCCTTCTACCCGCTGGTAGAGGCGCGTCGTCATGCCGCAGCGGTGAGCGGCCTCTTCCTGCGTCCACCCCTTTTCCTCGCGAAGGCGCCGCACAGCGGTGGCCAGGCGGCGCTGTAACTCGCGGTACGCGTCCGACTCGTACTGCTCAGCCCGCTCAGGCCGGCGTTTTCTTTCGGCCCGGGGCCCCATCTTGCGGCGGGACCGTAGGAGCGCCTACAACGCACCTGCCACGTCGCTAGCGACGTGTCCCTAGCGTCGTGCAACCGGCGCTCGGCTCTTCTTCTCGGGAGAAGGCGAATGGCACTGGCGAAGTGCAGGAAGTGCGGTAGCGAGCTGGCTCCGCAGGCAGCGTCGTGTACGCAATGCGGGACTCCGGTGGCAAAGCCGGGCCTGTCGACGAAGCAGATTCTCCTCATCGTCTTCGGGAGCCTCAGCGTGTGCTGCTTCGGGACGTGTGCTCTGAGCGTGGTGGGCTCGGCCATGGGTAGGGGCAAGAGCAGCAGCCCCACCACGAGCGCCAGCCCGAGCGGCGCATCGTCCGCCAAGTGGGTGGAAATCAGCACCCTGCTGTCCGAGTACCGCGACAACGAAGTGCGCGCCGACTCCAACTTCAAGGGCACGTGGATTCAGACGTCGGGCTACGTGGACGACGTGAAGAAGGACTTCCTGAGCTCCATCTACGTCACCCTCGGCACTGGGCGGGAACTCGAGATTCCGCAGGTGCAGTGCTTCTTCGCGGACTCGGAGGCCAAGAAGGCGGCGTCCCTTTCCAAGGGTGCGCGCGTCACTGTCCGCGGGCGCGTCGAGGGCCTGATGATGAACGTGCTGGTGAAGCGCTGCGAGTTCGTGGGCCTCTAGCGTCGTGCTCGGCTCCCGGTACCGGTTTCCGCTGCTGGCGGTGCTGCTTGCCAGCGCTGCCGCCCAGCCGCAGCCTGGCGGCGAGCGCAAGCTGCGGCAGCGGACCATCACCCTGCCCGCCAGGGCTGATGAGGCCGCCGTACGCGTGGCGCGGGGGACTCTCACCACCTTCACCTTCGACTCGACGTTGGCTCCCAAGAGTGTACAGCTCGCGGGGCGGGAGACGCACTTCGAGCGGGTGGACGAGGATGAGCGGCTCGTCTCTTTGAAGCCCCGGGTAGAGCTGGCGCCGGGCGAGCGTTTGCTGCTCACGGTGCGCTTCGCAGACGGTGCCGCTCCGCAAGAGGCCACCTTTGAGCTCGTTGCCGCGGACGAGGCCGTCGACGCGTCTGTGGAGGTGGTGCGGCGCGCGCGCTTCGCAGAAGCCCTCCAGGTGGAGTTGAGGGAGTTGAAGGTGAAGTACGAAGCGCTGCAGGACCGGAGTGGCGAGGGCGGCCCGGAGGGCATGGTGCTTTCCGGGTGGCTCACCCAGGACATCCGAGTTCGGCGCTTCGATGCGCGGGTGCCGGCGAACAACGCCAGCGGCCTCAAGGTGGAAGACGGCGTGGGGTACCGCACGGGGAAGTGGGCACTGATGGCGGTGCGGCTGCGCTGCCTGCCCGCTGCTCGTCGGTGGGTACTGGGTGAGGCGCGGCTGACGTCCGCGCGCGGTGCGCCCGTGAAGGTGCTGTCGGTGCGCATGGACAGGCCGCAGCTCGTCCCCGGTGAAGAGGGCCTGCTGCTGGTCCGCACCGAGGCGCCCTGGTGGGGGCAGGACGAGGAACTGCGCCTCGAGCTGAAGGACAAGGAGGGCGGCCGCTCGCTGCCCTTGAGCGGAGTGGTTTTCTGAGCGCGTTGCGCTCGACACGGGGACTCTGGCCATGGCGACAACTCCTATTCACCCCGACCAGCTCGTTCCTGGTAGTCGGGTCGGCCCCTGGCGCGTGTTGGAGTCGCTGGGCGCCGGTGGCTTCGGGCGTGCCTTCAAGGTGGAGCGCGACGAGCAACCCGGCCGGGCGTACACGCTGAAGGTGGCCCTGCGGCCCGCCAGCCCTCAGCTCCGCGAAGAAGAGGACGTGGAAGGGCGCATGTCGCGCGAGGTGGCCATCCACATGGCTTACGACACGGGGCTGAAGATCCACGCCGTGGACCACTGGCCCATCCTCAGCGGCTTCCTCTACTTCGTCACCGACTACGTGGAGGGAGAGACGTTCCACGAATGGCGCTGGCGCACGCAGCCCTCCGCGGCGCGCCTGCTGACCGTCTACACCGAGGTCGTCCGTCAGGTGGGGGCGTTGCATCAACGCGGCGTGCACCACCGCGACTTGAAGAGCGACAACATCATCATCCGGAAGGCGGACGAGATGCCGCTCGTTCTCGACTATGGCGTCTCCCGGGTGCCTGGCGCGGCAACGGTGACGGTGGGCGTGCCGCCAACCTCGCCGTATCTGCTGCCTCCGGAGTGCGTGGACTTCCTGGGCCAGGAGACGTGGCGGCAGGGAGCTCGTTTCGACCCTGGCGTACCCGGGGACCTCTACGCACTGGGCATGCTGCTCTTCGAGGCGCTGACGGACGGCTACGCCTTCCACCCGAATCTGCCGTACGACCTGCTGATGGCGGCCATCGCGACGCGGGCGCCGGCTGCGCCGCACATGCTCAATCCGAAAGTTCCCCGCGCGTTGAGCGACATCACTATGCGGCTTTTGGAGAAGCGGCCCGAGGCGCGTTTCCCCGGCGTCGACGTGCTGCTGCAGGCCCTATGGGAGGCGGCCAAGGAGAGGAAGCAGCCCGAGTGGCAGGTGTCCCTGGCCTTGCCACTCCCTGACGACCAGGCCGCGTCAGCTGAAGTGAGCGGACAACGTGACGACGCGGATCCACCCCCGCGCCCTTTTGGTGAGGAAGCGCCAGCGGCCGCCGCGGTGGAGGCTCCCTTGGAGCCGGCGCGGGTGGATCTGCACGCGCCAGTTCCTGAAAGGGCTGATGGCGCCCCTGTCCCCGTTCGCCCGCAGAGGCGCCGCTGGCTGTGGGCGTTGCGCGCCGCGTTCGTGCTTTTTCTGGCCCTGTGGCTGGGGCTGAGCACACTTGCGCCTACACCGGAGAAAGGAAGCCCGCACGTGCCCACCGCCACGCCCGAAGCCCCTCTTGTTGATGCCCTGCGCTCGGGGCCTGCCACGTACCTGGCGGCCGCGCTCTGCGCTGTCGCGGGTGTGGCCTGCTCTGCGGCCCAGGTGCGGCCCGAGCCTGTGGAGTGCCCGGAGGAGGCCCGGGAGGCCATGTTCCGCGTCCTGGGTGTGGACACGACGAAGGGGCTGAAGGCAGTCGTCGACATCAACCAGCCTGGGGACCAGAGCCAGCTCGGCACGTACGGCAACGGGAAGGTGGTGGGCCGCATTGCCGGGTACTCCTGGGCGGACCCGGCGTTACCGGATGGGACGCTGCTGTACGGCCAGCTCTGGACGGGGCTCGTTGACGAATACGGCCGACCGGCCGCGATGGCTCGGTACTCCGAGGCGAAGCTTCCGGATGGGCGCACCTTCCCGGTGTGCATCGTGCTCGGCAACCCGGACGGCCGCGTTCGGACGCAGCCAGGCTCCAGTGCGGATGCCGCCGTGCTGCCGCGGGAGCTGCCGGTGAGTGCCGTGGAGCGGTGGCCATAAGGGCGCAAGTCATCTCGGCAGTTGATTTAGTTCTACGGGCTCATTCGAAGTATCTAGGAAATTTCCTAGTACTGGACGCTCGTAGATTGCCGTTCGACTGCCCCTAAGGATGACCGTGTTCAAGAACTACGTCGGCCGCTGGGCTGCTCAGCACCCCATCAGAAGCTCGATAGAACTCACCGTTGGTTCACTACTGAGCCTGTGGGTTGCGGACAAGCTATGGAGCGCTGGAGGTAGGTGGGTGTGGGGTGCCGGCGCTGCCGTCCTGATTGGGGTCATCTTCGTCGTGCTGCAGGCCCTAACCGCGTCGCTCAGTCGATTGGGTCAAACCGAGGAAGCTAGGAACACTGCGATAAGCGCAATGCTGAGGGCACTGGCGGAGCACATTCAGCAGTACGACTCAGGGAAGCATATTCGCGCCTGCGTGATGCTGACCATCTGTGACCCTCAAGATCATCAAAAAGGAGTGAGAAGACGGGTACACACCCAGACCGCCTTCAACATGGATGGAGATCCCGACAAAGCCCTTGAAATCGACTACGGCGCCGGAGTCAGTGGGATGGCTGCTAGAAAGAAGGCTGATGTCGTCGGAGATCTCACTAAGGCAGGAAGCGCTAATTCCCCTGATTGGGGACTTCACCCAGACGAGCAAGCACACGTAAAGCCCGGGTTGACCGCTATCCTCTCGGTCCCCATCGTTGACCCGCAAAATCCGAAGGGTCCAGTCTTAGGTACCCTTCAAGTAGATTCGACTGAGCCTTGGGGCACTCTGCCGCTTGGTGATGCAGCCACCAGAAAGCTCGCTATGGCGGTTTCTGGTGTTCTTGCGTTGTTGCTACGATGAGGGCAGGAGGTGGTCACCATGGCGAACTCAGCTGAACGGCGTAAGGCGCGGCGACGCCTAGCACGGCTGCTTCTGCTCGGAAGAGGAATAGGACGGCCTAAAAAACCCAAGAGTGTCCCAAGGTCGCCCCAGATATCCGCTTCGCTGGAGGGGATGCGAGAGGAGTCGCCAGGCGTGTATGTCGGCGAGGAATCAAAGTTCGTAGCCCTATTCGAAAGAATGTCCCAGCGAATCACGTACCCCTGAGTCTTAGCGCTTTGACTACTTATGGCGTGCGGGAGTCAAGGCTCGGCTCGTGAGCATGCTTCCATCGTGGATCGCGCCCGGATCGGCAAACGGATCGCGATTCCTGACCGCCATGGACCGACTGTTTACGGCCGAGTGCCTTGTGCTCGCTCGCGGAGGGAGAGCCAAGTGCGCGGAGCCATTCAGGCTTCGGCATAGCGATACTCGGCGCCCCTGAGCACGCGGGCTCCCGGGTCTGTTCGAGACACCGATCCGAGGGGCGATCCGCGAGCGATCCGATGGTGCGGCCCCTCAATGCTTGCCGCGACTTGCCGCCTCCTGCGTCGGTGTTCTCCCCCAACGCAGTGCGGGATGCGCGAGTGACACTAGAAACAGGCCGCGAGCGATTCTGGTTCTTTTCCCTACTGCTCAGGCTTCTATACCCTCTTTCCAAAGCGAGCTTTGCGCCTAGAGGTCACCATGTCCTGGGACAAGCTGGTGTCAGTGCCGTGCCCTCGTTGCGGCAAGCCCACGCGGAGTTGGCAGCGCGTTGGGAGTCGCGGCCCGTGCGTCAAATGCGTCGCGTGGGGAAGCGATCAGATGAAGAACGCTCCCCTTCCGGACGCACCGCTGAATGAGCCCCGGGAGTTGCCTCCGGAGGACCCGGATGGCCCTCGCGACTTCTCTGGAAACCGCTGGCGGAGCTGGTAGCCCAGGAGGCCTGTTTAGGGGCCCCCTTCCATGGTCCGCCGGAGAAGTCGGCCGATGCCCTCGAGCAGCCGGTAATACAAGTACGTGGGCACCGGGCCGAATGCCTTGAAGGTGGCGGCGATGCGCTCCGTCTGCTCGCGCGGCCCATGCACTAGCAGCGCGAGGAAGCCGTAGGCCAGGTACACGAGCTGGACCATCCGCTGCACGCCGATCCACGTCAGCGCCCGGAGGTTTTCCAGGTCGAAGCCCTGCTTCACGAAGCGGTTTGCTTCCTCGACACCCCACCGCTCGATGTAGACGTCCACGATGCGCCCCGCGTCCTCCGCGGTACGGATGTCCTCGTTGGTGAGAATGACCAGCGGGTCCTTGCCGAGCATCCCATGGCCGCTGGCGAACACCACCGAGTAGCGCGTCGTCTCCGACTTGTTGAGGACGGTGTTCCCGTCGGGCCGGTAGTACTGGGTGTAGACGTCCGATACCCAGCTAATCTTCAGCTCGGTCGAAGACGAGCGGCCTTGTTGCCGCGTGCGGTGGCGGTGCGTCGGAGGGCACTTCTTCACCAGCTCGCTGGGCGCCATGGCTCCCACCGGCGTGAAGAGCTTCCGCTTGCCGTGGAGGTTGAGCCGAATCGCGTACCGCAGGCCCAGCTCGTTGAAGGGCTCGAAGAAGGTCCGTCCATCGAAGCCGGAGTCGAAGGCCCAGAAGGCATCCTTGGGGACGTGCGGAAGCGTGGCCCGTATCGCGCTCATGATGGCGGCGTTGTTGCTCGTGTACTCAGGGGACGCGCTCGAGAAGAGCCGGGTCATCAAGGGAAGGCGTCGGCCTCGAGCTCCGACGGCCTCCAGGGAGATGAGGTTGTAGCCGAGGCCGACCTGCCCCGTGCTGCCGTCGCGCACTCCCGCTAGATACGGCATCTTCCTCGCCTTCGGCTTGGTGATGTCCGTCGCATCCACGGCAATGGTGGGCCGCGGGAAGCGCTCGTCCCGGAGGATGGGGGCCACCAGCTTCAGGTAGTCGGACTCCACCGCCGCGTCGTTGTAGCGCCGGGAGGCGAGGCCCCGGGAGAGGCGCTTCTCCGTGTGGATGAGGCGGCGCGGCTCGTCCAGCGCCCGGCCGATTTCCGAGAGGAGCGTGCTCCTGTTCTCCAGGAGGCCGAAGAGGGCGTCACGCAGGAAGCGGCGGTTGGGCTTATGCAGTCGCGCACCCACCGCTTCCACGTACGTCTCGAAGCGCTCGGCAATGGACTTCTCCCGAGGCACACCTCTCCCGGCACTGGACGGGCCGGCCGGTGGTGCCTAACCTCCGCTCGTCCCAGCAAGGATGAGCGCGGCCGGCGGGCCTCGTTCCAGTTGTCATGGGGGTGCAGGCTGTTGGCGCAGCCGGCACCCCCTTCCTTTTTTCCCGCGGCCCTTCTCGGGCCGGCTCCCCTCACCCTCGATTCGCTTCTCGTCGCCTCCCTGAATGCCCTGCGTGCTTCCCACGCCAGGCGTGGAACCCCCGCGCACACGGTGCGCGGCCTCGCAGCGAAGCTGGGGACGGGCGGACGAGCGTCAAAGTCGGGTGGCGATCAGTCCGCCCGGTGGTGGACAACCGGCGGAGGCAAAAAGCGCCCAGCAAACAGACACTTGCAACGCGAGCGATTAAACTTCGCGCCCCGCGCGTTGCTCCGGCGGCCGTCCAAGCCGCAGGGACACCCAAACCTCCATCCACCCACATCGCCCAGCCCGTTCGTTGAGCCGGAAGGAAAAGTGGGAAAGGTCGAGGTGATCCAACGTTGACTTACCCTGGAAAGAGGGTTACGGACCCGCCCCTTTCCCCAGTTCAGGTCGCGCCGGAGCGGTAGGAGGCGCCGCCGTCATCATCAAGGAGTTAGAGCCGTGTCCAAGCGCACGTACCAGCCGTCGAAGGTCCGCCGCAATCGCGCCCACGGGTTCCGGAAGCGGAACGCCACCAAGGGCGGCCGTGACGTCCTCAAGCGCCGCCGCGCGAAGGGCCGCAAGCGGCTCGTCGTTTCCGCCGCGAAGAAGTAAGCGAGTCCGAGTGTGAGGGCCGAGGGTGCGACGCCGGGCCAGTCTGGCCCGGCAAACCAGCGCTTCCCCAAGGCCCTGCGCCTGCTTCAACGGCGCGAATTCCTGGAGGTGCAGGAAGGCGGGCAGAAGATTCCCTCCGACTGCCTCCTGGCCCTCGTCAAGCGCAACGGCCGGACGCACTCCCGTGTCGGGCTCACCGTCTCCAGCAAGGTGGGCAACGCGGTGGTGCGCGCGCGCTTGAGGCGCCTGCTGCGCGAGCTGTTCCGCAAGCGCCGCATGCAATGGCCCTCCGGCCTGGACGTGGTGCTGGTGGTGCGCTCGTCCGGAAAGGACGCGTCCTTCCCGGAGCTGTCGCGTGCCTTCGACGGTGTCACCCGTAAGCTGCAGCGGCTTGGGCCGCCCGCGGAGACGAAGCCGAAGGAGCCTCCCAGATGAGCCCGCTCGCCTTCGTCGTCTCCCTGCCCATCCGTTTCTACCGGAGATTCTTGGGGCCCTTCCTCCCGAAGGTCTGCCGGTTCCACCCCTCGTGCTCCACCTACGCCATGGAGGCGCTGGAAAAGCACGGAGGTCTCAAGGGTTCTTGGCTCACCGCATGGCGGCTGTTGCGCTGCCAGCCCTTCCACCCCGGCGGCATCGACCCGGTGCCGTGACGGGGCTTTTCACCCCTTGCCGCTCCCTCCCTCGCGGAGGGGGGACTCTATGAACGATCCGCTCTCGCCCCAGTCGAACGATTCGCAGAAGCGACTGCTGGCCGCCCTGGCCCTCTCGTTCGTGGCCACGGCCTTCTACACCTTCTTCCTCGCCCCCAAGCCGCCGCCACCTGGCGCTGAAGGCGGCGCGGATGCGGGCGTGGTGGCCACGGCCCCCGCAGATGCCGGCACCGTCGCCGCCACGGCGCCCACTCCGGGTGCCGGGACCCCCGAGGCCGCGGCCCCGGAGGCCCCCTCGCTCCCCGAGCGCAAGGTGGACCTGGCCCGGAAGGACGTGCACTACACCTTCACCTCGGAGGGCGGTGGCCTCGCCTCCGCCGAGCTCCAGGGCTCGAAGAACCGCGAGCAGCAGCAGCTCACGCTCGTGCAGGGCTACCAGAAGCTCTTCGGCAAGGAGCTGCCCCCGCCGCCGCAGATGAACGTGGCGCAGCCGGTGGCGGGCCAGCCGCTGCCGCTGTCCCTCACCATCTCCGGCAACAGCCCGCTGCCCGCGAACGTGCGCTACGCGGTGCAGGAGTCCGGCAACGGCGTCACCCTCACCGGCCGCAGCGGGCCGTGGGAGGTGGTGAAGACGCTCCAGTGGCCCGTCGAGGGCTTCGAGCTGGTGTACGCCGTGCAGGTGCGCAACACGTCCAGCCAGCCGCAGAACGGCGAGCTGCAGCTGCACTACAGCCGCGCGGTGGACCCCAACTTCGAGCACGCGCCGTCCTTCTTCGGCGGCGTGGGCAACCTGAGCCGCGCGGCCTGCTACGTGGACGAGAAGCTCCACAAGATGAACCCGGGCGACGACAAGCCGAAGGAGGAGGACACCAAGGGCCAGCTGCACTTCTTCGGCATCGACCAGCAGTACTTCGTCTCCGCGCTGTACCCGCTCGACGGGCCGATGGCCGGCCACTGCACGCTCAACGCCACGCCCACCGCGCGTGAGGTGACGGCGTCCTTCCCGCTCAGCGTGGCCGCGGGCCAGACGGTGACGCTGCGCTTCGGCGGCTATCTGGGCCCCAAGGACCCGGACCTGCTCAACGTGGTGCCCGGCCCCGCGCTGCGCCAGACGGCCTCGATGGGCGAGGCGACGTTCCACCCGAAGCTGGAGGAGACGGTCGACTTCGGCATCTGGGCCGTCATCTGCAAGCTGCTGCTGGCCATCATGAAGTTCTTCCATGGCCTCATCGGCAACTGGGGCGTGGCCATCATCCTGCTCACCGTGGTGGTGAAGCTGGTGCTGCTGCCGCTCACCTACCGCTCCATGGTCAGCATGGAAGAGGTGAAGAAGCTCCAGCCGCGCATGGAGGAGATTCGCAAGAAGCACGCGGACAACCGTGAGCAGCAGAACCTCGAAATCATGAAGCTGTACCAGGAGGCGAAGGTGAACCCGCTGGGCGGGTGCTTCCCCCTGCTCATCCAGATGCCGGTGTGGATTGCGCTCTTCACGGCGCTGCGCAACAGCTTCGACATCTACGGCGAGCCCTTCTTCGGGCCCATCTGGCGCGACCTGACCTTCAAGGACCCCACGTACCTGCTGCCGCTGGCGCTGGGCGTGTCCATGGTCATCACCCAGAAGATGCAGCCGCAGATGATGGATGCGGCGCAGGCGAAGATGATGACCTGGGTGATGCCCATCATCTTCACGGCCACGCTGCTCCAGTACCCCGCGGGCCTGTCGCTCTACATCTTCACCAACAACATCCTGTCGATTGCGCAGACGTTCGGGCTGCGGAAGTGGCTGGACCGGAAGAAGTCCAATACGGGCGGCGGGACGCCGGCGGTGGTGGCGGCGGGAGGCAGACGCAAGTGAGCGAGCAGCAGGTTCCGCAGCAGGCGCCGGGGGCTCCGGCTCCCGGTGGCGCGGGCTCGGCCGAGTTCCGGGCGCGCGTGGAGAAGCTCCTGGGAGACATCCTCGGGCTGATGGGCTTCCCGGCGCGCCTGGACATGCAGGACGCCGCGGATGGCAGCCTGTCCGTGGCGCTCCACTTCGAGGCGGGCCCTCCGCCCGGCGTGGAGGTGGGGCGGCGCAGCCAGGTGGTGGACTCGCTCCAGTTCCTGCTGAACAAGATGATGCACCGGCCCGGCGTGGAGCGTCGCTGGGTGGTGCTCGGCGCGGGCGCGCATCCCGAGCCCCGTCAGCGGCGCGAGCAGCCCCAGGCGGCGGCCCAGGGAGCCCCGGCGCCGCAGCAGGCGCAGCCGCAGGCAGCAGCTCCGGCGCCCCGGCCTCCTCCGCAGGCGGCGGCTCCGGCGCAGGCCCCGGCGAAGGGGCAGCAGCGCGGCGCGCAGGCTCCTGCTCCCCGGGCGGCTGCGGCACCCCGAGCGGACGTGGACGAGCGTACGGTGACGGTGGAAGAGGATGCCGCGCTCCGGGCTGCGGCCCGTCAGCTCGCAGAGAAGTCTGCCAGCCTGGGGCGCTTCTACGCGCTCGCTGCGATGAAATTGGAAGACCGCGCGCGCGTCCTCAAGGCAATAGAAGGAGTAGCAGGGACGAAGGTGACGGCGGAAGGCGAAGGCCGTAACCGCCGCGTGGTGTTCACTCCGGAGAAGCCGGCCCCGCTCCCCAAGAGGAGCCTGCTGCCGGACGACGACGAGGACGACTTCGACGAGTGAGCGCGCAGTCTCGCGCCGCACGCGCCGGAGCTTCCGGAAGAGAGACGAGGGATGGGCAAGGCGAAAGCTCTCAAGGACAAGCTGTACGGCGCGGCGGTGCTCAAGATGAGCTTCCGCCTGCGAGGGGACGAGGACTCCCCTGCCTTCAAGTTCGTCTACCCGGGCGTGCTGCGCGATTTGGAGCTCGAGGACGACGCGGTGGAGCGCTACATCGACGAGAACCGCGAGGCCGTGGAGAAGGCGGCGCGCGGTTCCACGCCTCCGATGGGGCCTCGCTGAGTTGAAGAGAGTCGGCCTCCACCCGCTCCGGGTCGGAGGCCACTCGAAACGTGGACTTGGGGTCTGTTCAGGTCGAGTCCTCCCGGCGGGTATGTGTGCGGCCCTCCACACACTCCCGGGAGTGTTTCCGTGAGCAGCCGCCTCGTCCGCCACGCCGTGTTGTCGCTCGTCCTTTCCCTCACCGCTTGCAAGGAGGCGGAGACCGGGGCCACTGGCTCTCAAGGTCCCGCCGGTGAGCCCGGCCCCGTGGGCCCTGCTGGCCCCACCGGTCCAGAGGGCGAGCGCGGGCTCCAGGGCCCCGCTGGAGAGCGCGGGCTTCCCGGTGATCGAGGCGACGTGGGCCCCGCTGGCGAGCGCGGTCCACAGGGCCTCACGGGTCCTGCGGGCGAGCGAGGGCCGCAGGGGCTCATGGGCGAGCGCGGGCTTCCGGGCCCCATGGGTGAGCGCGGGCTTCAGGGCCCCGCGGGTGAGCGCGGCGAAGCGGGTCCTGCGGGTGAGCGCGGCGAAGCAGGGCCCGCGGGTGAGCGCGGTCCTCAGGGCGAAGCAGGGCCTGCGGGTGAGCGCGGTCCGCAGGGTGAGCGTGGTCCGCAGGGTGAGCGTGGGCCGAGCGGTCTGGATTACAAGCGCATCGTGGTGGTGGCGCCCGGTGCCACACCCGCGGAGGGTGGTGCCGCGCTCCGGGCCGCGCTCGACGGAATCACCGTGGGCGAGGGGGAGACGTGGGTGGTGAAGCTGGAGCCCGGCATCTATGACCTGGGCTCCACGCCGCTGGCGCTCAAGCAGGCCGTGTTCCTGGATGGCTCGGGCGAGGATGCCACCGTGCTGCGCTCCTCGGCCGCCACGCAGGGAACGGTGGTGGGCGCTCCGGGCGTCCTGCTGACGCGGCTGACGGTGCTGAACACCGGCGGCGGCGCGCGTTCCGTCGCCATCTCCAGCACCGAGCCGTCCCTGGACCTGCATGACGTCGTCGCCATCGCGCGCAATGGCACGTCCTTCACCTACGCCATCCTGCTGTCCAACGCGCAGGGCACCTTCGAGAACGTGCGCGCCTTCGCCACCGCCGCGGACGGCACCGCGGGCGGTTTCCGCTGCACGGACTGTTCGCTCAACCTGATGGAGTCCTACGCAGAGGGCAAGGGAGGTGACTACGCCACCGGTGTGTCCACGCAGCGTGGCTTCGTGTATCTGCGCAACGTCACCGCCAACGCCTCGGAGTCGCGGAACAACTATGGCGTGTACGCGGCCGGCACGATGGCCATGGCCGGCGTGGAGGGCGTGGCGCGTGGAGGGGAGTTCGCGGCGGGCCTCTTCGCGGAGCTCGCCACCGTCTCCGCTCGCAACAGCGTGTTCAGTGGCAGCGAGGCGGTCGAGTCGCTCGGCTTCGACAGCTTCAACAACACCGAGACGCGCTACACCGCCATCATCCAGGGCTCCGAGCTCTTCGGCGCCACCCACAGCGTTCGCGGCGACCGGGGCTTCACCGTGCGCATCGGCACCTCGCAGCTCGGCGGTGGCCAGGCCACGCTGGTGAGCATCAACAACTCGCTCACGTGCGTGAACGTGCACGACGAGTTCTTCACCGCTCCGACGAACCAGGGCGTCTGCCCGTAGCGTTCGCCAAACGAGGCCGCGGAGCACGGGAGGCAGGGGCCCGTGCTTCGTTGCCTGGGGGGCTCGGAACGAGGCCTGCACGCTCCGGTGAGACGCGGCATGCGAGCGCGAAGCTGGAGCGCTCGGAGCTCGAGGCGCCTCATCCCCTGCTCCGCTGCCCGGCGGCCCTGCTGGCGGGACGTGCTCGCGTCCTCGCAACTCTGGACCCATCCCGAGCCAGGGACGGATACGCTGCATGGACGCGGGCCACGTCATGGCTCCGCCACCGTGCCGATGATGACGTCCGATTCCCCCACCATCGCCGCCCTGGCCACCGCGCCCGCCGCAGGGGCCGTGGGCATCCTCCGGCTGTCCGGGCCCGCCGCGCTCGACGTGGGCCGGCTGCTGGCTCCGGGCGTGCCCGCGCAGCCGACTCCGCGTCATGCGTACCTCGCCACCTTCGTGGACGCGGAGGGCCGGGCGCTGGATGAGGGACTGTTCCTGTACTTCCGCGCGCCGCAGTCCTTCACCGGTGAGGACGTGGTGGAGCTGCAGGCGCACGGGAGCCCGAGGCTGTTGAGGCTGTTGCTCGCACGCGCGCTGGAGGATGCGCGGGTGCGTCCGGCGGCGCCGGGGGAATTCACCCGGCGGGCCTTCCTCAACGGGAGGATGGACCTGACGCGCGCGGAGGCGGTGGCGGACCTGGTGGTGGCGGACTCGGAGGCGGCGGTGCGCGCGGCGGCCGCGGGGCTGTCGGGCGTGCTGGCCTCGCGCGTGCGAGCGCTGGAGGAGCCGCTGCGCGAGCTGCATGCGGACCTCGAAGGGGTGCTCAACTTCCCGGACGAGGCGGAAGGCGCGGATGCGGACGCGGGGGCGAGAGTCGCGGCGCTGAGGGCGCAGGCGGAGTCGCTGCTCGCGGAGGCGGGACGGGGCCGGCTGGTGCGGCGCGGGGCACGTGTGGCGCTGTTCGGTCCGGTGAACGCGGGCAAGTCCACGCTGTTCAACCGGCTGGTGGGCGAGGCGCGAGCGTTGGTGGACGACGAGCCCGGGACGACGCGTGACGCGCTGGAGGCCCGTGTCGAGTGGGATGGGCTCGGTGTCACGTTGTTCGACACGGCGGGACTGCGCGAGGCGCCGGGACGGGTGGAGGCGCTCGGGATTGCGCGCACGCGGGAGCTGCTTTCGGGCGTGGACCTGGCCGTGCTCGTGCTGCCGCCCGGAGCGTCGGACGCGGAGGCCGAGGCGTGGCTGCGCGAGGCAGGTGCCACGCCCGTGCTCGCGGTGGATGGGAAGTGCGATGTCGCGGGCGCGCACGGCGGCGCGACGTTGACGTTGGCGAACGAAGGCCCGCGCGTGGGCTACACGGCGGCGGACCTGGCGCAGGTGAGCCTCGGCGGTGCACGTGAAGCGCGTCCCGGTGAAGGTCGGTCTCCTGTCGCTGGCGTCACGCCCACGGCGCGTTCCGGAGACGGCAATCTCCCTGAGGCGGGCGCCACGTCCGCACCTCGCCCTCGCGTGAGCGGGCTGACAGGTGAAGGCGTGGAGTCCCTCCGCGCATCAATGCTCGGACGTCTCTGGGGAGGAGGCACACCCTCGGCGGTGGCCCTCGTCTCCGAGCGCCATGCCGATGCCCTGCGTCGTGCCTCAGAGGCACTGTTCCGCGCCAGCGCCGCGTCACAGGCCTCCACGCTGGAGGTCGTCTCGGGCGAGGTCGGCCTCGCGCTGGAAGCCCTCGGAGAGGTCTCCGGCACCACCGTCTCCGAGGCCCTGCTCGACGCCATCTTCCAGCGGTTCTGCATCGGTAAGTAAGCACCGTTCCGAGCCCACGGACCTGACTCTACCGGGGGCCTCACACCGCGACGGCCCGCTCGTCTCCCGCATGCTCGCGAGCACTCCACTCGCGAAGCAGCCGGTCCACGAGCGTATCCACCTGCCGCTCCGCCGTGGCCACCGATTCCTTCAGCCGCTCATCCGCGAACTCGTCGTACTCGATGGCCACGGACTCCACATCGGTGATGCCGATGTAGCCGAAGGCGGTGCGGATGCTCGGCTCGACGTGGTTCATGTGCTCCAGCCGCCCTCCCCTGCCGTAACCGAAGTCTCCGCGAGACGACAGGATGACCAGCTTCTTGCCCGCCTCCGCGAGCAGCGGCCAGTAGGGCTTGCCCGGCCGCGAGCGGTCGAACCCGAACGTGCGCCCCACGCGGACGATGTTGTCGATGTACGCCTTGAACTGCGCGGGCACGTTGAAGTTGTACATGGGCACGCCCACGACGATGAGGTCCGCGGCGAGCAACTCATCCACCAGCGCATCGCTCTGCGCGAGCACCTCGCGCATCCACGGCTCGCGCGCGCCAGGCTTCGTGAAGGCGGCCTGAATCCACTCGCCCGTCACTGGCGCGGGAGGCGCCTGCCCGACGTCGCGGTACACCACTTCATCCCCGGGCCGTGCCGCCCTCCAGCGAGTGACGAAGCGGGCCGACAGGCGGCGCGTGTGCGAGCCATGACGCTGTTGCTCCGAGCGGCCCGGCCGGGCGCTCGAATCGATGTGCAGGACGTGAGTCATCGCATCCCTCCAGGATGTCACCGGGCACGGAGCTGAATTCCGCTCATGTGACGAGCAGGCACAGACATCTCCGCGACGGGCCTCTACCCCGCGCCCCGGTGAGTGAATGGATACGAACCCGCCCACGCGGTGACAAACTCCGAATCCTCACCTGATGGCTGAACCCAGTTCATGTATGGAGGGCCCATGAGAGACCTCCCGCCCCTCACCGCGCTGCGAGCCTTCGAGGCCGCCGCGCGCCATCTCAGCTTCAAGCGCGCCGCGGACGAGCTCGCGGTGACGCCCACGGCCATCAGCCATCAAATCCGGCAGCTCGAGGAATGGGTCGGCACCCGCCTCTTCGAGCGTCGCGTGCGCCGCGTGGTCCTCACGTCCGCGGGCCAATCGCTCTACCCCGCGATGCGCGAAGGCTTCGACGCCCTCGCCCGAGGCATCGAAGCCCTGAAGCACGCCCCCGAGCGGAACGCCGTGACGCTCTCCTCCACCGTGGCCTTCACCGCGAGGTGGCTGTTGCCGCGAGTCGCGTCCTTCCGCGCCGCTTGTCCCGGATTGGACCTGCGCCTCCACGCATCGGACGAGCCCGTGGACCTGCGCGCCGGAGCCGCGGACCTCGCCATCCGTTACGGGCGCGGTGACTACCCGGGCTTGCGCTCGGAGCTGCTGCTGAAGGACTCCTTCGCCCCCGTGTGCAGCCCGAGGCTCGGAGTCCGCGAGCCCGCCGACCTCTCCCGGCACCCGCTGCTGCGCTTCGAGTGGCGCCGCGTCGACGACGACACGCCCACGTGGCCCCGCTGGTTCGCCCGCGCGGGCCGGCCCTACCGCAAGGCGGGCGGCGAGCTGGTCTTCTCCGACGAGTCCCACGCGCTCCAGGCCGCCATCGCCGGCCACGGCATCGCCCTCGCGAGCCGCGTCCTCGCCGCGGAGGAGCTGGCCAGCGGCGCCCTGGTACAACCCTTCGGCCCCGTGCTGGACGGCTTCGCCTACCACGTGGTCCACGCGGAGGGCGGCCGAGACGCGGAGCGCATCGCCTCCGTGCGCCGCTGGCTCCTCGCCGAGGCGAAGTCCTTCACCTCCACGCCTTCCCGGCGAGCCCCGCGCCGCAAACGTCCGGCGCCGAAATCTTCCAGTAAATCTGCACCGTTGAAGTGACAGTGCCGCCACCGGGGGAGTGTCAGACCGCTCCCTAGAATGCCCGCCCTCACCCGGTAATTCTCGGAGGCGTTGTGACGGAAGGCACCATCCCCCAGGCGCGGTACTCCATGCTCTCGGCCCTGCCCTCGGGCTGGGTGGGGGAGATTCTGGACGAGGAGTTGGTGGCCTCGCCGCGCCCCACCGCCGCGCAGACGCGCGCGGCCTTCATGCTGGGCGTGGAGCTGGGAGAGCAGCTCGACAGGCGCCGGGGCGGCAGCGGCCGCTGGTGCTTCCTGCGCGCCCCCGAGCTGCACCTCGGCCAGGACATGCTCGTCCCCGACGTGGCCGGTTGGCGCCGCGAGCGCGTGGCCTCCCCGCCCGACCCGGACGTGCCCTTCCTCACCGTGGCGCCCGACTGGGTGTGCGAGGTGCTCGCGCCCACCACCGCCGCGCTGGACCGCACGCGCAAGCTGCCGCTCTACGCTCGCGCGGGTGTCTCGCACGTCTGGCTGGTGGACCCCGCCGCGCGCACGCTGGAGGTGTACCAGCGCGTGAAGCGTGGCTGGCTCCTCACCGGCTGCTACGAGTCGGACTCGGTGGTGCGCGCCGAGCCCTTCCCTTCGTCCTCGCTGGAGCTCGCGTCGCTGTGGCTCCCGGAGGGTGCGGACACGCCCGCGCTGCTCGCGGCCGTGCCCTGAGCGTCGCGCCGGTCAGCTGGCGCGCTTGAGAAACGTGCCGTTGGTGGGCTTCGCCAGCCGGCGCACCGCGCGCAGCAGCAGATCCGGATCCACCGGCGCCGCGAGGAAGCCCCTCGCGCCCACCGCCTGGGCCCGGGGCAAGTCCAGCTCCGGCACCTTGCCGGCCACCAGCACCTGGGCCAGCACCTTGCGGCCCAGCGCCTCCATGGAGGGCAGCGGCGCCACCACCACCTGCGTCTCGTTCGCCGCCAGCAATTCCTCGGTGCTGGCCACCTGGGCCTTCAGCCCCGCCGTCTCCAGCACCCGCACCAGCCCCTTCGATGCCTCCGCGCCCCAGCCGTACACCAGCACCTGCGCCACCTGCTCCGGCCGGGCCGGCGTCAGCACCGGAATCTTCGCCGGCGCGGGCGTGGGCCGCGCGGCCTTCGGCGCCACCGGCGCGGGCGTGGGCTTCACGGGCTCGGGCACCGGCGCGGCGACCAGGTCCTCCAGCGAGGAGAGCATGGGCAGCCCGTCGGCGCCGGGAGGGGCATCCATGTTCGTCAGGTCCGCCATGGTGCCGCCCAGCAGCATGGGCATGCTCTCGTCCGCCTCGGGCAGGGAGAACCCATCCATGCCGGGACGGCGCGGGGCGGCCTCGCCCGTCTCACCGCGGTACATGCGGCCGATGGTGCGGTGGATGGCCGCGTCCGTGGCCAGCTTCGCCACCACGCGCGACTTGCCGGACACGCTCTTCACCGCGTCCAGCGACGCCAGGCTCGCCGGCGCGGCAATGGCCACCACCAGCGTCGAGTCCCGGCCGCCCTTGCCCTCCAGCCGCAGCGGCACCACGCGGTGCGCCTCGGCCACCTTCTCCGGAATCAGGTACGCGAGGTTGGCGTCCGGCGGCTGCGCGTCCAGCTCCACCGTCTCCATGCCCACCTGCGCCGCCAGCGCTTCCAACACCTGCTGCGCCGTGCAGAAGCGTTGATCCACCACCACCTGCCCCAGCGGCACACCCCACTTGCGCTGATACGCCAGCGCCGAATGGAGCTGCAGCGCATCAATCACGCCCCGCTCCAGCAGGATGTCACCCAGTCGCTTCTTCATGGCGTTGTTCCTCGGCCCCCACCTTGGCGGCTCCTCGACATCAGGAACGGCTTTGGTCCGGGAAATTGATGCACTCTGTACGCTTCCGGCGGGCTTTCGGCTTCCTCGCGGGCGCCAGAAGGTTCCGCGTCCACGCCAGGATGCAAAGCCGGGGCCGCCCTTGCGCGAGGGTGCGCCCTGAGTGGAGGATGTCGTCCAGTCGATGAGGTGCCTGTCCTCAAGTGCGCGTCGTGCGTCCATCCGTACCCCATCCAACACGCCGACAGGCAGCGTGTCGGTGCGTTACCTAGGTTTTCCCCCATGGGCGTGATGACCCTCGAGGCGTTGGTGGGACTCCTTCGGGAGGAGGCGGGCGCGCAGCCGGGCCTGCTGCGCGTGGGCGAGCGGCTCGCGGGGGTGGTGGTGGAGCCGTCGAGTCTCCAGCCGTACCTGCACTTCAGCCGGGGCCGGTACACGCGGAATCTCGTCTACCGGGATTCGCGGCTGGAGGTGCTGCTCAACTGCTGGGAGGAGGGCGCCGTCTCGCCCATCCATGACCATGACGGGCAGGAGTGCTGGTTCAGCATCCAGTCCGGCAGCTTCATCCTGGAGAACTACCCGCTGGTGTCCGGCGGGCTGGGCGCGGGGCCGGCGACGCTGGGGCCTCCGGTGGTGGTGGGGCCGGTGGGCGCGGGGCACGTGGACTTCCGCAGTTCCTCGGCGCCCATCCACCGCGTCATCACCGCGCAGGGCCCGGCCGTCTCGCTGCACGTGTACGCGGGGCCGGTGGAGCGCTGCCTCGTGTTCGACTCGAAGCGCCAGCGGTGCGCCGTGCAGCAGCTCCGCTACGACTCCGTCTTCGGCCGGCTGCTGAGCCGCCCGGAACCCGCGTCCTCGCGGATCCGCGTCTGACCGCATCGCCGGGGCTGGCTGGAGACCGCCCGCCGGGCGTCCGGTGGAGACGCTCCTGCGTCCTGAGATGACGCGAGTGCCCCACCCTGCCGGCCCGCCCGGGCGCACCGTCGCACCCGGGCGAGCGGACCTTCACTCCCAGCTCGCCCGGGGCATGGGGGCGTAGAGGGAGGCGCGCTGGTGCTCGAACAGGCCCATCCGCGCGCCGAACGAGTACGCCGCGTCCACCGTCTTCATCAGCGCGCCGAACGGCGACACCGCGCTCACCGAGGCCGCGTCGTCCTCGCTGTTGTCCCCTGTCTGCCCGAGCAGCTCGGACAGCACCTCGGAGGTGTGCTTCTTGCGCGGGTACACCTCCACATTCACGGGGGCGTCGGAGGGCAGCTTCGCCAGCTCCTTCGCCAGCGCGAGCGCCTTCGAGTACCCGCCGAGCGCGTCCACCAGCCCGTTCTCCAGCGCGTCCTCACCCGTCCACACGCGGCCCCTGGCCAGGCCCTGCAGCTTCTCCAGCGGCATCTTCCGCCCGGCCGCCGCGCGCGTGGTGAAGTCCTTGTAGATGAAGTCCAGCTCCGCCTCCGCGCGAGCGGCCTGCTCCGGCGTGAAGTCCGCGTCCGAGCTGTTCATCGTCGCGTTGCGGCCCGCGGCAATCGTCTCGAAGTTGACCCCCAGCTTCTCCCAGAAGGCCTGCGTCACGAACTTGCCCGCGTACACGCCGATGCTGCCGGTGAGCGTGCCCGGCTGCGCGACGATGCGGTCCGCGTCCATGGCCACGAAGTAGCCGCCGCTCGCGGCGTAGGTGCCCATGGTGACGATGACGGGCTTGCCCGCCTCCCGAGCGCGCTGCACCTCGCGGCGCACGGTGTCGCTGGCCACGTAGCTGCCGCCGGGGCTGTTGACGCGGAAGATGATGGCCTTCACGCGCGAGTCTTCCGCCGCCTTGCGCAGCGCCGCCGCCACGCTGTCACCGCCCATGACCTGCTCGCCGCCCAGCGGGCTGGACTGGCTCTTCCCTCGCGACACCCCGCCCACGCCGTACACGAGGGCGATGGTTTCTCCGGACGTGTGCGGCCGGCCGGCGCGCTCCAGGTACTTGTTCACGTAGAGCAACTCCGCGCCGGGGCCCGCGTCCTTCTTCACCGCGGCCATGACCTCGTCGCGGTAGCGCAGCCCGTCCACCAGCTTCGCGTCCACCGCCTCCTGGCCGAACAGCGGCGCCCGGTCGATGAGGCCGCGCACCTCGTCCTCCTTCAGCTTCCGGGCCTCGGCGATGCCACGCACCACCTGGCCGAAGAGGCTCTGCGTGAAGCGCTCGGTGGCCTCGCGGTGGGGCGCGTTGTAGCCCTGCTCCGTGTACGTGTTGACGGCGTTCTTGTACTCGGCGCGCTTGTGGTAGCGCGGCGTCACGCCCAGCTTCGCGAAGGCGTCGCGCGCGAAGGGCGTCTCGAAGGACAGGCCGGTGATGTTCAAGTCGCCCGACGGCTGGATGTAGACCTCGTCGAAGGCGGACGCGACGTAGTAGCCGATGGTGGTGTTGCTCTCCTCGCCGAAGGTGTCCGCGTAGGCGATGGCCTTCTTGCCCTTGGCGCGGAAGGCCTTCACCGCGTCGCGAATCTCCTGCGCCGCGGCGGCGCTGCCCGGGTTGCCCACGCGCGCCACCAGCGACTTCACGCGCGGGTCGTCTCCGGCCTTCTCCAGTGCGTCCACCACGTCGTGCACGGTGGTGGGGTCCTCGCCGAAGGCGCCGCTGAGCGAGTCGCCCAGCACGTATTCTGGCAGCGGGTCCTCCAGGTCCAGCTCCAGCACGAGGTTGGACGGGACGGTGGGAGCGCTCGCCGACGCGAGCACCAGCAGGCCGATGAGGCCCACCACGAAGAGGATGGACATCGCGCCGATGAAGGCCAGCGAGCCGATGAGAAATCGTTTCATCCGAAGGGACTCCTGGTACGCGCGCCACGGGGCACGGCCCTGCGCACGCGGTGCTTACTACTAACGCGCGGTGAGGACGATGCTTGCGTCCTCGCACGTGGGGCCGTTGACAGGTGTGTCCTGCTTTCGGGCTCCAGGCGCCTCTTTTAGTAAGGAGGGACGGGCGCGAGCGGCTCCTGCCTCGCCCGGCGGAAGGGCGGGCTTCAGCGGGCGGCTCAGCCCCGGGGCGCGGAGACGTCACCCTGCCCCGAGGTGGCGCGAGGCTCCAGGTCGACGACGACAGGGGGGCGGACGCCGAAGGGCATCAGGCGGCAGTTGGCCACGTTGAGGAAGCGGGTGGACAGGCCGGGCAGCGAGTACTCGCCATGGGCCTCATGGATGTGGCCGAAGACGTGGAGGCGGGGTTGGACTTCGCGCACGCGGGCGAGCAGGTCCTCGCAGCCCGCGTTGACGCGGCTCCACGTCCGGTCTCCGAGGCCATGGGGAGGCCCATGGGTGATGAGGATGTCGAGGCCCTCGGGGATGTGCTTCCAGTGGGCCGCGATGTCCGGGCCCCTGTCCCGGTTGAAGGCCCATCTGCCGAACCGGGGCGTGATGGGCGAGCCCCAGATGCGCAGCCCCGCGACGAGGGCCTCTTCGTCCAGGAGGTAGCGAGCACCGGCCTGCTGGATGAGCGAGCGGGCCAGGTCGGGAGCCTCCTCGCAGAGGAAGTCGTGGTTGCCGGCGACGAGGACCTTCTCGCGGGCCTCGCAGAGGGAGAACCAGCGGAGGAACTCCTCCACCTCCTGCCGGCGTCCCCGGCCGGTGAAGTCACCCGCGTGGATGAGGACGTCGCACGGAGGCACCGTGAGGGATTCATGGTGCATGTGCGTGTCGGAGAGGAGCACCAGCCGCATCCAGAGTTCCTTCTCTTCGGCCGTGGACCTCGAGGCCGTGGCGTCACGTTAATCGCCGCAGGGGGAAAGCACACGGGAGGACGGGGCGGGCCGTCCTCCTGTGCTCACGCGGGGACTCAGGCCTGTTCGAGCAGGCCCACGCGGCGCTCCAATGCGCCGAGCCTGTCCCGGTCGTGGGTCTGATGCTCCGCGAGGTCGTTCAGCATGCGGCCCATCTTCTCGATGTACCCCTCATGGGTGAGCTTGGTGGAGCGGAGGGATTGCGTGGTGCCGGTGAGTACTTTTCCGAGCACTTCAGCGGTGTTGCCGAGGGATGTCACCCGCTGGTCCGTCATGGTCGTGCCCTGGCGCAGCACGTTGACATCCTTGCTGAGCGCATCCACTCGATGGTCCGTTTCACCGAAGGCTTCGCTCAACCAATCCACGCGCTGGCGGGTTGTCTTGCCTGCCTCGCTCAATGAATCGACCCGCTCGTGGGCCCTCTGGACGGCCTCGCTCAGCGAGTCCACGCGCTGGTTGGTTGTTCTGACGGCTTCGCTCAGCGAATCCATGCGCTGGTCGGCAATCTTTGCGGCCTCGCTCAGCGAGTCCACACGCTGCCCCAGCACGCCGACCGTTTCACTGACCGCGTCCACTCGCTGGTTGGTCATCTTCGCGGCCTCGCTCAGCGAGTCCACGCGCTGCCCCAGCACGCCGACCGTTTCGCTGACCGCGTCCACACGCTGGTTGGTCATCTTCGCGGCTTCGCTCAGCGAGTCCACGCGCTGCCCCAGCACGCCGACCGTTTCGCTGACCGCGTCCACACGCTGGTTGGTCATCTTCGCGGCCTCGCTCAGCGAGTCCACACGCTGCCCCAGCACGCCGACTGTTTCACTGACCGCGTCCACTCGCTGGTTGGTCATCTTCGCGGCCTCGCTCAGCGAGTCCACGCGCTGCCCCAGCACGCCGACCGTTTCGCTGACCGCGTCCACACGCTGGTTGGTCGTCTTGATGGCCTCGCTCAGCGAATCGGCGCGCTCGCTGGTCACCCTTGCCGCTTCGCTCAGCGCATCGACGCGCTCGCGGGTCTCCCTTGTCGCTTCGCTCAGCGAATCGACTCGCTCTTGCTCCTCCTTGAGGGCCTCGCTCAGCAAGTCCACTCGCTGGTGCGCGACGCCAACACTCTCCCTGAGCTCGTCGACGCCTTGCTGCACCTTGTTGATGTTCTGCAGATCCGTCTTCACGGACTGACTCAGCTCGCCCACACCTTGCCGGACGTCGGCCAGGGCTCCCGCCAACTCGTCGAGCTTCGCGTCCATCGCCGCATTGGCGGCCAGCACCTCCTGATGCGCCTCATGCAGCTCCTGCAGACCCTGCCGGATGAGCAGGTCTCCACCCGTCGCCATCGCCATCTGTCTCTCCTCCCTCCGAAGTCCATTCTCCGGTTGGACGTCACGCACCCTACCAATCACATCTGACACGGTGGATGAGCCACGGAAGACCCGTAAGGTCCTACGCCAAGACGCACGAGCCCCATGACGCCGGCCCACGGGACCGCCGTCCACGGACTCTCAGGTCACCACCGATTCGCGGAGCACCCGCCGGGTGCAACACCCATGGTACGTCGGCCCCACCCGGAGTCAACCTCATGGGGCGTCAATCCCGTTCAGAACCTGTAGGGTCACACGGCCATCCCCGCGCTCCCGGCTGTCACCCCACGGACGCCCGGCCGGCGGGACTGGCGCCGTTCGGGATGGCGGGCGGGCCCTGTCGGGTTAGAAGCCGGTGCACTTCCAGATGACTCGCGAGGACCGCATGAAGCGTCGTACCCCGCTCTCCCTGCTGGCCGCCGCACTCCTGGCCGCCACCCTGGGATGCGCCCAGGCCCAGATTCCTGCTCCCACCGCGATGCCCGCGGCCACCCTGCCCGCGAAGAGCGAGGCGGCGGCTCCGGCGCCCGCTCCCGTGACGAGCGTGGAGGGCATCACCGAGTACCGCCTGCCCAATGGCCTGCGCGTGCTCCTCTTCCCGGACCCCACCAAGCCCAACGTCACCGTCAACATCACGTACTTCGTCGGCTCCAAGCACGAGGGCTACGGCGAGACGGGCATGGCCCACCTGCTCGAACACCTGATGTTCAAGGGCACGCCCACCACCCAGAACGTCCCCCAGGCCCTCACCGAGCGCGGCGCCCGTCCCAACGGCACCACCTGGATGGACCGCACCAACTACTACGAGACGCTCCCCGCCTCGGACGACAACCTGCGCTGGGCCCTCGGCTTCGAGGCCGACCGCATGGTCAACAGCTTCATCGCCCGCAAGGACCTCGACAGCGAGATGACCGTCGTCCGCAACGAGTTCGAGTCCGGCGAGAACGACCCGCGCGGCATCCTCTTCGAGCGCGTCATGTCCGCCTCGTACATCTGGCACAGCTACGGCAAGGCCACCATCGGCGCGCGCTCGGACCTGGAGAACGTGCCCATCGACCGGCTCCAGGACTTCTACCGGAAGTACTACCGCCCGGATAACGCGCTCCTCGTCGTCGCCGGCCGCTTCGAGGAAGGCAAGGCCCTGTCCATGATTCAGGACACCTTCGGCAAGGTGAAGAAGCCCGAGCAGCCCGTGCCCGCCACGTACACCGCCGAGCCCGTCCAGGACGGCGAGCGCGAAGTCACCCTGCGCCGCGTGGGCGACACGTCCATCCTCACCAGCCTCTACCACGTGCCCGAGGGCGCCCACCCGGACTTCGCCGCCATCGACGTGCTCACGCTCATCATGGGCAACAACCCGTCCGGCCGGCTCTACAAGGCGCTCGTCGAGACGAAGAAGGCCGCGCGCACCGGTGCCTCCAACCTCCAACTCCGGGACCCGGGCATCCTCACCTTCTCCGTGGAGCTGCGCGAGGGCCAGCCCGTGGCCGCCGCGCGCGAGCTGTTCCTCAAGACGGTGGAGGAGTCCTCGAAGACGCCCTTCACCGAGGAGGAGGTCAACCGCGCGAAGACGCAGCTCATGAAGTCCATCGAGCTCACGCTCAACAACTCCGAGCGCGCCGCCATCCAGCTCTCCGAGTGGGCCGCCACCGGCGACTGGCGCCTGTTCTTCCTGCACAGAGACCGCATCGAGGCGGTGAAGCCCGAGGACGTCACTCGCGCGGCGGCCACGTACCTCAAGCCGTCCAACCGCACGTTGGGAACCTTCGTCCCCACGCCGAAGCCGGACCGCGCGGAGATGCCGCCGCCGGTGGACATCGCGAAGATGATGGAGGGCTACAAGGGCCGCGAGGCGGTGGCGCAGGGCGAGGTCTTCGACCCCTCCCCCGCCAACGTCGAGGCGCGCGTGCAGCGCGGCGAGCTGCCCGGCGGCATGAAGTACGCGCTGCTCCCCAAGAAGACGCGCGGGGAGATGGTGAACGTCGCCATCAACCTGCGCTGGGGCACGGGGGATGCGCTGAGCGGGAAGACGAACGCGGCGCAGTACGCGGGCCGCATGCTGATGCGCGGCACCACGAAGCACGGGCGGCAGCAGCTCCAGGATGCGCTCGACAAGCTCAAGGCGCGCGTCGGCGTGGAGGGCGGCGTCTCCGGCGCCACCGTGTCCATCGAGTGCCCGCGCGCCAGCCTCCCCAAGGCGCTCGAGCTGATGGCCGAGGTGCTCCGCGAGCCCGCCTTCGACGCCAACGAGTTCGCCCTCCTGAAGCAGGAGCGGCTGGCCGCGTTCGAGTCGCAGCGCAGCGAGCCGGAGACGCAGGGCAGCATCGCCTTCTGGCGCGCCATGTCCGCGCAGTACCCGAAGGGCCACCCCTACTACGTGCCCACGTTCGACGAGCGCCTCGCGGGCATCAAGGACACGAAGCTGGAGGACGTGCGCGCCTTCCACAAGGCCTTCTACGGCGCGTCCAATGGCGAGCTGGCCGTGGTGGGCGACTTCGAGTCGAAGGACGTGGTGGCGCTCGCCGGGGACTTGTTCGGCGACTGGAAGAGCCCGGCGCCGTTCAAGCGCGTGCCGCAGGTCTTCGTCGACGGCGGGGCGAAGGTCGTGGCACTGGAGACGCCGGACAAGGCGAACGCGTACTACCTGGCCGGGCAGTCGCTGAAGCTGCGCAAGGACGACGCGGACTGGCCGGCGCTGATGCTCGGCAACTTCGTGCTGGGCGGCGGCTTCCTCAACTCGCGGCTGGCCACGCGCATCCGCCAGCAGGACGGCCTGTCCTACGGCGTGGGCAGCAGCCTCGACGCGGGCGACATCGACGCGGTGGGCAACTTCATCACGTACGCCATCTACGCGCCGGAGAACGCGACGCGGCTGGAGGCGGCCATGCGCGAGGAGGTGACGCGCGCGCTGCAGAAGGGCTTCACCGCGGAGGAGCTGGAGAAGGCTCGCGCGGGTCTGCTGGAGTACCGGCAGGCGGCCCGCTCGCAGGATGGGGGCCTGGCCCGGCAGCTCGCCGGGTACCTGTACCTGGGTCGCACGCTGACCTTCGATGCGTCCATTGAAGAGAAGCTCGCGAAGCTCCAGCCCGAGGACGTGCGCAAGGCGATGGAGCGCCACCTGGACTGGGCGAAGGTGATGCAGGTGAAGGCGGGTGACTTCGCCAACGCGGAGAAGAAGGCCAAGGCTTCCGTGAAGGCGCCGGCCGCGCCGTGACGCGACTCGTACCCGTGTGAAGAATCCCCGAGCCCCGTGGTGCCCGAGTGGCGCCACGGGGCTCTGTCGTTCGCCACGCCTGCCTGTCTGGCCCAACTGCAACACAGTGTCATCGGCAGGACGGAACCCCGGTGTGCGGGTGCGACTCCGGAGCGGGCCTGCCGCGCCGCGCCGCGATGGCTACCTTCCCGCACGGACGGGAGGGTGGATGGGGAGCGGGGGCGGACACTTCGCGCGCATGCTGCCGTTGCTGCTCACGCTGTGTGTGGCGGCCGTGGCGTGCGCGCCTCCGAGCGGCTGGAGCGTCCCCCTGCCGGAGTGTGATGACACGGACAGTGCCTCCTTCGTGAACGGCTTCGAGTCGCGCGCCGGCGGCGCACCCGACCCCTTCACGTACCTCGAGGAGGACGGCCTGCCGGTGTTCCACATCTTCATGTCGGCCTCGCTGCCGGACGACGACGGCTACCGTCCGGCGCGATTCGTCTACCGCGGACGCTGCTACGTCGCGGAGACGCGCTACCGCGGGGACACCTCGCTGAGCTTTCCCAAGCGCAGCCTCACGGTGGACCTCGACGGAGCGCAGACCTTCGACGAGCCCGCGTACGCCGGTGGCTTCAGGGGCCGCCGCAAGCTCGTGCTCACCAGCCCCTTCAATGACAATTCATACATGCGCTCCCGGCTCGCCTTCGAGGTGTGGAACCGCATGTCGCCGGACCACCTCCCGGTGCAGGCCTACAGCGCCGTCGTCTACGCGAATGGCGAGTACCAGGGCCTCTACACGGTGATGGACCACATCGACCGCGACTACCTCTCCAAGCATGGCCTGAACTCGAGCGGGGACCTCTTCAAGGCCGTGGACGGCGACGCGAACTTCTCGCGGCTGGACTCCTTCGGGCTGCAGAAGGTGAAGCTGCGCCAGGGCTACGAGAAGAAGTCCGGCAAGCCCGAGGACGGTGACGAGGCGTACCGCACCATCGACGCGCTCACCGCCTTCGTGGCGGACGCGACACCGGAGCAGTTCCTCGCCGAGCGCGGCGAGTGGATGGACTCGCACGACTACGAGGACTGGTGGATTCTGTCCACGCTCGCGTACACGAAGGACTCGGTGGCGAAGAACGCGTACCACTTCCGGGCGCGGGGTTCGGAGGCCCGCTTTCGCTTCATCCCATGGGATTTGGACGCGAGCTTCGGGCAGGACTGGAACACGATGCGCCTGCAGCCGGAGGACCTGTACCCCTTCACGCAGGAGAACCTCGTGTTCTCCCGGATGCTCGAGGCCCCGGCCATCGCCGGCCCGCTGCGCGAGCGCTACCGAGACCTGCTCCAGGGACCGCTGAGCCGGGACGTGGTGCTCGGGCTCATCGACGGGTACGCGCGCGAGCTGGGCCCCGCGGCGCTCAAGGACGAGGCGCGCTGGGGCGCGGAGTACAAGACCTTCCCTCGCTGGAGCGGGCGCACCGACATGAACGACTTCGCGGGCGAGGTGGCGTACCTGCGCGCCTGGGTGGACACGCGCTGGCGCGTCCTGGAGGAGTCACTCCGCTGAACCGTGGCGCGCGCATGATGCGGCGCGGGCCGCGGCCCCCCGTTATCAGGACGCGCACCTATGATTGACCTCTACACGTGGACGACGCCCAACGGCTACAAGGTATCGATAGCGTTGGAGGAGCTGGGCCTGCCCTACACCGTGCACGCGGTGGACATCGGCAAGGGTGTGCAGAAGCAGCCGGACTTCCTGCGCATCAACCCGAACGGGCGCATCCCCGCCATCGTCGACCGGGACGCTGGGGACTTCGCCGTCTTCGAGTCCGGCGCCATCCTCCTGTACCTCGCGGAGAAGACGGGCAAGCTGATGCCCACGGACGTGAAGGGCCGCTCGCGCGTCATCCAGTGGCTGATGTTCCAGATGGCCGGCGTGGGCCCCATGCAGGGACAGGCCAACGTCTTCTTCCGCTACTTCCCGGAGAAGCTTCAGCCCGCCATCGACCGCTACCAGAACGAGACGCGGCGGCTGTACACGGTGCTCGATACGCGGCTGAAGGAGAGCGAGTACCTCGCGGGCGACTACAGCATCGCGGACATCGCCACCTTCCCGTGGGTGCGCGTGCATGACTGGGCGGGTGTCTCGGTGGATGGGTTGCCACACCTGCAACGGTGGCTGAAGGCGATTGCGGAGCGCCCCGCCGTGCAGCGCGGCCTCGAGGTGCCCTTCTCGCTGAAGGAAGACAAGCGCACCGCCGAGGAGCGCGCGAAGTCCGTGCAGTCGATTCTGCAGCGGTAGCGCAGCCGTAGACCTGCATTGACCGGTATGTGTCGGACCGGGGCAGACGGAGCGTTTCGCCGCCGCCCCGCGTCTAGGATTCACGGGGCATGTCCCGCCCTGCCCTGCCCTCTCCTCGTTTTTCGTGCGCTGTGGCACCCGGCGCGGTGGGCCCGGGCCAGGTGCGGCTGTGGCTGCGCTCGGATGTTCCAGGGCCGCATCGGCTGGAAGTCTGGCCGCTTGACGGTGACGGGACTCGGCGCTCCGTGGTGTGGCACTTCGCACCGAGTGCGGACTCGGATGGCACGGGCACCCTGCTCTACCCGCATGACTTCCCCGGTGAGCCGCCGCTCTCGCCCCTGCGGCGCCATGGCTTCCGCATCACTCGCGAATCCGACAACGTCCTCATCGGTGAAGGCCGCTTCGAGACGCTGCCCGCGCGTTCGGAGGACACTCCCGCCGCCTTCACCTTCGGCCTGCTGAGCTGCCACCAGCCCTTCACGCCTTCGGGTGAGGTGCATCCCCTCTCCTCGGCCATGCTTGAGGCCACCCGCCGCGCGCTGGAGTCGCACGATGCGCGCTTCCTGCTGTTCGGGGGTGACCAGGTCTACGTGGACGAGCCCGAGCCTGTGTCCCTGTTCTCTCCCGAGTACTTCCGCGACGTGGCTCCCCCGGGGCGGACCCGGCTGCTGGATTGCTCGACCGAGGAGGTGCGGCGGCTGTACCAGCTCCGTTACCGGCAGTTCTGGGACCTCCCTGGCTGGCGCTCGCTGCAAGCGGACTACGCCTCGTGGCCCATGCTCGATGACCACGAGCTGGTGAACAACTGGGGCGCTGAGCCCGAGCACTCCAACGCCGAGTGGCAGCGGCTCCACCACGGTGCCCGCTCGGCGTACCACGATTATCAGAGCGCTCGTGTGCTCGGGCCTTGCGCCGGTACGCCTCCTGACGCGTTCGACTTCAGCTTCGACTACGGCAACACCGGCTTCTACGCCATGGACCTGCGCAGCCAGCGCAGGGGCGGCGAGCATCCTCGCGTGTACTCGCCCTCGCAGCTCGCGCGCTTGTCCTCGTGGCTGGACTCGCACCGCGACAGCCGCGCGGTGTTCCTCATGCTCAGCGTGCCCGTGGTGTACGTGCCGTCATGGGCGTCCGCGGCCATCTCCCTTTTGCGCAGTCATCGCGCCGACGCTCGGGACCGATGGACGCATCCGTGGAACCTTCCGGACCGGGACAGGCTGCTCGCGCTGCTGCTCGCGCACCAGCGACGGTGTCCCTCGCAGCGCATCGTGCTGCTCAGTGGCGACGTGCACCTGGGTTGCGCGTTCGCCATCGACTGGCTCGGTGACGACAACCCGGGACAGCTGTACCAGTTCACCTCCAGCGCGGTGACGCACGTGACGCACGGCTTCTCCGCGTGGGCGGCAGGACACCTGCCTCGCGCGGAGCTGCTGCTCAAGCTGGAGGACGGCCCCGCGGCCCGACTGGTGCGGATGTCTGGCGTCGGCGGTGCGGACCACAACCCCTACAACGCCCTCAACGTGGGGCTCGTCGAGGTGCGTGACAGGGGCTCGCACTCCACCGTGCGCTTCAAGCTCGTGGGCCAGGACGCGCGTCAGCCGGACCAGCCCGTCACCGTGTTCGACTCGGGCGAGCTGTGACGCCCGTCACTTCATCTTCGCGAGGGCCTTGTCGAGCTCGGCGTTGAACTTCTCGGGCTCGTCCATCATCAGCCAGTGGCTCACGCCGGTGAAGACCGTGTGCGGAATCCACGGGTACAGCAGGTGATAGGCATGGGGCTGGATGAAGGCATCCACGACGAGCGTGTCGACGGGCCCCTTGTAGTGCTCGAAGACGCGGTCCGAGTTGTACGTGAGGATGCTCTCCATCGCGCCCATCACGACTTCGCGCGGCGTTGCGTGCAGCCAGCGCATCACCAGCTCGTGCGTGCGCGGCTTCGCGTTCTTCAGGATGGGCGCGAACCACGCGTCCATGAAGTCGCGGTACTTCTCCGAGCGCATGCCGTCGCGGAACCAGGCGAGCTGCTCCGGAGGCAGCGGAGGCATCGTGCCCGCCGTGTCCACGAAGACGAGCCCCGCGAGGCGCTCGGGCCAGCGGATGGCGTACTCCCCCGCCACCGTGCCGCCATAGCTGTGCCCCACGAGGACGAAGCGCTTCAGGCCCAGTGCGTCCGCGACTGCATTCACGTCCGCGGCCATGTCCACCGCGCCGTAGCGGCCCTTCGGGTCGAGGTCGGACTCGCCCATGCCGCGCAGGTCGAAGGACACGGAGCGCTGTTTCAGGTGCGCCTGCTGCGCGGACCATTGCTCGCGGCTGCCGGCGTTGCTGTTGACGAAGAGGACGGGCGTCCCTCCCTCACCGGAGTCGGTGACGGCGAGCCGGCCCGCGGGGCCTTGAACGATGCGGGTGGTGGATGCCATGGCCGCACCATGCCAGATGCAACCGGGATGTGCTTCCAACCCTTGCCCCGTGCGAGATTCAGGACATGAGTGAGCCTGCGATTCTCGCCGTGGGAACCCGGGAGCGCTGGCGCGGCGTCGAGGTCTCCGACGATGGCGTGCCCGAGGTCCTGGGCGTCTTCCTGCTGCGCCTGCTGCGACGGTACGGCGGGCTGAAGGGCGTGGCGGAGAAGTTCGTCGCCGCGCCCTGGGGGTGGCGCAACCTGCCCATGCGCCATGCGCGTGACGACGGCTGGGCGCCCTGGTTCACTCCGGACGACGAGTACAGCCGGGTGCAGTTCCTCACCTGGTTCGTCCTCGACATCGAGGCCGGCCGGCTCGAGGTGTACGACGTGAACGCGGGCGAGTGGCTGGAGCCCGCTCAGGTCGCTCCGGATGGACGGCTCCTCAACCGGCCCGCCTGGGTGCCGGAGGCGCCGCGCTGGCTGCCCACGCGGCCTTTCCGGAGCCACGAGTCCGCCGCTCGCATCCTCGAGGAGCTTCGTCGCAAGGACCTGTCCGTCGAGCGGGCCCGAGCCATCGTCGCGGGATGGCTGAAGGGCCTGGTGCCCCAGGCTGCGAAGGGGGACTGGCAGTTGTGGTGCGCGAAGGACGCCACCTGCTGGTCCGCGTGTCGGCTGGACGGGCAGCTGCTCTGGATTCCGGACCGCATCGACGATTTCTTCTTCGAGGTGGCGCTCTCGACGGAGGACTGTGGCGTCGGGCTCGGCTCCCCGACGCCCGAGCAGTGGCTGCCGGCCGTGGAGCAGGCGGGAGTCTCGAAGTCGAAGGCGCGCAAGACGCTGGAGGCCCTCTTCTCCGCCGCCGCGGCACCCTGGGCGGAGTACCCGGTCCAGGTCGGCGTCGAGGCCGTGTACCACCAGGAGCCCTCGGGCGCGCTCGACGCCTTGAAGGCGAAGCTCTTCAAGCCGAAGGCGGAGCTGCTCCATAAGCCATGGATTGTGGAGGTGCTCCCCGCCTCCTCTCATGAGGAGTGGACGCGCCGGCTCGACAGTGGAGATGCACCGACTATCGTGATTCAGGATGATGAGGGCTTCATGCACCCCGGGCGCGAGTTCGAGCCGCCCCACGAGTGGCTCTTCCGCCTCGTCCAGGCATTGAGCGTCCCCGTTGGCGCGGGCAGCGATGCCGTGCCCGAGCGCAGGCGCGCCCGCTTCTGGCCCTACGAGGAGCCGTGACGCGAGGCACGCTCACGCCGTGCGCTGCTGGGCGCCCTGCGCGGGCTGCACCTGGCTCCCCTCCCCTGCTTCCTTCGAGCGCGCCCGGTGCCCGAAGACGCCCGCGAGCCACGCCAGCGCGGCCGCTCCGGCCACCACGCCGCCCATGGGCAACGCGGTGCCGTCGTTGAGCGCGCTCACCGCCCACGACGCGGTGGCCGCCGCGGTGAACTGCAACGCGCCGAGCAGCGCCGACGCGAGCCCCGCGTGCGCGGCATGCCGCTCCAGCGCAATCGCCGCGGAGTTCGGCCCCACCAACCCCAGCGTCGACACGAACAGGAACAGCGCGCCGGCCAGTCCCCACAGTCCGAGGAACCCCGTCCAGCACACCACCAGCACGCCCACCGCCGTCAGCACGTGCAGCGTCACCGCCAACCGCAGCAGCCGGTGCAGCGGGATGTGCTTCACCAGCTTGCGGTTGAGCTGCGCCAGGGACACCAGCCCCACCGCATTGGCGCCGAAGAACCAGCCGAAGTCCTGCGCCCTCACGCCGTGCAGCGAGATGAACACGAACGGCGAGCCCGCGATGTACGCGAACATCGCCGCGTACGCGAAGCCACCCGCGAGCGCCGGGCCCACGAAGTCCGCGTCCCCGAGCAGCTCGCCCAGCCGTGAGCGCATCGTCCGTGGCGCCCCCGTGCGCGGCGGCGCCGTCTCGCGCAGCACCTTCACCACCGCCAGCAGCGCCAGCGCGCCCACGGCGGCCAGCACCAGGAAGATGGCGCGCCAGCCCGTGTGCTCGAGCACGAACCCACCCAGCAGCGGCGCGAGCACCGGCGCCACGCCCACCACCAACATCAGCCGGGACATCGTCCGCGCGGCCTCGGCGCCGGACCACAAGTCACGGACCACCGCTCGCGGCGTCACGAGCGCCACCGCGCCCCCGAGCGCCTGCACGAAGCGCAACCCCACCAACGCCGGCGCGTTGGGCGCGAGCGCACAGCCGAACGAGCCCAGCACATAGAGCACCAGCCCGAGCTGGAGCGGACGCTTGCGGCCGAAGTGGTCGATGAGCGGACCGGTGATGAGCTGACCGAGCGCCAGGCCGGCGAAGCACGACGCCAGCGTGAGCTGGATGAGCGACGCGCTCGAATGAAGGTCCTCCGCGATGCGGGGCAGCGCGGGCAGGTACATGTCGATGGACAGCGGGGCGAAGGCCGTCAGCGTCCCGAGCAGCAGCTCCAGTCCGAGCGTGCCGCGCGGGGCGGAGCGAAGTGGAACGTCCATTCCACGCAAATAGCGGCGGCCTACCCCTGAGGGAAGGTCCGAACACGCATACACCGGTTGCGGAAATGGAACAGCCCGGCTGTCCGACTACCCCGCTGGGTACCGGCCCCGCGCCAGCCGGCATGTCAGACCCCTCGGCTATTCATATCCCCGTCGCGCACACGGAGGTGTCGGACCCATTTGAGGCCCGAGCTCGCGTCCACCGTTGCGCCCTCACCGCACGGACAGGTCCACCTTCCGTGTCGCGCGACACCAGACTCTCGCCGCGCGGGCCGGGGAAGCCTCGCGTGGAGACGGCGCACGTGCCTTCCGGTGCAGGGGGAAACCGGAGCGTGTGCCAGCGCGGGCGGACCTTCGGGGCCGCACTGACGGCAGGTGTGTCGCCCACCAGGGGAGGGCGACGCCGCACCCGGACCGTCCCGCGAACATTTCAAGACGCCGCCCAGGCCGGGGGGACGCAGCCAGCAGGACTGGCTCGGCCTTCCGGAGGACGGCCGGTGCGCGCGAGGCAGGCAGAGCCTCAACCCCTCCCACTGCCTGCCTCGTGCGCTCCCGTAAACCTTCTCGTCCCCGAATGCAGAGCCGCCGTGGGCCCGCTGGCCTGCCTGGCCGGCTCCGTGTTCCATGGGCCACGTCATTGGCCTGGTGAGAATCGCAACAGCTGGCTCAATCGCCGGGCCAACGCCTGCCTAGTCTGAGCTCCATCGTGACCGCGACACCTGGCCACGCCACGGAGCTTCCGAATGATTGACCTGTACTTCAGCCCCACGCCGAATGGCCTGAAGATTCGTCTGTTCCTGGAGGAGACCGGCCTCCCGTACCGAGTGGTCCCGGTCCGCCTCTCGGCCGGGGAGCAGTTCGCTCCGGCGTTCCTCGCCATCTCTCCGAACAACAAGATTCCGGCCATCGTCGACCACGCGCCGCTGCATGGGGACGCGCCGCTGCCGGTGTTCGAGTCCGGCGCCATCCTGCACTACCTCGCCGAGAAGTCCGGTCAGCTCCTGCCCGCGGACGGCCGCGCCCGCCTCGAAGCCACGCAGTGGTTGTTCTGGCAGGTCGCCGGACTGGGACCGATGGCAGGGCAGGCGGGCTACTTCCGCGTCTACGCGTCCGAGCCCCAGCCCTCGGCCATCGAGCGCTATACGCGGGAGGTATCACGCCTGTACGGCGTGCTCGACCGCCGGCTCGAGGGCCGGGACTACATCGCGGGTGGGGCGTACTCCATCGCGGACATCGCCTGTTACCCCTGGGTCGTCCCGCACGCGGCGCACGGACAGACGCTCTCGGCCTTTCCCAACGTGGAACGCTGGTTCGAGCGCATCCAGCAGCGGCCCGCCACCCAGCGCGTCTACGACTCCGTCGAGGACGTGTACTCGAAGAAGGTGGACCTGTCCGCCGAGGCCCGTCAGGTGCTGTTCCAGCAGGGAACTGCTCCGGCGACGCGTTGATGTTCCCCATCCATCCGAGCCCCCATCATGCCTCTCTACCTGTGTGAGACCTGTGGCACGCAGTACGCGGAGACGCCCACGCCTCCCGAGCACTGTCCCGTATGCGAGGACGAGCGCCAGTACGTGGGCTGGAACGGCCAGCGTTGGACGACGCACGAGGCCCTCGCGAGGAAGTACACCCTGCGCATCGAGGAGGACGCGGGCCTGCTGGGCCTCAGCCTCCCGTCGGACTTCGCCATTCCCCAGCGGGCGCTGCACCTGCCGACGGACGCGGGCCGCCTGCTCTGGGAGTGCATCAGCCTCGTCACCGATGAAGCAGTCGCCGCGCTGAAGGCGCGCGGGGGCGTGGACCAGATGGTCATCTCGCATCCGCACTTCTACACGTCGATGGTGGAGTGGAGCGAGGCGCTGGGCGGAGTGCCCGTCCTGCTGCACGAGGCCGACAGGGAATGGGTGCGCAGACCGTCGGCGAACATCCGGTTCTGGAGTGGGGATGTGCTCCGGCTCTCGGAGGACGTCACGCTCATCCGCTGCGGTGGCCACTTCCCGGGCAGCACCGCGCTGCACTGGAAGCGGGGGCCTCGCGCCGGCGGGGCGCTGTTCCCCGGTGACGCGTTGCAGGTCGTGTCCGACCGGCGCCACGTCACCTTCATGTACAGCTATCCCAACTGCATCCCCATGAAGCCGAGCGACGTGCGGAGCATGCGCGAGCGGCTGCGGCCCTACGACTTCGAGGACGTGTTCGGCTACACGTGGGGGCGCAACATCCTCGGGGGCGGGCGCGCGGCCGTGGTCGCCTCGTTCGAGCGCTACCTGCGGGCCGTGGCTGGCTGAATGGAGCCGCGGCCCATGGGCGCGAGCCAGGTCGCGGTCCGCATCAGCGAGGAAGGGCAGGGGAGGGGAGGGGGCTCGTTCCGCCGCAAGCTCACCGCCAATGGCGGGCCTTCGCCTGCCCGTCATCCCACCAGGAGCGGACCTCTCCAGCATCGAACGTCCCCGGCGCGAGGCCTTTGCTTGCCAAGCCCGCGCGCCGGAGACATACCCAGGCGCGGAAAGGTCGCGGCGCGCGGAGCCAGGGTGCCCGGGTGCCAACATGGACGCCGGGGCGCTGTCAGGCACCGGTGCTCTTAGGCGACCCTCGTGAGCGATGGGACTCCGATACGACGTCATCGTGGTGGGCCTGGGCCATGCGGGCTGCGAGGCGGCGCTCGCCTGCGCTCGGATGGGACTGGCCACGCTGGGCCTCACCCTCAAGAAGGACCGCGCGGCGGTGATGAGCTGCAACCCCGCCGTCGGTGGCACCGCCAAGGGCCACCTCGTGCGCGAATTGGACGCGCTCGGCGGAGAGATGGGGCGCGCGGCGGATGCGGCCGGCACGCACTTCAAGACGCTCAACGCCTCCAAGGGCCCGGCCGTGCAGGCCACGCGCGTGCTGTGCGACCGCGACGCGTACTCCGCCGGGATGCGCGCCGTCCTCTTCTCGCAGCCGAACCTCACGGTGCTCGAAGGTGAAGTGTCCACCGTCGTCGCCGAGGGTGGCCGAGTGTCGGGCGTGGTGCTGGGCGACGGCACGCAGGTGCGGGCCTCCGCGGTGCTGCTCACCACCGGCACCTTCCTCCAGGCGCTGATGCACGTGGGCGAGAAGAAGGAGGTCGGCGGGCGCCTCGGTGACGACGCGGCTCGCGGCCTGTCCGACTCGCTGCGCGCGCTCGGCTTCTCGCTGGGCCGCTTCAAGACGGGGACTCCTGCGCGGCTCGCTCGCGAGAGCATCGACTGGGACGCGGTGGAGCCGCAGCCCGGAGACTTCCCGCCGCGCCCGTTCTCCTGGCGCACGAAGGTGGAGGTTGCCTCGGGCGCGCCGTTCCCCCGGCATCCCGACGTCGTCTGCGGCATCACCGCGACGACGGTGCAGACGCACCAGGTGCTGCGCGACAACCTGCACCGCTCGCCGCTGTACCAGGGGGAAATCGTCGGCCGCGGCCCGCGCTACTGCCCGTCGCTGGAGGACAAGGTGGTGCGCTTCGCCGCGCGCGAGCGGCACCAGGTCTTCCTCGAGCCGGAAGGCCCCACGTCGCCGCTGGTGTACCCGGCGGGCCTGTCCACCAGCCTGCCCGCGGACGTGCAGCTCACCTTCCTGCGCACCATTCCCGGCCTGGAGAAGGTGGAGGTGGTCCGCTACGGCTACGCGGTCGAGTACGACTACGCGCCGCCCACGCAGCTCAAGTCCACGCTGGAGACGAAGGCGATTTCAGGCCTGTACTTCGCGGGGCAGCTCAACGGCACCTCGGGCTACGAGGAGGCCGCCTTCCAGGGACTGTGGGCCGGTATCAACGCGGCGCTCGCGGTGAAGGGCGAGCCGCCGCTGTTGCTCGGCCGCGACGAGGCGCACGGCGCGGTGCTGGTGGATGACCTGGTGACGAAGGGCGTGGACGAGCCGTTCCGCATGTTCACCAGCCGCTCGGAGCATCGGCTGAAGCTGCGCGAGGGCAACGCGGACCTGCGGCTCGCGCGTCACGGGCACCGCGTGGGTTTGTTGCCCCGCGAGGCGCTGGAGCGCGCGGAGGCTCGTGCCCGCACGGTGGCGGAAGAGGTGGCGCGGCTGAAGCGCACGGGCCTGGCGATGCGGCTGCGGCGTCCCGAGGAGTCGTACGCGAAGCTGGGGGAGGGGAGGGTGGACTGGCCGGCGCTGCCGGAGGACGTGGCCGAGGAGGTGGAGGTGGAGGTGAAGTACGAGGGCTACATCGCCCAGGCGGCGAGGGCGGCGGCGCGCGAGGCGGAGGCGACGGACCGGTGGCGGATTCCGGAGGGCTTCTGCTTCCGGGACGTGCGCGGGTTGAGCTCGGAGGCGGTGGAGAAGCTGACGGCGCACAGGCCCGGGACGGTGGGGCAGGCGAAGCGGATTCCGGGGCTGACGCCGGCCGCGGTGTCGCTGCTGCTGGTGGCGCTGAAGCGGGGCAGCGGGGCGTCCGGGAGCTGTGGACAGCCGGTGGAGTGATCAGGAACCGGGCTGTGGATAACGTGTGGGAAATTCTGGAGACGCTCGTAGCCTGAGTGATTCCAGGGGTTTGTGGACATGTTGGCCGTGGAGGCGTTGTGGATAACGCGCGGTTCGTAGATCTGCTGGCATCCGGGAGCCGGGCGCTGGGCGTGACGGTGCCGGAGGACGTGGGGCCTCGCCTGCAGCGGCTGATGGCCGAGCTGCTGAAGTGGAACGCGAAGGTGAACCTCACGGCGATTACCGCGCCGGAGGAGGTGCTGGAGAAGCACTTCCTGGACTCGCTGGCGGTGCTGCCCGAGGTGACGGGGGCGGCGACGCTGTTGGATTTGGGAGCGGGCGCGGGCTTCCCGGGACTGCCGCTGAAGCTGGCGCTGCCGTCGCTGGGCGTGACGCTGGTGGACGCGGTGGGGAAGAAGGTGGCGTTCATCAAGGCGGCGTCGGCGAGCCTCGGGTTGCAGGGCGTGCGCGGACTGCACGCGCGCGCGGAGGGCAATCCGGACGCGGAGGGGATTCCGCGCGCGGAGCTGCTGATTGCGCGAGCGTTCATGGACCTGCCGGACTGGCTCGCGTTGGCGCCGGCGTACGTGGCGCCGGGCGGGCGCGTGGTGGCGATGCTCGGCAAGGCGCAGACGGATGATGAGCTGAAGGCGCGCGCGGCGGAGCGGCAACTGCGCGTCGTGTCCGCGCGGGCGTACCGGCTCCCGTTCTCCGGAGCGGAGCGCCAGGTCGCGGTGTTCACGAAGGAGTAGGGGAGGGCCCGGGCCTTCGCATGACGGCGGAGGCCCGGGATGCCTGGCTCAGTGCCGACGCTTTCCCTCGGGATGTTCGGTCCACGCCTCGTTCCCCTCGCGGGGCGTGACGAAGAGGATGTGGACCTCGGGCGTGTGCAGCCGCGCGGAGTGCGCGACGCTCCTCGGAATCAGCAGTGCATCTCCGGGGCCCAGCTCATGCGCCTGGTCCGGACCGCTCGACGGACGCAGCGTCATCGTCATGCGACCGGAGACGAGGACGAGCAATTCATCGCCTCCGTCGTGGCGCTCCCAGAAACCCTCCGTACCCTCGACTCCAATCCGGATGACTCCGAGCATCGCCTCGCGCTGCACGGTGTAGTCCGCGAGCATCCGCGCATGCCGAGGGTCGGCAATCGCGGCGAGCTCCGTGGCAATCGTGAAGGACAGTCCCGTCATCGGCGTCTCCACTCAGGCCGTAGCCGTGTCGCCGTCGAGCTGGAGCGCCGTGGCCAGCAGTCTGCCGAACTCCGCTTCCGGCAACGTGCGGCGGGCTTCGATGAGCCGCTTCGCCCCCTCGCCGATGACGATGCGCAACGGCGGCGCGCTGTCGTCGAGGACCTGTTCCACGATACGGGCCAGCACGTCCGGGTCGCTCCCGTCCTCCCGCGTCGCGCGCTCCAGCAGTGACACCAGTCGCTTCCTCCGGATGGCAAGGTCTGGACGCTCGACGCGCGGATGATGGAACCCGATGCTCGTGCGCATGCCATCCGGCTCCAGCAGTGTGACGCGCAGTCGCGTGCCGCGCAGCTCGTGCGCGAGCGCCTCGGACATCGCCTCCAGCGCGTGCTTGCTCGCCGCGTACGCACCGAGGAACGGCGGAGCCGCCACACCCGACAGCGAGCTGACGTTGACGATGTGCCCCGCGCCCTGCTCCCGCATCGACGGCAACACCGCCAGCATCATCCGCAGCGCACCGAAGAAGTTCGTCTCCAACTGCGCGCGAGCCTCCTCCAGGCTCGTCTCCTCCACCGCGCCGATGAACGCGTAGCCCGCGTTGTTGACGAGGGCGTCGATGCGCCCCTCGCGAGCGAGCACCTCGCCGACGCACGCCTTCACCGACTCATCCGAGCACACGTCGAGCGCGAGCATGGGCCAGCCCGAGTCACCCGAGGGCTGGCGGCTCGTGCCGTAGACGCGATGACCGCGCGCGACGAGCCGAGCCGCCGTGGCCCGGCCCAGGCCGGAGGATGCACCCGTCACCAGGACCACCTTGCTGCCGTTCTTCCGAGCTTCCGACGTACCGCGACCGTCCATGCGTGCCTCCGTTGTTGAAGCGGGAGGCAATATGCGAAGGTTTCGTCACATTCGGTATTCGCATTCCGGAACGCGAGGCGCGCATGCATTCCATCGACACAACCCCTCGGAAACTCCCGCGTCAGGCGCGCTCGCGAGCGACGGTGGACGCGCTGCTCGAAGCGGCGGCTCAGGTTCTGGTGGAGCACGGTTACGAGAAGACGACCACCGCGCGCGTCGCCGAGCGGGCCGGCGTGAGCGTGGGCTCGCTCTACCAATACTTCCCGAGCAAGGAAGCACTGGTCGCCGCGCTCATCGAACGGCACACGGGTGAGCTGGTGCAGGTCGCGGAGGAGGCCTTCGCCAACTTGAAGAACGCCTCACTCGAGGAAGGGCTGCGAGCCATCATCCGCGTCGGCGTGGACACGCACCGCATCTCTCCCGAACTCCACAAACTCCTCTTCGAGCAGGTGCCGCGCGTGGGCCGCATCGCCGAGGTGATGGACACGAACCGCCGCATCACCGAGCTCATCGAGCGCTTCCTCCGCACGCATGCGCGCCGTCTGCCGAGAGGCCTGCAGCCCGCCGTCGCCGCGGTCATCATCGAGACGTCGCTCGAAGCGCTGACCCACAAGGCTGTCACCGAGCAGCCCGAATTGCTCGAGGGCGGCTTGTTGGAGCGGGAGCTGTACCAGCTCGCCACGGGCTACCTGTTCCACGCGGAACGCTGACGGACCGACCGCCGGTTCCACGCGGAACATCGTGCATGACTCCGGTCCATGCGGAGCGAGAGACGCGCGGACGCAGTGAGGCACATGGCTCGGACCTGAGGCCATGTGCCCGTACGAGCAACTGCTTGTACGCGGAAGGGGAGGGCGGGGTGGCGCCCCGTGTCCGGCGCGTCGGTGCGATGGGGTGTCGAGCCTGACGTGAAGCGAAGCGTCGTCGCTTGCTCGTCAGTCCGATGAGGCTCGAGCCCGCGTCGGGAACGGCGCGCGGAGTCTTGCGTTGTCCCCGAGAGATGCCTCACCGAAGGTGTCACGCACCGGGCCGCTACAGATTCGCCGGGCTCGCACTCTGATGAAGCGCCGGGGAGATGTGGCGTCGTGGAACATCGAGCCCGCGCGCGAAGGGAAGCACGGCGTCGCGCGCGATGGCTCCCACGCTGTCACGCACCGGTCCGTGACTGATTCGCCGGACTCGCACCCTCCGGAGGTCCCGCGACGGGAAGCTCGGCGATGAAGCACGCGCCTTCACCGGGTGCACTTCGCACCCGAAGCGTGCCTCCGTGTGCTTCCACGATGTGCCGCGCGATGTGCAGTCCGAGCCCGAGCCCACTCACCTCGCTGGCACCGACGAGCCGCTCGAACCTCTCGAAGATGCGGTGCTGGAACTCCGGCGCGATGCCTGGCCCCCGGTCCTCCACCTCGAGCACGGCCGTGCTGTTCATCGCCTGCGCCGTCACCTTCAGCGGCGTGCCCGGCGCGTACTTGAGCGCGTTGGTGAGCAGGTTCGTCAGCACCTGCTCCAGCCGGTAACGGTCCCACCGGCCGACAATGCCAGACGTCAGTCGCACGTCGAGCGCATGGCCCGCCTCGGTGAGCTGCTGCCGGAAGCGCTCCACCACGTCGTGCGTGAGCTCGGCGAGGTCCACCGATTCGAGCTGGATGTTCAGCCGCCCCATGGCGATGCGCGAGATGTCGAGCATGTCTTCGACGAGCCGGCTCAGCCTGCCGATGGAGCGCTCCGTCTGCTCGACGAGCCGCGTGACGCGCTCGGGTTCGAAGGCGGCCGGGTCTCCGGCGGCGATGCGTCTGCGCATGTACTGCGCCTGCATCTTCATGGACGTAATCGGCGTGCGCAGCTCGTGCGAGGCGATGGACAGGAACGTGTCGCGCGCGGAGATGGCGTCCTGCGCGCGCTGGAACAGCCGCGCGTTGTCCATGGCCACCGCCACCTGCGCCGCGAGCCCCGCGACGAGCGTCTCCTCGCGAGCCGTGAAGGTGCCCGGAGTCGGGTGGCCGAAGAACAGCCCGCCAATCACCTCACCCGAGCGGGAGACCACGGGCACCGCGAGGTAGCTGCGCACGGGAAGATGTCCCTCGGGCATCCCACGGCGCGGTGGGTTCTGTCCGTAGCGTGGGTCCTTCGTGATGTCATCGCTGCGGACGATGCCCGTGCCCTTGAACGTCGGCTCGAACACCGGCGTCGAGCGAGGCATGGGGAACTTCGCGAAGGCCTCCTTCGGCACGCCGCTGAGCGTGTACAGCATGTACGACTCACCGCGCTCATTGAGCACGTTGTAGAAGAACGCGCCGAACGCGGCCCGGCACAGCCGCGTCGCCGCGTCCGTCACGCTCTGCACCAGCTTCTCGAGCTGGAGCTCCGCGGCGAGCGTCTGGCCCACCGCGTTCACCACTTCGAGCGTCTGTAGGGACTCGTGCTTTTCGTGCAGCGTCTGGCGCAGGGACTCCTGCAGCTGCTGCTCGGCGGTGACGTCGAGCGTGATTCCGTCGAAGCGCTTCGGCCGTCCGTGCGCATCGCAGAAGACGCGACCCTGGCTGCGAATCCACCGCACCTCGCCGGAGCGCAGCACGCGGAAGCGGAGGTCGTACGGCGCCTGCTCGTCGATGGCGAGGCGGACCGCCTTGGCCACGAGCGCGCGGTCCTCGGGATGGATTTGCCGGCGAATCATCTCGAGCGTCACCGGGCCATCGGAGGGGAGGCCGTGCTGCGCGCGGTAGATGGCGTTGCAGGCGATGACGTCGAGCGGCAGGTCGCAGTACCAGAGCCCGAGTCCGGTGGTCTGCACGATGTGCTCGAAGCGCTCCTCGTGCGTCTTGCGCTCGTCGATGTTGGCGACGGTGCCGGCCATGCGCGAGGGCACGCCGGCAGCGTCGTAGTACGCGCGGCCGATGGCCTGGACCCAGTGGATGCCTCCGTCGCGCCAGATGGTGCGGAACTCGAGGCGGTAGGTGGTGCGCTCGCGGATGCTGGCGTCGACATGCGCGATGACGCGAGCGCGGTCGTCGGGGTGAACGAACTGGATGAAGTCCTTGTAGAAGGTGCCGCGGAACGAGTCCGGCGCCATGCCGAAGATTTGCTCGCCGCGCGGGTCGAAGCGCAGCGAGTCGGTGGCGATGTCCCAGTCCCAGGTGCCCAGGTGAGAGGACTCGAGCGCCAGGGCGAGCCGTTGCTCGCTGTCCTCGAGTCTGCTGCGCGCGAGTCGTTGCTCATGGATGTCGACGGCGGTGCCGAGCCGGAAGCGGACGGAGCCGTCAGGGTTCTTCACCGGCATGGACTGGGCGTGGTGCCAGCGGAAGGTGCCGTCCGCGCGGCGGAGGCGCAGCTCGAGCGAGTAGGGCGCGCCGGTGGACTCGGCCTGGAGGCACGCGCTCACGACGGAGGCGAGCTCATCGGGATGGAGCGCGGCGTCCCATGCCGCCGAGCCGATGAGGCTCGTGGGCAGACCGGTGAAGGCATGCCAGGCGGGGTTGAAGTAGTTGGTGTTGCCGTTGGCGGTGGCGGTCCAGACAATCTGCGGCATCGCCGCGGCGAAGGTGCGGAAGTGCAGCTCGTCATCTGTCGGAGGTGCGGGCGGAGAAGAGCGCTGAAGCATCGGCCTTCGAGGTGAGCCGACGCGGGGGACTCCGTCAACGATGAGGCCGGGGGCTCACGTCGACGAGACGACGGTGGCCTGGTGGGCCCCGGCGTGAGCCGACCCCCAACGCACTGGTGTTGGTTCCAGGTGGAACGCGAAGCGACTCGACTGTTTCGTCGCGCGCGTGCGTGGACTGTGACGGCAGCGGGGTCCATGTGGAACGCGAGGCGACTCGACCGTCTCTTGCCGCGTGCGCAGGAGTGGACCGTGACGGCACCGGGTTCCACGTGGAACGCGAGCCGCGGCGACCTTCCTTTCATCCACGCCGGTGGGGGTTTGGGGGCGCAGCAGAGTCTGCGATGGCGGTGGTGGTTCCACGCGTGGAACGCGAAGCGACTCCGCTTCTCTTCGCACGTGATGCCGACGCCCACCGACGTCGGCATGTGGATGGGGCGGCGTTTGTTCCACGTGGAACGCGGCTCGCGCAGCATCACCTCATCGCCGTTGGTTCGAGTCCTCGGGTCCGTCATCGAAGTGCCGCGAGCGATGGGCTCGTTCCACGTGGAACACGGACATCGATGCGCCGCTGAAGTGGGGATCGGGCCACCGCGTTCGTGGCGGATGACCGTGTGCCGGGTCCGTCCGTGGCACGCGTTGAAGCGCTCGTTGAAGCCGAGGAACTGAACCGCTGAGCGCCCATCGCCCGCGTCTTCACCCGCCACACCGGAGCGATGGTCTGAAGCGATTGCCGGAACGACGAGTGCCGTGGCGCGCTCCACGTGGAACTGGTCTTCGTGCCGTACGTCGCCTTCATGCGCGGCGTCGGGAGGCACCGAAGAAGCGCAGCGATGAAGGCGCATCGCGTTCCACGTGGAACGCGGTGACGACATCTCGCGCATCACATCTCCGGGTCGAACCGAAGCCGCGTGGGTACGTGAGGCATCACGTTCCGGGTGGAGTCCGAGCAGGTGTGGGGAGCCATTGGCGCGGCTACTTCGGGACGCCGTGGCGGGAGCGAGGCGGCCACGCGTTCCACGTGGAACGCAGGTCGCGCCGTGCAGGCCTTCACGCGCATCGGTGCGAGCCACGGTCGCAAGGCCTTGGGCGGGGAGTTCCACGTGGAACGCGAACCGACGCGCGGCACTTCAGGTCGTGCACTGTCGCGAAGACATGCGGCGCTGAGTTCCACGTGGAACGCGGACGCTTCACCCATGCTCACGCGCATCTGTTCAGGCCACGCGAGGTCGCGAGGTCATGTGGCGCTGAGTTCCACGTGGAACGCGGAGGCCTCGTGCGTGCTCACGCGCATCGATGCACGCCACGGTCGCAAGGCCCCGGGGCGTGGAGTTCCACGTGGAACGCGGACGCTCCACGCGAACCGATGACAGGTGCTTCAAGTCAGGCCGGTCGCGAGGTCATGCGGCGCTGAGTTCCACGTGGAACGCGGACGCCTCGCGCGCGCTCACGCGCATCGGTGTAGGTGAGCCACGGTCGCAAGGCCTTGGGCACGGAGTTCCACGTGGAACACGGACGCTTCACCCGTGCTTACCCGCATCTGTTCAGGCCACGCGCGGTCGGGAGGTCATGCGGCGCTGCGCTCCACGTGGAGCGCGGACACCGCGTGCGCTCACGCGCATCCGTTCAAGCCATGCGTGGTCGCGAGGTCATGAGGCGCTGAGTTCCACGTGGAACGCGGACGCCTCAAGCGTGCTCACGCGCATCCGTTCACGCCACGGCCGCAAGCGTGTGCGGCGTAGGCGTTCCACGTGGAACGCAGGCGCCTTCACCTTGCTCATGTGCCCCGGTCCAGGCCGTGGCTGATGCGTTGGCCATCACCACGCGTTCCACGTGGAACGCCGCCGGCCGCATCCAGCACATGGGCACACCGGTGCGCGCCGCGGTTGCGCGGACCTGCGCGGCTTCGCGTTCCACGTGGAACGCAGCCGGCTGCATCCATGGTGCATCGGCACATGGCGCCGGCTTCGGTTCAGGGCATGCGCGCGACTTCGAGTTCCACGTGGAACACGGTCATCGCATCCGGCGCCGCGCACGCATGGGTTCAAGGCGCGCATGCGCGCGACTTCGCGTTCCACGTGGAACCCGGCCACCACATCCGGCGGCGCGCACGCATGGGTTCGAGGCGCGCATGCGCGCGACTTCGCGTTCCACGTGGAACCTGGGCACAAGGGCACGCACGCCATCCGCGGCGCGCATCGGTTCAAGCCACGCGTGCGCGGATGCGCGCGCCTTGGAGTTCCCGGGGCGGTGCCTCCGGTCACGCGCGTGCGCTGGTTCGAGCCGCGCATGCGGGGAAGGGCGTGTTCCACGTGGAACCGATGAGGCGCATTGGTTCCCACGCACGAATGCGCGCGTGGCTCGCATGCACGGAGATGCGTGGCGCTGAGTTCCACGTGGAACACATGCGGCTCCATCCCATGGTTCGAGCGCACGGTTCCGAACCGGGGCCGCGTGGTCATGCGCGGTGCCTCGTTCGGCGTGGAGTACCGCGCGCTTCACCCCGTCCTCATGACACCTGGTTCGAATCGCGGTTGCTCCGGCAGGTGCGGTGTCGCGTGCTCGGGTAGCCGCATGGGTGGGGCGAGGAGGGCCTTCGCGGTGGCTGGCTCGAGCCAGTGCTGCGCCGACCTGCGAGGCCTCGCGTTCCACGTGGAACACGACCCGCCGTCATCCGCCACATCGGGTTCTCCGATTCGAGCCACTTCGCATGACCTCTCGTTCCACGTGGAACGTGGGCAGCGGCCTTCGCTGCTTCGGAGCTGCCGGCTCATCAGGTCGAAGTCGAACGGCCCCGCGCGGCATCACGGTTCATGCGGAGCGCGGATGGCCGATGGCCGCCGCGACCTCTTCAGGCCGAGCCAACTCATGACCGGCACTCCCGGCACCGCGACTCATGTGGAGCGCGGACATGCGGAGGCCTTCGACATGCGCTCCGGTTCGAGCCACGACCGAGCCCGCCCACGCGGCATCCCGTTCCACGTGGAACGAAGATGGTTTCGGCCGGAGCTTCGGCGCCTCGGTCCGGAGCCTCGGTGTTCTCGCCGCAGGGCTCGCGGGCGCGGCCGAGAGCCTCGCGGAACGCGGACGGTTCCTCATGGAGTCGTCGCGGTGGATGCGTCGCACGGCCCGATGGCTCGCCGCGAAGAGCACCTCATCCGGTTCCACGTGGAACACGGATGCGAGGTGCCCGCCCATCAATGCGGGTCGAAGCCTGGCGGTGCCTGTCTGGCGAAAGCCGAGGGCTCGTTCCACGTGGAACGCAGAGGCCCACCGCCACCATGGACACGGGGCGACCACCCACCGTGCGGTCAGGACCACCGCGTCCGGTTACCCGTTCCACGTGGAACTCAGATGAGCGCGACCGGTTCGAGCATCGAGCCGCCGCGCGGTGCGAAAGGGCAGGGCGGTACTCGTGAGCCGGTGAAGAGCACGGGACTCCTCGCGCGCGGTCTTCGCGGAGCGCGGGAGGTCTTCGCGGAGGTGTGAGCTTCGAAGCCTCGGTCCATGTGGAACGCGCGGGGCGCTGCTCGACCCTTGTCACCGGTCATCCACGGCCATGCCGATGTCGCCGCGACGCATGCGATGCCGCGCACCAGGGGAAGAGGGGAGGCGCTTCATCGGTGCTCTCCGGCAGGTCTCTGCGAAGCATGAGTTGAGTATCCGGCGCGCGCGAGCCTGAGCGCGAAGCCCTGCTCCACATGGGCGGTCTGGCACTTCACCTGCCACCTCATGGAGGCATCACGGGCTCGGTGAGGTAGTCGTCCCGGGCGGGCTGTGGACCCAGCTTCAGCGTGGGCTCGGGCGCTTCATGTCCTGCTGCCGCTGTCCCGTGGAGCCGGCCCTTCATGGGGTCGTGGTGAGTTGGACGGGGCGGTGAGGTCGCGCGCGGAGCCGCGGGAGCATCGGCCGTGGAGCCTGCCCGTCGCGGAGTCATGGTGCGTCGGACGGTGCGGTGACGTCGCGCGCGGAGCTGCGGGAGCATCGGCCGTGATGACCTTCGCCCTCCACGTCACGCGTGCCGCGGATGTTCGCGGTGGCTCAGTGACTCATGCGCGCTGAGCCAGCCCCATGGTCGGCAAACAGAGGGCGTCCCGGTTCGAGCCGGCCGCCGGACATCCAGATGCGTCACCGCGTCCGGAATGGGGGCTCAAGAGGTGCTCGGGTTCCACGTGGAACCGCGAGTCACCACATCTCGCCGCAGGCCGCGCTCGTGGTTGTCAGCGGTCGCCACGATGGAGTCTCCGTGATGAAGGGGCAGCGGCGCGCGCACCCGTGTGGATGCAAGGCATGCGAGGTCCATGGATAGGGAGCAGGGGCCACAGCGGAGTCGCGCACCCGCGCACGAGCAAGGTCCCCGAGCAAGGAGCCGTGGTTCACGGCGGAGTCACGTGGCCACGGACGATCGAGGTCCACAGGCATCGCCAGTGCTACACAGTGGCGTCGCGTGGCCGCCGACGAGTGAGGTCCACGGTGATGTCGCATCGCCACGGGCATGCAGTGTCCGCAGGCATGGGGCGCGGCTCACGTCGGAATCGCGAAGCAAGAGGCGGCGAGGTCCTGGTCCACTGGGATGGGGAACACGGAGGACTCGCGCGGCGACAGTGCGCGACGTTGGCTCCGCGCCTCACCTGTCACGCACGAACGCTCAGGCCCATTCTCCCCCCAGACGGGGCATGTGCTCGCCGTGCAGGGATGTCGTGATGCATCGACTTGGGTTCGGGGCTCATGGAAGGACCAGGGCTCGCGGTGCGAACGCAGTTCGCGACGACAGCGGTGTGATGCGGTGAGCACGCGCTACCGGCTCCGATGCCCCGCTTGAACCTGAATCCGCTGTGCAGTGCGAGCTGGGCGACGGCAACGGCATCCGCGGAGTCTCGAGCCACTCCTGCATGGACCGCGCGACCGAGCCTCCAGGTTTGTACGGGCATCAGGGTTGGTACTCAGCTCACTGCCTGGGGCAGGCCGGGTCTGGGCGCGAACCCGTTCCACATGGAAGCGATGCTGAAGTGCCGTTGGCGCTGTGGGCAGAGGCTCGCGAGCGGGAGCGGGATGAAGGTGCGTGCGGTACGTGCTCATCCCGCCGCGGTGGTCAGGTCAGTGGCTCCTTGGGGAGGGGCAGGGCGGCATCGTGCGATGACCTGCCGCGGGCGAGATGCTCCGGAATGGAGACCCGGTGGACGACGTCATCGCGACCACGTTGATGCTGAGTAGCCCGGCGCGCATTTCGCGTGGTCGGTGCTCACGTGAAGTTCCGTCGACGCACGAAGCTGGGAGGTCGCGGCACACGGCACTCGAGCGAGTCGGGAGCGGAACCGCGAGTTGGTGAAGGCCCAGCAATCCAGGGGCTGTTGGGAGCTGCGAACATTGCTTGGCGCAGGTCTGCGAGCCGCGAAGCAGGAGACAGGAGCAACCAGGGCGGCATGTTCTTGGTGCCTGACCGCATGGCCGTATCCTTATAGAGGGGCCTTGCAGCGGACCCCTCGTGGTCCAGGCGGGTGGGCTGGACGAGGGACTCGGCGCGGCTCATCTTGCGCCAGTGCACCTGGTTCCTGAGCATCCGGGCCAGCGACCTGCGGCGCACTCCCTTCTGCCGCGAGGACAGGGGCGGGCGCCGCCTCCTTTATATAGGGCGCGAGAAGCCACCGGTCGGGCACCTCCATCGCAAGTCGCAGCCGGATGGTCACAGGCGTCATCGCGAACCTCCGCGCCCACCGTGCTCGGCTCACACGAGCTCCCATTCCCCTGCCGGTCGATGCCACCTCGAGTCGTCAGCACGGCTGCACCCACCGGGCAGCTTGTCCCCAGTGGTCGCGAGATGCGGCCAGCGCTTCGCTGCAACACGTCGCGGTTTGGTTCCCACGGCGGAACTCGCGCATGAGCATCGCCCATCCATCAGCGTGCACATGCCTGGCGCCGTTACTGAATTGCGCACTTCGCTCGGCACCAACTCGATGTCGGTAGCGCATCGGGCCTGCCGCGCGGCACCGGCTCAGCGTCGCCACCGCATCGGCTCCTTGCCCGCACGCCCAGGTGACGCCGCATGCTCGGCGCTCCCATCGCCTCGATACGCAGGTCGTCATGCGATGCGCACGCCTGCCAGCGCTGCTTCGCCGTGCGTCTCCGCTCGCGCTGCGCGCATGTCTCTCGGCCCAACCACCTGACACGAAACCGTTACGACCCGCGCCGCGCCGACACGGGCCGCTCTTTCCGAAGCGCCCCAGTCGTCATCCCGCTCCACGCGGAACCACGGCTCCAGAAACGTCCAGTCGCCATCCCGTTCCACGCGGAACCTCGGCACCCCAAGCGTCTCGTCCAACCCCCCGTTCCACGCGGAACCGCCACCCCCGAAAACCCGCCTCCACCTCCTCCATCCACCCCCCACGGAAACACGGCCGAGAGAGCAGGTAGGCAAGGGTCGCCGACAATTTGATCCTCCCCCGAAGCGAGTGCTAGGAGCGTGGATCAGCGCGCAACCGTGCACGGCTTCACGCGCGGGGCCTGGCACTGTCCGGGCCAGAGAGAGGATGGACCACGTGGGTCGTATCATCTGCATCTCCAACCAGAAGGGCGGCGTGGGGAAGACCACCACCGCCATCAACCTCGCCGCGAGCCTGGCCTCCGCCGAGCGCCGCACGCTCCTGGTGGACATGGACCCGCAGGGCAATGCGGGCAGCGGGCTCGGCCTCAAGCGCGACGATCTTCACGGCACCGTCTACGACGCGCTCCTCAACGGCCGCCCCGCCAAGGAGCTCCTCCACCCCACCGAGCTGCGCTACCTCCAGGTCATCCCCGCCACGCCGGACCTCACCGGCGCCGAGGTCGAGCTCGTCGGCGCCGAGCGCCGCGAGTTCCGCCTCCGCGAAGCCCTCCGCCCGCTGGCCGCCGAGTACGACTACGTCATCATCGACTGCCCGCCCTCGCTCGGCCTGCTGACGCTCAACGCGCTCACCGCCGCGGACTCGGTGCTCATCCCGCTCCAGTGCGAGTACTACGCGCTCGAGGGTCTCTCCCAGCTCACGCACACCATCGACCTGGTGAAGCAGGGCCTCAACCCGGCGCTGCAGATGGAGGGCATCCTCCTCACCATGTTCGACTCGCGCGCCAACATCGCCCACCAGGTGGTGGACGAGGTGCGCGGCTACTTCAAGAAGCAGGTCTTCGAGGTCATCGTCCCGCGCAACGTGCGCCTGTCCGAGTGCCCGTCCTTCGGCAAGCCCATCATCCTCTATGACATCAAGTCCAAGGGCTGCGAGAGCTACCTCGCGCTCGGCCGCGAGCTCATGAAGCGGGACACCCCCAAGGCGCCGCGCCGCCGCGTCGCCTGAAGTGCGCTAAGTCTTTGCGGAAGCAGCGGGGGCTCTCCGAGGTTGCCGGGGAGCCTTTGTCGTTCATGGCCGCCGTGAATGCCCCAAGCGGCGCTGGAGTCACGACGTGGTGAAAGCAGACATGCAGAAGCGGGCGCTCGGCCGAGGGCTCTCCGCCCTCATCCCCCAGGCCGCCCCCTCGTCCTCCGGCAAGGGGGGCGAGCAGGCGGCCAACAAGGCCGGCGTCCTCAAGCTGCCCATCGAATCCATCCACCGCGACAAGGAGCAGCCGCGCCAGCACTTCGACGAGGAGAAGCTCAAGGAGCTCACCGAGTCCATCAAGGCGCAGGGCGTCCTCCAGCCCATCCTCGTCCGCAAGGACGGTGACGGCTACCGCATCATCGCCGGCGAGCGCCGCTGGCGCGCCTCCCAGGCCGCGGGCCTCAAGGAGGTGCCCGCCATCGTCAAGGACGTGACGGAGGTCCAGGCCTTCGAGTTGGCCCTGGTCGAAAACCTCCAGCGCGCCGACCTCAACCCCATCGAAGAGGCCGAGGGCTACAAGCGGCTCGTCGAGGAGTTCAAGCTCACGCAGGAGCAGGTCAGCCAGCGCGTGGGCAAGGACCGCTCGACGGTGGCCAATGCGCTGCGGCTGCTCGCGCTGCCCGCGGACGTGAAGGGCCTGGTGGCGGACGGCTCGCTCAGCATGGGCCACGCCAGGGCGCTGTTGGGCGTGCCCCGGCTGCCGGAGCTGCAGAACCTGGCCAAGCAGGTGACGGAGAAGAAGCTCTCCGTGCGTGACACGGAGCGGCTCGTCCAGCAGAGTCGCTCCTCGGGCAAGAAGGATGCGGGCAAGACGCCGCCCAAGCAGAGCCCGCAGGTGAAGTCACTGGTGGAGGAGCTTCAGCGGCGACTGGGGACGAAGGTTCGGCTCACTGAACGGAGTCCCGGAAAGGGCACCATCGAGGTGGACTTCTTCTCGTACGATGACCTCGACCGGCTCTTGAAGCTTCTCAGGAAGGAGTAGGACGTGGCGCTCCTTGGCGGGAAAAAAGACGAAGCACCCAGCAGCAAGCCTCTGTTCAGGCGGGAGGAGGAATCCGTGTCGCAGCGTTCCGGTGAGGTTCATACGCTCCTGGGCAAGGGGAGCGAGTTCGAGGGCAAGCTCACCTTCGAGGGGCAGGTCCGCATCGACGGCAAGTTCAACGGCCAGATTGTCACCAAGGACGTGCTCGTCATCGGTGATGGTGCCCGCGTCCAGGCGGAAATCCAGGCCGGCACCGTCATCATCAACGGCCAGGTCGAAGGCAACGTGAAGGCCACCCAAATCATCGAGCTCAAGACGCCCGGCCGCGTGAAGGGCAACCTCGAGACGCCGTCGCTGTCCATGGACCGCGGCGTCATCTTCGAGGGCTCGCTGAAGATGGAGAACATCGGCGGTGGCAAGCCGCCTCCTCCGGGTGGCGAAAAGAAGTAGTGCTCGCCCGGAAGCACATCGCGCCGGCCCTGGTGCTGGCGCTTTGCGCGCTGCTCGGCTGCAAGGGCTGCAAGCAGGAGGACGCCGCGCCGGCCGCTCCCAGTGAGGACGGCTCGGCGCGTGGTGCCTCCCAGCGCTCGGATGTGCAGGTGCACCTGCCGGATGGTTGGTCCGGGCAGGTGTCCTCCGACGGCAGCGTCCAGGCGGGCCCGCCCGGCCGCCCGGTGCTGCGCATGGACCGGAAGCGCGGGCAGGGTGCGCGGAAGCCCTCGGCGGATGAATTGGCGGACCGCGTCCGCGCGGAGCTGAAGGGCTACGAGGTCTCGCTGGACCAGGAGGAGGAGACGGAGGGCTACACGCTCCTCCGAATCACCATGGCGCCGAAGCTGGCGGACGGGGGCCTCGGGCTCCAGACGCCGGGGTTCTTCGGTGCGCGGCGGCTGGGGGAGGATTTGTTCCTCTGCGCCAGCCTGCCCGGTGCCTCGCCGGAGGACGTGCTCGAGGCCACCGAGGCATGCCGCAACATCGAGGTCCAGTCCACGCCTCGCTGACGGTGGTGTTCCTCGGAGGCCGGAGTGGCGAGTTGCTCACTCGCCGCCGGGCCCGGTCGTGGCAACCTTCCGCGCAGGAGGCTGCCATGGACTGGAAGGACAACCTCGTCGTGGACGATGCCGGCGTTCAGGAAATCATCGCGAACAGCCGCCGTGTGGCGGTGTTGGGCATCCGCTCGGAGGCGCAGGCCCACAAGCCGGCGTACGCGGTGCCGCACTATCTGCAGTCGCACGGCTACGACATCGTCCCGGTGTCGGTGCACGGGGAGAAGGGGCCCATTCTGGGGCAGCCCGTGTACTCGGCGGTGGCGGACGTGCCCGGGGCGGTGGACGTGGTGGAGGTGTTCCGCAAGCCCGAGGACATCGACGGGCACGTGGACGATTTGCTCAAGAAGAAGCCGCGGGTGGTGTGGTTCCAGCTCGGCATCCGGAACGACGCGGCCGCGGAGAAGCTGGCCCGCGCAGGCATCCGCGTGGTGCAGGACCGGTGCATGAAAATCGAGCTGTCGAAGCTCCGCCACGAGCGGGAGGCGTCCGCGGGGGCGCGGACCTGATTCGGGGCGCGGGACTGGAGTCGAGACGCTCGAACCGAAACGGGTGGAGTCCGCGGGCCCGGGGCTCGGGCCTGAGCCCGCGTGTCAGTGCCTGCTACGCCCGAAGAGCGTGGCGAGCGGGAGTTTGAGCTTCGGTAGGGCTGGCGTCGTCAGCGTGTCCTCCACGCCAAGCAGATGGACTGTCCGGTAGCGCGCGTGGCCTCGGGCCGTGGGCTCTGAGTGGACCTCGACCGTGCGCGCGGCCACGTCGACCAGCCAGTACTCGGGGATGCCCGCCTTGGCGTAGATGGCCGACTTGAGCCTGTCCCGCGCGAGCGAGCTGTCCGCGACCTCCACCACCAGGAGCGCCTTGCGCGGCAGCCGGTCTCCGCGGTTCTCCGAGAGCGGGAGGACGGCAAGGTCCGGCTGAGGGCGACTGTCACCACAATCCAGCGGGCTCTGGGGACTCACCAGGGCCTTGTCCTGGGTTGCCGACACCAGTGCATGGTTCAGCCGCGCGATGAGGTTGGTATGGGCAGGGCCGGGCGGCGTCATCGGGACCAGGGCTCCTTCGAGAAGTTCGACGCGTTCGTCGTCCGCGAGGATGCCGGAGCGAACGAGGGCGTCGTACTCCTCGGGAGTCCATCGCCTGCCCGGGAAGGCCTGAAACGTGCTCGGGAGGTCGGACGGCATGAGGCTCAGGATAGGCCGATGCCACCGTGCGCGCGAGGGAGGAACCAGGCAGGCGCGGCGCCCGCGTGAACATCCGGCGTGCGCCGCGTGTCCAACGCATTATGAACGGAAGGACGGGTTCATGCCCTGGAGGACAGGACGCGGGGTGCACTTCCGTGCACGCCACGTCGTCATCCTCGCGGAGGGACTTCCACATTCCGTCACGGTTACTTAACCTTCACTTCCCCGGCCCGCGTTGGGTGCCCGCCCGGACCCATCAGGACCTCCCACGCAGTGCCTTGCCAGGAGTCCCCGCATGTCGTTCTCCGGAATGCTCCCCCTCCCACTCGCCACCGTGGACCTTGGCCCTCTGGGGGAGCAGGTGATTGTCGCCGGCGGAGTCATTGCCACCGTCGTCGCCGGACTCTGGGCCGCGTGGACCCGCCCCAACGCGCAGCCCGTCCCGGTGCCCGTGCGCGCGTCGTCCCGCCGCAACCCGCCGCGTCGCTGACGCGCGGTCCGCAGGCAGCTCCTCGCGCGGCGCCTTCAAAAAGAAGCCGCGCCCCAGCCTCACCGCTTCGGTGATGGCGCTCCACCCCGGCCCCGCCTCTCCCGGCGGTGCGGCCCGCGGACTCCCTCCATCTCGCCGCTCACCCTGGCGCGGCACGCATGAAGTCCTTCCGCGTGAGCTTCTCCGTGGAACGTGACGCGTGGGCTCGGGAATCCCGCAAGACATCGGGCTGAGCGGCGGGGTGAATCCCTGCCACCCGCCCGATGCATCCCCCCGGCGGGATGTGTTGGCCTCTCCGTCCCTCCCTGGGGCGCGAACGGGTCGAGAAGACCCCGGGAGCCTCCGTGCCAGGAGGCGAAACGTCAGGCTCCCGATGCTCCCTCTCCGGCAGGAGGAAGGAGTGTCACTCCGACGCGCGTACCCACTTCAGGATGGCGACCACGAGGGTCCCCGGCCCTTTGGACCCGATTGCCGGCCACACCCGTCCGGCATCGAACCATTCTCGGCACGAGCGCCCGTGAGTTGCGAGTTCCTCGTGAAATATTCTTCCAATCTCAACGTTTGAGCGCCAAGGACAACGCGAAGTCGCCCGCGGTGTCCGTCCACCACTCGGTGAGGGTGAGCCCGGCGGACGCCAGCTCCGCCTCCACCTGCTCCTGTCTGAACTTGCAGCTCACCTCGGTGCGCAGCACCTCGCCCTCGGCGAAGTCCACGCGCCGCCGCAGCGTGGACAGCCACACCGCCTGCGCGCGCCGAGACACCAGGCGCATTTCGATCCACGCGTTCTTCTCGTCGAAGGGCGCGAAGTGCTCGAACGCGTCCGGCTCGAAGTCCGCGCCCAGCTCGCGGTTGAGCACCCGGAGCACGTTGCGGTTGAACTCCGCGGTGACGCCCGCGCTGTCGTTGTACGCGGCGTACAGCCGCTCGCGGTCCTTGATGAGGTCCGTGCCCAACAGCAGCCCGTCTCCCGGCTGCAGGCCCGCGGACAGCTCGCGCAGGAAGAGCGCGCGCTGCACCGGCTTGAAGTTGCCGATGGTGCCCCCGAGGAACGCCACCAGTCGCCGCCCGCCGCCGGGCAACTGGCCCAGGTGTCGCTCGAAGTCGCCCACCACCGCGTGCACGGTGATGCCCGGGTACTCGCGCGCAAGTGCGTACGCCGCGCGTCGCAGGAAGCCCTCGCTCACGTCGAAGGGCACGAAGCGCGACAGCGCGCCCGCTTCCTCCATGGCGTCCAACAGCAGGCGCGTCTTCTCGCTGGTGCCGCTGCCCAGCTCAATCAGCGTGTCCGCGCCGCTCAGCCGTGCCACGTCCCCCGCGTGGGCGAGCAGGATTTCGCGCTCGCGCCGCGTGGGGTAGTACTCGGGCAGGCGGGTGATGTCGTCGAAGAGCTGGCTGCCGCGCTCGTCGTAGAGCCACTTGGGAGACAGCTCCTTCGGGCTCCCGCACAGCCCCTGGAGCGCCTCCGCCCGCAGCGCGCGCTTCGCGTCGCCCGGCCGCACGTACACGTCCACCTTCACACCCGCGGCGCCCTGCGTGCCGCCGCCCGGAGTCCCCGTCGTCTGTGCCGTCCTCACACGCATCGCCTCACCTCACGTCCCGTGCACAGCGGAAGCCGGCGAAAATCTGCCGGCGCTGCGGGAAGTCCCAGTTGCGGAAGCCATTGCGCACCGCCACCGGCGCGCTGGCCCACGCTCCTCCCCGCAGAACCTTGTATTCGTCCCCGAAGAACACCTCGGAGTACTCGCGATAGGGGAACGCGGCGAAGCCCGCGTACGGGCGGAAGTCGCTCGCCGTCCATTCCCAGACATCCCCCAGGAGGCCCCAGATGCCGTCGCGGCTGATGCCCGCCGGGTAGCTGCCCACCGCAGCCGGGCCCCACGTGTCGCCGCCCAGGTTGGCGTGCGCCTCCGTCGGCGCCGCGTCGCCCCACGGGTGCTCGCGCGGCGTGCCGTCGCTGCCGCGCGCGGCCTTCTCCCACTCGGCCTCGGTGGGCAGGCGCTTGCCCGCCCAGCGCGCGTACGCGTCCGCCTCGTACCAGCTCACGTGCTGCACCGGCTCGTCCTTCGGCAATGGCTCCACCGTGCCGAAGCGACGCCGCAGCCAGACATGCCCACCCTGCGGCAGCCAGAACCGGGGATGCTTCCAGCCCTCCGACTGGACGAACTCCCATCCCCTCGGGTGCCACCAGCGCGAGTCCTCGTAGCCGCCGGACTCGACGAAGACGAGGTAGTCGCCATTCGTCACCGGGTGCGCGTCCAGCAGGAAGTCCGGCACGTGCGTGGTGAAGGCGGGCCGCTCGTTGTCGTAGGCCCACGCGCCGTCGCTGCCCAGGCGCACCGGGCCGCCGGGGATGAGGACTTCGGACAGCGGCACCGCGCCGGGACGCGGGCGCGCACGAGGTGACGGCGGGCGGTACTCGAAGGACGTCATGAGCTGCAGCGTGGCGGCGAGCGTCTCCGCGTGTTGTTGCTCGTGTTGCGCCACCATGCCGAAGACGTAGCCGCCCGACAGCAGCGGCTCGGTGCTCGTCTCCGGCAGTGAGTCCAGATGTTCGCGCACGGCCGCGCGCACGCGGGCCGCGTAGGCGAAGGCGGACTCGGGCGTGAGCAGCGGCAGCTCCGAGCGCGTGGCGCGCGGATGTCTGAAGGCATCGTAGATGGCGTCGAACGCAGGGTCCGTGAGCGCCGGTGCGCCGAGCGCGCGCAGCAGCCACTGCTCCTCGTAGTTGGCCACGTGCGCCACGTCCCAGACGAGCGGCGACATCAGCGGCGAGTGCTGCCGCAGCAGCTCCGCCTCCGGCAGCCCGGCGAGCATGCCCAGCACGCGCGAGCGCGCCGTCTCCAGCTCCGCCCACGCGCGAGCCTTCCACGGCCGTGCCTCGCCGCCTCCCTGTCCTCGCACCCTGGTGCCCTCTGCGATTCGGGACATGACCGCTCCAAAGTAGGGAGGCGCCCCACGCCCAGGTAACCCCTGGCCCACCGCCGCCCGAGCCTCCCGTGTGGGACTGCACGTTCCTCCGACGCCAGGGCGGCCTCCTGGATGAACCAGCACGCCCCGCGTTTCCTCGATTCGACGCGGAGTCTCCGTTTTGAAGCTCAGCGGAAATGTCTGTTGAGGGAGGCGCCCGCGAGAGGTGTTTCTGTCCACTAATGCTGGCTCGAGAGGCACTCCCGTCGCGTCGCGGCTTGCGGGGCTTCTATGCTTCCACTCATGGGCACCGCAGCGCCGCGCAGGTCCGTGCTCGTCGTGGAGGATGACGAGGACATCCGAGCCGCCATCGCCGAAATCCTGGAGGGGGAGGGCTACGACGTAGCCATCGCCGCGAACGGCAGCGAGGCGCTCGAGGAGCTCCGGCACATGCGCCGGCCGTGCCTCATCCTGTTGGACTTGATGATGCCGGTGATGAACGGCCACGAGTTCCTCGCGCGCATCCGCGAGACGCCGGTCATGCAGGACGTGCCGGTGCTGGTGCTGACCGCCGTCTCCACGGAGGCACCGCCAGGCGCGCGAGGCCTGCTGCGCAAGCCATTCATCGTCGAGGAGTTGCTGGACGCGGTGCAGAGGCTCTGCCACGTGGGGCTTTGAGGCGCACCCCGCTCACGGCCTGCGCGCAATGCGCACGAGCGACAGCAGCGTGAGGGTGCGCGAGCGCTCTTCCCAGGTGTACTCGAGCTCCAGCCCGTGCTGCGCGAGGGTGTGCCGGGCGATGCCGTGAGCGGCCTCGGGAGCACGCCCGCTCGCTTCGCCCAGGCTGGCCAGCACCTCCTGAAGCGCGAGGAACGTCTCCGCGGACATGCGCCCCACCTCGCGCCAGGCCCGGGGCGCATAGTGCACGCGGTGCGGACCCTGGCTGTGGTGGCGGAGCTGCGGCATACCCGGCGTCTTCGTTCCTTTCCGGGGCTCCTCCCTTGCCAACGGCGTGCCTGCCGACCCGCGCTGGGAGTCCGAGGGGATTCCCAGGTGTGCGGCGACTCAGGGTGGAGGAGTTACAGGCTCCAGGCCCGGGGTGCGGAAGAAATGACAGAGTGGGGCCGCCGACGCGCGGCGCGCCGGCCACGGCGCACGGGTGTGGCGCGCCAGGCACGGTGCACGCGCGCGGCGAGGTCATCACGATGCGCACGTGCGGGAAGTGGGCACGTGCGCGGCTCAGGGGGCTCCGCACACGAGCCACTCGGAGAGCTGGCGGCGCTCGGCATCCGTGGGGCGCGGGTCGCTCGGCGGCATGTCGCGATTCACGCTGCTGTCCGCGTTGGCGCCGGCCTCCTCGTTCATTTCGTCCGCGTGCTCGCGCACGGACTCGATGCGGTCCCAGTCGAAGCCCACGGGCGCGCCGTTGCGCGCGGAGCCGGTGAGCGTGGAGCTGTGGCAGCGCGTGCAGTACGTGTCCAGGAAGGCGCGGCCGAAGTTCTGCTCCGTGAGCTGCGTGCCGCCAGTCGGGCACTCCACCTCGTCGCCGCCCTCGTCGTCGTCATCATCGTCACTGCATCCAGGCACGAGGGCGAGGCAGGCAAGCACCGCCAGACAGCCAGTCAGACGCGACATATCGAAGCTCCTCGGACGGGCCCGTGGAGTCCGGAAGCGGGGGAGGGCTCGCCCGCCTCCCGGATAGCGGAGCGCGGGGGCCAGCCGTCACTGTTCGACGGTGTCGTCCCGCGTCCACCAGCGGACTGCCCGCGCGCCCGCTGGGGAGGCGGAGCCCCGAGCCTCCGCCGCGCTCTGGCTGCCCGCCCGCGCGCCGCATGCCCACGTTGACGCCAGAGAGGGCCGTGCACGCGGCGGCCCTGGCAAGGAGGCGAGGCGCGATGGCTCGGCGGAGGTACACCCCCTGGTCTGCGACGAATGGCCTGCTGTTCGGCGTGGCCGCGGGCGTGGTGCTGGCGCTGGCGGAAGTGGTGCTGGCGGTGGCGGCGGGAGACAGCCCCCTGCGGCCCGTGCGCATGTCCGCGGGCGTGGTGCTGGGGCCGCGCGTCTTCACGCCGCTGGTGTCCACCGGCACGGCGTTGCTCGTGGGCTTCGGCGTCCACGTGGCGCTGTCCGCGCTCTCTGGACTGCTCTACTCGCTCCTGGACGCCATGCTGCCGCCGGACGGGCGCGGCCGCTGGGAGTTCCAGGCCGCGGTGGGAATGCTCTTCGGCATCTTCATCTGGTTGGTGAGCTTCCAGTTCTTCGCCCGCGGCTACTACCCGTGGTTCCTCGACGTGCCGCAATTCCCGCAGATTGTGCTGTACGCCGTCTTCCTCGGGCTGCCATTGGCCATGCTCTTCACCGCGGCCGAGCGCCGCCGCGCGCTGCTGGACGCGACGGAAGCCGCCGAGGCCGAGGCCCGTAGCGCGGACCTGTGAGTCGTCACGAAGCGCGCGGCCGTCAGCAGTGCGCGGATGCTGGAATCGCGTGACTCCACGCAACGCACGTCGTGCCCGCAAGAGGCCGAGATGTGGGGCGGAGCCTTGTTTTAAAAAACGCTGAAGGTATGGTGAAAGTACCCGACCTTGAGGGTTATCTATAGGCCCCCCGAGAGGGCTGGAGCGGGGCCCCTCCTTTCGTGGACTGACACGCGCATGGACACAGAATTGGCGAGCATGCTGGGAGCCGCGTCGAGGGCCGCCCGCGTGCGCATGGGACTGACGCAGGCCGACGTCGCGGAGCGGATTGGCATGGCGTCGGAGGTGTACGGGCGGCTGGAGCGCGGGCACATGCTGCCCAGCGTGCAGAACCTGCGAAGGCTGTGCGTGGTGCTCCACGTGCCGCCGCATGAGCTGCTCGGCCTGGGTGAAGACTTGTCTGCTCCGCCGCCCGGCAAGGACAAGGCGGCCCCGGCCAACGCCAAGCCTCGCGAGGACGACACGCCGGAGATGCGCCGGCTGATGCGCAACCTGCGCAAGCTGTCCCCCGTGCAGCTCAAGCTGATGAACCTGGTGGCTTCGGCCATGCACCAGAAGAAGAAGTAGGGCGTCGCCAGCCCCACGCGTGGGACGGGCATCGGAGCGGGTGGCGCGGGGGCCGGCGCGTCACCACCGGTCCACCACCACGTAGTCATCGGTCCGCACCCAGATGGGGTCCTTCGAGGTGGACCCCGGTGCGTGACGCACCGTCCGGCGCCGCTCGTCACCCACCCGGGCGCAGACGGTGATTCGGCTGGCGAACTCCTTCCCGAACCGCGGGACGTCTGCCTCGAACCACTGAATCTCCGCGTTCTCCCCATCCACCCAGGCCCAGCCGTACAGGATGGTGCCGGAGGGAAACGCGCCGGGGTTCCGGACGATGCTGCTGATGGCGCCGGTCCTCAGCCCGCCGACGAGCACGTCACCGTCGACGTAGTCCTGGTGGTAGTCGAGCTGGGCGGTGCCGACGAGCGGAAGGCTGTACGCGCCGCGGAACTTCCGTAACAGCTTGTCCATGTTCCTCATGGCATTGGGAGAGCAGGGCTCGTTCCTGCGGGGATGCTCTCCCACCGGCGTCGCATAGGTCGTGCTCGCGCAGTGGAGGCTGGCGGCCGCGGCGACTCCCGCGATGCAGACCGGCCATGCGCGCTTCGAGTTGGGCGTTCCATGCGTCGTCGGCTTCGTCGACATCTCCAGGCCCACTTCCATACCTGCATCCGTGCTCCTCCACCCGAGCAGGGCCAGCAGTCCAAGGAGCACCGCCGCCCCCAGCAACTTCCAGGAGGCCCGACGTGGAGCCCCGGGGACGTCGTGGGCCGTGTCCGGGCTGGAGTCCCGGGTGGAGGCTGTCTCCGGGACCTGCGCGGACGCAGGGCCTGGGACCCCTGTCGCTTCGGGAGCGCGACGCAACCCAGGGGCGTGGGGGGACGGCGGTCCGGGAGTCCGGCTCGGCGCGATGCCCGCGGCGCTGCCCTTCGACAGGCTCCTGACGGAGAGGCCGTCTCCGGGGAACAAGGGCTCATCCCACTCTGGCCCGGCGGTGTGCAGCGCCTCCTCGAAAGCCGCGTGCAGTGCCTCGCCATGAGGGAACCGCTCCCGGGCACGCTTCTGGACCAGCCGCAGGGTGATGGCCTCCAGTGCCTTCGGGACCCGGGGATTCACCTGGGAAGGCAGGGGCGGCAGGCGCTCCTCGATGTGCTCGATGAGGAATTCCCGGGGCAGGCTCGGTGAGAACGCGGGTGCGCCCGTCAGTACCTCGTGAAGCGTGACGCCCAGGGCGTAGAGGTCATCCGTGGCGCGGAAGGGGTAGCGCGCGTCGGGACGGTCATGGTGCTCGCGGTGGAAGCGGAGCGCCTCCGGGCTGCGGTACTGCGTCGTTCCAGGAGGCAGCGTGCCCTCGGTGAGCGGAAGCGCCTCGGCATGGTCCGCGCTGCCGAAGTCCACCAGGACGGGCTCCTCATCGGCGGTGCGCACGAGGATGTTGGATGGCTTGAGGTCCCGGTGGAAGACGTCGCGTGCGTGCAGCTCATCCAGGGTCCGGGCCAGCCGGGCGAAGAGTCGTGCCACCCGACGTGCCGACGGGCGCGCTTGCTTCACCCAGTCGTTCAGCGTGACGCCCTCCACGTAGTCCATGACCACGTAGTGGTAGCCGGTCCGTGCATCTGGCCACCGGCCATGTGCCCAGACCCGTGCAACGTTGGGGTGGACGGCCTGGAGCAGACAGGCCAGTTCCTTCGCCGCGCGAGCGTCGGTGCGATTGAGGTCGTCGCTGCCGGGTCCTCGCAGGGCGAACTTGAGGGCGTGCTGCTGCCCCTCGTGCTCGACCTGGAACACGATGCCAAAGGAGCCCGAGCCCAGCGGCGCGAGGATGCGCCATGGGCCCACCGCCATGCCCGGGCGGAGCGCGAGTGGATGTTCCGCCCTCAATGCGCCACCCCGGGACGCGACTGCGGCAAGCGCACTTCCTGCAACTTCAGGGTGCGTGAGCCGCCCTGCTCGTGGACTTCGATGCGGAGCAGCTCCGCGGGCGCGGCAGGACGAGGCCGGATTTCCAGCACGAGCCTTCCCCTGGCTCCGGGATGGAGCGTCTGTACATCCAGGTCCATCGCGCGCACCGAGAGCGGCTCGTCTGTCTCCTCGCGGCGCACCACGACCCTGCCGGGGCGCCAGGGAGGCTGGCCTTCGGCGAGGAGGATGGGAACCTCGAAGGCCAGGAGGCCGGGCGCGATGAAGACGCGCATGCCGACGACGTTGAGTGGCGGCGGGCCATCATCCGAGACGACACGGGGACTCAGTCGCTCCACGGCGATGCCGTTTCCGAGGTCATGGGAGAAGAGCAGGTTGGAGAACCTCCCCGAGTCCTCGCAGCGGGCTTGCACCGCGCTGAGTTGTTCCACGAGGGCCTCGGGCGCGAGCGCGGTGCGGAAGACGCGGACCTGGAGGTCCACCTCACCGGGCTCGGTGGAGAGGGCGAAGGTGGCGCGGTGGGGGAAGTGGCCGTCCGCGAAGCGCACGGTGAGGGGGATGCGCTCGTGCGGCGTGAGCTCCAGGCGGGGCAGGAGGATGAGGGCACGTTCGGTGATGTCGATGCGCTCGAAGCGCTCGCGCGACGCGCCCAGCTCCAGGCTGGCGGGGAGCACGGGCGAGTCGAACAGCAGCACGGTGGCGGTGCCCGCGGCGACGTGGACTCCGTGGACCGCCGCCGGGTTCTCCGTGGAGAGGGTGATGTGCCGCTGCCGCATCTGCCGTTCCTCGCCGGGCTCTCCCGCGACCACCGTCATACCTGCCAGGGTGGTAAGAACCAGCATGACCCGAGGAAATGGTTGGAGCAAGTCCTGACAACCTCCTGGGTCGCTACCCTAACAGGGTGGGGTGACGCGTGGGGACCCATGAGGTTGGGGCCGGAGAAAGGCTCCAGAGGGTGGACCAAGGTCTGGAACCGAGGAGAATTGGGCGGGGATTTCCTGTGATGGAGCAGGGCCAGGCTGCGCTCGGGCCTGTGCCGGGGCTTCCGGAGCGCAGCTGTTCCGGAGGTGGAGATAACGGGCGAAGTGCTCGCGGCGTAACCGATGCCGTGTTCGCGGCGTATCGGGCACAGCCGTCATCGCGGGCCTCGCGCCCGTCCTCCGTCACGAGGCTCCTTCCATGCGACTGTTCGCCATCTCCGCCGCCGTACTGCTCGCCGCCTGTGGTCCGTCATCCTCCGTCGACGAGGGCATCGGGTTGGTGGGGGACCTCGACACGTCGGAGGCGGGCATCCTCGCCTTCGTGCGCGGCGGCCGTTACAAGACGTGGCTCGCCGAGCCCGCGCCTCGGGACTCGGTGCGCTCACATGGCTCCAAGGTCCGCGTGTTCTTCAACGACGTGCTGGCGGAGTCCCTGCGCGCGGGCAACACCACGCACCCGCGCGGCAGCATCACCGTGAAGGAGCTCTACGAGTCGGATGGCAGGACGCCGCGAGGCCATGCGCTCGACGTGAAGGTGGCCGACGGCGCCGGCAAGGACACCTGGATTTTCTTCGAGGGGGTTGGGCCGGACTACGACGACAACTACTACGGCCGGGCCCACTCGACGTGCCACGGTTGTCATGCGAGCAACGGCCGGGACTACGTAGCCACGTCGCTGCCGGAGTGAGCGGTCCGCCACACGGTACACTGCGCGGCCATGGTCGATGAGCTCGTGCGCAGGCTGGGGCTGAAGCCGCATCCCGAGGGTGGCTTCTACAAGGAGACGTACCGCGCGGCGCTGGCGGTGGAGGTGCCGCGGGGCATTCGCTCGGCGGGCACGGCCATCTACTACCTGCTTCCACGAGGCTCGTTCGCGGCGTGGCACCGCGTGACTTCGGACGAGGTGTGGCACTTCTACGACGGGCACCCGCTGGAGCTGCTCCTCGTGGACGCGAGTGGCACGTTGGAGAAGGTGGTGCTCGGAAGGGACGTGACGAAGGGCGAGCAGCCACAGGTGGTGGTGTACGCAGGCGTGCTGCAGGCGGCGGTGCCTCGCGGCGAGTACACGCTGGTGGGCTGCACCGTGTCGCCGGGCTTCGACTTCTCCGACTGGGAGATGCCGTCCGCGGAGTCGCTCGTGACGCAGTACCCGGAGCACGCGGAGGTGATGCGGCAGCTCGCGAAGGGGACGTGAGCACGCTTCGTTTCTCCGCGGCATTCGGAACGGAGCCACTGCCTTCCCATCACCGGTTCTTCGTCGAGAACGGGAACGACTGGATGACGAAGTTCCCCGCCTCATCCGTCAACCACACCTCCACGGTGTGCGCTCCGTCCACCAGCTCGCGCGTATCCAGGTCCGCGGTCCACGTGCCATCCGGTTGCAGCGTCGCTCCACGGATGCCCGAGCCATCCCGCGTATACGCCACGCTCCGCACACCACTCACTGCATCCGTGACTCGCGCCGTCAGCGTCACCAGGCCGCTGTACGTCCCGCTCGGCAGCGGCACCACCATCTCCGCCTCCGGGGGCGCATTGTCATAGCGCACGGTGCGCGTCAGCGACGTCGTCAGTCCCGTCTCGCCCGTGACATCAATCGTGAACGTGTTGTTCCCCGGCACCAGGTGCAGCGTGGCATTCACGCCGCCACCGCCGCGCGGCAACGTGTACGTCCCGCCCGTGGACAGCGTCACCCGCGTCGCCGACGCCGAGTACACGCCGATGCTGTACGTCATCGTGTCCCCCGGCTGCGCTCCCATGAGCCACCCGTCCGGCAGGCCCGTGCCCACCCACGGTGGCTGGGCATCCACCCACACGCTGACCACCTTCTCCGTGACGTGGCCCACCGCGTCCGTTGCTCGCACCTGGATGTTGTTGGGCCCCGGAGCCAGCGACACCGTGTGCGTCACCGAGCCGCCGCCCGCGGGCACGTTGGTGACGTGGGCCAGGTTCGTCTCCACGCGCACCGGCGACCAGTCCCGCACCACCACGCGCACGTCCACGCTGTACACCGCAAGCCCCATGCCTTCCGAGGGAGAGACGATGGTCAGCTCCGGCGCGGTGCTGTCCACCATCACCGTCGCCTCGTCGATGTAGATGCCTCCGAACGAGTCGATGCCCACCAACTGGACGACGTTGGCCCCGTCCGTCAGCGGCAGGTCCGCCTGCACCTGGCCGCCGTTGGCGTCCGGCACCACCGGGTAGCGCTGCCCATGGAGGATGAACTCCGCGGACTCGATGCGCGTCCCCGGCGCCACCGTCGTCACGTAGCCGCAGACGTGCAGCGAGGTCTGCACCGTGAAGCCCGGCAACCCGCACAGCGTCACCGACGGATTCGGGTACGGCGACGGGAGCACCTCCACCTGCCGCGAGTCCGTGCTGCCCAGCCGGTTGGACTGCTCGGGCAGCAGCGTCACGCCCGAGTACACCGCGCGCACGTCCTGTGCGCCCAGCTCGCTCCACGTCGCGGTCGTCGGGTGCCACACCACCGAGTACAGCCCGTCCCCATCCGCGTCGTTGTCCGCGCCCACCGTGACGCCCGCCACCATGAAGGTGACGACGCCCATGCCGGGGCCTCGCGCCTGCCAGCCCTGGCCGTCCGCCACGCGCGCGGACAGCCTGTTGTCCAGCGCCACCGTGAGGGACGCGCCGTCCACGGGCGTCAGCAGCGTCGTCGTCGTCGCCACGCCCTCCGTGGGCGGCGGAGGCGTGGTGTACGTCGTCACGCGCGCCGAGCCCTTCACCGCGTCCGCGCCATTCGACGCCGCCACCACCATGACGTCCGAGGACAGCGACGCCTCCAGCTCCGCGGGCGCGGTGACGGTGAGGGTGACGGTGGCCGACGCATCCGGCCCCAGCTCCACCGTCGTCCTGTCCAGCGACGCCGACCACCCGGACAGCCCGCCCTGCGCGTTCAGCGTGTACGCGTCCGTCTTGTACCCGTTGTTGCGCACCGTGAACACGTACGAGGCCGTCTGTACGCTGGGCAGGTCATGCTCGAGCGGCCTGCGCGTGGGCCCGCTCACGGAGACGCCGACGCTGTAGTCGCCGAAGCACGCCAGTCCCATGGCCGCGAAGGTGGTGGGGATGTCCGGGTAGCGCGTGCCCGCGCCCCAGCTCCCGTTGGTGGCCTGGCGCGACTTGAGCCAGTCCAGCGCCCCGGCCATGCGCCCGTCCGCGCCGGGCTTCCGGCCCGCGATGCACAGCGCGTAGAGGGTGAGGCTGGTGGCGTACTCATCCGGGGCCTCGCCCGCGAGCCCGCCCCAACCCGGCGCGTCCCCGAGCGCGCGCGTGGCGAGCAGCTTCGAGGCCAGCGTGTTGATGGCGGCCGTGTTCTGTCCATTCGCGCCCGGCCCCGCGGCCTTCAGCCCGACGATGGCCCACGCCATCTGGTGCGTGTAGCGCTGGCCGTCGGTGGAGGGCCCGTCCGTCAAATCACTCATGTGCGCGATGACGTAGGCGGCGGCCTGGTCCAGCGCGGCCTGGTACTGCGAGGCCCGGGCCGGGTCCACGCGCTGCTTCGCCTGCGCAATGGCTGTCATGAGCCGCGCGGTGGTGCCCACGTTGCCGTAGCCCACCGGGTAGAAGGGAAAGTCCTCCTTCCAGCGGCCGTTGACCTGCGTGCTCAGCGCCCAGTCCGCGGCGCGCACCAGCGCGTCCGAGTACTGCGTGCCCACGTTCGCGTCGTAGCCCGCGAGCCCGAAGGCGGAGTAGCTCGTCTTCGCGGAGGGGTACCAGTTGCCCTGGTGAATCCAGGAGCCGTCGAGCCGCTGCTCGGACTGCATGCGCGCGGCGATGGCCTCCAGGTTCTGCCGGTTGGTGCGGCCGTTGTACGTCAGCGCGTCCAGGTCGTAGCCGTTGGCGCGCGCCGTCGAGAGGCCGAACATCGTCGCGCCATGGCGGTGGCACGACGTGCAGTTGTACTGCGTGGCCCAGTTGGCGGCGTCCGCGCTGAGGAAGTTGATGGCGCGCTGCGCGGCTTCGGCGTTGGTGGCGGCGCGCGCTGTCTGCGTGAGGAACAGCGCCAGCAGCGCGGCGATGAGACAACCACTCCGCGTGAGCTGGGCGCGATGTGATGACAATGAATCGACGCGAGAGGGCATGGGGGCACGGAGGTGTTTGCGTCCCGTGCGCGCCCCCCGCGCTCATGAGACGGACAGCCTGGAATGAGAGGATACCGCCGCGACTGCAAATACAAGCAAGTGACCGTGAGGTAATATGCATGCCTGCCGGACTGCGCACCTGCCACCCAGGCAAGCCTCACGGAGTCATGTCCACCCCGAGGCATTCCGGACGCAACGCCGGGCGTTGGCGACCCGGTTCCCGGTCGCACGTGGCCGTCACTGTCCACTGTCTGTCTCGAGAGCGCTTGCGTCACGGCGCCAAGGACCCGTGATGTCTGTGTTTACCCGGTTGCGGGCACAGACAATCTCGGACGTGCGGCGCTCTCGCGGATGCAAAGCCTATCCGTCTTCACGTGCCTTTGACGCGTCGGTGTATTCAGACCCACCCCCGCACTCGCGCTGCTCGTATGGAATTGGCGTCACTCCGCGTGGGCATGGAAGGGAATGACGCGCGATGGCGTCGGACCGGGCCGCACATGCAGGGCTCAGCGGCGGTCGTCAGGCGCGGGCGGAGCCTCGGAGGACTCCCCGGGCGCGGCTTCCGGGCCCGGGCCTCCAGGAGGCTGCGGCAATGGCCAGCCGCCGAACAGGGGCCACGCGCGATACATGGCGCGCCGCTGCTCGTCGGTGAGGGGCGCGGGGGGCGCGGGCTCCTCGGGCGCGGGAGGCCGCGTGGGCGGGGCCGGGTTTCTCAGCAGCACCACCGTCAGCACCGTGCACAGCACGGACATGACCACGATGCTCCACACGCGCGCCGGGCCCTGGGGCATCTGCCTGTGTTCCACGTCGCGCCTCCTTCAGAACGTCCCCTGCCTCAGCACGTCCCGCTTGGAGATGGTGCCGAGCAGCCGGAAGCCGCCATCCACCACGGGGAGCCGCTCCAGCGCCGTCTCGGAGAAGCGCCGCGCCACCTCGGCCAGGGACAGGTCCGGGGTGATGGGGCTCACGCTCGAGTCGAGGATGTCCTCGGCGATGGTTGCCTGGAGCAACGAATGGTCCGGCAGGTGACCCTTGAGCGCGTCCAGCACCAGCGCGCCGCGGTACCGGCCCTGCTCGTCGGTGACGTAGAGGTCCTCGCCCGCGGGCAGCTCCAGCAGCATCGCCACCACCTCCTGGAAGGGCGCCGCGGGCGACACGCGCTGGCGCACGGGCATGAGCAGCGAGCGGGCGCCTTCCTGGCGCAGCCACTGCGGCACGGTGGCCGGCATGCGCACGTTGCGGCGGTTGAGCACGGACGTGTAGAGCGACTCGGGTTCCAGCCTGCGGCTCACCGCCGCGGCCACCACGGTGCTGAGCATCAGCGGCAGCACGAGCGGGTAGTCGCCGGTGAGCTCGAAGATGATGAGCACGGCGGACACCGACGCGTGCGTGGTGCCCGCGAGCACCGCGCCCATGCCCAGCAGCGCGTATGCCCCGCTGGGCGTGCTGCCCGGTATCAGGTATCCGGACAGCACGCCGAAGGCACCGCCCAATAGCGCCCCGAAGAACAGCGACGGCGTGAAGAGTCCGCCCGGCACGCCCGCGCCCGCGCACAGCGAGGTGAGCGCCAGCTTCGCCAGCGGCAGGAGCAGCAGCATCACCAGCGGCACGTGGCCCAGCAGCGCCGCGTTCACCGCGTCGTAGCCGTTGCCCATGAGCTGCGGCAGCCACACCGCGGCGACTCCCACCACCGTCATGGCCACCAGGGGAAGGAAGGCGGACAGCCACCCGGCGGCGCGGTCCAGCAGGTCCGACAGCAGGTTGATGCCGCGCACGTAGAGGGCGGAGGCCACGCCCATCACCAGCCCGAGCACGATGGCCAGCGCGAGCTCACGCGGGTGCGTGAGCGCGTAGTGGGGAATGACGTAGCTGGGGTGGTCCGCGATGAGCACGCGCGACACCAGCGTCGCCACCACGCACGAGACGACGATGGGGCCGAACATCTCCAGCGCGAAGCTGCCCAGCAGCACCTCCAGCCCGAAGAGGGCCGCGCCGATGGGCACGTTGTACGCCGAGGCCATGCCGGCCGACGCGCCACACGCCACCAGCAGGCGGGCCTGTCCGGGCCCCAGCCTCAAGGTCCGCGCCAGCGCCGAGCCGCTCGCGGCGCCGGTGGACAGCAGCGCACCCTCGCGGCCCAGGGGAGCGCCCAGCGCCACGGCGAGGATGGAGACCAGTCCGCGCAGCAGCGCGCGAGGGAGGGACAGCCAGCCTTCCCTCACCCAGATGGACTCGATGATGCCGGCGGTGCCGTGGCCGCGCAGCGGGCGGCCGACGATGAGCGACACCAGGGTGACGAGCGCGCCGCCGAGGATGGGGATGAGCACGCGGCGCCACGTGGGCGCGGCCGCCACGCCCGCGAGGAACTCCTCTCCGCCGTTGCGCCAGAAGAGCTGCTGCGTGAAGCGGAGCACCTTGAGCAGCGCCACCGCGCCCAGCCCCGCGATGAGGCCCACGGCCACCACGAGGAGCCAGAAGCGCTTCTCCACCTGGGTGACGCCCTGAAGGAAGCCTCGCAGCGAGTGGTAGAAGCGGCGGTTGACGTCCACGCCGGGGGGCTCGTGGACGTCGGCGGATGCGTTGGCGCGACTCACGCCAATCCAAGTTAGAGGGTGCCAGTCCCCCTGGCTGGCACCCGGGGCCGCCCGGTCGCCTCACGGACGAACGGGCAGGGGGCGCGAGCTTCGCCCGCCTTCAGTCACCGATGGCGAGCTCGTAGCATTCCTCGTCCGCTCCGCTGTTCTGGAGCGTGTCGAGACAGGCATCGATGGCGTCATCGAAGGCCTCCTGCTGCGCGGGGACACACGCCGCCACCGCCTGGAGGCACGCCACGTACTGCGTGATGAGCTCCAGCTCCTTGGCGTCGCACGCGGTGCTCAGCCCCGCATCACACGCGGCGCGGCTGAAGGCCAGCGGCTCCTGGTTCTCGAAGGTGGGCTTGCAGCTACCCAGTCCATCGCGGATGGCGTCCACCACCTGCTCGATGTCCTCACAGGTCACGCCAGTCATGGCGTCACCCTGCGTCTGCTGCACCTCGTCCGTCGTCGTGCGGGGGGACTCCGAGCCACAACCCACCAGCAGCACCGCGAGCACCGCACCCAGGCATTGCGTCTTCGTCATGTGAAGGTCTCCTGCCGCATCAGCGGCAAGAAAAGGACGCACGCGGTGCCGGAACCCGGCCATGCGCCGGCTCAGAAGGCCACGCCGATGTTGGCGTGTACCTTGGTGTTGATGCCCCCGTAGTGCCAGCCAGGAGACTGGTTCAGGATTTCGCCGGCAAAGGCCGGCGCCGGGGTGCTGTACCACTCCGCGAAGGCGGTGGCGCCGAGCGAGGCCATGTAGTGCGAATACACGAACGTGTAGCCCGCCGTGGGCCCCACGCCCCGTCTCGGATAGTCCTCCTCCAGCTCGGCGTAGCCGGCCGCGCCCACCCAGAAGCCCGAAGGGGCCCGGCCGACGAGGAAGGCGCGGCCCGACAGCGTCAGCCCCAGCGCGGAGCGGTTGGTGAGGTACGGCGCGAGCGCGACGGAGAAGTGGCGTCCCAGGCCCTGCTCGAGCTCGATGCCGAAGGCCTCGCCGATGAACTCACCGCTCGGGAAGAGCGAGAGCGAGACGGTGCGGGTGGGCGGCGGCCCTCCCTTGAGGGACAGGGAGGCGGCGCTCACGGGCTCCAGGCTGTCCTCGGCCAGCGTCACCGTCTCGCCCTCCTTTAGGGAGACTTCACGGACATGCGCGGGGCCGTTCGCGTCCTTGCGCACCACGAGGTACCTCCCGGGCGGCAGCGCCAGCACGGCCTTGCGCTCACCGCGAGGCAGCTCCGTGACCTGACCTCCGCTGCCGGCCTGCAGCACCGTGAGCGGTCCGCGCTTCTGCTCCAGCTTCAGCAGGCTGTCCGCGGAGGCCACGCGGGTGAGCGCCACGTCCGCGCGGCCTCTCAGGTTGAGCTCGAAGCTGGGGTGCTGCGGGGAGATGCCCATGAGCACGGTGTCGCGCACGGTGCGCTCTCGCGCGTAGCTGAAGGCCTCCACCACGGAGACCTCGCCGTCTTCCGCCTGGTCCGCCGCGCCGCGCAGTCCGGCCACGAGGTGGTGCGTGAAGAAGGAGCCCTGCAGCGCCTCCGTCTCGTGCGCGTTCTCCCGTCCGGAGCTGGAGGCAATCAGCACGCTGCCCTCGCTGCGCACCACCATGGGCATGTAGACCTGGAAGGGCTGGGCCTCGGGCTTCAGCCCCTTGGTCTGCGTCCAGCCGCCGCCGCTGCACGCGTCGATGATGCCCAGCCGCACGGTGGCGGCCGGCGTGTCCACGCGCTTGCGCAGCTCCTCCAGCGCGAGCTCCCGGCCTCCGGGGTAGAGGAAGCTCGGGTCCGAGTGGCCCGAGTAGTAGAACAGGAGCAGCGTCTCGCCCGGCCTGCCCTGGAGCTCACGGATGCGCGCATCCAGCGCGGACAGCAGGGCCTCGGGCGTGGGGTCCAGGAGCAGCGTCACGTGCTCGGAGCGGAACTCGCCCACCTGGACCAGCACCTCCGCCATGCGCCGCGCGTCCTCGTGGGCGTAGCGCAGCGCGGGGCGGCCCGCCGCGGCGCCGTTGCTGCCCACCACCACCGCCATGCGCGCCGGTGCTCCCATTGCTTTCGTGCTCAGCAGGACCAGGAGCAGCACCCATGCCCACGGTGCACGGTGTGCCACGCCTCTCCGAATGCGTCTGTCCATGTCCTCGGTTCCTCCGCCCGTGCCGGCGCGCTTCAGGGCGCGGACTGCTTGGGCAGTTGAAGCTCCGTGACCCATACGTCCGGGGGCAGGTCGCGCCCACTCAATGCACGCCGCAGTGCCGGGGACGCGAGCGGCTCGCGGCTCAGCACCACGACGAGGTGCTCGCGCGCTCCCTCGGCGTCCACGGTCCAGCTCCGCGGCAGCAGCGCGCCGCCCTCCGGGAGCGTCCCCTCGTAGAGCGGCACGAAGTCGCCCTCGGGAGTGCGCGAGACCACCAGCACGTGGGGCTGGCCGGACGCGGAGACCTCCAGGCGCACGCTGTCTCCGGGGACGAGGAGGCGCTTGCCATCCCACGGCGACACGTCCTGCCCGTGGCGCACGTGCACGACCACCACGGGGACACCCTTCACTCCCACGTAGGGACGCGCGGCGTCTGGAGGGAGGGAAGTGGAGACCCCCCAAACCGTGAGCACCGCCAGGGCTCCGGCCACCGCCGCGCCGCTCCACATCCAGCGCCTGTTGCCCATCGACGGCAAGCGCTCCCCCGGCTCGCGAGCCCAGCGCCTGCCTCCCGTGAGCAGCGAGAGCCACCCTCGAGGCCGTGCCTCCAGCTCACGCGCCCACGGGGGCACGGGGCGTGGCCGGCCCAGGTGCTCCAGGTGGTCCGAGCACTCCGCGCAGCCGGCCACGTGCGCGCGCAGCGCCTCGGAGCCTTCGCTCCACTCCAGCCGGTCCAGCTCCAGGAACGAGGGGTGCTCGGCTCGGGGCTCCATCAGGACGCTCCTTTCAGCGCTGCCAGCCGCGCGTCGAAGCGGCTCAACAGCCGGCGCACGGTGCGCTCGGATATCTGGAGGACCTCGGCCAGCTCTGGCTGGGTGAGGCGGTCCACCCGGTGCAGGAGGACGGCCTCCAGCTCGTCCGAGGGGAGCTGGTCCATCAGCCAGGCCAGCGCGTCGCGCCCGGCGATTTCACGCTCCAGCGGGACGGACGTGGACAGCCGCCGCAGCGTGTCCTCACCGGGCAGCTCCGCGGCCGTGCGGTTGCGGCGCATCCGGTCGATGGCGAGCCGTGTGCTCGTGCGGTAGACCCAGGCCACCACACGGCGCGGGTCGGCATCCTGCAGCCGCGCCTGCCACAGCCGCACGAAGGTCTCCTGGGCCACGTCCTCCGCGTCGCCCGGATTCTTCAACATGCGGCCACACTTCTCCCGGATGCGGGGGAAGTACGCCGCGTAGGCCTCCTCGAGCTTCAACGCTCTCCTCCGGCACACGTCCCGCCCATGGGCGCCGTACGGGTCACCCTGGTGAGGACGCACCCCTCCCGAAAATCCGGCCACGGTTCATTCCGGGGGGCGCCGGAGTAACGCAATCCGGGAGCAGGTGTATCGGGGGGCGCTTCCTGCCCCCGGACGGGGCGGAGTCGGGAGGATGCGCGCGGGATGCTCCGTGGCTTCAGCCCACGTCCGGGCGTGGACCTGATGTGTGCTCAGCTCCGCGCGCTCACCCGGGGCCCCGGCATGGGCCCAGCGCCTACGTCCGGAGGCGCGACTTCGGCCACGTGCTCCCGTAACGCGCCGGCGTCGTTCCGACGATGCGCCGGAAGTGGCGATTCAGCTGGCTCTGGTCATAGAGCCCGACGCGCGGTGCGACCTCGGACGCTCGGACGCCGCTCTCGAGCAGCTCCTTCGCTCGCGCGATGCGCAGGTGCGTGAGGTACGAGTGCGGCGGCATCCCAATCTGGGCGCGGAACGCGCGGCAGAGATGGAACTTGTCCAGGCCGGAGTAGAGCGCGAGGTCCTCGAGCGTAATCGCGTCGTCCAGGCGCTCGCGGAGGTACTCCATCGCCCGGCGCACCGGCCGCGTGTGGTCCGGCAGGGCGCTCTTCAAGACCGTGAACGCCGCGATGGCTTCGGTCACCGCGACCTCGAGCGAGAGGCGATCCGCGCCGGCGGCGACCGCATCGTGAAGGCGATGGAAGGGAAGGCCGCGTTCGTCTCCGGGCGTGAGCTGCGGATACGCGACGACCTTGCCCTCGTCGCGGACGCGCTCGAAGTCGCTCGCGGGCAGCAGGATGAGCTGGACCGTAACAGGCCCGTCGTGCGCGACGTCGCGATGCACGTCGCCCGGCTGCTTCAGTTGAATCGAGCCGGGCCCGCCGTTCCACACCTTGCCCTGCGCCCACCACTCGCTGCGCCCGTGCTCGATGCGCGCGACGGCGTGGTGCTCCTTCATGCCGACGTGGAGCTCATCGGTCTTCCAGCGCAGGACTCGCAGGCCGGGGAGCGAAACCGGGACCACACCGTCGATGGACATCCTCCCAGCGTAGCGCGCCGCGGTGGCTCGGGCTTGGGCATTCTTGGCGGGGATTTCCGCCAAGAAAATCCAAGTCCGCCGCATTCTGGCTCCGTAAACCCTTGGGCATGCACGACAAACAAGTCGCCCTCATCACCGGGGCAAACAAGGGTATCGGCCTTCAAATCGCCAAGGACCTCGCCGCACGCGGCTTCACCGTGCTCGTCGGAACGCGCGACCTCGACCGTGGCGAGGCGGCGGCGAGGACCATCGCCGGTGACGCCCGTGCGCTCGCACTCGACGTCACGGACGCGAAGTCCATCGCCGCCGCGGCGGAGCGCATCCGGAGCGAGCTCGGTCGCCTCGACGTGCTCGTGAACAACGCGGGAATCTCTCATGCGGGCAAGCCGGGCCGTCCGCTCGCGGACATCGCGAAGGCAGGCCGTGTGAGCGTCGCGTCTCTCGACGAGTTCCGCGCGGTGTTCGAGACGAACGTGTTCGGTGTCATCGCCGTCACGCAAGCGATGCTCCCGCTCCTCCGTGAAGCGCCGGCGGGACGCATCGTCAACGTCTCGAGCAGCACCGGCTCGCTCGCGTTGATCGCGGACCCGAAGACCCCGTACCGCACGATGTTCGGGACGTACTCCACGTCGAAGGTGGCCCTCAACGCCATCACGCTCGCCTTCGCCCTGGACCTCGAGTCGACCCGCATCAAGGTGAACGCCGTGTGCCCGGGCTTCACCGCCACGGACCTCAACAACTTCGAGGGCACGCGCAGCGTCGAGGAGGCCGCGCGAGAGCCCGTGCGCGTCGCGCTCCTCGGCCCGGACGGCCCCTCGGGCACGTTCGCGAACGAGGAGGGCGTCATCCCGTGGTGACGCGGGCGGGCTGACCCGGCCCGCACGTCGGGCACACCGCGGCGGCGGACGGGACGGCCGTGAAAGCGGCGAAGAAGCCGAGCGTGTCCGGCCGCCTGGAACGCGAACGGGACGCCGCGAGCCTTTCGCGGCGTCCCGTCCTCACTGCGCGAGCCCTGGCTCAGTTGTCGACGCTGATGTTGAAGCTCTGCACGGTGGCGTTGCCCACGCCGTCGCTCATCCAGACGTCGATGGTGTGCAGCCCGTCGAGCAGCTCATGGGTGTCGAGCTCGGCGGTCCACGTGCCATCCGACTGGAGCGTGCCGGCGCGGATGCCGGAGCGGTCGCGGCTGAAGCCCACGTTGGTCACCGGCCCGAAGTTGTCGGTGATGCGGGCGCGCAGCGTAATCGTGCCGCTGACGGTGCTGCCCGCCGTGGGGCTGAGCAGCGTGGCCTGGGGCGGCGCCACGTCGTAGTTCACCCGGCGCGTCGTGGTGGTGGTGACGCCCGTCTCGCTCGTCACGGTGATGTTCAGCGTGTTGACGCCGGGCAGCAGCGCGGCCGTCGTGTCAATCTGTCCGCCGCCGCGAGGCAGCGACATCACCGGCCCGCCGTTGATGCGCACGGTGGTGGCGGAGATGGTCTGCACGATGACGCCATAGCTGAGCTCGCTGTTCGGCAGCGGCCCGTAGAGCTGGTTGTCCGCGAAGGTGGTGCTCACCACCGGCGTGCCGGGGTCCACCCAGACGATGATGAACTTCTCGGTGACGTTGCCCGCGCTGTCCGTGGCGCGCACCATGATGCCCTGGTCGCCGTAGTTCAGCGGCACGCTGTGGGTGACGGTGCCGTTGCCGAACTCGAGCAGCGACACGTTGGCCCACTGCGTCTCCACGCGCACCGGCGTCTGGTCCTGCACCGACGACGTCACCGCCACAATCGACTGGCCGATGGACGCGCCGTCCGCGGGCGACTGGATGGTGAGCACGGGCGCCACGCGGTCCACCGTGAGGTTGACCTGCTTCGTCGTCACGCCGCCGAAGGTGTCGCGCGCGGTCATCTGGATGATGTTCGGCCCTTCCGACAGGACGATGGAGGTGTAGATGAGGCCGCCGTTGCCCGGCGTGAGGACGATGGGCTCGCCGCCATTCACGATGAAGGCCGCGTAGTTGACGTAGGCACCGGGAGCGCGCGGCGTCGCGTAGCCCCAGATGTCCAGGTTCGTCTCGCGCGTGAAGGCCGGCGGGTTGCCGATGGTCACCATCGGCGTGTCATGCGGGAACGGGTCGATGATGAGCGTGCGCGAGTCCGTGCTGCCCAGCAGGTTGGCCAGCGGCGACGGCAGCTCCACGCCGGAGTACACCGCGCGGTAGTCCTGCGCGCCCGTCACCGTCCACGTGTCCACCGCGGGCACCCACGGCGTGGTGAAGAGGCCATCACCGTCCGCGTCCGCGTCCGCGCCCACCGGCACGCCCGCGACGTAGAAGGTGACGACGCCACGGCCCGGGCCCACGATGGGGGCGCCCGCGTCCGTCACGCGCGCGGACAGCGTGCCGCCCGTGCCGATGATGATGTGCGAGTTGGCGGCGGGCGTCTGGATGGCGGTGACGGTGGGGCGGCCCGTCACGGGAGGCAGCGGCGGGGTGTACGCGTTGACGCGCGCCGAGCCCGACACGCCCGGGGCGCCGACCGAGGTCGCGATGAGGGTGAACTCGGAGGTGAGCGCGGGGAACAGGTTCGGCGGCGCGGTGACGGTGATGCTGACGGTGCCCTCGTCACCGGCGGCGAGGAACAGCGTGGGCTGGCTCACCACCGCGGACCAGCCGGGCAGGCCGCCCGGGACGCTCAGCGTGTACGAGTCCGCCTGGTAGCCGTGGTTCTTCACGCGGAAGGTGAAGACCGCCGTCTGCGGCGCGTTGTGGTCGATGAGCAGCTCCTTCTTGTCCGAGCCCACCACGGTGACCTTCACGCTGAAGTCGCCGAAGCAGGACAGGCCGAGGGCCGCGAAGGTGGTGGGGATGTCGACGCTGGCGGTGCCGCTGCCCCAGCTCCCGTTCGCCGCCTGGCGCGTCTTCAGCCACTCAATCGCGCTGCGCAGGCGCGGGTCCGTGGCGGGCTCGCGGCCGGCGAGGCACAGGCCGTAGATGGCGCTGCCGGTGGCGAAGTCGTTGGCGGCCTCGTTGGCCAGGTTGCCCCAGCCCGGGATTCCGGCGGTGGACTGGCGGGCGATGAGGCGGTCCGCCAGGGTGTTGATGGCGGTGGTGTTCGCGCCGCCGGGGCCGGGGCCCGCGGCCTTCAGGCCCACAATCGCCCACGCCATCTGGAACGTGTACGGCATGCCGTCGCCGGGGGCGGAGGTGTCGTTGTTGTTGAGGTTGGCGCGCAGGTAGGCGGCGGCGTTGTCCAGGGCGGTCTGGTACTGCGCGGCCTTCGCCGGGTCCACGCGCTGCTTCGCCTGGGCGATGCCCGTCATGATGCGCGCCGTGGTGGGCACGCTCCCGTGGTCCACCGGGAAGTTGGCGTGGTCCGACGGCCACCGGTTGGCCGACTGCGCCGTCAGCGCCCAGTTGGCCGCGGCGACGAGCGACGCGCTGTACTGCGTGGAGACGTTCTGGTCGTACCCGGCCAGGCCGAAGGTGGAGAAGGACGTCTTCTCGTAGCGGAAGTTCACGCCCTCGTGAATCCACGAGCCGTTGGCCAGCTGGTCGTTCTTGATGCGCAGGGCGAGGGCGGACAGGTTGGCCGCGTTCGTCTGCCCGTTGGCGGCGACGAAGTTCATGTCGTAGCCGTTGGCCTTGGCGCTGGACATGCCGAACACCACGGCGCCCTGCCGGTGGCAGGCCACGCAGCCGTTGGCGTTGGTCCAGTTGACGACGTCCGCGCTGAGGAAGTTGATGGCGCGCTGCGTGGCCTGCGTGTTGGTCTGCGTCTGGGCGGACGCGGGGAGGGCGAGGACGGACACCGCCAGCGCCACCAGCCCGAGCAGGCCGGTGCGGCGCGGCGCGGGCCGCTGTGAGGGATTGGGATGCATGGACTCTCCAGGGCAACAGCGGGTGTCAGGAATTGACCCCCACGCGCCAATCCTCAGGAGCGGTCTCGAGACGTAGGACGGCCCTCGCGGAGGGAGCAGTGGCTCTCCCTCCGACGGGTGCTGTCTCCACGAGATGGAAGGACTTCCCCCTCAGTCAGCGCGTACTGATGGAATACTCCAGTTAAACCGGAAGTGTCCAGTAGCCGCGTTTCGGACACCTCCCTGGTTGCTCAGGGGTTTAATTGACCCCTCGGTATTCCGATACGCGCCCGTGACAGTGATTGAGTTGCAGTGGCAGCGGGGTGGGGTGTTTTCAGCCCCCGACGATGTCGAGCTGCTGGCCGACGCCGCGCTTGAGGGCGACGTCGTAGAGGGCGCGGGCGAGGGCCACGTCCTGGAGCGCGAGGCCGGTGGAGTCGAAGACGGTGATTTCGTCACCGGAGCGCCCGCGCTTCTTGCCGGCGACGACTTCGCCGAGGGTGCCGGCAATCTGCTCCTCCTTGAAGAGGCCGTCGTGGAGGGGGACGTTGACCTCGCCGGAGTGGGTGGCCTGCTCGGTGTCGTCGATGTAGACGCGGCCGTCGGTGAGGATGCGCGGCTCCAGCTCCTGCTTGCCGGGGGCGTCGGCGCCCATGGCGTTGATGTGCGTGCCGGGGCGAATCCACTCGCGCTTCACGATGGGGCTGCGCACGGGCGTGGAGGTGCAGACGATGTCGGCGCCGCAGGCCTCCTGGAGGCTGACGATGCGGCCGCCCTTCTCGGCCTGGAGCGCCTTGGCGGCGGCCTCGGAGACGTCGGAGAGGAGCAATTCCAGCTCGCCGTAGATGGCGCGGTGGGCCTCGATGAAGACGCGGGCCTGCACGCCGCAGCCGACGAGGCCGAGGGTGCGCGGGCCCTTCTTCGCGAGGAACTTGGACGCGACACCGGCGGCGGCGCCGGTGCGCCACGCGGTGAGGAGCGTGCCGTCGAGGATGGCGAGGGGCGAGGCGGTGTCCGGGTCGCTGAGGATGTAGAGGGCGCGGACGGTGGGGAGGTTGTGCTTCTCGGGGTTGCGGGGATGGGCGTTGACCCACTTCACGCCCGCGGAGCCGTCGAGGAACGCGGGCATGGCGCGGAAGTCGCCGTCGTACTTGGGGAGGGAGAGGTAGACCTTGGGCGGCATGAGCGCCTCGCCGAGGCCGTGGGCGCGGAAGGCGCGCTCGACGGCGGTGAGGCCGAGCTCGACGGAGTAGAGGCTGCGCAGGTCCTTCGCGGTGAGGATGAGGGTGGGCATGGCGCGGCTATATAGCGTGTGAGCGCGAGGCTGGCGCCGGGAAGGAAGTTGTGACGTGGACCTGTCGACTTCACCGCTGTTCGAGCGGCTGAAAGACGCGCGGCATGTGCTCATCGCGGGAGCGGGCGGAGGCTTCGATGTGTTCAGCGGGCTGCCGCTGTACTTCCGGCTGCGCGAGCTGGGGAAGACGGTGTCGCTGGCGAACCTGAGCTTCACGCGACTGGAGCGGGTGGAGGGGCGCACGCTGGCGCCCGGACTGGTGGAGGTGGATGGCCACACCCAGGGGCCGGTGCACTACTTCCCGGAGGGGCTGCTGTCGGCGTGGTTCCTCGGCAGGGGCGAGCACGTGCCGGTGTACTGCTTCGCGCACATGGGCGTGGTGCCGCTGCGCGCGGCGTATGCGGCGCTGAAGGAGAAGCTGGGCTTCGACGCGGTGGTGCTGGTGGATGGCGGGACGGACATCCTGATGCGCGGGGATGAGATTGGCCTGGGCACGCCGGAGGAGGACCTCAGCAGTCTCACGGCGGTGGACGGGCTGGATGTGCGGGAGAAGCTGGTGGTGTGCCTGGGCTTCGGCGTGGATTTCCACCATGGCGTCTGCCACGCGCACTTCCTGGAGTCGGTGGCGGCGCTGAGCAAGCAGGGCGGGTACCTGGGCGTGACGGCGCTGCTGGAGCCGATGCGCGAGGTGGCGCTCTACAAGGAAGCGGTGGCGTACGTGTGCGAGCGGATGCCTCGCGCGCCGAGCATCGTGTCGCTGTCGGTGGTGACGGCGATTGAGGGCGAGTACGGGAACGTCCACCGCACGGTGCGCACCGAGGGCAGCACGCTTTGGATAAACCCGCTGATGAGCATGTACTGGGCGTTCGACCTCACGGCGCTCGCGCGGCGGTGCCTGTACCTGGACGTGCTGAAGGACACGCAGACGATGGTGGAGGTGTCCCAGCGCATCGAGGACTTCCGGAACCGGCTGCCCTCCGTGCGGCCGTGGAAGGACATTCCGGTGTGATTCGGGGTGGGGTGCCTTGCTCGGAAGGGGGTTGGGGACTACTGTGAACTGAGTAGAAATTGAGTAGGTTCTGAGTAGGCCCCGGTGTGCAAGGGAGTTATCGTCATGGCCCAGTCCGAACGCCTTCAGGCGACGCTGCCTGCTCCGGCGATGGAGCAACTCCAGCGCCTCCGTGAGGAGCTGGGGCTCGATACGAGTGCCGTGGTGCAGGAGGCCATCGACCTGTTCGCCAAGGCCGTGCTGGAGGCGCGGAGGGGTTGTCGGCTTGCCTTCATGTCTCCGGCCCAGCCTTCCGTCATTCGTGAGTACAGCTCTCCCTCGCTCACCCGGCTGGAGTGGGCGGCACATTCGGGGAAGGAGCAGATCGTCCTCCCGGACGAAGACTTCGATAGGCTCGCGGCGTCGCTGGAGGCACCCGCGAAGCCTGCCCCCGCGCTTCGGGAGCTGTCGCACCGTCGACGGCGTGAAAGACCCTAGAGGTCCTTTGTAAGGAGAGGATGTAATAAGTAGGGGATGCGACCTGACGCACCTCCTCTTGGAATCAGAGGCGCTCAACCGCTTCTTCCGCCAGGAGGCGGGGCAGAACCAGCGAGGGGACGTCAGCCGCACGTGGGTGCTTCGCAGAAGCGCGGATGACGACCCGATGCTTCCTCGCGTGTTGGGCTACTACACGCTCACGGTGGGAGAGGTTCAGCGGAGCTCGGCTCCTCCCGAAGTCACGAAGCGCCTTCCTCTCTATCCGCTGCCCGTCGTCATCATCGGACGCCTGGCGCGCGACGTTCGTGTGAAGGGCCTGGGGGTCGGTGTGGCGCTGCTCGACGACGCGCACCGGCGTGCGCTTCATGTCAACGCGCAGGTGGGCGTGGTGTTCGTCATCGTGGATGCGAAGGACGCGAAGGCCGCCAGCTTCTATGCGCATCATGGCTACAGGCCGCTGATGGCATCCGTGCCCGAGGGCCAGGAGTGGCCTCGCCGGATGTACCTGCGGATGAAGGACCTTCGGGCGGCGTTCGCGGAGGATGCTTGAGCGGAACCGCGGTAGGTACGCCCACGGTTGGGCGAGACGAGGGCGCTTCGGTACGCTCCCGATGGGAGGGACTGGCCACCCGTGAGCGAGCGATACGAAGCCGAGCTGCGTCATGCGCTCGCGGAGGGCGTGCTGTCCCGCGAGGATGCGGACGCGCTGCGCGCGGAGGCCGCGCGTCGGGGCATCGGCCCGCTGGAGTTGCTGCGCGAGCAGGGGCGGCTCTCCGAGGACTCGCTCATCGCGCTGCGCCGTGAGGCCCTGGCGGACGACACGCTTCATCCAGCTACCACCGCGCATCCCGCACCTCATGTCGAAGGCGCGGCGGATCTTCGGGCCAGCGACACGCTTCAACCTGTTGCCGCGGTCCAGCCCCCGGCGCCGCAGGCTCGCACCGCGGATCCGCGCTCTGACGACGCGTCGCCGGACCCTGCGGATTCCCCTCCCGAGCTCCCGCCCCGAGCCACGACCGACCGCGAACCGGATATCGCGCCGGCACCGTCACCCTCTGTCCCCCGCGCCGACGAGCCCGCGTTCCCCATTCCAGGCTGGGACCGTTACCAACCGGTGCGTTTCCTCGGACAGGGCGGCATGGGGCGCGTGTTCCTCGCGTGGGACCCACGCCTGCGCCGGCAGGTCGCGCTCAAGTTCGTCCGTGACGACGACGCCGAGCTCGCCCGCCGCTTCGTCTCCGAGGCCCGTGCCCAGGCTCGCGTGGACCATCCGCACGTCTGCCGCGTTTATGAAGTCGGCGAAGTCCAGGGCCGCGTCTTCATCGCCATGCAGTACGTGGACGGCCAGCCCCTCAATGCGCTCGTGGACGCGCTCACCGTGGAGCAGAAGGCCATGCTCCTCCGCGAAGCCGCCGAGGGCGTCCACGCCGCCCACCGCGCGGGGCTCGTCCACCGCGACATCAAGCCGTCCAACATCCTCGTCGAGCGCACTCCGGAAGGCGGCCTGAAGCCCTACGTCATGGACTTCGGCCTCGCTCGCGACTGGAAGGAGGGCGTCACCGCCACCGGCACGGTGCTCGGCACGCCGCACTACATGTCCCCCGAGCAGGCCCGGGGCGAAGTCACGCGGTTGGACCGGCGCGCAGATGTGTACAGCCTCGGCGCCACCCTGTACGCGCTCCTCACCGGACAATCCCCTGTCCCCGGTGACAACGGATTGGAGGTGCTCAGCAACATCGCCACCGCGGAGCCCCGGCCTCCGCGCGCCATTGACGAGGACATCCCCGCGGACCTGGAGGCCATCACCCTCAAGTGTCTGGAGAAGGACCGCTCTGCTCGCTATGGCTCCGCGCGCGAGCTGGCCGAGGACCTGGGCCGCTTCCTCGACGGCGCCCCCGTCCTCGCCCGCACCGGCCCCGGCTACCGTGCGCGCAAGTGGCTGCGCCGGCACCGCCGCGCCGTGGCCACCGCGTCCGTCGCGCTGCTCGCCGTGTCCTTCGGCCTGGGCCAGGCCGTGCTCGCCCGCCGCGAAGTCTCGCAACGCGAGGCCCTGGCCCGCCGCTTCACCGAGGGCGTCGAGCGAATCGAAGCACAGGCCCGCTACTCCGGCACCGCGCCGCTGCACGACACCCGCGCGGACCGCGAGGCCCTGCGCGCGCGCATGCGCGACATCGAGTCCGCGATGCGCGACGCGGGCCCCGTGGCGGAAGGGCCGGGACACTACGCGCTGGGGCGCGGCTTCCTCGCGCTCGGAGACGAGCCCCGCGCTCGTGAGCACCTGGAGGCCGCGTGGAAGCTCGGCTACCAGGAGCCTCGCGTGGCGTACGCGCTGGCGCTGGTGCTCGGCCATCTCTACCAGGAGCAACGACTGGAGGCGGAGCGACTGCGGGACACCGCGCAGCGTGAGGCCCGACTGCGTGAAGTGGCGGCCCGCTATCGCGCACCCACGCTGGACTATCTGCGCCGCAGCGAGGGCGCGGAGGTGCCTGCCCCCGAGTACGTCACCGCCCTGCGCGCCTTCCACGAGGACCGCACCGACGAGGCGCTCGCGAAGCTGGATGCGCTCGGCACGCGGCTGCCGTGGTTCCATGAGGCACCCCTGCTGCGCGGAGACATCCACCTCGCGCGCGCCGCGCGGCGCTGGAACTCGGGGGACCGCGAGGGCGCACGCGCGGATTTCGATGCCGGTCGCAAGGCCTACGCAGAGGCCGCGGACATCGGCCGCAGCGTGCCCTCCGTGCATCGCGCCCTGGCGCAGCTCGAGTACGAGGCCCTCATCATGGAGGTCTACGGACAGGGTGACGTGCTGCCTCCCTTCACGCGCGGAGTCGAGGCGACCGGCCGAGCGCTCACGGCGGCCCGTGACGACATGATGAGCCACGTGCTGCGGGCCGCGTTCCACCGTCGCCTCGCGGAGCACCGCTCCCGGCAGGGCGGCGAGGTGGAGCCCCTGCTGGACGAGGCCCGGGCGTCGGCGCGTGAGGCCATGGCGCTCGCGCCCTCGGAGCCGAGAGCGCTGGCGGAGCTGGCGCTGGCCTCGTGGCAGCGTGCCAACCATCTCCAGGAGCAGGGCCAGGACGTGCGCGAGCTGCTCCGCGAGTCCGCCGCCACCTTCGAGCGCATCCCCACCGAGGCCCGCGACTGCGACTTCCACCTCAACCTCGGGCTCGTCTTCAAGGTGTGGGCCGACTCCGAGGACGGCCTGGGCGGCGATGCCCTGCCGTACCGGGACCGCAGCGTCGAGTCCTTCCGCACCGCCGTGGAGGTGGACTCCCGCCGGGCCGACGCGTGGACCAACCTGGGGCAGGCCTACGTGTCACGGGCCTCGCATCCCCGCGCGAAGGACGCGGACGGCGACCTGGCGCGCGCGGCCGAGGCGATGGAGCACGCGTGCACCCTCAACCCCAGCCTCGTCGCGTCCTGGTTCTACGCGGGTGAGGTGTACGAGGCGCGAGCTCGCCGCCTGCGCGACTCGGGAAAGGACGCGGGGCCGGAGTGGACGCGAGCCCTGGAGGCCTACCGCCGGGGAGTGTCCATCAACGCGAAGCTGCCGCCCCTGCACAACGGCGTGGGCACCGTCCTCCTCGAGCAGGCGAAGGAGGCGTGGGACCGCGGCGACGACGCCGGGCCCCTCCTGCGCCAGGCGGCGGAGGCCTTCGAGCAGGCCATCACCGTGGCCCCCACGCAGGGCTTCGCGCACAACAACCTCGGCGAGCTTCACGCGTGGCACGCGGACGTCCTCCTCGGAAGCGCGGAGTCCCCGCTGCCGAGCGTGCGCGCCGCGGAGGCCGCGCTCCAGCGGGCCGTGGCGCTGCTGCCGGACGTGCCGCAGCCGTGGATGTGGCTGGGCTCGGTGCGCAGGGTGGAGGCCGCGGACGCACTGCTGCACGGGCAGGACGCGACACGCTCCCTGAGGCAGGCCACGGAGGCACTGCGCCGCGCGCTCCAGCTCAACCCCGCGTTGGCGCAGGCGTGGCTGCTCCTCGGTGAGACGCAGGCGGTGGAGGCGCGCTGGCATGCGCGCAACGGCGAGGGCCGCGACGAGGACTTCGACGCCGCGGCCCAATCCTTCCAGAAGGCGCTGGACCTGGAGCCCGCGCGCCCGGAGGCCCGCGCCGCCTTCGCGCGCTTCTGTCTCACGTGGAGCGCGTGGCGCTCGCAGTCCCACCTGGACGCCACGCCCGTGCTGGAGCGGGGGCTGACGCTGGCGGAGGCGGCGGTGGCGGCGCGGCCCGCATGGGCGGAGGCGCTCGCGATTCGCGCCGCCCTGCTGTCCGCGCGGGTGATGCAACCCGGACCGCCCGAGTCTCGTCAGGAGCAGTGGCGCGCGGCGCGGGACGAGCTGGCGCGCGTCCTCGCGAGCGACGACGCACGGAAGCGGGCCCTGGTCCGCGAGCAGGCCCGCCTGGTGCCCGCTACTGGTTACCGACGACGCTGATGTTGCCCTTGATGGTGTCGATGATGGAGGTGCCGCCGTCGGCCTGGAGCGAGACGCCCTTGCACCCGCTCGAGCAGTCGCCCCCGTCGCCTCCGTCCTTCTGCCTGCAGACGCCGAGCGTGTAGCGCTGGTCCGAGCTCAGCTTGGGGACGTCCGTGGGACCCGACGAGGCGGCCAGGGCCATGGGGGTGATGGCGTTCGCGCCAATGGAGTCGACGATGACGAGGCAGAGCGGGTAGCTCAGCGCGTTCGTCACGGTCAACTTGCCGGTGGAGCACAGCAGCCACTCCGACCTGGGCGGCGGGTCGAACTTCTTGCCCGCGTCTTCAGGGTCCACATCAATCGAAAGGTCGTTCGTGCAGTTCGAGTCGGACCGGATTCCGGCGTCCGGGGACTCCATCGTGACGGTCTCCGGCTCAACCGGTGCCGAGCCCTTCGAGCGCGTCGCGCAGGCCACTCCCCAGACCACGGCCACCACAGCCACAACGGCGAATCGCTTGTGCATGGTGCTGCTCCCTCCCTTTGGATGACGAGCCACCAGCGTACAGGGCTCCGTGTGAGTCCTAAGCGAAAGTCGTGCCGTCCACGCACCAGATGGTTCGTTGAATGCGCGGAGGACGGAGGCTAGGGAAGGGCATGGCCTCATCCCTGGAACGGACCTTCAACTGTCCCGTCGAGCTGGCGCTGGAGGTGCTCGGCGGCAAGTGGAAGGTGGTGATGCTCGCGCGGCTGAAGGAAGGGCCGCTGCGGTACGCGGAGCTGCGGCGGCTGGTGCCGCGCATGAGCGAGAAGATGCTCACCCAGCGGCTGCGCGAACTGGAGGAGCAGGGGCTCATCCGGCGCGTCACGCGGCCCGGCGCGGCGAAGCAGGCCGTCTACGCCCTGACACCCAGGGGCGAGTCCGCGCGGCCCACGCTCCAGGCGCTCTACGACTGGGGCGTGCGCATCGCGGATGAGGTCGGAGCCCGAATCGAAACCCCGAAGCCCGCACAGCGAAGGAACACCGCATGATTGTCGAGTACATCCGCTACACGATTCCCGAGTCCGAAGCGGAGGCGTTCATCGCCAGCTACACCCGCGCGCAGGACGCGCTCCGAGCATCGACCCACTGTCACGGCTGGGAGCTGTCGCGCTGCACGGAGGACGCGACGCGCTTCATCCTCCGCATCCAGTGGGACTCCGCCGAGGGCCACCTGCAGGGATTCCGCAAGAGCCCCGAGTTCGCGCGCTTCTTCGCGGAGATTCGCCCCTATGTCGGCCGCATCGAGGAGATGCGCCACTACGCGCTCACCCCTGTCGCGGGCACGAAGCGCTGAGGGGCCTCACGCGTTGCGCGGCGTGAGGCCCAGCTCCTTCAATCGCCGTCCCAGCGCGCGGCGGGACACCTCGAGCTTGCGCACCATCGCATCCAGGTCTCCGTCGCACTCCTGGAAGCAGCGGGTGATTTCCTCCGTGCTCAAGTCGCCCGCGGTGCGCAGGTTGGGGCTCTTCTCGATGAGGTCATAGAGCGAGGGCCGCGCGATGCCGAGCGCCTCCGCCGTGGCCTTGAGGTCCCAGTCGTTCTCCCGCAGCGCGGCGAGCAATTCCTGCTCCGTGAGCTGCGAGGCCTTCCGCCGTGGCGCGGCCTTCTCGTCTCCGGCGGGAGACGGCTCTGAAGTGACGGACGCCGCCGTCGTTGCCTGGCCACGCATCGATGAGGCCGCGGACACGACATTGACCGGAGCCTTCCTCGCCGCGGCCTCCAGCTCGTGTTCCAGCCGAGGCTCCACCAGCAACCGAGGCTGACCCCGGCTGCCGATGACGAGCTGCCTCGCCAGGTTGCGAAGCTGGCGGATGTTGCCGGGCCACGCGAAGCGCACCAGTCGCACCGCGAGCGGCGCGGGCAGCCACGGCTCCGCGTACGCATCGTCGTTGTCCAGGCGTCCTGCTTCGCCAATCGCCTCCAGTTCCTCGCGGGCGAAGTGTAGGAAGAGCCGGCCGATGTCCTCGCGCCGCTCGCGCAGCGGAGGCACGTGGATGTCATAGCCCGCGAGCCGGTGCATCAGCGGCGCCTTGAAGCGCCCGTCGCGAATCTGCTCCTCCAGGTTCGCATCCGTCGCCGCGAGCAGGCGCACGTCCACGGTGATGGGCGCGCTGCCGCCCACGGGGTACAGCTCGCCCGTCTCCAGCACGCGCAGCAGCATGACCTGCACCTCGGGCGGGGCCTCGCCCACCTCGTCGAGGAACAGCGTGCCGCCGTGCGCGGCGCGGAAGAAGCCCTCGCGTCCCTGCGTGGCGCCCGTGTACGCGCCCTTCTGCGTGCCGAACAGCTCGGCGGCGGCGAGCTCCTTGGGGATGGCGCCGAGGTTGACGCTGAGGAACGTCCCGTCGCGGCGCCGGCTGCGCTGGTGGATGGCCTGGGCCACGCGCTCCTTGCCCGTGCCCGTCTCGCCGCGAATCAGCACCGGCACGTCCAGGTCCGCCACTCGCTCGATGTGGCGGCGCAGGCGGCGCACGCCGGTGCTCTCGCCCACCATGCCCAGGGTGTCGGCGGACGGCGACTCCTCCGCGAGGTCCGTCAGGTGCAGCAGCACCACCACGCGCCCGCCCAGTTCCAACGGCACGCCGTCCGCGAGCTCCTCGGGCGCCAGCTCCCACGTCCCCTGCATCGGAGTGCCGGCGATGCTCACCTGCGTGCCGCCATCGCTGTTGCTCAGCCGCACGCGGCCGGGTGCCGTGCCGGGCGAGAAGTGCAGCGGCTTGCGGCTGATGAACGGGTCCAGCAGCGGCTCGCCGAGCGCGGAGCCGGGGCGCGTGAAGTCCGGCCCGTTGCGCGACAGGGCCACCTCGCGGCCTGCGCTGACGGCATCGAGCAGCACCCGCTCCCCGACACGCCGGGACAGCGGATGGGAGACGACGGTCAGCGCCGGGACGGTGCGGGACTCCTGGGGGCCGCCACTCCGTTTCGGGATGGCGGCGGTGGAGACGTCTGCGAGTGAGCGGGACATGCGGGGCCTCCGGCGGTGCTTCCCGGGCCAGTCGGATTCATTCTACTCCAGCACCGGGGAGGGCCAGGCTCCACTCAGGAGATGACCCACGCGGCCGACACGTTCCAGCCGTCCAGCGAGCCGCTCTCCTGCGCGGACAGGCCCGAGGTGGTCTTCCAGGTGATGTTGTTCTTGCCGACGGAAGGAATGGCCCACTCGAGGGAGAACGTCTCGCCATTGGGCGCCGCGTACATGACGTAGCCGTTGGCGGCGTTGGAGAAATTGCCGGGGCTGATGAACTGCCCGCTCTGGTTGGGAGCGATGGAGGCCGGCGGTGCCTGCACCCACGGCAGGGCGGAGGCGGAGTTCACGAGGGTGAGGGACCCCGAGGTCTGATTGACGAGCGTGGCCTTGAGGCTCTCGGTCGTCTGGGGAGAGGGCTGCTCGTTCGTGGGCTTGGGGACGGAGACGGTCGGCATGGCAGGGCTCCTTCGAGTTCGAGATGGGACGCGCCGGGAGTTCCGTTCGCGCCTGCCGTCCCCTTGTGCAGCGCATGTGCCAGGGCCTGTCGCGGGCGTTCCTCTCTCCTCTGCGTCGGGGGCTTTCGAGCGTCGAATGGGGCCGCGTGCGACGTGTCGGAGAACGCGGGGCGACATGTCGGCCGTGTGTCGGGCGCGCTACCGACGCACCCAGGGCCGCAGGACTTCGTACACGGGCACGGCGGTGAGGCTGGCGCGCTCGGCCTTCACCAGCTTGCGCCGCTTGAGCAGGCGCAGCGCGGCCTGCACCGCGCTCTTGGACAGGCCGGTGTCCTCGGCGACCTGTGCGAGGCTCGCCGCCACCTTGCGCTCACGCGAGCCGGCCGAGCGGTGCCACAGGTGCAGGTACACGAGGAACGCGGACGGCGAGCGGTCATGTCCCACCAGGTCCGGCATCAGCGTCTCGACGATGTACGCGTCCAGGGGGACGGTGCTCATGCGCTATGGTCCATATCGCTATAGTGCCCGGCACTATAGTGCATAAGCGGCGCCTTCCCCCGGCCCGCAATCCGCGCTACCAGAATCTCCGCGAGCCCGGCGGTGGCGGGCGTGGAGACAGCCGACATGATCAAGATGGTGAAGTTCGTCAGCATCCCGGTGGGCGACCAGGACCGGGCCCTCGCGTTCTACACGGAGAAGCTCGGCTTCAAGGTGGCCACCGACCAGCAGTTCAACGAGAAGCAGCGCTGGATTGAGCTGCGCATCCCCGGGGCGGAGACGAACGTCGTCCTCTTCACGCCCGAGGGCCATGAGAATCGCGTCGGCGGCTTCTTCAACGGCTCGTTCGCCTGCGACGACGTGATGAAGACCTACGAGACGCTGAGCGCGCGCGGCGTGGAGTTCACCGGGCCGCCGCAGAAGCAGCCCTGGGGCACCTTCGCCATGTTCAAGGACCCGGACGGGAACCAGTTCGTGCTCTCGTCGCGCTGACGTGGGAGCGCCCGTGCCTACGACTTCCGCACCTTCTTCGCCGGCTGCGAGTCCACCCACTCGGCCATGACGTCCGCGTGGCAGGGGCCGGGCTTGCAGAAGCAGCCCAGGCGCTTGCCGCGCAGGCCCAGCACGGCGGCGCGGTAGTCCGCGTCGTGCTTCGCGCGCAGCTCCAGGTACCAGCGGAAGGACTCGAAGGCGTCCTCGTCGGGGCCCATGCGGTGCAGGGCCTCGGCGCGGATGCGCTCCTGTTCCTCCGCCGGCAGCGCGGAGAGCCACGGGGCGAAGTAGTTGCGGAGCATCGCGGCCGGAGTGCGCACGCCTCCGGGCTTGAACGGATTGCCGAAGCGGCCGGGCACCGGGTTGATGGGGCTCGGCTTCGCGTAGGCGCGGAAGGCGCGGCCCACGTAGACGTCACAGCCGTCACGGACGTGGACCGCGGTGGTGCGCTGTTTCCCGCTCATGCTTCCGAGGCCTCGCGCCTACTTCTTGCCCTTCTTCTTGCCCGAGGCGGGCACGGCGGCCGGCGTGACGGACTGCTCGATGACGGTCTTCAAGTCGTCGCGCTCCTTCACCGCGGCGGCGAGCTCACCTTCCAGCTCGGTGACCTTCTCCTGCAGCGCCTTGTTCTCCGCGCGCAGCGAGTCCGCGTCCTTCTTCGCGGTGTTCGCCTCGATTTTGGCCTTGTTCAGCTCGCGCGAGGAACTGCCACACCCGACGAGGGGAACCACCGTCAGCGCCACCACAGCCATCCATGCCTTCATCTGTTCGTGCTCCTGGTTGTTTCAGGCCCAACGAGTGCGGGCCGGAAGGGTTGCGTCACTCAGTGATAGTAGCTGACCAGTCCCCGGCCCTGCGCGGCGGCGTCTCGGAACCAGCCGCGCACGCACTCCACGATGGCGCCGGTTTCACCGCGAGGAGTCTTCGCGCCCTCGAAGGCGGCGGCGACCTTCTTCACCTCGGCCTCGCCGACCCAGCCGGTGAGGGGGAAGTCGTCGGGGGAGGGAAGCTTGATGGGGAGGCGCGAGCCGTAGAGGTCATCGAGCTCGAAGGGCACGTCCATCTTCTTCAGCGCGGCATTCACGGGCGCGAAGTCGGGCGAGCTCCACGGGTACACGGCGCCGTTGTCGAGGAAGCGTCCGAAGTGCTCGACGAGGAGCTTGAAGCCGTAGGTGTAGACGGCGCCGCGCGCATCCGGAGGCACGGTTCCGTCGATGATTTGCCGGAGCGCCTCGTAGGTGTTGGGTCCGCCGGAGGCGATGGAGTCCTCGAAGAGCTCATCGAGCCGGGCGAGGTCGCGCTTGAAGCGGCCGCCAATCATGCGGCGGAGCTTCTCGTCCTTCGAGCCGGCGGCCTGCTTCAGCTTGTTCGTGTCCACCGCCCACACCATGAAGCCGTAACCCACGTTGTGCCCCCGTGCCGTGTCGCCTTCGGATGAAGACACCGCTTCGAGTGGACCGCAATACCCGAGAACGGCTCAGCCGATGTACTCGTGAATCCACACGTCCTCGAGGCCCCAGGTGAAGAGCAGCCGGTGGCGCGAGAGGACGGTGAAGCCCTGGGCCTCCACGGGGCGCGTCACGGTGAGGATGCGCGTGCCGGGGCGGCAGGTGCGGAGGCGCTCGATGAGGCGGGTGCGCGTCTCCGGAGTGAGGGCGGTCCAGTTGGTGAAGACGTGGGTGGCGTCGGAGAGGTCCGCGAGCGTCGCGTCACCGACGATGAGCTCCGCGCCCGCGCGCTTCAGGGGACCGGAGGCGAGCGCGACATGGCTCGGGAGCAGCTCCACACCGCGAGCCGAAGCGCCGAGCCACCGGGCGGCGATCAACGTGCGCCCGCGTCCCGCGCCCAGGTCCACGAGGTGGCCGTGGCTGTCGAGCCCGGACTTCCGGAAGAGCCACAGCGCGGTGTGGACGGGAGTCTCGCCGTACATGAGCTCGTTGAAGGTCTGCCCGCTGGCCTGGAGGAGGCGCGTCAGCTCGAAGGAGCGGCGCGCGCGATAGGGCGAGACGAGGGCTTCACGGAGCCACAGGCCGAGGTACGGAGTGAGCAGGCGCGGACGCAGGAGGAGTACCGAGAGGTCTCCGAGCCGCGTGAGCAGCTCCAGGACCATGGACCAGATGCGGATGACGACGAGCCGTGGGAAGGACACGGCGAAGTCGTCCTGCGTGTCGCCGTGTGTCGGCTTCACCGGCGCCATCGCCACTCCAGGCCGCCGGGGAGTGGCTCGGCCGCGAGCTCCAGGTGGAGCACGCGCCGATGCCCTGGCTGCGTCGCGGGAGACGAGGCGTGGAGGAGGAGCGGATGGAAGGCGAGCACGTCTCCCCGTCGGGCGAGACACGTCACGGGTTGTGCACGGGCCTTCCAAGCATCGATGTCCGTTTCGGAGAGTCGGCCCGAGAGATGGGAGCGGGGGAGCACGCGCACGGGACCGTTCTCTTCGCCGCAGTCATCCAGGTGGATGCGCAGGGCCAGCATCCGCGCGAGGAGCGGGTCCGGTGCATGGGTGTGCAGCACGCCTTCCTTCTGCGTCCACGGGCCGAAGCCCGGAACGTCGCGGCGCTCCTGCACGGCGATGGTGAGGTCCTGATGCCAGCGCACCTTCCAGTTCGCCTCGGGCGTCTTGTCGAAGAGGATGGCGCGCACCACGAAGCACTCCGGTCCGAGGACGGCCTGCGCCAGCCGGCGGACCCCTGATTCGCTGGAGGCCGCGGACATGGTGGCGGGCACGTCGAGCACGTTGCGCTGACCCCCACGGCGCCTGCCTTCCTCTTCTCCGTGCGAGGAGGCGAAGGCGTCATCCAGGGCCTCGAGCAGACTCGCGGAGGCGGCACCGCTCGCGAGGGCGAAGCCGTCGTCCTCGAGTGCCTGGACGAACGATGCCTCCACGGTCTCTGGATTGGCGGAACCCATGTCCGAAGACCGTCACATCTCGTGAGTGATTGTCCAGGGGCTCGGGAGCGGGGACCTGCTGCGTCGATTACGTGGAGCGCCGCGAGTGCCGTCCCGAGCGCAGGAAGGCGAGCATCGCGGCCTTGTCACCCGTGGCCAGCACGTAGGGGATGCCTGCGGACACGAGGCCCTGTCGAGCGGCGAGCGCATCCACGGCCTGCTGTGCGTTCGTGAGCTGCACACCGGCGCCACCGCCGCCGAGCACGAGCGGTGCACCCAGCTTGAGGTCCAGCACCACGACCTGGCGCTTCTCCGGGCGTGGCTCCGACATGTCCACGACGACGAAGTCTCCGGCGAAGCGGCGCTGGTCACAGCGGAAGACCCACATGTTCCGCTTGCGGCTCAGCAATTCGCGCACGAAGGGTTTCTCGTCGCTCTTCAGTGCATAGCGCTCGGACAGGAGGGCGGCGGTGGAGAGCGGAAAGCCCTCCTCCTTCGCGAGCAGCAGCGCCCACGGATTCGCATGCCCGAGCAGCGGCAGCGTGACGGGGAGGATGATGGGAGGCTCGCGTGGCATGCGTGGGAGGTTTCCGCTGGTGGCAATCCACGAGGGTGCTGCGCGAATTGCATCCACGCGCATTGTCTCCGCGCAGCGGAGACAATTGCGAGTGCCCGCACCGGAACCCGCATGAGGTGCACCGGGGGGGCCACCCGCGGGCGAGAAGCTCACGCGGTTGAAGTCCCTCTCCTGACACGTGTCGCGAGACCGCCCATTCCCTGGAGCGCCATGAACCGGCGGTGGACCGCGGCGCCCGGCGAGTGCGTGGCTCGCGCGGGCGCGCGTTGAGCCGCGGAGCAGGTCAGGTGCCACGCTCCGCTAGAGGGACGAGAGAGGGACGCGCCTCATGGGAGCGCGTCACCGTCGGCATGCAGGGATGGATGTATTGTATCTGACATATATATGCCAAAGTAATCTGGTGACATCATGTGCCACGAAACTGGAGCAGTCCCAGGCCGGACCTGGCACTCGTATGCCGCGGTAATCGAATATCGGAGATGCGCCCGTGCCCTGGTCGCGCGGCGTCGCGTGCGCGTTTCCCCGGCGGGGTGAGGGTATCGGGCGAATACAAGGGGCCCGTGCGATGAACCTTGTCAGAGGCTACGCGGTCATCGACGACGAGATGCGAATCGACGGGATGCGCCTCATAGAGGTGCGTCACGCGCCCGCGCTCGTCGTGCCTACGCACGCGCACGACACGGCGAAAATCGGCGTCTTGCTGGCAGGCGGGGGCAGTGAACGGGCCGGGCTCGAGCTCGAGAGTCACACGCCGCTCGCCCTCTTCACGCGGCGCCCCTTTCGCTCTCACGAAAACCAATACCATGCGCGGGGCGCTCACTTGCTGTTCGTCCAGTTGGACCCCGACGACCGACGGGCGCGCGCCGCGATTGACCCGCCCCGCCTCGGTCTCGCTACCGCCATCGAGCTCGGACAGCTCCTGGTGCGGGCGTTCGGCGAGCCCCGCTCGTGCCGGGCCCGTCTCGTACGCGATGCGGCCCACATGATTCTGCGCACGCTCGATGAAATGCCCCGACCGCGTCCGCCAGCCTGGCTCGAAGAGGCCCGCGAGCTCCTCGTGGCGAACATGGCCCGGCCGCCAACGCTGAGCGAGCTCGGGCGCATCGTCGGCGCGCACCCCGTGCACCTCGCGCAATCGTTTCGCGCTCACTGGGGCGTGACGACGCGCCACTACTTGCGCGCCCATCGCGTGTTTCGCGCGATGGAGCTCATCGACCGAGGGGTCGGGCTCGCCGAAGCGGCGGCGGCGGTCGGCTTCGCCGATCAGAGTCATATGACGAGGGCCATTCGTCGCGAGCGGGGCGCCCCGCCGGGGGCGCTGCGACGGCAATCGCCGACGTGAGACGCGTTCACGACCCCTAATCGCGTTCAAGAGCCGCCGTACGCCCGCGGGTAGCGTGAGCCTTCGACGGACCCCCACGTCACCCGCACGCTGGAGAGGTGCCTGGGTCCGAGCCAACGCACGCGTCACACGAGGAGGACCCGGTCGTGGAGAAATCAATCGCGCGCATCGAACCGACGGGGGCCAATCACACGGCCTGGGCGTTCGTGGCCCTCGCTCTTGCCACCCTCACCTCGCAGGCCTGCGCAGCGGGCGCGCACAAGGCCGGCGAGGCGGTAGAGGAGACCGCGCCGGTGAAGACGACCGGGGGCGAGACGGTCCGGCACGAGCCAGGCCCCCTCGACGCGCCAGAGCGCCGGGCCGCCCCGGCCACCCCCGCCAACCCGCTGCTGGAGCCCTGGACGGGCCCCCATGGCGGAGTGCCGCCCTTCGACCGGGTGAAGGTCGAGCAGTTCGAGCCGGCGTTCGAGGTCGCGATGGAGGAGAACCGGCGCGAGCTTGCCGCCATCCTTCGCACGAAGGAGGCCCCCACCTTCGAGAACACCATCGCCGCGCTGGAGGACGCGGGCCGGACGTTCAACCGCGTCTACGAGGTCTACAACGCCTGGTCCAACGTGATGAACACGCCCGACTTCCAGCAGGTCGAGCGCGCCATGGCGCCCCGGCTGGCGGCCTTCTGGGACGAGCAGTCCCAAGACCTCGCCCTCTTCCAGCGCGTCCAGGCCGTCCATGACTCGCGCGAGCTGGCGCGGCTGACGCCCGAGCAGCGGCGCCTCGTCCAGTACTACTACCGGGACTTCGCCCGCGCCGGCGCGAAGCTCGACACCCCGGGCCGCAAGCGCGTCGCCGAGCTCAACCAGCGACTCGCCGCCCTCTACACGTCCTTCCGGCAGAACGTGCTCGCCGACGAGGCGAACGCGGTGGTCATCGACAACGAGGCGGACCTCGCGGGACTGCCGGAGGCCCTGCGCAAGGCCGGGGCAACCGAAGCCGAGGCACGCGGCCTGAAAGGCCGATGGGTGGTGTCCAATACCCGCTCGGCCGTGGCGGACTTCCTCACGTACCTGGACAACCGGGCGCTGCGGGAGAAGGTGTGGCGCAACTACGACGGCCGGGGCGACCACGGCGACGCGCACGACAACAACGCCATCGTCAGCGAAATCCTCGCCCTGCGCGCCGAGAAGGCCCGGCTGCTGGGCTTCCCCACGTACGCGCACCGACAGCTCGAGGGGACCATGGTGGCCGCGCCCGAGCGCGCCCTGAAGCTGCTGATGGACACCTGGGCCCCTTCCGTCGCCCAGGTGCGCGCGGACGTCGCCGCGATGCGGGCGCTGGCCCGGCGCTCCGGACTGACGGAGGACCTCGCTCCGTGGGACTACCGCTACCTCGCGGAGAAGGTGCGCAAGGCGAAGTATGACTTCGACGACACCGAGGTGAAGCCCTACCTCCAGATCGAGAAGCTGAGGGAAGGCATGTTCTGGGTGGCCGGCGAGCTGTTCGGCTACACCTTCGCCCCCGCGGTCGGCGTGCCCGTCTACCACCCGGACGTGCGTGTCTTCGAGGTGAAGGAGGGCGCCAGCGGGCGTCACGTGGGGCTCTTGTACTTCGACCCCTATGCGCGCCAGGGCAAGTACAACGGCGGACAGACAGACCCGTACCGCGTGCAGGAGCGATTCCGGGGAGAAGTCACCCCCATCGTGTCGAACAGCATGCCCTTCGTGAAGCCGGGGCCCGGGGAGGTCGCCCTGCTCGGCTGGCGCGACGCGCAGACGCTCTTCCACGAGTTCGGCCACGCGCTGCACGTGCTGAGCTCCAGCGTGTCCCATCCGTCCCTGAGTGGCATCCGCGTGGTGGACGACTACGCGGAGTTTCCGGGCGAGCTGCTGGAGCGCTGGGTAGCGACGCCCGAGGTGCTGGGCCGCTTCGCGGTGCACCACAAGACGGGCAAGCCGATGCCGCCGGCCCTGCTGGCGAAAATCCAGAAGGCCGCGACGTTCAACCAGGGTTTCTCCATGGTGAGCCTCCTCACCTCCGCGCTGGTGGAGATGAAGCTGCACCTGGCGAAGGACCAGCCCCTGGACCCGGATGCGTTCGAGCGAGACACGCTCCAGCAGCTCGGGGCCCCGGCGGAGGTCGGCATGAGCTCCCGAATGCCGCACTTCGGCCATGTCTTCGCGAGCGACGCGTACGCCGCCGGCTTCTACATGTACATCTGGGCGGACGTGCTGGCCGCCGACGCGTTCGAGGCCTTCCGGCAGGCCGGGCGGCTGCACGACCCCGAGCTGGCGGCGCGGCTGCGGCGGCACGTGCTCTCCGCGGGCAACACCGTGGACCCGTTCGAGGGCTACCGCGCGTTCCGCGGCCGGGACGCCACCAGCGAGGCCCTGATGCGGGAGCGCGGCATCCGCTAGCGCTCGGCTCGCGCTCGTGCCGGAGCCGCCACGCCGCGCTGGCGCCTTTCGCCCATGCCCACCACCCTCAACCCTGTCCCTCTCCGCCCATGCGCTGGCACCTCATCCTCCTCGTCACACTCGGTTGCCTCCACTGCACCCATGCGCCCGAAGCCCCACGGGCCATCACCGCACCCACGCCGGCAGCCACCGCTCCGAGCTGGCCCGAGCCCCAGCCGCCCCGGCTGCGCCTGCCCGACACCGTGCGGCCGGTTCGCTATGCGGTGGACCTGACGCTCCTCCCCGCCGAGCCCACCTATACCGGAGCCGTCACCATCGACGTGGAGGTCCACGAGCCGGTGCGCCAGATATGGCTGCACGCGCAGGACCTCCAGGTGACCCGGGCGCGAGTCATCACCAGCGGACGGAGCGTGGAGGCCAGGGCTGTCACCGCCGATGAAGGCCGGCTGGGCCTGCTGCTCCCCGAGCCGCTCGGCGCCGGCCCGGCCCGGCTCTCGCTCACCTTCACGGGCCGCGCGGACCGCGAGCGCAGCCAGGGCCTCTACGTCGTGGAGGAAGGCGGTGAGCCCTACCTCTACACGGTCTTCCAGCCCATCGACGCGCGTCGAGCCTTCCCGTGCTTCGACGAGCCGGGTTTCAAGGTGCCCTGGCGCCTGCGCCTCACGGTGAAGCAGGAGCACGTGGCTCTCGCCAACCACGCCGTGGTCTCCGAGGAGCCGCTGCCCGGCGGCCTCAAGCGAGTCACCTTCGCCGAGAGCCGCCCCATGCCGAGCTACCTCGTGGCCTTCGTGGTCGGTCCCTTCGACGTGGTCGACGGAGGTTCCATCGGGCGCGCCCACGTGCCCCTGCGCTTCATCGTTCCTCGTGGCCGCGGCCAGGAGACGGCCTACGCGGCCAGCGTCACCCCGCGCATCATCACGCTGCTCGAGGACTTCTTCGACCAGACCTATCCGTACGAGAAGCTCGAGGTGGCCGTCGTGCCCCGCTACAAGGGCACCCTGGAGCATCCAGGCCTCGTCGCGCTGGGGCAGCCCCTCACCCTCATCCGCCCTGAAGAGGAGACGCCGCGGCGACACGAGGCCTATGTGAGCGTCGCCATCCACGAGCTGGGCCACTACTGGTTCGGCAACCTCGTCACGTGCCGGTGGTGGGACGATGTCTGGCTCAACGAGTCCCTCACCACCTGGCTCGAGCAAAAGCTCACGGACCAGTTCGAGCCGGCCTGGCTGTACGAGCGGGCGAGCCAGGCCGACTCCGCCGCGGCCGCGTTCAGCGCGGACTCGCTCACCACCTCGCCGTCCGTGCGCAAGCCCATCGCCACCCAGGACGACATCATCGGCAGCTTCGACAACGCCACGACCTACTCCAAGGGCGCTTCGGTGTTCGCCATGCTGGAAGACTGGCAGGGCAAGGCCCGTGTGCGCGACATGCTGCGCACCCACGTGCGCAAGCACGCCTGGCGGGTGGCGACCTCGGATGACCTCCTGGCCACCATGAGCGAGGCCCTGGGGCCCGACGCGGCCGGTGTCTTCCGCGGCTACATCGACCAGCCAGGAGTCCCTCGCGTCTCAGCGGAGCTGCGGTGCACGCCGGGCATGGCCCCCCAGGTGACGCTGTCCCAGGAGCGCTTCCTGCCCGCCGGCTCGAGCGGCTCCCCGGCGCGGACGTGGCACATCCCCGTGTGCGTTCGCGCGAGCACGGGCAAGAACTCCATGCAATCTCCCGTCTGCACGCTGCTCACCACCACCACGGGCGCGCTGGAGCTGCCGATGGAGGCCTGTCCCTCATGGCTCATGCTCAACGCGGGCGGCACCGGCTACTACCGCGTTGGCTACTCACTCGAGCAGCTCACACGACTCATGTCCGTTCCCAGGGACGAGCTGAGGCCCGAGGAGTGGCTCGCGCTCCTGGCCGACGTGAGCGCTGCCGTGGACCGAGGGGATTTGCCACTCGGAGAGGCCTTGCGGCTCATCCCCGCTGTCACCCCGTCCACCCATCACCTCTTCATCCAGCGCGGCGTCGAGCTCCTCTCCTCCGTCCACGTCGACCTGCTCCCCGAGGCGGACCGCCAGCGCTATCACGAGTGGATTCGCGACCTGTATGGCCCTCGGGCTCGCGAGCTGGGCTGGACGCCCAGGCCTGGCGAGAGCGATGACGTGAAGCAGTTGCGCATGCAGATTGTCGGACTCGTGGCCACCGTGGGCGATCCGGTCCTGCGCAAGGATGCGGACCGGCTCGCCCGGGCCTGGCTCGCGGACCGCGAGTCCGTGAGCTCCGAGGGCATCTGGGTGGTCATGCGGACGGCGGCACTCAATGGCGACCGTTCCCTCTTCGACACGCTGCTCGCACAGGCCCGTGCGACGAAGGACCGCAACGAGCGCTCCAGGCTGCTCGGGATGCTCGGAGCCTTCCGCGACCCGGTGCTCCTGAAGGAGGCGCTCGCGCTGGTGGCCGCGGATGCGCTCGACCTGCGTGACACGCTTGGCATTCTCTACAGGGCCTTCTTCACTCCCGAGTCACGCGGGCAGGCGTGGGACTTCTATCGTCAGCACTTCGACTGGCTCGCCGGCAAGCTGCGCTCCGACCAGCGCAACGGGCTCATCGAGCTGACGGGGAGCCTCTGCGACGAGCAACGCCGTGCCGAGCTCGAGGCCCTGCTGAGTCCTCGCGTGGCACGACTCGCGGGCGGGCCGCGAGCCCTGGCGCGCGCGCTCGAGTCCATTCGACTGTGCATCGAGTCGGAGCGCCGCAACCAGCCGGGTGTGAGGGAGTTCCTCCGCACTCGCGGCAAGGGCGTCAGGAAGCCAGCGCGACGCTGACGGCCCTGTGGAACAGCGGGTTGCCGCTGCTCCCCCGATTCACGGAGGCCTCGATACTGGGAGCCGAACAGGTGGGGCTCAGGTTGGAGGCCGTGGCGGAATGACCGTGCGCCAATGGCTGAGCACCCAGTCCTTCGAGGCACAGCGGGATTTTGGCCTGAAGGTTCTTCGCGACATGGGAGTCACGCCGTGAAAGCCGAGTCCTTGAAGAAGGCTTCCGTGCACGAGCTCTCCGTCCTCTACGAGGAGGCCGCTACCCGCCATGGTGAGGCGTCCCAGAATGGCGAGCACCGCGCCGCCAACGCGCAGTACAAGCGGCTCCTTGCCACGTGGAAGGAACTGAGGACCCGGGGTGAAGAGGGCCGTTCGGCACTCCTGCGATTGATGGAAAGCGGCAGCCCACCCGTGCAGGTCTGGGCGGCGTCGCACGTGCTGGAGTTCGCCCCCGCGGCCGCCGAAGCGAAGCTGGAACAGCTCGCCAAGGGGGATGCCGGCACCGTGAGGCTCGACGCCGAGATGACGCTCAAGGAGTGGCGGGCCGGGAACCTGACGTTCCCGGAGGACTGAGCTTCCGACTGCGACTCCGCACCGAGGCGGGAGGACATCAAGACCGCGCTGGAGCGCATCCAGGCCACGGGCGTGAAGCTCACGGAGGTGTCGCTCCGTCCGGGGTACGGTCCTTATCGTGCCTCCCCAATCTCCAGCCCCCGTAGCTTGTGGCGCTTCCAGTCGTCGAACTCATCGCGAATGGCGGCGCGATCTTCAGGTTTGGAGGCGCTCTTTGCCCGCTGTTCCAGCGTGTTGAGTTTGGCCAGGGTGTCTGAGCCGTCCACTGCATTACCTGCCTTGGCCCGCAGCCGTTGCCTGGCCTCACGAATAGAGGCGAGCAGGTCACGTTGGTTGGCTTCCCCCTGGGTGTCTGCAGAAGCTTGCACCGGAGCTGTTGGATTGAGCTGCTGCTCTTTCCAGGCGTAAAGCTTATCAAGAATGATGCCGCGCTCCTTGAGTGTGGTGATGGTCCGCGCGCGTTCGCGCAGTCCGTTGAGGTGCTGCAGGGCGTTCGAACCATCGACTGCATTTCCTGCCTTATTGCGAAGCCATTGCTCGAACTTTGCTACATCGGCGACCGTCTTTTCCCGGAGCGCTTGCTCATCCTGTTGGGGCGCGCTCTGCGTTGGTCTGAGCTCCTTGGCTTGCTGAGCGTGTGGTGGAGCCTCTGCCGGAGGCGCGTCCGTGGGTTTGAGGGCACTGGCTGTGGGCGGAGAGGACTCTTGTTGCCGATGCGCGGTTTGCACCTCCGGTGGAGGAGGCATGGGGAGATGCAGGAGCCGGCCCGCTGCCTTCTCGCTCGGCTGCGCCACTGCTTCCTTGCTTGGGGGTTGGCGCTCACCGGACTTCTGGCCCGTTCCCCTGTACAGCCTGTTCTTCTTGCCGAGTGACGTCGAAGAAGAGGTTCGTGTCGGCGGGGGCTCCGACGCGGGCTGGGCGGCTTCGACTGCATCTTCGGAGGATGCAATCTCCTGGACCCTCGGCGCGGACTCCTTCGACGGTTGCTCGGGCGTAGCTGCCGCCTCGGGCGCGCGTTCGGCAGGCTCGGGCGAACCCGGCTGGGGCGCTTCCACGGAGGCCATGGTGGGGACGGGTCGAGGCTCCGCCACGACAGGCGTCGTTGGACCGTCATCAGGTCGAGCGGGCCAGAGCAGCCACGTCCCACCCGCGACGCCCGCCACGAGTGCCGCACCGGCAATCCAGCGCGGCGCCCGGCTTACTTTCGGAGCAGGGGAGCGCGCCTCTTCCAACGAGGTGGTTCGCGTTCGCTCTTCCGGAATGTGCGAAGGCGCGGGGGCAGGCTTCTTCGCGGAGGCTAGCGAAAGCGCCGTTCGGGGAATGCGCTTCAGTGCCTGGCGCACCGCCTCCGCGGACTCAGGGCGGAGCGCCGGTTTCTTCGCCAGGAGTTGGAGCACCAGTGTGTCGAACTCGGGAGGAATGCCGGATGCCCGTGACGAGGGATGCGGCGGTGTCTGTTCGATGTGAGCGAACATCACCTGGAAGTGCTCGCCGTTGAAGGGGCGCGCACCGGTGAGCATCTGGAACGCGATGATTCCCACCGCGTACAGGTCCGTCGCGGGGGTGACGGTTTCGCCGCGAATCTGCTCGGGGGCCATGAACTCCGGCGTCCCGAGGACGGCACCCTCCACCGTGGTGGGCCCGTCGTGAGACTGCACCAGCTTGGCGATGCCGAAGTCGACCAGCTTGACGGAGCGGTTGCCGTCCACGCCTTCGGCGAGGAAGACGTTGCCGGGCTTCAGGTCCCGGTGGACGACGCCAGCCCGGTGGGCGGCACCCAGCGCGGCGAGCATCTGGTCGAGAATCCAGACTGAGGTGTCGACGTCGAGCCGCCCCTGCTGGCGGATGAGGGCCGACAGCGACTGTCCCTGGAGCAGCTCCATGACGATGTAGGGGCGCCCATCGGGAAGGTTGCCGAAGCCGAAGATGTCGATGATGCCCGGGTGACGGATGGCATTCACGGAGCGGGCTTCAATCAGCAGCCGTTCCACCTGCTGCTCGGAGACGAGCTCCGCACGCAGCACCTTGATGGCCACCTGCTTGCCAATCAGCGGATGGACCGCGCGATAGACAACGCCCATGCCTCCAGAGCCAATGCGCTCCTGGACGAGGTACTCGCCGACCTTCGCCGAAAGCAGCGGGTCCGTGGCGAGCTCTGCCACGCCAGCCAACTTCTTTTCCCTCTCGCTCATGACCTCGCTCGGGGGCTTTCGAGAAAAGCCTCGCCGAGCGGTTATATCGCCGGAGCAAGGAACCCCAGGGGTGTCAGGAGTGACACGGTTGCGGTTTGAGTAGCGAGCGCTCCCGCGTCGCTACTCCGCCTTCCCACCCGTCCGCTGCCAGAACTCGCGCAGCAGAATCGTGGCGAAGCGCGAGTCATTCAGGATGTACCGCCGCCACAGGCGCTTCGGCTCGTTCACCAGTCGGTACAGCCACTCGAACCCAGCACGGGCAATCCACTGCGGCGCGCGCTTCGCGGTGCCGGCGATGAAGTCGAACCCCGCGCCCACGCCAATGGCCACCGTGGGCCCCAGCTTGTGCGCCACCTGCGAAATCCACACCTCCTGCTTCGGGCTGCCCAGCGCCACGAAGAGCAGGTGCGGGTCCTTCTCGCGAATCTTCGCGACAATCGGGTCGTTCTGCGCGTCCCCGCCGTCCAGCTTCACCATCGGCGAGTCCCAGCCCACCACCTCGATGCCGTACTTCTCGCGGACGGTGTTCGCCACCTTCTCCGCCACGCCCGGGCCCGCGCCCATCAGGTACACGCGCCACTTGTGCTCCGCTCCCAGCTTCATCAGCGGAAGAATCAAATCGGAGCCGGCAATCCGCTCCGGCAGCGACACGTCCATCGCCTTGGACGCCCAGACAATGGGCATCCCGTCCACCACCGAAATCGTGGCGCGCTTGTAGGCCTCGCGGAACTCCACGTTGTCCTCGGCCAGCACCACGTGGTCCACGTTGGCCGTGAAGACGTAGCCGCCCTGGTGCAGGTCCACCAGCCGGCCAATCTCGCGGATGGCGTCCTCGAAGGTGAGCTGGTCGATGGCGAGCTGGCCGATACGCAGGCGCGGGCGCCCCGTGGAGAAGGAGGACGTCGAGGGAGTCGCGGCGTTCATGGCTTCTTCACCGTCAGGTCGAGCACAGTCATTGAGTATGGCGGCAGGCGCTGCGTCAGCGAGCCCTCCGCCTTCGCGCCGGGAGTCTGCTCGGCGAACCCCCCGGGCGCGCCCGAGTAACCCAGCACGCGGACGCTGTCGAGCGTACCGCAGCCCTTCAGTTCAATCTGCGCCTGCGCGGCCTCGTCCGGGTTGAAGTTGAGCACCACCGCCACCAGCTTCTTCCCCGAATCATCCCGAGACACGAACAGGCTCGTCCCGTCCGCCGCCTTCGCCGGCACCCAGTTGTCCTGGAAGCGGCTGCCCTTGCCGTCGAAGTCGCGGTACGCGCGGAACGCCCAGAACACCGGCGAGCCCTCCGGCGGGTACTGGAAGAAGAACGCGGAGGTGATGCCCTCCTGCGCGAAGCGGCCCAGCGCCTCGGCCTGCGCGAGGCCACCGCTCATGTGCTTGAAGGCGCCGAAGTTGTACTCGCCGATGGAGATGCCCCGGCCCGGGTAGTTCTCCGCAATCCACTCCTTCATGCGGGGGATGAGCCGGATGGGCTCGCCAATCCAGGACTCGTCCTTGTACGTCGGGTCCCACAGGCCGCGCACGCTGCGGATGCGGCGCGCGTTGGTGTCCTTGTCCGTGTTGCCATCCAGCCCCACGCCCACGTTGGTCTGCGGGTAGAAGTGCAGGTCCACCACGTCGAGGATGCGCGTGCCCGTCTTCTTCTCGTGCTCGCGGAGCTGCCGCAGGTACCAGGGCAGCAACGGCATGTCACCGTGCGCGAGCCGGTCCGAGTGGTGCATCTTCCCCGGCGCGAAGTCCAGCGCGGACCAGAGGTAGTTCGTCCAGCCCCACTCGGCGGGGCCGGCGATGACGGCGTCGGGGTCCGCCTTGCGCACCGCGGTGCCATACTCAATCGTCCGCTTCAGCAGCTCGTCGTAGCCGAGCGGCTCCGGGAAGACGTCGCGGTGCGTGGAGCTCCAGAGCATGGGCTCGTTGTCCAGGATGTACATCTGGACGCCGCGCGCGCCGCGGGCCTTGTCCTTCTCGCGGATGGCCGTCACCCACTCGGCGACGAAGGAGGGCGGGGCCTCCACGCTGGTGAGCGAGGGCTCCCCGGGCTTCAGCGGCGTGCCGTCCCGGCTTACGCCGTTGCCACTGCCGTTGTCCTCCTTCTGCTGCTGGCCGAAGCGGGACACGGGGAAGCCGACGGACTTCGTGTCCTTCGCCACCCAGCCCAGCAGCGGCACGGTGAGGGCGGATTGGATTCCACGCTTGCGGTTGGTCTCCAGGAAGTCGTCGGCGCTGAAGCCGATGTCGACGTTCTGGAAGAACCAGTCGTTGGCGGTGTTCCACGCGCCGCCCAGCTTCCAGTTGTAGCGGGACGTGGGGTTGCCGCCCCAGCGACGCGCGGTGGCGCCCATGCGGAACTGGTGCGTGTCCTGCTTCTCATGCAGGCCGTCCACGGCGATGCCGTAGATGAGCGGGTTGATGCGGTGGCTCGGCGCGGTGCAGTCGATGGACATGCGCGCCTCGCGGCCGCTGCCCTTGCCCGTCTTGCCGCCTCCCGCGGCGAGCGCGGCGGCGACCTCCGGCGGCAGCGGCACGAGCGCCACCTTGTCGAAGAGCACCCAGTCGCGGCCCACCTCCCTGGACGCGCGCAGCACCACGCGGTCGAACGCCTCGCCGCGCGGGTTGAGCAGGTCCATGGGGATGACGACCTCCGTCCACTCCCCGTCCTTGCGGACCTTCATCTCGGGGGTAATCGGCACGCGCGGGAAGATGACGGCGCCGGGCGTGTCGAGGCGCGCCTCGAGGAACTCGCCGTAGGACTCCGGCGCGCTGACGCGGAACGAGAGCGCTCCGAAGGCGCCCGCCAGCTTCGGCCGGTAGAGAATCCACCCGCCGTAGTTGAACAGGCGCATGCGCGCGGGCGCCCCCTTCGGCAGCTCGCGAGGCGCCCAGCCGATGTCATTCCACCCGGAGGACAGGCCTCCGTCGTAGAGCATGACGCGCTCGGTGGACTGCGCCGTCGCGGAGCCCGCCGCCGCATTCGGTGTGGAAGGGGGAGCCGCCTGGCCGCCCGAGTTGACTGCCTGGGCCACCGCCACCGTCCCGCCCGCGAGCAGGGCGCACGACAGCACGGCCGCGCCTGCCTTCATCCGCGCACGCTTCACTCCGTCCTCCATCTGCTTCGTCTCCCCCCGAGGTCGCTCCCCCGTGGTGCTTCAGAGCGCGACGTCGTCGTCCTGGTCCTTGCGCGGGAAGATGCGGGCGGGAATGCCCACGGCCACGCTGTCGGGAGGAACGTCCTGGAGCACCACCGCATTCGCGCCAATCCGCGAGCGCGCACCGATGCGCACCGGCCCGAGGATGCGCGCCCCGGCCCCAATCCACACGTCATCCTCGATGACGGGGTAGCCGTTGTCCTTCGCGGTGCCCACGGTGTTGTTGCCGTAGAAGCGCACCCGGTCGCCAATCTTCGCGTCGCCGCCGATGACGATGCCCAGGCTGTGCACGAAGTACACGCCCTTGCCGAGCGTCACTTCCTTGCCGATTTCAATCCCCATCACCGCCGTCTGCGCCACGCGCAGCACGTGGTTGACCAGGGGAATCCGCAGCGCCAGCGCCGCCTCGCGCGCGCGGTTGAGCGCGGTAATCCGGTACGAGTCGCTCGTCAGCACCACCTTGGCGATGGACTTCGCATCCGAGGTGCCGTTGGCGGCCTTCGCCAGCTCCAGCGCGTCCGTGACGAGCGAGCCAATCATCGAACTCTTTCGCGTCATGGTGCCCACTCAGTCCTTCTTCCCCTGCAGGTAGCGAGCGACCTCGCGGGCGATGCCCGTCCAGCCGCCGGCCTCGTTGCGCGCGCCGCGCAGGTACTCCATGCCGTACGCCACGGAGGTGCCGGCGAAGGCGGCCTTCTCCAGGCCCAGCTTGTCCGCCGTCTTCGCCACGTTCATCACCGTGTTCGTCAGCACGCGCGTGGCCTCGGGCGCGACGACGGTGGCGGCGAGCAGCGGGCGGGCGAGCGGATTGGTCTCGAAGAGCAGCCGCCACGGGTTGAGGCCGCTCACGTCCGGGTGCTTGCGCGCCACCTGCGTGTCGAACATGCCGTAGCGGTTGGCGCGCTTGAGCCAGCGCTCGAAGGACACGTGGTCGCTGCCATGCAGCACGTACGCGTCGCGCGCGAAGACGAAGGTGCAGCCGGCCTTCTCCAGCCGCACGCCGAGCTCCACGTCTTCCGACTGGCCCAGCGACTTGTCGAAGCCGCCCACGCCCACGTAGTCCGCGCGGTGGAAGGACACGTTGCCCGTGTAGAGGTGGTTGCCGCGAGCGCGCGCTCCGGGCGCGGACAGCTCATCCGCCATGCGGCCGTTGAGGTACGCGTACCAGCGCTCGAACAGCGGCATGTCGCCGATGGACGGGTCCGGGCGGATGCGGCCGAGCACCACGTTGCGCGAGCCGGGCGGGTGGTGCGCGAGGTGCCGCTCCAGGAAGTCCGGGGCCACCTGCATGTCGTCGTCGGTGACGAGCACGACTTCACCGCGCGAGGCCAGCACACCCCGGTGGCGCGCGGCGGCGGCGCCGGCGTTCTGCTGCACCTCCACGCGCAGGGTGTAGGGGAGCTTCTGGGCGAGCAGCGGCTCGCGCACGGGCTCCTTGGAGCCGTCGTCCACGACGACGACCTCGAAGTCCTCGGGCGGCAGCGTCTGGCCCGCGAGCTGCCACAACAGGCGGGTGATGAGCGGCAGCCGGTTGTAGGTGGCGATGACGACGCTGAGGCGGGGTGTGAGGTCAGCGGTGCTCATGGCTTCTTCTTCTTGTCCTGCGCGGCCTTGGGCTTCTTCTTCTTGGACTTGGGGAAGATGACGCTGCCCACGAAGCGCTCGGGGCCCACGTACTCCATCGTCTTGCGCGCGGCGCCGAACTGCGTCTCCCCCAGCGCGACGCACAGCAGGACGCCGTCCGCGGCGAGGGCCAGGGGCAGGCTGGCGGGGTGCGTGAGGAGTGAGTCGACGACGACCACGACGCGCTCACCCCGGGCGATGCGCTCGCGGAGCTCGACGACGAGGCGCGGGGCGTCGGCGGGGGAAATGCCGGTGGCGTCCTGGAGGTGGATTTTCTGCGAGTACGCGTAGGGCGCACCGGCCTCGAGGATGGCGGTGGCGGCCTCCAGCGCGGGCCCATCGGGTTGGGCGGGGACGACGGTGAGGTAGGACCAGGCGCGGCGCTCGAGCGCGAACCACAGCCGCTGCAGCTCCGGCGAAGGCACGGAGCTGTCAGGCGGAGCGGCATCCGTGGGACTGGGAGGTGCGCTGGGGTCGGCAGCCATGGGAAGGCGCCCGGTATAGCCCAAGCCGTGGCGAGGCCCAATGACCTGCCCGGGCAGGCGGGGGAGCGGGTGTCAAGCACCCTGCTCCCAGTGATTTCAACGGCTTCTGTACCCCGGGCGGCGCGCTACGCGGCGTTCTGCGACTCCTTCTGGTGCGCCTCCATAGCCCGGTGGCGGCCGAGGTAGCGCGCGAAGGCGTCGAGCATCGCATCCGGGTCCTGGAGCTTGCTCAGGCAGATGGAGCGGGTGCCCTTGAAGAGGCCTCGGCCCTGCACCTGGAGGTCCAGGTACTTCTTGAACATACGCTCCGCCTTGGTGGCCGTCTTCACGTCCTCCAGGCGCACGGGCGCGTCCCACTCCGTGTTGCTCACCTCGGCGTAGGTGAGATTCACCTCCGGCCCGTCCTCCTTGCCCTCGAAGGTGAGGGGCGGGAAGTGCTTCTCCACGTGCTGGCGCTCCGCCTCGGTGGAGGGCACGTAGCGGTACGCGAGCGCCAGGTCATGCGCCTGCGCGAAGCGCGCCTCGTACTCGCCCCACATGCGCGCCTCGATGGCCTCCGCCTCCAGGATGGCGCTCACCCACGAGTCCTGGGCCGGCTCCAGCAGCATCTGCACCACGTCATCCGGGCCGAGCTTCTGGCCCACGTTCTCCAGGCGCACGTCGAGCGGCGGGTGGGAGTCGAACGGGTGGGGCGTCGTCGTGCCGCGCAGGTCGCCATGCACAGCCTCGGAGCGGGCGTAGTGCGTGAAGCCGACCGCCACGCGCTGGGCAATCGCCACGGACTCATGCTGGTGGCTGCGCGAGAAGAGCTCCTCCTCCACGCGGTTGCGGAAGCTCGCGTAGGCGCCCACCTTCACCAGCGAGCGGGCGATGTCGCGGCCCGAGGTGATGCTCGCGGCGAGCCGGTCCGCGGCGAGCTCGCTCGCGCGCCGGCTGTGTCCGAGGGACAGCTCGAAGAGGCCGCGGTAGGCGAGCATGAAGTGGTAGATGGGCCGGGTGAGGCCGCCCTCGTGGAGGGCCTCCAGGTACTGCCCGAAGCGCGCGAGCATGGGCGACAGCCGCTTGCTGTGGCCCGTGTCGCCGCCGAGCAGGTGCCCCATCTCGTGCGCGAGCACCGCGTCCGCCTCGGAGCGCTCCAGCAGGCGCAGCAGGGACAGGCTCACGAAGAGCGTCCGGCCCGAGAGGGTGCGGTCCCCGACGCGCACGTCGTGCTCGGTGACGAAGAAGTTGGTGTCGATGCCCACGAGGATGTTGTTCGGCGGCGGCGTCTGCAGCCGCTCGCAGAGCCTGCGCACGTGCGCCCAGAGGTCCGGCGCCCGCGCGGGCTCCAGCACCTCCGCCTCCACCTCGAAGTCCATCGACGGGCGGCGGAAGATGGCCATCACCACGAGGCCGATGGCCGCGAGCGCCAGCAGGCCGATGACGCCGATGAGCTTCGGGGAGTAGCGCTCGAGCCACAGCGCCGTCACCCAGTAGGACAGCCACACGGCGAGCACGCCCTGCGCGAGCGCCTGCAGCGCGCCTGTGATTCGGAGCACGTTCCAGCCCACCACGAAGCTGGCGTACTGGAAGGGCCGCGAGACGAACGCCGCCAGCGCGCACAGCAGGGCAATCAGCGCGGAGGCGATGCCCAGGCCGACGGAGGCGAGCGCGATGAGCTGCATCCAGTCGAACTGCCGGATGTCCGAGCACGCCTCGCCGAGGCTGTTGCGGAAGCCCGCCAGCTCCTCTCCCTCGGAGAGGCAGGCCGCGGAGGCCGGGACGGTGCGGAAGTACTCCAGCAGCTCCTGCCGGCGCGCGTCGTCGAGCTGCGTGTCGGCGGAGATGTCGCGCTCGATGGAGGCGAGCACCTCGCGGTCATAGCGGCCAATGGCGTGGCCGGAGAACCACAACCCGAACAGCGGGAGGGCGAAGAGCCAGAGGGCGGGTAGCGCGTAGACGCGCAGGAAGCCAGGGACGGATGCGGTGGATTTCATGAGGGACGCCCGGACGCTACCGTGTTGCGCGGGCTGACGGGAGACCCGGTGTCCGCCGGGACACTCATCAGGCAGGCGAACGCCGCCGACGAGACATTCAATCAAGCGCTCGTGCGGAAGGTGGGGTGTTTGAAACTCGAATTCCCTGTCAAATACATATCAAGACTGGCGCGAGTTGCAGGCGTTGCCTGGGGCCAGGGCTGACGGAGAGTCTGTGTCAATCTCTACCCATAAGCAGGCAGGTAAGCGCTGGCGGCGATACATGTTAATCATTGCTCGTGCCGAAGATTGGTTACCTGATTCCCGAGTTTCCTGGTCAAACGCATATCTTTTTCTGGCGCGAGTTGCAGGCGTTGCCAGGAAAGGGTGTATCGCCAGAGCTGGTGTCCACCCGTCCGCCGCCCGCGCGCATCATCAGCCACAGTTGGGCGAAGGAGGCCATGGCACGCACCGAGTACCTCTCGCCGTCGGGCGCGCTGGGCGTCGCCAAGGCCGCCGCGGAGATGGCTCGCGCCATGCCTGGCGGCTGGGCGCGGTGCCTGGCGTCCATTGCCCGCGCGGAAGGACTGGATGCGAAGGGCCGCGCGCAGCTCCTCGCCTACGCCGTCATGGGTGGGCGGCTCGCGGCGATGGCGCGTGAGCACGGCTGGTCGCACGTGCACGTGCACTCGTGCGCCAACGCGGCGCATGTGGCGCTCTTCGCCAACCTCCTGTCGGGCCTGCCCTACAGCCTGACGCTGCACGGGCCGCTGGACGACTACGGCCCCAACCAGAAGGAGAAGTGGCGCCACGCGAAGTTCGCCTTCGTGATTACGAAGAAGCTCCTCAGCGAGGTGAACCACGAGCTGGCCGGCGCGCTGCCGCCGCGCATCGAGCTGGCGCCCATGGGCGTGGAGCTCCGCAAGTTCAACCGCTCGGTGCCGTACACGCCGTGGACGGGCGAGGGGCCGCTGCGCATCTTCTCGTGCGGCCGACTCAACCCATGCAAGGGGCACGCGGACCTCATCGACGCGGTGGGCTTCCTCCGCGCGAAGGGCATCGACGCGCGGCTGTCCATTGCCGGCGAGGACGAGGCGGGCGGCACCACGTACCGCAGGGTGCTGGAGGCGAAGCTCGCGGAGACGAAGCTCGGTGACGCGGTGACGCTGCTGGGCGCGGTGAGCGAGGACAAGGTGCGCGGTGAAATCGAGCGTGCGCACATCTTCTCGCTGGCCAGCCTCCAGGAGCCGCTGGGCGTGGCCATCATGGAGGCCATGGCCATGCGCGTGCCCGTCGTCGTGACGGGCGCGGGCGGCGTGCCGGAGCTGGTGGATGACGGCAGGGACGGCCTACTCGTTCCGCCGGCGCAGCCGAAAGTGCTCGCGGAGAAGCTGCAGGTCGTGGCGAAGGACGCGCAGGAGGCCCAGCGCCTGGGCGAGGCCGGCCGGCGCAAGGTGGAGACGACGTTCAGCAGCGAGCGCAGCGCGGACATGCTCGCGCTGATGCTCCGGCGGGCTGCATAGGCGGGCTGAAGCGAAGGCCCTGCCCGGCGGCGGGGATTGTGTGGTTCACGGGGGCCTCGCGGCATGTGCCGCGGGGCCTTCGTGCTTCAGGCTCGCCCCTTGTGGACGATGCGGGACGGGTCGGTGGCCGGCAGCTCCGCGAGGAAGTGGTCGATGCACGCACGGACCGCAGCGGTCAGCGAGCGGTGGGCGCGATAGAGGAGCTGGACACCGCCCGACTCGCCTTCGTAGCCGTCGAGGACGCGGACGAGCCGCTTCGCGGCGACGTCCTCCGTGCAGCGCACCTCCGGGAGCATCGCGATGCCGACTCCGGCGAGCACCGCGCGGTGGGCGGCGGAGAACTCGTTCACGTAGAAGCGCGGCGCGAACGTGATTCGCCGTTTGTGGCGACCCCGGGTGAGCGTCCACGTCGCGAACCCATCGGTCGCGCGCGTCGCGATGCAGTCGTGGCGTGAGAGGTCTTCCAGCCGCCGCGGCCTGCCGCGCGCATCGAGGTAGCGAGGGCTCGCATAGAGCAGCTTCCGCGAAGACCGCCACAGCTCGCGCGCGACGAAGTCGGAGCTGCTGTCCACCTTCCCCGTGAGAATCGCGAGGTCGTAACCCTCGGCGAGCAGGTCGACCCGCCGCTCATCGAGCTCGAGGTCGATGGACACGCCTGGATGCTTCGCGAGGCAGGTGTAGATGACATTCGCCACGGAGGCGCCGAGGACGACGGGGGCGAGAATCCGCACACGGCCGCGCGGCTCCTTGCGGAGCTCGCGCACGTGGTCCGTCCCCTGCCAGACGTCGTCGACCGCCCGCTCGGCATGTTCGAAGTACGTGCGCCCCGCATCCGTGAGGCGAAGGCTGCGCGTCGTGCGCTCGAGGAGCCGGATGCCGAGCGCCGACTCGAGCCGCGCGATGCGCCGGCTCACCGTCGAGCCCGGAACACCGCGCTCGCGGGCGGCGGCGGTGAAGCTGCGCGCTTGGACGACGCGCACGAAGAGCGCGACGTCATTCAGGTCCAAATCGATTCGTGCATCCATGGCATCAATCGCTTTCAGAAACGCATACTAATGCGGCGTGGAGACACGGGCTACGTATCGGTGCGTGAAGACACCGGCGCAAAGCCGGCGAGTCACCCGTGTGGCCATGTGGGCCGCACGGAAGGACACACGCGGCCGGCCTGGGACACCCCAGCGCCGCCGAGGTGGAGAGGAGACTCAGCTCATGTTTCTCGTGTCGGGAATCACCGGCAAGGTCGGTGGCGCGGCTGCACGGCGGTTGCTGGAAGAAGGGCATCGGGTGCGCGCGCTGGTCCGCGAGCCGCTCAAGGCCGCGGAGTGGTCACGCAAGGGCGTGGAGGTCCGCCGGGGAGACTTCAACGACGTCGCTGCCGTCGCCGGGGCCCTGGAGGGAGTCGAAGGCGCCTTCCTGATGGTGCCCCCGGTCCTCGCTCCGGGGCCGGACTTCGCGGAGGCGAAGGCCCTGAGCGCGAGCTTCCGCGAGGCCCTGCGCCGGGCGCCTCCGCAGCGACTGGGGGTGCTGTCCTCGTTCGGCTCGCAGCAGCGCAGCGGGCTCGGGCTCATCACCTCAACCCACCTGCTCGAAGAAGCGCTGGACGGCCTGCCCCTTCCCACCGCCTTCGTCCGGGCCGGCTCGTTCCTGGACAACTACGTCCACGGTCTCGGGAGGGTGGCCTCCACCGGGTATCTCGACAGCTTCTTCGCCCCGACGGACCGCGCCGTGCCGATGGTCGGCACGGTGGACATCGGCAATCTCGTCGCCCGGCTGCTGATGGGCGGCTGGAGCGGCAGGAGGGTTCTGGAGCTCGGCACCCGGTACAGCCCGAACGACATCGCCCGCGCGATGAGTGAGGTGCTCGGGCGTCCGGTCCAGGCGCGGCCGATTCCCCGCGACAGGTGGGCGGCCAGCATGGAAGCCATGGGCATGGCTCCTGGCACCACCGGTGCCTACGAGGAGATGTTGGACGGGGTCAACTCGGGGTGGATCGACTTCGGAGTGCCCGGCACCGAGCACGTCGCGGCGACGATGACTCCCGCCCGTTTCTTCGCGCAGGTGGAGAAGGCCCGAGCCGCCGGCTGAGCGCGGGATGCGGCTCGCTCCGCGCGTGGCTTCTCCGCGGATTCAGTCGCGCCGGAGCGCGATGATGGGGTCGATGCGGGTCGCCCGGTACGCGGGCAGGAGGCTCGACAGGATGGCCACGCCTCCCAGCACCGCCACCACGCCCGCGTACGTGATGGGGTCGGTGCGCTCCACGCCATAGAGCATGCTGCCCAGCATCTGGCTCGCGGCGAAGGCCAGGCCCACACCCAGCGCCAGGCCCATGCCCGTCAGCCGCAGGTACTGGTGCAGCACCAGTCCCACCACCTGCCGCCCGTCCGCTCCCAGCGCCATGCGGATGCCGAGCTCGCGCGTGCGGTGCGTGACGGCGTGCGTGACGACGCCGTAGATGCCCAGCGCGGCCAGCAGCAGCGCCACCCCGGCGAACACCGCCACCAGCAACATGTAGAAGCGCGGCTGGGCGACGGCCTCGCTGACGACGGCCTCCATGTCGCGCACGTTGGCGACCGGCAGGTCCTTGTCCAGGGCGTGCACCTCGGCGCGCACCTGGGAGGCCATCGAGAGGGGCTCGCCCTCCGTCCGCACCACCAGCCGCATCATGTTGGGGCGCGCCTGGGGGAAGGGGACGTAGACCTCCGGAGACGGCTCCTTGGCGATGCCTTCATGGCGCACGTTTCCCACCACCCCCACCACCTGCCCTCCGAGGAGGCCATTTCCGAAGTTGGCGCCGATTTCCACGGTGCGACCGATGGGGTCCTCTCCCGGCCAGTAGCGCCGGGCGGCCTCTTCGCTGACGAGCACGGCGCGCGCGCCCTGCGCCGCGGTGTCCTGCGCCGTGAGGACCCGGCCGCGCACGAGCGGGATGCGCAGCGTCTCCAGGTAGCCCGGAGTGACGACACGGACGTTCGCGATGGTCTCCTGCCCCGGCTCCGGCGGCGGCCTGGACAAGTCCCGGATGGACGAGTCGATGGAGCCGCCCGCCAGGGGCAATTGGAACGCCGCGCCCGCCTGCTTCACGCCCGGCAGGCCCCGCACCCGCTCCAGCAGCGTGTCATAGAAGGTCTGCACCGCCGGGCTGGCCCAGGGATACGTGGTCTCCGGCAGCGCCAGGTCGAGCGCCAGCACCCGGTCCGCCTTGAAGCCCGGGTCCACCTGTTGAAGCCGGATGAAGCTCTTCAACAGCAGCCCCGCGCCCACCAGCAGCATCACCGCCAGCGCCATCTCGCCGACGACGAGCAGGTGGCGCGTCCGGTTGCCGCGTCCGCCAGCGCCCCTGCCGCTCTCGCGGAGGACGCGCTGGAGGTCCACGCGGGACATCTGCAGCGCCGGCACGAGGCCGAAGAGAAGGGAGGTCGCCAGTCCGAGCACGAACGTGAATGCGAGCACCCGGCCATCGATGGACACCTCCGCCAGCCGGGGGAGGTCCCGGGGGGCGAGCATCACCAGCAGGTCCAGCCCCCAGCCCGCCATCAGCAGGCCGCCGCAGGCCCCCACCAGCGAGAGCACCAGGCTCTCCATCAGCAATTGGCGGATGATGCGGCCCCGGCTGGCCCCCAGCGCCAGACGCACCGAAATCTCCCCCTCGCGGCCCACCGCGCGTGCCAGCAGGAGGTTGGAGAGGTTGGCGCAGGCGATGAGGAGCACCACGCCCACCGCGCCGAGCAACATGAGGAGCGCCGGCTCCACGTCCCCCACCAGCTCCTCGCGCAGGGGCTTCAGCAGGGTCGTGAGCCCGGTGTTGGTCTCGGGGTACTGCTCCGTCAGGCGCTTCGACAGGGCGAGCAGGTCCGCTCCCGCCTGCTCCAGCGTGACACCCGGCTTCAGCCGCCCATAGGCGCTCAGGAAGTGGGCGCCGCGGTTGCCGGGGTCGATGTTGGACCCCTCCCAGGTGAGGGGAATCCAGAGCTGCGCCTGGTCCGGGAAGGCGAAGCCGGGCCGTGCCACGCCCACCACGGTGTAGGGCTCGCCGTTCACCGTGAGGGTGCGTCCGACGATGTCCGGGTCACCGCCGTAGCGGCGCTTCCACAACGTGTTCCCCAACACCACCACCTTGCCCTTCCCGGGCTGGTCCTCGTCCGCCTGGAAGCCCCGGCCGAGCAGCGGCTGCACCCCCAGCACCTGGAAGAAGCCCGCCGTTACCTGCGCGCCCTGCAGCCGCTCGGGGTCTCCGCCCGGGCCGGTGAGGCTGATGTCGGTGGCGTCCACTCCCATCATTCCGCTGAAGGAGCGGTTCTGCGACTGCATGTCGAGGTAGTCGAGCCCCGAGGACGATAGGGTGCTGCCGCGCTGGTGCAGGTGGAACACGCGCACCAGCGAATCCGCGTCCGCCATGGGCAGGGTCCGGAGCAGCACCGCATTCACCACGCTGAAGATGGCGGTGTTGGCACCCAGGCCCAGCGACAGGGTGAGGACCGCGACACACAGGAAGCCCGGGCTCTTGAGAAGCTTGCGGAAGGCCTGACGGAGGTCCTGCGCGACGGTGTCCATGACTGCTCCAGGTGAGGAAGGAGCACCGGGGGCGGGCTCGCTCCTGGGGGCCCGATGAGCAAGGCGGATGCCACCATCTCATGGTCTCCGGAGCGGCACGACCCGAGGGGCGGGCCGGTGGACGGCGCCCCGCTGCCGGGTGGGCCTGACCGGACCTGGGAATGCGGGTCCCACTTCCGGGCAGTCGCGCACCTGCACAGCGCAAGCCCAGGTGCGTCGCCTTCGTGACGGGCGGTGCACCTGCTCCTCCGGCATGTGCGCCGTTCTGCTTTCTTCTCCGGAACGCATGTGGCCCCTGATGGCCGCGGCGAGCGAGGAAGGGTTCCTCGCGCTGGGCAGCTGCTGCGTCAGCATCGTGCTCGGCGCGCTCCTCGTGAGCGTCTTCACGCTGATGCGCATCCTCGGCCGGCTGAACCAGAAGGACGCGCAGAAGTTCGGCATCTGTCCCGGCAGTGACGGTGCCTGCGCGTCGCTGGAGACGGAGGCGAGCCTCGCGCTGACGGATTGGCTGCACGTGCGCCTCAACGAGCTGGCCGGCCGGGGCCCCCACGACGCGCCCGTCACCGTGCGCGAGCTGCGCGAGGATGACTGGCCCTCTTCTTCGCGGAGCACCCGCCCCGGCCCGAGGGCGTCCTCAAGGTCATCCCAAATCCGTGAAGTCCGGATGCCCTCCCACACGAGCGGTGCGGTCTCGAACAATTCCCGGGGGGCTTTTTCGCTCCGGGTATGTAACGCGCGGCCGAGGACTGGCTGACGCCCGGGGGCAGGAACACAATGAGGGGACCTGACCGGGCAGTCCTTCCCGCCTCGTCCGTCGCGGAGGCGGAGTCTCGGGGGCCCGTTGTCGGCAGGACCGGCGCTGATTACCGCGAGGTTCTCAGCGAGAAGAGAGAAGGGAGGCAATGTCGTTGGAAGGCTCCCAGCCGCTCATCGCGAATGTCTCCGTCCGGGCCGAGCCGGCCGCCACGAGCATCCTCATGGTGGACGACCACGACGCGAACCTGCTCGCCCTGGAGGCCATCCTGGAGCCGCTCGGTCAGCGGCTGGTGAGGGCGTCCTCGGGCCCCGAGGCGCTGCGGTGGCTATTGCGCGAGGACTTCGCGCTCATCCTGCTGGACGTGCAGATGCCGGACATGGACGGCTTCGAGACGGCGCGGCTCATCCGCCAGCGTCAGCGCACGCGCTACACGCCCATCATCTTCCTCACCGCGCACAGCCGTGACGAGTCGCACCTGGTGCACGGCTACACGACGGGCGCGGCGGACTACGTGGTGAAGCCGTTCAACCCGGACGTGCTGCGCTGGAAGGTGGAGGCCTTCGTCGCGCTGCACCGCCAGCAGCGGCGCCTGCAAGCCCAGGAGGCGGCCTTGTGGGAGCGCGAGCGCCACGTCCTGGAGCGGCAGAGCGAGCTGCGCTTCCGGCGGCTGGTGGACTCGATGCCGCAGTTCGTGTGGGCGCTGCTGGTGGACGGCACCGTCAGCTACGCCAACCGCGGCTGGCTGGAGTACGCGGGGCTGACGCCCGCGCAGGCGCGGCGCGGCGAGGAGAACCACCGCCTCATGCACCCGGAGGACCGGCCGCGTGTGCACGAGGCCTGGGTCTCGTCGTTGCGCACGGGCCACCCGCTGGAGGCGGAGTACCGGCTGCGCCGCGCGAGGGACGGCGAGTACCGCTGGTTCCTGGGCCGCACGCTGCCCGAGCGGGACGAGGAGGGCGAGCTCGTCGGGTGGATTGCCACGGCGACGGACATCCACGAAGCGCGGCGCGCGGTGGAGGTGCTGAAGGAGGCCAGCGAGGCCAAGGACATGTTCCTCACCATGGCGGCGCACGAGCTGCGCACGCCGCTGCAGGCGGCGCGGAGCTACGCGCACCTGGCGAAGGTGATGGCGGGCGCGGGGATGGACCCGGGCGTGGACAAGGCGCTGCGAGGCATCCACCGCACCGTGAATCGGATGGCGAGCCTGGTGGAGAACCTGCTCGACGTGGGCCGGCTCCAGCTGGGCGAGCTGCACCTGACGCGGGGCGAGGTGGACCTGGCGCTGCTGCTGCGTGACGTGGTGGAGCACTTCCAGCCGATGTCGGAGGCGCACCCCATCGGCCTGGACGCGCCGGAGTCACTGCGGCTGCACGGAGACCGCGAGCGGCTGGAGCAGGTGTTCACCAACCTGCTGTCCAATGCGCTGCGATACTCCCCCGGAGGCGGGCCGGTGCGGCTGACGGCGCGCGAGGAGCCGAGGCAGGTGCACGTGCAGGTGATGGACCGGGGCCTGGGGATTCCGACGGAGCAGCTGGAGCACATCTTCGAGCGCTTCAGTCGCGCGCATGGAATCTCCTACGGCGGGCTGGGGCTCGGGCTGGCGATTTCGCGGGGCATCGTCGAGCGCCACGGCGGGCGCATCTGGGCGGAGTCCTCCGGCCGCGAGGGCGAGGGCAGCACCTTCCACGTCGTGCTGCCGACGGGCTGAGCGCGGGGAATCAGGGCACGCCGGAATCAGCGCTGCCGGGTGGGGGAGTTCGCCCTTCAGGCGACTCCGGGTTCACGCCTGTTGAAGGCATGTCCTGAAGGGAGCCCGGAGTGAGGTCAGGCTCCGAGGGGGGCGCTGAAGGCCCGGCATCGGATGGCGCTGGAGTGGGAACTTCGTCGGGCTCCGCGCCGAAGCTGCGCCGCAGGATGCGACCGTCGGTGCTGATGGCATACCGGGCACCTGTGTCCAGGGACAAAGGCCATCCCCGAGGCGAAACACATCGACCTGGAGCTGGAGCACCTGCCCGTGCCCGGCGCCGAGGCCGCGCCCGTGCGCTCCGCCACGTATGGGGCTGTCGCGATTCCCCTGGCTTGAGGCCCGCGCGCCCGCCTGCTCGCTGCTCCAAGCAATTCACCCCGTCCCGGCCTGTCCGTATCCATCAGGACACCCCGTGCCGGGGCGGCGCGAAACGGTTCCCTCCCGCGTGCCTCCGTGATTGAAGGCGAGCCATGCGGCGGCATTGCCCGGCCGCGTGGGTGGAGGCGACTTGTGAGCCCGGAGACGGAGCCCATCCTCGAAGACGAGCTGCGGGACGCCTGGCCGGTGCTGTCCCCTCGCGACCGCGTGGAGGGCTTCCGCCTGCTGCCCCCCGCGAGCGCGGATGACTTCTTCCTCACGCTCTCCCCGCAGGAGCAGGCCGGGCTCCTCATGGCGCTGCTCCCCGGAGAGCGGCGCACATGGATGCGGGTGCTCGCGCCCGACGACGCGGCGGACGTCATCCAGCACCTGCCGCCGGAGGAGCGCGGCACCTTCCTCGCGCTGCTCGACGACACCTCCCGCCGCGAGGTGCAGGCGCTGCTCGCCTACGAGGAGGACGAGGCCGGCGGGTTGATGAATCCCCGCTTCGTCCGCGTGCGGCCAGACTCGAGCATCGACGAGGCGCTCACCTACCTGCGCAAGCAGGCCCGCGAGAAGGTGGAGACCGTCTACTACGGCTACGTGCTGGACGCCGAGCAGCACCTCCTCGGTGTCGTCTCGCTGCGCCAGCTCTTCCAGGCCGCGCCGGGCAAGGTGGTGCGAGACGTCATGCGCACGGACCTCGTCACCGTGACGGAGGAGACGGACCAGGAAGTCGTCGGCCGCCTCTTCGCCGAGCACGGCCTCGCGGCCATCCCCGTGGTGGACGCCGAGGGCCGGATGAAGGGCATCGTCACCGTGGACGACATCGTCAGCGTCGTCCAGGACGAGGCCACCGAGGACATCCAGAAGGTCGGCGGCATGGAGGCCCTCGACGCGCCCTACTTCGAGGTGGGCTTCGTCGCCATGCTGAAGAAGCGCGCCGGCTGGCTGCTGGTGCTCTTCGTGTCGGAGATGCTCACCGCCACCGCCATGTCCCGCTACGAGGAGGAAATCGCGCGCGCCGTCGTGCTGAGCCTCTTCGTGCCGCTCATCATCTCCTCGGGAGGCAACGCGGGCAGCCAGGCCTCCACGCTCATCATCCGCTCGCTGGCCCTCACCGAGGTGCGCCTCAAGGACTGGTGGCGCGTCATGCGGCGCGAGCTGTTGTCCGGCTTCGCCCTGGGCGCGGTGCTGGGCGTGGTGGGCCTCATCCGCATCCTGCTCTGGCAGGCCGCCTTCCACAGCTACGGCGAGCACGCCACCAAGGTGGCCATCACCGTGGGCCTGTCCGTGCTCGGCGTGGTGATGTGGGGCACGCTGTCCGGCTCCATGCTGCCCTTCGTGCTGCGGCGCTGCGGCTTCGACCCCGCGAGCGCGTCCGCGCCCTTCGTGGCCACGCTCGTGGACGTCAGCGGGCTGGTCATCTACTTCACCACCGCCGAGTTCGTCCTCCGCGGCGCGCTGCTGTAGCGCTCAGGCCTGCCGCCGGCCGTAGCTCGCGCTCGAGGCGGGCGTCGGGACTCCATCCTCGTTGGGGAGGGAAATGGCCCCGGGCGGCGGCACGGGCGCGGCCGGCGCCAGCGGCAGCAGCGTGCTGTTGGGCATGGGCCACGCCCCCGAGAGCACCGCCAGCTTCCCCGACATGGCCACGCACATGGAGATGAGGAACGTGCAGATGTACGAGATGATGCCCATGTCCCCGAACACCTGGTTGATGTACGTGGCCACGATGCCGACGATGATCATCGCGCACGCGCGGTGCTCGGAGACGTCGCTGCGGTGGTATGCGCGCACCGCCATGAACACGGTGACGGCGAGGTACATCCACACGCCCGTGTAGCCGAGCATCCCTCCAAAGGCGAACAGCCCCAGTAGCGAGTCGTGCGGGTGGTACCGGTACTGGGGGAACACGAAGGCGATGTCCGGCAGCGGCACGGGCAGGAGGAACTCGTGTCCATACCCCGTGCCGAGGAGGGGGAACTGCGCCCACGTGGCGATGAGGTCCAGGTTCTCGATGTCGCGGTAGTCCAGGTTGCCCTCGCCGCCCTGGCCTTCAATCAGCGACTTGATGGTGTCCACCGGCCCGAAGATGCCCGTGGGCCGGTTCCACCCCACCGCGATGTACACGGCGATGATGGGGGCCAGGAAGGGCAGCGTCCGCACGATGAGGCGCTTGAGCGGCGTCCACGGGTTGATGAGGAACGCGGCCAGCAGGCAGCCCACGAGGCTCACGTAGGCGAGGCGCCTGTCATTGAACACCATCCCCGTGATGATGATGGCGATGACGCCCAGGCCCTTGATGAGGTGCGCCGCCTTCGGCTTCTCGATGAAGCGCAGCAGCACCACGAGGAGGCAGAAGATGAACGTCATCGAGTCCGAGTGGGACGTCGTGTACTCCACGAAGACGCCCAGGGCGGGGACGATGACGAGCGCGAAGTAGCTGCCCACCAGCGCCTTGGTGATGCCGGCGGCGATGACCACCCGGCACAGCGTGGGCCAGTCCTGCGGCCCGCGCAGGGCATAGTGGTACATGGCCACGATGAACGGCATCATCGCGGCCTGGTGCCATTGCCAGAGGGACTGCTTGAAGTCCCCACCGCGGGCGACGCCGCGCACCTCCATCCACAAGAGGGCGATGAGGGACAGCGCCGTCACCGCGACGAGCGGCCGGGGCATGGGCGGCGTCGGCGGGTCGATGGTGGACTTCGTCACCCGCCGGTACATGGCCAGCCCCATCAGCCCGACGATGAGCACGTCGATGAGGGGAAACCGCAGCGCCCCAATCTTGGTGATGTAGCTGAGCTGGGCGAACAGCAGCTCCCCCAGGGGGTGCAGGGGCGACTCCCACAGGCCGGACTGGGGGCGCTCGGCCACGTAGTCCACGGCGAGCGTCAGGTACGTCACCGCGAAGACGGGGTAGCGGATGGGAATCTTGAGGATGACCCACACCACGGTGACGCCGAGGACGGGGGCCAGGGCGACGACGGGATGGATGGCCCCCCCTCCCACGGTGGCGAGCACCAGGAAGCCGATGAGCGCGAGGTAGCGCAGGTAGGGTGGGCGCTCGGGGGAGTACATCGTAGCGGGGGGAGGCTACAGCTTGGGGGCAGGTTGGGATAGATGAAGCGGCACGTATGCCTGCCTCCCGTCCTCGCGTCCTCCTGATTGCCGAGCTGTGCAACCCCGACTGGGTGAGCGTCCCGCTGGAAGGGTGGTCGCTCTACCGGGCCCTGACCGAGGTGGCGGACGTGCACCTCGTCACCCACGTCCGCAACCGGGAGAACATCCTCAAGCAGGGCGTGCAGGAGGGCTCGGGCTTCACCGCGCTGGACTCGACGCCGGTGGAGAAGCCGCTCGACAAGGTGGGGAGCCTGCTGCGCGGCAGCGCGGGCGTGGGCTGGACGACGGCCACGGCGCTGAGCGCGCTGCCGTACTACTACTTCGAGGAGGTGTTGTGGCAGCGCTTCGGCGCGCGCATCCAGGCGCGGGAGTTCGACCTGGTGCACCGCTACACGCCCATCAGCCCCACCACGCCGAGCACGCTGGCGGCGCGCTGCAAGAAGGCGGGAGTGCCCTTCATGATGGGGCCGCTGAACGGAGGCCTGCCGTGGCCCAAGGGCTTCGGCGGCGCGCGGCGGCGGGAGAAGGAGTGGCTGAGCTACGTGCGCGAGGCGTACAAGCTGATGCCCTTCTACAAGTCCACGCGGGAGAACGCGTCGGCCATCCTCACCGGCTCGCGGGCGACGCGCGGGCAGATTGCGGCGCAGTGGCAGCCGAAGACGGTCTACATCCCGGAGAACGCCATCGACCCGAGGCGCTTCGGCTCGGCGAAGTCGGAGGGCCCGGTGGAGCTGCCGCTGCGGGTGGCCTTCGTGGGGCGCTTCGTGCCGTACAAGGGCATGGCCATGCTGATGGAGGCGGCGGCGCCGCTCATCCGCGAGGGCAAGGTGGTGCTGGAGTACATCGGCGACGGGCAGGAGATGCCGAACCTCAAGGCGCAGGCGGCGCGTGAGGGAATCGAGAAGGGCGTGACGTTCGCCGGGTGGGTGAAGCACACGGAGCTGCAGGGGCGGCTGGCGAAGAACCACGTCTTCGGCTTCCCGAGCGTGCGCGAGTTCGGCGGCGCGGTGGTGTGCGAGGCGATGGCGCTGGGGCTGGTGCCGATTGTGATGGACTACGGCGGGCCGGGGGAAATCGTGAGCCCGGCGACGGGCTTCGCGATTCCGATAGGGACGCCGGAGGAAATCGTGCTGCGGGTGCGCGAGGTGCTGGCGAAGCTGGCGGCGGACCCGTCCGTCATCCGTCCCATGGGCGAGCGCGCCCGGGAGCGCGTCTTCAAGTACTTCACGTGGAAGGCGAAGGCCGAGCAGGTGGCGGAGGTGTACCGCTGGCTGCTCGGCGAGCGCGGGCAGCCGGACTGGGGCATGCCGCTGGCGGACTGACGGACGCGTCAAGGCACCGTGGGTACGCGGTCGAAGTCCATGGTGCTCACCGGGGCGAAGCGCTCGAACCGGTCCTCGCGCTGATCCAGCCCGCGGGCCCTGCGGATCAGCTCGCCCAGCTCCGTCACGTCTTCGCGGCCCTTGAGCGGCTGGCCAACCTCCTCCCACAGGGACACCAGCCCGTCGTAGGACAGCGGCCGCACCCAGTACGAGCCGCGCAGCTTCTCCGCGAACGCCGCCGCCACGTACGACAGGCGCGTGGGCGGCGCCGCCTTGCCGTACGCCGCTCGCAGCAGCGACACCGGCAGCGCCTTCTCCATCAACTTCGAGTCCCCGCCCTCCGGCGCCTTGTACCGGATGCGCAGCGTGCCGAAGGACGCGCCGGGCTCGCGCAGCTTCACCTCGTATAGCGCGGTGACGCTGTGCCCCGCGCCCACCTCGCCCGCGTCGACCTTGTCGTCCGCGAACTGCTCCTTCGTCAGCAGCCGGTTCTCGTAGCCAATCAGCCGGTAGCGCACGACGGCCTTCGGGTCGAACTCCACCTGCAGCTTCACGTCCTTCGCCACCACCTGCAGCGTGCCGGTGAGGTTCTGCACGAAGATGCGCCGCGCCTCCTCCAGCCGGTCCACGTACGCGTAGTTCCCCTCGCCCACGTGCGACAGCCGCTCCATCAGCACGTCGTTGTAGTTGCCCATCCCGAAGCCGACGGTGGAAAGGGTGATGCCCTTCGCCGCGTGGTCCTTCACCCGCGCCCAGATGCCGTCCGCGTCGGTGATGCCGTTGTTCGCCACCCCGTCCGAGCACAGGATGATGCGGTTGATGCCCCCCTTCACCAGGTGCTTCGCCGCGAGCGCGTAGCCCATCTCCAGCCCCTCCTGTGCGTTCGTGGAGCCCTCGCTCCGCACGCTGTCGATGGCGCGCAGCAGTCGCTCCTTCTGCGTGGCGTTCGTGGGCTCCAACACCCGCCGCGCCCGCGTGCCGTAGACGACGATGGACACCCGGTCCCGCTCGTCCAGCGCGTCCACCAGCAGCCTCAGCGCGCGCTTCACCAGCCCGAGCCGCTCCTCTCCCGCCATGGAGCCGGACACGTCGATGACGAACACGAGGTGACTCGGCTTGCGCTGCTGCGCGGTCACCTCGCGCGCCTTCACGCCGAGGTGCACCACCTGGTAGCCCTTGCGCGCCGGGGACGGGAAGCCCTCCACGTGCACGCTGAAGGGCGCGTCCGGCTCGGCCTCGTAGCCGTAGTCGAAGCTGTTGACGAACTCCTCCACTCGCACGGCCTGCTCGTCCGGCAGCCCCCCGCGCTCCAGGTACGCGCGCGTCAGCGCGTACGAGGCCGTGTCCGTGTCCACGGAGAACGTGGAGAAGCGCTCCTCCTCCGCCGCCACCGTCGGATTCACGCCGTAGCCCTTGAAGTACATGTCGAAGAACGTGCCGCCGTCGGGCGGCGCGGTGCGCTCGGACGTGCGGATGCGGGACGGCGTCGGCGGAGGGGCGCTCGCCACCCGCGGGCTCGCGTTGATGCCGTAGGTGTCGTCGCTCGTGGACAGCCCATCCACCACGTAGCCGTTCTCCGGTGCCGTCGCGCCGTTGATGGACACGCCGTGGCTGTCAGACTCCGCGGCGGGCGCCAGCTCGGCCAGGGACTCGAAGGAGCGGGCCGCACCGGCCTTGTCGCCAGGCCGGGCCACGGCGATGCGCTTGATGAACTCCTGGTCCACGTTGACGCCCACGGACATGCCGCAACCGCCCACGTCGATGGTCGGAGCGGTGGCCTTGGGCTGCGGCGGCTCAATGAAGGACTCGGGCAGCAGCTCCACGTTCACCCGGATGGTGCGCTTGAGGCGCAGCTGGACGTCCGTGCGCGTGTACGTCTTGTACTGCTCCTTCTCGAACCGAAGCGTGTAGACGCCCGGTGGGAGCCGCGGAATCCGGTAGTTGCCCTGCGCATCCGTGACGGCCGTCTGCTCGCCCTGGAGGTTGGGCGAGGTCGCGGTGACGACGACATCGGGAACGGGCTGCCGGCTCTGGGCATCGATGACGGTGCCGATGATGACGCTGGACTCGGCGCCGGCATCCGGCTGGGCCACGGCGGGCGCCGTCGTCAGCAGGAGACCGCAGAGCAGGCTGCGAGAGAGCAATTGCATCGGTGCCACCTCGGTGAAGCGGGAGGTGGCCATGTTCCGGAAGACACGCGCGCCGGTCCGCACGGGGCGTTCCGCGCTTCATCACGGTTCCATCATGGCTGTGAGTCCATGAATTCCGGGGCAGGTTTCACGACCTTCGAGGGAGGGGGCTCCTCAAGAGGGCATGCTTTGTGGATAGTCTGTCGTTGGCACCCGGCCTCGGCTCGCGCGTGCCAGGGGAAAAGGCAGACAGAGCGATGATGATTGAAGACCCATCGGGGCTGCTCCAGCGCATCCCGGAGCTGCGGGCGTTGTGCGAGGACGCGAGGGTGCGCCGCGCGGTGGAGCGTGGTGACCCGTTCAAGGTGTACCGGGCGCTCATGTGGGCTCGGTGGCTCGGCAGGCTGCGCTCGCACCGCGAGGTGCTGGACACGCTGCTGCGCCGGCGCCGCCTCTTCGCCCGCCCGCTCAAGGGCAACAGCCTCTTCCTCGGCACCCTCAATGGTTTCGGCGCCACCCTGCTCGGCGGCGCGGAGCCGGACCCGCACGACGGCACCTCCATCGCGACGCACACGCTGGTGGCGCTCTTCGTGATTCCGCTGCTCCCGCTCGGCGCCTACGTGGTGCGTCCGGGGGACGGCGGCGGCAATCCGCTGAGCCGCTCGTGGACGTTCTTCGCGCGCGTGCCCATGGGGACGCTGCCGTGGCTGTGGAGCCGCGCGGTGGCGCTCTCCGTCATCGCCCTGGTGGCCACGGGCGCGGCGCGGGCCTTCCATGCCTCGCGCTACCGCGACGTGCACATCGCCAACGGCTTCGAGGAGACGCTCGTCGTCACGGTGGGCGATGCGAAGCAGACCGTCCCTCCGCGACAGGTGGTCTCCTTCCCGGTGGCCATGGGCACGCAGCAGGCGCGCGCCGTCACGCGCAACGGCACGGAGGTGGACGCGATGGAGCTGAACGTCACGTCCCACGCCGGCGTGCTCGCGTGGAACGTCGCGGGCGCCATGCCCCTCTACCTGGCGAGCGTGGTCTACAGCGAGCGGCCCAGCGAGGACGACGACAAGAACTACCCGTCGACGGTGTTCTGCGGGCAGCGACTGGTGGAGCTGGGGCCGGTGGACTACGTCCTCAGGGACCCGCCCGAAACAGTCGACCTCCCGTCGAGCGGCAGCCGGGTGGTCCGCACCCGCCTGGGCATCGCGATGTCGGAGCAGCCCCCGCTCCAGATGTGCTTCCGGTATCTGATGGGGAACTCCCGCACGAGCGAGGCGCTGCCCTTCGCGGAGGCCGCGGCGCGCCTGTCGAAGTGGGGCAAGGACGAGGCGGAGCTCGCGCTCCAGGCGTCGATTGCCGTGGGCCCCGCGGAGTTCTTCCGCGTCGCGCGGGCGTGGCGGGATGCGCACCCGGAGGACCCAGACACCCACCGGACCTACCAGTGGGCCGCCGAGCGTAACGGCCAGCTCGACGCAATGATGGCCGAGTACGCCGAGCGCGCCCGGACGGCGCCGGACTCGTCCACGGCCCAGTACCTCCATGTCCGCCTGCTGCGCGGGTCCGAGGGCGCGCGCGCCCTGGAGCAGCTCGTCGAGCGCTTCCCCCAGGACGTCAACCTGCTGCGGTCGGCGGCGCACGGCCGCTACCTCGTGGGGAACTGGGAGGGAACGACGCGGTTGTGGGAGCGGCTGCGCGCCGAGAGCGCGGAGGAGGCGGGGGACATCATCGAGGCCCAGACGACCGCGCTCGTCGCGCTCGGACGCCACGAGGAGGCGCTCGCGCTGCTGTCCGACGTCTTCAAGTCCGGGAAGCAGACCACGCGGGCCCGGTGCGCGGAGCTCTACGCGCTCGTGGCGGCGCGCGCCGGCCGGGCGAAGCCGGATGCGCTCATCTCCGCGCTGGAGAGCGAAAGCGAGGGCCGGGAGCTCGGTTGGCTGCGGCTGCGTGCCCACCTGCAGGTGAAGGAGGACCCCACCGTGCCGGGGAGCCGGTTGATGCAGGTGATTGGGAAGGACCCGAAGGAGGCGCTGAAGGTGGCGTCGAGCGTCACCCTGGAGGAGTTCTCCGTCATGACGGAGGAGGCCTGGGCGCTGGCGTATGGCGAGGCGGTGCGCACCGGCGCGGCGGACAGCGAGCGTGCCCTGGCCGGCGCTCCGTACCTGCGGCCCATGGAGCTGGAGGACCTGCGGCGCTTCGTCCGCGGGGAGCGCGCGTCGCTGGACGTGAACGAGGTGACGCCGGACATCCGCGCGGCGGCGTATTTCATCCGCTCTCGCAACGCGTCGCTGCCGGAGGACGAGCGCCAGCGGCTCGTCGAGCAGGCGCGGAAGGAAGACTGGCTCCACGGCTCCGTCACCGAGGCGATTTCCTCATGGAGCCTGTGAATCCTCCGGGCCTGGCCCGGCGCGCGGCGTTGACGGTGGTGCTGTGGGCGGGCTTCTGGCTGCTGGGGCTGGCCGTCGCGGGGGCGCTGCTCTGGGTGCCCGTCGCCGAGGCGCGCTACACGGGCTCGCCGGGGCTGGGCGGAATCCTGGCCGGCCTGGGCGCGGTGACGGTGCTGTGGGCGCTGCGCCCGCGAGGTTGGTTCAGCAGCGAGCGCAGCGAGGCGAAGCCCCTGTCGCGCGAGGCCTTCCCGGAGCTCTTCGCGCTGCTGGACCAGGTGGCCACCCGCGCGGGCACGGCCGCGCCGCGCAAGGTGTACCTGTCCGGCGAGGCCACGGCCTTCATCGGCATGGAGCGGCGCTGGCTGGGGCTGAAGCGCGAGCCGGTGGTGGGCATCGGCCTGCCGCTGTTCGCCTTCCTCACCCGCGAGGAGCTGGCGTCCGTCCTGGCGCACGAGTACGGCCACCAGACGGGAGGTGACCTCTCGCTGGGGCCGTGGGTGTACCGCACGCGCCGCTCCATCGCGCTGGCGGTGGACTCGCTGGAGGACTCGGCGTTCTTCCTGGACGTGCCCTTCCAGTTGTACGGGCGGTTCTTCCTGCGCATGTCGGGCACGGTGTCCCGGCAGCAGGAGCTGGCGGCGGATGCGCTCGCGGCGTCGCTCGTCGGGCCCGCGCCCGCGGCCGAGGCCCTGCGCAAGGTGCACGTGCTGGGCCCCCGGTGGAGCGCCTACTTCAGCCATGAGCTGATGCCCCTCTTCCAGCAGCGCGTGCGCGTGCCGATGCTGGAGGGGTTCCGCCGCTTCGTCGCCGAGACGCGCCGGCGCCACGACGTGGAGGAGAGCCTCCGCGAGGTGCTGGAGCGTCCGCCCTCGCCGTGGGACTCGCACCCGCCGCTGGAGGAGCGGCTGCGCGGGCTGGGGCGCGGTGGGGCTTCCGGGGCCGCCGAGCCCACGCTTCCGCTGTCCGGGTGCCTGGAGCTGCTCGGAGGCGAGCGGGCGGCGGAGGACGCGTGGTTCGAGCGCGCCGTCTCCGACGCCATGGTGGCGCTGACGTGGGAGGAGCTGCCGGAGAAGATTCTGCTGCCGGAGATGCGGAAGCAGTGGGCGGGCTCGCCCATCGACCCGCGCGGCATGTCGCTGCGGGCGCTGCCGGAGCTGCTGAAGGAGGGCGAGGCGCTGTGGAGGCGCATCCGCCCGCCGGGCATCGAGCTGCTGTCGCCGGAGGGCCAGCGTCAGCGCGTGCGTCAGTTGCTGGTGGGGTGGCTCGAGTCGGCGCTGGCGCACCGGGGCTTCACGCCCGAGCTGCGTCCCGGCGCGTACCTGCGGATGACGTGTGACGACGTCTCGGTGGAGCCGCGCGCCATCGTCGAGCGGCTCGCCGCGGGCGCGCTCACCGAGGAGCAGTACCTGGAGGCGTGCGAGGTGCTGGAGTCCGCCGCGGAGCAGCGCTCGGCGGCGGGGTAGGGCGTCAGGGAGCGCCGGGCGGCGGCGAGGCCTGCGCGGAGTCGGTACGGGCCTCTTCCTCGCGCGTGGTGCGCACCCACTCGCCGCGCTTCTCCGCGCCGGGGCCGCGCAGCATGAGCCCCACCTTCCACACCACGTACACGGGCGCCCAGGCCAGGTCCAACAGGCCGCGAGGGCCCACGCCGGACACCCACCAGCCGCGCAGCACGTACGCGCCCACCGACGTGACACCGAAGGCCGCCACGCCCGCCGCCAGCACCGCCGTGCCGCCGGACAGCCACGTCACCACCGCCGCCGCCACCACGCCGCCCACCGTCGCCAGTACCAACTGGCTCAGCGGCGGCACCAGCACGTCCATGGCCAGGTCGAACAGCAGCCCGCTGCGCTGCTTCAGCGCGTCACCCAGGAGTGGCCACCCGTGCAGCTTGCGCATCTGCCGGCGCCCGCCCTCCCAGCGCTGGCGCTGCGAGCGGCTCTGCTTCTCGCCGGACACCATCTCCCCGAGCACCTCCGCCTCCCATGCGTAGTACACGCGGTGGCCCTTGCGGCCCAGGCGGATGCCGTACTCCAAATCCTCCACCACGCTGAACGCGTCGTGCGGCACCTCGCGCAGCACCGCGTGCGTGAAGCACATGCCGTTGCCGCGCAGGCCGCACGAAACACCCAGCGCCTCGCGCCCCAGCGAGCGCACCTTGTGGAACATGCCCAGGGCAATCGTGATGAGGCGCGTGCGCCACGACGCCGTCGGGTTCATCACGCCGTAGTGCGCCTGCACCGCATGCGCGCCGCCCTCCAGCCGGGCCGCGTACGCGTGCAGCAGGTTGGGGGACACCACCGTGTCCGCGTCCACCACCACCACCGCGTCCGCGAAGCCGTCCTTCTGGCTGAACTCGAAGGCGTACGCGAGGGCGTAGCCCTTGCCTCGCTTCTCCTTGTCCTGCCGCTCCAGCACCGTGGCGCCGGCCTCGCGCGCCTTCTGCGCCGTCGAGTCCGAGCAGTTGTCCGCCACCACGATGATTCGGCGCAGCGCTCCCGGGTAGTCCACCGCGGACAGGTTCGCCACCGTCCGGGCAATTCCCAGCTCCTCGTTGTGCGCCGGAATCACCACGTCGAACTTCCGCGTGGGCGCCGGGGGCACCGGCGCCGTCCGCCGCCACGACAGCAGCGTCAGCAGCAGCAGGTAGCCGCATGCCACCGCCACCGGCAGCAGCCCCACGCACAGCGCCACATCCACCCAGGTCCACACCGTCACGACAGTCTCCCCCGAGGGCGCCCAGCGCCGCTCAAGACGCGGTCAGCGCCGCTCCAGCTCCGCCAGCACCGGCAGCTTCAGCAGCCGCTCGACCTGCCACCGCTCCAGAATCCGCCGGCGGATGATGTCCAGCGCCACCGCCGCGAAGATGCCCATGGCAATGCCACCCACCACGCCCGCGGCGATGATGAGCTGCACCTTCGGCTTGGACGGCTTCTCCGGGAAGGCGGGCGGCGCCAGCACGCTGAAGCGGTGCTTCATGGACGCCTTCGAAATCTCCAGCTCCGTCTTCGCCTGGTCCAGCCGCCGCATCTTCTCCTGGTGCCGCATCACCAGCATGCGCACCTTGTCCGCCGCCACCGACACCTCGGGGTTGTCCGACGTGGCCGGCCCGCCCAGAGAGCCCGTGGGCAGCCCCGCCGTCGAGAGGCCCGACTCCAGCTCCGCCGGGTTGCCGCCGGTGCGGATGTACTCGTTGATGAGCTCGTTCAGCTCCGAGCGAAGCCCCACCAACTGCGGCGAGTCCTCCTGGAGCGCGGAGATGCGCTGCTCCAGGTCCGTAATCACCGGGTGCTGCGGCGAGTAGATGACCCGCTGCTCGGAGAGCTGGTTGCGCAGCTCCGTCAGCCGGCGCGCGCGGAACTCCTCCACGTCACCGATGGCGCGGCGCTTCGTCTGAATCATGAAGCGCATCTGCGCCAGCAGGTGGTCCGTGTTGATGAAGCCGCCGCTCGCCGTGGGCGTGCCCTTCTTGCCCGCCTTCTCCTCCTCCTTGCGGCGCTTGAGCTCGATGCGCTTCACCGTGGCGTCCAGGTCCGCGATGGCCTTGCGCACCGCCTCCGCGTCGTCCACCACCTGCTTCTCCAGAATCGTAATCGCCTCGGACACCGCGCCCATCTCCGCCGCCTGGCGCATGTCGAGGAAGTTCTTCTGCGCCGCCTCCACGATGTTCAGCGCGAGCTGCGGGTCCCCCCAGTCCACGCCAATGGTGACGCTGCCGCTGCCACCCTCCACGCCCACAATCATCGACTGCTCCAGCATGGCGACGAGGGCCTCTTCCTTGGCCTTGTCCTCCATGGGCGCCGGCGGCTTCTTCGTCACCTTCTCCTTCAGCTTGGAGATGGGCGAGCGCATCAGCTCCCAGTACTCGACGAGCTTCGCCTGGTGGACGATGGACTTGAGGTTGTCGTACTTCATGATCATCTCCCACGCCGCGCGCGTGGGCTGGTCCGCGTCCACGGGGATGGAGCGCCCCGGGTTGGCCAGCGAGGAGATGATGAAATTGCGTTGCGTCAGCATCCGCGTTTCCACGTGGTACTTGCGCGGCATGATTTTGCTGACGCCCACCGCCATCGCGGACACCAGGGCGGCGACCACCATCGCGAGGAACCAGTGCCGCAGCACCGCGTTCTTCAGGTAGCCCACCGCGTCGATGACCAGACCCCAGTCGATGAGGTCCGCGGGCGCGTACGTCTCCGGGCGCTCCGGAACGAACATCGGAGGAATGGGGGGCTGCTGCACCGGCGGCGGGCGCGGCCCGGGAGTCCCGGGCGCGGACATCGTCACGGCTTCCTCCTCGGTCCGGAGCCCTTCATCACCTGCTGCACGCGCCGGGTGAACTCCTCCTGCGTGAAGGGCTTGCCCAGGTAGCCGTTGGCACCCGCTTCTTCAGCGTGGGCCTTGTCCTCGGGCAAATCCCGCGCGCTCACCACCAGCACCGGCACGTCCTTCATGGCCGGGGTGCGGCGGATGTGCTCACACAAGTCATAGCCGGAGATGTCCGGCAGCGTCAGGTCCAGGCACACCAGGGCCGGGCACGCGGCCGTCTCGAGGTGCTTGAGCGCCGCGCGTCCGCTGGGCAACTCCACCACCTGGTCGAATCCCATGTCGCGGAGGTAGTCGCCCAGCATCTTCCGGAAGAAGGGGGCGTCCTCCACCAGGAAGACGGTCTGCAATTGGGGCTCCATCCGTCGTCAGCCTTTCTTCGGAAACTCTTGCTCAGCCGAACCCGAGCCTCGGCACCCAGACGAGGACGCCGTATGTGTATGCCGCGTTGAAGAGGACGAACCAGAGGATGGCCTTCTTCAACCCCCGCACGGGGTGCGGGTCCCTCGCCGCCATGGCCGGCAGGGTAATGGTCATGAAGAGGACGGACATCAGGATGAGCTTCGCCATGTCTTCCGCCCTCAGAGAATACCAGTTTGCCGCACGGACAGGCCCAGCGAGGCAGCCCATGTGAGGCGGGTCGCCGGTAGCTCGGGCGAGCGGCTCGACGTCATCCGCGTATCCGCGTCCACCGAGACCCATCTTGTGAGCATCCACGAGGCCGTCAGCCCTCCGCTGACGATGCGGTCCCCCGTGGCCCCGCCCACCGCGAAGGCGGTGCCCGCCGAGGGAGACACCCGCACGCGCGGTCCCAGTGCCCACGTGCCCGCCAGGGTGAAGTCGGCCCTCGGGTACACGCGTCCTGTCAGCCGGTCCACGAAAGGCGTCACGCGCACGCTCAGTGAGCCGTTGAAGTCCGCCATCCGCGAGGGAACCCGGTGGCTCACCGAGAAGGTCAGGTTGGGCAGCAGCTCCGTGCGGGGCGCGTCCGTCGCCTCCTCGCCCGTGGGCTCCTCGTCCCCGCCGGTCGTTGGAGCTTCGAGGGAATTCACGACGCTGACGCCGAGGCCCGCCTGGAGGGAGGTGCGCCGGTCCAACCGCGTGCCCCAGGACTCCGTCAGCGTCACCACCGTGTTGTTGGCGCCGGTGGAGAAGCGCGAGTGGTTGACGGACGCGGACGTGCTGATGGCGCTGAGCGACGACAGCGCGTGGCTCAGCGACACGTCGAAGCGCGGGCCGTACTGCATGGGCACGGCCTCGCGCGCGGCCCCATTGAGGCCGCCGCTGATGGAGAAGCCGGTGGAGCCGGACAGGTTCCACCGCCGGCCCAGGGCGTTGGTGGTGGCCGTCAGCGTGCTGGTGGAGGCGAGGAAGTAGACGGTGTCCGCCTGGGGCAGCGGCTGCAGCGGGCCGCCGTTCTCGGGCGGACGCAGCGGCCCGTCCGGGTCCGTGGTGCCGGTGTCCGGCAGCGGCGTCACGTCCGTGGTGAAGAGGTTGACGGAGCCCAGCGTCAATTCCTCGCTCAGGCGCAGCGTCAGCCCGCGGTCCGGACGCCAGTTCGCCGCGAGCCGGCCCGAGTGCTGGATTTCGGTGCGCGGCTGCACGGTGACCTCGCGCAGGCTGATGCGCGGCGCGTAGTCCAACTGGAGGGAGGTGTTGCCCTCGCGCCACTCCAGGCCCAGCGTGGGGGTGATGTCCGTGTCACCGGCGATGGAGGGGGCATCCTCCGTCGCGCCCTCGTTGGAGCGCACGCGCGAGTCCACCCGCGCCGCCACGCTGTACGTGACGGAGGCGGAGGACACCTCCAGCAGCGCGGCGGTGAGGACTCCCCCCAGCATGGGCTCACTCCACCACGATGACGTCGCCGGGACGCAGGCGGAAGGTGGGGGCCTTGCCCTCGGCGCGGATGAGGTCGTCGTAGCGGAAGCGGATGCGCACCGGAGCGCCGTCCTCCTGCCGCATGACGAAGACGCGGTCCCGGTGGGCGTACTCGGTGAAGCCGCCCGCGCCCGCCAGCGCCTGGAGGAGGCTGGAGCCCACCTCGATTTCCAGCGGGCCGATGCGGTTGATTTCCCCCACCATGGTCACCTTGATGGGGCGCGCCTGCTCCAGCGCCACCGTGACGACGGGGTGGTTGATGTAGTCCTTCAGCCGCGTGCTGATTTGCTGCGACAGCATGGCCGGCGAGTGGCCCGCCGCCTCCACGTCGTCCAGGAAGAGCAGGCTGATGCGCCCGTCGTCGCGCACGCGCGCCTGCGTGGTGAGCGCCTCCTGGTTCCACACGCGGATGTTGAGCAAGTCGCCCGCGGCGATGCGATAGGTGGCGTCCGGCGGGGGCGGCTTCTCCTGGTACTCGTCCACCCAGACGTACTTGCCCAGCCCGCCGCAGCCGGAGGCCAGCAGCAGCGCGACGCAGGCGAAGAGCGCGCGCGGTGAGAGGCGAGAGGAGGGCGGAGGCTGTCGGAGCGGGGCCGGCATGGGCGTACGGAGGTTCCTCTTCACGGCGCGGGTGAGATGGACACGGCGGGAGCGGCCTGTGCCTCGGGAGCGGGCTGGCCACGACGGCGCGCCAGGCGCACCACCTGGATGACCTCGGCCGGCCGCACCGCGCCGGTGGCCAGCACCCCAACCACGTAGACCACCGCCTCGATTCCCAACTGCACCCACGGATTCAGCGGGGCGAACACCGTCTGGTCCAGCGCGACCACGGCGATGCACACCGCGGCCGTCTTGCCAATCATTCCCAACAGGCGCGCGTCGAAGGCCGCGCCCTTCATGCGGCCCATCAGGCTGATGGTGACGCCAATCTCCATCAGCAGAATCGCCAGCGCGGTGCCCGCGGCGCCGCCGCCGTCGCCCAGCGCACCGTGCATCCGCGGCACCAGCACCAGGTTGAGCACCGGAATCACCAGCAGGCTGCCGGTGACGTTGGTGATGGTGACCCACCACTCGCGGTTCGTCATGGTGAGCCAGAGGCCGGCGTTCATCGTCACGAAGGCCAGCACGAACAGCGGCGACATCAGCCGCAGCGACATGGCGGACGGGCCGAACTTGCCGCCCAGGAGGCCCACCCACAGCGGCGCGCCCAGGACGATGAGCATCATCATCGGCACGGTGACGGCGAGCGTGCCCTCCAGCGCGCGGCGGATGAGCCGGGTGAGCTCCTGCTCGGAGCGCTCGGCGGCGCGCGACGCCAGCGGCATCAGCACCCAGCCGAAGACGGGGTTGAGGAAGAAGGTGAGGCCCGCGATGTTCCACGCGGCGCCGTAGTAGCCCACCTCTTCGTGCGAGGCCTTCAGGCCCAGAATCATCACGTCCAGGCGCCCGTTGGTGGCCAGCGCCGCGCCGGTGATGAAGAAGGGCAGGCTCTTGCGCAGCACCGTCATCGTGGCCGGCACGTCCACCTTGAAGGCGAGCCCCATGTGCTGCTTCGCGAGGTACCAGCCCACGGCCAGCTTCACCGCCTCCGACGCCACCAGCGACACCGCGTACCAAGGCAGCGACGCGTCCAGCACCACGGCCAGGAAGAGGCCGCCACCCCACACCAGCTTGGTGACGATGTTGGAGACGGACAGGCCCGCCACCTTGCCCTTGGCGTGCAGCAGCGCGGCCATGGACGCGTTGATCATCACCAGCGACTGCGCCACCGCGGAGACGTAGACGAGCTGCCGCACCTCCAGCGAGTGATTGTCTCGCGCCATGACGAGCGCGAGCACGCCCATCAGCACCGCGGTGAGCCCCAGGCGGATGAGCAGCGTGGCGCCGAAGAAGTCACTCGCGTGCGTGGGCCGGCGGGTGACCTCCTTGCGGATGTACATCTCCAGGCCGAGGTGCGTGGCGACGAAGAAGACGGCGGAGAAGCTGTCCGCCCAGTTGAAGCTGCCGAAGCGCTCCACGCCCATGTGCTTGGGCAAGAGGAAGCGCACGCCCATCGCGATGACGTACGTCACCAGCAACGAGCCTCCGAGCTGGAGCCCGTTGCGGACCGCGCCCATCGCCTCGTGCGAGGAGTCACCTCGCGCTTCGGCGTCCTGCGGAATCGATTGGCTGGGACTGTTCACGATGGATGCGGGCCCCCCCGGCCCTGGCCGGTCATGCCCGTGTGCATAGAAGACGAGCGGGGGCGGCACGTCAATGCCGCCCCCGCCGCAAGACTGGTTGCCTGGATGGCCAGTGGACCCGGCGAGGGCCCGCCTCCGGCGGACTAGCTGGCTCCGCGGCCCGTGAGCACCACCGGCACCGTCTGCAACAGGAGCGTCAGGTCGCTCGTCAGGCTCCAGTGGTCGATGTACTGCATGTCCAGGTACATCCACTCCTCGAAGGAAATCTGGTTGCGGCCGGAGACCTGCCAGATGCAGGTGAGGCCCGGACGCACGGAGAGGCGGCGGCGCTGCCACGTCTCGTACTTGGCCACCTCGCTGGGCACCGGCGGGCGCGGGCCGACGATGCTCATCTCACCCCGCAGCACGTTGATGAACTGCGGCAGCTCGTCGATGGAGAACTTGCGGATGAAGCGGCCGATGCCGGTGATGCGCGGGTCGTTCTTCATCTTGAAGACCGGGCCCGTCTGCTCGTTCATCGCCGCCAGCTTCTCCTTCAGCTCCTCGGCGTTCACCACCATGGAGCGGAACTTGAGCATGTAGAACGGCTTGCCGTTCTGCCCCACGCGCAGCTGCTTGAAGAAGATGGGCCCCTTGGACGTGAGCTTCACCGCGGCCGCGACGAAGGCGAGCAGCGGCAGCAGCATCCACAGCGCCACCGCGGACACGAAGATGTCGAACAGGCGCTTCATCGCCATCTGGTGCGGCTTGGGGCTCACCGCCGCGAAGTGCAGGAAGCCGTCGGACACCGCGCGGCGCTCGATGGGACGCGCGCGGTCCAGGCGGAAGCTGTGCGCCGGCAGCGCGAAGGGCACGCCGAAACGCTCGGCCAGCTTGATGGCCGCCTGCATGGACTCGCCCTGCTTCAGCGTGTTGCCCGCGATGTAGACCTCGTCCACCGCCGTGTTGCGGAGGATGCGCTCCAGGTCATCCACGGAGCCCATGATGCGAGCGGGCAGCTCGCCCGAGCTGGTGTCGTCGTTGAAGCGCACGTAGCCCAGCACCTGGCGGCGGCCGCGGCTCACCAGGTCCTCGCCCGTGTAGCGGCCCATGGCGCCCGTGCCCACGATGAGCACGGAGTCCATGGGGCGCTCGTTCGCCGCCACCGGACGGAACACGAACAGACGCAGCAGCAGCGCCACCGGCCAGAAGATGACCAGCAGCGGCGCCACGCCCGTCATCGTCACGCGGTCCGGCAGCGCCAGACTCCCAAGCGCGAGCACCGTCACCACCGCCAGCGTCGTGACGGACACGAGCGCCACGTGGTCCAGCTTGCTGCGCTCGGCGAAGCGCGAGTCATAGAGACACAGCGCGGTGCCAGTGATGATCCACGTCACCAGCGCCGCCAACACCAGACCGGGTACGACCCAGCCAGGCTCGGCAGTGAGCTGCCCGCCGAGCCACGCGGCGGCGACCAGCACCGCCGACATCAACGCCAGGTCCACCGTCAGGTTCAGCTTCGCCGCGAACCCCGGAGCCAGCTTGGGTCCCTGGACCTCTGCCAGCCCTTCGCCCTGAGAGGTATTCTCAGGAGCCCCGACCGCCGCACTTGCCGTTGCGCTGCTCATCGTCTCCACCCCCCTCTGCGCTGAGTGCATGCTATTGTTCAGTCCAGGCAGAGGATGCCGTTGAGGCTAGAAATCTTCAAGTCGGAAAGAAAAGCTTATCACCGATACTGCGTCGCGTTGCAACCGCCGCCCTGCAAGTAAGACGTGACAGGAGGTGAATTCTTGGGATCGTCCCGACCCCAGTCCCGGGTCGATTGGGCCCCTCGAATTCTCATCCTTGGAGCACCCCCCTTCCGAGCCGCACAGGTGGTGCCGGGCGGGCGAGATTGCATCTACGGTGCCGGTCTGACTTTGGATCTCACCGGCGACAGGACTACAGGGCGTCATGGGAGGGGTGGGACGGAGAATCGCGGGGTTACGAGCGGGTGAGGCGATCCGCTCCGGTGTAGACATTGAAGCGGCCGTCCCGGACGAACGTCGCCAGCGTCATTCTGGAACGCAGCGCCAGTTCAATCGCCAGGGAGCTGGCTGCGGAAACTCCCGCGACGACAGGGATGCGGGCCATGGCGGCTTTCTGGATGATTTCAAAGCTGACGCGTCCGCTGACAGCGAGGACCGTCGGTTGACGCGTCAGTGGGGCGCGGTGGACCCGCACGCCATGCACGGCTCCGGCGAGGACGAGGGCTCCGATGACCTTGTCCACGGCATTATGGCGGCCGACGTCCTCGAAGGCGGCGAGCACGTGGCCGTCGGCGTCGAGCGCGGCGGCGGCGTGGACTCCGCCGGTGCGGGCGAAGGTTCGCTGCACGTCGTGTAGGCGCTCGGTGGCGCGGGCCACGGCGTCGGGACGGAGCTGGGGGCCGGGCGGCACGGGCGGGCAGACGGCGAGCAGGTCCTCCACGCTGCGCCGGCCACAGACGCCGCACGCGGACGTGGTGAGGGTGCCCCGGCGGGCGGAGCGCACGCGCTCCACGTCGAGGGTGGCGCCGGAGGCGGGCGTGACTTCGAGCACGTTGCCCCAGCCCTCGTCACCGGGGCGGCCGCAGTGGGCGAGCGTGCCGAGGTCCTCGGCGCTCTGGAGGATGCCCTCGGAGAAGAGGAAGCCCGTGGCCAGCTCGCGGTCCTGACCGGGGGTTCGCATGGTGATGGCGACGGAGTCCCCGCTGACGCGGATTTCGAGCGGCTCCTCGATGGCGACGTCGTCGTCCTCGGCGGGGGACAGGGTGACGCCACTCCACCGCTGCACGGGGCGGCGGGTGACGCCGCGTGAGTCCACGGGAGGCAGCGGGCCGCGACGGCCCGGGCGCAGGTGCAGGAGGAGGAGGTCGGCGATGGCGCGCACGTCGTCGCGGTCGAGGATGCGCACGTCGGAGGAGAGGCCCGGGGGACGCGCGGCGGAGTCCGTGAGCAGGGCGAGGACTTCCGGGCGAGACGGAGCGAGCGGCGGGCCGAGGCCCTCGCGCCAGAGCTCGAGCTTGGGGAGTGGGCCGTCCTTCCAGCCCTCGACGAGGACGAGGTCCACGGCGCCCGCGAAGCGCGAGAGGAGCGGAGGCAGCGCGTCCGCGGGAGCGTCGCCGGTGGTGAGCTGCACGCCGGACGGAGTGGCGAAGCCCGTGAGCACGGCGCCGGCATCGTGGAGGCGCGCGGTGTCGCTGCCCGGGCGGTGCAGCGGGTGCGCGTCCGAGGAGTGCTTCACCGCGGCCACGCGCAGGCCTCGGGAGGACAGCTCCTGGATGAGCTTCGTGAGCAGCGTCGTCTTTCCGGAGCCGGACCAGCCGACGATGCTCAGCGCGGGCACGGCGCTCATGAGAGCGTCTCCGGGCCGCCGGGAATGGGGCGGTTGCGTGACGGTGCCGCGAACACGCTGTGCCCGGCGCCGCCCGTGAGGATGACGCTGGCGTTGGTGGCACGGTGACGCGACGCCACTGCGAGCGTGCTGCCCACGAAGATGCCGGCGCTCATTCCGGCACTCCGGGCGCTGCATCCACCGCGACGTATGCGGCGTCGTGGAACAGCTCCACCTCGGCGGTGTCGCCCTCGGCGAAGTCGGCCTGGCCGGGAGGGAGGATGGCCCAGCCCTCGCCGTGGACGTTCTGCAGAATCTGCCCGGCGCCCTGGGGACGGAGCCGCGCGACGGGCTCGCCAGCGCCGGAGTACTCCAGCGCGGCGGTGATGAGGTACGTGAGCCCGGCCTGCTTGTGACGCGCCTCGGAGATGCGAGCGCGGACGCGGCGGCGCGCTTCGAGGACGCCCTGTCGCTTGAGGAGCAGCGGGCGCGCGAACTGGTCGAACGCGACGGTGGCCGCGCCCGGGTTGCCGGGCAGCACGACGACGGCGGTGTCCCCGAGTCGCGCCACGGCCACGGGCTTGCCGGGCTTGAGCGCCACGCCGTCGACGTAGAAGCGGGCACCGAGCGCGGCCAGCACGCGCTTCACGTGGTCCTTGTCACCCACGGAAGCGCCACCCGTGGTGATGAGCACGTCCACCCGCGGAGCGAGCCGGGAGACCGCATCGCGCAAGGCCCCCTCGTCGTCTCGAGCCCGGTCGAGGTGCCGCACGTCGGCACCGGCCTCGCGAGCGAGCGCGGCGACGAGGATGAGGTTGCTCTCGTAGACCTGGTGGGGCAGGGCAGGCATCCCCGGAGGAACGAGCTCATCCCCCGTGGCGAGCACCGCCACGCGCGGCGAGGGGCGCACCCAGGCGGTCGTCTCACCCATCGACGCGAGCACGCCGAGCACCGCGGCGCCCACGCGCTGGCCCGGCGCGAAGAGGGGGGCGCCGGCGCCGACCTCTTCTCCGGCGCGGCGGATGTCGTGGCCGGGCGGGACGGTGATGAAGACGTCCACGTGGAGGCCATCGTCACTGGCGCGCGCGGCCTCCTGGCGGATGACGGCATCGGCGCCGGAGGGAATGGGGGCACCGGTGAAGATGCGGGCCGCCTCACCGGGCTGGAGCGAGCGAGCGGGAAGCGCCCCCGCGTACACGGTATCGACGATGCGCAGGCGTGCGGGCCGGTCGCGGTTGGCGCCCCGGGTCTCCTCGGCGCGCACGGCCCAGCCATCCATGGCGGAGTTGTCGCAGCCGGGCAGGGAGCGCGCCGCGGTGACTCCGGCCGCGAGGAAGCGGCCATGCGCGTCGAGCAGGGACACGCGCTCGGGCGCCGCCGGGGCGATGGCGTCGAGCGCGACCTGCCGGGCGGTGGAGAGGGGCGTGAGCGGCATGGGTGGCGGCGCAGCCTAGTCCGTGGGCCCTGCCAGTTGTCCACGGGGCCCCGCGATATGTCTGCTCCCTGTCCTCACGAGCAGGCGACTGTTCGTCAGGAGGTCTTCTCCGCGCCGAGGAGGAGACGGAACGCCATGACGACGAGTGCGCCCACGCCCGTCACGGGAGCGACATACAGACCGAGGACGAAGCCTGGATGGACGGAGCGGATGGGAACCCAGCTCCCCGACGAAGGCGGCGATGCGTCCCACGCGTATGACCCTGAAGAACGGTGAGCGGCGAGACGTGGACACTTCACTCATGGTGGGCTGAGTCACAGCATTCCACAGGTACCCCGCCAGGAGCATGAGCGATGCAACCCGCCGGACCCGAGTTCCCAGACGTGACGCTGGCCATCATCGCGGGAGGCCAGGGCCGCCGTCTCTCCGGAGTGCCGAAGGGACTGCTGTCGGTGGATGGCCGCACGGTGCTGGAGCGGTTGCTGGCGCAGTCACGCCACTTCGGGGACACGCTGCTGGTGGCGAACGCGCCGGAGCCCTACGCGCGCTTTGGTTTGCGCACGGTGGCGGACGTGGTGAAGGACAAGGGCGCGCCGGGCGGAGTCCACGCGGCGATGACCGCGGCGCGCACGCCGTGGGTGGTGGCGGTGGCGTGCGACATGCCCTTCGTTTCGACGGAGGCCCTGCGCGTGCTGCTGGGCGCACGGAGCGACGCGGTGGACGCGGTGTGCTTCGAGGTGTCGGGCCGGCTGGAGCCGTTGCTCGCCGCGTACCGGACGGTGCTCGCGGCGGCATGGGGCGAGGCGCTGAAGGAGGACCCGTCGCTGCGTCAGTTGCTGTCCCGAGTGCGCATGCGACTGTTGCCCGAGGATACGCTGCGCACGGTGGACCCGGAGCTGCGCAGCCTGGTGAATGTGAACACCCCCGAGGACCTCGCGAGGCACGGTGTCACGCTGCCTCGCGGGTGAGCCGATTCAAGGGGCGTACGGATAGCGCTCCAGGCGGCCGTCGGGGGAGTAGGCGTAGAGCTCGAACCAGTCGAACTCTGCTTGGAAGCCCGGACCGAATCCCGGGCACTGGTCGACGCGGTGGTTGACCCGAACGAAGTACCACCCCGCTTTCTGACCAATCAGCACCTCCAGTGACTTGGGAGAGAAGGCGCACTGCTTCCGAGCTTCCTTCGGAAAGCGCTTCATGACCTGCTCCAGCGCCGCATGTGCAGCGACGATGGCGGTACCTTCCAAGGTCGCCAGTGGAGTGAGCTCTTCCTCGGGCCACGGAATCGCGGAGGGGTCACCAGGCCTCGCAGCAGCAGTCCCTTCATCTGGCGCCACGCCGAGGAGCGGGTTGTCCTCCTGTCTCGGCGACTCCGCATGTGCGTAGTACTGGCGCGTGCCCGAGCAGGCGAGCGCAAGACCCAACGTGAACAGGCCCAACCGCCGCTGGCCGCACTTCATCAAGCCCCCAGCGGAGAATGCGGCGCTGGATGGAGGAGCCTCTCTGTCCACGCGCTCTCCGCTGAGCGGAGATGCTAGAGGTCGTGCCGGGGATGCGTCGAGCTTTGCGCTCGGGTCAGACGCCCGTTGCACTCGACGGAATCCTCACCGGAACCCGCCGTGCCCCGAACGCTCCCGGTGCCGCGTCGAAGCGTCCGGGTACCTCCGCTCCACAGTCCGGACACCGTCCCTCCGGTGTCACGCGATAGGACAGCAACCGGTACCAGTCCCGGACGATGAGCGCCGAGCCGCACCCCGCGCACAGCGTGGTGTCGCCCTCCGTGTCGTGCACGTTCCCCGTGTACACGTGGTGCAACCCCGTGCGCCGTGCAATCGCTCGCGCGCGGCTCAGCGTCGCGGGCGGCGTCGCCGGCACGTCCAGCATCTTGAAGTCCGGATGGAACGCCGTGAAGTGCAGCGGCACGTCCGGCCCCAGGTGCTCCAGCATCCACTCCGACAGCCGCGTCACCTCCGCCTCCGAGTCGTTGTGCCCCGGAATCAGCAGCGTCGTCACCTCGAACCAGACGCGCGTCTCGTGTTTCAGATACTCCAGCGTGTCCAGCACCGGCTGCAGGTGTGCGAACGTAATCCGCTTGTAGAAGTCCTCCGTGAAGGCCTTCAGGTCCACGTTCGCCGCGTCCATCTTCGCGTAGAGCTCCCGCCGCGGCTCCGCGTGGATGTAGCCCGCCGTCACCGCCACCGTCTCCACCCCGAGCGCATGGCACGCATCCGCCACGTCCATCGCGTACTCGGCGAAGATGACCGGGTCGTTGTACGTGAAGGCCACGCTCCGGCACCCCATCCGTGCCGCATGCTTCGCAATCGCTTCCGGCGAGGCCTCGTCCGCCAGCGTGTCCTGCTCGCGCGACTTGGAGATGTCCCAGTTCTGGCAGAAGCGGCAGCCCAGGTTGCAGCCGGCCGTGCCGAACGACAGCACGCTGCTCCCCGGGTGGAAGTGATTGAGCGGCTTCTTCTCAATCGGGTCCACGCAGAAGCCCGACGAGCGCCCATACGTGTCCAGCACCATCCCCTCGCCCACGCGCTGGCGCACGAAGCAGAAGCCGCGCTGCCCCTCGTTCAGCTTGCAGTCGCGCGGGCACAAATCACACTGCACACGCCCGTCCTCCAGCTTGTGCCACCAGCGAGCGGGAAACGCGGTGCTCATGACGAAGTCCTCCCCCCGGCCCCTCGGGCCCCGAAAGGACAATCGCTAACGTCAGGCCCCGCGCACCGCCGACATGGCCCGGCCGCTCGCGCGGTGGGCGGACGTGTCACCCCGGAGGCTTCAGCGGTTGGAGCAGCGTCGGCAGGTCCGCGAAGTTCAACGTGAGGCTCGGATGCACCTGGCCCAGCGCATCGCTCATGTCCTCCCCGTTCCCCTGTATGCCGAGCCCCACCGTCAGGTTATCCGCCAGGACGATTCGCGTGGCGGCCACGACGCTCGCGCGCTTCGTGTCCGTGTCCTCCAGCTTCGCGAAGGACTGCGTCGCCTCCACCCGGAACAGCAGGCGCGGCGAGGCGACGCCCACCGAGAAGCCCACGTCCAGCCACTTGCTCATCGGCACGCCCGGGCTCTGCCGCTCGTACAGCGCTCGCAGCTGGAGCGTCGCCTCCACGCTGGCGTCGCCGCCGGACAGCAGCTCCAGCGTGGCCGCGCCGAAGCCGCGTTGGATGGACACGCCGTCGCCCTCCTGCGACTTGAGCCCCGGTGTCACCCACCGGCCTCCTACCGAAAGGAACAGGGCGCTCGAGGCTGCGCGCACCTGCTTCGCGCACGCGCTCAACCCCTGGCGCACCTTCTGGATGCCGTCCTGCCTCGCGCGCTCCATCGCCGCGGGGAGGTCCGCCTTGGCCTTCTGGTACGCCTCGGGAGTGTCGAACTCGAGCGGCAGCGGCTCGTCGGGAAATTGATAGAGGCTCTCGTCCGCGAGCACCTTGTCGAGACACGCGCTGTACGCGTCTCCGTAGATGCTCCGCTCACCGAAGACGTCCACGGACGCGCCCGCCATCACCGTGGCGAAGCGGCCTTCGTCGAAGCTGAGCCCCTCGTAGGGCGTCTCGTCAGCAATCGCGAGGGTGACGGCGCTGTCCTGCAGGTAGCGGTTGAGGCGCTGCTTCCGCGCCGCGCGCGCCTCCGGGTAGAGCTGTTCGTAGCCCGTCGTGAGGAGGTAGGGATTGAACTGCACCACGAAGGACGTCTGCCCGCCCTCCAGCACGGCGCCCGCGTTGCGCAGGCTGGCCACCAGCGCGGCGGGGTTGGACGGGTGCACCACCTCGCCCGCGGTGGCGATGTCCAGGCCCGCGGCGGCCTCGGAGCCTCCGCGCAGGAAGTTGGGGAAGTCCAACTCGGCCGTGCCCGCGTCGAAAGTCCCCGCGTCCTGCGCCCACGCCGCCGTGCAGCAGAGAAGAAGGAAGGCCGTGAGCGCCGCCCTCATTCCGTCACGACCCAGGTGAGGTTGATGAAGTCCGCCAGCGCGCCCGAGGGCAGGTTGAAATTGTCCCAGAGCAGTTCCTGCTGCCCGTTCGGAAGCACGAGGGTGCCCTTCTCCACGAAGGTGGCGCCGGCCCCCGCCGGGTCCGCCACGGAGAAGGTGGCCCGTACCCAGCCCTGCTCGGCGGAGGGCAGGAAGTCGTCGGGCAGCGTGAGGGTCTGCTGGCCCGAGAAGACGTCGCTGTGGAACTGCCGGCGCGTCTGGCCCACCATCTTCCCGCTCACCACCAACCGCATGGCGACGGTGTTGAGCGTCCCCTGCGGCCGCTCCAGTACCAGCTTCGCGCCCTTCCGGTCCGCGCGAGCCACCTTGAGTGTCCCTGTCAGCTTGTCATCGTCCGCCATGGTATTCCCCCCTCCAGGAGTGGAGTCGCGGGCTTCACTCACCGCACGTGTTGCATCATACCGTGAGCCCCGGCCGGCGCATGGCCAAAGGGCAGCCGGGCCGAGGGTGCGTCACCCTGACGCATGGACCGGAGGCGCGCGGGGTGAGAAGCAGGGTGCGGAGAGCCCCATGCTCAAAACGTCTCTTGGCCGTTTCCGCGCCGTGGCCCTGCTCGAGGGCCTGTCCTTCGTCCTCCTCCTCTTCGTCGCGATGCCGCTGAAGTACCTGGCGGGGATGCCGCTGGCGGTGCGCGTGGTGGGCCTGGCGCACGGGCTGCTCTTCGTGCTGTTCCTCTTCGCGCTCATGGAGGTGGCCATCGCGTACCGCTGGCCGCTCGTGCGCGTGCTGGGGGCCTTCGCCTCGTCGCTGTTGCCCTTCGGCACCTTCGTGCTCGACGCTCGGCTGCGGCGCGAGGAGGCGCAGGGCGCGGCGGTGCAGCCCACGCCCTGACGCGGCGGGCCGGAGAACGGTTTCACCGGACGTGTTGCATCGGGCTCACAGCGGCAGACCTGTTGCGATAGAGGCCGCAAGGAGTTCGCACGCGCACGCAAGCCGTGCGAGAGTCGCCAGCCGAAAAATGCACCGGGGGCTGACGAACATGGACCGCGGAAAGTGGGACACGCCAGAGGACGTGGAGCGCGAGCTGCAGTCACGGCTGGCCCTCGTGGAGACCACGGAGGGCATCCGCGGCATGCACTTCGTCGCGGTGCTCGACACCGTGCGCTTCCTCGGCGGCGAGCAGGCGGTGTCGCGCATCGTCGAGGGCGGTGACTTCCCGCCGGACATGGACCCGTCCGAGCTGTACCCCGTGCCGCCCTTCATGCGCCTGTTCTTCGCGGCGGCGAGGCTCCTGGCTCCGCAGCTCGGCGGCGTGGAGGAGTCGATGCGGCAGATTGGCGTGCAGGGCACGCTGGCCTTCATCAACTCCATGTTCGGCGCCGAGGTGCGCAGCCAGGTGGGCGGCGAGCCGAAGCGCCTCGTGGAGATGCTGCCCGAGGCCTACCGCATGGCCATCAACTTCGGCGAGCTGCAGGTGGAGTGGACCGGCCCGCGCGCCGGCCGCATCCACATGCGCCGCATCTTCACCCCCGTCGCCTACAACGAAGGCATGCTCGAGGGCGCGCTGCGGGCCGTGGGCGCGCAGGACATCCAGGTGCACGGGTGGCAGACGTCGCTGCTCGACAGCGAGTACACGCTGGCCTGGGACATCTGAGGCGCGCGGCTACTTCGCCGGAGCCCCGTCGTAGCGGACGCGGCTCTCCACGACGAGCACGTCCCCTTCGGGCGTGAGCGTCATCCACCGGGGCTGCTGGAGACCTTCCGCGTAGATGTTGACGGAGAAGCCCTGTGGCACGCGCAGGGTGGCGTCGGCGGGGATGGGGACGACGTCCGGGCCCTTGCTCGCGCTCCGCGTGGCGGAGTGCCCGGGGGTGCACATCCGCGGCGAAGGACTCGGACTCAGGACGGCGTGCCGGGGCTCTCGGTGGGCGGGTAGAACGCGAAGGCGCCGTAGCCCACCACCTCGTCCTGCCCGCCCGCCGTGTCTCCCGAGCTGCGCAGGTCCAGCAGCCGCGGACGCAGCCCGCGCTTGCGCGCCGCCAGCAGCAAGCCGCTGATGGCCGCCGCGCCGCAGGCACTGCCCGCGTCCAGCGGCCCGTCGAGCGTGAGCACCCGCTCGGCCGTCTCTCGGTCGGCCGCCCGAGCGTCCTGGTACGGCAGGTAGTGCGACAGGTCCGAGCTGACGACAGGCAGCACGTCGACATCCCAGAGCGCGTCGAGCACCGCCTCCACCTCCTCGGCCCGCGCGCTGCCCACCACCAGGGGGAGCACCCGGAAGCGCCCCAGCACACGCTGCAGGAAGGGCAGCTGCACCTCCAGCGAGTGCTCCGCCTCATGGGCTTCCGTGGAGGCCTTCACCTGCCGGAGCGCCGACGCGCGCCGCCGCAGGTCCTCGTCCACCGGCACCTCGCCCAGCGGCGTGCACAGCACGTCCACGTCCGGGTACGCGAGCCCCTTCAGCGGCACGAAGTGACACGGCCCGAGGAGCAGCACGCGCGGCGTCTGGCCCTGGTACGCGCGCAGCGTCGCATAGGCCGTGGCCGCCACCGGGCCTGAATACACATATCCCGCGTGCGGCACGACGAGCGCCGCGGGCCGGCCGGGGGATTCGACAGACGCCCGCTCGAGGCACCGGTCCACCTCGGTGGCCAGGGCGGAAGGACTGGAGGGATAGAAGGAGCCCGCCGCGGCGGGAAGTCGCACACGTGACATGGTCCCCCATCCGGTCATTCTGCTTCTGCCCGTTGCCAAGGATGACATGCGGGAACCCCGCCCACCCAGCCGGGCCGCTGCCGGGCGGACGGGAGTCTGATTGGAATTGCACGAATGTGTGTCTGGGAATGGACGCGAAGGCACTGTCCGCAGATGGGACGCGTTGATCCCGAAGTCGGGAATCAAAGATCTTCCAGGTCGCACCTGACTTCCTTGTTCCGGGCGTTTCCACGGGCTATTCGTCGTGGCGCGTTACTTGCTCTGTGACGGCTCGTGTCACGAGGCGCCCGCCTTCCCATTCGGGGCGGGGTGCTCCTCGTAGGGAATACGTCCCGGGCACTCCTCCCCGGTGGCAAGCGCCCACTGGGAGCGCGGGACGAGCGGACAGGGGGTCGGCCGGGCTGCTGTTACTCCTCCACCGGCCGTCCCCCTTGTCCGTGTCTTCCTCCCTCGACGTGGAGCAGGCGGGCGGGCAGGGCTCGGAGCGCGGCCCGGTTACCGCCCCGGGAGTCGCGCCGCATCGTCCCTGGAGTCCAACGGAAGAGGGGACGTGCGCACATGGCCCGCCGCGAGCAACTGAAGGGGAAGGTCGCCATCGTCACCGGAGCCTCCAGCGGAGTGGGCTGGCAGTCCGCGGTGCGTCTGGCGGAGCAGGGCGTGAGGCTGTGCGTCACCGCGCGGCGGCGCGAGGCGCTGGAGTCGCTCCAGAAGCAGGTGGAGGCCGCGGGCGGCGAGTGCCTCGTGGTGCCCGGCGACGTGACGGTGGCCGGCGACGTGGAGCGCGTGGTGCGCGAGTGCCTGGCGCGCTACGGCCGCATCGACCTCCTGGTGAACGACGCGGCGGTGCAGACGTACGGCTACTTCGACCAGCTCCCGTGGGAGCACATCCAGCGCACGGTGGACGTCACGTGCCTGGGCTTCCTGCGCTTCGCCCATGCGGTGCTGCCGCACTTCCGGAAGCAGGGCAGCGGCCACGTCCTCAACGTGCAGTCCATGCTGTCCAAGGGCGCCGCGCCGCTGTTGTCCGCGTACACCGCGTCGAAGCACGCGACGCTGGGCTGGGCGAAGGCGCTGGCGCTCGAGCTGCACGGCACCGGCATCCACGTGTCCAACGTGCTGGTGCCGTCGGTGTCCACGCCGATGTTCGACCACGCGCCCACGCAGTTGGACCGCAAGCCCGTGCCGGTGCCGCCCACGTACGACGTGGACCTCGTCGCACGCGCGGTGGTGCGGTGCGCGCGCAGGCCCGGACGCACGGTGGTGCCGGTCTTCCTCCAGGGCAAACTGACGCTGTGGATGAACAAGGTGGCGCCGTTCGTGGGCAACTTCATCCTGGGCCGCTACGGCGCGCGGATGCAGACGGAGGAGCAGCCCGTGCACCGCCGCGAAGGCAACCTCTTCCTGCCCGTGCCCCAGGGCGTGGGCCCCTACGGCAGTGTGCCTCCGACGCCGAGGTGGAAGCGCTTCACGGCCGTGGTGGGGCTGGCGGCGCTGGCCGGCGGAGTGCTGGGTGGGGCGGCCCTGGGGGCGCGGGGGTTGGTGGGGGTTGTCGCACACAGATGATAAAAAAATGCTGTTCCTCCCCGCCCTTTCGCTAGAAGGGGCCGCCGGAGCGCCCGGGTTGGTTCAGCCGGGCTCACGCAACGGAGGGACGCTTCAATGAAGGCAATCAAGTGGCAGACCCTGGCCGCGGTGGCCGGGCTCATGGTGTCGGCGACGGCGGGGGCGCAGGAGGTTGGGTCGGGCGGTGGCAGCTTCGGCAACGCCGGGCAGATCGTCATCAGCACGGACGCTTCCGCCAGCCTCGGCTATTCCACGCAGGGCGACGGCATCGGCTTCATCTCCCTGGAGCCGGGCGCGGACTACTTCCTCAAGCAGAACCTGTCGGTCGGCACCGGCCTGCAGCTTCGCGCGGCGTTCGCCGAGGGCGAGGACCCGGTGGGCTTCGGGCTCAACGTGCGCGGCGGCTACAACATCCCCCTCACCGACCGGGTGTCGGTGTGGCCGAAGGCCCAGATTTCGCTGTGGCTGGGTGACGACGTGTTCGGCTTCGCCAGCCCGTACCTCACCGGCGGCGACATCACCGTGGTCCTGGAGGGGTACGCGCCCTTCCTGTTCCACGTGACGGACCACTTCTTCGTGGGCGCTGGCCCGCGCCTGGCCTTCGGTCTGGGCGATGACGTGGACGTGGCCTTCAGCGTCAACACCACCATCGGCGGCTACTTCTAGGCCGTACCCGCTTCACGGCTGAAGAAGCCACGAGCCCCGGGCGTGACGGAGTCCTTCCGTCGCGTGCCGGGGCTCTTCATGTCCGGGCCTCGTCTTGATGGCCGTCAGGGAAGTGGCCCTTCGCACCCGACAGGTTCTGCGCGGTGCGCACCAGCGCGAGGTGGCTGAAGGCCTGGGGGAAGTTGCCCAACTGCCGGCGCTGCTCCGGGTCGTACTCCTCGGATAGCAGGCCCACGTCGTTGCACAGCGAGAGCAGGTGCTCGAACAGCTCGCGCGCCTCGCCCTCGCGGCCGAGCAGGGCCAGCGCGTCCGCGAGCCAGAAGCTGCACGGCAGGAAGACGCCTTCTCCTGGAGGCAGGCCGTCGCGCGTCTCGTGCGTGTGGTAGCGGCGCACGAAGCCGCCGTGGCACAGCTCGCGCTGAATCGCGTCCACGGTGCCGCGCACGCGCGGGTCCTCGGGCGGGAGGAAGCCGACGAGGGGCAGCATCAACAGGCTCGCGTCGAGCGCGGTGCCGCCGTACGTCTGCGTGAAGGTATTGCGGCGGGCGTCGTAGCCGTTCGCGCAGATGTCGGCGTGCATCCTGTCTCGCAGGGTGCGCCAGCGCTCCAACTGGGCGCCGTCCAGCTTGCGCAGCGCCGAGGCCTTCACGGCCCGGTCCAACGCCACCCATGCCATCACCTTCGAGTGGGTGAACTGCTGCCGTCCGCCGCGCACCTCCCAGATGCCCTCGTCGGGCTCCTGCCAGTGCTCCTCGACGAAGTGGAGCAGGTGGACGCCCACGTCCCACGCCTCGTCGTCGGGCGGAACGCCGTGCATGCGGGCCTGGTAGAGGCAGTCGGCAATCTCTCCGAAGATGTCGAGCTGGAGCTGATTGACGGCCGCGTTGCCGATGCGCACCGGACGCGAGCCCTCGTAGCCGGGCAGCCAGGGCAACTCCAATTCGGTGAGGCGGCGCTCTCCGGCGACGCCGTACATGATTTGCAATTCATCCGGTTCGCCTGCGACGGCACGCAGCAGCCAGTCGCGCCAGTCGCGAGCCTCCTGCGTGTAGCCGGCGTGGAGCAGCGCGAGCAGGGTGAGCGTGGCGTCGCGCACCCAGCAGTAGCGGTAGTCCCAGTTGCGCACGCCGCCGAGCCGCTCGGGGACGGACGTGGTGGGCGCGGCCACCAGTCCTCCCGTGGGTGAGTACGTGAGCCCCTTGAGGGTGATGAGCGAGCGCACCACCTGCGAGCGCCACGGGCCTTCGTAGACGCAGCGCCGGGCCCACCGGGTCCACCAGCGGCAGGTGTTCTCCAGCGCGGCGAGCGGCTCCGAGCGGACGGGCGGCGGCGACAGGTGTGACGGGTGCCAGGAGAGGACGAAGGGCACGCGCTCGCCCTCGTGGACGGTGAAGTCGGTGAGGAGGCGCGCGTCCTCCTCGCGCAGCGGCCGGTCCGTGTGCAGGAAGAGGGCATCAGGGCCGGCCCGGGCGCTGGCGCCACCGGGAAGCGCACGCACCAGGGGCGTGCGGTCGCCGTAGCCGAAGCGCGGGGCGAGCTCGAAGCGCACGGGCACGTGGCCCGAGACGCCCTCCACGATGCGGATCAGCTCGGGTGTCTCGGCGCGCACGGGCATGAAGTCGTGCAGGCGGATGACGCCGGTGGTGGTGTGCAGCTCCGTCTCGAGCACGAGGGTGTCGGGCCGATAGCGGCGGCGGACACCCCGCACGGGGATGCTGGGGGCGATGCGCCAGCGGCCATGGTCCCCGTTGCCGAGCAGCGCGGTGAAGCACGCATCCGAGTCGAAGCGCGGCCAGCACAGCCAGTCGACGGAGCCGTCCGTGCCCACCAGGGCCGCGCTGTGGGTGTCTCCGACGAGGGCGTACGCTTCGAGGGGGAGCGCCATCCGTGAAAGGTAGGTCGCGCCGTGACTGCCTCCCTGCCCCGGGCACCTGAGCGGGCGAGCGGGCAGGGGCTTGCCGTGTTCCTCGGGGGGAGGGCGTGGCGTGGAGCGCGGTCCGCACGCTCATTCATTCACTGCTGCGCGAGCGTGTCCCGAGCAGCACGCCACGGTGGAGCGCGCTGCCCGGGTTCATGGCTGCATGGGCGGGCGCGACGTCAGCGGCCGTCCGCGAACTCGCCGTCTTCGGGAGGCAGGGCCTGCGCCACGCGCGTCTCCTCCACGCCGCCGATGGCCATCTCCGCCTTGCCCTGGTGTGACAGCCGCAGGCCGAGGTGGATGACCCGCTGCCCGGTGCACGGCGCGTAGAGGAGGATGAGGTGGGCCATCTCGGCCGCGACACCCGGAGACACCGCGTGGCGCTTGTCGCCGCGCCCGGAGCGGATGTCGCGCGAGTCCGCCACCTCCAGGCCCACCATGCGTCCCCTGCGCACGCGCACGTTGAAGTCCACGCTCACCGTTCCATCTGCGGGCACCGGCACGGCCTTGAGTTGCTCGCGAACGGACGCAATCACGTCGTCGGCGCCCTGGTCCGGCGACAGGGCACCCTGGCGGCCGGGCAGCGTCCGGGCTCCGACGGGCCGGAAGGTCTGGACGTAGTCGCTGGAGTCCACGCGCCACGAGGACCCCGCGCGGCGCAGCGTCAGCGACACCTCGCGGCCCGGGTGCTTCATCGCGGCGACGAGCGCCGACGTCACCCTGCTCTGCGTGCCCGCGGCATCGGTCACCGGCTTCTCCTGCCGCCCGCCCCGGTTCTCGGCCACGTAGCTCAGCAGCGTGAGCGCGCCCTGCTCGGACCAGAAGGTGAAGCGCAGGACGGCATCCGCGTCGCGCACGTTGGCGGCCACGTTCCACACGCGCGCGGCGACCTGGGCGGCCTCCTCCCTTCCAGCCTTCGTGCCGAGGAGGGGAGGGTGGACCAGGTCCACCTCGTCGTTCCCGGAGCCGCCCGTTCCTGGAGGCGTGCTGGCGCAGCCCGGAGTCAGGGCCATCAGCACCGTGCACGCGATGGAAAGACAGTGGACGCGGAGACGCAGAGACATGTCACTCCCCCTCCGGGCGAGGTGCCCGGGTGACATGAGCCCGAGAATCTCAAAGAGGTCTGACAGGGCTCCGTGAGTGGACAGACGTTGACGCAGGCAACGTACTGACATGCAGCGGCGCCGGTCCCGGGTCACTGTCCATTCCGTCACGCTCGTATGTGGATGCCGCCGGGGTTGATAGGGATTCGCGGGGGCGGGAGCCGGACAGGCGTGGTGCCGTCCCTCCGCTGGCTGATGACTTCACGACACCGCGTGTCCCCGGAGTATGAGCCGGGCCCGGGACGCGCCCCGGACCCGCCTGGAGAGAGAAGCCCTTTCATGCCTCGCCGCTGCACCGGCACCTCGCGGGTGCACGCCGCCCTGCCGTGCCGCTCGACGGGGGCGTCCACCAGTTGAGGCCGCCCCCCGCAAAACCCCCGACATTTCCGAACAGGACGCTCGCGGAAGCTCCTGGTCACGTCCACGCCGTACGTCCCCGAGCCCGGGCGCGTGCGAATTGCGCGGGTGAATCACCGCACGAGTGCGGCCAGCGTGGCCTCGGTGACGAGGCCATACACCGCCGTCTGGGCCACGAGCCACGCATGCTCGGCGGCGCTCCACGTGTTGAAGGACTCCGTCGCGCGGAGCACGGGGAAACTCACCAGCTCGAAGCCGAGCACACCCACACCGAGCAGCAATCCCGGAGGCACGCCTTTCCCAGACGCGCCCTTGCGAAAGAATGTCCACGCCACGCCCAGCAGCGGCCCATACACCGCGCGCATGGCATCACCCCAGCGACGGGCCTGGAGGTCGGACAGCTCCCGGTGCAACACGGAGCGCGCGAGCCGCCCTGCGATGTGTCGCGCGGCATACGGCGGCGCCTTTCCGAGCACCCGATTCCGCAGCGCCACGAAGGCTCGCAGCGCCACGGTGCCCGCGGCGCCAGCAATCAGGGCCTGGGAAAGCGTTGCACGCATGACCGCAAAATGGGGCGTGCCCGGGCCCTACCTCAAGCGAGGGCAGGCGGCGCGGCGGGGGCCCGGCTCCCGGCCGTCAGTCCGAGGCGCCCGGTGCAGGCGCGATACAACCCACGAGGTTCGTCGATGTTTCACGTCACCCGGTGACGAGCGCCACCGCGAAGCCGTCGTAGCCCTTGCTGCCCACCGTCTGCACCGCCGTGCTGCTGACGCGCGGCTCAGCGGCGAGCATCTCATACAGCTTGCGCACGCCCTGGATGTGCGGGTCCGTGCTCGTGGCGTCCATCACCGCGCCATTGCGCACGACGTTGTCGACGATGATGAGGCTGCCCTTGCGCGTGAGCTTCAGCGCCCACTGGAAGTAGTCCGGGTTGCTGCGCTTGTCCGCGTCGATGAAGACGAGGTCGAACGGCCCCCTGCCCTCGGCGGCCAGGACCGGCAGCGTGTCCAGGGCCTTGCCGACGCGCAGGTCGATGACGTCGGACAGGCCCGCGCGGGCGAAGTTGGCGCGCGCCACCTCGGCGTGCCTCGGGTCCATCTCCAGCGTCACCAGCCGGCCGCCCGCAGGCAGCGCCCTCGCGAGCCAGAGGGTGCTGTAGCCGCCCAGCGTGCCCACCTCCAGCACGTTGCGAGCGCCGTGAATCCGCGCGAGCAGGTGCAGGAACTTGCCCTGGTTCGGAGCGACGTGGATGGGAGGAAGCCCCGCCTCGTCGCTGGCGCGGAGCGCCTCCTCCAGCACCGCGTCATGCGGCACGAGCTGGTCGGTGATGTAGCGGTCAACCGCCGTCCACTGCTGCTGAGACATGGCTCCTCCCGAGGGCGCCGGCGCGGCGCACGCGGGTGCAACAGTAACGGCCTCGGTGCTCCCGGCAGTGGAAAGCACCTCGCCTCCGAAGCGGACCTGATGCCCGCCAACACGGCACGGGGGCGTGCCATGCGCCGAGCGCGCGGAGCCTCGCGGCTCGGAAGCGGACCTGATGCCCGCCAACACGGCACGGGAGCGTTACGGCCCGAACACCGTCTCCGCCGTGAGACCCAGCAGCCCCGGATACGTGAGCTGCCCATGGTGGCCGATGATGTGCTGGTAGACCGGGACGCGCAGCGTCAGGGACAACTGCACGCGGCCCACGGGGTACGAGAGCCCACCGCCCACGAGCACGTCCGTGCGGCCCAGGTTGCCGTCCTGCTGCACGCGCCCGTCCCACCGCTCCGGCTGCTCGTTGGCCATGTCCGCGCCCGCGCTCAGCCGCAGGTCTCCCACCACCGGCATTTCACCCGACACGCCCACCGCGAACCGATGCCCGCTCCGGTAGCCATGCGAGTTCTCCAGCAGCGAGAGCTGCGCCTGCCCCCACGCCCGAGCGCTCCACCCGCTGTCCCAGCGTCGCTCCGCCTCCAGTGCCAGCAGCGGCTGCACCGTCCCCGTGCCGAACTGCACGTGCTGGTGCTCCAGCCCGTCCTCGCCCAGGGCGAAGGGATTCTCCACCGTCTCGCCGAGCGGCACCGTGAAGCCCACCCGAGCCACCAGCGCCACCTGCCCCGCGCTGAACGCATGGCGCGCCCGCACCCACGGGTCCGCGAGGCCGAACAGCGTCTCGTCGCGGTGGTGGATGTTCACGTAGTCGAGCGACACCGGCGTCCCGTCCAAACGCCGGAACTGCACCGTCGTCGCGTTCAGCCGCAGCGGGAGCTGGAGCTCCAACCCCCACGTGTCCGTGAGCCCGTACTCCACCCGCGCGCGCAACTCGCCCAGGGAGAAGCGCTGGTCATGGAGCTGCGGCGGCTCATCGCGCTCCGCGCAGATGGGGCCGATGTCCGGGCAGTACGACTCGTGCACCACGCGCACCGAGGTGGCCAGCAGCGCCAGCGACACCGCCGTCTGTCCCGTCTTCAAGCTCGTCTGGGCATTCCCCCCGACCGGGAGGTTGGGATTGCTTCAACCCGCGCACGCCGCGGCCCGGCCCGGCGCCGCCAGCGCGAGGAGCCCCGCCGCCACCGTGAGCCACTTCATCGCGAGCCTCCGTCGGCAATCGCCTTGTCGAGCGCGTCCAAATCCAACCCCGTCACCCGCGCCACCTCGCGCCCGTCCTTCCCGTAGACGATGAGGAACGGCAGGTTGGGCACGCCGCCGAGGTAGCGCTTCGCCACCGGCGTGTCCCACGACACGACATTCAGCTTCCGGTACGCCACGTCCGAGCGCCCGTTGAGCACCCCGTACATGTGCGCGTCCACGCGGCGGCACGGGGCGCACCACTCCGCGTAGAAGTCGAACACCGTCACCTTGCCCTTCACCGCGTGGGCACCCAGCTCCGGCACGTCCTCGCCGGCTTCGGACAGCCGCCGCAGGTCGGCTCCTTCCGCGAGCGCGGGCAGCGGGTCGAAGGACAGGTCCGGGTGGCAGGTGAAGCACTGGGACTCGGGCACGCCGTGCTCGCCGCACCAGTCCTTCGCCGCCTTGAACTTCTCCACGAGCTGGGGATTGCACCGGGTGCACGTCTCGCGAGGCACGCGGTGCTCGCACAGCTCCGCGTTCGCGCTCGACGCCACGCTGAGTGAGCTGAGCTGTCCATGCGGCGCATCCGTCGAGGCCGAGGCGCGCGACGAGGCGCACCCGGCGGCGGACACCAGCACCGCGCCGCTGAGGAAGAGGGATTTCACGAGGCTCATGGGCGGAGCGGAGGATACCCGCTCCGAGCCCTCGCGCTACCCCCGCACGAGGTTGCGCATGACGAACCAGAGGTTGGCCGGACGCTCGGCCAGCCGGCGCATGAAATACGGGTACCAGTGCCGCCCATACGGAACGTAGATGCGCACCGGGTGTCCCTCCTTCACCAGCCGCTCCTGCAAGTCGCGCCGGATGCCATAGAGCATCTGGAACTCATACGCGCCGCGCGGCAGGTGCTGCTTCGCCGCATAGTCGAGCGTGGCGTCAATCATCCGCTCATCATGCGTGGCGATGCCGTGGTACACGCCGCTGTCGAGCAGCACCTTCATGCAGCGGACGAAGTTGGCGTCGACGTCAGTCTTGTCGGGAAAGGCCACGTCCGGACCCTCCAGGTACGCGCCCTTGCACAGCCGGATGCGCACGCGCTCCCTGCACAGCGCCTTCGCGTCCTCCTCCGTGCGCCGCAGGTAGCTCTGCAGCACCGCGCCCACGTGCGGCTCGCCGAACTCCGCGTGCAGCTCGCGCACGATGTCCAGCGTGGCCTGCGTCACCGCGCTCTCCTCCATATCGACGCGCACGAACGAGTCGCGCCGCGTCGCGTCCGCCACCACCTCGCGCGCGTTCCGCAGTGCCAGCGCCTTGTCGATGAGCAGGCCGCACTGGGTCAGCTTCAGCGACACGTTGGCCTTCACATCCGTCTGGTCGATGCGCGCCAGCAATCGCTGGTACTGGCGCACCTCGTCGCGCGTCTCCTCCGGCGTCTTCACCGCCTCGTTGAGGTGGTCGAAGGACACCGTCATTCCCTTCGCGTTGAGGGCCTTCACCGCCTCCACCGCTTCTTCAAGCGTCTCACCGGCGATGAAGCGCGACGCCATTTCACGGAAGGGGCGCAGGCGCGTCGCCAAATCCTTCAGGTTCTCCTGCCGGGACAGGAAGAGCAGCGCGGAGCGGGACAGGTGGGCGGCGGCGGTCATGGAGGTGAGGTGTCTGGCGTTCAGCTCGTGTGTCGAAGGAGGAAGTCTCCGACGAAGTTGTTGAAGGCCTGCGCGTGGCTCATGTACGGCAGATGGCTGGCCTCGCGGAGGACCTCCAGGCGCGCGCCGGGGATGTGCCGGGCCACGTCCCGCGCGGCGTACGTGGGCACCAGCAAATCCCTCCCGCCCTGGATGATGAGCGTGGGCACCTTGATTTCATGGAGCCGCGGCAGGAGGTCCGCGGCCAGCACGTCGCGCAGGCGGCGCAGCAATTCCATGGAGGAAATCCGCCGCGCCTCGCGGACGATTTCCGCGCGGCCCTCCGGCGGCAGCTGCGGGCCGCCCAGCACGCGCGCCACCGTGGGCGCCATGAGGTACGCCAGCGGCTTTGGTGAGCGCACCAGCGTGGACAGCGTCAGCGCCAGCCGGCGGATGCGGCGCACGCTGGCCACCGGCGACACCAGCACCAGCGCCTTCACCCGCTCCGGATGCGCCAGCGTATAGGCGATGGACAGCAGGCTCCCGTACGACGAGCCCACCAGCGCGAAGCGCTCGGGCAGCGCGGCTTCGGCGTGGTTCATCACGGCCAGGTTCCACTGGAGCGGCGTGTGCGTGGCCGGCGTGCGCAGCGGCGGCGTCCACAGGAGCAGCCGCAGCTCATCCGCCAGCGGCCCCATGGATGCGAAGGAGCGTCCACTGGCGCCGAGGCCCGGCAGGCACACCACGGTGCGCGTCGCCGCGAGGCTGCTGCCGGGAAAGGTGAACAGGCGCACCGGCGTGCCGCGCACCATGCGCTCCTCGTGGAGCAGGTGCTCGTAGCCGGACTGGATGTCCTCCACGTCCGGGACGAGCGGCGGCGTGCGGTGGGGCACCGGAGCGTGGGGCGGAGTCGACGAGGCATCAAGCATGGCAGGCCCTCACCAGCAGCCGCCGGACGCTCGCGGCCACGCGGTCCCTGAAGTTGCGCAGGCGGTGCTCGGGGGCGTCCGGGGGCGGCGGCTCGAGCGGCGCGCCCACCGCGAACGTGAGCTGCACGGGCAGGGGCAGCGGGCCCAGCCCCATCACCAGCGGCATCCGGTACTTGTCGTCCTCCGTCAGCCGCAGGCACAGCCGCGCCTCGCCCGGAGGCCAGAAGAAGGTGTCGTCCACACCGAAGCCCGCGAAGGGCACCACCGGCACGCCCGCGTGCGCCGCGAGCTTCACGAAGCCCAGCGCCCGCTCCCAGCGCAGCCGATAGCGCCCATGTCTGCGCTTGAAGGTCTCCCGCGCGCCGCCGGGGTAGCAGACCACCAGCGCGCCGGACTCCAGCGCAGCCAGCGCGTTCTCCCGCGTGCCCTCCACGCCGCCCAGCCAGGGCAGCACCGTGCGCACCAGGGGGATGCGGAAGAAGCCCCGCTCGGCCAGTCCCAGGGGATAACGGCCGGTGGCGCGGTGCAGCAGGTGGAAGAAGGCCGGCGTCTCGTAACCCCACACACCATGGTTGCCCACCAGCAATATCGGCCCGTCCAATGGCAGGTGCTCGGTGCCCACCAGCTTCGCGCGGTGGTACAGGGCGGACAGCGCCGCGCCACGCTCGGCGAAGCGGAACACGGTCTGGCGCAGGCTGGCGAGCGAGGCGTCCACGGGGGAGAAAGATGGCGACGCCCCCGTCCTCCGCCACCCATTCCACTTCCGGAGGCCGGCCCGCCGGGCAGGCGCCTGCCTCCCGAGACACCCTCCCGCACCCCACCTGGTAGGGCGGTGTGCATTGTCGTGAGCAGGGTTAATGGCAGGCTGAAGGCAGGCTCCGGTTGTCTGCCTCCTCTACAATGCCGAACGTTGGGATATGGGCAACCCGTTCGACATCCTCATCGACCAGCACCGTGAGCTGGAGGAATGCTTCGAGCGGCTGGGCTCGGGGGGCGAGCCCGAGGAGCTGCGCGCTGATGTCGCGGAGTTGTTGGAGTTGCTACGACTGCACTCACGCCTGGAGGAGCGCTGCTTCTATCCCCTGCTCATGCAGGTGGATGGGCGCTCCCGGGTCCGCGAGGAGGCGGAAGACCACCTCACCATGCGGGAGCTGATGGACGAACTGGAGGAGCTCTCCCCCGGCCATCCCGAGTGGCAGGCACGCCTTCTGGCCCTGGAAGACCTCGTGGTGGCGCATTTCCAAGAAGAAGAGAGCGCCATGTTGCCCAGACTGAGGACGGCGCTGGATGCGCAGCAGCAGGATGACCTCAGGCGCGAGCTGTGGGCCACCCGAGAGGAGTTGCTGGCACGAGCGCAGGCCTTCCATGTCCCCGGCCGCGGCCCCCTCCTGGAGGCCCTCCGCTGGGATGGCTGAACCGGCCTTCCGAGGGCCGGGAAACAGGCGAGACCTGCGACAAAGGGGCCGAACTTCGTTTCTCAGTCACAACTTTTATCACTTCCTTTAGACAAATCCTAATTTGGAAGGTAAGGGTATGCCTGCATCACAAGACACCCCTCGTCTTCCATCAGCAACCCCCCTTCGTTTCCCCAGGTGAGGAATCAACGAATGTCCGTGGATAAAGCGTTTCGGGACATGATCCGCAACGAGATTGACGCGCAGCTCAAGCCCCTTCGCGACGTGGTGTCGCGTCTGGAGGCGGGCACGGCGGACCTCGACGCCCTCCGCAACGTGGCGGAGCGGCTGGCCCCGCTGGCCGAGGTCGTCGGGCCCCTGTTCGGCGCGCAGGCTCCGGCCGCCAAGGCGGGCCGCCGTGGCCCTGGCCGTCCTCCCGCGCGGGCCGCGCTGAGCGTGGCCGCCCCTACCGGTGGCAAGCGCCGCGGCCGCAAGCCGGCGGCGGGTGCCGAGGGCGCTCGCGAGTGCGCCATCCGTGGCTGCGGCAAGCCCAGCCGCACCAAGGGCTACTGCGCGGCCCACTACCAGAAGCTGCGCATGCTCGAGAAGACCAACCGCCGCCCCTCCGCGTGGAAGGACTACGCCGAGCCCAACAGCGTGGAGGACATCAAGCTGCCGCGTGGACGCGCTGCGTCCAAGGCGCTGGCGGCGGCCGCCCAGGCTGGAAGCGCAGGCTAGCCTAGCGGCACGCTGCCCCGGCCCGGGCAGAATGTGACCGCGCCCCCGTCTACCGTGCTCCCAGGTGGTTTCAGGAGGGAGAGGGTTCGGGGTTGTCCGTGCGAGAGAGTCTTGCTCGCGGGGACTCGCAGAAGCATGTATGCCCGGGCTTATGAACAAACGAGACCTGGAGCCTGGAATCATCACCGACCTGGCCGGAAGGACCACGTACGGTGACTATCTTCAGCTCGACCGGCTGCTGTCTGCACAGGTGACGCGCTCGCAGCCTCCCCACCACGACGAGCTGTTGTTCATCATCCAGCACCAGACGAGTGAGCTGTGGATGAAGCTGCTCATCCACGAGCTGAGCGCGTGCATCCGCTACGTGCAGGCGGACCGGCTGGAGCCCTCGTTCAAGATTTTCGCGCGCGTGGCGCACATCCAGCGGATGCTCTTCGAGCAGTGGAGCGTGCTGGAGACGCTCACCCCGAATGAGTACCTGGAGTTCCGCGAGACGCTCGGCAGCGCCTCGGGGTTCCAGAGCTACCAGTACCGCGCGGTGGAGTTCCTGCTCGGCAACAAGGACCCGAACGCGCTGATGCCCTTCAAGCACGTGCCGGCGGTGCACGCGGAGCTGGAGCGCCTGTTGGAGTCGCCTGGCCTGTATGACGAGTTCCTCCGCCACCTGGGGCGTATGGGGCACAAGGTGCCGCAGAGCCATGTGCAGCGTGACTGGCGTCAGCCGTACGAGAAGAGCCCCGAGGTGATGGAGGTGTTCCGCCGCATCTACGAGGACATCGACGCGCATTGGGATGCGTATGAGATGTGCGAGAAGCTGGTGGATACGGAGGAGCGGTTCCAGCTCTGGCGCTACCGTCACATGATGACGGTGATGCGCATCATCGGCTTCAAGCAGGGCACGGGCGGCTCGTCGGGCGTGGGCTTCCTGCGCAAGGCGTTGGACCTGCGCTTCTTCCCGGAGCTCTGGGACGTGCGCACGGAATTGGCGCCGCCGTCCGCGAAGAGCCGGGGGCCGTGAGAGGCTGGCTGGGAGTGGGGTAGAACGAGGCCCGATGCTCAGCGCTCTCAACATCCAGAACTTCAAGGCGTGGAGGGACACTGGGAGCGTCCGTCTCGCGCCGCTCACCGTCTTCTTCGGGACGAACAGCTCCGGGAAGACGAGCTTCCACCAGCTCTTGTTGATGTTGAAGCAGACGGCCCAGTCCCGCGACAGGCGGCGTGTGCTTCACTTTGGCGACGCGGACTCGCTCGTGGACCTGGGCGTCTGGCCGGAGATGGTGTTCAACCACGACCCGGCGGCGGTGCTCGGCTTCGGATTGAAGTGGAAACACCGACTGGGCTGGAACGAGGACCTCTTCAGGCTTGGCTACACGACGGCTCCGTTCCTCTTTTTTGGCGCGGACGTCGGGCTCGGGAAGGGGGCGCGGGAGAGCCTCGAGGTGAAGCAGTTCGGATACGGCTTCGAGCTCAATGGCGAGCAGGTGATGCTGGGGATGGCACGCTCTCCCGACGGGGAGGGTTATGAAGTGGTGGCACGGCCGCCCGAGATGCTTGGACCTACGGGCTCCGGGAAGGTGCTCGTGCCCGCGCCCATCCACTTCTATGGCTTTCCCGACGAGGTCGGCCCGCACTACCTGCGCGTCGGATGGCTGCGCGACCTCGTCTACGACCTCGAAAGGCAGTTGAACGCGCTGGAGTACCTCGGGCCCCTGCGTCAGAAGCCTTCGCGTTCCTACTCGTGGTCCGGTGAGGCTCCGCAAGGAGTGGGGGAAGAGGGCGAGTGGACGGTCGCGGCGTTGCTCGCGGCGCAGGACCGGGCGATTGCCTTGCGCGGCGGGCAGGCGTGGCCCACCCCCTTCATGAAGGTCATCGCCACCTACCTCCTCAAGCTGGGATTGCTCGAGTCGTTCGAGGCCCGGCTCGTCGCGAAGCACCGCAAGGAGTATGAGTTGCTCGTGCGGACGCCGGGCAACCCCCGGCAGGTCGGCCTGGCGGACGTGGGGTTTGGCATTTCTCAGGTCCTGCCCGTGCTGGTGCAGTGCTTCTATGCGGAACGTGGCTCCACGCTCATCTTCGAGCAGCCCGAGCTCCATCTCCACCCGCGCGCGCAGAGCGAGCTGGGAGACCTCTTCATCGAGGCCATTCACGCGGAGGAGGGTGGAACGCCTCGCGGCATCCAGTTGCTCATCGAAAGCCACTCCGAGCACCTCCTGCGGCGCATCCAGCGGCGCATCGCGGAAGGACGGCTGAAGCCCGAGGAGGCCGCGCTCTACTTCTGCTCGCCCGGTCCGGAGGGCTCGCGCATCGAGGAGCTGAAGCTCGACGAGGACGGCAACATCACCAACTGGCCGGAGAACTTCTTCGGCGATGAGATGGGAGACCTCGTCGCCATGACCGAGGCCGCGATGCGGCGCAAGACAGAGCAGGGGAAGGAATGACGGCACCTGTTCCTCCCTGCGTCGTCGACACCAACGTCCCGCTCACGGCCAACAAGAAGGACGACCCGAGTCCTGCGTGTGTACTGGCCTGCATCCAGGCGCTCCAGACGGTGATGACGACGGGGCACCTCGTGCTGGACGAGCACTGGCTCATCCTCAACGAGTACAAGCACAAGCTGTCCCCAACGGGCCAACCGGGAATCGGAGACCGCTTCCTCAAGTGGGTGCTGACGAATCACGCCAATGCCCAGCGCTGCTCGAAGGTTCGGCTGACACCGCGCCGGGAAGACCCGCGCGACTTCGAGGAGTTCCCTCGTGACGAATCACTCACCAGCTTCGACCCGATGGACCGGAAGTTCGTCGCGGTGAGCTGCGCGCATCCTCAGCGTCCCGTGGTCCTCCAGGCCACGGACAGCAAGTGGTGGGGCCTGCGGAAGGCCCTGCGGGACTGTGGGGTACAGGTCCAGTTCCTCTGCCCCAAGGACATTGACGAAATCCACGAGCGCAAGGGTGGCGAGTGATGACGGACGACTTCTTCAAGTTCCCGCACACCCCGCACATTGCCTGGCTCTCCTCGGGGCCGGTGCGCCATGACAAGGTGTTCTCCCCAGCCGAAGTGAGAGAGTTCCTCGGGGGCGAGGTGCTCATCGAGGAGAAGGTGGATGGCGCCAACCTCGGCATCTCCGTGGGGCCGGGTGGGGAGCTGCGCGCCCAGAACCGTGGCTCGTTTCTGGGCACCCGTGCCTCGCCCCAGTTCCAGCCGCTCTGGCCGTGGCTGGAAGCCCGGCGCCAGCAGCTCGTCGATGCCCTGGGCGAGCACCTGATGCTTTTCGGCGAGTGGTGCTTCGCCGTCCACAGTGTCCGCTACGACGGACTGCCCGACTGGTTCCTCGCCTTCGACGTCTACGACAAGCGGGAGGGGCGCTTCTGGTCCACCGCGCGGCGGGATGCGCTGACGGAGTCGCTGGGGCTCGCGCGAGTGCCCGTGGTCGCGAAGGGGCACTTCACGCTGGACGAGGTGATGAAGTTGTTCGGCACCTCGGCCCTGAGTCACACGCCCATGGAGGGCGTGTACCTGCGGCGCGACGAGGGCGACTTCCTGCTCGCTCGCGCGAAGCTCGTCCGGCCCGAGTTCGTTCAGGCCATCGAGGAGCACTGGTCTTCCCGGCCGCTGGAGCGCAACAGCCTGGCCTCGAAGAAGCCCGCCTGACAGGCTCGCTCCCACTCGGCCGCCAGCCCTGCGTCCGGGCCGTGAGGTCTGCCCTTGGCCGTGGTGCTCCCTAACTTGGAAGGACTTGAAAGGAGCGAACCATGGCCGAGCGCGAGACTCCCAGGAAGGACCCACGGCTTCCGCAGGATGAAACGCCTATCAAGCACGAGGCGGGAGACCGTCCCATCCCCACGCCCGGGCACATCGGCAACCTGCCGGATGACAGCCCCGGACCCGGCAAGCCTGTCGTCTTCCCGCCACGCGAGCCGGTGGACTGAACAGACTGCGTCCCCGAGTGGCGGGCCCGGTTTCCGCGGGACCTCCGCTCCTGTTACATCGGTTGTTCATGTCGGACCCTCGTGAGAGGGTTCGCGCATGAGCCTACCTCACAGGTTGTCCGTCCCGTCAATGACCCGGAAGCCCGCCACCTACGCTGATTTGGAGGCACTCCCCGACGACAAGATTGGGGAGCTCATTGGCGGCGTGTTGTATGCGAGCCCAAGGCCCACGGACCCGCACTCTCGGGTCGCCACGAATCTCATCGGCCAGTTGTATGGACCGTTCGGGCGGAGCCGCAGAGGGGGGCCGGAAGGCTGGATTCTCCGCTTCGAGCCCGAGTTGCACCTGAGCGGTGACGTGCTCGTTCCGGACGTCACGGGCTGGCGGCGCGAGCGCGTGCCCAGGATTCCGGCCGTCGTTGGCATCACGGTGGCTCCGGACTGGGTCTGCGAGGTGCTCTCCCCCTCCACCGCCGCGCTGGACCGCGACAAGAAGCTGACGGTCTACGCACGCGAAGGCGTCCGCCACGTATGGCTCATCGACCCGAGGCTCCGCACCCTGGAGGTCTTCCGGCTCGAAGGGGCGCACTACCTGCGGCTCGTTACCTGGAAGGGGGAGGCCACCGTCCGTGCCGAACCCTTCGACGCGCTGGCGTTGGAACTTCGCCTCCTCTGGGAGGACTAGCGGTTAGGCTGCCGGGCACCATGGCAGCCGCTGAAGTCCCCCTGCTCTTCGACAAGGCCCACGTCCTCTGCTACCGCACCTTCGACATCGCGGAGGAAATCGACCTCGAGCGTGCGCGCAGGGCCATCACCGAGGACGCGCGTCGACTCAAGCTGTCGCGCGAGAACAGCCAGTACATCGAGCTCCCCAACCCGCCCCTGGCCTATGAGCTGGGCCGCAGGCCCCTGGCCCTGCGCGACGGGCCCGTCACCGTGGACGCCACCGCGCGCCTGTTCGACCACGGCGCCGCGTCCATCATCCTCCGCGTCCCCGTCGTCCCCGGCACCACGCTGGAGCACCTCACGCGCGTGGCCGACGAGCTCTATGACAGCCAGGCGCTGGAGGACCTCGCGCTGGAGCTCGTCGAGGGCGTGCGCCGCACCATCGCCCCCGCCGTCCAGACCACGCACCTGTGGGACCAGAACGAGAGCTATACCGTCATCTTCGCGGAGAGCATCCGTGGCAATCCGACCGCGGACGAGCTGCTCGCGCGCATGGACCTGGCACGTCTGCTCCTGGGAGAGAATGGCACCGTGCCGCTGTCCGCCGCCGAGAGCGAGTCCGTGACGAAGGCGCGCTTCAGCTACACGGTGAATGACCTGGTCGTCATCGACTGGAACAGCGCGTTCGTCTACGAGCCGTCGGGTTCGGGGGACATCCCGGACCTGCTCGAAATCGCGAACGCGCAGCTGCTGGAGTTCCGCTACTACGACGAGCGGCTGGACGAGCACATCGCTCGCATCCACGACGAGGTGCAGGCCAAGCGCCACGAGTGGATTCGCCTCTTCCGCAGCCCGTACCGCAACCTGACACGGGAGACGCTCGCCACGCTGGTGGACCTCAACGAGTTCATCGAGCGCGTGGAGAACAGCCTGAAGGTCATCGGCGACTTCTACCTGGCCAAGGTCTACGAGGGCGCCGTGCGCCGCATGCGCATCCCCAACTGGCAGGACTCCGTCACGCGCAAGCAGGAGCTGCTCGCCCAGACGTACGGCCTGCTCAAGGGGGATGTCGACATTGACCGCTCCCACACGCTCGAGGTCGTCGTCATCGTGCTGATTGCGCTCGAAATCGTGTTCGCCATCTTCCGGGTCTTCGAGCACTGAGGTCGAAGACACACCCTGTACCCTCGCACCCTGCACCCTCGGACAGGGCCTGGTGGGTTTCGCGGATTCCCCGGACGTGGGAGACTGAGCATGAGTCACGGGGCGGTGTGCTCGTGCCGGGGGGAGTGGGGCATGAATGTGCCCGAGAGCAGCCTGGTGGCCGCAGTGGACCGCATGTCGCGGGCCCTGGAGCGGCTTGCGTCCGCGCCGCCGGTGGTGGCGGTGCTGGAGGAGGTGCTGCGGCAGGCCGCGGCGACGCTGGGTGCGCCCGGCGCCTTCATCTGCTGGTGGGGCGATGGAGGGCGGCTGCGTACGCTCGTCACGCCGGGCGTGGCGGAGGACGCGTCGGCCATCTGCGCGCAGCGGCTGCTGGCTCACGCGCCCGGGCCTTCCGATTCACCCTCGCCCTACATCGCCGAGAATCTGGAGACGGACGCGCTGCTGGCGGACGAGCCCGAGGCACGGCGGCACCTGGGCGCGGCCTCGCTGCTGTCCCTGCCCATCTTCTTCTCGTCGGGGCGCGGGGCGGCGGGCGTGCTGGCGGTGCTCTTCCGCGAGCCGCGGCGGCTGGTGGAGGAGGACGTGAAGCGCTTCGGCCTCTACGCGCGGCTGGCGGGGCTGGCGCTGGAGCGCGAGCGCACGGCGGAGCTGACCCGCCAGTCCGTGCTGCAAGCGCGCGCGGAGGTGGAGGAGATGGAGGTGCTGCGCCTCAGCCGCTTCCAGGCGGTGACGGAGGCGTTCGGCCGGGCGCTGACTCGCGACGAGGTGGCGCGCGTGGTGCTGGAGCTGGGCCTGCCGGCGGTGGGTGCGGTGGGCGGCATGGTGCACCTCATCGACTCGGGCGGGAATGCGGTGGAGCTGACGGCGTCGGTGGGCGTGCCGGAGGAGTTGCTGGCGCCCATGCGCGTGCTGCCGAGGGGCGGGAAGGACCTGCCGGGCTACGACGCGGTGCGGATGGGAGCGCCGGTGTGGCTGGAGAGTCCGGAGGAGGTGCGGACGCGCTACCCGCGGCTGGCCTCGCTGGTGGCTCCGGGGCGGATGCGCTCGCTGGTGATGCTGCCCCTGTACGTGGAGGGGCGCGTCTTCGGGACGCTGGGCTTCGGGTTCGCGGAGGCGAAGCAGTTCTCCGCGCTGGAGCGGACGTCGATTGCCGGGCTGGCGCGGCAGTGCGGGCAGGCGCTGGAGCGCTCGCGGCTGTATGAGCGGGAGCGCACGGCGCGGCTCCAGGCGGAGGCGGCGGGGCAGCGGCTGAAGCTGCTCGCGGATGCGAGCGCGTTGGTGGCGGGCTCGCTGGAGTGGGAGGAGACGGTGGCGGGCGTGGCCCGGCTGGCGCTGGGCAGCTTCGCGGATGGTTGCACGGTGGATTCGTACGAGGAGGGCGTGGTGCGCCGCCTCGCGGTGCTGCCCGTGGACCCGATGAGGGCTCCGGAGGGCGTGGACATTTCGACGGAGCACGGGGAGCCGTGGCATGCCTCGCTGCTGGCGGAGGTGCTGGCCACGGGGCGCTCGCGCATGGTGACGCGCTCGGCGGGGAAGGCGCGCGCGGCGGCGGGTGGGGGCGTGGTGACGGGGGAGGCGGTGCCTGCCCTGGCGAAGGTGCTGGTGATGCGCGCGGAGAATGCGCGGCGGGAGGGCGCGGCGCAGGCTTCCGGCGGAGGGCGTCCGGCGGTGCAGGTCGCGGATGCTCGCGCGGTGTCGCTCCATGCGGCGGGCTCGCGTGTGCCGGCGCAGGTCCCGGAGCAGGTGGAGTCCTCACCTCAGCAGGAAGTCGGCTCGCTCATCGTGACGCCGCTGGTGGCGCGCCAGCGCACGCTCGGGGCGCTCACCTTCATGCGCGGTGAGTCCCGCGCGCCTTTCAACGAGGCGGACCTCGCGCTCGCGGAGGAGCTGGCGGGCCGTGCGGCCCTGGCCATCGACAACGCGCGCCTGCTTCGCAAGGCCCGCGCGGCGGAGGAGGAGAGCCGCCGCAGTGCCGCGCGCCTCCATGTGCTGGTGCAGGTCAGTCAGCTCATCGCGGAGGCCGGGCTCGACTTGACCAGCGTGCTCGATGTGCTGACCCGCAAGGTGTCCGAGGCCATCGGTGACGCGTGCGTGCTCCAGTTGCTCGCGGCGGACAAGGAGCACCTGGACGTGGTCTCCGTGCACCATCCGGACCCGGAGGCCCGCTCGGTGCTGGAGGCCTCGCTGCATCGCCACCCCGCGCGGCTCGGTGAGGGGCTGTCGGGGCGCGTCGCGGCCAGCGGGCAGACGCTCTTCGTTCCGCGCTTGAATGCGGAGGAGCTCCACGGCGAGCGGCTTCCCGAGGGCGTGTCCTTCCTGGAGCGCTATGGCGCGCAGAGCGTCATCATCGTTCCCCTCGGCGCGCGGGGCCGTGTGCTCGGCACGCTCGGGGTCATGCGCGAGGCGCAGGGTCGCGAGTACACCGTGGAGGAGCGCGCGCTGCTGGAGAGCCTGGCCGCGCGGGCGGCGCTCGCCATCGAGGACGCTCGGCTCTACGGCGCGGCCACGCAGGCGGTGAAGGCTCGTGACGAGCTGCTGTCCGTCGCGGGCCATGAGCTGAAGTCTCCGCTCAATGCGCTCCAGCTCCAGATTCACCTGCTCGCGCGCATGGCGAAGGAGGCCATGGCCGAGAGCGGCCTCGCGGAGCGCGCGGAGAAGGCGGCGCGTGCGAGCCAGCGGCTCGGCCTCCTCATCGACGACCTGCTCGACGTGTCGCGCATCAGCGCCGGCCGCTTGAGCCTCCAGCGTGAGGAGGTGGACCTCGCGGCCCTCACTCGCGAGGTGACGGCGCGCATGTCCGAGGAGTTGGTTCGCGCCGGCAGCGAGGTGCGGCTGTCCTCGGACGGGCCGGTGACGGGGCAGTGGGACCGGCTGCGTCTGGAACAGGTACTCGTGAACCTCCTGTCCAACGCGGCGAAGTACGGCGCGGGCCGCCCGGTGCAGGTGATGGTGGACATCCAGGGGGCCGTGGCCCGGCTCGCCGTGCGCGACCAGGGCATCGGCGTCGCGCCCGAGGAGCAGGAGCGCATCTTCGAGCGCTTCGAGCGCTCCGCCTCGGTGCAGCACTTCAAGGGGCTGGGGCTTGGCCTGTGGATTACCCGCCGCATCGTCGAGGCCCACGGAGGCTGCATCCGCCTGGAGAGCAGGCCGGGAGAGGGCTCCACCTTCACCGTGGAGCTGCCGTTGGACACGTAACCGCTCCGCGCCTCCTGGACAGGTCGCGTCCCCTGCGCTCTGGTGCCGGGACATGACGCACGCATGCCTCCGTTCCGCCCTGCTCACCCTCGTGCTGGGAGCGCTCGCCTCCGGTTGCAGTCACACTCCCGAGGCGCAGCAGCCCACGGCCGACGATGACCGCGACGGAATCCTCAACGCGGACGACGCCTGTCCGAATGCGCGAGGCACCTCCGCGACGCGCGGCTGCCCGCCGAAGGACACGGATGGCGATGGCGTGGACGACTCCGTGGACAAGTGCGTGCGCCTCGCCGGCCCCGCGTCGCGCGAGGGCTGCCCCGTGCGCGACGGGGACGGAGACGGCGTCGAGGACGCGAAGGACGTGTGTCCCCGCGTCCACGGCGTGCTGGAGCGCCAGGGCTGCCCCGTGGAGGACGTGGACCGGGACGGCCTCGAAGGCGCGGTGGACAAGTGCCCCGAGGAGGCCGGCCCCGCCTCCCGCGACGGCTGCCCGGAGAAGGACGCGGACAACGACGGCGTCCCCGATGTCGATGACGCCTGCCCGGACGAGGAAGGCCTCCCCACGCTGCGCGGCTGCCCCGAGCGCGACTCGGACGATGACTCCGTGCCGGACCAGCGCGACAACTGCCCCCGCGAGCGGGGCGCCGCGGACAACCAGGGCTGCTCCCCGAAGCAGAAGCAGCTCGTCGCCATCCGCCACGACCGGCTGGAGCCGCTCGAGCGCATCCGCTTCGAGGCCAACACGGCGAAGCTCCTGCCGTCCACGCTCCCGCTGTTGGACAACGTGGTCCGCGTCCTCCTCGCGCACCCGGAGCTCACGCCCGTCACCGTGGAGGGCCACACCGACAACCGGGGCGACCCGGAGACCAGCCGCGCCATCTCCCTGGCCCGCGCGGAGGCGGTGCGCGACTACCTCGTCCAGCAGGGCATTCCCCCGGAGCGCCTGGAGGCACGCGGATATGGCCTCGACCGGCCCATCGCGTCGAACGAGACGTCCATGGGCCGGGAGACCAACCGCCGCGTGGAGCTGATCCTCCCCGCGCCCCGCGTGAAGAACCCCGGCCGCTGACCGTCCGTGTCAACGCATACCCCATCCTCCGCGCCCCCCGCGCGGTGTAGCATGTGCCCCCATGAGTGCTTCGAGCCCCCTGTTCGGTGACCTGCTGCTCAAGCTGGGCATCGTCACCCCCAGCCAGGTGCAGGAGGCACTCGCCCTGCAGGCCCTCACCGGCCAGCGCGTGGGCGAGGCCCTCATCTCCCTCGGCTACGTCACGCGCGAGCAGATTCAGGACGCGCTGGGCGAGGCGCTCGGGCTCCACCAGGACAAGAGCCCCCTCCAGCCCGCTCTGGGCGAGCTGCTCGTGGGGCTCAAGTACGTGACGCTCGCGCAGCTCGACGAGGCGCTCGCCCGTCAGCGCCGCGACGGCCGCAAGCTGGGCGAAATCCTCGTCGAGCTGGGCCACTGCACGTACAAGCAAATCTACGAAGCGCTCGGCCTGCAGAACCGCATCGCCGGGCGGCAGGAGGCGCCGCGTCCCTTCATCGACGGCCGCCGCCGTGTGGTGGTGGTGGACGACAGCCCGCTGGCCTGTGCCTTCGTGCAGGAGGGGCTCGTCGCGCTGAACTACGAGGTGCTCTGCTTCCAGGACCCGTTCGAGGCGCTGGAGGGCATGAGCCGCCTCCAGCCCGCCATCGTCCTCAGTGACTTGGAGATGCCCGGCCTGGACGGCGTGGAGCTGTGCCGGCGGCTGAAGGAGGGCCCCAGCCGCGGCGTGCCGGTCATCATCCTCACCGCGAACGACCGCGAGGCCGAGCGCGTGCGCGGCCTGCGCGCGGGCGCGGACGACTACGTCAACAAGTCCGCGTCCATGGATGAACTGGCCGCGCGCATCGAGAGCGTGGTGCGCCGCACCGGCGAGACGGAGCGCATGCGCAAGCTGTTCGCGCGCTACACGTCCGACGCGGTGGTGGACGAAATCCTCAAGAGCGCGGACGCGGTGGTGCTCACCGGCGAGAAGCGCGAAGTCACGCTGCTCTTCGCGGACATCCGCAACTTCACCGGGCTGGCGGAGAGCCTGCCGCCAGAGCAGGTGGTGGGTGTGCTCAACCAGGTGCTCGGGCGGCTCTCGGACGCCGTCTTCACGTGCGGCGGCACGCTGGACAAGTTCCTCGGCGACGGGCTGATGGCCGTCTTCGGCGCGCCGGTGGCCCGCGCGGACGATGCGCTGCGCGCGCTCCAGTGCTCGAAGATGATGATGGATGCCATGGCGGACCTGCGCATCGAGGCGGAAGCCGAGTGGTCCGCCAACGGCCGCGAGGGCCAGCCGCTGGTGCTGGAGCTGGGCATCGGCATCAACTCGGGCGTCGTCGTCGCGGGCAATATCGGCAGCACGGTGCGCGCGGAGTACACGTGCATCGGCGACGCGGTGAATGTGGCCGCGCGGCTGTGCGCGCTGGCGGGCCCGGGCGAAATCCTCGTCGGGGAGCGCGCCCGCGAGCTCGTCAACGCCAACGACACCGCCTTCGAGGACCTGCCCCCCGTCCGGCTGAAGGGCAAGCAACAGCCCGTTCCGCTGTACCGCGCTCTCTAGGCTGACACTGGCGGGCCCCTCGAAGTCCCCACCCCGAAGGCGGAAGCAGTGATAGGGAGGGCCCCATGAGCACCACCGCAGACGCCGTGCCTCCCCCCTCGCGCCGCTCGCCCATCCTCTGGGTGGCGCTGGTGTTCGCGCTCGCGATGGTGGGCACGGTGCTGGGCGCGGCGCTGAGCCGCTCGAAGGCCGTGTACTCGGACCGCATCCACCAGGACTTCGCGGTGCTGGAGGACGCGCTGCAGCGCTACCGCGCGGACGGGCATGCGCTGCCGGAGGAGGCGGACCTCCAGGAGCTGCTGGTACCGAAGTACCTGCCGTCCCTCCCGGTGGACCCGTGGGGCCACCCCTACCGCTACACCAGCAATGGCGAGCGGGTGATTCTCATCACGCTCGGCAAGGACGACCTGCGGGGCGGCAAGGGCGAGGAGCAGGACCACACCAACACCGACGGTCACCAGGCGCCGCGCGCGAAGTGACGCCCGGCCGCTCTCCATGAGCAGGGGAGCGGGCGAGCGCAGGCCGCACGTCGTGGCACGCCCGTGACGAGAGCCGGGCCCTGGAGCAAGCCAGCGTGAAGGAGGGGCCCGCCGCCCGGCGGCGTCGTGCCCATCTGTTCCCTCATGAGGTGCCGCTAGCACCCGAATAGGAGGGCGGCCATGGCCATCGTTTGTGCGACGAACCTCTCCCCCGAATCGACCGAGGCGGCGGACGTGGCGGCGATGCTGGCGGCCAGGCTGGGCGAGCCCCTGGTCCTGCTGGGCGTCCTGGATGGTGAGCTTCCCGGCTCCGCGGGGCTGGAGCCGATAGAGCGCGGCCCCAAGCTGCTGGAGGCCGAGTGCGCCCGCTTGAGGCCCGTGGCCGGTGTGGTGCGGCCGGTGCTGCGCTCCAGCGCCTCGACGGACGAAGTCCTCAGCGACGAGGAGTGCCAGCACGCGCGCCAGGTGGTGGTGGCGGCTCGCGGCTGGCGCAGTCCCGCGTGGCGGCGCGCCTCCATGCCCGAGCGGCTGTCTCGCTTCGCCTGCGCCCCGGTGCTGGCGGTGCGGCGCGAGGCGGCCCTGGTGGACTGGCTGCGCGGGCGCAGGCGGCTGCTGGTGATGGTGGGCGTGGACCCGAGCTCGCCCACCTCCGACGCGGCGGTGACGTACCTGCGCGAGCTGCGCCGGGTGGGCCCGTGCGACGTGCTGGCCACCTACGTGTGCTCGCCGCTGGAGGAGCGCGAGCGGCTGGGCATCCACACGCCCGTGCACGTGGAGGTGCTGGACCCGACGGTGCGGAGCATGGAGGCGCTGGACCCGGCCGTGGAGCGGGTGCTGCACCGGGATGTGCACGAGCGGTTGGGGATGCTCGACGGAGAGGGTCGCGTGGAGGTGGTGCTGGAGCCGGGCTTCGGGCGGCCGGCGGACCACCTGCTGCACGTGGCGCATGCGCGCGGGGTGGACGTCGTCGTGGTGGGCACGCACGCGCGCGGCGGGCTGGGGCGGCTGTGGCACGGCTCGGTGTCCGCGGGCGTGCTGCGGCACGCGGAGCAGTCCGTGGTGTGCGTGCCGCCCTCGCTGCGGGAGCCGCGTCCGGCCCTGGCACCGCGCAGCGTGCTGGTGCCGGTGGACTTCTCGGAGGCCAGCTCGCGGGCCATCTCCCAGGCGCGCACGCTGGTGGGCCCCGGAGGCCGCGTGCACCTCCTGCACGTGCACCGGCGGCGCTCGGGAGAGGTGGCGACCTTCCATGACCACTACGGCGTGCTGCCCGAGCCGCCGCGCGAGAAGGACCATGTGCTCCAGCGGCTGTGGGGACTGGTGCCGCGCGACGCGGGGGCGCAGGCGCTGCACTGGAGTGTGGAGGGCGTCTCCGGGGACGACGTGACGCTGGCCATCTGCCAGGCCACGGAGCGCGAGGGCGTGGACCTCGTGTGCGTGGGCACCTCGCCGGAGCCCTCGCGGGAGCCGGATGCGCTCAAGGGCGCGGTGGCTCGCGAGCTGGTGGCCCGCTGCCGGCGGCCCGTCATGGTGGTGCCCACCGCCTGATGTCACATACCCGTCAATTCCTCGTGAAACATCCGGCTCACATGAAAGGAATTTCAGGTGGGAGTGGAGGCGACCGACCTGGAAAGGGGGCGTCACCCGTTGAACGGAGGACCTGATGGGGCGTTAGACTCCCGCAGCCACGATTTTCCAGACAGCAGGGGGTCATCCGGTGACACCGCGCGGTTATCGTGAAGAAGAGCTCGTCTGCAATCGCACCTCGTTGCTCATCCACGGAGGTACGGAAGAGGAGCGTCGCTCCTGGGCCCAGGAGGCGGCCCGCAACTTCGAAGTGGAGTTGGTGGAAGTGAGGCAGCCGGCGGACCTGGCGGGTGCGCTCCGTCAGCCCAACGGCGTGGTGTTCATCCCCGACGTGGCCAAGCTGGGCCGCGACGCGCAGTTCGCGCTGCTGCGCTGCCTGCAGATGCAGGAGGAGCGGCCCAAGGTTGTGGTGGGCCTGTCCGGTGCGGCGGACTCGGCGCTGGCGCGTGGCACGCTGCGCGAGGACCTGCACTACCGGCTGCATCAGGCGCAGGTCGACCTGCAGAAGGACGGCCTGCGTGAGTTGCTGCGGCAGCGCTGGGCGCGGCAGGCGGAGCAGCTCGCGGCGAAGCTGGCCGCGGCGAAGGCCGCCGAGGAGAAGGCCCGCGCCGCCGCCGACGCGCGCCGTCCCGGGACGGTGACTCGCACCGCGCCCAAGCGGAAGGTGATGCCCGTGACGCGCAAGGCGGCGACGACGACGCGCAACGCGGCCCGCTGAAGACGGCGTTTCAGGTTTCATCGGCGGGGCGCCGGCCCATGAGGCGTGCGGCGTCATGCCTGGTGATGCGTGCCCCGTCACGACGGGGCACGCACGCGGGGGGTGCACTTCGCGGCTCTCCGGGGGGGCCCGCCACCCGTGAGGGCGTGCGCCGTGCGTCTGTTGTCGGCGCGAAGCTCCGGGCAACGCGTGCCCCTTCCTGTCAGCCGGTGTGCTGGCGTGCCGTCCCCGGTGCGCCGCCATCCACCCGGGGAGGGAACGTGAAGAAGCTGGAGCTCGTGCAGGGAGACATCACGAAGGTCGGCGCGGACGCCATCGTCAACGCCGCCAACAGCTCGCTGCTGGGAGGCGGCGGCGTGGACGGCGCCATCCACCGCGCGGCCGGCCGCGAGCTGCTCGCCGAGTGCCGCGACCTGGGGGGGTGTCCCCCGGGCCAGGCGAAGCTGACGAAGGGCTACCGGCTCCCCGCGCGCCACGTCATCCACACGGTGGGCCCGGTGTGGCGGGGCGGAAACGCCTCCGAGGAGGCCGTGCTCGCGCGCTGCTACAAGAGTGTCTTCGCGCTCGTGGAGCAGCACGGGCTGCGCTCCGTGGCCTTCCCGTCCATCTCCACCGGCGCCTATGGCTTCCCGATTGAGAAGGCCGCGCCCATCGCCCTGCGCGAGATGCGCGCCGCCCTGGAGCGGCTGCCCCACCTGGAGCAGGTGACGGTGGTGCTCTTCTCACCCTGGGATTTGGAGGTGTATCAGCGCGCGCTCGCCGCGGCGCCGCCCTCCAACCCGGGCGGGAATGTGTGAACCGGAAAAACTGGGCTAAGGTTGACGCACTGCCTTTCCCACCCATCCCGGAGCAAGACATGACGCAGGAGAACGCCAACAAGCCCAAGCGGGGTCTCAAGCGGCCCGTCGAGGTGGTTCGTGCCGAGCTGCTCAAGGACCCGGAGACGAAGAAAATCGCCGAGGCCGTGAGCATGAAGCTCGAGGACTACGTGGAGCTGGTCCTCAAGTACGCCCAGGACAAGGACAAGGAGCCCGAGCTCGCCGTCATCTCCGACGAGGAGCTGAAGAAGAACGGCTTCGACCCCCTGTCCTCCGAGGAGGCCGCGGACATCATCATCAAGGGCATGAAGGGCGAGCTGCCCGGCTCTCCCCCGGACTTCGAGGCGTCCAAGTTCACCCAGGGGAAGGCCACGGCGGGAAAGCCGTCGCTGTCGCCGCAGCAGGACCAGGCCACCGGCCCGCAGGACCCCGCCGCCCAGAAGGCGCTGCAGGATCAGCTCAAGCGGGGCGGGGGCGGCGGTAACCGCGCTTGACCCGGAGCTCGGGAAGGCCCGCCGGGACGGAAAATCGGCCGAATAAATAAAGAGGAAACAATTCGGCCGCCGTCCCGAGAATCTTTCTGAGCTTCATCTCCGGCACAATTTCTTCCTCAAACTTCAAGAAATCCAAGGGGTCCTACCATGGGCGGCATTGGCAAGATCGTCAGCAAGGTTACCGATACGGTTGGCAAGGTCGCGCAGACGGTCAGCAAGGTTGCTGGCGGCATCGCGAACATCGGCGGCAAGGCGATGGAGTTCCTCCAGAAGCCGGTGAGCGCGCTGACGAACCCCATCGCCAAGTTCATCGGCGACAAGGTCGGTAGCCTCCCGTTCGTGGGCAAGTTCCTCGGCCCCATCGCCGAGGGCCTGGTGAAGAAGGGCGCGTCGGCGCTGCTGGGCGAGGGCCCCCTGGGCGGCATCGGCTTCCTGTCGAAGCTGGCCCCCAAGCTGGCGGACCTGACGAAGATCGCCCAGAGCGTGAAGACGGCGGCCGACAAGGTCGGTGGCTTCGCCCAGAACCCGCTCGGCCTGCAGAACTTCCAGAACATCATCGCGCAGAACCACGCCCGCTTCGTCGAGTGAGCGGTCGCGCCCCAGGCGCGATGAAGCAAACGAGAGGGCCGGCTTCCCGCGAAGGTGCGGGGCCGGCCCTCCGGCTTTTGAGGGGATGTGTCGGTGGGGCCGGCTTGCCGCGAAGGTGCGGAGCTGGCCCCTTGGCTTTGCGGGGGAGGGGAGATCGGGCCGGCGCTTCCCGCGAAGGTGCGGGGTCAGCCCTCTGGCATAGAGGGGAGAGCAGTGCGGACTGGCGTCACACGCAGGTGTGAGATCAGCCCTTCGGCGCTGCAGTGGGACGGTGAAGGCTGGCGTTTCGCGCAGGTTCAGGCCAGCCCGCCGTCGTGATGTGGGGCTGGCTTCTCGCGATCGCACCGGAGTGCCTCGCGATGACCGTGGCGCTTCGGCCGGGTACACACAAGCAACTCCGCCTGGGGCCGCTGTGTGGCTCCTCCGGTCGGAGTCCTGCGTGGTTCAACCTCTCGCTGCCTGTGAGGCTCCTCCGCTCAGTGCCCTTCGCGGTTCAGCCGGTCGATGTCGCGGATGAGGCGCTCGGTGGATTCGCCGTCGGCGCTGTCGTAGTAGCCGCGAATCTGGCCGTCCCTGTCCACGAGCACGAAGTGCGTGCCGTGGAAGATGGAGAGCAGGTCGTCCTCGGGAGCGCCGTCCTCGCGGCCCATGCTGATCTTGAACCCGTTGACGATGGTGTCCTTGAGCTGCGCGTAGTCGCCGGTGAGGAAGCTCCAGCGGTTGAAGTCGGCGCCGTGGCGCTGGCCGTACTCGGCGAGGCGCTCGGGCGTGTCGTACGCCGGGTCCACCGAGAAGGACACGAGCTGCAGCTGCGCGCCGAGCGACGCGGTGCGCTCCTGCACGCCGACCATCTTCCGCGTGAAGGCGGGGCAGATGGTGGGGCAGCGGGTGAAGATGAAGTTGGCCACGAAGGGCCGCCCCCGGAGCTGCGCGCTGCCGAAGGGCTTGCCGTCATGGCGCGTGAAGGTGAACTCCGGCATGGCGCCGAGCCGCGGCAGTGGCTCGCTGCTCCCGCGCAGCAGGGCGACGCCGGCCGCGAGCGTGAAGCCGAGCGCGACGACGGCGATGCCAGCCCAGAAACCAGGGCGCTGCGTGAGACGGACGGGAGGGGCCGCGAGGGTGGATTCGGCGGACATGGGCTCCCCAGGTAACGGAAGCCCGGGGCCGGCACAAGCGCGGCCAGGCCCACTGCGACATCCTGTCTTCTCACGGGATGTAGGTGGCGCACGGCCGCTTCCGGGGCAGGCAGGCCCGGCTCGGGAAGCGGGCCCTCTCGCGAGCCCGATACCTCCGAGGCGCTGTCCGCCGGGTGCGAGCAGTTCCTCTCACGGGCGCGGTGCCAGGGCGCTGGTGAGCGAACCCGTCATCTCCGAGGCGTGGCCCGCCAGGGGGGCGAGGCAGGGGCTCGGGTGGGAGTCGCGGGTGCCTTGAGGGGACCCGTGCCGCGTGCTACCCGAGGGGTGGTGATGCCCGCCGAGCGCCCCACCTCCGGCCATGACCTGACGACCCGCCGTTCAGACGCGATGGCCCGAATGGCCTCGTTGCTGACGGTGTTGCTGGGCCTGTTGCCCGCGGAGGTGCTCGCGTGCCCGTCCTGCACGCTGCGGGCCCCCGAGTCGACGGTGCGCTCGGCGTTGCTGCTCGGGGCGCTGGTGCTCGCGCCGTTCCTGCTCGTGGGCGTGGGCATCTGGGCCGCGCGAAGGTCGATGCGCGAGGAACACCCGTGAAGGTGCTGCCCGCTGGCGTCCTCGCGGAGGTGCTGCGCGCGCAGGGCACTCCGGCCACGGATGCTCCGCGCAACGCTGGGACGCAGCCACTCCCGTCCGCGGCGTCCGCTCCTTCGGGCTCGGACGCTCCGACTGGTACGGGGACGCAGTCTTCGCACTCTGGCGTGCCCGGCACTCCGCGCAACACGGGGACACTGTCGCTCCCCGAGGACGCGAGCACACACGGCCACCGTATCGACGCCCTGCTCGCCTGGAGCCACCGCTTCGATGCGGTCCTCATCGCGGTGGCGCTCGGGTGGCTGGGGCTCGCGGTGTGGCGCTTCCGCAAGGCGAAGCAGGCCGCATCGGACGGAGGCACGCGCCGCTCGCGAGCGTGGGTGCTGGGGCTCGCGCTCGGCGCGTTCGTGGTGGTGGACGGGACGTTGCTGTTCGGCTCGGAGGGCTACCTGCGCGACGTGCTGTGGAACTTCCGCGTGCCCGCGGAGGACCCGCGCACGGTGCGCATCGAAATCAACGCGCACCAGTGGTCCTGGGAGGCGCGCTACGCTGGCGAGGACGGCCGCTTCAACACCCCCGATGACGTGGTGACGTGGAACGACCTGCGCGTCCCGGTGGGTGTGCCCGTCTGGGTGCAGCTCGTGTCCACGGACGTGGTGCACGGCTTCTCGCTGCCGCACTTCCGCGTGAAGCTGGATGCGATTCCGGGCCGCGTGAATCAGACGTGGTTCCAGGCCGCGCGCGAGGGCGCGTGGGAGGCCGCGTGCTACCAGCACTGCGGCACCAGCCACTACCGGATGCGCGGCGTGCTCACGGCCATGTCCCCGGAGTCCTACGCCACCTGGCTGCGCGAGGCCGGGAAGCAGGCCGCGCAGTCGTACGACGCGGAAGACGTCGCGGCCCACTGGGGCTGGGAGTGGAAGGCGCCATGAGCATGTTCGCCTCGGACCACAAGGCGGTGGCTCGGCGGTACCTGTGGGGTGGGTTGGGCTTCCTGCTGCTCGGAGGCCTGCTGGCGCTCATCATCCGCTGGCAGTGGGCGTTTCCGGGACAGCCGGTACCCGGGCTCGCCTGGGCCATGCCCGAGTCGCACGGCGCGATGACTCCGCCCGCGTACACGGCCGTGTTCACCATGCACGGCCTCATCATGATTTTCTTCGCGGTGACGCCGCTGCTCTTCGGCGCGCTGGGGCACTTCGTCCTGCCGCTGTCCATCGGTGCCCGAGGGCTCGCGTTCCCCCGGCTCTCGGTGCTGGGCTTCTGGCTCTACGCGCTCGGTGGAGCGCTGGTGCTGGGCTCGTTCGCGGTGCGGCTCGGACCGGCGAGCGCGGGGTGGACGTCCTATCCGCCGCTGTCGACATCGGCCTTCACGCCGAGCCTCGGGCAGACGCTGGTGACGGTGGCCGTGCTGTGCGCGGCGGCGTCCTCGTTCCTCTATGGGTTGAACTTCGTCGTCACCGTGGTGCGGTGCCGCGCGCCGGGGATGACGTGGGGCCGGCTCACGTTGACGGTGTGGGGGCTGTTCTTCGCCTCGGTGCTGAATGTGTTGTTCGTGCCGGTGCTCGCGGCGGCCACGGCGCTGCTGTTGATGGACCGGCTGCTGGGCACGCAGTTCTTCATCGCGGGCGCGGCGGCGGTGGGCGGAGGCGGCGACCCGGTGGTGTACCAGCACCTCTTCTGGCTGTTCGGCCACCCGGAGGTCTACATCCTGATTCTCCCCGCGTGGGGGATGGTGGGTGACTTCGTGGCCTTCTTCAGCCGCAAGCCCGCGCACGGCTACCGGCTGACGGCGGTGGCCATGGGCACGGTGACGGCGCTGAGCGGGCTCGTGTACGCGCACCACCTGTTCACCAGCGGGATGTCGCCGTTGCTCGGGCGCACGTTCATGGTGCTCACGCTGCTCATCTCGCTGCCCGCGGAGGTGATGTACCTCAACTGGCTGATGACGCTGTGGCGCGGGAGCGTGCGGCTCACGTCTCCGATGCTCGCGGCGCTGAGCACGATGATTGTCTTCGGCCTGGGTGGCATCACCGGTCTGTCGCTGGGCGCGGTGGCCACGGACGTGCCGCTCCACGGGACGCTGTGGGTGGTGGGCCACTTCCACCTGACGATGGGCGCGGCCAGCTTCCTCGCCGTCTTCGCGGGGCTCTACTTCTGGTTCCCGAAGATGTTCGGACGCGCGCTGCACGAGGGGCTCGCGAAGGCGCACGTGCTGTCGAGCGCGGTGCTGTTCCTCGGCGTGTTCGGCGGGCAGCTCGCGGCGGGCTACGCGGGGCAGTTGCGGCGGCTGTATGACCCGTACCAGTACACGTACCTGAAGCACCTGCTGCCGTTGAATCAGTGGACGTCGGCGTGCGCGTTCCTGCTCGGCGCGGTGCAGGTGCTGTTCATCGTGAACCTGGTGTGGACGTTGGCGGCTGGACGCAAGGTGGGGGCGAACCCGTGGAAGGTGGGGACGCTCGAGTGGACGTGCACTCCGAGCCCGCCGCCCGCGTGGAATTACGACCCCGTGCCCATGGTGCTGCGCGGGCCGCATGCGCTGTCGCAGCCGGAGGTCCTGGAGAAGCTGGGCCGGGACTGGATGGGACAGGCGGAGTCGCTTTCGGAGGACTCCGAGGCGGAGTCGGGGCAGGGTGCCGCGGAGGGCATGGGCGGCACGTCCACGTCGGGAGGTGCTGCGTGAGTCCCACGGTGCCAGCGCGCGGGAGGAAGCCATGAGGCCTTCGGCTTCCATGTATGCGTCGTCGCATGACGAGGACCGCTCCCAGCGGGACGCGGGGACGCGGTGGCTCGGCACGGTGCTGGGGCTCTCGGCGTGGTCGATGTTCTTCGTCTCGCTGGCCTTCGCGGTCGGCTGGTACCGCATGCGCGAGCCGTGGCCGCCGCTGCCCATCTCCACCGTGCTGCTCGCGCTGTCGGGGCTGCCGCTCGTCTTCGGAAGCGCGGTGCTCCATCGTGCCGCGCGCGTCCAGCCCGTCAGCCCCCGGGAGGCGCGGCGGCTGTTGCGCCTGCTCGGAATGGTGCTGGCATCGGGCGCGCTCTTCGTCGTGATGCAGGCGGCGTGGACGCACCTCGCCTTCTGGAGCCATCACTTCCGCATCCCCGATGATGGCGTGCCTGCCTCCGCCTTCTACGGGCTCACGGCGCTGCATGTGTTGCATGTGCTCGCCGTCCTCGCGGGCGTGTTCTTCTCCACCGTGCGCCTGAAGCGGAGCGCGGAGGTGGGCGATGCCCTGCGGCGGCTGTCGCTCGGCGGGTACTTCGTGACGGCGATGTGGCTGCTCCTCTTCGTGGCGGTGTACCTCCCATGAGTGCTGACGGCTTCCTCGGAGCTTCGCTGCAACAGCGCCATGAGCCTGCCGGGCCCGTAAGCGTATCGGTCGCGAACCGCTCCGCCCGTGCGCCGCGCACGCGCCAGGCCTCGCCCCACCGCGTCTGGATGTTCGCGGCCCTGCTGCTCACCGTGGCTGCGTGCCGCTCCAAGCCCGCGCCCACGTTCGAGCCGCTGAAGCTCGCCGACGGCCGCGTCATTCCGGCCGAGATGCTGTCTCGCGGGTACGTGGTGTACACGCACTACTGCGCGTCCTGTCACGGTGAGCAGGGAGACGGACAGGGCCCGGCGGGCCGGGGCATGCGGCCGGTCCCTCGGAGCTTCCGTCAGGGCCTCTTCAAGTTCGGCGGAGTCGCCGCGGGCGAGCTACCCGCGGACGACGCGCTGAAGCGCACGCTGCGCCGGGGCCTGCACGGCACGCCGATGTTCGCCTGGGACGTGCCCGACTCGGACCTGGACGCCGTCATCCAGTACCTGAAGACCTTCAGCCCGCGCTGGAAGGACGAGGCCCCCGGGCAGCCGCTGTCCCCCACGCCGGACCCGTGGAAGGGCCGCGAGTCCGAGGCTGTCGAGCGCGGCAAGGTCGTCTACCACGTGGCGGGCGCGGGGAACGCCGGCTGCGCGAGCTGCCACGTCGCGTACGTGCCTCGCGCGGAATTGGCCGCGATGATGGAGAAGGTGCTGGGCCGCAAGGTGGACCTGTCCAAGGTGGACCCGTACACCGCGCAGCCGAGAGACTCGGAGCACGCGGTGGCCGTCGACGCGAAGGGCGAGCCCTCACAGACGGCGAAGGTGCTCCCGCCGGACTTCCTCTTCCACCCGCCGCGCACCGTCTGGTCCGAGGGCGACACCGTCGAAGGCGCCCCCTACACCGCCGAGCGCCAGCGCGAGGACCTCTACCGCGTCATCGCCGCCGGCGTGGGCGGCGCGGCCATGCCCACGTGGAAGGGCGCCATCCCCGAGGAGAACCTCTGGGCGCTCTCCTACTACGTCCAGACGCTGGTCCGGCTCCGGGACACCGACGAGGCCCGCGCACTCAAAGAGCGCCTCCGCGCCTCCACCACGCACGTCCAGTGAGGGCGGACTGATTCGGGAATCAAATAACCGCATTTGGGACGAAACGTTTTCTCAGCTCCGCCGAAAATGTGGGCACGCAGCATCTCCTTCCCCCCGGGAGCCCTCCTCGTGACTACCTACTCAGTTCGCAGCGGCGACACCCTCGGTGCCCTGGCCCGGCGTTTCAACACGTCGGTGGACAAGCTGGCGAAGGCGAACAACATCTCCAACCCGGACCGCATCTACGTCGGGCAGAAGCTCGTCGTGGACGGGTTCGACGCGCCCAAGGCGACGGGTGGCGGCTCGGGTGGCTCCAGCTACACGGTGAAGTCCGGTGACACGCTGAGTGGAATCGCGGGCCGGTTCGGCACGTCGGTGGGCGCGCTGCAGAAGGCGAACAACATCTCCAACCCGAACCTCATCTACGCCGGCCAGAAGCTCACGATTCCGGGCAGCGGTGGCGCGGCGCCGACGAAGCCGTCCTCGGGCGGTGGCGGCACGTACACGGTGAAGTCGGGTGACACGCTGAGCGGCATCGCGGGCCGGTACGGCACGTCGGTGAGCGCGCTGCAGCAGGCGAACGGCATCAAGAACCCGAACCTCATCTACGTGGGGCAGAAGCTCACGATTCCGGGCGGAGGCGCGTCGCCGGGCAAGCCGTCGAATCCGCCGCCGGTGGGTGGGGTGAACGGGCCGAAGCCGGCACCGGGTGGCTCGGCCGGAGTGACGGTGGCGCAGCTTCGCGGGGTGATGCCGAACCTGTCGGAGGCGAAGGCGAAGCAGTACCTGCCGTACCTGAATCAGGCGATGGCCGAGGCGAACATCACCACGCCGCAGCGCAAGGCGATGTTCCTGGCGCAGCTCGCGCACGAGAGCGGCGAGCTCCGCTACATGGAGGAGATTGCGTCGGGCGCGGCGTACGAGGGCCGCAAGGACCTGGGCAACACGCAGCCGGGCGACGGCGTGCGCTACAAGGGCCGTGGCCCCATCCAGCTCACCGGCCGCGCCAACTACCGGGCCGCGGGCAATGCGCTGGGCATCGACCTGGAAGGCCACCCCGAGCGCGCCAAGGACCCGGACGTCGCGTTCCGCATCGCTGGCTGGTACTGGTCGTCGCGCAACCTCAACAGCTACGCGGACCAGGGCAACTTCCGCGAGGTCACCCGCCGCATCAACGGCGGCTACAACGGCATGGCGAGCCGCGAGGCCTACTACAGCCGCGCGCAGAACGTGTTCTGAGTCGCAGGCCGACTGGCAGGGCACCACGCGGTGACGCGAGGACCGTGGGCCGGTGGGGCCTCGGTCCTCGTGGTGCTTCTGGGGCGCGGTGGGCTCGGGGCGCCGCGGAATGAACGTTCATTCCGCGAACCCGCCGCCCGCGAGCAGGGACCCGCCGCGTCTCGCGCAGGAGACGGAGGCATCCAGCGAATGCGATGCCGGGTCGAGCCACGGGCCTGATCTCAGGCATCTACCGTTGGTCCACCCACTGCAATGGGCCGGTCGTTCCCTACAGGAGCGCGCCCATGTCCCGAATCGACCCTTCCGGCAGTACCGCCGTTCCCATCGACACGCCCGTGGAGGTCTGCACGACGCCGCCCCCGTCCAAGGCGAAAGCGAAGGAGACCTCCACTCCTGCGTCCGCCGCACGCAATGAGCTGCGCGCCTACGACGGACCCACCGCTCGCGCACCGAAGGGGCCCACCTCCCAGACGGCGCCGTCCTCCGCCGGACCGTCCATCTCCGCGGGAGAGATGACGGCACGCGGCGGCAAGCTTGGCCCCTCGACCGCGTCCTCCTCCCAGGTACCGGACAACGTCTACTCGGACATCCGCACGCACCTGACGTGGGGCATGCGGAACCTGAGCATCAACGGGGACGACGTGAAGGCGGTGCACACGGCGCTCGGGACGCTGCAGCCCGGGGCCTATCGCGCGGCGCTGGACAAGATGGAGAAGGACGGCCTGCTCGCGGACTACGTGAAGGAGCAGGACCCGGCCTCGCGGAAGGCCTTCCTGGAGCAGGCCGAGTCCAAGGGCATGCTGGAGCGCCGCAAGGGCACGGCTCCGGCCGGACCGCTGGGCTACCCGGCCGAGCCCGACTTCTTCCGCAACGACCCGAAGCTGCCCGAGTCGATGCGCAAGGCGGTGAACGAGCACGCCATGGACGTGGGCAAGGCCTACTACCAGGCCCACGCCGAGTACCTCGGCCGCTACGTGGACGCCGTCAACGGCGCGAAGAGCCTCCGTGACGTCCGGGCGCTCGGAAGGCCCCAGGAGGCGCAGCTCAAGGACAACGTCCTCGGCATCGGCAGGAAGGACCCGGCGGGCGAGTCGTACGCGGCGGAGTGGAGGCGCGCCATCGGCCAGCCGCGCTCGCTCAACCTCGCATACCAGACGGTGAACGCGCGGCACCGCGAGCTGACCGATGAGCGGGCCGGAGGCAGCATCCAATTTCATGGCAAGGGCTCGGTGACGTCCCACGGCGTCAAGCTGAGCGAGCAGGTGCAGGTCGATACCCGGGGCAAGGCGGGTGCGAAGACAGAGGCGGGCGTGGTGCTGAGCGGTGGGCGCCTGGAGGTCGAGCTCAGTCAGGACTCGAAAGGGGCGAAGAACGTGGAGACGACACTGGACCTGGGCCTCCTCAAGCTCAGTGTGGACTCGGAGGGGACCAAGAAGGTGGAGCTGGGCGCGGGCAAGCTCGCCAGTGTGTTCGTGACGCTCAACGAGGAGAAGGCGGAGCTTGGCGGCGGTGTCCTCGCGGAGGTCGAGGCCGGTGAGAGCAAGCTCGAAGGCGAGGTGGGCTACACGATGAAGGGCCTGTCCGCCGACCGGGCGCGCGAGTCCTTCGACAAGGACCACCGCGGCGTCTTCGACCTCCCGCGCGAGCTGGAAGCCGGGAAGTCCTGGGATGCGCTCACCGAGAAGCAGCGGGCGGCCTACGCGAAGGAGGATTGGACGCGCGGGGAGTGGACGGAGACGATGGCCCGCGAGCAGCGCAAGCGTCAGTAGCGCGCACGGCCCGCGTTCAGCGCAGGTTCGCGGGCAGCAGCTTCTCCACCACGACGATGTCCTGCCACACGCCATCCATGGGGGCGTGCTTCTCGTGCAGGCCCACCTCACGGAAGCCGAGGCTCGCGAGCAGGGCGCGGCTGCGCGTGTTGGTGGCGAAGACGCGCGAGGTGAGCTTGTGGAAGCCGGCGGCCTCGACGGCTTCCAGCAGTGCCTCCATGGCGAGCCGTCCCGCTCCGACGCCCCGGGCGTCCGGGGCCACGTAGATGCTGAAGTCGGCGATGCCCGCGTAGCACTCGCGCGGGCTGTACGCGCCGCTGGAGGCGAAGGCGACGACGCGGCCCGCGTCCTCCACCACGATGACGGGGTGCCGCCCGCCGAGCCACTTCGAGATGTCCTCGGGCGTGCGCGGCCGGGTCTCGAAGGTGGAGCGGCGCTCGGCGATGCCGGCGTTGTAGATGCTCGCGACGGCCGCGCAGTCCTCCGAGGTGGCGGCTCGGGTGCGGAAGCGGGTGGGGCTCATGAGGGCTCGGGCGGCAGCGTCGCGCGGGGTGGTTCCCCAGCCCCGGGCTCCGGCTTCGGGCGCATCAGGTACGCGGCCACCAGGGGCAGGTGCCACGGGAAGAGGAAGATGGCCAGCAGCGACCAGGGGACGTTCATCAGCGCCGCGGATGCGGTGGGAATCATCCACACCAGCCCCTGGAGCACCATGCCCGTGGCGCCCAGCCGCTGCAGCGCGCGGGACTCCATCCACTGGCCGAAGAGGGCCAGCAGGGGAGGAGTGACCACCAGCGTCGCCTGCAGCATCTGGAACGTCTCCCGGATGCTGCCCGGGAAGCTCGCGCTGAGGAGCGCCACGAAGAGGAGCTGGACCAGCATGGACAGCACCGTGATGCCTACGGCCCACCAGGAGATTTCCTGCTTCGCGCCGCGCTGGCCTCCGGCCTCCTGCCGCACGGCTTCCAGCACGTCCGGGTGGACTTCCAGCGCGTACGGGTAGCCCAGCTCCAGCAGGGCCTCCACCGCCGCGGCGCGCACCGTGCGCCCATTGCTGCCCGTCCTGTCGCGGGCCTCCTCGGGCAGGTCCATCAGCGACAGCAGGAAGTCCGCCCGGGCGCGCGGCGTCTCGTCATCGGCGGGCGGTCGGGCAATCGCCGCGAGGAGCGCATCCACCTCGGCCTGGATGACCCCGGGCGAGCTCATCGCTTCCTTCAGCTCGGCGAGGGACTGCGCGGGCACCCACGGTGCCACCGGGGTTTCTTCCGACGGCGGGGAGTCAACGGCGGCCGGTGGCGCGGAGCGGGTTCGGGTCGAGGCCATGGGTGGGCGGAGGACAGTCTACCGCCAGGGCGCGCGGCCGGTGCTCGCTGCCGTCGGCCGGAGGGCAGGTGAGCAGGCTCGCGGCGGAGCAGGACCTGCCCCACATGTGCACCCTACCCGCGTGTAACCCCATCACGACGAGCGAGGAAGCGCATGGCGATGGAACGAGCGCAGCGGTTCGTGAGCGCGCTGAAACGGCTGGAGGAGGAGGGCAACCTGGAGGACATCGTCTCCCTCTTCAGCGACGACGCGCAGCTGAGCAACGTGGCCTCACCCCGGGTCTTCTCCGGACAGGACGGAGCCAGGAACTTCTGGAGGGAGTACAAGGGCACGCTCGGCCAGGTGAGGTCCACCTTCCGGAACATGATTGAGGCGGGAGACCGCGTGGCCCTCGAGTGGGAGACGCAGGGCACCGCGAACAACGGCGCCGCCGTGGCGTACGAGGGCGTGTCCATCATCGAGTGGGATGGGGACCGCATCCGCCGGTTCTACGCGTACTTCGACCCGCACGCGCTCGGTCAGGAGCTGTCGCAGAACACCGCGCCCCGCTCGGAGGTGCCCGCCACCACGCCCGCGTGAGCGCGTGAATCCTCGCGGCGCCGGTGTCCCGCCGTCCGTACCGGCTGGTGCGCGGCGGCTCACCCGGGCGCGGGCTCGCGGGGCAGCTCCACGGTGACGGTGGTGCCCTCGCCGGGCTCGCTCTCCAGGTGGATGCGCCCGCCATGGGCCTCCACCACCTGCCGGCTGAACCACAGCCCCAGCCCGAAGCCGCCGTAGTGGCGCAGCGGCACCGCGCGCCCGAAGCGCTGGAAGAGGTGCGCCTGCTGCTCGGGCGGAATGCCGATACCGCGGTCCCTCACCACCAGCCGCACGAAGTCCCCGGGCGCGCCCGTCACCTCCAGCTCCACCGGGTGGCCCTGGCCGTACTTCAGCGCGTTGGACACCAGGTGCGTCACCACGCCGTCCACGCGCGCGCGGTCCCACCGGCCGGGTAGGGCGGAGGGCGCGAGCAGGTGCACGGCGGTGCCCGCGCGAATCATCTCGTCGCCGAAGCGGCCCAGCACCTCGCGGCACAGCTCCACCATGTCCACGGGCTCGGCGTCCAGGTGCAGGCGGCCCTCGGAGAGGCGCGATACCTCGAGCAGCTCGCGCACCAGCCGGCCCAGCCGGTCCACCTGCTGCACCGCCGCCGAGGCGCGCGTGCGCACGTCCTCGTCCACCGGGCCGCGCTGCAACCGCGCGAGCTGGAGCTTCAGCGACGTCAGCGGCGTGTTCAGCTCGTGGCTGGCGACGGCGAGGAAGTCGTCGCGGAGCTGCAGCGCCTGCTGCGTCTGGTGGAAGAGGTGCGCGTTCTGCACCGCCGCGGTGGCGCGCCGGGCCAGCTCCAGGGCCAGCGTCAAATCCTCCTCCGTGTGGTGGCGCCCGGACAGCGAATGGCCCAGCGTCAGCGAGCCCAGCACGCCCTCCGGTGTCGTCAGCGGCACGGACAGCCAGGAGCAGGGCGCCAGCGCCCGCAGCAGCGCCCGCTGTGGCTCGGCGCCCTCTCCGTCCTCCACCCATGCGGCGTCCACGTGTGGGTGGAAGGCGGGCTGCCCCGAGTCGAGTGCCCACACGGACGCGCGGCCCTCCTCCGCCGGGTGCCAGCGACTGGCGGCGAGCAGCGCGGCGGACTCGGGCATCAGCGCGTGGAAGGTGCGGCGTACCTCCATGTCCGGCCCGCGCACGTCGATGATGCAGAAGTCGCCCAGCGAGGGCACCAGCGCCAGGGCCACGCCGCGCAGGCTCCGCCCCGCGTCCAGCGACGTGGCCAGCGTGGCGGTGGCGTGCTGGAGCAGCACGGTGCGCTCGGCCTGGCGGCGCTCGGCGGCGAGGAGGCGGGCCCGCTCCAACGCCATGGCGGCCTGCTGCGCCAGCATGTCCATGAAGGCGCGCTCCTCCACGTCGAAGCCGCGCGACTCCAGCCACGTGAGCGCGAGCACGCCCACCACGCGCCCCCGCGCCGACAGCGGCAGCGCCGCGGAGGAGTAATCCCCGGGGTACGCGGCGCGGATGAGCGCGGCCAGCTCGGGAGCGTCCTCCTTCACGAGCCCGGGGCCGGTCTGCCAGACGGGGATGCCGGTGCGCGCCGCATCGGTGACGGGCATGCGCACCGTCAGCGGCACGCGGGCGAGGGCGGGCAGGAGGGCGCTGTCGTAGTGCACGGCGTGCGCGAGCTCCAGCGTGGTGCCCGCCGCGTCCAGCAGGAAGAGGATGCCGGCGTCCGCGGGCATGGCGCGCACGGCCTCCTCCACCACGGCGCGCGCGACGTCTTCCGGCGTGAGGGCTCCCGAGAGCGCCAGCGTGAGGGCCTGCAGGCTCTGCATGCGCGCGGTGGCGAGGTTCGCCCGGGCGCGCGCCCGGCGCTCATGGGTCGGGAACTCCAGCAGCGTACCCTGCCAGCGCTTCTCCATATGCGGTGCCCACCACGCATGGGGCGGGTGGACAGGAGCAACCAAAACGCATCCGGAGCCGAATTTCCGGCCCCGGATGCGACGACTGTCGTGCGCTCGTCAGTCCTCCGGAGCCAGTGAACAGACCGCACCGGTAGGGCCGTGAGTGGGTGGGCCTGCTGGGTGACAGAAGTTCGTGACTCGCATGCACCTTCCGTCCCGCGCCTCGGGGCGCTACCGTCGCTCGACGCCGTCCCGGAGGAATCGCGCCGGGCTTTACTGGCAGGAAGGTCATGCGCCGGTCTCCCGCAGCCGCCTCCGCGGCTCCGCCCATTGCGTTCCGTTTTCGACATGCCCCTGCCCCGTGGGGACGCGGTAGCCTGCGGGGCGGCCCCGGGCCATTCGGGAAGGGTGGGGCCGGCTGCCTGCTTTCGCGCCTACACGGAAACAACTGATGACCCGCATCGTCGCTCTCACCGTCATCCTCTCCCTGCTGTGCACCTCCAACGCCTGGGCCCAGCGCACCACCTACGAGCCCACGAAGAAGAGCCAGACGACCAAGAAGAAGCCCGCGAAGACCTCGAAGTCCTCGAAGCGCAAGAAGGCTCCGCCCGCTCCCACGCCGGCGTCCCCCGCCGCCGAGGACGAGGAGCAGGCCGCGCCCACGCCCATGGAGGCCGAGCCGAAGAAGGCCCAGCCCGCCGGGGACGCGCCGAAGCAGCAGCAGCCGGAGACGCAGGGCACGCCGCCGTCCGCGGGGGACTCGTCCTCGCTGGACTTCGACCTGCTGGAGCCCGCCGAGACGGCCGCGGCCGCCCAGGCCGACCCGGAGCTGGAGGCGAAGGTCCACCGGCGCCGCACCATGCTCAAGCTGCACCAGGGCCTGGGCTTCGCGCTGACGGCGAGCCTGCTCGCCACCACGGTGGTGGGGCAGCTCCAGTACAACGACTCCTTCCGTGGCGGCGGCGATGACCGCAACCTGCTGGCGCTTCACCGGGGCCTGGCCATCGGCACCTCGGCGATTTTCGCCACCGTGGGCCTCCTGGGCCTGTTCGCGCCCGAGCCCTTCGAGAAGGAGTTCCAGTGGGACACGATTACCGTCCACAAGATGTTCATGATTGCCGCCACGCTGGGCATGTTGTCGCAGGTGGTGCTGGGCATCATGTCCACGCACAACTACGGAAACCTCTCCGAGCGGGACTACGCCCTCGCGCACCAGGTGGTCGGCTACACGACGATGGGGCTGGTGGCGGGCGGTGTCGTCACCCTGTTCTTCTGAATCTTTTCGCGCCGCCGCCGTTCGGCTTCGCAAGGCCCTGAACTGAGTTCCCTGGAGGTTGACGTGATTGCTCGACGACTCGCCCTGCTTGCCACCCTGCTGCTCGCGCTGCCCGCCGCCGCGCAGGGACAGATTTACGCGGTGAAGAAGGACGCCAGCTCGCTCACCTACAAGCTGAAGCACAAGCTGCACGAGGTGGTGGGCACGGCGAAGCCCAGCGACGGCAAGGCCAAGCTGCTGCCGGACGGCACGCTGCAGGTGGCGGTGCGCGCCAACGTGAAGGACTTCGACTCGGGCAACTCCAACCGCGACGCGCACATGCAGGAGGTGACGGAGTCCGCGAAGTTCCCCCTCATCGACTTCAAGGGCGTGGCCACCGGCGTGAAGGTGCCCACGAGCTACCCGGCGACGGTGCCGGTGACGCTCAAGGGCAAGCTCACCTTCCACGGCGTGACGCAGGACGTGTCGCTCCCCATGACGGTGACGTTCACCTCCGCGAAGGAGGCCACCGCCGAGGGCGCCTTCGACATCAGCCTGGAGGGGTACAAGATTGAGCGCCCGTCGCTGCTGATGGTGAAGGTGGACGACAAGCTGGTGCTGGAGCCGAAGCTGGTGTTCGTGGTGGAGGGTACGTGAGCACGTCGCGTCGAGGTTTTCTGAAGGGCATCCTGGGCACGGGCGCTGCGGGCGCGGCGGCGGCGACGCTGCCGGGCTGCGCGCCGGACATCGACCCCGCGCCGGTGACGGACGTGACGGCGAGCGCCGCCGGCACGGTGGACCTGCTGGTGCCGCGCTACCCGGACCTGGAGCCGGTGGGCGGCGCGATTACGGTGCGCGTGCCCGGGCAGGCGGCGCCGCTGCTCATCGTGCATACGAAGAACGAGGGCGCGCAGGACGACTTCAACACGGTGTCGTCCATCTGCACGCACGTGGGCTGCCCGCTCGGGTTCGACGGCAAGGACGTGGTGTGTCCGTGCCACCTGTCGAAGTTCAACCCGAAGGACGGCGCGGTGCTGCAGCGGCCGGCCACGGTGGGGCTGCGCACGTTCCAGACGACGTACAACTCGGGCACGCGCGTGGTGAGCGTCAACGTGCTGAGTGGTGACGAGGACTTCCCGGCGGCGGTGAATGGCACGGTGACGCTGCCGTTCAGCCAGTTCCCGGACCTGAGGAACAACGGCGGCTCGGTGACGGGGACTCCGTCCGGCTACGGCAATGCCATCTTCGTCTCCCGGCTGCAGGACGGGACGCTGGTGGCGGTGGACTCCATCTGCACGCACCTGCAGTGCCCGGTGGAGCTGCGCTCGGCGGAGAAGGACCTCTTCTGCGCCTGCCACCAGTCCATCTTCACGCTGCAGGGTGACGTGGTGCAGGGGCCGGCCACGATTCCCCTCAAGAAGTTCACCGTGACGGAGACGACCGACGCCGTCGTCGTCAGCAACGTGCGCTGAAGCTCCGTGCGACGACGGAGAGGGGCCCGCGGTACGCCCCTCTCCGCCGCGAGGGCTCGCGCGAGCTGGCCGGGCCGCCGGCTCCAGAAGGAGCGCCTGGACGAGACAGCGCTCCGGTGAAGCCGGCCCAGCCTGTGCCAGCTAACCCAGCCGGCTCCAGAAGGAGCGCTTGGACGAGACGCGGTCCAGCGCCTCCTGGAGCTCCTCGTCGTAGTCGGCGCGGTTGGCGATGTCTCCCATGGAGATGATGCCGACGATGCGGTCATCGCGCTCCACCACGGGGATGCGGCGAACCTGCTTGCGGCCCATGAGGGCGATGACGTCGTGGATGTTCTCGTCCGGCAACACCGCCTCCACGTCGTCCGTCATCACGTCCGAGACGCGGAGTTGGTCCGGCGTCTTGCCACCCGTGAAGCCGCGAATCACCAGGTCGCGGTCCGTGACGATGCCCACCAGCGCGCCCTTGTCGTTGACCACGGGGACGACGCCGCAGTCCTCGTCCTTCATGACTTGCGCCACGTCGCGCAGGGAGCTGTCGAGCCGCGCGGTGCGCACGTTGCGCGTCATCACCTCGCGCGCGGTGAGCGGCTCGCGCTGCCAGCGGCGGCGGCCTGTGGCCTGACGGGTGTCCGTGCTCCCGCGGCTCGTGGGGCCCGGTGGGTAGTACTGGCCGCGGTCCTCGCGACTCCGGTCGCCCGGGTACTGGCGCTCGTCGCGGAAGCGGTCGCCCATGCGGTGCATGCCCTCGCGGAGGCGGTCGCCCATGTGCTGCATGCCCTCGTGGAAGCGCGAGCGCTCGTCGCGGTACGGCTCCGTGCGCGGGCCCTGCACGTCCTGGGGCTGGGGCTCCTCGGCGCCGTAGCCGTAGCGGTCCCACGGGCGGTAGTCCGCGCGCTGCGGAGGCATCTCGGTGTCCTGCATGCCCATGTCACGGCGGTTGCCGCGGCCGGTGGCAGAGCGCGTGTCGCGGTTGTCGCGGCCGTAGGGGCCCATGCCGTACTCGGCGCCTTCCCAGCCGGCGTCGCGGTCATCCAGGTTCGTCACCCCCGTGCGCTGGGTTCCGAAGTCGCGGTCATCCACGTTGGTGCGGACCTGGGCCATGCGCAGGGACGCGGCGCGGTGGAAGCGACCCTGGCGCGAGCCGGGCTCCTCGTCGCGGGCGGGATTCCAGCCGGTGAGGTCGGACTCGCCGCGCTCGCGAGAGCCGGGCGGGGACACGTCCGGGCTCCGGTGCGTGCCGGGCTCCGGCGGAGGGTTGCGCTGCGCGGTGCGGAAATCGTCCTTGCCGTTGTCCAGGTTCCTCTGGGCCATGCCATTGCCTCCGGCGACGTCGGGTGTTGGGGCCCGGAGGGTGGAGATGACCCGGGGCGGCACCAAGGGGACCGGGGGCGGGGCGTGGAGGCACTGTCCTGTCCCGGGCGGGTGCGGCGCCCCGGCCGCTCGCGAGCGGACACCGGCCGTGCCGTATGGCGGACACTGCGTGCGTGGATGCAATGCGCTACGAGGCTGGGAGCGTGGACTCGCCGGAGGCGACGAAGCACGTGGGAGCCGCCCCGAGGCGATGAAGCGCTGAACGCAGCGCACGGAAAAGACGAAGCGCGTACCTCCCGGGTGGGAAGCACGCGCCTCTTCCGCGCTCTCGCGCGAAGACTCATCTCCTGCCAGTGGACGGTGAGGCGCGAGCGAGACGCACCCCGCGACAGCAGCACCTTCCCCCGAAGGCCCTGAAGGCCCGCTCCTCGCTGTCCGTGGCGGGAATCAGTCGACGGCGCAGCAGGGGTCGCCGGCCTCCTCGCAGCACGCGAGCGTGGTGTTCGGGGGCATGGGCTTCTGCTGCGGCTCACAGGTCTCCGTGGACCCCTCGCCACCGCGAACGCGGGCCAGGTCCTTCACGAACAGCTCCTTGATGGTCTTCGTCTTGGTGGTCTTCATGGTGAGCTCCCCTCAATGGGTGGTGTTGCCGATGACCTCGTCGGTAGTCATTGGCGGGTTGAAACGAATACGTTTGCAGCCGATTTTTCTGGTCGTTTCACTCCACCCGCGTGAGTGCCGTGAGACATCGGGTGTGAGTCATGAGACATGAAAAAGCGCGTGCCCTCGCAGAGAGGACACGCGCTGGTGCAGCAACCGTGTGAGCCGTGGGCTCAGTAGCAGCAGTTGTCGTTCTTCTCCTCGCAGCACGCCTGCGAGGTGGGCGCCGGAGCGCTACACGTCTGCGCATCGGTGGAGGTCGTGGTGGTGGGCGTGGTGCCTTCGCCGCCACGAACGCGAGCCAGGTCCTTCACGAACAACTCCTTGATGGTCTTCACCTTGGTGGTCTTCATCGTGCGGCTCCTGAGGGGGAATGCCGGTCGCCGATTCGACCGGCGAAACACAGATTATGCATTTGTAACAAAGTAAGAAAGAAGAGAGTCATCCCACCGCGAGCGCATCGCCAAGCCGTACGAGCCCGCTGAACTCTTCCAGCTCCGCGCCAGCATCCGGGGCCGCGACGGCGATGGCGCCGGTGGGAAGCTGCTCGGCGAGTCGTGAGAGCAGCGCGCGATGCGACTCCGCGCGCGCGTGCTCCGTGGCGGCGAGGCGCGTCAGCGCGGCGACTCCGTGCTCCGCGTGCGCATCGTCCCCCACGTGCTCCAGCAGCGCCTCGGGATGGGCGAGTGCGTCATCACGCGCCCAGCTCCGGTTGAGGATGTAGCCGGCGAAGGGGAGGCCTCGCTCCACGAGTGTGTCCCGGAAGAAGGCGGCTTCACGCAGTGCGGCGGACTCCGGGGAGGTGACGAGGAGGAAGGCGGCTTCCGGTGAGGCGAGCCGCGTGCGCAACCGCTCCGTGTGCAGGCGGATGCCGGCGAGGAGTCCACCAAAGGCGCCGACGAAGGTGCGCATCTCACGCGTGAAGCCCGCGCCGAAGACACCGTCCAGCACGCGGCCCACCAGGGCCTGCGCGCCGCGCCACAGCCGTGTGCCGTGGGTCTGTTCTTCCGGACCGAAGAGGGAGACGACGCGCTCGTCGAGGAAGCGCGACAGGCGGCCCGGAGCGTCGAGGAAGTCGAGCGCATGCCGGCTCGGGGGCGTGTCGAGGACGATGAGCTCGTAGCGGCCGTCGTGGAGGAAGCCGTCGAGGGCTTCCGCGGCGGCGTACTCCTGCACGCCCGCGACGAGCTCGGAGAGGAAGCGGTAGATGCGGTGCTCGAGGATGGCGCGCGCGGCTTCGGGCGTGGGTGCGAGGCGGTGAATCATCCGCTCGAAGACGAGGCCCGGCTCCAGCATCCACACGTCCAGTTGGCCCGGGCCGGGCGGGCCGTCGGAGAAGAGGTGCTCGGTGGGAACGGTGGTGGGCTCGGAGCCGTTCTCCGGAAGGCCCATGACCTCGGCGAGACGTCGTGCCGGGTCGATGGTGAGCACGAGCACGCGTCGCCCGGCGCGCGCGGCGGCGACTCCGAGCGCGGCGGCGGTGGTGGTCTTCCCCACGCCCCCCGCGCCGCAGAGCACCAGCACGCGCTTGTCATGCAGCAGGGGATTCATGCCGCGGGCGCTCACGGTGCCGCCTCCCGCACCGCGTCCTCGGCGGGCGGTGGCGCGAACGTGTCCGCGAGCTGCTCCACCAGCTCCGCGCCCGTCACGGGCAGTTCCGGCAACGTGAGCAGCGGCACTCGAAGTGCCGCGGCCCATTGCGCCTGTGCGGCCCGCGCACGCTCCAGCCTCGCGAGCGCGCGTGAGCCCTGATGCGGCCCATGCGCCGCCAGGAGCTTGCGGAGCGCAGCATGTGACTCGGGAGTGAACGGGTCCTCCGGCATGCGGTTGAGCACCCCCGCCGCCAATGGCAATCCCAACCGCTTCAGCTCCGACGCCTGCGTGAGTGCCTCGCTCACGGGCAGCGGCTCCGGCAGGCTCGTCAGCAGCACGGCGGTGCGGGCCGGGTCCTGGAGGAAATCGAGCCCCTCGCGCACCGAGCGCCCAATCGGTCCACCCGGCATCAACGCCAGCACCGTGCTCGGCAGCGAGGCAATCGCCAGCGCATGGCCCGTGGCGGGCAGGTCGATGACGGACAGTGGATACTCGAACCGTCCATCTACCCGCCGGCGCCGCACCAGCGAGAGCATCTGGTACAGCAGCCCCATCTCCCGCAGCGCCGGGCCCGCCTCCAGGAAGCGGCGCAGGGCGCGCGAGCGCAGCGCGGCCTCGGACAGCCAGCGCACGTGGAGCGTGTCCTGGAGGAAGTGCCGGTGTCCCTCCGATGCGGCCAGCCGCAGGAAGCGCAGCCCGGGCCGCACCTGTGTCACCCGGAGCCCCGCGTCCCGCGCACCCACCAGCGAGCCCAACACGGACGGGCCGCCCTCGTCCGGGGCCATCTCCACCAGCAGCACGGGCCGGCCCGAGCGCGCCGCGGCCACCGCGAGCGAGGCCGCCAGCGTCGTCTTCCCCACGCCTCCCTTGCCCGACACGAGCAGGGCGCGCCTGTTCCACAGGGCTTCGAGCACCGGTCACCGTCCTGTCGCGCGCCCGAGAGCGCCGTCTCCACACAGTGAGGAAGGTGCCGCGCCGCGACAACCGCCGCTCCCGCGCGCCGTCCGCTGGCCCGCACTCAGCCGCCCGTATGCCCGGCCGCCCTCCGGATGGAGCGAGGCCTCCTGTGCTGTCCGCAACGCGTGGGCTGAACGAGGGTCCCGAGTCGCCTCAGGCTCCCCACCAGCGGAACGCGGCCAGATGGACCGGCTGGCACAGTTCGTCCAGGAGCTCTTCTCCGGAGAGCCCGTGGATGGCGGATGACCCGGCGGCCTCCGCGAACGGGACGATGGACCTCGGGTCGGCCTGGAAGTCCCGCAGCGAGAAGACCTGGCGCAGCATGTCCAACTGCTCCAGGACCTGCCTCGCGCTCATCTCGGAACGGGCCTTCTCCCGCAGTGCCTCCAGCAGGCCCGCTGTTCTCGACAGCGCCCACGCGAAGACAGACGCGCCGTGCCCATGGCGTTGCCTCGCCAGTCCATACTGCTCGCAGAGCAGCGCCTTCACCGCATCATGGACAGGCCATGCGAGGTCGATGACCGCCGCTGCGCCGTTGGACAGGAAGCTTGCAGCGAGCCCGGGGATGCGGTCCCCGTCATCATGGACCGCGCGGGAGAAATCCGCCCTGCCCGCGGTGTGCGCCCACAGCTCCACCACTTCGCAGCGAGGCAGGCGCAGGTCCAGCGTGTTCCACGTCCGGAAGTGCCGGTTCCCCTCCAGGCGCATCATCACCGTGGTGTCATTGAACGACTCCGCCCCTCCCACGCCATAGAAGCGCAGCGTGTGCAGGCGCTGCACGTGGGGCAGCAGCGCGTCCACCTCCACCACCTTGGAGGCATCCAACCGGCGGGGGTCCACGATGAGCGCGGGCGGGTGAAGCCGGCGGAGCGTGCCCAGTGCCGCCTCGCCGAAGTGCGTCGTTCCCTCCTCGTGCTCGCGCGCGAGCAGGCACGCGGTGACGTCGCGAGGCCTCTTCGTTGAGTCGATGGAGAAGGTCGTGAAGTCGAGCGAGGGGGAATGCACCACCGCTCCGAGTAGCGATGCCAGGGGTTGCCCATCCACGCGCAGCCCCAGCCATGGCAGGGGACGCAGGGCGCCCGGTGCGAAGACACGCCAGGAGAGCGGGCGCTCCTGCCCTACGGTCTCCAGCAGCGACTTCAACGTGGGCGCGAGGGCCGCCTCCACGCGTGCCCAGGCCTCGCGGCGCGGCCCGGAGCTGCCTCGTCGTGGGCCGGTGTCCTCGGGGTATGGCGTCAGCAGCTTCAGCAGGGCGGGCATCACCTCGCGGCTCTCCACGGTGAGGACGCTCTGCCGGGGACCCGAGCCGTCGTTCCAGCAGGCCATGAGTCGCGGTGTGCCGCGGGACGTGAGCGCCACGCCCAGCACGCCCAGGCCCGCCGGGAGCTGATTCAGCCAGGCCTCGGTCTCCGGAAGCTTCCGGACGGGCAGCAGGATGCGCGAGGGCGTTTCGTCCGTGTCCTCCAACTGCTTGCGTACCTCCTGCTCGGCGGAGAGCAGCAAGCTCCACTGCTCGCGGGCTTGGGTTTCGAGCAGGGCCGAGGCCCGGATGGCCGCGAACGCGGCGGTGCGCGCCTTGGGTTCCGGGGGCTCCACCGCATCGCATGCCTCTCCCAGACTCCAGGCGGTGTAGCCGGTGAAGTCCCGGGTCTGCTCACGCAGCGCGCCGGACGACAGGACGTACGGGTCCAACGGATGGGGCAACACCTGGCCGTCTTCCCGGGGCGGAAGCAGCGGGAGCAGCGCCGCATCCGAAAGCGCCGTCAGCAGGAGCCGGCGACGGGTGAGCACGTCTCCAATGGAGCGGAAGAGGTTGGCTGGCTCTTCCGGGGGCATGCCCGCGAACCGTGCCAGCCGGTGCAGCAGGGAAAGCCGCAGGTCCGCCGCGTACTGGAGGCACGCCACCTTGTGCGCGGCATCCGCCGGATGGTGATGGACATGCGCGTCCAGGTAGTCCTTCAGCATGGCGCGGTAGGCAGGGCCCGGCGTCCCCGTGGTCCACATCAGCGGTGCGCCGTCGTCACCGGGATATCCCCAGATTGAGCCTTCGAGCCGCGACAGGGCCTGGTCGAGGACCTCGGTGTGTGGCGAGGCGCCAGGCATCGGCTGGATGTCCTGGTAGGCCCGCGAGAGGCAGACCCGCAGCTCCCGGGGCGTGAGGTACTGGAGCGCCCGTGGCGCGGCGTCCGAGGCTGACACGTGCAGCGCGAGCGCCGCCGACATCCGGTGCCAGGCCGCGATGTACGGGCCCTCTTTCGGCTCGGTTCGCGCGAGCCGCTGCGCCGCCTCCACCACCCGGGCGAAGCGGGGACGCACCTGCTGCTCGCAGCCGGCGAGCAGCTCCAGCGCGTGGGTGGTGGCTCGAAGCGCCTCCCAGGTCCCCTCCGTCAGGTGCTCCACGGCGGGAGCGAGCCACGCCAGGGCTTCCTCGTGTGCGCGGACGAGGTCATCCACGGAGCGCCCGGCATCCCTCCATCGCAGGCACCGCCACCGCGCTCGCGCGGACAGGGCATCCGCGTCCTCCGAGGCAACGGACTCCAGCAACCGCTCCGCGCGGGCCAGTGCCACGTCGTTCGGAGCAACGCACGGAGTCTGCTCTCCCATGGCCAGCTCCAGCCAGAGATGGGCCGCCTCGATGGACAACCGGCTCCGGTCCTTCTCCGGCAGTGCCGGCGCGGCCAGCGCCTCATGGAGCCAGGCCAGTCCGGCGAGCAGGTTGTCGGCATGAGAAGAGCTCAGCCGGTCCCTCAGCGTGCGTGCCACGGAGATGGCCTGGTCCGGAGTCGGTGTGGCGTCCTCGCCGAGCGTCGACACGCGAGCGAGCCACTCCTCCTGTGCGTCGTCGAAGGCCATGGGCCGGGGGGCCTCCAGCGCGAGCAGCCGGTCCAGCTCGGCCTGCTCCTCCGGGGTGAGCTCGCCCTCGACGGGAGCCCAGGCCTCCTCTGGATGCCAGTCTGGAACACCCACGAAGCGGAAGCCCGCCCACGCCACCGGGCAGGTGAGCTTCAGCTCGAGGTCGTGGAATGCATCCGCGCGCGCCGGACCTGGACCTGGGGACGCGCCCAGGAACTCCCATCCGGAATCCGAAGCGTCCATTTCGGGTGCCTCGGCGCCCAGGCTCGCGGCGAAGGTCAGGATGGCTTTGCGCGTGTCTTCTGGTTGTGTGCGGAGGCGCCGCATCAGCCTCGAGCAGCCCTCCTGGAGCCACCAGCGCTGGGCCTCCGCGAGCGCGCGAGCAGCGTCCGTGCCCCGGGCCAGCTCCCGTCGGTACCTCAGCACCAACAGCCCCGTGACGGAGTCCGGCACCTCCCACAGGGTGCCGATGGCCGTCCGTGCGCCGCTCTGTACGAGGGAGATGTCGAGCCCCAGGCCCTCGTTGGAAGGCGGCGTGAGCGGGTCCGTGGGCCGGTGGACGCCGGACTCGCACGCCCAGACTTCCACGCGCTCGGTGCCATGGAGGACTCCCTGCAGGTGGGCGGCGGGCCACCAACCCGAGGCGAGCTGGAGTCGGGGCAGCTCTCCGGGTGAGTGCTCGCCGTGGGTGTAGATGCAGAGGGTCCGCGCCCGGGCCGCCGCATGCCGCAGCGTCTCGGGCGTGACCTGGTCTCCAACGAGGCGCCGCTCACCCGGAAGCTCCGGCTTCAGCCCCATGTCGTGGAAGCGGGTGCCCCTGCCCGCCCCCTTGGGACGTGGCGCGGGGACGGGGATGACCACCACGGCTTCCGAGCGGGGAGGAACGGCCGCCGGCCGCAGCCGCATCGGGTACAGGGAGGGCAGCCAGATGAGGGAGTCGAATCGGTCGATGGGCCGCGCGCCCTCGGGGCCCAGGGCCGCGAGCGGCAGGCGCGCCGCGTCGCTGGAGGGCAGGAGCACGACCCGGCTCGCGCGCCGGGTGGGGAGCACCGGGGACAGGTCCATGCTCGCGAAGAGCGTGGACAGCCGCTCGGCATGGGCAAACTTGTCCAGGCTCTCCGTCGCTTCATGCAGCAAGGGGAAGAGCCCGGGCGGGACGGGCACCGAAATCGACCGGCCCACCAACTGCCCCTCTTCCAGCCACGCCGCCACGACGAGCAGGTCCTCCCGCAGGTCCAGGCGGAGCAACACGTGGTCGGGATGCTCGCGCAGCAACGCGCGCAGGTCCTCCGCCGTCATCTCCCGGCCGCTGACGCTCCTGGCGTGCACGAAGCCCGGCTCGGTACGAGCCAGGGCATGCAGCAAGGCCGCGGCCTGCTTCTCGCCCACGTCGGCGTGCTCCTTCAGGTGCTGCACCGGTACGGAGTGGGCGCGGGCTTCGCGCAGGATGGCCACGACGGCGGCCGCGTCTTCAGCCTCGTCCCCATCACCCCGGGGGAGCTCCGCCTGCTTGCGGATGAGCTCATCGAGGAACGCCCTCTGCGCGCCAGGTGAGGCGGACTCCAGGGCCCCGGCCATCTCCGCCAGCCAGTACGTCCGTTGATTGGTGGCCCGTTGCCGCTCATGGACTTCGCGGCCGACCCGGCTCCGGGGCCTCCACATGTGGTTGGACATCTCTTCCGCGAAGCGGAGGCCGCTGGTGTTCTCCAGGACGAGGAAGGCCGCCACCGCGTCCCCCTTGTCGTGAGCTGCGATACGGGCGGCGAGCGACGCGGCGGACTGGAATGGCACGGACGCCGCGTCCGCGTGGAAGTTGGCGATGGTGCTCCTCGCGCGCTCGATGATGGCGCTGTCGATGAAGCGATGCAGTCGCTCCAGCGCCGCGTCGGGCGCCTCGGCGAGGCGGAGCACCCGGGCCAGCTCCTTCCACGTGTCCGCGCCCGTGAGGTCTTGCAGCCGGACGCGCATGAGCAGTGCCTGGGCCCGCGCCACGCGGTCCGGAGCGCTTCCGTCCAGAATCACCCGGGCCAGGGCGAGCTGCTCTTTCGCTTCGAACCGCTCATCCCGCTCCCGGAGTGCCTCGGTCAGGAGCTGCTCGGCCTTCTCCAGGTCCGCCGGCTGTCCCCGCTCCCGCAGCAGCTCCGCCCAGGCCAGCCGCACCCGGTGGGTGACGTGGCCCGTCTCCTGCTCGAAGAGGGAGCCCGCTTGCGCAATCTCGCGCATCGCCCGTTCATACTCACGGAGCGCGCCCTCGGTGTCGTCGCGGTGCTGCCAGCGGAGGTTGCCGAGGTTGAGGTGGGTCTCCGCGCGCTGCTGCAGGGCAATGTCCCCGCAGCGCTCGTACTTCTCCAGCGCGCTTCGGTAGAGGCGCTCCGCCTCGTCGAGCAGGGGCGTCGGTTCCCCGTCCGCGCCGTCCTCGTGCACCACGAGCGCGATGCGGCGCAGCGTCACCGCGAGCGTGTTCTCGGTCTGGGCATGGCGGTAGGGAACCCGGGCCCTGGCAGGGGAGGCCGCCGCCTTGCGGAGCAGGTCCTCCGCCTGGCGCAGCGCGCGGAGGGTGATGTGCTCGCCCTCCGACAGGATGTGGCCCAGGTCATGACGGGCCGTGGCCGCGGCGGCGCCGACATCGTCCTCGGGGTGCTGGGCCACGGCCTGCCGGAACAGGTCCAGCGCCTCGCGCCGCCGCCCGTCCTGGAAGAGCGCGCGAGCCTCCTTCAACAGTTCCTGGGACTTGCGCCCGGCGGAGGTGGAGACCATCTCCGCGTCATACTGCCGGTTCAGATGGGTGGTTTCGAGCTCGCGCACGGGAAAGGGCATCATGGCCCAATCCCTGACGTGCACGGACGTCTGCCATTCAATTCATACGCGACGCGCGACGCGCCGCCCGGCGGCCATGATTGCGAGTCGAAGCGTACCGGGTGGGTGTCCCCCGGCACCCCGAGTCAGCCGCGGCGCGGCCGTCAGTGGACGGACCAGCGCTCGGCGATTTCCTCGCAGGCGAGCACCACGTCGCTCAGCCGGCGGATGTGAGCGCGCGGCGCGGTGAAGATGGTGCCGGCGAAGACATCCACCACCTGGATGAGCCGGTGGTCACACGGCCCGAGCTGGCACAGGTGCTGCTCCGCGAAGCGCTGGAGCATGGTGCCGATGTACTGCGCCGAGCGCTCGTCCAGCGGGTGGTGCTTGGAGAAGTAGAGCTTCATCAACCCCACGCGCGCGTTGCCGTGCTTGTCCATGCGCTGGAGCACCACCTCCGGGCGCACGCTGATGGTGACGCCCGCCATCTCCAGCACCGGCGGCTCGGCGCCCACCGCGCTGATGACCGTCTCGCTCAAGTCCAGCCACGGCACCAGGTCCGCGAAGCGCTCGAGCGCCTCCGAGCAGAGCTGCAGGCGCTGCGCCTCGAACTCCGTCTGCGGCACGCTGCACGCGAAGCGGCGCTGGTGGTCCTTCAGGATGGACAGGTCCAGCCCCCGACAGAGGAAGTCGGTAATCGCATGCGACGCCTCCGGGTAGCGCAGGTACTGCTGCTCCGGCGGGTGCTTCTGGTCGTAGATGATGCGCTTACGACGCGCGGGCGTCGCGGTGAGGTACTCACCCAGCTTGTTCACAGACACACGCGGCAACTCACGGATTTCCGCCATGGATTGACTCCCCCTGGGTGCTGGCGAATGTGCTCACAGTACAGAAGGGGTCTGACATTCATGAGACAACGTGAGTACTTGAAATCATGGGCGAGACGGGCCGCGTAGGTCGCGGTTGGGAGACCGGACGTCACGGGGCGGCCCGGGCCGCGCGCCCTGGAGGACGGGGCCGAGTCCTGATGCTACGCGCCCGGTGTGACGTGCTCGCGGGTGGGGTTCCCCGAGGGAAACCCGCCGTCGTGTCCGGGGGCTTCGGACGCGCGGGTGCGCTCGTGGTTCAGGAGGGGGAAGAGGACCCTGGAGGTCCTCGGAGGGACGCCGCGAGCTCTCGGGAGTGGATCATCACCGATGCCCCGCGGGGCAGGAGGCGTGAGACGTGGGGCAGGCAGGCGCTCCAGTCATGTCCCCGTGCCTGGAGCGCCTGCCGTGTGAGGAATCAGTCCTCGCCGGGTTTGCGGTCCGGGTAGGCGGACCAGTAGACGTCGGGCAGCGGGTTGGTGCCGGCGTCGCTGCGCGGGCCATCGCCGTCCGGTATCTCATCGAGGATGGCGCCCGGCGTGCGCTCGGTCGGGTCGATGGTGTGTGCGTGCTGCTCCTGCTCCCGGTCCTCGTTGGGCGCGGGAGCCCGCGTTCCGGTCCGCTTCTCCTCGTCTTTTGGGCCCCCATGCCGGGGACCTGTCTCGCGCCCGTAGTAGTCCTCCGGGGGCTGGATGCCTGGCTGCTTCTTGTCGCGCTCGGCCATGTCGAAGTCCTCCGTCACCCTACGGTCGTGCCTGGGAATGCGAGCCGCAATGGGGCCTTCGGTCCCGCAGTGACGTCCGGAGGGCAGGCGGGCGGGCGTGCGCCCGTCCTGAGGGGCCTCCGTGCCCGCCGTGTATGCGATTGCGCCGGTGGCGTCCTCCCGGTGTCCTGTCCACGAGGTGACGGCCGCGCACTGAAATGCGTCTCCCGCAGTAGGCTGCCGCCGGAAACTCCAACGGGACGGGGGAGCGCGCATGGTCGAGCAGTCGAGGGAGACGACGTCCGCGGTGGCCGGGCCCAGGCTGCACCTGGGCTGTCCGTCGTGTGGTGCGCAGTTGGTGGTGGAGGCCTCGCTGCGCACCACGCGGTGTCCGTACTGCGCCGCGCCCAACGTGGTGGAGCGCCCGCCCGTGCCCGGCGTTCCGGAGCCCGTCTTCGCGCTCGGCTTCACCGTCACGCACGGCGCCGCGAAGGAGCACGTGGCGCGGTGGCTGAAGACGCGCAGCCGCTTCACGCGCTCGGGCATCCGCACCGCCGAGCCCGGCGAGGTGCGCGGCGTCTACGTGCCCGCGTACCTGTACAGCGTGCTGGCCCACGCGCGCTTCCGCGCCTCCATCGGCGAGGACTACCAGGAGCAGGAGACGTACACGACGACGGAGAACGGGAAGACGGTGACGCGCACCCGCACGGTGACGCGCACCGAGTGGCGCTCCCTGTCCGGAGAGCTGAAGGGGTACGTGGCGGACGTGCTCGTCACCGCGTCCACCGGCCTGCGCAATGACGAGTTGGAGGCGCTGGAGCCCTTCGACTTGCGAGGCCTCGCGAGGTACACGCCGGCCCTCATCTCCGGCTGGGTGGCCGAGGAGCCGTCCCTCACCCGCGAGCAGTGCCTCGTGCAGGCGCGCAAGGAAGCAGAGGAGCTGGTGGGAGAGCGGCTGGGCCGCTTCATGCCGGGGGACTCGCACCGCGAGCTGCAACACGAGTCGCGCCTGGACTGGGAGGCATTGGACGTGTGCCTGCTGCCCGTCTGGGTATTGGCCGTGCGCTACGCGGAAGGGGAGCCACCGCTGCGGGTGCTGGTGAATGGGCAGACAGGCGAGGTGCACGGCAAGGCGCCCCTCTCCGCGTGGAAGGTGACGCTCGCGGTCCTCGCCGTGCTGGCGCTGGTGGCCGTGGCGTGGCTGCTGTCGCAGGGAGGTGGACGGTGAGCGCGGCCGTGCCCATGGCGGCGCCGTGCCGGCGCTGTGCGAGCGCGCTGGAGGCGGAGGATTTGCGCTGCCCCATCTGCGGGCTGCCCACGCCGCCTCCCGAGCACGGTGCGGTGGAGCGCGAGGCGGCGCGGGTGGTGCGCTGTGAGAACTGCGGCGCGGCGATGGAGTACTCCGTCGAGGCGAAGGCGCCGAGGTGTGACTACTGCGGCTCGACGACACGCGTGGAGACGACGGCGGACCCGGTGGAGCAGGCGCAGGTATGGCTGCCCTTCACGGTGGAGCCGTCGGCGGCGCGCGGCGCGCTGATGGCCTTCCTGGGGAAGGGCGGCTTCTTCCGTCCGAAGGGGCTGGCCGAGGAGGCGGCGGTGGAGTCGCTGCGCCCGGTGTGGTGGCCGGCGTGGAGCTTCCAGGCGGGCGTGGACGCGAGCTGGACGGCGGACTCGGATGCGGGCTCGGGGCGCTCTAACTGGGCGCCGCACGCGGGGCGCACGCACTTCGACTTCGAGAACGTCGCCGTGCCCGCCTCGAAGGGGCTGAAGGTGAAGGAGTGCGAGGCGCTCGCGCCGCACTACCGGCGGGACACGGCGGAAGGCGCGCCGCGAGGCCCCGAGGGCGCGCACGTGGAGCGCTTCGAGGCCACGCGCTCGGGGGCGCGGCGCACGGTGCTGGAGGCGGTGGAGCGGCTGTCGCGAGAGCGGCTCCAGCAGGGAGTCATCCCCGGCCGGCGCTTCCGGAACGTCCATGTCGCCGTGGCCCTCTCCAGCCTGCACACCACGCGGGTTGCCTTGCCCGCGTACGTGCTCGCGTACCGGTACAAGGGCAAGGCGTACCGCGTGGTGGTGCACGGGCAGGACGCCGGAGTCGTCCTCGGCGAGGCCCCCATCTCCGGATGGCGTGTGGCGGCGGTGGTGGCAGGGGTGCTCTTCCTCGTGCTGGTGGTGCTGATGGTGCTGGGTGTGTTCGGGCGGTAGGGCTCAGGGCTCCGGGTCTTCGTCCTCGGGGCTCGTCTGGCCTCCTGACATGGGCTCCGGTGCGCTCGGGTCTCCGGTCTCCTCTGGCGCGGTGCTCGCCGGAGGAGGCTCCGGCTCCAGGGGAACCGCGGCCTCCTCGGCGGTGAGCCCCTCCGGGTGCAGGCCGCCCTCGAGCAGCTCCGCCTGGTTGCGCCGGGCCGTGGCCTCCCTGGCCGCGCGGGCGAGCTCCTCCGCCGCGTCGTGCCGTCCGTAGCCCGGGGCGTGGGCGCGCAGCCAGGCGCGCAGGGCCGCCGCCATCTCCTCGCCCGACTGGAAGCGCTGTGCCGGCTCCTGGCTCAGTGCGCGGAGGACGATGTCCCGCAGGTCCTCCGGCAGGCTCACCGCGAGCCGCGCCACCTGCTCGGAGCCGAGGCGCACCATCCTCGCGGCCACCTCGTTCACCGGCATCCAGGTGGGGCCCTGGGCCTCCAGGGGCTTCGCCTCCTCGCCGCCTTCGGGCTGCAGCGGAGGCACGGGCACCGTGTCCTCCACCATGAGCGGGTGCCGGCTGGTGAGGAGCTCCAGCAGCACCAGCCCCAGGGAGAACAGGTCCGAGCGCGCATCCACCGGCGCCCTCCGCAGCGCCTCGGGTGACGCATAGGTGATGTCGCCCTTCACGAGCGGGCGGCTGGTGACTTCGCGGCCGGTGAGCGTGGACGCGGCGGCGGTGAAGTTGGTGAGCTTCACCTCACCGTGGATGCCCACGCGGATGTTCCGGGGGCTCACGTCGCGGTGGACGATGTGGAGCGGGCGGTTGAGGTCATCCGTGAGGCAGTGGGCGTGGTGCAGGGCCTCGGCGACCTCGGACGTGACATGGGCGGCGAAGGCGGGGGACATGGGGCTGCGCCGCATGGCGGCCAGGTTGAGCACCGTGTCGAGCGAGCGGCCCTCGACGTACTCCATGACCACGTGCGGAGCGCCTCGGTAGAGCTTCAGGTGGTACACCTTGGCGATGTTGGGGTGGTTGAGCCGGAAGGTGAGCTCCACCTCTTCGACGAGCCTGCGGCGCTCGACGAAGCTGGCCGGGTTGCTGAGGCGCTTCACCACCACCGGACCTCCGAGCCCGCCGCGGTAGCGCCGCCGGGCGAGCATGAGGAGCTCGCCGGTGGAGCGGACCTCCAGCTTGCGGACGAACTCGAATGCCGTGCCTCCCACGGTGAACAGCACCCGTGGCCGGCGAGGGACTCCGGGAATCTCCTCCGTCGTCGTGTCGGGCGTCGTCATCTCCTGCCTCTGGACCTGTGAAGTCGAGTTGGGACTGCTCGACTCCTGAGGTAGCACGAATGCAGGCCCGCAGGGAACCTCCTGAGTTGGATGATGATGATTCAACCTGGAGGGTCGTGGGTTGGACCTCCGCCTGCGCTCAGTGCCGCTTCCGGGAGCGCAGCGCGGCCAGTCCCCGCCTCAGCGTCCCCAACCTCCTCTGGAGCCACAGCTGCCACAGCGCGGGCCGCCGCTCCTCCGGAGCCAGGGGCCCGGGCTCGGTGGCCGGCGTGCGCCGACGCGAAGGAGGGAGCGTGTCCGTGTCCCAGTCTCCACCCGGCTGCTCCGGAGCGCGCATCCAGCGGCGCAGGTCGCGCGCCTCCTCGTCGCCGTCGAAGAACTCCTCGGACTCCTCGGTGACGGCGTCCTGCAGCGGGCGCGGCGGGAAGAGCGGCTCGTCCCAGGACGCATCCGCCGTCTCCAGTGCCGCGCTCAGTGCGCCGTACAGCTCCGCGCCCGTGGGGTAGCGGTCCTCCGCGTGCTTGTGCAGCAGGCGCAGCGCGATGGAGTCCAGCGCCGCGGGGACTCGCGGGTTGACCTCGGACGGTGGCTTCGGCTCCGCCGACTCGATGCTGGCCAGCAGCGCGGAGGGCGACATGTTGGCGGGGTAGGGGAAGCCACCGGTGAGCACCTCGTAGAGCACGAGCCCCAGCGAGTAGAGGTCATCCGTGGGCTGGAACTGGTACCGCGTGCCCGGCTCTCGCGTCCCCGTCCAGAAGCGCAGGGCCTCGGGGCTGCGGTAGCTCGGTGTGCCCGGGGGCAGGCTGCCCTCGGTAATCACGGCCGCGCACGCATGCTCCCCCGAGCCGAAGTCCACCAGCACCGGCTGTCCGTCCGAGACACGGATGATGATGTTGCTGCCCTTGATGTCGCGGTGGAGCACGCCCTCGCGGTGGATGGTGTCCAACGTGAGCGCCACCTGCGAGAACACCTCCACCGCGCGCCGGGCCGTGGGGCTCGAGCGCACGGCCCACTGGGACAGCGTGGGCCCTTCCACATAGCCGAGGATGAGCACCAGGTAGCCATCGCGCGCGTCCGGCCAGCGGCGATAGCCCAGCAGCTCCACCACGTTGGGGTGCATCAGTCGCATGAGCACGTGGGCTTCCTTCATCGTGCGTGCGTCCACGCGTGCGTCGTCCTCCGAGGTGGGGCCTTGCAGTGCGAACTTGAGCGCCACGGGCCGGCGCGTCTCCGACTCGGCGAGGAAGATGGCGCCGTAACCCCCGATGGCGAGCCTCCGGACGATGCGGAAGGCGCCAATCTCCTCCGAGTTGCGCAGCAGCAGCGGGTGCATGTCCTCGGGCTGCGGCGTCATGGCGCGAACCTCCCGAGCTCGAGCCCGGCGCGTGGGCGCTTCCCGAGCCCGACGTCCCAGGTCACGGCGGCGCGTGCGAACAGCCGCTGCGGGAAGAGGCGAGTCAATGGGATTCCTCTCCCTGCACGCGGGGTGGAAGCGGGAGGATGTCGGAGGTCCAGGGTTCGTCTGAAAATGAAGACAGGTGGCATCGTGCGTGGCATGTGAATTCAACCTGTGAGGTCCATAGCACGTGGGACGCCTCTTCGGGTAGTCTCCTGCCTTGGACGGTAGGGTTCCCGCCATGGGACGTAACGGTTCTCATCCGGGAGAGGCGCGAGGACGATGAACGAGGAACTGGCCATCACCGTGGGGACGGCCGCGCGGGCCGCGCGGGTGAGGCTCGGGCTGACCCAGGCGGACGTGGCCGAGCGCGTGGGCATCGCCATGGAGGTCTACAGCCGCATGGAGCGCGGCAAGGTACTGCCCAGCGTCACCACGCTCCGGCGCCTCTGCCAGGTGCTGCGCATCGGCGCGGACGTGCTCCTGGGGTTGGATGTGGAGGCCATGGATGTCCCCGCGGAGGAGCCCGCTCCCACCTCCGCGCCGGGCGAGGACCCGCCCCGTCTGCGCCGGCTCGTGCGCGCGCTCCGGGTGCTGGACGCCGAGCAGCTCCGGGCCGTGTCCCAGGTCGTCCACGGCGCGCTCGGCCTGCTGCGGAGATAGTCCACGGCGCATGCAGCAGGGCGGGAAACTTGCGTGCCCGGAGGGCCATGCGACGCTCATCCGCCATGCGTGAGCCCGTCGACCACAAGCTCGCAATCCTGCTGGGAGCGGCCGCTCGCGAGGCCCGCCAGCGTCTGGGGCTCACCCAGGGCGACGTGGCCGAGCGCATGGGCATGGCCATGGAGGTCTACAGCCGGATGGAGCGCGGGAAGATGCTGCCCCGCGCGCAGACGCTCCGCCGGCTGTGTGACGTGCTGCAGGTGTCCGCGGACACGCTGCTCGGCGTGGGTCGCTCGGGCGCGCCGGTGCCGCTGGCCCCTCGCAAGGCCGCGCAGGAGGACCCGCTGGAGCTGCGCCGCATGACGCGCAAGCTTCGGGATTTGGAGCCCGCGCAGCTGCGCGCGGTGTCGCGGGTGGTGAACGCCGTCGTCACGGTGATGCCACGCTCCGGTAATGCCGCTCCCGTGCGGCCCGCGCGCAAGCGCCGCGCGACGGCGTAGCGCCGCTCCAACGATGATGTGAAGGACCGCCGGGGCGGGGCACGCGTGCGAGCGCGGCGAGCTCTCGATGGCTCATGGTCGAGCATCATCGGGTCGTCCCGGCGTCCTCCGTGCGGGGCCGGCTCTCGCGGCGATTGTGGCTCGGTCATGCGGGGCGCACGGTCCAGAATGAGCAAGCGCAGCTGCGGAACCTGACGCATCCTTCAGGTTGAAGGAGGGCGCGGGTAGCGTTCCGTCTGTCCTTGCGCTGCCACCGCCGGGCACGCGCCGCACGGAGCCGCCTCCATGTCTGACGTGTTCGACCCCGGGGCCCCCGAGGGTGTCGTCCTCTTCCGCCATGGCGACACCGCCTACGAGTTCTTTCAGCACGTGGACCTGGGGGTGGACAATGCGCGCTGACGTCCTGCTGCTGTGCGTGGCCATGCTCTCCACGAGCTGCGCGTCACAGTCGCTAGCCCCGAGCCGAAGCGGAGGCCTGCGCTACATGCCGCGCGTACCGCCGGCACTGACGCAACCACCGCATGAGGTGCCCCCGCATTCCTGGGAGGCTTCACCGCCTTCCATCGCGGGGGATGCGATTCAACGTCGGTTGATGCGTCGCAAAGCGCCACAGGGTGGATTGACAGGGGCCGCCTCGGGCGGCGTGGCGGGTGGCACTGCCGCGAGTGCCTCACAGGCGCGGGACGCGGTGCTCGAGGCGGTGGATGACGTGAAGGGCTCCACGGACACCATCGCCAGCGCACTCTCGAAGCTGGCCAGTCGTCCACCCGCGAGCCTGGGGAACCGGACCCTGACTGGCTTCAACGGGGCCTTTTCACGCTACCTGGATTACGGCTCCAACCAATTGCCCTGGTTGCGAGGCGCGGTCGGCGGCACGACGGCACTGGTGGCGGTTGCCGAGGAGGTTGGCGACGTGGACATGGAACTGGGCATCCTCCGGATGACGGGCCCGCGCCTTCAGTCGGCCATGTTCGGCTCCATGCTGCTGGCCGCATGGCTCGACTTCCTCCAGCTTGCGGACGTCGTTCTCCGCGAGTGCCCCACTTGCGGAGTCGAGACCTTGCTCGTGGACATGCATCGGGTGCAGCAGCGGATAGCGCCCACCATGGAAGCACTCGCGTCCGGAGACGCCGAGAGGGCGGAGGAAGCGGCCACGGCAATGCCCGAATTGATGGGGCAGCTCGCCCGCGAATTCGGCTCCATCCGTGACCGCGCGCGCAAGTCCATGGAGAGCAGCGAAAAGCTCATGGCGGTGATGCAGCTCGTGGACATGGTCACCATGATTTCGGCGCTGAAGATGTCACTGCCTCGCTTGCCGCCAGCCGCGCCGGCGACGCTCGGCGTGAGTCTCGTCATGACTTCGGGCGGTGTCATGGCCGGCTCGCAGCTCGTCGTCTCCGCCGAGTGGGTGGAGATGATTCGACGTCTCGTGCAGGCGGGCGTCATCTCCATCCCCGCCGTGAGCGCCGCGGTCCGCATCCATGGCGGGCAGGTGCTGATGGCGCAGTCGAACGGGGACCTGCCGGACGGTGTACGCGACGCGCTGGGGGACAGTCCCGAAGTTCGCGGCATGCACGAGACGGGCAGAGCCGGGGCGGGCATGTCCGAGAACCCTCTGCACCACGTCATGCCGCGAGAGCGCCGCGCATGGTTCGAGCAGCGCGGCTTCGAGGGCGACATGGACATCGACAACTTCTGTGTCCAACTGGAAAAGGCGCACCACGAAGCGATTCACGGCGGTGGCGACTGGCGCCTGGGGCGGATGTGGCCCAACGAGTGGAACCAGATGATCATGCGGGTCCTGACCAATGCAGAGAGAGAGGTTGGCCGGATGTTGACGCGCAACGAGATCCTGAACATCGTGGCGGAGCGCATGCGGCGCTACGACATCCCCATGAACTTCACTCCAGGAAGAGGGCGATGACCGACGGCCGTTCCTGGCAGGGTAACTGGAGGGTCCGTTTGTACGACCGGGTTCGTGAGAGGGGCTACGATTCGCTGACGGCCTTTGCCGAAGCGCGTCCTGCTGTCCCGCTGAATGAGCTTGCCGAGGAACTTGGCAAGGATGATGTCGCGGGCGTACAGGTATTGACGGGGTTGCTCGTTGAGGCGGAGCGGCGCAAGCAGGTCACTCGGTTTGTGCGCGATGTGCTCGTGCGCGAGTTGGCTGAGAGCCTCCCGAACGGCTGGCCGGCCGTGCTAGACGACGCAAATCGCTTCCATGTCGCCAAGGCGCTCGGCTGCTGGTCCGCCGACATACCCGAGTCTTATCAGGAGCGCGCTGACCGGGTCATGGCCGCACTCCGCGCCAATCCACCGCCTGCGGGCTGGCGCCCGCGCGGCCCCGACGACGAGCTACTCCTGACGCTCCTCCCCGACGAGGAAGCCTGACCGGCAGTGCAGCGCCCGGGCTGAGCACCACCATGCCTGACTGAAGGCCGCTCCACGCTCACAGTGCTCCAACGGGTTCACCCGCCCAACCCCGCCTTCTTGCACTTCATCCCCTCGGCTCCCTCCCGCTGGAGGGAGCCTCACCCGCTGATGCGGCGGCAGCGGCCGGGGACTTCACCGCTCCGCCGAGCTGACGCCTCGGCGCTCAGCCAAGCTCCAGCTTGCAGGTGGCGCTGCAGCCGTCCCTGCTGGTGGTGTTGCCGTCGTCGCACTCCTCGCTGCTCTCGGGCTGGAGGGTGCCGTCGCCGCAGCGGGGGCCCCACACGCAGCCGCGGGCGCACTGGCCGTAGCCGCCGTCATTCACGCCGTCGTCGCACTCCTCACCCGAGTCTACGATGCCATTGCCACAGCTCGTGATGCACACGGTGCGGCGGGTGGTGAAGTTGTTGAGGGTGAGCTTGTACGAGGACCCGACGGTGTGGCGCTCGGCCTGGAACACGACGACTTCGTAGATGCCGCCCACCGTGAGGCCGAGGTCGGCCGCTTCCTGGGACAGGACGATGGTGCCCGTCTGCGCGCCGTGCACGCCGCCCAAATCCATCGCCAGCTTCTTGTTGATGAACACCCAGACGTCGTCGTCGCCGCGGAAGGCGAGCACCTCGGTGCCCTTGTACTCGAACCAGTAGCGGGCCTCGCTGGTGAAGCTGAAGTTGCGTGGCGTGCCGTCAACGTTGTCGGGGCGAGAGATTTCGTCGCCCGAGGCCACCCAGCCCTTGCCATCGAGTGGGAAGAAGGTCGGGTCGTCGAACACGTACGAGCCGTCGGACTGGCGCGCCAGCTCCAGATATCCGACGACGGTCTTGTTGACGCTGACGACATCCCGGTACCACTGGTCGAACGACGCCTTGCCGTGGGTGGTGGCGGAGCTCACATTCTCCTTCGCGTACACGGGCTTGCCGTTCGCGCCCAGGGTGGACGCCACGATGCCCGTCTCGGCGGAGTTCTTGTTCTCGAAGTCGATGTGTCCCCACGGCAGGGTGGAGGTGGCCGGCAGGTCATGGCCGCGGAAGTCGCGGTAGACGGTGGGGATGGTCACCATCTGCGGCGGGTCCTCCTCGACGACGGTGCAGAAGAAGCCCTCTTCCAGCTTGCACGTCGGAGAGCAGCCGTCGTTGGCGCGGGTGTTGCCGTCGTCGCACTCCTCGGCGGTGCTGTTGGGCAGCATTACGCCGTCGCCGCACGTGGCCGTGCAGACGCCGTTGGTGCACTGCGGCTCCTTCTTGCACAGGGGCGAGCAGCCATCGCCCATGTCGTGGACGCCGCTGGGGCCGTCATCGCATTCCTCGGTGCCCTCAATCACGCCGTCGCCGCACACCGTGGGCTGGCAGGCCTGGCCGACGGTGGGGCACTTGTAGCCTTCCTCCAGGCGGCACACGGCGCTGCAGCCGTCACCGGCCACTGTATTGCCGTCCTCGCATTCCTCGTCGCCGGCGATGATGCCGTCACCGCACTGCGCTGCGCGGCAGCGGCCGCCGGACACCGGGCAGTTGTAGCCGGGTTCCACGGTGCACACCGTGCTGCAGCCGTCGCCCGAGGTGACGTTGCCGTCATCGCACTGCTCCGAGGCCTGGGACACGCCATCGCCACATTCGGCGGTGCCCGCGTCCGTCCCCGCGTCCGTGCCTGCATCGGTATCGGTGCCCGCATCCGTGCCTGCGTCGGTATCGGTCCCCGCATCCGTGCCTGCATCGGTATCGGAGCCCGCGTCGGTCCCCGCATCCGTGCCTGCATCGGTGTCGGTCCCCGCATCGGTGCCCGCGTCCGTGCCTGCATCGGTATCAGTGCCAGCGTCGGTCCCCGCATCGGTGCCCGCGTCCGTGCCTGCATCGGTATCGGTGCCTGCATCGGTGCCCGCGTCCGTGCCTGCATCAGCATCGGTCCCCGCATCAGTGCCTGCATCGGCGCCTGCATCCGTGCCCGCGTCGACACCCGCGTCGTTGTCGCCCGCGTCGACGCCCGCGTCAGTGCCCGCGTCGACACCGGCATCGGTATCGGTCTGGGACCCTGCGTCGGTGCCCGCATCCCGGATGGATGCATCCGGGGTCGAGCCGGCATCAGGCCCGGGAGAGTCGTCGTCCCCGCATGCCGTCAAGGAGAGGAAGACAGAGGCGAGCAGGACGCCCGCGAGTCGCACTGGCATTGGCTGGTTTGTCATTGCGAGGTCGATGGTGAAGTCAGCGCATGTTGGGTGTCAAATGCAACCTTGTTGTTAGCACGCACGTCAGACACGTACGCCGGGGCATCCGTGAGCGCGGCGTGAGCCTTGACGCTCCTCCGTGCGGATTCCCTTTCTCGCGATGTGTTCAGCCGATGGCGCCTTGCGCAGACCGTGGGTCCATCACCGAGGCACACGGCTCGCGCGCTTATCCGGCAGCCAATCCTGGGGGTATCCACATGAGGCGAAGAATCACCTTCCTGGCGGTGTCGTGCGCCGCATGGCTCGTAGCGGGTGGAGTGGACTCGACGGCCGCCGCGCAGGAACCCGAAGCCACTCCAGCTCCTTCCGCGCCGGAGGAGGGGGCTCCCAACTCCAAGGCCCACCCCGAGGGCCAGCCCGTCTCCAACCACACCTATGCGTTCTACGGGCCGAAGAAGGCAGCGGCGGGCAGCAAGGTCGAGTGGAAGCCCAACGGGTACAAGAGCTACGAGAAGACGACGGCGTGGGCCACCATCGTCCACAACTTCGTGTGGACCGACCCGAGCTCCGAGTACCCCGGCCGTTGGTACTTCTACGTCAAGTCCATCAAGCTCAAGAAGCACGGGTCCGGCCGCTACGACTTCCAGAGCGAGAACGACCTGCCCAAGGACGCGCACGGCGCTGGCTACAAGGTCCACTGACCTCGACGGGGCGGCAGTCTCCGGTGGGACTCCAGCGGCTTCTGGCTCGGCAGGCAGTGCCTTGGAGGAGCCCGTCGCGGTGCCGGTGGGCGTGCGGCGGTGTCGAGCCGTACACCGCACACGCCGGCCCGCGCGGACGGACCGTGGCTCGGTGAGGCGCTCTCTTCCGGGGCAGGCGGGCGGACCCTGCTCTGCCCGCCCGTCCGCTCGGAGATAAAAACTCCCGCCTGCCCGTCAGCCCGACGCCGCTTGGAGCGTGCCTCCGCCGGTCGCCCTCTCCCCATCCGCGTGCATGTGGGCTAGCACTGGGGGCGCTCCGCATGACTCCGCCCCCACTCCCCCCGGACGAGGCCCGGCGCCTCCAGGCCCTGCGTGGCCTCTGCGTGTTGGACACGCCCTCCGAGGAGCGCTTCGACCGCATCGTCCGTACCGCGGCGCGACTGTTCGGCGTGCCCATCTCCCTGGTGTCGCTGCTCGACGCGGGCCGTCAGTGGTTCAAGGCCCGCGTGGGCATTGATTCGTCCGAGACGGCGCGAGACGTCTCCTTCTGCGGCCACGCCATCCTCGGCTCGAGCACCTTCGTGGTGCCGGATGCCGTGCGCGACGCGCGCTTCCACGACAACCCGTTCGTCGTCGGAGAGCCCTTCGTCCGCTTCTACGCGGGCCACCCGGTGCGGGCCCCGGACGGCAGCCGCGTGGGCACCCTGTGCCTCATCGATTCGAAGCCGCGAGAGTTCTCCGACGCGGACCGCGCCACGCTCGCGGACATGGCGGCGTGGGTGGAGTTGGAGCTCGACTCCGTCACCGTGCGCCTGGCCCGCGAGGCCCTCGAAGAACAGCAGCGCCTGAAGAACGAGTTCGTCTCCACCGTGAGCCACGAGCTGCGCACGCCGCTCACCTCCATCCGCGGCTCGCTGGGCCTGCTGGCCGGCGGAGTCGCGGGGCCGCTGTCCGCGCCGGTGGCGGAGATGGTGGGCATCGCGCACAAGAACAGTGACCGGCTCATCCGCCTCATCAACGACATCCTCGACCTGGACAAGATGGAGGCCGGCAAGCTGGACCTCTGCCTGGAAGTGGCGGAGTTGGCGCCGCTGCTCGCCCAGGCGGCGGACGCGCACCAGGGCTACGCGAGCGAGCACGGCGTGCGCGTGGAGATGCTGCTGGACGCGCCCGGAGCCCGCGCGCGGGTGGACCCGGACCGGCTGGCGCAGGTGCTGGCCAACCTCCTCTCCAACGCCCTCAAGTTCTCTCCGCGAGGCGAGGCCGTCACCCTGTCCCTGTCCCGCCAGGCCGGCGCGCTGCGAGTGAGCGTGAAGGACCGCGGGCCCGGCGTGCCCGACGGCTTCCGCGCCCGCATCTTCCAGAAGTTCGCGCAGGCGGACGGCTCGGACTCGAGGCGGCGCGGGGGCACGGGCCTGGGGCTGAGCATCGCTCGCGCGCTGGTGGAGCGGCTGGGCGGCACGCTGGACTTTTCCAGTGCCCCGGGCGCCGGCACCACCTTCTGGTTCGACTTGCCTGAATGCCCTCCAGAGGCGAAATGAATCCGGAAACCCGCTGCATCCGTACCCCGCCCCGCACCCCGGACCGAGGCTGAAACCATGACCACGCTGCGCAAGGTGATGCTCGTCGACGACGAGGACGACATCCGCACCATCGGCAACCTGAGCCTGAGCCGGGTGGGCGGCTGGCAGACGGTGCTGGCCTCCTCCGGCGCGGAGGCGCTGGAGAAGGCGGCCGCGGAGAAGCCGGACCTCATCCTGCTGGACGTGATGATGCCCGGCATGGACGGGCCCACGACGTTCGGCAAGCTGCGCGCGCAGGAGGCCACCGCGAGCACGCCCATCATCTTCATGACGGCGAAAATCCAGAAGCAGGAGGTGGCGCGCTATCTGGAACTGGGCGCGCTGGGCGTCATCGGCAAGCCGTTCGACCCCATGACGCTGCCGGCGGAGATTCGCAAGCTGGTGCCCGCATGAAGAAGACGCGCCTGTCCAGGCGGTCGGTGGTGCTGGCGGCGGGCGCGCTGCTGCTCCTGTGTGGTCTGTTCATCGTGGGGCGTCCGTGGGCGGTGGCGGAGAACGACCGCTACCGCACGTCCCTGCGGCAGCTCCGCGTGGCCAGCGCCGAACTGGAGCTGGACGTGCTGCGCGCGCGCCAGGGGTTGCCCGAGGTGCACGGCTCGGACGCGTCGGACTTCGCCGCGCTGCGGGCCCGCGCGGAGGCGCTGCGCGACTTCCCCTCCTTCCTGACGGACGAGGACAGCCAGACGCTCACCGCGTCGCTGGATGCGTACGAGCGCGCGCTCAAGGAGGCGGAGGCGCTGCTGGCCCGCTCGCGCGACGCGGACGCGCGAGGCGAGCGGCGCGAGGCGAACGCGGCGTTGCAGGCCCTGCTGGAGCGCACCGCGAGCACGCAGGCGGAGCGCCTCATCACCACGTACCTCCAGCTCTACGAGCGGGCCCAGGGGCGCAACGAGCGCTCGCGCGTGGTCTTCTTCGTGGTGTCGCTGCTGCTGGGCGGGTACGTGGTGGTGGTGCTGGTGCGGCTGGCGCGCGCCAGCAAGGAGCTGGCCGAGTTCAGTGAAGGCCTGGAGCAGCGCGTGGAGGAGCGCACCGCCGCGCTGTCCATGGCCAACGCGGAGCTGAGCGCGAGCGAGGCGCGCAAGGCGGCGATTCTGGACGCCTCGGCGGACGGCATCCTCCTGCTGGACGGAGAGGGCCGCCTGCTGGAACTGAACCCGTCCGCAGAGCGTTCCCTGCGGCTGGCCAGCGGGCAGGGCGTGGGGAAGGACTTCCTGACGCTGGCGCTGCCCGCGTCGCTGCCGGCCGGTGAGCGCGAGCGCGTGGCCGCCGCGCTGGAGGCGCCCGCGGGCCGTTCCACCCGATTGGAGTCGCAGTGCCAGCGCGTGGACGGCACCGTGTTCCCCGCGGAGCTGACGCTGGCCCGCGTGCCCGGGGAGGGCGCGTCGCGCATCACCGTCTTCGTGCGAGACATCACCGAGCGCAAGGCCGTGGAGCGGATGAAGAACGAGTTCATCTCCACCGTGAGCCACGAGCTGCGCACGCCGCTCACCTCCATCCGCGGCTCGCTGGGCCTGCTGGAGGGCGGCATCATGGGCGAGCTGCCCGCGCAGGCGCTCGACATGGTGCGAATCGCTCGAACGAATACCGAGCGGCTCATCCGCCTCATCAACGACATCCTCGACCTGGAGAAGATGGAGGCGGGGAAGCTGGAGCTGAAGCTGGCGCCGCAGGAGTGCGTGGAGCTGGTGGAGGCCACGCTCTCCGGAGTGCAGGGCATGGCGGACGGGGCCGGGGTGGCGCTGCGCTCGGACGTGGAGGGCGCGCCGCGCATCCGTGGCGACAGGGACCGTCTCATCCAGGTGCTCACGAACCTGGTGTCCAACGCGGTGAAGTTCTCTCCGCGAGGCTCGGCGGTGGTGGTGCGCGTGAGAGATGTCGAGGGCGGGCGGGTGCGCTTCAGCGTGGTGGACCAGGGGCCGGGGATTCCTCCCGAGCAGCGCAGCCGCCTCTTCGGGCGCTTCCAGCAACTGGACGCCTCGGACAGTCGCTCGAAGGGCGGCACGGGACTGGGGCTCGCGATTTCGCAGGCGATTGTCGAGCAGCACGGTGGCCGCATCGAGGTGGAGAGCGAGGAGGGCAAGGGCTCCACCTTCACCTTCGCGCTGGACGCGCTGAAGCCCGAGGTGCAGGTGGCGCCCGCGTCGGTGCCTCGCGACGAGTCCCGCTACAACGTGCTGGTGGCCACCGCGGACGCGGAGTTGTCCACGCTGCTGCGCGGTCTGCTGTCGAACGAGGGCTACCGCGTGGTGCGCGCAGCGAGCCTCTCGGAGGCGGCGAAGGCGCTGGAGGAGGGGCTGCCGGACGCGCTGATGGTGGACACGCAGATGCCGGACGGGCAGGCGCTGGAGTGGGTGCGCAACCTGCGCGAGCAGCCTCGCACGCGCGAGCTGCCGGTGCTGGTGCTGTCCGGGCGCTCGGCGGAGGGCGAGGGCGTGGGCATGCCCATGTGGGTGGACTGGATGACGAAGCCGCTGGAGGAGACGCGGCTGCTCAAGGCGCTGCGCTACGCCATGCGGCAGCCCGGCCAGGCGCGCGTGCTGGTGGTGGACGACGACGCGGCCACCCGGCGCGTGTTGTGCGCGCAGCTGGAGCGGCTGGGCGGCGTGCAGGTGTTCGAGGCGGCGGACGGAGAGAGCGCGGTGGCACTCGCGCGCGAGACGACGCCGGACCTCATCGTGTTGGACGTGGGCCTGCCCCGGCTGGATGGCTTCGAGGTGGTGGACATCCTCCGCCAGGGCAAGGGGCGCACCACGCCATTGATTGTCTTCACCGGCCGCGAGCTGTCCCGCACGGACGAGCGGCAACTGACGCTGGGTATCACCCGGCATCTCACGAAGGCGCGCTCCTCGGAGGACGAGCTGGTGTCCTCCGTGCGCGAGCTCCTCAACGGCCTGCTGGCGCGGCGGGATTCCGCGACGGCGGCGGCGAGAAAGGTCTGAAGGGTTTCATATGAGCAGCACTCGGACGCTCCTGTTCCTCGAGGACGACAAGGATTTGCAGACGTTGGTGTCCACGTTCCTGCGCGAGAAGGGCTATCGCGTGGAGCCCGCGCGCACCGCCGCCGAGGCGGAGGCCGTGCTCTCGCGCGTGCCGGTGGACGCGGCGATTGTGGATGGCCTCCTACCGGGCATGACGGGCGCGGACTTCATCCGCGAGCTGCGCAAGACGCACCCGGACCTGCCCATCCTCTTCGCGTCCGCCTTCTGGAAGGACCTGAAGAGCCACGAGCTGCTGACTCGGCAGCTCCGCGTGGCGCGCATCATCCACAAGCCCTACAAGCCGGAGGAGCTGCTCGTCTGGGTGGCGCAGCTCTTCGCGCCCGTCACGCCGCCGCCTCCGCCGCCCGAAGCGATGGAGGAGGTGGAGGCGCAGGGAGACGACCTGGCCGCGAGCCTCGCCGCGCTGAACGCGGAGTACGGCGCGAAGCTGCGCGAGAAGGTGTCCGGGCTGGAGGCGCTGTTGGGCCGCGTGCGCGCGGGGGACAAGGAGGCGCTGGAGGAGGCGTACACGGTTGTCCACAAGTTGCACGGCACGGCGGGGAGCTACGGCTTCGCGGAGGTGAGCTCCGCGGCGGGCCGGCTGGAGCTGGTGCTGAAGCCGGCGCGCGAGGGTGGAGCGCTGGATGTGGCGGCGATGGACACGGCCTTCCGCGACGTGGCGGCGCAGGCGTCGGTGCCGGTGAAGCCCGCACCCATGCCGGCGAAGACGCCGTCGCCGGTGCTGCCGACGGAGGGCGTGCTGCTGGTGGTGGACGGGGACGCGGCGGTGCTGGCGGATGCGGAGCGGCTGGGGCGCGCGCACGTGGTGCGGGTGCTGACGGCGCGCACGGCGGAGGAGGCGTGCGCGGTGGCTCGGAGGCAGTGGGTGGATGGAGTGCTCATCCACATGCACCTGGGCGGGCCGTTGGGTGGCATCACGGCGGCGCACGCGCTGCGAGGGGAGGAGGGGCTGGGGTTGTTGCCGCTGGCCTTCACGGGAGCGAGCGGAGCGCTGGAGGACCGGGTGGCGGCGGCGCACGCGGGAGCGTCGCTGTTCCTGCCGAGGCCCTTTACGTCGCAGGACTTCACGGCGGCGGCGGAGCGCATGGTGGCGGCGCGGCGTCCGGAGCGCGCACGGGTGCTGGTGGTGGATGACGACCCGGAGGCGATTGCGGCGCTGACGCACGCGCTGGCGAGCGACAGCATCGAGGTGGTGGGGCTCGGAGACGCGCACGGGCTGATGGAGGCGCTGTCGGAGCACCGGCCGGATTTGCTGTTGCTGGACGTGCAGATGCCGGGGCCGAGCGGGTTCGATTTGTGCCGGATTCTGCGCTCGACGCCGGAGTGGCAGGAGCTGCCGGTGCTGCTGATTACGGCGCACGTGGGGCTGGAGTTCCGGCTGGCGGCGTTCCAGGCGGGAGCGGACGACTACCTGTCGAAGCCGGTGCTGCGCGAGGAGTTGAGGGCGCGCGTGCAGGCGCGGCTGGAGCGCTCGAGGTTGTCGAAGGAGCGGGCGGAGCGGGACGCGCTGACGGGGTTGTTGCTGCGCCGGCCGTTCGTGGACGGCATGAGGGCGAGGCTCGCGGAGTCACAGCGACTGGGGAAGCCGCTGGCGGTGGGCTTCCTGGACGTGGACCATTTCAAGCAGGTGAACGACAAGTACGGGCACCTCGCGGGAGACCGGGTGCTGACGCGGCTGGGGCGGTTGCTTGGTGCGCGGTTCCGTCGGGAGGACGTGCGCGGACGGTGGGGTGGCGAGGAGTTCGTGGTGGCGCTGCTGGGAGAGACGGCGGCGAGCGCGAAGGAGATTCTGTCGCGCACGGCGGCGGAGCTCTCGGGGATGACGTTCGACGGAGACGCGGGAGAGTCGTTCCGCATCTCGTTCAGCGCGGGCATCGCTGTGTCACCCGCGGACGGTGCTTCCGTGGAGGAGTTGCTGAAGGCCGCGGATACGAGGCTCTATCGGGCCAAGGCGAACGGGCGGAATCGCATCGAGACGTGAGAAGGGCTGCGCGGGCTGTGTGGATGCTAGAGGTCGTATTGATGATGATTGACCTCCAGGGTTGTGCTCGACATGCTTCATGCCATGAAGCGTGAGCTGAAGCTGGACGAGGACGGCTTTCCCATGGCTCCATCCCAGGCAGAGTGGGATGGGATGACGCAGGAGGAACGGGAGTGGGTGATGGCCGCTCTTCCTGGCAAGTCACCCACTACGAGTTCATTTGCTGCTCGTATCGATGATTTGCCGAAGGTGCTGGAGGAATGGGCGGCGTGGCGAGTGGAGGAGTTGCTGAAGGAGCTTCAGAAAGACACCACGCGGTGGAGACGGAGCACGGGGTGGCGGGAGCGTCCCGGCGTGGTTGTGGGGAGGCGAGGCTTCAACAACGCACGGACTCGCGCAGCGCGGCCTCGGAGCGGCAACTGAAGCAACTCAAGTCCGGGCCTCCCAACCCCACCTCCAGACGCTGACGTCCGCGCTACGGCTCCTTGAAGATGAACAGCCCGCGCACGTCGTCGACGGCGTACACGTACCCGTCGCCGGGGACGCGGATGCCGAGCACGCCATCGTACATCCCCGTGCCTGACCTCGGGTCCGTATCTCGGAAGGTGTTGAAGTGGGCCACCTGGCGCGGCTTCGTGGGATTGGACACGTCCAGCACGCGCACGCCCTCCTGGTACCACGCGACGTACAGCCGCTGGTCCTTGAGGATGAGGTTGTGCACGGACGTGACGTCGCGGAGCTTGAACTCGCCAATCTTCACGATGTGCGCCGGGTCATCCACCTGCAGCACGCGCACGTGGGCGCCCATGCGCTCGCCGCCCTCGAAGGCAATCGTCTGGCCCGCGAAGGTGCCCACGGCGTTGTGGTGGGCGAACACGCCTTCGAACCAGTAGCCCCCCAGGCGCTTCACGTTGGCTGGGTCGGTGACATCGACCACCTGGTACCCGCCCGTCCCATGGCTGATGTACAGCCGATTCCCATAGGCGAAGGCGTCATGCGGGTAGCCCATCACTCCGAGCACATGCCGCCCGAGAAGCCGGGGCTCCAGCGGCGTGGACACGTCGAAGATGAGCGTCTCCGCGTTGGGCGACGGTGACATGGCATAGAGCCGGTCTCCGTCCACCAGCACCGTGTGCACGTCGAGGGCCGCGCCCCCCGGGACGTTGCGCACGAAGGCCGGCGCGCCGGGATTCGAGATGTCGAAGATGATGACGCCCGAGGCGCCACTGGCGACATAGAGCGCATCCCCCTTCGACCACACCCCATTCCAGTAGCTGTCCCCCGGGATGCTGATGGACGTCTTGAACACGGGGTGCGCCCGGTCGCTCACGTCGAACACCGTGAGCCCGCCCGTCACCTCGCTTCCGTTGATGGACACCACGTACGCGTGGTCCTTCGCGACGTAGATATCCACGGGCACGCCCAGGTCCACGGGGGACTCGGAGACGGGCCGGAGGCCACCCGAGGACTCTGGCTCCGCGCGGCCCCACACCAAGCGCTCGGCGCGGAAGGTGGCGTCGTACAGGGGAACCCCGGAGGCGCAGTAGGTGTAGCAGCCCGTGAGCACCCAGGGAGAGGGGGCCTCGCAGCCGACGAGGGTATAGCCCGTGAAGAGCCGGCTGCCCGGCGCGGAGCGCTGTCCCCTGACGATGAAGGTCTGGGCATCCGTCTGCCAGTCGGCGGCGGGGTACCCCAGGACGCTCACCGGTGCCCCATCCTCACCGAACCGGATGCTCGAGCCCACGCCGTAGTACCCGTTGAAGTCCCCGGTATCGTCCATGATGGGGTAGCGAATCTTGAGGCGGTAGATGCCCTTGCGGTCCACCCCACCGAGCGTCGAGCGATGGCACCCGCTCAGGTCGTAGGCCTCCACGGACGCGGCACACGGGTCCGCCGCGCCTTGGTTCATGGAGCAGCTCGCGTAGGGGCCGGTGTCCGCCCAGTCCCCATACTCCTCCAGCGCCGAAGAGCTCCCGTCCCACGGCGCCTGCTCATCAGAGCCACAGCCAACCAGCGCCAGCATGCAGGTCACGCCCGCGGCTCCCGTCAAACGCATCATCCAGGAAGACATTGCCACTCCAAGGCACGCGCCTTCCGGCCAGAGGCGCGCATGGCTTCATCTGTATATCCAGAGCGCGGGGCGGCTGACAAAAAGCCGTTGCCTACGGCGGCTCATTCAGCACGAGCAATCCACGCGCCGTATCCACCACGTAGACACGGCCATCCCCGGGAACGTGGAGTCCGGTGGCACCCTCCTCCAGCGAATCTCCACGGCCCGCGTCCGTCTCGCGGTACGTGTTGAACCACGCGACCTCGCGCACGCGCGTGGGAAGGGACACGTCCAGCACGCGCAGTCCCTCCTGGTGATACGTCACATAGAGGCGGCGGCCCCGCAGCTCCAGGCCGCGCGGGGACACGACGTGGCGCAGGCCGTACTCGCCAATCTTCTGGATGGAGGCGGGCTCGCTCGCGTCCAGCACGCGCAGCCTCGCGCCCACGCCCCGGCCCAGCTCGAAGGCAATCGCGCGGCCGGCGAAGGTGCCCACCGCGCTCGCGGCGCTGCTTCCATGCGGGTACGTATACTTCCCGAGCAGCGACATCCGGTCCGGGCTGCTGATGTCCGCGACCTTGAAGCCGTCCTGCTGCTGGTTGATGTAGAGGCGCCCCTCGCGCGCCACCGTCCCATGGCCCGCGTAGACCCGGTTCTCGTCGCGCGCCGCCAGCGAGACGTTCCCCACCAGCCGGGGCTCGCGGGGCGAGGACACGTCGAACACCAGCGTCGCGCGCTCGGGCGTCTCCACGGTGGCATAGAGCCGCGCACGCTCCACACTGACGCTGCCCACCCGCACGCGCCCCTCGGGCACGGTGCGCACGAGCGACGGATGCGACGGCTCGGTGATGTCCACCACCGCGATGCCCGAGTCCGCGGTGGCCACGTAGAGCGTGTCGTCCAGGACCGTGGCGTTCTTCCAGTCCGCATTTCCCTCCGGGCTCAGCGTCGCCACGGCCACGGGCGCTTGCTCGTCGCCCACGTCGAACACGGTGAGGCCACCGGGGCGGCCCGGCCGGCCCTCGGAAATGACGAAGGCATGTGCCTTCGTGACGAGCACGTCCACTGGCCGGCCCAGGGCGACGAAGGATTCCGAGAGGAGCCGCATCCCGCCGCCCGCCTCGGCTTCACCCTGGAAGCGGCTCATGCGCTCCGCGCGGAAGGTGGCCGCGGCCTCCAGCCGTCCATTCCGGCACACGGAGAAGCAGCCGGTGAGCACGCGCTCGTTCACCGCGTTGCAGCCCACGAAGGTACGGAGTGCATCGCCGTCGCGGCTGGAGAAGTAGAGCGACCGCGCGCTCCACGAGCCGGCCACCGGCGGAGCCCCGAGCACGAGCTGCGGCGCTCCACCCGCCCCCAGCTTGAAGCCCGCGGGCGCGGCCCGGGGGAGCGCGGTGGCGCCGCGCGGCTCGTAGCGCAATTCCGCGCGGAACACGCCCTGGCGCTGCAGGTCCTCCAGCGTGCGGGTCCGGCACGCGGAGAGGTCGAACGACTCCAGCGAGCCACAGGCCGCGTCGCCGTCATCCAGCACGCGGCACGCGGAGAGGGGCCCGGTGTCTACCCAGTCGCCCCGCTCCTCCATGGGCAGGTAGCTGCCGTCCCAGGGCGTCTCCTCCGACGAGCCGCATCCGAGCACGGACGCGGCGCAGGCCAGCACAACCGTCCACGCGGCGCGAACAGGCGGCATCGGCACATCCTCCGGACGGCGCCCGCTCCGGCCCGCGGGTGCGCAAGGACTCCGCAGTGTAGGGAAGCCGGTGTGCCGCCGGAAAGGCCCACTGTCTACGGCTCGTCAAACAGGAGCAGCCCGCGAGCCGTATCCACGACGTAGAGGTGTCCATCACCGGGCACACGCATGCCGATGGCCCCGTCGTACATGCCGTCAGAGCGGCCCGGGTCCGTCTCGCGGAAGGTGTTGAAGTACGCCACCTCGCGAGGCTGCGTCGGGTCCGCCACGTCGAGCACGCGCACGCCCTCGTGGTAGTACGCGACATACAGGCGCGTGCCCGTCAGCACCATGTTGTGAATCGACGTGAGGCCGCGCAGCTTGTACTCGCCCACCTTGGCGATGCCCGCCGGATTCGTGACGTCCAGCACGCGCAGGTGCGCGCCGAGCGTCTCGCCGCCCTCGAACGCCACGGTGCGCCCGTTGAACGTGCCCACGGCGTTGGCGTGGCTGTACGCATTCCCATAGGTGTACTTGCCCAGCAGCGCCGGCGTCGCGCCCGTCACGTCCACGGAGAGGTAGCCGTCCACGGTGTGGTTGACGTAGAGCCGGCCCTCGTACGCGAAGGCGTCATGCGGGTAGCCACTTCCGCCGGGGTAGAAGTAGCGGGCGAGGAGCTGCGGCGCGAGCGGGTTCGCGATGTCGAAGACGTACGTCTCACGCGTCGACGGCGCCATGGCGTAGAGGCGGCTGCCCTCGACGAAGACGGTGTGCACGTTGAGCGTGCCGGTGATGCCGGGCACGTTGGCCCTGCGCACGAAGGCGGGGCGGGCCGGGTCGCTGATGTCGTAGACGAGCACGCCATTGGCGCCGCTGGCGATGTAGAGCGCGTCGTCCTTCGCCCACACGCCATTCCAATAATCGTCATTGGGCCGGTCCAACGACACGCGCTGCACGGGGCGGCGCGGGTCGCTCACGTCGAAGACGGTGAGGCCGCCGGGCTCGTCCCGGGTGGGGATGGAGACGACGAAGGCGTGGCCCTTGGTGACATAGACATCCACGGGGAGGCCGCGCTCCACGAAGGACTCGGAGACGAGCGCCAGGCTGGAGGACTCGGACTCGCCCTCGCGCCACGTCATGCGCTCGGCGCGGAAGGTGGCGCGGTAGCGGAGCTGGCCGTTGCGGCACCAGGACATGCAGCCGGTGAGCGTGCGCGGCCCCGTGGCCTTGCAGCCGGCGAAGGTGAAGCGGTCCTCGGTGTTGGCGGCGCGCTGCAGCACGGACGAGACGAGGAACGTCCCGGTGTCCACGTAGGACTGGCCGACCGGCTGTCCCATGAGGCTCAGCGGCTGACCGGAGGCGTCGAGTTGGAAGCCGCCGCTGCCCGGGGCGAAGTCCACGCCGCCCGAGCTGTTGGGGACCTCGTAGCGAAGCTCCGCGCGATAGATGGCGCCCTCGCGCTCCAGCCCCGCGAGCGAGGCGCTGTCACAGCTCGACAGGTCGAAGGAGGCCTCGGTGCCGCACGCGGCGCTGCCGCTCGCCCTCGCGGAGCACGTGGACAGGGCGCCGGGGTCCACCCACTCGCCGTTCTCCGCGAGCGGCGTCCACGGGCCGTCGTAGGGAACGGCGTCCGGGGCGGGCTGGGGAGTGCCCTCCGGTTCATCGGAGCAGGCGGACAGCGACGCGGCACAGGCGAGCGCCAGCAGCGCTCGAGCGGCACGGAACGACATGGGCGGGTTCCCCTCTTGCTGCCCGCACCGGCCGCGGGCACTCGGCCGGTGAGCTTAAGAGGCCTCCTCCGCGACGGGAAGCGACGCCGCGCTGGCGGGGAGGCAAGCGGACAGGAGCCCGCCTCCGCCGTGCGTCTTATTATTCATCGAAGATGAGCAGACCGCGCGACGTGTCGATGACGTAGATGTGTCCGTCACCGGGCACGCGCATGCCGATGGCGCCCTCGTACATGCTGTCCGTGCGGTCCGGGTCCGACTCACGGAAGGTGTTGAAGTGCGCCACCTCGCGAGGCTGTGTCGGGTCCGCGACATCGAGCACGCGCACGCCCTCCTGGTAGTGCGCGACGTAAAGGCGCGAGCCCACGAGCACCATGTTGTGGATGGAATTGATGTTCCTCAGTTGGTACTCGCCCACCTTGGCGATGCTCGCGGGGTGGGTGACGTCGAGCACGCGCAGGTGCGCACCCAGGTTCTCTCCGCCCTCGAAGGCGATGGTGCGCCCGTTGAATGTCCCCACCGCGTTCGCGTGGCTGAAGGCGTGGGGGTAGCTGTACCTGCCGAGCAGCTTCGGTTCCTCGCTCCGCGGGTCCACGACGAGGAAGCCGTCGAAGGCGTGGTTGATGTAGAGGCGGCCCTCGTACGCGAAGGCATCGTGCGGATAGCCCTTCGACTCGGGCAGGGCATAGCGCGAGACGAGCTGGGGTTCGAGCGGGTTCGAGAGGTCGAAGCTGTACGTCTCCACGCTGGACGGGGCCATGGCGTAGAGCCGGTCTCCCTCCACGAACACGGTGTGCACGTTGATGGCTCCGTTCTTGCCGGGCACGGTGGCCTTTCGCACGAAGGCGGGGTGGGCCGGGTCGGTGATGTCGAAGACGAGCACCCCCGCCTTCTGGCTGGCGATGTAGAGCGCGTGGTCCTTCGCCCAGACGCCGTTCCAGTAGAAGTCGCCGGGCAGCTCCAGGGATGCGGTCATCACGGGGTGGCGCGCGTCGCTCACGTCGAAGACGGTGAGACCGCCGTGACGTTGTCCCCGGGTGATGGAGACGACATAGGCGTGGCCCTTCGTGACGTACACGTCCGCCGGCTTGCCGAGCTCCACGTAGGACTCGGACACGAGCGCCAGGCCGGAGGACTCGGCCTCGCCCGCGCGCCACGCCATGCGCTCGGCGCGGAAGGTGGCGCGGTAGCGGAGTTGGTTGTCCCGGCACCACGCGAAGCACCCGGTGAGCGTGCGCGGTCCCGTGGCCTTGCAGCCGATGAAGGTGAAGCGGTCCCCGTCTTTCGACGAGAGGCGCAGCATGTCGGGCCTCACGTCCGACCAGGCGGGGGAGGCCGCCGCGCCCATGACCCTCAACAGGGAACCATCGGCTGCGAACTCGAAGCCGCCGAGGCCCGGCGCGCTTCCGGATGACGACTCGTAGCGCATCTCCGCGCGGTAGATGGCGCCGTTGCGCTCCAGCATCGACAGCGAGCCCGAATCACACGCGGAGATGTCGAAGGTGGTCAGGGTTCCGCAGGTGCCCGTCGTCGCCGGAACGGAGCACTCGGACAGGGGGCCTGAGTCCACCCAGTCACCGGCCTCTTCCAGCGGCGTCCATGGGCCGTCGTAGGGAACGGGCTCGGGCTCGTCCTCGGAGCAGGCGGAGAGCGACGCGGCGAGCGCGGCGAGCAGCACGTGGGCACGCAGGGACATGGTGAATCCTCGGGGTGTGGGGCGGGACTCGATGCTCAGGGCTCGTTGAAGATGAGCAGGCCGCGCGCGGAGTCGACGAGGTACACGGCCCCGTCACCGGGCACGCGGATGCCGAAGGCTCCCTGGAGGAGGTTGTCCGTCCGTCCGGAGTCACCTCCCCGGAAGGTGTTGTAGTGGGCGACCTGCCGCGGCTTCGTGGGGTTGGACACGTCCAGCACGCGCAGCCCCTCCTGGTACCAGGCGACGTACAGCCGCGTGCCCCGGAGGAGGAAGTTGTGGATGGAGGTGATGGGGCGCATTCGGAGCTCCCCCATCTTCATGATGTGCGCCGGGTCGGTGACGTCGAGCACTCGCAGGTGCGCGCCATTCGTCTCGCCGCCCTCGAAGGCGATGGTGCGGCCGGCGAAGGTGCCCACCTCGCTGTGGTGCGCGTAGGCGTTGCCGCCGTGGACGAACTGGCCCAGGTGCCGCACGTTGTCGAGGTCGGTGACGTCCAGGACGGACAGGCCGCCGAAGCCGTTGCTGACGTAGAGGCGGCCCTCGTACGCGAAGGCGTCGTGCGGGCCTCCCGAGGACAGCGCTTCTGGTAGCGCGATGCTCTGGAGCAGCACGGGGCTCAGTGGGTTGGACACGTCGTAGACGAAGGTCGCGCTGTCGAGCGACATGGCGTAGAGCCGGTCGCCGTCCACGAGCACGGTGTGCACGCCCTCGGGACCGGTGGTGAAGCTGCGGATGAACTCCGGCGCCTCGGGGTGGGTGATGTCGTAGACGAGGAGGCCGGAGTCGAGGCTCGCGATGTAGAGCGCGTCGCCCTTGGCCCAGACGCCGTTCCAGTAGTTGTCGCCGGGCAGGCTGATGGAGGTCTTGAAGATGGGGTGGCGCGGGTCGCTCACGTCGAAGACGGTGAGGCCGCCGTCGACGCCGGCGCGGTAGAAGGAGACGACATACGCGTGGTGCTTCGTGACGTAGACGTCCGCGGGCAGGCCCAGCGCCACGGGGGACTCGGAGAGCAGCTCCAGTCCGCCGGAGGACTCGGCCTCGCCGGGGTGCGTGGCCACGTCATGGGCCTCGAAGGTGCCCGTGACGGAGAACCTCCCGTCGATGCAGCGGGTGAAGCAGCCGGTGACGATGCCGGGCGTGGGCACCTTGCAGCCCGCGAGCGCCGTCACGGTGCCGCTGATGGAGTTCTTTCCGACGACGAAGAACGTCCCGCCGTCCGTCCGCCGCTGGACGAGCGGCGAGCCGGTCATCGTGTCGGTGCCGCCATCCGCGCGGAGCTGGAAGCCGATGAAGGACGGGGTGACGCGAGTGCCGCCGTCCGCGAGACGCCGCTCCGAGCGCAGGTCCGTCATGTAGATGCCCTGCGGTGGGACGGAGGCGAGCGCGTCCGGTGAGCACTGTGACAAGTCATAGCGGGACAGGTCGTCACAGGCGACGGTGGTCGGGTCTCCCACGGAGTTGAAGGCACACGGCGCATACGGGCCACGGTCCACCCAGTTGCCCGTCTCCGCGAGCACCGTGTAGCCACCGTCCCAGGGCTCCCGGCCCGCGTCGGCAGTGCCGGAGTCCGAGCCCGCGTCGTTCGTGCCTGCGTCCGCGGAGCCCGCGTCGTCAGGAGTGCCGGAGTCAGTGCCCGCGTCCTCGGCGGTGCCGGAGTCGGTGCCCGGGTCCATCGTCCCCGCGTCCTTCCCAGGCTCGGGGTCGGGAGAGTCGGTGCAGGCGGAGAGCGCGAGCAGGCTCAGTGCGCAGGCGCAGAGGAGCGCCCACGGCGAGCGAGGGGACGATGTCATGACGGGGCCTCATGGGCAGGTCGCGCCGCACGGGTCGCGGGCGTGCGGGTGAGAAACGTCCAAGCGGGCCCGGCATATGGGAGCCCGTTGGGAATGGTTGCGCCGTGAGAGGGAGTCCCGCCGGAGTGTGCTGGCTCAGGCGACCTCCAGGCGTTCCTGGTCCTGGCATTGCACAGAGGCATCAATGCCTCGGACATGGCAGGTCCATGGCCCACCGATGCGCGGGCGCCATTTGCACAGGCCGCGGTACCCCGGCCCACGGGGCAACAGGGCTACGGCTGCTTGAAGATCATCAACCCGCGCGACGTGTCCACGGCATACACATACCCATCCCCCGGCACGCGAATGCCCATGGCGCCCTCGTACGTGTCGTCACTGCGCTCCGGGTCCGTCTCGCGGAACGTGTTGAAGTGCGCCACCTCGTGAGGCCGCGTGGGGTTGGACACGTCGAGCACGCGCACGCCCTCGTGGTACCAGGCGATGTAGAGGCGCGAGCCCACCAGTAGCATGTTGTGGATGGAGGTGACGGGGCGCTTCTTGTACTCCCCAATCTTCACGATGTGCGCCGGGTCGGCGACGTCGAGCACGCGCAGGTGGGTGCCGGGGCCCTCGGCGCCTTCGAATGCGATGGTGCGCCCGGCGAAGGTTCCCACCGCGTTGTGGTGGCTGAAGCTGTTCGCATACGCATAGCTGCCGAGCAGCTTCACGTCCTCCAGGTTGCTGACATCCGCGACGTAGTACCCGGCCGAGGTGTGGTTGATGTAGAGGCGGCCGTTGTACGCGAAGGCGTCATGCGGCCCGTCGTAGGACGCGGTGGGCGGGAAGTGGATCTTCTGACTCAGTACCGGCTCCAGCGGGCGGGACACGTCGAAGACGAACGTGGAGCCCTCGGGCGAGGGAGCCATGCCGTAGAGCCGGTCTCCGTCCACCAGCACGGTGTGGATGTTGAGGGGCGCGGCACCCGAGGGCACGCTGCGCACGAAGGTGGGGTTGCCGGGGTCGGAGATGTCGAAGACGACGACGCCGGAGGACTCGCTGGCCACATAGAGCGCGTCACCCTTCGCCCACACGCCATTCCAGTAGTTGTCCGTCGGCAGGCTGATGACCTTCTTCAGCACCGGGTGCTTCCGGTCCTTCACGTCGAACACGGTGAGGCCGCCGGCCTTGCCGGGACGCGTGGGGAAGTTGATGGAGACGACGTACGCATGTTCCTTCGCGACGTAGATGTCCACGGGCAGACCCTGCGTCACGTACGACTCGGAGACGAGGTCGAGGCCGCCGGAGGACTCGGGCTCGCCATTCCCGTTGGGCCACGTGGTGCGGTACGCCTCGAAGGTGGCGCGAGCGCGGACGCGGCCGTTGACGCACCGCCCCCAACAGCCGACGAAGCGGTCCGGCGCCGTCACCTGACAGCCGACGAAGAGGTGGCGGTTGCTGCCGCCGTCCGGCTGGAGCGTCTCGGTGTAGAGGCGGAAGTCGCCGCCCTCCTGCACCTTGGAGGTGATGCGCGTGTCGACCAGGGTGTCGGGTCCGCCGTCCGAGCGCAGGGTGATGGCGGTGGTGAAGGCGGAGCCCCGGCTGCCACCATCTTCGAGCGGAATCTCCTGGCGCACGAGCAGCCGGTACTTGCCGTCCCGAGGCAGCCAGCCGAGCGACGCACGGGTGCACGCGGACAGGTCGAACTGGGACAGCTCGGGGCAGGTGTCGGGGGTGGTGCCCACGGCGGGGAGGAAGGAGCACGGTGCGAGCACGCCGGGGTCCTCGGTGTAGTCGCCGCGCTCTTCGAGGACGGTGTAGCCGCCGTCCCAGGCCTCGCCGGTGCCCGCGTCGGAGGGAGTGGGCTGGGGGTCGTCATCACAGCCGGAAAGTGCGATGGAGCAGGCGAGCGCCAACGCCCAGGCAGGTCGGGTCGGGAGCATCATGGGGTGTGGGTCCGTGAAGGGGCGCACCGTGGGCAGACGGGCGCGGTGGAGTGTCTGAGATTAGGGCCGGGGCTGACGTGCCTGGAAAGGATGGTTGACGGGTGATGCCCATCACGCGTTTGGAAATCGCCGGCTATCGCTCGGTGCGGCGGCTGTCATTGGAGCTGGGGCCGGTGAATGTGATTGTCGGGCCCAACGGCAGCGGCAAGACGAACCTGTACCGGGCGCTCTACCTGCTGGTGGCGGCGGCGGAAGGGAGGCTGGCGCGCACACTGGCGGAGGAGGGCGGCACGCCGAGCGTGCTGTGGGCGGGCCCGCGCGACGGGAAGAAGCCCGTGCGGATGACGGTGGGCGTGGAAATGGGGGACCTCGCGTACGAGCTGAGCTGCGGCATCGTCCCGCCGGTGGAGGGGCACTTCGCGCTGGACCCGGAGGTGAAGGAGGAGCACCTGTGGGCCTTCTCCGGAGGGCGCAAGGTGGTGCTGATGGAGCGCAAGGACCGCACGGCCTTCCTGCGGGACTCGGAGGGGACGCGGGTGACGTTCCCCACGCAGCTCTGGAGCTCGGAGTCGGTGATGGACCAGCTCGCCGAGCCGTACCGCTTCCCCCGCCTCTCCGAGGTGCAGCGCACGCTGCGAGCGTGGCGCTTCTACCATCAGTTCCGCACGGACCCGGACGCGCCCATGCGGCATCCGCAGGTGGGCGTGCGCACGCCGGTGTTGTCGCACGATGGAAAGGACCTCGCCGCGGCACTGATGACCATCTGGGATATAGGGGACAGGCGCGCGCTGGAGCAGGGATTGGAGGATGCATTCCCGGGCTCGAGGTTCGAGGTGCGCTCGCCGGAGGGGCGCTTCAGCCTGTTCCTGCACATGCCGGGGTTGATGCGGCCGATGGGCGCGGCGGAGCTGTCGGACGGGACGTTGCGCTATCTGTGCCTGCTGGCCGCGCTCCTGAGCCCGAGGCCGCCACCGTTCCTGGCCTTGAACGAGCCGGAGACGAGCCTGCATCCGGACCTGCTGGAGCCGCTGGGCCGGCTCATCACGCGTGCGGCGAAGCACAGCCAGGTCTGGGTGACGACGCACGCGGAGCCGCTGGCGAAGGCGGTGGCGGAGCGCTCCCATTGCGAGCCGGTGCACCTGGTGAAGCATGGAGGCGCCACGGAGGTGGCGGAGCAGTCGACGGGTGAGGACGAATGACTCCCGGCATCTATCGGGTGCACAAGCCGGTGGGCTCCACGAGCTTCTCGGTGGTGCAGTCGTTCCTGGAGGAGACGCGGGCCCGTCCGGGCAAGCGCGTGCCGGTGTGCCATGGCGGGACGCTGGACCCGTTCGCGGAAGGGCTGCTGCTCGTGCTGGTGGGAGGGGCCACGCGCCTCTTCGAGCTGCTCCACTCCGTGCCGAAGACCTACGAGGCCGAGGTCATCTGGGGCCGGGAGACGGACACCGGAGACCTGCACGGAAGAACGGTGCACGAGGGCGACGCCTCCACACTGACGCCCGAGGCACTGGACGCGGTGCTGAAGCATTTCGTCGGCTGGCAGGAACAGGTGCCCCCGGCCACGAGCGCGAAGAAGGTGGGCGGAGAGCCGGCCTACCGAAAGGCCCACCGGGGCGAGGTGGTGGAGCTTCCACCGTCGCGCGTGTACCTGCACTCAGCGAAATGGCTCTCCCACGCGCTGCCGCACTCAAGCCGTCTCCTCATGACGTGCCGAGGCGGCTACTACGTGCGCTCACTGGCAAGAGACATCGGTCGCATGCTCGGTTGCGGTGCGCACCTCGCGGCCCTGAAGCGCACTGCGATAGGTCCATGGGAAGACCCGCCGCTCGGGCAGCGCCTCGGAGCGCATGGACGCGACCTGCTGCCCTGGTGCCGGGCGCGAATGCTCACGGACCACGACGTAGGCGAGCTCCGCCGTGAGAGAGGCATTCCCCTGGGAGCCATCCAACCACCCGACTGGAAGCTGCCCCCCGGCTTCCCCGACCCGGAGGCGCCGGTGCGAGGCTTCCATCAAGGTCGCCTCACCTTCCTCCTCCGCGAGCGGGACGGCGCGCTCTGGAGCGAGACCGAGTTCCGCGGAGGCCTGTGAATGCGCGAAGGTGGTGGAGGGCTATCCCGTGAAACTGCCTGACGGTGCCGTGCGTATCACCCATGCCTCGGCCTACATGGGCACGCTGCCGTTCTTCCTGAAGCACGGCTTCACGCATGCCGCGGTGCGTCCCCAGGGCAAGCAGCGCGTGCGCAGGACGCTGGCGCGGAGCCGGTGACAACCGTCACCACCCCTGCGGGCCCGGTGATGACAGGTGTCATCGGTGGTGACAGTTGTCACCACCCCCATCGAGGTCTCCAGGACACACCCCCATGCGTCCAAGTCATTGAAATGACTGAGGAGTGGAAGTGCGGCCACGGGGTCAGGTGTGTGGCACGCTGCGCGCAATAGGGATGGTCATCACGCTCCAACGAAACGGAGATTTCAAATGACCACCCGAATCCCGACGAACCTCGTTGCTCCGGCCGTCCGCGGCTCCTTCTCCCAGGCGGTGACGAAGCCCGCCATCGAGCCGGTGAAGCCCCACCAGCTGGACACGCGCCACGGCATCGTCGCCGGGGGTTGCTTCCCGCCCGACCACGGCCACTTCCCGCACCACCCGCACCCGCTGCCCTTCCCGAAGCCCCAGCCGTCCCCCTTCCCGGGCGGCCACTGCGGCACGCCGGGGCCGGTGAAGCCGGGCGGCTGGTCGCCGTTGGACCTGAGCGCGCTGGTGGAGCTGAACAAGCTGGACCAGACGAAGGGCCCCGTCACCGGCGGGCAGATGGCGGACGCCATCCGCAACGGCACGGCGGACCTGGACGGCCATGCGGCCTCCAGTGAGTACCGCGCCTTCTCCGAGTGGGCGGAGAAGAACGCCGACCGCCTCACGCCCGAGGCGAAGCAGGTGATGGACATCTACTCGAAGTACGCGGCGCAGGCGCAGGCACGCGGCGAGACGGGCATCTCCCAGGCGGACAGCCAGAAGATGCAGGCGGAGATGGCGAAGGTGGGGGACCAGGGTGCGAAGCGCGCGCTGGCGAAGCTGGACCGGCTGCCCACGCCCATCTCCGGCCGCGACATGGCCCGCGCCATCGAGAGCGGCGTGAAGGACAAGGACGGCAACACCAAGGCCGAGCTCGACGCCTTCCGCGACTGGGCGAAGAAGAACGGCGACAAGCTGTCGCCCGAGGCGAAGGAAGTGCTGAACGTCTTCGGCCAGCACGCGGCGAAGTCGCTGGCCAACGGCGACAAGGACATCGCCAAGGGCGAGTGGGCGCAGATGAAGAAGGAGATGCGCGACGTGTGCGGCGACGCCAGCGCGCGCAAGGCGCTGGACAAGCTGGACAAGGAGCACGGCCCCATCTCCGGCGAGGACCTGGTGGACGCCATCAAGGAGGGCGTCTCCGACACGGACGGCCACTCCTCCACGTCCGAGCTGCGCGAGTTCCAGAACTGGGCCAGCAAGAACAAGGACCGCCTGACGCCCGAGGCGAAGCAGGTGCTGCAGACGTACGAGAAGTACGCGAAGCAGGCGGGGCCCGCGGGCCTGTCGCAGGGCAAGTTCGACGAGATGGTGAAGGAGATGGGCAAGTTCAAGACGTTCCGTGACGACTCCATGCGCACCGCGCTGGACAAGCTGGACGTGAAGGACGGCCGCATCTCCGCGAAGGACCTGACGGCGGCCATCAAGGAGGGCGCGGGGGACCTCGACGGCCAGGCGGCGGGCGTGGAGTTCGCGGACCTGCAGAAGTGGATGCGCGACAACTACAGCCGGCTCGGGCCCGACGCGCGCAAGGTGCTCGACATCTACGAGAAGTACGCCACGCAGGCGATGTCCGCGGGCAGCACGGGCATCAACAACAACGACTTCCAGCGGATGCTGCGCGAGATGAGCCGGGTGGGCGAGCCGGTGCACCGCCCCACGCACATCGTCGCGTGAGTGAGAGGTTTCCTGGCGGACTCACGTCGCGGGAACCCGGCGGGGGCCGGGATGCGGGGGGCCGCAAGTCCCGCGGCGTGAGTAAGCCAGGAGTTGTGAATGGGGCTCTGTGTCCGGGGGGGCACGAGGCCCGAGGCCACCGAGTCGTCGGGGGGCGGCTCGGAGGCCTTTCGTAATCAGGTGCGCGGATTGCCGGGGGGCGATTCGGAGCACTGAGCATGAGCAGTACGCGGGGGGATTCGAGGTGCACGGATTGCCGGGGGGCAGTTCGAGGCACCGGGCAGTACACGGGGGGATTCGAGGTGCGCGGATTGCCGGGGGGCAGTTCGAGGCACCCACGCAGCACAAGAGGGGTGCAGGTGCCGGCGGATTGCCGGGGGGCGATTCGAGGTGCCTGCACTTCCGCGGTACAAAAAATGAGGGCCTCGGACCGTTGGGGGATGGTCCGAGGCCCTGTCTTTTTCAGCGGTCAGATGTTCCGCAGCAGCCCCTCACCGGAGCCGCGCTCCGACAGCGCTCGGTACACACGCTCACGAGCGGCCTGTGCTGAGTAACGTTCGTCGACACACGCACGGACCGCATGACGGAAGTAGTCGATGACGTGCTCGGGCTGGTCCGCGTTGGTCAGCTCCAGGTCGTCCACCGCGAGGACGAGGTCCGCCTGCTGTGGGCCTCCTCTACCGGGGTGCACGCTGGCCACGAGGCTGCCCGCGAGCTTCGCGGCCAGGGAGTGGGCGGCATCGGGCCCGCTCAGGGTGCGGCCCACGCGGTTGGACGTGAAGTCCTGGGTCTTCAACGGCTCCAGGAACTTCACGTCGGCACCCACGCTGGTGAACAGCCGTTGAAGCGAGGCGTGCAGTGCGAGTCTCTCCAACTCGCCCGTGACGATGAGCTGGACCCGCGTTGTCATTCAGGGGGGCGCCGCTGAGCGCCAAAGCTCTGATTCGCGTAGAGGTCGCCGAGTGCGAAGTGGGAGAGCCACTCCGGGTCGGAGTGCTTGTCGAGCGGAACGGGGAGCACCTCGTGCCCGGGCTCCATGATGTAGACGCGTCCCGGGTCGCTGTTGAAGGTGTTGAGAACGACGGGCGAGTGCGTTGCCAGCAGGATGGTGAGGTCCCTCGCCTGGGCGCGCGAGCGCATCAGTTCCAGCAGCGTCTGGATGGCGAACGGATGCAGACCGTTCTCCAGTTCGTCGATGGCCACGGCACCGTGGTCCGGCGCGGAGGCGATGGCGCACAGATGGAGCAACGCGACGAGCAGTCCATGAGGAGCGGCGAATGCGTCCACCGGCTCGCGGAGGCCGCGGAGGAACAAACGCACGGTGACTGTCTGACCCGCCGCCAGGAACTCCATGTCCTCGAAGAGCTCCGGGAAGCACTCGCGCAGGCTCTGCCGCACGAATTGGAACCGCTCCTCATGCTCACGTCGCCCGGCCTTCCAGTTGCGGAGTACGGAGAACGCGTTCAGGCCATCGGACTCGAGCACGACCTCGGCTTTGGCGGGAGAGCCCGTGGCTCGAAGGGTTCCGATGGCCGGGTACTGGTATAGGCGAAAGCCGGATACGAGGTTGTGGAACCTTGCGGGCGACTCACGCTCATCGTCCATCAGGAACATCATCGCGGTGGAGAGGGCGGAGTCTCCCGTATACACGAGCTCTCGGTTGCCCACGCGCGCCTCTTCCGACTCCTTGCGTTGCTCGGCAACCCGTGTGTCGCCGTGAAAGAGGAAGTCGTCAGCTGCCAGGGATGGGGCCGCGGGCGCAAGCCGGGTGAGCCATCTCCAGTCGCCTTGTTGGAGCTGAAGAGAGATGGGGGCGTGGGCGGAGGCCTGCTGATTCCTGATTCCGGAGGCGCCTCCGGACAGGTCCGCGGCAGCGAGAATGCCCCTCTGCAGAAAATATCAAAGGAATTCGAGGACCGACAACAGGGTCGTCTTGCCCGAGCCATTCGGGCCGGTGACGGCGCATACGCCGGAGGGGCTCCAACGCACCTTCCGCAAGGCGCGGTAGTTCTCGACCTCCAATGTGAATCCCATGCTCGTCTCCGGGCTGCCCGGGCCCGTGAACCGCGGGCCACCTCCAGCCTATCCACTCTTGCTGGAGATGGCCCCTCGTTGATGGCGGCGCGGACGAGGCCTACTTCTTCAGCTTCGCCAGCGTGTCCTTGGACACCTTCACCACGTTGTCCACGGTGAAGCCGAACTTCTCCTGCAGGGCCTTGATGGGCGCGGACGCACCGAAGCTGCGCATGCCGACGACGTTGCCGGACAGGCCCACCCAGCGCTCCCAGCCGAAGGCGGCGGCCTTCTCCACCGCGACGCGGGCCTTCACGTCCGGAGGCAGCACGCTGTCCTGGTACTCCTGCGGCTGCTCCTCAAAGAGCTCCCAGGACGGCAGGCTCACCACGCGGGACTTGATGCCCTCGGCCTTGAGCTTCTCGTGCGCGTCGAGGCACAGCTGCACCTCGCTGCCCGTGCCGATGAGGATGAGCTCCGGCTTGCCACCGTCCGAGTCCGCCAGCACGTAGCCGCCGCGCTTCACGCCGGACGCCGCGCCGTACTTGCTCCGGTCCAGCGTGGGCACCGGCTGCCGCGTGAGCACCAGCACCACCGGGTGCTTGCGCTGCTCGCCAATCACCCGCCACGCCTCCACCACCTCGTTCGCGTCGCCGGGGCGCAGCACGATGATGCCCGGAATCGCGCGCAAGCTGGCGAGCTGCTCCACCGGCTGGTGCGTGGGCCCGTCCTCGCCGAGCCCGATGGAGTCGTGCGTGAAGATGTGCAGCGCGGGCAGCTCCATCAGCGCGGACAGGCGGATGGCGGGGCGCTCGTAGTCACTGAAGATGAGGAACGTGGCGCCGTAGCCGCGAAGCTTGCTGAGGCACAGGCCGTTGACGATGGAGCCCATCGCGTGCTCGCGCACGCCGAAGTGGATGTTGCGGCCGGCGTGCTCACCGGGCTTCATCGACTCGGAGCCGGTGATGTACGTCTTCGTGGACGGGTTCAGGTCCGCCGAGCCGCCTACCATCCACGGGTAGTGCTTGGCCACGGCGTTGAGCACCTTGCCGCTGGACTCGCGGGTGGCCATGCCCTTCGCGTCGGCGGGGAACGTGGGCAGCTCGGAGTCCCAGCCCTTGGGCGGGTCGCGGCGCTGCATGCGCTCGAGCTGGTCGGCCAGCTCGGGGAACTGCTTGCGGTACTCGGTGAAGCGCTGGTACCACGCGTCGCGGAGCTGCTTGCCACGGTTGCCCATGCGCTCCTGGAAGCGCTCGCGCACGCCGTCGGGGACGAGGAACTTCGCGTCCTCGGGCCAGCCGTAGTTGCGCTTGGTGCCCTTGATTTCCTCCTCGCCCAGCGGCTCGCCATGGGCCTTCGCGGAGCCCTGGAGCTTGGGCGCGCCGAAGGCAATCTGCGTCGTCACGATGATGAGCGTGGGCTTGCCGCGCATCGTCTTGAAGGTGCGCAGGGCCTCGCCCAGGGCGGTGAGGTCGTTGGCGTCGGGCACGCGGAGCACGCGCCAGCCGTAGCCCTCGAAGCGGCGGCCCACGTCCTCGGTGAAGGCGAGGTCGGTGCTGCCGTCGATGGAGATGTGGTTGGAGTCGTAGATCCAACAGAGGTTGGGGAGTTGGAGGTGTCCGGCGACGGAGGCCGCCTCGGAGGCGACGCCTTCCATCAGGTCGCCGTCACCGCAGATGGCATAGACGTCGTAGCTGAACATCTCGAAGCCGGGGCGGTTGAAGTACCCGGAGAGCCACCGGCTGGCGATGGCCATGCCCACGCTGTTGGAGATGCCCTGGCCCAGGGGGCCGGTGGTGGTCTCCACGCCGCTGGTCCACCGGTACTCCGGGTGGCCCGGGGTGGACGAGTCGAGCTGGCGGAACTTCTTGATGTCGTCGAGGGAGACGGTGGGGGCGTCCTCGACGGTGTACTGCCGCGTGACGCGCTTCACCCCGGCGAGGTGGAGCAGCGCATACAGCAGCATGGAGGCGTGGCCGTTGGAGAGGATGAACCTGTCGCGGTCCGGCCAGATGGGGTGGGACGGGTCATAGCGCAGCTCCTGTTGCCAGAGCTGATACGCCACGGGGGCCAGGGACATGGGAGCCCCCGGGTGGCCCGAGTGGGCCTGCTGCACCGCATCCATGGCCAGGGTGCGGATGGTGTTGATGGCCAGCACGTCCTGCTTGTCGGTCGTCATGGTGTCCTCGCGTTCCCGCTCGCGTGCGGCGCACCATGCCGTAACTGAGGTCGAAGTGGGGCACGAAACGCGAGCCCGCCCCTCCGGCCGTCCGGCAGTCCACGGGGCACCGGGAATTCATGGCCCCGTGGGGCAGGGGAATGGACGCCGCCAGGCTCTACCGCCGCGCCGCCACGCCCTTCACGGTGCGTCCGCGCGTCAGGTGTGTCACGGCCTCGCCCAGGCCCTCCACGGTGAGGGGGAACATGGGGAACACGCGGGCAATCACCGAAATCGTCCCCGAGCGCCACGTGCCCATCGGCTCGGGGTTGAGCCACACGTTGCGCTCGAAGTGCTGGGAGAGCTGCATCAGCCACGTCAGCCCTTCCAGCCCGTCCGCCTTGTAGTGCCCCTCGGCGTCGGTGCGGATGCCCAGCTCGTACGGCGCCATGGACGCGTCGCCCACCATGACCAGCTTGTGGTGCCGGCCCACCTGCGCGAGCAACTCCGGCACCGTCATGCCGCCGGTGAGCTGCGGCGTGGCGTACAGCTTTCCGTAGACGCAGTTGTGGAAGTAATAGATGCGCAGTTCCTTGAAGTGCGTCGCCTGGCTCGCCGCGCTGAACAGCCGGCTCATCACCGCCGCGTACGGGTCCATGGAGCCGCCCACGTCCATGGCCAGAACCACGCGCGTGTTGGGCCGGCGCGGAGGCCGCGTCACCACCTCCAGCTCGCCGGCGTTCTTCGCGGTGGCGGCGATGGACTCATCGATGTCCAGCTCCTCCGCCACGCCGTCGCGCGCGAAGGCCCGCAGCTTGCGCAGCGCCACCGCGAGCTGCCGCGTGTCCAGCACCAGGTCATCGCGGTAGCCCGCGTACTTACGGGCCCCCGCCTGCATCAGCGCCATTCCCTGCCGGCCGCCCTTGCCGCCCACGCGGATGCCCTCGCGAGCGAAGCCGCTGTTCCCAAAGGGAGACGCGCCGCCGGTGCCAATCCACCGGTTGCCGCCGTCGTGGCGCTCCTGCTGCTCGCGCAGGCGCTCCTCGAACAGTCGGCGGATTTCCTCCGGGTCCAGCTGCTCCAGCAGCGCAATCTCCTCGGGGGACAAATCCCTCCGCTCGCGCGCGTCCTCCAGCCAGGACAGGAGCTCCTGCGTCAGCTCCAGGCCCGCGGTCTCCACGCCCTTGAAGTGCGCGAGGAACGCCTGGTCGAACGTGTCGAGCTGCGTCTCCGAGTGGACGAGGAGCGCGCGGGCCACGTGGTAGAAGCCATCCAGGCTGCTGTCGTGGAGCCCCGCCTGGAGCGCCCCCGCCAGCGCGAGCGCCTCCTGCGCGCCCACCTTCAGCCCGCGCCTGCGCAGCTCGTAGAAGAATGGCAGGAACATGGCGCCTTCCTCTCTCTACGCCCGGGAACGCCGGCCGCGCCCGAAGGCCTCCGCCACGGAGACCAGGTCCTGCTCCTTCTTCAGCAGGGCCCCCAGGAAGGGCAGGTTCTCATCCAGCTTGATGTCGGTGACGCCCTGGGACTTGAGCACCGCAATCCAGTCGATGAGCTCGCTGGTGGAGGGCCGCTTGCGCAGGCGGGTGAAGGCGCGCAGCTCGTAGAAGACCTTCAGCGCCTGCTCCGTGAGGCTGGAGTCCAGCCCCGGGTGGTGCACGGCGACGATGCGGCGCATGAGGTCCGCGTCCGGGAAGTCGATGAAGTGGAAGACGCAGCGGCGCAGGAAGGCGTCCGGCAGCTCCTTCTCGTTGTTGGACGTAATCACCACCACGGGGCGGTGCTTCGCGGCCACCTCGTCTCCCGTCTCGGTGACGCGGAAGCGCATCCGGTCCAGCTCGTGGAGCAAATCGTTGGGGAACTCGAGGTCCGCCTTGTCCACCTCGTCGATGAGGAGGACCACGCGCTCCGGCGCGGAGAAGGCCTCACCCAGCGGGCCCATCTTGATGTAGCGGCGGATGTCGCGCACGTCGCCGTCGCCGAAGCGCGAGTCATACAGACGCTGGACGGTGTCATAGACATAGAGGCCGTCCTGGGCGCGGGTGGTGCTCTTCACGTGCCAGGTGAGCAGCCGGTGGCCCAGGGCCTGGGCAATCGCCTCGGCCAGCAGCGTCTTTCCGGTGCCGGGCTCCCCCTTCACCAGCAGCGGGCGCTGGAGCGTCAGCGCGCAATTGACGGCGGCCTGGAGGCCCTCGTTGGTCAGGTAGGAATCGGTGCCTCGGAAGCGGACGGGGTTGGGAGCCGAAGTCATGTCCCGGCACCTTTAACATCCACGGCGCCGCCGCGGGGGGCCGCTCGCCACCCGGCCCGGGCGCCAGGCTCCCGGGGGCCGGCCCGCGAGCTCCGCCCAGGCCGCACCTGCCCTCCAAGGCACGTCAGACCGGAAACGTAGGCTCGTTCGTAACAAGGCCAACTGATGGCGTTTTTCAAGGAAAGCCGTCGGTTGCGTTCTGGAGTGGGACAGGTCTTTTCGCGGGAGGCGGTCGTGGGGCATCCGTTCGTTCCGACACTGTTGCTGGTGTGGACCCTGTCCATGGCGCTGCGGGCCTGCGGCGTGACGGCGGCCACCCTGCCGCCCGAGCGTCGGCCGGAGCCCCCCGCGCAGTCGGTGACGGAGACCCGTCCCCCGTCTGCGCCGGCCTCCAGCGCCCGGGGCTGAGGGCGTCTCTCCCGGGACAGCCCGACCCCGGGGGATGTATGGTTTCGCCCGCCAACCAACCCTTTGCGTGATGCTGCAATGGATTTCACGCCCGAGACATGAGACGGCGTGTATCCTGGGCGCAATGGACCTTGCGAAAGCCCTTGGGGAAATCTTCCGGCACGAGCTTCAAGCGGCGCTGGCCCCGTTGCAGACAGCCGTACAGCGCATGGCGGAGGGAATGGAAGCGCTGGAGATGCTGCGCTCGGCGACGTATCGCCTGGCGCCGCTGACCAGCCGCCTCGGTGCGATGGCGGGCGTGCGGACGCCCTCGGTGATTCCTGAGCCCGCGGCGAAGCGGGGCCCGGCGGCGAAGCGAGGCCCGGCGGCGAAGCGAGGCCCGGCGGCGAAGCGAGGCCCGGCGGCGAAGCGCGGGCGGAAGCCGCTGGAGGACGGCGCCGCGGGCCGGCCCACGATGGCCAAGGCGGCGCCGGCGCCGGTGCAGCGCGCGAGGGTGGAGGAGGGCACTCGGCCGTGCGCGGTCATCGGCTGCAAGCGCCCGAGCCGCTCGAAGGGCTATTGCTCCGCGCACTACCAGAAGCTGCGGCTGCTGATGCGCACCAACCGCCGGCCGACGGACTGGGTGGACGACGCGAAGCCGCAGTCCGTGCGCGAGTTGAAGCTGCCGCGCGGGCGCGCCGCGAGCAAGGCGTTGCAGGAGGCCGCGCCGCCGCCTCCGCCCGCCGCGCCGCCCAAGCCCAAGGCCTGGGTGCGCAAGAAGGGCAAGGGCGAGAAGGTCTCCCTGCACTGAGGCACGGAAGGGCTTTCCTTCCGTGAGCGCTGGCTGCCGGCCGTGAGCATGTCCCGGCGGCCAGCGTGAGCGCGCCGTGAGCACGTCCCGGCGGTGCCGCTGGACCTGGAGCATCCATTTCGCGCCGTTATCCGACGGGCCGCCGGACGGAGCCATTCATCGAGTGGCCCGGCCCCTCCAGGCGAGCGGGCCCGGTGCTGGACACCGGCGCGTGGACCGTCGTTGACAGTGCCCATGCGGAATGGGATTCGGCTCGCATGAGCGAGCAAGGCTATCCGGTCACCGTGGCGGTGCGGCGTCCCGATGGAAGTGTGGAGCAGGTGCGCGTGGGCACGGCGTTCAAGAACGCCGAGGGCTTCACGCTGAAGCTGGGAGAGATGTCGATTGGCAGCGCGCCAGACGCGGCGGCAGCGGCTCCGCGCCGTGCGGCGTCGGGCGGCGGTGGCGGTGGCGGGGACGGAATGGTCTTCCCCAACTACGGCCGCAGCAAGGGCGCCCCCGTCGTGGGCGCGAGCATGCAGGACCTGGAGTTCTACGCCAACGGCGCGCGGCGCTCGCTGAATGACCCGAGCAAGTCGCGCTGGCACGACAAGGAGCGCCAGCTCCTCTCGGCCATCGAGGCGGAGATTGCGCGCCAGCAGGGCGGCGGCGGTGGCGGTGGAGAGAGCTACGGCGGTGGCGGTGGTGGCTACGGCGGCGGCGGCCGCCGGGGCGGAAGCGGTGGCTTCAACGACGACGACATCCCCCCGCCGGGCGACGACGACAACATCCCGTTCTGAGCGGCAACGCAGTCCCTGGCGCGACCGCGGTGGCCCTCGAGCGCCACCGCGCGCGCCTCACCCCGTCACCGGCTCCGGCCCGGAGGCATACGGCAGCCACACGGTGAAGGTGGTGCCCTGGCCCACGGTGCTGTGCACGGCCACCTCGCCATGGTGGCTGTCGACGATGCGCCGGACGATGGCGAGCCCCAGTCCGGTGCCGCTGGCCCGCGTGGTGAAGAAGGGCTCGAAGATGCGCGCCCGCACCTCGGGCGCCATGCCGTGCCCCGTATCCGAGATGGTGAGCCGCGCATGGGGCGCGCCCGAGTGCGTGTCGGGCTCGAGCCTCGTGGTGAGCGTGCCCCCGCCCGGCATGGCCTGCACCGCGTTGGTGAACAGGTTGGTCAGCGCCACGTGGAGCAGCTGCGGGTCCACGGCGATGGGTGGCAGGCTCTCGTCCACGGTGCGGGACACGGTGATGTGCGCGGGCCCTGAGCGCAGGGACGCGTTCAGCGCCCCATCCACCACGGGAGGCAGCGGCTGGGGCTGCAGCCTCGGCTCCATGGGCCGCGCGAAGTCGAGCAGGTCATTGACGATGAGGTCCAGCCGCTGCACCTCTTCATCCATGACGTCCAGCATGGTGCCCGCGGGCCCGACCATGGCCGTGGGCGCCAGCCGGCGCAGGGCCGCCACCGCGTTGGAGATGGCGCCCAGCGGGTTGCGCACCTCGTGGGCCACGGTGGCGCTCAGCTCGCCGAGCGCGGCCATGCGCTCGCGCCGCACCAGCTCCGCCTGCGTGGCCGCCAGCGTGCGCAGCGAGTCGCGCAGCTCCTGATTGAGGTGGCTCACCTCCTCCTGCGCGCGGCGCCGCTCCCCGAGCGCGCCGGCCAGCAGCAGCCCGGACAGGCTGGCGGCGGCGAGGAACGCCTGGAGGTACGCGAGGCTGACGTTGTGCCACGCCGCCTGGGCGAACGGGCCGCTGCCGTGCGCGGTGTGCCACAGCGCCACCGTGGTCAGCACCGCCGTGGCCAGCGACGAGCCCCGGGCCTCGAAGCGCAGCGCCGCCCACAGCAGGAAGGGGAACGCCAGGTACGTCATCGGGTGCAGCGCGACGGCATTCGGAGTCGCGGGGAGCGCCGTGCGGAACACCAGGTGCGTGGCCAGGCCCAGGCACATCAGCAGCGCCAGCAACTCCCCGCCGCGCCGGAGCGTCCACCGGGTCCGTCCTCCCGTCAGCCAGGTGAGCAGCAGCGGCGCCGCCACCAGCACGCCCATGGCGTCGCCAATCCAGAACACGCGCCACGTGGGCCAGAAGCCCTGCGGCCCCAGGTTCCCCCGCGCCATCAGCAGCCCCATGCCCACGCTGGCGCCGAGCGAGCAACTCACGACGGCCGCCAGCCCCACCAGCCCGAGCACGTCCCGCACCCGGTCCAGGGACGGGTGGAACCGCACCAGCCGTCGCAGCAGCACGGCGCCCGCCACCGCCTCCAGCAGGTTTCCCCCGACGATGCCCAGCACGGCCGGCAGGCTTCCAAACCCCTCGTGGAAGGCCACGACGCCCGCGGCGAGGGAGGCCAGCAGCAGGGCGGGCCACTCGCGCGTGCGGGTGAGCAGCAGCGCCGCCAGCGCCATGCCGCTGGGAGGCCACATCGCGGACACGTTCTCCGGCGGCAGGACGAGCAGCCCGCCCAGCCGGGCCAACACCGCATAGGCCACGGCGAGCAGCACCAACCGGGCGAGCGGCCACCACCTGCGCGAGTTGGTCCGGGATGTGTGCACGCGTGTGATTTCGCCTCGGCACACCGCTCCGAGAGGGCCGTCCTCGAAGCCACGGTGGCGGCGCCGAGACTTGCACGGGGCACGCACGCCCGGAAGCGAACTCGGGGAGCGGGCGTTTCGAAGGAAAAACCCCGCGGCCGTCATTGTCCGTAAGGGGGGAGATCCAACCGTCACCCCTGGAGACAACCTCACCCAGGGTGGAAGCAGTCATGCGGACCTGCGGAGAGTCGCACGGGCGCCGCGTCGGGAAGGCCCCGGTGTATTGCGGCCTCGCGAGTAATGACTGACACCCGGGGTGAATGGGCAGCCCACTGAGAGGAAAAACCTCTCTGGCGGAGCTTCATTCTCATCTATTGATACTTCACTCCTGAAGTATAGTGTCCACTCCAGGAAGTTCGGGTACTTGCCCGGTATCCTGGGCGTGGAATGCTTCACAAGTGAATTGCCCTGCGGTGCCTGACGGATGTCATTTCAATGACTTCGAAAGTGGCCTGAATCCTGCTCAACCGCGTGAAGGCAGGGAAATCCCTCCATCCAGTCTGGCTGTGGAATGACGGGGCCATGAAATGACATCCAATGTCTGTGTTATCGGTGCGGGTGCCTTCGTTCCTTCACGGATTGTGAGCAACGCGCGTATCGCTCGCGCCATACCGGGGTGGCCGGCGGAGCGCATCGAGGAGAAGATTGGAGTTCGTGAGCGGCGCTTCCTCTGGGACATCGACGAGGTGAATGGCCGCGCGCTGCCTCCCCCGGAGAACGACGGCCACTTCTACCCGGCGAACAACACGGACATGTGCGAGGTGGCGCTGAAGAAGGCGCTGGCGCAGTCCGGGGTGGCGGCGAGCGAGCTGGACGCGCTCTTCGTCGTCACCTGCACGCCGGACGCGCCGCACTTCAACCACGACGCCATGGAGCTGCACCGCCGGTTGGAGCTGCGCGAGGACGCCTTCGCGCTGCTGGTGGACGACGGCTGCGGCGGCACGCCGTACGTGCTGGACATGGTGAACAAGATGATGGCGGGTGGGCGCTTCCGCACGGTGGCGGTGGTGGCCTCGGCCTTCACGTCGCCGCTGGTGAATCGCGAGGTGTACACGGACGAGCTGCCGCCGGGCCCGGGCCGCAACCGTGCCCTGCAGGGCTATCTGTCCATGTACGTCTTCGGCGACGGCGCGGGCGCGGTGGTGCTCCAGTCGAAGCCGGGGGAGGTGGGAAGTACGGGCATCCTCGCCTCCTTCTCGGGCAACGCGCACGGGGACCTCGTCATCCGCAAGGGCGGTGGCCTGCTGAAGCTGCCGTACCAGCCCGGCCGGATGCGCCCGGCGGACATGGCCTTCGTGGTGGACGGCTTCAAGGTGGCGAGGAGTTATCCGGAGTACATGCAGAAGTGCCTGGACACGATTTTCACTCCGCGCCCGGCGATGCAGGCCCAGGTGCAGCGCTACTATTTCCACCAGCCGAACAAGCGGGTGATGGACGCCTTCATCGACCGAGCGGGCCTGCCCCGCGAGGCCGTGGCGTGCAACGTGGACCGGTACGGCAACACGTCGGCCGCGGGGATGCTCATCCTGTTGGCCGAGGACCTGGAATCAGGCCGGGTGCGGCTGGGAAGCGGAGACCTGGTGGTGGTCGCGGCGGTGGGAGCAAACATCCACTACGGGGCGCAGTTGGTGAGGCTATGAGCGACAAGGGCAAACCCATGGAAGGGCTCGACGCGAGCGTATCGAAGGACCTCGAGACGCGGCTGGCGCTGGCCACGAAGGACGACACGGCGCGCGGGCTGTTCTTCAACGGCGTGGTGGGCGCGGTACGCGTGCTGGGCGGAGACACTGCGGTGGAGCGCTGCCTGGCGGCGAGCGGGGAGAAGAAGTTCATCGACTTCTTCAACTACCCGGTGGCGGCCTTCCTCCGGCTGGCCTTCTCGGCGGCGCAGTTGATGGGGCCCAAGTACGGGGGCTTCGACGGAGCGCTGCGCCGCATGGGCGTGGTGGCGACGCAGGACTTCCTCTCGTCCGCGGCGGGCAAGACGCTGCTGCTGTTGGCGTCGGACAGCCCGAAGCGGCTGGTGGGCAACCTGCACGCGGGCTACCGCGCGGCGGTGAGCTACGGCGAGCGCGGCGTGACGTGGACGGGAGACAAGACGGGCGTCTTCTTCATGAAGCGCGACTTCATGCCTCCCGCCTACCACGAGGGCACGCTGCAGGCGGCCATCGAGGCGGTGGGCGCGAAGAACGTGCAGGTGCACGGCCGCCAGACGGGGCCGCTCGACACCGAGTACACGCTGTCCTGGGAGTAACGGCCCGTTTCGGGCTCGCGTTTCCCGCCCGGCCTGCATGGCCCGGGTGGAAGACGGGAGAGGTCCGCCCGGTGGGCCGCGTGCGTCCCGCGCCGAGGTAGCGGCTCGGGACTGAAGGACGAATCAGTGCTCGGGGTTTCACGTCCCTCGTCCCTGACGGGAGGGGCGGGCGCACGGGAGGAGTGTGCCCGTGCGCTGGAGGCGTCGCAGCAGTCGGCTGAAGCAACCTCGCGGTTCGTTTTGGAGGGGCTCGCATGTCGCGTATGCACGGTGGTGCGGTGGTGATGCTGGGGATGCTGGCGGTGGTGTCGGTGGCATCCGAGGCGCGTGCGGATGAGGTCATCTACCAGTTCCGTACGGAGGAGGACCCGGCGACGCCTCCGGACCTGGCGGTGTGCGCGGCGGCGCCGTTCCAGGCGAACGTGTTCCTGGGCGCGAGCGTGTATGTGCCACTGCACCGTCCCCGCGACGGCAAGGTGGTGTACGAGGGCCGCAAGCGTGCGGGCACGGCGACGGCGTGTGTTCGCCTCACGGACTTCACCTTCCCGCCGGGGCAGCAGGTGCCCTTCTACGCGCGCTTCAACCTGCCGGACGGGAGCTTCACGGCGTCGGGCACGTGCACGCTGGTGAGCAACAACGTGCCCGAGGCGGGGCTGGTGTTGGCTGGCTGCGCGCTGAAGCTGGTGGGCGTGCCCAGGGGCTTCGTGGGCGGCACGGTGTCCAGCACCAGCGTCTTCAATCCGTTCAAGCTGCCCGGGTACGCGACGGGCTCGTACTACACGCTGTATGCCTTCCGTGACGGCTACCGCCGCGACGCGCGCGAGGCGCAGGAGGAGCGCGACGAGTGGGAGGCCGCCGACCTCGCCTCCTGGTCCGCGCGGTAGCCGCGGGGCCGTCCCGACTGCTGGAAGTCGGACTCCAGGACGGGCGCGCTCCATTCCCACCTGTCAGCGGGGTAGGGGATGATGCGCCGCATGGACCGCAAGCGGATGGAGCTCTACACGGCGCTCGGCTATCGAGCGCCGAAGGCGGCACGTCTCGGACGCACGGAGTCGCAGCCCGAAGTGGAAGCTCAGGAGCTGGCACCCCTCGAACCGGAAGAGCTCGAGGTGCTGCGAGCCCGTTTCCTGAGCGAGCCAGATGAGGTGCTGCACCTCGTGCGAGAGAGCCTGGGCGCGCCCATCTCCGAGCTCGACTTCGCGAGGGTGTTGCAGGAAGCGGAGCAGGCCCTGCGAGCACCGGAGGCGGCGCTCCAGGCGCTGCGGCATCCGCCGTTTCAGGCAAAGGCCTCGCTGCGACTGCCGCCGGACTTCCGCTTCCCGCTGATGACGGACGAAATCCCCATCGACCCATCGAGCACGAAGTTCGAGCCGGTGGCGGACCTGCGAGGCTGGCTGCTCTTCACCGGCAAGGCCTGGTTGCGAGGCGCCACGGTGCCACGAGCACCGTTCCGGAGACACGACAGCGAGCGTCACCCGAGCCGCTTCCGCTACGCGCTGCGAGAGCCCGCGCAGGGCAGGCCCGTGGAGGTGGCGCTCTTCTCCGACTTTGGCACGGGTGAGTATCCCGCGCGCTACCTGGCCCGGCAGCTCCTCATGCGAGGCGAGCGGCTCGACTGCGCGGTGCACCTGGGAGGCGTGTACTACGCGGGCCGGCAGGGAGAATTCGACGCGCACGTGGCCGAGCCGCTGGAGCCGCTCCTCCCGGTGACGACGCTGCTGACGCTGAACGCGAGCGCGGAGATGCGCTCGGGAGGCTCGCCATACTTTCGCTACCTCGATGAGCGCCGGGGCGCCGCGAGAGCACGCCAGGTGCAGGAGGGAAGCTACTTCTGCCTCGCCTCGGAGCGCTTCCAGCTCATCGGTCTGGACACGGCATACTTCGAGCCCGGCAGGCACCGGGACACGGAGCTGCTGGGCTGGCTGGAAGCGGTGCTCGCGGAGGGGCGGAAGCGCGGAGCGGTGAACATCCTGCTGAGCCACGGCGCGCCATATCGGTATGGAGCATCGAGGACCTCACCGCTGCTGGAGGACCTGAAGGCCCTGGTGGTGGACGAGGCCCGCGTGGACCTGTGGTGCTGGGGAGGCACGCCCTGCGGAGCGCTTTTCGACCGCGCACAGGGATTGCCATTCGTGGGAGCAAGCCTGGGACACGGAGGCCTGCCGGTAGCCAGGGCAGAGCGGGGCCGCACCGCGCCCGCGCCCGTGCGCTTCCTGGAGTCCAGGCCGCGCTTCCCCGAGTGGACGGGCCTGCGTCCGGAGCTGGGCAACAACGGCTACGCGTCGATGTTGCTGCACGCGGACGGAGCGGTGGACCTGAGGTTCCTCGACTGGATGGGGAACCCGCGCTGCAAGGCGAGGCTCTCAAGAGAGGGCCAGGGCCCGCTGGTCATCCAGCACCTCGAGGAATCCACCGCCGCCTGAGCCGTCGGCGCGCCGGACGAACCCAAAGAGCCCGAGTCCGGACTCACGTCACAGCCGGGCCTGTGTGAACCACGGAGCCCGAGCTGGCACGGACCTCATCCGGCTCACATCACGAGCCACGGGAACGGTGGTGTACCGGAGTCGGTACCCGCGAGGCAGTGTCTTCCAGTAGGTGACCTGCCAGGGAACCAATTCCTCGCCGCGCTTCGACTCGTGCACGGGCTGGTTCCCATCGCCAAGCGTCTCGTGGAACCGCAGTTCCTCCTCGGCGGCTTCGAGGCTCGCGGCCTCGATGACCCAGGCATCCGGAGCCCCATCGGGAGTGGGCTCCTCGCCCGCGTTGACGTAGCGGCTCCAGTCGGGACGGGCCTGCCGCTCCCAGGCGGCGCCGCCCTCGGGAGTCAGCGAATAGCCGAAGTAGGAGCGGGGCCGGCGCGCGTCGATGGCGCGTGAAATCTGGTCCGGCGAGTACAGCTCCTCGAACCCATCAGGCAGCTCATGGATGCGGATGAAGCCACGCTCGGCGAGGAAGGACAGCCGCTCGCACAGCTCTTCGCGAGTGAAGCGAGGGTCATCCGGCATGTTGAGCGCGACGTGGGGATTCGGCTCCGAGAGCATGTGCAGGGGCGTGGGCAGCTCCATGGCGACCTCCAGGAGCCACAGGTCCAGCACATCCATCGTCTCGTTCTCGGGAGCCGTCATGCCCCAGGAGCATAGAGCATCCAGGCCCACCCATGCCCGCGGGGGAGCACTTATTCCGAATTCGGAGCTTCCATCCCACCCAAGCCTTCAGGTAATTTATTACGAATTCGGAACTTCCGAAAATGGAACATGTGTTATGCGGGGAGCATGAAGCCGCTCCGCCTCGTCCTGGACGTGCACCGGGCCACGCACCGCATCGGCCTGTACCTCGAAGCCGCCGAGCCCCCGCTGGACGTGTCCCAGGGGGAGGCCCACCTGCTGGCGTACCTGTTGGAGGTGGGGGACACGTCGCTGAGCGAGCTGCACGCGGCCTTCGCGCACAAGCGCTCCACGCTCACCAGCTACGTGGACCGGCTGGAGGCGAAGCGGCTGGTGCGCAGGGAGCTGCGGCCCGAGGACCGGCGCTCCTTCCAGGTGTCGTTGACGGCGGCGGGCCGCGCGCTGGCGACGCGCGTCCACCGTCACCTGGAGGCGCTGGAGGCGGCGGCGCTGGAGGGGCTGTCCGCGAGAGACGTGGAGGCACTCAAGAAGGGGCTCGTTGCCCTCGCGGAAGCGGGGGAGGCGGCGCCCGCGAAACGCAAATCACGCACCCGGGGAGGTGGCGGATGAACGCAACAGCGGCAGGGAAGTCACAGGGGGAATCGACGGACGTGAACGCCTCAGCGGCGCAGAAGCCACAGGCCGCACTGACGGACGCGGACTTCCTCGCGTCGGTGGAGTCGGCCACGTACCCGGGCGCGGAGTTCCGGCACCGCGCGCACGTGAGGCTCGCCTGGCTCTGCCTGCGCGAGCACGGCTTCGAATCCGGCCTGGAGCGCGTGCGCACCCTCATCCAGCGCTACGCGGCGGCGCTCGGGGCGACGGGCAAGTACCACGAGACGCTCACCCGGGCCTGGGCGGAGCTGGTGCAGGCGGGGCTCGAAGCAGCCCCGGGCCTCACGTCCTTCGACGCCTTCCTGGAGGCAAGGCCCGAGCTGACCGACTCGCGCCTCCTGGAGCGGCACTACCGCAAGGAGACGCTGGATTCACCGGCGGCGCGCGCCGGCTGGGTGCCACCGGACGTGGCACCGCTGCCGCCGCGTAGGCCGTGAACCGGCACCGCGTGACTCAAGGCCCCTGGAGGCCGCGGTCCTTCATGAACTTGTCCAGGCTGGCCGCGGCCGTGCCCTGGACCTTCTTCTTCAGCAGCGGGGTCCACCCGAGCACCAGTCCAATGGGCCCGAGCGCCTGGCGCGACCACGCGTGGAAATTGAAGTGGTCGCGGTGGCGGACAATCTTGCCGTCGCGGAACTCGAACTCGGCGTCGATGCGGTTGATGACCTTCCGGCCGGTGGTGCTGAAGGTGTAGTGCGCGTCCCAGTGGGCGCGGCCGGTGCGGTCATCGGCCTGGACGTCGCGGAAGGTGAGCTCCAGGTCCTTGCCGCGCTCGACGAGCATGGTCCACATGGCGGTGACGCGGCCGTAGCGAAGGCCGACGAAGGCCTCGTCGGTGAACTCGACGTCGGGGTGGTAGCAGGCGGCCATCGCTTTCGCGTCGCGCCGCTGGAACGCGGAGTAGAAGTCCGTGATGAGCTGGGAGTGCGGATGCATACGGCAGGTGTAACAGACCTGTCAGTGTGCGTGCGCCAACTGTCCAGCGTTCACCGGCCGCGGTGCGGCGGCGCCCGGGAGACACTTCCCTGAGCCTGGCACGGACATACCTCCCCCGACACAGCGCCGCATGGCGCGGCGCCGGAAGGGGTGGGTCACATGAGGAGTCCGAAGCGCGGCGGCACGGTGGGAGCGCTGCTGACCGCGGCGATGACGGTGGTGACGGCGCTGCCCGGAAGCGCCGGGGCCCAGGTCTTCTCACCGGCGCGCAGCCTGACGACGACGGCGGCGGGCTATCAGGAGCCGCAGGTGTCCGCACTGGGAGCCGACGTTCACGTGGCCTGGGTGGACGCGGCCACGGGGGCCGGAGACGTGTACTACCGGCGCAGCACGGATGGCGGTGCCACCTTCGGCCCGGTGCTCAACCTCAGCGCTGACGGAGTCACTCATGAGGCAGGAGCGCGCGACGTCCGCGTCCTCGCGCAGGGAGCGCGCGTCTACCTGACGTGGGTGGAGGGCGGCCTGCGGTTCCGCTCGAGCGATGACCGCGGCGCCACCTTCGGCCCCGTGCTGGAGCTGACGAGCTACCCCGAAAGCGGCCTCCGGCTCGCGGCCAGCGGCGACAACGTCTACATGGACTGGTACCGCACGCTCGAGGACGAGCAGGGCGACATCTACTTCATCCGCAGTCCCGTGGCCGGGCACGTCTTCGCGGACCTCGACGTGCTGAGTGAGAACCACCGCTACGGTGGCGTGGAGTTGGCCGCACGGGGCGACAACGTCTACGTGCTCTGGGACGACGGGGGCACCAACGACGGCGCGGACCTCTTCTTCCGAAGCAGCACGGACGCGGGCATCACCTTCGGTCCCATCCAGCGCCTCACCGACACGGACGCCGAGTCCCGAGACCAGCAGCTCGCGGTACTGGGCAACAGCGTCTACGTGGTCTGGAGCGAGTGTGACTTCCCCACCTGCGAGGTGCGGCTGCGCAGGAGCTCGGACGCCGGGGCCACCTTCGGCCCGGAGGTGACGGTGAGCCAGTCCCCGGCCCGGTCGTTCGAACCGAGAGTCGTGGTGCGCGACTCGCGCGTGTTCGTGTCCTGGGTGGGGCAGACGCAGGACGTGTACGAGGCGGATGTGTACCTCTCGGTGAGCCTGGACGGGGGCGCCACCTTCGCCGCGCCGGTGAACGTGAGCGCGTCGGCGGCGGACTCGCGGGAGGCGCGGCTCGTCCCGGCGGGTTCGGGCGTGCGGCTCATCTGGACGGAGGGCTACAACGGCGAGCGGGACGTGTACACGCGGGCCACGGTGGGCTTTGGCCTGACGCTGGGGGCAGCGGAGAACCTGAGCCGCACGGCGGGGGACTCGGAGCGGGCCTCCATCGCCACCTCGCGGTGCGGCACGCAGTCGCACGTCGTATGGCTGGAGTGGGCCGAGGCGGGCAACTCGGTGCGCTACCGGCGGGCCTCGCTGCCCTTCTCGGCCCTCTACTGCGCGCTGCTCCCGGAGGCCCGCTAAAGCCATCCGGAGTGGGGGCTGCCGTGTGCGACCACCGCCGGGGCCGAGAAATCGGGCCTCGGCGCCGCTCCCCTGAATGGTGGCCTTCAGGGGGGCAGCAGGAAGGCTCGGGGCCCGGAGGAGAAGCCGGGCCCGGGGGCGTCCGAGGGCTGGGGTGTACGCCGTTGGACCGTTGCCATGCGGAATGGCGCGGCGGCGGCCGGGCGCGCGTGGCAGATTCGGGCCCCATGGCTCGCGACATCGTCATCTGGCCCCACAAGGTACTCACCTCGCCCACGAAGCCCGTGACGGACTTCGGCCCCTCGCTCCAGAAGCTGCTGGACGAGATGGCCGAGTCGATGAAGGAAGCAGAGGGCATCGGCATCGCCGCCAACCAGGTCGGCGAGCCGCTGCGCGTGGCGTTGGTGGGACGCGAGGACGGAACGTCCTTCGAAATCGTCAACCCGCAGATGTTGGAGAAGAAGGAGCCCGTCACGATGGAGGAGGGGTGCCTCTCCGTCCCCCGTGAGTGGGAGAAGTGCCCGCGCTTCCACCGGGTGAAGGTGCGCTACCAGGACAAGACGGGCGAGTGGCACGAGCTGGAGGCGGAGGGCCGGCTCGCGCACGTGCTGCAGCATGAAATCGACCACCTGGACGGGCACGTCTTCGTGGACCACCTGTCCAGTCTCAAGCGCTCGCTCATCCTGGACCGGATGAAGAAGCTCCAGAAGACGAAGGCCCGGCAGCCGAAGGAGTAGGCTGGGGGCACACGGGGGGTAGCCATGGCCACCGACACCATTCCCGAGCGGGTGAAGGCCTTCCGGGAGGACTACCGCCGCAAGTACGTGAGCCCGCGCTACTCCGGGCACTCGCACTTCGCCTTCACCAGCCTGGCGTCACTGGCGGCCATCGGCTTCTCGCTCTCCCGTCTGGACTCGGTGCGTCCCCTGGAGTGGCTGACGGTGCCCGCGGTCTTTCTCCTGGGGAACGTGGTGGAGTTCCTCGGCCACCGGGGGCCCATGCACCACCGTCGGCGCGGGCTGGGGCTGCTCTTCAAGCGGCACACCGAGCAGCACCACCGCTTCTTCACCCACGACGCGCTCGCCTACGAGTCCGCTCGCGACGTGAAGATGGTGCTCTTCCCGCCCGTGCTGCTGCTCTTCTTCCTGGGGGCCATCGCCACGCCGCTGGGGGCGCTGTGCTTCGCGCTCGTCTCGCCGAACGTGGGCTGGCTCTTCGCGGCCTCGGCGGTGGGCTACTACCTCACCTACGAGTGGCTCCACTTCTGCCACCACCTGCCGCCCGAGCATCCGGTGGCCCGGCTGCCCGTCATGGCGCGGCTCCGGCACCACCACCAGACGCACCACGACCCCTCGAAGATGCAGCGGTACAACTTCAACATCACCTTCCCGCTCTCGGACTGGCTCTTTGGAACCGCCTGGCGGCCGGGAGCTCCCAACCGGGTAGATCATCCAGAGCCCTCGAGCTCCCGGGCCGGAATGGACGCCTGAGCGGGCCTGCCCGCCAGGTCTCCGAGCGGTAAACCTCGAAAATTGCTGAGGAAGTGGGTTTCGGGGGAGGGGGGTTCACACCTCGAAACGGGCTGCATATATCCCGGTTTGCGAAGGCGTGACCTGTACCTTCGATCGAGAAGAATTGACGGTCTCGTCACGACGCGTTAGATACTGGACCTCTGCTCGTCGCCGGGCTGCGCAGTTCATCCGGGTGGCGAACGGGGGAAAGAAAAAGGTCGACGAAGCTTGTTGACCTCGGACGCGGTGGTGGTAGAAGCCGCGCCCCTCCGAACGAACCGCTGATCTCAGCAGCTCGCCGGGGCGGAAGTCGTAGAAGCACGCTGGAAGAAAGAGTCAGCAAGTAGCGGTTGACTCGAAACGCGGTGGTGGTAGAAGCCGCGCCCCTCGCACCGAAGCCCGCGCACTGGCGCGGAAGGCACTTCGGAGGCGAGCTGCAGCACCGACAAACGGAATACGGCGGTCAACGAAGCGAGTTGACAGAAGACGCGGTGATGGTAGAAGCCGCGACCCCGACGAAGCAAAAAGCCCGGGAAGAAGTTGAACGGGCGGCAGGGTTGGG
>NZ_CM145714.1:8737500-13107500 GCF_055568925.1 Pyxidicoccus sp. M6 | reverse complement strand
GTGACGGAGCCGGGAGGCTCTGATGCGCCGACAGTGCAAGACAGTCCCATCAAGTGCTGAATCGAAGAAGTCTTCCGGGCCTGCTGCGAAGAGCAGGGGTCTGGGCCTTGGTCTCGAGTTTCAATAAGTCCGCCGGGAGGTGGGCCTGAAAGAGATCAGGGCAAGTAAGCTACTAAGGGCGTGCGGTGGATGCCTAGGTGCCAAGAGGCGATGAAGGACGCGGGTGGCTGCGAAAAGCTCCGGGGAGCTGTCAACCGAGCGTTGATCCGGAGATGTCCGAATGGGAAAACCCAGCGCTGCGAATAGCGGCGTTACCTCCAACTGAATTCATAGGTTGGATGGAGCTAACCAGGGGAAGTGAAACATCTCAGTACCCTGAGGAAGAGAAAACAACGAGTGATTCCCAAAGTAGCGGCGAGCGAAATGGGAGAAGCCCAAACCGATGTCACGCAAGTGGCAGCGGGGTAGTGGGTCCGCGGTAGGACTTTGACTGGCTAGCGGAAGGCTCTGGAAAGGGCCACCAAAGAGCGTGATAGTCGCGTACGCGAAAGCTGGTTGGAGCCGAGCGGGGTACCCAAGTACGGCGGGACACGTGCAATCCTGCCCGAATCAGCCGGGACCATCCGGTAAGGCTAAATACTCCTTGGCGACCGATAGTGAACAAGTACCGCGAGGGAAAGGTGAAAAGAACCCCGGTAAGGGGAGTCCAAAGAACCTGAAACCGCATGTCTACAAGCAGTCCGAGCACTACGCCGCAAGGCAGTGCGAGGGCGTACCTTTTGCATCATGATTCGGCGACTTAATATACGTAGCGAGGCTAAGCCGATAGGTGGAGCCGGAGCGAAAGCGAGTCCAAACAGGGCGTTCAGTTGCGTGTATTATAACCCGAAGCGGGGTGATCTACACATGGCCAGGTTGAAGTGCGGGTAACACCGCATGGAGGACCGAACTCATGAAAGTTGAAAATTTCTGAGATGAGCTGTGTGTAGGGGTGAAAGGCCAATCAAACTCCGTGATAGCTGGTTCTCCCCGAAAGATATTTAGGTATCGGCTCGGGCAATTCAATGCCGGAGGTAGAGCACTGGAACGGCTAGGGGTCTCACCAGATTACCAAACCGTACCAAACTCCGAATGCCGGCAATTGTTATCCCGGGACGCAGTCAGTGGGTGATAACGTCCATTGGCAAGAGGGGAATAACCCAGACCGACAGCTAAGGTCCCCAAATCTAGTCTAAGTGAACACTAGAAAGGATGTGGCAGGTCATTGACAACCAGGAGGTTGGCTTAGAAGCAGCCATCCTTTAAAGAAAGCGTAATAGCTCACTGGTCAAGACAGGCCGCGCCGAAAATGTAACGGGGCTCAAGACTAGTACCGAAGCTTCGGGTCATGCGTAAAGCGCATGGCGGTAGGGGAGCGTCCCAGTTGCAGCGAAGGTCGACTGAAAAGGCGGCTGGAGCGACTGGGAGTGCTGATGCCGAAATGAGTAGCGATAAAGGGGGTGAGAAACCCCCTCGCCGTAAACCCAAGGTTTCCTGGGTCAAGTTAATCTTCCCAGGGTTAGCCGGAACCTAAGCCGAGGCCGAAAGGCGTAGGTGATGGAAAGCAGGTTAATATTCCTGCGCCATCTTGTGAGCGTTGAACTAAGGGAGGACGGAGAAAGCTAGGCGAGCTGACCGGTGGTTGTGTCAGTCTAAAGGTGTAGGGGTGTCGCGTACGACTAAAGGCGCGGCAGTCATCCCCGAGACCCCATGGCGCCCCGTCAGGGGTAAGTCGCTGATGCTCGGCTTCCAAGAAAAGTCCCGTAGGGAGCTCATAGGGTGTCCGTACCGTAAACCGACACAGGTGGGTGAGGAGAAAATCCTAAGGCGCTTGAGAGAACTCTCCTCCAAGGAACTAGGCAAATTTCCACCGTAACTTCGGAAGAAGGTGGGCCTCTGGTAGGTGTAGGCGTACAGCCGAAGCCGAGAGAGGTTGCAGAGAAATGGCGGTAGCGACTGTTTACCAAAAACACAGGACTCTGCGAAGGCGACAAGCCGACGTATAGGGTCTGACTCCTGCCCGGTGCTGGAAGGTTAAGGGGATTCGTCAGCCGCAAGGCGAAGCGATGATCCGAAGCCCCAGTAAACGGCGGCCGTAACTATAACGGTCCTAAGGTAGCGAAATTCCTTGTCGGGTAAGTTCCGACCTGCACGAATGGAGTAACGACTTCCGCGCTGTCTCGGAGAGGGACTCAGCGAAATTGAAATAGCTGTGCCGATGCAGTTTACCCGCAGCAAGACGGAAAGACCCCGTGAACCTTTACTACAACTTGACAGTGACACTAGGGATTGACTGTGTAGGATAGGTGGGAGCCTTTGAAGCCGGGCCGCTAGGTTCGGTGGAGGCAACGGTGAAATACCACCCTGTTGATTTCTGGTGTCTAACCATGTCCCGTCATCCGGGACTGGGACACTGTCTGGTGGGTAGTTTGACTGGGGCGGTCGCCTCCCAAAAAGTAACGGAGGCGCGCGATGGTTCCCTCAGCCCGATTGGAAACCGGGCGGCGAGTGCAATGGCATAAGGGAGCTTGACTGCGAGAGAGACATCTCGAGCAGGTGCGAAAGCAGGTCATAGTGATCCGGTGGTCCTGAATGGAAGGGCCATCGCTCAACGGATAAAAGGTACTCCGGGGATAACAGGCTTATCTCCCCCAAGAGTTCACATCGACGGGGAGGTTTGGCACCTCGATGTCGGCTCATCGCATCCTGGGGCTGGAGCAGGTCCCAAGGGTTTGGCTGTTCGCCAATTAAAGCGGTACGCGAGCTGGGTTCAAAACGTCGTGAGACAGTTTGGTCCCTATCTGCTGTGGGCGTAGGATACTTGAGAGGCTCTGACCTTAGTACGAGAGGACCGGGTTGGAGGCACCGCTGGTGTACCAGTTGTCTCGCCAGAGGCATCGCTGGGTAGCCATGTGCCGATTGGATAACCGCTGAAAGCATCTAAGCGGGAAACCGACCTCAAGACCAGGTATCCCGGGCGCAAGCCCCTGAAGACCCGTCGAAGACTACGACGTTGATAGGCCGGGTGTGTAAGCGTGGTAACACGTTGAGCTAACCGGTACTAATGGGTCGAGCGGCTTACTTTCCCCGTTCTCTTCCATGCCTCCTCACGGGGCGTAAGGGACTCGGGGCCAAGGCCGAGGCTCGAGTGGTGAAAGCCACTCGCCTGGAAGACGCTTCAAAATAGGCGCAGCGAGACTTCACTCGCACGAATTGAAACTTACCCTTTGTATGCACTGTCGCTGATTTTCCGGTGGCTATGTCGGAGGGGTCCCACCCGTTCCCATCCCGAACACGGAAGTTAAGCCCTCCAGAGCCGATGGTACTCCGCGGGAAACCGCGTGGGAGAGTAGGTCGCTGCCGGATTCTTTTTGAGAACCCCCGTTGCCCTCGTGGCAACGGGGGTTTTCTTTTTTCCGCGTCTCTCCACGTGCGGTCGCGCGGGCCAGACGATTCTGCGTCTGTCTTGGCGGCCCCGGTAGCGCGGCCTCGGGCTTTGCTGCGTGTCTGCCTTCAAGTGCCCCGCGTTGGCGAGGCGCTTCGGCGTCTGCCTTCCTGTGGCCCTTTGGCTCCCGCTCGGAGGGCATGCCGCATCCGCCTTCAACGCCCTCACGCATGCGAGGGCACCCGGCGGGTACTCCGACGCCTACGGAACGCGCAGCACCACCTTGCCCACGGTGCCGCGGCCCTCGAGCTGGCGGTGGGCTTCGGCGGCTTCGGCCAGGTCCAGCACCAGGCCCATACGCACCTGGAGCCGGCCTTCCGTCAGCTCCGCCCTCAAGGCTTCACGGGCGTGACGCTGCAGCTCCGGCGGGTGGTCCGTGCGCAGCCAATACGCGCTTACCTTCAGGGATTTCTCATACAGAGAATCCACGTCCACCGGCGGTGGCGCACCACTGGCGCTGCCGTAGCTCACCAGGTGCCCAAAGACTGCCAGTGAATCCAGGCTGCTCTGCCAGGTGTTGGCTCCCACCGAGTCCAAAACGAGGTCCACCCCCCGGCCTCCCGTCAGCGCGCGCACCCGCTGCGCGACGTCGCCTTCTGCGTACAGGATGACCTCGTCGGCCCCGAGCTCCTTCGCGAGCCGGGCCTTCTCCGGCGTCGACACCGTTCCCAGCACCTTGGCGCCCACGCCCTTCGCGAGCTGGACAGCGAGGAGTCCCACTCCGCCCGCGGCCGCGTGGATGAGCACGGATTGGCCCGCGGACAGGCGGCCCATGGTGTGAACCAGGTGCCACGCCGTCAGTCCCTGCACCAGGAGCCCGGCGCCCTCTTCGAAGGAGACGCGCTCGGGGAGCACGAGCAGCTCCTTCTCGGGCGCCGTCGTGAGCTCCGCGTAGCTCCGCGTCGTCAGGGCCACCACGCGCCGTCCAAGCCACGCCGCGTCCACTCCCGGGCCCACGGACTCCACCACTCCCGCTGCTTCGCTCCCGAGGATTCGGGGGAGGGGCGACGTCGCGTCGTACAACCCGCGCCGGCGCTCGGTGTCGGCGAAGTTCACTCCCGCCGCGCGGACCCGGATGCGCACCTCACCGGGGCCCGCGACCGGCTCCGGTACTTCCTCGAGACGCAGGACTTCAGGGCCGCCCACCTGGTGATACCGAATGGCTTTCATGCGACGTCTCCTGATGAGGTCCGTTGTGTAACGCCCGACACTCGTGCCCGCCCTGTTCGCGAGACCCCCAGGGCACGCTCTTGCAACACGCTCACGGAGGCGATGGCTCCCGCATGGTTCCTGTGGCCGCTGCTTCGCTGTCCGTTGAGAGTGTCCGCCTTCCGCTGCGATTGACTCTCCGCCGCGGAAGCTCGCGTTTCACGCCTGCTGAAGCCATCGTGTGGCTGGTCACGTTGCTCGCGGCTTGATTGAGTGGCGCTCCCCCGTCACCCAGGAGCCTTTCGTATGAAGTTGCTTCGTCCCTGCCTCGGCGGCCTGTTCGCGGTCGGTCTGTTCTTCGCCCCCATGACTTCCGAGGCCGCTGCCGTTCGCGCCGCGCTCGGGGCGAACTACTGGATTGATGAGAGCGCCACCTTCGACTTCACGCTCGGCATCGAGGGGCACGTCGCGGGCCCGCTCTTCGTCGGCGCGCGGTTCGGCGCGTCGCTCATCACGGATGGCAATGACATTGGCATTCCGCTCGACGTCTACCTGCATGCCAACGTCGCCCGGAGCGTCTACATCGAGGGCCTCGTCGGACCGTGGATTGTCTTCGGCCGCGGCGACGAGTTTCGCGCCCACGCCGCCTTCGGCTTCGGTCTGCAGGGCAAGGCGGCCAGCATCGGCATCGAGGTCGGCTACCTGGACCCCGATCCCATCATCGGCCTGAAGCTGGCCTACAAGTTCTGAATGCCCGACCCGAATCCACTCGGCCCGTCGTGCTGGAGCCCGAGATTCGGGCTCCGGAGCAAACCGGAGTGCGGGAGTGGGGCACTCCGGTTCGGCGCCTCAGTAGTGGGGTGGGCGCTCCTGCTGCCGGGCGTCCACCAGCCCGGGGTCTCCCGCAAGCTTCTGCTTGAGGTACTCCACCTCCGCCTTCAGTACGTCGATGGTCTTCTGCTGGTCGTACAGCACGGCGCTCAGTTCCTGCAGCAGGTCCTGCAGCTGCATGTAGCGAAGCTCGAGCTCGGTAATGCGCTTCTCGTCCATGGGTGGCTACCCTTAGCCCAAAAGAGGCCCGTGGCGTCCCTGTCGTGACACCCTTCTGTCCGTGCCATGAACGTCCAGGAACACATCCAGCGGTCCCGAGAGCTCCTCGCCCGGGGACAGCCCGAGCTGGCGGAGTCAGCCCTCAGCGATGCCATCGACGCGGCCGTTGCCGCCGAGGACATCGTCCTCCTCACCCAGGCCCGCTTCGCACTGGCGGAGCTGCTCTTCGAGCAGGGGCGTGACGACGAGGCGCTTCCCTACCTGCAGGCCGTCGTCCGCACCGAGCGCGTGGATGGCTCCGTCGACACGGAGGTGAAGGCCTCCGCTCGGATGCTGCGCCAGATTCGCGGTATCGAGCCTCGCTGACGCCCGTTCATCCGCTCCGGGAATCCAGCGTTCATTTCATCAGGGCAAGCACCTGACCCGCTCGCTCTATCTCACGGGATGCTGCACGACTGCCGGATGAGGTCCGTCTGGCCCGAGAAGCGCCGCTCCAGGTCCATCCGGGTGAGCCGCGCGTCGTTGATGCGCCGCTGCTCGAGCTGCATCGCGCACAGCGCCGCCAGGGCCTTGGGGTCGTTCAGGTCCAACCGGTCCGCGTCGCGCAGGGACTCCTCGGCCGCCTCGGTGTTTCCCAGTCGGTACAGCGCGAGCCCCAGCTCGAAGTAGCCCACGCTCAGCTTCGGGTCCTCCTCCACTGCCTTGCGGAAGAGCTTCACCGCCTCCACGTCCCGCCCCTCGCGCGTCCACACGCGGCCCTGCTCCACCAGCAGCCGGGCTCGAGGAATCCGGCCTTCGAGTCCCCTCAGCACGGACATCGCCTCCTCACCGTGCTTCGCCGCGCTCAGCAACCTCACGTAGCGCAGGCCAATCAACGGGTCCGATGGCTCCTTGCCGTAGGCCTGCTTCAACGACTCCGCCGCTCCCGAGACGTCGCCGTTCTTCTCCTGCAGGTCGGCTCGCAGCAGGTCCGGCCTCGCGTCTCGGGGCGCCACCTGCGACGCGCGCTCCAGCGAGGTGCTCACGCACCGCTCCATCCGCTCCACGTCGCAGATGCGCACGAGCAGCAGCTGCGTCTCCAGCGAGCGTGGGTCCTTGCGCTCCGCCTCCTGCGCCAGCTCGTGGGCCTCCGCGGGGGCTCCGTCCAGCAGCAGCTCCGCGGCCTCGCGCAGGTCGGCGGCCGTGGCCTTCGGGTGCTCTCGCAGAGGCATCAAGAAGCGCACCCGCTCCTGCGCCGTCGCCGCCGCTCGGGCAATCTCCAGCTCCTGCTCGGGCATGTTCCTCGGCAGGAAGAGGGGGATGAGGTGGATGAGCAGGGCGACGCCGCAGATGACCAGGAGCTTCCGCATCCCCCGGTCCAACCGGCGCTGGCGCTGCGCTCCCGAATCGCGCGGGTCCGCCCCTGCCGTCACCGACTCCCTTTCTTCCAGGCCCACTCCATCCCTCCCGAAGAGGACTCCGCCACCGCTTCGCGGGTGTGCCGTGTCTACACCGCCCGGAGCCGCGGGCGCAGCCCCGAGGGCAGCTCCAGGCCGCAGCTCCAGCACAGGTCGAAGTTGCCCGGGTTCTCTTCCCGACACCGCGGGCACTCCACGGAGCGCTCCGCCGCTTCCTGGTTCTCCCGCAGCTCCGCGAGCAGGCCTCGCGCCTGCTCCACTTCGCCCGGCCAGAGCCACAGCTCGACCCACGTCTCTCCGCTCGGGATTTCTCCACTGAGCGGAGCGAGCGATTCGCCGCGCACCTCCACGGAAATGCCCGCGGCCTCCAGCGCTCCCGCCAGCAGCCGCGCTTCTCCCACCGTGCGATGCACGGAGAACTGCACGCGCTTCATCCCCCTCTCTTCACAGAACAATGCGCACCCGGCAACCCCACCTGGACCTACGTCCAGGCACGGCCGCCGAGCAGGCATTGGAGCCCGCCTGCGGAGCAGTCGTCGGAGCCCTCCTGCAAGCAGGCACTGGAGCCCGCCTGTCTACTCCTCTTCGCGCAGCTCGTGCGGCCACACCACGTGCGCATGGCGGGGGGCTCGAGCGTGGAGCTCCTTCGTCAGCAGCGCGTCCATCTCCGCGAGCAGCGCGTCGTAGACGGGGCCTGCCCCATGCGCGGGCAGCCGGTGCGTCGCCAGGCGCACGCGGGGTGTCTCCTCGTCCTCGAAGGCGAGCGTGACGGCCATTCCGTTCGGCCCGCCCCCCTTCGGCACCACGACCACGGGCGCGGGCTGCCTTCCGGCCTCTTCCAGCAACGGGCCCAGCGTCCGGGCCTCGTCGTCCGTCAGGGCGCGCTCGGTCACCACCTCGCCCTGCTCCAGCACCTTCAGCAGCTTCAGCCCTTCCACGCGCAGCGCCTGCGCGCCCGTGTTGGTCCGGCCGCTGCGTTCATAGGTCACCATCCTCACGCGTCCATCACCTCCTCGGGCACGAGGTAGGCACCGCGGCTCGCGGTGGCATCCCGGCCCGCCTTCGTCATGCCGCGCACATGCCAGCCGGCCGTGCGTTTCCCGACAGCTCGCGGGCCCCGCGGCCGAGTGTCCTCGAAGGGCGCGCTTCCTAGTTTGCGGCCCTCCCCTGGCACTCTCGCCAGGGGGCTCCCGAGGTAGGTCCATGAGCAAGGACAGTGGCAAGACCCCCAGCTCCAACGATCAGCGCTCCGACACGAAGAACCCCAACAACCCCGCGCACAAGCAGGCGCAGGAAAACCGCTCCAACCAGATGAACCCGAACCGTTCCTCCTCGGGCAACTCGTCCGAGGGCGGCGGCTCCGGTTCCTCCACGCCGGGCCAGGGCGGCAACTGGAACAAGGACCAGGGCCAGGGCAACAACTGGAACAACCCGAAGAAGGGCGGCTGAGCTTCACGCTCGCGTCTTCGCGGTGATTCGCAGTCACTCCAGGACACGGGCGGGGTCGGTCCCAGGTCCTGGCTCGCTGGCGCGGTGAGTCTTCGCGGCGCTCCCTGCCGCGCTCACCGCGCCAGTGTGGTTTCCCTCAGAGGCGCGGCCGGCTCACCGGGAACGGGGGCTGCACTCGCCCTCGCCGCGGTAGTGGCCCACCGTCCGCACCAGCGCCGTGACGAAGTCGCGCAGGTTGCGCACGTTGCCCACGCCGCCCGTGCCGTACTGGTCCGACGGCAGCTCCGTCAGGTCCACCGCCTCCAGCTCCTCCAGCGTGATTTCTCCGTCCGCGCCGACGATGCCCAGCTTGTCCGCGGCGGCCAGCGCGTTGAAGCGCATCTTCGCGCTCGGCGACTGGAGGTCGTCGAAGAAGAGGTGGTCGCCGTGGATGGTGAGCTCCACCGTCTCCTCGCCACCGTCCGGCACCGTCACGCCCGCGCCGAGGTCCTCGTTCTCGCAGTGCTCGTAGACGGTGTCCGTGGGGAAGCCCCAGGCGAAGTGCTTCGTCACCGTGCCCTTCGTCGCCGTGCCCTCCACGAAGACGGAGTAGCCGTCCGCCTTCATCCTCGCCACGTCCTGCGCGTCCGCGTTGCCGGCCTCCGCCTCGGGCCAGGGCGCAATCGCGTAGCTGACGTGGTCCCACTCCTTCGCGGGCAAATCGCTGAAGGTCTCCACCACCACCGGTCCGGCCTTGTGCACGTCGTACACCTTCGACTTGCCCTGCTTCGCGGCAGTCTCCTCGTGCGTGGCCACCGTCACCTCGCCGAGCATCACGAGGAACTTGTCGTACTTCACCGTCCAGCCGTCCACGAAGCCGGCCCCGCCGTTGGTGGAGGCGGGAATCTGCTTCTCGATGTAGTCCTCTCCGTACGTGGTGAAGGTGACGGAGCCCTTGCCCTCGCCACATGCGGCCAGCCCGAGGAAAGACAGCCCCAGAATCCATTGCTTCATTGCGCGCCTCCTTCTTCCCACGTCACGACGTAGGAGGTGGTGTCTTCCACGCCGCGCAACAGCGCGTTCCGAGCCTGGTTCTCGGCGGGGAAGGTGTAGATGCCATCCGCGTCCGGGTCGGTCGCGGTGGCGAAGTCGATGCGGCCCAGCCACTTCGTGAGGTCCACGGCGATGCGGACCCGGCCCGCCTCCATTCCCAGGGACTTCTCGAAGCGTACACCCGACACCGGCGCCGGCAGGTCCACCACCGCGTCGAAGCGCACCGAGCCTCCGTCCACATTGCGCGCCGTCCCCCGCACTCGCACCGCGTGGCCTCCGAGCACGCCCGTCGCATCCGTGGAGGCAGTGGGCGCGGTGAGTGTCACTTCCACTGAACCGTACTCGCCCGTCACGGCGCTCGCGTCTCCGAGCGGCGCTCCTGTCAGGAGGTCCACGGTGGTGACGGTCAGCACCTCGCCCAGCGCGTCTCCCGCCACGTAGTGGCCGGGGTGCGCCTGCGCCGTGCCGCCGATGAGCGAGTACCAGTCGAAGCGGGGGGCTCTCTTCGAGAGCAGCACGCGGCCGTTGAAGAAGCGCACCGGACCGATGGAGGCATGCGCGGACTCCATCGTCACCGTCCAGCCCCTCTCGTTGGCGGCGGTGGGAAGCGTGGCGGAGACTTCGACGGGGAAGGTGCGGCGCTCGGCCTCGCTGCCGCAGCCGCTCAGGGCGAGGGACAGCGCGAGCGCGCCCGTCATCAGGACGTGTCTGCGATTCACAGGTGGACCTCCAGGGTAAGCGAGGCCATCCGAGGCGACCCCGCGGTGAAATGTCGCGCCGGCACGAGGCTCGGCACGGAGTCGGGGTCGAAGCGCGAGCTGTAGACGAACTCACCGTCCCGCCAGCGCGAGTCGAGGAGGTTCTTCACCTCCAGCTTCAGGCCGAGCTCGCCGCGCCGCACCGCCATGTACGCGTCCGCGAGGAACACGGTGCCGCTGCGCTCGTCGAAGGGCAGGGGGCGCGGGCCGATGAGCGTGAGCCCCGTGCCCACGGAGAACGTCGCGCCCGTGCCGCCGAGAAAGGCCCACGTCACCGGGGGCTCCCAGCCCACGTCCGCTCGGGCGACCAGCGGTGCGAAGTAGGGGAGCAACGTGTCCGTCGCGGTGACGTACGCGTGCGCCACCGTGGCGCTCACCGCCGCGACGAGCCCGCGCACCGGGCGGGCCTGCACGGCGGCGGAGACTCCCGTGCGCAGCGTCTCGCCCGTGTACACGGTGGTGCCCACCGTGTGGTCGAAGAAGAAGTCGTTGGCCACCTGCGAGCCGAAGAGGCTGAGCTGCGCGGCCCAGTGCTCGCCGTCCCGGCGCGCTCCGAGCTCCGCGCCCTTCACGGAGACGAAGGGGGCTCGCTCTCCTTCCGAGAGGCTGCGTGCCTGCGGCGAGCGGAAGCCGTCTCCGTAGCTGGCGAAGAGGCGCCAGGCGTCCGCGGTGTCTCCGAGCGTGTACTCCACTCCGGCCTTCGCGCCGAGGTGCATGCCGAAGGCGCTGCGTGCGTAGCCTCGTCCGTCGTAGAAGCGCGGGTCGCTGAAGGCGAGCGCGTCGAAGACCTCCACGCCCAGCGCGTCGGCGCGGCCGCCCAGGCGCAGGGACCAGCGGCCCAGGGGCATGCGCGCCTCCGCCCAGCCCCACACGTCCGTCTGGGTGATGCGCGCGTCCACCTCGTCCGAGAAGAAGGTGCCGTCGGATTCGCGGTAACGGCGTTGCGTCTGCTCGACCCCGTCCCGCCGGGCTCCGAGGCCCAGCTCGAGCGCGACGGGGCGGTTGAACATCGTCACGTTGCGACGGTGCTCGGCGCGTGCGCCCAGCGTGGTGCCGTCGTTCGTCTGCTCCAGTCCGTCTCCACGGTCGTCCACTCGGTAGCCGGTGAAGTTGTTGCGCAGCCGCAGGTCCGAGAGGACTCCGAATACCTCCAGCTTCGTGCGGCCCTTGCCCGTGCGCGGCAGCTCCACTCCGAGCAGGAGCTGGTGTCGCGTCACGTTGCCTCCCTGCCTCGCGGTGGAGGCCGAGAAGAACGTGCTGCGGCCCGCGAGCAGGTCGTCCTCGCGCACCACGCCCGGCGAGTCGAAGCGCGTGACGTAGCTGCCTCCGAGCGCGCGCACCGTGAGCCCGTCACCGACCTTGTGCGTGGCCTGCGCGAGGAGGGACGCGCGCCCGTAGCCGCGCTGCGCGCCGTAGCCGTTGCCCTCGCCCAGCTCCACCGCGGCGAAGGTGGACTCGTCGTCACCCGGGCGCACCGTGACGACGAGGCGCCGCTGGCCGTACTGGCCCAGTGTGCCCGCGAGGTGGACGCCAGGCTCCTCGACGCCCAGGTCCATGCGCACCGTGCCGGCGACCGCGAAGTCTCCCTGCGACGCGCGGTAGGAACCCTCGGTGACTTCGAGCGAGCGGACGACTTCGGGGATGACGAAGTTCGTGTCCGCGTAGCCGAGCGCGTGGATGTGGCTCACCTCGTTCACCGGCAGGCCGCCGACGTCCAGCTCCACGTCCTGGCCGTGCAGCGCGTCGAAGCCGCGCAGGAAGAGTTGGTGGGCCTTGCCCTCCCCACTGTGCTGCGAGGCCACGAGGCCCGGCACCGCGCGGAGCAGGTCCACGGCGGTGGTTCTCGGCGCCGCGTCGAGGATGTCCCGGCCGAGTGTGACTTCGGCGGCGCTCTGCGTGGGGCGGGTGCCTCGGACCACCGTGGACGGTGGCTCCGTGGGTTTGTCGCTGGGCGCTTGGGATTCGCTCTGGACGGAAGGCTCGGTGCTGCTGGTTCGTGCCGATGGGGCTACATCGGACTCGTGGCTCTGCGCTGCATCGGGCTCGGCTTGCGCGTGAGACTCGGAGCTGCCGGCCCGACTCGAAGTGTCGCCTCCATCCGGAGCGTTGACCTGCACTGCGGGCTTCTCTGTCCCGGGCAACACGACGGCAGGAGGTAATCCCTCCTCCTGGGGAACGACAGACGACACGGCAAGGGCACACGCCGACAGCGCGGTAACGAAGAGCACGGGCACGCAATGACAGACAGCGGCGCGAGACACGCCCCCGGGGACTCACGCACCCGTGGACACACCACGAGGCACGCAGCTCCCCGGTGGACGGCTCCACCGGCAGGACGGATTCACGGAACGGACGAAGGCACAGCCTCATGGGCGCCGCTTCGACCGCGCGACACCTACGCTCCTGGACTCAGTTTGGATGTCTTGCCGTTGCCGCTGCTATGGGCCCTGGGGCATCGCCGTCGGACGCGGCGCCGCACCGGGCGCTCTCGATGGCCCGCGCAGCACGTCCGCCACCCAGGACACCAGGCGGACGCGCGGCGCATCCAACACCATCCAGGACGCCGCAAGCGCGTGCAGGTGCTCCACCGAGCCCGTCAGGTGCTGGTGCCCGCCCGGCCCGTGGCCTTTGCCCGGCGCGTGCTCATCCGGCACGTCCCGCGGTGAGCCGTGCGAATGCGCCTGTTCATCCTGCACGTCTCGCTGTGAGCCGTGCGAATGCGCCTGCTCACCCTGCACGTCCCGTCGCGAGCCGTGCGAATGCGCCTGCTCGCCCTTGCCGTGTGCATGGACGTGCGGCGCGCCGCCACCGTGCCCCACCACCGCGTGCACCACCGGCGCGACCGCGAGCCCGTACACCAGGACCATCAGTCCCAGGCACGCCAGGTCTCGTCTGTCATCGCGGTTCAGCACGGAGCCTCGGTCCGGCGGGGAAGGGGTGGGGCGGCCGCCTCCTAGCCGTCCGCTCCTGGATACGCAAGGCCGCCCTCGGTGGATCCTGACCCGCCGTCAACACCCACCGGCCCCCGAGAGCCATACGCGATGTATCACTCTTGACGCGGCGCATTGAATTCCACTGCCGTGTCGGAGCCATCGCATTACACTCTCTCCGTGCGTTCTGAATCCGCCGCGCTCCGTCAACCGTCGTCCGAGACCGAGGTTCCACCGCCTCCGCCCCGCGCGGACCGCCTGCGCGCCCTGGCCGCGCAGGAGTTCGACCTGCTCATCATCGGCGGAGGTGTCACCGGCTCCGGTTCGGCCCGAGACGCCGCGCTGCGCGGCCTCAAGGTCGCCCTCATCGAGCGCGAGGACTTCGCCAGCGGTACCTCCAGCCGCTCGTCGCGCCTCATCCACGGCGGCCTTCGCTACCTGGAGCACGGCCACCTCGGGCTCGTCTTCGAGTCCAGCATCGAGCGCCGACGGCTCCTGCACCTCGCACCTCACCTGGTGCGGCCGCTCGCCTTCATCTGGCCCGTCTACGCGGGCGCGCGCGTGCCCCGGTGGAAGCTCAACGCGGGCCTCATGCTCTATGACGCCCTGTCGCTCTTCCGGAACGTGAAGGGCTACCAGCGTCTCAGTTCGCAGAAGGTGCAGGAGATGGAGCCGGGCCTCCGCTCGGACGGGCTCAAGGGCGGCGCCCGCTACTACGACGCCGCCACCGACGACGCGCGCCTCACCCTGGCCAACGCCGTGGGCGCGTCCGAGGCCGGTGCCACCGTGCTCAACCATGCCTCCGTGCGCAGCCTTGTCCTGCAGGACGGGCAGGCTCGAGGCGCGGTGGTGGTGGACCACCTCACCGGCCAGGAAGTCACCGTGCGCGCTCGCGCCATCGTCAACGCCACGGGTCCGTGGAGCGACGAGATTCGCAAGCTCGACGCGCCCGAGCACAAGAGCTCCGCGGTGCGTGGCAGCAAGGGCGTGCACCTCGCCGTGCCTCGCGCGCGCCTGGGTCACCGCGACGCGCTGACGCTGCTGTCCCCCAAGGACGGGCGCGTCATGTTCATCCTCCCCGCCGAGGGCTTCACCATCATCGGCACCACGGAGACGTCCACGCGCGCCCACCCCGCCGAGGTGCGCGCCAGCGAGGCCGACGTCGCCTACCTGCTCGAGTCCGCCAACGCCTTCTTCCCCGAGGCGAAGCTCACCCGCGAGGACGTGGTGAGCGCGTGGGCCGGCATCCGTCCCCTCGTGGCCAGCGGCTACCACGGCGCCGCGAATGACGCGGGCAGCGCGAGCCGCGAGCACGCCATCGACGTGAGCCCGGCCGGCGTGCTGGCCATCAGCGGTGGCAAGCTCACCACGTACCGGGTCATGGCCCGCGACGTGGTGGACGCGGTGGAGCGCCACCTCGGCCAGCCCCGCCGCAAGTCGCCCACCGAGACGCTGCCGCTGCCCGGTGGAGACATCCCCGACCTGGAGGCGGAGTTCGCCGCCGCGCGCTCAGAAGTCGGCGACGAGGCCACCGCCGTGCACCTGGTGCGCGCGTACGGCAGCCGCTGGCGCCGTGTCTGGGCCCTCACTCGCGAGGAGCCCGCGCTGGCCCGGCCGCTCGCGGAAGGCCTGCCCTACCGCGCCGCCGAGGCCGCCTGGTGTGTCAGCCACGAGCTGGCGCATACCTTGTCCGACCTGCTCGTGCGCCGTCTCAAGGTCGCCTTCGAGACGCGTGATCTGGGCCGCGCCGCCGCCCGCGTCGCCGCCGAGGTGATGGCGCCGCGCCTGGGTTGGGACGCCGCGGAGACGCAGCGGCAGCTCGAGACATATGAAGCTGACGCGCTGCGCATCTTCGGTGTCGACAGCGCGGATGCTTGATTTCCAAGCATGTGACGCATGCAACGTCCGCCGCTCCACGCACGCGCGGTGGAGTGCGCAAAAGGGTCGTTGTCCGGCGGACAGGCGCCCGAGCGGCGGGCCGCCATGCGTGCTTAACTTGCGCGCTGGGAACAGGACAGGCTGTCCTCTCGTCCTGATACAGCCCCGGTTCCGTGCCGGACGGTCTGCCCGCACACCACCCGCTGGCCGGGGCGTGTAAGGAGAACGACATGAAGCGTTGGGTCTGGGTTGGGCTCGTCGGTGGACTGATGGCCTGCTCCGAGAAGAAGCCCCCGTCCCAGGTGGATCCCCAGGCCTGTCCGGGAACCACGGAGGAGTCGCTGCCGGGCACCGTCCGCGCCCAGGCGCTCCAGACCGATGACGGCCTGGAGGACGTGCTCATCACCTTCAAGCCTCGCGTGTCCGCCAGTGCCAAGGCCAACGCGGATGCGTTCGCCACCGAGGTGACGCGCGTGGGCGGTCAGGTGCGGCGCCGCCTGCCGAACCACAACCTCGTGTCCGCGCGGCTGACGCCCGAGGCGCGCGAGGCGCTCGCGAAGAATCCGGACGTCGTGTCCGTGCGGCCGAACCGCAAGGTGCACGCCTTCGGCATGCCTCGCATCCCCGCCAACCTCTGGCTGCGCGGCACTCCCAACTCGGCCGGCTCCGTGGGTGAGTACACGCAGGGCTTGAAGATGGTGCAGGCGACGCAGGTCTGGGATGCCAACAACGACGGCGTGCTGGACCCGGGGAGCCCGTCGGGGACGAACATCAAGGTGTGCGTCATCGACAGTGGCTGGGATGACCGGCACCCGGAGCTGAAGGCCGCGGTCATCGGCGGCATGGACTTCGTCGAACGCGAGGACAACCTCGGGCCCACGGACCCGCCGGGTGACGGACCGCTGGACCGGGAGCTGCAGAACGGCGTCTACGTGTACGGCGGCGGTCACGGCACGCACACCGCGGGCACCATCGCCGCGCAGCTCGGCGCGGGCGGCAAGGTGCGCCCGGGGCAGGAGCCCAACGGCGTGGCGGGCGTGGCGCCCACCGTGTCGCTGCTGATTGCCCGCGTGCTGGACGTGACGGGCAGCGGCAACACGGATGACGTCATCGCCGCCGTGGACTGGTGCCAGAAGCAGGGCGCGAACATCGCCTCGCTGTCGCTGGGCTCGACCTCCCGCGACGACGACGAGGAGCTGGCCTTCAACAATGCCATGGCCGGAGGAATGCTGTCCCTGGCGGCCACGGGCAACTCCGGCGCGAGCAAGGTCGCGTTCCCCGCCGCCTACGCGTCCGTGATTGCGGTGGGCGCGGTGAACTTCAACGAAGAGTGGGCCTCCTTCTCGCAGTTCGGCCCGCAGGTGTCGCTGGTGGGGCCGGGCGTGGAGGTGCTGAGCTCCACCATCGTCGGCGCCTCCCCGTTCTCCGAAGTCACCTCGGGGGCGTCGGAGTTCACGTCCAACCCCCTGGAGTACTCGGCCATCAGCACCTATACGGGCCGGCTGGTGAACTGCGGCCTGGGGGACAGCGGCTCCTCGTGCGGTGACGGGGCCACCTGCGACGGCTTCGTCGCGTACGTGGACCGCGGCGGCGGCATCCTGTTCGAGGAGAAGGCGCGCAATGCCATCCACGCGGGGGCCAAGGCCGTCATCATCGGCAACAACGAAGCGGAGTCCGCCGAGGGCAACTTCACGCTGAACGGGCCGTCCGCCATCTGGGTGCCCACGACGTCCATCTCGCTGGCGAACGCCGCTGCCCTGAAGGGGCTCGTCGGGCAGCAGGTGACGGTGGATGTCTCCGGCACGGACTACCTGGTGCAGTCGGGCACGTCCATGGCCACGCCGCACGTGGCGGGCGTCGCCGCGTTGGTGTGGAGCGCGCGCCCGGACCTCAAAGCCAACCAGATTCGCCAGGCGCTGGAGAACAGCGCCAAGGACCTCGGACCCGTTGGCCGGGATTCCCAGTACGGCTACGGCCTGGTGCAGGCCGTGGAGGCCATCAAATACGCGAACACGGAGTGGCCGCATTAGATGCCGTGAGGCGCGGCTGGGCCCGTGCCGAAGCACGAAGACCCCCGGCGCCTCGCGGCTCCGGGGGTTTTGTGTTTCAGGGCTTCAGCGCGAGGAGATGAACGGGGACGCCACGAGACACGCGCCCACGGACGCCTCGAGCGCGGCGACGGCCTCGCGCGACGGGTCCTCGCACGCCTCGCCCAGCATGGAGGGCCGTGCGTCGCGGCCGAAGGAGTCATCGCCGAGCGACGTGGCCCCGCCTTGCGTCAGGCTGAGGCCGACGAAGGCCACGGCGGCGGTGGCGGCCATCAGCATCCGTCCCCAGTTCGTCCACGCGCCACGCAAGGGCTCCCAGGGGCGCACGGCGGGACGGGACAGCCGGGCCTGCAGCGCGGCGAAGTCGAGCGCGGGGCGCGAGGGCGTCCGGCGCGCGCGTTGGGCCATCCACCCGCGCTCCAGGCGGAGCCACGTCATGGCATGGCGGCAGGCGGGGCAGGTGTCCACGTGGGCGTCCACGCGCGCGGCGTCCTCGGGGGACAGCTCTCCGGCGAGCAGCGCGTCCAGGTCTGCTTCACGGCACACGCTCATGGGCGGCCTCCCACGTGGGCGGCGAGCTGCTCGCGCAGCTGCAGCCGGGCGCGGTGGATTTCGTTCTTCACCTTCTGCAGGGACCAGCCCATGACCGACGCAATCTCCTCGTAGGGAAGGCCGTGGTCGATGCGCAGGAGCAGCGCCGAGCGCCGTTCCTCGCGCAGCATGCCGAGCGCTTCGGACAGCAGGCCTTCCAGCTCGCGGTCCAGCAGCAGGTCCTCGGGCGTGGGCGTGGGGAGCACCGCCTCCACGCGGCTGGCGTGCTCCTCGTCGTCCACGTCCACGTGCACGCCGCGGCTGCGGCGCGACTCCAGGTACACGTGCCGGGCGATGCCCAAAAGCCACGAGCCGAGCCGGTCCTCGTCGCGCAGCGCGCCGAGCCGCCCGTGGGCGCGGACGAAGGTCTCCTGCGTCGCCTCGTCGGCGGCCGCCTCGTCGCGGAGCAAATCCCGGAGGAAGCGCCACACGGCGGGGGCATGGCGCTCGAAGAGCGTCCGGAAGGCGGCGGGGTCTCCGGCGCGCGCACGGCGCAGCAGGGCCCGCTCCCGGTCCATGTCGGACGGAGGCGCACCTGCCAGCACCATCTTCACCGCGGAAAGAAGGGCCACGGCCCCTCCGTGTCACGAGCCGGCCCGGAGTTTCACCGGCGCGTGCTTTTTTCCCAAGTGCCTCCGCTTCTTCCCGGGGCGGCTCACCACCCCCTCGGAGTCTCAAAGACAGACGGAGCCGGCTCCCGCTCCAGCCAGAGCGTCTGGCCGCCCGCTGTCCACCGGGGCGGAGAGGCCCCAGGTACCCGGTCTTGTTGGAATTTTCAGGGGTTGGTAAGTGTGGCGGCCATGTCCGCAATTCCCGCCCGCCCGGATGCCGCGGCGGCGTCTGTACCGCGCCTGCAGGGCCACCTGCCCGTGCTCGACGGTGTGCGAGGCCTCGCCGTCCTCCTGGTGGTCTTCTTCCACACCACGCACCTGAGCGACCAGAGCGCGCTCGGCCGCGCGACGTGGTGGGTGGCCGGTGCCGGCTGGACGGGCGTGGACCTCTTCTTCGTCCTCTCCGGCTTCCTCATCACCGGCATCCTGTGGGAGGCGAAGGGGCAGCCGTACTACTTCCGCAACTTCTACATGCGCCGCTTCCTGCGCATCTTCCCGCTCTACTATCTCACCCTCGCCGTCTCCTTCCTGGTGCTGCCGTCACTCGCCGGCCGCCTCAACCTGGACGAGCGCATCACCACCGAGGGTGCCACCTGGTACCTGCTCTACCTCTCCAACTTCTACCAACTGTGGGTGGACACCACGCACCCCATCCTCGGGGTGGTGTGGTCGCTGGCGATTGAAGAGCAGTTCTACATCGTCTGGCCCTTCCTCATCGCCGCGGTGTCCTACCGCGGGGCCATCCGCCTGTGCCTCGGCACCATCGCCCTGGCCATCCTCGTGCGCGTGGGGCTCACCCTCGCGGGTGCCAGCCCGGAGAGCACCTACGTCGTCACCTTCTGCCGCGTGGACTCGCTGGCCATGGGCGCGCTCCTGTCACTCGCGCTGCGCCACCCGGAGGGCCTGGGCCTGAAGGCCTTCCCGTGGATGCGCTACGCGGTGTGGGTCTCGGTGCCGCTGGTGCTCGCCATCATCGTGCTGCCCGTCGGCCCCGCCTTCGAGACGGTGAAGCGGACCTTCGGCTACACCGGCATCGCCATCCTCTACGCGGCCATCGTCTACAAGGCCGTGGCCGCCGCGCCGGGCAAGGGGCTCAACCGCTTCTTCTCGTCGAAGCTGCTGCGCACCTACGGCAAGTACAGCTACGCCATCTATCTCATCCACTCGCCGCTGGACGCCATCCTGCGCAGGACGTCGTTCCTGCGCACACCGCTCAAGCCCGTGCTCGGCTCGGACTTCCCCATGCAGGTGGTCTTCTACGTGGTGGCCGCGGGCATCTCCCTGGGCCTCGCGCTGGTGAGCTGGAACCTCTTCGAGAAGCACCTGCTCAAGCTCAAGGACCGCTTCCCCTACGGAGAGCACAAGGCCAAGGCCGCCGCACCGGCATCCGTGGCGGGTGGCTCGCCCGGCGCCGCGAGCTGACACAAGCCGTCAGTCCCGCTGCTGTCCGAGCGCCTCGGCGACACGCAGCGCCCAGGCCTCCGCCGAGTCCAGCTCCGCACGCGCGCTCGCGTAGCGGTCCAGGGCCTCGTCGGAGCCGTCGCGCGCGAAGATGGCGTCATGCAGTTCCTTCTGTGCGCGGGTGAGCCACTGGCTCGCCTTCTGTCGGAGCTGCGCGGCCTTCTGGGGCGTGAGGGCCACCTGCTCGGGCGCCATCAGCTCGTGCTCTTCGGGGTACAGCGACGTCGTCCTGCTGAATCCGACATGTACGATGGTCGTAGTCATGCTCTGAGAATTTGCACCCTGGGGCGAGCAGGCACCTGACCGGTTGGGCAATGCCGTGTGCAGTTCCCGTCAGAGCCATGGCCCTCTGAGTGATGGACTTCACTGAGCACGGCAAAAGCCTTGAACCGCGAGCCGGGGTCTGACCTCACCCGGATTTCTGGGAGATTTGGCCTTCCTGGAGCATGCAAGGAATTGAAGCTCCGCGCTGACGCGGGGGCCTCACTCAGGCGCTGGCGATGCCGCGGACGCGGGCCCGGACGCGCGCGGCCTCTTCCGCATTGCCCGTCTCCTCCAGGAGCGCGGCCGCGCGGTGGTACAGCACGGCCGCCTCCAGGTGACGCAGCGCCGAGGCCTCCGCGTTGGCGGCGGCGACGAGGAAGGGCGCGGCCCGGCGCGGCTCGTTGCCCTCCAGCCAGTGCTGCGCCACCACCGCCGGCGGGGCGCTGCGCTGCTCCAGCGCCACCGCGAGCCGCCGGTGCAACAGCGCCTCCAGCGAGCGCGGCACGCCCTGGCGCACCACCTCGAAGAGCAAGTCGTGGGTGAAGCGCTCGCCCCGGAAGATCTGCGCCGCCTCCAGCTCCGCGACGTGCGTGGCGAGCGCGAGCGCCGGCATCTCCAGCACCTCGCTGGCCAGCTCCAGCCCGAAGTTCGTCCGCGCCAGCGCCGCCAGCCGCGCCACCTGCACGGCCGGCGCGGACAGCCGCTCCAGCCGCTGCTGGATGAGCTGCCGCAAACGCACGGAGGGCGTGACGTGCTCCGGCCAGCCGCGCTCCAGCCCGCCCGTCTCCAGCAAATCCTTCAGCGTCTCGGTGATGAAGAGCGGATTGCCACCGGTGTGCCGCGTCACGTCGCGCACCAGCCGCTCGGCGCCGGGCAAATCCAGGCTGCCGAGCAGCGCGCGCACCGCGTCCTGTCCCAGCGGCTCCAGCTCGATGACGACGGCCAGTCCCGCCACCACGAGCTGCTGCACGCAGGCCGCCGCCTCGGGGGAGAGCTCGTCGCTGCGGTAGGTGTCGATGAAGCGCGGGAAGCGGCCACCCGGCCCGGGCGCGTGGCGGCGCGACAACATCAGCACCGCGAACTCCGCGGTGGCCGAGTCCATGAACTGCAAGTCGTCCGCCACGAGCGCGTCCACGCCGGAGCAGAGCTGGTAGATGAGCTGGCAGTGCGCCTCGAGGAAGCGGCTGCGGTCCGCCTCGTCCGTCATGGGCGGGGGCGGCCCCTCCGGCCCGGCCATGTCGGGGAGCAGCCGCGCCAGCTCGCGCCGCACCCAGGGCTCCAGCTTCGGGTCGGGCACCTTGGCCAACAACTGCCGCACCAGCCGCACGTGCGAGGCATATGGCACGTTCAGCTCGCCGGGCCGCGCCTCCAGCACGAAGTGCGTGCCGCGCGACGCGGCGAAGTCATGAGCCAGGCGCGTCTTGCCCACCCCGGGCTCGCCGGCGAGGAAGATGGTCTGCCCCGCCTCCCACGCGGCCTCCATGCGCGCCCACTCGCGCTCGCGCCCCACCAGCACCGGTGGGCGCAGCACGGACAAGGGCAGCTTCGGCTTCGGCGGCGTCGAGGGCTTGGCCGTCGTGGGGCCGCGCTCGATTTCGCGCGCGAGCGCCACCGTCTCCGGCAGCGGCGTGGTGTCCAGCTCCTCGCGCAGCAGGCGGCGGCAGCGCTCGAAGGCGTTGAGCGCGGCCATGCGGTCACCCGCCACGTAGTGCAGCCGCATCAGCCGGCGCCACGCCTCCTCGGAGTACGGGTCCATGGAGAGCAGCTGCTCCGCGAGTGCGAGCGCCCCGGACAAGTCGCCCCTGCGCTCGCGCGCCTCGGACTCCAGCGCGGCGGCGCGGCGGCGCAGCTTGTCCAGCCGCTCGCGCGCGCCCTCCAGCCAGGCCTGGAACTCGGTGCAGTCCTCGTACTCCAGCGCGCCCAGCAGCACGCCGTCCAACGCGAGGGCCTGCGCGTGGCGCCCCGCGAGCACGTGGCCCTGCAACTCGGATGCATCCGCAACGACGCGGTCACACAGCGAGAGGACGTCCGTGCCCTGCACCAGCTCCGCGCCGCACGCGAGCCGCAGACGGCGCAGCAGCTGTCGCATGTTGTTGCGCGCCGTCGTCTCGCTGGACTCCGCCCAGAGGAGGCCCGCGAGCCGATACTTGGGGTGCGGCCCCTCGAGCGCGAGCCACGCCAGCACTCCGGCCGTGCGCCGCTCCAGGGGAATGAGCGTATTGCCGCTCCGGAGCCGGGCTTCGCCCAGCAGCTCCAGGCGGAAGCCCAGCGAGCCTGACACGTCGTCTCCTGCCATGTCCTCCCCGGCCCCCCGAGGTTGGGAGGAGCCGCAACCTAACACGGTGGGCCGTAACCTCCGTCACGGGTAGGGATTGCCCCAGGACTGACAATCCTTGTCATGTGGATTCCCGCTATACGGCAGCTCGCCACTCTGGGCGGACGATGTGACAGGCTGTGAACGCGGTCACAGCGTGGTCACACCCTTTGGTTAATCAATATGCGAGTTATTGCCCGAGGAGGCCCCCATGGGGTGCGACAGCCAACAGTCCGACATGCAGGTCGATGTCATCATCAGCGGCTGCGGTCCCGTGGGTGCACTGACGGGCAATCTGCTCGGGCAGATGGGCATCCGGACGCTGCTCCTGGAGCGCGACGTGGCGCCGCACGGGGAGCCGCGCGCCTTCTCGTGTGACGACGAGGGGCTGCGCATCTACCAGGCCACGGGCCTCCTGGAGCTGCTCCAGAAGGACATGCGGGAGACGCGCTTCGCGGAGTACGTGGGCGGCTCCGGCAAGCGCTTCGCCGAGGTGCACACGGGCGACGCGGACTTCGGCTTCGGGCACACGCCGCTGTGGTTCTTCCACCAGCCGTTGCTGGAGGGTGCACTGCGCGACGGGCTGAGCCGCTTCCCGAACGTGGAGCTGCGCAAGGGCGTGGCCTTCGAGTCCGTGGAGCATCGCGAGGGCGGGGTGACGGTGCGCTACCGCGACGTGGAGAGCGGCGAGGAGCACCAGGTTCGCGCGCGGTACCTGCTGGCCTGCGACGGCGCGCGAAGCTCGGTGCGCAAGGCGCTGGGCATCCCCATGTCGGGCAAGGCGTACGGCGAGCCCTGGCTGGCGGTGTCCGGCACCATCGACGGGCCGGTGCCCGAAATCTGCCGCTTCGTGTGCGACCCGAAGCGCCCCGCCTTCGTGGCCACCGGCGCGGTGAATCAGCTGCGCTGGGAGTTCATGATGCTGCCCGGCGAGACGCGCGAGTACCTGGAGCAGCACGAGACGATTTTGAAGCTCATCGAGCCGTACGTCGACCCGAAGCGGGTGAAGATTGAGCGCGCGCAGGTGTACACGTTCCACTGCCTCAGCGCGGCGCGCTGGCGCGAGGGCAACGTCTTCCTGCTCGGCGACGCGGCGCACACCATGCCGCCCTTCATGGGGCAGGGGCTGGTGTCCGGCCTGCGCGACGCGGCCAACATCGCCTGGAAGCTGAAGCGGGTGATTCACGGACAGGCGCCGGAGGCGCTGCTGGACACCTACGAGCAGGAGCGCCGCCCGCACGTGGCGGACGTGCAGAAGCTCTGCGTCAGCGTGGGGCACCTCTTCCTGGCGCGCAACCCGCTGGTGGCCGCGGCCCGCGACGCGCTGATGCGCACGATTCAGAAGATTCCGAAGGTCCGCGACTTCATCCAGGGCTTCAAGTTCAAGCAGCCCCCGGTCCACGAGACGGGCTTCTACTTCGGCGGCAAGGGCACGTACTTCATCCAGCCCCGCGTGAAGCTGGAGTCGGGCGAAGAGGTGCTCCTCGACGACGCGCTGGGGCACGACTTCACGGTGATGTGCCGCTGGGACGCGCCCGAGGCGGAGCTGGCCAAGGCGCGCGAGCTGGCGGAGTCCCTGGGCGGACGTCTGGTGACGTTCCGCCCGGAGGCGGGGGCCCCGAAGTCCGAGTCCATGTCCCTGGTGGACGTCACCGGGAAGCTGACGGAGTGGTTCTCCAAGCAGGCCGCGGACATCGTCGTGCTGCGCCCGGACCGCTTCGTCTTCGGCGCGGTGAAGGCGGAGCGCCTGCCCGCGCTGCGCGAGGCGCTGGGCGTCTGATGCCCGACGCCGCCTCTGCCCCCAAAATCAACTAAGGCCTTAGTTGACGAGCAACTAAGGTCTTAGTAGTTTGTTGGCCACGGAGGTACTCACGTGGCCAACAAACCCGAGCCCGAGGCTCCCCGGACGTTGACGCCGGTGGAGCTCGAGCTGATGCAACTCGTGTGGAAACTGGGAGAGGTGAGCGTGGCGGACGTGCTGGCCGCGCTGCCGGCGGAGCGCGCGCTGGCGTACACCTCGGTGTCCACCGTCCTGCGGATTCTGGAGCAGAAGGGCGTGGTGCGCAGCCGGAAGCAGGGGCGCGGGCACCTGTACTCGGCGGTGCTGCCGCGCGAGGCGTACGAGGCGCAGAGCGTGCGCCACCTCGTGGACACCCTGTTCGAGGGCACGCCGTCCGCGCTCGTGGCCCGGCTGGTGGAGGCCGTGCCGCTGGCGCCGGACGAGGTGGAGCAGATCCGCAAGCTGCTCAGGGGGAAGGGGGACAAGTCATGAGTGCCGCGCTGAGAGAGCTCGCATCCTTCTATATGGCCGTGGCGCTGCTGTTGCCCGTGGCGCTGCTGCTGGCGCGTCTGGCATTGGCCCTCCTCGCCGGGGTGGGGGCGCCGCTGTCCTCCCGTCAGTCCTTGAGCGTGGGACGGGGCGCGATGCTCCTGGCGCTCGTCCTGCCGCTGCTGGCCACGGTGGCGCACGCGGTGTCCCCGGCCGGGCCGCTCTTCACCTTCGAGCGCTCCATGGCAAGGCACGCGGGGCGCATCCCCGGGCCCGCGTGGGAGGCTCCCGCGTCCAAGCCCGCCGCGCGCCCTCGTGAGACAGCGCCGACGTCCATCCCCGTGCTTCCCATTGCCGCGTTTGTCATTGCCGCCGGGGCGTCTGTCTTTACGGCTCGCGCCCTCGTGCGCCACCGCCGCCTGTTGCGGCGTCTGGAATCCCTGCCCCAGGTGCGGAGCGTGGGCCGCGTCCGCGTGGTGCTGGGCGACGAGGGCACGCCCGCCTTCTCCGCGTGGTTCCCGCGCCTGCGAGGAGCCTCCGCTTGGGTGGTGGTGCCTCCCTCCGTGCTCGTCGACGCGGATTCATTCCGCCTCACGGTGCTGCACGAGCTGCAGCACCACCGCCAGCGCGACACGCACCTGGCCTTCGTGCGCCTCATCCTCACCGGCGCCTTCTTCTGGCACCCCGCCGCGCATGTGCTGTCGCGCTGGCTCGCCTCACTTCAGGAATTGGCGTGTGACGAGGCGCTGGTCGCTGGCGGCCGAGCCCAGGCGCACGCGTATGCCCGCTGTCTGTTGCAAGCGGCGCTCACCCTTCCGGGAGCGCCGCCCCTTCCCGCCGGAGCCACCGGCATGTCCCACCCCACCGCGAGGAGAATCGAAATGCTGTTCCAACCCCGTCCCTTTCGCGCCCACGGCGCCGCGGCGCTGCTGGCCGCGCTCTCCCTGGTCCTCCTTCCCCTCGCCACGGTGGCGCAGGGTGCGGCTCGAGGCCGCACCGTGACGCTCGCCGAGGCGAAGGCGCTCGCCGAGTCCAGCCAGCCCGCGGGAGACGTGCCCGTGGTGGTGGACGCCAAGGTGGTGGAGCAGCTCAACCGCCTCATCGGCACGGAGAAGGGCCGCGACTTCATGAAGCGCGCGCTCACCAACCTGGGCGCGAATCGCGCGGCGCTGCTCGCGGGCCTGAAGGCGAAGGGCCTGCCCGAGGGACTGCTCGCGGTGGCGGTCATCGAGTCCGCCGTGACGAACATGCCGGAGACGGACGGCCGCCCGTCGCTGGCCCCGGGCCTGCGCGGCGCGGGCGTGTGGATGTTCATCCCCGACACCGCGCGCCGCTACGGCCTGGAGGTCAGCGCCACCAAGGACGAGCGCCTGGACGTGACGCGCGAGACGCAGGCCGCCGCGGCCCTGCTGTCCGACCTGCATGCCCTCTATAAAGACTGGCGCCTGGCGCTCGCGGCCTACAACCAGGGCGACAAGAAGGTGGACGAGGCTCTCGCCAAGGGCGGCAGCCGCGACGTGTCCGCGCTCATGGCCGCGGGCCACCTCAACGACTACACGGCCACCGTGCAGGCCGGGTTGCTCATCGTCCGCAATCCGCACCTGCTCGACTGATGCACTCTGTCGTGTAACGGCCGCGGAGTGAGTCGCGCCCGTTCATGCAGGACGCGCTCGCGTTCCCCCCGGACGCCGGGGTGTGGAGCGCCGCTTCCGGCTCCCCTCTGAAAAGGCATGCGGTGACACCGTGGCGCGCGGCTTGCTCAAGCTGCCACGCACTGGACCCGTAACGACGCGTATTCCTCCATCCGCGTCCCCAAGGGCCTGCGCCTGCGCGTCTTCGAGCACGGCGGTGGCTCAGCTTCAGCTCCGCGGGTACACGCGCGGAGCCGGGTCGCCGCGCCACAGCGTCTCCAGCGTCTTCGGCGTGAAGCGCACGCGCAGCCTGTCGGAGCCGTCGACGGAGAACAGGCCATCCGCCGTCAGCGGTGACAGGCGGCGGTCCGGCCGGCCCGGGCGCAGCATCCAGAGCGAGCCCTCGCGCAGGGCCACCTCGACGTCGCCGTAGCGCCCGGCCAGGAACTTCAGCTGCGCCGCGGAGACGGTGGTCGGATGGAGGCGGGCCTCGATGTCGAGCCTCGCCCACTCGTAGTCCGCGAGGGCCGCGGCCTCCACGCCCGGTGCTTTCGACAGGCGCTTCATCGCCAGCAGTTGGGCGGTCTCCAGCGCCTGCGCGGGCGGGGCCTCCACGGTGGGCGGGACGCCGACGCCCTCCCAGTTGGTGTTGCTGACGGCGTGGACGGGGCGGCCGAAGGAGACGCTCAGCACGAAGCCGGGGCGGATGGGGACGTAGCGGTTGTTGTTGGCCGCGCCCACCGTCTTCGCGCCCACCAATTCGCCCAGCTTGAACTGCAACACGTCATACGCGAAGGCCTCACCCGCGGAGGCCACGTTGCCGTCGATGAGCACGTAGAGCGGCTTGCCCTTCAGCCGCCCCGTGGGGACGTGCTCCAGCGTGCGCGACTGCACCGGCGGATTCGAGTGCGCCAGGAAGGTCAGCTCCAGAACATCCGGGTCGAGGAAGTGGCTGACCAGGTAGCGCACCGCCGCGTGCTCGCCGCCGCCGTTGCCTCGCAGGTCGATGATGATGGCGTCGCCATCCTTCAGGAACCGCATCGCGTCGTCATAGACGGCGCCCGTCTCGTCGCGGACCCACTCGAAGCCGGTGATGCGCAGGTAGCGGAGGTTGCCGGGCAGCAGCTTCATCTCCGCGAGGCCGTGGTGGTCTCTCAGGGCCTCGCGGCGGAGGAGCGCGTCGGGGGCCTCGCCCGTGCCTTCGTCCGGGGGCGCCTGCTCGGCCCTGCGCTGCTCGGCGGCGTACTGCACCGGGTCGTGGTTCAGGTAGAGGTGCCGGTCCGCGCTCGCGGCCTGCAGGTCGGCGGTGATGCGCTCCGAGAGAATCCCCGCGTCCTCAACGTCATAGCGCCCGGCCTTCCGCGACTGCTCCAGCCGCTCGACGATGGCGGGGACCTTCTCCGGGAACACGTAGGACTCGCGCAGGGCCGCGGCGATGGCCGTGAGCGCGGCGTCGCGGTCCGCCTTCGAGAGGGCACGCGGCGCGGGACGCTCGGTGGGCGGAGCCGTGCGCGGGGGCATGCGCGGCGCACGCGGGGGTTCGGCCTGGGCCAGTACGGGGCCGCTGGAGAGCGTGAGCAGCAGTGCGGGAAGTGTGGCGGTCAGGCGTCGGGACTTCATTGCGGGCTCCTCTGGAAGCGGTTTCGGAGTGCGGCGCCTACTCGCGGGCCTTGCCCTTGCGAGGAGGCTTCAGCTTCGCGGCGGCCTTCTCCAGCCGCGCGTCGAAGGGCTCGCGCTCCAGGGCCTGCAGCGCTTCGACGAGGACGCGGGACAGCGGCGCGGAGAGCTCCTTGTCGAGCTGTTCCGCCGCCGCGTTGGTCGCCGCCCACTGGCGCTCCAGCGCGGGGAGCATGGTCTTGGCTTGCGGCGTCAGCGCGACGATGCGCTCGCGGGCGTCGGCGCCGGGCTGGAGCTCCACCAGTCCCGCGTTGACCATCTGCGACACCGTCTGGCTGACGGCGGAGTGGCTGACCTTCGCCTGCTGGGCGATGGCGCGGATGGAGACCGGGCCCTGCGCCATCAGCGTCCGGATGATGGGCGTGTAGCGCGGGCGGTAGTCCAGCCCCGCGTTCTGGTAGGCCTGCTCGACGGCGCCGTCGAGCTGCTCGATGAGGTTGCGCAGCAAAGTGCCAAGCGTGCGGGTCCCGGTGCTCATGCGGGAAGATATATAAGCGCTGTTATATTGCGTCAACTGACGGTCATTGCCCGGGTCACGAAAAGCGTGTCTGGCTGACCTGTCTTGAATTTCGTGCTAGCTCGCGCCCCTCCATCTGGAGGTGGTTCGCATGAGGAAGTTCCCTCGCATCCTGGCGCTCACCCTGGTCTGTGCCGTCTCTGCCTTTGCATCCGGCTGTGGCGACGAGCGCATCGACACTCCGCTCGCGGAGGAGACCGCGGCCGGCACCGCCAGCGCGCCGCTCGCGTGCAGCACGCGCATCACCTACGGCGACCGGTGGATTCGTCCCTCGGGACACACCGCGCAGTACGACATCGCGAGTGATTTGGTGACGTGGGACGGCACCTGCGTCAACGAGGGCAGCAACTCGTACGCGGTGCTCTCCAACGGGTGGAAGCCGTACTTCACCGGCAACAACGCGTGTGTCATGGCGCTCGACACGGACTGTTCCGGGGCCACCGCGTGCTCGACGCGCGTCACCTATGCCGCGTCGTGGCTGCACCCGTCGGGGCACACCGCGCAGTACGACGACGTGGGCGGGCGCGTGTTCTGGGACCGGGGCTGCACGAACTCGGGCACCAACTCGTACGCGACGCTCTCCAACGGGTGGGCGCCGTACTTCAGCGGCAACAACGCGTGCGGCATGTCCTTCCGCTACACGGGCTGCGGCGGGCTGTATGTGAACCCGGTGGTCCCCGTGGACTGCGCGGACCCGGGCGTCATCCATGATGGGACGCGGTACGTCGCGGCGTGTACGTCGGGTGGCGCGGCCAATGCGTTTCCCCTGCGCACCTCGACGGACCTGGTGACGTGGACGAGCGCGGGCTCCATCTTCCCGTCCGCGGCGAAGCCCACGTGGGCGACGGGCGACTTCTGGGCGCCGGAAATCCACAAGGTGGGGACGCGCTTCATCGCGTACTTCACCGCGCGGCACTCGGACGGGAAGCTGTCCATCGGCGCGGCGACGTCGGCCAGTGCGCTCGGGCCCTTCACGGACCTCGGCCGGCCGCTCGTGCACGACACGGGGATGGGGATGATTGACGCCACCTTCTTCACGAGCACCACCGGCGTGCCGTACCTGGTGTGGAAGGCGGACGGCAACGCCGTGGGGCAGCCGACGCCCATCTACGGGCAGCAGTTGTCGGCGGATGGCCTGTCGCTGGTGGGCACGCGCCAGACGCTCATCACCAACAACCTCTCGTGGGAGGGTGGCGTCATCGAGGCGCCGTGGGTCATCGCTCGGGGCGGCTACTACTACCTCTTCTACAGCGGTAACGCGTACTACAACAGCACCTACGCCGTGGGCGTCGCGCGGGCCACGAGCCCGCTGGGCCCGTACACCAAGCTGGGCTCGCCGATTCTCAAGACGGCCGGCGGCTGGACGGGGCCGGGACACAACTCCGTTGTCACCGGGCCGAGCGGAGGGACGTACATGGTCTACCACGCGTGGAACAGCGCCCACACGGCGCGGGTGATGCTCGTGGATGCGATGACCTGGCCCAATGGCTGGCCCGCGGTTCCGTCCGCGCCATCGGCGGGCTCGCGGCCCATGCCGTAGCCAGGTGTTGAATGGGGTGCCTCGGGCGCGGTGGGTCCGGGGCTCCTCACTGCCGGCGCGCCGCGGCCTCGTGTGCCACGGCGCGGAAGTGCGCGGCGGCGGGAGAGGGTTGCTTCCCCGCGAAGGCGATGGACAGCTCCGCGTGGCCCGAGGCATCTCGCAGCGCGCGGAAGACCACGCCCTTCGGTCGGAGCGCCTGGGCGGACATCGGCGCAATCGTGAGCCCGAGTCCCGCTTCCACCATGCCGATGACGGACGTCCACGCGGTGGCCTCCTGGACGATGCGCGGAGAGAAGCCCGCGGCGAGGCACATGCTCGTCACCGTATCGTGCAGGCCGGGCGCCGAGCTCCGGGGGAAGAGGACGAAGGGCTCATTCGCCAGCGCGGACAGGGCCACGGTCTGCTGACGTGCTCGGGGATGTCTCGTCGGGAGCGCGAGCACGAAGCGCTCGCGCAGCAGTCGTTCCACCGTCACACCCTCGTGCTGGAAGGGCGCGCGGACGATGGCCAGGTCCAGCTCGCCGGTGGTGAGGGCGGTGCCGACGTTCAGCGCTCCGCGGTCATCGAGCTCCAGCTTCACCGCGGGGAACCGGCTCCGGAAGCGGAGCACGATGTCGGGCAGCACGCCGAAGGCGGACGAGGCGGAGAAGCCCACGTGCAGCGTCCCCGTCTCTCCGCGCGCCGCCTGACGGACGGTGGTGATGACGTCCGCGCGCTTCGCCAGCAGCGCGCGAGCGTCCTCCAGCAGCCGGCTCCCGGCGGGCGTGAGGGCCACGCGCCGGCTCGTCCGGGCGAGGAGCTGCACACCCAGCTCCGACTCCAGCCTGCGAATCTGCTGACTGAACGGTGGCTGCGCCATGCCCACCCGCGCGGCGGCCCGGCCGAAGTGAAGCTCCTCCGCCACGGCGATGAAGAGCTGGAGCTGACGGAATTCCATATCGAGACGATATCCGTCTCGATGGGCGTCGAAAGAGATATTGGTATTACAGAATCCGGCTCCGTACCCTTGGAGCATGAGCAGCCCATTCCTTGCTGTCGGTCTCCTGGTGACGACCCTGGCGAGCGCGCCTGTCGCGACGTCACAGACTCCGGACGCGAAGCTCCAGGAGCGGTTGGAGCTCGCCGACCGGTTCATCCGGATGCCGGAGCTCATCCGCGACAGCTTCGTCCCGCCGAAGTGGTTCCGCGAGGGAGACCGGCTGGTGTTCTGGTCGGAGGACTCCGGGACGTGGGTTGTCTTCCATGCACGGACGGGAGCGATGAAGCCGCTGCTCCCCGGTGCCGAGCTGCGGGCCCAGCTCTCCGGGTTGGTGGGGCACCCGGTCACCTCGCTCCGGTTCACCGACGTTGCCATTGCTCCGGACCAGCGCAGCATCGTGTTCCGCCACGAGGGCAAGGTCTTCGGACTGGGGCTGACGGATGGCCGCGTCATCGCCGTTGCTCCGGACGACGTGTCCGCGCTGGCCCTGTCGCCGAGTCACTTCGTCTCGCCGAAGGGAGATGCCGTCGCGGAGCAGCGCGACGGAGGATTCGCCGTGCGCCGCACGGATGGGGGCGTGGTGGTGGAGCGCGGTGGTGAGGAGCACTACGGCTGGCGCATTCCGGACGACCCGTGGTCACCGGACGGCCGCTTCCTGGCGGTCTTCCGCGACGACCTGCGCGGTGTCCACAAGGTGCCCGTGGTGGACTACTCCACCGCGCTGGAGAAGGTGACGTGGGTGCCCTATGCGAAGTCGGGGACGCCGCTGCCGAAGCGCGAGCTCCACATCATCGAGGTGGCGACGGGCCGCGTGACGGGCGTCACTCCCGCCGAGGGCGAGACGCACGACTTCTTCATCGGCTGGCGTCCCGACAGTGGCGAGGCGCTGAGTCTCCACCTCTCGCGAGACGGCAAGCGGTTGGATTTGACCGGAGCGGAGCCGATGTCCGGCAAGCGCCGGCGCGTGCTGCGCGAGGAGCGGCCGGAGACGTTCGTGGTGGGGTTGGACCTGGAGGCGGGCGGCTTCGCGAAGCAGGTCCGCCTCCTGCCGGACAGCAAGAGCTTCCTCTGGATGTCCGAGCGCGACGGCTGGCGACACGTGTACCTGTATGACGTGACGGGCCGGCTCGTGCGGCAGGTCACGCGTGGAGCCTTTCCGGTGCACGAGGTGCTCGGCGTGGAGGGGGACGCGGTCTTCGTGCTGGCCTCCGCCGACAGTGGCGCGCCGTACGAGCAACTCTTCTACCGGGGCAGCCTGAAAGGTGGTGCGCTGAAGCGGCTGTCATCGGGTTCGGGGATGCACCGAATCATCCTCGCGCCGTCGGGGAAGTACTTCGTCGACTCGTGGTCCTCTCGGACGCAGCCGCGTCTGCGGGACGTGGCCTCCACGGATGGGAAGACGCGCGTGCGCCTCACGACGGCCGATGTGAGCGCGCTCGGGGAGCTGGGCTACAAGCCTCCGGAGGCGCTCACCGTCACGGCCGCCGACGGCGTGACGCCGTTGCATGGCGTGCTCTACACGCCGCGCGACTTCGACCCCTCGAAGCGCTACCCGGTGATTGCATACATCTATGCCGGACCGTTCATGACGGTCGTGCCCTGGACCTACGTCAGCTGGCCTGGGTCGCTCTGTGCCTCGATGGCGCAGATGGGCTTCGTGGTGGTGATGCTGGACCCTCGGGGGACGACCGGCCGGAGCAAGGCGTTCCAGGATGCGAACTACGGCCGCGTGGGCCAGACGGAGATTCCCGACTACGTCGCGGGACTGAAGCAGGCCGCCGCCACGCGCCCGTGGATGGATTTGGAGCGGGTGGGCATCCATGGCCACTCGTGGGGCGGATACTTCGCGCTGCGCGGCATGCTGACGGCGCCGGAGTTCTTCAAGGCGGGCTACGCCGGCGCTCCAGGCGCGCTGGAGGAAGAGGCCATCATCAACGAGCCCTACCTGGGACTGCCGGGCGTGAATCCGGCGGCCTACGAGGCGGGCTCCAATGTCGCGCTCGCGGGGAAGCTCCAGGGACAGCTCAAGATGATGCACGGCACCAGCGACGTGAATGCGACGCTCTCCACGACGATGCGCATGGCCGAGGCGCTCATCCGCGAGGGCAAGCGCTTCGAGCTGCTCATCATGCCGGGCCAGCCCCATGGCCCCGTGCCGCCAGCGGACCGTTACTACTTCGAAGACGTGCTCCTGTTCTTCGTGCGGACCCTGGGCGGGCCACGCTGAGCGCTTCGATGATTCGGGTCAGCCCTCGATATCAGTTCCCGCAGTTGTAGGAGGAGCTCCGAGTCAGGGAGTTGCTTGCAGAGCACGTCCGAGAACCCCAGGTCGTGCAGCTTGAGCGTTCGAAGGCTCGGCATTCCCCTGCCGTCCCTGGCCCTGGAGCCAGTCGCCATAGACGAGGTAGGCCTCCGCGTCGTTCGGTGCACGAAGGATGGCGGCTTCCAGCTCCGGGTGGCTCGGGTCGGGCATGGGCACCCGCTAGCATGGACCACCTCCTCTCGAATGTCCCAGCTTTCGTCGCCCGCGTGTCCAATGCGGCGGAGACGTCCCAGGCATCGAGCGCGCAGGCGATTCCTGGCCGCGCGTCTGGTTTGGCATGCCTGGGCACTCCAGTCGTCAGACAACAACCAGGGAAGACAACGACATGAGGCGTTTCAAAGGCAGTCTGCTGTCCGCGGGTGTTCTGGCCTTGACGTGCATGACCGCGCACGCGGCGAGTCCCAAGGAGGTCGCGCCGCGCCAGAAGTTGTTCAAGGTCAAGGAGGCGATGCCCGGTTCGTACATCGTCGTCTTGAAGAAGGACGCGGTCGGGGAGGCGCTGCGTTCGCAGGAGAGCGCCCGGGACGCCGTCAGCCGCTTCGCGAAGGAACTGGACGCGCGCCATGGAGGGAAGACGCAGCGCGTGTTCCATGCGGCGCTCCAGGGGTACTCCGTCAAGATGAGCGAGGCGCAGGCCCTGCGCCTCAGCGAGGACCCTCGGGTCGCGTACGTGGAGGAGGCCACGGTCATCCACCCGGACGCCACCCGGTCGACGACGGTGGGGACTCCTCCGTCGACCCAGAACATCTGGGGCCTGGACCGCATCGACCAGGCGGCCCTGCCGCTCAATCAGCAGTATGGCTTCAATGCCCGAGGGGCGGCGGTGCATGCCTATATCATCGACACGGGCATCAGCACGCACAGCGACTTCTCCGGGCAGCTCGCGGCGGGGTTCAATGCCGTCGGTGACGTGGGAGGCACGGGGGACTGTGGCAACGTGGGCGCGAATGCCAGCCATGGCACGCACGTGGCGGGCACTGTCGGCGGGCAGCAGTTCGGCGTGGCCCAGGCCGTGACGCTCCACCCGGTGCGGGTGTTCCCCTGCATCGCCGGCTCGTCGGCGGAAATCATCGCTGGCGTGGATTGGGTGGCGGAGAACCGCCTGCTTCCCGCCGTGGCCAACATGAGCCTGGGCGGCGGCGCGAGTCAGGCCCTCGACGAGGCGGTCCAGGGACTCATCGACTCGGGTGTGGTGACCATCGTCAGCGCCGGCAACGACAATGGCGCGGATGCCTGCACGAAGTCCCCCGCGCGGCTGTCCGCCGCCATCACCGTCGGTGCCAGTACCTCGTCGGACGCGGTCGCCGGCTTCTCCAACCAGGGAAGTTGCGTGGACCTCTTTGCTCCGGGTGACAGCATCCGCTCCACCCTGGCGAATCCCGTGAATGGGAATGGCCTCAAGAGTGGCACGTCGATGTCCGCCCCGCATGTCACGGGCGCCGCGGCCCTCTATCTCCAGGTGCACCGGAATGCGACCCAGCAGGAGGTGCGCGACTTCCTCGTGAACAACGCCACGACTGGCAAGCTGACGGGGCTGACGGCCGGCTCTCCCGACCGGCTGCTCTCGACTGGCGTCATCGACAGTTGGCTGGTCCAGGTGAACAGCGCCCTGTCTCCGGTGGGCAACGACGCCCACTTCGAGGCGGCGGACTGGAACGGCGACAAGCGGCCGGACCTCTTCTACGTCAAGCCCGTGGGGCAGTCCGGGAACACGGAGGTCCACATCCTCTCCGGGGCCTCGAGCTTCCAGACGTTCCTGGGGCACTTCGCGACGGGGCTGTACTCCACGAACGCGTCCTGGGTCTTCGAGGTGGGCGACTGGAACAAGGATGGGAGCCAGGACCTGTTCGCCATCAACCGGGCAGGGTCTGCGTCGTCGGAGGTCCACATCCTCTCCGGGGCCTCGAGCTTCCAGACGTTCCTGCTCCAGACGAATACCGGCCTGCATCCGACGTCGGGTGACTGGGACTTCAAGCTGAATGACTGGAACAAGGACGGCTCGCTGGACCTGGTCGCCATCAACATCCTGGGGGCAGGGGGCCTGGTGGACATCCACATCCTCAACGGCGCGGACCAGTTCCAGACCTTCCTGTTGCATGCCACCACCGCGCTCCCCAGCGCGGGAAGCTGGGAGTACGAGCTGGCCGAAGTCGACGGCGACCTCACGGTGGACCTGGTGGGCATCCTCCGCTCCGGTGCCACCAACTCCACCGAGATTCACGCCGTGTCCGGCGCAAGCGGCTTCACGAACTTCGTGTTGCAGGCCGGCACCGCGCTCCACCCGACGAACGCGAACTGGACGTTCGAGATGGTCCGGTGGGATGACCCGAGCATCCTCGGCTTCGAGCTCCTCGGGAACGGGCCGGACCTCGTGGCCATCAACCGGAATGCTCCGGCATCCTCCGAGGTCCACATCCTCAATCCCTGATGGACTGCGGGCGTCCGGTGCGGCTCAGTGCGCCGGACGCCTTTTCCGCACCTTTTGATGTCCCAGCTTTCGTGGCCCACGTGTCCAATGTGGCAGCGATGTCCCAGGCGTTGAGCGCGGCGGAGCTCCAGGAGCTGTATGACCGGTATGCCCCAGGCATGTACCGGAGGGCCATCTCCCTGCTCCAGCGCGAGGCGGATGCCTGGGACGCCGTGCAGGAGGCGTACATCCGCCTCATCCAGTCCGCTTCCGAGTTCCGGCGCGAGGCCCGGCCGATGACCTTCATCTACCGGGTCACCACCAACGTCTGCCTCAACATGCTCCGCTCGCGCGCCCTGCGCGACGTGGCCGCCGGGGAAGAGGAGGCGCCGGAGGGCGCGGTGGACGCGCTCGCCTCCACCGAGTGCCGCGACTTCCTGCGGAAGCTGTCGCGCGAGCTGGACGAGCGCGGCCTCACCGTGGCGGCGCTGTACTACCTGGACGGGCTGTCCCAGGAGGAGATTGCCCAGGTGCTGGGGCTATCCCGGAAGACCATCGTGCGCGACGTGCAGCGCATCAGCGACCTGGCCCGTGCCCTGGGTGAACCCAGGAACGTGCGAGGAGGTGGCAGATGAGTGAACACCTGTCGGACCTCGCCCTGGACGAGGTGCTGGACGGCGGCCCGAGGCCCCAGCACCTGGACACCTGCGACGCCTGCCGCGAGCGCGAGTCCCTCCTGCGGACCCACGCGGAGGGCGTCCGGACCTCGCTCCGCTTCTCCCGCGCCCGTGCCCACGTCCTCTCGGAGGCGGCGGCACAACGGCCCTCGCGGCCCCAGGCGTCACGATTCGCCGCATGGCTGCTCGTCCCCGTGCTGGTCACCCTGGCCACGGTGGTGGTGCTCCGCGGCTCTTTGGCGGCGGACACCGCGAGCCCGGTGTCGGCGGTACCGCCGCATCCGGACCTCCGCGTGAAGGGCCCGCCCGGCGTGGAGTTGCTGCGGCTGGTGGATGGCGAGGTGAACTCCGTCCTTCGCGAAGGAGACGAGGTGGCGCTGCGACTTAGGAGCGGAGGCCGCCGCTACGCGCTGGTCGTCTCCATGGACGGTGGGGGACGCGTGGAGGCACTGTGGCCCCTGGGGGCCGTGCGCAGCGGCGAGCTGGACGCCGGTCAGCCCGCGCCCCTGTTCCAGGTGACTCGAGGGGACTTCGCCGTGCATGCCATCTATTCGGAGACGCCGCTGCGGCTCGACGAGGTCCGCGACTGGCTGGTCACGCACGCGCCGGAGTGCTCCGGCGCCTCGGGCACGGCGGCCTGCCAGGAGCCCGCCGGGCTTCCCCCGGGAGCCGCGCACGCGGCGGTGTCGCTCCAGGTCGAGGCGCGGCCGTGACGCTCGCGTTGCTGCTCGCGGCCGTGGTGGCGGCGCAGCCCGTGGCGCAGGAGGCGCCGCGGGAGGTGCACACCACGCCGCGCCGGTTCGCCATCGCGGTGGGCAACAACCGGGGCACCGGCGCGGATGCCCGGTTGCGCTACGCGGAGCGCGACGCGCGCACGGTGCTGGGCGTGCTGGAAGAGGTGGGCGGGCTTCGTCGCGAGGATGCGCTGCTGGTGCTCGGCACCGACGCGGACGCGGTGCGAGACGCGCTGGCCCGCCTCGAGCGCCACCTCCAGAAGCACGCCCGGCCCGGAGACCAGCTCTTCGTCTACGTCTCCAGCCACGCGGACGCGGGCGAGCTGCACCTGGGCGGCACGCGCCTTCCCCTGGGAGAAATCGTCCGCTTCCTCGAGAGCGCCCCCGTGAGTGTCGCCCTGCTCGTGGTGGATTCGTGCCAGTCCGGCGAGGCGGCGCGCCTCAAGGGGCTCAAGCCCATTCCCGGCGTGCTCGTCAATCTGGAGCGGCCGGAGCTCGCCGGGCGCGTCATCATCACCGCGTCCGCCGCGGACGAGTCCGCGCAGGAGTCGGACTCGCTCGCCAGCTCCATCTTCACGCACCACCTGGTGGCCGCGCTGCGCGGGGCGGCGGACGTGTCCGGGGACGGCCGCGTCACGCTCGCGGAGGCCTATACGTATTCGTATGCCCGGACGGTGGAGTCCTCACTGCTGTCCCGCGCGGGCACGCAGCACCCCTCCTTCCACTTCGACCTCCAGGGGAAGGGAGACCTCGTCCTCTCCGCGCCCGCGCGCGCCACGTCGCTCCTGACGCTCGCCATCGACGAGCCCGGCGACTGGACGGTGTCCACGCTCGCGGGAGAGCCCATCCTCGGACACGTGCGCAAGGGCGCGGGCTCCGCCACGCTGGCGCTTCCCGCGGGCAGCTACATCCTCACCATGCGTGGCGAGCACTCGGCCCTGGTGGCGCGCGTGCAGGTGCCCGACGCCGGCCGCGCGGAGGTGACGCGCGCCCAGCTCCGTCCCCAGAAGCTGGCGGCCCACGCGCTCAAGGGGGCGCTGTCCCCGCAGTGGATGGCTCATCTCGGCGCCGGCGTGGGCGTGCCCCTCATCGACTCCTTCGGGACGATGGTGGGCGGCACCATCGCGCTCCAGCGGGCCTGGGCGGCGTCCCCGGTGAACCTGGCGACGGCCACGCTCGACGTGCGTCGTGGACGTCACCCCACCGGGGACCTCGTGCAGAACGACCACTCGCTGCGGCTGGGCGTGGGCCACCTCGTGCGCGACTGGCATGGGCTGCACCTCCAGCTCGCCGTGGAGGCTGGCGCCACCCTGTCCAGCCAGCGGCAGTACAGCAATGGCGAGACGGGCCTCGCGCTACATCCCTACGTCGGAGTGGCGAGCGGGGTGTGGCTGCCGGTGGGCGGGCCCTTCGCGGTGTCGCTGCTGGGCAACGCGGGCCATACGTGGGTGCGGAGGGAAGAGGGTATTCGAGGCGCGCCGTCCCTGGGTGGAAGTGTTGGCCTCGGCTGGTTGCACTGAAGTCCCAGGAGTGCTGCCTCGCGTGTCCAAGGACATGTCACACGCCTCCCCTCCACGAGGGCCCTCATGCCTTCCCGCCGTTCCCGCTCCTGGGTGTCCTTGCTGCTCTGCCTGGGGCTCGCCGCCTGTGATTTCCTGAAGTCGGAACCGCACGGGTGGCCGCCCATGGCTGTCGACCCGATTCCCCCCGAGCTCCGCGTCTCCGTGGCGGCAAGGGGGCCGGGGTTCTGCCGCGAGGGCGAGTGGACGCTCTTCATCAACGTCGAGGGCGGGAATCCGGAGCGAGTGGAGCTCGTCACGAACAGGCGGGACACCACGCGGCTCGACGCCCCGTACCACCACACCATCGACTGCACCACCCATGAGCAGGGGACCTTCTCCTTCGTCGTGCGGGCCGTGCAGGAGGGGCAGACCTTCGAGAGCGCGAGCACCTCGGTGGTGGTGGACCGCGACCCGCCTGGGTTGGAGTCCCAGTACCCGCCGGAGCTCTTCCCCAGCACGGACTCGCCGGTGGAGTTCGTCTTCTCCGAGCCCCTCCTGCCCGAGTCGCTCCTGGTCGCGCCCACGTTGCTACGAGATGGCAATGGCTTCACGGTGGCGCATCAGGCGGTGCTCAGCGAGGACGGGCGTGTCCTGCGGCTCGTGCCGTCATCGCCGCTCCGTCCACCCGTCACCCTGCACGCGGAGCTGGTCCAGCGGGACATGACCGACCGGGCTGGCAATCCGCTCGTCACGGAGGTCGCCGAGTCCTACTACCAGCGGCAGGTCACCTACTGGCCCTTCGTCCGGGCCGTGAGCCCGGTGTCGATGACCGCGAGGAATGACAGTGGCTGGATGGCCTTCGCCATGGAGGGTTCCACGCCCGTCGTCGCCTTCCTCGAGAATGACGCCCAGACCCGGTTGACCACGGGCGAGCTGGCCGTGTCGCGTTGGACGGGGAGCGCGTGGGAGCGCCTCCCGCCGCCCCGGGCGGAGGACGCGCGCTCGGGCTCGCCAAGGGACCTGCACCTCGAGGTGAGGGGCGGAGTCCTGGTGCTCGCCTGGACCGAGACCGACACCCGTACCGAGCTGGACCGGATTCATGTCTCCCGGTTCGACGGCACCGCCTGGACGCCCCTGGGAGCACCCTTCGAGACCGGCGGGCGCTCTGTCTACTTCGACATGAAGTTGGACTCGAGCGGGAGCCCCGCCCTCGTCTACGTGGAGCGCGAGCTCGACGTGAGGGTGGCGCGGTGGAACGGCTCCGCGTGGCGGTACCTCGGGGAAGTCCTCAATGGCAATTCCACGGCCTGGACTCCCGCGCAGTACCCGGCCATTGCCGTCGACGAATCGAGGGTGGTGGTGGCCTGGTCGGAGACGCCTCTGGAGGGGAACGGCCGGCGCGTCTTCGTGATGGAGTTCTGGGAGTCCCAGGGCGGAAGCTGGAAGCCCCTGGGCGAGCCGCTCTCGGGCCTGCCCGACGGCAGCACGGGGAAGAGCGCCATCGCGCTACGCGGGGGCCTCGAGGGCAGCCCTGTCGTCGTGTGGAACGAGTCCGCGTCCAACATCCAGGATGGTTACGTGTTCGCCTCGTTCTGGAAGTCAGGTGCCCTGGGTGGCAACTGGACGCCTCCGGAGCAATTGCAGGGAGTGACTCCCTCCTTCTACCTGGAGATGGAGTCGCCACGGCTGGTCATCGACTCGATGCGGGAGCCGTGGGTGGCGTGGCAGCGGCAAGAGGGCAACTCCAGGTCCATCTACTACCGCAAGCATCGCTCCTCGGGCTGGGAGCCCGAGCAGCTCGTCGTGGGGGACACGCTGCGAGGGTTCCGGCTGGACGACAAGTCCTTCCCCTGGGTGGCGGTGGGGTACTGGCCGCGGGACGCCATCCTCCGGCCGCAGTAGAACCCGCGTGCCATGAGTGAACGCACCGTCACGCACTCCACCTTCGTCATCGAGCGCACCTACGCCGCGTCACCTGCCCGCGTGTTCGCGGCGTGGGCGAACCCCGCCTTCAAGGCGCGCTGGTTCGCGTGTCATGACGATTGGCAGCCGAGCCTCTACGAGCTCGACTTCCGGGTGGGCGGGCGCGAGCGGCTGCACACCGGCCCGGCGGGTGGGCCGGTGCATGCGTTCAACGGCGTGTATCAAGACATCGTCCCGGACCGGCGCATCGTCTGGACGTATGACATGCACCTGGATGCCCAGCGCATCTCCGTCTCACTGGCCACGGTGGAGCTGCACCGCGAGGGCGCGGGCACGCGGCTCGTCTTCACCGAGCAGGGCGCCTTCCTGGACGGGCTCGCCTCTCCGAAGGAGCGGGAGGAGGGGACACGCATCCAGTTGGACAACCTGGAGGCGGCGCTGCGGCAACCGCTCGCGAGCGCGTAGCGGGCGCACCTACGGGCTCCTGCGTTTCCACAGCAGACCGTCGCGGGTGTAGTGCTCCTGCACCCAGCGCTCGCTCTCGGCGGTGAGCTGCATCTCTCCCCGGTCGCTCAGGACGAGGTAGTCGCAGCGCGCGAGCAGCGGAAGCACCGAGCGCTGCGAGCGCTCATCGTCGAACGCGGCGCGCACGTGGGAGAAGCGCTCCGGGCCTTCCAGGGCGTCGTGCAGCATGAGCCCATACGAGTCCACGAGCGCGGGCGTACCGCGGGGCACTCCGGGCAGCCGCTCCGCGGCGAGGGCCCACGAGGCCTCGAAGGTGCAGAGCGTGGCGTCCTTCGGGACGGAGGCCCGCAGGGTGCTTCCCAGCGCGAGCAGTCCCGGGTCCTTCTGTTTCGTCAGCTCGATGACGGCCGGCACCGGATACAGCACCGCGAAGGCCACCGCGAGCGCCGCCACCGCTGCCGCCTTGCGCGAGTACCGCTCCACGAGGCCCAGCGCCCACGACGCTCCCAGCCCGGCGAGCACCGCCTGCGACGTCGCGAGCTGCACGTTGTAGTGGGGCCAGTAGCTCTTCGAGGACAGGAACGTCGCGAGCGTGAGCAGCCAGGCCGCGCTGAAGAGGCGCTCGGCCACGGCCTCCCTCCGGTGCAGCCGCGCCAGGGCCACGGCGAGCCCCACGGCCCCGAGCACGGAGACGCCGACGTGGCGCCCTCCCACCACCGCGAGCAGCCGTTGCCACACGTCCAGCACTCCGTCAGGCGGACGCAGCAACTGGAAGCGCAGCAGGCCTTCCACCATGGCCTCCGGAGCGAGCACGAAGAAGGGGCCCAGCCACAGCACACCCGCGCCCGCGGCCACGCCCACGACGCGCAGCACGCGCCGCCACTCACCCGCCCCACCGCGCGCCCACACCGCCGCGAGCACCCACGCCCCGGCCGTCAGCTTCACGGCGCACGCGGTGGCGAGCAGCACTCCGGCCCACACGTCCCGCCGCCGCTCCTCTCCGGGACGCAGCCACACCCACGCCGCCGCGAGGCAGGCGAGGTTGAGCGGTGGTTCCAGGAAGGGGCTCCGCTCGGACTCGGTGGCCTCCGGATAGAGGGCATAGACGAGCGCCGCCACCACGCCCGCGCGCGTGCCCCAGCGCTCCTGGGCGATGCGGCCGCTCAGCAACGTACTCAGCGCGCCGAACCCGGGGATGAGCCAGCGCACCGCCGAGAAGGCCGCCGTGGTGTCGAAGCCGTGCGTGAGCGCGGCCACGGGCGCGAGCAGCACCGCGATTCCGGGCGGGTGGACGAAGAAGTAGTCCCGGTACGGCAGCACACCGTGCGACAGGAGCGCGGCGGCGCTGAAGTAGACGCCCTGGTCGTAGCTCACCGGATAGCCGAAGGCTCCGCTCCGGTGGAAGAAGCCCGCGGCCCGTACCAGCCAGGCCGCTGCCGCGATGAGTAACAGCGGCCACCAGGGCAGGCGTGGCGAGGTGGGGGCGGAGGAGGGCTTGGAGTTGTCGGGGCGCACCAGGGCGCCGCGCGTACCAGAGGGCACGCGCGGTGTCGAGGCGTGCTACCGGTGCGGAGCGTTCACGGAGGCGAGCCCTCCGTCCACGGGCAGCTCGGCGCCGGTGGTGAAGGTGGCCTCGAAGGCAAGGAACAGCGCCGCCTTCGCCACCTCCTCCGACGTGCCGATGCGGCCCATGGGGGTGACGATGTTCCCTTCCTTCTCGAAGGCGACGAGCTCCTCCTGGGTGGCCTTGGCCACGCCCAGCGTCGGCGTCTTGATGAAGCCCGGGCTCACCGCATTCACGCGGATGTTCCGGGGCAGGAGCTCCGCGGCGAGCGTCTGCGCGAACGAGCGGAGCGCGGCCTTCGTGCCCGAGTAGATGCTCATGCCGGGGTAGCCCATCACGTTCGACACCGAGGTGGTGAACACGAACGAGCCGCCCTCGCGGACCAGCGGGGCGAGCTTCTTCACCGTGAAGTAGGCCCCCTTCGTGTTGACGTCGAACATGTCGTCGTATTCGGCCTCGGAGGTCTTCTCCAGCGGCGTGAGCTGCGCGATGCCCGCGTTGATGAACACGAAGTCCACGCGGCCGAGCTTCTCCTCGACGGCGCGGGCCAGCGCGTCGATGTCCGCGAGGCTCGACGTGTCCGAGCGCACCACGTGCGCCCGGGGCCCGAGCTCACGGCGCGCCGCCTCGAGGTTCTTCTCGTTGCGCCCCGTGAGCAGCACCTCGGCGCCCCCGGCGAGGAGCGCCTTCACCGTGGCGAGCCCCATTCCAATCGTCCCGCCCGTCACGACGGCCTTCTTCCCTGCGTACCTGTTGTCCATGGTGTCTCCTGTTGATGGGTTGGGTGTGAGGTGTCACTACGGCTTCGGACGGCGGATGACCTCGACGAGGCTCGCGAGGGCGTGGCCTCCATGGCCCTTCGCGACGGCGCGGTCGAAGAGGGCCTTGAGGGAGCCCGGCACGTCGGACGTGAGTCCCTGCTCCTCGCTGGCGTGGACGAGGTGCCCGAGCCCCACGGCGTTGATGCCGAGCGTGGAGACGTCCGTCGCGTAGTCGCCGCTGTCGACCTGCTCCGCCATGCGCGGCAGGAAGCCCGCCATGGCGGAGATCCAGCCGGTCGCCATGGGCAGGAAGGTCGTCGCCGGAATCTTCTCCGTGCCGACCAGGGCGGCGGCGTGGAGGAAGCCGCTCAGGGTCGACCACATGATGCCCAGCAGGGCCAGGTCATACAGCGCCGCGAGCCCGGCATCCGCGCCCAGGTACGTGCCGGTTCCGAGGCACGACAGCGCGGGCTGCCAGTCCGTGAAGGCCGAGCGCGAGCCGCTGTAGAGCAGCGTGGCCTCGGGCCGGCCGATGCCCTGCGGAATCTCCATGATGGCCCCGTCGAGGTAGTCGATGCCGCGCGCCGCGGCCCACGCGGCCGTCTCGCGAGCCTGCGCCGGAGTCGAGGAGGTGAGGTTCACGAAGATGCGGCCCTGGAAGGCGTCACCAGCGTGCTGGAGCACGTCGCGGACGGCGTCGTGGTCCAGCACGCAGAGCACCACCAACGGGCTCGCGCGGATGGCCTCGGAGAGGGTGGCCGCGCGGGTGGCGCCCTGGGCGACGAGGTCCTCGGCCTTCTTCGCCGAGCGGTTCCACACCGTCGTGGAGTGGCCGGCCTTCAGGAACGTGCGCGCCAGCGCCGCGCCCATCAGGCCGAGGCCGATGACGGTGACGGGGGCACGCTTCTCGCGGGCGCCCTGGGAGGTTGCTTGGGTATTCGTGTTCATGCGTCGGTCCTCGGGAGAACCGGTGGAGTCACCGGTGCGTTCGAGCCCGCGCACAGTGCCTCCGGCGCTCCGGACGTTCGCGCACGAACCGATGACCGCCGGACACGTTCCGATGACGACGCCATCGACGGCGTGCGGGCGCTGGGGGAGACTCGGCGTTAGGAGTGCACGCCATGAGGACACAGGCCGCTTTCGCGCCGCCCTTCAACGATGACGCGGTGCCACCGCGAGACGAGCCCCGGGCCCGGGTCGGGCTGCGCGTGGACCTGCGCACGACGCCTCCCGGGACGGTCTCCTTGGAAGCCCTGCCGGACCACCGCCTGAAGATTCATGCGGGCGCTCCGACCCGGGGCGCATGCCGCACCACGCGGTTCGTCTACACGCGTGGCGACATCGACATCTTCCCGGCCGGAGAGTCGGACGTCTGGCAGGAGGAGACGGAGAACACGTCGCTCCTCGTGCGGCTGTCTCCCACGCTGTTGCGCCGCGCGGCGGAGGACATGGGGATGAATCCCGACCGCGCCGGGCTGGAGCCGCGCCACCACTTCCGCGACGCGCGCATCGAGCACATCGCCTGGGCGCTGGAGTCGGACCGCGAGGAGGGCCACCCGGGCGGGCTGCTCTACACGGAGAGCCTGGGGCTGGCGCTCGCGTTCCACCTGCTGGGCCGCTACCCGGCGCCGGGCGAGAGCGTGCGCGGCCTGTCCTCGTCACAGTTGAAGCGCGTGACGGAGTACATCGAGGAGCACCTGGACCGGAACCTCTCGCTGGTGCGATTGGCCGGTGTCGCGGGCGTGAGCGAGTCGCACTTCCGGGCCCTCTTCAAGCGCTCCACGGGGTTGCCGGTGCACGAGTACGTCGTCCAGCGCCGCGTGGAGCGCGCGAGGACGCTGCTCCTGCGCGGGGACTTGCCCGCGAGCCAGGTGGCGCTCGAGGCGGGCTTCTCGCACCAGAGCCACATGGCGCGGTGCATGCGGCGCGTGCTCGGCGTGACGCCCACGTCGCTGGTGCGCGGCGCGCGGGCGCGGTGAGACAGTGCTTCGCTCGCTTCAGGCAGCGGGCTCCGGGGAGCAGGAAGCCGATGCTCCACCTGGTGCCGCCGCCGTGCCGCGCATCACTCAGTGCTGGTGTCCCAGCCGCACGTCGACGTTGGGGTGCGCCTTGGCGAAGTCACGCAGCTTCTTGAAGCTGTCCACGCTGCGCGGGCCATCGGCGGTGAAGGTGCCGGGCTCCACGTCGTGCTCCCAGCCCCAGCGCGTGTGGCTCGCGTCACCCGTCAGCAGCACCGGGCCCTTCGTCGTGCGCACCAGGTACGCGGTGCTGCCGGGCGTGTGGCCGGGCACCCAGAGCGCCCACACCGAGCCGTCGCCGAAGATGTCCACCGCGCCGTCGAACAGGCCATTCGCCTCGGCCGAGTAGGACCACTCGGAGAGCGCCGGCTTGCCCTCCAGCGAACGGTCGGTGCTGCCCTGCACGGCGGCGTTGAGGAACATGCGCGCGGCCGCCTCGCCGGGGCCGGTGTACACGTGCGTGCCCGCCGGCACGTCCGCCATGCCGGTGATGTGGTCCAGGTGCAGGTGCGTGAGGAACACGCCCTTCAGCGGCTGCTCCTGCTTCGCCAGCCACTCGCCGAGCGGCAGGTGCACCTTCAGCTTCTCCATGTGCATCGCGCTCCGCACCAGCCCGCTCATCGCCGACTGCTCGGGCGCGTCGCGCAGCGCCTTCTCCACGCCCGTGTCCACGATGAACAGCCCCTGCTGGGGATGACGGAGCGCGTGGAAGTAGACCTGGATGGGCTCGTCACTATTCGCCAGGCCCGCCGACTTCGCGGTGGGGTGGTTCAGGTTGATGAGGCCGCCGCGCTCCACCGCCCAGTCGGCCGAGTTGACCGTCTCCAGCTCCACCGGACCGGGCTGGTCCAGCAGGGCGAGCAGGTCCTTCGTCGGACGGGCCACGCCGAGCGCGGACTTCTGGGTGTCGTGGCTGGTGGCCGAGAAGCCGACGGCACCGGCGACAGCGAGGGTGCCGGCGAGGGCGGCGACGATGGAAAGGGCGATGTACCTGGGGCGCATGGGGCGTGCTCCGTGACGTCGAGACATGCGCAAGGTATCGATGCCAGAATGGATGGAAAACGGCGATTACGGCATGGGGTCATGCATTCATGGATATCTCCTGGGATGACGCGCGGCTGTTCCTGGCCATCGCGGAGACGGGCAGCCTGAGCCATGCGGCGCGGCGGCTGCGCGTGGGCCAGCCCACGGTGAGCCGGCGGCTGGCGGCGCTGGAGTACGCGCTGGGCACCACGCTGTTCCGCCGGAGCGTAGACGGCGCGGCGCTTACCGCGGCGGGCGAGCGGCTGGTGCTGCCCGCGAAGAAGATGGCCGAGTGGGCGGGCGAGCTGCACCGCGCCGCCGAGTCCGCGGACAACTCGCCCAGGGGCCTGGTTCGCGTGACGGGGAGCCCCTTCGCCTGCTTCGACTTCCTGGCGCCCTTCGCGGCCCACGTCTGGCAGAAGCACCCGGGCCTGCGGCTGGAGGTGCTGTCGACGATTCAGTACCTCGACCTCGCGCGAGGCGAGGCGGACCTCGCCCTGCGCACGAAGCCGCCGACGAACGCGGACCTGAAGCTCGTCTACACGCTGCACTCCCAGAACGCCGTCATGGTGTCGAAGTCCCTCAAGGCGAAGCTGCCGAAGAAGCCGACGCTCCAGCAGCTTCCCTGGGTGGCGTGGGCGCCGCCGTTCGAGGCGGTGCCGCCCAACCCGCAGCTCGAGTCGCTCATCCCGGGCTTCTCGCCCGTGTTCACCGCCGACAACTTCCTGGTGATGTTGGCGGCGGTGGAGTCGGGCGTGGGGGCCATGGTGCTGGCCAGGCTCGGGCACCGCTTCTGCCGCGACAGGGGGCTGGTGCCGTTGGACATCGACCTGGGGCCGTACGCGAAGGGCGAGACGCACCTCGTGTGCGCGAAGTCCGCGCTCGACATCCCCCGCGTGAGGAAGGTGTCCGAGCTGCTGGTGGAGGAGATGGAGCGCATGCAGCGGCGCGGTAAGTGAGAAGGGGGCTGCGGTGCGCCCGTCACGGTTCTCGTCGCAGACGGACGCCCTTGAAGGTGAGCCAGTCGCCGTCGGTCGTGTGCTCGAAGCGGACGGCATCACCCCGGCCTCGGCCCAGGCCCGCCACCACGGCGAGGTCTTCTCCCTCGGGATTCAGCACGGCCACGACCTGTCCGGCGTAGAGCACGCCCGTGTAGGCCATGGCGAGGAGGCCGCTCTCCTCGCTCAGCACGAAGGCATCGAGCAGCTCGCGCGAGGCGCCCGGCGGAGCGGTGTACGTCCCCAGTCGTGCGCGCCAGGGCTCCGGCATGGGAACGGGGTCGATGTGCGTGCCCAGCACGCCCACGCCCTGCGTCTCCGAGTAGCCGAGCAGCAGGGTGTGGCTCCCGGCCTGCTGGAATGAGAGCCACAGCGGCGAGTCCTGCACCATGGCCTTGAAGTAGCCCTGCTGGTGCGGCACCAGCTCCAGCACGAGGTCTCCGGCAGTGGCCTTCAACGTGGTGCCCTGCACTTCGATGACCATGGGGCCCGCGTCCGTCGCATAGAGGCCCGCCCATCTGGCGAGCGCCTCGGGAGTCTGGGGCTCCGGCTCCGCCTTGATGGGAGTCGATGCGGCGACCTTCCGGCCCGTCTTCGCTTCGAGCGCCCGTGCGAGCACTTCGCGGGCGAGGCCGTTGACGAGCCCACCGGAGCTGTCGGTGTTGGAGAGCACCACCACGCCGAGCCGGTGTTCCGGCAGCAGGGCCATGTCCGCGTTGAACTGGTAGGCGCCGCCGTCGTGCTCCACCCGCCGCACGGTGCCGCCGCCTTCCAGCGGCAAGTCGAACAGGTCCCAGGTGAGGCCGATGCGCGTGCCGACGTCGAGCGGGTTGCCGGCGTTCTGCTCGCGCCACAGCTCCTGGAGGGACTCTGGGCGCAACACCTGTTGTCCCTCGAAGCGGCCCTCGTTGAGGAGCATGCGGACGTAGCGGCTCAGGTCCTCCGCGGAGCTGCGCAGGCCGCCCGCGGGCCCTTCGCTCTCCAGCCAGTAGGGAGGGAGGCTCTCGGAAGGAAGCGTCCCGTAGCCCTTCGCCAGCCGCTCGGCGATGGCGGGCGTCACGCGGAACGCGGAGTGTCGCATGCCCAGAGGTTGGAAGACCTGTTGCTGCATATACGTGTCGAAGTCGCTCCCGGAGGTCGTCTCCACCGCGCGGCCGGCGATGACGAAGCCGGTGTTGCTGTAGGCGTAGACGGTGCCCACGGGCCAGACGCGGTACTCGTCGCGGAGCGCTTCCACGCGTTCGGCGAGCGTGAGGGGGCGGGGCGAGAAGCCGCCTTCGAGCTGCTCGGGGATGCCCGCGTGGTGCGTGAGCAGGTTGCGCAGGGTGATGGGCTCGCTGGTGAAGCGGGCCTGCATGCTGAAGCCCGGGATGACCTCTTCGATGGGCCGGTCCAGGCTGGTGCGCTGCCGCTCGACGAGCTGCATGACGGCGGACGCGGTGAACACCTTGGCCACCGAGCCCACGGGGTAGACAGTGTGCTCGGAGGCCTGGATGTTGGCTTCCGCGTCCGCCATGCCGAAGCCCCGGGCCCAGACCACCTCGTCGCCGTCCACCAGCGCGAGGCTCAGTCCCTTCACTCCGGCCTGCTGTAGGGCGAGGGGGATTTCACGCCCGAGCTCGCGCTTCAGCTCGGAGTAGTCCGCGCCCTGCGAAGAGGGCGGGTCGTCGTCATCGCAGGCGGAGGCGAAGGCGCAGGTGAGCAGCAGCGCCAGGAGGCAGCGGCGTGTGTGCCGCCCTGTGTCGGAACGTTCGTGGTGCATCGGTGTCTCCCGTGGCCCGTACATCGGGCTCGCGGGGACTCTTCACATCGCGCCGTGCACACGGCCGTGGGAGTCGCGTCAGCGATTGTCACCGTTTGTCATCGCGCTCGCGGGAAGCCATGCGTGGCCTCGTCGCTCCCGCGTCCCCGGATGCCGCCGCGGGGCACCGATGGCGGTCAGCCGCGGGCGGCTGGCGGCGCGGGCGGGGTGGTGCGCTTCCACGCCTCGAGCTCCTGCACGCGCCCGAGCCAGGCCTGGATGTTCGAGTAGTCCTTGAGCGGCAGGCGCGCAGGACCGGCGAGGGCGAACCCCGCGGCCAGGGAGAAGTCCGCGAGTGTCAGGCGCTCCTGCGCGACCCACGTCCTTCCCGCGAGGTGCGCGTCCAGGACCGGCGCGTACTGCGCGAAGAGCGCCGCGCCCCGCGCGACCTCGGCGGCATCCGGCGCGCCGCCGGTCAGCGGCTTCACGAAGTTCTCGCGGACCAGGATGTTGTTCGCCTGGGACATGTGGGCCGTGCACCAGTAGAGCCAGCGGCTCACATCGGCGCGGCCCCGCGCGTCCGTCGGGAGCAGGGTCTGCCCCGGCGTCTTCTCGGCCAGGTACTGCATGATGGCGCGCGACTCCCACAGCACGAAGCCGTCGTCATCGAGGACCGGGACGAGCCCGTTGGGGTTGCGCCCCAGGTGCGGCCCCCCGCGCTGCTCGCCCTTGGGCAGGTCGACCACGATGCGCTCGAGAGGCACGTCGAGGTGGGTGGCCACGAGCAGCACGCGGCGCGAGTTTCCGGAAAAGGGATGGAAATAGAGCTTCATGGCAGTCCTCCTGGACCGCATCGGGTTGATGGGAGGAATCTGCACGCCCGCAGTGACAGGGGAATGTCAGGTATTATTGGCGCGCGCATTCATCGCCAGCGCCTGCATCCGGTGCGCCTGTCACCGCTCGCGCACCGGGAGTCGCGGCCAGGACAGGACGACGCGTGCGCCTCCGAGTGGTGCCTCCGTCATCCGCGCCTGCCCCTGGTGCGCCTGCATGACGCGCTGGACGATGGCCAGCCCCAGCCCATGTCCGCCCGTCTTCCGGTCCCGGCTCTCATCCAACCGGGTGAACGGGAGGAACAGTCGTTCCCGCTCGGCGGCGGGAATGCCGGGCCCATCATCATCGACGGAGACGGTGTGCCCCGACGCATCCCGCGCCAGATGCACGTGCACCTCCGCCTTCGCATGCCGCTGCGCATTGCGGATGAGGTTGCTGATGGCCCGGCGCAGGTAGCGAGGCGAGCCCTCGACCTCCACGGTGCCGGAGCCATGCACCTGGAACCGCAGGTGCGGACTGAGCACGGAGAGCTGGCGGAACAGCTCCGTCACCAGCTCCGTCAGGTCCACGCGCTCCCACTCCAGCGGCGGAGCATCGCGGTGCAGGCGCGTATACGTGAGCAGCTCCTCGGTGAGCTGGTCCAGCTCCTCCACGTCCTGCTCCATGTCCGCGAGCTGCGCATGCAGCGCGGCCACGTCCGGCGTCTCGCGAGCCAGGTGCAGAGCGAAGTGCAGCCGGGAGATGGGCGTGCGCAGCTCGTGCGAGATGGCCTGGAGGCTGGCCTGCTGCTCCTGGCTCATCCGCTGGATGCGCTCCGCCATGTCGTTGAACGTCCGCGCCAGATGCCCGATGGGCTCCGGTGCCCGAGCCTCCGCGCGAGCCTGGAAGTCCCCCTGCCCGAATGCATTCGCGGTGGCCGCCAGCCGCGTCACGTGCCGGTACAGCGGCCACGTGAGCACCAGCACCGCGAGCCCAAGCACCGCCAGCAGCACGGACGTCTCCGGCGCGAGGAACTCCAGCGCCCGCCGCGGACTCGGGCCGAGCCTCAACTCCTGCACCAACACCTGCTCCGAGCCGCGCAGCGGGAGGAACAGGTACACCTCGTCCCCCGTCACCCCCGAGGACTTCAGCCACGCGGACGGCACGCCCCGAGTCAGCCGCTCACGCACGCGCCCGGGCGGATTCATCCGCAGCACGTCGTCACGCGCACGCAGCAGGATGGGATAGTCGAAGTGCTCCCGCCACCCGGTCACCGTCTCCTCCCACCGCTCCCGAGGTTGAGAGAGCAGCTCACGCTCGATGAGCCACTGGAGCCCCTGCGTGAGCCCCTCCAATTCACGGCCCGAGGTCTCCGCATGCGCCTCCGCCTCGGCCGCGTCGAGCGACTGGGGCGGCAGCCGCTGCGTGGACATCCGCACCATGACCAGGAGCGCGATGACGATGGCGACGATGATTCCGGCGTACATCCGGAAGAAGAGACCGCCCAGCCGGCGGAGCGAACGGACGCGCGGATTCATTCCTCGAGGTCCGCCTTCAGCCGAGCGAGCAGGTGCACCGCGCCCTGGGCATAGCGGCTGATGTACCGGTCATGAATCTCCTGGATGGGTACCGGATTGAAGTAGTTCCACCGCTGCCGCCCCTCCTTCTTCGCGATGAGCAGCCCCGCCTTCTCCAGCACGCCGAGGTGCTGCATCACCGTGGTGCGGTCCAGTTCCGGGAAGTGCTCCACCAGCTCGCCCGTCGTCATCGGCCGCACCTTCAACAGGTCGAGCATGGCCCGACGCCGGGAGTCTCCCAGTGCCTTGAAGACCGCGTCATGGGCCTCGTCGCTTGACATGTTATAAATCTATAACATATTGACCTTGAACGCACGAGCTTCGGAGGCACGCATGGCACAGGAACAGAGCGAGAAGGCGTGGGCGCAGGAAGGGATGGACCTCAAGTTCCAGGTCTACGCCAAGGTCGCGAAGCCGGTCTCCGAGGTGTTCGACGCGGTCTACAACCCGAAGAAGCTGAGCGGCTACTTCACGACCAACGGAGCGAGCGCCCCGCTCGACGCGGGCACCACGGTGACGTGGGACTTCGCGGACTTTCCCGGCGCATTCCCCGTGTACGTGCGCAAGGTGGAGCGCAACCGCTTCATCGAGCTGGAGTGGAAGGCGGGCGACGGCGACTACCTCACTCGGGTCCGCATGGAGTTCGAGGCGCTCGACGACACGTCGACGCTGGTGCGCATCGCCGAGTCCGGCTGGAAGAAGACGCCGGAGGGGCTGAAGAACTCCTACGGCAACTGCATGGGCTGGTCGCAGATGCTCCTGGCCCTGAAGGTGTACGTGGAGCAGGGCACCAACCTGCGCGCGTTCCTCTATTAGTCGCGGCAGGTGATGGCGGCAAACCGCGAGGACTGCTGGCTGCGGATGCCTTCCAGCGCACCGTCGTCCATTCCTCTTCGGGAAGCTGGCGCACCTGCTCTTCGATGGACCGCAGCTGACGCCTTCCGTGTCGCCGGTGCGTGAACGCCCCTCCATGACCGATGAGTCCCTGGCGCTGGGAGCAATGCCGGGCGCTTGGTATTCCGTTTTTCCGGATAAAGCTGATAGGTGGCGGTCCCACTCCCCGGTGGGGAGCTACGCCTCTGGGGGGCTTCATGCGGATTCACGAAATCGTTTTGCTGCTCGCGCTCCTGTCTGGATGCGCGACGACACGGGTCATCCACCTCGACACCGGGCAAGGCAAGCTCGCCTATACCCCGGTCGAGACCAATCCAGTCGAGATTGGAGAGGACGCGTTCAAGGCGGCACTCACGCGGCTCATCCTCGACATGCGTATGGACGTCGCGTTCCGCGAGACGGAGCAGGCGGACGAACGAGGATGGGCCAGGTCCAGAACGCTCCTCGCAATCTCGAAGGGCATCGTTGACTCGGGGACGGAGGGCTCCCCCGAGTCGTTGTACGCGCGCATCTGCCCTGACTCGGAATCATGCCTCCCCCTGGTAGGGGGGACGGGGTTACCGTTCGGGCGGAAGGACCGGACGCTGATGGCCTTATCCTTCGCACTCGATATCGTCTGGGAGAGCGTCGAGGCAGAGGTCGGCAAGATGCTGAACCCGGCGGTGCTCAAGGCGCTGTTGACGTCTGCTGCGCTGACCATTCTCCTTACGATGGCCCTGCCCGAGCCCGTCACCAAAGTCCTCACGGTCGCGTTGACCGCGGCCATGGTGGCCTACCTCGGTGTGATTCCGGTCTGGGAGATCGGCAAAGGCTTCGGTCGGCTGTGGGACGAGGCGGGGACTGCGACGAGCGTCATCGAGTTGCAGACCATCGGACACCGGTTCGGGCGCGTGTTGGGAACGAACGGCGCGCGCGTGCTGGTGTTACTTGTCACCGTGGCCCTTGGCGGAAAGAGCGCGATGGCGGCCCAGGGCCCCAAGCTCCCCGGCTTCTCCCAGGCGGCTCTGCGCGCGCAGGCCGAAGGTGGGTTTCAGCTCGCGGCTGCGCTGAACGGCGGGGTGCGCTCGATCTCCGTGTCGGCTACCGGTGTCCTCAACGTCGCGCTCGCTCCGGGAGCCGTCGCAGCGATTGCGATGTATGCGGACAATCAGATTCCGGGTGATGCAGACGGGCAGGTGCACCACATCTGCACGAACAAGAACACGAAATCCGCGGCGTCCGGTGGTCCCTGGACGCCAATCTGCGAGGCCATATTTGAAAAGGCAGGCATGAGCCTCGAAGACGTTGCAAACAAGGTGCGCCTCCGGGGACACGAGGGGCCGCATCCTGAAACGTACCACCGAAAAATCATGGGCCGCCTACAAGCGGCTGTTGAGAGTTGCGAGACCACGGAGGCGTGTCGGGTTGCCCTGACGGAGGAATTGGCGAAAATCGCAAGCGAGCTGCTTACCCAGGGTTCAGAACTGCGGGGCTACCTGGTGAAGTAGGAGGGCGAGACGGTGCGTCATTACTATTGGGTAGAGATTGCAAGTGTTCCGCAGTGGTTCATCGCAACACCTACGCTGGCATCCGGTGAGAAGCTCAAGGTGCCACAGATGTTCAGAGGGGGGCGCCGCCTTCCGGACCCGGGGCCCACCAAAGCTGCCGTGAAGCAGCAAGGCGAGAGACGCAGCTTCATGTTCGTTGGGGCAGAAGGCATCCCCGTCGGAAATGCGCAGGTCGCTAGCGTTTTCCGGGAGCTGGCGCCTGACGACGTGCAGCTTTTCCCTGTAGAGATTGAGGGGGAGGACGGACCGTACTTCATTGTCAATGTCGCCAAAACGCCAGACTGCATCGACGAGGCTCATTGCCGAGAGGTGCACGTCCATTCCAAGGAGGACTCAATCCCCGAGCGACGAGGAAACTACCGTTGGATTTACGGACTGCGGATTGACCCTTCGAAGACAGAGGGCTCGCATGTCTTCCGACCGGCTCGATTCACGCCTGCATTCATTGTTTCAGAGGAGGTCAAGGATGCTCTCGAACGGGTTGGTTCGTTGGGGGTGTCATTTGAGCGCGTGACAGACCCTCACTCCTCATCGCCGAAGTAGTCGAGGTCCAGCTTCTTGACCGTGTATGTGGCGACCTCGGTGACCCCAACCCCGTGGTCAATCATCAGCTTGGCCAGTTCTCCGCCGTCGATGAGGACGATCTTCTTTTCGATCTGCCGCACGTAGTCGCGGGCTTCCCGGCTGAAGTCCGAGGTCGTGATGAGCACGCCCTTCCGGGCCCGCTGACCCTCGAGGCTGCCCGCGAACGCCTGAACCACGGGCCTGCCGACCGTGTTCGTCCACCGCTTGGCCTGGATGTAGACGACATCGAGCCCGAGGCGGTCTTCCTTGATGATTCCGTCGATGCCCTCGTCGCCGCTCTGCCCGACGGCCTGCCCTGCGTCCTTGCGGGAGCCGCCGTAGCCCATGGTGACAAGGAGATCGACCACCAGCTTCTCGAAGAACTTCGGGTCACAGGCCTTGATGCGGTCCAGGAGCTCATCCGCGAGGCGCTTCCGCAGGGCCTGATAGCTCTCTTCGAGAATCTCCTCCGGAGTCTCTGTGGCTGACGGAAGCTCTGGTGCGGACGACTCTTCCTCAGCGGCGTCATGCCGAAGTGCCGCGAAGGCGTTGTACTCCGGGAACTGCTCCAGGAACTTCATGTCGATGCGGCTCGGCTTGCTCTGGAGCACCTCCTGGCCACGGGGCGTGATGCGGAAGCGTCCGCGCCCGTTTGGCTCTATGAGGCCGGCCTTCTGCAAGTAGGTCTTCGCCCAGCCGACTCGGTTGTGGAGCCGCCGCTGGCGGCCACTGGGGAGCAGCTCGTTGCGCTCCTCCGCGGTGGCCTTGAACTCCACGGCGAGGGCTTCAACAGCCTCTCGGAGCGTGTGGTCCTTGCCGTCCTGGGCGAGCCGGAGGACCGGGAGCATCGCACTTTGGAAGTCGGGGATGGGCATGGTCAGGCGACCTTGGTGTCTCGGCGCCGCTTCGAACGGGCTGGCGTCTGCTGTTGTTCGGCCTGCTCTCGTTGGGCTCGGATGCGCTCGATGAGTACCGATGCCGGTTCGTCAGTCGGGTTCTGGGACACAAGTTCCCCTCGGAAGGCCTTGGCGAGGATTGATTGCTCCAACTTGTCGAGGTGTTGGCGCTGCTCGACAGTCTGGACCTTGTCTGCGCGGGCAAGAGCGGCAGCAGCCCGTGTCACCATGAGCTTCATCTCTTCCGCTGGTGCAATCGGGATGGCCAACTTGCGAACGTGCTCAATGTTCAAGCGCTGGACCGCGTTCCCGAACCTGAACTTGTCGTACTGGCTCCTGAGAATGGGCGAAAGAAGTGCAAGGCGAAGGTACTCACCTGATAGCCAATCGGGCGGCCGAAGCCGTGCGGACGACTGGGTGATGTTTCCGCCGTCCAGTTCGTCCGGTACGACAATCACCTTGCCAATCGTGCCCACAATTGAAAGCACGATGTCACCGCCTCGAAGGCTCGCCCTTTGGTACTGCGCCGCAATTGACGGTGACGTTCTCTTCATAGACGTGAAGTCGATCGTCCCGTCGGAGTTCATGTCTACGGGCCGGATATACGGCACGCCGCCTTGCACATCATCACCTGGGAGGATGATTCCGTACACTACAGGTGCATTGAGCGGGCAAACCTCTTCGATTGATGCCCAGGCCCAACCGCTGGGCAGTTCCTGCAAGTCGCTCTCGTCGAGCTGTGCCGGCTCTTCGTACTTCGTTTTCCATTGATTGTCTTTCGGCACCTTGCCTTTGGCCCGCATCCGCTTCAGCTCTGCCTCTTCCCAGCGGTGGCGGCGCTCGGTGCGGAGCCGCTCCAGGAACGTCGAGGCGGGCTCCACATCGAGGTTCTTCTCTCGCCAATCCCGAGTCAGGTCGCCCCGGAACGCGGCTGCGAGCACCGACTGCCGGAACCGCTCCAGCAACGCCGGGATGGCGTCCAGGGCTTCCTTCGCGCGGCGGCTGCGGGCCAGGAGGGCTTCAAGCTTGGCGACGATGCGGCGCTGCTCGTTTAGCGGTGGCACTGCGACTGGCATGTCCAAAAGCTGTGCGGTGTTGATGCCATCTCGTGTTGCGCCATGATTCACATGACGGAGGTAATGTCGAACGCTGGGCGCACCCCGAACATAAGCTAGGAACAGCTTCGGTTCGTATAGACGGCGGGAGAGTCGTAACCGCATCAAGTGGTAGTTGAAGAGTGCGCCTTCGAGCGAAGCCGTAACGAATCCCGCTCGTCCAACCGACGCCATACGTGAAAAAAGGAAATCGCCTTCGCGGAGCTGGTAGCGGGAGAGGTCGTTGGCGGCCTCCTCTCTCACGTACATCGCCTTTCCTAAGTCGATGCCATTTTCGGTGAGGCATCCGATTGTTAGGACCGGGATCCCGTGCTTCGCGAAAGCATCCTTCGAGAGATTCGTACCGAACGGTCCGGTTAGGACTGGTTGCTCGCCGTCCTCGCCGAGGGCATGAACTGTAGTCCACGCCCACCCGGGCGGAAGGTGGGGAAGGTTCGTCATGGGCGCCCCTCCGATCGACCCATCAGAGCGGTGAGCGCTTCGATCTCCCCCAGCGCAACCTGAAGCTGTTCCATGATCTCGCCAGCGATCACCTCTGGCTCAGGGAGGTCATCGCCGTTTCCAAGTCCCTCGTTCTTGAGCCAGAGAAAGTCTAGGTTGTCGCCCCGGGCCTTGATGTCCTCGCGCGTGAACTTCCGGAACCGACCTTCGACACCCTGGTCCTTGCGCTTGCTCTTGCCGTGGGCGTCATCGCCGAACGCCTTCTCGAAGTCCTCGAAGTGCTCGCGCAGGAACGGCGTCCGCTTCCCGTAAGCAGGAGCATTGGTCCGCATGTCGTAGAACCAGACGGCCTTCGTGTTGCCCTTGTCCGTCTTGCCCCGGGTGAAGAACAGCACGTTGGTCTTCACTCCCTGCGCGTAGAAGATTCCCGTCGGCAGACGAAGGACCGTGTGCAGGTCACACTTGTCCATGAGGTCGGCGCGGATCTCCTGACCGACGTTCTCCTCGAAGAGCACGTTGTCCGGAACGACGACGGCCGCGCGGCCTCCAGGCTTCAGGCCCCGGTAGACGTGCTCCAGGAAGGCGAGCTGCTTGTTCGAGGTGGGGAATGTGAAGTCGTCGCGCTCGGGCTTGCCGCCGCCCTTCTTGGTTCCGAACGGCGGGTTCGTGAGGATGATGTCCGCCTTCGGCAAGTCGCGCCCCACGGGCGAGAGCGTGTCGCCAAGCGTCAGGTCTCCCTCCATGCCATGCAGGGCCATGTTCATCAGGGCGAGACGCCGAGTCTCCGGAACCAGCTCCACGCCGTAGAACGCCTTCCGGCGCTGGAACTCCTGCTGCTTCTCCGGGAGGTCGAAGTAGTTGTCCGTCTGCGCGCGGACGTACCGGTCGGCGGCGATGAGGAACCCGCCAGTGCCTGCTGCCGGGTCCTGCACGGTCTCACCCGGCTGCGGCTTCACCACGGCGATCATCGCGTCCACGAGGGGCCTGGGCGTGAAGTACTGACCCGCACCGGACTTCACCTCCGTGGCGTTCTTCTCCAGGAGCCCCTCGTAGAGGTCACCAAGGTTCTCCCGTTCCACTCCGTACCAGTCGAGCGCATCGAGGGACTTCACTAGCGCGTTCAGGTTCTTCGGGTGCCGGAGCGAGGTGTTGGCGTTCGCGTAGATGTCCTGCACGCGGGCGCTGCCGTGGGTGCCGAGGTGGAGGAGCAGCTCCCGGTAGAACCGGAGCTGTTCCATGCCATCCCGTCTGGCAAGGTCATCCCAGCGGTAGCCCTTGGGGAGCTGGTCCTCACGCCGGGTCTCCTTCGCCATCTTCAAGAACAGCACGAAGGCCAGCTCGGCGACGTACTGGTGGTAGGTGACTCCGTCTTCGCGAAGGAGCGAGCAGAGGTTCCAGAGCTTCTGTACGAGGTCGTTCGCGTTCGTGTTCATCCCGTTGCCTTGCCACCTTGTTGCCAGAGGGCGTCGCTCAGGTCAGCAAGTACCTGCTCCAGCCGGCCATCGAAGACCTTGTTGATGTGCGTGAAGCCGCCGCTGGCCTCGAACTGACCTCGATTGAAGGCGTCCTTGTCCATGACGGTCTCTGCCTTGAGCGCCTTGGCAATCCGCTCCAGCCACTGCCGCTGCGGTGGCGTCCAGGCGTTCGACTCCATCACCTTGCGTAGGGCGCGCTCCACGCGCTCGGAGTACGAGACCAGCGCTTCCCCCAGGGCCCGCTGGCGGATGAAGCCGATGATGGAGGCGGCGATATCCTGGTTGGTCATCTCCCGCCAGGCCGTCTGGAGCGAGGCCTCGTTGTATCCGGCCTTGTCGAGCGCGAGCTTCAGCTCCTTGAGCTGCTGCCGCGTCAGCTCGCGGGGCCGCTGGCAGACCACCATCAGCGCCGGCAGCACGTTCTGATTCTGCCGGATGAAGGTCCCGAACTCGTCCAGGTAGTCCTTGGGCCGCACGCGACCGGGCCCGTAGCCGCGCTCCACGGACTTGAGCTTGTCCTCATGGGCGCTCACGTAGAGGACCGGAGCCGGACCCATGGCGGTGTCGAGAACCTCCACCACCTGCTTGTGGGCCGAGAACCAGGCCGCGACTTCCGCCGGGGACTTCTTGCGGAGGAAGGGCAGCACCTCTCCGACGGGCATCCCGGCCGCCGCCTCGAAGGGCTCGGCCGACTTGTCCTCCAGGACCCGTCGCTTCCGCCGCAGCTTCACCACGAGCTGGTCGATGACCTGCTGTTGAGCCTCCGCGTCCTTGACGCTCAGCAGCTCCTCGACGAGCTGGGTGAACGTGAAGGAGGGGTTCACGACGACGGGCTTCATCGACGTGAATGGCTCCAGTGCACCGTAGAGGTCCACTGCATCGAAGATGCGGAAGACCTCCTTGCCGATTTCGTCGCAGCGGCGGGTTCCCCGGCCCAGCATCTGCTCGTAGAGGATGCGGCTCTTCACCCTGCGCAGGAACACGAGGTTCACGATGGGCGGCACGTCGATGCCCGTGGTGAGCAGGTCCACGGTGACGGCGATGCTCGGCTGCTTCTCGTTCTTGAAGCGGCGGATGAGCTGGAGAGGCTTGTCCGAGCTGCCGGTGATTTTCACGACGGCGTTGTCGTCCACCCCACCATATCGAGCGTCGAGTGCCTTCTTGAGGAGGGACACCACCGTGTCCGCATGAGAGTCCGTGGCGCAGAAGATGAGCGTCTTCCCGTCGCCGGCAGGGTCGATTTGCCGGGCCAGCTCCTCGCAGACGACCCGGTTGAAGTTCTCGGTGATGACCCGGGTGTTGAACGAGTCCACGTCGAAGGACAGCTCGTCCTTCATGTGGATGAGGTCGAGCTGCTGGGTCCGGGTGTTGTAGGTCGGGACCGCCGAATCGGCGGCCCAGCGGATGCCGCTCTCGGACAGCTCCGTCTTGATGCGGATGGGCGGCTCATGGTCCACGAGCCAGCCGTCGATGACGGCCTCCGTGTACCTGTAGGTGTAGATGGGGTCGCCAAAAATCTGGGTCGTGTGCAGCGCGGGCGTCGCCGTGAGACCAATCTTCACGGCATCGAAGTGGTCGAGGACCCGGCGGTACGTGCTGATGTAGTCGTCCTGGCTTCGGAAGCTCAGCTCCGAGTCGCTCATCTCCCGGTCGAGCGTGTAGCCGCGATGGCACTCGTCCACCACGATGCAGTCGTAGTCGTCCACCCGCGGCTGCTCGCCGTCCTCGCTGTAGAGGATTCGTTTCACCATCCCCTGGACCGTGGCGAAGTGGAGTTTGGTCTCGGGGTCCGGTCGAACATCCTCCATGCCCTTCACGTTGAAGATGTCCGTGAAGGTCTGAAGGCTCTCCAGGCGCGCGTGCTTGAAGGCGTTGATGGCCTGTTCCCCGAGGGCGCTCCGGTCCACGAGGAAGAGCACCCGGCGGAAGCGCCGGGTCTTCACGAGCCGGTACACGAGGCCGATGAACGTGCGCGTCTTCCCGGTGCCCGTGGCCATGGCGATGAGGCAGTCGCGGCGCCCCTTCTCGAGCGCCGCTTCGACGGCCTGGATGGCGTTGACCTGGTAGTCGCGCAGGCCGAGGTACCCGGTCGGCTCCGCGTGCAGCGCCGCTTCGGACGCACCCCGGTCCTGCTGGAGCAGCTCCCGGAGGCCCGCCGGGGAATACCACCCGGCGAGCGCCCGGGGATGGTTGGTGGGGCGCCGCCCGTCGAGGAAGTGGATTCCGCTCTTCAGCTCAAGCTGCCGCAGGTACGGCCTGCCGTTCGTCGCGAAGAGGAACGGCACCAGGTACTTGCCCCAGGGCCCTCCGGGCAGCACCTCTTCGCCCTGGCGCTGGTAGCCCTCGCTGTACCGCTTCGCCTGCTGGATGGCGCCCGCCGCATCCTTGCGGCGACGCTTGGCCTCGACCACGGCCAGCACGTCGAGGCCGGCGAAGAGGACGTAGTCCGCCGGGCCGCTCGCGGTGGGCCACTCCGCGATGGCCAGGTTGCGGCCACGCTGCGGCCGGGCGCCCGCCGCGAAGGTCAGGTTCTGCGAGTCCGCCTCCCAGCCCGCCTGACGAAGTTGTTCGTCGATGAGCTGCCGCGTGTCGGCCTCATCCAGGTCCAGATCGGTACCGGCGGCCTGCGCCCGCTTGACCATCAGGTCGAGCTGCTGGGCGGGCATCGTCACTGCCTGGACCTGCGCCGCATCGAGGCGGGCCTTGAGCTTCGCTTCGGCCTCTTCGGCGAGCGCCTGCCAGACCTCGCGCTCCTCGGCGTCTCTGCGTGCCCGCTCTTCGGCGCTGAGGCGTCGCCGGGCTTCTTCCTCGGCTGCGGCCCTGGCTGCCTCGGCGCTGAGCTTGACCTGCTCGAGGTCGCCCCGGAGCCGTTCCAGTTCCTGTGCGAGCGCCTTGGACTCCTGCGCCGGGTCGGGAGGCGGGATGAACGGACCGGGGCTGAAGCTGCGCTCCTTGCCGAAGCTTCGGTGGAACCAGACCGCCAGCACGCGGGCAAGCTTCAACGCGTGGAGGGCCTGGCTGTGCGTCCCGGTGGCCTCATGTGCGGCGACGTTCCCGGTTCGACGCAGGTCGTGGAGGACCTGACGGACCTCAGGGGTCAGCGCGCCGCGTGAATCCAGGGCCCGGATGAGGTCCACCTGGCTCTGGTCTGCGGATGCGAACAGGCCGAGGTTCGCGGCGGCTCGCTTTGCGAGCACCTCCGCGAACTGCCGGAGCTTCATCAGGCAGGTGTTGGGGTCTTCCGCGAAGTAGCGCTCCGCCTGGGCCCCCAAGGCAACCAGGAGCGGGTCGTGGGGGCGCAGGAACTCGAAGTTCGAGGAGCGCGGCTGAATAGCAGGCACGCAACGATTCTACCTCTATTCAAAACTTCCCGGGACTCCCGTCTTGTGGGTCGGAATTGCACCTCGTGGTTCAAAGGCGCCTCTCTCAGCCACGAATGCACTGTCGTGGTACGTGAAGTCCCTGCTGCGGAACTACAGGGAAGATTGCAGACACTCCCAGCGTGCGGGTGGATGATGTCTTTGCTCAGGAGCGGTGCCGCTCCGCCTCGCGGAAGAATTGCGTGAGGGAGTAGTCCAGCAGCGATTGGTGGGACTGCATGTAACGGCGGGCACGGAGGAAGGGCAGCCAGACTCGGCTGCCGACGCGCACCTGGGATTCCTCCAGCTTGTTGCGCGGTATCCACTGTCCACCGAGCCTGCGCACGAGCACGTTGCCCAGGTATGCCCCTACCGCGGGTGTCACCCGCTCGTCGATGAGCTCGCGCACGTACCTCTCTGGGATGTTGTTGCGCCAGAGATGGAAGTCGATGTCCGTCAGCGCCTCGGGCGTTGCCTCGAAAACGGAGGGCACCTGCGCGTGGAGGACCACCACGAGGTACTCCGCGAGGTCGCCATACTGACTCCGGACAGCGTCCGGGTTCTTCACGTCCGTCGGCAGAGCAGAAGGGAGCCACTCGTCCGGTTCGGGCGGCCGGTACGCGTTGAATTCGGCAATCCTGCTCTGCTTCTCGCTGATGACGAACTCGTCAGGCAAGCGCGAGAGAAGTGGCGCAACGTCCGGGTGGAAGCGCGGCTCGACAGGGGCCAGGGCTACGCTGCGCGCTCGTAGGGTGCGCAGCACGGTGTCGAAGTCCAGGTCCGGCCGCAGGTGAACATGCGCGCGAGCCTGGGCGACGCGCGCCTCCTCGCTGGCGAAGTCCGCGGCGGTGGGCCACGTCACCAGGAGAACCGAGCCGTTGGGAAGCTCTTCCACCCGGTGGGCCGGAGTGGACAACACCCGCTCCCGGCCAATGGCTTCCACCAATTGGGGGCCGAAGACGTTCAGCCAGAACACCTCGTAGACTTTGTCGAAGCCATCGCGTCGCGACGTTCTCTCATCACGTCCGAAGTCGGGGGCGTCCGCCAGTTGCCGGTCGGCCATGCTGTGCGCCACGGCATAGGTCACTGGGAAGTAGGCAGCCCATGAACGGACCATGTCGACAAGGTTGCGGCTCTGAGCCGCCCCTTTGAATGTCGAGAGCGGTTGAACCGCAATCGAGATACCCAGTTCGGGAGGAAGAGGCGGAAACGCAAGGTTCAACGTCATGTCCAAAGCAGGTGGACTTGCGCGATAGAGCCCGATTATCACTCTCTTTCCCCCACGCTCTTCGTCCAGCGATTTGAAGACGGAAACGCGCGAGTATCGACGTCGCCGTTTTCCTTCGACGACCTCTGGCATCCATTCGCCAGCATTCGCTTCAAGCGCCTGGAGGAAGGGCTCGAGAACGGATTCAAGCGCCGCATTCCGGTCGTAGCTTGCGTCGAAGAAGACCCGAAGGCGGTCTTCCGCCTCCAAGTCGTTGAACTTCAGTACCTTCATTGGACTGACACCTCCACCCCGGCGACGTCACTCTCTACGCCCCTCGCTATTCCTTGGAAAGCATCAGAATCCTTGGACTTCAGCATGCCGCCCTCGTAGATGAGGTGGACCCTTTGAACGCGGGCCTGCTGTCTCAGGCCATCCCGAAGGATGTTCAGCGTCTCGCCGTAGTACCTCAAAGAAACTGTCGCATCCGAGGTCATCTGCGCCTGGAGGGCCTTGTCTTCGAGTTGTGAAAGGTCCCGGCTCTTGAAGCTGAACGTCTCCACACGGGGAGGCCGGTCGGCCGCCTTCCGCCCCTCGATGACGAGCACATCCGCGAAGCGGATGTCCGCCTTCGCCACGCCCACGTGCGTCTCGATTCGGGGCTCGTCGAAGTCCTTCAGCCAACGGCGCTGCGCACGCGGCCGAGCCGCATCCTCCTCCAGGAGGGAGAACATGCGACGCTCGAATGCCAGCCCGCGGGCAAACTCCCCGCGCATCCGTTGATAGCCCGCCCACTTCAGTGGCCCCTTCTGCGCTACGCCCTGCTCGATTTCAACGGCCCTCCTCTCGAGATACGACAGGTAGTCGGGCCAGAGCGGATGCACCTCGGCACCGGGAGGAGCCGTCTTGAGTAGCGCTTCGCGATGCTGCTTCAGGACCTCCACGTCCATCGGCAGGCGCGGCCCGCCAGCCTCGGCCTCCACCTGCCGGAGCTTCGCCTCGGCCACCTCGGGGGCGAGTCCAGCGGACTCTGGCGACAGGGCGGACGCGGTGATGCGGCTCTTCCCGGTGCCACCCCGCGCGGACGGAGCGCTCGGGCGCTCGCGATACGCCTCCGCCAACAGGGCCTGCGCCTTCGGCACATTGCCTCGGGTTTCGTGGATGGCTATCGCGCCCTCCAGTCCCTCGGCCGCCACGAAATAGCCAATGGCACGCTCGCCCCGGATGAGCGCGCTGAGCTCGCGAGCCGCATCGCCTCCGAGCCTTTCCTCCAGGTCCTTCACGACGGCCTTCAGTGCTTCCGCATCGAGCGCCGTCAGTCGCGCCAGCCCGCCTCGCCCGGCGCCGCTGGACTCCGCGATGGCGCGAGCCCCCTTCCCTCCGGCGTACAACGCCACCGCCAATGCGGCCGGCGCCAGCTCTCGCGTGGCCTGCTCGTACCTGCCCTGGTACGCCGAGTACGCCCCGTGCCCTGCGCCAGCCACGAGGTGGTAGAAGCCCATCGGCACGCCAAACGTCAGGTGGTCGAAGGCCCCAAGCGCCGTGCTTCCGGGCGCGTAGTGCCGCTCCATCAGTGCCCGCTCCACCTCGTCGAGGGCGGCCCGGTAGGGGGGCGGTAGTTGCTCTCGCTTCGCGGTGAGCTCTTGGTACCGAGCCCCGTCGCTCAGCGAGGAACTGGAGAGTGCGTCCCGGCCCGCGCGCCCCAGCCCTCGGAGCACATCCGCCGCGTGCTCTGCTCGGTCGGGGTACTCGGCGAGCTTCAGGCCACGCCGCTGCAGTTCCTCACGGACAAGGGCCATCTGCCCCAGCGTCTCGCCGAGCTGCTTGTCATCCGTCAGCAGGCGCAGGAGCTGGCGCAGCTCATCGTCGAAGGAGGAGTGGAGGACGAAGAGGGCAAAGACTTCCGCCCGGAGAAGGCCGTACTTCTCGGTGGCACTGACGAGAAACGCGGCCCGCTTGCGGTTGAGAATTCCTGAGGACTTCGCGTCCAGCGGACCCAGGGCGCCCAGCCGCACGGCATTCCAGTCGGAGAGGGACTCCACCAGGCGCGGCATGTCCACCGCGCGCTGCAGGGCGACGAAGGCCGCGAGGCTGGTACACCCGAAGAAGGGCGCCAGCACCTCCTCCTCCGAGTCCAGGTGTGGCCAACCGGAGGGCACGTCACCGCAGAAGAGCGCCCGGGTGCCGGACACCCTGAGCGGAGACACCTCCCCCACGGCCGCCCCCTGCGCGCGTGCTGGCTGGCGACCGCGGAGCAGCGTCGCGCCCCCTCCCACCTCCGTGTCAAAGGAGGCCTCGGGCCCGGTGCTCTCGGGGAGGCTCGCGGTGGCGGTGTCCCTCAGCTGCCGCATGGGGGACAGGAGCGAGGGATGCGAGAGGCTGCCACCCGGACCGGGCCTCGGGGCCTGCGTGGCGCAGCCGGTGGTGAGCAGGGCAACCAGTACCAGGCCCGCCCCACGGAGCAGCAGAGGCTCAGCGCGCATTGTCCACCCCCATGCCCACCGCGACGAAGCCGCCCGGGCGCAGCGCTCCCTCGGGTGTCGGGTACAGCAGCGTCCCGCCCTGCCCCTGCGCGTAGAGCCTTCCACCCAGGAAACGCCAGCGCACCTCTCCCGCCGCCAGGTAGCGAGTGCCCGGCTGGCACGCGCCCACCGCCAATCCCCGCAGGGCCACGTCCAGGTTCCGGTTGAAGAGTTGCAGCCCGAGGCGCCCGTCCGCGTCCACCCGGCCCCAACTGAAGGCCTCCACGCCCAGCATGACGTGCAGGTGCCGCTGCACCACTTCCCCCAGGTGCACCGCGTCCCACCCCAGCAGCAGCTCGCCGTAGGCCGAGTACCCCTCGGGGAAGGAGGCCTCCGCCAATGGCAGGCCGGAGGTGCCCGCGGCCTGGAAGCGCGCCAGCTCGTAGTCGGGGCCGAAGTAGCCCTGCCGGAAGCCCCCGTGCTGACGGCGCACCTCCAGCCGCGCACGCATGTCCAGCGTCGAAGAGAGTGCGTCCACGCCCAGGCCCGCCACCGCGCCCCACGCGCCGCCCTCTCCGGGACGTCCTCCCCACCCGGCGAACACCTGCGCATCGAGGGCGCCGCCCGGGCCTCTTCGCACCACCAGCACCGCCGTGCCGTCCACGTGCGCCAGTGTCACGGGTTTCGACGTCCCGCCCGCCGGTCCCCAGTCATGCACCGCAGACAGCGCCAGCGTGTAGCGCCCGGGCTGCCGGGGCCGGCCGGCGAGGACGTGCTGCACGTCCAGCGCGACTTCCCCACCCATGAGACGTGCGCCAAGGACGTCCGAGGTAAACGCCTCCACGTACAACGGCCCAGCCGTCGCGGTGAGCACCGCCCCGGCCGGGTGGTAGTCCGGGTTGCCCCGGTTGACGTAGTGCCGCACCAGGTGCCCGGACAGCAGGCTGTAGTTGTCCAGCGCGCCTCCCCAAAGGGCCACCCGGGACGACTCATTCCCCAGCCGGAAGAAGCGCACCCACTGCCCCCAGTCGGACAGCGTGTCCCAGTCCTCCTTGCGCACCAGGCCCGCGCCCTCACCGCCGCCCCACAGCCGCAGCCGCACCGGCGCGCCCAGGTTGAAGCCCAGCTCCGGGCCGCCGTCCAACACCGCCGTGGGCTCCACCTGGAGGAAGCCTTCATTCTCACCAACGCCATGCCGTGGCAGCAGCGTCAGTGTCGTGGCCTCCATCCGCAGCAGGTACTTCCGCTGGCGCCGCGTTGACGTGGGGGCGAACGAGTCGGGCTCGGACTGGTCGTCTTCAGGCGGCTCCGCGAAGGCCTCGGCGTCTGGCTCGAGGACGAGCGTCTCGTCCAGGTCCACGCCAACTGGCGTGGTGGACTCCTGCGCCCAGCTCACCCAAGGCAATAACAGCAGCAGCAATACGGCGGTCCAACCGCGCTTCATGCGCATACACGCCTCCTGTGAAGGCCCCCCGGCGGGGAAAAGGGACAGAGATTCCCCGGCCGGTCCGACAGGGCGCCGGGCCGGTGGTGTACCTGTTGGGTGCAATGGGCCTCGCGCCATGGCGAGCCGTGCGGTGATGAAGCTGTCGTGGAAGTGGCGCTCAAGCCGAGGGGAAAAACACCGCGCTGAAGCTGCCTCGTTTGCGCGGACTCCCATTCGCTGTGCGAAAGGGCCCCCACGATGCCGAAGACACGTCCCCCGTGATGTTGTCCCAGCCGGTTGGATTGCCGCCGTGCTTGAGGTCGTGTGCCGGTCAGTCCGGCGCGCAGAAGTAACCACGGCCGCGCACCGTCTTGATGATTCGGTGCGGCGGCTGCTCGTCACCCAGCTTCCGGCGCAGCTTGGAGATGCGCATGTCGATGGAGCGGTCCAGTCCATCGTGCTCGATGCCGCGCAGCGCGGAGAGCAAATCATCGCGCGTGAGCACCTCCGGCGCGCGGCGGGCCAGCAGCCACAGCAGGTCGAACTCCGCGTCGGTGAGCAGCACCGGCTCGCCCGCGAGGCTCACCGTGCGCAGCGTCCCGTCGATGCGCAGGTCCACGGACGGAATCCACCGGCTGTCGCGTGACTGCGGCGAAGCGGCCCCGCGCGTGGAGCGCCGGAAGAGGGCCCGCAGACGCGACAACAGGACATGGGGGCGCACCGGCTTGGTGAGGTAGTCATCCGCGCCGGTGTCGAGCGCCACCACCTCGTGGATGTCCTCGTCCTGCGCGGTGAGCATGAGAATCCAGCCGGAGTAGAGGTCGCGGGCCCGCCGGCAGACCTCGATGCCATCCATGCCTGGCAGGAGGATGTCGAGGATGAGGCAGTCCGGGGGCTCGCTCCGGAGTGCGGCGAGCGCGTCCGGGCCGTTGCCCACGCGGCGCACCTGGTAGCCCTGCCCCTCCAGGAAGGAGCTGACCAGCCGGGCCAGCCGTTCATCATCTTCGACGAGGAGGATGCGCGAAGGGGGTTCCATGGCGTATTCCCGGAGCGAAGGACGGGCGACTCCCGGTTACAGTCGGCCGCCAGCAGCTTCAAGCACCAGGAACACACGGTGAAGTGACACGTGTCACCCGCCGCTCATGGAGACTCACATGGCCGACCTCAAGGGAAAGACGCTCTTCATCACCGGCGCCAGCCGCGGTATCGGCAAGGCCATCGCGCTCCGGGCCGCCCGGGATGGAGCGAACATCGTCATCGCCGCGAAGACGACGGAGCCGCACCCGAAGCTGCCCGGCACCATCTACACGGCCGCGGAGGAAATCGAGAAGGCCGGCGGCAAGGCGCTGCCCTGCATGGTGGACATCCGCGACGAGAGCCAGATTGCCGCCGCCGTGGCGAAGGCGGTGGAGACGTTCGGCGGCATCGACATCCTGGTGAACAACGCCAGCGCCATCAGCCTGACGGGCACGCTCGAGACGCCGATGAAGCGCTTCGACCTGATGCACGGCATCAACACGCGCGGGACATTCGCCTGCTCGCAGGCGTGCATTCCGCACCTCAAGAAGTCCAGCAACCCGCACATCCTCAACAACTCGCCGCCGCTGAACATGGAGGCACGCTGGTTCGCGCCTCACGTGGCGTACACGATGGCGAAGTTCGGCATGAGCATGTGCGTGCTCGGCATGGCCGAGGAGCTCAAGTCGGACGGCATCGCGGTGAATGCCATCTGGCCGCGCACCGTGATTGCCACGGCGGCGGTGCAGAACCTGCTGGGCGGGGATGAGACCATCCGCGGCGCCCGCTCGCCGGAAATCATGGCCGACGCCGCGTACGCCATCCTGACGAAGCCGAGCCGCCAGTTCACCGGCAACTTCTGCATCGACGAGGACGTCCTCCGCGCCGAGGGCGTGAAGGACTTCGACAAGTACCAGATGGTGCCGGGCGCGGAGCTCTTCCCCGACTACTTCCTCTGAGTCGCCGGGGCGTCGCTCCGGCGCGGACCGGAGCGGCTCCACCGTCAACCGCGCCGCGACCTCACCTTGCGGCGCGTGGCGCCCGTCTTCGTGGCTCGCCGGATGGCGGTGTTCCTCGTCGCCGCGGCCTTGCGCGCGGCGGCGGCGCCCGTCTCCCGCTTCAGCACCTTCCTGCCGCCCGAGGTCGCGCTCTTCTCCGCCCCGCGCGCCCCGGTGCCCAGGCCCCGGGTCGTCGCCGCGCTCTTCGCCGTCGTGCGGGTGCCAGTGGCCCGCTTCGCCTTGGACTTCACCGACGTCTGCTTCGTCGGCTGCTTCGAGCGCGCGCCGCTCGCCCGGGGCGACGGACTCTTTCGCGCCACCTCCCCGCGGCCCAGGCCCCGGCGCCCACTGGACGGCGTGCCCCCGTACCCCGACGCCATCGTGTCCGTGATGCCCTGCGGCGTCAGCCGCGTCTCCTCTCCATACCTTCCCTGCATCTTCGTGCCCCCTCGAAACGGCTGCGCTTCACGCAACCCCCCACGCGGAGCGTAAGCAGCGTGTGCCGCCGTGCGGAGTCCCCGCACATGACATCTCTCGCCACCGGACGCGGGCCTGCCCCGCCGGTCGAGGCGCCACGAATGTCGCTCCGCCTTCGAGGACGAACGACGGTTCACTCGGCGCCGGACGCGCCGAACACAGACACCTCACGCAGGTATGAGAACTGGCCCGCGCCCGTCTCGCCATTCGTGTACGTGGCGGTCATCCGCAGCCGGATGTGGCTCACCGCGGGCGCATCCGCGGACAGCGTCACGTCCACGTACTGCTCCTGGTCGGACATCCGCGCCGGGTCATCGTTGTAGGGCGGGTAGTCCAGGACACGGTAGGAGATGGAGCCGTCCCCCAGCGGCAGCCACGTCTTTCCATCCACGGAGCCCTCCACGTAGAGCCTGTCTGCGTAGGCCTCGAGCCCCCGCACGATGACCCTCCCGGGCCGCACGGGTTGCTTCAACTGGAGGAAGAGCTCCTTGGGCAGGGGGTTCTCGTTGACGGCCACCCGGGCGCGCTCGAGCTTTCCATCCGTGAAGGGGCACGTCTTGAAGCTCCCAGTCGTCACCGAGCAGCCCGCGCCACGGCTCGCGGGCACCACGGGTGCGAAGGACAATGGCACCGGAGGCGACTCGGAGACGGCGTCGTAATACAGCGTGTTCTTGAACCAGTGGCGCGAGCCTCGGGCCCGGGCCTGCACGCGGGCCTCGCGAGTGAAGTCCTCCAGCATCTCCGGCCTCAGCCAGGGCTCGCGCTCGCCCACGTGGACCTGCCAGGCGATGCCGTCCTCTCCGAGAAGGCGCACGAAGTACTCCGGCTCGGGGAGGTCCGCCGTGGGCTGCACCGGCTCCCAGGACAGGCGGACGCCGCCCGCCTCGTCCACGGTGTGCACGCGGCTGTTCCAGGGGCGCAGCGGTGGCAGGTCCATGTCGCTGGCGAACTCGAAGGAGAGGAAGTCCCTGCCTCCATCCGCACGCGGCAGGTGGAGCTGGAAGAGGGTGTCGGACGTCCACGGGTGCGGGTGCTTCAGATCGTCCGCGCCGACGTCGCGCGCGGTGACGTGGTGGAGGAAGAGGCCGTCCGCGTCCGCCGTCACCTCGGCCCAGGGCTCGAAGCGCGTCGAATAGAGCTCCTGGTTGTATTCGTTGTAGTGGACGTCCACCTTGCGCGGGCGCATCAGCGTGAGCGGCCCTCCGCGCCAGGGCGAGCCGTCCGCCTCCAGCGCGGTGCCGGACAGGTAGATGGGGTCATCCGGCTCCAGCGCGCAGCCGGACAGGGTGAGGCAGAGCGGAAGCAGTCGCGACAGTCGCATGGTCAGAAGCTCCCCTTCACGCCGAGGGTGGGCAGAATCACCGGCACGCCCACTGCCGTCTTCTTCAGCCCGGTGGGCTTGCCGTAGCCGTACTCGTAGGAGAGGACCTCCTTGCGCGCGGTGATGTTGAAGACATCCAGGTACGCATCGAGCACGAAGTTGTCGAACACCCAGCTGCGCGAGGCGCGCACGTCGAGCCGGAAGAAGCCGGGCAGCCGGCCCACCGCGCCGCGGTCCACGGGCATCCACTCGGGGTTGCCGTCCGCGCCCACGCCCTCGCGCCGGGTGCGGTAGCCGAACTGGCCGGTCTCCGGACGGCCGGTGTTGAAGTGCGCCACCGCGCCGAGCGTGGCGAAGGAGAAGCGGTAGCTGAGCGCGGCATTCACCGTGTGCGCCTGCTCGAAGACGAAGGGAAGGTAGCCCTCCGCTTGTCCCAGCTCTTCACCGTTGGGCCCCAGCCGCGTGTAGTGCTCGTAGCGGCGGCTCTGGTTGAAGCCATACGTGAGCCAGCCGAACCAGTGCTTCCCGAGCGGCCGGCGCACCATCAACTCCACGCCGTAGGTGTAGCCACGGCTCTGGACGTCCTCGGCCTCCAGGCCGCGGCGGCGCACGTTGCTCACCACGTCCTCGAAGTTGAACTCCAGCGTGCGCAGCAGCGGGTTGAAGTAGGCCTCGGCGGACAGCTCCCAGTCCTGCGACGGCCGCCACTCCGCGCCCGCGCTGAACTGCAATGCCCGCTGCAGGCCGCGCTCCAGCGCGAGCATCTCTCCCGCGGGCACGGGGAGCAGAATGGTGGCGGGCTGGTGGTAGAGGCCCGCGCCGCCCTTGAGGGTGAGCGCGTCCGTGAGCGCGTGCCGCACCGCGAGCCGGGGCTCCAGCGCGAGGTACGTGTCCAGTCCGAAGCCGTGGTAGCTGTCCAGGCGCAGGCCCGGCACCAGCGTCCAGCGCGCGGTGGGCCGCCACGTCGCCTGCGCGCCCACGCCCGCGAAGGTGCCGAAGATGTCCGGCCGGCTGTACGCGTCGCGGTCGTCGATGGGGCCAATGGGACGGAAGAGGCCCGTGGCCTCGAGGCTCGCGCTGCGGCGCTCGAGCTGGCCGAAGGCCTCCAGCGTCAGCGAGGAGGACAGCTCGCGCGTGAAGCCGGTGCGCAGCGCGATGCTGCCCTGGGTGAGCTCGTACTTGCCGCTGGCAACGCCGCCGCTCTCGGAGAAGGCGAGGCCGAGCCGGTCATATCCGAGCGTCAGCCCCACCTCCGCCTCGCCGCCCGCGAGCGGATGGCGGCCGCGCAAGTCCACGCGGTGGAAGAGCAGCCCCACGCCGCCGCTCTCGTGGTCGGGATGGCGCGCCGTGATGCCCACCGCATCCGACGAGCCCATGACGAGCAGCCGCACCCGTCCCTCGTCACCCACGCGCTGCTCCACGCGGGCCTGGTAGTCCCAGTAGTCCGCGTAGAGCGCGGGCTCGCCCTCGTCCGGGTACTGCGCTCCGTTCGGGGCCGTGTACACGCTGGGCGCGGTGGTGGCGTTGGCCACGCGCGTGACGATGAGACCGGTGTAGCTGATGCGCGCGGCGGCGGTGACGGTGGTGCCCGTCTCGGGGAAGGGCACCTCCAGGAAGGCACCGCTGTTGATGAGGTCGAGGTACACGCTGCCGCGCACGCCGTCCTCCTCGCGAGGCCGGCTGACGTGCGCATCCACCGCACCGCCGAGCAGGCTGCCATGGCGCGACGAGGGCACGCCCACCTGGAAGTCGAGCGTGTCGATGAAGTCTGGATGGACGACGGCGTTGCCGAAGAGCAGGTGGTAGAGGAAGGGCACGCGCACGCCGTCCACGTAGAAGGCGCTGGCGGCGGGCTGCACGCCGCGCACGACGGGGTACGAGAGGCCCGAGGCCAGCGTCGTCACGCCGGGCATGAGCATGATGACGCGGAACGGGTCGCCCATGGTGCCGGGCACCTCGCGCAGCTCCTGGTCGTGCAGGGTGACGCGGGAGACCTCGGTGCGGGGCCGGTCCGCGCGCACCACCGTCTCGTAGGGATTCACCTCCAGCGGCTCCAGGCCGTAGAGGACGTCGAGGTGCTGGTGCGCCTCCAGCGTCTCGTCGATGTAGAGCGGCTGGTGGCCCGGCGCGGAGATTTTGAGACGCGTCTTCCCGGGGGCCAGCTCCAGGCGGAAGAGGCCCTGCGTGTCCGTCTCCGCCGTGGACTCACCTGCCTGCACGGTGGCACCTGCAATCGGCTTGCGGGTGCCCTTCTGGCGCACGCGGCCGGTGAGGAGGGCGCGCTGGGGCGGGGGCTCGAAGCGGTAGGAGTAGGGCAGGCGGACCGTGACGGGAGCGCCGTTAGAGGTGGCGGGGTTGAAGCGCAGGCGGCGCGCGGCCTCCAGCGCGACCGAGGCCAGCTCGGCGGGAGGCGCGTCACCGGTGACGGTGGCCTCCGTGACTTCGCCGGCCTCGTTGACGGTGAGCTCGAGCTGCACCACCACGGGGGCACTGAGAGTGAAGCCCTCCGGCATGCGCGCGGGCGCGTCCTCTCGCAAAGTGGGAGGGACGAGGGGCGCGGAGGTGGCGTCCGGGGCCGCCTGTTCTGTCTCGCCGGTGACAGCTGATGGAGGCGTTTGCGCCGAGGCGGGGGCGGCGCTCAGGGCCAGCGCGAGGAGGATGGGTAGGAAGCGCGTCATCATCAGGAGCGGGGCGAAGGCGGCTGTATGTCGCCGCGCCCCGATTTCCTGATCAAATCTTCTCGGGGGCCCAGCCCCTATACGCGCGGAGGCGCGTCAACGGGTCATACGAAGTTGCTGCTGAGCCGTCGGGCGCAGAGGGCATCGACCGCGGTGGCCGCGAGGACGTTGCTCAGCGCGAAGCCGACGCTGCCCTTCTTCGGGTTGTCCTTTATGGCCCTGCCCAGGCCCACGACGTCCAGCACGTCTCCGCCCACGCGCGCCCAGACCCACGGCGCGGGCCGGGCCGGCGACAGCAGGATGCCCACGCCCGCCGCGATTTCCCGCAGCCCGAAGACGCGCAGCAGTCCGGTGCGCTCCTCGCTCAGACCCAGGAACCGGGCGAGCGCGCGAGGCGCAATCAACTCCGTCAGGCCCAGGCCGATGCTGAGCCACCCGAGTCCCCGTGCCAGCTTCTTGGCGTTCATCGCTGTCGTCCTCCTGACTGGTGCGCGGGCGAACCCACCCTCACGCGCAAGAGTGCCGCCAGCGGAAGTTGTGGATGACTTCCTGGCTCGGGAGGTCCGTGGGCCAAGGCCGGCGGCGGGGCAGGCGAGCGTCCGCCGCGCCCCAGCGCATGCCGCACGGTGGAAGGCCCGGCTCGGTACATGGATGGCCATGGCGAGGGGCTTCGGCGCGCGAGGCAGGTGAGGTAGGTACGAGGGCCTCATGTCCACGCCGTACGTCCGAGCCCTCCTGCTGGCGGCCTGTGCCCTCCTCTTCACCGCCTGCCCTCGCCCCACGCGCGCGCCCATCACGAAGCCCGAGGAGGCGCTCATCCCCGTCTCCAGCTCTCTGAAGCTGCGCGACGACGGAGAGCCTGCGGCGCTGCGGGCCGCCATCGCGCAGAGCGTGTCGTGGCTGCGCACGCGGCCCGCGGACCAGGTCTTCATCTATGGACCTCGTCAGGTGACGGCGGGCGTCCTGCGGGCCGCGCTGGAGCGGCTGTCCTCGCGCATCGTGGACGGCATGTCGCCCGAGGAATTGACGGCGCGCGTGTTCGAGGAGTTCGAGCCGATGGAGTCCGCCGGAGGCGAGGACGGGCAGGTGCTCTTCACCGGCTACTATGAGCCCACGCTCGAGGCGAGTCTCACGCGGACGGCGGAGTACTCGGTGCCCATTCATGGGGCGCCGGGGGACCTGCTCGAGATTCCGCTGGAGGCCTTCGCGGAGCGCTTCAAGGCGGAGCGCGTCTTCGGGCGACTCGACGGGCGGAAGGTGGTGCCGTACTGGACGCGCGGAGAGATTCGCGGCGGCAGGTTGGACGGCCGGCGTCTGGAATTGGCGTGGGCGAGGGACCCGGTGGCGCTCTTCTTCATGGAGGTGCAGGGCAGCGGCCGGCTGCGGCTGCCGGACGGGAGCGAGCGCCGCATCGGCTATGCGGCGTCGAACGGGCGGCCGTACCGGAGCATCGGCACGCTGCTCATCCAGGAGGGCGTCATCCCCAAGGAGCAGATGTCGATGCAGGCGCTGCGCGCATGGCTGGCGGCGAACCCGGCGCAGTGCAATCGGGTGCTCGACTTCAACGAGTCGTATGTCTTCTTCCGCTACCTGGAGGGCCCCGCGGAGGGCTCGCTGGGGAGGCCGGTGACGCCGGGGCGCTCCATCGCCACGGACGCGCGGCTGTTCCCCAAGGGCGGGCTGGCCTACATCCACACCGAGCACCCCGTGCGGCTCGCGGATGGGACGGTGCAGTGGAGGCCGCTGTCGCGCTTCATGCTCAACCAGGACACGGGTGGCGCCATCCGAGGCGCGGGCCGGGTGGATGTCTTCTGGGGCCCCGGCCCCGAGGCGGAGCTGGCCGCGGGGATGATGAAGCAGAAGGGGCAGCTCTTCTTCCTCGTGCCGCGCGCGGTGCCGGCTACGCGCTGACCTTCAGGGTGATGTTCACCGGCGTGGCGTTGGCGAGGTTGTCGCTGACGGGGCAGCGCGCCTCCACCTCGCTCTTGAGCTTCGAAATCTGGTCCGCGTTGGCGGTGCTCTTCACGTGGATGACGACTTCGAGCGACTGGTAGCCGGCGCGCACGGTGCGGTCGGTGCCGGCGAACTTCGCGGGGTCCAGCGAGCCGCGCACGGTGATTTCCGTCCCGGACACGGGGATGCCCAGCTCCTTCGCGATGAAGAAGGTCATGTAGTTCAGACAGCCCGCGTGCGCGGCGAGGATGAAGTCGAGCGGGCTGGGCGCGCCGTTGCGGCCTCCGAGCTCCACGGGCTCGTCCATGAAGATTTTGAAGGCGCCGGCCTCGGTGGTGCTGCGGGCCATGCTCTCGCCGAACGTGCGGACCTCTCCGGTGTACAACTGCTTTCCCATGACGCGTCCTCCTCGTGAGGGAGATACGCGCGGGCCGGTGATTCCTGGTCGCCGCATGTCTGGGATTGCGGCCCGAGGAGACTCATCCATCCGGCCGGTGGAATCCGGACGCACCCGGCGAGCAGGGGAGGGAGCACGCGTGGGTGGCGGTCACACTCCGAAACCGGGCAGTATTGTCGCCGGCTCCAGTGGCCGGGGGGCTTACGCGTCCCCCGGTCCGCGCCCACTCCGGTGTGGCGCCGTGAGAAGACGAGGCATTCGGGATGAGCAGCGAAGCGGTGGAGACGAAAGACGGAGTCGTGGTCCTCGACTACGCGAAGCTCGAGGCGGGTGTGGATTTGTCGGCCGCCATCGAGCGCGCCTATGGACCGGATGGCATCGGCCTGCTGGTGGTGCGGGGCATCCCCGGGCTGGTGGAGCTGCGCAACGGCCTGCTGCCGCTGGGGTTCCGCTTCGCGGCGCTCCCCAACGAGGTGAAGGACAAGTATGTCCACCAGCGCAGCAGCTACTCCTTCGGCTGGAGCCACGGGAAGGAGCTGCTCAAGCCCGGCCAGTTCGATGAGTTCAAGGGCTCGTACTACAACAATCCCCAGTACGACGTGCCGCAGGCGGACGCGTCGCTGGTGGACAAGTACCCGGAGAACTACCACCCCAACGTGTGGCCGGAGGCGGACTTCCCGGAGCTGCGTCCCGCGTTCATGACGCTGGGCCAGCGGATGGTGGACGTGGGCGTGCTCGTCGCCGAGCAGTGTGACAGGTACGTGCGCGCGAAGCTGGGAGACAGGCTGTTCCCGGACGCACGGCTGGCGCAGACGATTCGCGAGTCGCGTGCGTGCAAGGCGCGGCTGCTCTACTACTTCGCCATCAACGAGGACGCGACGCCTCGCACGCGCGACTCGTGGTGTGGCTGGCACAGCGACCACGGCTCGCTGACGGCGCTCTGCCCGGCGATGTACTTCGAGGCGGAGCCCGGCGCTCCCGAGCCGGCGCGGTCGGATATTCCGCTGCCGGACCCCGAGGCCGGCCTGTACGTGCGCACGCGCAACGGACAGGAGCGGAAGGTGGTCATCCCCAAGGACTGCCTCGCGTTCCAGATTGGCGAGAGCTCGCAGATTGTGACGGGCGGGCTGTTGAGGGCGACGCCGCACGCGGTGCAGGCGCTGGCGCATCCGGCGAGCCGGAACATCTCGCGCTCCACGTTCGCGGTGTTCATGCAGCCGGACAACGACGCGCACCTGAGGGCGCCGGAGGGCACGGACCCGAAGGAGCAGAAGGTGGGCGCGTTCCAACCGGGGATGACCTTCGGCGACTTCGCGAGGGCGACGTTCGCGAAGTTCTACAATCCATACGCCTGAGTGAATTTTCGTCCAGGGGCCCACGTCATGGGCCGGACGGAGGAATTCGAATGCGTGCTCTCTGGATGGCCGTGGCTGTGTCGCTGGTAGGGATTCCCGTGGTGGGACAGGCGGCTTCGATGCGTTGCGGCACGGGGCTGGTGTCGGACGGGGCTTCGAAGTCGGACGTGGTGGCGAAGTGCGGAGAGCCCGTGTCGAAGGAGTCCCGCACGGAGTCGGAAGAGGTGAAGACGCGGGACGGGGACACCTCGACGAAGAAGACGGTGCAGAAGACGTTCGAGGAGTGGACGTACAACTTCGGCCCGAATCGTCTGATGCAGGTCGTGGTGTTCGAGAACGGCAAGCTCATCGAGGTGAAGAGCGCGGGGTACGGGCGGTAGTCAGGGCTGGTACGGATAGCGGGCCAGCACCTTGCCCTCGGGCGACACGGCATACAGCTCGAACCAGTCGAGCGTGAGGTTGAAGCCGGGGGCGAAGTTGCCGCACTTCTCCACGCGCTGGTTGATGCGAACGAAGTAGAGGCCCCGTTCCTGCCCGACGACAACCTCCATGGCCTTCGCCGAGTGGGAGCAAGTGCCTGTGGTTTCCTTCGGGAAGCTGGAGAGCAGGCGTTGCAGCGCGGCATGGGCCGCGAGGACCGCGGGCCCATCCAGAGTGGCCAGGGGCTTCACGTCCTCTGGCCACTCGATGCCTTCCGCGATGATGGGGCGACGCGTGGGAGCCCCCGCGTCGGTGCTGACGCTCCCTCCGTCGAGCTCCAGAGGCCCGCCGCTGAGCAGCAGTGAGGTGAGCAGGAGAAGATGATGAGGTGCTGGCATCTGGCCACCCTGGGAAACGTGGAACAGCGGTCGCGTCCGAGGGCCGCTCCGGCGTACTCGTCTTCCTGAAGCCAATCCCTGCCCGGCGGCGATTTCGGCAGCCGGGTAGGCGAGGCCCAGCGGGGCCCAGGACTACTACCGGGCCGGCCAGTAGAAGCGCTGCAACGGGACCAGCGCGCGCGTTGGCGCATCGAGTTGCTCGTATCGTTCGAGGAGCAGCTCGCGCAGGCGCGGCAGGGCGATGAGCGTGAGCGCGATGTTGGAGCGCTCGGCTTCGTAGTGCGCGTCCTTGGTGAAGCCGCCGGTGCTCACGTACAGGCACTTGTCATTGGCCTTGCGACCACCGAGGAAGGCGCGGAGCTCCTTGGTGCCCATGGGCGTGCCGGGGCGGTGCTTCACCTCGACGAAGATGCGGGGTTCCTGGAGGCCCAGTCCGTCCGGGGAGGCGAAGATGTCCACGCCACGGTCCGGACCCGGCTCGGAGACGCGGGTCTGGTAGCCCATCGAGCGCAGGATGCCGGCGACCAGGTGCTGCATCTGCTCCCAGCCCAGCCGGCTGATGGCGTCCTCGACGAAGGCTCCGGCCTTGTCGAACATCTCCGCACTCAGCTCCGCGTCCGAGCGGGGCTTGCCTTCGACGGCACGGGCCACGGGCGGAGTGACAGGAGGGGTTGTTTCTTCAGGGGCCTTATCGAGGGAGACCGCCTGTTCGACCAGTTCGGCGGCCACGTCGGAGCCCAGCTTGAAGAGGCTCTGGATGGCGCCGAGCGAGTTGCGCGCCGCCGTGCTCAGTCCGTCGCGGGAGACGCGGCCTGTCCACTTCACGCGGCGCATATGGGGCTTGGACTCGATGAGCTGGGGTGCCCACTCGTACTCTGAGGTCAGGGTGCCCACGAAGTAGAGGCGGCGCTCGCTGTCGTAGGTGATGACTCCTTCGCCGGACTTCATCTCGCTGACGAAGCGGGCGGACTGGTTGGCCCAGGTGGCGCGCGTGCCCTCTCCCTCTTCCGGGTACTTGTCCGCGTAGAGGCGCAGCAGGTCCGCCTTGGACTGAGAGGGGGACAGCGGGCCGAGCCTCGCGTCACCCATGGCGACGATGCCGTGGCGCAGGAACTCGTCGATGTTCTCACTGCCGCGCCCGGCGCGGACCATCCAGGTGGTCTTCATGTGCGGTCCTCTGTGGCGCTCTTGCGACTGGTGGCTTTGGTGGGGCATCGCTGCTTCGGTGTGGAGGCTTCGGACGCTAACCGCCGCCAGGCTGCTGTGGCGGCGGTAGGAGGCCCAGCGGGTCCCAGACGTATTTCTCGATGGGGATGAGCGCCATGTGGCTCATGGCGTGTCGCTCGGCGAAGCGCTTGAAGCGCTCGGAGACGAGGACGATGCCCCACATGCCTCTCGGCCGGAACACGTCTTCACCGTTCCACGTTCCTTCTTCCAGGAAGAGGCCGTCGATGGCGTCCGGGCCGGCGTAGCGGCACCAGGTACAGGTCGCGGGCTGCTTGGTGAGGATTCGGCTGCGCTCCAGGTCCAGGGCCGGCTGTCCGTAGGCCAGCGTGACGTAGAGGTACTTGGGTGGTGAGCCGGGCTTGGGGCCTCGGCCCCTGCGGCGGACCTTCTTCACCTCGACGGGATGGAAGCCGCTGAGTCCCGTGAGTCCCTCTGCTTGGAAGTCTTCGGCGAAGCGCTCGGTGATGATGAGTCCGCTGGCGCCATTCATGAGGTCGCCGAAATCCGTGCCATAGAGCTCCAGGTCGCCCTGGTAGGGAGGCTCCCAGCTCAATGCTCCGACGGTGTTTCCACACTGAGGGCAGCGTAGCGCGGGGCCGAAATTCGAGCTGGTCCTGCTGAACTCGGTGTCGTGCCTGCCTTCATTCTGCTTATCCAGGAGATAGAAGTGCGCAGAGGGGGGAATGGCTTCAGAAGCCATTGGGGAACCTCGCTCGCATGGCTGGGCGACTGTAGATTTCTCGCAAGAAGGCCTCGAATTGTTCGGGTGTTGCTCGATAAAGCGGTTCAGCCAGTCGATGACCTCTTTGTCCACTTCCCGGTGCCATGTCTGGTAGCCGTTATGGGCGTCCTTGTCGACGGCTCGCGTGACGAAGCGTGGGTCCCTCGCGGAATAGTGGCCACTGAGGGTGCCGTGCTTTTCAAGTGCTTCCGCTATCCGCTTCGAAATCACATGGTGGAGCTGCCCGCTCGGCGCTGATGCCGCTGAACCTCCACTCATGCCCTGCGCCACCATGGCAATCGCAGTGGCAGGCAGGGAGATGACGACGGTATTCCCCACGACGGCCACCGCGGACACCTGCCACACGTTGGCCAGATTGATGCCCAGCTGTGAGGCACCCGCCGCCGCTGCCTCAGTGAATCTGGGCAGCATCGACACCCGCGAGGCCAGCCAGGCGGCGCCCCCGGTCATGCCGTGGCTCACCGCCATCGTCACCGCGAGGACGAAGACGCGAGCCACCTCCGGGCCTACTCGGTTCGCGAAGCGTCGGCCGGCCTGCTCCAGCTCTTGCGGCATGGTGGCCAGGTCCGTCGTCCGCTTCAGCTCGCGGCACGCATCCACCACTTCGATGAAGACCTCCACTCCCAGGTAGCTCAACATCACCGCCGAGACGATGGCGGCTGCCTTGGTGAAGACGGGCTCGGGGTTCGCCGCCAGGACGACCCAGCTCACGAGCCCCGTCGAGATGACCGCATAGAAGAGCTGGGGAGCCAGGGTCTCCTCCACGGCCCGGGCGATGCTCTCTTTCATTGGGTCGAGCGACAGGGCCAGGGCGACCCCCAGCTTGTCCCACTCGCCCATGCCCATCGCATCGTCGAGCAGCGACAGGCAATCACCTCTCCGCTGTCCCGCCCTGCAGATGCCTCCGAAGCCCTTGGCCATGAGGCGCCGCCATCCCGCGTCGCCGCCGTTGGGCTGATGGGAGACGCGCTCCAGCAAGCCCTGCTGAGGAGAGCGGAGCGCCATGGGCGCATTGAGCACCAGTCGCGTCAGTGCTTCCTCGAACGCATCCGCATCCACCCTGACGGGTTTCGAGGCGGATGGCGTGTACTCCAGCGGCGTGCCCCGCCCCGTGTCGAGGCGCACGACGCGCGAGGTTCCGCATCCGGTCAACAGCGCCAGCAGCAGGAGCGCTACGGTTCGACGAAGTGCCATGCGAAGGACTCTGCATCGAGCGGGCACTCAGCGTACGGGCAAGACGCCACGGGTACGAGCAAAGGCGCGTCATCCGATTGTGCGCGCAACGGCGAGGAGCGCCAGCTCGGTGATGGAAACTCGCGGGCGGAAGATGGAGCGCGTGCCCGCAACGACGTGGCGGGCGCCCGGCTGGCCGGTCGGTACTACCGGGAACGAACCCGCGCGCACACTCGACGCCGCTGGTTCATGCCCCGGTGCCCGGGTCATGAATGCCCGGTGATGGATAAGAACGGGCAGCAGTTCAGGAAGTACACCGGCAGCCTTTTTCATTCCTACCTGGCGGGGCTCGACCTGCTCGGCCTGCGCGCGGAAGTGCGCAGCCGCGTCCCTCCCACCATCGGCAAGTTGATGGACGCGCCTCCGCTGCACTCCTCCTGGGTGGACATCGATGCCGTGGCCCCGTTGCTCCAGACCGTGCTGTCACTGAAGGGCCGCGAGAGCGTCCGTCGTCTCGGCTACGAGGCCACGCGCAGCACGACGCTGAAGTACCTCAAGCCGCGGATGCAGACGCTCACCCTGATGAGCGGCAAGGACCCCGCGGCCCTCTTCGCCGCGCTGGACTCGCTGTGCCGGCCCTTCTTCGCCGGCCTCTCGTTCCGCTGGACGCGCGAGTCTCCGCGCTCCGGCACGCTGGAGTTGCGCTCCACGTACTCGCTCGACACCGCGTCCTTCGCCGCGTGGGAGGGCACGCTGCTCCTCCTCTTCGACGAGTGCGGCGTCACCACCGGCACCATCAGCCCCGCCGTCCTCTCCGAGCAGGGGCGCGTCGGCACCCTGCGCGTGCAGTGGTAGGCGCGGGTCCTCCGTGACACGGCGTCGCGTCTGAAAATCCCACGCAATCGTCCGTCGCTGGCTCCGTATTCTACATTGTAGTAATACCCAGCCAGCAACCGAGGTGCGCGTGCCGTCGTCGGACTCGAGGAGTGGAGACCCGGTGAAGGTCCCCCGACTTCCTCTGGCCCTGATGCGGGCGTGGCTTCCGTATGCCGAGCGGGACGAGGTGGTTGCCGAGCTCTCCGACGAGTTCGCCTGGCGCGCGTCCCGTGAGGGCCCCCGTGCCGCGCGAGCGTGGTTGTGGCGGCAGGTGCTGGGCTCGGTGCCGCCGCTGGTGCGGCGGACCTTCACTCGCGGATGGACCGGCTTTGAGCCTGCGTCCAGCCGTCTGCGCCCAGGAGGCCCCCCGATGGAGAGCTTCATCATGGACCTGCGCTACGCGGCCCGCCGGCTGCGCTCGCGCCCCAGCTACGCGCTGCTCTCCATCCTCACGCTCGCCATCGGAGTGGGCGGGACGGCCGCGGCCTTCGGGCTCGTGCGCGGGCTGCTGCTGACGCCGCTGCCGTACCCCAACGAGGAGCGGCTCGGCCTCTTCTGGTCCCCGGGCGACTGGTCCGAGCGCGAGTTCCTCCACCTGTCCTCCGACTGGTCCGGCTTCAGCGCCGTCGCGGCGTTCCGCACCAAGGAGCTCCCGCTGCGCCGGGGCCCGCAGGCCTCGCCCGAGCTGGTGACGTCCGTCTCCACCAGCGCCGGTCTCTTCGACGTCCTCGGCGTCCGCCCCGCGCTGGGCCGCGCCTTCGAGCCAACCGAGGACCGTCCCGGCTCCGCGCCCGCGGTCATCATCAGCGACGGGCTGTACGCCGACCTCGGAGGCCAGCCGTCGCTCATCGGCGGCACGGTGGAGCTCGACGGCGCGACGCACACGGTGGTGGGTGTGATGCCGAAGGGCTTCTGGTTCCCGGACCCGACGGTGCGCGCCTGGGTGGCGGAGCCGTTCAATCCCGAGGACGGCTCGGGCAACTACGCGCTGGTGGGGCGGCGCGCGCCCGGGACGGACGGGCCCGTCATCGACCTGGCGCTGAAGCGGTTCGGCGCGCGGCTCAAGGAGCGCTTCGAGTATCCACAGGCCTGGGACAAGTCCCGCTCGCCGAAGCTGACGCCGCTTCGCGAGCACCTGCTGGGGCCCTTGCAGGCGCCGCTGCTCGCGACGCTCGCGGCCATGGCGGTGCTGCTGCTGATTGCATGCGCCAACGTCGCGGCGCTGATGCTCGGGCAGGTGGACAGCCGCGCCACGGAGCTCGCCGTCCGCGTGGCGCTGGGCGCGGACAGCCGGAGGATGACGCAGCAGTTGCTCGCGGAGGCACTGCTGCTCGGGCTCGCCGCCGCGGGAGTCGGCGCCGTCATCGCGGCCCAGGGCTTCCGGTTGCTCAGTGAGGCGTTGCCGCTCGGGCCGCTCGCGCCGCACGGCTCGCTGGACTGGGGCGTGTTCGCCGCGGCGCTCGTGCTGGCGCTCGTCGCGGCCTTCGGTGTGGCGCTGCTGCCGGCGCGCTCGCTGCGTAGGTCCGACCCGCAGCGCGCGCTGTCGAAGTCGCGCACCGGCGGCATCGGCGCGCGCGGTGGACGCACGGAGGGCGCGCTGGTGGTGGGGCAGGTGGCGCTCGCGGTGCTGCTGACGGCGGGGGCGGCGTTGCTCGTGCGCTCGGTGACGAACCTGCGCGCCATCGACTCGGGCGTGGACACCGGCCGCGTGGCGGTGCTGGACGTGGTGATGGAGGGCAACGTCGCGCGCGAGGCCCGGCCGCGCGTGATTGCGGACCTGGAGGCATCACTCGTGACGCTCCCGGGTGTCCGCTCGGTGGGCGCCACGCAGAAGCTGCCGCTGCGCGGGGCGGGTGAGGACTGGGGGCTCGAAATCGAAGGCAAGCCGGAGCTGCCCTCCAGCACCACGTACGTGCGACTGGTGTCGCCCGGGTACTTCGAGGCCATCGGCATCCAGTTGCTCGACGGGCGCTTCTTGCAGGAGAGCGACCGGGTGGATACGGAGCGCGCCGTGGTCATCAACCGCGCGCTCGCGAAGAAGTACTTCCCGGGGGAGAACCCCATCGGCCAGCGCATCAACACGGGGCTCGAAGGCCTGGAGCGCATCGTCGGCGTGGTGGAGGACGTGGCGGAGGCGGGCCTCACCGACGGCTCCGTCCCCGCGCGCTACATGCTGCACGCGCAGGTGGCGGACATGACGATGACGCGGCAGACGCTGGTGCTGCGCGCGCAGCCGGGGCAGGACCCCGCCGCCGTGTTCCGCGAGAGCTAGAGTCGCACGCGTTTCAAACCGTCGTTCCGGAAGGAGCATCCCGTGCCGTCCGCATCCAACACACCCTCCGACGCACCGCTCGGCACCTTCGAGGAGCAGGTGCTGCTCGCGGTGGTGCGCACCGCGCGGGCGCCCGACTCGGGGGGCGCGTACGGCATGGCCGTGCGCCGGGAATTGGAAGAGGTGGCCGGGCGCGAGGTGGCGATTGGCGCGGTGTACGCCACGCTGGACCGGCTCGAGGCGAAGGAGCTCGTCGCCTCGGAGCGGGCGGAGGGCGGCGCGGGCAACTCGCGGAGGAGGTTCGTCATCACGCCCCGGGGCGCGCGAGCGCTGGTGGACTCGCGCGAGATGCGGGAGCGGCTGTGGCGCGGCGTGGACCTCGTGCCGCTGCTCGCGGGCGGACGCGGCCGCGCCTGACTCAGAGTGAGCGGAGCATTCGTGCCAGGTGGGGCATCAGCGTGAGGACGAACAGGTTGAGCCCCACCGCCCATGCGACGAGGGGCTTCCAGCGCTCCGGGGGGATGTGCTTCGTGCCCAGCGCGATGAGCACCATCAGCACGGGCAGGAAGTCCAGGCAGAAGCGGTGCGCGTTCAGCTGGACGAAGCCGTTGTTGTAGTAGAGTAGCATGTGCAACAGGGCAAGCCCGACGCTCGTCCAGGCCGCTGCCACGGGGACGGAGGTGCCGTGCCCGCGAGCTGCCCACGCCACGAAGACGAACGGGCTGGCGATGGTGAGCGAAGTGCCGATGCCATCCACGGCGATGGGCTGCAGCAGGCGCGGCTGCGAGAAGACGAAGTGCGGCCCCTCCAGGAACATGGAGATGAAGTTGAAGGGCAGGTAGGCCCAGTGGAAGAGGCCGTACCGCTCCACCCGCGCCTGCAGGTAGTCCCCCAGCGGGATGTACGCGTAGCCGGTGTCGAAGGGGCTGCCGAAGCGCGCGGCGTTGTACGCCAGGTACACCAGCGCGCAGAGGCCGAAGGCGGTGAGCGCTCCTGCCACGTGCAGCACCTGGCGCTTCCGCCCTCCCGCCGCGCCCCGTTGCCAGAGCACGACCAGCAGGAAGATGAGGCTGTAGACGGCGAGCTGTCGCGACAGGAAGGCACAGCCCACCCACAGCCCGACGAGTACGCCACGCCCCCGGCCCAGCGCTTCCGCCACGGCGAGCACCAGGAAGGTGGCCGCCACCACGTGGGCGAAGAACCAGATGCCCGTGCTCCACAGCACGCAGGACCAGAAGCCCGTGCCCAGGAGGAAGGCCGCCACCATCCACGCGCGCTCTCTCGGGGCGAGCTCCAGTCGCTCGAAGAGCCGCCACAGGGTCCATCCCGCCACGAGGGCCAGCACGAAGGCGACAGCGCGCACGGGGGCGCGCTCCGGGCCCGTCACGGCCACCACCGGGAGCAGCAGCACCGCCGGGAGCGGCGGGAAGGGCACCCACGCCTTGCCGCCGTACAGCGCCACGTCATGCGAGTCCGCCCCCACGTCCATCCGGCCGTGGAGCCAGGAGTCCGCCTGGAGTGCGTAGAGGTTCGGCCCGGGCCACTTCGTCTTGAAGCTCAAGGCCACGCCGAGCGCCAGCAGGCACAGGAGCCATGGAGCAGGCCGCTTCCAGCGGGATGTCGTGTCTTCACGCATGCGCGTGAGGCGTTTACCTTCGGGGCCCCAGCTCGGCAACCAGAGGAGATGCCATCACCGGCTCAGCCGTGGACGCAGGTGCGCGTCGAAGTGGCCGCGCACCATGAGGCACGTCCCGTTCAGTAGGGGTCCTCTTCCCGGATGCTCCACTGGTCGTCGCGGGTCTCCGGCTTTCCCGTGGGACGGAGGTGCGCGAACGACAGGGTGAGCTCCACCTCGAACTCACGCGCCTGCGGAGGCTTGCCCAGGTAGATGTACTGCGTCCGGTTGCGGATGCACGCGTTCAGCATCCTCACCGGCGCGGGGTCCACCCGGCCGGCCTTGCCCTCACCGTTGGCGTCGAACTTCGCCGTCAGCCGGTAGCGCCGGGGGATGTCCTGCTTGCGCAGGATGGCCTCGCGGCCGCAGTAGTCGTAGTCCTTCAGGTGCTTCGCCAGGCGTTGGGCACCCCAGGCTTCGTTCGTCTGGGGCGGGCGCGGGGCGGGCTTCGCCGCGGTGGGCTTCGGGGCGGGCGTGGGCTCCACGATGTGCGCGTTCTCCTCGGGTGGAGGTGGAGCGGGAACCGGTGGCGCCGGGGGTGTGGGACGGGCCACGGGCGGCGGAGCCGGAGTCGGGCGCGGCGGTGTTGGCCGGGGAGGCGCCGCCAGGAGGTACGCGGCCATCCCCACACCCATCATCGTGACGACCCCCGCGCCGGCGACGAGCAGCATCACGGACGAGGACGACCTGGGGGTGGGGGGAGCACTGGGAACAGGAGCGACCCGCTGCGTCTGCGGGCGAGCGGGCCGCGTCGCGCCGCAATGGCCGCAGACCGGTTCTTCAGCGGGCGACTTCAGGAAGGGAGCGCCACAGTTGAAACATCGAGGAGCAGTAGCCACGCCGCCACTCTAGTGGCTCCGGGGGACATTTGAGGATGGGTCGAGGGGCGCGCCCAGCTTCTCGAGCATCTTCACGGCGTTGGTGTTCTTCGGGTTCAGCTCCAGCGACTTCTTGTAGCTCGCGATGGCCTCCGCCTTCTGGCCCGCTGTCATGTAGACCTCGCCGAGGCTGTCATGCGCATTCGCGTCCTCGGGGTAGAGCTCGACATTCGCCTGGAAGGTCTTCAGGGCATCGGCCACCTGCTTCTCACCGAGCAGCCGGTAGCCGAGGTTGTTCAAGTCGCCGGCAGACAGCGTGCTGCCCTTCCCGTCACGCTTCATGGACCGGTACCACGCGAGGGCGGCCTCCGTGCCCTTGAGCCGCGCGACCAGGTCCAGCTGGATGAAGGGCCCCTCCGGTCGGGGGACATACGACTTCCAGCCATACTCCGCGGCCACGGCGGCGGTGAGCCGGTCCAGCAGCAGGCCGCCGACGTCGGAGTTGGTCATGATGGCCACGCCGCTGCCCGAGTCCGCGAACGCCGTCAGCGCGCACTGGAAGCCCTCGTTCGAGCCGCCGTGCCCGAAGCGGTCGCCGTCCCCCAACTGGAAGCCCAGCCCGAAGGCCTCCGACTGCTTCGTGAGCATCTGCTTCGCCATCGCCTGGGACACCACGCGGTTGGATTTTCCCGCCCGCCCCTTCGACACCTCGATGGCGATGCGCGCCAGGTCGGACGGCGTCGTCCACAGGCCGGCGGCCGCCATCTCCGGGTAGACGTGCCACTTCCCCGCGAGGGTGTCGCCTCCGAAGTTCGTACCCGAGGCGGCCAGGGGCGCGAGGGCCGCGGGCAGGGGCTGCTCGTACGTGCTGTGCTTCAGGCCGAGCGGCGCCAGCACCGTCTCACGCATGATTCGCGGAAACGGCTTCTTCAGCTGGTCCACCATCATCGTCTGGACGATGGTGGTGCCGCCGCCGCTGTAGCGCGTCGTCGTCCCGGGGACGAGGTCCACCCGTACCGGCGCGGTGTTCGCGGGCTTCACCCCGTCGAGAATCTGCTGCACCGTGGGCAGGGGCTCGGTGACGGCGTAGCCGGGGAAGCCATGCACCGTGGTGCCCGCGCTGTGGCTCAGCAGCCGGCGCAGCGTCACCTTCTCCGTCTTCGTGTACTCATTCTCCGGCAGCTTCCACGAGACGAGCTTGTCGTTGATGTTCTCGTCGAGCGACCACTTCCCGGCCTCCACGTAGTGCGCCGCCGCGAGCGCCGTCACCGGCTTGCTGATGGAGGCGGCCTGGAAGAGTGTGTCGGGCGTGACGGAGTCCGAGCCGCCGGCCTGCTTCACGCCGTAGCCCTTGGCCCACACGAGCGCGCCCTTCTCGAAGACGGCCACGCTGACGCCGGGAATCTTGTACAGCTCCATCCACTGCTGGAGCGACAGGCGCGTGGGCTCCTTCTCGCCGGGGAGTGAGACCGCGGGAAGGCCCGCCTCCACCCGTGCGATGCGGGCTGCTTCGGAGGGACGGGCCATCCACTCGGTGGAGGGCTTTCGCGTGTCGGCCGCGGTGAGCAGGGCGACACCCGTGCAGCCGGCGAGAGCGGTGACGGCGAAGCGGCGGAGCTGTGGGCGCATGGCGTTTTCCAGAGGAGGAGGTCGGGGCTCCTACGATGGATGCCCGGGTCGATTGCATACCACCGTGTGCGCCGCTGGAAACACGACCGCCGGGCCCCTCTGACGAGGAACCCGGCGGCGTGTGTAGCGCGTTCAGTGAGCGGGATTACCGGCGCGTCTCGAACTCGGTGATGCACTTCTCGGTGCTCTCGGGCCGGACGAGGAAGGTCTGCGGCGCGATGAGGCTGTTGGTGGAGCCGAGGTTGGCGTCACCGATGGTGCTGGCGCCGTGGTAGACGAGCGCCGTCCAGTCGTTCTGCGACGTGTTGATGAAGTCCGAGGTGTCGCCGTCGTTGTTCAGGTCCTGGGCGATGGTGCCGGCCTGGATGACGCCGTTGCCGTTGAAGTCGAGGTTGGCGCTCGCGTTGCCGGTGCGGAGGATGGTGCCGATGCGCACGCCGTAGTGGGACAGGTCGGCCTCCGTCGTCGGAGCGATGGGCGAGAAGGCGTTGACCTCGCTGACGGAGGACTCGCTGAGGCCGGCGATGCGGACGCGCGAGTAGTCGAGGATGCCGTCGGTGCCGTCCTTCGTCAGGCCGCGGAGCTGGTACCCGTAGCTCATGAGGCTGAGGTAGTTGGCCTTGTAGTTCATGCCCTCGTTGCCGCCGTGCTGCAGGCCGATGTTGTGACCCAGCTCGTGCATGATGGTGCCGGCCTGCTGCTGCTCGGTGCCACCCGGGGTGGACCAGTTGCCCATGGTCACCATGAAGTCATGGCCGGGGATGCCGCGGGACAGACCGCTGGAGCCGCTGGCGTCGTACTGGTTGGCGACGAGCGCGTAGTGGAAGAAGGGCGCGCGGCGCGAGGGGAAGTACTTGGCCTTGATGACGTCGAAGTCCGTCCACGCCGGGTTGAGGTCCATGTCCGCGTCGGCGGCGGCAATCTGCTGGCTGAGCACCAGGTGCAGGTTGATGCCGGTGGAGCCGTCCGGGTTGCTCACGGGCGCGGCGGCGAAGGAGGCCGTCACGCGGTCCAGCGCGGCCTGAATCGGCTTGAGGCCGGGGTAGTAGTCCATCTCCACGAAGATGTCCTTCTTCTTCGGGTTGGCGCCGTAGTAGCGCAGGTCCACGCCGCCGGAGCCGTACAGCTCGGCGAAGTCGCTGAGCCTGTCACCGTCGGTGTCGGAGCTGAAGGCGTTGGTGCCGTATTGGTTCTCCGCCGCGTCGCAGACGCCGTCCGAGTCGGAGTCGGTGGCGAACAGCCCGCAGAGGTACACGGTCTGCACGTTGGAGACCTGGTACTCCTTCCCGTCCTGCTGGACCGTCTCGTAGTTGGGCTTGTGGTAGACGCTGACGGAGCGATAGCCCGTGCGGCTGTAGACGAGCTTGATGGCCTCCTCACCACTGGCGGGCATGATGATCTGCACATCGTCCTCGCCGTTGTGGTTGCCATAGGCGTCGAAGACGAAGAGGCCGGACGTGTCCGTCGCCTGGACGTTGGGGCTGGTGCAGCCGCTGCCGGAGCAGGTGCCCGAGGCGACGGTGACAGACACGCCCTCGATGGCGCTGCCCGTCGCGGCGTCGTTGACGTAACCGTAGACACAACCATTCAGTCCCACGGCGGCCACGGAGGCCACCAGGGCGGTGCGAAGCGTGGACATGAAACTTCCCCCTCGTTGGGTTCGGTGAGTGGAGCGGTGCGTGCTCGCTGACACCTGAACGGGGGAGGAAATAAATCTTCCCGGCGATTTTCTCCGCGAGGAAAGGGCCGGTGTGGGATGTCGTGCGCAAACAAAAGGCCCGGAGTCGGAAGGACTCCGAGCCTGACGGGCGGAAATCGCTCGGCGCCTACCGCGCCGCGACGCCGGACTTCTTCAGCTCGTCGTCGATGATGCGGCGGAAGTGGTCGATGGGCATGGCGCCCACCACCGGACGCCCGTTGATGAAGAACGTGGGCGTCGCGCCCGCGCCCACGCGCGTGCCCTCGCTCATGTCCGCCGTCACCTGGCCGTCGTACTTGCCCGAGTCGAGCGCCGCCTTGAAGCGCGCCTCGTTCAGCCCGAGCTGCTTCGCGTAGCCCTCCAGCGCGGCCCTGTCCAACTGCCGCTGGTTGGCGAAGAGCAGGTCGTGCATCTCCCAGAACTTCCCCTGCTCGTGCGCGGCCAGCGAGGCGATTGCCGCCAGCTTCGCGTGCGGGTGCATGGGCAGCGGCTGGTGCTTGAAGGCCACGCGCAGCTTGCCGGCGTACTCCTCCTCCAGCGCCTTCATCGTCGGCACCGCGCGGGCGCAGAACGGGCACTCGAAGTCGGAGAAGGCCACCAGCGTCACCGGCGCGTTCGCAGGCCCACGCGCGGGCGCGTTGCCCACCTCCACCTTCTGCGGCGGCAGCTCCTGCTGCGCCTGCGCCGCGGGCTGCGAGGGCGGACGGTCCACGCCCTTCTCGATGACGCGCGCGTACACCTCCGCCGGGCGCACGCCGCCCTTCACCAGCGCCTCCGCCTTGCCCAGCTCCTCGTCCACCACGCCGGTGAAGACCTCCAGCGGCTGCGCGCCGTTGATGTAGCGCCCGTTGATGAAGAAGCCCGGCGTGCCGTTGGCCCCCAGCTGCAGCGCCAGCGACTCGTCCTTGCGGACGCGCTCGGCCAGCCGCGCGTCACCCATGTCCTTCTTCCAGCGCTCCACGTCCAGGCCCAGCTCGCGCGCGTAGCGCTCCAGGTTCTCCCCGCCGAGCGCCCGCGCGTTGGCGAAGAGCGTGTCGTGCATCTCCCAGAACTTCCCCTGCTCACCGGCCGCCAGCACCGCCAGCGCCGCGGGCCGGGCGTTCCGATGCATGTCCAGCGGGTGCTGCTTCATCACCACGCGCAGCTTCTTTCCGTACTTCTCCTGGAGCTGCTTCACCGTCCCATGGGCGCGCGCGCAGAAGGGGCACTCGTAGTCGGAGAACTCCACCAGCGTGACGAGCGCGTCCTCGGGCCCCGCCGAGTACGAGCCGTCCAGCGGCACCTTGAAGACGGTGGACGCAATCGGAGGCCGCTGCCGGGCCCCCGGCGCCTTGGCGCCCGCTTGCGCCCCCCGTGCCTCGACGGCATTGGCGGACGCATCGCCGGGACGGCCCACACGGCCCCCGACGAAACCCAGCACGAGCCCCACGGTGAGGCTCACCCACACGGACGCTTTGGACACGACGCGACTCCTCGGAAGGAAACCTCGGGCATCCTGGACGGAGGCCCGGTGTCCCCTGGTGACGCGAGCACGCCCGGAGTTTCAGCGTCGAATTTCGAAGCCGATTTTTTCAGCGCGGCGTGAGCGTCACCCGCGTCTCGCCCAGCGGCTGGCCGCGCGCGTCAGTGAAGCGCGCGCGCACCTCCAGCGGACCGCTCAGCCACCCGCCCTGCACCGGGGTGCTGAAGGGCAACACGACGTCCACGCCCGGAGCCACCTCCGCCGGCGGGCCGTCGCTGGGGAAGAAGCGCAGCGGCTCGCCCGAGGGGGCCGCCGTCTCAATCGTCAGCCGCGCCGCCTCCGGCGCCGTGTAGCTGAACTGCACCGAGCTCCCTTCGGAGCACGCCAGCGTCCCACCGGGCCGTGCCTCGCCGCGCACCTGTCCGTCCGCGCCGATGCAGAAGGCGCGCACGCCCCACGCAGAGCCCTCCGCGGAGCGCACGCCCCATTCGTTGGCGCTGTCCCGCGTGTCCGCGCCCTTCTCGGGAAGGACTACCAGAAGCGCGAGCGCCGCGGCCGTCGCGAGGCCCAGCGAGATGCCCATCCAAGGACGAAAAAAGGACGGGCGCTCCGCGGGGCGCGGAGTTCTCACCGGCGCGGCGGCCCTGCTCTCCGAGAGCCGCGCGAAGAGCGCCTGCTCCAGCAGCGCCTGCCGTCCTTCCGGCAGCGCGCGCTTCTCCAGGGACGACTCCACGCGCGAGAGCTTGTCGTACGTCTCGCGGCAGCTCGGGCAGGTGGCCGCGTGCGAGCGCAGCCAGGTGAAGCCCTCCGCGTCCAGCTCGCCACGGAAGAGCGCCTGCAGGGCCTGCTTCGCCTTCGTGTCCGCGCACTCCGTCATGAATCGCCTCGCCGTCTGAAGAAGCTCCAGCCTCGGGTCTCCAGTCCCTCCAGGTAGCCGCGCGCCTGGAGGAAGCCGAGCAGCCGCGTCTTGATGCCGTGCTCCCTCCGCCGCACCTGGATGCGGGTGAGCCCCATCTGGCTCGCTGCCGTCTCCTGTGCCAGTCCCTCTCCGAAGCGCAGCTCGAACAGCCGCCGCTCCTCCGCGGAGAGGCCCTCCTTGAATCCCGCCACCAACGCCTCCACCTCCCGGTCCTCCAAGGTCTGCGCCAGTCCGCCGTTGTCCTCCGGCACCTCGCCCTGCGTCTCGAAGGGCTCCAGCCCCACCGCCATCTCCCGGTTGCGCGACTGCTCCAGGAGCACGTTGCGGGCGATGCCCATGAGGAAGTGGGGATAGGGCCGCGTGCCGTCGTACGCCGCGCGCGTCCGCGGCTCGAAGGCGCGGGCGAACGTCTCCAGCAGGAGGTTCTCCAGCTCCATCGCGCCCCTCTGGTGTGAGAAGACGCCTCCTCGCCAGGCCGCTGCCCTCAGCATGCGTGCGAGCCCCTCCGCGTGCGCGCGGTACACGGCCGCCAGGGCCTCCGGATTGCCGTCCCGGAAACGCCGCAATGTCTCGTCATCCCACTCCATCCCTCACGGGCTTACCGCGCTGTGCGCCTCCCGTCATCTGGTGTTGACGCGAAGTGGCCCGGGTGGATTGCGGAAGTGGACTCGTGGCAGCCTCCAGGTCGCGCTGCCTTCGAACCGAATGAGACTTCTCCTTCGCGCACCCCTCACGGCCCTGTGGGTCGCGCTGCTCTTCTCGGCCGCTGCCCGCGCCGCGTCCCCGGACGTGGCCTATGCCGTCATCGTCGCGCACAACGGCGGCATGGACCGGAACCAGGCCCCCCTGCGCTACGCGGATGATGACGGCGCGCGGTACTACGAGTTGCTGGCACCCCGCGTGCGCGAGGCGGTGCTGCTGAGCGTGCTGGACGACGAGACGCAGGTGCTCCACCCGGGGCTGGCGTCGAAGGCGCGTCCCCCCAGCCGCGCGGCGCTGAAGGAGACCCTCACGCGGCTCAACGCGCGGATGGCCCAGGACAAGGCCCGGGGCGAACGTCCGATTTTGTACTTTGTCTTCACCGGCCACGGGAAGCGGGGCCCCGCGGGCGAGGGCGCGGTGAGCCTGATGGACGGGCCCTTCACGCGCACGGACCTGTTCCAGGGCGTGCTCGCGCCCAGTCAGGCGTCGTTCATCCACCTCATCGTGGACGCGTGTGACTCGTACTACTTCGTGCACTCGCGCGGCGCGCTGCCGGTGGGGCCCGCGCACGCGGAGGCGGTGAAGGGCCTGTTGGCCACGCGCGAGCTGGAGCGCTACCCGCAGGTGGGCGTGGTGCTGTCCACCTCGACGGAGCAGGAGAGCCACGAGTGGAGCGCCATCCGCTCCGGCGTCTTCAGCCACCTGGTGCGCTCGGCGCTCACGGGCGCGGCGGACGTCAACGGGGACGGGCGCGTGGAGTACTCGGAGCTGCACGCCTTCGTCGCGGCGGCGAGCCAGGGGACGGAGGACGTGCGCGGGCGGCTCGCGGCCTTCGTGCGGCCTCCGGCGCTGGACCGCTCGGTGGCGCTGACGGATTTGAGCGCGCAGACGACGCTGGCCTACCTGTTGGTGCCCCCGGGTGTGGAGGGGCGGCTGTGGGTGGAGGACTCGCGGGGCCTGCGCATGGCGGAGTTCAACAAGGAGCGCGAGCGCTCGCTGGTGATGGCGCTGCCTCCGGGGCGCGGCTACTTCCTGCGCACGCACGGACGTGAAGCGGCGTTCACCTTCGCGAAGCCGGGGGCGGTGGTGGATGCGGGCGGGCTGGCGTGGCACGAGACGTCCCTCGCCGCGCGCGGGGCGGTGCAGGACGCGCTGCGCGACAGGCTGTTCTCGGTGCCCTTCGGCTCGCGCTACTACCGGGGCTATGTGGCCAATCTCGAGTTGCCGCCGGTGGCGCCCGAGGAAGGACCGGACCTGTCGCCATGAGCGTCCTGTCCATCGCGTTGTTCCTCTCGCTGTCGCTCACGCAGTCGGCGGCGGCCTGCGAGGGGCAGAAGGTGGTGCTCGTCCCCTTCGACCGGGTGGCGCTGGAGCGCACGGAGGCGCGTGGGCTGGAGGACGCCGTGCGCCGCGCGGTGGCCGCCACGCCCGGGGTGTGCCTGGAGTCACGTGCGGAGACAGTGGCCCGGCTGCGCACGTTGGGCCCCGGGGCGGCGGCGTGTGAGGGCGCGGCGTGCCTCGGTGCGCGCAGCGTGGCGCCCGGCGCGGCGTGGCTGGTGCGGGGCGTGGCGCTCGGCGTGGGCGGGTCGCGCAGCGTGGTGCTGACGCTGGAGGACGCGAAGGACTGGGAGGCGCGGGAGTTCTTCCAGGTGCCCGCGGCGAATGCGGAGGCCGGCGAAGTCGAAGCGCGGGCGCGGCAGACGTTCCAGACGCTGTGGGCGGGGCGGCCCTCGCTGGACGTCGGGGCCGTGCCCACGGCGAGCGTGCAGCGCTCGACGCGCGTGTGGCCCAAGGTGTTGCTGGCGGCGGGAGGCGCGGCGCTCGTGGCGGGCGTGGGCTTCGGCATGGCGGCGCGCCGCGCGGAGTCGCGGCTGTCGGAGGGCAAGGCGGGGTGTGGCGGAGAGGGCGAGGCGTTCCGCGCGTGTCTCGATGACAGGCTGCGCTCGGGGCGCAGGCAGGCCACGACGGCCAATGTGTTGCTGGGCACGGGCGCGCTGCTGGGCGCGGGCGGGACGTTCTTCCTCGTCTGGGAGCTGCCATGAGGCTCCTGCTGTCAGGCGTGCTGGCCGCATTGTGCGTGGTGGCCGCGTGCACCTTCTCGCCGGACCTGTCGCGCTACGCCGCGTGTGATGAGCGGGGCGGTTGTGAAGCGGGCTTCACGTGCCTCACCTCCGAATCACTCTGCATTCCGGACTGCGGCGACAGGACCTGTGACTCCGACGGACCTGCGTCCGGCGCGGATGCCGGTGACGCGGGCTGGGACGCGGGCACCGAGGTGGACGCGAGCACCGAGGTGGATGCGGGCACCGAGGTGGATGCGGGCACGGACGCGGGCATGGACAGCGGCACGGACGCGGGCCCGCAGGGGTCCGACGCGGGGACGGTGCTCGCGCTCGACCCGGATGCGCTCGCGCCGGGACGCGAGAGCACGGCCTACAGTGGCCGTCTGCGCGCGCGGGGTGGCACGCCGCCGTATTCGTTCACCGCGTCGCCGGCGACGCTGCCGGCGGGGCTCACGCTCGATGGTGAAGGTCAGCTCACCGGCACGCCCGCTGCGCCGGGGGACTACTACCTGTCCATCACCGTGACGGACCGGAGCACTCCGCCGCAGCAGGCCAGTGGCAGCATCCCCCTGCGCATCAGCCCCACGCTGCGGATGGCCGGGCCCGTGGAGCTCGTGGCTTCGGACAGGGGCAAGGCCTACACGGAGCGCCTGTACGCCACCGGAGGCAAGCAGCCCTACTCCTTCAAGCTCGCCGGGGGCAGCACGCTGCCCCCGGGCCTCGAGCTGGCCGCCGATGGCGGCGTCACGGGCACCGCCTCGCAGAAGGGGAAGGTGGAGTTCTTCGTGGAGGTCTCGGACAGCGACTCGCCGCCCCAGGTCTCCACGCGGAAGTTGTCGATGGAGACGGTGGACCTGGGCGGCCTGGCCGTGGACGTGATGACGCGCTCGCTGCCGGATGGGCGCGTGGGCAGCACCTACGGCAACTATCAGTTGCGCGCCTTCGGCGGGACGCCGCCATACACGTGGTCCTGGGCGTGGACCGGCCCCGCGGCCACGGGTCTCCAGCTCGATAAGGACACGGGCATCGTCTACGGCACGCCGACCGCGCCGGGGACGTTCACCGTGACGCTCACCGTCTCGGACTCCCTCATCCAGGCGAACAGCAGCCTTCCGATTCCGGTGGTGGTGGTGCCGTAGCCGCTCAGCTCAGGTTCAGCAGCGGGCTGTCCGCGGGCATGAGCGGAGGAGGCAGCGTCCACAGCGCGGCGGGGTTGCGGTAGCCGAGCGTGAAGGCCGTGAGGATGGCGGGCCACCTGTCCGCGAAGCTCGCCCAGTTGTACTCGGTGGGCTTGGAGGTCAGCGGGTTGTAGTCGCGGTCTCGCTGCGTGGCGGCGTAGTCCGCGAAGTTCCACATCACCGGGCCCAGTTGCAGGCACAGCAGCGGCGTGAGGGCCTGCATCAGCTCGGGGCGGGACACCTCGTCCGGGATGCGCGAGGACGGGGTGAAGGCCGGCTGCACCGCGTCGTGCTGCTCGCGCCACGCGAAGCAGTTGTTGGCGATGGCGATGAGCGCGTCGCGCGCGGCGCCGCCCGGGGCCTGGCGCGCGGTCTCCGTGAGCGCGAAGCCCGCCACCACGAAGCTATTGCCCGACACGTCCGGCAGCAGGCGCGCGAAGTCGGACGGAGCCGGCTGCTCGCGGGTGCGGGTGACGAGGTCGTCATACGCGCGCTTCGCCTGCAGGGACGAGGCGCCGCGCAGGGTGAACTCGCTCAGCACGCGGTCCGGGGTGACGGCGCCCGCGCCCTTCCGCCATGAGAGGTACGCCTGCGCCGAGCCGCCGATGTCCGTGAAGATGGCGACGTTGCCCTCGTTGAGCATGCGCTCCAGCGTGCGCGCCATGGCCTCGACCTTGTCGAGCGGCAGCGCGCCAGGGGCCTGGAAGAACACGCGCGCGAGCCGGTGCGCGGTGGACCAGAGCGTGCGCGGGTCGGACAGGGGCTCCAGGTTCATGGAGCCCGCGAGCGCGCCGAGGGCGGCCGCGGCATCACCGGGCAGGCCGTGCCAGCCGAGCGCGCCGGAGAGCTTCTCCGCATTCGCGCGCATGGGGCCGGTGAGTCCCACGCGGTCATACGCCTGCGCGGCGCTGGGCACCGCCTCGCCCTGCGCGAGGTCGATGATGCGCCGGGCGATGGCCGCGCCGAGCATGCCCTTGCCTGCCTCCTGCGAGGCATGGGGCGCGAAGGCGAACCAGCACGGGCGCACGCGGCTGGTGCCGCCCGGCTTGAAGTCCGGGTCCAGCAGCGCCTGGAGCGTCTGGGCGATGCCGATGTAGCCCTGGGTGATGAAGCGGTTCTGCCGCAACGGCGTACCGGGAGGGACGCCCGTGGGGGCCACGAGGTCCGGCACGGGCGCGCGCAGCACGTTGAGGTCGCGCAGGACGTTGAGCTCGGCGGCGGCGGGAATCGCCGAGGGCGCGTGGATGCGCAGCGCGGTGCGTGGAGGCTCGGCGGCCGCGGCGAGCGGCGCTGGAGTGGGCGGGGGCGGTGGGCGCTTGGTGGCCATGGGACGGCTCCCGGGCAGGAGGAAGAGCCGAACTATGGCCGGAATGCCCGACGAATTGCTTGTAGGCCGGATTCGCACGGGGGCGGGAGAGTGCCTGGTGGGTCGCTCGGGCTCCAGGCGCTTCCCGGCCGAACGGGTGGTTGTCCATGACCTGGAAGTCCCCAACTTTGAAGCGAAGGGAGGCCGGGGACCATGCTGCGCAAACTCGGCTGGACGGTGTTGGGTATCGCGGGGCTGTCGCTGCTGATGTGCGGTGGCTGCATGGCGGAGGCGCAGTCCGACGCGGCGGGCACGCAGCAGCGTGTGTCCGAAGCTGCTCCTCCTCAGCAGCAGCAGGCGGCAGAGCAGGCGCCGGCCGCGAGCGACACGGCGGAACTACAACGGACTGTGGCCGAGCTGCGCACGGAGGTGGCGCAGCTCCGGCAGGAGGTGACACGTCTGCGCGCGCAGGTGGCGCGGACGGACGTGGGAGGTTCCGCGGGCGCGGGCACCGGCGGCTCGGGAAGCGCGGGCACGGATGAACGTGCGGGCACCGGCGGCTCGGGAAGCGCGGGTGCGTCGAACACGGAGCAGGCCACTGGCGGTTCTGGCGCCGCGCAGGGCCCGGGCGCATCGGCCCCCGTGGTGGGTGACATCCCTCCGTCGGGCTCGGCTGTCCCCGCGCCCCGCGGCACGGCGATGGTGAACGCCATCTACGAGGGCACGGTGCGCTCGGCGTCGTCGGACCAGGTGGTCATCGACACGGGCGAGGGCGAGCGCCTGCCGCTGAGCGTGGACGCGAAGACGAAGGTGCTCCGGGACGGACGAAGCATCGGCGCGCGTCAGCTCGAGAAAGGAGAGCGGGTCCGCGCGGTGGTGGACATGGTGGGCCAGCACCAGACGCTGGAGATCTTCGTGCTGCGCGCGGGTGCTCCGGGGGAATGAGGTGGGGAGCCGGCCCACGCTCCGTCAGTCACGCGCCCCGGGCTCGTCCCTGGGCGGGAGGTTTCCATCATGACGGCCTATGACCGATACCGCGCGCTCCTGCGCAAACTCCAACTCGTGCGTGCGAGGCATCCCGAAGGCGACTCCTCCGAGGAGGATGCCCTGCTGGATGTCATGGACGAAGTCTGGGCGGAGATGTCTGACGGCGAGCGCTCCGCCATTTCTTCCGAGCGGGCCCGTGCGCTGGGGCTCCCCGAGTCCCACGGCACGGACTCCGCTCCTCCGCCGCAGGGCTGAGGCTACTTGCGCGCCGTGGGCATGGGGGACGGAGGCCGCTCCACCGGGCCCTGGCGCAGGGTGGGCCGCGTGGGCTCGGGGGGGCGCGCCCGCGCGCGCAGCACCGCCCGCGAGTAGTCCACCACCGAGGCGAGCGACAGCACGCCAATGAGCGCGACGAGCGGCGCCACCGCGGGTGGGAAGAGCAGCACGCACAGCAGCGCCACCAACTGCAGCGTGGTGACGACCTTGCCGAGCAGCCGTGCCTTCAACTCCACCGGCCGCAGGCCCGGTACCACGCGAGCGATGATGAAGCCGACCGCGGTGCCGATGTCGCGCACCACCAGCAGCAGCACCTCCGGCAGGGCGATGAGCCCGTCGAGGTAGCAGACGAGGATGGCCGTCACCATGAAGCCCCGGTCGGCCACCGGGTCGATGAGCGCGCCGAGGCGCGTGGCGAGCCCCCGATGACGGGCAATCCACCCGTCGAGGAAGTCGCTGAACGCCGCCAGCAGCACGAGCGCCGCGCGCACCACCGTGTCGGAAATGGCAATGAATGCCACCGCCATCGGCAGGCGTGACAGCGACAAGGCGTTGAGCAGTACGAGGCTCACCCGGCGACGCATATGCATCCAAAGTGCGTCCTCAACCCCCGCGATGCACGGGGACTGGCGGACGACCGTTCAGCGGCGGACCCCACCCCGGGCAGGCAACACGCCCCGGCACGGCGGGGCGATGCGGGCCGGGCGCCCGGAGTCCGCGAGCCGACGCCACCGTGGGACGCAGGTGCAGGGCCCACCGAGGGGACTCCGGGCATCCCGGCTCGGGAGCGACGAGGGAACTCCGAACCGGCGAGAATGTTCCAAGCAGGGGAGCGTCACCTTCCGAGCACCCCATCACCCCGGAGCCTCCGCGCCGTGAATGCGTCCCATCGTGTCCCCTCCCGTGCAGCCCTTCTTCCCACCCAGGACCTGGGCGACCGGTGCGCGCGGAAGGTGAATCCCCATTCACCTCGCACCCATGGAGCCAGGGCTCCAGGTCCGAAGACGCTCATCGTGCCGGCGCTGTTGCTGGGGGTGCTCCTGCTGCAGGGAGCGGCGCACGCTGAGTCCACCGTCGAGCCCCGAGCTCCCACCCGCGAGGAGTTGGCCCGCTACGCCTGGCTCTCCGCCGACGTGAAAGTCCGCCCGCTGGAATCCACCTTCACGCCGCCAAAGGGCTACACGCGAGTCGCGGTGGAGCCCGGCTCGTTCGGCGCGTGGCTGCGAGGCCTGCCGCTGCGTCCCGAAGGCACCCCCGTGCGCCACTTCCGGGGCGGCGAGGTGCTCGCTGGAGACGATGCACGGCTGGCCGCGGTGGCGGAGCTCGACGTGGGCACGGCCAACCTCCAGCAGTGCGCGGACTCCGTCATCCGCCTCCACGCCGAGTGGCGCTGGTCCAGCAACCAGCGCGAGAGCATCGCCTACCGCTTCACCAGCGGCGACGTCGCCTCCTGGTCCCGCTACGCCGCCGGAGACCGGGCGAAAGTCGCGGGCTCGAAGGTGGCCTGGGTGAGGAGCGCGAAGGCGGACAGCTCGCGCGCCGCGTTCCGTTCCTACCTGGACCTGGTCTTCAACTACGCGGGGACGATGTCGCTGGAGCCCCTCAAGAAGCGTCCCGCGCGGGAAGACGTGCGTCCCGGGGACTTCTTCGTGCTGGGTGGAAGCCCGGGACACGCGGTGCTCGTCCTGGACGTCGCGGCCAACCCCGAGGGCCGCCGGGTGGCGCTGCTGGGCCAGGGCTTCATGCCCGCGCAGGACTTCCACGTCCTCTCACCGGGCGGAGACGACGCGCCCTGGTTCGCGCTGGACACGGACACGGTGGCCACGCCGTTCTGGCGGCCCTTCCCGTGGACTTCACTGCGCCGCTTCCCGTGAGGTGGTGTGCCCGGGCCGACCTTCCAGCCACCGCGAGAGAGCCCCCCAGCCCTTCGCGGCGGCCGTCGTGCCGGCCCCGGCCCACGCCTCACGAGTGCAGCGGCTCGCCCATCTCCTGCTGCGAGACCACTGCGGCCGAGACGTCGGCGGAGGGCGCGCGGGTGATGTACTGGCGGATGCTGTTCTTCGAGCCGAGGTACGAGTCGAACATGTTCACCCCGTCCTCCAGCATGCCGGCCTTCTCCAATTCCTTGTGCATCACGGGGAGGTTGTAGAAGGGCACGGACGGGAAGGCGTGGTGCGTGAGGTGGTAGTTCACGTTGAGCGGCGCCACGAAGAAGTTCTCCAGCGCGGTGCCCTCCACGTCGCGCGTCTCGCGCGTCTCGTCGCCCTTCGGGTTCGGGTCGATGGGGTGCTCGCCCAGGGCGCGCATCCGGAAGAAGGCCATCATCACCGTCGTCGTGGGCAGCACCCACAGGAACAGCCAGTGCAGCCACGCGCCCGTCGTCACCAGCACGGTGACGAGCGTGGCCACGTACAGCCAGTAGCGCACGTGCTCGAAGGCGGAAATCTTCGGGTTCGCCTTGCCCACCAGCCGGCCCCAGTACGTCCAGGGCAGCACCACCTTCAGGTGGTTGGGGGCGTACAGGCCCAGCGCGTCGCCCAGGAACACCAGCGACGCGCGCAGCGGCGTGCGCGGGAAGTGCCAGGACGCGTCCACCATCTGCCCCGCCCAGTACGGGTCCTGCGGCGTGTTGACGTAGCGGTGGTGCAGCATGTGCTCGTGCCGGTAGCCCGCCGTCGTCATGTTCAGCGGGAAGGCGCACAGGAAGTCGGACACCACCTCGCCCACCGCGCGGTTGGACAGGAAGTGGTAGTGCGCCGCCTCGTGCATCAGCGCCAGCATCGCGTGCTGCCGCGAGGCGATGATGAGCGCGGCGAAGGGCCACACCCACCAGCGGTCCACCCAGACCACGGCGGCGAAACATGCGGCGATGACCAGCCACTGCGTCGCCAGCGCCATCAGCGCCCGCGTGTTGCTCACCTGCGACATCTCTCGCGTCACGGCCGCCAGCGCCTTGCGGTCTACCCGGCGGGCGAACTGGACGTCCGCCTCGTCCACTACCTCGGCGTACATAGTTGGGGGGCTCCTTCTGCTTCACTCGGAAGCAGGGTGTAGCTCGACCTTTTCGCCTGAAAAAGGCCAGTCTGGCAAGAAAATTCTTTCAGGACCGGAAGCCTGCCAGAGTGAAACGACCCTTTCAGGTCAGGAATTACCCAATGGGGGTTGTTCCTGACTTCGTGCTTCACTTGGCGTGTTGGTTGCCAAGCACGGCGTGTGGGCAATGTCGGCCTGGAGCGGCGGGCTCCGGACATGAAACGGGCCCGGCAACCGTTTCCGGTCACCAGGCCCGCTGACGTCTCATTCCGCTGGTGCGCGATTACACCGAGGGGGCGTCCCACTCCACCTTCAGGTGCTTCATCTGGCGCAGGACGATGCTCTGCCACGTGCCGTAGTCCTGGTGGGGGACGAGCCGCAGCTCCGGCAGCCGGTCCAGGAGGACGTTGGTGGTGAGCTGGAATTGGAGGCGGGCCAGCGGGGCGCCCAGGCAGAAGTGGGTGCCGCGGCCGTAGGTGAGGTGCTGGGGCACCTTCTCGCGCGTCAGGTCCAGCTTGTTGGCGTGGGGGCAGAGCGACTCGTCCCGGCTGCCGGCGGCGTACAGGAGCATCAGGCGCGAGCCCGCTGGAATCTTCACCCCGCCCACCATGACGTCCTCGTTCGCGGTGCGAATCATGGCGTGCTGCACGGAGTCGAAGCGGCTGGCCTCCTCGAGGAACTTCGGCACCAGCTCGCGGTTGTCCCGCAGCGTGCCCCACAGGCCGTGCTCCAGGGCCAGCTTCCAGGTGTTGGCCATGAGGGCGGTGGTGGACTCGTGGCCGGCGGACAGGAAGGACGCGCCAATGGCCATCACCAGCTCGTCCATGGTGAGCGCCTCTCCGTCGTCCTCCACCTCCACCAGGTAGCTGATGAGGTCCTCGCGCGGGTTCTTGCGGTGGTCCTCGACGAGGCGCACGCAGTACTCCTGGAACTCCATGACGCCCTTCGCCATCTCCACCTGCTGCTCCGCGGGGATGTGCTCGAAGGTGAGCTGCTGCCAGTCCGCGCTCCAGCGCTTGATTCGCCAGACGTCCTCCTCCGGCACGCCCATGATGCCGAGGATGACGTAGGCCGGCAGCGGGTAGGCGAGCTGCTCCACCAGGTCCGCGCGGCCGTCGCTCGCGAATTTGTCCACCATCTCCGCGGCCTTCTTCTGGATGAAGGGCGCCATGGCGTTGATGCGCTGGGCGGTGAAGCCGCGGTTCATCAGCCGGCGCAGGCGGGTGTGGTCCGGCGGGTCCATGCCCAGCAGCACGTGCCGGGTGTCATATCCCTTGGCGAGGATGGCCTTCGCCTCGTCCGTCAGGTTCGTGCCGCTGCCCAGCATGTCCCGGTTGGAGAAGCGCGCCGGGTCCCTCAGCACGGCCGCAATGTCCTCGAAGCGGCTCACCAGCCACATGTTGAGCATGGGGCTGAAGGTGACGGGCTCTTCCTTGCGCAGCTTCTCGAAGAAGGGGTGGGGGTTCTCGACGTGGGGACCGGCGAACGGGTTGTACTGGGCACCCAGGTGGGGGCAGCGAATCGCGGCTGCGGCGTGGGCGGGGACTCCGGTCTCTTCCTGCTTCTGGACGGTCACGGGCATGGCAAGACTCATCAGGTCGGGCGGGCCCCCCCGGCTCACCCTCCTGGTTACGGGTTTGACTGACCGTGAAGGGGATGGGCCCCTCCACATGGTGTGGCGAAGGAATACGACTCGGGTGGGGGGAACCGGACTGGGAGCAACCGGGCGGGATGGGGCTCCCCCTGGATGCCTGCCTATACAACAAATCCCCTTTTCTTTACCAGTGGGAGCGAATTTTTATAGTGCCACGGGTTTCTGATGACACCGTGACATTTCACTCCGGACAGATAAAGTCCTGTTCTGGAAGGATTTTCCACCACGAGTGACGGGTTTCTGGCCCCCGCGTGAGACCTCCGGGCATGCCGAATCTTGCTGCAAACGAAGATCGGCGCGGCTTCCGGGGCTTCGGTTCCAGCCGGGGGGAAGGGCAGTTCTGGATGCGCGGGGCCCTCTGGACCCCGGCATGGGCCCGCCAGGCATGAGACGGCGGGTGTGGGCTCAGCCGTGCTTCTTGAGCTGCTTGAGGCGGTTCTGCTCGACCCAGGTGCGAGCCTCGGGGAGCGTCTTCACGAAGGCCGTCTCGAAGCGCGTCTTGCCGGTGAGGTGCATGCCCAGGGCAATCACCTTGCCGAAGGTCTGCTGCACCATGTCCGCGCCGACATAGATGGAGCCCTTGAACCAGTCGGCGCGGGCATTCTCCGAGAGGTACCGCCGCGCCTCGGCTCCGAGTTGGGACTGTCCGATTTCGGCGATCATGTAGTACGGGCCGTGCTTCGCCAGCTCGCCGTACAGCTCCACGGCCCGCTTGATGTCCTCCAGGCTGATGTTCCCGGAGAAGGTCGCCACCGCGACGTCCGGCGGCTCGTAGCGCACCGTATGGGCGCCGAACTTCCATTCCTGCTGCTGCATGGTGCTCCCTTCAGAGTCCACGCAAGCATACCGCCGCAGTCTGTCCTCCGCGATATTCAAGACTTCCCCGTGAGTGGGGGACTCCTGGCGTCCTTTGGCCGGGCGGTGCTACCCGGCCTTGCGCTGGCGGCTGGCGCGGTGCGCGGCCACCCAGGCGCGAGCCTCGTCGTGGGTGGCGACAAAGACAGTCTCGAAGCTCGTCTTGCCGGTGTAGAGCATGGCGAGGGCGATGGCCTTGCCGAAGGTGCGCTGGACGATGTCGGCGCCCACGTAGATGACGGCGTGGAACCACTCGGAGCGGCCATTGTCGGAGAGGTAGCGGCGGCCGGCCGTCTCAATCTGTGTCCCGCCGATTTTGGCGATGCAGTAGTACTGGCCGTGGCGGTCGAAGGTCTCCTTGTAGAGCTCGGCGGTGCGCTTCACATCTTCCAGGCCGATGAGGCCATTGAAGTCGACCACCAGCGTGTCGGGCGGCTCGAAGTGCGCCTGGTGCGTGCCGAACTTCACTTCTTCCTGCTGTGACATGAGGAGCCCCCTCGCGGTTCGGGCGACAGCTTAGCGCCAGCCTTTCCCGAGCGCACGAAAGCGCTCCTGTCTTCCCGGGCAGGCGGATGTTGGGGCGCGGACCCTGCGGCGAGCAGGTGCATTGACGCTCGGTCGCGAGGCTGGAGTCATGCCGTGCACATGAGCCGCCGCTCCGCCACCCTGCTGCTCGTGTCACTCCTCACCGTGTTGTTGGCGGTGGGCGCGTGTCGGCGTGCGTCGGACGCATCGCGTGAGCAGGCAGGCCGCACGCGGCTCGTCTTCAAATATCAACCGCTGTGGGGCGCGCCGCAGCCGTTCCGCGAATTGCTGGCGCGCTTCGAGCGGGAGAACCCGGGGGTGGAGCTCGTCACCGAGGCGCTGCCGAATTCGTCTGATTTGGCGCACCAGTTCTTCCTCACGTCGCTGGAGGGCGGGGCGGACGACTTCGACGTGCTGGTGGCGGACGTCGTCTGGGTGCCCGAGTTCGCGCGCGCGGGATGGATTGCGGACCTGTCCGAGGACTTCCCACCCGAGCGCCTGCGCGCGGACTTCTTCCGCGGCACGGTGGAGGCGGTGGTGGTGGAAGGGCGGACGTACGCGGTGCCGTGGTACCTGGACGTGGGCGTCCTGTACTACCGCACGGACCTGGTGCCGCGAGCGCCGCGCACGTACGAGGAGCTGCAACGCTTCGCACGCGAGGCGATGGCCAAGGCGCCCGGTGTGCAAGGCTATGTGTGGCAGGGGCGGCAGTACGAGGGCCTGAGCTGCAACGTGTACGAGGCGCTGTGGGGGCATGGCGGTGAGGCACTCGGAGAGGGTGGGCGCGTCATGCTGGACACGGAGCCGGCGCGCCAGGCGCTCGCATACCTGCGCGGGCTGGTGGCGAGTGGTGTGTCGCCGGAGACGGTGACGGGGTTCTCCGAGGAGGAGGCGCGGCGTGTGTTCCAGGAGGGGCGCGCGGTGTTCATGCGCAACTGGCCGTATGCGTGGAGCGAGGCGCAGAAGCCGGACTCGCCGATTCGGGGGAAGGTAGGGATTGCGCCGCTGCCGACGAAGAGCGGCGAGCCGGGGTGGGGGACGCTGGGCGGGTGGCAGCTCGCGGTGAATGCGCATGTGTCACCGGAGCGGCGGAAGCTGGCGGCGAAGCTGATTGCGCACCTGACGTCGCCGGAGGCGAACCTGGTGCTGGCATTGAATTACGCGCGCAATCCGCCGAGGCCGTCTGTCTATGAGGACCCGAGGCTGCGCGCGGCGGACCCGTTCATCGCCAACTTGAAGGAGATGGTGGAGCGCGCGCGGCCGAGGCCGGTGACGCCGTACTACAACCTCATCTCGGATGTGCTGCAGAGCGAGTTCTCCGCGGCGGTGGCGGGGCTGCGGACGCCGGACGAGGCGCTGAAGCGAGCGCAGAAGCAGGTGGACCACCTGACGGGGGTGGACGAGTGAGCGGCGGGGGCTCGTTGGAGCGGGAGCGGCGGCAGGCGTACCTGCTGGTGGCGCCGGCGGTGGTGGTGCTGGTGGGCGTGGCGCTGTATCCCATCCTCGCGGCGGTGTGGCTGAGCCTGCACCGCTTCATCCTCGTCTTCGGCGAGCGGCGCTTCACGGGGCTGGACAACTTCGCCTTCCTGCTGAGCGACGCGCGCTTCTGGGCGGCGCTGGGGAACACGGCGTACTTCACGCTCATCGCGGTGACGGTGGAGCTGTTGCTCGCGGTGCCGTTGGCGCTGCTGCTCAACCGTGCGTTTCCGGGGCGGGGGCTGCTGCGGGCCTCGGTGCTGGTGCCGTGGGCCATTCCCACCGTGGTGAGCGCGAGGCTCTGGGCGTGGATGTTCAACCCCGAGTACGGCGTCATCAATCGGTTGCTGCCGGGGCAGGACATCAACTGGCTGGGAGCCCCGGGGTACGCGCTGCACGCGGCGATACTCGTGGACGTGTGGAAGACGACGCCCTTCGTGGCGCTGCTGGTGCTCGCGGGGCTGCAAGGCATTCCCGAGGACCTCTACAAGGCGGCCCGCGTGGACGGTGCGTCGACGTGGCGGATGTTCCGGTCGATTACGCTGCCGCTGCTGAAGCCCGCGCTGCTGCTGGCGCTGCTGTTCCGCTCGCTGGATGCGTTCCGCGTGTTCGACGCGATTTATGTGCTCACGGAGGGCGGGCCGGCGAACACGACGGAGACGCTGAGCATCTACGCGTACAAGACGCTGATGCGCTCGGGGGACTTCGGGTACGGGAGCGCGCTGTCGGTGGCGACGTTCCTGTGCGTGGTGGTGCTGGCGGCGGTGTGGCTGCGGCTGTTGGGGCGAGAGGAGGGCGCGAGATGAAGCGGCCCGGGCTGGGCACGGCGCTGGCCGTGGTGGGGTTCCTCACGTTCTTCCTGGGGCCGTTCTTCTGGCAGGTGCTGACGAGCCTGTGGCCGGACGGCGAGCTGACGCGGCCGTGGCCCTCGCACCTCACGGCGGCGAGCTACGTGAGCGTGCTGTGGGGACGGCCGTTCCTGAGGGTGGTGGTGAACTCGCTGCTGGTGGCGGCGTTGACGACGGCGTTCTGCCTGACGATGGGCGCGGCGGCGGCGTTTGCCCTGGCGAAGCTGGAGTTCCGGGGGAGGGGAGTGCTGCTGAGCGCTGCGCTGGCGGTGAGCATGTTCCCGCCGATTGCGACGGTGAGCCCGCTGTATCTGATTCTCCGCTCGGTGGGGCTGCGAGACAGTCTGATTGGATTGGCATTGCCGTATGCGACGTTTGCACTGCCATTGACGCTGTGGGTGCTGACGTCGTTCTTCCGGCAATTGCCAGACGAGCTGTATCGCGCGGCGAGGGTGGACGGGTGCACGCCGTTCCAGGCGTTCCGGAGGGTGCTGTTGCCGCTGGCGGCACCGGGGCTCGCGACGACGGCGATTCTGGTGTTCATCTTCGCGTGGAACGAGTTCCTCTACGCGCTGACGTTCCTGTCCACACCGGAGAAGCGCACGGTGCCGGTGGCCATCAGCCTGTTCGCCAGTGAGTACCGCGAGCCGTGGGGCGAGATTGCCGCTGCGTCCGTGGTGGCCACGCTGCCCCTGGTGGTGCTCACCGTGTTGTTCCAGCGGAGGATTGTGTCCGGGCTCACGGCGGGGGCGGTGAAGGAGTAGCGCGGCTCAGTGGCCGGAGGGGCGGGTGGCGGCGAGGAGCGCCGCAGCCGCTTTTTCTGGCGCGGCGAAGGCCTGCTGGATGATCGCATCCAGGGCATCGGCACCCAACTGAGCGAGGCGTTGCTCGGCATCAGGCGGGAGCGCAATCCCTCGGGTGTTGGCGAAGGTCATCAATGTCCGGGCACGCTCACGGATGCGCTCCAGGGCTCGTTGTTCTTCCCAGAAAGGTGAGTCCAGCATGATGTTCCTCAAAAACGCGCTGAGCTTCTGGCTGCCGAAACGGCGTGCCGCCAGACTGCCGAGAACCACGAGCAAGTCTAGTCGCTCCTCCGACGAAAGGCTTCGGTCCTGACGGAGGCGGGCCTCGGCCCATGCAACCTGCTCTGGCCGAGCCGACGTGTGCATCACCGAGAGAGGTAGCAGGGCCGTGGCCGCCTGGAGGGCAGGCTGGCTGAAGTCCACTTCCCACAGGCGGACTACCTGGAAATTGAAGGAGAGCACCTGCTGGCCAGCACAGGCGAAGGTGTACGGAGGTGGTGACCCTTCGGCCTCGGGGAGCAGGAAGAGTGCCACGGGCAACACCGGCAGGCCTTCTCGCAGGTGGATGCGGACCGTGTAGTCCAGCAGCCTCCGCGAGAAGCTCGGGTCCGCTTGAGCCTGGACCTCCATGTCCACTGCGAAACGCTGTCCCTTGGATTCGACGATGAGGACGGCGTCGGCCCGGCGCTCGGACTGGGGAAGACTTGAGTCCGCGGTTCGCACCCACGTCGGGGCGTTGGGGCCGAAGAGCAGGAGCAGCAGTTGGTCCGGGTGGGCCTGTATCAGACGGCGGAGGATGAGGTCGAAGACGGAGCCCATGAAGGGCTCGCACCGTAGTGGTGCGGTGTGACATGCCGCCGCCTGCTCATCGCCAGCTCGGGAATACTTGCTCATTCCGGGTGGGGAGGGGCGGAACGCCCTGGATGGGCAGGAATGTAATGCCGGTGGTCTCCACCATTTCCCCGGGTAGAGGGAGGAACGGCGCATATGGAAACGGTGGCCCAGGCATTCGAGCGGTTCATGCAGGAACTCGAGCTGAAGCCCGGCGAAAGGGACGAGGCGACGCGACAGCAGCAAGCCCTCTTCCTGCGACTTCAGCAGCGCCTGCCGCCCAAGGAGGCCCTCTTTTCCGGGGGCAAGTCCCGAGTCGTGTGTAGGGGGGAGGGCCTCGGCGGACTTCACGCAGTCTGCTGAACGGGCTGTGCTTGAGAGGGATTGAGCAGGGACATGTCGAGGTAGCGGCGGTCGTTGTTGCTGAGTCCCGCTCGCCGTGATGCCGAGAGGCGTTGAGCACCGCGCGGAAGCACTGTGCCGCACGGGGCATGCGGAGTCCCGCTCGCCGAGATGTAGGGATGCATTGAGCGCATGTGCATCGCCGTATCCGGCGTGAGGCACAGCGTGATTGGGCCTCACGGAAATCGGTCCACCACCATGACGTGTGAGAGGGGATTCACTCGCGTGTACCCCGGTCTGGAGCCACGGTCTTTGGGCAGGCCGTCCTCGTCCGACAGGACGAAGCAGACCGGGTACTCGCTCCCGTCCGGGGTCTTCACCCGGGTGTATCGGCCCAGCACCTGCTCGCCACCGGTCCACAGCCGCCCGTAGATGAGCGTTCCCGCGGGCAGCCGGCCCATGGGTTTCTCCAGGCGGCTGGTGATGGGACCGTCGCTGACGACGATGCTGTAGTTCACCTGGTCGGGGTCATCGGGCTGGAGGATGTCGAGCTCGGTGTAGCCGCCATCACCTGGGCGTAGGCGGAGCTGTCGCATGGTCTCCATGGCCTCGGAGGAGCAGTTGGCCGGCTCGGGACGCACTTGCGAGGACGAGCAGGCGGCAAGGCCGGCTGCGGCGCTGGTGGCGAGCAGGTAGTGGTGGAGGCGGGTGGAGCGCGGCAGGTGGGCCTCGGTCGTGGGCATGGCGTCTTCTCCAGGCCACGGCGGCGCGACGGAGCGGAGGGAGAGGGCCGCCGCGGAAGAAGCAGTGTCGGCCAGCCCCATGAACCGCGCCAGTTGCTTGCCTTCGGTCGCAGCCTCCGAGGTCGAAGCGCGGTGCGCCACCGTCCAGGCCACGCCCGCTACCGACACGAGCGCGACCACGCCCAGCACGAGCCGCGAGCGGCCAGAGACGACGCTCCACTTGGAGCGAGCTCTGGCTCCAGCTGCTGTCACGGTAACCACGTGGTCCGGCAGCCTGCGGCGCACCTTCCTCCCATCCCGGTGCTCCTGGGCCCGGTCCAACTGGCGCATTCTCGCCAACCGCAGCGCCACCTCCTGCCCGGGCGCCACGGGCCCCAGCGGTGCACCTTCGCTCGTCGTGCGCGTGTCCCGAGCCGGGCCGCTGTACCACTCGAAGAGCGGCGCATCCCACGCGGGGCCGGCTTCAGCCATCACCCGCTGTACCTCCCGGACCAGTACCTCCGCGCTCGCTGGCCGGGCTTCGGGGTCGAACTCCAGCAGCCAGTGGACCCACTGAGCCAGGGGCTCGGGCACGCTGGGATTGAGCGCACGCATTCTGGTGAGAGAGGTTCCCTCCGACGAGCCCTCGGGCGCCTTGCTCAGCCGCGCGGGCGGGTATTGCTCCACCAGCAGCCGGTAGAAGGTGACTCCCAGCGCATACAGTTCGTCCGCCACCGTGTACACGTAGTGTCCAACCCGAGGCTCGCGCCAGGCCTGGAGACTCCACAGGAGCGCCTGCGGGCTGCGATAGGGCGACGTGCCCGGAGGAAGCCGCGCCTCCGAGGTGAGGGGCGCGGCCTCTGGATGCCAACCGGCGCCCCAGTCCAGAACCACCAGCCGGCCCTTGCCGTCCACCCGGACATTGTCTCCCTTGAAGTCTCTGTGCAGCACACCCTCACGGTGCGCCGCCGCCAGGACACGAGCCGCCTGCTCCAGCAAGCCAGCGACCTGTCGCGCCGTGGGATTCCGCGCCAGCGCCCAACCATAGAGCGAGTCGCCTTGCACGAACTCCATCAACAGGTAGGGGTAGCGCGCTGGCCCGGCCTGCCACAGGCCTTCGTCCTCCAGGCGCACCACGCCCGGGTGCCGCAGCAGATGCAGTGCCTGCGACTCACGCGAGAAGCGTGTGTCCTCCGGGACGTGGGCCAGCTTCAGCGCATAGCTGCGGCCTCCGGGCTTCGAGCGCACCTCGTATACGGTGCCGTTTCCGCCGCTGCCCACCCGGCGCTCCACACGCCATCTGCCCACCCGGGCGCCAGGAGATAGCGCCCTCGGTGACGGAGCGTGTAGCGCTTCCAACCGCATGACAATCTCCTCCTGGCCAATGGCTCAGCTACAGCTCCACCCGTGTCCAACGCACGCCCCGCTGGCGAGTCACGTCCATCACCTCCAGCGCGTAGGCAGTACGTCCGCCTTCCAGTCGCATTCGCCACTGAGCCACCGCCCGAGCACTCTGTCCGGGTCGTAACCGCGCGTCCTGCATCAGCACCGGTGTATCGAGGACTTCGTCCGTGAGGTGTCCCCTGTCGTCCAGGCGTGTCAGTCGCGCCGAACCGGGCATCCAGCCCTCGCCACCTCGCGGGTTCTCCAACTCGAAGACGAGAGCCACCCAATCACCAGCTCGGTAGGTGTCGAGTCTGAGGGCCTTCAATCCTTGCCCGATGCCTCGGCTATCCACCCACCTCCACACAACGCCTTGCCGGTCGATGGCACCGGAGAGCAGGGCCGCCGCGAGTCCTTCCTGTGGAAGCGGCCTGCGCGCTGCGGCCAGCTTCGCCTCCAGCGCCGCGCACTGGCTCCGCAGCGCCACCAGCTCCGCTTCCAACTGTTCCGCCGAGGCCGGCTGCCGCTGGACCTCCACCACCGCGTCCACCTCGTCGGAATCCGTCGTCAGCTCGAGCACGAGGCGCCTTGGCGCGTCCGCATCCGCGAACCGCACCACGAGCGGCGGCACGCCCTTCTCCGGCATGGCGACGGCCGGCTTGAGCACGAGGTGGTTCGTCTCCAGCTCCAGCCGGGAGAACAGCCCGCGCAGGGCCTCCGGGTCCGCCACCTCGGGGACGATGTCCGAGTTGAAGAGCACCGTCGTCACCACGTGTGGCGCGAGCCGCAGTCGCTGGACGGACTCGGAGTCGCCCGCGCTCACGGACACGCTCCGCTCGACGCGCTTCCACCGCTTCGCGCCCTGCGGCTGCGCGAGGGCCGCCGTGCTCAGCAGGAGCACCGCTGCCATCGTCAATGAACCCGAGGGCACACGCAGGAACATCCTCCAAGGACTCCACCCGCGACTCGGTGACCGGCGGGCTTGCTCTGGCATGAGGAGGGTGTCCCACAAAGGGTCTACCCTGGAAGTTCATCCATTTTGACTCTACCTTGAAGGTCATCAGCGCGGAAGACCACCCTGGGGCAGGGCACCTGCGACTACGCGGTCCCATTTCCCGTGAGATGCCACCGCGCTCGAGCCCTCTTCATGAGCCACCCGCAGGCCGGGTGTGTCCACCGCATGGAAAGAGAGGGCACCCTTGTTCAACGCGAAGCGCCGCTTCCTCATCCTCCTCGTCACCGCAGCCGCCGCAGCAGAAATCTCCGCCTGCGCCCCACCTGAGCCCGAGACCACCGCGCCTCAAGAGCGCACGGAAGCATCCAGCCTCGCCACGAAGGCGCCCTTCGAGCTGCCGAACAGTCTCCTCCCATTCGACATGCCGGCCCGCGCGGACCTCGCGACCAGCGAGTACAAGGTCTTCGCGCACTGGCACAACTTCCCGCTGCGCGTCTATGGCTCCAGCAGCGGCCAGTACTACGACCAATACACCCGCTGGCTCCAGCCCACGGGCACCTACGCCTCCATCGGCGGCTACCTGCGCGACCGTCCCGTCCCCATCCTCGCGATTCCTCCCGCGGAGTCCGACTACCTCAAGCGAGACATGAAGCAGGACATCCAGACGGCCGCGGCCGTCGGTGTCGACGGCTTCCTCTTCAACCTCTGGTTCCGCACCACGGATGCACGCTGGAAGTGGCTCACGGAGCTCTTCAACGCCGCCGACGAGTTCAACACCGAGAACCCCAGCGCTCCCTTCTCCGTCATCCCCAACATCGACGCGCACATCCTCTCCGGCAACAGCGGCAAGGACGAACCCCGCCAGCGCGCCGACGACCTCGCCACGTTCAAGACCCGCGCGTCCTGGAAGAAGCTCAACGGCAAGTACGTGGTCGGCAGCTTCCGGCCCGAGGCCCTCCCCGTCACCTGGTGGCAGCAGTTCTTCGACCAGCTCAAGACCGTCCACGGCATCGACGCGGTGCTGTGGGGCACGCTGCTCGACCCGTCGGAGACCAACCGCAACGCGCTGAAGCCGTTCATGGTCGGCGCCACGTTCTCGCGCTGGGACAACCTCCCGTACACGTCCAACCCGCTGAACGGCATCAACACGCTCAAGGCCTGGGGTGACCAGAACGGCGTGCCCTACTCGCCGCCGGTGAGCCACACGGACAACCGGCCCACGGCCTCCATCACCACGGAGACGGCCGGCTTCAAGACCCAGTACAACACCTGGAAGGCGGCCATCGACTCGGGCGTGAAGATGGTCCAAATCCTCACGTGGAATGACCACTACGAAGGCCATGCCCTCCGGCCCAACTCGGCGGTGCAGTACGCGTTCTACGATTTGACGGCGTACTACACGATCTGGTTCAAGACGCGGCAGCAGCCGGCGCTCGTGCGAGACGTCCTCTACTACTCGCACCGCATGCACCTGAGCACCGAGCCGTACAACACCACGCTGCAGCCCAAGCCCACCGCCTCGAAGAACGGCGTGACGCTGGTCGACCGCGTCTTCCTCCTCGCCATGCTCAAGTCGAGCGGACGCGTGCAAATCACCTCCGGAGGCACGGCCTACACCGCCGACGTGCAGGCGGGCCCTCGGTTCTTCGACGCGCCCCTGAAGGCAAGCGACCAACCGTCCTTCCAATTGAGCCGGAGCGGCACGCCGGTCATCAACCTCACCAGCGCTTTCCACACCCGCTCGCCCATCGTCTGGCAGGACCTCCTCTACCGCGCCGGGAGCTCCTCTCGCCCCGTCGTCACGGGCGTCCAGGACAACCTGCCGCAGGACCGCCTCCCGTAGCGTGGCTCCCCCTCCGCGAGCACGGGCCCGTGCCGGCCGTGCTCGCGGCATGTAGCCCGCTGTGGAGAACCCGGCCCCGCTGCGCGCGGAGTCACTACTGCCCCGGCGCCCACTCGCGTGTCGCGGAGCGGACAGGGTATAGGGTCGCGGTCGCCTCACGTGTCGAGGAGTCGCGGCTCATGGAATCGCCTTCTCTGGAACTGGAGCTCTCACCCGAGGTGCACGCGGCCCAGGCCGTGTACACGCGGCTGACGCTGCGGGTCCTCTATGACGTGGGCGTGCTGGGCTACTCCAACCGCTTCGTCTGGAAGTGCCCCACGCGCACGCAGCTCGACTGGTACGACGCCCACGTGTCCGCCAACCACCTCGACGTGGGCGTGGGCACCGGTTACTTCACCGCGCACTGCCGCTACCCGTCGCCCTCGCCGCGTCTGGCATTGATGGACCTCAATGCCAACAGCCTGGAGCACGCCGCCGCTCGCGCCGCGCGCTACTCGCCCGAGACGTACCGCCGCAACGTGCTGGACCCCATCGACTTCGACGGGCCCCGCTTCGACTCCATCGGCCTCAACTACCTGCTGCACTGCCTGCCCGGCTCCATGGACGAGAAGGCCGTCGTCTTCGACCACCTCCTCCCCCTGCTCAACCCCGGCGGTTGCGTCTTCGGCTCCACCCTCCTCCAGGGTGACGCGCCCCGCAGCGTGCAGGCCCGCCTGCTGATGCGCGCCTACAACCGCAGGGGCCTCTTCTCCAACGAGCAGGACACGCCGGAGTCGCTGGAGCGCGCTCTCCGCCAGCGCTTCAGGGAATCACAAGTGACCCTCCACGGCTGCGTGGCCCTGTTCCGGGCGCGGAGCTGATTCCCAGCGTGGATTTCCTCGCCTCGCCAGGGGACACTGCCCGTCATGCACGACGAGCTCCTGGCGCAGGTCCGCGAGGCGTACGGCCCCCTGGGGGCGCTGGACGGCACCGGCGCGGCCGGCCGCTCCGAGCTGGCGAAGCGCTTCGCGATGCTCCCCGACGGCCAGGTGGCGCGACTGAACCGGGCCTCGGTGCTCTAACGCCTCCACTCCGGCCCGCGTATGTCACCCCGCAAGTGGAGATATCTCATCACCCTCCTCGTACTCGGCTCGTGCCTGGGGTGCGGCGGCCTGGCGTGGCTTCTCGACGCCTTCGACGGCGTCGACCTGCTCGACATGGAGAAGGACGAGCGGGACTTCTCGCAGGCCGAGCAGCGGAAGCTCTTCGACACCTTCTTCCCGGTGGCCGTCCCCCAGAGCGCCTCCGACGTGCGCATCCACTACCAGGGCTTCCAGGAGTGGCAGCTGGACATCTCCTTCACGCTGCCCCCCGATGACTTCGAGACCTTCGTCTCCCAGCTCACCCCGAAGCCCGACGAGCCCGGGGTCTACGTGGGGCGCACCCAGATGGTCGACGGCGGCTTCCTCGCGGATGGCTCCACCATCACCGTGGAACCCGAGGCACGGCGCGTGAAGCTCACCGCCTTCACGTGGTGACCGGCGGCTTCACGCCCGTCGCGTCCACTTCCGCCCAGAGGCTGTCTCCCTCCAGGACCGCATTGAGCGGAGCCCGCCGCTCGGACACGCGCAGCAGCACGGCGGCGAGCTGCTCCAGGTGGATGATGCGCAGGTTGCGGAACAGGGTCAGCCGCGAGAGGACGCGGAGGACGGACGGTGGCTGGTGGTACTCGCCCTCGAAGGCCGGGGGCCGGAGAATCGTCCAGGGGATGCCGCTCTCGCGCACCAGCCGCTCGGCCTCGGCCTTGGCCTTGAGGTACGCGCCCACCGGACGGCCCGCGCCCATGGAGCTGAGCAGCACGAAGTGGTCCACGCCCGCGCGCTTCGCCGCCTCCACGAGCTGCCGCGTGGTGCCGATGTCGCTCGTCTCGTAGGTGTCGCCCGAGCCGAAGCGCTTGCGCATGGTGCCGATGAGCTGGAGCACCGTGGTGTAGCCGCTCATCATCTCGATGAGCGTCTCGCCGTCGGACAGCTCCACCACCGCCTTGCGCGGCCAGTCCTTCACCAGCTCGCTGTCGGCGCTCTTCGGCCTCACCTGCGCAATCACCGGCACGTGACGCGCGAGCGCCTGACGCATCAGCGTACGGCCGGTGGCACCGGTGGCTCCGGCGACGAACAGGTGGCGGGACGGCGTTTCCATGGGGCCTCCGAGGTGGAGTGAGCAGCCTAGCGCGCGGCCCGCTCGGCGCGGACTTCCTTCGCGTGCGTGAGGTCCTCCTGGAAGAAGGACTCCATGGTTCGCGCGGCCTCGTCGTCCTGGAGCACCAGCGAGCCCTCCTCCAGCAGGTTGAAGGAGAGTGGGTCGTAGTTGATGGAGCCCACCAGCACGAGTCGGTCATCCACCAGCATCGTCTTCGCGTGAATCATCGACGGCTGGTACTCCCAGATGCGCACTCCCGCCTGGAGCAGCTCGTCATACGCCGCGCGCTGCGCCACGGTGATGACCTTCTGGTCGTTGTAGTCCCCGGGCGCCAGCACCCGCACGTCCACGCCCGCGCGGGCCCTTTCAACCAACTGCTTCGACAGCGCGTCATTGGGCGTGAAGTACGCCTGCGCAATCCACAACCGCTTCCGAGCCGCGCGCACCATGAGCTGCGTCAGGCGCTCGGCGCGCGTCACCTCGGGATTCGCGGTGCTGCCCACGAAGGCGGCCCAGCCCTCGCCCGCGCCGTCCAGGCCGGGCACCGGCTCCGCGAGCGCGGGGAAGTCAGTCACGGGCAACAGCTCGCCGCTGGCCTCCTGCCAGTTCTCCGCGAAGGCCTGCTGCATCTGCGCCACCACCGGGCCTCGCACCCACGCGTTGGTGTCGCGCCACTCCTTCTCGCTCAGGCCGTCGCCCAGCCACTCGTCCTGGATGGCGAGGCCTCCCGTCACCGCCACCCGCCCGTCGACGATGACCAGCTTGCGGTGGTTGCGCGCCAGGTTCTCGTCCGCGGGCAGCGGGCGGAACAGGTGCGCGCGGCAGCCGGCCGCTTCCAGCCGGGGTTTGATTTGCGCCTCGAAGCTGGGGCTGCCCAGCGGGTCCACCAGCACGCGGCACGTGACACCGTCGCGCGCCCTCGCGGTGAGCACCTCCAGCAGCCGGTCCGACGCGCGGCCCGGCCGCCAGATGAACATGACGATGTTGACGGAGACGCGGGCCTGTTTCACCTCCTCGGTGATGGTGTCGAAGACGGCGCCGTTGTTCACCCAGCGGATGTGATTGCCCGGCACCATCCGCATGCCGACGGTCTGATACAGCGCTACCGCGAAGTCCTCGCCGTGCGAGCCCACCGCGCCCTTGAGCTGGAACGGGCGCGACTTCTCCTTCGAGCAGCCCGCGGCGCACCCCGTCAAAACCGCCGCCGCCAACGCCACCGCCAGCCACCGACGCATCCGCCGAACGCCTCCCTCAGGCCTTCCCAGATGACCACCATGGCCAGGGGCGTCAGCCTGTGGGACAGGCACTCTGTCGTCCGCTGAGCAGCTCGCGGCTACCTGGCGGATTGTGTCGCCGGGCAGGCGGGCTAGCATGCGCCCGCTTGCAAACCCCCGAACCCCTCGTGTTTCAGCAGAGCTTCGAAGGTCTCATCCGCGCGCTGGGAGACCAGCTCGACGAGCGCTGCGCGGGACGCCTTCGGCAGGTGGGTATCAATGCGAAGGGCTCGCTCGCGCCGGCCTACCCGCTGGACGTGTGGGTGGGCGCGCTCCGGGTGGCGGCCGAGACGCTGGCCCCCCAGGCCCCGCTGGAAGAGGGCGCCATCGTCGTGGGCCGCCGCTTCGTGCAGGGCTTCGGCTCCACGCTCATCGGCAATGCGCTCCTGGCCACGGTGCGGCTCCTCGGGCCAGAGCGGATGCTGGCGCGGATGACACGCAACCTTCGTACGGGCACCAACTATCTGGAGACCCACATCCAGCAGCTCGGGCCCACGCGGTACTCGCTCACGTGCCGGCCCGTGGTGGTGGCGGGTTTCTATGTGGGTCTGTTTCACGCGGGCCTGGTGGCCAGCGGTGCCCGCGAGCCCTCCGTGCGGATTGTCCGGCGAGAGGGCGAGGAAGCTGTCTACGACATCGCCTGGAACTGAGCACGGAGTGACACAACCCGCGAAGTTTCCCGGGTTGTCTGTATCATGCGGGGTGGGCGGCCCCCCATGCGTCAACTCCCTCTCGAAGAACCCCAGCTCCGGCCGGAGGACACGGCCCGTCGTCTCATGGACGGCGAGGTGGTGGGAGGCCGCTACCGAATCATCGACTTCCTGGGTCGGGGCGGCGCGGGCACCGTGTGGCGCGCGCAGGACCTGCTCGCCGGCCCCGTCGCACTGAAGTTGCTTCACCGGACGCTGGAGGACCTGGCGCGGCTGCCGCCGAGTCCGGACACTCCGTCCTCCGCCGCGCGGCATGAGCTGGCGCTGTCACTGGCGCACGAGTTCCAGACGCTCGCGTCGGTGCGTCACCCGCATGTCATCAGCGTGCTCGACTACGGCTTCGACTCCGAGCGCAGGCCGTACCTGGCCATGGACCTGCTGGAGGACGCGAGGGATTTGGTGCGGGCCGGCGCGGGCCAGCCGCTGCCCGTGCAGGTGGACCTGCTCGTGCAGACGCTGACGGCGCTCGCGTACCTGCACCGGCGCGGCATCATCCACCGCGACTTGAAGCCGGCCAACGTGCTGGTGGCTCACGGGCAGGTGAAGGTGCTGGACTTCGGGCTCGCGGTGGGCCGCGACCACGTTCACCGCGCGCAGCCCGCGGGCACGCCGGGATACCTCGCGCCGGAGCTGTTCGAGGACCAGCCGCCCTCGGAGGTGACGGACCTCTTCAGCGTGGGCGCCATGGCGTGCCAGATGATTTTCGGCCGGCTGCCGCACGCGGGCCGGGTGGACGCGCCGCCGGGCTTTCCTTCCGCGCTCAAGGCGCTGCTGGAGCGACTGGTGTCGCCGGACGCGAGGCGGCGGCCGCGCGGCGCGGACGAGGTGATTGCCGCGCTCCGCGCCGCCACCGGCCACACGGCGCCGCGGGAGTCTCCCGCCACGCGCGAGAGCTTCCTCCAGTCCGCGCGCTACGTGGGCCGCGCGCGCGAGCAGATACGCCTGACCGGCGTGCTGGAGGATGCGCGCAAGGGACACGGCGCCGCGTGGCTCGTGGGCGGCGAGAGCGGCGTGGGCAAGTCGCGGCTGCTCGAGGAGCTGCGCGCGCTCGCGCTGGTGCGGGGCGTGGCGGTGCTGCGCGGGCAGGCGGTGGCGGCCGGTAGCAGTCCGTACCAGGAATGGCGCCCGGTGCTGCGCTGGCTGTCCATCCTCACCACGCTGGAGGAGCGCGAGGCCAGCGTCCTCAAGCCGCTGGTGCCGGACCTGGAGACGCTGCTGGGCCACGCCGTGCCGGACCCCGCGGAGCTGGGCGCGGAGATGGCGCAGGCGCGGCTGATGCAGGTGGTGGAGGACGTCTTCGCCCGGCTGCCCCAACCCACCGTCGTCATCCTGGAGGACCTGCAGTGGGCGCGCAGTGAGTCGCTGCTGCTGCTGGCCCGGCTCGCCACGCTGGCGAAGGCGCAGCGCCTGTTGCTGCTGGGCAGCTTCCGCGACGACGAGGCGCCGGAGCTCCCGTCGCAGCTCCCGGGCATGGAGGTGCTGCGGCTGCCTCGGCTGGACGCGCTGGAAATCGCGGTGCTGAGCCAGTCGATGATTGGCGCGCAGGGAGCGCGGCCGCACCTGGTGGACTGGCTGCGCCGCGAGACGGAGGGCAACCCCTTCTTCCTCGTGGAGGTGGTGCGCGCGCTGGCGGAGGAGGCGGGCGGGCTGGACAGGCTGGGCGACATGGCGCTGCCCGAGCGCGTCTTCGCGGGCGGCGTGCGCAAGCTGGTGCGGCGGCGGCTGGAGAAGGTGCCGGAGGTTCACCGCGAGCTGCTCAAGCTGGCCGCGATTCAGGGCCGCCAGGTGGACGTCGCGCTGCTCCAGCGCGCGGCACCCGGCGAGGACGTGGAGCGCTGGCTCAACGACTGCGCGGCGGCGGCGGTGCTGGACGTGGCGGACGGCCACTGGCGCTTCGCGCACGACAAGCTGCGCGAGGGCGTGCTGGAGGAGCTCTCCTCCGAGGAGCGGCCCGTGCTGCACCGCCGCGTGGCGGTGGCGCTGGAGGCCGCGCACGGGGACGGCTCGGAGTGGACGGCGGCGCTCTGCTACCACTGGGGCGTGGCGGGGGACCGGGTGCGCGAGGCGGCGTACGCGCGGCGCGCGGGCGAGGACGCGCTGCGGGTGGGCGCGTGCCGCGAGGCGGTGCCCTTCCTGCAGCGCGCGCTGGAGCGCGTGTCCGAGCAGGGCGCCGACGCCGTCACCCTGGGCCACCTGGAGGCGTTGCTCGCGGAGGCCCGCTTCCAGTTGGGAGAGCTGGCGGAGTTCCGCACCCTGGCGGAGCGGGCGCTGCGGCACTTCGGCTGGCCGGTGCCGTCGTCTCGCATGGGCTGGGTGCTGGGCACGCTGGGGCAGGTGGCGCTGCGGCTGGCGCAGAGCGCGCGGCCGGAGGTGTACGACGCGGAGACGGAGGAGAAGCGCCGGGTGAGGCTCGTGGCGGGGCGGCTGCTGATGCGGCTCACCGACGCGTTCATCTACGCGCAGGAGGCGCTGCCGGTGCTCTGGTCCGGCCTGCGCACGCTGAACCTGTGCGAGCCCGCGGGCGCATCGCCGGAGCTGGCGCGTGGCTACACCAACATGGCGGTGGTGGTGGGGACGGTGCCCATCCACCCGGTGGCGGAGGCGTGGGTGGGGCGAGCCCGGCACGTGGCCGAGCATGTGGGCAGCCCGTCGGACCTGGCCTACGTGCTGGTCCGCAACGCCGTGTACGCCGCGTACGTGGCGCGCTGGGCGGACGTGCGTGAGTGGGTGGAGCGTGCCATCGGCATCGTCGACTCGACGGGAGACCTGCGGCTGGCGGAGGAGTGCCGCTCGTTCCTGACGGTGACGTACCTCTACCAGGGGAAGTTCTCGCAGGGGTTGCCGCTGATGGCGTGGGTGGAGGGCTCGGCGCGGCGGCGCGATGCCTTGCAGACGCAGCACTGGGCGCTGCACTACCAGGCGCACATCCACCTGCGGCTGGGCGACTACGCGAAGGCCCGCGCCGCGCTGGAGCAGACGCTGGCGTGGACGGAGGCGCACGGCGGCCAGACGGACCGCATCATCGTGGAGGGCACGCTGGCGCTGCTGCGGCTGCGCGAGGGCAACCCCGCGGGCGCCCGCGAGGTGGCGGAGAAGGCGCTGGCGAAGCTGTCGGCCAGCAAGCCGGTGGCGCACTTCGTGTACTTTGGAGTCGTGTCCGTGGCGGAGGTGCTGCTCACGCTGTGGGAGCAAGAGGGCGCCTTCGACGCCACGCTGGCGGCGAGTGCGAGGGCGGCGCGCAAGGCGGTGGACGCGTTCGCGAAGGTGTTCCCCTTCGGCAGGCCCGCGGCGCTGCTGTGGCGCGGGAGCGAGGCGTGGGCGCAAGAAGACGCGCCGCGTGCGTATGAATTATGGCGCAGGTGCATCCACGTGGCGGAGAAGCTGGGCACGGCCTTCGAGGAGGCGCGGGCGCGGCTCGAGCTTGCGCGCCACCTGCCGCCGGATGACCCTGCGCGGCGGATGCACGCGCAGCGCGCGGCGGAGTTGTTCACGGAGCTGGGCACGCGGGAGGAATTGGCGTGGACGCGGGCGGAGTCGCTGCGGCGGGTATGACGGGGCCATTCATCCGGGACGTGGAGCGGCTGGCGTGTCCGGCGTGTCGTGGGGCGCTGGTGTTCCACGGGCAGGAGCGGGACGGGCGCGTCTTCTACGGCTGGCTGCGCTGCGGCGGCTGCGGCGAGGCGTGGTCCGTGCAACGCGGCATGGCTCGGCTGTATCGCGAGGACGCGGTGCGCGGCACGGACCGGCTGATGCGCGTCATCTACGACGGGCTGCCCGTGCTGCATGACCCGCTGACGGCGGTGCTGACACCGCTGCTCCAGTCCGTCACCGAGTCGCGGATGCGCGAGCGGTACATGCGGCGTCTGGAGTTGGGGACGCTGCGGCCTCGCGAGGACGGGCAGCCGGTGCGGGTGCTGGAGGTGGGGGTGGGCTCGGGGGCGAACCTGCCGCTGATTCGCAAGGACTTGCCGCACGGGCTGGACGTGGAGCTGTGGGGCGTGGACCTGAGCGAGGGCATGCTGAAGCACTGCCAGCGGCGGCTCGTGCGCGGAGGCTTCGAGTCCGTGCGGCTGATGATGGCGGACGCGCATGCGCTGCCGTTCCCGGAGGGGATGTTCGACCGGGTGCTGCACGTGGGAGGGATTGGCGGGTACCGGGAGCCGGCGACGGCGCTGGCGGAGATGGCGCGCGTGGCGAAGCCCGGGACGCCGCTGGTGGTGGTGGACGAGCAGCTGGACCCGGCCTTCCGGCCCTCGCTGCTCCAGCGCGCGGCGTTCCGGGCGATTACGTTCTACTCGCGAGACCCGCACTGCCCCCGGGAGCTGCTGCCCCCGGGCGCGGTGTCTGTGATTGAGGAGCAGGTGGCTCCGTTCTACTACTGTCTGTCCTTCCGGATGGCGGAGGACTCCGCGGCGACCTCGGGTTGAGCGGAAGGCTCAAGGCTACCGGAACGCATCGACAATGAACGCCGCTGCGACAGAACTGTCGAGGATGGCGGTTCCCGGCTTCGACTCGGGCCGCTTCCGCATTTGGTCATCGCCGAGCCGCGCCACCGCGCAGATGGGAACTTTATCACCGTCCGGTGCCTGCGCTTCGTAGTACCGAATCACCACTTGTGGACCGCTCGTCCAGACCTGACCATACAAGCGGCTCGTCACTCCGAGCGGACCGAATTCCTCCCTCAAGACGCTCTCAATCGAGCCGTCGTAGAGCGTGACGCGCCGACTCCCGACCTGGTTCGCGTCGAGATCGAGCAACGCGCTATCCCCAACGCGCAGTTTCATGTAGCGCATCGCCTTCCTTGACTCCTCTGGGCACTCCTGCGGACCCGGACTGCCGTCGGGGCGCAGCGACACTCCGCCGGTCGTGGTGCAGCCGGAGGAGGCAGCAAGCAGAGCGATAGAGCTGAGCAAGAGGGCTTTGACGTCGGGCATGAGCGGCACTTCTACTTCCGAATGAGCGTGTGATCCATTGCCACGGCCACCTGAAGGAGACCGTCCCCACGGAAGATCTGGAGGGCCAAATCGGCGAGCTGCCCGCCTTCCATTTCGAAGGCGCTCTTGTCCACAACGACTGCGAGCCTTCCTGACTGACCGGGAACGATTTCATTCCGGTCCATGCGAAGCGCGAAGGGACGAGCCGTGTAGCGAGTGAAGTCGCGGGTCAGGTAGGCACCGTCGAACTCCCACGGCCCGCCATAGTAGGTGTTCGTCAGCGTAACGACGACTGCCGCTTTGCCGGGTCCTGCGAAGAGCTCGACGACCATGTCCATGTCTTCGTTTTTCGGGCGGACGACCTTCACGCGCCGAAACGGCGTCTTCTTCACCTCGCCGTTCGCGAGCAGCGTTGCGAGCGCGTGATCGACGGAGTTCTCTTCCTTCTTGAGCCGCTCGTTCTCCTCGCTCAGCTTGCGCTCGCGGTTGAGCGAGTCATAGAGAGACGAGAGGACCACGTTGTAGCTGTCGGTGTCTTTGAACACGTTGACCTGATAGTCGATCCATCCCCAATTCTCGCGACTCTTGGGCTTCACAAGGAACGTGAACTTCGTCCCATCAACGAGCGTCACGAGCAGGGGCAGCGCCTCGCCGCTGTCGAGGTCACGCAGCGGCTCGATAACCACCTTCTTGCTTCCCACGAGCAGGGGCTCGAACCGCCCCTCCCAAGCCAGGAGATTTGTCTTCGCCGGATCGACGTCCTGTTCGAAGCGGAGGACGCTCGCCACCTGCCAGGAAACGTAAATGGGCGGCGCCTCCTGGCCTGGATGTGCCGGCACCTTGAGGGTCCGAATCGTGAGCTTTTCTGCCTCATCCCTGGCCTCTGCCGGCGAGGTCAGCAGGACGAGAATCAGACCATACCTGAGAAGTGGGAGCGTGCGCATGGCGAGGACAACGTACCAGGGCGGGTAGGTAGCATCCAATGTCGCCCTGCGCATGAAATGCCCGGGGGCCCGCTGGAAGGAGGAGTCCGGCCAGCACGTCTTGGACCTCCGCGCCCTGGTGCTCTCGGACCGATGGGACGCGGCCGTGAACCTCACGCTCGCGTCGCAGCGCGGGGAGGTGCGGCGCGCCGCCTGGGCAGGATGGGCGCCACACCCCGTGGTAGCGACCACGGGCTGAGCGAGACCCTCCGCTCACTGCGCGCGAGCGGCGCGGCCGCGCAGCAGCGCCGCGGCGAGGAAGACGCCGAAGATGGCGGCGCTTCCGTGGACCGAGAGGGCCAGGGCGAGCGAGGCACCGTGCTTGATGACGGTCAGCGCATCCACCACGGGCATCACGATGGAGGTGAGCACGAAGACTCCCGCCGCGAGCCGCTGCCGGGCGAGGACCAGGCCGACGATGGCCAGTCCGATGCCGAGGTCCCTCCCAGCCTTGATGCTCAGCCAGGGGAGGGCCTCGGACCCGGAGAGGGGAATCCCGAAGCCCTGTGCCGCGGCCACCGGGTTGAGGGTGGCGTTGATGCTGATGAAGAGCATGAAGGCGCCCAGCAGCAGGGTGAACAGGGCGGTGGGCGAGGTGAGCTTCCAGGACAAGTCGTTGCGGTTCGTATCCATGTTGCCTCCGAGCGCGCCGTGGCGCGTTTCACGAGGCGTAATGTGCCCGTCGGGGCCTCCACGTACCATTCGTGGACGGCTCATTCTTTTGCCCGAAACGCTCAGCTCCCGGGCGGGCCGGGAGGGTTGTTGATAACTTGGGGGCATGGATGTCTCCCGCGCTTCCGACCTCCTCGGGCAGATACTCGAACGCACGCGGCTGCGAGGGCAGCTCTACTGCCGCACCGTGGCGCGTGCTCCGTGGGGGCTTCGCTTCCCGACGACATCCGTGGCGACCATGCACCTGGTCACCTCGGGGAGCGGGTATCTGGTGCAGGGGCGTGAGGTCATCGCCCTGGGGACCGGGGATGTCGTGCTGCTGCCTCGGGGTGAGGGGCACTCCGTGGCGGACTCGCCGCGCACGCCGAAGGTGCCGCTGGAGCAGTGGCTGGCGGAGCGCGGTGATGGGCCCGTGCACGTGCTGGGCGGCAGTGGAGCGGAATCGCGGTTCCTCTGTGGCCACTTCGCGTTCGACGAGCCGGGAGCGCATCCGGTGATGCGCCTGCTGCCCGAGCGCGTGCACCTGCGTGGGGACTCCGAGGCGGTTCGCGCCATGCTGCCCACGGTGGCGCTGCTGGAGCAGGAGTACGAGCGCTCCGAGCGCGGTGTGTCGGTGGTCGTGTCCCGGTTGCTGGACGTGCTGCTGGTGCAGGTGTTGCGAGCGTGGGCGGATGAGCAGCCGCAGGGTGGGGCGGGGTGGCTGGGGGCGCTCGGGGACAGGTCGCTCGCGAGCGCGCTGGGGTGGATGCACTCCGAGCCCGCGCGGGACTGGAGTGTGGATGAGTTGGCGCGCCGCTCGGGGACGTCGCGGGCGACACTCGCGAGGCGCTTCGCGGCCGAGGTGGGCATGGCGCCTCATGCGTACCTCACTCACTTGAGAATGCAGGAGGCCGCCGCGCAGTTGCGCCAGGGTGACGAAGGGCTCGCGGCGATTGCGGCGCGCGTGGGTTACGACTCCGAGTTCGCGTTCAACCGGGCGTTCCGCCGGCACATGGGTGTGCCTCCCGGGGTGTACCGGCGGCAGGCGCGGTCCTGAGTTGTTGAGCATGCCGCGTCGGCGGCGCGCCCCGAGCACTGCGCAGCCGCCGTCGGTGGCAGTGGCCGACCCGCGCGACTGGAGCGCGCGGGTGGACCCACGTCACACGAGCTCGAGACTGATGGCCCGGCTCCGGGCACCAGGCATCAGCTTCAATTCACCACGATGGGACAGCCGGCGGGAGTGGCGCAGGAGATGACACTTCCCGATGCGCTCCTGCAACAGGTGGTGCAGTACTGTCCGGTCGGAGTCGGGCCGCACTGCCCGACCTCCCCGTCGACCCGCTCGGTCGCGACGCCCAGGGAGGAGGGCTCCTCCGTATCAGCCTCCGTCCCGCCACACCCCATCAACAGCGCCGCCACCAGCAATCCTCTGAGAGTGCCTCGCATGCATGCTCCTGGGTCTGGGTTCAGGTGTTAACGGGTTGCAATAGTATCACGACCTTGTGTCGGGTGCCGCGCGGCCGTTGTTTGCCGGCCACGTCGCGCAGGTGGGCTGAAGTGGTGCCAACGTCGTCAGCGCTTCAGGCAACGCTCTTCCGCGTCCGAGCACGCATGCGGTCGAGCAGTGCGACGACGAGGAAGGCGGCCGCGTACATCGTGCCCACGAGGAACGCGGGATGGACGAATGCGACCAGAGCGATGGACAGGGCGAGACACGCCAGGAGTCCGGCGACCTGCTTCCGGCCCCAGCTTCTTCCGATGACGACCTGGTCCGGAGGCGGGCTCCAGCCCTGGGCTCGCAGGCGCTCGACTTCGGCTCGGAATGAGGCCCGCTCTTCATCCGTCGCGGCGAACCAGGCCCAGGTGTCACGCAGGAAGACGCCCGGCAGTACCAGGGCCAGGAGCACGAGGGGCTCTTGGGTGACCGCCACCGTGATGGCCGCACTGGCCATGATGGCCGCCATGCTTCCCAGAAGGACGTAGCCGGAGCTGTGGGTCGGCGAAAAGATGCTTCGCCCCCTACCGAACCGCACGACGAGTTTGGGATGCCATGCCATGGCGTGAATTCTATGAACCCCGCTCTCTTTCTGCGCAAGTAGCGGGTCGCCTCCCGCGCGTGCCTGCGCCATCTCTCGGCTGAAGGGAGCTCACCAACATGGACTGCAGAGCGATGAGGCATGGGATGGCACGGCTGGCGGCTCGCGCGGAGGTGACGCCATGACCGCCGCGCTGCGCCGACGCAAGGCGTCTTCCCTCTCCGAGCGCGTGGCGGCGCTCGACTGGGAACGCATCTCGGCGGACCTCGACACTCGAGGCTGCGCCACGGTGAGCGCGCTGCTCACTCCGGCCGAGTGCGTGGCGCTCGCGGAGATGTATTCGTCGGACACCGCGTTCCGCAGCCGCGTGGTCATGGCCCGGCACGGCTTCGGGCGTGGCGAGTACAAGTACTTCGCCCATCCGCTACCTGCGACCGTCTCCACCCTCCGCACCGAGCTGTACCCACCGCTCTCGCGCATCGCCAACCGGTGGAACGAGACCATGGGCATCGACGTGCGCTACCCGGACGCGCATGCGGCGTTCCTCGCGCGCTGTCATGAAGCCGGGCAGACGCGGCCGACACCGCTGCTCCTCCAGTACGGCGAGGGCGACTACAACTGCCTCCACCAGGACCTCTACGGCGAGCACGTCTTCCCGCTCCAGGTCGCCTTCCTCCTCTCCGTCCCGGGCCAGGACTTCACGGGAGGGGAGTTCGTCCTCACGGAGCAGCGCCCGCGCATGCAGTCCCGAGCGGAGGTGGTGCCGCTGGGGCAGGGGGACGGCGTCATCTTCGCGGTCCACCACCGCCCGGTGAAGGGCACTCGCGGCCACTACCGCGTCAACATGCGTCACGGCGTGAGCCGGCTGCGCTCCGGGCACCGGCACACGGTGGGTATCATCTTCCACGATGCGCAATGAAGTGAGCGTTCGCCGCGATTGATGCGCGGCCCGTGTGACGCACACCTGCCAACGGTAGAGAGGCATTCGGTGCGTGGTACTCCGGCGGAGCCTGCTTTAGTCGAAGGAGTCGCGCCCCCCGAAGTTGCTACTCCGTCGTGTTTGCGATGAACCCACGGGAAGCAGCGTTTTTTGCGGTCGGCTGTTCTGGTGGGCGGACGTGGCGGCAACGGAGCATTGGCGATTTCGGGGGGCGCCATACCTCTCCAGGGTGAGCCGGTCAGCGTGGCTGTGCACTTGAGGCGACTGTCCCTGCCGGTCCATCGTGACGGAGTGTTCGTCCCGGCTTTGCCCAAGGATGAATCCGGGTCGTTCTTGCCCCTGTCTGCCAGTGTTTGGCGTGAAGGGATTCATCTGGAATGCTTCGTCCAGTGACTCCAGACTTGCGCGCACCTTCTTTTCGTTGGTTCGTCGAAGCCGACACGTTGTGTGTTTCCTTGAAGGATCTTCCTCGCGAGCTTGCGTCTCGCGTTGCGCTTCGTGGGGAGGAATGGGCATCCAGGGGGTGGCGAGACGCACACCATGCGCGCTTTTCCATGAGCCAGTGGGTCGCCCTGGGGCGGCCCACCGAAGGTGGAGCTGACGACGAGGAGCGCGCTGCCCTCCAGGAAGAGTGGGTCACGCTCCAGCACCTGCTCATGGACCTACTGGAACTCGAACAGCAGGACGTGAGCTGCGAGGTGGTAGGCATTCCTGGAGGGAAGGGGGCGCGATACCGCATCCGCGTGGATGGTAAGGCCATTCCCGAGCCTCCAGCGGCCCTGCCCTGGTTCGTCTCTCAGAGAGAAGGAGTTCATCGCCCGCTGACGCCTACTGCCGCCTGGGCGTGTGTCGAGGCTGGCTTCGCGACCCATGCCGTGCCTGCCGCGCAGCTTGCGCGCGTGGCCCGCCTTCGGAGTGGGCTGGAGGCGGCCTCCAGGTTGCTGGAGGGGAGGATTCAGTTCTCCCCCACGGGGTATCTCCAGAAGTTCGAGCCCCAACCCGTCACACGGCTGCGACTGCGCTGGGAGCGCGAGTCCGACAACCCGAAGGTCGTCTCCCTCCAACCTTTCGCCGTCCGTCAGGACGGGACGTCGGTACCACTGCCCCTCGAAAGCCTCCGCTCTGGCGGCATCGCGGGGGACGCGCACCGCCCGTTGCTGCTCCCCGAGGGCGCCGAAGAGGTGCTGGAGCGCGTCCGTCCGTTGCAGCGTCGCCTCCCCAGGGACGTGGCGCGCGAGTTCTCGGACCCTGGTTGTCTCGTCCCAGAGGGACGTAATGCGGATGGGTTCCTGGACCTGTCCGAGTACTCGGAGCGGGTGGAAGGCTTCGAGGTACTACGGGGCAGGCAGCCCTCCGAGCGGATGGAGGGCTCGGGGCTGGAGTGGTTCGTGGCGGTGGAGGAGGACGGATTCTCGCTCACGCTCCAGGTCGAGTCGGAGGACGGCGGGCCTTCTCGTTCGATTCATCTGACTTCGCGCGAAGAGGCGCTGGAGTTGTTGCAGCGCAACGACGCCGCTTTGAAGCAGGGCGGTTCCACTCCGCTGCTCGTGAGGGGCATTCCCTTCCCCGCCAGCGAGGCACTGGGCAGTCAGCTCCGTGGCGTGCTCGGGGTGACGGAAGCGCCGGACCGGAAGTCGGACGCAGCGGAGTCTGGGAATGGAGGCTCGTCGAAGGCAGGTGGGCGTGTAGGCGCAATCATCAAAGAGGGGGGCATTGCTTCTCCGGTGACTCGTTCCGAGTCGGTACATCATTCCGTGTCCTGGGAAACGCTCGCACGGGTGCTTCGGCCCGGCGTGCAGCTCAAGCCGCACCAGAAATCGGGGATCGAGTGGCTGTGGCAGCACGCGAAATCCGGAGGGCCGGGCGTCCTGCTAGCGGACGACATGGGGCTGGGGAAGACCCTGCAGGTCGCGTGTTTCCTGACGCTGAGGCAGTTGGAGACACCTCCTGCCCAGCGGCGCCCGCATTTGGTGGTTTGTCCCACCATCCTGCTCGAAAACTGGGAGCAGGAGCTGGACCGCTTCTTCGAGGCGCACGTCTGGCCCGCGCCCTACGTGCTGCATGGCGCGGGGGTGCATGCAGTGATGCGCGACGGCGGGCTCAATACGGTCTTCCTCGCCCGGCAGGAGCTCATCCTCACCAACTACGAGACGCTCGGCGCCCACCAACGCTCGCTGCTGAAGATGGACTTCGACGCCGTTGTCTTCGACGAGGCCCACAATCTCAAGAACCCGGACACACTGCGCTCCCGTGCGGCACGAGCGCTCAAGCGGAGCTTTGCCGTCGCCCTGACGGGGACTCCCGTGGAGAACGAGCTCCTCGACATCTGGGCCATCTACGATGCCATCCAGAGCCGGATGCCCCGCGTCTTCGACACGCGCGCATCCTTCAGGCAGCGGTTCCAGGGCGACGGCGCCGTGCAGTCACTTCGTCAGGCACTCGGCTACCCCAAGTCCGACTGCACGCTGCTGCGCCGCGAGAAGTCGGAGGCGCTCAAGGACCTGCCTCCCAAACTCCCCCAGGTCGTCGAGGTGGAGATGACGTCCTTTCAGGAGGACGCGGAGCGGAGAATCAGCGCGCAGGTCCGGGAGAAGGGCGCCTTCTGGGCGCTCGACGCTCTCCAGAAGCTCTACCAGCATCCGGCGCTGCTGCACGGTTCTCGCCGCCTGTCCACCGCGACGGTGCTCTCCGAGAGTCCCAAGACGGCGCTGTGCCTGAAGCTGCTCAAGGGGATTGCGGCTGGTGGTAGTGGCGCGGAGCCGGAGAAGGCGCTGGTGTTCGTGCTGTCGCGTGCCATGCAGGACCTGCTGGCACAGCTCATCCAAGAGGAGTTCGGCCTCGACACGGTACCCATCATCAACGGGGACCCGGAGAACCGGCGTCTGGCGCTGCGCCACATCGACGCGTTCTCCCGGGCCAGCAGCTTCCGCGTCCTCATCCTGAGCCCCATTGCAGCGGGTGCGGGGCTCAACATCGTGGCCGCCAACCACGTCATCCACTACGGACGCTGGTGGAACCCCGCTAAGGAAGACCAGGCCACGGACCGGGCACACCGCATCGGCCAGACGCGGAATGTGCATGTCTACTACCCGCTCCTGCACCGGCGGGGCTCTCCCGATGCGGGCTTCGACAAGCAACTGCACGCGCTCGTCGAGCGCAAGCGCGCCATGGCGCGAGGGTTCCTGTCGCCAGAGCCGGATGACGCGAGCCAGTACGCGAAGGTGCTTCAGGAGTCCGAGCGTGAAGGGGAGGTGTGAATCATGACCTTCTGGTCCAACGTGTTGCAGGACACGCTGCTGTTGTCGGTCGTCGCGGTGATGTTCTGCATGATTGTGCTGGCGCACGCGGCAGCCGCGCTTCGCGGGCGTATGCTGATAGGGGCGGTCCAGGCGCTGGAGTCCCAGTTGAAGGCGTTGCTCACGGGCGCGCGCGCCGAGCCTATGGGGCGCGTGGAGGCGCGGGCCCTGTGGCGCGCCATCCGCGAGCAGCTCGTCTTTCCTCCGGGAAGCCAGAAGGTGCCGGGGCCCGTCCTCATCCGCACCTCGCCGTCCCGGGAGCTGCGCGAGACGTGCCGGGCCCTGTTCCGGCATTCGTTCGGGCAGGGCCTGGGGCGCAACCTGACGGGGCTCGCGCTGGTGATGACTTTCGGCCTCCTCGGCTACACGCTCGTCATGCCCGTGCAGGAGGCGCTGCGGAGCTCCAGCACTGCGGGCTCGACCTCCCAGGCGGACCTGCTCTCCCAGGCCATTGGTGGTATGGGCGCGAAGTTCTTCGTCTCCGCCGTGGGTCTGGCGGGCTCGTTCCTCTTCCAGGCCTTCTCCTCGCTCATGGAGCGGCGACTGCTGGCCCGGCTGGACGCTATGCGGGTGCTCTTCGAGCAGGAGACCCGCACGCTCGACGCGCATGAGGTACTGAGGGCCGACGCGCGCGGAGACGCACTGGGGGCGCTGCGCACCGAGTTGGCCCAGACGCGCGAGGAGCTGTGCTCGCAGCTCGAGAAGCTGGAGAGCGTCAACGTCAGCCTCCAGGAGATTGGCGGCGACGTGAAGACGCACCTGGGCACGATGATGAAGGAGCACGTGGGTGACGTGCTGACGCGCCAGCTATCCTCCGTCGAGGTGACGGCACGGGAAATCGCTGAGAACCTCCAGCGCACCATTGCCACTGGTTTCGCCACGACCTTGCAGCAGGAGATGTCCACGGTTCGCGGGCACCTGGAGGGAATCCAGAAGGCCCTCTCCGAGCGGCAGGAGCACGACCTCGGTCGAATCCTCGAACAGCTCAGGGACTCTGTGTCCGGAGGCTTCCATTCCCAGTCGCAGGACATGGCTCGCCAGTTGGAGCAGCTCACGGCCGTGTTCCCGAGGCTGGAGAGCCAGTTCGACAGCCTCTCCAGGAGCCTCGGGGAGAACGCGCGCCAGTGGGGGAGCGAGAACCAGCGCGCCATCGACACGCTCGCGGAGAAGGTCACCTCGATGGTGGGCAGTTTCGACCAGGTGCGCACTGGTTTGGAGGCAGCCACTGAGCGGGCGCTGGATGCCTCGACCGAGTCCTCGCGCCGACTGAACACCGAGAACCAGCAGGTGCTGGGGCAGCTCAGTGGCACGGTGTCCGAAGTAGTGGGCCGCTTCGAGGAGGTGCTCGCGGGAATGAATGGCAGCACGAAGGCCCTGATGCAGGCCGCTGCCTCCTCCGCGCAGAACCTCCAGGACCATACGGTCCGTCAGTCGGAGAACCTTGGTGACCATGTAAAGGCGCTTCAGGCTGCCGCGAACGTGGGAATGCAGGACCTGAACGTCCGCTCCGAGGCGTTCTCTCGGAGCATGCAGCAGACGCAGGACGGGCTGCTGGCGCTCACGAAGCAGCTTCAAGAGACCGCCGTGCAGCTCGTCTCCGCCACGCGCGGCGTCAGCGCGACGCAGGACGGCGCCAGCAAGGTCACCAGCCAGATGGCCCAGGTGGCGGACAGCTTCAGCAAGGCAGCGAGCGCCTTCCAGCAGCAGTCGGCGGGGCGAATCGCCGTCGTCGAGGACGAGCGGAAGCTGCTCACCGCGCAGAAGGAGGCGCTGGACAGAGTGGACCCTCTGCTCTCTGGACTGGTTCGGACCTACGAGGAGTCCGTCAAGAATCAGGTCCAGTACTTGAGTAGCCAGTGGATGCAGGTGATGAACAAGCTCACGTCCGTGTCCGAGACGGCCTCTGGTGAGCTTGCCCAGGGAGTGGACGAGCTGTCCGACGTAGTGAAGGAGTTGAAGGATGCGCTGAAGCAGCAAGCGAGGCGCACATGAGTGCCGGGGGGGATGGCAGCGAGCGCTCGCTGGCGGACCTCATGGCCGGCGTCGCCGTGGTGTTCCTCCTGTTGGCTGTCATCTTCATCCTGGAGGCGCGCAAGCAGCAACAGGCCGCCATCCAGGAGAAGGAGGCCGCCATCGGCAAGGTGGACTCGCAGAAGGAGGGCGTGCAGGCGTCGCTGGTCGCGCTGCGGGCCGACCTCATCACGCTGGACGCCGCGCTGGATGGAGGGTTCATCTCCCTGAGCGGGCTTGATGGCGGGGTGAACTCGCTGGAGATTGAGTTCAAGAACCTCCAGTTCGGGCTGGGCCAGTGCAGCACGCCTCAGGCCTACGTAAGCCAGTTCGAGCGCGGTGCCGTGCCGCTGATTCACCGCGTCTGCGAGGCGGTGGACGCCATGCGGGACGCGGGCGCGGAACCGACCATCATCCTGGAGGGCCACACGGACGACCGGCCGTTCCTGGGCACCAGCAACGAGTGCGGCGTGCGAAACGGTGTGGCTTCGGCCAGCTTCGAGAACAACGTCAGGGCCAGCTCCGCGCGGGCCCAGGAGGTGTTCTTCACCGTGCGCAGCCAGCTCGCGGATGCGGGGTACGAGCGTGAGTGCCTCGACTCGAACTTCGTCGTCTCGGGGCGTGGACAGACGGCGCCGCGCCCCGGAATGTCCGGCAACGAGCCGGCCAACCGCCGCCTGGTGATTCGCGTCCGCGGAGACCTTCGACTGTAGGAGAAACCGATGGGACTTGAGTCCTGGCTGGGGAAGGTTTCCGAGCGTCAGCGCACCTTCAAGGCGGAGCTGGAGACGTTCCGGGTGCAGTCGGAACGTGGACTCAAGCTGCTGTCACAGCGGCTGGATGCCGCAGAGCAGCGCATGGACGAGCGCGAGCCCTCGCGTGTCGAGCGCATGCGCGAGTCGATCAACAAGGTCAGGGTCAAGGAGCATGTAGCGAGGAGGGACTTCGACAGCCTCTCCCGCCGAGAGCGGCGCGCGGTGCCAGCGCTGTGGCAACTCATTGGCGTCGAGCCCATGCGTGGGTTCTTGGAGTGGAGTCCTCAATCTTGGCCGCGTCTGGTGCGCCAGTTGTTGAGAGACTGGAGCCCCGACTGGGATGCGCAGGAGATGGCGAGGTGGGCGCAGCTCGCGGGCAAGGCCCCGAGCAACCCGAGGTGGCGTTTGCCGCTTCCTGTCGAGAGCGTGCTGCGGCGGGAAGGCCCGGGACTGCTCGCCGACCGGTGGATGGACAATTCGCTGCTCGAAGTGGTCGAGACGCTAAGGGGCGCCGGGCTGCGGCCGACGAGCGTTTATGCAGGGCATGTCGTGGCCGAGCACCTGCGGTTGGGTATCAAGGCGCGCGAGGACCGCACGGTCAGTCTGGCGTTCCTGATGGACGATGCACGGGGACGGGCATGGTTGCCCTTCACCGGGACGGAGACGAATGTCCTGCCTGCGCCCATGGAGGCACGCATCGAGGTGGTGGCCGCCGTGTTGGAGTGCCGCGCAAAGGGCGTCTGTAGTGACCTCGTCCGCGCTCGGCTGGCTGAGCGGCTTGTCTCGAAGGATTCTGAGTTCGGAGACCCCCGGCAGTCTCAGCAGGCACAGGCGTCGGCCTGGGCGCGGGTCCGGGCGCGCGCGCCTGAGGCCTTCCAGGCCTTCCTGGCTGGGCTCATCCAGCAGGACCTGGCGTTCTTCTTTGACCACGGCATGAATGAGGAGGACCGGCGCGAGTTCTGGCTCTGCTACCTGGGGTCCATCCGCTCCACGACGTGCTACCTGGCTGCGCCCGTCTACGACTCGCTGCACCGCCGGGTGGCGGCGCTCCCGCCCGAGCAACAGGCCGCCTTCCGGCGCGCGCAGCGGCTGGGCGACAAGGACCGCAACGAGGTCAGTGCCTTCGTCCTCTCATTCGCGGAGTACGACGTCGTCGAGTTCTCGCGGAATGGCCATGCCTCCTACGTGTATAAGAAAGGGACGCTCGACCAGAAGCTGAGGGGTCGACGCCCCGAGACGGCCAGAGACTTCATCGATGGCCCGTCCGGCCGGTTCCATGTCCAGCGGTTGCTGCACCTGCCGGGCTGGGAGTACCGCGTCGCCCAGCAGTTGCTGGCGCTTGGCATCGAGTGGGACAGAAGTGGACGAAAGCCCTGGCGCTGAGCGGCGCGGCTATCATGCGCCGCCGAGGTGGACGGGCGCGCGATGGACTACCAGGCGATTCTCGACGAGGTGATGACCGCGGTCCGGCCGCTCATCGGACAGGGGCGTGTGGCCAACTACATCCCCGCGCTCGCGGCGGTGGACCCGAGCCGCTTCGGCATGGCGCTGGCCACCGTGGACGGCCAGCTCCACGGCGTCGGCGACTGGCGCGTGCCCTTCTCCATCCAGAGCATCTCCAAGGTCTTCACCCTCGCCCTCACCCTGGCCCGAGACGGTGACGCCGTCTGGCGCCGCGTCGGCAAGGAGCCCTCGGGCAATCCGTTCAACTCCCTCGTCCAGCTCGAATACGAGCAGGGCATCCCTCGCAACCCGTTCATCAACGCGGGGGCACTCGTCATTACCGACCGGCTGCACCGTCTCACCGGTGACGCCCGCGGCGTCCTGCGCGAGTTCCTCCGCGCGGAGAGCGGCAACCCGGCGCTGGACTTCGACCCCGTCGTCGCCGCCTCCGAGGCCGAGCACGGCCACCGCAATGCCGCCCTGGCCCACTTCATGGCGAGCTACGGCAACATCGAGAACCCCGTCGCCCAGGTGCTCGAGCACTACTTCTGGCAGTGCTCCCTCGCCGCGAGCTGCGCGGACCTCGCTCGCGCCTGCGGCTTCCTGGCCCGTCATGGCCAGCGCGCCGGTGGAGAGCGGTTGCTCACGCGGAGCCAGGCCAAGCAGGTCAACGCGGTGATGCTCACCTGCGGCACCTACGATGCCGCGGGTGAGTTCGCCTACCGCGTCGGCCTGCCCGGCAAGAGCGGCGTGGGCGGCGGCATCATCGCCGTCATCCCCAACCGCTGCGGCCTCTGCGTCTGGAGCCCCGGGCTCGATGCGCGGGGGAACTCGGTGGCCGGTGTGGAGGCGCTGGACCGCTTCACCACCCTCACCGGCCTCTCCGTGTTCTGACTCACACCATCCGCGCCGGGTACGGATAGAAGTAGTGCGGCGTGACGTCGCCCCGGTGACGGATGAAGAGCGGGCCCCAGGTCGGGTTCTGGTCGTGCATCTGCTTCAGCAGCCGGAGCATCCGGTCGAAGATTCTCCGCACGTCCGCCTCCGCGGACAGCGCTGCCGTGACGCCCGCCGCCACCATGTGCGCGGCGTAGATGCCCTCGGTGACGCGCTCGGGGAGCGTGCCGATGCCGGAGATGAGCAGGCGCCGCATGACCTCCACCTTCTGCTCGTCCCGGTTGCGCCAGTTCTGGATGGACCCCAGGGAGTGGTTCTCCAGCGCCGCCGCCTTGTAGGTCACAATCGTGTCCGCGACGAGCTCGGCGGACTTGCGCGCGTTCGCGGGCGTCACCGTCCGCCCCGCCAGCACCAGCTCCGCGGGGACCAGGTCCTTGTCCGTCTCCGCGATGAGGACATTGGCCCAGTCCTCCGCCCGGTCGAAGCGCAGGCGCGCGACGACGTAGCCCGCGAGGTAGCCCCGCAGGATGTCGGCGGGATGCGGGTCCGCCGACGGGCCCCGGTTGCGCAGCTTCCCCGGTCCACCGAACGCGAGGTCCAGCCCCCGGAAGTAGCCGATGAGGCCGATACCCGCCGCGGGCCCCATGTTGAGGATGCCGAGCACATCGGACGCCGTTTCATCGATGCGCTCGCCCCAGTAGTTCCCCAGCGTGGCGAGCCCTTCCGACGCGAGCCGGTTGGTCACCGCCTCGGAGAGCTCCTCGGGCAGGCCCACGTCGGCGTGCAGGATGTCGTGCCCGCCCACCTCGTGCCCCAGCGCGGCCCAGGCCAGCAGGCCCGTCCTCGCGTGGGCCGGAGGCAGGTTGACGATGCCGGCCCCCATGTCGAGCACCTGGGACGTCACGTCCACCGGCCACGTGTACGGCCCGAACTGCGGGTTGCCCCACTTCACCAGCGGAGGGATGACGCCCAGGTCGGGCGGCTCGACACCGCGGCGGTCCTCCGCGCTGAGGAAGCCGTCATACAAATCACTCACGACCTCCTCGAAGGCGTCCGTCGCGACGAGCAGGTAGTTCTCCCCGTTCTGCAGAATCGTGTTCGCCGCGTCGAGCAGCAGCCCCGCCTCGCGCTCGCGATGCGGGTCCCGCCTCAAGACCTCCGAGTAGCCCTGCGGGCCCAGTTGGTCCAGCACGCGCAGGTACGGCACGAGGACCGACTCGCGGTAGATCGGCGGAAGCGTGACGCGAGCCGCCTCGAGCCGGCCGCGGAGTTGGTGGAAGTCGAGCGGCTCCGGTGGACCCGGGTCCGTGTCCTGCGCGGCCACCACGATGTCCTGGATGCAGGCAGGCAGGTTCCGGATGTCCGGCGGCTCTCCCGCTGTACTCTCGCCCGTCCCGGCCCGAGCGCGTCCGGTGGGTACCGGCCGGGCGGCGATATTTCCCTCGCGGAGCTTGTTCGCCTTCGTCGCGGTGCGCCCCGCCGGCGCGGAGCGCTGCCTGCTCTTCCCACCCTGTCCCTGTCTTGCCATGTCCACCTCCGTGCATCCTCGCTCGCGCGAAGGTGGGACGTGGACCACGGCCGGCCCACTGGCTCGCGGGGCACTCGGAGTGCTCGCGTGCGCACATGGGCTCCCGCCCGGGAGGGCGTAGCGGGTGACGGCTGGAGGCGGAAGCCGTCAGGGATTGAGGACGAGGTCGATGAGCTTCAGCGCCATGCCGCCGGTGAAGTCGATGGTGGCGCCGTTGAACCATGCGGCGTCATCGCCCGCGAGCACGCTGACGAAGCGGGCCACCTCCTCCACCGTGCACATGCGCCCGGCCGGGTTCATCCGCGCGTGCGCGGCCTCCAGCCGGGCCAGTGCCTCCGGCGAGTACACGTGCTTCAGCGCGGGCGTCATCACCGTGCCGAACTTGAGCAGGTTGACGCGGTGGCCGAGCGGGCCCAGCTCCATCGCCAGGTGCTGCACGTACATCTCCAGCGCCGCCTTGGAGGCGCTGATGAGGCCCGTATTGGACAGATGCGTGAGGTCCAGCGGGTTCTGCAGGCCGAGCAGCCGCGCCTCCGGGGCCAGCATGTCCGCCGCCACCAGCGCCTGCGCCCAGTACACGAACGAGTGCGCCATGGTGTCGAAGGTGCGGCGGATGCGGCGCGCGTGCAGCCGGTCCTCGCCCTCCGACAGGAATTGCCCCACCGAGGCACCCGCAATCGAATGGACGAAGAGCTTCACGCTGCGAGGGCCCGCCGCCTGTCGCAGCGCCTCCACGCCGGCCTCGGCGGCCTCGGGCGTGGACGCGTCCGCCTGCCACAGCACCGCGCGGCGTCCGGCCTCCCGCACGGTGCGCTCCATCCGCGCCGCGGCGTCCACGTAACGGCCGCGATGGATGCCGAAGACATCCAGCCCGGGCCGCTGCGCCACCGCCTCCGCGATGGCCGCGCCCGTGCCTGACGAGGCGCCAAGGACGAGCGCCCACCGCGAGGCGCTCGCCGCCTCATCCTCCACACTGCGACTCATGGACTTCTGCCTTCCCCTGGCCCCTGCCGCGCTCAGCGACTTCGCGAGCGCGCCCTGTCCAGCAACGTCTGCACAGAACCTGCAACCTCGTAATGGGCCGTCAGCATCGCACCCCGGTCATTCGCGTCGAAGCCGGGCTCCAGGTGGCGCGTCATCGGCTCACCCACCCACTGTGTCATCTTCACGGGGAAGGGCAGTGAAATGGGCCACAGCCCCGTCGCTCCGACGCCCAGCCACAATGGCAGACGCGCCGGCATCCCCACCCGCCGTCCCAACCCATACCCGTCGTTGAGGCCCACGTACGCATCGTCCATGCCGCTGCCACCCACGGGGACAATCGGCAGCCGGTAGCGCACCGCGAGTCGCAGGTAGCCCAGCCGCTCGCCCCAGTCCACGCGGTAGCGGTGGCGGAAGCTCCGGCAGCCCTCTCGCGTGCCACCGGGTTGCAGCAGCACGTGCTCGCCGCGCGCCACCGCCTCCGCCAGTCGCGGGTCGTCTCCCGTGACGAAGCCCAGCCCGTCCGCCACCGCGCGCATGCCTGGAATCCGCTCGAAGGCGCCGTGGGCCACGCCGTGCGGCAGGTAGCCCAGGTGCTCGTAGAGCGTCACCGTCAGCATGCACAAATCAACGGCCAGGGGCCGCCCGTGGTAGCCGACGATGAGCTTCGCGCCGGGACGTAGCAGCGGCTCCAGGTTGACGACGTCATAGCGATGGTAGCGGCGGAGCAGCCGGAAGGTGGCCAGCCACGCGGCCAGCGGCAGACCTCCCGCGCGTCTCATCCACCCACCCGGTACAGCACCGCGCCGTGCGCGACGCCCGCGCCCACGCCCACCAGCAGAATCCTGTCTCCTGCCTTCACCGGCCGCGTGCGCAGGAGCCGGTCCAGTCCCACGCCCAGCGACGCGGAGCCCACGCTGCCCACCGTGTCCACCACGCGCACGCTTCGCTCCGGCCCCACCTCCATGGCGCGGAGGATGGCCTCCAGCATGCTGCCGTTGGGCTGGTGCGTGAGCACCCACTCCACGTCGCGCAGGGCCACGCCCGCCTCGTCCAGCACCGAGCGCGCGGCTGTCAGCAGCGCGTCCAGCGCCACGCGTGTCATGTCCTTGCTGGCCGTGAGGAAGCGCATCCGCTCCGGCCTGCCGGTGACGTGCGGGTTCTCCAGCACCACGTCCGTGGGCAGCGTGCCGTCGTTGCCCAGCGCCACGCCCAGCACGCCCTCGCCGGGTCGCGCCGCGCCGAGCACCGCCGCCGCGGCAGCGTCGCCCAGCACCAGGTAGGGGCGCGGGTCCTCCGGCGTGGTGGTGCGCGACAGCAGCTCCACCGAGACGATGCCCACCGGCCCCCAGCCCGTCGCCACCGAGCGCGCGGCGAGGTCGAAGGCACTGAGGAAGCCCATGCACGCGTTGCTCACGTCCATGGCGTCACAGCTTCCGGAGAGGCCCAGCGCCGCCGCCACGCGGTTGGCCGTGGCGGGCGTGGTGACGTCTCCGCCCATGGAGGTGACACAGAGGATGCGGCGCAGCGCCTTCGCCTCCAGCCCCGCGGACTCCAGCGCGCCGCGCAGCGCGGTGGCCGCCACGTCCGCGGCCTTCGTGCCCGGTGGTGCGAAGTGCCGGGTGTGGATGCCCGTCTTCCGCTCCACCTCCGAGGCGTCACGGCCCACCCGCGCGCACAACTCCGCCGTCGTCACGGCGGGGCCGGGCAGGACGCTCGCGGTGCCGAGGATGCGGACGGGAATCATGCCGCCCACCTTCCGCCGGGATGCGGCTGGTGCGGACTGGCACGCGTCTTCACCTGCTGCCAGTGCGCCTTCAGTTCCTCCAGCTTCTGCGCCAGCGCGCCGTCCGAGGCTGCCCGGTCCAGGATGTCCCTTGCTCGCGTGAAGTCCATGGCGGTGAGCAGCGGCAGTTCCGCCGAGGGGATGTCGTAGCTGACGTCCGCGAGCAGCGCCTCCGCGCCTCCGCTCCGGTGCAGCAGCAGCACGCCGCTGGCCACCAGGTCCAACGCGCGCGACACCGGGTTGAGGCCCGCGAGGAAGCGGCCCACTCCCGAGCGCGGCATGAAGGACGACTCACGCACGCCGAAGGGGAAGATGTTGCTGGTGAAGATGAGGTCCGCCCCCGCGCTCACCAGCACGTTGGCCGGCACCATGCTGGTGAAGGCGCCGTCCACATAGCGCGCGGGCGGCACCAGCGTGGGCGCGAAGACGCCGGGCGCCGAGCCGCTGGCGCGCACGCCCATGGCCACCGACCCACGCTCCAGCGCCACGCAGTGGCCGTTCGTCAGGTCCGTGGCCACCGGCAGGAAGCGGATGGACAGCTCCTCCAGTGAGAGGTCTCCGAGGTCCTGACGCACGAAGCGCTCCAGCGCGTACGACGTCACCACCGCGCCGGTGGCTGCCAGCGAGAGCTGGCGATTCACCGCGCGCTCCTCCAGGCGCAGCAGCCCCGGCAGTCCGCTCTTCCCATCCAACGCGCTGCCGCAGAAGTACGCGCCCACCAGCGAGCCCATGCTGGCCCCGCTGATGAAGTCGATGGGGATGCCATTGCCCACCAGCCAGCGCAGGATGAACACGTGATAGAAGCCCCACACGCCGCCGCCGCTGAGCGCCAGCCCCACGCGCCGGTGGCTGATGGCCCGGGCCCAGCGCGACAGCGCATCCAGCTCCGCGTCGGTCAGCTCCACGTCCTCCAGCGGGCGCGCGTCCACCGGCAGCGACGCGAGCCGCTCCAGGCCCAGCCGCAGCCAGCACGCCGGCAGCACCCGTGTGTCCGCGCCGTCCTGCCGAGGCGGTCCGCCCAGCTCGGCGCCGCGCGAGGGACGCTCCGGGTCGATGACCACCGTCGGCAGCACCCGGTGCCCCTGGGGGAGCGGAGGCCGCGCGTGCTGGGGACCGGGGACGAGCCGCACCGTCTTGCCCGGCGTGGCGCCGGTGTGGCGGCAGCCATCCAGGAAGACGTAGTGCGCGCCGTGCTCGCGCGACAGCCGCTGGAGCAGGCCCGCCGACAGCTCCGGCGCCGATGCATGGAGCACGCCGTCCGCGCCCTGTGAGACTTCGACGTCCCCGTCTCCCCTGCGCAGCACCAGCACCCGGTCCCCGAAGTCCTGGACGAGCACCTTCGCCACCAGCGCGATGAGCGTGGACAGCGGCGCGTCCGGCACGTCGCTCTCGAAGGCCACCACCTCCGCGCACTCGTGCAGCGCCTCGGGCCGGGGCCGCTCCGCCGCGTGGGCGCCCAGGTTCTGCCTCAGCCCCGCGCGCGAGCGCACCAGCTCCCAGACGGTGTCGCGTGGGAAGAAGAGACCGCGCGACTCGGCGGCCGCCCTCGCGGTGACGGCGTACCTCCCGGCCACCAGCGCCTCCACGCCCAGCGGCGTGACGGACCTCAGCGTCAGGAGACTCTCCCCGCCCCGGCGCACGTCCAGCTCGCCGTCCAGCAGCAGGAAGAAGCCCTCCGCGTCCCGCTCCTCCTCGCACACCACCGCGTCCTTCGCCCAGCGGACCTCCCGAGCCTTCTCCAGCAACTGCAACAGCACCGTGTTGCTGGTGTGGCGTAAGGCCGGCGCCCGCTTCAGTGCGTAGAGTCGCTGGCGTTGGTCATCGAGGCGAGTGGAGTTTGCCATTGAGGCCTCAAAGAATAACAAGGCCTCTCTGGTGTCGGACACGGGTCGATGACAACCCTGTGTCTGATTAATCTTGGTATTGCTTGTTTTTCTTGTTTCACGGGGGCCCTGACCGGGAATGCCTCGCGGTCCTGAAGTCCTGTTGCGAATCGCCTGCATGCCCAGGCCTCCGGAGCGCCGTGCCTTCGCGCTCCGCCCCCATCCATTGAAACGGCGCAAGGAGCGGTCCTTACGCCGTTGGATATAGCGGGTGCTCCGGTGCCCTCGAATACCTCCGCGAGGGTAGAGACTCCGGGCGAGGAGCCCGGAAGGAGGCTCAGGCGGGTTTTGGCTGGGCGGGGACTTCCTCGGGAGGAGGCGGGCGGGGCGGGTGATGTCTGCGCAAGTGTGAGCGGGCCGACTCCACCAGCACGTACAGCACGGGGATGAAGATGAGGTTGACGAAGGTGGACAGCAACATGCCCCCGAAGACAGTGGTCCCCAATGACTTGCGCGCCGAGGCGCCCGCGCCGCTGGCGAGCATCAGCGGCACCACGCCCATGAGGAAGGCGAAGGACGTCATCAGGATGGGGCGCAGGCGCGTCTGCGCGGCGAAGATGGCGGAGTCCACCACGCCCTGGCCCTGGCTCCGGAGCTGCTCGGCGAACTCGACGATGAGGATGGCGTTCTTGCTGGCCAGGCCCACCAGCATGACGAGCCCCACCTGACAGAACACGTCGTTCTGGAGACCTCGCAGGTTCTGCAGCCCGAGCGCTCCCAGCATGGCCACCGGCACGCCGAGGAGGATGACGGCGGGCAGCGCGAAGCTCTCGTACTGCGCGGACAGCACCAGGAAGACGAAGATGACGCCCAGGCCGAAGATGAGCAGCACGCTGCTGCCGGCCTGCTTCTGCTCCTGCGACAGGCCCGTCCACTCGAAGGTGTAGCCGGCGGGCAGGGACTGGCGCGCCACGCGCTCCATGTCGTCCAGTGCCTGTCCGGTGCTGCGGCCCGGCGCCGCCTGACCGTTGATTCCCGCCGAGCGGAAGAGGTTGTAGTGCTGGATGTTCTGCGCGCTCGTTATCGGCTTCACGCGCACGAGCGACTCCAGCGGCACCATCTGCCCCGAGGACGCGCGCACGTAGAGCGCGTTGATGTCCCTGGGCTCGTTGCGGAACGGCATCGCCGCCTGCACGTAGACGCGGTACACGCGGCTGGCGAAGGTGAAGTCATTCACGTACTGGCTGCCCAGGTACACCTGCAGGGTGGAGAAGACCGAGTCCAGCGGCACGCCCAGCGCCAGCGCCTTCTCGCGGTCCACCTGCACGTCCAGGAGCGGCGTGCTGGCGGTGTACGAGGAGAAGACTCCGCGCAGGCCCGGGTCCTGGCTGGCGCGCGCCACGAGGTTCTCCGTCGTCTGCGCCAATTCCGCCAGCGAGCGGCCGCCCTGCTGGTCCTCGAGGACGAACTCGAAGCCGCCCACGCTGCCCACGCCGCGGATGGCGGGCGGCTCGAAGGGCAGCACGCGCGCGCCGCCGATGCCCAGCAGCGGGCCGCGCAGCCGCTCCACGATGCCCGCCACGCTCTGCTCGCGCTTCGTGCGCTCGTCCCACGGGTGCAGGTTGACGAAGAGGGTGCCGTAGTTGGCGCCGGTGCCCAGCAGCGAGAAGCCGCCCACGGTGAAGATGTCCTGCACCTCGGCCTGCTTGCGCAGCACGCCTTCCGCCTGGAGGAGCACCTGGCGCGTGTAGTCCAGCGACGTGCCCTCCGGGCCCTGCACCGCGACGATGAGGTAGCCCTGGTCCTCGCCGGGGATGAAGCCGCTGGGCGTGAGGCGGTACACGAGCAGCGTGCCCGCGAGGCACACCACGAAGGCGATGGCCACCGGCCACTTCAGCGGCCCGGTGAGCTTCACCAGCAGCCGCCCGTACGCGTCGCGGAACCTCTCCAGCCCCCGGTCGAACGCGCGGAACACGCGCCACTTCTGGCCCTCGTTCGGCTTGAGGAGCAGCGCGCACAGCGCGGGTGACAGCGTGAGGGCCACCAGCGCGGAGAGGCTGATGGAGAAGGCGAGGGTGAGGGCGAACTGCCGGTAGATGATGCCTGTGGTGCCGGGGAAGAAGGACACGGGGACGAACACCGCGGAGAGCACGAGCGCAATCGCCACCAGCGCGCCGGCCACCTGTCTCATGCCCCGGTGCGTGGCCTCGCGAGCGTCCACGTTGTCGTGCTCCATGGTGCGCTCGACGTTCTCGATGACGATGATGGCGTCATCCACCACGAGGCCCGTGGCCAGGGTGAGGCCGAAGAGCGTCAGCGTGTTGATGGAGAAGCCGAACGCGTTGACGAAGAGGAACGTACCCACCAGCGACACCGGCAGCGTGGTGGCCACCACCAGCACGCTGCGCCAGCCGTGCAGGAAGATGAACACCACCAGCACCACCAGGAGGATGGCCTCGCCCAGCGTGGTGAGCACCTCTTCGATGGACGCCTGCACCGCGGCGGTGGTGTCGAAGGCGCGCTGGTACGCCATTCCCGGCGGGAAGTTGGCCTCGAGGCGCTCCAGTTCCTTGATGACGCCGTCGCGCACCTCCAGCGCGTTGGAGCCCGGGAGCTGGAAGATGCCGAGGCCCACCGCATCACGGCCGTTGAAGCGCAGGAGCTGCCCGTAGTTCTCCGCGCCCAGCTCCGCGCGGCCCACGTCCTTCAGCCGCACCAGCGAGCCGTCCTGCCCGCGCTGCACGACGATTTCGCCGAACTGCTCCGCCGTGGTGAGCTGGCCCTGCACGCGCAGGGTGAACTGGTACGCCTGTCCCGGCGGCGCGGGCGCCTGCCCCACCTGGCCCGCGCCCACCTGCACGTTCTGCGCGCGCAGCGCATTCACGACGTCCGTCGCGGCCAGTCCCCGTCGCGCCAGCTCCGTGGGGTCCAACCACAGGCGCATGGCGAAGCGGCGCTCGCCGAAGATGCGCACGTCGCCCACGCCCTTCACGCGCAGGAGCGCGTCGCGGATGTAGACGTCCGCGTAGTTGCTGAGGAAGCCCGTGTCGTAGCGGTTCTCCCGGTCGAACAGGCCGAAGGCCATGAGGAGCTGCGTCTGCGCCTTGTTGACGGTGATGCCCAGCGCATTCACCGCGGCGGGGAGCTGCGCGGACGCGGTGGCCACGCGGTTCTGGACATCCACCGCGGCGATGTCCAGGCTGCGTCCCTGCTCGAAGGTGACGTTGATGCTGCTCTGCCCGGTGTTGCTGCTGGTGGAGGAGATGTAGCGCATCCCCTGCACGCCGTTGAGCTGGCGCTCCAGCACCGTGGTGACGGCGCTCTCCACCGTCTCCGCGGACGCGCCGATGTAGTTCGCCGACACCTGCACCACGGGCAGCGACAGGTCCGGGTACTGCTCGACGGGCAGCGCCGGAATGGAGATGACGCCCACCAGCGTGATGATGATGGACACCACGCTGGAGAAGACGGGGCGGCGGATGAAGAAGTCGGTGAACATGCCTTCTCCTCACTGCGCCGGAGTCGAGCCGCCGTCCGGTTGAGAACCCCGCGGATGACCGCCGCTGCCGCCGACTCCGTGCTGGCCGTCCTGCGCTTCCTGCTTCGCGGGCGTGGGCTGGATGGGCTGGCCGTCGCGCAGGAGCTGGAGGCCGCTGACCACCACCTGCGTGCCGGCGTCGAGCCCGCCGAGGACTTCGTAGGCATTGCCGGAGACCTGGCCCAACGTCACGGGCGCGCGCTGGGCCACCGTGCCGCCGTCGCCCTGGCCCACCACGTAGACGAAGGACTGGCTGCTGATGCGCGTCACCGCGAAGGTGGGCACCTGGAGCGCGTCGCGCGTCTCGTACACCACGCGCGCTCGCACGAGCTGCCCGGCCCGCAGGCCCACGGTGTTGTCGAACGCGCCCTTCACCTCGACGAGCTGCGTGGCCGGGCTGGGCGTCGGGGCGATGAAGAAGACGGGCGCGGACACCAGCACCTTGCCGTCCGGGTCCAATATCTCCACCGGCGTGCTGCCCATCTCGATGTCCCGGGCCCGCTCGACGGGGACTTGCACGGACACCTCCAGCGCGCGGCTCTGGTCGAGCTGCGTGAGGGGCGTCTGCGGCGTGACGAAGTCCCCCACCTTCACGGGGTAGTTGCCCACCACGCCGGCGAAGGGCGCGCTCACCTTGTAGAAGCCGAGCTGCACCTCCTGCGCCGTGATTTGCGCCTCGAGGGCGCGCGCGCTGGCCTCGGCCTGCTGGGCCTGGGCCACGGTCTGGTCATAGTCCTGGCGGCTGAGGAGGCCTTCCTTCAGGAGCTGCTCGCTGCGCTTGCGGGTGCTCTCCGCGAACTCGCGCTGGGCTCGCGCGGAGGCCTGCTGGGCCTGGGTGGCGCGCAGGCCCGCGCGCTGCTGGCGCGGGTCCACCACCAGCAGCACGTCGCCCTCCTTCACCCGGGCACCGGGCTTGAGGGGAATCTCCTGCACGTAGCCGGCGACCTGCGGGAAGACGGTGATGCTGCGGCGGGAGATGAGCGTGCCCAGGTACTCGCTGGTGTCTCGCACCTCGCCCGGGGCCAGGGGCTGCACCTGGACGGGCATGGCCTTCGCCGCGCCGCCCTGTCCGCCCTGGGGACCGTCCTCCTTCGAGCCCTTGCACGCCGACGACATCAGCGCGAGGGCCACGAGCCCCACGCTCCAACTCCTCACCAGTTGCATGCCGCCTCCGCCAGGAATGCCTGGACCCGCGCCTGCTCCAGCTCGAACTCGCGCACCACCAGGGCCAGCTCCGCCTGCCGCAGCGCGGCCGCGGCCTGGATGAGCTCCAGGCTGGTGCCGGTGCCCACCTCGAAGCTGCGGCGGGTGAGCCTGTCATTCTCCTCGGCGAGCTTGCGCTCGCGGTCCGCGATGTCGCGGGCCGCCGCGGCCACCTCCACCGCGCGCCTCGCCTGGGCCACCTCCACCGAGACGTTGCGCTGCAATTCCACCACGTCCTGCCGCGCCACCTCCGCCTCGGCGCGCGTCTGCCGCAGCCGGCCCTCGCGCGCGCCGCCCTCCCAGAAGGGCAGCACGAGGCTGGCGCCGACATTCCACACCGGCACCTCCGCGAAGCCATCCTTCACGGTGAGGGCCACCGCGGTGCTGTTCAGCTCCAGCGTGGGCAGGTAGCTGCGCTTCACCTCCGTAATCTGTGACTCGGCCGCGGCGAGGCGGCTGCGCGCCGTCGCGACGTCCGGACGCTGCTCCAAATCCGTCAGGCGCTGGCAGTCATCGCGCGCCGTCAGGAGCAGTGCCTCCAGCCGGACGCCACGAGCCAGGCCCACCGCCTCCGGCATGCCCAGCGTCAGACCGAGCGCCTCGCGCGCCTGCCGCAGTTGCTCGTCGCCCGTCACCACCAGCGTGCGCGCCGACTCCGCGTCCTGTTGCACGCGCACCACGTCCAGCCGGGTGCCCGCGCCCAATTCCAGACGCCGCTGGGCCTGGGCCAGTCGCTCCAGCGCGGTGCGGAGGTTGACGCGGTTGACCTCGGCCAGTCGCTCTCGCGCGGACACCAGCACGAGCGCCTGCGCGAGCGCCCCGGTGAGCGCGCGTCGAGTCTCCGCGAGGGTCAGCATCGCGGTGCGCTCGGACTCCTTCGCGGTGTGCACTGCGGCCAGGGCCTGCAAATCCAGGAGCGGCACCGACGCGGTCAGCGTGCCCGCGACGAGCGGCACGGTGGTACGCAGGCTGGATGAGCCGCCCGTCGTCCCGCCGCCGCCCCCGCCTCCAACGCCGCCGCCAATGCCACCTCCGCCGCCCGTGAGGCCCGTCGCCGAGGGGTAGGCCACGTTGTAGGTGAGGGACACGGCGCCGGTGACGGTGGGCAGCAGGCCCGCGAGGGCGATGCGGTGCAGCCCCACCGCGGACTGCACCTGGGCGAGCGCGCTGCGCAAATTCGTGGAGCGCTGGCGGAGCAGGTCCAGCGCCTCGCGCCACGAGGACACCTGCACGGGCGCGGGAGGCACGGGCTCCAGCAGCGGGTCCGACACCTGGAACTGCATGGGTGGCGGCAGGGGGCCGGTGTCGCCAGTGGGGCTCTTCTCCGGAGCTGGAGCCTGGGGACCCAGGGGCGCGGGCGTGGACGGCGCGGCGGGTGTCGACTGCCGCACGGTACCGGGGTCTGCCTGTGCGAGCAGCAGTCCGGGCAACACGCCGGTGCGGGAAAGCAGGGCTGCGAGCAGCAGGGCATTCATGGGGCGCGCCCAGAGGTATGCGCCGCGCACTCCCTCGACCACGTTCCCGTGGGCAACCTTGCGTCCGGTGGACAAATGATGCGCGCCGGTTGCTCAGCAGTGGATGCTGCAATCGCTGTCAGGCGACAGGAGCGCCGCGGCATGCGCGACTGTGTTGCGAATGCTGCGGCCCGGCCCGAAGCGTCGAGCTCATCACTGCCCGGGCGCTGGCGCGGTCCGGGCCCTGTTGCGCTGACGCGGCCCGGGCGCGGGAGTCGCGGAGCCCTCTACTGGCGGCGCTCCGCGGCCTGCCGTGTGCGTCGGCTCACTGCCCCTGGCGGAGCATGTTGAGGCGCTGCTTCGCGGCGCGGCTCTGCGGGTCGAAGCGCAGGGCCTCCTCCAGCCGCTCCTGGCCGCGCTGCGGCTGGCCCTGCACGACGTACAGGTCCGCGAGCCTCACGAGGGCCTCGGCGTTGTAGGGCTGGAGGTCCAGCGCGCGCTCGAACTCGCGGGTGGCGGTGGTCAGGTCCTTCCGGCGGATGGCGAGTTGGCCGAGCATGATGTGCGGCTGCACCAGCCCGGACGTCTCCGGCCGGCTGGCCAGGGCCTCCAGCGTGGGCACCGCGCGCAGGTCTCCGAGGCCCGCCATCGTCAGCGCGGCGGCCTGCCGCACCCAGAGCGAGCTGTCCGTGAGGAGCGGCACCAGGTCATTCGCGGCCTCGCGCGCGCCCGCCGCGCCCAGGCCGTCGATGATGTCCGAGCGCAGCAGGCTGTCCGTGGTGCCCTTCAGCGCCGCGCGCAGGGCGGGCACGGCGTCATGCTTGAAGCGGCGGGCCAGCAGCTTCGCGGCCACGCCGCGCAGCGACGGAGCCTCGGTGGTGTCCGCGAGCACGGCCTCCAGCGCGGGGCGGCTGGTGGCGGCCGTCTTGTCGTCGAAGGCATCGGCCAGCCTCAGGCGGCGCTGCTGGCGCGTGCCGGCCCGCGGCCACCACTTCAGGAGCGCCTGGGACATGGCCTCGGGCTTCTCCTTCGTGTGGCAGGTGTTGCAGGCGTTGGGGATTTCGTGGCGGCTCGTGTTGTCCGGCGCGGGTACGTCGATGGCGTGGTCGGCGAACTTGTCGAGCACGCCGGAGACGACGGGCGGCATGTGGCAGGACAGACAGTCATTGGCCGCGCGGGCGGTGTGGTGCGTGTGCGCCTTGCCCTGGGCGAAGACGTCCTCGTGGCACTGATGGCAGGTGGAGGCGCTGACGGAGACGTGGGCCGGCGTCTTGCCCGGCTTGGGCTGCTCGAGCTCGTTGGCGGCGTGCTTCTCGTGGGGCGCGGTGTGGCAGGTGAGGCAGGTGGCTCCGCCCTGGAGGTGGCACTTGGACTGGATGAGGGCCTGGTACTCGAAGCTGGAGGTGCTCGGGCGGCCGTCTGTGAAGTAGTCGCCGGAGCGCTCGTTGCCGACCATGAGGACGATTGGCTGGTAGTAGTCGTCGTAGCGCTGGCCGGGCCGGAAGCGGTGGGCACCGTCGAGGATGGGGAACAGCGGGCGGCGCGGGCCGTGGCACTGGGCGCAGACGGCGAGGGCCTCCGCGTTGGAGAGCTTCGACGGCTGGATGATGTCCTTCGGGTCCTGCGAGTCGGCGTGGCGCGCGCCGGGGCCGTGGCAGCTCTCGCAGGCGACGCCGTGGTCGGTGAACTTCGTGGCCCAGGTCTTCGCGTCGCGGTCGTAGCTCGCCTCGAGCCCGGTGACGTGGCAGTCGAGGCACGCGTGCTGCGCGCTGCGGCGGAAGTTGGCCCAGAAGAAGGGGTGGTCCGGGGTGAGGGCGCCCTGCTTCGTCTCGGAGTAGTCCACCCACTCGCCCTTGCCGGTGACGTGGAAGTAGACGGGGAGCACCTGCCAGCGGCCGTCGGGGAGGATGGTGACGGGGTCCTGCATGCGCTTGCCGCCGACGACCCAGTTCACGGGGAACTCGGCGAGCTCGCCGTCGGCGCCACGGGTGCGCATGAGGTGCTTGTCCGCGTCGCGGCGCATCCACGCCTCGCTGGAGTCACCCTTGAAGTGCGCATTGCGGAAGTTGCCGACGACGAACTTCTGCGTGGCCGGAGACAGCGCGCGCGAGTGCCAGTCCTTGCTCCACGCGGCGTGCTCGTCCTCGTGGCACTCGCTGCAGGCCTTGGAGCCGACGTAGGTGTTCGCGGGGTGTGCGGCGGCCTGCGCGGGTGCGGGTGCGGGCGCGGGCGCCGGAGTCGCGGGGGCGCTCGCCGTCACGGTGGGCGCGGCGGGCGCGGGAGCGGCGGCGGCAGGCGCGGGCTCCGGAGGAGGGGAGCGCAGCGAGAAGGTGATTCCCGCGGCCGCCGCAATCAGGGCGAGGACCACGAGGGCGAGCAGAGCGGGGCGAGGGGGGCGCATCGGAGTGGTAACCGGATGCTGCCCCGGGGGGCGACGCGACACAAGCAGGGCTCCCGGTGACTCCCGAGAAGCAGGTGGCACCGGACCCGGGAAGCCGCCGAGCGAGAACGCAGCCCGCCTGACCGGGAAGGTAGGGCCCCATTCCGAGGAGCCCCACCTTCTTTCCGAGGCCCTCTGGAACCCGTCAGCGCGTGCGACAGCTCGAACGGATGCTGCCATCCATGTTCGAGAGGACCGAGGCAACCATCATCGGGCCCTGGCGCCGGTACGAGGGGTAGTAGCCCTCGTTCAAGGTACAGCCCGTGCAGGAATTGCCATATCGATAATAGCCGTTGCTCACGTCGTAGCCGCAGGTCCCCTCATAGCTACCGAACTTGCAGTAGCTGAACGTCCCATCCCCCACGAAGCCCAGGGCCTGACAGGTCCCCATGCTCGGGTTCCCAGCGGCGCTGAGTGAGGTGATTGGATTGTTATCGCTAGCGACGCGGAGGGCCCACATGGAGCAGAGCCCGGAGGCGCGGTCGAGCACGCTCGTCATGACGTAGGCGAGGCCCGAGCCCTCACGCGTCCTCCCACTGTGAACGCCCGCGACTTCCGTGCAGAGCTCGACCCCCAGCCGCATGTCGCAGTAGGCGGAGATGGGCCCGGCGCCGGGCGGGTTGATGACGTACTCCCCATCCGGAGCGTTTGGATTCGCGGCCTTCACCGCCGCGCAGCTCGCGAAGGTCGGCGAGGTGATGTTGAGCACGAAGTTGCCGCAGCGGGTGTTGTAGCCATCGACCACGATTTTGACCCGCGTGCGGACGGTGAGGTTCACCGTCACGGAGGACTGGTACGTGCCGTTCACATCATCGCTGCAGCCCAGCGACGCATTGGTGGACGCATCGAGAACCCAGAGCACCGTATCGAGGGCTGAGCCCGCCGTGGTGAAGGTGAACGTGCCGGTGAAGGGCGCGGTCCAGTAATAGGAACGGTCGGGGGCATTGGTGAGGGTGGCGCAGATGGGCGTGTGTTCATTGACCGCTCCGCACGTATTGTTCGCGGTGACGGGTGAGCCCAGCACCGAGCCGAGCTCGTCGGTCAGCGCCTGGCTCGCTTCCGCCACGGAGCCGACCTCGTCCGCTGGGCTGCCAGCACCCGCCTGTTCCTCCTCGGGCAGAGGGCCTTCACCGCAGGCCAGGCTCAGGACAGCGCAAGCACCAAGAAGAAGGCTGCTCCAGCAACAATCCTTGTTCATCGGGTGTCTCCTCAACCGGGTGCCGCGTGCGTCGTGATGGAGGAGCGGCCTGTCCCCCCAGGGCTTCAGGGGACAGGCCGCGCGGGGGAGGGACTACAGCTGCGTCATGAACTGCACGTGCGACTTGCAGGGGTGCGTTTGTCCGACCACGTCGTCGAGGTTGATCAAGCTGCCGCCCGCGTCCGTCGGGAAGCCGGTCTTCCCCCAAGGAGCGCCCGAGTTGAACCGGGTGACTCCGCCCGCGGGCGTGTACAGCGGGTAGCCGGTCTCGGCGGCGGGCGTGGAGGAGATGTCCAGGTTCTTCGCGCAGGCCGTGGGGACGCCGGACGGGAACTGGAGGCCCACCTCCTGCACGGCGTTCGCGCGGATGTTGTAGAGCACGATGAAGGGAGACGCCGTGGACAGCGTGTCGGTGCGCGCAATGAGCGTGCCCGCCGCGTTGGGCAGCTTGAGGTTGAACCGGACGGAGCCCGCCGTGCCGAAGCACTCCAGCGGGAAGCCCACGAGCTCGATGATGGTGCAGGCGGGCTGGCTCTTCTCGATGTCCGCGTTCCAGATGCCCAGCTCGCCCGAGATGATGGGGACGGCGGTGGGCGACAGGCCGGAGACGCTGCTCTGACCCTGCATGGTGAAGGTGGTGCCCGCCGCGGTGACCTGCATGTTGGCGGACTTCTCCTCCCACTTGCCCGTGGTCTCGTTGAACTTCCACATCGCGAGCCGGCAGGTGCCGTCGAAGACGCACGGCGGCATGCTGCCCACCTGCGAGGGCACGGGGATGAAGCCCGTCGCGGTGGCACCCGCCGCCAGCTTGAGCGCCTGGCCGCTGGAATCCGTGGCACCAATGAAGACAGCGCCCACGGATTCGAGCGCGACCTGCTGCCCGCCGGAGTTCACCGCCGTGAAGTCGCCCGGCATGCGCATCGGGTCATAGCTCGCGACGGTGATGCTGACCGGGCCCGTGGCCGGCACGCCGCTGGCGTTGACGAGCGTGTTCGCCTTCAGCGTCACCTTCACGCCTCCGGGCGCGGTCACCGTGTTGTCCACCGTCGGGGAGATGGCCTGCACGAAGCCTGTCTGCAGGGTGTGGCTGTTGTTCGTCTTGCCCGCTGAGTAGAACTCGGTCGTCGAGGCCAGCCCGTTCTTCCGGAGGGTGAGGTTGTAGCCGCTGGTCGACGCCACGACGGACATGACGTACCGGCCGTTGGTGTCCGTGGTCCGGGAGACTCCGTTGATGACCACCGTGACGCCCGCCTGCACGGCGCCTGCCTCGTTGAGCACCGTGCCCGAGAAGACGGCCGACGTGGCGAGGTCCGCGCTCGCCGCCTCCCGTGCCTCGACGTCAACGGCCTTCGAGTCCTCCAGTGCTCCACAGCCGGTCGCCAGCAGCGCGGGCACGACGAAGATGCTGCACAGCCGTCTCAGATTCATGGCAAGCCTCCATGCCGGGTTTGAACAGACAGGAATCCCCCGCGCCCCCGGCGTCCCCGGGAGCGCCCCGCCCTGACTGCGACTACTGGATGTTGAGCGAGAGGGTGCCGCACCGCGCCCGGTAGCCATCCACGACGATGCGAATCCGCTGGCCCACCGTGAGTGGCACGGCGATGGACGACTGGAAGTTGGTGCTACTCACGTCGTCGTTGCACCCGAGCGCCGCGCCCGTGTTCGCGTCGAAGAGGGACAGCACGGTGTCGAAGTTGGAGCCCGTCGTCGACACGGTGAAGGTGCCGGACGAGGGCGCCGTCCACGTGAAGCTCCGGTCCGGCGCGGTGCTGCCGGCGCTGCACGCGGGCGTGGACTCGTTGGTGGCGGTGCACGTGTCCCCCGCCGCCAGTCCCGTGCCCAGCACCGAGCCCAGGTCTCCACCCGTCTCGGGCGAGTACAGGTCCGCGGTCGCGAGCTGGATGTTGCCGCTGTTGCCGCCCGTCACCAGGACCTTCCCGTTGGCGAGGAGCGTCGCGGTGTGCTCACCGCGGGTGCTGCTCATCACTCCTGCGCCCGTCCAGGTGTTGGTCGCCGGAGCGTAGACCTCGGAGTTGTCCCGTCCATAGGCTCCCGCCGCCAGGACCTGGCCATTCGCGAGCACGGTCGCGGTGTGCATGTAGCGAGGCGTCCCCATGGACGCCACGGCGGCCCAGGTATTGGTCGCCGGGTCGTACGCATCCACGCTGGCCAGCACGCCCCCTCCGGAGTTGCCCCCCACCGCCAGCACCTTGCCGCTGGAGAGGAGCACCGTGGGGAACAGCAGCCGGGGCGAGCTCATGGAGCCCGCGGGCGACCAGGAGTTGGTCGCCGGGTTGTACACCTCGGCAGTGGCCCAGTAGAGGGGGCCACCGGTGTAGCCACCCGCCACCAGCACCCTTCCATCCGCCAGCAGGGCCGCGCTGTGCTGCGTGCGGGCGGCGCTCATGGCCGAAACGATGGTCCAGGTGTTGGTCGCCGGGTCGTACAGCTCGGCCGTGTTCGTCGCGGAATTGACGGGAGCGCCTCCCGTCACCAGCACCTTCCCGTTCTGGAGCCGGACGGCCGCATGGAATGCGCGCGCGACAATCATGGAGGCAGCGGCCGTCCACGTGTTGGTCACCGGGTTGTACAGCTCAGCCTGGGACAGGGTGCCGCTGGCGCTCTCCCCTCCCGTGACGAGCACCCTGCCGTCCTGCAACAGCGTGGCCGCATGGGCCCGGCGTCCACGGAGCAGGGTGCCCGCCGCCGTCCACGTGTTGGTCGTCGGGCTGTACTGCTCGACGGCGGTCGGGTAGTTCCACGCCGTCGTGATGTTGTAGCCCCCCGCCACCAAGACATTGCCGTTCGCCAGCCGGGTCGTGCTGTGCAGGGAACGGGCATTCGCCATGGGCGGCGCGGGCGACCAGCCCGCTGCCCGGGCCCCACTCCACGCCACGCACACCAGGAGGAGGGAAACGATAGAAGCAACGCGGCTGGAAACGTATGACTTCACTGGCATGCGCACCTCGCTTCACGGAGAGTGCGATATTTACCATTTGTCCAGTGATTAAGGAATTTGAAATTTAATAAGGGATTCCCGCATGTTCTGCTTTAGCTGGATGCCGTAAGGGATGACACGGCGGTGCAACGCATTGCGTGAGCCGCCCAAAAGACAACCGGCGCGGCCGCCTCGAGGGCAGCCGCGCCGGTGTGTGAATCACCTGCTACCGGGGACTACTGGCCGGAGCTCACCGTCCAGGTGGTGCCGGAGAAGGCCGTGTAGCCCTTGATGAGGACGTAGTACGTGCCCTGCTTCGCGCCGTTGATGACGCAGGACTCGTCGGCGGTGGCGCCAGCCGAGCGGCAGTCGTACGTGGTGGTGGTCGGCGCGCTGCCGAACCGCACGTACAGGTCCGCGTCACCCGTGCCGCCGGCGAGCTGGAACTTCATCGCCGTCGCGCCGGCCGGCGTGACGTAGCTGAAGTTCGTGTTGCTGTTGCGAGCGCCGGACAGGTTGTTCACCGTGGAGATGACCGTCCAGGTCGGCGGATTCGGCACGCCCACCGCCGTCCAGCCCGCGTTCACCGAGGCCGCCGCGGTGGCGCCGTACAGGTCCTGCGCCGCCTGCGCCGTGGCGCCGCGCGCCTCGGAGAAGGTGCTGCCCGGCGTCAGGTACACCGTGTTGGCACGGTAGAAGATGGCCGCGCCCTTCATGATGCTCGTGTACGGGTCCGCATCCAGCGCCGGCACCACGGTGGTGGTCTTGCCGCGCGGGTGCGTGCCGCCCGTCACCATCAGCTTGAACGCCAGGTTCGCGATGCCCGAGTTCCAGTGCACGCCGCCGTTGTCCGAAGTGCCGGTGTACCGGGTCGGGTAGTAGTCATAGTCACCCGCGGTGGCCGGGTCGTTCATGTAGCGGAGCGCGTCGCCCGCGGTGGCCGGAGTCCAGCACTCCTCGCCCACCTTCCAGGTGTTCGCGCTGACCGCGCCGTCGCGGAACGCCTCGATGGTGGCGCCGAAGACGTCGGACATCGCCTCGTTGAGGGCGCCGGACTCACCCGAGTAGATGAGCTCGGAGGAGGTGTCCGTCACCGCGTGGGTCAGCTCGTGGCCCACCACGTCCAGCACGGTCAGCGGGCCGGACTGCGAGCCGTCGCCGTCGCCGTACACCATCTGCGTCCCGTTCCAGAACGCGTTCACGTAGTTCTTGCTGTAGTGCACCGACGAGATGAGGTTCGTCCCCAGTCCGTCGTAGCTGTCACGCCCGAACTTCGTGAAGTAGAAGTCGTAGGTGAAGCCCGCGTTGTCGTGCGCCTGGTTCAGCACCGCGTCGGTCGAGGTCCCCGTGGTCTCGCTGCGCACCAGCGTGCCGGGCAGCGTGGTGCGGTTGCTGGCCGTGTACGTCTTGCGGTTGCGGCTCGTCTTGATGTTGTCGAACTTCAGCGCCGTCTCGCCGGACTGCGCGTCGACGAAGATGTTCGGCTGCTGCGGCTCGCCCTCGGCCGAGACGGCCTCGAGCTGCACCCGCCACGTCAGCCGCCCGCCCTTGCCGATGGCGTCCGGCAGAATCTGCAGGTCCACCTTCGGCGCGCTCGTCAGCACGCTGCCCGCGGTCATCTGCGCCACGGCGGCCTGGATGGCCTTCTCCGAACCGATGCCCGGCCGCGTGTCCACCTTCAGGTCACGCGCGAACTTGTCGGTGATGGAGGAGATGCTGCCGTCAGACTTCAGGTGGACGATGGACTGCGAGCCGAACACCGGCACGCCAGCGACGCTCTGCGTCAGACGCTCGTGGACCTCGCCCCCCAGCTCGGCCACCGAACGCTTCGCCGCCACCTCACCCGCGCCCTTCAGGAACTCCGGCTTCTGAGACTGCACCGCACGCAGGCCCTGGCCCGCCTGGGTCGTCACCAGCGTGTCCTGCGGTGACTGACTGTCGGCATCGAGGGTCTCTACACCGCAAGCACTCCCGACAAGCAGCGGGAGGATTGAAACGAAGCGACTCATACGCATGGGGGGCTTCCTCCTGATCGGCCAAGCGGCCGGGCGCTAGGAGTCGCATAAAATGAAAAGTTTAGTCAAATTGTATAAGTGCAATTTTATTGCAGTAAGGAAACCGTAGTGAATCCGGTTATTTGCGCTCATCTATCTTGACCAGCAGTGAATTCGTGTTTTCTGTGTGTGGGTGCGGGAAGGCACCTACATCCGTTTGGGGAATGCCGCGGGGGCGGCGGAGGGGGCCGTGAGTTGACGCTGGGGGCGTGCGAGAGGAGCCTCGCGGCCGATGCTCAAGCTCCAGTGGCTTCAGGTTCACCGGTTCCGCGTGGTGCAGCCCGGGACGCGGCTGACGTTCAGCCCGTCGTTCAACGTGCTCCTCGGCGAGAACGGCACCGGGAAGACGACGCTGCTGGAGTTGGTGGCCGCCGTGGCGAGCTCGGACTTCAGCGCGCTCCGGTCGGAGGCGTTCGACCTGGAATACGAGCTGGCCTCCGACACCGGCCGCATCACCGTGCGCGTGCGCAACGAGGCGGGTGACTCGGGCAGTGGGCTCATCATGGACCTGGTCGTCGCGCCGGGGGACATGGCGTGGCCGCTCGTCATCCACCGCGAGGGGCAGCAGGTGACGGTGTCCCGGCAGGACGACACCTCGGACGTCGTGCACGAGCGCATCGCCCCCGAGGTGGGCGGACGGCTGTGGCTGGTGCTGATGTCCGGCGGCATTGCCTGGGTGGAGAAGACGGGCGAGGGCACCGCCGCCGTGGAGCCGTTGCTCGCCATGGCCCGCGAGGTGTCCGCGCAGGCGGGCCTGGGCCGCTTCGACGAGGGGCTCGCGTACTTCGAGCAGCTCCTCCAGGTGGAGCTGCGCCTGTCGCGGCGCGCGGAGGGCGTGCTCGCCACCGGTACGGGCCTCGCGTCGGAGGACCTGCTGGATGGGCTGCGCAAGGTGGCCGCGGCGCAGTGGGGCTCCGCGCGGTACGTGCTTCCGGGCGACAGCATCCCCTTCCTGCGCGACTCCGCGCGGCTGCTCGGCTTCGCCTCCGCCGAGGCGCTGCTGGCGCCGCTCGAGTCGCAGCCGCAGGGCAAGTACGAGACGCTGTCGCTGGGCCACCTGGACCTCGTCTTCACCGGGCCGGGCGGGCAGCGCGTCTCCGCGCGCGCGCTGGGCTACGGGCAGAAGCGGCTCGTCGCGTTCCAGCACTACCTCGCGCATGCGCGCGCGGTGGTGGTGGCGGATGAACTGGCGCACGCGCTCCACCCGCGGCAGCTCCGCGCGGGGCTGGAGCAGCTCGGGCAGCGCCAGTCGTTCCTCACCAGCCAGAGCCCGCTGCTCCTCGACAGCCTCCGCTTCGAGTCGCCCGAGCACGTGCGCGCCACCTTCGTGCGTTGCCGCCGCGAGGATGGCTCCGGCGTCCTCGTCTGGGAGGACCTGTCGCCCGAGGCCGCCGAGGACTTCTTCACCGCGTACCGCGCCGCGCCCCAGCGCGTGGGCGAGCTGCTCCAGGCGCGCGGGCTCTGGTAACGCCCGGGCCTCTCCCGGAGTGCGAGGGCGCTGCGACGCCCGGACGTGCCTCGGAGCGCGTCCGTCCGACGGATGACGTCCCGTACCACTTCGGGCTGGAACGTCGCGTCATGGGATGGCCTATCCTTCGGGACGGGGAGGGAACCGCCGATGCCGATGCTGTCCGTGAACGGAACCGAGCTGTACTACGAGGACACGGGGGGCCCTGGTCCCACCATCGTCTTCAGCCATGGCCTGCTGTGGAGCACGCGTCTGTATGACCCGCAGGTGGATGCGCTGCGCAGCCGGTACCGCTGCATCGCGTATGACCACCGGGGGCAGGGCCGCAGCGCGGTGCCGCCGGAGAGCGTCATCGACATGGAGACGCTGTACCTGGATGCGATTGGCCTCATCGAGAAGCTCGCGGTGAAGCCGGTCCACTTCGTGGGCCTGTCCATGGGCGGCTTCATGGGCATGCGGCTCGCGTCGCGGCGGCCGGACCTGCTGCGCTCGCTGGTGCTGCTGGAGACGTCCGGTGACCCCGAGCCCCTGGCCAACGTGCCGCGCTACACGCTGCTCAACCTCATCGCCCGGCTCGCGGGCATGCGGCCGGTGGCGGACCCGGTGATGCGCATCATGTTCGGCAAGAGCTTCCTCAACGACCCGAACCGCGCCGAGGAGCGGAATCTCTGGCGCACGCGGCTGATGGAGAACCGCAAGGACATCTGGCGCGCGGTGAATGGCGTCATCAAGCGCCGGGCCGTCACCGAGGAGCTGCCCAGCATCCGCGTGCCCACGCTCATCGTCGTGGGCGAGGAGGACGTGGCCACCGTCCCCGCGAAGGCCGAGAAGCTCCACCAGCTCATCCCCGGCTCGCGCCTGGTGCGCCTGCCGCGCGGAGGCCACTCCGTCACCGTCGAGGAGCCCGCGCTCGTCAACGCCACCCTGGGCACCTTCCTCGACGGCCAGTCCGAGCAGAGCGCGGCCCGGGTGGGTTGAGCGGAGAGCCCCGGTGCTCGCGGCCATGCGGGCCGTGAAGCACCCGACAGGCCGTGCGGCGGGCGCGCTTGCGTGGGTGCAGGGTCGCGCGCCCGCCGTTATGGCCGTTCGAGAGTCACGGAAGGAGGACGGTCATGCCCGTCGCGAAGTGGAACGGTGTGGTGATTGCGGAGAGCCCGCGCTGCGAGAAGGCGGAGGGCAACTGGTACTTCCCTCCGGACGCCATCCGCCGCGAATACTTCCGCCCCAGCGACACGCACACCGTCTGCCCGTGGAAGGGCACGGCGAGCTACTACGACGTCGTCGTCGGCGGGCAGGTGAACAAGGACGCCGCCTGGTACTACCCGGAGCCGAAGGCCGCCGCGTCCAACATCACCGGACACGTGGCCTTCTGGCACGGAGTGACCGTGGAGGCGTGAGCGGCTACGCCTTCACTCCCAGCAGCTTCTTCGCCGTGCGGGACAGCGTCTTGTCCCCGGCGACGGCGGGGATGTCCAGCAGCGCCGCGGCCACCAGCTTCCCGGCGCCATGCGCATTCTCTCCCGCGAGCTTCAGGTACACCGCGCAGCGGTCCAGGAGCTCCGGCAGCTCGCGCGAGGCCTCCACGCGCTGGAGTAGCGCCTGCGTCAGCGCGTGCGCGGGGAACTTCTCGAACAGGTTGCGAAGCGCCTGACGCTCCACCGCCTCGGGCCGGACTTCCGCCAGCCGCACCGTCGGGCCCAGCATGGCGAGGCCGAAGGTCTTCAGCGACTCGGACACCACACCCGGCTTCCAGCCATCCACGAAGGCGGCCAGCAGCGTCTCCGCGCCGCGCACGTCGCCCAGCACGCCGAGGGCATACGTCGCCGTCTTCGCCTCCTCGTCGTCCCCGCCGCGCGCCTCCACGCTGGCGACGAAGCGCTCCAGCACCTCCGCGTCTCCCAGCCACGCCAGGGCCATGGCCGCGCGGTTGCGCACCTCGCGCGACGGGTCTCCGTAGAGCACCTGCCGCAGCACCGGCAGCGCCACCGTCAGGCCCGCGCTCTCCAGTTGGTCCACCGCGCTGCGCCGGGCCTCCTTCGTGGAGTCCGTCAGCGCCCGCTGCGCGTACGCGTGGATTTTCTCCTTCCTCGTCTTCAGCAGCACCGCCACGGCGTCCGGGCCGGACTCGCGCGCCCGCACGTCCTCCAGCACTTCGCGCGCGTACAGCCGCAGGCCCGCGTCGTGTCCCTTGCGCGTGAGCGCGTCCAGGAGCTGCCGCGCCTCCGTGCCACCCAGCATGCCCAGCACGCGAATGGCGGTGCGGCGCACCATGCGGCTGTGGTGCTCGGCGAGCGCCGTCTTCGCCACCGCCAGCGCCTTGTCGCGCCCGCCCTCTGCCACCGCGCGCGCCACGAAGGTGCTCGCCGCGCCGTCGCTCCAGGCGGGGTACAGCTCGCCCAGCAGCACGTCCGGGCTCATGCTCGCGTAGTAGTGCGCCGCATGGGCCGCCGCCTCGTAGCGCGTCAGCTCGCCGCGCGCCCGCTTCAGCAGCGCGTCACCGGGGGCCAGCGGCACCTCGGGCCGGTGCACGTGGATGCTCGGGTGCGTGGGCACCGGCTGCAGCGCGCCGCCGTCCACCTGCACCGCGCCCGCCAGTCGCACCAGGGCAATGCCGAGCACCTGGTACACCTTGATGAAGTCGTCCAGCTTCTCCGCCGCGTCGGCCCTGCCAGCCAGCGCCTCCAGCAGCGCCGCCGGCTTCTCCAGCCCCAACTCCTTCAGCCGGGCCACGAGCGGCTCCACCGCGCGCGGGGACAGCGCGGGCAGGCCATTGGCGAACTTCTCCGCCAGCTCGTCCCGTACCTCCGCCAGCGCAATCGCCGCGCGCGACGCACCCGCCGCCCGCGCCGCGTCGGACCAGCCACTCCGAGGCACTGCCACCGGCGCTACCGGCTTCGCACCTCCGCGCCGGCGCGATACGAGGGCCTCGCCCTCCAGCCGGCCCAGGCCGCGCAGCTCCAATCCCTCGGACGTCTCCACCACCACCGCGAGGGGGAACAGCGTGGGCAGCGCGGCCTCCAGGCCCACGTCACCCAGCACCACCTTCAGCTTCGCGCCTTCCAGCGCCGCGGCCAGCGGCTCCTCCAGCGATGCATCCGCCGGGAGGAACAGGCCCCTGTCCCCGGAGTCCACCAACTGCGAGCGCTTTCCACTGGCCAACAGCGTCTCCACCTTCAGCGTCACCGGCAGCAGGTCCGGCGCGAAGACGTCCTTGCGGTGTTCCTGGAAGGCCGTCAGCGCCGCGCCCACGTCGGGCAGTGCCACCTCCACCATTCGCCGCAGCGCCGCGCCGTCCAGCGGAAGCTTCCGCGTCTCCGCATCCAGGTCCAGCCGGTGCGGCGCGAAGCCCGGGTACTGGCCGCCCTTCGCTCCCTCCAGCACCTGTCCCGCGTGGCTCTTCTTCGGCTCCACGCTCTTGAGGAACGCGGGGAGAATCTGCTTCTCCGCGTAGTGCTTCCCGGACACCAGGTCCACGAAGCGGCTCTCGCGCACGAGGAAGTTGTCCGGCGTGGTGCGCGTGGTGAAGGCGTACTCCACCAGCGTCAGTCCCTCCACCGGCGCGCGGTCCTTCTTCGTCCACGTCTTGCCAATCAGCTCCTCGACGTAGCGGTCCTCCAGCGCCTCGCCGCCCAGGTGCTTCTCCACCTTGCGCACGGTGAGCAGCATGTCCGCGATGAGGTCCGTGTACACCGGCGCTTCGAAGGTACCCGTGCGCGCCACCGCGAGGTCCAAGAGCCCAGCGACCTCCACCGTGCGCGCAGCGAGCCGGCGTAGGCCGTTGGCCCGCAGCACCTCGCCGAGCTGCCGCACCTGCTCCGGCCGGTCCTCGCCCAGCGTCACCACGCCCGACAGTCCCAACTCACGCACCAGCGTGGACACCTGCGTCACGCCGGCCTTCATCAAGTCTGCCGTCTCCGCCTTGCCCTTCTTGACGCTCTTCTTCTTCGAGCCGTCGGTGCCGCCCGCGGGCGCCGAGTCCGTGGTGACGAAGGCCTCCGGAGCCCGGGCCCACGCCACCAGCAGCGCCGCCGCGTGCTTGCAGAAGGGCCGAGAGCGCGCCGCCATGCACGAGCAGCGCCCCTTCACCTCGCGCCCATCGCCGAACACCAGCGACACCTTGTACGGCGACGCCCCCGAGCCCAGCGCGTCCGCGAACAGTCGATTCTCGTACCGCGACAGGTTGGACAGTTGCTTGCCGTCGAAGAGCTGCGCGCCCTTCGCCAGCTCCGCCTTGTCGCTGATGATTTCAGTCAGCGCCCCGAGTCCCCCCGTAATCTTCCGCACCTCAGCCATGGCGTGCCTCGTTATCGGCCGACACGAGCGGCCCCAGGTCCTGGTTGCGCATCACCCGCTCCACCACGTCCACCAGCCTGCGCGGCGTGCAGCCGAAGCACGGAATCCCCAGCGCGGTGAGCTTCTCCGCCATCGCATGGTCGTACGAGGGCTTGCCCCCGTCCGACAGCGCCAGCAGGCACAGCACCTTCGCGCGCGAGTCCACGAGCTGCCGCAGCCGCGCCACCAGCTCCTCGGCGTCGCCGCCCTCGTACAGGTCGGTAATCAGGATGAAGAGCGTCTTCTCCGGCCTCTGCACGTGGTTGGCCTGCGCATACGCCACCGCGCGGTTGATGTCCGTGCCGCCACCGAGCTGCGCGGTGAAGAGCACCTCCACCGGGTCCGCGAGCATGGGCGTCATGTCCACCACTTCCGTGTCGAACAGGACGAGGCTCGTGCGCAGCACGTCCAGCGACGCGAAGATGGCCGCCATGACCGAGCTGTACACCACGCTCTCCGCCATGGAGCCGGACTGGTCCACCACCAGCGTCACGTCCCACTCGTGGTGACGGCGCTGGTTGGGCCAGAAGTAGAAGCGCTCCGGAATCAGCCGCTTCCGCTCCGCGTCCCAGCCCTTCAGGTTCTGGCGAATCGTGCGCTTCCAGTCGAGGTTGCGAGCAATCGGCAGCGGGCTCGTCCTGTCCCTCTTCAGCGCGCCGAACACGGCCGTGCGGACGGACGACTCCAGCTTCTTGCGGAGGTCATCCACCACCTCGCGCACGATTTGCCGGGCGATGTCCTTCGCCTGGTCCGGAATCAGCCCGCGCGCGCTGACCAGCGTGGTGACCAGCTCCACGTTCTTGTCGAGGAAGGGAAGCGTCTCCGGCTCGAAGAGGAGCTGCGTCAGCCCCTTCTTTTCAATCGCATCCTTCTGCACGAGTGCAATCACGTCGTCGCGGAAGAAGCCTCGCAGCGCGCCCAGCCACTTGGGGATGTACGGCCGGGAGCCCGAGGCGCTCGCGCTCTTCTCGCCGTAGACGAAGGAGAGCGCGTCATCCAACTCCTCCAGGTCTCCCTCGCCCACGCCGACCGCGCCCGCGCCACCCGCGAGCCCTCGCAGCGAGGGGCACGAGCCCGTCTTCTCCGCCGCCGGGCCCAGCGCCAGCCGCCAGCGCAGCAGCGCATCGCGGTCCTTCTCCGACAGGTCCTTGGGGTCCACGCTCATAGCAGGTCGTCCAGGTCATCGAGCGCCTTGCCCAGCTCCGCGCTCATGTCCTTGAGCTTCTCCTTGTCCTTCTCTTCCAGGACGCTCTTCACCGCCCGCCCCTTCGTCCCGAGCTGCCGCACCGCCACGATGTTCTCCATCAGGTAGCGGCGCTCCGTGGGACCCAGCGCGCCCAGTGCTCTCCTCAATACCGGGAGGGTCTGACGGAAGCGCTCGGCCTCCACGCTGGAGAGGAAGTCGTCCAGCGCCTTCACCACCTCGCGGCTCTTCACCAGCACCAGCGCGTTCACCTGGAGGAAGCCCTCCAGGTATGCCGCGCCCGCCTCCGGCTCCACCGCCAGCGACAGCCGCCGCCCCACTTCGAGCGCCACGTCCGCCTCGGAGAGCTCCTGCGCGAGGTACAGCAGGCCCGTGGCGAGCCCCGACGTCGCGGGGTGCACCGCGTGGCTCTCCATCAGCCCGCGCGCCTCCGCGAGCCAGCCCGCCTTGTCCGCGCGAGGCTGCGCCAGCGCCACCTCGTGCAGCGTTCGCAGCGCCTCCAGCACCGGGCTCACCGCGTCCGGCGCGCAGGCGCTGGCCTCACGCACGCGCAGCAGCGCGCGGCCGAAGGTCTTCTCGCACAGCACCGCCACCGCCTCGTCGCCCACGTCGGCGTGAGCGCGGGACGTGCCGTACGCCACCAGACCCGAGAGGGCCCGCGCGGCGGAAGCGAGCGAAGGCAAATCGGAGTCCGTCGACGCATGCGCGTCACAGGCGCGAAGGGCCGAGGCCACCGTCTGCGAGCAGCCGGTAATCACAGACTCGAGCAACACCTCCGCCGCGTCGGCCGTCGCCTTCGCCGCGTTCAGCCGCTCCTGGAGGACGCGCGTCGTCACCGCCTCCAGCGTGTCGCCGAGGACAATCTTCTCCACCAGCGCCACGTCCGTGGACGGCGTCCACTGGGCCTGCCAGGACTCGCGCACGCGGGTGAGCGCGGCATAGCCCCCGGCCTCCTGCGGCGGCGCGTTCCGCTGCTGCCCCGCGCCCTGGAGCGACGCGTACGGAATCTCCGCCACGCGCAGCCGGTGCAGGAACACCGACGAGCCCACCTCCACGTCGTTGTTCAGCCGCAGGGAGAACGTCTCCGGGCTGTCCGTGCGCGGCAGGCGGCGCGCGTCCACCTCGCGCCAGAACTCCGCCTGGAGCGAGTTCTGTCCAATCCGGCTCGCCACCCGGCCCACCTGGTGGCCGATGACGCTCTTCCACAGGAAGCTGTCCACGTGCGTCGCGTCGCCGCGGCACAGCGTGGCCACCGTGGCCTCGCGCAACTCATCCAGGCCCGGCGCGCTCTTCTCGCGCAGGTCCGCCAGCGTCAGCGCCAGCCGGTACGCCTCCAGCACGTCGGACAGCGACGCGGTGAAGCCTCGCGTGCGCAGGTGTCCCGCGAAGTCGATGAGCACCTCCAGCGTCGCGCGCCGGAAGTCGCACTGGGCCTCGTGGGCCTTCTGGTAGAAGTGCGGCGCCCGGTTGCCCGCGCCATACCCGAGCTGCTCCGCGAGCCGGGGGAAGCTGTACGGAATCAGCGTCACCGCGCAGGGCACGCCCTTGGGCAGCTTCGCCTCCAGCGCCGGCTCCACGTCGCCCGCGACGAAGGCCGCCACGTGCGCCGCGCCCGCCACCACCGCCACCTTCTCCGGTGGCACGCCGCTGGCCACCACCTCCAGCACCTTGCGCGCCATGAAGGCGTCTCGCCAGCGGTGATAGCCGTGACGAGGGCCCGCGTTCAGCACGTCCGCCCAGGCGAGCAGCACCGGCCGGAAGCCCTCGGGCGTCCAGTCCGGCGCCTCGAACATCGCCTCCCACAGCTCCTCGAAGGAACGGTAGCCGCGCTCCTTCGCGAAGCGCTCGGAGATGGGCTCCTCGGGCAATGCAACGGCGGCGGACTCCGTGTCGTCGCTCTCGACGCCGGGCTCCTCGCCGTCCTCGCCCCGGTCCACCTCCAGGCTGACGCCCACGGGGATGTCGATGAACTCCGCGCGGGCCTTGTTCGCCTTCGCCCAGCGCAGCGCCGCGTACTCGGGCGAGTACTCCGCGAAGGGCCACAGCGCCGAGCGCGGTGTGCCATCCGTCCGGTAGCCCAGAATCGCCACCGGCGGCTTCGTGGCCTCGTCACACAGCACGTCCACGAGGCCCGTCGCGTCACACGGGCCTTCCACGAGGATGACTTCCGGCCGGACACGTTCGAGCCACTTGCCCAGCACCGAGGTGGTGCGTGGCGAGTGGTGGCGCACCGGGAACAGGTGCACCCGGGAGAGCAGGGCGAGGTCCATCAGCCCCTCAGCAGCTTCTTGCTCGCGGTGTACAGCTCCTTCCACGGCCCCGTGCGGCCCTTGGCCACGGTCTCCATGTACTCGCGCAGGGCCTTCACGTCGTCCTCCTGCTCCTTCACCACCGCGCCCACCAGCGACGCCGCCAGCTCGTTCGGCGTCACCTTCCCGTTCCCGAACTGGTCCGCGAGGATGGCGCTGTTGAAGAGCACGCTGATGGCCTCCGCCGTGGATAGCACCGCGCCCGGCGTGCGCACCTTCGTCTTCCCGTCCTTCGTCACGCCCTTGCGCAGCTCCTGGAAGAGCGTCAGCAGCACGCGCGACAGCTCCTCCGTCGGCGGCACGCCCACCTGGTAGTCATTGCGCAGCTCCGCCTCGCGCTTCGTCACGATTTGGATTTCCTGCTCCAGGTCCTCCACCACCGGCACGGTGACGAAGTTGAAGCGGCGCTTGAGCGCGGCGCTCATCTCGTTCACGCCGCGGTCCCGCGTGTTCGCGGTGGCGATGAGGTTGAAGCCCCGCTGCGCGCTGACGACTTCGCCCAGCTCCGGAATGGAGACCTGCTTCTCCGAGAGGATGGAGATGAGCGCGTCCTGAATCTCCGGCGACGTGCGCGTCACCTCCTCGAAGCGGGCGAACTTGCCCGTTTGCATCGCGCGCAGCACGGGAGAGGGGACGAGCGCCGCCGGTGACGGGCCCTGCGCCAGGAGCAGCGCGTAGTTCCACGAGTACTTGAGGTGGTCCTCACTGGTGCCCGCCGTGCCCTGCACGATGAGCGCCGAGGTGCCGCTGATGGCGGCGGACAGGTGCTCGGACAGCCAGCTCTTCGCGGTGCCGGGCTCGCCCACGAGCATCAGCGCGCGGTCCGAGGCCAGCGTCGCGATGCACACCTGGATGAGTCCCTTGTCACCAACGTACTTGGGCGTAATCGGCACGCCTCCCACGGGCTTGGGGCTCCCGAGGATGTACGTCTCCACCGCGCGCGGCGAGAGCGCCCAACCCGGAGGGCGGGGCTTGTCGTCGTGGGCCACGAGGGCTTCGAGCTCGGTCTTGTACTTCGCTTCGGCTGGCAGGCGGATGTCCGGCATGCAGGGAACGCTATCCGCACGGTCTGACACGCGGCAATCCGTGAGGTGCTCTCGCGGGTGGGATGAAAGACAACCCTGGAGGTGACGTCACGCGTCTGTCTCCAGCGCTGTCAGGGCTCCGGCATTCGTGCCGTCAACGGCTGCCCCGCCGCAGGATGTGAACCCCGTCGAAGGAGGTCTTCTTGGCCCTCGTGATGGCGATGTTCTACGTGCTCCGTCCCACGCAGGCGCTCCGTCAATGGTTGGAAGTACGAGCTGTCCCCGACTGGATGAGGCTGGACCGGCCCCATGTCTGGAGCCAGATGGGAGTCGGCGAACATGACTACGTGGGCCAGGAGGAGAACGCGCGGACGTTCCTCAAGCTCGCAGTCCTCGCGAGCTTCCAGGATGAGCTGGAGCGCGCCACCCACTCCCCCATTCACGTCATGGCCGACCACGAAGAAGTGCGGCGGCGGGTTCTCACGGAGCTGCTCGGGCCACCGCCACTGACGGTGGACGTCTTCGACCGCTGGTGGACCCTGGAGAGCGCCGAGGGACTCAACACCGTCGAGTCCACCATCGGCCATACGCCCGTCCCCACGCTGCGCAAGGTGCGCGGCCCGGAGAAGCTCAGCCCCACGGTGCAGGCCCGGTCATACGGTGGGCAGAGCATCTCCCCGGTCGGTGAGTGGTGGGAGGACGCCATCCGCGAGCGCGAGGAAGATGCACCCCGCCTCCAGGCCGCGGTGAGCTGGGTGCTGGAGCGCCTGGTGGACAAGACGCCGCACCGCACGTGTGCCATCCGGACCCTGCCCTTCTCGCTCGGTGCGCGCGTCGAGGACGTCCTCCACGTCCCCGGATGGACTCTGCACGGGCGAGGCCATGCGGTTCTCGAGGGCATCAAGCTCACCCTCGAGGAGCCCGTCCGAGGCTTCGAGGACATCTGGAACTTCACGTACCGTGTATACGCGGGAGCGCGCAGGTCCGTGTCGAAGGGCGCCGCCTCCCTCCAGCTCGAAAAGCAGAAGGACGGCTGGGCGGTCCGCTCCGGCTCCATCGACTCCTGAGCACTCCACCGTGGCGCACGAGCGCCCTCGCGAGCAGATTACCGACCATGATTCCCGCCTTCGAACTCGTCACCACAGAACGACTCGTGCTGCGCCCCTTCCGCGAGAGCGACCTCGACGTGATTCTCTCGCTCCATGGAGACCCGGAGACGAACCGGTACAACCCCAACGGCCCCATGCGCACGCTGGACGACGCACGCGAGCGGCTGGCGCTGTGGCTGAGCGACTACTCTGAGAAGGGCGTGGGGTACTGGGCCGTCGCGCGGCGCGAGGCCCCGGGCGTCATCGTCGGTGTCGGCGGCGTGCGCCACAAGGAGCTGCAGGGCCAACACGTGCTGAACCTGGCCTACCGCTTCAGCCCCGAGGCGTGGGGCTCGGGGTTCGCGACGGAGGTGTCCCGCGTCGCGCTGGAGCTGGCGCGGAAGCACATTCCGGACGTCCCCGTGGTGGCCATCATCAACGTCGTGAACATGCCGTCCATCCGCGTGGCGGAGCGGCTCGGGATGCGGTTGGACCGCGTCATCGACTACGACGGCGTCCCGAGCCGCGTGTACCTGGACCGCTGAGCGCAGCCGCCCGTCACGGGTGCGGCGAGGCGATGCCGAAGCGCGCGGCGAGCCAGCGGGTGATGTTCTCCTTGCCCGAGATGAACCGCCGCCCCTCGTGCGTGCCCGTCGTGCAGCCGTGGTTGTCCGAGCCCTCGCCGAGCACCAGCAGCGGCAGCCATTGGTGGTGCTCGCCCACCAACTCCACCACCGCGGCGCGAGGCCGCTGCCAGGGGATGCGCCGGATGTCGAGAACGCTCGCGACCTGGGGGTAGTAGCCCAGCACGCCTTCGAGCTGCGCGCAGTGCTCGCAGTAGAAGCGCACGCCGGGATATGCCGGGTCCTCGAAGCCGGGTGACAACAGGAACAAGATGTCGGATGGCATGCTCACGGACCTAACCTTCGTTGCGTCGGGTGGCCAGCGCAAAGCACCACCGGCCGCGCCTCACTGAACACCGGGCATCGCGAGCAGTCGCTTCACCGCCGCGGCGATGGCATCCGGACGGTCTCGCGGAATGTGGTGCCCGGTCCGCTCGACGACTTCGACCTCACCGGGCGCGCCACCTGTGACGAGCTTGCTCAGCGAAGCGAGGTTCTGCTCCCAGCCCTCCTCGCCCCGATGGTCCGCGACGAGCGACAGGACAGGCACGCCATGCGGCAGGGGCACTTTCGACGCTTCGTCGAAGCTGGCCACCCAGTCGATGTGCTGCTGCTCCGTCACGGGGTACGCCTGCGCCGGGTCGAATCCCTCGTGGTACACGGAGTCGACGAAGATGGCGCCGGCCAGTGACTCGGGCGCGGAGGCCGAGCCCATGCGCACCACGAGCCCGCCATACGAGTGCCCCACGAGCACCCAGCGCTTCGCCTGTCCCTTCATCGCATCGAGCAGCAACCGCGTGTCGCTCCCGGCGGTGCGAGGCCACGAGCCCGGAGGCTCCCACGCGCACGTCTTCACGTTCGGGTCCAGGGATGCGCGCACCGTGTCCCAGTCCGCCGCGCCCCGGGACGCTCCCGGGATGAAGACCACCGCGAGCTCTCCCGCGTTGCGACAGTCGAGGTGTCCCACGTCGGCGGCGGGAGCGGGGCGGACCGTGGAGCAGGCGGGCAGCAGGAGCAGGGCGAGGAGGAGTCGGCGCATGGCGCGAGTGTACTGGTTCGCCCACGCGTGTTTGTGACGCGAGGTGGCCGGTTCCGCTCGAGGTGTGGATTCACGTCACGCGGGATGATGACGCCGAGGCCGCATCGCAGCCGCCTCCCGGTTGCAGTTGACCACTCTGTTTCATCTCGATTTGCCTTCAAGTCCTGTTTCGGTGTCAGGTGGCACGGGCTTCACGACGCGTGCGTGCCCGCCATCCGCGCGCGTGGGGCCCGAAACCCCGTGGTTGTGGAGGACGACGCCATGAGATGGACCCGATGCCTGCTGTTGCCGGTCCTGCTGGGCCTGGCCTGTGGTGGCGAGGGCGCACCTGAGGAGCGCACCCGAATGGGAGTGCAGGCCGCGCCCCTGACGGCGGCCTTCTCGGGGACGGTGCTGAACTCCTCCGGAAGCCCGGTGTCCGGGGCGCGCGTCACCATCAACGGTGCCAGCCAACTCACCAGCAGCACCGGGACCTATTCCATCTCGGTGGCGGATTCGCCGTCGGGTTACGTGGTGGACGTGCGCAAGGACGGCCAGGGGATGTCGAACACGTACCATCCGACGCCGCAGCTCGGCCTGGTGCACCGGCTGGGGAGGACGTACACGGTGCGGGTCCCCTTCTCGGACGCGGGGGGCTCGCCGCCCGCCGCGACGGATCCGGTCTCCGGCATCGCCGTGGCGCTTCCCTTCGTCTCCACCGACCTTCGCGTCGCTGGTGGCGGTACTCCGGTGTCGCCACTCTGGGTCTCCATCACACCGCACGATTCGACGAACATGCCGGGTGACCTCACGGCGCGGAACGCGGCCGGGCAGACCGTCTATCTGGAGTCGTTCGGCGCGGTGACGATAGCCGTGGTGGACGGCGTCAACAGGACGGTGGGGTTGAGGCCGGGCGCCTCGTTCACCGTATATCTGCCGGTGCCCGCGGCGCAGGGAGGCCGCGTCCCGCCGTGCGCCGTCGGGGGCGGGTGCAAGGGCGTGATGTGGCGGTTCGACAAGGCCACGGGCCGGTGGGTTGAGCGGACCACGCAGATGACGTTCACCGCCAACTCAACGACGTTCAAGTTCACGGCCGGCGCGAACGAGACCCTCAACCCCATGGACGGGCTGGGCACGTGGAACGCGGACGTGGAGAAGACGGGGCCCGCGGCGTGCACCATCATCGAGTACTCGAACATCCTGACCGAGTGCTACGGCGCGACGGGCATCAAGACGTCCTTCACCCAGGTCACCACGACTGGCCTGACGCGCAAGAGCGAGCTGCAGGTGGGCCCGGACAAGCCCTTCGTCGTGCTCTACAACCTGCGCCCCGATTACGAGCTGGAGCTCGCCTTCAACTTCCCCACCGGAGTGCCCGCGGCCTGTGCCGCGAGACTGGGCATCAGCTCCACGCCGGCAGCGGTGGCTCCGTATCCGGTGTTCTCGTCCACGGGCGTCACCACGCGGTTCAGCTCGGGACCCGCGGCCGGGCCGCCGGGGTACCCGAAGGACTCGGGAGGCAATCCCATCGACTTCGACGACGTCGTCGCGGGTGATCACCCGTGCGGCTCGTACGTCATCATCACCAACTGAGCAGCTCCGCCACGCGCGCCGGGAAAGAGTCAGGCTTCCGGTGCGCTTCGCGCGGTTCGTACGCGGCCGTCTCACACTGAGCAGCTCCGCCACGCGCGCCGGGAGTGAGCAGGGCTCCCAGTGCTTTGCTTCTGGTATGTCAAATTAGGCCTGGATTCCTGTTCTGAGGTTTCCGGTTGGGCCGACGCGCCAGAGAGGCGGAGACGAGCGATGAGTCGCGTGAAGACGTGGGAGCGGGGGCTGCTGCTTCAGGCCGTGTTGCTGTGCGCGCTCTCGGGGAGCGCCGGCGCGGTGACACCGACGGGCGTGACGAAGGTGTCCCGCATCACAGGCGCAACGCCCTCGGGTGAGCTCCTGCCGAATCCCAACCAGACGCATACGAACTACGAGGTGTACGGGACGGACCTCGGCATCGTCTGGGACAAGGGCGGCGGCGAGGTCTTCCTGCTGTTCGGCGACACGTTTGGCGTGGGGTGGTGCGGCAACGGAGGCTGTGGCGGTGGCTGGCGCAGCAACGTGCTCGCGCGCTCCTCGGACACGGCGCTGGCGGACGGGCTCACCTTCTCCACGATGGTTCAGGACTACGCCCGGCACGCGAAGGAAATCCTGCCGTCGAAGAAGGTGAACAACGACGAGATGACGGTCATCCCCACGGCGGGTGTCACCGTGGGCTCGCGGCACTTCATCCACTACATGTCCGTGAACCACTGGGGTGACGCGGGCATGTGGTTCACGAACTCCTCGGGCATCGCGTACTCGGACGACAACGGGCAGAGCTGGGTGAAGCACCCGAGCGCGCGGTGGCAGAACAACGCGTCGTGGACGAACAACTTCCAGATGGGCGCCTTCGTGAAGAACGGCGGGTTCGTCTACCTGTACGCGACGCCGAATGGCCGCTTCGGCAACGTGCACCTGGCGCGCGTGCCAGAGGGCTCGTTGCTGGACATCAATGCGTATCGGTACTGGGACGGCAATGGCTGGTCCGCGTCGCAGGCGGCGGCACGGCCCGTGGTCATCGGCATCGCGGGGGAGTTGTCCGTCGTCTACAACGCGGCGCTCGGCCGGTTCCTGATGACGTACCTGAACGAGCACCGGCAGGCCGTGGTGCTCCGAGACGCGGGCACGCCCACGGGGCCGTGGAGCGGTGAGAAGGTGCTCGCGAGTGGCAGTGCGTTCCCCGGTCTCTACAACGCGTTCATCCACCCGTGGGGGAACACGGGCACGACGCTGTACTTCGTGATGTCGCAGTGGACGCCGTACAACACGTTCCTGATGCGAGCGACGCTGGTGGGGGACTCGGAGGGGAGCAACCTGCTCTCCGAGCCGGGCTTCGAGACGCAGGCGGCGACGCCGGTGATGGCGCCGTGGTGGCTGGAGGGCAGCGGCGGCGTGGACCGTGCGCTGGGGCAGGCGCGGACGGGACAGGACAACGGCTACGTGCGTGCGAGCAGCGGATGGAACGCGCTGAAGCAGAGCGTGGTGGTGCAGCCGTACACGGACTACACGCTGCGGGGCTGGGTGCGGACGTCGGCGAACAACTCAGCGGGGTACTTCGGAGCGAGGGGGCCGGGGAACGGGCCCATCCTGGGCGAGAAGTCGTTCGGCTCGCTGCCGGGCTACACGGATCAGGTGGTGGGCTTCAACTCCGGAGCCAACTCCGTGGTGGAGGTGTACGGCGGGCTCTGGGCGAACGGGGATACGTGGCTCCAGCTCGATGACGTGAGCCTGACGCGGGGAGCGAACCTCGTGGCGCAGGCGGGCTTCGAGCAGCAGCCGTCTTCGAGTGCGACATCACCGTGGTACGCGGAAGGCAACGCGGGCATCGACCGGGGCCTGGGGTTCGCGAGGACGGGCGCGAACAACGCGTGGGCGAGGAACACGCAGGGGTGGAACGCCATCAAGCAGGAGGTCGGCGTGACGCCGAACACGAGCTATACGCTCACGGGCTGGGTGAAGACGGCGGGGGCGCACAGTGATGGGTACTTCGGTGCGCGCGTTCTGGGCGGTGGTCCCATCCTCAATGAGGTCCACTTCACGCAGCCGCTGGGCAGCTACACGCGGCTGACGGTGACGTTCAACTCCGGAGCGAACCACAGCGTGGAGCTGTTCGCCGGAATGTGGGGACACGGCACGGATACGTGGATTCAGGTGGATGACCTGAGCCTGACGCGGGATTGAGGGCCGCGGTCCGGGTTTCACCCGGGGCATGGCACGGTGGAGGAGCTGCCGCACGGGCGTGTTCGGAGAGGTGCTCACTCACTCGCTCGCTCGAGGTGCTGGTGCAACTTGAGCGGCTTGCCATCCTCAATCAGAGGGAGAATGCGGAAGGGTTGGCCGATGAGGCACGGCCCCGCCAGCATCGAAGCTCGCTTCGAGCTGACGTGTCACCGGAACGCATTGACCACGACGGCAGACGCGAGGGAGCCATCGAGAATGGCCGTGCCCGGCTTCGATTCGGGCAGCTTCCGCATCTGGTCCTCGCTCAGCCGAGCCACCGCGCAGATGGGTACCTCGTCACCGTCCGGTGGATGGGCCTTGTAGTACCGGATGACGACCTGCGGCCCGCTCGTCCAGACCTGCCCGTACAAACGAGCTGTCGTCTCCAGCGTGCCCAAATCGCGCATGATGACGCTCTCAATCGGGCCATCGTAGAGGGTGACGCGGCGTGACCTCATCTGGTTCGCGTCCAGCTCTATGAGCGTGGCGTCACCTACATGCAGCTTCAGATATCGCATGACCTCGAGCGCCTTCTCCGGACACTCCTGCGGCCCAGGAGAGCCATCCGCGCGCAGGGATACTCCACCGGTCGTGGTGCAGGCTGTAGACGTAGCAAGTAGGATGACAGAGGAAAGCAGTAGAGCGTAGCTGTTGGGCATGACCGGCACTTCTACTGCCGAATCAGGGTGCGATCCATTCGGACCATGACCTGAAGGTTCCCGTCTGACCGGAGAATCTGGAGGGCGAGATCCACGAGCTGCCCCTCATGCTCGAAGGCACTCTTGTCCGCCACGACCGCGATGGTCCCTGATTGCCCGGGAACAATCGAGGCACGGGTCATCCGTAGCGCGAAGGGTCGCTTCGTGAAGCTCGTCATGTCGCGCGTCAGGTAGGCGTCCGCGAACTCCCATGTGTCGCCGTAGCCGGTGTTCGCCAGGGTAATGACGGCTGCCGCCTTGCCTGGGCCTGAGTAGACCTCAACGAGCATTTCCATGTCCGGGTCCTTCGGGCGCGCGGATGCTACGAATCGAAACGGCGTCTTCTTCGCCTGCCCGTTCGCAAGAAGGGTCGCGTAGGCGTGGTCAATGGAGTTCTCTGCCTTGCGGTAGCGCTCATTCTCTTCGGTGAGGGCGTTGTTCTTCTTGAGGGCGTCCGTCAGTGCCGCGTACATGGACGCATAGCTCTCTCGGTCTTTGAACACGTCAACCTGCTGGTCGAGAATCGGCGGCCACCCGCTGCTGTCCTTCGCTCTCCATGGGGGCCTCACGAGAAACGGAATCTCGGTTCCATCGACCAGCGTCACGACCAGGGGAATGCCCTCGTCCTTGTTGAGGTCACGAATCGGTTCAAGGATGACCTTGTTGCGGACCACCGCCAGCGGTTCAAGCCGACCCTCCCAACCGAGCATCTTCGTCTTGCTCGGGTCTACGGGCTGCTCGAATCGCAGCGTTGTGACGATCTGCCCCTTCACGTAGACGGAGTGGGTGCCATCTGTCGGGTGCTCGGACAGCATGATGGGGCGCACCAACGGCTCGTCGTACTTGTCTCTGCCCTGCGCGCCCGACGAGGCCGCCAGGACAATCAGTAGAAAAGACCGGATGGGTAGATCAGCTCTCATAGCGCAGGTAACTTAACAGGGGAGGTGGGATGCATCCAACCTTCTACATCCTCTCTCCTGCGGGCAGCCGGTCATCTTTGCTATTCCGGCAGTTCAGAAAGAGAGCTGGGGCAAGCCCACGAGCAGAAGGTGGGCGTGACGCCGAATACGAGCTACACGCTCACGGGTTGGGTGAAGACGGCGGGGGCGCACAGTGATGGGTACTTCGGTGCTCGCGTGCTCGGCGGTGGTCACATCCTCAACGAGGTCCACTTCACGCAGCCGCTGGGCAGCTATACGCAGCGGAGCGTGACGTTCAACTCCGGAGCGAACCACAGCGTGGAGCTGTTCGCCGGAATGTGGGGACACGGCACGGATACGTGGATTCAGGTGGATGACGTGAGCCTGACGCGGGACTGAGGGCGGCAGCCCGGGCTTCACGCCCGGCGTGGGGCGGCGCGGCTACCACACGGTTTCTCGACGATGCGGTTGACCCTCCACCGTGTTTCGGGCGTGCTGTGCGGCATGTACCTGAAGAAAGCTGTACTCACGAACATCCGTTCGATTGATGCGCTCGAGTGGGAGCCGCCATCGGCCCCCACGCTGGCGGGGTGGCACGTCATCATCGGGGACAACGGGGCGGGGAAGAGTTCGGTGCTTCGGGCCATTGCTCTGGCGCTGGTGGGGTCTCAGGAGGCTATTGCCCTGCGCCAGAACTGGAACGAGTGGCTGCGCTGGAAGGCCAAGTCTGGCTCGATCGAACTCGCGGTGGAGTGGGATGAGCTTTGGGACCGCTTCACGGACGAAAGAAGTCCGAATCGAGCTGCAGCCGAGCTGCCGATCCGGTTGCCGTTTGTGCGTCCGCGCGAAAATCAGGAAAAGACCTATTTCGATTACGAGCTACTCCGCGATGACTCCAGAGAAGATATCTCCAGAGACAATATCTGGGGGCGGGGTGACGCTGGTAACAGGGGAGAGAGTTCCGGCTGGTTCGCTGCGTCATATGGGCCATTCCGTCGGTTCACGGGAGGGGACAAGGCTCAGGAAACGCTTTTCTCCTCAAATCCCAAGCTGGCGCGGCACCTCTCAGTCTTCGGCGAGTCCGTCGCGCTGACGGAATGCTTGGAGTGGCTCAAGCTGCTCCGGTTCAAGAAGCTTGAAGGGGGAAAGAGCGAGGAAGCGCTACTCGATTCTCTCCAGCGGTTCATCAACCAGCCCGACTTTCTTCCTCATGAGACCCGGCTGGAATCCATCTCCTCGAACGGTGTGCGCTTCGTCGATGGCAACGGCTGCGAGGTTCCGGTCGAGAACTTGAGCGACGGCTATCGCTCCATTCTGAGCATGACCTTCGAGCTGATTCGTCAGCTCGTGACGGCGTACGGTGCCGAAAACGTCTTCAGTCCTGGCGATCCAACAACGATCCAGGTTCCCGGCGTTGTCCTCATCGACGAAATCGACGTTCACCTGCACCCCACGTGGCAGCGCCGTGTCGGCCACTGGTTCCGCAAGCACTTCCCGAAGCTTCAGTTCATCGTGACGACGCACAGCCCGCTCATCTGTCAAGCGGCGACGGTGGGCAGCATCTTCCGACTACCGCGTCCTGGAAGTGAAGAGCGCGGCGAAATGGTCACTGGCGTCGCACGCGACCGGCTGCTCTACGGCAATGTGCTGGACGCCTACAGCACGGGTGCGTTCGGAGAGGTGCTCACCCGCTCGCCCGAGGCCCTGGCCCAGCTCGAACGACTCGCCATTCTCAATCAGAAGGAGATTGCGGAAGGGCTGACCGAAGCAGAACGCGTGGAGCAGCAGCAACTTCGTGCACGGCTTCCGACCGCGACCAGCGCGCTCCCGTCGTCCAGCGTGGAGGTCATGGGGAAGTGATTCGTCTTTCGGACGTCCCACTGCACGCGGATGCCCTCGCGAGTCTCGCGGAGTACCAGCGGGACGTGGATGCCCTCCCGGACTACGCGGCACGTGTCGCCCGTTCGAAGGAGCGGTTCTCGGCGCTGAACAAGAAGGGCAATGGCACGTTCGATAGCGTCAAGGAGACGCTGGCGAAGATGAACTCCGGCGCACGGCGCTGTGCCTACTGCGAGGACTCCGCCGCCGACGAGGTGGAGCACATCCGTCCCAAGACGCTCTACCCCGAGCTGGTCTTCGCCTGGACGAACTACCTCTACGCATGCGGTCCCTGTAACGGACCCAAGAACAACCACTTCGCTGTCTTCGCCGAGGGGACGGGCGTCCTGACGAGCGTGGCCCGGAAGAAGAACGCACCGGTCGTGCCTCCCATCTCCGGCAAGCCCGTGTTCATTGACCCTCGCGTCGAGGACCCGACCGAGTACCTGTCACTGGACCTGGCGGATACCTTCTGGTTCACGCCACGAGCGAAGCCCGGAACGGTGGAGCACGCCCGCGCCGACTACACGATTCGCGAGCTCCAACTGAACATCCGCGACTGGCTGCCGCAGGCCCGCCGCTCTGCCTACCTGGACTACCTCGCCCATCTGAAGGGGTACGTCCAGGACAAGGCCAAAGGCATGCCGCGAGTTCATCTCGACAGGCTCGCTCAGGAGATTCGGGCGCGGCAGCACCCCACGGTTTGGCTCGAAATGAAGCGTCAGCACGCGGTGCTGCCGGAGCTGACGCTCCTCTTCGCGCAAGCACCAGAGGCCCTGAGTTGGTGAAGCAGCATCAGTACACGCACGCTATGAGTTTGAGGCCACGGATGACGTCTACGCGCTCGGCGTGTGCCTCCATGACGTCCTGACGAACCTGCAGCCTGCCAGTGAGCCACCACGTGCCCCGTGGGCAGCCTGTGGACTCCTGCCGCGCCTCACGCGCTCAGTCCACGAGTACCCCCAGCGCAACTCTTCCATCTCACCGCTGCTGAGTCGCGACCGGCCCGGCCCCGTCGAGCGGGACGTCAGACGTGTGCCTTCTCGTTCCACTCCGGGGGACCTTCACAGGAGACGTGTATGCGCGTGAAACGAAGTTGGGCCGCGGTGCTGCTGCTTGTGCCGTGCGTCGCGTGGACGCAGGAGAGTGACGAGTCTTCAATCCCACCAGAGCAGGAGGAAGTCCCGGCCAGTGCGCCACCGGAGGAATCGCCGCCCACGCCAGAGCCGGACACGGCCGTGCCCGTCGCGGTGACTCCGGCGAGTCAGTGGCACTACCTGACGCGCCTGGAGGCGACGACGTGGACGCTGCTGCCTCGCGCGGGCGCGGGTGCGGAAGAAGGGTTCGTTCAAATCGAGCCCTTGGTCATCATCGACGGCGGACCGGAGTTTGGCGTCAGCGTGGGAGCCCCGGTGCGGCTGCGGCTGTGGGGAGAGGGCTCGGGCGTCGTGCGGCGGGAGGACTGGGACAGCCTCTCCGACTGGGGACAGCTCGTACGCGGCCTCAAGCTGGGCTCGGACTTCGCACCACTGGCCGTGTGGTTCGGCGCGCTGGAGGACTACACCCTCCTGTCCGGCCACCTCGTGCGGCGCTACTCCAACCGGACGAACCCGGACTACCACCCGGCAGGCGGCTTCCTCACCGGCACGTTGGGGCCGCTCTACATGCACGCCTTCGCCTCGGACGTGCTGGGCGCGCGCCTCATGGGCGCGGAACTCTCCCTGGACGTGGAGCATGTCCTCTTCGGCCAGCCGCGCGAGCCGGGCTGTTACACATTGGCACTGTCGGCGGTGCATGACTGGGGGCGTGCCGGGGGACGCGCGCCCTCGCTGACGCTGGCGCACCTGGACGCGATGGCCGTTCTCCTGGTGCGTCCGAAGTACGAGGCATTCGTGTCGGCGGGTTGGGGCGGAAGGCCGGGAGGAGTCGGCGCGTGGGGCGCGGTGGTGGGCGCGGGACTCGACGTGCTGACGTCCACGTTGGACATGAGACTGCGGCTGGAGGGACGGCGGCAGCACGGCGGTTTCCGGCAGGGCGTTTTCGGCCCGGACTACGAGCTGGCGCGCCTCAATGCGGCGGGTACCGAGGGCACGCCGTTGGCGGATGCCCCATTCCCGGACGGCCATTCCCTCTACGCCGAGGCGGACGTCGGGTGGGATGCCGTCAGCTACGGCGGGCTCCAGCAGCACCTGCGGCTGTCGCTGGGCGTGGAGGCCTTCACCTGGGGACGCTTCGACGTGGACGGGCGCATCGCGGTGCAGCTCTTCCGGCGCAGCTTGGAGCTGGCTGTGAAGGGGCTGGGCATGGGCATGGGGCAGCCTGGAGCGCGCTACCTTGGCGCGGCGGAGGCACGGTGGCGCGTCCTCGGCGGGAAGCTCTACGCCATGAGCACGGCCGGCACGCTGCTGTTCCCCGAAGCGGAAGGGGCGCTGCGGCCGGGAGCCTTCGCCTCGGTGGGCCTGGGGGTGGACGATGCGCGCTAACGCCTTGTTGCTGTGCATCGCCTTGTTCTCCACCGGCTGCGCCTCGGTGCCGCTCGCACCGAACCGAAGCGGAAGCCTTCGCTACAGCATGCCGCGCAGTGCTTCGGGACCCGCGCTGGTGCAACCGCCTCAGGAGGAGGGCCCGCGCGCCTGGACAGCTTTGTCACCATCCATCGCGGGGAATGCGCTCCACCGCAGGCTGGTGCGCCGCACGAAGCCACGGGATGAAACGACGAGGGCGGCCTCGGGCGGCATGGCGAGAGGAGCTGCCGCGAGTGCCGCCCAGGTGCGGGATGCGGTGCTCGAAGCGGTGGAGGGTGTGAAGGACTCCACGGACACCATCGCCAGCGCGCTCTCGAAGCTGGCAAGCCGTCCACCCACATTCCCGGGCAACCGGGGCCTGACCGGAGTCAACGGCGTCTTCACCCGTAACCTCGATTTCGGCTCCAACCAACTGCCCTGGCTTCGCGGTGCGCGCGACAGCACGAGGGAGTTGGTGGTGGTGGCCGGAGAAATCGGCGATGCGGACATGGAGCTGGCCATCCTCCGGATGACGGGCTCTCGACTTCAGTCGGCCATGTTCGGCTCCATGCTGCTGGCCGCATGGCTCGACTTCCTCACCCTCGCTGACGTCGTGCTCCGCGAGTGTCCGTCCTACAGCGTCGAGAGGTTGCTCGTGGACATGCACCGGGTACAGGAGCTGATTGAGCCCACCCTGGCCTCGCTCGCTTCAGGAGACCCCGCGCAGGTCGAGGCCGCAGCCCTAGTCATGCCTGAGTTGATGGGACGGCTGACCCGCGAGTTTGGCTCCATCCGTGACGGCGCACGCAAGTCCATGGAGAACCTCGGGAAGACCCTGGCGGTGATGCAGTTCGTGGACATGCTCACCATGGCCTCGGCGCTGAAGGCGTCATTGCCACGTCTGCCGCCCGCAGCTCCGGCAACGCTCGGCGTGAGCCTCGTCGTGACTTCGGGCGGAGTCATGGCCGGCTCGCAGTTCGTCGTCTCCGCCGAGTGGGTGGAGATGATTCGGCGCCTCGTGCAGGCGGGCGTCATCTCTCTTCCGGTCGTCAGCGCGGCTGTCCGCATTCATGGCGGGCAGGTGATGATGGCGAGCGACGAGCTGCCGGAGGGACTACGCGAAGCGCTGGGTGACAGTCCCGAAGTGCGCGGCATGCAGGTGACTGGCAAAGCGGGGGCGGGCATGTCCGAGAACCCTCTGCACCACGCCATGCCGCGAGAGCGCCGCGCATGGTTCGAGGAGCGCGGCTTCAAGGGTGACATGGACATCGACAACTTCTGCGTCCGGCTGGAGCAGGCACAGCACGAGGCCATTCACGGTGGTGGGAACTGGAAGCTGGGACGCACATGGCCGAAGGAATGGAACCAGATGATCATGAAGGCGCTGAGTGACGCCGAGGCTGGGACTGGCGAGATGCTGACTCGGAATGAAGTCCTGAACATCGTCGCGGCAGAGATGAGGCGCTATAACCTCCCGATGAATTTCATCCCTTGGAGAGGGCGATGAACGCGGGAAACCCCTGGCAAGGCAACTGGGTGGCTCGCTTGTATGCGCGAGTTCGCGAGCATGGCTATGACACTCTCACGGCCTACGTCGAAGCACGCCCCACTGCCTCACTTGTGGCGCTAGCCGAGAGCCTTGGCGAGGATGGCTACAGCGGGGCACAGTTATTCAGCGGGCTGGTTGAAGAGGCAGAGCGAAGCCATCAGGTCACGCGTCTGGTACGCAGCCAGTTCGTGAGGGAATTTTCCGAGTGCCTTCCCAACGGCTGGCCGGCAGTGATGGACCGTGAAGCTCGGTTCACTGTCGCCAAGGCAATTGCCTTGTGGATCGGTTTCACTCCCACAACGCATGAGGAGCGGGCACGGCAGGCAGGAGATGCGCTCCGCGACAACCCGCCCCCCGCTGGCTGGTGTCCGCTCGGTCCCGACGACGAGCTGCTCCTGACGCTCCTTCCCGATGAGGAAGCCTGACCGGCAACGGCATCCCCGCCAGCCGACGAGCAGGGGCTCCATGGGTTTTTGAATGCTCTCTCAGTACACGCGGGTGGCCTTCTTCGCCCACGGGCTCGTCTTGTAGTGCTCCTTCAGGTAGCGGAAGGCCTCCTTCGCCTCCGCCGTACCCTGTCTGCAACCGCGCCGGCTGGCGCGCACGACGCGGAAGAGCGCCTTGGGCGAGCGCGCGTCATCCGGATGCGCCTTCGCCCAGTCGAGCGCCACGCGCGCGAAGTACGGCACCGAGTCCCCCGCGTCGATGAGCGCCTTCCACTCGGCAGCAGCCGCCTCCTGCTCCACCTCGCTCGCGAAGGCGAATGGCTTCACCGGCTCGCTCGCCTTGGGCGCACACCACCAGTTCTTCGCGCGGGCCACGTCCACCGTCAGGTCGAGCTTCGGGTCCGCGGTCGTAATCCGCGCACCGGTCTCCAGTCGCGGTGACACCGTGGGCAATCCCATCAGCAACACCTGCGCCTCGAACCGGCGCTCCTCGGGCGTCGGCTTCGCGTCGATGGCGAGCAGTTCCTCCTTCGCCGCCGGCTCCGTCGCGGCGAGAGACTTCGCCGTGGCCCGCAGTGTCTCGTCGTCGCCCACCACCGTGGCCTTGGCGAACGCCGCCCAGCCCACCCACCGGCGCATGGCCGGGGACAGCGCGTCGCTCACGGCGAGCTCGGCCATCCGCCGCGCCGTCAGTCGCGGCTCCAGCACGGGGAGCACCTCCTCACCGAAGGACACCGGCCGCGCGTCGGGCGGCGTGTCCATCGCATCGCTGAAGCTCTCGGGAGACGCCACGCCCGCCTGTCGGCGCGTCGAGTTGCGGAACAATTCCTCCCAGCTCCGGGCCGCGGCGAAGCGCTCCTGGCGCAGCAGGTTGTCCGTGGAGACCTGGTCCTTCGTCAGCTCCAGCGGCACCGCCGCGAGCCGCGCCTGGGCCGCCTTCAGGTCTCCCCGCTCTCGCAGCAGGTGCGCGGACCGGTACGCCACCGTCACGCCGGCCGGTGACGCGGGCGCCACCTTCGCCGCATCCGCCAGCAGCGCATCCAGCCCGGGCGAGTCCACCCGCGCCTTCAACAGCGCGGTGACGAGCCACGGCAGGTGCGCCGTCTTCTTCCAGCGGGCCACGGCCACGTCGTACGCCTTGCGGCTCGCGGCCTCGTCGATGAACCCCGGACTCGACTGCTCTCGCGTCGTGACGAGCCACTCGGCCAGCTCCGCCGCGGGAGCTGACAGTCCCGTGCAGCGCTCCGCCTGCCAGCCGAGCAGGTCCAGGTCCGCCAGCTCCGCGCCGAGCGACGAGCCCGTGCCCGGCTGGAGCACGCGAGACAGCAGCTCGCAACCCCACGTGTCCGGTCGGAGGCGCGAGCGCACCAGGCTCTGCAGCCGCCGCGCGGGCCCATGCATCTGCGCCCACTTCGGCGCGGCCAGCACTCCGTCGAGCACCTTGTCCGCCTCGGCGAGCCGCGCGAGGAACTCCGGGTCCGTGGAGGGCTCGAACAGGTAGGAAGTCTCCTTCCTGCCGAAGAGCGCCTGCCGCACACGGCTGCGCGCCACGAGGTACGCACCGAGCGCCTGGTACGGCGAGTCCTTCGACTGGGAGATGCCATGGAATGCCGAGGCCGCCCCGTCGTAGTCGCCGCAGTAGAAGGACGCGGCCGCCTCCTGGTAGTCGTGCTCGGCCTGACGGCGGACCTTCTGCGCGGGCTTCAGGCCTTCGTCGAGCTTCGCGTCCAGCGGAGCAACTCCGCCACATGGACCGAAGACGGAGTCCTGGTTGCGCACCCACTCCTCCACCAGCGCCGGGTGCTCCTTCCACTCGCGAGCCAGTGCGCGCGCGGTGTCCGCGGCCTTCAGGAAGGCATCGCTCTGGATGCGCGCATAGGCGGAGAAGTCCTGCTCCTCCACGTCGTGAGGCATGGCGGCGGGCAGCGCGGGAGCCACCTGGGTACGGGCGTCGAGCCAGCGCTTCAGTTCGTCCGACTCGGCGGTGACGGGCGCGTCGCCCTGGCGCACCGCCCACATCGCCACGAGGTGACGCTGCTCGTCCGCCGTCGTGGGCACACCCATCATCGTGCGGTACGCGTAGGCGAGGTACATGGGCCGGTACCACTCGCTCAGCACGCCCAGGCGGCCCGCGGCGAAGTTCTCGAAGGGCCGGTCGGGATGGGTGGTGTGTATCTGGATGGGCGAGTCGTAGAAGATGCCGCAGGCCTCCGCGGAGGACGGGGGGACGAGGAGCGCGATGCCGACGACGGCCGGGAGCAGGGTCTTCATGGCTTCGTTCCCGCCACCGCTCGCGCGAACGCATCCGGCGTCCACGGGCGGGGGCTGAAGAGGTAGAGGGTGGAGACGCCGGGTGGCACGGGTTGCCACTCGTCGAGCGCGAGGCCCACGCTTCCCTTGCATGGCGGCGGCAGCCCGCGCGCGAAGCGGGCGCGGAAGGTGGAGGCCTCGGAGCCCATGCGGAAGAGCTGCGGCACCACCTCGCTCACGGGGGCTCGCTCCAGCCAGCTTCCCGGCGCGCACCACGAGGCGAGGCCGGTGATGGACAGAGGTACCGAGGGAGGCAGCAGCCGGCGCGTCTCCTGGAGCAGCGCGACGTAGGCGGCCTGCTCCGACTCGCGCGCATCGAAGTCGAGCTGGAGCGCCGTCACGTCGGGGCGGCGCGCGAGGGTGGCGAGGCGCTCGGCCAGGGCGCGAAGGCGCTCTGGTGTGAAGTCCGCGAGCGAGGCGCCTCGGTGCATCTCCATGCGCACGGTGGCCTTGAGTGTCACTCCGGCGGGAAGGCGCAGCGGCTGGCGGCGCGGATGTTCGAAGACGTCCGCTCCGGTGAGCTCGAGTGTCGCGAGTAGGAAGGCCACGTCCACGGGTTGGCCCGCGAGGAAGCGGAGGTCCTCCGGCCGCTCCCAGGCCCAGAGCACGAGGCGCGGAGGCTCGGCGGCGGGAGTGCAGGAGAGGAGGGTGCACAGCAGCAGCGCGGCCCAACGGCCACGCCCGGTGGCGTCTGCTATCTCCGGCTGTGAGGGACGCGCTGGGAACATGGAGGTCAGCGGGCCACGGCGTGACGCGAGCCCGGGTCGTGCAGCGCCATTGTGCAATGACGGTGCTTGGGATTCACCCCGCCATGGACCCTCCGTGTCCGTGGAAGACGACACGATGCGTCCCGCCTTCGTCGCCACGGAGCGTGCGTCACCCCCGCTTCGCCCACCGTTCCGCCCATTCGACCAGCGGAAGGAACCGCTCCATCAGCTCCCTCCCGAGCGGCGTGAGCGCATAGCCCTCCCCCTCATCGAGCGTCACCAGACCACTGTCCCGCAGCTCCTTGAGGCGCGTGTTGAGCACCGAGGGGCTCACGTCGCCACAGGCCTCGCGCAGGGCGCGGAACGTCAGGGCCTCCCCGCGCAGCTCCCAGATGATGCGCATCACCCACCGCCGGCCGAGCAGGTCCAGCAGGACCATGATGGGCCGGCCGGTGCGCGAGCCTCGGACGGGAGCGCCGGGTCTGGGTGTACGTGCCATGGTGTCTCGCTTGCGCTACGAAAAACGTAGCGATAGAAGTAACGTGCTACGGAAAAAGTAGCACCCCGAAACCGAGGAGGCGAGACATGACCGGGCCCCGCATCGCGCCCATGGAGCCGCCGTACTCCGAAGCCGTCACCGCCGCGCTCGCGCGCATCATGCCGGAGGGAGTTCCACCCCTCGGGCTCTTCCGCACGCTGGCGAAGAACGAGCGTGTCTTCAGCCGGCTGATGGCGGGCGGATTGCTGGACAAGGGCAGCGTGAGCCTGCGCGAGCGGGAGCTGGTCATCGACCGCACCACCTGGCGCTGCGGCTCCGAGTACGAGTGGGGCGTCCACGTCGCCTTCTTCGGCGAGCGCGTGCGCCTGACGCCCGAGGAGGTCAAAGGCCTGTGCACCGACGACCCGGAGGCCACACCGTTCAGCCCTCGCGAGCGGCTCCTCCTACGGCTCTGCGACGAGCTGCACGCGACCTCCACCGTGTCTGACGCGCTCTGGGCGGAGCTGGCGCGCGAGTGGAACGAGGCGCAGCTCCTGGAGCTGCTCGTGCTCGCGGGCTACTACCACGCCATCTCGTTCGTCACGAACGCGCTGCGCCTGCCGCTGGAGTCCTTCGGTGCGCGCTTCCCCAGGCCCTGAGGAGGCTCAGGCGCCCATCACGACGGCGGACAGCTCCAGGCACTCGCGCAGGCGCTGCCGCGCGCGGAAGAGGTGGATGCGCACGTTCTCCGGCGACAGGCCGAGCAGCTCGGACACCTCTTCTCCCGGGCACTCGTCGAGCAGCCGCAGGCGCACCACGGCCTGCTGCATGCGCGACAGCCGCTCCACGCAGCGCACCAGCTCCGCGCGTTCCTCGGCGCGGGCCACCAGCTCGTCCGCGGAGGGCAGGTCCGCGGCCAGCGCCTCGAGCCGCTCTTCGGGCTCGGCCGCGCGCCGGGCCACCTTGCGCCGCTGGTTGAGGGCCGTGTGCGCCACGAGCGTCGTGAGCAGGCGCCCGGCCTCCTCCGTGCGCGCCGACAGCACGTCCGCGTCCGGCAGCTTCAGGAAGGTGAAGAAGGCATCCTGCACGCAGTCCAGCGCGTCCTCCGCCTCCAGCCCGCGACGCCGCGCCGTGGAGAGCAGGTGCGCGCGGTGCGCATGGACGAGCGTGGTCACCCACGCGAGGAACCCTTCCCGGGTGGAGTGAATCGCGTTCATGGGCTCCTTCCGTAACACGGTCCGCCCGGTCCGCGCTCAGTGTCCTGCCTTCGCGAGCCGGTTGAGGTAGTTGCCGAAGCTGGTGGCCACCACGGCGGCGAGTGCCTCGACCAACTCGCCGTCGCTCCACCCATGCGCGCGCACCGCGGTCAGCTCGTCATCCGTCACGTCTCCCCGGCGCGCGGCGACCTGGAGCGCGAACTGGAGCAGCGCCTCGGTGCGCGCGTCCGGCGCCCGTCCGGCCAGGGCCGCTTCGAGCTCCGCCTCCGACAGCCCCGCCGCCCGGCCGAGCCCGAGGTGGTGCTCCACGCAGTACCCGCAGTCCTGGGCCCTGCTCACCGCGAGGGCGAGCTGCTCGCGGACTCGCGCCGGGAGCTGCCCGCCTTCGAGTGTCGCATGGAGGCCGAAGAAGGCCTTCATCGCCACGGGGGCATTGGCCAGCGCCCGCACCGGCGGCGGCACGGCGCCGAGGCGGTTCTGCACGCCCTGGAGGGCGGCGCGCTGCTCGGGGGACGCGGTGGACGAATCGACGAGGTGCAAGCGGGACATGGAGGCTCCGGGAGCCGCGGTCATCGCGGCTTCTCCCTCTCAAGGTCTCCAGCCCCTTTTCGCGTTACACCCGCGTGTTCGAATTCTTCAGGCCCGGCGACGTCGCCCTGCGCTGACTACCGTCCGGTCGCCGCGCCCTTGCCCTCGCGGCGCTTCAGCCAGTTCTTGATGAAGGCCTTCACCTCGGGGTGCTGCGACTTGCGGAACTCGTCCGGCGGGCCGTACTCGACGATTTGCCCCTCGTGCATGAGGGCCAGCGCGTCCGCCATGCCGAAGGCGGAGGCCACGTCCGGCGTAATCACCAGCGACGTGGCTCCGAGCTGCTGCTTGCCGGTGAAGATGATTTCATTCACCGCGGCGGTGGTGAGCGGGTCGAGACCGGCGGTGGGGTCGTCGTAGAGGAGGATTTTCGGCTGGAGGATGGTGGCGCGCGCGAAGCCGACGCGCTTCTGCATGCCGCCGGAGAGCTCGCCGGGGAAGCGCGTGACGGCGTGGGACAGGCCCACCTTGGCCAGCGTGCGGTCCACCGTCTCCTTGATTTCCGCCTCGGACATCTTCGTGCGCTCGCGCAGCGGAAAGGCCACGTTGTCGTAGACGTTGAGCGAGTCGAAGAGGGCGTTGGCCTGGAAGAGGATGCCCTGCTGGCGGCGCATGTTGTCGAGCGCCTTCTCGTCCATCTTCGCCAGGTCCTGGCCCTCCACCAGCACCGCGCCCCGGTCCGGCATGAGCAGGCCCATGATGTGCTTCATCAGCACCGTCTTGCCCGAGCCGGACACGCCCATCAGCACACAGGTGGTGCCCTCGGGGACGACGAGGCTCACGCCTCGCAGCGCCTCCGTGCTGCCGAAGGACTTGTAGATGTTCCGGACCTCGATGGCCAGCTTGCGCGCCGGCTCGCTGCTCGTGTCGCTCATCGCCCTGGCAACATAGTGCGCACCGGCCTGCTTCCGCTGCCTCAATCCCGCCTGCCTGTTCCGCGGGGGAGTCCCGTACTCCGGGTGCGCGGGATGTCCGCGGGTGCACGGCGGCGTGACGGAGTGCTTGCCGGGCCCGCGGTACAGGGGGCGATGCTCCGGCCCATGTGGAACGCGTTCAGACGGAGTGACGCGCGCCAGGCCCGGGCCGTGGGTGCCGGCGCCGGGGAGGCATAGTCGCGTGGCCACGGTGTCGCTGGAGGACGTGCGCAAGGTCTACCGGGGCGGAGTGGCCGCGGTGAAGGGCGTGACGTTGGACATCGCGGACGGTGAGTTCATCTCGCTGGTGGGCCCGTCCGGCTGCGGGAAGTCCACGACGCTGAACCTGATTGCCGGGCTGGAGGAGTTGTCGGGCGGGACGCTGCGCATCGACGGCGCGGTGGTGAATGGGATGTCGCCGCGCGAGCGGGACATCGCGATGGTGTTCCAGAGCTACGCGCTCTATCCGCACATGGACGTGGCCAGGAATCTGGCCTTCCCGCTGGAGGTGGCGGGGATGTCGCGGGCGGACATCGACGCGAGGGTGCGCGAGGTGGCGTCGGTGCTGGGCCTGGAAGCGCTGCTGTCTCGGCGGCCGAAGGAGCTGTCCGGAGGGCAGCGGCAGCGCGTGGCATTGGGACGGGCGCTGGTGCGCAGGCCGAAGGTGTTCCTGTTCGACGAGCCCCTGTCCAATCTGGACGCGGCGCTGCGCACGCAGATGCGGGGGGAAATCAAGAAGCTGCACGAGCAACTCAAGGCGACGTTCATCTACGTCACGCACGACCAGGCCGAGGCGATGACGCTGTCGGACCGGGTGGTGGTGATGAGCCAGGGCGAGGTGCAGCAGGTGGCGCCGCCAAGGGAGCTGTACGACGCGCCGGCGAACCTCTTCGTGGCGGGGTTCTTCGGCTCGCCGCGCATCAACCTGGTGAAGCCGCGCACGCTGGGGAGGCCGGATGTGAATGTGGTGCTGGGGTTGAGACCCGAGCACCTGGAGGTGGGGCAGGGCCCGGCGCCCGAGGGAGCGCTGGAGGGCCGCGTGTACCTGGTGGAGCCGATGGGCGCGGAGAGCTGGGTGACGGTGGAGGTGGCCGGAGAGCGCATGGTGGCGCGCGCGCCCGGAGACTTCCGCGCGAGCACCGGTGCTCCCGTGTGGCTGCGCTACGACGTGGCGAAGCTGCGGCGGTTCGACGCGGAGTCTGGCCGGGCGGTGTGAGCGCTGCGCTATGCGTGGAGCTCCGTCGGCGCGTACGAGAGCTCCCCCGGACGCTCCCTGGCGATGGGGCCGAGCAGCGGCTCCTCCAGCAGCAGGAAGTCCTCGAAGCGCAGCTCGATGGCCTCCGTGTGCGAGCCCGCTCGGAACCACAGGCGCTCCGCGTGGCGCAGGTGCCTGTCCACCACCACGGGCAGGCCGTAGAGCTGGCCGAAGGGGGGCTCGGCGCCCGGCTCGCAGCCGGGGAAGAGGTCGACGAACTCTGACTCGTCCGCGAGCCGCAGCCTGCGCACGCCGAGCATCTCCGCGACGCGGCCCAGGTCCAGGGTGTCCGGCGCGCTCGTCACGCAGAGCCACAGTCGCTCCGACGCGTGGACGATGACGGTCTTCGCCACCTGGAAGCCCGTGACGTGCAGCGACGCCGCGAGCGCCTGTGCGCTGATGGCTCGCAGGTGCGGCCTCCGCTCGAAGGGGACGTGGTAGCGCTGGAGATACGCGATGATGGAGTCCGGAATCATGCGAGCTCCCTCGCCGACTCAGGCGTAGACCTGGTTTCCTTCGAGCGACATCTCGAGCCGCCGGGTGAGCTGTTCCATCCGGTCGTACCGCTCGCGCAGCATGTCGCGATACGCGCGCTGGTCGGCATGGGCAATCTCGTCCAGGAGCACGCGCAGCGCCGAGTCCAACGCCTGCTTCAGCTCGCGAGCTTCCACCGCGGACAGTTCCAACAGCATGAAGCACCTCCTGCGGCGAACGTTAGGCACCGACGCCGGTGCTGGCCCCGCGCGCCCGCTCGGGCCGCCCAGGGCCCGTCTCCCGGCCGCCGCGCTTCTCTCCGTCTCCGCGTCCCGGTGGTGGAGGGCTCCTCCCCCTGCCGTGGCGCGCACCCGGGGGCGCTTACGCCGAGCCGCGAGGACGAGCGCTCCTCCGGCCGCCTCCCGCCATGGTGCCGTCCGCCGCGCGAGCCCTCACTGTTCTTCTCAGGCGGGCCCGGATGGTCCGGGTGCCACGAGCACGAGGAGGCCCAGATGGTTCAGTTCGGGGAGGTGCGCGAGGGGATGGTGGTGCGGACCGCGGACGGGCGCGTGGTGGGGCGTGTGACGGGCGTGGGAGACGTCCACTTCGAGCTGGAGCCACCGGGAGTCATCCAGCTTCCGCGGCGCGACTACCTGGTGGAGTACAGCGACGTGGACTTCATCCGCGACGACGACGTGTACCTCGCGAACGCGGACCATCCGCTGCTCACGCTGGAGGTGGACGATGACGGAGGCGCCCTTCCGCCGCGCCACAGCCGGGGCATGGATGCCGAGCCGGTGAACGCACCTGTCGATTGGGGTGAGGAACCCGTCCGCCACTGACTGATGCGCCGCGCCAGAGGCCCTGACGCGTACTCCCGCTTTGCCCGGGTTCCGACCCGCGGGGCGGTGTAAGCGTCGGGAATCATTCAGGTGGGATAGCCCGGAAATGTCAGACCGTCAGGCTACACGAGCCCTTCTCGACCAGCCATCCGGGTGGGCTCATGCGACGGTTTTCCACATCCTTCATCACCGTGGCGCTCTTCGCGCTGGTGTTCTCGTGCAGCTCCGGCCCGCGCGCGGAAGAGGGGCACAGGGACGCGTCCGCGCAGCCGTTGATGCTGTCCACGCCGCGCAAGCTGCTGCCCTTCGTCACGCTGGCGGACGGGCGTGTGCTGGCCGTGGGAGGCCATGACGGCAACCGCACGCTCGCGAGCTGCGAGGTCCTCGAGCCTTCGACGGGCACGTGGCACGTGACGGGTTCCATGCACGTGGCGCGGCGGAACCACGCGGCGGTGCGGCTCGCGGACGGGCGCGTGCTGGTGGCGGGTGGCACGCACGGACAGGCGATGGGCGCGCTCGCGAGCGCCGAGGTGTATGACCCGGCCACCGGTGCGTGGACGGAGACGGCGCCGATGGCCGAGGCGCGCAATGACCCGGCGATGGTGCTGCTGCCGGACGGGCGCGTGCTGGTGGCGGGCGGCACGGACGTGGACCGCAGGCCGCTGCGCTCGGCGGAGCTGTACGACGCGACGACGGGGACGTGGAGCGCGGCGGAGCCGTCCGGCTTCGCGCGCGGCGGTGCGCGCACGGCGGTGTTGCTGGGCAATGGAAAGGTGCTCTTCGCGAGCGGCCTCCAGGCGGAGCTGTACGACGCGGCGACGGGACACTGGGAGAAGGCGGGGCTGGCGGGCGGCGCGGCGGGGACGCACCGGCTGGCGCACACGGTGACGCTGCTGCCGGACGGGCGCGTGCTGGTGGTGGGCGGCACGACGGCGCGCGCGGCGGGCACGGCGGAGGTGTATGCGCCGGACACGGGCGAGTGGAAGCTGGTGGCGTCGCCGGCGGTGCCTCGCGAGCACCACGCGACGGTGGTGACGCCGGACGGCGCGGTGTGGGTGATGGGCGGCGAGCACTCCACGACGGGGGCGCTCGCCTCGGTGGAGCGCTTCGAGCCCGCGACGGGGGCGTGGTCGACCGCGCCCGTGCTGGGGGAGCCGCGCGGGAAGCTGGCCGCGACGGTGCTGCCGGACGGCGCGCTGCTGGTGATGGGAGGCGAGAACGAAGTCGAGGGGATGTTGTCCGTGAGCGAGCGTTACGTGCCGGGTGGGTGCGTGCCGACGGCGTGCTCGGCGCGCGAGGGCATGTGCGGAGCGATGGCGGACGGGTGCGGTGGGGCGCTCGACTGCGGGCCGTGTGGCGCGGAGGTGTGTGGGGCAGGCGAGTGTCGGGCGGAGGGGCCGGGCGTGCCGTGAGCAGTGAGCAGGTGACGGCGCCGCCCCGCCCGGGTGAGATGCGGGGGCATGAAGGCACTCTGGGTGATGGGGGCGCTGCTCGTGGGCTGTGGTGGTTCAGATGAACCGCAAATCAGTTACACCGAATGGGCAGAGCGCACGGCCGCGGCGATGTGCACGTACGCGGAGCGTTGTGACGGGAGCTCGGTACCGCACGCGCAATGCGTGGAGGAAATCCGTGCGGCGTACGCGGGGGTTGAACCGGAGCTGAACGGCGGTGTCTCGGGTGCGAAGACGGGCTGCGTGCAGTGCATGCGCGTCCGCACCGACGAGCTGGAAGCGGCGTTGGCGAGCGACTGTCTGCAGGCGCCCGACGAAGCCCGGGTGAGCGCGGTGTGCGGCGCGGATGACTCCGCGTGTGCGGGCGCGCCGTGACGCACGAAGCGCGGCACACCGCGCCTGCACGTGACAGACTGCGCGCCCATGCGCCTCCGGAACCTGCTCGTCGCACCGCTGCTCGTCTCCTCCGCCTGTGCCACCGCGCCCGCCGTCACTCCGGGTGAGCCGCTGGCCGTCACCGCCACCCGCGCTCCCGTGCCCGAGCGCCCCTTTGGCACCCTGCGCGAGCAGGCCCAGCGCCAGCAGGCCTGGCTCAACGAGCGCATGGAGAAGGCCCTCCCGCAGCTCATGCGTCAGTACGGCATCGAGATGTGGGTCGTCCCCATGCGCGAGTACAACGAGGACCCCGTCTTCACCGCGCTGTCCGCGCCCACCACCTTCGCCGCCCGCCGCCGCACCATCTTCGTCTTCCTCGACCGCGGTCCGGAGAAGGGCGTGGAGCGGCTCGCCCTCGGCGGCGGCTCGCAGGGTGGTGTCTTCACTCCGCGCCGCGCGCAGCGCCAGGTGGACGGCGGCGGCGTCAGCCGTGAGGCCGAGCTCTGGGGCCCCGAGCAGTGGCAGGTCCTCAAGCAGGTCCTCCAGGAGCGCAACCCGAAGGTCATCGGCATCAACGTCTCCCGCACCTTCGCTTTCGCCGACGGCCTCACCCACGGCGAATACGAAGGCATGGCCGAGGCCCTCGGCCCGGATTGGGTGAAGCGCCTCAAGCCCGCCGAAGGCCTCGCCGTGGACCTCATCGCCTGGCGCTCGCCCGACGAGGTCCGCTTCTACGAGGACCAGACGAAGCTCGCCTGGAACATCATCGAGCGCGCCTTCTCCAACGACGTCATCACCCCCGGCGTCACCCGCACGGGCGACGTGGAGTGGTGGATGCGCCAGCGGCTCGCGGACCTCGGCCTGGACACGTGGTTCCACCCGTCCGTGGACGTGCAGCGCCAGGGCGTCACCGAGGAGCAGCTCGGCGATGACCCCGTCATCCAGCGCGGCGACGTGCTCCACTGCGACTTCGGCGTCACCGCGCTCCGGCTGAACACGGACACGCAGCACATGGGCTACGTGCTGCGCGAGGGCGAGAAGGACGTCCCGGAAGGCCTCAAGGCCGCGCTCAAGGCGTCCAACCGCCTCCAGGACATCGTCTTCGAGGAGCTGCGCCCCGGCCGCGCGGGCAACGAAATCCTCCGCGCCGCGCGCGAGCGCATGAAGGCCGAGGGCCTCGACGGCACCGTCTACTCGCACCCCATCGGCCTGCACGGCCACGGCGCGGGGCCCTTCGTCGGACTGTGGGACAGGCAGGAGGGCGTGCCCGGCAACGGCGACCACAAGGTCATCGCCAACCAGTGGTTCTCCATCGAGCTCCAGGCCACCAGCCCCGTGCCCGAGTGGAACGGCCAGCGCGTCCGCTCCGCGCAGGAGGAGGACATCACCATCGACGCGCAAGGGAAGGTGCACTGGGCCTGGCAGCGCCAGACGGCCTTCCACCTCGTGCGCTAGCGAGGCATGGCACCGCGGGGCTCCCTCCCACGAAGCGGGACGGGAGCCCCGGCGCCTTCGTCAGCGCGCCACGCCCGTCATGGACCTCAGCAGCGCCAGCAGCGCCTGCTTCTCCTCGTCCGACAGGTCCAGCTTCACGATGGTGTCCGTCCTGCGGCCCGTGAAGGAGCCGGCCGGGTCTCCGCCCTCGTTGTAGAAGTCGATGACCTTCTCCAGGGTGGCCTGCTCGCCGGTGTGCATGTACGGCGCCGTCAGCGCCACGTTGCGAAGCGACGGCGTGCGGAACGCTCCCTCCATCTCCACCTTGTCCGCCTGCGTCCGCAGCGTCTTCAACCGCCCCGCGTCCGTGCCCGTGGGCGCGTCGCTGTAGGGGCTCGCGGCGTTGAACTCCCAGTCCAGCAGGTTCTCCAGCGCCGCCCACTGTCCACCCGCGCCCGAGCCCGAGTCCTTCAGGCCGATGTTGTGGAACAGGTCATCCGTCAGCGCCGGGCCCTTGTGGCACACCGCGCACTGGCCCTTGCGCACGAAGGTCTTCAGCCCGAGGTACGCCGGGTCGTCCTCCGCCTTCCCTGCCTCCGCCGCCGCGATGAAGCGCTTCACGTCCTCGTCGAAGGGCGCGTCGATGCGCACCAGCGTCCGCTCGTAGGCCGCCAGCACCTTGCCCACGTTGGCCATCAGCGTCGCGCCCGCTTCTTCCTCCGGGAACTTCCCGAAGAGGGCCCGGTATTCGTTCCGGTACTCGGGCGCGGAGAGCCGCGCGGCCACCACCGTCGCGTCCGAGTCCATCTCCACCGGGTTCGTCAGCGGCAGCACGGCCTGGTTCCACAGCCGGTCCGCGCGCCCGTCCCACATGAACCAGCGGTTGTAGGCCGCGTTCAGCACCGTGGGCGGGTTGCGCAGCGTGCGCTGGCCACCGCAGCCCTCGGCCGTCGGCGTGTCCACCGTGCGGCCCTCGCCGCCGTGGCAGCTCTGGCACGACACCGTCCCGCAGCGTGACAGTTTCTCGTCGTGGAAGAGGAGGTTCCCCAGCGTCTCCGCCCGCTCCACGCCGTCCACGCGGTTGGTGCCGTCCTTCGGCGGAGTGTGCGCCTGCGTGTGCAGGCTGCGGAGTTGGTCCAGCTCGTCGAGGTTGGGAAACGCCTCCTCGGAATCACAGGCCAGCCCCAGCCCGCCCAGGGCCAGGGCGAGCGCGGCGGCGCGCAAGCGATACGGGGTCATCACCGGGTCGTCCTTCTTCACGTCCATGGCGGCCCGGTACCACTCGCCACCGCTGGACTCACGAGCCCGGCAGCTTCGCGTCCCCTTCCTCGCGAATCAATCCCCGCGTCCCCCTCCCCCCAAAGGGGACGCGAGCGGTCATCAGGCGCCGCAGCTCAGCGTGAAGTCGCGGTTCGCGGTGCCGTAATCCTTCACCTTCACCGTGGACGGCTCCGGCGTAATCGTCGGCGTGGCGCCGTTCTCGCACTTCAGGCCCGCGTCGGCGGCCAGGCCCACCTGCAGGTCCGTGTCGCTGGGCACGCCAGACACCGTGTACGAGCAGCGGCCGCCACGGCTGGGCTTCAGCATGGCCCGGCCCAGCGAGTTCGCCGGCGTGGCCGACGGCGACACCACCACGTGCAGCTGGTCGCAGGCGCCATCCGCGTTCATGCCGCTCTGCGGCAGGCGCACCACGCCCGCGACGGTGGCGTTACCCGAGCTGCCGCCGCCTCCCGTGGTGGCACAACCGGTAGCGGCAAGGACGAGGGCGGCAACGGCAATCCGATACATGAATGAATCCTCACTTCGTGGGGGAACGAGAAGGCGGCTCGGCCGCGGTACAGGCGACCTACGGCGCGGCCCCCATACAATTGCGTAGGGAATTCATTCCACTGATTTTGTGCCACCTTCGTGGCGCGGGATTTTTTGAATTCTCAAGGAATTCCGACCGCTTCCGGACACTGTGTCCCCCCGGCGAGCACGCGCTGTATCGGTGAATCAGCCGCTTTCATCGCTGCAATCAAAGACAGACATGACACGCCGCGAGATGTCCCGGGAATGGACACACGCGTCCCATTTCCGACAAGGCCCGTGTGCCTGCCCGCAGCACTTGGAGTGCGGGGCCGCTCGCGCGGAGCATGCGGCCGGGACGATGCCCCGCTGCCTGCTGCCAGCCGCTGGAGGCGCCCCCACGGTGAAGACCAGGACAGGAGAGGAGACGCGCATGTCGATGCAGAAGCAGGATCAAACCCAGTCCTGGTCGGGGCTGGGCGTGGGGACGGACCGGAAGTCCTTCCTGGACAAGGTGTCCGCGCAGATTCCGGAGTACGAGGCGGAGCGCGCCGTGGAGGCCGTGTTCTGTGCGTTGTCCGAGCGGCTGTCCGGCGGCCTGGTGCAGCAGTTCCGCGAGCAGCTCTCGCCGGACGTGCGGGAGCTCATGGTCGCCTGCCACCGGCACCGGGGCGACGAGCCGGCCCGCCTGGACCGCGACGACTTCTACCTCATGGTGGCCAACCACCTGAACGCCGAGCCGGAGAACGTGCGGCGCGTCCTCCACGGCGTCTTCGCCGCGCTGCACACGCAGATTCTCGAGGCGGAGGCTCGGAAGATTGAGGGCCAGCTCCCCAAGTGGCTCCAGGGCACGTGGGCCGCGGCGCGGCTGCAGATTGACCGCCCGGCCTGAGCAGCCGTTCCATTCCGAAGCACCCAGGCGAAGCGGGAGGGCCGGTGTCCTCCCGCCCGGCCCTCCCCGGTGTACCGCCCCCGCGAAGCAGAAGCAGGCGCGGGCATCCGGAGGCTCGTCGCGTCCGGGTGCCCGGTGCGCGGGCGCTCAGTAGGTGCCTCCCAGTGACAGCATGCCCATGTAGCGGCCGTCCCCGGCGCCCGGGTCCAACGTGCTGGGGGCGAAGTCCTGGTCGAAGAGGAAGTTGTAGCTCACCCGCGCGTCGGCGGTGATGAGCTTGCCCACCTGGTAGCGCAGGCCGAGCGCGGCCGGAACGTAGCCGCTGGTGTCGTCCTCGAAGCCGAGCGCCCGGCCCCGCACGTCGTCGCGGACGTTGTAGTCGTCGATGCCGATGCCGCTCGCCACGTACGGCTGCAGCCGCGTGTCCGTCATGTTGCCCACGACGAGGGCCTGGCCGCCGTTGCGGACGATGTCCGGGCCGTCGGAGATGCCGCCGCCCCCGGGCCGGTTGAAGTCCACGTCATTGATGCCGCCGCTGTAGCCCACCTCGAAGCCGAGGAAGCCCAGGGGCCGGTAGCCCACCGTGGCGCCGTAGGTGAGGCCCGGGTTGATGTTCGGTGCCAGCTGCCCCGCGTAGCCCTCCGCGCCTCCGCCTACGAGGGCGTAGAGGCCGGTGTCAGCCCGGTTCGTCCGGGTGTCCACCTCCACCGTCTCCATGTTCGGGGGAGGGCTGGGGCGGTAATCTTCCTGGGCTCGCGCCGCGCCTCCCCATAGCGCCGCCGCGCACAACCCGCTCAGCACGAATGCCTTCATCGCTCGGACTCCTTTCTTCGTCCGAAAGGCAACGTGGTTCGCGCGGGAAGCCGCGGCAATTTCGCGGTGCCTGTCCTTCCCACCCCGCGGGACGGGACGGGAAGGCGGGCGGGGCGCCCCCGCCGGGTGAAGGCGCCCTCAGGCGAGCTGCTTCACGGGAGCTTGGAGATTTCGTCCAGCGCCATCTTCGCCTGCACCAGTCCCTTGCCGTAGTAGGCCTTGTCGTAGTCCGAGGCGGGGGGCTTCTGCGCGCTGTCCTCCAGGGCCTTCCTCACCTGGTCCGGCGTGGCGGACGGGCGCGCGCTGAAGAGCAGCGCGGCGATGCCGCTCACGTGCGGCACGGCCATGGACGTGCCGGACATGTACGCGTAGTCCGCCTGCTCCACGTTGATGCGCACCGGGGTGCCGAATCTCCAGTCCAGCACGGTGCCGCCCGCCTGGGTGACGGAGACCGCCGGCACCCACCGGCGGTGCCGGGGCAGCGCGAGGATGTCCGCGCCGCGCTCCACGTCCTCGTTGACGAAGACGACGGCCTTCGCGCCCTGCATCATCACGTTGACCATGGCCCGCTCCACGGGGACGTAGCCGGGGCGCACGAAGGCGATGAAGCCGTTGCAGTCCCGGGCCGCGCACGAGTCCATCGTCTCGGCCCCGCCGCAGTCCACCAGCGCCAGGTTCTCCTGCCCCCAGGGCGCGTACAGCAGCGCGCGCGCCAGCACCGTCGTGGTGCGTCCCTCGGGCTCCACCGTGGCCAGGGCGCCGTGTCCGGTGGGGAAGGTGGAGAGGACCTCCACGCCCGGCGCCACCAGCGCCAGTTCATCTCCACCGGCGGAGAACCGGGCCCGCCGGCCGTTGTCGTCCACCGCGCCCACCGCCAGTACGGACGGGTCCGACGCCGGATAGGACACCACCCTGCCGCCGTCGTTGCCGGACGCCGCCACCACCAGCATCCCGCTGTCGTGCGCGGCCTTGAAGGCCTGCATCGTGGTGAGCGAGGCGTAGCCGCCGCCCAGCGACAGCGAGGCCACCTTCGCGCCTTGGCGCGAGCAGTACTCCAGCGCGTACAGCACGACGCTCATCTGCGTGCTGCCGTTGAGGTCCAGCACGCGGGCGATGATGAGCTCCGCCTCCGGCGCCACGCCGATGAGGCCGCCCGACTTCAGCTCCGGCTTGCCCACGGCGCCCCGGCCCGCCCGCGCGGCGATGATGCCCGCCACGTGCGTGCCATGGCCGGTGCCCCAGTCGTTGGTGGTGCCGTCCCAGGGCTCGTCATCCCCATCCACGAAGTCGCCCTTCGCCACCACCGCGTCCCGCAGCTCCGGGTGCGCCAGGTCCAGTCCGCTGTCGATGACGCACACCCGCACGCCCCGGCCCGTGGGGCGGTCCGCGTCCGGCTGGCCGTCTCCGTTCGCGTCCCACACCTGGTCCGCCTGCACCTGCTTCAGGCTCGCGGTGTACTCGCCCTGCACGTTGCCCGTCACCGCCGCGGACGCGAAGGCCAGCGCCGGCGCCGTCGCCAGTCCCAGCGAGTGCCAGACCTGATCCTCCTCGATGCTCTCCACGCGCGAGTCCCGCGCCAGCGAGTCCCGCTCCTTCTCCGTCAGGCGCGCGGCCACGGCGGGCACGCTGCGGTAGGTGGCCGTCACCCGGCCGCCGAACTGGTGCACCGTGGCGGCGGCGGACACACCGCCCTCCCGGAAGCGGACGATGTAGGGCGAGCGGCCCTCGCTGTCGGGGCCGCCCGGAAGGGCAGTCCTGCTCGGAGGGGCTTCTTCCAGCGCGCCCACCGAGACATTGGGGCATACCCCGCCCTGGGCGTCCCTGTACGACGCGTTCTCCGGAGCGCATGCCGTGAATGCCACGAGCCCGATGAGTCCCCAGCGCTTCATTGAACCGCTCCTTCCATCACCGCCATCCGAGGGTGAGACACCCACACGCCTCCCTGGAGCGGAATGACTCCCGCCCATCGAGCGCGCATGCCTCCAGGGAGTGCATCCCCTCTCGCCTCCGCAATGGTTGCGGGAGGCGGGGGCAACGGGAGGTGTGGAGGTTCACATCCCGTGTGTTGGGGGTCGGAACCGCTGCTCCGGACCCTGACGCCCCCCGGACCGGGCTCTACGGTCCCGTGTGCCGTCCGCCCACCCTGACCGACGGGTGGCCTCGGACTGACTCGTGGAACCTCTCAACGCACCGGAGCCGGGGGCGTACTGGCGTTTTCACGGACAGTCATGCCGAATGGGTCTGACACCCTCCCCGGGGAACGGGGTTTCCGTTCAACACGTTGGAGGTGTCCATCCAGTGGAAGTCCCACGCCTGCTTGATTCGTCCGGGGCCGGGTGCTTCGCTGCCGGGAGAGGCCATGAGCACCGCACCTACAGAGTCCCCCCGTTTCCTCGGGCGCTATGAGCTCGTCCACCCCCTGGGCCAGGGCGGCATGGGCGAGGTCTTCCTGGCGAAAATCAGCGGCGCGGCCGGCTTCGAGAAGCCGTGCATCGTCAAGACGATTCTTCCAGCGCTGCTGAAGGACCGGCAGTTCCTGGACCGCTTCCACCACGAGGCCAAGGTGCTGGTGCACCTCGTCCACTCGTCGATTGCCCAGGTGTACGACATGGGCGAGGCGGACGGCACCTACTTCATGGCGCTGGAGTACGTGGCCGGCGTGGATCTGGCGTACCTGCTGGAGCAGGCGCGGGCGCAGGGCGTGGCGGTGCCGGTGCCGGTGGCGCTCTTCATCGGCCAGCGCATGGCGGAGGGCCTGGGCTACGCACACCGCAAGGTGGGGACTGACGGCACGCCGCTGGGCATCGTCCACCGCGACGTGTCCCCGCACAACGTCATGGTGTCGTACGAGGGCGAGGTGAAGGTCATCGACTTCGGCCTCGCCAAGTCCGCGGCGCGCAGCAAGTACACGCTGCCGTCCACGGTGATGGGGAAGCTGGGGTACATGTCCCCGGAGCAGGTGCGCGCGGAGCCACTGGACCACCGCAGCGACATCTATTCGTCCGGCGTCGTGGTGTGGGAGATGCTCGCCGGCCGCTCGCTGATTCCCCATGGGACGGTGGGGGAGATGATGGCGGCCATGTCCCAGCCGGTGGTGCCCTCGCTGCACGAGGTGCGGCCGGAGGTGGACGCCGCGCTGGAGGCCGTGGTGCGGCGCGCGCTGGAGGCGAAGCCGGACGCGCGCTACTCGCGCTCGGATGAGTGGGCCCGCGCGCTCAACGGCGAATTGGTCCGCACGGGCGCGGCGGTGGGCGCGGAGGAGGTGGGCCACTTCGTCCGCGCGCTGTGCCCGGAGGCCTTCGCCGCGCAGCGAAAGCTCGTCTCCAAGGTGAGCTCGTCCTCCGGACACCACCGGACGCCGACGCCCACTCCGACGCCCGCGCCGGGCACGGGGACGGGCATGTACGGCACCGGTCCGCAGGCGTTGGAGCCGGGCGTCTCCGGCTCCGAGCCCACGATGTTGCGCGCCACGGGCGACAGCCAGCCGCCCACGCGCCACCCGGGAGGCGTGGCCCGGCCGGACGCCGTCTACGCGGATGGCGATGACGTGGACAACGGCGCCACCTCGCTGCGCCAGTCGCCCGGCACCGGCATGGCGCTCGTGCGCGTGGACAGCGGGAGCCCGCCCCAGGCCGTGCGCAAGCCGTCGCGCCCGGTGCCCTCGGTGGTGGTGGATGATGACGGCGCCGCGCAGGCGTCGCTGGAGGAGCACGCGGCCCGCAAGCGGCCGATGGGGCTCTACGCCGCCATCGCCGTGCTGCTGGTGATTGCCACCGCCGCCATCACCGCGCTGTTCGTCCGCCAGCCGGTGGCTCCGGCGCCGGTGGCCGTGGCGCAGCCTCCGGCGAAGGAGTCGGGCACGCCCGAGAAGGGGCCCGAGGCGGCCGGAAGCACGGGCACGGCGCCCGCGACGGGGACCTCTACGGGCACGAAGGCTCCAGCCACGGGGACCGCGTCCGCGACGGGAACGCAGGACCCTGCGTCCGCGACAGGGACTCCGTCCACGGGAACGGTGGCGGCCGTGGGGCAGGGGACTCCGGAGGCGGAAGCCGTGCCGTCCTCGGCGAGCGCCGCCGGCAGCGAGACACCTGGCAGGACGGAGCCCGTGGAGCCCGCGACGCCGGACAAGCCCTCGACGTCCACGGCGACGGCGAAGGCGCCCGGGAAGAAGAAGGGCTCCACCACCGCCACCGCCCCGGCGCAGACTCCGGCCCCCGCGCCGAAGGTCCGCTACGTGTCTCCCTCGACGGTGCTCGAGTTGCGTGAGGAGAGCGGGCGCTACTTCGTGGAGCGGGGCTGGGCCGTGGGGCTCTTCGATGGCGCGGAAGTGATGGTCGTGGGGCCGGCGAAGAACGGCCAGCGGCCGGTGGTGGGCATGGCGCGCGTGCAATCAGGCGGCCGGGGCATGCGCAAGCTCAAGAAGACGTTCCTCGAGCTGGACGACGACGCCCTCGCGTCCACCAGCACCCTCTTCGTGGCCGTGCCCGACGCAAAGGCCAGCGCGCCCGGGGAGCGAGACACGGAGGGCGCCACCGAGGAGTCTGTCCCCGAGGCGCCCACGAAGCCCAGGAAGGAGACCCTGTCCGCCGATGTGTCGCCGCAGACGGGCGTGGCGCGCATCGCGAAGCCCGGCATCAACGTCCGCAACCTGGGCGTCACGCCCTGGACCGAGTGCACGGTGGTGAAGAACGGGCGCTATGCCGCGTGGCTCGGCAGGGTGGAGGCCAACGAGGAGAAGTACGTCAACGAGAGCCGGTTCAAGCTGAACACGGCCTACGACGTGGGCTCCGCCAACGTGGGCATCTATTGCAACGAAGGCGAAGTCATCCTGCCGCTGAAGTAGCCGGGCTCTTCGCGATGCAACGGCCGGCCCGGGGCTTCCGGGCCGCGCCGCTCACTCGTTCAGCCGGTCCAGGGCCACGGGGCAGTCGGCCGCGAGTGTCTTCAGCTCCGCGTCTCCGCCGCGCGCGCCGCGCACCACCCGGTCCAACGAGCGCCGGCACTCCCACGTCGACTCGCGCGAGCCGTGGCAGCAGTGCCAGCCCGTCAACGTCTTCCCCAGGTACTTCAGCGTCTCCGCCTTCGTCGGCGTGATGAGCAGCCACACGGCGCCGGCCAGCACTCCCAGCCATGGGAGCTGCATCGCCACGCCCTTCAGCCTCGGGCCCGCGCCCGGAGCCACCGGCTCGGCGTGCACGCCCAGCCTCGCGTCCAGCGGGCGACGGGAGAGCACCACCAGCAGCAGCAGCTCCGGCGGCGTGGTGACGGCCCGCGCCAGTCCCAGGGGGAGGCCCGGCGCCACCTCGCCGCGCACCAGCCGCACGCCGGCCACCTGACGCCACAGCGTCCTCCCGGTGAGCCCACCCACCGCGGATGCGACGAGCCACGCCAGCGCCACCGCGAGCAGCAGGGCCCCCGGCGTGCGCTCCACCTCGAGGAAGCGCAGCGCGGCCCAGCCCACCAGCGCGGCCGTCGCCACGTCCAGCAGGTCCGCCACCCAGAGATGCCACTGGTACCGGGACTCGGGTGTCACCGAGTCCATCGAGAACAACGTCCCGTTGCCCATCCACCCTCTTTTCGGGGCGGGCAGCATAGACCGGCTCTCGCCGCCGGGTGGCGCGGACATGCCCACGTGATGGGCGGGGAACACCTCCTCCTGGCGGATGACGGCGCGCGCGAGCGTGTTCACCTTCCCGCCCTCCCCGGTGGAGTCCCTCTTTGCCTACGCGTGAAGCCAGGCGAGTCGGCGGGCGCCGGGTGGCCTGGGTGGTTCGACCGGGGGACATGCCTCGTGTCGCCTTCTCGCAGTGGCGTCAGAGGGGGACGGCTCTCATCTTCAGCCCTGCGCGATGCGGCGAGACCTCCACCACCACCGGGGTCTCGTGCCAGGACGCGCGATTGCCATGGCCAGAAGGGCGCCGGGGAGGCCCCTGGCGCGGCAGGAGGTGCCGGGGAGGTCCCGGCACCGAGGGCGGTGGCGGGCGAGGCGGCAGCGGCGGGGGCGGTGGGAGGCTGTACCGGGGATGGAGGTGGGGTCCCCCGCCGCTGCCGCCAAGGCTGCACCACTCAACGTTACACCCTGGGTGAGAAGCTCCCGGTTTGGTCTCCCGGCCGGTTCTGCCGGACACTGGGGCCCTCATGGGCATTCCGGGGTACAGGCACCACGCCATGTGGCGTGGGCTCATCGGCTTCTTCTTCCTCGCGGGGCTGGTCCTCGCGACGCCGGGCATGGCCCTGGACCCCGAGCGACGCGTCTCGCAGCTCAGCCAGGACTCGTGGCGCAGCGACGACGGGCTGCCGCAGAACAGCCTGCTGTCGCTGGCGCAGACGCGCGACGGCTACGTGTGGCTCGGCACGTGGGAAGGCCTGGTGCGCTTCGACGGCGCGCGCTTCGTCGTCTTCGACAAGCGCAACACGCCGGAGCTGCGCAACCACACCATCAAGGCGCTCGCGGAGGACCCGACGGGCACGCTGTGGGTGGGCACCGAGCAGGGCCTCGTCGTGTACCACGACGGCCGCTTCGAGCGCGCTCCGGGTGCCGCCGCGCCGCTGGACGGCGTGAAGGTGGAGGAGCTCCTCGTGGGCGAGGGCGTGCTATGGGTGGGCACGTCCGTCGGCCTGTGGCAGGTGCCGCTGGGAGACGGAGCGGCGCGCCAGTACACGGTGGAGCAGGGACTGCCGGCCTCGTATGTCACCGCGCTGACGCAGGGCGAGGGCGGCACGCTGTGGGTGGGCACCAAGCAGGGGCTGGCGCGCATGGTGGGCGGCGAGGTGGAGGCCAGCACCTTCGCCATTCCGGCGCCCCGGCCGCGGCCGGAGGTGACGGCGCTGGGCCGTGACTCGGCGGGCGTGCTGTGGGTGGGGACGACGGCGGGGCTCGTCTCGTGGAACGGGACGGTGGCCCAGCGCTACACCTCCGACGACGGGCTGCCGGCCACCTTCATCACGTCGCTGTACACGGACACGCACGGCACGCTCTGGGTGGGCACTCGGCGCGGCGGCCTGGTGCGGCACACGGCGGAGGGCTTCAGCTCGCCCGTGCCCGGCACCGGCCTGGTGGAGGCGGAGGTGCTGTCCCTCCTGGAGGACCGGGACGGGCACCTGTGGGTGGGCACGTATTCGGGACTGTTCCGCCTGCGCGACGGGCCCTTCTCCACGTACGGCATGGCGGAAGGGCTGGACATGGAGGGCGTGGTCAGCGCCGTCCTGGAGGACAGGCACGGCACCCTGTGGATTGGCACCGTGGGCGCCGGCCTGTACCGCCTGGAGAACGGCCTCTACCACCACGTGAGCGCGGAGGAGGGGCTGACGGAGAAGGTCATCCCCGCCGTGCACGAGGCCGCGGACGGCACGCTCTGGGTGGGCACCATGAGCGGGCTGTACCGGTATGACGGCAAGCGCTTCACGAAGCTGCCGCGCGAGCAGGGCGGACCGCAGGAGGTGGTGACGGCCATCCTGCAGGACTCGCGGGGCGACCTCTGGGTGGGGACGCAGTCGGTGGTGCTGCGCATCCACGAGGGCGACGTGACGTCGTACGGCCCCAAGCAGGGCTTCACGCACCCGGCCATCGTCATCACCGAGGACTCGCAGGGGCGGGTGTGGTTCGGCACGGAGACGGGGCTGCTGCGCTGGGAGGGCGAGAAGAAGGGCTTCCGCCACTACACGCAGAAGGACGGGCTGCCCGGGGATCTGGTCCTCTCGCTGCTGGCGGACGAGGACGGCACGCTGTGGGTGGGGACGGAGACGGGGCTGGGGCGCTGGCGCGACGAGGAGTGGGCGCGCTTCACCGTGCAGCAGGGGCTGTACGACGACGCGGTGTTCAGCCTGGTGCCGGACGCGGACGGGCACCTGTGGATGAGCAGCAACAAGGGCGTGTCCCGCGTGTCGCGGCGCGAATTGGAGGAGGTCGCGGACGGGAAGCGCCCGAAGGTGACGTCGCTGGACTTCGACCAGCGCGACGGCATGCGCAGCGCGGAGTGCAACGGCAACACGCAGCCGTCGGGCTGGAGGACGAAGGACGGGCGGCTGTGGTTCGCCAACCTGAGCGGCGCGATTGTGGTGGACCCGGTGCGGGTGCACGCGAGCCGCCACCCGCCCGAGGTGCGGATTGAAGAGGTGCGGGTGCAGGGCAGGCCGGTGCCGGTGGAGGGGCGGGTGGAGCTGCCGCCGGGAGGCTCTCGGCTGGAGATTCGCTTCACGGCCTTCTCGTCGGTGGACGCGGCGCGGCTGCCCTTCCGCTACCGGCTGCGCGGGCACGACGACGGCTGGGTGAGCGCGGAAGTGCGGATGGCCACGTACACGGGGCTGCGTCCGGGGCGCTACCGCTTCGAGGTGCAGGCGGCGGGACGTGACGGCGCCTGGTCCGAGCCGGTGGTGCTGGACGTGGTGCTGGAGCCGAGGCTGTGGCAACGCACGGGCTTCTGGCTGTTGTGCGTGCTGGGCACGGTGCTGGTGGGCGTGAGCGTGTACCTCTTGCGCGTGGGGCAGTTGAAGGCGCGCGAGCGGTGGCTGGCGGAGCGGGTGCAGGACCGGACGCGGGCGCTGGCGCGGGCGAATGAGGAGTTGGAAGCGCACATGCGGACGCTGCGGCAGACGCAGGCGCAGCTCGTGCAGGCGGGGAGGATGGCGGCGGTGGGGCAGCTCGCGGCGGGGGTGGGGCACGAAATCAACAACCCGCTGGCGTACATCGTGTCGAACCTGGAGCACGCGAGTGAAGAGGCGGATGCGCTCGCGCGCGAGCTGGGCGAGGTGCGGGGCGCGGGCCCGAGGTTGCGCGAGGTGAGCCAGTCGCTGCGCGAGGCGTTGCACGGCGCGGACCGGGTGCGGCGAATCGTGCGGGACTTGAAGACCTTCTCGCGGCCGGACGACGAGAAGCAGGGCCCGGTGGAGCTGCACGCGGTGCTGGACTCGGCGGTGAAGATTGCGATGGCCGAGCTGCGCCCGCGCGCGAGGTTGGTGAAGGACTACGGCGACGTGCCGAGGGTGGAGGCCAACGAGGCGCGGCTGGCGCAGGTGTTCCTGAACCTGCTCATCAACGCGGCGCAGGCGCTGCCGGAGGGGAAGGCGGAGGAGAACGAGGTCCGGCTCGTCACGAAGCTGGCGCCGAACGGGATGGTGATTGCGGAGGTGCGCGACACGGGCATCGGCATCGCGCCGGAGGCGCTGGGGCGCATCTTCGACCCGTTCTACACGACGAAGCCGCCGGGAGTGGGCACGGGGCTGGGGCTGTCGCTGTGCCACGCGTACGTGTCGGCGATGGGCGGCACCATCTCCGTGGAGAGCGAGCCCGGCAAGGGCGCGGTGTTCCGCGTGATGCTGCGGCGAGCGCCTCCCGAGTCCGTGGTTGCGCAGGCGCCCAGAGCGGCGCGCGAGTCCGGGTCGATGCCGGCCGTGCAGTTGCCGCGAGCCGCAAGGGAGTCCGGGACGATGCCGGCGGTGCAGTCGCCGCGAGCCGCAAGGGAGTCCGGGACGATGCCGGCGGTGCAGGTGTCGCGCGAAGCGCGTGAACCGGGAGCACCGTCAGCAGTGCAGGTGTCTCGCGACGCGCGTGAGGCAGGGGCGATGCAGCCCGCGCAGGTGCATGGCGCTGCGGTGGAGTCGAGGTCGGTGCCAACTGCGCAGCAGCAAGGCACCGCGATGGAGTCGAAGTCCACGCCTGCCACGCAGGGCGCCGCGCGTGAGTTCTCACAGACGCCGGGGCGTCAGGAGCCAGGCTTGACACACGAGTCGCAGTCGGTGCCTGCCTCGCAGGGCTGGACCTCCACGCGTGAATCGCGGTCGATGCCCGCGGTGCAGGACCCGGGCACGGATGCCGCAGCCACGGCGGCACGGTCCACGGACGGCGTGTCTCCCGCCGCGAGAGCTCTCCATGGAGCGGCAAGCACGCTGCAGCCAGACGCGTTGGCTCCCACTCAAGAGCCGCGCAAGGACGCGCCACCGGATTCCATCTCCAGCCTCGGCACTCCGGCTCTCGGAGAGAACCCCGTGCCCGAGCGAGGCCGCGTGCTCGTGGTGGACGACGACTCGCTGGTGAGCGGAGCCATCCGCCGCACGCTCTCGCGAGAGAACGACGTCGAGGTGCTGGTGAGCGCGAAGCAGGCGCTGGCGCAGTTGACCGGGCCGGAGCTGCGCTACGACGTGGTGCTCTGCGACCTGATGATGCCGGAGATGACGGGCATGGACCTGTTCGACGCGCTGCTGCGTCAGGCCCCGCACGTCGCCGAGCGGGTGATTTTCATCACTGGAGGCGCCTTCACGTCGGCCGCGCGCACCTTCCTGGAACGGGTGGAGAACCCGCGCGTGGAGAAGCCCTTCGACCCCGAGGCCCTGCGCAAGCTCATCCGCGCCGAGGTAGCCCGCGTCCGCCGCGAGGCCTCCGGGCGGGCTGCGTAACGCAGTCGTTACGCAACGAAGTAACACTTGTGAGCGCCACCGGTGTTCAGGCGGCAACCTGCGCCTGAAGAGGACCGGATGAGCCGACTGTCGAGGGGGCTGTCACTGGCGTTGTTCCTGGCGGTAGCCGCATGTGGAGATGACGACGAGAGCCGTCCGCCGCTGGGAGGAGCGCTGGAGGGAAGCTGGGTGACGGAAGGCTACGGCTACACCCTGCGCTTCGACGGAGACGAGGTGGAGCTCTACGAGCTCACCACCGTGAGCTGCCTGCCCCTGTCCGACGATGACGTGGAGGAGGACGGCACTTCGCCCGGGCTCGGGCTGCGCTTCTCGCGGGACGGAGAGCGCCTCGTCATCGAGAACGGGCAGACGCTGCACATCACCGCGCTGCACGCCGGCTTCCCCGAGGTCTGCACCCGGGCGAAGCCGCCGAAGAAGGACCCCGAGGTGAACTTCGAGGTCTTCTGGCACACCTTCGCGGAGCAGTACGCCCTCTTCGACCTCTACGGAGTCGACTGGCAGTCCCGCTACGAGATTTTCCGCCCGCGCGTCACCGCCACCACGACGGACGATGAGCTCTTCACCCTCTTGTCCGAGCTGCTGGAGCCACTGAAGGACGGCCACGTCAGCCTCGAAGCCGGTGAGCGCTTCTTCATCCCCAAGCCAGGGCCCGCGTGGCTCGCGACGCACCTCGAAGCGGTGAAGGCGTACGTGCGAGCCCACTACCTCAGTGGCTCGGGTGTCACGCTGACGGCGAAGGAGCGCGTGGCGTACCAGTCGCTCGACGCGCGCGTCGGGTACATCTTCCTCGCGGGCATGGCCGGCTTCACGGGCGACGGGACGGACGAAGCCGCGGACGTGGAGGTCGCGGGCCGCGCCATCGACGAGGCGCTCGCGGCACTGGGGGACAAGGAAGCCCTCATCATCGACCTGCGCTTCAACGGCGGAGGCTACGACGCAGCCTCACTGGCCATCGCGAGCCGCTTCACGGACCGGGAGCAGTTGGCCTTCACCAAGAAGGCCCGGGTGGGAGACCGTTACATGCCGTCCCGCGAGTTCCGCTTCGCCCCGGCGGGAGCCCGTCGCTTCACGAAGCCCGTGTACCTGCTTACGAGCAACCTCACGGCCAGCGCGGCGGAAATCTTCGTCATGGCCATGAGCGCGCTCCCGCACGTCACCGTGGTGGGAGAGCGCACGGACGGAGCGCACTCGGACGTGCTCAGCCGGCAGCTTCCGAATGGCTGGTCCTTCGGCCTGTCGAACGAGCTGTACACCGCGCCGGACGGCCACGTGTACGAGAAGGTTGGCCTGCCGCCGGACGTGGAGCTGTCCCTCGACGCGCCGGCGCTCGCCGAGGGCACGGACCACATCCTCCAGGAGGCACGTCGGCTCGCGAGTGGTGGCTGAGCGCGGACGCGGTTACAGGTCCAGCACCAGCCGCTTGGAGCGCGCGCGAGACACGCAGACGAGCATGCGCTTGTCGCCCGCGGGCTCCTGCTGGAAGAACGTGTCGCGGTGCTCGGGCTGGCCCTCGCAGACGCGGGTGAGGCAGGTGCCGCACGAGCCGGCCTCGCAGTCGCTCTGCACGCGCACGCCGTTGCGGCGCAGCACGTTGAGCACGGACTGGCCGGCGGGCACATTGAGCACCTGGCCGGTGCTGCGGATGGACACCTCGAAGTCGGAGTCCTCCTGGCCCGAGGCCGCACCGGAGCCCTCGGCGGTGAACGACTCGAAGTGCACCTTCTCCCAGGGCCAGCGGTGGTGCGTGGCCGCGTCGCGCACGGCCTTCATCAAACCCGAGGGGCCGCAGCAGTAGAGCCGAGCCCCCGGCGCGCGCGTGGCCAGCAGCGTCTTCACGTCCAGGCCCTTCGACGGGTCTCCGCCGTCGAAGTAGAGGCGCACGCGCTCGGCGAAGGGCGCGGCGGAGAGCAGCTCGCGGAAGGCGGTGCGCTCGGGCGTGCGCGCGCAGTAGTGCAGCACATAGTTCGCCCCGGTGCGCTCGAGCATCCGCACCATGGAGAGCATCGGGGTGATACCGATGCCGCCCGCCACCAGCACGTAGCTGCGAGCGAAGAGCAGGGGGAAGTTGTTGGTGGGCGCGCCAATCTCCAGCACGTCGCCCACGTGGACGCGCTCGTGCATGGCGCGCGAGCCACCGCGGCCCCTGGCGTCCCGCTGCACGCCGATGACGTAGCGGTGCGTTTCGTCCGGGTCGTTGCAGAGGGAGTACGAGCGCACGAAGTCGCCCGGGCCCGGCACGCGCACCTGCACGTGGGCACCGGCCTCGAAGGAGGGCAGCGCGCCGCCGTCCTCGGCGACCAGCTCGTACGACAGGATGTCCTCGGCCTCGCGAGCAATGCCCGCGACCCTCACCCGCAGGGTGTCATTCACCACGGTGTTTCCCCTTCCCCTTGCTCGCCACCGGCAGGACGCCGTCACCCGGACACTGGGTGGCCCGGACATTGGGCAGCGAACGTGCGAGCGGTGATTGCACCGGGGTACAGGGTGTTCGTTCGCTTCCGGGCGATGCAACGCATTGAAGAGGCGTGAAACGGGCCGGAAACCCCGCAGCCCCTGCAAGCCGGAGCGGAGCACGACGTGCCGCCGTGACACCGCCGCCGCCCGGAGGGGCACGCGACTGACACCGGGGGACGGTGGGCGCTCTCACGCGGACGCCCGGCTGCCTGCCGTGCATGCGGATTACCGGGCCATTCCCACGCCACCCCGGCATGCGGGAGCGGTCATCCCCACCATGGAGAACGTGCCGCGCTGCGCCAGGAGCCCTGTCTCGGGGAAGGGGGAGGCGTGGCCTCATGACTTCAAGGAGGTGTCCATGGATGCCATCGCGTTGCTGAAGGCGGACCACAAGACGGTGGAGCAGCTCTTCCGGAAGTACGAGAAGGCGGGCTCCAATGCCCACAAGCTGAAGCGGAAGCTGGTGGACCAGATGGTGCACGAGCTGTCCGTGCACGCCTCCATCGAGGAGCAGGTCTTCTATCCGGCGGTGCGTGCGCGCGCGGAGGAGCTGGGAGGCACCGTGCTCAACTCGCTGGAGGAGCACCACGTGGTGAAGCTGGTGCTCGCGGAGTTGGACACGATGCCGCCGGAGGCGGAGCGCTTCGACGCGAAGGTGCACGTGTTGATGGACACCGTGCGCGCGCACGTGTTGGTGGAGGAGAGCGAGCTCTTCCCGGTGGTGAAGAAGGCCTTCCGCCCGCAGGAATTGCGGACGATGGCGGACGTGCTGGAGATGGCGAAGAAGGCGGCGCCCACGCGGCCGCACCCGCTGGCGCCGGACACGCCGCCGGCCAACCTGGTGGCGGGCGCGGTGTCGGCGGTGATGGACATCGGCCGGGACGCGCTGCGCGCCGCACGCCGCAAGGCCACGACGAAGGTGCGCGAGGTGGCGGGCTTCCGCCCGAGCCCGAAGCAGGAATCCCGCCCGACGTACGAGTCGGCCGGCGACGCGGCGAGCCCGTGAGCCACGCCTGAGCCGCGCGCCACGGGGTGGCGGTTCCAGCTCGTGGCGCGCCCGCGTACGGGTGGAAGGGGCCGCCTCGTGTCGCGGGCATGCACATGTGGAGGACGAGGCACGCGCCATGACCTGGGAATACCGGCTCGTGGCGCGCGCGTGAGACACGCACCACGTGCCGGGAGTTCCACTCCATGGCGAGCATGCGCAAGTGGATGTGTGGGACACGCGCCATGGGCCGGCGGTTCCACCGGGTCGTGCGCATGGAAATGCGCGGGCACCGTGAATGCCGCGCGGCGCCGTGCCGTCCTGTGGGGTGAGGACGCCGCAACACGACTCCCCACCACTGGACCGCCCGAGGAGGCGCCATGCTGTACACCCGACCTGTCCGCTCCCTTTTTCTCACCGCGCTGCTGCTCACCGGTCTCTCGGCCTCCGCGCAGCCCGACGCCGTGCCCCAGCCGCGCCCGCCCGTGGACCCCTCGGTGCGGACGATTCGCGTGGAGGGCACGGGCGAAGTGAAGGCCCAACCGGATGAGGCCTTCATCGACCTCGCGGTGGACACGGTGGCGCCGAACGCGAAGGCGGCGGGCGAGCAGAACGCGAAGCGGATGGAGAAGGTGATTGCGGCGCTGACGTCCGCGGGAATCGCGAAGCGTGACATCCAGACGCGCAACTACGCGGTGTATCCGGAGTACGCGCCGCCCGCGCCCAACGAGCAGGAGCCGAAGCTGCGAGGCTACCGCGTGAGCAACGTGGTCAGCGTGCACGTGACGGAGTTGTCGCGCGTGGGCAGCCTGCTGGACCAGGCGCTCGCCGCGGGAGCGAACCGGGTGGACCAGGTGCGCTTCGGGCTGAGCCGCCAGGACGCGGTGCAGGGCGAGGCGCTGCGGCAGGCCGTGTCGCGCGCTCGCAAGTCGGCCGAGGTGCTGGCGGCAGCGCTGAACGTGAAGCTGGGCGCGGTGCTGGATGCGAACACGGTGACGGAGCCCCCGGTGCTGTACCCGGCGCGCATGGCGATGGCGGAGATGGCTGCGGACAGCCGCGCGGCCACGACGCCCATCCAGCCGGAGGAGCAGACGGTGCAGGCGAAGGTGACGCTCATCTTCGCCATCGAGCCCCTGAAGTAGTCACGGGCGGGGAACACCCGGGCGAAGCGGAGCCCCGCCGCTCGCCTGCCCTCCCTGGAGTCCGGGAGGCAGGAGCACCTGGGTTCTCGGCTGCCTGAACCGTTCGCATGTTGATGGGGGAGAGGGACGCCCGGGTGTCACGACCCGGACCCTCGGAGTTCTCTCACGAGCGGGAGGGCACGAGACGATGGGCGGCAGACGCGGCTGGACGTTCGTGGCGCTCGCGGTGTGCGGCCTGTGGCTGGGCAGCTGCCGGGACCGGGTCGGCGAGACGACCGAGCCCTCGGCGAGCGAGCGCGAGGGACGCTCCGAGGTACTGCAGGGGCTGCTGTCCTCGAAGGAGCGGGCCCCAGAGGGCCTGAAGGGGCCCTCGGAGCTGGTGCCGCAGCCAGTGCCGTCCGGCCCCCAGCCCCAGTCCGGACAGGGAGGCTCGGGCCGTCCCGAGGTGGAGATGAGCGTCTCGGGGCAGGTGTCGTGGGTGGGAGACAACGAGCTCCTCGTCCGCGACGCGCAGGGCACGGAGCACGACTTCGAGGTGAACCACGACACGCGCCTGTTGAGAGGCAATGACGCCGTGTCGCTGATTGCGATGCACCCGGGCAATTACGTCCGCGTGAGCTACAGCGCCGGCCCGGGAGGTCTCGTGGCGCACCAGGTGGAGACGCTGCCCGCTCCCGAGTCACCCGCCACGCCCGAGCAGGACACGGCACAGCAAGAGGACGGCGGAGGGGCGAGCACGGGAGAGACGCCGCCCCCGCGCTGAAGCTCGCTGCGTCAGTACGCGCCGCCATCCACGCGCCGGCCCGCGGAGGAGCCGAGGCTCGGATTGAGCGCGGTATGGCGCACGAAGCCCGCGTCCGGCACGCCGTCCGGTGCCCGATTGATGGACACGTTATCGAGGGTGTCGGTGTAGCCCGCCAGGTCCACGACGCCGCCGTCGGGAGCGCGGAGGCTGGCGGTGTCACCGTCATTGTTGAGGCCAAGCTGTCCCGTGGAAGCGGCCTGCGTGTTGGGGGCGCCCGCGGGGAAGGCTCGTGGACCGCCATACACGACGAAGGCGCGGCCCGGAGCCAGAGACGTCCCCGAGGGGAACACGTGCCGCACCACGGCCGAGTCCCACAGGCTCCAGCCGGACAGGTCCGCGTTGGAGGCGCCGGCGTTGAGCACCTCGATGAACTCGTAATGCGGGTCGCCCACGCCGCCGTCGATGGAGGGCTCGTTGGCGAGGACTTCGTTGATGAACAGCACGGGCTCGGACGGAGTCGAGCCGCCGCCACCAAGGTCATACCGGCTGATGACGGGGTAGTGGTCGCTGACGACGTTGACGTAGTCGGGAATCCAGACATCGGGGCGCAGCACGCGGACGGTGCCGGACAGGTAGTCCGCGGCCATCTCGTTGGTGGCGAGCGTGTGGTCGATGGCGTCGCGGTACTCGACGGTGGTGCGCTCGCCTGCGAGCGACAGCGGCTGGGTGATGAAGGTGTAGTGGGACGAGTCGAGCACGAAGGGCTCGAAGGGGCTGGTGAGGTAGCTGCCATCGACGCGGGTGATGGAGCGGTCGATGTCATCGTTCCAGTCGCCGATGACGAGCACGCGGTCCGTGGGCAGGAGGGTGTCGAGGTAGCTCTTGAGCGCGACTCCGGCGCGCTGACGCTGCCCGTAGGAGACCTCGTCATCGAACGCCTTCATATGGAGGACGATGACGGTGAGGGGCACGTCGGTGCCGTTGACGCGGGTGGTGAAGTCCACGCGCATGGGAGGCCGACCCCCGAAGTCGGCGGCCTGCGAGGTGAGGATGAGCTGGCCGGAGTGGTACGTGAGGGAGCTGTTGTAGAGGATGCCGGGCTTCTGCTCACCGGCGCTGTACCAGGAGGAGCCGCCGGGGACATAGGACACGTCATTGGCGAGGAAGCCGCTGTACCCGGGAAGCTGCGCCTTGAGCGTGGCGAAGTCCGCGGAGTCCACCATCTCCACGAGTCCCCACAGGTTGACGCCCGCGTCGCCGAGGACATCGCGCGCGTAGGCCACCTGCAGGTCGTCGCTGACGCCGCCGTCGGAGGTGGAGTTCGGAGGCCCCTGGTTGGGAGCGCCGAACCACTCGAGGTTCCAGTGGCCCACGGTGAGCATGGAGCTCGTGCCGCGAACGGTGAGCGACAGCGAGCGCGAGCCCGTGAACCCGTCGACATCCTTCACGGTGACGGTGAAGCTCGAGGTGCCGCTCGACGTGGGCGTGCCGGAGAGGACGCCCAGGGAGGACAGCGACAGTCCTGCGGGCAGCGAGCCGTCGTAGCTCCAGCTCAGCGGTGCGCGGCCATTGGAGGCGGTGAGCGTGGTGCTGTAGGGCTGGCCTCGGACGGCATCCGGCAGTGAGGTCGTCGTGACCGACGGAGAAAGGTAGACGGTCAGCGTGAAGGTGCGCTCCGCGAAGCGGCCGTTGGTGTCGGTGACGCGAGCGGTGAACGTCGAGCTGCCACTGCTGGGGACGCCGCTGAGGTCTCCCGACGAGGACAGACCGAGCCCGACCGGAAGCGAGCCGGAGGAGATGCTCCAGGTGCGCGTCCCCTTGCCGCCGGAGGCGGAGAGCGTTGCGAAGTAGGACGTGCCCGTGTGGCCATCCTGGAGCGAGCTCGTGGTGACGGATGGAAGCAGGTACGTGGTGAGCGAGAAGTCACGCGAGCCCGTGCGTCCATTGACGTCGGAGACGCGGACCTGGCCCGAGGTGGTGCCCGCGGAGCCGGGAGTGCCTTGGAGCTTGCCGTTGCTGGCGAGCGTCAGCCACGCGGGCAGGGGGCTCGCCGTGGAGTAGGTGTATGGAGGCTTCCCATCGGAGACGACATACGTGGCGCTGAAGGGCTCGGAGGCATAGCCCTCGAGCTGGAGCGGCGGGCCCGAGAGGGACGGAGGCCGGTACACGGTGAGGGACAGCAGGCGCAGGGAGGTTCGGCCGCCGCCATCGGTGACGCGGAAGGTGACGGAGAAGGTGCCGGTGTTCGTGGCGGGAGTCCCGGTGATGGCGCCAGTGCTCGACGTGAGTGCGAGCCCCTGGGGAAGGGCGCCTGAGTCGATGGACCAGGAGTAGGGCGGAGCTCCGCCGGAGGGCTGGAGGCCAGCGGTGTACACGCTGCCCACGTACCCGTCCGCGAGCGAGCTGGTGGCCACGGTGGGAGGCGCGTAGACGGTGAGCGATACCTCGCGCGTATCCGTTGCGTCGAGCGAGTCGGTGACGCGGACGGTGAACGAGGTGGTGCCGGTGGTGGACGCCGTACCCTCGATGGCGCCAGAAGAAAGGAGTCGCAGCCCCGAGGGCAGCGAGCCCTGCGTGAGTACCCAGTTGTACGGAGGCTCTCCACCTGCGGCGGTGAGGCCCTTCGTATAGGGCGCATCGGTGTACGCGCCGGGCAGGGTGGTGGGGGTGACGGTGAGGACGCCGCGAACGGTGAGCTGGAAGGAGGCGGAGGCCGTGCGGTCGTTGGCGTCCTGAACCTCGACGGTGAAGAACGCGGTGCCCGGAGCGGTGGGCGTGCCGGAGATGGAACTCCCCTCCAGCCGGAGCCCTTCTGGGAGCGAGCCCGAGGCGATGCGGAAGGATAGCGGAGCCCGGCCGCCGCTGGCGTTCAGGGATGCGGAGTAGGGAGCGCCGACGACGCCGAGGTCGAGCGAAGCACTGGAGATGGAGGGTGGCGCGAAGACAGACAGCGTGAAGTCGCGCTGTGCGGAGAGGCCGGAGGCGTCCTGGACGCTGAGGGTGACGGTGAAGGTACCGGCCCCTACAGGAGTGCCCGCGAAGTGGCCATTCGAGCCCAGCCGAACACCTGAAGGCAACGAGCCTCCCGCGATGACCCAGACATACGGTGACGTGCCGCCGGAGGCGGTGAGCGCAGCTGTGTACTCACTGCCGAGATACGCATCCGGAAGGGACGTCGTGGTGATGTCAAAGCCAGCGCTGACGACCTCGATGCCAAGCCCTCTCCGAGCGGTCTGACCGGTGGAGTCACGGACCTCGATGGTGAATGAAGCGGTGCCCGGAGCGGAGGGAGTGCCCGTGATTTCTCCCGAGCCGGAGAGCGTCAGCCCGGAAGGCAAGGTGCCCTGGACGAGCTGCCACGAGTACGCGGGCGAACCGCCGGAAGCGGTGAGGGACGCACGGTAGGGCTTGGAGACAGTGGCCGCTGGGAGCGCGTCGGTGGTGAGCGTGAGGGACGAACCGCCACCGTCACGAGCGTCGGAACCGGCGTCCGCGAGAGGCACGAGCGGCTCGACAGGCTTGGAGCCCGGACACGCGGTGAGCAGCGATGCGAGCAGCAGCGACAGGACGCGGGACAGCCGCATGGAGACTCCGGCCCGCGATACGGCCGGGGCGCTGAAGAAAAGGGCCTCACTGTAACGTGTTGCATGAATACAGGCCCAGGGGTCCCCGCTCACCCGTGGAAAAGAAAAGGGCCGCGGCTCTCGAAGAGCCGCGGCCCGGATGTCTCAGCCGTGGGAACTAAGTTCCGCGGCCTGGTGATGACTACGGCGACCCGGTGCCCGGCGTGGAGGGCAGGAACGCGAAGTCGTAGTCGTTGTTGTTGGTGTCGCTACCGTTCGGGATGCGCTGGAGCGAACCGGCTACCGAGTTCGAGTCAGACGTCGACGTGCGGGTGCCCTCCACGAAGGTGAGCTGCTTATCCCCATCCCCGGTTGCAATGGTGAACACCGCGTTCTGGGTACCCGGCTCGTAGAAGACGGCATCAATAAGCGTACCCGGGGTGTTTTGCAGCAGGCCAATGCCATCACCATTGCCGTTCTGGATGATGTCCTGCTGCGGCGTACTGCCAGTCGTGGCAATGGTGAGGCGCAAGACCCCCGCAGGCAGGGAGTTGCTGGTGAAGAAGCTCGCCGGAGCCGCAATGAGATAACCGCCCGGGGGCAGCGAAGTCGTGACCGTGCCAGTGGCATCCGTTGCGGCGCTCAGCGGGAATCGCAGGTACTCACGACGCGGATTGGCTGTCTCACCGCCATTCACGAGCAGCAGAATGACGTCGGAGAGGTCGGCCGCTGCACCGCCCCGGTTATAGATCTCGATGAACTCAGCTGTATCCGTGCCCACCGTGTCGTAATCCACCTCATTGATGACGAGCGCGGCGCCAGAAGGCGGAGGCGTCACGCCGAAGAACTTCGCGCTGTTGGCCGTACTGCTGATGGGCTTGCCAGCGAGATCCGTTACCTCTCCCGAAACCGTCACGGTGTACTCGGTACTCGCGGTCTGCTCGGAGGTGGTGAGCGTCACCTGATAGCCGCTCACCGTGGCTTCAGTGATGGTGAGCGTATTGATGGTGAAGTCGGACGCCTGCACCGACGCAGCGGCAATCTTGCGGTCGAAGGTGAGCCGGACCTGCGTGGTGCTCAGCGCACGGGCCTGCGTGAGCTTCGGAGCAGGGCAGTTCGGAACGGTGAACTGAGCCGGGTCGAAGACGGACACCTGAGTCTGGGTCGTGAAGCGCCAGACCGCACCCACCTGCACCGCGACGGTGCACGTATCGACGAGGTCGCGATCCGTAGCAAGGGCCGTCGGCACGCGGAGCCGCAGGTTGTTGCTGGGCGTCTGCGTGCCCGTGGTCTTGAGCTGATAGGCCGTAAAGCCGGCGCCACCACTCCCCATGGCGCTGACCGTGCCGCTGACGGCGACAAGCTCGTTTTCGAGATCAACAGACCGGCTGGTGGCGAAATCCAGACCCGAGATGTCGACCTTCAAGCCCGCCGGATCGAGCGCCTGGACCGGATGGCCCTTGCTGATAGGGGTGAAGCCCGTGATGGCGCTTGCAATCCGCTGCTGGTTGTTCGTCGCGGGGTCAGCCTTGCTGGTGACGGTGAAGCTCACCCGGTCACCCACGGCGACCGCATTGTTATCAATCACGAAGAGCGCGGGGCCAGCGGACTCGGCCTGGACGAAGTAGCCAGCAGGCTCGGTGCTGCCTGCGACCGTGGGCTTGATGAAGGTGACGAACGCGCCGGTGATGGGCAGGTTGACAGTGCCCGCAGCGGCATCCAGAACCGCCTGAATCTGAGTGCTGGTCTGCGCAGGGGTCGTGGGAACGCCCGAGTTCTCACAGGTGTTCGAGGCGTTGCACACCTGGGTCAGCGAGCAGTTCGCGTTGCTGAGGCACTGCACGCAGGCCGTGCGGTTGTTGCAGATCGGCTTGGTCGCATCGACGGAAGCGCAGTTGGCATCCGTCACGCACACCTCGCACACGCCGCGGCCGTTGTTGGCCGTGGTGTCGCAGAAGTCGCGGTCGCTGTTCGGCTCGTCCTTACACTGCGTGTCTGAAGAGCAGCCGCAGAAGTTGTTGTTGCAGGACGGCTTGGTCGCGTCGCAGAGGTCCGCGCTGCCGGTGGTGCACTCGACACAGACGGTCGGCTGGGTGTCCGTGCGGCAGACCGGGGTCTCAGGGGCGCACGAGGTGTTGTCCGCGCATCCCTCGCAAGCGGTGCCCGTCGCGTTGCAGGTCTGGCTGCCCTGGCAGCCGACAGTGGACGTGCAGACCTTGCACTCACCTACGCCATTGGCTGCGGCGGTGTCGCAGATGTTCGTGGGAGAGCTGCAGCCCTGGTCCTGGCCCGAGCCCTGGGCCGAATCGAGGCACACCTTGCACTGGCCGGCGCCACCGTTCGCGGCGGTGTCGCAGATGTTCGTGGGAGAGCTGCAGCCCTGGTCCTGGCCCGAGCCCTGTGCCGAATCGAGGCACGCCTTGCACTGGCCGGCGCCACCGTTCGCGGCGGTGTCGCAGATGTTGGTGGGGGAAGCGCAGCCCTGGTCCTGGCCAGAGCCCTGCGCCGTGTCGAGGCACGCCTTGCACTGGCCGGCGCCACCGCTCGCGGCGGTGTCGCAGATGGGGGCCGTGGCCTCGCAGCCCGTTGCCGGGCCCGTGCCCGTACCCGCGAGGCACACCACGCACTTGTCATTCGCCGTGTCGCAGACCGGGGCCGCGGCGGTGCAGCCCTGGTCCTGGCCCGAGCCCGTGGCGGTGTCGGTGCACGCCTTCACGCCCGCGTCGGTGCCCGCATCCGTACCGGCATCCGTGCCCGCGTCGGTGCCCGCATCCGTACCGGCATCCGTGCCCGCGTCGGTACCCGCATCCGTACCGGCATCCGTGCCCGCGTCAGTACCGGCATCCGTCCCTGGCTGGTTGATGGCGCGCTGCTCGCACTTGCCATCATTGCAGGTCCACTCGTTGCCCTGGTCGGGCTGACCGTTGTCGTTGCGACAGTCGAATTGGTCTACGCACTCATCGCCACAGCCCGTGCCCACCGTGACCAACACGGCAGTCAGTAGAGCCGGAAGCCAGTTCCGCCTCAGCATGCGTTCCCCTCCATGGAAACAGGTTCTGGCCCCCCTTACACCCGAACCCACGGGGGGTCCATCCGGCGGCCCCCCCGTCATCACCATGTCACTTTGAGAAATGCACGAATTGGCGGGTGTTCAAGGACTGCCGCCGCGAGAGGACTTCGCCGGCCCCGCGTACAGGTCGATGACCTCGGAAATCGCGCTCTGACACACCGCACAGAACGGCACCCTGTCGCGGGTGAACATCACGCAGTCGAGCTGGGGTCGATAATACCCACGTGCCTCGTACATGGCGCCCTCGAAGGCGCCCACCTTGCCCGAGTACTTCTGGGTCGACAGGAACTTCTCCTCCCAGTCCCGCTGGGCCACGAAGAGGGCATCCATCTCCGACTCCGGCTTGCGCTGGGCACGAATCTGCCGCCGCTGCTTCTGCACGGTGTTGGAGTGGCTCTCATAGCCATCCTTGTTCCACGGCGTGGGCAGCGGCGTGGCCGGCGTCACCAGGTGCTTCCACTTGAGCTGCTCCGGGTCATGGAGCGCGGTGACGTTCTTCTCCCAGGGCTCCAGCCGCTCGTCGGCGGGCGCGTAGACGGACTCGGAGGTGTAGTACTCGTCGGCCAGGCCGGCGAAGTGGTGGCCGAACTCGTGGACGAAGACATACGGCGCCCACAAGCTGTCGGAAGCCACGGTGCCGTAGAGGCCGAAGATGCCTCCGCCGCCGTAGGTGTTGCCGTTGGCCAGGATTTCCACGAACTCGTAGGGCGCGAAGGCGGCCGCCTCACGGAAGGCCTTGTTGTCGAAGGTGAGGACGTAGCGCTCGCTGCGGAAGGCGTCATACGTGGTGCCCAGGGGCGAGCGCCGGTGGATGCCCGTGGACGGCCGGGAGATGCCGGACTGCGTGGCGGCGGGCATGAGCCCCCAGACGTTGAAGTCCGCCTTGCGCTCCTTGAAGGGCGAGAAGGTGAAGAGGATGTCCGCCATGCGACGGGCGTCCTTCTCGAACTTGGGGCGCTCGGCCTCGGTGTAGCCGTCACCGAGGATGAGCAGGTCCACCTTGTCCTCCGGCGGGCCGTTCTCCACCAGCTTCAGCAGCGGCCCCGGCGCGGGCGGCGAGGACGCGTCCACGAGCATGTCCTTCGGGTCCACCACGAGCGACCACACCTCGCGGAAGGCGTTCTGCGTGTCGCGCTTCTTGAGGAGCACCTGCACGGGCTTCTCCGGCGCGGGGAAGCGCAGGGACTCGTGGAAGGTGCGGTGCAGGTTCTTCGCCTCGGTGGTGACTTCCCACTCGCCGTAGATGGAGGCGAAGCCGCGGGAGAACAGGAGGCGGTTGGTGTCCCTGTCCCGCACCTCGAAGAGGTACTTGCCGAGGTTCGTCTCGTCGATGGCGCGCGCCGCGTGGCCGGGCCAGGGCAGTGGCTCGACGACGGCCCGGTCGAAGCTGAAGCGCTCTTCGGCGGCGTTGCCGGTGTGGAAGTAGTCGACGCGGAAGGTGCGAGGGGCCGCGGCGGAGGCGCTCGTGGCCAACAGCAGGACAAGGAGGGCACGCATCATGCGGCGCACTCTACGCGCCCGTTGGAGCCCACGCTGTTTTCCGTGCGCGGTCCCGGCTCACGGCGGTGTCCTGGTGGAGGACCAGGACACGCCGCGTCGTGAATCTCAGAACGAGCCGGACAGCATGGCCGACGCGCCCTCTCCATCCATGGAGACGCCCACGGACACTGGAGGCGGCGTCGCCGAGGAGGGCGACAGCAGGAACAGGACGGCACCCGTGGCCACCGCGGCCCCGCCACCGACGAGCAGCCCTGTGATGACATTGCCCTTCTGGGCCAGCGAGTCCCGCAGCGTCAGGGACTCCTTGTCCGTGGAGAGGATGCGGCCGTTGTTGAGCCGCTTCTCCAGCGCATCCAGGTCCTTCTGCGCCATGAGTCGCACCGCGCCCGCGCCACCCAGCGCTACTGCGCCCACGCCGAGCGCCACATAAGACGCAGTGCGCAGCCCCGAGGTCGAGCTCGGAGCCGCCGCACCCTCGCTGCCGTCCGCCAGCCGATTGGGTGCGCTGAGGTCCATGCCTCCCTGCGCGCCGCCCGACTTGTCCACGTTGCCGGGCTGCTCCCACGGCGCCTTGCCGTTGGCGTTCATCACCACGAGGTTGGACGGGGAGCGGCCGGTGGTGACGAAGTCCACCAGGGCGGAGAGGGCCTCGGCGGGAGCGTCCAGGCCCTGCGTCTTGAAGCCACCCTCGCGCAGCTTCTGGCCCCCCTCGACGTTGAGCACGGTGGCGGCGAACCACTTCGGTCCGCTGCTCGGGCGCTCCAGGCGGACGACGATGACCTCCTCCACGCCGAGCGTTCCGCCCAGGCGGACGGAGTGGCTCAGTGTCCGCTCGTCGTTGCCATCCCGGGACGCGAGGCAGGGGAAGGGGCTGGCGGAGACGGAGCCCTCATAGGCCACGTCGATGAGCAGCGGCATTTCCGTGCCCTGCACCTGGACCTGGCGCGGGAAGCTGGTGGTGGTGCCCTTCACGAGGGTGATGTCATAGGTGCCAGCGGTCACCTCCAATGTCAGAGGCGTCTGACCCATCTTGAGGCCATCCAGATACACCTCCGAGGCGGGCTGCGAGGACTTCACGGACAGCTTCACCTTGCGCGCCTTGGCCAGCTCACGGCGGAGCTTGTCGAAGCTCTGGCGGACGGACGGGGCGAACATGTCCGGGTCGAGCTCGTAGTCGGGCTGGAGGCGGAGGACGTTGCGGAAGGCGTTGTCACTCTCCTTGGCCTTGCCCAGGGCTCGGTAGTTCAGGGCCTGGAGGAGCTGGGCATCCACGAAGAGCTTCCAGCGCGGCTCGCCCACGGGGAGGCGGTTGATTTGCTGGAGGGCTTCGTTGAGAGCCTGGTCGGCCTTGCCGTTGCGGCCCTCGTAGAAGTGGTCCTGGGCGGCTTCGAGCTGGCGCTGGAGGTCTTCGAAGCTCCGGGTGGATTGCGGAAAGAGACGCTCGCCGAACTCGGTGGCGGTCAGCACGTTCTGCTCGGGGCGGGACGCGAGTGTGTCCAGGAAGGCCTTGGTCTGGCCGCCCAGCTCCGCGTCGGTACAGTCGCCGCTGGCCACCACCATGCGGCGCGGTGCCGCATATGTCAGAAGAGGGAATGCAACGACGAGAATGGCGATTACACGAGCTTGCATCGAACCAACCTTGGGATGCGATTAATATGATCTGGCGCGCGGCAGAGGACCTGTAACCTATCCAGGTCTTCTGAGGCGAGCGAGTGAGCCTGAGTGTTAGTGGTTGAAGCGACGCATCCGTATGCGGGATTCATCCCCGTCCGAGTGAAACCATGTCAGCACGAGGAGTCCTGATTGAGTGACTTGTAACGCCTTGGGGGAGATGTAGCTGCTCTCGGAGTTGGAGGCATCATCAAGGAACTGCCAAGTTGCTCCAGTCCAGCGTTGCACGTGAAGACGTCCGTTGTCTGCCCAGGCGAGGAATGGAGTGCCGCTCGAGTCGGCTTGGAGCGAATGGCTGGCCCAGGCACCTATCGGACGAACTGGGAGGAAGGTGCCCAGAGTGAGCCATTCCTCGCTACTCCAGTGCTCCGTGGCAAGAGCGTAGTTCCCGTCCCCAAGATTTGTATTCCAAGCGATTACCGGTAATCCGCTGCTGTTGAAAGTCATCGAAACACTGGCGATTTGGAGATCGGTGCCGTGGTCGCCCCAATCACCCTCCAGCCGTGTCCATGTCCCATTTATGTACTGGCCGGAAACTACCGTGTTGTATCCGCTGTGCTCTTCGAACCATGAAATAGTAGGGTTCCCATAGGGGGAGAATCTCAGTATCGGATTTGTGTAGTAGACAGTGTTGTACTGGATGTCGAAACAAGTGCCAAATGGAATCCAATTGGGAGAATGCCATTCGCTCGTGCACAGTTTGGCCGTTGTTCCACCTGCGTCCACTGCGCTCCACGTAATACTGGGGTTGCCTTGAGGGCTCGTCTGTAGACTGAGGAATGGCTCCAAGGGAAATCCATCAGGAGAGTTTGGTCCATCTCCAAGGCTTAGCCATTGATTGTCGACCCATTTCCTGATCGATTTCTTGAGGCTATTCGAGGCGGTCCGCTTGCTCCAGGCGACGATGGGAACGCCATTGCCATCAAATGTTATTTCTCTAGACGGGATGTCCCAGTCGTCCTGTGCGGTTGCCAGGCTTTGACCGAGTGTCTTCCAGTCGCCCGATTCGAATCTCCTGGCGTATATGGAGAATCCGCTGCCATTCATGACCTTCCAGAGGGCTGTCAGGCTGCCTGAGTTGTCGAAGGTGTATTGCTCGATGTGTTCGGACGCGGTGCCGACAATGGCGTTGTCAGCGCTCCCCCACGGAACCCAGTAGGGCACCAGCCACGTCCACGCTTCTCCAGGCGGTACCGCGCGATTGCCCGCGAGGTCCACCACCTGCGCCAAGAACATCAGGCTGACCAGATTCGACGGCTCATACCCCGCCCCCGGAACCACCGTCACCGTCCGCCCATCCGCGGACACCGTCACCGTCCGCGCCACCTCCACCCCACCCACGGTCAGGCGCAGGGAATCACTCGTCAGCGACGCCGCCTTCAATGGCTCGGAGAACACGGCCTGGATGGGTGCCTTCACCCAGACATCCTGCGCCCCCGGCTCCGGCGTCCTCGACACCACCGTCGGCGCCGTCCGGTCCACCACCACTTCGCGTGCCTCGCTCGGGAACGTCACATCCCCGAACACCGCCCGCGCCACCAACTCGTGCGTCCCCTCCGCCACCCCCGTCGTGTCCCACGCGTACACGTACGGCGCCTCCACCTGCGCCACCACCTCGCCGTCACTCAAGAACTCCACACGCTCCGGCGTGTGGCCCGTCACCTCCAGCCGGACCTCCAGGACTCCATTCGTGTACGCAGTCCCGTCCGGCGAGGTGATGCGCACCTCCGCCTTCGCGGGCTCGATGTCCGGCACGCTGATGCACGCCGGTGAAGACAGCAGGACGACAGCCACCCAGGGCAGCAGGAAGAAGGGTCTTGGGGAGTTCATGGCGCGAGCCCCGGTGCAGGGAGCGTTCCGTCGGCTACCCGACAGTCGAGCGCACATACCAAGCCTCCCCGCCCTCCTTCAAACCGGCCGCCCCTCCCAGAAAGCCCAGTCCTTCCAACCCCTTGTCCACACTTCCCTGGCCTTCCGTCCCCACTGGAACCCCGCCAGGGCCCACCGTGCCCCGTCCCGCCCGTGGACCCCCGTCCGCTCCGCCGCCTGCCCCCCGGGTGGGCTGGCGACGGCCGGGTGCGCCGCAACGTGCCATCCCCATCTTCGCGAGGGGATTGGGGCAGGGGCTCGGCCCGGCAAGAAAGGGGAACCCAATGAAGCGTGCTTGGAAGAACCGGGTCGTCATCATCACCGGCGCGTCCAGTGGCATCGGCCGCGCCACGGCGCTCGCGCTGGCGAAGAAGCGCGCCCACGTCGTCCTCGCCGCCCGCCGCGAGGAGCCGCTGGATGACCTCGCTCGCGAGTGCGAGTCCCACGGCGTGCGCGCCCTCGTCGTCCCCACCGACGTCTCCAACCCCTCCGCCGTGCGCCACCTCGCCGACGAGGCCATCAGCGCCTTCGGCCGCTTCGACGCGTGGATCAACAACGCCGGCGTCTACCTCATGGGCAGCCTCGAGGAGACGCCCGACGACGCCTTCCGCCAGCTCCTGGAGACCAACTTCTTCGGCACCGTCACCGGCACCCGCGTCGCCGTGACGCAGTTCCGCCGCCAGGGCTACGGCACCCTCGTCAACGTCGCCTCCACCTTCGGCACCGTCGCCGCGCCGTACGTCAGCGCCTACGTCGCCTCCAAGCACGCCGTGCGCGGCTTCTCCTCATCCGTCCGCCAGGAGTTGCTCAACACCGGCATCGACGTGTGCACCGTGCTCCCCGCCGCCATCGACACGCCGCTGTGGCAACACACCGCCAACTACACCGGCTGGCGCATCCGCCCCGTGGAGCCCGTCTACACGCCCGAGCGTGTCGCCCGCGCCATCCTCGGCGTCCTGCGCGCGCCCAGGCCCGAGGTCATGGTGGGCCCCGCCGCCCGCAGCTTCGCCGCCATGCACGGCCTCATGCCCGCCACCTTCGAGCGCACCATGCGCGGCATCACCGACCGCCACCACTTCGAGCAGGTGCGCCAGGGGCACACCTCCGGCAGCCTCTTCCGTCCCATGTCCGAGGGCACCGGGACGTCCGGTGGGTACCGCTCGGCCGGCAAGCAGTGGCTGCGCCGCCTGCTGTTGGCGGGTGGACTGGCCGCGGCCGCTGTCTCCTTCCGCCGGGGAGGGGCCGGACGAAGACTCGGAGTGCGTGTGGCCCACGCGCTCGCGAGCTGAGAAGGGTCACCTTTGCGTCACGGGCTGCCCCGGGTTGCGGTGCCGTGACCGGGCCATGACACAGCCTGGGGAGAGTCCGGCCGCCATGACCGACATCGCCGTTCTCGTCAACCTGCGCGCCCGCCGGGGCACCGAAGGAGTCGGAGGCCTCGTGGAGCGCTTCCTCCCCCGGGCGCGCGTGGCGCTCACCCGCTCCCTGGAGGAGGCGCGGAGCTGGATTTCCGACACGCTCCGCCCCAACCCTCCGAAGCTCCTGCTCGCGGGAGGAGGGGACGGCACGATTACCGGACTCCTCAATGAGCTCCGCACGGCGGGCGTCGCGCTGCCGGCCATCGGCGTGCTGCCCCTGGGCACGGGCAACGCCTGGGCCCGCGTCACCGGCGCGCCCCGGCCCGCGCTGGCGCTGAAGCAGATTGCCGCGGTGGGCGAGCGCCTGCCGCCCCTGCGCCCCTTCGCCCTGGTGCGCGTGGAGGGCAAGGTCGCCCCCTTCGCCGGCACCGGCTGGGACGCGGAGATGATTCAGGACTTCAAGAACCAGCTCACCATGGCCGGGCCGCTGAAGAGCCAGCAGGCGGGCCTGCGCGGGTACCTCGGGGCCATGTTCACCCGGACCATTCCGCGCCACGTCTTCGGCGACGGCAACCCGCAGGTGTCCGTCTACAACCTCGGAGACACCGCGCTCACCGTGGACGCGCGCGGCGCGGTGCAGCCGGTGTCGCATGGGGAGAAGGGCGCGCTGCTGTACCGCGGGCCGGCGGGCGTCGCGGGCGCGGCCACCACGCCCGAGTGGGGCTTCGGCTTCAAGGCCTTCCCCTTCGCGCAGGCCGTGCCGCACCGGCTGTCCGTGCGCGTGTACGGCGGCTCGGTGCTGGAGGCCACGCGCAACATGTTCCGCCTCTGGCGCGGCGAGCACCCCATCCCCCACATGCACGACTGGTTCGTCCAGCGCCTGCGCATGGACTTCGACCGCGAGGTGCCCTTCCAGATGGGCGGCGACGTCATCGGCATGCGCAAGTCATTGGAGTTCGACCTGGCCGAGGAGAGCGTCCAGCTCGTCGACTGGCGCCAGCTGTCGCGCATGGTACGGGTGTAATCGAATCGCCGGCCTCCGAATTGACTCGGGTGTGTGCGCTGGACACGATGGTGCCTCCAGCGCCCCCTGAACGGAGAGCCGTGAGCCACACCTACGAGTATCCCAGGCCCGCATTGACGGTGGACTGCGTCGTCTTCGGCCAGGACGAGGAGGACCTGAAGGTGCTCCTCATCCGCCGGGGCGTGGAGCCCTTCGCGGGACGCTGGGCGCTGCCCGGCGGCTTCGTGCGCATGGACGAGGCGCTCGACGATGCCGCGCGCCGCGAGCTGGAGGAGGAGTCCGGCGTCCGCCCCGCGCACATGGAGCAGCTCTACACCTTCGGCGCTCCGGACAGGGACCCACGCGGGCGCGTCGTCACGGTGGCGTACTTCGCGCTGGTGAAGCTCACGGACCACCGGCCTCACGCGGCCACGGACGCTCGCGAGGCGGCGTGGTTCTCCGTCTGGGACACGCCGAAGCTGGCCTTCGACCATGCGGACATCCTGGCCACCGCGCTGCAGCGGCTGAAGGGCAAGGTCCGCTACCAGCCCATCGGCTTCGAGTTGCTGCCGCCCAAGTTCACCCTGACGCAGCTCCAGCGGCTGTACGAAATCATCCTGGAGCGGCCGCTCGACAAGCGGAACTTCCGCAAGAAGATTCTCGCCATGGACCTGCTGGAGGAACTGGACGAGGTGGAGCAGGACGTCTCCCACCGCGCCGCGCGCCTCTACCGGTTCGACCACAAGAAATACAAACAACTGGAGAAGGCGGGCTTCAACTTCGAGCTGTGAGGCTTTGACGCTTCAGGCGGGCGCATTCACGACCACCCACGCGTCCTCGGCGGGGACGTACGTCTCGTGCGAGGGCGCCGGCGTGCCTGTCTTTGCGTCGAGCGGGTCGCTTTCCCAGACCTTCACCGTGAAGCCGGGCAGCCGCACGCGCCGCGCGGGCCCGTGGAGGGGAAGCTCCACCTCGTCCGCGCCCTCGGCCATGCGCGCGGCGGCCTCGATGCCGGCCTGGGTGATGTCGTCCTCGAGGAGGTTCTGCCTGCCCTTGTAGGAGTGGGCGAGCAGGAGCGAGGCCTCCGTCACCACACCGCCGCTCAGGGCTCGGAGCACGCGGTCCGCCCAGCGGGCGCGCTGGAGCTCGGACCAGGTCTCCTGTGACAGCCAGCCCGGCGCGCTCGGAGTCTCGTCCTCGCGCACCGCTTCCCGCCGGTGGACCCAGGACTGGAACGGCGCGGTGCCTCCCACGCGGTGGACCCAGAGCGTGTCCGAGTGCCGCGTGTAGCCCGCCAGCCAGTACGCCTGGCCATGGCTCTCCAGGAAGTGGCGCGTCTGTGCATCCAGGGACGTCAACCTCGCGAGCTGGTCGAGCGCCAGGGCCTTGAGCTCGCGCGTGTCGGGCGAGAACTCGGCGTCCTGCTCCGCCATCTCCCAGAGATAGACTTCGAACTCCGAGCGCTCTTCCTCGGGGAGCCGGAGGTCGGCCTGCTTCCGCAGCTCGGTTGGAAGCTCGCGAGCGTCGACCAGGGCCACGTCGTTCTTCCACTCCACCAGGGGCTGGGCTTCGGGGAACCCCGCGTCGGGGCCGGTGAGCACGTGCACCGTGCCGCCGAAGGACAGGCTGCTCGGAGAACGCACGCCGATGACTCCCGGCACGGCGAGGCGGTTTTCGGCAAGACGGAAGGGACGGATGGCGGGCTCCTCTCGATGAGCTCCCCTCATTCTACGCGAGCACGTCTCGAGCGCAGGAGCCACCGTGGTGACAACGCGTGGTTCAACCCATGCCTTTCGTGAGTATCTGGTCATCCTCGGCGGGAAATTCCGATTGGGCAGTGCCACGGAGCCAACGGCGGCCCTGTCCCCAGGTGCGAGCGGGCCCGATTGATTTGACATGGTGTCGTGTGGACACTATGTTAGTGTCGTAGAAACACGAACCTGGAACGGGGCACCGCCCGCCGCGCCACGAGAGGAGAGGCGCGCCCGGCGGCGCCCGCTTCCAGGGACGTGAGGAGGCCGCCGTCCGTGGGGAGGCCACGGGCGAGGTGCGACCGCCCTGAGTGTCGTCCCGCTGTCCGTGCCCGAAGAGGGCCACGGGAGAGTCATGTCCGCGCTGCCCTTCGACATCGCCGCCGCCTCGGTTCAGGGCCGGGAGCACGCCCGGGCGGGGCGCAACAACCAGGACGCGCTGTGCATCCGCGCCAGCGAGCACGGGCTGGTGGCCGTCGTCGCGGACGGGTGTGGCAGCCAGCCGTGTAGCGAGCTGGGCGCGCAGCTCGGCGTCCGCAGGTTGGTGCAGGCGGCGCAGCAGCGGCTCGAGGAGGGCGAGCGCGTGGACTCGGCCTCCTTCCTCCCCGGCCTGCGCGAGGACGTGCTGTGCCTCCTCGGCGAGCTCCGTGGCGAGCTGGGCCGCGACGTGCTCGCGGACTTCCTCTTCACCGTGGTGGGCGCGGTGGTGACGCCCTCGAAGACGCTCATCTTCTCCGCGGGGGACGGGGTGTGGGCGCTCAACGGCGAGGTGCATCCGCTCGGGCCCTTTCCGGGGAACGCGCCGCCGTACCTCGCCTATGCGCTGGTGAGCGGTGACGACGTGCCGCTGTCCACGCAGGCGCTGGTGCCCACCGAGGACGTGCACGCGCTGCTGCTGGGAACGGACGGTGTGGCGGACCTGGCGCGGCTCGCCTCGGCGCGAGTCCCCGAGAAGGACGAGCCCGTGGGCCCGCTGTCGCAGCTCTGGACGGACGACCGGTACTTCGCGAACCCGGATGCGCTGCGGCGCCGGCTCGCGCTGCTCAACCGCGAGTCGGTGCGCGCGGACTTCGACGCTCGCCGCGTGGTGCGCACGCCGGGGCTGCTGGCGGATGACACGACGGTGGTGGTGCTGCGCCGCCGCATCCTGGGGAGGGCGTGACGCCATGGACGTCTGGCTGGAGGGGAAGAAGGTACGGGTGAGTCCGGCGAGCGCGCTGGGCAAGGGCGGCGAGGCGGACGTGTTCGACCTCGGAGACGGCCGCGCCCTCAAGCTGTTCAAGCCGCCCGAGCACCCCGACTACACGGGGCTGCCCGCGGAGCAGGCCGCCGCGCGCGCCCGGCTGGACGAGCACCAGCGCAAGCTGCGCGCCTTCCCGGCCGGACTGCCCGGGCGCGTGGTGACGCCGCAGGCGCTCGCCACGGACAAGAAGGGGCAGACGGTGCTGGGCTATGCGATGCGCAAGCTCGACGCCGTGGAGCCGCTACGTCGCTTCGGCGAGCCGTCGTTCCGCCGCGCCGGTGCCACGTCCGCGCGCGTGGTGGAGGTGCTGCGCGGGCTGCACCGCACGCTCGACGCCGTGCACGCGTCGGGTGTGGTGGTGGGGGACTTCAACGACCTCAATGTGCTCGTCGCCGGCGCGACGGATGCGTACTTCATCGACGCGGACAGCTTCCAGTTCGGCGCGTTCCTCTGCCCCGTCTTCACGGAGCGCTTCCTCGACCCGCTGCGCGTGGGGAACAGCGGCGGCCTGCTGCCCACGAAGCCCGCGTCGACGGAGAGCGACTGGTACGCCTTCGCGGTGACGGTGATGCAGGGCCTGTTGTGCGTGGGCCCGCATGGCGGCGTGCACCGGCCGAAGACGCCGGGGATGCGCACGACGCCCGCGAGCCGCGTGCTCCAGCGCGTCACCGTGTTCCATCCGGAGGTGCAGTACCCGAAGCCCGCGCTTCCGCTGTCCACGCTGCCGGACGACGTGCTGCACCACCTGCACCGCGTCTTCGTGGAGGACCTGCGCGGCGCCTTCCCGCTGCCGCTGCTGGAGGGACTGCGCTTCAGCACGTGCGGCTCGTGCGGCGTGGAGCATGCGCGCGGCGCGTGCCCCACGTGCCAGCCGAACGCCACGGCCACGGTGACGCCGGTGACGTCGGCGCGCGGACAGGTGACGTCGACGCGGCTGTTCCGCACGCGCGGGGGGCTCGTACACGCGAGCGCGGAGGACGGAGTGCTGCGCTGGCTGTACCACGCGGAAGGGGCATACCGGCGCGAGGACGGGCGCGTCGTGATGAGGGGGCCGCTGGACCCGTCGCTGCGGTGGGAGTTGCAGGGGGACGTGACGCTGGTGGGGCGGGGAGGAGAGGTGGCGGTGTTGGCGCCGGGGCGGGCCGTGGAGCGCATGGGGGTGGATGCTCCAGGGGGACGGCCTGCCTTCGCCGCCAACGCGCGTCACCGCTACTGGGCCGCGGGGGGCGGCCTGTGGCGGGACGGGGCGTACAGCGCCGAGCGCATTGGCGACGTGCTCGAAGGACAGACGCGCCTCTTCGTGGGGCCTCGCTTCGGGCTGGGCTTCCACCGGGCCGGCGGGCTGCGTGGAGCGTTCGTGTTCGACGCGGGGCGCTCGGGGTTGAAGGACGGGCTCTCGCTGCCGTGGCCGTCGGGACAGTTGGTGGATGCGGAGTGCGTCTTCGACGGGCCCAATGCGTGGCTGTTCCTCACGGAGGAATCGGGCGGGCGCACGTTGCACCACTGCATGGTGGTGGGCTCGGACGGGACGCTGCGAGCGGCGGCGGTGGCCGAGGCGGGTGACGGCTCGTGGCTGGGCAGCGGAGCGCGAGGCCGGTGCGCCGCGGGGGACGCGCTGTTCTGCGCGACGGACTCGGGGCTCGTCCGCGTGGAGTTGCGGCAGGGGCGCCTCGAAGCGGTGCGCGACTTTCCGGACACCGAGCCCTTCGTGGACTCGGGCAGCCAGCTCTTCCTCGTGAAGCAGGGGCTGGCGGTGGTGGGGCGGCAGGAAATCTCCGCGCTGCGGATGGCTTGATTGGATTTCAACGCGCGTGGGGCCAGGGCCTCGCGCGACACAGAGGGGGTAGGACGATGAAGACGCAAGTGAAGGAGTTGCCGCTGCCGGTTTTCTACCGTGCGACCAACGCGGGCGAGTTCAGCTACGGGCCCAACGCGGGGAAGCTCCAGGAGGCCGCGGCCACGTGGCGGGCGGCGAATGACATCTCCGTCGCCTCGACGGACAGGTTCAACCTGCACCTGCTGCTCATCGACGTGCAGAAGGACTTCTGCTTCCCGGAGGGCTCGCTCTACGTGGCGGGGCGCAGCGGGCGCGGCGCGGTGGACGACAGCCGCCGCATCGCCGAGTTCATCTACCGGAACCTCGGCACGCTGACGAACGTGACGGCGACGCTGGATACCCACTTCGCGTACCAGATTTTCTTCCCGTCCTTCTGGGTGGACCAGGATGACAAGCCGCTCACCGCGTTCCGCGAGGTGACGCGCGAGCAGATTGAGCGCGGGCAGGCTCGGCCGAACCCCGCGATGGCGAAGTGGCTGTGCGGCGGCAACTACCCGTGGCTGCTCAAGCAGGTGAAGTACTACTGCGAGGAATTGGAGCGGGCGGGGAAGTACACGCTGTACCTGTGGCCGCCGCACTGCCTGCTCGGTAGCGATGGGCACGCGCTGGCGGGCGTGGTGCAGGAGGCACGGCTGTTCCACTCGTACGTGCGCGGCATGCAGTCGTGGGCGGAGGTGAAGGGCGGCAACCCGCTGACGGAGAACTACTCGGTGATGCGGCCGGAGGTGCTGGCTCGGCATGACGGGCAGCCGCTGGCGCAGCGGAACACGCAGTTCCTCAAGACGCTGCTCACGGCGGACGCGGTGGTGATTGCCGGCCAGGCCGCGAGCCATTGCGTGAAGAGCTCCATCGACGACCTCCTGGGAGAGATTGTCGCGCAGGACGCGGCGCTGGCTCGCAAGGTGTATCTGCTCACGGACTGCATGTCGGCGGTGACGGTGCCGGACGGGAAGGGTGGCTTCGCGGCGGACTTCACTCCGCAGGCGGATGCGGCGCTGAAGCGCTTCGCGGACGCGGGCATGCACCTGGTGAAGTCCACGGACCCGCTGGCGAGCTGGCCGGACCTGCGCATCGGCTGAGCAGCGCGTGACGTGAGTCGAGTGAGTGAGGTGCCTGCTCCTCTTGGAGGAGCGGGAACGGCGGAGTCATGCCCTCGGGGAGAGGGCGAAGGAGTTGGGGACATGAGCAGCAAGGCGAGCGGTGGGAACGGCAGTGGCATCCAGCAGCTCTTCAGCACTGCGCACGCGGAGGGCGTGCTGAGCCCGGCGGGGTTGCAGGCGCTGACGGTGGTGGACCTGGGCGCGCAGATTCAGGCGGGGCTCGGCGTGTGCGTGGAGGACGTGCAGGCCAGCGAGGTGGTGCTGGTGACTGTGATGCCGGATGACTCGGGGAGCATCTCCAACGCGGGGCACGAGAAGCTGGTGTGCGACGGGCACAACCTGGTGCTCGACGCGCTGCTGGCGAGCAAGCAGAAGGACGGCGTGCTGTTCCACACGCGCTACCTGAACGGGAATGTGCTGAACCCGTTCCGCCCGCTGGAGGACGTGGTGCGGATGCACTCGGGGAACTACAGCGCGGACCAGGGGACTCCGCTGTACGACCAGGCGGTGGTGCTGCTGGGCACGGTGCTGGCGAAGTCGCAGGAGTTCAGCGGCAACGGCGTGCCGGTGCGGACGGTGACGCTGTTGATTACGGACGGCGCGGACATGCACTCGCAGAAGGCGAGGCCGAAGGACGTGGCGGCGCTGGTGAAGGACCTTCAGCGCGCGGAGAACCACATCGTCGCGGCGATGGGCATCGATGACGGGAGCACCGACTTCCGCCGCGTGTTCCGGGACATGGGCATCGAGGACAAGTGGATTCTGACGCCGGGGCAGAAGGCCCAGGAGATTCGCGCCGCGTTCCAGGTGTTCAGCCAGAGCGCCGTGAAGGTGAGCCAGGGCGCGGCGAGCTTCAGCCGCACGGCGCTGGGTGGGTTCGGGCGGTGAAGTTGCGTTTGAGGGCGTGAGTAACTAACGGATGGAGAAGTGAGATGGGTAAGATGAAGGGCAATGACGGTGTAGAAGTTGAAATCCCTCCGGGGCACCTCGGCCTGCAGGGGAGTGACGGGCGGATGGTGGCGGTTCCTCCGGGACACCTCGGCCTGCAAGGTCGTGATGGGAGAATGGTTGCCGTCCCCCCGGGTAAGGTACCTCGGGAGAACGCCGATGGCCGTCTCGCGTTCGATTGAGTCGAGCCGGCCAATCGACCGAATCGATGCTGGCGAGGTGAAGCGATGAACGACACTCTTCCTCGTGCCGAAGCACTCGTTCGGACCCTGCTGCTTCGGCGGTCCGGGGAAGAGCGCCTCAAGATGGGGGCAAACATGTTCTCTGCCTCGCGTGCGCTCATCGCCGCGTCCCTGCGGGAGGAGGGACTGGTGCCCGGCTCGGTCGAGTGGAAGCTCCGCTTGCTGGACCGGACCTATGGTTCGGAGATTTCGCCTGCGCAGCGGCAACGCCTTCTCGCACGCTGGCGCTCGGAATCCGCCAGCCCTTGACGGTCGACGGCGAAGGCCATGGTTAGGGAGCGTTGTGCGGCGTATCGCGCGACGGCTTCCCTCTCGAACCGGTTCCGGCTGCCGCAAAACGAAGGGCCAGTGACAGGTCGAGGAAGACCTGGCGAGCCACGGCTACGTCGTGGCGGTGGTCGACCACACCTACGAGAGCGTCGCCACCCACTTCCCCGACGGGCGCGTCACCGGGTGTGCCTCGTGTGAGGTGCCGCACGACCTGTCGTTCTGGCAGAAGCTGGAGCAGGGCCGGGCGGCCGACGTGTCGTTCGTGCTCGACGAGCTGACCGGGCCGCCCCCGAAGTGGCGTGGCGCATACCTCATCGACCCGTCCCGCATCGCGGTGGCCGGCCACTCCGTGGGGGGCTCGAGCACCATGCCCACCATGGTCAGCGACTCCCGCATCCGAGCCGGAGTCGACATCGACGGCGACACGGACATCCCGCTCCTCGTCCCCGGGCTGTCCCGGCCGTTCATGTTCATCAGCCACCAGCTCACGCCCACCCTGTGCCAGCCCGGCGTGAACACGAGCTGGGAACGGGACTGGCTGCAGATGACCGGGTGGAAGCGCTGGGTCGAGGTGGCGGGCACGGTGCACCCGTCGTTCACCGACGTCGGTTTACTCGCGGAGCAGTTCGGCATCGACATCGGCGCGAGCACCACCGCGGAGCGTACCCAGGACATCACCCGGGCCTACGTCAACGCGTTCCTCGACCAGCACCTGCGCGGCATCCCGCAGCCACTGCTGAACAGGCCCTCGCCGTGGTACCCCGAGCTCGTCTTCTGCCACTGAGCATCTCCCTCCGGCGGAGGCAGGTACCCGAAAAAACAACGGCCCGGGGAGCCGACCTGCGCTCCCCGGGCCGCCAGACACCCTGCTTCAGTGCACGCGGGCCGGCGGCAGGTTGGACTCCGCGATGCCGCCCGACTTGAGCTGCGTGGCCGACGGGCAGACCAGCGCCTTCAGGTCCTCCGCGCGGCGGCCCAGGTCGTCGAACACGCGCGTCGCGTGCGTCACCGGGTCCGTCACCGTCGTCCCCTTCAGGTACGGCGACAGCACCGACGCCTTGCCCGCCACTCGCGGCGACACGTGGGTGAACTCCGTCTGCGTCTCACCCGAGTGACACCCGCTGCACGTGTTGATGGAGAACTTGTGCCGCGCCTCCGTGTTCACACTCGGCGCCCTCCAGAAGAAGTCCAGCGGCGTGCGCGCCATGGCGCCCAGGAACGGAATCCCGCTCATCTGGTCCGGCACCGAGTGCCGCTCCGCGATGATGTCCGACTGGTTCTGCTGGATGTAGCTCGCCAGCATCGCCGTGTTCTCGAAGTGCATCGCGGGCGTCAGCTTCACCGTCACCGGCATCAGCCCCTGTGACGTGAGGTTGAACTCGCGCATCTCCCAGGGCTCGGCCAGCGAAATCTCGTTGGTCCGAATCTGGTTCAGCGCGCTGCCCGCCGTGCGGCCCGTCATCACCCCCGCCTTCGAGAACCGGTCCGTCAGCGCCTGGAGCTTCGCGTTGTAGCCCGCGCTGCCCACCTTGATTTTGCCCAGCTCGTGCCAGTCATTGGCCCAGGCCTGGATGTCCGCCGCCGTGCCGCCCGGCAGCGCGTACTCCAGGATGATGGTGAACTCGAGCGGCGCTCCATTCGCGTCCAGCACGCCGAAGACGAAGCGGCCCTCTCCCGCCTGCTGACCCGGATGACGCAGGTCCATGCGGTTGACGATGGCCAGCAGCCGGAACGGCGCCTTGCTGAAGTCCAGCGGCTTCGAGGCACCACCGCTGCGCTGCTCCCACGGGCCCAGCACCTTCGTCTGCAGCTCCGGCCGCGCAGGCAGCTCCAGCCCGTTCACCATCTGCTTCGTCAGCCACGTCTTCAGCCACGCGCGCACCAGGGGCGACGGGTCCTGCCCGCCCGACATCTCCTTCATCAGCGTGCCGAAGTTCCACGCGCCGCCGGGCGCCGTGCGCACCGGGTCCTCCACCACCGACAGCGCCGTCACCATCAGCTCGCTCGGGCGGTCGATGGTGCACGCCGTCGACTGGCATGCGTACGTGGACTCGCAGCCGTTGGCCACGTTGCCGTCGCAGTCGTAGTAGCCCGGCGCGCACGTGTTGCCGCACGTCGCCGCCACGCACACGCCCTGCGCGTACGCATTGTCCTGGCACGTGGTGCCGCAGGCGCCGCAGTTGCCTTCATCCGTCGTCAGGTTCACCTCGCAGCCGTTGTTGGGATTGCCGTCGCAGTCCGCCGTGCCCGCGGGGCAGCGCACCTCGTACGCGGGGCCCTCCGTGCAAGTGGACTCGTTGCCCAGTGCGTCCCGCGCCGCCACGAAGACGCGGTGGCTGTTGCCATTGGCGAACGGCATCGTCGCGGTGAAGCGCCCCTCCGCGTCCGCGAATACCGTCTTGGCTGGCGTCCCCGTGCACGCGATGTCGATGAAGATGCCCACCTCGGAGCGCGGCTCGGCCGTGCCCGTCACCGTGAGCTGGCGCCCGTTGCTCGTGTACTGCCACTTCGTGTCGATGATGACCGGCGCCGGGGGCGGCGTGCTGTCGTTCTGGTACTCCAGGTTGTTGGAGCAGGCGGACGTCTGCTCGTTGTAGCCATCCGTGCGCTTCGCCCGAGCGGACACCGTCAGCTTCGCGTTCTTCGCCACGGCCCCCTGGAAGGAGAAGGCGCCGGTGGCGTCCGCCGTCAGCACCGCGTCCGCCGAGCCCTCGCAGTTGGCGCGCTTGAAGACCTCGACGGTGACGCGCGGGGTGGCGCGCCCGTCGAAGATGGGCTGGAGGCTGAGCCCCGGCGAGCCAGGCCGCGTGGCCAGCAGCACCGGCGCCGCCAGCGTGTTGCCCGTGCCGCCGCCGTACGGGTACTCCATCGTCGGGCTGCAGCTCGACGGGTTGCCGGCTTCATCTTCCGCGCGCACCGAATACGTCCCGCTCGACGTGCTCGCCGGCTCATTGATGACGACTTCGCAGTACGCGCCCATGTTCGCCGCGGTGAGCGCCACCTGACTGCCCGTGCAGCCCGGGCCGCTGTAGACGCGCACCGTGGCGCCGGGCTCCGCCTCGACGGTGAGCGTCCGGCCTTCCGTGGTGCCACTCGCGGCCCAGGCCGGCACCGGCGTCGCCGGCGCGGTGCGGTCCACGACGACGAAGAAGCCCGCGCGCTCGTTGTTGTCCTCGTTGCTCTCGCGCACGCTGAAGGACGGGTCCACCTCGGCGAGGAGCGTGTAGCGCCCCTCGGGCATGGCCGGCGCGGTGACCCAGGCCCAGACGGTGGCGCACTCGCCGGCCAGGGGGCCGCCCTTGGGGCTCGTCGCGAGCAGCTTGTCCGTCGGGTCCACGGTGGAGCCGTTGGCGGAGAGGTAGAAGGACACCTCCGTCATGGCGAACTCGGTGCCGTTGTTGCAGACGGTCGCCTCCACCTTCTGGGAGCCCGCCCCCAGGGCCGAGGGGCCTGTCAGGGAGGTGATGCGGAAGTCCGGCCTGCCGGAGCCCGTCCCCGGGTCCGAGGTGTCGGGCTCGTCGGTGGAGGGGTCGTCATCCCAGTCCGAGGAGTCGTCGGAGGGAGGCTCAATCACACAGCCTACGAGCGTTCCCGCCAGGGCGAGCGCCCACCAGCGCCTTGCGTGCATGACAGTTGCCTTGGGGAGCCAGGGGAGGTCCGGCCTTGGGATGAATCAATGGCTCCGCCGAGTGCCTGGACGGGCGGTGGTGCGGTTTATTCACGGAATTGAAATGGCTCGGGCCGGGGTAGGTTTCGCGGCGCATGGCCACCCACCCTCGTGTCCTCCTCCTCGCTGAACGCTTCCCTCCGGATATCGGGGGGCTGGCTCGCAGTGGTGCTCGCACGGCGGGCTCGCTGGTGAAGCTGGGCGCGCAGGTGGACGTGCTGGCGTGGACTCGTACCGCGGCGCCGGGTTCCCTTCAGACAGTGGACGATGCGGGCAGCGTCACGCCGTTCGCCAAGGGCGTCACGCTGCATCGGCTGGGGCTGTTCGGGAGCACGGACCTGTCCATGCAGCACACGTTGGATGTGCTCGGCTACCTGCATGCGAAGCGGCGGTTCGATCTGGTGTGGGGACATTACCTGTCGCCGCCCGGGTTCCTCGCCGTCGTCTTCGCGGAGTCCGCGGGGATTGCCTCCACGGTGAGTGCTCGGGGCAATGACGTGGACCAGCTCATGTTCCCGCCCGGGGACTTCGCGCGGCTCTTGTGGACGTTGCAGCGCGCGGATGTGCTCACCGCGGCCTCGGCGGACCTCGGGCGGAAGATGAGCATGCTGCTGGGGAAGGACCCGGGCGTGGAGGTCATCCCCAACGCGGTGGACCTGGAGGTGTTCTCCCCGGGGCCCGCGGACCCGGCGCTGCGGACTCGGCTGGGGATTGCTCCGGAGGAGGTGGTGCTGGGGTTCTCCGGGGAGCTGCGCCACAAGAAGGGGCTGCCGTTCCTGCTGTCCGCGCTCACGGAGGTGCGGCGCTCCCGGCCCGCGTGTCTGCTCATCATCGGCGAGGTGCGGCCTCGGGACGCGGAGCACCTCGTTGCGTTCCGCGCGGAGCATCCCGAGGACGCGGCGCGGTTGCTCATCTCCGGGCCGCTCGACACGCCCGAGGCGATTGCGGCGCACCTGCGTGTCTGTGATTTGTACTTGCAGCCGTCGCTCTGGGAGGGGATGCCCAATGCGTTGCTGGAGGCCATGGCGTGTGCTCGGCCGGTGATTGCCAGTGATGCGGGAGGGATTCCGGAAGCCGTGGACCATGGGCGCAATGGGTTCATCGTGCCCAAGGCGCTGCTCAACCATCTGGGGCAGGCGTGTCTCGATGTGCTGTCACTGCCTCCCGAGCACAGGGCCGCACTGGGCACTGCCGCGCGCCAGCGCATCGAGCAGGGCTTTCAGTCCGAGGCGGAGGCGGCGGTACTGCGGCGCGTGCTGGCTCGTGCCATTCCGAAGGCCTCTTCATAGGCGCTCACCAGCGACGCCTGCGCACGGCCCCACGGGAAATCTCGCTCCACTCGCGCACGGGCCTTCGCACTCAACGCAGGCCCCAGCGTCGCATCCTCGCGCAGTGCCTTCACCGCCTCCGCAATCGCTTTCGGGGAGCCCGGGCGGATGAGCATGACCTCATCAGGCCCGGCCAGCGTGCGCACCACGGGGAGGTTGCTCGCCACCACCGGCGTTCCCGTGGCCATCGCTTCCAGCAGCTTCAGCGGGCAGCAGCCCTGCACGCAGTTGCGGTCGTTCACCGGCAGCGGCACCAGCACCACGTCACACGCATGATGCAGCCGCGCCAGCTCCGCTTGCGGCAGCGGCTCCAGGATTTCGACCGCACCCTCCAGCAGCAAGTCTCCGCACCGGTCCATCAGCGCCCGCCGCCCGTTCCTCCGCAGGGGCCCCACCAGTGTCAGCACCGCGGGCAGGTCCCGCCGCAGCAGCCGGCACGCCTCGATGGCGTGGTGCACGCCCTGCCACGACGTCATCGTCCCGCTGTACAGCAGCCGCACCGGCCGGTCCGCGTCCCACGCTCGCGGCGGCGCGTAGCGGAACACGTCCAGGTCCACGCCGTTCGGAATCACCTTCACCCGGCCCGCGTCCGCGCCCCGCTTCACCAGGTACGCCGCCGTCACCTCGCTCGGCGTCACCAGCAGGTCCGCTCGTGAGATACACAGGTCCTCCTGCGCCACCAGCTTGCGCAGGAGCTCCGCGTCCTCAGCCACGTCCGGGTGGTGGTACTTCAGCTCGATGGACGGCAGCCCGTTCACCTCGAACACCAGCGCGTCCGTCAGCGCCTCCTTCCTCCGGGCCACCGGGTAGCCCTCGAAGATGGAGCGCACGTGCACCACCGCCGCCCTCGGCCTGTCCCGCCACCACCCGGCCAGGTGCGCGCGGAATGACAGCGCCTGTGCCACCAAATCCCGTCCCCGCGCCTCCAGCGGGTGATACGTGACGCCCTCCGCGAGTGCGACCGGTCCCGCGCTCGGGGTGCTCCCGTCCCGGAGCGCCAGCAGGTCCACCCCGCCGAACGCCGCGCCCAGCGCCTCCACGAAGGCCCGGATGTGCACGGCTGCTCCCTTGGGCGCGGGGAAGCGGTCGAACGACGCGTAGATGATGCCGGTGCCGGACGGGGTGACGGAGGCCACGCCGCGTTGCTACCGCGCTCCCCATGTGGCCCGCAAATGAGGGCGTTTGACCCTCGCGGCGGCGGGCCCGTACGCTCGCCCCACTTCCGTCGCTCCGAGGGGGAGCCTCCCACCGTGGCCATCGACTTCGAACGTCTCCGCGCCGAGCGGGTCTATCGCACCACCGCCCCGGTGTCCGAGGTGATGGCCGATATGATGAGGCTGCAGGGCTTCGACACGGTGACGCAAGCCCGGCAGTTGATGTGGAGCCAGCGCGCGCGCCTGTGCGGAATCTTCGCGCTCGTGGCCTTCATCGCGGGGTTCGTGCTCATTCCCGTGGTCGGTGTCGTGGGGATGGGCCTGGCGCTGGTGCTGTTCGTGGCGATGTTCGTCTGCAAGCGCATCGCCTCCCGGTTCTCCACGCTGGAGCTCCATGAGCGGCGCTATGAGCTGGTGGGCCGCCTCCTCAAGCGGCTGCGCAAGGACATCGCCCCGGATGAGCCCGTGACGGTGGAGATTGACTTCCGCTCCACCACCGACCCGGAGAACTGCAAGGACCGGGGCAGCGTGGGCCAGTGGCTGGCGGAGTCCTTCGCCCTGTCGTGGCTCACCCTCCAGGCGCGGCTGTCGGACGGCACGCACCTGCGGCTCGGCATGGAGGAGCGGCTTCAGCAACGCCGCCGCACGACGCGCAATCCCCGGGGCAAATACAAGACGAAGCGAAAGCAGAAGAGCGCCGCGCTCCTCTCCGTCCAGCTCCGCGTGAAGCCGGAGAAGTACCCGGAGCTGGCGCGGCTCGCCTCCAAGGCCCGGGAGGCCGTGCAGCTCCCGAAGACCGTGCGACTCACCCGGCTGGACATCACCGGCGACCGCCTCTACATGCGCACCGGCATGGGACTCGCCTGGGAGGCGAGAGACGCTGACAAGGTGTCGAATCCTTCGCTGGACGCGCAGAGGGCGTTCCTGATGATGCTGCTCAGTCTCTACCAGGTGCTCAACTACTCCAGCTCCCTGCGCAAGCAGGCCGCAGCGAAGGTCGCTCCATGAAGACGGGCCGCATCCTCCTCCTCTCCCTGCTGGTGCTCGCGGGCTGCTCGCGCCAGGACGGCGCCGATGCGCGGGCCCCGCAGGCCCAGGCGCAGGGCGCCATTGGAAGCGACGAGGCCGCCGCTCCGGGCAAGCTCAAGTTCAAGGACGCCGACGACCGCGAGCGCTACTCCCTCAAGCCGAAGGACGACGGCGCCAAGCTGGTGGATGGCGAGGACCGCGAGCTGGCCCGGTACAAGTGGAAGGGCAACTCGCTCAAGGTGTCCGGCCCGGATGATGCCGTGCTCGGCTACGTCGTCGGCTCGGCGGGCGGCGCGCTCACCGTGCGCGATGCGGCCCAGCAGCAGATTCTCTTCACCCTCGCGCGGCAGGGGCCGGGCTGGCGGCTCAACGACGTGAAGGGCGCGCTCCTCTACACCGTGTCGCCGGACGACGAGGGCTTCACCATCCAGGACGCCACCGGCGCCGAGGTGTCCCGCGTGAAGGCGCGCGAGGGAAAGGTGTCCCTGCGTGACGCGGGCGGGCGCACATTGCTGGCCACGAAGTCCGGCGTGCGCCCCGAGGCCGCCGCGTGCCTCGCCTTCGAGCGGCTGGACCTGCCGCTGCGCATGGGGCTGCTCTTCCACCTCCAGTCGGCGCAGGAGGCCCGTCGCCCATGAGTCCCTTCACCGAGGGCCCGTGCCAGTACCGCACCGGGTTCCTCTTCGCGCGCGACTGCGGCCAGCTCGCCGGGGCCACGTGCACGAAGTGCGGCAAGCGCGTCTGTGACATGCACCTCACCGCGGAGATGCTCTGCCCCGCGTGCGCGGAGGATGACGAGGACGACGAGGACTCGGAAGGAGACTCGGATTCGGACTTCGGCTCCGACGACGAGGACGACCCGAGCTACTACTACGAGGGCTACGGCTACTACGGGCCCGGCTCGATTTGGGGGCGGGGCGGCAACGACCCGAACGACTTCACCGAGGCCGACGGTGAGAGCCTCCGCCACGAAGAGGACGCCTCCTTCGAGGAGGACCTGGGCGGGAGCTGATGGCTGCGTCACGTTGGCTCATCTATGCGCTCGGCGGTGGGATGGGACATCTCACCCGCGCCAGCGCGCTCGCTCGAGCGGGCGCGCGTCACGGCCATGCCGTCACCATCCTCACCAACAGCCCCTTCTCCTCGGGCCTGCCGCTGGAGGAGTTGCTGGGGCCCGGCGTGACGGTGCTGCGGCTGGACGGGGCGCTGGACAAGCACGCCGTGCGCGAGGTGGTGGCGGTCTGCCTTCACGACTTGCGCCCGGACCTGTTCGTGGTGGACACCTTTCCTCGCGGGCTGGGCGGTGAGCTGGTGTCGCTGCTGCCGGAGGTACGGGCGCGGAAGGTGCTCGTCCACAGGGACCTGAACCCGGCGTACGTGGAGCGCTTCGACGTGGCGCGCGCGGTGGACGCCTTCGACCTGGTGCTCGTGCCCGGCGAGGACGCGCCCTTCGCCCGCCACTCGCGCGCCGTGCGCACCTCGCCGTGGCTGCTGCTGGACGCGGAGGAGCTCCTGCCACGCGAGGCGGCGCGGGCGCGGCTGGGCGTGGAGGCCGGGGAAACGCGGCCGGTGGTGGCGGTGATGGGCTGTGGCACGGCCTCGGAGGTGGATGAGGCGGGGACGCTCGCCGCGAGGCTGCGCTCTCGGCTGGGCGACGCGGCCCGGGTGCGCTGGCTGGTGCCGCCGGGGCCGACGGACGCGCCTCGGGGGAGCGTGCCCGTGTGGCCCGCGCTGGCGGTGCTCCAGGGCGTGGACGTGCTGGTGGGGGCGGGCGGGTACAACACCGTCCACGAGGCGCGGGCGACGGGGACGCCCTTCGTGGCCCTGGCCCGGCCGCGCCTCTATGACAGGCAGGCGCTCCGGCTCCAGGCGGAGGAGCTCGCTCCCTCCGTGGAGGCGCTGGTGGAGCGCGCCGTCCTGCTCGCGCGCTCGCGTCCGGCGCGAGGCCCCGGGCCGTACGCGAGCGGCACCGGGGACGCCGTGGCGCTCATCGAGCGCACGTGCCTCCTCTAGTGCTTGAGGTCCTTGTGCCCCGGCGCCGGGTCGATGCCGTGCGCCATGACGAAGTGGTAGAGCACCTGCGGGTCCTCCTTCGGCCCGCCCATGAGCTCCACCAGGAAGTGGCCCTGGGCGCCCGTGTCCGGGTCCGGCGCCAAATTCACCTCGGTGACTTCGCGGCCCGCCATCACCAGCTCGCCCACGAGCACCTTGCCCTTGAGCACCTGGACGATGTGCTGGCGGTCCTCCTCCAGCACTCCCCAGTGGAAGTCGTCGTGGTCGTAGAGCATCGCGTCGACGGAGCCACAGCGCAGGATGCAGTGCGTGTGTTCCTGGAGCCAGCGCCAGAAGCCATCGAATTTGAGGGTGCGTACCGGCTGGGAGAGTATGTCCATGGAGACCTCGCACGTGGCCCGGCGCTCGCCTGCCACGTCCGTCCTCCCTAGCACGGCCCGGGCTGCTCGGCTCTTGTGCCGTGCAGGGAACCTCACTCCGTGCCTGCTCGCCGTCCGGTCCGTGAATCCCTCCCGTAGCGGGCTTGTTCCTCCAGTCAGGAAGGGGGCGCGCTCTCGCGAAGCCCCGGCTTCGGGGAGGGCACACGTGGGATTCCCGTCCGTCGGTCAGGTGTCTCGCGAGACCTCCATGTCCGCCTGGGAGGCGGTATGAGCCTGCGCACCTGGCTCGCGGCGACGATGGGCGTGCTGGCCCTGCTGACGCTGGCGGCCGCCGCCTCGCTCGTCGTCCTGACGAGCATCCTGGACCGCTCCGCCAGCACGCTGGGCGAATCCGTCGAGGGCATCCGGCTCGCCGAGGAGCTGGAGGTGGGCCTGCTCTCCCATGAGCGACTGGTTCGGGAGCGGATGGCCTCGGTGCCCGTCGACGCCGGCCGGGCCTCGCGCGAGCAACTGGAGGCCATGCTGCGCCCGCAGCTCGACGAGCTCGAGCGCCTCGCCACCAACGACAAGGGGCGGGCGCTGCTCAAGGGCGTGCGCCGGGACGTGGACCTCTACCTCTCCCAGCAGCGGCAGCAGCAGCTCCAGACCCGGGTGGAGCAGGCCGGGCCCCCACTCGACTCGGCGCTGAACGGGCTGGAGCAGGTCATCGAGCTCAACGTGATTCGCGCCCGCGACGCGCGCGAGGAGTCGGCGAAGTGGAACAGCCTCGCCGACAAGGTGGGGCTGGTGCTGGCCGCGCTGCTGGCGGCTGGCGTGATTGCGGTGACGCTCATGTTGCAGCGCATCGCCCTGCAGCCGCTGCGGGACATCAGCCAGGCCATGCGCCGCTTCGGCTCGGGCCGCAAGCGCACCCGCGCGCCGGAGTACGGGCCCGCGGAGCTGCGCGACATGGCGCGCACCTTCAACGAGATGGCCAACAGCCTCTCCCACCAGCAGCAGCAACAGCTCGCCTTCCTCGCGGGCGTGGCGCACGAGCTGCGCAACCCGCTGTCGGCCCTCAAGCTGTCCACCGCGCTGTCGGGCCGGGGCGGCGCGCCGCTCACCCCCGAGCGCATGGAGCGCACGCTGGCCCTGGTGGGCCGGCAGGTGGAGCGGTTGGACCGGATGGTGGGCGACCTTCTCGACTCGACGCGAATCGAGGCGGGCAAGCTCGAGTTGCGGCCCGAGGTGCGCGACGCGCGGGAGCTGGCGCGCGAGGTGGTGGAACTCTACCGCTCCGGGGACAGCGGGCATGTGCTCCAGCTGTCGCTGCCGGAGATGTCCGTGCTGGTGCGGGTGGACCCGGCCCGGCTGGAGCAGGTGGTGCAGAACCTGGTGAGCAACGCGCTGAAGTACTCGCCCGCCGGCAGCCGCGTGGAGGTGGAGGTGCGCCGGGTGGAGGAGGAGGCCGTGCTGTCCGTGAGGGACCAGGGCATCGGCATCTCCGAGGACGAGAAGCGCCTGCTCTTCGCGCCCTTCCAGCGCGCGGGCAATGCGCGCCAGCGGGCGCCCGGCGTGGGACTGGGCCTGTCGGTGGCCCGCCGCATCGTCGAGGCGCATGGGGGGCGAATCGAGGTGGAGAGCCAGCCCGGCATGGGCTCCGTCTTCAGCGTGTGGCTGCCGCTCGCCGCCTCCCTGGCGGCCGGGCTCTCCGAGGCCGTGTCCGGGCCGGACCGCCCGCTGCCTCCTCAGGGGACGCTGCACTGAAGGGGAGGGCAGGCGGCTCGCGAAGCGTTGCCTGCCGCGCGTCGGCCCGAGGATGCAGGATGCACCCTGGCGGACCCGGACGTACCTTGCGGTCCACACCATGGGAGTTTCACGGAATATGAAGACCCTGCGCCGAGTCGCGCCGCTCGCCGCCCTGCTGGCCCTGGGAGGCCTGGGGGCGTGTGCCTCCCAGAAGCAGGGGCCGGCCGCCTCCACTCCGCCCGCGTCCTCGCAGCAGGACGCGGCGTCTGTCGTCCAGTCCACGGAGGGCGGCTTCTCCGTCGCCATCCCCGGCCCGGTGAGCGAGGAGCGCCGCTCGCAGACCACCGAGGTCGGCGAGGTGACACTCCACACCTTCATCGCCGTGAGGCCCGAGGCGGACACCGCCTACTACGTGTCCTACACGGACTTCCCGGCCGCGGCCGTGGCGCAGGCGGACCCTCGCGACGTGGTGGCCCGCGCCAGCCATGGGGCGTTGGAGGCGTTGGGGGCCACCGGAGTCGCGTCGCGTCCGCTGATGATGGATGGCTTCCCCGGCTGGGAGGTGGAGGGCGTGTCCGGCCCGCGTCACCTGCGGGGCCGCTTCTTCCTCGTGGGCCCGCGCCTGTACCAGCAGCTCCTGCTGCACCCGGACGGCAAGCCGCCCCACGACGCGGACCGCTTCTTCGAGTCCTTCAAGCTGGACCCGCAGGTGACGGCGATGCTCACCGGCTCGCGGCGTTCGTGAGGCGCTGCGCCAGTCCATTCCCGCGGCGAGCCGACCTCAGGCGTGCCGCCTGATGTCATACGGTCATCCGGTCTGGCCGTGGGGCCAAGACATCGCCCCCTACGACGTCTCCTGCAACGGAGTCGTCCCCTCGTTCAAGATGGCGAGGTAGCCGCTGTACGCGAAGACGCGGCCTCGCTTGCGTCCGGTGACCTCCTGCACGATGCCCAGACGCTCCAGGTCCGCAAGCGCCGCGTTCACCGTGGGGGCAGTCAGTCCGGTCCGAGCGACGAGTTGGTTCGACGTGAAGTACGGTTGCGTCTGCAACAGCTCGTGTACGCGGAGCGCAGAACCGGCGCGCTCGCTCTCAGTCGTGATGCGCTCCCGGTCGCGTTTGAAGAGCTCGACGATTCTTGTTGCCGCTTCGAACGCCTGGTTCGCCGTCTCCTCGACGCCTTCGAGGAAGAATTCGAGCCAGGCTTCCCATGCGCCTCGCTCGCGGACCTCCTGGAGCAGCCGGTAGTAATCAGCCCGGTGCGTCTTCAGGTAGAGGCTCAAGTAGAGCAGCGGTTTGCGGAGCTCGCCCTGGACGCACAGATAGAGCGTCACGAGGAGGCGGCCGATGCGTCCATTGCCATCGAGGAAGGGGTGGATGCTCTCGAACTGCACGTGCAGGAGCCCCGCCTTGATGAGGGCCGGCAGCCGGGACTGCTCCTCGTGCATGAAGCTCTCGAGAGCACCGAGGCACCTGTCGAGCTCCGCGACTGGAGGCGGCACGTACAGGGCGTTTCCGGGTCGAGTCCCTCCTATCCAGTTCTGCGACCGACGGAACTCACCCGGATCCTTCGTGCCACCGCGTCCGCTCTGCAGCAGCCGCGCATGCATTTCGCGGATGAGCCGGAGCGAGAGTGGCAACTCCTCGAGCCGCTCGAGCCCGTACATCATCGCGTCGACGTAGTTGGAGACCTCTCGTACGTCGTCGATGGGCTGGCCCTCCTGGGCCTCGGTCTCGAACCGGAGCAGGTCGGAGAGCGTCGACTGCGTCCCCTCGATCTGCGAGGAGAGCACCGCCTCCTTGCGCACGTACATGTAGAGGAACAGCTCCTGGCGTGGCAGGAGCATCGTGATTCCATCGAGGCGGCCCAGCGCCCGCTCGGCGCGGGTGAGCCGGTCCAGCAGCCCCAGGACGTCGATGGGCGGGGCTGGCGGCAAGGGCGGCGGGACGAACGACCGCACTCGCTCCCCAGCGACAGTGGTCTCCACGAACCGGCCCAGCCTCGAAGGCGCAGATGCGGTGTCAGTCACGCGCCCAGCATTCGAATGGGGCTTATTTAAATCAAGCAGCCTTTGCTTAAATAAGATCCACCCAAGGAAAGCAGCCTTTAATAGGGCTGATTTCGTAATGATTTCAATGGGCTGGGTGCGCTCCTTGCTGTCCGGAGAGACACCGCGCCTCGTCAGAATGGGCGGGTCCGCCTCTCCCCGGAGCGCAGAGGATGTGCCCGAGGAAAGGCCACTTTCATCCCTCAGACATGCCCTGTGCGCTGCTGCAGCGGCAGCCGCACGGTGAAGGTGGTGCCTTCGTCCTCCTCGGAGCGGACGGCGAGCCCGCCGCCGTGCGCGCGGACGATTTCGTGCGCGATGTAGAGGCCGAGGCCCAGGCCTCGCCGGCCCGGTGCGTGGGGGCCGCGGCGGAAGGGCTCGAAGAGGTGGGCGCGCAAAGCGGGCGGAATGGCGGCGCCGTGGTTGTGCACCTCGAGCACGGCGATGGTGCCGTCGGCGCGCGTGGTGACGGTGACGGGCGTGCCCTCCGGGCTGTGCTGGAGCGCGTTGCCGACGAGGTTGGAGACCACCTGGGTGAGGCGGTTGCGGTCCCATCGTCCCTCGGGCAGCGGCGCGAGCAGGCTACGCAATTCGCGCGCGGGCCAGGCCACCTCCAGTTCCTCCAGCACCTCCTGGCAGAGGACGTCCAGGTGCATGGGCACGGGCTCCAGCGGGAAGCCGTCACCCAGCCGCACGCGGGTGAAGTCGAGCAGGTCGCCAATCATGCGCTCCATGCCGGCGGCGCTGCGGGCGATGCGGGCCACCACGCGGCCCTGGCGCTCGTCGAGCGTGCCCGCGTGGAGGAGGGCATTGGCTCCGGCGAGGATGGCGCTCAGCGGGTTGCGCAAGTCGTGGCTCACCACGCCGAGGAAGTGCTCGCGGAAGCGGGAGGTGCGCTCGCGTTCCTCCTCGGCGCGGTAGCGCTCGGTGACGTCGAGCACGGTGCTGACGTAGCCGGCGACGGTGCCGTCGGGTTGGAGGTGGGGGACGTAGGTGGCGTTGATGCAGCGGGTGCCGCCGCTGTAGGGGACGGGCCGCTCGAAGTGGACGCGCTGGCCGGCGAGGGCCACGCGGACGGCGGGGCGGAGTAATTCGTAGGCCGCGTCTCCGACGACCTCGCGCACGGTGCGGCCGAGCATGGCTTCACGAGGGTGATTGAACCAGGCGGCGTAGCTGGTGTTGGCGAAGAGGTAGCGCTCCGTCGCGTCGACGTACGCCAGCATCACCGGCGCCGCGTCCGCCACCACGCGCAGCCGCTGCGCGAAGGTGTCCACGTCTTCGGCGGGCTGCGGTGAGAAGGGAGGGCGCAACACATACCGGCCGTAGCACGGCCGCAAGTCCGTTGCTTGCAACGGCCTCCGGGCGTCCGAATCCAGACGCTTCGTCCGTGAGCCAGCAGTCAATTCCTGCTCAATGGCTCATTGTTTCATGGGCGGAGCTCAGCCGGTGTCGCGGTTCGACGTGTCTCTCGCACTCGAACGCTTCTGCAAAGATGAGGAAAGCCCCCAGTGCCGCGAGAAGTGCGGATGAGCTCGAAGCGCGCGGTGCTCGGCACCGTCCTGGCGGTCCTCCTGCCGGTGCCGCTCGTGCTGCTGCTCCTGGGAAGCAGGGGATGGATGGGCTCGCGCCATGGGAGCGTGGAGTCCGGCGCGGTCGTTCCGGTTCTCAACCACGAGGCGCGCAGGAGCCTTCCGACTGCGAGGCACCACTGGCCTGTGTCTCGGACCAGCGGGTCTGGGTGGACTACTGCACCGACAGCCAATGCCTCTCGGACATGCAATGCCCTGAGGGACAGGTCTGCCGGAGCGTGGCCTCGACGGAAGGAAGGCCCCTGGTTCGCTACTGCATCCCGGTGGGCACGCGTCACGAGGGCGAGCGCTGCGAGCCTCTTCCGAGCACCCGGGAGGAAGCCTGTGCCGAAGGGTTGCTCTGCGGAGGTCGCCAGGGCTGGTGCGGCCGTCCCTGCCGCCGAGGCGAGCCGGGCACATGCCCGGAAGGCTTCTCCTGCGCGGACGTCACGCCAGAGCCCATCTGCCTGCCGAGCTGCGAGACGTGTGGATGGACTGCGTGCGGAAGTGCGGAGCGGGCCGCCCCGCCTGTCCTTCTGGAAGCGTCTGTTACATGTGGCGCTGCCAGCCCTCGTGCGACCCGCGGGTGCCCGGTACCTGCGCAGAGGGCTTTCGCTGCGAGCAGCTCAAGCCCGACAAGCCGTGGGTCTGCCGTCCGGACTGGTAGCGCGACGGCGCGGTGCTCAGTCCGCGCGCAGCAGCGGTTGGCCCGCGCGCAGGCGGGCGACGACGAGCCGTTCGGAGAGACTCCCGGAGTCGTCGAACAGCGATGCGTCGAGCACCTTCTGCCGCTCCTCGTCCTTCATGCCGCCCAGCGCGGTCACCCGCCCGCTCACGCCGCCCTTGGCGGTGATGACGTTGCTCAGTGAGAGCACCGCCTCGCCCGTCATGCTCCCGAGCGCCTGGAAGAAGTGCCCCTTCTCCAGCAGGCACCGCGTGGTGAAGTTCCCCTTCACCACGCACACCTCGTTGCTGAACGAGTTGCCATACGCGTCCCCCACCACCAGGTCCCCCAGCACCACAATCTTCCCCATTGTGAGCAGCGCCCCGGCCCGCAGCGAGCCCGTGACGACGAGGCTCGTGTACTCCGGATTGACGAGGAGCCCGTCCACCTGGAGGTCTCCCAGGACGAGGCACGACGCCTCCTGCTCGAAGGAGGGCAGGTGCACGGGCCCCTCGATTGCGCGGAGGCCCTCCTTCAGCGGACCGAAGTAGTCCGAGAACTCAGCGGGGGTGCTGGCGTTGATGCGGGCGGCTTCATCGGAGGACAACGGGCGCGGGGTGGGCAGGCTCATGGGGCCGCGTATCTACCGGGTGACGTAGAGATACGCGAGGCACATCTCGTCCCCGGTCCCCTCTCCCCAGCGCACCGTGCGCGGTGTGGGGTTGTCCCAGAAGCAACTGAGCTGCAACCGCGAGAAGCTCGATGAGAACTGCACGGGCTGCTCGTAGAAGTACATCTGCTGCCAGTGGAAGTCCCACGCGGGAATGTCGATGAGCGGCCCATCCTCGCGCTGCAGCACGATGCGCCGCCCCAGCGTGTGCATGTGCGGAATGACGCCCCACAGCCTCCCCGTCCCGACGACCTGCTGGAACGTGTACCGGTAGCCCTGCCCGCCGGCGGGAATCGCGAAGCCGTCGTCCGCCATCAGCGCCAGCGCGGCGGGATTCTCCACCGGCTCACGCGCGAACTGGAGGTCCACCGCCGTGCGGTCCGCGACGCGCGGGCCGTTGTTCAGGTTGTAGTGCACCTGCATCACCACCACCGTGCCCGGCTCCACGCGCACGCCCGTGGTGTCAGGGTAGCGCGTGGCCGGAGTCCCCGGCGCCCACGCGCCCAGCACCGCCTGGTCCTCCACTCCCGAGTCCCCGAAGCACGTCCACCCCGGCCCCGGCTCGCTCGCGTCCGCCTGTCGCGCCGCCGCCTCCGGCACGTTGAAGAGCAGCACGTGGTGCACCTGGTGCCGCGCCCCCGGCAGCACCTCGAAGCCGATGACGTCCCTCGCGGTGGCGAAGCCCGGCTCCAGGAGGAAGCAGTGGTAGTCGTCCTGCTGGGTGCCGTTGGGCACGTAGGCCTCGGCGGGCTCCAGGTGCAGGTCCACCTGGCCCAGGCCCCGCGGCGGAGGCTCGGGTGGAGGCGCGGTGGATGGGTCTCCCTCCGGAGCTCCCTGCGCGGACCACGCGGAGAGGATGGCCACCTCGCCCCGCGTCAGCCGCCGCGAATCCCTGAAGCGGCGCTCCCCTGGCGCCGGCATCCACGGAGGCATCCGCAACTGAGTCACCGCGCTGGCCATGGCCGCGTGGCGCGCGGAGGACTGCGCGTACGTCTTCATCGCGAAGGGCGCCATGCCTCCCTCCGCGTGGCAACCCTGGCAGCGGCGCTGGACGATGGGGGCCACGTCGTGGTGCCACGTCACCGGGCCTCCGCTGTAGGCGGGGCCGCCCTCATCGGGCTCGGGCGTGCGTATCTCCGGAATCGGAAACGCATCGCGCCCGTCATCGTCGTCGTGCTTCTCGCAGCCCGCCGCCCCCCACACCAAGACGCCCGCCAGCAGCCCCTTCAGCAGTCGATGCATCCTCGAATCCTCCTCGTCCGGCGTCCGGCCACGCGTGCCATGCCACCCTGCCAGCGCCTCGCACCGCGCACATCGGTCCGGGGGTGGAGGACGACCCCGGCCTTCGGGATGACGCCAGCCCCCCCACATCGGGCATGACTCCTTTTTCGGGAACACCGCGGGCGCATCGATGTGTCACTCGACGCGCCGAGGTGGCCCGGAGCCGGGCTCCGCCTGGCGGCGGAGGGCGGGCTCCATCTCCAGGCGGTGGAGATGCGAGAGGGGGCGTGCCAACCTCGGCCCACTCCATGCGTCCCTTGCGTCCCTGGCAGCGGTTGCAGTGGCGGCTCACGCTGGCCTGTGTCGGCGCCACACTGGGCCTCGCGTTGCTGCTCGTCGTCGTGTTGCTGGCGGTGGCCGGCAACTACCTGCTGCGCTCTCAGGGCATGGCGGTGGACGTGGCGGCCGAGGCGCTCGGCAAGGCGGGCAGTCTCGCGCCCGCGCTGGCGGCTCGGCCTCCAGACGTGGACACCCTGGAGCGCATCCTCTTCCGCGAGCTGGGGCAAGGAGAGGCGCCGCCGCCGGCCCCGCAGGAGAACGCGCTGGAGGTGGAGATTCGCCTGGGTGGCCCCGGCGTGGGCACCGTGGGCGTGCTCGACGTGAAGGGCGCGCCGCTGATGGCGGTGGACTTCTCGGGCGCGGGCGTGACTCGCGCGGAGGGCTTCACTCCCACGCCGGACGAGGCGGTGCTCATCGGCCGGGCGCTGTCGGGCGTGACGGCGCCGGAGTCGCTGGGCCTGCGGGGTGACAACGGTGGCCTCGTGGCGGCGGTGCCGGTGAAGGATGAGCAGGGGCACGTGCTCGGCGCGGTGGTGGCGCGGATGAAGCCGCCCATGCGGCCGAGGGACTTCGTGGGCTCGGTGCTCGGGTTCATCCTCGCGCTGGGCGTGCCGCTGGTGTTGCTGGGCACGGCGGTGGGGCTGGTGGTGGGTGCGCTCAGTGCGCGGCGGCTGCTCGCGGGGCTACGGCCGCTCACGTCCGCCGCGGATGCGTGGGCCCGAGGGGAATTGGACGTGGTGGCCTCCGTGCCTCCCGGCGACGAGCTGGCGGTGCTCGCGGACCGGCTCAACCAGATGGCCGGGCAGCTGCGCGCGGTGGTGGGGCTGCGGCAGGAGCTGGCCGCGCGCGAGGAGCGAGACAGGCTGGCGAGGGACCTGCACGACACGGTGAAGCAGCACCTCTTCGCGGCGGCGATGCAGCTGGGCGCGGCGAAGGCGCACCTGCAGCGCCAGCCCGAGCGCGCCGAGGCGTGTCTCACCGAGGCGAGCGAGCTGGTGGGCACCTCGCAGCGAGAGCTGGTGTCGCTGCTCCAGGAGTTGCGGCCCCGCGCGCTGGGAGGTCCGTGGCCCGAGCCGCTGCGCCAGCAGGTGGAGTCCTGGTCGGCGCGCACTGGCATCGCCGCCGAGGTGCGGCTGGACGCGGGGCTGCTGCCGCCCCCCACCGCCGAGGCGCTGCTGCGCATCCTTCAAGAGGCGCTGGCCAACGTCGCGAGGCACAGCGGCGCGAGCCGGGTGCGCGTGTGTCTGGAGAGCGCAGGGCCCGGACGACATGCGCTGGTGGTGGAGGATGACGGGAGAGGACTGCCCGCCGAGCGTCCAGGAGGCATGGGCCTGGACATCATGCGCGAGCGCGCGGAGGCGCTGCCGGGCGGGCACTTCCGACTGGCCGCGGGAGAGGCGCTGCGAGGGCTGCGTGTCGAAGCCACCTTTGCCACCAGCGCTCCCGAGCAGACGCCAGACGCGCACATCGAGCCGCGTGTTCGGTCGTGAGCGAACGTGACTGGAGGACGACAGTGAGCGCCCGGGCTCCGGCGTACACGCATGGGTGCATCTCTCGATTCAGGGGGAACTCCATGTTCACGGTACGCACTCAGTGGAAGGTCGGGCTCGCGGCGCTGCTCGCGGTAGCGGTCCTCGCGGTTCCAGGCGAGGTGGTCGCGAAATGCCCGCATGGCTCCATTGCCCAGGCACGCCAGCAACCGCTGGGCAGTACGGTGACAGTGGTGGGCGTGGCCACGTCCTTCACGGGGGCCTTCTTCCCCAACGACAACGGCTTCGCCATCCAGGAGAAGAAGGCCGGCATCTACATCCTCGACTCGCTCGACGAGGACATCCAGGTGGGGCAGGTGGTGCGGGTGACGGGCACGCTGACGAACTCCTTCGGAGGGGTGCTCAGCGTCGCGCCCACGTCCATCGAGGTGCTGGGCGAGGCGAACGAGCCTCCGCCGCATCCGGTGAAGACGGGTGACGTGAGCGAGGAGACCGAGGGCCGCCTCGTCCGCATCATGGGGACCATCGTCAGCGACATCGAGGATGACCTGCCCTTCGGGTACAAGTTCGCGGTGGATGACGGCACCGGCCCCACCTTCGTGTTCGTCAACGCCGGCACGGGCATCGACGTGAGCGGGCTGGAGCAGGGCCAGCGCGTCGTCATCCAGGGCTTCAGCGGAGAGTTCCTCGGGGAGTACGAAGTGGACCCCGTCTTCCCCGAGGACATCCGCATCCTCCCCTCACCCTGAGGGCTTCACGAGACACCATGTCACCGCTCACCGTCCTCATCACCGATGACCACACCCTCGTCCGCCAGGGCATCCGCGCGCTGCTGGCGGCGCAGCCCGACATCGAGGTGGTGGGCGACGCGGCCACCGGCGAGGCCGCCGTGGACCTGGCGCGCGAGCATGCTCCCGACGTCGCGCTCGTGGACGTGCTGATGCCGGGCCTGGGCGGAATCGAGACGGCGCGCCGGCTGAAGGAGGCCAGCCCGCGCACGCAGGTGCTGATGCTCACCTCCTCGCACGACGAGGAGCACATCGTCCCCGCGCTGCGCGCCGGCGCGCTCTCGTACCTCCTCAAGGACGCGAGCGCGGAGGAGTTGGTGCAGGCCGTGCGCCGGGCCGCGGCGGGCGAGGCCACGCTGCACCCGCGCGTCGCGAGCCAGGTGGTGCGCCTGTTGCGCGAGCCCTCCCGCGGGCGTCCTCCCGCCCACGACGAACTGAGCGAGCGTGAGCGGGAGGTGCTGCTCCTCATCGCCGACGGCGCCTCCAACGCGGACATCGCCGAGCGGCTCGGCGTGTCCGAGAAGACGGTGAAGTCTCACGTGAGCAACATCCTCGGCAAGCTGCACCTGGAGGACCGCACGCAGGCCGCCGTCTTCGCGTGGCGCGAGGGACTGAAGCAGCGCTGAATGATTCAGGGGCGCGGGGCGCTCCTATGCTTGTTATCTCCGTGGAGGACGAGCGCGCGGAGTGACCGGTTGGGAACGGCGTCGCGTCGTTGCCTGCGGGAGCCCGCTCGGCGCCCGCCCCGTCGCGGCGCCCTTCTCACGCAGGCGCGCGAGCAGCTCGGTGACGATGGGCCGCACGGGCGCGCGAGCGCGGAGCACCGCGTAGATGGAGTTGGCCAGCTCCGGCTTGCCCCAGCTCACGGCTCGCAGGCCGCTCCGGTGGCCGAGGCAGAAGTCGGGCACCACGGCGACACCCTCGTCGCGGGCCACCAGCTCCAACACCTCCTCCAGCTCCTCGAAGTGGGCCACGGAGTGCCAGCGCGGTTGCCTCCGTCCGAAGTGGTGCCCGAGCCACCGTCCCACGACGTAGTCGCCCTCGTCGTACGTCACCAGCGGCACGTCCTGGAAGTCGGTCTGCTCACGCAGCCGCCGCGCCCACGTAGGCCCCGCCGCGAGCACGAGTCGTTCCTCGTATACCGGCTCCAGCGTCAGGCGCGGATGCACCGTGGGCTGGTACGTGAAGCCCACGTCCACCTGGCCTTCGAGCACGCGCTGGAAGACCCCCTCGGCCGGCGGGTAGCGCAGCGTGAGTGCGCGCCGCAGCCTCGGGGACTCCATCATCACGGGGAACAGGACGTAGCGGCCGAAGCCCGAGACCGACACCACCTCCAGCGGCCGGTCCTCCTCCACGCCGGAGAGGACGGAGTGCACGTCACGCGCGAAGCCGCCGAGGAACCGGTAGAGCCGGTCCGCGAGCGCCGTGGGGAACAGCCGCGCCGAGCGCCGCTCGAAGAGGGGCGTCCCGATGGCCTCCTCCAGGCGCTGGAGCTGGTAGCTGACAGTGGGCTGCGTGCGGTGCAGGCGCCTCGCGGCCGTGGTGATGCTGCCCGTCTCATAGACCCTGATGAACGTGCCGAGGAAGGGGAGGTCCGGGAAGTCCATTGAGCATTCCTATGGGGCGGGCTCGAAACTATCGATTGGCGCGTGAGGCCCGGGGAGGCGCAGCTTTCTCCCATGTCGAGGCTCCTGACACACCTCTTTCTCGCAACAGTTTTCGCCTGCACCCATTTCCCGGCCATGCCCACTCCCGACCAACGACAGCACGCCACTCCCGAGGAGGCGGTGCAGGCGTACTTCCGCGCCTCGGACACCGGCTCCAGCCAGACGCTGCGCTCGGCCTTCCACCCCAGCGCGCTCATGCTCCAGGTGGAGCGGGACAGCGGCGCGCTGCGCACCGTGACGCAGCTGGAGTGGTGGCAGCGGCTGGACGCCAGCACGTCACCGGCTCAGCCCGCCACCGAGCGGCACCTGAAGGTGCTGGACCGTGAGGGCCCGTTCGCCATGGTGGAGGCCGTGTCCCGCTGGCCGAGCCACACCTTCGATGACCTGATGCTGCTGGTGGAGACGCCCGAGGGCTGGCGCATCGTCGGCAAGGCCTTCGAGCGAATCGATGCCGGAGCGCAGCTCGACACGGTGGCGAACGCGGAGGCGGACATCCGCGCGGTGCTGGCCGGGAAGATTGAAGCCCACGCGGCCTACAGCCCCGCGCTGCTGCACCAGACGCACACGCCCGGCTGCCCGTACTACCGCGTCCACGTGAGGGGCACTGCTTTCGATTGGGTGACGCTCTCCGAGGCGGCGGCGGGCTACGCCGACCACCAGGCGCGCGGTGAGACGGACCGCGAGAGCCCCTGGCGCATCCTCGCCGTCGAGGTGCGAGGGAACATCGCGGTCGCGAAGCTGGACGTGGTGTTCGAGGGCGTGCGCTACATCGACCACCTTCTGCTGGTGCGGGAGCGCGGCACCTGGCGCATCGCCGCCGCGGCCTGGGGAGACCCGAAGGCCGGGCGCCCCTGATGCCAGGGCGCGAAGCGGAAGGACGGTTACTTCGTCACCAGGGCATGGACCACGTCACTGAAGGTACGAAGCTGCTTGCGCTCGGCTCTGGACGACATCCATTCCAGCGTGCCCGGTACCACCCCGCACACCAGCGCGAACAGCCAGTAGATGGGCTCGCCGGTCCGCACCGCGGTGAGCCCGCATGCCAGCAGCAGGAGTGCTGCAATCGCAAGGGTGAGCCAGCGCGAAACGACAGGCGCGCACCAGATGCGAAGCATGGAGCCACCCTGGACGGGGGCAACCTCCCCCCTGAACGTCACGTGCAGATTCCTTCCAAGAGGATACGGGCGGGCACCGAAGCGCAGCTTGAATCCAAGCTCCGCGAGATGCCCGACGAAGATCTTCCCATTCCGCTCAAGCGGCCCGAACCATGAGCGGCCGAAGGGACCATCAAGCAGAGGCCCGTGCCATTCCTCGGTGATTCCGCTCAGCTTCGCGACGAGTTCGGAGGGGGCCATCGGCACGACTGTCTCGAGGCAGGGGCATCTCATTCTTCCCGTCCTCATGAAGAACCATGAGGCCCGCACCGGGATTGCCCGCCGCGCGTTTCAGGAGGGCAATCCCGGGGGCGGTACGTCTCCAGGCCTGGTCCTCTGACCGGGAGGAGGTTTACGCGCAGCCCGCTGCGTGTCGCCCAGGTATGAGGGTGCACAGCTCAAGTTTGCTTCGACAAGGCTACGTACTCTGAGCAGCGATCCAAGTACCGCATGATCGCTGCTCGATGGTCTCCCCTCGCATCCGCTAGATATTTCTCTTCCCACCCTCCTGGCGAAGGGAACTCCTTGCATACATCGCGCAGCCAGTCAATGAATCCAATGTATTGATCATCTTTTTGGCCACAACAAAACTGGTGGAAATGCACACCAACAACAAAGGCTCTGAATGCATGCACATCCACTCGCCCGAAAAAAAGCTCCGGCATTGACCCATTGCGAATCTGCTCGCGAATAAACACAAGCACATCAAGAGTCGGAACGAGCCGACCGCTCCACGCCGGAGGTGGCTGAATCGAGCTCATGGCATCACCGTATACTGAAGCGTTCCTAGATACTGCATTGCCACTTGGTATTCCGCCCAAACCATTCCCGCAGATCCAGTGTAGGCGTCGTAGATTCTCCCGGCGTTCATGACAGCAACGTGGAAATTGTTATTTGAAACCATTTGTTGTCCCCGCCAGCTCAAGTACTCCCCTCCACTGCTGAATATCTTTATAACCTGCGGATTCTGCCCGAACATCCTAAGGCCTTCCGCAATATTATTGGCCACGGCCTCGCAACGCCCCGCGACTTGATTTGCGGCGTTGAATGCGGACTGAAAAGCCGTCAACCATCTAGGCGCATCGGTGATCCCCCGCCACGCCATGTAGGCTCCGACTGCGCCGTCTATGTCTCCGGCCGCGAGTGCGACAAAAATTCTCGTCCGAACTGAGTCCGGAATATTCCCTGTAGAGTCCGTAACAGCAATTGGGTTGTTCAGTGCATAGGCATAGGCAGGGAGAGAATAGCCGTACCGCGCGCCAGCAAGAACAAGTGACGGGAACTGCAACATTGGCTCAGGCTGAAGGTATCGGCCGATGCTCGCGTCGTAGTACCGGTTCCAGTTCTCGAAGAGGTCCGTCTCGGCGTCGTAGTACTGACCGGGGAAGCGGAAGGGCACCCAGAACGGCGACGCACCCTGCTGGAACCGCCGGTACTCAGCCGCCTGCACGACCACGCCCCTGGCCGAGGCGCCATTCGAGCACGTGCAGCCTGTCACTGCTCCCGCATCACCACCGCACGCGGAGGCGGGGCAGGTGGCATTCGAGGTGAAGTGGACGGAGAGAGCTCCGGAAGCGGGCTCCACCCAGTTGCTTGTGAGCTTCCCGAGGCTCTGACCCGAGAAGGGGCTCGACAGCGTCCCACCCGTCACTCCGTCCTTGAGGACCACGGTGTCGGTTCCCGGCTCGGTCTCAATCAGGCTGAACAGGACGCGCTGCTGGAGGCGGAGCTGCGAGCTCCGCTTCGGCTGCTCGTAGCGAATCAGCTCGACATCCAGATTGTCGGCATAGGGGGTTGTCGTTCCCCCGACCCGGGTGACCCGGTTGACGTGGCCGAACGGGTCATACTCTCCCACGCCGGAGATGCGCTGCGAGTCATCCAGCACGAGCACCGGCTTGCCGGCGTGGTCCGTTACCAGGAAGTAGAGCCCGCAGGCCGCTTCGGCATTGGCCCTGGTGCATTCCGCAGAGTTGTCCGGGAGGCGCGCCCGGGTCGGAGAAAACTTTCCGCGGACCACAGCGATGGGCCTGCCGGCAAGCCAGATGTAGTCATCTTCGACGTAATAGGCCGCCGGTCCGATGACATCATTGGGGGCGCTGTCCGACAGCAGTTGATGGCCGAGGTCATAGAAATACTCCTCGCGAGTCCCCGTGGGATGGACCTTGAGGCGTCGCCGGCCAAACGCGTCGTAATAATAATTGTAATACGCGCCGTTGCTGTAATTGACAGCGTGAAACGTGCCCTCCAGAAGGCCATTCCCGCTGAAGTACTGAGGGTAGAGATGCAGATACATGCCAACCGGCCCGTTTCGCGCCGTTGATTTACGGTCGAAACGCCCGTCTGCATCGTAGAAATACCAATCCTGCGCCTCGACGCCCTGGCTCGAGCCCAGGGACTGGACACCCAGGGCGTCAGGGCCTCCATAGGGGGACTGCCAGTACGTGAAGGAATACGGGACGCCATCCGCCGAGGCGGAAACCCGGTTCCCTCGCCGGTCATACCCATAGGTCCTCGCGGCGTAGGCGCCACCGGACGACGAGAAGTTGCCAGCCGGCCGCGAGGCCCCCGTGAGTCTCAGCACCCTGTCGTACGAGTAGGTTTCCGTCTGGGCCTCTGCCGAGTCGAGCACGCAGGTGTCAATCCTGCTCACCTGGTCTGCCGCCCACGTATAGGTGCGGCTGAAGATGTCTCCGATGCCCGCTCCAGGGCTCAGGGCGCCAGACGACACCCGGAGCGCGCGCAACCGCCCCGTCAGGTCCGATGCGGTCGCCGAGGGAGGTGTGTCTCCGCAGGCCGCTGCCGGCGACGAGGGCGCAACGGATGCGTTGTCACCCTGCATGTACTCCGCCGCGCTCACCGTGCCCGAACCGGCGTGGTGCAGTTGGTAGCCGCGCAGTCCTCCAAACGGCTCCCAGAGGACCCCGCTGACGACCCTGCGCACCTGCCAGTTGGAGTCATTGTACTGAGAGACGTCGATGGCGGAGATTCTCTCGCTGGACGCCCCGGCTCCGTAGACGTAGGAGACGACACGTCCGTGCGGATAGGTGACCGAGATCAACCTTCCGCTGGAGTCATAGCCATATAGCGTGTCCGGGTTTGCGTCCACGCCCTGCCCGCAGGCAGTGGCGCCCGCGCGAACGCGCAGCTCCCGAGTCACATTGCCCAGATTGTCATACTGGTACCAGGTGCGTCCGAAGTTGTCCTGGCGGTAGCGCAGACGTCCCAGGCTGTTGAGCTGTGTCACGCAGCCGGCGGGAGGCGTCTCCTCATTGTCATACCCCAGCTTGAAGTGAACCGCCTTGTAGTCCTCGGGCCAGTAGACGGACGTCACGCTCCGCAGCCTGGACGTGATGTCGTATTCGTACGACAGGAATGCGCTCTGTCCGCGCATCGTCTCGGTCTGCTTCGCCCGCAGGTTGCCTCGAGCGTCATACGCGAACCGCACGGCGCCCCTGGCATTGGGCAGCAGCGTCTCGACGAGCCGGCCGAAGTCGTCATGGCGATAGGTGGCGGGAGCGGGGCACGAAGCTCCTGTCGCGTCCGCGCACCCCGCGCGCACGGACGTCGCGTTGCCGTGGGCATCGTAGTCGAAGAGGGTGTGTTGTTGGACCGAGTCCGACGGGGACTCCGACATCCGGATCATCCGGTTGACATTGTCATGGAAGAACGCGGTGCACGCCGGCGATATCGCGGTGCCGCTCGCGCAGAAGTCGGGCGGATTGTTGTAGGCGAGGCCCACGGCCATGGGATTGTTGCTTACGTCGAACGCCGCAGTGGATGCGAAGCCACCGGACGCCTCGCCCCATCGCGTGAAGGTGGGGCGCAGGTGGGCGTCTGGATGGTAGGTTACGACCCTGCGCGTCTCCTCCACGCCGCTGATGCGCGAGCGGAACCTCTCGGACTTCAGCGCGCCATTGGGCCAGTATTCGAGCACACGCATCTCGCTCCAATCCGCGCCATTCTCGTCCGAGGCGGTTGCCTCCCACTGCATGCTCGCTGTGGGCTGGCCGCCCGTGCAGCCCTGTCCGGCCGAGGTGCCCTGCCGATGGCAGCGCACCTCGTAGACGCCGGAGGGGCGGTGGGTGGCCCTCAGGTTTGCCCCGTCATACAGGAACGACGTAGTCAACCCGCCGCTGCTCATGCTCACGACGCGGCCGCCCACATACTGCACGGCCACCGTCTGCCCGCCGGGTGAGACGAGCTGGGTTGGATTGCCGCGTGCATCATAGTCATCGACGCGCGACTCCAGCGCCGGGTACCCCAAGCAGGCCGTGGGACCGCCATGCTGGGTGAAGCGGGAGACCTTCATGAGCCGGTTGGCGCGGTTGCTGTGCTCGACAGATGGGGGGCCGTAGTAGTGCTGCTGCACGATGGGGAAATCTGTTCCAGAGCAGTCGGTTGCTTCTGGACCGGAGACGACGCAAGGACCATGCATCTCCTTGACGAGCGTCAGCCCCGTGTCGGCTTCTCCCAGGCACCGGTGATGATTGAAGTAGAAGACGCCGACGTGCTGCAGGACCGGCTCGCTCCAGCTTCCCGACGTGGGTGTGAATTGATGTGTATATCCTGAACGGATGACCGACTTGAGGAAGCCCGTGGTCTCGTCGAACCGCTTCCGGGTGACGACGCTCGCGCCGGGTGAGTAGACGGAGGCAATCGAATCCACCGTCTCCTTGACCGGCTTCCAGGCGCTTGCCGCCGGAAGTGGCGCATCCGAATAGACATAGTGCGTCGTCGCGCCCGGGACGCCTCCATCTCCTTGGAAGTCCTCCCCGAAGCTTCTCGAGACGCTCGTCATCGGGCTCACGACCCCTGGAACAGACACGGTGCCCGCATCAGCAAACGTGGGCATGAAGGCGTTGTACCGCTCCGCCTTGTTCATGGTGCGGCGGACATAGAGGGAGCCGTCCTCGGGCTCTTCATAGCTGTACTGGACACTGCCTGCCGCGAAGCTGGCACACTTGTCGGGACCCGACAGGCAGGAGTCCGTATAGGCCTTCAGCAGGGTGTGCGGAGAGTAGGAACTCGTTCGGGTGGAGAACTGGCGCACGAACTGGAGGGTGCTTCCTGCCGTGTCGCCAACGGGCCCCGTCGTGCCCTCGATGCTGGGAGGCTCACAGGGAGTCCCCGCGTCGAGTCCCATGGGGGAGGGGCCACCACCACAAGTGCCGGACCCGGCGCTCACGACCATGGCGCTCGTGCCGCTTGCGGCAACCGTGCTGATTTTTCCGGCGCTGTAGGTGTGGGTCTCGATGACCTGCTGATTGGCGGAAACCCCCCAGGACGTGTCTGTCGCGCCAGAGGCCGTCGTGTCCGGATACGTGACGACATCCCCGGTCTCCGGGTACTCCACCTGCGCGAGGATTCCTCCCTGCTGGAGTTGGGGCAGGCTCGGGGTTTTATAGTATTGATATTGGGCGACCACCACCTCCGCCTGGCTCTGGGCGCCGTCGCTCGAGTGGGGGTTCGACCTGAGCGCCAGCCTGTCAATCACGCACTCGGTGGCGGGGGGCTGGCCCAGGGTCGGGATGCGCCGGTAGTGCAGGCTGAGTTTCGAGCCGTCCTCCGTAGTGATTTCCTTGAGATACGGAACACCATTGTCCAGGGTGCTCTGGCCCGGGCAGTTGAAGGCAGCGCCTGTATCCGTGGTGAGGGCCGGCGCCTCGTACTGCAGCGAGAGCCTGACGCGCGGTGTGGCGGACGTGCTGTCCTCCTCGACTCGCGTCAGGAAGTAGTACTTCACCTGACGGTACCAAGGGCCATCGAGAGACCAGCCGGACTGATACACATAGCGCCCGTCTCCCGGCTTGATGAGCACGAAGTGGCTCCCCGTCCAGAGGAGGCTCGCCGTGGACCACCGGGTGGACTCGCGCGGCACCGCGAAGCACGGAGTGGTGCTGATGGTGCCCGGTGTGCAGGCCGCGAATTCGAGGACGGAGCCCTCCGTGTCGCGCACCACCCAGGTGCTGACGCCCGAGACCCAGCCCTTGGGGTAGACCATGCTGTAGAGCCCGTGCCACCAGCGCAGCGAGCTCTTGCGGGTCGGGCTGGAGCCGAAGGGCTTGGCGACGAACGGCTCGGCGTTGTTGCCCAGCACGGATTGATAGGACCAGAAGTTGTCCGTGGAGACGTACTTGCGCACGAAGTTGAAGCCGCCGAGCGTCCCCTGGATGCCGACGTCCGCCGCGGAGTAGCGGGTCGTGAGGTCGCCGATGCTGACGCTGGGCTTCGAAACAGATGAAATGGCCGCTCCGGTCACCCGCGGGCTCTGTGGACTGCACGTATTCACTGTCTCTGGGGCTGGGGGCTCCGCTTCGGAGGCATCCGAGATGTCTCCTGTGGGGTCGCCTTCATGCCGGTCTCTTCCGGAGACCCCCACCGAAGAGCGGTGTTCGGAGGGGGGCAGCATGAGCGTGAGGCCCGGGTGACTCGAGATGTAGCATTTCGAAAATCCCAGTCCTGGAGTCTCGGACGTCATCTCCCGACAGTCCACCCGGTAGATAGACGCGCGCACTTCGCCCTCCTGCGGGGCGCCGAAGCCGCCCTGGGCCGCGCTGCACACGGGGCCCGCGGCGCAATAGCCGCCTCCCGCGGATTGCGCTCCCGTGGTGTGGTCAATCTGTGGCGCGATACCCGTGCACGTGTTGCCACATTCATTGCTGTCATCGCACGAACTCCCCGGAGTGCACTCGAAACGCAGCGAGTCCGTCTGGCCGCAATGCATCGCCGAGGAGACGTAGCCCTCGGCCGTGCAGGGCAGACTCGAGACGCAGCATTGGAAGTCCCCGCCGGGCTGGAAGGTGCCGGACGCGCCGAAGGCGGGGGCCTTCAGGCATGTGGAGGGGCTGACGCAAGAGGCCTGGGAGTCATTGGAGCCCAGGCAGTAACCGACCTTGAGGCCTTCGCCGCAGGCGCACGTCCAACGCAGCAGATTGCCGCTGGGGGTGCGCTCGCAGTAGTCGTAGGTGCTGTTGCCGGCACAGCCCTCGCTCACATTGCCGTCGGCATTCTCGTCGCAGGTGTTGCCGCAGGTCTCGACTTCGTCAGGGACCGCGGGCTGGCAGGGGCTCATGTCATCGCCATTGATGCACCGGGTGGTTCCGCCAACCCCACATGCGGAGCAGGGTTGGGGGTCGGGATCCGGCATGCACTCGGACCAGCCGCCGTTGCCACCCTCCACGTCACCGGTGCAGACCTGCTCTCCCGGGCAGCCTCCCTGGGTCGAGCAGGCTTTCCTACTGCCCACCTGACAACTGGGAGCCGCCAGGGAGGCCTGGATGGGCGCGAGCAGGAGAAGGGCCACGAGAATTCGGATTGAGATTGGCATGGGACGCAAAGGCGCCTTGAAGACTCAGCTGATGTTGGAGTGACGCGACATGGCCGCGTGAGCGATTCGGTTCCTGCTGGCTATCGCGTCGCGGCGGCGCTTCCCGACCAGTCCGCGGGAGGCACGCAGAGCTGCCCGTCTTCTCGTGCGAAGATTCGCGCGCACGTCCAGCTGGCGGGGCACTCGGCATCGGACGCGCAACGCTGGGAGCAGAAATGGCCCATGTCGGGCTCGGGCCGGATATGCAGACAGATGCCCGAGGTGCACTCGGAGCTTCCGCCGGTGGTGCAGCTCTCCCCGAGCTGCCGCGTCGCCTTCTCCATTTGCACGGGGCGGCGCTCGGTGAAGATCTCGTTCGCAGGACGGCTGTCCGTCGGGGTGTTTGCCTCACAGCCGGCCAGCAGTTGTGTCGAAAGCAGGCTCAAGGCAAGCCCTGTCGAGAGACGCCAGATGTTCACGCTGCCCTCTGTCCTTCTATGTTGAGCTGGAATTGACAGTCCATCAGAATGGCTGCCAGTAGGCGGTTTGTTGATTCCTTGTCAATATGCAAGTTCGTATCAACTGCAATAGACTTTATGGGCTTGTTTGGGTTCTGGTGATGAACACCTACTTCCGTCCCAGCATGAGCAGGATGCGGTGCAGCCCGAGCCCCCGCGTGGGCTGGATGCGCGTGTTGTGGAACGCGGTGAACTCCCACTCCCCATTCTTCTTCACCGCCACCAGCGTCTGCCGCGAGCGCCGCCCCTGCGGCAGCTTCTTCTGCCACCGGAGCTTCACGCCACCCGCCGCGTGCACGATGGCCATCTCCGGCGTCACGAAGCGCACCGACTCCACATCCCCCTCGATTCGGGAGCCACGCAGGAAGAACCCATCGAACAGCTCCTGGTGCAGCTCCGCGTTGGCGCGCCGGCCCTTGAGGTGCCGGCCGTCGAAGGCCACGTAGTCGCAGTCCTCCGAATAGAACGAGGCGTACTCGTACCCGTTGCCCCGGTTCCAGGCGTCGAACATCCGGTGGACCCGCTCCCTCAGCACCCGTTCATCTGTCGTCGTCGTGTTCATGCGCCTCAAGGTACGAGCGCCGACCCGTTGGCGACAGTGATGGTTCATGAGGTGTAGAATCACCGCCATGAATCTATCGGCGGTGGACCTGAACCTCTTCCTGGTGCTCCACGCGGTGCTGGAGACGGGCAGTGCCACGGATGCGGCGCGGCAGCTCCACGTCACGCAGTCGGCGGTGAGCAACGCGCTGGCGCGGCTGCGCGACGTGCTGGGGGACCCGCTGCTGGTGCGCAGCGGACGCGGGCTCGTGCCCACGCCCCGGTGCGAGGCGCTGCGGCCGCTCATCACCTCCGCGGTGGCCCAGCTCCAGGCGGCCGTGGATGGCCACCAGTTCAATCCCATGGAGAGCACGCGTCAGTTCTCCATCGCCCTCGGTGACAACCAGCACCTGCACGACCTGCCGCTCATCGTCGAGGCGTTCGCCCGGCGCATGCCCCAGGCGAAGCTGCGCCTGGTGAGCATCGACTACCTCGTCGCGAGCGACGGCCTCGCCACCGGTGACGTGGACGCCGCCATCGGGCCCGAGCAGGCGGGCGCGAGGGAGGGCTTCTTCACAGACCCCCTCTACCTGGAGCAGGTGGTGTTCATCGCCCGGAAGGACCATCCGCACATCCGAGGGACGGTGCTGACGAAGGAGGCCTTCAATGCGGCCCGGCACGTGGACCTGCACTTCGCCCACGGCCGGCCGGGCGTCGGCCACCGGCTCTTCGAGCAACTGATGAAGGAGCACGGCCTCACCCACAACATCGGGCTCACGGTGTCCACCTTCGTCGCCGCGGCCGTGGCCGTCAGCCGGACGGACTTCATCGTGGGGATGCCGGCGCGGACCGCGGAGTCCCTGTGCCGCATGCTGCCGGTGAAGCAGCTCGAGCTCCAGCTCACTCCGAAGCCGCCTCCGATGACCATGTCGCTGCTCTGGCACACGCGCACGCACGCGGACCCGGGCTCACGCGCATTCCGAGAGCTGGTCGCCGACGTGCTCAGGGATGGCAGTGTGCAGCAACGGCCGCCAGCAGCTCGTCCATCTCGAAGGGCTTCTTGATGATGGCCTTGATGCCCGGGAACATGCCCCGCCCGCTGGCCGTCACGAGGATGACGGGCAGCGCGGCCAGCTCGGGCACCTTCTGCAGGTGACTGACGAGCTCCTCGCCGTCCATCACCGGCATCATCAAATCCAGCAGGATGATGCACGGGCGCAGCGGCGGCTGACGGTTGAGCAGGTCCAGCGCCTCGCGGCCGTTGTCGGCCTGAACCACCTCGTACCCCTCGAAGGAGAGGATGTCCTGGACGGCCTCCCGGATGTCGGGGTCGTCGTCCACGACGAGGACGGGGGTCGAAGGTGGGCTCACGACGGCATTGTCGTGAGAACGCCGCGAATGGGAAGAGGGAATACCGACGAGTGTCTCAAGGCACTCGGTGCTTCCGGAAGATGACATGCAGGGTGTAGACACCGGCGGTTGTCTCCACCCGGACGAAGTCTCGGGGCTGCGGCGTCTCCAGGCGCAGGGTTCCGTCCTCGCCGTCGCGCTCCCACGCCACCACCGCCAGGTCGTCCACCGCGAGCACGCCTGCTCCCTTGCCTGGGGGCGAGGCATGGAGCGCGAGCTGGAGCGCCCAGGGCGCGTTGTAGAGGTCCGGCCGAGGCGGCGAGCTCGGGAAGCGCAGGTCCGTGCTGACCTGTGTCCACTCGAAGGTGCCTCCCGGATGGCGCAGGGCGTCCTGTTCGCCGAACACGTTGTAGAACTGGATGGGTTGGTACTGGACGACGACGCGGAACGCGCCCGCGCCGCTCCCCTTGAGCCAGCCCACCAGCGTGAGGTCCTGGCGCGGGCGGCCCTCCGCGAAGCCCGGCAGGCGCAGGCGGTTGTGCAGGTCCACCACCGCGTCCCGCCTGTCGCTCGCGCCGCGCGGCTGGCAGAGCGCCGCGGCCCCCCGGTGCGGCCCGTCCTGGCACACGAAGCCCGCGCCGCCGTCCAACTCCCAGCGCGCCGCCTCGTTGGCGTCGGCGTCCACGTCGTGGTCCTCGAAGTCACCGTGCAGCAGCACGTCCCGCCCCGCGCGCAGCCGCTTCGGCTGGACGCGCTGGCCGTTGGCGCCGAGCAGCTCCGCGACGGCCAGGGACTCGCCCTCTTGGCGGAAGGGGCGCAGGTCCACCGTCGCCGTGCCGCTCGCGTCCACCGTCACCGGCACGTCCACCGTGCGCTCGGCGACTGCGGCGGACTGGCCTTCCGGCAACAGCTCTCCGAAGGAGGGCTGCGGCACCAGCGTGACGCCGCCCTCGCGCGACAGCTCGGAGAGGTTGCGCAGGGAGAGCTCCGCCAGTTCTCCAGAGATGGGGCGCGGGCGGTAGTCCTCGATGTAGACGGGCAGGGCGCGCGCGCGGGACACGGTGGCGCCGTGCAGCTCCACCTCCGTCATCAGGCCCACCATGGTTTCGAGGCGGTCCTGGTCGAAGGCGAGGTTGCCCAGCGACTGCGCCACCAGCACGCCGCGGTAGCGCAGGAAGCCCTGGGGGATGTGCGGGTGGTGGGCGATGACGAGCGCCGCGCCCTGGTCCACCGCGGTGCGCATCTGCTGCGCCGTGAAGCCCGCGGGCCGCTCGCTGTACTCGACACCCGTGTGGAGGATGGCGATGGGCACGCGCCCCGCGTCCTTCTCCGCGCCGAGGGTGGCCGCCATGCGCGCGGTGTCCCGCAGGTCCGCCGCGCCGCCCTGCGTGGGGCCGGCGACGTAGGGGTGGTCCTCGCCCTCGCCGCTGATGGAGCACATGGAGACGAAGCTGTACGGCGTGCTCGCGAGCTCCGTGCGCCACGGCGTGAAGGCCTCGTCCGGCGTGCGTCCCGCGCCGCTGGCGTGGAGGCCCACGGAGGAGACGTGGCGCAGCGTGTCCTGCAGGCCTGCGTCCAGGTAGTCGTAGACGTGGTTGTTGCCCAGGCTCACGTAGTCCACGCCCAGCCACGGCAGCGCGTGCAGTGAGCCGGGCAGGGTGAAGAAGGCGTAGTCCTTCGAGCCGTGCGGCGTCTTCGGCGAGTCCGTCACCGGCGTCTCCAGATTCACGACGCGGAACTCGGCCGCCTGGAAATAGGGACGGACGTGGGTGAAGACCTCCTTCGTGCCGGGCAGCGGGTCCGAGACCTGGATGAGGGCGTCGGAGTGGTCCTCGGGGAGGCGGTCCCTGGGCGTCTGGTCCGTCGGGTCGAGGAAGCGCCGCCCCAGCGACACGTCGCCGCCGAAGAGCATCCGCACGCCTCCGTCCCTCGGCGTCAGCCGCAGCGGGGGCAGGCTCACGAGCTTCTCGGAGAGGCCTCGCCGCAACTCCACCGCGACGAGGGACGGACGGAAGCCCTCCGCCTCGACGGAGAGGAGCGCGTTGTGCCGCGCGAGCACGGGGAAGCGGAAGCGCCCGTCCGCGCCGGTCTGCCGTGTTTCATTTCCCAGCGTCACCGCCGCGCCCGCGACAGGTGCGCCCGAGGTGGAGAGCACGGCGCCCTCCAGCGCAATCGCGGTGCAGGCGTAGTCATGGCGCGCCTTGCGCTCGGCCTCGGGTACCGGGACGGTGTCGCCGGAGGGCTCGGGCGCGCACGTCGTCAGCGCGGGTGTCTCCTCGGGCGGCGTGTCCGGAGTGGGGTCCGGCGTCGGCTCGGGTGAGGGATTGGGCTCGGGCGCGGGAGAAGGCGGTGCGCCCGCGTCGGGCTCCTCGACGGTGGGCGCCTGGTCCTCCGGTTCCTGCCGCGATTTCGGCTCGCTCGAGCAGGCAACCAGGCACAGCGCCAGACCTCCGGCGGGCAGCCACCGATGCCACATCTCCGTCCCCCTCCCTCGCGCACCTGTCCGCATTCGAGGGTGGAAGCGGTGGCAGGCAGTCGCCAGGAATGTTCAGTGCTCGGAGGTTGGCCGGCTGCTCTCCCGTCGTCCTCCAGGGGGCGGGCGGCACGCGTCGAATAGAGTGGCGGAATGAACGCTCGCCTGCTGCTCCTCGTCGCGCTGCTTCCCTTCGGTGCCTCGGCCCAGGAACGGGAGCCGAAGCCCCGGATGTACGAAATCATCATCATCGGGGGCGGGAAGACGGAGGCGCAGGCGCAGGCCGCATTCGACGCGCTGAAGGCGAAGGTCCTCTGGGTGCGACTGGCTTCCGGCGGTTATCTCGGGGTGCACAAGTCGGATGACTTCCCGGGTCTCAACAAGGGGCTGCACATCGCGGTGCTCGGGCTGTGTGACGCGGGGAAGGGCTCGGACAACAGCGGTCTGCTCAAGGCGGTGAAGGCGCTGGCGCCGGGGACGTACTCCAAGCGCATCAAGGGCCAGTACGGCGACCCGTGCCCACCGAGTGGCGCGTTCACTCCGCCGGACGCGGAGGAGAAGGCGCTGCTCGAGCGCATCGAGAAGGAGCCGAAGTCGGCGGATGCGTTCTACGCCTATGGCCTGTACCTCAAGGATGCAGCGCGGCTGGCGGAGGCAAGCGTCATGGCGGACCATGCGCTGGAGTTGGACCCGAATCACGCGGACGCGAAGAGCCTGGCGCAGATGCTCATGGTGCTGCTGACGGACTGAGCGGCGCGGAGGGTGTCAGGGGCTGCGGGGATACTGCTGCTTCCGGAACGCATGTTCCTGAAGGAGGCAGCCCATGACGAGCCCGATGACGGGTGTTCCCCCCGCGCAGCCCCTGCCCGCGCAGCAGCAGCAGGTCGCGGCCGTGGAGAAGCAGGGTGAGTCGCGGTTCGACGGCGTGCTCGCGGACAAGGCGCGCGTCACCGGCACGCCGGCCGCGCAGCCCGTGCACGTGGTGGAGGAGGTGGCCCCTACGGAGCGGCCCACGCTCAACGCCGTCACGAATGTGGTGCGCGCGCTGGAGCAGGGGCAGCGCGATTTGGACCGCATCATCCAGGAGGCCAGCTCCGGCAAGCCGTTCTCCAACGCGGAGTTGCTGTCGCTCCAGGCGTCCATGTACCGCTACACGCAGGAGCTGGACCTGGTGAGTCGGGTGGTGGAGAAGGCGACCACCGGCCTGAAGGACGTGGTCAAGACGCAGGTGTAGCCGCGCGAAGGCGCAGGGCGGCGCTCAGCCCGAGCCCCGCCAGCACGCCGACCGTGTAGCAGACGAGGTCGCTCCACAGGAATCCCGCGCCCAGCACCAACCGGCCCGGTAGCGTCCTGCGCACCGCGTTCAGCCAGGGAGCTTGATAGAGCTGGCTGAGCTCCACCGCGAAGGAGAAGGCCAGGGCCACGGCCGCCACGTGGAGCACGGGTCGCGTGGGCGCGAGGAAGCGCAGCAGCAGGAACACCAGCAGCGCCCACAGCGTGTCCCCCGCGTACTCGGCGAAGAACGGTGGCCACGGCACCGACTTCGAGCGCGAGGCCAATCCCAGCACCAGCACGAGCAGCGCCAGCACCAGCGCGGTGACGCGCACCCGGAGCGGCGAGGGGGCTGGAGTGGAATGAAGGTTCATTCCGCTCAGGTCTACACGGCGGTGGGGGCGGAGTGGAATGACGGTTCATTCCAGCCCGTGGGCCGGGCCGGGGCGGGCGGAATGACGGTTCCTTCCGCTTCGGTGTGCCTGGGCGGGGCCGGCGGGAGCGCGCATGACGGCCCGTTGCAGGTGACAGGGTGTTACTCTACCCACCCATTCCACCCCGGAGGTGCCACGCATGGGAGGCCCGTCCCTGCAGCTCGACAGTCATGAGCAGGGGCTCGTGCTGGAGCTGGTGGAGACCCTGGGCAGCTCGCTGAACCTCGCGGAGGTGCTGGACGGGGCGTACGGGCTGCTCGCGCGGCTGCTGCCGACGGACTGCGCGGCCATGTGCGTCTCCCAGCCCGAGCTGCCCGGCGGCTACGACTGGGTGGTGACGCGGATGCCGGAGGCCTTCGTCACCCATTATGCCGAGCTGTCCGCCGTGGACTTCGTGCGCGACGCCGTCGTCCACCGGCCCAACGTCGTGCTGCGAGACTCGGAGATGGTGGCGCCCCGCGCGCTGGAGCGCACCGCCCTGTACCAGCGCTGCCACGGCATCGGCTTCCCCATGCGGCACGTCATGTCCGTGCTGCTCGACGTGCGAGGCGACTGGCACGGCGGCCTCACGCTGTACCGCGAGCGACAGCGGCCCTTCTCGGACCGGGACCGCGCCCTCCTTCAGCGGCTGACGCCGATGCTCGTGAACACGGTGCGCAACTGCCGGCTGCTGGGCCAGGAGTCGCGCCGGGCCACGCTGCTGGACACGCTCTCGCACCAACAGGGCACCGAGTGCATCGTGCTGTCATCCTCCGGCCGCGAGGTGATGCGCACCACGCACGCCACCGCGTTGCTGGAGCAATGGTTCTCCCCGCTGGAGCGCGGGCCCGGCGGACTCCCGCTGGCCCTGCTCGCGCCGCTGGCCCGGCTGGCCCACGCGAGGGGCCTGGAGACGCCACCCCCGGACGCCTGGGTGCGCGAGGGCGCGGTGCGCGACCTGCGCGTCACCTACGTACCGTTGCCACCGGATGGCATGGGCCGGCGCGAGTGGGCGCTGCTCCTGCGCGAGACGCCGCACGGCACACCACTGCCCCAGGCGTGGCGCGAGCGGCTCACGGCGCGCGAGGCGGAGGTGGTGGCGGGCGTGCTGCGCGGCTGGGACAACCAGCTCATCGCGGAGGACCTGAAGTGCTCGCTGGGCACGGTGAAGAAACACCTCCAGCGCGTCTTCGACAAGCTGGGCGTGTCCAGCCGCGCCACGCTCCTGCACCATGCGGCGCGGACGCGGTGAGCCGTCAGGGCGTCAGTGCTCCTCGAACAGGGCCTGGATGACGCGCCAGGCGCGCTGCACCTCCCGGCCCGAGCGGTGGGAGAGGAAGTCGCAAATCTCCGCCACGGCATCGGTGCGCTCGCGCTCGAAGCCCTGGAAGAGCGTCTTCAGCGACACGTCCAGGCCCACCGAGAGCTTGCCCAGCGTGTCGAGTGAGGGCGAGAACGAGCCGCGCTCGATGCGACGGATGGCGTCGACGGAGAGGTCACTGCGCTCGGCCAGGTTCTCCTGCGTGAGCTCGCGCGAGTTCCTCAGCTTGCGTACGTGGTCGCCGAACCGCCGATGCAACCGCGTCCAGTTCGCTACCCTGTTCTTTGGTTTCTCCATAAGCAGCGGCGGATAATTTGGGGCAGGCGTCCCCCAAGTGAAGTGAGGATGTTCGAGGTTTGACCTTGCAGGTTTGCAGGGCTCGTTCTCGTGGGTTGGGCTGTCCGAGAGGCGTCGGAGCGCCGCTTCCGCCGAGCGGCGCGCGCGATGGGAGCGGAACGTTCCAGCGGGCAGGGGAGCACCGGGCCCGGCCGGGAACATGCGTGGGCGGGGGCTTTCGTCTACGCTCCCCGGCGCATGACGCATTCGGAAGTCCGGTGGAGGCGGGCGTGGCTCCCCGTCCTGGCCGGTGGCCTGCTGGCTGCCTGTGAAATCGGGTCGGAGCCGCGACGCCTCACGCCCACATCCATCCTGCCGGCCGCGCCCGAGTCGGCGCCCACCACCGTGCGCGGCGCCACGGTCGCACCGGCCGGCGCGACCGTGCACGACGCCGCACCCGCCCGGGTGATGCCTGCTCGCCCGCCCCGCACGCAGGCGCTCCAGGAGCTGGCGGAGAAGCTCGGTGCCCCGGGTGCCCAGGTGGATGACCCGTGCACGGTGCCGGAAGGAAGCGGCTGCGCGCGCACGGCGCTCGGGCCCTTCTTCGACGCCCTGGATGCGCTGGCCGTGGGCCGCGCCTCGGGCCCCACCGTCATCGAGGCCTTCGGCAACTCGCTGATCGCCGGAGACCGCATCGTCGACATCCTTCGCGACGACCTCGGCATGGCCTTCGGGAGCTCCGGCCGCGGCCTGCTGCTGGTGGACCGCATGGCGCCCTACGGAGGCCGGAGCCGCTCCAGCCACAGCGCCAGCGGTTGGCAGCCGCGCACGCTGGGAGAGCTGCGCGCTCCGCCACTGCCCTTCGGCATCACCGGCGTGTACCACGTGGCCACCGCCGCGAAGGCGCGAGGCCGCTTCCGATTGGACGGCGAGTCCCGGGGCACGCTCTGGTGGCTGGACGTGCCGAAGGGCGGCGCGCTCACCGTGTCCAGCGGCGGGCAGGTGCTCGCGAAGACGGAGCCCACCGGCGACGGCGCCGCGCACGCCACCCACTTCGAGCTGCCCACCGGTGCCACATCGTTCGACGTGGTGGCCGAGGCGAAGGGCGCGGTGGTGCAGGGCGTGGTGCTCCAGCACGCGCGCCCGGGCATCATCCTGGACATGCTCGGCGTGCCCTCCGCGGACGCGGGGCTCTATGCGCGCGTGGACGACGCCATGCTCCGCGCGCAGCTCGCCGAGCGCGAGCCGAAGCTGATGCTCTTCTTCCTCGGCGGTAACGAGTCCAAGCGGCTCGAGTGGAAGCGCATGGACCTCGCGAAGCTGCGCACGGACCTCCAGACGCTGCTGCGTCGCGCCCGCGCGGCGGCCCCGTCCAGCGCCTGCATGGTGGTGGGGCCCATGGACGCGGTGAGCGACACGCACGGCAAGGCGCAGACCTTCAAGCAGCGCCCCTTCCTCCAGGCCGTCGTGAGCGCCGAGCGCGAAATCGCCATGGCCGAGGGCTGCGCCTTCTTCGACACGTACACCGCCATGGGCGGCGCGGGCTCGCTGGCGCGCTTCTACAAGGCGGGCTTCATGCACGATGACCTCGTGCACCCGCGTGGCCGGGGACTGGACTTGCTCGGCCACCTCGTCACGGACGCGCTGCTGCGCGCCTGGGTGGAGACTCCGCCCGGCGCCGGCCGCGTGGCCGCCCTGTCGCCCGGGACGGGCACTCAGACTCCCCAGCCCGCTCCCACCGCGGAGGCCGCGCCATGAGCGCCTCATCCTTGAAGTCGCTGGTCGCCGCCGTCCTGGTGCTCGTCGGGCCCATCACCGCGTGGGCGGCGCCGCGCAACGCACCGGTGTGCGAGCCCGTCGGCGCTGGTGGCTCGGAGGAGGGCCAGGCGCCAGGGACTCCTCGCGAGTTCCCTGCCGAGGCCCAGTGCGCGCTGGACGCCATCGTCCGCGCGGAGCTGTCACAGGGCCCCGTGGCGAGCATGGCCGTGGGTGTCACGCGGGGCGACCAGCGCTGGGTGTGTGTCTATGGCCAGCGAGACATCGCCCGCCGCCTGCCCGCGACGCCGCGCACCACGTACCGCATGGCGTCCATCACCAAGTCCTTCACCGCGGTGGCGGTGATGCAGTTGGTGGAGCAGGGGAAGCTGAGCCTGGACGCGGACATCAGCACGCTGGTGCCGTCCTACCCTCGCAAGCAGTGGCCCGTCACCGTGCATGACCTGCTGGGCCACCTGAGCGGCGTGCCCACGTATGACGGCACCTCGTCGAGCAACAACGTGAAGGCGGTGAGCACGCAGGAGGCCATCGCCATGTTCGCGGACAAGCCGCTCGCCTTCGAGCCGCGCACCCGCTACCTGTACAGCACGTGGGGCTTCAACCTGCTCGGCGCGGCGGTGGAGACGGCGTCCGGCCAGTCCTACCGCGACTACCTGCGCGAGCACGTCTTCAAGCCCGCCGGCATGGAGCACGCCGACCTGGACATCACCGCCACGCGCGACGAGCACCAGGCCGTGGGCTACCGCGTGGTGGGCGGCGCGCTGAAGCCCTCGCGCTTCCTGGACGTGTCCAGCCGCTTCGGCGGCGGCGGAACGCGCGCCACGGTGGGGGACATGCTCGGCTTCGGCCGCGCGGTGCTGGCGAACACGCTGGTGTCCCGCGAGACGATGGGCAGCATGCAGGCGTCCATGGTCACCACGGACGGGCGCCTCACCGACTACGGCATGGGCTTCGCCACGTACCCGCTGCGCGGCCACTACCTCGTGGCGCACGCGGGCGGGCAGCCGGAGACGACGACGCTGCTGGTGATGTTCCCCGCCGAGGACACGGTGATTGCCCTGGCCACCAACATCGAGGGCGAGGCGAAGCGGCTGCGGCGCCTGTCCATCCGGGTGATGGAGCAGGTGCTGGAGGACGGCGTCACCCGGCGCGACGCGCACCTGGCGGACGCGGTGGACGCGGTGGTGTACGAGGGCCTGGGCCGCATCGCCAGCTACGGGCTCGCGTACCACCTGTGGGCCACGCACGGGCCGGGCTCGCTGCCGCCGGACGAAGATGTGCCCGGCGCCTTCGCGCGCGTCTCCGATTTGCTGGACCGCAAGGAGATTGCGAAGGACCCGCGCGCCGCGCTGGAGCGCATCAAGGGGGCGCATGACCCGCGCCTGGGCTCCGTCTTCATCCGCGTGGGCGCGCAGATGGCGCGCACGCTGGAGAAGGCCCACGGCGCCGAGCGGCTGCGCACCTACCCCGCCGAGGGACCGCTGTCGTTCTTCTCGGACTACCTGGCCGCGTGCGACGCGCAGGACCTGCCGGACACGGAGCGCTTCGGCGGGCCGCTGCGGGAGGATTTGCTGCGCTTCGTCGCGAGCTGGAAGCGCGCCGAGGTGCCGGCGCTGCGCCGCGAGCGGCTGGACGAGATGAAGAGCCCGGAGCGTCATTGGGCCGCGATGCGCGAGGCCGCGGCGCGGGCTCCGGAGCTGCGGCCGGACTACGCGGATGAGCTGCTGCGCATCGCCGATGGGTATGCGCTGCGAAAGAAGTCCGCCGAGCGGCTGCGCTGGCTGGAGTTCGCGGTGGAGCTGCAGCCGCGCAGCGTGGACGCGCGGGTGGCGCTGGCCCAGGCGCTGCTGGCGGCGAAGCGGGACGACGAAGCGCTCCCGCACCTGCGCGAGGCCCTGGCCACGCCGCAGGGCGCGCTGACGCTGGCTCCCGGTGGGCTGCTCAAGCGCGTGGGCGAGGCGGAGTCTCCGCAGGTGGGCCTGGGGCTGCTGCGCGCGGGGGTGTCGCTGCACCCGGACTCGCCCGAGTTGTGGGAGGCGCTGGCGAAGCGCGAGGGCGCACAGGGGCACAAGGCCGAGGCGAAGGCCGCGGCGCGCCAGGCCCGGCGGGCCCGTGAGCTGGCGCCTGCTCCGTCCCAGTCCGCGAGCCGCGCGGGCGTGGAGCGGGGCGGGGGCGGCCCGGTGCCGGACGACCATGGGCTCGTGCGTCCCCGGCAGCAGACGCCCTGAGACCCCATGGCGCGCGGGCGCCGCCGTGCGAGGATGGGGGCGCTCATGCGCATTCCCTGTCCCTACTGTCCCGCCTTCATCATCCCGGGCGCCGAGTCCTGCGGCATGTGTGGTGCCTCGCTGCTGACGGAGGCCACGCCCGGCTCCGGTGACGCCGTCTGCGCCGTCCACCCGGAGTACCGCAGCCTGCGAGCCTGTGGCCGCTGCGGAAGCTTCGCGTGCGCGAAGTGCCTGCGGCAGGGGCCTCGCGGCGAGATTGTCTGTGCCGCGTGCCACGAGCGCATGCCGATGGGCGAGGTGGCGTGGGACCGGCGCGAGGAGGTCGGCACACTGCGCGCCTTCTGGGAGACGTGCATGGACGTCCTGTTCCGTCCGGGCCCCACCTTCGAGCAACTGAGGCCCGGCGGCACGTTGGGCAGCTCGGCCGGCTTCTCCCTGCTGTGCAACGTCGCGGCGACCTTCACCACGATGCTCATCTACATGGTCTTCATGGCCGTGTTCCCGTTTCCGTCGGACGAGACGATGCGTGCCGACAACATGAACCCGGCGATGTTCCGGGTGTTCGGCGCGGGCATGTTCGCCGTGATGATGGTCATCGCCCCCCTCATGGGCGTGGTCGGCACGCTGTTCCTCGCGGCCGTGGACCACCTCGTGCTCAAGCTGGTGGGCGCCTCGGAGCAGCCATTCGAGGTGACGCTGCGGGGCAATGCCTTGTCGCAGGCGACCTACCTGCTGGGCCTCATTCCCTTCTGCGGCATGTACGTGGCCCCGCTGTGGTCCATGGCCCTGCGCGTGCTCGCCTACCGGAGCCTGCACTCGACGAGCTGGGGCAAGGCCGCCTTCGGCGCGCTCGCGGCGCCCGTCCTCTTCTGCTTCGTGTGCGGCGGCTTCTACACGGCCATGATTCTGGCCTCGTCGGCGCTCTCCCGCTGACCATGCCACGTCGTCAGACGACGGAAGCCGATTACCAGCGGCGGCTGCTGCGGGCCCAGCAGGTGCTGCACGAGCACCTGGATGCGCCCATCGACCCCGCCGCCCTGGCCCGGGCGGCGCACTTCTCGCTGCACCACTTCCACCGCATCTTCCGCGCGCGGATGGGAGAGACGGTGATGGAGCACGTGCGCCGCCTGCGCCTCGAGCGGGCCGCGCGCAGGCTCCGCGCCGATGGTGACGCGCGCCTGCTCGACGTCGCGCTCGACGCCGGCTACGAGTCCCACGAGGCCTTCACCCGCGCGTTCATCTCACGCTTCGGCGTGCCTCCGTCCGAGTTCCGCGAGCAGCCCGCGTCGCGAGTGCTCGCCTGGAGGCAGGCCCATGCCGACGCGCCCGGAGTGGACGTGCAGGTGCGCGAGTACCCTGCGCTTCGCGTGGCCTTCATGCGCCACCGCGGCAGTTGGGCGGACCTCGGGCCGCTCTGGGGGCGGCTGATGGCGTGGGCCTCGCGCCACGGGCTCCTCGGCTCGGAGCCCGCTCTCTATGGCGTGTGCCCGGACGACCCGGCGGTGACTCCGGAGGAGCTGCTGCGCTTCGATGCGTGCATCGCCGTCGGCGAGGACTTCGCCGCCACGGACGAGGTCGAGGTCATGGACCTCCCCGGAGGCACGTACGCTGTCGGCCTGCACCGGGGCGCCTACGCGCGGCTGGGCGAGACGTACCTCGACGTCATCGGACGGTGGTTCCCCACCAGCGGATACGAGCCGGCGCCGGACGCCGTCATCGAGCACTACCTCAACGACCCCGAGCGGACGCCGGAAGCCGAGCTGCTCACCGAGGTCCGTGTCCGCATCGCGGACTAGGGGGTGTCCCTAATTGAGCCACATCCGAGTGCAGGCGATGTGGATGAGGGCAAGGTAGTTACGGGCCGTCTTCTCATATCGCGTTGCCAGGCGGCGGAAGCGCTTGAGTCCATGGAAGAACCTCTCGACCAGATAACGAAGGGCGTAGAGCTTCCGGTCCTTCGGAAAGGCTCTGGGGCGCTCCGGCTTGGAGGCGATGACGGCCTTCATGCCGAAGAACTTGAGCAGGGCGCGGAACCAGTCCGCATCGTATCCGCTGTCGGCGATGCATGCCTCGCCCACCGCGTGCACCAGCAGGTCGTCGGCCTTGGTCATCTCGTGCCGCTGGCCCGGCGTCAGCTCGATGTGGCGTGGCCGTCCTCGGACGTCGACGAGGGCATGGACCTTGGTCGAAAAACCTCCTCGAGAGCGTCCCAGAGCGTTGTGTTGGGCCCCCCTTTTCCTCCCGCGGCGTCCAGGTGTGCCCGGACGGTGGTGCCATCGAGAATGGACGCTTCCTCGCGAGGCACGGGCGGATTCGACTCCACCTGCACTTCTTTGAAGAGCCGCTCCCACACGCCCCGCTTCGACCAATTGTTGAAGCGGTTGTACACGGACTTCCACTTGCCATATCGACGTGGCAGGTCTCGCCAGGGACAACCGGTCCGGGTGAGCCAATACACGGCGCTGACGAACAGGCGCTCGCCCTTGAGCGAGTGCCGTCCCCGCCGGGGAGGCAAGAGCGGCTGGATGCGCTCCCATTCCTTGTCGGTGAGCTCATGTCGGTGCATCCACTGGGGTAGGCAACGGCTCCGCTCAAGTGCAACCCCACCTGCCACCAGCCGGCCGAGGGCAGGACAGCCTCCCCCGGTCGCAGTACACCTTCCCTCGTTTAGGGACACCCCCTAGGCCAAGCCGACCCAGACCTCGGCTTCGACGGTGCCCCGAGCCATGGCAGCCAGTTCGTGACGCTCGAAGTCGGCGGCGTAGCGCCGTTCTCCGCGCCGCTCCCAGGCCTGCCAGACGTGGGCCCAGGTCCGCACGACTGCCTGGGCCGGGTCTCCCCGGGCGATGAATCGCGCATACTCGCCGCGAGGGAGGACGACCCTGTGCAGGCCTTCAGGCACCGGGGCCTTCGCGTCGACTCTCGTGCCGATGACCATCGTGTAGGGGCCGCGGTAATCACTCTCGTAGTCGCAATACACGGCGTAGACGTCACGCGCGTCCTTCAGCGCGGGCAGGTGCTCCCGCATGAACCGCTGCCAGAAGGGAGGGATGTCCCGGGCGGCCTTCTCGGACGAGGTGCGTATCGCCGGGCCGATGATGACGAGGTCTTCGTCCTGCTTCAGGTACTCCGCATGCATCTTCGAGTCTCCGCGTGCTCGGGTGGAACGGCGCGGAGGATGGTAGCGGGGGCGCGCGGCGGCCATTTGACCGCCCGTGCTCTTTTCGCGGCGGCTACTGCGGAGTGGCCGCGTCGGAGGGCACCGCGGCGGTGACGGTGTGTTGCTTCGGCCAGAAGCGCGTGGCGTGCACGCCGTCGAGCGCGAAGACGCGGTGCTTCGACTTCGCGTCGTAGACGCGCACGGCCTTGTCGGAGGCGACGAGGAGCAGCGGTCCGCGCACTCGCAGGTCCACCGAGGACGTGGGGGCGAGGGCGAGCTCCTCGGGCTCCATGAGCTTGTCCTGCACCTCCCAGCGCAGGGGCGGCATCAGCGCGGACAGCTCGGCGGTGGCCCGCCATGCGTAGAGGGGACCTCCGTCCGTCTCGATGGAGACCCACTCGCCGAACTTGTCGTGACCCTTCTCCTTCACCACCGCGTCGAGCCGGGCGGCGTCCTCGCTGCCCTCGGCGAAGGTGTTCGGCGCGGGCGCGTCCGGGTCCACGGCCGAGGTGGAGGACACCAGCACGCCCGCGGTGGTGAGGGCGCTGGTGCCCGCGGCGGAGTCGGACTCGTAGACGGTGGCCACGGTCTCCACGCGCTTCCATGCGTCGCCCTCGCGGCGGAAGGCGTGCGCGAGGCCGGGGCCGCCCTCGGGCTGGGTGATGGGGATGTGCTGTCCCTCGAAGAGGAAGTACTCGCTGGCGCCGTCCGCCCTGCGCACCAGGTCCTCCACCTGGGACACGAGCGCGATGGGGTGGCCCGCGGCGTCGAAGCCCAGCGCGTCCGTGTGGCCCAGCTCCGGCAGCGCGAGCGCAAGGCCCTGGCCCGACTGCACGTCCACCAGCCAGGCGCGCGGCTTCACGGTGCTGGTGCCCCGGTCGATGACGGCGCCCTGGTTGCCATCCGGGCTCCACGCGAGGGCGAGCCGCTCGCAGGCGGCGTCGGCGGTGAAGAGGACCTTCTTCGCGCCGCCGGTGTCGTGCCGCGTCCACGTGCAGCCCGCGTTGGGCGCGTCCTGGAGATAGGAGAGGGTGAACGCGGGGGCGGGAGTCGCGGTCTTCGCCTGCGTCGGAGCCGGAGGAGCCACGGGGGCGGGGGGCTCGGACTTCTTGCAGGCACCGAGCAACAGCGCGGAACCGAGGAAGAACGCGGGGCCGAGTCGGCGCATGAGGCTCTCCGGGGGGAGTGACACCTGCAACATGGCAGAACGGCGGGAGTGGGCGGAAGTCACTCGCGGCGTAGCCGGTGGTACACAAAACGTTTCTGTCCGCGAGTTGTGAAACCTGCCTGCCTGCTCTCGATTTCCGAGGGAGAGATTGTCCTCCGCGGGCCTGCTTGACGCTCGTGGGCCGGTGCGTGGGCGGCCGCCGTGCGCGTGACGCGCTGCGTGCGAAGGACGGAGAGACCGACACCTGCCAGCGCGACGAGGCGCGGCCAGAGCAGGAGCGGAAAGGCCCACGCGAGGACGAGGAGCGCGGCCGCGGAGAGGGTGAACAGGGCGATCATCCCGGCGCGGCGTGCGCGCACCACGCGGATGCCCAGGACGCCAATCGCGATGGCGACGAGAGCGTTCCCAGCCTGGACGACGAGCGGGGCCGTTCCACGCGCGACGCTCGCCCCGGTGCCGATGGCGGAGAGATAGACGGCGATGCACACCGGGCACTTGGGCACGAGCACGCCCACGAGCAGGGGCAGGAGTGCGATGCGCTTGAGTCGGCGCGGCTCGGCGCGAGGTCCGTGAGGCGAGGTCCGCATGGACCATCCATATTCAGCCGCTCCGACTCCTGGGAGTAACAAGCGCGGCGCGAATCCGTACCGCACGAGTAGCCTGCCCGTATGGATTCGATGATTGCCGCGGCCGCGCGGGCACTCTCCGCCGGTGATGCGCTGGGGGCCTTGAAGCGCGTGGCCCTGCGTGAGGACGCTCCCGCGCTCGCGTTGCGTGGCATCGCGATGGCCCAGCTTGGAGAGCATGCGCGGGCGCGTGAGTTGCTCCGACGTGCCGCGCGTGGCTTTGGTCCCGGCGAAGACCTTGCCCGAGCGCGCTGCCGTGTGGCCGAGGCGGAGGTGGCCCTCGCGGTGCGAGACCTCACCGCGTCTCCGCGCGCGCTCGAAGCCGCGCTCGAGACGCTCGAATCCCGGGGCGACCGGGTGAATGCACTGCATGCGCGGCTCATCGCGATACGCCGGCTCCTGCTGCTCGGTCGCATCGACGAGGCCGAGGCTTCGCTCGCACGTCTGGAGGCGCGCGGCATGCCTCCCGCGCTCGTGGCCGTCGCGGAGTTGCTCACAGCCGACATCGCCCTGCGCCGCGTCCGGACCCGCCCGGCACGTGACGCGCTCGAACGTGCCCACGAGGCCGCCCGGCGCGCGCTCGTGCCCGCCCTCGTCGCCGAGGTCGAACAGGCCCGCGCGGCGCTCGAGCGGCCCGCCGCGCGTCAGCTTCGCGCGGGCTCCGAGCGCGCACTCCTGCTCGAAGACGTGGAGGCCGTGTTCGACTCGGGCGAGCTGGTCGTCGACGCCTGTCATCGCACGGTGCGAAGCGGTGACCGGGAAGTCTCCCTCGCGCGGAGGCCGGTGCTCTTCGCGCTGGCGCGCGCGTTGGCGGAGGCCTGGCCGAGAGGCGTCGACCGCGACGTCCTGATTGCCCGCGTCTTCGGCGCGCGCCGAGCAAACGACTCCCATCGCGTGCGCCTTCGAGTGGAGGCCGGACGCCTTCGCACGGTGCTCGCGCCCCTGGCCCGTGTCGACGCCACTCCGAGCGGCTTCGCGCTGACGCCGCGACTTGCCCATTCCGTCTCCGTGCTCCTGCCGCCCATCGACGGAGATTCCGCGTCGCTGCTCGCGCTGCTCTCCGATGGAGAAGCCTGGTCGACCTCGGCGCTCGCGCTGGCGCTCGGCGAGAGCCAGCGCACGGTGCAGCGGGCGCTCGCCGGGCTGGAGGCCTCGGGCCGGGTGCACTCCGTGGGACGCGCTCGCGCCCAGCGCTGGCTGTCGCCCCCGCTCACCGGATTCACGACGACCTTGTTACTCCCCGCGGCGCTGCAGGCTGGGTACTGATTGTGGGGAGCAGGAGGCGCCACGCCATGACGCACAATCGAAGCAGCACAGCGAAGACGCAACGGCCGGAGCGGGTGCGGCCCGCCGAGGTCGTGCGGGAATACGGCCCGTTCGAGGGGAGCGGCCGGGTGCACGGTGTCACGCACGACGGCCTCCACGTCTGGGCCGCCACCGGAGAGAAGCTCGTTGCCTTCGACCCCGCGAGCGGCGAGCCCGTACGCACGCTGGACGTCGCCTCGGACGCTGGCACCGCGTTCGACGGCAAGCACCTGTTCCAGCTCGCGGAGGCCCGCATCGACAAAATCGACCCGGCGACGGGGAAGGTCCTCAAGTCGATTCCGGCACCCGGAGGCGGCAAGGACTCCGGGCTCACCTGGGCCGAGGGCTCGCTCTGGGTCGGCCAGTACCGGGACCGGAAGATTCATCAAATCGACCCGGAGACGGGCGCGATTCTTCGCACCATCGAGTCCAACCGCTTCGTCACGGGCGTGACGTGGGTGGACGGAGAGCTCTGGCACGGCACCTGGGAGAACGACACGAGCGACGTGCGCCGCATCCATCCGGAAACGGGCGAGGTGCTGGAACGACTCGAAATGCCTCCCGGCGTCGGAGTGTCCGGGCTCGAGTCGGACGGAGGGGAGTTGTTCTTCTGCGGCGGTGGGCCGAGCGGAAAGGTCCGCGCCGTGCGGCGACCGAAAGGAGCAGGCCCGTGATGAACCACCGAGTCGTCTCGCGTGAGGAGTGGCTGTCCGCGCGCAAGCAGTTGTTGCTCAAGGAGAAGGAGTTCACCCACGCGAAGGACGCGCTGAGCCAGGAGCGGCGCGAGCTTCCCTGGGTGCGCGTGGACAAGCGCTACGTCTTCCAGGGGCCCGAGGGCGAGGTGACGCTTTCGGACCTCTTCCAGGGACGCAGCCAGCTCCTCGTGTATCACTTCATGTTCGCCCCGGAGTGGGAGGCGGGCTGCAAGAGCTGCTCGTTCTGGGCTGACAACTTCAACGGCATCGTGCCGCACCTGGCGCAGCGGGACGTGTCGTTCGCCGCGATTTCCCGCGCGCCGTTCTCGAAGCTCCAGGCCTTCGAGAAGCGCCTGGGTTGGAGCTTCAAGTGGGTGTCCTCAGAAGGGACGGACTTCAACTTCGACTACGGCGTCTCCTTCACGCCGGAGGAGCTCGCCGCGAACCGGGCGACGTACAACTACGGGCCGCTCGAGCACTCCATGTCGGACATGCCCGGCATCAGCGTGTTCTACAAGGACGAGCGGGGGGACCTCTTCCACACGTACTCCTGCTACGCGCGCGGAATCGAACTGATGAACACGGCGTACCAGTTCCTGGACCTGGTGCCGAAGGGCCGCGACGAGCAGGGGCTCCCTCATCCAATGGCATGGGTGAAGCACCACGACCTGTACCGGTGAAGAGCCCCTGCGGCGAGACCATGGACGCGGCGGCGGTGAAGTAGCAGCCTCGCGGTCCATGGCCATCGACCTGACACCCGTCGTCCCCGAGGAGGTCATCTCGCTGGGCACGCTCATCGTGGACCTGGTGGGCGTGTTCGCGGGCTCGGTGCTGGGCGCGTTGCAGGCCGAGCGGCGGAAGATGGACCTGATGGGCTACCTGGTGCTGGGGCTCGTCACGGGTGTCGGCGGCGGCATCATCCGCGACACGCTGCTGCAGGCAGGGCCGCCGCTGGCGCTGGTGCGGCCGGGGTATGTCCCCGTGGCCTTCCTGGGCGCGCTCGTGGCGTTCCTCTTCGAGTTGCGGCACGGGCCGGGCGTGAAGCTGCTGGCGACGCTGGACGCGCTGACGCTGGGCGCGTTCGCGGTGGCGGGGACTCAGCGGACGTTGGAGGTGGGACTGCATCCGGGCACGGCGGTGTTGATGGGCGTCATCACCGCGGCGGGAGGCGGCATCATCCGCGACGTGCTGACGCGGCAGACGCCCGCGCTGATGCGAGCCGTGCCGGGCTACTACGCCACGGCGGCGCTGGCCGCGAGCCTCGTCTGCCTGGCTTTCTCGCGGGCGGGGCACCCGAAGCTGGCGCTGCTCGCGGGCATGGTGGTGGGCGGGGCGCTGCGGCTCGTGTCGCTGCGCCTCGGCTGGAGGCTCCCCGTGAAGCGGTCGCGCCCGCCGGAGCCTCCGGCGAAGGAGCCGTAGGCGCGGGCTTCAAGCTCAGACGATGTAGCGGAACGTGAGGCTCATCCGAGGCCGCGCACCGGGCTCGCGAGGGAGTGCGTGCAGCCAGGTGTCTTGCACGTGCTGCTGCATCACCAGCAGCGAGCCGCTGTCGAGGCGCACGTCCACGACGTGCTCCTTCGCGTCTTTGCACCGGAACCGCAGCGTCCGGGGTCCTCCCAGGCTCACGATGGACACCGTGGTGCCCGGTTCGAGGTGCGCGTAGGAATCCGAGTGGAACCCCATTGAGGAGTCCCCATCCGGATAGAAGTTGATGAGGCAGTTGGTGATGGGATGCCGCACGGCGGCTTCCACATCCCTCGCGAGCGCATCGAGCTCCGGTGGCATGGGAACGTGCGGGTAGGTGATGCCGGAGTAGTCGTAGGGCGCGCCGAAGCTCGCGGTGAGCCGTGCGCGCATGCGGGTGTCCCAGGTGATGGAGCGCTGGAGGTGCTCCAGCAGCTTCAGGGACTCGGGCGTGAAGTCCTCGACGAGCTGGACGCCTTCGATGGGAGACGTGGGCATGGTCAGCGAGACGGGCGCGCCTCGGGACGGCTGACGGCGCATCAGCCCGGGCGCGACGGGAAGAGCCGCGCCAACCAGTCCATGACGGCGACGACGCGCGCACTGTGACGCAGGTCCTGATGGGTGACGGCCCACAGCTCGCGCGTGGGGAGAGCGGCGCGCGGGAGCACGGACACGAGGCGCGAGTCAGCGGCCGCGAGCAGCTCCGGGAATATGGCGAGCCCCTGGCCCGCGGCGCACGCGGACATGAGGACGGTGGTGGCGCTGGAGCGCAGGACGATGCGCGCGGAGGGGACGTGGCGGCGCAGCCACTGTCCCGGCGGTGTGGCGTCCTGTGCCGACTCGGGGCCGAGCCAGTCGTGCCGGGCCGCGTCCTTCATTCCGGACGGACGGCCCCGGCGGGCGAAGTAGGGCTCGCTGGCGTAGACGCCGAAGGTGAAGGTGGTGAGCCGGCGGGCAACCAGGGACTGCTCACGCGGGCGGAACAGGCGCAGGCCGACGTCCGCCTCACGGCGGGACAGGTCCACGGCGAGGTTGGCCGCGCGCAGCTCCATCCGAAGCTCGGGATGCAACTGCTGGAGCTCCGCCATCCTGGGAGCGAGCAGGTGCGTCGAGATGCCGTCGCCCGCTGTGAGCCGCACCGGTCCGGACACGCGCCGGTCCGCACCCGACAGCTCGCGCTCCGAGGCGAGCACCTCGGCTTCCACGCGCTCGACGTGGGCTCGGAGTTGCTTGCCGCTCTCGCTCAACACCAGCGCCGTGGGCGTGCGCTGGAAGAGCTTCACGCCGAGCGCTGTCTCCAGCGCGGCCAGCCTCCGGCCGATGGTGGTGGGCGCGACACGCAGCGCGCGTCCGGCCGCGGCATGCGTGCCGTGGCGGTGCACGGCGAGGAAATAGCGCAGGTCATCCCATTGGAGCATGGCCGTGCATGTTTGCACGTTGGACGTGCAAGGACGTTCATTTCCGCAGCCCCGGTCCGGGCGCATGTTCCGGGCATGAAGACCTACGAATTGAGGCAAGGAAGCAGCCTGGAGTCGCTGGTGTTGACGGAGCGGCCGGTGCCGGAGCCCGGGCCGCGTGAGCTGTTGGTGAAGCTGCGCGCCGTGTCGTTGAACTACCGGGATTGGGTCATCCTGCAGGGGACGTACGGCAACTTCGCGCGCCCGCTGGTGCCCGTCTCGGACGGCGTGGGCGAGGTGGTGGCCGTGGGCGCGGAGGTGCGGCGCTTCAAGGTCGGGGACCGGGTGATTCCCGTGTACGTGCCGGACTGGGTGCGCGGCGGGCCCACGGAGGAGAACACCCGCCGGAGGCTGGGCGGCCCGCTGGACGGGCTGCTGCGCGAATACGCGTGCGTCCACGAGGACGAGGCAGTGACCGCGCCCGCGCACCTGACGGACGCGGAGGCCGCCACGCTGCCCATCGCCGGAGTCACCGCGTGGCATGCGCTCTTCTCGACAGGCCGGGTGGGACCCGGGGACACGGTGGTGGTGCAGGGGACGGGAGGGGTGTCGCTGTTCGCGCTCCAACTGGCGCGCATGGCGGGAGCGCGGGTGCTCGTCACGTCGCGGAGCCCGGCGAAGCTGGAGCGGGCGATGGCGCTGGGTGCGACGGCCGGCATCCACACGGGCTCGGAGCCGGAGTGGGATGCGAGGGTGCGGGCGTTGACGGAGGGGCGCGGGGCGGACCAGGTGCTGGACGTGGTGGGCGGAGACAGCGTCGCACGCTCGATTGAGGCGGTGCGAGTGGGCGGGACGGTGACGCTGGTGGGCTTCCTGGACAGCCCCACGGCGCGCTTCGACCTGGCGCGGGCCTTCCGGCGCATCGTGCGGTTGCAGGCGGTGTCCACGGGCAGCAGGGACGATTTGGAGTCACTGGGACGCGCGCTGGCGGTGCAGGGCGTGCGGCCGGTGGTGGACCGCGTGTTCGCCTTCGACGAGGCACGCGCGGCCTATGAGTACCTGGCCAGCGGAGCGCAGTTCGGGAAGGTGGTCATCTCGCTCCCTTGAGCCGGCGCGCTACGGTCGCCGCGCACGCTGCGAGGGCACGCGCCATGACATTGATTGAGCATCACCTCCAGGAAGGAGATTTCCGGGAAGCACTCCAGTTGCTGGAGGCGGAGTTGGAGAAGGCGCCCTCGGCAGAGCGGCTGCTGATGGTCTTCGTGGGGCCGCGGCGTTCAGGCCGTGCTCAGCGCCCGTCCCAGAACGCCCTGTCGGCGCCGTACTCCCAATGCCAGGGCACGCCGGCTTCGCCCAGCACGAAGCGCACCAGGTGCGGAAACGCGGCCTCGGCTCGCACGTCGTTGGCCAGGATGAGCACGCAGCGGCGTCCACGCGGCAGGCACACGAGCGTGTTGCCAGTGCTCTCGTTGTGACCGCCCTTGAAGAACCCGCGCCCCTGCGGGCCGTCGAACACCACCACGCCCAGGCCCGCCGCCAGGTCCTTGCGCCGCTGCTCCGGCGGCAGCTCGTCCTGCAGGGTGGGGAACTGGCTCCGGGTGGTGATGGGCAGTTGCGGCGCGGTCATCTCAGCGAAGGCCCGTGGCGACAGACCTTCGCCGCTCACCAGCGCGGCCGCGAAGCGGGACAGGTCGTCGATGGTGGTGTCCATCGACCCGGCCGCGCGCACGGTGCTGCGTTCGTCGTGCGGCTCCACGTTGCCGTCGGCCATCCAGCCGTCGGCCAGGTTGCTCGCGAAGTCCGGCCGCCACCGCATGCTGGTATTGCGCATGCCGAAGCGGTCGAACACGCGCCGCTGCAGCTCGGCGCCCACATCCAGCCCGAGCCCGCGTTCGAGCACGAACTGCATCAGGATGATTCCATCACCGGAGTACGCGTAGCGGCTGCCGGGCGCGAAGTGGATGCGCAGCTTGCCGTCGGGCTCGAGGAAGCCGAAGTTGGCGAAGCCCGCGCTGTGCGTGAGCAGGATGCGCGGCGTGATGGCCCGCCAGCGGTCGTCGCCGGACAGGTGCGACCAGGTCGAGTAACGCTTCTCGTCCGGGTAGTCGGGCAGCGGCTTGTCCAGGTACCGCTCGATGGGCGCGGCGAGGTCGATGCGGTTCTCGTCCGCCAGCTGCGTCACCAGGTACGCGAAGACCGTCTTGGTGAGCGAGGCGCCGTACATCACCGTGTCCGTCCGCAGCGGCTCGCCCTTCGCATTGCGCGCGCCGTAGGCTCGGGTCGCCACCACGTGCCCGTCGTCGATGACCGCGATGGCCAGCCCCTTCGCGCCGGTTGCGGCCATCGCGCGCTCCGCTTCGGCATCCAGCGCGGCCGTGTCGAGGACGGATGGTGTCTCTCGGGGAGCCGGCGCCGTGGCGCAACCACCGAGGAGCATCACGGACAGCATCCAGGTACGCAGCGAGTTCATGCGATGAGCTCCCAAGCCGTGCTGGTTCGCTAGCAATACGGAGAGTGTACGGTGCGGCGTTCCCCTCATTGCCCATCAATCCAGGGGGGTGCCCGCGCATGCACATGGTCGGGCATGGAGTCACCGTTGACGTCTCCGGGCTCGGGTGTTACCCAATCCTCGCCTGACCGCGGCTGTGACGCAGCCGCGGGCCTCTCTCCCAGGGGAGGCGAACAAAGCTACGTCACTTGACGCGAGGGCGGAGACGCCCAGGACGCGGAGGGTGGCGAGCTTTCGTCACTCTCCGAAGAGGACACGGAGATGACTTCGCACGGACCTTCCGATGATGTGACGCGAGCCTATGACGTCTGGGCCGACGTCTATGACTCCCAGCCCAACGCGACGCGCGACCTCGACGCGGCCGTCGTGCGCGCCCAGGCCCCCGCGCTCTTCCAAGGCGATGTCCTGGAGCTCGGCGCGGGCACCGGGAAGAACACCGAGTGGCTTGCTCCACGAGCTCGCGGTCTGCTCGCGCTCGACGGCTCGGAGGGCATGCTCCAGCGCGCTCGCCAGCGCCCCGGTGTCGAGCGCGTCCGCTTCGTCCAGCATGACCTGCGCACGCCGTGGCCCACTCCGGACGGCAGCCACGACACGCTCATCTGCAACCTCGTGCTGGAGCACATCGAGGACCTGTCCTTCGTCTTCTCCGAGGCCCGGCGCGTGGTGAGGACCGGAGGGCACTTCCTCGTCTGCGAGCTCCACCCGTTCCGCCAGCTCCAGGGCAGTCAGGCCCGCTTCGAGCATCCCCAGACGCGCGAGACGCATCGCGTCCCCGCGTACCTGCACGATGTCTCCGAGTACCTCAACGCCGCGGCTCGCGCGGGCTTCGTCCTGCTCCAGGCCGGAGACTGGCGGGACCCCGAGGCACCGACAAACGCGGTGCCCCGGCTGCTCTCGCTGCTGTGGCGGGCGGCTTGAGGGTGCTCAGCCCACCTGCGGCGGCTTGAAGCACAGGCGCACGACGTCGCCGCGCTTCAGCGGCGCGAGGTGCTCGGGCAGCTCGCCCTGCACGCGGAAGGACTTCACGTAGTAGCTGCCGGTGTCCACCACCGGCAGCCCGTGCTCGGCGAGCCATGTGCCCACCCAGGCGCGGCGCTCGTCGTCCACCGCCTGCATCCGCTCCACGTCCACCGCGAGGAAGGCCTTCGCCGCCAGCGCGTTGAAGAAGTACGTGTGCCAGTTCCACTGCGTCTCGAAGCGCTTCCGGTACGGGTGGTCCTTGTGCACCAGCGCCACGCCGAGCTGCGACGCCGTCAGCCCGAAGCCCCGGCTGAAGCTGATGGACAGCACCGACTTCGGCAGGAGCGGCAGCAATTGGCCCGCCACCTCCGTGCGCTCCGGCGCCGACATGGTCGGGTAGAGGTTCAGGTTGAGCAGGCAGTGCGACGACGCCCCGAGGAAGGCCAGCATCTCCTCCGTCACGTGCCCGTTGCGCACCGAGGGAATGCACAGGCACGCCAGCGCTCCCGGCGACTCCGCGTCCCAGCGAATGCCTTCCTGTTGCGTGCAGCCCACCGTGAAGCCGTGCCAGTCGCCGGGGTACAGGCGCACCGGCTCGCGAGCGGCCACTGCTTCCACGAGATGGCTCATGAAGTCGCAGTCGCTGCCCGCCGCGAAGGCCACGTAGTCATCGAGCCGCCACACGCCGCCGCTCAGGGCGCTCAGCCGCGCCTTCACCTTCGGCACCAGCTCTTCGTGGAAGAAGCGCAGGCCCCGCGTGTAGTGCTGCGTCAGGTCGTCCGCCGTGAGTCCTTCCGCCGCGCGACGGTACGCCTCGGCTCCCGCCGCGTAGCCCACGGGGAGAAGCGGGCGGAAGGTCTCCACCATGTCGGGAGACAGCGCCTTCACTAGCCGCTCAGCCGGTACAACAGGCTCCGCGAGTCCTCCAGCGATGCGTACACGCTGCCGTCCGACAACAGATTCAGCGAGCGGCACAGTCCGTTCTCCTGCTCCCACTGCGGCGTCGGCTCTCGGTAGTAGCAAACCTGTACCTCCTCGACTCTGCGAATCACGGGGCCCCAGGGCAGGCGGCCCACCACCTGTCCCTGTCCCTCGAAGACGTCTTCTTCCACCTGGTGCTCGTGGGCCCAGCGGTCCGCCGGCGACTCGCGGAACACCGACTGCGCGTAGGCCACGTACGTGTGCTTGAAGGTGAACTCGCGCACGCCCAGTAGCTGCAATGCCCGGATGTAGCGCCACGCGCCCTCGCGGCTGTCCACGTGCCCGCGTGCCATGACGCAGGTGGCTCGCACCTTGAGGGGCTTCGCGGCGTCCAGGAAGTCCGCGCGCAGTGGAGCCTGCTTGCCCATGAGTGCCCGGTTGTCCGCGTCGTCCACCGCGTGGCGGGACCAGCAGACGTAGGACAGGCCCGCGTCCGCCAGTTCCTCCGCGAGCGCTCGGGTGAGGAACGTGCCGTTGGTGAAGAGAGCGACCTCGTCGAAGAAGCGGCGGCCTTCGCGCACGAGGTGGACCACCGTCTCCGGACGCAGCAGCGGTTCGCCGCCTCCGGTGATGACGAGGCGCGTGGCTCCGCGCTCGCGCGCATCGCGGTAGTAGCGGGCGATGTCCAGGTGCAGGAGGTCCGAGGGCTCGTGCTTCAGCGCGCTGATGGACGAGCGCGAGAAGCAGAACGGGCAGCGCAGGTTGCACGCGAGCCGCACCGGCAACACGCTGCACGTCAGCGCACGGCAGTGCTCCCACGGGACGAGGGAGGGGAGGGGCATCGCGGCGCTCATGGCTTCGTGCCCCCATCCACGACGCGCGCCAACTCCAGCCGTGGCAGCGCCTCCTTCAACAACGCACGCCGTTCCCTCGGCAGGTGATGCCACGCGGCGCACAGGTCATTCTCTTCGATGCCCAGCCGCGCCAACTCCTCACGGGCCCGCAGCCGCTCATCATGCTGGTGCGACTGGAGCGCCCGGCGCAGCGGCTCCGCGCTCTTCTCCGTCTCCTCCAGCTCCGTTACCAACCCATCCAGCGCACGCAGCGCCCCGGCCACCTGCTCGTCGTACTCCCTGCCTCCGAGCGCCTCGCGCAATTCCGCCGCGTTCGTCACCTCGCGCGCCAGCGGCTCCACCGACTCCAGCGGAATGGACCCCGGGCAGTACGCCACCGTGGCCAGGTCCACGGGCCGCGTCGACCTCGCCACGAACACACCCGGCACTCCCGAGCGCCACGGCTGCACGTGCAGCGGCCGCAGGAACACGAGCCGCCCCGTGTTCTCGTAGTCCGTATACGGCTCGCGGAAGTCCAACGTGCGCATGTAGAGCAGCGGCGTCAGAGGCCCCGCCAACCTGGGCAGCGCGCCCCGGAGATACCTGCGCAGCGCCACCGGACCCAGGTCGCGATACAGCACCGGGCACGGCTCCTCCGGCTTCAGCGCCGACAGCGGCGCGCCCGTGTGGAACTGGTAGCGGCGCAAATCCTCGGCCGGGTACTCCAGGCCAGCGCTCGCGGGCGTCTCCAGCATGGCTACCACTTCCCCCGATTGGCCTTGGCGTCCTGCGCCTCGCGCAGCTTCTTCAGCCGCTCCTGCCGAGCCTCCGCCGCCTGCTTCGCCCGCTCCGCCTCCTCCAGCAGCTTTCCGTAGTCCAGCCGCGCCAGCTTCTGCGCGCTCTCCTCATCCGTCTCGCCCTCGAAGCGCGCGCCCAGCGCACGGACCCACCGCCGCGCCAGTTCCTCTGTCCGCAGCGGGCTGTGGCTGAGCAGCTCGATGGTCAGCAGCTTCGTCTCCGCCGCGAAGCGCGCGAAGCCCTCGCGCACCTGCTTCTCCACGCCGTGCATTCGCGCCAGTGCCGCCACCGCCGTGCCCACCGCGCGCTCCTCCAGCGCTCCCGTCACCAGCGCCAGCCGCCGCCAGCCCTCCGCGTCCAGCGGCTCGCAGGCCGCGAGGAACGTCTGCGGAGGCAGCGGCTCCAGCCCGAAATCTCTCTGGAAGTCCGCGAGCCTCGCGCACATCAACGCCGGCTCCACCTCCTTGCGCTCCAGCGCGGGACGGCGGCGCGCCAGGGCCTGGCACAGTGGAACCAACTCCAGCCGGGGCGGCTCCCCGGGAGGCGCGGGCGGGCCGCTCTTGCGGCCGAACAGGCGCTCAAAGCGCGACATGGCGTTCCTCCTGGAAGAGGGCGTGGGCCAGCGCGGCCGCCACCTTCGGGAAGTGCTCCAACTGCATCACCTCGGCCACGCGGGCCCCCTGCTTGCGGTAGCGCGACACGCGCTCGGGGTGCGGATGGTGCAGCAGCAACACCAGCGGCGCGGAGGCCTCCGCCGCCTCGGCGAAGATGCGCGCGTGGCTCGGCTCCGCGTCGTGGTTGGCGTCGAAGTCCCGGTCCGTGATGATGACGCGGGTGGGCTGCCGGCCGCGCTGCTCACGCAGGGACTCCGCCAGCCGCGGGAAGGGGAAGCGCGTCCCGCCGCCGATGTAGTGCATCAGGAAGCGCGACATCTCCAGCTCCGAGCGGCACCAGTTCCAGTACGCCACGAAGTCCGTCGAGTAGATCAGCGCCCGTACCCAGCCGCCCGCGCGCACCGCACCCATGCAGAGAATCTGCGCGGCCAGCGTCATCGCGTTGAGTGTGGTGCGCGGGTCCGGCATGGAGCCCGACACGTCGAGATAGATTTCCACGCGCGGCTGCCACAGCGGCACGTCCAGGCCCTCGTAGTCCGCGATGCGCTCGCGCTTGAGCGGCATCACCGCGCCCAGCCTGTCTCCGCGCAGCGCCAGCGTGGCCAGCCAGTCCACGCTGGGCAGCGCGTCTCCCAGCTCCCACTCCTCCAGCGTGGTGGGCACCACCGCCTCGCCCAGGTGCATCCGGTCCGGAGGGCGCAGCAGGTGGCGCTCGGCCTCCTGTCGGTAGTACGCGGCCATGACCTCGGGCACGACCTCCGCGTTCGCCGTCCCCTGGCCCGGCAGCGAGGCGATGCGCCGCTCGCGGCACTTGTCTCCGATGAGCCGCTCCGCGTTCTCCTTGTCCAACCACCCCTCCGCGAGCGCGCGGCGCACGGCCTCCTTCTCTCGCGCGCCCGGGGTGAGTGCCTCCGCCCAGTCCTCCGGGCGCGGCTCGTCCTTGCAGCAGGCCTGCGGGTCCGTGCTCTTCGGAAGGTCCCCCTTCACCGGTTGCACGTAGCGCATGCAGACGGAGAGGAAGTAGAGGAACTGCGTGTACACGTTGGGGCCCAGGTGGAAGAGGTTCTGGGCCATCAACTGCGCGTCCACGCGCGCGTCGGGGAACTGCTTCGCGAAGGCCGCGGCCTCCGGCCCCATCAGGTGCCCCGGCTCCAACTGCCAGCGCTCCTCGTAGACGGAGAGGTAGAAGAAGAAGGCCGGGTCCTGCTTCCAGCGGTAGTCCTTCTGGAAGGCGCGGTAGATGTCGATGAGCTGCGCGCGCAGCCGCTCGTCCGCGCCGAGCTGCTCGTTGATGAGCAGGTCGCAGAAGACGTTGATGAGCGAGTAGTCCTCCAGCGGCAGCAGCGTCTTCTCCAGCATGCGCAGGCGCGCGGAGACGCTCAGGCTGCCGGGGTAGCGCACGTGGTGCCCCACCTCGTGCGCGAGCAGCGCCTCCAGGCTCCCCAGCAGCTTCTTCTCGCGCAGCTCCCGGGCGTTGAACCAGACCTGCCGGTTGAGGAAGCTGATGTGCGCCAGCTCGCAGCCCTCCTTCGCGGCGCGAGGCTCACCCAGCAGCAGGAAGTGGGACCAGTGGGCCTGTGCGCGCGGCCAGCTCGCGTCCACCTGCTCTTGCAGCTCCGGCTCCAGCAGCTCGGGCACGGGCTCCCTGTGCGCGGTGCGCGTCATGGCGTGTCCAGCACCCACAGCCGCTGCGAGTCCACCGCGCTGGCCACCACGTAGCCGCTCGTCGCGACCAACGTCTGGTGCGGCGTGTTCAGCAGGGGCAGCAGGGCCTCGCGCCCGTTCACCCGCACCGCGCCCGGCCGCACCTCCATCGGGGGCGGCGAATCCTCGTGCCGGGTGCCGAGGCAGGGCATCATCCCGAGGAAGCGCGCCTTGCCCTCCGGCGCGAGGAAGACCCCCAGCCTCCCGTGCTCCGCCCGGCGGTCGTGCACGCAGAGGACGGCCGGGGCCGCGAGGTGCATGTCCCCAGGGAGGAAATCGTCCGCCAGCCCACGCGTGTCGAGCATCGCCAGCGTGAAGGGCCCGGAGAAGGTGGAGGCCCGTGGGCGCGCCAACGCCGGCGCCAGCGTCGTCGCGAGGAATGCGTCCAGTGTCTCCAGCGAGGGGGCTCTCACCTCCGCCGCCGCAGCCGAGGCGACGTAGCGGTTCATCCACACGGGCTGCTCGGCCAGGCCCTCGCACAGGTTCCACGTGCGCGCGAGCAGGGCCACTGCCTTGTCCGCGGGATACACGGGCAGTTGCGCGGGCGCGAGGTGGAGCAGGCAGCGCCCCATCAGCGTCACCGACTCTGGAGGGCTTCCCACGCGGGTGAGGATGTAGCTCGCGCTGGCGCGGTCCACGTGTCCCTGGCCCACGGCCTCGACGGCGAGCTTCAGCCACGCGCTCGCCACCAGCTCCCGGCGTGGCTCGGCCTGCAGCGCCTTCCACAGCACCGTGCCCGCCTTCTCGACGAGCATGTCGAAGAGCTCCGCGTCCCAGTGGGAGTGCCGGCGCGGGCCCTCGGCGGCCCACTCGCGCACGCGTGCCTTCCAGGCTGCGTCGCTCATAGGCCCTCCACCTTGCCCCGGCGCTCCAGGCCGCGCAGGTAGGCGCTGTAGCGGCCGTGCAGGTTCTTCAAGAGGACGAGGTCCTCGTGCACGGGGCCGTTGAGCTCCTGCTTCTGGAGCACCTTCTCCATCACCTGCTGGATGTCCGCCAGCCGCCGGCGCACCTCGCCCGCGTCGAGCCCGGCGGTGCCCGCCTCGGCCTGGGCCTTCAGTCGCGCCACCGGCTCGCGCACCTTCGCGTAGGCGGCCTGCTGCACCACCGCCGCATCGAAGAGCTGCCGCACCCAGCCGACGCGGTCCAGCAGGTGCACCGCGTTCTCCGGCTTCTGGAAGAAGGCGCTCTGTGGGTTGGGCTTGAGCTTCTCGTGCAGCGCCCAGGGGAGCACCTGGCGCAGGTCCTCCACCGACACCGCCGTCTCGCCGCGGAAGTACGCCAGCGCCTTGGAGAAGAGGAGCACCGCTTGATACGCGCGGGCGGAGACGCCGTTCTCCGTCTGGGTGCAGAGGTTGACGCTCTTGTCGAGCGGGCAGTCTTCCGTGCACACGTGCGCCACGCGCTTGCCCGCGAGGTGCAGCGTGTCCTTCATCATGTACTCGAGCTGTCCGGACGCGCGCTGGCAGAACTCGAGCTGTCCGGCGAAGTAGCCCAACAGCTCCAGCGCCTCGGGTGGCACGGGCACGGCGCGCACCTCGCGCTCCAGCTCATCCAGCTCCTCCGGCGTGAAGACGATGTCCGCGGGGACGAACTGGCCCGGCACCGAGCCCTCGGCCACGCGCTTCGCGAGCGTCTCCAGGTGGTGCGAGTGGAAGGGCATGCTGCGCACCACGAGGTCGATGCGGTCCTTCAGCGCCTCGATGACAGGGAAGGTGCCGCCGCCCTGGTCGTCGTTGGCGGTGAGGAACCACGCGGAGCGGCCGCACTCCACCACCTGCTCGAACATCTCCGCGTAGCCCTCCGCCATGAGGGACAGGAGCGCGGACTGTGTCTTGGTGGGGATGCGGTTGTACTCGTCCACAATCTTCACGCGCTGGGTGAGCCAGCGGCGCCAGGCGACGCGGATGTGGCTGGCGTCCTCGGCGCGGATGAGCTCGCTGGGCAGCGGGCTGCCGAGCAGGTCCGTCAGTGTGAGCTGCGGATGGCCGTGCTGCACGCCGCGGCGGACCTCGTCCGGGGCGCCTCCGGCGATGAGGGCCACCAGCGTGGCCATGGTCGTCTTGCCGCGCCCGGGCGCGCCGACGAAGAGCAGGCGCTGCGAGGTGGCGAGGTTGAGCAGCGGCAGGAGCACGTAGGCGGAGAAGCCCACGGGCCCGAGCTCCACGCGCATGCCCGCGCCGTTGAGGACGACGGGGTCGCCGAACTGCACGTCATGGTACGGGCTGACGAGCGCCTGGGTGGCAATCCACGTGTACGCGCGCCGGAGCTTGGCGGCGAGGGCGGAGACGGTGCGGGGCGTGAGCCGGAGCTCCAGGTCCGGGCCGGCGGAGGCACGGCCGTGGAGCCACGAGGCGACGAGCTGGGAGGAATCCATGGAGACGCGCGCGAGTAGAGCACGCGTCCTATAGGTGGAACCAGATGGGGGCCCCGCGCACCAGGTGTACGGGGGCGCGGGGCGGAGCGTCAGTGGTGGTTCACGGCTCGGTGAAGATTTCGGCGGAGGAGTACCACTCGGGCTCCTCCTGGCTGGTGCCGCCGACGACGAGGACGCCGCCCGAGGGCAGCAGCGTCGCCGTGTGGCCCGTGGTGGCCGCGTCCGAGCCCACGACGTACAGGGACCAGGAGTCCGGGTCGAACAGCTCCGCGCTGCCGCCAATCTGGTTGCGCGTGCCGCGCGCCACGAGCACCCGGCCCGAGGGCAGCAGCGTCAGCGTGTGGCCCCGCCGACGCGTCTCGTTGGCGTAGGAGACGTACTCCCAATAGTCGTCCTCGGGGAAGTACAGCCACGCGCCGCTGTCGTACCGGAGGTTCTCCTGTCCCGTGGCCAGTACCACGCCCGAGTCCAGCCGCACCGCTGCGTGGCCGTAGAAGGCCGGCGGGTTCGACACGCGCGTCCACGTGCCCGTGGTGGGGGTGTAGACCTCGGCCGCCGCGGTGACGCCGTCATCGTTGATGGCCAGCACGCGCCCGTCCTCGAGGAGCGTGGCGGTGACAGTGCCCGCCGCGACAGACAGCGAGCCCGTGGCCGTCCAATGGCCAGTGGAAGGGTTGTAGAGCTCCGCGCTGCGTAGCGCGCTGTTGTACGCGGTGGTGCCGAAGCCGCCGACGACGAGCACCTGACCGTTGCCGAGCAGCACCGCCTTGTGGCCCCGGCGCGCCGTCACCAGGGAGCCGGTGGCGGTGAAGGTGTGGGTGGTGGGGTCGTAGAGCTCGGCGCTGGCGTGGACGGTGGTGCTGGTGCCTCCGCCCGCGATGAGCACGAGGCCCGATGGCAGACGCGTGGCGGTGTGGCTCGCGCGGGCCACGCTCAGGCTGGCGGTAGGAGACCACGTGTTGGTGGCGGGGTTGTACGTCTCGGTGGTGGCCGTCGCGCCGCCGGAGCTGTTGCCGCCGGTGACGAGCACCGTGCCCGCGGGGAGCAGCGTGGCGGTGTGGTGGTAGCGATAGCGGCTCATCGACGCCGCCTGCGTCCATGGTGTGACGAGGCCTGCCTGCACATCCTGCGAGGGGGCGGCCGCGACCGCCAGGGTGCTCCACAACCCAACCAGGAGCCACGTCTTCGATGCGGAGACTCGTGTCATACGGTCCTCGTGGTGCGGGGGGAACGGCTCGCGCATTGTGAAGGGAAGGACCGACGGAGCGCGCGGGCTCCACGTCAACACCGTGTCACGGTGTGGGTGTGATGTTGGGTATTTGCAGTTTTGTTGCGTTTGTGCCGCCGCGAGTGGATGGGACGCAAGGGTTGCGGCCTCGGGCGCGCGAAAACGCAGCGGTTGCGCGCGGCGGAGGCGTCTCCCTGGGGAAGTGGGTCGGTACGGGCTTTGCTCTATGAGACAGCGTGCGAGCCCAAGCCCCCGGCAGTGCCGACTCGCCGCATCGCCGCGAAGTGTGCCCGCGATGCGGACGAGGAGGAGCGGGGACGACAGGCTCGCCCCGGGACGCCCCTTCCTCACCCGCCACGCGCGGATGCGCATCGTGTCGGGCGGGGTGCCCCGGGTAATTCTTCCCCATCCGGGGACAGGCCCCACGGAGGGAGCGTGCGCGCTGAGTTCTCCTCACCCGGCGCTCACACCCAAGTCACGCCGAAGCTCGGGGGAGCCTGAGCGTGGGCGTGGGGCCCTGCCCCGGAGCGGGAACGGTGGCGCGAGCACCGAGCTTCTCCTCGGCCTCGCGCCGCCGTGGCAGTCTGCTCCGGGTGAGCGAACCCCTCTTCGATGACCTGCTCGGCCTCGCGTGCTTCGCGCGCGTGGTGGAGCTGCGCTCATTCACGCAGGCCGCCACGGCGCTCGGCGTGTCCAAGTCCGTGGTCAGCTCGCGCGTGGCCCGGCTGGAGTCTCGCGTAGGTGAGCGTTTGCTCATCCGCACCACGCGCAAGCTCACCGTCACCGACGCCGGCATGGGCGTGTATGCGCACTGCGCGCGGATGCTCCAGGAAGCCGGAGCCGCCACACGCGGCGCGTCCGACGCGGGCCGGGGCACGCTGCGGCTCAACGTGCCCGTCAGCTTCGCGCAGATGTACCTCGCCGCGCCGCTGGCTCGCTTCCTCGCCGCGCATCCGGACACCACCGTGGAGGTCATACTGAGCGACAGGCTCGTGGACCTCGTCGAGGAACGCGTGGACGTGGCTCTACGCATCACGCGCCTGCGCGACTCCAGCCTCGTCGCTCGCAAGCTGGCCACCACGTCGCTGCACGTGTGCGCAGCTCCCGCGTACCTCAAACGCCGGGGCACTCCCGAGCGGCCCGAGGACCTCATCCACCACGACTGCCTGCGCTACACGCACCTGCGCACCGAGGACGAGTGGCGCTTCTATGGCCCCGAGGGCCGCATCCGCGTGCCGGTGTCCGGTCCGCTGTCCACGGGCAACGGTTCCATGCTCCGCGAGGCCGTGGCCGCGGGCATCGGGCTCGCCATGCTGCCGCGCTTCATGGTGGACGCGGACCTGCGCTCGGGACGGCTCGTCACCGTGCTCGACGACTTCGCGCCCCGGCCCCTGGGCATCTACGCCGTCCATGCGTCCGGCCGGACTCCCGCTCCGCGCCTGCGCGCCCTGCTCGACGTGCTCGCCGCCGAGTTCCGCTCCACGAAGTGGGGCTGATTGTTCTCCTGGCAGAACGATTCGTTCGCGAGCCTCGCCTTCCGGAGCGGAGGCGAGGACGGCATTCCATGGAGCGTCCGAGGGGAATCCTTCCTCTCTTCGCTGCAAGGAGTCGCCGTCATGAGCCGCATCGAGTCCTCCCTGTCCTCTCCCTTCGCCCGCGACGTGGGCGCCACCGTGCTCCGCGTCGCCCTGGGCGCGGTGTTCCTCGCGCACTCGGGCGCGAAGGCGTTCATCTTCACCTTCGCCGGCACCGCGCAGTTCTTCGAGGCGCACGGCTTCCCCGGGTGGACCGCGTGGCCCGTGTTCTTCGCGGAGTTGCTCGGCGGGCTCGCGCTGCTGGCCGGGTTCCGCACGCGTCTCGTGGCGCTCGCGCTGGTGCCGGTGATGATTGGCGCGCTGAAGCCTCACGTCGCGAACGGATGGATGTTCACCAACACCGGCGGTGGCTGGGAGTACGTCGCGTTCCTCGTCTTCGCGCTGGTGACGCAGGCGCTGATTGGCAGCGGAGCCTTCGCGCTGGATGGCGCTCGCGAGCGGCGCTCGGCTCCGGCGGCCCGCACGGCGAGCGCGGTGGGCTGAAGCGTCGCGACTTCCTCAGGCCAGGACCTTGTCGAAGGCGAGGCTCAGGTAGGCGTCCAGCGCCGCGCGGCTCTTGTCGACCCGGGCTCGCAGCACCGCGCCTTCCCACGCGTTGATGAGGAAGGTGGCCAGCGCGGCGGGCGGACTGCCCTGGGGAACCTCGCCCGCGGCCTGTGCCTGCTGAATCACCTGCTCCAGTTCGCGCGTCCACTCCGCGAAGGCCGTCGCGACGCGCGCTCGGAGCACCGTGCTGTGGTCCGACATCTCCGCGGCGAAGTTCCCGAGCAGACAGCCGCGCTCGTAGTTCCACTCCACGAGCGCCTCCACCTGCGACGTGAAACAGCGCCGCAGCCGCTCCAGCGGAGGGATGGATGCGTCCCGGAGAATCGCGAGCCGCGAGCTGGAGCCCTGCCAGTAGCGCTCGATGACCTCCGCGCCGAGCGCCTCCTTGCTCTCGAAGTGGTTGTAGAACGAGCCCTTCGGGACGCCGGCCGCCGAGGTGATGTCCTGCACGCCGCACCCGTTGAAGCCCCGCTGCAGCAGCGTCTTCATCCCAGCGACGACAATCTTCTCGCGGACACTCGGTCGGGCCATCGGCCCAATATGACCGGTCGTCTGGTGGCGTCAATGGAACGGTCCAAGTACCTGGGACTACAGCGGTTCTTGTCAATATGACCGGTCGTCTTGACTTGCCTCGGAGCGGCCGTCTACAGAGCGGCCGAGAGTCCAACGCGGAGGCGCGTCATGAGCCAGGCAGACAAGGTCGTTGTCGTGTTCGGAGCGACGGGAACGCAGGGCGGTGCGGCGGCGAAGCACCTCGCGGCGAGCGGATGGCGCGTGCGCGCACCGGTCCGCGATACGGGAAGCGCCGGGGCCCAGGGGCTCGCGCGCTCGGGCGTGGAGGTGGTGCCGGGAGACATGAATGACCGTGCATCGCTCGACCGGGTGATGCGCGGTGCTCACGGTGTCTTCAGCGTCCAGCCCAGTTCCGGGGAGGTGGGGCTCGGCGTCACGTTGGATGACGAGGTCCGCATGGGGAAGAACGTCGCGGACGCGGCGAAGGCGGCGGGCGTCAAGCACCTCGTCTACACGTCGGTGGGCGGCGCGGACCGGAACACGGGCATCGGCCACTTCGAGACCAAGTGGACCATCGAGAAGCACATCCGCTCCATCGGCGTGCCCGCCACGGTCATCCGGCCCACCGCGTTCATGGAAATCCTCACGTGGAAGGACTTCGGCATCCCCCAGGGCGTGCTCACCTTCTTCAGCGCACCGGAGAGCCGGCTCCAGTTCATCGCGGTGGATGACATCGGGAAGTTCGTCGCGCTCGCCTTCGGTGCGCCGGAGACGTACGTGGGCCAGTCCCTCGAGCTCGCGGGGGATGCGCTGACGGGTGTGCAGCTCGCGGCGGCCATCAGCCGTGCGACGAGTCGCTCCATTCCCTACGTGCGGATTCCCGGGGACGTGCTCCGTCAGAAGCCCACGCTGGAGCGCATCGCCCGGTTCACCGATGAGGACGGTGGAAAGGCAGACATCTCCGCGCTGCGCAAGCTGCATCCCGGGTTGATGACATTCGACACGTGGCTGGACCGGACGGGCCGGGCGCTGTTCGAGGCGTTGCTCCGCCAGCCGGTGTAGGGAGAAGAGCCCCTCGTCCGGGTTGCCGCCGTCTACCGATTCTGAGCGCCCCGCCATCCCGTCACGCCTCCGACACCGCGCACTCCGGATGACATTCAAACGAATGAACGGAGTTGCGGGGCGCGGCGGTTGCCCGGAGGATTCGGGGGGCGGGGCCGCCAGACAGGTAGGGACGCAGATGCGCAGGCTGACACTGTTGTTACTGAGTGCCATGTGGCTGGGCTGCAGCTCGAGCTCGAAGGACGACTCCACGCGGGATGCGGGGCGGGACGAGGACGCCTCCAGCCAGACGGAGTGCGCGGCCTCCGAGGAGCCCACCTGCTGCGTCAGCTGCACCGACATGCTGGTGAAGGCGGTGTGTACGGACGGGAGCTGGAGCTGTCCGGAGGGCGCGAGGGATGAGCGGCAGTGTCCCGTCGATTCCCGCGGGCGTGCCTGCTGGGGACCCGCCCACCCACAGGATACCTACACGTATCCGGGTTGCACCAACGAGGACTACAACTGCCCGCGCTTGAAGACGGTGTACTGCGCGATGGACAGCATCCGCGCGGAGCACTCTACCTGCAAGCAGGATTCGGATTGCGTGGCGGCCGCCGTCGATGGCCGCTGCACCGGTTACGGGGCGTGCCCTCCGGCCATGGTGAATGCCTCTGGCCGTGGCGACTTCGAGACAAAGGCCGCCGCGGAGCTGGCTCGCTACTGCACCGAGTCTCCCATCTGCCGCGAGAGCGGCGGGAGCTGCGCCTACCCCCATTTCGTACCTCGCTGCGTGCAGGGGCGCTGCGTGGCGGAGGGCACCACCGCCGCACCGTAGGCCTCGTGCCCTCATCTTGATGTGAATGTGATGCAACCGTGAGGAAGCGACAGGCGCCGCATGGGACATTGCTCCCGTGCTCGCGCACTTCCCGTGAGGGGCGGGAATCGGTATCGCGGGCACTGCTGCCTCACCCCGGTGCTCGCGCGTCGCGCCCCAGGACCTTGGAGTTGGGGCACGCTGGCCGCGTGCTCCGGACGTGAGCAGCAGTGCCCGCGTCTTCCGTCAGCTCGCGGCCTGTCTGCCCATCCCCCGGGCTCTCAAAGGCAGACTTCGGGTCCGTGCGCGCTCGACTCGTGGCATGGCTGGGGGCGGGTTGCTTGTCACGATGTCTGGGATTTGACTAGAAGTGCGGCCCCATGTTCCGCAAGCCTTTGTCCCTGCTGTTGCTCCTCGGCGCGTCCGTCCTCTTCGGCGGGTGCGGCGACTCCGAAGAAGAAGAACCCACGCCCGCGCCGGCCGCGCTCATCATCGACCGGACGACTGTTGACTACGGTGAGTTGGAGGTGGGGCAGGCCTCCGCCGAGCAGCTCTTCGTCGTGCGCAACGCCTCGCCGTCCGCGGTGGAGTCGGTGGAGGTGTCCATCGACGGCGTCGGCTTCGTCATCATGGCCAACACGTGCGAGCGCTACCTCGACGCGGGCATGGAGTGCGAGGTGCGGGTGAGGTTCGCCCCGCGCCTGGCGGGTATGTACGAGGCCCGTCTCAAAGTGGGAGGGGCGCCCTCCGTGGACCATGCGCTCCTCAAGGGCTCGGCCTTCACCTGGGTGGACGTGACGTCCATGCCCGAGGGCGTGAGTGTCGTGGCCGGCGACGACGCGTGGACGTGCGGCACGCCGTGCCGCAAGGCCGTGCGCCAGAGCGAAATCATCCTCCACACCACGCCCGAGGGGTATCCCGTCTGGGTGGGGCCGTGCGAGGCGACGTCCGACAACAACGGCTGCCTGCTGCGCATGGACGGTCCAAAGACGGTCGCCGTGCGCTCGCTCTCCGCGCCCTTTCTGTGGGAGGTGCGGCGGAACGTCGAGCCGACGGGCCTGGCCGTCGCCCCCAACGGTGACGTCCTCATCCTGGACTACTCGAGCCTGACGCGGCTGAGCGGCACGGGGCAGGTGCTGTGGACGCGCCCCGTCACGGGCTCGGGGAAGGTGGCCGTGGACGGTGAGGGCCGCATCTACATGATGGCCTACAACGGCCGCGTGAGCCGGCACGGCACGGACGGGCAGGAGGTGTGGGGCCACGACGCGGAGGGCTCGAACCCGGGCGGCCAGTTCTTCGCGGTGAGCGCCAGCGGGCACGTCTACGTGCTGGTCACCCTGAACAACCCCGATGGCGCGCGGCAGTTCAGGCTCACCGCGTTCACGGCCGATGGGGCGGAGCGCTGGAAGGTCCTCTTCGACGAGGGCCACTTGAACTACGCCTCGGGGCTGACGGTGGACGCGGCGGGCAATGTCTACGTGTCCGGCAGCGTGTTCAACCGGGGCCAGACGCCCGACTCGCCGGTCTTCGTGGCGAGCTACTTCCGGAAGTACAGCCCCGATGGCGTCCGGCTGTTGCAGACGGATGGCTCCTGGTCCGGCATCTCGGTCAGCCCCAGCACGGGCGAGGCGATTTCGTACATCTCCAGCGCCAGCGAGTCCCCGGGGAGCTTCTGGCTGTACCTGCTCGGCACGGATGGGAAGCTGCGGTGGGACGTGTCGTTCTCGGGCGGGCCGGGAATCGTCAATGCGCACGCCTTCTCGTCCACGGGCGCACTGCTGCTCGGCGGGCATCAGGCGCTGAACCTCGGCACCATCACGGGCCGGGGCTGGTTCTCGCTGATGAACCTGCAGACGCGGCAGCTGGGGCCCGTCACCTATGTCGACAACCCCGCGGGCTCGGGGATACGGGTCAGCGGCCTTGCCTTCACTCCCTCCGGGAATGTCGTGGCGACGGGAGGTTTCAACAACGGCTCCCTGCTCGGGCCCGGCTTCGTGCGCTTGTACAGCGCCCGCGTCCTCTCGGGGCAATGACGGTCGCCGCGGTGGCGCCCTCACGGCGCCGCCGACCAGGCCTCCACCAGCGCTTCGCGCGTCCGCTCCAGCGCCGTGCCCAGCCTCACCGGGTACGGCGGCCTCGCGGGCGCCAGCGCGCGCACCTCGGGCGGGAGGCGTGACACCTCCCGCCTCGCGCGGGCCCGCACGTCCGCCAGCGGCGGAGATGCACCGGGCAGCCGCTTCCCCGCGCGCATCACCGGCTTCAGCAGCGGATGGCCCGGCTCCACGTCCCCGCGCCGGGTGATGACGTCCGCGCGTGCCACGCCGTCCTCCGCCTGCCGGTACACCTGCTTCGCGCCCGGCAGGAGCACCTTGCCCTCGGACAGCTTCACGCGCTCCTTCCCCGCGTACTCCACCAGCTTGTAGGCCATGTCCAGCGAGGGCGCGTCCGCGGACACGCCCATCGCCGTGCCCACGCCGAAGGCGTCAATGGGCGCGCCGTGGGCCACCAGCCTCGCCACCGCGTCCTCGTCCAGCCCGCCGCTGCCGACGAGCCGCACGTGCCGCAGTCCCGCCTCGTCCAGCATGTCGCGCGCGGCCCGGGACAGCGCCAGCAGGTCTCCCGAGTCCAGCCGCAGCGCGCGCACGTGGAAGTCCTCGCCGAGCTCGCGCGCCAGGCGAATCACATGCTGCACCCCGTGCAGCGTGTCGTACGTGTCCACCAGCAGCGTCGCGTCCGGGTACACGCGCGTGAAGGCACGGAAGGCGTCCAGCTCGTCGTCGTGCGCCTGCACGTAGCTGTGCGCCATGGTGCCCGACACCGGGATGCCGTACCGCTTCCCCGCGAGCACGTTGGAGGTGGAGTCCACGCCCGCGACGTACGCGGCCCGCGCCACCTTGAGGCCCGCGTCCGTGCCGTGGATGCGCCGCAGGCCGAACTCCATCACCGGGCGCCCCGCCGCGGCCTCCACCACCCGCGCCGCCTTCGACGCCGCGAGCGTCTGGAGGTGCAGTTGATTGATGAGGAACGTCTCCACGAGCTGCGCCTCCGGCAGCGGCGCGCGCACCTCCAGCAGCGGCTCCTGCGCGAAGACGGGCGTGCCCTCCGGCACCGCGTCCACGTCCCCGCTGAAGCGGAAGCGCTCCAGCCAGCCGAGCAGCCGGTCCGAGAAGCGCCCCAGCGAGGCGAGCCAGTCCAGGTCCTCCGAGTTGAATCTCAGTTGCTCTAGAAATTCGAGTGCGTCTTCCAGTCCCGCGGTGAGCAGGTAGTTGCGGCGCGCGGGGAGGCGCCGGACGAAGAGGCTGAAGACGGCCTCGTCCCACAGCCCCTCGTCGAGGTACGCCTCCGCCATCGTCAACTGGTAGAGGTCTGTCAGCAGCGCGGCGCCGTCCTCCATGACGTGCCTCCTCGCACGCGGGCCCCGTGCCCGGGGCCGGGTCAGCTCCTGGGCCCCGCCATGGCAGGCCGGGGCTCACGCGGTGGCATTCGCACCTCCCTGGGCCAGGGACGTCATCACCCACCGCTCCAGCTCCGCGCGGGGCATGACGCCGCTGCGGCGCGCCACCTCGCGCCCGCCCGAGAACACCACGAAGGTGGGGATGCCCTGCACGCGCAGCGCGCTGGCCGCGTGCGGGTGCTCCTCCGTGTTCAGCTTCAACACCAGCAGCCGTCCCGCCTGCGCCCGGCCCATCGCGTCCAGGATGGGTGCGGCCGCGCGGCACGGCGCGCACCAGGGGGCCCACAAGTCGAGCAGCACCGGCACCGGAGCGCCGAGGACGGCGCGGTCCAGCCCCTCGCCATCCACCTCCTGCGGCGCGCCGGAGACATCCAGCGCGGAGTGACAGCGGCCACACTCGGGCGTGCCCGAGGGGCGGGGCTCGCGCACCCGGTTGAACGCTCCACAGGCCTTGCAGCGGAACATGGCTCCTCCCGTCGTGAGCTCTTCCACCAAGGTAGGCCCCGCCCCGCTCGCGCGCCCTGGAATGTGAAGCCGCAGGCCCGCTGGCGGGCCGGCCGTCGCTCGCCCGCCGCGCAGCTTTTGCCGCCCCCTCCCGGCGTGTGCAGCTTTCGCGCGGCCGGGGTGGGCCTTATAAGGCGAAAGGGCGTGGTGCGGGCGTTGCACTGACACTGGAGACACACGGCGGGCACGCAGTCCGGCCGGGCAGGGGAGCAGACATGCGGCTGGCCGTCTTCGACACCCACCGTTATGACCGTGATGCGCTGGAGCGCGCCAACGCGCACTTCGGCCATGCGCTCACCTTCCTCGAGCCGCGCCTGACGCTGCAGACGGCGAAGCTGGCGGATGGCTTTCCCGCGGTGTGCTCCTTCGTCAATGACAAGGTGGACGCGGCCACGCTGGCGGCGCTGCATGCGGGCGGAGTGCGGCTCGTGGCTGCGCGCTCGGCGGGCTACAACCACGTGGACCTGGAGGCGGCGCAGCGGCTGGGCATCCGCGTCACGCGCGTGCCGGAGTACTCGCCGCACGCGGTGGCCGAGCACGCGGTGGCGCTGGTGCTCTCGCTGGTGCGCCACATCCCCCGCGCCTTCTCGCGCGTGCGTGACTGGAACTTCTCCCTCGACGGGCTGGTGGGCTTCGACCTCGCGGGCAAGACGGTGGGCGTGGTGGGCACGGGCCGCATCGGCCGCGTGGCCGCGCGCATCTTCCGGGGCTTCGGCTGCAACGTGCTCTGCCATGACGTGGCGCCGGACGCCGCCTTCGAGCGTGAATCCGGCGTGCGCTTCGTTCCGCTGGAGGAGCTCTTCTCCACGTCGGACATCATCAGCCTGCACGTGCCGTTGACGCCGGGCACGCGGCACATGGTGGACGCGGCGGCGCTGACGCGGATGAAGAGGGGCGTCGTGCTCGTCAACACGGGCCGTGGCGCGCTCATCGACAGCCGGGCCCTGCTGGACGCGCTGAAGTCGGGCCACATCGGCGGCGCGGGGCTGGACGTGTACGAGGAGGAGGAGGGCATCTTCTTCCAGGACCTCTCCGGGCAGGTGCTCCAGGACGACGTGCTGGCGCGGCTGCTCACGTTTCCCAATGTCCTCGTCACCTCGCACCAGGCCTTCCTCACCCACGAGGCCCTGGCCAACATCGCCGAGACGACGCTGGCCAGCGTGCGGGCTTTCGAGCAGGGCGAGCCGCTGGTACACGAGGTGCGCGCCGAGCAGGTGCTCCGCGCGCCGACCGCCACGAAATGAGTGCTGGCACGGGAGGTGAGGATGTCCTCGCCTCGAACGGAGCCGATTGCTGAACCTGGAGACCCGATATGTCCATCGTCTGCGCCACGAACTTCTCTGATACCGCCCTGCGCGCGGCCACGCTGGCCGCGGAGCTCGCTCGCAAGTCGGGCTTGCCGCTGCGCCTGGTGCACGTGCTGAACCCCAACTCCGCGCGCGCCTTCGGGCGTTCGTTGACGGACGCCGCCGAGGCCGCGCTGGCGGACCAGGTGAAGCGCCTGGAGAAGCTGGGCGCGAAGGTGGACACGACGGTGCTCACCGGTGAGCCGGCGGAGTCGGTGGCGACCTTCGCGCGAGAGCAGGCGGCGTCGCTCGTGGTGACGGCCGCGCCGAGCCAGGAGGCGCCCTTCCTGAGCGTGGGCGGCACGGTGGACCGGCTGGCGCAGGCGCTGCCCATTCCGCTGCTGGTGGTGCGCGACGCGGCGCCGCTGGAGGCCTGGGCCCGGGGCGAGCGGCCGCTGAAGGTGCTGCTGGGCGTGGACCGCTCGCTGCCCTTCGAGGCGGCGCGCGAGTGGGTGAAGGGGCTGCGCCGCTTCGGTGCGCTGGAGGTGGTGGGCGGGCGCGTGTACTGGCCGGAGGAGGAGTACCCGCGCCTGGGGCTGCCGCTGCCACACCTGTTCGACGAGGTGACGCCGGAGCTGCGGCAGGCGCTGGAGCAGGAGACGGCCGCGCTGCTGGCGCCGCTGGCCCTGGATGGGCAGGCGCCGCGCGCCGTGGTGCACGCGGGCGTGGGGCGCATCGCGGACCACCTCGTGGAGGTGGCCGAGCGTGAGAGCGTGGACCTGCTGGTGGTGGGCACGCACCACCGGCGCGCGCTGGGCCGGCTGTGGAGCGTGTCGCACCACGCGGTGCGGCTGGCGCGCATGTCCGTGGCGTGTGTGCCGTCCACGATGGCGGCGGAGGCGGCCGTGGATGCGCCGCTGCCCGTCTTCCGCGAGGTGCTCGTGGCCACGGACTTCTCCGAGACGGGCAACCGCGCCGTGGCCCATGCCTGCGGGCTGGTGCCCGAGGGCGGCACGGTGCACCTCGTCCACGTCGCGGAGGGGAAGCTGTCGCCGGGGCAGGAGACCGAGCTGAAGCAGCAGCTCCTCGCGGCCGTGCCGAAGGCGGCGCACGCGAGCGGACGGCGCGTGCAGGTGGAGCTGCTGCCTCATGGCAGGGACGTGGTGACGTCGCTGGTGCAGGCCACGGAGCGGCATCGCGTGGACGCGATTGTCATGGGCACGCACGGGCGCTCGGGGTTGAAGCGCGCGGTGCTCGGCTCGGTGACGCAGGAGCTGTTGCTGCGCACGGACCGGCCCGTGCTGGTGGTGCGTCCGCCCCGGGGCTGAGGATGCGTGCGGTGGCAGGCGCCCCGTGCGGTGACGCGGGGGCCTGCTGCTGATGTCCCGGCTCCGGCGTGCGCGAATGCTCCGAGGGTGAGGTCGCTGCCCACGCGGTACACTGCCGCGCCGTGAGCGACACCCTGAGAGACCTCCTCGGCCGCGCGCTGGGGGCGTTCGAGTGTCATGCCGACGAGGTCGCCCTGGGGCACCTGCTGGAGGCCTGGCGTCACTCTCGCGACGCGCGCATCGCCTCGCTCGTGGAGCGACTGTCGGAGCGGCTCACCCGGGGGCTGTCGCCGCTGGACTGTGGCCCGGGCTCCGAGTCGATGAACTGGCGCCGGCCGATGGATTTGCCACGGCTGCTCGCCAGCCTGCGGGAGGGCGCGGACCGTGGCTACCCCGGCTCGCTGCGCCGGGCGCTCCGGGGCTTGCGTGAGTGGCCGGAGGACCCGCGCTTCACGCCCGTGCTGCTGGAGATTGTTCGCATGCCCATCGCCACGGACGTGGGTGTGCCCGACGTGCTCTGTGAGTTGCTCGCGCACGTGAGGGACCCGCGCGTGCTGGCGCCACTGCGTGAGCTGCACGCGAGCCTTCCTCCAGGCAACGACTTCGCTGCACGGCTCGACGCCGTCATCCAACGCATCCTTCCGAAGGTGGGCCCTCCGTTGGACGAGGAGACCACGCGCCTGTGTGAGGAATGGGAGACAGCTCTCTCCGCGCGCGAGGACTCGGAGGCCCGGAGCGGACCGGTGCGCGAAGCGCTGCTGGCGCGCGTGTACGCGGACCCGGATGACGTGTCCGCGCGACTGGTGCTGGCGGACCACCTGCTGGAGCAGGGTGACCCGCTGGGGGAATTCATCACGCAGCAGTGCGCTCCGCGGCCGGACGAGGCGCGCATCCAGGATTTGCTGAAGGAGCACCAGCTCCAATGGGAGGCGCCGCTGGGCGCGAGCGTGGTGCGGGGCTTCGTCCAGTTCGAGCGGGGCTTTCCCGTGGCCGTGCTGATGGACCACTCCCGAGGGGAGCCGCTTCCCGAGCCCGGACCCGGCTGGTCGACGGTGCGGGAGATTGGCTGGAGCATGGCGACGTATCCGGGCTCGGAGGTGGAGGCGTGGCTCACGCACCCGCACCTGCGGAATGTGATGTCGCTTCGGAGTCTTGACGCGGAGATGGCGCGGGGGCTCGGCTCACGCCCGCTGGGGCTGAGCCATCTGGATGTGTCGGGGCCCCTGGTGGAGAAGGCTCCGGACCTGTTCACCCGGTTGGATGGGTTGCCCCGGCTCACGCACGTGCTCGTGTACAACGCGGCCCCGGAGGACGTGCGCTTGTGCGCGACGTCGCGGCTGGCGTCCCGGCTGGTGCGCTTCGCGGCGCGCGGCACGGTGGCGTGGGAGCTCATCGTGATGGTGCGGAAGCAACTGCCCGTGCTGGCGAAGCTGTTCAGCGCGGAGGGCGTCCCGCCGCTCGCGCGCGCCATCCAGGGCGCATCGGGCTTCGGCATCCGTGCGCTCCACATCCACGTGGAGTGTCGACTGACGGCGTCGGACCGGAGACAACTCCAGGATGTGGCATCCCTGTACGAGGAGGTGGAGTGGAGCCGGGAGGGGGGCGGGTAGACTATCGGGGTGGTGCAGAACTCCCTCATCTTCCGCGGACGCGCGGCGCTCCTGGCCCTCCAGCGGCATGACGACGCGGCGGCTCTCGACCATCTGCTCGAGGCCTGGCGCCACTCGCGCTCCGAGCGCATCGCCTCGCTGGTGGAGCGGCTGTCGAAGCGGCTCACGGTGGGGTTCGGCCCCATCCACTTCGAGCAGCGCAGCTTCGCCCTGTCTCCTCCCAGGAGCGTCGAGCTGCCGCTGCTCCTCGATGGCATGCTGGAGGTGGCGGGGCGGGCAGGGCCCGAGACGATGCGCGGCAAGCTCGCGGCGCTCCTTCCCTGCCCGGCGGACCCGCGCTTCACCCCCGCGCTGCTGGCCATCGCCCGGTTGCCAGTGGCTCGCGTGCCGGAGGTGAGCCGGACGCTGTGCAATCTCCTCGTGGAGATGTGGGATCCGCGTGCCGTGCCGCTCCTGGGGGAGCTGCTCGCGGAGCTCGAGCCGCGCTCCCCCTTCGCCGAGATGCTGGCCCTGACTGTCGAAAGGATTGCGCCCCGGGCTCGGGCCATGCCGCCACTCCCGCCGGAAGTCGAAAGCCCATGTGAGGCGTTGGAGGCGGCGCTCGACCGCCACGAGGCCGCGGACGCGCTCAGGGCCACCGCCTACGAGGAACTGCTGGCGCGCGTGTATGCGGACCCGGAGGACGAGTCCGCGCGACTGGTGCTGGCGGACCACCTGTTGGAGCGGGGCCACCCGCTCGGTGAGTTCATCATGTTGCAGTGCTCGTCCCACGCGGACCCGCGGCGCATCGAGAAGTTGTTCGAGGCGAATGCCCCGCTGTGCTCCGGCGCTCTGGGACCGCACGTGCAACACGAGCTCACCCGCTTCGAGCGCGGCTTTCCCGCCGCCGTCCTGCTGCGGCCTGGCTTGCGGGAGACGCCGCTCGAACCCACGCAGCGCTGGCGGACGGTGCGGGAGGTGGACCTCTCCTGGAACGACTCCACCGCGTTGGCGGAGTGGCTCTCGCATCCGCACCTGCGCGGAGTGACGGTGCTGAAGGGTGCTTCACCCACCATGGTGAAGGCGCTGGTGGCACGAGAGCATGGAGTCCGGCACCTCGAGGTGGTGTTGTTGCGGGCCGGTGGGAAGGGACAATCGGAGCTGTTCGTCCACCTGAGCCGGCTGCCGAAGCTGGCACGCCTGTCCATCCATGGCGCGGCGGCGGTGAGCGTGCACCTGTGTGTGGCGTCGTCGCTGGCCTCCCGGCTGGAGTACTTCGAGGCGCATAGCGGAGTCTGGACGCTCGTGGCCACGCCTGCGGCGGACCTGCCCGTCCGGGCGCAGCTCCGGAACACGTACGGTGCGGGCGAGCTCGCTCAGGCGATTCGCCATGTGGTGGGCTTCGGGTCGCGGGCGCTCCACGTGCAGGTGGGCGACCACGCCACGCCCGATGACAGGCGACTGTTGGAGAAGGCGGCCTCCGGCTACGAGCGCGTGGAGTGGAGCTGAGTCCTCACGGTGACGCGTCCACGTCCACGTACGCGCGCTTCGCCACCACCGACACGAGGCGCCCCTCCGGCAGCAGGTACGCGGACAGCCGGCCGCCGTACACGCAGCCCGAGTCCAGGCCCAGTGCATACGGGTGCCGCTGAATCCCGCGCATGGCGTCGTGGCCGAAGATGACCAGCTCCGGCCCCTTCCAGCAGCTTCCCCACGGCTCTCCGCCGTCCACGCGCTTCGACGGCGTGCCGTCCGAGGCGATGCTGCGCAGGTTGAGCAGCTCGTCTTCCTTCTGCGCCTCCAGCGACACGCCGGGCACGAGCCCGCCGTGTACCGCAATCACATTCAGCTCCGGGAAGCGGCGGTAGAGCGGCTGCGACTTCAGCCATGCCCAGTCCTCGGACGTGAGCGTGTCCAATACCTGTTGGTGCTCGGGCTTGAGCTTCTTGCCCCTGGGCCCGAATCCCGCGTGCCAGCGCAGCACGTGCGCGTCGTGGTTGCCCCGCACCGCGAGGAAGCCGCGCTCGCGCGCCCGGCGCACCACGCCCGCCGAGTCCGGGCCCTTCGCCACGAGGTCTCCCACCAGCACCACGCGGTCGCCCGGCCGCCAGCCGCACTCGGCCAGCAGCGCGTCCAGTTCCTCGGCGCAGCCGTGCACGTCCCCGATGAAGAGCGTTCGCATCCCGCTCCTCCTTTAATGCGCTTTGGCCGGGGACGGGAGCCCCGATGCGCTTCTTTCGTCGCCCGCCAGGCGGCCCGCGGAGGCTAGCGCGTGCCGGCCGCCGGCACCGTGGCCGGACGGGGCAGGCGGGCACGCCAGGCGTCCAGCTCCGTCAGCACCTTCACGTACCGCTCGCCCATGCCCGAGAACATCTCCCGCGCCTCCTCGGCCAGCAGCAGGGCACGGGGCCGGTCCAGGTTCCCCTCCCACAGCGCCTGGGCCAGGGCGTAGCGCGAGAAGGCCTGCTCGCCCGGCGTCTGCTTCGAGCCAGCGCGGTTCGCGACCGCCAGCTCCAGCACCTCGGCGGCCTTGCGCGGCTGCTTCATCCCCAGCCACGTGCGGCCCAAATCAATCCACGTTCCCGTCAGGTAGCCGAAGGCGTCGTCCTGGCGTGACTCGAGGATGCCCCGCGCGCGCAGCAGGTAGGGCAGGGCCTCGTCGAAGCGCTTCAGGTCCCTGTAGTTGTTGCCCACCGCGCGGAGGGCCCGCGCCACCAGGGGATGCTGGGGGCCGAGCCGTTGCTCCAGCGGAGCGATGGTGGACATGTGCCGCGCCAGGGCCTCCTCATGACGCCCCAGCCGCGCGAGCAGGTTGGCCAGGTTGCTCATGACGATTTGCGTGCCGGAGCTCTCCAGGCCTTCCGCCTGGATGGCGATGTTCAGCGCGCGCTCCTGGAGGCGCAGGGCCTCGTCGCCCTTGCCCTGGCGCTCCATGATGGCCGCCAGCATCTCCAGCGGCGTCGCCACGTCGCGGTGCTCGGGGCCGAGCGCGCGCTCGAACACCGCCAGCGCCGTGCGCGACAGCTCCTCCACCCGCGCCAGGTTGGCCTTCCTCCAGTAAGCCTGGGCCACCTCCATCTGCGCGCGCGCCACGTCGGGGTGGTCCGGGCCCAGCGCCTTGCGCCGCGTCTCCAGCGCCTGCTCGAGCAGCTTCAGCGCATCGTCCACGCGATGCTGCGCGATGCGCGTGGCGCCGAGCCCGAGCCTCACGTCCGCCGCCTCCAGGCTGTCCGGGCCATACGTCTGCTCCAGCCGGGCGAGCGCCGCCTCCTGCTGCTCGGAGGCTTCCGCGTAGCGGCCCTGCACGAAGTGCAGCGCTCCCGTGCGGACCTGGAGCTGCGCCGTCAGCACCGCGTCGCCGCCCAGCCGTTCAATCGCGGCCTCGGCGCGTTCTTCCCAGCGCCACGCCAGGGCGTACTGCTCCAGCATCTCGCCGGAGGTGTGCACCAGCGACGTCCAGGCGCGCGCGGCCGCCACGTCGTTGCGCCCGGCCTCCGCGGCCCATACCGCCTCGAAGAGCGTGGCCTCCGCCTTCTTCGGGTCGCCCAGCTCCTCGCGCAGCTCGCCCAGGAGCAGCAGCAGGTCCGCGGCGCCGTAGCGGTCTCCCGCGTCCTTCGCCGTCTTCACGGCGGGCTCCAGCAGCGCCACGGCCTCCGTGTACTTGCCGGCGGCCTTCAGCGCGCGGGCCCGCACCAGCTTCTGGCGCAGCGCTTCCGCGCGGGCGCGGGCCTCGTCGTCCACGGGCTCGGGCGCGCGCGCGGCCAGGGCCGCGAGGTCCGCGCAGCGCTGCAGCGGCGGCAGGGCCTCCGCGGCGCGCGCGGCCAGCTCCACCGTGCCCGCGTCCGCGCGGGCGAAGAGCTGCGTGAGGGCGGCGACTTCCGCGAGCCGGCCGTCGAGGCAGTGCATGCGCCGGGCGAGCACCTCCTCGGGCTGCTCGCGGCGCACGCGCGTGGCCTCGCAGGCGGTGGTGCGCATCGTCACCCACTCGGCGGTGTAAACGTCCAGCGTGCGCCGCACGCGCTGCCACGCCGCCCGTGCGAAGGGCTTGCCGGTGGCGAGGAAGGCGGACTCGACGGCCTGCTGCTGCGAGGGGCCCCACACCGTGGCGAGCTCCTGCTGCGCGCCCGCGCAGACCTGCTGCCGGCGCGAACCCACCGCGTGCGTAATCCCCACCGCCGCCACGAGCAGCCCCACGCTGCCCGCCATCTGGAGCCTGCGCGTCCAGCGCGCCGCCGGGTCGTGCTGGAGCGCGGTGAGCAGCGCGTCCATGGTGCCATGCCGGTCCATGGGGTCCACGGACAGGCCGCGCACCACCACGCGTCGCAGCCACGGCGGCACCGTCGAGCCCCGGGGTGCGGGCTTCACCCGCCCGGAGCGAATCTCCGTCAGCAGCTCGCGCACCGTGGCGGCGGCGAAGGGGCGCTCGTCGTAGAGCGCCTCGTACAGCGTCACGCAGAAGGCGAACTGGTCGCTGCGCGCGTCCGGGTGCGCGTCCGGGTCCAGTTGCTCCGGGGACATGTACGCAGGCGTGCCGCCCGCCACGGGCGTGCCCGGTGCCTCCTCGGCCAGCGGGTTGGCGCTGCGCGCGAGGCCGAAGTCGGTGACGCGCACGCGGCCGTCGCTGCCGACGAGGAGGTTCTCCGGCTTGAAGTCACCGTGCACCACGCCCGCCGCGTGCGCCGCCGCGAGCCCCCGGCCCGCATCCAGGAAGAGGCCCAGCACCTGACGCCACGGGCGCGGCGCGGCCTTCAGCCACTGCCGCAGCGTCTGCGCCTCCACCAGCTCCATGGCGAGGAAGACGTTCTCGCCGAACGTCCCCACGTCGTAGATGGGCACCACGTGCGGGTGCGAGACGCGGGCCATGGCCTGCGCCTCGTGCAGCAGGTGCGCGCGGCCTTCTTCGGCCTCCAGGCCCAGCGCTCCCGCGCGCAGCAGCTTGAGGGCGACGCGTCTGTCGAGCTCCGGGTCATACGCGCTGTAGACGACGCCCATGCCGCCCGCGCCCAGCCGCTCCAGCACGAGGTAGCGGCCCACGGCGGTGCCCTTCTCCAGTGGCGCATCCTCGGAGCGCGCGGGGCGGGGCGGCGTCAGCGCGGTGACCTCGCCGGGCGGGCCCTCGTCGGGAGACTGCGCGCGCAGGCCCTGGGCCACCAGGCGACGGCACGAGGTGCACGTGTCGAGGTGCGCATCGACTTCCGCCGCGCGCGCGGCGGAGAGGCCGCCCATGAGCAGCTCGACGAAGGTGTTCTCGTCCAGGCAGGCCACGGGCGTGGGACTTCGTCAGTCCAGCCGTGAGCGCAGCAGGCGGCTGAGGCTCACGTCGAGCTGGCTGGAGATGAGGCGCAGCACGCTGTCGAGCTGCGAGCGGGTGAGCCGCAGGCGCTCCGTCAGCAGGCGCCGTGTCTCTTGAAGCAGGGCCTCTTGAGCGCCCACCACCCAGCGCGCGGCGGTGGAGCGGTGCACGCCGTACAGCGCGCCGAGCTGGTCGATGCTCAAGCCATCGAGGTACTTCAGCCGCAGGAAGTTGCGCTGGCGCGGCTCCAGGGCCGCGAGCGCGGCGGCGAAGGACGCGTTGAACTCCGCGCGGTATGTCGTCTTGAGGTAGGCGAGCTCCGGGTCGTCTCCGGGCGCCATCAGCACGGACAGGTCACCATCGTCCGCCTGTGCCTGCCCGCTGCGCTGGCGCTGCCAGTCGAGCGCGAGCCACAGCGCGGCCGCGCGCACCCACCCGCTGAGCGGGCCCGTGCCGGGGTAGGCGGCCAGCCGGGCGGGTGCCTCGGCGCTGCCCACCAACATGCGCTGGCGGAGGAGCTGGCGCACTTCGTCCAGGCCGGTGGGCGGCAGCTTCAGGCGGGCCACGGCCGCGTCGACCTCCGGGAGGAAGCGCGCCTCGAAGGCCTTGAGCGCGGCGGGCAGGCCGTCCGCGGCGGCGCGCGCGAGGTACACGTCCGGCAGGTTCAGCGTCTCCACGTCCTCGGCGGGAGCCTCACCGGCGAGCAGCCGCGCGAGGTGGCCGACGAAGCGCGAGCCCTCCAACTCCACGCCGGGCCACGGAGTGCGCGCCGTGGTCAGCACGCGCGCCAGCCGCTCCTGCAAGGAGGGCAGCGACTCCGGAGAAGCGGTGCCGCCGCGCGCCGCGACGAAGGCCTGGGCCAGGGAAAGGTCCGGTGTGGACACGTCCGGGACGATAGCACCGCCTCCAGTAATCCGGTTTCGACCGTTTCCCAGTGACGTGCTTGCATGCCGGGCATGCGGCCTCCAGAACGGAGGGTGTGGGCCGTGGGCGCAGCGGGGCCCACGCCGGCTCCCGTCCGCCTGCCCCGCGCGCGGGCACGTGTGTGGCTGGGGTGCCGCATGCCCCATGGCCCGCGCATTGCTGGTATGGGGCGCTGAGTCGAGGTGGAGGTGCAAGTGGAGTCGATTGGTAGCGGCCCTGGAGACGCGGTCCACGCTTCGTGGCTGGAGCTCAGCGCATCCGCGCTGCGTCACAACGTGGCGGTGTTCCGGACGCTGGAGGGGAAGGCGGCGCCGCCGCGCTCGCTGGGCGTGGTGCTGAAAGGCAACGCGTACGGGCACGGGCTCTTGCAGGTGCTGCCGCTGGTGCACGGCGGGGTGGACGTCCTCTACTTCATCGCGCCGCAGGACGCGCTGAAGGTGCGCGAGCACGAGCGGGCGCACGGGCTGCCTCCGAAGCAGGTGCTGGTGCTGGGCGCGGTGGCGCCGCAAGAGGCGGTGGTGCTGGCGCGCGAGGGCATCGACGTGGTGGTGGCGGACCGCGGGTGGGCGGACGCGGTGCCGGTGCTGCGGGCGGCGAAGCTGGACAGGCCGCTGCGGGTGCACGTGCACATCGACACGGGGCTGGGGCGCGAGGGCTTCACGCTGGACGGGCTGCCGCGCGAGTCGCACTTCCTGGTGGAGTCGCGGGACGTGCTGGAGGTGGTGGGGGCGCTGAGCCACTTCGCGAACACGGAGGACGTGACGGAGCAGGGGTACGCGCTGGCGCAGGTGGATGCCTTTGAAACGGGGATGGCGTTCCTGGAGTCGCAGTTGAAGCCGGCGAAGCCGCTGCAGCGGCACATCGCGGCGAGCGCGGCGACGCTGGTGTTGCCGAAGGCGCGGTACGAGGCGCTGCGGGTGGGGATTTCGCTGTATGGGTTGTGGCCCTCGCCGGAGACGCGGCTGTCGGCGCGGCTGGTGCTGGGCGAGGTGCCGGTGCTGAAGCCGGTGCTGTCGTGGAAGTGCCGCAGCCAGGTGGTGAAGTGGCTGCCGGCGGGAAGCTACGTGGGCTACGGCTGCACGTATCGCTGCCCGGAGCCGACGCGCATCGCGGTGCTGCCGGTGGGCTACTACGACGGGTATCCGAGGTTGGCGTCAGGCAAGGCGCACGTGCTGGTGAACGGGCGCCGCTGCCCGGTGCTGGGGCGCGTGATGATGAACCACCTCATCGTGGACGTGACGCGCGCGACGTCCGATGAGCGGCAGGTGACGGCGACGCTGGTCGGCAAGGATGGTGAAGAAGCCGTGTCCGCGGAGTCACTGGCGAGCTGGGCGCAGACGATTCACTACGAAGTCGTCACGCGCCTCGGGGCGCACCTGAAGCGGGTGGTGGTGGAGTAGGGCGGAGTGTTGCGAAGCGGACGGGACCTCTGAGGTTTAGTTCCTGTTATGAGACTCTGATGGTCGTATGGGCATACTCCGTCTGGGAGGGCCCATGCGAACCCGTGTCACGCTGACGTTGTTGCTCGGCTGGATGGTGCTGGCGGGGTTGGGCTCCGGCTGCGCCATGGGGACGGCCGGGCGGATTCCGCCCGCGGCCTTCCAGTTTCACGAGTACGTTCCCCGAGAAGGTGCTCATGGCGGTGGCTGGAAGGTGTCGCAGACCACCATCGCGCTGACGCGCATCTCGCAGCATCAGCCAATCCAGACACTCTGCGACGTCGAAGTGGGGCTTCCCATCTCCACGAGGGAGGGGATGATTCCCGATGTCGTGGCCCAGCAAGCGGCTGCCGATGCGGCCGACCAGGCTGCACGCATCGCTTTGAGCCAGCGCCCGGCAACGAGCGCGGAGCTCTGCAACCTGTTCGTGCTCGAGATGGGGCGAATCCTGGCGCCGGTCCTCAAGGGCTCCAGGGTGCGCCGCTTCGTCCTGGAGGGAATCCCTCGAACGAAGTTCGTTCCGGAGTGATCGGTTCGTTGCAGGCTCTACTGCCGTGGGAGCCTGGAATGACTACTTTCCTGCGGGAAGGAAGCCGTGCTCATGAGTCAGCCAGTCACAGCGGAAGCGCTTCTGCGACTTGTCCACCGCTATTACCCCGCGGGCATCGACGGCTATGACCCGCGCTACGCGGCAACGGAGGAGGCCAGGCGGCTCAGCGAGCTCCGGCAGACGGCCATCGACAATCCACACCCCTGGAAGTCCTTCCTGGAGCGTGTCCGCGAGGCCCTGCCCGGGACTCATGTCTGGGACTATCCAAACATCCTCTATGACCCTGCATGCTCGGTCCGGGTGGGCCTGCCAGACTCAGCAGCAGGCCCCTCCGAGGAAAAGGAAGTGGTGCTGATGGTCTGCATCCTGACGCCGGTGCACATCATCTACGCCGACCACCACAAGCGCGTGGACGAGCGACGCCGGGAGACCATCACCTATCACCCACCGCTGCCCACGGAGTTCCAGCCCTACGCGGAGAAGCTCGAAGCCCTCGCCATCGAGACGTTCGGCACCACCCGCCTACCGCAGGACGTGCTCTCCACGCCGGTGCCGGACCTTCAGGTGGGCAATGTCTGGTTCGGCAAGGTGACGCTCGCCGACTGCCTCTTCGGCGACCACCGCTGGTAGTCCGCGCTCACCCCTTCGCTTCGAGCGCGGCCACCGCCTTGCCGGCGACCGTCGGGTCCGGCTGGTACTTCCACCGCCGGTGCAGCCACATCCACTGGTCCGGGTACTTGCGGATGCACCGCTCCAGCGCCGCCGTCACGCGCGCCGTGTGCTCGGTGAACGGGTCCTCGCACTCACCCGGCGCGGGCGGAAGAATCGGCCCTTCCACCTCCAGCCTGAATCGCGCCCCACCGCGCCCGTTGCGCACGCCCATCACCACGAACACCGGCACGCCCGTGCGCTTCGCCGCCACCGCCATGGCCGGCGTCGTCGACGCCAGCTTCCCGAAGAACGGCACGAACACCGCCGCCTTCGCCGGCAACGCCTGGTCCAGCAGCATGTACGGCGACTCGCCGCGGTTCACCGCGGCCGTGATTTCTTGAATGGCCCCCTTCGGGTAGATGAGCCCCGCGCCACAGCCCACCCGGTTCACCGCGATGCGCGTGTTGAGCGCCCCCTTCAGCGGCCGCACCAGCGCATCCAGCGGAATCCCCCAGCGAATCAGCATGTCGCCCAGCAACTCCCAGTTGCCGAAGTGCGCCGTCACCATCAACGCGCCCTTCCCCGTGGCCACGTGCGCTTTCAGCGCCTCCCACGCCTCCACGCCTTCCACGCCCTGCTCGGCCCAGTCCTTGGGCAGGCGGTCGCCGCTCGGCAGCGACTCCAGCACCACGCGCGCCATGTTGATGTACGCGCCGCGCGCAATCTCCCGCCGCTCCGCCTCGCTCTTCTCCGGCATCGCCATGGCCAGGTTTTCCATCGCCACGCGACGACGGATACCCAACGTGTACGCCAGGTTCCCCACGAAGCGAGCGAGCGCGTCACGCGACTCTGGTGACAGCCACGTGAGGAACGCCCACACGATGCGCGTGAGCAGGTCCACCACCTTGCCGGGAGGCGTGCCGACGATGCGGCGCAGGTGCTCCGACGGCACCTTCTGCGTGGCCGGTTTTGGGATTTCAGGGGAGGGAGCTGGGGCGATCTGGGACACGGCGGCACTCCACCCTGAACGCGCCGTGTCGGCAAGGCCACACACGCGCTCGGCGCTACCCTGGCTGCCTCCCATGGGCCACTATGCGCGCCATGCCCAACCTGCTCCGTCCGGCGGCCCTGGCCGCCGTCACCCTTCTCAGTGCGTGCGGCGCCCGGCAGAACGTCCCCTCCGAGCAACCCGCCGCTTCCGCTCCGGCCGCGCAGTCCGCAGCTGAAGCCGCCACTCCGACTCCGCCCGAGCTGCGTCTCCCCGGCGACGTGCGCCCCACCGGCTACACGGTGGAGCTCACCGTCGACCCGAAGGCCACCACGTTCCAGGGCACGGCCAACATCGACCTCGAGGTCGTGAAGTCCACCTCCCTCATCTGGCTCCACGGCAAGGGCCTCATCGTGAAGCAGGCCACGCTGCTGCAGGACGGGGCCTCCACCGACGTGAAGCCCGTGAAGGGCGGCACCGACTTCCTCGGCTTCACGCTGCCGAAGCCCGTGGGCGTGGGCGCCGCGAAGCTGCGCGTGGTGTACGAGGGCATCGCCTCCGAGAAGGAGACGGACGGCGCCTTCCGCGTCAACGAGGGCGGTGACTGGTACGTCTACACCCAGTTCGAGCCCATCGACGCGCGCCGCGTCTTCCCGTCGTTCGACGAGCCCGGCTTCAAGGTGCCCTGGCAGCTCACCTTCCACGTGCCCGCGGGCAACGTGGCCGTCACCAACACGCCGCAGGTGAGCGAGGAGGCCGGCCCCAACGGAAGCCGCACCTTCCGCTTCGCGCGCACCCAGCCGCTGCCCAGCTACCTCATCGCCTTCGGCGTGGGCCCGTTCGACTTCCACCCCGCCGCGCCCTCCGGCAAGAAGAAGGTGAAGACGCGCATCATCACCCCGCGCGGCCGCGCCGTGGAGGCCACCTACGCCGCGGAAGTCACGCCGCAAATCCTCGGCGCGCTGGAGGACTACTTCGGCATCCCCTACGCGTACGAGAAGCTGGACGTGCTCGCGGTGCCGCTGCTCGGCGGCGCCATGGAGCACCCGGGCCTGGTGACGTTCAACTCGCGCCTCATCCTCTCCAAGCCGGAGGAGGACACGCCCGGCCGTCAGCGCGCCTTCTCCGGCACGCAGACGCACGAGCTGGCGCACCAGTGGTTCGGCGACCTCGTCACCATGGCGTGGTGGGACGACCTGTGGCTCAACGAGGCCTTCGCCACGTGGATGACCCCGCGCATCATCGAGACGTGGCGGCCCGCGTGGGACGCGCCGGTGGAGCGCGTGAATGAGCGCAGCAACGCGCTGGACGCCGACAGCCTCCTGTCCGCGCGCCGCATCCGCCAGCCCATCGAGAGCCAGAACGACATCGTCAACGCCTTCGACGGCATCACCTACGGCAAGGGCGCCGCGGTGCTCTCCATGACGGAGGAGTGGCTGGGCCGCGAGGTGTTCCGCCGCGGCATCCAGCGCCACCTGAAGGCGCACGCGCACGGCAACGCCACCGCGAAGGACTTCCTCTCCGCGCTGGACGCCGAGTCCGGCAAGGACGTGTCGGGGATGATGAGCACCTTCCTGGACCAGGGCGGCGCGCCGCTCGTCACCGCGACGCTCGAGTGCGGCGCGGGCGGCAACAAGGTGGTGCTGACGCAGGCGCGCTACCTGCGGCTGGGCTCGAAGGCGCCGGGTCCGCAGTCGTGGCGCACGCCGGTGTGCGTGGACTACGCGGTGGGCAAGAAGGAGTCGCGCGCGTGCACGCTGATGGAGGGCGAGCGCGCCGAGCTGCCGCTGCCGGACGCGAAGGCGTGCCCGGCGTGGGTGTTCCCCAACGCGGAGGGCGCGGGCTACTACCGCATGCAGCTCGCCGGTGAGGCGGCGACGAAGCTGTCGAAGTCCGGCCTGGACTCGCTGTCCCGCGCCGAGCGCGTGGCCTTCATCGGCGACGTGCAGGCGCTGGCCATGGCGGGCGCGCTGCCCGCGTCCGAGGCGCTGGCGCTGGCCGCTCGCACCGCCAATGACAAAGACCGCGTCGTCACCGAGGCCTCGCTGGAGATGCTGGAGCTGGCGAGCCGCCGGCTGATTCCGGAGGCGAAGCACGAGGAGCGCGCCCGCTTCCTGCGCGAGACGTATGGCCCCCGCGCGCGGCAGCTCGGCTTCACGCCGCGCAAGGACGAGAGCGAGGACACGCGCCTGCTGCGTCCGTGGATTCTGCGGCTGGCGGCCAAGGAGGGCGCGGACCCGAAGCTCGTCGCCGAGGCGCGCTCGCTCGCGGATGCGTGGCTGAAGGACAAGAAGGCGGTGTCGCAGGAGGTGGTGGACGTGGTGCTCGCCATCGCCGCCAGCCATGGTGACGCGGCCTTCCACCAGAAGCTGGTCACCGCGGTGCACACGGAGAAGGACCGCAAGACGCGGCAGCAGTTGATTGTGGGGCTCGGCAGCTTCACGGACCCGGAGCTGTCGAAGAAGAGCCTGTCGCTGATGCTCGACAAGGAGCTGGACCCGCGCGAGACGGGGTTCCTGCTCTTCATCGGCTCGCAGCAGACGCTGGGCACCATGGACGTGGCCTTCGACTTCGTGAAGGACAACTACGACAAGCTGGTGGGCGACTCGCCGGACGCGATGCTGCCCAAGGACGCCGCGGGCCGCATGGTCTTCGTGGGGCGGGGCTTCTGCGACGCACAGAAGCGCCAGCAGGTGGAGGACTTCTTCAAGGAGCGCGCCGCGAACGCCCCGGGCGGGCCCCGCATGCTGGCCCAGGTGCTGGAGTCGGTGGACCAGTGCGCCGCGCTGAAGGAGGCCCAGGGCAAGAGCGTCGAGTCCTTCCTCGACCAGCGCGCCACGCCGAAGGCCCCGGAGGCGCCGAAGACGCGCTGACCTCCGCGCTGCGTAGGTAGACGAAGGGCCCGGATGCCTCCTCGGCGTCCGGGCCCTTTGCTTTCGCGCGTCCTACTTCTTGGCGCCGCGCGACATGAAGGCCATGAAGGCCTCCTGGGCCTCCGTGGACGCGAGGCGCTGGACGAACTCGGCGCCCTCGCGGACCAGCGCGGCGTGGGTCTCGGCGCGCAGGGGCTCGCGAATCAGGCGCTTCGTCACGCGCACCGCCTCGGCGGGACGGGAGGCCAGGGCGCCCGCGCGCTCGGCGGCCACCTCCTGGAGCTTGTCGGCCGGCACCACCTTGTTGACGATGCCCGCGCGCTGCGCGGTGGCCGCGTCGAAGGGCTCGCCGAACAGCAGCAGCTCGCTCGCCAGCGCGTAGCCCGCCATGCGCGGCAGGAGCAGGCTGCTGGCGCCTTCCGCGCACAGGCCGAGCTGCACGAAGGGCATGTTGAAGCGCGCGCGCTCGCTGGCGACGACGTAGTCACAGTGCAGCAGCATCGTCGTGCCGATGCCCACCGCCGGCCCGTCCACCGCCGCGAGCACCGGCTTGGACGCGTCCACCAGCGCGCGCAGGAAGCGGAACACCGCGCTGTCCTCGCCGGAGGGCGGGTGCTCCATGAAGTCGCCAATGTCATTGCCCGCGGTGAAGACGCCGCCCGCGCCCGTCATCAGCACCACGCGCACGTCGGCATTGCCCTCCGCTTGCCGCAGCGCGTTGGTGGCCGCCTCGTACATGGCGTGCGTGAAGGCGTTCTTCTTCTCGGGCCGGTTGAAGGTGAGGGTGAGGACCCCGGACTCCAGCTTCGTCAGCAACGTGTCGGACATGACCCTGCAGCCTAGCCGAGTGAGTGCCCGCTGTCCGGAGAGGGATCAGCAACTCTGGCGTACACGCTGCGACAATTACCGCATAACGGTTTTCCCGAGGATGACCATGAGCGTTCGCAGCGTCACCAGCAGCCCCGTCTACCGGACGACCACCGCGGCGCCCCAGCGCTACGACGGCAGCAAGCCTGCTCCCGGCACCACCAACACCAACGCGGCGCAGGTGACGAACCCTCCGCTCAAGGGCGACCCGAAGAACCGGAACGCGGACACGTACAACCAGGTCATCAACCAGTTCGCTGTGGGTAACAACGGCCGCTACACGCCGCGTGACTCCAACGGTGACGGCACGCGCGACACCTTCTGCAACATCTTCATGTGGGACGTGACGCGTGCCATGGGCGCGGAGATTCCCCACTGGGTGGACAAGGACGGCAACAGCGTGGCCCCGGGCAAGGGCCGCGAGCTGAACGCCAACTCCACCGTGGACTGGATGAAGCAGAACGGTGCGAAGAATGGCTGGCGGAAGGTGACGGCGGAGGAGGCGCAGAAGATGGCCAACGAGGGCCATCCCGCCGTCGCGCTGTGGAAGAACCCGGGTGGCATCGGCCACGTGGCGGTGGTGCGCCCCGGTGAAGTCACGGCGCAGGGGCCGGCGTCCGCGCAGGCGGGCGGGAAGAACTTCAACAGCGGGCACATCAAGGACGGCTTCGGCAAGGCGCAGCCGGAGTACTGGGTGAACGACAGCGGCAAGGCCACGGGCAAGCCGCCCACGGACACGACGAAGCCGCCGCCCACCACCACGCCTCCCTCGACGGGCAGCGTGAGCGTGCCGAAGACGGACCTCAAGCGCGGCGCGGAAGGCCCGGAGGTGCGCAAGCTGCAGGATGCGCTCGTCAAGCTGGGCTACATGACGAAGGAGCAGGTCAACACGGGCCCGGGCATCTTCGGGCCGAAGACCGAGGCCGCCGTCGCGAAGTTCCAGAAGGACCACGGCATCAGCCCCAACTCCGGCATCTTCGGGCCGAAGACGCGCGCGGCGATGACCGAGGCGCTGAAGGGCAAGCCCGGCACGGGCGGCACCGGTGGCACGGGCGGCACCACGGGTCCGGGCCCCGTCACGCAGCCCACGGGCACGGACGCGGCGAAGGCGGCGAAGATTGACCAGATTCTGAAGGGCACGGGTCTGGCGGGCCAGGGCGCGCACATCGTGGCGATGTCGAAGAAGTACAACGTGCCGCCGGAGCTGGCGCTGGCGATGTTCCGCAAGGAAGCGTCGTTCATGTCGGCGGGCTCGGCGGTGAAGAACAACAACCCGGGCAACCTGCGCTTCGCGCAGTGGGAGACGAAGTTCGGCGGCCAGCCCAACGGCAACTTCGCGAAGTTCCCCGACGCGAAGAGTGGCATCGAGGCGTACTTCGCGCTGCTCGGCGGCCCCGCGTACCGGAGCTTCATCGACCGCGGCGACTACCAGGGCATGATCAACAAGTACGCGCCCCCGTCTGAGAACGACAGCGGCCTGTACCACAAGCAGGTCCTGCAGTGGATGAACGAGTACAAGACGAAGATTGGCTAGTGCTCGCCTTTGAGTGTCTGTGATTGACGAAGGGGTGGAGGGCGCTTCGGGTGCCTTCCGCCCCTTGGTCGTTCATGGGCTCAGGGGCGGAACGGCTCGAGGAGCTGGGCCCGGTAGCCCACGGGGAAGTCCGGCTCCCTGGCGATGCCGAGGTCATCCGAGGAGAACCGCTTCTCGGGCGCGTAGGACCACGTGCCCAGCAGGTGGTCCCAGAGGTTGGTGAAGAGGCCGAAGTTGACGTCACCGACGCCTGCCCACTTGAGGTGATGGAAGCGGTGCCCTGCGTTGAGCGCCAGCAGGTACTTCAGCGGCCCCACCGTGTAGTCCGCATTGGAGTGCTGCATGAGGAGCTGCACGCACGACAGTGCGGCCAGTGCTGTCGCGACGCCCGAGGGCAGGCCGATGAGCAGGAGCGGCGTCACTCCGACTGTCAGCTCGAGCATCTGGTGGAGGGGGTGCTTCATCAATCCGTTGAAGCCGTAGAAGCGCTTCACCGAGTGATGCACGGCGTGCAGTCGCCAGAGCGCGGGGACGCGGTGGCTCAGCCAGTGCGTCAGGGTGACTCCGAAGTCGAACACCAGCACCGCGAGGAGCACCTGGAGGATGAAAGGCCATTCATGGGGCCATGCTTCGCGCACCGTCAGCACGCCTGAAAGAAGCGGCAGCGCGAAGAGGGCCAGGACGTTGAAGGTTTCGTTGACGACGAAGTGAGCCAGGTCTCGCCCGACGTCCCCATGCGGGCGATTCCAGTCTGGCTCATAGGGGATGGCGCGCTCGACGAGGAAGGACGCTCCGATGGCCGCCATGAGGAGCCCACCGAGCCACGGCTTCGAAGCGCCGGCGTGGACGAGGGCCAGGGCCGCACCGTTGACGCCGAGGAGCATGAGGAGCGGGTAGCCCACGCGCAGTGCCTGGCGCGCCAGGCGTGCCAGCGGCGAGGCTTCGAGGGGAGTCGTCAGCATGGGTGCAAGGTGGCATCGCCACGCCGCCGACGACTTGGAAGAACTGGCTACTTCGTTGGCGTGAGCGGCTGCTCGGTGACCCACTCGATGCCCCGTGCAAGCTCCGAGGGGGCGAGCCCGAACATGCGTCGGAACGCATTGCTGAGGTGCGAGCTGTCCGTGAAGCCCGCGATGTGAGCGGCCTGGGTGAGCGTGGCGCCGCCCTGGAAGGCTTCGGTGGCTCGGCGGAGGCGAAGCCACAGGATGTACGGGCGCAGTGGGATGCCAACGCTGGTGGAGAACAGATGCCCCAGTCGTCCGGCGGACAGCCCCACCTCCTGCGCGAGCGCTTGCTGGCTCACGTCTCCCGCCTCGATGCGGCTCGGGAGGAGTGCAACGAGGCGCTTTATCGCCGGGTGGACCACGCCGGGAGGAGTCGCTTCACCCACCAGTCGCAGCAGCAGTTCTTCCACGAGCCGCGTCCAGTCATCCGCGTGCACCAGCTCGGCCGGGAGCGGCGCGCGAAGCAGCGGCGTCCCCGCATGAACCCACTCCGCTGAAGCCTCGCCCACCTCGAGCCGCCGCAGCCCGCGGCCTGGCCGGTCGTCCGGGTCCACGAAGACGAGCAACGCACGCGTCGCCCCGTGCTCGATGCGATGCGGGCTGTCCGGAGGAATGACGGCCACCTGCCCCTCCGCGCGGCGTCCGTGCGCATCCTCGAGCTGGAGCTGTCCCTCGGCGGCGTGGATGAGCTGGAACGCGTGGTGCGCATGCTCCTGGGTTGGACCAATGGCCCCCAGGTACGCGAGCCAGCGCGGGCCGACCATCGCGCGGCCGAGCCATCTCTGTTCTCGTGGCACTCCCGCCTTCTACCAGGACCGGGCCATGGGCTCATTGCCAGGGCCAGTACCTACGTCGCATCGGCCACTGCCCTTTATGCCTGCGCCCGGTCCATGCTTGCGCCCCTCCTCGGCGACCGTCTCGCATGTGACCGGGCAGTACCAAGGGGCTCACGGCAGCGGAGCGCCTGCGTCCGGTGACGGAAAGGGTGGTGCGTGCGGCAGGCCGCCCTGTGTCTCGGAGGACTGGGAGGACATGCCGGGTTGCGCGGGCACTCCTTCGTCTCCTGCATCCGGATTCTCCGGAGCCAGGGCTCCATCGGGCTGCCCATCCATGAGGCTTCGGAGGATTCGCCCATCCAGGCTGATGGCGTAGCTGGCTCCCGCGTGCATGGCTGGAGTCAGCTGGCCACAGGCCCGTGGGTCTTCATCGATGCGGACGAAGATGACCTCCGCCTGGCGGATGACCCGATAGCGCTGGGATTCCTGCCTGTCCCAGCACGCGGGCCGCTTCGCGTCGGGCGGAAGGAAGTCATTCGCGGCCACGGTGAGGGCGCGCAGCGTGGCGCCATCCAGTTCGTACGTTCCGCCCTGTGCTCCGAGCTGCTCGAAGAAGTGGGGGAAGACGATGGACGGGTCCTCTTTCCGTGCGATGACCTGGGGCGGTGCACATGCCCATCCCACGAGCACCCATCCCAGTGCGCACGGGCTCAGCGCCGTGCTCGCGCTGGGGCGCTTCACGGCCGCAGCGCGCGAGCGATGAGCGGCGCGAGCGTCACCACCTCGTGCCGGAACGGCAGGCCACTCTGCGGCTCCACGCTGTCCGTGCTCACCAGCCGCGTCAGCGGCATCGTGCGCATCCGCTCGATGGCGGGCCCCACCAGCAGCGCGTGCGTCGTCACCACGGTGAAGTCCTCCACGCATCCCGCCTTGCGCAGCGTGTCCGCCGCCGCCGCGAGCGTGCCTCCCGTGGACACCATGTCGTCCACGAGAATCGGCCGCCGCGCGCGCACCTCGCCCATCAGCCCGCTGACGTGGACCTCTTCTCCGCTCACCCGCACCTTGTGAATCACCGCCCACGGCTTGCCCAACAGCCGCGCCAGCGCCTCCGCGCGCTTCACCGCGCCCAGATCCGGCGCCACCACCACCGACGTGTCCGTCACGTTCGGCCGCAGCGCCTCCGCCAGGAGCGGCAGCGCCGTGAGGTTCTCCAGCGGCGCCCCGAAGCACCCCTCCAGCGCGGGGCTGTGCAGGTCCACCACCAGCACCCGGGCAAACCGCCCCTGTGACAGCAGGTCCGCCATCATCCGGCCACCCAGCGGCTCGCCCGGACGCCCGCGCCGGTCCTGCCGCGCGTAGCCCAGGTATGGCACCACCGCCTCCAGCCGGGCCGCACCCGCCCGCCAGCACGCATCCGCCATGAGCAGCAACTCCAGCAGGTGCTCGCCCGTGGGCGGAGTCGTCGTCTGCACCAGCACCGCGGTGCGCCCGCGCACTATCTCGGGCACCTCCACGTGCATCTCCCCATCCGGGAAGCGCTCGAAGTGACAGTCGGTGGGGGCCACGCCCAGGGCGGTGGCGAGGGCTCGCCCGAGGTGCGGGCTGGCAGTGCCAGTGAGGAGGACCGGATCCATGGCCTCCACCCTAGCGCGCCTTCCGGCCCGGGGGAGCGGGGCCCGGTGCTCCCCCCGAAGGCAATCCGGCGGGAGGGCCTCTGTCCGGACCTCCGCCGTCACTCGCGCCCGCGTGCTTCACCTTCTCCGATGGAGGACTTCTATGCGCTTTCGAGACCGGATGGAGGGAGGCCGCCGACTGGCGAGCCTGCTGCTGCCCTACCGTGGAGGGTCCGTCGTCGTGCTGGGCCTCGCTCGCGGCGGCGTGCTCGCCGCCTTCGAGGTGGCTCGCGCGCTGGATGCGCCCCTCCAGGTATGGGTGGCCCGGAAGGTGGACGTCCCCGGACGGCGGCTGACGATGGGCGCCGTGTCCGAGGGCGGTGGCGTCTACCTGGACCCGGAGGCCCTGCGCCTGTCGCCCGCCCTGGAACCCATGTTCCGCAACCTCGCGAACGACACTGCGGCCGACATCGAGGCCGAGGCGCAGCTCCTGCGCGGACGCACCTTCATGTCGCTGGGCGGCGTCACGGTGCTGCTCGTGGATGATGGGCTGGTGACGGGCGCCACCGCCGCCGCCGCGCTCAAGGCCCTGCGTCAGCAGCACCCCGCGCGGCTGGTGATGGCCGCGCCCGTGGCCACGCCGCATGCGCTGGAGGTGGTGCGCCCGCTCGCGGACACGGTGCACTGCGTGAGCATCGTCGGCGCCCTGCGCTCGGTGTCCGAGGCCTACGACGACTCGCGCCCCGTGTCGGACGTGGAGGTGCGGCAGTTGCTGGAGCGCTCGCGCGAGCCGCCACTGCCAATCGAGGCGCTGATGTCCTCGGACACCGGCGGCTTCTGGATGTGACACGAGGAGGCATGGCCATATGAGACAGGGCAGGCGCACGGACCCGGACGTGCAAGAGGTGAAGGTGGTGGCGGGCGGCGTGGAGCTGGGAGGGAGCCTGGGGGTGCCCTCCGGGGCTCGGGGGCTGGTCATCTTCGCGCACGGCAGCGGCAGCAGCCGCTTCAGCCCCCGCAACCGCGCCGTCGCACGCGCGCTGCGCGAGGTGGGGCTGGGCACGCTGCTGTTCGATTTGCTGAGCGAGGAGGAGGAAGCGCGCGACGAGTACACCGGCGAGCTGCGCTTCGACATTCCCTTCCTCGCGCGGCGGCTGGCGGCGGTGACGGAGTGGGCGCGGAGCCAGCCGGAGCTCGCGCCGCTGAGCTTCGGCTACTTCGGCTCCAGCACCGGCGCGGCGGCGGCGCTGGTGGCGGCGGCGATGCACCCGGACCTCATCCACGCGGTGGTGTCGCGCGGCGGCCGGCCCGACCTGGCGGGTCCCGTCCTGCCGCGCGTGCAGGCGCCCACGCTGTTGCTCGTCGGCGCGAATGACATCGGAGTGGTGGAGCTGAACGAGGAGGCGCTGAGGCGGCTGGAGGGGCTGAAGGACATCCACATCGTCCCCGGCGCCACGCACCTCTTCGCGGAGCCCGGCGCGCTGGAGGAGGTGTCGCACGTGGCGGCGGAGTGGTTCTCCCGCTACCTCGGCGGAGCCGGGGTGGAGGCGCACGTATGAGCCTGGACATGCAGGGGAGCCCCCGCCTCGCGAGGGACTCCGAAGGAGGCACCATGGACGCTGGACCCGTGCCCACGACGGCGGGCGCGACATCGCCCCGCTGGGAGCACCTCACCCGGGGCACGACGCGGGCCGTGCGCGGCGTGGGCCGCTCGGAGGAGGAGGCGCTGGAGCAGGCCGCGGTGGCGCTGTGCGCGCTGGTGGCGCACCCGGCGGAGGTGGAGGTGCGCGAGGAGGTGTTGGTGGAGTGCGACGCGAAGGACCTGGACCACCTGCTCGCGGACTGGCTGGGCGCCATCATCCACAACATGGCCGCGCGCCGGCTGCGCTTCCGGTGCTTCGCGGTGCGCCTGGACGGGCGGCTCCTGTTCGGCCACGCCTTCGGCGAGCCCGTGGACCCGGCGCGGCACCACGGCGTCCTGGAGCCGCGCGGCGTGTCGCTGACGAAGCCCCTGGTGCGCGGGACCGCGGACGGGTGGTGGACGGCGGAGTGCGAGGTACACAGCTCGAGCGATGCCTGACGTGAGAGGAGGAAGCGATGTCGACCCGGGCGGTGGAGCTGCGCGGCACGGGCGGCGTCCCGGTGACGGCGGTGCTGGAGCTGCCCCCCGGCCGGCCCGCCGCCAGCGCGGTGCTGGTGTCGTGCTTCGCGTGCCTGGGCAACTCACCCGGGCCCGCGCGGCTCTGCCATGCGCTGGTGTCCCGGGGCTTCGCGGTGCTGCGGCTCGACTTCACGGCGCGGCCCGCGGGTGACGATGGCGTGCAGCCCCGGCCGGACACCGTGCCCTCGGTGGACGCGGTGGTGGAGGCGGCGGCGTGGCTGCGCGAGCGCTACCCGCCCGCGCGCCTGCTGGTGGGCCACAGCCTGGGAGGCACCGCCGCGGCCGCCGCGCTGCCCCGGCTGCCGGAGGTCGCCGCGCTCGCGCTGGTGAGCTCACCCTCGGGGCCGGAGCCCGTCCTGGAGCGGCTGAAGCCCCAGGAGCGCGAGACCGGGGAGGGCGAGGTGACGCTGGGCCCCGGAAGGCTGCGCCTGTCGCGCGGCTTCCTCCACGACATCGCCGCGCCGCGCGTGGCCGAGGCGCTGGGCGCCTTCGCGGGCGCGGTGCTGGCGCTGCATGCACCGGAAGACAGGTACGTCGCGCTGGAGCACGCACGGCGCATGGTGGCGGCGGCGCGGCGCCCGGGCAGCCTCTTCCTCCTCGACGGCGCGGACCACTTCCTCTCGCGCGAGGCGGACGCGGCGCTCGCGGCGGACGTGCTGGGCCCGTGGGCCGCGCGGCACGTGACGCCGGTGACGGAGCTCGAGGCCCCGCTGCCGCACGGCGTGGTGGAGGTACACGAGGCGGGGCAGGGAGGCCCCTACGCGCAGGACATCCGCACGGGCCGGCACCGGCTGCGCGCGGACGAGCCCTTGAGCGTGGGCGGCGAGGACTCCGGCCCCACGCCGTACGGGCTGCTGCTGGCCGCACTGGGCGCGTGCACGTCCATGACGCTGCGCATGTACGCCATGCGCAAGGGCTGGCCGCTGGAGCACGTCCACGTGCAACTCAGCCACGACAAGGTGCACGCGAAGGACTGCCAGGAGTGCGAGACGCAGACGCGCAAGGTGGACCGGCTGCGGCGCAAGGTGAGGCTGGTGGGGCCCCTCACGCAGGAGCAGCGCGAGAAGCTGACGGCCATGGCGGACCGCTGCCCGGTGCACCAGACGCTGGAGTCGGAAGTGGACGTCCGGACGGAGTTGGAGGAATGAGCGTCCCCTTCGCGGGCCCGGGACTGGTAGGGTCCGCCCCCCTTCTTTTCGTGGACACCCCTACATGATGATTTCGCGTGAACAGCGCTTCGTCTGGTTGGACCTGGAGATGACCGGGCTGGACCCGGAGACGTGCGCCATCATCGAGATTGGCGTCATCATCACCGGACCGGACCTGCGTCCCCTCGCGGAGATGGAGCGCGTCATCTGGCAGCCGGAAGAGGTGCTCCTGCGCATGGAGCCCGTGGTGAAGGAGATGCACACGCGCAACGGCCTCTTGCAGAAGGTGCGCGCGTCCAACACGTCGCTGCGCGTGGCGGAGCGGGACGTGACGGCGCTCGTCGCCGAGCACTGCGCGCTGGGCGAGGGCGTGCTCGCCGGCAACTCCATCCACACGGACCGCCGCTTCCTCTTCCGCTACATGCCCATGCTGGAGCGCTACCTGCACTACCGCATGGTGGACGTGACGAGCCTCAAGGTGCTCTCGCGCGCCTGGTACCCGAACCTCGTGGAGCCCCACAAGGCGCCCAGCGGGCACACCGCGCTGGCGGACCTGCGCGCCAGCATCTCGGAGCTCCAGTACTACCGCGACGTGCTCTTCCGCCCCACGCCGGGCTGAAGCTTCACGTCTTCGGGGGCGCGAGCAGCTCGGAGATGGTGTCGAGCAGCAAGTCCAACTCGAAGGGCTTGGCGAGGAAGCGCGCGCTGGAGCGGCGCTCCTCGTCGGAGATGCGGCCCGCGCTCATCACCACCACGGGCACGTCGCGCAGCGAGGCGTCCTCGCGCATCCGGCGCAGCATCTCCCGTCCGTCCATGACGGGCATCATCAAGTCCAGCAGGACGAGGTCCGGCTTGCTGGCCGCCATGCGCTGCAGGCCCTCCGCGCCGTTGAAGGCGGTGACGACGTCGTAGCCCTCCACGGAGAGGATGTCCTGGAGCGCCTCGACGATGGCCAACTCGTCGTCGACGATGAGGAGCCGTTTCATGCCCCGCCCCTCCTGCGCCGCAAGAGGCCCTTGCGCCTGGCGGGCTTGGCCGGCTTCTTCTTCGTGCCCGGGGGCAGCGGCCGCGCCTGGCCGGTGAGGATGGCCTCCGCGCTCTCGAAGCTCTCCGCCACGTCGATGCCCTTCGAAGTGATGGAGAACAGGCGCAGGGCCGGGTCGTTGTCGCTCTCGCGCATCTTCAGCACGGACAGCATGCGGTAGAGCTGCGAGCGCAGCTCCACGAAGCGCAGGAGGAGGATGTTGTCGATGATGGCCTCCACCCCCTCCAGCGGCGCGTTCAGCTCCGGGCCGAAGAGGGTGTTGGTCTGCTGCGTGGCCAGCGTGGTGACGCCCAGGCCGCGCAGCGTGTTGTTGAGCGCGGTGAGGAAGCGCGGCGTGCGGCCCTTGTCATTGGACTCCTGGATGAAGGGCTCCAGCCCGTCCAGCACCACGCGCTTGATGCCGTGCTTCTTCACCAAATCGAAGAGCTCCTGCACCAGCGCGTCCGGCAGCGTCTCCACGGACACGCGCGACTCGAGGCGCACGCGGCCCGCCTCCACGTGCTTGCGCAACTCCAGCCCCACCAGGTCCGCCTTGTTGAGCAGGCGCTCCGGTGTCTCCACGAAGCCGAAGTACAGGCCGGGCTCTCCGCGCCGCGCGCCTTCCGCGAGGAAGTGCAGGCTCAGGAGCGTCTTGCCGCTGCCGGGCGAGCCGAAGATGAGCGTGGACGAGTAGCGCACCAGTCCGCCGCGGAGCATCTCGTCCAGCCGGGGGATGCCGAAGGCCTGCCGCTGGCCCAGGTCCGGCACGCGCGACGTCTGCCCCGAGTAGACGGCCTCCGTGCGCGGGTAGACGCGCAGCCCGTCGTCGCTGATGTCGAAGCTGTGCTTGCCCGCCAGCTGCGCGCCGCCGCGGAACTTCACCACCTCCAGGGTGCGCACCACCTTCACGCCCAGCGAGTCCATGGAGAGGGCGACGACGCCGTCCACCATGGCGAACTGCGGGTCCGTCGGGTCGTTGCGCTGACCGGTGAGCAGCAGCGTGGTGCAGCCCGCGAGCGCGTTGTGCACGCACAGCCCGTGGAGGAACTCGCGGAAGGCGAGGCGCGACTCGGAGCGCTCCTCCACCGCGGCCAGCCCGTCCACTACCAGCGCCGTGGCGCCGTGCTCTCGCACCGCGCGGAAGATGAGCTTGCTCAGTCCCGCCAGCCCTTCCGTCTTGAGCGGCGCGTAGCCGCTCTCGTAGTGCAGGTTCCGTCCGACCTCCTCCCTGTGGAAGAAGCTCATGCCCTGCAGGTGCAGCACCATGCGTGCGTGCGACTCGGCGAGCACGGTGAGATAGATGGCCTTCCCGCCGCTGGCGACGGCGGAGAAGCAGAACTGGTTGCCGAGGATGGTCTTCCCCGTCCCAGGCACGCCGGTGATGATGTACGTGCCACCGTGCAGCCAGCCGCCGCGCAGCAGGGTGTCCAGCCCCGCCACGCCGGTGGAGACCCGCGGGTCGCTTTCTCCCGGCAGGTCAGAGGTTTCCGTCACAGGTGCTCATTCCTCCTTGGCACCGAAGCTAGGCCACCCGGAAGCAGCAGCCACGGAATTGAATGCGCTGTGTTCGGAATGCGGCGATGGCTGCCTTCACTTCACGGGCGGGTCGAAATCACGCCAGAACTGTCATTAATGACATCCATGTTGACCCGTGATGTCCGGTGTCGTCACCATACGCGCGCTTCACGTCCCCCCATCATCGAGGTCCCCGAATGTCTTCAGGCTTGTTCGTGCGCCGTTGGGCCATCGCCGGTGCTCTGTCGCTGCTCGCCGGTTGCGGTCCGGAAGTCGTCGAGGAGAAGCAGACGCAGGAGCCGGTGACGACCGGCGAGCAGGAAATCGTCGGTGGCACCGCGACGACGATTGCCGCCAACCCCTGGCAGGTGTCGCTGCAGACGAGCTCGGGCTTCCACTTCTGCGGCGGCTCGGTGCTGAACGCGAACTGGATTCTGACGGCGCAGCACTGCGTGAACGACGGCGGCGTCATCAGCAAGCCCGCGCGCGTGGTGGCCGGCACCACGAAGCTGAGCACGAGCAGCAGCGGGCAGATTCGCAGCGTGGCCGAGGTCATCGTGTATCCCGGCTACTCCGGCCCGGAGACGGGCAAGGACGTGGCGCTGCTGCGCCTGTCCACGCCGCTGGATTTGAGCGGCGCCAACGTGAAGGCCATCGGCCTCGTCACGGCGGCGGACGCGTCCGCGGGCGTCACCGCGACGGGCGTCGTCTCGCGCGTCACCGGCTGGGGCTCGCTGTCCAGCGGCGGCTCGAGCCCGGACACGCTGCAGACGGTGGACGTGAACATCATCAGCAACACCTCTGCGCAGCAGTCCTACCCGCAGGAGACCATCACCGCGGACCAGCTCGGCGCGGCGGCGCCGGGCAAGGACTCGTGCCAGGGTGACAGCGGCGGTCCGCTCACCGTGCTCAATGGCAGCACCCGCGTGCTGGCCGGCGTCGTGAGCTGGGGCTACGGCTGCGCCGACTCGCGCTACCCGGGCATGTACTCGCGCGTGTCCTCCTTCGAGAGCTGGATTACGCCGAAGATCAGCGGCACGCCGCCCCCGACGACGACGCTGCTCTCCAAGACGGGCCTGTCCGGCGCGAGCGGCAGCTTCCAGCACTTCCCCATCACCGTCCCGTCGGGCCAGAGCACCCTCACGGTGGTCATGTCCGGCGGCACGGGTGACGCGGACCTCTACGTCCGCTCCGGCTCGCAGCCGACGACGACGGCGTACAACTGCCGCCCGTACCTCAGCGGCAACAGCGAGACGTGCACGCTCACCAACCCGGTGGCGGGCACCTGGTACGTCTCCGTGCGCGGCTACTCGTCGTACTCCGGCGTGAACCTGACCGCGACGGTGCCGTAGTCCCGGAGCTCACGTGCTTCATGACGGCGCCGTTCCTCGCGAGGGGACGGCGCCGTCGCATTTCAAGGCGCGGCGTGTCGTGACGGAGGTGCTCCGCGCCGCACTGTCCCTCCCGGCACACATCCGGCCCGGACCGCGATGCGGACGCATGGAAAGGGGAGCAGACTCGGAGGCTGGCCCTGGCGCCACGGACGGCGCGGTGGGCGGATGGGCAGAGCCCGTCCGGGGGCCGGGAGCAGAGTCCATGAAGCACCGAGAGCCGAAGACGGTGGGCGTCACTGGACCCGCGGGACGGTTGATGGCGACCGTCGAGGGAGATGGCGGCATTCCGACGCTGTTCGTGCACGGCATCCCCGCGGACAGGACGCTCTGGGCCGGAGTGCAGCACGGCCTGGCGACGCGCAGCATCTCATTCGACCTGCGAGGCATGGGCGAGAGCGGCGGCCCGCACGGCCCCTTCGGCGTGGAAGCGGCGGTGGAGGACGTGGCCGCAATCGCTGACGAGCTGGCCCCGGAGAAGTTCGTCCTGGTGGGCCACGGCTTCGGAGGCGCGGTGGCTGGTGCCTTCGCCGCGTACTACCCCGAGCGGCTCGCCGGGCTGCTCTACGTGGATGCGCCGGGGGACATGCGCAGCACCCCGAGGGCCGAGGCGGACGCGTGGCTGGAGAACTTCAGCGTGGCGAGGTACGGCGCCTTCCACGAGCACTGGCTCGCGCCGCTGCTCCTCGAAGCGCGGGAGTCGACGCGCGTCCAGGTGATGAAGATGATGCGCACGTCGAGGCGCGAGGCCATCGCTGGGTACCTGGAGTCGCTCTTCCTCCACGACCCGGGCGAGGCCTTCGAGGGCTTCACGGGGCACACCCACGCGCTGGCGGCCACCACGGGCCCGGAGACGTTGGTGGGCTCGCGGCCCTCGCTGTCCCGCTCCGTGGCGCCCCATGCGAGCCACTGGCTGATGCTGGACTCCGCGCAGTGGTTCCACGCGGAGTTGGTCCGCTTCCTCGGAGAGTGCCGGCACTGAGCGGGGCGTCTCGCGCGGCTCAGCTCGGCCGGGTCGCCTGCAGCCTGTCGCGCAGCAGGTGCTTCTGCACCTTGCCCAGTGCATTGCGAGGCAGCGCCTCCGCGAACACCACGCGGCGCGGCTTCTTGAAGCTGGCGAGCCGGTCCTTGCACCAGTCCACCAGCGCCTGCGCTTCCGGCGCGGGCGCACCGGCGGCCGGCACCACCACGGCCACCACCTGCTCGCCGAAGTCCGCGTCCGGCATGCCGAGCACCGCCACCTCCGCGACGCCCGGGTGCGAGGCGAGCACCTCCTCCACCTCGCGCGGGTACACGTTGAAGCCACCGCTGATGATGAGCTCGCGAGCACGGCCCGTAATCTTCAGGTAGCCGTCCGCGTCGTACTCACCGAGGTCACCGGTGCGGAACCAGCCGTCCGCGTCGAAGGACTCGGCGGTGGCGTCCGGCCGCTTCCAGTAGCCGGCGAAGACATGGGGCCCGCGGACCTCAATCTCGCCCGTCTCCCCGCGGCCTAGCGGCTTGCGCGAGCGCACGTCCACCACGCGCGCCTGCTGGCCCGGGTAGGGGAAGCCCACCGTGCCGGGGCGGCGCTCGCCGTCGTACGGGTTGGTGGTGTTCATGATGGTCTCCGTCATCCCGTACCGCTCCAGGATGCGAGCACCGAGCTCCGTCTCGATGTCGCCGAAGAGCTGCGGGCTGAGCGGCGCCGAACCCGACACCCACAGCCGAAGCTTGCGAGGCTTCATCCCCGTGCGCCGCGCCTCCTCCAGGAGGCGCCCGTACATGGTGGGCACGCCGAAGAACATCGTGAGCGAGGCGTCGCCACGCAGCGCCTCCAGCGCCTCGGTGGCCACGAACTTCCGGCGCAGGTCCACGCTGGCCCCGGTGTAGAGCGTGCCGTGCAGGCCCACCATGAGGCCGTGCGTGTGGAACAGCGGCAGCGCGAGCAGCAGCTTGTCCTTCTCCGTCCACCCCCACGCTTCGGTGACGGCCTTCACGTTGGCCAGCAGGTTGCGGTGCAGCAGCATGGCGCCCTTCGAGCGGCCCGTGGTGCCGGAGGTGTAGCCCAGCACCGCCAGCTCATCCGGACGCGGCGGCTCCAGCGGCGCGGACGACGCGGCCCCCTTCGCGAGCAGCGCGTCGAACGGAACCACCGTGAGCGACGCGGGAAGCGCGGCGGCCGGAGCCTCCACGGTGACGAGCCACTGGAGCGAGGGAAGCTGCTCCCTCAGCGGCGCCAGCTCCGCCGCGCCCGAGGCGCCGGTGACGCACGCGCGCACCTCCGCGTCGGAGAGGATGTGGGCCAGCTCCACCTGCCGGTACGCGGTGTTGACGAGCACCACCACGCCGCCCGCGTGCTGCACGCCGAGGTAGGCGATGGCGAACTGCGGGCTGTTCTCCAGGAACAGCGCCACGCGCTCGCCGCGCTGCAGCCCGAGCGCCTTCAGGCCCCGAGCGAAGTCGGCGACGCGTCCGGCCAGTGAGCCGTAGGTGAACGCCTCGCCCTCGAAGGTGAGCAGCGGGCGGGACGGAGTGCGGTGGGCGTGGTCCAGGAAGGCTTCGAGCAGGGAGGACGGCATGGCGGCGCAGCCTACCGCCAGCGCCTGTCCTGGAGGCTCGGACAATCGTGTCCCAGTAATAATTGCATAACCTGTAAATCAGGTTCCTGGCTAGGGTGCCCGTTCCTCTTCTCCAGGAGCCATCCATGACAAGGGAGTTCCGCTGGTGGAGCCGGGTGCTCGCGGTGGTGCTGACGGCGTGGGCGCTGGTGCCCACGGTTGCGTCGGCGCAATTGCCGTACCCCACGCGCAGCGCGTACCGCATCAAGAGCGTCCAGCCCGACTTCTGGCCCAGCTACGACGAAATCGCGGGCAACAACACGGGCGGCGTGGCGATGAACCTCGTCTGGGCGAGCTGGGAGCCGTCGGTGCAGGCGCCGCCGTGCTCGGCCGGACGGGTGGAGTACAACGGGCACTGCTTCGTGCTGGACGCGGCGGTGGACGCGGCCATCCGCGAGTGGACGGCGCGCGGGGTCGTCGTGACGGCGATTGTCTACGGCGTGCCCGCCTGGGCGCGAGCGGGGCGCGTGTGCACGCCGGTCGCGGCGGGCTTCGAAATCTTCTGCGCGCCCAACAACGCGGCGGACTATGGGCGCTTCGCCGGCATGCTGTCGTGGCTCTACAACGGGCAGAACGGGCATGGGCGCATCGCGGACTTCGTCATCCACAACGAGGTCAACTCCAACGACTGGTTCGACATCGGCTGTGGGCAGGGCGCGGGGGCGTGCAACGTCACGGCGTGGCTGGACACGTACGCGGCCAACTACAACGCGGCCTATGACGCGGTGACGGCGTGGCAGCCCGCGGCGAAGGTGCTCATCTCGCTGACGCACCACTTCGGCACGGAGTTCGACCAGCCCTCGGCCTCGAGCCCGCTCTTGTCCGGCATCACCGTCATCAGCGGCATCGCCGCGCGGGCGGGCTCGCGCTCGTGGCGCGTGGCATATCACCCGTACGCGCCGGACCTCTTCAGGCCGCAGTTCTCCGCGGATGACTACCCGCGCGTGACGTACGGCAACCTGGGCGTGCTGGCGGGCTGGCTGCGCAAGACGTACCCGAGCCGCCCGCACGCGTGGGAAATCCAGCTCACGGAGAGCGGCATCCACTCGGGCAGCCCGCAGTCCTCCGAGGCCGCGCAGCAGGCCGCCGTGTGCAACACGTTCCGCAACGTGCTCGGGACGCCGGGCATCGAGAACTACGTCTACCACCGCATGCAGGACAACGCGGCGGAGGGTGGCCTGGCGCTCGGGCTGCGCCGCACGGACGGCAGCGCGAAGCCCGCGTGGTCCACGTGGGCGCTGGCGAACCGCAACGACTTGAACCCGCCCCAGCTCTCGTGCGGCTTCGAGGACCTGCCGTACACGCGCCTGCGCCGTGCGTACAACGCCTCGCGCGGCCACTGGGCGTCGTCGCGCCTGCCGCCTTCGGGCTTCACGGTGGAGAGCTCGTGGCGGCTGCTGCGCGACTCGGCGCCGGGCACGCGGATGCTCTACGAGTGCCGCGTGGGCAACCACAACCTGCTCACGTCGGATGTGAACTGCGAGGGCCAGTTCCCGATGGGGCCGGTGGGCTACATCTACACGTCACAGGTGGCTGGCACGGTGCCGCTGTACCGCTGCCGCATCGGCCAGGGGCAGGACCACTTCGTCTCGCCCGCGTCCAACTGCGAGGGGCAGATTACGGAGCAGCTCCTCGGCTACGTGGTGCCGTAGCCGGTCGTCACGCTCGGGGCTCCGGTGCCGGCGTACCGGGGCCCGCGGCGTGGCGTTGCCCTCCGGCTTCCTCAGGCGGCCACGGCCCGCGAGGGCAGGGTGGCGTGACGTTGGAAGTCCGTGGGGCAGTGCGCGCAGAAGACGCTCACCTCGTTGGAGTGATTGCGAATGAGCTCCCGCAGGCGCGCCTGGTTCGCCTTGCGCGCCTCGTTGTTCGTGGAGCGCAGCCACTGGAAGAGCGCCACGCCGGGCGGGCTGCGCGGTGACACGGGGTCGACTTCGCGGTGGTTGAAGTACGCATCCCCCGCGTGCAGGAGCCAGCCGCTCGGAGTCTTCACCGCGATGCCGCAGTGGCCCTCCGAGTGACCCTGGAGCGGGACGATGAGCACCTCGTCACCGAGGCCAGGAATGGGACGCACCGCCTCGAAGCCGAACCAGCGTTCGCCGTCCACGGCGTGCACGTTCCACTTCGGCCCGTGGGCCCACTGTCGAGGCCGGTAGCCGAACTTCTTGCTGCGGTCCACGGGCTTCATCGCCGCGGCGTGCTCGTCGCGGAAGACGTGCACCTCGGCGGAGGGGAAGTCCGACAGGCCGCCCGCATGGTCCAAATCGAGGTGCGTGGGGAGGACATGGCGAACGTCCTCGCGCTTGAAGCCGAGCCGCTCCACCTGGGCGACGGCCGTCTCGCGCAGGTCGAGCCGGGGCGCGTTGCGCTTGATGAAGCGCTGTCCCAGGCGCGACGGGTCCTGGATGTCGTGCGTGCCCAGGCCCGTGTCGACGAGCGCGAGGCCCTGCTTCGTCTCCAGCACGAGGCAATGACAGACCATCCGCGCGCGAGAGAAGAGGCTGCCCTCGCCGAGCACGAGGCGCGAGCTCGCGGGGCACAGGGTTCCGCAGTTGATGTGATGGATTCGCATGCGCATCGAGTAGGAGAGAAGGGCGGGACGCGATTGGAAGAATCGGCCATCCCGCCAGGGGCCGGGTTGAAGGTGGCGGGACGGTGCCTCATGCTGAAGGCGTGACTGTCTCGGTCCTCCCCGTCGAGCCCGGGAGCGCGCTGTCGCGCTTCGTGAAGAGCTTCCGCGTCATCACGGGTGATGACGAGGGAACCTTCGTCCGCCTGCCGGACGGTCATGCGGACCTGGTGCTGCGCTTCTCGCCTTCCTACGAGGGGGTGTACGCCATCGGCACCCGGCTGAGCGTGCTGCGCAAGCCGGTGGAGGCCGTGCCGCCCCAGACCGTCATCGTGCGCTTCAAGCCCGGGGGCGCCTACCCCTTCTTCGGCGTGCCCATGTCCGAGCTCACCAATCGTGTCGTGTCCCTCGACACGCTCTGGGGCGCGGACGGCGCGCGGTTGCGCCAGCAACTCGCGGACGCCGCTTCGGTGACGGAGCGGCGGCATCTGCTGGAGTCCACGCTCACGGAGCGCATCCGCCGAGGAGACGTCTTCGAGCCCGCCGGAGCATCCGTGGTGAGGCGCGCCGTCCGGCTCATCACCGAGGCCCCGGAGTTGCCACGCGTCGAAGGACTGGCGCGCGAACTGGGCATCAGCCCGAGGCACCTGCGACGCGCCTTCGAGGACGTGGTGGGCGTGGGCCCGAAGGAGTTCGCGCGCGTCGTGCGGTTCCAGCGGGCGGTGCGCGCCTCGGAGCGCGCCACCGCGCCGGACTGGGGCGCCATCGCGGCGGCGACCGGCTACTACGACCAGTCGCACCTCATCACCGAGTTCAAGGCGCTGACGGGGCTCACGCCCCGCGCGCTCCTGAGGCCGCTCAGCGCGTCTCCTTCTGGAACGTCTTCACCAGCGCGTTGATGCGCCGGCCGGTGGGGTCCTCCTTCCGAGGGTCGGAGACGACGAGCACCATCTTCCCGGAGACCACGGCGGAGCCCACCGCGTTGCCGACGAGCGTCCAGCCGGGCTCCTCGGCCTGCTTCGCCTTCTCCGCGCTGTCGAAGGTGCACAGCGTCGCTTCCAGGCCGCTCACCTTGCCGGCCTGGCACTTGCCGCCGGGCAGCTTTTCGCCAGCGTCGGTGAAGGCGGAGGGCGTCTCACCCGCCGACTTCCACGCGTCCAGCACGTCATCCGCGCCGCTGGAGCAGCCCGTGAGCAGCAGGGCTCCCAGCGTCAAAGCCATGCGCCGCATGCTCAGTGCTTTCCCTTGTGCTTGTGCTTCTTGTGGCCGTTGCCATGGCCACGGCCGTGGTCGTGGTGGTCGTCGTCATCGTCCCAGTCGTCGTCGTGGTCATGGACGACGCGCTCCTCGCGGATGATGACCACCTCGCGCTCGGGCGGAGGCGGCGGAGGCGGAGCGCCCACCGTCACCTCGATGCGCGGCACGGGGAGGTTGATGTCCACCTGGAAGATGGGGCCGTGGTACTCGGGCGGCGGAGCGATGCGGACCACGGGGCGCAGCGGGTTCCACGTGCGGTAGACGGTGTTGACGCGGATGAGCTTCGGGCGCTCGCTCTGGTAGTCGTCGGGGTAGTCGCCCGCGTAGTAGGAGACGTCCTCCTTCTCGACGAAGCGCTGGCGGGGCGGGGGCTGGTAGGCGTGGTAGTGCGGCCCGTCGTGGTAGCAGTACTCGACGTCGTCATCGTCCGCGTCGATGTGGACGATGAAGTTGAGGACGACGGGATGGTGGCCGTAGAAGGCGTGCCGGGGGCCCTCGTAGCCGAAGGGCGTCGGGTCGCCGATGAAGATGTAGACGCCGTCATGGGTGCGGTAGAGCACGTCGGCATTCACCGGCGCGGCGGTGTGCACGTGCGTGATTTCGATGTGGCACAGGCCATCCGCGGGCTGACCGCTGCGCGGGTGCATGCCGGCGTACTTCCACTGCTTCGCCTCGGCGACGCCGGCTGCGGTGAGCAGCAGCACCGCGGACAGGCCGGCCAGATTCAGTCGTGACATGGTGGAGCTCTTTCGCGGGGGACAGACGCTCCACCAGACCCGCCGACTGTGGGGTCGAGCACACCCTGGAACGAGCCTTCCACTCCGCGTGGTTGCGCGGCTGCTCCGAGAGCGCGCCAGGGCGCAACCAGCGTGGAACGTTACACCATGTCCAGGAGTACAGACGTCACCGAGCAATTCGAAGTACCGCATTGGCATTACAAGCCCCGGCTCATGTGCCCTGCAGCGGCATGGTCTTCTCCGATTCACCACGGGAAGCACCCGTCTCCGCCGCACGTCCGACCCCTCTCCACGCGGGGGGGCGGGCCCACCGCTCCTCGTCCCCACACCGCTGTCCGCTTCTGGGACGCCACTTCTCGCAAGTGGTCACCGGACCTGGGACGACCCCCCACATCCCGAACAAATCCGGGGATTTGAGCGGCGAAAAGCAATTGGCACGAGCCTCGCTCTTAGAGAGGCCGTGGACATTCCCAAAGCCAAGAAGAAGACCCGCAAGCCCTGGGTCCTCGCCATCGCCGGAGCCTGCGCGCTCATCGCCGTCACCGTGGGCCTGTCCAAGCTGCGTCCCGCCGCCCCCACCGTGGAGCGTGCCTCGGTGTGGCTGGACACGGTGAAGCGCGGCCCCATGGTGCGCCAGGTGAAGGGCGCCGGCACGCTCGTCCCCGAGTACATCCGCTGGCTCACCGCCGACACCGCCGGCCGCGTCGAGCGCATCCACGTCCGCCCCGGCGCCGCCGTGAAGGCAGACACGCTCCTCATCGAGCTCTCCAACCCGGACGTGCAGCTCCAGGCGTTGGAGGCCGAGCGCCAGCTCGCCAGCGCCGAGACAGAGCTCAGCCGGATGCGCATGGAGCTGGAGACGCAGCGGCTCGCCCAGGAGGCCACCGTCGCCACCCTCACCGCCGAGTCCGCCGACGCCTCCCGCCGCGCCGAGGCCAACAACGCCCTCCGCCAGAAGGAGTTCATCGGCGACCTCGAGCTGACGCAGACCACCGAGAAGGCCGGCGAGACGTCCCGCCGCCTGGAGCTGGAGCGCAAGAAGCTCACCGTGGTGGCGGCCGCCATGCGTGACCAGCTCGCCTCGCAGACGTCCCAGGTGGAGCGCTTGAAAGCGGTGGCCCGGTTCCGCCGTACACAGGTGGAGTCCATGAAAGTGGTCGCCGGTGAGGACGGGGTGCTGCAGGACCTGCCGCTCGAATTGGGCCAGTGGGTGACGCCGGGCGTGCTGCTCGCCAAGGTGGTGAAGCCGGAGCGCCTCAAGGCGGAGCTGCGCATCGCCGAGACGCAGGCGCGCGACATCCAGCCGGGCCAGAAGGCGCTGGTGGACACGCGCAACGGGGTGGTGGAGGGCACGGTGGCGCGCGTGGCGCCGGCGGCGAGCCAGGGCACGGTGCGCGTGGAGGTGTCGCTGCCCGCCGAGCTGCCCCGGGGCGCGCGGCCCGACCTCACGGTGGAGGGCACGGTGGAGCTGGAGCGGCTGGGCAACGTGCTCTCCGTGGGACGCCCCGCGGGCGCGCAGCCGAATGGAACGATGTCCCTCTTCCGGCTGATGCCGGGGAGCGACGAAGCCGTGCGAGTGCCGGTGCAGCTCGGCCGGGGCTCGGTGAATGCCGTGGAGGTCGTGCAGGGCCTCCAAGAGGGCGACCAGGTGGTGTTGTCTGACATGGCCGCGTGGGACGCGGTCGAGCGGGTGAGGCTGCGATGATGACGACGAACAATGCGGAGGCGCCCGCTTCGACGGAGGAGGCGGTGCTGGCGGGTGGACCCAAGACGGATGCGGGCAAGTCCCTCATCCAGCTCGAAGGGCTCACCAAGGTCTTCGAGACGGAGGAAGTGGAGACGCACGCGCTCTCCAACATCCACCTCAACATCCGCCAGGGCGAGTGGGTGGCGATTGTGGGGCCCTCGGGCTCCGGCAAGTCGACGCTGCTCGCGGTGCTGGGCCTGCTGGACACGGCCTCGCGCGGCACGTACCTGTTGGACGGGCGCAGCGTGCTGGAGCTGTCGCCGTCGGACCGCGCGCTGGTGCGCAACCGGCACATCGGCTTCATCTTCCAGAGCTTCAACCTCATCGGCGACCTGACGGTCTTCGAGAACGTGGAGCTGCCGCTGACGTACCGGGGCATGCCCGCGGCGGAGCGCAAGCAGCGGGTGGAGAAGGCGCTGGAGAAGGTGGGCATGGCGCACCGGGCGCGGCACATGCCGGGCCAGCTCTCCGGTGGTCAGCAGCAGCGCGTGGCCGTGGCGCGCGCGGTGGCGGGAGACCCGCTCATCCTCCTGGCCGACGAGCCCACCGGTAACCTCGACTCGAAGAACGGCGAGGCGGTGATGCAGTTGCTCTCCGAGCTGCACAAGGGGGGCGCCACCATCTGCATGGTGACGCACGACCCGGCGCACGCGCGCGTCGCCACGCGCACGGTGAGCCTCTTCGACGGCCGCGTCGTGCAGGACGAGCAGCGCCGCTGAAGCCACTGAAGTCCCCCACCTCGTGCCCCGTCCGCATCCGCTCCTGAAGAAGGGGCGGGCCCGGGCGGGGTCTGCCTTCGGGAGTTCCATGGAAACGCTCCTCCAGGACGTTCGGTACGCGCTGCGCACGCTGCGAAAGAGCCCCGGCTTCGCGCTGGTGGCGGTGCTCGCGTTGGCGCTCGGCATTGGCGCCAACAGCGCGGTGTTCAGCGTGGTGAATGGGGTGCTGCTGAAGGACCCGCCCTTCACCCAGCCGGAGCGGCTGGTCCACATCAAGGGCAACTTCCACGCGGCGAACCTCGCGGACATCTCCGTGTCCGTGCCGGAGTACCGGGACTACACCACGCTGCCGAGGGCCTTCTCGTCGGTGGGGGCCTACTACGACGATGACGTCACTCTCACCGGCGGCGACGTGCCGCAGCGGCTCAGTGTGACGTTCTCCTCGCCCTCGCTCCTGCCCACGCTGGGCGTGACGCCGATGCTGGGCCGGGGCTTCTCCGAGGAGGAGGAGACGCCGGGTAGGGAGCACGTGCTGGTGCTGACGCACAAGGCGTGGCGCACGCACTTCGCGCAGGACCCGAAGGTGCTGGGCCGCACGCTGCAGCTCGACGGTGAGTCGTACACGGTGGTGGGCGTGCTGCCGCGCGGCGCGGAGTACCCGGCGGGCACGGATGTGTATGCGCCCTTCGCGCCCACGCCGGAGCAGTTGGCGGAAGGCTCGCGCGGCAACCGCTACCTCAGCGTGGTGGGGCGGATGAAGCCCGGCATGACGCTGGAGGCGGCGAAGGCGGACATGGCGCGCGTGGCCTCGGAGCAGCAGACCACGCACGAGGGGAACTACAAGGGCGGCGGCTGGGCCATCACCGTGAAGTCGCTGAACGACGAGGTGGTGGGCGACGTGCGCGGCACGCTGTGGTTGCTGCTCGGCGCGGTGGGCTTCGTGCTGCTGGTGGCGTGCAGCAGCGTGGCGAACCTGCTCCTGGCGCGCGCGGCGTCGCGCAGCCGCGAGGTGTCCATCCGCGCGGCGCTGGGCGCGGGCCGCAAGCGCCTGGTGGCGCAGTTCCTGGTGGAGAGCCTGGTGCTGTCGCTGGTGGGCGGTGTGCTCGGCCTGCTGCTGGCGCTGTGGGGCACGGACCTGCTGCTGACCATCGTGGGTGACGGCCTGCCGCGCGCGGAAGAGGTGCGGCTGGACATGATGTCGGTGCTTTTCACGGCGGGCGTGTCGCTCGCGACGGGCCTGGGCTTTGGCCTCGTGCCGGCGCTCCAGGCGAGCCGCGCGGACCTGAACAGCACGCTGCGCGAGGGCACGCGAGGCACGGACAGCAAGAAGGCGGGCCGGCTGCGCGCGGGACTGGTGGTGGCGCAGGTGGCGCTCGCGCTGGTGCTGCTGGTGGGCGCGGGCCTCTTCGCGAAGAGCCTCCAGGCGCTGAGCGAGGTGGAGGCGGGCTTCACGCCCGAGGGCTTGCTCACCGGTCGCGTCGCGCTGCCGCGCGCGAGCTACGGGACGCCGGAGAAGTGCGAGGTCTTCGTGCGCGAGTTGCTGGCCCGCATCAAGGGGCTGCCCGGCGTGGAGTCCGCGGGCGCCACGAACCTGCTGCCCCTGGGCGGCCGCAGCGACACCAGCTTCGACGTCGAGGGCCGGACGCGCGCGCCGAACGAGGTGTGGCCGGCGGTGGAGAAGCGCCAGGTGACGGCGGACTACCTGCGCACGCTGCGGGTGCGGCTGCTCGATGGGCGCATGCTGCAGGAGACGGACGACGCGAGCGCGCCGTGGGTGGTGGTCATCAACAAGGCCTTCGCGGACCTCTACTGGCCGCAGGGCAATGCGATGAGCCAGCGGGTGAAGCTGCACCAGAAGAACGCCCAGTGGACCACGGTGGTGGGCATCGTCGACGACGTGCACGAGTGGGGGCTGGACGCGCCCGCGAAGCCGATGGCGTACTACTCGGCGGCGCAGCTCCCCATCTCCAACGTCAACCTCGTGGTGCGCGCGAAGTCGGGCAACCCCGAGCTCCTGCGCACGGCGATTGAGAACGAGGTGCGCGGGCTCGACGGCAACCTGCCGCTGTTCAACGTGGCGCCCATGGTGCGGCTGGTGGACGAGTCCATCGGCTCGCGCCGGCTGTCGGCCGTGTTGATGGGGCTGTTCGCGGGCACCGCGCTGCTGCTGGCGGCGCTCGGAATCTCCGGCGTCATCGGCTACTCGGTGGCGCAGCGCACGCGGGAGATGGGCATTCGCATGGCGCTCGGTGCGGCACGTAAGGATGTGCTCACGCTGGTGCTGGGCCAGGGCCTGAAGCTCGCCGGCCTGGGCGTGGCGGTGGGCCTCGCGCTGTCACTGGGCCTCGCGCGGCTGCTGAATGCGCTGCTCTATGGCGTGACGGCGTATGACCCATGGACCTTCGTCGGTGTCGCCGTGCTGTTGGCGGGTGTGGCATTGCTCGCCACGTGGCTGCCCGCGCGCCGGGCCACGAAGGTGGACCCCATCATTGCCCTTCGCTCCGAGTGAGCGCCCGAGAGAGTCATGTCCCAACCCCTCATTTCGCTCCGCAACATCGAGAAGTCCTACCCCCTGGCCGGCGGCCGCGCCTGGGTGCTGCGCCGCATCGACCTGGACATCCAGCCCGGTGAGTTCGTCACGCTGATGGGCCCGTCCGGCGCGGGCAAGTCCACGCTGCTGTCCATCATGGGCATGCTCGACGCGGAGTGGACGGGCGAGTACACGCTCGACAGTCAGGCCGTGCACGCGATGAAGCCGAAGGAGCGCGCCGAGCTGTCGCGCCGCACCATCGGCTTCGTCTTCCAGCAGTACCACCTGCTGGACAACCTCACCGTGGCGGAGAACCTGGAGGTGCCGCTCTCCTACCGCAACCTCAAGCGCGGCGAGCGCGAGGCGCTGGTGGGCGACATGCTGGACCGCTTCCAACTCGTCGGGAAGAAGGACCTCTTCCCCTCGCAGCTCTCCGGTGGACAGCAGCAACTCGTGGGAATCGCCCGCGCGCTCATCGCCAACCCCAAGGTGCTGCTGGCGGACGAGCCCACGGGCAACCTCCACTCCGCCCAGGCGAAGCAAATCATGGAGGTCTTCCAGAACCTCAACCGGGACGGCACCACGATTGTGCAGGTGACGCACTCGGACGCCAACGCAGCTTATGGCCACCGCGTGGTGCAGCTCGCGGACGGCTGGCTGCAGAAGTCCTGAGCGAGAGGCGCGCCCATGTTGAGCGACTTGAAAATGGACCTTCGGTACGCGCTGCGCACGATGCGCCAGTCGCCCGTGTTCACGGTGGCGGCGGTGCTGGTGCTGTCGCTGGGCATCGGCGCGACGACGGCGCTCTTCAGCGTGGTGGACGCGGTGCTGCTGCGGCCGCTGCCCTTCAAGGAGCCGGACCGGGTGGTGACGCTCGGCGCGGAGCAGACGCAGCGCATCTCCCCGCGCTACAGCCTGATGACGTTCGACGACATCGCGCGCCAGTCGACGCAGATGGTGTCGCTGACGGCGTACTCCAACGACTTGTTCAACGTCACCGGCAAGGGCGACGCACAGCAGATTCGCGGCACGGTGTTGGCGGGCGATTTCTTCGGCGCCTTCGGCGTGCCGGCCCTGCTCGGGCGTACCTTCACGCCCGAGGAGCAGCGCGCCCAGGTGGCGGTGCTGTCCTACGGGCAGTGGCAGGCCATGGGTGGGCGCCAGGACATCCTGGGCAGCACGCTGACGTTGAGCGGGCAGCCGTACACTGTGGTGGGGGTGATGCCGCCCGCCTTCCAGGTGCCGCAGCCGACGATTGCCGTCTGGGTGCCGTATGACAGCCTGGTGGGCGCGGCCACTTCCGAGGCGCGCACGCAGCGCGGCTACCGGGCCTTCGTCGTGACGGGGCGGCTGGCGCCCGGCGCCACGTTGGAGTCCGCGCGCCAGGAGCTTGCGGGCCTTGCTCCGGCCCTGCTGAAGGAGGACGCCTCGCTGGATTTGGGCCTGGTGGCCTATGCCGACCGGCTCACCGGGAACGTGCGCCTGGCGCTGTGGGTGCTGCTGGGCGCGGTGGCGCTGGTGCTGCTGCTGGCGGCGGCCAACGTGGCGCACCTGCAGCTGGCGCGCGCGGCGTCGCGGCAGCGCGAGCTGGGCATCCGCGTGGCGCTGGGCGCCGGGCGGGGGCGGCTGGTGCGGCAGCTCCTCACGGAGAGCCTGATGCTGGCGCTGCTGGGCGGCCTGGGCGGCGTACTGCTGGCGCTGTGGGGTACCGATTTGCTGCTGGCCCTGGGCGCCAACAACCTGCCGCGCGGCGGCGACGTGGCGGTGCAGGGGCGGGTGCTCCTCTTCACGCTGGGCGTGACGCTGCTGACGGGTGTGGGCGTGGGGCTGGCCCCGGCGCTGCAACGCACCCAGCTCAACCCGGGGACGGTGCTGGGCCAGGGCGCGACGGAGGCCACGCGCGGGCGCACGCACGCGGTGCTGGTGGTGGCGGAGGTGGCGCTGGCGCTGGTGCTCGTCACCGGCGCGGGGCTGATGCTGAAGAGCTTCTGGCGGTTGCACCAGGTGGACCCGGGGCTGGACCCGCATGGCGTCTTCGTGGCGCGGCTGTCCCTGCCGGACACCCCCTACAACGACAAGGCGCGGGCGGCGGTGTTCTACCGCGACCTGATGTCCCGGCTCGCCGCGCGGCCGGAGGTGGCCGCCGCGGGCGTGGGCCAGAGCCTTCCGGGCGGCTATGACATCCGTCGCTCGGGCTACTGGGTGGAGGGGACGGAGGATGTGCCCAACCGGCCCAGCGCCCTCGTCAACACCTCCTCTCCCGGCTTCCTGGAGGCGCTGCGTGTGCCGCTGCTCGCGGGCCGCCGCCTCACCGAGGCGGACAAGGGCGGTGTCTCGCGCGTCATGGTGGTGAGCGAGCACTTCGCGCGCGAAGTCTTCCCGGGCCAGGACCCGCTGGGCCGGCGGGTGACCTTCGGTGGAGACGATGCGCAGGGCAACCCGCTGTGGCTGACGGTGGTGGGCGTGGTGGGCGACGTGCCCTATGACGGCGTGGAGGCCGGCCAGGAGCCCACGGTGTATCTGCCCCTGGAGCAGGAGATGGGTGGGCTGTCCTCGAGCGGGCAGCTCGCGGTGCAGGCCGCGCCGGGCCTGTCGCCGCTGGCGCTGGAGGCCGTGGTGCGCGAGGAGTTGCGCGCGGTGGACTCCTCGGTGGCGCTCGCGCAGCCCACCACGATGGAGGACCGGCTGTCGTTGGACCTGTCCCGGCCGCGCTTCCGCACGGTGCTCCTGGGCTCCTTCGGCGTGCTGGCGCTGGTGCTGGCGGCGGTGGGCATCTACGGCGTCATGTCCTACGCGGTGGCGCAGCGCTCGCACGAGATGGGCGTGCGCATGGCCCTGGGAGCCCAGCGGCGGGACGTGCTGCGGCTGGTGGTGGGGCAGGCGCTGCGGCGCGTGGGCCTCGGGCTCGGGCTGGGCCTGACCGGGGCGCTCGCGACGCACCGGGTGATGGAGGGCCTGCTGTACGGCGTGGGCTCGCTGGACCTTTCGGTGCTCTCCTCCGTGGCGCTGCTCCTGTTGGCCACCGCCTGGCTGGCGAGCTGGCTGCCGGCTCGTCGGGCGGCCAGTGTGGACCCGGCCTCTGTCCTTCGTCGCGGCTGACGCCGCCCGTTTTCTGGCGCATTCTTGCCCTGGGTAACTTCCGTGTCCGAGCCCCTTCCCCAAATCTCCAATCCTCTCCCTCCCGCCGCTCCGGCCCCCGCCGCTCCCCGGCCGCCCCGCATCCTCGTCGCCGATGACCAGGCCGACGTGCTGGAGGCGCTGCGGCTGCTCCTCAAGCGTGACGGGTACGCCGTCGTCACCTCCCAGTCTCCGCAGGGTGCGCTGGCCACGCTGGAGGCCGAGGACGTGGACCTCGTCCTCATGGACCTGAACTACGCGCGCGACACGACGTCCGGCAGGGAGGGCATGGACCTGCTGGGCCGCATCCGTGCGCAGGACGCGTCGCTGCCGGTGGTGGTGATGACGGCCTGGGGCAGCGTGGAGGGCGCGGTGGAGGCCATGCGCGGCGGCGCGCGCGACTACGTGCAGAAGCCGTGGGACAACACGCGCCTGTTGGCCACGCTGCGCACGCAGCTGGAGTTGGGCCGCGCGCTGAAGCGCAGCCGCCGGCTGGAGGAGGAGAACCAGCACCTGCGGCGCGGCCAGGGCGGCCTGCCCACCATGGTGTCCGAGTCGCGCGCCATGCAGCCCATCCGCCGCCTCATCGAGCGCGTGGCCCCGTCCGGCGCCAACGTGCTGGTGACGGGCGAGCACGGCACCGGCAAGGAAGTGGTGGCGCGGCTGCTCCACGCGTCCTCGTCGCGGGCGGACCGGCCCTTCGTGGCGGTGAACTCGGGCGGCCTCTCCGAGGGCGTCTTCGAGAGCGAGCTCTTCGGCCACGTGAAGGGCGCCTTCACGGACGCGAAGACGGACCGCATCGGCTGCTTCGAGCTGGCGGACGGCGGAACGCTCTTCCTGGACGAGATTGGCAACATGCCGCTGTCGCAGCAGGCCAAGCTGCTGCGCGTGTTGCAGACGGGCGAATTGCACCCGGTGGGCTCGTCGAAGACGCGCAAGGTGGACGTGCGCGTGGTGAGCGCCACCAACGTGGACCTGTCCAAGGCGGTGGCGGAGGGGCGCTTCCGCGAGGACCTGCTCTATCGCCTCAACACGGTGGAGCTCCAGTTGCCGGCGCTGCGCGAGCGGCGCGAGGACATTCCCCTGCTGGCGGCGCACTTCCTGTCGGAGCACGGCCGGCGCTACGGGCGGCCCGCGATGCGGCTGTCGCCTGGGGCGCTGGAGGCGCTGCTGGCGTACGCGTGGCCGGGCAACGTGCGCGAGTTGGAGCACGCGGTGGAGCGCGCGCTGCTGATGGCGGCGGGGGACGAGGTGACGGCGGATGACCTGCTGCTCAAGCGGGCCTCGCGTGAGGGCGCGTCGCGGCTGGAGGAGATGACGCTGGAGGAGGTGGAGCGCTACCTCATCGAGCGCGCGCTGGCGCGGCACGAGGGCAACGTGAGCGAGGCCGCCAAGGGCCTGGGCCTGTCGCGCAGTGCGCTGTACCGGCGCCTGCAGCACTACGGCATCAAGGGAGCTCGGTGAAGCAGAAGCGCGGGCCGCCGCAGCACGACATGCAGGTGCTCGGCCTGGCATGGCTCGCGGGCCTGCCGGGCTCGGTGGCGTCGCTCGCGCTGGTGTGGACGGGGGACTTCTCGCCCAAGGTGCAGTGGACGCTGACCACGCTGGTGGTGGGCATGTTCCTGGGCGTGGGCCTGCTGGTGCGCGAGCGCGTGGTGCGCCCGCTGCACGCGGTGGCGAATCTCCTGGCCGGGCTGCGCGAGGGGGACTACTCCGTGCGCGGCCGTGGCGCGAGGGCCGGCGACGCGCTGGGCGAGGTGCTGCTGGAGGTCAACGCGCTGGGCGACACGCTGCGCGAGCAGCGGCTGGGAGCGCTGGAGGCGGGCGCGCTCCTGGAGCAGGTGATGGAGGAAATCGACGTCGGCGTGCTGGCCTTCGACGGCGAGGGCACGCTGAAGCTCGTGAATCGCGCGGGTGAGCGGCTGTTGGGCCAGTCGCGCTCGCAGTTGATGGGGAAGGGCGCGGAGGCGCTGGGGCTGTCTGATTTGCTGGAGGGCCCGGCGCCGAGGCGGCTCACTCGCTCCTTCGCGGAGGAGGGCGGCCCGTACGAGTTGCGGCGAGGCACGTTCCGCGAGGGCGGCCTGCCGCACCAACTGGTGGTGCTGTCGGACCTGCGGTTGGCGCTGCGCGAGCAGGAGCGCGAGGCGTGGCGCCGGCTGGTGCGGGTGCTGAGCCACGAAATCAACAACTCGCTGGCGCCGATTGGCTCCATCGCCGAGGCGCTGCGGGACACGCTGGTGCAAGAGCCGCGTCCCTCGGACTGGGAGGACGACGCGAAGAGCGGGCTGGGCATCATCGCGAGGCGCTCGGAGGCGCTGGGGCGCTTCATGTCGGCGTACGCGCGGCTGGCGCGGCTGCCACCTCCGGTGCTGGCGGACGTGGAGGTGGACGGCTGGGTGCGGCGGGTGGCGGCGCTGGAGAAGCGCCGGCCGGTGGGCGTGCGCGCGGGTCCGGCGCTGGTGTTGCGCGGGGACGCGGACCAGTTGGAGCAGCTCCTCATCAACCTGGTGCGCAACGCGGTGGACGCGGTGCAGTCCGTGTCCGAGAGCGGCAACGTCTGGGTGTCCTGGGCGGTGCTGTCACCCGGAGCGGTGGAGGTCTGGGTGGAGGACGAGGGCCCCGGCCTCGCGGACACGGGCAACCTCTTCGTGCCGTTCTTCACCACGAAGCCGCAGGGCAGCGGCATCGGCCTCGCGCTGAGCCGGCAGATTGCGGAGGCGCACGGCGGAGGCTTGAGGCTGGAGAACCGGCCCGAGGGACGCGGGTGCCGCGCGCGGCTGAAGCTGCCGTTGGACACGCCGGGGCTGGCGGCGAGCCAGGGCTGAGTTGCTGGCCTGCTGGTAGCCCCTACCCGGGGGCGTCGATTTGGAGGCCGTGGGGCGCCGTCCCTAGGATGGGCGCCACGTGGCGGACGCGGGCCGGGAACTTCCGGGGCCGGGTCCGTTCCTCCGGGGTGAACACCATGAATGCAGGACGGATGGCCGTGCTCCTGGTCTGGAGCCTGATGGGGACGGCGCTGGCGGCGGACCCCGTGTCCGAGGTGGAGGAGGACCTGTCGAAGCAGTCGACGGGGCTCATCCAGACGCGGATGGCCACCGAGCAGAAGCGGCTGGAGACGGCCGAGTCCGACCTCACCATCCTCCGCCATGAGCTCCAGAAGGCGCGGGCACGGCAGGCGGACGTCCGGGCACAGAAGCTCGACACGGCTCGGATGGCGCCCCTGCTCACGCGCTTCCAGAAGGACTTCACCGCGGTCAGCGATGCGACGGCTCGAGGCGGCCTGCCAACGAAGGACGTCTACTCGCGGCTGGAGCGCTCCTCGTACGAGCTGGTCGACGCCATGTCCTACGCGCTGGCGGACTTCCTGCCGCGCCTCATCGATGAGGGGCAGCGCACCCCGCTCATCGACGAGGTGTACGGCGAGCCCAAGCGCATCCTGCTGCCGAGCTCGAACGAGCTCCAGATGCTCCGCTTCCCGCAGACGGGTCGCGACTCCGGGATGACGCCGGATGTGTTCGTCGAGCAGATGAAGGAGGCGCTCGCGGGCGCCTCCGAGCGCGCGAAGACGCTCTCCATGGGCGAGCTGGAGCGGCTCTTCGCCCAGGACCAGGAGGCGGTGGCGAAGGTGTGGCAGGGCATCATCGACCGCACGCAGGTCGCCATCGAAGTGCGCGGCAAGCAGGTGAAGGACTCGCAGGCCGCCATCGACACGTTGAGCGCGGAGCTGGACGCGCGTCAGGTGAAGAAGTTCGAGACGGATGGGCGGCTGACGTGGGCCATCATCATCATGGTCGTCGTGCTGTTGCTGCTCTACCTCGCCACGCTGCTGTTCAAGCCCGAGGTGCAGCAGACCATCTTCCACCAGCGCATCCTCGTGGAGATGATTGGCATGGCCTTCCTGCTGCTGACCATCATCATCCTCGGCACGGGAGAGAAGATTGACCGCGCGGTGCTTGGCACGTTGCTGGGCACGGTGGGCGGCTACATCTTCGGCCAGCAGCAGGCGCGGCGAACTGCCGCGGACACCCAGCCGGCCGCGCAGCCCGCGATGGCGGCGGTCCCCGCGCAGCCGGTGCAGCCCACGACGGTAGTGCCCGCGCAGCCGGTGTTGCCCGCGACGGCGGTGGTGCCCACGCAGCCCATGCTTCCGGAGCAGTCCGTCGTCCCAGCTCAGGCCGCCGCGCTCTTGCAGCAGGCCGCGCAGCAGGGAGGCAACCCCGCGACGGCGCCGGAAGCCACCGCACCGGCCGCCGCGAAGGGCGACACCCGGGCAACACAGGACGCGGAGTCGTAGCCGTCCCACCCTGGCGGCTGGTCCATCCGACTTCTCGTTTCTGGTCCTTTCGGACAGACCAGTCCGGACGCAGGCTCCGGGACCTCTTGTTCCAGGAGGTCCGCATGAAGGCCGAAGTACTCGAGGTGAAGACGGAGGCGGACGCCGCCGCGTGCTTCCGGGTGGTGCACCAGCTGCGTCCGCACCTGGATGAGGCCACGTTCCTCGCCATGTGGCGCCGCATGAGCACGGGTGGCTACCAGCTCGCCTGTGTCCGGGAGGACGGGCAGGTGCGCGCGGTGGCCGGCTGGCGGTTCATCGAGATGCTGCACTCGGGGCTGCACCTGTACGTGGACGACCTCATCACCGACTCGGAGCTGCGCTCGCGAGGCCACGGTGCGCTCCTGCTCGGCTGGCTGCGCGAGCGGGCGAAGGCGGCGGGCTGCAATACCCTGGAGCTCGACAGCGGCACGCACCGCACCCGCGCGCACCGCTTCTACTTCCGCGAGGGCATGCACATCAGCAGCTTCCACTTCCGGCAGGAGCTACGCTAGCGCCCACCATGCGCGCCTGGTCCTTCCCCGTCCCGCTCGACCCGGACTCGGGTGTGCCGCTCTTCCTCCAGATTGCGCGCGCGCTCGAAGAGGATGTGCGGCGCGGGCGGTTGAAGCCCGGTGCACCGCTGCCCGGTTCGCGCACGATGGCACGGGAGCTGGGCGTGCACCGCAACACGGTGCTCGCCGCGCTTGGCGAGCTCGAAGCGCAGGGCTGGTTGGAGACGCGCCCGGCGCAGGGAACGTATGTCTCTCGCGAGCTGCCGGACTCGCGGCCGCGTCCTGCCGCGCCCCTGCTCGGGCCAGTTCCACGCCCGGATGCGCCTGGCTTCTCACTCTCGGACCGCCCGCGAGGCCGTGAGTCGCTCCCTCGCGGTGTGCTGGCCCTGTCGGCGGGCGCACCGGACACGCGGCTCGTCCCCACGGAGATGCTCGTACGCGCCTTCCGCCGCGCCCTGCGCCGTCATGGCCCACGGCTGCTCGACTACACGGATGGCCGGGGACACGCGGGGCTGCGCCGCGCGCTCGCGCAGATGCTCTCCGAGACACGCGGCCTCGCGCTCGATGAGGATGGGCTCCTCGTCACCCGAGGCAGCCAGGGGGCGCTGGACCTCGCGGCGCGCACGTTGCTCTCACCGGGCGCGCGCGTCGCGGTGGAGACGCCGGGCTATCCACCCGCCTGGGAGGTGCTGCGGCTGGCCGGCGCGAGCCTTGTCCCCGTGCCCGTGGATGCGCAGGGCCTGGACGTGGATGCCCTCGCTCGCGCGCATGCGCAGGCGCCCCTGCGCGCCGTGTACCTCACGCCCCACCATCAGTACCCCACCACCGTCACGCTCTCCGCCGCGCGCCGGCTCCGGCTCCTCGACTGGGCGGCGCGAGAGCGCGTGGCACTCATCGAGGACGACTACGACCACGAGTTCCACTACGAGGGCCGGCCCGTGCTGCCCCTGGCCAGCGCCGACCGCGCCGGAGTCGTGGTGTATGTGGGGACGCTGTCCAAGGTGCTCGCGCCCGGCCTGCGCCTGGGCTACCTCGTGGCGCCGCGTGCCTTCCTCGAACGCGCGCTCGCCATTCGTGAGACGGTGGACCGTCAGGGAGAAACCGCGCTGGAAGCCGCGGTGGCGGAGTTGCTCGAAGACGGCGAGGTGTCCCGTCACGTGCGGCGCGTGCGAGCCGAATACCGGGAGCGTCGCGACGCGCTGGTGCAGGCGCTCCGGCGCGAGCTGCCCCAGGCCCTGCACGCGACGCCGCCCGCCGGAGGCCTCACGCTCTGGGCCTCCACCTCGCTCGACGCACGGGCCTGGGCCACGAGAGCCTTCGAGGAGGGCGTGGCCGTGCAGCCAGGAAGCGCCTTCAGCTTCGACGGCACGCCCCTGCCCGCGCTGCGAATGGGCTTCGCCGCCCTCAACCCTCGCGAGCTCACCGAGGCAGTGCGCAGGCTCGCCCGCGCGGTGTCCGCACCCGCGCGGCGCTCCACCGGCTCGCGGAGAACGTAACTGCTCACCCACGCGAGCCTCCAGGCTTGCGAGATGAAGCAGACCCGCGCGGCTCTCGCTCCAGCGCGTCCAGGCTGTCCGTCCAGAAGCGCTCGTAGAAGCGCAGCCAGTCGAGCGCCCCGGCCAGGGGCTCGGCAGCGAGCCGGCACCGGTGCGTGCGTCCCTCCACCGTCCGGTGGACGAGCCCCGCCTTCTCCAGCACCTTCACGTGCTTGGACGCCCCCGCGAAGGACATGCGGAACGGCGCGGCCAGCTCGCCGATGCTGCGCTCACCCCCGGCGAGGCTGTGCAGCATTCCCCGCCGCGTCGGGTCCGCCAGCGCATGGAACACGGCATCCAGCCGCTCTTCCTGACGTTGAACCATTTGGTTGAGCTTGGGGGCGCACCGTAACGCGGTCAACCGGAGCCGGGAAACGTCACGGGCCGCCCGCGGACCCCAGTGAGGTCCGGGAGCGGCCCGGGGGACAGCCACGTGCCAGGAAGCTCAGGCCGTCTGAGCGGCGGGAGCCTCGTCGGGCGGCGAGTCGTAGGCGGGGGTGAGGTCCACCACGTTGACGGTGACGAGGTGGTAGACGATGCAGTTGCTCAGCCAGAAGAAGACGGCGCACCAGTGCACGTAGACGAGCGGCGAGCCGGGCCACACCTGGAGCGTGTGGCCGAAGACCTTGTCGGCCATGAACCCGCCGAACCACTCACCGACGAAGGTGAACGCGGTGCCGATGGCGATGCGCGTCCACACCTTCATGCGGCGCGGGTAGAACCAGAAGTAGTGCAGGCTCCACAGCAGGGCCACGCACCCGGCCCAGAGGATGAGGCTCCCGAAGGAGAACCAGTGGTAGGGCGACTCGGGGAACACCCAGCCCCAGTCCTCGTTCACCTGTCGCCAGGCCAGGTTCTGCGCCAGCTCCATGAACCAGAAGAGCGGAGCGATATAGAGGACCTGGGTCATCAGGATGCGCAACCAGGTCGCGACCCTCTTCCAGAACCAAATGGGCCAGGCGAGTGAAATCATGATTCCCCTTCGGCCGCGGCATGGTGGCGGACGCCGCGCAGAAGTAGGAACGGAGTGAATCTCATTTCTTGGTAATTATCGGCGCCAATGCGTTGCGTATGGGCGCCAGCCCGGAGGCTCCGGGCTGAACGGTGATTCAGGTTCTACGCACCGCGCCGTGTAACAAAACCCGAGGAGTCACCATGGGTTGTCACGGCTCGACGGGGAGGGTCAGAGCCCGTAGCTGCGCATGAAACAATACTCGAGCACGAAGGAGCCGTTCGAGTAGACGCGGCCGCCGCACTGCTCAATCACGGTGTAGGACTCGATGTAATAGAAGCCCTCGGGCACATAAGCCCACCAGTTCATCTGGTCCGGAGTGTGCTGGTAGTAGGCGACCCAGGGGGAGGCGGCGTTGAAGCCCTGCGCGGCAATCTGGCGGGCCGTCGCGTTGGACAGCCCCGGCAGGCTGCCGAAGAGGACGGGAGTGGACAGCCCGGCCTCGGTGACACCGAGGGGACTCGTCGGCTCCGGAGTCACCTGCTCCTCCTGGCCGCCACACCCCGTCCACAGCACCACCGCGCACAGCGCTCCCGCGAGCTTCATCATGTGACATCTCCTTCGAAATAAAGCCGGCAGCTCGAGCAGTACTGCCTCGAGCTACCGGTGTGCGGGCCGCATGGTGCGACGACCCGCACGCAAATGGGTGGGCTATTTGCTGCTCGCGTCGTCCGGCCGGGTGCCCTTGTCGAGCTCGTCCCGGTCCAGCGCGCCGTCCAAATCCCTGTCGATGCCGATGCGGACCTCGGAGCCCTTGGGCACCACCGTGTAGGTGAGCTCGTTGCCCGTGCGCCCCAGCGTCTGGAGCAGCGACGCCGTCACCGTCTCCGCGGCCCGGTCCGCCTGGAACACGCCGCTGCCCATGTACGCGTAGCCCCGGGCGAGGCCGCCCTGGTTGCCCTTCACCACCACGCCCACCTTCCCGTTGTCCGCGAGCGACAAGAAGGTGGACACCGTGGCGAGCTGCGCCGCCGTGGGGCTCGCGGAGGACAGCGTCACCTGCCGTCCCACCGCCGCGTGCGTGTCCTTGCTGTTGGGCCCGGGCGGCTCCTGAATCGCCGTCGCCGAGCCCTTCGGCAAGTCCGAGCCGGAGAAGGACAGGAGGAACGCCACCAGGTCGGCGACCTCCTGGTCGCTGGTCAGGTTGAACACCGGCTCGGTGATGAAGCGCGCAATCGAGTCCACGGCGCCATCGTGCGCGAAGCCGAAGCCCGCCACGTTCGACGTCTGCGTGAAGTCCATGCCGACCTTCTCGTAGAGGTTGCGGAGCTGCGAAATCTTCATCGTCACGTTGGTGAAGCCATCCACCGAGACGAGCGCGCTGTGGTGCTCGCCATTCGTGCCCACGGGGAAGGGCACGAACTGGCTCCCGTTCCACGTCATGTCCGTGCCCATGCCCGTGGGCAGCGTGTGACACGCGGAGCACGCCAGCCGCCCCGCGTCGAGCAGCCTCGGCGGCCGATACATGTTCAACCCACGCTGCGCGTTGCCGTTGGGCAGCGGCTGCCCCGCCGCGCCGAAGCGCCCCGTCGTGAAGTGCCCCGTCAGCGGCAGGCTCGTGGGCAGCGAGTTGTCGAAATTGCGGAACGGATTCGGAGGGAACGTCAGCGTGGCGAGGAAGTCCTCGAATTGTTGCATCTCCACCACGGTGAGCTGCGCGTCGTCCCCTTGGAGGCTGGTGAACGCGCCGTTGAACTCCTCCAGGCCCGCCCTGTCGCCGCGCCAATGCAGGGGCTCCTGACCGACGATGTCCTGGAGGGTCTGCGTCGTCATCGGCCCCTTCATCGCGTGCCACGGCTGGAAGCCCGTGGTGAGGCCCGGCACGCCCATGCCCAGGTTCTGGCCGGTGACGGCCTTCATGTCGCCGGCCGGGTTGCCCAGGTCCCAAGCCAACCGGTCCATGCGGCCGTCGATGTGACACGACGCACACGCGACATGCCCCAGGCCCGAGCCCTTGTGCGTGTCATACAGGTGCTGCCGGCCCACCTTGATGGCACCGGGGGACGGGTCGAAGAAGGGCACCCGAGCCACCTCGGTGTTGGACGTCGTGTCCACCACGGACACGCTCGCGGCGAACTTGTTGAGCACGTAGAGCCGCGTGCCGTTGAGCACCACGCCGGTGGGGCCCTCGCCCACGTTGACCTGCGTGACGCGCGCGCCGGTGTTGTCCACCACGATGACGTTGTTGGAGCCCATGCCCGTCACGTAGGCGCGCGTCCCATCCGCGTTCCACGCCACGCCGCGCGGGTCGCCCACCGACAGGTTCCGCGTGGCCTGGGACACCGTGCTGGAGGTGTACGTGAGGTGCGGGTTGAGGTCGAAGCGGGCCGCCGTCGTCGGCGAGGCCGGGTCCAAGGAGACGCCCACCACGCGCAGGAAGCGGCCATTGACGTTGGGCTCGAAGCGCACCTCGTTGATGGCGTCCGTGCCCACCACCGACACACGGCCGTTCGGCTGCACGGCCAGCGCCATGTTCAGGTTCATCAACCCCGTGGCGTACGTCACCGCCAGCGTGGACGTGTTGATGATGGCCAAATCACGGTCCACGATGTCCCAGCCCACGCGCCGCCCCGAGGCCGACGCGTTGGCGCCGGAGACGAGCGCCGTCCAGTCATGCGCGTTGTCGTCCATCCACCGGCCGCTCGCGTTCTTCTTCACGATGAGGCCCACCGGCGGAGGCGTGGGGTTGCCGGACTTCTGCGCCGGGTTGAAGGACGTGCCCGAGTTGGGCGGAGGATTCGCGCCGCTATACGGGCTGGCGCTGCTGCTCACCACGTTGGGAGGAAAGCCGCCGCCCCCCATCGCGTTGCCGCCGCCGAGCACCGTGCTGCGGTTGCCGGACTCGAACAACGCCGCGTACACCTGCGTGCCCGCGGCATTCACCGCCAGGGCGCGAGGCTCCTCGCCGCCGATGGCCACGCGCGTGGGAGTCCCGAGCGGATTGGCCGGGTCCACCACCAGCACGCGATTCACCTGCGAGCAGGAGATGAACGCGCGCTGCGGGCTGCCGGCGAAGACGACGTCCGCGGGCTCGTCGTCGGTGGGCACCGTCACCCGCACGTTGAGCGTGCCGAGGTCCACGATGCTGACGCTGTCCGAGACATGGTTGACGACCCACGCCTCCGTGTTGCCGCGCGCGCGCACGGACACCGGGTCCAATCCCACGGGGATGGCCGCGGCCAGCACGGGCGTGCCGCCCGTCACGTTGAACACCAACAACCGGTTGTCTGCCGTGTTGACGGCCAGCAACTTCGAGCCGTCCGGCGTGAGCTCCAGCGGGTGCACGTGCGGGTGCTCCCAGTTGACGAAGGCGCCCGAGGACTGCGCGAGCGCGGGCCCTCCCACAAGGAAGAGGCACGGCAACAGGGCCGCGAGGACCCGACGCACGACAGACATGAACATCTCCCTGAGACACCAGGAGCGCGCCACACCCCATACCGCCAGCGCTACCGGCCAAGCCTAAAATACCAGATAATCCAGTATTATCTGACCTCCAACACAGGAAGTCGGCCACGGTTGCGGGAAAAAAACGCGGGGGCCGCTGCCGCCCCGCGTTGGAGGCGGGCGTTGGCCCCGGAGGCGGAAGCACTCCAGAATCCGCGCCATGCAACCCGTCCCCCGTCGTCCGTACCGCTGTGCGGTGCCCCTCGTCCTCGCCCTCCTCTGTGCCTTCGCGCCCGCCGCCCGCGCCGAGGTCGCCGTCCAGCGCACCTTCCTGCGTCTTCCGTCCTCCAACGGTCACGGTGCGGTCATGCTGGACCTGGAGCAGAAGAAGGTGACGCACTTCCGCGAGCACCTCTTCGCCACCGAGGAGCCCGTCATCGACGTGACGGGCGCCGATGTCTTCTCGGGCGGCCAGCCGCAGGTGGTGCACACGCGCGATTTGCTCTTCGACGCGTTCTTCGGCCTGCGCTCGGGCGGCACGCAGCGGTGGCTGAACACGCAGGACGCCAACCTGGAGGCCAGCGGCTACGCGCCGTGGGCGCCAGGGAAGACGGCGGGCACGGGCGTGGCGATGCTGGTGCAGAAGGTGGGCACGCTGGAGGTGACGACGTACGTCTTCGCGCCCCAGCGCCTGTTTCATGCCTCCTTCGTCATGGCGCTGCGCGTGCGCAACACGGGCACGGCGGCGGTGACGGGGGTGAGCGCCTTCTCGCTCCACAACTTCCACCTGGGCTTCGGCCGGCCGGGCGTCATGTCGGAGACGGGCGAGAATGGCGAGACGGTGGAGCTGTCCGGCGACGTCTTCTCGGAGAAGGGCTTCGCGGGCGTGCTGGTGGCGCGGCCGCTGGGCGCGGTGGCGAAGAAGGCGGCGTGGCTGGGGAGCGCCACGGGCTCGGCGAGTGGCTACAACGTGGTGAACAACGGTGGCTCGCAGGACCTGCAGGACTTCACGGCGCAGCCGTCCTCGGGCACGGGCTGGGCCACGGCGTACCAGTTCAACCTGGGCGACATCGCGGCGGGCGCGGAGAAGTGGGCGGGCGTGGCCTTCGCGCACCACGCCAACCCGGAGTCAGGGGACACGGCGCGGCAGTGGCTGGCGGACTGGGCGGGCAGCTCGGACGCGAAGGCGCTGGTGGAGGCGGAGCTGGCGCGCTGGGGGGGCATCCAGAGCGACCTCGTGAAGGTGCCCGCGGGTGTGTCGGAGGACGAGGAGGCGCTGGTGCGCCAGTCGGCGGTGGTGCTGGCCATGGCGCAGGTCCGCGAGAGCGATGCCTTCCTGCGCGAGTGGCTGACGAAGGACGGCGAGGTGCGCCGCACGCGCTTCAAGGGAGTCGACGGCGCGCCGGTGACGCTGCCGGCGAGGGTGGCGCACGCGGGCCAGGGCGCGGTGCTGGCCAGCCTTCCGCCGGGCCAGTGGACGTATGCGTGGATTCGGGACGGCGCCTACGCGGCCGCGGCGATGTCGACGCTGGGCATGACCAACAGCGCGCGCGCGGCGCTGGCGTACTACCTCCAGGCGGACAGCGGCCGGTTCCGTGACTGGCGCGAGCTGCAGTCGTACAACATGCCGCCGTACGTCATCACCCTGACGCGCTACCACGGCCTCGGCGTGGAGGAGACGGACTTCAACGACTCCGGCCCCAACCTGGAGTTCGACGGCTTCGGCCTCTTCCTCTGGTCGCTGCGGCACTACGAGCGCACCACCGGGGAGCTGACGCTGGTGGATGACTACTGGGCCACGGTGTCAACGAAGGTGGCGGACGCGCTGTTGGCGCTCATCGACCCGGAGACGGGGCTCATCCGTCCGGACTCGTCCATCTGGGAGACGCACTGGAACGGGCGGCAGCGCGCGTGGGCGTACACCAGCATCACGGCGGCTCGCGGCCTGTGTGACGCGGCGGTGCTCGCCGAGCGCAAGGGTGACGCGGACCGGTCGCTGCGCTACCGCAACGCGGGCGAGAGCATCCGCCGCGCGCTGGCGGAGAAGCTGACGGACTCCAACTTCGCGCTGGCCTCGAACCTGGAGGAGCTGAAGACGGGCCGGGGCTACTGGGACGCGGCGGTGTTCGACGCGTTCGCCTTCGGCCTGTTCGACCCGAAGGGGAAGATTGCGACGGCCACGCTGCGTGGCATGGACCTGCGGCTGTCGTCTCCGGCGGGCGCGGGCTGGCAGCGCAATGATGACCGGTATGACCACTCGGGCGGCGCGGACGTCAGCCCGTGGGGCAGCGAGTACGACAGCGCGGAGTGGGTCATCGTCAGCCTGCGCGGCGCGGTGGCCAAGCGCCTGGCGGGAGACACCGCGCGGGCGGACCGCGTGCTGGCGTGGGTGAAGGACCAGTCGCTGAAGAACTACCTCGCGGTGGCGGAGACGTACGACGAGAACACCGGGAAGTACAAGTTCAACTCCCCCATGGTGGGCTTCGGCGCGGGTGCGTACGTGCTGGCGCTGGCGCAGCGCGCGGGCGGGACGGAGGACCCGGCGTGCGGCGCGTACTTCGACGAGAGCACGCTGACGAAGGAGCCGGACGCGGGCACGCCGGATGCGGGCACGGAGGTTCCGGACGCGGGCACGCAGCCGGCTCCGGACGCGGGCACGTCGACCGACGGTGACGTGGGCGGCGGAGGCTGCAACGCCACGGGGCCGGGGGCCATGGCCCTGTGGCTGGTGGTGGCGCTCGCGGGCGCCGTGCTCGCGCTGCGCCGCCGCTCACCGCGAGCTTCCTGAGTCCCCGAGTCAGTGCACGCGAGGTTCGTGCGCGGAGGACGGCGTTCCCTTCATGAACGCCGCCTCCGTCATCGCCGAGGGAGACAGGCCCTGGCTCGACAGCCACTCGAGCACCGTCTCGGCGACCTCCTTCCAGCCGCGGTCGATGACCAACGAGTGTCCCCGGTCCGGGAACACCTTGTAGTCATTCACGGTGGGCGACTTGCGGTACAGGTTGTACGCCGCGCGGCTCACCACCTCCGGCACCGTCCCATCCCTGCCCCCGCCGATGATGAGCAGCGGGCCACGGCTCGCGCGGACGTCCACGCGGGCCGGTGTCCAGGGGTTGAGGTTGGCCACCGCCGCCTCGAATAGTGGGCGGGCCGGCGACGCAATCACATACTTCGCGTGCAGCGCGTCCGACTCCTCCCTCGATACGGTGCTCGCGAAGCCCCGGTGGAACTGCTCGGGCGTGAGGGCCACCGCGCGCTTGAGGTTGAGCGGGTTGCCGAGCACCGGCAGCGTATTGCGGAGCTGCTCGAAGGGCAGCGGGAGCACGCCGCGAATCTGTGCCGGGTCGATGGCCACGGCCCCCGCGGCGAGCTTCATGCCGAGCAGCTTCTGGGCGAACAGCCCGCCGAAGGAGTGGCCAATCACAATCGGCTTCGTGCTGAACGTGCGGAGGATGCGCGCGTAGTGCTCGGCCACCTCGGCGATGCCCCGGTTGGCGACGCGCTCGGGGTGCGCGCGTGCTTCCTCCAAGGTGGCTGGCTCCTCGGGCCAGCCTGGATTCACCGCGTCGTAACCCGCCGCGCGGAACAGCTCCACCCACGGCCTCCAGCTCTCCGCGTGCAGCCAGAGACCGTGGATGAAGACAACGGTGGGGCGTGTCGCGGCCATGGGGGGCTCCTCCTCATCGCCGGGCGGAGGTACCCGGCTCAGGTGGAGAAGATGCTATCGCCCGCCCTCCGGCGCACGGCATGGCCCTGGGGTGCATGCCGGCGGCCGCACCGGCGGCCCGAACGAGCGTCGAGCCGCCGGTGTGCTTCACGTCACGGGAGGCTCAGGGCACTCGCCGAGTCCAGCCCCAAGTCGTGCTCGTCTCCGTCCAGGCGGCCGTCGACGTCGCGGTCCAGGCCGATGCGCACGCCCGAGCCCGGAGGCACGCACGTGTACGTCATCACCCCGTTGCCCAGGACGACGGCCAGCCGCAGGTCCGACTCGGCGACGAGCGGCCATGTCTTCCGGTCACCCTTGAAGCGCCCGTTCCCGACGTAGAGGAAGCCCGCGTCGTAGTCGGAGACCCGGCCCTTCGCCACCAGGTCGCACTCACCGGCCTCCGCGCGCTGGCGCAGCAAGGTGATGCGCGGGCTCGCGACGTGGGCGTTGCCTGAGGTGAGCGTCACCTGCTGCCCGACGATGGGAGCGAGGTTGCTCTCCAGGACGAGCATGTACTGCTCCATGTTCTTCTTCGCGATGCGAGCCTCCTCCGTGTGAGGGATGCCCGCCGGGTTGAGCAGGCTGAGGTCGAAGTCGCTGCCGAAGCGGAACAGCGTGGGGATGGTGCCGTCGCTGTTGTAGCCGAAGCCGCGCACCTGGTCGCCGAGGAACGCGTCCGGCGGCACCGTGGCGCCCGAGGTGAACGCCACGCCGAACATGCCGACCTTCTGGTACGCGTTGCGCAGGTGCGGCACCTTGGGGAACTGCCGGCCCGCGTCGAAGCTCGAGCGGCCGTCCGAGCCGAAGAAGCCCTTGAACTGGCCCTCGGACGGGTTCGCGTTCGGGTCCACGCGGTGGCAGACCTCGCACGAGCCCTGGAAGGTGACGGTGGTGCCGAAGAAGAAGTCCCGGCCCGCCTGCTGCTCCGCCGTGAGCGAGTTGTCCAGCTTGCGGATGGGGTTGGGCGGGTACATCACCTGGAGGATGAAGTCGGTGAACTTCTGCATGTCCTGCTCGGGGAGCTGCGAGCTGCGGCCGAGCAGGTCCATGAACGCCGGGTTGAACTGCTTGAAGGCGGCGCCCTCGTTGAAGGAGCCGCTGGCCGGCTGCGAGCTGCCCTCGGTGAAGCCGCCGTTCCTGTCTCCGCGCCAGTGCATGGTGCCGTGGTTCGCCATGCCGCGCAGGCTCTGCGTGGACATGGGGCCCTTGAGCGGATGGAAGGACGTGTCCTGGCCCAGCGTCGGGTCATCGCCGAACTCGGGCAGAATCGGGACGATGGGGCTCGGGTTGAGCTTCACCACGCCGTCCGGGTTGCCGAGGTCCCAGACGAGGCTGTCGAAGTCGCCGAAGATGTGGCAGCTCGCGCACGACGAGTCACCGTGGCTGGAGCTGTGCCGCGCGTCGTAGAGGAACGGCCGTCCCTGCACCACGCTCGCCGGCTCCGGGTTGAACATCGAGACGTGGGCCACCTCCTGCTTCGTGGCGGTGTTCACCACGGAGATGGAGTTGTCGAAGCGGGTGAGCACGTAGAGCCGGCCGCGCGCCTCGTCCAGCACGAGGCCCGTGGGGCCGCCGCCGGTGAGCTCAATCTGGTTGGCGATGCTCGGCACGAAGGCGTCCGACTCCAGCGCCGCCGTGGAGTACACGCCCAGCTTCGAGGAGCCGAAGGCCGCGACGTACAGCGTGGCGCCGTTGGACGTCACCGCCATGCCCGTCGGCTGCGCGAGGCTCGTCTCGCTCTCCAGGTTTGGCACCGGGGCGCAGCAGACGTTGTAGTTGATGTGCTTGTTGAGGTGCCGGGGCGCGACGCTGCCCGGGCCGCCCAGCACGGTGATGCGGCTCTCGGCGATGTGCCCGCGCAGGCTCTTGCCCGCGAAGGTGCCGGGGCCCTCGAAGCGCAGCTCATTCCGCGCCTCGGTGTTGCTGACGTAGACCTTCCCATTCACGGGGTTGACGGCCATGTTGAACAGGATGGTGCCCACGCCCGTGTAGAAGCCCGAGCTGCCCGGGAGCTGCACGGGCGGATTCGCGGTGGCGGAGATGGCGAAGACGTCCTTGTCCGGCAGGTTGAAGCGCACCTTGTCCGTCCACGGGCGCCCGATGGCGTCCAGCCAGTCCTGGCCGTTGTACTTGAGAATCATCGCCACTTCGGGAGCGGGCACGCCCTGGAAGTTGGTGTTGGGGCCCGGGAAGCCGCCGGCCGCCTCGCCGCCGTCGGGGATGATGCGCTCGGCGAGCACGGTGGTGCGGTTGCCGGAGTGGAACGCCGCCGCGTACACGCGCGAGCCGTCCGGTGACACCGCGAGCGCGCGCGGCGTGTCGCTGAACAACCGGACGATGGTGAGCGGACTGCCGCCCAGCGTGTTGCCCAGGTTGTCCGCGTCGAATACCCAGACATCCGCGCGGCCAATGCCTGGCGTGGTGAGCTGCGGGTCGAACGGCGCATTCTGTCCGCGGTGCGCGGCGGTGATGAACGCGCGCTTCTTGCCCGGGCCCGCGAAGACGATGTCGCGCGGCTCGTCGCCCACGAGCAGCGTCCGCGTCACCGTGCCGCTGCTGCCACTCCCGTCGACGCGCACCACGCTGACGCTGTCGGACAGGTGGTTGACCACCCAGACCTCGTCATTGCTGCGCGCCGCGACGGCCACCGGCTCCAGGCCCACCGGCACCGAGCCGCGGTGCGTAAGGCCATTCGAGCCAACGCTGAAAATTTCCAACCGGTTGTCTGGCGTGTTGGTGGCGAAGAGCAGCTTGCCATTCGGTGAGAGTGCGAGAGGTCGAACCTGACCGCTTTCGAAGAGTGTGAATGAAGCCGCCTCTGCTGCATTTCCTGCCATGAGAAGCAATATCAACAGCCCTGCTGTAATCACAGAGCGAACGACTGGGTGATGCGGGAAGAATTTTGCGTGCATGAGCCCCCCTTGATGTCTGGCTCCGTACTTGAGTGCGCCCGAGAGGATAGGGCGGTGTGGGGAACTCGACTCCCGTGCGGCGGTCCATGTCAATAGGGGATGGTCAACAGTAACTCGGTTGTCGCAGTGCGGCATTGCATGACGCCGCCCGCTCGAGTGCAGCGTCAGGGCATTGGCGACGTCACCCGGATTCTTCGCGTTGGCGAGGTCCTTGAAGGGCAGCTCACCCGAGGTGGTGTACTTGTCGAAGGCGGTGCGCCCCTCCTTCTTGGAGAGGTCGAACTCCGCGGTGCGGAGCTTGAAGAGGCGACGGGCACCGGCGCTGGATGAGTCTCAAGGGCCGGGGGCCGTGTACGCTCCGGCCATGACTCGCAGTATTACCTGGCGCTGGTGGCTGGCCGCCTTCGCCTACTGGTCGCTCTCCGGACTCGCCGCCGCGAGCGAGGCGCACGACGTGGGCGGCGACACGTGGAAGCACGCGCTGCTCACGTGGGGCGTCGCCAACGTCCTGTGGACGCCGATAACCATCGCCATTCTCTGGTTCGGGCTGCGCTTCCCGCTGGAGCGCGGGCGCCTGGCCTCACGCATCGCGCTGCACGTCGGCGGTGCGCTCGCGGCGTCGCTGTTCCGAGCGACGGCCATCTACGCGATGGAGCCGTGGGTGGGCTGGTACAGCCAGCCTCCCGCCTTCATGGACGTGCTCACGCACGCGCTGCTCTACAACCCGCTGACGTACCTCCTCGTCCTCGGCGTGGCGCACGCCGTCTACTTCGCGGACCAGGTGCGGCTGAAGGACAGCCAGCTCGCCCGCGCGCAACTGCACGTGCTCAAGGCTCAGCTCCATCCTCACTTCCTCTTCAACACGCTCCACTCCATCTCCGCGCTCGTGCACAGAGACCCGCGCGGAAGTGAGCGGATGATTGCTCGGCTGAGCGCGCTGCTGCGCACCACGCTGGAGACGGCCACGCGCGAGGAGGTGCAGCTCCAGGACGAGCTGCGCACCCTCCAGCTCTACCTGGACATCCAGGGCGTGCGCTTCACGGACCGGCTGACGGTGAAGCAGGAAATCGACTCGGAGACGCTGGCCGCGCACGTGCCGCACCTCGTCCTGCAGCCGCTGGTGGAGAACGCCATCCAGCACGGCATCGCCCCGCGCTCCACGCCAGGCACGGTGACGGTGGCTGCGCGCCGCGAGGGGCCCGTGCTGCTTCTGGAGGTCCGCGACGACGGCGTGGGCCTCGATGCCGCCTCCGCGGAGTCGGGCAGCGGCAGGGGGCTGTGGATTACGCGCGAGCGCCTGCAGCAGCTCTACGGCACGGACCACCGGCTGGAATTGCGCGACGCGGATGGGGGAGGTGCCCTGGTGACGCTCGCCATTCCCTTCCGCACGGTGCCGTCCGCATGACGCTCCGTACCCGTGTGTTGATTGTCGATGACGAGCTACTCGCCCGCGAGCGGCTCAAGGAGCTCCTGTCCGAGGAGCCGGACATGGAAGTCATCGGCGAGTGCCGCGACGGCCGCGAGGCGATTGCCGCCATCGAGTCGGCGCGTCCGGACCTCGTCTTCCTGGACGTGCAGATGCCCGCGCCCGACGGCTTCGGCGTCCTGCGCGCGGTGGCGTCGGAGAAGCTCCCCGCCGTCGTCTTCGTCACCGCCCACCGCGACTTCGCGGTGCAGGCCTTCGAGGCGAACGCGCTCGACTACCTGCTCAAGCCGTTCGACCAGGAGCGCTTCCGCATGAGCCTCGGCCGTGCGCGCGAGCGGCGGCGGACCTCGCCCACGGAGCTGTTGGAGCGGCTGGAGTCGCTCACGCTCCAGCGGCCTCAGGCTCCGATGCCCGCGCCGGCCGCGGCTCCGGAGAAGTACGCGACGCGCCTCATCACCAAGGTGGGGTGGCGCATCCGCTTCCTGCGCGTGGAGGACATCGACTACCTGGAGGCGGAGGGGAACTACGTCTCGGTGCACATGGGGAAGCAGTCGTACCTCGCGCGCGAGACGATGAACGCGCTGGAGGCGAAGCTGGACCCGGCGACGTTCATGCGCGTGCACCGCTCGCTCATCGTGCGGCTGGACCGCATCGACGAGGTGGAGCCGCTTCCTCCGGGCGAGTACGTGCTGCTCCTGCGCGACGGCACGAAGCTGACCACGGGCCGGAGCTACCGGGCGAAGCTGCAACAGGCACTCGATTTGCCGTCGTGACGAGGGGCCACATGCGGGGCTCCACGGTTCATCACCGGACCTCCACCGTTCGTCACATCGGCGTCGACCCCTGAGCGGTGCGAGGGCGACTGTGTCTCCAACAAAGGAGACGTCGCATGCACCTGTCGCTCAAGCCGTGGTCCATGTCTCTCGTGCTCGCCGTGTCGTCGCTCATCATGGCGTGCAATCCGCCCGAGCCCCTGGAGAAGGACGAGGCGTGGGGCACCCAGGAGCAGTCCGGTGACGCGGAGAAGTGGGGCCGCCCGTCCTGCGAGCCGGGCGGCAGCATGTTCGCGCCCGGGGAGATTTCCCTGCCGGAGCGCTCGGAGTACCGGCTGTCCATCTCCGCGGATGGGAAGACGGCGTACTACCACGTGGACCACGAGGCGCCGCCGTATCAGACCCTCTACGAGACGCACCTCGTGAATGGCCACTGGACGCCCGGAGTGGTGGCGCCGTTCTCCGGCACGTTCCAGGACTCGGACCCGTTCATCGCTCCGGATGGGCAGTCCATCTACTTCTCGTCCATCCGCCCGGTGGACGGAGTGCTGCGCGACGACACCGACCTCTACGTCGTGCGCCGCGTGGGCAACGGCTGGGGGCCGGCCGAGCACCTGGGGCCCAACGTCAACAGCACGCGGCAGGAGTTGTACGTGAGCGTCACGTACGACGGGACGCTGTACTTCGCGAGCGGCACGTTCGACTCGGACTTCGAAATCTACCGCTCGGTGCGCACGCGCAACGGCTACGCACCGGCGGAGAACCTGGGCCCCGGCGTGAACAGTCCGGACACGTGGGAGTACAACCCGTGGGTGTCTCCGGACGGGAAGCTGCTGGTGTTCGCCACGCTGAACCGGCCGGATGGGTACGGACTGGGTGACTTGTACGTGAGCTACAACCGCCACGGGACGTGGTCGCAGGCGGTCAACCTGGGCCCGGCGGTGAACACGGAGAAGGATGAGTTCCACCCGTTCGTGAGCCGCGATTTGCGCCAGCTCTACTTCGTGCGCCAGACGTGGAACCCGTTCGTGCCGTCGGACTTCTACCAGCTCGACACGCGCTGCCTCTTCCGCTGAGCGGGGCTGGCCGGTGGGGCGCCCACGTCAGGGGAGAGCGTGGGCGTCCCGCCGGGTTGTCGCACGGCGGGTCTTTAGCTACTTCCCCGAAGCTGTTCAGAGCGAGAACAGGTAGGGGCGCGGCTCGGGGACCCGCTTCACGCGAAGGATGTGGCTCTGCTCCACGGCCATCCGGGGCACCGCCACGGGCCGGGGAATGCGGAGGAGGCCGGGCACGTCATCGCTGGAGAAGACATACCGGCCCTGCTTGTCTTTGCGCGTGCAGCCCACCTCCAAGAGGAGGTGGTGCTGGATCTGCTCGGGGGCCGTGGTCCCCCAGTTGAACTTCGCGAGCGCGTCCGCGGTGAGGCCATACATCTCCGCGACGCTCTCCAGCGTCTCGCCATCGGAGACCTGGTGCTCGGCGATGCGTGCCAGCACGCGCGTGGACGAGGACTGCTTGCCCTTGCTGCCCGCCTTCGAGGGCTTCTGCTGCGACCAGGGGCCACCCGTCCGCACCAGCGCCAGCGTGTTGTCCAGCGTGGCGCCGTCCAGCACGGACAGCACGTTGGCCGCGCCCTGGGGTACGTCCTTCAGGTCGATGCGGCCCTCCGAGTCCGTGGTGGCCTGCTGCTCGGACTCGTCCCCGAGCTGGATGCGCAGCTTGATGCCGGAGATGGGCACGTCCGTGACGTCGTCCACCACCTGCAGCCGCAGCCACAGCGGCTCCGTGTCCACGACGGGCGGCGCCACCTCGGGCACCTCCCCGAAGTGCGGCGCAACGGTCCGCTCCGGCAGCGGCGCGCGGGCCACCCGGAGGAGGCCGAACGAGAACAGCACGCCCGCCTGCCTGGCGACCTCCTCCACGCTCAGCGTCGTGAAGGGCCGCGCGGTGAGATGACCGTGCGAGTAGACCAGGTCCCGCAACACGCGCAGGTTCCGGTCCTCCCGGGCCCACTGGAGCAGGCGGCTCTCGAGCGTCCACCCCCGCCCCACATTCACGAGCTCATGGGCCTCGGGAACCGGGTCCTGCATTTCGAGAATCACATACTCGCGCAGGCCATCTCGCAAACGGTGACGAAGGTTCATGGTGGGTGAGGCTCGAGACAGACCCTGACATGCCCGTCTGACAAATGTCGATGTCGCATGAGAGGATTCATGCGGGAGTCACGCCGCACCCCTGCCAACTCGACAGGATTTCCGGTAGGACGGTGCCAGAGGGGTGCGTGCAGGTGACTGCAAAACGAGGAAGCCTCGCCGGTCTGTCGGTTTTGTTTGTGATTGCTGCTTGCTCTCGCGGCGAAGGCATGAGCTGCGGTGGGGCGAGGCAGACCTCCGCCCTTCAGGACGGTGGAAGCACGGCCGCGGTCACCGCGGCGGCTCCCGAACCCAAGGACCCGGCCGCGCGGCTCGAGGCCACCCGGCAGGCACTGGCGAAGCAGCCCGGGGATGCGGCCGTCCAGGACGCCTTCGAGCGCGCATGGCTCGACGTGGAGTTCCTCGCCCTCGACGAGACGCTGAAGGGCCACAAGGGCAAGGCGGCACCGCTGGACTTCGGTGACTGCGCGGGAGCGCCCGCGAAGGACTGCATCGCCCGGCGCATTGGCGGGCGCTACGACAGCACGTGGACCCGCGCCGAGGTGCGCGACACGGCGGTCCTCCTGCTCGTCTTCCACGGCCGCTCCGACCATGAAGAGGATACGGAGTCAGGCAACGAGTTGGTCGTGTTCCACGGCAGGCGGGTGTCGGAGCCGGGCGCACCACTGAAGCTCGACTTCGTCTCCCGGAGGCTGTCCAAGACCTCGGACGCCGTGGGCACCGCGCTCGGGCGGCGGGCGGTGGCGCCAGACGCGAAGGACGGCGACATCCTCTGGGGCATCCGCTTCGAGCCCCTGGACCCGGAGTCCTTTGCCCTGGTGGATTCGCTGCCGGATGACTGGGTCGGGCTCTACTCCACTGACAAAGGAGACAGGGTGCACGTGGGGGTGCCGGGAGCGCGGGACCACTGGTACATCCTCGAGGAGCCGGGGCTCCGGATGGCCTGGCTCTCGTGGTCGGAGCGGGATGGCCGCTTCGAGCCGCTCCTCCAGGTGACGAAGCGCGGGAGCACCTACGAGCTGGGAGAGGGCAACCGGCTCTACTGGAAACCGAAGTCGGAGCCCAGGGGCTACCTGGCCCAAGGCGCCGAGGAAGGAAAGGGAGCGCCGTACATCCCGGCGGCGAACGTGGGTGACTACCCGTCCGACGACCCGCCGCCCTCCCAGGACGAGGACGAGATTCCGGAGCAGGACTGGTCGGACGCGGAACGTGCCCTGCCCGAGGAGGTGCGCCGCGAGCTGGCGGCCTGCACGTGGCACAAGGCGAAGGAGCTGAAGCCCGGCCTGTACGAGGCCCAGTGCGGCTGCGGCAATCCCTGCGGCTACTCCACCTTCGTGGACGTGAAGGGTGGGCGCGTCTCCAGCGCCTTCTGGTTGCCCGTGGGAGTGGACGCCCGCGCAGAGCGCGTCGCGCTCTCCACCGGGGGGAAGATGCCCATCCGCATCGTCGGCATGTTCGACGAGCGCGAGTGGATGGTCATCCGCCGGCCCGCGGGCGACGCGACGGAGCTCTCCCAGGTCGCGGAGGTCACCTTCCAGGGCAGCCGGGTGCGACTGAAGTATCCCGACCGCCGCTGGGAAGACGTCGAGGAAGTGGTGACGCTTCCGAGGGAGCCCCGGTGAAACCCTCCCACGCGCGTCGAAGGAACGGACGATGAAGCAGATGACCCGCCGGCTCTCCCTCTGGTCCGCCTGTCTGCTGATGGTGGGCTCCGCGCCGACGTGGGCCCAGCAGACTCCGGCCAGCGGGCCGCTGTTCATCCAGGGCTCCGAGGTGAACCTGCGCGAGAAGGCCGCCACCAGCGCCAAGGTGGTGGGCAAGGTCACCATCGGCACCGAGTGTCAGCACGTGAAGGACGCACCCAAGCAGTGGGTGCGCATCAAGTGCGGTGACGTGGAGGGCTTCACGCTCAAGTCGCTCGTCGGCGCCCAGAAGCCCACGGCCGAGGCGCTCCTGGCGCAGGCCGAGGACACCACCCTGGAGCTCCGGGTGCGCCTGGACGCCGCCATGCGCGCGGCGACGCTTGCTCCGGACAACGAGCAGGCGCTGAAGCTGCTTTCGGAGCGCTTCTTCGACGTCAGCTTCGACCAGCTCGCCAAGGACCGGGAGACGCGCCGGAGGAAAGGCGGATTCCGCGAAACCCTCAAGGTGCTGCGGAAGGTCCTCTTCGACATCCCGGTCGTGAAGCGGGAGACGGGCCAGGCAGGCGTCGTCCGGGAGCTGGAGAAGATTGAGTTCGACTGGCACCGCATCGAGTTTCGCGACGATGGTGCCTTCGTCAGCGCCATGTACCGGGGCGATGCGCTCGTCGTCCATGCCGGCTATTTCGGCTCCATGCACTGGACAGAGATTGACGATGCTGACGAGGATTTCCTCGTCAGCATCGTGTCGCGCAGCAGTTCTCAGGTGTCAGAGGTGCTGAAGCGCGCGCTGCGGCAGGGCGCACGCACCGCCCCACCGGATGCGAGCAGGTACTCCGCGCTTCATCAGGAGTCCCCGGACATGCCGGTGCTGAGCCTGGAATCCCTCCAGCTCTACCTGTCGCTGCCCGACCGCTGGTACGAACTCTCGAAGAGGCCCTCGGGTAAGCGCTTCCTCAACGTCGGCTGCGGACTCAAAGGCGCCGAGCTCCGTGTGGACCTGTACCGCAGGGCAAGCATCTGGTGGCACAAGCTTATGGGGCCGGGGGAGTCCAACGACGAGGTGTGGCGGGTCGCCGATATCTCCAAGACCGCCACCGGCTTCCAGTTCCAGTTGCGAGACTCGAGTGGATTCCAGAAGACGCTGACGCTCACGTGGCCCACGGCCGAGGCCAACGTGGCTGTCTGGGAACTGAATCCCCACGGAACACCCGCGAGCTACCTCGCCGCGAACAGGAAACACCAATTCGAGGTCGATGACACCTCGTGCAGTGAGGATGAGGGCCCGTAGCGCAGCACGGGGCCGTGCATCAGCGGTGCCTCGCGGGAAGCTGGCACGGCAACCCGGAAAATCACCTCGTTACGAATACGCAGACGACGATGTCCCCATCACCCCAACTGCCTGCCGTCCCACACCCTGAGCGAAGTCCTGGAACCTGGAGATGCGGGGCTGTCGCGGCCCTCTGGGCATGAATAGCCGCGCGGACGGAGCCGTCCTTGACGCAAGAACGGAGCATCCATCACGCTCTGAGCTCCTCCCACGCGCGTCGAAGGAACGGACGATGAAGCAGACCCTGCGCCGGCTCTCCCTGTGGTCCGCCTGTCTGGTGGTGCTGGGCACCACGCCGACGTGGGCCCAGCAGGTCTCGTCGGGCGGGGCCGTCTTCATCCAGGGCTCCGAGGTGAACCTGCGCAACAAGGCCTCCACCAGCGCGAAGGTGGTGGGCAAGGTCACCATCGGTACCGAGTGCCAGCACGTGAAGGACGCGCCCAAGCAGTGGGTGCGCATCAAATGCGGCGACGTGGAGGGCTACACGCTCAAGTCGCTCGTCGGTGCAGAGAAGCCCACGGCCGAGGCGCTCCTGGCGCAGGCCCAGGACACCACCCTGGACCTCCGGGTGCGGTTGGATGCGGCCATGCGCGCGGCGACGCTCGCTCCGGACAACGAGCAGGCGCTGAAGCTGCTCTCGGAGCGCTTCTTCGACGTCAGCTTCGACCAGCTCGCCAAGGACCGGGAGACGCGCCGGAGGAAAGGCGGCTTCAGCGAGACCCTCAAGGTGCTCCGGAAGGTCCTCTCCGACGTCCCCGTCGTGAAGCGGGAGACGGGCCAGGAAGGCGTCGTCCGGGAGCTGGAGAAGATTGAGTTCGACTGGCACCGCATCGAGTTTCGCGACACGGACTTCATCAGCGCCATGTACCGGGGCGATGCACTCGTCGTCTATGCGGGCGCCTACGGCTCCATGGATTGGACGGAGATTGGCAATGCTGACGAGAATTTCCTCGTCAACATCGTGTCGCGCAGCAGCTCCCAGGTATCAGAGCTGCTCAAGCGCGCGCTGCGGCAGGGCGCACGCACCGCCCCACCGGATGCGAGCAGGTACTCCACGCTTCATCAGGAGTCCCCGGACATGCCGGCGCTGAGCCTGGAAGCCCTCAAGCTCTACCTGTCGCTGCCCGACCGCTGGTACGAGCTCACGCAAAGGCCTTCAGGCGAGTACGTCCTCAACGTCGGCTGCGGGGTCAAGGGAGCCGAGCTCCGCGTGGACCTGCACCGTCGGGCGAGCGTCTGGTGGCACAAGCTCCTGGGGCCGGGAGAATCCAACGACGAGGTGCTGCGAGTCGTCAGTGTTTCCAAGACCGCCACCGGTTTCCAATTCCAGTTGCGAGATTCGAGTGGATTCCAGAGGACGCTGACGCTCACCTGGCCCACGGCCAAGGCCAACGTGGCCATCTGGGAAGTGAATCCTGACGGAACGCCTGCCAGCTACCTCGCCGCGTACAGGAAGCACCAATTCAGGCTCGACGAGTCCGCCTGCAGCGGGGACGAGTAGCGCCGCGGGTGTCGTGCCTCAGAGGGGGAGTGTCGTTGCATGGGGCTCAAGCGTCAGTTCTACCTGAAGGAAGACAACGAGGGTCTCGGCGTCGACGAGAACATCGTGGAGAAGCAGGGCGATACCCTCCTGCGCGTCTTTCCCGTCGACAACTACGAGTTCCCGGAGGAGGTCAAAAGCAAGGCTCGGGAGTGGCACGTCCTCAGGGTCCCGCTCCTGGGGCAGCAGATGTTGCCCAAGCCGGAGCAGGCACCGGACTGGTGCGGGCGGACCTCCGCCTCCATGCTCTACAACTACTTCCAGCTCATCAAGGGAGGAGACCCGCGCCAGCACTACATCACGCACTCGCGCGCGGGAGACCCGGAGTGCCGGCTCGACCTCCGGTATCCCGGGGGAGAGCGCGCCTTCTTCAGCCCCCCCTACGATGACTCCCTGCCGAAGCGGGGCTGGACCATCGCGGCCAAGGGCAGCTACGAGATTCAGTCCAACACCGGATACCAAGCGGACGGCGAGGTTCCGCGTCCCCTCGGCGAGATCTTCCCCGCCCAGGGCACGCGTCCCGCGGGCGTGGGCGGCATCCTGCGCTATCGAACCCCCGAGAAGCCCACGGATGAGGTCGGCAACCTGCTTCCGGATGGAATGCGGCACGAGGCCGACACCATCCGGAGCAGCGAGGAGCGCGCGCGGGAGCGCTTCGCGCACCTCATCGACTGCCTGCGCGCGAACAACCCCATCCTCATCTACACGGGCATCGGGTTCAGGAACGAGGATGAGAATGCCGACCCCCGTCACATCATCGTCATCTGTGGTTACTGCATCCTGGAGGTGGGGGGCACGCGGCAGCTCTGGCTGGTGACCGCGGACCCCTCCACCAAATTCGGGCTCGCGAAGGCGTTCCTCCCCGCGCCCAATCCCGAGAGGAAGGTGGACCTGTTCCAGAAGCTCGAGCCCCACCATGCGCTCTTCCGGATGCGCTCCGGCGTCCTGGACAAGAAGTACGGGCTGAAGGGCTTCGCCTCCTTCAACCTGGTGCGCGCCACGGCCTTCTTCGAGAAGAACCCGGAGGTGCGGAAGACGACGTACGACCGCATCCTGGACCACTCGGATACGCGCGGCGGGCGCTACGCCTGGCGCGACAAGCGGACCGAGGTCCCTCCCGAGGTGGTCGACAGCAGCTTCAGCCGGCCGAAGTACAGCTTCCCGCTGCGCGGCAGCGCCGGCACCAGCCACCCCTGGCAGAACTATTACAACAACGAGTCACTCGACACGGGCATCGGCGGCTACTACGTGCTCGGCCTCCAGCGGAACCTGCATGGCGGCGTCCATCTCTTCCCGCCGCCCCACCTGGAGCTCGCCCCAGTCAGCGCCGTGGCCCCGGGCTATGTCGTCGCGGCCCGGCTTCCCGGCCCGCACTCCACGAGCCTGATGCCAAGCGTCGCCGAGGCGCTCGGCAACTGGCCGGGCTTCGTCCTCCTCCGTCACGAGCTGGAGGAGCTCCCCGAGGGCTCGACGGCCCATGCCCGCAAGGGCGCGTTCTACACGCTCTACATGCACCTGCGCTCGCCGGCGTACCCGGCCGCCAACGACCCGAAGCAGGCCCGGAGCGCGGAGCTCACCGGCTACTTCAAGGACGTGCCCTGGTTCAGGAAGCTGTACCAGCAGCGCTTCGGCGCCTGGGTCGCCATCGCGGAGGACGCGGGTGCGCCGCCCGGCACGCTGCGCTGGTCCGCGGGGCCCGTCGACAAGGAGGACCGGAAGCTCGCGGAGGCGGGCTCCACCACGGGGGGCAAGCAGTACGAGGTGCTCGCGGAAGGTAGCTCCACCGAGTCCATCACCATCCGCACCGGAGAAGGCCGGGTGCTGTGGCTCCACAAGCCTCCCCCCGGAAACCTCCAGGCGGCGCTCGAGGCACTGACGAGCGGCAAGGTGGTCACCTTCGAGGAGCCCTTCTTCCCGGTGAAGACCGGAGACGTGCTCGGCTTCGCGGGCCCGCTCCCCGGCGAGCGGGCCACCCCCGCGCCGAGCTTCCAGGTGCCCGTCGACCCGGACGTGCCGGGCCGGCGCAAGCAGTTCACCCTCCGCTCGGGCTTCCTCCACTTCCAGCTCTTCTGCCCGGAAGGCGAAGAGGAGAACGGCATCCGGCTGCTCGAGGAATTGGTGGCGCGGCTCGCGCTGGGCGGCGAGACGGCATCCAGGTTCGTCGAGGTGAAGGAGGACCAGGAGGACAACTTCCTGGAGGTGAGCGAAATCGAGAACCACCTCAAGACGGCCCTCCCCCGGGAGGACCAGAGCGCCTTCTCCGAGGCCACCGCGAAGGTCTTCCAGGCGGCCAGTACCATCCAGCGCAGCAGCATGAACTATGGGGCGGTGGTCGCGTCGATTCTCGACAAGAGCACCTCGTTCGCGCCCGAGGGCGAGAAGCCCGACTGGAGCTCCCCGTGCTGCCGCTTCGCCTACCCGCTGAAGCTGGAGGTGGAGCCCCTCTTCCTGCCGAAGCCCGAGCAGAACACCCAGGTCACCGGGGGAAGCTACAAGCTGGAGCTGTGCTTCGAGCAGGAGGTGAATGGCGCGTGGCTGCGCATGGAGTGCCCCCGGGGCGGCTGCGGCGGCAGCGATGAGCTGGGCCGGAAGGTCTGCAAGCCGGCGGTCCTCGAGCTGGACGCGAACAAGCTCGCCTCCGTGAAGGATGGCGTCATCCCGCTCTCGCTGAAGGTGCCCGCCATGGCGGAGCGGATGACCCTGACGGCGAAGGAGGGCTTCTCCATCGAGCAGTCCTCCTTCTCGTTGGAGGGCGCGGATGGCCGCCTGTTCGCGCAGGGAGTCACCCGGCGCTGGCGCAACGTGCGGCTCGTCCAGAAGAACGAGTGGACCTCCGACAACGTCCAGACCGTGCTGCAGAAGGTGAACGACGCGCTCGGAATCGAAACGGAGGAGGCAGCGAAGAAGAACGTGGCCGAGATTGCCTGGTGTGACCCGGCGAAGGAGGCGCACATCGCGCGCGTCCCGCCGCTGGGTACCGGGGAGCCTTACAAGCCGGAGCCGAAGCTCTTCGCGGACGGCGGCTGGCTTGCTCCCGCGGGGAAGCTGGAGAACCTGCACCCGGTGTCGGGGGTGTGGCTGCTCAACGTGCTGGACAAGCAGAAGAAGGCCCGCGTCCGGGACGAGTGGCCCGTGCCCGTGTTCCGGCAGGAGGACCCGCGCCCGCTGTGCGCCGGGTGGGTGGCGAAGAAGGACGGGCTGCGCGTGGGCGACATGGCCGCCGCGGTCGTCATCGACGAGGACTTCGGCTACGACCCCCAGAACCGCGTCACGCTGCTCGCGCAACAGGGGCCGCATGAGCTCGTGCTGGCCACGGGCCGCGAGTTCGGTCCGGGTGGCAACATCGTCCAGGAGGTCCAGGCCTCCTTCTGGGGGACGTGGAACCTGGTGGTCGCGGACACGGCCAGCCCCCCACAGGCCCTGGAGCCCAGGTCCCAGCCCCCCTTCCTGGCGCGGACGGTCTCCGTGCCCCGGCCCAGGCTCCAGGGGGAGCAGGCGGTGGGCGAAGCCGTGGTCACCGAGCGCCCCCAGCGGCAGGCCGACGGGAGCTGGCGCTGGCGGCTCGCATTCGAGGGGCCTGCACCCAAGGAGCTCTCCGGGTTCCTCCTGATGCGGACCGACACGAGCAACACGGGCCCCGGGAGCCCCTACCCGGAGCGGGTGCTGCCCATCACTGCGCGCTCGCTCACGAGCGTGGAGGTCCCCGCCATCGACAAGGGCCTGTTCGTGTTCGGCGAGGATGCCCGGAAGGACTTCATCGTCGACCTGACGGAGAACGGGACGAAGACCTTCGAGGGACCGACGAGGCTGTACATCGTCGATGGTCACGTCCGGTACCGGGACTGCTACCAGGCCATGGACATTCGCCTGGGCTGGGCGCTCGTCAAGGGGCTTCGCCAGCTCGCGAAGAAGCTGAAGCACAAAATCAAGCTGACGTATCTGAGCGCCGACGGGCATACCTGCCACATCAAGAGCAGCGAGGACCTCCAGCTCTTCGAGGCCGCGGAAGCGAAGCGGGTGATAACGCTGCAAGATGGGGCCGTGGAGCTGCGGTTCGAGCCCGCCGTCTGCGATGACCCGAAGCTCGCCGCCTCATGCGTCTTCGACGAGCAGCGCCAGACCCTGCTCAACACCCGCCTCACGGCAAGAGACCTCGAGCTCGGCCCGCTGAAGTTCAAGGACTACCACGCGCTGTACCGCGAGAAGCACAAGGTGAACCTGCACAAGGGGCTCGCCGCGGCGCTGTGGCACGTCGAGAAGGCGCTCGGGCCGAAGCTCGCCCTCGTCATCGAGCGAATCGATGAGTCAGGCATGAGCTGCATCATCGACGCTTCCGGGAAGGGCGTGGTGGACCGGGTGCACGCGGCGGCGGCGGCGGCCGGCGGCGGCTTCGAGGTGACGGAGGCCGACCCCACGCGGAAGTCCCGCCTGCGCCTCACCGTCAATCCCTTGTCAGCCAACTGGATGGTGGCCAGCTTCCACCCGGACCGCATCTTCAACAGCCTCAACCAGGGTGAGCTGGCCCCCGGTGTCGAGCTCTTCTACTGGTTCGAGTTCGTGGCCCTCAACGGCCAGCCGCTCCTGTACCGCCACCCCGGAGAGAACACCGGCGAGGCGGACGGCTCGCTCACCCTGGCGGAGCTCGAGGCGCTGAAGGCGAAGACGGCCGAGCCCATTCGCGCCACCCACGCGGAGCCCGGCCGGTACCGGAAGGTGGCCTTCCAGGGCGCCCTCGGCTTCAAGCCCGCGCCGAAGACGGGAAGCTGCGAGCTGGAAATCTTCGCCATCGCCCGGGGCGCGCCCGAGGACCTGGCCCGCTATACGGCCACCTTCTTCCGGATGTCGGCCAAGGAGAAGTGGGAGCCCCTCAAGGGCTTCACGAAGCTGCGGCCGGAGAAGCTCGAAATCCACGGGGAGAACACCACGGCGGACTGGCTGCTCGCGGCGCGCGTCCCCTTTCCGCAGGGGCCTGTCACGGGCGCGACGAAGTTCAAGTGGGAGCTGGCCGCGGCCGAGGGCTCGGACTGCGAGCCCCGGCAACTGGAGGCGGCGGGCGAACATGACTTCACGCCGCAGTGGGTGGACGACCTGAAGGTGGAGCAGGTGGGCGACAAGCTGGAGCTGCGCTGCCACGGCAAGGGGCTCGAGGTGCCCGTGCCGGGCCTGACGACCAAGGCCGCATGGAATGTCGCCCGCGAGTTCGAGCTGGCCGTCTCCCCGGAGGAGGTGGACCCGCACGTGGCGAGCCTCAAGCCGAAGCTGTCGGACCACATCGAGTACGCCACCCCGTCCTACCGGGCGAAGCGCGGCGGCTGCGACCTCCAGGGAGACTTCGTCGCCAGGGTGGACCTCAAGGCGCTCAAGCCGGAGGTGGCCTACACCTTCACCCTCCGGCGCGTGGACAAGCTGCCCGTGCGGCAGACGGTGATGCCCGAGAAGAGCGCGACCTTCACGCGCCCGCCGGAGCCCCCTCCGCCCGACCCGGAGGTGGCCGCTCCACCCGACACGGAGGCCGCCCCGATGCCCGACTCGCGGCTCCCCCTGACGACGCTCGACTCGCCGCTCGAGGAATAGACAGACATGGCACAGACCCAAGGCACTCCCGCGCCGGAGTCACACGGCGACTGCCAGTTCCCGCTCGGCTATGACGGTGTCGTGCGCATCCGCGCGGCGCCGCACCTGGTGCTCACGCCCAGGCCGCAGAGCCAGCCCACCCTGCTGGGCCTGGAGAACTGGCAGGTGATGGTGGGCGGCGGTTGCGAGAACCTGGCCTTCAACATCCCCTGCCGCCTCGAGTGGATTGTCGGCAGTGACAGCTTCGCCGAGAAGCGGCTGATGCACCGGCGCGAGACGTGCCTCGTGCCGAACGGCGACAGCTTCCTGGTGCGAGAGAAGAAGGGAGAAGGCACCCAGCCGCTGACGGTGTCCGTCTTCGAGCTCGGGCTGCTGGGCACGGGCAGCCTGGGCTTCCGGGTGGAGCCGCTGCTGTTCGGCAACCCGGGCTTCGAGGTGAAGCCCGGGGCCACGGCGTCCATTCCCTTCGACCTGGCGGCGCGCATCGACTTCGGGCTCGCGCTCGAGGAGATGACGTTCGGCTGGCTGCCCGACTTCATCGAGCGCAACGTCCGGAGCCAGCGGGTGGGTTCGGTCATGCAGCTCAAGCCGGACTTCAGCCCCCTCTTCAATGGGCTCATGGCCACGGTGGACCTCTACCCCACGCCCGTCGAAGGCGTGCCGCCCGACAAGAGCGCGACGGTCCACATCGAGTGGGAGATTGGGAGTCCCGACGCGAGCCAGGCGCTGCTGTGGCGCATTGGCTACATGGCGGTCCAGGGCAAGAAGGGCGAGGTGCTCGAAAACCGGCTCGCGGCACTCGGGAACATGGAGTCCTCCGAGGCGCTGTCGTTCCAGTACCAGCTGAGCGTCTCCAAGAAGCCCCCGGCCCCGCCGCCCCCGCCTCCCGAGCCGCCGAAAGGCAAGAAGGCCGGCAAGACGCCACCGCCGCCACCACCGCCTCCCGTGGAGCGGATGAACGCGGACCCGCGGCTGGCGCTCGTGGTGCCCCGGCCGCGCTTGAAGACGTTCGCGGTGTCGCTGGACGACGGCAAGCTGGCCGTCCGCGGTGAGTTCGAGAACTTCAGCGACTCCGCCACGCTGGACCTGACGGTGAAGCCCTACGTCCGCGTGCCCCAGGGCGAGGGATGGCGGGTGGAGGAGCTGGATGACCATTTCCGCAACCTCCTCGAGAGCAGCCACAAGCAGGCGAGCTTCCCCCTCCGGCACACGGAGAAGCAGTTCGCGGCTGTCAACGTCTGCCTGCCGGACGATGTCTCGACGCTGCTGTCGGAATTCGAGACGGTGTCGGTGTCGCTGGAGAAGGGGGCCTTCGAGCGCGAGCTGTTGGACCTGAAGCGGCTGCCGCGGCACTACGTGAAGGTGCTCGAGCAGGCCGAGGGGCTTCAGGTCTTCGCGGCGATGCGGCCCACGCCGGTGGAGGGTACGCGGGAGCTGCCCTTCTGGGCGTTCGCGGACTACGAGGCGAGCGAGCCCGGCGGCGCCAGCGGCTTCGCGGCCTTCGAGGGGGGCACGTTCGTCTCGCGGGTGCTCGCCACGGGCGTGTGCACGGCGAACACGGTGGACCTGTCGGGCACGGTGGCCCGGCTCATCTCGCCCATGCCCGTCGTCCCGCCCGAGCTGCAGGAGGAGTTCACGCTCTTCGTGAGCACCATCTGCGGCGAGGCCATCGGCCAGAGCGAGCCCGCGTGGGAGGGCGTGGCGCACGCCATCATGAACCGCGTGGCGCGCAAGTACGAAATCTGGGCGGAGTGCCTCACGCCGACGGAAATCATCAAGCGGACGGGCTTCGACGGCCACAAGCATCCGAATGCCGACCATGCCCGTGCGTACCTGAAGTCGCCCGCGACCGCGTCGCTCCTGTACCGGGACAAGGTCGCACGGCTCATCACCGCCGTGACACCCATCTACATGCGCATGGCCGGCGACAACTGCGGGGACGTGGTCTTCTTCTACAGCCCGGAGGCGCAGAAGGCGCTGCACCAGAAGGACCCCAAGAAGTACACCAGCGAGATTCCCGCCTTCGTCGAGCAGGACCCGGGAGGCAAGAAGGAGTTGGTCGAAATCACGTCCAAGGTCCTCGGCGACGTGAAGCACGACTTCAAGTTCTACGCCTTCAAGCGCCCCGAGCAGAACCGGCGGATGACGCTGGAGGAAATCGAGCAGGCCAAGGCGAAGCGCGTGGCGAAGAAGGCGTAGGGGCCGGGAGGAGGTGCGTACATGACAACGCTCGATGGCTTCATCGTCGAACGCTTCAGCATCTGCTTCGACGTGCTCGCCGTGGTACGGCCGGGCGAGCTGAATGCGGCGTGGCCGCTGCTCCGAAGGACGCCCCGGTGCTTCGACGAGACCGAGCTGAACCAGCGCCTCCGGCTTCACCGAGCCATCCAGGACGGGAAGCGAGTCACGCTCCTCCACCGGGTAAGCGGGTCCGAGGTCGAGGCGTTCCGAGCGGAGCTACCTGCATGGGTGGTGGAACACCAGGTCCACGAGACCACCACTGGCGGTTGCTACGGCTCGCTCTTCTGCGAGAGGCACGCGCTTTATTTCATCCTGGAGCCATGTCCTGTGTGCGGCGGGCTCGAGGCCCGCAGCGGAGCATGAGCCTTCGCGAGGTGTGTGGCAGCCCGTGCCTCGAATCGCCGCCGACGCGAGCTGCCAGGGGCCCAGGCTACTGGAGCACGCTGCACGGGAGCGTCTTGTAGACCACTGCGGACGCGGCGCCCGTTGCATCCACCGCGTAGGCCTCCACCTTGAGCGACCAGATGAGCTCGCCTTCACCGCGGACGGGAGCGCGCGGGCACCAGAAGTGTTCGGGGTTCGAGCCCTGGAACCAGCCGCTCACGTAGACGTTGCCGTTCCAGGTCTGCGTCTCCGTGGTCTGCCAGTAGTAGGTGAGCGGAGCGGTGCCGGCGCTGACGGTGTTGGTGAACGCGGTGTCCCCCGAGACGATGTCGCGGGTGAACGTCAGCGAGGACGTGAGCGGCATGTCGATGCTGCCGAACTCGGGAGCGGTGCCCTCCTCCAGCGATGGACCTCCGCACGCAGACAGCGAGACACTGGCCACGACGAGGAGCGCCTGACGGGACACGAGCTTCACCATGGTGGTTCCTCCTGAGGCACTGCGAGCACGGACTTCGGGGGCCGTCATCCTGCGAGCGGAACACATCCCCGCGCCCGATGGAACACAGCTCCGGGTCTCTCGCGGTCCTCAGTCGAGCTGACGCAGCAGGGCGTCACGCTCCTCGACGAGCTTCTTCGAGTTGATGGCCTTGCGAATCACGCGCTGCGCCTCCGTGCGCACCGCCGGGTCGGTCAGCCGGGAGAGCCACGTGGTGCGGAGCGCCTCCAGTTGCTGCCGCTGCGTGAGCCCCGCCGCCCCGAGCCACTGCTCCAACTCGAGGATGACCGCCGGCCGGACGGGCGGGGGACGCTCGATGATGACGTCCTCGGGCTTCGGCGTGTACCGGCGCGCCGCCCACTCCTCGGGAAGCGTGCCCCACTTCGCGCCGAGGGTCTGGAGGCCCTGCTGGACCTCATCAAGGTAGTCCACGTTCTTCGTATCGGCGAGCACGCCCCATTCGACGAGCTGCTCCCGCATGGCCTCGCGTCCGTCCGACTCGTCGTGGACCACCTCGCGCAGCTCCGCCTTGCCCCACACGTCGAAGTGGTGATTGTGGGAGAAGACGGCGCTCTCGACGTACGCATCGCCGAAGACGTTGGTGCCGTACTGCTCGTCCTCGCCGAACAGCCGCCGCACCCGCAGCTCTCCGAGGACGATGAGATATCCGCTCGTGTAGAGCGTCTGCGCGATGAGGTTGCCCCGGACGAAGACCAGCCCTCCGACATTCTCCAGCCATCCATCGACATGCAGGTCACCGTCGATGAACGTTGAACCCCGGAGATTCTCCAGGGCGAGCGAGGGGACACGGCCGCCCGCGAACAGACCGGCCCCGCTGTTGTTGAAGCCGTACGAGAGGACCGCGGCGTCCACGTCCATTCCAATCCGGGTGCCACAACGCTTGAAGGCGCTGAAGGGGCGGAGGTATGCGGCAGCCTCGTCGGAAGACAGCCAGCGTTGCAGGGGGAGCATTTCGTCGAATACCTCGATGGGTCTTGTCGGATGGACGCTCGATGTCGGCCGGGCTTGCACGTGGAAGCTCGGAGCCCGTCGCTCCGGGTGGCCATGGCGGGACTCCTCGTGAAGTCGAGCCCTCGACGCTTCAGGCGAGCCGGTCCCAGGTGCCGTCGTTCTTCAAGCGGAACACTCCACCTCCCTTGATGGAGCACAGCCCCAGGCCTTCCACGGAGAGGAGCATGCGGCAGGCGGTGTCCTCCAGCTCCTCATCGCTGTCATCCTCCAGCGCGGAGAGCCGCCCCTCGGGCGTCAGCTTGAACACGCGGGAGTCCGTGCTGATGAAGACCTCCCCCTGGTGCTCGCACACGTCGCGGAGGTCTTCCTTCGTGCCCGTGTCGAGCGCTTCCCATGCGCCCCGGCGCCCGCGAATCAGCGTCCCTTCCTCGCCGACGATGTAGACGAGCCCGGTATGGGTGACGGTGAGCGCGCCCAGGTACGCGCGGGTCGGTGAGTCCTCGCGGTGCCATCCCGTATGGGTGCGGACCCAGATCTCGCCCCTCCCACCCACTGCGTAGATTTCATTCGCGGAGCGGCCCGCGAGGCCGCTGAAGTGGACGACGTCCTCCTCGGGGCCGAGCCGTGGAGCGGACAGGTCGCTCCAGCTTCTATCCGCTTCGCGGCGCAGGACATCCCGCTCCATGCCGCACGCGTAGACGACGCCATCGATGGTGGCGAGGCCCGTCATCCCGATGTGCCGGGGGATGCTCGACAGCGACGCTTGCTTCCCTTGCTCCGCGAGGGACAGCTCGCACAGCTTGCCGTCCGGACCCAGCACGAGGACGCGCGAGGAGGACTCACCCGGCTGGCGCACGGCCGTCATACTGAGCGGCGTCCAGTCCGGCCGCGTCTCGTACTCGTGCCACCGGCCGTCGGTGTACACGCCGAACACGCAGTGGGGGATGTCCTGCTCCGTCCCCTGGCGCTCCTCCGCCGCGACGAAGAGTTGCCGGCTCCCGGCCGCTACGCAGCCTCCGATGAACCTGAAGGTGTATGCATCCAAGCGGAGCCACCGTAGAGGGGGGACTCCGGTCGTGCAAGCAACCTCGCCCCGGAGTTCCTCGTCGCGGGGAGATGGGCCTGGTTCCAGCTCGCCCATCCCAGACTCGCCCGGTTCCTCACTGCGCGGAAGCAGCCAGCTCCATCACATGCGCGTGCGTCGCGTCGTCCATGCGGTAGCCATCCGCCAGACGCACCACGCGCCGGGCGCGCTTCATCACTCGCGGGTCGTGCGTGGAGAAGAGGAACGTGACCTGGTGCATGCGGTTGAGCTCCTCCATCAGGTCCAGAATCTGCTCGCTCGTGACGGAGTCCAGGTTCGCGGTGGGCTCGTCCGCGAGCACGATTTGCGGCTGCGTCACCAGGGCGCGCGCGATGGCCACGCGCTGCCGCTGGCCACCGGACAGCTCATCGGGCCGGTGCTTCAGCACATGCGACAGCCCCACGTCCTTCGCGATGCTGAGGGCCCGGGCACGCAGTGAGGAGCGCGACTCGTTGCGGATGAGGCAGGGGAACTCGATGTTCTCCAGCACGTTCAGCACGGGGATGAGGTTGAACGCCTGGAAGATGAAGCCAATCTTCCGGTTGCGCAGCTCGGCGAGCTCGTTGAAGTCGCGGTCGCCAATCTCGCGCCCCTCCAGCTTGTACGAGCCATGCGTCGCCCGGTCCAGGCAGCCGATGATGTTCAGCAGCGTCGTCTTGCCCGAGCCCGAGGGCCCCATCACCACCGTGAACTCGCCTTCCTCCACGTCCAGGTCCACGCCCCGGAGCGCCTCCACGGTGGTCTTCCCCAACTGGTAGCTCTTGTGAATGTCCCGCATCTCGACGATGGCCATGGTGTTCCTCACTGAGAATGTTTCGGTGTGTCAGAAGAAGGCGCGCGCGCTCATCAGCACGCGCCAGTCGGTGGCGGAGAGCGCCAGCTCTCCGTACTCCCTGCCGCCCACCTCCACGCCGTTCAGCACGGGGAGCGGGACGTACGCTGCGGCGGTGAGCGTCAGCCAGTCGCGCGCCGACCAGGCCAGCGACGGGCTGAGCTGACCGGAGAAGTCCCCCAGGCTCAGCACCAGCGACGCGCCCGCCGTGAAGTCGTCGTGAATCTGCGGCTTGCTGTAGCTGAGGAAGAGGTAGTGCCGGCGCAGCGGGTCGAAGCTGTAGCGCTGCGGAGTCCCCGGGTCCGTGGACGTCCCGCCGCTCATCGCGCCCAGCACGCTGCCGGCCAGCGCCGGATTCAACCGGGCCAATTCGCCCGCCGCGGCCAGTGTCTCCACGTAGCGGGCGAAGCCCGCCGAGTCCAACCCGTCCGAGCGGAAGTAATACTCCGCCGACAGCATCGCGCTGTCCTCGAAGAGGTACCGCGCTCCCGCGAGCACCTGGGGCCGCAGCCTCCCGTCATGCAGACGCGGGCGCGAGGCCAGCGTCACGTTGCGCGCCGCGCAGTCCGCCAGTGCCTCCGCGCTGCCCGAGCATGCGGGCTCCAACTCGAGCCGCGTGGAGCCCGTCTGGAGCAGCGCCTCGCCGTGCACCTCCAGCCCGCCGAAGACGTGCGAGACGGACGCGCCCAGCCGGTGCTTGTGCGTGAAGGCGTCGTTGTAGAGGTGCGTGAAGGCGTAGACGAGGTTGATGTCCGTGTCCGCCACCAGGGCGTACGCGCGAGCGGCCACCGCGTAGTGGGCCTCGTCGTCGCGGTCGTCCGGCACCAGGCCCTGCTCGGCCTCGGCCGTCGGCTGGTCCGGGTAGACAAGCAGCGCGGTGGGCAGGCCCGCGTACTGCCGCAGCACCTTGGCCGCGCCCACCACCGAGAAGGTGAACCTGTCATAGGGAAGCTCCACTCGCGCCAGCCACGCGCCCGCGCGCTGGGCCGCCGGGTCCGTGGGGTCCTTGGCCGGGTTGAGGAAGTCCGTCGGGTTCTGCGCGAGGCCCGGGCCCCACACCACGCGCTTCTTTCCCACGGTGAGGCTCAGGTGCGGCGTCAGCGCCCAGTCCCCGTACAGCTCGCTGACCACGATGGAGGGGCGGTACTCGGGCATGTCCCGCTTCACGCCCTCGACCAGGTCGGCGCGCTGCCAGAAGAGGGACACGTCCGTGTTGACGAAGGCCTCGGGCGTGAAGCGCAGCTTGAGCTGGAGGTTGCCCTCGGTGAGGTTCGTCAGGGCGGGCTGGCCCTCTCCTGGCAGCATGCGCTCGGAGAGGACGCGCGCGTAGGTGAAGCGCGTGTCGAGGTAGCCCGTCGTCGTCACCTCCAGCGATGGAGAGGACTCGGCGGCGGGCGCGTCCTCGACAGGCGCCTGCGCGAGGAAGGCGGCGGTGAGCAGCGAGGGGAGCAGGGGCATCATGGCGCGCACTCGGGAGGTTCAGCGGCCCAGGTCGTCGAGCACGAAGCGCCCGTTCGGCAGCGCGTCGCGCAGCTCGAAGCGCTCGAAGGTCAGCTCGCTGAAGCGCTGGGTGACAATCATGTTGCGCATCAGCACGCGGGACGGGCGGCGCAGCCCGCTGAAGTCGCGCACGTCCATGAACTCGGCGGTGCGCAGCAGCTTGCCGCTCACCGTGTAGTACTCGCCCTTCAGCGGGACGCCGTCCGCCTTGCTCAGCCAGAGCTTGACGCGGTCATACGCGGCCTCGTCCGTCTTCGCGTGCAGCTCCAGCAGGTACGCCTGCGCGTCCTCGGAGAGGAGCTTCGCGTCGTAGTCGCGCGTGTAGTTGGTGCGCAGCACGTCCGCGTTGTTGAAGTCACCGCCCTGGAACGAGTCGCGGTTGGCAATGCGCAGCGCCCGCTTCAGGTTCGGCATGTAGACCCACGAGTTGTCCCCCACGCGGAGGATTTCCTGTCCGCGCGAGGCGGCCGGCTCCTGGAACCAGGCGCGGAAGCGGTCCGTGCCGGACTTCATCACCTTCATCCGGTACGTCCGCGTGCTGCCGTCCTCGCGGTGGGCCGTCATCACCATGACGCCCTCGAAGCTCGCGGGGCCCATGATGGCGTCGTACTGGCGGAGCAGCTCCTCCGCGGACTTCGACTCGGCGGAGGCGGCGAGGGGCAGCAGCAACAGACACAGTGAGAGTGCGAGTGACTTCATGGATGGTCTCCGGAGGGAAGGGGCCGTGCTCACAGCGAGCGCAGGGCCTCGACGGGGTGGAGGCGCGCGGCGCGCAGCGCGGGGAACACGGAGGCAACGACGGCGCCGAGCGTGGAGGTGAGGAGCACCGCCGCCAGCAGGCCCGGCGCGATGGTGGGAATGACGGTGAGCGGAGCGGTGCCGCCGGGGAGCGTGGTCTGGAAGCCGCCCTGCGCCGTGGACACGGCCACCTGCGCGAAGATGAGGCCGGCGCCGAGCGCGCCGCCCAGCAACGCCTGGAGCGTGGCCTCCAGCAGGAACAGCCCGCCCACCTGCCAGCGGCGGATGCCCATGGCCAGCATGGTGCCAATCTCGCGGGTGCGCTCCTTCACGCTCATCCACATCGCGTTGGCCACGCCGAACACGGCCAGGATGACGCACACCCCGACGATGATGGTGAGCATGGTCTGCTGGATGCGGATGCGGTCCATCACCGTCGGCCGCAGGTCCACCCAGGTGTGCACCTCGTACGCGTCGCCCAGCGCCGTGCGCAGCCGCGCCGCCACCGCGTCCACCTCGTCGCGGTCCTTCACCGCCACGACGTACTCGGTGACGCGGCCGTCCATGCGCAGCAGTCGCTGCGCCTGGGCGAGGGTGAGGTTCATCGAGCGCTTGGACTCCTGCGGGTTGAGGCTGATGACCGTGCCGACCAGGTCCAGGTCGACGGCGTTCTCCTTGCTCTTCTGCGTGGTGGCCTGCAGCACCAGCGACGCTCCGGGCTTCAAGTCCAGCGCGTTGGCCAGCTCCTGGCCCATGACGACGCCCTGGAGCACGTCGGCGCTCAGCGGGCGGCCTCGCACCTCGCGGTGGGCCAGGGGCAGCACGGCCAGCTCGCGCGTGGGGTCCACGCCCTGGCCGACGACGAGCGTGGCCCGCGAGCCGTTGGACACCTGCCCGGAGAAGGTGATGCGCGGCATGACGTCACGCACGCCGGGCACGGAGCGAAGCTTCGTCTCCAGCGCCGCGTCCTGCGGCAGGTCCAACTTCAGCGGCTGGTTCTCCTTCAGGTCGAAGTAGCCGTGGCGGTGGACCTGGATGGCGCCCACGCGGGCGTCGACGACATCGTCGATGGTGGCGTTCTGCATGCCCTTGATGCGGGCGCCGAGGAACAGGCTCACGGCGACGCCGAAGATGATGGCGCCGGTGGTGATGGCGTTCCGGGCCTTGCTGCGGGTGAGGTTGCGAACGGCGAGCGTCAGCAGGGGTGGCATGGCTTTGGGCTCCGGTGGGGCTCGGAAGGGGTTTCAGTTGCCGGCGAGCGCCTGCACGGGACGCAGACGGCTGGCGCGCCAGGCGGGGTAGAGCGAGAAGAGGGCCGCGCCAACGATGGCCACCGCCACGAGCAGGGCCAATTCACCGGGCGGAATCATGGGGTGCACCTCGATGGGCACGACGCCCTTGGCCCCGCCCGGAGCGATGGACAGGCCCTTGTTGCCCAGGTGCGTGACGACGGCGAGGCCGATGAGCGCGCCGCCAGTGCCGCCCAGCGCTCCCACCACCGCCGACTCGGCGAGGAACAGCGCGGCAATCCACGAGCGGCGCACGCCCACCGCCATCATGGTGCCAATCTCGCGAGTGCGCTCCAGCACCGTCATCAGCGAGGTATTGGCCACGCCCAGCAGCATCAGGATGAGGAACACCGTCGTCACGGTGGCGGACATGGCGTCCAGGCGGGCCATGGCGTCCCTCGCCACCGGGGCCACCTCGTCCCAGGTGTGCACCTCGTAGTCGGGGCCCAGCTCGGCGCGCAGGCGGCCGGCCACCTCGGGGGCTCGCTCGACGTCCTTCACCGACACGGCCAGCTCCGTGGCGCGGCCCTCCATTCGCAACAGGCGCTGCGCCAGCGCGAGCGACACCTGGCCGAACCGCGCCTCGCCGGGGCCGAGCGGCATCAGCGTGCCGCTCAGCTTCGCGGCCTCGGCGTTGAGCGCTCCGTCGCGGTCCGGTGCGAGCAGCACCGCCTCCTCGCCCTGGCGCACTCCCGCCGCCGAGGACAGCGACGCGGCCAGCAGCAGGTCCGTTTCTCCCTTGAACGAGGAGCCGGCCACGAGCGTCTTCTCGCGCCACGGGCACACCGCGTGCTCACGCTCCGGGTCCAGGGCCAGCGCGGTGAAGAAGAGGCTCTCGTCACCCACGCTCACCGTGCCGGAGAACTGGAGCCGCGGGGCCACGCCCGTGACGCCCTCCACGTGGCTCACTCGCGAGAGGAAGGCGTCGTCGGCGGGCACGTCCAGCGACAGCGGCGTGGAGAGGACGTTCTTCACGTAGCCGGCGTGGTGCACCTGCACCGCGCCCGTGACGGCGGAGATGAACTGGTTCACCACGCCCCGCTTCATCCCATTGACGAAGCCGTGGACGATGACGGTGATGCCCACGCCCACGATGAGGGCGGCGAGGGTGAGCGCGGTACGGCGACGGTTGCGCAGGACGTTCCTGAACGCGACGGTGAAGAGGGTCCACATGAGCGGGGTTGCTCCGGCCAGGTGTTGCGTTGGCCCGGCGCTTGAGCACGGCGCGTGCCAGGGCCTCTTCACTGGAGCCGCGGCGTGGACGGGCCGCGAGGGTGTCAGGAGAGCCGGCGAGGGGGTGCCGGATTTCCTGACAGGTGACTGGGGAGCGAGGGCTTCGTCCCTCTGGGCGCGGGGCCCTGGCCGGTGGGGCCCGGTACGTGCACCATGCGGCCCCGGAGGAACGCCTTGGACACGAGCCCCATGACCGACCCCGAGGTCGCGCTGCCCCCCGAGTTCCAGAAGCTCGTCACCCCGCGCGGGCTGATGATGATGGGGCTCTCACGCCTGGTCTTCGCGCTGGTGCTGTTCGCGTCCGTGGGCTTCGTCGCGATGAGCCACATGGTGTGGTGGCGCAAGCTCATCCTGGGGGGCGTGGCGAGCGGGCTCGGGGTGGCGCTCTTCAGCTTCTCCATGACGGTCTTCATGGCGGGGTGGCGGCCCGGCCAGCGGCACCGGATGTTGGCCGAGCGCGTGGTTCGGCACCTGCGCGAGCAGCACCCATGGGTACTTCGGCCGGACGTCATGGTGAGCGACTACTGGAGGAAGTGGCAGCCCATGCAGTTCCATGGGACCACGCACCGCCGCACGTATGGAGCGCTGAGCGTGTTCCTGCTCATGTCCGTCTGTGTCATCACCGCGTCGGGCGGAATCCTGAGCCCGATGCTGCCGCTGCTCATCGTCTACTGTCTCTTCATCGGCAGCATCACCCCGAAGCAGGCCACGCCTCCCTTCGTGGGGGCCATCCTGGCAATCGTCTGGGGGCTCGCCTGGGCGGCGACGCACCTGCGCGTCCCGGGGTACATCCCCGCCATCTTCGGAGGGGACTCGCTGGTGCCGCAGTCGAAGTCGCTGGTGTACGCGCAGGCCGCCATGTTCTCCCTCTTCATCATGTGGAGCATCTTCGGCGCCAACCGCTTCCAGGTGGTCTTCCTGAGCGCGGTACAGAAGGCGCTCGACGCGCGCGACGAGGCGCTGCAGAGCCACACCGAGCACGCGGCCACCCTCACCGCGCTGTCCGGGGAGATTGCGCACGAGCTCAAGAACCCGCTCGCGAGCGTGAAGGGACTGGCGACGCTGATTGGACGTGATTTGGAGGGCAAGCCCGCCGAGCGGCTCGCGGTGCTCCAGCGCGAGGTGGGGCGGATGGAGGAAATCCTGGAGGGCTTCCTCAACTTCTCCCGGCCGCTCCTTCCGTTGCACCAGGAGGAACAGCCGCTGCGGAACCTGTGCGACTCGGTGGTGGCGCTGCACGAGGGACTGGCGCAGGAGCGCGAGGTGAAGCTGCAGGTCGTGGAGGCGGAGGCCGTGTATGCGTGGTGTGATACGCGCAAGGTGAAGCAGGTGCTCATCAACCTCGTGCAGAACGCGCTGGACGCGAGCCCCTCGGGCTCCACCGTGGAGCTGGTGCTACTGGGTGGAAGGGAGTCGCGGGTGGAGGTGCGGGACAGGGGACCGGGGATACCCGCGTCGGTGCGCGAGCGCCTCTTCGAGCCGGGCGTCACGACGAAGGCACGCGGCTCCGGTCTGGGGCTGGCGCTGGCGCGCGGGCTGGTGCGGCAGCACGGAGGCGAGTTGACGCTGGTGGACCGTGAGGGCGGTGGGTGCGTGGCGGCGCTGACGCTGCCCGCGCGACGGCTGATGTCCGAGGCGGAACGGGAGACGGCATGAAGGCGCGAGTGTTGGTGGTCGATGACGATGATGGCGTCCGCTACACGCTGCGCGGCATGTTCGAGGACGCGGGCCTGGATGTGGAGGACGCCTCGGACGGCGTGGTGGGCCTGGAGCGGCTGAAGCGTGGCGGCATCGACCTCGTGGTGTCGGACCTGCGCATGCCGCGCATGGACGGGCTGGAGTTGCTGCGGCAGTCACGCTCGCTGGTGCCGGTGCCGAAGGTCATCCTCGTCACCGCGCATGGCTCGGAGCGGCACGCGGTGGAGGCGATGAAGCTCGGAGCGCTGGACTACTTCCGCAAGCCCTTCGTCGTGGACGAGGTGCTGGCGGTGGTGCGCCGCGCGGTGGGCGTCGTCCGGCTGGAGGCGGAGAACGAGCGGCTCCAGGGCGAGAACAACCTCCTCAAGTCGATGGTGTTCGCCTCGCCGACCATGTCGCGGCTCGCGCTGCTGATTCAGCGTGTGGCTCCGCGCGACGTGACGGTGCTCCTCACGGGAGAGAGTGGTACGGGCAAGGAGCGCGTGGCGGAGGCGCTGGTGCGGGCCTCGGCGCGCGCTGAGAAGCCCTTCGTGCGCTTCAACTGCGCGGCGCTCACGCCGGAGCTGGCGGAGGCGGAGTTGTTCGGCCACACGCGGGGCGCCTTCACCGGTGCGGTGCGTGCGCGCAACGGCCTCTTCCGTGAAGCGGACGGCGGAACGCTGTTCCTGGACGAGATTGGCGAACTGGACGCGGCCACGCAGGCGAAGTTGCTGCGCGTGCTGCAAGAGGGAGAAGTCCGGCCTGTGGGAGAGGACCGGGCGTACCGCATCGACGTGCGCATCGTCGCGGCGACGCACCGGGACCTCGCGCAGCGCGTGGCGGCGGGGTTGTTCCGCGAGGACCTGTACTACCGCCTCAAGGTGGTGCACCTGCACGTGCCGCCGCTGCGGCAGCGGCCGGAGGACATCCCCGTGCTGGCGCGGTACTTCCTCGGACGCTTCGCGGAGCGCTTCGGCACGGCGCCGGTGAGCGTCACTCCGGAGTTGCTGGCGAGGCTCGCCGCACACACGTGGCCCGGCAACGTGCGCGAGTTGGAGAACGCGCTGGAGAGCGCCGTGGCCCTGTCGCTGGATGGCACGATTGATCTGTCCCTGTTGCCCGGAGGGGCACCGGGCGGCGCGGAGCCGGCGGTGCGCGCGGGGTTGAAGGAGCGCGTGGGCGCCTACGAGCGCGGGCTCATCGTGGCGGCGCTCGAAGGCGCGAAGGGCAACCGGAGCGAGGCGGCGCGGTTGCTCGACATCAGCCGGGCGACGCTGCACGACAAGCTGCGCAAGTACGGGCTCGCTTCCGGGGAGGAGGAGGGGGACTGACTCGGGCGGAGGATGCGCGGAATGAGCGTTCCTTCCGCTGCCGAGTGCTCGCGAAGGCCGCCCGGAATGAACGTTCCTTCCGCTGCCCGGGGCCCGCGGAGGCTGTTCGCTCCGTTCCGATGGAGCGGCAGCAGCTCTCGGGAGCGCGCATCCTGGCTGCTCCTCAGAGAGCGTCGCGCGTCCACTCCTCGCGGCCGTAGCGCTCGGTGACGAGCGCCTCCGCTCGGGCTCGCACATGCGGCGCGATGGAGACGGAGCTCCACTTCGCCCCGAGGCTCTCGGTGAAGCCCTGCTTCAGTGCCTCCGCCGCCTCGCCGTGAGTCACCTCGCGGCCGGCGGCTTCCTTCAGGTCCATCATCGCCGTGCGCAGTCGCTCCGGCTCCAAGTGGAAGAGGCGGCCATGCAGCGCGTAGTCCGTCACCAGCGGCAGCGCGCCGTGCTGCATGAAGGCGCCTCGCTGACGCCGCTGCGCGCTGCCCACGAGCTTGCGCCCGTGGACCTTCAGTTCCTTGAGGGCCGGCGTGAGGAAGCACGCGCCGGTGGCCGGGTTGCGCTCGGGGCGCGAGGGCTCCAGGTCGGCGCGGACGCCGAAGTGGCTCGCGAGCCCGGCGGCGATGGCCTCCGACAGCAGCGTGTAGTTCTGCTCGATGCTGTCGGTGAACGGGTCGCCCACGCGGGCGATGAAGCTGTACGTGAGCTCACCGTGGTGCAGCACGCCCGAGCCGCCCGTCACCCGGCGCACCACGTCCAGTCCCTGCTCCTTCGCGGCGGCGGCGTTGACGCTCTCGTACGACTGCGTGCGCCCGAGGCTGAGGCAGCCCGGGGTGAAGACATACAGGCGCAGGGTGGGGACGAAGTCCGGCCGAGCGCACGCGTCTTCCAGCAACGCCTCGTCGAGCGCCATCTGCCAGGAGCCCGGCTCTCTCTCCAGGGGCTCGATGACATTCCACGAGCGGACGGTTTCGGACGGTGACATGGCGGCATCCTCTCCCTTCCGTCCGATAACGCAACGGCGGGGTGCGCGCCGCGCTTCCGGAGGAGATTAGAACTCGGCGTTGGGGTCGTACTCGCTGGCGTCGGGCTGTGCTTCAGGGCGTGCGCGCTCGAAGGCGGGTAGCGACTCGCAGCGTCTCGAAGGGCAGGCCCTTCCAGTGGAGCGCGATGCGGACGCGGTAGGCCGCGGTGGAGCGGTAGTAGCTGTGCAGGCGCATGGCGCGGTGAGGCCTACCACGCGGTGCACTCACAGCGCCGCGGCGAACCTCGCGGCGATGGGAGCGGCGACGCGGCCTCCCACGCCTCCTCCCTCGACGAGGACGGCGAAGGCAATGCCGTTGCGGAAGCCGATGAACCACGCGTGCGTGGGCAGCGGCGGCAGGGTGCCGAACTCCGCTGTGCCCGTCTTGCCGGCCAGCTCCGGCACATTCACGCCGGCCCGGCCCGTGCCCTCGGTGACGACCGCACGCATCAGCACATGCAGCGCGCCTCGGGTGCCGTCTTCGAGCGAAGCACTCGGCCCGTCGTCCAAATCCGTGACGAGGTACGGCGCGCGCCACTTGCCCGACTCGGCCGCCGCCGCGACGGAGGCCAGGTGCAGCGGCGTGGCCAGCACCCGCCCCTGGCCGATGGCGGAGGCCGCGAGCTCCACCGCATCGCGAGGCGCGGGGAACGTGCCGCCGGAGGTGGGAAGCCCCGGGTGATATTCCACATTGAAGCCGAAGCGCCGGGCCGCTTCACCGAGCGCCTCGGCTCCGAGATTCGCGGACATCAACACGAAGGCCGTGTTGCACGAATGCGCGAAGGCCCCGCGCAGCGTGGTGCCCCCGAGCGACTCGTCCTCGAAGTTGCGGAAGGACTTTCCCATCACCGCCACCGCGGGAGGGCAGGCCACTGGCGCATTCACGTCCACGCCCTTCGCGAGCAGTGCCTCCGCGGTGACGACCTTGAACGTGGAGCCGGGCGGGTAGCGGCCGGTGAGCGCGCGGTGCAGCGGCTGCGAGAGTGGACGGCTCGCCATGGCGAGGACCGCTCCCGTCTCGCTGTCCACCGCGACGAGCGCGGCGGGCTGCGCCACACCGTCGAGCGCGGCCTCCGCGGCCTTCTGCAGGTTCGGCCGGAGCGTGGTGGTCAGCGGCGTGCCCGGCTTCCCCTCGAAGCGGAAGAGGACCTTTGTCTCGCCCGACGCGCGCGTGAGGACCACCTCGCCCGAAGGTGTGCCCGCGAGCTGCGGTTCGAAGGCGCGCTCCAGTCCGGACAGGCCCACGATGTCTCCCGGCAGGTACAGCGGGCCCAGTTGCGACAGCAGCTCGGCCGTCACTTCACCCACGCGGCCGAGGGTGTGCGACGCGAAGCCCTCCGAGGGAGACAGCCGCGCCAGCTTCTTGCGGAAGAAGATGCCCGGCACGGGCGCCAGCGCGGGACGCACGAGCTGGTAGCGCTCCGGGCGCACGTCGATGACCGGCACGATGCGCTCTGCCGTGCCCGCCGCGTTCAACAACTTCTCCACACGCGCCGGGTCCACTTCGAGCTGCGTCTGGAGCGCGAAGGTGACGTCCGCGCGGTTGCGCACTCGCGACGGGTCCACGCCGATGGTGATGACCTCTCCGACGTGGGTGAGCGGCTCGCCATTCGCGTCCAGCAGCGGAGCCCGCTCCAACCACGTCCGGGTGCGCGAGAAACGGTCGCCCTCGCGCGCCTCCGGGTGGAGCACGGCGGGACTCCACCGCACGTGCCAGCGTCCCTCGCGGCGCACGAAGGGCAGCGTGCCCTCCATTTCCCACTCACCCAGCCCGCGCAGCATGTGGAACACGCGGAAGCGGGCCGTGGCGCTCTCGCCGTCGCGCTCGACGCGGCCGAGCTCGAAGCGTGAGGAGACGATGCGCAGCCCGTCGCGGAAGCGCTGGTGCTGTTCCTCGAAGCTCGCTGGCGGGCCGGCCACCGCGCGCTTCATGGCGGTCAGGTCATTCGCGGCCCACGCGCTCAGGTACGCCTCGGCCTCGTCCACCGGCCCGTCCGACGGCCTGCCGCGCACGGACGCGCAGGCCGACAGGAACAGGGACAGCGCGACGGCGACACCCACCCTCCACACTCGCCAGGTCATGGCGGCGCACTCTGCTGTGCGTCAGGCGCGGCGTCACGAACAAGGACGCCACGCCGTGGAGCGTCGGCACACTCGGTGTGACTCTCCGGCGCGGAGGTGCACATGGAGTCATGGAAGCGCTCCGTGGAGAAGGTCCTCGCCGCCGGAGGCTCCGTCGTCCGGAGCGTCAGGACGACCTCACCTGAGGCAACCCGAGGCACTCCATCGCCATGCGGGCCACCCGGCGGAGCGCGGTGCGGCCCGTCCCGGCCGTGGCCTGCACCGCCATTCCCTGCACCACCGTCATCAGGAAGCGCGCCAGCTCCGTGGGGGACGCGTCCGGTGGCAGCTCTCCCGCGGCGCGGGCCTGCTCGAGCCTCCGCGCCAGGACCACCTCCGCCGCCCGCCTGAACTTCAGCGTCTCCTGCCGGACGGGCTCGCTCGCCTCTCCGCACGCAATGGCCGCGTTGATGCCCAGGCAGCCCGCGGGCTGGTGCGGCGTGGTGTGCAGGTCCGCGTAGCCGAGCAGCAGCCGCTCGATGGCCTCTCGCGCCGTCGGGGCCTTCAGCGCCTCGTAGGCGAAGCCCAGGTGCTTCTGTTCGTACCGCTCCAGTACCCGGTGGAACAGCCCCTCCTTGCTGCCGAACGTGGTGTACAGCGTGGGCCGGGTAATCCCCATCGCCTCCGTCAGGTCCGTCAGCGAGGCCCCCTCGTAGCCGCGCCGCCAGAAGACGTCGAGCGCCGCATCCACCACCTGCTCCTCGTCGAATTCGCGTGGACGACCCATGCCCTCACCCAGGTTTCATACTGATTGGTCGGAAATCGCCTTGCACGCGCGAATCGAGATTCTTACCAATCGGTAGGTTACTCGGCGCGAGGAGCGGATTCCATGGGCAGTGCTGGCGGCACGGACGACAGGCTGAAGGCGGTGGAGACGTACTTCCGGAAGGTGGACGCGAGGGACCCCAGCCTCTTCGACCTCTTCACCGAGGACGTGCAGTTCTTCTTCCCGAAGTACGGCCTCGTGCGGGGCAAGGCGGCCATCGCCCGCTTCGGTCAGCTTCTGCAATCAGACCTGGCGAGCATCGAGCACGACATCGACGCCTTCAACTACATCGTCGCCGGGGATTACGTCGTGGTGGAGGGCACGGAGCACGGTGTCACGCGCCAGGGCGTGCGCTGGCCGGACGGCGTCGTGTCCCAGGGACGCTTCTGCAACGTCTTCCAGTTCGAGGGGGCGCTCATGAGCCGTGTCTTCGTCTACGTCGACCCGGACTTCACGAGCACCCACCACGAGCGCATCCGCCTGCTCCGCGGCGAGCCTGGTTCGGCGTGAGTCGGGGCTGAACGCACGAAGGGCTCGTGGGCACGTGTGGCCCGCGAGCCCTGTGTCACCGCGCTAGTTCGGAGACCAGCAGCGGAAGCTCTTCGTCACCTCGTTCGATACGTAGGTGTTCGCGTCGACGACGCGGAAGCGGATGTACTTCGTCCAGTACGTCCCATACGTGTAGAGGCCGAACTGGCAGTAGTCGTTGTACGTGGTGCCGCCGGCGTACCAGTAGGGGCTCGTCGGGCCGCTCCCGAAGTCATCCACCACCTGCCATTGGTACGTGTACGGCGTCACCCCGTTGGCGCCGCTGCCGGCGCAGGAGACGTTCGTCCCGGACTTCGTACAGTTCATCGTCGCCGACGGCGGGATGATGTCGAAGGCGGCGACGGTGCCGCCCTCCTGCTCCTGCTTCGGCTCCTCACCGGGAAGCGGCTCGCCACAGGCTCCGAGCACGGCCGCCGCCGACACGAGCACGGCTCCGAGCTGAAGGTGCTTCACGACACGCAGGATGGACATGGTTGTTCCTCCGGATGCGGGTTGAGCAGCACTCTCAGTATCTCCGAGTTGCAGATGAAATTGAACTGCCGGTGAAGACAGGTCCACTGGTGGCTGAGGCACGCGACCGGGTTGCCCTCGATGCCCATGTCGAGGCACCCGTAGTAGACGGTCATCGCATGCTCCCTCTCCTCCTGGCCGCCGCGACCTGCGCGACGACCGACGTCTCGGCCCTGCTCCAGGCCCACCGCGCCGCGGTGCAGGCGCCGGCGCAACGAGCAACGCGCGTCTCGCGGTACAGCTATTCGGGCGAGGGTCTCCAGGGTGACCTCGTGAGCACGGTGGACGAGACGTCCGGCGCCTTCATCCACGAGGTGAACGCCGGCATCGTGCATACAGCAATGGGCTTCGATGGCCGTCGCGCCTGGCGTCGAGACCTCTCCGGGTTCGTCACTCCGCAGGACGGCGGCGACAAGCCCGCCCTGGCCGTCAATGAGGCCTATCGGGCCGCCAACCTGTGGTGGGGGTCCGACCGCGACGGCGCGCGCATCGAGCCTCTCGGCTGTGAGGGGCTCCGGGTGACGCCGCGAGGCGGGTCCGCCTTCGAAGCCTGGTTCGACCCGGCCACGCACCTGCTGACCCGGGTTCGTGAAGCGCGGAGCTTCGGCTCCGTCACCGAGACGCACTACTCGGATTACCGGCGCATCGAAGGGCGGCTCGTCCCCGGACGGATGAAGGTCATCACCAACGACGACCCTTCAGAGCCTCAGGTGCTGGAGCTGGTCTCCCTGGAGGTGAGGGCCCGCGCGCCGCGCACGCTGTTCGCGCTGCCCAGGCCCGGCGCGCGAGATTGGGCGCTTCCCGCCTCGGGGCGGACGACCGTGCCGTTCCAGTTGCTCAACAACCACATCATCGTCCCGGTGCGGGTGAACGGGGGAGCGCCAACGCCCTTCCTGCTCGATACCGGCGGCCACGACATCCTGACACCGGCGACGGTGAAGGCTCTCGGCCTGAAGGTGGCGGGCGCGAGCTCCGCGAGCGGGGGCGGCGAGGCGACGAACACCTCCGGCTATGTGCGGCTCGAGAAGCTGCAGGTCGGCGAAGCCTCCATGGGCCCGGAGAGCGCCCTGGCCCTCGACTTCAGTCCCCCGGACGTCGAGGGCATCGCTCTCGGCGGAATGCTCGGAGCCGGGTTTCTCGAGCGGTTCGTGGTGCGCATCGACTACGGCGCGCGGACTGTCACCTTCATCGACCCCGCGCGGTTCACCGCGAAGGAGCGCGCCGCGGCGGGCGTCGGCGTGCCGTTCACCTTCTACGAACACCTTCCCCAGGTGCAGGGAACCCTGGACGGCCGGCCCGCTCGCTTCAACATCGATACCGGCTCGCGCAGTGATGTGAACGTCACCTCGCCCTTCGTTGAACGCGCCGCGCTCCGAACCGCCTATCCGCACGGAGTCACGGTGACCGAGGGCTGGGGCGCGGGCGGTCCCTCGCGCGCCTATGTGGTCCGGCTCGGTGAGCTCACGCTCGGCAAGGTCCGCGTCGTGCGGCCGCTCGCCAGCCTCAGCAGCGCGAAGCGCGGCGCCTTCAGTGATGCTGCGTACGATGGCAACGTCGGAAGCGGTCTGCTCAAGCGCTTCGTGGCGACCTTCGATTATCCGCGACAGGTCCTCTACCTCGCGCCGCTGGCTCAGCCCGATGCGGATGCCAGCCGCTTCGACAGGGCTGGCGTATGGCTGAACCAGGCCGACGGAGGCGTGCAGGTCATGGACGTCGCGCCGGGCAGCCCGGCCGAAGAGGCCGGCCTGAAGGTCGGTGACCTCATCACGCGGCTCGACGGTCAGCCGGTCTCCGCTCAGTCGCTGTCGGACGTCCGTCGCTCGCTGAAGCTGCTGCCGGTGGGCGTTGCTGTCCGCATCGACTTCACGCGAGCCGGCGTGCCGAAGACGGCTCAAGTCGTTCCTCGCGACCTCATCCCCGATTGAGTGCGCTCCGGGCCGTGGAAGCCCACACTCGGGGCGCTCTCGGTGCCCGGGTCGCGAAGCCCGACGACGAAGCGGGGCGGGGCGTGCTCCCCGCCCCTCGGACTCTCTCGACAGCCTGTTAGTGGCTGAAGCGCGCGACGTACAAGTCGTACGCGCCGAAGCCGCCCTGGGCCGTCAGGGTGACGCCGTTCAGCCAGAGGCCGTTGGTGTAGCCGCCGGCCACGTGGACATCACCCGCGGCGTCCACCGCCGTGTGCGCGTCGAAGCCGTCGCCCACGAGAGGCAGGCCCCACAGCAGCGCGCCCGCGCCGTCGAGCTTCGCGACGTAGCGCTGCACGTCACCCGAGCCCGGCAGCGGGCCCGCGCCCAGGTCGATGGCACCGGTGTACTGGCCGCTGGTGGCGATGTTGCCGGCCGCGTCCAGCGCCACGCGCTCGCCGTGCTGCGAGCCCGAGGCGTCCGTGAACTGGCGGCCCCACAGGCCATGGCCCGTGGTGTCCACCTTCACGAGGAAGGCGTCCGACGCGGACTGCGCGGGCAGCACCACGGTGTCCACGGCGAGCGAGCCGCCGAAGCCACCGGTGAGGAGGCCGTTGCCCGCCGCGTCCGTGGCGATGCCGTAGGCCACCTGGTCCGCCGCGTCACCGAAGCGGCGGCCCCACGAAAGGCCACCCGTCGCGTTGTACCGGCCGATGAAGATGTCCTGCCCACCCCGGCTGCGCATGGCGCTGGAGCCGAGGTTGAGGTAGCCGCTGAAGCCGCCGGTGAGCAGCACGTTGCCCGAGGCATCCGTGGCCAGGCCCAGCGCCTGAGGGGCGAAGGTGCCGCCGCTGGTGGGCTCGAAGCGCTTGCTCCACAGGTGGTTGCCGGACGCATCCAGCCGCGCGAGGAAGAGGCCTTGAGTGCTGGTGAGCGCGCCGCCGCCGAAGTTCAGCGTGCCGTTGAAGAAGCCCGCCACCGCCACGCGGCCCGTGCCGTCCACCGCGATGCGCGGCGTATTCACATACGCGCCGGGGAAGCCCTTGCTCCACACGCACGCGCCCGCCGCGCTCAGCTTCACCACGAAGACGCTGCCGGTGCCCTGCGCCAGCGGACCACAGCCGAAGTCCGGCGTGCCGTAGTAGTTGCCGGCCAGCAGGATGTTGCCGGACGCGTCCACCGCCAGCCGGCGCTCGTAGTCCACGAAGCCGAAGTCGTCATCGCTGATGTGCGGAATGGAGCGGCTCCACACGTGCCCGCCCGCGCCGTCCAGCTTCGCCACGTACAGGTTCCAGTAGTAGTTGTTCGGAGGCAGCGCCCCGCCGCCCAGGTTGAACCCGCTGCCGCCGTATTCGCCCACCAGCACGGTGTCGCCCGAGGCCGTCGCCGCGACGTCCTCCGCCCACTGCTGGGAGATGTCTCCGAAGCTCAGGCTCCACAGGTTCGCCCCCGGCTGCGCCAGCGCATCGCCCGCGCCCAGCCCCAGCACCGCCGCCAGCACGACTCCCACTCCGTCACGCTTCTTCATGTGCGAGTACTCCTGTCCAGGTGAGTGCGTCCCCGCCACGCAGCGGCTCCGCGCGGCGAGAGCGCACGCACCGGTAACACGCCGGGGTGACGTCGGGGCCGACACGTGTGTCGCGGTTTTGTCACCGGACGTAAACGCAATTCAGTGGCGTGCGAATGCGACACCCATGACAGCGGAGCCCCACCCGGGTGTGCAGCGCGCTGCACGATGCGTGCGGGCCGCACTCGGAAGCGGGCAGGGCACGCGACTTGCTCTTCCCGCCCGTAGTGGCCGGCCGGGTCCACGCTCGTGGGAGCAGCGTCATGAAGAGGCGTGCGGTTGCGTTGGGCTTGCTGTGGCTGTGGTTCCTGTCTCCGGCGGTGGCCCGGGCGGAGAGCCGCGCGTTCGATTTCTCCAGCAGCCGCTCGCGGTCCGCGCGCCTCATACCGGTGCGCACGCCCCGGGCCTACGGCCTGAGGGGGGAAGACCGCATCCGCGCGCTCTCGCCGGCGAGCGCCACGGTCACCACCACGGAGGAGAGCATCCCCGCGCACCTCTGGGTGGTTCCGCTGATTCTCACCGGAGCGGGGTTCCTCGGTGGCATCGCCCTGTGTGTCCTCCCCTATGCCGGCGATAGCGACATGTCCTGTGGAACGGCCCTGCTGGGGGGCACCATCCTGGGTGCCATGCTCGGCCTGGGCTATCTCTATGCGGCGGAGTGCGCCGACTCGGAGGAGGGGTGCTCCGAGCCGTGCGACGAGGACACCGAGTACTGCGAGGACTCCGAGGCCGCGAAGGGCGCGCAGCGGCGCGCAACCCTGCGCGACGCGCGCCGCAAGCTGACGCACGGCATGCCACGCGGCACGCGGGGCCTGCCGCTGGGACTGTCGCCCACGGTGGGCTTCGTCAACGACAGGGCCGTCTTCGGGCTGGGCGGCCACTTCTGACGAGGCGGCCTACTCGAACAGGGAGACCTCGCTCAGCTTCCACAGCCTGCCGGAGTAGCTCCCCCGCTCCTCCGTCACCCTCAGCCGGACGTAGCGCACGGGCGTCTCGTTCGTGAGGGGGGCATCGAGGAAGATGGGCTGCGTGTTCTCCTCCATCGGCGCGTCGTGGAAGGGGCTGTCGTTGGCGGAGTTCAACAGGGCGCTCAAGGCGATGCGGAAGTACCACTCCTCCGGGTCGAAGAGCACGGCGGTGGAGCTTCCGAGCCTCACCCACGCGCCGCCATCCAGGCTGCCTTCCAGCACCACCTGCACGCGGCCGAGATGGTCAATCGACGTCTCCAGGTCCCTCACCACCACCCTGTGCAGGCGCGTGGGCGCATTCAGCGTGAAGGTCAGCGCATCCACGCCCGCGTCATCGTCGTCATCGCCTTCGCTCACCGGGCGCGGCAAGACGGCCTCGAGCTTCCCGTCCGTGAAGGGACAGGGACGGTCCACGGGGGCCGGGCTGCACGAGGTGCCCCGGCTCACCGGCCGCAGGGTGCCCCGCGGCAGGGGGACGCGCGGGCTCCTCCACTCCACGCGGAAGTCCATGTCGCCGACCTTGGCGCCTATCGGCTGGAAGGACCACGTGCCCTCGCTGGCGGCCCGCATCTGGGCCTCCACGGCCTCGAAGTCCTCCAGCACATAGGGGCCGGGGGCCCACGGGGAGACGGCACCGGACATCTGCCAGACGAGCCCGTCTCCGCCGTGGAGCTGCAACACCGGCTTGGGCGTGGTGGGATGGGCGACACGCACCTCCGAGCCGACATGAATCTCGGGCACCGTCGCCGTCGGAGGCGTCTCGGGAGCGGGCGGTGCGGCGGCGAAGGACAGCGAGGGCCCGTCGCCCACCGTGAGGCCCCAGGCCCACGGCTGCAGCAGGGGCAGGTCCGCGTCGTCCCGGAAGTAGAGGACGGCGAAGACGCCGCTGCCGTCCGGCTCCTGCGGTGGGTACATGCGGAAGCGGTGCCACACGGTGGCCTCGAAGCCGTCCTGCGTATAGCCCTCCAGGTAGAGGTCTCCGGAGACGGTCTCCAGCAAGAAGCCTCCCGAGGCCTCGGTGGTGGCCTCCGTGTACGGCGCGTAGTCCCAGACGCGCGGCTCGGGGTCCATGTAGTCGTCCCAGTCTTCCAGGCTGCTCCGCGCGCGTTCCAGGTACACCCGGGTGCCGCCGGCCGGTGAGCCGTCCGGGCGCTTCACGTCGCCGTACAGGAAGACGGGGTCCTCCGGCCTTCGCTCGCAGCCGGTGGCGAGGAGCGCGAGCAGCGTGAGAGTCATTGACGAAGCGCGCATGTCAGTAGGTCCCCTTGAGGCCGAACATGGGAAGGATGACGGGCAGGCGCACGGGCTTGCGCCGCGGGCCCGACTCCTCCAGGAGGTAGTCGTACGCGAACGTCTCCTGCTGGGCGGAGATGTTGAGCACGTCCAGGTACGCGTCGAGCGTGAAGTCCTCCATGGCCCACGACTTCGACGCGCGGAAGTCCACGCGGAAGAAGTTGCTCAGCCGCTCGACGCGGTCTTCGTCCTGGCGCACCCACTCGGTGCGCCCGTGGTCGTCCGTCACCAGGCGCTGCGTCTGCGAGGACACCTGCCCGGACTCGGGCCGGCCGGTGTTGAAGTGCACCACCGTGCCGAACGTCCAGGTGTCGAACTTGTAGCTGAGCGCGGCGTTGAAGACGTGTGCCTGCTCGAAGGCGAAGGGCAGCGTGCCCTCCAGTGACTCCACCACGCGGTTGTCGTCACCGTACCGGTCGAAGCGCACGCGGCGCTTCGACTGGAGGAAGCTGTAGGACGCCCAGCCGAACCAGTTGCCGCCCAGCGGGTGTCGCGCCATCAGCTCGAAGCCATAGGCGTAGCCGCTGGCGGACGGGTCCTCGTTGATTCCGCCGCGGCGCCGGTTCTCCACCACGTCCAGCACGTCGAACTCCACCGTGCGCGACAGCGGGTTGTAGAAGGCGTCGCCGCTCAGCTCCAGTCCCTCGGCGGCCTTCCACTCGGCGCCCACGTCGAGCTGCGCGCCGGACTGGAGGCCGTAGCGCAGGCCGGCGGTGTCCAGCGCGGGCAGGTGCAGCAGCACCGTGGGCGGCTGGTGGAAGAGGCCCGCGCCGCCCTTGAGGGCCAGCGTGTCCGTGAGCTGGTGCCGCACGGTGATGCGCGGCTCCACGGCGGTATGGGTGATGCCGGGCACCAGGTGATACGCGTCCACGCGCACGCCGGGCTGGATGAGCCAGCGCTCCGCCGGAAGCCACGTCGCGCTGGCGTACGCACCGGAGAAGGTGGCCAGCGACGACGGGCTCTTCAGCGGGTCCACGGTGATGCCGGGCCGGTTGCCCGGGGCAAGGGCCTTGCCGGTGATGGTGGTGGAGGCGCGCCGGTGCTCCACGTCTCCACCCACGGCCACCTCCAGCGTTTCGGTGAAGTGCCGCCGCCAGCCCGCGCGCGCCGAGTACGTCGTCTGCTCCACCCCGTAGTCGCCCACGTGCTCCACCACCATCTCCTCGCCGGGGCGCGGCTCCACCGTCTCCTCGCCGGAGAGGCCCACCTCGTCGACGCCCACCGTGAGGCCCACCTCCACCTCGCCCCCGCCCAGCGGGTGCGTGCCGCGCAGGTCCACCCGGTGGAAGCGGGACACCACGGACGCGCCCGTGTTGCCCAGCGAGTCCCTGGACGGCGAGGCGCCCACGTCGTCCGAGCTGCCCAGGGCGAACAGCCGCACCCGTCCCTCGCCCACCTTCTGCTCCACGCGGGCCTGGTAGTCGTAGAAGTTGGCGTGGATTTTCTCGCCCTGGGTGCCGGCGAACAGCTTCGTGCCCAGCCCAATCAGCAGGCCCGTGTAGCTGACGCGTCCCGCGACGCTGACGGAGGTGCCCGTCTCCTGGAAGGGGTACTCGATGAAGCCGCCGGCGTTGATGAAGTCCGCGTACGCCGTGAAGTGCAGCCTGTCCTCGCGAGGCCGCGAGAGGCGCCCCTCCACCGCGCCGCCCAGCAGGCGGCCGAACCGCACCGGCGGCGTGCCCGGGTAGAAGTCCACCGTGTCGATGAAGTCCGGGTGGATGACCGCGGGCCCCAGCATCAGGTGATACAGCATGGGGATGCGCACGCCGTCGAGGAAGAAGCCCGTGGCCGCCGGCTGGCTGCCGCGCACCACCGGGTAGCTCACGCCCGAGGCGACGCTGCCCACGCCCGGCATCAGCATGACGACGCGGAACGGGTCTCCCATGGTGCCGGGCACCTCGCGAATCTCCTGCTCGTGCAGGCTGATGCGCGTGACTTCCGTGCGCGGCCGCTCGTCGCGCACCACGGTCTCGTACGGATTCACGCGGCCGGGCTGCAGGCGGTAGACGACCTGCACGGACTGTCCCTCCGACACCGTCTCCTCGAAGGTGGCGGGCTGGTGGCCGGGCGCGCGCACCTCCACGCGGTGCTTGCCCGCGGCGACTTGCAGCGTGAAGCGTCCCTGCGGGTCCACGGTGCCGGCGGGCTCGGTGCTTCCGTCGAGGAAGAGGGTGGCGTCCACGAGGGGCCGGCGCGTGCCCCGGGCGCGCACCTCGCCTGTCAGGCGCGCGGTGGCGGCGGGCACCTGCACGGGTGGCTCGAAGCGGTAGACGAAGGGCAGGCGCACCGCGACGGGCGTGCCGCCCAGCGTGGCCGGGGTGAAGCGCAGGCCGGGCGCGGCCTTCAGCGCGGCCTCGGTGAGGCGCGGCTCGGCGGGGGCGTGGACGACCTTCACCTCGGACACCGCGCCCTGCGCGTCCACGAGCAGTTCCAGCGTCACCTCGCCGGGCGTGCCCTCCAGGCCCTCGGGCCATGGGGCGGGGGACTCCGCCACCAGCGAGGGGGGCACCAGCTTCGCGTCGGCGCCGCCGGGGGTGAGGCCCAGGCGCTCGGCGTCCTCGGCGGACACGGACGTGCCCCCGTCGGTGGCCTGGACGTCCACCTCCACCGCGCGAGGCTCGCTGGCGGGCGAGGGCACACCCTGGGCGCTCGCGGTGCAGGGCACCAGCGCCACGAGGAGGAGGCAGTACAAGCGTTGCAGTTGCATCGGACGCACCAACACCGGGGCTCGCGAATCGTGCATTCCGGCCGATGCGGTTCGCGGGCGCCGCGTATATCAGCCTGGGAAGTCCTCCTCAAAACCCCCCAGGCGGCTGGCGCGGTCAGCGGCGCGTCGATTTTTCCGAGGGGCTGTCGTTGTCCACGGGCTCCGGGGCCACGGGAGCCTGCGCGGGCCGTGGAGGTGGGGCGAGGTAGTTCGTGTTGCTCAGGTACTGCCCGGTGCGCGGCAGCTCGTTCGCGCGAGGGCCCTTGTAGCGCACCACGTAGAGGCCGCTGTTGATGTCGGCCATGTAGATGAGGCCGTTGTAGAGGATGGGGTGGGACCAGAACCACACGTCGGGGCTCTCGCGGAAGCGCTCCACCACGCGGGAGGCGGGCTTCGGCACATAGACGCCCACCTCCATGGGCAGCACGGGGTTGGCGATGTCCCAGGCGCGCAGCCCCGCCGAGTACCAGGAGATGAAGAAGAGGTTGGGGAAGACGAGCTGCTGGTGCGGAGAGAACTCGCGCAGGAGCGACGGGTCTCCGGGGCCGCCGGCCACGCAGTTGGGCTCCAGGTTCTCCGGCACCATGTAGCGGGAGACGACCTGTGGCCGCCGCTCGTTGGAGATGTCCAGGATGTGCCCCCAGCTCCACGGGCAGGTGTTGGTGCCGTTGCGCTCGCCGGAGATGAGCAGGTCCGGCCGGCCCGGCACCCGGTACGCCGAGTGCTCCGTCCACGCGTACGGCGGCGTGAAGTCCACGCGCGCGTCCGGGTCCGGGTTCAGCTTGCGCAGGCACAGGTTGGGGTCGGTGTTGCTCGTCTCGTCGGTGGTGACGGTGTCGCGGGTACACGGCTCGCGGTTCGCCAGCCGCGAGCTGTCCAGCACGTAGTAGCCACCGTGGATGTTGGCCACGTACACGCGCGTGCCGTCCGGTGAGACGGACATGGAATGCACGTTGTTGCGCTGCACGGGCGGCTTCTCCGTGTCGAAGACGAAGTGGTCATCCCGCCACTCGAAGGGCTGCACCGGCTGCACGCGGGGCACGGCGGGGGCGAGGGTGAAGGTGGCCACCGGCTCGGGGCTGATGGGGCCGTCCGGAGGCGCCATCAGCTCGAAGACGCGCAGCGACGGCTCGCGCACGTCACCCAGGTGGATGGAGGAGAAGAGGAGGAAGCGCGCGGGCTCGCGCGGGTCTCGCCAGAGGAAGAACTCGTGCGGCCGGTCGATGCCGAGCGGAATCGTCTGCCGCAGCACCGGGTGGCGGCAGTCGGTGATGTCATAGATTTGGTAGTTGTTCACCGCGCTGCTGTCCTCGCCCGTCTCGCGGAAGTTCATGATGATGAGCGTGCGCGCGTCGGGGATGGTGCGCAGCTCGCGCGAGGTGGCGTTGAGGATGGTGGGGAGCGCGCCCACGGACTTCGGCCTGCGCGGGTTGGAGATGTCGAGGATGAGCACCTCGGGCGGCATGGGCGGTGTGCCGAACGCGGGGCCGGTGCCGGGCCTTCGGCCGACGCGGCTGCCCACGTAGAGACAGTCGCCGGAGATGGCGACGGGCCCGTTGAGGCCCCGGGCGATGGTGTCTCCCGGGTTGGGCAGCGGGTTGTAGCCGACGAGCTCGAAGTTGTCGGTCTGCGGCAGCTCGTGCAGCGGCTGGCGCAGCGCGCCGATGATGGGGCGAGGCACCTTCTTGAACGGCGTATCCACCACGGGCGGGTAGCGAGGGTGCTTCCACGGGGAGTCCGCCGTCTGCGCCGCGCTGCTCGAAGAGAGCGCCAGCGCCAGCAGCCCGGTGAGCGTCAGCCACGTCCTCATTGCTCCAGCCATGCATCCTCCGTGCGTCCGCGTGTCCGCTTCCGCGAAGGGGCGCACGGTAGGGATGGCTTTGCGAAGCCAACATCGGGCCGCGAGTGGGGGCTCCACGCGAGCCCGTGGACAACTTTCATGGCTTGCGGGGTGAGCAGGGCTCGCGGAGCCTGGTCGTGCGTTCGAGGAGGGACGCGCGAGCGCCTCGTGGGGTGTTGGACCTGCGTTCGGGACAAGGGTGGCCGGGTGCACACGGCACGGCCCGGGTGGGCATGAAGCATGTGCGCCACCGCACGCGGGGGCGGGGCAGGCGGCTGGGCCTGTGGAGGCGCGCGCGTGAGCATCACTACTCTTTTTCACAGTCAATGAATGACGCGGTGCTGGGAAGGGAGGCAGGCCCATGCGCACGCCCAAGGACACACTGTTGCTCCGAGGCCTGGAGCATTCGCTGGCGGGACGCCCATCGGAGGCGGTGAAGGCGCTCCTCTCCCTGCACGCGCTGCTGGACGTGCACGGGGAGCCGGAGGACCTGCACTACCTCCTCTTCGCCAGGGCGCTCTCGCGGAGGCTGGAGGGCTCGGGCGCGGTGACGCGCAATCCCTACTTCGACTCGGAGCCGGAGCAGGGGCCGCGGCAGATTGATTTGTTCCGCCTGCTGATGACGCACATGCCGCTGGCGTCGGCGGCGGACGCGGTGGCCAACACGCTGCTGATGGGGCTCTTGCGCGGGCACCCCGAGGCGACGCTGCTGGACGTGGGCATCGGCCAGGCGCGGCAGGAGTGCGGGCTGCTGCGCGAGTTGGCGAAGGCAGGCGCGCTGCCGAGGCGCTTGACGCTGGTGGGCGTGGACCCGAGCGGCGCCAGCCTGCGGCAGGCGGAGGCGTCGGTGGCGGAGGTGGCTCGCGAGGTGGGCGCGGCCGTGCGCTTCGTGGGGCTGGAGACGCCGGTGGAGTCGCTGGCGGACGCGACGTGGGAGGCGCTGCGCGGCGTGCCGAGGCCGCTGGTGGTGAATGCGGCCTTCGCCCTGCACCACGTGGCGGAGACGCCCGACAGCGGAGGCGCGGCGAGGGACGCGGTGCTGCGGCACCTGCGCGCGCTGGAGCCGACGGGCGTGGTGCTGTGCGAGCCCAACGTGGACCACCACCGCGCGCCGGTGCGCGAGCGCTTCCGGAATGCGTGGAACCACTTCACGAGCCTGTTCCATCTGCTGGACACGCTGGACGTGCCAAGGGAGGAGCGCGCGGCGATAAAGCGCTTCTTTGGCCGCGAGGTGGATGACGTGGTGGGCACGGTGGACGAGTCGGCCCGCTGCGAGCGGCACGAGACGGCGCAGTCCTGGCTGGACAGGCTGCGCCGCGCGGGCTTCGCGCCGCTGGAGGCGCTGGCGCGGATGCGGCCCGTGGACGTGCACCCGGCGGTAACGTTGAGACGCGAGCGGGGCTTCGTGGGAATCTCCTACCGGGACGACACGCTGGTGGCGGTGCTCGGCGCGCGTCCGACGGAGGGGCATCGATGACGAACGAAGCATCCGACCCACTCGCGGCGAAGGTGCTGAGGCGCTGCCGCGAGGCGGGCGTGCGGCTGGCGCTGGTGGAGGCGTGCACGGGCGGCCTGGTGTGCGCGCGGCTGACGGACGTGCCGGGCGCGTCGGCGGTGGTGGAGCGCGGCTTCATTCCGTACTCGAATGAGTCGAAGGTGGAGCAGCTCGGCATGCCGCTGGAGTTGCTCCAGAAGCACGGCTCGGTGAGCGCGGAGGCGGTGGAGGCGCAGGCCCGCGCCGCGCTGGAGCGCTCGCGCGCGGACTGGGCGGTGGCGGAGACGGGCATCGCCGGCCCGACGGGCGGCACGCCGCAGAAGCCGGTGGGGCTGGCCTTCGTCGCGGTGCAGCGCAGAGGTGGCAAGGCCACGGTGGAGCGCCACGTCTTCAGCGGAGACAGGAGCGCGGTGCGCCGGGCCATCGCGGACCGCGCGCTGGAGCTGCTGCTCGAAAGGCTGGGCGCGGAATCATGAACTGAACGCTCGCACCGCCCTGGTGGACGCCTATCGGCGCGTGGCCGGTTTCTCTACTCTTTTAATCACGCCAGAACGGCCCAACCCGCATTTCCTGTTTCACAAGGAGCGCCCCGGTGTTCCAGATAGAGGTCGACCGGCAGCACGCCATCGTGGACTTCATCCTCGACGGCTACATCCGCGTGGAGGAGATGCAGCGCTTCGTGGCGGAGCTGCGAGGCGCCACGGACTCGCTGGCGGGGCAGGACATCAAAATCAAGGCGGACGTGAGGACCTTCAAGCCAGCGTCGCCGGAAGCGGCGGACATGATTCGCCGCGTGCAGGAGTACGGCCTGCGCTCGGGCGTGGTGCGCGTGGCGGAGCTGGTGGAGAGCCAGATTGTGGCGCTCCAGCTCAACCGGATTGCGCGCGAGAGTCACACGGACCGGATTCTCCGGCGCTTCTGGCAGGAGGCCTCCGCGCGCCAGTGGCTCATCCACGGCGACGAGGACATGGGGATGCATCCGGGGGTGTGAGGGGGCTGGAGGCTGGCGCGCGGCTCTGCTGGATTGGAACGCGCGATGGGGTTCGCGGACGCGCGCGACCTGGTGATGCTGGAGGATGAGCCCGACGGGCTCGGTCTGGAGTCGCACCACGCGGCGGTGGGCAAGTCCGCTGCGGACACCTGGCCGGAGGACGCCCGGATGCAGCTCCGCGAGGCCTCCGTCTGCGCGAGCTGGCGGTGTCTGCGTCAGCGACCTGAGCCCGTCGCCCAAGCCGAGCGGGGACGGCAGTGGAAGGAGCCGTCACGCCGCCAGCACGAGCAGTGCGGCGAGCCCCACGTACAGGGGCACGTTGAATGCCAGGGTGAGCCGGTTGATGCGGTGGAAGCGGGCCTGCTCCTCGTCGGCGAACCAGATGCCCTCGTCGCCCGTGGTGCGTCCCTCCACCGCGTGGAAGAAGAGCGCGGCGTAGGCCACCTCGACGAACAGGCTCACCAGCACCAATCCCATGAAGGCCAGTGCCCACACGTCCGCGCTGCCTGGCGATTCCATCCACCGAGCGCGGCCCCAGAACAGACCGCCGAGCACCAGCGCGATGCAGGCCACGTCGTGCGCCACGCCGTACGGTGGGCGCCAGCTCTTCGTCACGTAGAGCAGGTACAGCTCCGCCGCGCCGCGCAGCCACATGAAGAGGGCGAAGGCACCGAGCACCGCGCGCGCTTCCGTGGGCACCCGGGCATCCATCGCCACCAGCGGGCAGACGAGGAACCAGAGGAACACCGCGTAGAAGAGCCACGCCAGCTTGGGCCCCGAGATGCGGCCGCCTCGCGCGCCCTTCGAGTTCTGCGCGCGGCGGAAGAAGAGCGCGGCCACGGCGCAGAGGAGCGCGAGCACGGCGAGCAGCACGCGGGTGTGCGGGGAGAGCATCAGAAGCGCCGGGGCGAAGGGTAGTGCGAGGGAAAGCGCGCCACGTACCACTCGCGCAGCCGGGGCAGGTGCTCCAGCGAGACTTGCGGGTGAAGGTGGTGCACCACGTGGCAGCCCACATTGCGAGGCGCGAGCCACAGCCGGCCCAGCCACCCGAGGCCGTGGTCCGCCGTCACCGCGAGCACGTCCGCCAGCGTGCGCCCGTGGGCCTGTGCAGGGGTGTGCTCCGCGAGCAGCCGATGCGCGTTGAAGCCCGAGGCCACCAGCAGCGGCAGCCCGTAGCCCAACGCCACCGCGTGAGGCCAGCGCCATGCGAGCGCGAGCACACCGAGGTGGAAGAGCACCTGTCCCAGCTCCGAGCGTGCGCAGGCCCGTACTTCTTCGGACTCGGAAAGCCCGGTGGGGGCCGGTGTCTGGAGTCCCGACGTCGCGCAAGACCTCACTTCATCCGAGTCAGTGCGTCCGGTGGACGCACGGGCCTGGAGGAACAGCCGCGCATACGGCACGCGCAGCGCGGGCACCACCCACGCGAGCAGTCCCACCGGCCCGCGCAATATCCAGAAAGGAACCACGCCCACCAGCAGCAACCACGCGCGTGCCATGCGCCATCCGTGCAGCGGCCTGCGCCGATATGGGTCCGTCGGTAGCCCCGCGTCGTGGTGGTGGCGCAGGTGGTGGTAGCGCGTGGACTCCCAGGTGCTCGCCACCGGGTAGCCCGCGAGCACCTCCAGGAGCCTCAGGCCCATGCTCTTGCGCCGCACGCTCAGGTGCACCGCGTCGTGGAAGATGACGCCCAGCGCGTGAATCCTCCCGGCGATGACGAGCACCGCGAGCGGTGTCACCCACGGCCACCGCGCCATCGCGAGCCAGCACGCGCCCATCCACGCCCACTCGATGGCGGCGAGCTGTAACAGTCCCGGCACGGTGGCCTGTACCAGCAGCTCGCGTGGCACCGCGGCGCGTCGGGGAAGGGAGTCGGGGGCTGTGCTCGCGGTTTGCAATGAGGCGCTCATGACATGAACCGGCACTCAGGTGAGCACATGCGGGGAGGGCGGATGCAAGCCCCTGCCCTGATTGGACAGCACGAGGGAGGCGGGGCACGCTCGGGGGACCTGCCCGGTCTGGTGCCGAGGCGTGAGTCGCGCAGGGCCGGAGGCGGCGAACCATGAGCGCTGGACCGGGGGCGAACCTCGCTGCACAGGTGTATGCCCCGCTGCACACGACACCGCGCGTCGAGCGCTGGGGCTGGACCTGGCCCCGATGGAACGACCCGCGCCTGCCCTTCGCCGCGCTCCTCACCCTCTACGGCGTGCTGGGCTTCACCTTCTTCGGCTTCAACCGCAGCCCGTGGCAGATGCTCACCATCGTCGTCACCGGCTGCACGCTGGACGTGGCGCTCGGGTGGTTGCTGGCGCGGCGCAGGGAAGTGCCGCTGAGCGCGTACATCTCCTGCTGCTCGCTGGCACTGCTGCTCAACTACTCTCACTCGAGCTGGCTGCTCTTCCTGCCGGTGTGGCTCGCCATCGGTTCCAAGTACGTGCTCACCTTCGAGGGCAAGCATGTCTTCAACCCATCCATGTTCGGCGTGGCGCTGTCGCTGCTCCTCACGCGCGAGCTCATCACCGCCGCGCCCGCGTACCAGTGGGCCAACGGCAACGTGGCGCTGTCCGCCTTCATCCTCATGGCGGCGCTGGTGCTCTTCTTCTTCCGCGTGGGCCGGGGCTGGCTCGTGGCCAGCTTCCTCGTCTTCTACGCGCTCCAGACGGCGCTGCGCGCGTACATCATGCGGCACCACCTGCCGCCCGAGGTGCTGTTCCTCGGCACGCTGGGCGCGCCGTCCTTCTTCATCTTCGTCTTCTACATGCTCACCGACCCGGCCACCTCGCCGGGCGCGCGGCGCGGGCAGATTCTGCTCGCCCTGGCGATAACGCTGGTGGACCTGGTGCTGCACCTCAAGGAGAGCGTCTACACGTTCTTCTACGCGGCTCTCACCTGCGCCACCTTGCGCTTCCTCTTCCTCCATGCGCGCGCCGCGTGGAAGCGCGGTGCGGGTGAATCACTGAAGCGCCTGTTGTCTCCCGCGTACCTGAAGCGCATGGGACTGGTGGGTGGGCTCGGCGCTGTCATGGCCGTGGGCTTCACCGTGGCCGCCGCGCCCGGTGTCCGCGCGAAGCCGCTGGCCTTCCACATGGACCGCGTGGACGTGGCGGCGGCGGGGCTCGGCTCGCGCATGGGCCACACGTTGGAGGAGTTGGACCCGCGTCTCGCGCACGTGGCGAAGTGGCTGGTGGCGGTGGGCGACGCGGTGGCCACGGGGGACTACGACGGGGACGGGCGCATGGACCTGTTCCTCACGCACCCACTGGGCACGCCCGAGTTCCACGCGGGCCTCTACCGCAATCTCGGCGACCTCCGCTTCGAGCGCGTGCCGGTGCCCGCGCTGGAGCGCTTCGCCACCCGCTACAAGGAAGAGGGACTGGCGGGCGGCGGCACCTTCGTGGACTGGGATGGAGATGGCGACGCGGACCTCGCGGTGGCGGTGGCCTTCGGGCCGGTGCGCCTCTTGCGCAACACGCTGCGCGAGACGGGCGCCGCAGGCTTCGAGGACGTCACGGATGCGGCGGGTGTGACGGACCACGCGGTGAGCCTGGGGCTCACGTTCCTCGACTACGACCGTGATGGGCACCTGGACCTCTTTGTCCTCAACGCGATGACGACGTACCTGCCGGACTACTCGCCGCCGGTGCCACTCAACCTCTTCCGCCTTCCGCAGCCGGAGACTCCGGGCGACCGGCGCATGTTCCGCTTCATGCACGACGGCTGGCACGACGCGACGAATGGCGGCCTCAACGCGCTGTATCGCGGCCGGGGCGACGGCACCTTCGAGCGGGTGGACGTGAAGGCGATGGGCCTGGGGGACACGCACTGGTCGCTCGCGGTGAGCACGGTGGACCTCAACCACGACGGCTGGACGGACCTGTACGTGGCCAACGACTTCGGGCCGGATGACGTCTACCTCAACGAGCAGGGACGCCACTTCCGCCACGTCGTTGGCCGCCTCTTCGGGGAGATTGGGAAGGACACCTACAAGGGCATGAATGCGTCCGTGGCGGACTTCGACCGCAACGGGTGGCTCGACGTGTACGTCTCCAACGTGCACCACTCGCTCCAGGCGGAGGGCAGCCTGCTGTGGATGGTGGGGCCGGGCGAGGACGCGTTCACTCCGGCGTTCCGCGACGAGGCCACCTTCCGTGGCGCGCTCAACGAGCGGCGCTTCGGCTGGGGCGCGGCGGCGGGGGATTTGGACAACGACGGCTGGCCGGACATCGTGCAGGCCAATGGCATGGTGGATGACCGGCTCGACGATGCGCGGTGGCGCATCCCCGAGGGCCAGCGCAAGGACTACTGGTACGTCAACCACAAGCTGATGCAGTCCGGCCCCGAACTCCACACGTACGCGGACAAGTGGGGCGACATCCGTGGACGCGAGCTGTACCCGAACGAGGCGCGGCGCGTGTACCTCAACCTCGGCGAGGAGAACCCCGGGCACTTCGTGGACCTGGCTCGCGAGCTGGGCATGGACGACCCGGACAACTCGCGTGGGGTGCTGCTCGCGGACCTGGACGATGACGGGGATTTGGATGGGCTCGTCACCAACCAGCACGCGCCGGTGTCGCTGTACCGGAACACGCTGCGCGGCGCGGCCTCTCCGGAGTCGCACTTCGTGGGGCTGACGTTGGTGGGCAACGGCACGGGCACGCACCGGAGCGCTGTGGGCTCGCGCGTCGTCCTCTCCTACGTGGAGGACGGGCGGCGCGTGGAGCAGGTGCGAGAGGTGGGGGTGATGGGCGGGTTCTCCGCGTCGGCGGACCCCCGGCTGCACTTCGGCCTGGGGCGCTACTCCGGGCCGGTGAAGGCGGAGGTGCACTGGTACGGCGGCGCGGTGCAGGAGGTGACGCTGGAGCCGGACCGCTACCAGGAATTGCGACAGCCGGCGGACGCCTCCGCGCTGCGCGGGAGCGCCACGCCATGATGTCTCCGCTCAAGGGCTCCACGGTGCGGTGCGAGTCGCTCACCGAGGCACAGCGTGCACAGATGCTGGCGCTGATGCAGCTCTGCTACTCGGGCGTGTCGGCGGAGCGGTTCGCGGAGGATTTGGACGGAAAGCAGTACGTCATCCTCCTGCACGCGCGGCGTGGTGGAGAGTTGGTGGGCTTCAGCACGGTGCGCGTGGCGGAGGAGCGCGCGGGGGCTCGGGTGGTGGAGGTGGTGTACTCGGGGGACACGGTCATCCACCCGGACTGGTGGGGACACAAGGTGTTGCAGGTGTGCTTCGGGCGCTTCCTGCTGTCTCGCAAGCTGCGCAACCCGCTGCGCCCGCTGCACTGGCTGCTGTTGAGCGCGGGCTTCAAGACGTACCTGCTCGCGGTGAACTACTTCTGGAGGACGGTGCCCCGGAGGGACTGGACGCCGCCGCCCGGGCGCGAGGACTTCCTGCGCGCGCTGGCCACGCGCTGGTTCGGCGCGCAGTACGACGCGGCTCGGGGCACGCTGCGCTTCCATGGTGCGCACTACCGCGTGAGGGATGGCATCGCGCCCATCGACCGCGCGGCGGCGGCACATCCGCACATCGCCTTCTTCGCCGAGCGCAACCCCGGCCATGTGGACGGTGAAGAGTTGGTGTGCCTGGTGGAGATTCGTTGGTGGGACCTGACGCGTGCCTTGGGGCGCAGCGTGTGGGGCCAGCTTCGCGGCTGGGCGCGGCGCGGGTTGCGGCAGGTGGGCGTCCGCGTGGGGACGTGAGGAGACGTGCCGTGATTGCGTCCTCCATGTTGCTGGGTGGGCTGCATGCCGCGCTGGCTCCTTCCGCGCTGCGCTTCCACCGCGCCCTGCGTGACCCCGAGACGGCGCAGGCAGAGTGTCTGTCGCGGGTGCTGCGTGCTGCATCCGGGAGCCAGCAGGCCACACGCATCCCGGGCTTCGAGCGGGTGCGCAGCGCCCGGGAGCTCCAGGATGCGGTGCCGATGGCGACGCCCGATGGCGTTGCTCCCGACGTGGAGCGGATTGCCGCCGGTGAGGCCCATGTCCTCACCCGCGAGCCGGTGATTCGCTTCGAGCCTTCGGGTGGCTCCTCGGGCGCGAGCAAGCTCGTGCCGATGACGCGGGGCCTGCTCGATGAATTCCAGCGCGCCCTGTCCCCCATGCTGTTCGAGTTGCTCCATCACAGGCCCGTGCTCCGCACCGGACCGAGCTACTGGTCCATCTCTCCCATGGGCAGGAGGCAGGGGAGGACGGCGGGCGGCATCCCGGTGGGAAGCGTGGAGGACAGTGCGTATTTCTCTCGCGCGCTGCGGCCGTTGCTCTCGCGGGTGTTCGCGGTGCCGGGCACGGTGGGGGCGCTGCCGGACGTGGAGCGGTGCCGTTACGTGACGCTGTGGCACCTCGTCGCTCGCGCGGACCTGACGCTCATCAGCGTGTGGAATCCCAGCTTCCTCACGCTGCTCATGGACGCGCTGGAGCGGCACGGAGCGCGACTGGCGGAAGACCTGGAGCGGGGGACCTGCCGTCCGCCGGAGGCGGAGGAGGTCAGTGAAGTCCTCTCCCGCATGCGCTTCACCCCGCATCCCGAGCGCGCCGCCGCGCTGCGCTCCGCCCTGCGGCATGGACTCCAGGCCCGTGAGCTGTGGCCACGTCTCTCCCTGCTCAGCATGTGGACGGAGGCGCAGGCGGCGCACGCCGTGCCCGCCGCGTGCCGCCGCTTCAGCGGCGTGGAGGTACAGGGCAAGGGACTGCTCGCCACCGAGGGCGTCATCACCGTGCCCCTCTTCGACGCGCCCGCTCCCGTGCTCGCCGTGCGCAGCCACTTCTTCGAGTTCCTCGACGCGGAGCTCCCGGACGCGCGCCCGCGCCTCGCGCACGAGCTGGAGCGGGGCCGGACGTACACGGTGCTCCTCTCCACCTCGGGAGGGTTGCTGCGCTACCGGCTGGGAGACCTCGTGCGCGTGGAGGGCTTCCGGCATGCGACGCCCTGCCTGCGCTTCCTCGGCCGCGCGGATGCCGTCTGTGACCTCGTGGGGGAGAAGCTCTCCGCGACACGTGTCGCCGCCGTGCTGGACGCCGCGCTTCCGCCCCTCTTCGGTGGCGTGCGCCCCGACTTCGCCATGCTCGCCCCCGAGTGGCAGCCGGGGCCTCCCGCCTACCGGTTGTTCCTCGACACCGCCGCTCCTGATTCACGCCTCACCGAGGCCGCGGACGCGGTGGAACGCGCGCTCCTCGAAGGTCACCACTACCGCTACGCGCGGGAGCTGGGGCAGCTCGGTCCGGTGCGTGCGGTACGCGTCACGGATGGCACGCGCCGCTACGAGGCCCGCTGCATCGAGCTCGGCCAACGCGCGGGTGACATCAAGCCCATGGACCTGCACCGCCTGCCCGGTTGGTCCGCCCACTTCTCGGGAGCCGCCGCATGAGACAGCCCCAACACCTGCACCCCGTCGAGACTCCTCGCGCTCCCAATGTGGACCTCGAAGCGGAGGCCGACCTCGCCCGCTGTGGCGCGCTCAAGGACTACTGGTACGTGGCCTGTCTCTCCACCGAGCTGAAGGCGGGGGCTCCGCTCGCGCGCACGCTCTTCGGCACGGGCGTGGTCCTCTTCCGCGACTCGCAAGGCCGGCCCACCGCGCTGCGCGACCGCTGCCTGCATCGCAACGCGCGGCTGTCTCGCGGGGCCGTGTTCGACGGGCGTCTCGGCTGCCCGTACCACGGCTGGGTCTACGACGCGTCCGGCGCGGTGGTGGAGGTGCCCTCGCTCGGGCCCTCGCAGCGGAGTGAGTTGCTGGACGCGGAGGCCTGTGCCCGCGAGGGGCTCCAGCCCGAGCCCTGCAAGCTGGGCCAGCTCCAGCGCTTCCCCACGGTGGAGCAGGACGGGCTCGTCTTCGTCTTCATGGGCGGCACCGACGCGTCGCGCGCCCGCGCCGAGCCGTTCCGCGTTCCCTACTGGGGGCAGCCCGGGTGGACCGTCTACTTCATGGTGACGCGCTTCCCGAACGGCGTGACGAACCTCGTCGAGAACTTCATGGACGTGCCGCACACGCTCTTCGTCCATCCGGGCTGGTTCCGGAAGCCGGCGAGCCGGCGCGTCCCCGCGACGGTGCGGCGCACGGCGGGCAGCGTGCTGGTGACGTACAAGCAGGAGCAGGACACCGTCACGGGGCTCGGCCGCCTCTTCAATCCGAGCGGCCTGCCGCTGCTCCACACAGACAAGTACTACGTGCCCAACGTCACCCGCGTGGACTACCTCTGGGGCGACCACGGCTTCGTCATCAACTCGCAGTGCACGCCCATCGGGCCCACGGACAGCCTCGTCTATACGGCCATCAGCTATCGGCTCCCGGTGGACGTGCCGGGCGCGCTGGTGGGACGGGCGCTGAAGCCGCTGGTGCGCTGGTACACGCGGCAGGTCATCCAGCAGGACGTGGTCATCATGGGCATCCAGCGCGAGGGGCTGCTCGACGGGCCCGGTGGCGGCGTCTACTCGGGTACCGAGGCGGACCTGCATCACGCGGACATCGAGGCGTACCGCCGGTGGCTGCGCGAGGGCGGCCATGGCGCCGGCCCCGAAGAGGCCGAGCGCGACATGGCCTTCTGGATATGAGGGGGCGAGGCTCTCCGAGGTGACTCACCCGCGACGGGAGTCGTAGCCCGAGTGGCCACGCGTCGAGTGCTCACGCTCCCAGCGCTCGCGCTCCAGCCGCGCCTGCCGCTCGCGCTCCAGCCGCTCCTTGCGTTCGCGCTCGATGCGGGCGAGGCGCTCCCGCTCCGCGCGCTCGCGCTCGATGCGGGCCTGACGCTCGCGCTCGATGCGGGCGAGGCGCTCCCGCTCCGCGCGCTCGCGCTCGATGCGGGCCTGGCGCTCCCGCTCCTGGCGCTCGCGCTCGATGCGGGCCAGCCGCTCGCGCTCCAGCCGTTCCCGCTCCGCGCGCTCGCGCTCCACCCGGCCGTTCGGCTCGCCCACCCGGATGGAGGAGGCCTCGTGCACGCCCTGGGCGAGCACCGGGCTCCCGACGGACATCGCCAGCACCACGAACACCCGAATCAGCTTCGCCTTCATGACGGCCTCCAGTCGCCGCGGCGTCGTTGCCGCGTTCTGTCCCTTCGGACGGGAGACCCCGGGGACGATTCTTCTGCCGCCCATTTCCGTTCATTACGGGGCCGAGCCACCCCTCCCCCCAATCCCATATCAGCCGAAATTCGAGGTCCGGAGGCCACACATCATTGGAGCATTCTCGCTCCACGGGGAAAAATAACGTAAATTTAGTTTACCAAATGGGGGTTGCGCCCCTCGGAAACACCCCCTCCGCAAGTAACGAAACACTTTGAAACAAAAAACACGCACTGGGGGTTTGAAATCTCTATTCCAGTTGTGTCACGAATAGCGGGCCTTTCTCCCTGGAGGTATCTCGTTGGCTATTCGAGTCTTGAAGAAGTTTGGCGCGGCATGGCTGGGTCTGACTCTCGCGGCGTGCGGCACGGTCGACCCCTCGGCCGGTGACGACGCTCAGGCGGGGGTGAAGGGGGGGGAGGACATCCAGGAGTCGCTGGGCGTCCTCAAGAACGCGGGTGTTGCCGGTATCCATGAGGACGGCATCCCGTCGACGGTTCGCGGTGAGCTCGGCCACGTCGAGCGCTCGCTGTCCGCCATGAGCGTGGGCGAGCTGGCGCTGGCGGCCGCGCCGACGCTGGCGGCGGTGACGCCGGTGTTCCGCCTGAAGCCGGAGGACATGTACCTGCGCAGCGCCCGCACGGACGAGCAGGGCAACCAGCACCTGCGCTACACGCAGACCAAGAACGGCCTGCCCGTGGTGAACGGCGAGCTCGTCGTCCACGTTCGCCCCAACGGCTCGGTGTACCTGGCCAACGGCTCCGCCCGTGACGGCGTGAACCTGCCCGCCAAGGCCGCCCTGGCCGGCAGCGCGGCGGAGATTGCCGCGGTGCGCGCCACCGCTGGCGGCCAGACGGCCTCCGGCACGCGCCTGGTGTACGTGCGCGACAACGACGAGAAGCTGCGCCTCGCTTTCGAGGTGACGGTGACGGGCGAGCAGGACGGCACGCCCCTGCGCGACCTGGTGTACGTGGACGCCCTCAACGGCGCGGTGGCCGCTCGCTTCCCGCAGATCCACTCCGCGCTGAACCGCAAGGTGTACTCGGCCAACAACGGCACGAGCACCCCGGGCACCCTGAAGCGCAGCGAGGGCCAGGCCGCCATCGGCGACGCCCACGTGGACCAGAACTACGACCAGCTCGGCTTCACGTACAACTGCTACAAGACGCTGTTCAACCGCGACTCCATCGACAACGCGGGCGCGACGCTCATCAGCACCGTGCACTACAGCACCAACTACGTGAACGCCTACTGGGACGGCACGCAGATGGTGTACGGCGACGGTGACGGCGTGAACTCCATCGAGCTGGGCAAGGACGCGGACGTCACCGTCCACGAGCTGACCCACGCCGTGACGGAGCACGAGTCCAACCTCACCTACTCCGGTCAGTCCGGCGGCCTGAACGAGGCCATGTCCGACACCTTCTCCGCCATCTGCGAGAGCTGGGCCTCGGGCACCTGGAGCACCGCCGCCGCCATCTGGATGATTGGCGAGGACATCTGGACCCCCGGCACCGCGAACGACGCGCTCCGCTACATGGATGACCCGGCCAAGGACGGCGCGTCCAAGGACTGGGCGGCCAACGTGACGTCTTCCACGGACGTGCACTACAGCTCGGGCGTGCCCAACCTGGCCTTCGCGCTGCTCTCCAAGGGTGGTCTGCACCCGCGCGGCCGCTCCACCATCAACGTGCCGGCCATCGGCGTCGAGAAGGCCGCCCGCATCTGGTACAAGGCCAACACCGACCTGTTCACGGCCTCCACCACCTTCGCGAACGCGAAGACGTGGACCATCCAGGCCGCCGCGGACCTGGGCTACGACACCGCCACGCAGGACGCCGTGAAGGCCGCGTGGGAGGCCGTGGGCGTGGGCGTCACCACGCCGCCGCCCACCACCACCCCGCTGACCAACAACGTCGCGGTGACGGGCATCGGCGACAGCTCGGGCAACAGCAAGTACTACACGCTCGTCGTGCCCTCGGGCGCCACCAGCCTGAAGTTCACCACCTCCGGTGGCACGGGTGACGTGGACCTGTACGTGCGCTTCGGCGCCGCGCCGGACTCCGCTACCTACGACTGCCGTCCGTACGCCAGCGGCAACGCCGAGACGTGCACCATCACCAACATCCAGGCCGGCACCTACTACGTGATGCTGAACGCGTACTCGACCTACTCGGGCGTGACGCTGCTCGGCGCGTACACCACGGGCACGCCGTCCGGCAACGTGCTGCAGAACAACGTCCCTGTGACGGGCCTGGCCGGCGCCGCCAGCTCCGTGTCGGCCAACTACACCCTGGCCGTGCCGGCGAACACCGCGGCCACCATCTCCATCTCCGGTGGCACGGGTGACGCCGACCTGTACGTCCGCTTCGGCGCCGCGCCGACGACGTCCACGTACGACTGCCGTCCGTACAAGTCCGGCAACGCCGAGTCCTGCACCATCACCAAGACCACGGCGGGCACGTACTACGTGAACATCCGTGGCTACACGGCCTACTCGGGCGTGACGCTGCTGGGCAAGTACTAGTCCTCAGCGCTGTCTGAAGCACCGGCACCCGGGTGGCTCTCGAGCCGCCCGGGTGCTGTCGTTTCGGGGCACGGCGTCCGTCGCGGCTCAGCCCGGCGCCGCTCCGGTGTCGCACGGTGCCTCGTCACCTGGAGGTCCGGCGCAGGGCAGCTCCACGGTGAAGGTGGTGCCGACGTCGACGGTGCTCTCCACGTGGATGCTCCCTCCGAGCGCCTTGAGGATTTCACGCACCAGGTGCAGCCCCAGCCCGAGGCCGCCGTACGCGCGCACGGACACCGCGCGCTCGAAGCGGTCGAAGATGTGAGGCAGCCGGTCCGGGGCGATGCCGATGCCGTAATCCCTCACGCACAGCCACGCCGTGCCGTGCTCCCGTCCCGCCTCCACGACGATGGGCTTGCCCGCCCCGAACTTGATGGCGTTGGACAACAGGTTGAGCAGCACCTGCCCCAGCCGCGTCGCATCCCACCGCCCGCGAATGGGGCCCTCGACGCGCACCTTCAGCTCGCAGCCCGCCCGGGCCAGCGGCTCGCGCAGCCGCGCCGCCACGCGCTGGATGACGTCCCCCAGGTCCACCTGCTCCAGGTTCAAATCCAGGCGGCCCGCGTGCAGGCGCGACACGTCCAGCAGCTCCTCGATGAGCGTGGCCAGCCGGAGCGACTGTCCATCCACCGTGCGCAGCGCGCGCAGCGCGGTGTCCGGCAGGGCCTCGGGCGCGTGGCGCAGCAGCGACTGCACCATGAGGCGCAGCGAGGTGAGGGGCGTGTTGAGCTCGTGCGAGGCGACGCTGAGGAACTCGTCGCGCAGCCGGATGGCGTCCTGGGACGCGCGGTACAGGCGCGCGTTGTCGATGCAGACGGCCACGCGCCGGGCCAGCTCCTGCCCCAGGTCCAGGTCCGCCTCGCCGTAGCGGCGGCCGGGCGTGCCGCAGCCGAGCGTCATCACCCCCAGCGTCTTGCCCCGCGCGTTGAGCGGCACGTGCATGGCCGTCCGCGTGCCCAGCTCGAAGACGCGCTGCACGTACTCCGGCCCCTGTCCCGACTCCGCCAGGATGTCCGGGGTGACTTCGGGGAACAGGATGGGGCGGCCCGTCCGAAGGGAGCGGATGAGGGCGGGCGGCGAGTTCCAGTCGGGAGGGTACTGCGCCAGCGTCGCGTGCAGGCGGGCCTCCTTCTGTGGGTCCGCATGCGCGGCGGCCACCACGCGCAGGCGCTCGCCGTTCTCGACGACGACGAAGAGACACCAGTCCGCCAGGAAGGGGACGACCATGCGCGTGGCCTTCGACAGCGTCAGCTCCAAATCCAGCGACTCGGCCAGCGCCAGCCCGGACTCCGCGAGGAAGCGCACCGTGGCCTCCGCCTTGCGGCGCTCCCGCACCTCCACGTTGAGCCGCTCGAAGAGCTGGCTGTTCTCGATGGAGATGGCGAGCTGCGAGGACAGGGCCCGCAGCACGCCCACTCGCTCCGGCGGGAAGGCGTGCGTGGCCAAATCGTTCTCCAGGTAGAGCACGCCCACCGTCCGCGCCTGCCGTTGGATGGGCACGGCCAGGGCGGACTTCACCTCGCGCTGGACGATGCTCGGGTCCGCGACGAAGCGGCCCTGGTGCGCCGCGTCTCCCAGCACAATCGTCTCGCGCGTCAGCGCCGCGTGCAGCACCACCGAGGCGGGGACGGTGCTCGCGGAGGCCAGCGGCATGCGCTCCAGGCTGACGGGCTCCGAGACGACGCCCAGCGCGCGCACCACGAGGACGCCCGTCTCCTCCAGCACCAGCGCGCCCCTCGTGGCGCCCGCGGCCTCCAGGCACACCGCCATCAGCTTCTCCAGGAGCCGGTCCAACACCACCTCGCCCATCAGCGTCGCGGACGCCTTGAGCAGGCTGCGCAAGTCCAGCGACGCGCCCGGCACCACCGCGTTGCCCTGCGGAGCGGCGGGCTCGCTCCAGGCCCTGCCGCCCAGGGACTTCAGGTCCGGGAACTCCTCCTCCAGCAGCGCCACCTTGGCCCACGCGCCCCAGCGCGCATACGCCTCCAGGGCGGCGCGCAGGTGGGGCGCGGCGAAGCGCTTGCGGCCCAGTGCGTGGTAGTGGCGCCCCGCCAGCTCGTTCGCCATCGCCTCGTCCTGGAGGAAGCCCTCGGCGTGGGCCCCGTCGATGGCGCAGTCGTAGTGGTCCATCGCCTCCAGGTGCCGCCCCTCCAGCCGGGCCACCTCGGCGGCCACGAGCTGGTGCTTGTGGCGGAAGTTCTCCGGGCAGCCCTCCGCCCACTCATCGAGCTGCCGCTGGTTGTCCGCGATGCGCTCCAGCGCCTCCGCGCGAGCCTCCGGGTGCGCGGTGGCGCGGGCCGCCAGCGCCAGCGAGTAGACGTAGTTGTGGTCCACCAGCCGGTAGAGGCCCTTCACCAGGGGGAGGTAGGGCGTGGCGAGCTCCGCCATCCGCAGGGCCTCGTCGATGTCCCCCAGGACGTAGCCCACCAGCAGGCGGAGCTGCGCGAAGAGGAAGACATTGATGGGGATGGCCCGGGGCGATTTCAGCCACGTCGCCTCGCTGAACTCGCCGTCGTCAAAGCGCGCCGGCTGTGAGGTGCGGCCCTGGAGGGCGCGGAGCGTCTGCCGGATGATGACGGGATTGTCGCTCACCACGGGGATGCCGCTCCGGCGGAGGAAGGCGTCACAGGCCTCGACGGAGGCCTGCACCCGGGCCAGCTCCGTCCCCAGGGCGAGCTCGGTGATGAGGGCGGTGGCGATGGCGTAGCAGGCGAACTGCAAATCCCCGCTGGCAATCCCCATGGCGACGGAGCGGCGCAAGAGCGGCAGGCTCGTGCGCAGCGGCGCCTTCCAGTGGTTGACGTTGAGCGCCAGGGCCACCAGCGCCCGGGACTCCTGGCGCGCGTCCCCGTTGCGCTGGGCCAGCGACACGCCCAGGCGGCCGAAGGCGTAGCCCGTCTCGCGGTTGCCCCGGTCCGTCAGCATCATCCCGTGGCACGAGTACACGGCGGGCGCCCAGGACGAGTTGCCGTGCTGCAGGATGAGGACGAGGGCGTGGGCGTTGATGAGCGCGCACAGCCGCGCGTCCATCATGTACGCCGGGGTGGTGATGTCCGACATCAGCCGCACGCGCGCGAGCAGCTCCGGGTCCTCCATCCGCGGCGCTTCCAGCAGCTCCTCCACGGAGCGGCCCCGCATGTTCGCCTCCACCGCGGCGAACACGGCCTTGAGTTCCGAGTCCAGGTTTCCCTCCGGCAGCGTCACGCCGAACAGCCGCAGCCCCTCGCGCCCGGCCTGGACCGCCTCCGGGTAGTTGCCGCTCATCAGGAAGGCCAGCACCTGGACGTCGTGGATTTCCGCCCGCTCCAGCCGGCTGCCGGTGTACTCCATCGCCGTGCGCGCCAGCTCTCCCGCGAGCGCGGGGTCGCTGGAGAAGTAGGCGCACTCCGCCGCCTCCCGGTGCAGTTGGAAGATTTGCTCGCGGCGCGAGTCCCACTGTGTCCGCGGCAGGAGCGCCACGCTTCGCTGGAAGTAGACGAGGGCCGTGCCGAAGGCCGAGGCCGCCTTGGCCTTGAGTCCCGCCCGCTGGTGGAGGTCCACCAGGTCGATTCCCTCCAGCGAGCCACCGGGGCGGGCCCGGCCCAGGTGCAGGTGGTCCACCGCGGCGAAGAGCCGCTCGTCGGGCAGTTCGTCCCGCCCCCCGCGCAGGAGCTGTCGCGCCGCCTCGTGGTGGAGGTGCTCGCGCTCCTCCTCGGAGAGGAGCGAGTACGCGGCCTGCCGGACGCGGTCATGGGCGAAGCGATACACGGCCTCCTGGAGCTGGGGCTCTCCCGCCGTCATGCCGTCGCCGCGCGGGGCGCGTGTCCCATCCCGCTCCGGGACGAGCAGCCCCTCGCGCAGGAGGCTCCAGAGCGCGTGGGCCACGTTGCCCTCGGTGTCCCCCATCAGCGCGGAGAGGAGCCACAGCTCCACGCGGTCTCCCAGGCACGCGGCCACCTTCAGCGCGAGCTGGGCCCGCGTGGGCAGCCGGCGGATGGTGGCAATCATCAGCGCCACCACGTTCTCCATGGCCTCCACCTGCTCCACGCGCTCCAGGTTCCACCGCCAGGTGCCGTGCTCCAGGTCGAAGGTCAGCAGGCCGGAGTGGTGCAAGAGCCGCAGGAAGCGGGTGATGAAGAGCGGATTGCCGCCCGTCTTGCGCAGCACCAGCTCCGCCAGGGGACGCGCCGTGTCCGGGCCGCAGCGGAAGGTGTCCGCGCACAGCGCCGTGACGGCGGTCAACTCCAGGGGCTGCAGCGACAGGGACTGGATGGGCAGCGCCCGCCGCTCGCGGAGGAAGTCGAGCAGCCGTGCCAGCGGGTGTTGCGCGTCCACCGCGCGCGGCCGGTACGCGCCCACGAGCAGCAGGCGCCGCGACTCCAGGGACAGCGCCAGGCTCTTGAGGAGCTGGAGCGAGCCGGGGTCCGCCCACTGCAGGTCATCCAGGAAGAGCACGAGCACGTGCCCCTCGGGCGCGAGCGCGCGGACGAAGGACTGGAAGACGAGGTGCAGGCGCGCCGCGGCCTCCACCGGCTCCTGCGGCGGAGGGACGGGCTGCGGGCCTACCAGTGACTCCAGCTCCGGCACGACGCCGTCGAGGACGCGGGTGTTGGGGCCCAGCGCCTGGAGGAGCCGGTGGCGCCAGGACTCGCGCACGTCGGGGGGCTCGCTCCGCAGTTGGTGGACGAGTCCCTGGAAGGCCTCGACGAAGGCCGAGTAGGGCGCGTTGCCCTGGAGCTGGTTGAACTTGCCCTCGAGGACGAGGTCCCCGGCCGCGGCGCGGCGGCGCAGCTCCTGGATGAGCGCGGACTTGCCGATGCCCGGCTCTCCGACGAGCAGCACGCCCTCGCTGGTGCCCTGGCGCACGCGCTCCAGCGCCTCGCGCAGCCGCGTCAGCTCGCGCTCGCGGCCGTACAGGCGCTGGGGAAAGGTGAGCTGCCGGGCCAGGTCCACGCGGCCCAGCTCGAATGTGCCCATGGACCCCGAGGCCTGCCGGCGCCGCGCCTCCAGCAAATCCGCGAGGAGCGCCTCCGCGCTCTGGTAGCGCTGCTCCGGCATCTTCGCGAGCAGCTTCAGCACCAAATCGGACAGCACCTTCGGCACGTCGGGGTTGGCGAAGACGGGCGGCACGGGGGGCCGCGCCAGGTGCGCGTGCACCAGCTCCGCCGGGTCCGTGGACACGAAGGGTGGCAGCCCGGTGAGCACCTCATAGAAGGTCGCGCCCAGCGAGTAGAGGTCCGCGCGGTGGTCGATGGGCCGGTTCATCCGTCCGGTCTGCTCGGGGGCGACGTAGGGCAGGGTCACCTGGAGGTCGACCGGCATGTCATTGCTGGAGGGCAGGCCGGCCACGCGCGTGGCGAGGTCGAAGTCGATGACGGTGACGTGCCGGCTTCCCGCGCCCACCACCATGTTGGTGGGGTTGAGGTCGCGGTGGATGATGTGCTGCTGGTGGAGGCTGGCGATGATGCCGGCCAGTTGCAGGGCCAGCTCCAGGAACGCGTCCATGCTCACGGGCCGGCGCCCCAGCCACTCCTGGAGGTTCTGCGGGCCGGCATCCTCCAGGACGAGGGAGGGCATGTTCGACGCGTCCTCCTCCAACGTCACCGGGCGCGACACGCCAGGCACCTCGCCATTCAGGGAGCGCAGCAGGTGGTACTCATGGCGCAGCATGGCCATGCTGCCGGTGGCGAGCGGGCCGGCGCGGACCCGCTTGATGACCAGGGGCTCGCCGTCCTGCTTGAAGCCCCGCAGCACCACGTAGCGGCGCCCCCGGTAGATTTCGCGCAGTCCCTCTTCAGCGAACATCTGGAGCATCTGTGAGCCTTCACCCCCGTCCCCTCTCCTAATGGAGGATTTGGATGGAGGGGCCTCTGAGCACACCCGGCGGTCGCCCGCCGTGCGGCCGCGGAGGCGGGCGGCGCGCCATCCGCTTGACGCCTGTCTGTTTGGTAAGTTATTGCTTACGGTAAGTCATGACTAACGCAACGGACGGCTTCGCGGCGCTGGCGGACCCCACGCGCCGGGACATCTTCGAGCGGTTGGCGAAGCGCCCCCTGTCGGTGGGGGAGCTGGCGGAGCGGCTTCCGGTGTCGCGGCCCGCGGTGTCGCAGCACCTCAAGGTGCTGAAGGACGCGGGCCTGGTGGTGGACCACGCGGAGGGCACGCGGCGCGTCTACCGGGTGGACCCGCGCGGGGTGGAAGCCATGCGCGGGTACCTCGACAGGTTCTGGGACAGGGCACTGGCCGCCTTCAAGGAGGCGGTGGAAGAGGAGAAGGACTCGTGAGCGGAAAGCGCGTGGAGCCGGTTCGCAAGCAAATCGTCGTCGAGGCGCCCCAGGAGCGGGCGTTCCGGGTGTTCACCGAGAACATCGACCGGTGGTGGCCGAGGGAACACCACATCGGCAAGGCGGCGATGAAGAACGCGGTGCTGGAGCCGCGCGAGAATGGCCGCTGGTACGAGGTGGGCGAGGACGGCTCGCAGTGCGACTGGGGCAAGGTGCTGGCCTGGGAGCCGCCCCGGCGCGTGGTGCTCGCGTGGCAGATTTCCGCGCAGTGGCAGTATGACGCGGCCCTCGTCACCGAGGTGGAGGTGACCTTCACGCCCGAGGGCCCGCGCCGCACGCGGGTGGAATTGGAGCACCGGAACATGGAGCGCTTCGGCGAGGGCGCGCAGGCGGTGCGCGACTCGGTGGACAACCCGAAGGGTGGCTGGCTGCTGCTCCTGCAGCTCTTCGCGAAGGCCGCGGAGGGCTGAACGCGGCGCTACCCCACGCGCCGCAGCCCGGCCAGGTCCTCGGGCCGCAGGGCCCAGCGCGGCGGCGGTGGCGGCGTGGAGAGGGTACCGGCCTGCACCGCCGGGAAGCCCTCCACCCGCGTGCCGTCGGGGAAGCTGGCCATGGGGCTCACCAGGCTGCCCGCGGTGACGATGCAGCCGCGCCCCAGCCGGCTGCCGTCACAGAGGATGGCGCCCGGTTCCACCACCGTGCCCGAGCCCACATGGCAGCCGTGCACCGTGCAGCCCGGGCCAATGACGACGCCGTCCTCCACCACCAGGCTGCTACCCTGTGGCAGGTGCAACACGGTGTTGGCCAGAATCTGCACGCCCGAGCCGATGCGCACCGGCCCGTCGGCGTCGCCGATAATCTTCACCCCGGGGCCGATGATGCAGCCGGCGCCGATGACGACGTCGCCGGACACCTCGGCGGTGGAGAAGAGGGTGGCCGTCGGGTGGACCAGCGGGTGCTTGTCCCGAAACGTATAGAGCTGTCCCATGGGAGCGTCCTCGGCGCGGTCTCTGGCGGAAAAGGCGGTGAGGGGTTGGCCGGGCAGTGCGAGGCCGCCGCCGCGGAGCGTCCGCAGTTGCTCCAAATCCTCGGCGGTGGCACGGCGGAGGACGTGGCCGGGGCGGCCCTCCACCACGGACTCGTCCGGTACCACCATGCCCGAGGGAATGACGGTGCCCTCGGCCACGAGGCAGCGCGCGCCCAGGCGGGCGAAGGGCATGAGGATGGCGCCGCTGCCCACCTCGCTCAGGGCCCCCACCTCCGCGCCCAGCACGACGGCGCGGTGGCCAATCACCGCGCGCTCGCCCACGGTGACGGGGTGCTCGGCGGTGCCGGTGACGGTGGCGTTCTCCAGCACGGCCGCACCGGCGCCGAGCCGCACCGCGCCTGCCTGGGAGTGGACCACCGCGCCCTGGGCGATGATGGCGCCCGGGCCCAGGTGAAGCGTCCCGAGCACGCGGGCGCTGCTGGCGATACTGAAATGCGCGGCCCCCCCGGTGGGCACCCCGTGCGGACTCACCGGTGGCAAGCTCGTTCCCATGGTGCGGGCACCCTACACCCGGGCTCCTGACTTAAAGACGGCCCCGCGGCGCAGGGTGGGTGTCCGGCGTCCGACGCTGTCTCGGACTCAACCGTTCCCCCGCACAGGGCCGCTGTCGGATGGCCACGGCATTTCCTTCCGACCCCTCGTGGTTTCCCCCTAGTCAGGGGGCGACCGGGGTGGCGCCCGTCCGGTTCTGGGGGCGCACGGCGTCCATGCCGGCCCCGCTTTCATTCGCACGTGCCGGGTCAGGCCCCGGTGTCGGTTCCGTCCCTGGACGCGGCCGCACCTTCCTGACACAAGGGCGGCACGGAGGCAGGTCATGTCGGAATCATCTCCCGCTGGCGCGCAAAGCGCGCCGGGGGTCGAGGCGGCTCGTCCGCCCGAAGGCGCGGTCCCCGGTCTCTGGTCGTCCCTGAAGGAGGCCGTGCACGGGACACGGCAGGACCTCACCCGGCTTCCCATCCGGCGGGCCATCTTCCTCCTCTCCGTGCCCATGGTGCTGGAGATGGTGATGGAGTCCGTCTTCGCCGTGGTGGACGTCTTCTTCGTCGGCCGCCTGGGTGCGGACGCGGTGGCGACGGTGGGGCTGACGGAGTCGCTGCTCACCATCATCTACGCCGCGGCCATGGGGCTCTCCATCGGCGCCACCGCGCTGGTGTCCCGGCGCATCGGCGAGGGAGATTCGGAGCGCGCCGCGCGCACCGCCGTGCAGGCCATCGGCCTGGGGCTGGCGCTGGCGATTCCGGTGTCGGTGGCGGGCGTCGTCTTCGCGCGGCCGCTGATGGCGCTCATGGGCGGCTCGCCGTGGGTGCTGGAGCATGGCGTGCGCTACACGCAGGTGATGCTGGGCGGCATGGGCAGCGTGCTCCTGCTCTTCCTCATCAACGCCATCTTCCGGGGCGCTGGCGACGCGGCCATCTCCATGCGGGTGCTGTGGCTGGCCAACGCCATCAACATCCTCCTCGCGCCGCTGCTCATCTTCGGCGTGGGGCCCTTCCCGAAGATGGGCGTGGTGGGCGCGGCGGTGGCCACGACGTTCGGCCGCAGCTGTGGCGTGGCGTACCAGCTCTACCGGCTGGCGCGCGGAGACGGACGGCTGCGGGTGCGCCGCGAGCACGTGGGGCTGGAGCCGGGTACCATGCTGGCCATGCTGAGGCTGTCCGGGGCGGGCACGGCGCAGGCGCTGGTGAACACCACGAGCTGGGTGGTGCTGGCGCGCATCGTCGCCTCGTTTGGCAGCGCGGCGGTGGCGGGCTACACCATCGCCATGCGCATCGTCCTCTTCGCGCTGCTGCCGTCCTGGGGCCTGGCCAACGCGGCCACCACGCTGGTGGGGCAGAGCCTGGGCGCGCGCAAGCCGGAGCGCGGTGAGCAGGCGGTGTGGACGGCGGCGCGCACCAACGCCGTCTTCCTGGGCACGGTGGGGCTGGCGTTCGTCCTCTTCGCCGAGCCGCTGGTGGCGGCCTTCTCCCGAGAGCCGGAGGTCGTCTCCCACGCGGCCCACGCGCTGCGGCTCGTCAGCAGCGGCTTCCTCTTCTACGCGTTCGGCATGGTGGTGTCGCAGGCCTTCAACGGCGCGGGAGACACCACCACGCCCACCATCCTCAACATCTGTTGCTTCTGGCTGCTGGAGGTGCCCCTGGCCTGGGGGCTCTCCGGGCCGGTGGGGATGGGGCCGTCGGGCGTCTTCCTGTCCGTCGCCGTCGCCTTCTCCGTGCTGGCGGTGGCGGCCGTCATCCTCTTCCGGCGCGGCACCTGGAAGCACCGCGAGGTGTAACCCCATGTCCTTCCGGCACCTCCTGAGCGTCCTTGCCTGCGGGCTCGTCCTGGCCGCATGCAACCCCACCGGGGAGGTGCCGGGCGACGCCGAGGCGTGCGCCGGCTTCACGTGCACCGCGGGCGAGTGCTTCTCCAGCGGCGGCCAGCCCCTGTGCCGCTGCGGCCCGTGGGAGACGAGCGCCGGGGTGCCGTGCGCCGTGGGCGCCTACGAGACGCCGGATGACTTCGGCGGCTCGCCGGAGAGCGCCGGTGTGTTGACGCTCCCCATGCCCGTGCTCACCGCCGGGCTCCAGGATGGGCTGCGCCCGGAGCTGCGGGACAGGGACCTCTTCGCCTTCACCGGCGTGCCGGGCCACGTGTACGCCTTCTCCTGCGGGCTGTTGACGCTGAGGCAGTGCACGCTGCGCCGGCTGGATGCCTCGGGCCACGTGGCGGAGCTCGCCACCAACATGCGGATGACCGAGCGCGAGCGGACCGCGTACGGCGTGTTCAAGGTGGAGACGGCGGGCCCCTGGTACATCGAGGTGAGCAGCGACGAATTCGTGGGGACGTATACGTACCAGCTGGAGGACCTGGGCCCGGACGACCACGGTGACAGCGTCAACGAGGCCACGCCGCTCGAAGCGTACCGCGAGCCCATCTCCTTCCCGGTGACGCACAGCACCCCGTCGGACTCGGACTTCTTCGTCTTTCGCGCCGTCCAGGGCCATGGCTACCGCTTCAGTTGCTCGAGCACGGCCGCCTTCTACAAGGACTTGCGGATGATGCCCGCGCGTGGGCAGGCGGTGGATTTGCTCTCGCAGCCCTCGCTGGGGCGGGCCATCGTGGTGGCCAGGGCGTCGGAGACGTCGGACTGGTATGTGGCGGTTGGCGCCTCGTCCGGCCCCTTCCCCATCACCTCCTCCTGCCGGCTGGAGGACCTGGGCGTCGACGACCACGCGGACTGGCTGAGCGGCGCCACGCCGGTGGAGCCCGATGCCCCGGTGTCCGTCACCTTCCAGTCCCAGTCCGACACGGACCTGCTCGCCTTCACCTCGGAGCCCGGCCACATCTACCGGCTCCACGCGGACGGGACGGGCCTGGAGGAGTTCGAGGTGCGGGTGACGGATGCCACGGGACACATGCTCACCGTGGGCAGCTCCCGCGGATTGACTTTCGAGCCGACGGAGCCGGGACGCTACGTCGTCGCGCTGATGCGCGGCTCCATCTGGATGCCCACCTTCCTCTTCACGGTGGAGGACCTGGGGGTGGACGACCATGGCGACACGGCCGCCACCGCCACCGTCGTGTCGGGAGATAGCGTCTCCGGCCGCTTCGAGACGCCGACGGACACGGACGCCCTCGCCTTCCTCGCGCTGGACGAGCACATCTACCTCGCGGAGTGCGAGCCCGCGTGCGACGTGGCCCGGGACTGGGCGGGCCCTTCTCCGGCGGGCTTCACCCGGCTCGGGCCCGGGCGGTACCTCGTGCACGTGCGGTTGACGGGGCCCCTCGTCCTCCTGCTCCGCTCCCAGTCCAACTCCCAGGGCTTCACCCTGCGGCTGACGGACGTGGCCACGGACGACCATGGCGACGACGCCCTCGATGCCGAGCCGTTGACGCTGCCGGCCACCGTGTCCGGAATCCTCCATACCGCGGTGGACGAAGACGTCTTCACCGTGCCGTTGGTTGCCTTCCACAAGTACCGGCTGACCGCGAACGGGATGCCGTTCCAGTTGGCGGTGACGGACTCCGGCGGCGTGCCGGTGTTCTTCCAGAATGGCGCTTTTGTCGCGGCCCGCTCCGGTACGTACCTCGTCCGTGTCTTCGGGGCCGCGGGCCTGACGCAGCTCCCCTGGGGCTTCACGCTCAGCGAGGAGTGAGCAGCGCCCATCATTCCGCGAGGCCAGTGCCATCCGGCGAACGGGAGCCGTGTGCGGTGGGGAACAGGGGAGACCGCGGTGCGTTGGCGGGGCGCGGAGCCATTCATAGCTCCTGTGCGCGCCGTCAACCCGAGGTCCGCGCGTGCTTCACTCATCGCTTCGAGGGGGAGCCGCTCCCCTGGTCATCACCGTCCTGGCGGCCCTGGCCGGCTGTGGCCCCACCTTCGAGACGGAGGTGGATGACGAGGTCGCCTGCGCGGGCGTGCGTTGCACTGCGGGCACCTGCTTCTCCAACGGGGGGCAGCCCATGTGCCGCTGTGGGGAATGGGAGCAGTCCGCGGGGCTGCTGTGCCAGGTCGCCGCCTTCGTGACGACGGATGACCACGGTGGCTCGCCCGAGGAAGCCACGCCAATCTCCGCGACGAGCGGCCCGGGCGAGGCCCGCATCAGCGCGAGCACGCGCGGCCAGTTGGACCGGGACCTCTTCTCCTTCCAGGCCAAGGCGGGCCACACCTACTTCTTCTTGTGCGAGCCGCTGTCGCTGTCCCGCTGCCTGCCGCGCCTGTTGGACGGTAGGGGCCGGCAGGCGGGGAGCTTCCCGCTCGACTCGCGGCGCACGGCGTGGATTCTGACGGCGCTGGAGGAGGGCACCTGGTACGTCGAGGTGTCCGGCGACGGCGGCGCGGCGGGCACGTACACGTACCAGCTCGTGGACATGGGGCTGGATGACTTCGGCAACTGGCCGGAGGTGGCTTCCGGGCGGGAGCCGTCCGACGTGCCCTTCAAGGTGACGAGCACCTTCCTGGGAGACGATGACGTGGTCCGCCTGGACGCGGTGGCGGGCCATGCGTACCGCTTCGGCTGCGAGCTGCCCTCGCTGGACTCGGGCGTGGCGCTGCGGCTGCTGGACTCCTCGGACCGGGTGGTGGACTCCGTGGATGGGCTCGGGGTGCGCAACAAGCCGCGGCTGGAGCTGAAGGCCGTGAAGTCCGGGCCGTGGTTCGTGGAGGTGAGCCCGACGTACGGCCAGCCGCCGTTGACCTTCGATTGCAAGCTGACGGACCTGGGGCTGGATGACCATGGAGACACGGCGGTCGCCGCCACGCCGATGACGTTGGACGTGCCCGTCTCCGTGCGCATGCACTCGAGCAAGGACGTGGACATGCTCGCCTTCAAGGTCGACGCGGAGCACCACCATGCCCTGCGGCAGCAGCCCGCGGTGCCGGTAAGCATCCAGCTTTTCGACAGCGAGGGGCGGCAGTTGGGGGCGATTGCTCCCAACGGGTACCTGCCCGCCTCCGTGAGCGGGGTGGGCACGTACCACCTCAAGGTGATGCCCGCGGGGGGGAGCGTGTCGGACGAGCCCTTCGAGCTCACGCTGATGGACGTGGGCGCGGATGACCACCCCACGTACACCCCGGAGGCCACGCCTTCGCCGCTGGGCGTGCCGATTTCCGTGCGAGCCCAGTACACCTCCGACTTCGACACGCTCGTCTTCGATGTCGATGCGGACGGCGTCTACGCGGTGTCGTGCGAGCCCGAGTGCACGATGCTCATCTACGCCCATGGCGCGCGGAACAGCTCGGTCCCCGAGCGCGTGCGCACCAAGAACGTCAACGTGAATGGTATCGCGGCCCTCTCCCTCACCGTGTTGCCGACGGTGTTCCTGGAGGCCCACACGGTGACGGTGGAGAAGGTGGGCACGGATGACTTCCCGGGGCTCCAGAACCTCGCCGAGCCGCTGGCGCTGCCGGCATCGGGGAGCTTCGAGGCGGAGAATGACATGGATGTCTTCGCCATCACGCTGGAGGCGGGCCGGACGTACCGGGTCGATGCCTCGCCTTCCTCGCTCGTGGCCTTCACGTCGCCCAATGGGGGATTCGAACAGCTCCCGGCGGGGGGCTATTACACGCCCTGGTATTCGGGCACGTATCGGGTGACGCTCTGGCTTCAGGATGGAGGCTTCCCGGGGCCCTGGAGTCTGTCCGTGACGCCGCAGTGAGGCGGCTTGACTCGGGTGGGGCGGACGGAGGGCAATGCGTCCCATGCGACGCTTGCTCCTGTTCGCCTCCCTGATGTTCTCCGCCATGGCCTCCGCGGCGGAGGCTTCGTCCGCCGCTCCAGCTGCGGGGGCTTCGAAATCGTATGTCCTCAAGGCCGCGCGCCTGTTCGACGCGAAGGCGGGGCGGCTCGTCACGCCCGGCGTGGTGGTGGTGCAGGACGGGAAGGTGACGGCGGTGGGGCCGGGGGCGAGTACTCCGGCCGGCGCGCAGGTGCTGGAGTTGGGCGACGCCACGCTGCTGCCGGGCTTCATGGACGCGCACACGCACCTGACGGGCGAGGCCGGCGCGGACTGGCGTCAGGACGTCGTCGACGACTTCCAGCGCACCATTCCCGAGCAGACGCTGGAGTCCTTGCCCAAGGCTCGCAGGACGCTGATGGCGGGCTTCACGACGGTGCGCAACCTGGGGGCGCCGGACTTCATCGACGTCGGCCTGCGCAACTCCATCCGCCGGGGCACGGTGGTGGGGCCGCGCATCATCGCCGCGACGGTGGGGCTGGGCAGCACGGGTGGGCACTGCGATGGGGGCAACTCGTGGCGCAAGGGGCTGCTCGCGGAGGAGGCCACGCGCGGCGTGGCGGACGGCCCCGAGGCCCTGCGCGCGAAGGTGCGGGAGAACATCAAGTATGGCGCAGACCTCATCAAGGTGTGCGCGACGGGCGGGGTGCTGAGCCTGAACTCGGACGTGGACTCGCCGCAGCTCACGCAGGCGGAGTTGGATGCGATTGTCGACGAGGCGCACGCGCGCAAGCGCAAGGTGGCGGCGCACGCGCACGGAGCGGAAGGGGCGAAGCGGGCCATCCGCGCGGGCGTGGACTCGATTGAGCACGGCTCGATGCTGGATGACGAGGCGCTGGATTTGATGAAGAAGAAGGGCACCTGGTACGTGCCCACGGCCATGGCCTTCCAGGGCGTGCGGGAGCTGGCGGACAAGGGGCTGTTGCCAGAGGAGAACATCCGCAAGGTGCGCGCGGTGGACGAGGCGCGGAAGCAGGCCCTGCGCAAGGCGATTGCGAAGGGCGTGCGCATCGCCTTCGGCACGGACGCGGGCGTCTTCGCGCACGGGCGCAACGCGGGCGAGTTCGCGCTGATGGTGGAATCGGGCCTGCCGCCCGTGGAGGCCCTGCGCTCGGCGACGGTGAATGCGGCGGAGTTGCTGGGCGTGTCCTCGACGCTGGGCACGCTGGAGCCGGGGAAGCTGGCGGACGTGGTGGCGGTGCCGGGCAATCCGCTCCAGGACATCCGCAAGACGGAGGCGGTGTTCTTCGTGATGAAGGAAGGCGTCGTCTACCGGCACGACACGGAAGCCCCGGCGACGAGCGCGGCACGCTGAGCTCGGGTTCCTCCGCTCGTCAGGGCAGGCAGATTTCGAAGCCGGTGCGCCCGGGAGGGAAGGTGTCCCGAGGGCGCGAGGCCGGAGTGACGGCGTAGAGGTGGAAGTCGAGCCGGCGCTGGAGGAAGCCCTTCAGCGCCGGGGCCAGCGCGTCGTCTTCGCCCAGGTAGAGGGTGAAGAAGTGGAAGCCCTGGCCGTGGAAGTCCGCGTACACGTGCTCCAGCAGGGCGCGGAAGATGGCGGGGTCCTCTCCGAGCACGCTCGTGTTGCAGAGGTAGAAGTAGCGGAAGTCGCTGCCCGGCGCGGGCAGGCGCGGTGCGCGCACCACGGATGCCATTGCGTTCCACGCGAGCCGCACCCACCGCATGCTGCCCCGGTACGCGTGGACGCGGTAGCGCTTCACGGCCTCGGGGTTCCACGCGGAGGTGCAGCCCACCAGCCGGCCGCTTCTGTCGAATGCGAGGTACGTGTCCTCGATGCGCAGCCCTGGCCAGCGGGCGAAGCGGTGCTCCAGTTCGTCCGTGTCGAAGCGGTAGCCGAAGGGACGCGCGCGGTGGTCCGCGTCGAGCAGCGCGGCCATGGCGGGCACGTCGTCCTTCGTGGCGCGGCGTACCGTGAAGGCACCGGGGTGCGGCCGGCGGCGCAGGAGGAACTGGATGGAGACGGCGGAGAAGCGGCGCAGCAGGGCGTAGTGGGGCTGCGCCTCGCGGCCGGGCTTCCTGCGCACCAGGGACTGGAGCGCGGTGGCGTTGGAGGCCATGACGGCGGTGAGGAAGGTGTCCACGCCCAGGCGCTCGGCGGTTTCCTCGAGCACGGGGCCGAAGAAGCGTGCAAGTCCGCGAACCCGCCGTGCGGAGAAGCGGGTGCGCAGGTCTCCGAGGTAGCCCACGCGGCACGGGCGTCCTTCGAGCCATCCGTCGCGCACGTGGATGGCGCCCATGCCGTCGAGCGCGGGGCCCTCTCCGTGGACCCAGACCTCCGCGTCTCCGCGCTGCATGTCGAAGAGGGCGAAGTAGTCCGGAGCGCGCTGGGTGGAGAGCACCAGCTCGCCCTGCATCGGCACCGCGCCGAACAGGTCGAGCAGCGCGGCATTGTCGTCACGGGTGGCGCGTCGGAGGAGGCTCATACAGCGGGGCAGAGCCTACGTGAGAAGCCCGGCGCGGGCCGAATGAGCAATGCATGAGGACGCCCACCTGACTGGCGGAGTGCCCGCGCGAGACAGCCGGTGCGTGCCGCGCGTTGGCGCGGAGCCCGAGGCCATGCTCACATCCACCCGTTCGCCCGAGGGGCACGGAAGGAAGGGCCATGCGGGAGCTGCTGCTGCGCCTCAACCGTCGCTTCGCCGGCAGGCTCGCCACCACGGTGGCCGTCCTCCTGGGCACCTTCCAGTGTTACTGGTGGCTCAACGCGCACCTGCCTCCGCGCTTCGACTTGTCGCTGCCGGTGGACGCGGCCATCCCGTTCCTCCCGTGGACGAATGTCGTCTACACGTCCTTCTTCGTCTTCCCGCTCGTGGCGGCATGGGCGCTGGATGCGGAGGAGTACGTGCGCATGCTGGGCGCGGTGCTGGCCGTGAATGCGCTGTGCTACCTGGGCTTCTTCCTCGTCACGTCGCACTTCCCGCGCCCACCGGTGGAGTCGATTGCGTCTCCGTACTGGCGCGAGCAGTTCCGGGTGATGTGGTCGCGGGATTTGCCGGGCAACACCTTCCCGAGCCTCCACGTCGCCGTCACCGTGCTCGGAGCGCTGCGGCTGCGGCACCGGAGAGCGGGGGCACTGTGGCTCGTGTGGGCCGCGCTCATCTCCGTGTCCACGCTCACCGTGAAGCAGCACTTCGTGGTGGATGTGCTTGGCGGAGTGGCGGTGGCGCTCGTGGCCCATGCGGTGTTCTTCCGGCGGCAGCGCGTGTCGGAGCAGGAGCGCGCGCCCGTGGACATTCCCGCGCCGCCAGGAAAGCTCAATGTGATGCTGGCGCTCGGCATCATCTCCGGGGGCGTGGCGTTGCAGTGGCTCGCCTCGCGTGCGGACACGTGGCCCACGGTGTTGGGCGCGGGCGTGGTCTTCTCCTTCCTCTTCCTGCCGCTGTACTCACTGCTGCACGAGGCGGAGCACCGCGTCTTCCACGCGCACCCGTGGGTCAACGAGGGCTTTGGCGTGCTGCTCGCGGCGTTCTTCCCCGGGCCCTTCTCGTTCCTGCGCGCGTGTCACCTCGGGCACCACCGCCGCAACCGCAGCGACGCGGAGCTGTTCGACCTGTACTACCCGGGCGATGACGTGCGGCGGAAGCGCATCACCTTCTACGCGCTCTACCTGGGAGGCTTCTGGCTGCTGGTGCCGCTCGCGATGGCGGTGGTGCTGGTGGCCCCTGGAGCCTTGCGCGGAAGGCTGGTGAAGGACCCGTCCGCCGTGGCCATGGTGGAGGGCATCCCCGAGTCCTTCATGCGCCGCATCCGGCTGGAATGCGCCGCCGTGGTGCTGCTGCACGTGGCACTGGTGCTCGCGCTGGACTTGTCTCCGGCGAGGTACCTGCTGCTGTACGCGCTCTACGGGCTCAACTGGTCGGCGCAGCAGTACGTCACGCATGCGCACAGTCCCCGGCATGTGTTGGATGGGGCGCACAACCTGCGAGCGCATCCGCTCTACGAGTCGCTGCTGCTGCACTTCAACTGGCACCTGGCGCACCACCAGCACCCGCGCGTGCCGTGGTTGTACCTGCCTCGACACGATGACCCGACCCGTGAGCGGCCGGGCTATCTCACGGCCTTCCTGCGCTTCTGGCGAGGTCCCCGGCTCGTGGCTCCGGAGCCGGCGATGGATGGCGTACGGTCCCCTCCGGCGAGTGGGTGAGAGTCCCGCTCGTGTCCGGCGAAATCCTCCACGTGGACGGCGGCGCTCACGCGGGGAAGTGGTAGCGCGGCACTGCCTCACTGGACTGACGAATCACGGAGGTTCACGGCGCAGAGCCAGCGCCTCGTGTCTGGGTAATACGCGCAGGCCTCATGCGGGCCGCAGGCCCCGGCGTCCTTCGAGTCACATGGACGCCGGCACTGCCGCTGCTCACAGACGGTTCCTTCCGGGCAGGGGGGGTGGTCCGCACCGCATCGCCGGGTGCACTCCATCTCCACCTCGCCCGGATGGCCGGGCAGATAGCTCACGCTGCACGAAGTCCCTTCGGGACAGGCCTGTCGCTGGCAGTTCTCTCCCCGGATGCGAGCACAGACCGAAAAGCCCTTCTTGAAGGGGACGCATTCCTGTCCTTCAGGACAGGCGCGTCCATCACAGGTCGGCATGCAGGAAGGTCCTTCTCTACCGTTCAGGCAGAGGGTGGCTTCGGGACAGGTTCCCTGCTGCCCAAGCTCGCACGGGCGGCCGCAGTAGCCGTTGCAAAGCAGGCCCGGGCGGCAGACCGCCTCCTGTTCGAATGTGAAGTTTGAGGAGCAGGGCGCTCCTTCTTCCGCCGAGCCTATGACGACACAGGTGCGTACCCATGGGCCCTTGTTCCGGCTCCTCAGTGCCCGGCAGGTGAAGCCCTCCGCGCACTGAAGGTCTGTCTGGCACTCGCTGGCCACGCAGATCGCGCGGCCCCCGTCCAGGTCCAGGCACGCCAGCGGTGGCTCACAGTCTGTCCACCGCTTGCAGAGGCGCTCATGGGTGATGAGTGCCCGGCGTTCCTCGAGGGAGAGGACGGGGACGAATGGCCTTGTCTCCTCGACTTCGGCCTGTGAGCGGAATCGTCCGACGCCGACCGCGAGGATGAGCGGAAGCGGGAGTAACAGGAGGCCGAATACCGCCACTGCGGGCCGCCACTTCATCGGCAGCCCCACTCACAGGCCGATTCGTTCTCGTCGGACTCGTCACAATCCTTCTGCCAGCTCGTTCCGGGTGGACATTCGTGTTTGAGGGCTTCCTTCGTATCCTTGCGCGCGGCGCGGTCGATGAAGCCATCCCGCATGTGGTCAGCCGGGCAGCCCGTTCCAGCGAGAAGCAGAACCGCGGACACGACACCGTGGAGCCAGCGCATGACTCCCCCCGAGGCAGCACAGCCTGCTCAGGGTATCTCAAGGGAGTCCGGCACCCTCCGGGGCGCAACGGGACTGCTCAGCAGTCAACCTCCGTCTTCAACTCAGCGCTGTTCCGCCTTCTTGTAGCGCAGCCGCTTCAGTTCCTCGAACCGGGCCCGGTTGCGCGGAGGTGTCGTCGCCACCAGGCCTTCGAGCATGCGCTTGGAGCTTTGGTAGATCTCCTCCACGGCAACATCGAAGGCGTCGGTGTTCTGCTTCGACGGCTTGCGCGTGCCGGCAATCTTGCGGACGAACTGGAGCGCCGCCGCGCGGATGTCGTCGTCAGTCGCGGGCGGCTCGAAGTTGAACAGGGGCTTGATGTTCCGGCACATGCCCCAAGGCTAGGAGCGCTCCGGCACCACGGGCAAGGTGGCCCGGTCGGCCGTGGCGACGAGCCGCTCGTGGAGGAGGAAGAGCACCACCGCGCAGCAGGCAATCATCGGCGCGACGGCCCGCAGACCCAGGTGTTCGCTCACGAGGCCCCCGAGGCTCGGCACCACCGCGATGCCCAGCGTCGCCGCGCTCACCTGGAAGCCCACCGCGTGCGGCGCCACGTGTACGCCCACGCGCCGGGGTGTCTCGGCCATGAGCCCCGGGAAAATGGACGCGAGCGAGAACGACAGCAGCGGCAGCGCGGCGGCCCCCGCCTTCAGTCCGGGGATGGCGAACAGCCCCGCCGAGACGACCACTCCCACCGTGGCGAGCCGAATCAAGCGCACCTGCCCCAGCCGCTCCACCACGAACCCCAGCACGAGCCGCCCCACGAGCAGCCCGCCCCAGTAGGCCGCGACCCACGTTCCGGCTGCGGTCGGGGAGAGGCCACGCTCCTCGGTGAGCAGCGTGTAGCTCCACTGCCCGGCGGAGACCTCGACACCCGTGTAGCAGAAGAAGATGACGAGCTGCAGCCACACCGTGCCGCTGCGCAGCGCCGTGAGCCCGCTGACGCGCGGCGCCTCCTGCTCCGCCACCGGGCCGATGCCTCCGGGCGCGTCCAGCACCACCGGCGTCTCGGCGGGCGTCGCGTCCCAGCGCTTCCTCGAGAACGCGAAGGCGATGGCCATGGTGGCGAGCAACCCGCCGACCACCGAGTAGCCGACGCGCCACGAAGCCCCGTGGCTCAGCACGGTGGTCATGATGGCCGGCCCCGTCGTGGCACCGGCCGCGTACGCGGCATGCAGCCAGGACATGTGCTTGGGGCTGAAGTTCCGGGCCGCGTAGGTGTTGAGCGCGGCGTCGATGGCGCCGGAGCCGAAGCCCATGAAGACGGCGGCCAGCAGGATGAGCACGAAGAAGGGCGCGGCGGAAATGCCCAGCGTGCCCGCGGCGACGAGCGCGGTGCTGCCCGCCAGCAGCATGCCGATGCCCAGTCCCTGGATGAGCCTGCCGGCAAGCATGCCCGAGACGAAGTACGCCCCCGCCGCGAGGGCCACGGGCGCTCCCAGGAGCGCCTGGTGCAGTCCCAGGCTGTCGCGCAGCGACGGCCATGCGACACCGAGCAACCCGTCGGGCAGGCCGAGGCTGATGAAGGCGAGATAGGCGAGGGCCAGGATGGAGCCGGCGGCGCGGGGGGAGTTCGTGCGTTGCATGCGGTACCCGGCACCGTGGATGCCACGAGGTTCGCACGCAGCGCCAGCAGCAGTTTCCGTCGAAGCAGCGCGGCCGGGACAGGCCTGCCCGGGAGCACGCTTCCGCTGGAGCGGCACGGCCGGCGCGGGCCTGCCCGAGAGCACGCTGTCTGTCGCACCGGCACACCTGCCGCTCTTTTCGTGCCGCGACTGTGCCTTCACGAGGAGGCCCGATGCCCGCTAGAACCGAGGCACCATGGCCTCATCTCCCCAGACCTGTCTCGTCACGCGCCGCGAGGAATTGCAGCAGATTCTCCAGCTCCAGGCCGAGAACCTTCGCGACCACGTGTCCCCCGAGCGGGCCGCGCGCGAGGGCTTCCTCACGGTGGCGCACACGCTGGACACCCTGGAGCGGATGCACACGCTCGCGCCGAGCGTCATCGCGAAGGACGGCGACACGCTCGCGGGCTACGCGCTGGTGATGCCGGTGGAGGCCCGCGTCTTCGTCCCCATTCTCGAGCCCATGTTCCAGCTCTTCGAGACGCTGAGCTGGCGCGGGCGCTCGCTGAACGATTACCGCTACTACGTCATGGGCCAGATTTGTGTGGCCGAGGCGTACCGCGGCCAGGGCGTGTTCGACGCGATGTACCGCCAGCACCGGGAGAGCTACGGGACGCGCTACGACTGCACGGTGACGGAGGTGGCCACGCGGAACACGCGCTCGATGCGGGCCCACGCCCGCGCCGGCTTCGAGGTGCTGAAGACGTACCAGGACGCCACGGACGAGTGGGCCGTCGTCGCGCTGCCGCTGCACGGATAGCGGCAACTGTCAGGGAATGGGCGGGCCCGTCCCGCGTTGGAGGGGCCCGGAAGAAGCGGGGGAGCCCTCGCTGGCCCGGATGCTAGGGTCCGGCGTCGCCTTCGCCCTTCCCCAAACGACAGAGGACCCATTCATGACGCACCGCACGCTGAGCATCCCGACCCTGGCCGCGCTCGTCTTCTTCGCCGCCACGCCCGCGCTGGCGCAGAAGACCATTGCCCCCGAGAAGGCTCCCGTCAGCCCGCTGCAGATTGCGGCGAAGAAGCTGGACGACAACACCTATGTGAAGGTGACGTACAGCTCGCCTCGCATCCAGGACCCGAAGACGGGCGAGAAGCGCGTCATCTTCGGCAAGCTGGTTCCGTTTGGCGAGGTGTGGCGCCTGGGCGCGAATGCCGCCACCGAGCTGACCACCACGGCGGACCTGGAAGTCGCGGGCAAGAAGCTCCCGGCCGGCACCTACGCGTTCTTCGCCATTCCGCAGGCGGACAAGTGGACGCTCATCTTCAACAAGGACCTCGGCGAGTGGGGCGCCTACAAGTACAACAAGGACCGCGACGCCCTGCGCGTGGACGTGCCCGCGAAGAAGAGCGCCGACACCTACGAGGCCTTCACGATTGCCTTCGATGACAAGGGCACCGCGCTGAACCTCTCCTGGGAGAACACCCAGGTCTCCGTCCCCGTGAAGCCGGCGAAGAAGGGCTGAGCCCCGACGTGCGTCATCGGGAGGGGAACAGCTTCGCCTTCCAGATGCGCACGGGCAGCAACTCCCCCGCGCGTGCGTCGCGCGGGGGACCCACCACGCGCAAGAGCGTGCCGCCCACCGGGAAGCGGTACTCCGCCGAATGTCCGAGGAACAGGCGCGCGGACAGCGGCAGCAGCGTGCCCTCGCCGCCGAGCTCCATGTCTTCGGGGCGGACCACCAGCGTGCAGGGGCCGTCCGGGCCGATGACGCCGGGAGGCAGTGGGAAGTGGAGGTCTCCCTGCGCGGTGTGGAAGTCGCCGTCGCGCACGTGGCCGGTGAGGACGTTGGCCCCGCCGACGAAGCCGGCGACGAAGGGCGTCGAGGGCTCGCGGTAGAGGCGCTCGGGCGTGTCCACCTGCTCGATGACACCCAGGTTCATCACCGCGATGCGGTCGGAGAGCGCGAGCGCTTCGCCCTGGTCGTGCGTGACGAAGACCATGGTGGTGCCGAGCCTCGCGCGCAGGGCGGCGATTTCGGCGCGCAGCTCCTCGCGCAGGGCCGCGTCCAGGTTGGACAGGGGCTCGTCCAGGAGCAGCACGCGCGGACTGGCGACCAGGGCCCTGGCGAGGGCCACGCGCTGGAGCTGTCCGCCTGACAGCTCGTGCGGCCTCCGTGTGGCGAGCGCCTCCAGGCGTACCCAGCGCAGGGCCTCCTTCACTCGCGACGCGACGTCCGCCTTCGGTGTGCGGCGCAGCGTCAGCGGGTACGCGACGTTCTCCTCCACGGAGCGGTGCGGCCAGATGGCATAGCTCTGGAAGACCATGCCGAGGCCTCGGCGCTCGGGAGGGACGCGCACGCCGGGGCCGGCCACCGTCTCGCCGCCGATGCGGATGACGCCCGCGTCCGGATGCTCCAGCCCCGCGAGCATCCGCAGCGTCGTCGTCTTGCCGCAGCCGGAGGGGCCCAGCAGGGAGACCAGCTCCCCCTCTCGCACGTCCAGGCTGAGGCCTCGCACCACCGGCGTGGTGCCGTAGGACTTGAACAGGCCCTCCAACTCGAGCGCCGCCATCACCGCACCTCCACCGCGCGCCGGCCCAGCCGCGCGAGCACCGCCTGTCCCACCACCACCAGCGCGACGAAGGCACAGGCCAGCACCGCCGCGGCCGCAGGGTCCGCGTAGCTCTGGAGCTCGAACAACAACGTGCCCAGCACCTCCGAGCCCGCCGGCACCAGCAGCACGGACATGGTGATCTCCGTCGCGCATGCGAGGAACGCGAGGACGAAGGCCACCACGAGCGCCGGCCTCAACAACGGCAACGGCGCATCCATGAACGCTCGAAGCGGGCCCGCGCCGCTCACCCGCGCCGCCTCCGCCAGCGACGGGTCAATCTGTGCCAGGGCCTCCGTGCTGTTCCTCGCGCCGAGCGCCAGGTACTTCGCCGCGTACGCGATGAGCAGCAGCCACGGCGTGTGCGCCAGCGCGAGCACGAAGGCGACGCGGTCCATCAGGATGAAGCGCAAGTCCCTTGAGAAGGCGAGGAGCAACGCCAGCGCGACCACCGTGCCCGGCACCGCGTACGGCCACGCCGCGAGCGCCTCCACGCCCGCTCCGGCGCGGCGGAAGCTCCGTTGCAGCACCGCCGTCGCGAGCCCCAGCGCGCACACCAGCACTCCCGCGCCCGCCGCCAGCAGCAGGCTGCGTCCCGTGGCCCGCAGCGTGCGCGGCTCCAGCAACACTCCGGACCAGTGCGCCAGCGTCAATTCGCGCCACGCCAGCTCCGCACCGAAGCTGCGCTGCAACGACGTGAGCAGGATGGCCGCCAGCGGCAACAGCACCCACACCGCGCAGACGAGCCCCACCGCCACCGTGGCCGCTCCGCGCGCAGGGCCCAGGGGGAAGGGCCGTGACGACACGCCCTTGCCCGCGCTCAAGCGCACGCGCCCCGAGCGCCCCAGGGCCCACGTCGCCAGCAGCGCCACGGGCACGAGCAGCAGGAGCCCCGTGGCCAGCACCGACGCACGCGCCAGCCCCGCGTCCCCACCCAGCAGCACCAGCTCGTAGATGCGCGTCGTGAGCACGCGCGTGGGCGGAGACGCAGACACGCCCAGCAGGTACGGCACCCCGAAGGACGACGCCGCCATGAGGAACACCATCACCGCGCCGGACAGCAGCGATGGCAGCGCCAGCGGCAGCGTCGTCGTCAGCAGTGCTCGCACGGGAGAGGCTCCGCACACGCGCGCTGCCTCCTCCAGCGCCGGGTCCACCCGCCGGAGCGCCGCGGCTCCCGCGAGCAGCACCAGTGGCAGGCCCGATAATCCCTCGACGAAGGCGATGCCCGCCGGGCCGTAGATGTTGAACGTGCCCTCGCCCAGCAGTCGGTTGAGGTACCCCGCGCGAGGGCTCGCGAGCGACAGCCACCCCATGCCCCAGATGAACGCGGGAATGGCGGAGGGCAGGGTGAACAGCACGGTGAAGGCTCCGCGCAGCGGCAGGTCCGTGCGGAACAACAGCAGCGACAGCGGCGTGCCGAGCACCAGCGCCAGCAGCGCCGCCCCCGTGGACACCTTCAGCGTGTTCCCCAGCGCTCCACCTTCCGAGGCCAGCCACGTCAGGCCCGCGTCCCCGTGCACGCCCGCTCCGCGCAGGAGCAGCATGACGACGGGGCCCACCGCGAAGAACACGATGGGCACCAGCCACGCGCCCAGCCCGAGCCACCGTCCTGACAGCGCGCGCACGCTCATCGGGAGAACGCCCGCGTGAAGGACTCCTTGATGTCTCCGCCGCGCGTGAGGCCCCGCTCCACGAGCGCCGGAGTCCACGGCTGAGCTCTCTCCAGCAGCGCCTCCACGCCGGGCTCACCGCGCGGCCCTCCGAGCCTCGGGTCCACCGCGTGCATGTCGCCCTTCTCGACGATGAGGCGCTGGCCCTCGGGGGAGAGGAGCACGTCCAGCACGGCCTTCGCCGCGACGGGGTTGGGCGTCGTCGCGAACAGGCCCACCGGCCCGGGGATGACGACCGCGCCATCCGTGGGCCACACCACTTGAATGGGGCTGCCGCGCGCTCGGGCCGCCAGCGCGTTCTCCAGCAGCAGCACGCCCGCGTCCGCCTCGCCGCTCTCCACCTTCTGGAGCACCGCCGCGTTGCCTCCGGCGACGATGGCACCGTGCTCGCGCAGGCCAGCGAAGAAGGCATCGCCGTAGCGCGCCTGGCAGAACACCGCCCATGTGAAGGCGGTACCCGACGTCAGCGGGTCGCCGATGGCCACGCGCCCCTTCCACTTCCCGTCCGCCAATTCCGCGAAGGACGTGGGCACGGGCGTGGTGCCCTGGCGGTGCACCAGCACCATGGTGGACAGGCGGATGGCCGCGTAGCGCGCGTCCAAATCCATCAGCGAGCGCGGCACGCGCAGCACGTTGGGCGAGGCATAGCGCGCGAAGGCGCCCTCGCGCGCGAGCCGCTCGTAGAGGAACGGGTCCGACGTGGCGAGCAGGTCCGCGCGCACGGCACCGGCGGCGCGCTCGGCCTCGAGCCGGCTGGCCACCTTCTCGCTGCCGGCCTGGTACCAGTGGACCTGCACGCCGGGGAGCTTCTCCTTCAGCAGCGGGTCCAGCGCGTCCAGCACGTGCCGGTACATGGACGTGTAGACCCAGACATCGCCGGAGGGAGCCCCCTCGCGCGCGGCCACGGGACCGGACGCGGGCGCGGCGGACTCGATGCGGCACGCGGCGAGCAGGACGAGCACGGCGGCGAGGCCGGCCCTCCGGACCAGGGCAGGGAAGGGCATTGCCCCGGGATTATGCGGGACGGAGGAGGAAAGTCACCGTCACGACCGGGTGTGTCTTCGGGCAGCTCCGGCGGACACGCTCCTTGGGATGAGCAACGCTCCTTGCTTCAGCTATCTCCCCGAAGGTGTTCAGGGCCGAGAGGGCTCACCCGCCAGCGCGATAGCCGGCTCGGCTCGTGCGCCGGCCTCGGTGGGGAAGTTCGTCGGGTGGTGCTTGTCTCGCAGCCGCATGAACGGCGTCTCGACGAAGCGGTACATCAGCCAGCCGCCGATGAGGCACACGGCGGCGATGATGGCCACCGTGACGCCACTGCCCAGGGCCCAGGGCTTCAACTGCTCCCGCAGGATGTGCGCGAGCGGCTTGTGCGTCAGGTAGATGGCGTAGGACCACGCCGCGAGCGAAGCGGCCCCCGGCACGCGCACGCGGTACAGCATCGAGTCCGGGCTCAGCGCGGCCACCACCAGCACGGCGAACGCGCAGGCCACCAGCGAGTAGCCGAAGCCCGTCATCGCGAAGCCATAGCCGTAGCCGTCGATGTAGTAGTACCGCGCGAGCAGCACGAACATGACGCCGGTCGCGAGCACGCCCATGCCAAGCATGGCCTGTCCTCGACTGGTGACGCGCTTCCAGAGCTCCGGATGGAAGTTCTTCAGCATGGCGATGGCCACGCCGGGCAGGAACTCATCGAAGCGGCAGAACGAGGAGTAGTAGATGTTCGGGTAGTAGCCCTCGACGGCGCCGCCCTCCTCCAGCCCGTACTGGAACCACAGCACGCAGCGCAGGGTGACTCCGCCGACAATCATTGTCCCCAGCGCGAGCCATGCGGCCCGCTTCGTCAGCGACTTGCCGAAGTGCAGCGCGGCGACGATGCCCAGCGGGAGGAGCACGTAGAACTGCTCCTCGATGCACAGCGACCACGCGTGGGAGAACGCGGTGCCCGGCTTCAACCACAGGTTCTGCGTGAAGGTGAGGAAGCGCCACAGGGGCGGCGGTGTCTTGCCACCCATGATGGTGGGCAGCAGGAAGTAGAGCGCCAGCACCACGTAGTAGTTGGGCAGCGTCCGCAGCAGCCGGCGGATGTAGAAGGCCCTCAGCGACAGCGTCTTGCCCTTCGTGATGCCGGAGAGGAGCTGGTTGCCGATGAGGTAGCCGCTCAGCACGAAGAACAGGTCCACCCCCGTCCAGCCCACGGTGCTGACCCAGCCGAAGGTCGGTTCGCCGCTGACGAAGACCATGTAGTGGTAGGCGAAGACCAGGAGGATGGCGACCGCGCGAAGCGTGTCGAGCCCATCGAACCGGGGAGCTGTCTGCGGGGAAGTCACGGTGCGAACCTCGTCCCGGGAGCACAGGGGCTCCCATGGCTGTAGCACCGCAGCGTGGGCCCGAAAGACCCGGCCCGCCACTTCGTGGACGCGTCCTTCCGGAATGCTCCCTCAATGTGGTCGCAGGAGGCAGGATGTCGACAGGCGTGCCGTTCTGTTTCGGTGTGCGAGGAGCCTCGGCCAGCGTCCGTGACTCTGGCTGGGGAGGTGCGAGAGCAAACCCTCCACTGTGGGAACGGCCCGAGTCATCCACTCTCTCCTGTGACTCCGGCTGTGTGACACCAGGAGAAGTGCCACTGTCGGGAGTGACGTCCCCCCGGGGGCCATCCCCACGAATGCCGCCGGAGCCATCCGTCTTCGCCAGTGCGAGCCAGAGGGCCTCTCCCGACTCGGCGATGTCCTCCAGGTACACCGGCTCGTTGCGCTCCGCCGACGCCCGCGCCAGCTCCGTCAGCGTGCCCCAGACCAGGGCCTCACCCGCCCTGACGCAGCCGGGCCTCAGCGCTGCTTCCTGCTCGCCGTGCTGGAGCACTTCGCGCACCATCGCCCGCGCCGCGCCGCCGGGCACCTGCTGGCCGGGGACCCTCGGATGCAGGAAGGTGAAGCTGAAGGGGCCGGGCTTGCCCAGCGCCCACTTCGCCATCGCGTTCCAGAAGACGAAGAAGGCCTCGCGGAAGGTGACGCCCTCCGCCCCGTGCTTGCAGATGTACGCCCAGTCCACGTCCTGGCAGAAGACGTTCTCGCTGAAGTCGCGCACCTCTTGAGCGAAGCGCGGCTTGCTGCCGTAGCGCCGGTACAGCGAGCCCACCGACATGCCCGCGGCCCGGGCCAGCTGCTCGGCCTTCACGTGCTCGTAGCCGTGCTGGCCCAGCACCTCCGCCGAGCTCTGCATCATCCCCGACAGGAAATACTCCGTGAACCCCATGCCCCTGCCCCTCCCGCCCCCTCCGGGGCGGCCGTCCCGTGGAAGGAACGTTCCTTCCACGAAACCCTTCTACCGGAGGGGGCTGACATCTTGGGTGGGCAGGATGGGAGCCACCTTGCCGGGTTGCCTGGCGCGCGGCTCCCGGCTGCAACGCGTCCGACAGGCGGACACGCATGTTGCTCGCTCCGTGTGTCGGCCCCTGTGCTCGCTCAGGGGCTGCCGCCAATGACGGCTTTCCTGGAGATGCGCTCTCCAGCTTTGAACGTGGGTTCCGCTTCTACGAAGAGCATCTGGGAATTGGCTGAGTGCAGCCGTAGGAGCTCGGGGAGGAGGTGCACCACCACGACTCCCGCGTCATGAGCCGCCGCGAAGTTCTGCGCGTACTTACGGGGTGTCACCTCCGTGTTGAACATGGGCACCCGGCCTGTGAGCCCGGACACGAACATGAATGCGCTGTCACGCCAGGTGAGGCGGATGAGCCCAGGCGGCGTCTCCATCGAGCCGATTTCGCGCTGGCGTGAGCTGCTGTTCGAGCAGCCCCAACGTCTCCTACGGCGCGCGGGTCCACGACATTGGCGAGCGGGGGAAGGTCTACCCCGGATTCGGTTGCGTCAATCGACCAGACGCTGCCAGGGGCACGTATCGGCTCGGCCCGCGACACCGCCTCGTCCATGGTGCGGCGCGGGGACGCGAAGAGACCCTCGTAGTACGTCGGATAGGCAAGCCCATCCGCGAGCAGGCGGTAGTTGATGCTCTCGCGGAGGATGCCGCCATCAACGAAGACTTCTTCGCCGGCTGGTGCTGCATCGACGAGGCGCCCATGCAGCAGGGAGCGTTGAGTCTGGAGCTACCGCGTCCTCAACGCCCATTCAGTCCCCTCTGAGCGCCACCGCCGGAGGCACACGCGCGGCTCTCCGTGCCGGCAGCAGCGTGGCCAGGAAGGCCACCGCGCCGAGCACCAGCACCACGCCCGCGTACGTCATCGGGTCCACCGGCTGCACGCCGCTGAGCAGGTGCATGAGCGCCCGGCTCGCCCCGACGGCGAGCCCCAGTCCCAGCACCAGCCCCACCGCCGTGAGCTTCAGGTAGCGGCTCAGCACCATGCCCGTCACCTGCTCGGCCCGAGCACCCAGCGCCATGCGGATGCCCAGCTCCCGCGTGCGCTGCGAGACGGCGTACGCCACCACGCCATACAAACCCACCGCAGCGAGCAGCAGCGCCACGCTCGCGAAGATTCCCACCAGCAGCAGGTAGAAGCGCAGCGGCGCCACCGTGCCGTCCACCACCGAGGCCAGCGTGCGCACGCTGCCCGTGGCGAGACTCGCGTCCATGGCGCGCAGCTCGCTCCGCACCGCCGAGGCCAGCGCCAGCGGCTCGGCCTCCGTGCGCAAGAGCAGCGTCATGCCCGTGCCACGCGCCTGCGTGTAGGGCACGTACAGCTCCGGCACCGCGGGCGCTCCGAGCCCGTCGATGGCCTGGTCCTCCACCACGCCCACCACCCGGCCGCCCATGGCGCCGCCGCCCCAGTCCAGCTCCGTGCTCACGGTGTGGCCGATGGGGTCCTCGCCGGACCAGAAGCGGCGCGCCGCCTCGGCGTTGACGAGCACCGCGCGCCCGCCCTCGCCCCTGTCTTGCGCCGTGAGGCCCCGGCCGCGCAGCACCTTCACGCGCAGCGCCTCCAGCGCTCCAGGCGTGATGATGCGCACCCGCGTCTCCCACGGCGCCTCACCCGGAGCCACGGGCCGCTGCGCATCCTTCATGGGCGTGGTCCACTTGATGGTGGCCTCCATGGGCACCAGGTTCGCCGCGCCCGCCACCTGCACGCCGGGCAGCGCGCGTAGCCGCTCCAGGAGCGTGTCGTAGAAGGCCTCGGGCGCGGCGGTGCCGAAGCGGTAGCGCAGCGAGGGCAGCTCCAGCTTCACCGAGAGGACGCCCTCCGGTTGGAAGCCCATTTCCATGCCGCGCAGGTGGACGAAGCTGCGCAGCAGCAGGCCCGCGCTCACCAGCAGCAGCACCGCGAGCGCCGTCTCCCCGATGATGAGCGCCGAGCGCGTGCCGTGGCGATGCGCGCTGGTGCCGCCTCCGGCGCTCGACGCGCGCAGGGTGCGCCCCAGGTCCGCGCGCGAGCCGTGCAGCGCGGGCACGAGGCCGAACAGGAACGTGGTGAGCACCGCGAGCCCCGCGGTGAAGGCGAGCACCGTGCGGTCCAGTGTCACCTCGTCGATGCGCGGAATGTCGCGCGGCCCGAACACGGCCAGCGCATCCAGCGCCCACATCGCCGCGAGCAGTCCCGCCGCGCCGCCCAGCACGGAGAGCAGCGCGCTCTCCAGCAGCAGCTCGCGCGCGAGGCGTCCCCGGCTGGCGCCCAGGGCCAGGCGCACGGACAGCTCGCCCTCGCGCGAGGCGGCGCGCGCCAGCAGCAGGTGCGTGAGGTTGGCGCAGGCGATGAGCAGCACCAGTCCCACCGCGCCGAGCAGCAGCAGGAGCGATGGCCGCACGTTGCCGAGCAGCACGTCGCGCAGCAGCTCCACGCTCGCGCCCGTGTTGGCGTTCGTCTTCGGGTACTGCTCGGCCAGCCGGCGGGCGATGTCAGCGGCCTGGGCTCGAGCGCCCTCAAGACTCACCCCGGGCGCGAGCCGGCCGTACACCTCCAGCCAGTGCGCGCCGCGCGCCTCGGGCTTCACCATGCTCTCTTCCCACATGAGCGGCACCCACAACTCGGCGCGCGCGGGGAAGTCGAAGCCCGGGGCCGCCACGCCCACCACCGTCCAGGGCTCGGGGCCGCCGAGGTCGAGCGAGCGGCCGAGCACGGACGGACTGCCGCCGAAGCGCCGCTGCCACAGGCCGTGGGAGAGCACCGCCACCTTGGGTGCGCCCGGCGCGTCGTCCCCCGCGTGCAGCGCGCGGCCGAGCTGCACGCCCGCGCCGAGCACCTGGAAGAAGTCCGCCGACACCAGCCCCGTCTGGAGTTTCTCCGGCGAGGACTCGGGCCCGTCCGCGCCCAGCGTCATCGCCGCGCTCGCCACGCCGGTGAGGCCATCGAAGGCGCTCGCCTGCTCGCGCATGTCCTCGAGGTCCAGCGGCGAGGTGGGGCCTGCGCCCTGCTTGCCCACCGTGTAGAGCCGCACCAGCCGCGCGTCGTCGCGCATGGGCAGGGGGCGCAGCAGCACCGCGTGCACCACGCTGAAGATGGCCACGTTGGCGCCGATGCCGAGGGCCAGCGTGGCCACCGCCACCACCGTGAAGGTGGGACTGCGACGCAGCCGGCGCAGCGCGAGCCGGAGGTCCTGGAGGAGGCTGTCCATTCCAGGACCCGAGAGCATGGACCATGCCAGGGCGCGCAGCCAGTCACGTCCGGACGGCGGGTGACGCGGGTGGCGAGCCCGGGTGCCCGGCGCTGGGAATCCCCATCCCGCTTCCGGACAGGCCTTCCCCCGAGGTGCTCCTCAGAACGGCTCGAAGCAGTCGTAGTTGTGCTGCGTGAGGATGCGGCCGTCCTTGAAGGTGAGGAACATGCCGCACGCGGCGCGCAGCTGCGCTCCGGCGGCCAGCGTGCGCACGGGGATGGCGAGCGTGCCCGTCCAGTCCATCTCCACCGCTACGGTATCGCCGTGCGCCAGGGTGCTGCGCACGGCGTAGCGCTGCGAGGACAGCAGCGTCTTCGCCCGCTCCGAGTCCGCGAGGAGCTTCTTCAAGTCCCGCGTCTGGCCCTTGGGGGTGAGCGCGTTGGGGTACTCGCGCTGGACCACGTCGGGGTGGAAGAAGGACGCCAGCGCCTCTCCCGTGGCCATGCTCTCCAGGGCCTGCAGGTAGCGCAGCGTGGTGTCGAGGTTCGACGTGGACATGGGCTCCTCCGGGGTGATTACACAACCCATGTTGCACAACCATGGTTGTGGATGCAAGAGAAGAGGGCATGCCACGCAGGAAGGACGCCTCGGCGGTGGAGCTGGAGTCGCTCGACTTGGGCTACCTCGCCCTCTTTGTCGGGCAGCGGATGAACGAGCAGGTGCTGGAGGACCTGCACGCGGCGGGCTTCTCGGGCCTGCGGCATGCACACGGGTATGTGTTCCAGCATCTGCTGGGCGGTCCGCGCTCCATCAGCGAGCTGGCGGGGCTGTTGGAGGTGACGCAGCAGGCGGCATCCAAGACGGTCGCCGAGCTGGAGGGGCTGGGCTACGTGGAGAAGACGGAGTCCGAGGACGCGCGGGTGCGGCGGGTGGCGCTGTCCGCGCGCGGGCGGGCCTCGGTGGAGAAGGCGCGCGCGGTGCGCGAGGCGCTCCAGAAGCGCTTCGAGCGCCAGCACGGGGCCCGCGCGGTGCAGGAGGCCCGGCGGTTGCTGGCGGACGTGCTGACGTCCCTGGGCGGCGCGGAGGCCGTGCGGACGCGGAAGGTGCGGGCTCCGCGCTGATGCCCCGGGGGGCGGGTGCGGGCAGCCCCTCGCGGCGTTGTGCCATGCTCCCCGTTCATGGCCCTTCCCCTGGAAGACTACGCCCTCATTGGTGACACGCAGAGCGCCGCGCTCGCCGGTAGGGACGGCTCCATCGACTGGCTGTGCTGGCCTCGCTTCGACTCGGACGCGTGCTTCGCCGCGCTGCTCGGAGACGCGTCGCATGGACGGTGGCTGCTCGCTCCGGCGGGCGGCGTGTTGAAGGTGACGCGCCGCTACCGCCCCGGCACGCTGGTGCTGGAGACGGACTTCGAGACGGAGGACGGTGTGGTGCGCGTGGTGGACTGCATGCCCCCGCGCGGCAGGGAACCGGACCTCGTGCGCGTGGTGTATGGCCTCAAGGGCTCCGTCCCCATGCGCATGGAGTTGCTCGCCCACTTCGGCTACGGCGACCGCTCGCCTTGGGTGCGCTTCCACGAGGACCATGCGTCCGCTCGCGCGGGCCCGGACTCGGTGGCCCTGCGCACGCCCGTGAAGCTGCAGCGGCGCGGCGGCACCTTCACCGCGGACTTCCCCGTGGACCCGGGCGCGCGCGTGCCCTTCGTCCTCTCCTGGCATCCCTCGCACGAGCCTCCACCGCCCGCGCTGGATGCGCTGGCCGCCGTGGCGGACACCGAGGCGTGGTGGAAGGAGTGGTCCTCGCGCCTCGCTTCCACCGGGCCGTGGCACGAGCCGCTCCAGCGCTCGCTCATCACCCTCAAGGCGCTGACGTACTCACCCACGGGTGGCATCGTCGCGGCGCCCACCACGTCGCTGCCGCTGTCCTCCGGAGGTCGTCCCGGCGACGCGCGCCTCTGCTGGCTGCGCGATGCGACGAGCACGCTCCAGGCCCTGCTGGATGGAGGCTACCTGGACGAGGCCCGCGCCTGGCGCGACTGGCTGGTGCGCGCGGTGGCCGGCGAGCCTGAGGAGCTTCAGTCCTCCTACGGCGTCGCCGGAGAGCGGCGCTTCTCCGAGCAGGAGTTGCCGTGGCTGCCCGGCTACGAGGGCACCCGCCCGGTGCGCATCGGCCACGCGCCCCACCGGGGCCTGAGCAACGAGGACGTCGGCGAGGTCATGGGCAGCTTCCACGAGTCCGCGCGCCGGGGGCTGCCTCCCAGCAGTGATGCGTGGGCCCTGCAGCGGGCCATGCTGGAGCACCTGGAGAGCGCCTGGCTCCAGCCCGCCGCCATGGGGCCGCCGATGACGTACTCGAAGGTGATGGCGTGGGTGGCGGTGGACCGGACGCTGGAGACCGCCGCGCGCTTCGGCCTGGACGCGCCGGTGGAGCGCTGGAAGCGGCTGCGCGCGGACGTGCACGCGGAGGTGTGCCGAGAGGGCTTCGACTCGAGCCGGGGGGCCTTCACTCGCGAGCTCGGTGGTCGCGGCCTGGATGCGCGGCTGTTGCGTCTGGCGCGGCTGGGCTTCCTGCCCGCGGACGACGCGCGCGTGCGCGGCACCGTGGAGGCGGTGGAGCGCGAGCTGGGCGAAGGGGACTTCGTGCGTCAGGACGACTCGCTGCGCGCGGGTGTGTCGCTGGTGTGCAGCTTCTGGCTCGCGGACAGCCTGCACCTCATGGGGCGGCGCGACGAGGCCCGAATCCTCTTCGAGCGGCTCCTTCGCGTGCGCAACGACGTGGGCCTGCTGCCGGAGGAGTATGACCCGCGCCAGCGCCGCATGGCCGGCAACTTCCCACACACCTCCAGCCACGTGGCGCTCGTCCAGGCCGCGATGGGACTGTCGCGTACCACGGCGTTGACGGAGTAGGGCCGCGTTCGGCTGGTCCACCGGCCTCCGCACGGGTAGAAGCCGCGGCATGACGAGCCTGCCTCTGCCGCCGCGCATTGCCCTGATGGATGGAGTCACTCCGCTCCAGCCGTTGGAGCGTCTGTCCCGCCACCTGGGAGGTCCCCGCCTCCTCCTCAAGCGCGATGACATGGGCGGCCTCGGCGCGGGAGGCAACAAGCTCCGCAAGCTGGAGCTCCACCTCGCGCGCGCCCGTGCCCAGGGTTGCGACACCGTGCTCCTCGACGGCGGCCTCCAGTCCAACGCCTCGCGCCTGCTCGCCGCCGCCGCGGCCCGGCTTGGCCTTCGCTGCGAGCTGGTGCTGCGCAAGCGCGTGCCCCGCACCGACGCGGCCTATGAGCACAACGGCAATGTCCTCCTCGACCAGCTCCTCGGCGCGCGCGTCCACGTCGTCGCCGGTGACGTGGACAGCCGTGCGTACCTCGAAGAGCTCGCCGCCCGCGCGCGCCAGGAGGGCCGTTCCCCATACGTGCTGCCCTTCGGCGTCTCGGATGCGCTCGGCGCGCTGGGATACGCGGAGTGTGCGCGGGAGATTCTGGAACAGGCCCACGCGTCCGGCGTGCACGTGGACCGCGTCTTCGTCGCCTGTGGCAGCGGCGGCACGCAGGCGGGGCTCGTCGCGGGGCTGACGGCGCTCGGAGGCACCGCTCGCGTGCACGGTGTCAGCGTGCTCGCACCCGCGCGGGACATCGCCCCTCGCGTCCGGGCCATGGCCTCGGAGGCGCTCACGCTCCTCGGCTCGAAGGCGCCACTTCGCGAGGACTCCGTCGAGGTGGACGAGGCCTTCATCGGTCCGGGCTACGGCCTGCCGACGCCGGAGATGGTGGACGCCGTCTCGCTGCTCGCGCGCACGGAAGGGCTGTTCCTCGACCCGGTGTACACGGGGAAGGCCTTCGCCGGAATGCTCGCGCGCATCGCGGATGGCACCGTGAAGCGTGACGAGACGGTGGTCTTCGTCCACACCGGCGGCCTGCCCGGGCTCTTCGCCTACGTCTCCGCCTTCGACGCCGCCTCCGGCGTGTGAGGGCACACCGGACCCGGCTGTAGCGCCGGATGTCACAGCGGCGGCCGGCTTGTAGCGGGGCAGGTCACGAGTGCCCCCTGCGCCCCCCTCCGCGCCCAGTCATTCAGCGGGGTTCCCCGCTGGCACGCCGCCTGCTCATGAGGAAAGGGACTGCGAGGGGGGAACGGTCATTCTGAGGGGAGTGACCGCAAGGGGGGCGTGGTCTTTTTGAGAGGGGACCGCGCGGGGGGCGCGGTCATTTTTCATCCCGGGTCAGTCCGTGGCGCAGCCGCATCTCCTCCACGGCCTCCCTGCTCGCGGGAGGCGGATGCACCACGCGGTCGAACCGGAGCAGGAGCACCGTCCTGTCCGACGCGCCCGACGCCAGCACGGAGCCGTCCGGAGAGAAGGCCAGGCCACGCACGACGTCGGAGTGGCCTTGCAGCAGCGCCACCTGCCGTCGCTCGCGCCAGTCCCAGAGCCGGATGTCCCCGGGCTGTCCCGCGGCGGGCGAATCCGATGACGCCCGCGCATCCGCGTACGCCGCGGCCGCGACACTCCATTGTTTCGATTCGACGGCCGCGTCACCCCGCGCGAGCGAAATGCCCGCGCGCAGCTCCCGCTCCGTGTCGTTCCGCGAAGTGCCGTTCGCGCAGGAGCCGTCCGTGAAGGCGGTGTCTGTGCAGGAGCCGTCCGTGGAGACAGGCCTGTGCGCGCAGCCGGAGGCGAGCAGGAGCGCGAGCACCGCGAATCGCGGGAGGAGAACACTCAAGGCACGGGCCTCCGGGAGGAACGCGGAGCCCACTGTTGGCGACCTCGGCTCGAGGCGCCACACACGCCCTGTGCGGAGCACCCCTCCGTGTGACGTGCACGGAGGGGCCCTTCCGTTGCTACCTACTTGCAGGAGCGCGCCGGCATGGCGTCAATCCAGTCGGCGATGAGCTCCGAGCCCTCGTCATGCCGGATGGCGCGGCCAATCTGCGGCATCATCTTCCCGGACTCCTCGGTATCGAGCCGGTACCAGAGGATGGATACCGAGTGGTCGCCGGGGACGACGTCGAACTCCCCGCCGACGCCGCTGCCCGCCGAGCCCGGCCGCTTGCAGACGCCCGCATTCAGGTCGAGCGTCTCCGTGCTGTCGAGGTCGAGGAACAGCCGGCTCGTGTCGCCCGCCGTCGCGTTCCGCCGGTGGCAGTGCGCGCAGTTGATGTCCAGGTACGTGCGGGCCCGCAAGTCCAGGTCCGCGTCGTTCGCATTGAACGCATCCGGCGCGCGCGGCAACTGGATGGCGGGAGGCAGCCCCGTCAGCTTGCCAAGCTCCGCCAGGTGCTGGAGCTGGTTCACCTCCTGCCCGCCGTAGTCATGGTTCTTGTTGAGGTAGCGGGCCTTCACGCCGATGGGCAGCAGCACCTGGTTCTGCTGTGCATCCAGCACGTGGTGGCACTGGCTGCACTGGTTCCGCTGCGGCACCAGGTAGCTGAAGCTGCGAGTCGCGCCCTTTCCGTCGATGAGCGTGACGGGCACGACGGCGCCCGAGGGCTTCAGCACCGCCTCCGTCCCCTCTGCGTTCCAGACGTACGGGTGCGCCTGCCAGCCGCTCGGCTGATGCACCAGCACGCGCGTCTCGATGGCACGCACGTTCTTGTCCGGCTCGCGCAGGTCCGCGGGGAAGGCGAACGTCTTGGTGATGATGGTGCCCACCGGCAAATCCAGCACGTCCTTCGGCTGGTAGCCCGCCGTCTTCCCCTCGGGGATGTAGAGCGTGCGCGACTTGACGGCGTAGTCGGAGAAGAGCGGCGTGGTCAGCGTGTACGGGACGTTGCCCTCCACCGGCTGGAGCCCGCCCGTCGCCGGGCTGCCGGTGAACAGGTGCAGGTCCGACAGGTTGGTGGGAATCACCACCGAGCCGTCCGGCTGTCCCGAGCCGGCATCCGGTGTCCCCGCGTCACTCCCGGCATCCGGTGTGCCGCTGTCCTCACCCGCGTCCGTGCCCGCATCCACTCCGGCGTCGACTCCGGCATCCACCCCGGAGTCCACGGTGCCGCTGTCCACCGGCTGCGTGCCGGAGTCCTCGTGGGAGGTGGAGCCGGCGTCGGGGCCCGTCCCGGGGGCGTCATCGCCCCCGGAGCAGGAAGCCACCACCGCGGCCAGCAGCACCGCGGCGAGCCCGAGTCCGGCTCCAGAGTTGAACGACTTGCGCATGCTTCTCGTCTCCTCCGACACGCTCATCGACGGCGGACCTCAGGGCAGCGCGAGCTTCGGACCGAAGCCGGAGCAGTTGTACGGCGCCACGCCCTGGGCGTACCGGCGCGTCTCCTTCCAGGCGCCCGCGAGGTCGGGCGTCGGGGCCAGAATCTTGGTGGAGACCGTCTGGAGGTCGAAGTCCACGATGGCCTCCTTCGTGCCGGCCGGCAGCGTGTTGCCGGAGAAGCAGATGTTGATGGGGTTGGCCAGGGCCTCGTTGCGAGGCGCCGGGTCGATGCCGTCCCACAGCAGGTGCTCCACGTGCGTCACGGCCCCGGTCGCGGTGCCGTAGCCGTAGACGGCGGCCACCAGCGCGCCCAGCGGGCGCTTCTCGGGGTCCAGCTTGCCGTTGTCCACCGCGTCGCCGCTGCCACCCTGGAAGGTGTTGCCGTGGACGAACACGTCCGCGCTGGGGAAGTTGAAGTACCCGGCGCTCCACTGGCTCGGGTCGGACTCGATGGCCAGGCCGCTCAGCACGGCGATGTCCACCGTGTTGTTGTCACCCCACGTGTTGCCCACGAACTCCACGCGGCGCGACGCGAGGATGAACGTGCCGGTGCCGGCGGGCACCTGAGACACGGTGCTGCTGCTGGCCGTCACGGACGCGAAGTTGTCGCGGTTGTTGCCCGTAATCGTGTTGCCGGTGACGAGGATGTCCGTGCCCTTGATGGGGTTGCCGGGCAGGTCGAACACGACGAGGCCCGTGGTGTTGTCCTGCGCGGTGTTGCCCTGCACGAAGGCGAACTTCGTGTTCTCGATTTCGATGCCCGCCACGTTCTGCTTCGCGATGTTGCGGCGGACGATGGCGTAGCGCGTCTGGCCCACGTAGATGCCGGCGTCGGCCGCGTTGTAGGCCTCGCAGTCCTCAATCGTGACGTAGGACGACTTCACCGGGTAGATGCCGTACTTGCCGTTGTTCTCGTCGTCCGCGTTCTTCCACTCGGTGCGGATGCGCTGGATGAAGACGTTGGTGGAGTTCTCCACGCGCAGCGCGTCCTTGCGCGCGTTCCAGATGGTCAGGTCCTTCACGGTGAAGAGCTTGCCCACCACGTCGATGCCGTTGGTGTTGGCGGCGGCGTTGGTGAAGTCCAGCACCGTGCTGGCGCTGCCACCCTCGGCCTCGCCCTTGGCGCCCTTGCCCGCGCCGACGAGGGTGACGCCGTTCTGGCGGATGGTGATGGCGTTGTCGAAGTGGAACGTGCCCGCGCCGAGCTGAATCGTGGTGCACTCGGAGAGGTCGTTCACCGCGTCCTGGAGCTCCGCCGCCTGGGTGGAGTTGAAGGTCAGCGTCTTCTTCTCCTTGCCCTCGCAGGAGAAGTCCTGGGGCCAGGCCTGCGTGGTGCCGGCGTCCGTGCCCGCGTCGGTGCCGGCATCCGTGCCCGCGTCAGTGCCCGCGTCGGTCTGCGTACCCGCATCCGTCGGGGTGCTTCCGGAATCAGGAGTGCCCGTACCGTCATCATCATCCGAGCAAGCGGGGAGGGCGAGCAGACCCACCATGGCAAGGAGCACGGCACGAGGCGCGCACGACAGCGGCAGACGATGCATCAGGTTCCTCCAGTGAAAAGGCGCCGCGCCGCTTCTCTCCAGAGCGTGGGGCTTGAAGGGCGCGTGCGGGACGGAGCGAATCCTCGTCTCGAAGGTGCCCGACCTCAAGGGTCCGGCAACGAATTCATGGCGGACAATCGTGACGCGGTGCGTTCTGCAATCGGATTGAAATAAGATTGCGGGTAAAGACTTGCATTACCCGTGCGTGTCATTGCGCGTCATGTGCCCTGTTTCATGGGCTCACTCGCGGGCGCGCGGCCCGTCCGGCGCCCCTCACGGCGAGTGTTGGTGTCCCTGAGACTCGGGGTGGATAAAACTCCCACCCTCCGTTCGGAGGGGGACGCTGTGGAAGGGGTTGCTGCCTCTGGGAGTTGCTGGGGCGATGCGGGTCCGGGGCTCTGGAATGACGGGAATCGCCGTCAAGCGGACGACAGACCGTTCCTGTAGTAAGTCGCCCCCGGAACCGACTGTGGACTCTGGCGGCGGTGTCTCACCGTTCGCGCAAAAGCGAAGGAAGGGCAAACGACATGCGGAAGACGTGGCTGGTCGCGGTAATGCTGGTGCTGGCGGGCTGCCAGCAGCCGGCGAAGACGGATACGGCGTCCGGCGGTGGCGCGGGCGGGGGCAACGCCAGCAACCCGCAGACCGAGGAGCAGAAGACGCTGTACGCGCTGGGCCTCTCCATTGGCCGGAGCATCAGCGTGTTCGACATGACTCCGGAGGAGCTGGAGTACGTCAAGGCCGGTATGTCCACCCAGGTGAAGGGTGAGAAGTCGCCGGTGGACATGGAGACGTACGGTCCGAAGCTGCAGGAGCTGGCGCGCGCGCGCAGCACCCGCAAGGCGGAGAAGGAGAAGGAGAACTCGAAGAAGTTCCTGGATGAGGCCGCCAAGGAGTCCGGCGCCCAGAAGACCGAGTCCGGTCTCGTCTACAAGGAGCTGACCGCCGGCACCGGTGAGTCGCCCAAGGCGACGGACATCGTGAAGGTGCACTACAAGGGCACGCTGACCAACGGCACCGAGTTCGACAGCTCCTACAAGCGCGGCGAGCCCACGCAGTTCCCGCTCCAGGGCGTCATCAAGTGCTGGACCGAGGGTGTGCAGAAGATGAAGGTCGGCGGCAAGGCCAAGCTGACCTGCCCGTCGGACATCGCCTACGGCGACCGCGGCGCCCCGCCGAACATCCCCGGCGGCGCGGCCCTGGTGTTCGAGGTGGAGCTGCTCGAGATTGTGAAGCCTCCGGAGACTCCGGCGGGCATGCCGGGCATGCCGGGCGCTCCGCCCGCGGGCGCTCCGCAGGGGCAGGGCAAGCCGACGCCTCCTCCGGCGCCGAAGAAGTAGTCGCACCGCTCGCACGCGTGCGGCGTTGAAAGAGGGCTGGCGGGGGATGATTCCCTCCCAGCCCTCTTCGTGTTCGCGGGGCACCTTCGGACGTGCGAGCCGGTGGCGTACGGTTCCGGCCCGGAGTAGGCCGTGAGGCCTCACGCTTGGGAGGAAGCACATCATGCGCCAAAGCCTGCTGCTGCTACTGGGAGGAGCGCTGTTGCTGGGGGCCTGTGTCCACGGGACGTCCGTGGAGGTGGCGCGAGAGCCGGCGCCCACCGGGGCCGTCTCCGAGGCCGAGTTCAAGGCCATGCACACGCTGCGCACGGATGCCGCGCCGCCTCGCAAGGGGCAGGAGGTGGAGGTCGCGGGCGTGAAGATGTACCTGAGCCTCCCCGAGGGCGCGAAGGCGCCGCTGCCCGCCGTGCTCGTCATCCACGAGTGGTGGGGCCTCAACGAGCACATCCAGCACTGGGCGGACCGGCTGGCGGCCAATGGGTATGCGGCGCTCGCGGTGGACCTGTACGGCGGCAAGGTGGCCACCACGCGCGACGAGGCGATGGCGCTGGTGAAGTCGGTGGACGCGGGCCGCGCGACGGAGGTGCTGAAGGCCGCGCACGACTTCCTCCTGAAGGACGAGCGCATCCGGGCGCCGCGCACGGGGAGCCTCGGCTGGTGCTTCGGTGGAGGCTGGTCGCTGCGCGCGGCCATCGCGCTGCCGGAGTTGGACGCGGCGGTCATCTACTACGGCAACCCGGTGACGGACCCGAACGAGCTCGCCCGCATCCACGCGGCGGTGCTGGGCATCTTCGGGACGAAGGACAAGTCCATTCCGCCGGAGAAGGTCGCGGAGCTCCGGCAGGCGCTGGACGCGGCGGGCGTGCAGCACCGCATCCTGGAGTTCGACGCGGACCATGCGTTCGCCAACCCCTCGGGTGAGCGGTACGACGAGCACGCCGCGTCCACCGCGTGGCAGGAGACGTCCGCCTTCCTGGAGCAGTACCTGAAGCGCTGACGGCGTGACGGCCGGTGCGGGCCGGGCTCGCTCGGCGCGAGGTGTTGTCCACCCATCGACTGGGGAAGGGGCGCGCGGTGGAGTGTTGCTCGCGGCCCCGAGGGCTGTTTGAAGGGCGGGCTCATCCTGGAGGGCCTGGTGCTGAGGACAGCGCGCGTCGCGGTGGGGCTGTGCCTGCTGCTGTGGAGTGGACGGGTGGGCGCGGTGGACGGAGGTGTGGCGGCATCGCGCACGGACGCGGGACTCTCAGCGACGCCTCGCACCGAGGACGTCACCGTCCGGAACGGAGACGTCACCCTCGCCGGCACGTTATGGCTGCCATCGGGCGCCGCGCCTCATGCGGCCGTGGTGCTGCTGCCCGATGAAGTCCCCGGGACGCGAGGCGCGCTGGAGCCGTACTCGACGTTCCTCGTGCGGCAGGGGCTCGCGGTGCTTGCGTACGACCGGCGGGGGGCGGGTCGTTCCTCCGGAGACGCGCAGCCGTGGGTGTCCGGCATCCGCGACCTGGCGGACGATGGGCTCGCGGCGGCGAAGTTGCTCCGCGAGCGCACGGGCGTGCGGGACGTGGGGCTGATGGGCTTCGGCCGGGGCGCCTGGGTGGCCCTCCACGCGGCGGCCCGTGCGCCGGACCTTGGCTTCCTGGTGCTGGTGTCCGGCGGCGGAGGTCCGCTGTGGAAGCAGGAGGAGCACCGCCTGCGCAACGAGGCTCGTAGCAAGGGGCTCACGGGGCCGGAAGTCGTGGACCTGATGGAGCACCTGGGCACGCTCCACGACGCGCGCCTCTACGCTCCCGAGCGCGAGGAGAAGGCGCTGAAGACGCTCGACTTCCAGCTCAAGCGGGCGAAGCGCCGACGCTGGTTCTCGGTGTCGCCGCTGTCCCGCTTCGGCGACACGCCTCTTCCGCGGCTTCTCGTCATACAGCGAGCCGCGTGGAACAACGTGCTGGCCTACGACTCGACGGAGGCCCTGGCCCGGGTGCGAGTGCCCGTGCTCGCGCTGCTCGGAGAGGCGGATGAGGTGACGCCCACGCAGTCAGTGGCCCGCGCACTGTCCCAAGGCCTTCCGCGAGACGCAGGAACCCAGGTTCCTCGGGTGACGGTGAAGGTGCTGCGCGGAGCGGACCACCAGCTCGCGCGGCCACCAGACTCGAAGCCGTCGGACGACGTGTTCCCCACGTTGGAAGCCTGGCTGCACGAGCGGGGGTGACTCCTCGGCCGCGAAGGGGCGCGGAATGAAGGTTCCTTCCGCGGCTCCCGGCCTCCGGAAGGTGCCTCCCTCGGTACCCTGAGTCAGTACGGCCGCTGGCCCACGTAGTTGCCCGGCGGCGCGTAGTTGCACACCCAGAACTGCCACGTGGGGAACTGCGCGCCGAACGGCGAGTTCTTCGTGCACACCTGCGTGGCGCAGCCCACGCGCTTCGTGTTCCGCCACACGATCTGCGTGTAGTGGCCGCACTGCTCGCCCTGCGTGCACGAGTTGTTGGCGTAGTCGTAGTCCGCCACCTCGCTCGCCCAGTTCTTCACCACGCCCGCCGTGTCCCAGTAGTTCGGCGTGGCCGCGGCGATGTTCTCACCCAGGTTGCCGCGCTTGTCGTTGTGGCTGAAGTTGCAGTTGGCCGCCCAGGCCTTCGCCGTGTTCTCCGCCTGGGTGTCCCACGTCAGTGGCTCCAGCGCCGGGCTGGGCGTGGGATTCTTCGCCCCCGCCCGCACCGCGTTGTGCGCGTCCACCATGTCGCGGGCGAACTGGGACAGCGTGCCCGCGTCCGAGCCGGTGCCACCGTCCGAGGTCGTGCCCGCGTCGGACCTGGTGCCGCCGTCCGAGGTGGTTCCCCCATCGAGCGGCGCGGGCTGCTCGGAGCCGGCGTCGGACGTCTCGTCGGAGTCGGAGTCGGAGTCGGAGCCGCAGCCGATCGCCAGCCACGGCGCGAGGAGTCCCAGGGCAACGAGGTGTCGGACAGAGAGGCGTGCCATGGCCGCGATTATCCGCGCTCCCAGGGCCCGCACGTATCCCCATCTCCTGGGAAGGAACCCTCGAGTGGAAGATTCCGCCGGAGGGAGGGGCGGCCGTCCGTACGTCGGGAATCGTACGGCCATGGAGGGGGAGAGGCGCGAGGGCCGGGAGCCTGTTAATCTCCGATTTCCCCCGGAGGCGCGGATGAGCAACGACCCCCATCAGACCCGAGCGAGCAAGGTCCTCACGTCGCTCGAGGGCAATGACGAGTTCAGCGTCATGTCCATCGACCCGGACGCCCGGAAGCTGAAGGTGGAGCTGGACGGCAAGCGCGCGGCCTCGGAGGGCCGGCCGGAGCCCGTGTCCTCCGGCGTCTTCTCCCGGCTGTTCCGGCGCTTGTTCCGCGGCTGAGCGCGCCCCGTCAGTAGGGGCGCTGGCCCACCCAGTTGCCCGGCGGCGCGTAGTTGCACACCCAGAACTGCCACGTGGGGAACTGCGAGCCGAACGGCGAGTTCTTGTTGCACATCACCGTGACGCACCCCACCGAGGCCGTCTTCCTCCACACCACCTGCGTGTAGTGGCCGCACACCTTGCCCTTCTTGCAGGTGAGGCGCGTGAAGTCGTAGTCCGCCGCCTCGTCCGCCCAGCTCTTCACCACCTCGGCCGTGGTCCACGTGTCGGGCGTGGCCGCGGCGAGGTTCTCACCGAAGTCGCCGCGGTCGGGGTTGTGCTCGAACTTGCACTGCTTCGCCCAGGACGCGGCCTTCTTCGCGGCCTCGTCGGACCAGGAGAGGGGCGGCAGCGCGGGCTTCGGCGTCGGCTTCGCCTGCGCGCGCGCCTGATTGTGCGCCGCCACCATGTCCCTCGCGAGGTCCTTCGCCGGGGGCACCCCACGCGCCTTCTCCTTCGCGGTGGAGGCCGCCGGAGCGGGAGCCTTCTCGCGCGAGGCCGTCACCGTCTGCCGCTGCGGCGACACCTGCTGCCGCTGGACGCTCCGGCCCGTGGGGCCGCAGCCGAGCAGCGGCGTGAGAAGGAGCAGGGCGGACCAGCGGAGCACGCGCGAGGACGGAACCATGAAGGCGCCATGATGCGCCAGGACGGTCTTGTCTGCATGGGAAGCGTGCTCCGCCTGGAGAGGGGCGGAGGCTGGCTGCACGCTCGCCGCCTGCGCATGCCCGCGGCCCGTGCACGGGGCCGTCGTGCGGAGGCGGGTCGCGCGCGCCCCCGCGCGGAGCTGAAGCCGTGCGCGGCGGGCGGGACGTGCAGGGGCCGGCCGCACGCCCGCTTCCGCCGGCACGGCTCCGGCTACACCTTGAGGCCGGACAGCGGGCCGGTGCCGTTGTCTCCGAAGCGGGTGATGCCGGGCACGCCCATGGCCTGCATCAGGGAGATGTACAGGTTGGCGAGCGGCTCGGCGTTGTAGCGCACGTGCCGGCCCGGCGTCAGCGCACCCCCGCCGCTGCCTCCGATGAGGATGGGCAGGTTCTTGTGTTCGTGCGAGTTGCCGTCCGCGATTTCGCTCGAGAAGTACACCATCGAGTTGTCGAGCAGCGTCCGCCCGTCCGCGTCCTGCGTGCCCTTCAGGCGCTGCAGCAGGTACGAGTACTGCTCCACCTCCCACCGGTCGATGGTGGCGAGCGCGTCGTAGTTGGCCTGAATCTTCTGGTGGTGCGAGTACGTGTGGTGCCCGCCGCTCAGGCCCAGGAAGCCGTACACCTTGGGGCTGCGCGCGTTGGCCAGCATGAAGGTGACGACGCGGGTGAGGTCGCACTGGAAGGCGAGGACGATGAGGTCCATCATCGCCTTCGTCTTCACGCGCGGGTCCTCGTTGTCCCCCGGCGCCGTGCCCGGATTGCACGAGGGGCCGTCCGCTTCAATCGCCTCCACCTGCTTCTCCAAATCACGCACGCTGGTGAAGTACTCGTCCAGCTTGCGCAGGTCGGAGGTGCCGAGCTGTGGCTTCAGCGCGGTGGCGTCGTCGCGCACGAAGTCGATGATGCTCTTGCCGTACGCCTTGCGCTTCTCCACCGTGGCCTGGGTGGCGCCCGGCTCGTAGCCCGCGAAGAGCCGGTCGAAGACGGCCTTGGGGCGCGTCTCCTTGGCCACCGGCGAGGTGGGGCCGGCCCAGGCGATGTTGTTGGCATACGGGCACGCATAGCCCGAGTCGCAGTTGCCAATGCCCTTGCCGGCGTCGTTGCCCAGCTCCAGCGAGGGCAGGCGCGTGGCCCGCTGCGACGCCAGGTGCCTGGCGATGACCTGGTCCATGGAGATGCCCGCGTGGAAGTCGGTGCCCTCCGTCTTGAAGGCCTTGGTGCAGCTCAGGAAGGCGGCGGTGGCGGCGGCGTGGTGGCCGTCGCCGTCCGGGCGGCCCGGGTCATTGGCGAGGCCGCTCAGCACCAGCACGTCGCTCTTCACCGGCGCCAGCGGCTGCAGCGTGGGCGTCAGCTCCCAGTTGGCGCCGGTGGCGCCAGGCGTCCACTTGGGCATGTGGATGCCATTGGGCGTGTAGAAGACGGCCAGCCGCCGGGGCGCGGACGTCGTCGGGACGGCCCTCGCCGTGCGGGGCAGCAGGGATTCCATCACGGGGAGCGCCATCAGCGTCCCCGTGCCGCGAAGGAAGGTCCTGCGGGAGAGTTGGAACTTCTTGCTCATGGCTTCTGGGCCTCCGGCTCGCCGCGCCGCTGGGTGAAGTGGTCGCTGAGCACGACGCTGAGGATGTAGTCACTGAGGCGGCCGCCGCTGGCCTCCGCCGTGGCGGCGATTTCGCTCACCGCGCACGCGTCCTCCGGCCGCATGCCTCGGCCGAGCGCGTAGGTGAGCAGGTGCTCGGTGAGGCACGCGGGCAGCTTCGGGTCGTTCTTCACGTAGCGCCGCATGTCGTCCGCGCCCTGCAGCACGGCGCCGCTCGGCAGCTCACCCGTCGGGTCCACCGGCGCGCCGCTGACCTCCTTCAGTCGCCAGCGGCCGATGGGGTCGTAGTTCTCCAGCGCCAGGCCCAGCGGGTCCATCAGCCGGTGGCAGCCCGCGCACGCCGGCTGGCTGCGGTGCTGCGCCATGCGCTCGCGCATCGTCTGGTTGGGGTCCACCGCCGGAGGCAGGCCCTCCACGTTGGGCGGCGGCGGCGGCGGCGCGGAGCACAGCAACTGCTCCAGCACCCAGACGCCGCGCTGCACCGGCGAGGTGCGGTCCGGGTTGGACGTCACCGTCAGCAGCGCGCCCTGGCCGAAGATGCCCGCGCGCTCCGGGTGGCCGGAGAGGTCCACGCGCACCGGCGTGCTGCTGCCCGGCTTCGGCAGGCCGTAGTGCGTGGCCAGCTTGTCATTCACGTACGTGAAGGGCGCGTCGATGAGGTCCTTCAGCTTGTGGTCGCCGGTGACGAACTCGCGGAAGACGAGCTGTGTCTCCTGGCGCATGGCCGAGCGCAGGTCCTCGTTGAAGGCGCCGTAGAGCGTCTTGTCCGGCTCGGCGGAGTCCAGCGCGCGCGTGTAGAGCCACTGGCCGGCGAAGTTCTCCACCAGGGCGTTGGACCTGGGGTCCGCGAGCATGCGGCGCACCTGGGCCTCCAGCTCCGCGGGGTCATGCAGCTTCCCCGCTTCCGCCGCGGCGAGGAGCGTCTCGTCCGGCATGCTGCTCCACAGGAAGTAGGAGAGCCGGCTCGCCAGCTCCAGGTCGCTGAGCTTGTGCGGCGTGGTGGAGCCGGGCTCCGGGTCCCTCTCCACGCGGAAGAGGAAGTGGGGCGACACCAGCACCGAGCGCAGCGCCAGCTTCACGCCCGCCTCGGGCCCGTCGCCGTGGGCCTTGGCCAGCGCGAGGAAGCCCACCAGCCGGTCCACCTCCTCCTTCGTCACCGGCCGGCGCCAGGCGCGGCGGGCGAAGCGCGAGAGGATGTCCCGCGCGCACGGCTCGGGGTTGGTCGCGTTCAGCGCGCAGCTCCCGAAGACGCCCTTCGTCCAGGCCGTCTCCACCAGCTTCTCCGCCGCGGCGGAGTACTTCTCCATCAGCAGCGGGGACAGGCTGAGCACGTCCGCGTTGTTGTCGAAGCCGTAGCCGTGGTCGTCCGCCGGGAAGTCGCGGGCCGGCTGGGTGGTGTCGCCCAGCAGGTCGCGCACGGTGGCGTTGTACTCGGCGCGGTTGAGGCGGTGCATCGTGGTACGGCCCACGTCCAGGGGCACGTCCTCGCACTCGTTCTGCTGTTGGTTGTTCTCCGGTGGTGGCGTGACATCCGGTCCCGGAATGTCCTCGCCGGGGAGGACCCGAGCCTGGGGAATGTCGTCGCCGTTGCAGCCGGCGAGCAGCAGCGCGAAGCCCGCGCCCGCCAGCATTCGCCAGCTCCGTCCTCTTCGAAGCCTGGGTGTCACGTCCCTAACCCCCTCCACACTCGCCACGCGCTCCATGTCGCAGCGCCGCCCGGTGGTAAGCAAGACGCTCACCAACGCGATGTGCGGAGTGGTGGACGCCCCGAGCGGGGGACGGCAGGCTCACGTCCGGAATCCGTCAGCTCCCGGGCGTCTCGGACGGGACGGGAGGGAAATGGATTTCCCCTGTTGGGAAGTGCCTTCGCGGGTGGACGGGGCGCCGCATGGCTGGTGCCCTCCCGGCCGGGTGGAGTCCGTGCAGGGCGGGCAGGGAAGGCACACCGTTGATGAAGGGCGACAAGGGACAGGAAATGACACCGCGTGCCGATGAGGTCGCTGACGACTTCCAGTTGCTGGTGAGCGTTCTCCCCGGGGCCTTGCAGGCGGCGGTGCGAGCGCTGCCGCCCCAGCAGGTGCTCGAGGTGGTGATGGATTTGGGCCGCCCGCCCGAGGCGCGCCTCGTGGACCGGGTGGAGCGGCTTCGCGAGGAGCCCGTCCTCCGAGAGGATTTGGAGCACGTGCTCGCGCAGGTGGGGCCGCCGGGGGACGACAACCGCGCCGGGATTGAACGGACGCTGCACCGCGTGTCGGCCATCCGGAACCGGAAGGGCAAGGTGGTGGGCCTGACGCTACGGGTGGGGCGCGCGATTTTCGGCACCATCGACATGCTGAAGGACCTCATCGGCTCGGGGCGGAACATCCTGTTGTTGGGGCGCCCGGGCGTGGGGAAGACGACGAAGCTGCGCGAGGTGGCGCGCGTGTTGGCGGATGACCTGCGCAAGCGCGTGATGGTGGTGGACACGTCCAACGAGATTGGCGGGGACGGGGACGTGCCGCACCCGGGCATCGGCGGCGCGCGGCGGATGCAGGTGTCGCGGCCGGACCGGCAGCACGACGTGATGATTGAGGCCGTGGAGAACCACATGCCCGAGGCCATCATCGTCGACGAGATTGGCACGTCGGCGGAGGCCGCGGCGGCGCGGACGATTGCGGAGCGCGGCGTGCAGCTCGTGGCCACGGCGCACGGCAACACGCTGGAGAACCTGGTGCTGAACCCCACGCTGTCGGACCTCGTGGGCGGGGTGCACACGGTGACGCTGAGCGACGAGGAGGCGCGGCGGCGGAATACGCAGAAGACCATCAGCGAGCGCAAGGCGCCGCCGACGTTCGACATCGTGGTGGAGATGGTGAGCCGGGACGAGGTGCTGGTGCACCCGGACACGGCGGAGTCGGTGGACCGGCTGCTGGCGGGGCAGGCGGTGGGCGGCGAGCGCCGGACGCAGGACGCGGCCTCGGGACAGGTGGAGGTGCAGGAGGTGAAGGCGGCGCCGCCGTCACTGCCCTCGATGCGGCCGGGGCGCATGGCGGGGCCAGGTGTCACGCGGGGGGCGGAGAACATCCTCGCGCGGGTGCCGGGCATGGGCGGGACGACGAAGGTCTACGCGCACGCGGTGAGCAGGGATTTGCTGACGAAGGTGCTGCGGGAATTGAGCGTGGACGTGCGGCTGGTGAGCCGGCTGGACGCGGCGGACATGGTGGTGACGCTGCGCTCGCGGGCGAACGACCCGAGGCTGCGGCGCACGGCGGAGAAGTCGGGCGCGCGGGTGGAGGTGGTGAAGCGCAACAGCTCCGCGGAGCTGCGCCGCGTGCTGAAGACGGCCTTCAACGTGGTGGAGGGCGTGGACGAGGACCAGGTCCGCGAGGCGGTGGCGGAGGTGGAGCACGCGATCGAACGCGTGCTGAGCGAGGGCGTCTCGGTGCCGCTGGCGCCGAGGCCGCCGAGGCTGCGGAAGCTGCAGCACCGGCTGGTGAGCCGCTACCACCTGGAGGCGGTGAGCCACGGCAGCGAGCCGACGCGGCACCTCACCATCTACCCACTGGGCGCGGAGGTGGACGCCGCGCTCGCGCAGGAGGAGGCCGAGGGGACGGCATAGCGTTGTCGGGAGGACAGGAGGCCTCGCGGGACGAGAGACAGGTGGGAAGAGGCGCTCGGTATGAAGGGCCATGCTCGAGCGGCTCTGGCTCACCGGTATCGCCGTGCTCCTGTCCCTCTCGGGCTGCGTGTCGATTGCGGGCTCGCCGGAGGGCATCTCTCCGTCGCAGTTCCAGTTCGTGCCACTCGTGCGGGGGGAGGTGGGTGAGGTTGGCGGTTGGAAGGCAGCGAGAATCGTCATCAACCTCGCGCGCGCACAGGGTGACCCGACCTTCGTCACGTGCGCATACTCGGTGGAAGTCCCCGCGGTCCTCAACGAGACCACCATCACCGACGGCGTGGCACAGCGCGCGGCTGCGCAGGCCGCGGATGCAGCGGCTGCCGCCGTGGCTGGAGAGGGGCTTCTCTCTGCTCAGCTTTGCAACCGATTCAGACTGCAGATGGAGAAGGAGCTCGAGTTGCTCATTCGCGGCTCTCGCGTCCGGCAAGCTGACGACTGGGGAAGGCGCTGAGCGCCATGGCTGCAGTCCCTCACGCCTTGAACATGGATTGAACGGATGAGTCCTCTACCTAGCGCACCCCAGCTCATCGAACTGATTCGCCAGTACTTTCCCGCCGGGCTCCACAGCTATGACCCGGGGTACGACGACCTTCCGGAAGCGCGTCGCCTCAAGGCGTTCCGCCAGCAGGCGGCGGAGGCGGGCGATGAGCGGTGGGGCCGATTCCTGACCCGTCTTCGCGAGGCACTGCCGGAAACCCGGGCAGTGGACTGGAGCGTGCTCTTTTCCGACGACAACTGCTGGCGGGTGCGGGTCTCCCATCCGGAGAAGCTGAGCACCCCGGATGGGGGCGTCGTGTCTCGCGACGTGGTCGGTCTCATCAGCATCTTCGCGCCCGTTGCCGCGACCTACACCTCGATACACAAGAGGCTTGGGGAGCGGAACCAACCTTCGGACACCTTCTACGAGCCCGTGCCGGAGATGCATGCATTCGAAGAGACGCTGCTGGGGGTGATGCGCGCGGAACTTGGTGTGGAGCGGTTGCCCAACAAGACGCTCTTCACGCAGGTGCCGGACATCCACTGGGGCAACGGCGAGCTCGGCGAGGCCCGCATCATCGACTGCCTCTTCACCTACGACCTCTGGTGAGCACCCCCGAGGGGACGGCCTGAGTCACCGTCCCCCCGGCAGTCACCGGCGTCAGTTCCGGTCGAGGTACGTCTTGTACGCGTCGAAGCCGTAGTCGCGGCCGAGGAAGTCCTTCACCAGCTCGGCGGCGGGCTTGGAGCCACCGGGCTCCAGCACGGTGCGGCGGTACTTCATCGCCGTGGCGTGGTCCAGGAACCCGTGCTTCTCGAACTCGGACTCCAGGTCCTTCGCGATGACCAACGACCACAGGTACGTGTAGTAGGCCGCCGAATACGAATCCAGGTGCCCGAAGGCGAGCTCGAAGTGCGTGCCGTCCCGCCACTCGTGCTTGAACGGGCTCAGCTTCTTCTGCAGCGCCACCAGCGCCTGCGTCGTGTCGAAGCCCGGCTTGCGCGAGTAGTAGTCCAGGCTCAGCGCCGACAGGAACAACTGCCGGCGAGACCACAGCCCCTTTCCGAACTCCTTCGACGCCCGCAGCTTCGCCACCAGGTCCGCCGGAATCGGCTCACCCGTCTGGTGGTGCTTCGCGAACTGCGTCAGCACCTGCGCGTTGCTCGCCCACTGCTGGAGCAGCATGGACGGCGTCTCCACGAAGTCCCACTCCACGCGCGTCCCCGCGATGCCCGCCCACTTCTGGTGGCCCGCGAAGATGGCGTGCACCAGGTGGCCGAACTCGTGGAAGAACGTCTCCACCTCGTCGTACGTCATCAGCTCGCCGGCGCGCCCGAAGTTGCACACCAGCGCGGCCTCCGGGTACCGCTTGCCCGCCTGGCCCGCCACGAGGTCGAACTGCGCCGCGTGCTTGTACTTGTCGTCACGCGGGTGCATGTCCAGGTAGATGCGGCCCAGCAGCGTGCTCCCGTCGAGTACGTCGTACGCCTCCACCTCCGGGTGCCACACCTTCGCGCCGTCCACCTTGCGCCAGGTGAGTCCCCACATCTTCGCGGCGGTGTCCATGACGCCCGCCTTCACCCGTGCGTACTCGAAGTAGGGCCGCACCGCCTGCGAGTCGAACCCGAAGCGCTCCGCGCGCAGCCGGTCCTCGTAGTAGTCCTGGTCCCACGGCTCCAGCGTCTTCGCCCCGGGCACGTCCTTCTGCTTGCGCGCCAGCAGCTCCGCGAACTCCTGCTTCGCGCGAGGCTCGGTAGCCACCGCCAGCCGGTCGATGAAGTCCGCCGCCGCCTTCTGCGTGCGCGTCATCTTCGTCTCGGTGGTGTACGCGGCCCAGCTCTCGTAACCCAGCAGCGTGGCCAATTCGTACCGCTTCGCGATGAGCTGCTGGAGCACGGCCTGGTTCTTCGGGGAGGCCCGCTGACGGTACGCGCGCCACAGCTTCTCGCGCGCCTTGGTGTCCTTCGCGTACGTCATGAAGGGGAAGTAGTCCGGGTAGTTGGTCGTGATGACCACCTTGCCGTCCTTCCCGGGAGCATGGGCCTTCCGGTAGTCCTCCGGCAGGCCGTCCAGCTCCTTCGGAGAGAAGGACACGCTGCGCACGTCCTCGGCGATGTTCTTCCCGAACTCCTGCCCCAGCTTGAGGATGTCCTCGTTGAGGGCCTTCACCTTCGCGCGCGTGGCGTCGTCGCGGTCCACGCCGGCGCGGCGGAAGTCGAGCAGCGAGCGCTCCATCCAATAGCGCGTGGCCGCGTCCTCGTGGGACAGGTCCACCGCCGAGAGGGCGTCATAGACGCCGCGGTCCTGGGACAGCGCCACGTTGGCCGAGTCCACGCGCTGCTCGCACTCGCGCGCGGCGTCGCGGAAGGCGGCGTCGGGCTGCACCTCGCGGGCGAGGCTGGAGCGGTTGGTGGCCGCCGTCAGCGCGCCGGTGGCCTCGTCGTACGCGGCCAGCACGGCCTGGCCGTCCTTGCGCGCGTCGAGCGTCTTCAGCCGGGCAATCTGCGTCCGCGCCGTCTCGAGGTCCGCATCGCACGCGGCGGTGTAGGCCTGCGCGGTGCCGGAGAGCACGTCGGCCATGCGAGGCGGAGGCGGCTCGGCGGGCGCGGGAGTGGGGGCGGGAGTGGGAGCTGACGCGGGGGCCTGGGCCTGCTGGGGAGCGGGCTCGGTGGCCGCGGTGCCGTGCGAGCAGCCGGCCGCCGCGAAGGCCGCGGAGAGGGTGAGGGCGGTGAGTCTCTTCAAGGGTGGGTTCCTCCGGAGTCCATCGGAAACGCGGGAGCGTCATGCCACATCCCGCCAGCTTCCGCTCGCCGGTGGGGTGGGCGTCCGGCCCGGATGCCGTCAGCGCGCGCCGTGAGAAGCTTCACGCCGTGACGGACCGCGAGTGCCTGGAGTTCCTGCAGTGGGCCGCGCCCCGCCTGCGCCTGCGGTGGGCGGGCTTCCGCCGCACCAGCATCCGGGGACAGGTGCGCAAGCGGCTCGGTAGGAGGCTCCAGGCGTTGGGCCTTCCGGATGCCGCCGCCTACCGCGCCCGGCTGGAGGCGGACGCTGACGAGTGGGCGGTGCTCGATGCGCTCTGCCGTGTCACCATCTCCCGCTTCTACCGCGACGCGCGCGTCTTCGACGTGCTGCGGGATGTGCTGCTGCCTCCGCTGCTGGAAGCGTTGCCACCCGGAGGCACGTTCCGCGTCTGGAGTGCTGGCTGCGCTTCCGGTGAGGAGCCCTCCACGGTGGCCATCCTGTTCCGGCTCGGCCTCCAGCCCCGCTTCCCGCACGTGAGTCTGGAGTTGATTGCCACCGACGCCGACGAGGCGCTGCTCGCCCGTGCGCGCCGAGGTTGTTACCCGCGTGGCTCGCTGCGCGAGCTGCCTCCGGAGTGGACCGCGCGCGCCTTCCGCGGCACCTCGGGCACTCCCGACTCCTCCGACGCGTCAGGCTCCTCTGTCTCTGATGACGAGCCCTGCATCGACTCGGCGTACCGCGAGGGCGTCACCTTCCTCGTGCAGGACCTGCGCTCGGAGATGCCGGACGGTCCGTTCCACCTCGTGCTGTGCCGCAACGTGGCCTTCACCTACTTCGCGCCGCCGCTCCAGCTCGAGGTGCTCGCGCGGCTCGGCACGCGACTGGTGCCGGGCGGGCTGCTCGTCATCGGCGGGCATGAGTCTCTTCCGGAGCACGGAGTCGAATGGGAGCGCGCCGCGGGAGCGTTGCCCGTCTTCCGGAAGCCTTCTGGCTGAGGTGCTTCGGACCCGGTGTTGTGACGCCCCGTGAAACCTGAGTCATGTATCAGGGTTCGTGACGCGCTCCGCCTTGAGCGCTGCTCGCGTGCCCGGGTACCACCATCGTCTCTTTGGGGCCAGACCCTGGCCGGAGGGAAGGCAACGTTATGCGCAAGGCGCTGTGTGCGGCAGTCGCGTCGTTGTTGTTGTCTGCATGTGGAGGCTCGGGTGGTGGTGACGCCACCGCCGAGGCGAAGCAGGACGGCCTATCGATGTCCGCGGAGACGGGCCGCACGGACGGCACCTTCATCCAGGGCGGCAGCGAGGTGTCGTTCTCCTCGCGCGAGGTGGAGCCCGGCGTGTACCGCCTGGAGGTCCGGCTGCGGGGCATGTCGCTCACCGGGCTGATGGACCCGGCCAGCGGCGTCTCCACGCTCGACGGCTTCGCGGACGGCAGCGCGACGGACACGCAGCTCGGCGACGCGGACCGCGAGCTGCTCTCCGCCCTCTACGGCGCGCTCAACACGCAGCTCCCAACGGGAGACGCGGCGGCCCCCGAGGCCATGTACCTGCGGCGCGCGGTGGGCCTGTGGGCGCAGAACCCCTCCACCGTGGAGCTCAAGCGCACGGTGATGGGCGAGCAGGGCCGCGGCTACACCATGCTGTGCAGCTACACCAAGTGCAACGGCCGCCAGACGGGGAGCTGCGGCGGCGTGTACAACTGGTACTCGTACGCGAAGCACGACTGCAACAAGGGCGGCTTCGACTGGGCGGGCAACCAGCAGATTGCGCAGCTCGGCGACCACACCACGTGCAGCGGCGACGAGTTCTACCTGAATGGCAGCACCTGGGTGTGCGGCGAGCCGGACCACTGGTCCCGTCCGAAGGTGATGGGCATCTGCTTCGGCCGCTGCGGCGGCGGCTGCGGCGGTGACACCCAGTACACGCTGGACGCCACCAACCACGACGGCTGCGTGCGCAACGGCCACGCGCTGGCGAGCGCCTACTGCGACGACCAGTTCGTTTCCGCCAGCGACGACGAGCTGTTCGCTCCCAACTGCTACTGAGCTTCATGGCGTTGGGACGTGTGAAGGGGAGGCGGGCGGGCCTCGGGGCGTGCTGGCTGGTGCTGGTCGCCCTCGGGTGCTCGTCCGCGTCTTCCAAGACACAGGCCGCGGAGGAGACGGTGCGCCGCTTCTTCGCGGCGCTGCCTTCGGAGGACTGCGCGGTGCTGGCGCCGCTGCTGGCCACCGGGGGCAGCGCGCGCTCCTGTGAGGAGACCGTGCGGGAGCTGAATGAGCACGACGTCTCCCTGGTGGCCATCTCCGGGTCGACAGTCGACGGGCGCGACGCGGAGGCCGTCATCGTCCGGGCGCGCGTGGCGAGCGGCGGAACGGAGCGCAAGGAGCCATGGCTCCTGCGCGTGGAGCGGCAGGCAGGCACGTGGCGCGTGCGGTTCTGAGAGTTGGAAGTGGACTGCACGGGCCTTGCAGCATGGCGGGCGCCTGGGAGGGCAAGCGAGTCATGAGGATTCGATATCGTCTGATGCTGGCCGGCGCCGCGGCGCTCGTCGTGGCGCTGCTGGTGGTGGCGCTGTGGCCGGCGGCGCCCGGCGTTCCCGGGTCGCCGGTGGAGGCTCCGCCCGAGGTGCCCGCTGCTTCGGTGGCGGAGAGGTCCTCGCCGGAGCCGGTGCCCCAGAAAACCGCCGCGCGGGCGGAGCCGGTGCTCGCGAGCAGCGAGGCGGCACATGCCACGGTGGTGGCGCTCGGGCCCGGGGATGTCGCGCCGGAGCCCGAGGTGGAGAACCCGCCGCCGCAGGAGAATGACGAAGTCGTGCCCGAGTTGCCGCAGACGGCGCAGTGGCGACTGGAGAAGACGACGCACATCACCGCGCTGCTGGGGCGGGACGTGGAGCGGCTGGAGCGCGAGCGTGAGGAGGCCGAGGCTCGCGGTGACGAGCGGCGGAGTGCGCAGCTCCAGACGTTGCTCCAGCGCCACCGGGCGCGGCTGCACGAGCTGCGCGAGCAGATTCAGGAGCTGAGCGAGGCGGCGAAGCAGGAGTCTTCCGGCGAATGAGGCGCGGGCCCGCGCTGCTGTGTCTGCTCCGAGCCGGCGTGGTGGCTCGATGACGGGGATGCGGCGGTGTGGCTTCCTCGTGGGCCGGCGCGGTGCCGCGCCGGGCGAGGGCATCTCGCAGAGGCTTCGTCCCCACGATGCTCACGGAGAGGAGACAGCACGCCGGGAGGATGGCACCGGAGCTCACCTGGGCGCGAGCCGTCGGGCGGGTGGGTCCTGGCCTGGGCCTGGGCCTCGCGATGAGGCGCCCACGGGGTGGGCGGGTGATGACGTCATGTCGCATCCGAGCGGGGATTCGGGCCGTGGAGTGTCCGTGCACGTGCCTCGCGAAGGGGCGCGTTCGTGGTGGGCCATCGCTGAGTCTCCCGCTCGGCAGGGCCGAGGAGACTCGCCTTGCCTCGGGCCTCGTGGCGCATGGGCAATTCTCCTGATGACAGTGGCGGCCTCGCTGCTCGCCTGCCAGCCCGTGACGGAGATGTCGCTCCCGTCCACTCAGGCGCGTGCACAAGAGCGCCGCGTCGTGGACGGTGCGGACGCACCGGATGACCTTGCCGCGGTGGCGCTCATCGCCCGGCGCACGCGGTGCGGTGGCGAGCCGCTGACACTGCTCTGCTCCGGTGCGCTCATCGCGCCTGACGTCGTGCTCACGGCCGCGCACTGTCTCGCCATCTTCGGAACGGAGGGGCCGCACGAGGTCTACCTCGGCCAGGTGCTGCTGCCCGAGCCGGAGCCTTCGCCACGAGGCCGCTTCGCTCGTGTGTCTCGCGCGGTCATCCACCCGGACTACGACTCCGCCACGCACGCATACGACGCCGCGCTGCTGCGGCTCGCCGCACCGGTGGACGTGACGCCCTTTCCCCTGCCGGACTCGACGGGCGCCGCACCCACGGTCGGCGCTTCCGTGCGGGTGGTGGGTTTCGGGGACACGAAGGACGCGCAGGCTCCGTCCGGGCGGAGGCGGCAGGGGACGCTCACGGTGACGCAGGTGGAGCCCGCTGACTTCCGTGCGGGCCCCGCGCCGAGCATGAGCTGCGTGGGGGACAGCGGCGGTCCCGTGCTCCTGCGCGATGGTGAGCGCGAGGTGCTGGTGGGGCTCACCGTGAGCGGCGACGTCGCCTGTCGCGACGAGGCTCGCAACGTGCGCGTGGACGCGCTGCTCGACGGCTTCATCCGCCCGTTCCTCGCGGAGGTGCCCGCGCCCGTCGTGCCCACGCTGCCACCGGAGGACCTCTGCCTCGCGACGTGTACTCGCGACGTGGAATGTCCCTCGGGGCTCACCTGTGTCTCCGTGGACGGCGCGCCCGGGCACTGCCTGCTGCCAGCGCTCCAGGAAGGGAACTATGGCGCGGCGTGCACGGACGACGCGGCGTGTGGCACGGGCGGGCTCTGCGCGCGGCTGGAGCCCGAGGGCGACGCAGCGTGCCGCTGCTTCACACCGTGCTCCGGGCCGCTCCCCGACCCTGAGCCGGTGGACCCTTCCGGGCCTGGGGACGACACGGGCGGCTGCGCGAGCGCTCCGGGCCCCGCGCTCCTGGGCCTGTTCGCGCTGGTGCATCGGCTTGCTCGCGGCGCACGACGCTCGTCTTCGCGGCGGTAGATTCGCGCCTGTGCATCGACTCGCAAGCGACGTGCGCCGCCTGCTCTCACGGCGATGGATTCGCGCTTGCGCATCGACCTGCTCGCGACATACGTCCATACGTCCGCTGTCACGGCGCTCGCCGCCGTAAAGGAGGACGGTGCACATGCTGCACCTGCTGGTCCTGCGATACCGGGTGTCGGAGCTCGAGGCGGAGCCTCACATCGCGGAGCACGTCCGCTACCTGGAGCGCCACCATCGGGACGGGACGTTCCTCGTCTCCGGGCAGACAGTTCCATCCACCGAGGGAGGCGCCATCCTGGCCCGGGGCGTCGACCGTGCCACCGTGGAGCGAATCACCGCCGAGGACCCCTTCGTCCAGGCCGGCGTCGCGACGTACACGGTGACCACCATCGACCCGGGCCGCGTGCACCCCGCGCTCGCGGAGTTGCTCGGCGTGCCGGCTTCGCGCGTGCGGGGCTGAGGCAGGAACCGCGAGGACACGGCGCCGCACCTGCCGCTTCAGGCCGCGGACCGTCGGCGGAATGAACGTTCCTTCCGCTGCGGATGTCCGCGCCCCCGGGGCTGTTACATGCGTGCCATGCGGTGACGTGTGCGCGGGCAGCCGAGACTGCATCCGGAGCGCGCGGTCGCCACGTCGCTCAGGTGCTCAGGCGCGGATACTCGTCTTGCGCGCGCCCCGGCTCTTGTAGGCCTTGCCTGCCTTCAGCGGCGTGGTGTCCCCGCGTCCGGTGGTCTTCTTCGCGGTGCCTTCCTTGCGGTAGGCCGCGGCGGCCATGGACGGCAGCGTCTTGCGCCGCGACGTGCTGCTGCCCAGCTCCGGCACCGGCAGCTTGCGGCTCTTCGTCCTGTTGCCCCGTCCCGGCTCCTTGCGCGGGCTGACGGAGCGGTCCGGGAACTCCGCATCCCCCAACGCCATCCGTCCCAGCTTCTTCGCCTTGTGGGGGCCTTCGCCCGCGGCCCGGCCCACGTCCGTGGCCTTGAGGGTCAACGTCGTACCCTTCTTCTTCGCCTGCTTCACACGTGTCGCTCGAGTCTTCTCTGGCATGGAACCTCCCAGGCACTCAGGTAGGAATGAATCTCCCCGGTTGCCAGGGAGCAGCAGGGCGGACGGGCCCCAGCGCTGCCGTCCGCTGCCGCGCCTCCTTCCACCGCTCCACACCCGCGTCGTACCCATGGCCAAGGTTGCGCATGCGCACCTCGCGGTGCTCCCATGATGCCACCGTGTCGCGCCCACACCTCACACAGGTCCCGCCCGACGAGGACGCGTCGCACCGCGTCTGCGCCACCTGTGCGCGTGTCGTGCTCCCCGGGCGCGACGCGCGCTGCCGGGAATGCGGCGGCTCGCTGGAGGATGCGCCGTACGTCTCGCGAGGTCCGCCACCGCCTCCGCCGCCGCGCCGCCTCACCCGCGCCCAGCGCGCGGCCGTCCTCCGCCCGAAGCTGGCCTCGCAATACTGGATGGGCACGCTCTTCCTCGCGCTGGGCACGCTGGTGTTGCCGGTGGCGCTCGCCTTCCAGCGGCCGCTGCTGTTGATGGCGGGCATCTTCCTCCTCGTGGGCGTCCTGCTCCGCCGCTCCGGCTGGCCCCGGGAGCTCCGCCGCGAGCAGCGCCGCCGCCTCCATGTCCTGCGCTGGGGTGTCGGCGCTCCGGCGGAGTTGACGCAGGTGGAGCGCCATTTCGTCCCCGGGGTGCAGGCGGGGCGAGTGGCCCGGCTCGACTACGTCTTCCTCGTCCACGGTCAGCCCATGCCGGGGAGCGTGCCCTCGTCGCGCCTGGCGGATGCGCGCCGGCCGCAGGGAGAGCCCGTGTGGGTCGTCTACCTGGCCGGAAGTCCCGAGGTCAGCGCGCTCTGGCCGCCGGAGTCCTGAGCGGCACCTCGCCCGGGTCGCCGGAGTCCTGCGTGGTACTCAACCCTGGCCGCCGCAACCCCGAGCCGCCCCCTGGCCTGGACGTTGCTTCAGCGGGTGGGCACCATTCTTCCCAGGCGCTCGCCGTGTCCTCCAGGCCACGGTGCGCGGCCCGGCTGCCTCATCGTCGCCATGTCCCAGACTCCCGCTGCCCCTCCCACCGTCCTGTCCGTGCTGCGTCGCCATGGCTTCTGGCCCGCGCTCCTGAGCAGTGCCGCCGCGGTGGGCCTGTTGGTCCTCCGGCTCGACTGGAGCGAGCGCGCCAGCTTCGCGTTCCTCCCCTGGAACCTGTTCCTCGCGTGGGTGCCCTACGTCCTGTCGCTGCTGGCGCGCCTGCTCATGGCGCGCGGCCGGGGCAACGGCTGGCTCCTGGCACCGCTGGCCCTGGGGTGGCTCGCGCTGTTCCCCAACGCTCCGTACCTCCTCACGGACTTCATCCACCTGCGCCAGCGGCCCGTGGTGCCGCTCTGGTTCGACGCGGCGCTGCTCGCGCTCTTCGCGGCCACGGGCTGGCTGATGGGGCTGCTCTCGCTGGAGGTGTGGAAGGAGTGGCTGGAGCGCCGGTGGGGCCGCGCCCGCGCCTGGGCCTTCGTCGCCGCCACGTCGGTGCTGTGCGGCTACGGCATCTACCTGGGCCGCGTGGAGCGGTGGAACAGTTGGGACGTGCTCGCCGAGCCGGGGCGCCTCTTCTCCTCCATGGCCTCGCACCTGCGCGAGCCCGGCGCCTTCCCGCTCATGATTCGCCTCACCGGCGTCTTCGCCCTGCTGGTGCTGCTCTCCTACGCCGTCTTCGAGGCGCTCGTGTCGCGCCTGCGCTGCCGCCGCCCAGCGTAGCTGTCACCCTTTGATTGCAGACGCGCCTGTACTTCCGGCGTGCCCGATATGGCCATGCGCTCGGCGCATTGGAGCGGCACCCCCGAAGTCAGCACAGGTGCAATGAATGACGAAGACACACAGGACGGCATGGCTGCTGGCCATGGCCATGCTGCTGCAGGCGTGCGGTGATGCGTCCCTTCCGGAGCCCGTCCTCGCGGCGCTACCGGAGCAGACCACGGCCTCGCTGGAAGCCACGGCGGAGCCGGACGACATCCTCACCCGGCTCCAGTCCATGCCGGGGCTCACCGTCGTCTCCGAGCTGTCCTCCCCAGTCCCGGGCACGCGCGCCTTCCTGCTGCGCCTCGAGCTGCCCGCGGACCATGCGCGCCCGCTGGGGGAGCACTTCCAGCTCCGGATGGTGCTCCTGCACCGCTCGGTGGAGGCGCCCATGGTGCTCGCCAGCGAGGGCTACATGCTGGGCGGCATCTATCAGTCCGAGCCCGCCGCGCTGCTCGGCGCCAACCAGCTCCTCCTGGAGCACCGCTTCCTGGGCGCCTCGCGGCCCGCGTCCAATGACCTGGGGCTGCTCACCATCGAGCAGGCCGCGGGCGACTACCACCGCGTCATCCAGGCCTTCAAGCCGCTCTACCCCGGGCGCTGGCTGACGACGGGAGGCAGCAAGGGCGGCCTGGCCGCCGTGTTCCACCGCTACTTCTATCCGGACGACGTGGACGCCACCGTGGCGTACGTCGCGCCCGGCAGCCATGGCTTGCGCGACGTGCGCTACGTGCACTTCCTCGAGCAGGTGGGAGACGCGGACTGCCGCGCGAAGCTGGAGGCCTTCCAGCAGGACGTGCTGAGACGCCGCGACGAGCTCCTGCCCCTCGTGGAGGCGCTGGGCACGAGCCTGAACACCGGCTTCACCGTGGTGGGAGGCCCGGACAGGGCGCTGGAGTTCTCCGCCGTCGAGGCATCCTTCTACTTCTGGCAGTACGGGGCGGCTTCCGGCTGCGCGGACATTCCGGCGCCCGGCGCGCCGGCGGAGGAAACCCTCGCCTTCCTGGACGGCGTCGTGGGCGTGGCCTTCACGTACGGAGACCGCTTCATCGCGCCCTTCGCACCCGCCTACTACCAGGCCGCGACGCAGCTGGGCTGGCCCCGCTTCCCCTCGCGCCACCTGCGTGGGCTGCTGCGCTACCCGGGAGAGAACACGCCCGACGTGTACCTGGACTTCCCGGTGACGCAGCCGTTCGACTGGGACGCCATGCTCCGCGTGGAGCACTGGGTCTGGAAGCGCGGCGAGCGGATGCTCTTCGTCTACGGAGAGAACGACCCGTGGTCCGCCGCGGCCTTCTCCGTGCGCGAGCGCAATGACGCCTTCCGCTTCTTCGTCCCGGGCGGCAACCACGGGGCCGACATCCTCGGCCTGTCCGAGCCCGAGCGGACCTTCGCCCTGGAGCGCCTCTTCACGTGGATGGGATTGAGCGCTCCGTCCGTGGGAGTCCGAACGCTGGCGCTCGAGCACGCCGCCGAGGCGGAGGCCTCGAAGTCCGCACCACGGCGCTTCCGGCGGTAGTCGTCATTTCAAGACACGAGGACACCGCCTCCATCCGGTGCTCCCGGAAGGGGACGGTGTCCGGTGTGCATTGGACCTGGGAGCCCGGGCGCGGTCAGCCGCCCGAGTCAGCCTCCATGGATGGGCAGCCGCTTCTTGGGCCCGCCGGTGTGCTTCACGTTCATCTCGCTGGGGCTCTTCTTGCGGCCCTTGAGCGTCGTCGAGCGGCGCCGGTGGCTCTTGGGCTCGTGCAACTCGGCGGCGGGCCCGAGCGTCACCCGCTCCAGCGTCTTCTGACGGCGCAGTGCCGCGGCGTCGTCTCGGGGCAGCGTCTTGCGCCCCTTGCTGGCCTGCACGCTCGGCTGGGCCGCGTGCGCATCCACCCGCCGCTTGTTCTTGATTCCTGCCACTTTCGTCCGCACGGCCATGATGCCCTCCTTCCGTGGAGAGGTAAGGACGGCGCCCCGGCTTTTCCATCCCCCTCCGTGGGAAGGGACGTGGGCCATGTCGCGTGCCTGCGTGCTCCCCGGCCGCTCCTCCCTCCCCGCAGGACGGGGCACTTCCTTCGTGGGCCGGCATCGGGCGCTCGACACCCGGCGGCCTCCGACGAGAAGCGCACCACCGAGAAGCGCACTACGTCGACGAGCGCTTCCCCTTCTTCGGCGGGCGGGTGCTGGTGGTGGACTCGGGCGGGAAGAGCCAGCCCTCGGAGCCGCGCGAGGAGGTGGTGTTCTGCGTGGCCTCGGACGGCTCCAGGTGGAGGCCGCGGCAGCCACGGCACCAGGACTGGGGCCGGCGCCCGCTCTTCATGATGCGGTAGCCGAAGTCCTGCTCGGTGGGGCCCACGTGACCGCAGCGCGGGCACCGGCTCAGCGACGTGGTGCCAATCTCCTTGGCCTTCTGGCGGCCGTGCTCCACCACCAGGGCCAGCGCCGCGGCGAAGCCGATGCGTCCCGTGGAGGCGACGTGGAAGCTCCGGCCCCGCTTGCGGTTGCCGCGGCCCAGCACGGGCATGAGGTCCATCCCTCCGAGCAGGTTCCGCTGCTCGAGGACGCGCGACTGCGAGTTGTCGTGGGTCGAGTGGCTCACGGGACAACTCATACTGGGGCGGTCTGACATGCCCTGCCCGACGGCCCCGGTCCCCTGGCCGCTGTCCCGGGGAGGACTGAACGAAAGTCCAGTAAAGTCGCGGACCTGCGTGCATCCCACCCCGGGAGTGGGGTGGTTCGGTGGGCCGCACGGCCGGCCGGATGGCCTCATTGGCATGGGGGGTGCGCAGCTTGTCGGGGCGAACGGAGGCCCCCACACATGACGCGCCCCACCAATGAGACGGAGCTGATGCAGCGCCGCGTGCAGCGGCACGAGTCCCACACCCGCTCCACCTACGCGGCCTTCATCCGCCACCTGTGCGAGGTGGGGAAGGTGGAGCCCTCGCTGGCCGAGTGCGCGGCGGTGGCGGTGCTCCGCGCGCTGGAGCGGCGCATCCTCCCGGCGGAGGCGAAGGACCTGGAGGCCCAGCTGCCGCGTCGGCTGGTGGATTTCCTCCCGCCGCTGGAGCAGCGCCCGCAGCGCCCGCGCCGCTTCGGCAAGGAGGAGTTCCTCCAGACGGTGGCGGACGATTTGGAGCGGCCGGTGGAGGAGATGGAGCCGCTGGTGCGCGCCGTCTTCCGGGCGATGCGGGACCTCATCTCCGAGGGCGAGGCGGACGACGTCGCCAGCAACCTGCCCCCGGACCTCCAGGCCCTCTGGAGGCTCACGCAATAGGCGCGGCCGAAGCGTCTACTCCCCGGCGTCCGGCCCCAGCACGCCGCCGCCGCCCGAATCCGAGGAGGGGAACACGGGCGTGCCGCCGGGGAGGCTCGGGTCGTGCGGCAGGCTGCCGCGCGGGCTGCGCAGGTACACGAAGGGCGTGGCGAAGAGGAAGTTGCTCACGCGAGACGTGTAGATGTCCGCGTACCGCTCCATCTGCCGCGCCAGGTGGCTCTTGTCGTTGCCCGCGCGCGTGAGCAGGCCCCACACCGGGTTGGACAGCTCCGTGGCCGCGCGCGCCATGGGACCCAGCTCCGCGTCCAGCGCCTCCAGCTCCGTGCGCAGCTCGCCCAGCCGGGCCACCAGGTCCGCCTCGGACGGCGTCTCCGAGCGCGGGCCGTACTGGAACTTCCGCCGCTGCAACTCCAGCCGGAGCTGGCAGCTCTCCGCCTCCAGCCGCTCCTTGTGCTCCATCCGCTCGCCCAGCCGGGCCTCCGTGCCGCGGAAGCCGGCGATGGCGCGCACCTCGTCCTCCAGCTCGCGGAGGATGAGCGCCGTGCGCCAGCGCAGCACGTCCTTCGTCACGTGCACGTCGCCGAACATGTGGTCGCCCACGTAGAGAATCTGGTCCCCGCTCATCCCCAGGTGGCGCTCCAGCTCCACCGCGCTGCCGCCGAAGTACGGCGTGCCGGGCTTGAGCGGCCCCGAGTGCTGCCGCAAGAGCGCCTCACCGCCCACCTCCACGACTTCGTAGAGCGCCGAGCGCGTGGTGAAGAACTCCGGCTTGCGCGCGGACACAATCACCACGTCGAAGAGCTGCCGCCACGTCATGCCGTCCGGCAGGTGCCGGTCGAAGGCGAAGTGCATCATGGGCTCGGTGTAGGCCCACTCGCTGTTGGTAATCAGCAGCAGCTTCTTGCCGGCGTGGCGCTGGTCCAGCAGGGCCAGCGGCGTCTCCGGGTCGTCGAGGACGTACCGCTCCGGGTCGGCGATGATTTCCGCCTTCAGCCGCCCCTGCATGTGCGTGGCGTCCAGGTTCTTCCGCACGTGCTCGTAGAGGTCCGTGTACCCCATGGGCGTGGTGCCCGGGAGCTGCCCCGCGTCCAGCCGGTCCACGAGCTGCGCGAAGATGCACGCCTCGGACAGCGAGAAGAGCGTGTTGAGGAACACCCAGCGCCGCTCGTGCAGGTCGATAATCGTGCTGGCGTACTCGTCGCGCTGGTCCTCGAAGGACATGGGCCGCGTGCCGTGGAGGGCCTTCTTCACGATTCCGAAGCGGTTGGCCTTGAGGAGGTTGCCCTTCTCCGTGTCGATGATGAGCCCGCGGATGGCGAGCCCCGGGTCGAACGTCAGGTCCTCCACGGGCCAGCCCTGCGCCACCAGCCTGTCGCGGATGTACTCGTACGCACGGCGCTCCCACGCCTCCACCCGGTAGTGGATGAGCGTGTAGTCCATGTCGTAGCCCACGGCCTTGATGGCGCGCAGGTTGAGGGTGCGGTTGCAGAAGAGGCCCCGCTCGGGCGGGGGGCCGGAAACGTTCGAGCGCATAGACTCCCTGGCTTTGCCCCGGCCGGAGGCAAAAGTCGATGCCCGCGTGCATTCCCGGTCAGGTGCAGTGCAGATGCACCGGCCCCCGGCCCGAGAGCCATGTAGGCTCCCCGTGCCCTGCCGCCATGGCACTCCCCGCTTCCACCGCCATGTCGCCCCCGCTCCCGCCGCCATGATGCCCCCAGCTTCCGCCGCCGCCACCCCGAGCGCCTCGCGTGCCCGGCTCGCCCTCTCCTGGCTCATCCTCTTCGCCGCCTACGAGTCGCCCGAGGGTGTGGGGGGACGGCTCCTCGGGAGTGCGGCGGTGGCGGCGGTGATGATGACGCTCTTCCACGCGGTGGCCTGGGGCGTGGGACGGGGGCTGTTGGGCTACCGCAATGGCTTCCACGCGTATGCGCTGGAGTGGCGCGGCCGGGCGCTGGGGCCGGCGCTGGCGCTGATGCTGGTGCTCAAGCCGCTGTCCGTCTTCGTGGGCGGAGCGCTGGGCGTGCTCCGCGTGCAGCCGCTGGAGACGGCGCCGGGCCTCGGGGCGCTGGCGCTGGGCGTGCTCGGCGTGGCGGTGACGACCTTCGTGCCGTCCGTGGCCGAGGACATCGTCGCGCGCGGCTTCTGGTTCCGCGCGTGGCCCGTGGCGGGGAAGGGCTGGGGCTATGTGCTCCTCGCCTCGGTGGCCTTCGTGCTCACCCATGTGTACCGGCTGGGCAACGGCCCTCGCGAGTGGCTGATGCTCTTCTGCACGGGCCTGGCCTTCGCGGCGGCCGCGGCGCGCACCGGCTCGCTGTGGGGCGCGGTGGGGCTGCACTGGGGATGGAACCTGGCCAACGGGCTGCTGGACTTGGTGCTGGATGTGAATCCGGTGGGCACCGGCGGGCCCCTGCTGTCGGCCGCGACGGGGCTGGTGGCGCTCGGGCTGGTGGCGCTGCTGCCCCGGGCGACACGTGATTCACATTGAACCTGCCCTTGGGGGTTGCGTCCCCTCGGGATGGTTCATACCGTGGCCGCCACCCTGAGTGTCCCCATGCCCGGAATCACGCGCCGCGTCGCCATCAGTGCTGTCGTGCTGGCCGTCCTGATCGGGACCGCGGTCGGCGTGGGCGGCTACACCTTCGTCTACGCGAAGGGCGCCTCGTACCTCACCGACGACCCGTCCGCGTGCGCCAACTGCCACGTGATGAACGAGCAGTACGCGGGCTGGGTGAAGGGCAGCCACCACACCGTCGCGGTGTGTAATGACTGTCACACCCCGCACAACTTCTTCGGGAAGTACTTCACCAAGGCGCTCAACGGCTGGCATCACTCGGTGGCCTTCACCTCCGGCGACTTCCACGAGCCCATTCACATCGGCGAGCGCAACCTCCAGGTGACGGAGGCCGCGTGCCGCTCCTGTCACCAGGACATCGTCCAGGCGATTGAACCGGGGCTGCTGGTGCGTGTGTCCGCGCAGGCCACGGGGGACTCTCGGAAGGACGCCGAACTTCACGGCAGCCAGCACCCGCCGCCCGCGGACGGGACGCTGAGCTGCCTGCGCTGCCACCGCTCGGTGGGGCATCTGGAGCTGGACTGATATGGCGAACCCGAATGCTCCCACGAGGCGCCGGGGCTGGTTGTTGCTGGTGGGCGTGGGCGTCGTCTCCGCCCTGGCCGCCGCGGCCGCCGTCGCCCTGGCCACCAACATCTTCGAGCGCAAGCAGGAGGCGAAGAACCCCTTCTTCCACGTGGTGGAGCTCACCGACGACACGGTGGACCCCGCCATCTGGGGGAAGAACTTCCCGCTCCAGTACGACATGTACCTGCGCACCGCGGACCAGGTGCGCACCCGCTATGGCGGCAGCGAGGCGGTGCCGCACACGCCCAGCCAGGCGGACCCGCGCTCGGTGGTGGCGCAGAGCCGGCTGGAGGAGGACCCGCGCCTGAAGCGCATGTGGGCCGGCTATGCCTTCAGCAAGGACTTCCGCGAGGAGCGTGGCCACGCGTACATGCTCTCGGACCAGACCTTCACCGAGCGCCAGCAGGTGACGCACCAGCCGGGCGCGTGCATCCACTGCCACGCCAGCTCGTACACGCTCTACAAGAAGCTGGGCAACGGAGACCTCTTCAAGGGCTTCGACGCGGTGAACCACCTGGGCTACTTCGAGGCGCGGAAGATGGTGGACCACCCGGTGGGCTGCATCGACTGCCACGACAGCCAGACGATGCAGCTGCGCGTGACGAAGCCGGCCTTCATGCTGGGCATGAAGCGCATGAAGGCCGCGCAGGGCGTGCCGGACTATGACGTCAACCGGGACGCCACGCGCCAGGAGATGCGCAGCTACGTCTGCGGCCAGTGCCACGTGGAGTACTACTTCAAGGGCCCGGAGAAGACGCTCACCTTCCCGTGGGACAAGGGGCTCAAGATTGAGAACATCCTCGCGTACTACGAGGAGAATCCGCACAAGGACTGGACGCACGCGGAGACGGGCGCGCCGGTGCTGAAGGCGCAGCACCCCGAGTTCGAGATGTGGAACCAGGGCATCCACGCGCGCTCGGGCGTGGCGTGCGCGGATTGCCACATGCCGTACACGCGGGTGGGGGCGCAGAAAATCAGCGACCACCACGTGCGCAGCCCGCTGCTCAACATCAACCGCGCGTGCCAGACGTGCCACCACTTCTCGGAAGCGGAGCTGCGCTCCCGCGCCGAGGCGCTCCAGGAGCGGACCTTCCGGCTGCGCAACCAGGCGATGGACGCGCTGATGGGGCTGCTCGACGACGTGAAGAAGGCGAAGGCGGCGGGGAAGACGGACGCGGAGCTGGCCGGGGTGTACGCGCTGCAGCGACGCGGGCAGTTCATGCTCGACTTCATCGAGGCGGAGAACTCGATGGGGTTCCATGCGCCGGAGGAGGCGGCCCGCATCCTCGGGCAGTCGACGAACATCATCCGCCAGGCGCAGGTGCTGGTGCGGGACCCCACCTTCAAGCCGGAGATTCCCGACCAGCTGCCCGCCGCCGAGGGAGATGCCCACGCGGGGCCGGGCACTCGGGGGAAGACGGTCGGCGCCCCTTCGGGTGGCGCGGGCGGTGGAGCGAGCTCGGGTCCTGAGAGCGGTGCTCCCGCAGCGGGTGGCGCTACCACGACGGATGGTGGCAGCCCGGCGCACTGATGGCGCGGCCGATGTCGTTGTCGGCGGGCTGATGCATCCCCGCGTGCTGCTGACATGGCAGGCGGGAGGTGCGACTCCACAACGAGGCGGGGATGACGGTCGCCCGGCTGGTGACGGAGCGGGCGCGTTGAGCCCCGTCATGGCTGCCGGAAGCCTGCTTCCCTGGCGACGCTGAGGCGGCGCGAGCCCTGCTGCCCGAATGTTGAGCGACGGCTGGCCGTTGGACGGTGGCTGAAGGGAAGCACACCGGCCGCAAGCGCCAGGGAAGGTCGCATGAAGAGTTTTTGGGGCCCCGGTGCCATTGCCGCCGCGCTGATGCTTGCCACCGGGACGTCGCGCGCGGAGGAGGCGTGGAAGACGCTCGCGGAGAAGCCCTATCTGGTGAAGGTACGCCCCCGGCCGGCCACTCACGCGAAGGACGTGTGGGCTGAAGGCGAGCTTGCCGCCAGTGCCGTAGACGTACAGGCGGTGCTGACGGATGTGGACGCGTATCGGCAGTGGATGCCGTACGTGGAGGAGTCACGCACCCTCGAAGAACTGCCGGACGGCACGAGGCTGACGTACACGCGGCTGGACCTGCCCATCGTCGCCGCGCGCGACTACGTGAGCCACGTGGTGTCCGAGTCGACGCTGGCCGAGGACGGCACCGGCATCTTCGCCCAGCGCTGGCGGGCGCAGCCGGATGCCATTCCCGAGCGCCACGGCACCGTGCGTCTTCGACTCAACGAGGGAAGCTGGCGCGTGGAACCACGCGGCGAAGGCCGGTCTCATGCCGTGTACAGGTTCACCGTCGCCCCCGCCGGCTCCGTCCCCGGCTTCCTGGCCAACATGGGCCAGAAGGACGGCGTGGTGGACACCTTCCGCGCCGTGGAGAAGAGGGCCCGGCAACAGGCCGAGGAACGAAGCAAGTCGCGGTAGCGACGGCTCGCGCTCGAATCGCCTCCAACTTCTCATCCGAGATGGCGGCGTCGCTCGTGGCTCCCCAGCGCTGATGGAACTCGGCGGTCTTCTCGAGGCAGCCGCATCTCAGCTCTCGGCGATTGGGAATCCCACCGCACCAATGAGGTAGGCCCTCCCTACCCGACCCATGTCAGTCCCCTCCGGTAGAAGGGTTTCGTGGAAGGAACGTTCCTTCCACGGGACGGCCGCCCCGGAGGGGGCGGGAGGGGCAGGGGCATGGGGTTCACGGAGTATTTCCTGTCGGGGATGATGCAGAGCTCGGCGGAGGTGCTGGGCCAGCACGGCTACGAGCACGTGAAGGCCGAGCAGTTGGCCCGGGCCGCAGGCATGTCGGTGGGCTCGCTGTACCGGCGCTACGGCAGCAAGCCGCGCTTCGCTCAAGAGGTGCGCGACTTCAGCGAGAATGTCTTCTGCCAGGACGTGGACTGGGCATACATCTGCAAGCACGGGGCGGAGGGCGTCACCTTCCGCGAGGCCTTCTTCGTCTTCTGGAACGCGATGGCGAAGTGGGCGCTGGGCAAGCCCGGCCCCTTCAGCTTCACCTTCCTGCATCCGAGGGTCCCCGGCCAGCAGGTGCCCGGCGGCGCGGCGCGGGCGATGGTGCGCGAAGTGCTCCAGCACGGCGAGCAGGAAGCAGCGCTGAGACCCGGCTGCGTCAGGGCGGGTGAGGCCCTGGTCTGGGGCACGCTGACGGAATTGGCGCGGGCGTCGGCGGAGCGCAACGAGCCGGTGTACCTGGAGGATATCGCCGAGTCGGGAGAGGCTCTCTGGCTCGCACTGGCGAAGACGGATGGCTCCGGCGGAGCTCGCTCTCCGCATGGCGAGGACTCAGGCCAGTCACTCGGTGAGCGGCAGGGCGGGGGCGAGGTCGGCGGCGGCGAAGCTCCGGCCCGGTATGGCGAAGACTCAGGCCAATCCCTTGCTGACCGTCATAGTGGTGATGAGGCCGGCGACGAAGCTCCGGCCCGGTATGGCGAGGACTCAGGCCAGTCCCACGCCGAGCAGTACGGCGGTGACAAGACCGGTGGCGGCGAAGCTCCAGCCCACTTTCTTGAGATTGCGCGGGCCAGGCAGCATGACGACCGTGCAGATGGCCACCAGCGGCGCCGGCAGCAGCGCCACCACACGCCACGCGGACACGCCCGCGGACAGTGCCCACAGCAGGGCACCCGCGACTCCGAAGACACCGGCGGTGAGGCCCGCGAGGCGCAGCAGGGCGCGGTCCTCGCGCGGCTTGTGGGCCCGGATGACGACGTGCACCGCCACCGTGGCCAGTGCGAATCCCAGGGCAAACGTGCCCCACAGCGACAGCGCCGCGCCCGGTGCCAGGCCTCCCGCGATGCCCACCGGCACCGCCCAGGCTCCGAGCGCCAGCGATGCGAGCATTTCGCCGGACAGCGTGCGCTCCTGCCGGCCCCAGGTCATCAGCAGCACCTCTCCGCCGAGGATGCCGGGCAGCGCGAGGTAGGGGCGGGCGGCGGCGTCGAGTCCCTGGAGGGCGAGCACCAGGGAAGCGGCTCCCAGCGCGGTGAGAATGGCGATCCGGCTCCGGGCCAGGAGGCGCTCCTCCTCGTGACGACGAGCACCCCGATGGCCGAGCAGGACGAGCAGGGGCTCGTGCACGAGGAAACAGACGACCGCCGCGGTGGTGAGCCAGAGGGCGCTGGCGTTTGGCCCGGTGATGGCGAGCACGGTGGCCAGCGGCAGGCCGAGCTGGAAGTACGCGCCATGCTCCCGGGGCAGGAGCGCCTGACGGGGGACGGAGAGCTGCTGTCGGGCGGAGAGGGTCAGCATGGGCTGGTGGAGAGCAAGCGCCGTTCCGTCCTCGAATCCCAGGGGTGGAAGGAGTGGGCGGCGCAATGGGTGCGGAGGCTCTGCGGGCTCGCGCAAGCCTTGCGCCGGAGGTGGCTCCGGGACGCCCGGGAAGGGGAGGCATGGTTCCTGAAATGTCCCTCCCTGCCCTGGAGCCGTGGGCTCGGGGAGTGGCCATGGCCGGGAAGGCGCCAAGGGGCCGCTGTGGAGGTGCACATGGACATGCTGGCCCGTGAGGCCCAAGAAGCGCTGCGGCAGCGCAGCCAACGCCTGCGGGCGCGTGCCGGAGCGTCCGCGGAGGCGCTGGAGGATGGCGAGGCCGGGCTCACCGAATCGGAGCGGCAGGAGCTGGACGCCATCGAGGAGGCGCTCGCCCGCATCAATGAGGGGGGGTTCGGGAGCTGCGCGCGGTGTGGAGGCGCCATCGGCAGGCACCGGCTCCGTGCCGTCCCCGAAGCGCGCCACTGCATGACGTGCTCGGCCGAAGTGGAGCGATGAGCCGGACCCGCCTTCATGACGTGCCCGGTCGAAGTGAAGCGGTGCGTTGTGCCCGGCAAGGGTTCTTCGTGAGCATGGGTTCAGGGCTGTACTCCCGAACCCGGGTCACGGGTCCGGGAACACCACCGAGCCTATCGTGAGGGTGCGAGCCCCTCCTGCTTCCCGCAGCTCCAGCGTGTACACCCCGTGAGCCTCGGTGTTACGGGCCTCTGCTTCCACGATGATGTGGACCTCGTCGGGATTGCTCCCTGCCGTGGGCTCCGACTGCCACACCTGCACGATGCGTGGCCGTTGTCCTGCCGGCCCGATGAGTGCCGCGCTCTCAATCGGCCAGGGCCGTTCGCCCGGGGAGAGTGGCACGGTCACCTTCACCGCGATTCGTTCCCTCGCGCGGAAGCTCATGAGTCCGAGTTGTGCGAGCGCCGCTTCCATGGCTCTGGGACCTGCCTGCTTGAGCCGTTTGACGGTGACACCCTCGTCCATCATCCATGAGGAGGCAATGGCAGCGGTGAGGCCGGAGGGAGCGTGCTCTGCTCGGAGCCGCGCGTTCTCCTCGCGCAGTCGCTGAAGCTCCTGCTCCAACTCGCCAGGCTCCTTCGGGGCGGGGGCGCAAGGACGCTGGACGCGCACGACCTCCACCTGCGTGTCCGCATGCTCCCGGACCCCCACGAGGATGAAACGGGCCTCGGTGGGATTCGTGCCCGCCGCGAAACGGACGGTGAGCCGCAGCCGCTCACCTTCACGAAGCGCCTCCGAGGGCACGAGCGCGAGGGTGTCTTCGCCCACCACCACGCGGCGGAATCGCTTCCGGCCCTCCAGTACCAGCTCATCTCGGACGAGAGGACCGTCGAAGAGCATCAGGCTGGCGATGCCCGGCTGGATGGCAAGCTCCGGGAGTGCCGCAGACGGCTCGGGTGTCAGCTCGATGCGGCGCGTCTGCTTCTGCGCCTGTGCTTCGGAACCCGGCGACTCTTGCGCGCCGACGGCCGTTGCCCCGAGGGCAATGAGCATGAGGAGCGGGACTCGAAGCCAGACAGACACGCAGAAGGCTCCGTCATTCCTCGAAGCGGGGGAAGGTTGCGACAACCTTGAGGTCGATTCGGGAGAGGATGTTGGCGTTCTGGGCGTCACCCCCGGGTTCTCTCGGCGTGCCTCGCTGCCTGTCGTTGATGTCGTAGACCTCCAGGCACATCGGGTACTGCACGCCGTCCGTGAGCAGCTTCGTGAAGCGGCCATGGACGCGCTTCTTGGAGATGTAGAGCTCTCCGTAGTACTCCGTTCCCTGCCGTCTGCGGACCAGCCCTTCAGTCGAGATGGGATAGCCCACGGCCCGTCCCTCCCGGACGGTGATTGGGATGTCGCGGCGTTGGGTGTCGAGATCGACCGTGAAGACGCCGGTGAGGTCCAGTTTCCTCATCGCCTCCATCGCGCCGGGTGGGCAGTCCTCCGCGGGCGGCAGGGCCTGCTCCAGCCGTAGCGGTGAGCTGGCGCAGGCGAATCCCGCGCACGTGGCGACGGTGGCGGCCGTCCGGATGAGGCTGTTGGCGATGCGGGCGCGGGGTGTCTGCTCCGGGGCCTGGAGCCCGGGAGCGGGGGCGGTCTTCTTCACGGCGGCGGCTTCCTGGAATGGCGCCACCGGTGGAGTGGCGGCCGCGGAGGTGGGCCCCGCCGGTAGCGGGGACGCGGCCGTTGCAGTGTGTGAGGGCTCGGCGGAGCTGGCCAATTTCTGACCGGCTGCGGTGGTTGTATTGCTTGCTACCTGAATGGTTGTGTTGCTTGTTGCCTGGGGGGGTGTGTCATGCGAAGTGCGGGTGGACCAGGCCGCCAGCGCGACCAGGGACAACCCCAATGTCGCGGCCAGGGTCCACAGGCGCCGGCGCGGGTGGATGCGTCGCGCGCGGCCCTCCACCACGGCCTTTCGTGGGGACGCATGGGGGCTCGGCTTCGGCGGCGGATTCAGCACGCCGAGCAATTGCGCCCACAGCCGCAACAGCTTCGCCCTCGCCACCGAGGGCGGCCGGTGCGTGTGCCTCGGCCACTCCGGCCGGCGCGTGCGGGGCATCCTGGTGGGGGCACCCTCCCCGGCGGGCGCTCCTTCCCCGGCGGGGGCCGGAGGCTCATGCCACTCGAAGAGGGGCAGGGCCCAGGATTCGCTCGGGTGCTCGCTGACGGCCGCCGCGAGCGCGCCGTGGAGCTGGGCTCCCGTCTGGAAGCGCTGCTCAGGGTTCTTCTCCAGCAGGCGGAGGATGACGGCCCCCAGCGCGGGCGGCACGCGGGGATTCACCACCGACGGCGCCGGTGGCTGCTGCGAGACGATGGCCGCGCAGAGCACGTCCGGCGGCCACTCGGTGGAGAAGGGGTAGTGGCCGGTGAGGGCGCGGTAGAGGCAGACGCCCAGCGCATAGAGGTCGTCGGTGGGGGCGTAGGTGTAGCGGGCGTCGATGATGCGCCAGTGGCGCTGGTGGAAGCGGATGGCCTCGGGGCTGCGCAGGTGGAGCGTGCCGGGAGCCAGGGGGCCCGTGGTGAGCGTGGGCGCTCCCACGTAGTCACCCGAGCCCAGGTCGATGAGCACCGGGTCTCCGTGCTCGGAACGCATGAGGATGTGCTCGGGCTTGAGGTCTCGGTGGAGGACTCCGCCCGCGTGCAGCGTGTCCAGGATGAGCGCCAGGCGGCACGCGGCGTCCACGAACTGCTGGAGCGTCGGGTTGTGGAGGTCCGCCCAGAGGTGGAGCGCGGGGCCGGGCACCCAGTCCATGACGAAGAAGAAGTGCCCGGTGACGACGTCCGGCCAGCGCCCGCAGGCGTGGACCGCCACCACGGCCGGGTGGACGGCCTTGTCCATCAGCAGCGTCAACTCGCGCTTCGAGCGTGGCTCGTAGGGCTGGCGCGCCAGCTTCAGCGCGAAGTAGCGGCCCGGGTCCTGGAGGGCCTCCACCTTGTAGACGGCGCCGTAGCCGCCCGCGCCCAGCCGCTCGAGGAGGCGCCAGCAGCCACCCACCACCGTGCCGGGCGGCAGCGTCTCGGGGTTCACCTGGGGGATGGGCGGGCTCATGACCGTCGGGGTCTCCTGGAATGTCGTCAACCTATCAGGTTGAGTGAATTTGTGGAGACCTCGTGCATTCCATGCCCGACGGAGGACGCTCGCGGCCCGTCCGACAGGGGCCATCCATTTCGAGAAGCGGGTCCGAGGGGCGGGGCGCCCCTCCCGAAGGCGCTCGGCTGGCCCGGCGCGGCCCCCGGGGGGGGCGGGCGTGCACCCGAGGGCCCGCCCTCGCCGGTGTCCTCCGGTGGGTGCCTGCCTGGGGGGCAGCGGAAAGAACCCGTGCACGGAGCCGTGTCTATGGGTATAGACAGGCCCACATGTGTCCCATGGTGAAGACGGAAGACCTCATCGACGCCCAGGGAGTGGCCGGGTTGCTGCGCCTGAGCCACGCCAACAGCGTCAGTACCTACCTGCGCCGCTACCCGGACATGCCGCGGCCGGTGCTGGACCTGGGGGCCGGACGCCCCCGGCTCTGGCTGCGACCCCAGGTGGTGCGCTGGATGCGCGCCCGCCAATCCGAGCAGCTCAGCGTTGGAGGTGAATCATGACCACCGCCGTTCCCCGTACGCCCCCCGCCGTGCTGCCCGGGCCGAATGACACCTGCTGGTGCGGCAGCGGCTCCAAGTACAAGAAGTGCCACCGTGGCCTGGACGCCGCCGAGGCCCGCAAGAAGGGCCCGGAGGCTCGCAAGGGCGTGCGCCCCGGCATCATCAGCCCGCGCCGCACGGTGCCGCTGCACATCCCCCGTCCGGACTACGCGGAGACGGGCCGACCCGGCCGCCGCACCGCCACGTCGGAAATCAATACGCCGGACGTCATCGCCCGCATGCGCCGCGCCTGCAAGGCCGCCGCCGAGGTGCTCCAGGAGGTGGCCTCGCACGTGCGCCCGGGCATCACCACCGACGAGCTGGATGCGATTACGCACGAGGCGTACATCAAGCGCGGCGGCTACCCGAGCACGCTGAACTACCACAACTTCCCGAAGTCGCTCTGCACGTCGGTCAACGAGGTCGTCTGCCACGGCATCCCCGACAGCCGCGCGCTGGAGGACGGGGACATCATCAACCTGGACATCACCATCTACCTGGATGGCGTGCACGGGGACTGCTCGGCCACGTACTTCGTGGGCAACGTGGACGCGGAGAGCCAGCGGCTGGTGAAGGTGACGCGCGAGTGCCTGGACATCGGCATCGCCGCGGTGAAGCCCGGCCGGCCCATCAGCGACATTGGCCGAGCGATTGAGGACCACGCGACGAAGAACGGCATGAGCGTGGTGCGGGCCTACTGCGGCCACGGGATTGGCGAGACGTTCCACACGTCCCTGCAGATTCCCCACTATTACGAGCCCGAGTCGAACACCCTCATGCAGCCCGGGATGATTTTCACGGTGGAGCCGATGATAAATCAGGGCGGGTGGGGCAGCCGGACGTGGGACGACGGGTGGACCGCCGTCACCACGGATGGCAGCCGCAGCGCGCAGTTCGAGCACACGCTGCTCGTCACCGACGCGGGCGCCGAAATCCTCACGGTGCCTTGAGCGAGGCGGCGGGCTCGGGCGTGGGCAGCCGTTGCACGCGGCTGCGCACGCTCCCCAGCACGCAGGCCACCACGAGCAACGCGGCGCCCAGGGTGTCGCGCCCCACCTCCTCGCCGAGCAGCAGCGCGGACCAGCCGAGTGTGAGCAGCGGCTGGAGGAGCTGAATCTGGCTGACGCGGGCCACGCCTCCGAGCGCGAGCCCGCGGTACCAGGCGAAGAAGCCGAGGAACATGCTCACCCCCGAGACGTAGGCGAAGCCGGCCCACGCCCGGAGGCTGACGTGCGACGGCAGGCCCGCAGTGTCGAGGTTGAGCGCGATGATGGGCAGCAGCACGGGCACGGACATCACCAGCGCCCAGCACAGCACGCGCCAGCCGCCGAGCTCGCGGGACAGGGCTCCGCCTTCCGCGTAGCCCACCGCCGCGGCAGCGATGGCGAGCAGCATCAGCGCGTCTCCCGCCGTGGGCTTGCCCGCGCCCTGTGCGGCGGCGAAGGTCAGCACGGCCGCGAGGCCCGCCGCGCTCACCAGCCAGAAGGTGGTGGAGGGGCGCTCGCGAGCGCGGAACACCGCCGCGACGGCCGTGGCCGCGGGCAGGAAGCCCACCAGCACCGCGCCGTGTGACGCGGGCATGGAGCGCATGGCGATGGCGGAGAGGAGCGGGAAGCCCACCACCACGCCGGCCGCGACGAGCGCGAGCCGGGGCCAGTAGCGACGCTCCGGGAGACGCTCGCGCCGGAGGGCCAGCAGTGCGGCCGCCAGCGCCGCCGCCACCACCGCGCGGCCGAGTCCCACCAGCGTGGTCCCGAGCTCCGGCACGGCCGCGCGAGTGGCCGGCAGCGTCATGCTGAAGGCGAGGACTCCGAGGGCGCCGAACAGCAGGCCCTCGCGGGTTCTGGATGATTCCGTCATCGACTGTGCTCCTTCGGGCCGTGGGGCCGGTGCGCGGACCGCGCGGTGTGCGTGCTTGTTGGTGTCTTCGTGCTGCCTGGGCCTCGGGCCGTGGGCCGCGTCGCCGGTGTGCTGAGGGCCGCGCCGCCTGCTGCTTCAGGATATGCCGTCATGGCCCGTGAGCCTTCGAGTGCAAGGCGCCATGTGGGTTACGTGCACTGCCGTGGCGCGCTGGCCTCGGGGCCGTGGGGCGAAGGCTCCCGCCCGGTGCTGGAGGGCCACCTCGCGACGCCGAAGCGCGCGGGCCGCAGGGCCTGCACCACCACGTGCCCCGGGGCGTCCACGTGCGCTGTGTCGCCGGGGCGGAGCACCCAATCCCTCGTGTCTCCCTCGCACGTGAGCCACAGCAGCCCTTCCTCGCAGGCGAGCGCCAGGTGCTCGCCGCCGTGCAGGTGCGCGCTCCAGAGGGTGCCCCCATCCAGGCTCAGCGGCCCCGCGCTCCCATCGCCGCGCACCCCGGGCCTCAGCCGCTCCGCCAGCGCCCGCATCCAGTCGTGGAAAGTAAAGGCCGGGGTCACCGTCATCGCCGCCTCCTGTCCCGCGCAACATGCGCCCCGCGGGCAGAACAGAACAGATGCAGCGGTTTGTAATTGTGACCAGTACAGTCAGTGGAGTGAGAACTGTACCGGTCACAGTCGGGGGCAGGTGTATCTGGGCGGCGGGAGGCAATCCGATTACCGATGACGGCCACGGGGCGACACGCTCCGGGGAGGACGCATGGGCGCGCTGGCACATCGACCGAAGCTGTACGAGCAGGTAGCCGAGCGGCTGGGAGACGCAATCTCAGCGGGTACGCTGCGAGCGGGGGACAGGCTGCCCTCCGTGCGGCAGCTCAGCCTCCGCGAGCGCGTGAGCATCTCCACCGTGCTCCAGGCGTACCTGCACCTGGAGTCCGTCGGCCTCATCGAGACGCGCCCGCAGTCCGGCCACTACGTGCGCCGCCGCGAGCGCCCCCGCCTCGCCGAGCCCCAGGTGTCCCGGCCCGTCGCCGCCGCCACGCCCGTCACCGTCAGCGCGCTGGTGGCGCGCGTGTACCGCTCCGCGCACGAGCCGCGGCTCGTCCAGCTCGGCGCCGCGTGGCCCGCCCCCGAGCTGTTGCCCACCCGGCGGCTGTACCGCGAGCTCAACGCCCTCACCCGCGAGGCGGGGGACGCCGGCATCGTCTATGACTTGCCGCCCGGATGCCCGGAGCTGCGGCAGCAGCTCGCGCGCCGCTCGCTGGACTGGGGCTGCGCGCTGTCCGCCGAGGACTTCATCACCACGTGCGGCGCGTCCGAGGCCGTCAACCTGTGCCTGCTCGCCGTGGCGCGCACCGGCGACACCATCGCGATTGAGTCCCCCGCGTACTACGGCACGCTGCAGGCGATTGAGGCGCTCGGCCTGCGCGCGCTGGAGATTCCGTGCAGCCCGCGCTCCGGCATGGAGCTGGATGCCCTGCAGGCCGCGCTGGAGCGCAGGCGCGTGGCCGCGGTGCTGGTGGTGCCCAGCTTCAGCAACCCGGTGGGAAGCTGCATGCCGGAGGAGAACCGCAAGCGGCTGGTGGCCATGCTCGCCGAGCGCGACGTGCCGCTCATCGAGGACGACATCTACGGCGATTTGCACTTCGGCCCGGAGCGCCCGCGCTCGTGCAAGGCGTTCGACACGACGGGCAACGTGCTCCTGTGCGGCTCGTTCTCCAAGACGCTCGCCCCGGGCTTCCGCGTGGGCTTCGTGGCGCCGGGCCGCTTCCGCGAGCGCGTGGAGCTGCTCAAGTTCTCCCACACCGTGGCCACCGCCACGCTGCCGCAGCTCGCGATTGCCCGCTTCCTGCAGGAGGGTGGCTACGACAGGCACCTGCGCGCGCTGCGGCGCCGGCTCGCCGCGCAGGTGGAGCGCATGGCCGAGGCCGTGGCCGAGCACTTCCCCGAGGGCACGCGCGTGGCGCGCCCGTCGGGCAGCTCGCTCCTGTGGGTGGAGTTGCCGCCGCGCGTGGACGCGCTGGAGCTGCACTCGAAGGCCCTGGAGGCGGGCATCAGCATCGCGCCCGGGCCCATCTTCTCCGCGCGGCCGGACTCGTACCGCAACTTCTTCCGGCTGAGCTGCGGCTACCCGTGGACGCCGCGCATCGAAGGCGCGGTGTCCACCCTGGGGAGCCTGGCGCGCAGCCTGGCGTGAGGCTCACAGCGGCCGGAGCCTGAAGAACGTCAGCCGGTCATCCTGCGCGAGCCCCACGGAGAAGCGGAACTTCATCGGGCCGAACGTCACGAGGTACGTGTACACGCGGTCATCGCCCAGCGTGGTGCGCTCCACGAGGACGAGGGGGCTCGGAGGTCCCAGCGGGCTCAGGTGGGACTGGTACAGCTTCGTGCCGTCCGGGAAGAAGCCCGCGCGGACGTACGCGAAGTCGGCCTGGGTGAGCGTCCCCGCGCGGGCCTTCTCCAGCAGCTCCGTGGCTCGCGCGGTGATTCGAGGCTCGCGGTCCTCGATGGGCGTGGGGACGGACAGGGCGAGCGCGGGGGCGACGAGGGGAGCGATTCCTTCCGCGAAGCGAGAGGGATTCCCCGCCGCGGAGTTGGTCAGCACGACGATGGAGACGCCCTCTCCCAGGGCGCGGCCGAAGTAGCTGGTGAAGCCCTGCCACGCGCCGGTGTGCTGGTGGAGCGGCTTCCCGGCGCGCTCGTCGAGCTGCCAGCCAAAGCCATACGGATACGTGGCACCGCTGTTGAGCGGGGCGGGCGTGAGGATTTCCTTCCAGCTCTCCGGCTTGAGGATGGCCCGTGCCTGCACGGCCGCGTCCCACGCAATCATGTCCCGCACGGACACGTACATGGAGCCGTCCGCGGTGGTGTTGAGCGTGGGGGACACCCACTCCTGGTTCTTCAGCACGCCGTCGACCATCCGGTAGCCGGCGGCGCGGTGGGGGATGATGTCCGCCTCGTTGATGATGCGCGCCGTCTTCATGCCGGCGGGCTTGAAGACCTTCTCGCTCAGCACGTCGCCGTAGAAGGTGCCGGAGACGCGGTTGACGATGATGCCCAGCAGGACATAGCCGGTGTTGCTGTAGGACCAGCGTGAGCCGGGATTGAACTCGAGCTGTGACGCGTAGGCGAAGCGCGCGAACTCCTCGTCGGTGTAGTCCTTCCGGTAGTCGAGCTTGCCCTCCAGGTCCGGCAGGCCGGACGTGTGGTTGAGCAGGTGGCGCACGGTGATGCCGCTCCACGTCGCGGGGGCGTCGGGGAAGAACTTCGAAATCGGGTCCGTGAGGGAGAGCTTCCCTGCTTCGACCTGGAGCATCACCGCCATGGCGGTGAACTGCTTTCCGAGGGAGCCCGCCTGGAAGATGGTTTCCGGGCCGGCGGGGACCTGGTGCTCCAGGTTGGCGAAGCCGTAGCCCTTCGCGACGAGGACCTTGCCGTTCTTCACGACGCCGATGCCGACGCCGGGCACCTTCTGGCGGTCCAGTTCCGCGCGCACGAAGGCGTCGATGCGCGCGACGAGCGGGCCCTGGGGCTGGGGCGCGGCGTCGGCGCGGCTCGCGGTGAGGGACAGCAGGAGGACGGAGAGCAGGGTGAGCCTGCGGATGATGCAGCGCACGTGAGCGACTCCTTCGTGGCGGGACGGTCCGCACCGCCGACGGAGTACATACCGCGCTCCTCCGTGACAGGGCTACGTGAGGCTTCGCGGGGGAGCGCACCGCGTGACGGGTCTGCTGGGAGGGTCAGCCGGTGAAGAGCAGCCCGGTGCTCTCGCAGGTGGTGCGGTTCGCGGCAATGGCATCGACATCAGCGAGCAAAGAGCAGTCCCGCGTGTGCGCTCGCCGCCCGGTCCACCGCACGCGTCACCGCGTCGAGCGCGACGGCGGGATTGCCCCGGCTCGCGAGCGACAGTCCGCGCTGGAGCATGGAGGTGAAGCGCGCCATGCCTCGCACGGGCTTGTAGTCCGGCGGTCCGCTCAAGTGCTCACGGAGGTCGTCGCGCACCTGCTTCACCTCGGTGGCCGTCCAGTACCCCAGCGAGGGAACCTGACGCTTCAGGCCGATGCCTTCGCCCACGGCCATGCCCGGCGCGCGGCCCCAGACGAGGTGCCTCCAGAGCTGGCGCGTCCGCTCCGGACACGCCGAGCCGATGACCGCCTCCGCCGCCTGCACGTCCCTGTCATCCGGTGACAAATCGGTGGCTCGTCCCAGCGCGCTGCCCGCCGCGTGCTCGCCCCGGACGAAGAAGTCGGACAGGTCATCGAGCAGGTCTACCACCGCGTCCTGGAAGCGCTCGGGCGGCCGGGCCAGCGCCGCCGCGCCCTGGTGCAGGAGGTGGTCCACGAGGTCCACCGTGGCCTGGAGGTCCTCATCCATCTCCTCGCCCGCGGGCGCATTCGAGGTCCACTCGTGGATGAACCAGACGCGGAACGCCGTGAGCCGCTCCGGTGTGAGCACGCCGGTGAGGCCTTCGCCGGGGGAGAGGAAGAAGCAGACGTCCATGGCGCCCTTCTACCCCGGGACGCGATGGACGTGTGCTCAGCCGCGACCCGTCACCTGGGGCATGTCGATGTGCAGCTCGACGCGGCGGTTGGCCATGCGGCCCTGGTCGGTGGAGTTGGGCGCGACGGGCTCCGTCTCACCCTGGCCGAGCACCACCATCTGCCGCTCCTCCACGCCGCGCCCCTTCAGCACGCGAGCCACCGCGTCCGCGCGCCGCAGCGACAGCGACTCGTTGTAGGGCTCCGTGCCCCGGCTGTCCGTGTGGCCCTCAATCGTGATGCGGTCATCCGGGTACTTCGCGAGGATGTCGCCAATCCGCGTGAGCTGCTGCACCGCGCTGTCGGTGAGCACGGCGCTGTTCGTCTCGAACAGCAGCTCGTTCTGGAGATTCACCAGCAGGCCGTGGTCCGTCTTGCGCGTCTCGGCGACCTTCTCCAGCTCCTGTGCGCGCTTGTCGAGGTAGTTGCCCACGCCGGCACCCACCGCCGCGCCCGCCGCCGCGCCGATGGCCGCGCCCTTCCAGCCTCCGGCGACGGCACCCGCGCCAGCGCCCGCGACTCCGCCCACCGCCGCGCCCGTCGCCGTGCGCTTCCCCGGAGTGGCGCAGCCCGCGCCCACCATCACCGTGGAGAGGAGCACCGCCGCCGCCGTCTTCCGAACCGTCGTGTTCTTTCGAGTCGTCACGTGAAGCCTCCTTGTCCCTGGCTTGGAAGGCTCCACACGGTGGAGATTCACGCGGCACTTGGGGAGGCCATGGCGCCTGCCTGCTCTCCAGGCAGCACATGCCTGGAGGGCCGTGGGGCAGGCGGGCGCTACACGCGAATGGGCGGCTCAATCAGCACGGGCGGCGTGGCCTTCGGGTCATCCGGGTCGAAGGCGGGGACGTACGGGCCGGCGTGAGTCTCCTTCCATTTGCGCGGCACGCGCTCGACGCCCACCGGGTACACCTTGAGGTGTCCGTCCTCGTTGATGTGCAGGCGCAGGAAGTTCTTCCAGTCCGGCAGCGCCAGCGAGATGAACGCCTCGTTGGAGTGGGCCCCGAAGAGGTTGACGCTCAGCCAGAGGTACAGGCCCATGACGAACGGGCCGACGAGGAAGCCGCCGAGGAAGGTGAAGCCCGAGGACAGGAGGAACTTGCCCGCCAGGTGCGCCCAGCCCGCCGTGCAGTGCATCCCGTCCGCCGTCAGGTCCGGACACACTCCGAGACAGCTCACCGTGAAGTACGTGGCGCCCCACGCGGTGAAGAAGGCGCCGAGGATGTGGCCCAGTCCGTGGAGCGTCCCCGCCAGCGTGCGCCACCTCCCGTAGTGCGAGTCCGCGAAGCCGATGAGCCCACCGATGGTGGCCAGCCCCAGCACCATCGTCCACGGCCGGCTCACCATGCTGTTGGCCACGGCCATGACGACCTGGGGCAGCTTCGTCAGCCCCAGCGAGCCCACCTCCGCGTACGCCGCCAGCGCGAGCAGCAGGTAGAGCGCCCCCGTCATGAGTCCGAAGAGCGGGCTGTGGCGGATGAGGAAGAGATTCTTCCGCGCGAGCTTCCGCGACGTGCGCTCGTCCGGGAAGCTCTTCTGCAGCCGGTAGCCGTCGCGCAGCACGTGCGCGGCCGGCGCGTGCGTGGGGTGCAGGAAGGCGCCGCCTCCGCCCGCGGTGATTTTCTGCCGGCCCGCCGCGTCCTCGTGGCGGCGGTAGTGGTGCAAGTCACCGGCGAGGAAGACGCTGATGCGCCGGCCGAGCACCTTCTCCTGGAGGTACTCGAGGTTGTTCTCCAGGTAGCTGCCCTTGCGCCGCGAGGCCGCCGCGAGAATCCACGCGGGCTCCGCGTTGCAGAGGATGACGCGGTCATCCGGCCCCATGTGCTGGGCCACCTCGCGGAAGTACTCCACCTGGGGCACGTCGATGTCGCTGTTGAGCTGCACGTCCGTGCCGATGAGCCACCAGCGGTGCGGCAGCTTCAGCGCGAAGTAGCTGCGGCTCTGCCGCGTGCGCCGGCCCGCAATCCACCGGTTGGCGCAGAACAGCCGCATGAAGGCGGAGAGCCCGTCGTACCAGTCGTGGTTGCCCGGAATGACGAACAGGTCCGGGTTGGGCGTGTGAGAGCGGCGCATGGCCGCCTCGTAGGGCTGCACGAGCCGCTCCTCGTACGTCTCGCGGCTGGCGCCGGGGTACACGCCGTCACCGCCGAAGACGAGGACGCGGCCACGCTGCGTCTCGTGCGGCTCGCCTCGGGAGGTGCCGCGCACCGGCAGCGTCAGCCGGGGCAGCGCGAGCAGCCGGGCGATGGTGTACGTGGAGTTCCACCCGTCGCCGGTGTCCGCCACGTAGTCGAGCCAGAAGTCGCCCTCGGGCAGCGTCTCCTGCGAGTAGTCGAAGTAGGGGGCCTGCGGCCGCACCACGGCCTCGATGAGGCGGTGGTCCGCTCGGGCGCCGAACACCGCCGCGACGAGGGCGTCCAGGCCGGTGCGCAGGAGCTGGGCGGGGTGGAGCCAGCGCACCATGTCCGCGCGCCGGTGCGGATTCGTCGCCGTGCCGCTTTCGGAGACGGGCACGCCCTCGCGCGGTGACACCGGCTGGGGGCGTTCAGTGGTTACATGGAGCGGCGAGGATTCGTCGGGCTCCTTCGCTCGTGCGGCCGCCTGGTTCCGCTCAGCGGCCATGGGGCGGCTTCTCCAGGGGGCCCTGCGTGAAGCGCTGCTCGGGGCCGGGGCCGGCGTACACCTGCACCGCCTTGAACGTCGCGCCCGGCACCACGCGCGCGGAGTGCTTCGCTCCCGCGGGGATGTAGACGGCGTCTGCCTTGCCGACGCGCAGCTTCTCTCCGTTGACGGTCATCTCCGCCGTGCCCTGCTCGATGTAGAGAATCTCGGCGCTCGCGTCGTGGGTGTGCTCGGGCACCTCGGCGCCGGGTTGCAATTCGAGCAGCGTGACGGATGCGGCGGTGGCGCCCGTGGACTGATTGAGCAGCAGCGTCGCGCGGCCCTTGCCCCCGGCGATGACGTGGCGCGGGGCCTCGGAGGTGGGGACGCGGTAGCGCACGGAAGGTGCGGCGGGCGCGGGGGCCTGGGCCGTCGAGGCCGGCGGAGCGGCGGACGGCGTCGCGGGCACGGCAGGCGGAGTGGCCGTCGATGCGGCTGCGGGCTTCGCGGAGCTCGCGGTGGGCTGGGGCGCCGCCTGCGCAACGGGGGCGGAGGCCGACGGAGACGCAGTGGGCTTCGCGGAGGACGCGGGGGCCGGCGCGGGCTCGCGAGCCCAGGTCGGCGTGGCGGTGCCTGCGACGGCGAGCACGGGAATCAGGAGGCGGGAGCGCATACGTGTCCTGAATTACCACGGCCCCGGCCCTTGTCTGGAGAGTAGGCGGGCACGGTTCTTCGTTCCCTGGACGCTCGCCCTGGGGCACCCTGGCCGGCATGTCGCACTCCCCCCTGAAGGACTTCCCCGTCGTCGTCCCCTTCACGCTCCACTGGAGCGAGATGGACGCCTTCGGCCACGCCAACAACGCCCGCACCTTCACCTGGTTCGAGTCCTCCCGCATCGCCTACTTCGCCCGCGTCGGCCTCACCGGCCCCTCGGGCGCGGGGGAGGACCGGACGCCGGGCGGCATCGGTCCGATTCTGGCGGCAACCCACGCGGAGTACCTGCGCCCCGTCGTCTTCCCCGCGCGCCTGCTCGCCGGCACGCGCGTCACCCGCATCGGCACCTCGTCCATCACGATTGAGCACGCGGTGGCCAACGAGGAGGACGGCCTCCTCTACACCCGCGGCGGCTGCGTCATCGTCACCCTGAAGTACGGCACCCACGAGAAGGTCCCCGTCCCGGCGCACATCCGCGCCGCCATCGAGTCGCTGGAGGGGCGCTCCTTCGGCCCATGAGCGACGGTCCACCAAGGGACGTCCGTGTGCGCGAGAGAAGGTGCGCGCCCCGCCATGAGTGGTAGGAATCGCCGCACATGAGTGACGCGGTGCTGGGGTTCTACGAGGGACTGGCGGAGGAGTACCACCTGCTCTTCGCCAACTGGACGCAGACGGTGGAGCGGCAGGGCGCCGCGCTGGATGCCCTGCTGCGCCGCTGTGGCGAGCCTCCGCCCCGGCGCGTGCTCGACTGTGCGTGTGGCATCGGCACCCAGGCGCTGGGGCTGGCGGCTCGCGGCTACACCGTCCACGCCACGGACTTGAGCCCCGCCGCCGTGGCCCGCACCGAGCGCGAGGCCCGCAAGATGAACGTCCACCTCTCCACCGGCGTGGCGGACATGCGCACGCTGGACACGCAGGTGGCTGGCACCTTCCCCGTCGTCATCGCCTTCGACAACGCGGTGCCGCACCTGCTCACCGACGAGGACCTGGACGCGGCCGCGCACGCCATGGCGGCGAAGCTGGTACCGGGAGGCCTCCTGGCGCTGAGCATCCGCGACTACGACACGCTGGTGGCGCAGCAGCCGCGCTTCACCTCGGAGCGGGTGCTGGATGCGCCCGAGGGACGCCGCATCCTCTTCCAGCTCTGGGACTGGTCCGCGGACGGGCGGACGTACACGGTGCACCAGTTCATCCTGCGCCCCGAGGGCAGCGGGTGGCAGACCACCGAGCACACCGGCGTGTACCGCGCCCTGCACCGCGTGGAGCTGGAGCGGGCCCTGACGCGGGCCGGGCTGATGGACACGCGGTGGTACTCGCCGGAGGAGACGGGTTTCTACCAGCCCATCCTCACCGCGCGCCGGCCGTGAGGCGGCGGGCCCGGGGCTCGCTGGCGTTCTTCCGGGGAGACTGGGCCTGCTTCGCCCGCGCCTCGAAGACGCGGGGCAGGTTGTCCTCAATCCAGTCGGTGAGCGCCTCCATGTGGGTGGCGACCTCCTCGCCCATGGGGGTGAGGCTGTAGTCCACGTGCGGGGGAATCACCGGGTGGACCTCGCGCAGGACGAAGCCGTCCTCCTCCAGGGCGTGGAGCGTCTGGGCGAGCATCTTCTCGCTCACCCCGGACACCTTCCGCCGCAGCTCGCTGAAGCGGTGCGTGCCGTCCTGCAGGGCCACCAGCACCAGCACGCCCCAGCGGCTGGTGACGTGCTCCAGCACGCCTCGGGAAGGGCACTCCGCCGCGTACACATCGCCCCGCTGCTCCGCCCACTTCGCCATCTGTTTGCGCAGGTGCTTGGGCTGCTTGCTCGCCGTCATGTCAGTAGCTTACCTCAAGGTAGGTACTTACGGAAAGTTAGTACCGCCGTTACGGTGAGTCTCGCGATTCAACGCAGGACCCACTTCGTTTCTGGAGATTCACCCCATGATTCTCGTCACCGGTGCCACCGGGAAGCTCGGCCGTCTCGTCGTCGAGGAGCTGCTCAAGAAGGTTCCCGCCAGCCAGGTCGCCGTGGGCGTCCGCGACCCCGCGAAGGCTGGCGACTTCGCCTCGCGCGGCGTGCAGGTCCGTCAGGCGGACTACAGCAAGCCGGAGACGCTGGGGCCGGCGCTGGCCGGGGTGGACAAGGTGCTGCTCATCTCCGGCAACGAGGTGGGGCAGCGGGCGCCTCAGCACAAGGCCGTGGTGGACGCGGCGAAGAAGGCCGGCGTGAAGCTGCTGGCGTACACGAGCATCCTGCGCGCGGACACCTCGCGCATGGCGCTGGCGAAGGAGCACAAGGCCACGGAGGAGGCCATCCGCGCCTCGGGCGTGCCCTTCGTGTTCCTGCGCAATGGCTGGTACTTCGAGAACTACACGGAGCACCTCGGGACGGCGCTGGCGCAGGGGGCCATGGTGGGCAGCGCGGGCGAGGGTCGCATCGCGGCGGCCACCCGTGCGGACTACGCGGCGGCCGCTGCGGCGGTGCTCACCACGCCGGGGCACGAGAACAAGATTTACGAGCTGGCGGGTGACGCCCCGTTCACCATGGCCGAGCTCGCCGCCGAGGTGTCTCGCAAGGCGGGGAAGGCGATTGCCTACAACAGCCTGCCGTCCCAGGAGTACCAGGGCATCCTCACGGGCGCCGGTGTGCCGGGGCCGTTCGCCGAGATTCTGGCGGACTCCGACGTCGGCGCGTCTCGCGGCGAGCTGAACGACAGCTCCGGCACCCTGCGCAAGCTCATCGGCCGGCCGACGACGTCGCTCGTGGACGCGGTGGCGGTGGCGTTCAAGCACTGAGGCTTGTCGGGCGGCCCCTCGTGAAGTGCTCGGAGGGGCCGTGTCCTGGTATCAGCCAACGCTCTTCGTGGGCTGCATCCGTGCGGCCCGCGCGGAGGCAGCCGCGAGGAACGCCTGTACGAGCGGATGCGGCTGTCCCGTGCTCGCACTCAGCTCGGGCTGGAAGAGTGTGGCGAGGAAGAACGGGTGCCCGGTGAGCTCCACCACACGCACGGAGCCCTCTTCGTCCTCGCCGGTGATGCGCAGCGGTGTGCCGTCGAGCACGTGCCGGTAGCGCGTATTGAGGCCGTAGTTGCAGTGGTAGGCCTCGGTGGATTCGGTGTGGCCGAAGGCACGGGCCGCCTGGGAGCCCTCGCTCAGCTTCACCTTGCCGCGCACGCCGACGAGCGAGCAGGAGAGGGCGCCGACCAGGGGCATGGTGGCGTCCGGATTGGACTCGGCGTGGTCCGCGTCGCGCAGGCCGAGCACGCTGCGCGCGAACTCGATGAGCGCGTGCTGGAAACCTCCGCAGGTGCCGAGGAAGGGGATGCCCTGCTCGCGCGCCGTGCGAATCGCGGTGAGGGCTCCGTCCATGCTCTCGTAGGGACTGCCGGGCACGCACCAGACTCCCGCGAACGCGGTGAGCGTGTCTGGAGATGCTCCGTGCAGCTCACGCGTGCTCAGCCAGATGGGCTCCGCGGACACGCCGAGCTCCCGGCCCGCGAGCTCCAGGGCGACAGGAATGGCGCCATGCGCGCGCACGGTGGGACTCCGCTCTCCCACGAGACCGATACGAACGACGGGGTGGCTCACGATTCCTCCTGACGGTTCGACCGCTCCGGGCGCCAAGGGCATGCTGTTCGGAAATGTCGGGGGTTTTGTGGCGGCGCTCTCGCCCCGTCACCGCAACGGCCCGGGCAAATGTCCCGACATTTCCGAACAGCACGCTGCCAGGAGCGTCCGGACCCGTGGCTCAAGTCGTTCCCGTGAGCCGGTCTGTCGGGTGCAGTGTCTCTCGGCCCGCATCGTGCCTTCAGGGCCAGGCATCCCCGCCGGGGATGGGGCGTGCCGAGCACCGTGTTGCTTCGAATCAGGCGCCGCGCTTCGCGTCCGCGGGGGCGTTGGGATGGCGGACGAGGAGCATTCGCAGTTGCGGCTGGCGGCGGACCGCTTCCTGCCGCAGCAGGTGCGCGATGAGGGCCGGCGGGGCCGCGCTCCAGCGCGCGATGTTCTGGATGAGCATGGGCGAGCGGTAGGTGCGTCCGCACAGCAGCGACGTCGTCTTTCCGTCCACCGGCATGCCGATGAGCGCCGCCAGCGAGCGGCCCTCGGTGTTGATGATGAGCTCCACCTTCTCTTCAGCCGGTCCGCTGGCGAAGCGCTGGCGGAGCACCTCGCGCGCCGAGCGCCGCGTGCCCTCGGGGATGTCGCGGTCGTTCGTCACCTTGTGCAGCTCCATGAGGCGCCGCGAGCCCCACAGCCGGCGGAACAGGCCCGAGGGAAGCTGCGGGTTGCGCACCAGCCACCGCCGCACGCCCGCGTCCGCCGCGAAGGCCGCGCGCCCGCACAGCGCCTCCAGCCCCACCGGGTTGCGGTGGTGGCGCGCCACCAGCCGCGCATGCGCCAGCCCCGTGCGCGCGTTCTCCAGCACCGCCTTGATGACCGCCGGCACCGGGTCGAAGCACAGCGCCGACAACACCGGGTCCTCCGCCGAGTGCGCGTGCGCCACGCGCTGGTCTTCGGGCAGCGGGTGCAGCCGCGTCTCGAAGAGCTGGCGGTAGTTGCCCTGCGCCACCTCCGACTCTTCTTCGGCGGCGGGCTCCGGCTCGTCCGAGGCGTCGGCTTCCGAGGGCGCCTCGGCCTCCTGCGCCGTCAGGTCCAGCGTGGGGAGGTCCTCTTCTGCTTCAGCACCGGGGCGCGACGCAGGGCGGCTCGCGCTCTGTACCTGCGCCGCGCGGGCCTGGAGCGGATGGGCTTCCGGTGTCGGAGTCGTGGCCTCGGGAGGTTGGGCCGCGGGTGCCTGCGCGGGCGACGCACCCGGGCTCGCGGCGGCGACGGCGGGGAGCAGGGCGCCTTCGGAGACGAGCCGCGTGAGGATGGTCTTCAGCTTCTCCACCGGCAGCCCCGTCAGGGCGGGGAGGTTCCTCGCCGGAGTGGCGCCGTCCAGGCGCGAGAGCACGAAGCCCTCCTCCGCGCTGAGCGCCAGCTTCCGCAGGTCCACCGTGGGGTTCAGCTTGGGAATCCATTCCGCCATCACCCCGGAGTCTCCCACGAGCCGCGAGCCTCGCGGAGCAGCCGACTTCCCCCTGTCGACACCCTGTCGCAAATTGCGCGTGAGACTGGAAGCGCGGCTCCTGGAGGGTTGGCCGGCGGGCATCCGGCCGTGTCCGTGCCTACACGCTCCGACCCGGGGCAGGTTGACGCCGAGCCCTCTGCTGGACACAACTTCACCCTATGTCCGACCGCATCCAGACCTATGCCGAGTTCTGGCCGTTCTACCTGCGGGAGCACGCGCTGCCGTCCACGCGCTGGCTCCACTTCGTGGGCACCAGCCTGGGCACGGGCATCGGCATCACCGCCGCCGTGGCGGGGAACGGGTTGCTCGTGCCTGCCGCGCTCGTGGCCGCCTACGGCTTCGCGTGGTTCAGCCACTTCGTCATCGAGCGCAACAAGCCGGCGTCCTTCAAGTACCCGCTCTGGTCGCTCATCTCCGACTACCGGATGGCGGGGCTCATGGCCCTGGGCAAGCTTGGCTCGCACATGGACCGCGCCCTCGCGGGCGGGCCCGGCTCCGGCGCCGCGAACCGCATGGCCGCGGCACCGCAGCAGGCCCGGTAGCTCCGAGCCCGTTCCGGCTGTCCGGCCTGGTGGCGCAGGATGCCGGGGCTTGCTCGGCCGTCATGTCCCGCTTCTTCGAGCAGTCGACGGTGAAGGTGAAGGTGAAGGTATAGCTGACGTCGACGGGCTTGCCCTGGTAGCGGATGGGCTCGAACCGGCTGCGGGGATTCTACCCGGGTGCTGACCGCACAGCCGAGTGGGGTGTTGGGGCAGCAACACCCCGGGGCCCGCCCATCGTCCGTCCCGCCGAGCCGTCCGCCCCGCCGTAGGGGAGGCGCCACATTCCGGCCGGGCCACGACCGTACCGCGCGCGAAGCCGCGTGGGAGTAGCCACGCGTCGGGGGGCCGACCTATACACTCCCACCCATGGGACGCATTTTCGAGACACGCAAGGCCACGATGATGGCCCGCTGGAACAAGATGGCGAAGGTGTTCACGCGCATCAGCAAGGACATCGCCATCTCCGTGAAGGCCGGGGGGCCCAATCCCGACTCCAACTCCACCCTGCGCCGGGTCCTCCAGAACGCTCGCGCGGCGAACATGCCGAAGGACAAGGTGGAGGCGGCCATCAAGCGCGCCAGCGGCGAGACGGGGTCCAACTACGAAATCGTGCTCTACGAGGGCTATGCCCCGCACGGCATCGCCCTGCTGGTGGAGACGGCCACCGACAACGTGGTGCGCACCGTGGCCAACGTGCGCATGCACTTCAACAAGTACGGCGGCAACCTGGGCACCACCGGCAGCGTGGCCTTCATGTTCCAGCGCATGGGCGTCTTCCGCCTCAACCCCGAGGGCGTGAATCAGGACGAGCTGGAGCTGGAGCTCATCGACCACGGCCTCCAGGAGATGGGCGAGGGCACCGGCGAGAAGGGCGAGAAGCAGCTCATCATCCGCTGCGCCTTCACCGACTTCGGCCAGCTCCAGCACGCGATTGAAGCCAAGGGCCTGTCGCCCATCTCCGCCGAGTCCGAGTACGTGGCGCAGAACCTCATCGAGCTGCCCGAGGACAAGGCCACCGAGGTGCTCGAGCTGGTGGACTCGCTGGAGCAGGACGACGACGTCCAGCGCGTCTTCCACAACCTCGCGTGAGCCGGGCGCACGACTGCCTGCCTGGTGGGGGCCCGATGTTGGGTGGCCCTCCCGTCCCCATGCCATGCTGCGCGCCGTGAGAAAGCGTCTTCCAGCGTTCTGCGCCGCGCTCCTCGTGGCGGGCGCGGGCTGCGACGAGTTCCGCTCCGGCCCGTCCCGGCCGGTGCCCGGCACCGTCGAGGCTCCGGGCCAGGACGCGGCGTCCCGCGCGCCTTCCGCCCCGCACAATGCGTGGAGCGAGGCGCGCGTGGGAGACGCGGTGGAGTACGAGTACACGTACGACAGCGGCTCCTTCCGGCAACCCGAGTCCCGCAGGCGGCTGAGCGCCACCGCGAAGCTGCAGGTGGTCTCCATCCAGCGCCCCTGGGTCTGGGTGCAGGCCACGTTGAAGGTGCAGAACGCCGCCACGCCCGAGCGCCGCTTCCTCATCCCCGTGGACAGCGAGCGCGTGCCTCCGCCTCCGCCGCGCCCCAGTCCTCCGCCCGGCGCGGACGACCCGCGGGTGGCGAGGCGGATTGGCGATGTCTCCGTCACCTGCGTGGAGGGTGGGACGGATGACCGCCCCGCGGACGGGCCCGTCACCTACTGGTGTGACACGGACGCGCCGGAGCACTACCTGGCGCGGCGCCTCTGGGAGAAGTCCACCGGCGGGGGCATGTCGGGCAGCTACTTCAGCTCGAAGCTCCAGGCCACCCGCATCCAGCGGGGCGCGCTGAGCCAGCCGGTGCCGCCGCCCTCGGACATTCCCCGGCTCTACTCCCCGGAGACGTGGTGCCGCCGCGTTCCCGTCTCGGGCCACCATGGCGCGGTCGGCGCGGAGCAGCAGGAGACCTTCATCGGCGGTTGGGGCCTGTCGCGGCGGCGCGCGTTCTCCCGCGTCCTGCGCACGGCGGAGGACCTGGGGCGCACGGACCTCTTCATGCTCGCGGACGGCTGGTACGACGCGACGCCGTGGTCCGAGGAGCCCACCGGCTCGCTCCTCGACGCGGTGCTGGTCATCGCCCGCATGGAGGGGCAGCAGCCGGGGCATGACGGGAAGGCCACGCCGGGGCAGTTCCGCCTGGGCTCGAGCGCGGTGGTGGAGAGCCGCGCGTTCGAGGACTCCCTCTTCCGCCGGGAGTACGCGGCGGACCCGTGGGCGCCGGCCTTCGACGGGCTGCCGTGGCTGGTGCGCTGGGAGCCGCTGCTCGAGGTGGAGCTGCCCGACGGCCGCGTGCGTGGGGACAGGCTGTGGGAGTGCGGGCCGGGGCCGCTGGCGCCCTCGCCCATTCCCGAGGGCGAGCTGCCGGACCGGGTGGGTCCGCATGAAGTGGCACGCCTCGCCAACGCACAGGAGTTGCAGAAGGCCTGCGGGCAGGTGGCCTTCACCGGCAAGCCCCAGCCCTACACGTTGAAGGTACAGGTGGAGACGGATGGGAGCGTGCGGTCCGCCACGCTGAGCGCCTCGGGGCGCGTGTCGCCCCGGGACGCGGTCCCGTCCAGGCGTCTCCGGTGTCTGGAGGGGAAGGTCCGGCAGCTCCGCTTCCCGGTGCACCGGGTGCGCACGCCCCCGATGGAGACGGTGCTCGTCCTCTTCCCCTGAGCCCCTGAGCTTCACACGACGCTGTCCGAAAAGGAGCGGGTGATGAGCAGTGGAGGCTGGTCGAAGGCGCGGCTCGGCCGCATGCACGACGTCATGGCCCGTCACGTGGAGGAAGGTCGCGTGCCCGGCTTCGTCTCGCTGCTCAGTCGGCGGGGCGAGGTGCACGTGGACGTCTCTGGCGACAAGGCGCTCGGCGGCGGGCCGATGCGGCGGGACACGCTGTTCCGCATCACGTCCATGACGAAGCCCGTCACCGCGGTGGCCGCGTTGATTCTGGTGGAGGAGTGCAAGCTGAGGCTGGACGAGCCGGTGGACCGGTGGCTTCCCGAGCTCGCGAATCGCCGGGTGCTGAAGCGGCTCGCGGCGCCGCTCGATGACACGGTGCCGGCGAACCGGCCCATCACCGTGAGGGATGTGCTCACCTTCCGGATGGGCTTCGGGCTCGTCATGCCGCCGTCGGGGGCGCTGCCCATCGAGAAGGCCATCCATGAGCTCGGGCTGAGCCTCGGGCCGCCGAAGCCGGCGACGCAGCACTCTCCCGACGAGTGGATGCGCCGGCTCGGGACGCTGCCGCTGATGCATCAGCCCGGTGAGCGGTGGATGTACAACACGGGCTCGCACGTGCTGGGCGTGCTGATTGCTCGCGCGTCCGGACAGTCGCTGGAGACGTTCTTCCGCGAGCGCATCTTCGAGCCGCTCGGCATGAAGGACACGCACTTCACGGTGCCGGCGGAGAAGCTGGAGCGGCTGGCGACGTCGTACATGGTCAATCAGGGGACGGGAGCGCTGGAGCTGCACGACGGTGTGCAGGACAGCCAGTGGAGCCGCCCTCCCGCGTTCCCGGATGGTGCGGCGGGGCTGGTGTCGACGGTGGATGACTACTTCGCGTTCGCGCGGATGCTGATGGGCAACGGGAAGCTGGGGAGCTTCCGCGTCCTGTCGCGGCCGACGGTGGAGGCGATGACGACGGACCAGCTCACGCCCGAGCAGAAGGTGGCATCGGGGTTGGTGCCCGATGCGTGGGGGAGCTTTGGCTGGGGCTTCGGCGTGTCCATCGTCACGCATCGAGATGGCGTGGCGGCGGCGCCGGGGCGCTATGGATGGGATGGGGGGTATGGCACGGCGTGGGCCAACAACCCGGAGGAGGAGATGATTTCCCTCCTGATGACCCAGCGCGCGGGCTTCCCCACGCTCAATCCCGTGTATCAGGACTTCTGGACGCTGGCTTACGCGGCCATCGACGACTGAGTTGTCGTGAAGGTGATTGCCGGGTACCCCGGGGGACAGTTCTGGAGGTGGCGGGCACGGGAGTCTGCTCTTCCCATGTCTGTCACCATCCGAGGCCGTCGGGTGCTGTTCCTTCAGTCCCAGCCTGGGGATGGGCCCAAGCCCCCGAAGAAGCCTCCCTGCAAGTACTGCAGGAAGCCCGAGCATGCGTTCGCACCGAAGTGGGGGAGCCACATCGGCAACTCGATGTGGCTCAGCGAGGCCATCCTGGAAGGCCGGGAGCCGGAGTCGCACGACTGGTACACGGGGCCGAGGTCCATCGCCGCGCACCACCTCATCTGCTCCGAGGCCATGGCGGATGACGAGGACTGGGCGCGGTTCTGCCGCGAGTACGGCTACAGCATCGATCGGAAGCCGAATGGCGTCATGCTCCCGTCGCGGATGGATGTCGCCTGCGAGCTCCATGTGCCGCTGCACCGGGGTAACCATGCCGCGGGCTGGGCCGAGGACCTGGGCCTGGCCTACCCACAGGCCGTCGTCTCGAAGCTCGACGGGGTGAGGGCACAGCTCGAGCGAGGTGCTTTCTGCGAGGACCCGGCGAAGCTCACGCGCAGGCTCGACAAGCTGAGCGCGGAGATTCTCATGAAGGTGGCACGCTTCTCCTGGACGCTCTCCGCGGATGGACGTGACTACCAGGAGGGCGGGCCCGGGTGCGCGGGCGTGCAGAACATTCCGGACAAGCCGCGACGCGCATGTCCTCACGGGCGGAAGCATGGAGCGGTGCACGGCGTCACCGGGAAGCCGCTCTCTCGTCGTCCCCTGAGCGCTGGGACTTGAGCATGCAGCGCGACTACTTCGTCATCGAGCGTGCTGTGTCCAACGTCCACCCGCTGCTCGGTTGGGACCAGAGCGGGAGCGCTTTCTACAAGGGGACGGCTGTCACGCTCGGGGAGCCCATCCGGCTGCGACTGCGCGAGCCGGTTCCCTTCAGGCCCATCATGGTGGACCACCATGCCCTGCCGAAACCGGTCTTCTCCAACCGTCTCAAGGACGTGTTGGTGGACCTGCATCTCTTCCGTGCGCAGCTCGTGCCCGCGGACGTGAAGGTCAAGGACGATGTGCTGCGATACTGGCTGCTGCATGTCTTCAACGAGATTGGCTGTGTGAATCGGGAGAGCTCGCTGCTCTCTGTCGATGACGAGGATGGGACCATCCTGGGAATCGACAGGCTCGTGCTCGATGAGGCGGTGCTCGCGGATATTCCCGAGGCGGAGCGCCTCGTCTTCGTGCTGGCGGAAGCCACGCCCGTGCACCTCTTCCATCGCACGGTGGTGGACAGGGTGATGGGCCTCACTCCTCCACCAGAGGGGCTGCGCTTCATTCCCGTGTCAGAGTGGAACGACTCCGCTGCATTCCGCTGAGTGGAGGGCGGCCGCCTCGGTAGCGGCCGCCCCCGTGTCACCCGCTGCTACTTCGTGAAGGTGATGGGCCCGTTGGACTGCGTGCTGTTGCCCGCGCCGTCCACGGCCCTCACCCGCCACGTGTGGCTACCGGCATTCAGCCCCGTAATGGAGAGCTGCTCCGTGCCCACGCCGTACACCTCGAGCTCCCACAGCGAGTAGCCGTAGCCCGTCGCGCGCTGCACGCCACGCATGCGCACGTAGCGCCCGACGCCGCTCAGGCTGGTGAGGTCGTCCTCGCCGCCGTCACCCGCCGTCACGCTGCGCAGCGTCTGCCAGCCCGTGCTCCCGTCGAGCGACGTCTCCACCACGTACTGCTTGCCGTACGCCGCCTCCCAGCTCAGCCGCACGCGCTTGATGGAGTACACCGCGCCGAGGTCCACGGTGATGGACTCCGTGTCCGGGCTCGCCGTGTCGTTGCGGCTGGACCAGCGCGTGGCCGCGTTGCCGTCCACCGCGTCGTTCGGACTGCCGAACTCGTTGGACGTCGCCGCCACGTTCTTCCCCAGCGCCAGGTTCGTCGTCGTCCCTACATACGCATGCGGCGTCGCAGTGGGCGAGCGGTCCGTGCCGTCCACGTTGAGCACGTACTGCGACACGCCCGCGCCCACGTCCGTCGTCTGCTCCCAGATGAACGTGGTAATCGCCCCCGACACCGTCGAGCCCGCCGCCGGCACCAGCGCCGTGAAGGCCGCGGGAGGCGCGGTGTCGTTCATCGTGAAGGTCGCCGTGGCCGACGTCGTGACTCCGCCCGCCCAGTTGTACGCCTTCACGAACCACGTGTGCGCCCCGTTGCCGATGGCCGTGCTCGTGAGCGACGCGGACGGCGTCCTCACCGTCGCCACCGGGAACGGGTTGCCGTCCAGGTATACCTCGTAGCGGTGGATGCCCGTCTGCGGGTCGCTGCTCGCCGTCCACGTGAAGGTCGGCTTCGTCGTAATCGTGGAGCCCGGCGCCGGCGTGGTGAGCGTGAAGGCCGTGGGCGGCGTCGCGTCCACCAGCCCGAAGCCCTGGATGCCCGCGCCGTACTGGAACAGCGGGTTGCCGTAGATGGGCTGAATCGCCTGGCCCGCCGCAATCTTCTGGCGAATCTCCGCGCGCTGCGCCGCCGTGGCGCCCAAATCGAACGGCAAATCCCACTGCTCCAACTGGCCGCTCTCCACGTCGGTGCCCACCTGGTCCATGCCACGAGGGAGCTGCCACGGCAGCATGCCGCGCGGGAAGACGTCGCCGAAGAGCACGTCCGCCACGGCCGGGCCTCCGGAGTCGCCGGGCCGGTACGCCACCAGCAGCGCGTTGGTCTGCGGCACCACGTTGGTCAGCACATACGGGCGCGGGAGGATGAGCACCGTCGTCGTGGGGATGTTCTGCGCCTTGAAGCCGGTGATGATGCCGTACTGGTTGCCCCACTTCGCGTCGTGCGCGGGGCCGATGGGGTCGCCCGGCAGGTAGGGCTTCTCCTTGTCCCACTCGGTGCCGTGGGTGAAGTAGCTCTCGCCCACCACGACGATGGCCGCGTTCGGCGTCACGCCCGCGGGCGCGGCGTCCTTGTAGACGGTGATGCCCGCCGCCTCCGCGCGCTGCTTGATGGCCTGGTAGATGGTCAGGTCCCCGAACTCCGTGCCGTGGAAGTCCGAGCGCCACGTCACCATGCAGGACGGGTCATCCGCGCGCGGGCCGGCGACGACAATCGACGAACCGGCTGCCAGCCGCAGCGGCAGGGCACCATCGTTCTTCAGCAGCGTCATCGCGTTGGCCGCCGCACGACGCACCAGCGCCTTGTGGTCCGCCGTGTGCCACTGCGAGGTGCCGCCGGGGCCGCCCCGGTACGGGTCCTCGAAGACGCCCATGCGGAACTTCAATTCGAGGATGCGACGCGCGGCCTCTTCGATGCGCGATGCGGAGACTTCGCTCTCGAACGTGCCCATCTGCGTCGGCGTGGCGCCGCCCATGACGTCCGAGCCCGCGTTGGCCGACCGAGACCACGCGCCCGACGGCAGCCAGTCCGAGCAGATGACACCCGTGTACCCGAGCTTCGTCCGCAGGTAGTTGATGATGCTCGGGTTGTCACCCGAGCCATAGCCCTCGGGGCCGAGCAGCCAGCTCCCCGCGTAGCCCGGCATGATGCCGCTGGTGCCGGCCTCGAGCGCCGCGTGCCACGGACGCATGTGGTAGTGGATGGTGGTGCCGTCGTAGGTGATGCCGGCCTCACCGCCCGCGCCCTGGCCCGGCCAGTGCTTCGTCGTCACCCAGATGGAGTGCGGATTCACCTCGGGGCCGCCTTGCAGGCCCGCGATGAGCGCGCGGGTGAGGCCTGCCGCCAGGTCCGCGTCCTCGCCGTTGCCCTCCTGGATGCGCGGGTAGAGGACCTTGGTGCCGACTTCGGCCAGCGGCGACAGCGTGCCGCGGCTGCCCACCGCGAGCTGCTCGCGGCGCTGCATGTCGCCCAGCTCGTAGACGGTGTCCAAGTCACGGGAAGCGGCGAGCGCCGGCTGGGTGGGCCAGCTCGTCTTGTAGCCGTGGATGGTGTCGCCCGCGTCGATGTGGGGGATTCCCAGGCGCGTGGCGGCGGAGGCCTTCTGGAAGTTGACGATGTCCTGCGGGCTCAGTGGGCCCATCATGAAGCCGGCCTCGGGCACCGTCTTCGCGTCGTAGAACATCTGCAGCGCCTTCTCGTGCAGCGTCATGCGCGACATGAGGTCGTTGACGCGCGTGGCGATGGGGTTGTGCCAGTCCTCGTACGGCTCAATCGTCCCGTTCTTGTTGAGGTCGCGGATGCCGTTGATGAGCGGCACCGCGTCCGCCACCGTCTCTACCACCGGCAGGTACACGGAGAAGGTGCGCAGGTCGGAACGGCTGGTGCCGCCGCTCGGCAGCGTGGCCACGACGTACCACTTGTACGTCCAGCGGTCCGGCAGGTCCTCGGTCAGCGTCCACGACGTGGCCGTGGTGGTGGTCATCAGCGTGTAGCGGTCCAGCAGGCTGCCCGGCGCCATCCAGTCGTAGTCGTTGCGGCTGATGTTCAGGTAGACCTTGTAGTTCGTCGCGCCGGTGACGGCCGCCCACTGGAGCGTGGGGCGGCGCGTGTTGGTAATCATCGCGCCGTTGGCGGGTGCGGTGACGGCGAAGGCTCCGGAGACGGGCGGCGGCGCGGGAGCCACGTACGGGTCGGGGATGATGGTGCGGTCTCGCCCGTCGGGGCCCGTGCCCGTGGAGTAGATTTCCACCTTCCACTCGGCGCCCTGCACCGCGAGCGCGGAGACGGACTGTCCGCGCTGCACCACGCCGTTGGAGCTCGTGACGACGAGCCGGATGTCCGTGTTCGGCTGCGTGGGGGAGAACTGGTTCTTCGACATCGTCACCGTGGTGTTCGGCGCGAAGGTGATTTCGTAGGTGAAGGGCCCGGGCGGGTTGCGCACGGAGGGCGTGGTGTTGCCCTCCTCGGGCGTGGGCGTGACGCTGATGGGCGCGGGCGAGACGTTGATTTTCGCGTAGGCCAGCTCGGGGAACATGAGCTTCACCGTCTGGTTCGTGGTCTGCGGGGGCGGGTCGGTGGGGCCGCCGCCGGGCGCGTACACCTCGAAGGACCAGAGCGAGTAGCCGTAGCCGGTACCGCGCTCGATTCCGCGCATGCGCACGTAGCGGGCGCTGCCTGAAACAGTGGTCTCCTTGATGCCCGCCGCGCCGTTGCTGACGGTGGGCGCGAGCGCCGTCCAGTTGGCGTCGTCGTTGGAGCCTTCAATCACGTACGTCTTGCCGAACGCGCCCTCCCAGTTGAGCACCACCTTGCCGAGCTGCTGCACGGAGCCGAGGTCCACGCGAATCCACTCCGCGGCCGTCGGCGCCGAGGACCAGCGCGTGTTGACGTCTCCGTCGAAGGCGTACTGCGCCGCGAGGCCCGGGGCATTGGTCTCCACGCTGGACGCGGTGGCGGGCCGGCCCTTCGCGAGGTCTCCCGTGACGGCCGAGCCGCCGTACACCGCGAGCTCCCACAGCGAGTAGCCGTAGTCCACCGCGCCGCGCACCTGGCAGAGGATGCGCACGTAGCGGCCGGTGGCCGTCAGCGCGAGGTCATCGGTGCCGCCGTCGCCGTCGGTGACGACGCGCGCGTTCTGCCACGTGTTGCCATCCGTGGAGACCTGCACGGTGTAGCCCTTGCCGTACGCCGTCTCCCAGGTGAGCACCACGCGGCCGATGGTGGTGGAGGCTCCGAGGTCGACCTGAATCCACTCGCTGGTGGTGAAGGCGCTGCCCCAGCGCGTGTTGGGGTTACCGTCCACCGCGTAGCTGCCGGGGAGGCCTGCTTCACTCGTGGACGTCGTCACCGGCTTGTTGAGGGCCAGGTTGACGGTGCCCACCTGCGCCTGCGCGGACGGCGCGAAGGCCACCACACCCACTGCCGCGATGACCGCGCACGCACGGGCCAGCCATTGGCGGGCACCGTGCGCGCGTTGCTCGCGAGGAGTCGGCACATTCATGGGGAAAAGCGGGCCGCTGGAGAAAGTGGGGGAGGGGACACCGGAACGACTGTCGAGGAGGAACTGCGTCCGAGCGGTCCATTCCTTTCTGGATGGGATTCTAATTGTTCGGACTGTGGACAAAGTCAAACCGAGTCGTGATAACGCGGTAAGTCACGTGTTTCATGCGAGTGTGGACGCATGTGAAGACGCAGCGCGGCTGCACTTGCACCGTGCTGCTGGTGACTTCGAGTTGCAGGGAGGTGATGCAGGGCGGCGGGCGCTGCTCATTCATGAGCGCGCCACACGCACGCCGGTGAGACACCGGGAGCCCTCCTCGCGAGAAGGCTCCCGGGATGCAGCAGGACTCAGGCCCTGACGCCCACGCCGACGGGGCAGCTCACGCCGGTGCCGCCGATGCCGCAGTAGCCGTCCGGGTTCTTCTCCAGGTACTGCTGGTGGTAGTCCTCGGCGTAATAGAACGGCGGCGCGGGGAGGATTTCCGTCGAAATCTCACCGTAGCCCTTCGCCTTCAGCGCCTGCTGGTACGCGTCGCGGCTGGCCTCGGCGGCGCGCTTCTGCGCCTCGCTCGTGAAGTAGATGCCGGAGCGGTACTGCGTGCCCACGTCGTTGCCCTGGCGCATGCCCTGCGTCGGGTCGTGGTTCTCCCAGAAGACCTTCAGCAACTGCTCGTACGTCACCTTCTTCGGGTCGTAGACGACGCGCACCACCTCGTTGTGGCCCGTCAGGCCGGAGCACACCTCGCGGTAGGTGGGGTTGGGCGTCAGTCCTCCCGCGTAGCCCGCCGCGGTGCTGTACACACCGGGCGTCTGGTAGAACTTGCGCTCCACGCCCCAGAAGCAGCCCATGCCGAAGACGGCTTCCTCGAAGCCCTGCGGCACCGGGCCCTTGAGCGGGGTGCCGAGCACCTCGTGCTTCGCGGGGACGGGCATCTCTTCCGACCGGCCGGGCAGTGCCTCGTCGGGGCCCGGCATCCTCAGCTTCTTCGTGGGGTTGAAGAACATGCCCCAGGAATAGCGACCTCGGCGCCCGGTTTCACCCCCAGACGGAGCAGGCGGCCGGCCGGCGGGTCAATGGCCCGTGCCGCGGGTGGGCCGCCCTGTGTCCCTGGACTACGGTGTCCCCCCACATGCGCACACGACTGACCGCCGCTCTCCTCTGCGTCCTCCCCTCCCTGACCTTCGCCGCCGCCACCAAGGACGCGCGCTGCCAGGGCACGCCCAAGGCCCGCGCCGCCCGCTTCTCGGAAGGCGCCATGAAGGGCACCCCCGCCGCCGAGCGCTATGCCGCCTACGTCCAGGCCTGCGCCCTCGACGAGGTGGTGGAGCTGACCAAGCAGCTCGTCCGCTTCCAGACGGTGAGCAGCGAGGTACCCGCCGCGAAGAGCCCCGCCATCGCCGACATGGGCCGCTTCCTCCAGAAGTGGGCCAAGGCGCACGGCATGACGTACCGCGCAGTGGGCACCAACGACGTCTTCGAGCTGTCCTGGGGCGAGGGCGCGCCGCACCTCGGCCTCGTCTTCCACGGCGACGTGGTGCCCGCGCCCGCGCACGAGTGGAAGAAGCCTCCCTTCGAGCCCTACGTCCAGGACGGCCGCCTCTACGGCCGCGGCGTCGAGGACGACAAGGGGCCGCTGGCGCAGGCGCTGGTGGCGCTCGACTTCGCGCGGCAGCTGGGCCTCAAGCCGCAGGGCCGCGTGCTCGTCATCGTCGGCAACGGCGAGGAGAGCGACTGGTCCGGCATGCAGAAGTACGCGTCCTCCGAGCCCAAGGCCACGCACGTCATCTCCGTGGACTCCAACTACCCCGTGGTGGCCGCGCAGTCCGGCTTCGTCGCGTGGAGTCTGGCGGCGCCCGTCGGTGAGTCCGTGAAGGACGCGAAGGCCACGCTGCGCGCGGTGGACGTCGCCGGCGGCGAGTTCCTCACCCAGGTGCCCGGTGCCTCCACGCTGAAGCTCGCGCCCTCTGCGGGCCGCACCGTCGAACAGGCGCTGGCGGACGTGCAGGCGGCCGTCGCGGCGGAGAAGGGCGCGCGCGCTTCGCTCGAGGCGGACGTGAAGCGCGACGGCGACACCGTGGTGCTCACCACGCACGGCAAGGCGGTGCACGCGTCCATCGCCGACGAGGGGCACAACGCGATGTGGGACCTGGCCGCCGTGGCCTCGCGCCTGCCGCTGGAGGACAACGGCATCTCCGCGATGCTGCGCGTGGTGGCCCGCCGCTTCGACGGCGACCACTTCGGGCAGAAGCTGGGCGTGGCGTACAAGGATGACGGCCTCATGGGCTCGCTCATCGCCGCGCCCACGGTGCTGCGCGTGAAGGACGGCAACGTCACCCTGGGCGTCAACATGCGCCGGCCGCAGGGGCAGGACGCCGCGACGTTCAACGCCGCGCTCGACAAGGCGGCGAAGCGGGTGGGCGAGGACTCCGGTGGCCGCGTGAAGGAGGACAGCAAGGGCCGCTACGTGGGCGACGCGCACGTGGCGGACACGTCCGGCACGCTCGTCACCACGCTGCTCGACATCTACAAGCGCCACAAGAATGCCCCGGATGTGAAGCCCGGCTCCGTGCGCGGCGGCACCTACGCGCGCCTGTTCCCCAAGGGCGTGGACTTCGGGCCCGGCTTCCCCGGCGAGCTGTACACCGGCCACGCGCCGGATGAGTCCATCTCCCTGGAGAGCCTCGATGCCGGCACGCGCATGCTCGCCGAGGCCGTGCACACGCTGGCGCTGACGCCCGCGGCGCAGGAAGGCGCGAAGCCCGCTACGAAGTAATGGGAGGCCAGGGCCCCGCTCAGGTGAGCGGGGCTCGCTGGCCGGTGCGTGTCCAGCTCACACGCTCGGGGGCATGCGCGGCCAGTGCACGGTGAAGGTGGTGCCTTCTTCCACCGTGGAGCGCACCTCCACGCGGCCGCCGTGCACGGCGGCAATCTGGCTGACGATGTAGAGCCCCAGCCCCAGGCTGCGCTTCTGCTTCGCCGCGTCCTGCGGGCCCGCGTGCGTCTTGAACGGGTCGAAGATGCGCGCCCGCAGCTCGGCGGGAATCGGGTCGCCGAGGTTGTGCACCTCCAGCACCACCTCGTCGGGCTCGCCTCGCACCACGGTGCGCACCGGCGCTCCCTCCTGCCCGTGCTGAATCGCGTTGGCCACCAGGTTGCCCAGCACCTGCGACACCCGGTCCGGGTCCCACTCTCCCCAGGCGTCGCCCTGCGCCTCGAAGACGAGCTGCCGCTCCGGGTGGCTCACCTGGAGCTCCTCCAGCGTGGCCTGGCACACCTCGGCCAGGTTCATCCGCTGGGGCGACACCGGAATGCCGCCGCCCAGCCGGCTGCGCGCGAAGTCGAGGATGTCGTTGATCATCCGCCCCATGCGCGCGGTGGCCTTGCGGATGCGGTCCACCGCGCGCCGCTCCGGCGGGCCCAGCACCTCCGTGCGCGAGAGCTGGAAGGCCGACGCGTTGATGGCGTTGAGCGGGTTGCGCAAGTCATGCCCCAGCACCGCGAGGAGCTGCTCGCGGAAGTCCACCGCGCGCTGGAGCGTGGCCTCCGCCTGCTTGTGCTCGGTGATGTCCACCACGGTGCAGCCCAGGCCCAGCACCTCGTCCATGACCGTGCGCACCGGATAGAAGCTGGCCTGCCACGTGCGGCCTCCGCCCCGGGGCTCGGACGGGGGCAGGCCGAACTCGAACGAGAGCACCGGCTCGCCCGTCTCCAGCGCGCGGCGGAGGATGGGCTCAATCAGGTCCGCAATCGCCTTCGGTTGGATTTCGCGGAACGAGCGGTCCTGGTGCTCGGCCAGGGGGATGCCGTTGATGTCCGCCATGGCCTGGTTGAGGCGCACGTAGCGCAGCTCCGCGTCCAGGAAGGCGATGCCCATGGGCGTGGCCGCCAGCAGCGCGTTGAGCTGCGCGAGCGAGCGCTGCGCCTCCACGCGCGCGCTGCGCTCATCCGCCTGCAGTCGCGCCTGGACGAGCCAGGCCGTGGCCCGCTGGGTGATGCTGCGGAACAGCAGCGTGTCCGGGTCCGAGAAGAGGAAGGCGGTGCGCGAGCCCATGTACGCCACGCCCAGCAGCCGCTCGTCCTCCATCATGGGCACGCCGTAGACGGCGCGCAGGCCCGGAGTCTTCAGGTGCGGCATCACCACGCGCGGGTCCGAGGAGGCCGAGCGCAGGGCCTGCGGCTTGCGCGTGGTGGCCACCTGGCCCATGAAGCCCTCGTCCAGCCGCAGGGAGCAGCCGAGGGCCACGTCCGCCCCCAGTCCCACCGCGGCGCGCACCACCAGCCTGTCTCCCTCCACCATCATCACCGCCGCCGCGTCCACCGCGAGCGCGGACTCCATCAGCACGGTGAGCAGCCGTATCAGCAGCGCCTCCACGCTGGGGTTGTCCAGCGTGGCCTGCGTCATCCGGTCCAGCGCCTGGAGGATGCGCTGACGGGCCTGCGAGAAGCACGTCATGGTGCGCGTGACGACGCGGTCCAGCGCCTCCTCCAGCCGCTCCAATTCACCCGGCGCCAGCCCCCGTGGCTCCTGCTCCAGCCGTCGCAGGATGCACTTGCGCAGGAGCGCGTACTCGGCCGCCACCTCGCCCAAATCAAAGCCCTGGTCCAGCCGAATCACCGCGTGCTCGTCCCAGAGCTCGGTGCCGAGCCCCTCGGGGCCGTGCTCGATGACCTCGGCCAGCGCGAGGAGCAACTCCGGCATGTGGTCCATCAGCCAGGAGTGTCGCTCCGAGTGGTCCGCGTGGAGCGCGTGCATCCCCTGCTCCCAGTCGGACAGCAATGCCGAGCGGTGCTGCCGCAGGAAGTCCGCGGCGCGGAGCGTCCTCGCCCCACCGGGCTCCTCTTTATTCACGGAGCGTGCATCCGGCTCCAGCATTGCCGACCTCCCGAGGCCCTGCCCGCCCTCGCCACCTCCGCCTCAATGTTGGGCACGCCCTGACGCTCGTGCCTTGCCCTCACGTCCCAATGAAGGCGCACTCCCGGGCGCCATGCCGGGCCGCCGCCGCCCTTGCTTCCGGCACGGCGCCCGCCGGGGCTGGCTGCCACTCCCCTCGGGGCGAGCCGCCTTCGTGCGGTGTGTACCTTCGTACAAGCTTCACACCGTCGACCGGCGTGCGCTTCTCCCGTGCGAGGTGCACGGGACGCTGTAGGGACGGCGCCGCTGGCGTTAGGTTGGGTGGAAGATGCGCACCCTCCTGCTGACCCGCTCCGATGTGTCCCGCAACCTCCAGGCGCTCACCCTGCTGGAAGACCTGCGTGAGGCCTTCCGCACTGATGCCCTCGCCCGCACGGTGGTCCCGCAGCGCGCCCGCGCGCCCCTGCACGCGGAGGGCACCGCGATGGTGCTCTTCCCCGGCAGCCTGCCCGGCATCCCCGCGTACACGGTGAAGGTGCACGCGAAGTTCCCCGGGCAGACGCCGGCGATTCGGGGCGTGGTGCAGCTCCACGATTTGGGCACGGGCGCGCTCATGGCCATCATGGACTCCGGGCACCTGACGGCGGTGCGCACGGGCGTGGTGGGGGCCCTGTCGGCGGACGTGCTGGCGCGGCCGGACGCGAGCCGCGTGGCGCTCATCGGCGCGGGGCGGCAGGCGGTGCTGCAGCTCAAGTCGCTGCGGCTGGTGCGCTCGCTGGACCACGTGCGCGTCTATGACTCGGAGGCCGACCGCGCGCTCAGCTTCGCCACGCGCATGTACAAGGAATTGAGCCTGCCGGTGCGCATGGAGGAGTCGGTGGCGGACGCGGTGGCGGACGCGGACATCGTGGTGACGGCGACGTGGAGCCGGATTCCCTTCCTGCAGCCCGGCATGCTGCGGCCGGGCACGCACGTCATCGCCCTGGGCGCGGACGAGCCGGGCAAGGCGGAGCTGTCCGCGGAGCTCTTGAAGCAGTCGCTCTTCGTGGTGGACCACCGGGGGCTGGCCTCGAGCAGCGGCGCGGCGGGCAACGTAGGGCTGGGCGAGGACGCCATCCACGCGGAGCTGGGCGAAATCATCGCGGGCCTCAAGCCGGGGCGCACGTCTCCGGAGCAGGTGACGGTGTTCGGCGCGGTGGGGCTGCCCTTTCAAGATTTGGCCGCCGCGTGGCACGTGTACCAGGCGGCGCAGGCCGACGACGCGGTGCAGGGCATGGACTTCGACGCATGAGGGCCTGGGACGCGCTGCTCACGCGCATGGGGCTCACCCGGCCGGAGCTGCGCGCGTGGGCGCTGTACGACTGGGCCAACTCCGCGTACGTCACCACCGTCATCGCGGTGGTGTTCCCCCTCTACTACGCGTCCGTGGTCTCGGAGGGATTGCCGCGCGACGTGGCCACCGCGCGCTTCGCCACCGCCACCTCCGTCGCGCTGGCCGTGGTGGCGCTGCTGTCACCGGTGCTGGGCGCGCTGAGTGACACGGCGGGACGCATCAAGCCGCTGCTGGGCGGGTTCCTCGCGCTGGGCGTGGCGTGCACGGCGGGGCTGGCTGGAGTGGGGCGCGGCGACTGGGCGTGGGGGTTGGTGTTGTTCGGCCTGGGCAACATCGGCGTGACGGGGAGCCTCGTCTTCTACGACGCGCTGCTGCGGCACATCGCCCGGGATGACGAGCTGGACCGGGTGTCCACCGCGGGCTACGCGCTGGGCTACCTGGGCGGAGGGCTGCTGCTCGCGCTGCAACTGGTGGTGCTGCTGCAGCCGCGCTGGTTCGGACTGGCGGACGCGGCGGCGGCGTCTCGCGCGGCGTTCCTCTCCGTGGCGGTGTGGTGGGCGGGCTTCTCGGTGCCGCTGTTCCTGCGCATTCCGGAGCCCTCGCCCTCGCCCTCGAGCGACGGGCGGGAGCGGCGGGTGTCGCTGCGAGGCACCTTCGTGCAGTTGGCGGAGACGCTGAAGGGGCTGCGCCAGCACCGCGAGGCGCTGCTGCTCCTGGTGGCGTATCTGCTCTACAGCGACGGCATCGGCACCATCATCCGGCTGTCGACGCTGTATGGGACGGAGCTGGGGATTGGTCGTGGCGCGCTGATTGGGGCGCTGCTGATGACGCAGGTGGTGGGCGTGCCGTGCGCGGTGTTGTTCGGCAAGGGGGCGGCGCGGGTGGGAGCGAAGCGGGCGCTGATGCTGGCGCTCGCGGTGTACGTGGGGGTGACGTTCCTCGGGTACTTCATGCACACGGCGGCGCACTTCTTCGCGCTGGCGCTGGGCGTGGGCATGGTGCAGGGCGGGAGCCAGGCGTTGAGCCGCTCGCTGTTCGCGCAGATGGTGCCGCGCAACCGGGCGGCGGAGTTCTTCGGCCTCTTCAGCGTCTTCGAGAAGGTGACGGCGGTGTTGGGCCCGCTGGTGTTCGCGGCCACGGTGGAGCTGACGGGCTCCAGCCGGCAGGCGGTGCTGTCGCTGCTGCTCTTCTTCGGCGCGGGGGCGGCGGTGCTGTGGCGGGTGGACGTGGAGGCAGGGCGGCGCGCGGCTCGCGAGGCGGAGGCGCGCTCGGGGTGGAGCGGGGCGCCGTAGCGGCACGGCGCCCCGTGGAGACGGACTCCGGCGTCACTGGTGGATGGGAGGGACTTCCCGGGGCGCGGCGAAGAGGCTGTCGCGTCCGTGGTTGAGGATGACCTCGCCGTGAACGACTTCGCGCACGTCGTCGATGGAGACGGCGAAGTCATGGTGGCGGAAGAGCCCCTTCTCCACGATGAGCTCCCTGTCCGTCATGTCGATGATGCGGCCGATGGTGTGGCCGTCATTGCCGCGAACCTTCATGCCCTTGTGGATTTCCGACCGGTTGAACATCGTTGGCTCCCCGGGGCCGTGAAGGGCAGGCCCCTGCGAAAAAGCTGGCGTGTGCTTCCACGCAGTGCAGCGGGCATGCGGTGTGGCGCTCCAGCGAGTCCCCTCGCGGCGGCACGGCGGCGCATGGCCCTGCTCCTTCCCCGGGGTACGGGCAGGGCGGGCATCGCTGCGTCCGTCCCTCCCTCGCATCGAGGAAGCAGGCAGGCGGCCATCCCGTGACGCTCCGTCGCTGAAGCCTCGGCGCGCTTGCACCGGGCGCGCGTCAGCCCCATCGGTGAAGGGCGGAGGACCGGGCGAGGAACCATCGGATGCCGGGCCTTCCGCCCGTGGGGCGCGGGCGCGGGCCGGCGCCTCCCCCACGGTCCTTGTCGATTCGAGAGGGGAGTGCGGATGGCCCGCATCGCCGACTACGCGCTCCTGGGGGACTGTCACTCCGCCGCGCTCGTGGGGAAGGACGGCTCCATCGACTGGGCCTGCTTCCCCCGCTTCGACTCACCCTCGGTGTTCTGCCGCATCCTCGACATCCGCCGGGGCGGCAGCTTCGGCGTCGCTCCCGAGGGGCGCTTCCACTCCACGCGCTCCTACCTGGAGGACACCAACGTCCTCATGACGACGTTCCGCACGCCGCGCGGCGTGCTCGAGGTCGTCGACTGCATGCCCGTCTTCCCCGGCGGCGCGAGCGGCACGCACGTGGGCACGCGCCATGCGCTGCTCCGGCGCATCCGGTGTCTCGCCGGCGAGGTCATGGTCCGCGTCGTGCTCACCCCGCGCTTCGAGTACGGCTCCTTCGTCCCGCGCATGCGCCTCACGTCATGGCGCACCGCCGAGGTGGTGGGCGGCGCGGACGCGCTCTGGGTGACGACGACGCATCCGCTGGTGGCCCGCGAGGACGCGCTGCGCGCGCGGTGGAAGCTGTGCGCGGGAGACGAGGCCTGGGTGGAGGCGGCGTGGACGCCGTCCTTCGTCGAGCGCTCTCCCGCGGACGCGCCGGACCGCGCCACCTTCCGCCAGCGGCTGGAGGACACGCTCACCTTCTGGCGCACGTGGATTTCCCGCTGCGCGTACACCGGAGAGCACGTGCGCGCGGTGCGGCGCTCGGCGCTCACGCTCAAGGCGCTCACGTATGCGCCCACGGGCGCGCTGGTGGCCGCGCCCACCACGTCGCTTCCGGAGGAGCCCGGCGGCGTGCGCAACTGGGACTACCGCTTCACCTGGCTGCGGGACACCTCGCTCACGCTCATCTCGCTGCTGGTGATGGGCTACCGCGACGAGGCGGACGCCTTCCGCCACTGGCTGCGGCGCACCAGCGCGGGGCGCGCGACGGACGTGCAAATCATGTACGGCATCCAGGGCCACCGCCTGCTGCCTGAAATCGAGCTGACACACCTGGAGGGCCATGCCGGCGCGCGTCCGGTGCGCATCGGCAATGGCGCCGTGAAGCAGCTCCAGCTCGACGTGACGGGCGAGTTCCTCGAGGCGGCGTGGCTGTACGCGCGCGCGGGGGGGCTGCTGTCGACGACGAACTGGGACTACCTGTCCTGGCTGGTGGAGGAGGTGTGCCGGCGCTGGCGACTGCCGGACCAGGGGCTGTGGGAGATTCGCGACGCGCCCCGGCACTTCGTCCACTCGAAGCTCCTGTGCTGGGTGGCGTTGGACAGGGCACTGCGGCTGGCTCGCGCGCGGGGGCTGCCGGCGCCGCTGACGCGCTGGGCCCGGGAGCGCGCGGCGCTGCGGCGCTTCCTGCTGGAGTGCGCGGAGGGCGGCTGGTTTCCACAGGCGCGCGGCTCGGGCGCGGCGGATGCGTCCACGCTGCTGGTGCCGGCGCTGGGCTTCCTGCCGGTGGCGCACCCGCTGGTTCAGCGCACGGTGCGGGTGGTGCGCGAGCGGCTGGAGTCCGACGGGCTGCTGTACCGCTACCACACGCCGGACGGGCTCGCGGGCGGAGAGGGGATGTTCCTGCTGTGCTCGTTCTGGCTGGTGGACGTGCTGGCCCACGCCGGCCAGCGGGACGAGGCGGAGGCGGTGCTCGCGCGGCTGTTGCGGCTGGGCAACGACGTGGGGCTCTACGCGGAGGAGGCCGTGCCCGGCACCGGCGAGGCGCTGGGCAACTTCCCCCAGGCCTTCACGCACATGGCGCTGGTGTCCTCGTGCGCACAGCTCTCCGCCATCGCCGCCAGCGCGCGGCGTCCCTCTCCCGATGAGGCGTATGACTTCGCCAGCTTCGCGCTGGACGCGGTGCTCGCGCGCAGGGCGCTGCGTACGGAGCGGGCGGCCGGGACGGTCCCCGGCTTCCTGCCGGGGCTCATGGAGGACGCCACGGTCCAAGACTGAGGCCCGGCCGGCTGCCCTCCATGCATCCAGGCGTGGAGGGTGCTTCCGCCTGCTGGGGCCATGGGGCGTGCCCATCTTCGCCCCGTGGAGGTGTCTATGGTCGTCGGCTTCTTGGCGTCGCGGACGGGGCGGTGGCTCCGCATCGTGACGGGCGCTGGGATGGTGCTGGGAGGGCTGACCTCGGGGACGTCGCGCGGCATGGCCGTGGCGCTCGCGGGGCTGCCGCCGCTCATCACCGGCGTGTTGGACATTGTCCCCCTGGCCGCGTTCTTCGGCCTGCCGATACACGGCGAGGAGCTGCGCCGCGAGCTGGGCATGACGGAGGAGACGCCGCTCCTGGACGGGCTCCAGCGCCCGGCCACGCGAACGACGCCCATCACCATCCACTGACGCGCGTCACTCCTTGCGGACCTGGAAGGGGATGTCGAGCGCGCCGAACGGCTCATGGGTGCTGTCATCCACGAGCCGGGCCTGGAGCACGACCTGGCTCTCTCGCTCGGACACGCCCTGGAAGTAGAGGAAGCCTTCCACCCGGCCTCCGTCGACGAGCGTGCCCTCGGGCAGTGCCTTCGCGAGCATGTCCGGCGAGGGCAGCGGCTCCACGCACTGCCGGCCGGACGTGTTCGGGTAGTAGGGGCCGTACGAGCCCACGAAGGGGTTGTGCGGGTCGACCTGCCGGTACGCCCCGGCACCCATGTCCAATGACCCGCCGGGTCCCGAGCCGCCCATCCCCGTGCCTCCGCTCGGGCTCAGCAGCAGCGGCGGCACCGCGGCGTACTGGAAGCGCGACTCGCCGCCGACGAGGGAGAAGGCGCGGTACTCGAGACGCAGCGGCCGGCCGCTGTGGTTCTCCAGGCGGACGAGCACCGGCATGAGGCTGCGCTCCAGGTGCTCCGGCTCGCCCTTCCACGCGTTGCCGGACGCCACCATGACGACTCCGGCAGACTCAGCCCTCGCGGCGTCCTTCACGCCCTCCTGCGGTTGGGCCTCGGACGCGGGGCGCAGCCGCGCCTCCGGGATGCAGCCCGAGGCGACGAGCAGCGCCGCGGTGACGAGCCGGATTCCTCGCATGGGCATGGGACTTCCTCCTCGTGTGAAAGGTAGGAAGCCGCGCGGTGGAGCGGGGGCCCGGAGCGCCCGTCCACCCGAGCCCCGAGGCGCCCGGGCGTGGAGCCCTCAGTGGCTGGTGCCCGGCACGGGCTCCGCGGCCGCGTGGGGCCAGGCGGGCGAGGTGAGCGCGCTCCAGTCCTGCCCGCGCGCCCAGTCCTCGAAGGTGTGCCAGCGAACCTCCGGGTACGAGTGCCGCAGCGTGAGGATGTCCGAGTGGTAGCCCACCCTGTCCAGCCACTCCCACATGGCCGCGAGGTCCTCGCTGCGCTCGCGCAGGAAGTCCAGCGGGAGCTGCTCGTAGTGGATGCGGTGGCCGCTCACCATGGACAGCAGGCCCACGGCCTGCTGTCCCGTCACCTCGTCCGACGCGACGTCGATGCGCTCCTCGAGGAAGCGGTCCGGCTCCTCCAGCACGCGCACGGTGAAGGCGGCCAGGTCATCCAGCGCCACCATCTGCAGGCCGTGCGTGGGCGGCAGGCCCATGGCGAGCACGCCCGCCTTCAGCCCCTTCTCGAACATGGGGCTGGTGAAGTTCTCCATGAAGAAGGTGGGCCCGAGAATCGTGTACGGCAGGCCGCTGCGGCGCACGTGCAGCTCCACGCGGTGCTTGCTGTCGAAGTGGGGGATGCCCGTCCTTCGGTCCGCGCCGGCCACCGACGAGTACACGTAGTGCCGCACGCCCGCCAGCCGCGCCGCGTCCGCCAGGTTGAGGCCGTGGCGGATTTCCGTCTCCACGCCCGCCTCGAAAGGCGTGGCCATGGCGTACATGGCGTCCATGCCCTGCGCGGCGAGCGCAATCGCATCCACGTTGTCGAAGTCCCCCACGGCGAGCTCGGCACCCATGGACCGCAGCTCCTCGGCGGCGGGAGAGTCCGGGTTGCGGACGAAGGCGGTGACGCGGTGGCCGCGCTTCAGGAGCTGACGGGCCACGGCGCCGCCCTGCCGGCCTGTGGCGCCGGTGACGAGCACGGAGCGGAAGAAAGCCATGGGCATGGTGCGAACCTCGGGCGATGGATGTGGGGAAGTTGGGGACGGCGGCGCGCGGTGGCGAGCACGGGCGGGCAGGCTGCACGGACTCCGGCCTGAGAGCGGCGGGCAGGAGGGCAGGCGGGGCGGCTGTCATGCCCGGACAGGCCCCGGCCGTGCTCCCCTTCACCCACGCGAAGGCTCGCGCGGATTCGCGAGCCTGTGGGCTTCAGCGCTTCTTGCCCGTGGGCTTCTCCGCCTTGGCGCCCGTCTTGGACTTCTCCGCCTTGCTCTTGCTGGCGCGGACCTCCTTCGCGAAGGCGGCGGCGCGCGCCAGGCCCTTGCTGCCGGTGGACAGCGCCGTGCCCACCACGCGCCCGAGCAGGCCCTGCTTCTCGGTGGCCTCGGTGCGCTTCGCCGGGGCGCTGGTGCGCTCGGCCGCCGGCTCCGCGCGCGTCGTCTTCTTGCGCGCCGTCTTCGCCGTCACGTGCTCCCCGGCGTCCGCCCTGGCCGTCCGGGTGATGGGCTTCGCACGCGGCATGGTGCTGGTGCCCTCACGCGCCGTCTTGCCTGTGCGCGCCGTCTTCGCGGTGGCGGTGCCGGCGCCCTTCTTCGCGGCGGCCTTGCGCGTACCCGCCGGGCGCTTCGTGGCCGCCTTGGCGCGGGCCTCCTTCTTGGCCCGGGCCGCGCGGCGCTCCTGGAGGCGCTTCACCGTCTCCGCGTGCGCCATGCCGTAGTGGATTTCACCCTGGTGCGCGCCGGGGATGGTGTCCGGCTGCTTCTCCGACAGCTCGCTCTTGAGCGGCTTCTGCTTGTCCTCGTCATTGCTGAGCCGGCCCGGTGTGCCGATAGCGGCCTGCATCGGCTTCTTGGCTTGGAAGTGGTCGAAACTGTATGGCCTGGGCATCCCGCTCTCCTCGTGTCGTGTGCCGCGCGCGCTCGCGCGCTTTCCGCACAAGGTAGGGACCCTCCCGGCAAGAGGGCAGGTGTCCCGCGCGGTCCGGATGCCCCGAGCTGCGAGCATGCGGACACTCGGCACCGCGCGCAGCGGCCCGTATGCCGGCGCTCTGTCCGGAATCAGAAGCGACGGCACCACTCCGGCCCTCGCGCGTGCCATGGTGCCGGCCACCTATGAGCAAGCGCGACAAGCCGCAGGAATCGGAGCTGGTGGCCGCCGCACAGGCCCTCGACGAGGGACTGGAGCGCTTCGAGGCCCTCTCCGAGCAGCTCCAGAAGGCCCCCCTCGAGTCCGAGAAGCACCTGGAGCGGGCCTCCGCCACCCTGAAGAGCCTGGCCGACATGGACGACCAGCTCCGTCAGCGCGTCACCGCGCTCGTCGGAGCCATCTCCAAGGTGCGTGACAGGCAGCAGACCCAGGCCGAGGCCGTCCACCAGCGCGCCCAGGAGCTCCAGTCGCGCACCGAGGTCTTCAAGGACCTGCTCGTGCGCTACGGCAACCTGGGCCAGAGCGCGGGCGAGCTGAACGTGCAGATGCAGCAGTTCGCCCAGCAGCGCCAGCAGGCGAAGACGCCCGAGGAGAACGCCGCGCTGGCGACGACTTTTCAGGCGCTGCAGGAGCGCATGACCCAGGTGGCCGACGAGGCGCAGGCGCTGGGAGAGGCCGCGGAGGAGAAGGAGTTCCACGACGTGGCCCGGCAGGCCGACTCGCTGCGGCAGCAGTTGTTGTCCGCGCGCAACAAGATGGGCCTGCTCCAGAAGAGCTTCGGCGGGAGCTGAGGGCCGTCAGCTCAGCCAGGTGGGCGCGAAGTCGTCCGGACTGTCGATGGGGCGCCGCCCGGCGAAGCCGTCCTGCAGCTCGTGCCAGTGGGTGACGGCGGGCTCGCCGAAGCGCCAGCAGAGGAACACCGGGTCATCACCCCGGTGCGCGCGGAAGTCCACGAGCCCGTCGGCGCCCTTGATTTCGAGGCCCATCTCCGTGAGCTGGAGCAGCTCGCCGCGGATGCGCTCCACCAGGGCGTCGCGCTCCTCGCGCAACGAGTCGAGCTGCACGCCGGGGGTGCTCCCGTCCGAGCCGAGGGTCTCCGCGAGCTGCTGCGCCCGCTCCACCCACGGGCGGACGCGCTCGAAGGTGCGGGTCAGCAGCGGCACCAGCCGGTTGGCCTCTTCCACGCTGAAGTAGCGCATTGACCGGAAGCATGCCGCCTTCGGGCCTGCCGCCGCCACTGTTCACGGACGGTTGCGTCAGCCGCGCTTCAGTGAGGCGAGGTTCTCCGCGAGCCAGCGCTGTGCCGCGTCACGCAAGGGGAAGGCCGCCTCGCGCTCGAGGAAGTCCGGGGTATGCCCGGGGGCGCAGCGGCCGTCCTCGTCGGTGACGGAGGCATCCGGCCCGGCGAGGTCCGCGTGCAGCATGGCGTGGAAGACGAGGTAGTCCACCACGAAGGCCGGGACGTGCGGCTTGTCGAGCGCGGGGTGGATGCGGATTTCACGCCGCCGCGAGTCGTAGCCACCCAGATGGATGCTGCGGCGCCGGGCCCGGCCGGGCTTGCGCGCCCATCCGACGTCTACGCGCACGCGGTTGTCGAAGTGGGCGGCATTGAGGCGGGCGGAGAGGGCGCGCAGGTCGAAGCACTTCCCGCGCGAGCGCAGGGGCTTGCCGGGCTGGCGCTCGCGGCGCACGAGCCCGCTGCGCGAGTGGGCGTAGGCTTCGAGCACCTCGCGAGCGCCGGCGTCATCGCGGCCCACGTAGCGAGCCATGGCGTGGACGACGGCGTCCGGTGCGCTGAGGAAGAGGTGGTGCACGCGCAGGCGCAGGCCCTCGGGGCTCCGGCGGAAGCTGACCAGCGTGGCGAGGTTGTCCGTGAGGCGCAGGTGCACGGGGACGCCGAGCAGCGACGACAGCCGCCGCGCCAGGTCCGAGGCCAGTGGCACCGCGTCCTCACGCACGGGGAGGCGGTGGTCGGGCGCGGTTTCAGAAGTGTCGGGAGGCGCGGTCTGCTCCGAAGAGGCGGCCACGGTGCGCTCGGGGCGCGCGGAGGGCTCGGAATGAGCAGGGCCATCGACACGCTCGGTGTGCTCCGGGCGCGCCGGTGCCGAAGCGTCGAAGAGGGCGAGCTGAGAGGGCGGGTGCGAGCGCATCCGCCGCGAAAGGTAAGCCTCCCGACGTGAGGTTTCCAGGGCGACGGACGCCCCCCGGGCAGGGGAGCAGGGCGTCCTGTTCGGAAATGTCGGGGGTTTTGCGCGCGAAATGTCCCGACATTTCCGAACAGGACGCCCCCGCGCCCGCCTCACGCCGCCCGGGTGCGGAACGGCCCCGTCACCTCGAAGGTGATGCCGCGCCCGTCGATGCCCCGCTGCGAGCTGAAGTACAGGCGCCGTCCATCCGGGCTGAAGGCCGCGCCCGCCAGCTCCGAGCCGGAGTGCCCCACCACCTGGAGGAACGGCGTCACCTTCCGGTCCGGCGTGAGCAGGCACACCTGCATGTCATCTCCGTCCTCGCAGACGAACACCTCGCGGCCACGCGACACGGTGACGTTGTCCACGCCCATCAGCGGCGAGCCCGGGTAGCGTTCCGCGTCGTACAGCACCTCCAGCCGCCCGGCGGCGGGCATGAGCGCCCAGACGCGGTTGTCCCGCTTGGTGGTGAAGTAGACGACGCCTCCGTCGTACCAGCACCCCTCGCCGCCGCGGAACACCGTCGTCTCGCTCGCGGCGGGCTGCTCGGACGCGGGCGCCTCCGGAGACACGCGCACCCAGTCCACCTTCGCGCCCTTGAAGACGTCTCCGACGACGCGCGCGGCCTCCAGCGTGCCCGACTCCAGTGAGGGCCACTTCGCGGGAGTGAAGCGGTAGAAGCGTCCGTCCGACGTGTCCTCGGTGAGGTACAGGCGCCGGCCCACCGGGTCCACCGCCACGGCTTCGTGCGTGAAGGTACCGAGCGCGGGCCGCATGACTCCCTGTCCGGGACGTGACGGGTCGCATTCCCAGACGTGGCCGCGCGGATGCTCCTCGCAGGACAGCCACGTGCCCCAGGGCGTGGGCCCGCCGGCGCAGTTGACGTCCGTGCCGGAGAGGATGCGGTAGGCGTCCTTCAGCTCGCCTCCAGGACCGAAGCGCACCGCGGACACGCCGCCGTCGGGAGAGGTCTCGCTGTTGGACGCGTAGACCCAGCCGCCGTCCGGCATGCGGAAGCAGGCGCCGCCGTCCGGAGCCATGTGCCACGGATGGCGCGAGCCCGGCACCACGTCTCTGCTGCGGGCGATGAGGCGGGAGGTGAAGCCGCGTGGCAGCAGCAGCCCGTTCACGTCCGGAGTGCTCGCCAGCAGGCCATAGGGGCCGGGGCCCTCCGCGGGCCGAGGCGGCGTGGCGTAGACGTTCCGCCAGAAGCCGAGGCTGCCCAGGGCGAGCGCACCGCCCCCGAGGGCGGAGAAGCGGAGGAAGTGACGGCGTTGCATGGAGAGGTTGTCGCTCAGGACGCGCCCGCGGGGAAGCCCCCCACGAGGGCACGAGCGAAGTCGTTGCACCGCTGCGCGTCATCCCCGCCTGGTGGGCAGCCAGGGCGTCACGCTCGCGACATGAGGCCATGCGGGAGCCCGCCAGCAGCGCGGCGCCCGGCGGGCGGAACCGGCCAACCGGGCCGCGAGCAGGGCATCACCGCCGAAGCGTGGCGCCCGGCTCACGACTCGCGGCACAGCCGGTCCACCCGGTTCAGCAGGGTGGGGATGCGCGAGGGCCCATGCATGCGTCGCACGCAGTCCGAGGCCGTCGCCGTGTCGATGCCGACGGCGGTGACGAAGAGGGGCCGCAGGCTCTGTCCGCGCAGCACGGGCATGGCGGGGCCGGTGGTGACATAGGCCGTCTTCGCCACGCCGATGACGGGCACGGTGCGGCCCAGCGCTTCGTACAGGTGCGCGCCCAGTCCGGGCCGGTCCTCGCCCAGCCACACGTAGCCGTCGACGACGATGGCCTCCAGCGGCTCCTGCACCAGGCCGAGCACTCGCAACAGGTGCGGCAATTCACGGCGGTAGAACTGGCCCGGCTCGTACGGCGCGGCGGGAGGCCCATGGTCCACCCGGTGCGAGGCCTCCACGCCGTCCGCCCAGTCCCGGAAGAGGACACACGCGGCCACGGTGAGGTCAGCGCGGTAGTCCACATCCAGGCAGGCAAGCATGAAGGTCTCCTCGGGGGCACGGCCCCACATGCCGGGGCCTGACGCGATGACGGTGGGTGGGCTGACTCGGCGGGCTCAGCTGCCGACGTAGTCCTCCAGGTCCACCCGCGCGGCGCGCAGCCGCTCCAGCACCTCCGGCGTGGGCCTCACGGTGGTGCGGTGGCGCGGCGGCCACGTCTCCGGCGCCAGCGTGAGGTGCCCGGGCGCCAGCCGCTCCACGTCCTCCCACGGCACCATGAAGACGTCCTCGGTGCCCGCGTGCACCGCCACCACGTCCGCGCGCGGCAGCAGCGCGTCCACGTCATGGCTCCACACGCACCACGTAATCGGGCGCTGGTCCTTCTTCCGGGCGACGGCGGAGAGCGTGGCGACGAAGACGTCCACGTTCTTCGTCTCGTGCAGCTTGTCGAGCGCCTCCTTCTGCGAGGCGTACTCGGACAGGGCGAGCCGCACGTGTGCCAGCCGCACGCGCTGAGCGAGCGTGTCGTCGCCGGGGCGCAGGTACGGCACCAGGCGGCCCTCGTCACCCACTGTGTAGAGCGCCGGGGTGAGGCGGCGCGTGGCGGCCTCGTACTCGCGCTCGCCGCTCTCGCACAGGCGGGCCACGGTGGCGGGATTCGCGTCCCCGGCGATGAGCACCGTGGCGCGCTCCGGGAGGATGGCGATGGGCCGGCCCTCCACCTTGTCCGCGAAGGACGCGAGGAGCCCCGGGGACAGCAGGCGTGACGTCTCGTACGTGTCGCCCGAGTCGATGGACCAGATGGGGCTCGGCTCGCGGTCGTACAGCTCCACCACGCCGTCCATCCGCAGCTCGCCGAGATTCTCGTACGCCGCGGCGAAGGCCTCGTCCTCGCTCACGCCCCAGTCCTGGAGGTGCCGCCGCTGCACGAACATGGCGGACTCCGGCAGGTCCACCACCAGCAGCTCCAACAGGTAGGGCACCGTGCGCCGCCCCACCAGCTCCCGGTCCGCCTCGAGCTGCGCGAGCTGCGACATGCCGAAGGTGGACGCGCGCAGCACGGGCAACAGGCGCTGCCGAGCGTCCTCCCAGGGATGTGAGTCCGGGCCCTCGTGCCGCAGTGACTTGAGGAAGCGCTGGATGATGAGGGGGCGCGCCTCGGGCGGCACCTCGCGGGTGTCCGCGTAGAGGTTGTCGAGGAACACGCTGCCCTGGCGCCCGTCGCGGGTGAACCGGAGGCCGTAGAGCTCCGGGTGGCGCTCCACCTTCTCCACCCCCGGCTCGGTGCGGAGCACGGCCTCCACCTGCCTCAGGAGGTACTCGCGAGGGTCCATGCTCGGCGCCGCGTCCGCCGCCGGGGCCGGAGCTGGGACGGAAGGCTTCGCCTCCGGTGCCTTCCGTCCGAACAGCCTGCTCCAGAACCCCATGCGTGCTCCCGTGTACGTACCTCGGAGAGGGGCGAGGTTACGCCCCGGACGCGGTGGGTGTCACAGGTCCAGGTACGTGAGCAGCGCGCCCAGGTCCGCGTCGGACAGGGCCTCCAGGCTGTAGGGCGGCATGTTGCCGCCGACGCCGAAGAACTGGCCGTGCCGTACCTTCTCGATGACCACCAGCGAGGGAGGCACGCCGGGGAACACCTCGCCGTAGTCCTCCGTCACCTCGGGCAGCAGCGAGGCCGACTCCGTCAGCCGCCCCGCGCCCGTGTGCAGCTCACCGTGGCAGCCCTGGCAGGCCGCGCGGTAGACCTCCTGCCCGCGAGCCCTGTCGCCTCGCGGCACGTCGGCGGCGTTCTTCACCACCGTCATGGGCAGCGGCCGTGCGTCCTGATTGGGGCTGATGCTGACGAGGTACTCGTAGAGCGCGCGGCTCTGCGGCGAGTCCTCGGGCAGGGGCTGCACGCCGCGCATGAAGCTGACGTAGCAGAAGTTCACCGCGTCCAGCAGGCGCGTCTCGTACCCGCCCCACCAGCGCTTGCGGAAGGCCGAGTCATGCAGCGTGTACCCCGCGTCCATCCGCCCCGCCGGAGCGCCAGGTGTCGTCGCATGGCACGTCGCGCACGAGAAGCTGTTGAACTGGCTCTCCGACAGCTTCGAGTCGTTGAACAGCCGCTCGCCATACTCCGCCGCGGGCACCGGCTCGTCGTCGCCGCAGGCCGCCGCGAGCAGGGACAGCGCCGCGAGCACTCCCAGTCCCGCGCGCCTCATGGCTGCCCCCGCAGGATGCTCACCGAGTCCGGGAAGATGCCCACCTGCACGGTGCCCACCACGGCGCCCCCGGCGAGGTCCACCGCGTGCAACGTGCCCGGGCCCAGGTGGTCTCCCTCGCAGACGACGAGGCCGTACTTGTCGTCCGGCGTCAGGGTGATTTGGTGCACGTTGAGGCAGCCATGCGACGCGAGGTCCACCTCGCGCTCGCGCTGCACGGTGCCCGTCACCGGGTCGATGACCGCGAGCGCGTCCGCGCCCTGGTAGGGCATGTAGAGCGTGCTCCCGTCGGACGTGAAGGCTCCGAACATGGGCGCGCCGCGCAGCCCCGTCACCGTGCGCGTGGCGTCCATGGCGCGCGTGGTGGGGTTGAGCACCTGCACCTGCCGGCTCGCCATGGAGCTGACCCACGCCTCGCCCGTGGTGGGCGACAGCGTGAGCGCGTACGGCTCATGCCGGGGGCTCACCGCCGTGCCGATGCTGGCCGCCACGTTCACCAGCTGCACGCCGGGCGGGCTGGTGGTGAGGTCGACAATCGCCACCTGGTCGGACCAGCACGCGACGTAGGCCGTGCGCTCGTCGGCGGACAGGCGCACCGCGTGCGGCGCGGGGCACACCTCCACCATGCTCCTGCGCGTCATGGTGGCCGCGTCGATGATGGCCATCCGCGCGTTCATCTTGTCCTGGCTGCCGCCCTGCTGCGCCACCTTCACAATCTTCAAGGTGTCGAAGTGCGTCTGGTACAGCGTGCGCCCGTCCTTGCTGACGATGATGTCACCGGGGTTCGGGTCCACGCGCACCGAGCCCATCAGCCGGTTGTCGCGCGCATCCAGCTTGAGGCAGTAGCCGTCCTCTGAGCCGGTGCCGTGCGTGCCATGCGGCCCCGAGCCGCCACCCGGCACGTAGTTGGAGATGCCGACGTAGTAGGCGGCGCCGTCCGGAGCCACCGCCGTGTGGTGCGGCCCCTCCAGCTCCACGGGGTTGAGCCCCACCGGCACGCGCGCCAGTTCCTTGAAGCCGGGCGTGCCCACGGTGTCCAGCTCGATGAGGCTCAGCGTGTCGTCGAGGCTGTTGGTGATGAGGATGCGCCCGCCGGGCCCGGGCGGTGGAACGACGGTTCCTTCCGCCCACGGGTCCGGGTGCGCGTAGTCGATTTCCTCCGGCGGCGTGCGGGCATCTCCGGGGTCCGGGTCCTCACTGCATGCCGCGAGCGCGAGCGCGAGCGCCGGCAGCCACCGGCGGGCCCCGCTCATCGCGCCCCCACGATGTGCACGGTGCGCGGCGTGGCCAGCTTGTACGGGCCCTCGCGCAGGCGGTTCTCCACGAGGTACGCGCTCGTCACCTGGACGGAGAGGTCCTGGTCCACCGCGCCGCGCAGCGTGTCCCACGTGGCCGCGTCGAGCTGCCATTCCAGATTCGAGGTGAGCATCGCCACCGGGCACTTCTGGCCCGGCACCGTCACCTGCACCCAGTAGATGTCACCGGTGAAGGGCGGCAGGTGCGCCTCGGCCGAGGGCAGAATCAGGTTCCCCAGCCGCGCCAGCAGGGAGCGTCCCTCGCGTGGGCGCGCGGGGAGCGACGGCGCGGCGGGCTCCGAGCCCGGCACGAGCGACGCAATCGGCGACGTCCAACGCCACGTGGGCGCCGCCTCGGTGGTGACGTACTGCTGCCCTTCGGTGGGAGACTCCAGCGTCACCGACTGCGTGCTGGCCGTCGCCTTGCTCTGGGCGTCCACCATCGCGCGCCACGCCTCGTCGGTGGCATCGCCGCCGTAGAGCGGCTCGCCGCACTCGTCGGTGTCCGTCTCGTCGTCATTGTCGCAGGCGGGAGTCAGCGCCAGCAGCGCGGCCGAGAGGGACGTCCACAACAGCTTCCGGGAGATGTTCTTCATGGTGAGGGGCCTACCGGTTCGAGCGCCGCCGGCCGCGGCGCCACATCGTGAGGGTCGACAGAAGGAGCAGGACGGGCGCCGCATTCCCGGACACCGCGTCGCAGCCACCGGCCTTGGGCTTCGAGGGAGGCGGCTCCGTCCCGGCATCGGGCGTGCCCGCGTCCTCGGGCGGAGGCGGCTCCATCACGCCGCCGTCGGGGTACACCTCCGCGCCGAGCTGGTCCGCGAGCTGCGGCCACAACCCCGGGCAGATGCGCTGCACCGGCGTGCCCGCGGGGCACTGGTCGGGGCCCTTGATGCCATAGAGGGTGAACAGCGGCTCCCACGTGTCGCCCTCGTCGCGGCTGCGCGCGAGCGCCCAGTCGTGCAGCCACGTGGAGCCGCAGGCATAGATGGCGTCGCCGGTGCGCAGCACGCACGCGTTCCCGGTGGGCAGCGGCTGCTTGTCCAGCGGACCGGAGCTCGGGCCCCGGAAGAAGGAGTTGAGGGTGCCCACCCAGGCGGTGCCGCCGTCGGCGGACAGGTCCATGTTGATGAAGACGTCGTCCAGCTCCTGCACCTTCACCAGCGTGTGGCCCCGGTCCTCGCTGCGCAGCAGGTACGTGTAGCCCTGCGCGGACACGCGGACCCACACCCCGTCCGCCTGCGCGGGGTCCACCGCCGTCACCACCAAATCATACGGGCGCAGCAGCTCCGGCAGCGCCTGCGGCAGCTCCTCCCACGTGTCGCCCGCGTCGTCGCTGCGGAAGAGGAGCAGCTTGCCGCCCTCGTCGCCGGACGCGTACACGCGCCGCGGGTCCACCGGCGAGACGCGCACGGCGTTGAGGTTGAGCCCGGTGCGCAACAGGGGCGTGGCCTCCCACGTCTCGCCGCCGTCCCGAGAACGGTACACACCGTTGGGCGTCGTGGGCCGGCCGGTGACGGCATAGAGGATGCGGTCATCCGTGGGGTGCGCGGCGAGCCCCGTCACCCAGGTGCTCTTGAAATACGGATGCGTATTCCACGAGCAGCCATTGTCGGCCGAGCGCAGGATTGCGCTGCCGGTGGCGGCGATGATGTCCCCGGCCTCGCGCCACAGGAAGGACTCCGGGCGCCAGCCGCCGTAGCCCATGGCGTCCGGGCAAATCCACCGCCACGTCTGGCCGCTGTCGCGCGAAATCACCGCGCCGAAGGTGGCGCCCACGAAGAAGTCCTCGGGGTGGCCCCGGCGGATGGTGACGTTGGAGGTCTCTGGCAGGCCTGCATGCGCGTGGGCCGCCCCGCTGGTGGCCAGGGCCAGCAGCGCGGCGAGGAGCTTCCCTGTAACCGAGTTGCGAGAATCCATTCTCCGAGACTCCGAGGGATGAGCCGGCCCGGCCCCACGATAACGCCCGGCGCGCCCGGGCATAGCGGCGGAACGTGAAGGGTCGAGCGATATGCGCTCGCCTCCTCGCTCGTTCTCCCGTTGAGCAGGACGGTTGTACCTCGCGGGCCGGGCGGGGGCCGCCGCCGCTCTCACCCATCATGGATGAAAGGAATCGCTCGAATGAAGCGATGGACGCGTAGCGCGTGCGGATGGCTCCTGGCCGGTGTGGTCGGCGTGGCGGCGGGGTGCTCTGGAGAACTGATGGAGCCGCCCAAGGAGAGGGTCGACGTGACGCCGTGGATGGCGGACGGCCCGGACTGGGCGCACACCGGGAGACTCGCCGCGTGCAAGCCCGTGACGAACACCACCGTCCCGTGCGGCACCTATGAGGCTTTCGATGTGTCCGCCTGCAAACTGTCCTCGCTGACGCTCGCGAAGCAGGACGGGCTCTACACCACGCACGTCATCTTCGACGGCATCGAGCCGCTGACCACGGACGTGAGCTCGATGCGGGTGGTGACGGATGGTGGCGTCTCCAACTTCTCCACCCTCGGCCTCCGCGACCAGCAGTCGGAGGACGGGCGGCTGTTCCTCGGCACCCGGACGGACCGCCCCGACGGCGGCTCCTCCGCGTTCGCGTTCGTGGGGTGCGAGGCCAGCGACGACGGGCTCACGCTGAAGGGCTGCGTCCAGACGTGCGTCAATGGGGCGCCGGCGGTGTTCGGCACCTTCGAGGCCGCGCGCCAGGTGCGCCGCTCGGGTGAGTCCGAGGCCTCGGGCGTGACGCTGCTGTCGGAGACGGCGGTGGGCAAGGCGACGCCGGCGGACGTGTACGTGACGAAGGGCCACGCGTACGTGGTGTCCCTGCCGTTCATCACCCGTCCCGGTGGCCTGAGCGTGTACGACGTGACGGACAAGCGCGCGCCGGTGTTGAAGAAGACGATTTCCTTCCCCGGTGACAACTACTGGAACGGCGTCTGGGCGAAGGACGACGCGCTCTACGTGGCCAGCTCCAACGAGGGCGTGCGCGTCTTCGACATCTCCAACCCGGCGGACCCGCAGTTCATCCGCTCGGTGCCCGGGAATTCGGCCGGCCTGAACGTGCACACCGTCATCGTCGAAGGCGACCGGCTGTACGCCATGTCGCCGTCGCCGAACGCGGAGGTCCTCATCTTCGACGTGAAGGACGCGAAGTCGCCCGTGCTGCTCAAGCGCCTCGTGACCGGGGACTCGTCCTCGGTCGCCAACTACCCGCACGACGCCTTCCCCTTCGAGGGCAAGCTCTACATCAGCAACTTGCACAGAGGGTACGTCATCACGGACGTGAGCGACCTGGACGACGTGGAGGAGGTGGGCCAGTACGTCTACGCGCGCGCCACCAGCCACACCAGCCGGGTGACGCGGATGGGCGGCCGGCTCATCGCCTTCGAGGGGGGGGAGGACTGGGGCGCGCACCTGCGCGTGCTGGACGTGACGGACCTGGCGGCGGTGCGCATCATCGGCGAGTACCGCCTGCGGCCCGGTGTCTCCATCCACAACATGGAGCTGAAGGGCAACAAGCTGTACCTCGCCCACTACCAGGACGGCGTGCGCGTGCTGGACGTGTCGGTGCCCTCGCAGCCGCGCGAGGTGGGCTACTACAACACCTACAAGCCGGACCACGTGCAGGCGGGCTTCTCCTTCTACGAGGGGGCCATCGGCATCCGCGTGCCGGGTGACGGCTACGTGTACGTCATCGACACCCTGCGCGGCCTGCTCATCTTCCCGGAGCTCTGAAGCGCAAGCCTCCCGCGCGGGGAGGGTTGTCCACCCGTCAAACGCGCGGGGAGGGGTGTTTCGCGGTCCCAGGAGGAGGCGGGCCCGGCGCACGGGGCTCGCCTCCCACCCGCCCTGTCTGCTACGGACGTGGGAGACACCTGAACGCGGGCCGCTCCAGACGGGCGGCCCACGGTGTCCCCGGGGGAGTGCACGACATGGCGGGGTCCACGGTGGAGCCCAGGCTCATCGACGACGGCGCGGTGCGGGGAGACGTGCCCGCGGGGGCAGCCACGCGTACCGTGTGGGAAGCGGTGATGCAGGGCGCGGTGGAGGTGGCCGTCCGCGCCTATGAGCACCTGGCGGCGTCGCAGCGGGAGCGCGTGCTGGAGGAGTCCCACGGCCTGCCCGCCCAGACGCGCGCGTCGCTGGTGGAGGTGCTGCGGCGGGCGCGGGACTTCGAGGGCGCGGCGCGCCTGCTGGAAGAGGATGGCGCGCATGCGGTGGCGGCGCCGCTGCACGAGCAGGCCGGCGCGCTGCAGAAGGCAGCCGAGGCATGGCTGCGGGCCGGTGAGCGCGGGCGGGCGGCGGCGGCCTTCGAGCGCGCGGGCAGCCTGGAGCGGGCGCTGGAGCTGTACCGGGCGCTGGACGCGCGCGAGTCCATGGCCCAGTGCCTCACGCGGCTGCACCGGCCGCTGGAGGCCGCGGCGGTGTACCGCGAGCTGGGCAACGCGCACGCGGAATTGGAGTCGCTGCGCGCGGTGCCGCCCGGGCATCCGCGCCGGCGCGAGGCGGTGCTGCGGATGAGCGCGCTGTTGGACGCGCTGGGCGACTCGTGGCGCGCGCTGGTGCTGCTCGCGGACGAGATGCAGGTGTCCGCCGCGGCGCGCGAGGACGGCGCGCTGCAGGCGGAGCACGCGCGGCTGCTCAGGCACCTGGGGCTGGATGAGACGCCGCCCGAATCCGAGCGCGCGTCCATGCCGGCGCCGGACGGCTACGAGTACCTCAAGGCCATTCCGATTTTCGGCGAGCTGCCGATGCAGGACATGAAGGACCTGTTCCGCATGGCGCAGCAGGTGCTCATCCCCGCGGACACCACGGTGCTGGAGAAGGGGGCTCGGGGGACGGGGCTGCTGGTGCTGCTGGACGGGACGGTGGACGTGTACAGCGGCGCGGGGCAGGACGCGCGGCTGCTCAACACGCTGGGGCCCGGGGCGTTCCTGGGGGAAATCTCGCTCATCCTGGATGGGCCCACGTCGGCGCACGTGCGCTCTCGCACGCCGGTGCGGGCGCTGCGGGTGACGCGGGTGGACTTCCAGCATTACCTGGACACGCACGAGGCCGCGGCGCTACGCATCTACCGGCTCTTCACGGAGAACCTGGCGGAGCGCGTGCGCGCGCTGAGCGCGTAGGCGGAGGTTTGGGGATGGCGGAAACGGGCGTGAGCAGGGAGCGGGCCGTCCAGCTCGCCAGCGAGGGCAGGCTGGAGGAGGCGCTGGCGGAGTACCAGGGCGTGGCGAAGGCCGCCCCGGACGACGCGGAGGTGCGCCAGAAGGTGGCGGAGCTGTCGGAGTGGCTGGGGCGGCAGGCGGACGCGGCGGTGGCGTACGAGGCCGCCGCGCTGGCCTGGGCGAAGGCGGGCCAGGCGCTGCGCGCGGTGTCCGCCTGTGTCGCCCTGTCCCGGCTCGGCGCGCTCCCGGCCGTGAGGACGCGCACCGCGCGCGTGCTGGCGGAGCGCTTCGCCCTGGCGCCGGGCGCGGTCGCGACTCCGGGCGGAGCCACCCTGCCAGGCATCATGGCCCCGGTGCCCGAGGCCGATGCGCCGGGCGCGCTGCCCATCCTCTCGCACCTGGACCGCGAGGCCTTCATCGCGCTGCTGGAGGCGCTGGAGGTGCGGGCCTTCTTCCCCGGGCAGTCCATCGTCGAGGAGGGCGCCCAGGGCGCGTCCATGTTCGCGCTGGTGGAGGGCCGCGCGGACGTGCTGCGCACCTTCGAGGGCGGCGAGCGCAAGTCCGTGGGCACCGTCATGCCCGGCGACTTCTTCGGAGAGCTGGCGCTCGTCACGGAGGGGCTCCGGCTCGCCTCGGTGGTGGCCACCGAGCGCGCCGTGCTGTTGGAGCTCACGCGCGCGCACCTGGACGCCGTGGCCGCGCGCCACCCCTCGGTGGCCGGCGCGGTGGAGGCCTTCTACCGGCGGCGCATGGTGGAGAACCTCCTGCGCAGCAACCCGCTCCTCAGCAAGCTGACGCCCGCGCAGAAGGCGGCCATCTCCCGCGACTTCCAGCTGCGCACCGTGAGCGCGGGAGAGGCGCTGCTGACGCAGGGCCAGCCCGGAGACGCCTTCTACGTGGTGCTGCGCGGCCGCTGCACGCCCTGGCTGGAGCAGCCCCACGGCCGCCGCGTGGCCCTGGCGGAGCTGCGCGAGGGCGACGTCTTCGGCGAAATCTCCCTGCTGCTGGACAAGCCCGTCTCCGCCACCGTGCGCGCGGACGTGCCGGGCGTGGTGCTGCGCCTGGAGCGCGCCGCCTTCGAGAAGCACCTCCTCAGCCAGCCCGGCCTCAAGGGCATGCTGATGCGCATGGGCACCGAGCGCCTCCAGCGCACCGCCCAGGCCCTCGCCTCCGGCCGCGTGCTGCACGAGGGCGACTTGCGCGTCTGACGCGCGCGAAGCGCCCGCCGGAAAACGAAACGCCCGGGCCCCCATGCGGGAGACCCGGGCGTCGTCAGGCACCGCCCCGGCCGCGAGGGGCCGGGGCCGTCCTCGTGGCTACTTCATGGCGTAGCCGAGCGTCAGGCTGAACACGTGCGCGGTGCCGTTGTAGCGGCCCGGGATGCCCGGCGCGACGCTGTCGTTGTCGGACAGCGTGACGAACTGGTAGCCCACGTCCGCGCGCAGCGAGCCGAAGCCGTAGCCCACGCCGCCCGTCACCGCGAAGCGGTCCGCGTCCGGCAGGTCCGGCGTCAGCGTGTCCTGCGGGCTCGGGGACGGGTCCAGCAGGACGCCCGCGCGCACCTTCAGCGCGTCCGTCACGCCGTACTCACCGCCGAGGTGGAAGTTCCACGTCGCCTTCCACTTCTTCGGCAGCGGGTTGTTGAGCGCCGGGTTCTCCGGGAACTCGATGGCGAGCTCCTGGAAGTCGGACCAGTCCACCCAGTTCGCGTCGAAGGCCAGCGTCAGGTTCTTCAGCGGCGTGACGGCCACGCCCGCCGAAATCTGCTGCGGCAGCGTGACGTCGCCCTGGACGATGGTGTCCGCCAGGCGGGCCTGGAACTCGGCCGGCACGTCCTGGAAGTCCGCGTCGCCCTTGAACGTCACCTTCATGGGGCTGCGGTAGTGGACGCCCACCGACAGCAGCTCGGGCACCACCACGCCCTGGACGCCGACGTTGGCGCCGATGCCCCACGCGCCGGCGCCCATGTGGACGTTGCCCTCGCTCTCCACGAAGTCCAGGGCGCGCTTCAGCTCCAGCGTGGCCCGGCCGATGTCGAGCCCGACGCCCACCTTGATGCGGTCATGCACCTGGTAGGCCACCGTGGGGTTGATGTTGTAGACGGCCATGGCCGACTCGCGGGCGCGGAAGCGGCCCACGAAGTCATCCACCCAGCGGCTGCGCGCGCCGAAGGACGTGTAGATGCCCAGGCCCACCGCCAGCTTGTCCATCACCTTGTACGTTGCGTACAGGTGCGGCGGCGGGGACAGCGTCGTCTTCTGGCCCTGCGTCGCCCCGCCCTCCGGGGTGAACTTCAGCGTGGGCAGGATGCCGGTGTCGCCCACCTGCACGTCCAGCTTCGCGTCACCCAGGATGTTCGCCGCGTTGTAGTAGATGGCGGACGAGTCGTTCAGCCACGCGACGGACGCGTTCGCCATGCCCGTCGAGCGGGAACTCTGGGTGTTGATCTGGAAGCCCGCGGCCTGCGACGTACCGGCGGCGAGCAGCGCTACCAGGGAGAGTGTCTTCTTCATGGTCTGTTCGTCTCTCTCGGTGGGCGGTTACGGGGTGGGCGCGATGCCCGTCTTCAGGAACTCGGCCATCTGATTCTGGGCCGTGTCGCGGACGGACTTGAGGAAGGCAATCGTCTGCGCATCCGCGGGGTCCGCGGGGTCCAGCGTCGGGTCGAAGATGGTGAAGAAGCCGTGCTTGACGTTCGCCGGCAGCGGCTGGACGTCGAACATGTACGACTGCACCGAGCGGGTGGTGCCGCGGTTGGCCGCGCCGGTGAGGAAGTCCGTCACCGGGTTGGGGATGACGTCGTCGCCCTTGATGTACTGGATGAACGCGTCGCGGCTGTCGGCCTGGCCGTTCTCAAGGAAGTAGCCGAAGTTGCGCGGGTCGGCCGGGTCCAGGATGGTGCGGGCCAGGGTGATGAACTCGTCGTAGGCCGGGGTGCCGGGAGCACGGCTCGCGCTGGCGAGCAGGTCGTTGAAGCCCTTGCGGTAGGCGACGAAGGTGGGGTTGGTGGCCGTCAGCAGCACGTCCGTCAGGCCGCCGCCCGCGGCGTTGAGGCCCACGCGCTGCAGCTTCGTGTTGACGGCGCCCACCAGCGCGCCCTGGAGGCCGCCGAGGCTCTGGCCCACGTAGTAGACCTTCGTGCCGTCGATGGTGCCGGAGCCCGCCCTGGCCGCGGCGATGCGCGCGTCGAGGGTGTCGGTGGCCACCATGCGGGCCAGCTGCGCGACGTCGATGACGGAGTGGCGGAAGTTGTCGCGCGTGGCGAACAGGTTGGTGAGGTTGAGGTAGTTCCAACCGGAGACGACCGGGGCCGCGTTGGGGCTGTTGTTGCCGCCACGCAGGAAGTCACCACCCTCGCACTTGCCGGTGGCCAGGCAGCGGCCCTGGCGCGCCTGCGCGCAGGTCAGGTCGCCCGGCACCGCGGCCGTCGGGGCCGGGTCGCAGGTGATGGCGGCGGCGGGGGCCACGCAGCGGCCGAAGCTGGGGCTGTTGGGCGTCACGTCGCAGGTGCTGCCGGTGTTGCACGCCTCGTCCGGCGAGTCGATGGTCACCGAGCCGGCGGTGAGGCCCGGAGGCGCGATGCCCGCGCAGCTCGTGCGCTCGCCGTGCAGCGCGGAGTCGATGGCGACCACCGCGAAGCCCTTCTTGTTGAACATGTTGGCGACCGCCACGACGTTCATGCGGTTGCCCGTCAGGCCGTGGCCGAAGATGACCACCGGGTAGCCGCTCGCGGGCATGGGCGCCACGTCCGCCTTCGGCGTGAAGAGCAGGAACGGGACGTGCTCGACGCGCGGCTCCGTGCGGTTGAGCGTGCCCTGCTCGTCGCTCAGCATGTAGATGGAGGTGTAGGCACCGGCGAAGGCCGCGCCCACCGACTCGCTGTCCAGCTTGTTGAGCGCCAGGATGCCCTGGAAGGTCGTCGTCTGGTCCGTCAGGTAGACGGGGTCCGCGGGCACGTTGCTGGTCGCCAGGTTCAGCTTCTGGAGGATGGACAGCGTGCTCTGCGTGCTGAAGGCCCACGCCAGGTTCACTTCCTTGCGCGGGATGCCGAGGTTCTCGAGCGCGTCATAGAGCGGCTTCATGCCCTTGCGCGCCGGCTCGAGCTGGCCGGCGAGGAAGTCCGGCACCGCGGCCACCTGGCTCTTGCCAGCGTCGTCGACGAGCGGCGCCTTGCTGCGCAGCAGCGCCTGGGCGGCGGTGGGGGCCACGGAGCGGCCCTTGATGTCCTTCATGCCACGCAGCATGACGACGGCGTACTGGGTGGCCTCGTCGAGCGGCACCTCGGGGATGATCTGGAGCTGCTGCGGCGTGGTCTGCGCGCTGCCGTCCGCCTTCAGGCTGGAGGTGCAGTTGAGGCACACCTTCACCTTGGGGGCCGTGCCCTTGTCGGTGTTGGTGACCTTCACGAAGTAGAGCGTCTTGCCGGGCTGCGGCGTGGTGGCGAGCTGCACCGTGTTCATGTCCAGCTCGGCGCCCAGGTCGATGACGCCCGTCTTGGCGCCGTTCTCCGAGACGATGGGGGCGGTGGTGGACCAGCCGTCCAGCGTGTTGAGGCCCTTGGAGATGGCCACCTCGAGCGGGTTGGCGTTGGGGCTGGTGTTGACCGGCAGGTTCAGGTGCGCCGGGGCGTTGGCGGTGGCCGGGACGCGGAGCAGGTCATTGGGGAAGGGGATGATGCTGTTGGCCGGGTCGAACGTGGCCTCCGGCATGTTCATCACCGTGAAGGTCCACGCGAGCACGATGTCGTCGCGGTTGAGCTTGAACTTCTCCACGGCCGCGTCGATGACGGGCTTGTAGCCGCGGCGCAGCTGCTCCAGCTGGAGCGCGGTGGCCGTCTGCTGGGCGATGCGCTCGGCGGGGTCCGTCGCCGTGGCGGGGATGAGCTCGGTGGCGGCGCGGCAGTTGGAGGCCGTCAGGTCCTCGCACGTGACGAGCGGCTCCGTGGAGCTGGCGAAGGCCCAGGTGGCCGAGGCGATGACGTTCTTGCCGGTCACCGTCTTCAGGCCCTTGTCACCACCCACGAGCACCACCGCGTAGCGGCCGCCCTTGGGCCACCCCGTGGGGGGAATCACGTTCACCTTGTTGGTGTCCGGGTTGTAGCCGACGACGACGTTGGCCGGCACCGGCTTGGACAGCGGCGTGCCCTCGTACAGGTCGAGGATCTTCACCGTGGCCGCGGTCACGCTGGACGGGTCCAGGTTCTTGACCGTCGTGCTGGCGCTGACGGACGTGGGGAAGCCGTCGAGCGTGTTCAGGTAGTCGCGCGTGAACTCCTGCTCCGCCGCGGGAGAGTTCTCGCTGATGGGCGCGTTGACCAGGCCATTCTTCATGGCCAGGTCGTTGGGCGTCGGTACCACCGGCGGCGAGGCCGCGGGGTCGAACTCCGCGACGGCGGGGACATTTTCAGCGGCCGGCGGTGCGTCCTTGGCGATATCCGGATCACACGCCGCCGAGCCCAGGGCGAGTGCCCCCAGGAACAACATCTTTCTCATGAGTCAGACCCCTCGCGTCCAAAGTTGGACTGCTGGAAACGATTCCGTGGCGTAGCACGTTGCTTGGTTGCCAGGAAGACAGGCGACTTGACGCTGCGTGTCATTCGTGGCTGGCGGACGAGCCGGGCGGACTGGCCGTCTCAGCCGCTGCGCGGGGGACATGCGGCGGGTACGTTACGCGGCATGAACCGACTGCTGAGTGTGCTGGTGGTGATTGCGGCCGTGGTGGCTCACGCGGAGGAGGCCGGGGGACTGACGTGGACGGCCCCCGCGGAGTGGACGACGCAGGGCGAGCGGCCGATGCGCGCGGCGACGTACAAGATTCCGGCGGCCAAGGGCGACGCCGAGGGCGGTGAGCTGGCCGTCTTCTACTTCGGCCAGGGCCAGGGCGGCGCGGTGGACGCGAACGTGAAGCGCTGGGTGGGCCAGTTCCAGACTCCGGACGGCAAGCCCGTGGACAAGGTGGCGAAGACGAAGACGGAGAAGCTCAACGGCATGCCCGTCACCACGGTGGACGTGAAGGGCACGTACGCGGGCGGCGGGCCCATGATGGGCCCCTCCGCGCCGAAGCCGGGCTACCGCCTGCTGGGCGCGATTGTCGAAGGGCCCGAGGGCGCCGTCTTCTTCAAGCTGACCGCGCCCGAGAAGACGGCGGCCGCCGCGGAGAAGCCCTTCCGCAAGCTGCTGGAGTCGGTGAAGAAGAAGTAGACGCGCGTCTACTTCGTTCCCTTCGCGGGCTTCACCGCGCTCTTGGGCGTGGTGGAGTCCGCGAGCGCGCGCTTCACCGCGGCCGGGTTGCGCTGGCTGGGCAGCTGCGGCATGAGCAGCACCTCGATGCGCCGGTTGCGCGCGCGGCCCTGAGGAGTCGCGTTGGAGGACACCGGCTTCATCTCGCCGTAGCCCGCGGCCACCAGCCGGCGCGCGGGCACGCCGCCCTTCTCCTGGAGGAAGCGCACCACGTTGACGGCGCGCGCCACCGAGAGCTCCCAGTTGGTGGGGAAGGTGCCCTGCAGCTTCTGCGACGGCGGCGAGTCATCCGTGTGGCCCGACACCTGGATGAGCTTGTCCTCCACCTTGGCGAGCACGCCGCCCAGGCGCGTCAGCACCTCCTGCCCGCGCGTGCTGATGCTCGCGTCGCCGGAGTCGAAGAGCACCTTGTCCACCAGGTCCACCTGGATGCGGCCCTCCGCCTGCGACAGCTTGATGGCGCCGTTGGCGATCTCCGCCTTCATCTTGTCCTGCAGGTCGTCGTAGGTGGCCTTGAGCTTGGCCAGCTCCGCCTCCTGCTCCTGCACCGTCTGGCTGAGCTGCTCCTTCTCGCTGCTGAGCTGCTCCTTCTCGGTGGCGAGCTTCGTGCGCTCGGACTCCACCGAGGCCAGCTTCTCCTCGAGCTTCAGGCGCGCTCCTTCCGCGTCGCGGGCGCGGTTGGCGGCCTCCTCGGCGGCGGCGCGTGACTGCTCGGCCAGGGCCTGTGCCTGCTGCGAGCTCTTGTGCGCGAGGAACATCACGCCGCCCGCGAGCAGCACCACCAGCGCCGTCACCAGCCAGGGCACCGGGCTGCTTTTTCGCTCCTGCTGCCGGCCGTGCTCGTGCGGGACTTCCGTCATGTGGGGACCTCCGATGAGGCGCCGTGAGGCGCCGCTGTCTCACGTTGGCGCCGTGAGGCGCCGCTGTCTCACGTTGGCGCCGTGGGGCGCCGCTGGCTCACGTCGGCGCGGGGGCGCCGTTGTCTCGACGGTGACGCCCGGGAGAGCGTCACCGCTTCCACGATGGAAGAGACTCGCGAGTCACCGTAGCGACCACGCCCGGGTGCACCTCAAGGCGCCCCGGGTGCGTGCAGGTATCTGGAGGTTCAACCTTGCAGCGGTGTCAGAACGGGAGCCACGAGGGGCGCACGCTGCGTGGATTGCCCAGCGCTTCGGAGAGCTGCGCGCTCAAGTCACCGAAGGCCTGGTTGTCCAGCCACATGGCCTCAATCTTCTGCTTCCCGAGCTTCACCTCGTGAGGCTTGCCGTCGGTCCCCGTCGCCGTCACGGACTCGCCGCCGTTGTACGTGACGCGGAAGGACTCGCCCTTCACGCTCACCGGCACGTCGAACTTCAAGTTGGCGGGCACCTGCGTGGTGAGGTTGGTGCCGCGCGCGCCGGGCCGGCCGAGGTCGTCCATGAACTCGCGCAGGAAGTTCTGCGTCACCTGGCGCGTCTGCGCGTCGAGCGCGGGGTCCACCTTCGCGTCGTAGCCGAAGCCGAGCATGCTGTTGCCCTGCTTGGGGTTGGTGAGGTCCCACGTGGGCACGCTGAGCATGAACTGGTTGGCACCCGGCTGCGTGCGGTCCTTCCAGTCCTGCGCGTTGGTGGCGTTCTCCTTCAGCATGGAGATGCCGTTGAAGGCGTTCCACAACACGTCGTCCGTGTCGAGCTGGCCCGAGGGCAGCGGCTTCGCGGTGGCCTGGCCGTTGACGGGGTGCGAGTCGCCGCGCGAGTGGAGCGACGCGCCAATCTGCGGCAAGTCGTTCTTCGCGTAGCCCATGGGCAGGTTGTCCAGCGTGCCGCCATCCACGAGGTGCATGTTGCGGCCGGTGGTGGGGTCCACCACCTGCACGGGCTCGAAGACGCCGGGGATGGCCATGGAGGCGCGCATGGCGAGCGCCACCGGCGTGTCCGGCGTCGTCTCCTGGCTGAAGACGAAGACGCGGTCCTTGGCGCTCTTGAAGCCGTCCTTGCCCACCGCGCTGTCGTACGCCTTGGCGGCCACGAGCTGCAGCGGCACCTTCAGGTCCGCGAAGGTGACGGGCCGGTCCTTGATGCCGGTGAGCTCGCGCAGCTTCGCGTCGAAGAGGTCATACGCGGCCTGCCCGTCCAGGAGGCCTCCGTCCTTCAGGTCGAAGTCGAAGTCGTAGAGCTTGCTCAGGCGCGGGTCCTTCGCCACGTCCTCCAGTTGCTTCGGCGTGGCGCCGGTGGCGGCGAAGGCCGCGGCGATGGAGCCGGCGGACGTGCCCGTGAGGCTCACCGGCACCACGCCCAGCTCCTGCATCTGTCCAATCATCGCGGCGTAGCGCTTGCCCTTGCCGCCGCCACCCTGGAGCGAGAGGTGCACGCCGATGGGCTCGCCGCCCTGCACGGGCATGCCGGCGGCCTCGCGGTTCTTCGCCACGGAGGCGGTGTACTGCGCGGCCTTCGTCGCGTCGCCGCCGAAGAGGAAGTCGAGCGGCTTGGGCGGCTTCGTCACCGGCGTGCCGGTGGGGAACTTGCTGGCATTCACCTGGCCGTTGGGGAGCTCCTTGGCGAGGAACTGCGGGTCCAACCACAGCGAGCCCGGGCGCGGCGCGGTGGCGCGGGTGTAGCCGGAGGACTGCTTCAGCTCGGCCTCGGCCTTGGCGAGCTGGGCCTTCACCTCCGCGTGGCGCGGGTGCGAGGGCGGCAGCATGTCCAGCTCGAGCCCCAGCGAGCGCACCTTGTTGAGGCTGTCGCGGAATCCCTGCGTCTGGGCGATGAGATGCTTGCCCTGCTTGTCGTCAATCTTCTGCGGGATGACGCGCTCCAGGACCTTGCGCAAGTCACCGAGGTCGACCTGGAGCAGCTTGTCGAAGGGAATCTGGAGCGGCTTGCCGGTGAGGGTGATGCCCTCCCACGGCTTGCCGGTGGCACCGCCCGGCTTCGGCAGGCCGAGGCGGCCGAGGTCCGGAAGGCGCGCCTCGAAGCCGTCGACGAGCGCGTCTGCCTTGCGGGCGACATTCTGGAGGCCCTGGCCGAGGCGGGCGATGAGGTTGGGCTGCTCGGCCTTGCGAGGGGCCTGGGGGGCAGGAGCCTCGGGCGTGCGGCGGGGAACGAGCGGAGAAGGGGAGGGGGTGTTCTTGACGCTCATGGACGGGCGGGCTCCGCGATCAGCCGGGGGGAGGCGAGTGTAACGGGATTATCGCGCGCACCTTGTCGCAGGTTGTGTGTTCCTCTTTGAAAGTGAGGATTTGGCGCGGCAAGGCCCTTGCTACGGGGTGATCCACGAGGCGCGAGGCGCCTCGGTATCCGGAGGCATCCGTGACGACGTGCCGCGGTTTCCAGTTCCAGTCCCTCGTTTCACGTGCGGTGACGCTCTTCCCCGAGGACACCGTCCTCGCCGCACTCCAGGTGATGCACCGCCATGGGGTGCACGTGCTCCCGGTGGTGGACGGGCAGGACGGAGAGCTGTTGGGAGAGGTGACGGAGGGCGAGCTGCAGCGCCTGTCCGCGTTCGCCCCGCTGGCCCGGCTGGCTGAAATTCTGACCGCCAAGGCCCTCGCGGGCATGGAAGAAACGACGGGCGTTCCGCACGAGGCGCGGGAGTCCGCGCCCGCGCGGTTGTGGCTGCACTGAGCCGCGCGCGAGGCTCACGCCGCCGCGGACGCCACGCCCGCCACGCGCCGCAGTGCCGCGGCGATTTCGTCCGGCACCTCCTCCTGGAGGAAGTGCCCCGCCTGCGTCTCCGTCACGCGCGCATGCGGCAGGGCCTCGCGGTGCCGCTTCAGCGCGCGGCCGAGAATCGGGTCCTTCAGTCCCCACACCAGCTCCGTGGGCCCGCGGAAGCTCCGGAGCCACGCCTCGCCGTCCGCCAGCTCCGCCAACGTGGGATGGTCCTCGCGGTTGGGCACCATTCGCGCCATCGCCAGCGGCGCGGACCGGTCCATCACGTGCCGCAGCGGCCACGCATACGCCCTCGCCACGTCACCGGAGATGGAGCGCGCGTCGCCCTGCGAGCGCCCCAGTATCGGCACCGGGAAGTTGAGCAGCCGGAACGCCGCGTCGCTCACCAGCGGCACGTGCGAGAAGCGGTGGAACCACGTGGTCCGGTACGTGCGCGGCTTCAGCATCGACGTGTTCAGCACCACCAGCCCCGTCACCCGCCCACCCGAGCGCGCCGCCACCCACGCGCCAACCGGCCCGCCCCAGTCCTGCACGCCCAGCACCACGTCGCGCAAATCCAACCGCTCCACCAGCTCCAACACCGCCTGCCCGTGGTTGCGCAGCGTGTGCACGTCGAGTGCGCGCGGCTTGTCGCTCAGCCCCAGGCCGATGAGGTCCGGCGCCACCATGCGCAGGCCCCTGCCCTCCAGTCCGGCCATCACCTTGCGCCACAGGAAGCTCCACGTCGGGTTGCCGTGCAGCAGCAGCACCGGCCGGCCCTCGCCGTGGTCCAGGAAGTGCATCTTCACGAGCCCGGGGCCGAAGCGGACCGGAGCGAAGTGGGAGCGGAAGGGGAGCAGGCGCGCAATGAAGTCGGGAAGGGCGCTCATGGTGGCTTGCGAACGTTCTAACGCCCGGCAGCCGCTTGCAGCCAACACCCTTCTTGAGTGACTGGCGGCTGGCTGACGGCTCGGACCTGGGGGCGGGCTGCAATCCCGGAAGAAGTCCACAGCCTTCAACGGGTGGCCCCCGGGCCTGCTGGCGTTCATTTCATGGGGGGCGGAGGAGGCGTGGCATGAAGGCAGTGGCGATCATCCTCGCTGCGGGTGAGGCCCGGCGGATGGCCCATCCCAAGGCGCTCATCGAACACGAGGGAGGAAAGAGCTTCCTCCAATCACTGGCATCTACATTCGGAAAGGCGGGCTCCTCTGTCATCGGAGTCTTGGGCAAGGACTCGGAGGCCGTGCGCGAGCAGCACCCGGGCCTGGAGTTGGTGGAAGCGGAGAAGTGGCAGGAGGGCCTGTTGGCCTCGATGAGGACGGGGCTCGAAGCGGCCCTGGAGTCGGGGGCGGACGTGGTGCTGCTGCACCCGGTGGACATGCCCGCGCTGCGTGCATCCACCCTCAAGTCCCTGCTCAAGCTCATCGGCGAGACGGATGAAGTGCTCCGCCCTGAGTTCGAGGGGGCGCCCGGCTGGCCGCTGGTACTCAACCGGGCCGCGGCCGAGCGGCTGCGCTCCGCCGAGGGCGCGCAGCTGGAGCCCGCGCTGTCGGGGCTGAAGACGCGGCGCGTGCCGGTGAAGGACCCGGGCGTGGTGGTGAACATCAACACGCCGGAGACGTACGAGCGGCTCTTCGGAATGGCGCCTCGCCTGGCGCCTCCGCCGAAGCGTCGCGGCAAGCGCGGTGGCACTCCGTCCACCACCGTGGGCGAGCTGGGCGAACTGGGCGGCGGCTCCGCGCCCATGGCCGCCGCGTCCGAGGAGTAGGGCTGCAAGGGCCGGAGCTCCCCCAGTCCGGGCGCTCCGGCCCGGAAGTGTCCAGACTGTGTGAAGGTGGCGGGCCCCGCCCTGTTGCGCCGCATGGGGCGGAGGGCCGGGGCGCGCGCGCTTCCGACTCTGCCTCAGAACGACAGTCCGAGCCCGAGGTACGGGCCGCCCAGGCTCTCGGCGTGCACGACACCGTCCACGTGGCCGGCATCGTTGAGGTACAGCCCCCGCCAGCCGCCGCGCATGTTGAAGGCGCCCAGGTGCGTGGCCAGGCCGGCCTGCACGTCCACCTGCCGGTGCGGGAAGGGCACCGCGTGCAGGCGCGCCTCCAGGTCCACCGGCGAGCGGCCGATGCACACCTCCATCGAGGTACCGAAGCTGGGCCCCACGAAGATGATGTCCGGTGCATGGGCGCTGGCCACGCCGGCCTCCACGCGCACGCGGCCGCGCTTGCCTGCCCACAGCGCCGCGGTGACGTGCGCGCTCAGCAGGTTGATGCGGTCCACGTCATCCGAGCCGTCATCCGCCGGCAGCGCCATGCCGGTGAGGCGCGTGTCCATTCCGAGGCGCCGCCCTTCCACGGCCATGAAGAGCCCCATGGCCCTGCCGTCGCCGAGCAGCCCGCCGTCCACGCCCAGCCGCACCATCAGGGGCACGGGCTCGTAGCGCTCGCGCACCCGGGTGACGGGGGCCAGGGCCCGGACTCGGGGCGAGGCGATGATGGCGCCGGAGACGATGACCTCCGGGAGCGGGCGGCGGACCGCCGCCCTCCTCCTCCGGGGCGCGTCGTCGTTGTCGTTCGACGAGGACGGGCCGCTGACGGGCGTGGCCTCGTGCCTGCGCGGCTGCTCATCGCGTGGGGGACGCGAGGGCCGCGAGCCGCCGCGGTCCCTGGACCCGCCGGACTGGGAGGAAGAGGAGGAGTGCTTGCCGAAGCGGGCCTCGGCGGGAGCGCTCCACAGGACACCTGCGGCGAGCGCGCTGCACAGCACGGCCTTGGGAGATGGCACGGTGCACTCCTCTTCTGCTCGGGATTTCTGAAGCCCGTGGGGGAAGGGGGATTGAAGCGCCTTCGCGGGAGGAACGGCCATGGGCCCCCGGGCGGGGTGTGGCGTTGGGCAACATCTCCTGTGTGGCGTTGGACAGGGCTCCCGCGAGAAGCCCCGCCCCACCCACCGCCGCGCGACAACAAGCCCGCCCCCGGTCGGGCGCCGTCTGTGGCCAGGGGCCTGTAATATCTGCCTGTCCTCCCCATGCAGATGCTCATGGTTCGACACTGGGCCGCCGGAGGGAGGGCGGCATCACATGCCGCGCGTGTCTTGCGCGAGAGGAGACGCTAGGGTGGCACGCGTGACTCACGCACTGGCGCGGCCCATGGTCCTCCTCGTCGAAGACGATCCGGACGTCCGGGGCACCATGGCGGAAGCCCTCCACGACGAAGGCTACGAGGTGGCCATGGCCATCAACGGCCACGAGGGCCTGCGCGTGCTGGCGTCCCTGGACGTGCCGTGCCTCGTGCTGCTGGACCTGGAGATTCCCCGGGGTGACGGCCACGCCTTCATCGAGCGGCTGAGGACGGACGCGCGCTTCACCGGCACGCAGGTGCTGGGGATGACGGGAGAGCTCGGGCCGCCGCCCGCGGGCGTGGTGGCGCTGCTGCGCAAGCCCGTCAAGCTGGGCATGCTCCTGGACGCGGTGGCGCGGTACTGCCCGAGGCGGGAGACCGCGAATTCGTCGAGCGGTTAGGCCGCGGCCGGGCCGTGGCTAGTAGGTGAGGCCGAGGCCGAAGTACGGGCCGTGGAACGTGTCCACGTGCCGCACGTCGTCCACCAGCCCCGCGTCGTCCAGCACCATGCCGCGGTAGCCGCCGCGCAGCACCAGCGCGCCCAGGTGCAGCGCGAGCGCGGCGCTCGCGTCCACCTGCCGGTAGGGGAAGGGCGTCGCCTGCACGCGCGCCTCGAAGTCCAGCGGGCCCGCCACGCACGCCTCCAGGGACATGCCCATGCTGGCGCCCACGAAGGTGGCGTCCGGCGCGTGGGCCGTGCTCACGCCGGCCTCCACGCGCACGCGCGCCCGGGGCAGGGAGACGATGGCCCAGGTGAGGTGCGCCTCGACGAGGGAGATGGAGTCCATCTCGTCCGAGCCGTCGTCCGCGTCCAGCCCCATGCCGGTCAGCCGCGCGTCCACGCCGAAGCGGCGGCCCTCGATGCCGAGGAAGATGTCCGCCGCGGCGCCCTCGGTGATGGGGCCGCCCTGCAGGCCCAGGCGGAAGGACAGCGGCGCCGCGTGACGCTCGCCGCGCCACTCCGCATCCGCCCCCCGCCGGTCGTCAATCATCAGCCGGTGGTTGCCGCCGGAGAAGACGAAGGCGAAGAAGCCTATCGTCGCGTCCACGTCCGAGAAGTTGTTCGTGTGGCGGCGGCGGCGGCGCGGACGGTCATCGTCCTTGTCGTCATCCGAGTCGTCTCCGACAGCGCTGGCGTCGTGCGCCTTGTCGTCGTCCTTCTTCGACTCGCTCGAGTTGGAGCGCTTGCCGAAGCGGGCCTCGGCGGGACCCGGCCCGAGCACGAGCCCGAGTGCGAGAGCGGCACACAGCACAGCCCGGAGTGGGGACACGGTTCTTCTCCTCGGCAGGGGAGCGGCGAAAGCGCCTTCGGGAACCGTGGACGGCTGCTCGGCTGTCTTATTCATTTCACGGCAATTCTGCACCCCCGGAGGCCGGGGGAACACCGCCGCTCCCGCCCCGCCTGGGGGCTACTGCTTCGTCGAGGAGCCGTACTTCTGGAGGCACTCGCTGGGCGACTTGGGGCGGCACTTGCCGTTGGTGCACACCTGCCTGGCGCTGAGTGGGAGCAGGTCGCAGGGGTTGCGCAGGTAGACGGTGATGGGCTCCGGGTGCTTGTTGTCGGCCTCGTCGAGGCAGGCCTCGAAGTCGCCGTCTCCGTACACCCAGGTGCCGTCATTCACGCCGCAGCGGGGCGGGCGGCCGCTGGTGCTGTCCGGCTCGCAGGGGCCGGCGGTGCGCGCCACGCAGGCGTAGGCGGTGCTGCCGCCGACGCTGGCGTTGGCGCAGACGCGCGAGATGAGGTGGCTGTCGCCGGACACCCAGTCCCGCGAGTGGCAGGCGTGCACGTTCTGGTAGGGGTAGCCCTGGAAGCCCGGCTTGGTGAGGACGGGCACGAAGTCTTTGTCCTTGTCCACCAGCACCTCCACCGCGAGCGCGGCGGGGTCGAACATGTTCCCGTAGAAGGCACCCTCTCGGAAGGTGAAGGCGCCGAAGGGGCCCGCGGGGTATGCGCCCGCCGAGGTGGAGCGCGCCTGCGGCCACACCCACGAGCCGGGCAGGGCGGTGCGGTCATACGGCGCGGACATGACGCTGTACTGGCCCGAGTCCGGGCACTTGAAGGTGACGCTCGGGGCGGCGCCGCACTTGTTTCCGTCCGTCTCCGCCCAGGCGTCGGCGCGCGTGCAGCCCGCCGGGTCCTTGCACACGCGCAGCACGCGGTCGCCGTTGATGTCCCCCAGCTTGCCCGTGCACGCGACCTGGTCCAGCGGCGCGCCCGCGGCCACCGTCACCGCGGCGCCCGGGGTGCAGGTGCCCACGCTCTCGCCCAGCCAGCCGCACTCGGGCGCAAGCCCCTTGTCTCCCGAGGGGCAGGGCAGGAACATGGGGCTCCACTCCTCGGAGTTACCGGAGGGGTTGAAGCGCTTCTCGTCGCGCGGGTCCTCGCCGCGCATGGACAGCGGCACCGTGACGCCGAAGGCGTTGTTGCGCGCCAGGAGGCACGCCGTCACGTAGCCCAGGCACTCGGGGCTCGGCTTGTCCTTCTCCCACTCCTTGCACAGGCCCACCTCGCCCTTGAAGTAAGTGGTGACGCCCGAGCGGTTGGTCCACTTCACCTCCTGGCCTTCCGCCAGGGCGCACTCCACCAGGTACTTCATGACGTGCAGCGCGGGCGGGTGCTCGAGCTGGTACTTGAGGCGGTCGTCCTTCTCGAAGACCTCGGTGTTGAGCGGCCCCGTCGTGAGGGCGTCCAGCGCCTTCTTGTTGGTGGTGAGGGCGTTGAGGGCCAGGTCGGACGTGGACAGCGAGTTCAGGATGCGGATGCCCGGCTCGGCCTCGGCCTGGGACGCCGGGAGCAGCAGCGCGGACAGGCACGCGAGCGCGGCCAGCAGGGGCCGCGAGGGAGCACGGAGGACGGTGGGCGACATGCGGAATGGACCTCGACGGGGAGGAAGACGACGACGCTTGCGGCTGCGGTTAGCACGCGGCGGGCCGCCCTCCCCGCACCCGTGCTTTCGCGGGGTTGCGTTCGGAGGCAGCGCGCGGGTGTTGCTTCCCCGTCCACAGCGTCCCCAGGCGGTGTGGACGCGAGGACAACGGCGAGCGGCGGAAGCCTTCAGCGGCGGGCGACCTTCTTGCCTCGGGCGGTGGCCTTTCCGGTGCGGCGCGGCTCGGGGCGGGGAGGAGCGCTCTCGGGCGCGGCGCACGTGGCGGTGGTGGAGGCGAGGGCGGCCTGCGTGGCCTGGTGCTCCTGCTCCAGCGTGCGCAGGCGGCGCGACTGGGCCTCGCGCAGGGCCTGCAGCTCCGCCACCCTGGCCTCGGACTCGGCGGCCTCGCGCTCGAGCTGGACGTTGCGCTCCACCAGCGCGGAGACGGAGCGCGAGCCCGCCCAGGCCCCCGACGCGGCGAGCACCACCGCGCCCACCAGCAGGCCCCAGGGCAGCCACACCCGGCGTCGCCGCGCCGACTCGCTCTGCTGCGTCGCTTCCATGCCCGGAAGGCTAGCGGGCCCACCGGGGTAGGCCTCAAGGCGGCGTCCGCGCCCCGCGTCCTACCTCACTCTCGCGGCAGCCGGAGCACGAAGCGGGCACCGGGGCCTTCGCGCGGGTCCTCCACCGTCAAGTCACCTCCGTGGGCGCGGGCAATCTGGCGGGAGATGTAGAGCCCCAGTCCCAGGCTCGCTCGCGCGTGCTCGCCGGTGGCGCGCTCGAAGCGCTCGAAGATGCGCGTCTGGGCCTCGCGGGGGATGCCCGGGCCCCAGTCGCGCACGGCGATGATGGCCATGCTGTCGGAGTCCTCCACGGACAGCTCCACCGGCTGGCCGGGCGCGTACTTCATCGCGTTGGAGAGGAGGTTCATCAGCACCTGCTCCAGCCGGAGCTTGTCCACCCGGGTCCGCACCGGCGCGTCCGTGTGCACGACGGGCGCGCAGCCCGCCGCGGCCAGCGCGTCCTCCATGCGCGCCACCAGCCGGTGCACCAGCGCGGACAGGTCCAACTCCTCGCGCTCCAACACCAGGTGCCCGGTGCTGATGCGAGTCACGTCGAACAGGTGCGTCACCAGGTGGCTCAGCCGCTCCACCTGCCGCTTCGCGCTGGCCAGCCCCTGCTTCAGCCGCTCCGGTGAAATCGGCGTGTCGCGCTCCGCCGCGCGCTGAAGTGAAGTCAGTTGCAACTGCAACGCGGACATCGGCGTGCGCAGCTCATGCGTGGCGATGGCCACGAACTCGTCGCGCGCCGTCACCGCGCCCTCCAGCTCGCGGTACAGCCACGCGTTGTCCACCGCCAGCGCCGCGCGTGCCGACAGGTCCTCCAGGAAGGCCAGGTCGCGCGCGCCATAGCGCCGGGACGGGCTCTGCGACACCACGCTCACCACGCCGAGCGTGCGTCCGCGCGCCACCAGCGGGACGAACATCATCGAGCGCGGGGCCAGCGACTCCATCAGCCGCAGGTGCTCGGGCGACACGGCGAGCGCGCCCAGCGTCGCCGCGTCCAGCTCCGACGCCAGCTCCGGCTGCCCCGTCTCCAGGACGCGGCGGACGGCCGTGCGCACGCCGGGTGGAGGCGCGTAGCGCAGCGCCTCTCCCAACCTCTGCTGGGTGCGGGCGTCGCGGGCCCGCGCCTCCACGCGCTCCAGCCCCACGCCGTCCTGGGTGACGATGTCCACCGTGCAGTAGTCCGCCAGCTGTTCCACCAGTATCTCCGCCACGGTGCGCAGCGTGGTGCGCCAGTCGAGCGAGGTGGACAGCCGCGCGGTGGCGTCCGCGAGGAAGCGCAGCCGCTCCTCCTCGCGCTTCTGCTCCGTCACCTCGCGCACCGTGGCGCCCACGCCCAGCGTCTCGCCGTTCACGCGCACCGGGAAGTAGGAGGCCACGAAGTGGCGCGGCTCGCCGGGACGTGGGTCCGCCATCTGGTGGTCCACCAGCGGCTCGCCCGTGCGCAGCACCTGCCTCAGCGGCGCCTCCCACGTCTCCGCGAGCGGGCCCATCACCTCGCGCGGCGTATGGCCCGGGTGCGCCTCCCGAGGCATGCCGTTGAGCCCGGAGAGCACGGGGTTGATGTGCACGTAGCGCAGCTCCCGGTCCAGGAAGGCCATGCCCACCGGCGAGGCGGCGAGGAAGGACTCCACCACCGCGAGCGACGCATCCCTCGCGTGCAGCGCCTCCCGTGCCTCGCGGTACAGCCGCGCGCTGTCCACCGCGAGCGCAGCGCGGCGGGCGAACTCCTCCGCGTACGCGAGGTCCCTCGGCGTGTAGCGGCGCGCCTGCGAGGTGGAGATGAGGGTGATGAGGCCGAAGCGCTGCTCGCCCCGCACCAGCGGCAGCGCGAGCATGGAGCGCGGCGCCAGCTCCTGCATCATCCTCAGGTGCTCCGCGTTGCGCGCGTGGCGCACCAGCCACTCCTGGGTGATGTCCTGCACCAGCATGGAGCGCCCCTCGGCGATGGCCCGCGCCATCACCGTGTCCGTGTCCAGCCGCGCCGGGTAGGGCATCGCCCGGTTCAGCAGGGACTGGCGCTCGGCGTCCCGCGCGAAGAGGGCGAGCCGGTGCAGGGTGCCGTCCCCACCCAGCACGTCCAGCAGGCAGTAGTCCGCCCACTCGTGCGTGGCCAGGCGTGCCACGGCCGTCAGCGTCGTCTCCCACTCCAGCGACTCCGCCAGCAGGCGGCTGGCGCCCGAGAGGAAGGCCTCCGCGCGCTCGGCCACCTTGCGCTCGGTGATGTCCACGTTGACGGCCACCCCGCCCAGCAGGACGCCGTCCGCGCCGTACAGTGGCGTGGCCGAGTTGAGGATGGTGCGCCGCGTCCCGTCGAAGGCGACGATGTCCACCTCCTGGTTGAGCACCGTCTCGCCGTGGAGCAGGGCTCGAGCCAGGCCCCACTCGTGCGCCTCCAGCCGCCGGCCGGTGTCGGGCTCCCAGGCGGTGTACTCGCGGTAGCCGGAGATGCCTTCCACCAGGGGCGGGCTGCCCCAGATGGCCTCCGCGGCCGCGTTCGTCTCCAGCAGGCGCCCGTGCGCGTCCGCGATGAAGACGCCCACCGGCAGCAGCCGCAGCACGGCCCGCAGCCGCTCCCTCTCGGGGGAGGGCACGGCCTCGGTGGGGGAGAGCGGAGACTCGGACATGCGCAGGGGGCGGTGTGGCCCGGAACCCACCTACCTTGCGGCTGCCACCTCCCGCTGACAACCCGGGCCCGCTCGCAACGTCGGCGGCTGGATTTACTCGGCTGTCTGGGAATCGTCGGGTGTTGTCTGGTGGGGTGGGCTTGATTCCGGGACGGCGGCGGGGCGTCATCGGGGGCCCTTTCACAACGACTCCGGGAGCCGGTGGGCTGATGGCGATTTCGTGCGTGGTGCTGGACTTCGATGGAACCTTTACCGACGTGGCGACGGAGAGCGCGCCGTTCCTGCGTCACTTCCGCGAGGGGCTGGCGCGGCTGCTGGGACAGGAGTTGGAAGTCGCCTGGGAGGAGGAAGTCTCGGCGCTGAAGGTGGGGGCGGACTCGCTGGGCTGGGAGCTGGGCGGGAAGGTGGTGGCGCCGGCCACGGCGGACCCGTACCTGATGGCCACGTGCGCGGCGCACCGGTTGCTGCAGCGCTTCGGGAAGGGCGGGGACGAGGCGGTGCGCTCGGACGCGGTGCAGACGCTCTACCGCGAGGCGTACGCGTTCTCCGCTACGGCCTTCAAGCCGGAGGCGAAGGAGGTGCTGGAGGCGCTGCTCGCCACGGGTCTGCCGGTGACGGTGGTGACGAACGCGCACACGGATTTGGTGGAGAAGAAGCTGGACCAGCTCGCGCCGAAGGGACGTGAGCGGCTGAAGGTGTCCGGCGATGCGCGCAAGTTCCTGCTGGACCCGCCGGACGCGCCCGACGCGCGCTTCGCCGCGGTGCCGGAGACGCAGACGATGGACGGGGTGCTGCGCCGGCCCATCTACCTGCGCCGGGGCCGCTACTTCCAGGCACTGAAGCGCGTCTGGGACTCCACGGGCACGCGGCCCGAGGAGACGCTGGTGGCCGGCGACATCTACGAGCTGGACCTCGCGCTGCCGGCCGCGCTGGGCGCGCACGTGCAGCTCGTGGCCCGAGACAACGTGCTGCCCTACGAGCTGAAGGCGGTGCAGGCGCTCGGCATCCGCGGCGGCGTGGACCGCAGCCTGCGCGCCCTGCTGCCCCGCCTGCGCTGACAGCGGCGCCGATATCCCCTTCCGGATGGGGCGTTGTTTACGACGCCCGTCGTATTTCCCCGGCCCGGAGTACGACGGGTGTCGTACCTCTACCCGAGCCCGGCTGGGAGTAGGCGCGCGAAGGCTCGAAGCCCCAGACGCAAGAAGCCCCGCGTCCCGGTGATGGGAGCGGGGCTTCGAGTTGGCGGGGCCTTCCGAGGAGGGCCCCACCTTCAGCACGGCGGCGCCGTCAGACCTTGGCGCCCGGCGTGGGCTGGAACACCTCGTTGAACTCGGCGATGGCCTTGTTCAGCGCGGCCTTGGTGTCGTTGCTGATTTCGCGCTTGCCGATGATGTCCTTCGCGATGTTCGGGTGCTTCGCGGTGGTGAACTCCAGCAGCTCCTTCATGTAGCGCACCACGTCGGACACCGGGATGTCGCGAATCCAGCCGCGCTTCTTGGCGTCGTCGCGGTTGGTGGCGGCATAGAGCTGGATGACCTGGTGCTCGACGGGCAGCGGCTCGTACTGGCCCTGCTTCAGCACCTCCACCATGCGGGCGCCGCGGGCCAGCGTCTCCTGCGTGGCCTTGTCGAGGTCGGAGCCGAACTGCGCGAAGGCGGCCAGCTCGCGGTACTGCGCGAGGTCCAGCTTCATCGTGCCGGCCACCTGCTTCATGGCCTTGATTTGCGCGGCGGAACCCACGCGGGACACGGAGAGACCGACGTTGATGGCCGGGCGGACGCCGGAGAAGAACAGGTCCGTCTCGAGGAAGATCTGCCCGTCCGTAATCGAGATGACGTTGGTCGGGATGTACGCGGACACGTCACCGGCCTGCGTCTCGATGATGGGGAGCGCGGTCAGCGAGCCGGCGCCCTCCTCGTCGGACAGCTTGGCGGCGCGCTCCAGCAGGCGGCTGTGCACGTAGAACACGTCGCCCGGGTACGCCTCGCGGCCCGGCGGGCGGCGCAGGAGCAGCGAGAGCTGGCGGTACGCCACGGCCTGCTTGGACAGGTCGTCGTACACGATGAGGGCGTGCATCTTGTTGTCGCGGAAGTACTCACCGATGGCCACGCCGGCGTACGGCGCGAAGAACTGCATCGGGGCGGAGTCGGAGGCGTTGGCCGCCACCACCGTGGTGTACTCCATGGCGCCGAAGCGGTTCAGCTTCTCCACCACCTGGGCCACCGTGGACTGCTTCTGGCCGATGGCGACGTAGATGCAGTAAACGCCCAGGCCCTTCTGGTTGATGATGGTGTCCACCGCGACAGCCGTCTTGCCCGTCTGGCGGTCACCGATGATGAGCTCGCGCTGACCGCGGCCCACCGGCACCAGCGCGTCCAGCGCCTTGATGCCCGTCTGCAGGGGCTCGTGCACGCTCTTGCGCTTCACGATGCCGGGCGCCTTCACCTCGAGGCGGCGCGTCTCGGTGCCGGTGATGGGGCCCTTGCCGTCCAGCGGCTTGCCGAGCGGGTCCACCACGCGGCCGAGCAGCCCCTTGCCCACCGGCACGGACGCAATCTGCTGGGTGCGCTTGACGGTGTCGCCCTCGCGGATGTGCTGGAAGTCACCCATGATGGCGACGCCGACGTTGTCCTCCTCGAGGTTGAGCACCAGGCCCTGCACGCCGTTGGCGAACTCCACCAGCTCGCCGGCGAGGGCGCCCTCGAGGCCGTAGATGCGGGCGATACCGTCACCGACGGACAGCACGGTCCCAGTCTCCGCGACGGTGACCTTCTTGCCGTAATCCTTGATCTGCTCCCGGATGATTCTGCTGATCTCGTCGGCGCGGATTTCCATGGGCGTATCGCGTCCTTGCACTGGGCGGCCTACGTGGGGGACGGCCGCTGAAAGCTGGAAGTGGGGGCCCCTTACCACGCACACCCCCCCGCTGCAATGCGGACGGCATACCTCGTGCGTGAGCGGAATGATGGGCCCGGTAAGAGAGGGACAGGCCGGACTGCCGGATTCTTCCCCTTGGAGCTCCGACGGACGGAGCCCCACGAAGGGTTCCCACCTTCCGCCGGACATCTGAAGCCCGGTTCAGGTTCTCTGGCTGGAAGGTGAGGAAGCAGGCGGGCCCGCGGGGGCCCGGGGCTCAGCAGCCGCCGCCCTCGCGGGGGAGCCAGACGATGAAGCGCACCCCGCCGCCGGCGCGGGACTCCACGGTGAGTCGGCCGCCGTGGGCGAGGGCGATCTGCCGGGCGATGTAGAGCCCCAGCCCCAGTCCATCCGGGCTGGTGGCGCGGCCCCGGCGGAAGGGCTCGAAGAGGGCGGCGTGCTCCTCGGCGGGCACCACCAGCCCGTCGTTCTGGACGGTGAGGGTGACGCCGCCCACCGTGCCGGACAGCCGCAGCAGCACCGGCGCGTCCTCGGGGCCGTGCTGGAGGACACTCCCCAGCAGGTTGTCCGCGAGCTGCGCCAGCCGGGGCGCGTCCCACCGCCCGCGCAAATCTCCCTCGGACTCGACCTGAATCGCGCGCCCGGGGTGCGCCGTCCTGCGCTCCTCCACCACCCGCTCCACCACCATGTCGAGCACGCCGGGCTCCGGCCGCACCACCAGGCCGCCGGCCAGGCGCTCGCGCGTGAAGTCGAGCAGCTCGTGGATCATCCGCTCCATGCGCCGGGCCGCCTGGGCCATGTGGCCCACCAGCCGGCGCTGTGACTCCTCCAGCCCGCCCAGCCGCTGCAGCGCGCCGGTGCTGAGCTGGATGGACTGGAGCGGCGTGCGCAGGTCCGTGCCGATGACGCCCAGCAGCTGGTCCCGGAAGTGCTCCGTGCGCGCCACGCGCTCCTCCGAGGCCTTGCGGCTGCTCATGTCCCAGACGGCTACCAGCCGCGCCCGCCGGCCCTCCCACGTCACGTCGCGCGCCAGCACCTCGATGGGGAGGCGCTGGCCGTCGTGGCGCACGCACACCACCTCATAAGGGGTTTCCACGCCGCGGCTCATCGCGGTGAGCACCGTCTGGCGGAACTCCGGCGCCACCCACTCGACCAGGTTGCGGCCCACCAGCGCCGAGGGAGAGTCCAGCCCCAAGAGGTGCGCCGCCGCGCGGTTGGCGTCGAGGATGGTGCCGCTGGCGTGGACGAAGTGCCCGTCACACGCCACGTCCGCGAGGTTGCGCATGTTTGCCTCGCGCTCTCGCAGACGCTGCTCCTCGCGCACGCGCTCCGTCTCGTCGCGCACCCACAGCACCACGCCTTGCAGCACCCCGCCGTGCAGCGCGGGCGACGTGCCCACACGCAGGTGCCGCTCTCCCGCGGACGGCGCCAGCACGCCAGACACCGGCGCCTCCGCCACGTCCTCGCCGGACAGCGCGCGCGCCAGCAGCGGGGACAGCGCGGGCGCCACCTGCGGCCAGAGCTCGGCCAGGGGCCGGCCCACGTGCGCGCGCGGCTCCAGGGCCGACAGCGACGCGAGCGCCGCGTTCACCCAGAGCGGCCGGAGCTCCCTGTCCAGGAGGGCCACGCCACAACCCGACGCGTTGAGCAACGCGCCAAGGAAGGGCCTCGACTCCTCGGGCGCGGCCGACGTGGACGCGCCATCAGGGAGCCAGTGGAGCAGGGGCTGCGGCATGTTCAGGTCGTCCGGATAACGCGGGCTTGTCCTGCGTCATGACGCAGTATATCCCTTCCCGGGGCCCGCTGGAAATACCGGTTTACCCTGGACTACGGGACGAGAAGCCGACCTGGACAGTTGGCTGACCGACGGCCAGCCGCAACGTCAGTGCTGCTTCAGCTCGCGGCGCATCTCCTCCAGCTGGGTGCGGAGGCTGCCGTCGTACAGGATGCTGCCCACCTGGGCGGAGACGCCGCCCAGCAGGGAGGGGTCCACGCGCGTCTCGAGGATGACGTTGCGCTGGGTGAGCTGCTGGAGCTGCTTCTGGATGCCGGCCAGGGCGTCGGCGCTGAGCGGAGCGGCGGTGGTGACGCGGCCCCGGACGCGGCCGGCGCGGGCATCCGCCATGTCGCCGAAGAGGCGGGCGATGTCCGGGAGGTAGCCGAGGCGGTTGCGGTCCACCAGCAGGCGCAGCGTGCTGGCCAGCAGCGGGTCCGCGCCGCCGGGGAGCGCCTTCATCACGCCCTCCACGACCTGGCTGCGCTGGGTGCGGGTGTAGGCGGGGTTGAGGAGCACATCCGTCAGCTCGGGGCTCTTCGCGAAGGCGGAGGCGAAGGCGGTGAGCTGCTCGGCGACGGCGTCGACGCTGCCGGCCTCCGAGGCGACATCGAGGAGCGCACGGGCGTAGCGGCGGGCGATGGACACGTTCACCATGACGGGGGCGCCCTTAGCATGGTGCCCGCCCCCGGGCAACGGGCGTGCGCCCGGCCCCGGAGCCGCTCATGGCGCAACAGGTCGGACGCTCTGGAGGGCGGGTGGGCGTCCGGTACACGGGGGGTATGGGAAGTAGGGGACTTGGCGAGGTGGCCGGAAGGACCGTAGCGTGGTGTCCTGAACGCCCCCCATGCACGACCCCGTCATCGGCATCGACCTGGGTACCACCAACAGCGCCGTGGCCACCGTCGAAGACGGGCGCGCGCGCCTCATCCCGTCACGCGCCGGGGGTCGGCTCACGCCCTCCGTCGTCGGCGTGACGAAGTCCGGCGAACGCGTGGTGGGTCAGGCCGCGCAGGCGCTCGGTGAGGAACAACCCGACGCGGTGGTCTGGGCCACCAAGCGCTTCCTCGGGCGACGATACACGCCGGAGCTCGTGCAGCAGGCGAAGGCGCTCGTGCCCTACCCACTCGTGGCGGGCCCGTCGGGCGACGTGCGCGTGAAGCTGGGCGGGCGGGTCATGCCCGTCACGCAGGTGTCCGCGATGATTCTGGGCGAGCTGGCCCTGGACGCGCAGGCGCACTTCGGACGCCCCGTCACCAAGTGCGTGATTACGGTGCCCGCCAACTTCGACGACAACCAGCGCCAGGCTACGCGCGAGGCGGCCACCATCGCCGGGCTGGACGTGGTGCGGCTGGTGAACGAGCCCACCGCGGCGGCGCTGGCGTATGGCCTGTCGCGCGGCTTCGAGGGCAACGCGCTCGTCTTCGACCTCGGCGGCGGCACGTTCGACGTGTCGATTCTGGAGGTGAAGTCCGGCGTCTTCGAGGTGCGCGCCACCGGTGGCGACCCGCGGCTGGGCGGCGAGGACTTCGACCAGCGCATCGTCCAGTGGCTCCTGGCGCAGGTGGAGGACGACATGCGCCACATGGTGTCGCAGGACGCGCAGAGCCTGCGCCGCCTGAAGGTGGCCGCCGAGGCCGCCAAGCGCACCCTCACCGAGGCGGACGAGGCCACCATCTCCGTGTCCGGCCTGGGCGACCACGCCACCGCCGGCCGGCGCTTCACGGAGCTGGAGACGGTGCTGACGCGCTCCTTCTTCGAGACGCTGTCCGAGCCGCTGTCGCGCCGCTGCCTGGAGGTGTGCCAGGGCGTCATGCACGAGGCGAAGATGGACCCGCGCTCGGTGGACGTGGTGCTGCTGGTGGGCGGCATGACGCGCGTGCCGCTCATCCGCCGGCTGGTGGCGGACTTCTTCGGCCGCGCGCCGTCCACGGACGTGCACCCGGACGAGGCCGTCGCGCTGGGCGCGGCGGTGCAGGCGGATGAGTTGCTGCGCCAGTCCGGGCAGGCGCTGCTGTTGGACGTGGCCAGCCAGAGCCTCGGCGTGGGCGTGCTGGGCGGGCGCGTGAAGCGGCTCATCGCGAAGAACACCGGCGTGCCGGTGGTGGCGCGCGACATCTTCTTCCCCGGCACGGCCGGCCAGAGCGAGGCGCGCATCCCCGTGTACCAGGGGGAGAGCGAGTTCCAGGACGAGAACCACAAGCTGGGCGAGGTGGTGCTCAAGAACCTGCAGGTCGCCGCGCGCGGCGACACGCCACTGGAGGTGGTGTTCGAGCTGTCCAGCGAGGGCATCCTCGCGGTGAAGGCCACGGACCTGACGAGCGGCAACATGGAGCTGGTGCGCCTGGAGGCGCGGCCGGGCATGCCGCAGGGCGAGGCGGAGAAGCTGGGCGCGGAGCAGGCGCACTACGCACAGACGCAGGGCGTGGTGGACGCGAAGCGCGCGGAGGACCTGTTCCGCAAGCTGCTGGAGCGCGGCGACAAGCTCGCGCGGATGCTCCAGAAGAGCGCGCAGGAGAACCCCAGCCCCGAGGCCCAGGCCGCCGTGGGCACCGTGCAACAGTTGTTGGAAGGCGGACGCACCGCATTGCAGAGCGGGGATGCCGCGCAGTGCGCATCCATTGCCCGGCAGCTCACGAAACTGCTGTCCGGACGGCAGGAGAACCGCGCCTGAGCGTCAACACCCGAACGCCGGCCCGTAGGGCCCGTGGTTGTCCCCTTCTTTCCTCTCTATCCGTGAGCCCATGACCGTCCCCACTACCGCCGCGCGCGACACCGTGTTCGTGGTGGACGACTCCCGCACCGCCCGGGAGGTGGTGCGCCTGCACCTGGCGCGGCTGGGCTGCGAGGCCGTGGCCATGGAGGGCGGAGAGGCCTGCCTCGCCGAGTTGTCGCGTCGCGCGCCGTCCCTCATCCTCCTGGACCTGCGCATGGAGCGCATGCAGGGTGACGAGGTGTGCCGGCTCGTGAAGGCGCACCCCGCGGGCCGCAACGTGCCCGTCATCATGTTCACCTCCGCGGGCGAGCCGCACGAGGTGATGCACTGCTGGCGCGCGGGCGCGGATGACTTCCTCCCCAAGCCCGTGGCGCTGGAGGCGCTGGAGGCGAAGCTGGCCGCGGTGCGCGGTGCGCGCGAGCGGGCCCAGGGTGCGCCGCGCGGGCGCCGCGTGCTGCTGGTGGAGGGCGGGCGCTTCCTGCACACCTTCCTCGGTGGCGCGCTGGAGCAGGAGGGGCTGCACGTCCTCTACGCGCGCGACGCGGAGGACGCCGCGCGCCTGGCCGCGCTGCACGGCGCGCAACTGGACGGCTTCGTGGTGGACGTGTCCCGCGCGCCGCGCGAGGCGCTGGGGCTGGCCGCGAAGCTGCGCGACACGCACGCGCGCAAGCCGCTGGTGCTGCTGTCTCGCGCCGAGGAGTCTCCGGAGGTGCTCTCTCGCGCGCAGGCGCTGGCGGGCGCGCCGCTGTTGGAGAAGCGCCACCTGGGCGCGGATGAGTTGCTGGGCAAGGTGCTGGCGCGGCTGGTGCCGGGGCTCGTCCCGCTGCGCGCCGCGGAGCGCGTGCCCTTCTTCACCGTGGTGGAGTTCTCCACCGCGGGCGGGCCCGTCCTCTCCGGCTTCAGCCACGACGCCAGCCCGGAAGGCCTCTTCGTGCGCACCCTCACCCCCGCGCGCGAGGGCGCACGTCTGTCTTTGAAAGTATTGCTCGCGGGTCAGCGCACGCCCTGCACCGCCGAGGCGACGGTGGCCTGGTCCAACCCGCCGCATCCCCCGGGGGCCTTCCGCGCTCCCGCCGGCATGGGCCTGCGACTGGAGCGCATGGACGCGTCGCTCACCCAGCAGTTCGTCCGCTTCGTGCCGCGCACCCTCGGTTTTTCGCTCTCGGGTTCCCCGCGCGTCTCAGGTTTCTGAGAGGCCCCCTCTCCCGCAAACCCCTGGAAATCCCGGCTGTTTGCTCTCCGTGTGCCCTGGCATGCCGGTGGCAGTGGCTGCGCCGGCTGCTGGGGGGGGTGGACGCGAGGGTCCACGCCGCCGCCGGTGGGGCCGATGACGACGCGGAGGATTTGATGCGGCAGTGGAAACGCTATGGATGGGTGGGGCTGGCGTTGGTGGCGGCGGGCTGCAGCGATGGCACGGACAACGCTTCGCAGGTGAAGAACACGCCGGTGCAGACGGCGGCGAAGCTGGAGTCCTTCGAAGGCTGCGCGGAGCTGGAGCAATACATCGAGGACAGCGCGACGACGCAGATGCGCGTGTCGCTGGAGTCCCTCACGAACCCCGTCGGCGGTGGCTTTGGCGGGTGGGGGCCCCGCGGCGTGGATGATGTGAATGGCGCTCCGCCGTCGGGTGCTCCCCAGGAGGACGCGGCGGGCGGTGGCAATGGCAGCTCCGGGCCGGGCAACTCCACGGGCACCAACAACCAGGTGGAGGGCGTGCACGAGGCGGACTTCGTGCAGAACGACGGCACGCGCATCTTCGTGCTGTCCGGCCCCAAGCTGTACATCCACCGCTCGTGGCCGGCGGAGCAGCTGGTACGGACGGCCGCGCTGGAGGTGGAGGGCTGGCCTCGGGAGATGCTCCTGGACGCGGAGCGCAACCGGCTGGTCATCACCTCGCAGGTGTACGAGGAGCGGCCCGGCAAGCCCAACCTGACGGGCGGCAGCTCCGGAGGCGGCGTGGCCGAGCCCGCCGTGGCCGTGGACTGCGCGGGCCTCGGGTGCGGCTACATGTACGGCGACACCCTGAAGGTGACGGTGGTGGACGTGGCGGACCTCGCCGCGCCCAAGGTGGTGGAGCAGGTGTACGTGCCCGGCGGCTACGTCAACGCGCGGCGCGTGGAGGGCATGGTGCGGCTGGTGCTCTCGGACCAGTTCCGCTGGCCGGAGGACGTGCGCTTCTACCCCGAGTACTCGGAGGACGTGTACTCGGACAGGGAGAAGCTGAAGAAGGTGGTGGACGCGCTCATCGCCAAGAACGAGAAGCTCATCCGCGCCCAGACGCTGGAGCAGTGGCTGGCGCCGGGCCGGCGCGTGGACGCGCAGGGCCAGGTGACGCCGCTGGCGTACCGGTGCACGGACTTCTTCCACGCCAACGCGCCCACGGGCCTGGGCTTCGTGACGGTGCTGTCCCTGAACCTGGGCGCGGGCGCGACCGACACGGCGCCGGGCCGCACCAGCGTGGTGACGATGCCGGGCGAGGTGTACGCGTCGAAGGACGCGCTCTACATGGCCGCGTCCCACTGGTGGTGGTGGCCTGAAGTCGGCCAGACGGACTCCACGTACCTGCACAAGTTCGACATCCGCGAGCCGGGCAAGGCCACCTACGTGGGCAGCGGCACGGTGGAAGGCAGTGTCGCCAACCAGTTCTCCATGGACGAGCACGAGGGCGTGCTGCGCGTGGCCACCACGGTGAGCAAGCGCGTCATGGACACGACGAACTCGGGGTGGTGGCGCTTCGACACCGCCAACCGCGTCACCACCTTCCGCGAGCAGGAAGGCAAGCTGGAGGAGCTGGGCCGCACCGAGGACCTGGCGCAGGGTGAGCGCATCTTCAGCGCGCGCTTCGTGGGCAACAAGGGCTACGTCGTCACCTTCCGGCAGACGGACCCGCTCTTCACCTTCGACCTGAGCGACGCGGCGCACCCGCGCAAGGTGGGCGAGCTCAAGGTGCTGGGCTTCTCCACGTACATCCACCCGATTGGCGACACGCACCTGCTCGCGCTGGGCGAGCACCGGGACGAGACGGGCGGCTGGAACGGCCGCATGCTCAAGCTGACGCTGTTCGACGTGAGGGACCTGGAGCACCCGAAGGAGGCCTTCACGCAGATGGTGGGCACGGCGAGCAGCTACAGCGAGGCCCTCTACGAGCACAAGGCCTTCAACTACTTCCCGGCCAAGGGCCTGCTGGCGATTCCCTTCACCGACTGGCGCTACGACAGCTACGACTACTGGAGCAGCTTCCGCAGCGAGCTGCGCGTGTTCCGCGTGGACACCACCACCGGCATCACCCCGGTGGGCGCGCTGTCGATGAAGGACGTGTACCAGACGTTCAACCAGCGCGGCTGGACGTGGTACTGGTCTCCCATGGTGCGTCGCAGCGTCATGGCGGATGACTACGTCTACGCGATTACGGACGCCGGCCTGCGCGTGTCGAAGGTGGACGCGCTCCAGACGCCGCTCGCCACGTCGCGCTTCGACGCCCCGATGTTCCCGTGATGAAGCCCGCGAAGCAGCAGCTTGCCGCACTGCTGCTCGCGGGCGCGGTCCTGTAGGCGGCCCGTCACGGGCGTGAAACCCGCCCTCCCCGGTCAGGCCGGGGAGCGGCGGGGCGTCACACCGGGGAGCGCATTCCCTTCCGGAAGGCGCTATAGGCGCGCCTGCCATGACTCTCGCCGCGACCCCGTCCCAGTCCGTGAATCCCTACCGCACGGAGCTCCGTGAGCTGGGCCGGCTGGCCTTCCCCATTGCGATTGCCCAGGGCGGCCAGGCGCTCATGGGCCTGGTGGACACGCTGGTGGTGGGGCGGGCGGGGACGGCCGCGCTGGCGGCGGTGGGCCTGGGCAACGGCCTGTTCTTCGCCATGAGCGGCTTCGGCATCGGGCTGATGATGGGCTTCGACCCGCTCGTGTCCCAGGCCGTCGGCGCGCGCCACCTCGGCCGGGCGCGCGCTCTCTTGTGGCAGGGCGGATGGATGTCGCTGTTCGCGGGCACGGTGCTGGCCTCGCTGCTGATGCTGATGCCGCTGCTCCTGCCGCTGGCGGGCATTGCCCCCGAGCAGGTTTCAGGAGTGCGGGACTTCCTGGTGTGGCGCGCGCCCGGCATGCCGCTGATGCTGGCCTTCCTGACGATGCGCTCGTACTGCCAGGCCACGGCCTTCACCCGGCCGCTGGTGGTGGCCACGGTGGTGGCGAACATCCTCAACCTGCTGGGCGACATGCTGCTGGTGTTCGGTGGGGCGGGGCTGCCGTGGTACTTCGGGCCGCTGCGCGCGGTGCCAGCCCTGGGCGTGGCGGGCTCGGCGATGGCCACGACGATGTGCACGGGGCTGGAGGTGCTCGTCGTCCTCTGGGCGGTGCGCAGCAAGGGCGTGGCGGGCGAGAAGCCCCGGCGGACGCCGGTGTGGGCGGACCTGGCGCAGGCGGCGCGGGTGGGCATTCCCATTGGCCTGCACATCACCGCGGAGATTGGCGTGTTCGCGCTGGCGGGCGTGCTGGCCGGAAGCCTGGGCGCGGCGAGCGTGGGCGCGCACCAGATTGCCATCTCCTTCTCGAGCGTCACCTTCACGGTGGCCATGGGCATCGGCAACGCGGGCAGCGTGCGGGTGGGCTGGGCGGTGGGGGCGCACGACACGCCGCGGGCGCGGGTGGCCGGCTTCACGGCCTTCGCGGGTGGCGCGGGCTTCATGGCGCTGGGCGGGCTGGTGTTCGCCTTCTTCCCGCACTCGCTGGCGGAGCTGGCCGGGGCACCCGCGGAGGTGCTGCCGCTGGTGGTGCCGCTGCTGATGGTGAGCGCCGTGTTCCAGGTGTTCGACGGCGTGCAGGGCGTGGGCGCGGGCGTGCTGCGCGGCGCGGGCGACACGCGCTTCACCTTCCTCGCCAACATGGTGGGGCACTACGCCATCGGCCTGCCGCTGACGCTGCTCCTGGGCTTCGGGCTCAAGCTGGGCGTGGTGGGCATCTGGTGGGGCCTGTGCGCGGGCCTCATCAGCGTGGCGGTGGCGCTGCTGTGGCGCTTCCACCGCCTGAGCGCGGGCACGCTGCGCCCGCTGGAGTCGTAGGAGGCGCGGGCGCTACCAGGGCAGGTATTGCTGAATCATCTGCCGCCACACGGGCCAGTCGTGGGTGCCGTCCTGCCACACGGCGAGGTGGTTGCCGATGCCCTTCTTCCACAGGAGGCTGGAGAGGTGCTCGTTGGAGGGGCGGCAGAAGTCGTGCTCGCCCACGGCGAGGACCATCTCCACGCGCTGCAGGGCTGACAGCTGCGCCGCGTCGTTGAGGTTGGGCAGCCACTGCGTGCACGAGTGGAAGTACACGTCCGAGTCGTTGTGCCCGTCGAGGAACTCGTCCGTCTCGAACTTGCCGCCCATGGAGATGAGGCGGCGGAAGACGTGCGGGTGGCGCAGGCCGACGTTGTACGAGTGGAAGCCGCCGAAGCTGCATCCCGCGAGGGTGAGGCGGCCGCCGGTGCTGCGGCTGGTGAGCAGGGGCACCACCTCGTGGAGGAGGTATTCCTCCCACTGCTGGTGGCGGGTGACGCGCTCACGCGGGTGGACGGACTTGTTGAACCAGGACTCCTCGTCGACGGAGTCCGGACACACCACGATGTACCGGCCGGACTGGATGCGGTCGGCAATGGCGCCGATGAGGCCGAAGTCCTCGGCCTGGTAGAAGCGGCCCCGGCTCGTGGGCAGCAGCAGCACCGGCTCGCCGGAGTGGCCGAAGAGGAGCACCTCCATGTCCCGGTGCAGGCGCTCGCTGTACCAGCGGTGGTATTCGCGGTTCATGCGCGGAAACTTAACCGTGTTGCGTCAAAGACGACTACGGGAGTGTTGCGCGCATGCCCGGGAGGCGTGGGAGTGAACACACCCAGGCGTCACGGTGCCCGGTGGAAGTCCGTGCGAAGGTTGGGATTGCCAAGCGCCCGCCGGACGACGTCCAGGCCGGACCGGGTGGCCGCGCGCGTGGCACCCGCGAAGCCGAAGACGAGCCCGCCACGGCCGGTGGCTCCGAAGCGGGAGAGGGGTTGCACCTCGACGCCCGAGCGAGCGCACTCCGCGGCCACCGCGCGGTCGTCCAGGTTCTTCTTGAAGAGACCGGTGAGGTGCATGCCGGCCCGCGCGGGCCCGAAGTCGAGGGTGTCGGAGAGGACCTTGGCTTCCTCCAGGAAGGTCCGGCGGCGCTCGTCGTAGAGGGCGCGTGTCTTGCGCAGATGGCGCGCGAGGTGCCCTTCCTGGATGAACGCCGCGAGCACGCCCTGGGTGAGCAGCGCGGTGTGTCCGTCCGCGACGTGCTTCGCGTCCACGAAGGCGCTGACGAGCGCTTCCGGCACGATGGCGTAGGCGATGCGCAGTCCCGGAAAGAGAATCTTGTTGAAGCTGCCCACGTAGATGACGCGGCCCTCGCCATCCATTCCCTGGAGGGACGCGAGCGGGCGGCCCTCGTAGCGGTAGTCACCGTCGTAGTCGTCCTCGACGACGTAGGCGTCTGCCTCTCGTGCCCACGCGAGCAGCGCCTTGCGGCGTTCGAGCGACATCTCGTGGCCGAGCGGGTACTGGTGCGCCGGAGTGACGTACGCGAGCCGTGCCCGCGGTGCGAGCCTCCGGCCCGCTTCGACGTCGAGGCCGTGCTCGTCGACCGGCACCTGCACGACCTCCAGTCCCACCGCGCGCAGGCAGTGCTGCACGGGCTGGTAGCCCGGCGACTCGGCCCACGCGCTGTCACCGGGGTCGGCGAGCGCCTTCCCCGCGAGCTCCACGGCCTGCTGTGTGCTTGTCACGACGATGACCTGTTCGGGGGAACAGACCACCGCGCGCATGGCGGAGGCGTGCGCGGCGATGGCTTCGCGCAGGGCCGGTAGGCCGTTGCTCGCGCCATAGGCCCAGTAGGTGCTGCCGGACCGGGCCGCCTCGCGGCTGAGGAGCCGCTTCCAGACCTCACGCGGGAAGTGCTCGATGGGCGGGAGCGAGGGCGTGAAGGCGATGGCCTTGAGCGGCTGATAGTGGCCGGGATAGCTCCGCAGCGCCTGCGCGCGTCGAGACAGACGCCGTTCCTCGTCGTGGGGCTTCTTCGATGCGACGCGCCTGGGCGCGAGCGGAGGTGCGTCGTGCTCGGGGAGACGCGCGGCGACGAAGCTGCCCGCGCCCCGGCGCCGGACGATGTAGCCCTCGGACACCAGCTGGCCGAGCGCCCAGTCCACGGTGTTCCGCGCCACGCCGAAGTCCTTCGCGAGCACCCGGCTGGACGGGAGGCGCGCGTTCAGCACGAGCGCCCCACCGCGGATGGCGGTGCGAATCCGGTCGCAGATGCGCGCGTACGCGGGTTGTCCGTGCACGGAGTCGAGCCCCGCGACGTCGACGGAGAAGATGGAAACGGCGTGTTTGGCCATCGACCCCCGAGGTTAGCTCTTCACCCGGGTGTGCTCGATGGTCCAGTTCGTCTCCCATTCCTTGCCGTCGAGGGAGAACGCCTGCTCCCAATGCGCGGCGTCAGGCCCGAGGCGCTTCCAGCGGAACACGGCCTTGATGGGCCGGCCCTCGTCGGTGTCGTCGCCGTAGAACTCGCCGGAGTCGCCGGTGAAGCCGCCGACGACGGGAGGGAACAGCTCACCGGTCCTGCTGTTGACCCAATAGAGGGACCACTGGCGCTTCTCGAGGTTGAACGTGCGGATGGTCATTCCGGACCAGCCCTTGGTCGGGAAGACGACCTCGTCGATGTTCACCACGCCGCCCATGCGGCTCTCGCAGCGGACCGTGTTGGGAAAGACATCCCAGTCGGAGGAGCCGACCCAGCGCTTCTTGAGGCGCCGGTTCACACTGGTCCAGTTGCCGACGAAGAAGTCGAAGTCGTGGATGTCGCCGGTGGGAAGCTTGGGAGGGATTGCCGCCTTGTGGGTTCCGGCGATGCTCAGGGAGGGGAGGAGTGACATGGCGCCGGCGCCCGCGAGGGCGTGGGTGAGCAGCTTCCGGCGTGAGGTGGTGATGATGCGGGGCATGGGGCTCGCTCGCTTGGGGAGGAGTGACGCCGAGCAAGATGCGCGCGAGCCGGAGAGGTGAGAAGCGCCACTTAGGCGGAGCGGACTGGGCCACTTTTGTGGCTGCCGCACCTGCGGTTGCCGGTCGCGCGCCACGCGTGGAATCGCAATCGCGTTGCGCTCAATGCACGCGTTGACGTGCGCCGCACACGTCCGGAAGTGCTGGAACGAACATCCGATGCTGGGGAGACGGTCCCTACCCCTGACGGGGTAGGGCGTGCCCATCCGCTTCATGGGATGTGGACTTGTGATTCGTTCGGCACGTCTTCCAAAATACAGACATCAGAGGGCGGGCGAATGGGAGGCTCATGTCAAAGATTGAGCTGGAAGAGGGAGGCTCTTCGGTGCGCATCGTCACGCCGGCGCCGCTCGCGCATGTTACGGAGGGCGGGCGTCCGCACCTGCTGAGGGAGCACCTCGACGCCGTGGGCGCGTGGGCCGCGAAGCTGGCGCCTCGCGAGGACCTGCGCGAGCCGCTGCGCGTGGCAGGGAGGTGGCATGACCTCGGCAAGTACACGCGCGACTTTCAGTACCGCATCCGCTTCGAGAATGGTTTCGAGGCGCACCTGGAGAAGGACGGCGCCCTGGAGCGAGACCACTCCACCCCGGGCGCACTCTGGGCATTGCGGACCGACACCCGGTTGTTGCCGCTGGCGCTCGCCATCGCCGGGCACCACGCGGGCCTGCCTGACCTGGCGAAGTTCAAGGAGCGCATGAACCGTAAGGAGAAGCACGCGCTCCTCGCTGATGCGCTGGCTCAGGCACCAGCGGACCTGCTGAAGGGGCCGCTCGGCTTCGAGCCCGGAGCTCAGGCCTCGCTCTCCAAGCATCGTTTGGAGTTCTGGACGCGCATGCTCTTCTCGGCGCTGTGTGACGCCGACTTCCTGGATACCGAGGCGTTCTTCGACTCGGACCGGAGCACGGCGCGCGCGGTGCAGGTGACGCCCGCCGAGCTCGCGGACCGGCTGCGTGCCTTCCTGGACCAGAAGCAGGGCGCCGCCCCGGACACGGAGGTCAACCGCGTCCGCCGCGAGGTGCTCGCGGCCGCGGTGCACAGCGCTTCGCATCAGCCCGGTGTCTTCAGCCTCACCGTGCCCACCGGAGGCGGCAAGACGCTGACCTCCATGGCCTTCGCGCTGGAGCACGCCCGGCTTCACGGCCTCCAGCGCGTCATCGTCGCCATTCCCTACACATCCATCATCGAGCAGAGCGCTGGTGTCTATCGTCAGGCGTTCGAGGGCCTGGAGCACGCGGTCATCGAGCATCACTCGGCTGTGGACCCTCGCCGCGAGACTCCGCTCAACCGCGTCGCCAGCGAGAACTGGGACGCTCCGGTCATCGTCACCACCACGGTGCAGTTGCTGGAGAGTCTCTTCGCTCATCGGCCGTCCGCTTGCCGCAAGCTGCACCGGGTGGCTCGCAGCGTCATCGTGCTCGATGAGGCCCAGACGCTGCCGCCCGCGCTTCTGACTCCCATCCTGGACGGTCTCGGCACTCTCGTGGCCGACTATGGCTGCTCGGTGGTCATCTGCACCGCCACGCAGCCCGCGCTGGGACGCCGTCCCGGGCTCCCGCAGGGCTTCCCCGAGGTGAGGGAAATCGTTCCCGCGGAGCTGCGCGCCTTCGAGCGATTGCGCCGCGTCCGCGTGCGATGGCCCGCGAGCCGGGAGCCTCGCTCCTACGAAGAGCTGGCCGAGGAGATTGCGCGCGAGCCAGATGTGCTCGCCGTGGTGCACCAGCGGAAGGACGCGCGCAGGCTCTGCGAGTTGGTGGATGCGCGGCTGGGAGACTCGCGGACGTTGCACCTGTCGGCGCTCATGTGTCCGGAGCACCGCTCACGTGTCATCGCGGACATCAAGGCGCGCAAGCGTCGCGGCGAGCCCGTGCGTCTGGTGGCCACCCAACTGGTCGAGGCAGGCGTGGACCTGGACTTTCCCGTCGTCTACCGCGCGGTGGGTGGGCTCGATGCGCTCGCGCAGGCGGCCGGCCGCTGCAACCGGGAGGGCCGGCTGGACGGGCTCGGAGAGCTGCGTGTCTACGAGGCGGAGACGCGGCCACCGCTCGGCGTTCCTCGCACGGCCCAGGACATCACCCGCGGGTTGCTCGAACAGCGGCCCGACCTGGACCTGTTCGCGCCGGAGAGCTTCCGCCTCTACTTCGAGCGGCTCTATGCCTCCGCCAACACCGACGGGAAGGGCATTCAGGCCCTGCGCGAGAGTCTCTGCTTCGAGCAGGTCGCAGCGTTGTTCAAGCTCGTTGAGGACGAGTGGAGCGCGCCGCTGGTGGTGCCCTTCCCGGGCTGTGAGCCGTTGCTGGAGGAGCTCCGCCTGCTGGGCCCTTCCCGCGAGCGGTTGCGGGCCGTGCAGCGGTTCACGGTGACGGTGCCACGCAAGCTCCGTCAGGAGTGGCTGGACCGGGAGCTGGCCCGGCTCGTCTCCGACACCGTGGCGTTCCTCGGGCCGGAGCACGGACCCGCGTACCACGAGCGCTTCGGTTTGCTGCCGGACCAGGTCGGCGTGCTCGACCCCAGCTCTCTCATCCCAGGTTGATGACTCTTCAGGAGGTGCCGATGAAGCCAGCAGCAGGCAGGCGGTTCCGCGTGCGCGCCAGGGGGCCCGTGGCGTGCTTCACCCGCCCCGAGATGAAGGCGGAGCGCGTCAGCTACGAGATGATGACGCCCTCCGCCGCCAGGGGGCTGCTGGAAGCGATTCTCTGGAAGCCGGCCATCCGCTGGCACATCCACGAGATTGCCGCGCTCGCTCCCGTGCAGTGGACGAGCTTCCGTCGCAACGAGGTGAACAGCCGGGCCTCGGTGGGGAAGTTCGACTACGCGGCGGACGAGGACCGCGCCCAGCGCAACACAGTGGCGCTGCGGGACGTGGACTACGTCATCACCGCGTCCTTCACCCTGGTGCCGGGCAAGACAGGCCCCGAGGACTCACTGCGCAAGTTCGAGGAGATGTTCGAGCGGCGACTGGAGAAGGGGCAGAGCTTCCACGCGCCGTACCTGGGGTGCCGCGAGTTCGCGGCTCGGGTGGAGCCCGCGGCGGAGGACCTGAAGCCGCACGAGGCGGGCAGGGGACGGCGGCCCTTGGGACTGATGTTCTACGACTTCGCCTTCGGCGCGGGCGGCCAGCCGGTGCGCCCCGTGTTCTTCGAGGCCTTTCTCGAGGACGGTGTGCTGAAGGTTCCTCCACGCGAGCAGGTATTGGGACGTGACGGAGGTCAGCCATGATGTTGGCGGCGCTCAATGACTTCGCTCGCGAGCGCGGGCTGGCCGATGACCCGCTGTACGAGGTCAAGCCAGTGGACTTCCTCATCCGCATCAGCGGCAAGGGGAAGTTCGTCTCGCTCGAATCCACGGCGGGGGAGGACGGCAGGGGCAAGCCCATGTCCATTCCCCGGCTGCCGCAGCGCTCGGTGAACATCGCCGCGGGCTTCTTCGCGGACAATCCCAAGTACGTCCTCGCCTTCGACAAGGATGCGCCGGATGCCTCGACTCCGAAGGCGGGACGTGTGGACAAGGCCGCCGCGCGGCTGGAAGCCTTCCTGACGCAGGTTCGGGCAGCGGCGGCCGAGACAGGGACTCCAGAAGCGGGGGCGGTTCAGGCCTTCCTGGAGAGTGAGGCCCAGCGGAAGCGTGCCTTGGAGTCCCGGGACAGGGAGGAGTGGACAGGCTCGGAGTTGCTCGCGTTCGTCGTCGACGACGACACGGAGCCGGTCCACCTGCTGCCTGGCATCCGTGCCTGCTGGGAACGTCGCGCCGGTGCGCAGCGGGCGCTGGGGAAGACGGCACGATGCCTGGTGACTGGACGGCAGGCGCCCATCGCCGACACCCATCCCAAGCTCAAAAACGTTCCGGCGGCACAGTCCTCGGGCGCCGCGCTGGTTTCCTTCAATGCGCCTTCCTTCGAATCACATGGCCTCGGGCAGGGGGACAACGCCCCCATCTCGCAGGAAGCCGCTCTGGGATACGTGCTGGCACTGAATGACATGCTCCGCAAGTCGGACCAGCGCCGCTACCGTCAAGGCATCGCGCTCGGTGATGGCTCGGTGCTGGTGTTCTGGACGCGTGGCGCTCCTCAGCAGGAGAGCCTGTTGCTGTCCTGGATGGACCCGACGGAGGAGGACCTGCGGCGCTTCGTCGAGTCACCTTTGCGCGGGCTGGAGCCGGGCGAACTGGACGACAGCCGGTTCTACTCGCTGACGCTCGCGGGCAACGCGGGGCGCGTTGCGGTGCGCGACTGGTTCGAGTCCAGCGTGGGCGAGGTGAAGCGGAACGTCCGGCGCTACTTCGAAGACCTGCGCATCGGCAACGCACCTGCGGGGCCCATTCCGGTCTGGCGGTTGCTCAAGGCGGTGGAGGCCCCTTCTGGGCGCGGGCTGTCACCCGACCTCGCCACTCGCATGGTGGGCGCCGCGCTCAGGGGACATCCCTTTCCCCGCCAGCTCTTGTCCGCCGCACTGGAGCGACTGCGGCTGCCGCCCGCGGATAGCGGGCTCGAGCGCGAGCAGCTCCGGCTCCGTGTCGCGCTCATCAAGGCCACCCTCTCCCGTCTTCCCCGCAGTGGAACCGCTTCCCTGGAGGTCACCGTGTCACTGGACAAGGACAACCGGACACCGGCCTATGTGCTGGGCCGCCTCTTCGCCGTGCTGGAGCGCCAGCAGGGCGTCGCGCTGGGCGACATCAATGCCACCATTCGCGACCGCTACTTCGGCGCGGCGTCGCGCAACCCCGCCACCGTCTTCCCCAGGTTGCTCCAGCTCTCCGTTCACCACGCCGCCAAGGCGGGCGATGACGGCCGGTGGTTGGAGAGGACCAAGGGCGAGGTGATGGCGCTGCTGCCCGCGGAGCACTTCCCGCGCGTGCTCGGCCTGGAGGAGCAGGGCCTCTTCGCCGTCGGCTACTACCACCAGCGCGAGGCGTTCTTCACGAAGCGCTCGGCCTCGGCTCCCGTCGAGGCCCCCGTCTCCTCCACCTGATTTCCCGTCCAGTCCCAGAAAGAGAACGCCATGACCGAGCTCAAGAACCGCCATGACTTCGTCCTGTATTTCGACGTCCAGGACGGCAACCCCAACGGAGACCCCGACGCGGGCAACCTGCCGCGAATCGACCCGGAGACCGGCCACGGGTTGGTGACCGACGTGAGCCTCAAGCGCAAGGTGCGCAACTTCATTTCACTGACCCAGGCGGGAAAGCCAGGGCTCGACATCTTCGTGAAGGAGAAGGCCGTCCTCAACACGGTCATCGGCTCCGCGTACAAGGAGCTGGGCATTGACCTGGAGGCGAAGCCGGCCCGCGCGGAGGACGGGAAGGCGCGCAAGACGAAGGGCTCGGCCCAGGGCTCCGAGGTGGACAAGGGCCGCGCGTGGATGTGCAAGACGTTCTTCGACGTGCGCACCTTCGGCGCGGTGATGTCCACGGGCGCCAACGCGGGGCAGGTGCGCGGGCCGGTGCAGCTCACCTTCGCACGCTCGGTGGACCCCATCGTGTCGCAGGAGCATTCCATCACCCGCATGGCCGTGGCGACGGAAGCCGAAGCCGAGAAGCAGGGAGGCGACAACCGCACCATGGGCCGCAAGAACACCGTGCCCTACGGGCTCTACCGCGCCCATGGCTTCGTGTCTCCGCATCTGGCCGGGCAGACAGGATTCGGGACGGCGGACCTGGACCTGCTCTTCCAGGCCTTCGCGCACATGTTCGAGCTGGACCGCAGCGCCGCGCGCGGGCTGATGTCCATGCGCAGGGTCATCGTCTTCCGGCATGGCTCCGAGCTGGGCAACGCGCCGGCGCATGCCCTCTTCGACCGGGTCCGCGCGGCGCGCCTCCATCCCGACAGGCCCGCGCGGAGCTTCTCCGACTACAAGGTGGAGGTGGACACCACGGGCCTGCCCCAGGGCATCGAGGTGATGGACCGGATGGGATGAGCCCGGACCGCGAGACGTGGGTGGCGCTGTCTGCCCTGCAGCACCTGCTCTTCTGCGAGCGCCAGGCGGCGCTCATCCACGTGGAGCGGCTGTGGCGCGAGGATGTCCGCACGGCCTCGGGCCGGCTGCTCCATGAGCGGGTGGACCTGCCCGGCCATGATTCCCGCCAGGGCCGGCGCGTGGAGCGCTCCGTCCTTCTGGGCTGCGAGCGCCTGCGTGTCGCGGGGCGCGCGGACATGGTCGAGTACCTGCGCGATGCCACGCTTCCATCTGGCTGGAGGCCCTTCCCGGTGGAGGTGAAGCACGGGCGCGGGAGGGTGCTGGATGCGGACGCGGTGCAGCTCTGCGCTCAGGCGCTGTGCCTGGAGGAGATGCACGGAGTGGAGGTGCCGGAGGGCGCGCTCTTCTACGGGGCGCGGCACCGGCGGCACTCCGTGGTCTTCGATGCGGCCCTGCGCCGCCGCACCGAGGACGCCATCGGCCGGATGCACGAGCTCCTGCGGTTGCAGCGTGTGCCCGTCGTTGCGCGCGCGCCGAAGTGTGACGGCTGCTCGCTCGAGCCGCTGTGTCTGCCGCAGGTCACGGCGGGGCAGCGGCCCGTCCGGGACTATCTGAAGCAGTGGGTGGAACGTGGGGACTGAAGGCGTCCGTGCCCGATGGATGCGGCGCGGGCAGGGGAGGCACGCATGACGACCGCGCTCAATACGCTGTTCATCACCGCCGAAGGCACTCGCCTGAACAAGCAGGGAGAGTGCGTGGTGGTGACCGTCCAGGACGAGAAGAAGGCGGAGGTGCCGCTACGTCACCTGCGCTCGGTGGTGTGTCTGGCGAGGGCCTGGCTGACACCCGAGTTGCTGGAGAGCTGTGTGGAGGCCGGCATCCATGTCTCGTTCTTCGGCACGACGGGGCGGTTCCTGGCGCGGGTCGAAGGAATGCCCGGAGGCAACGTGCTCCTGCGGCGGCAGCAGTACCGCGCGGCGGATGACCCGGCACGCACGCTGGCGCTGTCACGGGCGCTGGTGGTGGGGAAGGTGGCCAACGCACGGCAGTTCCTGTCGCACGCGCGCCGGGATGCCGCCGCCGAGCGGCAGGCCGTGCTGTCGGATGTGGCGCACCGGCTGACCGGACACCTGCGCGCCCTGGAGCGGGCGGAGGACATGGACGTGGTGCGCGGGCTCGAGGGCATCGCGGCCCGTGACTACTTCGAGGCCTTCCCGGCGCTGCTGAAGTCGGCTGCCAGCGGCTTCGGATTCGAAGGACGCAACCGCCGGCCTCCGAGAGACCCGCTGAATGCGCTCCTGTCCTTTGGTTACGCGTTGTTGATGCAGGACTGCGCGTCAGCGCTGGCGGGCGTGGGACTGGACCCGGCCGTGGGCTTCCTGCACGAGGACCGGCCGGGGCGGCTGTCGCTCGCCCTGGACTTGATGGAGGAGTTCCGGACGCCCGTGGTGGACCGACTCGTCGTGGCCATGGTGAACCGAGCCCAGTTGAAACCGGAGGACTTCCGGACGGAGGCCGCGGGGGCGGTGCTTCTGCGGGACGAGGCGCGCAAGACGTTCCTCGTGGCGTACCAGGGCGCGAAGCAAGGAGCGGTGCGCCACCTGTTCCTGGAGCAGGACACGCAGTGGGGCACCGCGCCTCACCTGCAGGCGCTCCTGCTGGCGCGCACCTTGCGCGGTGAGCTGGACACCTATCCTCCCTTCGCGATGCACGGATGAAGAAGACCACGGTGTTGATTTGTTATGACGTAAAGGTCTCCGACCCCGAGGGACCGCGCCGCCTGCGCCGGATTGCGCGGGCCTGCCGGGACCATGGGGTCCGGGTCCAGTATTCGGTCTTCGAGTGCGTGCTGGAGCCCAAGGACTGGGTGCTGCTGCGCGCGAGGTTGCTGGGGGAGTTCGATGCGGCTGGGGATAGCCTTCGGTTCTACTTCCTGGGCGAAGACGCCGTCCGGAAGACCGAGCACCATGGGGCCCGTGTCCCGCTGGACGTCGAGGGGCCGCTCATTCTCTAGGCTCCCTGGCAGGCTGTTGAATGCCCCACGCCCGCGAACCCCTGCTGGTGTGCTGTGCGCCGAGGGTTCGCGCTCTTTGAAAGTTCGAATAGTCGTGCGGGTTTGGAGCAGGGGGCGGCGCGAGGGGCGGCGACTCTCGCCGCGCCTGGAGACGGGTTCGCGGAAGAATGCCGGTTTCCGCTGGAATGACGGTATGTTGGAGACGCAGGGTCGCTCCTCGTGACCGCGAGGAGCGTGGGTTGAAACCGGAAAGCCCGCTCCCGATGCGGGAGGCGAATGCGTCGCTCCTCGTGACCGCGAGGAGCGTGGGTTGAAACCTGCGGAAGTGGATGCCAAGTTGCGCGCGTGGGCGTCGCTCCTCGTGACCGCGAGGAGCGTGGGTTGAAACGCGCGCAAGGGCGAGCATGGACACGTCATGTCCCGTCGCTCCTCGTGACCGCGAGGAGCGTGGGTTGAAACCTCCGAAGCGCTTTGAGGAATTGAAGGCGAAAGTCGCTCCTCGTGACCGCGAGGAGCGTGGGTTGAAACTCGGACCTCACGGACGAGGAGCGGGAGCAGTTTCGTCGCTCCTCGTGACCGCGAGGAGCGTGGGTTGAAACGCTCCGTGGGGCCACGCTGGCGCGTGTCCCGGGTCGCTCCTCGTGACCGCGAGGAGCGTGGGTTGAAACGGAGATGAGACGGCTGGCCTCATCACTGCGACGTCGCTCCTCGTGACCGCGAGGAGCGTGGGTTGAAACATGGTGAGCGCGCCGCCCGTGGTGTCCCGCACCGGTCGCTCCTCGTGACCGCGAGGAGCGTGGGTTGAAACGGTTCGTCACCGTGACGCGATCCGAAGGCGCCCCAGTCGCTCCTCGTGACCGCGAGGAGCGTGGGTTGAAACGAGTTCGCCTCGGACCGGACGCCGTCCCTCCAAGTCGCTCCTCGTGACCGCGAGGAGCGTGGGTTGAAACCACGGAGTCCAGCTCTACTTGTTACCGCGTTGCGGTCGCTCCTCGTGACCGCGAGGAGCGTGGGTTGAAACTCCAGGGGCAGCGTCTCCACCATGCCGGCCGGGGTCGCTCCTCGTGACCGCGAGGAGCGTGGGTTGAAACCGCGAGAGGACGAAGTCGCCCGGCTTGGCGGAGGTGTCGCTCCTCGTGACCGCGAGGAGCGTGGGTTGAAACCTTTTGAGGCACCATGGCCCTCGGAGACACCGCAGTCGCTCCTCGTGACCGCGAGGAGCGTGGGTTGAAACAGATGTCCATCGGCAGGTTCTCGGAGGTGCTCCAGTCGCTCCTCGTGACCGCGAGGAGCGTGGGTTGAAACACGCTCCACGGGACAGGCGACGAGGAAGTCCTCGGTCGCTCCTCGTGACCGCGAGGAGCGTGGGTTGAAACACGAGCACGCCCCCAACACACTCAACGCCCGCCGTCGCTCCTCGTGACCGCGAGGAGCGTGGGTTGAAACTCCATGTCGCGCGTCGCCCGCGTCAGAATCCGGTCGCTCCTCGTGACCGCGAGGAGCGTGGGTTGAAACACCACGCGGCTCTCCAGTCGCGCACGCCCGACGGGTCGCTCCTCGTGACCGCGAGGAGCGTGGGTTGAAACCCGCCATCTCGGCATACACCTTTTCGTGGACGAGTCGCTCCTCGTGACCGCGAGGAGCGTGGGTTGAAACATGCCGGACTGGGTTTCCATCTCCTGGAGAATGAGTCGCTCCTCGTGACCGCGAGGAGCGTGGGTTGAAACGTTAAGGAACTGGACGCCCTGTCCAAACAGAAGAAGTCGCTCCTCGTGACCGCGAGGAGCGTGGGTTGAAACTCTGTGGCGGGGTCCGCCGTCAACGGCAGGGCGCGTGTCGCTCCTCGTGACCGCGAGGAGCGTGGGTTGAAACCTCTTCGGCCAGCATGGTCAGCGCCTTGTCCCGTCGCTCCTCGTGACCGCGAGGAGCGTGGGTTGAAACAAGCTGGGGCGGAAGCGCAGCGTGGCGTCCTCGTCGCTCCTCGTGACCGCGAGGAGCGTGGGTTGAAACACCGCGCTGAAGAAGTGCATGGCCGACGTCGAAGGTCGCTCCTCGTGACCGCGAGGAGCGTGGGTTGAAACGCCGTGATGGTGCCGAGCGGCGCGCGGACTGGAGGTCGCTCCTCGTGACCGCGAGGAGCGTGGGTTGAAACAGGCGGTGCCGGACCTGCCAGGGACGGAAATCATGTCGCTCCTCGTGACCGCGAGGAGCGTGGGTTGAAACGCGTTGGTGACGGACGGCGTCTGGGAGGCGCTCGGTCGCTCCTCGTGACCGCGAGGAGCGTGGGTTGAAACAGCTTGTCGGCCCCCATGTAGAAGCCGGCTTTCGTCGCTCCTCGTGACCGCGAGGAGCGTGGGTTGAAACATGTGCAACGTGCTACCGCCGGGCGCCGTCCCCAGTCGCTCCTCGTGACCGCGAGGAGCGTGGGTTGAAACTCGAATTGCGTCACCGCCGAGCACCCCGGCGCTGTCGCTCCTCGTGACCGCGAGGAGCGTGGGTTGAAACCGCCAGCAGCTCGCTCACATCAATGAGCACTCGCGTCGCTCCTCGTGACCGCGAGGAGCGTGGGTTGAAACGGCTCCGGGGGAAACCAGCGCACGCGACGCTGCGGTCGCTCCTCGTGACCGCGAGGAGCGTGGGTTGAAACACGCAGACGGCTGCCACCTGCCGGAGCTCCTTCAGTCGCTCCTCGTGACCGCGAGGAGCGTGGGTTGAAACCCCTCGGTGGCCTTCACGCCCGTAACAAGGAGGTCGCTCCTCGTGACCGCGAGGAGCGTGGGTTGAAACGTGGAGCCCTCCAAACCTCCGCCGCCAACGCTGCCAGGTCGCTCCTCGTGACCGCGAGGAGCGTGGGTTGAAACACCCTCCTCGGGGTCGAACACGTCGTTCGAGTAGACGAGTCGCTCCTCGTGACCGCGAGGAGCGTGGGTTGAAACCAGATGATTTCGGCAACGAGGGCCGTCTTCCCCGTCGCTCCTCGTGACCGCGAGGAGCGTGGGTTGAAACGACGCCTACAACAACGGCTACCTGGGCAACACGTCGCTCCTCGTGACCGCGAGGAGCGTGGGTTGAAACGCGTCAAAAAGACTTCAGGGGCGAGTCCTCTTGCGAGTCGCTCCTCGTGACCGCGAGGAGCGTGGGTTGAAACCGAATCAAGCGGCCAGTCCCGGGCACAGTCCCAGGTCGCTCCTCGTGACCGCGAGGAGCGTGGGTTGAAACAGGACGTCGTCGAGGAGCGGCTCCATGCGGCTGTCGCTCCTCGTGACCGCGAGGAGCGTGGGTTGAAACAGGACATGGCGAAGGCGCTGCGTGACGCCATGCTGTCGCTCCTCGTGACCGCGAGGAGCGTGGGTTGAAACTATGGGCGTGTTGTGGGTGGCGCCAACCGCTACTAGTCGCTCCTCGTGACCGCGAGGAGCGTGGGTTGAAACCACCACCGTCTCTTGCTGCTCGCGGGAGAGAGGAGTCGCTCCTCGTGACCGCGAGGAGCGTGGGTTGAAACCACCCGGGCGCGGTGGTGGCGCAGGCGGCGGAGTCGCTCCTCGTGACCGCGAGGAGCGTGGGTTGAAACAAGCGCTCCGGTGGGTGCGTACGGCGCCACCTCGGTCGCTCCTCGTGACCGCGAGGAGCGTGGGTTGAAACACGTCCATGGGGCTCCCCCTCGCGTTGTGGTTGTCGCTCCTCGTGACCGCGAGGAGCGTGGGTTGAAACTTCATCACCCGCGGTCGCCTCGCCTTCTCGCCGTCGCTCCTCGTGACCGCGAGGAGCGTGGGTTGAAACAGAATCGGTGGGACGTGGCTGAACGGTGGGCGAAGGTCGCTCCTCGTGACCGCGAGGAGCGTGGGTTGAAACCGGTGCCCATGTCCAATGGTTACGAAGCGTACCGGTCGCTCCTCGTGACCGCGAGGAGCGTGGGTTGAAACCTCTTGCGCGAATCTCTCGCGGAGAGGCGCCGGTCGCTCCTCGTGACCGCGAGGAGCGTGGGTTGAAACTCAATGCCTTTGTTGGTGACTGCGGCGTTGCGGTGTCGCTCCTCGTGACCGCGAGGAGCGTGGGTTGAAACATTAGGCCATCCTGGGTTGGGTGTTTCTACCCTTGGTCGCTCCTCGTGACCGCGAGGAGCGTGGGTTGAAACGCATTGGTGAGCAGGGCCGTGGGCACACGCACGGGTCGCTCCTCGTGACCGCGAGGAGCGTGGGTTGAAACTTGAATTTGCGGATAGCCCGCGTATCGTGGCGGGTCGCTCCTCGTGACCGCGAGGAGCGTGGGTTGAAACACGAACCAGCGCGCGCACGGCGTGGGCGTCATCGTCGCTCCTCATGACCGCGAGGAACGTGAGGGAACCTTGCCTACAGAGATAGTCCAATGGCGCTCGGGCTTGGCGCATCGCCGCGGATACCTCCTGTGGGGATCGAACAGCGGCGATGACGGCACTTTACAGGCACTGCGTGGGGTTGGACGCAAAATACCCACCCTGGTACGTTGGCCCTCACCGTGCGAACGCCTCCACTCATCCGGTCCCTCCTGCTTCTTGCTCTTGCGGCCTCGTCAGCCGCTCAAGCCCGTGACGAGCGCGACACGCCCTCCGTGCGCCCCATCATGCTCTCCGAGCACCCGGCCGACGGCACCCACTCCATCTACGTGAAGGGGCAGGTCGTCACGACGCTACGGTTCGAGCAACTCGTAGACGCGAGCAAGACGAAGATGATCGGTTGGGAGGGCAGGCTCGAACCGCTGGCCGTGGTCCGCAACAAGGTGCTCCTCGAGCCCATCCGGGACCTCAACAGGGACGAAGGGATTCCCCTGGTCGTGGCGCTGGCGGATGGGACCGAGATTCCGTTCCTCGTCAGGCCCCCCTGGCTCAAGAAAGACAGAGGGTGGCCGCCGATGACCGATCAACAGATCGACGTGTTCAAGGACCGGGAGAGCTACGCGGCCATGCATTCAGCGCTGATGGACGCACTCAAGAAGAACGACACCCTCACCGAAGAGAACCAGCGCTACCGCAAGGAAGAGACGTCGGAGGACCACGCCCTTGCTGCCCTGCTGGCATCTGGCTCGGTAGCGCAGACTCCCTTCAAGGTCGCGGACCGCTTTCATGGCAAGGATGACGACACCGAGATTGATGCGCAGGTGTTTCGGGGGAAGGAGAAGGTCGCTGTCGTCTTCAAGGTCAAGAACCTTGATCCGGAGCATTCTTGGAGCGCGCGGCGGATTCGGCTGGTGACCAATGACAGCGGCCACGAGCGAGCGGTCGCCGTGCGCGCCACCGTCCGCGAGATTTCGCCCGGCGACTCGGGAGTGCTCGCCATCGTGGTGGACGGGAGCGCCTTCCTGGACGATGGCGTGTTGACGAGCCTGCGGCTGGAGGTCTTCCGGCACGATGGGATGCGGCAAGCCTATGTCCAGCTAGATCCGGCCCTTGTGGCGCGATAGAGCGGAACGCATGGCCTCGAACACGTTCACGCTCCTGGGCTGCGCCGTCCTACTCGTCGTGTCCTCTGGGTGCCCCGGAACTGCGACGGGAGGCGTGTCCCTACGTCCTGATGGCAGCCCAGGGCCGCAGGAATGCCCTGAAGAGGCGCGCAAGGCGATGAACTACCTCCGGATGTTCGTTGGGGAGTCCGCGTGGGTGCAGCTCGATGCGAACCAGAGCCGGGCGCGTCCCATCACCCTGTACGACGGGAACATCGAGAGCGTGCTGGACGAGAATCTCGGGCTGCTTGAAGCGCCGACGCGACTCTATGGCCGGGTCTGGACTGGCGGGCCACAGGCTGTCATCCGGTATTACGCTGCCCAGCCAATGAATGGGGGCGATCAGGTGCCCATCTGTGCGGTGGCCCGGCTGGGCTTCGGGCAGCTTCGGAAGCAGCCCGAGTCCAAGCCCGGGACGGCCATCCTCGGTTCTCCGCGGGCGGGGGTCTACATCGTGAACGAGTTCCGATAGCACGACCCGTCGCCCTGCCGACTCGTTCGAGAACGAGCCGAGCTCAAGGGGTCAGCTTCGCGGGGACGTGTCGCTGGACGTCTCTTCGTCGCCAGCGGAGAAGTGCAGGGCGAAGGCCAGGTAGAAGAGGATCAAGACAGCCGTCCACGGCCGTGAGTTGATAGCCCTGTGCCATCGATACTCCTCGGGGGTGAGCTCGCGGATGAAGTGGCCGCGGTTGGCCAGCACCAGCCGCCCGTCGCGCTCCTGCGGCACTCCTCCCTCGGACAGGAAGTACGTGGTGCCGAAAGTCACGAAGAAGTACGCCATGGCGAGCGCGGGAAGGTGCCGGGTCCACGGCCATCGGTGACTCGTGCCAACGTGCATCCGCACCTTGCGCCCTCCGTTGCAGAGGACAAGGCCGATGCCCAGGAACATGGCTCCGAGGTGCAGGATGAATAGTGGCTCGTGCCAGCTCTCCCCGAGGTAGCTCGCCACGTGCGCAATCGTGCTCAGGGCCAATCCCACGCACGCGATGGGGAGCGCAAGCTGATGAAAGAGGGGACGGCCTTCGGACATGGGCGACCTCCTGCTTTTGTGATGGGGGCCTGCGTGACGCACGCGAGGCCCTCATCCTGACACTCCTCCGCTGGCGCGTTACCGGCCCGCGCCCCACGGGCGCAGGAAGGCTTCGGACTCGGAGAGGATTCGCGGCAGGGACTCGGCGAGCTCGTGGGATGCGGCGGCGGAGTTGCTCCACCACCCCCTGAGCCATCCCCTCATCTGGACTGCTCCCTCGGAGTGCCACCCGTCACCCACCCGGCATCTTCCGAGGGGAGCTCGAACATGACGGGCTGCTTCAGCCCAACAGGTTCACCACCGGCCCGGCGCCCTGTCGGAGATGAAGTACTACGGTGGGGTTCTGAATATCCTCCGGGATGACATCAGGCAGAGGGCGGAGGTTCAAAGGGTACGCCTTGTCTATGAAGACAAGGGACTTCTGCCTGAAAACCGAAGTGCGTTGAAGAGTGCGGCAGGCAGGGTCAAGGAGCGGATCAAGGGCGTGGAGGTGCTGTTTCAATGAAAGTGCTAACGCTTCATGACTTGAACAAAGAGGACAGTCTGAACTTCTCCTTCGATGGAGCCTTCGACCCAAAGGCCGGGATAGAGCACGAGCTGACGCCGTTCCTTGAGGCCGTTGAGACGTTCGCCGTCGGTTGGGTGCCGACAATTGTAAAGAGCAGTCGAAGGCGTAAGTACTCCCGGGATGCAGTCTTGAGGGCGCTGGAGGAGCGGCGCGATGAGTTCGGCTCGATGATTGGGCTGTTTCGCTCAGAGAATCCCGCCGTCTCATTGACGCTCGACCTCGGGCTCGCGAAGGACCCACCTGATCTAAGTGTCATCCTCGACGTGCAGCCGCTCTCCTTCTTTGCCGAGGTGGAGCGTTGCCGCAAGTTCGCGGATATGGCGCGTGCCTGGGCCTCTCGATATCCGACGCCTTATGCAGCAGCTCATAGCGCTGCTGATCAGCAGCTCGCGGATTTTCCCAGCTTCGGTCGGGACGACGAAACATGGGAGCGGGATAGGTTCGACAAGGTCTATGAAGTGTGCTGGCTCAACGTCTTCGGACCGAAGCTGGTGGAGACCCTTGGCCGCGAGCGGGTGTTGTCCACTCCAGCCCACCGGGTGGAGGCACTGCCCAATGGCTCAGTCCTCCTGGTGACGTGGCCCACCGCCGCCGACTTCGCCAGCGAGGCGGCGCGTGTTGCTCAGGCACGCGCGCACGTCCACCTGCGGCCGGACCTGGACTTCGAAACAGTGCTGCGCACCCTGCGAGAGCGCAGCGCCGCCCTGGCCCCTGTGGACCCGCACTTCCACCCGGATGTTGCACCGCTCCTCTCACGCTTGCCGGACGAGTTCGCCATCAGCGAGCGGCAGAGAAAGATTGCCGAGCTCAACGTGTACCGGCCGCCCGAGCCGGAAGAGTGGCTCCCTGCTGCCATGCCGTCGGACGTGGGAGATGCGGAGCGTGTCCGGAGTCAGTATGGCGACCTCGCGGAGTACCTCGTGGTGGTCCTCCACGCGCAGGTGCCCTCCATCTACGATGCAACGCCCGAGGCGCTGACGGACATCGACTTCCACCTCTGGCGCGACAACATCCCAGAGAGGTACGTGCGGGAGCTCATCGACGAGCGAGTGACACCCGCGGTAGGGGCCTACCTGGGCAGTGCGCTCGTGCGGAGGCTGGGCGGGCAGTGGATACCACGCAAGAAACTGGAAGAGTCCCAGGTGCGCGTTGGCAAACGTGTCTGGCTGCCCTTCCTCCGTGCCCGCCGGTACATGCAGTCCCGCCAGTCGCTGCTGGACTACTCCCTCACGCAGTTCTTCCGCGAGGCGGAGCGGCACCGCACCTGAGTGATGGCGTAGCCCATGCGGACACGGGGTCCTGTCGATGAAGGCTTCGGACTCGGAGAGGTCGAGCGTTACCGGCCCGCCCCCCACGGGCGCAGGAAGGCTTCGGACTCGGAGAGGATGCTCGGGAGAGACGCGGTGAGCTCGTGGCCGTCGTCCACTTCCACCATGCGGACGTGGCGCCGGCCTTCGGCCCAGTGGCGTGAGTGGCGGATGTCGCACGTGTCATCCGCGCGCCCGTGGATGATGAGCGTGGGGACTCGCACGTCGGGCCAGCCTCCCGTCTTCGCGTCCTCCGCCTCCGCGTCCGGGATGAAGCCGGAGTGGATGCGCACCTTGCGCTTCTCCGCGAAGTCGTCCGTCTCAATCCAGCCAACCTTGTTCCAGTGCGCCCAGCCCGCCTCTCCGATGCGGCGGCGGAGCTGCTCCACCACCCGGAACGCCGGAGCCAGCAGGACCAGCGCGCACACCCGTGCGTCCTGCTCCGCCACGCGCGCGGCGGTGAGGCCTCCCAGGCTGGAGCCGAAGAGGACGGCTCGGTCCTCGGGACCTCCGATTGCCTTGCGCACCGTGTCCAGCATTGCGCTCAGTCGCAGCGCTTCCATCGACGGTACTCGCAGGTTGAGGCGCTCCACGTGGATGCCCTGGCTCGCGTAGTGCCTCGCCACCGCGACTCCCTTCGCCGAGTCCGGCCCCGAGGCGAAGCCGTGCAGATACAGCCAGCGAGGACTGGTGGGCGCGGGGACAGGAGGCGGTGTGCTCATGGCGGCGCACTGTACCTGCCAGTCGTCACGGGTGTGTTCGTGAATGCCCGCGTGAGTGCTCCGCCGATTCTCGCCAGCAGAAGCTCTGCTTCGGTGACGCGGCGGAAGCCTCGCGTGCAGGCGGCCACGATGATGGGGCGACCCGGTTCGAATTCGAGGATGCCCACGTCGCAGGCTCGCCGGTGCTGCGTTCCTGTCTTGTGCGCCCAGCGCGCGGTGCCGGGGATGCCGGCTCGGATTCGTGCCCGGCCCGTGTGGCAGTTGCGCATCAGTGTCCTGGCTCGCTCGCAACTCGCGGGGCTCAGGCCTTCGCAGCGGGCGAGCTGTTCCAACAGCCGGCCCATCTCTCGCATCGGCGCGGAGTTGGTGCCTTCCGCGTACCAGGCGTCGAAGGCGGACTCCAGCTCGGTGCCGGTCCAGGCGGGCTCGTGGCCCAGGACTTCAGAGAGGGCTCTTGCTCGCGCTTCTGGCGAGCTCGTCCGGCCCAGCTCGTGGACCTGTTGCGGCGTCAGCTCCGCGCCCCTCGGGTCCAGCTTTGCGTAGACGTGGTGCCGGTCCTCCAGCAGTGAGACCAGGGGACCGAAGTGCACGCCCCGGCGCTTCAGTCCCGCGTTCACCTGGTCGATGCCCACTTGCCCGATGAGCAGGTCCGCCGCCGCGTTGTCGCTGTGCACCATCATGTATTCGAGCAGCGTCGCCACGGTGAGCGGCGTGCCCGGTGGCACCTTCGCCATCGGGTGCATGCCGTCTCGGACGTCCTCGGGCTCGAAGAGGATGGGCGTGTCGAGCGTGAGCGTGCCCGCGTCCACCTGACGCAAGACCTCCACCATCACGGCCACCTTGATGGCCGAGGAGAGGTACATGGGCGTGCTCGCGTCGCGGGCGTACTCCTCGCCCGTGCTCACGTCGCGGACGTAGAGCGCCAGCTCTCCGTCGAAGTCTCGCGCGGCCTCCTCTACTCCTTCGCTCAGGACGGCGCGCCACGGAGACGGCGCGGCACCGGTCAGTGTTCCGAGCAGCGTCACGAGGAGTGACAGCCACCCGCTTCCGATGCCGCCGCGCAAGGCGTGCGTCTCCGAGCCTCTCAGGAGGGACTGTTACTCCTCAGCCCCCACCGCCTCCGGCGAGGCCCGTGTCCTCGCGCGCGGGCGGGGATGCGGAGGGCTCGGACTGCTGGCCCGCGCCGCCGATGCCGGTGGCGTCCTCGTGGGTGTCAGGCGCAGGTGCCGTGTCTGGCTTTGGCGTTGGCTGCTGCTGTGCCGTGCCGCTGGTGTCCGACGCCCTGGGCGACGTCTCGGGCGTCGACAGGCTCGACGACTGCTGCCGTCCCGCACCTCCGGTGGCCCAGTTGTCGCTGTCCTCCTTCTGCTTCGGCGCGGCGCTCACGGACTGCTGGCCGGAGCCTCCGGTGCCCACCACCTCGCAGACCATTCCGGGCTGCTGCGCTGCGGACACGGTCCTCGTGCTGCGCGGGCCGACCTGCTGTCCCGTGCTGTTCGTGCTCTGCGGTGGCGTGGGGCTCGTGCCCTCCGCGGGCTTGTTCTGGTCATGCGCGCAGCCGGTCCCCAGCAGCAGCGCCGCCGCGATGAGTCCAATGACTTTCATGGTCACCCCGTCCTGATTTGAGGCTGTCGCTCGGGAAGGTGGGGCGGGTGTCGCGGAACGAACAGGTGGGGGCTAGCCGGGACGCACCCTCTATGGGAGGGCTGCCGGGGAGACTGCCGCCCGCCGTGTCGTCCGCGCCTTCCGGGAAGAGCGCGGGCTCAGAACCGCAGCACCGGGCCCGCAATCACCGAGTGCAGCGGCTGGGCGCATTCCTTGATGGAGTCCTCGGTGAACTTCACGTCGCAGAACTGGAACGCCGTCGCGAGCGACACTCCCCAGCGCGCGCTGAGCCAGCCATCGACTCCCAGCCGGAACGCCATGCCCGTGGTGTCTATCTTTTCCCGGAACAGGTTCCCCGCGCTGTCGGGCGTGAAGGTATTCGACCAGCTCTTCGACAGCCGCGCCCCCACCCACGGGTTGATGGGCTTGTCCCGGAAGAAGCGCAGCCGCACCTCGATACCCACCGCCTTGTAGTCCAACTGCGACCGCTCGAGTCGGTTCGGGTCCGCCGCCACGGCGAACTTCTGACCCCACGTCTCCGAGACTTCCGCGAGCAGACCGATGGACAGCCCCGGTGGTGACTCGATGCCCAGGTAGCCGTGCAGGGCCGGACCCTTCGCATGCAGGTCGCTCAGGTGGTCCAGCGTGATTCCCGCGCCCAGGGACGCGTAGCCGTTCCAACCCTCCGCCACCGAATCCGTCACCACGCCCAGCACTCCCGCCAGGACCATCCACTTCGACAGCTCTCTCATGCGCTCCAGTGTACGCGCAGGACCGTGCTCTCCGGGAATGCTGTCTCCTGTCCTCGCGCGTCGCGTGTCATGAACGCTGGTAGACCCCCGTCACGGAGAGGCACATGCGTGTTCCGCAGCACAACCTGCCCGCCACCTTCACCCTCTCCGCGTTGCAGTCCCAACAGCGCGAGGGCGGCAGGCCCTACCTGGAGTTCCTCCGCCGCGCGTCCATGAGCGCGGGCCTGTCTGTCCTCGAGCCCGGCGCCACCGGCGGACAGTGCCCCCATGCGGAGGACGAGGTCTACGACGCCCTGTCCGGACGCGCGCGACTCACCGTGGGGGACACCGAGCAGCCGGTGGAACCCGGTGCCTTCATCTACGTCCCACAGCACGTGCCCCACCGCTTCCACTCCATCGAGGAGCGGCTGGGGCTCCTGGTGCTCTTCGCGCCGGCCGAGTCCGGCGGTTAGGCTCCCGTCCCATCATGTCCGTCACCTTCGAAGCCGCTGCCTCCGCCGTTCGCGACGCCCTCACCGATGCGGGGCGCGGGCTCGTCGAGCGCGAGGCCATGGTCGAGCTCGTCGCGCTGTCCGCCGTGGCCGGCGAGCACCTGCTCGTCATCGGTCCTCCCGGTACCGCGAAGAGCGAGGCCGTGCGCCGCACCGCTCGGGGCCTCGGTGGCTCCTACTTCGAGTACCTCCTGGGACGCTTCACCGAGCCCTCCGAGCTGTTCGGCCCCGTCGACCTGCGCAAGCTGCGCGAGGGGCTCGTGGAGACGGAGACCTCCGGCATGCTGCCCGAGGCCGAGGTGGCCTTCCTCGACGAGGTGTTCCTCGGCTCGACGGCCATCCTCAACACGCTGCTCGGCATCCTCAACGAGCGCACCTTCCGCCGGGGCCACACGCGCATGAATTGCCCGCTGCGCGTCTGCGTGGGCGCGTCCAACGCGCTGCCCGAGGATGAATCGCTCGCGGCCTTCGCGGACCGCTTCCTCGCGCGCATCTTCGTCGAGCCCGTGCCCGACCCGCGCCTGGAGGAGCTGCTCGCGGGCGGTGCCTCGCTGTGGGGCGAGGGCGAGGCCCGTGTCACGTCGCTGGAGTCGCTGGACGTGCTGGCGAAGGCGGCTCGCGAGGCGGACCTCGCTTCCGTGCGTCCGCACCTGGCGCACGCGCTGCGCACCCTGCGCGCGGCGGGCATCGCGCTGTCGGACCGTCGCGCGGTGAAGGTGCAGAAGCTCATCGCCTCCGCCGCGGCGCTCGCGGGCCGGCGTGTGCCGACGACCGCGGATTTGTGGCCGCTCGTGTATGCCGTGCCCACGAAGGAGGCGCAGGCGCTGGCTCGCGATGTGCTGCGGGATGTGCTCGCGGCGTCGGAGAACCCGGCGCTGGCCGCCGCCGCGCTGGAGGCGAGCGCGGGGCCTCGGGCTCGCGCTCAGCGCATCGCCACGGCGGGGCAGATGCTGCTGGCGGAGCGGCCCGCCGATGGCGACGCGGAGGCGCTTGCCGCGTGGCGCTTGAAGCTGGAGGGCGTGGCTCGGGAGATGGACGCGGGCTTCGCGCCCGAGGCACTGACCGAGGACCTCAAGGCGTTGCGGGCCCAGGTGGCCGCGGCGTTGTCTCCCTCGGCTCCGGTGGTGGCGGCCTGAACCGAGGCGCGTCCGGGCTCGCATGGTGGTGCAATCAGCAATCAGCGGAGCGGGTCGGCGGGAACATGAAGCATTGGCCTCGGCCCGGTGCGGGGTGAGGGGATGGGCATGAGCAGCGAAAGAGTACCGGTGCGTTGGGGCCCTCGGGCCGAGCCGCTGGAGCCGCTCGCCGTCGCGGGCGAGGGGGACGTGGCGCTCGCGCTCGCTCGCCGCGTGCTCTCCGAGCCGGACGCGCGGCTCGCGGAGTGGAGCGGCGTGGCTGGGGCGGGCGTGCTCGTCCTGCTCGGGCCCTCGGGCTCGCTGCCGTGGGTGGATGGCGCCGTGTACCTCGGCAGGGACTCCGGCGCGCCTTCGCTGTTGATGCCGTGTGCGCTCGCTCCCAACGTGGCCGCGTCGATGCTGGAGCGCGCGTTGCTCGCTCGCGTGGGGAACGCGGGGACTCCGGTGGCGGTGCTGCCCGCGTCCGGCCACCTCGTTCCGGTGGGCGCGGCCCGGCCCGTGTCTCGCGTCACGCTCACCGCGTGGCTGGAGCCGGCTCCGGTGACTCCGAATGCGCAGGTGACTCCATGACCGAGCTGCCTCCCGCGCTGCGGCCCTGGGCGTCGCAGCTCTCCCTGTTCCCTGACGACCTGGCCCTGCACATGGGGCCCTACGTCGCTCGCCTGTCCGCGGCGCTCGGTGCGCTGCGTCCCCGCAGTGAGACCACTGGTGGTGAGCCGCAGGGCTATGACGGCCTCACCCGCCGTGGCACCTATGAGCGGCTCCTCGTCAGCGAGTGGCTGTGGGCCCTGGAAGCTCCTGACGAGCTGGTGCGTCGTGCCGCCTTCGGCGAGCTGTCCTTCCTCAAGCCCGCGTTCCGCCAGCCGCAGGGGGCTCGCCGCACGGTGGCGCTGCTGGACGCGGGCCCGGACCAGCTCGGAGCCCCGCGCATCGCGCACCTCGCGCTCCTCATCGTCCTCTCCCGCCGCGCCGAGGCCGCGGGCGCCGCCTTCTCGTGGGCCGTGCTCCAGTCCGACCCGTCCAGGGGCGCCCTCTCCGAGGTGACTCCGGCCACGCTCAATACGTGGCTCTCCACTCGCGACCTGCAGCCTCCGACGGACGAGCGGCTCGCCGCGTGGCGGGACGCGCTCTCGCTCGACGCGGGCCCGGAGGACGCGTGGCTCGTGGGCGATGCGCGCCTGTCCCGGCTGCCGAAGGCCTCGGGCCTGTCTCGCGTGGAGGTGTCCGAGGTGCTGGCCGTTGGCGCGCGGCAGCTCACCGTGGACGTGCGGCCCGCCTCGCGTCCCTCGCGCTCCGTGGTGCTGGAGCTGCCTCCGCCCGACACCAGCGTGCGCCTGCTGCGAGACCCGTTCCGGAAGCCTCGCATCGCTCCGCCCGTGGTCCGCCCGGCGAATCTCATGGCGCCGCTGCGCACGTTCGCCTTCTCCGCGGATGGCAAGCGGCTGCTGCTCTACCGCGAGGACGGCAGTGTGGGCGCCATGGCCATTCCGCACTCCATCCGCGCCACCGTGCCCAAGGCTCGCCGTGTGAAGCCGCCTCCCGGGCAGGAGTTGATGGGCGCGGGCTGGCGTCACAACGGCGGCCTCATCCTCCTGTGCAAGCGTGGAAACGAATACGTGCTCCACGGCAAGCTGCGCGCCTCCGCGCGCAACAAGCCCGAGAGCGACCTCTTCGACCTGGACGAGGGGGCCGTGGCCGTGGCGCCTCCCGCGAAGGGCTCGCCCCCGGGCCGGCTGCTGAGCTGCGAGGATGCCAACGGCAACGAGCGGCTGCTCCTGGCCGGCCTGGATGAGAGCCTCTTCCTCGTCCAGCAGGACCGGACCACCCGGCGCATCAACCTCTTGCGCGTGGCGAAGGGCGTCACCGCCGCGGCCGAGGTGGACCGCAAGGTGGTCTTCATGACGCGCCCCAGGCCCACGTTCTCTGGCACGGAGTCGTCCGGAGGCTGGCTCTGCGTCGTGGAGAAGGACCACGTGCGCCACCTGCCGATCGGCACGGAGGATTGTGACGCGTTCTTCGGCTTCCTGGGGTGGCCCGCCCATCCGGATGCGGGGCTGCTCGCGGTGCGGCGCCAGCCGGGCCTGTGGCGGCTGTTCGGCGCGGAGGGCGGCTCGCGGTATGTGGAGCTCCCCACGGAGATGCGCGTCGTCGGCGTGGGCACGTCCCGCGAGGCGCCCGACAAGCCCGGGCTGCTGGCGCTCGACGCGGACAAGCGCACGCTGTGGCTCGTCACTCCCGACGTCCGGTACCGGCTGACGGTGGCCTGGGAGGAAGTGGTGCATGCCGAGGCCAGTCATGCGTTGCCGGTGCTTGGGTGGATGTTGAAGGGAGGCGGGCTGGTGCTGAGCAACCTGCGCGAGGGCGGCATCCTGTACCAGGCGCTGCCGGGAGCAGCCGGATGAACGCGACGTCCATGACGCTCCGGCCCCGGAGGCATGTGCACCGGGGCACCGTGCGGGCCGCGGCCCTCTGGTTCGACCCCGCGCTGCTCGGCGAGGGCGAGGCGCGGCGGCGCGTGCTCGCCGCGTGGACTCCGGGCGCTGCCGTGCTCGCCGTGGCCGGTGGCTACCTGCTGCGCCTGCCGCGTCCCCTGGTGGTGGTCAGTGACTCCGCCCCGGGGCTGCCGCTCACGCTGGAGAAGGGCGTCCTCTCCTCGGCGCCGCTGTCCGCCTCCGAGCGCGAGCACCCGGAGTTGCGCGAGGGCTCGGTGTTGCTGGTGCGCGCGGGGCAGGCGCATGTCCAGACGCTGGCGGGCGCGCGTGTGGTGGACCTCTCGGCGTGGCTCGAGGTGTCCGCGTGGGAGGTGGTGACGGTGCGCGGCCTCGGTGCGCCTCCTCCTCCGGTGGCGGCGCTGGAGCCGATTCCGCCGCCGACGCGTGCCTCCTTCGGTGCGTCGGTGCCCACGCTCGCGCCCGAGGCCCAGGTGATGCTCGCGCGCACGCAGGGGAAGCCGCCACCGGAGGGACTCGTGGTGGCCGAGCGCCCGGGACTGCTCGCGCGCCTGCGCGCGGCGCTCCGCTCCGGGAAGGGCTCCGATGCGCCGGCTCAGGGGGAAGCCACGCGCGGAGCAGGAAGACCGGGCCTGCTGACGCGGCTGTTCGCGGCGTTGCGCTCCGAGAGGGGCTCCGACGATGCGGCACGGGCGGGGGGCGCTGCGGGAGGGCCGGGCCTGCTGGCGCGGTTCGCCTCGTGGCTCCTGCCTGGCGGTGCACGGCCCGCGTTGCCCGAGAGGACCTCCGGCGGCGCTCCGTCGGCGCCCGGCGGGCCCTCATGGCTGAGCCGGTTGCTCGCGTACTTCTTCGCTCCCTCCAACGAGCACGGTGGAGGCGCCGCGGCCGGTGGCGGTGACAGGCCCGGCCAGGCACCGCACGCTCCTCCGCCGGTACCTTCCGGCCCGGGCCTGCTGTCCCGCTTCTCCGAGTGGATGCTGCGCAACACGCCGCTGGGCGAGCTGCTGGGGCGGCGCAAGGCGGAGTACGTGCGCCGCCTCTTCGACCTGTTCGAGGAGGGCAACCTCCAGGAGGCCCTGCGCTACGCCATTCCCCTGAACAGCGGCGGCCTGGACGAGAACACGCGCGTGGCCCTGGGCCTGCCCGGCCCGCGCGAGTCGCTCACCATCCAGACCTCCCGGGGCGGCGGCTCCATCTTCGGCGGTGGCGAAGCGCTGTTCTCCGCCCTCAAGGACCGCTACCGCGACGCCTTCCGCCGCCTCGAGCGCGAGGGCCGCATCGACGAGGCCGCCTTCGTCCTCGCGGAGTTGCTGGGCGCCCACGAGGAGGCCGTCTCCTTCCTGGAGCGGCACGGACGCTTCAGGCTCGCCGCCGAGCTGGCCGAGGGGCGCAACCTCCCTCCGGGGCTCGTGGTGCGCCAGTGGTTCCTCGCGAAGGACATCGCGCGCGCCACGGCCATCGCCCGGCGCAGCGGCGCCTTCGCGGACGCGGTGCTGCGGCTGGAGCGCACGCACCTGGAAGAAGCCCGCGTGCTGCGCCTCCTCTGGGGCGAGACGCTCGCCGAGTCCGGAGACTGGAGCCGCGCGGTGCAGGCCGTGTGGCCCCTCGCCGATGCCCGCGAGCTGGCGCGCGGCTGGATTGAGCGGGGCGTGGCGTGCGGCGGTGCGAATGGCGCGCGGTTGCTCGCGCTCTGGGTCTCCGCCTACTCCGACGGGCTCACCGCGGCACAGGCGCGGGTGCGGGAGTTGCTCGACGACGACACCCCGGAGCGCGCTCCCGAGCGCTTCGCCTTCGCCCTCACGATGGCCGGCGAGTCGTCCACCGCGGAGCGCACCGCGCTGATGGTGCCCATGGTGCGCGCGCTGCTCCGCGACAGGGCGGCGGACCGGGCCCGCTTCACCACCGACTTCCTCACCCGCCTGCTGCGCGACGCACCCGACGGCACGCTGCGCTCGGACCTGCCCGCGCTGTCCGAGCGCGTCCGCATCCCGTGGAACACCGACGCCGCCCGCCCGCCCGTCCACATCACCGCCCGCGAGACGGACGACGGTGCCTTCCCCGTCCACGACGTGGTGGTGCTGCCGGACGGCCGCCTGCTGCTCGCGCTGGGCGAGGCGGGCGCGCGGCTGGTGCGCGCGGACGGACACGTGGTGGCGCACTTCGACGTGCCGGCCTTCTCGCTGGTGCCGTCCGTCCACGGAGACCGCGCGCTGGCGCTTGCCCGGCGCGGCGAGGTGCACCGCCTGTCGCGCCTGGACCTGGTGGCGCGCCGCGCGTCCTTCTGGTGCGACGCGGTGGTGGACACCTGGGCCCCCACGTATGACGGCGGCGCGTGGTTCGTCGCCTCGGGAAGCACGGTGATGATGGTGGACGTGCTCGCCCCGGAGGTGCGCGCGCTCTGGCGGGTGACGGATGTGCAGCCGCCCGTGCACGCGCTGGCCGTGGACTCCGGGTGGCTGAGCTTCGTCTCCACCGGCCTGGAGCGGTGGACCTACGATTTGCCCCAGGGCCCCACGCTGCGCTCCCGCGTCGAGCTGCTCACCCCGGAGAACGCATTCACGGGAGTCATCGAGTCCGTCTCGCTGACCGCGGACGGCGAGGTGGCGGTGATGGTGGCCATCCTCGACTTCGGGAAGGTGGTGCTGCCAGAAGTGCTCCTCGAACCCGGGCGCTCCCCGGCCGCTCGCGAGCTGCGGCACTTGTGGCGGAAGCCCGTGGGGACGCGCTCGCCGCAAGTTCCGGTGCCCGTCCGCGCCGGACGCGAGCGCATCATCCTCTCCGAGTCCTGGCGCGTGGACGTGCTGCGCTGCGCGGGCCACTACCAGCTCCGCCTCGCCGACGCGCGCGGCTCCGAGCGCGCCCTGCTCGTCTTCGAGGGAGACGTGCCTCCCCGGGTGCGCCTCACCGCCACCGCGCTCACGGCCTTCGACTCGCGCGGCCGGGTGCTGTGGCTGGATTTGGACGAGGGCATCGCCCGGCACGTGGCCGTGCGCTGACGCCCGGCGCTTCAGGACACGCGCAGCAGGTGCGCCGGGACGTGGAGGTTCGTGGCGGTGAGCACGCGTTGCTCGTCGTCCACCTCCAGCACCACCTGCACGCCGGACACCGTCACCAGCAGCGCGGGCGGCACGCCCGGCAGCGCCATCAGCCACGTGGAGGACATGGGCAGCTCCGTGCCCACCAGCTCCGCCGCGCGCAGGAGGTGCAGCCGCACGGCGTGTCCCTCCGCGCGGGGCAGCAGGCCCAGCGTGACGGAGACGTCGTCCTGGAGCTTCAGCGCGTACGGCCCGGACGTCTCACGAGGAGGCGGCTCGGGCAGGTGGCGCAGCCGCGTGCGCAACTCGCCCAGCATCGCCTCCGGAGCGGGGGGCTTGCGCAGGTAGCCCACCACGCCTCCGAGCGGCGGCTCCCCACCGCTCAGCGCGCCGGAGAACATCAGCACGCTCAGGTGCCGCAGCCGCTCATTCGTGCGGAGCTGGCCGTACAGCTCCCACCCGTCCATCCGTGGCAGCGACAAGTCCAACAGGATGAGGTCCGGGTGCCCCGCGCGCGGATGGGTCTTCAGCCACTCCAGGGCTTCCACCCCATCCGTGGCGTGGGACACGCGGAGGCCTTCCGCACGAGCGGCCTCCGCCAGGCGTTCCTGCCAGGTGGAGTCATCCTCGACGAGGAGCAGATGCTGGAGGTGCCGGGACATGGCGCGGGGGAATGGAAGAAGGGGGTTCCTGATACCCCGGACAGGGACTCCGAGCCAGATCGGAAACCCGGCGCGTTGGCTGGCGGACAGCGCGCGAGCCTGTTCCCCACCGCACACGGGACTGTGGAGGACAGCCCCCCGCATGGGGCGGGAAACTGACGGGGGGCTTGGACCGGGGGCACGGCTTGTTCCGCGGGGCGGAGCGGCCCAGTCTTGAAGAACCATGGCCCTCCGTCTCCAGCTCGCACCCCGGGCACTGCGCACCCTCAGCGAATGTCCGACGTCGGTGCGCCTCCGGCTGCAATCGGAGCTCGGCGCGCTCGCCGCCGACCTCCCGCTCGAAGGGCCGCTCGTCCCCGGGCAGGCCGGGCTGGTGGTGCTCGACTCCGGCTTCCGCGTCCGCTACCGCCTGGAGAGGGACCATCGCCTGCTGCGGCTGACGCACATGCAGCCTCCCTCCACCCAGGGGCGCTGAGGGGGGGCAGGCGGGCGGGCCCCCCTCCCGCCGGTGCGGGGCAGCCTGCCGCGTCAGCCGGGGGTATTACCGTCAGCACCATGATGGAGAGCTCTGTCCCGGGTGTTGGCTCGGTCCTCGTGGTGGAGGACGACGCGGACCTGCGTGCCGCCGTGGCCGACATCCTGGAGGATGCGGGCTTCGAGGTGCACGTGGCCGAGAACGGCGAGGACGCGCTGCACGTCTTCGGGGAGCTGGGCCACCTCGGCCAGCGCCCGTGCCTCGTGCTGCTCGACTTGATGATGCCCGTCATGGACGGCTTCGCCTTCATGGAGCGCGTGCGCGCGGACCCCAGGCTGCGGGAGGTCCCCGTCGTGGTGCTCTCCGCCTCGGCGCGCGAGCCGCCCGAGGGCGCCCGGGGCATGCTGCGCAAGCCCTTCGAGATTCCCCTCCTGCTGGACACCGTGGCGGAGCACTGCGCCCAGGCCCAGGGCTGACGGCCGGCTTTTCCGATGCACGGCACTTGGCCGTGGAAGGCGGTTGTCGGACGGCGGTGCGGGGACTTACATGCCGCGCCACCGTGCCCATCACCCTGGCCGACTTCCTCCTCCAGCACCGCGACGCCATCATGGAGGCGTGGGAGGGGGAGGTGCGCGCCATGCCCGCGGCCCAGGCCCTGTCCCGGCCCGCGCTGCGCGATGGCCTGCCCCGGCTGCTGGAAGTCGTCTCCAAGCTGATGCACGAGCGGCCCCGGGACGGGGTGGCCTCGGGGCTGGGCCCCATTCCGGACCTGCACGCGCTGGAGCGGCTGGGCGAGGGCTTCAACCTGCGGCAGGTGGTGACGGAGTACCGGCTGCTCCGCGCCTGCGTGCTGCGGCTGTGGGTGCAGCGCCGCAAGCCCGTGCCCGACGTGGAGGAGGAGCGCGTCTTCCACGAGGCCATGGACGAGGCCGTGGCCGCCTCCGTCAGCCGCTACACCCGCGCGCGCGAGCGCACGCTGCAGGCGCTGGACCGCATCAGCACCGCGGCGCTGGGCAGCGAGGACGTGGCCGGCTTCCTGCCGCGCCTCCTCCTGGTGCTGCGCGAGACGGTGGTGACGGTGGACGTGGCGGCGGTGCTGCTGCGCGACGGGGACGCCCTGCGCGTGGAGAGCGTGGTGGGCGAGGGGCTGGAGCCCGGCGCCCGGGTGCCCGTGGGCGAGGGCTTCACCGGCACCATCGCCGCCACGCGCCAGCCGCTGCTGGTGCACGAGGCGGGCACGGACGCGCGGGTGGGGGAGGCCAGCCTGCGCGCGTCGGGCCTGCGCGCGCTGTATGGCGTGCCGCTGGTGCTGGACTCGGAGCTGTTGGGCGTGGCGCTGATGGGCAGCCGCACCACCCCGGAGTTGTCGGAGGAGGACCTGCTCCTCTTCCGGGCCATGGCGGCGCGCGCCACCGCGCTGCTCTCCCAGGCGCAGGCCCACGCGCGCGAGCGCCAGGCGCGAGCCGAGGCCGAGGCGTCCCTGGCCCGCCTGCGCGAGAGCGAGGCCGGGCTGCGGCGCTGGGAGGAGGTCTTCACGCGGCTGGGCGTGGGCGTCGTGGTGGTGAGCGCGGACGACGGCATCATGCGCGACGTGAATCCGGCCTTCGCGCGCATGCACGGCTACGCGCCGGAGGAGCTGAAGGGCCGGCCGCTGGAGGACACCTTCGCGCCCGAGTCTCGCGGCGTACTGCCCCGGCACGTGGCGGCCGCGCACTCGAAGACGTCCCACGAGTACGAGTCGCTCCACGTCCGCAAGGACGGCAGCCGCTTCCCGGCCTTCTCCCACGTGACGTCCTTCCGCGACACGTCCGGCCACGTGGTGCAGCGCGTGGCCACGGTGCTGGACATCACCCAGCGCCGCGCGGTGGAGGTGGACCGGCAGCGCCTCCTGGCGGCGATTGAAGCGGAGCGCGCGCGGCTGGCGTCGGTGCTGGAGCAGCTGCCCGCCGGCGTCTTCATCGCCGAGGCCCCCAGCGGGCGCCTCCTGATGACCAACCGGCAGGTGGAGTTGCTCACCGGCCGGCCCTTCCAGGCGTCCAGCGTCACGGAGGACTTCGCGCGCAACTACCCGGAGGCGATGCACCTGGACGGCCGCCCGTACACGTCCGACGAGCGGCCGCTCACCCGCAGCGTCCGCCACGGCGAGGTGGTGAGCAACGAGGAGATGCTCCTCCCGCACGAGAACGGGCAGCGACTGACGGTGCTCGTCTCCAGCGCGCCCATCCGTGACAGGGATGGCCTCATCGTCGCCGCCGTGGCCACCATGGTGGACGTCACCGAGCGGCGCCGCGCGCAGGAGGTGGCGATGCAGGCCTCCCTCTTCGGCGAGCGGCTCATCGCCATCGTCAGCCACGATTTGCGCAACCCGCTCAACGCCATCCAGCTTTCCGCTACCCAGTTGCTGCACAGCGAGGCGCTGCCGGAGCGCGAGCGGCGGCTCGTCACCCGGCTGGCCCGCTCCGCGGACCGGATGCGGCGCATGATTTCGGAGCTGCTCGACTTCACCCGGGGACGGCTGGGCGGCGGCATTCCGATTCAGCGCGTGCCCGGCGACGTGCGCGCGGTGGTGCGGCAGGCGGTGGAGGAATTGGAGGCCGCGTGGCCGGAGCGCAGCCTGCGCGTGCAGGTGGGGCCCGGCCGCTACGAGGGGCAGTGGGACGCGGACCGGCTGATGCAGGTGGTGAGCAACCTGGGCGGCAACGCGCTCCAGTACGGCCCGCCGGAGACGCCCGTCACCTTCCGCCTGTCAGACGGGGGCGACGCGGTGGTGCTGGAGGTCCACAACGCGGGCGAGCCCATTCCCGCGGAGGTGCTGCCGCGCCTGTTCGACCCGTTCCGCCGGGGCACCTCCGCCGGCCACGCGGGCGGCGCGAGCAGCGGCCTGGGGCTGGGGCTCTACATCGTCGAGCAGGTGGTGAAGGGCCACGGCGGCCGAATCGAGGCGGAGTCCACCGCGCAGGCGGGCACCACCTTCCGGGTGATGCTGCCGCGCGCGCCGCCGGGCTGACGCCTCAGTGCATGCGCACCACGCGCGTCAGCGTGGTGCGCAGCTCCTCCAAATCCACCGGCTTGGGCACGGTGGCGCGCACGCCCTCGGGCAGGGGCTGCGAGGAGCCCGCGCCGGACACCACCACCACCGGCAGGGAGTGCAGCCGCGAGTCCTCGCGGACGTGGCGCATCAGCTCCCAGCCGCTCATCACCGGCATCATCAAATCCAACAGCACCGCGTCCGGACGGGGCGGGCGGCGCAGGCGCTCCCACGCGGAGAGGCCGTTGCCCGCCGTCTCCACGCGGAAGCCCTCCAGCGTGAGGAACTCCTCCAACAGCTCGCGGCTGTCGGCATGGTCTTCCACCAGGAGGACGAGGCTGGACGTGGACATGGGTGTGCAGCCTTGTACTCACGTCCAATGTCCGCCAGGGCCGCCCGGTGGATGCGTCCTCCCGCCGACGCCGGAAGTGTCGGCGAGGACACTGCGGGGATGTGCGAATCAGGCGGCCGTGTCGTCTTCCGGCAGGAGGCGGTCCTCGGTGGCCTCCTCGGGGGACTCGCCAGCCGACACGCGCATCGCGGCGTAGCGCAGGCCGGCCAGCTCGGCGAGGGCCTCCGCGCGGCCGAAGGGCTGCGCGGTGCGGCGGAGCTGCTCGCGCAGGGCGCGGGCCATCTCCGCGCCGGTGGTGAAGCGCTGGTTGCGCTCCGGGGCGAGCGCCCTTCGGACGACGGGCAGGAGGGCGGCGGGCACCGCGCGCGTGGCCTCGTCCAGGTCCTCCAGGGAGAAGGCGAGGATGCGGCTCGAGAGCTCGTTCGTGGCGGCCAGGCTGATGGCCTCGTGGATGGCGGCGTCCAGGGCCTGCTCGCGGCTGGCGGAGCCCTGGGACAGCATGCGCTCGCGGCGGCGGCGCGCTTCGGCGTCGAAGCGGTCCGCGCCCTCGAAGAGGTGGCGGCCGGTGAGGAGCTGGAGCAGGACGATGCCCAGGCTGAACAGGTCCGCGCGTGCGTCCAGGCCGAGCTGGGCCACGTGCTCGGGGGCGGCGTAGGCGAGGCTGCCCGGCAGGTCCGGCCCCTTGGTGGCCACGCGCCCCGGCAGCCGGGACCAGGCGGCGCCGAAGTCCAGCAGCTTCACCGCGCCGTGCTCGGTGACGAGGATGTTGTGGGGGCCCACGTCGCGGTGCACCACCTGGAGCGCGCGCCCGTTCTCGTCCGTGAGGCCGTGCGCGTGGTGGAGCGCGTCCGCTATCTCGGCGGTGACGTAGAGGGCGAAGCCCTCCGAGAAGGGCAGCCGCGCGCGGAAGGACGCCTCCAGCAGCACGTCCAGGCGGTGGCCGGGCGTGTGCTCGAAGACGAGCACCGGCGCGTCGTCCGGGCCCTTCACGTGGTGCACGGGGACGAGGTTGGGGTGGTGGAGCTGTGAGCTGAGGCGTCCTTCTTCCATCAGCCGGCGCGCGGCCTCGGCCTCCGCGGGCAGCGGGCGCTTGAGGACGGCATAGCCGGCGAAGTCCCAGTCATACCGGCGGCGGGTGAGCACCAGCTCTCCGTGGTGGGCGGTGCCCAGGGTGCGCACGAACTCGTAGGACGTGCGGCCGGAGCGCAGCAGCACTCGCGGCGCGGTGGGGACGTCGGACGGCAGGGACGACATGGGCGGCTCTCCTCGGCGCCGGACGGGCCTCCCACGCTCGCCGGCTCACCTTCCGAGTATGGTCCTCCTGTTTCCGGAAGTCACCCTGTGGGTAGTGCCTCACCCCGGCACCGGGCCCGGGCCTTTTCGTCCGCCTTCCACGCCGGGGGCCGCGCGCCAATCACTCTCAATCCGATGCCCGGTGGGTATGAAGCGCGGCCGCTGTCGGTGACAGGAGTTGATGTTGTTCAACATGAGTCCGCGATGCTTCGGGAAGACAGCCGCGGGGGCATGCTCGTTCGCGTGTCTTCCGACGAGTCGGACGACGCGCTCTCCCTTCTCAGGTTGCTGGCCTGTGATGTGACGACATCCAGCTGAACGCGGATGGCAAGTGAGCTGCTCCCCGATTTTCGGACCGGTTGAAGCGTGAGAGAGTCCTCGCGGCCAGGAGGCAGGTCGGTCGTGAGGAAGAGTCGGTTCACTGAGGAGCAGAGGGTCCGCATCCTGCGGGAGGCGGAGGCGATGCCGGATGCAGCCCGAGGGACGTTCACGCTCAAGCTGTGGGGACCGGGCGGGCTGTGCACGATCACGCTCTCCGGCGTGACGTTCCCGTAGTCATTCCGCCGAGCGCGCCCCAGCAACCGTCAGAGCATCACCTGGTTCGTCGGGAGGAATCCCGCCGTGGCAAGTCCTGGTTTCGCGCGGACGACATGGCTTCCATCGTTCCCTGAGTTCCTACTCCTACGCTCTCGGAGCGTGAGCAGGGCTGGAAGGAAACCATGATGACGCGCTGGTTGACGCCACTATTGCTGCTCCTGCTCGCCGGGTGCGGCACGGCCTCCCGGATCGTGCGACTCGATACAGGGCGTGAAAAGCCCACCATCTTCACCCCGCGCACCGGTGACGTCCAGCCGGTGCGACTGGACGTGGACGACTTCGAGGAGGCCGTGACGGAGTTGACCCGGGGCATACGGCCTTCCACTCGGCCCCAGGAAGCCGCCCGGAGGCTGTTCGAGGTGGAGGCGCGGAGCGGTTCGTATACGTACGAGCCCCACAGCCGCCGCCTCACTCCGCTTGGTTCGAGCGAGCACCTGGAGGAGCAAGCACCGGCGGCGGAATTGGAGCTGACGCGCGCCTACCTGCGCTGGTGCGAGCGCACTGGCAGGCCCGGGGATTGTCTCCGCCTGCTGATAGAGCACCCCTTCGTCAACGGAGATGGTCGTTTCGCGCTCGCCATGGGCCTCGCCAAGGGCGCCGTGCTGGACGAGATGCTGGAGACGTTCAAGGACATGGCCGATCCCCACGCAATGGTGGCCGCCGTTCTGTGGACGTGGACCACGTACATGATCCTCCTCTCCCTTCCCGACGTGACGGTCTCCAAGGGGCTCGCCGCCGTGATGACCGCCACGCTCATCGCCTACGTGGGCGTCGATACCTTCTGGGGCCTCATTGTCGGCTTCAAGCGACTGATGGGAGATGCGGACCGGGCCACCACGTTCGACGAGCTGCGCGAGGCGGGAGAGCGCTACGGCAAGCTCATGGGCCGCAACGCGGCGCGAGCCTTCGCCATGCTGGCCGTGGCGGCCGTGGGCAACACGGCGGCGGGGCTGGGGGCCAAGGTTCCGAAGTTCCCCGGCGTCGCGCGGGCAGCGGTGCAGGCCGAGTCGCAAATGGGCATCAAGCTCGCGGCGGTCGGGGACGTGGGAGCGGTGGCCGTAAGTGCCGAAACCATCACCATCGCCCTGGCGCCGGGGGCGGTGGCCATGACGATGCGAGGGCGCCAGACCAGTTCCAATCCCTCGGAGTCGATCAAGTCCCTCAAGGCACGATTGGTGGAGCACCGCCAGAAGCTGGCGGGCTACAAGGCCAACCCTGATGCTTTCGATAATCAGGACATGCTGAAGAACGCACCATCACCGGCAGTCCGACAGAGGATCATCAATGGCCGGATCAAGCACCTGGAAGACGAGCTCCGGGCCTTCGAGAAGGCCATCAGGGACTTGGGAGGAGAACCGTGAAGATTCAGCTTTCCGACCTGCGACGAGCGACAGACGCCCTGTTCGACCATCTGGAGCGAACTGGCCGCACGGAGATCGAAGTCACGGAGGATTTCTACTGGAGCATCCCGGAGAAGCATCTGTATTCGGTGTACGCGCCCCCACCCGAGTCCGAGCTGACGATGGGGCAGTTGTCCGATGACTGGAACGAGGTGACGAAGATCGCATCCGGCCAGAGCCCTCCGATGGCCTATGCCCTGGTCTGGCTCTCGTCTCTCCTGCGCGTCGTCGGCTCGAAGCTCGTCTCCTGAAAAAATCGCACGCAGGGCACCATGCCCGGCGAGCGCTTGCGATTGATGGGGCAATGGCCAGGCATAGGGCCCTGCGCCGGGTGTCCCTTTGCCACGAAGTGCGCACCTCCCGCCGGGTACCCACTCAGTACCCACGGCGGGTGGACGCCACCGGACTCCACCACGGACCACGGCCTGCTCTGCCCGCGGTAGCCGCGCGCCCCGCGAAGCCTCGTTCGGCGTAGCCCTTTGGATGAGGGAGTCCCCGCCGCTCCGTGGCGGCTTCACCAGGGGCTCCTGCTCCATCCACGGCAGCCGGGCGCCTCGCGAAGCCCCGTCCGAAGCGGCCCTTCCGGACGGAGCAGGCCTCGCCAGTCCGAGGCCGTTTCACGGGATGTAGTGTCAGGTGGGATGCACGCGGCGTCTCAGGAAGAGGAGGACGCGGCGGGTGGGGCTGTGGCGAGCGTCCTTGGAGTGCCGCCGGGGGGATACACTACCCGCCATATCGGTATATCGCCTGCTGACTTGCTGGGTTATAAGTCGGGAAGCCCCGTGACTGGGGGCGGCTGATTCCTGCTCAGGCCGGGGCCTCGGCCCGACTCAGAAGGTTGACGTGGTGAAGACCCACCCTGAAGGTTCCGCTACCCCCCGCAGGCGGCCCCGGCGCCGCAGCGTGACCGACCGCGCGAGGATGTCGCGTCAGCAACTGGAGCGGCGCCTGGCGGCGAGTGTTGGCGAGGCGGCGCGGACCGCGCGGATGAGCGCGGGGCTGACGCAGGCGGACGTCGCGGAGCGCATCGGCATCGCGGCGGAGGTGTACGGGCGGATGGAGCGCGGGAAGATGATGCCCAGCGTGCCCACCCTGTTCCGGCTGTGCCTGGCCCTGCGGCTGTCCGCGGATGTGGGCATGGGGCTCGTCACGGCGGCGTCGGTGGGCGCGGCCCTGTGGGAGGACGACTCCCGGGACAAGGACCACCTGCCGGAGATGCGCCGGCTCCTGCGCACCCTGCGACGCATGTCGCGCGGCCAGCTCAAGCTGATGAACCAGGTAGCCTCCGCCATCCTACCCCAGCGGTGAGCCGGGTCTCGGCGGCGGGCGGACCGCCTCCCTGGCCGCCCCCAGCACCGTCACGCCTCGCGACGACTCCACCCCCGAGGCGTCGTCGGGCACGCCTGTGAGGGATTTACACGGGGCACCGCGCTGTCCGGCTTCTGGATTTCAGATCTGAAATCCAGACAGCAAGAGGGCCCGGCACGCGAGCAGGGAGCCGCGATGTGAGGCGTTGCGGCTCTGGCACCGGAGCGCGCGCACCGGGCATGTGACTTGCTCACGCGGCGGCGCATGCGGAAGCGGATGTTGATTGTCGATGACGAACCGACCCTGCGCTGGGCGCTCAGCCGGTACTTCACCCTCCAAGGATATGACGTCGTCTCCGCGGAGAACCTGCGGGAGGCGCTGGAGGCCGTCGCGACCGCGCCCGTTCACGTCGTCCTGACGGACCTGCTCTTCGCCCGCGGGCAGCGGGAGGACGGGTTGGAGTTGGTGGCCCGGCTCCGCGAGCTCATGCCCCACGCGCGCTACATCCTGCTGACGGGCTACTCCAACGAGCAGACGCGGCAGCGAGCGCGCGACGCGCAGGTGGACCTGTTCCTCGTCAAGCCCCAGCCCCTGACTTCGCTCGCCCGCTACATCGACGGGCTCGCCACGTTCGCCCGTCCCGAGCTGGCGTGAGTGCGCGCTCCCGGAAAGACGCGCGGCTCCGCTCCTCTCATGGGGAGGCGGGAATTTCGCGCAACCCGCAGGCGGTCCGGCACGGCGGCCTCACCGCGCGTGCGCTCCATGAGGTACCCGAGGTCATCCGCTTGGGTCGCATATCAATCCGGATTCCAGAATCCAGATCTGAAACCCAGACATCCATCGTCGGTGTCTCGCGCGGCGCGCGCGTAAACCCACGTGTTTCATCACGCCACCGCGTGGCATCACCATTGCTCGGTGCGGCGCCATGGCCCGGCGTCTGCTCATCGTCGATGACGAACCCACCCTGAGATGGTCCCTGGGGCGTTACTTCTCGATGAGCGGCTTTAGCGTGTCTTCCGCCGCGACGCTCCAGGAAGCGCTGGATGCGTCGCGCGACATGCGGTTCGACGTCGTGCTGACGGACCTCATGCTCAGCGGTACGCGGAGCGTGGACGGGTTCATCCTCGCGGCGCGGCTGCGCGAGTCCTCTCCGCGCACCCGTATCGTGATGCTGACGGGCCACTGCACCGCGGAGGTGCAGCGCGACGCGCGCATGGCGCACGTGGACCTGCTCCTCGTCAAACCCCAACCCCTTCCCACGCTCGCGAGCCATGTGATGGCGCTCGCGGGCCTGGCGGACCCGTAGGCCGGAGACGCCCGTCATGGCTCGTACTCCTCGCTTCGACTCCCCGGCACTCCCCCAGCGCTTCCCCGGACCCTCCACCATGTCAGACTCCCCGCCCGTCCTTCCCCGGAAGCCGTTGGCGCTGCTTCCCTTGCTCGTCCTCTTCTGTGCGGCCACGGCCAGCGCGGCGCCGGTGAAGCGCTTCCAGTCGGACCAGCGCGGCGACATCCTGCTGATTGGCAACACGCTGGCGCACGACTGCGCCGCGGGCGTGCCGGCGCCGCTGATTGGCACGGTGGGCACCTGCGGCACCAACACGTCGGACGATGCCACGGACGTGTACTGGAGCATCACCAACGACGTGGCCACCGCGAACACCTCGGTGACGGCCGCCTCCGCGCGGAGCCGCGCCACGCTGGTGCTGCCGGCGGGCGCGACGGTGACGTACGCGCGGCTGTACTGGGCCGCGGAGCTCAACGCGGCGGGCACGGCGGGCACGGCGGACACCACGGCCACCTTCAGCCGGCCGGGAGGCTTCTCCGCCTCGCTGACGGCGGATGTCTCCTACGGCCGCACCCTCACGTCGGAGTTCATCTACGAGGCCTCGGCGGACGTCACCAGCCTGGTCACCGCCAACGGGGCGGGCGTCTACGAGGTGAGCGGCGTGGATGGCGCGGCCCTCGCGGACCAGAACGTGCTCGGCACGTTCAGCAGCTGGTCGCTGGTGGTCTTCTACCGCCTCGCCAGCGAGCCGCTGCGCAACCTGACGCTGTTCGACGGCCTGGACAGCGTGAGCAGCGGCAACCCCATCACCGTGACGCTGTCCGGCTTCACGGTGCCCACGTCCGGCTATGACGCGAAGCTGGGCCTCATCGCCTACGAGGGCGACAACACCCGCACGGGCGACCAGTTCCAGGTCAACGGCACCTCCATCTCGGACGCCGTCAACAGCTCCACCAACTTCTTCAACGGCAGCCGCTCGGTGCTGGGCGTGGCGTCCAGCGGGAGCGCGACGGATCTGCCCCGCCTGTCGGGCGCCGCGAACAGCATGTCCGGCCTGGACCTGGACGTGGTGGACATCACCTCGCGGGTGTCGGGCGGCAACACGTCCATGTCGCTGACGGCCACGTCCACCGGTGACACGTACCACCTGGGCGCCTTCGTCACCTCCATCGCCACGGTGCGGCCGGACTTCACCAACACGTACAAGACGGCGACGCCTGTCTCTCCGCGCGCGGACGGCTCCATCCGGGGCGGCGACGTGCTCGAGTACACCATCGTCACCACCAACACCGGCGACGACACCAGCGTCAGCACCGTGCTCTCGGACCCGCTGCCGTCGCAGCTCACGTACGTGCCGGGCACGCTCCAGGTTGTCTCCGGGCCGAACGTGGGGGCGCTCACGGACCTGTCGGGTGACGACGTGGGCGAGTACAACGCCGGCGTCCTCACGGTGCGGCTGGGGACGGGCGCCAATGCCACGACGGGCGGCAGCCTCACGGTGGGGCAGAGCACGAGCATCCGCTTCCGCGTCGTCGTGAAGAACGGCACGTCGGGCACCATCTCCAACCAGGCGACCATCACCGCGTCGGGCCAGAAGGGCGCACAGGCGGCGTCGTCGACGAGCAACCCGAACGGTTCCACCTCCGGCCCCACCAACATCGTCGCGAGCCTGCCTCCGGCGCCGGTCATCAACACGCCCGTGGGCGGCAGCACGGTGGCGACGCAGACGCCGGTGTTCTCCGGCACGGCGGAGGCGGGGACCACGGTGCGCGTGGTGGTGAATGGGGTGGTGGTCTGCTCGGCGACCGTCAACGCGGCGGGGAACTGGTCCTGCACGAGCTCGACGCTGCCCGCGGGCCCCATCACCGCGACGGTGACGTCCACGGACGCGGGCGGCAATGTGAGCCCCGCGTCGCAGGTGAGCTTCACGGTGGACGTGACGTCACCGGACACCACGATTGTCAGCGGCCCGGCGGCGGCGACGACCGCCACGTCGGCGACGTTCGACTTCAACTCCAATGAGAGCAACGTGACGTACCAGTGCTCGCTGGACAGCGGAGCCTGGACGGCGTGCACCGACCCGGTGACGTTCCCCGGGCTGGCTCAGGGCAACCACACGCTGGCGGTGCGCGCGGTGGATGCCGGAGGAAACGTGGATGCGACGCCCGCGACGTACACGTGGAAGGTGGACACCACCGCGCCGGATACGAGCATCGTGTCGGCGCCTGCTTCGTTGACGAACAGCACCACGGCGACGTTCAGCTTCAACTCCAACGAGTCGCCGGTGACGTACCAGTGCTCGCTGGACAGCGGGGCCTGGGCGGCGTGCACCAACCCGCAGTCCTTCACGGTGGCGCAGGGCAATCACACGCTGGCGGTGCGCGCGGTGGATGCGGCGGGAAACATGGATGCGACGCCCGCGACGTATGCCTGGACGGTGGACACCACAGCGCCGGACACGACGATTGTCAGTGGTCCCGCCTCGGTGACGAAGTCCACCAGCGCGACGTTCGACTTCAACTCGAACGAGTCGCCGGTGACGTACCAGTGCTCGCTGGACAATGGGGCCTTCGCGGCCTGCACGGACCCGGTGACCTTCCCGGGTCTGGGTGACGGCAACCACACGCTGGCGGTGCGCGCGGTGGATGCGGCCGGCAACGCGGACCCGACTCCCGCCACCTACGCGTGGCGCGTGGACGCGACGCCTCCCGCCGCTCCGGTCATCGTCGCGCCGGCCAACGGCGCCACGCTGAACAGTGGAACGGTGACCTTCACCGGCACGGCCGAGCCGAACACGTCGCTGATGCTGACGGTGGACGGGACGACGTACGGGCCCATCACGGTGAATGCCTCGGGGAACTGGAGCTACACGCCGGCCGTGCCGCTGCCGGAGGGTCCGCACACCGTCTCGGCGGTGGTGACGGATGCCGCCGGCAACAGCAGCGCTCCGGCGACCTCCAGCTTCACGGTGGACACGCTCGCTCCGGACACGTCATTCGCCAGCACTCCGGCGACGGTGTCGAGCTCGGCGGTGGCCACCTTCGACTTCAGCTCCAACGAGAGCCCGGTGACGTACCAGTGCTCGCTGGATGGCGCGGCCTTCGCGGCCTGCGCGGACCCGGAGACCTTCCCGGGGCTGACGGATGGCAGCCACACGCTGGCCGTTCGCGCGGTGGATGCGGCGGGCAACGTGGATGCCTCGCCCGCGACGTACACGTGGACGGTGGACACGACGGCGCCGAGCACGACGATTGTCTCCGGCCCTGCGCTGGTGACGAGCGCCACCTCCGCGACCTTCGACTTCAGCAGCGACACGACGGACGCGACGTACCAGTGCTCCGTGGATGGCGCGGCCTTCGTTTCGTGCTCGGACCCGGAGACCTTCACGGGGCTCTCGGAGGGCGGCCACACGCTGGCGGTTCGCGCGGTGGATGCGGCCGGCAACGTGGACCCGACGCCCGCGACGTACTCGTGGACGGTGGACCGCACGGCGCCCACGCGCCCGGTGGTGACGGCTCCGGCGGATGGCTCGGTGGTGCCGACGCAGCAGCCGACGTTCACCGGCACGGCGGAGCCGGGCACGGTGGTGACGGTGGTGGTGGACGGCCAGGTGCTGGGCACCGCGCCGGTGAAGGCCTCGGGTGAGTGGAGCTTCCCCAGCCCGGTGGCGTTGGAGCAGGGCCCGCACACGGTGGTTGCCACGTCCGCGGACGCGGCGGGCAACGTGAGCGAGCCGAGCAACACGAATCGCTTCACCGTGGACACGGTGCGTCCGAACGCGCCGGTCATCGAGCGCCCGGCCGATGGTGCGACGGTGGCCACGCGCCGCCCGACGTACCAGGGCACCGCCGAGCCCAACGCCCAGGTGACGGTGACGGTGGATGGCCGCGTGGTGGGCACCGTCACCGCGGATGGTAACGGCCGCTGGAGCATCGTGGAGACGACGGACCTGACGGACGGCTCGCACACGGTGGACGCCACGGCGACGGATGCCGCGGGCAACATCAGCGAGGCGACGTCGCATGACTTCCTCGTCGACACCACGGCGCCGGACACGCTCATCGTCTCCGGCCCGGCCTCGCGCACCAACGCGACGTCCGCCACCTTCGACTTCGACCAGGTGAACGGCGGCGTGCGCTACGAGTGCAGCCTGGACGGCGCGATCTTCACAGCGTGCAACGACCCGAGCACCTTCACGGGCCTCACCGAGGGCAGCCACACGCTGGCCGTGCGCGCCGTCAATTCGACTGGCACGGCGGACCCGCAGCCGGCGACGTACGCGTGGATGGTGGACCTGACGGCGCCGACGCTGCCCACCATCGACTCGCCGGCCGACGGCGACACGGTGGGCACCGCGACGCCCACGATTACCGGCACCGGTGAGCCGGGCAGCAGCATCTTCCTGGAGCTGGGCGGCGCTACCTATGGCCCCATCTCCGTCAACGGTGCTGGTACGTGGACCTTCACGGTGCCCGTGCCGCTGACCGAAGGACCTGTCACCGTGAGCGCCACCAGCGTGGACGCGGCGGGCAACACGGCCGGCCCGGTGACGAGCACCTTCATCGTCGACCTGACGGGCCCGGACACGTTCATCGACTCCGGTCCGGCCGCGCTCACCAACGCGACGTCGGTCACCTTCGACTTCCGCCAGACGGGCGGCGGCGTCTCCTACGAGTGCAGCCTCGACGGCGCGTCCTACGCGCCGTGCACGGACCCGAGCACCTTCACGGGCCTCGCTGACGGCGAGCACGTGCTGATGGTGCGCGCGGTGGACGCGGTGGGCAACGTGGACCCGACGCCCGCCGAGCACCGGTGGACGGTGGACACCGCCGCGCCGGACACGCTCATCGACTCGGGCCCCGCGCTGGTAACGAACGCCACGACGGCCACCTTCGACTTCGAGGCCTCCAAGCCGGACTCCACCTTCGAGTGCAGCGTGGACGGCGCGGCCTTCGTGCCGTGCTCGGACCCGGGCACCTTCGCGGGCTTCGCGGAGGGTGACCACACGCTGACGGTGCGCGCGGTGGATGCGGCCGGCAACGTGGACCCGACGCCGGCCACCTATACGTGGACGGTGGACCTGACGGCTCCGGCTGTGCCCGTCATCATCACGCCGGCCGACGGCGCGGTGCTGGACTCGGGCGTGGTGACAATCTCTGGTACGGCGGACGGCGCCACCTCGGTGACGCTGACGCTCAACGGCGTGACGTATGGCCCCATCCCGGTGGATGAGTCGGGCAACTGGACCTTCACGCCTCCGGCGACGCTGGCGGACGGCCCGTACACCGTCTCCGTGGTGGCGGTGGATTCCGTGGGCAACGCGAGCGCTCCGGCGACCTCCACCTTCGCGGTGGACACGTCCGCTCCGGACACGGCCATCGACAGTGGCCCCGCGGCGCTGACGCGCGAGGCGGTGGTTGTGTTTGTCTTCTCCTCCAACGAGAGCCCGGTGACGTACGAGTGCTCGCTCGACGGTGGGCCCTTCACGGCGTGCCCGGCGCAGGCGAGCTTCGGCCCGCTGGCCGACGGCGAGCACACCCTCGCGGTGCGCGCGGTGGACGCGGCGGGCAACGTGGATGCCACGCCGGCCACGCACACGTGGGAAGTGGACACGGTGGCTCCGGCCGTCTCCCTGGTTGCGCCTGCCAACGGTGACGTGTTCTCCGTGCCGCAGGTGACGTACTCGGGCACGGCGGAGCCGGGCGCCACGGTGACGGTGGTGGTGGACGGCGTCACGGTGGGTACGGTGACGGCGGATGTCTCGGGCAACTGGACGCTGCCGGGTGGCGCGCTGGCCGACGGGACGCACTCCGTCACCGTCACGGCCACGGACGAGGCGGGCAACACCAGCCAGCCCGTGACGCACGCGTTCACGGTGGACGCGCTGCCGCCGGAGACGACGTTCACCTCCACGCCTCCCGCGCTGACGAACAACACGAGCGCCACGTTCGAGTTCACCTCGGACGAGTCGCCCGTCACCTTCGAGTGCAGCCCGGATGGCGCGGCCTTCACGCCGTGCACCACGCCGCTGTCCATGAGCGATTTGTCCGAGGGCGAGCACACCTTCGCGGTGCGTGCCTGGGACGCGGATGACAACGTGGACCCGACGCCGGCCATGTACACGTGGACGGTGGACCTCACCGCGCCGGATACGAGCATCGTCAGCGGCCCGGTGCTGGTGGACGCGCCGACCACGGCCGTCTTCGACTTCGACCAGACGGGGGGGGGCGTGGCCTACGAGTGCAGCCTGGACGGCGCGGCCTTCGTGCCGTGCGCCGACCCGAGCACCTTCACGGGCCTGGCCTCGGGCAATCACACGCTGGCGGTGCGCGCGGTGGATGGGGCGGGCAATGTCGACCCGACGCCGGCCACCTACGCCTGGGCCGTGGCCGCCGACACCGACGGCGATGGCCTGACGGACACCGAGGAGATTTCGCTCGGCACCGACCCGAGCTCCGCGGACACGGACGGCGATGGCCTGACGGATGGCATCGAGGTCAAGGTCGGCGAGACGGACCCGCTGGACGATGACTCCGATGACGACGGCCTCATGGACGGCACGGAGGACGCCGACCACGACGGCATCGTCGATGCCAACGAGACGGACCCGAACAACGCGGACACGGATGGTGACGCGCTGGCGGACGGCCTGGAGCTGGGACTGACGCAGCCGGAGGGCGAGGACACCGACCTGGCGCACTTCACGCCGGACGCGGACCCGAGCACCAAGACGGACCCGCTCGATGTCGACACCGACAGCGGCAGCGTGCGCGACGGCGTGGAGGACGCGAACCACAACGGCCGCGTGGACGCGGACGAGACCGACCCGCTGGTGGCCGCGGACGACAAGGACGCGGACGGTGACGGTGTGGATGACGACACCGAAATCGAGCTCGGCCTCGATCCGCGCGACGCGGACACGGACGACGACGGCGTGCCGGACGGCGTGGATGGCCTGACCGACACGGACGGCGACGGCCTCATCGACGCCAGGGACCCGGACAGCGACAACGACGGCCTGCTCGACGGAACGGAGCGCGGCGTGACGCTGGAGAACGCGCCGGCCGGGACGAATACGTCCTCTCCCAACTTCCGCCCGGATGACGACCCGAGCACCACCACCGACTCGAAGAAGGCGGACACGGATGGTGACGGGCTCGACGACGGCGCGGAGGACGCGGACCACAACGGCCGCGTGGGCGCGACGGAGACCGACCCGAACAAGGCGGACACCGACGGTGACAGCCTGAGCGACGGTGTCGAGGTGAAGGGCGCCAACCCCACCAACCCGCTCAACGTGGACTCGGATGACGACGGGCTGCAGGACGGTGTGGAGGACGCCAACCACAACGGCGGCTTCGACAACGGCGAGACGGACCCGAACAACCGCGACACGGACCTGGGTGGTGCCAGCGACGGTGCGGAGGTCAACAGCGGGAGCAACCCGCTGGACGGCAATGACGACTTCGCCATCACGGGCCGTGGCTGCAGCACGGGCGGGGCGGGCACCTTCGCTCCGCTGGCGCTGCTGCTCCTCGCGCTGCCGCTGCTGGGCCGCCTGCGCCGCGCGGGCCGGCAGTCCGCGCGGGCGGAGCAGTCCTCGCCGATGCTGCCGGGCCGTCTGGCTCACGCGGGTGGGCTTTCTTCGCGGGCCCTGATTGCAGGCGCGGCCGGTGGCGTGGCCCTCACGGGCGCGCTGGTGGCCTCGCCCGCTCAGGCGCAGGTGACGACGCCCACGGTGTCGCAGGCCATCGACGTGCAGCAGTACAAGCCGGGGCCGGGCGCCGGGGACATCCTCGGCGTGCACAGCGCCCGTGTGCAGAGCCACCTCAACTGGAACGTGGGCCTGTCGCTCAACTACGCGGACAAGCCGCTCAACTACCTCGACCCACGGGAGGACCGCTTCATCACCGCGCTGGTGCGCAGACAGGTCGGGCTGGACCTGATGGGCGCGGTGGGTCTGTTCGACCGCTTCGAGCTGGGCGTGCTGCTGCCGGTGACGCTGCAGGACTCGGAGTCGGCGCCGCAGGTGGACTCCAGCCTCGCCAACGGCGTGGCCTCGGGCGGCATCGGTGACCTGCGCCTGGTGCCCAAGGCGCGGCTCGTGGACGGTGACTCCTTCGGCCTCGCGCTGGTGGTGCCGGTGATTCTGCCCACGGGTGGCGCTTCGGACTTCCTCGGGGGCTCGGGCGTCGGCGTGCAGCCTCGCCTCGTGGCCGAGTATGGCCAGCGGTTGCGACTCGCAGCCAACCTCGGCGTGGACCTCCGCAAGCAGCAGCAGCTTCGCAACCTGATGACGGGCAACGCGCTGGCCTTCGGTGTCGGCGCGGAGCTGCCCTTCACCCTGCGCGACGTGCCGCTGTCCGCCGAGGCCACGCTGGTGGGCGCTGTTGGCTTCAAGCAGCAGGACACGGAGGAGCGCCCGCTGGAAGTGCTGGCGGCGCTGAAGTACCGCTCATTGAGCGGCCTCTCCGCGCACGTGGGCGCCGGCCCCGGCCTCACGCGCGGCTACGGCACGCCGGGCTTCCGCGTGCTCGCGGGCCTGAGCTACAGCCCGCCGCCCTCGCGCGAGCCGAAGCCCTTCGTTCCCCCCGCGCCGGTGGACACCGACGGCGACGGCTTCATCGACACCGAGGACCGGTGCCCCGTGGAGGCCGAGGACAAGGACGGCTTCGAGGACACGGACGGCTGCCCCGACCTCGACAATGACCAGGACGGCATCGCCGACAGCGCCGACCCGTGCGTCAACGAGCCGGAGACGAAGAACGGCTACAAGGACACGGACGGTTGCCCGGACAAGCAGCCCGCGCTCGAGCTCCCGCCGCCGCCGGTGGACTCGGACCACGACGGTCTCCTCGACGCCAATGACGCGTGCCCTCACGCCGCCGAGGACAAGGATGGCTTCGAGGATGCGGATGGCTGCCCCGAGCCGGACAACGACAACGACGGCATCACCGACGCGGCCGACAAGTGCCCGAACGAGGCCGAGGTCATCAACGGCGTGCAGGACGAGGATGGCTGCCCGGACAAGGGCAAGGCGAAGGTGCAGCTCGACGGTGAGCGCATCCTCATCCTGGAGAAGGTCTACTTCGCCACGTCGAAGGACATCATCCTCGCGCGCTCCTTCCCGCTGCTGAAGCAGGTGGCCACGGTGCTGCGCGCCAACCCTCAGGTGGAGCGCCTCCGTATCGAGGGCCACACCGACAGCCAGGGCAACGACGCGAAGAACCTCGACCTGTCCCAGCGCCGCGCCAACAACGTGCGCAAGTTCCTGGTGAAGCAGGGCATCGCGGCGGAGCGGCTGGACGCGGTGGGCTACGGTGAAACGAAGCCGGTGGACACCAACCAGACGGCGAAGGGCCGCGAGAACAACCGCCGCGTGGAGTTCATCGTCACCCAGACGTCCTCGCGCTAGCACTTCTCCGCGTTTTTCATTGTCAGACATGGGGCCGGAGCAACCCGCGTGAGTCATTCCGCGAGGGGGCTCCGGCCTGTGTTTATCTGGGTGTGTATCCCCTGGAGACCTACACGGTTATCCAGAAATACCCGTACTTCCAGGTGTAGGCGCGTGTTGCGCAGTCAACGCGCATGCCTCGGGCTGGGTTTGTTTTATGAGGGGGTGGAAAATTTATGATGTATATGTGACTATTGCCTGGCCGGTCCCCCCGCCGGTCCCCTCAGCTGGAGAAGAAGCACATGGCATTGAAGGCACTCGCATCCGTCATGGGTGTCACGCAGGCGCTTCTGGAGCACGGATTCGAGCCAAAGACAGTCGCGGAGGCGCTCGGCAAGATGGGTGTCGCGCTGGACGTGGACCGGGTCTACATCTTCGAGAACCACACCGGTCCTGGCGGCAAGCTGCTCTGCAATCAGCGCTTCGAGTGGACGGCGGCCTCGGCTTCCGCGCAGCTCGACAACCCGGAGCTGCAGAACATGGCCTACGAGGAGGTCATCCCCACCTGGCCGCCGGTGCTGTCGAAGGGACAATCGCTGTTCGGCACTCCGAGCGACTTTCCCTCGCCCGCGAAGCAGTTGCTGGAGAGCCAGGACATCAAGTCGTTGCTGGTGTGCCCCATCATGGTGGGCCGCGACTGGTGGGGCTTCGTGGGCTTCGACGATTGCCGCAAGGAGCGCCGGTGGACGGCGGCCGACATCGAAGTGGGCCAGGTCCTGGCGGGTGCGCTCGCGGGCTCGCTGCGCCACGCGATGCTGCGCAGCAAGCTCACCGGTGTGAAGAGCCAGCTCCAGACCATCATCCAGCGCTGCGCCGACAGGCCCCAGACCCAGAGCACTCCATCCTCCGTGCTCTCGCGTCCCATCGAAGGGACCTGAGTCAGGTCACTCTGTCAGCCGCGTCTCCGCCGACGTAGCGCGAGCACCAGCAACAGCAGCCCTGTCATCGCGCCTGGAGCGGGCGCACCCGTGCAGCCCATGCCGCTGCCGAGGTAGTCGAGTGCGTTCGGCGGCGTAACGTCGCCCGGAGGCACGGGGCCCGGTGTTCCTCCGTCTTCTTCAGCCGTGCCCGCGTCGGTGACGGGCGTGCCTCCGTCATCGACGTTGCTCGTGCCGCCGTCGCCAACCGGGCCCGTGCCTCCGTCCACATCGCCGGGCGAGCCACCGTCGTTGCCGCCCGAGCCTGCGTCGTCTCCGGAGGAGCCACCGTCCGCGCCCGAGCCCGCGTCACTCGTGGGTGAGCCGCCGTCGTTACCCGAGCCCGCGTCGCTTCCTGGAGAGCCACCATCTCCACCCGAGCCCGCGTCCCTCGGAGGCACACCGCCATCGGGGTCCCCCGTCCCCGCGTCACCCGGAGCCTCCACTGTCCACTCCCAGTTCGCGGGCGTGGCGTCCTCCCTGTGCAATAGCGTGTCGTACGCCTTCACCCAGAACAGGTGTGGCCCCGGAGTGATGCCCTCGCGGTGCCACGCTTGGATGGCGGGCCCGGGAGTAGCGCCTTCGCGGTGCCACGTGCCGCTGCCGCACCGTGCATACGGCTCGTCATCCAGCGCGCACCAGAACTCGGCGTCGTCGGTGCGGTTGAAGAGATTGGAGCGGAAGGTGAAGTCGGCCGTGGTGGACGTCGTGAAGGAGTCCGGGCCGGTGAGGATGACCGTGTCCAGCTCCCGCTCTTCACCCGCGAAGGCGGAGGACACCGGCACCAGCATCAGCACCACGAGCCAGCCGGCCACGCGCACCCTCTCCGCGCGCATGCCATGGAACGAGAGCGGCCGAATCATGGCGTGACCTCCCGGGCGCTGCCCTCCGCCGCGGTGGCGGGCGGGATGATGTGGAACTCCACGCGGCGGTTGCGCTCGCGTCCGGCGGCGGTGGCGTTGGTGTCCGCGGGCCTGTCCGGCCCTCGGCCCACCGCGCGCAGTCGCATCGCGTTCACCCCGCGCCGCTCCAACTGCCGGCACACCGACTCCGCGCGCGCCTGCGACAGGCGCCGGTTGTACGTCGCCGGGCCGATGTTGTCCGTGTGCCCCTCCACCTCCACCAACTCCAACTCCGGGTGCTCCCGCAGCACCTTCGCCACCTGGTCCATCAGCGGGAACGAGCGCGGCAGCACCTCCGCGCGGTCGAAGGCGAAGAAGACGCGCTCGGTAATCTCGAGGGTCTTGTCCGTCAGGTACACCACCTGCCGGACCGACTCCGGGCAGCCCTGGTTGGACGGCGGGCCGGGCTCGCGCGGGCAGTTGTCCACGCCGTCCGCCACCAGGTCGGCGTCCTGGTCCGGAAACTCCACCACCACCTCCGGCTCGGGCGGCGCCGCGCCGTCCTCCACCGGAGGCTCCGCGACGGCGACGACCGTCTCACCGGGAAGCCCATCGCGCACGCCCTCGGGCTCCGGTGTGCGAGCAAGCACAGGCAGCGGCACGGGCGGCACCGCCTGCTTCGCGCGCAGCGGGTCGAAGCCCACGCCCGCGAGCATGCGGAACGCGGGCACGCCGGGGGCCACGCCGAGGCCCGGGCCTCCAAAGGCGAACACCTCGAACTTCTCGCTGAGCAGGTAGCGCGCACCGGCCAGCACCTCGCCGGACCAGAGGGCGCCACCGGTGAGCGGCGCGGAGGCGCGGAGCTGCACCTCGCCGCGCAGCGAGCCGTCCACGTTCGTCACGCCCATCGCGAAGGGAAGCTCCGAGCCCACCGAGTGCGAGCCCACCTGCACGCGCTCGCGCAGCCGCGTGCCCGCCTCCAGCGACACGCGCATCTTCTGGAACCTCTTCCCCACCGCGAGGCGCGGCGTCGCGCTCCAGTGCCCGTCGCCCATCAGCGCCTCGCGCCGTCCCAGTGGAAGGCCCGCGTCCACCTCGGCCGCCAGGTCCACCAGCGCGCCGTCCGCCTCGCGCAGCAGGCCCACGCGCGCGCGCACCAGCGGCGTGCCCACGCCGGAGCGCCGCAACTCGCCCAGCCCCAGGCCCGCCAGCGACATGCCGCCCTGGCCCAGCAGCACCGGCACCGCCGCGCCCAATTCCAGACGCGGGTGCGGCGCCACGGCCACCGCGAGGTGCAGCAGTGCGCGCTCGCGCACCACCTCACCCACGCGGCGCCCGTCTCGTACCATGACGAGCGGGTGGTGCTGGTAGTGCGTCACCACCGCGAGCCGCAGCGCGCCCGGCTCCAGCAGCATGGCGTCCGAGCCCAGCAGCGCGCCGCGCGAGGTGGGCGATACGGTGAGACGCTCGAGGTCGAAGGAGGGCAGCGGCGGTGGCTCGCCCTCGGCGGCCACGGCGGAGGTGCCCGTGAAGAGAAGCAGCGCGGCGGCGGCCAGCCGGCTTCTGGAAGGTGGGGGCGTGTCTCGCATGGAGGGGTTCTCCGGGGTGGAGAACAAGGTGGGGAGCGTCCGGGCCGACGTCCTCCCGCCCGGATGGCGGAGTCCCCTGTCCTTCCCTCGACGCGGTGCGCTGGACCGTCCACCGCATGACGGAAGGAGGGAACTTCGACCCCGTGAGAGCCGTCAGGTGGGTTGCTTCACGTGGGGGTGCTTGTCACCCATTGCCGTCCCTGGCCTCATGCGACCTCAGGGGCCGACGCGAACGACACCGTGAAGGACATGACTCGTCGACAGAGGTGGCGGAGGGGGAGCCCCCACGGGCACGCGCTCGCGCTGGTGCTGGGACTGCTCGTGCCCGTGCTGGCCGCGCGCGCCCAGTCTGGGGGCGTGTCGGACGGAGGCCTTCCCGACGCGGCCGTCGCCCTTCCACAAGAGGTGGAGCGCGAGCTGCTGCACACGGACGCGGGCTGGGCGGTGGACCCGGCCGCCGCCGCCTCGGAGGTGTCAGCGGACGCGGGGACTCCGGCGCAGCAGGCCTTCGTGCCGCCGTCGCTGGTGACGGACTCGCCCGCGCCGTACCCGCCGCAGCTCGCGGCCGAGGGAATCGCGGGTGTGGTGAAGCTGGAGCTCCTCCTCGACGAAGCGGGCGAGGTGGAGTCCGCCACGCTGGTGGAGGGCCTGCACCCGCGGTTGGACCGCGCCGCGCTGCACGCCGCGCCCATGCTGCGCTTCAACCCGGCCACGCTCGACGGGCAGCCGGTGCGCGTGCGCCTCTTCTTCGAGTACCGCTTCGAGGCCCCCATGCCGGTGGCGGCCGTGGACGGCGGGGTGGTTCCCGACGGACCCGTCACGCTGCGCGGCCTGGTGCGTACGCGGGGCAACCGCCGTCCCATCGCCGGCGCCACGCTGGTGTCGGACGTGCTGCCGGACTCACCGGTGCAGGCGGATGAGCACGGCCGCTTCGAGGCGCGCTGGCCCATGGGCGCGCACAAGGTCCGCGTGGTGGCACCCGGCCACAAGCCCTTCGTCTTCCGCGAGACGCTCAACGCGAAGGAGGCGCTGGAGGTCGTCTACGGCCTGGAGCCGCTCGTCATCAACCCGTACGAGACGGTGGTGCGCGGAGACCGCGAGCGCACCGAGGTGAGCCGCGTCACGCTGCACGACGCGGAGCTGCGCGAGGTGCCAGGCACCATGGGCGACCCGTTCCGCGTCGTCATGCTGATGCCGGGCGTGGGCAGCATGCTGTCTGGCGTGGCGTACCCGGTGGTGCGTGGCAGCCAGCCCGCGTCCACCGGCTACTTCCTCGACGGCATCCGCGTCCCCATCCTCTTCCACCTGTTCCTCGGCCCCGCCGTCATCCACCCGGACTTCCTCGACGCCATCGACTTCTATCCGGGCACGCCGCCGCCGAAGTACGGGCGGCTGATGGGCGGCGCCATCGACGGGCGCCTCAGCCGCCCGCGCGATGACGGCGTGCACGGCAGCGCCTACGCGGACCTCATCAACGCGGGCTTCTTCATCGAGACGCCCTTCGAGGACACGCGCACCAACGTCAGCCTCGCCGGCCGCTACTCGTACACGCCCTGGATTATCGCCCTCGCGGCCAACAGCCTTCAGTCTCCGCCCTCGCCGGGCCGCGAGAATCCGAAGCTGGTGCTCGACTTCTGGGACTACCAGGGCCGCATCGAACAGGACGTCGGCCAGGGCAAGCTGCGGCTGTTCGCCTTCGGCTCCTCGGACACCTTCGGCGAGGAGGCGCAGGACGACTTCAGCAGCACCTCGCTGCAGTCCATCGTCTTCCACCGCGTGGACCTGCGCCTGCGCTACCCGGTGGGCCCCGGTGAATTCGAGGCCGGCGCCACGTGGGGCCTGGACCGCTTCTCCGTCATCAACGAGGACGTGGCCGACAACGCGAACGCCGTCTACATCGACCAGGGCACGCTGTCCGCGCGCCTGGGCTACACGATGACGGTGTCCCCCCAGCTCTCGCTGCGCGGCGGAGCGGACATCGACTCCAAGCGCGCCATCGTCGACATCCTCGACGAGACGCGGGACGACTCCGAGGAGGTGGAGACGGCGCCCGTCGCGATTGGCACCTTCCTGGGCGCGTACGCGGAGGCGGTGTGGACGCCCGACGACAAGTGGTCCGTGGTGCCCGGCCTGCGCGTGGACAGCTACCACCTGTCCCCGAACATCCAGTACTCGGTGTTGGAGCCGCGCGTCACCGTGCGCAGGAAGCTGACGGACCGGCTCACCCTCAAGGGCGGCGCGGGCCTCTTCCACCAGCCGCCCACGTCCCTCATCAGCCTCCCCGTGGTGGACGTGGGCAGCCTGCTGCTCGGGCTCCAGGAGGGCATCCAGCTCTCCATGGGCGCCGAGTGGAAGGCGTGGCGCGACCTGGAGGTGGGCCTGGACGTCTACGTCAACCCGATGGTGCGCACCATCGAGCTGACGCCCTTCTCCGACGAGGGGCTGGTGGACGACGTGGACCCGGACCTCCCCGACGACGTGGAGGTGACGAAGGGCGCCCGTCAGGCGCGCTCCCTGCGCCGCGCCTTCCAGGAGGAGGACGACGACGATGACGACGACGGTGGCCTCATCCCGGACCGCGGCGACATCGACTTCCCGGACTTCACCAGCAAGGGCATGGCGTACGGCATGGAGCTGCTCATCCGCCACCCGCTGGGGAACAACTGGTTCGGCTGGCTCTCGTACACGCTGCAGCGCAGCACCCGCCTGACGCGCTTCTACCGCCATGACGCGGAGGGCAACGTCATTCGCGAGGACGAGAAGAACCTGCCCTTCGTCTTCGACCAGACGCACATCCTCAACCTGGTGCTCAGCTACAAGTTCTCCAACAGCGTCACGGTGGGCGGGGTGGTGCACTTCAACACCGGCCGCCCGGAGTACGGCGCGCTGGGCACGCAGACGCACCGCGAGGGCGTGGACGTGGCGGGACGGCCCACGTGGGTGAAGGCGGACCGGGACCGCGTGGACCGGCTGCCGGGCTTCCTCCGCTTCGACGTGCGGCTGTCCAAGGCGTGGGTCTACGACTCCTTCAACCTGGAGGCGTACCTGGACATGCTCAACGTCACCATCAGCCGCGAGACGGTGGGCTTCGAGTACAACGGCGGCGGCGGACGCACGCTCACCAAGGAGGCGGTGGGCCTGCCCGTCGTCCTGCCCATCCTCGGAGTGAAGGGGCGCTATTGAGCAACAGGAATGATGGATAGCGCACGCTTGTCTGCTCGCGGGGCCGCCATGCCGGGCGCGCGCTTCTACGCACCGGTGTAATCCTAAGAGCACGTTTGTTCCCAGAGCCCCCGCCCTCGGGGCCATGGGGCCGGAAGCACTCCGGACCGCCATACACCCAGGTGACCTCTTCATGTTCCAGGACGGGATTCCGACGATGACCGAGTGGTTGGAGCGACTGGGGGCCCCCGCTCGCCGCGCGGTGACGGCGCCGAACCTGATGCTGGCGCCCCAGCTCCTTCCGCCCGACGAGTCCTCGCACCACCCCGTGCTGGCCGGTAGCGAGGTGCCGGCGGTGCTGCTGGTGGACGACAACCCCGCCAACCTGGTGTCGCTGGAGGCCATCCTCGAGCCGCTCGGCGTGCGGATGGACAAGGCCACCTCCGGTGAGCAGGCGCTGCGCTTCCTCTTGCGCGAGGAGTACGCCGTCATCCTGCTCGACGTGCGCATGGCGGGGCTGAGCGGCTTCGAGACGGCGGCGCTCATCAAGCAGCGCGAGCGCACGCGCAACGTCCCCATCATCTTCCTCACCGCCTACGGCCGGGACGACGTGGAGGTCGTCACGGGCTACTCCACCGGCGCGGTGGACTTCCTGCAGAAGCCCTTCCCGCCGGAGGTGCTGCGCTCGAAGGTGTCCGTCTTCGTGGAGTTGTTCCGCGCGCAGCAGCAGGTGCGGCGCCAGTCGGAGCTCTTGAAGCAGAAGGAGGCCGAGGCGCGCGACGCGGCGCTGCGCGCGTCCGGCTACATCGACCGGCTGCGCGACTTCGCCGCGCGCCTGTCCGAGGCGGGCACGGTGGAGGACGTGTGCCGCGCCCTCTTCGAGCAGGGGCTGGTGGCGGCGGGGGCGAAGGCGGCGGCCGTCAACCTGCTGGACGCGGCGGGCGAGGCGCTCGAGGTCGTGGACTCCATCGGCTTCTCGGAGGCGGTGCTGTCCCAGTGGCGGCGGGTGCCGCTGTCCGCGCCCATTCCGCTCACCCAGTCGGTGCGCGAGCAGCGGCCCATCTGGCTGGGCTCGCCGGAGGAGTGGCAGGCGCAGTACCCGGACGTGGACGCGCGCGGCGTCCTCGAGGCGGCGGTGTCGCTGCCGCTGCTGGTGAAGGGCCGGGGGGTGGGCGCGATTGGACTGTCCTTCGCGCGCCAGCGCGTCTTCTCGGAGATGGACCGGGCCTTCTTCACCGCGCTGGCGCACGCGTGCGCGCAGGCGCTGGAGCGGGTGCGGCTGTCCTCCGAGGAGCGCCGTGCGCACGAGCAGGCGCGCTCGGCGGCCGCGCGGCTGCGGTTGCTCAGCGAGGCCTCGGACGCGTTCAGCGTGGCCAACCGTGATTGGGACGGGCTGGTGGCCACCATCGCCCGGCAGATGGCCCGGCACCTGGCGGAGTCGTGCGCGCTCTACCTGCTGTCCGGTGACGGGGAGCGGCTGGAGTTGGCGGCCTTCCACCATGAGAACCCGGAGGCGGAGGCGCTCTACCGAGAGGTGCTCCAGGTGCCGCTGCGCTCCGGTGAGGGCTTCAGCGGGCGCGTGCTGGAGAGCGGTCAGCCGCAAATTCTCCCGGTCCTGACGCTGGAGTCGCTGCTGGCCACGATGAAGCCGGAGCACCACGAGGCGGGCCGGCGCTTCCCCATCCACAGCCTGGTGGGCGTGCCGCTGCGCATGCAGGGGCGCACCATGGGCGTGCTGTCGCTGTGCCGCTTCAGCCCGGGGCGGCCCTTCACGCGGGACGATTTGGGGCTGCTGGAGGAGCTGGCGGCGAAGGCGGCGCTGTCGATTGAGAACGCGCGCCTGTTCGCGGAGCAGCAGCGCTCGCAGGAGGAGCTGCGGCGCCGCGCCGAGTTCGAGCAGCAGTTGGTGGGCATCGTCTCGCACGATTTGCGCAACCCGCTGGCGGCCATCACCATGTCCGCGGGGTTGATGGAGAAGAAGGGCGAGCTGTCCGACTCGCAGAAGCGCATGGTGGTGCGCATCAACCAGGCCACCGAGCGCGCGGCGCGGATGATTCGCGACCTCCTGGACTTCACCAAGGCGCGGCTGGGCGGCGGCATTGCGTTGCACCGGCAGCCGACGGACCTGAAGGACGTGGTGCACCAGGTGGTGGACGAGGTGCTGGTGGCGCACCCCGGGCGGCACGTGGAACTGGACGTGGCGTCCGAGCTGAAGGGCGAGTGGGACCCGGACCGGATTGCGCAGGTGCTGACGAACCTCTTGAGCAACGCGCTGACGTACAGCCCGCCGGGAGCGCCGGTGCGGGTGGGGGCGAAGCTGGACGGGGACAGCGCGGTGCTGACCATCTTCAACGGCGGCGCGCCGATTCCCTCGGAGCTGATGCCGCGCCTCTTCGAGCCGATGACGCGTGGGGTGTTGAAGGAGGGCCAGTCGAGCCGGAGCATCGGCCTGGGGCTCTATATCGTCCGCGACATCGTCCGGGGCCACGGCGGTGGCGTGGACGTGGTGTCCTCGGCGGACGACGGCACCACCTTCACGGTGCGGCTGCCCCGGCACGGGGCCTGAGACGCGGGGGCGCGCGGAGGCGCTACTCGGCGAACTCGCAGTCGCGGACGAGGACGTTCATCATCAGGCCGTCCACGCGGCCGCGGACGGTGACGCGCGTGCCCTTGGAGAGGGATGCGGCCTCCTTCGCGTGCACGTCGTCGAAGAAGCACTGGACCTGCGGGATTTCGAATTGCCGGCCCGTGCCGAGCGTCACGTAGATGGAGTTCATGATGTCCTTCTTGACGTCATCGACGACGCCCGTGGTCTGGATGAGCTGGCCTTTGAAGGTGGAGTCGGCGCGCACCTCGTTGTCGCTGTACTCGGCGAGCAGCTTGCGGATTTCCACTGACGTCGGAGTCGCCGTGGGCTTCTGATCGGCCGGAGCCGCCGAGGCGGTACCGGCGTTCTTGCGACCCGCCGCGCCGATGCCGCCAATGCAGGTGCCGAAGAAGCACAGGGCCATGAAGCCGCCAACGCCGAACAGCAGCAGCTTCCCGAAGGAGAGGCCTCGCGGTGGAGGGGCGCCGCACTTGGGACAGGCTGCCGCGTTGGAAGCCACTTCACCGCCACATTGCTTGCATTTCACGAGTGCCATGGAGAGCTCCTGAGGACTTGGCGGCATTCAACGTGCTTCCTCGTGGGAGCCGAATACCTCCACGGGGGGATTGCCCCGGGAGCTCCAGGGCATGCAGAAGGGCCGAAGCGTCCAGGCCCCTGCGTTTCTCTATGACGTGGGCCGGAGCGGCTTCAGCAGGCCCGCCCCGTCCAGCAGTTCCCGCACTCTCTCAGCTAGCGCTACATGCTCCGGATTGCTGGCCGTAAAGCGCTCCGGGGTGAGGACGATGAGGGTTCCTTTGTCCGCGACGGGTTCGATGCGCACCGGAGCGGGCAGCGGCGGCACCGCGCCGATGCGGCGTGAGAGGTACGTGATCCAGCCCAGAGAGAAGGGCGCCGAGTCGGGCTCCTGGTACTCATCCTCGAAGGCGTGTGAAGTCGCGAACGCCCAGTCCGGCTCCCAGGCTAGCGCCATGCTTCGCACCGCACTCGTCAGGACGGGGGCAGTGAGCACTCGAGCAGCGTTCGCGCCATAACCGAGCGTGGGCAGCTTCAGCACGCACGCATTGGAAACAGCCTCAGAGTAGCATCCGCAGAGAATTCGTAGATCCGCGCTGTCGTAATTCCCACCGCCGTTGCCGAACCAGAAGGTGAAGCCCAATTGCTCGATGGCTGGCCCTCCCTTCTCGCGGTTGACGCCGCTCCGGAACAGTGCGGTGAGAGTAGGCACATCGGGCGGCATGAGCGGGTGCTTGCGAGCATCCTTGAGTGACCGGGCCGGCTTATACCAATTGGCCAAGAACGGATCGCACGGAGCCAGCAGGTTGAGGAAGTCCGCTGTGCGCCGGGCGCATTCCTCGGGCGACTCCTTACGGGGTCCCCAGTAGGCACCGGCATAGTAGGTCTCAGGATGGGTCTGTGGCTCGGACTTGACGGTCACGTTGGTCTCTCTTCAGCGCGCCGGGGTGTGGACAACCGTAATCTCTTTGATCCTATTTTCCCGGAACAGCTTTCGGATGGCATCGGCTGTCTTCTTCTCCGCGACGTGCCATTCGATGGGGATGCCTGTTCCCTTCACCCTACCTATCTGCCGGTTGGCCTGCTTGACCATCTCGGCTGCTCCCGAGTTCTTGAACCAGAACTGAGGGTCAAGGTTGTCGAGGAACTTGTTGGCATAGTTGGGACCCTTCGCCTCCAGGAGCACGCCATTCTTGAAGCCGTCGAACTTCGTCCCGCCGCTCTTCTTGCCCACGCCGCCAACCCAGTAGGCCTCGTCGGCGGAGTGCTCCGTAATCTGCTCCTGGTACGCCCGAGCGCTTTCGGTTGCGCCCCCTTCTTCGGATGGGCCCCACTGCCCCGGCCCGCGATCGTCGGAGGGCGATGGCTGTCCCGTAGCCGTATTCGCCCGGTGGAGGATGATGGCGGCGCCTGGCCCGCTGCCCAGCACGGCTGCTGCCCTTCCCACCGGCACCGTGACGCGCTCAATCGCCAGCGCTCCCTGCGCGGACAGCGACAGCACCGGCACCGTCGCCTCGGCACCGGCTAGTGCTCCCGTCAGCGTGCGCGTGGTGGCCGTGGCGGTGCCCGTTGTCACGAGGAGGTTCGTGGCAAGCTCGGCTACTGCCTGCACCTGCTCGCCATGCGTCATGTACCGGAACCGCTCGAAGTATTCCGGTGACGACTCGATGAGCGCCGCGACTCCAGCGGGCAGGTTCTTCAGTGAGGCGATGCTGTCCAGCGGGTAGGTGAAGAAGTGGCCAATGGAGAGCGCCAGCTTGAAGAAGGCCGCTTCGGCTCCGTCCAGGGTGCGGCTGACATGGTCCGCGTCGTCGTGGACTTCCGTCCTCACCGGGCCGTTGCGAATCGGCTCCATCCGCTCGTTCGCGAGATGGAAGAGGAAGCCATCGCTCACGTAGAAGCGTCCCAGCTCGAAGGAATGGGAGCGGAAGGCACCGTCCGTCCACTCGACAGGGCCCACCCGCTGCTGCGTCTTCCCGCTGTGCACCCACGCGAGGCAGCCGTCGGGCCGGAGCACTGCCACGTGTGCAAAGCGCTCCGCTCGGCGCACCAGCTCGTCGCGTGAAGCCTCTCCCTCCTCCAGCACTTCGCGCAGCATGAGGCCCACGGCCATGCGGGCCGGAAAGTTGCCGAGCGTCACCGGCCTGCGCAGCAACGTCTCCATCAGCCGCGCCGCCTGCGTGGGCGACAGGGAGCCTCCCGGCAAGGGCCGCTCGTCCCGGCCTTCCAGGCCCGCGGCGGTGAGCAGCTTCTCCCAGGCATCCGTTTGCGACGTGCCGGGAGAAATGGCGCCCCCGACGCCGCCAGAGGCCGCCCCCGTCACGAGTTCACGGGAGCCCCGACGACGGCTCAACCGCTCCGACTCTTCGGGACCCGAGATGGAAAGAGGCGAAGACGCGAGGGCGCGCGGGTGCTCATCGCTCGGCGGTTGCGTCAACGCTGGGCCCTTGGCGCCGCGTGGCAGGTAGCTCAGGCTTCCGCTTCGGTTCGGTGCTCGCGACGACGACACGCAGCCGGTGGAGAGCACGGCCACGCACAGCAACAATGCATTAGCGCGCATCGTCCACCCCCAGGCCTGCCGACGCGAAGGCTCCCGGCCGTAGCGTGCCGTCTGCTTCCGGGAAGAGCAGCGTGCCGCCCGTGCCCATGGCGTAGAGCTTCCCGTCGAGGAATCGCCACCGCACCTCTGCTGCTCCCAGGTAGCGCGCTCCAGGCTTTCCCATGCCCACGCCCAGCCCCTTCACTGCAACTTCCAGGCTTCGCTCCAAGAGCTGCACCGCCACGCGCCCGTCCACGTCGAAGCGCCCCCAGGAGAAGGCCTCCACACCCAGCGTCAGCATCAGGTGCCGTTGCAGCCCGCCGTAGCCCACGGCGTCCCAGCCCACCTTCGCTTCGCCAAAGGCGGAGTAGCCTTCCGGAAATGGCGCGTCGGCCAGCGGCACGCCGTCAGGGCCCGCCGCCCGGAAACGCGCCAGCTCGTAGTCGGGGCCGAAGAAGCCCTGCCGGAAGCCACCGTGTTGCCGTCTCACCTCCAGCCGCAGCCATGAGTCCAGGGTGGGCGTCACCGCGTCCACGCCCACTCCCGCCACCGCGCCCCACGCGCCGCCTTCACCTGGCAGTCCTCCCCAGCCCGCGAACACGTGCGCCTCAAAACCCGGACGCACCATCGCAATGGCGGTCGCGTCCAGGTGTGCCAGCGTCACCGACGGCGCGCGTCCTCCGGCCCTGCCCCAGTCATGCACGGCAGACAGCGCCAGCGTGTAGCGCCCCTTCTCCCGAGGCTTGCCAAAGAGGACGTGCTGCACGTCCAGGGAGAGCTCCGCGCCCATGAGGCGAGCGCCCAGCACGTCCGAGGCGAAAGCTTCCGTGTAGAGAGGCCCCACCGTGCCAGTGAGGAACCCTCCGGCCGGGTGGTAGTCCGGGTTGGTGCGATTGGAGTAGCGCCGCACGAGGTGCCCGGTCAGAAGGCTGTAGTCCTCCAGTACGCCGAACCACACGCCCAGCGGAGCGTTGTCGGAGCCAAACTTGAGGCCGCGCACGAGCTGTCCCCAGTCCGAGAGGCTGTCCCAGTCCTCACGCCGAATGACGGTCGCGCCCTCACCTCCGCCCCACAACCTCAGTCGCATCGGGGCACCCACGTTGACGCCAAACTCCGCTCCTCCGTCGATGATGAGCGTGGGTTCGACTTGAGCGAATCCTTCCTCCGCGTCCCTGCCCGCGCGAGGCAACAGCGCCCATGTCGTCGCCTCCACGCGCGTCAGGTAGTGCCACCTCTGCACCGAGGGACCCGCGACGGGCGCGGCCGTCTCCGGCTCCGGAGAGGATTGTGGCTCTCCTGGGGGCTCAGCAGTGAGCGCTTCCTCCGGGGCGGTGGAGATTGGCGGCTCCGTCACTTCCTCCGCCCATGCCATCTCGGGCAGGACCCGCAGCAGCAACGCGGCCAGCCCGCTTCGCTTCATGCGCATACACGTCTCCTGTGAATGCCCCCGCGCACTTGCGCGAAGGCAATGGACTACCAGGGCGGCCCGACACGAAGGTCAGGCCACCGGGTTTCGGAAGGTGGAGGGAAGGGAGGGACTACGAGCTACGGCGACGTCGTATCCCGACGCTTGAGAGTCACCCGCTTTGGTGAAGCGGGGGGGACTCTCGGTATGGGGCGGCCCTCGGCATCGAACTCGCGGCGCCGGGCTCAGGGGCGAGAGCGGGGCCGTCCTGCTCGTGGGCCAGGGGGGCGGCCTGGCGCATTACCTCGGGCCTGATGCCTGGCTCATGTATCCTCTTCCCGAGTGCTCCCCGGGGCGGCGATGCGTCGCCCGGGGCTTCCTTTCGCTCCCGGTGCGCACCGGCGCTCACCCACAGAATGCAGCCATGAGTCAACCGAACCTCTCCAGCTTCATCTGGTCCGTCGCGGACCTGCTGCGCGGCGACTACAAGCAGTCCGAGTACGGGAAGGTCATCCTCCCGTTCACGGTGCTCCGGCGCCTCGACTGCGTGCTCGAACCGACGAAGGCCGACGTCCTCGCGGAGAAGAAGCTGCGGGAGAAGGCGAAGCTCAACCCCGAGCCCTTCCTGCTCAAGAAGTCCGGCCAGCGCTTCTACAACACGTCGCCGCTCGACCTGAAGAAGCTCCTGGGCGCCCCGGACAACGTCGGCGAGAACCTCCGCGCCTACGTGGAAGGTTTCTCGCCCGCGGTGCGCGACATCTTCGAGCACTTCGACTTCCACACGCAGGTCGACAAGCTCGAGAAGGCGAAGCTGCTGTACCTCGTCACCGAGAAGTTCGCGAACATCGACCTGCATCCCGAGGTCGTCGGCAATGCGGAGATGGGGCTCGTCTTCGAGGAGCTCATCCGCAAGTTCGCCGAGCTCTCGAATGAGACCGCCGGAGAGCACTTCACGCCCCGCGAGGTCATCCGGCTCATGGTCAACCTCCTCTTCATCGAGGACGACGACGCGCTGACGAAGCCCGGCGTCGTGCGCTCGCTCTATGACCCGACGGCCGGCACCGGCGGCATGTTGAGCGTGGCCGACGAACACCTTTTCAGCCTGAACCCCAAGGCCCGCCTCGTCATGTACGGCCAGGAGCTCAACCCCGAGTCCTACGCCATCTGCAAGGCGGACATGCTCATCAAGGGGCAGGACATCGCCAACATCATCTTCGGCAACACGCTCTCGGCGGACGGGCTGCGGGACAAGCACTTCGACTACATGCTGTCGAACCCGCCGTTCGGCGTGGAGTGGAAGAAGATTGAGAAGGAGGTCCGCCGGGAGTCTGAGCAGCTCGGCTACAACGGCCGCTTCGGCCCCGGCCTGCCGCGCGTGAGCGATGGCTCGCTGCTCTTCCTCCTGCACCTCGTCTCCAAGATGCGCTTGGCAAAGGACGGGGGCAGCCGCTTCGGCATCGTCCTCAACGGCTCGCCGCTCTTCACCGGCGGGGCGGGCTCGGGCGAGAGCGAGATCCGCCGCTACATGCTGGAGAACGACCTGGTGGAGGCCATCATCGGCCTGCCCACGGACATGTTCTACAACACGGGCATCAGCACCTACGTCTGGATTGTCAGCAACCGCAAGCCCGCCCACCGCAAGGGCAAGGTGCAGCTCATCGACGCGAGCAGCTTCTTCCAGAAGATGCGCAAGAGCCTCGGCAGCAAGCGCAAGGAGTTGAGCCCCGCGCACATCGAGGACATCACGAACATCTTCGGTGCGTGCAAGGAGGTGACGCGGGACGGTGTGCCCATCAGCCGCGTCTTCAAGAACGAGGACTTCGGCTACCGGACGATTACCGTCGAGCGCCCCGAGCGGGACGCGCAGGGCCGCCCGGTGTTGGGCACGAAGGGGAAGGGCAAGGGCAAGCCCGTGCCGGACGCGAACCTGCGCGACACGGAGAATGTCCCGCTCTCCGAGGACGTGGAGGCGTACTTCCAGCGTGAGGTGCTGCCTCACGCGCCCGACGCGTGGATCGACCACGAGAAGACGAAGGTGGGCTACGAGATTCCCTTCAACCGGCACTTCTACGTCTTCAAGCCGCCGCGCCCGCTCGCGGAGATTGACGCGGACCTGAAGGTCGTCACGGGACGCATCGTGTCGATGATTGGGGGGCTGTCCCAATGAGCTTCCCGCGTTATCCGAAGTACAAGGACAGCGGTGTCGAGTGGCTGGGGGAAGTGCCGGCGCATTGGAACGTCGTGAAACTCGGCCTGCTTGGCGTATTCAAGGGAGGGGCTGGATTCCCCGACGAGTATCAAGGGCGAACTGACTTGGAGATCCCGTTCTTCAAGGTCGCTGATATCAGTCGGTCCGGCGTGGATGGTGCACTGAGAACAGCCAGTCATACGATTGCAAGTGATACTGCGCATCTCTTGCGGGCGCGGATATTTCCTGCGTCGACCATCGTCTTCGCGAAGGTCGGAGCGGCACTGTTACTTCAACGGTATCGCTGGTTGGGTCAGCCCTCTTGCATCGACAACAACATGATGGGGCTGATGGTGAACGAGCGCAGCGTGCCGCGCTTCCTGTTGTATGTGCTGCCGCTACTCAACCTTTCCTTGATTGCAAACCCGGGAGCAGTTCCATCAATTAATGAAGAGCAGATATCAGGGCAACGCGTGATTTTGCCGCCCTTGCCTGAGCAGGCTGCCATCGCTGCCTTCCTCGACCGCGAGACCGCCAAGGTCGATGCGCTGGTTGCCGAGCAAGAGCGATTGATCGAGTTGCTGAAGGAGAAGCGCCAAGCCGTCATTTCCCACGCTGTCACCAAGGGGCTGAATCCCGCCGCGCCCATGAAGCCTTCGGGCGTCGAGTGGCTGGGTGAGGTGCCGGCGCATTGGGATGTGGCTCCGGTTGGCTCTCGCTATCACGTTCAATTGGGCAAGATGCTCGATGCCAAGAAGATTAGTGGCGAACACCTTCGTCCTTATCTGCGGGTATTCGATGTTCAATGGGGGAACATCAATACGGATGATCTGCCGCGCATGGACTTTGACGAAGAAGACCGGGCAAAGTTCCTATTGGCGCCAAGCGATCTCCTCGTCAACGAAGGAGGGAGCTATCCCGGGCGCTCGGCGATTTGGCGTGGTCTCCTTGATGAGTGTTATTACCAAAAGGCGCTCCATCGCCTTAGGCCATATGTTGCAGGGAAAGACACTACTGAATTCATGTATTACCTGATGGCGTGGGCGGCCACTCAAGGTGTCTTTGTCGCAGGCGGAAACGAAACAACCATTGAGCACCTTCCGGCGGAGAAGCTCCGCAGGTATCGCTTCGGCTTCCCGCCGTTCGAAGAGCAAAATGCGATTGCCTGTGCTCTCGACCATGAGACCGGCAAACTTGACGCTCTCATTGCCGAAGCCCAGAGGGCCATCGACCTTCTCCAGGAACGCCGCACCGCACTGATCTCCGCCGCCGTGACCGGCCAGATCGACGTTCGCGGCGTTGCCGACAGGGCCGCAGCATGAGCCTCTACAAGGAAATCAGCTTCGAGTCCGAGATCTGCGCCCACCTCGCGGCCCACGGCTGGCTCTACTCAGACGGCGATGCCGCCGCCTACGACCGCGCCCGAGCGCTCTTCCCAGCGGACGTGCTGGCCTGGGTGCAGGCCACGCAGCCCAAGGCGTGGGAGACGCTGACGAAGAACCACGGTGGCAAGGCCGGCGAGACGCTGCTCAACCGCCTGCGAGACCAGCTCGACCAGCGCGGCACGCTCGACGTGCTCCGCCACGGCATCGAGCTCCTCGGCCTCAAGCAGCCGCTCAAGCTGGCCGAGTTCAAGCCCGCGCTCGCCATCAACCCCGACATCCTCGCCCGCTACGAGGCCAACCGGCTGCGCGTGGTGCGGCAGGTGCGCTACTCCGTCCACAACGAGAACAGCATCGACCTGGTGCTCTTCCTCAACGGCGTGCCCGTGGCAACCGTCGAGCTGAAGACCGACTTCACCCAGAGCGTCCAGGACGCCGTCGACCAGTACCGCTTCGACCGGCAGCCGCACCCCAAGGGCCAGTCCCCCGAGCCGCTGCTGTCCTTCCCGAGCGGCGCGCTGGTGCACTTCGCGGTGAGCAACAGCGAGGTCCGCATGACCACGCGGACCGAAGGCCCGGCGACTGATTTCCTTCCCTTCAACCAGGGCAACGACGACGGCGCGGGCAACCCGATGAACCCCACCGGCGGCCACCGCACCGCGTACCTCTGGGAGAGAATCTGGGCGCGCGAGAGCTGGCTCGAAATCCTCGGGCGCTACCTCATCGCCCAGCGCGACAAGAAGAAGCACATCACCCGCGTCCTCTTCCCGCGCTACCACCAGCTCGACGTCACCCGGAAGCTCCAGGCCGCCGTGCTCGCGGACCCGCCGGGCACGCGGTACCTCGTCCAGCACTCGGCCGGCTCCGGCAAGACGAACTCCATCGCCTGGACGGCGCACTTCCTGGCCGAGCTGCACGACGCCCAGAACCAGAAGGTATTCGACTCGGTGCTGGTCGTCTCCGACCGCACCGTCATCGACACCCAGCTCCAGGAAGCCATCTTCGACTTCGAGCGCACCACGGGCGTGGTGGAGACCATCACCAACAAAGAGGGCAGCAAGAGCGGCAAGCTCGCCAAGGCGCTGGAGGGCGACAAGAAGATCGTCGTCTGCACCATCCAGACGTTCCCCTTCGCCCTCGAAGAAGTGCGGAAGCTGGCCGCGACGAAGGGCAAGCGCTTCGCCGTCATCGCCGACGAGGCCCACAGCTCGCAGGCGGGCGAGGCCGCGTCCAAGCTCAAGGCCGTCCTCTCCCCGGAGGAGGTGGCCGCGCTCGAAGACGGCGGCGAGGTGAGCAGCGAGGACATCCTGGCGGCGCAGATGAAGTCCCGCGCCGAGGACTCGCACATCACGTTCGTCGCGTTCACCGCCACGCCGAAGGCCAAGACGATGGAGCTGTTCGGCACCCGGCCGGACCCGACGCGCAAGCCCGCGTCCGACAACGTCCCGACGCCGTTCCACGTCTACTCCATGCGCCAGGCCATCGAGGAGGAGTTCATCCTCGACGTGCTGCGGAACTACACGCCGTACAGCCTCGCCTTCAAGCTCGCCCACGAGGGCAAGTCCCTGGACGAGAAGGAGGTGGAGAAGAGCGCCGCCCTGAAGAAGCTCATGGGTTGGGTGCGGCTCCACCCCTACAACATCGCCCAGAAGGTGCAGGTCGTCGTCGAGCACTACCGCCAGTACGTCGGGCCGCTGCTCAACGGTCAGGCCAAGGCGATGGTCGTCGTGGCCAGCCGGGTCGAGGCCGTGCGCTGGCAGCTCGCCATCGAGAAGTACATAAAGGAGAAGGGCTACAAGCTGGGGACGCTCGTGGCGTTCTCCGGCGAGGTCATCGACCCGGACTCCGGCCCGGAGCCGTTCACGGAGCACAGCCGCGCGCTGAACCCCCGCCTGAAGGGGAGCGACATCCGCGAGGCGTTCAAGGGCGGCGAGTACCAGGTGCTCATCGTCGCCAACAAGTTCCAGACCGGCTTCGACCAGCCGCTGCTCTGCGGCATGTACGTCGACAAGCGGCTCGCGGGCATCCAGGCGGTGCAGACGCTGTCGCGGCTGAACCGGCGGCACCCGGGCAAGGACACGACGTACATCGTCGACTTCGTCAACGACCCGGCGGAAATCCTGGCGGCCTTCAAGACGTACTACACGACGGCGGAGCTGGCGGACACGACGGACCCGAACCGGGTGTTCGACCTGCGCGCGAAGCTCGACGCCGCCGGCCACTACGACGACTTCGAGGTGGAGCGCGTCGTCGCCGCGGAGCTCTCCCCCAAGGCGAAGCAGAGCGACCTGGTGAAGGCCATCGAGCCGGTGGTGGACCGGCTGATGAAGCGCTTCAAGGCCGCGAGCGCGGCGCTCCTGGCCGCGAACGCGAAATCCGACGACAAGGCCCGCCAGGACGCCAAGGCCGAGCTGGACGCACTCATGCTCTTCAAGTCGGACATGGGTGCGTACCTGCGCCTCTACACGTTCCTCTCGCAGATCTTCGACTACGGCAACACCGGCATCGAGAAGCGCGCCATCTTCTACAAGCGCCTCCTGCCGCTGCTCGAGTTCGGCCGCGAGCGCGAGGACATCGACCTGTCGAAGGTGAGGCTCACGCACCATGCGCTGAAGGCGCGCGCCGAGGCCCCCATGGTGCTCGAAGCGAGGGAGAAGCCGCTGCTCTATCCCCTCACCGAGACGGGCGGAGGCAGCGTGCAGGACAAGGAGCGCGCCCGCCTCGATGAACTCATCGAGAGGGTGAACACGCTCTTCGAGGGTGAGCTGTCGGACCAGGACAAGCTCGGCTACGTGAACGTCGTGAAGGAGAAGCTGCTGGAGTCCGCGACGCTGGCGCAGCAGGCCGCGAACAACTCGAAGGCGCAGTTCGCGAGCTCGCCCGACCTCCGGACCGAGCTCACGAACGCCATCATCGACGCCCTGGAGGCGCACACGCTGATGAGCAGGCAGGCGCTGGACGACGAGGCCGTCCAGGACGGCATCAGGGACATCCTGCTCAACCACGCGGGGCTGTGGGAGGCCCTCCGGGCCAAGGTGGGCGCAGGGCGGGAAGGTCCGGCGTCGTAGGCCGCACCTCGACACTCAGTCGAGCAGCCGGCGCTCCCAGCGGCGCAGCTCCTCCTCGGTGAGGCTCGGGTCGAGAAGGTACTTCTCGTGGAAGAGCCAGGGCTCCAGGACGCGCGCCAGCTCGCGGTAGGCCGGTGGCATGCGTCCCTCTTCGCCGGCTTCTGGCTGCGGGCCAATCGTGATGACGACGCGCTCGCCCTCCAGTTCCTGCACGGTGATGTCGGAGGAGTGAAGGCGGGCGCGGAGGCCAGAGGCGCCGCCGAGCTCGCCCAGCACGGGCTGGCCCAGGAAGGTCAGCCACGAGGGTGTGCGGACCTTCGTGCCCAACCGCAGCGCGAGCCTGCTGAGTCTGGGGGCATCCATGCCTGGGTGGAGGAAGAGCAGCTTGCGGAGCTCGGGCTTGGCGTAGAGCAGGTCGTGCCCGGTGTTGAAGGCGAAGCCCGCGTGGCCGGAGCAGAAGGGGAGTGGCGCGGCCAGCTCCAAGGCCAGCTCGCGCACGTGCCCCGGACCGTGTTCCTCCAGGTACTCGGTGGGCAGCCAGAAGCTGACGGCGCATGACGTCGTGGGCTCTCCCGAAGGTGGACCCAAGAGAGCTCCATGAGAGCCGTAGTAGTCGAGACGGTAGCGCTGCTCTCCGCTCGTTATGTCCTGCAAGTTGAGGATGGGACGGGGGTACTCCATCAGCTTTCCTCGGAGGCGCTCCCATGCAGCCTCGTCGAGGTCATACCAGTCGTAGTCCTCAGATGAGTACTCGCTGAGGACGTCACTGCCCAGCACACGTCGGTAGCGCTCGATAGAACGGATGAGCGCGGGCGCCACCTCTTGATGCGGATGGCGCATGTAGAAGTTGATGCTCAGCGCCTCGCGCGCGATGGGCACACCGTTGGGCTTCCGGAGGCGAATCCGCAGAGGGGGCTTGTTCATCGGTCGACTCCTATCCTGGGGGCCACGCGCGCGGCTGGCTCTCCGAAAACGGTCTGGTAGAGCCAACCTCGATCAAAGCCATGGTGTGGATGCCCAGGCGGGTACTCGTCCCATGCAGGCATGCCATCCAGGAGGAAGCATTGGAACTTGAAGTCATAGACCGCCTGGATGTGAAGCGGATTCCCCGTGTGGATGACGACGTCGGGAGCGAGCGTTCCCCGCAGTTCGCCTTGATTGCCGGACTCCCGTAATGCCGCGACATCGTCATCGGGGATGTGCTTCGTCTGTCCGGACTGCGGGTCGTAGCGATAGCGCGGCTCCAGGCTGAAGCGCCCTGGCCGCAGCTTGCCCAGCCGCTCCTGCGCGCACTTGCGTGCCTCCAGATGCATCTCCGTGCCGAGCTGCATGGAGCGCTTCACACGCCTGCCCGCCGCATCCTTCACCTGCTGATTGCACTCTTCTCTCGTGGGGCTCGGGCCCGCGAAGTCCTGTCGGTGCCGGAGCAGGACTTCCGAGCGTGCAAGGTCGGCGCACTCGGCCAGCGTCGCGTCGATGAGGTCCCTGTCATGGTCCTTCAGCGCGTGTACCACCACATAGCCAGTCATGGCCGCTGCTGCGGCCATGGGGGTGCTCACCGTCTCCTTCCCAGCAAGCGCCGCGCAGTTCGCGGGGTTCTGCCGGCAGGCGTTCGACACCGTGTCGAAGCGGTAGGTCTCGGCACGGCGCGGGTTGGACGTGGCCGCGCATCCACCCAGGAGCACGCAGCCCACGAGCATCAACGCGTACCGTGAATGGGGTGGGAGAATGGTCTTCCCTCTGCGGGTCGAAGGCATCAGGAATGCAGGATGTCACGAGCCCGCGCGACCTCGCGAGATTCCAGGCGGGGCGTCGCCCGCGCGGTGCGCGCCGTGAAAGCCGGAGCCCGCGTGGAGGTCTTCCAGCGCGGGGAGCCGGGTTCAGTCGAGCAGCCGGCGCTCCCAGCGGCGCAGCTCCTCCTCGGTGAGACTCGGGTCGAGAAGGTACTTCTCGTGGAAGAGCCAGGGCTCCAGGACGCGCGCCAGCTCGCGGTAGGCCGGCGGCATGCGTCCCTCTTCTCCGGCTTCCGGCCGCGGGCCAATCGTGATGACGACGCGCTCGCCTTCCAGTTCCTGCACGGTGATGTCGGAGGAGTGGAGGCGGGCGCGGAGGCCGGAGGCGCCTCCGAGCTCGCCCAGCACGGGCTGGCCCAGGAAGGTCAGCCACGAGGGGGCGCGGACCTTGGTGCCCAGCTGCATCGCGAGCCTGCCGAGCCTGGGGGCATCCATGCCCGGGTGGAGGAAGAGCAGCTTGCGGAGCTCGGGCCTGGCGTAGAGCAGGTCGTGCCCGGTGTTGAAGGCGAAGCCCGCGTGGCCGGAGCAGAAGGGAAGGGGGGCGGCCAGCTCCAGCGCCAGTTCGCGCACGTGCCCTGGACCGTGTTCCTCCAGGTACTCGGTGGGCAGCCAGAAGCTGACGGCGCACACCCTTTGCGGTTCTTCAGAAGGCGGGCCGAAGAGAGACCCCAGGTAGTCGAGCCGGTAGCGTTGCTCACCGCTCGTCATCTCCCTCAACTCATGGTTGGCGAAGGGAGCGTCAAGTGTCTCTCGGCGAAGGCGCTCCCATGCCGCATCGTCGAGTTCATCCCAACCACATCCTTCATGCGAGTACTCACTAAGGACGTTGCTGCCAATCGCTCGCCGATAGTGTTCCATGGAACGAAGGAGTGCGGGCGCCACCTCTTGATGGGGGTGGCGCATGTAGAAGTTGATGCTCAGGGAGTCGCTCGCGATAGGCACGCCGTTGGGCTTCCGGAGACGAATCCGGGGAGGATGTTGGGTCATCGTTCGACTCCTATTCTGGGGGCTACGCGTGCAGCCGGCTCCCCAAGTGCTTTTTCATAGGCTTGATCTTGTCTGAGCCCCTGATGCGGATGTCCTGGCGGGTACGTGCTCCACGCAGGCATGCCATCCAGATGGAAGCACGGGAACTTGAAGTCATAGACCGCCTGGATGTGAAGCGGATTCCCCGTGTGGATGACGACGTCGGGAGCGAGAGTCCCCAGCAACTCGCCCTGGTTGCCGGACTCGCGTAGCGCGGCGACATCGTCATCAGGAATGTGCTTGGTCTGTCCGGACTGCGGGTCGTAGCGATAGTGCGGCTCCAGGCTGAAGCGCCCTGGCCGCAGCTTGCCCAGCCGCTCCTGCGCGCACTTGCGTGCCTCCAGATGCATCTCCGTGCCGAGCTGCATGGAGCGCCTCACACGCCTGCCCGCCGCATCCTTCACCTGCTGATTGCACTCTTCTCTCGTGGGGCTCGGGCCCGCGAAGTCCTGTCGGTGCCGGAGCAGGACCTCCGAGCGCGCGAGTTCGGCGCACTCGACCAGCGTCGCGTCGATGAGCTTCCTTTCATGGTCCTTCAGCGCGTGTACCACCACATAGCCAGTCATCGCCGCCGCAGCGGCCATGGAGGTGCTCACCGTCTCCTTCCCTGCAAGCGCCGCGCAGTTCGCGGGGTTCTGACGGCAGGCGTTGGACACCGAGTCGAAGCGGTAGGTCTCGGCACGGCGCGGGTTGGACGTGCCCGCGCAGCCACCCAGGAGCACGCAGCCCACGAGCATCAACGCGTACCGTGAATGGGATGGGAGCACGGTCTCCTCTCGATGGGTCGCAGGCATCAGCAAGGCAGGATGTCACGAGGCCGCGCGAAAGTTGCCGCGCATCGGCTTGACCCGCCGCGGCACGGCGGCGCGGCTGTACCCGCACGAGGCCTGAAGTAGGGTGACGCCGCCTTGCCCTCGCTGTGAAAGGAGCGGCCGTCCCACAAGGGATGCGCCGGCACCCGCATGCGCTATCTCCTCGCGGCTCTCGTCCTGCTGAGCACTCCCGTCCTGGCCGAGCCGAAGTCCCCGGCTCCATCCGTCCCTGCGGAAGACTCCTTCCTCCGGCAGTTCTCGGAGACGAATGGGTTCCGCTTCGGCCGTCCCAGCTCCACCGCCATCACCCCCGACGAGAAGACCGTCTATTTCCTCCGCGCCCAGCCTCCCTCCAACGCCCAGACGCTCTTCGCCTTCGACGTGGCCACCGGCCAGACGCGCGAGTTCCTCACCCCTCAATCCCTGCTCAAGGGCGCCGAGGAGACGCTCTCCCCCGAGGAGAAGGCTCGCCGCGAGCGCATGCGCCTGTCGGCCTCGGGCTTCACCTCCTTCGCCCTTTCCAAGGACGGCTCACAGCTCCGGCTCGGCCTCTCCGGCCGCCTCTACGTCGTCGAGCGCGCCTCCGGAAAAGTCACGGAGCTCCAGTCCGGCCCCGGCGCCATCGACCCCCAGTTCTCCCCCGACGGCCGCCAAGTCGCCTACGTCCGTGACAACGACGTCTACCGCCTGGACCTCGCCACGCAGACGGAATCCCGCGTGACGCGCGGCGGGACGCCAGAGAAGACGCACGGCCTCGCCGAGTTCCTCGCCCAAGAAGAGATGGGCCGCTTCTCCGGCTTCTGGTGGAGCCCGGACGCGAAGCTCATCGCCTACACCGAGGCCGACACCTCCCAGGTGGAGCAGTTCTCCATCGTCGACGTCATGCACCCCGAGGCCGGCGCCCAGCGCTTCCCCTACCCACGCGCGGGCAAGGCGAACGCGAAGGTGCGCCTCGGCCTCACGCCCTCCACGGGTGGAAAGACGACGTGGGTGGACTGGGATTCCAACAAGTTCCCCTACCTCGCCACCGTCGCCTGGCCGGAGAAGGGCCCGCTGACGTTGCTCGTGCAGAACCGCCTCCAGACGGAGGAACAGCTCCTCGCGGTGGACGTGAAGACAGGCAGGACGCGCGTGCTGCTCACGGAGAAGGTGAAGGACGACGCGTGGCTGGATTTGCACCCGCCCTTCCCCCAGTGGCTCCCGGACGGCAGCGGCTTCCTCTGGCTCACCGAGCGCAACGGTGGCCCGGAGGTGGAGCTGCGCAACGCGGACGGCGGCCTCGCGCGCTCGCTGGTGAAGCCCGAGGCCGGGTTCCGCTCCTTCGCGCGCTACCTCCCCGCGGAGGACACGCTGTACTTCCTCGGCGGCCCCAACCCCACCGAGCGCTACCTCTGGCGCGTGACGAAGGGCGGCGCCCCCACGCGCGTGACGTCCGGCGGCCCGGCCCTCGAGAACGCGCAGGTGAGCGAGAAGGGCGGCCTCCTCGTCCTCCACACGGAAGGGCCCACCAGCATGCGCCACGTCTACGTGCTCCAGCCGGACGGCAAGCGCGTGGGCGAGCTGCCCTCCGTGGCGAAGGAGCCGCCCTTCGTGCCGCGCCTCGAGGTGCGTCAGGTCGGGAAGGAGCGCTTCTGGGCCGCCATCGTCCGCCCGCGTGACTTCAAGCCGGGCGTGAAGCTGCCCGTCATCGTCGACGTGTACGGCGGCGCCATCGCCACCACCGTCCACCAGAGCATGGCGTACAGCCTCATGTGGCAGTGGATGGCGGACCAGGGCTTCCTCGTCGTCAGCTTCGACGGGCGCGGCACGCCGCTGCGGGGCAACGCGTGGCTGCACGCCGGGAAATACAACATCGGCATGGTGACGGTGGACGACCAGGCCGCCGCGCTGAAGGCGCTCGCCGAGGAGGTGCCCGAGGTGGACCTCCAGCGCGTGGGCATCACCGGGTGGAGCAACGGCGGCTACATCAGCGCGCTCGCCGTCATGGCCCGGCCGGACGTCTTCAAGGCCGCGGTGGCCGGCGCGCTGGTGGCGGACTGGCGCGACTATGACACCCACGTCTCCGAGCGGCTCCTCGGCCTCCCCGACGAGCACCCGGAGGCGTACGAGCGCAGCTCGCTGCTCACCTACGCGAAGCGGGAAGGGCCCATCGGCCGGCTGCTCATCGTCCACGGCACCGCGGACGACAACGTCTACTTCTTCCACGCGCTGAAGCTATCGGATGCGCTGTTCCGCGCCGGCAAGCCACACGAGCTGCTGCCCCTCAGCGGCTTCACGCACATGGTGAGAGAGCCCGCCGTCAACCAGCGCCTGCAGGAGCGGGTGATGCGTCACTTCAAGGACTCCCTGACGTCCATTCCGGGCACAGCGTCTCGCTGAGACACAAATGCTCACGGGTGAGCACTGCGCGGGGGAGGTGTACCCCGGGACAGGCTCGCATCCGTCAGGACATGGCACTCTTTCCCTACCGCACGCCTCGTGCCCGTGTGTCATGGCGCGGCGCGCGCTGGGGGAAATCCGATGGCGGGTCTGTCATCACTCCCAGGGTCCGCCCTGGCATGGACGCCCCATTCCGGGAGCCCGGCGCCCTGCCTCCTCTTCGAGCCGGTGCGGGGGCCTGCCGGAGAGGTCCTCGACTTCCGGTGGACGTCGCACAACGCGGCGGCCGGCGACGTGGTGCGCGACTGGGGGCTGGACGCGCACCTGTCCCGCTGGTCCGCGGACGGCGTGAAGGGGCTGGAGGTGGAGGACTGCGTGCGCCTGGGCGCCACCGGCGTGCCGCTATCCGTCCCGTTGCGCGTCCGGCGCGAGGGCGTGGACGCGCGCTTCCAGGCCATCGCGGTGAAGGAGGGTGAGGGCTTCGCGCTGTGGCTCCTCCCTCCGGTGGAAGAGGACGCCCAGGCCCTGCGCGAGACACTGGAGCGCGAGCGCGAGGCGCGGCGCAGGGCCGAGGCCGCGCTGGAGTCCGCGAGCGCCCTGCGCGCCCGTGAGGAATTGCTGCGGCTGGCGCTGTCCACCGCGCGCATGGTGGCGTGGGAGTGGACGGAGACCCGCCGCGCCGTCACCTGGTCTCAAGAGGCGGACGCCTTCTTCGGGCAGCCTCCGGGCACGCTGGGCAGCTCGCTGCCGGGCTTCCTCTCATGCGTGGTGGTGGAGGACCGGCCCCGCGTGGCGCGTGCCATTGAACAGGCGCTGGCGGCGGACGGGCCCTACTCCCTCAAGTTCCGCTGCCGGCACGCGGACGGCTCCACGCGCTGGTACGAGGCCGTGGGGCAGGGCGTGCGCGACGGCGAGCGCGCGCACCGCATGGTGGGTGTCGTGATGGACTGCACCGAGCGCGAGCAGACCGAGTCCGTGCTGCGCGAGGCCGAGGAGCGCTACCGGCTGGCGGCGCGCGCCACCCATGACGTCCTATGGGACTGGGACCTCGCGGCCGGCTCCGTGCGCTGGGAGACCAGCCCGGGTGAGTGGTTCGGCTATGGCGCGGAGCCGTCCACCCACGGGCTGGACTGGTGGCAGGCGCGCGTGCACCCCGACGAGCGCGAGGCCGTGGCCGCCGGGCTGCGCGGCTTCGTGGCCTCCATGAAGGCCACGTGGCAGGCGGAGTACCGCTTCCAGCGGGGCGACGGCACCTGGGCCCACGTGCTGGACAGGGGCGTGCTCGCTCGTGACGCGGCGGGCCAGCCGGTGCGGATGATTGGCTCCATGATGGACATCACCGAGCGCCACCGAGCCCTGGAGCGTCTGTCCGAGGAGGCGAGCTTCCGCGAACGTTTCATCGGCATCCTCGGGCATGACCTCCGCAACCCGCTGAACGCCATCACCCTGTCCGCCAGGGCCATGCGGCGTCGCTCCCCGCACAGCTCCCAGCAGCAGCAGCTCGCTCAACGCATCGAGACGAGCGCGGCGCGGATGGGGACCATGATTTCCGACATCCTCGACCTCACGCGCGCGCGGCTGTCCGGCGGCATTCCGTTGAATCTCGCCCCGGCCAACCTGGCCACGCTGTGCCGCCAGGTGGTGGATGAGCTGTCCGCCGCGTGGCCGGAACGGGTGATTGGCTTCGACGTGGACGGCCGCGCGGACGGTGTCTGGGATGCGGACCGACTCGCCCAGGTCGTCAGCAACCTCGTCGGCAACGCGCTGGAGCACGGCGAGCAGCACGCGCCGGTGATGCTGCGTTGCGAGGAGCAGGACACCTGGCTCGTCCTGGAGGTACACAACCCCGGTGCTCCCATTCCGGCTCCGCAACTGGCCACGCTGTTCGACCCGTTCCGCCAGGCTGGAACGGCGCGCGAGAAGGGCCGTCGTCGGGGTGGTTTGGGACTCGGCCTGTTCATCGTGAGAGAGATTGTCCAGGCCCACGGAGGCAGCGTGCACGTGAGCTCGTCCGAGCGCGACGGCACCACCTTCACGGTGTCGCTGCCGCGTGACGCCCGGCAGGCGCGCGCGCCGTCTCACGCCGCGCGCAACCCGTGAAACATCCCTGAGTCATTCAAGACGCAATCGTTCTCCGCGTGTCTGTCTTTTGACGGAGCGGCCCGCGGAACACGCAATACGTGTTTGCCGTAAGACCTAGCAACGTCATCTGCACGCGGGGACACCTGTCAGTCCGCGCGGGAAGCACTACCGGTTGTCGTGGCCGCACTCAACGCGGTCACCCCCAACGCGGAGTCATTCCCATGCGCCACCTCATCCCGCAGACCTCTCCCCACTTCGAGGTCACCCGCAACCGAATCCGCCACCCGCGCGGATGGAGCTGGGTGCCACTACTGCTCTGCGTCGCCGCCGTCGGCTGCGGCCCCGCGGAGCCAGGCATGGACCTGGACTCCGAGTCGTTGGGCACCCACGAGGACGGGATGTTGTCCTCGAACGGGCTCTCCACCAATGGCCTGTCCACGAACGGGCTCTCCACCAACGGCCTGTCCACGAATGGCCTGTCCACGAATGGCTTGTCCACGAATGGCCTGTCCACGAATGGCCTGTCCACGAATGGTTTCAGCACCTGGTTCGGAACGAACCCGGCGAGGGCGGATGAGGTCATGCGATACATCGCCCGGTGCGCGATGTCCTCGGGGCAGACGCTGACGTACACGTACGCGGGCACCACGTACACGTGGACGGGCGTGCTGGGGCTGGCGCCGGCCTGGGCGGGCGGTTCGCCGGCGACCCTGGCCGAGCAACAAGTGGTGTCGGGTTGTCTCGCCGCGCATGTGAACAAGTACGGCGTGCACCTGAACATCTCCGTGCTGGGCCGTGACGCGCTGAACAATCCCATCCCCATCGGTACGGACGAGCTGACGACGTACAACCAGCCGGAGGCGGTGTTCTTCGGCAACCTCTTCAACGGCGAGGGGCTCTTCGTGGGGAACGACGCGGACTACCTCACCTATGACCAGAGCACGGTGCGCGCGTGCGGCCTGTCGGCGTGGTCGGGAGACCCGGACTGCGCCGTGGTCATCGGCCACGTGGGCTCCGCGCGCACGTACTGCACGCTGGACACGTCCCGCAACTACTACAAGTCGTGCACGTACAACGGGAAGATGTACCGCCCCATCACCACCCGCATCCGCACGCAGGACATCTACCGCTGCGGCGACGGCACCTGCCAGCTCTCCGAGCACTGCGGCACCAGCACCACCGCCGCGAGCTGCCAGTCCGACTGCGGCACGTGTCCGTGAGCAGGGCCGCCGTCCTCGCGACACCTCGGGTGCGCGGGTCCGGTAGAGGGGGTTGAGGGGGAGAGTCAGGTGGTGCGGGCGCGCCGCCCTTCGGGTCGGAACGCTCATGGGGCACCGCAGGCGAGCCACTGACCCAACGTCAGGCGCTCGTCCAGGGAGGGGGCGGGAAGGGGAGGCGGGGGCATTTCGGTATTCACCGCGTCGGGACCCGCGGCCGTGTGCGCGTCGATGAGCCTGGACCACAGGCGCACCGCGCCGCGTGTGTCGAAGTCCGCGCCCACCGGGGCCCCCGCGCGAGCCTCGCCCGTCACGCTGGCGCTGTGACACGGCAGGCAATACGTCTCCAGGAAGGCCCGGCCGAAGCTCTCCGCCGTGGGGCCTCCTTCGTCCGGGCACTCCGCGCCGGACCTCTTCGGGTGAGCGTCATGTCGGGTGTGCGTGCCGGAGTCACCGCCGCCGCACCCACCGCCACCCTCGCCGTCGCTCCCGCCATGGCCCAGGCTCAGTCCGGCCAGGACGAGCAGGGGCAGGACGCGGAACAGCGGTCGCGCGGACATGGACGGGACGGCCTCCAGAAAGCGGGGAGGGGGCATGGGTAGTGTCGGACGTCCGGGGCGGCCAGCGCCCTGGAGGGCAGGGCACCGTTTCCTTCCACACGCCGGGTTCCGCGATATGTCCCGGGCGCCGCCACGTTTCCGACCGGAGACATGGAGGGGTGTCCTGCCGTGGGCGGGAGGCGTGTGCCTTCCCGTGCCGTGTCCGACATGGCGGGCGCCGCGACAACTTGCCACAGCGGCCGGGCCGGGCCCCTCTGCTACCCATCGCCGCCGTCAGGGTGGCCCCCGCCCACCCTCCGTGGAGGTCGTCGAAATGAATGCCGTCCTGAAGTCCGCGTGCTGGTTGTTGCCGTCGCTGTTGCTGATGCAGGGCTGTGGTGACAGTGAGAGCAAGCGCACCATCCGCTTCAGCCCCCAGGTCCGCGAGCAGCCCCTGTCCTGTGGCACGAGCTACTCGGGCATCGGCACCTCGAACGGCACCATCCAGTTGCTCGACTTCAAGATGTATCTCCGGGACATCGCCCTGGTGCGCGCCAACGGCGAGCGGGTGGCGCTGGAGCTGGAGCAGGACGGCACGTGGCAGCGGGACGGCATCGCCCTGCTGGACTTCGAGGACGGCACCGGCACCTGTGACACCGGCAGCCCACAGGTGCGCCGGGAAGTCATCGGCACCGTGCCCGAGCACGACGACTACACGGGCCTGGAGTTCAAGGTGGGCCTGCCCCCGGAGATGAACCACCTGGACGGCGCCACCGCGCCCGCGCCGCTCAACTCGCCCGGCATGTGGTGGAGCTGGCAGGGCGGCTACAAGTTCCTCCGCCTGGACGTGCGCACGCAGTCCAACGAGAGCTACTACTTCCACCTGGGCGCGGCCGGCTGCAAGGGCTCGGTGGCCGAGGGCTTCACCTGCGCCTCGGACAACCAGACCACGGTGACGCTGACCGGCTTCGATTCGGAGAAGAACGAGGTGGTGCTGGACGCGGCCGGCCTCTACTCGGAGCTGGACGTGGAGCGCGTGCCGGACGGCACCACGGACATGATGGCCGGCTGCATGTCCAGCGCGACGGACCCGGAGTGCGCGTCCCTCTTCAAGCAGGTGGGCCTCAACGTGAATGGCAGCGCCCGCGAGCGGCCCGACACCTTCTTCCGCGTCCGCTGACGCCCGGGGCACCACCATGTCTGTCTTTGACCTGCGTGCCCACGCCGCGCCGCTGCTCGCGCTGGCCACGGGCCTGTCCATGGGCTGCGGCTCCGATGACGGCGGCGACACCGCTCCCACGGTGCAACGCTCGCCGGAGCTGGACGCCGTGACGCTGAAGAGCCGGCGCGGCGGCACCAGCCACGAGGCGGGCAACAACTGCATGGGCTGCCACGGGCCCAACGGCACCGCGCCCGGACGCTTCACCGTGGCGGGCACCGCCGTCACCTCCAAGCGCGAGCCCAACCCGGACGCGACGATTACCCTCTCCACCGCGCCCAACGGTGGAGGCACCGTGGTGCTGACGCTGGAGGCGGACGCGAGCGGCAACTTCTACACGACGGAGGCCGCGCCCTTCCCGGACCAGTCGCTGTACCCGCGCGTCACCAGCCGCGCCACGGCGTCCGTGAACTTCATGCCGTTCCCCACCATGTCGGGCGCCTGCAATGTCTGCCACGTGGGCAGCAACCCCGTCGACCTGGACTGAAGAAGGAGCACCCGCGATGTCTCGCGCATGGAAGATGGGGGCCGTGCTGCTCGCGCTGCTGGCCTCGGGCTGCGGCGGTGGTGACGACGCGCCGCCCGCGTACGAATGGAAGCTGCCGGCCGGCTTCCCCGAGCCCTTCGTCCCCGAGGACAACCCCATGTCCGAGGAGAAGGTGCAGCTCGGCCGGCACCTCTTCTACGACGAGCGCCTGTCCGGCAACGGAACGCAGGCGTGCGCGAGCTGTCACGAGCAGCGGCTCGCCTTCACCGACGGCCGGTCGACGCCGGTGGGCTCCACGGGGGACCACGTCGCGCGCAATGCGCCGGGGCTGGCCAACGTGGCGTACCTGTCCACCTTCACCTGGGCCAACCCGCAGCTCGAGTCGCTGGAGGCGCAGGCGCTGGTGCCCCTCTTCAACGAGGTGCCCACGGAGCTGGGGCTGGCGCCGCGGCTGGACGAGGTGCTCGGGAGGTTGAAGGGCGACGCGCGCTACACGGAGCTCTTCCGCGCGGCCTTCCCCAAGGAGGCCGACCCGGTGAACAAGGACGCCATCGTGAAGGCGCTTGCGTCCTTCCAGCGCACGCTGCTGTCGGGCAGCTCACCGTATGACCGCTACCTGCAGGGGGACGCCACGGCGATGTCCCAGCCGGCGAAGCGGGGCATGGAGCTGTTCTTCGGCGAGCGCGCGGAGTGCTACCACTGCCACAGCGGCCCGCACCTGACGAACTCCTTCCGCTCGAAGGACACGCGGCTGCCGGAGCGGCAGTTCTTCAACACCGGCCTCTACGACGTGGACGGCCACGGCGCGTACCCGCCGGACAACCCGGGCCTCTTTGAGTTCACCCGCAAGGACTCGGACCAGGGGCGCTTCCGCGTGCCGCCGCTGCGCAACGTGGCGCTGACGGCGCCGTACATGCACGACGGCAGCATCCCCACCCTGGAGGCCGTCATCGACCACTACACCTCCGGTGGGCGCAACGTGACGGAAGGGCCCTTCGTCGGCGACGGGCGCGCCAATCCCAACAAGGACCCGCTGGTGCGTCCCTTCACGCTGACGGCTTCCGAGCGCGCCGACCTCGTGGCCTTCCTGGAAAGCCTCACGGACACGGCCTTCACCGAGGACCCGCGCTTCTCCAATCCGTGGGAGTAGGGGCGCTCAAGGCAGACCGATGTGGGTGAAGCCGTCCGTGCTCAAGGAGAAGTGGCTGGCATGGTCCGCGAGCCAGAGCCCCTGGCGTGAGAACCGCCAGACGTACGACCGGGCAAGTCCGGGCACGAAGTAGCGCAGCCACGTGAGGGGCATGAACTCGTGAGAAGGCGGGATGGGGTAGATGTGCTGTCCCATCATCCTCAGGGTATCGCCCGAAACCTCGCGCCTGGGAACCCAGACGCGACCGTCCTCCACGGGGCGGTGTCCTGCCAGCTCGAGCTCCAGAAGCTCCTCGAAGTCACAGCGGAAGCGCGACATCTGCGCGAGGGGAGGCGGGACAACAGGACAAGGCGGCCGAGCCGCCAGTTCGTCGAGCAGGCGCTGCAACGCTACGCCATGGACCGCCCCAAAGCGGGTGAGGTCACGGCCCACGGCGCCTCGGACAACGATCCAGAAGTCATGGAGGACGAGCCAGACGGTGGATTGAATCGTCGAGAGGAGCATCTGCTTGAGGCCGGGCTCCCGCTGCCATGAGGAGGAGACTTCACGGCTCACAATGCCCAGCATCGTCCCCAGGTTCTGCAGGAGCAGAGGAGCGAGGTCGCGGTCGACCTCCGCTTCGAGCTCCAGTGCCTCGGCCAGGGGAGGAGCGAGCTTTCTCAGCTCTTCGGAGTATGCGTTCGAAAGGGAGTCCAGCTCCGCGCGGAGGGGAGCGGTATCCAGATAGAAGACGCACTCTGGGGTCCCTTCACGTGCCGCCAGTGCACTCACCAGCCCAGGGCGCAGTTCCTCTTCCAGGAGTTGCAGCGGGCAGTCAGGGTCGATGCGGCAGCTCAGGACCTCGCGGTTCCGAAAGATGCCGGCGAGGAGCTCCCGCATGCCTGAAGCGTAGCTGGTGGTGAAGTCGGCGAAGACATGGTCGTTCAACTCGGTGAGCGGCTCGCAGGCCTCGATGCGGCACGGAATGATGCGGAGGGCCTGGCCCCGCGCTCCGAGCTCGAGCGCGTGACCAATCTCGCGCTTCATCCATTCGCTGCCGGCGCTCGCTCGGGAGAGCATGACCACGACTGATGAGCACTTCTCGATGTTGCTCAACAGGGTGTTCGTGAGCCGGTCACCCGCGCGCACTTCCCGGACATCGAGCCAGGACGATGTGCCCAACGCCCGGAGGTCCTCGATGATGGGGAGGACGCGGCTGCGATCTCCCGATGCATAGGAGATGAAGGCTCGTTCACTCTGGCTGACCTCGGGCATGGCGGCTGCTGTCATAGGACACCGTCCTGAGCCCCGCACTGGATTCGGAGCTGGATTCGGGGGCAGAAGCACTCTCAGCCCTCGTCCTCGTGCTTCCTTCCGTGGGATGTTCCGGGGGAACTTGCGGCAGCACTCCACGCCATGCGGGCGATGGAGAGACGACTCTCGCTGAAATGCGAATGGGGACCTCCTGCGTGACGGCGCCTCACAACCGTTGCGCTGCACGAGGCTGCAGACGTCCCTGGGCGTCCTTCTTCAGCTCCTCGATATCGAGCGGCAGCATCTGGACGTGCTGCTGTCCCCACACGAGGAGGCCCGCTCCATCCTGGACGAAGCGGCACCCGTAGAGCACCCAGGGTTGTTCAATCTGCTTCTCGAGATGGAGGTCCTCCGCCACCGTCCAGACCTGGATGACTTCTCCTACCGCGGCGGCGACGCGTCCTTCGGGGCCGAAGCACACGGCCTGGTTGAAGCCCTGTGCCGCAAGGCGTGCGGTCTTCCTCCCCGAGCCATCGATTGGAACGACATCCAAGGCGGGTATCGGCCCCGCCACGGGATTGTTGGGATTGATGTCCGCGGCCACTGCAAGCTGGGCCCCGTCACTGGAGAATCTGCTGGCCATGGACCGGTAGGCGCGGTCGCTGGTGGTGATGTCCCGCTGCGTGCCTTCGTTCAGGTCGACCACGACCAGGCTTCCGACCAGCGCGATGGCGGCTCTGCGGCCATCGGGAGAGACCGAGAGACCGGAGTCCCACGGGTCAAGGCCTCGGCCCTTCGGATGGCGATAGCTGAAGGTCTTCTCAACCCAGTCCGGCCCACGCCAGAACCGCCCGTTTCCCTTGCCGTCAACGGCTACCAGGGTCTGTCCTCGTGCATCGAATGCCGCCGCCTGGGCACGGAATCCAGACCATGACGTCACGCGGACGGGGACCTTGGAGTCGCGCCACCGCCACCGCCAGAGATTCCCGCTGTCCGCCACGAGCACTTCGGTGGAGTCCCCGGACCAGGCCATGGCACGGAGCGATATCCCTGGCGTGGCAATCTCGGCCTGCTTGGCGCCCGAGCCGTCCCAGACCGTCCACCGCTTGCAGCGGTCGCAGATGCCACCATGGGCGGTTGCAACAAGACTGGCATCGTCGGTGCTCGTCACTCCCTCGAGCTCGTAGGGAACGACCCATGTCCGATTCCAGCGGCGGATGTCCCCCCAGAAGCGGAGCTGGTGGTCGTCACCGACGCTGACCCAGCCCACACCATCGGGGCCGGGGAAGACGCCCCTGACCCTGCTGCCATGGGGAAGTCGTCCCATCTCGCGGCCCGATGCGACATCCCAGAGGTGGGCGACGCCCGTCGTCTTGCCTTCCTCTCGGCTCGTCGTCACCGCGAGCTCACCCTCCGCGAGCAGCCGAGGGCCGAAGTCGGGAACCTCTCCCGTAATGGGGAGCTTCGGCGAGCGGACCCGGGTGACGGTGCTATCCCAGATGACGAGCCGTTGGTCGGCCAGTGCCGCGACGAGACCTTCCCGTCCCCACCACAGTTGCTTGACCGAGGTGAGCGGAATGCTGGAGTTGGCGTGTCCCTCTTCGGCGAGCACCTGCATGGAGCACCCATCCGTCGTCGCCAGGACGCCGGTGGGCGAAAAGGCCACTGGCGCTCGCGCCAGAAAGGGAGGTGGACATGCGGCAAGGTCCCGGTCCAAGAGCGCCTGGGGCACGGAGGCCGTCCAGGACCGCCAGGCGCGCACGGACTTTTCGGTGGCTCCCACCAGGACTCCACTCGCATCCAACTTGAGCCGGGTGGGTTCGGCACCGAGTGAGAGCTCCGTGGCGCGGATGTGGCAGTCGGCGACGTCGATACGGTGGATGCGTCCGTCCTCTGATGCGGCCGCGACGACTGCGCCGTCATGGGACACCGCGACCCGATTGAAGAGCCCCTCGAATGGCGGACAGCGCTCCTTGCCCGTTCGAGGGTCGGCCAGGGTCAGCTTGCCGTCGTGGCTGAAGTTGCTGGAGGCCAGTGCGACCAATCCACCCGTGCTGGCCGCATCCATGTCGTTCAAGAAGTGCGGGGTCTCCCAGACCTTTCGCGCCGTCCGAGCCTTGAGGTCCACGATGCAGACATCGTCATCTCCTGCCACCAGCAGATGGCCCTGGAGCGCCGTCACGTGTTGCGGCCGGCAGGGAAGCTCGAGCTGTCCCAACAGGGGCGGATACAGTGCGAGGGCGGACCTGAGGACCTGGTCGCTCTCAAGCAACTCTGGAGCGCCTTCCGCCGCGGAGAGGGCTTCCTTGAGACTCTCCTCGATTTCCACAGGAAAGCGGGTCCGCAACAGCGCCGAGCGGTTCGCGTGCCCTCTCGCGTCCGACAGCCGCTTCTGCTCCTCGTACTGACGGTTCCGTTCCCGTTCCTGTCCCCAGAGAGCGCCACTCAACGCCAGCAGGACGAGCAGCGCGGTCGTTGCTCCCGCGATGAGCGCGCGCATGCGCTGATTGACCCGGAGGAACTTCATCGCGCCGAGGATTTCCTCCACCACCCGGTCCGAGGGCTTCGGCTCCTTCCTCGCCGCTTCCAGCTCCTCCGTGTACTTGACGTGCTCGAGCCTGGGCACTCCCAGGGCGCGTGATGCTCCCTCGAACCAGATGGGGAGGATGGTCTTCTCCCCTTCGAAGCTCTCCAGCTCCCAGCGAATCCAGTCTTCAGGAGCCGAGGGCCGTGCCACCGCCCGGGTTCCGACCAGGACCAATATCCGGCTCTTCTTCAACGCCCATGCAATGCGCTGCTTGAGCGGAGTACCTCCTGGCAGCTCTCGCGCATCCCGGAAGCAGGCCACGTCCTCCGTGCGCAGGCGGTTCTCGAGGGCCATGGCATAGGCGAGCCCGTCTTCATGCCGGTAGGAGATGAAGACGTCGTAGCCGAGAAGACGCGCCCGAAGCCGGGCCATCCATGACAGCTCCAGCTCTCCATGGTGTGGCTGGGCGGTGGTCGCCCGTGGCGTGCCGTGCGATTCGGATTCCACAAGCCCCCCTGCTGGACTGCTCTTGTCATTGCCCGCGGAGTCGGCCCGGGCGGATTCCATCTTCACCGAGGACCCGCGCTTCTCCAATCCCTGGGAGTAGACGCGCTGCGAGGCATTGAAGGGCCCGGGCCTGTCTGGGAAAGGGCCGCCGGTCTGCGCTGGAGTCCCGCCCGGGCCATCCCGTCACGGCCGGAGTCTGGGATTGCCGGGGCGCGCGCTCCCCACCCGCTGCGTTGCCGCCACCCGGCCCGCCCCGGACCTGTGGATCTCCGTCGCTCACCCCGGACCCATGGGGCCGCCGAGCCTCACCCGCACCTACATGACGCAGTGCAAAATCGCCGCACTCCATGTGTTTCTCGTGGCCGAATCGTGGCTTTTGGGGTCCGCCCCCATTCTTTTTGATTTTCGACTCTGTATACTCCGCAAAAGTTACACTGATGGTGGAACGTTTGGGGCGCAAGCCTGGGGCTGTACGGACTCTCCTCCATGAGTGTGGCCCTTCCGAAGGAGGCACGCCCCCTGCGGTGCCGATGGCGGGAGTTCCCCCTGAACGCAGTACGGCGGAGTCAATTCCATGTCCAAGCCGTGGCCTCGCTGGCCTCTGCTCCTCGCCGGTCTCTGCACGGCGAGCTCATCCCTCGCGGCTGAGAAACTCACTCCCGTTGCCCAGCCCGCGCTGGTGCAGCTCAAGGCCCGGGAGTCGGCCCGTGTGGCTGAATCCCTGTCAAACCTGAAAGCCCAAAGCCTGAAGCTCGGGCTGAGCTCGAGGGATGACTTCCAACTCGTCAATTCCAACACGGACCGTTTTGGCCAGACGCACGCGCGCTTCGCCCAGACGTACCAGGGCGTACCGGTATGGGGCGCCATGGCCATCACCCACCAGGGTGTGGCCGCCGGGGAGATGAGCATCACCGCGGACGGCCTGCGCAAGGGCATCCGCCTGGACGTGAAGCCCTCGCTCGACGCGAAGTCGGCGCTCGCGAAGGTCACCCAGGAGCTGGCGCCGAAGGGGGAGTACAGCGTTTCCCCCAAGAGCGAGCTCGTCGTCTATCCGCTGACGCAGTCGGTGAGCCGCTACCCCGAGAAGCCGCGCGCGAAGCAGAACGCGGCGGACTTCACCGAGCAGGTGGTGGGCTACCGGCTCGCTTACCACGTCCACACGGAGCTGGAGAACCCGAAGGACGGCGTCAAGCACACGGACTTCATCGTCGACGCGCACTCGGGTGACGTGCTGAAGAAGTGGAGCTCGCTGCAGACGGCCGCCGCCAAGGGCGTCGGCCACTCGCAGTACAGCGGCGACGTCCAGCTGGACGTCTTCCAGAATGCCCAGGGCGCCTTCGAGCTGCGCGACGTCACGCGCACCGGCGGCCCCGGCATCCGCACCTATGACGTCAACCACGCCGAGGTGCAGGACGGCGAGGTGCCCACGCTCGTCCTCTACACGGACCCGGACAACGTCTGGGGCGACGGGCAGAACTTCGACGCCGATGTCGACGAGACGCAGAGCGCCAACGGCCAGACGGCCGCCGTCGACGCGCACTTCGGCCTGCTGTCCACGTGGGACTTCTACAAGAAGAACTTCGGCCGCAGCGGCATCGACGACCTGGGCACGCCCACCTACAACCGGGTGCACGCCAGCAGCTACTACGACAACGCCTTCTGGAGCGACGGCTGCTTCTGCATGAGCTACGGCGACGGCTCGTGGCCGGCGGACCCGGCCGGCTTCAAGTCGATGGCGGTGCTCGACGTGACGGGCCACGAGATGAGCCACGGCGTCATGTCCCACACGGCCGGCCTCATCTATGACGGCGAGTCCGGCGGTCTGAACGAGGCCAACTCCGACATCTTCGGCACCCTGACGGAGTTCTGGGTGGCCAACGGCCGCGGCAGCAGCATTGGTGACACCGGCGGCAACTGGCTCATGGGCGAGTCGCTCAACGAGTTCCCGCTGCGCATCATGTTCCGCCCGTCGCTGGACGGCGCGAGCGTGGATGCCTGGTACCCCGGCATCGGCAACATCGACGTGCACTTCAGCAGCGGCCCGATGAACCGCGCCTTCTTCTTCCTGGCCCAGGGCGCCCAGCCGGTGGTGATTGGCACCGACTACTCCAGCACCTACCTGCCCGAGGGCATGAGGGGCATCGGCAACGACAAGGCGGCGGCCATCTGGTACCGCGCCATCACCACGTACCTGTTCCCCTCGTCCAACTACCTGTCGGCCCGCACCGCGAGCCTCCAGTCCGCGGCGGACCTCTTCGGCGCCCAGTCCAACGAGTACCGCGCGGTGCAGAACGCCTTCGCGGCCATCAACGTGGGCTACACCGCCGACACGTACGATGACCGCACGGCCCCCACCGTCGTGGCGAGCGTCTCCGGCTCCGCGCCCAACCTCCAGCTGCACGCGCAGGCCGACGACAACGTCGGCGTGGCCCGCGTGGAGCTCTACGTGGACGGCGCCCTGGCGGGGACGGTCTACTCCCAGCCCTACCAGCTCCCGCTGGACACCACCTCGCTGTCCAACGGCTCGCACGAGTTGCTCGCGGTGGCCTTCGACACGGCCGGCAACCAAGGCGCGTCCAATCCGACGAGCTTCAACGTCACCAACAGCTTCTCGCAGTTGCTCACCGACCCGGGCTTCGAGCTCGCCGGCGAGGGCTGGACGGCGGACCCGCCGGAGAACATCAACTTCCCGGTCTCCTCGGGCACGCACTCCGGCCAGGGCTACGTGTGGCTCAACGGCTGGGGTTCCACCCACGTGGACAAGCTCTGGCAGGACGTCACCATTCCCGCCGGCGCCAGCCGGGCCGCGCTGACCTTCTTCCTCAACCTCACCACCTCCGAGACGACGACCACCGCCGTGCGCGACACGCTGACGCTGCAGGTGCGCAACACCTCCGGCACCGTGCTGGCGACGCTGGCGACGTGGTCCAACCTGGACACGACGGTGGGCTGGGTGCAGCAGAGCGTGGACCTGACGGCCTACGCGGGCCAGACGGTGCGCGTCTACCTGGAGGGCAACGAGAACGCCACCGTTCCCACCAACTTCCAGTTGGATGACTTCTCGCTGCGCGTCATCACCGGCGCGGACGCCGAGGCGCCCGTGGTGAAGGCCAACGTGACCTTCTCCGGCACGCGCGTGGCCTACTCCGCCGAGGTGTCCGACAACGGCTTCGTCAGCCCGGTGGAGTTCCTCGTCGACAACGCGTCCGTGGGGACCTCGCCGAGGTCCTTCTCCAGGGTGGTGAACCTCTCCACGCTGACGTCCGGCGCGCACACGCTCGTGGCCCGGGCCACGGACGCGGCGGGCAACGTGGGCACGTCTCCCTCGGTGACGTTCTATGTGGACTCCACCGCCCAGCAGCTCGTGCTCAACCCCAGCTTCGAGACCTCCGCGAGCTGGACGCTGGCGACGACGCTGTCGGGCTCGGCGGGCTTCCTCAACGTCCCGTCCTTCGCGCACTCGGGCAACCGCTTCCTCATCTTCTGGACCAACGCGGGCCCCGCGCTGCACTCGGCCCGGCAGAACGTCACCATCCCCGCGGCAGCCACCTCGGCCATCTACAGCTTCTGGGTGCGCATCTACAACGGCGCGTTCACGGACACCGTGGCCCACCACACCCTCGTCGCGAAGATTCGCGACGCCGGTGGCAACGACCTGGCGACGCTGAAGTCGTTCTCCAACGTGGATGACACCGACGCGCAGTACTTCCAGCACCGCTTCGACCTGACCCAGTACAAGGGCCAGACGATTCAGTTGTACTTCGAGGCGGACCAGCGGGCGGCCCCGCAGGTTCCCGGCGCCAACACCCAGTTCTTCGTGGATGACGTCAACCTGAACACCTCGCAGCAGGCCGACATCCAGCCGCCCGTGCTGGCCGCCTCCGTCGACGGTAGCTACGGGACGGTGCGGCTCCTGGCGAGCGTGAGCGACAACGTCTGGACGTCCAGCCTCGAGTTCCTGGTGGACGACGTCCCGGTGACCACGTTCGCGGACGCCCAGGGCAGCTACGCGGCGCCGTTCGACACGGCGAACCTGTCCAACGGCCCGCACCAGTTCAAGGCGAGGGCCACGGACAAGGGTGGCAACGTGACGGAGCGCACCGTGACGTTCGAGGTGCACAACTCCACCATCGAGGACCAGGGCGCGCCGCACGTCACCGCCAGCGTGGAGGGCCTGTACGAGAACTACACGCTGGTGGCCGAGGCCACCGACGACACGGGTGTGACGGTCGTCGAGTTCTACGTGGACGGCGCCCTCAAGGGACAGACGTCGTTCGCGCCGTACACGCTGCCGCTGTTCCCGATTCCGCTGGCGGCGGGTGCGCACACCCTGGAGGCGGTGGCGTACGACGCGTACGGCAACTCGTCCAGGGCGACCACCACCTTCACGCTCCAGCCCGTCACGGTGGAGCTGGCGTCGGCGACGTACGTGGTGCCGGTGGGCGGCAACGTCACGCTGCAGGCAAGCGTGGCGAACGCGGTGAACACGGCGGTGACCTGGTCCGTGGCGGAGGGCCGCATCTGCGGCACCGTCAGCGCGGCCGGCGTCTACGCCGCGCCGGTGGTCCGTGGCCAGTGCCACGTGTCCGCGGCGAGCGTCGTGGTACCGACGGCGAAGGCCGTGGCGACCGTCCAGGTCTTCACGGGCGACATCAATGGCGACAGCGTCGTGGACGGAGAGGACATGGGCCTGCTCGCGCAGGACTACGGCACCAACGGCTCCGAGGAGACGAACCTCGACGGCGCCGGCTCCGTGAACGACAACGACATCACCCTCTTCGTCAGCCAGTTCGGACGGTAATCACCCCATGAAAACGTGGATGAAGCTCATTGTTCCGCTCCTGATTGGAGCGCTGGCTGCCTGCTCCGACCCCAACTCGGGGCCGGTGACGGTGACCCCGAAGAGCGTGACGGTGAAGGCCGGCGAGAAGACGACCTTCACCGCCTCGGTGGAGGACGCGGACGAGCCGCACGTCCTCTGGTCCGTGGAGGGAGGCGACTCCCACGGCACCATCACCAGCACGGGCGTCTACACCGCGCCCGCGGAGGCCGGTACGTACACGGTGGTGGCCACCAACGCGGTGGACACCTCGAAGAAGGACACGGCCACCGTCAAGGTGGAGGCCGTACAGACGCCGACCGTCGTCGTGAAGGTAACCCCGGAGACGGTGTCCATCGGTCAGGGCACCACCACCAACTTCACGGCGGAAGTGTCCGGTTCCTCCATCACCGCGGTGCAGTGGTCCGTGGAGGGTGAGGGGAACGGCATCATCACCAGCACGGGCGCGTACGTGGCGCCGCACAAGTCCGGCACGTTCACCGTGACGGCCACCAGCGTGGCGGACCCGACGAAGAAGGCCTCCGCCGCCGTGACGGTGGAGCCCGTCGTGGTCGAAGAGGTGAAGGTGACGGTGAGCCCCACGCAGGGCACCACCACCTGGGGCGGCTCCGTCCACCTGACGGCCGAAGTCTCGGGCACCAACAACCTCGCGGTGCTGTGGAGCGTGGAGGGTGGCGACGAGAACGGCTACGTCAGCAGCACGGGCGTGTACCGCGCTCCGGAGAAGACGGGCACGTTCACCGTGACGGCCACCAGCGTGGCGGACCCGACGAAGAAGGCCTCCGCCACCATCCGCGTGGACCCCATCGTCGTGGAGGCCGTGGTGGTGACGGTCTCCCCGAAGACGGCCACGGTGTCCGCGGACGGCTCCGTGAGCCTGTCCGCGTCGGTGACTGGCACCAACCTCACCGCGGTGCAGTGGGCGGTGGCGGGTGGTGACGAGAACGGCACCGTCAGCAGCACGGGCGTGTACCGCGCTCCGCGCCGCGGGGGCACGTTCACCGTGACGGCCACCAGCGTGGTGGACCCGAACAAGTCGGACTCGGCCACCATCACCGTGGAGCCGATTGTCGTTCCGGACGTGGTGGTGAGCGTCACTCCGAAGACGGCCACCGTGTCCGTGGACGGCTCCGTCAGCCTGTCCGCGTCGGTGACTGGCGCCACCGTCACCGCGGTGCAGTGGAGCGTGGTGGGTGGTGAGGCCAACGGCACCGTCAGCAGCACGGGCGTGTACCGCGCGCCGCACCAGGCCGGCACGTACACCGTGACGGCCACCAGCGTGGCGGACGCGACGAAGTCCGACTCCGCCACCATCACCGTGGAGCCCATCGTCGTTCCGCCGGTCGTGGTGACTGTCTCTCCGAAGACGTCCACGGTGTCCGCGAACGGCTCCGTCATGCTGTCCGCGTCGGTGAGCGGCACCAGCAACACCGCGGTGCTGTGGACCGTGGTGGGTGGTGACGCCAACGGCTACGTCAGCACCACCGGTCTGTACCTGGCCCCGAGCACGTCCGGCACGTACACCGTGACGGCCACCAGCGTGGCGGACCCGACGAAGTCCGACTCCGCCACCATCACCGTGGACCCCATCGTCGTTCCGCCGGTCGTGGTGACGGTCTCTCCGAAGACGGCCACGGTGCTCCAGGGTGGCTCCGTCAAGCTGTCCGCCTCGGTGACCGGCACCAGCAACACCGGGGTGCAGTGGACCGTGGCGGGTGGTGACGCCAACGGCTACGTCAGCAGCACGGGCGCGTACCTGGCTCCGAACAAGGCCGGTACGTTCACCGTGACGGCCACCAGCGTGGTGGACCCGACGAAGTCCGACTCCGCCACCATCACCGTGGACCCCATCGTCGTTCCCGAGGTGGTGGTGAGCGTCACCCCGAAGACGGCCACGGTGGGCGCGGACGGCTCCATCAAGCTGACCGCGTCGGTGACGGGCACCAGCAACACCACGGTGGTGTGGACCGTGGCGGGTGGTGACGCCAACGGCTACGTCAGCAGCACGGGCATGTACCGCGCGCCGCACCAGGGCGGCACGTACACCGTGACGGCCACCAGCGTGGCGGACCCGACGAAGTCCGACTCCGCTACCATCACCGTGGACCCCATCATCATCCCGGGCGTCGAGGTGACGGTCACCCCCGCGACGGCCACCGTCGACCAGGGCGCTTCCATCACCCTCACGGCTGAAGTCACGGGCACCAACATCGTCGCGGTGCAGTGGTCCGTGGAGGGCGGTGCCGCCAACGGCACCGTCACCAGCTCCGGCGTGTACACGGCGCCGAACAAGCCCGGCACGTACACCGTGACGGCCACCAGCGTGGCGGACCCGACGAAGAAGGCCTCCGCCACCATCACCGTGCCCGTCGCCGGCACGGTGAAGTACGTGGACCCCACGGGTACGGGCTGGCGCCTGGTTCGCAACGCCAGCCTGTCCTCGGGCAACACGCTGGTGCTGGACCTGGTGGGCCCCACGGGCCAGTCCGGCCGCGGCGCGGACCTGACGCTGGCGCTGAACCCGGCCCTCGCGTCCTGGTCCACGGTGGACGGCTCCGAGTACGTGGCCAACCGCGGCTACGACCTGGGCGCCGCGCCCCACCTGCTCAAGTCCGCCGCGAATGGCGGCACGCTGAGCGTGGGCGTGTACCAGAAGGGCGCTCCGGCGCACGGGTACACCGGCGCGCTGCTGTCCGTGGCGCTGACCGTGAAGACCACCGCCCAGACGCCGGCCGGCACCGTGGTGCCGCTGAACGTCCTCAAGGCGCACGCGCTGCCGGCCTCCGGCTCGCTGCAGGCCATCGACGTGGCGGTGGGCACCATCACCACCGCGCAGTAGTCATGGCGCGGTAGTCCGGAGCCCGAAGCAGTGAGAGCGGCGGCCTTCCTCCGGGAGGGCCGCCGTTCTCTTGTGCGCTCGGTCTGGGCGAAGCAGCCCCTTCATCCAAACTTTCAGGAAGGGGAGGCCGCCTCTCTTCTCCAGTGAGGTTCGGGTGATGCTCCAGTCGCTCGCTGATGAGGGGTTGAAGGAAATCCATCGCGGGCGCCGCTATGTCGTGCTGCGCGGCTGGAAGCAGGACGGCGAGCCCCTGGTCGTCAAGCGGGTCCGCTCCGGCTCGCTCGCCCAGGGCAGCAAGGCCATGCTCCGCCACGAGTATTCCCTGCTCCGCGGCCTCCATGGCGAAGTCCCCGGCGTCAGCCGCCCCCTCGCCCTGGAGGAGGACTCCGCCCACTGGCCGGTCCTCGTCCTCGAGGACGCAGGCCCGCAGAACCTCCAGGAGTGGCTGGGCCGCAGGCCCGTCTCCATGGATGCCTTCCTGGAGCTCGCCATCCAGCTCGCGGGAATCATCGCCAGCCTCCACCAGCAGCACGTCATCCACCGCGACATCAACCCCACCAACATGGTCGTCGGTGCCGGCAGCAGGCACGTCACCGTCATCGACTTCGACCTCGCCACCAAGGTCTCGGGCCTCGCTCCCGACGGAGGCCTGCCCGGCGAGCTCCAGTGGGCGCTTCCCTACGTCGCGCCGGAGCAGACGGGACGCATGAGCCGTCCCATCGACCACCGCGCCGACCTCTACTCGCTCGGCGCCACCTTCTACGAGATGCTCACCGGCCTGCCGCCCTTCGTCTCCACGGACCCCGCGGAGCTCGTCCACGCCCACCTCGCCAGGCCTCCCGTTCCTCCTGCCTTCGCCAACTCCGCTGTTCCCAATCCGCTCTCCGACATCGTCCTCAAGCTGCTCGCGAAGATGCCGGAGGAGCGGTACCAGAGCGCCGAGGCGCTGCTGGCGGACCTGCTCGAGGCGCGTCGCCGGCTGGCCTCGGGAGCCATGGGCCCGTTCGAGCTGGGGCGGGTGGACCTGGCGCGGCAGCTCTCGTTTCCGGACCGTCTCTACGGCCGCGAGCGTGAGCTGCGGCGGCTGCGCGAGGCGCTGGAGCGGGTGCGCCGGGGCGCGAGCGAGGGCGTGCTGTTGGTGGGCGAGGCCGGCATCGGCAAGTCCGCGCTCGTCCAGCACCTCTCCCGCGGTGCCGTGACCGGAGTCCTCCTCCTCGGTGGCAAGTTCAACCAGCTCCAGGGCAACGTGCCCTATTCGGCCTTCGTGGAGGCCTTCCAGGGGCTCCTCCACCAACTCCGGGAGCAGCCTCCGGACGCGCGTGCCGCCTGGAGGCGGCGGCTCCTGGAGGCGCTGGGCGCCAACGGCCGCGTCATCAGCGACCTCGTGCCGGAGCTGGAGGCGCTGGTGGGCCCCCAGCCGGCGCCGCGCGAGCTCGGCCCCGCGGAGGCCGCGGCGCGCCTCCACCTCGTCTTCCAGTCGTTCGTGCGGGCGCTCGCGTCCACCGAGCACCCGCTGCTCCTCTTCCTCGATGACTTGCAGTGGGCCGACGCGGGCTCGCTCCAGCTCCTGAGGGCCCTGGCCTCGGACTCGGACTCGCGCCACGTCCTGCTCGTGGGCGCGTACCGGCCCCGGGAAGTCGGGCCGGACCATCCCCTCATCCAGCTGCTCGGGGTGCTTTGTGCGGCGGAGGTCATGCCCTTCCTGACGCTCGAGCTCGCTCCGCTGACCCAGACCTCCGTCACCGCCCTCTGCGCCGACACCTTCCGCTGCGGAGTGGAGCGCGCCGGTCCGCTGGCGGACCTCGTGCTGCGCAAGACGGCCGGCAATCCGCTCTTCATCACCCGCTTCCTCCGGCTGCTCCACCAGTCCGGCCAGCTCGCCTTCGACCTCGCCGCCGGCTCATGGCGATGGGACCTCGCCCGCATCGAGCAGATGGAAGTCACCGAGAACGTGGTGGAGCTGATGATGGCCACCATCCGCCGGCTTCCCAAGCGGGCCCAGTACGCGCTCGAGGTCGCCGCGTGCCTGGGAGACCGCGTGGAGCTGTGGCTGCTCTCCGCGCTCATGGGCGGCGAGGAGGGAGGCGCGGCCTCGGCGCTGTGGAGCCTGCTGCGCGAGGGACTGCTGCTGCCGGAGAAGCAGGGCGCGAGGGCCCCTCGCGCCGACGCGGACCCGGAGGGTGCGCCGCTGGCGCAAGAGGCCACCTATCGCTTCGCGCATGACCGCGTCCGGCAGGCGGCATACTCGATGCTCTCCGAGGACGAGCGTCGGTGCCTCCACCGCGAAGCGGGGCGCTGGCTGCTTCGAGGCGCGTCCGCGGAGGTGCTCGACGAGCGGCTCTTCGCCGCCGTGGACCACCTGCACCTGGGCCTGGAGCCGGGTGGCGAGGTGGAGGGCCAGGAGCTGGCGGAGCTCAACCTGCGCGCGGGCCTCAAGGCCAAGGCGGCCTCGGCCTTCGGCGTGGCGCGGGTGTACCTGATGCGCGGCATCTCGCTCGTGCCACGAGCACTGTGGCCCCAGCGCCGCGAGCAGGTCTTCCGCCTGCACGCGGAAGCGGCCGCGTGCGCCTACTTCTCCTCAGACCCCGGGCCGGCCCTGGCGCTCGCGAGGACCGCGCTGGAGCACGCGGGCTCGGACCTGGAGAAGGTGGAGCTCTACGACCTCCAGCTCCTGTCCTGCCTGATGAGCGGCGACTTCGCCCAGGGGCTCCGGTGCGGACGTGAGGGACTGCGGCTGCTGGGGATGGAGCTGCCGGAGCGTGACTCCTCCCAGGCCGTCTCGGCCGAGTTCGCCGAGGTGGAGGTGAACCTGCGGGGCCGCTCCGTGGAGGAGCTCCTGGAGGCTCCCGCCATGACGGACTCCCGCCAGCTCGCGTGCGTGCAGTTGCTGTCGGACGTCGGTACTCCCGCCTATTTCCTCTCTCCGCTCCTGTTCTCGCTCGTCAACCTCCGCGCCCTCAACCTCACGCTGAAGCACGGCAACTCACCCTGGGCACCGACGGTCTACGCGAGCCATGGAATGGCGCTGGCGGGCCGCGGAGCGCGCGCCGTCGGCTTCGCCTTCGGGCGCCTGGCCGTGGATATTGCCCGGCGGGCCGGAGACGCCCGCCAGGAGTGCCGGGCGCTGATATCGGTGGGGCTCCACCTCAACCACTGGGTGGCGCCCCTGCGCACGAGCCTGCCGTTGCTGCGCCGCTCCGTGACCCTGGGGATGACCAGTGGAGACCTGCAGTTCGCTGGCTACGCGTTCGCTACCGCGGTCTCCACCGAGTTCGCGATGGGCGCGCCGCTCGCCAAGGTGCGGGCCTCCATCGAGGCCCTGGAGGTCTTCCTCCGCAAGTGCGGCGCGCAGGCGATGAACGACGTCACCCGGAGCTATCAGCAGGCCATCCGCGCGCTCCAGGGGCGCACCCGCCAGCCCGCCCGCTTCGACGACGACGACTTCGACGAGCAGGCGTTCCTCGCCTCTCCGGCCATGTCGCCCATGAGCCGCTTCATCCACGCCATGGTCCGTCTGCTCGTGGCCTACGTCCTCGGCGACATCGACGAGGCCCTGCGGATGTCCGACGCGGCGGTGCCTCATGCCTCCTTCGTGACGGGCTTCTTCCGCACGGCCGACCACAACCTCCTCACCTCGCTGGCCCTGACGGCCCGGGCCAGCTCCTCGCCAGAAGCACGCGCGGACGCCCTCGCCCGCGTCGCCGTCAACCAGCGTCAGCTCGGCGAGTGGGCGGAGGGCTGCCCGGAGAACTTCCGCCACAAGCACCAGCTCGTGGCCGCCGAGGTGGCCCGGCTCGAAGGCAGGCACCCGGACGCCATGGCCCTCTATGACGGCGCCATCGACGGCGCCCACGCCGAGGGCTTCCTCCACGACGAGGCGATGGCGAACGAGCTGGCGGGGCGCTACTACCACGCGCAGGGCCGCAAGCGCTTCGCCGCGCTCCATCTGCGCGCCGCGCTGGAGGCGTATGCCCGCTGGGGCGCATGGGCCAAGGTGGCCCTGCTGGAGGAGGAGTTCCCGGACCTCGAGCGCGTGGGAGGCAAGGCCTGGAGCGAGCCCGCCGCCACACCGGTGAATGAAGGGCCGCAGGGGGCGTCGCTGGATTTGCTCAGTCTCCTGAAGGCGACGGAGACGCTGGTGGGCGAGGTGGTGTTGGACCGGTTCCTGGAGAAGCTGATGGGGGTGTGCCTGGAGGCGGCGGGCGCCACCCGCGGCGCGCTGGTGCTGAACGAGACGGGCTCGCTCGTCGTGCGCGCCCTGGGCACCGTCTCCGAGCCCGTCAGCCTGGAGCACACCCCGCTGGCCTCCGCGAGCACCGTTCCCGCCTCGGTGGTGGAGCACGTCTGCGCGACGGGAGCGACGCTCGTCCTGGGGGATGCCGCGCACCAGGGCCGCTTCGTCAAGGACCCCTGCGTCGTCCGCCGCTCCATCAAGTCCGCGCTCGTCGTCCCCATCCAACGTCAGGAGAGGACGCTCGGCGTGCTCTACCTGGAGAACGATTTGGCCACCCGCGCCTTCACTCCCGAGCGTGTTGGCGTGCTCCGCGCGCTCTCCTCCCTGCTCGCCATCTCCCTGGAGAACAGCCAGCTCTTCGAGCAGCTCCAGGTGGAGGTGCAGGAGCGCCGCCGCGCCGAGGCCGCCGTCCGCTTCCTCTCCGACTCCGGGCTCGCGCTGTCCGAGTCACTCGACTTCGAGCAGACGCTGGCGAAGGCCCTCCACCTGGTGGTGCCGTTCCTGGCCGACTGGAGCGTCTTCACCTCCCGCGACGAGGCGGGCCTCCTGCGCGCGCTCGCCGCCTCCCACAAGGACCCCGAGAAGGAGGCGCTCCTGCGCGAGCTGCTGGAGAAGTACCCGTCTGAAACGAACACGCCGCCGGCCGTCGTCCGCGCCCTGAACACGGGCCAGGCCGTCCTCCGCGCCGAGCTCACGCCCGCCATGATTCGCGAGCACGGACAGGGCTCCGGGTACCCGGAGGAGCTCCGGGCGCTGGGGGCGAAGACGGCCATGCACGTGCCGCTCATCGCGCGCGGCAAGACGCTGGGAGTCATCTCCTTCATCTCGGCCACGGCCGGCCGCCGCTATGGTGAAGCGGACCTGGAGCTGGCCCAGGAGCTGGCGCGCCGCGCCGCCGTCAGCATCGACAATGCCCGGCTCTACCGTGCCTCCCAGGACGCCGTTCGCCTGCGTGACGACTTCCTCACCGTCGCCTCCCACGAGCTGAACACCCCGCTGACGTCGCTGCGCCTCATGGTGCAGTCCCTCCAGCGTCACGTCCCCACCGGCCTCTCGGAGAAGGCCCTGCGGGCGCTGCGCACCATCGACGACCAGTCGCTCAAGCTGGCCACGCTCATCGAGGAGCTGCTCGACGTCTCCCGCATCCACGCCGGCCGCCTGGACCTGAACCTGGAGCGCGTGGACCTGGAGGCCGTCATCCACCGCGTGCTCGAGCGGATGCGCGAGCCATTGGCCCTCGCGGGCTGCACCCTGGAGCTGCACGTGGAGGGGCCCGTCATCGGGCGGTGGGACTCCACCCGGCTGGGGCAGGTGCTGCTCAACCTGCTCTCCAACGCCCTCAAGTTCGGCGCCGGCAAGCCCATCCGCCTCGCGGCGGGCGTGGAGCACGGCATCGCCTGGGTGTGCGTCCGGGACAACGGCATCGGCATCGCCCCGGACCGGCTCCCCCACGTCTTCGAGCGCTTCGAGCGCGCCGTGTCGGTGAGGGCCTACGGTGGCCTGGGGCTGGGGCTGCACCTGGTCCGGGAAATCCTCACCGCGCTCGGTGGCTCCATCCACGTGGACAGCACCGTCGGTGTCGGCACCACCTTCACTCTCGAGCTGCCCTGCTCCGGCCCCGCGCTGGAGGAGCCGGTGACAGTTTCGCGGGGCAGTGGTGAATGGCAGTGAAATAGAGTTGCATGATGGAGGCGGGTCTGGGGATGACGGCGTGCTCCCGCGTGTCGGTGGGCTCCTCGACGAAGTCGATGACGTCGCTGGCGATGATGTAGTTGGTGGAGCAGGAGAAGGCGGACTTGGACGCGCCGGTGACGCGTTACCTGCCCTGGTTCCAGGCAGCGGGCGGGCGGGGCGGCGACATGCAGCCGGCCGCGCAGGCGACGGCTGACGACTCCGCGTATGCCTTTGTCGGGTACGTAGGACCGCTGTACGGGGAATGTGCTGCACCACGTTGTTGAGATATCAGGTTGGTCGCGGTCAGACCGCCTGCTTCTGCATCAGCTCCCGCCGACTCCACCCGTGGCCCGTGACGAAATGGTGATGGAATCGCGCAATCCCTGCCCCAAGCCGGTGGAGGGCATGGTCTTCTGCCGACATGCATTGTTTTGGCGTGTGGGGGGCGTGAAAGCAGCTGCGGTCGTTCCCAACTGGAGAGGATAGGGGAGTCCGCCTGCTGAAGACGGCATGGCCGTGGCAAGGAATCAGTCGCTCGGCACCACGTCATCGGTGGAAGACGTGGAGGTGGGACTGGGCTATTCGTGGATGTTCCAGGTGCGCGAAGTTGCATCGGAAAACGGCAATCCTTGTAATTCCCAGACGGCCGTTGCGCAGTTGCAATAAGGCTTGAGGAGTGTCAGAGGGGCAGCGTACCGTGCGTCCTCGCTGGCGCCCTCACGTCGAGCCACACCCTCTTTGCGCAAACATGGGGAAGGGCTTCGACCTTCGACGTTCCACATCCCGTTACAACTCCCTCCCAGCATGGAGTCCCCAGCGGACTTGAGAGACGGTTGAATGACGACGCCCCTGTTGTGGCGGTGTCGCCAGGCCCTCCTGGCGTTCTGCTTGTTAGTTGCCGGCTGTGCCCAGGAAGTGGAGCCCTCGCCCGGGGCGCCGCCTCCTGCCGGGTCCGCTGACACCGTGGTGCACGAGTGGCGCCCTCAGCCTGTGGGGGAGGCTGCCGCCCCCAAGCGTGCCGTCGGTGAGCCGTGCGACACCTACGGGCCGGATGAGTGTGCCAGCGCGGTCTGCGTGCGCACCTGGAAGGGCACGCGGTTGTGCAGTCGTGACTGCTCGGCGGACACCGAGTGCCAGGTGGGCTGGGGCTGCGTGTCGATGGTGCCAGGTGGAGCGACTCGCGTCTGTCTCCCAAGGCCCGTACGCCGGTAGGGCTCGAACTTCCTCTCTTCTTGCGTCTCTTCACTCGGGCCTGGACCCGGGAATACCACTCTCATGAAATCAGACAGTCAAAAGCGCCGGTTCCGCCTTCCCAGATGGGCCGTCATGGCGCTGGCTCTCGCAGCGGTTGGCGTCGCCATTGCGCAAACCGCCGACGAGCCGCCTACGGCCGAAGAGGTGCAGTCTGCGGTCGACAAGGCCACCCGTGTTCCCTTCCCTGAACTGGGGGGGCCTCGAGCTGCGGGAGTGGACGGAGAGGTCGTCCTCGGCAGCATGCGCTCGCTCTACAGTTTCGCGGACGTCACCGTGCAGAGCCTCCTGGGGCCGGTTTCCTTCGTGCGTTACTACGGGCTGGACACGCGCGACAACACGTCCGACTTCAACCTGCGCCCTCGGTGGGCGCCTTTCGGCAGCATGCGGGCGGACATCTCGGCCTCCTACCTCGCTGGCACTTTCAATGACCAATGCGGGACAGGCGACAATCGGGACAATTGCCGCGGCGGCCTTCGCTGGTGGCACAACTTCGAAAGTTGGGTGGAATCTACAGCGAAGGAGAAGCCCTGCTTCGACGAGCCTCGAGTCTGCATTCCGAGGGACAAAGAATACGACGTGACATGGACGGTGCATGCACCGGACGGGCGTATCTACACCTTCCCTGCGTGCAGCCTCGACGACGGACACGGCAATCACCTGTCTCAGTGCTACGCCCGCAACCTCTCGGACCCGGACGTGAAGCTGCAGCTCCTGCGCAACGGTACGACCTTTGGCGGTGCTTTCGTGCTCTACACGCCCGCGGCGCGGTACGTGTATGACACGCCATTCGGCGGCGAAGCGCAGGAGCCGGGATGGGTGAATTTTCGCCTCAGCTACATCCTGGCGCCTGAGCGAGTCTACCCGGAGGATGGGATTACCCTCCCAGGGGACGCGTGCTTCACGGTCGGCCCGAACACTCCCTGTCAGCGGCGCCTGGCGACACTCCACTACGGTCCCGTCTGCTTGAGTGACAAGGCCACGGTACGAAATGCCCTCGAACCCTACGTCACCCATATCGAGGTCGCGGGGGCGGGTACGCTGGCGTTGCAGTACAAGGCTGTCTATCTGAGAGACAGGAAGCAGATGGTGAAGACCCTCCCTGACGGAGGGACGGAGGAGGCATTCATTCGCCCGAAGGAGTGCGTCCTTTCCAGAATCCTGCTCACGGCGCCCGAGGGCGACTCGACGCCTGCGCGTGAAGTGGTCAGTTATGGCTATTCACAGGGACTCTTCGAGGAGGATGTCGGGACGACGACACAGACGCTGGGCGGGTTGCTGAGCGACGTCATGGTGTCTCCCGCTTCGGGGGCAGTCGCAAGCACCTCGACGCGGCTGCAATACGAGTACACCGAGGCCGTCCTCCCGAAGGAGGGCGGCGCCTCCCTGCAGCCCCTTCGCACCTTCCGCGTCCTGCGCAATGGCCTGCTCGAGCGCGAACTGGTGGTGGACGCCTCGGATGCCTCGTACGTGACGCGAACACAGGTGGGCGACACCAAGGTCGACCTCTGGGCGGAAAACAACGGCGTCCCTCAAGACGGGGGCTTCGTCCCCTACTGTCACCCCGGCGACTTCACGCACCATCTCGTGAACAACGCCCAGCAGAGGATTGTCTGCAGAGAAGACCAGTGGCAGTCCCAGCAAGCCGACTCGGTGCTGTTGGGCGACGGCTCCGGTGCGCTGGTGGCTGGCGTCCAGCAGAGCTCGAATCTGCGTACGACCAACACGAATCCCAATGGCCCGCTCGTCTCAAGGGTGGTGTTTGATGGCGGTACCTTCGAAGCCCTGCCAGCACTGCCACGCGCCCGTAGCTGGTCGGTGAAGGGATACAACCCCTGCGGCGAAGGCGTGTTTTGCCCCAAGTACTCCAATCTTCAGGCGTACGCACCGGCGAAGGAAGTCGACACGCGCGGCAACAAGCTGGTGCTCGAGTCAAACCTGGCCCCCCTCGACGCGGGCGTGCCCGGTACCGCGGCGTGGTACCCCGTGGCGATGCCGTACGCCGAAGTCCATGCCGCCCACGCCGGGGCCACGCTGGACGACGGCAGTGATGCGCTTCAGACAACCTACTTCAACTATGCCTACGTGGGGCATTTCCAGCAGAAGGTGAAGGATGAGTACGGCTACTCGGTGTTGGACACAGCCAATGCCGGTACCTACCGCATCCGCCGCCACTACCAGCCGACGGGCCGTCTCAAGGGCGTGGTGCAGATGGGGTACACCCTCGAATTCAACGCCGCGAGCAATAGCTGGACGCCCGTGCTCCGTCACGTCGGCACCTTCTACCGAAATCGGTACAGCTGCGGCATCGCCGATGCCGACGCAGGCACCGCCATCAATGCAAACGAGGGCGAAGCATGGGGGCGCGTGGTGGAAGTGGCGGGCCCCTGCCTGGTGACAGGCCTCGATGCAACTGCGTGTGCGCCCGGCCAGCCGGCGGTACCCCTCACCCAGTATGAGTACTACCCCGCGACTGCGGCTCCCCGACTGGCGGGCCGGCTGGCGGTGCGTCGCGTCTTCAGCCGCACCGCGGGCGACGGTACCTGCAACATGCCGGGCGTGGCCGTGGAGCCGAAGCCGTACGTGGAGACGCGCTACGACGACTATGACCTGCAGGGCCGGCTGACGCAGTGGCGCGATGAAAACGGGGTAGTGACGAAGTACGTCTACGCCGGCGACAAGCTGGTGGAAGCCCGGGTGGCTGACGGCACCTCGTTGGTCGCCGTGACGACGTACGGCTACGACAATGGCGAGGGCACGGGCAACTGGGTGCATTACCCAGACGGGCGCTACGAGGTGCAGTGCTTCCGCAAGAATACGGCTCCCGGCGCGGGCTGCAGCGGCGGTGTGCTGACGGACAAGCTTCAGTGGAAGGCCACTTCTCGTACGTCGCTGGCCTGGGACTACACAGAGCGCACCGACTACCGCTACGCCGCCAATGGCCAGTTGGTGGGCGAGGAGGTACGTGACAGGACCGGTGCGGTGCGCCGCAAGCGCTATTTCGAGGGGGATCCGCTGGGACGCACCACCTACGAGGCCACAGGCACCTCTGGGCCGGAGGCCCCGTCCGATTCCCGCTACCACCAGGTGTCCCTCTTTGACATGGAGGGCAACCGCGTCGGCCTGGGCCTGCCCTACCAGCCCACGTCCTCGCCCTTGGAACCGCTGTGTGGCGGCTTCGCCCCCCAGTCGACCCAGGCCAATGCCATACCCGCTTCACCCCTGTGCAAGGCATTCGAGTATGACCGGCTCAATCGCCTCTCCCGGCTGACGGAGCCCTTGGACGCAGCGGGAGGGCAGACGGCTACCACCTGCCTGTCGTACGACAGTCGCGGCAACGTTGCTGGCGTTGGCCGCGCGGGGCCCACCCAGGCTTGCGCCACCAACACGGAAACCAGCGTGCGTTACGTGCACGATGACTTCGGCAACCTCGTCCAGGTGGTGGCGCCCTGGGCGCGCGCACTGTCAGGGTTCGCAGGCGAGTATCACTACGCCTATGACGCGGCGGGTAACCTCACCGTCAAGCAGACACCCACCATGGCGCATTCAGATTCTCCTGCCTGGGTCGAGTACAGCTACGACGCCATGCGCCGCGTGCTCACAGCCCAGGCGGCGAGCAAGAATTGGGCGGACCCCCAAAACCCCGATCGCGAGACGCTCTACGCCTATGCTTATGACGGTCAGGTGACTCCGCCCGTCTTCTGCCCTGGCAACAGCTACAACACAGACGGTAATCCATACGTCAAAGGCCGTCCCCAGGTGCTGACGGACTCCTTTGGAGACACCTGGTACCACTACGATGTCCACGGCAAGCCCAGGGCGCATTGGCGTGTGCGTGCCTCCGGGGAACCCGAGCGCACGAAGGGGTGCTACCGTCCCCACACCCCCGATTCGCCCAACCGCTTCTTCTACTACGACAGCTCCGGGAGGCTGATGAACGAGGACCTCCCAGGGGGACGTCACCTCTGGTACGGCTATTATGGCGGCGACTCGGGCTTGTCACATCGGGTTTCCGAGGTGCGTGTCACGCTTTGGAATGGAACCCAATGGGGGGAAGGTGGATGGACCACCCTCATCAAGGACATACAGTGGGAGCCATACGGCGGCATCAGGTCGTACGCCCTGAATACGCACCTCTCCACGGGGGCTACGTCCTGGCATTATGTGGACTACCTGCGAACCGCTCCGGCGACTGTGCCCCTGTCGCGGTGCAACGAGACGAACATCGCCTCGGGGAGTGACTTCACAGGCCGGCTGAAGGCCCTCACCGTCTCCACCGAGGCGGCGCGCAATGCGGGCCACCATGGTGACATCTACAAGCGTGTCTATACGTGGAAGGCGGACCAGGTGGTGCGCGAGGACACGTGCGTGCTGGAGACGGCGGACGTTGCCCCGGAGACGGTGAAGTATGAAGGGGCGCAAGGCGAAGCGGGCTATGACACCCGCGGCCAGTTGCGCCACGTCACCGGCACCGTCGCCAACCGGCCGTATGACTTGCGTACCTACGCCTATGACGCCCTGGGCAACCGTCTCAGCGAGCGTCGTGGCGACTTCCTCTTCCAGTTGGACTACGCACCAGAGGGATACGGCATACGAGGGGAGTTGCTGCGTACCCGCAGCGTCAGTCAGTGCGCCGCGGGCGATGCCAGCTGTCAGCAAACCACCGCACTCACGTCGCCGACCGAGGATTACGCATACGACGACGACGGGCGCCTTGCAGAGAAGATATTGAATAGTACGGGCAGGAACGGGGGCGAGTTGACAGCTCTGTCCTTTGGCACGGGGCTCGATGCCGAACATGCCGCCCTGGGCGCCGTATATAAAAGCGTGACCGAGAGTTTTGGCGACACCTGGGAGTACTTCTACGACGCGCAGGGACGCCGCCGGCTCAAGCTCTACTCGACGGGTGCTCGCGAGGAGTACTTCTACGACAAGACGGCCCTGCTGGAGGACTGGAGCATCTCCAGCCTCACGTCCACCCAGCCGGACTCCGTCCGCGATGAGTACATCTGGCTGGATGGGCGCCCGGTGGCCCTCTTCAAGACGCGCGTCAACAGCACCGGCGGACGCGTGGCCGACTTCACGGGGACGTGCGAGCGGTTCAGCGATGACGTGAAGCCTGCGTGCGGCGTCTACTTCCCCGTTGCCGATATGCTGGGCAAGCCCGTGCTGATGTTGGACGGTGCGGGGTTGGTGACGGGCGTGGCGGATTACGATGCCTTCGGCCATGTGAATCGCATCACCCACCCAGCGGACAGTCCCCATCCCTCGACGGCTAGTGGGGGGCAGCGCCTGCTGTTGGAGACCAGCACGGCTCTGCCTGCACTGCGAAGTGGAATCAGCGTGCAGGTACGTGGCCGCTTCACCTTCCTTCAAGGGAAGAGTGGAAGCGAAGCCTTCCTGACCAATGGGACTGGGGTGCGTTTGACTCCAGCCTCCGGGACGGCGACGAGCATTCCAGACCTGAGCGGTCGTTCCGTGGCGACGCCCTGGGTCAATGCCGCCAGCACGGTGCAGGTGTATTTCAAGGAGCCCACTACGCCCCCGGGAGCTTATCTGCCGTACGGGGCAAGCCTCGAGGGGCTTGAGTACCGGCGCTTCCAGACCGGGGCTACGCCGGTGTGGCTGCCCCTGCGCCTGCCGGGGCAGTACCACGACACGGAGACGGACCTCTTCGAGAACTGGAACCGGTACTACGACCCGAGCGTCGGAAGGTATCTCGGCGCCGACCCATACCTCCTGGATCCGGCGCACGTCCTCGACCAGGTAAAGACCGCCGCAAATATCCATCCCCACGTCTATGCCAATGGCAACCCCATTCTATATTCGGACCTGACGGGGAACATTGCAGGCGTTGATGATGCTACCATACTTGTTGCTGGTGCTGCGGCATTTGCTGGGTATGCGGCGATATGCACGGCAATGGACACCTGCCCGTGGAAGAACAATGGGAGTGCCCTGTCCTTTGCCAAGGAGAAGTTTGATGCCCTGTTCAATGAAAACAAGGAACAGGCGACGCCTGCGCCTGAGGCAAAGTCGCCAGGTGAAGCGTCGGTTGAATCAGGCAAGACCATTGAAGATGTTCTCAGGCCCAACGGCCAACTCATCGGCAAGGAGGGGTCCAGTAAGGGGGTGAGGATTCTCGATGGAAATGCTGACGACGCGCTCAATGTCTATGAGGATGTCATTGAGGCGGCAGGTGGCTCAACCATGGTACCGACAGATGGTCCTGCCATGGTCGATTCGTTGGCCAATGGCCGGGGCAAAATCGGTATTCGTACCATTTCGTCAAGCGACCCGAAGGGGAAGACCGTAACAATCGATGTGGAGATTCCCGGTATTGGCGCTCGTGAGATCAAGTTCCGATAGAGGTTCCTGGCTATTCGGCATCCCCAGGAGTGGTAACGTCAGGCTCCGTAGGATCTCCTGAGTCGAGCAAGGGCATATGCCATACGAAAGCTGGAAATTTCGGCGGTGGGATACACCGCTCGACGGCTCACCGGACGTAATGTTGAAGGAACTGCGCACGTGTGAGCGCGATGTGTCCCTTGTGCTTGATGCAGGTGGCGCTCTCTTCGAGTTCGTTTTCCGAGAAGTGGTGGCCTACCGCAACATCATTGAGCGATACAGGCTGAGGCTGTGGGAAGTTCTCAGGGCTCAGCTTCCTGAGCGCGGTTGGGCCCTTGAGATTGAGGCTCCGAATTGGGCTAGCGAGCTCAAAGAATTGGAGCCGCTCGTTCAGTCATTTCATCCAGCACTTCGGCATTTCATGATTTGCACGGATGAAGATGTCGTGGAGATTCTTACGGAGCGGGCGCCCGAGATCAGAAGAGTTTCGTAACACTGCGAGTGAGTCATACCAACCTGCCCTTGTTCTTCAGCTCCCCCATAACCGATCGACGGCCGGCGTTCGAAAGGCACACCGGTACAACGAGCACTGGCTGCTGGGACACCACCACTTCCTCTCGCCGAGTCAGGCCCGGCGAGCGCTGATGCAGTCAATGCAGGCGGCCTGATTACGACCAACCTGGTGTCTCGACAATCCGGTGCGGTACACGGGCCCGCCTTCGCTCCATGCGGAGGCGGGCGCGATACATCCGGAGTGTTTCAGCCTCCGGACTGGCGGCCTTCAATCGCGCACAGGAGCACCGCGGCGGCGATGCCCAGGCGGCGGTCCAGCCGGTTGCCGGTGTCGGCGGAGAAGTCCAAATCAATCTTCTGGATGAAGGGGTTGAAGCGCTGGTTGAAGGTGAGGACGGGCTGCCCGCCCACGTTGCCGATGAAGGTCTGCGGAATGAGGTTGGTGAGGAAGCGGCGGATGAGCGCCATCATCATGCTCTCCTCTTCAATCTTCCCGACCTCCTGGTCATTCGTGTCGAGGATGAGCCACTCGTCGCGGAGGATGGAGCGCAGGCCCTTGCGGCGCAGGGCGCCCACGCGCTGGCCGGTGGCCGCGTCGGTGACGTCGTAGGTGGCGCCGAAGTCGAGGATGCTGCGCGCCTTGATGGTGAGCAGCTCGTCCTGCATGTCCTCGGCGCCGTAGATGCGCAGGTCCTCCTTCAGCTTGAAGGCCTTCATCTTCGAGTAGAAGGCGACGTTGCCTGCCTCGTCGTAGATGTGGAACGCGCCGCCGAACAGCTTGAAGAACTGACGGCGAATCATGTAGCGGCTCTGGCCGAAGCGGCCGCGAGCCAGCTCACTGCGGGAGCGGGGTGTGAGTGAGGTGGACATGACGCCTCACCTACCGCGAAGCGGGGCCTCGCGAACAGGGGCCGGTCCACTTGGATGGAGTCCGAGGTCGGAAAGACCCGGAGAGTGGGATTCTCTCAGCGGGACGGTGGATACTTCTGCAGCTTGCGCTGGAGGGAGCGCCGGTGGATGCCGAGCTTCCGAGCGGCCTCGGAGATGTTGCCGCCGCAGTCGGCGAGGACGCGGTTGATGTGCTCCCACTCGGCGCGCGCGAGGGAGGGCGCCTCGAAGCTCTCGGACGCGGCGATGGACGGCTCACCGGAGGCGCGAGCGAAGGCGGCGAGGAGGTCGTCCACGTCGGCGGGCTTGGGCAGGTAGTTCACCGCGCCGAGGCGGATGGCATCGACGGTGGTGGCGATGCTGCCGTAGCCGGTGAGGACGACGATGCGCGTGGCCGCGTCCACGGCGACCAGGTCCCTCACCAGCTCCAGGCCGCTGTGGCCGGGCATGCGCAGGTCGACGACGGCGTACTCGGGAGACTCGCGGCGCGCGGCGGCGAGGGCGGAGTCGTAGTCTCCGGCGGTGGTGACGTCCCAGCCCCGCTCGCGGAAGGCACGGGCCAATCGCTCACGCAGCGTGGCGTCATCGTCCACGAGCATGAGACTGGGGTGGTGCGCGGTGGTCATGACGTTGCCTCCGCCGCGTGCGCGCCGCCCACCGGAAGCGCGAGGCTCGCGGTGGTGCCCTGGCCCGGCGCCGAGCGCAGCTCCAACGAGCCTCCGAGTTGCTCCGCCAGCGTGCGCGCGAGGAACAGGCCCAGGCCCATGCCTTCACCCGGAGCCTTCGTCGTGAAGAACGGCTCCCCCGCTCGTGCGAGCACCTCGGCTGGCATGCCCGGCCCTCCGTCGCGCACCTCCAGCTTCGCGCTGGCCTGCTCCGCGTGCACGCGCAGCTCCACGGGCTTCGAGTCGGGCGTGGCCTGGAGCGCGTTCTTCACCAGTCCGCGCAGCACCCGCGCCAGTGCTCGCGGCGGGCCGTGGACCTCCCACGTGCTCAGCTCGGCCGGCACCTCCACGCGAACCCTCGCGGCGCCGGGCAATTCCGCGAGCGTGTCCTCCACCAGCCTTCCCAGCGCAATCGCATGGAAGGGCTCGCCGGTGGTCTGCCCCGCGTCGGCGGACATCTGCACCAGCACGTCGCGGCAGCGGTCCACCTGCTGGCGGATGAGGCGCAGGTCCTCGCGCACGGACTCGGAGGTGCCGGAGGCGGACAGCGCGCGCTCCACCTCCTTCGCCACCACGGCGATGGTGGACAGCGGCGTGGACAATTCGTGCGCCGCGCCAGCGGCCAGCGTGGCCAGCGATGCCACCTGCTCACGCCGCGCGTGCAGCGCCCTTGCTTGCGCAAGCTCCTGCTCGCGCGCACCCAGGGCCCGCGTGACGCGCTGGACGAAGTAGACGATGAAGCCCGCGGCCACCGCGAAGGCGACCCACATGCCGTTGATGTGCAGCCGCATCAGCTCGGCATGGTCGGGCCGGGACAGCCCCGCCGGCAGCTCTACGTCCTGCAGCACGAAGAGCGAGCCGAACGCCATGAGCGTGAAGCCCAGCAGGCCCCACGTCCACCGCGCGGGGAGCAGCACCGTGCCCAGCGCCACGTTCACCAGGTACAGCGTGGTGAAGGGATTGTGCGTGCCGCCGCTGAGGGCCAGCAGGCCGGTGAGCACCAGCGTGTCCCACAGCATCAGCTTGCCGATGGTGCCCTCCGTCACCCGCCGCGCACGGTGCAGCCACGCGCGCACGGACAGGTTGGTGACGGCCTCCAGTCCCAGCAGCGCCGCGAGCACCGGCACGGGCAGCCCCAACTCCAGCCCATACGCCGCCACGCAGATGACCACCGCCTGGCCGAGCAACAGGCCCCATCGCAGGCGCAGCAGCCACTCCAGGTTGATGCGCGCCCGAGAGGAGGGCTCGGTGAGCGCGGGGGCGTCAGGCTCGGGTTTCATGGTTCGGAGGAGCGAGGCTCCGGGTGGAACGGTACACAGGTCCATGCGCGTGCGCGATGCCGGCCCGCGCAGGAGCAGGCGGGCAGGCGCACGTCATGGCACGGCTGCCTGGACCGATGCGGAGCGGGCCACGTTGCCGAGCAGGTCCACACGTGAGGGGGGCTCCTGCGCGTTCACCCCGTCCAGCCACGTGTCCCACGCCAGGGTGAAGACAATCGACGCATGCGGCTGCTCCTCCGACAGCGTCAGCGAGTCCAGCATCACGTCCACGGACGAGTGCCCCGTGCTGATGGCATCGAACGTCTGTGCCTCGCCGCCCTCCGCCGGAGACACCGTGCCGCGCACGTGCAGGCTGCGGCCCACCATCTCCACCGGCTCCGCGCCCGCCGTCGCCGAGTCCAGTCCCTGTGCATCCTCGTCCGCCGGCTCGAAGGTGAGCCGCGCGCGGCAGTAGCGCCCCGGAGGCGGACGCAGCACGCCCAGTTCCGTGACGTCCCCATCCGCGCCGTCCAGTCCGAGGACATGCGGCGTGCCGAGCCGCCGGGGACTGGAGCTCGAGTGCGCCCACGCGGTGCTCACCGGTGACAGCTCGCGCAGCAGGCGCAGCCACCCGGCCTCCTCGCACGGCATCAGCTCCACGCTGCCCAGCGTGACGAGGGCCCGCGAGAAGGCCGCGCGAGTGCCCTGCGCATTGACGAAGGTGCGCGTCCCTTCGGCCTCCTCCGTGGGCCGCGTACGCACGGTGGTGACGCCGAGGGTCAGCTCCATTCCCTCCACACGGTCACCCCCACAGGCGGAGAGACAGAAGACAGCAGCGCCAAGGACGAAGGGCTTCATGCGCTCACAGGTCGTACGCGACGGACATCATCGCGATGGGAGTAGGGGACACGCGGCCATTCAGCCGGTTGAAGAAGGGCACGCGCACGCCCGCGGAGAGGACGACGTCCGTGGCCGGGCTGAAGAGGACGTCCGGCGACGCGTAGGCGATGACCCCGCCGCCGTCCTCCTCCTTCTCGCCGTGGATGTCCGCGGCCTTCTCGATGCGCCCGTCCAGCCCCATCCGCACCGCCCAGCGCGTCGACGGCTGGTACTGCGCGGCGAGCGTGGTGCGCACGGACGCGCCCGCGCGGAAGCCCTGGATGCCGCGCGTGGGCAGGAAGCCCGTGGCGCTGGCCACGAAGGACCACGAGCCCCGGAAGTGCTGGTACGCCACGCCGAACAGCGGGTCCACCGAGCCGCTGCCGAGCTGCGTGTCCAGGCCCAGCTCCGTCCCATCCTCCGCGTGCAGCATGGGCGAGGTGGGCAGCTTCACCCCGGCCAGCACGCTGAAGAGGTGGTCCGCCGAGAACTCCTTGTCCTGGAAGAGGAAGGCCTTGGCGCTGACCTCCAAATCCCCCACGCCCCAGCCGCGCTCGCGGGCGAGGCTCACGTCGCGCACCTCGCGGGCCTGGAGGGGGAGGGTGGCCGCGAGGAAGAGCCACGGCAGCGGCGCGTACGCGGCGGCCACGTCCATGCGGGCCTCGCGCAGGCGCTGGGCATTCACGTTGTCCTCGCCCACGGTGTGGCCCCACGCGCGCAGCGTGGTGGACAGGCGCAGGCGGCCGGAGAACGGCTGCTCGGTGCCCATGGAGGTGAGCGTGGGGTCTCCGCAGGCGCAGGTGGCGCACGCCCAGGCGGGGGCTCCGGGGACCAGCAGCACGGCGCTGGCGAGGACGAGGGTGACGGCGAGAGAGGGTCTCACGACGCCGCGCAACATACGTACCCCGGGACAGGTGGGCGTGCGGCGAGTTGTCGCAGCGGGGACAAGCCGACGGAGAGCCTGTCCTACCGTCGGAGAGCAGACGGGCAGCCGGGCGCCCGCTGTCCCGCGGGAATCCATGGCCACCTTGAGAATGACTTCCGCTCGCCGGGGTTGAGGGGGTGGGAGGAGGGAAACAGGGAGGACGTCATGGGCGTGCTAGCGCCTCTGGGCCGGCTGCTCTTCTCGGCCATCTTCATCACCAGTGGGTTGAACCACTTCTTCCAGCTCCAGGCGCTGACGGCCTATGCGCAGTCCTCGGGCGTGCCGGAGCCGCGCACGGCGGTGCTGGCGTCCGGTGTGGCGCTGGTGTTGGGGGGGCTGATGGTGTTGCTGGGCGTGTTCGCCCGCCTGGGAGCGGCGGCCATCGCCGTCTTCCTCGTGGCCGCGGCCTTCATGGTCCACAAGTTCTGGCTCGTCACGGACCCGGTTCAGGCGCAGAACCAGCTCATCCACTTCATGAAGAACCTCTCCATGGCGGGAGGCGCGCTCTTCATCGTGTATTTCGGCTCGGGGCCCTTCAGCCTGCGCAGCCGCAAGGCCGAGCCGGGGCTCGGCGGTGGCCGGCTGGGCATGCCGCTGCGGCACTGAGGGCCGGGCCTTCCGCTCAGCGGGTCAGGGCGCTTTGGAAGATGGCTCCTCCGGCTGCCCGCTTGTTTCCGGTGCGCTCTCCAGAAGCGCGGCACCGGCGGTGGCGGACGCTGCAAAGCATGTTCAATCGCGGAGCTTGCCCCACTGCCGGCCAAAGTCGTCCATCTCCTGGAAGATCATCCCGTCACACCCGGCGCGTAGGACGTCGTCCGCGAGGTCCTCTCGCACGACGATGAGGCTGGTCTTTTCCTTGATGCGGAAGAGCTTCGCGTCCGGCGGAATCTTCGTGGGGTCCAGGGCCAGCCGATAGAAGTGGAAGACCTAGTCGGGCCGGATGGCGGACCTGCGAAACCTGGACCGCGCTTCGTCCATGCACTCCACGGCGCCCAGCGGGTTGGCGATGAAGTAGGGCTCCGAGATGAGGCGGCCCTTGTGGTTACGGATGTGTACCGGGAGGAACTCAAGCTGCGCGCCGGACTTCTCCTCCAGCACGGCCTTGAGCTTCTCGGAGACGATGAGCAGGTGCAGCGTGTTGGGAATGGAGTCGGTCAGCTTGATGCCGTAGTCGTCGGAGAGCTGGAAGACGCTGTCGGTGGGGAACCACGACTTCACGGACACTCCCTCATGCAAGAGGTACGAGTCCATGCAGTGCATGAGGAAGTCCGAGTCCTTCGTAATCCATGCGAAGGCGTCGTCCTCGTCGTCCTCCACCCAGGGATAGTAGCTCATGAAATGGGCCTTCATTGGCTCAGACACGTGCTCCCCCAATCTGCCTCCGGCGCTTCGGAAGTTTGATCTTGATGAGCGCATTGATGCTGGCGCCAATCCCCAGCGGGCGGCTCTCCCCGAACGTCACGACGTATTCCCAATACGCATCTTGCAGCCTGAACAACTCATCCGGGATGGACCGGGGCGGCTTCCAGTCCGCGCACACCTTCCCCAACTGGCTGCGCAAGAGCTGCTTCAGGTCCGCGCAGTCCTTCTTCACCTTCGGCAGGAAGATGATGTTCTTGCCGTTGTTCACGTCGTAGGGCACGCGCTTGAGGATTTCGAGCTCCTCCTCCGTGAACACCTCGTTCGGGATGAAAACCTCGCAGGGCAGGAGGTGATGCGCGGCGTTGGGATAGGGCGTCTGCCCGCTGACGAAGTACGCGAAATGGTAGAGCGCCGCGTGGGCCTGGCTGTGTTTGGGCACGGTCGCCGAGCGCGGCGAGACGTTGTAGAAGCGCAGGTAGGCCAGAATCTTCGCGTCGTTGTCGTAGGAGGGTCACATTGCCGACAATGACAGTCCGGCCCGTGCCCGCGGGGGTAACCCGGCGGCAACGACGCCCCAAGGCCGGAGTGAGCGGCCCGGCGGCCTGAGCGACAGTGGCGCCGGAATCCAGAAGCAGCCTCGTCCGGCGTACCGCTCAGCTCGCGATGGCGACGGCCTCACTGCGCAGCGTGAAGAACGCCACCTCGGGCTCGCTGCCGCGGCGCAGGTACGGGCCGCCGAAGCCGAAGCCGAGCCCGCGATTCACGTAGAGCTGGTTGCCATTCACGCGGTAGTGGCCGCTGATGTACGGCTGGCCCGCGCGGCGGAAGATGGCCTCGGTGAGGCCGCGCACCACGAACTGGCCGCCGTGCGTGTGCCCGGAGAACTGCACCAGCCCCGCGTGCGCCGGCAGCTTCTCCACCGTCGGCGGCGCGTGCGTCAGGACCAGCCGCGTGCCGCTCTCCGGCGCGCCGCGGAACGTGGCCTCCACGTCGTCGCGGCCCGTGCGCCCGTCGTCGATGCCCAGCACCGTCACCGGCGCGCCCTTCACGTGCACCACGCGGTGCTCGTTCTGCAGCACCGTGTAGCCCAGCCGCTCGAAGCCCTCGCGCAGGTACGGCCCGTTCACCCAGTGGTCATGGTTGCCCAGCACCACGTAGACGGGGCCCTGCAGGCCCGCGAGCAGCTCGCGCACGCGCGGCAGCGGCTTGGGGCTGTGCGTCACGTAGTCGCCGGTGAGGAAGACCAGGTCCGGCTTCGCCTCGTTGACGGCCTCCACCGCGCGGCGGATGCGCACGGCCGAGGTCGCCTGCCCCACGTGCACGTCGGAGAGCTGCGCGATGCGCAGCCCGTCGTGCTCGCCGTGCATGTGGGAAAGGAAGAGGACGTTCTCCGAGAGGGAGAAGTGGTCCCTCCAGCGCAGGCGGCGCTCCGTGCGGAAGGGGTCCGCTCCACTGAGGGCCACCAGCTCGTTCCGTCCACCGTGGCGGTTCTCCCGGTACGCGGGAGCGGCCGAGGAAGCGTGGAGCGTGGTGCGGCGGGCGAGGCGTCTCAGGCGCATTCGGTTCGGTTCCTCCGTGCCGGGGGATGCTCGAGCGGCTCCATTCTAGAGAGCCGGTGGGGGTGGGATGAAGCAGGTGCTTCGCGCACGCCTGCCCTCCCTGCGGCCGGCGTCCGGAGCGACGGGGAAACGCCCGTGATTTCAGGAAGATTCCGGGCGCGGCGCGTGCATTCTTCCAAGACTGGACACACGGTTGGAGGGCGCGCGGTGACGCCGTCAGGCGGGGTTGGTACACACGCGTACACCATGACCCCGCGGCTCGGGTTGGCCCAGGACACGGGACCGGACGTGACAACGCCTTCTGGTGGTGGAGGAGAGGGGCGCCCGCGTCCCGTCGACGACGCGCGGCCAGTGGCCCTGGCGGAGCTCATGTCCACCGTGCCGTTGGGCATGGCGCTCGTGGACCTGGAGCTGCGCTTCATGGAGGTGAGCGAGGCGATGGCCGCCATGAACGGCGTGCCGCGCGAGGCGCACCTCGGCCGGCCCATGGCGGAGGTGCTGAAGGGTACGCCTTCCGGAGCGGACGTCATCCGCCGCGTGCGCCGCGTGCTGGAGACGGGCGTGGCGCTGGAGGGCGTGGAAATCATCCACCGCGAGCACGGCGGCGGCACGGAGCGCGTGCGCGTGTATCGCGCCAGCTATCACCCGGTGCGCCGCGACGGCGCCGTGGTGGCCGCGTGCATCTACGTGGAGGACATGACGGAGCGCCGCCGCGTGGAGGCCCAGCGCGACGCGGGCGCCGCGCGCGAGCGGGCCGTGCGCGAGCAGGCGCTGCGCGAGACACAGGAGGCGGTGCGAGCGCGCGACGAGTTCCTCAGCGTGGCCGCGCACGAGCTGCGCACGCCGCTCACCAGCCTGCGGCTGCACCTTCAATTGCTGCAGCGCCAGTTGAGCTCCTCGCAGCCCGCGCTGTCGGAGGAATTGGCTCCGCGCACGCAGGTGCTGGAGCGGCAGTTGTCGCGGCTGGGCGGACTGGTCAACACGCTGCTGGACGTGTCGCGACTGGCCGCGGGCAAGCTGAGCCTGGAGCCGCGCGCGATGGACCTGGCGCAGCTCGTGCGGCAGATGGCGGATGCCTTCGCGGAGGAGTTCAAGAAGGCGGGCAGCGTGCTGACGCTGCACGTGGACGGGCCGCTCACGGGCGCGTGGGACCCGCTGCGCGTGGAGCAGGTGCTGGTGAACCTGCTGTCCAACGCGGTGAAGTACGGCGCGGGCCGCCCGGTGGAGGTGTCGCTGGTGGGCGAGGGCCACACGGCGGTGCTGGCCGTGAAGGACCACGGCATCGGCATCTCCGAGGACGGCATGGCCCGCCTCTTCGGCAAGTTCGAGCGCGCCGTGTCCGAGCGCCACTACGGCGGCCTGGGCCTGGGGCTCTACATCACCCGCCAAATCGTGGAGGCCATGGGCGGCAGCATCACCGTGCGCTCCGCGCAGGGGCAGGGCTCCACCTTCATCCTCCGGCTGCCCACCGAGCCCCAGCCGCAGGTGCAGGCGCGGGCCGCGCGGTAGCCGTACTCCTGAATGCCCGAGAGGGGCGCCACCCATGAAGTGGACGCCCCTCCCGAGAACTTCATTCCCGTCGATGTGCTGCCTCAGTAGCCGCGCAGCACGAACAGGCGGCCGTCGGAGAGGACGTAGAGCGCCCCTGGCGTCACCGTCGGGTCATACACGAGCTGGCTGATTTCGGAGCCGCTCACGCCCTGCACCTTCTCCAGCGTCTTGTCCGGCTTCAGGCGCCACAGCCCCTTGTCCTTGGTGCCGATGAAGAGCGAGCCGTCCTCGGAGGCCGCCAGCGAGAGGATGCTCCTGGTGCCCATCCCCTCGATGGCCCGGTACGACTCTTCGCGGTACTTCAGCGGGTTGTCCTGCACCTTCTTCGGCTTCATCTCCCAGAGGCCGTCAATCAGGCTGCCCAGGTAGTAGAGGCCGTCCTTCGTCTGCTGGAAGCCGCGCCACTGGTTCTTGGGGGCATCCTCCCAGCGCTTCTCATCATCGCCAGGGTTGACCGGGTCCACGAAGATGTTGAGGGCGTAGATGGCCGGGTCCACGTCGGCGGGCATGTCGCTCTTGCGGCCCTCCGCGTCCCAGTACTTCAGCGAGGCATTGGGCGGGATGATGCCAACCTTCCAGTCGTTGCCGATGAGCAGGTTTCCGCTCTGGTCGATGCCCAGCCCGTAGGTGTAGCCCGCGCGCTGCGACTCGCTGTAGCCCTTGCTGTGGTCGTTGGGGTCCCTCCACGTCAGCTTCCACCAGGCCGGGTGCCGGTGGCTGTTGTACGTGTAGTCGCGGATGCGCGTCACGCCGTGGTTGGTGCCGATGTAGATTTCACCCGCGTACGGGCCCTTCATCACCCGGACGCACGAGAAGACGGTGCGGTCCTCGTCGTAGTGGTAGTCGTTGGTGTTCTGGATGCCGAGCGGTGTATTGCCGGTGATGCGGCTGCTGCCCGCGGACTGGTAGATGTGCACCCCCAATTCCACGTCGTTGCCGGCCGCGTTGAGCTTCACCGCGTCGACGTCGCCCTGCGAGTAGTAGTCGAACCGCCGCTGGCTGAAGGAGTAGCACGTCGGGTCGCTCGGGTCGGGCTGGTAGCACTGACCCGGGCTGACGATGTAGTTGGTGTGGAGCTTGGGGTACTCGGGGTCGAGCTCCAGGTCGAACGACGCGTAGCCCACGTAGGCCTCGCCGGCCTTGCCGCCGCAGATGACGGTGGAGTTCGTGGCCCGCTTGTCCCGGCCGAAGCCCGACGCGGCCTGGCCCACGGGCTTGCTCGTCCACACGAGCTGCTTCGTGTCCGCGCGCAGCACGCCGATGCTCGCGCCGTCCAGCACCCAGATGTTGTGCGCGGCGTCCACGCCCACCGACTGCACCCGGCGGATGCTGTACTTGTCCGAGTAGTTCGTCACCGTGTCCGTGGGCCACGGGCCTGGGCCCGTCCCCGCGTCCGTGCCGCCGTCGGTGCCACCATCCGTCCCGCCATCGGTTCCAGCATCGGTGCCCGCATCCGTCCCCGCGTCGGTGCCCGCATCCGTCCCGGCATCCGTGCCCGCGTCGGTGCCCGCATCCGTCCCCGCGTCGATGCCGGCGTCGGTGCCCGCGTCCTCCCCGGAGCCCGCATCCGTGCCCGCGTCTGCTGTCGGACGCTCGTCGATGTCCCCGTCCCGCGAAGGCACGGGGTCCGGATTGTCCGAGCCACCGCACGCCCACGCCGTCACCACCACCACCCCGATACACGCGCCCAGCAGTCGTCGAATCACCGATTCCTCCCTGGACCGCCGCACAGCAAGCCGCGTACCGGGCCCGCCGCGCCTGTCTGGCCGGGAGGAGCGCCCACCGGGGTGAAACTTCTTCCCACCGTGAGGCGCGCGAGGGCACGGCGCGGGAGGAGAAATGACCGGGCCCGCCTCCCGTGGGGGAAGCGGGCCCGGAGTCGGACGCCGTTGTTGTTCGAGCGAAGAAGCTACTTGTTCAGCTCATCCTGGGCGTCCTGCTTCATCTCCTTGCCCGTGGACTCGACCTCGTCCCCGGCCTTCTGGGCGTCTTCCTTCACTTCCTGCGAGCCGGAGCCGCCGGTGCCGGGCTCCTTCTTCTCGGACTTCTTCACGTCCTTCTTGGTGCCCTTGGGGCTGGTGGCGCGCAGCTCCAGGGCGACGGCCTCCTGGCCCTCGAGCTGGAACTTGGCGCGAACCTGCGAACCCTCGGGAATCTGGTCGGTCTTCTCCACCTTCTTGCCGTCCAGCATCAGCACCGTCTTGTCACGCACGTCCAGGTCCGCGTCGGGCAGGCCCTGGCGGGCGATGCTCACGCCGTCCGCGGTGGCGTCCTTCATGGTGCCGGACAGGCTCATGGCCTTGTCCATCTTGAAGGTGCCCTCGTCCTCCGTCTGGGCGCCGACGGCCTTCTTCGCCGTGTTGCCGATGGCGGGGCCCACCTCGGTGGCGTCCACGCCGGTGTCCATCTTCTTCTCCGCGTCGGGCGCGGGAATCTGCTGCTGGGACGGCGCTTCCTGCTTCTGCTGAGCGAACGCCGCGGTCCCGATGCACAGGGCCAGCGTGGCGACGAGCTTCTTCATGGTTCCCTCTCCCTTCGGTCAGTTGTCTGACTTCTGGGAGCAAGGGTGGGGAGGCTCGTGGCCCGCGCCAACCTGCTCGGCCCCGCGCCCAAGCCTCCCGATTGGGGGGCAGGCAGGCGAGGCCGGCCAGGGCTCAGGCCGCCTGGCTGAGGCGCTTCACGGCGGTCAACAGCTCGGACAGGTCAATCGGCTTGCGCAGCCAGCCGGCCACGTCCAGTCCCTCGGCCGCGCCCTTCACGTCCAGGTCCGCGCTGGCCACCAGCACGGGGATGTCCGACAGGGCCGCGTCGTGGCGGAGCGCCTCGCGGAAGGCGAAGCCGTCCATGCGCGGCATCATCAGGTCCAACAGGATGAGCCGCGGCGGCGTCTCCACCTGGCGGAGCTGGGCCAGTGCCTCCAGGCCGTCGGCCGCGAGCAGGACGGCGTAGCCCTCCAGCTCGAAGACGTCCTGGAGTGCGTCTCGAATGTCCAGGTCGTCGTCCACGACCAGCAGTGTCTGAAGCGGTTGCACCCGGTCCTCCGGCGCGGTCGGGAAGACAGGCCCGCTCCACACCGACGAGTAGATGCGTCCGCCCCCACCCCGAAGGAAGCGCGGCCCCCAGGGCAGTTGAGACGACTGCTCAGCATCCAACGGAAAGGAACGTGCCAGGTTGTATTCGTCCCGCGCCCACCCTGTAGCGGCGTGGATCACCCTCTGGCGGGGCGTAGAAATTGTAGCTCAGTTGCAATAAGCGAGAGCGGCAGGAATCGCTGATACTTCTTTTGTTGATTGGTTTGCGGATATTCCCGGGCGAGGGGAGCATGGAAGATGGCCACCCCTGCCGTCTTTGCGGGGGGGCCTTCACCCTCACCTGGAGTGTCCAACGATGCGAGTCCCCCGTCGCACCACCCGCAGGACGTTGCTCGGCACGCTGTTGTGTACCCTCTCGATGGCGGCGTGCGGCCCGGCTCCGGAGGCCCCGCCGCCGGCCGACGGCGCGCCCTCGGGCACGCAGCAGCAGCCCGTCGTCTACGGCACGGACAACCGCACGGACGTGTACGCGCACGCGGACGCCACCCTGCGCGCCCGCGCCCAGCAGTCCACCGTGGCGCTGATGAACACGTCGGATTACACGGTGAACACCACCACGGGGGTCGTCACCTTCAACGCGCCCACGCTGCAGAGCTCCTACAACCTCTGCTCCACCGAGCGCTTCCTCAGCGACCTGACGCCGGCGTTCTGCTCGGGCACGCTCATCGACGATGACCTGGTGCTCACCGCGGGCCACTGCGTCACCAGCGCGTCGGCGTGCACCAGCACGCGCCTCGTCTTCAACTTCTACCGCACCGCCGCCAACGCGATGCAGACGGTGACGACGGCGGACATCTTCTCGTGCACGTCCATCGTCGCGCGGCAGCAGGCCACGGTGAATGGCCGCAACCTGGACTACGCCATCCTCAAGCTGGACCGCGTGGCCACGCCGCGCTTCACGCCCGCTCCCATCCGCGCGGGCAACAGCGCGCTGGCCGCGGGCACCAACGTGACGGTGATTGGTTCCGGCAGCGGCATTCCCTTCAAGATTGACTCGGGCGGCTCGGTGCGCGACGCGCGTGCGACGACGCTGGACTACTTCGTGGCCAGCACGGACACCTTCGGCGGCAACTCCGGCTCCGGCGTGTACGAGAACTCGGGCTACACCGTGGCCGGCATCCTGGTGCGCGGCGAGACGGACTACGTCGCCAACGGGAGCTGCAGCATCGTCAACAAGTGCACGGAGACGGGCTGCCGCGGCGAGGACATCACCTACGTGCGCCCCGCCATCGACGCGTACTGCGCGGTGGCCACCAGCACGCGCCTGTGCGCCGGCTACCCGCCGCCGCCCACGCCGGTGACGTTCACCTTCACGGCCACCAACACCAACAGCGCGCAGCAGAACACCACCAACCGCAACGTCACCCTGGCCGCCGGCCAGACGCTCAACTTCGGCACCTGCTCCGTGGCGGGCGCCTCGGGCACCGGTGACACGTACCTGCGCCTGTACAACGGCACCACGCAGGTGGCGTCCAACGACGACTCGTGCGGCACGCTGTCGTTCGCCAGCTTCAAGGCCACCACGGCGGGCACGTACCAGATTCGCGCCGGCTGCTACTCGAGCGGCAGCTGCAGCGGCACGGTGGCGTATACCGTCCAGTAGCTCGGATGAAGGCTCGAGCGCGGGCGGTGGCTCCACCGTCCGCGCTTGGGGCCCCGGCGGGCGCGCAGCCTCCTGAATGAGGCTTCACGTCACACGCCCGGGGCCGGTAGCTGGGCGGGCCCGCTCACCCCGCGAGGGGGCGAAGGCGGGTCCCGCCGTCCGTCACGCGCAGCGGTCGCACAGGCCGCGCAGCTGCACCTCAACGGAGCGCTGCGACACGGCCTTGGGCACGCCCTTGGACGAGGCGATGCGCACCGACTCCTCCGGCAGGCAGGCGACGGTGCCGCAGTCGGTGCAGGTGAAGTGCGGATGGCTGCTGCCATGCGCCTCACCCTCGCGCTTCAGCTCGAAGCGCCACACGTGGTCCCCCAGGTCCGCCCGCACCACCAGCCCGGCCTCGGTGAGGTCCGTCAGGTTGCGGTAGATGGTCACCCGGTCGTAACCCTCGTCACCGAGCGAGTCCACCAGGTCGGCGTGGCTCATCGGCGAGGAGGCGCTCTCCAACTCCCTCAGCACCGCCACGCGGGGCGCGGTGCTGCGCAGGCCCGCGGCACGGATGCGGTCCTGGAACTCGGTGAGCTTCGGCTGCGCGGCAAGTTTCTTGGCTCCCATGATGTCCTCTCAATTAACGCAACTGCCATGCATTTTCACCTGTGTCACGAACCAACCCGGCGGGTCCGGTACGACTCTCCGGGGCGTGGGGACAGCCGGGCGCTCGTGACGCAGATGCAACTGTCTTGCACAAGAATCTGGATTGCCCTGGTAGGCAGGTAGATACCGAGTCTACGGGTACCCGGGTGGGGTGCCTCGCTCCCTGTGTGCTGCCCCGGGAGAACGCTGGTTTGTCTGAGAGGTCGCAAGGCTTGTCCCGAGGGAGTGACCCCGGAGGTCTCCTGGCGGCCACGGCCTTCTGGCGCCCGGACGGCAGGAGGGTGGTAACCCATGCTGTCCGTGTTGACGAGGCTACTGCTGCGGCCGTGGCTGCATCCGTCATGGAGATACGTTGTCCGAAGTCCCCCGGATTGGATTGTCGGAAGAACGCGCGCCGCGGATGCGTGTTCCCGAGGCGGGTCGGGTATCTGGCCGATTTGCACCGGAGAACACTTGTATTCGGATGGCTTGACTCACGGCCCCCGGTGCCCAGACTGCGACTTTTCTTCATCTCAGGGCGCCCCTCGCGTCCTGCCTGCCCGCCCTTCCCGCCGAATCGCCGTGATGAAGCCCACCGTCCTGCTCGTCGAAGAAGCTGGCTCCATGCGAGAGGTGCAGGTGCTGGCGCTGGAGAGCCAGGGGTGGGGGGTGACGGCCCTGTCGGACGTGCCGGTGGCCATCACCCTGCTGCACGCCGAGCCGGCGCACGTGCTGGTGGTGGCGGCGGGCCTGCTGGTGGCGGGGACGGCGGCGGGGCAGGAGGCGCTGCGCAGGGCCCTGTCGCTGGCGGGCACGCAGCTGCGCGTCATGGCCTTCCCCGCCGAGCAGGACGGGCTGCGCCATCTGGACCTGCCGGGGCTCGGCTTCCTCGACCGGCCGTTGTCACTGGGAGCGTTGGTGGAGGGCGTACGGCAGGCGCTGCCGCCGGAGGCTCGCGAGCTGCCCGGGTCTGCGCGGCCCACGGTGCTGGTGGCGGACGACGACCCGGTGTCCCGCAAGCTGCTCCAGCTGCACCTGTTGCCGCTGCGCTTCGACGTGCTCATGGCGGCCGACGGCGTGACGGCGCTGGAGTGGGCGAAGCGGCGCGGCCCGGACGTGGTGCTGGCGGACGCGCTGATGCCGGGGATGGACGGCTTCAGGCTGTGTCTGGCGCTGCGGCAGGACCCCCGGCTGGCGCGCGTGCCCGTCATCCTCACGCACACGGTGGCGCCGGACGAGCTGGATTTGCGCATGGCCCACAACGTGGGGGCCAACGGCTTCGTGCGGCGCACGCAGGAGGGCGACGAGCTGGTGGGCGCGCTGTTGCACGAGCTGCGCTCGGGGGCGCCCGCGCACGTGTCGCCGCCCTCGGACCTGGGCACCGAGGAGCACCTGTACCGGATGGTGCGGCAGCTCGAGCGGCGGGTGGGCCTGCTGGAGCAGGCGGAGCGCACCGCGCGTGAGAGCGAGGCGCGCTTCCGGCTGGTGGTGAATGGCTCCTATGACGGCATCTGGGACTGGGACTTGCGGCGCCAGACGCTCTATTGGAGCCCTCGCCTGCTGGAGATGCTGGGCCTGCGGCCGGAGGACTTCGCGGGCACGTACGAGGCCTTCACGGAGCTGATTCACCCGGAGGACCGGGCGGACGTGCTGGCCGCGCTGGCCGCGCACCTGGAGCGGGGCGTGCCGTATGACGTGTCATTCAGGTTGCGACATGTCACCGGTGGCTTCCGCTCCTGTGTCAGCCGGGGCAGGGCGCTGCGGGACACGCAGGGGCGGGCGGTGCGCATGGCCGGCATCATCGGCGACGTGACGGAGCAGCTCCGCATGTACCGCGAGACGCAGGAGGCGGTGCGCGCGCGGGACGAGTTCCTCAGCGTGGCGGCGCACGAGCTGCGCACACCGCTGGCGGCGCTGCGGCTGCGCGTGCAGGGGGCGCAGGGGGTGCTGCGCGCGGGCGTGGCGTCCGCGCCGGAGCGGCTGGAGCGGGCGCTGGAGGCGGCGGACCGGCAGGTGCAGCGGCTGGCGGACCTGGTGGAGTCGCTGCTGGACGTGTCGCAGTTGCAGGGCGGCGCGCCGAGGCTGCACCTGGAGGAGGTGGACCTGGCGTCGGTGGTGCGCGAGGTGGTGGCGCGCTCCGAGGAGGCCGCCGCGCGCGTGGGCTGCCGGCTGGTGGTGAAGCCGCTGTCGCCCACGCCGGGGAAGTGGGACGTGGCGCGGCTGTCCCAGGTGGTGACGCACCTGTTGTCCAACGCGATGAAGTTCGGGCCCGGCAAGCCGGTGGAGGTGGAGCTGGAGTCCGAGCCGGACATGGCGACGCTGGTGGTGACGGACCACGGCATCGGCATTGCCCCGGGGCGGGTGGACGGGCTGTTCCGCCGCTTCGAGCGCGCGGTGCCGGTGCGGCACTACGGTGGGCTCGGGCTCGGGTTGTACCGGCTGCGGCGCATCGTGGAGGCGCACGGGGGCGAGGTGTCGGTGAACAGCACGCCCGGTGAGGGCGCCACGTTCCGCATCCGCCTGCCACGCTCGGGCCCGACGGAAGTGCGGGCCGCGCGGGCCTGAGGGGCAGGGCGGGGCGCCACGTTCCGCCCTTCCCTCAGCGCGAGTCGAAGCAGGCAGCGGACGCCGAGCGCTTCAGCAGTTGCCCTTCGCTTCAGAGCGAGTCCAGGAAGGCGAGCAGGGCGTCGCGCTCTGTTTGCGTGAGACGACGCACGGCCTCGCGCGCGGCTTCGGCCTCTCCGCCGTGCCACATGATGGCCTCCATCGGTGAGCGTGCCCGGCCGTCGTGCAGCAGGCGGGTGTGTCCGCTCACCGTGCTCATGAGGCCCAGACCCCAGAGCGGCGGCGTGCGCCACTCCCGGCCCGTGGCGAGGAAGTCCTCACGGCCGTCCGCCAATGCGTCGCCCATGTCGTGCAGCAGCCCGTCCGTATATGGCCAGATGCGCTGGCCGGAGAGCTCCGGGTAGCCCTCCAGCGTGCCGGTGGTGAGTGACGGGCGATGGCAGCGCGCGCAGCCCACGCGGTGGAAGAGGGCCTTGCCCGCGAGGACCTCTGATGCGTCCACGCGCTCGCGCACCGGTACCGCGAGCAGGTGCGTGTAGAAGTCGAGCGCTCGGGCCTGCCACTCGCTGACCTCCGGCGTGCCTCCTCTGGGCGCCGCGCGGCAGGCCGTCTGTGTTTCAGTACATGTTTCATCGGGGAACAGCGGAGAGGTGAGGCCCATGTCCCCCAGCAGTGCAGCCGCGTTCTGATGCTCGAGGTCCGGCTGATTCGCCTTCCACCCGAAGCGCCCCAGTACCGCGCGGCCTTCGCGCCGGCTCCAGACGCGGTTCGGCCGTCCGGAGATGCCGTCTCCGTTGGTGTCGTCCGGGTCCGCCCACTCCAGCCACGTCGCCTCGGGCACCGCCGCGAGCAGGCCGAGTCCGATGAGGGGCTGTGCCACGCGCGCCGACGTGCGCGTGTCCGGAGCCAGCGGGCCGTGCGCGAGGTCGGTGAGTTGGAGCTCCGGCGCGGCGAGCGAGTAGGGCGTTCCATCCGCGAAGGTGCCGGGGACTTCCGTCCAGTGCATGCGCGCCTGTCCTTCGGCGGGGACGCCCGAGGTTGCTCGGGGCTGGAGCTGGTCTCCATAGTTGGGCTCCGGCAGCGGCCCTCCATGGGCATCCGTGCCGGGGACCGACAGGCGCACCAGCAGCGTGTTGGCGATTTCGCCCTCTTCGGGAGGTCGGCCCCGCCCGTTGCGCACGTGGCAGGCGAGACAGGAGACGGAGTGGAACAGCGGGCCCAGCCCGTCCCGGTCCGCTGTCGTGTTGGGCGCGGGCAGCCAGTCCGCTTCGAAGACGGCCTCGCCGGTGAAGAACTCCGCGCGCCGCTCCAGCGTGAGGTTCGCGGCCGGGCGCTTGAAGGCGGTGGCCGCGGTTGGAGGCGTGATGCTGGTGTCTCCACCGGGGCGCTCCTCGCCCGCCTCCACCACGTCGTGGCGCGGTGGAGGAGGTGGCGGCTCCTCGGAGCCGGCGTCGGGCGTTGGTTCCTCGATGGGAGGCGGTGTGCTCGTTCCTTCCTCGTCGCTGCACGCGACGAGGCCGAGGGCGCCCAGGAGCAGGGTGATGCGCAACCTCACGGCACCGGCACCGCGATGGGATTCGTATAGGACCACCGGTCGATGACGGCATCCGGCCCCAGCGAGCCGTTGAGATTCCATCCCCACCCGTACAGCGAGCCATCCTGGCGCAGCGCGAGCACGTGCGTCGCGCCCATGCCCATCGTCGCGACGGGGCTCACCTCGGTGGCGACGGGGGTGGGCTCGAGGCGGTCTTTATCGTCTCCGACGCAGAGCTGTCCGTTGCCGTTCTGCCCCCACGACACCAGCGAGCCATCCGCCCGCCGCGCGAAGCTGAAGTTGCCGTTGGCGAAGACGGCGCGCGCGTCCGTGAGCCCCTTCACCTGCACCGGCGTCGCGCTCTGCTTCCCGGCACTGACGGCTCCCGTGCCGAGCTGGCCGCTGGCATCCAGGCCCCACGCGGACACCGTGCCATCCGCGTGCAGCGCGAGCAGGTGGTCCCTCCCATTCGCGAGGTCCACCACGTGCTCCAGTCCCGGCACCTGCACCGGAGCAGGGTGCCCCTCCGAGTCCGCGCTCCCCGTCCCCAGGTTGCCGTAGCTGTTGCGGCCCCAGACCCAGACCGTGCCGTCACCCTTCAGCGCCGCCGAGTGCTGCGAGCCACCCACCACCTTCACCACGTCCGCCAGCCCCTGCACCTGCACCGGGTAGTCCCGCGACTCGCGGGTGCCGTCACCGAGCTGCCCGTCGGCGTTGTTGCCGAACGCGCGCACCGAGCCGTCCGCCATCAGCACCAGCGCGTGCCGATACCCGAGCGCCACCGCCACCGCGCCCTCCAGTCCCGGCACGCGCGTGGGCTCGCGGCGCAGGGTGACGTCCGGAGTGTGCGGCTGCCCCGGCTCCGGAGGCGTGCCCAGCCCGAGCTGTCCGTCCGCGTTCTCCCCCCACGTCCACACCGTCCCGTCCGAGCGGAGCGCCACCGAGAAGTTCTGGTTGAAGGCGATGGAGGCCACGCCCTCGAGTCCGGGCACGAGCTGCGGCTGCTTCTGGTCCGCCGTCACCGCCGCGCCCAGGCCGAGCTGCCCACGGTTGTTGCGGCCCCATGCGTGGACGCGCCCGTCGCGCAGCAGGCCGCTGTGCAGCCCGCCCGCGGTGGCCAGCCCTCCGAAGTGGAAGGCCACGGCGCTCTCGCCCACGTTGCCGCGCGCGTCCCTCGCACGGAGGACCAGTTGGTTCGCTCCCGGTTGGGGCGTCAGTGCGAAGGACAGCGCGCCGGCGTCGCCCGGCTTCGATTGCAGCTCCTGCTCCTCGCCGCCGTTGAGCACGTAGGCGATGGACACCACGCCCCGGTCATCCGTCACGCGCGCGTCCACGGACACCCGGCGCACGCCGAGCGCCTGTCCTGCCACCGGCGACAGCACCTGCACCTGTGGCGCTGTGCGGTCCGGCGTGTGGCGCAGGCGCAGCGTCCGCGCGTGGTGCCCGCCCACCGCGTCCTCCGCCTCCAGCCGCACCTCGCTCTCGCCCTCGGGCAGGACGAGTTCCACCGTGAAGACGTAGTGGCGTGGCTGCGTCTCCGTCACGGTGACCGCCTGCGCGTCACCGCCATTCACCCGTGCCGTCAGCGACGCCAGGCCACCGGCCGCTCCCACCGTGCCGGACAGCCGCACCGTGGGCTCGTCGAACGACGCGCCTGTTTCCGGAGTCAGCACCTGGATGGCCGGCGGCGCGGGCACGCCTTGCACGGACGCGACGTCCGAACCGCAGGCAGCAAGAAGCCACAGCGCGAGCAGCGCCGGGACGGGGCGGAAGCACTTCATGTGGGGACTCCCGGGAGGAGATGAGATTGATTTGCAGAATCAGACAGCGGTCCGCCTCTTACCGCCCGGGTGAGGGGCAGGCAAGCTGACGGCGCACTCCGGCCGTGATTTTTCCTCTCGGGAATCAGGTGCAACCCGGTTACCGGGATGCCTCAGGGCGACTGGGGCCCCGCGCATCCCGGAACCGCTACCGCGTGATTACGCCTTCGGCTTCTCGCCGCCGGCGTTGCCCCCGCCCACCTTGATGCGCTTGGGCTGCACCTCGGGCTTCTTGGGCAACGTGAGGTTCAGCACGCCGTCCTTCAGGTCCGCGGCGATGTGCTCCGAGTCCACGCCCTCCGGCAGGGTGAAGGCGCGGCTGAACGAGCCGAAGCTGCGCTCGTAGGCGAAGTAGCGCTCGTTCTCCTCGCGCTTCTCGGACTCGCGCTTGCCGCTGACGACCAGGCGGTCGCCGGTCAGCGAAATCTCCAGGTCATTCTCCTGCACGCCGGGCAGGTCCGCCTTGAAGATGAACGCGTCCTTCGTCTCCTTCACCTCGAAGGCGGGTACGAACGTGGGGACGGCGCCGCGACCGCCGCCCAGCAATTGGGTCATCGCCTCGAACGGGTCCCAGCCCATCAATTCCTGCATCTGGGAGAACGGGTCCCGCTCGCGGCGGGGAATGCTGCCTTCGCGACGGGTGATGTCGGCCATTTCGAATCCCTCCTCTGACTTCGGTTGAGAGGTGGGTGGCGTCACCCTGGCGCCACCTCGCCCTGAATGGACCGTAAAGCAGCGCGGAGACGTCGCAAGGCGAGGCGCGGGCGGGCGGCACGTGGAATGGCTCCCCGTGCCAGGGCCCGCCTCCCCACCGGGCAGGCGGCCCGCTCGCTCACGCGGCCGGATGGCAACTCGCGGGCAGCCTGCCGCCTGACTCCGGATGGCAACTCGCGGGCGTCCCGTTACACGGCACCGGAGTGCGGCTCGCGGGCGGTCCGCCACGTGACACCGGATTGCACCTCAGGAGCGGCCCTCCAGGCACTTTCCGTCCGGGTGCGCTGCTGTCCCTGCGTACGATTGTCGGCCACTGGGCGCTGCGAAGGCCATATGTACGGCCTTCTCTTTCATCTTCACGGAATCGCTCTAGGGTCGGCACTCGTTGCCAGGGGAAGCCATGCCAGAGGTGCTCGTCGTTGATGACAGCAAGGTGATGCGCGACATGGTCGTCGCGTGCCTGCGCCCCTATCCAGGCCTCACCTTCACCCACGCTTCCAGTGGGCTGGAGGCCATCGAGCGCCTGTCGCTCCAGCCGTATGACTTGCTCGTCCTCGACCTGAACATGCCGGACATCGGCGGCATCGAGGTGGTCGAGTTCGTCCGGGGGCAGGACAGGCTCCGGAACCTGCCCATCATCATCGTCACCACGCGTGGGGACGAGGCGTCGCGCGCCCGGGCGCTGGCGGTGGGCGCCAACCGCTTCATGACGAAGCCCTTCACCCCGGACGCCATCCTCGGCGAGGCGCGAGCCCTGCTGGAGGAGACGCGCGGGTGACCGGCTCGGTGGACCTCGCGGACTTCCTTCCGGCCTACCTGGCGGAGGCGGAGGAATTGCTCGGCGCGGCCCACCGGCACCTGCTCGCCGTGGAGGCCAGCGTGCGGCGGGGGCTCGCCCACCCGCGCGCCGTCCGCGAGCTCTTCCGCGCGCTGCACACCATCAAGGGCCTGTCCGCCATGGTGGACGTGGAGCCCATCGTCTCCATCGCCCACTGGATGGAGACATCGCTGCGCCACGCGGACCGCGCCGGAGGCCGGCTGCCCGAGGCCAGCGTGGAGCCCCTCATGGAGGGGCTGCGTGAAATCGAGGGGCGCGTGCGGCAGCTCGCCGCCGGGAAGCAGGCCTCTCCCGTGCCCGCGGGGCTCCTGGAGCGGCTGGAGGCGCTGGAGGCGGCGGCGCTCGGCACCGGCCCCGCGAAGAGCGCGCCCGTCACGCTGGACTTGGACGCGACGCTCGCCTCCCGCCTGTCCGCGGCGGAGCGGGAGCAGCTCACCGCCGGGGCCGCTTCGGGGAAACGCGCGGTGCGGCTGGACTTCGTGCCGGGCGCCGAGCGCGCCGCCAACGGCATCACCATCAACAGCGTGCGCGAGCGCATGGCGAAGCTGGCCGAGACGGTGAAGGTGCTGCCGCTCTCCGGGCCCGCCGCGGGCGGTGGCTCGCTGACCTTCGCGCTGCTCCTGCTCACCGACGCACAGGACGACACGCTGCTGGAGGCCGCGGGAGGCCCGCCCGCCTCGGTGCGCTCGCTGGCCACCGCGCCCGTCGCGCCGGCTCCAGCCGAAGCGCCGTCCGAGCCCGAGCTGGAGGCGGTGGCGTCGCGGGTGGAGGACGAGCCCGAGGAGCAGCGCCGGGGCGGGGGCAGCCTGCGGGTGGAGGTGTCCCGGCTGGACGAGGCGATGGAGCGGCTGGCGGCGCTCGTCGTCAATCGCTCGCGGCTCACCCGCGCGGTGGCGGCGCTGACGGCCGCGGGCGCGCCCACGCGCGAGCTCACCGCCATCCTCCAGGAGAACGGGCGCCAGTTGCGCGACATGCGCGCGGCCATCATCCGCCTGCGGATGGTGAAGGTGGCGGACGTGCTGGAGCGGCTGCCCCTGCTGGTGCGCGGCCTGCGCCGCAGCACGGGCAAGCGGGTGCGGCTGGAGCTGGAGGTGGGCGACGCGGAGCTGGACAAGGCCGTGGCGGACCGGCTGCTGCCCGCGTTGGTGCACCTGGTGCGCAACGCGGTGGACCATGCGCTGGAGACACCCGAGGAGCGCCACGCGGCCGGCAAGCCCGAGGAGGGCGTGGTGCGCCTCATCACCCAGGGTGGCGCCAGCGGGCTGCTCGAGCTGTGCGTCATCGACGACGGACGCGGCGTGGACGCGCGGGCGGTGGCCGCGCGCGCGGGTGTGCCCGTTCCCACGACGTCGGACGCGCTCCTGGAGCTGCTCTGCCGCCCCGGCTTCTCCACGCGCGACGCCGCCACCGCGACCAGCGGACGTGGCATGGGCATGGACATCGTCCGCCGCATCGCCGTGGACCAGCTCGGCGGCGAGCTGCGGCTGGAGACGCGGCCCGGCGCCGGCACGACGTTCCGGCTGCGCGTGCCGCTGACGATTACGCTGCTGGACGCGCTCGTCTTCGAGTGCGCGGGCATGCGCTACGCGGTGGCGGTGGGCTCGGTGGAGGAGCTCATCGACGTGGACCCGGCGAAGCTGGTGCGGCCCGCGGGCGCCAGCGGCGTGGTGCTGGTGGAGCGGCGGGGCAGCGCGGTGCCGGTGATGTCGCTGGAGCGGCTGCTCGGGCGAGAGGGGGCGGACAGGCGCGAGGGCGCGGGGACGAAGGCGCTCATCGTGCGCCAGCGCGGTGAGCCGGTGGCCTTCGCGGTGGACCGGCTGCTCGGCCAGCAGGAAATCGTGCTGCGCACGCTGGAGGACCCGCTGGTGCGGGTGCCCGGCGTGGCTGGCGCGACGGACCTGGGTGACGGACAGCCCACGCTGGTTCTCGATTTGGCGGCACTGGGCGCGGCCAGGGGGAGCAACGCTCGTCGGCGGGAGCCCGTGCCGGGAAGGGAGCGCGCGACATGAGCGTGCTGCACGTGGTGTTCAAGGTGGACGGGGCCGAGTACGCACTGCCCGCGGCGGACGTGCTGCAGATGGAGAGCTACACCGGCGCCACGCCGGTGCCGGGCGCTCCGTCCCACGTGGCCGGGCTGGTGCAGGTGCGCGGCCGCGTCATCCCCGTGGTGGACGCGCGGGTGCGCTTCGGGTTGCCGCCCGTGCAGCGCTCGCTGGACTCGCGCGTGGTGGTGGGCCAGCTCGGGCAGCGCACGGTGGGGCTGCTCGTGGACAGCGCCCGCGAGGTGCTGAAGCTGGACCCGGCGCAGGTGAAGCCGCCCCCTCCGCTGGTCATGGAGGGAGCGCGCGGGTTCGTGAAGGCCGTGGCCCAGGTGGGGCCCCGGCTGGTGATGCTCATTGATTTCCCCCGGGTCATCGGGGAGGAGACGCCGGATGGCGACGGACAACGGTAACGGAGCCCTTGCGCTGGACGACGCGCGCACCCTGGCCGAGAGCACCGCGCGCAGCGTGCACGAGAGCGCCGTGATGGTGCAGGCGGTGGAGGCCCTGGCGACGCGGCTGGCGGCGAGCGGCAACGAGAACGCCGCCGCCTCCGAGCAGGTGCGCGCCGCGATTGAGTCCGTCGCCGCCCACGTGGAGGAGACGGGCCTGTCGGTGCACGAGCTGGTGCGCTCCCAGCGCACGGTGAGCGACTCCGCGCGCGGCCTGCAGCAGGAGGCCGAGGGCAACGCGGGCGCGCTGCAGGAGGTGAATGCCTCCGTGGCCGGCGTGCGCAAGGACGCCGCGCACCTGGCCACCTCGGCCGACGCCACCGCCGCCACGCTGGAGCAGGCGTCGCGCTCGGTGAAGGGCGTGAGCGCCAACGCGGAGGAGTTGGCCGCCTCCAGCGAGGAGTTGCTGGCGTCGATGACGGAGATGAACGCCACCGTGGCGGACCTCGTCGCGCGCAACCAGTCCAGCGCCGCCGCGACGGAAGAAGTCGCCGCCACCGCCGAGGAGATGGCCAAGGGCATCGCCCGCCTGGCCGCGGACTCGCAGGGAGTGGGCGAGCGCGTGGCGTCGGTGTCCAACGCCGTGGTGGGCATCGGCAAGGTGCTGGGCGAGGTGGCCCGCGACGCCACCAGCATGGCGTCCGGCGTGGAGGAGACGGCCAGCACCACGGAGGAGTTGGCGCGCAGCGTGCGCGGCGTGGCCGAGCATGCGCGGGTGATGGAGACGCACGCCGCCTCCACCGCGTCCACCGTGGAGGAGGTGGCCGCGAGCGTGGAGGAGGTGGCCGCCACCGCGGAGAAGAACGCCGCCGTGGTGGACGCCAACGCGGCCACGATTGAGCAGCTCGCCCGCTCCGCGCAGCAGGTGGCGAAGGCGGCGGAGAGCATCAACACCCTGGCGGCCGGCAGCGCCACCGCGTCCACGCAGTTGGAGACGTCCACGCGCCGGGTGGCGCAGATGACGGAGGAGGCCCGCGCCACCGCCGAGCGCGTGGGCACCACCGCGCGCGAGGGCGGCGCCACCGTGGCGCGCTCCATCGCCGGCTTCGGCCGCATCCGCCAGTCCATCGTCGAGTCCTCCGGCGTCATGAAGGAGATGGGCAAGCGCGCGGAGGAGATTGGCGACATCGTCCAGACCATCAACCTCATCGCGGACCGCACCAATCTCTTGTCCCTCAATGCCAGCATCGAGGCGGCGCGCGCGGGAGAGCACGGCCGTGGCTTCGCGGTGGTGGCGGAGGAGATTCGCGCGCTGGCGGACCGGGCGGCGGCGGCCAGCGCGGACGTGGCCAAAATCGTCCGGGGCCTCCAGACGACGGCGCGCGAGGCGGCCAGCGCCACGGTGGAGGGCGTGCGCGCGGCGGACGAGGGCGCGTCCCTGGTGGGCGACGCGGAGCGGGCGCTGTCCACCATCCTCAAGGGCGTGGAGGACCTGGGGCAGAACGTGCGCGAGGTGTCGCGCGCGTCCTCCGAGCAGGTGCAGGCGGTGCAGTCCCTCGCCCAGGCCACGGCGCGGGTGAGCGAGCAGGGGCGCGTCATCAGCACCTCGTCGGCGGAGCAGGCCCAGGCGGCGCAGTCGCTGGCCCAGGGCGGCACGGAGATGCGGCGCATGGCCCGCCAGACGACGCAGGCCACGGCGGACCAGGCACGCGCGCTGCGGGACGCGGTGCGCTCCAACGGCCAGTTGGCGGAGGTGGCGCTGAAGGTGTCGCGCGCGGTGCAGGAGCAGGCCGTGGGCGCCGGAGAGCTGGCCAAGGCCTCCGTGCAGATGCGGCAGTTGGTGCAGACGGTGAGCGGGGCGGTGGCGGCGCAGAGCAAGGAGGTGGCCGCCGTGGGCACCCTGTCCCAGGAGGTGGCCACCGCCACCCAGCGCACGCTGCTGGGGCTGGCCGAGCAGGCCAAGGCCGCCTCCGAGGTGACGCGGGCCATGGAGGAGACGCGCAAGCAGGTGGCCCAGTCCGCGCGCGGCATGTCCGAGCAGGCCCGCGCCCTCAAGCAGGGCGAGGTGGCCAGCCGCCAGGTGGCGAAGCTGGCGGCGCAGATGACGCGCGCCACCGAGGAGCAGGCGCAGGCGCTCACCTCGCTGGTGAAGGGCGCGGACGAGGTGCGGCGCGTGGCGAAGTCCACGGCGCGCGCGCTGGATGAGCAGACGGAGGCGCTGGGCTCCCTCGCCGTGTCCGCTACCCGCCAGGCCACCAGCGTGGCCGCCGTGGCGCGCGCCAGCACGGAGGCCACCTCGGTGACGGAGGGGCTGGCCAAGGGGGTGGAGGAGATGCGCCTGCGGGCCCGCGACATCGTCACCACCACCGCGCAGCAGACGCGCACCGCCACGGCTACCGCCACCGAGGTGCGCGAGGTGGCCGGGCGGCTGGCGCAGCTCACGCGGCTCCAGGGAGAGCAGGCGGAGAGCCTCGCGCGGCTGAACGGCCTGCTCGGCGGCGCGCGCAACACCGAGTCGGGGGCCACGCGGCCCCGGGAGCAGCAGGCGTGACGGCGACCTCTTCGGCCCAGGGCCACCCCCTCTCCCTGTCCGCGGATGACCGCGCGCAGGTGGAGGCGGTGGAGCAGCTCGCCCGGCGCGGCTCCGGCAGCCTGGAGACACTGGTGTCCGGCCTGGACGCCCCGAGCTGGGCGGTGCGCCGCGCCGTGGTGGGCGCCCTCGCGCGGCTGGGCAGCCCGGCCGTGACGCCGCTGCGTGACGTGCTCCGCCACCGCCGCGACAACGAGGCGCGCCTGGCCGCCGCGGTGGAGGCGCTGGTGGCGTCCTCGGGCGACGTGGAGGTGGCGCTGGAGCCGCTCGCGGAGGACTCCAACCCGGCCATCGTCTGCGACGTGGCCCAGGTGCTCGGCCGCCGCCGCAGCCGGCGCTCCGTGCCGCTGCTGGCCCGGCTCACCGTCCACCCGGACGACAACGTGGCCGTGGCGTCCATTGAAGCGCTGGGCCGCATCGGCGGTGGAGCGGCGGTGGACACGCTGCTGGCGGCGCTGGGCAGCGGCAACTTCTTCCGCATCTTCCCCGCCATCGACGTGCTGGGCCGCTGCGGGGACCCCATCGTCGTGCCCGCGCTGCTGGGTCTGTTGTCGGACCCCTTCTACGCGCTGGAGGCGACGCGCGCGCTGGGGCGCACCGGCCAGGAGGCGGCGGTGCCCGCGCTGGTGGGCCTGTTGCGCCGGGGCAACGACGCGCTGGTGCGCGGGGCGGCGGTGGCGCTGGTGGACATCCACGAGTCGCAGGTGCAGCGCTTCGGCGGCGCGCGCGCGGTGCAGGCGGCGCTGCGCGGGGACGCGGACGTGGCGATGCTGGGCCGGCGGCTGTCGCAGGCCCTCAACGGCGCGGACTCGGCGGAGAAGGCCGCCCTCGCGCGGCTGCTCGGCTGGGTGGGCGGGCCGGACGCCGCGGCGGGGCTCCTGAAGCTGCTGGACGGGCCGGACCCGGCGGTGGCGCGCGCGGCGGCCAGCGCCCTGGCGGAATTGGGCGCGGACGCGGACGCCCAGCTCCTGCGCGCCCTTCGCGATGGTGACAGCGCCCGCCGCCGCGTGCTGCTGCCGCTGGTGGGGCGCCGGGCGGCGTCGGTGCCGGACGTGCTGGCGTGCCTCGATGACCGGGACGCGGCGGTGCGCGCGCTGGCGGCGGACACGCTGTCGCGCATCGGTGACCCGGCCGCGGTGCCGGCCCTCTTCGCGCGGCTGGTGGACGACGACCCGCGCGTGGTGCAGGCCACCGTGGGGGCCATCCAGTCGCTGGGCAGCGAGGAGACGGAGCGGATGGCGCTGGAGGCGGCGCGCTCGCCGGACGCGCGCCTGCGCCGCGCGGCGCTGCGCATCATCGCCTACTTCGGCTACCCGCGCGGGCTGGACGTGCTGCTCCAGGCGATGCGAGACCCGGACGAGCGGCTGCGCGACGCGGCCATCTACGGCCTGCCCTTCATCGAGGACCCGCGCGCGGTGGACGCGCTCCTCCTCGCCGCGGCGCACGAGTCCGAGCGCACGCGCGCGGCGGCCATGCGCGCACTGGGCCAGACGGAGAAGGAGGCGCGAATCACCTCCACGCTGCTGGGCGGCCTCAACGACAGGGACCCGTGGGTGCGCTACTACGCGTGCCAGTCCCTGGGGAAGCTGAACGAGGAGGCCGCCGCGGACGCGATTGTCGCGCTGGCGGACGACGACGCGGGCCAGGTGCGCGTGGCGGTGGTGGACGCGCTGGCGCACATGCACACGGAAGGGGCCATGTCCGCGCTGCGGCGCGCGGCCTCCAGCGCGGACGCGGACGTGCGCCGCGCGGCGCTGCTGGGCCTGGGCGTGGCCCGCCGTCCGGACGCGCTGCCGGTGCTGCTGGAGGCGGTGGCCTCCGAGGATGCGGCCACGCGGCTCGTCGCCCTCTCCGCGGTGGCCGAGTACGACGCGCACGAGACGCTGCCCGCGCTGCTGCGCGCCGCCAGCGACAGGGACGACAGCGTGCGCAGCGCGGCGGTGGGCTTCCTCGCCACGCGCGCCGGGGTGCCGGCCACGCAGGCCCTGGTGACGCTGCTGGGGGACGTGACGCTGCGCGAGCGCGTGGTGAGCGCGCTGGCGCTGCCCATCGACGGCCGGCTGCCGGGGCTGCTCGCCGCGCTGGAGGCGGCGGACGAGGTGACGGCGCCGCTGCTGGTGGCGGCGCTGGCCCGCATGCGCCGGGCGGACTCGCGCGCCGCGCTGCTGCAGTCGCTGGTGTCCGCGAGCCCCGCGGGCCGGCGCGCCTCGGCTCCGGCCGTGGCGGCGCTGGGCACCGTGGAGGCGCGCGAGGCGCTGGAGCATGCCTCCACGCACGACGAGGACGCCGAGGTGCGGCGAGCCTGCCTGCTGGCGCTGGGCCGGTGATGTGACGCCATGCCCTCGCTTTCCATGTCGCCGCAGGTGTTCGCCATCCTGTCGGCGCTGATTGAGCAGCGCGCCGGCCTGCACTACGCCCCGGAGGACCGCGAGCTGTTGCAGGACAAGGTGTCCATGCGCGCGGAGGAGGCGGGCTTCGACTCGCTGCTCGACTACTACTACTACCTCCGCTACGACCCGGCGGGCTCCGAGGCGCTGGACACGCTGGTGGACTCGCTGCTCGTCCACGAGACGTACTTCTTCCGCGAGGCGCTGCCGCTGGAGGTGCTGGCGCAGGACGTGCTCGCCCCCGCGGTGCACGCCGGCAGGCGCCCGCGCGTGTGGTGCGCCGCGTGCTCCACCGGCGAGGAGCCCCTCACGCTGGCGATGATGTTGGCGGACCGCGGCGTCCTCTCTGGCGTGGACCTGGTGGCCAGTGACTTGAGCCCCCGCGCGCTGGAGCGGGCGCGCGCCGGTGAGCACAACCTGCGCTCCATGCGCGCGCTGCCGCCTGGGGTGGAGGGACGCTGGCTGGAGGTGCGCGACGGGCGCCCGCACGTGAAGCCGGAGCTGGCGGCCGCGGTGGACTGGCGCCGCGTCAACCTGGTGGACGCGGCGGCGGTGGCGACGCTCGGGACGTTCGATGCCATCCTCTGCCGCAACGTGCTCATCTACTTCCAGGACGAGACGGCCCTTCGCGTGGTGGAGTCCCTCACCCGCGCGCTGCGGCCCGGCGGCCACCTGCTGGTGGGCACCTCCGAGTCGCTGATGCGCTTCGGCACCGCGCTCTCCTGCGAGGAGCGGCGCGGCGCCTTCTTCTACACCCGGGAGGGTGCATGACGGCCCCCGCTCGCATCCGCGTGCTGGTGGTGGATGACTCCGCCTTCGCGCGCAAGGTGCTCAGGCAGGTGCTCTCCAGCGCGGAAGGGTTGGAGGTGGTGGGCACCGCGCGCGACGGCCTGGACGCGCTGGAGAAGGTGGCCGAGCTGGCTCCCGACGTCCTCACCCTGGATTTGGTGATGCCCGGGCTGGACGGGCTGGGCGTGCTGCGCGCCTTCGCCTCCATGCCCTCCGCGCCGCGCGTGGTGGTGGTGAGCAGCGCGGGCGAGGAGAGCGAGCTGGCCGTGTCCGCGCTCCAGTCCGGCGCGGTGGAGTTGGTGAACAAGCCCACCGCGCTCGCCACGGACCGGCTCTACGAGCTGGGCGCGGAGCTGGTGGAGGCGGTGCGCACGGCGGCCCGCGCGGTGCCGCACCCGGCGCCGGAGGTGGACGAGGCCGCGGCCACGGTTCCAGGTGGGGCTCCGGCGGGAAGGCCCGCGCCGGCCCGGAAGCTGGTGGTGGTGGGCACCTCCACCGGAGGCCCGCAGGCCCTCACGAGACTCTTGTCGGCGCTGCCCGCGGACTTCCCCGCGCCGCTGGCGCTCGCGCTGCACATCCCCGCGGGCTACACGCAGGCGGTGGCGAAGCGGCTGGACGCGCAGTGCCCGCTGGAGGTGCTGGAGGCGGAGGATGGCGTGGAGTTGCGCCCCGGGCGCGTGGTGCTGGCGCGCGCCGGGCACCACCTCAAGGTGGAGCGGCACGGCGCGGTGGGCGTGGCGCGGTTGGACAGGCACCCCCTGCGCATGCCGCACCACCCCTCCGTGGACGTCCTCTTCGACAGCGCCGCGAAGGCGTGGGGCGCGGACGCGGTGGGCGTGGTGCTCACCGGCATGGGCGAGGACGGACGCGAGGGCGCGCGCGCCATCCGCGCCGCGGGCGGCACCGTCCTCACCGAGGCCGAGGACTCCTGCGTCGTGTACGGCATGCCTCGCGCCGTGGTGGAGGCCGGGCTCGCCTCCGCCACCGCGCACCTGGACGGCCTGGTGCCGTTGCTCAGTCGCTACGTCCGCTGAAACACGCGGAAACACTCCGCGCCGGGTGGGCACGCGGCGCCTGCGGTCCTACATGCCAAGAGTCCAGGCGACCCCTCCCTGAAGTTGTGTGGAAGTTTGGGTAATGAACACGAGGTGGGGCAGTATCCCGGCCATGCTTCGATACTCCGCTGACCGCCGGACGATGCTGTGGTGTCTGGCGATGCCCGTGGTGGCCCTGTCGATGTACGCGGCCCCCTCGCTGATTCCCTATCTCTGCCCCTTGGCTTGCTACCTGGCATTGTCGGCGGGCGTCATCGCGCACAACCACAACCACAGCCCCACCTTCCGCAACCGGAAGATGAACGAGGCCATGGGCATGTGGCTGTCGCTCTTCTACGGCTACCCCACCTTCGTGTGGATTCCGACGCACAACCTCAACCACCACAAGTTCGTGAACAAGGCGGGCGACGCGACGATTACGTGGCGCTACTCCAAGAAGCACAACTTCCTGGTGGCCTTCGTCTACCCCTTCGTCTCCTCGTACTGGCAGCAGGAGCCCACCAAGGCCTTCATCGACAAGGCCCGCGAGCGCAACCGGCCGCTGTTCCGCCAGATTGTCCTTCAGTACGTCATCTGGGGCGGCACGCACGCGGCGCTGCTCGCGCTGGCCATGGTGCTGCACGGCATCAGCGCCGGCGCCCGCATCTGGGTCTTCGCCTTCTTCATCCCGGCGATGTTCTCGCTGTGGACCATCATGTTCTTCAACTACATCCAGCACGTCCACGCGGACCCCTGGAGCGAGCACGACCACAGCCGCAGCTTCACCGGCAAGGCCATCAACTTCTTCCTCTTCAACAACGGCCTCCACGCCGTGCACCACGAGACGCCGGGCCTCCACTGGAGCCTGCTGCCCGAGGCGCACGCGAAGATTGAGGCCTCCGTCCACCCGGACCTGAAGCCCGTCAGCTTCTTCGGCTGGTGCTTCCGCGTGTACGTGCTGGCGCCCCTCTTCCCCCGCTTCGGCACGAAGCAGGTGGGCCGCGCGCCCTACGAGCCGCCCACGGGTGAGACGGTCAACGTGGCCTTCGGCGACGAGCTGCAGGCCGTCGACTCGGGCATCAACGCCGCCCGCGTCTGACGCGCGACGTCGTTCCGGCGTGCGACACGCGCGCGCCGTCCTGACGTTCGTTGGAAGGCCGAGGATTCGGCCCCGGGGGCGCCGGGAGGGTTCTCCTCCCGACCTCCGCCTCGTCTCGGTGTCCGCTTCTGTGTCGTGTATTCCCCATCTCTCCCAGGAATCAGCCTCGGGGGAGTATTCGTCGTGTGTCCGTTAGTCATATCTCGTGGACTCCAGACGAGACGGGCGTGCCGGGGGGGGTAACGACACGGAGGCACCGCATGATGACGGCTTCAGGACGCATCCGTCCGCCGCCCGCCCAGGTGACTGCTGCGCCGCGCGTGCTGTGGGTGGGCCCCTCGGGGGAGCCGTGGCTGGCGGTGACGCGGGCCCTGCACGTGCTGGGCGGTGAGCCCCATCTGGTCTCCTCGCTGGACGCCGCGAGCCTGGAATCGCAGCGCCTCAAGCCCGCGCTGGTGCTGGTGCACTGGCGGCAGGTGGCGGACGCGCGCGGTCCGGCGTTGAGCGCGCTGCGCACGCGCTCCGGTGCCGCGCCGGTGGTCATGGTGGCGGAGGCGGACACCCCGGCCGAGGTGCTGGAGGCGGGCGAGTCCGAGGGCGTGGAGGACTGCCTCCTCCTGCCCCTGCGCCCTTCCGAGTTGCGCGCCCGGCTGGCGGTCCTCACCGGAGAACAGCCGGCGGCGGCTCCGGTGCGCCCGGTGGAGCGCTACAGCCCCCGCGTGGTGCTGATGGCGGGCGCCAGCGGCCCGCGTGCATGGGGCGGGCTGGGCGCGCTGCTGGAGGCGTGCGGCCATCACCTCGTCTACAGCGCCAGCGTGGAGGGCGCGGCGGTGCGGCTGGCGGACGGCGTCGTGGTGCCGCACCTGGTGCTCGTCTCCGGCGAGGGGCCGCTGGCGGCGCTGCGGCTGCTGTCCACGCTGCGCTCGCGGGCGGTGCTGGAGGGGGTGCCGGCGCTCACCGTGGCGGTGGGGCCGGGGACGCGGGCGCCGGGGCTGGCGGCGCTGCTGCCCCGCATCGACGCGCTGCTGGGCCGCGACTCGGGCTCGCTGCACGTGGAGGAGCGGGTGCCCTTCTGCTGCCCGGTGGAGTTCGGCGAGGGCGGCTCGCGCGACTCGGAGTGGACGTCCGGCTTCTCCAGCGCGCTGAGCCCCGGCGGCCTCATCATCCGCACGCTGGTGCCGCTGCGGCCGGGGACGGCGGTGCGGCTGCGCATCCACCTGCCCACCACGCGCGAGCGGCTGGAGACGTCCGGCGTGGTGGCCTGGTCCAATCCCTTCGCGCCACGGCACGGCCTGTCCTTCCCGTACGGCATGGGCATGCGCTTCCTCGGCATGGGCCCGTCGCGCCTCATGCACCTGCGTCAGCTCTGCCAGCCGGTAGCCTCACTCTAGTCGCGCGTGTTTCTTGCCCGGGGGGGCGCCATGCGACGCAAGAAAGTCCTGCTGGTGGATGACTCGGCCACGGTGTTGCTGTTGCACCACGGCATGTTGGTGGAGCTGGGCTACGAGGCCGTCACCGCGCGCGACGGGCTGGAGGCCCTGGCGCGGGCGGAGACGGAGCGGCCCGACCTCGTGTTCCTGGACGTCGTCATGCCGCACCTGGACGGCCTGGAGACGTGCCGGGCGCTGCGCACGCGCGAGCTCACGCGCCACACGCCCATCATCCTCTGCAGCACCCGCGCCGAGCCGCGCAGCGTGCAGGCCGGCTACGACAGCGGCTGCACGGAGTTCCTCCCCAAGCCCTTCGACGGCGAGGCGCTGAAGGCCCTCCTGCACCGCTACCTGGGCTGACCCGAGGCGGCTACCGGGGCGTGCCGTACGGCGGCGGCCCGGACGGCGAGCCATTGGGCCGCGTCGGCTGCGAGCGGCGCGGCAGCGTCACGGTGAAGGTGGTGCCCTCGTCCTCGCTGGAGCTGACTTCAATCGTGCCGCCGTGGGCCTGGACGATTTCCCGGACGATGTAGAGCCCCAGCCCGTAGCTCATCTTCAGCGTGCGGGCCGTCTGCGGCCCCCGGCGGAAGGGCTCGAAGAGGTGGGGCAGCAGGTTGTCCGGAATGGGGCGGCCGGCGTTGCGCACCTCCAGCACCACCTTGTTGCGCACGCCGCGCACGGCCAGGCGCACCGGCGTCTCCGACGGGCTGTACTTCAGCGCGTTCTCCACCAGGTTGGACGCCACCTGTCCCAGCCGGTCCGGGTCCCACGTGCCCTGCGTGTTGCCCTTGTGCTCCACCTCCACCAGGCGCTGCGGGAAGGCCACGCGGAACTCGTGCGCCACCTTCGCCGCGAGGTCCTTCAGGTCCATGGTGCGCGGCTCAATCGCCACGCCGCCCACCAGCCGCGTGCGGGTGAAGTCCAGCAGCAGGCGGGTGAGCCGCTCGATTCGCACCGCCGCGGTGGCGATGCGCTTGCTGGTGTGCTTCGCCTCCTCCGCGGTGCCGCTCTCCGCGAGCACGCGGGACCAGTTCATGATGGCGCCGAGCGGGCTGCGGATGTCATGGCTGACGATGCCCATGAGCTGCTCCTGGAACTCCGCGTGCCGGCGCGCTTCTTCTTCGGCCCACTTGCGCTGGGTGATGTCGCGGCTGATTCCGAAGAGGCCGGACACCTTGCCCTCCGAGTCCCGCAGCACGCCCTTGGTGGACAGCCACACGCGCGGGCCCTCGGCGCCCGGCTGCGCGTCCTCGTAGGTGACGGTGCGGCCGAAGGCATACACCTCCCTGTCGTTGGCGGCGTTGGCCCTGGCGACCTCCGGCGGGAAGAGCTCCTGGTCGGTCTTCCCAATCATGGCCTCCACCGCGTAGCCCACCGCCTTCGCGCCCGCGGAGTTGATGAGCTGGTACCGGCCCTGGAGGTCCTTGGTATAGACGGCGTCCGTCGTCCCCTCGAGGATGGAGCGGAACGTCTCACTGGTGCGCCGCAGCTCCTCGCGCGCGCGGCGCTCGCCGGTGATGTCGCGGCAGTGCACCAGCAGGCCGCTCTCCACCGGGCGCACGCGGACGTCGAAGCACAAGTCGCGGTCCGGCCAGCCGTGCTCGAAGCGCACGGCGGCCTGCTCGGTGGCGGACTCCTCGAAGCGCACGTGGCGGCGCAGCTCCAGCAGCGAGGGACACACGCGGCGCAGGTCATCGCCGGTGGTGCCGCGGCCCTCCAGCAGCTCCGCCATGCGGGGGCTGATGTATTGGAAGCGCCACTCCGCGGTGAGGAGGAAGAAGGCGTCCGGCAGGCCCTCCAGGAGCGCGTGGAGCGGCACGGCGGGCGCCTCGGAGGGGGGCGCGGCCGCCGGGGGGCGCTGGCGCTTCTTGGCGGGGGTGGAAGCCATGCGTCGTCGGGGTGGGGTGGGCCCAGAGGCCATCAAGGGGTGAACACGGGGTGGAGGCGCGCCCTCAAGGTACGGGCATGAGGCCGAGGTTGCGGGCGACGTCCTGGAAGCTCTCCACGGCGGGCGTGGGAGTGCGCGGCTTGTCGGGGCCGCCGAAGTCCACATGGAAGAGGCCGAAGCGGGGCGTGTAGCCCTCGGCCCACTCGAAGTTGTCAATGAGACTCCAGTGGAAGTAGCCGCGCACATCTGCCCCCTCTTTCACTGCCTGCTCCACTGCGTACACATGGCTACGGAAGTAATCCGGTCGCCGGTTTCCTTCCGCGTCCGCCATTCCATTCTCCGTGACGAACAGGGGGATGCCCAGGTCCCGGAAGCGGAGGAGGAACAAGTAGAGTCCCTCGGGGTAGATGTCCCAGCCGAGGTCATTCACCGGGCGGCCCGAGGGGACGTACTGATTGGAAAGTGACGCTTCGCGGAAGTCCTGCCGCACGTAGTCACGCGAGTAGTAGTTGAGGCCGAGCCAGTCGCTGGAGCCCTTCAAGTCAGTGACTTCGCGGTCGATGCTCACGCTGCCGGGCACGGACAGGCGGATGCGGCCGGTGCGCAGCGCCAGCGGGACGCTCTCGTTGAAGAAGGAGTCGGTGAGCCCGGCCGCGGTGACGTCCGCGGTGGAGCCGGTGGCGGGCTGGAAGATGCGCACGTGGTGGGCGAGCCCCACGCGGGTGGCATGTCCGTCGCCGTCGGCGTCCACGGTGTCGCGGGCGCGGAGCTGCCGGGCGGCGCGCGCGTGGGCCTCGATGAGGTGCGACAGCGCGGTGGCCATGGCCTGGGTGTCCTTCTTCCCCGGAGGCCACACGCCGTCGAGATAGCCGAACACCGCGAGCACGTTGGGCTCGTTGACGGTGCACCACCAGTCCACGTCTGCGCCCAGGGCTTCGGCGACGTGGGCGGCATAGGCCTCGAAGTCGTCGAGCGTGGCGGGGTTCTCCCAGCCTCCCGCGTCGGCGACCCATTGCGGCAGCGTGAAGTGGTACAGCGTCACCAGCGGGGTGATTCCCTGCTCGCGGAGGGCGTGGGCCTGCTCGCGGTAGCGGGTGAGGGCGGCCTCGTCCCATTCGCCGCGCGCGGGCTGGAGGCGGCTCCACTCCAGGCTGAAGCGGTAGGCATTGGCACCCAGCGTCTTCATCAGCGCGACGTCGGTGTCGAAGCGCTGCCAGGACTGGGCCGCGTCGCCGGACACGCTGCCGTCCTTGATGTGTGGCCGGCCGTCCGGGAAGGAGCCCTGCTCCCACGCGCTCCAGTCGTTGACGGTGCCGCCCTCAATCTGGTGGCTGGCGGTGGCGGTGCCGAGGAGGAAGCCCGAGGGCAGCCCGGTGCCGAGCGTGGCGCGGCGGATGTCCTCCGCGTCGAAGGCGGGCCTGTCGCTGCACGCTGCGAGCGCGAGCGGCAGGGCGAGGAACGCGCGGCGGCTCATGAGGCGCCTCCGGCAGAAGCGCCTCCAGCGCGCGCGGAGGCGGAGGGGCGGCCGACGACGCCCACGGTGACGAGCGACGTGCGCACGTCGCCGTACTGGAAGACGAAGCCCTCCAGGCGCACGCCGGCGCGGGCGGCGAGCGGAATGTCCACGCGAGCGCGGCCTCCGAGGGGGAAGACGTACGCAAGGCCCACGGGCCCGTAGGAGGCGCCGAGGTGCGCGGGCACCTGGCCATTCGCATCGAAGATGCCGGCCTCCACGTCCACGGGGCCCACGCGGTACATGCCCTTCACGGAGGGGAGGACCTGGAGGAACGGCTGGGACGTGTAGCCGAGGCCGACGACGGCGCCGCCGACGACGCTCCAGCGCTCAGCGGTGTAGCCGAGGCGCGCGGAGACGGTGGTGCTGGCACCGGGGCCGCCGCGCTCCAGCGGCAGCAGCGAGAGGAGACCGCCGTCGAGGGTGAAGCCGCCGAGGAGGAAGCGGGCGGAGGTGGTGTTGGCGAGGTAGGCGTCTTCCCAGCGTCCGCCCTCGAAGCCGTAGCCGCCGGTGAAGAGGCCGACGGCGGTGCCCAGTTCAGAGTCGAGTGCGCGGAGAGGCTCCACCGCGGACGGAGCCGTGGCCATCTCGCGCGCTGTGCCGGGCGCGCTGGTGAGGGTGACGGCGAGGAGTGCGGGGAGCGAGAAGCACATCCAGGCGTGAACCATACCCCGCTCCTCGTCCCGCGCGAGGGCAGCCGGGCTCCTGTGCACTGCGTGTCACAGGCGGAAACGCGAGGAGCAGCCCCCCTGCGTCACGGGGTCCACCCGAGACGTAGGAATGCGGCCATGTTGAATGCGGGGTTCGGTGAAACAGGGAATATCTTGGAATGGCGTTAAGCCGGTAGAACCGCTCACTCCCGGTTGATGCCGAGCTGCGGGGTGACGATGGCCGGCGGGCAGTTGCCACCGAGTTCCTCATACCTCGTCAACTGCGCGCTCACTCCCGCGCTGCCGAGCGGGTCGCTCTTGTTCGCGGTGGAGCAGGGGAACTTGAAGTCATGGACACATTGCACGCGGGCCGGGTCGCGAGCGGCGTGGAGGACGATGTCTGGCTTGAGGGAGTCCCGCCACTGCTGGGTGGGCACGTACCGGAACGGCTCAATCGAGGAAGCGGCGCCACCAGCGCCTGACGTCTTCTTCTGTGAACCCCGTCCATGAGCGGGCGAAGCGCGGCTCGAATACGTGCAGTCGTGGTTCCAGTACCCGAGCCAGCTCGCGGTATGCGGGAAGGTCTTCGCCGCGAGCCAGGTCTCCCGTTTCGGGCCACGTCCCCAGCGACACCAGGGCGCGACCACTGCTCATCTCCTCGACGTGTGTCTGGGGCGTGCTCAACCGCTTCCGCAGTCCGTCCACTCCGCCCAGCGCGTCCAGCACGGGTGGGCCCAGGAAGTCCAGCCAGTGCACGCCATCGACCTGAGTGCCCAGGGTCGACTCCACGCCGACCCGCGAAAGGTCGATTCCCGGATGACGGAATAGCGCCTCGCGCATCAGCGACAGGGCACGGCTCCTCCTCCCAAACAGCTCGAAGGAGAGGCCGGCATGCCCCGTGGAGAAGGGCAGCAGTGAGGCCAGTTCCATCGCCAGGTTCCGCACCCTGCCGGGGCCGTGTTCCTCCAGGTACTCAGAGGGAAGCGTGGCGCTCAGCAGGCTCACGCTTCCCGCGGGCGACGTGCGCCACGGTAGGCGGGCCCGGTAGCTGAACGAGAATCCGTTGGGCTGGGGTTCGAGCCCGGTGAGGAGGACCGCCGTCTCGCTTTGCGTCTTGAGTTGGGTCGGCAGAAAGGGGGTAGCGTCCTCGCTCGCGAGCTCGTCCACGAAGCGGTAACCCTCGAAGGGGCGCAGCAGGCTCCGGACGCGGCAGGTAGAACACGAGCCGGATGACCTCCCGAGCCAGCAGCACCGAGCCGTCGGCTTCGGATGCGTGGAGGCGGACTCTCGGGACGTGCGCGCTCATGCGTGGGGACGCTCACGCGGACTTCGAACGGTCTGCGTCGTCCTGCTCGAAGAGGCTCTCCAATTCCTTGCGTCCCCGAGTGGCCAGCTCCACGAGCTTCGCCTCGTCCTTGTAGAACTTCGCCGCCTCGCGCACGAGCTCCTCGTCGTGGTCTCTCAGGCGCTCCAGCGCGCGGTGGCTCTCCGAGAACGTGAGCCCCATGCTCATGAGCACGTCCTGGCCCATCTCCAGGCTCCCGGCGAACGTCTCTCGCATCACGTGGCGGACGCCCAGGTCCAGCAGCCGGTACGCATGCACGCGGTTGCGCGCGCGGGCGAAGATGGTCAGGTGCGGGAAGTGCTCCTTCACCGCCTGCGCCGTGCGCAGCGACGCCTCGACGTCATCGATGGCGACCACGAACACCTTCGCCTTGTCCGCGCGCGCGGCCCGCAGCAGGTCCAACCGCGACGCGTCGCCGTAGAAGACCTTGCTCCCGAAGCGCTTCATGAAGTCGATGTGCTCGGGGCTCGCGTCAATCGCCGTGAAGCCGATGCGCTTGAGGCGCAGGATGCGGCCCACCACCTGACCCACGCGGCCGAAGCCGGCGATGATGACCGGGTTGTCCTCCTCGGGCGCCACGTCGAACTCGCGCGCCTCCGCCTTCTTCTGGAAGAGCGGCCGCACCCACCGCTCGTGCGCGGCGTACAGCAGCGGTGTCGTCGCCATCGACAGGCCCACCACCACCACGAGCAGGTCCGCCAGCGCGCGGTCCATGACCCGGAAGGAGACGGCCATCGCGAAGAGGACGAAGGCGAACTCGCCACCCTGTGAAATCACGACGCCCAGGCTCAGCGCGGGCTCGTCCTGCTTCAGGCTGAAGCGGCCCAGCCCGTACAGCACCGCGCCCTTCACCACCACCAATGCCAGCACCAGCCCGCCCACCAGCAGCGGCTTTTCCACGATGAGCCCCAGGCTCACCGACATGCCCACCGCGATGAAGAACAGGCCAAGCAGCAGGCCCTTGAAGGGCTCGATGTCCGCTTCCAATTCGTGGCGGTACTCGGACTCGGCCAGGAGCACGCCGGCGAGGAACGCGCCCAGGGCCATGGACAGGCCCACCGCGCTCACGAGCGCCGCGGTGCCCACCACGACGAGCAGCGCGGTGGCGGTGAAGAGCTCCTGGCTGTGGAACGACGCCACCGCGCGAAACACCGGGCGCATCAGGTAGCGCCCCGCGAACACCACGACCACGAGCACACCGACGACCTTCAGGCCGGTGAGCCAGCCCGGCTCGGTGGACGCGGTGGGGCTCGTTCCCAGCATCGGCAGCAGCGCGAGGAGCGGAATCACCGCCAGGTCCTGGAAGAGGAGGATGCCGAAGGCGAGCCGCCCGTAGCCGGTGGTGAGTTGGTTGCGCTCGGCGAGGAGCTGGAGCGCGAAGGCGGTGGAGGACAGCGACAGGCCGAAGCCGGCGATGATGGCCGCGCCCGGAACCATGCCCAGCGCCATGCCGATGCCGGCCAGCAGCGCGCCGGTGAGGAGCACCTGCGCGCCGCCCATGCCGAACACCGAGCGGCGCAGTTCCCACAGGCGCGTGGGCCGCAGCTCCAGGCCGATGACGAACAGCAGGAGCACCACGCCCAGCTCGGACACGTGGAGGATGTTCTCCACGTCGGTGACGAGCTTCGCGCCCCATGGACCGATGACCGCGCCCGCCGTGAGGTAACCCAGCACCGACCCCAGCCCGAGCCGCTTGAACAGAGGCACCGCCACCACCGCCGCCCCGAGGAACACCAGTGCCTGATGCAGGAAGGACATGGCGCTCTTCCTCGCACGGACGGTGCGGCGGCGGCAAACGTGGCCCGGGCGGCCGGGTGGATGGAGCCTGGAACCTGCCCGTTCAGGCAGGCCCGGGACCTGACGGACCCACCGTTCCGGAGAGGTCCGCCCGAGGCAGGGCCCGCCTTTCTGGCGGGGCGGCGCTGGAAGGAACGTTCATTCCGGTCCTCGCCCGGCGGCCGGTGCGGCGGAAGGAACGTTCATTCCGGTCCTCGCCGGCCGCCGCCACCGGGTACCGGGGCCGGACTCAGCCGTGCTGGCAGAAGCGCGCCACCGCCTGGAGCAGGTGGGCCATCTCCACGGGCTTGCGCAGCAGTCCCGCGGCTCCGTTGGGCAGCTCGTTGATGTGACTCGCGGTCATGATGAGCACCGGCACCAGGGACTGCGTGCCGGTGATTCGCAGGCGCTCCAGGAACTCGTAGCCCGTGAGCACCGGCATCATCAAATCGAGCAGGACGAGGCACGGCTGGCGCAGGGTGGCGAGCACGTTGAGCCCCTCCTGGCCATTGCTGGCGCTGGAGACGGCATAGCCCTCCAATTCCAGCAGCTCGGCGACCGCTTCGCGGATGTCCTGATCATCCTCCACCACGAGGATGGAGTGCTGGGCGTGCTCACGGCGCATGTTCCCACCCCAACCGGGCCGAGAGGTAGACGACGGGGAATGGTACCTCCATTCCGGGGACGCTGTCCTCCGGTGCCCCCTGGCATGTCCGTCCTGAACACCCGGGCTACTCGTCCTCCTGCTGGCCGAAGAGCAGGCGCAGGAGCGGCAGGTCCTCGGAGTGACAGAAGACGTAGACGTGGTCTCCTGTCTGGAAGACGGTGTCGCCGCGGGGCGCCATCAGCTCCTGTCCCCGCACCAGCAGCATGGCGGCCGAGCCCGGAGGGAAGGGCAGGTCGGAGACGCGCTCACCGGCCACCGCCGACGCGGAGCCGATGTAGAAGGCGCTCAGCTCGCCGTTGAGGAGCTGCGTGGAGGCAATCTCCAGCACGGCCGGGGGCGGCTCGGGGGCCCTGGAGGCGAGCCCCAGCCGGCGCGTCACCCAGGGCACGGTGGCGCCGGGGATGAGCCCGTTCACCACCACGATGAAGAAGACGATGGTGAAGACCTCGCGGGCCCCATGCGTTCCGGACAGCACGGGGAAGGTGGCGAGGATGATGGGCACCGCGCCGCGCAAGCCCACCCAGCCGGTGAAGAGGATTTCCCGCGCGGGGAAGCGGAAGGGCAGCAGGCACAGCAGCACCGCGACGGGACGCGCCACGAAGGCGAGCACCACCGCCAGCCCCAGCCCCTCCAGCGCGACGTCGAAGAGCCTACGGGGAAAGACGAGCAACCCGAGCACGAGGAACATGCCCACCTGGGACAGCCACGCGAGCGCATCGTGGATGCGCAAGAGGCCCGTGCGGTAGCGGATGGTCTCGCTGCCCAGGGCGATGCCCACCACGTACACCGCGAGGAAGCCGCTGCCGTGCAGCAGCGTGGGCACGCCGTAGGCGAGCAGCGCGAGGGCCAGCGTCATCACCGGGTAGAGGCCGGCGACGCGCAGGCGCAGGCGCTTGAGGAGCAGCCGCCCGGCCCAGCCCATCGCGAGCCCGAGCCCCGCGCCCACCACCATCTGCACCACGGCCTCCACCACCAACTCCCATCCGGGCCGCTTGCCGCTCGCGAGGGCGTGGGTGAGGCCGGTGGTGAGGATGACGGCCATGGGGTCGTTGAGGCCGGACTCCAGCTCCAGCGTGGTGCCCACGCGGCGCTTGAGGGTGAGGCCGCTGCCGCGCAGCACGGCGAAGACGGCCGCCGCGTCGGTGGAGGAGACGATGGCGCCGAGCAACATGGCCTCCGTCCACGAGAAGCCGAAGAGCAGGTGCGCGGCGACGCCCATGATGGCCGCGGTGGCGACGACACCCACCGTGGCCAGCACGGCGGCGGGGCGGAGCGCGTGCTCGATGGCGGACAGCGGCGTGTTGAGGCCGCCGTCGAAGAGGATGAGGACGAGCGCCACCGTGCCCAGGCGGAAGGCGAAGCCGTAGTCGCTGAACGAGATGCCGCCCGGGCCGTCGGTGCCGGCCGCCATGCCGACGCCCAGGAAGAGCAGCGCCACGGGAATGCCGAAGCGCCCCGAGGCACGGCTGAAGAGCACGCTCAGTCCCAGCAGGGCGCCGCAGACGGTCAACAGGAAGGCGGTGGGAAGCGGCTCCGCGCTGAGCATGACTGCGCGGGACTCTACCGGCCCCGGCACGGCATTCGGCGCTCACGCGGGACACAGTGTCCGCCATCGCATGCGAGGAGGGCCGGGCTCCCGCTGGGACGTGCGAGCAGAAGACTTCATCCACGCGCCGGGTGTCAGGTGTTGAGTACCGGGCGACAGCTCAGTCGTGAGACACCGCGCGAGCCGCCGGTGCTGCTGACACCAGCGCCGCGCCCGTGGCCACCGGCAGGGTGAAGGTGAACGTGCTGCCTTCGCCCAGCGTGCTCTCCCCGCGGATGGTGCCGCCGTGCGCTTCCACCAGGCCCTTGGCGATGGCGAGCCCCAGGCCCGTGCCCCTGCTGGCCGCGTCGCGCGCCTGCCAGTAGCGGTCGAAGATGTGCGGCAGCGCCTCGGGAGCGATGCCCGCGCCGGTGTCGCGCACGTGGAAGGCCACCTCGGGGCCACGCATCCGCGCGCCCACCGCGAGCTCGCCGCCAGCGGAGGTGAACTTCACCGCGTTGCCCAGCAGGTTGCCCAGCACCTGGAGCACCCGCACCCGGTCGCACCGCGCGCGCACGTCGCTCGCGGGCAATTCGATGTTCAGGTGCAGGCCCTTGGCCTCGGCGAGCGGGCGGATGGACTCCACCGCCTCGGTGACGAGCGCCGGCACCGCGTGCTCACCCCACTCCAGCGGCAGCCCTCCCGCCTCCAGCCGTCCCCAGTCCAGCAGGTCCGAGATGAGCCGCGACATCCGCTCCGTCGCGTCCTGGATGCGCGTGGCCTGCTTCGCCACGCTCTCTCCTCCGGGCTTGCTCCCAGGGCCACGCAAGAGCAGCGCGGACCCGAGCTGCACCACGCCCAGCGGGTTCTTCAAGTCGTGCGACACGACGGCCAGCAAATCCTCACGGGCCCGCGCCGCGCGGCGTGACTCACCCACCAGCCGCGCGTTGTCGATGGCGAGGCTCGCGCGAAGGCACAGGTCCTCCGCCAGCGCCAGGTCATCCGGCCCGTACCGCCGCCCGGAGCCGGACGCCACGAAGGTCACCGCGCCCAGCGTGTGCCCGCGCGCTCGCAGCGGGACAATCATGTACGAGCGCGCCTGCAGCGCCCGCAGCAGCGCCGGGTGCGCGGGCTCCGCCGAGGCCGCGCGCAACAGCGAGTCCGTCACCGCGGGCACCAGCTCCGGCTCCCCGGTGCGCAGCACGCGCAGCAGGCCCACGGGCGCGTCGTCGCGCAGCTCCGTGCGCATGGGCAGCGAGCCCGAGCGCTCCTGCTGCATCGGGTCCAGGCACGCCACCGCCATGCGCGTCACCCACGGGCCCTGCTCCAGCGCATCCACCAGACACCAGTCCGAGAGGTCCGGCACCGCGAGGTGCGCCAGCAGCGTGTACATGCCCTGCGGGTCCGGCGGATGGGTGAACAGCGTCGTCATCGCCTGGTAGAGGAACGAGCGCCGCCGCTCGGCCTGCTCCACCTCCGCGCGCGAGGCCTGCTCCAACTCCAGCGCGCGCGAGTACACCGCCTCGGCCTCGGTGAGGGGCCGCGCCGTCACCAGCACGCAGGCCTCGCACCCGTCCCGCATCGGCAGCGGTGTGAGCACCAGCGCGTGCCGGAGAGGGCCCAGCTCCGTGGGCCACGTCAGCTCCAGCGTCTCCGCGGCGCCGGTGCTCAGCACCCGGGCGCGCGTCGTCTCGAGGAGGGCGAAGTCCCGCGCGGACACGCCCAGCTCGCCCCAGTGCCTGCCTGCCAGCTCGGCGGGCGTGCGCTCCAATGCCCGTGCTCCCGCCGTGCTGCACGCGACGACCCGGCCCATCGCGTCGAGCACGTAGGTGGGGTCGGGGAGCGCGGTGAACGCGGCGGCGAGAGAGGGAGGGAGGGCTTCCATGCGCAGTACAGGTCCGGCCCCATGATGACACCTGGGCCGCGCCGGACCATCCCGGCGTGGGGCGCTCCGCAACGAATTTACGGAAAGCCGATAGTGCGACTCAGGGAGCGGGCACCCCCAGCCGCACTCCCTGGAGCAGCCGTGAGGCGATGGAGGGCAGCGGCACCACCTCGTGCGCCAGACCGGCGCCCACCACCACGCCCGGCATGCCGTAGACGATGGAGGTGGGCTCGTCCTGGGCCAGCACGTAGCCGCCCGCGGCGCGAAGCTCGCGCACGCCCTCCAGGCCGTCCTGGCCCATGCCGGTGAGCACCACCGCCAGTGAGCGCGCCCCGTGCACGCGCGCCACGGACCGGAACAGCCACGTGGCGGACGGCCGGAAGCCATTCACCGGCGCCGCGCGGGACACCTCCACGCGCCCCTCGCCATGGAGGCCCAGGTGCCGGTCGTCCGGCGAGAGGTAGACGTGGCCGGGCAGCAATGGGTCGCCGTCCTCGGCCACCTTCACCGGCAGGGGGCCGGCGGTGCCCAGCCAGGTGGCGAAGCCCTGGCTGAAGCCGAGGGCGATGTGCTGCACCACCAGCAGCGGCACGGGGAAGTCCGCGGGCAACTCGGACAGCACGCGGTGGAGGGCGGCCGGGCCTCCGGTGGATGCGGCCAGCGCCACCACCGCCGGACGCTGCACGGGAGCGGCGGGGGCGGTGACGGCGGGGGGCGCGGGAGGCGTCGCGCGCTCGGGCCAGCGGCGCACCACCTTCACCTCGGCCATGGCCTTGAGGGTGTCGCGCAGGCGGCGGCTCTCGGCGTCGAAGTCCGGCGACTCCGGGCCCACCGGCTTCTGCAGCACGGCGAGCGCTCCGGCGCGCAGCGCGGCCATGGACGTCTGGATGTCGCGCTCCACCAGCGTGGAGACGACGACGACGGGCGTGGGCACCTCCGTCATGATGCGGCGGGTGGCGTCGAGGCCGTCCATGCGCGGCATCTGGATGTCCATCGTCACCAGGTCCGGCCGCAGGCGCTGCACCAGCTCCACCGCCTCCACGCCGTCCTTCGCCTCTCCCACCACCGTGAGGCCGGGGTCGGCGCGAAGGATTTCCACCAGCAGCCGGCGCGCGGTGGGCGAGTCCTCGGCCACGACGATTCGCAACGGGTTGTTCCTCATAACAGTCGCCTCAGCGTCTCCAGCAGGCTCGTCGGGTCGAAGGCACTCTTCACCAGGTAGGCACTGGCGCCGGCCTGGAGGCCGCGCGCCTTGTCCTCGGGCTTGCCGCGCGCGGTGACGAGCACCACCGGCAGCCGCGAGAAGCGCGGCGAGGCGCGCACGGCCTCGGTGAGCGCGAAGCCGTCCATGCGGGGCATCTCCACGTCCAGCACCAGCGCGTCCGCGCCGCCCGCCTGGAGCCGCTCCCAGGCCTCGGCGCCGTCGACGCACGCCACCACCTCGTAGCCCGCGCCTTCCAGGATGCTCTGCTCCAACGCGCGCGTGGTGGGCGAGTCGTCCGCCAGCACCACGCGGCGCCTCGTCCGCTGGGCCGCGGGGGCGGGGAACAGTGCCGCGGAGGGCCGTCCTCCCGCCGCGCGCACGAGGGAGACGGGGTTGAGCAACAGCGACAGCCGCCCGTCCGGCAGCACCGCCACGGAGGACACGTGCCGCGCCCGGCGCACGCGCGCGCCGAGCGAGCGCACCAGGGTCTCCTGCTCGGACAACACCTCGTCCACCACGAGCGCGGCGCGCGCGGTACCGGCGGCGAGCACCACCGCGCTCCGCCGTGTGCGCGGAGGACCGGGTGGCAGGCCCAGCACGTCCGCCAGCAAGACCAGGGGCACGAGCGCGTCACCGGAGGCCCACATGGGACGGCCTTCCACCTCGCGCACCTCGCTGGAGGCCAACCGGACGAGCCGCGCCACGCTCTCGCTGGCCAGGGCGAGTGTCTGCCCGCTCGCGGAGACCAGCAGCACGCGCAGGGTGCTCAGCGTGAGGGGCACATCGAGGAGGAAGGTGGTGCCCTGGCCCGGGCGCGTCGCCAACTCCACCGTGCCGCGCAGGGCTTCCACCTGCGTGCGCACCACGTCCAGGCCGACGCCCCGGCCCGAGACGCGCGTGACTTCCGTCGCGGTGGACAGGCCTGGAAGGAAGGCGAGCCGCGCGGCGTCCGCGTCGTCCTCCGGCACGTCGAGCCCGCGAGCCCGCGCCTGTTCTCGCAGGGCCTCCAGGTCGAGGCCACGTCCGTCGTCCTCCACCGTCACCTGCACGCGGCTGCCTCGCAGGCGCGCGGTGAGGGCGACGCGGCCCTCCTCCGGCTTGCCTGCGATGCGTCGCTGCTCCGGTGCTTCCAGCCCGTGTGCCACCGCGTTGCGCACGAGGTGGAGCAGCGGCTCACGAAGTGCCTGTAGTAACGAGCGGTCCAACTCCAGGGCGCCGCCGTGAATCTCCAATCGAGCGGCGCGGCCCAGCGTGCGAGCCACGTCTCGGGCGGCGCGCTCCAATCCCTCACATCCTTCGAGGAAGGAGAGGGTGCGCGCGCGGCGGACCTCGTCATCGAGGCCGGTGGCCACGCCACCGAGGGTGCGCCGGTCCGCGGCCAGCTCGCGAGCGACGCGGGCCAGCTCCGTCTCCGCGCGGCGCAGGGCTGCTTCGCCCGCCGTCCCGCGCACTGCCTCGCGAGCCTGGGTGAGGGATTCGCGCACGGACTCCAGGGCTTCGGCCCGTCCATCCAATCGCAGCGTGGCCACGCGGAGCTCGCCGCTGCGCGCGAGCAGCGCGTCCAGCTTCTGCGCGGACACACGCACCGGCAGCGTCTCGGCAACGCCGGGGCCGGGAGGTGGAAGCTCCGAGGCGGCGGGCTCGACGACGGCCGTTTCGCGCGCGGCGACACCAGGCGCGGGAGCTGATGGAGGCTCGGCGCGTCGGGCCGCTCGCTCCAATTGCGGTAGCAGCGCCTCGAGCGGAGAGCCGGCGAGGTCCTCCTTCGCGGCCAGCCGCCGCCCCGCATCATCCAGCGCATCCACGGTGGTGAAGCACAGCTCATACACCTCGGGAGCGCCGGCGCCCTCGTCGCGAACGCGCTCCAGCACCTCCTCCATCCGGTGACACGCCGTCTCCACCAGGGGCGTACTGGCCGCGCGCGCCGCGCCCTTCACGCTGTGCAGTGTGCGCAGCAACGAGGCCACGTGCTCCGCCGCGCGCGCCGGTGTCCGCTCGCGCTCCAGGGCGAGCAGCTCGCGGTTGAGCGAGGCCACATGCCCCTCGAGCTCCTCGAGGAACGTCGCCAGCAGTGCCTGCGCCAGCCGGTCCCGGTCCATCAGCGCCCGTACTCTCCCAGCAGCCCCTTGAGCTTCTGGCCCATGCTGTTGAGGTCCTGCATGGCGCGCTCCGTCTGCCGCGAGGACTGGACGGCCTGCTGCGTGGCCTGGTTCACGTCATGCATCGCCTGGCGAATCTGGGCGATTCCCGTGGCCTGCTGATTGGCCGACGCCGCAATCTGCGCCGCCGTCAGGGAAGCCTGGGCGAGCAGGTCGGACAGAGTCTGGATGTTGGCGCCCGCCTCGGACACCACGCGGGTGGCGGTGGCCACGCTCTTGGTGCCCTCCTCGGTGGTCATCACCGCGCCGTGGGTGGCCTTCTGAATCTGCCCCAGAATCTGGCGCACCTGGCCCGTGGCCTTCTTGGACTGGTCCGCGAGCGCCTTCACCTCGGCGGCCACCACGGCGAAGCCCCGGCCCTGCTCTCCGGCGCGGCTGGCCTCGATGGAGGCGTTGAGGGCCAGCATGTGCGTCTGCTCGGAGATGTCGTTGACGGTGGTGATGATGTCGCCAATGGCCTGCGCCTGCTCGGCGAGGGCGAGGATGCGCGAGGCGATGGACTCCACCTGCTCGCGCACGACGCCCATGGAGGCCACGGCCTCCTCCACCGCGCGCCGCCCGCCGCGGCCGACTTCCTCCGCGTGGCGGGCGGAGTCGCTCACTCCACGCGCGCGCGCCGCGGCCTCCTCGGACGTCTTGGTGATTTCCTCGATGGTGCTCACCGTCTCCGTCACCGCGCTGCCCTGCTCCTGCGCGCCGGCCACCTGCTCCGTGGTGCTGGCGAGAATCTGCGCGCTGGCTCCGGCGAGCTGGTTGACGAACTCCGCCACCGTCCGCAGCGTGTGCTCGCGCTGCTCGGCCTGCTTCGCGAGCTGGGCCTCGGCCTCGCGGCGACGCTCGGCCATGGCGTTGAAGGCGCGCGCCAGCTCCGCCGCCTCGTCGCTGCCCCGCACGTCGATGCGGTGCTCCAGTTGGCCCCGGCCGAGCTGCTCGGCGCCGACCATCAGCTTCTGCAGGGGAACGGTGATGCTCTTGGTGACGGCGTAGCTGCCCACCGCGACGATGGCGAGGCCGAGCAGGGAGCAGATGCCGAGCACCCACATGAGGCGGCTCGCCATGGCCTTGGCGTCCGCGGCATGGTCTTCCCACCGCTCCTGCTCGGCGGCGAGCATCTCGGCGCCGATGTCCCGCACCTGGCCCATGAGCTGCTCGCCCTGGCCCACCTTGATGTACCGAGAGCCACCCTCCAGGCCTTCCGCGCGGCGCACGCGGATGCCTTCGGCCAACCGGTCCATGCGCTCGGCGACGGCGGGCTCGAGCTGGCTGAGCCGCGCGCGCTGCTCGGCGTCGGAGGCCACCGCCTCGCGCAGCCGCGCCAGGTCTTCCTTCAGCGTGGTGGCGACCCGCTGATACGGCGCCAGGTACGGGTCCTCGCCGGTGAGGAGGAAGCCGCGCTGGCTGGACTCTGCCTCCAGCAGCAGCGTGCGTATCTCGCTGATGAGGCGGACGTCCTCCTGAATCCGCAGGAGGGTGTTGGTGCTGTCCGTGAGCTGGTTGGCGCCCTGGAAGGCCACGCCCGCCAGCACCAGCAGCACCAGCAGGGACAGTCCGAAGCCGAGTGCGATGCGATTCCCGATGCTCATACAGCTCCTTCCTCGGACAAATCGAAGACGAGGCGACTGTCACCCAGCAGCGCCTCTCCCTCCAGCACGAGCGTGCCGTCCTCTTCAGCGGCGGACACCAGCGCGGTGTCCACGGTGGCGGGCGGCGGCAGCAGCGCGCGCCCTCGCAGCAGGGTGACCTCTTCGACCTCCTCGGTGCGCAGGCCCAGCTCGGGCCGCCCCGCGCCGACGACGAGCACGGGCCCGGTGGCTTCCGACGGCGCGCGGCCGAAGAGGGGCGCCAGCTCGACGACGGGGAGCACCTCGCCATGCAGCAGCGTGAGGCCACGCAGCGCGGGCGGTGCGCCCGGCAGCGGCACCACTTCCGGTGCGCGCACGACTTCCAGCACGAAGCGCGACTCCAGCGTGTACCGCTGACCGGCGGTGCGGAAGTGGACGACCTCGCGCAGCGTGCCGGGCTCCGCCTCGGGCGTGGGCGCACGCGCGAGGGCGCGGGCACGGGCATCCAGCACGGCCCCAGCCTCCGCGGGAGCGAGGGTGCCCTCCGACTCCGCCAGGGCCGCCAGCCGTGCGAGTCGCGCGCGTGCCGCGTCCCAGTCGATTCCCGAGCCCGCCATCAGGTCGTCTCCCCAGACCGGGTGCGCTCACCGCGCGCCGCGTCCCTGTCGATTGCGCCGAACCTCGACATCACGTCGTCTCTCCGCCAGCAGCCAGGGCCGCTTTCAGCCGTGTCCGCTCACCGCGCGCCACCTCCGCGAGCGCACTGGCACGCTCGCCATCCGCGAGGGGAACGGGAGCGTCCGGGGGAAGGACGGAGCACAGCAGCTCCGCCTCGCTCCAGGCCTTGAGGGCACCTTCTGAATCACCACGCCGCCGGAGCACACGGCCGAGGACGAGCCACGCCACCACCAGCGAGGGCTCCAGGTACAGCGCCTGCCGCGCGGAGCGCTCCGCGTCGGCGAACCGGCCCTGACCGAGCAGCAGCAGGGACTCCAGGTACCGCAGCCCGGCGACGAGCGGGTGACGCGAGGCCGCTTCCGCGCAGGCATCCACGGCGGCATGGGCATCGAGGTTGGCGAGGACGCGCACCGCCTCCATGGCCACGGCCGCGTCCTCGTCGAAGGCACCGAGCCGCTGCGCGGCACCACGCCAGTTACCGCGCTCCAGGTCCGTCCGTGCCGCGGCGAGCGCCTCCACGTCCGGCGCGTGGGCCGCACGCGAGGGTGCGACGGGAGCGCCTGGTGCGCCACCGTCACGTGCTGGCGTCGGACCCGCTTCTGTCGCGTATCCAGGTCCCACACCCATCGGAACGGGTGCCGGCGCGCCGACGTCGGGCGAGAGCACGGCCCCGGACGGCCCGCGCGCCTCATGCACCGTCGAGGGCACGGACACGGCGGCACCGCGCAACGGCCGCCGGTAGAGCACACCCCATTCGGTCAGTACGGGCCGCAGCGGCGCCAATTCACCGAGCGGCGGGTCCGAGGGGCCGGTGAACAGGTAGCCCCCTTCCGCGAGCGCATCATGGAGCCTGCGGGCCACGGCCTCGATGGTGGCGCGGTTGAAGTAGATGAGGACGTTGCGGCAGAAGACGACATCCAGCTTCCAGATGCCGCTGTCCGCCGAGGGCCACGTGTCGAGCGCGAGGTTCAGGTAGCTGAAGCGCACGAGCTGCTGCACGTCGGGAGCCAGCACATACCTGCGGCCCTCCATGCGCAGGTGCGACCGCATCCGGTCCGCCCACGGGCCGCGCAGGGACCACTCGCCATAGTTCGCCTGCCGTGCCCGCGCGAGCGCGCCGCGAGACACATCCGTCGCATACACGGCCATGTGCTCGCCCCAGCCCTCGGCCTGGAGCAGCACCGCCATCGAGTACGGCTCCTCGCCCGAGGCACACGCCGCGCTCCACATGCGCACGGTGTGCTCCGGCCCGAGCCGCTCGCGAATCTCCGGCAGCACCACGCGGCGCAGGTGCTCGAAGTGCTCGGGAGTGCGGAAGAAGTACGTCTCGCCGACGGTGAGCTCGATGAGCAGGTCATCGAGCGCGGCCGGGTCCTCGGCGAGGCGCGCGCGGTACACGTCGAAGTCGGAGATGCCGGCGCGGGCCATGGCCCCGGAGATGGCGTCCTCGGCGGCGGCGGGGCAGCTCGGCGCGGCGAGCCCGGCGCGCTCCTCCACCAGCGCGAGCACGGCGGCGAAGCCGGGATGACTCCAGGGGCCCCAGCTCACGGCGTCTCCGGCGGCGAGGCCAGCGCGGCGTCGAGCTCCAGCGACTCGGCCTCGGAGAGGAAGGAGCGCAGGTCATGGACGAGCACGAGCCCATCCGCGAGCTTCGCGGCCCCGGCGACATGGCCCACGCCGGGCAGCTCGCGAGGCGAGGCATCCCACTCACCCGGGGCAAGCACGCGCAGCCCTTCCGCGCGGTCCACGCGGAGCACCACCTGTCTTGCCCCGGCGCGGGCGACGATGAAGTGGTCCAGGGGCGACAGCGGGCGGTGCGGGTGGCGGAAGCGGCGGCGCAAATCGAGGACGGGCAGCAGCTCACCGCGCAGGTTGAGCAGGCCCTCGACGACGGCGGGAGCGCGAGGCAGGGGGGTCAGGCGCGCGGCGCGCACCAGCTCGCGGACGTCCTCGGCGAGCAGGCCGTAGCGCTGGCCTTCCAGGGTGAACAGCAGCACCTCGCGCGGTGCGGGCTCCATGACCTGGGACATAGACACGGACGTGCGGGCTGTCGAACCCTCATGTGCGCTCGCGCGCGGGGTGTCCACCAGTGCCCAGTGGGCGGCGTGCTTCCCCGCTCGCTCAGTGCAGGGGAGCCCGGGGCTCCTCGGGCTCGGCCACCGTGGCGTGCGCTCCGTTCCCTGGCCCCGTCACCGGCAGCCGCACGATGAAGGTGGCCCCCTGGCCCGGAGTGCTCTCCACGGAGATGCGCCCGCCCAGTGCCTCCACGAGCTGCCGCGTGATGAACAGCCCCAGTCCCAGCCCGCCGTAGTGCCGGCTCGACACCGCCCGCTCGAAGCGGTCGAAGATGCGCTCCACGTCCTCGGGGGCGATGCCGATGCCCCTGTCGCTCACCTCCAGCAGCGCCGCGTCTCCGTCGCCGCGCACGCGTACGTCCACCGGCGCGCCCTGGCCGTATTTCAGCGCGTTGGACACCAGGTTCGTCAGCACCTGCTCCAGCCGCAGCCGGTCCCACCGGCCCGGCACCGGCTCCGGCGCGTCCACCGTCAGCCGCGAGCCTACCGACTGCGCATCCGTCTCGAAGCGCCGCACCAGCTCTCGCGTCACCTCGCCCAGCTCCAGCGGCTCCAGTCGCAGCTCCATCCGCCCGTGCATCAGCCGCGACACGTCCAGCAGGCTGTCCACGAGCTGCGACAGCCGCGTGGTCTGCCGCTCGCACGACGTCACCCCGTGCTCCACGCGCTCCGCGTCCAGCGGCCCGCCCTGGCGGAGCTGCCGGTACAGCAACTGCAACTGGAGCTTCAGCGACGTGAGCGGCGTGCGCAGCTCGTGCGCGGCGACGCCGAGGAATTCGTCGCGCAGCCGCACCGCCATCCGCGCCTCGCTTGCCAGCCGCTGCTGCTCCACGCTCGCGGCCTCGGCCGCGGCCCGGGCCTTCACCTGCGCGCGCGTCATCAGGAACAGCAGCAGCGTCACCAGCAGCCCGCCGACCACCACCGTGAAGAGCTCCACCTGGGTGTTCTTCTCGAGGAAGGACTCGCGCGCGGTGAAGACCAGCGTCCACGGCCGCCCGGCCACGGACATGGGCACCTCGCGGCGCAGGCCCAGCCGCAGCCCCTCCTCCCACGGGCCGTCCTCGACCGAGGTGTACAGCACGGAGTCGGGGCGCACGTTCTCGTCGTCATGCACCTCCAGGTCCACGGTGCCCTGGAAGCCCGGGAAGCGCAGCCCCTCCACCAGGTCCCCCATGCGGAACGGCGCAAAGACGAAGCCTCGCAGGTGGGCCCGGCGCAGCTCGGGCGTGGCCGGTTGCGTGCCCGCCGGGCCATCGTAGACGGGCACGTAGATGAGGAAGCCCGCCTGGGGCTGGAGGTCCGCCTCGTGCTCCTGCACCAGCCGCACCTTCCCGCTGGCCGCCGGCAGCCCCGTCTCCATGGCACGGCGCATGGCCTCCTGGCGGATGGGCTCGGAGTACATGTCGAAGCCGATGGCGCGGCGGTTGCGTGTGTCCAGGGGCTCCAGGAAGACGATGGCGGTGTGTTCCGCGCGGCCGTCCTTCGGCCACACGCGATAGTCCGTGAAGCCCTCACGGTGCACCGAGGCCTCGTGTGCCTCCACCTCTCCCGGCTTCAGCCACTGCGCGAAGCCGATGCCCTGGATGCCGGGGTAGCGCCGGCGCAGCTCCAGGCTCTCCACGTACGCGTGGAACTCGTCGCGCTTCACCACCTGGCTGCTGCTGAACAGCCCGCGCGTGCCGAGCAGCATGGCCTGGTACGTGTCCAGGCGCTGCTGGAGGCCCAGCTCGCCCTCGCGGACGGCGTCATCGAAGCGTTGGTTGCGCCGCTCGTCGATGCCTCGCTGCACGAAGAACGCGGAGACCCCCGTGACGGCCAGGCCGACCAGCAGCGCGCCGTACACGGACGCGTGACGGCGCAGGTGGGAAGACGGGAGGGGGAACACGATGTCGCGAAGAGCACGAAGCGGGGACCCCTGAATAGGGTCCACCAGGGCGATAACCCGACACCCGCGTTCCCGGGAGCCCCACCGTGCCATGGACGGAGCGCACCTGTCCGGCAGGCGAAAGGCCCGAAGGGCATCCGTCCGCCCGTGCACCGACAGGCGTGCAACGTTCCGGCCTTTCAGGCATCCATGCGTCATGGTGCGTCACGTCATCGTCGTGGGAGCCGGCCCTGGAGGCCTGTCCGCCGCCATCAACCTGGCCGGGCAGGGATTGCGCGTCACCGTGGTGGAGAAGGACGCGGTGCCCGGAGGGCGGATGAAGGGGTTGAAGCTCGGCGCGGCGGGCGAGTACGCGCTCGACACCGGGCCGTCCATCCTCCAGCTCCCAGGCGTGCTGGAGCAGATTTTCCGGCGCGCGGGGCGGCGCATCGGCGACTACGTGAAGCTCGTCCCGCTGGACATCAACACGCGGGTGCACTTCTGGGACGGCACGTACCTGGACACCACGCGGGACATGCCGCGCATGGAGGCGCAGGTGGCGAAGTACGGCGCGGAGAAGGCCGCCGCGCTGCGTGGGTGGATGGAGGAGGGGCGCGAGAAGTACGCCATCGCCTACGAGAAGTTCATCTGCACCAACGCGGGCAGCCTCGGGTACTACGCGCCGTGGCGGCTGGCGCCCACGCTGCGCTTCAAGCCGTGGCAGACGCTGTACCGGCAGTTGGACTCCTTCTTCCACGATGACCGGATTACGTACGCGCTGGCGTACCCGTCGAAGTACCTCGGGCTGCACCCGACGACATGTTCGTCGGTGTTCAGCGTGATTCCCTTCCTGGAGCTGGCCTTCGGCGTGTGGCACGTGGAGGGCGGCTTCCGCGAGCTGGCGCGGGGGATGATGCGCTGTGCGCAGGACCTGGGCGCCACGTTCCGCATGGGCACGGCGGTGGAGCAGGTGCGCGTGGAGGCGGGCCGCGCGGTGGGCGTGAAGCTGGCCAATGGCGAGGTGCTGGACGCGGACGCGGTGGTCGTCAATGCGGACCTGGCGTACGCGGCGACGAAGCTGCTGCCGGCCGAGGCGCGCGAGGGCTCGCGGCTGACGGACGCGGCGCTGGAGAAGGCGAAGTACTCGTGCAGCACGTTCATGGCGTACTACGGGCTGGACACGGTGTACTCGGAGCTGCCGCACCACCTCATCTACCTGTCGGACGCCGCGCGGCGCACGGACCGGGACGCGCTGGAGGACAAGCACGTGGACGTGGACGACCCGCCCTTCTACGTGTGCAACCCGACGGTGACGGACCCGTCAGGGGCGCCGAAGGGGCACTCCACGCTGTACGTGCTGGTGCCCACGCCGAACACGGCGAGGGATGTGGACTGGGCGGACACGGAGGCGAAGCTGCGGGAGCGCATCCCCGCGATGCTGGAGAAGGTGGGCTTGAAGGGCGTGCGCGAGCACATCCGCGAGGAGCGCTACTTCACGGCGGAGACGTGGCGGGACGACTTCAACGTGTTCCGCGGCGCGGTGTTCAACCTGTCGCACACGTGGCTGCAGTTGGGGCCGCTGCGGCCGAAGGTGAAGAACCGCGACATCGAGGGGCTCTACTGGGTGGGCGGTGGCACGCACCCGGGCAGCGGGTTGCTCACCATCATGGAGAGCGCCAACATCGCGGCGGACTACCTCACGCGCGAGGCCGGTAAAGGGCCGCTGCCGGGCTGGCCGTACGTGCCGCCGCTGGACGCGGCGGAGTCGGAGCCGCAGGTGCGGACGGGGTGAGGCGGGTTACTCGGGCTCCACGTCGTAGTTGATGGAGCCCGGGGGCGCGGCGCGCGAGAGCGGGTAGATGGCGCGGAGGCCGACCTTGTAGTGGTACGCGACGAGGTGAGGCTCGCCGGCAATCGTGATGACCACCTGTTGGGGGGGCTTCGGTTGGCTGTCCACCCAGGCTCGGGCTTGTTCCAGCGTGTCGAACGTGGCCACTGGTGCGGAGAGGCCGTCGTCGAGCATCTCCCGGAGGTAGTACTCGAGCGTGCGAGTCTGGAGCAGATAGCGACGTTTGAGGTCGGGTGAGCAATTGGCGTAGTGGTACTCGCCTGCAATCAAGACATCTGCGCCGGTTGGAGGGTTCGGATGATTCTTCAGCCAGTCCTCGGCGCTCTCCTTCGTGTCGAAAGTCGCGATGACGAGCGGGGGCGCATCGGCTTGGAGGCTCTCGCGATAGGCCTCGAAGTCGTGGGACTGCCCGGTCGCGTGGATGAAGTCGAGCGCGTTCCTGGCCGCACTCAGGTACTCCTTGTCCTCCTCGGACGTGGATTCCTCCCAGAGTTTTCCCAGGAGGTTCAGGACGCGAAAATGGAACTGCCAGTCCTCCTTCATGGTGCGGCCTCCGCCATCCAGGACTCAGAGGGAGTCGCGGGCTCGGCCAGGAGCACGGCAGGCGCGAGGAGGATAAGCCCCGCGCCAGCGGAGAGCACCACGAAGGCCACGCCCGCCACGACGACCACACTTCCTACCAGGACCGTCTTGCGGTTGCGCTTCAGCCAATCCACCGCGCTGTCGATGGCTGTGAACTCTTGAGGCTTCAGTTCCTGCAGCTCGCTGCAGTCTCGATACGGCTGCCAGCATTTCCCCCGGCAGAACTTCCGTTTGTTGGCCTTGCTGGCCTTCCTGGGCATGTCGGAGGTGATGTGTCCGTAGCCTGGAGCGAGGGGGCGTGACAGGCACTCGTCGATGCAATCGACGAATTCCTGATGGCAGTCCCGCGGATGCGCGACCACGGGCAGAAAGTTCCGGGTCCCTCTGCGTGCGCGTGACAGGAACCTGTACTCCGCCAGGTTCACCTCCTCGGCACGCTGCCAGGAGTGGGTCACGGTGCCGTCGGGCAGCTCCCGGATGAAGAGCACGAAGCGGGTGAGCTCGCTGGCGCTGGCTGGAGCGACCATGTGGTGCGTGGAGCCGCAGGCCACGAGAAGTGCGCTGAGTAGTGCGGCCGTGAAGCTCGTCAATGTCGGGGGATTCGCATGGAGAGGGCGCCAGACGGAGCGCGCACGGTAGGTCATCCCCACGCACTCCGTTCGAGAGATCGCGGCTCCGGAGCCCGATTTTCCGGCTTCGGCGGCGGTCGGCCCCAACGGATGCGACGTTGACTGACCTGGCAGGCGTGGAGGCGTGCACCACCCCTCGAAACGAATGCCAGGACTGAATCCGAACCCCGCGCGGGCTGAGCCTGCCTCCCCCTCGGGCAGTCAGACCGAGGTTCCATCGCGCGGCGGGCGCGGAAGGTGCGATGCTGACACCCTCTCCTGGAGGAGACGCGCATGCCCTTCTTCATCCCCTTCGCCATGGGTGGCCTGGTGCTGACGGCACTGGGGCTCGGCGTGAAGCGGGTGCTGGGAGAGGCGGAGCCCCGGACGCCCGAGGAGGCGAGGGTACGCGATGCGCGAGCACGTCACCGCGAGGCCCTGGCCTCCCTCAAGGCCGCACGGCTGCGCGTGAGGGACGGCGTCACCGCATGGGGCGAGCTCCAGTCCCGCGCGCACTCGGAGGGTGTGGTGCCCTTCCGCGCGCTGTTGGAGCGGCTGGAGCGCTGGGAGCTCGCGAGGGAAACCGACGTGCTCGAACCCGGCGCACTCGAGGCGCTGCGAGCCCTGCCATTGGAGCCGGCGTTGCGCGGCACGGTGCGCCCGTGGCCATTGATGGGCGCGGGCGCGGAGGCACCGTCAGCACTGGTCCCCGTGCTGACGTGGCTGGACCGTGGCTGGCTGGAGGAGGACGCGCCGCCGGTGGTGGTGGACGGCGCGTCGCTGTTCGAAGCCGCGGCACCGTGGACCGCGACGATGCCGGGCACGGAGCCAGAGGCGCGCGAGCGAGCACTGGACGAAGCCGCTGGAACGCTGGCGCAGGCAACGCGCTTCCTCGGAGCGCTGCACGCCACGCTGGAAGTGAGGACCGTGCGAGTGGCTGGTGTGTACGGACGGGTCTCGGCACAGCTCGCGTACCTGGACCCGGCCAGCTTCGAGGACGGAAGTCCGGAGCCTCGCGAACGGCTGCGGCGATTGGCCGAGCTGATGGGCGAGCTGGCAGTGCTGCTCCGCGCGCCCGTGCTGACGTTGGAGGGGAGGCTCGCACCCGAGCCGCCCGCGTCATCCCGCGAGACGTCAACGCCTCGCACGTAGTGCCTCACTCCGCGCCCGGAGCTCCGCGGCCGCGCGCCAGGCGACTGACGGCGCTCAGACGTAGCGCTCGGCCAGCTGGGACACCTGTCCCGTGGCCTGGCTGACGGCGGTGGCCGCCTGCTGCGTGGTGTCCAGGTGGCGCAGCGTGTCCGTCGTCAGCTCGTCCAGCTCGCGCACGGCGGCGAAGAGCTGGTCCACGCCCTGGTGCTGCTGGGACACGGCCTCCGTAATCTGCCGCACCGCCGCGGCGGACTCCTGGGACAGCGCGGCCAGCTCGCGCAGGCGCTCGCCGCTGTTGCGCAGCGGGGCCAGCGCCGTCTCCACTCCCTCCGCGCCCCGGTCCGTCATGGCCGTGGCTTGATGGGTGGCGTCAGTCATGGACTCCAGCAGCCCGCGCACCTGGTTGGTGGCCTGAATCGACTGGTCCGCCAAATCGCGCATCTGCCGCGCCACCACGCCAAAGCCCTTGCCGTGCTCGCCCGCGCGCGTGGCTTCAATCGCCGCGTTGATGGCGAGCATGTGCGACTGGTCCGCCAGCGCCTTCACCACCTCGGACACGCGGCCCACCTCGCGAGCGCGCTGCTCCAAATCCAGCATCTGGTCGTGCAGGCCGGCGGCGATTTCGCGGATGGACGAGAGCCCCTTCTCGGTGCCGGCGAGCGACTCCTCGCCCAGCTTGCCCACGGCGGCGGCCTTCTCCGCCACGCGCAGGATGCTGGTGGCGCGCGAGGCCGTCACGTGCGAGGCCTGCTGGATTTCCTGCGCGGTGGCGCGCGCCTGGTGCAGCGCCGCGGCCTGCCGCGACAGCGTCTGGTTCTGCTGCGTGCTGGCCTGCGACAGCCGGTGCCCGGCCACGGCCAGGTCTCCGGCGGAGGAGCGCAGCGACCGCGGCAGCTCCTGCAACCGCTGGTAGAGCTGCCACGTGTTGGCCGCGAGGTCTCCCATCTCGTCCGAGGACACCCACTGCGGCGGCGCGGCGCGTCCCTCCACCAGCGCCTCCAGCGAGGCACCCACCGCGCGAGAGCCCCGCGCCAGCCGGCGGGCGGCCCACGCCGCGGTGAGGATGGAGCCCAGCGCCGCGTAGCCGCCGAACATCACCACCGGCAGCACCAGCTCCTCGCGGAGCGGATTGATGGTGGCCTGCACGCGCTCCGAGGCCCCCACGTCGCCCTTCTTCTTCAGGTCCGCCGCCAGCGCGCCCAGCCCGCGCTCCAGGCGCAGGTTCAGCGTGACGATGCTGGTGAGGCAGGTGACGAGCAGCGCGGAGACGACGGTGGCCGGCAGCAGCCAGAGCTGGCGCGGCGCGAAGCCGTCACCCGCGGGCCGCGCGGTGGGCGCCTGACGGTACGCGTCCAGCACCGTGGGCATCATCACCCGCTCGAAGGCCATGAACATCAGCGGGCAACTGAAGAGCCCCGCGCTGACCGCCACCGCCACGCCCACGAAGACCACCGAGGCCGGCCGGTTCAGCAGCAGCGCCACCCCGCCGTTGAAGAGGATGCCTCCCACCGTCCACGACACCATCGTCTCGACGAAGGCCAGGGTCGCGGGGATGCGGATCAACCGCTCCACCCGGAGCGCGCCCTCGGAGCTGAAGGCCCGCCGCAGCAGCCACGGCGTCACCAGCAGGGGCTGCGCCACCGCGCACAGGCCCAGGACCAACGGAGTGATGACGCCGAGGAAGATGCGCCGCTCGTGGTCCCCGTTCAGGTCGAGCAGCTGCATGTCGACGTAGAGCGCGGGCGTGAAGGCCACAGTGGTGATGATGGACCTGAAGAAGTACAGCCGCAGCAACAGCGCGCCAGGGGTCGGGAGCGTCGAGGTGGACATCGGAAGCTGTACTCCAGGGTGTCAGTAACCCCAGCCTGGGGCGCGAACACGCCCCCCGTCAATGTCCCGGCTTACTACCGGTTAGAACAGCTTCTCTCGCAATTACAGGGCACCCGGTGCGGGTCCCTTCCCACCCCCGGAGTCCGCTCCTCCCGGCTGGGTGGATTGCAAATAAATCTTGAATTACCCGTTTGGTTCTGGATCGCGCGGCGGGGGGCTGGCTTGCTGCCGGCTCCAACAAAGGAAGGCATCCATGAATCGTTCTTCGAACCCGTCCTCGCGGAATGCGCGCCTGTTGTGGGCCGCGGGGCTGGTGTCGCTGGGGATGGTGGGCTGCGGTGAGGTGCGGGAGGCGCCCGCGTCCGAGACGCGTGAGCCGGTGCTCACCTATGAGGAGTTCCGCGCGCAGGCGTGGCGCGAGCCGGACACCGGCATCTACGTCGTCGACGGCGACACGCCCGTGTTGGGCGAGGACGGGCTGCGCGAGGTGTACCGGGACTACGCGCGCGCCGCGCGGGCCGACGAATCCGAAATCGGCACGCAGCGCGCGCCGCTCATCGTCAACCGGGTGAACAACGCGGATGACCGCTGGGACTACCGGCGCCAGCGCAACATCACCTACTGCGTGAGCACGGCGTTCGGCTCCAACTACGCCGCGGTGGTGAACGCCATGAATGGGGCCACGGCCGCGTGGCAGCAGGTCAACGTGCGCTTCCAGCACCGGAGCGACCAGGACGGCGCGTGCACCGCCGCCAACGCCAACGTCATCTTCGACGTGCGTCCGGTGAGCGGCCAGTCGTACCTCGCGCGCGCCTTCTTCCCCAGCTACCCGCGCGGCAGCCGCAACGTGCTCATCGACTCGACGTCCTTCGGCAACAACGCGCCGTGGACGCTGACGGGCATCCTGCGTCACGAGCTGGGCCACACGCTCGGCTTCCGCCACGAGCACACGCGCCCCGAGTCGCGCACCTGCTTCGAGGACAACAACTGGCGCGCGCTCACGGCGTATGACGCCGCGTCGGTGATGCACTACCCGCAGTGCAACGGCTCCAACCGGGGTGATTTGAATCTCACCGGCTCGGACGTGAATGGCGCGTACGCGCTCTACGGCCCGACGTCGGACCGGGACGTGGACGTGGCGTTCTACCTCCTCAACCACGGCGACCTCACCAACGCCTTCGGTGCCACCAACTGGGACGCGGCGCGCAGCCACTGGCTCAACGCGGGCATCCCCGAGGGCCGCCGCGGCGCGTCCCACTTCGACGTGCGCTACTACCTGGGCCTCTACGGCGACCTCCAGGCGGCGTTCGGCGCGACGAACTGGCCGGCCGCGCGCAGCCACTGGCTCAACGCGGGCGTCAGCGAGGGGCGCCGCGGCTCGCTCGAGTTCGACGTGCAGTACTACCTGGCCACGCACGGAGACCTTCGCGCGGCGTTCGGCACCAACTACGCCGCGGCGCTGGACCACTGGCGCACCCAGGGCATCTACGAGGGCCGCCGCGGCTCGGCGGACTTCGACGTGCAGTACTACCTGGCCAACAACCCGGACGTGGCCGCGGCCTGGGGCCCCACCAACTACCCGGCGGCGCTGGAGCACTGGATTTTCTACGGCCGCGCGGAGGGGCGGCGCGGCGCGCCCTGAGGTCCTACGCCCGGCGGACAGGCGTGCGGGCCCCCGGCACCTGCACGCCACCGCGCGCATGCCCACCCTTGAAGGGCCAAAGGCATCAGCCAAGGGAAAGGAGCTCCGACATGGGTGAGTGGACCGACAAGGCCAAGGGCCGCGTGAAGGAAACCGTGGGCGTTGCCACGGGCGACCGTGAGCTGGAGGCCGAGGGAAAGACCGACACGGCGAAGGGCAACATCAAGGAGAAGGTCGAGGACGCGAAGCGCGCCATCAAGGACGCGTTGGACTCCGACAAGCCGCGCCGGGGGGAGCCGTAGCGCTCTGTCCTGCTGTCGTAGGTGACTCGGGCCGCGGGGGCTTTCCCTCGCGGCCCGTCGTCGTTCGAGGCCCGCGCTTCCCACACGGATGACACCCACCCGGGGTGGTTTTCGCCTCGGAGAACAACCAGCTTTTCAACCTTCCCCCGTATCAGGCGCAGGGCGGTGCTCGCGGAGTGCGTATCGCCGTGGCGCCGTACCGACCACACCGAGTTTAGAGGGGGAAGTCCTTCATGCATGAGTCCGTGAATTCGACGCTGACGGGAGAGGTGCGCCCGTCGGCCCGGCGCCCACGCGCCCTGCGGGGCCTGTTGGCCGCGCTCGTCCTCTGGGGTTGTGGCGAGGCGGGCCCGCCAGAAGCAGTCCCCGCGCCCGTGGAGGAAGCGGTGGTCACCACGAAGGAGGCGCTGACCTGCGCGCCCTCCGAACTCGGCCCCGAGGTGACGTGCGCCGGCAACCTCACCTACAGCCTGGAGTGCTACGGCCTCCAGTCCGCGCAGCGCTGTGGCGAGGACACGGGCCCCCAGACGTGCACCACCTACAACACCTGTGAGCACCCGGACTTCGGCACGCGGCGCGGCACCTTCCAGATGGTGGCGGGCCAGGGCAAGTACGAGGGGACGCTGGACTGCGAGGCGACGGCCACGGCCCAACTGTCCATGCTGAGCCCCGAGGACCGCCAGGGCGTCACGTACACCTGGTACATCAGCAATGACGGGGGCCCGATTGAAGTATCCCTCCTCAAGTCCTCCGGCGCCGGAGAGCCGTCCTCCGGCATCGTCGCCGAGTACTGCCACATCACCTTCTCCAACTACCCCATCGGGTACGAGTCCGGCACCGGGCCGCAGTGCGGCACCTCGCAGTCCACGTGCTCTCCGGCGTGCGTGAATCCGCAGACGTGCCAGGTCAACGGAGCCTGGGTCACCGGCGCGCAGTGCGGCACCATGGTGGGGCCGTGCTCGGCCACCAGCCTGTCGCCCGTCTACAAGTCGTGCCGCCACCCGGACCACGGGCTGGCGCCGGACGCGGAGTGCGGCGCGGGCTTCGAGAACGCGCAGGCGCCCGCCGGCTCCACGCCGGAGCAGGCCACGGCTCTGGCCGCGTCGCAGTGGACGGCCTCGAAGAGCCTGGGCTCGCCCGTCTATGACGCGCCCATGATGTGCTCGGATTGCCGGGGCATCCTGCGCCTGACGGCCGACGAGCTGAACCGGCGCGTGTACACCACCGCGGCCGTCTACAAGCGCGACGCGAAGCTGCACATCCTCGCGGGCTCCGCGTACTTCCTCGCCCGCGACAACCCGGCCATGACGCAGGCGGAATTGGCGGCGGGGCTGAATGCCATCTCCACCGCTCTGGCCGCCTACTCCTTCGACCCCGCGCGGGATGGCAGCGGCCCGCTGGTGCGGCTGATGATTCGCATCCTCGGCCGGGCCGAGCCGGCCATGGCCACCACCTCGCCCGCGGGCAGGGCCCTCCGGGCGTACGCGCAGGCCTTCCTGGGCAGCATGCGCGGTGGGTTGGACCTGGAGCGCGCGCTGGCCTCCAGCCACACGCAGGTGGAGCGCTACGCGGAGGCCGAGGCCTTCATCGAGGCGTCCTGGAACCAGCTCCATGACCAGGCGCGGGCGAACCCCGCGCTGGCGGCGGCGGTGAACAGCGGCGCCATCGGCACCGCGCTGGGTGTGGCCACCACCAGCACCGCCCAGCAGATTCTGGCGGTGTACGCGCTGGAGCCGCTGGAGTCGTTCGTGCTCGCCCACCTGACGCCGGACGGCGGCCTGTCCACGACGACGACGCAGGCCCGCGCCCTGGTGACGCAGGCCTCGTCGCAGGGCATCCAGGCCGCGCAGGACTACGCCAACATGCTCTACGCGCTCAACACGGCCGAGCAGGCGTACCGCAACAGCATCGACCTGCCCGGCCCCTCGGGCACCTCGGCGTCGATGGCGATGGCCACCGCGAGCCCGGCCACGGACCTCGCCACCGCCATCCAGCAGGCGAAGACGCGGCGCGCGGAGCTGGCCGGCCAGCTCAACGGCGTGCGCGAGGGCGTGCACTCCGGCCTGGGCATGGCGGCGGACCTCTTCCGCAAGAATGGCGAGACGCAGTTCGCGGACGACATCGTCAAGTTCAGCAACGCGCTCAACACCACGCTGGAGTCGGTGGCCCGCTACGCGGAGAGCTCCATCAAGATTGCGGAGAAGGTCTCCGGCTTCCTGGGCCTGGGGGTGAAGGGCTTCGAAATCGTCAGCGCCGCCGTCTTCAGCGGTCAAATCATCAGCGCGGCCTTCCAGCTCTTCTCGCTGCTGCGCAAGCCCGCCGAGCCGCCGATTGAAGCCATCATCCTCGCCGAGGTCCGCAAGCTGCACGCGCTGGTGGAGCAGATGCAGGGGCAGATGACCTCACGGTTCGACAGGGTGGATAGACGCCTCAATCAAATCCACCAGGAGATGCAGAGCCGCTTCGACCTGGTGGACTGGAACCTGGGCCAGGTGAACCAGAACGTGGCCGAGACGCAGCGCGCGCTGTACTCGCTGCAGGCGAACCTCAACCGCATCGACCTGAACATGTACGAGTACCTGCTCGACGTGAAGCGGGACCCGTTCGAGTCCGCGGTGTGGACGTACCTCGGCTGGAGCACGCGCCACTCCATTCCCATGGACTACGCGACGCACTTCATCCCCGCCGAGAGCACGCTGTCGCAGTGGGCCGCGCTCGACTCGAGCCAGTCCCAGACGCTGGCGGGCATCGACGGGCGGGGCAGCAACACGGCCCTCTCCCCCACGTCGGAGCTGGCGGGCCACTCGCTGTCCTACAACATCAACTACCTGCGCGAGTTCCCCGTGCAGCTCGGCCGCGGGATGCTGTACCCCGAGCGCCTGTCCAGCCCCATGGACTGGATGGCGGGCGCGGAGGCCTACGCGCAGCTCTTCGAGGAGCAGCCCGTGCACGGCGCCGCCATGCTCAGCACGCGGCACGGCAACATCGCCACCAAGGGCGCGCAGCTCGACGCGGCCCTGCGCAACATCGACAAGGACCTCTTCGCCCGGCTGCACGCGCGCTACACGGCGGACTGGAACGCGATGAAGGGGCTGCTGGAGACCTCCGCGAACAACTGGAAGTGGGATGCGAACCGCAAGCTGTACGGCATCGACATCTGGGGCGCGCCGGAGCAGGAGCCCGCGCAGCACTACATGAAGCTGGAGTCGCCGTATGTGCAGCGGCCCCTGATGCGCTGCCGCAGCAACATGTCGGACTGGTACGACATCAACGGGGACGGCTCGCCCGAGACGATGGACACGGACCCGGCGCGCTGGTCCAACGACGCGCTCCGCCCGCTCTTCATCGCCGACAACCTCGACGTGGACAGCGGCCGCATCGACATCTGCGTGCTGGGCGAGTGGGTCTGGTACAACGCCATCCCCACGGGCTTCCAGGACTACGTCCAGTGGTTCTTCCGGCTCAAGGCCACCGTCTACGTGCGCTACTGGTACTTCGAGGGCGGCACGTGGAAGGTGCAGAACCTCTACGTCCACAGCCGCCAGTCGAACCGCATCGAGACGCAGCGCACGATGCGCCAGACCCAGGTGCCCACGTTCGACCCGAACGCCACCTTCGAGGCGGACAAGTCGGTGCAGCGCAACTGGGGTGAGTTCCTCGACCCGAACGCCAACGCCTCCGCGTGGTACTCGGTCCTCACGTCGGACGCCTTCCGGTCGTCCATGCGCCAGAAGGTGGTGGAGCGGCTGCGCCAGGAGCAGCGCGACTTCTACGACTCCATCGCGGACCGGATGGAGCAGTCGGGTGACGCGCTCCAGCTCCAGGCGGACCGGCTGACGGGCTCGAAGCTGGTGTGGCGCTCGTACGTGGCGCTCGGGCTGCCGCTGTCGCTGGAGCACGACGAGGAATTGCGCGCGCTGCTGTACGGAGAGGACGCGCTCCTGTCCGGCCAGGACGTGCCCTCCACGCACGACGTGGAGACCGCTCCGGTGATGGATGACCTGGTGGACGTGTACCGGCTGTTCAGCACCGCGGCCACGCTGCCCAATCACCACGTCCTCTCGGACCTGGACACGGCGACGCGGACGCGGGCGGACCGGCTGAAGGCCATCCTCGACGCCACCGTGGACGCCCAGTCCAGCGCGGGCGGCCCCGAGGCCAGCTCCTGGGTGGATGCCACGCTGCTGCGGCTGCGGCTGAGCGCCCCTCCTCCGCACTGAAGCTGTTGCTGCTGATGGCGCCGTGAGTCGCTTGCGAGGACTCACGGAATGGAACGGGCCGCGGGGGATGTGCTCCCGCGGCCCGTTTTCGCGTTCAGCGCTTGGTCACCGGCGGGCAGGCCACCTCGAGGAACGTGGTGGTCTTCCCGCTGAGCATGACCCACAGGCAGCGCAGAACACAGCTGGCACCGAACTCCCGATAGATGAGCCCCAGGTTGGCGACCACCTCTCGTCCGGTGATGACCCCGCGCATTGGTACTACCCCCTTCTTCGCTTCCCGACCGACCCCGCCGCCCGCTGCACCGAGCGCCGCCGCGACATCCCCTCTGCAAACCGCTGGCCGTGCTTCGTGTGGCCGTCCGGAGTCGCTCTGTTGCCCTCCGGACGTGCCAAGCACGCCAACCGCCGTTCGCCGATGCACGGCCCCCTGCGCCCAGGTGTGATACGGGCGTCGCGCCGCTGGAGATTTTTCAGGGTCCGAGTCCACGGTGTGACGCACGTGACGGACTCCGCGCGGTGGCACCCGGGCGGCCGCGTCCTGACGTGACGCGCCGCGGATTCGAGGCGCCGCGTGGATTCGAGGCGCGGCGCGTGATTCCCGGAACCAGCCTCCTCGGCGCTGGCTGGACGCGCCCGTGTAGTGGGACGTCGCCATGGTGTCTGTCCATTCCCCTGGATGACGGTTCAACGGCGGTGTCTGGGAATGTTCCCGCGCGGTGAAGTGAATGTGGTCACGCGGAGGCTCTTGCCCGGCTACCGCATCAGCGGCCCGGCGACCCGGGTTGCACTGTTGGCACGGACCCTGAATCTCTTTGCTACCGGGCACTTCAACCTGGGGTGAGACGGCTGCTCGCGGAGCAGCGGCCCGTGGGCATGCGTTGGATGTAAGAACAGGTGTCACTCCGTCGTCGCACGCACACTAAAGAAGTGAGGGAGGCGGAAGGAGGGACGTGAGATGAGGACACAAGAGCTTTCACAACGAGCCCTTCCCTTGTTGGCGGCGGGGCATTTCCGGGGGCAGCGGGGTGTCTCGCGGCTCCTGGTGGGAACGGACTTCTCCCTGCGCTCCGAGTTCGCGCTGGCGCGAGCGCTGCGTCTGCCGCTGGGCCAGGGTGGCGTCTTCTCGGTGATGCACGTGGCGCCCCCGCTGGACGGACATGACGGCGCGGGCGGGGCGGTGGCGTGCGACCGCTGTCTGCGCAAGGCGGTGGCCTCGGTGTGTCGCCGGATGCGTCACCGCGTGGACGTGGAGGTGCAGGAGGTGCTGCGCCAGGGCGACGCGGTGGAGGCTGCGTCCGCCGCGTCGCGCGAGCTGGAGGCGGAGCTGGTGGTGCTGGGCCGCCCGCACGTGACGTACCCCACGCAGGAGCTGGCCGGGGACTCGATGGTCCGCCGCATGGTCCGGCGGCTGGGCGCGTCGGTGCTGGTGGTGGTGCCGCACCCGGTGCGGCCGTACGCGCGGCCCCTCGTGGCGGTGGACTTCTCACGAGAGTCCCGCCGCGCGCTGGAGCTGCTGCTGAGGCTGTGCCCGTCGCCCACGCCGGTGGACGTGCTCCACGTGGTGGACACGCGTGAGGAGGAGGCGCTGCTGCGGGCCTCCGGTGCGCCCGCGGAGCGGTGGCTGCTCCTCCGGCAGGAGCGCGAGCACGGGGCGCGGGTGGCGCTCGGCCGGTTCCTCGCTCCCTACCGGGAGACGGGGCGCCAGTTCGAGGCGCGGGTGCGCAGCGGCGAGCCCGGGGACGGCATCCTCGCGGAGGCCGCGGAGCGCGGCTCGGACGTGCTGGCGGTGGCGATGTCGGGCGCGGAGGCGCGCACGCCGCTGACGGAGCGGGTACTGGCGCGGGCATCCTGCGACGTGTTGGTGGCGCGTCAGAGGATGCCTCCCGCCTCTTGAGCGCGGACGGCGGGTCCGCGTTATGAACGCGGACCGTGGCTCCTCGTCCGCTCGTCGCTCCCGCTCCGCAGTCCCTCCTGTCCCGTCTGAAGAACACGGGCAGCCTCTTCCGGCAGTTGCCCGGCACCTTCCGCCTCTTCTGGCGGGCGAGCCCCCGGATGGCGGTGTTACTGGGCGCGCTGACGCTGGTGGCGGCGGTGCTGCCCGCGGCCATCGCCTGGGTGGGGAAGCTGATTGTCGACACGGTGGTGGCCGCGTCGAAGGGCTCGGCGGAGGCTCGCGCGCACGTCTACGGCCTGGTGGGGCTGGAGTTCGCGTTGATGCTGGGCTCGGCGGTGGTGGAGCGCGGGCTGACGCTGACGCGCGAATTGCTCCGCGCCAACCTGGGCAACCTCCTCAACGAGCGGATTCTGCAGAAGGCGCTGGAGCTGGAGCTGCGCCACTTCGAGGACTCGGACACCTACGACAAGATGCAGAACGCGCGGCGCGAGGCCAGCAGCCGGCCGCTGTCGCTGGTGATGCAGGTGTTCTCGATTGTGCGCAACGGCATCACCCTGAGCACCTTCGCCGCGCTGTTGATTGCGCTGTCGCCGTGGAGCGTGGTGGTGCTGATGGCGGCGTCGGTACCGGCGTTCATCGCGGAGGCGCGGCTGGCGGCGGAGGGCTTCCGGCTGTACTCGTGGCGGGCGCCCGAGGGGCGGAAGCTGAACTACCTGGAGTGGATTCTCACGCGGGACAACCACGTGAAGGAGGTGAAGCTCTTCGGGTTGGGGCAGTTGGTGCTGGGGCGTTACCGCACGCTGTTCCAGAAGTTCTTCACCGAGGACCGGGCGCTGGCGTTCAAGCGGATGGCGTGGGGGCTGGGGCTGGGGTTGCTGTCGCTGGCGGCGTTCTACGGCTGCTACCTGTACGTGGCGGGCCGCGCGGCGGGCGGAGCGATTTCGGTGGGCGACATGGTGCTGTACCTGGGCGTGTTCCGTCAGGGGCAGGCGGCGTTCCAGGGCATCCTGACGAGCATCGGCTCCATGTACGAGGACGCGCTCTTCATGAGCAACCTCTTCACGTACCTGGACATCCCCACGGGCGGCGAGACGTCGCGGGTGCTGCCGGCGAAGTCCCCGCCGCGCGGGCACCGGAATGCGATTGAGCTGAGGAACCTGTCGTTCCGCTACCCGGGCAAGGACGCGTGGGCGCTGAAGGGCGTGAACCTGACGCTGAGGCCGGGGCAGAAGCTGGCGCTGGTGGGGGAGAACGGGGCGGGGAAGAGCACGCTGGTGAAGCTGCTGCTGCGCCTCTACGAGCCGACGGAGGGGGAGGTCCTCTACGGCGGCGTGGATGTGAAGGACATGGACGTGGAGGACCTGCGCAGCCGCTTCGGGGCGGTGTTCCAGGACTTCGTGCGCTACCAGTTCAACGTGGCGGAGAACATCGGCCTGGGGCACGTGCCGGCGCTGGAGGACCGGAACCGGATTGTGCGGGCGGCGGAGGAGGGTGGGGCGAGCACGGTGATTGCGGCGCTGCCGAACCAGTACGACACGATGCTGGGCGGATGGTTCGAGAAGGGGCAGGAGCTGTCGTCGGGGCAGTGGCAGAAGCTGGCGGTGGCGCGAGCCTTCATGCGCGACGACGCGGAGGTGCTGATTCTGGACGAGCCGACGGCCAGCATCGACGCGGAAGCCGAGCACGCGCTGTTCGAGCGCTTCCAGGCGCTGGCCGCGGACCGCATCGCGATTGTGATTTCACACCGCTTCAGCACGGTGCGCATGGCGGACCAGATTGCCGTGCTCCACAACGGAAGCGTTGAGGAGCTGGGGAGCCATGACGAGCTGATGGCGAAGGACGGCCGCTACGCGCACCTGTTCCGGTTGCAGGCGCGCGGGTACAGGGACTGAGCGGCGGGCGTCACGGCCGACGGTAGTACTGCGTCTGGAAGATCTTCAGCCCCGCATCCGTGCGCTCCCAGCTCACGTCGTGAGGAGGCGGAATGCTGGTGTCCTCACTCCGCTCCGGTTCGTGCGGCGGGCGGAAGACAATGGAGGACCCGTAACTCACCGTGTAGTAGAAGCGCAGGCCGCCATCCGGCTGTCCCTCAACCCAGCCTTCGTCATGGTCGCTGGAACTGTACTGATAGGCGGAGGAACTGCTGGACGTTTCGAAGCGTCCGTCGGCGGTCAGTGAAAACTTCCCGGAGCGGATGAAAGTTCCGGACATTTCGTATCCCCAACGACCTACCACCTCCTCGGGGATGCAGCCGGTGGAGATTCTCGGGACATCGGGCTCGGTCCCGCCGTCCGCCAGGGCCCTGAAGGCTGAGTTGTCCGCACAGGCCTGGACCTGCTCCGGACAGGACTCCGGGCACGTGCCTCCATCGCATGCCTTGGAATAGCAGCCATTGAGCGCCTCGCGGAGGCTTCGTGCCGTGGGGGTGGCGGCCCCCTCACAGCGGCCTCGGCAGCCGGCTCCGTAAGTCGAGCAGGCCGCCCAACAGTCCAGCAACTGCTGGCAGGAGAGGGGCGGGATGATGGCCATGCCACCATCGCTCTCGGGGATGGGGTCCGGCATGAGCAAGCGTTCCGTGGTCACGCACGTCCCGGAGTCGGTGACCTCCGGACCCGCATCGGGCTCGCCCTGGCCCGCATCGGGCTCGCTCTGGCCCGCATCAGGCTCGTTCCCCTCATTGTCGTCACAGCCTGACAGGACGACCGTCAAAGACAACAGCGCGCACAGAACGTAGTTTGTAGTTCCCCGAGTCCCCATGGCTCTCCCATACACGAGCAGGCGTGTGAGGGCCAGTGCTCGTTCATGCAATTCAATGGCAGGCGAGTCAATGCCTGTCGCGCCAGGGCCTGGCCCGACCTGCTGGACGAGGCTTCTCGCATCTTCTGGGGTGACGGGAACCGGCCTGGCTTCCTGAATTCGACAGGAGTGGCTCCCGGTTGGCCCGGGCCGCCTCTGTCAGCATGGACTCACTCAGTGGGTTGTGAGCTTCACCCACGGGAATTCCAGGAAGCCATGGTGGGCATGATGGGTCCCGTCGGGGCCCAGCGAGGGACGAAGGAAGGTGCATGGGGACTCTGTCGCCCGGCGTCGAGGCGACTCGTAGGATGGGCTTGGAAGGCCGTCGCTGAATGAAAGTGCGACGCCCGACGTCCAGGGCCCAGGGAGCGCGCATGTTCGATGGCGGCGGGAGAGGAAGACCCCGAGGGTGGGGCGGCCATGCGTGGCTCCTCCTGGGCTGCGTCCTGCTGAGCCCGGGGGCCTGGGGCCAGTCCGCCGACGCGGGACGCATGGATGCGGGAGGGCCAGGCCCCTCCGGCGTGCCTGATGCCGGGCAGATGATTCCGGCTGTTCAGGTTTCCTCAGGGGGCCCTGATGGTGGGCAGGGCTTCTCCGGAGGCGCGGATGGTGGGCAGGCCGCTGTGGCCGCACCCGTCCTGTCCCAGATGCCCGACGCGGGGCCATCGGATGCCACGCGGGTGGAGGTGACGCTGCATGGCATCCCCGTGACGGTGACGGCGTCCTCGGTGCTGGCGGATGCGAAGGAGCCCGGGCGCTACGGGCTGGCGAACCTGCTGGACGAGGACTTCGGCACCATCTGGGCGGAAGGGGCGAAGGGCATCGGGGCCGGGGCGTGGGTGGAGCTGAGCTTCCCACCGGACACGCCGGTGCATGCCTTCCTGGTGACGCCGGGCAACCCGAAGTCGGCGAAGCTCTACAAGGCCAATGCGCGACCGAGGAAGGCGAAGCTGGAGTTGAAGCTCGCCGAGGGACGCAAGCTGGACTACGAGCTCGACTTCCCTCGCGACTTCCCGGCGGGCGGGGCCATCTATGTGGATTATGCGCGCCAGTTCACCGTGAAGTCCGCGCGGCTGACGGTGCTGACAGTATGGCCTGGGAGCCGGTACCAGGACTTGTGCCTGGGCGGCTTCGTCCCAGTGTTCCGCGGGCCCACGGAGCACCAGTACATCAAGACCTTCCTCGGGATGGGCAGTGAGTTGGCGCCCACCCTCACGAGGTTCATGAGCAGCCCGCTCCTCGTATACGAACTCGTGCCACCTGAATCCAGTGGAGTAACCGCCTGGCTGCGCACCTACCCTCGGGTTCCCCACAACGGGTCACTGCCTTCGCCAGAGGAGGAGTTCGAGATGCAGGACGTCCGAGGGTGGAATCACTATGGCCGCGATCTCGCTCACAAGGCCGTTCCTGGTGCGACCTTGCAGAGCGAGTTGTTCCGCCTTGCCCCGGCTCCCGGAGGTAAGGGCTATGTGTTCGGTCCCATTGGCCCTCCCAAGCGGCCGGACGCATACCCAAACTTCCGTGTCCGGTGGGAGTTCATCGAGGATGGGTGGCATGTCGTGGGAGTTGACATGCCGTACAGGGAACAGACTGCCGACGATTGAATCTCTCGCGAGACTCCAGGTTCAGGGCTACCTGGGTGCGCCGGCCGAAGGGGAAGGAGTCTTGCTTTTCTTCCCCGCTGTTTGGGAGGGAGCCTGCTTCTTGGGCTTGGGGGGTGGGGGAGGTGCATCCTCGGGGAAGAGTTCATTCCAGTCCCGGCCACCCAGCCTCGACACGAAGGCTTCCATATTGGCCCGGGTCGTCTCGGCCAGCATGTAGTTGAACCTGAAGCCGCACGCTCCGAAATCACAGGGCTCGAGTCCGTCCTTCAAGTACGCCTCGTGCCTCTTCTTGAGCTCCTCGGTGCGCTGCTCCATCACCCACGCGTCCTTGGTCTCAGTAAGCTTCGTCTGCAGGTTCTCCAGCCCCGTCTCGATGGCCTTCTTGAATGTCTTCTCCAACTCCTTCTCAAAAGCCTTGGCTTCCTTCGGTTCCAAGGGAGCACCTTCGACTGCCTTCTTGACGGTTTCCTCCGGGAGCAGTCCAGCGAGCACTTCTTCTCGCGCGTAGCTCTTCAAGAGCGCGAAGTTCTCGTCGCTGTCGTACTTCTTGTTCGGGAAGACCTCCAAGAAAGCATCTCGTACCTCTTTGTCGAAGTCCTTGTAGGAACGGCTCGCATCCAGGAGCTTCTCGACCGCCGCCACGAACAGCGGGTCGGGCGCGGGCGGTGGCACGACGGCCTTCGGGTCGGGCTCGGTGGGTGAGGCTGCGGTCCCGGACTCCGGTGCGGTCTCGGTGAGAAGGGGCGGAGGCGGTGGGGCCGTGAAGACGAACTGGAAGCCCACCTTCATGGGCGCCTCGTCATCCTCCACCACCTCTAGGCGGAACACCTGATTGCCTTCCGCCTCGAAGTTCTGCGTCTCCGCGCCAGTGGCGTCCTCGAGCCGGACGTACTTCACGCCGGCCTCAATCTTCCGCGTCACCCTCAGCTTCTCGGAGCCATTGATCCACGCGTCGAGCATTGCCCGGGCCTGCTGCTTCCGCTGCTCGGCAATCCTGGGCTCGTAGTGCTCGAGGTTCCGCGCTTCGAGCTCCTTCTCGACCGCCTTCGCGAAGGCCGCTTTCTCCCTGGCCGTCTTCTGTGGCAGCTTCTTGCCGAGCTCCGCCTCGACCTCCTTGGCGAACTTCGCGCAGAAGGCCTCGTCACTGCCGCTGTCGTGCGCGGCCTGTGCGGCGTTCAGGAAGTCGGAGACGGGAAACCGCCGCCGGGCGGGAATGGATGGCATGGCGAACTGGAGCGCGGCGTAGGAGGTGGGCGGGTTGCTCGCGCCCTTGTGCAGACCCACCCGGTAGTACCCGTTGTAGATGCCAGGAGCGATGGCTCCCACGTCTTTCGGGAGCAGGGTGGGGTTGTCGAAGTCGGGCAGCGTGTTGCCCTGGTCGTCCTTCAGGGAAGGTTTATCCTCGTCGTAGCCGGGCTCTGTGGTGATGGGTAGGGCGGCCACCCGCCAGTGCTTGCATTGCGGACACGAGACATCCACGCCGGGATTCGGCCAGTCCTTCGGGGCCGGCCACTTCGTCTCCGACGGTCTTCTCTCCTTCCTTCAGCAGGGCCGGGTCGTAGAGCACGACGAGCAGGTCGTCGAACCGGTTGGACAGCGAGCGCTCCCGGCGCAGGCCCACGAGCTGGAGCGTGAGCGGGTTCGTCCGCAGCAGCTCCAATTCCTCATCATCCTGCAGGTGATATTGCTTGTTGCCCGGGTCGTGCTTCTTCTGGCTCCGCAGGCTCTCGCTCGCGAACTGCTTCAGCAGGCCCACCGCGCAGTCCGAGCACGCCGTCTCGCTCAGCGTCGCATGGTGGGCCCGGTTCTCCGGCGCCGTCGCCGCGTCCGCCTTCTTCTTGGGCTTGTCCTGCGTGGCCGCGTGCTTCGCGGTCGCATTCGTCTTCGTTGCCTTGGCTGCCATCGGGACCTTTCAAAGACGGGATCAGCTCCCGTGCAGCTCCTCGAGCTTCCGCAAGGTCTCCACGTCCAGGCGGCCGGTGACCTCCAGGCCGCTTCGGTGCTGGAAGGCGCGAATGGCGCTGCGCAGCTCCAGCGTCATCTTCCCCGTGGGCTCCAGCGCGTAGCCCAGGTTGATGAGCCGGGACTCCGCGCCGCAGACACCCCCGTCAGGTGTGTCCTTCATGGGATGAAGGCAGCCCAGTTCGAGCTCCCAGGACAGGCCCTCGCACTCCAGCTCCACCTGGCTGGCGGTGAAGGGAACCTTCGCCTCGAGGAAGCCCTCGTCGTCCGTGCTCCCTTCGATGACCTCCTGCTCGAACTTGAGCAGGTAGGGCACGCCGGCGAGCGGTGTTCCTTCCGCGTCCTTCAGCGCGAGCCGCGGGTACCGCGCCGCCACCTTGACGGTGAAGCGGTGGGCCTTGCCCGTGGAGATGTTCGGCTGGGTCTTCGCGGGGCCCAGGTCCGGGATGATGACGGTGTCTCCCGGGTAGAGCACGTTGGGGTTGGGGCGCTTCTTCCGCAGCTCCGCGTTGTCCGGATGCTCGTAGATGCGCTTGAAGTCCGCGAAGCCGTAGCGTCGCGAGATGAGCAGGAGGCACTCGCCCTGCTTGACGATGTGGGTAGTGGACATCTCTTTCTCCTCGAGCCCTGTCGAAGGTCGGCCGACCCCGCCTCAGCTCCAGCTGCGTCCTTCCAGGAGGGGAAAGGACACCTGGCACTGCCCCGGATTCACGCCGTCCACGCGTGCGTAGCCGTTCTTGTTGAGGGGGCCCTCGCGGGTGCTGCCATCCGGCAGCGTCACCACGTAGCGCGCATGGGGGACGGGCTTGCCGTCGTCGTCCACCAGCTCGATGACCAGCCACGTCGGCTCTTCGACGGGGGCCTCCGCCGGCCTCAGGCTGGGCGTGGAAGGCCTGTTTGGCGGAGACCCGGAACAGGGCGAGCCGTCTGGAGGGAGCTGGTGCATGGCCGGGAAGCCGTGCGCGAGCACCCTCCACCATCGTTCGCGGGCGCGAGAGCACAGGGACTGAGCGACCCTTGCGCTGGCCTGTTCTCCAGTGCAGGTTGTGTGCATGCCGCGCCGCTTCAACACCGCGGGCCCGTGCCGCCCGGACTGGCACTACATGATTCCCGCCGAGCGCCGGCTTCCCGAGGCGCCCGGGCTGGTGGAGCAGCTCGGCTACTTCATCGTCCATGCGCCCCGGCAGACGGGGAAGACCACGGCGCTTCGCGCCCTGGCGGAGCAGTTGACGGCTTCCGGCCGCTACGCCGCGCTCTATTTTTCATGTGAAGTGGGTGAGGCCGCGGGCGACGACTTCGGTGAGGCCCAGCGGGCCATCCTGGCAAACCTGCGGCTCAGCGCTGGACTCTCCCTTCCTCCCGAGCTTCAGCCGCCGTCGTTCCCCGACGCTCCCGACAGCCTGCTGTTGGGCACGGCGCTGTCCGTCTGGGCGAGCGTCTGCCCACGTCCGCTGGTGCTCTTTCTCGATGAGATTGATGCCCTGCGAGGTCAGAGCCTCATCAGCGTGCTTCGCCAATTGCGGAGCGGTTTTCCCAACAGGCCGCATGCCTTCCCTGCGTCTGTTGTCCTGTGTGGCCTGCGGGACGTGCGCGACTACAAGGCCGCGAGTGGAGGCGACGCGGACCGGCTCGGCACCGCGAGTCCGTTCAACATCAAGCTCGCCTCACTCCGTCTGGGCGACTTCGACGCGGGGGAAGTGGCGGAGCTGTATCGACAGCACACCACGGACACCGGTCAGGTCTTCGAGGAGCAGGCGATTGCGCGCGCTTTCGAGCTGACCGCTGGCCAGCCCTGGCTCGTCAACGCACTTGCAAGGGAGGTCATCGAGGAGCTGAAGGTGCCGGTCGCTGAAGCCATCACCGCCGACCACGTGGAGGCCGCGAAGGAGCGGCTCATCTACGCGCGTGTCACGCATCTGGACTCACTGGTCGCGCGGCTCCACGAGCCGCGCATCCGCCGGGTGCTGGAGCCCGTGCTCGCGGGCACGCTGACTTCGGGAGACAGCTACCAGGATGACGTACAGTACGCGCGAGACCTGGGGTTGCTCGCGCGGGACAACCCGGTGCGAATCGCGAATCCCATCTACCGCGAGGTGATTGCACGCGTGCTCGCGGGAGACGCCGAGCTCCAGGTGCAGGCGGAGCCACGCAGCTTCGTGTTGCCGGATGGGCGGCTGGACTTTGACCGCCTGCTCCGCGAGTTCGCCGCCTTCTGGCGGGAGCACGGAGAGGTGCTGACCGCTGGACTCTCGTACCACGAGGTCGCGCCGCAGCTCGTGCTCATGGCCTTCCTCCACCGGGTGGTCAACGGCGGAGGCTTCGTGGACCGCGAGTACGGTGTGGGCCGGGGCCGCATCGACCTGTTGGTGCGCTGGCCCTACGCGGAAGGTGGCCAGCGCCGCTGGCAGCGCCAGGCGATGGAGCTGAAGGTGTGGCGGGACGGGGAGAAGGCCCCTCTGTCCAAGGGGCTCGCCCAGTTGGACGAGTACCTGGAGCGGCTGAGCCTCGACACGGGCGTGCTCGTCATCTTCGACCGGAGGAAGGATGCCGGTGATGCGGACTCGCGCACGCGCTTCGAGCAGGCGCAGGCGCCTTCCGGCCGCAATGTGCTCGTGCTGCGCGCATGAGCTCCGCCTGAACTATGTCCTGCTGTTTTCGGAACCCAGACCCGAATCCGTTGTCTCTTGTGGAGAGGGTTCAATGAATACCACCAGGTCATGGCAGTGGGGCACCATCATCCCGCTCGTCGTGTTCGCCTCATTGGCACACGCGGACACTCCACCCCAGAGTGAGGTCGGCCCGTTGGTCCGGGTCGTGCTTACGCGGATTCTGGATGACCCCCGATATCTTCCGTGTACTCCGTCGTCATCGAGTCCATTTCCCTGTCTGGAGATAGCGCCGTCGTCAGGCTCGGTGTCTCGCTCTCGGTCCCGCCCCCCGAGGGCACTGGCGGCATTGCGCTGCTGTGCTGCTGCATCTCCACCGACCATTACGAGCGGGACGCGCGTGGCCAGTGGAAGTTCCGCGAACGTGAGGGGACCGATTGCGCGTAGTCCGGAGCGCCGACGCGCACAGGCTCACGCCTTCGGCAGATGGTCCCTCACCACGCCGAGCCAGTACTCCTTCCCGTAGTACTGGCTCATCTTCCCGAGCAGCTTCCCGTCACGGAACAGCAGGAACGTCGGAATCCCGAAGAGACCGAAGCGCCGGGCCAGCTCCTCGTGCTGGTACGCGTTCACCTTCACCACGCGCATCGGCGCCCCGTCGAGCTCCTTCAGGAGCATGGGCTCCGCCGCCGCGTAGATGTCGCAGTTCGGGCAGCCGTCGCCCCAGAAGTCCACCACCACCAGCTCGCCCTTCGGCTCCATGACCAGCTGGTCGAAGTTCTCCGCCGTCCCCTCGTAGCTCACGGGATGTGCCATGGCCTCCTGCCTAACGGTCTCCCCCTCCGCCTTCAACCTTGCTCACGGCGCGCGCCGCTCGAAGTCCTCGCTCTCCCCGCCGCCCTTGCGCCCGTACACCGTCCCGGCAGGCAGCGGTCCGAACCAGACCGCGTCCTCCGGTCCGTAGAGCACCGCCTTCCCTGTCGCCTTCGAGCGCCGCTCCCGGTCAAACACCCCCACCTCGCCCCCGTTGCGCGACAGCGTGAAGGGCAGGTGCAGCGGTCCCTTCGATGTGTCCCCGCTCGCCATCAGCCGCACCGCCTGTCCTGGCCCGAGCGTCCCCTGCGTCAGCCGGTGTCTCGCCGTTGCCCGCAGGTCATTCGTCACCTCGTAGCGCCCCAGCTCCAATGCGCGCGCGCCTCGGTTGTACAGCTCCACATATCCCCCGGCGCCCGTTGCCACCTCGCGGAGGACCAGCGGCCCGCTTCCGTGGGCCTTCAGCGCCTCCAGCGTCTTCGCCAGATACGCGCGCCGGCCGCGCACGTAATCACGGAGGTACTGCCGTGCTCGCTTCACGTGCTCGGCGGAGGCGTGCGCGTCATTCCCCAGCTCCGGCTCCACCACCTTCCACAGCGCGTCGATATGGGCGAAGGCCTTCTCCTCGGAGAACGGCCCGTCCAGCGCCGCCTCCAGCTTCGCGAGTACCCGCGCCCGCAGCGCCGGCCGGTCCCACACGCGCGTGGCCAGCACGCTCCACGTGGGCCGCTGCTCGGGCCGCGTCGTCACGCGCGTCTCGAACAGTTCCTGCACCGCCGGGTCATACAGCGTGAAGGGCTGCGGCCACCGGTCCACCACCGGCGCGGACGTCGGACTCCACGTGCGCCAGTAGAGCATCCGCGCGTTGTTCAAATCCCACGGCACGTACGTCCACCGGTCCGCGTGCAGCGAGTGCACCCAGAAGCTGCGCGAGTCCTCGATGATGCTGTTGGAGATGAGCAGGTCCGCGGCCAGGTTGCCCAGGTACGCCTCCACGTCCACGCGGCGCTCCAGCTCCTCCTCGAAGCGCGCGTCGTCGCTCCGGTTCACCCACGCGAGGAACGCGGTGAGGTCCTCGCGGCCCGTGGTCTCGTTCGTCTTCTTCTCGAAGTTGCTCTGGTGCGGGCCGGACTTGAGCGTCAGCTCGCAGTTGCGATGTCCGCAGCGGTAGATGGACGCGTCGCGCTCGTGGCCGTGGTGTTTCAGCCAGTCCTTTCCCACGTGCTCCATGTCCAGATAGAGCCCCTGCGGCTCGCCATTCACGGTGACTCGCGCGAAGTGGGCTCGCGGTACCGGCAGGCCCAGGGCCTCGTACAGGTCAACCGCGAACTTCTCCGTCAGCTTGCCGCCGTCGAACCAGCTCGCGAGCAGCTCGAAGTGGTCCCGGTCTCCGAGCTCCTGCCCGGGGCCCAGCTCTATTTTGTAGCTCTTCTGCGGCAAATCTCTCGTGCTCGCGCCCCGGAAGCGCATGCGCCCCGTGGCCTTCACGCCATCGAGCGTCACCGTGCACGGGACGGACACATTCGACGTCGGGTCCGCCTCCAGCTTCTGGAGGTCGGCCGGTGCCACCTGCAGCGTGAAGGTCGGCACGAGGGTCTGCACCGGCGGATACGCAGCCGTAGGCACCGGAGGCGGCCCCGCGTCGGGAGCGCCCGCGTCCACGGATGAGCCTTCCGTTCCCGCGTCGGAGCCGGACGTCCCCGCGTCGCGTGTCTCCTGTGTCGCCCCCGCGTCCTCTTCCGGCGTCCCCGGGCCCGCGTCGGAGGTCTCCTCCTCCGGACGGTCCGGGCGCATCTCTTCTTGAGCCGGAGCATCGCCCTTCGGGGCCACCGGAGCGCCAGGGCCGCACGCCAGCAGGCCCACGAGTCCCACCACCCACCCACCCGTCCCCTGCCTCATGCTCCCTCCACGCGTGGCCGAGCCATCGCCCCGTGCAGCGCGCATGCCCCGGGCGGGGACCTCGCCCCGCGCCCTCGAAGGGCTGGCGGAGGCTATGCACTGCCCCCCGAGATTGCCCGTCCCTGCCTCCAGGTCCGTCTGGAGGCAGGGCGGCCGGGCGGAGGGGGCCTCGTTTCCTGGCACCGTGGATCATCCGCCCCCTCCCGCCGTGCTCCGAGCCAGCTCCGGGGCGGCGATACATCGCGCGTGAAGACAGGGCCGTCCTCCGTGGGAGGTAGGGATGGGGAGGCCACGCGCGAGGGGTTTTTTCTGTATGCGCTTTGCGCGCGGGCCGATGTCAGCCCGTGCGGGTTGGATCACCCATGGCGAGGTGTCATCAAAAGGCCAACAGCCGCACTGCGCAGGAGGGCACACCCGCCGTAAGGTTGTGACACTGGTTGTCGTGGAGGGGTCATGCACGAGTGGTTGGAGGCACTGCGGAAGTCGGCAAGGGCAGCGTCACCTGGTGTCCCCGCGGAGGAGGTCCGCCGGGCCGAGACGGAGTGCGGCATTCCATTCCCCGAGGAGCTGGGGGCCCTCTATGAGGCCTTCAATGGCGGGGAGCTCAGCGGTGAGGTGCACCTGTTCCAGCTTCATGGGCCGGAAGGGGCTCCCAGTGTCCTGGAGAAGTCCCGGCTCAAGCTGGTGGGGCTGCCCGCGGCGGGCGTGTGGCGCATCGGGTTGAAGGGAGCGCACCGCCACCTGTTCTCCGCGCGCAAGTCCGCGATGGTGGAGCAGGGGGACGGCGGAGGGCCGCTGCCCGGCTGGATGGACGTGCTCAGTGACGAGGACTGGGTCTACGGCACGTGGGACAACGAGAAGCAGGAGCTTCGGCTGTATCGCTCGCTGAAGGAGATGCTCGACGTGCTCGTGCCACCCGCGGAGGTGGAGAGCTTCGGTGAGCGCACGTTCGCTCGCGCGATGAACGCCGTGCTCCAGGGCGCGCTGTCCGGCATGGAGGAGGGCGAAGAAGCCGAGGGCGCGGAGGCCGGGGTCGAGAAGGGAGCCCTCGAGGAGGAGCTGGAGTCCGAGGAGGAACTGGAGACGGCCGAGGTCGAGGAAGAGGAGGAAGCCGGCGAGGTGCGCGAGCTCGCGTACGAGTACGACGATGACTCGCGGCGCAGGCGCGACGAGGAGCGGCCCTTCGGCGCGAGGAAGCCCAAGGCGGAGCCCAAGAAGCCGGTACGCCCGATTGGGTCGGGTGAAGGGCGGGCCGCAGGCAAGGCGAAGGAGAAGCCCGTGGCCCGCGCGGAGTCCCGGTCCCCGGCCATCGGTGGGGCGGGTGTCCTGCTCCCCAGCGCCGCGAGCGTGGCCGCCGAGGCGACAGTCGCGGAGGCGCCCGCGACTGAAGCGGGGGCTGCCGTGACGACGGAGGCCGCCGCGGCGGAGGCACCCGCGCCGAAGAAGGCCGCGAAGAAGGCCCGTGCCGAGAAGGCTCCCAAGGTGGAAGCTGCTCCCGCGACGGAAGCACCGGCCGAGCCCGCTGCCGCGCCGGCGACTCCGGAGGTGAAGGAGCCTGCGGCCGCGAAGAAGAAGGCGGCGGCGAAGAAGGCGGCTCCCGTGTCCACCACCGCCGAGGTGCAGCCTCCTCCCACGGAGCGTCCGGCCGCGAAGAAGGCGGCCCCGGCTCCTGCCGCGAAGAAGGCAGCAGTGGAGCCTTCCGCCGGAAAGCCCACGGCCGCGAAGAAGGCGGCCCCGGCTCCTGCCGCGAAGAAGGCAGCAGTGGGGCCTTCCGCCGGAAAGCCCATGGCCGCGAAGAAGGCGGCTCTGGTTGCTGCGAAGAAGGCCGCTGCGAAGAAGGCGCCGGGAGCAACGAAGGCCGCTGTGAAGAAGGCCGCTGCGAAGAAGGCCCCCGCCAAGAAGGCCGTTGCGAAGAAGGCGGCTGCCAAGAAGGCACCGGCGAAGAAAGCCGTTGTGAAGAAGGCCCCCGCGAAGAAGGCGGTCGCCAAGAAGGCACCGGCGAAGAAGGCTGCCAAGGGGCGCGGACGGTAGGAGAAGGTTCTGGGGCCGGGCACCGCAACGGTGCTCGGCCCACTTCACGCCTCGAAGAGAGCATCAGGCCGGGCACCGCAACGGTGCTCGGCCTCGCCTCACCACCTCACGTCACCGAGCGCAGGCTCCGCGCGGCTCGCGCACGGAAGACCTCTCGCGCGCGGGCCCAACGCGAGCCCACAACCCGCCTCGGCTCCGCCGCCCCAGCGTCTACCCTTCGGGAAGCTGGTCCCGCCGGATGGGGCGGATGCGGTCCTCGGGCTGGGCCGTCACTTCGGCTCCTTCTTCTTCCTCGTCGCCCCGGCGGAACTCGTGAATCTGGTCCGGTAGGATGTCGCGGAAGTCCGGCTCCTCTTCCAGCGGTGGAGTCGCCGCCAGGTCCTGGTCGGAGATGTTGATCTCCTCCTCGCCGGTGTCCGGGTTCATGTGACGCCGCGAGCTTTGCTCGCCCACGTCCTCCGAACCGAGCTTCTTGAATCGCATGGCCTCTCCTTCGAGAAAGCGCGGTGGGTCGGCTGCCTTCGGGTCAACAATGAGAACCGGCCGGGTTCGCCGCAATTCTCGCCGCCCGCCTGCCTGCCTCCGCTCGCCCGGGCCTCAGCGCTCCGGGAGCGCCGCGCGGCCAGCGGGGTAGACGGGCTCCACCTCCAGCAGCACCATGGCCAGCGCCAGCACGCGCGACAGCGTCTCGCGCACCGTGTACCGCCAGGGCGTCGAGCGCCCCTCGTCCGCCGCCACGCCCCACGCGTCGATGCCCACCGAGTTGGCGATGAACAGCGCCCGCGACAGGTGGAAACGCTGCGTCACCAGGAGCGCCCGCTTCGCCCCGAACACCGTGTAGGCCCGCAGGCAACTGTCGTACGTGGACAGCCCCGCCTCGTCTCCCTGCACCGCCGCCTCGGGCACCCCGCGCTCCACCAGGTATCGCCGCATGGCCCGCGTCTCGTGATGGAAGGGCTGCACCTGGTCGCCGCTGACCAGCACCGCCTGCACCTTCCCCTGCTTCCACAGCGCAATCGCCGCATCCAGCCGCTGCGCCAGCACGGGAGAGGGCACCGCGCCCGGCGCCAGCCCCGCGCCGAAGACGAGCGCCACCGGGGCCTCGGGGGCCGTCGCGAGGGACACGATGCGGTCCTCGTAGCTCACCCGCACGAGGTGCGAGAGGGCGAGCACGCCCAGGCCGCACACGGCCAGGGCGAGGAGGCCCCTGCGCACCCACAACCTGCTCGCGCCGCCTGGCTTCATGGACCCCGAGAACACCACTGGAGGGTCCATTGTGTTCCGGCCGCCTGCCTCCGGAAAGGGCCGTGTAGCCCCGTTGCATCAGGGCGACGTGCCCGCCTGCACTCCAGCCGGCTTCAGCGCATGGCGCTCGACGGCCTCCAGCAACCGCCGGGGCTCCACCGGCTTCTTCAGGAACGCCGCCACGTCGTAGTTGGCCGCGTACACCGCCCTGTCGCGCGGGTTCATCGCCGCCATGCCCGCGGAGAGGATGATGACGGGCACCTCCGCCAGCGCCTCGCTCGCCTTGCGCGCCGTCAGCACCCGGTGGCCGTCCATCACCGGCAGGGCCATGTCGAGCAGGATGAGCGCGGGCCGGGGCGGCGTCTCCAGGTATTCGAGCGCCTCCTTCCCGTTGCTCGCCGCGCGCACCGTGTAGCCCTGCAGCTCCAGGTACCCCTGGAGGGCCTCACGGATGTCCGCGTCGTCCTCGACGATGAGCAGGGGACCGCTGGCGGCTGGCATGGAGGACTCCGCGGGGGGTGGGCACCTTCTCAAGGTATGTCGGCCACCCACCGCCGGGAGCCCTCTCATAGGGCCCGCCCGGCTGCCTCTTCCTGGAAGCAGCGCTTACGCGGGCTGGCATGCCGCCGTTGACCGGCCCCCGGTACGCCTATATAGGGGCCCCGCCGCCGTCCCCTGCCCACACGGTGACGCGGGCTGAACGTCCCACAGGAGCTTCCCGGTCCCATGGCGTCCCTTCGTGACATCCGCAAGCGCATCCGCTCGGTGAAGAACACTCGGCAGATCACCAAGGCGATGAAGATGGTGTCCGCCGCCAAGCTCCGCAAGGCACAGGACGCCATCCTCGCGGCCCGGCCCTACGCGACGATGCTGGACCAGATCATCGCGGACCTCTCCGCGCGCTCCGGCGCCGAGAGCCTCAGCCATCCGCTGCTCGCGGCCCGCCCGGTGAAGAAGGTGGAGCTGGTGCTCCTGACGTCGGACCGCGGCCTCGCCGGCGGCTTCAACTCCAACGTCATCCGCCGCGCCAACCGCTTCCTCTACGAGAACACCGCGCTGGAGCGCATCCAGCTCGCCACGGTGGGCCGCAAGGGCAACGACTACTTCCGCAACCGCGGCCAGGCCATCCGCAAGGACTTCGGTGGCCTCTACCAGCGCCTGAGCTACCGCGCCGCCGCGGACGTCGCCGAGGAGCTGGTCGCCAGCTACCTCAATGGCGAGGTGGACGCCGTCCACATCGTCTACAACGAGTTCGTCTCCGCCATCGCCCAGAAGGTCGTCGTGTCGCAGCTGCTGCCGCTGCAGACGCTCGGCGCGGAAGGGCAGGCCCCCACCGAGGGCGCCACCGCCCTGGTGGACTTCAAGTACGAGCCGGACCGCCAGGCCGTGCTCGACAAGCTGGTGCCCCAGGCCGTCAACATCAAGCTCTACCGCGCCCTGCTGGAGAGCGTGGCCAGCGAGCACGGCGCCCGCATGAGCGCCATGGAGAACGCCACCTCCAACGCGTCGGACATGATCGCCAGCCTGACGCTCACCTACAACCGCACCCGCCAGGCGGTCATCACCAAAGAGCTCATGGAGATCGTCTCCGGCGCCGAGGCCCTCAAGTAGTCTTCCAGCCTCCCCGAGCGGCTCCCAGGGCCCGTCCCGTTGATTCGGGCGGGCCCTTTGCTTTTCAAGGCAAAGACCCCCCGGCCGCCCCGGAAGCGGCCTGCCGGGAGGCAAATAAGCCCGACTTACTCCATAAGTGCCCGGGAGGCTTGATTCTACGGGAGGCCCCCGGTAAAGGGGGCCCGCCCTCCCACCCGGGCCGAATTTTCGAAGGGCGCGGCGCGAAGGCCGCTCCCCCCGCGAGGCAGACGAATTCCATGAGCGCTCAAGTTCCGACGGCAGGCAAGGTCATCCAGGTCCTCGGCCCCGTGGTCGACGTCGAGTTCCCGCCCGGCGGGCTCCCCGAGGTCTACACCGCCCTGAAGGTCACCAACCCCAACTTGAGCACCGAGGCGGACAACCTCGTCCTCGAGGTGGCGCAGCACCTGGGCGAGAACACCGTCCGCACCATCGCCATGGACTCCACCGAGGGCCTCGGCCGCGGCATGGCGGTGAAGAACACGGGCGCTCCCATCCAGGTGCCGGTGGGCAAGGCCACCCTGGGCCGCATCCTGAACGTCACCGGTGACCCGGTGGACGAGATGGGCCCGGTGAAGGCGCAGGAGTACTGGTCCATCCACCGCCCGCCCCCGCCCTTCACGGAGCAGGACGTGCGCGTGCAGATGTTCGAGACGGGCATCAAGGTCATCGACCTGCTCGCCCCCTACACCCGCGGCGGCAAGATTGGCCTCTTCGGCGGCGCCGGCGTGGGCAAGACGGTGCTCCTGCAGGAGCTCATCCGCAACGTGGCGGTGGAGCGCGGCGGCTTCTCCGTGTTCGCCGGCGTGGGCGAGCGCACCCGCGAGGGCAACGACCTGTACCACGAGATGCAGGAGACCAAGGTCATCCAGACGGACAACCTGGAGGCCTCGCAGGCCGTTCTCGTGTACGGCCAGATGAACGAGCCGCCCGGCGCCCGCGCCCGCGTGGCCCTCTCCGCGCTCACCATGGCGGAGTACTTCCGCGACGTGGAGGGCCGTGACGTGCTCCTCTTCGTGGACAACATCTTCCGCTTCACCCAGGCCGGTTCCGAGGTGTCCGCCCTCCTGGGCCGCATCCCCAGCGCCGTGGGTTACCAGCCCACGCTGTCCACGGAGATGGGCGGCCTCCAGGAGCGCATCACCTCCACCACGAAGGGCTCCATCACGTCCGTGCAGGCCATCTACGTGCCCGCCGACGACCTGACGGACCCGGCGCCCGCCACCGCGTTCGCCCACCTGGACGCGACGACGGTGCTCAACCGCTCCATCGCCGAGCTCGCCATCTTCCCGGCCGTGGACCCGCTGGACTCCACCAGCCGCATCCTGGACCCGGGCGTCATCGGCCAGGACCACTACGCGGTGGCCCGCAAGGTCCAGGGCGTGCTCCAGCGGTACAAGGAGCTGCAGGACATCATCGCCATCCTCGGCATGGACGAGCTCTCCGAGGACGACAAGCTGGTGGTGGCCCGCGCCCGCAAGATTCAGCGCTTCCTGTCGCAGCCCTTCTTCGTGGCCAAGGTCTTCACGGGCAAGGACGGCCGCTACGTGAAGCTCCAGGACACCATCCAGGGCTTCAAGGAAATCGTCGAGGGCAAGCACGACGACATCCCCGAGGGCGCCTTCTACATGACGGGCTCCATCGACGAGGTGGTCGAGAACGCCCGCAAGCTGGCGGCGTCGTAAAGCAAGCCGTTCCATCCCGCCTCACCCGAGGTGACCATGCGTCGCCACGCGCTTGCCCTGGTCCTGATGCTCCTGGCGCTCCCCGCCCTGGCGGAGGAGCGCAAGGGACGGGCCCGGGTGAGCGCCAACGGCCTCTTCACCGTGACGTTGGTGGAGGAAGCGCCCGGGAAGTGCCGGCTGGAGGTGACGAAGGAGAGCGGTCCCGTCTGGCAGGTGCCGCAGTGCCTGGGGACGGTGGACGACTTCTTCTTCGTCTCCAATGACGGCGAGCGCGTCTGGGTGTTGTGGCCGCTGGTGGAGAAGGGCAAGCCACCGCCTCCGCCGCCGAAGGTGAAGGGGAAGAAGCAGAAGCAGCCGAAGGGCCCGCCCGCGTGGGCGAACGTGGTGGTGGCGGCGCAGTACGACAGCAAGGGCAACCGGCTCCAGGAGAAGCGGCTGACGGAGCTGCTCCCCACGAAGCAGCTCACCGAGGTGCGCCAGCTCACCCACCACTTCAAGTGGCTGGAGGGCACGCTCGGCATCCCCGGCAAGGGGCCCCGACTGACGGACGCCGGGGTGGTGGAGTTCGAGCCCGTGGGTGGAACCACCCAACGGCTCACGTTCTGATGCGGTAGTGCGAGGAGCCTCATGGCCAAGCTGACTGTGGAGATTGTCACCCCCGAGAAGCGCATCCTGTCGGTCCAGGCCGACGAGGCCATCGTCCCCGGTGGCCGGGGCCTGTTCGGCGTGCGCCCGGGCCACACCCCGTTCCTGTCGCTGATGGAGCCGGGGGCGCTCACGCTCATCGACGCGGGCCGGCGCGAGTCCTACTTCGTCGCGGGCGGCTTCGTGGAGGTGGGCAACGACAAGGTGCTCGTGCTCGCCGACGCCGCGGAGCCTGTGGCGGGCATCGACGTGGAGGGCGCGCGTCGCCGCATGTCCGAGGCCCAGGAGCGCATGAAGGGCCTGTCCGCCGAGGACGCGCGCTTCGAAATCGAGCAGGCCACGGTGCGCCGCGAGGCGGCCCGCGTCGGCGCCGCCGGCATGCCGCGCGGCTGACGGTTCGCCGCGCCTTACGGCCAGGACAGTCCCAGCTCCCGGTCGAAGCAGCGCCGGCCTTCCACGGTGAGCCGCACCCCGCGGCCCTCCGTGCGGCGCGCAATCCAGCGCAGCGCGAAGAGGCGCTCCGCCAATGCGGCGCCCAGGGCCCCACCGACGTGGGCCCGGCGCTCGCTCCAGTCCAGGCAGCGGCGCGCGAAGGCCCGGCGCCCTCGGGACAGGGCCTGCGAGTCCACTCCGAGCTGCGTGAAGAAGTGCTCCCCCGACGGGGTGAGCGCCCACGTCTCCTCGGAGGCCTCCAGGTAGCCGCGCCGCTCCAGCGCGTCCGCGAGGTCGACACCGAGCTTTCCCGCCAGGTGGTCGTAGCACGTGCGCGCGAAGCGCAGCGGTGAGGGCACCTTCACCGGCGCCGCGCGCGTGGGCGCGAGGAGGCTGAGGGCCTCCAGCGCGCGCGCCACGTCCGGCCCGGCGAGCCGGTAGTAGCGGTGACGGCCCTGCGCCTCCACGCGCACGAGTCCGCCTTCGAGCAGCTGGCCCAGGTGGCCGCTCACCGTCTGCGGCGACAGGCCCACCTCGCGCGCCAGCTCGCCCGCGGTGCGCGCGGGGCCTTCGAGGAGGCGCGAGAGCATGCCCGCGCGGGCGGGCTCGCCGATGAGGTGGGCAATCCGAGCGAGGTCGAGTGGATGGGCCATGGCGTACGAAGCGTGGAGGACGCGGGTGCGCTGACGTTTCGGCGCGCGCCGAACCATTCCGCGCGCGGGAGCCGTAGGGAAGGGGGCATGAACGAGCTGCCGAAGCACCGCGTGATTGCTCCCCGCATTCTCTACTTCGGAACGCCCGTGGCGCTCTTGAGCACCCTGAACGCCGACGGCACGCCCAACCTCTCGCCGCTGTCGTCCGCATGGGCGCTGGATGATCGGCTGGTGCTGGGGATGGGGCGGATGGGGCAGGGGCTCGCCAACCTGGAGCGCACGCGTGAGGCCGTGGTGAATCTGCCCAACGCGTCGCTGTGGCCCCAGGTCGAGCGGCTGGCGCCCACGACGGGACGAGACCCCGTGCCCGAGCCGAAGCGCGCGATGGGCTACGTCCACGAGCCGCGCAAATTCGAGCGTGCGGGCCTCACGCCGCTGCCGTCGGACACGGTGGCGCCACCGCGCGTGGGTGAGTGCCCGCTGCAATTGGAGGCCGTGCTGCTCGACGTGCGCCCCGCCTCCGCGACGCCCGAGCAGCCCGAGGCCACCTTCTGCATCGCGGAGGTGCGCGTCACCCGCGTCCACGCGCACGAGGACGTCACCGTGCCCGGCACGCACCATGTCGACGTTGCTCGCTGGCAACCGCTCCTCTACGTGTTCCGCCACTACGCCGGCACCGGCCCGAGCCTCGGCCGCAACTTCCGCTCGGAGACATGAGGCAAAGAGCGAGCAGCCAGCATCGCGGCTTCTGCCTGGCCACCTGACTGCTCGAATCGTGGCGAGACGTCTCGTCGCGATGAGCCGTCCGCCGCGCGCAATCCTCGCGCGCAATCACCCCTCACGCGCAACTTCTGCGCATGGCCTCGGGCCGCGGGGCTGTCACGCTTCGGAAACATGACGCCTGGCTCAGGCGGTTGTCGCCTGTGACTCTGTCGGCCCGCTTGCCTGCTGTAGTCGCGTCGCGGGCTCGGCATTTAACATGCATTCGTAATGCAGCATTAGGCGCCCATGAGGGGTGCAAGGAGACGAGCACATGAGCACAGGAGCGGCGATGAAGAGCGTCTACGAGCAGATTGGCGGCGAGCCGGCGATGGCGGCCGCGGTGGAGGTCTTCTATCGGAAGGTCCTCTCGGACGACCGCATCAGCCACTTCTTCGAGGACGTGGACATGGAGCGCCAGGCCGCGAAGCAGAAGGCCTTCCTCACCATGGTGACGGGGGGGCCGGCGAGCTACTCGGGCAAGGACATGCGCGCGGGCCATGCGCAGCTCGTCGCGCGCGGCCTCAACGACATGCACTTCGACGCGGTGGCGGGCCACCTCAAGGAGACGCTCGAGGAGCTCAACGTGCCCGCGCCGTTGGTGGAGCGAGTCCTGGCCATCGCCGAGAGCGCTCGCGCGGACGTGCTCAACCGCTAGGAACGAGAGGACACGCCATGGCGAAGGTGAAGCATGAGTCGCAGTGGTACCCGCTCGAAGCGGGCGAGAGCGTGTTGGACGGGCTCCTCCGCCAGGGTGTGTCCGTCCCCAACTCCTGCCGTGCGGGTGCCTGCCAGTCCTGCCTGATGAAGGCGGTGCGAGGCACCGTGCCCGAGGCCGCGCGCGTGGGCTTGAAGGACACGCTCGTGGCCCAGGGCTACTTCCTCGCGTGCACCTGCAAGCCCACCGAAGGCACCGAGCTGGAGGTGGCGGGCGCGGAGGACTTGCGCGTCCCGGCGCGCATCACCTCGCTGACGATGCTGTCCTCGAACGTGCTGCGCGTGCGGCTCCTCACCGACGCGCCCTTCGAGTACCGCGCGGGGCAGTACGTCTCGCTGGTGCGGGGAGACGGGCTCGCTCGCAGCTACTCGTTGGCGAGCCTGCCGCGCGAGGGCGCGCTGGAGCTGCACGTGCGCCTCATCCCGGGTGGAGAGATGAGCGGTTGGCTGGCCACCGAGGCCCGGCCGGGAGACGCCGTGCACGTGCAGGGCCCGGCGGGGAGCTGCTTCTACGTCCCGGGCAGGCCCGAGCAACCGCTGCTCCTGGCCGGCACCGGCACGGGCCTGGCGCCGCTCTACGGCATCGTCCGGGACGCGCTGGAGGCGGGGCACACCGGCCCCATCTGGCTCTTCCACGGCGCGCGGGACCCCTCGGGGCTCTACCTCCGGGACGAGCTGCGCGAGCTGGCCGAGCGGCACCCGCAGTTGCGCTACCGCCCGGGCGTGCTCTCGGACGGCAGCCGGGACGTGGCCGAGGGGCCGCTCGACGTGCTCATCCGCGCCGAGGTCCCGAAGCCGGTCGGTCACCGGGCGTGGCTCTGCGGCGACCCGCAGTTGGTGCTATCCCTTCGAAAGAAGCTCTTCCTGTCCGGGCTCTCGCTGAAGGACCTGCATGCGGACTCCTTCCTGCCGAGCGCCCCCCAGGCGGAGATGACGAAATCCTCCGCCGGAGCCCGCTGACCGTGCACCTCACCCTCCACGCCGACTACTCGCTGCGCGTCCTCCTCTACCTCGCCACCCGGCGTGGGAAGCCTTCCTCCACGCAGGAAATCGCGGACGCGTACGGCATCTCCAAGCACCACCTGGTGCGGGTGGTGCAGACGCTGGCGGGGCAGGGGGTCGTGGATGCGCGCGCGGGGCGTTCGGGTGGGGTGATGCTGGGCCGCGAGCCGAAGGACATCAACGTGGGCCGGGTGCTGCGCGCGGCCGAGCCGGACTTCCACCTGGTGGAGTGCTTCGACCGCGAGCGCAACGGGTGCCCCATCACCCCCGCGTGCGGCCTCAAGAGCGTGCTCGCCGAGGCGCGCGAGGCCTTCCTCGCCGTGCTCGACAGGTACACGCTCGCGGACCTGTTGGAGCGCTCGCGCACCGATTTGGCGGACTTCTTCCTGCCGCCGCCGGCGCGCGCGAGCTGAAGCGGCCATGGTGTCCGGCACGCTGGAGCTGTTCCACCGCATCGCGGACCCGCCCTCCGCCGAGGCTCGGCGCTACATCGTCGACTACGCGCTGGAGGACCGCGTGGCCTTCCGCAACGTGGCGTTCAGCGAGGCGGAGCAGGACTGGCTCCGCCTGGGCGGCCACACCACGCCCGCGCTGTGGGACGGCACGCAGCTGCACCAGGGCGCGCAGGCGGTGCTGGCGCGCCTGCAGGCCGTCGTCAACCTCGGCCGCGACGACGCATGAGCGGAAGCCGCGTCAGGTGAGCCCTCCGCGGCTCACTGGACCTGATATCGCGCCACCACGCTGGCGGCCGTGCGGGACACCTCGCTGACCACGTTGGCGGCGGCCCGGGTGGACTCGAGCCGCGCCAGGGACTCATCCATCATCTTCTGGAGCTCGCCGAGGGCGAGGAAGGTCTGATGGACGCCCGCGCCCTGCTGCGCCACGACGGCCGATATCTGCCGGGCCGCGGCCGTGCTCTCCTTCACGATGCCCGAGAGCTGGCGCAGGCTGTCACCCGTGACGCGTACCTCGGCCAGGCCCGTCTCGATGCGCTGCATGCCGCTCACGTTCATTTCCACCGCCTCGTGGATGGCGGCGGCGATGTCGTCGAGCACCTCGCGCACCCGCTGTGTCGCCTGAATGGACTGGTCCGCCAGCGAGCGGATTTCACGCGCCACCACGCCAAAGCCCTTGCCGTGCTCGCCCGAGCGCGCGGCTTCAATCGCGGCGTTGAGGGCCAGCATGTTGGACTGGTCCGCCAGGTCCTTCACCGTGCCGGTGATGGTGGCAATCTGCTGGGCGCGCTCGGACAGCCGGAAGATGCGCCCGGTCATCTGCTGCACCTGCTCGCGAATCTCGCCCAGCCGCTGGATGCCGTTGTCCACGGCGGACTCGCCCTCGCGGGAAGCCTGGTCCGCCTGCTCCATCACCTCGAGCACGGACCGGGCCTTCTGCGCCGCCAGCGTGGACGTCTGCTGAATCTCGTTGGCGGTGGTGTGGGTCTCTTGAAGCGCGCTGGCCTGACGCGACAGTGTCTCGCTCTGGACGTGGGTGGCGGTGGTGAGCTGGGCGGCGGACTCATCCAGGCGGCGCGAGGACGTCTGGAGGCTGCCCAGGGCCTCGCGCATCTGCTTCAGGCCCCAGGCCGAGGCGATGTTGATGGCGTTCACCATGTCCTGGCCGAACAGGACGAGCACCAGCACGTCGGGCTTCTCCGCCTGGGCCGCGCGCAGGGCGCGCTTGAAGTCCTCGGCGGTGGAGACGGGGAACGGGGTGCGCACACCCTTGTGGACGGCCGTGTCCGTGGTGGCGGTGAAGCGCCGCAGGGACTCCTCGGTGCTCCAGCCCCAGGTGTAGTCCGCGGTGATGTAGAAGTACTTCTTGCCGCCGAAGCGGGCGTTGAGGTGCTTGGAGAGCACCTTCGCCGCCATCCACGCGTTGTTGCACTCGCGGAAGGTGTGCCGGTGGCCATCGCTTCCGGTGGTGGCGTTGGAGTACGTCAGCGTCCCGAAGAAGGGCACGCCCTTCTCCTCGGCGACCTCGCCCACGGCGAGCTGCGCGGCGCGAAGCTGGTCCAGCCCCTCCGCGAAATAGGGACCGGTGCGGGGATAGTTGAAGCCGAGCTTGACGGTGTCCGTCGCGGCCGCCGCGACCCACGGGGTGACGAGCAACAGCAGCAGCAAGGCGCGCAGCGGGGTGGGGCGTGGAGGAGTCATGAAGCGGGCCCGCAGTATTTCCAGGCGCGACGCGGCGTCTATGTCGGGGCGGTGGACATGGGCACCGCTCCCGGGCCGTGGAGCGGGAAGGCCACCAGGCGGTGCGAGCTCACCTGCCCACGCCGCTCGTGTGCCGACATCCGCGCGCTGCTGCCACCTGTGCACCTGTCGTGCGCCACGCGTGTCGTGCGCGAAGCTTCTGGAGTTGGACACGTGTGCAGGTGCGTGGATGCGCGCGTGGCCGGACGCTTGCCGCGCGCGTGCTGGTTGCGGTAGTCAGCCCGCCCCCCGCACGCGCGTGAGTGCGTCCTTGGCGAGGGATGGAAGGTGGACGGTGATGACGGCGTGCGTGTTGGTGTATGGGGGCGGAGTGCCGCTTGCGCGGTGCACCACCAGAGCTGCCGAGCGCGCGTCAAGCCCCGGCATGCTTCTTCCCTTTCCCTCGTTCGCGCGTTTCTCGCGCTTCTCGCTGGCCGTCCGGCCCTGAGCCTCGGTTAATCTCGACGACCCCATGCCGCTGACTCCCGCCGAGCGCCAGGACAGGTTCCATGCGGCGTTCGTGGGCCTCGCCATCGGTGATGCGCTCGGCTTCCCGCTGAGAGGCATCCCGCCGGCGAGTCTCGCGCGGCTGCCCGGTCTGGCCGAGGACTTCGCGCCCCGGCCGCGCGGCAAGTTCGCCAAGGGCCAGTTCAGCGACGACACGCAGCTGCTGCTCGCGGCCGCGGAGAGCGTCATCCGCGAGGGCAAGGTGGACGGGCGCAGCGCCGCCGCGCACCTGGCGTGGCTGTGGCAGGAGGGCATCATCCTCCAGCCGCCCAAGAGCCTCGCGGACGCGCTGCAGCGGCTGGCCCGCGGGACGCCGTGGATGAGCGCGGGCGCGCCGCTCGGCATCAGGTGCCCGTCGGTGCTCAGCCGCGCGCTGGTGGTGGGCCTGCTGGAGAGCGGCCACCGCGCGCGCCTGCCGCACGACGCGGGCGTGCTCACCGTCATCACCCACAAGGACCCCGTCTGTGCCGCCGCCGCCGCCGCCTTCGCGCAGGCCACCGCGCTGGGCATGGAGGACGAGGCGCTGACGCCGGCCGCCTTCTGCGAGGAGCTGGCGCTGGCCGCCGCGGTGCACGACAAGGGACTGGCGGAGGAGGTCCGCCACCTGCCTCGCCTGCTCACGTGGGACACCGCGCGCGCGCTGGGGCAGCTTCGCAAGGTGGGCGTGCCGCCCAGTGAATTGAAGGGCGTGGACGGGCTGCCGGCGCACGTGGTGCCGGTGCTGCTCACGTCGCTGTACGCGGCGCTCAAGGTGCCGCACGACTTCCGCGAGGCCGTGGCCCTCACGCTGCGCTGTGGCGGCGAGGCGGACGTGGCCGCGGCGCTCACCGGCGCCCTCATCGGCGCGCACCTGGGCACGCGCGCGATTCCGGCGCGCCTGCGCAAGCAGGTGCTGTACGCGGAGAACCTCGTGGACACCGCGGACCGGCTCTTCCGAGCCCGCCAGGTGCGCGAGACGCTGGCCACCGCGCTGGCCCACCACCGCCGCCGCTGAGCTCTCCGGCTGGGGAGGCAGGCGGGCGGCCCTGGTGCCCCCGAGGGCTGGGACTTCTCCCGTGAATGCCTGCTGCCCACCTTGTGCGAAGGAGCGGGCCCGCATGGGTGCCGACCGGGCGTGCGAGCGCCCGGCGGGCCTGCGGAGCCAAGCGCAGGAGGCGCGAGTCGTGGACCTCGAATCGGAACGCCTGGAGCGGAGTCAACTGGAGTCCCTCTCCACGGCGGAGCTCATCCGGCATGCCCTGACGGAGTCCCGCCTGCTGGTGAGGGCCGAGCTGCTGCACGCGAAGAAGGAGCTGCGCGACGAGCTGAAGGCCGCGCGCACCGCCGGCATCTTCATCGGGGCGGGCGCGGTGCTGTCGCTCATCGCGCTGTCCTGCCTCTTCGTGGGGGCCGGGCTGGCCATTCCCCTGGAAGAGCCCTGGGACGTGCTGCTGATGGGCGTGGCCGTGCTCGCCGTTTCCGGCCTCCTGCTGTTCCTGGGCGTCAAGCGACTGCCCAGGAAGCCGCTGCCGCACACGCAGGAGCGGCTGAAGATGGACTACCAGCTCACGCGGGAGACGCTGCAATGAATGGCAACGGCCGCGACAAGGGCGCGGGCGGGCCGGTGGAAATCGAACGGCACGCCGAGCACCCCATCACCCGCGACATGGATGACCGGAAACAGGTGGAGCAGACGGCGGACCGCATCCGCGACGAGCTGCTGCTGACACTGGAGGAGCTCGACCGCCGCCGCGAGCGCGCGCTCAGCGTGCGCTACCAGGCGGGGCAGCACCGGGATGTGCTCATCGGCGTGGGCGCCGTGGCGATGGTGGCCGTGGGGCTGGGCGTGGGCTACGCCATCTACCGCTCGCGCCACCATGACGCGAAGCTGCGCCGCCAGCGCCGCGAGGCCCTGCGTCGTGCGTGGGAGCATCCGGACAGCGTTGCTTATGCGGCGAAGCAGCGCCCGCTGGCGGTGGAGCTGGGACGCAAGCTCGTCCTCATCTTCGCCACGTCGCTCGCCACGCGCGTCGCCCAGAACGCCGTGCGCACGCTGGTGCCCGCGGGACAGAAGCCCAACTACGCTGGAGGTTGATAGTAGAATAGGTAATTGCGACAAATTCGCACATAAAGCAGACTGATGCTCATGACGGACCTGCTCTATGCGCGGGCGCAGATGGGGCTGTCGCTCGCCTTCCACATCGTCTTCGCGGCGGCGGGGGTGGCGCTGCCGGTCCTCATGGTGCTGAGCGACCTGAAGGCGCGGCGCACGGGAGACCCCGACTACCGGCTGTTGAGCCAGAAGCTGGCGAAGGGGACGGCCATCCTCTTCGCGGTGGGCGCGGTGAGCGGCACGGTGCTGTCCTTCGAATTGGGCCTGCTGTGGCCCGAGTTCATGGGGCAGTACGGCGAGGTGATTGGGCTGCCCTTCAGCCTGGAGGGCGTGGCCTTCTTCACCGAGGCCATCTTCCTAGGCATCTACCTGTACGGGCGCGAGCGGGTGTCGCCGGGCCTGCACCTGTTCTCCGGCGTCATGGTGGCGGTGAGCGGCGCGGCCAGCGCCTTCTTCGTCACGCTGGTGAACACGTTCATGAACCACCCGTCGGGCTTCACGGCCACGCCGGGCGGGCCCACGGACGTGCAGCCGCTGGTGGCGATGTTCAGCCCCGGCTGGCAATACCAGACGTCGCACGTGCTGCTCTCCTGCTACCAGGCGAGCGCCTTCGCCATGGCGGGCATCCACGCCTTCGTGCTGCTGCGCCACCCGGGCGCGGCCTTCCACCGCAAGGCGCTCTCGGTGGCGCTGCCGCTGGCCTGCATCACCGCGCTGCTCCAGCCGCTGGTGGGGGATTTGTCCGCGAAGCACGTGGCGGAGGCGCAGCCGGTGAAGCTGGCCGCGATGGAGAGCCACTTCGAGACGCAGCGAGGTGCGCCGATACGACTGGGCGGAGGCGTGGAGATTCCGAAGGGGCTGTCCATCCTCGCCTTCGCGGACCCGGACGCGGAGGTGAAGGGGCTCAACGATTTCCCGCGCGACGAGTGGCCACCGGTGGAGAAGGTGCACCTGTCCTTCCAGGTCATGGTGGGCACGGGGAGCATCATGGCGCTGCTCGCGCTGGTGACGCTGGTGCAGCGGTGGCGGAAGAAGGCGTGGCCGGACGGGAAGTGGATGACGCGGGCGTGGCTGTTGGCCGGGCCGCTCGGGGTGATTGCACTGGAGGCGGGGTGGCTCGTCACCGAATGGGGCCGGCAGCCGTGGATTCTTCGCGGCGTCATGCGCACGGCGGAGGCGGTGACGCCGGTGCCGCACCTGTCGGCGCCCTTCTGGACGTTCACGGCGGTGTACCTCTTCCTCGGCGTCACCGTGGTGTTCCTCATGGTGCGGCAGGTGAAGGGCACGCTGCCGGGGCGGCCGCTCGCGAGCGGAGGTGAAGCGCATGTCCACTGAGATGATGCTCGGCTTCGCGGTGGCGGGGACGTTCGTCCTCTACGCGCTCTTCGGGGGCGCGGACTTCGGCGGCGGTGTCTGGGATTTGCTCGCCTCCGGGCCGCGCAAGCAGGAACAGCGTGCGCTCATCGCCCATGCGCTCGGGCCGGTGTGGGAGGTGAATCACATCTGGCTCATCGTCGGCGTGGTGCTGCTGTTCGCCGGCTTCCCTCGCGCCTTCGCGGTGCTGAGCGTGGCGCTGCACGTGCCGCTGACGCTGCTCCTCCTGGGCATCGTCTTCCGCGGCGCCGCCTTCACCTTCCGCACGTACGACACGCGTGGGGACTCGGTGCAGCGGCAGTGGGGGCTCGTCTTCAGCGTGGCCAGCGTCATGGCGCCGGTGTTGCTGGGGCTCTGCGTGGGCGCGGTGGTGAGCGGCGGCATCCGCGTGGAGGGCCGAGCGGTGGTGAGCGGCTTCTTCGCGCCGTGGCTCACGCCCTTCGCGTGGACGGTGGGCGCGCTGGCGCTGTGCCTCTTCGCCTTCCTCGCGGCGGTGTACCTCACGCACGAAGCGCCCACGCCCGAGCTGCGCGAGGATTTCCGCAAGCGCGCGTTGGGCGCGGGCGTGGCTGTCTTCGTCGCGGCGCTCGCGGTGCTCGTCTTCGCGCGCGAGGGCGCGCCCCGGGTATGGCAGGGATTGCTGCACTCTCCCTTCGCGCTGGCGCTGCACGCGGGCACGGCGTTGTCGGCGGTGACGGCCTTCGCCCTCCTGTGGACGCGGCGCTTCAAGTGGGCGCGCGTGGCGGCGGCCACGCAGGTGGGCCTCATCGTCCTCGGGTGGGCGGCGTCGCAGCACCCGTACCTCGTGGTGCCGGACGTCACGCTGAGCAGCGCCGCGTCCGGCCCCACCGCGCAGCGCATGTTGCTGGTGGCGCTGGTGGTGGGCGCGCTCACCGTGCTGCCCTCGCTCGTGCTCCTCTTCCGCGTCTTCCGGCCGGGGCCCCTGCCCTCCACGCGCACGGCGAAGTGAGCTGTTTCACAGGTTGGATTTGTTTCATCTGATATTCGTGTAAACCCCGGGAGTATTGGACAGACATGAATTGTCTGTCCCGAGGTCGCGGCCACCCCGCGCGTGTCTCGATTTCTGATTGCAGTTCAGGCGCCGTAAAAATGCCGTCCAGGTGGACGCGCGCCGCCGTGCGTTGCGCGCCGTGCGCAGCGGGTTACGCGCCTCGCATCGCGCGCTTCGCACCCTGTCCCTTGGTACAGCCTCGCTCCGGGTGAGGATGGGCTGGCTGTACGTTTTCCGTGTCTGGCTTTTCGAGGGGTGTGACGAGGCGTGACGGCGTCCAGGTCGCCCGTATCTCTGGCTCCCGAGTGAAACAAGCCATGGTGGCGGATGTGGTTCTGCATTTGTCGCACGCAAGGGATTGCGCCCATTGCGTTGGTAAAGGCAGACATGGGGGCGCACCGCTGCTCCTGGCTCGGAGGTCGCCGGATGGGTGTCATCACGCGTGCCGTCGTATTGTTGAGTCTCCTCGCGGTCCTGGCTCCGAAGGTGTCGTTGGCCTCGGACTCCTTCGTCAACTGGGAGGACCCGCACGTCCACCCGCTGGAGCTGACGCCGGACGGCACGAAGCTCCTCGCCGTCAACACCGCGGACAACCGCCTCCTGGTGTTCGACCTCACGTCGCGGCGCGCGCCGGAGTTGGTGGCCGCCATCCCCGTGGGGCTGGACCCGGTGTCCGTGCGCGCGCGCAGCAACACCGAGGCCTGGGTGGTGAACCACATCTCCGACAGCGTGAGCATCGTCGACCTGCGGCACGGCTACGTGCGCGCCACCCTCCAGACGGACGACGAGCCCGCGGACGTCGTCTTCGCGGGCTTCCCGCAGCGGGCCTTCATCACCTGCTCGCAGGTCAATCGCGTGTTGGTGGTGGACCCGTTCCGGCTCGGCGCGGAGCCCCGGCGCATCACCCTGAAGGGCGAGGACCCGCGTGCCCTCGCGGTCAGTGCCGATGGCCGCTTCGTCTACGCCGCCATCTTCGAGTCCGGCAACGGCAGCACCGTCATCGGCGGCGGGTCGCTGATTCCGAACGCGTTCCCTCCCAACGGCGTGGGTGACGCGCGCGGCCCCTACGGCGGCGTCAATCCTCCGCCCAACAAGGGTGACGCCTTCTTCCCCGCGCTCAACCCCGCCAACCCGCCGCCGCCCGCCGTGGGTCTCATCGTGAAGAAGGACGCGCGCGGCCGGTGGATGGACGACAACCGCGGCGACTGGACGGGCCTGGTGAGCGGCGCGCACGCCTCGGCGTCGGGGCGGCCCACGGGTTGGGACGTGCCGGACCGGGACCTCGCCATCATCGACACCGCCACCCTGGGCGTCACCTACGCCACGCGGCTGATGAACCTCAACATGGCGCTGGCCGTGCACCCGTCGGGCAGCGTCACGGTGGTGGGCACGGACGCCACCAACGAGGTCCGCTTCGAGCCCAACGTCAACGGCCGCTTCCTGCGCGTGCTGATGGCCACGGTGGACCCGCGCCGGCCGGCTTCGCGCTTACTGAACGATTTGAACCCGCACCTGGACTACTCGACGCCCACGGTGCCGCAGGCGGTGCGCAACCTGTCCGTGGGCGACCCGCGCGGCGTGACGTGGGACTCCACCGGCACGCGGGCGTACGTGACGGGCATGGGCTCCAACAACGTGGTGGTGATGGGGCCGAACGGCGCGCGGCTGGGCCAGGTGTCGGTGGGCGAGGGCCCCACGGGCATCGTCTTCGACGCCGCCCGTCAGCGCCTCTATGTGCTCAACCGCTTCGGGGCCAGCGTCTCCGTGCTGAGCGCGGACCGCTTCCGCGAGCTGTCGCGGGTGCCGTTCTTCGACCCGTCTCCCATGGCCATCAAGGTGGGCCGCAAGCACCTCTACGACACGCACAAGACGTCCGGCCTGGGGCACCTCTCCTGCGCGTCGTGCCACGTGGACGGGCGCATGGACAAGCTGGCGTGGGATTTGGGCGACCCGTCCGGCACCGTGAAGACGCTGGACGGGCAGAACCTGGGAATGGGCCTGGGCCTGCCGCCCTTCGAGTCGTGGCACCCGATGAAGGGCCCCATGACGACGCAGACGCTCCAGGACGTCATCGGCAAGGAGCCGCTGCACTGGCGTGGGGACCGGGCGAGCCTGGAGGAGTTCAACCCCGCCTATGAGCACCTGCAGGGCGACGACAAGCAGCTCACCCCGAAGGAGATACGTGAGCTGCGCTCCTTCCTCGCGACGCTGACCTTCCCGCCCAACCCGTTCCGCAACCTGGACAACTCGCTGCCGAAGGACCTGCCGCTGCCGGGCCACTTCACCACCGGCCGCTTCGGCCTCGCCGGACAGCCGCTGCCCAATGGCAACGCCATCAATGGCCTGAGCATCTTCCGTCCGCCGCGCCTGCTCGCGCAGGGGCTGTTCGCGTGCAACACGTGCCACACCTTTCCCTCGGGCGTGGCCACCAACATGACGTGGACGGGCGCCATGTACATGGACCTGCCGCGCGGCGAGAAGGGCGAGTTCCACCACGCGCTCGTGTCCACCGACGGCAGCACCAACGTCACGCTGAAGGTGCCGCAGCTGCGCAACCTCTACGAGAAGGTGGGCCTGGAGCTGTCCCAGAAGGAGAGCCTCTCCGGCTTCGGCTTCATCCACGACGGCAGCGTGGACTCGCTGGCGCGCTTCGTCACCGAGCCCACCTTCTTCCCGACCAGTGACCAGGAGGTGGCGGACCTGGTGGCGCTGCTCTTGTCCTTCTCGGGCTCGGACCTGCCGAAGGGCTCGCCCACGGAGTTCTTCCTTCCGCCCGGGCCGGACAGCCAGGACTCGCACGCGGCCGTGGGCCAGCAGGTGACGCTGGGCTCCACGGGGGCCTCGCCCGCGCAGCTCGGCCGCGTGCTGCTCTTCATGTCCCTGGCGGAGAAGGGGAAGGTGGGCCTCGTGGTGAAGGGACGCCAGCAGGGCAGGTCGCGCGGCTACACCTACGTGCGCGGCGGCGTGTTCCAGTCCGACCGCGAGGCGGAGAAGGTCAACGCGTACGTCCTCATGGCCCGTGCCCACGAGGGCAGCGAGCTGACGTACACCGTCGTCCCCGCTGGCACCGAGTGGCGCATCGGCGTGGACCAGGACGAGGACGGCACGTTCGACGGCGACGAGAAGGACCGCGACCTGCGCGCGGAGACGTCCGACGACGACGACGTGGCCGAGGTGGCGGCGGGGCCGGTGGGAGCGTCGCGGTAGAGCATCCATCTGCCAGGGCCCGTCACGGAGCCGGAGTCCGGTGGCATGACGTGGCCGAGGTAGCGTCGCGGTAGGGCCTCCGGCCGCACGGCTCCATCACGGAAGCGGAGTCCGGGCCCACACCCGGGCTCCGCTCTTCGCGTTGGTGGAGAGGAGGAGAGGGCGGCCCGGGGCTACGTCTCGCGGGCAGTGTCCGCTCCAGGACGTCCGTTGCGCCTGCCCAGGGAGTCCCGGAATTCAGTGTTTACGCGCCCTTGCCCGGTCTCGGGCATGTCGCGGGCGGGGGCCATGGTTACCCACCCGGGACACGGGGTGTGAAGGGGTGTGGACATGGGGTGGCAGCGCTTCCGAGCGAGGGGTTGCGCGCGCAATTCCAGGGCGATACGTCACCCGTGGGCTTCATCGGAGGTCGGAGGACGCTGTGAATTGCCGCTTCACCATGGCCGCGCACATGCTGGGAATGCTGGCCTGCGCCGAGCGTGAGGCGCGGGGCTCCCTGACGTCCGAGAGCATGGCGCGCAGCATCCAGACGAACCCGGTGGTGGTACGGCGGCTGCTGAGGGATTTGGCGCGCGCGGGATTGGTGGAGACGAAGCGAGGCGTGGGCGGCGGCGTGTCCCTGGCACGTGGCCCGGAGGAAATCACACTGCGCGACGTGTACGAGGCGGTGGAGGAGGACGCGGAGTTGCTCGGCCGCTATCCGTCCGGGCCCAACCAGACCTGCGACATGGCCCCCATGGTGGCTGACTACCTGGAGGGCGTGGTGGGGCGCGCGGAGTCCGCCTTCAAGCAGAGCCTGGAGTCCACCACGCTGGCGATGATGTCCCGCGAGCTGGCCGCCCGCGTCCGCCGCACCCGAAGCCCCCGCCGACGCGCGGCCGGGACCTGAGCCTCAGGCCGTGGCGGGAGGCCAGACGGCTTTCGGCTCCTCGTCCCCGCGGGCCCGCAGGATGCTGGCGCCCTCGAGCAGGTCCTCGGAGTCGAGCGCCTCCACCACGGTGCGCACGCCCGCGTCCGGGTCCATGACGAGACAGTGCACGCGCAGGCGCTGCTCCTTCATCTCCCCGCCCTCGACTTCGCCGTTGCCCGTCCAGCCGAGCGCGTCCGTGAGGAGCTCCTCCACGGCGACGCGCTTCTCGACGTCGTGCCCGGAGCCCTTGCCCTCCACGGGGTACTGGACGATGAGGGTGTGCATGGCGTCCGGTTCGGGTTCGTCATAGCCCTGGTCCACCAGCGGGCCGGCGGCCTCGGCGATGGCCATGTCCGGGTCCTCGTCGGCGGGGACGGGCTGCTGGTGCTCCTCGCCCACCTGGCCCACGACGCCCTGGTGCACGGTGAGCACGCCTTCGTGCACCCACGCCTCCCAGTAGCGGAGGGTGTCGCCTTCCTTCTTGTAGAGCTTCAGCACGCGTGCGGCCTCATGCGGTGGGCGCCTCCATAGCACGGGGCGCGGCGGGGCTGTCCGTCAGAAGGCACGGCCCTGTCCACCATCCACCGGGAGGGTGGCCCCTGTCACCCAGCGGGCCCGCTCCGAGCAGAGGAAGGCCACCACGTCGGCCACCTCCTCAGGGGCGCCGAAGCGGCCCCAGGGCAGCTCGTCGCGGACGAGCTTCGCCACCTTCTCCGGGTCGGCCTGCATGCGTTTGTCCCAGCTTCCGCCGGGGAAGAGGATGGAGCCCGGGGCCACGCCGTTGACGCGGATGCGGTGGCGGGCGAGGTCCACGGCCATCTCCTTGGTGAGCGCGGTGAGGCCGGCCTTGGCGGTGGTGTAGGGCGCGCTGGTGGCGTACTCGCGGCCGTAGATGGAGTTGATGTGGACGATGCAGCCGCCGCCCTGGGCGCGCATGACCTCCACGGCGCGCTGGCTGCACCAGACGGCGGACATGAGATTGCGGTCCATGACGGAGGCCCACTGCGCGACGGTGGCCGAGTCGAACGCGCCCGCGCCGCCGCTACCGCCCACGTTGTTGACGAGGATGTCCAGCCGGCCGAAGGCCTTCACCGCCGCGTCCACCGCCGCCACCGCGCCGGCCTGCGTGGCCACGTCCGTCACGGTGGTGACGACGTCCGCGCCCGAGGCGCGGAGCTCCGAGGCCGTGGCTTCGAGTGCCTCCTCGCCGCGCGCTGTGAGACAGACGCGCGCGCCCTCGCGGGCGAGCACGGTGGCGATGGCCCGGCCGATGCCCCGGCTGCTGCCGGTGACGAGGGCCGTCTTTCCTCTGAGCTCCAGGTCCATGGGGAGGGCGTTCTAGCGCTTCGGGCGGTAGTCGGGTTGGCACACGTACGGGCGCTTTTTGGACCAGCGCCCGCAGTGGTAGCCCGGTGCACAGGTGTCGGGGCCTTCGGGGTCGCAGGACGGCTCGCACTGGTACTTGTCGCAGGTGAAGCCCTGCGGACACTCGGGGCGGCCGGGCTTGCCGCACTTGAGGACGCATTGCATCCACATCTCTCCCGGGCGGCTGGCTTCGTAATTGACCTCGCACTGCTGTCCGTCCGGGCAGGGAGTGTTCTGGCAATCCGCGCCATGAACGACGGCGCATGCGGAGATTCCTTCTTCGTGCCGGATGCACCGCTGGCCCTCGGGACATCCTCGGGCTTCACACGTGGGCAGACAGATGGGGCCTGGCTTCACGTCTCCGCAGAAGAAGCCCTCAGGGCAGCTCGCGGAGTCATCCAGGTTGCACGTGCGGCCACACCATCCCAACCAGCCTCCGCACACCAGTCCGGGGTGACAGGCGTCGAGCGGGTCCAACGTGTAATCCACGCATGGCTCACCTTCCTGTCGAACGCCAATGGCAACGCAGTACCGCACACGGAGCTCGCTGCCGAAGGTCGTCAGGCTCTGGCAGGTCTGCCCTTCTCCGCAGTGGGCATCCGTGGTGCATTCGCTGTCGGTGCAGTACCGCTTTCCGAGTTGGCTGTCCCAGAAGCACGCCAGGGGGGCCTCGCAGTCCGCGGGTTTCCTGCACTTGTCCTGATACGTCACCCGCCGCATGCGCTCATCGTGGGAGAGCATGGGAACGGTGAGTGCCGCGTCCGGAGATGGAGGAGGTGCCTGCGCCCTGTCATGCAAGGCGCTGCCCAGAACGAGGGCCAATGGCAACGGGAGAAGGAGCGCTGCGAAGGCACCCAAGCCGGTTCGCCAGTTCATTCGCCGCACACCTCGATGCATTCCCTACTGTCTTCGTGGCCCTTGCAGAGTCTGGCGTAGGTCTTCTGGTCGCACTCCTCTGTCTCCAACTGCTCCTTGGTATCCGCATGCGCGGCCCGGTCCAGGATGCCGTCACGCTTGTGCATGGTGGGACATGCCGACGTCAGTGACACCGTGAGCACCCAAAGACAAACAGCCGACCAGCGCATGGCTCCTCCTGTCCTGGATGGCTCCAGGGGCGGAAGGGACGTGTCGCGGGCTCGGCGTATCTGGAGGAGGTGAGGGCCCTTCCTTCGCGTCCATGCTACCAGCCGGGCACGACGTGAGCGGGGGCCTCCGTCCTTCAGTCCACACCCGCTAGGATTCCGGTCTGATGTCCGCGCCCGCCGCTGAACCCTCTCCTCCCGTCCCCGCTCATCCGGGCCTCCGCGCCATGACGCCTCCCAGGTTCGGGATGCCGTTGAAGCAGGTGCTCGACGAGCCTGCGCGTGAGCGGCTCGTGCTGGTGACGGGCCTGCGGTGCAGCGACGTGCCCGTGCAGCGCGCCACGCTTTGAGCGCATGGCGCGCCAGGCTTCAGCGGAACGTCACGCCACCTGCGCGTAGCGCGGGGACAGCGCCTTGTCCGCGAGCCAATCCGCGGCGTCCGCCCACAGCGAGTCGCGGAAGGTCTCACGGAAGAAGCCGAAGTGGCCGATGGGCCGGCCCAGCTCCCTCGGAGACAGCAGCTTGTGGTCCACGAGGGCATCCGCGTAGAAGCTCAGCAGCTCGCGCACGGCCTCGGGCGAGCCGATGGGGTCGTCCGTGAAGCTGTAGGCCCGCAGCGGCAGGTACAGCGACGCGTAGGCCTCGCGGCGCGGCTCGCCGCCCTCGCTCAGCAGGTACTTGGGGGACAGGCACCAGCGCGCCCACTGCTCGGCAACGCCCGCGGGCAGGTCCTCGTCCGTGCCGGCCCAGCCGGGCAGCTTCCCGAAGGCCTTCACCAGCAGCGGCGCCAGCACGCGCCAGTTGAGCGCCATGCGCAGCCGCTGGGGGAACAGCTTGTAGTACCCGGAGCCCGACGCCACCGTGAGCATTGCCGTCACTTGCGTCGCGTTGTCCGCCAGCCCGAGCAACTGTCCGCCCGCGCTGTGGCCCACCAGCAACACGCGCCGGCCCGGGAAGCGCTCGCGCACGGTGTCGATGACGGACGCCAGGTCCAGCGTCCCGAAGTCCTCCATCGTCGCGCCGAAGCCCTTCAGCGTCTCCGGACGCGAGGCGCCGATGCCCCGGTAGTCGAACGTGATGGCGGGCAGTCCCCGCCGGGCGAGGTACGCGGCGAAGCGCGCGTAGTACCGCTGCCGCACCCCCATGGCCGAGCCGATGATGACCACGCCGCCCAGCTCCGCGCCCATATTGGGGAAGAGCGTGCCGGAGAGCGCGTAGCCGTCGCGCGCCCGGATGGGGAAGGGCACTCCCGGGCCGCTGTCCAGGGTGAGGCTCGCCTCGTCCACCACCGTTTCCCGTGCCGCCGGGCCCACTGTCTGCTCGAGCGTCGCCGCGTGAGACATGTCCGTCCTCCTGTCCGCGCGGGGCCGACTTGCGGACCCCCGCAGGGCGGGAGATAGCCTCGGCAAGGCTGCATGCATGCAGGGCTTTGCTGCATCATTGCAGGCATGGACATGCGATGGGATGACCTCCGGTACCTGTTGGCGGTGGCGCGCCAGGGCTCGCTCGCGGGCGCGGCGCGCGAGCTGCGCGTGGACGCCACCACGGTGGGACGACGGCTGGACGCGCTGGAGAAGTCGCTCGGCACGCGGCTGGTGCTGCGCGGTGCGCGGACGCTCGCCCTCACGGAGGCCGCGGAGGCGGTGGTGGCGCGGGCGCGGGAGATGGAGGAAGGGTTGCGCTCGCTGCACGACGCGGTGGGCACGGAGGCCCGTCCCGTCGGCACGGTGCGGCTCACCGCCACCGAGTACCTGGCCCACGCGCTGCTTGCCCCGCGCCTGGGGGAGCTGCACGCGCGGCACCCCGGGCTGGACCTGGAGCTGGTGGCGGGCAGCGAGCTGGTGGACCTGCAGCGCGGAGACGCGGACCTCGCGCTGCGGATTGCGCCGCCTCGGGGCGACGCGCTGGTGGTGCGCAAGGTGGGCGAAATCGCCTTCGCCATGTACGCGGCGCGTGGCTACCTGCGCCGTCACGGCGCGCCCCGGCCCGGGGACTTCCACGGGCACTGCGTGCTCGTCTACCGGCCGTCCCTCACCTCCGGCGCCGAGTCCGAGGAATTGAAGCGACTGACGGCGGGCGCGCGGCGGCTGCTCCAGAGCAACAGCACCGGAGTGCTGCGCGAGGCGGCCGCGGCGGGGCTGGGGGTGGCGCTGCTGCCGTGCCTCAGCGGAGAGCGAGACTCACGGCTGACACGCGTGGGGGCGGACGTCCTGGCGAAGCGCCCGCTCTGGCTGGTGTTCCACAAGGACCTGCAGCGGAGCCCCCGCGTGCGCGCCGCGTCCGACTGGCTGGTGGAGCTGTGCCGGAAGGAGCGCGCGGGGCTCGCAGGCGCGGAGGGAGGGGCGCGGTAATGCCGCGCCCCTCGCGCCTCACTTCAGCCGGAACCGCGCCTCCGCCGGGTTCGTCCCGCCGGAGCGCTGCACGCCGCGGTCCGGGTTGGCGGCCAGGTGCTCCAGCACCTTGAACACCGTCTCCACCTCGTCCGGCTTGCCGATGTCCGCCGCGAGCTGCTCCGCCGAGCGCGCCTCCGCACGGGCCTCGCCCAGCCGCGCCATCACCTTGCGCTGCACGTCCAGCACCACGCCCGCCGCCTTCTTGCCCGCCTCGACGCCCGGCTGGTGGTACGCGTTGATGTGCACGAGGCTCGCGTAGAAGCCCACCGCGCGCTCGTACAGCGCAATCAGCGCGCCCACCGTGCGCGCGCTCACGTCCGGCACGGTGAGGGTGAGCGACTCGCGCCCCTTCTCGAACAGCGCGCGCCGCGTGCCCAGCAGGAAGCCCAGCAGGTAGTCCCCGCTGGTGACACCGGGCTCCACCTCGAACACGGGGCCCGGCCGGTCCTTCAGCACCTCGATGAAGGTGGCGAAGAAGTTGTGCACGCCCTCTCGGAGCTGCTGCACGTACGCGTGCTGGTCCGTGGAGCCCTTGTTGCCGTAGACGGCGATGCCCTGGTTCACCACCTTGCCGTCCAAATCGAGCTCCTTGCCCAGCGACTCCATGACGAGCTGCTGGAGGTAGCGCGACATCAGCAGCAGCCGGTCCTTGTACGGCAGGATGACCATGTCCTTCGCGCCGCGCCCTTCGCCTGCCTGGTGCCACATCAGCGCCAGCAGCGCGGCCGGGTTCTTCGCCACGTCCCGCTGCCGCGTCGCCACGTCCATGTCCCGCGCGCCCGCCAGCATCCCGTCGATGTCCAGCCCCTGCAGCCGCGCCGGCAACAGGCCTACCGCCGACAGCACCGACGTGCGCCCGCCAACCCAGTCCCACATGGGGAAGGTGCGCAGCCAGCCCCCCTTCTTCGCGGTGGTGTCCAGCTCGCTGCCCGCGCCGGTGACGGCCACCGCGTGCTTGCCGAAGTCGAGCCCCTTCGCCTGGTACGCGCGCTCGGCCTCCAGCATGCCGTTGCGCGTCTCCTTGGTGCCGCCCGACTTGCTGATGACCACCGTCAGCGTCTGGGCCAACGTGTCACCGAGCTGCGCCACCACGCGGTCCATGCCGTCCGGGTCCGTGTTGTCGAAGAAGAACACCTGCATGGCGTCCTTCTCCGTGCCCAGCGCGTCCGCCACGAGCTGCGGCCCCAGCGCCGAGCCGCCGATGCCCACCAGCAACAGCCGCGTGAAGCGCTGCGCCTTCTGCGGCTTCAGCGTGCCGGAGTGCACGTCGCGCGCGAAGGCATGCACGGCCGCCACCGTGTCGGTGATTTCCTTCTTCAGCCCCGCGTCCGGCGCCAGCTCCGGCGCGCGCAGCCAGTAGTGGCCCACCTTGCGCTTCTCGTCCGGGTTGGCGACGGCGCCCTTCTCCAGCGCCTCCATGTCGGAGAAGGCTTCTTCCATGCGCGGACGCATCCGCTCCAGGAAGTCCGCCGGGAAGTTCATGCGCGAGACGTCGAGCGAGAACCCCACGGACGGCACGACACACAGGTAACGCTGGTACCGCTCCCACAGCTCTCGCTCGGTCATGGCTCCTCTGTCTCCTGGAAGTGCACGCGCGAAAAGATGCCGCGTGGCTTAGCGCCTCCGCTTGCGGGTGGGAAGCCGCTCGCGAGGGCATCCGGGAGTCAGGAAGCCAGTGCTCAACACCTCACGGCGCGCATGCCCTCAGGCCGACGGACGGGCCGCCTCCGGGGCTGGCGGCACGGGAGGCACGGGCTCCGCCGGCTTCCATGCCGGATTCCGGAAGATGTAGCCCAGCCGCTGGCTCAGCGGGCCGGGCTTCCTCGCGTCGCGGATGATGGCGGCCAGTTCGTGCGTGGCGATGCGCAGCGGGTTGTACGTGTGGATGTTCTTCGTCAGCCCGTACACCGGCTTCTCCATCTCGGGCTCGAAGCTGCCGAAGAGCCTGTCCCACAGCATCAGGATGCCCGCGTAGTTCTTGTCGAGGTAGCGCGGGTTGGCGGCGTGGTGCACGCGGTGGTGCGAGGGCGTGTTGAAGAGCCACTCGATGGGGCGCGGCAGCTTTCCAATCGCCTCGGTGTGAATCCAGTACTGGTAGAGCAGGTTGAGCCCCTGCTGGATGAAAATCATCGCCGGGTGGAAGCCGAGCAGCGCGAGCGGCGCCCAGAAGGGCCAGCTCGTGATGACCAGCCACGGCTGCCGCAGCGCCGTGGAGAGGTTGTAGTGCTCGCTGGAGTGGTGCACCACGTGCGACGCCCAGAAGATGCGGCTCTCGTGGTGGACGCGGTGGTACCCGTAGTAGCAGAGGTCCTCGAGGAAGAAGAGCATCACCCACGCCGCCACGCCCGAGCCCATGCGCAGCGGCGTCCACTCGTACAGCACGACGTAGCCCGCGAAGGCGACCAGCTTCCACCCCAGCATGAGCGCCGAGTAGCCCAGGCCCATGGTGAGGCTGGCAATCGTGTCCTTCCACGTGTGGCCCACCAGCGGACGGCCCTCGTCCCGACGCTTCCTCACCCACAGCGCCTCGGCGATGACCGTGATGACGAACACGGGGATGGCGGGGGTGGTGACGTCGGGGATTTGAGCCAAAGACACGTCCATGACGGGCCTCCTATGGACGGGAGCGGCGGCGAGGCCGCTCCGCTGCGGGTGAGAACGCGGAGCGCAGGAAGCGCGTGAGGGTGTCCAGCATGCGGCGGTGCGCCGGGTCATTCGGGCGGGCGCTGCCGCCGACGACGGCGCCCTGCACCGCGTCAAGCGCCAGCTCCACCACGTCGTCGAACTCGGGGTGGGTGGAGGCCACCTCGGGGAACAGCTCGCGCGCCACGCGGTGCAGGTTCTGCCGGTGCGGGCCGTCCACCGCCTCCAGCGCCGCCCGCAACTCCGGGTCCGTGCGCGCCGCTACGTACAGTTCAATCGCCGCCTGCAACTCCGGCCGCTGGTACGCCGCCCACAGCATGTCCACCGCCGCGGCCACGCGGTCCCTCCCCGAGGGCCGTGCCCCCACGCCCGCCAGGTAGTCCTGGATGATGCGCGGGAAGAGGTGCTCCACCGAGGCGGCGAGCAGCTCCTCCTTGGTGTCGAAGTGCGTGAAGAGCGCGCCCTGCGACAGGCCCGCCCGCTTCGCCACCTCCACCGTCGTCAGCCGCGCGTGGCCCAGCTCCACCAGCGTGGAGATGGTGGCGTCCAGCAGCTTGCGCCGCGTCGTCTCCCGGCGCTCCTGCTGGGTGCGGCGCGGCGGGCGCGCCTCTTCCGGAGGAGAGGTCTTCGAGGCCATTCCTCCAAAAGAATAGCGCCGAACTTAACGAGTGACCAGTCACTAAGTTGAAACCAGGCGGTAAAGCTGGGGCTCCGCTGGTTGGGTGTAATATCCGGGCTCCCCCTCTCTTCCTTGAATGCACGTCTGAGAAACTACCCATGCGGTGGCTGACGAAACTCTTTCTGACGCTCTCAACCCTGCCGTTGAACCTGCTTGGCATCGCCCACTTCCAGATCGCCCGGATGCGGGAGGTAGCCCGATTCCGCCTGGAGTTCCGGCCCCGGCCCGACGACATCTACATCGCGACGTATCCCAAGTCGGGCACCACCTGGACGCAGATGCTGCTGGTGCAGTTGCTGAATCAGGGCAACGCGGAGTTCGACCACATCCTCCAGAAGTCGCCGTACCTGGAGGAATGCATCAAGAACCAGCGCTTCGACTACCTGGAGCGGCTGCCCTCACCGCGCATCTTCAAGACGCATATGTCGTACGAGCGTCTGCGGCACGCGAAGGACGCGCGAATCCTCTTCATCACCCGGGACTCGAAGGACACCTTCATCTCCTGCTACCACCACCACGAGCTGGCACGCCGGTGGCGCACTCCGTTCGACCGCTTCATGAACGAGATGGTGAACGGGCGCGGCTTCTTCATGAGCTGGTACCGGTACATGCGCTCGTGGATGCCACACCGGAATGACCGCAACGTGCTGTGGCTGCGCTACGAGGACATGCGCAAGGACTTGGAGGCACAGGCACGGCGCATCGCGGCCTTCCTCAACATCCCGGTGCAGGAGGAGAGCATGGCGGCCATCCTGGAGAAGGCCAGCTTCGAGTACATGCGCCAGCACAACCACAAGTTCGACTTCCGCACGGCGATTTACGAGGAGTCTCCCGGGACGTTCATCCGCCAGGGCGGCAGGGGTGGACCGAAGCAGCCCATGCGTGAGGAGCACGTCGCCGAGTTGGAGAAGAACCTGGTGAAGCTCCGCGGAGAGCTGCAGCTGAAGGACACCGAGGTCTCCTAGCGGCACGGAGTCCCACGGGGGCGCTCGGCATGGGTGCGCCCCTCCGTTCGAGACCGCTCACGGACGGTTCCGGACCGCTCGGCCACCGAGGCCCCGCTCCGCTCCTCTGGAGGGCCATGCTCGGCGCCATGGCTCATTCCTCCTCCGTGTCGGTGATTCAGCACCCGGTGACTCCCACCGCTCCCTCCACCGTGAGGTCCTCGCGGCGGGGTGGCGGGCGGATGTTCGTGCTGGGACTCCTCGTCGCGCCGCTGGCGGTGCTGCTCGTGACGGTGGCGGCGTACATCGGCGCCTCGCCTTCGGGGTGGGGCTACGCCGTGGGCTTCGCGCTGGTGTCACTCGGCCTGCTCGCGCCGCCCGGGCGGCGGGGGCTGGCGCAGGCGGGGCTCGCGCTGATGGTGCTCGTCGCGGTGGGGCGGCTGGTCTTCGCGAGGGGCACGCAGCTCGACACGCAGCTCCTGCCGGAGGGTGGCCATCGGTGGGTGAACCGGCTCGTCGCGGAGCGGGATGGGACGCTGCTTGCGGGGCATCTGCTGGTGCGCTCCGGGCGGCTGCCGCGCTCGGACTCGCGCGAGTTCCTCCCCGCGCTGGAGGCGGCGTTCGACCGGATGGACGCGTACGAGGGCGCGCTCTCCACGCCCGCAGTGGCCACGTACCTGGGTCTCCAGTCTCCGGAGTCCTTCGATGCGGTGGTCATCCCTCCGCGGGGTGACGCCGCGCCACGGACGGCCGTCGTCTTCCTGCACGGCTTCGCGGGCAACTTCGCGGTGTACTGCTGGGAGATGGCGCAGTCGGTGCAGTCCATCTCCGCGCTCACGGTGTGTCCCTCGGTGGGGCCGGCGGGGGACTGGTGGTCGCCGCAGGGGGAGCGGACGCTGGAGAAGACCTTCGCGTGGCTGGCGGACCGGGGCGTCCGCCGCGTCTACCTGGGAGGCCTGTCGAATGGCGGCGTGGGGGCCAGCATCCTCGCGGGCCGCGTGTCCCATCCGCGCCTGGAGCTGCGAGGCCTGGTGCTCGTGTCCGGCGCGGATTCGCGTGCGTCGCCGCCGCACGTGCCCACGCTGATGGTGCAGGGGCGGCACGACTCGATGATGCCCACGCGCTCCATGCGCGCCTTCGCGGAGCGCCTGGGCCGGCGCGGGACATACGTGGAGCTGGACAGCGGGCACTTCGCCTTCCTCGACCGCCATGTCGAGTGCGAGCGCGCCATCTCCACGTGGCTCGCCGCCCGTGAGCGGGAGTGAGGGCGGCTACGGCAGCTTCTTCACCTCCGCCTCCACCTCCGCGAGCATCGCGTCCAGCTCCGCGCGCGGCAGCCACCGGCCTCTCAGCACCATGCCGTGGAGGTCCCGTGTGTGGCGCACGTCCTCGCGAGGGTCCGCGTCCAGGAGCAGCAGGTCCGCGCGCTGGCCGGGCGCCACCGTTCCCCAGGTGTTGGATTCGCCCAGGTACTCCGCCGCGCCGCGCGTGGCCGCCTCCAGCACCGCGCGCGCCGGCAGCCCCGCTCCGGCCAGGGCCTCCATCTCCCGGTGCACCGCGAAGCCCGTCACCATGAAGAACTGCGGCGAGTCCGAGCCCACCAGCAGCCCCGCTCCCTTCTCGTGCAGCGCGCGCACCACCTGCCGCCGCAGCTCCACGAAGCGCTGCCTCCGCGCGGCGGGCGCTCCCGCGAATTCGGGGGCGGACAGCTCCTTCGTCCACGCCTCCACCGCGGCGGCGGGCACGTAGCGCAGCTCCGGCCTCGCGCGCAGCGTGTCCAACTGGTCCGCGTTCGAGAGCAGCTCGAAGAGCTCCAGCGTGGGCGAGCTCCACACGCCCGCCTTCCGCGTCGCCTCCGCCAGCGCGGGGATACGCGCCGCGTCCATCCGCTCCACCGCGTCGGTGAAGTCAATCTGGTCCACCACCGCCGTGTCTCCCGGAGGCAGCAGCGCGGACAGCCAGCCGTCGAGGTGCTCCACCTGCTGCCCCGACTCCAGCGCGTGCGCGAGCCCCACGTCCGGCGTCACGTGGCCGCTCACCCGCAGCCCCTGCGCCTTCGCCTCGGCCACCATCGCGTCGTACGTCTCGCGGCCCAGCCCGCCGTGCGTCTTGAGCAAGTCGAAGCCCGCGGCCTTCTGCTCGCGCACGCGCTGCCGGGCCTGCTCCGGCCCCTTCACCGACCCACCATGAAAGGACGGGCCCGCCACCAGCAGCCGGGGCCCGAGCACCTCTCCGTTCTTCACGCGCTCGCGCAGCGCGAGCCCCGTCGGCGCGGCCCCCAGTGCGCGCGCGGTGGTGACGCCGTTGGCGAGCAGCAGCCGGAGCTGCCGGCCCGCGGAGTCGCTCGCCTCCCCGGTGCCCTGCTGGAGGTGCAGGTGCATGTCCACCAGCCCCGGCATGAGCCAGCGCCCATGGCCGTCCACGCGCGCGGCACCCGAGGGCACGGGCGTGCGGGCGGACGGCCCCACCGCGACGATGCGGTCGCCATCCACGAGCACCGTTTGAGCCACGAGCGCGTCGCTTCCACGCGTCATGGGCAGCACCGTCACTCCCACCACGGCCAGGGTGGCGTGGGGCGCCAGGGATTGCGCTTCCGGTGTGGAAGCCCCGGCCGCTCCGGGCCCGCTACGGCAGGCCGTCAAGCAGACGAGCAGCCAGAAGCTCCACCGCCATCGCTGTGATTTTCGCTCGGAAAGCATGCGTTGAGACCTCCAGGAAGGAGAACGGAGCACAGGGCCCCCGGTCGCAGGGCACTCGGGCTTCTGGGAAAATGACACAGGAAATACCGGGGGCACTTGCCTCCGTTGTCGACCCGCCCCGATATGAACCTTTCCGCTCTCCTCCTTGGTTCTCTCCTGGCTTCGGCCCCCGCGGTTTCCCCCTCGACTGCTTCCCTGCAGGGCGACAACACTCCCGAGGTCGCCATCCCGTTCGCCTGTGGCCGCATCTACACGGTGAGCCAGGGGCACGACACGGGCAGCCACCAGAACAATGACACCTACGCGTGGGACTTCCGCATGCCGGAGGGCACTCCCATCGTCGCCGCTCGCGACGGCGTGGTGCGGCTGGCACGCGGTGACAGCACGTCGGGTGGCTGCGACGAGAAGTTCGCGCCGCAGGCCAACTACGTCGTCATCTCCCACGGCGACGGGCTGGAGACGCAGTACCTCCACTTCAACGCGGTGGTGGTGAAGCCCGGTGAGCGCGTGAAGGAAGGCCAGCTCATCGGCTTCTCCGGCGCCACGGGCTGGGCCTGCGGTGCGCACCTGCACTTCAAGGTGGCGCGCGAGGTGGGTAGGGGCTGGAACAACCCGTCCGTGCCGGCGCGCCTCGTCGGCTATGGCGACCCGGTGCGCGACACGCGCGTCTCCGCGCCTGTCTGCAAGGACGCGGGTCCGCAGACGCTCATGGCCAACAGCGAGGGCTCGCACACGCCGGGCACGGCGGTGGACTCCATGTCACCTGAGCGCCAGCAGGCGCTTCGCGGCCTCCCGCCCGGTGCGCAGTCCATCATCGACGGCCTCAATCAGCCTCCCGCCCAGGGCGGCCAGGGCCTCGACGAAACGAGCACGCCCCGCCGTACCCGCACGGCGAGCGGCCCCAGCGAGACTCGCTGACGCCAGCAGCGCGCCCGCTCCGGCGAGCAGCATGAAGAGGGCCCCCGCGTTGAGGAAGTACTCCAACGGCAGCAGGGGGCCCTCCACGTAGGCCCGCACCACGCGGTAGCCCACGTGTCCCAAGAGGCCCAGCAGCGGCAGGTTGATGAGCGGCAGCACCAGCCATCTCGCGGTGCGCCACCACCCCGCCACTGCTTCTCCCACGCCCGTCGTCGCGGTGTAGCGCCAGGCTCCGGCGCGGGCCGCGCGCACCTCCTCGAGCAGCGCGTCCACGTCCGGCACGCCGAGGAGTGAAGGCTCCAGGCCTCCGGCCCGCACCACGCTGCGCGCCTCCGCGAGCGCCGTGCGCGCGGCGGACTCCACGCCGAAGTCGTCCTCGAAGGGCTCCACTACCGCGGCCTCCGCGGCCCGAGCGCGCGTGCGTCCTCGCACCGCGTCCAGGGCGGTGGAGGCGGCCGCGACGGCGAGGCCCGCGGGCAGGCTGGCGCGTCCCACGAGGGCCGCCGCACCGAGGCCACTCGCGCCCCACAGCGACAGCCGGAGTCCCCAGGCCGCGGGGCCCCAGAAGCGGCCCGCCGCCTGACGCCGCACCTCGGCCGCGAGGTGCCCGTGCGCGAGCCGCAGCCGCGCGTCGAAGTCCGCGCGCAGACCCTCCGACGCCTTCTCCAGTCCGGAGCCCAGCGCGTCGCGAGTCTTCGCGAGCAGGGCGTCCGTTTCCTTCAGCGCGGCCTCCACGCGGGAGGTCACTTCCTCGAACGCGCCGACGGCATTGGTGCGCCGCACGCGCGCGGCCACGGCCTGGGTGGCGAGCCCGCGCAGGTGGAAGAGGAGGGCGCCGAACTCGCCGGACACGTCGCGGCCGTCCTTGGCCGCGAGCGCGCTGATGGCGAAGACGGGCACGTCCTGCTGGGCGAGGCCGTATTGTTCTGAGGCCACGCGGCGGACCTGGGCCTTGAGGGACTCGCGCGACTCGGGGGAGAGCTCGTCCGCGAAGTTGAGGATGAAGACGAGCGAGCGGCGGCGGGCGAACTCCGTGAGGAACTCCACTTGCGAGGCTTCAGCCACGCTGCCGCGGTGCATGACGACGAGCGCCACGTCGGCGCGCTCCAGGGCGGCGCGTGCCACGTCGCGGTGGGTGGTGGCCACGCTGTTGAGGTCCGGCGTGTCGATGAACACCTGGCCGCCCCAGAGCCCCTGTGGACCGGGGGCGTAGCGGATGACGCGCGCGCCCGTCTGGGCGAGGGCGTCCGCGGCGGCGCCATCGGGAGCGAAGACAGTGGCGGCGGTGCTGGTGGGCCGGTCCACGCCTTCGCGCGACAGGGGCTGTCCGGCCAGCGCGTTGAGGAGGGTGGACTTGCCCGCGCCGGTAGCGCCGACGAGCGCCACGGCAAGCGGGGCGTCCTTGCGCGCCATGCCGCGCGAGTAGTCGTCCACGAGCCGCTCCAGTCGCGCCGCGTGCGGTTGCAGCGCGGGCAGCTCCAGGGCGGTCTTCAGGAGGGTGCGAAGGGCTTCAGGGTCGGGGAGGCTCGTCTCGTCCACGCGGGAGAGAGACTGTCCCGGCTGCGTGCGGGTGACTACGAAGAAGATGCGCCGAGGGTGCGCCAGCGTGCATTTCCCAGCGGGGGCCGACTGGCCGGAGGCGGGTGGCCGCGGAATGACGGTTCATTCCGCGAGCGCGCTCCGTGTGGGGCGGAACGGAGTGCGAGGACTTGCGTCCTGTCGCAAGAGGATGGGCCGCCCCATCGCCAGCCAAGGCGGAATGAAGGTTCATTCCGCGAGTGCGCCGCTCGGAGGCGAGGACCGAATGCGAGGAGCTGCGTTTCGCCGAAAGGGGGACGAGGCAACCCCACGGTCGGGAACGGCGGAATGAAGCTTCATTCCACGAGCGTGGCACCCAGAGGACGAGACGGAGTGCGAGGGCTGCGGTTTGCCACCCAGAGGGGAGAAGGGAACCCCGCCTGCCGGGAGCGGCGGAATGACGGTTCATTCCGCGCGTACGTCGCCCGAAGGAGCGTTGTCGTTTCCAGCCTGATGAGGGGGGCTGTGTGCCCGGAAGCCCATGGCCGCGGAATGAAGGTTCATTCCTTGAGGCCGTCGTCCGCGGGGGCAGGAGCGTGTTCTTGGAGAATGGGGCGACACAGCAGCACCCGGTGTTCGTCACAGCGGAATGACGGTTCATTCCGCATGTCCGCCGCCCGAGGGTATGGATGGCCGCGTCGTGAATGGGCCCGGAGGCGGAAGGGGCCGGCGGGGACCGGCATGCGGTTCCCGCCGGGATGGAGGACTCGGTGGTCAGCAGCCGGAGCAGCCGTCGGGCTCTTCACCACAGGCGAGGGTGGTGTACTCCGGGCACTTCGGCGGCTTGTCCTTCTTCGGCTGCTGTCCGGCGCCGCCACGGATGCGGGCCAGGTCCTGCACGAACAGCTCCTTCACCTTCTTCACCTTCGTCTCGGTGCTCATGGTGCTCTCCGTGTCGGGGCGCGAGGAGTGCCGGCCCGCGCGTGCGCCCCGTGCTTCCGCTTCGGGCCTCTTCGGCCAGGGGAGAACGGTGGGCATGCGTGGGCCTTTTCCGCCGGAAGCCTTTACAGGCCGGTGCGCACGGGCAGGCCTCCTTACGCGGAGGGCTCGTCCGGAAGGCCGCTTCATGGAATGCACGTGGTGGCGGCGTGGAACGGGGCGGGAGTAGAAGCAAGGCATCATGGACCTCTTCCTCATGTCGCCCCCGGGGCGCACGTGGGCCCTGCGCGGGCGCAACAACTTCCGCAGCCGCGAGGCCCCGCAGGTCGACGCACGCCAGGCCCGGCACGAGTGGCTCGCTCTGGCTCGAGAAATCGAGGCGCGCGGCGGCACCGTGGTGGCGCTGCCCTCTCCCTCCGAGCTGCTCACGGGAATGCCCTACGCCGCCGAGTGCGGACAGGTGGTGTCGCGTAAGGGCGCACCGCCGCTGTTCCTGCTGCCGCGCATGATGAGCGCGCACCGTCAGACGGAGCGCGAGCACTGGGCCCCGATGGCCCGCCGCATGGGCATGGAGGTGGTGGACCCCGGCGTGGGCATCTGGGAGGCGCACGGCGACGTGGCCTCCTTCGACGGCGCCACGCTGCTGTTCTGGGGCGGCCGTACCACGCTGGACGGACTGGAGGCCGCGGCGCGCTACTTCCCCGGAGAAGTCGTGCGCGTGCAGGTCCGCGAGCCCGCCTTCCACGGCAACATGGCCGTGCTCCCACTGTCCGCCGTGGACCGGTTGATGGTGTGCCCGGATGTCATCGCGCCGGACTCGTACGCGCGTCTGCGCGAGCGCTTCGGTGAGCAGCGGTTGCTCGTGGTGACGGAGGACGAAATCCGACGGTACGCCACCAACGGGCTGCCGGTGGGACGCGACCTGCTCGCGCCCTCGGTGGTGCCGGACGCGGTGCGCGCGCGGCTGGCGCTGCTCGGCATGCGCGTGGTGCCGCTCACCATGCGCGAGCTGTGTGAGAAGGGTGGCGGCTCGTCGCGCTGTCTCGTGTCCCGCGCGGAGGTGGACGCGGAGTCGGTGAAGATTCCGGATGAGTACCGGCTGACGAGCGTGGCGAAGGACATCGAAGCCGATGCGTGACTCCAGTGAGCTGACGAAGGGCGCGGTGGAGTTCCTGTCCAAGCACCCGGGCGTGTCGATGGTGGCGCTCGGCTCGGTGGAGCATGCGGACTCGCTGGACCTGTCACCGCTGGGCGTGCCCGTGCGCTACCTGCCCGCGGAGCGGAACCTCGACCTCGCGGCGCAGTACCTCGCGCTGAACCAGCTCGCCTTCGGGGGCATCGGAGTGCCGCGCTGGGTGCTGTCGGACTTGTACCTGCTGCCGGGCGCCATCGGTTTGCTGCGCTGCCCGGCGCGGATGGTGAAGCCCGAGGTGCGTGAGCGGCTCGGACTGGCTGACGAGGACCCGACCATCGGCGCGGCGTACTACGCGGCGCCGTCGGTGACGCCGGGCCTGTTCATCGGCGTGTCGCTGCTGAGCTTCCTCCCTGGCACCGGCGCCGCGCCGTGGGTGAAGGCACTGACGCTCGCCATGCTGCGCGCGACGCGCCTGCGCGGCGTGGCCCAGTGGGACAACCCGAGCATCCGCGTCCACGCGCGGCTCGGCCCGCTGCGCCTCGTGGGCCGGGTGCCCGGAGGCCACGAGTACGGCGAGCGCACCTTCGTCTACGAGACCGACGTGTCCAATGGCGCGCGAGTGGCCGAGGCCATGGAGCGGCGGTTGTCCCTGCCTCCCACGCAGCGCGTGTCCGTCACGGACCTGCCCACGCTGAGCGGACTGCTGGACCGCGCGGAGGCGGGCGAGGTGCTGCACCTCGTCCCACCCGGGCAGGACGCGGGCCACGTGCTGGTGCGCGAGGGCGCGCTCTGACCCGAATCAGGGTGCCGGAGCGCTCGGCAGCACTTCCGAGTCCTGCTCCAGTGCGCGGCGCAGCGCCGTGGCTCCCTCGTTCACGATGGGCGCACCGTGCGCGAAGCACACCGTCTGCACCGGCAGATGGTCGAGGATGCGCTGCACGCTCTGGCGCGTGCGGAAGGGCTCGTCCTGGTACTGGCTGGGGACGAACTCCGGCGTGCCCCGGCCCTCGTGTGTCAGCAGGTCCGAGATGAAGGCCACGCTGCGCGGGTGCTGCTGCATCCACAGCGTGTACATGGCCTCCGTGGGCCCGGGCGTGTGGAACGAGACGAGCCCCGCCGGCAGCGTGTCACCCGCGACGTAGAAGTAGTCCGGCGCCTCCTCCAAGCCCTGCGCGCTCTCTGGCGCCCACACCGGGGCACCGAAGTCCTTGCGGAAGCGCCACGCCGAGCGCTGGTGATTGCCCGCCGTGAGGACGATGGCGGACACCTTGCCCAGCTTGTGCAGCAGCGCCTCGTCGATGGGCAGCGGGTCGATGAGGACGACGGCGCCGTCCTCGTCCACCACCGCGTACGCGTCACTTCGCGCGCCGCCGATGCGCTCGTCGGAGAGGGTCCAATGGTGGACGCCGGGGACCACTTCCATCAGCCGCTTCGCCTTGCCCCTGGGCTCGCTCATGCCGTGAAACGTAGGCACCTCCCGGGCGTGTCACCCGCACCCTCGGCCGGGGTGTGTCGCGGGCACGTCCCTCCTCCTGCTCCACGGGCGGGCGGTCTGGAAGGGGAGGGGCGGTCACCGCGCGGAGACACGCCCCACCTTCACGCATGCTGGCGCGAAACATGCGTGGGACGGCCTCGCGGCCGCTCGTCCTCTTCGATGGCGACTGTGGCTTCTGCCGCCGCTGGGTGGCGCGGTGGCAACTCAACACGCGAGGGCGCGTGCGCTTCGAGCCGGGCCGCTGGTGGCACCGCTGGGCCTTCGGCATCCGCAAGGCGGACATGAAGCGGGCCATGCAGTTGGTGGAGCCGTCCGGCCACGTGTCCCACGGAGCGGAGGCGGCCTTCCGGATGCTCGCCTGGTCGCCCAGACGGAGCACGCGCATGGCCGCGCGGCTGGGATTGCTGCCCGGCGTGCTGCACGTGGCGCGCGGCGTGTACGCCGTCATTGCCCGCAACCGGCGTCCGGCCGCGCGGGTGGACTCCTGGCTCTTCGGCTCCAAGGCGGTACCGCACGAGTACCGGTTGGTGCGCTGGGCCTTCCTCCGGCTGATGGGCGGCACCTTCCTCATCGCCTTCACGTCGCTGGGGCGGCAGATGCTCGGGCTCTATGGCTCGCGCGGCATCCGGCCGATTCGGGACCGGCTGGAGGCGGAGCGTGCGGCGCTGCCCGGCTCCGGCTGGGAGAAGTTGCAGATGACGCCGTCCGTGTTCTGGCTCGACGCGTCCGACGCCACGCTGGTGCGGGGCTGCCGCGCGGGACAGGTGCTCTCACTGGCGCTGCTCTTCAACATCGCGCCGAGGCTCAGCGCGTCGCTGCTGTGGGCGCTGTACCTGTCCTACGTGGCCGTGGGCCGCGAGTTCCTCTCCTTCCAGTGGGACGTGCTGCTGCTGGAGATGGGCCTGTTGTCCGCGCTCACCGCGCCCGGAGGCCTGCGGCCGGGCCTGGGCCGCGAGGCGCCCTCCGCGCTGGACGTGGTCCTCTTCCGGCTGCTCGTGTTCCGCCTCTACTTCGGCTCCGGCCTCAGCAAGCTCCAGTCCGGCGACGAGACGTGGCGTGAGCTGACGGCGATGGACCACTACTACGAGACGGCGCCGCTCCCCACGCGCGGCGGCTGGTACGCGCACCACCTGCCGAAGTCCCTCCACCGCGCCACCACCGCGGCCACGCTGGGCATGGAGACGGCGATTCCATTCTTCACCTTCGGGCCTCGCAGGGTGCGGCAGCTCGCCTTCGGGGCCTTCGCCGGCTTGCAGGCCAGCATCGCGGCCACGGGCAACTACGGCTTCTTCAACCTCCAGTCGCTCGCGCTGGGGCTGTGGCTGCTGGACGACGCGGCGCTGCGGCGCGTGCTGCCGCTCGGCATCACGACACCTGCACGGCCCTGCCCGTGGTGGCGCACGGGGCTGTCCACGGTGCTGGCCGCGCCGGTGATGGTGCTCGGCACGGCCGAGGTGCTCCGCCGCTTCGAGTGGTGGCCGCGCCGCCCGGAGCGAATCCTCGGCGCGCTGGGGTGGCTGGAGTCACGGGCGCGTGCGCTGCGCTCCGTGAATCCGTATGGCCTCTTCAGCGTGATGACAGTGGAGCGGCCGGAAATCCTCATCGAGGGCTCCGACGACGGCGAGCACTGGAAGGAATACCGGTTCCGCTACAAGGTCAGCGACCCGAACCAGCCGCCGAAGCAGGTGGCGCCGCACCAGCCGCGTCTGGATTGGCAGATGTGGTTCGCGGCGCTCGGCACGCCGACGAGCTGGTTCATCGCCTTCCTGGGCCGTCTGCTGGAGGGCTCGCCCGAGGTGCTGAAGCTGCTGGAGCGCAATCCCTTCCCGGACAAGCCGCCGCGCATGGTCCGCGCCGTGCTCTACGACTACAAGATGGCCGACCTGGAGGAGAAGCGGCGCACCGGCGTCTGGTGGAAGCGCGAGCAATTGGGCCTCTACGTCCCGCCGCTGTCCCTGGCGCCGGGGCCCCAGCCCAGGGGACGCGTCCCCCGGCTGCAATGGGATGCACAGGCGTAACCGGGGTGCCGCAAGGCGTCGCACCCTCTCCGAAGGTGCAATGTCTTGCGGCGGTGCAATGTCTTCTCCCTGTGCCGTGCGCCTTCGACCTGCTGACCTTCCCGGCGCCGCCCCACCCGGGGCTCGCGCCGGACTCGGCGCTCCGCCTCATCACCCACCGCGCCGGCACCCGCTTCGACCTCAGGGAGGCGCGCCTCTTCACCACGGTGGCGGGCTTCTACCCCGTGGGGACATTGGTGCGGTTGTCCGGTGGCCAGGTCGGCGTAGTGATGGAAGCCCCCGCGGACGCAGCCCGGGCCGCCCGGCCGCGCCTCGTAGGGCGCGGGGCGGGGAGTGGGCTCTGGTAGCCGCGTGCCTGCCCGGACGGAGGGACGCCGGGCGGCGGCAGGCGTGCGGCCGTGGACGAAAGCGGGCCCTTTTCCCACCGGGGCGGTCTCGCGGCGTTAGGATGCCCGCGCCCTCCGTCCCCTTCCGCCTCCGCCGTGAAGACGCGCCTCCCACTTCGTTCCGTCCTGATTCTCGCCCTCGGGCTCGCGAGCGCCTGCGGTCCGTCCCCCGACTCCATCACCGTCCAGCCCCTGCCGACGAAGTACCTGCGGACGCCGGGGCAGAACGTGAAGCTGGACTATGTGGTCCTCGACACCGAGGGCCACCAGATGTCCGAGCCGAAGCTCCGGTGGACCAGCTCCGCCACGGACGTGGCGCTCGTGCAGGACGGCGTGGTGACGGTGCGCAAGTCGGGCAAGACGACCATCGGCGTCACCGGCGGCAAGATTCGCACGGCGATTCCGTTGGACCTCACCATCCTCAACTCACTCGACGTGAAGGCGCCGGGCGCGGACTTCATGGAGGTGGGGCGCACCATCAAGCTGCGCGTGGTGGCGAGGAACGAGCAGGGCGAGTCGCTCGCGGACGCGGCGCCCGAGTTCCGCGCCTCGGACGAGTCGGTGGTGCGCGTGGAGGACGGGCAGCTCATCGCCGTGCGTCCGGGCTCGGCCACCGTTACCGCCACGTTGGGGCACCTGAGCCGCGCCATCGCCGTGCAGGTGGTGCCGCCGGACTTCGCGCGCCTGGGCCTCAACCTCACCCACTACGAGTTCCAGCGCGTGGGCCAGTCCGTGCAGCTCCAGGCGCGCGCCTACAACCGCAACGGCGCCGTGCTGGAGAGCGTGCCGCTGGAGTGGTTCACCTCGGACGCCTCGGTGGTGTCCGTGTCGCAGGATGGCCGCGTGACGGCGGTGGGGTCCGGCCGCGCCGTGGTCTCCGTCGTCGCCGGCCGGCGGCGCACGGCGGCGGAGCTCGTCGTCAAGTAACAGACGGCGGGGCGCGCGCGAGCGCTCTGCCATGCGCGAATGGTGTCTCTCCCCGGGGCCTGGCGCCGTGCTTGTGGCGCCCGCGCGGATTCCCGCGACCTGGCCGAGCAGGATTGCACGCCGGGGCAGTCCTGTGTCTCGTACTGCCCAGCACCCATGCGCCGAGGCGGGAGTGAGGGTTTCCCCGCAGCCACGTACTGCACAGTGATTGGCTCGCGGGTCTTGCGTCATCCATGACGGCCCGTTGAAGTCAGACATTGAAGGCTCGCAAGCCGGGCCTGGGCATGCTTCAGCGCGGGGGGCATGACGTGTCCAACCTGGTACGCCGGGCGGAAGTTCCGGGGCGCGTCTCGCCTCCCGTGCTGCTGTTGCGGCCGGATTCGCGCCTGCGCTGGGATGTGCTGGAGGACCACTTCGGGGATGCGTGCTTCCTCTCCTCGCAGTGGGAGCGTGCCCTCCTCTCTCCCCGTTACACGCTGATGGAGGTGGCTCGGGGCCATGAGCGCCGCCTGCGGGCGCATCTGGATGGACTGGTGGCCGGTGGCCCCCAGGTGGAAACGCGCCTGCTGTGGCCGGCACTCACGGAAGGGGACGAAGAGAAGGTGCGAGTCGCCGCCTCCGTCCTGCTGCGGAGAGACGACGGGGAGGGCGTGGCGTCCGTGCTGGCGTTGCTGCGCCAGGGCGGGGAGATGCGTCGCGCGGCGGCGCGAGCGCTGGGCTTGAGTGAGAGGCCGGGACTGGCCGCCCGACTGTCGCGGGTACTGGATGCGCGGGAGGAGCCGGAAGTGGTGGCCGCGGCCGTGGAGGCGCTCTGCGTGCACGGCGACTCTCCCGGCCCGTCGCGACTCGCGCGACTGCTGACACACCCGGCGCCCGAGGTGCGACTGGCGGCGCTGGGGGCGGCGCGGTGCTGGCCGGGGGAGGTGGGGGCGAAGGAAGTCTGCCTGGGGCTTGCCTCGTCCGCGCCCCAGCTTCGGGCGGCGGCGCTGGAGGCGGGACTCGTGTCCGGTCAGCTCGCGGTATGGCGGGCGTGCCAGGAATTGGCGGAGGCGCCTGACGTGTCCGGCCGCACGGCGCGTTTGCTGCTGGCCCTGGGAGGCGACGACGCCGACGTCGCGCGACTCGTGAAGTTGCTGGAGGTGCCGTTGCTTCGCGGGGACACCCTCTGGGCCCTCGGCTTCTCCGGCCGGATGGCCGCCGCCGAAGCGTGCCTGCCCTGGTTGAGTGATTCGCTCATGGGACGCCTCGCGGCCGAGGCCTTCTGCGCCGTCACCGGCCTGAAGCTGGAGAATCGCTACGCGCGGCGTCCCTCCGATGCGGACTCCCTCCCGCTGGACGAGGACGTGTGCACCCACCCGCTGCCCGGGCCGGAGGAGGACCTGCCCCTGCCAGTTGCCGCCGAGGTGGAGCGCTGGTGGGCCGAGGCGCGCAAGGGCTTTGACGGACAGACACGCTACCTGGGCGGACAGTCCGCAACCGCCGCTCGGCTGCTGGACACGCTGGAAGTGGCGTCCATGCGGCGGCGGCCCGTGTTGGCGCTGGAGCTGGCCCTCCGCACCGGCGGCGCCCACAGGGTGGAGACGCGCACCTGGGCCCGGGTGCAGCACCACCAGCTTGCCGCCGCCCGCGCATGGAAGGGCGGTTCCTCGCTGCGCCCCGTCGCCACCTGGATGAGTCGCTGAAGCGCGAAAGGAGATGCTCATGGGCAACGACGTAGGTGCCAACGGTCGAAGCGTGGTGCACCAGGACTCGGGCGGCACCACCGTGGCCTTCCCGGACGTGTGCAAGACGCCGAGCCCCGCCGGGCCCGTGCCGATTCCCTACCCGAACGTGGCGAAGTCCTCGGACATCGCCCAGGCCGCGAAGACGGTGGCGGTGCAGGGCAACCCCATGGGGGTGAAAGACTCCACCTTCTCCACCAGCACCGGCAACGAAGCGGGCACCGCCGGAGGGGGCGTCTTCTCCGGCCAGACGAAGGGCAAGGCGGAATTCGTCACCTGGTCCTTCGACGTGAAGGTGGAGGGCAAGGGGGTGGCGCGAGCCTTCGACCTGATGACCCACAACGACAAGAACACGTCGCCCTTTCCTCTCGTACAGCCGCCGGTGGTTGCCGCGGGCGAGCGCCCCGAGGACGCGGTGTGCCTGTGCTGCAAGAAGAAGCTGTAGCCCTGGAGGAGACTCGCGATGCTGGCCATTACCGGCTTGGGAATGGTGACGGCGGTGGGCCATGGCGCGATGGGGACCCTGGCCGCGTTGCGTGCCGACGTGAGCCGTCCCCACGTGCTGCATGCCTTTCGCATGGAGGATGGCGAGGGCGGAGAGACGGGAGTGGTGGGCCACCCGGTGACGGGCTTCGCGGAGGGGTTCTGGGGGCCAGGTGCGTGGGTGCGGCTGGCGCTGGGGGCCTTCGCGGACATGGTGCACCGTGCTCCCCTCCCATCGTCATCCGACTTCTGGAGTCGCACGGGATTGACCCTGCTGGGCCCCGCGGCTGACGCGGAGCGTTTCCCCGAGCTGTTGATGGAGATTCCAGCTGTACGGGCGCACCTGTACGCGCCGCCGGTGATGCGCGCGCTGGGCGTACCCCTAGCGGAGGGCCACCTCCGGGTGCTGGGCCTGGGACACTGCGCCCTGGCCGAGGCGCTGAATCACGCGGAGGCGGATGTCGCCGCGCACCGGGTGGACCGCGTGGTGGTGCTGGCCGCGGACTCCTACCTGGATGGGGAGAGCCTCGAATGGCTGCGAGGCAAGGGGCGCCTCCAGTCCGCGACACACTCCAGCGGCACCCAGCCGGGCGAGGCGGGCGCCGCATTGCTGCTGGAGGCAGACACCGTGGCCCGGGCCCGGGGTGCCGAGCGAGGCGGCCGGGTGCGTGCGGTGGCCACCGGAGAGGCTCCCGTGGAAGACGTCATGCCTGAGGAGCTCGGCCGAGCCCTGGCCGAAGTGGTGCGGCGCGTGCTGCCGCGCGAGAGGCCCTTCCGGGGGGACGTGCTGCTGGACCTCAATGGCGAGGACTGGAAGGGCAAGGCGTGGGGCAGTGCCCAGATGTACCTCACACGCGAGCATCTGGACTTCGAGCGGTGCCGCCTCACGGTACCGGCCGAGTGCCTGGGCGAAGTGGGCACGGCGAGTGCCCCGCTCGCAGTGGGAGTGGCGGTGGGGGCCTTCCTCCTGGGCGACAACCTGGAAGGAGAGGCCCTCGTCCTCTCCCTCTCGGACTCCGGCCGGGTGGCCGCCGTCCACCTGGAAAGCGCGTGAGCTTCAGGAGCTGAACGCCATGGCCGACGAAGGAAGCCACATCCTGCGCAGCATGCCCATTCGCGCCCGGCTGGGGCGGAGCGCGGACTACCGGGACAACGGGAAGGCCGAGCTGGCGGCCAACGCGGGCAAGCGGGCGCGCGTCTATGACAACGACGCGAAAATCATCGAGTACCTCCAGCACTACGACGTGTCCCCGCGCGCCAGGAGCGTCCTGAAGCACAGCCCGGCGCACGCGGCGCTGTACCACTTCGCGTGCTTCACCACCGGGCAGGAGCCCTACTCCAACATCGCCCACCACCTGGTGCCGTGCGAGGTCTTCATCCTGGAGGAGGTGTTCACGGACGATGAGCTCGAAATTCTCAAGCGCGTGCCCTACGACGTGAACAACGGCAAGAACATCATCTTCCTGCCGGGGTTCTCACAGGCCGTTGAGGTGTACCTGCTCAAGCGCGGGAGCATGTCCGGTTCCGAGGTGTGGAACGGATTGAGCCCAGAGGCGCGGCGGGAGAACGAAGAGGCGTGGAAGAAGCGGGCATTACGCTACTGCAACGTGCACCGGCTGCCGTGCCATTACGACTTCCATAAAGACTACACTGCTCAGGTGAAGAATGACTGTGCGCGGCTGAAACGATTGGCGCGCAGCCAGCTCGGCAAGGTGTGTGTGAACTGGAGGCCGCCGGAGTCCATCCCGCAGGAGCTGTACAGGCTCCAAGCTGAATACTGGGAGCATGTAGTGACCTTTGGTGAGAGACGCCCATTGGGGACCGGAGCGAACATCAACGAGCTGATCAATGTGAACCCTTCCAAGACACGGAAGCCGCCACGAATGAGGCGCTGATTTCGGAACGTAAACAATTCTGAAAGGCGGAAATGTGGAGCTGAAATACTATCCCTGGGTTGTGGATGATGAAGATGACGCCTTCGCTTGGATTACGAAGGATTCGGACTTCCTCATGCACTGCATGGACTCGTATTTGCTGTATGAAGGCGTGTCGGTGAAGTCCTGGTTCCCGACAAACTCGGTCTTCCGGCTTGATGACGGCTATGGCATCCGACTCGCTGATGCCATTCCCAATACGCTCAACCTGCTCATCGTCTCCGAGAAGCTGAAACGCATCCTGGGGGAGAAGTCCGGAGCGGACATCGAGTTCCTCCCCGTGCACATCCGCAATCACAAGGACAGGATTGTCAAGGAGCCCTACTTCATCGCGAACATCCTGGGCACTGTCGAGTGCGTGGACCGCGAACGGTCGAGATTCAGGAACTCAGAAATCCGTCCCGATCAGGTCTTCCGCTTCTACCGGCTGGCACTGGATGAATCGAGAGTCCCGTCCGACGCGAAGCTCTTCCGACTCAAGGAACAGACGGACCTCATCATCATCCGTGACGACCTGGCCGACGACATCTTCGACGCGGAATGCGATGGGATGATTTTCCAGGAGATGGACGACTACGGCCGGGAGTGGGGGAGGCTGCGAGAATGAACGCACCCAGCATGCTTGCCGTCGAGATGTCGGCGAGCAGCAAGGCATGGGAGCTCGCCCGGGAACTGGAGGTGGGGCACCGGCCACCAGAGGAAGTGGAGCGCATCCTCTTCCACCTCTCCCGCTACGCCCGCGCCGCCGGCATTGCCCGCCTGCTGGCGTATGCGGACGGGCCCGCCTTCCGTCAGCACCTCACACGCTCGGGTGAGGCTCGGCGCCGACTGCTCCAGCTCGCCCACCAGCAGGGACGGCCCGTCAATCGTTTCACCGCCACCGGCAACTACGGCCCGTTGTGTGACGCGCTCGCGGCCGGCGCCGACGAACTGGCCCGGGACATCGCACGTCTCTCCTTCACCGCGCATGTCCGGCGGGACGAATACGAAGACGACTTCCACTACGCGCGCTTCCTCGGCCGGCTCGTGGCCGGCGATGAATCACAGCGAGCGGAGGCCGAGGACTCCCTCGACGCCTTCGAGCGGGTGATGGAGGGCGAGCCTTCGCCGCGCCTCGACCTGTGCCGCGCCTTGCTGGCCCACGCGCAGGAGGGGTTCGACAACGCCCTCCAGGCATTGCTGGAGGAGCGCGAGCGCTACTTCCAGGCCAAGGCGAAGTCCTGGAGCGTGAAGGACGAGCACTCCGAGACGGAACGCTTCGTCTTCGTGGAGGGGCTCGCATTGCTTCGCCTGGCCGAGCGGCGCGGACTCTCGGTTCAGGCTGAACACCTCTTCATGCCCGGCCTCGCCCGCGCGAGCTGACCCCGTTCGAGCAGGTCTCCAGCTCCATTTCGGACTCTGGCCGGGTGGCCGCCGTCCACCTGGGAGTCGCGTGAGCTTCAGGAGTTGAACGCCATGGCCGACGAAGGAAGCCACATCCTGAGCAGCATGCCCATTCGGGCCCGGCTGGGGCGGAGCGCGGACTACCGCGACAACGGGAGGGCCGAGCTGGCGGCCAACGCGAGCAAGCGGGCGCGCGTCTATGACAACGACGCGAAAATCATCGAGTACCTCCAGCACTACGACGTGTCCCCGCGCGCCAGGAGCGTCCTGAAACACAGTCCGGCGCACGCGGCGCTGTACCACTTCGTGTGCTTCACCACCGGGCAGGAGCCCTACTCCAACATCGCCCACCACCTGGTGCCGTGCGAGGTCTTCAGCCCGAAGGAGGTATTCACGGAGGACGAGCTCGAAATCCTCAAGCGCGTGCCCTACGACGTGAACAACGGCAAGAACATCATCTTCCTGCCGGGGTTCTCACAGGCGGTCGAGGTGTACCTGCTCAAGCGCGGCGACAAGTCCGGCTCCGAGGTGTGGAATGGATTGAGCACGGAAGCGCGGCGGGAGAACGAGGAGACGTGGAAGAAGCGAGCATTGCGCTACTGCAACGTGCACCGGCTGCCGTGTCATTACGACTTCCATAAAGACTACACCGCGCAGGTGAAGAAGGACTGCGCGCGGCTGAAAGGGCTGGTGCGAAGCCAGCTCGGCAAGGTGTGCGCGAACTGGAGGCCGCCCCAGTCCATCCCCGAGGAACTCTTCGGGCTTCAAGCGCGGTACTGGGAGTACGTCGTGACCTTCGGTGAGAGCCGCCCGCTGGGCGCCGGGGCGAGCATCAATGAGCTGATCAAGGTGAGGCCCCCGAAGGGCAAACTTGCTCTCTGAAACACTGCCGGAATTTAACTGTGATTTCGCTTCATGGAGGAATGTGCGTGAAATACTATCCTTGGGTCGAAGATGATGAAGACGACTCCTTTGCTTGGATAACGAAGGATTCGGACTTCCTCATGCACTGCATGGATTCGTATCTGCTGAATGAGGGGGTGTCGGTGAAGTCCTGGTTCCCGACAGACACAGTCTTCCATCTCGATGACGACCGCGGCATCCGGCTCACGGACTCCATTCCCAATACGCTCCACTTGCTCATCGTCTCCGAGAAGCTGAAACGTGTCCTGGAGGAGAAGTCCGGAGCGGACATCGAGTTCCTCCCCGTGCACATCCGCAACCACAAGGGCCGCCTTGTCCAGGAGCCCTACTTCATTGCGAACATCCTGGGCACCGTCGAATGCGTGGACCGTCAGCAGTCGAAGTTCGACACCTCGGCCATCCGGCCGGACCAGGTCTTCACATTCTTCCGACTGGCGTTGGACGAATCGAAAATCCCGTCCGACGCGAAGCTCTTCCGCCTCAAGGAGCAGACGGACCTCAGCATCATTCGTGAAGACCTCGGGAAAGACATTCTGCGTGCCGGGTGTGATGGGATGATTTTCCAGGAGATGGACGACTACGGCCGGGAGTGGGGGAGGCTGCGAGAATGAACGCACCCAGCATGCTTGCCGTCGAGATGTCGGCGAGCAGCAAGGCATGGGAGCTCGCCCGGGAACTGGAGGTGGGGCACCGGCCACCAGAGGAAGTGGAGCGCATCCTCTTCCACCTCTCCCGCTACGCCCGCGCCGCCGGCATTGCCCGCCTGCTGGCGTATGCGGACGGGCCCGCCTTCCGTCAGCACCTCACACGCTCGGGTGAGGCTCGGCGCCGACTGCTCCAGCTCGCCCACCAGCAGGGACGGCCCGTCAATCGTTTCACCGCCACCGGCAACTACGGCCCGTTGTGTGACGCGCTCGCGGCCGGCGCCGACGAACTGGCCCGGGACATCGCACGTCTCTCCTTCACCGCGCATGTCCGGCGGGACGAATACGAAGACGACTTCCACTACGCGCGCTTCCTCGGCCGGCTCGTGGCCGGCGATGAATCACAGCGAGCGGAGGCCGAGGACTCCCTCGACGCCTTCGAGCGGGTGATGGAGGGCGAGCCTTCGCCGCGCCTCGACCTGTGCCGCGCCTTGCTGGCCCACGCGCAGGAGGGGTTCGACAACGCCCTCCAGGCATTGCTGGAGGAGCGCGAGCGCTACTTCCAGGCCAAGGCGAAGTCCTGGAGCGTGAAGGACGAGCACTCCGAGACGGAACGCTTCGTCTTCGTGGAGGGGCTCGCATTGCTTCGCCTGGCCGAGCGGCGCGGACTCTCGGTTCAGGCTGAACACCTCTTCATGCCCGGCCTCGCCCGCGCGAGCTGACCCCGTTCGAGCAGGTCTCCAGCTCCATTTCGGACTCTGGCCGGGTGGCCGCCGTCCACCTGGGAGTCGCGTGAGCTTCAGGAGTTGAACGCCATGGCCGACGAAGGAAGCCACATCCTGAGCAGCATGCCCATTCGGGCCCGGCTGGGGCGGAGCGCGGACTACCGCGACAACGGGAGGGCCGAGCTGGCGGCCAACGCGAGCAAGCGGGCGCGCGTCTATGACAACGACGCGAAAATCATCGAGTACCTCCAGCACTACGACGTGTCCCCGCGCGCCAGGAGCGTCCTGAAACACAGTCCGGCGCACGCGGCGCTGTACCACTTCGTGTGCTTCACCACCGGGCAGGAGCCCTACTCCAACATCGCCCACCACCTGGTGCCGTGCGAGGTCTTCAGCCCGAAGGAGGTATTCACGGAGGACGAGCTCGAAATCCTCAAGCGCGTGCCCTACGACGTGAACAACGGCAAGAACATCATCTTCCTGCCGGGGTTCTCACAGGCGGTCGAGGTGTACCTGCTCAAGCGCGGCGACAAGTCCGGCTCCGAGGTGTGGAATGGATTGAGCACGGAAGCGCGGCGGGAGAACGAGGAGACGTGGAAGAAGCGAGCATTGCGCTACTGCAACGTGCACCGGCTGCCGTGTCATTACGACTTCCATAAAGACTACACCGCGCAGGTGAAGGATGACTGCGTGCAGCTGAAAGGATTGGTGCGCAGCCAGCTTGGCAATGTGTGCGAGAACTGGAAGCCGCCGGAATCCATCCCCAAGGAGCTTCTCAAACTTCAGGAGCGGTACTGGGAGTACGTCGTGGCCTTCGGTGAGCACCGTCCACTGGGGGCCGGGGCGAACATCAACGAGTTGGTCAAGATGAAGCCTCCCAAGGCACAGAAACAGCCACGGGCGAAGCGTTGATTTTGGAGCGCCCCATTCTGAAAGGCAGAAACGTGAAGCTGAAATACTATCCCTGGGTCAGGAATGATGAAGACGACTCCTTTGCTTGGATAACGAAGGATTCAGACTTTCTCATGCACTGCATGGACTCGTATCTGCTGAACGAGGGCGTGTCGGTGAAGTCCTGGTTCCCGACGGACACGGTCTTCCATCTCGATGATGACTATGGCATCCGGCTGGCGGACTCCATTCCTAATACGCTCCATCTGCTCATCGTCTCCGAGAAGCTGAGACACGTCCTGGAGGGGAAGTCCGGGGCGAACATCGAGTTCCTTCCCGTGCACATCCGCAACCACAAGGGCCGCCTTGTCCAGGAGCCCTACTTCATCGCGAACATCGTGGGCACCGTCGAGTGTGTGGACCGTCAGCAGTCGAAGTTCGACACCTCGGCCATCCGGCCGGACCAGGTCTTCACGTTCTTCCGACTGGCACTGGACGAATCGAGAATCCCGTCCGACGCGAAGCTCTTCCGACTCAAGGAAAAGAGCAATCTTGTCATCATCCGTGACGACCTGGCCGACGACATCTTCGACGCGGAATGCGATGGAATGATTTTCCAGGAGATGGACGACTACGGCCGGGAGTGGGGGAGGCTGCGAGAATGAGCGCACCCAACATGCTCTTCGTCGAGATGTCGGCGAGCGGCAAGGCAGGGGAGCACGCCCGGGAGCCGGAGGTGGGCGGCCCGTCAACCGCTTCACCGCCACCGGTGAGCTGACCCGTTCGAGCAGGTCTCCAGCCTCACGTCTCCGCCCTCCTTGCCCAGGGCTCCGGGCGGGTGGCGTGGCGTCCCCAGGGATGAATTGCGCGCCACCGCGTGCCTGGCCCGTCAGGCTCGCCTCGGCCTGGAGGCTCGCCGTGAGCCTCTCCCCCTCATCGCGAGGAGAGGCCCTCCGCTGACAGCTACTTCTTCGGAGCCGTGGCGGGTGCCGGGGCCTTGGGAGTCTGCGCCTTCGGGCGCCCGCGCTTGAGCTTCTTGTCGAGCTCGTCCGGGCACGGCGGGCGGGGCCCGTCGCTCGGCGGCTGAATCGTGAACTCGACGCGGCGGTTGAGCGCCATGCCCTCTTCCGTCTCGTTGTCGGCCAGCGGCCGGCTGCGGCCGAAGCCCTGCGAGCACAGCCGCTCCGCCGCCACGCCGCTCTCGATGAGGAAGCGCACCACGCTGGCGGCGCGGCGCTTGGACAGGTCCAGGTTGTACGCGTCGCTCGCGCGCGAGTCGGTGTGGCCTTCCACGAGGATGCGGTCCACCTCCTTGTTCTCGTTCATCACCCGGGCCACCTCCTCGAGGATGGGGAAGGACTCGGAGAGGATGACGTCCTGGTCCGTGGCGAAGTTCACCTGCTCGAGGATGACAATCTTGCTCCCGTCGCGCCGGGCCAGCGGGCACCCGTCGCGTCCGCGCTTGCCGGCCGGCTGGTCCGGGCACTTGTCGAGCCGGTCCACCACGGAGTCGCCGTCGCGGTCCGTGTCCGGGCAGCCCGAGTTGCCCACGGGGCCGGGGATGTCCGGGCAGAGGTCGCCCTCGCCAATGACCGAGTCACCATCCGGGTCCACCGGCGGCGGGGGCGGAGGCGTGGGTTCCGGCGGGTCCTTGAAGCGCTCCAGCGCCTCCCACTCGCGCGTCTTCGCCGGAATCCAGATGATGGACGTGAAGAAGCTCAGGTTGGGCGACGCGAGCGAGCACCCGCAACCCGCGCCACCGCCGAACGTGAAGGTGAGGCCGGTGGAGCTGTACCAGCGCAGGCCGATGAGCAACTCCGCGGGCACCTGCCGGGGCTCGTCGGGCAGCTTGTCGAGGCCCACCGCGCCGTGCACCAGGCCCACGGCGGTGATGCCGCTGCCGCGGAGGATGGGCACCTCGGTGCCGATGCCGAAGGGCATCATGTCGCCCACCGACGCGCCTTCGAAGACGTGGTCCGGCCGCTTCCAGAAGCCGCCGTTGAGCGCGAGCAGGATGCCGTTGCCGAAGCGGTAGTCGAGCACGAGGCCCGGCGCCCACGTCAGCTCGCCGTCGCCGGCGAACGCCTCCTGCACACCGGTGGGGAAGCTCACGTTGAGCGTCAGCGCGGCGCCGAAGCCCTTGCCCTCGGCGGGGCGGCGCAGGCCGGGGATGGCCAGCTTGCCGGTGAGGCGCAGGTCTCCGAGGACGAAGCTCTCCACGGAGCCCTCGGTGCCGATGACCTCCAGGTTCTGCCCGCCCTGCGCGAGGATGAGGGGCATGTCCACGCCCACCTCGGCCCAGTCGAAGAGGCCCACGGTGGCCATGGCGTCGAGCTGGAGGCGGTTGCCGACGAGGGAAATCTTCCCCACGTCACCGCCCTCGGGCACCAGCGTGAGCGGGTTGACCGAGTAGCTGAAGTACGGGCCTCCGGCCACGGTGAGATGGGACAGCGGGCGTGACTGCTGCACGACCACCAGGTCCTGCGGCGTGGCGGAGGGGCGGAAGAGCTGGATGTTGAAGCGCGTGTCCGGCTGGGCGGTGGCGGCGGTGGACAACCCCAGCGCCAGGAGGAGGAGCGACAGGTGCGAGGGCTTCATCGGGCGCGGCGCTGATTCCGGAGGAGCATGAGGCCCGCGGCGGCCAGCACCAGGAAGGCGGTGCTGCCAGCGGGAGTGGCATCGGCGGTGGTGCCGCAGCAGAAGGCGCCACCCTGGGGCTTGGTGCCGGGCTTGCGGCGTCCGCGCTCGCACTCCTGCGTCTCGGCGGAGCAGAACTGCACGCCGAGGCAGTCACCGCTGTCCTTGCAGGACTCGGTGCAGGTGTTGGTGTCGAGGTCGCAGGTGCCGCCGCAGGGACAGTGCGCGTCGGCGAAGCACTCCACGCAGGCTTCGCCGTTGCAGACGAGGCCCTGCTCACACGTCACCGCGCAAGCTCCGGCGTTCTCGCAGGTGCGGGTGGTGGGGTTGCAGATGCCGCTGCCGCAGTCCTCGTTGTCGCGGCAGCCCACGCAGGCGCTTCCCTGGACGGAGCCGTTGGAGAGACAGAAGGGCGTGTCGCCCTCGCAGGCGCCGCAGCGCGGGCCGCAGTGCCGGTCGGTGGTGCAGGTGCTGCACTCGCCGCTGAGGCAGAACTGGCCGTCGCCGCATTCCAAGTCGTTGCGGCACTGGACGCAGACCTCGCCGTCGAGGCAGTAGGGGCGCTCGCCGGGGCACTTGGCGCAGCCGGGGCCGCAGGCATCGGCGGTGTTGCACTCGGGGATTTCGTCCACGCAGCGGCCGTTGAGCGGGTCGCACTTCTGGCCGGTGGCGCACTGGCTGTCGGAGGTGCACTCGACGCAGGACGGAGTGGCGCCGGGCGTCGGGGCCGCGCACTGGGTGCCATTGGGGCAGCAGTTGCAGGAGTTGCCCGCGCATGAGTCGTTGGTGGTGCAGGGCGTGCACACGTGGTTGGAGCAGATCTCTCCGCGCGGGCACTGCGAGTCGTCATTGCACTCCTGGCAGGTGTGGGTGGCGGTGTCGCAGACCTGGTCGCCGGGGCAGTTGTCGTCGGTGACGCACTCGACACAGGTGGCGTTGTCCACGTCGCACACTGCGCCAGGGCAGTCGCTGTCGTCGTTGCAGCCGGTGCACTGGTTGGTGGTGGTGTCGCAGCGGCCGTTGTCGGGGCAGTCGCCGTCGTCGTTGCAGCCGCGGCAGGTGTTGTCCGAGAGGTCGCAGCGGCCGTTGGGGCAGTCTCTGTCTTCATTGCAGCCGCGGCAGACGTTGTCCGTCAGGTCGCAGCGGCCGTTGGCGCATTGCGAGTCGTCGGTGCACTCCACGCACTGGGTGCGGCCGTTGAGGTTGGTGCAGTAGGGCGTGGACAGCCCGCAGGGAGAGCAGGACTCGCCGCACTTGAGGGCGGAGTTGCACGGCGCGCATAGCGCAGCGGCGTTGCAGTAGTAGAAGGAGCTACAGCCACCGTTGTTCGGGGCGTTGACGTCCGCGCGGGCGCACTGCTGGCATGTGTCGAGGTTGCCCGGAAACGACGGCAGACCATTCTCGGTCTGGAAGAACTGCGCGGGCTGTAGCAGCTGGAAGTTCGAGCTGAAGAGGTTGACGATGGGTGGCGTGTTCGCGGCCCGCTCGAAGTCGGTGAAGGTGCCGGTCCGCATCGACAGCTCGAGCGCGGCATGCTCCGCCACCTGCGTGTAGAGCATCTCCACGGCGTAGAGGCCGGGCTGGTTGAACGAGACGCTGTTGGTTGTCCGCCAGGTGGGCGTGCCCAGTTGGGGAGGGCGGTTGATGACTGTGTACGTCTGGCCCCGGTCGTAGATGACGAGGCTGATGGCATCGTCCGCGTAGAAGCCGAAGTGCAGCGGCTGTCCTTCGAGCCCGGAGGGGACGTTCAGGAAGCCGCGGAAGCGCGAGACAAACGGCGTGGTCGCATCATTGTCGTTGATGATGTTGAAGCTGCAGCCACCCGTGGAGCAGCCCGGCTCCGTGACCTGACCGACGAAGTCGCCGTAGCTCAGCGTGCGTCCGTCGTTGAGGTTGTTCGACAAATCGAACGGCTTGCGGAGCACCGTGGTGACGCGGCTCTGCTTGCTCGCGGGCTCCTCCATGTACCCGTTCATGACATCCAGGTACGTGCCGCGCGTCGTAGGGAACTCGCCCAGGGTCCGCGTCCACACGTTGGAGGCCACGCACAGGCCCTGGCCACTGCTGGTGAGCGCAGGCGCTATTGGGGGACCCAGGACGGTGACGTCCGGCAATTTCTGCCCCAGGGCCGGCGAGGCCACGAGACACACCGAGAGCAAAGTGAGCGCGATACGCGCGAACTGGAGCAGGGGGGATCTCAAAACCGCGCTAGCTTGCTGGAAACCCCTCACAAGAGCAAATTCAAGTAGTTGCTCATCGAGTTGGAACACGCCAGGTCACCGACACAACGTGACAGGTTCCCCGCACTTCACCTGACCCGAGGGGACCCAAGGAGTTCAATGAACTCCGTCGCGATGCGTTCGGTGGAGAACCGCTCCCGCACGAAGCGCGCCCCGGCTTCACCGGCCGTACGTCGCTGCTCCGGCGACATGTCGACAGCCGTGACGAGCGCGTCACGCCAGGCAGCCTCGTCTCCGGGAGGGAAGAGGAAGCCCGTCTCCCCCTCGCGAAGTGTCTCCGGAAGCCCGCCAATCCGGCTGGCGAGCACCGGGACGCCACAGGCCTGTGCCTCGATGGAAACCCGCCCGAAGGGCTCCAGCCACTCCGAGGGTACGGCCAACACATCCATCGCCGCGTAGAGCGGCCGCATGTCCGCCGTCCAACCTCGCAGGAGGTGCCGCCCGTGAAACCCGGGCGCAATCGCCTCCCGCAACTTCGCGTGTGCGGACTCCTCCCCCACCCACAGTGCACGCAGCGAGGGACGCAGCGCCATCGCCTGGTTGAAGGCCCCCGCCAGCCGGAAGGCCCCCTTCTCCGGCTTCAGCGCCCCGACGAACCCCACGAGCACCGCATCCTCCTCCACGCCCAGCGCCCGCCGGGACTCCGCCCGCAGCGCCGCGTCGGGGCGGAAGCGCTCCATCTCCAGCGGGTTGTACAGCAGGCTCACCCGCTCACGGGCCACGCCCTGCTCCACCATGAACGAGCGCATGTGCTCGGACACCACGATGAAGCGGTCCGCCCACTTCGGCAGCAGCACGCGGGACATCGGCTTGAGCCGGCTGTTGAGGTGCCGGAACAGCGCCACCGGTGTCCCCGTCAGCTTGCCCAGTATCAAGAGCGGCCAGTACTCGTGGCCGAAGCTGCCCACCAGCCAGTCCGCCTTCACCTTGCGAATCGCGCGCAGCACGCCGCGCGCTCCGCGCACGTCCACCGCGTTGCGGAAGATGCCGGGCTCCAGGGGCAGGCCGCTCGCCGCGAGCTCACGGGAGATGTAACTCTCGGGGCGCGCCACGGTGAGGACGTTGTGCCCCGCCTGGGCCAGGGCGCGCACCAGGGACACCAGGTGCGTCTCCGTGCCCCGCGCACCCTTGCTGGTGCCGACAAAAACGAAGTTCATCCGGGTCGGTACTCTCGACGGCGACGGTTGCTCCTGTCCATCGTCTCGGTGCGGTCAGTCGGCGCCAGGCAGCCCGCGAATGGACAGGTTCAGGCCGCACGGAAACCGTCCCAGGATGTTGTTGGTGGGGAGGGGGAACTCTGCTGGAGTGCCTCGGTGTCCCAGGCCGCTCCCGCAGCTCCCCGTCCCACCTTGCAGCGCACCATGACGGCCTACGTCATGGCAGTCAGCATCGTCTTCTGCCTCGTCACGCCCCTGACCTGGATTCACGGCGAGCTGGGGGCGTTTCGAAACTGGCAGACCGTCTTCAACGTCGTGCTGGCGGTCGTGGTCGCCTGGAACGGGCTCTACCGTGGCGAGCCGGTCCACCTGCCCGTCGTCGTGAAGCGCTTCTTCGCATTCTCGATACTCGTGTTCTGTGTGTCGGTCGAGCTCGGGCGCTTCTTCAACTTCGAGGTCAACGGCGTTGATTTCAGCATCTTCGATTGGATGCTGTTCAACTCGAACCATGGGCGTTGGGGGTACTCGCCCATCTATGACGTGAACCATTTCGGAGTTCACGCCACCTATGTGTTGCTCCCGTTGATGCCACTGCACCGGCTCTTCGAAGGGCCGCTGCTGTTGTGCATGGTGACGGCGCTTTCGATTGGCGGCGCCGCGTATCCCCTCTGGCGCCTGGGCCGGCACGCAGGGCTCCACGACGGGCTCTGTGTCCTGCTCGTGCTGGCGTATCTGACCAACCCCTTCACGTCGATCCTCATGGATGGAGGCTTCCGGCCCGAGGTCCTCTACCCCCTGTTCGGACTGCTGTTCGCGGATGGCTGGGTCGAGCGGCGGCCCGCGAGGTGGGTGCCATCGCTGCTGGCCTTCCTGGCCATCAAGGAAGACGCGGCGCTGTATGTCGCCACCTTCGGAGTCGGTGTGTTGCTGTTCGAGCGAGCGCGCTGGAAGCCGGCTGTCGCCATGGTGGTCGGTGCCGCCGCGCTCTTCGTCTTCAACGTGAAGTACTTCCAGCCGCTGATGCTGCGCGGCTCCGCGTACGCCGTGCCCAGCTACGTCTCTTTCTGGGGGCAGTACGGGCAAACGCTTCCTGAAATCCTGGGCAACATGGCGAGGTCACCCCTGCGCCTGGCCCGCGACATCCTGACGTCTGGTTGGTCCCGGATGTTCGGCGCGGCCCTGTTCCTGCCGCTGCTGGGGCGCCTGGCGGTGCCTCCCATGTTGCCCACCCTGTTCCTGCTCGGCTCGGCGTCGTACCCGGTGATGCATGAGTACCGCATGTATTACCCGGTGACGTTGCTGCCGTTCTTCTTCTGGGGCCTGGTGGAGGCCTGGCGGGTGCTCGGGCGGAGCTCGCGTGTCAGTGCATGGCGCGAAGCCCTGCTCGGAGTCGCGCTCCTGCTCTTCCCGCTCGTGGGCCGGGGCTATGCGCGGTTCACCCGTCCGCCCATGGAGGTCCACCAGGCGCTCCCGGAAGTGCGAGCACGGCTCGCGCGGGAGACGGGCCCCATCTGCGTCCAGACGGTCATCTATCCCCATCTGCCGTACCAGCTTCCGCTGCGGCCCCTCTTCAACGACTGCTGGGGACATCCGGAGTGGCCCATGCTCATCAACCTCCGGCTCAACCCCGCTCCCTACGAGCAGGGCGCCCTGGAGGCGTCGGTCGCGGAGGCCCGGAGCGCCGGCCGCGTCGAAGAGCTGGGGGGCGGATTCGTGCTCATCCGCACGCCGGTCCCGAGCACCTGACGCGGCCCCTCACGCCCGGCGGCAGCTCACGTCGCCATCCTGCGAGCGGATGAGCGCGGCGGTCAGCTCGGTGCCCAGCGCCTGGCAGAGCACCTCGAACGTCCTCCGCCTCGCGCCGCCGACGAGCATGGAGGGCTGGCTCGTGAGCGTCTCCGGGTGCCTCACGAAGATGTTGTAGCCCACGATGCAGCCATCCGCGCGGAGCACGGTGATTCCATCCGTGGCCATCATGCCGCGCAGCAACTGCGCCGTGGCGCGCACCGCGGTGGCGGCCGCGTCCGTGGGGTCCGCATGGTAGCGGTCCAGCAGGGCCACCACGTCCAGCGGGCGCGGCAGGATGATGCCGTCCACGAAGAGCATCGAGCCCGCGCGCTCCCGGGGCAGCACCGCCACCAGCGTGCCGTGCGAGCCCTGCATCACCTCGAAGAGGACGCGGCGGAAGAAGCCGCGCGCACGCTCTCGGCTGGCGGTGGCCACGCCGTCCGTGACGGCCTCGGCCAGCTCGTCCAGCACCTCCGGCGGTGACGCCGCCTCCACGCGCGCGCCCGAGAGGTACACGTGCCGGCACAGCCCGCCGCACGCGCGCAGCTCCAGGATGTTGTCCGCGAGCTGGAGCACGCCCACCACGCCCGCGCCTCCCTCACCCGCGCGCCGCAGTCGCTCCAGCGGCGTCTCGGCGAGGGGGAACGGGTCCGTGCGGAAGACGCCGTAGGCGAAGCCCTCCGGCACGCGCAGCAGGTACAGCGCCCACCAGCGGCCCTGGCCCAGCGACGCGCACTGCTTCAGCGCGCGCTGGACGGTGGCCCGCGAGCGGGGACCGATGCCAATCGCGATGGGGTCATGCCCGCCGAGCTGCGCCAGCATCTGCCCCAGGTCGTCGCAGACGAAGGCCATGGGGAACAGCGGGGCGCCCTCCTCGCGGTAGCGCGAGAGGGTGATGATGAGCTCGCCGATGGAGTCCGCCGTCTGCGGGCACGTCATGCGGGCCTCGTCCAGGAAGCTGCCGACCGCATCGGTCAGCAGGTGGCGGAAGGACAGGACGGGAGGTGAAGACCCCGGCGAGGCCGGGTCCGAGCCGTTCATGACACCGCCAGCATGGCGCATTGCCGCGGCCCACGCACGAACGGAGTTCGCCCGTGCCCGCCTGCCTGCCTGGCGCCGGCGGCGTCAGCGCGCCTGCTTCTGGAGCATCACCAGGAACTTGTTCAGCGCGCGCCACTCGTCGGGCTCGAAGCCCCGGAGGGTGCGGATGAGGCGGCGCAGCTCGGGCGGGTGCTCCTGGTAGGGAGGCGGTGGCTCGGCCACCTGCCATGGGCCGGGAGGCAGGGTGCCCGTGGGGAGCCCCAGCATCCGGTCCGCGGACTCCTGGAGCACGTGGCACAGCCGCCAGAAGGTGGGGATGCTGGGAAAGGCGCGTCCGCGCTCGATGCGGCCGTACACCTCCGTCGCCATGTCGAGGCGCTCGGCCACGTCCTCCTGGGTGAGCGCCTGGCGCAGGCGTGCCGCCTGGGCATTCTTGCCCAGCGTCTTCTTCAGTGACGACTTCTCGCGCTCGCCGAGCATCCCGCTAGCCCATCCTGTAAAGTCCTGGGCCGTAGATACGACTTAATGGATTGGGGGCACAGGACACGCGGAGTGGGGTTGAGGGCAGGACCCGGCAGGTTGCCGTCCCGACCCGATTTCTCCCATCGGGCTCGCGAACCCTACCCTGTCCGGCGGCACGTCATCCGAGGCACGGGGACGCTCAGGCCAGCTTCGCCCGTGTCTCCTCGAGCCGCGCCGCCGTGCGCGTCCAGTCGTCCGCGAGGCCATCCAGGTGTCCCAGCATGCCGGAGAAGAAGCGCGCCTCCAGCGCCTTCGCCAGCGTGGCCCCGTGCGAGTCCGCCCACTTCCGGGTGACGCGGGCCCGCACCTGCGCGCCCAGGAGGTCCACGAAGCGCTCCATCAGCGGCGTGGACAGCAGCGTTCCCGCCCACACCACCGCGTCATGGCCGAAGCCGCCCGTGGCCACCGTCACCACCGCCGCCGCGCCCGACGGAACCGAGTACACCAGCGTCGTCAGCGTCTGGAGCAGCTCCTCGCGCATGCCGCCCTGCAGCTCCATGGCGACCAGCTCGCGGCAGTAGGTGTACAGCGTGGCCCGGTCCGCCGCGTGCGCGTGCAGCGGCTCGAAGCCCAGCGGCTCCTCCAGCTTCGCCAGCGTCTCCGGGCCGAAGGCCTCCGCCAGCTTCGCGCGCGTCTGTGCGTCGCCGCGCCACGCGGCCACCTCCGAGGCCATGGCGTCCACCAGCTTGCGCACGCCGTCCTTCATGGACTCGTCCACCGCGAGCGTCGGCGTCTCCGCGCCCTCCGGCTCCGGTCCGGTGAAGGACTGGCGCACCTTGCGGCTGACGTAGGTGAGCGCCGTGGCCAGCCCCCGGAAGGGCAGCCGCACCCACTTGTGGAAGTGGCTGCGCGCGTCCAGTTCGTCCCGGAAGGCGTCGATGAGCACGTCCGCGGGTACCGCCTTCAGCGCCGCCGTCGCGCCCACGCCGTTCAGTTCGTGCCGCAGCCGCTGTCGCAGGCGCTCGGGCTCCTGCGCCGCCCGCGCGGCCGCCTTCGCCACCACGTCCAGCTCCGCGCGCGCGTCCGCCAGCGAGGCCTCCAGCGCGCGAGCCTTCAACTCTCGCGCGTGCTCGGCCTGGCCCAGCAGCGCGGACAGCGGGGGCCTGCCGTCGAGCGGCTCGGTGGCCAGCGGCTTCAGCCCCGCCTCCACCTCCGGCTGGTGCGGCGCGAGGTAGCGCGCCAGCGGCGGATGGCCCACGTCCGAGGCCAGCTTGTCCAGGTGCCCGCGCGCCACCTCCTCGCGCGTGGCCTCGTTGTAGACGAGGAGATACGGCCGCCCGTGTCCCACCGCCGCGCGCAGGAAGTCCACCAGCGCGGCGTTCTGGTACGTCTGCCGGCTCACCACGAAGACGAGCACGTCCACCGTGACGAGCAGCGCCTCCGCTCGCTCGCGGTTGTCGCGGTACACGCTGTCGAAGTCCGGCGTGTCCATGACGAGCAGCCCACGCGGCACCGCGTCCGACAGCACCAGGTACAGGCGCCCCGCCGGGCCCGGCTGGTCCACCGGCGCCATGTCACCCGACGGCACCGGCACCGTGTCGTAGCGCCGCGTGAGGAAGTCCTTCAGCGAGCCCGTCCACGTCTCCGGGTGCGCCGCCGCGAGGCACTGCTTGGTGAGGCCGCCCTCGGGCCGCGCGGGGGACAGCGCCGCGCCCACCAGCGCGTTGAAGAGGGTGGACTTGCCCACGTTGTTGGGGCCGGCGATGGCCACCAGCAACAGCGGCGCGTCCGCGGAGCCCAGGCGGGGGAGCAAATCCCTGCGCAGGCGCTCGGCGAGGCGACGCGCGGCGTCCGCGTCTGGAGCCTCCGGGAAGCGCTCGGGGGCGGGGAGGGCGTCCAGGGCGGACGCGAGGGAGGTGCGCAGGCTGTACGGGTCTCTCATCACCGGAAGTCCGCGCGCACCAGAGCATGCAGGCGGCGCGCTGCCCAGGACAGAGCACACGCGGGTGTCGGTCGAGGACAGAGCTGGGCTGTTGGCGTTAGGTTGGGCTCCATGCGAATTCCCGCCGCCTGCCTGCTCCTGATGGGGCTCGTTGCCTGCACTGCCGCCAACACCAACGCGCCCGCGGACGAGGCCCATGCCGGCTCTCCGCTGCCCTTCATCGAAGACGACTACAGCCGCGCGCTCGCCGAGGCGAAGGCGAAGGAGCTCCCCCTCTTCGTCGACGTCTGGGCGCCGTGGTGCCACACCTGTCGCTCCATGAAGGCGTACGTCATGTCGGACAAGGCGCTGGCGAAGCACGCCGGCCGCTTCGTCTGGCTGGAGGTGAACACCGACCTGACGTCGAACGCGGCGTTCCAGGAGAAGTACCCGGTGGAGTTCTGGCCCACGCTGTACGTCATCGACCCGCGCCAGGAGAAGCCGCTCCTGCGCTTCGCCGGCAGCGCCACGGTGTCGCAGTTGGAGAAGCTCTTCGATGACGGCGAGCGCGCCTTCAAGGGAGGCGTCACCGGCGCCGAGGCGCTGCTGGCGCGCGGCGACGCGCTGTACGGCGAGGGCCACGCCACCGAGGCCGCCGAGACGCTGGCCGAGGCCCTCAACGAGGCACCCGCCGACTGGCACCGCCGGGGCCGCGCGGTGGAGTCGCTGCTGACGGCGATGTACGGCGCGAAGCAGTACGAGCCGTGCGCGCGCAAGGCGCTGGAGGAGCTGCCGAAGACGCCGCGCTCGCTGTCGTGGGCCAACGGCGCGCTGCTCGGCCTGTCCTGCGCGCTGGCGCTGCCCGAGGACGCCGCTGCGGCGAAGGAGCTGCGCGACGCGACGGAGGCGAAGGTGGCCGAGGCCCTGGCGCCGCCGGCCATCGAGATGGCGGGTGATGACCGCTCCGGCCTGTACGAGGTGCGCGTGGAGGCGCGTGAGGCGGCGAAGGACGAGGCCGGCGCGAAGGCCCTCGCCGAGGAGTGGCTGAAGTACCTGGAGGGCGAGGCCGCGAAGGCTCCCAACCCGGACGCGCGCTCCGTGTTCGACTCGCACCGCATGCTGGCGGCGATGAAGCTGAACGCGCCCGAGCGCGTGATTCCGGCGCTGGAGCAGAGCGAGAAGGACCTGCCCCAGGACTACAACCCGCCCGCGCGACTGGCCACGCTGTACCGGTTGCAGGGCCGGCTGGACGACGCGCTCGCCGCGAGTGACCGCGCGCTGGCCCGCGTGCAGGGGGCCCGCCGCCTGACGGTGCTCTCCGGCCGCGCGGACATCTACGTCGCGCGCAAGGACCCGGCCGGCGCGGTGAAGACGCTGGAGGAGGCGATTGCCTTCGCGAAGACGCTGCCGGCGTCGCAGGTGTCTCCGCGCGCGGTGGCCGGACTGGAGAAGAAGCTCGCCGGCATCCAGGCCACGGTGGCGCAGCCCCAGTCGCAGGCCGCGCCGAAGTAGCGCTCAGCGAGCGGCGGCGCGGGTGTCCAGGTCGAACAGCTCGTACTGCTCCACCGGGCACTCGCGCATGCCGCCGTCGGTGAAGACGAGCACCGCCTCCTCCGGCCTCGATGGCGGCGGTGCTCCGTGCGCGTAGTGCAAGCGCGCTCCATCCGTGACGAGGTGGCGCACCACCCCATCGCGGGCCTCCGCCGTGGAGAAGCCCAGCAGCTCGCGGTTGCGCTTGTCGCGCGTGTGCCCCACCACCTGCGTCAGCCCCGCGGGCAGCCGCCTCGGGTCGAAGCGCCTGCGCGGCGTTCCCCGCACGCGCTCCGCGTCCTCCGGCTTCAGGCTGGGGCGCTGGTAGAAGATGCCCACGCCCTCGCCGAAGGCCGCGTTGCCAGGACGGTGCAGCCCCGGCACCACCAGCGGCCCTCCCGTCCACGCGTCCACCGCCGCGTCCACCGCCGCGTTCAGTGCATCCGCCACCGCGCCCGCGTCTGCCCGTCGCTCGCGCGGCAGGCCCGTCACGTCCAGGTCCTCGTGGGTGACGCCCGCGTGCAGCACCAGCAGCCCGGGCCCGGCCGCGTAGGCCGTGCGGAAGCGCCGCGCTCGCAGCAGGTGCTCCACCCATGCGCGCTGCACCTCGCGGAAGTTGCCGAAGTCTCGTGCCACCAGCTCCGCCGTGGGCACCTGCGGCCAGCGTGCGAGGAGCTCGCGCTCCACCGCCTCGTCCGTGTGCCCGCCCTGGTAGGCCCGGTCGGCCTCCGCCTGCGCCTGGGCGAACGTGGCATCCGTGAAGCCCGCCAGCTCTCCCACGCGGCCCAGGTCGTGGTTGCCCAGAATCATCACCACCTGGTCCGCCGGGTGCGCGGCCAGCCAGGCCACCAGGGACAGGGCACTGATGGCGCCCGACTCGCGCTCGTGCGGCTTGCCCCAGTCGAAGTGGTCTCCCACGGACACGAGCTGCACGTCGGGCTTCAGCCAGCCGTCGTCCCCCAGCGCGTCATGGTGCGCGAGGATGGCCAGCACGCGGCCCATGTCGGCCTGCGGGTCGCCCATGACGAGCCTCCGCTTCCGGGGGCGTCCATCGGCGGGTGTGGAGTGGGGGCCCTTCGCCACGGCCTCGGAGGCACGGGTGAGGGCGGCCTGAATGCGGGCGTCGTCGTTCACACGCCCATCCTAAGGCACGCGCGCGGCGGCTCAGGAGGACTGGAAGAAGCGCGCGATGAGCGCCGAACGGCTCTCCACCTGGGCCTTGCTCAAGAGGTGCGTGACGTGCACCTCCACCGTGCGCTCCGCGCAACCCAGCCGCGCGGCGATGGCCTTGTTCGTCTCGCCCTGGACGATGTGTGTGAGCACCTCGGACTCGCGCGCCGTGAGCGACCAGCGCGCGGACAGCGCCTGCACGCGCGCGGCCGCGCTGGACGCGGTGCCCGTGTCGATGGCGAGGTAGTGCGAAGGCAGGCCCGGAGTCCGCAGCGGCGTCAGCGTCAGCGGACCGGAGCAGGGAATGCCCTGGGCGCCGCGCTTGAGCTGCTCAATCAATTCCGGCTCGCCGCGCTCCAGCCGCACGCGCCCGGCGCTGTTGGCGTGCACCACGCGGCCGCTGGCGCTGACCACCCACGCCGCGCGCCCGAGCGCCTCCATCGCCACCTCCAGCGCGGTGGACAAAAGCCCCGACTCGCGCAGCCGCGCCTCCATCTGCAGCCGCCGCTGCAGCGCCGGCGTCAGTCCCTGGAGCAGCCGCTGCTCGCGCTCGGTGAAGGGCTCCTCGCGGCCCAGGCCCACCCAGCCGAGCAGCGCCGGGCCCTCGCACACCAGCGTGCGCAGCCACGCCATCTTCTCCACGCCGAGCTGCCGGAACACCGCGCCGGAGCGGGTGAGCGCGCGCTCGCGCACCGTCTCCAACTCGCCCTCGCTCAGGCCCAGCCTCCGCCCCACCTCGCCCGCGGGCAGGTCCGGCAGCGGCATCCGCTGTGCCTCCGTCTCCGTCAGCGAGCGGAAGTGCAGCGCCCGGTTGCGCTGCGCCGGCTCGGGCCGGGCTGGATCGAACCAACCCCACGGGTTGCCCGCGGAGATGGAACCGTCCAGCACCCCATGTACGACGGGCCCCGGCATGGAGAAGCCCAGGCAATGGGAGTAGCTGGCGTTGTTGCGGTCGGGGCCCACATCCACGCCGTAGGCCACCGCGCGCTCGGCCTTCATCACCTCACGCAGCGCACCCAGCACAGACGGAAGGGCCTCCGCACTGGGCTCGGCCTCCGCGAGGAGGACCTCCAGGTCCGCAAGCAGGCCCTGCTCCTCGGAATTCAAACGGATCAAGATTTGCCGAGTATACTCCCAAGGCAAGGGCGCTCGTCACGGGCGACCCCGTGGGGAACCCCAATCGTCCGAGCCTGGACGTCTCGCGCGAGCGAATGTCCGGGGTGCGACATGACCCATCGGGTTTCCCGTATGGACCACAGAACATCATAACGGGGACACTCTCGCGTCGGCTCCCGGGGGGGAGGGCCGCTACCGCGGTGCGTGAGCGCGCGCCGGGTACTCGACCTCCGGGTGCCCGGCGCGCTGCTCCGTTTTCCCGCCGAGCCGGCCGAACACTCCCAAACATGTCCCATCGATTGGCGGTCGCTGTCGGCACCTGAACGGGGAGCCGCACGGAAGGACGTCAGGGTGCCGAACGCAGGAAGCGCGGAAGGCGCTCGGCTGGCACCACCCTCCGCAGGAAGTGCAGCGAGCCGAGTCCCAGGTACGCGAGGCCAAACGCGAGCGTCGCCCAGGCCATCCACGCGCTGAGCTCGGAGGCGCCCAGGCCCACCAGTCCCCAGATGCAGAGGGCCGTGCCGATGGCCCACGGCGCGGCGGTGCGCAGGTGCGGACCACTGAAGGCGGCACCGAGCGCGCAGAGGCCCGCCGCGAGGATGCCGAAGCCGAACCAGCTCGGCTCGCCGGGGGGGAAGAGCACCGCCAGGGCCAGCAGCGCGGTGAAGAGTCCGAGGATGGAGAGTCCCAGGGTCATGACATGGCTCCACGAAGTCGCTGGAGGAACGGTGGAGTCGCCCCCCCATGAATCCAAGCGCTCGCGCTTGTGTGGAGGAGCGCTCCGCCGAGCCCCTGGCGCGTAGGCGGTGACGCACTTCCGACAATCGGTGTTCGCGCCTTGCCGCGCGGCGTCGTGGCGCAAGGCCGCGAAACGGCTCCGCTACCGAGCGCGGCACGCGGCTGGCTACGGGGGGCGATCCGCAATGCATGAACAAACGCAATAAGTGGGGACGTGCTCTCGAAGGGGGCTGGATGCGCGATACAAGGAATTCCGCCGTCACCGGAGTGGCTCCGCATCTGGCTCGCGCCGCCCGGCTGTCGCATGAATACCTGCGTATCCAGCTCCACCAGTTCCACGAGGACGTGGCGCTGGGCATGGGCCCCACGGTGGAGGCGCTGGCGTCGGTGGTGATGCTGCGCCGCGAGTACGTCCCTCTCTTCGGTTCGCTGCTGAAGTCGCATCGCGACGAGCTGCTGGCGCTGGCGGACGCGCGCACGCTCAGCCCCGCGAGCGCGCTTGAGTTGATGCAGCGTGTGGGCTCGCTGGTGCGCGAGCACCCGCAGTTGAGGAGGGACTTCGAGGCCGCGCTGGTGGCGCACGCGACGCACTGAGCCCGCGCCACGCAGGACCGTGCGCCGGCCGGGCCGCGCGGAGAAGTACGACACCCAGGAGGAGTGGGATGAAGACCAAGAGCTCCGCGAAGTGCGCGCTGTGCATGGCCGTGGTGATGGCCGTCTCCGGCTGCAGGACGCCCGCGGCGATGGGAAATCAGGGCCTCAGCGCCTCGGATACGGGCGCCTCGGCCGCGGCGGACTCCAGTGATTCGGGCGGCAGCTCGGACTCGGGCGGCTCCAGCCAGGGAGATTCGAGCAAGTCGGACTCGGGCGGCTCCAGCGACGGTGCCTCCAGCAAGTCGGACTCGGGCGGCTCCAGCGACGGTGCCTCCAGCAAGTCGGACTCGGGCGGCAGCTCGGAGTCGAAGAGCTCGGAGGCGGGTGGCTCCAGCGAGAGCCGCAGTGGCTCCAGTGAGCGGACCTCGCGCAGCTCCGAGGAGGGCGGCTCGAGCGAGGGCTCCAGCGGGACGGAGAAGGCGGAGGGCGAGGCCTCGCGCTCGCACTCGGACAACAGCAGCCACAGCGACAACAACAACGTGGTGTCGGCGGTGACGGTGGGGGCGGTGGTGGTGGGGCTCGGCGTGCTCATCTGGCAGGCGTACGCGGCGGCCGAGCGCCGCCAGGACGTCGAGCCGAAGGAGCTGGGGCGCACGGCGCAGGTGTACCTGCGCTCGCGCTCACACCAGCTTCGCGAGGACCTGGCGCTGGGCGCGGGTCCGACGGTGGAGGACCTCGCGGCGGCGGCGCACATCCGCCGGGAGAACCTGGGCACCTTCGGCCGCGTGCTGCGCGCGCACCGGCAGGAGCTGCTGATGATGGCGGATGCGCGCACCCTCACGCCCGCGAAGGCGCTCGCGTGGATGGAGCGCGTGGGCGAGCTGGCCAGCGCGGACCCGAGGCTGGACGCGGACCGTCGTGCCTTCCTCTCGACACGGGAAGGAGCGCAAACAGCGGAGGTGTCGCGTTGAGGCGCGCGGCGGCGTGGCTCGTCGGCCTGACGTGTGTGCTGCCCACGGCGGCGATGGGCACATCGTCCGGGCGCGTGGAGACGGTGGACGGCGCGGGCATGGTGGTGCCGGTGGATGCGCCGGTGGACCTCTCCGCGCGCGTGCAGACATTGCGGAGCTTCGGAGTCGTGCTGCGCGGCGCGGCGGCGAGGGACGCGGCGCTGGTGACCGAGGTGGAAGCAGGACTCCAGGCCCTGCCGCCCACGCTGCGCCATGCTCCTGGAGGCCCGCTGGAGCTGGTGCTGCATGAGGAGTCATCGCCACTCGGCCTCGGTGACGGAACACCGCAGCGTCCCGATTGGACGGAGGGTAGGGCGCGCTTCCACCTCTACCGGTACGCGCCGTCCAGCGAGCATCGCGCCACGCTGCGCCTGTCCCGGCTGGCGGAGGCGGAGTCGGAGCGCCTGTGGCGCCGCCGCGCGGTGGTGCACGCGGTGGTGCAGCGCTGGGACGACGCACGCGGCTGGAGCAACACGCCCACGTGGCGCCGGCTCTCTGGCTGGCAGAAGCCCTTCGAGCGCCCCCTGGTGTGGAAGGAGGAAGCACGCCTCACCTATGTGGGGGCCTTCAGCCGCGCCCTCGGACAGCGGAGCGCCTCACTCGACCTCGTCACCTTCGCGGAGGAGTTGTTCGTCCCCGTGGAGTCGCTGCGCGCGGACGCGCTGCCCGTGGACGACCAGGTGCGCTGCCAGGAGTTCTCCAAGTCGAGAGCACTCTCGGAGCAGTTGGAGGCGTCCGGCCTCGGCACCCTGTCGCCGCGAGGCGCCTGCCCGGCCTTCGATGAATGGGCGGACCTGGACGCGCTGTCGCACTTCGAGGTGCTGCTCGTGGCCTCCACGGGGCGCCAGCCGGAGTCCCTCTTCGGTCACCTGCTGCTGCGCCCGGTGTGGCGCGAGGGCGCGGTGCCGCGCGGCCCCACCTTCGAGCGCGTGGTGCAGCTCGTCGCGCTCACCGGAATGGAGTCGAAGGGGCTGGGCTACCTCGTGAAGGGAATGACGGGCGGCTACGACACCGTCTTCCTCACCGGGACGATGGGAGACCTGTCCCACGAAGCGCTGGAGCTGGAGCAGCGCAGCATCCGCCGCTTCCGCCTGCGCCTCACGCGCGGCGAGGAGGCGCGGATGCTGGAGCGCGTCTGGGAGCTCGAGCGCCGTGGCTACATGGGCTACTACTTCTTCACCGACAACTGTGCGAGCGCGCTCCTCTTCCTCCTCAACGGAGCGCTCGAAGGCGGGCGCCAGGTGCGCGCGCCCGGGACGCTCTGGGTGCTGCCCACGGCCACGCTGGACACACTGGCCCACTTGGAAGTGGTGGGCTCGGACGGAGACGGACGCGCGGGCCCGCTGCTGGAGCACATCCCGGACACCTTCGAGTCCACGGGAGACCGCGCGCTGCGCGCGCACGAGGCACGTGAAGAAGCCCTGTCCACCCTGGCCGCGCACGTGGGGGCCGCCGAATACGCACGGCTCCGCGAGCTCCACGCGAAGCTCCAGTCGCCCGACCCGGACGTGCGGCGCGCCGCATATGAAGCCCTGCCCGACGCGGTGCGGGCGGTGCTCGCCTCGACCACGTCCGCGGAGCGCGCGGAGGTGCGCGGACGGCTTCACGCCTACGTGGCCCATGCGGTGCGGGTGGAGCGCGCCGCCGTGGACCGCGCGGAGGGCGAGCGCCTGCGCATCGAGCGGGAGCAACTGCTCGCGGTGAAGGTGCCGGTGCGGGGCTCGGCGGAGGCGGGTGTGCGCGAGCGCCAGCGCATCTTCGAGAACGAGGACGCCCTCCAGCGGAAGCTCGCGGTGCTGGACCGCACCACGTTGCTGCAGGAAGCGCTCGCCACCGCGCAGCGCCGACCTCCCTCGCCGGAGGAACTGCGCATCGTGGTTCGCGCCGAGCGCACCGAGGCCGCCTTCATCCAGGCCACGGAGGCGCAGGGCACGCTCAACGACGGCGTGTTCGCGGAGGTGGACCCGGTGGCCTTCCTCGACGAGGACCACCGTCGCAAGGTGCGGGAAGAGACAGCCTGGGCGTCGGGCGCGCTGCGCGACTCCGGCGCGGGGCACACGGTGGTGAGCCTGGGCGTGGACTTCCCTCGGGCCGGTGGCGCGAGGCCGGTGGTGAGCGTGCGCACCGCGGGCATGGCCGAGGCACTCGGCGATGCGCGCCTTCACGGCTTCCAGCCGAGCAGCGAGCTGCGCGTGTTGGACGGAGAGCTGTCCCTGGAGCCGCGCTGGGGTGTGCCCCGGCTGCTGGCCTCGGAGCTGACGCTGGTGGGCTACCGCACGCTGCTGCGTGAGCTGCCGCAGTTCCGCGAGTCCACGTGGGACTCGCTGGGCTGGGGCGCGGAGGCGCGCGTGACGTCGGACCCGGCGCGCTCGATGCCGCACCGGGCTTCGGTGCAGGCGGAGGCGCTGATGGTGCTCGACGAGGGCGAGCGCTTCTCGCACTTCACGGCGGTGGGCGTGGGCGGGATGGCCACGATGCACTGGAGTCAGGAAGCCATGGCTCCGGCGGCGGGGCCGCGCTTCTCGGTGGCGCACCGCACGGGGCTGCCCGGCTCGGGCGCCAACGCCGTGCGGTTGGAGGCGGCCTATGCCCCCACCTGGCGCGTGGGTGACGAGCACGTCACGCACGAGGCGGGGGCGTCACTCCAGGTGGAGTGGTGGCTGGGACGGGCAGGGCCCTTCGGCGTGCTGCTCACTCCTCGCGCACAGGTCCGCTGGGAGGGCTCACTCGCGCCCTCGTCTCATCGCGAGTCACTGTCTCCGTCGACGTGGTGGGACGGTACGTCGGAGCGGCGCCTGGCACTGGGGCTCGAGATGCGCTGACGGCGAGGGGCTCTCGGCCCACGTATTCACCCACGAGCGGGCGGCTCGCCGCGCCCGCCACCGCGCCGATGAAGGTGCCGATGACGTGGAGCACCACGAAGCCTTGGAAGCCGAGGCCGTAGAAGAAGCGGCCGGAGTCCTGGTGGCTGAAGAAATAGAGGACGTAGAGAACGGCCGGCACCGCGACGGAGTTCACCGCGGCGGCCGCGAGCGCTCGCTTCATGCGGCCCGCGTGGTAGCCGCCGAAGGCGCCTCCCAGCAGTCCGTTGAAGAGGGGAACCCAGAAGGTGACGAAGCTGGCGATGAACATCGTCAGGACGCTGGTGACGAAGATGCGCCGCTTGAGGACGACCTGCTCGGGCTTCATGGTGACGCCCGGGGGCAGCTCGGAGCGGACGAACTCGTAGTGGATTTCCGGCGAGTAGGGAGGTGGCGAGTTGCCCGCGTCGGTCTTGATGAATTCAGGCATGTGCGTCGAAGCTCCCATGGACAGGGTGAGGCCACGCTGATGCCCTTGAGGTTGGGACGGCGGCGGGAACAAGGAAGGGCTGCCCGGCGCACCGATGGGCGGGCCACCCTGCGAGCCCTGGCGCACTCCCTTCTTCCGGATGAAGTGGCTGCGCGCCAGATGACGGAGTGGAGGAGGGAAGATGGTTCATGCCCCTGGCGGCCGTAAGCGTTGCGGCTATGCTGCCGCGCTCGGCCGCACCCTCTCCTACCCCTCACGGAAATTCCCCATGAGCCTTCGCCGTACGCTGCTGACCGCTGTCCTGGCCTCGACCGCCCTCCTGTCCGCCTGCTCGCTGCGTCCCCGCTACGCGGACGTGGTGCAGCCGGACTCCCATAACGTGGCGAGCGCCGCGGGAAAGACGGTGGCGATGCGCGTGGTGGACCCGGCGACGAACCGCCCCGTGCCGGGAGCCCGGGTGCTCGCCGGTGACACCCGCGGGCGCTTGTCGGCCACGAGCGACGCGGATGGCGTGGTGACGTTTGATGTATCTCCGGAGCTGTTGAAGGAGAACCCGCTGGTCGAGGTGGTGCTGCCCCCGGGCGTGAGAACCTACCGCCTGGAGCTCATGCCCTCGGGCCAGGCGCCCGCGCCGGAGGCGCCCGCCACGCCGGAGACTCCCGCGTCGCCGGAGACGCCTGCCTCGCCCGCGACGCCGGAGTCGCCTGCGGCGCCCGAGTCGCCCTCGGCGCCCCAGGCGCCGTCCTCTCCGTCCACGCCCAGCGCCGGGACCTGAGCGTGACGTCTCCCTCCACGCGCGAGCTCAGCCGAGCTTCGCGTGGAGGAAGTCCACGGTGCGCTTCCACGCCGTCTCGGCGTTCTCTGGCGAGTAGACCTCCGGCCGCGTGTCATTGAAGAACGCGTGCTCGGCGTCATACCGGTGGAGCTCCGCCGGAACCTTCGCGCCCTTCAGCTTCTTCTCCAGCGCATCCACGCGCGCGGGCGTGCACCAGTCATCATGCTGGGCGAAGTGGCCGAGCACGGCGGCGCGGATGCGAGTCACATCCGCGCCCTGCTCGGGAGGAATGCCGTAGAAGGGCACGGCCGCGTCGAGCCCCGGGTCGTTCGCGGCGGCGAGCAGCGTCAGCGCGCCGCCCATGCAGAAGCCCATGATGGCCACCTTCGTGCCCGGAGCGCGCTGGCGCAGTGCCTCGGTGGCGGCGCGCAGGTCCGCGGCGGCCTTGCTCCAGTCGAGCCCGTTCATGAGCCGCTCGGCCTCCACTGCGTCCTTCGTCGCGCGGCCGCCGTACAGGTCCGTGGCGAAGACGGTGAAGCCCTCGCGCGCGAGCCGGTCCGCGATGCCACGGATGTGCGCATTGAGGCCCCACCACTCGTGGATGAGCACCACCGCGCCACGGGACGAACCGCCGGGAGCCTCGCTGAGATGACCCGTCAGCTCCTGGCCCTTCGGGCCAATCAGCTTCGCCTGTTCCGCCATCGCTTCACCCCTTCGCGCAAAAGAGAGGGGCGAAGCCTATTCACGGCCTCCGGAGTGGCGCACGCGAAAGGTCGGTGCCTTCATCGTTCCGAGCCCACGAGGCGCGAAGTCCGGCGACAGGCTCCAGCGCCATGCACCGGAATCGGCGCCCGCTCACGTGAACCAGCGCACGAGCCGCTTGCCCTGCATCTTCCGGTACTCGTGGAGGCGGCGGCTGAACTCCGCGGTGACGTGGGTGAAGCGCACGCCGCAGCGGCCTCGCAAGCGCTCTCCCGCCGTGCGCTGTGTCCACACGACCTCGCCCTGGAAGGGCAATTCCTCCTCGCCCACGGCGATGGAGCCCTCAATGGTCGTGCCCGTCTTCAGCGGCTGGAGCATCTCCGCGCAGAAGCCGCCCTCGGACACGTCATGCGTGTAGACAGGCAACATCCCGCGCAGACGGACGGTGAGCCGGTGCGCGAATCGGGGGAGATTGCGTGGCTTGAGCATGCCCGTGATTCTGCCATTTTTCATAATAGACGGAAAAGAGGGCCGCCCGCTGGACTGTCAGGCATGCACGGGAGGGGCTACAAATCCTCGGAAGGACTGAAGAATCTCTGACGGTGGAGGCAGGCATGTCAAAGGCATTCACCAAGGAGGACTCGGCGGGTGACGAGGGGCTCCTCCCCGCGCGGCCCCGCTCGCCGTCGGGAGAGAAGCGCTACATCACTCCGGAGGGCTACCGCGCGCTGCAGGAGGAACTGCAGGCGATGCAGGGGCCGGACCCCGACGCCCAGGCGCTGACGCCGCTGGAGCAGGGAGGGCGGCGCAAGGAGCGCGAGCGCCGTGCGCGTGAGCTGGCGGCGGTGCTGGAAGAGGTGCGCGTCGTGGAGCCGGACGAGGCCCAGGCGGGGCGCGTCTTCTTCGGCGCGTGGGTGGAATTGGAGGACGAGGACGGAGCGCGCGCGCGCTACCGCATCGTCGGGCCGGACGAGGCGGACGTGAAGGCGGGGCGGCTCAACGTGGAGTCGCCGCTGGCCAAGGCGCTGCTGGGCAAGGAGGTGGGAGAGTCCGTGGCGGTGGAGCGTCCACGCGGCGCGGTGGAGTACACGGTGACGCGGGTGGACTACGTCACGTGAGTCGAGAGGCTCACAAAAGCAGGCCCGGTGGCGTGCGTCCGGTTATGTTGCGCGACCGTCGTTTCCTGCTTCGTGGAGCACAAGAACATGAAGAGTCTCCTGGCCGTCCTGGTGGCTGTTCCCTCGGTGGCGCTGGCGCAGCTTCCGGACCCGGCGAAGGCGAACGTGACGAGCGAGCCCGTCGCCGGCAACGTGCACATGCTGACGGGCGCGGGCGGCAACATCGGCGTGTCGGTGGGCCCGGACGGCCTGCTCATCGTCGATGACCAGTTCGAGGTCATTGCCCCGAAGATTCACAAGGCGTTGGACAAGCTGAGCAAGGCGAAGCTCTCGTACATCCTCAACACGCACTACCACTTCGACCACACGGGCGGTAACGGCGTGTTCGGCAAGGAGGGCAAGATCATCGCGCACCGCGAGGTGCGCACGCGCCTGATTGCCGGCGTGGACATGGGCGCCATGGGCAAGATTCCGCCCGCGAAGAAGGAAGCGCTGCCCTTCATCACCTACGACACGGGCATGTCGCTCTACTTCAACGGCGAGGAGATTCGCCTGACGCACCTGCCCGCGGGCCACACCGACGGCGACTCGACGGTGTACTTCGTGGGCTCCAACGTGCTGCACATGGGTGACCACTTCTTCGTGGACACCTTCCCGTTCATCGACCTGAACGGTGGCGGCTCGGTGGAGGGCTACCTGGCCAACATCGAGAAGGTGCTGGCCACGCTGCCGCAGGGCGTGAAGATCATCCCGGGCCACGGTCCGCTGGCGGGCCGCGCGGAGCTGGAGCGCTTCGTGGCCACCATCCGCGAGACGGTGCAGATTGTTCGCACGAGGCGTGAGGCCGGCAAGACGCTGGCGCAGGTGAAGGCCGAGGGCCTCCCGGAGAAGTTCAAGTCCTGGGGCGCCGGCTACATCAACACGGACACGTGGCTGGAGACGGTGTTCACCAGCCTGGAGAAGAGCGCGGGCGCGAAGAAGACGAGCGCGACCACGCCGTAGTCGCATGAGCAGCCACCGGGCCCGACCGCGACGCGGCGGGCCCCGTGGCCGTCTCACCGCTTCGTGGCGATGACGACGCTGAGCGGCGTGAAGGGCTCTGGGAGGATGCCGTCGCGGACCTCCACGGTGAAGCCCTCCGCCTCCAGCAGCGCGCGGGCCCGAGGCACCAGGAACGTCAGGTAGTACATGACGAACGGCGGCCGCCAGAGCGCGTTGCGCACGCGCATGGCCGCGTTGAAGCTCTTGGCCAGCCAGAAGCCCGGGCGGAGCTTCGAGGGCGGATGTGAAGTCACGAAGAGGAAGCGGCCTCCGGGGCGCAGCGCTCGGGTGATGCCACGCACCAGTCGAGGCTCGTCCTCCTCGAGGATGTGACCGAAGGCGCCGAAGCTGGTGACGACGTCGAACTCCCTGTCGAACGGGAGCTCCAGCGCGTCGCCGCGGATGAACTCGAAGCGGGCGTCACCGGGGGCGCCGTGGATCCGGCGGTCGGCCTCCTCGAGCATGCCCTGACTGAGGTCGAAGCCGACGACGCGCTCGCGGGCGAGGGGCCGCAGGAAACGCATGGCCGCGCCGGTGCCGCAGCACACGTCGAGCGCGCTGGCGACGGAGTGGGGCGGCCCGAGCTGCTCGACGGCGACCTTGAGCACCGGGTCCGGAGTGCGGAAGGGCGTGTAGTCGAACTTGGGGGCGAGCAAATCGTACCCGCGCTCGACGGAGGTGAGCGCCTGGGTGGCCAGCTCGACGAAGGTGGGCCCTTGGCGGTGGAACATGGTGCCCTCGCATGTAGCGCATCTTTAGCGGGTGCAGGTGTCGTGTTGTCCGAAGTGGAGGGTGGAGGACGGAGCCCGGGCGGGGCGCGAGGCGGGGAGGATGGGCTAGGCTGCACGCCCCATGCGCCGAGCCGCTGCTGTCGCCTTCCTGGCGCTCCTCTTCACCGTGGCCTGCCGTGACGAGCGGCTCGTGCCGTCGCTGCCACCGGGCTACCACGTGGACACGTACGCCCAGCGCTCCGCGTCCTCGGTGGACGTGCTCTGGGTGGTGGACGATTCGGGCTCCATGGCGCCGAGGCAGGAGTCGCTGGCGCGCAACTTCCAGGCATTCATCGCGCTGTTTCGCGAGGGGCACATCGACTTCCGGATGGGCGTGGCGACGACGGACATCTTCACGCGCCCGGGACAACTGGTGAGCGAGCCGCGCGTGCTGGCGCCGGACACGCCTGGGTTGGAGCAGGCCTTCGGGGACAGCGTGCGGGTGGGCACGCAGGGCAGCGCGTACGAAGCGGGCCTGGAGGCGGCGCGCCTCGTGCTGGAGCGCCAGGCGCGGGAGAACGCGCCGGTGCTGGAGGCGCGTGCGGCGTGCGAGTCGGGCTGTGCGTCGGAGTCCTGCCGCGAGGCATGCGCGGCGGCACACCCGGTGGCCTTCCTGCGTCCCGGGGCGTGGCTGTACCTGGCGTTCGTGACGGACGAGGACGACCGCTCGCCGCACGACGTGCGCACGTATTGGCGCACCTTCGAGCAGGCGAAGGGGATTGGGAATGACGGGACGGTGGTGGCGTCGGCCATCATCGGAGGCGTGCCGTCGAACGGGTGCGGCGCGGAGCCGGGAGCGCGGTACGCGGAGCTGGTGAAGCTCACGGGGGGCGAGGTGGGGAGCATCTGCGACGCGGACTTCGCGGACACGCTGAGGACCCTGGCGACAAGCGCGGTAGGGCTGCGACGCACGTTCGCGTTGGAGCAGGCGCCGAAGGTGGACTCACTGAAGGTACGCGTGCGCTATCCGTGTGGCGTGCCACCGGAGTCCATTCGGGGCTGTGAGTCCGTGGACCGCACGGCCTGCGAAGGCCAGCCGGCGGAAGCGCTGGAGGCGGTGTGTACGCCGGTGCAGGGCGGGGCGGATGGGTGGACGTACCAGCCGGAGCGGCGCGTGGTGTTCTTCGCGGGCGAGTCCGTTCCAGGACTCGGTACGCGGGTGGAGCTGGAGTACGTGGAGGGGGACGCGTCGTGAGGCGTCGCGTTCTCCACAAGTTGTCCGTCCTCGTCCTCGCGCTTCTGTGCTTCATTGGAACTGCGTGCGACGGAGACGGGCCCTCGCGCACGGTGCGCCCTCGTTGGGTGGTGCCGGAACCGGCGCTCGACTTCGGACCGGTGCCCGCACTGAACGAGCGCACGGTGACGCTGCCGATGGTGAACGCGGGGCGCGCGTCGCTGCGCATCCTCGGAATCACCGTGCGCGAAGCGGAGACTCCCTTCCGTGTGGTCTCCGCGCCGGAGGAAGTCGCCGCGCAGAGCGAAGCGCCCGTCACGCTGGCCTTCACTCCTCCGCGAGAAGCGACCTACTCGGCCACCCTGGAGTTGCGCACGGACGACCCGGAGCAGGGCTCGGTGGAGGTGGCACTCCGAGGAGAAGGTCGCACCGCGGCGGTCATTGAGCTGGACCCGCAACAGCTCGACTTCGGCAGGGTCGCGGAAGGAAGCGCGGCTGTGCGGACCTTCACCGTGCGCTCGCGAGGCAGCGCGCCTCTGGTGCTGGAAGAAGTCGCGCTCACGAGCGAGACGCCCACCACCTTCGAGCTGGTCGGCTCGACGCGGACGCCCGCGGTGCTGGACGTTGGCCAAGAATCTCCGCTCACCGTGCGCTACACCGCCCCCGTGGGAGCCACGCCCGAGCCAGCGAGCGGCGCCCTGCGTCTGCGCACCACGGACCCGGACCACCGCGAGGCCACGGTGTCGCTGGTCGGCGGCGTGAACCGTGCGCCCCTGCCGGTCATCGCGCCACTCAGAGCGAACGCTCCGGGTCAGCAGGTGGTGCTCGATGCAATGGGCTCGCAGGACCTGGATGGAGACACACCGCTCGAGTACGAGTGGTCCCTCCGCCAGCGGCCCGTGGGAGCACAGGCCACCATCGCGGACCCCGCAGCCGCGAGCACGGTGCTGCGGTTGGACCCGGTGGTGCCGGGTGAGTACGAGGTGGAGCTGCACGTCACGGATGCGGCGGGAGCCCGCAACCTCCAGTCCGCGACGGCCCGAGTGCTGGCCGTGCCCGCGCAGCGCCTGCTGGTCGAGGTGTCCTGGAACAACGCGGCCACGGACCTGGACCTGCACGTGCTGCGAAGCACGGACGCTGAGTTGGGCTCCGCGCCGGATGACTGCCACTACGCGAATCCACGCCCTGACTGGGGCGACCCCGGTCCACTCGATGACCCGGAGTTGTTGCGAGACCGGCTGACGGGCTACGGGCCGGAAGTATTCGGCTACGAGATCCCCGTGTCCGGGACCTACCGCGTGGCGGTGGTGCTCGCCCGCGAGAACGGAGCGGTGGACCCGCGCAGCGAGGCCACGGTGCGCGTCTACGACCGGGGCGTGCTGAAGGGCGAGTACCGCCGCACGCTGGCGAAGCAGGGCGACATGTGGAAGGTGGCGGACGTGCAGTGGCCCTCGGGCATCGTCACGGAGGTGCCGTGATGTCGCGTGCCGCCGTGCTGCTCGTCCTGTCGCTGGGAGTGCTCATCACCGCATGCCCCTCTGACCCCGCGAAGCCCACGCCCGACGCGGGCCCCGAGGTAACGGCCTGTGAGCACCGCGACGACTGCGAGGGCGGCCAGGTCTGCGGCACGGAAGGTTTCTGTGGCCCTTGCGAGTCCAGCGGCCAGTGCCGGCTGAAGGAGCGCTGTGACGCGGAGGCGCACGTCTGCACGCTTCGCGACGGCTGGGGCACCGACTGCACGGCCAGCGCGGACTGCGAGCTCGGGATGTGGTGCCGCCAGGGACTCTGCCGGCAGCGTGCGGACGTGGTCCTCTGCCCCTCGGGCACGAAGGACGAGTGCCCTTCGGGCCAGCGCTGCAACACGGCGAGCCTCGTCTGTGAGGAGGACCTCGGCTGTGTGGAGGACGCGGACTGCGGTGCGGAAGAACGCTGCAACACGGGGCTGCACGCCTGCGTGCCTCGCTGCACGGAGGCCACCGTGCCCCAGGTCTGTGCCTCCGGCGAGCGCTGCGCGGAAGGCCGGTGCGTCCAGTGCGAGGCGGATGCGGAGTGCGGGCCCGGTCTCATCTGTGATGCCGCGGGACGCTGCGCGGCGACACCGCGTTGCTACTCGGACCGCGACTGCACGGTGCCGCTGCAATGCCACGTGCCGAGCGGAGCCTGCCTGCCCGCACTGCCTCCCTGCACCTCGGACGATGGATGCGCAGCGGACCAGCGCTGTGACGTGGGAACCGGCACGTGCGTGCCAAGGGCCTGCGCGCCGGATGCGCTGGAGCCCAACAACACCTCCACGACGGCATATCCCGTGCGCGCGAGTCAGTACGTCGGTCTCACGCTCTGCCCGGACGACGCGGACCACTTCTCCATCACGTTGGAGCGAGGCGATCAGCTCGGCGTGAACGTGGAGGCGGATGCCTTCGCGGAGCCGGCGTTCTCCACCACGCTCCAGGACGCGAGCGGGAGGGTGCTCGCGTCAGGGCACTTCCTGGTAACGCATGTCGCGGCAGTGCCGGGCACGTACACCGTGCGCATCGCCGCGCAGGGAAGCGAGCCTCGTTTCTACGACGTGGGCTTCTTCCTCTCGCGCGGAACGCCGTGTGATGACGACTCCCACGAGCCCAACAACACACCCGCCACGACAACGGCTGTCGCAGCGGGTCCGTTCATCGAGGGGATGCTGTGTCCCCAGGACCAGGACCACTTCCGCCTGACGGTGCCGGAGGGGCGGGGCGTGCGCGTGGTGCTGTCGAACTACGTCGCCGCGGAGGGGCTGCTGCGTCTGTGCCTGTTCGGAGGAGACGGCACGCAGGAACTGGGGTGCTCCACGGAGGCCGGCGGAGCGATGGTCTCCCTGCCCGCATCCGTCGCCGGAGGAAGGACGCTCACCGCGCGAGTCACCGGAGACGATGCGCGCACCACGAATGGCTACACCCTCCAGGCGGAGCTGCTGCCATGAGCCGAGGTCTCCGCGCCCGGGCGCTGCCAGCACGCCTCCGTCGCGGTGGAGCGGGCGCCATCCGTCATGGCGACTGCTGTCGGGAACACGCCAGTGCCAGGGCAGGGCTCCTGCTCGTGGCGGTGCTCTGCCTGCTGCCGCTGCTGTCCGCCTGTGGTGACAGTCCGCGTCCACCTGGAAGCATCAACGACGCTGGCGTCACCGACGCGGGAACGCCGGCCGAAGACGCGGGCACCGATGCGGGCGCGCAGACGGACGCGGGCCCGGCACCCACGATTCTCTCGTCGCTGCCGGCACGAGGCGAGAGCGGAGGCGGCACCTGGGTGCGGCTGATGGGCAGCGGCTTCGTCCAGGGCGTGGCCGCGACTCCCACGGAGGCGGCCCGTCGCTCGGTGCTCAAGGTCGGCGAGCGCGAGGTGCGCGACTTCCAGCTCATCGATGACACCTCGCTCGACCTCCGCACGCCGCCAGGAACACCGGGGCCCGTGAGCATCACGCTGGTGAATCCGCGAGGCACGGCCCGCTGCGGAGCCTGCTTCACGTACTTCGAGTCCTTCGACCTGCGAGACCTCTCCCCCGCGACAGGCGCCCTCTCCGGCGCCAACACGGTGACGCTGGTGGGCACGGGCTTCCCGGTGGAGGTCCAGGTCCTCTTCGGAGGCACGGCCAGTCCCGCCGTCACGCGAGTCTCCTCCAACGAGCTCCGAGTCATCGTCCCTCGCGCCCCGAGCGCCGGCCCCGTGGACGTGAGAGTCCAGGGACAGGGAAGTGGAGGCGTGCTGCGGCGCGCGTATCGCTACATCGACGACCCGCGAATCATGGACGTCACGCCGCTCACTGGCCCTCAATCCGGAGGCACGCAGGTGGTGCTCGCGGGCAGGGGCTTCGAGGGCACCACCGCCGTTCTCTTCGGAGGCACGCCCGCCCCGCTGTTCCAGGTGGACTCTCCATCGCGACTCACGGTGACCGCGCCCACGGGCCCGAGCACGGGAGCCATCGATGTGACAGTCGTCACGCCACGAGGCGCCTGGACGGTGCGCAACGGCTTCACCTACGAGGAGCCCGCCTCATCAGGCTTCGCTCTGCACGGAGTCTTCCCCCACGTCGGCACGAGAGCGGACGGCACGGTGACGCTCACGGGAAGCGGGCTCGACGCGCCCGGGCTCGCGGTGTCCTTCGGAGGCGAGGCCGCAACGCTCGCCACAGTGACACCGACTACGGCCACCGTCACCGTGCCCGTACGCGCCTCCCTGCCACGCATCGTCACCGTGAGCGCCACGACCGGCGCCGCGAGCGCCAGCCTCCCGAATGGCTACACCTTCCAGCTCTCGCTCTCCCGAGCGACACCCGACACGGGCCCCACCACCGGAGGCACATCGGTAGCGGTGGAAGGAACGTTCATTCCACCGGACGCGGTGGGGCGGGTGGGGGCGCTCGAAGCCATGGCCGTATCCACACCCACGCAGGAACAGTTGCGCTTCACGACGCCGCCAGGAGGCGCGGGCGCGCACGCCCTCCACGTCTTCTCCGCGAGCGACCCGGAGAATGAAGCCCTCCTGCCGGATGCTTTCACCTACGAAGCACCGCTCACCCTCGCCCAGGTGGAGCCCGCCCGAGGCGCCATCGCCGGAGGCACCCGAGTCACGGTGAGAGGCGCGGGTTTCGGAGCCGGCACCATCGTCACCTTCGGAGGCGAGCCCGCGACGGACGTGCAGTTGGTGGACGGCCACACGCTGACCTGCCGCACGCCGTCCTCGCGAGTGCAGGCTCCCGTAGAGGTGGCCGTCACACGAGGCGCCACCCGCGCCGCGCTCCCCGAGTTGTTCACGTACTTCGACCCGAGAGGACCGGGAGGACTCTCCGGAGGGCCGCTCACGGGGACGCTGAACGTCACGGTGCTCGACACGTCATCCGGAGCGTACGGACAGCCTGTCGCGGGAGCACGGGTGATGCTCGGCACGGACGCGGCGACACCGCTCCAGGGGCTCACGGATGCACGGGGGCAACTCACGCTCTCGGACCCACGGATGGTGGGCGCGCAGGTCGTCACGGTCTTCAAGGACGGCTACGACGCGGTGACGGTGGCGGGCATCCGCGCGGAGAACCTGACAGTGTTCCTGCGCAAGCTCACGAGCGACTCAAACCCGGGCAACCCGCCCGACCTCCCTCCGGCCACCATCACCGGCCGAGTGCGAGGCTTCAAGCCGCCAAGGCCCCTCGCGTCCAACGAAGTGCTGGAGGCCCGCGTCTTCGTCGCACAGCCGAGCCCCACCTCCGGCCCGCCCTTCGCGGGCCCCGGAGACCGGCGCGCGGACACGTGGCGAGTACGAGCGGAAGGCGGCACGTTCCAGGTCCACGCCCAGCCCGGCCTGCGAGCGGTGTACGCGGTGCTCGGCGTGTTGAGGGACGAAGTGGACTTCGAGCCCTACCTGCTCGGAATCCGCCGAGGCATCGCGGCTTCGTCCACGCGGGTCGCGGAGGGGCAGGACGTGGTGCTCGACATGCACCTCGACGTCACCGCGCCGCTCACGGTGGATGGACCCATCACGGTGTCGGGACAGTCCGCGCTGCACCAGGTGTACGCATGGCTGGACCTGGGCGCGGAGGGCCTGGTGCCGCATCCGCACAACTGGGGCACGGGCACGCGCTTCTTCTCCGTCATCGAAGGCCCGGGGCCACGGCTCAGCTTCCCCGGCCTGCCTCGCGTGGACGGGACGAGCCTCCTGTTCCTCGACCTGCTGCGAGGCACCACCACGTATCCGCAGAGCCTGCTCTACCACCGCCAGCCGGGAGACCCCGCGCAGGGCATGATGCTCGGGCCCCTGCTGCCGCTACCCGTCTTCACCGCGCCACCCTCCGGCCAGCGCTTTTCCGGAGCGGTGGCGTGGAGCACGGACACCTCCGCGCAGGTGCCCGACGTGCAGCGGCTCACCCTCACCGCGGTGGGCGAAGGAACCGGCATCCGCTGGACGGCCATCCTCCCTGGAGGAGAGACACAGGTGACGCTCCCGCAGCCCGCGCTGGAGGTGCTCCGCGCCGGACTGCCCGGGAACACGCGCCTGCGCGCGGACCTGTCCACCGCGCGAGTGCCGCGCTTCGACTACGCGCAGTGGACCTACGACACCCTCTCGCCCGTGACGTGGACGGCCTATGTGCTCGGACGCTCGGAGGTCTTCGACCCGTGAGTTGTTGCGCCGCCCGTGACATGCATGTTCTGGCAGAGGGGGGTCGACCTGTGAGCCGTCGCCTTGTCGCGATGGGCAGGGCCTGCATGCCGCGCTGCTCGGAGGCCCTCGACTGATGAACGTCCGTCTCGCCAGTAACGTGGCCGGTCAGCGCGCTGGACCGCTCATGAGCCACCGCTGTTCATGGCTCGCCGCGCTGTTGCTGCTCGTACTTGCTGCCTGTCATGACAACGCTCCAGCGCCAGGCACCACGGCCTGCGGCGCGGACGCGGACTGCGGCACGCCCGCCGAGGCCTTCCGCTGCGACACGCAGACGCACGCCTGCCGCTGCCGCACGGACACCGCCTGCGGCCCGAGCGAGCTCTGCAACGAAGCGGGCTTCTGCCAGGACCGCGCGGGCTGCGAGTCGAACGCGGACTGCGGTGACGCCTCGCTCTTCTGCGACGCCGGCACGGGCACCTGCCTCACGCGAGGCCGCTGCACCTCGGACCTGCACTGCCCGCTGGGTGAGGTCTGCGATGTCTCGCGAACCACCTGCGTGTCCGGCTGTCGAAGCGAAGGCGATTGCCCTGGCACTGCCTGCCGTTGCGGCGACGCACCGTGCACCTGCGACGCCACCACGCCCGAAGGCCGCGCCGCCTGCGAGCTCGGCGTCTGCGATGCGGCCTTCTGCGCGGACGACACCGACTGCGCCTTCAGCCAGCGCTGCGGCACCACCCAGAGTTGCTACAGCGACTTCGACCCCACGCGCCGCCCCTACTGCGCGAGCTGCACGTACGGCGGCGGCCTCCAGGTCTGCGGCCGAGGCGCCAACTTCTGTCTGCGCGACACGGCCAACCCGGGCAGCGCCTTCTGCGGCGTGGACTGCTCGCAGGGGCAGGGCTGCCCCAACGGCTACCAGTGCGCGGACGTGGTGGTGGCCGCGAGCCGGGCCCGTTGCCGCTCGGATGCGGAGTGCGCGCCCGTGCCCTCGCTGACGTGCAGCGGTGATTCGGACTGCGGACACGGTGGCCGCTGCGTGAAGTCACCCGGTCAGGGCACCGGCGCGTGCGCGGGCCGCTGCGCGATTGCGGAGGGGGGCGTGGAGGGCTTCTGCACCTGCCAGCAGGACGCGGACTGCGTGCAGGACGCATGCAGCCAGGGCGCGTGCACGGTGAGCCGTCGAGCCTGCACGGAGGACGCGGACTGCCGGCCCATCCGCTGCGTGGACTCCGGAGGCGTGGGCGGCTGCCTCGTGGGACAGAACTGTGCCCCCCAGGAGGGGCTGACCTGTGCCGAGGTCGCACCCCGCTAACTCCGCATACCGCCGAGGGTTTTGGGTGTAGGTCCAGGTGGTGCCCGCCCGGGAGGGGGCGGATGCCCGGTTCATTGAATGAAACACGGGGCCCCCCGTCAGAAGGTGCAAGCAGGACGACGGAGGTTGAACGCAATGGCTCTCAAGACTGGTATCGCGTCCCTGGTTCTCGGCACCCTTCTCTTCGGCTCCACGGCAGCTCTGGCGGAAGACGGCAGCGTGCGTGACTGGGCCAACCAGGAGGCCTCGCGCCGCACGAACGGCACCACCCCCAACAACTACCGGGATGGCCGTGGTGACCGCGACCACGACCGCGACTACCGCGATGACCGCCGGGGTGGCCACGTCGAGGTCCACGTGCACGGCGACGCGTGCCGCCACGGCCCGGCGCCGCTGCCCCCTCCGCAGGCCCGCGGCCGCTACGAGCTCCAGACGGTGAACCGCTACGTCGACGGCCGCTACGACCGCGTGTGGGTCCCCGAGGTCTGCAGGGAGCGCCACCACCGCCGCGGCCGCGTCACGAAGTGCACGGGCGGCTACTACGAGCAGCAGTGGGTGCCCGGCCACTACGAGGCCGTGCAGGAGTGGGTCTGGGTCTCCTACGACAACGGCGGTTGGCGCAACCGCCCCCACGCGGCCAGCTACTACCCGTAGCGAAGACGGTTTTCTGACTCAGGGGGAAGTACCTCAGTAGGGGAAGTACATGTATCGCGGGGCGCATCGGACTACGGGGGTAGTCCGGTGCGCCCCGTGCCTTTTCAGGTGCGGGGTGCCTTTCCGCCAGCGGCCTGTTACTGAATGCGGCCCATGGGTACCGCATTCGTCACGGGAGCCGGCATCCGCATCGGTAGCGCGGTGGCCCGCGCGCTCGGCCGCGCCGGTTATGACCTGGCCCTTCACGCGAACCGCTCGCTCGACTCGCTGGAGTCGCTGGCGGAGGAACTGCGGGGGCTCGGCCGCCGCGTCACCCTCCACGCGGGCGACTTGAGCAACCCGGACGCGGTGGACGCGCTGGGCGCGCAGGTGCGCGAGGCCTGCCCCTCGCTGGACGTGGTGGTCCACAACGCGGGCCTCTTCGAGCGCGTGGACTTCGCCTCCATCACCCGCGCGCAGTACCGCCGCATGCTGGGCGTCAACCTGGACGCGCCCTTCTTCCTCACGCAGGCGCTGCTGCCGTCACTGCGCGCGGGGAAGGACCCGCTGGTGGTGCACCTCACGGACATCGGCGGCGAGCGGCCGGTGAGTCACTACTCGCATTACTCGGTGAGCAAGGCGGGGCTCATCATGCTGACGCGTGCGCTCGCGGTGGAGTTGGCGCCGCACGTGCGCGTCAACGCCGTGTCTCCCGGCACGGTGGCCTTCCCGGAGGACTTCGACGCGGCGGCGCGCGAGGCGGTGCTGAAGCGGATTCCCATGGGACGCGAGGGCAGCATCGAGGACATCGCGCGCACCGTCGTCTTCCTCGCCCGCGAGGCGCCGTACATCACCGGGCAGGTCATCGCCGTGGATGGCGGCAGGAGCGCACAGCTATGAATGGAGAGCCCCCCTTCCACCCGCCGGTGGTGACGACGCCGCAGGGCCGGCCGCTGGACGTCATCGAGCTGCGGGGCCTCACGGTGGACTGCATCGTGGGCGTCTTCAACCGCGAGCGCTTCGCGGCGCAGCCGCTGCGGCTGGACGTGGCCCTCTTCCTGGACACGCGCAGCGCGGCGGCGGGCGGCAAGCTGGCGAACACGGTGAACTACGGCCGGCTCGCGGGCGAGCTGCGCTTCCTCCTGGAGGCGTGCCGCTTCGAGTTGCTGGAGTCCGCCGCCGAGGCCGTGTGCCGCTACCTGCTGGCTCCGCCGACCGTGGATGTGCCGAGAGCCCAGGTGCACGCGGCCACGGTGCGAGTCACCAAGCCGCAGGCGCTGGGAGGCATGGCGGTGCCGTCGATGCAGATTCACCGCACCGCCGAGGAGATGGAGTACGCGCGCGAGGACAAGCCCTTCGGCCGCGTGGACATCATCCACGAGGGCGCGGGGTACGGCGTGTACCGCCTGCGCGTGAAGCCGGGAGGCACCATTCCCACGCACGTGCACCAGCAGATGGAGGAGAGCGAATTGGTGCTCGGCCCCGGGCTGCTGCTGCAGGGCAGGCCGGTGGAGCGGGGCATGGCCTTCCACTGGCCGAAGGGCTTCCCGCACCGCTACGACAACCCGACGGCCACGGAGCAGACAGTGCTCTGCGTGGACCGGCCGCGCTTCATCCCCACGGACGAGGTGGAGACGGCGCCGCCCGGGGAAGGCCTCGCGCCCGCGACGGGCTTCTCCTACTACCCGCACGAAGCCCCCGTGGCCCCGGGCTCGCCGGCGGAGCGCAGTCCGTGAGCGCAATCGGCACCAGGAAGGTGCTCGTCACCGGCGGCGGCACGGGCATCGGCCGAGCGGTGGCGGAAGCCCTGCTGCGCGGCGGTGGGCAGGTGGTGGTGACGGGCCGGCGCGCGGACGTGCTGGACTCACTCGCGCGCGAGTGGCCGGGCAAGGCCTTCGCCCTGCCGTGTGACCTCTCCGCACCGGAGGCCCGCGACGGACTGCTGCGCCGGGCGGCCACGCTCCTCGGAGGGCTGGACGGCTTCGTCCACAGCGCCGGTCAGGTGGTGCACCAGCCTCCGGGCCACATCGGCGAGGACGCCCTGCGCGCGCAGCTCGAGGTCAACCTCGTGGCCCCGCTCCGCCTCGGAGAGCAGGCGCTGGAAGTCCTGGAGCCCGGTGGCGCACAGGTCTTCGTCGCCTCCACGCTGGCCACGCGGCCCGTCCTCACCAGCGCGGTGTACAGCGCGGCGAAGGCGGGACTGCTCCAGGTCATGAAGGTGCTGGCCCTGGCCGGAGCGGCGCGAGGCGTACGCGCCAGCGCGGTGCTCCCGGGCGTGGTGGAGACGGACATGACGCGCGAGGTGCGGCTCGCTCCGGGTGAAGGCCCGCTGTCCTCCCAGGAGTACGCGCGCCGTCAGGAAGCCCAGCTTGCGGGCCTGCGGGCGCTGCACCCGCTCGGCCGTCTGGGGCATCCGGAGGAGGTGGCAGAGGCGGTGCGGTACCTCCTGGGGGCCTCCTGGCTCACCGGCTCGGAGCTCGTGTTGGACGGGGGGCTACTGCTCCGGGAGTAGGGCGCGGTATAGACGCGCGCGCGATGGTTCTCGACAGGCGGATTCAGCTCTTCGTGGTGCTGGCGGCGGTGTTCGTCATCGCGCTGGTGGTGGGCGACATCATCTCGGTGAAGCTCTTCGAGGTGAACCTGGGGCCCATCACGGCGGTGATGTCCATCGGCATGCTGCCGTTCCCCGTGACGTTCCTCCTCACGGACATCCTCAACGAGTTCTACGGGAAGAAGGCCGCCCGCTTCATCACCTGGGTGGGCTTCTTCATGGCCATCTTCGCCTTCATCGTGATTGCCATTGCCGTGAGGGTGCCCTGGGCTCCGCTCACCCGCGCGTCGGACTGGCGGGGCGCGGTGGAGGCCACGTTCAACAACATCTTCGCCGGCTCGCAGCGCATCCTGATGGCGTCGATGGTGGCGTACCTCGTCGGCCAGTTCTGCGACATCGCCATCTTCAACCTGCTCAAGCGCGTCACGCACAACAAGATGCTGTGGCTGCGCGCGACGGGCTCCACGCTGGTGTCACAGCTCATCGACACGGTGGTGGTGCAGTTCATCGCGTGGACGGACGTGCTGCCCACCGCGACCATCTTCAACATCATCTACACGTCGTACGTGGTGAAGCTGCTGGTGGCCGTGGGCCTGACGCCGTTCGTCTACCTGGGCCACGCCTTCGTCGAGCGCAAGCTCGGCATCAAGCCCGTGGTGCTGGGCGAGAATGGCGAGCCCGTGGAAGCGCCCGCGCAGGCCGCCGTCGAGGCTTCCTCCTTCCGCGCCGCCTGAGCCGGCTCAGGGCACCAACCGCTGGAGGAAGACGTCCGTGTCGTCCGCGGCGAACGAGCGGCTACCGAAGGTGCGCGTGCCGAAGAACATGCCCGCGCCCACCACGTCTCCGTCGGGCAGGAAGGTGACGTCACGCAGGAGCGGCGTCGCGAAGCACGGCGTGGTGACGTAGAAGTCCTGCCACAGCACGTCGCCCCCGGCGGACAGGCGCGCCATCTCCGAGCCGCAGCCGTGCCGCCACAGCATCGCCGAGCTCCCATCCGAGTCCACCGCGAGCCGCGCTCCCTCCGAGCCGCTCGTGTCCTCGCTGTCCAGCACGCGCCCCCACAGCGGCTCGCCGTACGCGTCCGCGGCCAGGGCGAACACGGTGGGATGGCAGCCGCGCCGGGAGCAGGGCGTCTGCAGGGTGTCGTGGCCCCATTCGAAGGTGCCGTTGAAGTCTCCGGTGAAGAGGAAGCCGCCGTCCGGACGGAAGGACACGTCCGTGAAGTTCGGCGGGGTGGGGCCCACCTCGCGCTCCCAGCGCACCTCGCCGTCGGGCGTGAGTCGCACGATGAAGCCGAGGCTCTCGAAGGGGTCCACGGGCTTCAGTCCCGCCATGACGATGCCGCCCTCCGAGTCGAGTGCCGCGACGGTGGCCGAGGTCACCGCGGGCACGTCCCGTTTCCAGCGCGAGCCTCCCTGCGCGTCGTGGCGCTCCACCACCAGCCCGTGCGCTACCACCACTTCGCCGTCTCCGTCCGGCAGCAGCGCCCTCACGGAGCCCGTGGCGTGCGCCCAGCGCGGACTCCCGTCCGGAGCCAGCTTCGCGACGAAGGCGCTGTCGAAGATGACCGTGTCCCCCACGCGGAGCCGGCCCTCCACCTTGCCGGCCACGAAGACATCGCCCGTGGCGGACACCGCGAGCATCGGCGCATCCACGTCCGCGATGCCCTCGTCGCCGGGTTCCGGCGTGAAGCTTCGCGTCCAGAGTTGCTGCCCGTTGCCGTCATGGCGTGACACGGTGAGCGTCGTGCCATCCGGGTCCAGCGAGGTGTAGCGGGGAGCCGGCGCCTCGCTCGTGCCGAGCACGATGACGCCGCCGCTCCCATCCGAGGCGACGGCGACGACGTCCTGTCTCCCGGCCTGCGCGGTGTGCGCCGTCCAGCGGGCGTCCCCGGGCTGGAGCTCGGGAATCACGGGCGCGGGGGCCGGCTCCTCGACGATGGACTGAGCCGGGGGCGCCGTCTTCCCCGCGTCACAACCCCCGCCGAGCGCGGCCCACACGCCCAGCGCCAGCCCCGCCGTGCCTGCCCGCCAACGCACCATGCCCGTCCCCGCTCCGCCCCTGCTTCCGGCCGGTCGCGAAACTGTGCAGGCCTGCCCAGGGAGGCAAGGTCGAGGTTCGCTACTTCACGGAGCGCGCGAAGCCGAGCCCGTCTCGAGTGTTCGTGGGGCCACCCAACGTCGAGGCCCTGACACCGGGCGACTCAATGAGCCGAGGCGTGAATCAGACGCCCTCGTGGACCAGCGGCGCGAGGATGTCCCTCCAGTGGGAGTAGATGGAGAAGTGTCCGCCGCCCGGGAAGAAGTGCGGCACGGTGCGAGGAATCCGCGAGGCCAGGTAGCGCCCCATCTGCGGCGGGACGATGCTGTCCCCCTCCCAGTACCAGAGGTCCACCTCGCAGCGGATTTCCTCCAGCGGCACGTTCCACGGCGACGCGAGGATGTGCGCCTCGCGCCGCATGCCCGCGACGCCGTGGCGCGTGGCCTCTCGCCGCCAGCCCTGCACCTGCTTGGCGATGAGCGGGTCCGCCAGCACTGCGCGGTCGTCCGGCGACGCGTGCGCCAGGACTCCGGCCAGCGCCTTCGCCGGATTCGCGCGCACCTGCCGGTCGTGCATGGCCATCAACGGGTGCAGCAGCCACTCCGGCCACGCCGCCAGCGAGTACGCGTTGCGGTAGTCGCGATTCACGCCCTCCATGGCTCCGGGCCGCTTCAGCGGCGAAGCCCCGGAGACGATGGCCGCGCGGGTGAGGCGCGCGCCCAGCTTCCACGCGCTGGCCGCGACATACGGCCCGCCCGCGGACACGCCGAAGAGGGCGAAGCGCCCCACCTTCAGCGCGTTGGCGAGCTGCTCGAGGTCATCCGGGAAGTCCAGCAGCGTGCGCCCGGGCTGGTAGTCCGACAGTCCGTAGCCCGGCCGGTCCGGGGTGATGAGGCGCACCCCGAGCCCGTGCGTGAGTCGGTCATCCGGATGCCGCATGTAGCGCGAGCCCGGGTTGCCGTGGATGAAGAACACCGGCAGGCCATTCAAGTCACCCGACTCGACGAACGCGAGCCGCCGCCCGTCTCTCAGGCGGATGGCACCCTCGCGCACCTGGACTCCTGCTCCCGTTGTCTCCGCGTCGGTGGAAATCATGGCTCCATCGTCTTCGAGCGCTCGCCAATCCAGGCGGCGATGGAGGGCCACACCACGGTGGCGCCCTTGCTGGATGCGGACAGGCCGATATGGCCCACCGGATAGCGCCGCGTCTCGACGTCCTTCGAGGACACCAGCGTCGGCAGCGGCTCGCTCATGGGAGGCAGGGCGATGCTGTCCTGCTCCGCGATGACGTTGAGCACCGAGGAGGTGATTCGGCGCAGGTCGATGAACTGCTCGCCCACCTTCATCTCCCCCTTGGGGAAGAGGTTCTGCTGGTAGCAGTCCTTGATGTATTGCCGGTACACCTCGCCGGGGAAGGGCACGGGGTCCGCGCCCCAGCGCTCCATGGCGAGGAAGGTGGTGACGAAGTCCGGGTCGTCGATGCGGCGGCACACCTCCAGCCAGCGCGTGAGGCGCTGCACTGGCGCCGCCATCATGAAGCCGCTCTCCAGCACCTTGGTGGGCACGTTGCCGTACGCGTCCACCAGCGAGTCCACGTCGAAGTGGTCCGCCGCCGTCCACAGCGTGTAGACGCCGCCCTTGCTGAAGTCCACCGGCGTGGCCTGGGCCACCAGGTTGCGCACGCCCTCGGGGTAGAGGGACGTGTACGCCAGCGCCATGGTGCCGCCCATGCAGTAGCCGTAGAGCGTCAGCTCGCGGCTCTTGCTGACCCGCAGCGTCCACTGCACCGCCGTCCGGATGATGCCGCCGAGCAGCTCCTCCCAGTCGACGTGCTCCTCGTTCTTCCCGGGCACGCCCCAGTCGATGGCGTACACGTCGAAGCCGGCGCGGGTGAGGTGCTCGATGAGGCTGCGGCCGGGGAGGAAGTCGAGGATGTACCAGCGGTTGATGAGCGAATAGACGAAGAGGATGGGCGTGCGGTAGCGCCGCCGGGGCGCGGCGTAGCGCAACAGGCGCATGCTGCCGCGCGTGTACACCACCGTGTGGGGCGTGGCGCTGATGGGCGGCTCGCGCACGCCGGACGCCTTCTCGATGATGGGCTTGAGGTACGGGTACGGATTGAGCGGCCGCGTCTTGAGGACGGTGGCCACGGCCCGCGGAAGGTCGAGCTTGCTCGCGACGAACGAGCGGAGACGCTGGGAGGTGGACGCAGTCATTTCAGGCGTCGCGCGTGGAGGAGGCACGCCCCTGCACTTGGGGCACGCTGTTTTCGGTAGCGGTGTCGGGCGCGGGCTTCGGGGCCTCGGGCGTCTGGACGAGGTCGACCATGGTCTCCAACTGGACGCCGAGCGCCTCCACCTGGTCATTCACGCGGCGGAGCTGGTCTCGCAGGTCCTCCACTTCGGAGGGGGTGGGCAGGCGCAGGGTGCGAAGGGTGCGCTCCACGAGCCCGCGGCGGCGGATGCGGGCATTGAAGCCCTGACGCATGAGGCCACCGCTGACCTTCAGGTACGTGGGGCTCTCCGCGAGGCGCGCGAGGACCCTGGTGAGGCCCTGCTCGGCGCGGGTGAACACCTTTCCGGTGCGCGTCTGTGGATGGGTGAGGTTCCCCAGCAGCTTCAGGCCGCGGGCGAGGAGCCCCCTGCTGGGAGCCTGTGCGTCCGACTGACTCATGGAGGGGAGTCTATCCCGAGGGCGGCTTGGAGAACATGAGGGGTGATTCACTTCTCGGCACTTCCAGGGAGTCGCCGCAGTGCGTTCACCACGTCCAGAGCAGGTCCAGCTTCAGGGGCAGCGCCTCGAAGGGCTCGGCGCGGACCAAGGTGTCTCCCGTGTACAGGCCGACCTGTTTCCAGCCCTTGCCTTCCAGTCTGTAGACCTCGAGTGACTGAACGCGCGGGTCCACGAACCACAGGTGGCCTACGCCCTCGCGTGCGTAGACCGCCATCTTCTTGCTTCGGTCCAACGACTCCGTGGAAGGGGACAGCACTTCACAGACCCAGTTGGGAGCGTACGGGATGGCGGCGACTCTCGGCATCTCGGGTACCTGCTCGCGGCGCCACCCGGCGAGGTCAGGGGCGAGCACATCGGGACGGGAGTGAGAGCCCAAGCGCAGCTCGACCTCAACCAGGATGACCCAACCTCCCAGTCCCTGAGTGCCCATGTCGAAGGGGCCGAGGATGGCCCCGAGCCGCGATGCTGACCGGACGTGAGGCACTGCGGGCTTGGGACTGACGTACAGCTCACCGTCGATGATCTGACCGGTGAGGTGCTCCGGGAGTCGCTCCAACTCCTCGTACGGGTCTCTCGGTTCTGGCTTGTCGCCCATGTCCCCAGGATGCGGCCCTGCCCCATTCACCGCAACCTGCCCCTCTTCCTGCGCCTGGATGTCTTCGCTCATGTGTCCAGCATGCGTCCTACCTCTGACATTTCATGCTAATGGGATGACTTCCAGGGTTGTTCCCGGGCCATGAGTCCACCCCCTGCCCCTCAGCGCCTCCAGAGAAACGCCAGATTCAATGGGAGCTCCTCGAATGGCTCCGCACGGACCACGGCGTCGCTCGTGTGCACGCCAACCTGTCTCCAGCCCGTGCCGTCCAACCGGTAGACCTCCAGCGTCTGGATGCGCGGGTCCACGAACCACACGTGTCGCACGTTCTCCCGGGCATACACCGCCATCTTCCGGCTCCGGTCCAGCTCCTCGGTGGAAGGAGAAAGGACCTCGCAGACCCAATCGGGCGCGAGCGTGATTCCGACGACGTCTGGCAACTCGGGCATTCGCTCGCGCCGCCAGCCGGCCACGTCGGGCACCAGCACATCCCTGATCAGGTGGAGCTCGGGCTTGATGAGGTGCAGCCAGCCTCCAGATTCTTCGTCTTCTTCTCCGAAGGGCGCGAGTTCCCTGAAGAGCTCCCCAGCGGCTCGATTGTGGGTCATGCGTGGCTGAGGGCTGACGTACAGCTCGCCATCGATGATTTGACTGAGAATGCCCTCGGGAAGGCGCTCACGTGCCTCATACACATCGCCCGGCTGCGGCTTGTCGCTCATGTGCCCAGCATGCACCAGACCTCTGACATCCTGTGCGATGTGAACACCCTTCCAGGTAACTCACGAAAATGTCGGTCCCGCGCTCACTTCGCGGAGGCGTAGCGCTCGAACGTCCTCGGGATGCCCTTGTCCTCGTCGACGTCCTGGAAGGTGACGGGGATGCTGTCCCCTCCCTTCTCCACGACGAAGTGGATGTGGCCGGTGAGGCTGTTGCCCACGTTGCCGACCTCCGCCAGCGGGTCTCCCTGCTTGACGGTGTCGCCCTCCGCCACCTTCGCGCTGCCCGTCTTGATGTGCAGGTACTTCGCCACAGTGCCGTCGTCGTGCTTCACCGTGACGAAGTTGTTCTTCTTGCCCTTGCCGTGCCCCTCGAAGTCATCCTCCACGCCGAGCACCGTGCCGCCGCGCGCCGCCAGCACCGGCGTGCCGCACTGGCGCCGGAAGTCCCAGGCGAACTCCTCGTCACCCTTGTGATTGAAGTGCGAGTTGTTCCCCTGGATGACCCAAGAGCGCTCTCCGTGGGGATACGGAAGCTGATACGGCGAATTGGCCGCGACCGGATACGTCCCCGTCGCGATGGAGCCGCGCAACATCATCCACGCCACGAGCCACACCACGGCCCATGCTCCGTACACCACCGAGCCGATGACCACGAGCCTCCCCCAGCCGGGACGCTCCACGCGCTGCCCCGTCTCCCCCGCGTACTCACGCGCGATGAACGGCGCCGCGAACCACGCGCCGAAGCACAGCATGCTGCCCACCAGTCCACCCCAGTGGTACAGCCCCGACAGCCACACCGGCCCGCACGAGGCAAACGCGCCGAAGCCGAACGCGAACGCCGTGACGATGGACAGCAGCGCGCCAATCAACGGCAGCGTCTTCGTCCAGAACACCGTGGCGTCGAACCGGTTCACCTCACCCCTGCGCACGGCCAGCGCGCGCCGGATGCCGTGGAGCGTGAGCATGCTGAAGCCGCCCCACGTCAGCAGCGCCACCACCACGGTGGGCACCATGGGCCCGTCCCCCGCGAAGCCCGCGAAGGAGGCGAAGAACATCACCGCCTCGTAGACCAACAGGAGGATGAGAAGAATCGAGGCAGCCGTTCCGTAACGAGTCATCGCCGTTCCCCCCGCCCGCGCGCAGTGCACGCATGGCTTCTCATGGAGGGAACGGCGGACGGGGCCGGGTGTCGTCCGCGAAGAGGGCCCGCTACCGGCCGGAGCCTTCATCGGACCCCAGGCTCACGCTGAGCGGAGCGAGCGCTTCCCCGCTCAGCCCCGCTTCACCGGCAGCGCTCCGAAGGACTGCACCACCGGCATCAGCGACATGACGTTGATGTTCACGTGCGCGGGGCGCGTCGTCACCCAGTGCACCGCGTCCGCGATGTCCTCGGGCGTCAGCGGCTGGGTGTTGGCGTAGAGGGACGCGGCGCGCGTGTCGTCACCCTTGAAGCGGACGTTGGAGAACTCGGTGCCACCGACGAGGCCGGGCTCGATGTCCGTCACGCGCACGGCGGTGCCGTGCAGGTCCGCGCGCAGGTTGAGGCTGAACTGGTGCACGAAGGCCTTGGTGGCGCCGTACACGTTGCCGCCGGGGTAGGGGAACTCGGCGGCGATGGAGCCCATGTTGACGATGTGGCCCCGGTTGCGCGCCACCATGCCGGGCAGGAGCGCGTGCGTGCAGTACAGGAGCCCCTTCACGTTGGTGTCCACCATCACGTCCCAGTCCTCCACGCGCGCCGCCTGCGCCAGGTCCAACCCCAGCGCGAGCCCCGCGTTGTTGACCAGCACGTCCACCTCGGCGAAGTCCGCCGGCAGCGAGGCCACCGCGCGCTGCACCGCCTCGCGGTCCGTGATGTCGAGTGTCACGGGAAGCAGACGCTCGCCCAATTCGGCCCGCATCGCCTCCAGCCGCTCCGTCCGTCGTCCGGTGGCGATGACGCGCGCCCCGTTCTGGAGGTAGCGGCGGGCAATGGCCAGGCCGAACCCGGCGGTGGCTCCGGTGATGAACACGTTCATGTGAGTGCCCTCGAAGTCAGACGTCAGTCGTCCTCGCCCTGGTACACGCAGCCGCTGGTGCACGTCTCGCGCACGACGATGCGGCTGAGCTGCGGAAGCGTCGGACGCAGCCGCTTCCAGATCCACCGCGACAGGTTCTCGCTGGTGGGGTTCTCCAGGCCCTCGACTTCGTTGAGGTAATAGTGGTCCAGCTTGAGACGCAGGGGCTCGAAGGCGTCCTTGATGTCGGCGAAGTCCATCACCCAGCCGGTGCGCTCGCCCACGGGGCCGCGCACGTGGATTTCCACCCGGTAGCTGTGCCCGTGGAGCCGGCTGCACTTGTGGTTGGGGGGCACATTGGGCAGCCGGTGGGCCGCCTCGAAGGTGAATTCCTTGAAGATGTCCAAGGCGTCTCCTGACGACGGGTGAGGCGGGCTCATATCCCGCGCGCTCCTCTCCTCGTCAAGGAACGCAGGACCCCGTGGGTCGCCACAGGCTCGCCGCCCGCCCGCGCGCACGTCCGCCCGCTCCCGCCCGGGCCGGCCTTCTCCCAGGGTGAAACGGAGATATTTCGAACCGGGAATATCTCCGCCTCCACTGGCCCACATGCGCCCTGCCCGTCTGGCGAATGTCCGGCGCCTGATACATCAGCGGGACTTCTTCCCCATTCCGCAACCTCGCGAAATCGCGATTCCCGCCTTCTTCCCCTGCGGCCCGGCAGGCGTGGCTTGCCGTTGCGTGCGGGAATGAACAGCGCGGGGCCCGGAATTGGCGGCCGTCCTCGCGAGCGCCCCACGCGTCGCGACCCACACAAGGAGTCACACAGGATGCGCCAACGGTTTCCGCTGATACCGGCCCTCTGCTCCGCTGTCCTGCTCTCCTCCCTTGCCTGCAATGGCAAGGGAGAGCTCGCCCAGGACACCGGTGCGGGCACCGGCTCGGATGAGGCCCCTTCGGCGGAGACGCCGCCTGTCGTCCGGCCCGGCACCGATACGCCGACCACGCCGGACGACTCCGACACGATTCCCGGCCCGCTCCCTGTTCCGGATCTGCCCTCCAACCCCACGCCGACTCCCACGCCGACTCCCACGCCGACGCCGACGCCAACCCCGACGCCGACTCCCACGCCGCCGCCCGCGCCCGCGCCGACGTTCTCCCGCATCCTCTGGGTGGCCACCAACGGCAGCGACACCGCGGCCGGCACGCAGGGCGCGCCGCTGCGCACGGTGACGAAGGCGCTTTCGCTGCTCAAGCCGGACGAGGCCGTGTACCTCAAGTCCGGCACGTACTCGGAGCGCCTCAAGCTGGAGGAGAAGGGCGGCTCCGAGGCCTCGCCGCTCACCGTCATGGCCGCGCCCGGCGCCACCGTGACGCTGAAGCCCTCGGGCAGCGCGTCCGCGCTGGTGGACGTGCGCGGTGCGTACTGGCACGTCGAGGGCCTGACGCTCGACCTGGCGGGTGACGCCTCCTTCGCGGTTCTCTACCGCGGCGTGGGCTCGCACCACGGCGTGCTGCGTGGCTGCACCGTGAAGAACGGCACCGCGGGCGCGGGCGTCAACGTGGGCGAGAAGGCCGCCGACATCCTCATCGAGAACAACGTCATCTCCAACTTCAGCCGCGGCAGCGACGACAGCCACGGTGTCATCCTGCAGACCACGTCGAAGAACGTGGTGGTGCGCGGCAATGACATCCACCACAACTCCGGGGACGCGGTGCAGTGCATCGGTCCCGAGGCAGGCGCCACCATCTCCGGTACGCCCTTCGACAACCTCCTGGTGGAGGACAACGAGCTGCACGAGAACCGCGAGAATGGCGCGGACATCAAGACGTGCACCAACGTCACCCTGCGCGGCAACATCATCTGGGGCCACAAGACGTCCACCACGTCGCGCGGCGAGGGCGTGGTGGTGCACCTGTCCGCGAAGAACGTCACGCTGGAGGACAACGTCTTCTACAGCAACGGCCGCGCCATCAGCATCGGCGGCGTGCGCGTGAATGACCCGCCCACCAACGTCACCATCCGCCGCAACCTCGTGCGTGACGCGCTCGGTGGCAGCGAGGAGGGCAGCGGCATCCGCGTGGACACCTCGGTCAACGTGAAGGTGCAGCAGAACACCGTGTGGAACGTGCCGGGCCCGTGCCTCATCTTCGGCCACGGCGACACCGGGCCGAGCGCCACCCTGGATGTGCGCAACAACGTCTTCGCCGGCTGCGGCGTGGCGGCGCGCGGCGGGCCGGAGCGCACCAATACCGTGGTGAGCTCCAACCTCTACTTCCGCTCCGGGGGGGCCGCCGTCTTCCGCCTCAACGGCGTGGACATGGACTTCGCGGACTGGAAGGCGGGCAGCGGCCTGGACAGCCGCTCGCTGGAGAAGTCGCCGGCCTTCCTCAATATCGACACCGGGGACTTCCGCCTCGGAGCCGCCTCGCCGGCCCGCAACGCGGGGGCTTCCCTGGGGCTGACGTACTGTGGGACGGCCCCGGACCTGGGTGCCTTCGAGTCGGACTGCCCCTAGGCGGCCAGGACGTGTAGAGTGGGGGCCCCTCTCCCCTGGACCCCACTCTCACGTGCCGTCCTCGCTGGAATTCGCCCTCGGCATCACCCTGGTGCCACCCGACTCGCAGGCGCGTGAGGCGCTCGCCGCCTCGGCAGCGCGTGCGGGATTGCGGGTGGTGGACGGCCTGGAAGAGGCCTCCCTCGCCCTGGTGGATTTGACTCTTCCCGGCAGTGGCCCCGCGCTGCGGGCCCTGCTCGACGGCCCCCGCGCCTCCAGCCTCACCCTGGTGGCGCTGGTGGAGCCCGGCGAGCGGGGCTTCGCCGCCGCGCAGGCGCTCAAGCCCGCGGACATCCTCACCACGCCGGTGGCCACGCATGAATTGGCATGGCGGCTCCAGTGCGCCGCCGCGCGCCACGTGGAGCGCGGCGAGCAGGAGCGCAGCCAGGAGGACCTGTCCCTCCTGTTGGAGCTGACGGCGGACTACGCCGAGTCGTCGGACGTGGAGGCGCTGCTCCACGGCGTCACCCGCCGGCTGGCGGAGAAGCTGGCCATCGCCCGCGCCACGCTGGTGATGCTCGGCCGCAACGCCGATGAGGGCGTCATCGTCGCCGCCAGCGACGACCCGACGCTCAAGGATTTGCGCATCGAGCTGTCTCGCTACCCCGAGATTCGCGAGGTGATGCGCACCGGCAAGCCGGTGGTGATGCAGGAGGCCTCCACGCACCCGCTGCTGGGCGACGTGGAGCGCCGGGCGGTGGCCGCGCGGGGCATCCACGCCATCGCCGCGCTGCCCCTGCCGGTGCGAGGCCAGGTGCGCGGCGTGCTGCTGGTGCGCGCGGCGGGCACGCGGCGCACCTTCACGCCTCGGGAAATCGACTTCCTCACCACCGTGGCGCACGCGACGGCGGTGGCCCTGCGCAACGCGTCCGTGCTCCAGTCGGTGCGCGGGCAGACGGAGGCGGAGAAGACGGCGCGCCTCGCGGCGGAGGAGCAGGCGGCGTCCTTCAAGCCCTACCAGCTCTTCTTCGCGCACGTCAGTGAAGGCGTGGCCATCCTCGACGACAAGGCCTGCGTGCTGTCGCTCAACCCGTCGGGCGCGGCCATGCTGGACATCCCGGCGGTGGATGCACGCGGCCGGCACCTGCACCAGGTGACGCAGCCGGTGGACGAGTGCGTGCTGATGGAGTTGGTGACGACGGCCGCGCGCGGCGACGCGCGCTCCGGCGTGGACGTGGAGGTGTGCACCCCCGCGGGCCGCCGGCTGACGCTGTCCATGTCCGCCGCGCCCATGCGCGACGAGGACGCGGCCACCATCCTCTCCTTCCGGGACGTCACCGACGCGCGCAAGCTGGAGTACGAGCTGCGCCAGACGAAGGACTTCCTGGAGCGGCTCATCGACTCGTCGGTGGACGCCATCATCGCGGCGGACCTGAAGGGGCGCATCATCCTCTTCAACAAGGGCGCCGAGGCCATGTGCGGCTACACCGCGCAGGAGGCCCTCGGCGGCCTCACCGTCCACCAGCTCTACGCGCCCGGCGGCGCGAAGCGCATCATGTCCATGCTCCGCAGCCCGGAGCACGGCGGCAAGGGCCGGCTGTCCCTCACGCGCGAGGAGCTGATGCACCGCTCCGGTGAGCGCGTGCCGGTGAACATGACGGCCTCCATCGTCTACGAGGGTGGCCGCGAGGTGTTCAGCGTGGGCATCTTCACGGACATGCGCGCGCGCATGCAGCTGGAGCGCAAGCTGTCGGACGTGGAGACGCGGCTGGAGGAGAGCGAGAAGAGCGCCGTCATCGTCGCGCTCGCTGGTACGGCCGCGCACGAGCTGAACCAGCCGCTCACGTCCGTCATGGGCTACGCGGAGCTGCTCAAGCGCAAGCTGAAGGAGGAGGACTTCGCCTGGAAGCCGGTGGACATCATCTACCGCGAGGCGGAGCGCATGGCGGAAATCGTCCGGAAGATTGGGAAGATCACCCGCTACGAGACGAAGTCGTACATGGGGGCGCAGCAGATTCTCGACCTGGACAAGGCAAGCTCCCATGAAGACTGAACCCCGCGTCGTGCGCATTCCCGGCCCCGCGGCCGAGTCCTTCCAGGCCTTCTTCGAGGCGCTCGACGCGCCCGCGGCCGTGTGCGACCCCGCCTTGCGGCTGGTGGCCGTCAACGACGCCTTCCGCCGCTTCTGTGACGAGCACCACGTCACGGTGGATGACGTAGCGAAGGCGCTGACGGATGCCTGCGCGCCCGCGGACGGCGCCAGCTGTGACGTGGAGCTGCAGTCCGGCCTGGCGGGCGTGGTGATGACGCTGTCGCGCCGGGGCGACGTGGTGGCGGTGCGCGCGCGCAACGAGCCGGAATTGGCGCGCAACCGGCTGGTGGTGGCGGAGAAGGCCCTGCTGGAGCAGGCGCGCACGGAGAGCGTGCTGTTGGACCTGGGCCGCAGCGTGGCCGAGTCCGGCGGCGAAGAGGAGCTGGTCGCGGCGGTGGCGCGCGGGGTGAAGGAGCTGTTCCCCGGGCGCTCGTTCTGCATCCGGATTACGGATGCGCGCACCGGTGGCCTGACGTCGCTCTACGCGGAAGGACGGCTGAAGGAGGGCGCGCACGAGCCGCTGGCGCTGCTGCAGCGCGCGGTGGACAAGACGAACCTGTCGCCCGCGTCGCTGCCGCCGGGCCGGGTGGCGGTGCTGCCCGAGGTGCCGCTCCTGTTCCAGGGCAGCACCCACGGCGTGAGCGCGCCGCTGGTGGCGAGCGGGCAGCTCTTCGGCGCCATCAACATGGAGTACCCGGAGGGCTTCGACGCGGACGTGCAGCACGACGAGCGCGTCCTCCTGCAGCTCGCCAACCAGGTGGCGGTGGCGGTGAAGAACGCGAAGCTCATCGACGAGCTGACGTTCGTCCGCAAGTACCTGGAGGACCTGCTGGAGAAGGCCAACGCGCTCATCCTGGTGGCCAGCCGGGACAAGCAGGTGGTGGTCTTCAACCAGGCGCTCAGCGCGCTCACCGGCTTCCGGAAGGAGGACGTGCTGGGCAAGGACCTCTTCTGGCTGGTACCGGAGAGCGAGCACCTGCGGGTGACGCAGGTGATTGCCGCCGCCATGCGCGGCGAGTCGGTGAACAACTTCGAGACGCGCCTCTTGTCCCGCGACGGCGGCGAGGTGCGCGTGTCCTTCGCCACGTCGTCCATGCTCACGCAGCACGGTGAAGTCGAGGGCGTCATCGCCATCGGCCAGGACATCACCGTGGTGAAGGAGCTGGAGAAGCGCATCATCCACGCGGAGAAGCTGGCCTCCATCGGTCAGCTCGCGGCCAGCGTGGTGCACGAAATCAACAACCCGATGACGGCGGTGGCCACGTACGCGGACGCGCTGCTGCAGCGCTCGCGGCTGACGCCGGGCGCGAATCCGGCGGACCAGGAGAAGCTGAAGAAGATTCTGGAGAGCAGCCACCGCATCCTCCGCTTCACGCGGGATTTGGTGAGCTACGCGCGGCCGGCGCAGGACAAGCCGGAGAAGGTACAGCTCAACTCCGTGGTCGACATGGCGGTGGGCTTCTGCGAGCACGTGGTGGCGCAGGCGCGCGTCAGCGTGCACCGGGAGTACGCGGAGCTCCCGCCGCTGTCCGCCGTGCGCGCCAACCTGGTGCAGGTGTTCGTCAACCTCATCACCAACGCGTGCCATGCGATGCAGCCGGGTGGCTCGGTGTTCCTGTCCACGGGGCGCGACGGGCAGGACGCGGTGGTGACGGTGCGCGACACGGGCACGGGCATCGAGTCCAAGCACCTGCAGCGCATCTTCGAGCCGTTCTTCACCACCAAGCCGGAGGGGAAGGGCACCGGCCTGGGGCTGTCCATCTGCCAGGGCATCGTCGAGAACCACGGTGGCCGGCTCACGGTGGAGAGCGCCGTGGGCACGGGCACCACGTTCACCGTGCGACTGCCGCTGTCGGTGGGGTGAGCGGTCAGCGCGTCATCAGCGCGTTGAGCTCGGGGTAGGGGAGGGCGCCCTCGAACAGGGCCGCGGTGGCGCCATCTCGCAGGAAGGAAGTCGTCATCGCCGCCGCCCGGCCGAGGGCCGCCGTGGCGATGTTGATGCCCGCGCTCAGGCGGCGCACTCCCAGCGACTGGAGCTCCGCGGGGGAGGGCAGGCCCGGGCGGGCCATGATGTTCAACGGGAGGCCGGCTCCCGAAGCGACCGCCCGGATTTCCGTGGCGCCCACCAGCCCCGGGACGAAGAGGCCATCCGCCCCGGCGGCGCGGTAGCGGGCCGCGCGGGCCAGCGTCTCCTCGACGCGGCGCTCCTGGGGGGCCAACCCGTGCAGGTAGACGTCCGTCCGCACATTCACGAACACGTCCACGCCACGCCGCGCCGCCGCGCGCTTCACGTGCTCCACCTTGGCGCAGAGGAGGTCCGGCGTACCGGTGCCGTCCTCGAGGTTGATGCCCACCGCGCCCTCCTGCAACACCGTGGCGACTGTCTCTCCCACGGCGGTGGGGTCATCCGAGTAGCCGCCCTCCATGTCCACGGTGAGCGGCACCTTGATGATGCGGACAATCTCCGCCACCGTCGCGGCCAGCAGCTTCACGGGCAGGTGGTTGCCGTCCGCGTAGCCGTGCGCCCAGGCCACTCCGGCACTGGTGGTGGCGACGGCCTTGGCTCCCAGGCTCTCCGTCAGCCGGGCGCTTCCGGCGTCCCATGCATTGGGGAGGAGCAGGATTCCTTCGGTGTGCAGCTTGCGGAACACCTGGACATTCGTCGATTGGGTCGAGGTCATTGGGACTTCCTTTCAGCGCGGAGGGCGCAGTTATGCGCTCGGGCGTGCGGGCGCGCACGCGAGAGTGCGGAGCTCGGTTTCTTTTCAGGGCCACGCGTTCAGGCCTGCGGGAGCACACCGCCGTAAGCGGAACGCGGTTCCTCTTCAGGGGGCGTGGTCAGGTGTTCTGGCATGCGGGTGCACGCCGTCATGCGCGAACCCGATTGCGCTCACGGACCAGGGGCATGCGCTCGGGGCGCAAGACCGTTCAGGTGGACTTCGGGACGCGAGGCGTCATGACCGCGCGAACGGGAGGAGCGATTGAGATGCCGCGTTACCCTCGTGGCTCAGCAGCCAGCGCTTCCTCTCGATGCCTCCGGCGTAGCCGGTGAGCGAGCCATTGGAGCCCACCACGCGATGACAGGGCACGACGATGCTCACCGGGTTCGAGCCGTTCGCGAGCCCCACCGCGCGCACGGCGGCGGGCTTGCCGATGCGGCGCGCGAGCTCTGCGTAGGAGACCGTCGTTCCGCAGCGTATGTCGCGCAGCGCCGCCCACACGGTCCGCTGGAACGGAGTACCGGCCGTCTCCACGGGCAGGCCCTCGATGACGCCGAGCTCTCCCGCGAAGTAGCGGCGCATCACCGTGGTGAGGCCGCCAGGGTTCCGCTCGGGCACGAGCTCATAGCCGCCCGCTCCGTAGTGCAGGCGCAGCAGCTCGCGCATGCGCTCTTCGTAGTCGGCCCAGTCGATGGCGCGCAGCCGGCCTTCCCGGTCCGCGATGATGACCAACTCGCCGATGGGCGTCCCGGTCCGGTCGATGAACAGGCGCAGGGGCTCAGCCATGACGTGCCTCCCGGGAGCAATGGCCGAATCCGGCTTCGGTGGCCTCGCTGATGGGGCATCGCGTGTCAGCCATGACGCGCCTCCCGGGCCTGCTGTCCCGCCACCGCATCAGCGGCCCACAGATGCTGCGCGGCATAGGCCCGCCAGGGCCGCCACGGCTCCGCGCGTTGCAACAGGACCTCGGGTGTCGGCCGCTCGCCCGCGTCGTTGGCCGCGCCCCGCAGCAGGCCGATATCACTGGCCGGAAACGCATCCGTCTCGCGCAGGGCCCGCAGCGCGATGTACTGCGCCGTCCACTCGCCCACGCCGCGAATGGAGCGCAGCCGCGCAATGGCCTCCTCCACCGTGCCGAAGGGACGGAAGAGGTGCGGGTCCGCCATCGCTGCCTCCGCCAGCGCCTTGAGCGACGCACGCCGCGCCGAGGGCATGCCCAGCGCATCGAGGTTCGCCGAGGCCACCTGCTCCGGCGAAGGGAACGCACGCGACAGCGCCTCGGGCACACGAGCCGCCTCCGGAAGCACCTCGCCGCAGAGGGCCACCAGCCTGCTCGCGAGCTGCCGCGCCGCGACCACCGTCACCTGCTGACCGAGGATGGCCCGCACCGCGAGCTCGAACCCGTCCCAGCCTCCCGGAGCACGCAGCCCCGGGCGCTGGGCCAGCAGCGGCGCCAGGAACGGGTCTTTCGACAGGTGCGCGCCAATCGTCTCGATGTCCGCGCCCACGTCGAACACCCGCCGCACCCTCGCGAGGATGGCCGGCAGCGCCTGCACGGAAGGGAAGCGCACCGTGACGACCAGGTTGTTCCGCGCCGGCTCGTGCCTCACCTCCACCGTCCCCAGCCGCCCGTCCTGCGCCACCGTGCGCCGGTAGCCCTCGCCCACCACCTGCTCGACGCCGTCGATGGCGCGCGCCTCCAGGTACGCGAGCATCGCCTCCCAGTCATACGGTGGGCGGTATCGCAGCCGGAGCGTCACCCCCGCCTCGGCCGTGGAGCCCGCCGGCAGCTCCGTCAATGCCTTGCGTCGCAGCTCACTCGGCGGCCGGTGATACAAATCATGAAAGGTTTCATTGAAGCGCCGGACGCTGCCAAAGCCAGCCGCGAGCGCGACCTCCGCCATGGGCATCCGCGTCTCCTGGATGAGCTGCTTGGCGAAGAGCACCCGCCGCGTCTGGGCCACCGCCACCGGCGACGCCCCGAGGTGCTGCTTGAACAGCCTCCGGAGCTGGCGCCCGCCCACACCCAGCCGCTCGGCCAGTTCGTCGACGCCCGCCTCGCCCCCGTCGAGCCCGCCGTCCGCGATGATGGCCAGCGCCCGGGACACGGTGTTGGACGTGCCGCGCCAGGAGGCCAGGTCCGGCGCCGTCTCCGGCCGGCAGCGCAGGCACGGCCGGAAGCCCGCCTCCTGCGCGGCGGCCGCCGAGGCGTAGAACTGACAGTTCTTCGAGTGCGCGGTCCGGGCCGGGCAGATGGGGCGGCAGTAGATTCCGGTCGACGTCACTCCGACGAACAGCCGTCCGTCGAACCGGGCATCACGGGTCTGGAGGGCGCGGTAGCACGCGTCGCGGTCGAGCAGGTCCATGCCCGGACCCTTCTCATGTCTCCCGAAATCGCTCTCGCGGTTTTCGGACATCGACACTCCCACCGGTCAGCGCTCGCCCTCGTCGTCCAGCTCGCGGGTGAACTCCTCCTTCGTCAGCAATCCCTTGCGCGCCATGATTCGCATCAGCGCCCAGAACTTCCGCTCCAATTCCTCGACGCGGTCCGGGTCCTCGCGCGCCTGCCCGAAGAGGTAATCCAAATCATCCAGCACGCCGCCGCCGCCGCCCGTCGCCGGCTTCGGTTTCGCCGTCGAGGCCTGCCCCCGCCGCTGCTTGCGCTGCTCCTCCCGCTCGCGGATCAGGTCCGCCAGGGACGTGCGCTGCGTCTTCTCTCCCGGGGGCAATTCCTCTCCGACGATGACCTCCTCGTCGTTCTCCTCCTCGGGAGGCGGCGCCACCGGAGCCGCGGGCCTCGCGGGAGGGGCCGCGGGCCTTGCCGAAACCGGGTTACGGGGCGCCGGAGCCGGGGCCGCCGAGCCCTGCCCGTTGGCCACCGCCACCGGTACCTTGTGGTAGTAGCGAAGGATGGCGCTGCGCACCGCGGACAGGGCCGCCACGCGCGTGCTCACCTTGAGGCCGGTGGTGAACTCAATCTCTTCCACCGCCGTCACGTTGAGCGGATCAGCCATCGCCACCACGAGCTGCCGCCGTCCGCCCGCGCTCTCCAGTGCGATGGGGAACAGTTCGTGCTGCTCGCAGAACCGCGCCCGCAAGAGGTGCACCGCCGCCCACTCGGGGGTGATCGCCGCCAGGTCCACCTGGGGCAGCCCCAGCGCCTGGCTCAGCGCGCCCGCCAGCGTGGCCTCCGTAATCGCGCCCTGCGCGATGAGCGTGGCCCCCAGCCGCTGCCCCGACTTGCGATGCGCGGCCAGCCCCGCCTCGAGCTGCGCGACGCTGATCGCCCTCTGCTCCAGGAGCAGCTCCCCAATGCGCTTCCTCGCCATGGCGGCGCCCTTAGCATGCGTTCCGCGGGGTCGAAAGCGCGCGCGGTGTCACATCCGACGCGTCTTGGGAACCCCCCCAAAAATGCCTGCCCTGTTGCTGGGGAGACCACCTGACAAGGGGTGCTTCGCCGCAAAATTCCTGTGAGATTTCAGCACTTAACGCCGCCGGGCCTACCTTGACACCCCAGGCTCGCATTCCTAAAGTCGGCACACCGTTTTCAACATCCATTCCTGCCGCCCATGAGGGTGGACCAACCGCCCGGGGGGGCGGCAGGCATGTAGGGCCCGCCTCAGCGGGTCCAGGCCTAGTGGAGGCATCACGCGATGAACCTGGGGTTTCTGACGAATCTGACCGTACTTGCGAACACCGGCGGCCCCGAGCGCAGCCTCTTCGAGGAAATCGCGCGGCGCTGGGAGGCCGGTCAGTGGGGTATGTACCCCATCGCGGTGTGCCTCGTGATTGCGCTGTCCATCATGGTGGAGCGCGGCATCGTCCTCTTCGGCAAGGCCTCCATCAACAAGGAAGCCTTCCTGCGCGGCCTGAAGAAGCACATCTACGCCGGTGACCTGGACAAGGCCATCAACTACGTGGCCGGCCAGAAGTCCACCCCGCTGACCAACGTCATCAAGGCCGGCCTGATGAACGTTCCGAAGGGCAACGACGAGGTCCAGGCCGCCCTGGACGAGGCCAGCCTGCGCGAGACGCCGCGCCTGGAGGCCCGCACCGGCTACCTCGCCATGCTCGGCAACGCGGCGATGCTCGCCGGTCTGCTCGGTACGGTGTCCGGTCTCATCTCCTGTTTCGAGGCCGTGGCCAACGTGAACCCGGCCGACAAGGCGACCATTCTCGCCAACGGTATCTCGGAAGCCATGAACTGCACGGGCTTCGGGCTCGTGACGGCAATTCCGGCGCTGGTGGCCTTCTCCGTGCTCATGGGCCGCACCCAGTCGCTCATCAACGACATCAACGAGACCAGCGTGTCCGTCCTCAACCTCATCGTGGCCAACAAGGACAAGTTCAAGAACCTGAACGTCCCCGCGGCCCGCGACGAGGAGTAGGCGGTTCGGGAACCCCGTGACCGGGCGCGCTGTCTGGTCCCCATGAGAGGGACGCACGGCGCGCCCTTGGTGCAACTGACGCTGGCTCCAATGTGAGCCACGGCCAAAGGAGACAAACGCCATGGCCGGCGGAATGGACACAGGTCAAGGTGGCAAGGGCAAGAAGTCGCTCGACGTCGCCATCAACCTGACCGCATTCATCGACCTGATGGCAGTGACCATCAGCTTCCTCATCATGACGGCCGTCTGGACACAGATTGGCCGCCTCCAGGTCTCTCAAGCGGGAGGCCCCTCCACGGAGGAGCAGCAGGAGGAGGAGAAGACCAAGACGGTCCAGCTCAGCCTGCTGATTACCCCCACGGAGCTGCGGCTGACGGCGGACCAGAGCGCCTTCGACCCGATTCCCCTCACCAAGGATGCCAAGGGCAAGACGGACCTGACCAAGCTGGTGGCGCGCTTCAAGGAGCTCAAGGCGCAGCTTCCGGACCAGTCCGCCATCACCCTGCAGCCCGAGGACAAGGTCCGCTACGAGGACCTGGTCCGCATCATCGACGAGTGCATCGGCGCCGGGCTGCCCCAGGTGTCGGTGTCCGCGGCGATGGGCTAGCCCCACACGGAGCCACTGAAATCACATGGCCATCCAGGTTCCAGGCAAGCGGTACGGCAAGCGCCTCTCGCACTCGAAGGTCTTCGGACACGGTGCGCACGGCAAGAAGAGCGGCTACGCCGACCTGCTCATCACCCCGCTCGTCGACATGTTCGTCATCATCGTGCTCTTCCTCATCGCGAACTTCTCCGCGACGGGCGAGGTGCTGATGATGACCAAGGACATCCAGCTTCCCGAGGCGGCCAACGTCAAGGAAGTGGAGATGCACCCCGTCGTCATGGTGTCCGGCGAGCAGGTCAGCGTGTCCGGCACCATCGTCGGCCGCGTCGAAGACCTCACCAAGGACGAGTACCTCAACATTCCCGCACTGGAGGAGAAGCTGCGGGACATGAAGAAGCAGTACGAGGACCTCCACGCCATGGCGAAGGACGACGAGGGCGGCTTCAAGGGCGACATCAACATCCAGGCCCACAAGGACGTGGAGTACTCCATCATCAAGCGGGTGATGTTCAGCTGCGCCACGGCCGGCTACAACAACATCAACTTCGCGGTGATGACCATCGCTGGCGACACGCCCGCGGGCCCCACGGCCCAGGTCACGCAGTAGCCAGCACCTGACACGGGCTTCGACGCCCCGAACGCCCTGGCCCACCGGCCGGGGCGTTTTCGTTTTCTGGAGACTTCAATCCCATGCAGCTTCGTGCCGTCATCTTCGACCTCGATGGGACCCTGGTGGACTCGGTGGGGGACATCGCGGATGCGATGAACCATGCGCTCTCGCACCATGGCCTGCCCGTGCACCCGGAAGCCGCCTACCTGCGCATGGTGGGTGACGGCGTGAAGGAGCTGGTGCGCAGGGCGGTGCCATCGGGGCGCGAGGATTTGCACGCGCCGGTGCTGGACTCCTGGCGCGCGTACTACGACGCGCACCTCGTGGACAGGACGCGGCCCTACCCTGGCATCGCCGCCATGCTGACGGCGCTGGCGGGGACGGGCATGAGGATGGCGGTGCTGAGCAACAAGTCGGACGGCTACGTGAAGCGGCTGGTGGAGACGTTGCTGCCGGGCGTGCCCTTCGGCGCTGTGTATGGTGAGCGGCCGGGCGTGCCACGTAAGCCGGACCCCACGGGCGCGTTGGCGCTGGCGGCGGAGCTGGGCGTGGCGCCCGCCGCGTGCGGCTTCGTGGGCGACACGGCGGTGGACATGGACACGGCGCGCGCGGCGGGCATGTTCGGCGTCGGCGTGGCGTGGGGCTTCCGGAGCCACGAGCTCGAGGCCCATGGAGCGCGCGCGGTGGCGGCTACGGCGGAGGAGCTGCTGGCGGCGCTGCGCAATCCGCGGACCTGATTCAGGTCCTCAATCCCTTTCGGGTGGCGCCCGGCGTCCTTCCGTAGCGGCGCATGAAGGCATTGCCCAGGTGGCCCTGGTTGGCGAAGCCGGCCTCCAGCGCCACCTCGGCCAGCGGTATGCGCGTGTCCAACAGCAGGGCGAGCGCGTGGCGCAGGCGGACCTCCTGCTGGTGCTGGTGGATGCCCACGCCCACCACGCGGCGGAACACGCGGCAGGCGTGGAAGACAGACACGCCCGCGCCTTGTGCCAGTTCCTCCAGTGAGAGGCGCTCGTCGAAGCGCAGCGACACCTCGTGGGCAATCGCCTCGGCGATGTTGCGCTCCCGTGCCGTCACGGGCTCCGCGCGCGGCCCAGGGCGGGCCAGCGCGGAGCAGAGGGCTTCTTCCACCTGGAGCCGCTCGACCGCCTCGTCGCGGGCTACTCGGGCGAGCACCGCCTGGAGGCGCACGTAGGCCTCCGCGCTGACGGAGAAGGTCGCCCGGGCCGGGTCCGCGAAGCGGCGCACCCAGGCGCCTCGTACGGAGAGGCAGGCGTCGCCTCCGCCGTGGGGGTGGCTGATTTGACAGGGCTGGTGCGCGCGCATGAAGAGGCCGGTGCCCGGGCCCACCACGGTGCGTGTCTTCGCGTCGCGGAACTGGAAGCGGCCGTGCAGCGCGAGCACCAGGCTCTCGCTGGACGAGGACTCCTCCTTGAGGCGTGGGCCGTCATGGCCGTCACACGTCACCCGGAAGAGCTGGAGGTCCGATTCGCGGAGCAGGGGCGAGGCATGCAGGCGCGGCATGCCGCAACCATGGCAAGGCCTCGGGGCCCGGGACAAGCGCGGCGAGCGTGTACTGCGGAACGCAAAGAGCAAGGGCGTGTAAGACGCCCGCGCGGCCCGCGCCTACCGTGTGGCGCATGAATTCGCCGCGCCACGAATCACAGAGATGTCTCCGCGCGCTCATCTGGCGTCGCGTGGAACAGCCGGGGAGCGAGTACTTCGAGCTTCGCGAGGCCGCCGACGGCTGGACGCTGGCCGGCTCGGTGGTGCTCGCGCACGAGGGGCAGCCCTTCGCCGCGGACTACACCCTCCAGTGCGACAAACAGTGGCTGACGCGTGAGGCGCGCATCCTGCTGAGACGTGGGGGCGTGGAGCAATCGCTCCACCTTCGTGTCGATGAACAGCAGCGCTGGTGGAAGGGGGCGGAGGAGGTGCCGCAACTGCGCGGCTGCGTGGACATCGACCTCTCCTTCTCTCCGTCCACGAACACGCTGCCCATCCGGCGGCTCGCGCTGGAAGTGGGGCAGGGGCGTGACGTGACGGCCGCGTGGGTCCGCATGCCGGACCTGTCCCTGGTGACGCTGCCCCAGCGCTACACGCGGCTGACGGCGTCGCGCTACCGCTACGAGAGCAACGGCGGCCGCTTCGTGGCCGAGGTGGAGACGGACGAGCTCGGGCTCGTCCTCGACTATCCGCCTGGCTGGGAGCGCGTTGTCGCAACGCGCTGACCCGCGTCCTTTCAACACCCCCGGAGGAAGTCATCATGTCGACCCAAGAGACCCCGCTCTCCGAGCGGGCACTGGCACTGCTGCGCGCGAAGGGCCCCCTGGCCCCGCACGCGGACAAGCTGAACCTGTTCGGCCGCTTCGTCGGCGCCTGGGACGCGGAGGTCATCTTCTACGGCGAGGACGGGAAGGAGACCTTCCGCCAGCCCGGGGAGTGGTCTTTCTCCTGGGCCCTCGACGGCCGCGTCATCCAGGACGTGCTCATCTACCCCAACGCCGAGGCGAACCTGAGCGCGGCCGTGGGAGAGCGGCGCATCGGCACCACGCTGCGCCACTACGACGCGAAGGCGGACCGCTGGAAGGTCATCTGGCTCGGCGCCACCACCGGCTTCCTCGCCGTGCTGACGGGCAGGCCCGTCGGCGAGGAAATCCACATCGAAGGGCCGGACCCGGAGGGCAACCTCCTGCGCTGGATGTTCACCGCCATCACCCGCGACAGCTTCCTCTGGCGCGGCTTCCTCTCCAAGGATGGCGGCGCCACCTGGCGGTTGACGCAGGAGATGCCCTGCCGCCGCCGGAGCGCCTGAGTACGCCCGGGTTGCGGCGCGCACCCGTGGTTCCTATAAAGCGCTTCGTTCAGCCACCCAACGCCTCGATGGCGGCACGTCCCCGTGCCGTAGGGCGTTCGGCGTGGCACGTCCTGGCGACAGCTCCCACGACCGTCCCTCGTCGCCGGGAGCTGGAGCACATGAACATCCGGGACTTCTGTAGGACTCACTTCAAGCACTTCAACGCGGCGGCGCTCGTCGATGCGGCGGAGGGCTACCTCCGGCACGTGGATGCCGGAGGCTCGATGCTCGTCACGCTCGCGGGCGCGATGAGCACGGCGGAGCTGGGCATCTCGCTGGCGGAGATGATTCGGCGCGGGAAGGTCCACGCCATCTGCTGCACCGGAGCCAATCTGGAGGAGGACCTCTTCAACCTCGTCGCCCATGAGTTCTACGAGCGGGTGCCCCACTACCGGGACCTCACGCCGACGGACGAGCAGGCCCTGCTCGAACGGCACATGAATCGGGTGACGGACACCTGCATCCCGGAGATGGAGGCCATGCGCCGCATCGAGACCGCCGTCCTGGAGGAATGGGTGGCGGCGGACCAGAGCGGACGCCGGCACTTCCCCCACGAGTTCCTCTACCGCGTGCTGCGCGGAGGCCGGCTCGCGGGGAGCTACCAGATTGACCCCCGGAACAGTTGGCTGCTCGCGGCCTGCGAGCGGAACCTCCCCATCTGGGTGCCGGGCTGGGAGGACTCGACGCTCGGCAACATGTACGCGGGGCACTGCATCGCCGGAGACGTGAAGAACGTCCACACCGTGCGCACGGGCATCGAGTACATGACCACGCTCGCGGAGTGGTACACGGAGACCGCGCCCCGGAGCCCCATCGGCTTCTTCCAGATTGGCGGCGGAATCGCAGGGGACTTCCCCATCTGCGTCGTGCCCATGCTGCACCAGGACCTCCGGCGCACGGGCGTCCCGCTCTGGGCGTACTTCTGCCAGATCAGTGACTCGACGACGAGCTACGGCTCGTACTCGGGCGCGGTGCCCAACGAGAAAATCACCTGGGGAAAGCTCGGCGTCGACACGCCGAAGTTCATCGTGGAGAGCGATGCCTCCATCGTCGCACCGCTCATCTTCTCCTACGTCCTCGACGTGTGACACGGCTCTCGGGAGCGGCTACCGCCGCTCCTGACGTCACGCGGACTGCACGAGCACGGCGGTGGGCAGCTCGATGAGGAACTCCGTGCCCTGGCCCGGCTCGCTGCGCACGGAGAGCGAGCCGCCGTGCTTGTGCACCAGCGCGGAGACGATGGTGAGCCCCAGCCCCGTGCCCTGGGGCTTCGTGGTGAAGAGTGGCTCGAAGATGCGCGACAGCACCTCGGTGGGAATGCCCGGCCCGTCGTCCACCACGCGGATGCGCCAGGGCACTCCAGCGCCACCCTCGGCTTCCACGCGCACGGTGCCGCCACTGCCGGGGTCCACCGCCTCCGTGCCGTTCTGCACCAGGTTCACCAGCACCATGCGGAACAGCTCGCGGTCCAGCCTGGGCACGGGCAGGGACTCCGGCACCGCGTTGACGAGCCGCACCCCCGCGCGCCGGGGCACCACGCCGAGCACCTCATCCACCAACGGGCGCAGCGCGCAGGGCGCGAGCTGGGGCGGCCGCTCGCGCGCGAAGTCCAGCACGTCGGAGATGATGCGCGCGCACACCGCCAGCTCGCGCTCCGTGACGTCCAGGAAGTGGAGGATGCGCGAGTCCGACAGCGAGTCCTGGAGCTTCGCCACCCGCAGCAGCACGCACGACAGCGCCGTGCGCGCGGCGGCCAGGGGGTTGCGCAGCTCATGGCTGATGCTGGCGGCCATCTGCCCCACGGTGGCCAGCTTCTCGACGCGCGAGTATCGCTGCTGGAGCTCCTGGAGCTTCTGCTCGTTCGCCAGCTCCGCCTCGGCTCGGCGCTCGGCGCTCTCCCAGGCCTCGCGCTGGAGGACGTGGCACGCGGTGAGGAGCACCGCGTTGGTGATGAGCACCCAGAAGGCATGCTCCAGGAAGCGCCACCACGCCGGGCCTCCCGCGCCCTGAAGGGACTCCGTCCACCAGAGGTCTCGTGCGAGGTGGGCCAGGAGGGTGGTGGCGCTCGCGGAGAGCAACACCCATGCGTCACGGTAGAAGGCGAGCAGGGCCAGTGACGCGAAGATGTGGAAGTGCGTCTCGATGCGCCCGCCCGTGAGGTGGATGAGCAGCGCGGACCAGAGCATCTGCGCCACCGCCATTCCCTGTCGCGAGAGCACCGAGCCCGGACGCCAGCGCGCCAGTGCCACCGCCAGCACGCTCAGGGCCGTGCCCGACATGACGGCGACGGGCACGTGGGACTCCTCCGTGTGCTCCCACGCACCGGGAGCGAACACGCAGGCCATCGCCACTCCGCACACCCACTGCGCCACCATCAGCCACGTGAAGAGTCCGTCCACCCGCCGACTGCTGCTCTGGAGTTGGGCCGCATGAAGCCGCGCCGCGCGCTCCTGAAGGGGTGGGGGGCTCATGGGCATGAGGACTCCTCCTGCGCACCGTCGGACACGGCGGTGGAAATTGCCGCGGATGTCGAAGGGCCTGTTTCAGCGGCACGGCCCAGATGCGTCCGGCTGTCGTGTCGGAAGCACCTGGGCCGCTGAAGGCGACTGCACGGCGGTGAAGCTCCACCGTGCCTGAACGGGAAGTCTCGGGCGGGTCGGTGTCGGGCTCCTCGCGAGGGGCGGCCGGGGCCGCGCATGAAGTCGTCGAGAAATGGTGAGCGTGGCGGGCCCGGGTGGATCTCCTCCGATGTCTTTGGGCCGCGGGTGCCTCGCCAGTGTCGGAAAGAGGGCGCTCGGGGGTTGGCGGACGACACGGCACGCTCCGTGAAATCCAGCCACGTGTGGGCTTCGTAAAGCTGTCATCGATGCGAGCCCACATGCCACGCACCCGCTTCGCCTCCCAGCTCGCCCTGGGAGTGGCCGCCTTGCTGGCCCTGCGGTGTGGCAGCAACCCGCCCGCCGCCGAGCGTGTGCCCTTCACTCCCACCTCGGACGAAGTGGTGCTGGAGCAGGTGCCCGCCACGGCGGGAGACGCCCGCGCTCGCGAGCGCGCATCGCTGCGGCGCGCCCTGGCCGCGAAGCCCGAGCAGCTCGACCTGGCGCTGCGCCTGGCCCGGCTGGACATCGAGGAGAGCCGGATGCGGGGAGACCCTCGCTACCTCGGCCGCGCCCAGGCGGCGCTCGCGCCGTGGTGGGACGCGCCCAGCCCTCCGCCCGGCGTGCGGCTCCTGCGTGCCACCATCCTCCAGAGCCGGCACGAGTTCCCCGCCGCGCTCGCGGACCTCGACGCGGCCGTGCGCGAGGACCCTCGCAACGCACAGGCGTGGCTGACGCGCGCGGTGGTGCTGGGCGTGCGCGGCCAGCACACGGAAGCCGCCCTGAGCTGCGCGCCGCTGTCCGCGCTCGCCGGGCCGCTGACGGCCGCGGTGTGCGAGGCCCAGGTGAAGAGCCTCGCCGGCCGCTCGCTCGAGGCCGCCACGCTGCTTACGGACGCGCTGGCCCGGGGAGCGACGGGCCCGGAGGTGGAGGCCTGGGCGCTCTCCACGCTGGCCGAGGCCGCCGCTCGCTCGGGCGACACGGCGCGCGCGGAGAAGCTCTTCGTGCGCACGCTCGCGATGGACCCCGGTGACGCGTACACGCGCGCCGCCTTCGCGGACCTGCTGCTCGACCTGAATCGCCCGCGCGAGGCCGCCGCCCTGGTGCGCGGGAACACCGAGGACGACAACCAGCTCCTGCGCCTCGTGCTGGCGGAGACGGCGCTCGGCTCGGACGAGGCCGCGACGCTCGCCGCCAACCTGTCCGAGCGCTACGCGGCCAGCCACCTTCGCGGCGATGGCCTGCACGCGCGCGAGGAGGCCCGCTTCGCGCTCCACGTGGAGAAGGCGCCGGACAAGGCCCTCACGCTCGCGCGGGCCTCGTGGGACGTGCAGCGCGAGCCGTGGGACGCACGGCTCTTGATGGAGGCCGCGCTCGCGGCCGGGAAGCCGGAGGCCGCGGCGTCCGTGCTGGAGTTCCTGCACTCCACCCGATGCGAGGACCCCGGACTCGTGGCGCTCGCGGAGCGCGTGCGGAGGAGCCTGCCGTGAGCCGCCTCGTCTCGCTGTTCCTGCTGCTCGCCCCGCTGGCCGCGCTGGCCCACAAGCCCAGCGACAGCTACCTGCACCTGACGCGCGACGGCAGCGGTTTCACCGGCCGCTGGGACGTGGCGCTGAAGGACCTGGATGAGGTCCTCTCCCTCGACGCTCAGGGCGACGGCACGATTACGTGGGGCGAGCTGCGCGCGCGCCAGGCGGACGTCACCGCGTACGTGCTCGGGCGTCTCGCACTGAGCGCGGAGGGGGCTCCGTGCACGGTGGAGGCGGGCGGCGCTCCTCGTGTGGTGCGCCACTCGGACGGCACCTATGCCGTGCTGGACTTCGCGGCGCGCTGCGCTTCGGCTCCCACTGCGCTGGACGTCGACTACTCGCTGCTGTTCGACCGGGACCCGCAGCACCGCGGAATCCTGCGCGTGGCCAGCGGCGGCGCCACCGAGACGTTGGTCCTCTCCGCGTCGCATCACGAGGCCCGCGTGTCGCTGGAGGGGCTGTCTCCCTGGCGCCGCTTCGGGGACGTGGTGGTGGAGGGCGTGAAGCACATCTTCGCGGGCCTGGACCACCTGCTCTTCCTCTTCGCCCTGCTGCTGCCGTCGGTGCTGCGCCGCGAGGCGGACGGCCGCTGGATGCCGGTGCTGCGCTTCGGTCCGGCGCTGCGGGATGTCGTCAAGGTGGTGTCCGCCTTCACCGTGGCCCACTCGCTCACGCTGAGCGCCGCCGTGCTGGGCCTCGTGTCGCTGCCCTCGCGCTTCGTCGAGTCCGCCATCGCCGCGAGCGTCATCGCCGCCGCGCTCAACAACGTCTTCCCCGTGGTGCGCGGCACGCGCTGGGTGGCGGCGCTCGCGCTGGGACTGCTGCACGGCTTCGGCTTCGCGTCCACGCTGGTGGACCTGGAGCTTCCCACGGGCAGCCTCGCCGTCACGCTGCTGGGCTTCAACGTGGGCGTGGAGCTGGGCCAGCTCGCGTGCGTGGCCGCCTTCCTCCCGCTGGCCTTCGCGCTGCGCGGCTCGGTGCTCTACCGCCGCGCGCTGCTCATCGGCGGCTCGGCTGCCATTGCCCTGGTGGCATGCGTCTGGTTCGCCGAGCGTGCCTTCGGCGTTGGCATGTCCATCACCTGACGCGTGCCGCGCGCTCGGGTGCGCTGGCGCGAAGTCCCGCCTTCACGCATCCACGAATGCCGTGAGTCCGTAGTGAATCATGACCCGGGTGCGCGTGCGGTGAGGCGCGTGTGCCCCGGGGAAACCGCAGTCCACACCCCGCAACAGGAGAATCAAATGAGAGCAAGACAGCTCGCGGCGGCGTTCACCGTCGCGGCCGCTCTGGGTGCCACGAGCGCACTGGCATCCAGCCACCGGGAAGCTCCCTTCATCACGGAGCTGCCCAAGGTGGACGGCACCGACTTCTACATGTTCCGCAGCTACGAGACGGGCCGGCAGGACTTCGTCACGCTGATTGCCAACTACCTGCCCCTGCAGGACGCGTACGGCGGGCCCAACTACTTCACGTTGGACTCGGATGCGCTGTACGAAATCCACGTCGACAACAACGGTGACGCCGTCGAGGACATCACCTTCCAGTTCCGCTTCAACAACACCCTGGCCAACGGCGGCAACGGCGTGAGTCTTCCCATCGGCACCGGGGCCAACCAGAAGAACGTGGCGGTGCCCCTCATCAACGTGGGCCCCATCACCGCGGCGGACCGCAGCAAGCTCAACGTCGAGGAGTCGTACACGCTGAAGGTCGTCCGCGGCAACCGCCGCACCGGCACCGCGCAGGACGTGACGAAGGCCAGCGGCGGCAGCGCCACGTTCCTCAAGCCCACGGACTACACCGGCACGAAGACCTTCGGTGATACCGCGGCGTACGAGGCCTACGCGGCGCAGCACGTCTACAGCGTGAACATCCCCGGCTGCACCGGCCAGGCGAAGGTGTTCGTGGGGCAGCGCAAGGAGTCCTTCGCCGTCAACCTGGGCCCCATCTTCGACCTGGTGAATGCGCCGGCCTCGGTCATCGCCAACGACGCCAACCGCAACGTGGTGCCCAACCCGCTGGACGACAAGAACATCACCACGCTGGCGCTGGAGGTGCCCGTCGCCTGCCTGCGCACGGCGGACAAGCCTGTCATCGGCGGGTGGACCACGGCGAGCGTGCGTCAGGCGCGCGCCGTCAACCCGAAGGCCTCGTTCACCACGCCGTCGCGCGAGGGGGGGGCGTGGACGCAGGTGAGCCGCCTGGGCATGCCGCTGGTCAACGAGGTCGTCATCGGCCTCAAGGACAAGAACCGCTTCAACGCCAGCGAGCCGAAGGACGACGCGCAGTTCGCCGACTACGTCACGCACCCCACGCTGCCCGCGCTGCTGGAGGCGCTCTTCAGCGGCGCCGGTGTGCGGGCGCCCACGGTGTTCCCCCGCGCGGACCTGGTGGCGGCCTTCCTCACCGGCGTGCCCAATGTGAATGCCAACGGCTCCACGGCGGAGATGCAGCGCCTCAACGTGGAGATTGCGCCGAAGGCTCGCGGGGACCAGAACAACCTGGGCGCCGCGGCCTGCTTCGTCAACGGCGCGCTCACCCCCAACAACCCGGGCTGCGACACGGCGGGCTTCCCCAACGGCCGCCGCCCCGGTGACGACGTGGTGGACATCGAGCTGCGCGTGGCCATGGGCTACCTGCTGACCAATGACACGGACGCGCCGTCTCGCAACGTGCCGTTCCACGACGCCGTGCTCCAGGATGCGTCCCAGTTCGACACGACCTTCCCCTATCTGCGCACGCCGAATCCGGGCGCTCACGGCGATGGGACGTGACGCCATGGGCAAGCTCAGAGCACTGGCCTGCATCCTGGCCCTGGGGACGGCCCTGGCCTACACCGGATGCAGTGACGACCCGGACCCGGGTCCCATTCCGTTCCCCGACGGAGGCACCGACGCAGGCACGGACGCGGGCACGGAGTTCACCGCGTTCGTGAAGGACCTCATCGAGAACCAGACCACCGCCACCGGCACGCCGGTGGAGGTGGAGAACCGGAACTTCGTCGACAGCGAGCCGACGGACGCCTTCCCGGACTCGTTCTTCCGGTAGCACGCCGTTCCAGGAAGTACGTGGGCCCGGTGGCAGGGGAGTCTTCTCCTCGCACCGGGCCCTCGTGTCACGGTCGTCATGAAACACGGGCCCGGTGCCGGGAGGTTGTCCCCCGGCGCCGGGCCCGGCGTCTTTCCGCGGTCTGGAATTCCCGGCCGGCGCCCCCACGGGACCGGCCGGCTGCCGCTAGACGACGGTGACTCTGTATTTCAGTTGGCTCTCCGCCCGGCTGTGCGCCGTGGCGGCGGCGATGATGTGGCACACCCAGCCGAGGAGCCCACCGGTACCAATCCAGAAGCCCGGGGTGACGATGAGCCAGAACACGCCACGGAGGATGTCTCCGTTGTAGATCTGACCCACGCCGGGAATCAGGAAGGACAGCAGGGCAGCGATTCCGGGACGCGACATCGTTTTATTTCCTCCTTGCCCTTCACTACGCGGGTGGTTCGGACCCATTGCATGGGACCGGCTATCGGCTCCTGGACGGTTGCCTGCCTGCCCTCCCTGGGACAGGTGCATTGCGCCGCCGGACCCGGTTAGCATGGCGCCCATAGGTACGCGTCGGGTCGGCGGACGGTACCTGGGGGGATGGGTCATCTTCGGGTTGCTCCGAGCCGGTGTTCGAGCATTCAACGTCAGGTACCTCCTGGAGGTGCTGGCGCTGGCACTCGTGTATTTCCTGGCCGGGAAGCTGGGCCTCCTGGTGGCCACGGTGGGCAGCAACATCAGCCCGGTGTGGCCGCCCGCGGGGGTGGCGCTCGCGACACTGGTGTTGCGAGGACCCTCGCGCTGGCCCGGCGTCTTCCTGGGGGGGCTGTGCGTCAATTTCGGGTTGACACATTCCCCCCTGCCCTCGAGCCTCGGCGTCGCCGTGGCCGCCACGCTGTCGGCGTCGGCCGGCGCGCTGCTGCTGCGGCGGGTGTCATTCGACGCCAGCCTGTGCCGCGTCCGGGACGCCGTGTGGCTGTGCGCGGGAGCGGGCGCCGCCTGCACCGCCATCAGCGCCACGTTCGGCTCGCTGAGCCTGATGCTGGGCCAGGTGCTGCCCTCGTCGGAGCTGGCCCGCGCCATCTGGGTGTGGTGGGTGGGGGACATGATGGGCGTGCTGGTGATGGCGCCGTCGCTGTTGGCCCTGAGGCGGCTGAGGCGCCCGCGCCGGTGGGGCGAGGCGCTGCTGGTGGCGGCGCTCACCATCGTGCTGGGCGCGGCCATCTTCATGCTCTCCGGCGTGGGGATGAGCGCGAAGCACGCCGCGGCCTTCCTCCTCTTCCCCATGTCCGCGTGGGCGGCGCTGCGCTTCGGCGCGGGCGGCGCGTCCGCGGCCACGCTGTTCATCGCGACGGCGGCCACCATCGGGACCGCGAGCGGGCAGGGGCCGTTCTTCTCCGGCCACGTGACGGAGGACCTGCTGGTGCTGCAGCTCTTCGTCGCCGTCACCTCCGTCACCGGCCTGCTGGTGGCGGCGGCGAGCGAGGAGCGCAAGCGCGCCATGGAGCAGCTCCAACTGGCGGCCACCACCGTGCGGGGCGTCCACGAGGGCGTGCTCATCGCGGAGGTGCGCGGCCCTGGGGTCCTGCACACGGTGTTCGTCAACGAGGCCCTCTGCGCGCTGGTGGGCCATCCCCGGGAGGACCTCGTGGGCAAGGACCCATGCTTCGTCTATGGCGAGCAGGAGCCGGAGCTGACCCGGCGCGTGAAGGCCGCCGTCCTCAAGGGGGAGCCCCTGTGCACGGAGGTGCCCATCACCCGGAAGGACGGCAGCGTGGTGCGCACGGAGGTGCTGATGTCCCCGGTGCGCGCCACCGGCGAGGAAATCACCCACTTCGTGGCCACCCACCGCGACATCACCGCCACCAAGGAGCTGCAGGCGCGGCTCGTCGCCGCCGAGCGCGTGACCGCCGTGGGCACGCTCGCCGCCGGGGTGGGGCACGAAATCAACAACCCGCTGGCGTACCTGGTGCTCAACCTGGAGGCCGCCGCGCGCAGCCTGTCCGAGGGGGGGGGGACGGCCTCGCGGGACGCGCTGTCCGGCGTGCGGGGCGCGCTGGAGGGAGCCGAGCGCATCCGCCTCATCGTGAGGGACTTGCAGGTGTTCAGCCGCCAGGGGGACCAGGAGCGGGGGTTGGTGGACCTCAACGCGCTGGTGCCGCCGGCGGTGCGCATCGTCAGCCATGCGCTGCGCCACCGCGCCCGCGTGGTGGAGGAGTTCGGCCCGGTGCCGCGCGTGCTGGGCAGCGAGGCGCGCCTGGGGCAGGTGCTGCTGAACCTGCTGGTGAATGCCATGCAGGCCATCTCCGAGGGCAGCCCCACCCTGAATGAGGTGCGCGTGCGCACCAGCACGGACGCGTCCGGCCGGGCGCGCGTGGACGTCATGGACACGGGCGCGGGCATCCCCGCCCACGTGCTGCCGCGCATCTTCGAGCCCTTCTTCACCACCAAGCCCAACGGGGAAGGCACCGGCCTGGGGCTCGCCATCTGCCAGCAGGTGGTGCGCGCGCACGGCGGCGAGCTGGAGGTCCGGAGCGAGCCGGGACGCGGCTCCGTCTTCAGCGTGCTGCTGCCGGCCGCGCCGGTGCAGGTGAGCACGGCCTCCTCGCGCCCCGCGGCGGCGTCGCCGCTGCCCGCGTCGCGCGGCCGGCGGGGGCGGGTGCTGGTGGTGGACGACGAGCCGAGGCTCGCGCAGTCCATGCGCCTGCTCCTGGAGCCCTACCACGACATCGTCACCACCACGCGCGGCGGCGAGGCGCTGGCGCTGGTGGCGGCGGGCCACCGCTTCGACGTCATCCTCTGTGACTTGCAGATGCCGGAGGTGGACGGCGCCGCCGTCTTCCGCCGCCTGTGCGCCACGGCCCCGGACCAGGCGGAGCGGGTGGTGTTCATCTCCGGCGGCGCGTACACGGCGGAGTCGCGCGCGTTCATGGAGTCGGTGACCAACCGCGTGCTGGAGAAGCCCGTGCGCCCGGAGGTGCTGATGGCCACCGTGGAGGCCGCCCTCACTGACAGTGGGGCCCTGGTGGAGCAGGAGCCTGTCGTTGCCGTTGCAGGGGGCTCGCGGCACTAGCTAGGGTCGCCGCCCTTCATCAGGGAGCGACACCATGACCGACGAAGAGCGGGCCGCGCTGGCCGAGCGGGCCAACCGAATCATCCAGAACTGGGAGGATGACGGATACGACAACGCGCGCGAGGCGTGGACGGCCATCGACGAGGTACTCGAGCAGCGCCAGTTCCTGGACCGCGAGCTGGTCCGGCGGCTGGATGCCATCCAGAACGTGACGGCCCGCATGGTGGCCAGTGCCGAGCTCGGTGAGGAACCGTAGCCGGGAGGTCAGCGCTTCACCCGGCGTCGCCACGCGCCGGGTGTCTCGCCCACGTGGCGCTTGAAGGCCTTCACGAAGGCGCTGTCCGTCTCGTAGCCCACGGCCTGGGCAATCTCGCTCGTGGAGTGTGTGCCGCTGCCCATGAGCTCCATGGCCCGGTGCATGCGCCAGCGCGTGAGGTACGTCAGCGGCCCCTCGCCCACCACGGCCTTGAAGCGCGCGGCGAACACCGAGCGCGACATGCTCGCGGCGCGCGCGAGCCCCTCCACCGTCCAGGGGGCCTCCGGCTTCTCGTGTAGTCGCTGGAGCGCCGTGCCGAGCCGCGGGTCCGCCAGCGCGCGCAGCCAGCCGCCCTGCTCGGACGGGAGCGAGGCCACGTGTGCCCGCAGCGCGTGGACGAGGAGCACCTCGCCCAGGCGGCTCGCCACCGTCTCGTAGCCCGGCTGCCGCGTGTCCAGCTCGGAGGCGACGAACTGCATGGTGGACTCCAGCCAGCGCGTGGTGACGCCACCATCCGCCTTCACGTGGAGGAAGGGCGGCAGGCTCGCGAGGAAGGGGCTCAGCGCGGTGCCGTCGAAGTCGAAGCCGCCGCAGACGAGCGTCGTGGGCGCGCCCCCGCCCCCATGACGGACGATGCTGCCGCACTTCGAATAAATCTCGCTGACCGGGATGGGGCGCGTCCTGCCGCTGTCCTTGAAGACATAGGACACGCCGCCGAGGATGAAGACGAAGTCGCCTCCCGCGAGCGCGTGGCGCGCGCCCCCGATTTCGAGGACGCAGCTTCCGCGAGAGACGACGTAGAACGAGGGCCTGTCCCGCGCTTCGATGCGGAGGCCCCACGGCGCGGACAATTCCAAGCGGCTGTGGACCGTGCTCCGCATGTGGATGCCGCGCAGCGTGTCGGCGAGTACGTCCATGGGCGCTCCTCCAGGACGAAAGGACCATGAATCCGGACGTCCGGCCAGTGACCGTCCGGGAGCACGGGGCTACTTCTCCGGGGCCACTTCAGTGCGTCCACCACGGAGACAGACATGAAGGCGATGCGATTGCAGCGGTTCGGCGGGCCGGAGGAGCTGCGACTCGAGGAACTCGCGCCCCCGGTTCCGAAGGAGGGCGAGGTGCTCCTCCACGTGCAGGCCGCCGGCTTGAGCTACGCGGAGCTGCTGATTCGGGCCGGGAGGATTCCGGGCGTGCCGCCTCCGCCCTTCACGCCGGGCTTCGAGGCCGCGGGTGTCATCCAGGCGGTGGGCCCCGGGGTGACGCAGTGGCGCGCGGGCCAGCGCGTGGTGGCGATGCTGCCGGCCCAGGGCGCCTTCGCGGAGCTGGCTGTCGCGCCCGCCGCGCTCGTCACCGCCGTTCCCGACGGGCTCTCCTTCGAGCAGGCCCTGGCCCTGCTGAACACGGCGCCGTCCGCGCTCGCCCTGCTGCGAATCGCCGGCCGTGTGCAGCAGGGTGAATCGGTGTTCATCCCCGCGGCGGCGGGAGGCGTGGGCTCCTTCATGGTGCAGCTCTCGAAGCGGCTCGGAGCGGGGCGCGTCATCGCCGGAGCGAGCACCGAGGAGAAGCGGGCGCTGGCGCTGCGGCTGGGCGCGGACGTCGCGGTGGACTACACCCGCGCGGATTGGCCCGAGCGCGTCCGCGAGGCCACGGGCGGACGCGGCGCGGACGTGGTCTTCGAGCGCAACGGAGGGGAGGTCTTCGCGCAGGGCCTGAAGGCGCTGGCGCCTCGAGGGCGCTTCGTCGTCTTCGGCGTCGACAGCATGTCCGGCACCGGCGTGAGCAGCGCGCAGCTCGGGCCGATGGTCTTCCAGAACCAGAGCCTCGTGGGCTTCGCGTTTCCCGCGCTGCCGCAGGACGTGCAGGCCGGGGTGCTGCGAGAGGTCTTCGAGCTCGCGGCGAGCGGGAAGCTGGAGGCGTTCGTGGGGCAGACGTTCGGCCTGCACGAGCTGCCGGACGCACACCGCGCGATGGAGGGGCGGGAGACTTCGGGCAAGGTGGTCATCGTCCCGAGAGCAGCGCGGTGAGCGGGTGAGCACACGCCGGGCTGCGCTGCTCCCACTGATGTTCCGGGCCCGCCTGTGCTCCGGGCCGCTGCTCCATCGGATGGCGGCGGAGCAGGGGCCCTGGTGGTCCTGGTGCCGGGCCTGCTCCGGGCGCACGTTGAGGACAGGACGGGTGCAGCGTCTCGCGTCGCCGGGCGACGGGCCACGGGCTCGTTCGCCGGGTGGCCCTCGCGGACGGGCACGACAGGGAGAGCGCCATGGTGATGGAGAACTGGAGCGAGAACCAGGCCAACGTGGAGCGGTTGGTGACCGGAAGAATCGTGGACGCCGGCCCGGACCACCTGACGGTGCATGACCTCTCCGCGGGAGAGGACGTCACGGTCCGCATCGACGACCGCGCCCGCTATACCTGGACCGATGTCACCGAGGATGGCCGGCTGACGGACAACGCGCAGATTCGCATCGGCTACTACATCGCCGGCGGGCTCCACATCGCCTCGGAAGTCCGTGTGCTCGACCCGGGCGACGGGGAGCCCATCGACTACGTCATTCCCCGCACCCTCCACTGAGTCCGTCAGCGCGCGGGCGCGCCGAGCTGGGCGTGGAGCGCCTCGCGTGTGCCCTGGGCCCGCTCACCCGGCGGGGCGGCGAGCGCTCGTCGCAAGCGCCGCTGCGAGGCCGCTCCCGGGCCCGCACGATGGACTCGAGAGACTGACGCAGGAGGCGCGCCGATGTTCGGGAACACGAAGGCGTTCAGTGGCTTCTCGGTGAACGACGTGGAGAAGGCCCGGAAGTTCTACGAGGAGACGCTGGGCCTGAAGGTGTCGGTGGAGAATGGCCTGCTGTTCCTGCACCTCGGTGGGGGGCAGGACGTGCTGGCCTACCCCAAGGAGGACCACGTCCCCGCCACCTTCACCATCCTCAACTTCCCGGTGCCGGACGTGGAGAAGGCCGTGGACCAGTTGTCCTCGCGCGGCGTGCACTTCGAGCACTACCCGCGCTTCGAGAAGGACACCGACGCGAAGGGCATCTTCCACGGCGGCGGCCCGCTGATTGCCTGGTTCAAGGACCCCGCCGGCAACGTGCTCTCCGTCATCCAGCAGTCCTAGCCGCGCTTCTTCGCGCCCGCCCGCGCCCCGGGAGAGTCCGGCTCGCGGGGCAGGTGGCGCAGCCCCATCCACCCGAGCGCCGCGACATGGCGCGACACGTGGTCGATGGAGAACGAGCGTCCCTCCGCCGCCCACCACTGGCCCACCTGCGTCACCATGCCCACCAGCGCGTTGGCGTAGATGGGGGCCACCTTGGGGTTGTAGCCCGCGCGCTCGAACTCGGTGCGGAAGATGTCGCCCACCCGCTGCGCCAGGTCGTCGATGACGCGCGTCAGGCCCCGCCGCGCGGTGGCCAGCGGCGAGTCGCGCGTCAGCACCGCGAAGCCCGCGGGCTCCTCCTTCGCGTACGTCATGAAGGCCAGCACCGCCGCCTCGAAGCGCTCGCGCGGCGTGCCCCGGGAGATGCTCTCCGACATGCGCGCCACCAGGTCGTCCATCTCCCGGTCCACGATGGCCGCGTACAGCCCCTCCTTCGCGCCGAAGTGCTCGTAGACGATGGGCTTGGACACGCCCGCCTGCTGGGCGACCTCCTCAATCGAGGTCGCCTCGTAGCCGTGCGAGGCGAAGACCCCCCGGCCGACCTCCATCAACTGGACCCGGCGGTCGGCCGCCGACAGTCGCTTCTTCTTCGCCACGTTGACCTCGAACCTACTCACGAGTAACTTACCGAATCGAAACCTACTGGCCAGTAACCAGTCGGCGGAGCTGGAGGCCCCATGTATCTCGCCATCTGCGGAGCCGTCTTCCTGGCCGCGTACCTCCTCAACGTTCTCACGATTACGGTGGGCTATCACCGAGGCCTGGCGCACAAGGCCGTACGGCTCCACCCGGCGCTGCGCAGGGCGGTCATCGCCGGAGGCAACTGGCTCACCGGCCTGGACCCGAAGGCGTGGGTGGTGATGCACCGGCTGCACCACGAGCACTCCGACACGCCGCTGGACCCGCACTCGCCCGTCAATGTCGGCATCCTCGGCATCGGGCTGGAGCAGCTTCGCAGCTACAAGCGGGTCATCGTGGGGCTGCTGCGCGAGGAGCCGGCGTACACGCGCTACGCCAAGGACCTCGACTTCCCGCTCAACCGGCTGAACAGCTCCGGGCGCTGGTACGTGCCGTACGTCGTGCATGGGGTGGTGGGGCTCGCGCTGGGGCTGGGCATCGGGTGGCTGCTGGGGGCGGCGTACTTCCTGGGGATGATGAGCCACCCGGTGCAGGGCGGCCTCGTCAACTCGCTCGGGCACGCGGTGGGCGGGCGCAACTTCGACACGGACGACAACTCGCGCAACAACCACCTGGCTGCGTGGCTCATCTTTGGCGAGGGCTTCCAGAACAACCACCACCGCTATCCGGGGTCCGCGTCCTTCTCCTACCGCCGCCATGAAATCGACCTCGGCTACGGGGCCTGCGTGCTGCTGGAGAAGCTGGGGCTCGCCACCATCCAGCGCGACTACCTCATCCCCCGGCCCCCCTCGGAGTCGGCCGCCGAAGCGCGGGTCTCGTCCTGAGCGCCGGGGTGGCGCAAAAGCCCCGGTTGCGCGGGGTGCTGCACCAGTTCGCCGCCGTGGGCGCGCTGGGAGCGGGTGGGGTGCTGGTGTCGATGGCGCCCACGCCCCGGGCCGCGGCGGCGGCGGCGCTGTATGCCTTCAGCCTGGTGGTGCTGTTCTCGGTGAGCGCGACGTACCACCGGGTGGACTGGTCCCCTCGCGGGCGGGCATGGATGCGGCGCATGGACCATGCGTCCATCTTCATCCTCATCGCGGGCACCTATACGCCGATTGCACTGCTCGGCGTCTCCGGTGCCGCGGGTGACAGCCTGCTGCTCGCCATCTGGTGCGGGGCGCTCGTGGGTGTCCTCCAGTCGCTGTTCTGGGTGGGAGCGCCGAAGGTGCTGACGGCGGCGCTGGCGGTGGGCGTGGGCTGGACTCTGGTGCCGTACCTCGAGGATGCGCGCAGGGCGCTCGGCGCCGCCGAGCTGTCTCTCATCCTGGCGGGCGGCGTGGCGTACACGACGGGCGCCATCGCGTACGCGCTGAAGCGGCCGGACCTGAGGCCCGGCGTGTTCGGGTACCACGAGCTCTTCCATTCGCTGACGCTCGTGGGCGCCGCGCTCCACTTCGTCGTGGTGCTGCGGCTGGTGCGTGCCGCGAGCGTGTAGCCGGCTTCACGCGCCGATACGAGGCGCCGGGGCCGCGGCTCATTCCGCGCGGTCCGCTGACAGCGCGGCCCACGACTCCACCAGCGCGGCCATGAAGGCCCACGCCGCGGGAGCCTCCTGGAAGCAGGCGCTCTCGCGCGCCTGGAGCGCCGCCACCACCTGGGCGTGAGCCTTCTTCCTCGGGCGCATCGTGGACCAGTAGCGTCCCGCCGCCGCGCGGAAGCCGTCCTCGGGAAAGCGCCGCACCAGTGTGTTCAGCACGTGCACGCCGCAGGTGAGCTGCGCGTACGGATTCAGCAGCGAGCGCTCCGGGTGGCTGGAGAGGAACGTGCGCGCCCCGGCGCTCGCGGCCACGTCCCATGCGAAGGCCTCGCGGTCCGCCTCCCAGTCGAACCGGCAGCCCAGCCCCTCCGCCGGGGGATAGGCGTCCATGTCCGCGTAGGAGAGCTGGAGCAACCCCTCGCTGAGCAGCGGCCGCCGTGTCACGGAATCGACAACCCGCCGCCGCGTGGCCCGGTCGATGATGCCCGTCTCGTTGAACATCACCCGCCTGTCCCGTCCGGACTCGGGCCCGGAGATGGCGTAGAGCAGATCCGCGTAGAACTGGAGGCGCGCGTCGGGCCCCAGCTCCGCCCACCTCGGACAGAAATCGGACATCCGCTCCGCGGGCAGTGTCCGCAGCGCCGGCACCTTCGCCGCCTCCGCGCGGATGTGTGCGTCATAGGCTGGCTCCCATCCCTGCATGGGCGTGGGCCGCGTTTCCTCCCCCTGGGCCCATGCGGCTGCACTGCAGATGACACACAACAGCAACAGTAGGAGCGGACGCATGACGAGCCCCCGGAGGGAAGGGAGGAACGACAATCTGGGCACGCTGGATGTCTCCCGCCCCTCTGAAAACACCCCCTGAACACCGGTGGACATCTCCCGGTTCCTGACCCACACGGGTAGGTAGGAAGTTCAGCAACACAGGAAAATGTCGTGGGTACTTGATAGTCGGGTAAATCGCGTGAGACGCTGATTACGGCCGAATCCAACATGGCCGTATTTCACCAGGGGGTTTCATGATTCAGAAGCGAGTACGTGGAGCGCTGGGGGTCGCGGCGCTGTCGTTCCTCGTGGGTGCGTGCAACGAGGCGCAGCCGGCAGCGGACGCGAAGGCTCCGGAGACCGGCAGCCGCGCTCAACGCGTCGAGAATGGCGTCAACATCATCGAGACGGACAAGGCCGGCAAGGCCAGCTTCATCGGTGGTGAGCTGGGCGTGCTGCCCGAGGTGGGCACGGGCGCCGAGTCGCTGCAGGCCCCGCAGCTCGAGGCGGTGGTCGCCTCCGTGGCTCCGCTGCTCAGCCTGGACCCGGCGGACCTGAAGTTCACGAAGGCGTACAAGGACGCTCAGGGCGACGTTCACTACCGCTACGCCGTCTCCCGCCAGGGCCTCCCGGTGTACGGCGGCGAGCTCCGCCTGCACGCGCGTGACGGCAAGGTCTTCGCGGCGAACACCAACGTCCGCAGCGACCTGACGGCTCCGGCTGACAAGGCCTCCATCACCCTGGACGCGGCGGTGGCCGCGGCGTCCGCGGACCGCGACACGCTCGCGGGCGCCGTCACCAACCCCGAGGCGGAGCTGGTGTTCTTCCGCGACGGTGACGAGCTGCGCCTGATGTACAAGCTCATGCAGACCGGTGAGCGTCCGGACGGCACGCCCGTGCGCGACATCCTCCTGGTGGACGCGCACAAGGGCGACGTGCAGGTGCGCATCCCGACCATCAAGGAGGCGCTCAACCGCCGCCTGCACAACCTCAACCACGGCACCTCGCTGCCCGGCCCCGTGGCGCGCAACGAGGGCGATGCTCCGCACGCGGACGCGGTGGTCAACACCAACTACGACCACCTGGGCACCGTCTACAACTGCTACAGCACGCTGTTCGGCCGCGACTCCATCAACAACGCCGGCGCGCTGCTCATCAGCTCGGTGCACTACAGCAACAACTACGTCAACGCCTTCTGGAACGGCACCCAGATGGTGTACGGCGATGGCGACGGGGTGAATGCGTCCAACCTGGCGAACTCGCTGGACGTGACGGCGCACGAGCTGACGCACGCGGTGACGGACAACGAGTCGGACCTCATCTACTCGGGTGAGTCCGGCGGCCTCAACGAGTCCATGTCCGACATCTTCGGCGCGGTCTGCGAGTGGTACGGCGACGGTTCTGGCGAGGTGTCTCCGCGTCACTGGCTGGTGGGTGACGACGTGTGGACGCCGAGCATCCCGAACGACGCGCTCCGCTACATGAACAACCCGACGCAGGACGGCTCGTCGCTGGACTACTACCCGGACTACTCGTCGGGCGTGGACGTGCACTACAGCTCGGGTATCTCCAACCTGGCGTTCTACCTGCTGTCGCAGGGTGGCACGCACCCGCGCGCCAAGACGACGCAGGTCGTCGCCGGCATCGGCATCGAGAAGGCCGCCAAGATTTTCTACAAGGCGAACGCGGACCTGCTCCTGCCGTCGTCCAACTTCGAGGCCGCGAAGACGGCCACGGAGCAGGCGGCCGCGCAGCTCGGCTATGACGCGGCGACTGTCGCCTCGGTGGGCAACGCGTGGAAGGCCGTCGGCGTGGGCGTGCCGATTCCTCCTCCGCCCAACACCCCGATGCAGAAGGGCGTCCCCGTCACCGGCCTCTCCGGTGCGCGCAACGCCAAGGTGTACTTCTCCGTGGTGGTGCCCGAGGGCGCCAAGAACCTGAAGTTCACCATGTCCGGCGGCACGGGCGACGCGGACCTGTACGTCCGTTACAACAACGCGCCGACGTCCACCTCGTATGACTGCCGTCCGTACACCGGTGGCAACAACGAGACGTGCACCTTCGCGGCTCCGTCGCATGGCACCTGGTACGCGATGATCAACGGCTTCAGCGCCTACTCCGGCGTGTCGCTGGTCGTGACGTGGGAGGGCGGCTACATCCCCGTCGAGCCGAACGTGCAGATTGACGGCATCTCCGGCGCCGCGGGCTCCTCGCAGGTGTACACCGTGCAGATTCCGGAGCGCACCAACGGTGGCACGCGCAACATCCACGTCCGTCTGCGCGGCACGGGCAACGCGGACCTCTACGTGCAGCGCGCGGCGGTGCCCACGTTCTCCGCCTACGACTGCCGTGGCGTGAACGAGCACAGCACGGAGAACTGCAACCTGAACGGCTTCGAGCCGGGCAAGTACTACGTGCAGGTCTTCGGCGCGAAGGGCGGCTTCACGGACGGCACGCTCATCATCACGTTCAACTGATGTCGAGGCATGAGGGCCGTCTCCCGGAGACGGCCTGACGGAAGCACCCCGGTCGCCCGCGTTGGGTGGCCGGGGTGTTTTCTTTCGTACTCCGGGTGCCGGTACGCCACGGGGGCGGTGCTATACAGGCGTTGGTACGAGTACGGGGGCCGGACTGGCATTCGCCACGAGAGGAATCTCGATGCGCCATGGCAGGAGTCCGCAGCTTCCCCCGAACCGCCGTCTTCGCCGCACCGTCGCCGGCCTGTTGCTCTTCGCTCCCACGCTGTCGCTGACGGCCTGTGGAGAGCCCGACTGCTCGGACTACAAGACGTCCCGGGAGACGCTCAGGAGCACCACCCAGCTCCACCCGAACGGGAGCGTCCCCACGGACGCCACCTGCATGGATGTGTGCCGGGCGCTGGACCTGCCCAAGCTCCAGGGCTGCAGTGTCACCCCGTACGAGGCTGGCAATGCGGACGCTGGGTCGGTGCGCGGCTACCGGACGAATTGCCGCTACATCGAAACGTATACCGGGTGCAATTACGACGGCCGCAGGCCCGAGGGGCTCCTGGCGGCGCGGGTGGAGGCCCGGTGCGCGCAAGGAGCGCTCTTCGCGGAGATGGCCTGGCTGGAGGCCGCCTCCGTGCCGGCCTTCCTGCGGCTCGCGGAGGAACTGAAGGCACACGGGGCGCCCGAGGCGCTCATCCGGGCCGCGCGGCGCTCGGCGGGAGACGAGGTGCGCCACGCCCGGGCCATGGAGGCGTTGGCCCGGCATCATGGGGCGTCCGTGTCCGCGCCGGAGGTGGCTCCCTTCTCCGAGCGCACGCTGGAGGCCATGCTGATGGAGAACGCGCGGGAGGGCTGCGTCGGGGAGACCTACGGCGCGGTGGTGGCGGGGTGGCAAGCGCGCACCGCCACGGATGCGCGCGTGCGCGCCGAGCTGGGACGGATTGCCGAGGATGAGCTGCGCCATGCCGAGCTGGCCCGGGCGGTGGATGCCTGGGCGGCGGAACGGCTCTCTCCCGAGGAGCTGCTGCGTGTGCGCGAGGCGCGCGCCGAGGCGTTCCGCGAGCTGGAGCGCCAGGTGGCGCAGGAGGAGCGCGAGGCCGTGCTCATCCAGCAGGCCGGGGTTCCGTCACGCGACTTGGCCGTGCGGCTGCTCCAGGGGCTCCAGGTCCTGATGGCGTAGCGCGGGCTCGTGGGCGTGCCCTACTTCGTCCGGGACGTGGCGCGCGTCGCGAGCGGCGTGAGGTGGAGCGTCGCGAGCTGCCGTTCGAGCGTGAGCCCGGTCAGCGCCTGGATGGCGTCCATGCGTTGAGGCTACCCGCCCTCGCGCCCCCACCGTCCCTCTTCCATGCACTCGCGGAGCACCCAGCGCAGGTGCTCGTCGAAGTCGAAGGTGCAGCCGGACACGTCGGGGGACTCGTCCAGCAGCCAGGGCGCGAGGTCGAAGTCGTCGTGATGGGCCGCGAAGATGAGCGGGCCGGTGTCCCTGCGCAGCCCCGTGTCGAAGACATAGAAGTCCCGTACGTAATACGTGACGTACTGGAACGGGACGAGCCGGGACCGGACCTCCGCCTCTTGGCGGGAGGCCTCGATTTCGTCCTCCTCGTCACCGAAACAGCCTTCCTCGATGCATTCCTTCTGCCAGGTGTGTTCTTCCAGCACCTCGGAGGGACTCAGCATCCGCGCGTGCTCGCGGCCGTGCGCGTCCGTCGTGGAGAGCAGGCCGTGCCGGGTGATGAACTGGAGGTACGCCGGAGGAAGCACCGGACCCAGGGCGTCCTCCAGGCGCCGGAGCTCCTTCGCGTCGACGGGCGTCAGCTGAATGGACTGGAGGGGAAGGCCCTTCTCGCGCTCGAGGCGCTGCTTCAGGGCGAGGATGCTCTCAATGATGTCGGACACGCTGTATCTGTATCACGCGAGCGAGGGAGTCACGGACCGCCGAGCACAGCGCACCGCGCTCGGTGAGGATGGCGGAGACGTGCCCGGCATCCACCCAGCGCAGCTCGCTCTCCTTCCAGTGCGCGTGCAGCGTGCGCGTCTCCTCCGCCGGGACGAAGCCGTCCTTCCTGCACGCGAGGAGGATGGCCGCGCCGGGCTGGCGTGGGGGAGGGAACTTCGTCAGGTTGGCGAGGTCGAAGATGCGGCCCAGTCGCTGGCGCGCCTGCTCTGCGTCTCGCCGGGCGCCGTCGAGCTCCGCGAAGGCGATGGACCATGACAGCAGCCCGCGCGTGAACACGGGCACCGGGGACGCCCCCGCGGCCAGCGCGGCCACCGCGAGCGGCTCCGGGAAGAGCGCCGCCGTGAGGGCCGCCATGTACCCGCCCATGCTGTAGCCGGCGATGCCCAGGCGCTCGTAGCCCGCATCACCCAGCCAGGTGAGCAGCGAGCGCGCCTCCTCCACCATGCCGAGGTTCATCAGCACGTGGTCGCTCACGGTGCGCAACGCGCCGCCCTTCTGTCCGAGCGGACGGCGCACGCCGTAGTACGGGTTCTCCAGAAGGAAGAGCTCGATGCCCTCGCGGACGAGCGGCATGTAGAGGCGCTCGCGCAGCGCGAAGCCCTCCTCGCGAGACGCCGCGAGCACCACGCACGCAGAGCGGCCCCGTGTGCTTCCCGCGCTCAGCCACCGGACATGCGCCGTCTGGACGGGCGGGGCCAGGTGCGGCAGCGGCGAGGTGAAGGTGCCGTCGCGGAGCGTCACGCCCCGGTGGGCGCGGGCTTCGCCCCACACGGGCGAGACGCGGGCCGGCTCCGGGAAGAAGGACATTCCCACGAGCTTCTCCAAGAGCTGCTCGTCGCCCCAGCCCTCGGTGAAGAGCCGGGCGCGGCGAGCCAGCCCCGCGAAGAGGACGTCCACGACATGCGAGCGGAGCGGGGACCAGGACTCCATGCGCTCATCCTATGCACTCATTGTTCCGCGCTGTCGATGCAGGCGCGCAGCCGCCGCAGGCCCTCGTCGATGCGCGCCGTCGCCACCGCGCCATAGCCGAGCACGAAGCCCGGCTGCGCGGGCCTGCTCGCGCAGTAGTTCGACAGGCTCATCAACGTCACACCCGCCGCCCTCGCGCGCTCCAGCGTCTCCCGCTCCAGCTTCAGTCCACCCCGGCGAAGCGTGGCGCTCAAGTGCAACCCCGCCACCGAGGGCAGGGGCTGGAGCCACTCTCCGAGGTCGCGCTCCAGCCGCTCCAGGATGCGCTCGTGCCGGGCCTGGTACTCGCGCCGCATCTTGCGGAGGTGCCGCGCGAGCAGTCCTTCCTCGATGAAGCGCGCCAGCGCGGCCTGCGCGGGCCACTGACTGTGCAGGTCCGACATCCGCTTCGCCAGCCGCAGCTCCCGTTGAATCGACGGCGGCGCAATCAGGAACCCCAGCCGCAGCGTGGGCAGCATCACCTTCGAGAACGAGCCCACGTAGATGACCCGCCCGGAGCGGTCCAGGCTGAACAGCGTCTCCAGCGGCCGTCCGCCGAAGCGGAACTCGCTGTCGTAGTCGTCCTCGATGACCACGGCGTCCCGCTGCTTCGCCCAGTCGAGCAGCGCCATCCGCCGCGCTGGCGACATGGGCATGCCGAGCGGAAACTGGTGCGACGGCGTCACGTACACGACGCGCGTATCATCCGGCAGCGCGCGCACGTCGAGCCCTTCGCCATCCACCGGTACGGGCACGACGCGAGCACCCAGCGACTGGAACAACATCCGCGCGGGCGGGTAGCCCGGCTCCTCCACCGCGACGCAGTCCCCGGGCTCCAGCAGCACGCGCCCGATGAGGTCCAGCGCCTGCTGCGCCCCATGCGTGACGATGACGTCCCCCGCGTCCGCCTGCACTCCTCGCGAAACACCCACGTGCCGCGCCACCGCCTCGCGCAGCCCGGGGTGTCCCGAGGCCTCCGCGTAGCCCGACGGCAGCGTCGCCGCTCGGAGCTGCCGCGCCAGCAGCCGGCGCCACGTCTCGTACGGGAACAGCCGCGAGTCGGGAATCCCCACGCGAAAGTCATGCGTCGCCGGGACGTCGGGCGCGCGCGGGTCGGGCAGGGTGCTCCAGATGGCCCTCGCGCGAAGCCGCACCGCCGAGGTGGCTCCCGCGCGGACCCGGCTCTTCGGCGCCTCGCCCTGCACGAAGCTACCCGCCCGGGTGCGGCCCGCCAGCAGCCCCTCGGCGGCGAGCCACTCGTAGGCCACGCTCACCGTGTTGCGTGACACCGAGAGGCGCTTCGCCAGCTCGCGCGTGGGCGGCATCCGCTCTCCGCGCCGCAGCCGGCCGTCGAGGATGGCCGCGCGCAGCGCCCGATAAATCTGCCCGGCGATGTCGCGGCGGCTCTGGAGGTTGACGTGCAGGTCCATGCGACCCCAGACCTTGGATTGGACCCGTGAGATTCGTCAATCCTGGCTCCGCCACGGGGCCAGCCGTGAGGCACCCTGCCGTTGCTTTCGACACGACAGGAGACACCCATGACGCCCATGAGCCTCGCCGCCTCGCACCCCGTGGACCCGGAACGCATGCCCTGGATTCCCATGGGCCCCCGGGGGCTCTCGTTCAAGCCGCTCCACTTCTTCAAGGACGACAGCGGCTGGATGTACCTCTTCCGGCTCGAGCCCGGCACCGTCATCCCTCGCCACCGCCACACCGGTGAGGTGCACGGCTACAACCTCTCCGGCAGCCGCAAGCTCCTCGACACCGGCGAGGTGATTGGCCCGGGCACCTACGTCTACGAGCCGCCCGGCAACGTCGACACCTGGATGGCGGTGGGCGACGAGCCCACGGTCCTCCTTGTCACCGTGCGCGGTGCCATCGAGTACCTCGGCCAGGACGGCGAGGTGACGGGCCGGGTGACGTCGGGTGACAGGCTGAAGACCTACCGCCGCTGGTGCGAGGAGCACGGCGCCGCGTTCCTCGCCACCGTCGAGTGATTCGCAATGACTCCCATGACCGCGAAGGATTCCCCCGCCGCGAGCCGTGCCTGGACGCTGGAGCGCGTCGGGCTCGTGTACGCGCGCCTCGCGCTCGGCGCCGCGTTCCTGTCCGCCGTGGCCAGCCGCTTCGGTGTCTGGAAGGGCGACATCGGCCTCGGCCGCTTCGAGGGCTTCATCCGCTTCACGGGCGAGGTGAATGCCTTCATGCCCGCGTCCACCATCCCCTTCCTCGCGTGGGCGGCCACCGTCGCGGAGACCACCCTCGGCATCCTGCTGGTGCTGGGCCTGTGGCGGCGGCAGGTGGCGCTCGGCGCCGCCGTGCTGCTGGCGCTGTTCGGCATCGCCATGGCGCTGTCCTTGGGGCCCAAGGAGCCGCTGGACTACTCGGTGTTCTCCGCCTCCGCGGGGGCGCTGCTCGTGGCCCTTTACCCCAGGCGCCACGACTGAGACCCACATGTCGGTGTGTCGTGGAGCCTGGAAGCGTCCAGGCTTCCGAGCGCCACCTGGATGCGGGTGCCTGTAGCCTGTGTGGAGCGCTCGGCGGGCCGCATGTTTGGAATGCGGCCTGGGGCCGGCGGGCTTATGTCCACAGGGGTGCCCCCAATGACCGCACAAGAACGCGTCGAGCGCGCCGCCAGCGCGCTGAAGGTCTTCCCACTGCCTTCGGCGGTGCTCTTCCCGCACACAGTCATCCCCCTGCACATCTTCGAGCCCCGCTACCGCGCCCTGGTGAAGGACGCGCTCGCGGGAGACCGCGTCATGGCGCTGGCCCAGCTCGAGTCCGGGTGGGAGGGCAACTACAGTGGCAAGCCGCCCATGCAGTCCATGATGTGCGCGGGCATCATCATCTGGGATGAGCAGGTCGAAGAGGGCCGCTACAACATCCTCCTCCAGGGGGTGTGCCGCGTCCGCATGTCCGATGAGCTGACGGGCGACAAGCTGTACCGGGAAGTCTCCGCGCAGGTGTTGCCGGACATGCCGTACCAGGGGCCCGAGGAGGAGCAGCTCCGCCAGGCCGTCTTCGAGCTGGCCGGCCGCGTGCCGCCGTCCTTCGCGGAGAACCTGCTGCCGGTGGCCGCGCGCGCCATGGGCGGCACGCTGGCGGACGTGGTGGCCTCGGCCATCATCCCGGAAGCCGAGCGGCGCCAGGAGCTGCTGGCCGAGCTGGACGTGAAGCGGCGCCTGGAAGCGGTGATGGAGGACATCGGCGAGCTCATCGGCCGCCTCCAGCCCGTGCGGCCTTCCGGGCCGCTGAACTAGCACTGACCGCGGGGGCCCCACTCGACCGCGGGTTGGGCTTGCCTTGCCGGGCGGACCGGGCATTGCTGGGCCCCACACCAGTGCTGGACGCCGGCCCCTCCCGGGCGCGTCTGGCCGAAAGGGGACTGGAATCACCATGCGGCTCGTGAAAGTCGGGCTTGCCAGCGTCAACACCACCGTGGGCGCCTTCAGCCGGAACACGGACAAGGCCCTGGCCCTGGCGAAGAAGATGGCGGCGGACGGAGTCACGGTCGGCGTCTTCCAGGAGCAGTGCATCGCCGGCTATCCCGCCGAGGACCTGGTGCAGTGGCAGGGCTTCATCGACCGGCAGTGGCCGGAGCTGGAGCGCTTCGCCCGCGACACGGCCTCCCTGTCCACCGTCTTCATCATTGGCGTGGGCATCGCCTTCCAGGGGCTGCGCCTCAACTGCGCGGCGGTGGTGGCGGGCGGGCGCGTGCTGGGCCTCGTGCCCAAGGAGAAGCTGCCCACCTACAGCGTCTTCTACGAGGCGCGCACGTTTGGCCGCGGCCAGCCGGGCATGGCCGAGGTGCACCGCGGCGTGCCGTTGGGTGACTACCTCTTCCAGTTCGACTTCGGCGTGGTGGCCCCGGAGGTGTGCGAGGACATCTGGAGCGCGGACGGCCCCATGCGACGGCGCGCCTATTCCGGCGCGGAGCTGGTGGTGAACCTGTCCGCCTCTCCCTTCCGTCTGGGGTTCGTGGACACGCGCCGCGAGCTCATCGCCACGCGCGCGGCGGACCACCAGTGCACCATCGCCTACTGCAACGCGGTGGGCAGCAACGACGGCCTCATCTTCGACGGCGGCGGCTTCATCAACCAGAACGGCCGCCACATCTGGGAGACGCCGCGCTTCCAGGAGGGCTGGTCCGCGGCGGTGGTGGACCTGGACCGCACCCTGCGCCTGCGCGGCGAGGCCACCACCTGGCGCGTGGACCGCGAGGCGTGGGTGGCCAATGGCGGCAAGCAGGTGCCCGTGCTGGACTGCACCCGCGCCGTCAGCACCCGGCGCGAGGGGCTCACCTTCCCGGTGCCCCCGCACCGCAGCTTCTTCCTCCCCGGCCCGGACCAGCGCCGCCCCGCCCGCGCGGCCCTGTGCGAGGACATCCTCGACGCGCTCGCCCTGGGCGTGGGCGACTACTTCGAGAAGACGCGCGCCTTCAAGGTGCTGGGCATCGCCCTGTCCGGCGGACGTGACTCGCTGCTGACGCTGCTCATCGCCCACCGCTACGCCAAGAAGGCCCGGCCCGAGGACCCGGGCTCGCTCATCCGCGCCTTCTACATGCCCAGCCGCTATTCCAGCGACGCCACCAGCGACGCGGCCGAGACGATTGCCCGCGAGCTGGGCGTGCCCTTCCAGATTGTCTCCATCGACGAGGCCTACGAGCGCGAGCGCGCCATCGCCCAGAAGATGCTCGGCGACAAGCCCGTCACGCCCATTACCGAGCAGAACATCCAGGCCCGCCTGCGCGCCCAGCGCATGTGGAACTGGAGCAACTCGTGCGGCGGCCTCTTCTTGCAGACGGGCAACATGAGCGAGAAGTCGGTGGGCTACACCACCATCGGCGGTGACCTCATGGGCGCGCTGGCCGTCATCGCCAACGTCCCGAAGACGGTGGTGATGTACCTGCTCGACTACCTGCAGGAGACGACGGGCTACGAGGGCATCCGCAAGGTGCTCGCCAAGCCGGCCGGCCCGGAGCTGGCGCACAACCAGGTGGGTGAGGAGGAGCTGATGCCCTTCCCCGTGCTCGACGCGTGCTTCTATCTGCACGCGGGCGAGAAGCTCACCCCCGCGGAGATGCTCCAGGCGCTCACCCCCATGTTCCCGGAGGTGGAGCAGGCGCGGCTTCAGGGCTACGTGGAAAAGTTCGTCCGCCTGTTCCAGCAATCCATCTACAAATGGGTTCAGTCTCCGCTGTCGCTGCACATCGGCAACCTGGACCTGGACCGTGAGCGCGCGCTGCAGTTGCCTGTCGTCACCGGCACGGAGTGGATGCGCGACGGATAGCGCGCACGCGCAAGCCCTGTAGCCTTCAAGCCACGTCTGGCCGGCCGGCTCCCGGTCGGCCCCTCCAGCCCCGCGCGTGACTTGCCCAGCGCCTTGCCGGATGTGCCTTCGCAAACAACCTTCATGTCAGCCACTCGACGATGGAGGGTTGGATGAAAGCGAAGATTCTGGCGGGCGCCATCGCGGCGCTCATGTACGGCACCGCGGCCGTCGCCGCCGACGGCGACTGCCCGCCTTCACGGGCCAGCGCTGACGGCGCCTCGCACGGGACGCTGTTGGCCCAGGCGCAGGACGAGCAGCCCGTTCAGGGCGACGTCCAGCAGGAGGACTCCTCCGTCATCGAGACGGAGCCGGTGCCCGACGCGACAGGCTCCGCGCAGGACCCGCTGCTCAATGAAGGCGTCGGCGGCAGCGGCGACGTCGGACAGCAGCAGGACCTCCAGCAGCAGGACCTCGGACAACAGGACGTAGGACAGCAGGACCAGGGTATCGGCGGCAGCGGCAAGCAGGGTGAAATGATCCTGAAGTGCCAGCCGGTGCAGCAGGGCACCGGCGGCAGCGGGACGATTCAGGCCCCGTCGCAGCAGGAGCTGACGCCGCCACCGGCGGAGCAGCTGCCGCCACCGGCGACCCAGGAACTGCCTCCGCCGCAATCCCAGACGTACCCGCAGGAGGACGCCACCGGCGGTAGCGGTATCGCCCAGCAGCCGACACCTCCTCCGGAGTACGCACCCTCGGCGGAGAAGGCGGAGCCGATTCAGCCGCTGGAGGTCGAGGAGAAGAAGAAGGAGAAGAACGACATGACCGGCCTGTCGCTGATGATTGGCGGCGGCGTGGAGGGCTACACCGGTGCGCTGGCGCCGCAAATCAACCCCGGCGCCACGGCGGGCGTCACCGCGGCCATCCGGCCGTCCAGGGTGTTCGGCCTCGAGCTGGGCTACAGCGGCGCGCTGAACAACATCGACGTCGTCGGCACCGACAGCAGCGTGACGGACGGCCCGGACCTCGTCCGCAACGGCGGCACGGCCGTGGCCACGCTGGGTCTGATGGCCACCTCCTGGCAGCCGTACGTGCTGGGTGGCATCGGCATCAACGACTACAACTTCCGCGGCGGCGAGTCGCTGGGCTACCGGGATGACACCGTGGGCAGCGTGCCTGCGGGCGTCGGCCTCCGGGGCGCCATCGGCCACTTCACCGTGGACGCACGCGCCAACTACAACTTCCTCTTCGACAAGGAGTTCGCCCCGGGCGTGGAGTCCGGCGGCAGTGACTTCGAGGAGGGCGGCAGCTACCAGGGCACCATCAGCGTTGGCGGTACCTTCTGAGAAGCCTGTCGCGGAAGTGGCATTCGCGGGTTGAATGGGTGGCGCGGGGCCCGGAAATCAACGGGCTCCGCGCCACCGCGCTTTTACGATGCGGCGCGTGAGCGCCCCTCGCGTTAAGGTGTCCAACCCCCGTTGTGCGAGGAGAGGTGAATGAGCCTGAAGGTGGAAGATGTGAAGGTGGGCACCGGCGCGGAAGCGACGGCCGGCAAGTCTGTCACGGTGCACTACGTGGGGACGCTGACCAGCGGCTCCAAGTTCGACAGCAGCCGGGACCGGGGCCAGGGCTTCACCTTCCGGCTCGGCGCGGGGCAGGTCATCGAGGGGTGGGACAAGGGTGTCGCCGGCATGAAGGTGGGCGGTGTGCGCAAGCTCACCATTCCCCCGGAGATGGGCTACGGCACGCGCGGCTTCCCGCCTGTCATTCCCCCCAACTCCACCCTCCTGTTCGAAGTGGAGCTGTTGGAAGTCCGCTAAAGGAAGCGAGGCGCATCATGGCGGCGGTGGAAATCACGAAGGACAACTTCAAGGAGACGGTGTCCAAGGAAGGCATCGTCATCCTGGACTGGTGGGCGGCGTGGTGTGGCCCGTGTCGGGCCTTCGCTCCCACGTTCGAGTCGGCCTCCAGCAAGCACCCGGACATCGTCTTCGGGAAGATTGATACGGACGCCCAGCCGGAGCTGTCCGGCGCGTTCGAGATTCGCTCAATCCCCACGCTGATGGTCTTCCGGGACGGCATCCTCCTCTTCGAGCAGGCCGGGGCGCTCCCGGCCGCCGCGCTGGAGGACCTGGTGAAGCAGGTGCGCGCGCTCGACATGGTGCAGGTGAAGAAGGAAGTCGAGGCACGCCGCGCCAGCGAGACGCCCCAGGCCTGAGCCGGGGCAGGCGCTGGAAACACCGCTCGCCGCTGCGAGCCGGGCTCCCTCTTCCGGGAGGGGGCCCGCCGGGCCGGCGGCGTGCGGGGGCTACCAGCTCACGAGCAGCGTGAAGGACTGATAGGGCGGCTCGCCGGACTCCAGCTCCACCTTGAAGGAGAGCTGCGGGTTGCCCTTGAGCAGCCCGCTGAGCGCCATGCCGCGGCTCCACGCGGGGCCGAAGAACTCGTCCCGGAAGATGAGTCGCGCGGAGCGGTCCGAGACGCGCTCGTACTCCCGCTCGCCGAAGGTGGACGTGGCGCCGGCCATGCCCTGCGTGACGGACAGGCCCTCGTTCGGGTCCTTCCCCGCGACGGACAGCACCATCTCCCCCACGGGCGCGGCGAAGATGCGGTTGGCCGCGTGGAATGACAGCTTCTCCACCGCGTCGCCGTAGCTCATGCCCGTGGCGGCCAGCGCGGTGGCGCCTTCATGGAGGAGCTGGAGGTACTCGCGCGCCGGGCGGAAGGCCGGGGCGGAGCGGGAGGAGAGGCTTCGCGGGGGCGGCGCTTCCGCGGCCAGGGGCTTCCCCGTCAGCTCGATGATGCTCTGCCGGAGGCTCAGGAAGAAGAGGTCCAGCACGGTGTGCTCGGGCTGGCACAGCATCAGGCGGGCCTGGAGCCATTGAGGAGAGTCCATATGCCACCTATCTACTCCACCGGGTGCAGGGCGGGGGAGCGGGCAGTGGGGCAGGACCTCCAAGAGGGAACGGGGGCGGAAAAAGGCGTGTTGAGGATGAGGCGGTCCGCGGGGGGCGGGCTCTCGGGGCCCTGCTTCGCCGCTCCCTCTTCTCAACGTGGGCATGGGCCCGCGGATGGATTGAAAGGTGCCTTCCCTGTCCCAGCTCCCCGTACCCTCCTCCGAAGCCTTCTCCCATGCGCCGCTCCGCGCGCGCATCCTCCTCGTGGATGACGTGCCGGCGAACCTGCTGGCCCTGAAGGCCATCCTGGAGCCGCTGGAGCAGGAACTGGTGACGGTCCGCTCGGGTGAAGAGGCACTGAGGGAGCTGCTGCGCGGCGACTTCGCCTGCATCCTGATGGACGTGCAGATGCCGGGGTTGGACGGCCTGGAGACGGCCCGCCTCATCCGCGCCCGTGAGCGCACGCGACACCTGCCCATCCTCTTCATCACCGCGCTCAGCCGCGAGGCGGCCTACGTCACGCGCGGCTACGCGCAGGGCGCGGTGGACTACCTCCTCAAGCCGGTGGACCCGGACATCCTGCGCGCCAAGGCGCAGGTGTTCGTGGACCTGTACCTGCGCGGGGAAGAAGTGAAGCGCCAGGCGCTGGAGCTGGCGGAGCGGCGGCGCGCGGCGGAGGAGCTGCGGCGCGCGGCGGAGCTGGAGCAGCAGTTGGTGGGCATCGTCGGCCACGACATCCGCACGCCGCTGTCCGTCGTCCTCACCACGGCGAAGGCGCAGCTCGGCTCGCAGTCACTGCCGCCCGCGCAGCGCAAGGCCTTCGAGCGCGTGGCGCGCGGTGGCGAGCGCATCCAGCAAATCGTGGACCTGCTGCTGGACTTCACGCGCGCCCGCCTGGGCGGAGGCATCCCCGTCGTCCCGCAGGCAGGCGACTTGAACGACTTGTGCATCCGCGTGGTGGACGAGCTGAACGTGACGCGGCCGGGCCGGGTCATCCAGTGCGACTTCGCGCGGGACAGCCTGCATGGCGCGTGGGACTTGCAGCGGCTGGCTCAGGTGGTGGCCAACCTGCTGGACAACGCGCTGAAGCACAGCCCGGACGGGACGCCGGTGCGCCTGTCCACGTGGGAGAAGGGCGACGGCGTCTTCCTCGAGGTGCACAACGAGGGCGCTCCCATTCCTCCGGAGCTGCTGCCGCACCTGTTCGAGCCTTTCCGCCGGGGCGACGTCTCCGAGGCGACGGCACGCGAGAGCCTGGGGCTGGGGCTCTACATCGCCCGCGGCATCGTCGAGGCGCACCGGGGCTCGCTCAGTGTGCGCTCCACGAAGGAGGAGGGCACGGCGTTCCGCGTCTGCCTGCCCCGTCGTGTGGACACGCGACAGCCCGCGCCGTGCGAGGAGCCGCCGGAAGCACTGTCGATGAGCGCGTGAGGCTCCGGAGAGGGGCGTGCCTCACTTCACGACGGTGCAGACGCCTCCGCCGTTGAGGTGCGCCTGGTCGACGATGCTCTGGGTGATGAACTCCTGGAGCGTCCTCACGTCATACGCGCCCGGGAGGTAGATGACGGGCTGGCCGTCCGAGCCGCGCAGCTCCTGGCCCTCGGCATCGTGCAGGTCCGTGAGCTGCTGGGACGCGAGCCGCTCCGGGGTGATGACGCCACTCTCGGCGGTGGCGGCGATGGCGTCGAAGCGGAGCTTCACGCCCTGATGGGTGCCGAGCCTGTCGTAGAACATGTGCTCGGCGTGGATGGTGACCTCGGCCTCCGCCACGGAAGCCTCCGGCACGATGATGCCCCGGGTGCCGTCCACGCCGTTGATGCAGTCCTTCATGCGCGCGTCCACGGGGAAGCCCATGCGGAAGGTGAGCACGCCCACGCCGGCCTTCACCGCGCGCCCCTCCACGAAGTAGCTGAAGCCGCGCTCGCGCATCATCGCCACGTCGTCCGCGGACACCTGGCCGTCAGCCAGCTCCGTGTCCTCCCGGGGCGGGCTCAGCCGGAAGCCCACGTCCCAGCGGCCCGGAGGCAGCCCCTTCAGCTCCGTCAGCGGCACGTCGCCCTTTTGCACGTCCACGAGGACATGCCTGTGGCGGGTGTGGACCTCGCCGGAAGCGGAGGTGAGGGTGAAGTCCCCCAGGGACACGAGGTAGCGGGTGAACTGGATGGACCAGCCATCCTCGAAGAGGGTGTCCGGCAGGCCGCGCTGGGTGCCGTCGCCACCGCTCATCGTCACCTTCACGTCGCCGGTGGCCACGTTGTCGCAGGCCGCGCCCGCGAGCGCCCAGGCCACCAGCGCCGCGCAAAACCACCTCCAGGACTGTTGCTGTCGTGCTTTCATGTCTCCTGGATGTAAATGCAATAGAGTTGCAAGTCAACGTGCGGCCGGGTAATCAGGGCGTGCCGGTGCCTGGATGGGCGCTGGAGCGAGAGGTCATCACCCGTGTGGATTCCGACGTTGGTGCTCTGCGTGTTGAGCGCCACGGCCGAAGTGCCCGTGACGCCGCCCGTGCCCCTGGACGCACCGCCTCCGGTGCTGCCGGCGGACGTGCCTCCTCCGGAGGTGCCCGCGACGGTGCTCCTGCGCCTCACCATCGATACGGCGGGAGAGGTGTCACATGTGGAAGTGCGGCAGTCGGCGGGCGTGGCGTACGACCGGGAGGCCATGGCCGCTGCGGTGCGCTGGAGGTTCCATCCGGCGCGACGTGGCGAGGAACCCATCGAGGTGCGGGCCGATGTCCCCGTCACCTTCGTCCCTCCGGTCCACGGACATCACCTGGAGCCCGTGGCCGCGGAGACGCACGGGACGGAGGACCGGGGTGCGGAGGTAGCGCAGGGTGACGCCACTTCGACCGGGTCGGGCGTGGAGTCGGCCGAGCCCACCTCCGAGGCACCCTCCTTCTCCACCACCGTGCGCGGCGCGTCGAGCGCACCGCCTCCCGTCGCTGTCGGTGACCTGCACATCCCCGTGGGGCAGCTCGCGGACGTGCCGCGCCACTCGGCGGCGGACCTGATGCTGCTCGCGCCCGGAGTCATGCTCGCCAACCACGGTGGCGAGGGCCACGCGGAGACCATCTTCATCCGTGGCTTCGACGCGGGCGAGGGCAAGGACGTGGAGCTGCGCCTCAACGGCGTGCCCCTCAACGAGGTCTCCCACGCGCACGGCCACGGCTACGCGGACACGTACTTCATCATCCCGGAGCTGGTGGAGGCCCTGCACGTCACCGAGGGACCCTTCGACCCGTCGCAAGGAGACTTCGGCGTGGCGGGCTCGGTGGAGTACCAGCTCGGCCTGGAGCGCCGGGGCCTCACCGCGTCCGTCTCCTACGGCAGCTTCGCCACGCGCCGGCTCGCGCTGGTGTGGGGCCCTCCCGAGTCCGGCAGCGCCACCTTCGTGGGACTGCTGCTGCGCCAGGGCCACGGCTTCGGTCCCAACCGCGCGCACGCCAGCGCGGGCGCCATGGCGCAGGTGGAGCTGCGGCTCGGCGAAGAGACGCGGCTGCGCCTGTTCGGCACCAGCTCCGGCGCACGCTTCTCCTCGGCGGGCGTGGTGCGGGAGACGGACGTGGTCGACGCGCGGCTACCGTGTGCCCAGGACGCGGACTCGCAGTTCTTCTGCCTCTACGATGCCAACCAGGGTGGCGCCGGCCAACGCCACATCCTCTCCGCCGAGCTGCGCTCCCGCCTGAGCCGCGGAGGCCGCTTCGTGCAGCAGGGCTACGTCGTCCTCCGTCAGACGCGCATTCGCGACAACTTCACCGGCTTCCTCCAGGACACGCCACCCGTCGACGAGGCCCAGCGCGGAGACAACACGGAGGGCTACTACCAGGGCTCCACCGTCGGGCTGCGAGGCCGCTACACGCCGGGGCTCACGCTGCTCGGTCAGCCCATGCCGCTGGAGCTGGGCTACGAGGCCCGCTTCGACGACGTGCACACGCGCTCGCGGCGCCTGCGGGACAGCGGCGGTGCGCCGTACACCACGCGCTTCGACAACCGGGTGCGCACCACGCACGTGGGCGCCTACGCCTCGCTGCGGGCCGCGCCGCTGTCCTGGCTCACCCTGCGCGGCGGCGTGCGGCTGGACACCTTCCTCTTCGGAGTGGACGACGAGAACCGGCCCACCGAGGACCGCGACGGCACGCGCATTCCCGAGGAGTCGCTGGAGGCCTACGGCTTCTTCGCCAGCCCGCGAGCGACAGCCGAGGTGCGCCTGTCCCCGAGCCTGAGCTGGCTCACCAGCGTGGGGCTCGGCGCGCGCTCCAGCGACGCGGCCGCCCTGTCCGACGCGGAGCTGGCGCCCTACGCGCGAGTCACCGCCGCCGAGACAGGGCTGGGTTGGAAGCTGGAGGGCGAGGGCCGTCCGTACACCCTGGAGACACGCGGCGCCATCTTCGCCACACGCGTGTCGCAGGACTTCGTCTTCGACGAGAAGGCGGGCCGCAACCAGCCCATCGGCGCGTCGCAGCGGCTGGGGGCCTTCGTCTCCGCGCGGAGCACCTGGCAGGAGCGGGTGGACGTGCAGGCCTCGCTGGCCTGGTCCCGTGCCACGCTGCCGCTGCCCGGGGCCTCGGAGTGGAAGCTGTGGGACGGCACGGTGATGCCGTACATCCCGCAGCTCCTCGGCCGGCTGGATGCATCCGTGCGGGGCACGGCCACCCTGGCGGGGGAACGGCTGGGATGGAACGTGGCGGTGGGGCACAGCGCCATCGGCCCCCGGCCCCTCCCGCTGGACCGCTTCAGCGATTCCGTCTTCCTCTTCGACGTGGCCACGCGCGCGAGGTGGAAGGCCGTCGAGGTGGGGCTCGCCGTGGAGAACCTGCTCGACACGCGCTGGAGGGAGATGGAGTTCAACTACGTCTCCAACTTCCGGGGCGCGGATGCGCCCGCGTCGCTGCTGGCCACGCGTCACTTCTCCGCGGGAGCGCCGCGCACCTTCACGGGCACCTTCACGCTGTACCTGGACCTCCAGGAGGAGGGCACGCCATGACGTCTTCGCTGCGCGCCACGCGGCGCGCCTTCACGCTGATGTTGGGCTCGGCGCTGGTCGGAGGCGTCGCGGCCTGCGGCCTGTCCGGCACCGGAGGCCGGGCGATTACGTTCCGCATGGGGCTGCGCACCGCGCGCGCACCCGGTGAGACGGTGCAAGGCGAGTTCACCACCGACACCGGCTGGCGCGTGCGGCTGTCCTCCGGGCTGATGGTGCTGGGCCCCATCTACCTCTTCGAGAATGCGTCGCCCCTCCAGTCACAGGCGGCCGTGCTGCGCCGGGCGACGGAGTGGCTCGTGCCCTCGGTGCGAGCACACGAGGGAGACTTCTTCTCCGGAGGCCGCGTGCTCGGTGAGTGGGACCGCGAGGTGGTCTACGACGTGCTCGCGGGAGGTGGCGAAGCACGGGTGCTGGGACGCTCGCCGGGCATCGCCGGACTGGCGCGCTCGTTCTCGCTGTTGCTCCAGCCTCCGTCGAAGGCGCTAGGCGCGGAGGCAGCGCCGCTGGGCGGACGCTCGGTGGTGCTGGAGGGCACGGCCTTCCGCCAGGAGACGCGCGTGCCCTTCCGTGTCGCGTTGGACTTCCCGCCACCGCTGGCGCTGCAGCGCGTGGACTTCGTGCCCATCGAAGCGGACCTGGATGACGAAGGGCTCTTCGTCGTGGAGGTGCAGCCGCACCGCTGGTTCGAGGGCGCGCACTTCGACCGGCTGGAGGTCCCTCGCAGTGGTGCCCCGGTGGAGGTGACGCCGGAGACGCAGGTGCACCGCGCCCTGTCCGTCAACCTGCGGCGCTACACCGCCTTCGCCGGGACGTGGGAGCCGGCGTGAGCCTCACGTCCCCGGGGCGACGCGCCGCACGGGCTCGAAGCGGATGGGCAGGCTCACGGGGCCGAGCACGTTGAGCGCCTTGCGCGGCACCCACGGCTCGGTGCTCGCGAGCCGGATGTCCTTCAACTGCTCCAGCAGGTCCGTGAGCGCCACGCGCCCCTCCATGCGTGACAGTGCCGCGCCGAGGCAGAAGTGGATGCCGTGTCCGAAGGCGATGTGGGGATTCGGCTCGCGGGTGATGTCGAAGCGGTCCGCGTCGGCGAACTTCGTCGCGTCGCGGTTCGCAGAGCCCACCATCACCAGCACCAGCTTTCCGGCGGGGATGACCTGGCCGTGCAACTCCACATCCCGCTTCGTGGCGCGGAACACCATCTGCGCCGGCGTGCGGTAGCGAAGGACCTCCTCGATGGCGGAGGGCAGCAGCCCGGGCTCCGCCCGAAGGCGCGCGAGCTGGTCCGGGTGCTCCAGCAGGCACAGCAGCGCGTTGTTGATGAGGTTGGTGGTCGTCTCCGTGCCAGCCGACAGCAGCAGCTGGAAGAAGCCCAGGAACTCGCTCGGCGTCAGCCGCTCGCCGTCCACCTCGGCCTCGACGAGCCGGGTGAGGAGGTCGTCCTGGGGCGCCCTCCGCCGCTGCTCGGCGAGGTCATCGAAGTAGGCCCGCATCTCCTCCTTCACCACGGCGTTCTCGGCCAGCGCCCGGGCCGCCTCCTCGCCGCCGGAGACGGTGTAGCTCAGCAACATGATGACCTCCGCCCAATGCATGAAGCGCTGGCGGTCCGCGGTGGGGATGCCGAGCAGCTCCGCAATCACAATCATCGGCAGCGGAGCCGAGTAGTCCGCGACGAGGTCCATCTCCCCGCGCTCCAGCACCGGTGCCAGCAGCTCGCGCGACAGCTTCCGGACGCGCGGCTCAAGGGAGGCGATGGACTTCGGCGTGAAGGCCCGCATGACGATGGCGCGCAGCTTCGAGTGGCGCGGCGGGTCCGAGAAGACGAGCCAATCGGGCGCCTTGCCCGTGGGTGTCTCCACCACGGAGCTGAAGGCTTCATGGTCATGGAGCGCCCGCTTCACGCTGTCGTAGTCGAACAGCAGCCACATGCCGGAGTTGGGTTCGTGGAGCACGGGGAAGGCGCTCCGGGCCTGGGCGAACAGCGGGTACGGGTCCCGGCGCATCTCGTCGGAGAGGAAGTCCAACATGGCTCATGACCTCGGTGGCTGTGGTGGGAAGGGTGGGCGTCAGTCCTTCGGCGCGAAGGCGCGCAGGACGGCGTCGACGACGCCTCGGGCGAACCGCTCGTCAACGGGGCCGCCGGTGACGAGGAAGCGGTAGAAGAACGGACCGCCGAGCAGGTCGAGCACGAGGTCGTAATCGAGCCCCTTCCGCAGCTCGCCCCGCGCCACGCCGCGCTCCAGCACCTGCCTCAGCGCGGCGCGACGGACGCCGACGAAGCCGGAGCGGATGGTCCGCGCGATGAGCTCGCTCCGGGCCATGGCCGCGACGAAGCCGGACAGCATCGCGCCGGTGGTCGAGGACCTGTACATGCCCAGCGCGTCGCGCATCATCCGTCGCAAGTCACCTTCGACGGTGCCCGTGTCGGGGACGGGGATGGCGCGCATGATGCGCTCGATGGCCTCGGCGGCGAGCGTCTCCTTCGTGGACCAGCGCCGGTACACGGTCGCCTTGCCCACTCCGGCCCGCGAGGCGATGGCGTCCATGGTGAGCGCGTCGTAGCCCACCTCGCGGATGAGCTGGAGGGCGGCGTCCAGGATGGCGCCGTGGGCCTCCTCGCTCCTCGGGCGCCCGGGCCGGCGGGCGACATTCGCCTCGGGAGCGGTAGGCGGCGGGCTCTCGGGGGCGCGGGCTGGCCGGCGGGATACGAGACGGCGTCGTTCCATAAATCCAGGCTAGGAACCGGGATTCCGGAACGCAAGCGTATCGAAACGGGCGGGCTGCCCTGAGCGCGCCGTCTGTTCAGGAGCGGTCAGGCCTCGCTCCGGCACCAGGACGCCCGTGCAGCGCGATGGGCAGGCTGCTTCACTGACGCCCAGGGGCTGGGCCGTTCACGCCTCATGCCGGCACCAGGACGTCCGTGCAGCGCGATGGGTGGTCCGGCGTCGAGGGTGGCACGGCGGAGGCCGTGGCCTACGCGCGGAAGCTCGGCAAGCCGGTGGAAAACCTCTGGGCGGAATGGCAGCGCTTCTAGTTCGTCTCTTCCTGCATCTTGTTGAGGAACGCGACGATGGCGTCCACCTGTGCGTCGCTGAGCATCTCGTCGGTGAATGCAGGCATGGCGCCCACGCCCCGGCGAATCTGCGTGCGCATGGCAATGGAGGGCAGGGGCTTGTTGTTGATGCTCGGCCCGAGCCCGCCGGAGCCGCCCGGGTGGCAGGGATTGCAGTTGCGCATGAAGAGGACACGGCCCTCCTGCTGCTGCGCATTGAACTCGCGGGGCGTGCCGAAGGCGGGACCCCGGCGCGAGGGGCCACAGGCCGCCACCGTCACCATGGCCAGGGCCAGCACGCACAGTAGGGCGCTCCTCATGGCTTCGCCTCCGGCGCCGCGCGGGTGATGCGCCACAGCACCCCCGTCTTCTCGAAGGGGTGGATGACGCCCTTCGCCTTCACCAGCATCACCCCGAAGTCGACGATGTAGAGCGCCCGGCCGCTCGGGTCGAAGCGCGCGTCGATGGGCCGCTCCAGCCCTCCCTTGCCCAGCTTCGTCGCCGGCCCGCCGCTGCCCTTGTCCTTGTTGGCGACGAAGTCCTCGATGACGCCGTTGGACACGTCCACGCGCACCACCTTGAAGCCTACCGGAGCCATCGTCTCGCCGGTGTCTGGAGCCTGGTCCCCGAACTGCGCGACGAAGGCCTCGCCCACGTGGCCGAACTCCGGGCTGCGCGAGAAGTCGAAGTGGTTGGAGGACGAGTGCACGCCGAACAGCGCCACCGGCCGGGGCACCTTGCCCGGAGGCTCCTGGAGGACGCGCTTGGGGACGTCTCCGCCGGGCACCTTGAACCACTCCTGGTCCACCGGCATGCCGCCCGCGTAGTCCGGGAAGCCGTACCACGCGCCCTGCTCCACCTCCCAGAGGTAGTCCGCCACGCCGAACAGCGGCCGGCTGCCGCGCACGTCGTACCCGTTCTCCGTCACGTACAGCCGGCCATTCGGAGCGAACGCGAGGCCGAACGGATTGCGGAAGCCCCACGCCACCAACTCCGGGTCCGTGGAGCCGGGCACGAGCCGGAACACCGCGCCGCTGCACGGCATGGCGCCCTTGATGACCTGGCCCGGCTTCGTCTCCGTGCCGAAGGGGACGAAGGCGCCGGTGCTCACGCGCCCGGTGTTCGGCGCGAGCGGGTTGTCGCTGGGGATGTTGACGCCCGCGAGGGTGATGTCGCGGCACGGCAGGTCATGGAAGGCCGGGTTGCGCTGGAGCCAGCCCATGCTCGCGTTGTCCGGACCCACCACGCCCGAGTTCGTCGCGGTGCCCACGGAAAAGTAGAGCGCGCCGTCGGGCCCCACCGCGGGGCCGTTGGTGTGGTGGTCCCCGAGGCTGGGCAGGTTGGACACGAGCGGCGTCGTGCGGCCATCCGGCGTAATCCGCGCGATGCGGCCGCCGCCCTGCACTCCGCCCTCGGCCACGTAGAAGGCGCCCTGGTACCAGGCAACGCCTGTCCAGGGCGGATGGTCTCCGCGAGCAATCTCCGTGAGGCTGCCGTCCTTCTCCACGCGCACCAGGCGCGACTGGGCGAAGTCCTCGCCGTAGCTGTAGCCGGACTCGGTGACGTAGGGCGTGCCGTCCCCGTCGAAGGCGATGCCGGTGGGGTAGGTGAGGCCGGTGGCGACGACCTCGACGCGGTAGCCCTCCGGCACGGCCACGTCCGCCGGATTCACGCGCCGGGGCGGTTTGAACTCCGTCGAGCCACCGCCTCCACCCCCGAAGAGGTGGAAGCAGCCAGGGAGCAGCAGCAGCGCGCACGCCGTCAGGAGCGGGCGTGCGGAAGGGAGGAAGCGCATACGCGGCGAGGGAGCCTCGGCTGGGGGGACGTGAGGAACCCGACGCTACGAGTCGCCATCGTCTTGGTCCAATTCAGGGCAGGACGACGGTTTCCTGCGCGACAGACAGTGCCCTCAGTACCGCTCGAAGACGAAGGTGAGCGTCTCGTGTGTCGTGGGCCCGAAGGTGAGCCGTAGGAATCGGTCCCCCGACGGCGCGGGGAACTTCGCCACGTGCGTAATCGCCGGGACGCAGACGGGCGCGGCGGGCTCCAGCGTGGAGGTCACGAGTGTCTCGCCCTCCGTCGTGTCGTGCACCGTCAGGGGAACGGACTGGTTGAGGTAGAGCGCGACGCTCCCGTCCCGGTCGGGGTCCGTCACCACCTCCGTGTAGCCCCGGAAGGATGCGCCGTCCGCCGGCAGCATGAGGCCGTAGAAGGTGTGGCCCGTGTCCGTGGCCGGGTAGAAGCTCGTCGGCGAATTGCCGGCCGTGACGGCCATGGGTGGGTTGAGCAGCGCGTGGGTGCAGGCGTGCTCGACGTTGGCGTCGCGCCGGCCGGTGGTGAAGTCCAGCTTCCCGTCTCCAAGGCTGGCGTGGGCCGTGTCCATCGGCTGGCCCGTGGCACCGCGCAGGCCCGCGAGGTCGAGCGTGTACTGGTTCTCCTGCTCCAGCGGCGGCAGGTCCGGCTCCGGGCGGGGAATGACCACTGTCAGGGTGAGGCCGTCCGCGGACCACGTGCCCGTCAGCGTGCGCGGGGCGTTGGCGGGCGTCGTCACGTCCCGCAGCGTCACCTGCGCGGTCGAGGTGTCCATGGGCTCGTTGAAGGTGAGGGCGAGCACCTTGCGCTGAGCGAGGTTGGTGGCGTCGGCCTTGTAGAGCTCCACGGGCAGGACGCCGGTGGCGCCCTCGGAGGGAGTTGACGCGGTGACGTGCGGCCGGGCGGCGGCCGTCCCGTGCACGGTGAACTGGAAGGTGAGCGGCGCGGCGAGCCGGTTGCCGGAGACGTCCTCGAAGTCCGCCTCGACGGTGACCTGGACGCGCGCGCCTGACGGAAAGGGCTCGGAGGGGTGGACCATGAAGGCGCGGCCCTCCTCCTTCCAGTGGCTCATGCCGAGCGCCCGCTGCGCGCCGTCCACGGAGACGCGCACGGTGCCCCGGTCGGACTTCATGGGCTCGCTGAAGTGCACGGTGATGGCGGAGTCAGCGGCCACGTGTGCCTCGTCCGAGGCGGGAGTGGTGCTCGTCACGGTGGGCGCGGACGTGTCTCCCGCGTCGGGCTGTGTGCCCGCATCCGGTGTGTCGGGAGGGTCGTCGTTGTCGCAGCCTGACAGCACGAGGGCGACACAGGTGGCGAGCAGGGCGGTGGCATGGGCGAGTCGCATGGGGATTGCTCCAGAAGGGAACGCAGGCGGCGAGTGCACCCGCGGGGAGTGCATGAGCAGCGGCGACGGAAGCCGGCGCGAAGAAGCACGCCCCGCTGATGCGTCAGCGGGACGTGCACGGTGCTACGAGCCCGAGGGCTCGCGTGAGACGGTCAGCAGTTGAAGATGGCCGGGTCGTTGTCGTTGCAGTCGAAGCGACGATTCACGTAGCCGGACGGCGGCTCGCAGGCGGTGAGGATGGAGTTGGTGCTGGTGCCGTAGGTGTCGCCGTCCGCGTCGCGGTACCAGCGGACGCGGTTGTCATCCAGGTACTCCGGCACCACGCGCACCTGGTTCCCGGTGACGGGACCCATGGCCAGGATGTACGTGCTGCCCACCGTCAGGTCATACGTCACCACCTTCGACAGCCCGCAGCCCGAGGTGATGACTTCGCTCAGCCCGGGCGTCACGGTGGTGCCGCCCGAGGTCAGCACGGTGAGTGTCGCCGACGGCGCCAGGTAGAACGCGATGGACTCCGTGGTGTCCCCCGCCGTGGTGGCCGAGGGGACATACGTCACCGAGCCCTCCGCGCCCGTCGGCAGCGTCACGGTGTAGTGCTTGTGCTTCGTGCTGATGGCAGGAGCGCTGGTGGTGCGCGTGGCGCTCGCCGTCACATTCACGTTGTCCGCGCTGTTGCCGTAGTGGACGCACGCATGGTCCGTCATGTTGGTGTCATCCACCGACGTGCAGTCCGCGGGCAGCTGCTGCTCCTGCTGCCCGTACACCTCCAGTCCGTCCTCCTCCACGGGGCCGCAGGCCGCCAGTGACAGGCCCAACAGCGCACCGCAGAGCTTCCAGTTCATCCGATTCATGTGGGGTTCCTTTCGAAGTGGCTGATGAAACTGAGTTGCAATAACGGCCCGGTCATCTCCCTGTGTCCGCGTGCGTGGCGCGCGGTCACCGTGAATGAGGGGGCGTGTGGTCAGGGCAGGTGCTCAATCACCATGCCTGGCTCGGGCAGGGTGGTGGGGCCGAGCGTGAGCGTGTACTGGACGCGGTCCGTCAGCTCGTACCCAATCATGTGCTTCAGGCCGTCACAGTGGTCGTCGGTGGGCCGTGTGCCGGCTGGCGTCACCGTCGTCCCGATGGCTGTCTCCACCAGCGTGACGGGGACGTCCGGGGTGCTGAGGTAGATGACGAAGTTGCCGGTGGCGAAGGCCTTGTAGCTGAAGGTGCCCGTGTACTGGCCTCCCTCCGGACGGAGCTTCACCGTGTAGTACGTGTGGAAGTCATCCACGCGGGGCAGGCGGGTGGTGGACGCGGTGACGGTGACGTAGGGCCCGTTGGTGACGTGCCAGCAGGCGTGCTCACCGTTGTCGCCGAAGCTGAAGCCCTCGCTGGGGACATAGTCGGGGTCCGTTTCACAGGCGAGGCCCTCGGCGGCGGCGCGGTAGCCGCGGTTGCAGTGGCACCAGTCTCCCGTGGGCTCGCGATGGACGTGGCCATTGGGTGCGCACGGGTCCGTCGACGCGGGCGTCTCATCGGGCGGAGGCTCGATGACGGGCTCGGGCGTGTTGCCGCCACAGGCGGAGAGCGCCAGGGCACACGTGGCCAGGGCGAGGACGCGGAAGGGGGCGGACATGGCTTCCCGGGCGCGACTACTCCTCGGAGTGGTCGTGCGCCGCCTCCTCGATGACGAGGGTGAACTCGGAGTTCCGCTCCGCGATGGCCAGGAACTGGAGGTAGTACTCCACTCCGCCCTCGAGGTCCGCGACGATGGCCGTCTTCAGGTCGCCGCACACGCTCGTGGGGACGCTGTAGCGGCACTCGCGAGCCACCTCGGCGCCGGTGGCGGCGTCGAAGATGCGCAGGCCGCGGTGGCGCGACAGGAGGAAGGCGAACTCGCCGGACTCGTCGGGGATGAAGCCGACGCGGCCGCCCCAGCCGCAGAAGCCCGTGGCGGGCAGCGTGACGTTGTAGGCGGTGTGCGGGAGGCTCACGTCCACCAGCACCGGCGCGCCCAGGGTGGCGGCCGTGACGGACTGGAAGGGCCCGAGCTCCGCGTGGACGCACGCGTGCTCGGCCACCTCGCCCAGCTCCACCGGGTCGCAGGCGGCGAGCAGGCCCTGCTCCTCCGACGTCAGGGTGGCCTCCCAGCCCGTGTCGGCGGTGGGCTCCTCGCCGGGAGCGCCGCAGCCGGTGGCCAGGGCGATTGCGCCGGCGGCGAGCAGTGACTTCTCGAATAGCTGCCAGGTCTTCATCGGGTGTTCCTCGTTGGACTGTTGGGGGACTGCCGTTGCGACACGCGTGCGAGCCCGGGTGGGCCCGAGGCACGCGCCCGCAAGATGCACTTGAGGTGTATATGCAATCAAGTTGCATTTACGGGGCGGTCTTTCGCGTGGCGCCAGGGCGTGGCGGCATCCGACTCACGGAAGGGTGCGGTTGGACCTTGGGCGTCTCTCAAGTTTCGAGGGTGCTTGTTGCCCGTAACCCCTCGAATCCACTAGGACGCACCTCGCGCGGGGGCTCCTCGCGTGCGGCCGTCTCCCGCGGCGGGCTTCGTGGACCTGGGCGTGCTGCTCGCGTGCCGCTGACGTCGGACGCGGGAGAGCTCTCGCTGCTGCCGTTGCCCCCGGCCCCCGCCGTGCGGCTGTGGCTGCGCAGTGCCTCGTGCCGCCGTGAAGGCGGCCCCATCGAAGTGCCGCTGCGCGAGGGTCGTGTGGAGTCGGTGGTGCTCGACGTGGACGCGCTCTTCTCGGGCGGCGTCAGCGGCACGGTGGCACTGCGGGGGCCCCCGTGTACGGAGCACTCGTCACCAGCGGCAGCTCGTCAGGCGCACTGCCTCCCGCGCGAGGCCTCCGCCGCCTGTGAGACGGCGGGCGTGGTGGACGTGCGCTGGTGATGCGGCTGGGAGCCCGGGCCCATCCCCGGGCTCCCAGCGCATCAGGCCGCGTTGGCGGTGATGGCGTCGGGCTCGGCGTGGGTGCGCATGGGACGCGGCGCGCGCGTCTCGGGCGGCACCACCACGGCCGGCTCGGTGGACGCCGGCTCGGCCTCCTCGGTAGCGCCGAGCTCCTCCGCGCGGTTCCAGCAGCCCATGGCCTCCACCCAACCCTCCAGCATGTCCACCAGCGCGCTGCGCTGCTCCCCCCCAAGGGGCAGCAACAGCCGAGCCATGCGCTCCTGCACCACCGCGTCCGCCTGTTCCGCCAGGGCGCGGCCCTGCTCGGTGAGACGCACCCGCACGCGGCGGCGGTCATGCCGCACGGAGCGCTCGCGCTGGACGAGCTTCGCGTCCTCCAACCGGTCCAGCAGTCGGCTGAGACGGGGAAGGGCAATGCCGCCCAGCCGTTCCGCGAGCGCGTTCACGGGCAGGAGGCTCTCGGCTTTCAGCCACCAGATCGCCTGGACTTCCATGGGGTCCAGCTCCGTATGGGGGAGCGAGCTCAGCGGGCTGTTCAGCGCGCCGCAGCGCGCTACGTCGATGATGAGATTCCGCAACCTCGCGACCTGCACCCGCACTTCCATCGAGAGTTCGGACATCTGCCTGCCTCCGCTCACGGGGGCCGCGGCTCCTCCGGCCGAGAAGTCCGCCCTGCCGCCCAGCTTCGATGGGGCTTGCGCCCCGGCTGGGAGAAACAACGTCCGGCGCTCGGAGGCATATCGGACCGCTTGGAATTCACCCTCAATCGCGCGGTGAGCCGCCCCGTCCGTGGCCCCGCGGATTCACCGCGAGTCCCTGCCCGGCCGCTCCACCCCGGAGGGTGGGCGTGACGTTCATCGCCGGGCTCGCGCCGCCCCTTTCCGCCAGGAGTCCCGGGGCACGAGGCGTCCCACCTTGGGAGGGACGGGGGACGGCACACCATGGCGCGCGGGTTGGCCCTGGGGGACTCGGGGCCGGAGGTGCGGCGGCTGCAGGAGTTGCTCACCCGGCGGGGCTACCCGCTGGTCGTGGACGGCGACTTCGGCGAAGTCACACGGGTGACCGTCGTCACCTACCAGGCGCAGAACCTGGACTCCAACGGCGAGCCGCTGGTGCCAGACGGCGAGGTGGGGCCAGCGACGTGGTGGAGCCTCACGCACGTGCGGCCCTTCCTCCTCCACCCGCCGGCCATCGACTTCACGCGGATGCCGCTGCCCGAATTGGGCGGCAGCGCGCGCGGGCGGCATGCGCTGGAGGTGGCCATCGGCGAGATGAAGGCCGGCGCGGGCGAGGAGGGCGGCCCCAACGCGGGGCCGTGGATTCGCAAGTACCTCCACGGCCTCGTGCCCGAGGGCGGCTCGTGGTGCGCCGCCTTCGTGAGCTGGTGCTTCTGGCAGGACCCGGGCGGCCCGCCCTTTCCGTATACCGTCAGCGCGCGGAAGCTCTTCGGTGAGCTGGGGCAGCGCGGCTGGGCGCACCTGTCCGGCGAGCAGTACATGCCGCAGCCGGGGGACCTCGTCGTCTGGTCTCGCGCGGACGCGGACGGCCGCGAGGACCACGTGGGGCTGGTGCATCACGTGGCGTACGGCGTGCTCTACACGGTGGAGGGCAGCCACGGCTCGCGCGTGCAGGGCTTCAGCTACGACTTCAGCCGCATGGACCGGCTGCTGGGCTACGCGCAGGTGCCCGGGCCGTGAGGTGAAGCTGGAGCCGCGAGGCGAAAGCGCCGGGCGGCTCAGCTCCCGCTGGCCTTCTGTCGCTGGGCCTTGGCCTTGGCGTGGGCCTTGTCGAAGCCCTCGTAGAAGCGCACGGCCTGCTCGCCCACCATCTGGATGTGCTGGTTGTTGAAGTAGGCCGTAATCGGCGCGGCCACCAGCGGCATGGCCCGTCCCAGCGTATGCATGCCGCCCTTCTCCAGCAGCATGGCGGCCAGCTTCCCCATCACCTTCGGCCCCGCGCGGTGAATCGGGCCCAGCCCGTTGGCGTAGCCGAACAGGTCCATCATCTCCCCGCGCGCGCGCTCCGTCTTGAGGTTCGCCTTGTAGAGCGTGGCCACGTCGGTGAGCAGGATGATTTGCAGGTACGCCATGAAGAGCAGGTCCGCCGGCACCGCCACCAGGCCGAAGACGCCGCTGACGCCGCCCACCATGCCGGCGAGGTTCTTCTTCTCGTCGATGAGGCGCTGGGCCAGCTCCTTCGGCGGCGTGTTGGGGTAGCGCTTCTCCAGCTCCGCCACCCGCACGCGGGCGCGCGCCACCTCCGCCAGGACGATGTCCGACAGCTTCGTCGAACCGAGCTTCTTCATCTCGCTCGGCGTCAGCTTCTTCATGAAGGCCAGCCGCTCGGCCACGCTGTCGTAGAAGCCCATCCGTCACTCCTCCTCGAGTTCCGCCTGTCCTCTAATAACCCCGCTCGGACAGGTAGAGGTCCACCAGCGCGCCCTCTTCGTACCAGGCGTGCCGCATCTCCACGTTGAACCAGCGCGAGTCCGGCTTCGCCCCGCGCACCTCCAGCTTCACCTGATTGGGAGACGTGTCGATGACGGCCGCGCGCGCCTTGCACGCGGAGCCGGGCTCCTCGCCGTAGCCGCCCTCCATGCACACCTCGTCGCCCACGGACAGGCGCCGCGTGTACTCGGTGGCCAGGTACAGGGCGTCGTCACACGCGGAGCGCACGCCGCTCGACTTGCCATGCGCCTGGCAGCGGTCCTTCGGCGGCGCCTTCACGACGGGGACGGCCGCGTAGAGGGGGTCCTCGTCGTTGGGGTTGGGACGGAACGAGCCAATGGCCGTACAACCCGAGAGCACCAGCGCCAGCGCGCCGGCCGCCGTCCACATCCGCCTCATCGTTTTCATGCCTCCGGGGCTTCACGCCCCTCCACTAAGGATGGGCGGAGCATGGCAAAAAGGCCCCCGGTGGGGCAAAGCGGGGCGGAACGCCGCTCAGGCCGAGCGGCGCTGGGGGCCCGGAATCTCTTCCTTGATGCCGGGGACGATGCGGTTCTTTCCGTCCACGAACACCACGGTGGGCTTCCAGCCGGCGAGCTCCGCCTCCTCCACCTCGGCGAAGGTGGCGAGGATGACGAGGTCGCCGGGCTGGTTGAGATGCGCGGCCGCGCCGTTGATGCAGATGACACCGCTGCCCGAGGGGCCCTCGAGCGCGTACGTCTCCAGGCGCGTGCCCCGGGTGACGTTCCAGACGGCCACCTTCTCGTAGGGGAGGATGTCGGCGGCGCGCAGCAGGTCCACGTCGATGGTGACGGAGCCCTCGTAGTCCAGGTCAGCCTGGGTGACGGTCGCGCGGTGAATCTTGGACTTGAAGAGGATGCGGCGCATGGCGGAAGTCCGGAGGCCCTGGGAAGAGGACGACTCACCGTAACGTCAAGGGCGCCCCGGGACAACCCTGCGGTTCAGTCCTCGCCGCCCGGGGTGCAAGCAGGCGTCATTTCACGAAGTTCAGGAGCTGACTCAGGTTGAGCGGTACGGACTGGGCGTCCGAGGTGAGCTTGCCGTCCAATTTCACCTGGGCGCTGCCGCCCGAGCGCAGGGCCATGGCCGCCGAGGCCGCGCTGAGCAGGTTGATGGTCAGCGGCAGCGTCACCTGCTTCGTCCCGCTCCCGTCCAGGAGGCCCAGGTTGCCTGTGGACAGGTTGCCCACATTCGCACCTCCCACCTTGAGCGCGCCGGTGATGCCGGCCACGGGGAGGGGGAAGCTGTTGCGGTTCTTGATTTCGAGGGGGAACTCGATGGTGGCGCTGGTGCCGCTGATGCCCTTGATGCGGGGCGACTGGAAGGAGACCTGCGGAATCTTGGGCACCTCGAAGGAGCCCTCCTTCTGCAGCGGGAAGGAGATGACGCCGATGGGCGTCTTGATGCCCACGCTGCCCTCGGCCTTGTAGGCGGCCTTGTCCTTGTTGAGGAACGTCTCCACCACCGGGACGATGTCCGCGAACTTCACGTTGGCGGGGAACACCAATTCGCTCTTGCCGTTGGACTTGAGCGACAGGCCCTTCTTCGGCTTGCCGGCGACCACCTGCTTCCCCTCGACGAAGAAGGAGTAGTCCACCGAGGCCAGGTCCAGCCCGAAGCCGTTGGGGTTGTTCACCTCGTACACGAGGTCCACCGTGGCGTCGGACAGCGACGCGCTGGAGAGGCGGGCCGTCTTGAAGGTGACGGTGGGCTTCTTGAAGGCCCCCTTCAGCAGGTTCTGAAGGGCGGCACAGCCCGTCAGCGTGGTGAAGGACAGGACGGCCAGGACGAGGAGGGCGCGTTTCATCTTGGGCATGGGCGTATCATCAGACGGCCGCGTTCTATCCCGGATTCAATCCCCGCGTCCGGGCAGGGAAGATGGGGCCTGTAGCGCACGCTCGTCCGGGTGGTATGTGGCAGGCCTTCCCCGCACCATGACGGAGGCACCCTTGCCCGGGGTCCGGACACACATCCCCTCCCTTTCTCCGCCCCGGCGCCGTGACTGGCGCTGGCTGGCGCTGGGACTCGCGGTGCTGGCGCTCGCGGGCTGCTCGCGGGGCGGCACGTCCGGCCCGGACTCGCGGAAGCTGGCGCTGACGCCCTGCCGGTTGGAGGGAGTGGCCAGCCAGGCGATGTGCGGCACGTACGAGGTGTTCGAGGACCGCGCCGCGAAGGCGGGCCGGAAGATTCCCTTGCGCGTGGTGGTGGTGCCGGCGCTCGCGGCCCAGGCCGAGCCGGACCCGCTGGTGCTGCTGGCGGGCGGGCCGGGACAGGCGGCTTCGCGCGTTCCCCAGGTACTGCTCGCGCTGGAGCGCATCCGCCGCAAGCGCGACATCGTCCTGGTGGATCAGCGCGGCACCGGGGACTCGAATCCGTTGGAGTGCGAGCCGCACCCGCTGGAGGAGGGACTGGCCGCGCGCTTCGACGAGCGCGGCGCGGTGGAGAAGGTGCGGAAGTGCCGCGAGGGCTGGGCCGCGGACGTGCGCCAGTACACCACGCCCAACGCGATGGACGACTTGGACGAGGTCCGCGCGGCGCTCGGCTACGAGAAGGTGAACCTCTGGGGCGTGAGCTACGGCACGCGCGCGGCGCTGGTGTACATGCGCCAGCACCCGGACCGCGTGCGCACCGCGATTCTGGACGGCGTGGCGCCCATGGGCCTGTACCTGCCGCTGAATGCGCCGCGCGACGGGCAGCATGCGATGGAATTGCTGCTGGCCCACTGCGAGAAGGACGCGACGTGCGCGAAGGCGTACCCGGACCTGCGGGCGCGCACGGAGGCGCTGCTCGCGAAGCTGGAGGCGGAGCCCGCGCGCGTGCGCGTGCCGCACCCGCTCACCGGCGTGCCGGAGGACATCGCGCTGTCGCGCTCGGCCTTCGTGTCTGAGTTGTTCAGCCAGCTCTACAGCCCGGAGATGGCGTCGCTGCTGCCGCTGACGTTGGACAAGGCGGCGCGCGGTGACTGGGCGCCCTTCGTGGCGCTGAGCGTGGGCCAGTCCGAGAGCACGGGCCACACGGTGAGCCATGGCCTGTACTACGCCGTCGTCTGCGCGGAGGACGCGCCCTACTACGACGCGGCGGCGGTGGAGCGCGAGGCGAAGGGGACGTGGTTCGGCCCGGACATGGGGCTGGAGACGCTGGCCATCTGCGCGGACTGGCCAAAGGCCTCGCTGCCCGTGGGCTACCGCGAGCGGGTGGCGTCGGACGTGCCCACGCTGCTGCTCTCCGGAGAGCTGGACCCGGTGACGCCGCCTTCATGGGCCGAGGAGGCGAAGCGCACGCTCCACCACAGCCTGCACGTGGTGGTGCCCGGCGTGGGCCACAACACGGTGGGCGCGGACTGCGCGCGCACGTTGATGAATGATTTGCTCACGCGCGGGACGGTGGAGGGGCTGACGTCCTCCTGCGGGAAGAGTCTCACCCGGCCTCCCTTCTTCACGTCCTTCGCCGGCCCGGTGCCTTGACGGGCCGTGTCCGTGTCCCCGACCTCGCGGGGCCTTTCGCGAGCGCGCTCACCGTGGTTGGCTCCCTGCGTGTCACCCTGTTGGGCCGGGAGGGGTTGGCGCTGAGGGGGAGTGGACATGAAGACTCAAGTGGCGCGGGAGTCGTCCCGCGCTCCGGTGCGGAATGAGGCGGCGTCTCCGGTACTGGCCGGACACGCCCTCCGCGAAGGACAGGCGCAGCTCCGTCACATCCTCTCCGGGCCTGGCTCGGAGGCGGAAGGCACGTCACTGGAAGCCTGGGGGCTGCAGGCCCGGCTGAAGGTGGGCAGCCCGGATGACCCGTACGAGCGGGAAGCGGATCGGCTCGCGGAGGTGTTGATACGCGGGGCCGCGCCGTGCCCGACGTGTGCGGGCGAACAGCCCACGGCCGGCGGTGTGTTTCACGTCCAGCGCCGCTGCGCGAAGTGCGAGGAGGCGGCGAATGCGAAGTCCGCCGCCCTGCGAGTCTCCGAGCGCGCAGGCCGGTGGGTGGTGCGGAAGATTCTGGATTCCGCGCCGGTGGGCGGAATGGGACAGGCGCTCTCCGAGCTGGAGACGGCCCACGGCGGTGGACAGCCGCTGCCGGGCGAGGTCCGGCGTCTCTTCGAGCCTCGGCTCGGCCATGACCTGGGCGGCGTGCGCATCCACGCGGATGGCCGGAGCGCGAGGCTGGCGGACGGCCTCGGCGCCATGGCCTTCACCCGGGGGCAGGACATCTTCTTCGGCGCGGAGCGCTTCGCACCCCAGTCACCCTCGGGCTTGAGGCTGCTCGCGCACGAGGTGGTCCATACCGTCCAGCAGGGCGCGGTGCCCTCGTTGCAGGCGAGTGGTGCGCAGGCCCCTGCGGGCGGTACTGCGGAGTGCGGTGCTCCGCGGGTGCAGCTCGCCGCCGCGCCGGAGCGCAAGGCCGAAGCCGCGCCGCGGACGCTGATGATTCCGTGGAAGGGGAGCATTCGCGCCTCCTTCTTCGAGTGGCTCCTGCGGCTCACGGGTGACGAGGCAGAGACCCGACGTGTGACCGACCTGTTGATGGCCCGCGGGAACACCTTCTCCGCCGAGGGCGTCGAGGTGTCGCCCGATGCGTTCGCGTCCAACGCTTCCAGGGACGGAGTCTTCGCCCTCGATGCCGAGTTCACCGAGGCCATGCGGGTGTACTTCGGCACGGACGTGGAGACGCTCCAGTGGATGAGCACGCCTGCCGCCGGCTCCGGGGACGACGCGACGTGGCTGGAGCTCGCCGGCTTTGGCGGCTCCAGCGTGGATGCCGTGGCCGGGGAGCTCGCGCAGGAGCGCGACGCCGAGTGGCCGATGGCGGCCCTGCACGGTGACGTGGCGGTGCTGAAGGACGCGGGGCTCGCGGCCCTCTACCTGAAGCTGCTGGAGCACTTCGGAGGCGTGGAGCGCCGGGGCGAGCAGGCCCGCTCGCGCGCGGAGGGGCTCTCCGAGGACGAGGTCGCGCGGGTCATCGGCGGCGACGTGCGGCGCCGGTTCCTCACCGAGCTGTTCACCCAGGGCTGGCGCGAGTTCTCCGCCGAGGGAGGCGAGACGCTCGCGCGCTTCGAGCCCCTCATCGAGCGCATCCTCGAGCAGGCGACGTGGGGCAACCCCACAGCCACGCACAATCAATTGCGCATCGGCCAGGGCTGGCCCGAGCGGGGCATCCTGGGCATCGTCCACCGCGCCGACGGCATGTTGCTCTACGACGCGTGGGGATTGCCGATGCCCTCGCTCGGCGGCACGCGGATGCGGGACGCGGGCTTCATCGGCACCCGGCAGATGTCGTGGGGCGTGGACATCTCCGGCGTGAGCGACCCCATGATGCGCGGCATCCTCACCTCGCTGCGGCAGCAGATCGCGGAGCCCTCGCGAGGCGTGCTGCTCGGAGCGCAGGCGTACTTCGAGAACGTGGAGGAGGTGAAGGCACGCGTCCTCCGGGGACTGGGAGCGGAGGTCGTCGAGCGGTTCAAGGGCATGCTCCCGGCCTTCGTGGGCTTCCTCGCCGGGCACGGGCTGAGCAACGTGCTGCTGCGCATGCCTCCGCCCTGGCCCGCCGTGGGGTTGGCGCTCAAGGGGCTGCTCACCGCCGCCGGGTATGTGATGCAGCTCGACCTGGAGGGCAGCGCGCTCGTGCGCGTGCTGGAGGCGGGCTACTTCCTCAGCCGCGTTCGCCGCGAGGAAGGGCAGCCCGTCACCGAGCTGTCCCTGGACTACCTGGAGCGCGCGGCCACGCCGCTGCGCGGGCTGGTGGCCGACATCGCCGCGATGAAGGCGCTCGAGGTGATGCTGGGCGCGCTGGCCACGCGCCGGCGGGCCTCGGTGCGCTGCGACAGCCCCTGCGAGGTGGAGCTGGATGGCCGCAAGCCCAGCGCGGGCGTGGCCCGGGCGGAGGTCGAGGTCGGCAAGCCGACCGTGGAGGAGTACCGCCACATCGATGAGTACCTGAAGGCACTCGAGGAGCTGGGGCAGGCGCTGGCGAAGAACGATGAGGCCCAGGTCAAGAAGGCGCAGGCGGTGCTGGACCGCATCGACGCCCTGGCGCTCGAGCACGCGGACAAGCCGGGGCCGCTCGCGAAGCTGCTGGAGCACATCACCTCGCTGAGCCTGATTCGCACCGCGAAGGAGACGCGGCAACTGAGCTACCCCATCGAGCTGAAGAAGCTGGAGGAGGTGGATCCGAAGGCGGCGGCGCTGGAGAGGAAGAGTGGGAAGCAGAAGGGGAAGCAGGACAAGGAAGCGGCGAGCGAGGAGTTCGTGGAAGGCCTTGGGCGGCGCTTCAACTTCGACTGCGTGAAGCTCGGCCTCCGGCGGGGGATGACCTATGCCGAGGTCGAGCGGATACTCAAGTGGCCGCCGAACGCGAAACTCGAGGTCCGTCCGTATGGTGCCAGCCGTCTGTCCTGGGAGCTCGGAGACGGCAGCATGGTTCACCTGGACATCCCGGGGCCGGAGAACACGAGCCGGTACGCGCTGAACCGGGAGCCCCACCTGGCGCTGGTCGCGCCGCCCCGCAAGTTCGGGGAACTGCATCTCAGTGAGAACGGCATCGGTGTCCCAGACAGGTCGACGCCAGCGCATATCGAGATACTCCCGGACGCGCAGCTCTCGCACCGCCTCGAGCCACTGCGGCAGGCCGCGCTGAACGGCACCTCGGAGAAGAATCCATGAGTGGAATGTACGCGGACCTCATCATTCCGGACCTCGACCCCCTGGAGGCGGCCCGGAGCATCTGCGCGGCGGAGTTGGCCGACGGGCTCCGGAAGCTGGGCACCGTCGCCGGGGAGCTGGGGCTGGGAGCGCGCTGGTCGCGAGCGGTGCTGGTGGGTGCGGGCACATCGCTCTACGTGGGGGGCCCTTCCGGGCTCAGCCCCAACGGGGCACGTCAGTGGAGCGAGCCGGGACTGTCGATGGTGTTCGCGTTCATGCCTGGCATCGGCTTCTTCCGCGATTGGTATCTGCACTACGAGCTGCCTCCGGTGGACCCGGCGGCGAGCCCGGCGCGTCAGGCGATGGCGCGGGCCATGGAGCAGAAGCTGCTCCCTGAGATAGCCGAGCGCGGGCCGGAGGTGGACGCCGTGCGCCGGGTCGCCGCGGCGGCCTCGGGCCGGATTCCCTTTCCGGTGTCCGCCGCCATCGGCGTGGAGGGCTCGTGGTCCTATGAGTTCGGCCAGTCCTGGCGGCGCCGTGTGGCATACGCACTCGCCTATGAGGCCAGTCTGCCCATCAAGTCCCTGGAGCCGTTCAGGGGGCGCTATGACGCGCTGGTCCTGGGAACGCCTGGAGAGCTGGCGTCGGTCCTGCCCGCGACGGATGTGCCCGAGGCCTTCTCCATCCACCTCAACCTCCTGGCCGTGCTGCACATGGCTCGGACCTACGAGACGCAGACCGGGGAGATCACACCCACCCTGCCGGACCGTATTCAGGCGGCAGAGGAGAAGCGCGGCCTTCTGGAGGCCCGATTCGATGAGGCAGCCAGACATCGGGCGGCTCTCCTGAACGAGGATGGCCGGATTGCCATCGAGGGCCTGCGTGCGGAACTGGAGTTGGTCGCGCGGGACCAGACGAAGTTCTCTGGAGCCCTGCCCATCTGGGGCGGCATCCAGAAACTGAACGCCCCCTCGTACGGCCCGTCCGTCAGCGACCCTCCGTAGCACGGCGGGCCGGGCGGTGGCTCCGGGGCGTGGTATGTGAAGCCCCGCGCATGATTGAAGCCAGGAACTTGCACAAGCGCTTCGGCGCCGTGACGGCGGTGGAGGACGTGTCCTTCACCGCGCAGGACGGAGTGATTACCGGCCTGCTCGGCCCCAACGGCGCGGGCAAGACGACGACGCTTCGCATGCTCTACACGCTGGTGCGCCCGGACGGCGGCACCGCGCTGGTGGACGGCGTGGACGTGGTGCAACACCCCGAGGAGGCACGCCGCGCCCTCGGCGTGCTGCCCGACGCGCGCGGCCTCTACCCGCGCCTCACCGCCCGCGAGCACGCGCGCTACTACGGCGAGCTGCACGGCCTGTCCGGCGCCGCGCTCGAGAAGCGCGTGGACGAGCTCATCGAGCTGCTCGACATGAAGGACATCGCGGACCGGCGCGCCGAGGGCTTCAGTCAGGGCCAGCGCGTGAAGGTGGCGCTGGCGCGCGCGCTGGTGCACGGGCCACGCAACGTGCTCCTCGACGAGCCCACCAACGGGCTGGACGTCATGAGCACCCGCGCGGTGCGCACGCTGCTGCGGCGACTGAAGTCGGAAGGGCGGTGCGTGGTGTTCTCCAGCCACGTCATGCAGGAGGTGGCCGCGCTGTGCGACCGCATCGTCGTGGTGGCGCACGGCCGCGTGGTGGCGGACGGGACGCCGGATGAGTTGCGCGCCCGCACTGGCAAGGACAGCCTGGAGGAGGCCTTCGTGGCCACCATCGGCAGCGAGCAGGGGCTGATGCAATGAGGCGCCTCGCCGTCACCGTCTTCCGCAAGGAGTTGAAGGACCACCTGCGCGACAGGCGCTCGGTGCTCACCGCGGTGATGTTCCCGCTGCTGGGCCCCGCCGTGTTCATGGTGATGTTCAACCTGCTGGCCTCCTGGTACCGGCAGGACCGGCCGCTGGAGTTGCCGGTGGTGGGACGCGCGCACGCTCCCAGCCTGATGGCCTTCCTGGAGCGCTACGGCGCGAAGCTCACGGACGCGCCCGCGGACTACGAGGCGCGCATCCGCGCGGGCACGCTGGACGCGGTGCTCATCGTCTCCGAGGACTACGGGAAGGACTTCTCCGCCGGGCGCACCGCCCACGTGCAGCTCGTGCAGGACAGCTCGCGCCAGTCCGCGCGCCACTCCGTCCTGCGCGCGCAGCGGCTGTTGGAGGCCTACGCGGAGCTGCTCGGCAACCAACGCCTCTATGCGCGCGGCATCGCCCCGGAGCTGGCCATCCCCGTGCGGGTGGATGAGTTGGACCTGTCCACGCCCGAGCGCACCGCCGCCGGTGTCCTCAACATGGTGCCCCTCTTCCTGGTGCTGGCCGCCTTCGCGGGCGGCATGCAGTTGGCCAGCGACACCATGGCCGGTGAGCGCGAGCGCGGCTCGCTGGAGCCGCTGCTGCTCAACCCCGCTCCTCGCGGCGCGGTGGTGGCGGGCAAGTGGATGGCCACCGTGGCCATGGCGTGCGGCGCGGTGCTGCTGACGCTGGTGGCCTACCTGCTCGTGGTGCGGCGCGTGCCGCTGGAGGACTTGGGCGTGAAGGCCCGCTTCGACGCGCCCGCCGCCCTGGGCATGGCCGCGGCGGTGCTGCCGCTGACGCTGGCCGCGTCCTCGGTGCAGATGTGGGTGTCCACGTATGCGCGCTCCTTCAAGGAAGCGCAGACGTACCTGTCGCTCCTCATGGTGGTGCCCATGCTGCCGGGCATGGTGCTGGCGCTGTCTCCGCTGCAGACGAAGGCGTGGATGTTCGCGGTGCCGGTGCTGGGGCAGGAGCTGCTGGCGGGCGAGGTGATGCGAGGCGAGTCCTTGGGACCCCTTCCCTTCATCATCGCCGCGGCCTCGAGCCTCGCGGTGGCGGCGCTGGCGCTGCGCGTCACGTCGCGGCTGCTCACCCAGGAGCGCATCATCTTCGGCCGTGGCTGAGCGTGGGGGGCCAGGCGCGGGGCCTGCCTGCCCGCCTGCCGCCTCTTCCGTTTCATTCCAGACGGTGTGAGGCTGTGTCGCCAATGCCTTCCGAGCCGATGAGTCGGGCGATGATTTTCGAGAGCCTCTTCGTCAAGGGGCTCCGGGCGGACGGAGTGCTCGCGGACCTGCTGCGCGCCGAGGGCGTGGACGTGCGGGCGCTGAAGATGGAGTACCCCATCCGCGTGCTCAACCGCTGCGTGGACGCGGCGTGCGGGCACCTGTTCCCGGAAATGCCCATCGAGGACGCGCGGCGGCACCTGGGGCGCGTCTTCGTGCAGGGGTTCGGTCAGACGTTGCTGGGCCGGGTGGTGCTGGTGGCCCTGCCCATGCTCGGGCCGGTGCGTTACCTGAAGCGCTTCCCGGACCACCTGCGCATGGACAGCTCTCCCTTGCGCGTGACGCCGGTGCAGGTGGGTGAGCGCACCTTCCGCATGGAGTTCCGCAACGAGGTCCAGGTGACGCCGGACTTCATGTCGGGCGTCCTGCTGGAGGGGCTCAAGCTGGCGCGCACCGAGGCGACCATCGCCACCGAGCGCCACTCACCCATGAGTTTCGATCTACACATCACCTGGTAGCCCCCGGGGGCGGCAATGTCGGCGGCTGGCCCTTGTCCGACGACGCAGGATGACATCCGCGGGCGGTTGTCCTCAGATGGGGGGAGATGACGCCTGAGCGAGAAGCCTCCCTTCCCCCCGCACCGCCCTCCGTGGCCTCGGCGCGGGGTGAGCCCCGATTCGGCACATACCAGGGCGAGCTGCCCGAGGTGGACCTCCCCAAGCTGCAGGGACAGTGGTCCCCGACGCGCACCACGCGCCTGCTGAAGCGCAAGCGCTGGCACTACACCTTCGCGGCCACGCCGGAGGTCGCGGCCCTCTTCGCGGTGGTGGACCTGGGCTACACGGCGAGCGCCTTCGCGGTGGCGTTGGATTTGAAGGAGCGCCGGCCGCTGTGTGACGTGAGCTTCCTGGGCGCGCCCGGGCCCATGGTGGAGCTGGGCGACAAGCCCGGTGCGGGGCTCAACGCGTGCTTCCGGACGCTGGGCGGCAAGCTGGCGATACGGCGCGGTGAGGAGGACGAGCGCTACCGCGTGGAGGTGGACGTCAGCCGGCTTCGCACCGGGAGCCTCCAGTCCTTCCAGTGGGCGGGGGACTTGCTGGTGGCCGGTGGCCCGCCCGCGCTGACGGTGATTGCGCCAGTGGAGGGGGACGGGCTCGTCAACGTGACGATGAAGCGAAACGGCCTGCTGACCTTCGGCAGCCTGGAGGCGGGTGGGAAGCGCTTCCGGCTCGACGGCGGCGTGGGCGGAATGGACTACACGCAGGGCTACCTCGCGCGGCACACGGCGTGGCGCTGGGCCTTCGCGTCGGGGCGGCTGGCGGATGGGACACCGCTGGGCATCAACCTCGTGGAGGGCTTCAACGAGAGCAACGCCGAGGCGAACGAGAATGCATTCTGGCTCGGAGACCGGCTGTACCCGCTGGGCCGGGCGCGGTTCGAATACAACGCGAAGGACCTGATGGCGCCGTGGCGGCTGACGACGGTGGACGGCGCGGTGGACCTGCGCTTCCAGCCGTTCCACGTGCACCGTGAGGAGAAGAACCTGCGCCTCGTGGTGAGTCACTTCGCGCAGCCGGTGGGCTTCTTCGAGGGCACGGTGAAGGTGGGCGGGCGGACGCTCGAATTGTCCAACGTGCCCGGCGTCACGGAAGACCAGGACATGCTGTGGTGAGAGGGCGGCTTCAGGCCGGACGCATCATGCGCCGGCTCAGCCACACGGCGGCCAGCATCGCGGCGTAGATGGCGGCGTCCGCGAGGATGGCCAGCGTGATGTGGAGTGGGCTCTCGTACCACCTCCAGAATCCGATGCGCCAGGAATGCTCCGCAGCCCCATAGAGGAAGAAGAGGGACCCGACCTCGAACACCGCGAAGCGCAGCCAGCAGCGCCACGGGGCCTCCTTGAGCAGTAGCGCTGAGAGCAGGGCAACCAGGGCCGCGGGAAGAAGCATCATCGTCAGCCGGACGAACCAGAAGTCTCCCAGGGTTCCCTCGTACCACCCGTAGAAGGCCCAGAAGGCGGCGAAGCCTCCACCCGCGAGGCATGCCACGTCGAAGAAGACACCCGGTACGTGCTTCAGCCACTTGTTCAAAGGTCACCCCCAGGAATGAGGCGTGAACCTAGCGGTCGGGTTCGCTCACAGCATCAAACAAGCCGAGCGCTCATCGATAACTCATGGTTATCGATAGGACGGGCATCAGGGTGACATGGAGCGGCTCGGAGCTGGGGGCACTGCTCCAGCGGCGGCCCCATCGATAACCGTGAGTGCTTGATGTTGGGACGCACCGTCTCGCGTGCGGAAAGGCGCGAGGGCGTCAGGGCCCGGCCTGGAGGCGCTCGGAGGTGAGCCTGCCTTCGGGGCGGGAGACCTCCAGCCATTCGAGCTGTCCTTCGGCGTTCGCTCTGGCCCTCGCGGTGCGTGCGCCCGTGGTCAACGTGAGCGCGCGGGACCCGGCGCCCGGAGAGGTGTCCTTGCGCAGGAGGAGCTCCACCGGCGCGCTGGCGTCGTCGCCGGGGCGGTATACGTCGAGCACGATTTGTGGCCGCTTGCCTGTCAGCAGCCAGCGGCTCACGGCGAGGCGGATGTCTTCGTCGGTGGCGAGTCCCCGCTTCGACGTGAAGGTGCCTTTCAGCGCGCGTGTACCCTGTCGGCCCTCGTAGCGGTACGTGGTACCGGGGGCGGTGAGGCCCTCGGGGCCGGCGGGCTCGGTGGTGCGAGGCGCAGGCCCGAGCCGCGCGGCGGAGTCCTTGTCCGCCGTTGATGCGTTCTTCGAGCCGGCCTCGGCAGCCGCTGTCGGGCGAGACGTCGGCTCCTTCTCGCGCCGCAGAGTCACCTGCATGGCCAGGGTGCCGTCCTCCGCGCGGGCGTAGCGCAGTTCCCCGAGGTGCCCGAGTTCATCGGTCAGCGTGGTGGTGGTGACGTCCTCCGCGCGCAGTGTGCCGTCCGCGCGGGGGAGCAGCAGGCTGGTGGTGGACTCGGTGCGCGTGTAACCGGGAGCTTCGCTTCGCGACGCACGCCACTCGAAGCCGGCGAGCCTTCCCTCCAGCTTCAGCACGTGCAGTTCCTCGCTCCGTGCGGCAGGACGCGGGCGGCCCGGCACCTGGAGCGTGCGGGCCAGGTCCAGGGTGATGCGGCGGAACGTCTTCGCATAGCCGGGCTCGTCGTGCGCGCAGAGCAGCGGGAGCTCCGGGCTCGCGCTCACCATCAGCTTCATCTGCCCCGCGCCCGTGCCTCCCGGTGTCGTCGATTCGTAGTCCACACGGAGGAACAGCACCGGCGCTCCCGCGACCACGGAGACCTCCGTGGGCTCCATGCGCCGCACCGTCACTTCCGGGCCCTCGCGCACCGCCTTTGCCACCGCGAGCAGCGCGCCCGCCGCATCGAGCGGCCGCTCATAGACGAAGCATGCCAGCGCGGCCTCCGTGCCCAGCGGGATGTCGATGCGCGTGGAGCCTTCATTGCGCGCGAGCGTGGGCGGGGCGCTCGCCTCCACCTCGGCGGTGAAGATGCGCTCCGGTGAGTCCACGCGGTGCTTCGGCAGCGGTGACAGCTCACGCGCGAACGGGCCCGTGGGCTCGGGCTCCCGCGGTACGGTGGTGGGGGCTCCCTCCGCGGTGCCGCCCGCCCTCGTCCCAGTCTCTCCGGCTCCCGGCCGGGAGGTCCGTGACGGGCTCGCGCAGGCGGTGGTGAGGCACAACAGCAGGATGAGTCGCCGCATCGTTCAAGGCACCTGGGAAGGAGGAACGCGGGGGACGTGGACCAACCCCAGGGCCGGTCCAGTGACGTCTCGAGGGCCCCCTGTTCGGAAATGTCGGGGGTTCCGCGCGCGAAATGTCCCGACATTTCCGAACAGCACGCCCCGGACCCGCTCACCCGCCCGTGGCGCGTCCCCGGCGTGACTCGACGATGGTGCGGAAGGAGCGGCTCCTCAGCTCCTCCAGCGTGAGGCCCGCCGCGAGCACCTCGTCCTGATTCAGTGCTCCGCAGCCCAGCCCGCGCAGAAAGAAGTTGAGCAGCCCCTGTCCGGTGGCCGCGTCGTCGAACACATCGCCCACCAGCGTGGCCTGCGCCGCCTTCTCCAGGAACGCCTTCAGCCGGCGCGACGCCGCGTCCAGCCCCTCCAGGAAGAACGCATACACGGCCGCGTAGCGCACGGGGAGCTGCGCCGGGTGCAAATCCCAGCCCTGGTACCACGCGCGCTCCAGCGAGTGCCGGATGTGCCGGTACGAGAGCTGCCACACCCGATGCACCGCCTCCATGTTCTCCCGCCGGTGCGTGGGCAGCATCGCCTCCTCGCCCTGCGGCTTGTTCGGCGGCACCGGCATGACGTTGGTGGCCCCGTCCGCGAGCATGACGCCCGTGCCCGCGAGCGACACCTGCACCGCGTCCCGCAGGAAGTCACAGGCCGGGTGCAGCATGCTCTGCGCATGCGCGCTGACGCTGAGCGCGGCCGTGTAGTCGTACACGCCCAGGTGCACGCTGGTGCAGCGCCCCGCGCCCGCCGCCACCAGCCGGGGCAGGTGGAGCCGCCCCTCGGTGTCGAACAGGGCCTGCGGCGTCTCCACCATCAGCTCCATGCCCAGCGAGCCGGGCGTCAGCCCCTTCTCCGTCTCCAGCACCTCCAGGATGCGCGCCAGCGCCGACACCTGCTCCGGCAGAGACACCTTCGGCAGCGTGACGACGAAGGACGGAGGCAGCTTCCCGCCCGTGTGCTCCAGCAGCGTGGTGAGGAACAAATCCAACGTGCGCGAGGCCCGGTCGAACAGCTCCTCCGTGAAGGACTTCACCCGGATGCCGATGAAGGGCGGCAGCGAGCCCGCCTCCAGTCCGCGAGCCAGCTCCGTCGCGGAGGAGATGGCATGTCCGTCCTCCTCCACGTCGGAGCGGTGGCCATACCCGTCCTCGAAGTCGATGCGCAAATCCTCCACCGGCTCGCGCTCGAGCTTGTCCACCACGCGCCCGTAGACGCGCTGGGCGAAGCGGCCGCGCTGGGGCAGCCCCAGGCTGTGGGCCAGCTCGGCCGCGTCCGGGGCGTACTCCTTCAGCGCGGCGAGCGCGAGGTCCCCCAGCTTCCGCGCCGTATTCGCGCGGAAGAGGTGCGCGCCTCCGTACACCACGTGCACGGGCTGCCGGCGAGGTGACTCGCCGGGGTAGCTCCGCGCGAAGGCGGTGTTGGCCCTGCGCAGGGCCTCGCGGGCGCCGGAGATGCTGGCGGGCGTCAGGGTCGTCTTCACGGCTGCTTCTTCAGCCAGGCGGAGACCTCGGCGGCGCAGCGCTCACGCAGGGCCACGTCCTGGGACAGCCGCTCCAGCGTCTGCGCCGTGGCCTGCTGCGCCTCGGGCACGGGGTTAGCCTGCAAGAGCGCCTTCATCTGCTCCAGGTGCTCGCGCGTGCGGAGCATGCCCAGGGCCTCGACGATGCGGCGCAGCAGCATGGGCGCGCTGCCCGTGCGGGCAGTCACGTCCTTCCACCGCTTCTGCATCTGCGCCCACCACGCCTCGCGGCCGGTGCGGTTGCCCAAGAGGCCCGCCACGAAGCTCGCCACGTCCTGCGTCTTCACCGTGTCCGTGAAGAGCAGCCCCTGCGCGCGCTCGGCCAGCGCCTTGTCCTCGAAGCCGGTGAGGGCCATGAGGTAGCGGCGCTGCGTGGCCGGGTCCGGCTCCTTGGGCATCCGCTGGAGGAACGTCTCGAACAGCTCCGCGTCCCCGGCGCGCGCCACCATGGCCACCGCCACGTCCAGCAGGTTGGGCTCCAGCGCGTCCTTCTCGCCCTTGAGCATGCGGGCCACGCGCGGGCGTGCCTCGGCCAGCGCCTCCGGGCTGCGTGCCAGGCCGCCCACCGCGCGCACCAGCGCCGCGCGCCGCAGCTTCACCCGGTCCGACTCGCCGGCGGCCGCCTGCCAGCCCATCTTCTTCAGGCCCGGGCCGAGCAGCCGCTCCACCCAGCGGCGGAAGCGCTCCTGCTCCTCGCCATCCACCAGCCGGCTCTCCACGTAGCCCAACCGGCCCACCAGCTCGTCCAGGACGGAGTCGTCCTCCTCGTCGCCGAAGCGGCCGGCCAAATCGAGCAGGTCGGCAATCGACGCCTGCCCGGAGCGCACCAGCGCCCACTGGTCCGCCAGCAGGGAGATGCGCTCGGAGGGAGCCAGCGCCTTCACGTTGGCGGCCAGCCTCTCCAGCGCGGGCTTGTCATACGCCACGCGGTAGAAGCCGGTGGAGCCCGCGTTGGCGGTGAGCCACTTCACGTCGCCCGAGCCCTCCAGCTTCACCGCGGCCTGCGGCTCCCGTAGCAGCACGCGCTGCTCGTGCACGCCCGAGGCGTCCTCGAAGCGCAGCACCATGGGCACCGGCCACTTCTCGTCGCTCTTCACGCCGGGCTCCGAGTAGAAGCGCCGCTGCGACAGGTGCAGCGTGCGCCCGTCCAGCTTCGCCGTCACCAGCGGGAAGCCGCTCTGGCCCACCCACGCCGTGGCCAGCTCCTCCACCGGCTGCTTCGCGGCCTCGCCCAGCGCGTTCCATAGGTCTTCCTTCACCGCGTTGGCGCGCGCGTGCTTGCGCATGTACTGGCGGATGCCCTCGCGGAAGGGGCCCTCGCCGAGGAAGCCCTCAATCATCCGCAGCACCGCGCCGCCCTTCTCGTACGTAATCGCGTCGAAGCTCTCACCGGCCTCGCTCGCGTTGCGCACCTCGCCGTGGATGGGGTGCGTGGACTTGAGCGCGTCCAGGTGCAGCGCGCTGGCCCGGTGCGCGTCGAAGTCCAGCCACATGCGCCACTCGGGGCGCCACTGGTCCACAATCTTGAAGGCCATCCACGTGGCGAACGCCTCGTTCAGCCACAGGTCGTCCCACCACACCATGGTGACCCAGTTGCCGAACCACTGGTGCGCCAGCTCGTGTGTCACCACCTCCGCCACGCGCTTCTGCACGGACAGGGGCGCGGTGGCCGGGTCCAGCAGCAGCGCCACCTCGCGGTAGGTAATCAGGCCCGCGTTCTCCATGGCCCCGGCCTCGAAGTCCGGGATGCCCACCTGGTCCACCTTGGTGAAGGCATACGGCAGGCCGAAGTACTCCTGGAGGCGGGGCAGCACGTTGAGCGCCACGTCCTGGCCGAAGCGCGTCAGGTGCCCCTTCTCCGGCAACGACCAGGTGCGAACCGGCACGCCCTGCACCTTCTCTTCAGGAGTCCCCACCAGCGGGCCGACGACGAGGGCGATGAGGTAGCTGCTCAGCACCTCTGTCTCCTGGAACGTCACCTTGCGCAGGTTGCCGTCCTTCTCGTCCTTCACCACCGGGCCGTTGCCCAGCACGGTGAGCCCCTCGGGCGCGCGCACGGAGATGGCCCATTTCGCCTTGAAGGCCGGCTCGTCGAAGCAGGGGAAGAGGCGGCGTGCGTCGGCGGCCTCGAACTGCGTGGCCGCCACCTTGCCCGCCTGATAGAGGCCGCGCAGGCCTTCGGTGAAGCGGCCCGTCCACGCCACGTCCAGCGTCGCGGGGCCCTTGGGCAGCGGCGTGTCGAAGCGCAGCACCACGGTCTCGCTCTGCGCCATGGGCTGGAGGGAGGACGGCTTGCGCTGCTCGCCGCCCGCGCGGAACGTCACCTCACCGAGCTGCAGGGCGATGGCGTGGAGGATGATTTCCTTCGCCGGCTCGGCCAGCTCCAGCTCGATGGTCTGCTGTCCGGAGAAGGCCCGCGCGTCCAGGTCCAACGTGACGGTGGCCACGTGGCGACAGGGACGGATGGTGTTCGGCAGGCGGAAGTTCTTGTCTTCGGTCGGATGCGCCATAGGGAGGGGGAATGTAGCGTCCGGGCCGCGTCGTGCCCTGACTTATGTGGCGTTTGTTGTCCGCCGTCACACCCTTGAGGGGCGGGGGCGGCGGGGTGATGAGGTGGGCGCTCGTGGGACGAGCTGGTGGAAGAGGCTGGACTCGCGCTTGAAGAAGCCCTCCGTGTGGAAGGAGTGGGGCAGCTCCAGGAGCATGAAGTCCAGGTGATGACACAGCTCGTGGAGGAAGGTGCGTAGGTACGTGCGGAAGGCGACCACGCGCCCGTGCTTCGCCGTCCGCATCCACACCTGGACGTGGGGGCGCCGGCCCGGCGTCTGCGTATAGAGGCCGTGCAGCTCGCCCGTTTCCGAGGAGGGCCGCACCTCCAGCACCTCCACCGTCACGGGGGCCACGCCGAGCCGCTCGCAGAGCGCGTCACCCAGCCGCGCGGTGGCGCGCTCCAGGGCGGCGCGCTCGCCCGAGGCCAGGGCCTGGCGCAGCGCCTCGACGTGGGGCGCCAGCGTGCGGGGCTCGCGCAGGCGCAGCTCGGCGATGCCGTCGCTCATCCGGTAGACGCGCTGCTGGGCCGTGGAGAGGTTGTCGTAGTAGGCGAAGCTCACGAAGGTCTGACTCCAACGGCCTGAAGCTAGGGACGCCCCGTGTCAGGGGCACCCGTGCGGGCGGGTCCCGGTGCCGCCCACCCGGTGGGTACGGCAGGCAGTGAAGCGGCAACGGGCAAACGCTCCCCCGCACCGCCGCCCTTCCTAGCACCCGGCCGGGCGCGTGAGTCCTTTTCGCGTGCGCGGCGTGACGCCGCCGTGGGCTCCGGCGGGGACGGAGGTTTCCACCTTGGGTCGCCCCAAGGTCCCGTGTGGGAAATCAATTCCTCACAGGCGTCGCACCGGCGTCCCACGCAGGTGTCCACGGGTGGACGAGCCAGCGGCCGGGCGGGTGCGGCATGCGCGTTGCTCTGGCGCGCGGGTATGCATCGTGGAGTGTGGGTGGGGGCGGTGTTGGGGATGCTGCTGTGGGGCGGCGAAGCGCGGGCCGCTCGCGGGAGCACGGCGAAGCGTCAGACGTCCGTCTCGCTGTCGGAGCGGGCCGTGTGGCGCGCGAAATCGTGGGTGGGGTTGAGCACGCTGCGGACAGTGAGCACGACGGTGAACGACGACTGCTCGGGCTTCACGCAGCTCGCGTACCGCAAGCCCGGGCTCAGTCTGATGCCGGAGCGGACCCTGCCTGGGGAGAATGGCGTGAAGGCCATCTATCGGAAGGCCTCGGGGCTGGGCACGCTGCGCGAGACGCCCCGGCCCGGGGACATGGTGTTCTTCCGGGACACGCATGACCGGAACAAGAACGGGCGGCTCGACGATGGGCTCACGCACATCGGCATCGTCGAGCGCATCGGTCCGGACGGCACGGTGACGTTCGTGCACAAGGCCGGAGGCGGGGTGAAGCGCGGCAAGTTCAACCTGGCCCGTCCCGACGCGCGGAAGGACGAGAGCGGCCGCGTCCTCAATGACTGGATTCGCCGCCGTGACAAGCGCAACCGCGGATATCTCGCGGGAGAGTTGGTGGCGGGCTTCGCGTCCGTGGACGAGCGCTGGGTGGCGCCGCTGGTGACGCCAAGGGTGGCTTCGGCGAAGCGGCGGTAAGCGCGGCCGCGTCAGCGCTCGACGCGACGCCCGGTTCGTTTGTTCGGGCCCTTCGCTTTCACCTGGAGGCTGTCGGTGATGAGTCGGAGTGTCGACTCCAGGACCTCGGTTGCGGCCGCGTCATCCGGCAGCGCACGGGCCAGGGTGACGGCTCCGATGGCCGCGGCGATGACTCCCAGGGCCTCGTCGCGGCTACCCAGCTTCTCGGCAAGCGCCGCGGCGACGTCGGAGAAGCCGGCCTCGAACGCCCGCTGAACCTTCTCGTCACCCCGAGCGATGTCCGAAGTGATTGCGGGCAGCGCGCAGCCCGCCGCGGGGGCTCGTGCGTGTGCGAGGCTCAGGTACCGCGCGAGCACCTGCTCGAGCGTCGCGTTCGCGGAGAGAAAGCGACGTGCGCTCGCTCCGAGCTCCTCGCGGAGAATCGCGCACAGGAACTCCTGCTTGGATTCGAAGTGCGAGTACAGCGCGGCGCCGGACAGTCCGACTCCGCGAGCGATGCCGTCGACGCCGGCCCCTTGAACGCCGCGCTCCTTGATGTGGCGTCCGCCCTCGGTGACGAGGCGCTGCCGGACCTCCCCCGCGTGCTCCTTCGAGTACCTCATGGTCGCAACCTTGACATCGAGCAGGGCGAATGGCAAACGCTCGTTAAGTTAACGACCGTTTGGTAAAGGGCCGGAGGACCCGGCAGGTGCCCCATGAGCTCGCTCGTGACAGAAGAGACCGAAGGATTCGTGCGGAAGATTGGCCTGAACCGCCCTGAGAAGCGGAACGCCATGAACATCGCGCTCATCGAGCAGCTTTCAGCGGCGATTGCGCGCGCCGACGCTGACGATGCCGTCCGAGCCAGCGTGCTGTTCGCGCATGGCTCGATGTTCACGGCGGGCCTCGACCTCATGGATGTGTTTCCCCGGCTCGGTGAAGCAGAGAGCCTGTTCAGCTCGGCGGGGATGGACCCCTGGGCGACGCACGGCCCCGCGCGGACGAAGCCGCTCGTCGTCGCGGTCCATGGCAAGTGCCTCACGCTCGGCATCGAGTTGATGCTCGCGGGCGACATCACCGTTGCCTCCGAGGACGCGACCTTCGAGCAGATTGAAATCGACCGCGGCATCTTTCCGTTCGGCGGCGGCACGGCCCGCTGGGTCCAGACCGCTGGCTGGGGCAACGCGATGCAGTACCTGCTCACGGGCGACGCGCTGGATGCACGCGAGGCTCACCGGCTGGGACTCGTTCAGCGCGTCGTCGCGCGGGACGCACTGATGGCCACGGCGATGAGCCTCGCGAATCGGATTGCGTCGAAGGCTCCCCTCGCCATCAAGGCCACGCTGGAGAGCGCGAGGACCGCTGTTCTCGAGGGAGAGCGCGCCGCGGCTGCGAAGCTGCTGCCAGCCATCCAGCGGCTCGCGGGGACCGAGGATGCCCAGGAGGCGCTCATGGCCTTCATGGAGCGACGGGCCGCGACGTTTCGGGGCCGGTGAGCAGCGGTGACCGGCCCCGTTCATGGCGAACCCACCACGCTGCGCGCGTCGGATGGCTATTCGCTCGGCGCAACCCGATATGCCTCGAACGCTCCGCTTCGGGGGCGCATCCTCGTCGCGGGCGCGACGGGCGTTCCGCAGACGTTCTACGCGCACTTCGCGACGCACGCGGCGAGCCGCGGGTTCGAGACCGTGACGTTCGACTATCGCGGGATTGGACGTTCGAAGCCCGGCTCGCTCGTGGGTTTCAAGGCGTCGTTCCTCGACTGGGCGCGCCTCGACCTGGCCGCCGCGGTGGACTCGATGGCGGATGACGGCATCCCGCTGTTCATCGCCGCGCACTCGTTTGGCGGCCATGCGCTGGGGCTCATTCCGAATCACCACCGCGTGGCTGGATGTCAGGTGTTCGCGGCGGGAGCCGGGTGGCACGGCTGGATGGCGCCCCTCGAGCGCGTCCGGGTCCTGCTGCTCTGGAACGCCATCCTTCCTCCCCTCGTTCGCTGGAAGGGCTATCTGCCGTGGAGTGTCATCGGCATGGGGGAGGACCTGCCGCTGGACGTGTATCGCCAGTGGCGACGATGGTGTCGCTTCCCGCGCTACTTCCTCGACGACCCGGAGGTCCCCGAGCTGCGTGAGCAATGCGCGCGGGTTCGGGTGCCGATGGTGGCCGTCAACGCGTTGGACGACGCGTGGGCGCCGCCGAGCTCCCGGGATGCGTTCCTCTCGAACGCCTATCCGAATGCGCCCATCGAGCGCGTCGACCTCGAGCCCGGCGAGCTCGGGGCGATTGGGCACGTGGGCTACTTCCGGAAGAGCGCCCGTCCGCTCTGGGACCGCGCACTGGCATGGTTCGCTGAACAACCCGGAGCGCTCCAGCCTGCCTGCCCGCCTGCTTGATGGCGCTCGGTGGCTGCGCAGACGAGGTGCCCCGGTGACGTGAGGTCCGGGAGGCGCTATGCACGGGCCCGATGTCGTCATCGGATGGTCAGCCCGCTCCAGACCCCGTGGAGCCCGCGCACTCGCCCCCGGCACCCGCCGCGCCCGAGCCGGGCAATGCTTCCTCGTCGCCTGTCAGTGCGGTGACGCCGCCGTCTGGCGCCGCCGCGCCGACGGGGCGGAAGTCCCTGCGCCGCAAGGTCCTGCTGGTGCTCGCCGCGCTGTTCGTCGTCTTCGCCGTGTACGAGTACGTCACGCTGCCGGACGCCGCGCCGCTGGAGAAGGAGAACCCGAAGACGACGGCGCTCATCGAGAAGCGCGCGGAGGAGGCGCGGGAGGCGGGGAAGAAGCCCCGCCGCCGCCAGCAGTGGGTGCCGCTGAATGCCATCTCCAAGCACGCCGTGGCCGCGGTGCTCATCTCCGAGGACGCGGCCTTCTACGTCCACGAAGGCGTGGACACCATCGAGATGCGCAAGGCGCTGGAGGAGGCCTGGGAGAAGAAGCACCTCGGCCGGGGCGCGTCCACCATCACCCAGCAGCTCGCGAAGAATCTCTGGCTGTCCACGGACCGCAGCCTGCTGCGCAAGGCGAAGGAGTTGGTGCTGACGCGCAGGCTGGAGGACGCGCTCACCAAGAAGCGCATCCTCACGCTGTACCTCAACGTCGCCGAGTGGGGGCAGGGCGTCTACGGAATCGAGGCCGGCGCGCGAGAGCACTTCGGCGTGTCCGCGTCGCAGCTCACCGTGGCGCAGGGGGCCATCATGGCCGCCATGCTGCCGGCGCCTCGCAAGCGCTCACCGTCCTCCGGCTCTCGCGCGCTGTGGAAGCGCGCGCACTGGATTGTGGACCAGCTGGAGTCGGTGAATCGCATCAGCGCCGGGCAGGCCGCGGAGGCGCGCTCGGACATCGACCGGCTGCTGGGTCGTGGCAAGCCGGCGGCGGACAGCGCCGCCGACGAGGACGACACCGACGAGGGGTGAGACGCGCCTTGCCTGACGCTTCAGGGAGGGTTCGGGTGGGCGGTACGCGGCGGTACCGCCTCGCCGGTGCCGGGGAGGCGCCCCTGCGATTGGCCTATCGCGCCGGACGGGGCGGGAATCTCGCGGCCCTGGGAAGGTTCGCCCGAAGCCTCCTGCGAATCGCGACGCACGACTTCGAGGAGGCGCTGCGGCTGGGGGACGTGGTCGTCAGCGGTCCACGACGCGAGCTCTGGACCGCGCCCGAGTGAGTCGGAGCTACGCCGCCTTCGGGCCGGCGAAGCGCTGGTAGGCGAGCGCGCAGATGGAGACGGCCACCACCCAGGCGATGAGCGTCCCCACGAAGAAGAACACCGCCGTGCACACCACCAGCGACAGGATGGCCGCGCGGGCCATCGGCCCCTTCAGCAGCTTCACGGCGGCGGCCATGGACAGCACGTAGGTCGCCAGGAAGGACGACGTGGAGAACGGCAGCAGGTCCGCGATGCGCAGCCGGCCCAGCCACGTCACGGACAGCGCCACCAGCACCACGGTGAGCAGCGCCGCGAGCGCCCGGTGCGGCGTGCCCGACGCGGAGGTGACGCCGAGCCACGCGGGAAGCTGGCGCCGCTCGCCCAGCGCGAAGACGAGGCGGCTGGTGCCCGCCACGTACGCATTCACCGGGATGAACGACAGCAGCAGTCCGGCGATGCCCACCACGCGCGAGGCGCTCGGCCCGAAGACCTTCGCCGCCAGCAGCACGAGCGGCGTCTGCGCGTGCGTGTCCCCGTGTCCAATCGCGCCGATGGTGACGATGGCCAGCGGCAGGTAGACGAGCGCGACGATGCCCACCGCGAGCAGGCTCGCCCGCCAGATGTCTCGCGGGTCCTTGAACTCGCGGGCCAGCGGCGTAATCGCCTCCCAGCCGACGAAGGCCCAGAAGAGCTGCACCGCCGCGAGCCCCACGGCGACGGGCCCCTTCGAGAAGAACGGCGTGAAGGCCCGGGGCTCCACCTCCGGCATCGCGCATCCGACAATCAGCCCCAGCCCGAGGACAATCACCGCGAGCGTCACGAGCTGCGCCGTCGCGCTGACGCGCAGGCCCACGAAGTTGAGCGCGTATGCGGTGACGACCATCGCTGCTCCGAAGGCGAAGGCCATGTCCTGTCCGCCGCCGAGCACACTCGCGCCGTACTCACCGGCGATGAGCACCACCACGGAAGTCCCCATGGGCACCTGCGCCAGGAAGAGCCAGCCCGCGACGGCGCCCCAGTGTGGGCCGAAGGCGCGCTCAATCGCATCCGAGAACCCGGCCGCGTCCGCCCGCTGCCGCGACAGCGCCGCGTACGTGAGCGCCAGCGGCACCGACAGCAGCACCAGCCCCAGCCACGCCAGCACCGACGCCGGGCCCGCCGTCTCCGCCGCGATGGCCGGCAGCACCAGCACCCCGGACCCGAGCACCGAGCCGACGTAGAGCGACACGCCCTGCCACAACCCCAGTGTTCGTCGCAGCGTCGGGGCTTCTGTCTGGGTGGCGGGAGGAATGTGGCTGACGGACGCGGTGGTGGACGACATGGTGTCCTCTCTTTCCCGCGCACGTATCGTCCAGGGAAGTGGTCGGAGCAATGGCCACTCCACGGCGGGACGATATGACCACTTCCCCCGACCCCGGGACGGAGGGCTAGCATGCGGCCATGCGCCTTCACTCCCGTGCGCTGCTGCTGTGCCTCTCCGTACTACTCCCGGTGCTGCCCGCCGCCGCGGCGCCCGCGTCACCGTCCTCCGAGCCGGTGGTGGCCATCCTCCCGTTGGGCAAGGTGAGCCAGGACGTGCTGGACAGGGTGGCCAGCGAAATCCAGGCGCGGCTGCGCGTGCAGGTGCGCTTCGAGACGCCCCGCAAGCTGCCGAAGGCAGCCTGGTACGCGCCCCGCAAGCGCTGGCGCGCGGAGAAGCTGCTCGAGGCCATCGACGCCGCCCCGCCGCCGGGCGCGTGGAAGGTGGTGGCCGTCACCGAGGAGGAAATCTCCACCACGAAGGGCGACATCCCCGACTGGGGCATCGCCGGGCTGGGCAACATGGGCGGCCTGTCCTGCGTGCTGTCCACGCACATCTACCGGAAGCACAGCAAGACGAGGGCAGTGCTGCTGCGGCGTGTGGGGGACGTGGCCATCCACGAGTTCGGCCACACGCTGGGCTTCGACCACTGCGAGACGGACGGCTGCGTCATGTCGGACGCGAAGGGCAAGGCCATCTCCTCCGCGGACCACAGCACCGGCCACTACTGCGCGAAGTGCCTCGGCCAGTTGTCGCCGGAGGTCCGGGCGTGGATGAAGGAAGAGAGCGCCACGCCCGGCCCCCACTGACGCGCTACAGCCCGCCCACTTCCAGCGCGCCGCCCAACCCGGGGAAGGGCTTGGTGATGAGCGCCGTGAAGATGACGTCCTCGAGCCGGATGTTCACCGGCAGCACCGGCGTGCCGAGGCCGCTGCGCACCACCGTGTTGCTGACGATGAACCAGACGCGCCGCTTGCCGATGGCGTCCTTCAGCGCGGGGTTGTCGATGCGCACCTCGGTGCGTGAGTTGGGCGCGAAGTCGCGCACGGGGAGGATTTCCGCCGCGGTGGCGTAGTAGGCGGGCCGGTTGAGGTCCGTGTACGTCTTCGGCTTGTCCGGCGTGGCGGTGCCGGTGAAGGACAGCCGCGCGGACGTGCGCAGCGTCAGCGTGGGTGATGGGTTCACCACCGCGAGGGTGGCGGCCACCTCCTCCACGGTGATGTCCAGGTCCTGGGTGTTGACAGTCTCCTCCGGCAGGTCGAGCGCCACCTCGGCGTAGACGGGCTCGAGGATGGAGGTGACGGGCACCGTCGTGTCGAAGGGCTCCGTCTGGACGGAGATTTCCGCCGAGCACGCGGACAGCACGAGGAGGCACGAAGCGAAGAAGGCGCGGGTCATCATCGGAAGGTCCAGGAGAGGTCGAGGACGGGAAGCACGGGGAGGCTCTCGCCGGGGAGGGCCGGGTCGCTCATGTCCACGTAGGCGGCGCCGAGCCCGAAGCCCAGGCCGTCACCGCCGTAGCGGATGCCGGCCGCCGCGCGGAAGGCGGAGCCTCCCTTCACGCGCACACCGGCCTCGGCCACCACGCTCCAGTGGCCGGCGAAGTTGACCCCGGCTCCACCGGTGAAGGACAGGTAGTCGGTGGTGTAGTGGCCGTAGCGCGCCTCGCCCTGGAGTTGGAGCGGCCCGAGCGCGAGGCCGTAGACGCCGTAGAACGACGGGCCGGAGAGCTCCGGCTCGAAGCTCTTGATGGCGGGCGCGTTGGACGTCACGGCGTCCGAGTAGACCGACTTGCCGATGAACTCGGTGTAGCGCGCGCCCACCACGAAGCGGTGCGGGCCCGCGGCCAGCGCCCAGCGCAGGCCCAGGTTGGGGGCCAGCAGCGCGTCCGCGTATAGCGACGTGTCTACGGCGAGCCCCGCGAAGAGCGGAATGGCGGTGCGCTGGAGTCCGAGGACGGGAGCGTCGATGACCTCCGCCGCGTCCGTCGTCATCAGGCGCGCGGTGTTGGTGCGCACGCCTCCAGGCTCGGCGTCGGCGAAGGCGATGAAGGGGGAGAACAGGGTGGCCAGTGCGCAGGCCAGACGTGTGGATGTCAAACCACGTGCTCCTGAGGAGAAGGGCGTGTCTCTTGTTGCGGGAAGACGGCGCGAGTGGCTCGCCGGCGTGTGATTTTGTCGACGGACCGGCGACGTATTCCAAGTGGTCGCGGATGACCTTGCGCTCCGCTGCTCGGTGCCTGTGTACGCGTCCGGCGCATCCGCACATCCATGAGTCCGGGTGATTCACGCTGGAAGTCCGGGTGCCTGCCTGCCCGGCGGGCGTGATGCGTTTCGATTGCGAGCGAAACACCCGGCGCGTACCTTCGGCGCAAGTTACATGGGCTCCCATACAAATCACGGCGCGGGCGTGGAGCAGGGCGAGGTGCGGGAAGTGATGGACGGCATCCGTCGCCTCGTGCGGCTCTTGCGCGTCTCCGCCCGGGCCTCCGAGCGGCTGGTGGGCATCAGCGGCGCGCAGCTCTTCGTGCTGCAGCGGCTGGCGGAGGCCGGGCCCTGCTCCATCAACACCCTGGCGGAAGCCACCCTCACACACCAGAGCAGCGTGTCGGTGGTGGTGACGCGCCTCATCGAGCGGGGGCTCGTCACGCGCCGGCCCTCACCGGAGGACGGCCGCAAGGTGGAGGTGTCGCTGGCTCCGGCCGGCCGGGCGGTGCTGCGCGAGGCCCCGCCCATGGCGCAGGCGCAGCTCATCGCCGGCCTGCGGAAGCTGAAGCCCGAGGTGCGCGAGGGATTGGCGCGCGGACTGTCCGCGCTGGTGTCGGAGCTGGGGCTGGATGGTGAATCGCCGCCGCTCTTCTTCGAGGAAGAATCGAAGCCGCCCAGGCGGCGCAAGGAGAAGGTGAATGGAGCGGCCTGAAGTAGAACGCGTCGAAGAAGGCCTGGGCACCGGCCCGGAGGCGCGGGAGAAGTTGCCGGTGGCCCCGTCGATGGGCCCCACGCTCGCGGGCGTGCGCGCGCCGCGCGCCGTGGAGCCGGTGGACCGGCGCGTGGTCTTCATCAGCGGCATCTCCGTGGTCATCGCCATCGCGGCCGGGCTGGTGGCGCAGGTGTTGGGCTCGCTCATCCACTTCTTCACCAACGTGGCCTTCTTCGGCCGCTTCACCACGGCACCGGTGTCTCCCGCGGACAACACGCTGGGGCCGTGGGTCATTGTGGTGCCGGTGGTGGGCGCCATCATCGTCGGCCTCATGGCGCGCTATGGCTCGCGGGCCATTCGCGGGCACGGCATCCCCGAGGCGATGGAGCAGGTGCTCTACAACCAGAGCCGGATTCCGCCGCGCATGACGTTCCTCAAGCCGCTGTCGGCGGCGGTGGCCATCGGCACCGGCGGCCCGTTCGGCGCGGAGGGCCCCATCATCGCCACGGGCGGCGCGCTGGGCTCGCTGGTGGGGCAGTTGCTCCACGTCACGGCGGACGAGCGCAAGGCGCTCCTGGCCGCGGGCGCGGCGTCGGGCATGGCGGCGACGTTCGGCGCGCCGGTGTCCGCGGTGCTGCTCGCGGTGGAGTTGCTGCTGTTCGAGTACCGGCCGCGCTCCGTCATCCCCGTGGCGCTGGCCACCGCCACCGCGACGGGTGTGCGCCTGGCCTTCGTGGGCGGCGCGCCCGCCTTCGCCATGCCGGACCTCATGCCTCCGACGGACGCCGCGCTGGCCTTCTACGTCGTGCTGGGCGCGGTGGTGGGCGTGGCCTCCATGCTGGCCACTCGCGCGGTGTATGCGATTGAGGACGCCTTCGAGAAGCTGCCGCTGCACTGGATGTGGTGGCCGGCGCTGGGCGGCGTGGTGGTGGGCGTGGTCGGCTTCCTCTCGCCGCGCACGCTGGGCGTGGGCTACACCAACATCGAGGACATCCTCTCCGGCCGCTTCGTGGGCACGGCGATGCTGATGTTCTGCGCGATGAAGTTCATCTCGTGGTCGGTGGCGCTGGGCAGCGGCACCTCGGGCGGCACGCTGGCGCCGCTCTTCACCCTGGGCGGTGGACTGGGCTCCGGGCTGGGGTTGCTGGCGACGTACGTGGCGCCGGGCCTCGGCGTGGACGTGCGCATGGCGGCGCTGGTGGGCATGGCGGCCATCTTCGCGGGCGCGTCGCGCGCGCTGCTGGCCTCGGTGGTGTTCGCCTTCGAGACGACGCGCCAGCCCATGGGCCTGCTGCCGCTGCTGGGCGGCTGCGCGGCGGCGTACCTCGTGTCCGCGCTGCTGATGCGCCACTCCATCATGACGGAGAAGCTGGCCCGACGTGGCGGGCGCGTGCTCATGGAGTACGGCGTGGACGCGCTGGGACAGGCGCTGGTGCGCGACGTGGGCCTGCGTCCCGTCGTGACGCTGGAGGCGGACCGCCCTCTGGACGAGGTGCGCGCCTGGCTCGCCTCTGGTGCACAGGGCACCACGCACCAGGGCTTCCCGGTGGTGGCGGGTGGTGCGCTCGTCGGAGTCGTCACCCGCCGCGACTTGCTGGACGGACGCGAGGCCACGGGCCGGCGTGTGCGTGAGTTGCTGATGCGTCCTCCGGCGGTGGCGTACGCGGACAGCTCGTTGCGCGAGGCGGCGGACCTGATGGTGGAGGAGGGCGTGGGCCGGCTGCCGGTGGTGCACCGTGATGCGCCCACGCGCGTGGTGGGCATCATCACCCGAAGCGACTTGCTCGGGGCCAACCGTCGCAGGCTGGAAGACTCGCGGCGGATGGAGCGCGGCGTGGGCGGCCCGCGGCGGACGGGACCGCAGCCGGCATGAAGTCGAGCGGGACAGAAGGCGAGCGGACCGGGAGCCCCGAGGCGGACCGGTCCGCGGCCGGCATGAAGCCAACGGACGAGGACGCCGCTGCCGAGCGCATGCGCGTGCTGGAACTGCTGCGCCAGCACGGCTGGAACGCCACGTCCTTCCAGGTGCTCCAGCCGGGCTTCCGCTACTGGTTCGACCCGGTGGGCGATGCATGCGTGGCCTACGTGGACACGGGCGGCGCGTGGGTGGCCGCGGGCGGGCCCATCGCCTCGCCGGAGCGCCTGCCCGCCGTCACGGCCGACTTCCAGGAGGCCGCGCGCGCGGCGGGCCGGCGCGTGTGCTTCTTCGCCACCGAGCCTCGCTTCACGCAGTTGGTGCCGATGCAGGCCCTGCCCGTGGGCGAGCAGCCCGTATGGGACCCGACGCATTGGGACGAAGTCGTGCGAGGCAGCCGCAACCTCCGCGAGCAGCTGCGCCGCGCCCGCAAGCACGGCGTGACGGTGCGGGAAGTCCCCGCGCCCGTGCTGGAGGACCCGGCCCACCCCACGCGCCGCGCGCTGGACGCGCTCAAGGCGCGGTGGCTGGCGTCGCGTCGCATGGCTCCCATGGGCTTCCTCGTGCAGCTCCGCCCCTACGCCTTCGCCCGCGAGCGCCGTGCCTTCGCCGCCGAGGTGGACGGAAGGCTGGTGGGCTTCCTCGCGGTGTCGCCCGTGTACGCACGCGAGGGCTGGTTCCTTCAAGACTTGCTGCGAGACCCGGACGCGCCCAACGGCATGGCGGAGACGCTGGTGGACGCGGCCATGCGCGCGGCGGCGGCGGAAGGGCGGCGCTACGTGACGCTGGGCCTCGCGCCGCTCGCCGGGCCCGTGCGTCCCTGGCTCCGACTGGCGCGCGTCTGTGGCCGGCCGCTGTTCGACTTCGAGGGCCTGCGCGCCTTCAAGGCCAAGTTCCGCCCTGACGAATGGGTGCCCATCCACGTGGCCTACCCGCGGCGCAACGGCGGGCTCGCCGCCGTGTACGACTCACTGCGAGCCTTCGCGCGGGGCAGCCTGCTGCGCTTCGGCGTGGCCACGGTGCTGCGGCGTCCGCGCCTGCTGGTGCACGTGCTGGCGCTGTTGCTGGTGCCGTGGACGGCGCTGCTGGCGCTGCCCGCCACCGAGCGCTGGTTCCCCTCGCTGTCGGTGCAGTGGGGCTGGGTGCTGTTCGACGTGGGCCTGGCCGTCGGCCTCTTCTCGCTGGTGCGCCGCTGGCGGGACAGCCTGGCCACCGCGCTGGGAATGCTCACCGCGTCGGACGCGTGTCTCACCTTCGTGCAGGCCGCGACGTTCAATGTCGCGCGGGCGCGCGGCCCGGTGGACTGGGCCGTCATCATCGCCGCGGTGCTCGCTCCGGCGACGGCCTCCGCGCTGCTCTTCGTGTCGCGGGACCTGCGCCTGCCCGGACGTCAGGGCTGAGCGGCGCTCGCTTCCTCATTCTCGACGGGGACGTCCACGCCATGGCCGGGGTGGAGGAACACCTCGCCGTGCTCCACGCGGTCCACCGCGTGGAAGCGCACCATGAACTCGCGCCGCGCCGGCCAGCCCTGCTCCAACTCGAAGTGCGTGTCTCCCACGTGCACCACCGTGCCGAGCCTCCGTCCTTGCAGGTCCTTCGCCGTCATTCCCTCGCGCAGCTCTCCCGGGTCGACCATGAGCGCCTCCTGCATGGCCAACCCTCCAGTGCCCGACACTCGTTCCCGGGGCGGCTGGACGCAAGCCCTGGGACGGTGGTGATTTCGCGGGAGACTCGTTCCGGCCTCTCACCGTGAACTTCTCGCGGTGCGCACCTGGCTGGTAGGGAGGCACTGAATGCGAACGCCGCCTGGCGTTGCCCTGTCGCTCATCGCCCTCCTGTACGCCCTGAACGGGCATGCGGAGCCCCCCCCGAAGCAAGCCGCCCCACCTCCGGCCGACCTGCCGCCGGGTGTGTCGCCCGCCCTGTGGAAGCTGAGCGTCCCCGCGGATGCCGCGCCCACGCCGGAGAAGGTGGCCCTGGGCGAGAAGCTCTTCAATGACAAGCGCCTGTCGGTGGACGACTCCACGTCGTGCGCCACCTGCCATGACGAGAAGCTCGGCTTCGCCGACGGCAAGCCGGTGTCCGAGGGCGTGAAGGCGCAGAAGGTGACGCGCAACAGCCCCACCATCCTCAACGCCATGTTCAATGCCTCGCAGTTCTGGGACGGCCGCGCGGCCACGCTGGAGGACCAGGCGAAGCTGCCCATCCTCAATCCCCGCGAGATGGGCCAGCCCAACGCGGAGGCCGTGGTGGCCAAGGTGAAGGCCATCCCCGAGTACCAGGCGGAGTTCCGCAAGGTCTTCAACCGCGACGTCAACTACGACGACCTGGCGGCGGCCATCGGCGCCTTCGAGCGCACGCTCTTCTCCGGCAACGCGAAGTTCGACCGCTTCATCCACGGTGAGACGAAGGCCTTCAGCGACGCCGAGCGCCGCGGCTGGGCGCTCTTCAACGGCAAGGGCCGCTGCAACACCTGCCACGCGGGCAACGCCGTCAACCCGCTGTTCAGCGACCAGAAGTTCCACAACATCGGCATCGCCGCGCACAAGCAGGACTTCGTGAAGCTGGCGCGCGAGGGGCTCAAGGTCGTCCGCACCGGCGACGAGAAGCAGATTGACGAGCTGGCGCTGCAGACGAACTTCTCCGAGCTGGGCCGCTTCCTGGTGACGAAGCAGGAGAACGACGTGGGCGCCTTCAAGACGCCCACGCTGCGCAACATCGGCATCACCGGCCCGTACATGCACGACGGCTCGCTGACCACGCTGTGGGACGTGATGGACCACTACAACAAGGGCGGCGTGCCCAATCCCTACCTCGACGGGGGGATGCAGCGGCTGGGGCTGACGGAGTCTGAAATCGACGACCTGGTGGCCTTCCTCTTCACGCTCACCGACGAGAAGTTCGCGTCGCAGAACACGAAGCGGCTGGCCGAGCAGCGCGCGCGGAAGAGCCAGCGGCCCGAGCGGGACACCGCCGTGGCCATGGGGAAGAAGGGGAACCTGGGTGACCTGGCGCCCAACCCGGACCTGAACCAGAAGAACCCCGCGGAGCTCGGTGTGTATGGCACCGAGGTGTCCGTGAAGCCCGCTTCGACGAAGAAGCCCTGAGGAGGTGGTCGCCCATGGCCAACAAGTTCCGCAGCATCGAGACGAAGCACCACGAGGAGCGCGACACCTTCTTCGAGGACCTGAAGAAGCTGGACCGCCGGGCCTTCATGCGCGTGGCGGGCATCTCCGCCGGCATCGTCGCCGGCATGGGGCTGAGGACGCCGCACAGCTTCCAGTTGGTCAACGTCGCGGAGGCGCAGGAGACGAAGCCGCGCTTCACCTTCGCGTACATCTCCGACACGCACCTGTATGACCAGAAGCTGAATGACCGCTTCGTCCGCGCCATCCTCAAGGCGGTGGACGACGTGAATGCGTTGGACCCGCGGCCGGACTTCGTCCTCTTCGGAGGAGATTTGGCGCAGCTCGGGCAGGCCAACGAGCTGAAGCTGGGCGCGCAGATTCTGAAGACCCTCAAGGCGCCCGTGAAGATGATGGTGGGCGAGCACGACTGGTTCCTCGACATGGGCGAGCTGTGGCGCGAGCTGTTCGGCCCGCCGAACTACTCGTTCGACCACAAGGGCGTGCACTTCGTGGTGCTCAACTCCATCCTGGAGAAGGACTTCTGGACGGAGAAGAAGCTCACGCCCATGGAGCGCATGAAGATTGTCGCGGGCCTGGACAACGGCCTCCAGTCGCGCTTCGAGGTGGGCGGCGAGCAGCGCCAGTGGCTCCAGCAGGATTTGGCGAAGGTGGACAAGAAGACGCCGGTCATCGTCTTCAGCCACTCGCCGCTCTACAAGTACTACAGGCCCTGGAACTTCTGGACGGACGACGCGGACGAGGTGCAGGCGATTCTGAAGCCCTTCGAGAAGGTCACCGTCATCCACGGGCACACGCACCAGTTGCTCAGCAACCAGATTGGGAACATCAGCTTCCACGGCATGCTGTCCACGGCGTGGCCGTGGCCGTACGCGCCGGAGGGCCTGCCGAAGCTGACGGTGCAGATGAACCGGCCGGACCCGTTCAGCCAGTTCGACGGGTGCGGCAACGGGCGGATGGATGTGCTGGAGGCGGGGTTGGTGGACAAGCTGTACAACCTCTGGGAGCGCAACCCCATCACCGTCCGCGCGAGCTACCTGACGTCGGGCGGGAAGCAGGATGTGCCGCCCCGGACCAAGCTGCCGAGCTACTGAGCGCGAGGGACACGATGACCATCCGGATGAAGCTGCTTGTGGGAACGGGCGCGCTGCTGTCCTTCGCGGGAGGCGTGGCGCTGGCCAGCGGCCCCGTGTCGAAGGCCGAGGCCCCCGCCGCTGCTGAGGTGAAGAAGAAGCACGAGGTGCCGGCCTCGAAGGACGGTGACCTCGTCGTGGGGTTGTGTGACGGCGTGACGTCGCTCGAGGTGGACGGCGTGAAGGAAGGGCAGAAGCTGACGCGTGAGCAGGCGATGCGCGTGTCGGGGGCCCTGATGGAGGAGTGGCTGAAGAAGAACCCGGACGCGAACTGGGACCCGGCGCCGGCCGTGGCGCAGACGCCTCCGCCGCCGAAGACGGAGGGACCGCGCAGTCCTCCGGCGGTGCCCTCCACGCCGCAGAAGCCGTCCGCGGGAGGCTCCGTGACTGGCGAGGGCGTGAAGCCGGAGAGCGGCGGCAAGGACGTGAAGAAGCAGCAGGGCGCCAACGTGCAGGACGGGCACACGTACGGGGCGTTCTCCAAGCGGGACGAGGCCATCTGGGCGGCGTCCACGCAGGCCTTCGTGGAGGAGGGCAACCGCGTGTTCCACGACGCGGACCTCCTGGGTGGCACGGTGGGCGTCTCGTGTGACATGTGCCACCCGGACGCATCCAACACGCACCCGGAGACGTATCCGAAGTACCAGGTGCAGTTGGGCCGCGTGGCGCTGCTGCGCGACATGATCAACTGGTGCATCGAGAACCCGGTGCGCGGCAAGCCGCTCGCGGACGATGACCCGAAGATGCGCGCCATGGAGGCGTACATCTACGCGAAGCGGAAGGGCACGGCGCTGGAGTACGGGAAGAAGTAACGGAGTTGCAGATGTGGTTGATATGACCTCCGGCCGGCCCCGGGCTTCGGGGCTGGCTGGGGGGATTCATGGTGTGGCAGCGCGGTTGGTGGTTGTGGCTGTGCGCGGTGCTGTGGTCGTGCGCGTCGACTCCGGAGTCCCCCGTGGAGCGGGACGCTGCGGAGTACCCGGAGGCGTACACCCGGCTGGAAGAGGGCGCGTGCGTCACGTTCGTCTGTGCGCAGGACGCGTGCGGCCTGTTCCGCTGTGAGGACGCGCCGCCCGAGCCCGGACGCGTGGTCCGGACGCGCGGCGTCTTCGTGCTTCCACCGAGCGCGGTTCAGTCACCGCAGCGGAACTGGGGATACCCGTGGGTCCAGCCCGGGCAGTCCGAGCCGGTGTTCGTCATCCGGTGGTATGGGCGGGAGCTGCTGCCGAGTCAGAAGCGGCTGCTGGAGATGGCGCAGGCGCTGGCGACGAAGCCCCGGGAGAAGCACCACATCTTTCCTCGAGAGGAAGGACTCCGGCAGCGCTTCGAGCAACAGGGCATCAACATTCACAAGGAAACCATGCTGCTCGACATCGATACGCACCATCGCATCCACAAGGGGCCCAACGGCGGGCCATGGAACGAAGCGTGGCGGACCTTCCTCAGCAAGCACCAGCTTGCGAACCGGGAAGACATGTACCGGTACGCACGGGAGCTGATCATCCGCTTCAATCTGATAGGTCCAATTCTGCCCTACCATCTACTGGTTGGGCCTCCCATCGAGTACTGATGACCATGTCGCGCTTCTTCACTCTTCCTCTCGCGGACTACAGAACCCAGAAGGGTAGCTACAACGCCGCGTACAAGTGGGGGCTGCCAGGAATCACCTGCCCCCTCTGCAAGGCAACATGGGCTCGAACGGGGCTCAACTACCCTGCTGTAGACCTCTCCGGACTTCCTGTCGCAAAAAAACTATCGAAGGCCTACCTGGAAGAGGACTTCGAGGAGTTCGAGCGTCTGCGCGACATGGTTCGTCCATTGCTCCCTCCGGATTATCCGCTTGGGCCCGGAGCCTTGTTCGGCCCATTGGTGGGAAAGGCGAGGGGGCCGTTCTCCGCATTCATCAATCAGTACGGAGACACCCTGCTCGTTAGGCCCGATGCTCTGGAGCTATTGCGGCGAGAAGGGCTTTGCGGCCTGCAAGGCTGCCGCACGGAGATGCTCTTTCGCCCGAAGGGCGTCCCTGAACTTCTCAACCTGCACATCGAGCCGCGCGGCCTCCTGCACGCGGACTGCATTCCGAAGAGCACACCGCCCCCGTGCCCCAAGTGCGGCCGTCACGGCTTCAGCCTCCCGAAGGAGCCCATCCTCGACGCCGCCTCCCTCCCGGCGGACCTCGACCTCTTCCGCCTGCGCAACTTCGCGACCGTGCTCATCGTCACCGAGCGCTTCAAGGACGTCGTGGAGCGCTTCGAGCTGGACGGGCTGAACTTCCGCGAGCTACCGGTGCGCTGAAGAATCCGCGCCCCGTTCGTGCCGCTGCCTCCGCGCGAACGGGGACCCGGGCCCGCGCGTCAGGGCTGTGTCTGCGGCGTGAAGCTCCAGTCGAAATTGAACCCCGACTCGGAGAAGGTCTTCACGAAGCGCCCATCGGGCAGGACGGTGGGCGGATTCACGTACACATCGTTGTTCACATCATTGGTGGTGAGCAGTCCTCCCGTGACTTCGAAGTGGGGGCTCTGGCAGTCCTTGCCGGTCACCACCTCGGAGACGCCCGAGTTGTCCACCAGCGCGGCGACGTACGCGCGCGACGGCTGCTGCAGCCACGAAGTCGCCGCGGCGTCGGGGCTGTGCAGCTCGGGGAACGGATTCGTCTTCATGAAGCCCGAGAGCGGCGCGAGCACGAAGTTGGCGGGGCCAAAGCTGTACGAGCAGGGACTGTCGCCGTAGGCCACCTCGAAGGAGAACGAGCCGCTCGGGAACATGAGCACGTTCGCGCCCACCCGGAGCGTGTCGGGGAAGAGCGGGCTCTTGAAGTCGAGCTGCGTCCCCGAGGCATCCACCTCGAAGCTCACCTGGGCCACCCCCTTGCGGCCCACCCCCGTCCACCACGGCTGCTTCTCCACGGCGGTCGCCGTGCCCTGCACCTTCCAGCAGCCGACGTTGTTGCGCTTCAGGTACGGCGTCTTCGCCGCCGTCACGCTGCCACCCGGCTCGGTCTCCGAGTTGCTCAGGACGAGGACCAGGTGCTGCGCGCGCTGGTTCTTCATGTCGCGGCACAGCCCGACGAACTCGTAGTCGGACCAGTCCTCCTCCTGCCACGCGCCCGCGGCGTCCATCCACATCGCCTGCACCTTGACGTGCTTGCCCGCCTTCTTCGGCTCGAAGAAGCCGTTGTAGAAGAGCACCGAGCGCGTGTCCGAGGCCTGGAAGTCGAAGTGGTAGACCCGGTGCGAGAGGTTCTTCAGCTCCGACTCCAGCTCATCCTTCTTCTCCGCCGCGCCCCCGAGGTCTCCGCTCTGGGCCTGGTGGTCCACCACCAGGTTCAGCGAGTCCCACGTCGTGAACGACGCCGGCTTCGAGTCCACCGGCGCGTCGTTCCACAGCATCTTCCCGAAGAGCGGCCAGTGCTTCTGGAAGCCGCCGGGCACCACGTTGTCGACGGCCTCCACGCCGGTATCCACGGACTGCGTCGCCGCGAGGATGCTCTTCACCGTCGACGGGCCCAGCGTGTTGGCCACGTACTGGATCCAAAGGTACGCGCCATAGTCGCGCTCCGCGCCGGCCTTGCTCCCGCCGCAGTGGCCCGTGGAGCGGTCCTGGAGCGGAAGCTCGGGCGTGCTCAGGTAGCAGGGCGCGAAGTCCTGCTCGAGCTGGAGCGTCTTCCCGTACACGGCGTCGATGGCCCAGTTGGCGACGGCGTCGCGAATCCACCCGTAGGTCGCCTGCATGGCCTTCGTCCGGTACGCCCAGTGGATGGCGTGCATCATCTCGTGCGCGGCGGAGGCCTTGAGCTCGGGGTCGGACAACGACGCGTTCACCATGATGAACACGGAGGACTGATACGGCGCGGCGAACTCGGGGACGGTGAGGCCGCGGAAGTCGACGTTGCGCACGAGGAACACGTCGAGCTTCGGGCTGTTGAGCGGGCATCCCGTCCCGGAGTCCGAAAGCGGCTCGGGAAAGCCGAGCGTGCCGATGAGCTTCGGCCAGATGTCGTTCTCGATGGCCGCCGAAACGACGGCGGCCTTCTCCCTCTGGCCGGGGACGGTGAACTGGTACCAGACGTTGACCTTCGCCTGCGTGGAGTTGACGAAGTCCCACCCGTCCGTGCTGGCCTTGCAGGTGGGGCGGCTGGTGCTGGCGAGCCCCTGTCCACCGCCAGGAGGCGCGAGCCAGCTCGCACCATCCGCGGGCGGCACGAGGTACGGGTCCAACGCGGCCTTCGTCGCGGCGGACAGCGTGTCGTACTGGTCGATGACGTCCTGGAGCGCATCGGTCTCGAAGGCGCCACTCGAGCGGCCCTTGTACTGGACGGGCAGGCGCGGGTCCGAGAACGCGGCGTAGACGCGGTAGGTGAGCACCTCGTCCGGGGTGAGCAGACCCGCCTCGGCGGCCTCGGCGATGGACTCATCGGAGCTGGCCACGTTCTCCGGCGCCTCGACGACGAGCATCGCCACCGGCGTGCTCGTGACGCCTCCGGCGGACGCCGTCACCAGCGACACTCCGTTGGCGGCGGCCTGGACGCGCCCGTCCTTGATGCTCGCCACGCTGGAGTCGGTGCCGGACCAGGTGAGCGTGACGTCCTTCAACAGCTTGCCGCTCTTGTCGTAGGCGAACGCGGCCAGGGTGAATTCCTCCCCCGTCCACAAGAAGGCCTGGTCCGGAGTGACGACGATTCGGTCGACCTTCGAGTTGTCGCTGCCGGAGCCGGCATCCGGGTTGTTCGAATCATCGCCGTCGCTGGAGTCGGAGCAGGCGGCGAGTGCAACCAGCAGGGCCAGCAGGCAGCGTGAAGCTGTCGGACGTGAACGCATGTGTTCCCCCTCGGTGAAGTGTCGACTCTACGCGGGTTCCCGAGACTCGCAACCGGGGTGCCCCCGCGAGGCGCCGGGAGCGTACCCATCGTCAGCGGTACCGGTGCATCCCGGTCGCCGCTGCTCGCGTGTGAGCCGCGTCGCGGGTGCAACCCCGTCGCGGCGAGCCACCATGGAAGCGCCCCGTCCTCCTCCAGAGGCCAGGGAAGGCGTCCCCCGCCAACAGGGCATCGTGCTTTACGCCTTCCTACATTCATTCCCGAGCGCCCGGAGCAACCGCGCGGGAGGAATCCGTGGCCGAGGCACAGGCACAGACACCACTGAGCGCACTTCGCATCGACCGCTCCGCCGCACCGCTCAAGCGACACCGCCGGCTGCGCCGCTGGCTCATCCCCTCGGTATTGCTGCTCGCCGTGCTCGTGCTGGTGGGCGTCTCCGTCTCCCGCCGCGCGCCCACCGTGCGCGTGGCGGAGGTGCGCGAGCCACTTCCGGGAGAGCAGCAGACCGAGCTGTCCGCCGCCGGCTATGTCGACTCGCGGCGCCGCTCCGTCATCGCACCGCAGGTGCCGGGCCGGCTCATCGACGTCACCGTGGAGGAGGGCGAGTCCGTGAAGGAGGGGCAGGTGATTGCCCGCCTGGATGACCGGGACGCGCGCGTCATCCTGAGCCGCGCCGAGGCGGAAGTCCTCGCCGCGAAGGCCCGTCTCGCCGCCGCGCGCGCCCAGGCGCAGAACGCGCTGCGCACCACCGAGCGGACCCAGAGGCTGGCGAAGCAGGGCGTCATCCCCAGCGCCGAGCTCCTGGACGTGGAGACCGCGGGCAGCGCCGCCCAGGAGGAGCTCAACGCCGCCAACGCCCAGCTCGGCGTCGCCATCCGCGCCCGCGAGAGTGCACGCCTACAACTCACCCACACCGTGGTGCGCGCGCCCTTCGACGGCACGGTGGCACGCAAGCTCGCGGACGAGGGAGCGGTGCTCGCGCCGGCCGCGCTCGCCGGCACCAACCTGGGCGGCATCATCGAGCTGGTGGACCTGGACGCGCTGGAAGTCGAGGCCGAGGTCAGCGAGGAGCAGCTCTCCCGTATCCGGGAGGGGCAGCCCGCGCTCATCTTCCTGGACGCCTTCCCCGACAGCGCCTTCCCCGCGAGCGTGTCCACGGTGCGCCCCGCCATCGACCGCTCCAAGGCCACCGCCACGGTGATGGTCCGCTTCCAATCCGTGCCCCGGGGCGCGCTGCCGGACATGGGCGCCAAGGTGTCCTTCCTCCGCGAGCCGCTGCCACCCGACGCGCTGGACCCGAAGGCCCATCCCCCGCGCGTCCCCTCCAGCGCGGTGGTGCAGGACGGCGGCCGTCCCGTGGTGTGGATGGTCCAGGACGGCCGTGTGGTGAAGCAGCCGGTGCGCGTGGGCCAGCGCGTGGGGGAGGAGGTCTCGCTGGAGGAGGGGCCGCCCGCGGGCACGCAGGTGGTGGTGGCTCCGGACACGAAGCGCCTGCGCGAGGGCCGGCGTGTGAAGGTGGAGGCGGGGAGCGGATGAGCCTGGATGCCGTGACAGCCCTGCCCCCCATGGTCCGCCTGGAGGGCGTGTCCAAGACGTACCGGCGCGGCACCGTGGAGGTGCCCGTGCTGGAGGCGGTGGACCTGACCATCGACACCGGCGCCTTCGAGGCCTTCATGGGCCCGTCCGGCTCCGGCAAGTCCACGCTGCTCAACCTCATCTCCGGCCTGGACAGGCCCACCACGGGCATCGTCGAGGTGGCGGGCCGCAACCTCGCGGAGCTGGACGACCGCGAGCTGAGCGACTGGCGCGCCGCCCACGTGGGCTTCGTCTTCCAGCTCTACAACCTCATCCCCGTGCTCACCGCGGCGGAGAACGTGGAGCTCCCGCTGCTCCTCACGCCGCTGTCGCGCAACGAGCGGCGCCGGCACGTCAGCGCCGCGTTGGATTTGGTGGGCCTGTCCCACCGCGTGAGTCACCGCCCGCCACAGATGTCCGGCGGCGAGCAGCAGCGCGTGGCCATCGCCCGCGCCATCGTCACCGACCCGGACCTCATCATCGCGGACGAGCCCACCGGGGATTTGGACCGCAAGGCGGCCGAGGCCGTGCTGGACCTCTTCGGCGTGCTCCACCGGGACTTGCACAAGACGCTGGTCATGGTGACGCACGACCCGCATGCCGCGGAGCGCGCGGGCCGCGTGCACCAACTGGAGAAGGGGGTGCTGCATTGAACTACGTGCGGCTCGCGTGCAGGGATTTGCTGCGCAACCCGCTGCGCCTGACGCTCACCATCCTCGCGGGCGCGGTGGGCGTGACGGCCTTCATCTTCCTGCGCACCGTCATCGACATCTTCTACTTCGGCGCGCAGGCGGCGCAGGTGGACCGGCTCATCGTCCGCAACAAGGTGTCGATTACGCAGCCGCTGCCCCTGTCGTACTACGCGCGCATCGCCGCGCTGCCCGGCGTCACCGCCGTCACGCACCAGGAGTGGTTCGGCGGCACGCTGGGCGAGACGCAGAAGGACTTCTTCGCCAACTTCGCCATCGACCCCAACTCCTTCCTCGAGGTCTTCCCCGAGTACGCCACCACGCCCGCGGAGCTCGCCGCCTTCCGCGGCGACCCGTGCGGCGCGCTCATCGGCGAGAAGCTGGCCCGGCGCTTCGGCTGGAAGCCCGGAGACCGGGTGACGCTCAAGGGGCAGATATACCCCGGTGACTGGACCTTCAACGTGCGAGGCATCTACACCGGCACGCGTCCCGGCGCGGACACCACCGCGCTGGTGTTCGCCTACCGCTGCATCAACGAGAGCGAGAAGCTCCCCAAGGCGATGAAGGACATGGCCGGCATCTACGCGGTGCGCGTGGATGACCCGGCGCGCTCGGCGCAGGTGGCGGCGGCCATCGACGGCATGTTCGACAACAGCCCGTACCCGACGAAGACGGAGAGCGAGAAGGCCTTCCAGCTCGGCTTCGTGGCCATGTCGTCCGCCATCCTCACGGCGGTGAAGGTGGTGTCCACCGTCATCCTGCTCATCATCCTGCTCGTCATCGGCAACACGCTGGCCATGGGCGTGCGCGAGCGCACGCGCGACATCGCCACCCTGCGCGCCATGGGCTTCCGCCCGAGCACGGTGGTGGCGCTGGTGCTGGCCGAGTCCTCCGTCATCGGCTTCGCGGCCGCGGCGCTGGGCGTGCTGGCCGCGCCGTCGCTGGTGAATGGCTTCGCGAAGCTCATTGCCTCGCAGTTCGGGCAGATACCGGACAACGTGATGCGGGGGCGCACGCTCGTCTTCTCCGCGCTCGCGGCGGTGGCGGTGTCGCTGCTGGCGGGAGTGGGGCCCGCCCTGCGCGCGGTGCGGCTGCCCGTGGCGGAAGGCCTGAGGAAGGTGGCCTGAGCCATGGTGCCGCTCTTCTACAACGCGCGCAGCCTCTGGGCGCGGCGGCTGTCCACCGGCCTCACGGTGGTGGGCCTCGGGCTGGTGGTGTTCGTCTTCTCCTCGGTGCTGATGCTGGCCAACGGCATCGAGTCCGCGCTCGCCTCGGGAGGCGACGCGTCCAACGCGGTGATTCTGCGCAAGGGCGCCACCAGCGAGCTGGTGAGCGGCGTGGAGCGGGACGCGGTGCGCATCCTCTCCACGGACCCGGCGGTGGCGTCCGGGCCGGACGGCGCGCCGCTGGTGTCCGGCGAGCTGGTGGTGCTGGTGGCGCTGCCGCGCGGGGAGATGCAGGCGGTGAACACCACCGCGCGGGGCATCGGCGTGGAGAGCTTCACGGCACGGCCGGAGGTGCGGCTCGTCTCCGGACGCAAGCCCCGGCCGGGCACCAATGAGGTGGTGCTGGGACGCGCGCTCGTCGGCTCGTCCCAGGACGCCACGTCGGGAGGGGAGCTGCGCTTCGCCCAGCAGCGCTGGCCGGTGGTGGGCGTCTTCGAGGCGCGCGGCGGCGCCTTCGAGTCCGAGCTATGGGGAGACGCCACGCGCCTGGGGACGGCCTTCGGGCGCGACGGGTTCAGCTCCGCGCTGGTGCGGCTGCGCTCGCCCGCGCAGGTGGACGCCTTCGTGAGGCGCGTGGAAGCGGACCCGCGCTTCACGCTGGAGGCGAAGCCGGAGCGCGAGTACTGGGCGGCGCAGGCCAGCGGGCTCGCCACCTTCATCCGCGTGCTGGGCCTCTTCGTGTCCTTCGTCTTCAGCCTGGGCGCCGTATTGGGGGCGATGATTACGATGTACGCCCAGGTGGCGACGCGCATCGCCGAGCTGGGCATGCTGCGCGCGGTGGGCTTCAGGCGGCGCAGCGTGCTGGCCAGCGTGGTGGTGGAGTCCTCCATGCTGGGCGCCGCGGGCGGAGTGCTCGGCGCATTGGGAGCGCTGGCCACGCGGTGGATTCACATCCGCACGCTGAACTTCCAGACGTTCGCCGAGGTGAGCTTCGGCTTCACGCCCACGCCCGGCATCGTCGTGGGCGCGCTGCTGTTCGGCACGCTGATGGGGCTCCTCGGCGGCCTGCTGCCCGCGCTGCGCGCCGCGCGCCTGTCCATCCTCGACGCGCTGCGAGCCTGAGCACGTCGACCCTAGGCCGCCTGGGAGACGGACACGGGCATCGCCTCCGGACGGCGGGGCAGCTCCGTGGACACGGGCCGCCGCGTCAGGGCCTTCCAGACCAGGCCCGGAGAGAAGATGGCCTCGGGCGGCCGGAGCATGTGCATCACCTCCGAGAAGGTGCGCACCGCCGCGTCATCCACCGCCGTCAGCCGCTGGAACCGCTCGCCATACCAGTGCAGGACGCTGCTCGCGAAGGACCGCAGGTCCGCGAGCGCGGGCAGGCGGAAGTCCTCGGTGGTGGACAGCGCCCACGGCACCTTCAGCAGACTTCCGGCGCGCGCGAAGTAGCGGCGCGACAAGCCATGGAGGCCGTCGCGCAGACACTCTCCCAGCGCCTCCACCTGCAAGGCGCTGGAGGTGATGCCCTGGCCGTAGATGGGGTTGAAGGAGCAGAACGCGTCGCCCACCACCACCAGCCCCTCGGGGACACGGGGCAGCCGCTCGAAGTGGCGCCACTGACTATGGGAGAAGCGATAGCTGTGGAGCGGCCCCGCCGGCTCGGCGTTCTTCAGCACCTCATGAATGTGGGGCTGCGCCAGCGAGCGCGCATACGCGAGGAAGCCCTCCTCGTCCGTGGGCGGGTAGTCCTTGAGCCAGCCGCTCAGTGTCACCGTCCACCGGTTGTTCTCGACGGGGAGGAGGTTGCCGAAGCGGTGGGTGGGCAGCTCCGCGGAGATGATGAGGGACTTCCACCCCGGGTCGAAGCCCTGGGGAATCCGATACAGGCGCGTGGTGTAGCCGACATCAATCTGGATGCGCGACTCCTCCACGCGCGGGTAGCCGAGGGCCTCCAGCCACTGCGGCGTCCGGCTCCCTCGGCCGCTGGCGTCCACCACCAGGTCCGCCTCCAGCCGTGTCTCCTCGGTGCTCCCGTGCGCGCGGACCTTCAGGCCGGTGATGCGCGTACCGGCGGCGACGTGCAGGAAGCCCGTGATGTCATGCCGGTCCAGGATGCGCACGTTGGGCAGCGCTGCGAGCATCGCGCGCACGCGCCACTCGAAGAGCGGGCGCGTCATCGAGTACAGGGTGACGTCGCTGGGCACGCGCTTGCGCCACACGCCGGCCACGTGCCAGGCGCCGTCCAATGTCATATCCAACGCCTGGGCGCCATGGCCCTGCAGGTCATCCAGGAGCCCGGGGAAGATGGCCGCGGCGATGTCCATTCCGCGCTTGAGCACCACGTGCGTCTGCGTGCCCTGCGGGACGCCCTTGCGCACGGTGGGAGTGTTCTCCAGGCCATCGCGCTCCACCACCGTGACGCGCTCGAAGCGCCGCGCGAGCAGCCCCGCGGTCAGCAGGCCGGCCATGCTGCTCCCGCACACGATGGCGTGACGGGGGGATACATCCTTGGAGGAGGAAGGACTCATGCGACACCTCACGCTTGGGGGAAGCGGGACGCTCTGCGCACCGGAGACCCGGCATCACTATAAACGCGCAACGGGCGGGTCCTTGGGGACCGCAATCCCTCACACCCGTCCGAAGAGCCTTTTCGGCTCCCACAGTGGACGCGTGAGTCCCACGACGAGCGGGTGCGCGAGCAGCAGCGCGAGCACCGCGCCTCCGATAAATGAAATCAGAACCCCAGGAATCCCAGACAGCAACGCGAAGCCACCGGCCTTGTCGACACCGCGCACCACGAAGCCGTGCAGCAGGAATGGCGCCAGGCTGCGTCCCCCCAGGCCCGTGAGGAGGCCGGTGTTACGGGGACACAGCATGAAGACAGCCCAGGTGACGGCGAGCGAGCAGCCGAGGAGCGCGAGCCGTGTCGTCATGCCAGTGATTGGTGTCGCCCCGAGCGCGGAATAGCTGGCACTGCCATACAGCCATTGTGGGTTCGGCGAGGCGACGTGCCCGGTGGCCATCAGCCAGACGAAGATTCCCAGCGCGATGAAAAGGGCCCCGGCGGCCCCGCGGTGCCGGGGGCTGTTCTGTAACAACCATTCGCGCCGGACGAGGTGTCCCGCGACGAAGCAGGGGAGGAACACCAGCGTTCGCGAGAGGCCGAAGAGGTAGCCCACCCACGGCAGCAGGCCCGCGCCGAGGGCGACAATGACAGACACCACGAAGGGGGCGGGCAGGCGGCGGATGAGGGGCAGCACGAGCCGCCAGCACGCGAGGCTCCACAGGAACCAGAGCAGCCAGTACGGCTGCACCAGCCAGACGCGGCTCAGGCCCCGGCCCAGCACCCACGCGTCGAACGCCACGTACAGCGCCTGGAAGATGACGAGCGGCGCGAGCAGCGACCACGCGATGTTGGCCAGCGCCTTCCGGCTCCACTCCGCGCGCGACAGGTGCCCGGAGAGGAACGCGAAGGCGGGGATGTGGAACAGGTAGATGGCCGTGTAGAGAGCGCGCGCAAGCGACTCGCGGGCGAGGAGCGGCTCCAGGGAGTGCCCCATGACCACGAGCGCGATGAGCACGCCGCGCACGTTCTCGATGAGGGACACTCTTTCGGTGGTCGTCACGCCTCCGTCATGCCCCACCTGCCCGGCGTTCGCCAGGGTGGGCTTCGGCCGCGACGCCCGCGATGACCTCTCGGAGCGCGCGGGGCCGTCGGCCGGTGATTCGGAGCACGGCGTCCGTGGTGCGGTCCTCGGTGCCGCCGGCAATCGCGCCCTCCATGCCAGCCAGCAGCGCCGCGTACGCGTCGGGAATGCCGGCGGCGGCCATGGCGGCGCGGGACTCCTCGACGGAGACCGCATGGTGCTCGATGCGTCGGCCCAGCGCCCCGGACAGGAGGGCCGCGACGTCGTCGTACGAGAGCGCCTCGGGGCCCGTGAGCACCGGGGCCGCGTTGAGGGGCGTCAGCAGTGCCTCGACGGCGACGGCGGCGATGTCCGCGACGTCGATGAAGCCTACGCGCCCCTGTCCCGTGGCAGTGACCATCCGGCCGTTCCTCGCGAGCCCCTGCGCGAGGTGGTGCCGCGAGTCGAAGAAGTTCTGCATGAACCACGAGGGGCGCAGCACCGTCCACCCGGGCGCCCGGGCCCGCAGTGCGGCGTGCACGGCGCCGAGCCCCGTAGGTCCCTCCTCGATGGCCGACGAGCTCAGCAGGACGAAGCTCCGCACGCCCCGCGCGATGGCCCGGTCGATGAACGGCACCATCACGTGGGACGGGTCCCCGCTCACGGCGGGCGCCAGGAGGTACACGGCGTCGACGTCGCGCAGGGCCGCGTCGTGCGTCTCGGGGCGCTCCCAGTCGAACACCGCGTGGTCTCCGCTACCCGGGCTCCGGCTCGCGGTGCGCACCTGGACGCCGCGCTCGCGCAGGCCCCGGGCCACGAGTGCTCCCGTCTGCCCCGTTCCTCCGAGGACGAGCACCCGCATCACTTCACCCCCATGCTCTGGGCCACGTGGGCCGTGCCGCCGAAGGACTCGAAGGCGGCGAGCGGGTTCCAGTACTCGCGGTAGCGCACGATGCGCCCGTCGCGGACGTGGACGAAGAAGACGTAGTCCTGCGCGTACGGCTTCGACGTCGTCGCAATCGTCGCCGTGCCGTGGGCCTCTCCGATGGCGAGGTCCGCGTCGCCGGTGCTGTACCGGCGCACGTTGCTGAAGGTGAGGTCCTTGAACACCTCCGGCGCGCGGGAGAAGTATTCCCGGATTGCTTCCTTGCCCACGAGCCGGGGCGGCAGGCTGGTGCCGGTGGCGTAGGGGAACTCCACCGTGGCGTCGTCGGCGAAGAGCGTGAGCCAGCGCTCGATGTCGGTTCCAATCAGCGCGAGGTGCGCGTCGAGGGCTTCCTGGGCATTCCGGGGCTTGGAGTCATGCGACATGGCTGTTTCCTCTCGGGTTTCGCGGCGCCGTGGAGGCGCCTTGCGTGTGAGGGGAGAGTAGGAAGGTCGGCTGTGCAGGGCGTCCGCAGTGCCGTTCCGCGCGTCCGGCCAAGCCAGGAGCCGGGGCCGGTGTTACCTTCCGTCCATGATGTCCGCGTTCGATGAGCTGTCCCGCTCCCTGGCCGTGCGTGGCAGTGCCATCACCCACCTGGAGCTCTCGGGGCGATGGGGCAAGCACCGGGCGCAGGAGCCCGGCAGGGCTCGCCTGTACGCGACGCTTGGCGGCGAGGGGGTGCTGGAATTGCCCCGGCAGCGCGTCCAACTGCGCGCGGGCGAGCTGGCCTTCCTGCCTCGCAACGAGTCGCACGTCGTCCGGGACGCCCCGACGACGCACGTCGCGCGCGGCGGCAGCGCCTGCGAGGGCATGCGTCAGGTGTCCGCGAATGCATGGGCGAACACGAAGGAGCCCGGCGCGCGCCTCGTCATCGTCGACTTCGAGCTCGACACGCGGGATGCGCCGTGGCTCGACCTGCTGTCGCCGCTGGTCGTGGTGTCCGGGGAAGAGAACGGCCTCGGCCGGTGGCTGCGGGAGACGATGTCGCTGCTCGCCGGGGCGCATGAGCTGTCCGCTTCGCTGCGGCAGGAAATCGCGACGACGTGGGCCCATGCCCTCTTCGCGCACTCGCTGCGCGACGCGAGCGCGTCCCTACCCGGCGCGGATGCCGTGCGCGATGAGGCAGTCGTTGCCGCGCTGGTGCAGGCCCGCGCGCGTCCCGAGGAGGACTGGGAGCTGGGGGCGCTCGCGGCGCGCGTGGGCGTGTCCCGCTCGGTGCTGGCGGAGCGGACGACGGCGCTCCTGGGCGAGCCGCTGGGCCACTACCTCCGCCGCCTGCGCATCGACCGGGCCGCGACGCTGCTGGTGACGACGGATACACCGGTGAAGACCATCGCCGCGCGCGTGGGCTACGACAGCGAGTCGGCCTTCGCCCGCGCCTTCGCCCGCGAGCGGGGCACCAGCCCCACGGCGTGGCGGCGGACCCACCGCAACGGTGTCGCCGCGGAGCCGGTCCGGTGACGGAGGAGCGGCCAAGGCCCTTCGGCCGGTACGCGCTGCACAGCCTGCTCTCGTCGAGCACCTACGCGGAGGTGTGGCTGGCGCGCGGACCCGTCCCGGGGAGCGTGGCCCTCAAGCGCTACCTGCCCTACGTGAGCGAGGACGCGGACCTCGTGGAGCTGTTGATGGCCGAGGCGCGGCGCACCCTGCGCCTCCTCCATCCCAACATCGCCCGCGTGCACGAGTGCGGGGAGCACGAGGGCTACCCATACATCGTCATGGAGTACGTCCCCGGCGAGCGGCTCGACGCGGTGGCGCAGCGGGCCCGGAGCCGGGGACGGCCGCTGTCTCCCGCGCTGGCGCTCCACATCGCGGCCCGCATCTGCGCGGGGCTGGCTCATGCGCACGGCGGTACGGATGAGCATGGCCGCCCGTCGGAGCTGTCACACCAGAGCATCTCGCTGGAGAACATCCTCATCGGCCAGGACGGCGCGGTGAAGCTGGTGGGCTTCGGGCGCCGGCAGCGCCTCCTGCAGGCGATGGACATGACCACGGCCGGCGTGCTGAAGGACCCCATCGCCACCCTGGCGCCGGAGCAGCTCGCGCACAAGGCCGTGTCGGATGCCCGCGCGGACCTCTTCTCCACCGGGAGGGTGCTCTACGAGCTGCTCACCGGCGTGAATCCCTTCCAACGAGAGACGGAGCTGGAGTCGCTGCAGGCGGTGATTCAGTGCAAGCCTCCGCCGCCGTCCTCGCTCACGCCCGTGTCGCCGGCCGTGGACCTCGTGGTGTCGAAGGCGCTGGCCCTGGCGCCGGACGCGCGCTACCGCGATGCACGCCAGTTCCAGCTCAGCCTGGAGGAGCTCATCGCCAGCCAGGGGTGGACGGAGGAGGCCCGCCCGGAGTCCCTCGCCCGCTACGTCTCGCCACCTCGCTAGGGTGCCCTACTCCGTCTGCGCCAGCCCCAGGGCGACCACGGCCCGCGGTGGCGAGTGTGTGCTTCGTGTTCCCCGCTTGTTCCGTGGAAGGCGCAAGCAGCAGCACGGGCAGCGCCGCCGCGAGCAGCGTGAGACAGATGAGCGCCGTGTGCGTCCAGGTCCAGTGGTCCGTGACGCTCAGCCACAGGTAGAAGACGCCGACATACGCCGCATTCCATCCGGCGCCCGCGAGCACCTGGATGAGGCGCGGGCGGGGCGCGAGCGGGCGGAGGAGCGCGATTCCCAGCGTCGAGAAGGCCGCCAGCTCCAGCACCATCTGCCCCTCACTGCCGTTGGGGTGTCCGTAGTAGGTGTCACAGCGGCCGCCATCGCGCATCAACCAGCCCAGGGTGCAGAGCACGGCGAGGTGCGGCAGCCACGCCCGCAGCGGGGCTTCCCGCCTGCGCAGGCAGAGGGCGAAGGCGAGGTTCGCCGCGAAGAGGAGGTTGAGCTTCTCGAAGAAGAAGACGTTGCTCTCGCCCCAGTCGCAGCCCCCTTCCATGAAGAGGACCATTCCCTCGTCACACAGCGGCCCCGGGGGCAGGGAGAACAGCATCCCCGTCGCGATGGTCAGGACACTGATGAAGAGGACGAAGACGTGCAGGCGCAGGAGGAGCGGCAGCGCCCGATGCGCCTCGCGGAGGGCGCTCCATTGAGAGAGAAGCCGGCTTCGCATGGACGGGAGAGTCTATGCGAACGGCCGCCCCAGTCGCTCAAGGCCCCTGGAAGCTCTTCGCGCGGAAGGTGAGCACGAGCGTGTCGCGATGCCCCTTGGCATCCAGCGGCTGAATCGGCGTGCTCTCGTGAATCACGCGCTCGTCATCGAGCAGCAGCGCGGACCAGGGTTCGGTGAGCGTGAAGCGGATGCCGTTGGGGCCGGCGGCCTCGAACACGCGCGTCTCGCCGCCCTTGATGCCCTCGCGTCCGGTGAGCAGCACGGCGACGAAGTCCACGCCGTCGCGGTGCGCGCCCTCGGGCGTCGGCCGGCCGATGCCGTCCGTCGTGTCGATGCGGAACTGGTGCGCCTCCACGTACCAGGGCTGCTTTCCCTTCAGCGCCGAGCAGCACGCGCCCAATTCACGCAGCAGGTTGGACCACGCGGGCTGGGCGATGACGGCCGGAGAGACCGGCTCGAACCAGCGCTCCAGCCCACCGTGCAGCGCGTTGTACTCGACGGGCTGCCAGTGCGCGCGGTGCGGCACCTGGGAGATGGAGGCTCCGTCGACGACGAAGCACGAGTGTCTGCGCGAGCGGTAGCGCCCGCCGTCCCTCAGGTAGCCGTCGAGCGGCAGGTCGTTCCACGTCGGCAGCAGCGCGTCGAGCTCGGAGCCGGGCGTGTGCACCAACTCGGACAGGCCCGCGCGACTCAGGACGGCGTAGCCGCGCTCGCGGAGGACGGAGAGGACATTCGAGGGAGACGTGACGGGCGGCGAGAAGCTCATGGGCGTACTGGCGGCGGACCATGGACCCAGGGGCCGCACGTTGCAAGCACAGTCATTCTTCGCGCGACGGTGATGGGCGTCGCGCCGCGCCGCACCGCGCGCGGCTGGTGGGGTGGGGCCGTGCGGACGAGACTCCCGAGGCGCTGGCGAGGCGTCACGCCGTGGGAATGGCGGACTCCGTGGGCTGTTGGGGCCCGCCTCCGGCAATGGGAGATGAGGACATGCACAGGGTGTTCATCGCGTCGATGCTGACCGGGTTGCTGGCCGCCCCCGCGGCCCTGGCGGAGGAGGACCCCTTCCTCTGGCTGGAGGAGGTGCAGGGGAAGCGGGCGCTGGAGTGGGTGAAGGCGCAGAACGCGAAGACCCTGGCCGTGCTGGAGAAGGACCCGCGCTTCGAGGCCTTCCACCAGGAGGCGCTCGCCTTCCTCACCGCCACCGACCGCATCCCCACCCCCGACCTGCGCGCGGGCGGCGTGGACAACTTCTGGCAGGACGCGAAGAACCCGCACGGCGTGTGGAGGCACACCTCGTTCGATAGCTACGCGAGCCCCGCCCCCGAGTGGACGACGGTGCTGGATTTGGACGCGCTGTCCAAGGCCGAGGGCATCCACTGGATATGGAAGGGCAGTGACTGCCTCCCACCCGTGGACCAGCGGTGCATGCTGCGGCTGTCGGATGGCGGCAAGGACGCGGTGACGCTGCGCGAGTTCGACGCGGCCTCTGGGAAGTTCGTGGAAGGAGGCTTCCAGCTTCCGGAGGGCAAGCAGTCCGCGGACTGGCTGGACGCGGACACGCTGCTGGTGGGCCGAGACTGGGGCGGCGACACGCTCACCGAGTCCGGTTACCCCTTCGTGCTCAAGCGCTGGAAGCGCGGCACGCCGCTGTCGGAGGCACAGGAGGTGTTCCGAGGTGAGCGCACGGACGTGCAGTCCTCGGCCACCCTGCTGCGGGACTCCGAGGGCCAGCTCCGGGGCGTGCTCGTCAACCGCGGCGTGACGTTCTTCGAGTCCGAGTTCTACCTGCTCGGCGACAAGGTCCCCACGCGCGTGCCCCTGCCGGGGAAGGCGTCCTACCACGCCTTCGTGGTGGGCCAGGTCGTCTTCACGCTCGAGGAGGACTGGGGGCGCTTCAAGCAGGGCGCGCTGCTCTCCTATGACCTCGCGGAGCTGCAGAAGGACTCCGCGTCGGCGAAGCCCCGGCTGATTCTGCAGCCCGGTCCGCGCCAGTCCATCGACGGCGTGTCCGCGACGCAGCAGCGGCTGCTGGTCAACCTGTACGAGGACGTGAAGGGCTTCATCGACGTCTACAACCCCATCAAGGACCGCTGGACGCGGACGCGGCTGGAGCTGCCGAAGAACGCGTCCGTCGGAATCACCACCACGTCGTCAGCGCATGACCGCTTCTTCGTGAAGTCTCAAGGCTTCCTCGAGCCCACGGCGCTGTGGCTGGGGGACGCGACGGCGCCGTCGGTGAAGAAGGTGAAGTCGCTGCCGGCGCGCTTCAACGCGTCCACGCACCGGGTGGACCAGTACCAGGCGGTGTCGAAGGACGGCACGCGGATTCCCTACTTCGTGGTGCGCCCGAAGACGGCGAAGCTGGATGGCAGCACGCCCACGCTGGTGCACGGCTACGGCGGCTTCCAGGTATCCAAGACGCCCGTGTACCAGCCCGAGGTGGGGAAGCTCTGGCTGGAGCGCGGCGGCGCCTACGTCGTCGCCAACATCCGGGGCGGCGGCGAGTTCGGCCCGCGCTGGCACCAGGCCGCGCTGCGCGAGCACCGCCAGCGCGCGTTCGACGACTTCGCGGCGGTGCTGGAGGACAGCATCAAGCGGAAGCTCAGCTCGCCGCGCCGCATGGGCATCTACGGGCGCTCCAACGGTGGCGTGCTCACCAGCGTGGCCATGACGCAGCACCCGGAGCTCTTCAACGCGGCCGTCATCGAGAGCCCGCTCATCGACATGTTGCGCTACCACAAGCTGCCGGCCGGAGCGTCGTGGGTGGGCGAGTACGGCAACCCGGAGGTGCCAGGCGACGCTGCGTTCCTCGCGAAGTACTCCGCCTACCAGAACGTCCAGCCGGGCGTGCGCTACCCCAAGCCGTACATCACCACGAACACGAAGGATGACCGCGTCCACCCGGGCCATGCGCGCAAGTTCGCGGCCCGGCTGGAGGCCCTGGGGCTGCCGTACCTGTATTACGAGAACACCGACGGCGGCCATTCCAACGACGCGGACCCGCTGCTCAACGCGCGCCGCTGGGCGCTGCACCACGTGTACCTCGCGCAGCAGTTGATGGACTGAGCGTCACCGCGCGGCGGCACCCGGGCGCGAGGCTCCCGGGTGCCCGCGCAGGAGCTGCGCCAGCACGACGCCGTGGGCGCGGTGCAACGCGCTCCCGCTGAAGGCATATCGGTGCCTGGCTGGAGTCATTGCCTGGCGGATGCCATCCGGTGGCGAGAGGCCTCGGAAGGGAAGCTCGGAAAAAGACGCCGTTCCTCCACTGCCGGGCCGCGCATTTCGCGTGTCCCGCACCTTGGAGGCATCCATGTCGAGAAGTCGAGTCCCCTTGCGCCGCGCGTGGCTGGGCGCCGCGGCCCTGGCCCTGTCGCTGAGCACCGGCTGCGGCAGCTCCGAGCCCACGCCGGAAGTGACGGAGGCCCCCGCCGACGGGCTGCCCATCTCGCTGGACTCGGCCTTCGTGGCCGTTCCGCGCGCGGTGAGCGAGGCCCGGAAGCAGGAAGCGCAGCAGCGGCTCCAGGGCGTCGTGGACGACTCCGGCACCAGCTTCTACCTGGCCATCCGCCGCAGTGAGCTTTCACAGAAGTGGTTCATGTCCGCGTACCTCAAGCAGGCCCACCCGGGCGCCGTGCTCTACAGCGCGGCGACCTCACTGGGCACGCGCGTGGTGAGCTTCAAGGAGCAGAACGGGAAGCTCTTCGTCCTGGACGTGCGTGATGGCCTCGCGGTGAGCGACGTGTTCGACCCGGACGTGCTGGTGGAGGCGTACCCCATCGTCACCGACTACGGCCCGTTCAACCGCATGCGCGGCTCGGACCAGTACGTGCTCATCGACCCCACGGCGGGCCTCAACCACTTCGGTGTGGTGGGGGACTTGCTCGGCGCCAGCCGCATCCAGTTCCAGGTGGAGCTGAGCTTCGCGCAGCGCTTCCGCACCCTGACGGACGGCATCTCCTTCGAGCAGGTCTACACCGGCTACATGGACGTGCCGGATGACCTCGCGCACCACTTCCTGGAGAACAACCCGTACCGCAGCTCCGGCACGCTCTCCATCGCCCTGCGCAAGTACAGCGCGAGCCCGGGCTTCACGCCCACCCCGCGCCCGGAGGTGGACTATTACTTCCTCGGCGACGAGCGCTACGTCCCCAACCAGGGCGGGCTCACCGAGCAGGCGCCGGCGAAGTGGAACATCCACCCGGGCATGAAGCCCATCCGCTGGTACATCACCCCCAGCATCCTCACGGTGCAGAGCGACCCGCGCTTCCAGCAGTACGACGTGGTGGGCGCGGTGAAGCGCGGCATCGAGAACTGGAACCAGGTGTTCGGCTTCAAGGTGCTGGAGGCCGTCGTCGCGAACGACACGCAGAGCTTCGCGGACGACGACAAGAACGTCCTCATCTTCGACACGGACGAGCAAGCTCTCTTCGCCTTCGCCAACTGGCGTACCAACCCCAACACCGATGAGATTCGCGGCGCCAGCGTCTACCTGCCCACGATGTGGCTGTGGCTGGCGGACCTGGAGACCCCTCCCGACGAGGTGAGCGGCCTCACGGGCAAGGGGAGCGCCCTGTCGCCCCAGTCCCTGCGCATGACCTGGGGCGGCATGCAGGCCCGCCCGCTGTGCGACCTGGCGCTGCCCAGGGGAGGCGCGCTGGCCGGGATGGAGGGACTCGCGCCGGAGACGCGGAAGCAGCGGGTGGAGGCGCGCCTCACCAACGTGGTGCTGCACGAGCTTGGCCACACGCTGGGCCTGCGCCACAACTTCGCGGGCTCGCTCGTGTACGACGGTGGGCCTTCGACGCTGCGCTCCACGTCGGTGATGGACTACCCCGACGCCGCGGACGCCGAGTATGGCGAGAACCCCGGGCCCTACGATGTGGAGGCGGTGCGCTACCTGTATGGGCTGTCCTCGGAGCTGCCCACGCTCCCGTTCTGTACGGACCAGGACTTGCGCGTCGACCCGTTCTGCAACCAGCACGACCGCTTCGATGACCCGCTGGGGAAGTGGTACGCGCCCGAGCTGCACTCGTTCCTCACGGAGATGATGTACGCGCCGTTCGACCTGGACCGGCTCAAGACGTACGTCAGCTCCTACGTGAACCCCGTGCTGCAGTTCGTCCGCGCGGGCGACGCGCAGACGCAGGCCCGGGCGTACCAGCTCGCCCTGGCCCAGGTGCGGCCTCCGCTGCGGATTCCCGCGGGCGCTCCGGCGCGCTACGCCTCCCGCGCGGATGAGGTGGCGCGGCGCCTGCTGTCGCGCCTGTACCTGGACCCGGCGGCGGACCGAGGTCTCTTCACCGCCAACCCGCCCAACTCGTCCGCCCTGTTGCCGCTGGTGCTCGCGGACGTGAAGAACATCCTGCTCAACTCGGACGGCGTGCGCGGCTACACCTCCCGCCGTGTCATGGTGGACATCCTGAAGACGCAGCAGACGCTGGCCTCCTACTCGCTGCTACGCGAGGCGCAGGGCACGCTCACCGCGCAGCTCCCGTCGCTGAGCGGTGACGAGCGGCTGCAGACGGAGGACCTGCTGGCGCGCATCTCCGCGGCTGTCTCGCCGTACTACCGCTGACGCGAAGTCCCTCCCGGCCGGTGGGCAGTGGTGCCACCGGCCGGAGCTCGGGGGAAATGCGGCGGCGGTACTAGTGGTACGACACGTGAGCGTCGGTTTCCCCACGCCCTCGCTGTCCCGCTCCCGACGCTGACCTGCACGGTGGTCGGGGTTCACGAACCTCTTTCAAGGGCTGGTGCGAAAAGCCTTCAAGGGGACGGCACCGTTCGACACGGCAGCGCGACCTGAAGGTCCCCGGACGTCAACGATTCACGATGGGGGAGCGCATGCGGTCCAGACACATGCAGGGTCTGTTCGCGGTGGCGTTGCTGGCGGCCGGAGTGGGTTGTGGGCCGGTGGAAGAGCCTGACGCGGCAGATGCAGTGGCCTCCGTCGAGCAGGAAATGGAGTCGGCGAACGGACTGTCATTCAATGGCTTGTCGTTCAACGGGCTGTCGGCGAATGGACTGTCGTTCAATGGACTGTCATTCAATGGACTGTCGTTCAATGGCCTGTCGTCGGCGCAGTTCGGCACGTGGTTCCAGAGCAATGCGGCGCTCGCGGACATGGTGATGCGGTACATCGTGCGCTGCGCGGTGCCGGTGGGGCAGGTGCGCAGCTACACGGACCCGCGCAATGGGCGGATGTATAAGTGGTACGGGTTGCTGGGGCTCGCGCCGGACTGGGCGCAGGGGCAGAAGGCCACCACGGCGGAGCAGCAGGTGGTGTCGGCGTGCCTGGCGGCGCACACCAACAAGCGGGGCATCTCCATGGCCATCTCGGTGCTGGGAGAGAACAGCCGGGGGCAGCCCATTCCCACGCCCTTCACGGAGGTGATGGCGTTCCCCGAGCACGAGGCCTGTTTCTTCGGCAACCTCTTCACGGGACAGGGGGTGTACGTGGGCAGCGACCAGGGGCTGCTGTCGGGACGCAAGAGCTCGCTGCGCGAGTGCGCGCTCTCTCCGGGGCCGTTCCAGATGGAGGACAACTGCCCGCCGATAGAGCCCGTGGGGAACTGCGAGCTGAATTGTGACTTGCGCCTGCTGAGCCCCTACTACGGCTACTGCTACCACGATGGAGTCCGGTACCGGGCGCTCACCACGCGGATGCGGGCGGCGGACGTCTTCCAGTGTGGTGACGGCAAGTGCCAGCCCACCGAGTCCTGTGGCCTGGGTGTGAGCTACCGCGACTGCCTGCTGGACTGCGGGCTCTGTGGAGGGTGACGCCGGCTTCCTGGCAATCGTGCCCTCCCAACGAGGCCAGGCCGCCGGAGTGGTGGTAGTAGCTTCTACCCATGCCTCGTTGGTTCAACACCGCGGGTCCGTGTGACCCCGCGGACCACTACATGCTGCCAGCCTTGCGGCGCCTGCCCGAAGTGCAGCGGCTCATCGAGCAGAAGACCTACTTCGTGGTGCATGCCCCCCGGCAGGTGGGGAAGACGACTGCCCTGTTGTCGCTCGCGCAGGAGCTCACTGCCGGGGGCCAGCATGTGGCCGCCCTCGTTTCCATGGAGGTAGGGAGCGCCTTCCCTACCGACATCGGCGCCGCCGAACTCGCCATCCTCGACGATTGGAAGAGTGCCACGGACACTCAGCTCGCGGAGGGGCTGCGTCCCCCTCGGTTTCCGGAGGCACCTCCGGGCCGGCGCATCGGCTCCGCGCTCACGTCATGGGCCCAGGCCGCTCCACGGCCCCTGGTCGTCTTCCTCGACGAAATTGACGCGCTCCGTGACGAGGTGCTCGTCTCGGTGCTGCGCCAGCTTCGCAGCGGCTACCGCAACCGTCCCTCGGGCTTCCCCGTGTCCTTGGCACTCATTGGCTTGCGAGACGTGCGTGACTACAAGATAGCCACCGGGGACGAGGACCGCCTGGGCACCGCGAGCCCCTTCAACATCAAGGTCCGCTCCCTCACCCTGCGCAACTTCACCGCGGAGGAGGTGGCCGAGCTCTACACCCAGCACACGGAGGACACCGGTCAGCGCTTCGAGTCCGACGCACTCGCACTCGCCTTCGAGCTGACGCAAGGGCAGCCCTGGCTCGTCAATGCGCTGGCGAAGGTGGCGGTCGAGGAGTTCGTCACCGACATCTCCCAGCCCGTGCGTCGCGCCGACATCGAGCAGGCGAAGAAGGTCCTCATCGAACGGCGAGAGACGCACCTGGACAGCCTCGCCGAGCGCCTGCGCGAGCCCCGGGTGCGTCGCATCCTGGAGCCCATGCTCGCCGGCCTCGCACTGGGGGACGTGCCCGAGGATGACCTGCGCTTCGTGCAGGACCTGGGGTTGGTGCGCATGGGACCGGGGGGCGGGCTGGAAGTGGCCAACCCCATCTACCGGGAGGTCATCCCTCGCGTGCTCTCCAGCACGGCGGTGGCCTCGCTCCCGCCGCAGACCTCCACGCCCTGGCGTCGCGCCGATGGCCGCCTGGACATGGAGCGTCTCATGGAGGCGTTCCTCGCGTTCTGGCGTCAGCACGGCCAGCCGCTGCTGGGCACCGCGCACTACCACGAGATTGCGCCGCACCTGGTGCTCATGGCCTTCCTGCACCGGGTGGCCAATGGCGGTGGCACGCTGGAGCGCGAGTATGCGGTGGGCACGGGGCGCATGGACCTGTGCCTGCGCTACGGACCGGACACGCTCGCCATGGAGCTCAAGGTCTGGCGTGACGGCGAGAAGGACCCGCTGGACGAGGGGCTGGCACAGCTCGATGGGTACCTCGCGAGCCTGGGGCTCGACACGGGATGGCTGGTCATCTTCGACCGGCGCAGTGGACAGCCGCCCATCGCCGAGCGCACCCGGGCCGCTCCATCCCAGACGCCGTCCGGACGGCGTGTCACCGTGGTGCGGGCGTGACGCGGGCTTGGGGCGGGAGGCCTGACGGCGTACTGTCCCAGGCCGTATGCGCACAATCTATGGACTGCGGTACTCGGGGTGGACGGAGAAGGCCCTCTGGGCGTTGGACCACCATCGGGTCTCCTACCGCTACCGCGAGCACACGCCGCTGATGGGCGAGCCCCTGCTGCGATGGCGCACGCCGAAGGGCGTGCACCCCTCCGTCCCCATGATGCTCGACGAGGGCGGCGCCATCACCGGCTCCTTCAACATCGCGAAGCGCGCGGAAGCCACGGGGCAGGGCGCGCCGCTCTTTCCTCCGGAGTCGGCGGACCTCATCGCCCGCTGGGAGGAGACGAGCGACGCCGCCCTCAAGGTGGCCCGCGCGCACGTGCTCATGGGGCTGCTCCAGAACCGGAAGGCTCAGATGGAGAGCCTGCCCGCGTTCATCCCCGGCTTCCTCAAGGGGCTGATGGCGCCGTCCGCGAGGATGGGCGTGCGCTTCATCGCCCGGAAGCACCAGGCCGCTTCCGACGTGGACGCCGCCATCCAGCAGACCGTCGTCCCCGCTCTCGAGAAGCTCCGCGCCGAGCTCGGTGGCCGGCCCTACCTCGCGGGCGGCTTCACCTATGCCGACATCGAAGGGGCGGCGATTCTCCAGTTCGTGGTCCCGCTCGACGCGCGCTACCTCGACATCGGCCCCGGCACGCGCGAAGTCTGGAGCCACCCGGCGCTCGCCGCGCGCTTCCCGGACCTCGTCGAGTGGCGCGACGGGCTCTACGCGAAGCACCGCCTGCCCTGACGCGCGCTACCCCAGCCACTGCGGGTTCTGCACCGTGCCGTCGAAGTGGTGGCTCGTCTTGTACTTCTCGAACGCGCCATCCTTCGCGGCCTGCTCCGTCTTCGCGAGCAGCGCCTTCACCTTCGCCTCCGACAGGGGCTTGAAGCCGCGCGCCACGGACAGCGCCTGCTCCAGCCGCTCCTGTGAGTCGATGCCGGTAATCACCACGCTCACCGGCAGCGACAGGCTGTAGCGCAGGCACTCCGGTGCCGACACCGTCTTGCTGTCGAGGATGAACGGGTCCCCCATGGGCTTCATCCCGAGCACGCCGATGCCCTCGCGCACGAGCACCGGCAGCACCTGCTTCTCGAAGCTGTCGTAGTGCGCGTCCATGACGTTGAGCGGCATCTGCACCGCGTCGAAGCGGAAGCCGTGCTGCTTCGCCGCCTCCAGCATCTTCAGGTGGAGGGCCGGGGACTTGTGCCCCGTGAAGCCGAGGAAGCGCGCCTTGCCCGCCTTCTTCGCCTCCACCATGGCCTCAATGGCGCCGCCCTTCGCGAAGGCGCGCTCCGGGTCATTCGCGTGGATGACCTCGTGGAGTTGGAGCAGGTCCACGTGGTCCGTCTGGAGCCGCTTCAGCGACTCGTCAATCTGCGTCGCGGCCGTCTTCCTGTCGCGGCCGTCGAGCTTCGTCATCAGGAATGCCTTCGCGCGGTAGCCATCGCGCAGCGCCTTGCCCATGCGCAGCTCGCTCTGCCCGTCGTTGTAGTCCCAGCAGTTGTCGAGGAAGGTGATGCCTCCGTCGAGCGCGCCCCGGATGAGGCGGAGGCTCTCCGCCTCATCCTTCTGCTTGCCGATGTGGAAGCCGCCCAGGCCGATGCAGGACACCGCCTGCCCGGTGCGGCCCAGCTTCCGTCGGGGCATGGGCTGCGGCTTGGACGAGGACGGCGACGCGCCCGCCGCGCTGGCGAGGCCTGGGGCCACCATCAGCGCGAGCGTCGCATCGAGGAACTCTCTTCGGTTCATGGGCCGGGCCTCCCGCCGCGCGGAAGGCGCGCAGTGCCCCCGCAGATGGCGGAAGGTTGCCCACGAGGGAGGGCCTCCTCAACGCGGAGGCCCCGCGAGTGTGCGCTCCCGGGCAGCGGCCCGTTCGAGGCTCAGGGCTTCTGTCCGCCACCCTGCGACGGCGGCGCGCCCTGGCCCATGCGCTGGCGAATCAGCTCCTGAATCTGCTCGGGCGTCTTGCCCTGGAGGTCCTCGGGCTTGAGGCCGCCCATGGGAGGCATCGTCGAGGAGCCCTCCACCTTCTGGTAGTCAGCGGGCACGGTGAAGAGTGAGTCGGGCTGCTTCCCCTGCTGGATGTTGGTGAGGTTGATTTCCGTCACCTGCCCGTTGTCACCGAACGTCTGCGCGCGCACGTAGGGGACGTCGGCCAGGTCCGTGGGCCGCCACATCTTCTGGCGCGTCGGCTTGCCGTTGATGCCCGGCGGCGAGCCCTCGTACACGGTGGTGGGGTGGCCATTCACCTTCTCGGTGCCCGTTTTCTTGTAGCCCTGCTCCACGAAGCACGCGTCGTAGTCCTGCGCCTTCCCCACGCAGGAGCCGGGGAGCTTCATGGGCAGCTGGTCCAGGTTGCGCACCGTCGCCATCTTCTGCGCGTGCATCAGCGTGGTGCCGGTGCGCTTGTCGAAGTCGAACAGCACCGACATGGTCATTCCCGGGCCCTTGCCCTGAGGGCTCGGTACCTCCGTGTCCATGCGGAGCTGGCCCTTGCGCCCGTAGAGGCGACCCTTCATCTCCGGAGGCGCCTTCTGTCCGGGCGAGGGCGACACCTTCGTGGTCGCATCCGCGGACCAGTCGGCGAGGGCGGGGGAGGCCATCAGCAGCGCGGCGGCGGCAAGTCCGGACAGCCTGTGACGCAGGGAGTGTGGGCTCATGCGAGCCACCACAGTCCACCACCCGCGTGACTGTCAAACGGCCGCGAGGATGACGCTGAAAAGCAAACGGCGCCGGCCCTTCGCGAAGTCTCGCGGAAGAGCGCGGCGCCGTGGCCGTGAGCACCGTGCTGAAGAGGTCAGCCCGGCTGGCAGACCTGGCGGAGGATGTCGAGCGACTCCAGCGCCTTGCCCGCGCCAATCACCACCGCGGACAGCGGGTCCTCGGCGAGGAACACGGGCAGGCCCGTCTCCTCGCGCAGCAGCGTGTCCAGGTTCTTCAGCAGCGCGCCGCCACCGGCGAGCACGATGCCGCGGTCGGCGATGTCACCGGCCAATTCCGGCGGGGTGCGCTCGAGCGTGAGCTTCACCGCCTCGACGATGCCGTTGACGGGCTCGGCGAGCGCGTCGCGGACCTCGTCGCTGGACACGGTGAGCGTGCGCGGCACGCCGGCCACCAGGTCGCGACCTTTGATCTCCATGGTCATGACCTCGTCCGTCGGGTACGCGGTGCCGATGCCCATCTTGATGAGCTCGGCCGTGCGCTCGCCGATGAGCAGGTTGTACTTGCGCTTGACGTACTGGATGATGGCCTCATCCAGCTTGTCGCCGCCGATGCGGACGCTCTTGGCGAACACGATGCCGGCGAGGCTGATGACCGCGACGTCGGACGTGCCACCACCGATGTCGACAATCATGTTGCCGCTGGGCTCCGTCACCGGCAGACCCGCGCCAATGGCCGCGGCCATGGGCTGCTCGATGAGGTAGACCTCGCGGGCGCCCGCGTTGGCCGCCGCCTCGCGCACCGCACGGCGCTCCACCTCGGTGATGCCGGAGGGGATGCCGATGATGATGCGCGGATTGACGAGCGTCTTGCGGTTGTGGGCGCTCTGGATGAAGTAGCGCAGCATCGCCGCGGTGATTTCGAAGTCCGCGATGACGCCGTCCTTCATCGGACGGATGGCCACGATGTTGCCCGGGGTACGCCCGAGCATCTCCTTGGCCTCCTTGCCCACCGCGAGGACCTTCTTGCCCCCGCGCGCGTCCTGTTGCACGGCCACCACGGAGGGCTCGTTGGACACGATGCCCTGGCCGCGAATGTAGATGAGGGTATTCGCCGTGCCGAGGTCGATGGCCAGGTCACGCGAAAAGAGGGTGTGAAGCCAGTCAAACATACGGGGGCGGAAACTTTCGGAGAGGCTGCGGAATTTCCCCGACAGCGACAGGGAAGACGCGACGGAAGGTACTACGCGCCGCAACACGGAGGAAGAAAAGCCGGAAGCTGCTTCCACTTCAGGTTGGACAGCAGTCGGCCAGCGGACGCGCGCCGCCCCGGCTCTCAGTGCAGGGGGGCGGACTCGGACTGCGCGTGCTCGAAGCGGCGGGCCACCACCCCGGCTTCTTCTGGCGTCCCCTCGGGAAGCGCGCCCTCCGGCAATATTCCAGCAGCCTCGGCCTCCCGGTACTCAGGCGTGTGGCGCAGGGCCTCGCTGGTGACGTGGAGCAGGGCGTCCCGCACGGGCTCGAACAGCAGCGCGGTGAGGTACCAGGCAGGCGCGTAGTCCAGGCGGATGAGGCCGTGCACGCTCCACCGGTGCGGCGAGTAGTCCCACGGGCAGCGGCCGAGCAGCTTCTTCAGGGCCCAGCCCGTGCCGTACTCCGCCGCGAAGATGAGGGCGGTGTAGGCCAGGGCGCGCAGGGGGCGGGGCAGGGGCTTGAGCCGGGCGGAGACCTCCTCCAGCGCCAGGGCCGTGCCTCCGTAGATGGGGTGCATCCACAGGTAGGTGCGCGCGGTGGCGCTCCGGTCTCTCTGAAGGGCCGAGCCGGCGCCCGTGAACAGCACCTCCAACACCCACCCCGTGCACCCGTAGAGCAAGAATCGTGAAAGCACGTTGGGAACGTAAGGCCCCAAAGAAGGTTGGGGCAGTGGGTTGACCCGAGGCCCCTGGCTGGCCGCCGCTGGAGTGGGGCCCGGGGGCAGGGCGTTGTGCTCCAGCGGACACGGGGGATGTCCCCGGGGACGGGGTGATATGGACCTACAGCGGGTGTCGGGAGGGCTTTACTCGCTGGAGGGCCGCGTAATAACTGGAGAAAGAATGCGTGCTCTCGGCCACAGCTCGCGGAGGTCCGGCGCCGGAGCGCGGTGGCCGTGGCTCGCCGTCTGGCTGGGGGCGCTCCTGGTGGCGTTGGGGGTGGTCTTCGGGGGCGGCTTGCTCTCGGGGGCGTCTCCGGAGCTTGGGGAGCCTGGGGAGCCTGGGCCCCGGCTCGCGGTGGCGGAGGTCGCGCCGGCCAGCGAGGCCGAGGCGGCCATGGCGTGGCTCGTCCCGTGCGACGCCGGAGTGGGGACGGAGACGCAGGGGCTGCGAGGTGTCACCGCTGCCCCCTCGCGACAGCCGCCGTGTCTGCGCTTCCACGGCGCGGGCTTCGACACCTGGGCCGCATGCGAAGACGGGCCATCCCTCGTCCCCTCGCACCCGAGCTGGGGCCCGGCGCGCGGGCGCTTCCCGCCCGCTCCGTTCGCGGTGCCGCGCTGGAGCCGGATGCGGCGCGAGCCCTCGGACACGGCCATCGCCCGTTGGGTGCGCTACCCGGTGGCGCCGGTGTCCGCGCGGAGCGGGCTCGCGGACCAGCCACCTCTCGTCACCCGCCCCCTGCGCGGACCTCCCGCTCTCGCGTGAGGACGTGACGGCACCACGCGTGCCGTTCCAGCCCGGTGCTCTCGCATGGCCCTCCGCGTGACGGCCGCGTGTGGGCCCTCCCTTTCATGTGCCCCGGCCGGGTCGTCCACCTGACGCTCGCGCCTCCGGGTCCATCGCCTTCATCCCTGTTTGCTTGTACGCGCCCAACGCGGCGCGGAGGTGTCTTGATGCACGGAGCCCACGAGGTCCTCCAGGCCATCGCCATCGTCCTGTGCGTGGCGGCGGTCACCACCGTCCTCTTCCAGAAGCTGCGCCAGCCCGTCGTCCTCGGCTACATCCTCGCCGGCCTCGTCGTCGGCCCCTACGTCCCCATTCCCCTGGTGGCCAACTCCGAGGTGGTGACGACGCTCTCGGAGCTGGGCGTCATCCTGCTGATGTTCTCGCTCGGGTTGGAGTTCAGCCTGCGCAAGCTGTTCGCGGTGGGCTTCACCGCGGGCCTCACCGCCGTCATCCAATGCGCCATCATGATATGGCTCGGCTTCGTGGTGGGCCGCGCCTTCGGGTGGACGTCGCGCGAGAGCATCTTCACCGGCGCGCTCATCGCCATCTCCAGCACCACCATCATCGCCAAGGCCTTTGACGAGCAGGGCATCAAGGGCCGGCTGAGGGAGCTGGTGGTGGGCGTGCTCATCGTCGAGGACCTCATCGCCGTGCTGCTGATGGCCACGCTGACGGCCATCTCCACCGGCGCGGGCCTGTCCATGGGCGCTCTCGCGCTGACGACGGGGCGGCTCGTGGCGTTCCTCGTGGGGCTCGTGGTGGTGGGGCTCTTCATCATCCCCCGCGCGGTGCGCGCCGTCGTCCGGCTCAACCGGCCGGAGACGACGCTGGTGGCGAGCGTGGGCATCTGCTTCGCGGTGGCGCTGCTGGCGCAGGCCTTCGGCTACTCGGTGGCGCTGGGCGCGTTCCTCGCGGGCTCGCTGGTGGCGGAGTCCGGCGAGGAGAAGGTGGTGGAGCACCTGGTGCAGCCGGTGCGCGACATGTTCGCGGCCATCTTCTTCGTGTCGGTGGGCATGCTCATCAACCCGGCGCTGGTGGTGCAGTACTGGCCGGCCATCGTGGTGCTCACCGTCGTCGTCATCCTCGGGAAGATTCTCGGCGTCACGCTGGGCGCGTTCCTCACGGGCAACGGCACGCGCACGTCCGTGCAGGCGGGGATGAGCCTCGCGCAGATTGGCGAGTTCTCCTTCATCATCGCGGGGCTCGGTTTGTCGCTGAAGGCCACGGGCGAGTTCCTCTACCCGGTGGCGGTGGCCGTCTCCGCGATTACGACGCTCACCACGCCCATGCTCATCAAGGCGTCCGGCCCGGTGGCGCTCTGGGTGGACCGCAAGCTGCCCAAGCCCCTGCAGACGTTCGCCACGCTGTATGGCACCTGGGTGGAGCAGCTGCGCGAAGCGCCCCCGAGCCAGACGCGGGGTGCGGTGGTGCGGCGAACCGTGCGGCTGTTGCTGGTGGATGCGGCAATGCTCGTGCTGCTGGTGATTGGCACGTCGCTGGCGGCGGGGAAGGTGTCCGCCTTCGTGGAGGAGCGCACGGGGATGAGCCGGCAGTTGGTGGGCTCCCTCCTCATCGCGGCGGACGTCGTGCTCGCCGCGCCGTTCATCGTGGGCATCTTCACGCTGGCGCGCCGGCTCGGCACGCTGCTGGCGGAGGCCGCGCTCCCACCGAGGACGGATGGGAGGGTGGACCTGGCGGCGGCGCCTCGCCGGCTGCTCATCGTCACGCTGCGGGTGGTGACGGTGCTGCTCATCGGCGTACCGGTGGTGGCCATCACCCAGCCGTTCCTCCGGGGCGCGACGGGACCGCTCATCATCCTCGCGCTGCTGGTGGCGCTCGGCGTCGCCTTCTGGCGCGGGGCCACCAACCTGCACGGGCACGTGCGCGCGGGGGCGCAGGTGGTGGTGGCGGCGCTGGCCGCGCAGTCCCACTCGAAGGAGCCGGGCTCGGAGGAGCACGCGCTGGATGACGTCCCCAAGCTGCTGCCCGGCCTGGGCGAGCCGGTGCCCGTGCGGCTGGAGGACGCGAGCCCCGCGGTGGGCCGCACGCTGGCGCAGTTGAATCTGCGCGGGCTGACGGGGGCGACGGTGCTCGCCATCCAGCGCGGGGAGGAGAGCGTGTCCGTGCCCACTGCCCAGGAGGTGCTGCGCGCCGGTGACGTGCTCGCGCTGACGGGCACGCACGAGGCGGTGGAGGCGGCGAAGGGCCTGCTCACGGGTGGCACGCCCCAGCCGCCCCTCCACGGCGAGCCCGCGAGTGCGCACGCATGAGGTGATGGAGGAGGGCCCTGCTCGAGCCATTCGTGCGAGCAGGGCCTTTCGCGCGGGGCGGGCGCGCCGTCAGCGCTTCACGGCGTACTTGAAGATGACGTAGAGGGCGCGCACGCCGTCCTTCCAGCCAATCTTCTTGCCCTCTTCGTAGGTGCGCCCGTGGTAGCTGATGGGCACCTCGAAGACGCGCCAATTGCCGCGGGCCACCTTGGCGGTGATTTCCGGCTCGAAGCCGAAGCGCTCCTCCTCCACGTCCACGGAGCGCAGCACCTCGGCGCGGAAGGCCTTGTAGCAGGTCTCCATGTCGGTGAGGTTCAGCCCGCTCGTCATGTTGGAGAGCGTGGTGAGCGTCTTGTTCATCACCGTGTGCCAGAAGTACAGCACGCGGCGCGGCGTCCCCGTGAAGCGGCTGCCGAAGACGACGTCCGCGTCCCCGTCGAGGATGGGCTGGATGACACGGGGGATGTCGCGCGGGTCGTACTCCAGGTCCGCGTCCTGGACGATGACGATGTCCCCGGTGGCCTCCGTGAAGCCGCGCCGCAGCGCCGCGCCCTTGCCCTGGTTCGTCTCCTGGAAGAGCACCCGCACCTCGTTGCGGTTGCACGGCGTGCCACCCAGCAGGGCCACCCCCTGTTCGGAGAGCTGGCGCAGGAACTCGCGGCTGCCGTCCTTCGAGCAGTCGTCGATGAGGACCAGCTCCTTCGGGAAGTCGACGGCGATGCAGCGGCGCAGCAGCTCCGCGAGGGTGGGAATCTCGTTGTAGACGGGGATGACGAGCGACACGAGCATGGCGGCTCGCGCCTCTACCCCATTTCCCCCGCCGGGGCGAATGTCCAGCAGCCACCGTGTTGCGAAGGGGTGGGAGTGACGCTCCTGGCCCGGTTTGCATGAAATACACTGATGCCTGCGGAGAGGGGGCCAGGGGGTCCTCCGTCCGTGCGGCAAGCGCGGAGCGCGCCAATGAATGACCCAATGGGACACGCGGGCCACGGAAGTCTGTCCGCGGCCGCCCCGCCAGGGGCCATTGAGGGACTGGCAGAGGGGCTGAGGGATTTCTTCTACGGTGCCTGGTTCATGCCGCACGGGCACTGCTACCTGTGGAAGCCGGACCTGGTGGCGCTGCACGTGCTGTCCGACGTGCTCACTGGCGCCGCGTACCTCTTCATCTCCGTGTCGCTGTTCCAGTTGGTGCGGCGGCTGCGGCTGCCCTTCGGGGGGATGATTCTCTCCTTCGGCGTCTTCATCGGTGCGTGCGGGCTGACGCACCTGATGGAGGTGTGGAACGTCTGGTACTCGGCCTACTGGCTGGCGGGCGGCGTGAAGGGGGTGACGGCCGTGGCGTCGGTGGCCACGGGCCTGTACCTGCTGCCCTTCCGCCGCAAGGTGGCGAAGGGGGTGGAGGCCGCGCGGCTGTCCGAGGAGCGCCGCGTGAAGCTGGAGACGAGCAGCCGCGAATTGGAGGCGCTCTACGCGAAGCTGAAGGAGGCCGAGGCGCAGCGCACCGGCTTCTTCGCCAACGTCAGCCACGAGTTGCGCACGCCGCTGGCGCTCATCGTGGGGCCGGTGGACCGGCTGCTGGAGCGGGGCGGCCTGTCCGCGGCGGACCGGCGGGATTTGGAGGTGGTGCGGCGCAACGCGCGCGTGCTGATGCGGCACGTGAATGCGCTGCTGGACGTGGCGAAGCTGGACGCGGGGAAGCTGCAGGCGTCCTACGCGGAGACGGATTTGGCGCGGCTGGTGCGCCTGTGCGCGGAGAACTTCGAGGGGCTGGTGGCGGAGCGCCGGCTTCGCTTCGAGCTGGAGCTACCGGGAATGCTCCCCGCCCAGGTGGACGCGGAGCAGGTGCAGCGGGTGGTGCTGAACCTGCTCTCCAACGCGGTGAAGTTCACTCCGGAGGGCGGCACCCTGCGCGTGGCGCTGAGCGCGGAGGCCGGGTGGGGCCGGCTCGTGGTGGAGGACAGCGGGCCGGGCGTGCCGCCGGAGCTGCGCGAGGTCATCTTCGAGCGCTTCCGCCAGGGGGAGTGCGGTACCAGCACCACGCGCGAGTTCGGCGGCACCGGGCTGGGGCTGGCGATTGCGCGCGACTTCGTGACGCTGCATGGCGGGCACCTCCACGTGGAGGAGCGGCCGGGGGGAGGCGCGCGCTTCGTGGTGAACCTGCCGCTGCTGGCCCCGCCGGAAGCGAAGCTGCGCTCCATGCCGGAGCCGGAGTCGCTGCCGCCGCTGGCCCGGGCGGAGCTGGACGTGCTGCGCTCCAAGGCGGAGGAGCCGGTGGCGATGCCAGTGCCAGAGGACCCGTACCGTCCCTCCGTGCTGGTGGTGGAGGACACGCGGGAGATGCGGCGCTTCGTGACGGAGACGCTGGCGCAGGACTTCCGGGTGGCCGCGGCGTCGGACGGAGAGGACGGGCTGCGGCTGGCGGAGTCGCTGCGGCCGGACGTCATCGTCAGTGACTTGATGATGCCGCGCATGGGCGGGGACCAGTTGGTGCGCGAGGTGCGCGCGAGGGAGGGGCTGGAGGCCACGCCGGTCCTCATGCTCACCGCGAGGGCGGATGACGCGCTGCGGGTGGACCTCTTGCGCTCGGGGGCGCAAGACTACCTGGTGAAGCCCTTCCTGGCGGAGGAGCTGCTGGCGCGGGTGTCGAACCTGGCGGTGGTGAAGCGCACGCGCGAGGTGCTGCAGGGGGCGCTGGACGCGCGCACGTCCGACGTGGAGGGCCTCGCGCGAGAGCTGGGGCTGCGCAAGCGGCAGTTGGAGGCGGCGCTGGAGACCACGAGCTCGGCGCGTGAGTCGGCGGAGCGGGCCAGCGAGTCGCGGAGCACGTTGCTGCGACTGGTGTCACACGAGCTGCGCACTCCGCTGTCGGTGTTGCAGCTCACGCAGCACGCCTTCCTGAGGGAGGTGGGTCCGCTCCAGCCGAAGGCGGCGGAGATGTTCGAGCGGATGACGCGCTCCACGCTGCGGCTGCGGGACATGACGGAGATGGTGCTCCAGTACAACCAGTTGGAGGAGGGCCGGCTGGTGGTGCGGCGCGAGCCGGTGGACCTGGTGGAGCTGGCGGAGGAGGTGCTGGGCGAGGTGCGCGGCGAGGCGGACCGGAAGGGGCTGAAGCTCGCGCTGGCGAGGCCGGCGGGGCAGGCGCTGGCGCAGACGGACCCGCGCATGGCGCAGCTGGTGCTGCTCAACCTGGTGATGAACGCGGTGAAGTACACGCAGGCGGGCGGCATCCACGTCGCGGTGGAGGTGGTGCCGGACGCGAGGCGGATGCGGGTGCGCGACAGCGGCCCGGGCATTCCGCTGGATGCTCAAGCGCGCGTGTTCGAACCCTTCCAGCAGTTGGAGTCGCTGGACCACAAGTCCAAGCCCGGCGTGGGGCTGGGACTGACGCTGGTGCGCGAGTTGGTGTCCGTGCTGGGCGGGAGGGTGTCGCTCAAGTCGGAGCCGGGCGCGGGCAGCGAGTTCACCGTCGAGCTGCCGTCGTGAGGACGGCGGGCCCGCGCGGGCTCGCGCTTCAGCGGCGCCGCTCGAGCTCCTCCATGGTGCGCGGTGCGGGGCGCCGGCCGGCTCTCACGTCGCGGATGGCGCCGAGCAGCGCCTGCGTCACCGTGTCCCCGGTCTCCATGGAGAGTGCCCGCGAGGCCGTGGCCTCCGCTTCTTCCAGGAGACCTCGGAGGAGCTGGGCCAGCGCGAGGTTGGCCACGAGCCCGGCGTCGGACGGGGCCGCCGCGCAGGCCGCCCGCGTCGCGTCTTCTGCTTCCTCGAAGCGCTGCAGCCGCAGGAGCTGCAGCGCGTACTCGCGCGCGACGTCGGGCTGGTCCCGCTTGAAGGCGAACGCCCTGCCGAACGTCTCCGCGGCCCTCGCCGTGTCGCCGAGCGCCTGGAACCCCTTGCCGGCCAGCCACAGGGCCTGCCAGCTCTCGGGGTTCGCGCGCTGGTGCTTCAGCAGGTCCTCCACGCCGAGCTCCACCCGGCGGCGGCCCTTCGCATCCAGGGGACGCGGCTCCTGCCCGTGCACGTGCATGTACGGCTCCACGGCCTCCGAGCCGCGCTCGTAGAGGTCCCCGCGGCGCCGGACCCAGTCGCGCAGCGCTTCGAGCTCCTGACGGTCCTGGTCCGTGGCCGAGGGGTGGTTGAGCCCCGCGTCGATGGCGGCCTCCGCCGCGGCGGTGACGTCCAGGGCGAGGTGCGCGGCGGCCAGGAGGCGAATCGCTCCGGACAGGGAGGGGAGGTGCTCTCCGCGTAGGGCGTCCTGGACGTGGTGCTCGATGATGGAGGTGTACTGCCGGATGACGTGCGTCCGTGCCTCGCCGAGGGACTCCGCCTTGATTCGCTCCAGGTACACCGAGGCGAGGTTGAGGCGCGGCGGCGCGAACTGGGGCCAGCTGTTGCAGATGCGCCGGAAGGCCAGCTCGGCCTCGTCGAGCCGGCCGCCCTGCCCGTGGCGCGCGCCCTCCGTCCCCAGCGTGGTCACCTCCTCGGGTTCGAGGAAGCGCGGCACCATGAAGGTCTCGCACGCGTCGCAACGCCATGCGTCCACGGCCAGGGGATGTTCGCGCCAGAGCTCGGGGTCTCCGTCCGGCCCTCCCGTGGTGAGGACTGCCTCGACGAGCGGTGCGTTGCAGTCCTTGCACCGGGGCGAGTCCCTCCGGCGCGGACCCTGCGCGTTCCAGGGCGTCTGGACGGGAAAGGGGAGCGCCACCTCACGCTGGCGCAGGACGACGAAGGGGGGCCCCGTCTCCTTGTCGGAGCGGAAGAGACGCTGGAGCCAACGGAGGACCATGGCGGCAGCGTATGACAGGGATTGCGCCCGCGCACCCTGGCAGGCTCGTATGCATCGGGACTGCTGGGGCATCATTGACCGGGGCTTCGTTCTTAAATCCAGCAAGCCCCGAAGAAATGGAACACCTCCCGCGGGACGAGAGCCCTCTCCAACCGAGCCGCGCCCACCGGGAGGCAGGTCATGGCAGCGAAGTTCGAGACCGTCGACGAGTACATCGCGTCCTTCCCCGAGGACGTGCAGCGCATCCTCACGAAGGTCCGGAAGGCCATCCGGAGCAACGTGCCTGGGGGCGAGGAGAAGATTCGCTACGGCATGCCGGCGGTGATGCTCGGCGGCCGGTACGCCGTGCACTTCGCGGGCTGGAAGCACCACGTCGGCCTCTATCCGATTCCCAAGCTGGACGACGCCCTCGAAGCGGAGCTCGCGCCCCATCGAGCGGCGAAGGACTCCGTCAACTTCCCGTACTCCAAGCCCATCCCGTATGACCTCATCGGCCGTGTCACGGCGGCCATCGTCAAGCTGCGTGCGGAGGGATTGAATTGAATTCATCGTTGGGACGTGCGGCGGTCCTGTTCGCCGCGACCTCGGGTGTCGCGGTCCTCGTCGGCTGCATCGTGGCCGCTGTTCATGATGTCTACGCGTCCGTGTGGGCTCGTAACGTCGGCGTGTGGGTGGCTGGCGCTCTCATCGCCTTCGTGATGACGAGGATGGCCACGCCGCGCATTGCTCGGATTGTCCTGCTGCTGGCTCCGGCCGTGTTGATGGCCACGCTCTTCAGCAGCGGTCCCGCGGGTGTGCACCGCTGGGTCGTCATCGGCCCTGTACGGCTCAATGCCGCCGAGTTGCTCCTCCCGTTGACAGTGGTCGCGTGGACGGGCGTGGTGGCACGGCGAAGCCCGCTGTGGGCCTCGGTGTCTGTCATTGCAATCATCCTGGCCCTCCAGCCAGATGCCTCGCAGGCGGTGGCGTTGGCCGGCGCGGTCATCGCGGTGCTGTTCACGCTCCGGTTGCCTGTCGCCTTCAGGCTCATGGCATCGGTCATCCCCGTGGCGGCGGCGCTGGTCGCGCTCTTCCGCCCGGACCCGTTGCTACCCGTGCCCGAGGTCGAGGGCATCATCGGCCTGGCGCTGGAGACATCTCCCATCCTGGCGGTGCTGGCGGTGCTGACGCTGGCAGGCGCGGTCCTGTCGCCACTGGCTGCTGCTGCGGGGCAGGCTGAGGCCTCTCGCTCGGCGGCCATCGGGCTCGCCGTCTACTTCGTGCTCTCGGCGCTGGCGCCCTGCCTCGGAGCCTTCCCCGTCCCACTGGTGGGCATGGGCGTCAGTCCCATCCTCGGCGCGTGGTTTGGAATAGGCGCGCTGGTGGGCCTGCGCGAGCGCGCGGTGCTCCCGGCCCCTGTCGCACCGGTTGCCTGATTCGCCTTCCCAACCCGAGTGGCTCGCGATGACTCATGGCCCGCCGCCATTGACCACGACAGCCCGCTCTGGCACTCAGTGGCATGTTGCGCGCGGGGCCGGCCGCCAATGCGTCGCGGAGAACACAGCATGAAGCGGTCTGGCTGGAGCAGGGGCGCCGTCATCCGGGTCCTCACCGGGGCACTCATCATCGGGACCCTCGGGTGTGGGGACAGTGCGCAGGAGGAACTGGAACTGGATTCCGAGCGCAGGGCCTGGGAAGCGGTGCGCCCGAATCACTACCGATTCGACTACACCGTGACGGGCTTCGCACCTGGTAGAGGCCCCTGGCGCGTCGAGGTGAACGGGACGCAGGTCGTCTCCGTGGCCTATGTCGGTGAAGGACCCCTGCCAACGCCAGGAGTCTCCGAGGCAACCGCGCCGACCATCGAGGAGCTCTTCGACGAGGTGGCGCAGGGCCTGGACGCGTCATCCGTCGAGGTGACGGTGAGCTACGACCCTCAATGGCACCATCCGGTCAAGGCGTACTTCGACAGGGGAGAAGAGGGGGACGGCTTCCGGGCCGAGAACCTCACTTCCGTGGACTGACAGGGAGCTTCCTCGCGCCATCCTTCCGAGGCTTCACCTCCCGAGAGGACGAGGGGGCATTGCGAGCCGAGCGAGGAGGCCTGCTGCTTCGCGGCTTCACTCCGGGCAGGACTTCCGAATGGGCGTCGAAGAACCCCCTGACGAACGTCATCGCGTTCATGAGGGAATCCACCGGCCCGCTACCGAAGATGGGCTTGATTCGGGGGCGGGTGTAGCCCTCAATGAGCACGGGGCAGTACCAGAGTCGCTCCTCGGGGTAGTGCACCGGTCGCCCAATCATCAGCCGCGAGACGCGCTTCTCTCCCTTGGAGGTGACGTACTCCCAGTGGTCTTCGGCAATGGGGTCGTCGATGCGGGACACCTTCGGGCGCCAGTTCTCTTCATGAGGCATGGTCATGACCTCACGGCTCTCGCGGCGGACCGAAGTAGGCCCGGCAGAACACGATGCATGCTGCCTTCCCTGCATGGCACGCGCCCCAACACGCCGCCTTGATCTTCTGTTGCCGTTTCGTCCTGTCAGGCAGCGCCCTGCAGAAGTCCTCCACCGCGTTTCCTCCTGCTTTACATGCCTGGATGCATGCGTAGGACTTCCATGGGTCCGCTGTCGTCTCGGCCTCGCCGGGCTCCGGTTCTGGTAGCGGCTCCGGGTCCAGGCGGTTGGTGAACTGCGTCTCCACGCCCGTGCTCTCGTAGAGGAACGGCAGCGGGACGACGTGCGCGGGGATGAGGGGAGGCACGCCGCTCGCGTACTTCTCCGACTGCACCTCGATGCCGGTGAGGAGGGTGCCCTCCTTCTTGGCCTCGATGACACCGGCCAGCTTTCCGGCCACGTAGAGGGCGTAGTCGGCCTTGCCGTGGCCGCGTGCCAGGGGGAACTCGCGGACGGCCACGCCGAGCCCGGCGGTGTGGTTGAGCTTGGCGAAGTCCTGGACGTGCCAACCAGCACGCTGGAGCGCGGCGTCAATGTTCTCGCGGGCAGCAGCTTCGGGCGTCGGCAGCGTGCGCCGATTTTCGCTGAAAATTCCGCTCACGGAAATCTCGAAGAAGTCACTGGCGGGTTGTCGCCTCAATCCGGCCGGATTGGCTCCGCCGCACGTCAGCCTTTTACTCTCCGCGCCAGTAGAGATTGCGCCGGGTGCACGAGCGGTCCAGCGATTCTTTGGTCCGCCAGAACAGGGCAACACCGACACCCCTCAGGCGAGATGCACAGAGATTGCCGCGCTCAAACCCACCTTGGTAGGTTGGCTGGACTATGAGTCCCATCCCACTTTTGAGGTATGGCGTGCTTGCTGTCCTCGTGGCGTCATCAGCCGCTCGCGCCAGCGATGAGCGCGACAAGCCCGCCGTGCGCCCCATCATGCTCTCCGAGCACCCGAGCGATGGCACGCACTCCATCTACGTGAAGGGGCAGCTCGTCACGACGCTGCGATTCGAGCAGCTCGTCGACGCGAGCAAGACGAAGAGAATGAGCGCTACCGCAAGGAAGAGAACTCCGTCGATCACGCCTACGCGACGCTCCTCGTCAACGAACAGCGGAAGAAGACGCCCTTTCGCCGCAGGTTCGTCTACCGGCCGAAGAATCAGGACATGGACATGGTCGTCGAAGTCTTCGAAGGCCCCGGCAAGGCGGCGGCGCTCGTCACCTTGAAGAACATGTACTACGGCGGTCCGTGGGAGTTCGACGGTGCCTACCTGACCCGTGACTTCACCCTCTCTACGGCTCGACCCTTCGCGCTCCGCATGGACCGGGCCACGATTGTTCCTGGGGAAACGGGCCGGATCGCGGTCGTCGCGGACAAGAGCGCTTTTCTGACGGACGACGGGCAGCTCACTGACCTCGCGCTCCAGATCTTCCGAGGAGACGGCCTCCTCCAGGTGTTCGTGAAGTTGGAACGCACGCTCGTCCAGAAGTAGAAGTGCCGCTCATGCCGACCCCCAGAGCCCTCCTGTTCAGCGCCATCGTCCTGTTCGCTACGTCGCCCGGCTGCACGGGGAGCGGCGTCGCGTTGCGCCCCGACGGCAGTCCAGGTCCGCAGGAGTGCCCGGAAGAATCAAAGAAGGCAATTCGCTACATGGGGCTGCGCGTGGGGGACAGCGTGATGGTGGACCTCGACGCGAACCAGACCGAGAGCCGGCGCGTCACGCTCTACGACGGACCGATTGAGAGTGTCACGAGGGAGGAGTTCGGCCCGTTCGCCGCGACGAGCCGCTTGTACGGGCAGGTCTGGACGGGCGGCCCGCAGGCCGTCATCCGGTACTACGAGGCGCAGTCACCAAATGGAGAGAAAGTCCCCATCTGCGCGGTGGCGCGGCTCGGCTATGACCAGATGAGGAAGCTGCCCGAGTCCAAGCCTGGAACCGCGATTCTCGACGGCTCTGTCGCAGCCGCGTTCATCGTCGATGCGTTCCGGTGACACGCTCGCTCGGCTGGCCAGGCCCTGTGCTGCTGCCCGCGCTGCTGCGCGCCCGCCGATCTCCGGGAAGCACGCGTAGGGCCGCGTCAGCGAGTCCAGATGGGCAGTGGAGTTGCCCGTTTTCGCGGAGCGATTTCAGGCAAACCCGAGGCCCGGTGCCCAGAGCCCGCATCCGCGGATGAAAGGACAGCAGGTTCACCGCCGCGCCGCTGCCCGCAGGGCCTCCATCAACGCGTCCAGGTCCGCATCCGTGGTGAGCGGGTTGATGAGCGTCACCCGCAGGTACACGCCCTTCGGCAGCTTCGTCTGCACGAGGTAGAAGTCCCCGCGCGTCACCAATCGCTCGCGCAGCCGCGCCTGCAACGCGTCCCACTCCTCCGGCGGCACGTGTGACGGCGTGTGCCGGAAGCAGAGGATGTTGCAGTCCGGCGCCACCGCCACCTCGAAGTCCCCTGCCGCCGTCAGGCGCTTCGCGAACCGCTTCGCCTGCTCATACGACTCCGTCACCGCGTCGGAGAACAGCCGCGTCCCCAGCACCGCGAGGCAGGCGTACACCTTCAGCGCCATCATCTCCTTGGTGCACTCCATCGTGCGCTGGGCCACGTCGCTCCAGGGAAGCTCACCGTCGCCGTGGAACAGGTAGCTCGCCTCCTGCGCGAAGGCCTCGAACGAGCGCGCCCCGTCGCGGAACAGCACCGCCGTCACCAGCGCCGGCATCAGCAGTCCCTTGTGCGCGTCCCACACCACCGAGTCCGCCCGGTCGATGCCGCGCACGAGGTGCCGGTGCATGGGGCTCAGCACCGCGGACGCACCGTGTGCCCCATCCACGTGGAACCACAGCCCGTGCTTCTCACAGAAGTCCGCCACCGGCTCCAGCGGGTCGAACGCTCCTGTCGCCGTGGAGCCCGCGCTCGCCACCACCGCAATCACCTTGCGCCCCGCCAGCGTCGCCGTCTTGAAGGCCGCGTCCAGCGACTCCGGACGCAAGCGGAACTTCTCGTCCACCGCGACGGGTGTCACGCCACCCTCGCCCCAGCCCATGATGCGCGTGGCTCGCGAGACGCAGTAGTGCGTCGTCTTCGGCACCAGCACCGTGAGCGGCGGGCCCGCGTGCGCGCCCTGGTTCCACGCGTCGTAGCCCGCCTTCGCCTGCCGCGCGGCGAGCAGCGCCGTGAGATTGCCCAGCGAGCCTCCCGAGGTGAGCACACCATCCGTGCCCTCCGGCAGCCCCAGCCGCGCCGCCATCCACCGCAGCACGTTGCGCTCCATCGCGGTGGAGACCGGGCCCATCTCGTACACGGCCATGCCGTTGTTGAGCAGCGATGACACCGCGTCGCACAGCGCCGCCAGCGGCACCGGCGCCGTCACCTGGTGGCCCACGTAGCGCGGGTGGTGCAGGTGGTTCGAGCCCGACAGCACTCGCGCCACCAGGTCGGAGAACTCGCCGTGAGGCTCCTCCGGAAAGGCGGCGGCGAAGCGGTCCACATTCACGGCGGGCGCGGCCCATGGAAGCACCGGCCCCTCGCCGCGCTCCGTCCCGGCGAGATAGCCCGCCAGGGTGTCCACCAGTCTGTGGCCCTCGCGGCGGAACGTCTCTGCGTCGTACACAGCGGCTACGCGCTCACGGAAGTCCGTCATGACGCGGCGCAACCTAGCCGCGGCCCCACCGCCGGGGGAATCCACCCTCAGTCCGTTTCCAAGACTCCGGGATTCTCCCAGTAGGAGGACCTGCGCATCGCCCCGCCGCACGGAGTCCGCCGGAGTGGCCTGGCAGGCAGGCGGGTTGGCACGACGTCCGGCTGTGCACTAATTCAAACCCGGGAGCGCACGCGCCGTGCGCTCCCTGCACACGCAAAGGAGGCCCTCATGGCCGACCCGAAGGTGTCGATTACGTACTGCAATTCCTGAGGCTACAAGCCCCGGGCCGCCCGTGCGGCGGCCGTACTGAAGGACGAGTTGGACCTGGATGCGGAGCTGAAGACAGGACCGTCGGGAAGCTACGAAGTCTCTGTCGACGGCAAGGTGGTCATCCGAAAGGAGACGCTGGCGTTCCCCACCGAGCAGGAAGTCGTGGACGCCGTGGCGAAGGCGCTGGGGAGGTAATCCGCTGAAGGACTCCAGGCTCGCGGCCGGCACGCCCCGCCCGGGCTGCCGGCCGCGTTGCGTTTCAGCGCTTGATGAACTTCAGCGCCGGCCTGTCGTTGCGTCCCTTGCCCGCGGCCTTGAGCGCGGCCGGGTCCAGCCCGGAGAGGTACAGCGCCGTCGAGTACACGTGGCCCGAGTCGGTGATGAAGCTGCTCGCGCTCTTCGTGCGGCCGGGGATGAGCAGGCCGGTGTCCGGGGCATACGCCGGGTCCAGCGTGCCGTCCGGCATGATGGGGATGCCCTCGAGCGACGTGCCGCCCACGCGCCCATACTGCCTGTTCCCGAGCACCGTGCCGCCGAGGAACGCCGCGCTGCTGACGCGCCAGTGCTGGCAGCAGTCCTGCGCCATGATGTCGGTGTACTTCTGCGCGTCCGTGATGGTGGCGTTGGCGATGATGGACTCCACGTCGCCGGAGATGGTGCGCCCCATCTCCGAGGCGAGGACGATGGTGGTGAAGTCGTAGTAGCTCTTCCCCGTCGTCCCGTACGGCGTGGACTTGAGCTTGGACACCAGCGTCTTCAGCGGCGCCCACAGGTTCTTCTTCATGATGTCGCGCTGGTCCGACTGGCCCTTGTTGTTCATGATGAAGCGCCGGTCCCGGTGCGTGTCGAAGTGGCGCAGGCCCCGGTTCTCGATGAAGAAGCCGATGGACAGCCCCTTCGTCATCAGCTCGTAGGTCATCAGCGCCTGCACGTTGGTGTTGGGCGTCTCCTTCGAGCGGGCGGGGTTGCCGTTGATGGACGAGGAGTCCGTGTTCTCGTCCGCGGCGGTGATGCCGAATTCGCTTCTCAGCGCGGTGTTGGTGAAGAGCGTCTTCGGGTCCAGGTTGATGGTGCCGCCCGCGGTGAGCGAGCGGTGGATTTCCAGCGCCGAGGCGAAGGCCTTCACCGACTCGCTGTTCTTCGAGTCGAGGAAGTTCTGCTGCAGGTTGTCGGTGAACTGGCGGATGCGCGAGTCGCGCTGGCCCTGCGTCACGCTGCCCAACGAGGATAGGCGCTCGCGCATGGCGGCCGGCGTCTTGCCGTAGATGGTGTGCGCGTGCACCGGGCCCAGCCGCTCGTAGTAGCCGGTGCCGTCCGGGTACGACGGAATGGACAGCTCACCGTCCGCGAGCCACCGGTGCCACGACACGTGCGGCAGCAGGAAGCCGTTGCCGTAGGCCTCGCAGAAGGCCTGCATGACGGTGCGCTCGTCCGGGGCGCGCTTGCCGGACAGGGAATAGCTGTACCTGCCGTAGTGGTACTCCCACCGGCCGCCCGAGTGGAACGTGTTGCCGTTGTGGCTGGACACCACCGCGAGGTCCGGGAAGAGCTCCAGCCCGTCCTGCGCGAGGTAGCCGTACTGGATGTTGCCCTGCGTCTTCGGCGGGTCCAGCGGCGAGGTGGCGTAGCCCTTGGGGCGGTAGCGGTGCTGGCTCCACGAGGGCACGGGGCGCAGCTCGCCCGCGGGGATGACGCGGATGCCGTCGTTGGGCGTGTGGGCGGGGTTGAACATGCTGTACCCGTCCCAGCCTCCCTCCTGGAACCAGTAGATGAGGAAGTGCGGCTCGGCGGCCTCGGCGGCGGCGGCCTCGGCGATGCCCAGCTCCTTCTTCGTTCCCGGGACACCGAAGGCCCGGAAGAAGCGGAGCCAGTCCAGCGCGCTGATGGCGGTACCGGCGGCGGCGCCCACGAGGAATTGGCGGCGGTTCATGGCAGTCCTTTCCGGTCAGCGGCGCAGGTACTCGGGCGAGGTGGCGATGGTCTTGAGCACGGCCTTCAGGTTGCTCTGGCTCTCCGCGGAGACGTCCCACAGGCGCTTGTAGACGGTGCGCTCGTCCAGCGTGTGGCGCATCTCCCGGCCGAAGAAGAGGGCGAACTGCGCGTTGAGGGTGCGGCGCACGAAGGCCTCCTTCTTCACCGCCTGCGTGGCGAAGGCCTCCATGCCCTGGCCCTTGTACGCGTAGACACCCACCAGCCCGCGGTCGCTGTCGTCCAGCATCGCCCCGTCCACGTCGGTGGTGCGGTAGTTGCCCTCGTCGTCCCAGCGCAGGCGCTGGTGCGCCAGCGGCGTCAGCGTCTGGTGGCACGCGAAGCAGATGCTGGTGGGGTCCACCGTGGACGCGGCCGTCGCGGCGCCGCGCATGTCGAAGACCTCCGAGGGCACCTCGTACATGGCGCCCATGAAGTCCGTCATGACGCGCGCCGCGTAGTTGTAGTGCGGCAGGCCGGGCTTGTTCTTGATGAAGCCCTTCATGGTGAGCACGCCCGTCTTCCCGTGCTCCGGCGCGCGCGCCACCTGCTTGAAGGTGTCATCCACCGAGTAGTCGCCGGTGAGCAGCTCCTGGAACGGCTTGCCCTCCAGGGCGAGGTGCGTCCACAGGCGCGCGGGCTCGTCCGTGTCGGGCGTGCCCTCGCTCTCCGTCCGCACCCGCATGCGCTGGAAGTAGTACGTCTTGAAGTCGGGCGACTCGAGGTACGCGTCGACCAGCTGCTCCCAGGACTTCGTGCCGCCTTCCAGCGCGGTGAATTCGGCGGCGGTGGGCGGGCGGCCGGTGAGGTCCTGCGCCAGCTTCACCAGCAGCAGCCTGTCGCGCTCCTTGCCGCTCAGCGCCTCGTAGGAAGGCGGCAGGGTGAAGAGGAAGTCGGGGGCGCGCATGAGGCCCTCGCACAGGCCGCTCCACGCCTTGGAGAGGTTGACCTCGATGTCGTTGAGGTCCTTCACCAGCGCGTAGCCGTTGTCGCGCTCCTGCGCGGTGGCGGCGCGGTACAGCATGCGCCGGTAGAGGGTGTCCACCTTGGCCTTCGCCGCGTCCGCGCGCTGCGTGCCGGTGGAGGCTTCCGTGGGGCCGTAGACGTTGAGCGCGTCCACGTGCAGGTTGCGGTCGCAGACGCCGGACTCGTTGTAGTCGTTGGTGAAGTGCACCGACAGCACGTGGCCGCCGGCTGCCACCACCTGGTTGTGCACGAAGTCCGCGTAGGCCGTGCCGTTGGAGACGTCCCACTCCTTCACGACGACGCCGTCCACCTTGAGCTGCATGTGCGGCAGGTCCGGGCCGCACAAGTCCCCCTTCGCCTTCACCGTGAAGCGGTACGTGTTGCTGGTGGCGAAGGGGTGGGGCTGCGCGGTGGCGAGGCTGCCGGTGGTGTAGAGGTCCCAGCCCGTCGTGCCCGACTTCTGGCCGGTGCTGGCGATGATTTGCGTCCCGGCGGGGATGGAGGTGGCGTCCGCGCGCACGGCCAATTCCATCTCGTACTGCTTCGAGGTGGGCGCGGGCACGTCCACCAGCGGCTGCGCCAAATCCAATCCGGCGAAGGGGCCCGTCTTGTTGGTGGCCGCCACGAGGCACACGTCGCGGGACAGGTCATCCAGGCCGAGGAAGAAGTCCGCGGTGGCCGCGCGTGCCTCGACGAAGTGGTCCTTGTAGTCCACGCCGCCGAAGAGGCCCACGTTCTGGGCGAAGCGGTCCTCGCCGTTGCGCACCCAGGCTTCGTTGAAGATGGACTTCACCTTCCCCTTGAGCTGGTCGAAGCCGATGAAGGGGTTGTCGTACGTGGCGACGGACGGGCCGGTGTAGGGCTGGAGGAGGGCGAGGGGGAACTCCTCGTCCGACTTCGTCTGGGGCTGGCGCGTCTCCACCGCCGCGAGCTGGCAGGTGATGCGGGCGACGTTGGAGATCTCCTCCTTGCTCCATTCCGGCTGCCCCTTGGGCATGCGCACCGATTCATCGAGGGTGACGAGGCGCGACAGCAGCGAGCCGGACTCCGGCTTCATGAAGCCGCCCGCGCGCGCGGCGTAGAACGTCTCCACGCCCTCGGTGCTCACCTTGAAGAGGCGGCCGCTGGTGGTGGCGTGGCAGGAGATGCAGCCGGACGTCTCGCGCAGCATGGCCGGGTGCACCGTCCGCGCGAAGTCCTCGGCAATGCCCTGCAGCGTCACGCTCTCCGGAACGGCGTCCGTGTCGCACAGGAGCGAGCCGTCCTGCTGAATCGGCGGGTCTTCCTCGCCGCCGCCTGGCATGTCGCGGGAGGCCTGGCCGTAGCAGCCGGCAAGGGACAACGAGAGCACAGCGAGGGCACGGCACCACGGGCGCAGGGGGGATGCGCGCATGAGCCCTCCGGGAAGGGGGTGGGGGGTGACCCAAGGGTCTCATGATTGTCGAATGGAGAACCAGCCGGTTGCGTCGAAAGGTAAGTAATTCCCGCAAGTAGCTTGAAAATTTTCGGTTGCAAGCATGTCCCACAAGTAGGGGGACGGGCGCTGGCCGCGCGCTCGCCTCCGGGCGGGTGGGGCCCCAGCTTGAGGGTGCGGGAGGAGACATCCATGGCGTGGCCGGAGTCGGCGTCGCCGTACGAGCGGCGCTCCATCGTCCAGGGCATGCGGGTGCGGGACGAGGACGGGAAGAAGCTGGGACACGTGGCGCTCATCGGGCAGGAGCACCTGTACGTGCGGCGCTGGCCCTTCAGCCCGCACTGGGTGGAGGTGCCGTTGTCGCGGGTGCGGCACGTGTCCCGGGGCGAGGTGTTGCTGGAGGGACGCGCCGCGGGCCGGCGGGTGGAGGCGGAAAGAGGGTTGCGCGGAGAGATTCCCACGCTGACCCACCCGCTGGCGGAGCCGGTGGGTTTGGGTGAAGCCCGCCCATGAGGCCGCATCTGTCGTGTGTTGCATCCGCGGCCGCCCTCACGAGGGTGCGGCGCGCCGCGACGAAGTGTGATTCAAGGGGCCGCCATGTCTTCCTCCCTGTCGCCCATTGAAGAGCTGTCGCAGAGGGTGTCCGCCGCGTTCGTGGACCGGACGAAGCTGAAGGATGCGGCCCACGTGGCCGCCGTGCGCGAGACGCTGGCGCGGCTGGACTCGGGCGAGCTGCGCGTCGCGGAGAAGGGCGCGGATGGGTGGAAGGTCAACGCCTGGGTGAAGGAGGCCATCCTCCTGTTCTTCGCGGTGTCGGAGATGCAGGTGATGGAGGTGGGCCCCTTCGAGTTCTACGACAAGGTGCCGCTGAAGAAGGGGCTGGAGGCGGCGGGCGTGCGCGTGGTGCCTCCGGGCACGGTGCGCTACGGCGCCTTCGTGGAGCGCGGCGCGGTGGTGATGCCGGGCTACGTCAACATCGGCGCGCGCGTGGGCTCGGGCACCATGGTGGACACCTGGGCCACGGTGGGCAGCTGCGCCCAGGTGGGGAAGAACGTCCACCTGTCTGGCGGCGTGGGGCTGGGCGGCGTGCTCGAGCCGCCCACGGCGTCTCCGGTCATCATCGAGGACGGCGCCTTCCTGGGCAGCCGCTCCATCGTGGTGGAGGGCGTGGTGGTGGAGGAGGAGGCGGTGCTGGGCGCCAACGTGGTGCTCACCGCCTCCACGCAAATCATCGACGTCACGGGCCTCGAGGAGAAGGTCTACAAGGGGAGGGTGCCCGCACGCAGCGTGGTGATTCCGGGCATGCGGGAGAAGCAGTTCCCCGCCGGGAAGTACATGGTGCCTTGCGCGCTCATCATCGGTCAGCGCAAGCAGTCCACCGACCAGAAGACCAGCCTCAACGCCGCCCTGCGCGACTTCGCGGTGGCCGTCTAGGCGGTGGAAATCCAAACGCACCCGCATTCCGTAGATAGGGTGGAGTGGGGTGGAATGTGACGATGAAGCACCTGGACGACATCCTGCCGGAGTGGGCGCTAGGCACCCTGGATGCTCAGGCCCACGAGGCGGCCGAGCAGCATCTGGCCGGGTGTGCCCGCTGCCGGACAGAGGCGGCGCGGCTGCAGCCCGTGCGTGACGGGCTCGCCGCGCTGGTCGTCCCCGTGGAGCCGCCGCCCGAGGTGCTCGCGCGGGTGATGGCCCGGATGGAGGGCCCCGGACGGCTGGCCCGGTTCGCGGACCGCGTGGCCGCGTTCTTCGACCTGACTCGGGAGAAGGCGCTCCAGGTGCTGGAGTCCATCAGCGACCCCTCGGTGTGGATGCCGGGGCCGGTGGAGGGCTCGGAGCTCATGCCGGTGGAGGCGGGCCCCGCGCGCGAGGGGACGCTGGCCGGCATCCTCCGGCTGAACCCGGGCGTGCGCTACCCGCGCCACACGCACCACGGCCGCGAGTGGAACCTCGTGCTGGAGGGCGGCTTCCGCGAGGACGGCGGCCACGAGGTGTGGCCGGGCGAGGAGTTGATGAAGCCCGAGGACAGCTCGCACGGCTTCACCGCGCTGGAGGGCCCAGCGTGCCTCTGCGCGTCCCTGCTGGAGGGGGTGACGAGCTTCGAGGAGGAGATGGCTCCGCACGCGTGAGCGGAGGTCTCCGGTATCAGGCCTTCTCGCGGAAGACGGGCAGGCCCTGCCTGAGCCGGCCGATGAGCTCGCCCCTTTCAATCCGGAGCGGCTCTCCCTCCTCCTCGGGCTCGAGGACCTCGTCGATGAACAGCGCCTTGATGTGCTCGCCCATGCGCTCGCGGTAGTCCTGGTCGTGCGCCGTCAGGTCGAAGTGGTGCTCGGCCTTGATGGTGGCCAGGAAGCCGTGGTCGTCCTCGATGACGACGCGCGTGTGGATGGTATCGGCGGCCAGCGTGTGGTCGTTGTAGTAGGTGTAGACGACGTCCCGCGCGTGGAGGTTGCCCCGGATGTTGATCTCCCCATCCGTGTAGAGCGAGTGGCAGCGCACGTCCCCGAGGACGTTGACCTTCGAGTCGTTGGCGTTGTCCTGCAGTAAGCCGTGGACGATGAGGTTGCCCGTCACGGCGAAGGGCCGGTCGATGTCGAGGTTCCCATCCACCTCCAGGTCGCCGTGGTGGAAGAAGGGCTGCTTCAGCTCCAGCGGGCCCGCGAGGCGCAGGTGCCTGGGAGGAATGCCGACGGTGTCCCTCAGCGCCGCGACGAGGGCCAGGGCCTTCTCGGGCTCGCCGTAGGCCTGAATCCCGGTGACGAATTCCTGCGCGGAGTCCACGTCGTGCTCGAAGGGGAATTGGCCCTTCGGCAAAGCGGCGCGCAGCGCGGCGCTGTCGACGGGGAGGGGCGCGAAGGGGTCGGCCTCGTTCCGGGCATAGGGGACGTGGGGCTGGCCTCCAGCACCCTTCAGCAGGGCGATGACGGCGTTGAAGCCCGCGGTGCGGCTGTTGGCCTTGACCCAGGGCTTCGGAAGCTCGCGAAGCGCGAGGCCGAGCGGAGTGCGGCCGAGCTCATCGGTGGGATTCACCTCGGCGCCTCGCGCGAGCAGCAGCTCCGTCACGGGTGCGTTCCCGTACCCGGCCGCCTTGTGGAGCGGAGTCGCCCCTCCGTAGCCGCGCACGTCGACACGAGCACCCGCGTCGAGCACCTCCTGGTAGATGCGGGGTGTCCCGCCCATGCAGAACGCGCCCGCGTTTTTGTCCGTCACGTCGTCGGGCACCCGCGCCCCGGCTGCTCGCAGCAGGTGGATGAGCTCCAGCGCGTGTGCCTCATAGGGTTCGTCCTCGTTGTAGGGGATGGCCTGGAGGAGCGGCGTCTGGGCATTGGCATCGCGGGCATTGGGGTCCGCGCCCGCTTCGAGCAGCACGCGCACCACCTCGACGTCTGGGCGCGGGTCGGACTTCGCGTAGGGCGCCTGCACGGCGAAGTGCAGCGCCGTCCGGCCATACGTGGTGTCGCGCGCCTTCACATCGGCGCCCTCGGCCAGCAGCTTGCGGACGGCGTCCGCGGTCAGCTCCGCCTTCCAACGTCGGCGGTCCTCGCAGAGGGACAGCAGGGCCTGGGTCGCGGTCTCGGACATGCCCTGGGCTTTATGCCAGCAGCGCACTCCTTGTCACATGCCAACAGGCCCCGTGACACACCCCTCTTCGAGGACGTGAACGACACCGTCCGTTGAGATGCGTCAGGCGTGGGCGGGCAGGGTCCGCTCACTGGCGTACCCCGGCCAGGGAGGGCCACTGCATTCGTGGGGGCATGAGGTTATGGTGCCCGGCGCATGTCTTCCACCGAACTGGCCACCCGGCTCGCTCGCACCACGCTCGAGCTGTGCCGCATCCCCAGCCCCATCACCCACGAGGGCCTCATCGCCGACCACGTCGAACGTTGGGCCCTCCAGCACTTCAAGCGCGAGGAGGTGTTCCGCGTGGGGCACACGCTGCTCCTCGGACGCCTGGAGGACTCGCGTCCCACGGTGGCGCTCATCGGCCACCTGGACACCGTGCCCGCGCACCCCAGCGACCAGGGCCGCGAGCCTCGCATCGAGGGTGAGCGCGTCTTCGGGCTCGGCGCTTCGGACATGAAGGGCGGCCTCGCGGTGATGATGGCGCTGGCCGAGGACCTCCGCCGCGACACGCTCCCCGTCAACCTCGCCTTCCTCTTCTACGAGCGCGAGGAGGGCGCCTACGCGGAGAGCGGCCTCATTCCACTGTTCGCCCAGCGGCCGGACCTCGCGAAGGTGAAGTTCGGCATCGCCATGGAGCCCACAGACAGCGTGGTGCAGGTGGGCTGCGTCGGCTCCATGCAGGTGACGGTGCGCTTCACCGGACGCAGCGCGCACTCGGCGCGGCCGTGGCAGGGCGAGAACGCCATCCACAAGGCGGGGCCGTTCCTCGCGGAGCTGCTGGGCCGCCAGCGCGTGGAGGTGGATGTCGCGGGCTTCCCCTTCTACGAGGTCATCAACGCCACGCTGGCCAAGGGCGGGCGGGCGCGCAACGTCATCCCCGAGGCGTTCGAGCTGAACCTCAACTACCGCTTCGCGCCGGGCAAGAGCATCGAGCAGGCGAAGGCGGACGTGCGCGAGCTCGTCGCGGGCCGCGCGGAGGTGGAGGTCATCGACGCGTCTCCCAGCGGCCCCGTGGCGGCCGGCAATCCGCTGTTCCAGAAGCTGCTCCAGCTCACGGGGCTGCCCGCCGCGTCCAAGCAGGCGTGGACGGACGTGGCCCGCTTCGGCGAGTGGGGCGTGGACGCGGTGAACTACGGGCCCGGTGAGACGGCCCAGGCCCACCAGGCCAACGAGAGCGCGCCCATTCCTCCGCTGGCCGTGGCGTACGAGAAGCTCGCCGCGTTCCTCCAGCGCGCGGGCTGAGAGACATGGCGCGGGTGGCCGATTCAAGGCGGTGGCTCGGGCCCGCGCTGGTGCTGGCCGGGTACACGGTGCTGGCGCTCGTCTACGGCGCGCAGTTGTCCGTGTACCGCGCGTCGCGGGGCGAGCCCTCCAGCTTCGGCGAGACGTTCCTCGTCGGCGCCATCGAGTGGTACGGCTGGGCCGTCCTCACTCCGCTCATCCTCGCCGTCGCCCGCCGCGTGCGCGCCACCGGACGTCCCTGGCCCGTCCAGCTCGCGCTGCACATCCCTCCGGGTCTGCTGTTCGCGGCGGCGCACATGGCGCTGCACGCGAGCCTGCGCCAGTTGCTGATTTCGCCCCCGGGCGGGTGGCCCGCCGCGTGGACGTACTTCACGTACATGCTGTCGAAGACGACGGACTTCGACCTGCTCATGTACCTCTCCGTGGTGGGGCTGGACGCGGCCCTGCGCTACTCGCGGCAGGTGCGCGAGGAGGCCGTGCGCGCCTCGCAGCTCGAAGCACAGCTCGCGCAGGCGCAGCTCCAACTGCTGCGCAGCCAGCTCCGGCCGCACTTCCTCTTCAACACGCTGCACGCCATCTCCGCGCTCATGCACCGCGACGTGAATGCGGCGGACCGCATGGTGGGACAGCTCAGTGAGTTGCTGCGCGCGAGCCTGGAGCGGGATGGCCGGCAGGAGGTGCCCCTGTCCGAGGAGCTGGAGCTGCTGACGCCGTACCTCGACATCGAGCGCACCCGCTTCTCCGACCGGCTCCAGGTGGAGGTGGACGTGGCGCCCGAGGTGCGGGACGCATTGGTGCCACCGCTGCTGCTCCAGCCGCTGGTGGAGAATGCCATTCGCCACGGCATTGCTCCGCGCCGGGGGCCGGGACGGGTGTGGGTCCGCGCGGCCCGCTCCGGTGAGCGGCTGGCCGTGGAGGTTCGTGATGATGGCGTCGGTCCTCCGTCCTCGGGAGTGGAGGGACTGCGCGAGGGCATCGGCCTGGGGAGCACGCGCGCTCGGCTGGAGCGGTTGTATGGGAATGCGCACGCGCTGACGCTGGAGGCCAATGCGCCGCGCGGATTCGCCGTGTCCCTCTCGCTGCCGTACCGGAGCGTCCGGTCATGACGGTCCGCACGCTCATCGTCGATGACGAGCCATTGGCCCGTGAGCGGCTGCGCGCTCTGCTGGCGCCGGAGAAGGATTTGCACCCGCTGGCTGAGTGTGGCGATGGACAGGAGGCGCTGTCCGTCATGGCCCGCGAGCGCCCGGCGCTGGTGTTCCTCGACGTGGAGATGCCGGAGCTGGATGGGTTTGGCGTGCTCGCGGAGACGGCCGTGTCGCCTCCGCCGGTGGTGGTCTTCGTCACGGCGTGGCCTCAGCACGCGGTGCGCGCATTCGATGCCGCCGCGGTGGATTACCTGCTCAAGCCGTTCACGGTGGAGCGCTTCCAGCGCACGCTGACTCGCGTCCGTGAGCGATTGGCTTCGCCTCCGGTGGACCTGCGGCAGCAGCTCCAGCATCTGCTCCAGGAGTTGCGCCCGGCGCCCGCGGCCTCCGAGCGCCTGGTGGTGAAGTCCGGGGCGCAGACGTTGCTGGTGCCGGTGGAGGACATCGACTGGGTGGAGTCCGCCGGCAACTACGTCACCCTGCACGTGGGCCGCGAGGAGCACCTGCTGCGCGAGACGATGGCGGAGTTGGAGGCGCGGCTGGGCTCGCGGCGCTTCGCGCGCATCCACCGCTCGGCGCTCGTCAACGTGGACCGCATCCACTCGCTGTCGCCCACGCTGTCCGGGGACCACCGTCTGGTGTTGCGTGACGGGCAGGAGCTGACGCTGAGCCGGACGTACCGGGCCCGGCTGGAGCAGGTGCTCGGCCATCCGCTGTGAGGCCCCCGCCGCGTTCCGTCACCGAACGGCCGCGGCTCGTCCCTTCGTTCCGCGCTTCGTCCCAGCAGCGTCCTTTCTACTGCGCACCTCCGTAGCTTCCCGGTGATGGGAGGCCGAAGTGCCTCCTCGGGGAGGAAGACATGGGGCGCGGTATCTTCGTGGCACTGTTGGGGTTCATCACCGCCTGCGCGGCCGGACGCGCGGAGCAGGGGGGCACGCGGCGCGCGACGGAACCCGCGTCCTTCGCCGTGTCCGCTGTCGCCGTCATGCAGGCGTACGATTTGGAGAGCCGCTTCCAGGAGGCCGCGGACCTGGGACGCTACGCCATCGAGCGGGCCCGGCTGCTGAAGGACGCCCCGGGCGAGGCGCGCCTCACCGCCGAGCTGGGCCGTGTCCTCACCCGCCAGCTTCGACATGAGCCGAAGATGAGCGAGGCCGACGTGCTTGCTGTCCTCCAGCGCGCGCGGCAGCTCGCGGAGGCCTCGGGAGACCGGGGCTCGCTGGCCGCCGCGCTCGATGCGGAGGGCATGTTCCACTACTGGAACAAGGTGTCCGCCGGTCGCGGGGAGTGGGAGCCCCTGGTCGCCCTCTTCGAGCGGGCCCACACGCTGGCCTCGGAAGCGGGAGACGCGCGCGGTGTCTCGGAGACGCTCTTCCACCTGGGCCTCTCCCGCCAGTTCCAGGGCGATGCCGCCGGGGCTCGTGGCTTCTTCGAGCGCTCCCTGAAGCACGCGCGGGAGTCGGGGGACGCCCTCATGCAGTCGTATGCCCTGCGGCACCTGGCCGACCTCGTCGAGAAGGACGGGGACCTGGACACGGCGCTCGCGTACCACCGCGAGTGCCTGCGCCTGCGCGAGCAGGTGGGCTTCCGTACCGGACAGGTGTTCGCGCTGCTCGCCGTGGCCCACGTCCTCACCGTGCGCGAGCCCCGAAGCGACGAGGCGCTCGATGCCTCGCAGCGGGCACTGCGCATGGCCGAGGAGTCGAAGGACCCGGCGAGCGTGCGTGAGGCCCACGCCGCCCTGGGCCATGTGTACGTCCGACGTGGCGACTCCGCGTCCGCGCTCTCGCACCTGGAGCAGGCCATGACCAACGCCGAGGCCCACCAGGACTGGCTCACGGTGGCGGATGTGCAGCTCGGCCTGGCGCGGGCATATGCCCTGCGGGGCGAGAAGGCGCGCGTCGAGGAGTGGCTCCGCCGCGCGTGGGAGCTCGCCAACCAGCGCGGGCTGAGCGTCATCTTCGAGGACGTGGAGCAGCTCGGACGCGAGCACGGCATCGCGCTGCGCTGAGCGGCGTGCGACTGCCATTCGTCCGCTGTCGTTCATCTGCGTGGAAGGCATTGCACTGCGCGTGAGGGAATGGGCGTACCCTGTTCATGCATCGCCCGCTGTCCTCACTTCAGGAGCTGAATGCATGGCCTTTGAGACCTCCGTGAATGCGCAGATCACCGACGCGCTGGCGTCGACTCCCTCGATTGGCGCCGCCACCACGGGCGGCGCCGCGACTCCTCGGCGCCGCACCTCGACGCGCCGCAAGACCTCCACTCGCGCTGGTGGTGTCCGGAAGGGCGCGCGGAAGACCTCCGCGAAGCGCGCCTCCACGCGTGGGAAGACGACCGCTCGCGCCAAGAAGGGCGTCCGCAAGACGGGGGCGCGCAAGGCCACCCGGGGCGCTCGCAAGGCCACCACGCGGAAGACCGCCGCCGCCGGAAGGACTGCTCGGAAGACCTCTGCTCGTGGTGGCGTGAAGCGGGGCGCCGCTCGCGGTGGCGCTCGGCGTACCTCGACGCGCCGCACCTCGCGCCGCTGAATCCCGGGCGCACGGGGCCGGGGCCACGCCTCGGCTCGGCGCTTCGACTCCCGCTCCAAACACAGAGGGCCACGGGGGGCGGATTGTCTCCGCGCACCGTGGCCCTCGAGCACGCGAGCGCTCCTGCAGGAGCGCCCGGTGATGTCAGCCGGCTACCGCACGAGGACGCCGACGGAGAAGGTGTCCGTCAGCATCTCGTTGGCGGCGGTCGCCGTCACCTTGCAGCCCGTGCCGCCCGAGGTCACGGTCGGCGTGGTCCACGTGTAGTTGCTGTAACAGTTCGTGTTGGTCGGGCACGAGTCGTAGTTCCTCGTCAGGCTGCCGCACGACGCCGTCATGTTCATGCTCTGGACGCCCAGGCGCGTGCCGAAGTCCGTGGCGAACTCCAGGGTGTACTGCTGGTTCGGGCTCACGTCGGGCAGGTTCGCCCACGGCCCATAGCGGTACACCTGGGAGTAGGGCACGCCGCCACCGTAGATGGTGATGGAGTAGACCTCGGGCCGCTGGATGTACTCACCCGTCACCTGCGCGCCGCCCGTGCTGCCGCCGTCCGCGCCGCCCGCGAAGACCACCACCGACACGGAGTCCGACACCGTCCGGTCGCGCGCCGTCACAGCCACCGACAGCGTGCACGCGCCCGACGTGCTGGACGCCCAGGACGTCGTGGTCGAGTTGGGGTTGGAGAAGGAGCTGGTGGGGCAGTCTTCGCTCGACCACTGGTAGGACAGCGGGTCCCCGTCCAGGTCCTCCGCCACCACGGACAGGGTGATGGCCTGGTTCGTCTGCACGTTCGAGTTGGAAGCCGTCACCGAGTAGATGTACGGCATGATGTCCGGCTGCGGCTCCGGCGGCGTCTGGTCATAGATGCGCATGGAGACGGCCGTCGTCGTGTTCGCCACGATGTCGACCGTCACGGTGCCGGTGGCCACCACCGTCATGGCGCCGCCCGCGTCCTGGCCCGGGCCGCCATCCGGCGTGCCGCCGTCGCTGCCCACATGGGCATAGCCGTTGGCCGTCAGCGTCTGCGTGCCGGTGGGCAGCACCAGCGTGCCGGTGAACGCGCCCGCGCCGGGCGAGTACGCCAGCGACCTGGTGACATTGGCCGGGAAGGCCGTCACCACCATGGACTGGATTTCGTAGGCGGACAGCCCCTTCACGGAGATCTGCGCCTGACCCTCGATACCGGACTGCTCGTCAGTCCCCTCGGTGTTGCTTCCGGACGAGCAGGCCGCCAGCAACGCGGCCATACCCGCCAGCGCGCCGGCGACGAGCGTGAACCTCTTCGACATGACTTCTCCTTCACGGAATTGCGGCCCCTGCCGGCCTCCCCAAAACAGGCCTGCGGGTCCGTGGGTTCTCGCGGAGAAGAACGTCGCGTGTCCACCGTTGTCGCAAATTCCACGGGAGTCCGGTGCCGGGCGGAGGGTGCTCTCCGACCCGGACGGACTCGCGCTTTGACTCCGAGCGTGCGGGTCAGCGCTTCACGCGGAAGAGGAAGACGTCGCCTCGCACGGCGGAGCGGCGGCCCAGGCCGAAGTCGCTGTCGCGGTCCGTGTGGCCGAAGAGGACGGCGTCGCCTCCGGGCAGCACCACCACGGAGGGCATGGCCTCCAGTCCGGCCAGTTCGCCTCGGGGCTCGGGCGGGTCCGACAGGTAGAGGCGTGTTGCCACCGCCGCGCCGGTGGTGTCGTAGCGCAGCGCCACCGGCTGCGAGGAGCCCAGGCCATCCGAGCCGGCCGTACCGTCCTCGATGCGGTTGTAGGTGAAGGCGCCCACCACCACCTCGCCCGTGGCCGTGTCCACCGCGAGCGCGCCCACCTGGAGCCCGTCACCGAGGTTGCGGCTCCAGCGCTCCTGGCCTCCCTGCCGCGCGGAGAGGAGGAAGGGACTGTAGCGGTACGGGTGGCCCTGGAGCTTCTTTCCCGCCCAGTCCACGGTGCCGAGGAAGGGGCCGGTGGCCACCACCTCACCCTGGCCGTCCAGGCCCACCGACGTCACGGTGCCCTGCGCGTGCTTCAGCGCCTTGGCCCACGTCAGCGCGCCGTCCGTGTAGAGCGCGAGGAAGGGGCTTCCGTCGCGCGTGGACTGCACGGGCTGGCCGCCGAAGCGCACCGCGCCCACGTAGCGGCCGCCCACCGCCATCCGCCCGCGTCCATCTACCGCGAGCGTGCGTAGCTCGACGGCGTCCTCCTTGCCCTCGGGCCGGCCGATGGCGAGGACGCGCTCCGCCCCTCCCTCCGTCGAGTACGTCACCACCACGGCGCCGGAGCCGCGCGTGCCTCCGCCGAAGTCCGTGGAGCCGGGCGCGTTGAAGGCCACCAGCGCGTGGCCCTGCGCGTCCACCGCGAGGTCCGCCACGGTGAGGCCTGTCCCGTTGGGTGTGCTCACCCAGACGAGGCTGCCGTTCGCATCCAGCCGGGCCACGAAGGCGGTGTTGCCCAGTTCGCGCGTCTCGAGGTCCAGGACCCCGGCCACCTTGCCGGCCAGGTAGACGCCTCCCGCGGGGTCCACGGCGACGTGGGCGCGGACGTCGGCGCGCAGCTCGGCGGGCGTCTCGGGGGCGCGCACCTCGAAGGTGCGTTGCCAGCGCGTCTCGCCGTCCGCCGAGCGCCGGGTGATGACCAGCGACACCTTGTTGTCCGTCGGGTCGCGCGTGTCGAGGTCATCGATGCCCTGGACGGACGCGGTGAAGATGTCGCCGCTCGCGTCCGTGGCCGCGTCCAGCGCCAGGTCGTCCTGCGGCGTGCCCTCGCGCGCCAGCCACAGCGTGGCGCCAGGTCCCGGCGGAGGTGGCGGTGGCTCCGGTGTCGGCTCCTGGCTGGTGTCCTGTGGCTCCTCCTCCTGCGGTTGTTCATCCGAAGGAGGCGGGACGTCGTCCTCATCGGGAGGCGGCTCGGGCCTCCCGGAGCAGTCATCCACGCCCATGCAGCCCCCGGTGTCGGGCGGCTCCTGCACCTCGCCGCTGCCGCACCCGGTCACCATCCCCACCCAACCCAGCACCGTCATCCCGATGACGGTCCGGGCCCATCGCCCACCCAGACGCATGATGAAAACCCCCTCCGCCGAGCATGAGGGTCCGCATGCCACACGGTGCCAGCAACGGGTTGCGCGCCGTCTGCCCGCCTGCCCGCTCCGGTGCGCAAAGCCGCCGCATGCGAGTGGAACGAACGTTCCTTTCACGGCTCCTCGCCGCGCCACACGCAGGGCCCGCGCGCTCCCCATCCACGGGCCGCGGTTGCCTCGGCCTTCCCTCAGTGCCGCGTGGGAGTCGGCTCGTCCTCCGTCGGGGCGGGAGGGGCGAGCTTCTGCGAGAGGAGGGCGAGCAGCTCCTTCGTGGTGAGCCGGCCCGCCTGGTCCTTCCCGTCCAGCACGCCGGCCACCAGCGCGCGCTTGTGCTCGTGCAGCGCGAGCATCTGCTCCTCCAGCGTGCCGCGCGCCACCAGCCGGTACACGGTGACGGGGCGCTCCTGGCCGATGCGGTGGGCGCGGTCGGACGCCTGGTCCTCCACGGCCGGGTTCCACCACGGGTCCAGGTGGATGACGCTCGTCGCGGCGGTGAGGTTGAGGCCGAAGCCTCCGGCCTTGAGCGAGATGAGGAACAGCGGCGCGTCCCCCTCCTGGAAGGCCTTCACCCGCTCCGCCCGCGCGCCCTGCGGCGTCTGTCCGTCCAGGTACTCGTACCGGATGCCCTGCGCGTCCAGCACCTCGCGCACCAGTGACAGGTGCGAGGTGAACTGGCTGAAGACGAGCGTCCGCTGCCCTTCCGCGCGCAGCTCCTGCACCAGCTCCATGAAGCGCTCCAGCTTGGAGGACTCCAGCCGGGAGGACGGGTCATGGAGGCGCGGGTGCGAGGCCAGCAGGCGCAGCCGGGTGAGCGCGGCCAGGACCTCGATGCGACGCTCCTGCTCGCGCAGCTTCGCCTTGTTCGTCTCCAAATCCGACAGGGCCGCGAGCCGCGCGTCCTCGTAGAGCTGCCACTCCGCCGACGAGAGGACCACGGGCACCCGCACGTCCGTGCGCGGCGGGAGCTGCGCCTCTACCTGCGCCTTGGTGCGCCGCAGGAGGAAGGGTTGCAGCACGCGGGCCAGCGCGGGTGCGGCCGTGGGGTCGATGCCCTTCTCAATCGGCGCGGCGAAGCGCTCGCGGAAGGCCTCCCAGCTCCCGAGCAGCTCGGGGAAGACGACGGCGAAGAGGGCCCACAGCTCGCCGAGGTGGTTCTCCAGCGGCGTGCCGGAGAGGGCGAAGCGGAAGTCCGCCTGGAGCGCCCGCGCGGCGCGGAAGCGGTGCGTGGCGGCGTTCTTCAGCGTCTGCGCCTCGTCGAAGACGGCGGTGGCGAAGTGCAGCTTGGAGAGCCGCTCGATGTCGCGCGTGAGCAGGCCGTAGCTGAGCACGAGGACGTCCTTCGGCCCCAGGCGCTCCAGCGTGCCGCCACGGTCCTCCGCGTCCGCGTACAGGTGCATGCGCAGGGACGGAGCGAAGCGCTTCGCCTCGTCCACCCAGTTGAAGGCCACCGACGTGGGCGCCAGCACCAGCGCGGGCCCGAGCTTGCTCCGCTCCAGCAGCACGGCCAGCGCCTGCACCGTCTTGCCCAGGCCCATGTCGTCCGCGAGCACGCCGCCCGCGTTCCACGACGCCAGCCGCGTGAGCCAGCGAAAGCCCTCGAGCTGATAGTCGCGCAGCTCCGTCTTCAGCCCCGAGGGCACTCGGGGGCGCAGCTCCTTCGCGGCGAAGATGCGCTCCACCAGCTTCTGCCACGCGGCGTCCGACTCCACCTTCGCGCCCGCGCTTCCAAGTGCACTGAGCGCCTCCGCGGCGGACGGGCCCACCTCCAGGCCGTGGCGCGAGAGGTACGCGTGGTCCGACAGCCGCTCCAGGTGCTGGCGCAGGGCGTCCTCGACTTCCACGTAGGTCTGCGCGGCGACGTGGACGAAGCGCTCCTTGCGGCGGGCCGCGTCCAACAGCCGCGCCAGCTCCACGCGCTCGCCCTCCACGGACAGCGAGCCCAGCACGCCGAACCAGTGGCGCTTGCGCTCCACTGTCACCTTGAGCGCGCCGGGCCCGCGCGCGGAGACGAGGCGCATGGGCGTGCCCGTCCACTCCAGCTCGGGTTTGGGCTCCATGGCCGCGCAGACCTTGAGCAGCGTGAGCGCGTACTGGGGGCCGGTGAAGATGAAGGTATAGGGGAAGAGCTCGTCCGGCCGGGCGGTGTCGAGCGGCAGCCGGGTGAGGAGAAGCTCGGCGGCCTCGCGCTCCTGGATGAAGTCGCGCACGGCGTGGAAGGGCGTGGTGCCGCGACGGATGTGCACGTCGCGCGAGCCCTCGCCGGGGATGAAGGCCGGGCTGTCGGGCAGCGGGCGCGTGCGGACCTCCAGGCGCACGTTGCCCCCGGGCAGCGCTTCCAGCCGGAGCACCGGGCGGCTCTGCGTGGGCAGGGCCTCGCCCATGACGCTGCGGGGCATGGCCACGGGCAGGCGCTGGGAGAATTTCGAGAGGCGGTCCAGCAGCGCGCCGTGGCTCTCCGGAGGGAAGGCGTTGCCGTGGCGCTGGAGCACGCCGAGCACGGAGCGCACCTCCGCGCTGACGTCGAGCACGGTGAGCCGGCGCGCGCCCTCGTCCCAGAGGAAGAGGGCCTCCTCGGGCTTCGACTTGCGCACCCGGTCCAGCAGCGTGGGAGGCAGGGTCGCGCCATCGACGCCGGCGGCGATGATGACGGTGCCGTCCCGGTCCTCCGCGACGAGGCCCACCCTGGCGCGCTCGACGCGCACGAGCTGGTCCGTGTCCTCCAGGAAGATGCGCGGGTGGTTGGCCAGCTCGAAGAGCAGCTCGCGCGAGGCGGGGGCCGCGGTCTCCGGTAGCAGCGCGGCGAGGCGCGCGTCGGTGGGGGTGAGCAGCGAGCCGTACTCCTGGAGGAGCCGCTTGCGCGTCAGCCGCGAGCCCGCGCTGAGCTGGCCCTTCTTGTTGCGCCGGTGGAGGTACGGGGCGAGCTCGACGCCGTAGCTGGGGATGACCTCCAGGCGCCACGTCAGCTCCGCGCCCGATGCGCCGCTGGGGCTCTCCTCGACGGCGCGCTCCAGGGCCCGCAGGGTGCGCTCCCAGGCGGGGCGGACCAGCTCCTCGAGCACGTCGCCGAACTCGTCCGTCCAGGGTTGGCGCAGCCAGAGGAGGGCGCTGTCGATGGCGGCGAGGACGTGGACGCACGCCGTCGCGCCGCAGGTGCAGTCCGCCTTCACCTCCGTGGGCGAGAACGTGAGGCGCGCCTCGGGGAGGATGAAGCCCACCACGGCGCCCAGCGGCAGCTCCGAGCAGCGCGTCTCCTTGAGCTTGAAGCCCGGCAGCACGGTGTCGAGCTGGAGCGTCTCCGCGGACAGCCAGCGGCGCGGGCGGGGAGCAATGGAGTCCGGGAGGCGGGCGCGCAGCTCGGTGAGGAGGCGGTGGAGGGTGTGGGTGCGTACGTCCTCGGGGGGGCGCAGGCGCTCGGGGACGGAGGCGCGGGCGTCCTCGGCGGCGGCGCGCTCGTCCTCCAGGAAGCGGCAGGCGAGGCGGGGGAGGACGTCCTTCATCTTCGGGGACGGCTGGACTTCGGCGGCCCACCGCGCCTGGGACTCGGCGCTGGCGAGCTCCACGAGCCGGCGTCCCGCGATAGCCATGCGGAACTGTGGGACGAGCGGGGCCTCCACCCGGGGGCCGAGCATGACGAGGCTCAGGCGCGTGACGTGCTCGATACCATGGGCCCGCAGCCACGCGAGCAGCGCGCGGTCCGTGTCGAAGGGTGGGCCGCCGGCCTCCTGCGATGAGGGGGGCGGGGCGTGCGCGGGCTCAGCAGGCATGGGAGGTCGCTTCTTCAGGAAGAACGGAGGAAAGGCAAGGGGTTACGAGGCCTTACGGCAGGCGGGCGAGCGGGCGCCCGCGGCTCAGCGTCCTCGCGGATCATCCGTGCAATGACTCGCATCCGGTTCGAATGTCACAACACAGTCACGCGGATGGATATGTGTTTGTCACGAAAGTGTAAACGTCACGAGCGTGTAAACACATCAGTCACGGACTGGCCCTGACGCGCCACGACTCTGTAAAAAGCAGCCAATTCCAGATCTGCGATTTTTACGGAGAGGTAACAGTGTCGGCCCCTCGTGATGCGGTAACCAGCGCGGCCCTGCTGGGGAGATACGAGCTCGTCTCGGAGCTGGGGCACGGCGGAATGGCGAGGGTGTACCGGGCGCGAGCCGCGGGCCCTGGTGGTTTCGAGAAGACGCTGGTCGTGAAGTGCATCCTCCCGCACCTGGCGAAGGACCCGCAGTTCGTCGAGATGTTCCTCGCCGAGGCGCGGCTCGCGGCGCGGCTCAACCATCCCAACCTCGTGCAGATTTTCGACTTCGGCGAGGCGGACGGCGCGTACTTCCTGGCGATGGAGTACATCGACGGGCCCACGCTGCGCGCGCTCTTGCGGCGGCTGACGGCGCAGGGCCAGACGGTGCCCTATCCCCTGTGCGCGCGCATCGCCTCGGCGGTGTGCGAGGGCCTCACGTTCGCGCACGAGTTCAGTGACCCGGACACCGGCGAGGCGCTGCGGATGATCCACCGCGACGTCAGCCCGGACAACATCCTGCTGTCGCGCAGCGGGAACGTGAAGCTGGTGGACTTCGGCATCGCCAAGGCCACGAGCCAGGCGCCGCAGACGCAGGTGGGCACGCTCAAGGGCAAGGTGCCGTACATGGCGCCCGAGCAGCTCCGCAACGAGCCGCTGGACGCGCGCACGGACGTGTACGCGCTGGGCGTGGTGCTCTACGAGATGGTGGCGGGGGCCAAGCCCTTCGAGGCCAGCAACGAGGCGGCGTTGATGCACGCCATCCTCTTCGACCCGTTCATCCCCGTGGCCGCGCGGCGCGAGGACGTCCCCGAGGCCCTGGAGCGCATCATCCAGCGCGCGCTCGCCAAGGACCGTGCGACGCGCTACGCGAGCTGCCGGCAGATGCAGGCGGACCTGGACCGCTACCTGCTGAGCTGCGGGCATCCGGTGGGCACGCAGCACGTGTCCCAGCTCATCAGCCGCGCCGCCGTGCCCACCGGTGGGAACCCCGTCGTGGGCACTCCCGTGTCCAGCGGCGTCAGCCCTCCGCGCGAGCAGTCCCGTGGCTCCGGTCCGTTGCGGCCCACCACCGGCGCATTCGCGCAGATGCCAACGGCCGTGGACCCGGGGCCGCAGCCCACGGGGCCCACGCGTCCCGGGTTGCTGATGCGAGGCCGGGGCGCGCTGCTCGCGGCCATGGGAGTTGGAGCCCTGCTGGCGGGAGGCGTCGCCGTGGCGCTGCGCCCTGGCGACAGGGACGTTCCGCCCGCCGCGCCCGGGGGCCAGGTTGTTGGAACGGCCGTTCCGCCCAACGGTGTCGGCGCCCAGGCCGCGCAGGGCGCGCGTGTGGAAGGAACCGTCATTCCACCCAATGGTGCCGGCACCCAGGCAGGGCAGGGCACCACCGCGGAAGGAACCGTCATTCCACCCAACGGGGTCGGCACCCAGGCCGCGCAGGGGGCTACCGCGGAAGGAACGCTCATTCCGCCCACGGGTGTCGCCGCCTCGGCCGTGCAGGGGATGCGCGCGGAAGGAACCGTCATTCCGCGCGGCGGTGGCGCGGCACCGCGGGCCTCGGCCGAGCCGACGGAGGTGGAGCTTCAAGTGACGGTGACGCCGCGCAAGGCCTCGCTCCGCCTGGACAACAAGCCGCTGTCGGGCAATCCCTTCTCGGACACCTTCCCCCGGGATGGCAGCGTGCACACGCTGCGCGTCACCGCTCCCGGCTACGCGCCCGTGGTGAAGGAAGTGCGCTTCGACCGCGACCTGGCGCTCGACATCACCCTCTCGCGACGCGGCCAGGAATCGCGCCGTCCCGCCGTCGTGGAGAGCACCCCTCGCGAGGCGGCCGAGGTCCAGGCGCAGGAGCCGGACTTCGCCGAAGTGCCCGCGAAGTCGACTCCCCGCAAGCCACCCCGGCGCACCCTCGACTCGGACAACCCCTGGGCCGAGCAGGGCGAGAACCCTTCCCCGGAAAAGCCATGACTCCCATCCCGATGTGTCATCCCAAGCGGCTCGCCCTGGTGCTCCTGGTGGCGATGGCCGCGGGCAGCGCCAGTGCCGCTGCCCCCGCCAAGAAGACTCCCTCCGCGCGCAACCAGCAGATGGAGGAGGCGCAGCGCCGCTACGAGCGCGGCAAGGAGTTCTACGAGGAGAACGACTTCCGCGCGGCGCTGGTGGAGTTCCAGCGCGCCTACGAGCTGGCGCCCAGCTACCGGCTCCTCTACAGCATCGCCCAGGTCCAGTATCAGCTTCAGGACTACGCGGGTTCGCTGCGCAGCTTCCAGCAGTACCTGCAGGAGGGCCAGGCGGACATCCCCGCCCAGCGCCGCGACGAGGTGCAGCGCGAGGTGGAGCGGCTGCGCTCGCGCGTGGCGACGCTGGACATCGTCACCCAGCCCGTCGGCGCGACGGTGTCCGTGGACGACCAGCCCGTGGGCCGCACGCCGCTGTCCGAGCCCGTCCTGGTGAGCGCCGGCCGGCGCAAGGTGACGGCCGAGCTTCCCGGTGAGCCGCCGGTGACGCGCATGGTGGACGTGGCCGGCACGGACAACGTGCGGGTGCAGCTCGACTTCGCGCCGCCGCCCACGCCGAAGCCCGCCGCCGTCGCCGAGCCCGTGCCCGCCTCCGTGTCGCCAACGCCCGGCCTGTCGGCCAAGGCCGAGCCGCGTGGCGTCCCCTGGAAGATGTGGACGGCCACCGGCGTGCTGGCGGTGGGCGCGGGCGTCACCGCCATCATGGCCAGCAGCGCGTCCAGCGACTTGAAGGAGAAGCGGGGCACCTTCGGCGTGACGCGCGCCCAGTTGGATGACGCCAGCAGCAAGGCGAAGACGCTGGCGCTCACCAGCGACATCTTCACCGGGGCCACGGTGGTGGCGGCCGGCATCTCCGCGTTCATGACCTTCTCCGGCGGCTCCTCCGACGAGGCTCCCGGCCCGTCCGTGACGCTGGGCGTGGGCCCCGGCAGCGTCGGCGTCGCCGGTGCCTTCTAGCCATCGACCTTTTCACGAGCGACACACCCATGCCTTCCCTTCCTCCCGCCTCGCGAGGCCCCGCCCGGCTTCGCGTCCTCCTTCTCGTCCCGGCGCTGCTGTTGGCGCTCGCGGGCTGTTCGCTGGCGCTGGATACCGAGTCCGCGCAGTGCTCCACGGACACGGACTGCGAGCGCTTCGGCACCTATCCCGTCTGCCAGGAGGGCGTGTGCGTGCCCTCGGGGCTCGGGCCGCAGGGCTGCTTCCGCGGTAGCGCCTCCACCGAGGAGCAGTTCCTCAACCAGTGCACGCGGGCCGAATGCATCCCCTTCGACAACTGCGCGCGCCTGGGGTTGTGCAACTCCAGCGCGCCGCTGCCCGACCTCGTTCCCCGGTCTCCCTGAGCCGCTCTGTTCTCTTCCTTCCGCTCCTCTTGCGAACTCCCATGAGACTTCCCACGCTCACTGGCGGCCTGGCGCGCGCGCTGGCCGTCCTCGCCGCGCTCGCTGTCCCCGCTGCTCACGCGCAGACGAACACACCCACCATCTCCTGTCCCACCACGCAGGTCGTCTACGTGGCGGGCTCGTCGGCGGTCCGCTCGTTCCTCTCGGTGGTGGCGCCGCTGCTCGCCCAGGACACGCCCGCGTACAGCATCGTCTACCAGGCCCAGGGCTCGTGCACGGGCGTCACCGCCATCTACAGCACGGACCCGTCGAAGCGGGTGTTGAAGGACATTCCCGCCTCGGGGGGACGGGCCGCGAACTACGCCATCCTGCTCAAGGCGGACGGCTCGGCGCAGGAGTGCTCGCTGCCGACGGACGGTGTGCTGGTGGACGTGGGCGTGTCGGACGTCTTCGCCTCCACGTGCGGCGTCGACGTTCCCGCCGGGGTGCAGATTGCCGACTACGAGGGCCCCATCCAGCCGATGACCTTCGTGGTGCCGGTGAACTCCACGCAGAAGAGCATCAGCGCCGAGGCGGCGTACATGGCGTTCGGCATGGGCGGCAACCAGGGCAAGGCGTCGCCCTGGGTGGACCAGTCCCTCTTCTTCGTGCGCAACGCGAGCTCCGGTACGCAGCAGATGATTGCCCGGGCCATCAGCGTGCCGGCGGAGAAGTGGTGGGGCGTGGACCGTGGCGGCAGTGACGGCGTGCGCAAGAACATGAAGCTGCTGTTGGATGCGACGTCGTCAGAGAAGGCCATCGGCATCCTGTCCACGGACGTGGCGGACGAGGAGCGCTCCAACCTGCGAATTCTCGCCTTCCAGGCGCGGGGGCAGAAGTGTGGCTTCCTTCCGGACTCGACGCCGTTCGCGAAGGACAAGGCGAACGTGCGCGACGGGCACTACCCCATCTGGGGGCCGGTGCACTTCTACACGCGGGTGGAGAACGGGCTGCCCACGGCGGCGTCGGGCGCGCTGGTGAGCCGCTTCGCCGCTCCGCAGCTCGAGCAGGGGCTGCTGGAGGCCATCATCAACAAGCACCTGGTGCCCAAGTGCGCGATGAAGGTGAAGCGCACGGCGGAGATGGGGCCGCTGTCGCCCGTCACCTCGGGCCTGCGCTGCGGCTGCTTCTTCGACAAGGTGGCCAACGGCGCCACGTCCTGCACGCCGTGCGGAGGCCCCGGGGACTGCCCGTCCTCGGCGCCGTCCTGCAACTACGGCTATTGCGAGCAGGGCGGCTGAGGGGCGTCGTCAGCCCTGTGCGGCGCGCGCGGCGGAGCGGAAGGACTGCTCCGCGCGTTCCAGGTGCTCCTGGAGCAGGGCGTTGACCTCCGCCGCGCGGGTGAGGGTCATGGCGTGGGCGGTGTTACCCAGTTCGATGTAGCGCGCGCCGGGGATGCCCCGGGCGAGCTCGCGGCCGGATGCGGTCGTGGCGATGCGGTCGTGCTCCGCGCTCGCGACGAGCGTGGGGATGGCGGACAGCGCGGAGAGGAAGGGTCGTGCGTCCGCGCGGGCCATGGTCTTCACCTGCCGCATCAGGATGGGCGGAGACTCCGCGAGGTCCCGGTCGAAGAGCGTACCCAGCTTCTTCGCCATGGCATCGGGGTCGACGGCCGCCAGCTCTTCGTGGGTGAGCACCATCTCCATGAAGGCGCGCTGCCGCATGCGCCGCGTGCCGATGCGAGTCCTCAGGCCGACACGCACCAGCCACGGCGTCAGCCGTGACGGCGCCTTGCCATTCGCGAACGTGCACAGGAGCGCGAGGCTGCGTACGCGCGCCGGTGCTCGCCGGGCCACGTACTGCGCGATGAGCCCACCCATCGAGTGCCCGACGAGGTGTGCGCTCTGCCAGCCCTGCGCGTCCATCAGCGCGAGGGTGTCCTCGGCCATGAGCTCCAGTGACAGCGGCTCGGCGGACGGAACGCTCCGGCCATAGGCGCGGTTGTCGAAGCACAGGCACTGGAAGCGAGACGTCAGCGCGTCGAGCTGAGGCCTCCACCCATTCGCGCCAACGCCTGAGCCCTGGATGAGCACGACCGGAGTCCCCTGGCCCTCCACGAACCAGCTCAGGTTGCAGCCCCGGTGCATCGTCGTGCGTCGTTCCACGGGTTCCTCCTGCGCGAATGGGCGTGACGCTGGCACGGCCTGATGGAGCAAGGCGAGCCGGCGATGCCGGACACGTCATGAACGCCAGTGCCCGTGCTTCTTCCCGACGTGAGGAGGAGGGCGGGTGCGTTTCGATGTCAGACCCTGCGGGTAGGAAGTAGTGGACACGCAGTAGAGGGTGGGGTTCCACTCCAGGGAGACAGGGTCGATGATGGAAGGGTGGGGTGTTGGTGGCCTGGGGAGTTCCGAGATGAGCAAGGAGACGAAGCGCCCGGCGACGTACGCCGACCTGGAGGCGCTGCCCGAGAACGTGGTCGGGCAGCTCATCGACGGGGAGCTCATCGTCATGCCGCGGCCCATGACTCCGCATGGCATGGCGCATTCCGTACTGCTCATGGACCTCGGCACCGCTTTCCATCGTGGGAGGCTCGGGCCCGGTGGCTGGTGGATCATGGATGAACCGGAGCTGCACTTCGGCCGGGATGTCCTGGTGCCGGACATCGGGGGCTGGCGTCGCGAGCGCATGCCCTCGATGCCCCGAGCCCCTTACGTCACCCAGGCGCCGGACTGGGTCTGCGAGGTGCTCTCTCCGTCCACCTCGAAGCTGGACCGCACGCGGAAGCAGGAAATCTACGCACGCGAGGGCATCGCGCACGTGTGGCTCGTGGACCCGGACGCGCGGACGCTGGAGGTGTTCCAGTTGCACGGTGGACGGTGGGTGGAGCGGGGCACCTGGTCCGGTGATGCCCGCGTCCGCGCCGAGCCGTTCGAAGCCATGGAGTTGGAGCTCGGGGCCTTGTGGGAAATGAAAGAGCCCTGACCTCTGTGACTCACTTCGGCGAAGCAGCCGTCGCGGGCGCGCGGGGTGGTGCCTTCGCGGAGAGTGCCAGCAGCACGCCCGTCAGCAGCGCCGCTCCCGCGAGCACCAGGCGCTGCGTCACCGTCTCCCCGAGCAGCAGCACCCCGCCCACCGCCGCCAGCACCGGCACGCAGAGCTGGACGATGGCGGCGCGTGTCGCCGTCAGGTGCGGCAGCGCCGCGTACCACAGGCTGTAGCCCACGCCCGACGCCAGCGCCCCGGAGCCCACCGCCAGCGCCACTCCATGCCCCGTCGCATGCGGCGCGCCCCGCACCAGCAGCCCCACGCCCGACAGCGCCGCCGCCATGGGCACGGAGCGCAGGAAGTTGTCCGCCGTCGCCGCCAGCGGATTGCGGTTGCCGCGCCCTCGCAGCGAGTACACGCCCCACGCCACACCCGCGCCCGCCATCAGCGCCGCGCCCACCGGGTCCGGCGCGGAGACTCCCGGCGCCGTCAGCCCCACCAGCCCGCCCAGCGCGAGCACCAGCCCCGCCACCTCGCGCGCCTTGGGACGCTCGCCACGCGCCAGCCCCGTTCCCAGCATCGTCGCCTGCACGCAGCCGAACAGCAGCAGCGCACCGACGCCGGCCGGAATGCGCACATACGCCAGCGAGAAGCCCGCCGCGTACGCGAAGAGCGCCAGCGCCGAGGGCCACGAGCCCCCCGTGTGCTTCCCACCCCGCGCCCGCAGCAACACCGCCAGCACCAGCGCGCCGGATACCAGCCGCACGCCCGTGAAGGACGCCGCGTCGATGAGCCGGCCACCACCCGCCAGCGCCGCGCGGCACAGCAGCGAGTTGGCCGCGAAGCCCACCAGCGCCAGCACCGTGAGCAGTCCCGTCCGCATCACCGCCAGAACCCCACGGACAGACCCACGTTGGTGTAGCGGCGCGCCAGGTCGAAGGACGCCGTAATCGCCCAGTCCTCCCAGTAACGCAGCACGAACACCTCGAAGCCTCCCGTGACATGGGGCCGCGCCGGCCGGCCGTCGAAGGGCGAGGGCTCTACGTAGACGCCCGCGCGCAGACGCACCATGCCGGGAATCGTGTCGTGTTCCACGCCGAGGCGCGGGGCGAACTCCGCCGAGCCGCCCACCAGCTCCGGCTCCGCCGTGGACGCGAACGAGCGCACCGGCACCGCGTTGTCCACGCCGGAGATGAGGTCCACCTGCGCGGTGACGAGCCACCGCCCAGCGAGCGCTCCCTTCGGCACCTCGTCCGGCACCGGCAGCGCATCTCCTTCGATAATCAACTGCCGCCGCGCCGCGGGAGACAGGCGGTTGTAGAGCTCCGCGCCCTCGCCGAAGCGCCAGCTCGCGCCCACCGACAGCACCGCGGGCGCCACCACCCCGCTGAAGAGGGGCCGGCCCGCCAGCACCGGCGCCGCGCCCTCGTCCCGCAGGTCCGCCACCACCTCCGGCCGCACCGTCACGCCCAGCCGCCACGCGCGCCCGTGGGGCCGGTACAGCATGTCCACCTCCACGCCCGTGTCGCCGTAGCGCAGGTCGTCACCGCCCGAGGAGAGGCGGAAGGACGCCTGCGCCGCGTAGATGCCCATGGCGAGGATGAAGTCGTCCTGACCGAAGGCCACCGCCCCCGCCAGCACCGTCTGCGTCAGGGACACGCGGATGCGCTCGGAGTCTCCGGAGCACGTCACGGTGGCGCAGTAGGACACCGAGGCGTTGCGCAGCGCGAAGCCGATGCCGAAGCGCTTGTATTGCAAAAGCAGGCCGCCGAGGAGCTGCCGGCTGTCCTCGGACTCGTCCGGCCGCCCGTCGTTGTCCACGTCGCGGTTGCGCCCCGTGGCGAAGGGCAAATCCAACCAGGACAGGGTGACGCCCAAGTCCCAGTCCTTCTCCAGCGTGGGGCTCCGGTGCGCCAGCGAGGACAGGTTGCTGGGCAGGCCCGCGGCGCCCTCGGCGAGGCCCACGTACGCGCCTCCCAGCGCCACCACGCGCGCCGAGCCCAGCAGCGAGCCGGGGTTGAAGTACAGCCGCTCCGGTCGCGCCTCCGTCGGCTCCGTCTCCTGCGCCCACGCCGCCGGAGCGCCGCACAGCAGCGCCGCGCAGAGGAGCGCCATCGCATACCGCGCACGCACGCTCATCTCCCGATGTCTTCCGCGTGTCCTGGTCCTCACTTCGCCCGCACCACCTCCGCGAAGAGGCGGTCGGCCTCGGCGGCCAGGGCGGTGTCGCGGAAGGTGAGGCCCCCGGCGTCGTGCGTGACGAGCGCCAGCGTCACCTTCCTCCAGCGGATGTCGATGTCCGGGTGGTGGTCCGCCTTCTCCGCCGCCTGCGCCACCTTCTCCACGAAGGCGATGCCGGCGAGGAAGGACGGCGCCTCGTACGTGCGGCGAATCATCCCGCCCTCGTGCTTCCACTCGGGATGCTGGGCGAGGAAGGACTGGAGCGCCTCGGGAGCGAGCAGCGTGCGGTCATAGGCCATGCCCGCTTTCTACCCGCTCCCGCGCCCGAGGACAGCCGTCTGTGCCGAGCCGTCAGCGGGTGGATGCCCGCGGGTACACCGCCAGGCCGCTCCCATTGGAGGTATTCAGCCAGATGAAGTCCTCCCCGACATGCGGCGGCTCCGTTGCCAACGGGGCCGGCGCCAGCTCCATCTCCACCCGTCCCGTCCCGGCATTCCAGCGCGGCACCGCGAAGGGCTGGAGGGAGCCCAGCCCCATCGCCGAGAGGTACGGCAACGCGGGGCCCGGGCGCAGCAGGGGGGCATTGCTGACGAGCTGTCCCTCCAGGGCCAGCGTTCCCGACTCCACCAGCCGCTCGCCCTGGACCGCGAAGCGGTGGAGCACCTCCATCGAGAATCCCGACGAGGCGTCGAAGGTGCTCGTCCACACCACGCCGTCCTCGTAGCCCACCGGCACTCCCACCAGCGTGTGGCAGGCCTCGGATGTGACGCGCAGGTACGCTCCGTCGGTGCCCGGCTCGTACGGGCACGCCTCCGTGCGCTGCTCGAAGGTGTTTCGGTCGCGGACGATGACCACGAGGAACAGCCGCGAGCCCGCGCGCACCAGCAGCCCGCCCGCCAGGTCATTGCCGAAGGGGACCATCTCCGTCGAACGCACCCACGCCGTCGTGGGCGCGGTGGCAATGCCGCCAGCCTCGGTGAAGGTATAGCGGTGCAGCAGTCGGTCGCTCAGCACTACCAACTCGTCCGGAGCCACGAGCCGTGCATGTGGCCCCGGGAAGCTCGCGCCCTGCCCCACGCCGGGAGGGTAGGGCTCGGTGCCGGTGAGCTCGAGCGCGCCGGCGCCCGAGTCCACGTAGCGGAGCACCCGGTCGCCATCCACCACCCACACCACGTCCCCAGCCACTGCCGTGGCCTTCACCAAGGTGCCGAGCACCTGCGCCACCGCGCCCGTATCCCTCCAGGCCTGGCTTCCGCACACCCAGGTGCCCCGGGTGGTGCGGTCCAGGTGCGGGCACGCCTGGACACCGGGAAGTCGCGCCATGGCCGCCTCGTTGCGGCGGTCCGGCAGCACGAAGACACCCAGCTGCTGGAGGCTGCCCACCGGCGCGAAGGAGACGATGACGTGGTGGCGCCCCTCCACCTGGGACGTGAAGCGGATGGTGGCCGCCGTGCCGCTCGGATTCAGGACCGCCGTGGCGGGCACGGGCCGGTTCTCCGGGTCCTTCACCTCCACGGTGACGGACTCCGGCCTCGGGGGCACCTGGGTGCCATCTTCCGTGCACGGCTGGACGATGTTGGGGGCGACGTCGAACACCGCCTCCCGGCCCACGCCGAAGACGTGCCCCTCCGGCCGCTGCGCCGACCCGCCGCTGAAGCAGGGCTGGGGGTTGCCCGGGCAGCCGGTGCCGCCGCCCAGCGAGAGCAGGGCGGCCACGAGGACGGGCCAGTGCCGCGCCTTCATCACGCCCGCTCCACGGCCCGCTTCCACTTGGTCAGGTGTCGCTCGCGCACCTCGGCCTTCATCTTCGGTTTGAATGTCTTGTCCGCCTTCCACGCGCGGCGGATGGCGTCCGTGCTGTCCCAGACACCCGCGCCCAGGCCGCCGAGGAACGCCGCGCCCAGGCTCGTCGTCTCGAGGTTGCGCGGCCGTACCACCGGCACGCCGAGGATGTCCGCCTGGTACTGCATGAGGAGGTTGTTGGCCGCCGCGCCGCCGTCCGCCTTGAACACGGGGATGTCTCGTCCGCTGTCCCGGCGCATGGCGTCCGCGAGGTCGTGAATCTGCAATGCGATTCCCTCCAGCAGCGCCCGCGCGAGGTGGGCCACCGTGGTGGAGCGGTCCATACCGGCGAAGAGGCCGCGCGCCTCGGGGCGCCAGTGCGGCGCTCCCAGGCCCGCCAGCGCGGGCACGAAGACGACGTCGCCGGAGTCCTTCACGCTGGCCGCGAGCGCCTCGATGTCCGGTGCCTTCTTGATGACCTTGAGCCCGTCGCGCATCCACTGCACCGCGGCGCCGGCGATGAAGCTGCTGCCCTCCAGCGCGTACGTGGTGGTGCCGGTTCCGCCCAGCCGCCACGCCACCGTGGTGAGCAGGCCGGAGTTGGAGCGCACCGGCGTGCTGCCGGTGTTCATCAGCAGGAAGGCGCCGGTGCCATACGTGCACTTGGACTCACCGGGCTCGAAGCACGCCTGCCCGAAGAGGGCGGCCTGCTGGTCTCCCGCCATGCCCGCCACGGGCACGCCGTCCGGCAGGCTGCGCATGCCGCGCGTGGTGCCGTACACCTCCGCGGAGCCGCGAATCTGCGGCAGGCACGCGGCCGGCACGTTCAGCAGCGAGCGCATGTCGTCGCTCCACTGCAGCGTCGTCAAATCCATCAGCAGCGTGCGGCTGGCATTGGACACGTCGGTGACGTGCGCGGAGCCGCCGGTGAGCTTGTAGACGAGCCACGTGTCGATGGTGCCGAAGCACACGTCGCCCTTCTCCGCGCGGGCGCGCGCGCCCTTGAGGTGCTCGAAGAACCAGGTGAGCTTGGTGCCGGAGAAGTACGGGTCCACCACGAGGCCCGTCACCTCGCGCACGCGCGGCTCCACGCCCTGCTCCTTGAGCCGCCGGCACATCTCCGACGTGCGCCGGTCCTGCCACACAATCGCCTTCGCCAGCGGCTTGCCGGTGGCGCGCATCCACAGGCCCGTCGTCTCGCGCTGGTTGGTGATGCCCACCGCGGAGATGTCTCGGCCGTTGAGGCCCGCGTCCTTCAGCGCGCGGGCGATGCACCACTCGCTGGTGGCCCAGATTTCGTCCAGGTCGTGCTCCACCCAAGAGGGCTTGGGGAAGTGCTGGGTGAACTCCTTGTAGGAGCGGCCCACCACCTGGAGCTTCGAGTCGAGGATGGAGACGTGGGTTCCGGTGGTGCCCTGGTCCAGGGCCAGCACGTACTTCGCCTTCGGCATGGGGTGAGTCCTCCCAACGGCAGACGGCAGTTGGGAGGAACCTACCCCAGCCCGGGGGCCGGACAGGCGAGTTCCTGTATCGCTTCGTCCGGTCAGTACCCGTATGAGCGGCGGCCGCCGAAGATGCGGCGCAGGCCATACGCCGTCAGGCCGCCAATGAGCATGCGGCCCAGGAGGCTGCCCGACGGTGCCCTGCCGCGCCCACCGTAGCCATAGCCGATGGGATGGCGGCCATAGCGGGTGCGCCCGCGATTCCAGTGGCCGAAGCCCTGGGAGCCGCGGCCACGGCCGCCGAGGATGCTGCTCAGAAGAGACATGGTGAGGCCTCCTTTGCGTCGTTCGGTTTGAAGGCCCCCGCCGCGGGGAAGCGGGAGCGCCGCTGCGAGGAGCGGAGTGCCTTCAAGTTGACGCTCGCCGTCCGGTAGGGACACCCCTTCCCGGACGGCGCGCCTCCGGAGGCCCGCTGGTGGCCCCGGAGGCAGGCGGCCAGCCTCACTTGCCGGTGTAGATGCCCACGGCGCCCCGGTGGACGATGTTGCCCGCCGCGTCACGGTAGGCGCTGAAGGCGACCAGCACCTTCCGGCTGTCCCCGCTGCCCACCGTCTGGATGTCCCAGATGGGCAGGCCGGCGAGGTTGCCGAGCACGCTGTTGTGGCTGACGAACTCGCCCTCCTTGTGCATCCGCATCAGGCCGCGGCCCCAGCGGTGCCCAATCCACAGGCTGCCGTCGCGCGTGTCGCGCTCCAGCGAGGAGATGAAGCGGTCATTGTCGCCGGCCAGGTAGTACGCCGTCACCTGGCCCGCGTCCGTCATCTTCGCCAGGCCCCACGCGAAGCTGGAGAACCACACGGTGCCGTCTGGCATGAGCACCAAATCACTGACGAGGTCGTCCTTGCGCTGCCCCTGCGTGGGCACCTGCGGCTCGGCCACCGCGTCCGGCCAGAGGTCGATGCGGTTGGCCCGGTACTTCTTCTCCTCCGTCTGCTTGCGCGCCATCTCGAAGTCCCACGGCTCGCCGGTGCCGACGTGGCCCACCGCGTTGGTCATGATTTTGAAGCGCGAAGAGCGGATGTGCGTGCCCATCCAGACGTCGCCGTCGGGGCGCACGGCGACGCCCCACACGTCACCGGCGAGCCGGTGGTCCTCGCTGGCGTCATCGCTCATCGCGATGTGCGGGTGGACGTGCTCCATGACGCCGAACTTGCAGCGCTGGCGCGTCTCGCGGCCCGTCTCGTTCCCCTGCGCGTCCTTGTAGATGTAGACCCACTCGTTGGCGGTGCGGATGGCCGGGTCCTGGCACTCGGTGCCGCCCTCGTAGTTGGGCTCGGCCCAGGCCAGGCCGTGGTTGGAGGCGAACCAGAGGCTGTTGCGCTGCTTGTCCCAGACGATGCGATTCACCGTGCAGAGCTTCTCGCGGTGGCCGTAGCCGGGCACCGTGTGCTCCACCGAGTGGATGTCGTAGTGCACCACGCGCAGGGTGTCGTCGGGCTGGAGCAGCACGCGGTCCGCGTCGCCGCTCTTGAAGATGGCGGGGTCTTCATATTGGCCGGGCGCCTTGTAGAACTCGCTCTCGCAGTTGGGCTGGCCCTGGTAGCCGACCCAGACGGAGCCCGCGGGGCCGCCCGTCACGGCAATCACCTTGAGGTAGCGCTTCTCCGGCACCGGGTCCTTGCCCTTCCACGGTGCCCAGGGCTTCAGGCCGTCCGCCAGGGTGTAGCAGCGGAAGGTGGACGCGCCCGGCTTCAGCAGGCACAGGCCGTCCTCGCCGCCTGCCACCCAGAGGTTGCCGCCCTCGTCCTCGGTGACGCCGAGCACCTCGCGCGGAGCGCCCTCGGCGGCCCCGAGGAAGCGCCAGCTCTTCGCGTTGGGCGGCACGGGCTCGCCATTGCCGATGGGGCCGCCGTCCGGCGGTGTGCCGGCGTCGGGCGTGCCCGAGTCAGGCGTGCCGGAGTCTGGAGTGCCCGAGTCGGGCGTGCCGGCATCCGTGTCCTCCTTGGGCGGAGGGTCCTCTTCTTCCTCCTCCTTGGGCGGAGGGTCCTCTTCTTCCTCCTCGGGAGGCGGATTCGTGTCCTCTCCCGAGGGGTCATCGATGGTCCCCGAGGGGTCCTCGACCGCGGGGCGGGTCTCCGGTGTGCCGCCCCCTCCACACGCTGCCCACAACGCAGCTCCCAACAACCCAGCCCACCACCTGCCTCGTCCCAGCCAGCGCATCCCGGGTCTGCCTCCAACGTCCTACGGCGGACGTTCCACTCGTAGCCAGTGAGCCCAGAGGCAAGCGGGGTGCCAGGGATTGACGCCGGGTGAAAGGGCATGAGGCGCTGCACGGAGGGAAGCGCGCGGGGTGGAGCAGGGCGCCGCGTTTCCCACGCGGAGCAGTTCAACGCCTGACCCGGCGGGGCGAGCGAAGCGTCCAGTAGGGATGCGCGATGAGGGCATCCAGCGGCCGCTGCGAGGCGAGCCGGGGCTCCCGGTGGGTACGCGCGATGGGGCGGCGCCCGCGGTGCGTCCGGAGAGCGCCGGAGCACGTTGGCGGATGGGAACAAATCCACGGCGGATGCGCGCAAGCGAGCCAGGGGCCGTGAAGGCATCTTCCGCCTCGCTCGCCGGGACATTCGGCCCCGGCACTTCGACACGAGGACGGACGGAAATGACTCTCACGATGAAGCAGGTGGTGCTGTCGCTGGGCGCGGTACTGGCGGTGGGGTGCGCGGGCTCGAAGGCGAACCTGGTGGACGCGGACGTCGCCGCGTACACGAGCGACGCGAGCGGCTTCGACACGCACTCGTTCTTCTATGACACGGGCGCGGAGGTCGTCGTGTTCGACGCCCAGTTCACCGAGGCACAGGCGGAGAAGGTGCTCGCCGCCATCCGGGCGAAGACGGGCAACCCCATCCGCTACGTGGTGGTGACGCATCCGAACCCGGACAAGTTCAACGGCGTGGGCGTCTTCCAGCGCGAGGGCGCGAAGGTGGTGGCGAGCGAGGCCACCGCCGCCGCCATCCCCGCCGTGCACGCGTACAAGAAGTACTACTGGGTGAACGTGGTGAAGGCCTTCAACGAGGATACGTACCCCGCGCAGCCGAAGGTGGACGTGACGTTCAGCGGCACGTACGCGCTGCCGCTGGAGGGCGGGGCGAAGGTGGAATTGTCCGAGCTGAAGCACCCGGGCGTCGCCACGACGCAGACGGTGGCGTACGTGCCGGGCCGCAAGGCGCTCATCGTGGGCGACCTCGTGCACCACAAGGCGCACGCGTGGCTGGAGGGCGGCATCCGCGACGGCAAGGCGGTGCCGGACGTGGACGCGTGGAAGGCCGCGCTGGATGAACTGGCCGCGTGGCCGGACGCCAGGGTGTACGGCGGCCGGGGCGAGGCCGCACCGGTGACGGAGGCCATCGCCGCGGAGAAGCAGTACCTGGACGGCATGGTGACGCTGGTGAATGCGTACGCGGCGGACCTGGGTGGCCGCAAGGCGGAGCTGTGCGGTGACGCGGCCGCGCCGCACTACGCGGAGCTGGAGAAGCGCGCGGCGGCGGCCTTCCCCGAGTACTCGCTGAAGTACATGGTGGGCTACAGCGTGTACGGGCTGGTCAACCGCCTCGCCTGCGGCGGGTAGTCGAAGCACGGCCGGCCCGGGGTGGCAGCGTCACGCCCCGGGCCACGCGCTGGCGGAAGTCGCGGGGGCGCTCGCCGGTGAAGCCGGTGAAGGCGTGGGTGAAGGCGGCGAGGCCCTCGAAGCCCACCGCGTAGGCCGTCTGGGTGACGCGGGCGCCGTCCTCCGCGAGCAGCTCCATGGCGCGCAGCATGCGGGCGTCGTGCAGGAAGCGACGCCACGAGGTGCTGGCCTCGTCCTCGAAGCGGCGCGCGAGGGTGCGCTGGGACAGTCCCGCCGCCTTCGCCGCGCCCGAGAGCGTGACGGGGCCGGCGAGCCGGGACAGGGTGTATGTCATTGCACGCTCCAGCTCCGGCGTGCGGGCGCGAGGCAGCCTCCACTCACGAGGCTCCGCGGCCCACTCTGCGAGCAGGTGCGCGAGCGCCGAGAAGAAGCTCTCCGCCACCGCGTCGCGGGGCGGGCGCTCCGGGCCCCAGCGGGTGGAGTAGTGCAGCATCTCTCTCGCGAGCGGCGGCAGGACGAAGACGCGGCACTCACCCTCCGGCGCGGCGGGCACGCGCGAGGGCTCCAGGTACACGGTGCACAGCGTGGCGGGCTGTGTGGCGCGCACGCGGTGGCGGGTGCCTCCCGCGAGCCATGCCGCGCGCTGCGGCGGAAGCAGCCACTGCGCGTCCGCCACCTCCAGATGCAGCGCGCCGCTCGCGGCGTAGAGGAGCTGGTGCCGGCGATGCGCATGCCAGCCAGACGCGAAGGGCGTCAGCTCATCCGTGAGGCAGAAGGCGGACGCGGGCACCGCGTCCACGTCCACCAGGGCTTTGGGCACGGCTCCTCCGTCCTCCCAGTGCAAGCGGTGTCCGTGCGTACCTGGAAGCCCGTGGCCAGGCAATGGCCGCGTCCCGCGTGGCCAGCCCGCGGGGAGTGGGTCTCCGCTAGGGTGCCGCCTCCTCTATCGGCTCGCGCCCGCGCTCCTTATCCGAAAGCCCCATGCGCCTGCTCCACACTCTCGTACTCCTCCTGGCCGTGCCCGCCTGTATCTCGGACCGTGCCACCCGCACCTTCGTGAATCCGTGCCACATCCCTCCTCACGCGCGCGTGCACGGCGGGGGAGGAGGCCGCGTGCGGCGAGGCCTTCCTCGTGCCCTGCCGTCAGGGGCAGGCGGTGGCGTGCCGCCGGCTCGGGGCGGTCCAGGTGAAGGACGAGGAGTCGATGAAGCGCCGCACGCAGGTGCGCGAAGCGGCCTGTCAGGGCGACGTGTCCGAGGCCTGTGTCGCGCTGGCCCGGCAGGGGCGCGGAGCGTGGGCCCGCGCCTGTGAGCTGGGGGATGCGAGGGGCTGCATCGAGGCCGCGAGGGAACTGCACGTGAAGGACCCCGGCCCCTCGACGAAGTGGATGAAGCCCGCCCGCGCGTTCCTCGAGCGGGGCTGCGCCACCGAGCACCCGTCGCGGGCCGATGCTTGCGAGGAGCTCTCCGTCCTGCTCCTCGAGGACGAGCGGAATGGAGACCCGAAGCGCGCCGTGGAGTTGCTGGAGCGCGGCTGCCAGGCGGGGCATGCGGACTCGTGCGAGGCGCTCGGCCGCGCGTGGTGGGAGGGCCGGGGTGTCGAGCGGAACCGGCTGGCGGCGCTCGAGCCCTACGCACGGCAGTGCGAGCTCCAGCCCAACAACTGCGCTGACGCCCTCGTGGACTTCCGGACCTACTCCCAGTCGTGCGAGGAGGGCTCCGCCAAGGAGTGCCTTTGGCTCGGCGGGCTCATCGACGCGCGCGACGTGGTGATGACGGCGGCGAACTGGGATGCGGTGAGCAAGGCGTACCAGTGGGCCTGTGAGCTGGGAGAGGCCGCGGGGTGCATGGCGCTGGCCCAGGCGTCCGTCGACGGACGCGGGCAGGACCGCTCGCTGGCCTCGGTCATCCAGTCGTATGCACGCGCGTGCAAGCTCGGCAACGTGGAGGGGTGCGCCCAGCAGAAGCAGTACGCGGCCATCCAGTCCGGGTGCGCGGCGAACGTGCCCGCCGAGTGCCGGAGGATGGCGGACTTCCTGCTCGACAAGCCGGCGAGTCCGGGTGACCAGGAGCGGGGGCTGAAGCTCCTGGAGCGCTTCTGTCAGCGGGGAGAGTCCTCGGCATGCCTTCGGCTGGCGGAGCTCTTCGGGTCGGCGACATGGGGCTTCGAGCCGGACCTCCACCGCACCCTGGGGTACCAGGAGCAGGCCCTGAAGGCGGGCGCCGGGTCCTTCTCCACGTCCGTGGTGAAGGCCGTGCAGGACCGGCGCGCCAGCTGCGACAAGGGAAGTGCGGAGGCGTGCGACGCGCTGGCCGAGGACTACCTCGAGCCGCTGTTCTGGGTGAGCAAGCCCGCCACGTCCCAATCCCCCGACTGGGCGCACGCGAAGGCGACGCTCGACAAGGCCTGTGCCCTGGGCCGCGCGGAGTCCTGCGTGAAGCTGGCCCAGGTGCTCTTCACCGGCGCGAGCTCCATCCGCGAGCCCGCCAGGGGCCTGTCCTTGCTGGAGTCGAATTGCACTCGGGCCGTGAAGGACTGCGTGCCCATGTTGGAGAAGCTCACGAACGAGGAGCTGCCCGGTGTCTCGCCTCAACAGACGCTCGGCCTGCTGCGCAAGGCGTGCGACACCGGGACGGGGAAGGCCTGCTCGCTGCTCGGTGAGGTCCAGGAGGAGGGGCGGCTCGGCCTGAAGCCCGACGCGCCCTCGGCGACGGAGCTGTACCGGAAGGCCTGCGACGCGGGCGACAGCAGCGCCTGTGCGCGGCTGCGGTAGCGGGACGCGGGCTACTTCACCGGGCTGCTCGCGGCGGCCTCGGCTTCTGGTGTGCCGCGAGCCCGCGTCTCCGCGCGACGCGGGCCGTGCGAGTCCGCGTAGCCCGTCAGCTCCACGTAGCCCCGGCCCGTGAGCGGCCTGCCTTCACGCGTGCCCTCCAGGCTCACGGCGCCTTCCCAGTACAGCACGCTCACCGGCAGCTCCTGGTCCGCGAGCCTCGGCGTCACCGTGACGTCCAACCCCAACTTGTCCACACGCAGGCGCCAGCGCGACGGGTACTGCCCGCCGCTGCGCGGGCTCTTCCACGTGTCCAGCACGTCGATGCGCACGTCCTCGCGCGACACGCGCACCGGCTCGCTCGACGCCGCGCCCGCCGGAGGCACCCACGTGCCCGAGCTGAACCGGTCCGCCGAGCCGTCCTTGCGGCGGAGCTGGTAGTACATCAGCTCGCTCCCATCGGAGAGCTGGAGCGAGAACCAGTCCCAGCCCACCTGGTCCGCGCCGAGCGCGCTGGTGCTCCACTCGCGGTCCATCCAGCTCTCGCCCTTCACCGTGTACGTCTGGCCGTCGACGCGCACCGTGCCTCGCGAGGGCATCCGCGTCATCGAGTAGTAGTAGGACGCGTTGCCCCGCTCCGGACCCTTCTGGCTCAGGCCCCTGTCACCCTGGAGCACCGGCGGCTTGCCCGGCTCCAGCAGCAACTCCAGCGCGACTTCGTCCGTCTCCGCGTGCAGCCGCACGGGCCACGTGGCCTCGCCCACGCTGGCGGCCTCCCAGTCCTCCAGCCATACCTTGAACGGTTGAGCGCTCGCTCCGACCAGCTCCAGCGCGGAGCGGCTGAGGCGCTCCGAGGCATGGAAGGCGCCGCCCGCCACGTCGGACACGGTGAAGTGCCCCAGGTACACCTGTCGCGTGCCCCACGCGGAGGCGCGCTGTGGCGCCTCGGGTGCGAGCGCGCTGCGGAACAGGGTGAACTGGTAGCCGAAGGCGCGTCCGTCCTCCGTCTCGAGGTTGCCCGTCCAGTACCACCACTCGGTGCGGAACTCCGGGTGCGGGCCGTGGTCCTCGGGGAAGTGGAAGGCGCGAGGCTCGAAGGCGCGTGCGAAGCCCTCCGAGCCCGCGTCGGCGGAGCCTCCGCCTCCGAGCGCGCTGCTCACCGTGAGCGTTCCGCCCCGCGGCAGCGCGGGAGGCGCCGACTCGCGCGTGACGATGGCGACGGCCACCGCCAGTCCCACCAGCACCACCGCCGTCCCGATGACGAGCCCTCGGCCGCCGCTCATGCGTCACTCCTCCCGCAGCGCGAGCGCGGGGTTGGCGCGCGCCATCTTCCACGCCGGATACAGCCCGGCCAGCGCCGAGGCCACCAGCGCCAGCACCACCGCCTGCACCAGCGTCGCCGGTGTCACCGCGAGCTGCAGCGTCCACCCGAAGGAACGCTGGTTGATGACGTGCACCAGCACGTACGCCAGCGCCACGCCGAGCGGCACGGAGAACAGCCCCGCGAGCAGCCCGAGCAGGCCTGTCTGCAGGGACACGAGTCCCCAGAGCTGTCCCGGCGTGAGCCCGGTGGCGCGCAGCACCGCCAGCTCGCGAGCCCGCTCCAGTTGCAGCGACATGAGCGCGCTCAGTACGCCCACGAAGGCCACGCCGATGGCGAGCAGCCGGAGCACCTGCGTAATCGTGAAGGTGCGGTCGAACACCTCCAGAGATGCCTGCCGCAGCGCGCGGGTGGGGCGCACCAGCAGCGCCTGCGTGTCACCGGCCCGCTCGCGAACCGAAGCCACCAGTGCGTCCACGTCCTGCCCGGGCGCGGCATACAGCGCGACGCCAGTCACGCCCCGGTCGTCGTACCAGCGCTCGTAGGTGGTGCGCGGCATCAGCACCGTCCCCACGTCCGAGCCGTAGTCGAAGTACACGCCCACCACGCGGAAGTCGTGCGGCCCCTTGTCGGTGGCGAGCTGCACCGTGTCACCCACGCCGACGTGGCGGTGGAAGCCGAAGGGCTCGGAGACGAGGATGGCGTCGGGTGAAGACTCCAACTCTCGCCACACCGTGGCCGGGTCGCCCTGCTTGAAGCGGTAGGGCCGCGCCTTCGTGCGTGAGAAGTCGATGGCCACCAGGTCCGTGGGCATGCCGTTCGCGCGCGTCGTCGTCACCCGGATGCTGCTGCTGCCAACCGCGCCGGGCGTGGAGCGCAGGTGCTCGGCGAGCCCGGGGACCAGCGTGGCGCTTCCGCGCCGTGCCACCATCGAGGGCGGAGAGATGAACACGTCCGCCTGCAGCGACGTGTCCAGCCACGACACCACCGTGCCGCGGAAGCTGGACACCATGAGGCCCACGCCCACCGTGGTGGCCACCGCCACCATCAGCGCCGCGAGCGCCACCGCCGTACGGCTGAGGCTGGTGCGCACGCCGCGCGCCGCCATGCGCCCCAGCATGCCGAAGCCCGCGCCCAGCGGCAGCGCCGCGCCCACCGACAGCCGCTCCGTCACCCACGGCACCAGCAGCGCCGCGCCCAGCAGCACGGAGAAGAGTCCTCCGTATGCGGGCAGCAGTGCCTGCGTGGGCCACATCAGCAGCGCCGTGCCGGCGGCCAGCACCACGAGGCCCAGCAGCGCCAGCTTCGGCGCGCGGCTGCGCGACACGTCCTCCACCGTGGAGCGCCGCATCGTCGTCACCGGCGGAGAGCGCGCCGCTTCCCACGCGGGCACCAGCGCGGCCACCACCGTGGCACCCAGGCCCAGCGCCAGGCCCTTGGCCAGCGTGAAGGGCTCGAGTGCGAGGCCGCGCACGCTCACCACGAAGTACAAGTCATTGAACGTCTGCGTGACGAGCCCCACCAGCCCGCGCGCCAGCAGCACGCCGAGCAGCAGTCCCGCCACCGTGCCCACGGCGCCGAGCACCGCTGCTTCCCCCAGCACCAGCGCGAAGAGCTCGCCGCGCGTAATCCCCACCGCGCGCAGCCGGCCGAGGAGTCCGCGCCGCTGCACCACGGAGAACGTCATCGTGTTGTAGATGAGGAACATCCCCACCACGAGCGCCAGCAGCGACAGCGCGGTGAGGTTGGTGCGGAAGGCCCGCGTCATCTGCTCCACGGTACCGGCCCGCGCGGAGGCGCGTACGAGCTCCGTGCCCGCGGGCAGCGTCGACTCCAGGCGCTTCGCTTCCGCCTCGTCGCGCATGCGCAGGTCCACGCGCGTCAGGCGTCCCACCTGGCCCAGTACCTCCTGTGCGGTGGAGATGTCCGTGAGCACCAACGCTTCCAAGGCACGCGCGGTGTCCGGGTCGGACGGCTCCAGCAGGGCGGACACGCGCAGCCGCTTGTCCATGCCGTCCACGCGCACGGGGAGCTCGCCGCCAGCGGGGATACCCAGCGCCCGGGCAGCCCGGGCACTCAGCAGCACCGAGCCTGGCTCGGTGAGCAGCGCGCCCACGTCGCCCACGGCATCACCCTTCGCGTAGTCGCGGAACGGAGCTTCCGCGAACGGGTCCACGCCCAGCACGGTGAGCGTGCGCTTGTCGCCCACGGCCGCCTGCACGTGGCCTTCCACCACGGGGGCGGAGATGGGAGCGTCACGGCGCAGACGCAGGTCGCGGTACACGTGCTCGTCCACGCCCCGGGAGCCAGCGCCCACGAGCTGGTGCGTGGTGCGTCCGGCCACCGCGTCCGTGGAGCGCTCGAAGGCGCGCAGTGCGCTGTCGCTCGCCAAATCAATCGACACCACCACCGCCACGCCCAGGGCGATGCCGAGCAGCGACAGTGCGGTCAGCCACGGGTGACCGCCGAGGTGGCGCAGGCTGGAGCGGACCAGGAGCCCCTTCACGGTGCCTCCCTTCGCGCATGCTCGCGCTCCACCAGCCGCCCGCCCTCCATGTGCAGCACGCGGTCCGCGCGGGACACCAGTCCCGGCTCGTGCGTCACCACGAGCGCGCACGCATTGCCCTGCCGCGTGAGCCCCTCCAGCAAATCCAGCACCTGCCGCGCCGTGCTCTCGTCCAGGTTGCCCGTGGGCTCGTCCGCCAGCAGCAGCGGCGGTGCATGCGCCAGCGCGCGCGCCACCGCCACGCGCTGCTGCTCTCCACCCGAGAGTCGGTCCGGGAAGCTGCGCGCACGCTGCGCCAGCCCCACGCGCTCCAGCAGCGCTCGCGCCTTCGCTCCGGACTCCGCGGCCGCATGCCCATTCAGCTCCAGCGGCAGCCGCACGTTCTCCTCCACCGTCAGCGTGGGCAGGAGGTTGAAGGCCTGGAAGATGAAACCAATCCGCTCGCGCCGGAGCAGCGTGCGCTCGCGCTCGCTCAGCCTCCCGAGGTCCTTGCCATCCACGCGCACCTCTCCCTGGCTGGGCACATCAATGCCGCTGATGAGGTTGAGCAGGGTGGATTTTCCCGAGCCGCTGCGGCCCAGCAGCACGACGAACTCACCTCGGTGCAGGGAGAGGCGGACACCGGAGAGCACCTCTCGCACGGTGTCGCCTTCGGCATAGGCCTTCGTTACGTCGCGCAGCTCGACCAGGGGCGGGGTGTCGGACGGAGGCATGGGCGCGTCTTGAGATACACGCGTGCCCGCCGTGCCGCCGCGTTTTGTGCCCGTGCGTGCCGCCGCTCAGGCGCCCGCGGAGTGAGCGTCCGATGCCTGCGAGTAGCGCCACTGCTCCAGGAAGCCCGCCACCTCCGATGCCAGCAGCGGGCCCGCGGTGTCCCGGGGAATGATGTGGAACCCATCGCGCAGCGAGAGGACGCGCACCGCGGGCGACGCCGTGAGCCTGCGGGCGAGCCATCGCCCGCCCTCAGGGTCCACCACGTGGTCCTGCTCCGCCACCGCCACCAGCGTGGGGCAGCGCACGTGCGCCACGTCCCGCACCGCCAGGTCCTGCAGCGTGCACAAGTCCCTCAGCCGCGCCACCGGGAAGGCCGGAAGCACGGGCGCCTCCGCCAGCGCCTTCGGGTCTGAGAGGTCCGTGCCCGTCTTCTCCACCCAGGGGCGCGTCCACTCCAGCACCGGGGTACGAGCGAGCTGCCGGATGAGGAACATGCGCGGCCCCCGGAAGCGCACCGCCGGAGCCACCAGCGCCAGCGCCTTCACCGTCTCCGGGTGCCGCGCCGCCAGCCCCAGCGCCAGCAGCGCGCCCATGGACAGGCCACCGACGAAGATGTTCCGGTGCCCGCGCAGCTCGAGCAGCGTGCGCTCCGCCGCGGTCTGCCAGTCGCGCCAGGTGACGTGCAGCAGGGCCTGCGGAGTGGTGCCGTGCCCCGGCAGACGGGGCGCCACCACGCGCACCCCGCGAGAGGCCAGGGCCTCGCCCAGCGGGCGCACGTCCCAGGGGCTGCCGGTGAAGCCGTGCAGCAGCAGACACACATCCTCGCCCTGCCCCAAGTCGAAGGGTGCCGTCTTGCGCGGGTCCATGGCTCCTGGAATTGCGCTCACGCCGTGACGCTGGCCACGCGAAGGCGCAGGCGCTATGCCCTCTGCCTCATGGCGGACACTCCGAAGCCCCCGGACATGCAGCAACTGCAGATACAGATAGACGAGGACGTGGCCAATGGTCAGTACGTGAACATGGCGCTGGTGAACCACTCCGACACCGAGTTCACCCTGGACTTCATCTACGTCCAGCCCAACGTCCCCAAGGCCCGGGTCCGCTCCCGCATCATCACCAACCCCAAGCACATGAAGCGGTTGGTGGCCGCCATGCAGGACAACATCGCCCGCTACGAGGCGAAGTACGGCCCCATCGTCGTGCGCGAGGACGACAGCGGCATGCACTGACGCGCGCGGCTACGAGCCCTGCGCCACCGGCTGCTGGGGCGCGGGCGTCCCAGCCTCCGACGACGGGTGCGTGGGCAGCGGCGCGTCGGGCAGGTTCTCCGGCGCGGACACCTCGTGCACCCCTTCCGCGTCCTCCTCTCGCACGGCCGGGTTGCGCTGCTCGGCGAGGTACGCGTCGACGCGGCGCTCCAGGAAGGTGGCCATGTTCGGGGCCACGCGGGACAGCAGGGCCCACTCGAAGTCCCCAGCGCGGTAGAGGTTGGGCTTCGTCGGGGACAGGGGCTCGCCCAGCACGTACGAGCCCGCCTGCCCGGAGGTGCCGGCATTGCTCTTGGTGCCGCCTCCCTCGGAGCCGGCCTCCTTGCCTTCCCTCGTGCCCGCGAAGCTGCCCGGGTGCGACGGAGCCAGGCCGTTGGTGATGTAGACCATGCGGTACGCGCGAATCATCGTGCGGCCGTTCTGCAGGGGAATGGCCTGCACCAGGATGCGAGACCAGTGCGCGCCCATCTCCACCGGGCCGTTGATCTTCCACGTGGTGTGCACGTAGTTGCTGTCCGCGCTGGGCAACAGCCGGTAGCCGCCCTCCTCGAGAATCTCCCGCGCCGACTGCAGCAGCTTCTCCGGCGGCAGCTTGTAGACGGCGTGGCTGCTGGTCCCCTCCAGCAGCTCCTTGCGGGGATTTCCCATGGTGGCGCAGCCGGAAGCTCCCAGCAGGAGCCCGATAGCCGCCAGCAATGCGAGACGCCGCTTCATTGCACACCCACCTTGGTCCCCGGCCCTGGGTCGGAAATGCATCCGGCGGCCTGGGGAAGCAGTGCCGGATGTCCTGAGCAGAACGCTCGGCCGCTGGGCGCATATCGTATCAGGGGGCCGCGCTGCTCGGGGCCGCGCCGCTCGGGGCCGCGCGCTTCAGTCGCAGCGATGGCAGAGCGTGCGGACCCCACCCGGCGCCCAGGGGGCGGCGTACTCCCGGCACACCTTGTCGGCGCGCTCCTGGAGTTGACGGACCCGCGCCTCCAGGCGGGGGTAGTCCGCGCCGGTGCGCCGGTAGCCCTCCCAGTCCGCCTCGGAGGCCTGCCAGAAGACGCAGGTGCCCGGGCCCTCACGCACAGCGCCGTTCTCGAAGAGGGGCCAGTGGCCGTTGTTGGCCTGCCAATCATCCGGCACCCAGCCCAGGTCCACGTTGGTGAAGTTCACCTGGGGCCAGGACGGGCTCAGCAGTCCGCCGAAGCGCTTGCCGTTGCCGCGCAGCACCTCGCGGACGAGCGCGGTCGCGCCCCGGTCCTCCAGCGGCTCCAGGAACTGGAAGGGCGGCTGGCCCCGCACGCGCTCCTCGTAGCTCGCCTCGTACACGCGGAAGGCCCGGCCCCACCCGCGCGTCACCTCCACCAGCATGACGGCGACGAGCACTGCGAGCCCGACGCCCAGGGCGCGCGCACGGGGCGCCTGCGCCGGCAGCAGCACGGCTCCGAAGCGGTTGCTCGCGACGAGCATGAGCGCGCACAGCAGCAGCACCAGCGCGTGGAGGCCGTACTTGAGGAAGTAGTAGTCGATGGGCAGCCGAGCCGACAGGTAGGCCATTTGGATGGCCGCGTTGATGCCGGCGAAGAGCAGCGCGAAGTCGAGCAGCCGCCGCTCCACGGCCTCCTCCCCGCGCGGCGGCAGGAAGCGCACCACGAGGAGCCCCACCACCGTCCAGCCCTGCGTGCGCAGCGCGCGCTCGTACCCGTGGGGAATGAAGCCGCCGGTGATGTGCGCCAGCGGGAGCAGCCGCCAGTACGCATACGCGGCCGCGCCCAGGACGAGCAGCCCCACCGGCCACGCCGCGCGCCGCCACTTCGGCGGCAGCCCGCGGCCCTCCCCGCGCCCCTCGACGACGAGGAGCACGCCGCAGGTGAAGAGGACGTCCCCGAGGTTCAGCCCGTACGTGTACCGGTAGAACACGGTGAACAGCGCGAGCGCCGCGCACCGCACCCACGCCGAGCGCGGCAGCCCGTACGCGAGCCACGCCAGCACCAGCGGCACCAGCCCGAAGAGGTGCGCGTAGAAGCCCTCCGCCTGGTGGTAGTGCAGCAGTCGTAGCAGCAGGGAGGGCCACACGAAGGCGAAGGCCGCCAGCAGCGCCACCTGCGCCGCCACCGCCGTGCGTCCGGTGCGCCACCGACGCATCGCCACGACTTCCAGCCCCGCCACGAGCGCCAACGCCAGCACGAAGGGCACGAGGTAGAAGCCCGCGCGGAAGCTGGTGAAGGCATCTCCACCGAAGAGCTTCTCCACTCCATACGTCACCGTATGGAAGACGGTGAAGCCCTGGTAGGTGCCGGGCGCGCGCGTGGCGAAGTCCGCCCGCAGCGCGGCATGGTTGCCGGCGTCACCGCCTCCGGTGCTGACCAGCCCACTCATGACGGGGATGCCCAGCATCCGCCACGTCAGCCCCAGCGCCACGGCGACATTCACCACCTGGACGAGGACGAGTGGCACGTGGTCGGGCCACGGGCGCCAGGCCGACAGCACCTTCCACGTGAGGAATCCGGCGCCCAGGACTCCGGCGGCGGCGCCCACCCAGAGGGGCACGCCGACGGCGGCCCGGAGCACGCTCGCCAGGACGGCGGGCAACAGCCACGAGAGCAGCAGGAAGCACAGCGGGCCGAGCCCGCGAGGGCGCACCGTCTGGGGCGGAGTGGGCTGCGATTCGAGGGTGTCCTGCACGGGGCGTGGCCCTCCTATCCCATGTCCCGGGGGCCGCCAAGCAATGGTGGCCCGCACAACTTCCCGGGTACCCCTGGCGGCACGGCGCGGGCCGGCGCAGACTCGGGGCACCGTGCTCCGAGTCCTCGTGTCACTGCTCGTGCTGCTGTGCGCATCTTCCGCGTCCGCCCAGTGCCTGGGAGATGGCGTGCAGCTCTTCCCCACGCCGGGCGCCATCGTGCCCACCAACACGCGCTTCCTCCTGGAAGGCGTGGGCACCGCGCGCCCGCAGGTGACGGCGCTGGTGGGCAAGAAGCTGCGACTGGTGGCCGACAAGCACGTGGTGGAGGTGAAGGCGCAGCGCGGTTGGGAGAGCAGCCTCGGCCGGGCCACCGTCATCCTCAAGGTGAATGGGAAGCTGGAGCCGGACACGCGCTACACGCTGCGCGTGGACGAGGCGATTCCCAACGTCATGGTGCTCAACGGCCCCAGCACCGTGCTGCCCGAGTGGCGCACCGGCAAGGGCCCCGACAAGTTCGCCCCGAAGTGGCTGAAGCGGCCCGCCGTGTCCGAGGGAATCCTGCGCCGCACGGCGCAGGGCACCGCGCGCTTCGTCCGGCTCAACCTGTCCCTGCGCGAGGAGAGCCCCGCGTACCTCGTGGTGAAGCTGGAGCCCCGGCGCCCGGGCCCCAGCGTCCAGCAGTACGTGGTGCCGGTGCACAACAACACCGCCTTCATCGGCCACGAGGCGTGCAGCGGCACCTTCGCCATGGAGGACGGCCGCAGCTACCGCGCCAGGATTGAAGCCTTCGACTCCGCGGGCCAGGTGGCTCCGTCCACACCGCCCGTGGACTTCGAGGCGCCCGCGGACTGAAGCGGGCGGGGGAGGTGAGCCTGTCCGACCTGGGAGCCCACACGTCCCGGGAGATGAACGACGACGGCGCGGCCCCGGCCTTCTCGCGGGACGGCAAGCGCCTGGCATTCATCAAGAGCTCGGAGGCCGGCGTGTATGAGATTCGCATCCTCGAGCTCGCCACCCCGGGGAACAGCCAACTGGTGACGAAGGACGCCAACTCCCTGTCCACGGTGGACTGGCTGCCCGACGGGCGGCTCGCCGCCATCACCGAGGAGGGCATCACCCTCTTCGACCTGTCCGGCGCCACGCCGCGGGGCCGCCTGGTGCGCGACGAGTTCGCCGCGAAGGAGCTGGATGTGTCCCCGGACGGCAAGAAGATGGTGTACGCCATCAACGGGCAGGCCAACCTCTTCGTACTGACGGGCTTCTGAGCGGCCGGCCCTCTGGAGGGTGCATGACGACGGTGGACGTGGAGAGCCTCAAGCAGCGGATGGCCGCCTTCACGCAGACGCTGCAGGACGAAATCTGCGGCGCGCTGGAGCGGCTGGATGGCACGGCGCGCTTTCGCGAGGACCCGTGGAGCCGCCCCGGCGGCGGTGGCGGGCGCAGCCGCGTGCTGGAGGACGGCGCCGTGCTGGAGAAGGCCGGCGTCAACACGTCCGTCGTCTTCGGTGAATTGGAAGAGCAGTTCGCCCAGAAGCTCCAGGGCGAGGGCCGCCAGTTCTGGGCGGGCGGCATCTCCCTGGTGCTGCACCCGCGCAACCCGCACGTGCCCACGGTGCACGCCAACTACCGCTTCATCCACCAGGGCGGGAAGGCGTGGTTCGGCGGCGGCGCGGACCTGACGCCGTACTACCTCTATGAAGAGGACGCGGCGCACTTCCACCGCGTGCACAAGGCCGCGTGCGACAGGCACGACGCCACGTACTACCCGCGCTTCAAGGCCGCGTGTGACAAGTACTTCCACCTGCGCCACCGCGAGGAGTCGCGCGGCGTGGGCGGCATCTTCTTCGAGAACATGGGCGGTGATTTGGAGAAGGAGCTCGCCTTCGTGCAGGACTGCGGCAAGGCCTTCCTCGCCGCGTACCTGCCCATCGCCGAGCGGCGCAAGGACGTGCCCGTGACGGAGGCGCAGCGCTTCTGGCAGGAGGTGCGGCGCGGGCGCTACGTGGAGTTCAACCTCGTCTATGACCGGGGCACCGTCTTCGGCCTGGAGACGCGCGGCCGTACGGAATCCATCCTCATGTCGCTGCCGCCGCAGGTGCGCTGGCGCTATGACCACCACCCGGAGCCGGGCTCGTGGGAGGCGAAGCTGGTGGACGTGCTCCGCAATCCGCGCGACTGGGCGGGGCAGGGAGGCTGAGCGCCGGTATGTCCACGCCGACGACACCAGAGCCGACACCGGAGCCCTCGCGGACGGGCTCGCGGAAGAAGTGGGTCTTCCTCATCGCCGGGGTGGTGGTGCTGGGCCTCGCCGTCTGGGGCTGGCTCTACTACCGGGGCATGCGCGCGCTGGGCGAGGGCCTGGCGGGCCAGGGCATCTTCAAGGCGGACAAGCCCACGGACACGGAGGCGCGCGTCAACGTGCTCGCGCTGTGTGACGCGGTGCAGAGCTACCGCGACGAGCACGGCGCGTACGTCGTCGCGGGCCCCACGCCCAAGGAGGTGCCGAAGGGCGGCGTGCCGGTGGCCTTCCCCAAGGAGGAGGCCTTCCAGCGCATCGGCTTCGAGCCGGGCGAGGAGGTGCGCTTCCAATATGAGGTGGTGGTGCAGGAGGGCCCCGTGGGCGAGCCCGAGGTGTCCTGCCTCGCCCGCGGCGACTTCGACGGGGACGGGCAGAACTCCGTGTACCGCGTTCGTCTGGATTCGAACGGAATGACGACGCCCGTCGAAGTGGAGCACGAAGGCGAGTAGCCCGCTGGCGCAACCCCGGATTCAATCCATCCGAGAATCCGGGAAATGGGGCACATCGGCGACATCAAGGGCCCGCGCGGACGGACCGGGGAGACCCGCATCGGTCCGCGTCCCCAGGGGCCGTCACGGGAGGGGCCTCGGACGCCCCCGGCCGGCACCGCCTTCCAGGCGGATGGCATGGAGCCGGCCATCACCCGTGGAGAGGGGACGCGCATCGTCCGCTCTCCGTTCGCCAGTCCCATGGAGGGCACGCGCGTCACGCGGATGCCCGACGCGCCTCGAGGTGAGCAGACGCGTACGGCACCGGCTCCCTCCGACGACGCACCGCAAGGTGACGTCGACATGCAGGGCGAAGAAGTCTTCGCCGACGCCCCGCGCGGCGAGGGCTCGCGCATCGTCCGCCTTCCGCTCCCGCTCTCCGACGCACAGCGCGGTGGCAATCCGGATGCCCCGCCCGGTGCACCTCCCGCCGAGCCGGGCGAAATGTCCGGTAACGGCGAGCCGTTTCCGCCCGCGTTAGGCTCGGAAGCGCCAGGGGCGGACACCGCGCCCTCCCTGGAGCTTCCTTCCCCGACGGCTGGTGAGGCATCTCCCATGTCCTCCTTCCGAATCCCCTCGGCCCTCGCGCGCCTCCTCCCCTCGTCTCTGGGTGGGGGCGAGGGCCTCCAGCGCACTCCCCAGCCGAAGGAGCCCGTACCCCGCCCGCGCCAGGGCGACATCTTCCGCAACCCGCAGCCCACGCCGGCGGGCCGTCCCCCGCTGGCCGGTGACGAGCGCCCTCCGGTGAAGTCCGTGGAGGAGCTGGTGCCCCCCGGCCTGGAGGACACCGCCACCCAGGAGGAGCTGGGCACCCGCTTCGGCTCGGACGCGGCCCTGCTCGCCGCGCACCTCAAGCCTTCACAGCTCTCCGGCTCCGAGCGCGCCACCCGCCTGTGGGCCTTCTTCGCCGCCTACGCCGAGGCCGCCGCCGCCAGGCCTCCTCAAGAGGAGGCCAAGGCCGCCTTCAAGGAGTCGCTGGAGAACCACGGCTTCGCCGAGCTGCGCGACGCGCACACCCAGGAGAACGGCGTGGACCGGGGCCTATGGGTGCTCAATGCCCGCTCCCCGGACGAGGTCCGCGAGCGCGCCGCCGCCGTCCGCCTGGAGCCGCCCCCGGACGTCCGCCACTCCGAGGCCGCCTCCCGTCAGGACAACCCGTCGAGCGAGCAGGCGCTCTCCCTCCCGTCCGGCGCCCGCCACTCGGAGGCCCTGCGGGGCATGCACGTCCCCATTGCCCTGGAGAACCGGGAGGTCAGCCAGGAGGAGGACCCCGAGGACGTCCGCAAGAAGAAGACGAACCGGCGCCTGGGGAAGATGATGCTGTGGAACGTGCTCCACCGCTTCCGCTCGGACCCGGAGGACGGCGCCGTGGCCGAGGCCAACTGGGACCGGGCGACCTTTGGAGCCGTGCTCGCCCTGGCCGCCATCGCCCTCATCGTCGCCGCGCTCGTGAGCCTCTAGGGCCGCCCGGCGGCGCACCCCCCGCCAGCGCGAAACTCCATGCAGGGCGCCGGCTTGTGGTACGGTGCCGCACCCATTGGCAACCGACGACCTCACACTCGTCAAGCGCGTCCGGAGCGGCGACCAGCGCGCATTCAAACTCCTCGTCGAGCGTTACCAGCGCAAGGTGTACGCCGTTGCCCTGGGCATGCTGAAGGACAAGGAGGAAGCGATGGACGTCTCCCAGGAGGCGTTCGTCAAGGTCTACAAGTACCTGGACCACTTCAAGGGCGACTCGTCCTTCTACACCTGGCTCTACCGAATCACCGTCAACATCTGCATCGACGTGATTCGCAAGCGCGGCGGAGGCGGTGAAGCCGTCGAGTTCGACGAGACGCAGGACATGGACCTGTCCGAGGCCCGCATCGGCGCGCTCGGCAGCCGCCTGGGCACCAACCCCCAGAAGAGCGCCCTGCGCCGCGAATTGGCGGACAAAATCCAGGAGGCCCTGGCCACCGTGCCGGAGAAGCACCGCGCCATCCTCCTGCTGCGGGAGATCGAGGGAATGTCCTACGAGGACCTCGCCCGCACGCTCGATATTCCGAAGGGCACGGTGATGAGCCGCCTCTTCCATGCCCGGGCGAAGGTTCAGAAAATCCTGAGTGAATACCTGGAGTTGGACGAGGCGAAGAGTGGAGTGGGGAACGAGTGAGCGGGCCTCGAATATCTGAGGGAACCCTTCGTCCCAATTTCCGCACTCCCCTCCAGGAAGCAGGGTGAAGGATATGGCCGGAAATCCCGCGTGTGAGCGTTTCGTCCCGATGCTCTCCCCGTACGTCGACGGGGAACTGACGCCCGCCGAGCGCGTCAACGTGGAGCGTCATCTGTCCGCGTGTCGCGACTGCACCGGGCGCGCGGCGGACCTGCGCGCCGAGTCGGGCCTGCTCCGGGTGGGCCTGGACATGGCGGTGGACGACGTCGACTTCAAGGACTTCGCCCAGAAGGTCATGGCCCGGGTGACGCCGGAGAAGCCGCCCCTCCTGGAGCGCATGAAGCTGGCGCTGTCGGAGATGTTCCTCTACCAGCGCACGGCGATGATTTCGTCGCTGGCCACCGCGGCCGTGCTGGTGCTGGTGGCGCTGCCGCTGTTGCTCAGCGACAACGCCCCGGTGGGCTACGCCGCCGAGCGCATGACGGTGAAGTCCATCCAGCCGTACCAGGATGCCCGCGTCGCGCCGGTGGTGATGCAGACGGAGAGCGGGAATACCATCGTCTGGACGGTGGACGAGGAGACGCAGGACTCCAAGTCTGGTACGGAGGACGAGGAGCTGGAGGAGGAGATTGGCGGCGGCATGTCTCCGGACGCCGATGGGGCCCACCGCCCCGCGCGCCCGGTGAAGGACGCCCCTCGGCCGTCTGGAGGTTCCCTGTGAGAATTCAGGCTGTAGCCGTGACGCTGGCCGTGCTGGGACTCGGGCTGCTCCTGCCCTCATCGGCCCGTGCCGAGGAGGAGAAGGTCCAGGTCCAGGTGGAGGTGGTGCTCGCCTCGCAGAAGGGCACCGAGGTGAATCCCCCCGAGCTGGCGAAGATGAAGCAGGAGTTCCAGCCGAAGATGAACTACACGTCCTTCAAGCGCCTGTCGCAGCAGGTGCTCGAGGTGACGGCGAAGAAGTCCACCGAGCTGAAGCTGCCCAACGGCACCAACGTGTCCATGCAGCTGCTGGGCATCAAGGAAGGCACCGCCACGGTGCGCGTGTCCATTCCGCGCAGCGCGACCCTGGAGGTGGAGCTGGGGCGGAAGGGTTCCGTCAACCTCGTTGCCGGCAGTCACGTGGGCGGGGACCTCATCCTCGTCCTGTCCCCGCCGTCGAAGTAGCCGCTGCCGCTTCCTGCCCGCGCGCCGCGTCCCCTCCTCGGAGGTGACGCGGCGTTCTCGTTTCAGCGTGCTGCTCGCTTCAGGCGGCGCGGTGGTGGACGGAGACGTCCAGGCGCCGGGGGCCCGGCTCGTCGTCGTCCGTCATGTCCACGTCCACGTCGAGCTCGACGTCGTGGGCGTCGTCGTCCGCATCCAGCGCCTCCGCCGCGGGCAGCGGCGCGGCGCTCGCGGCCACCGGCTCCTCGGCGCGCTCGCGCTCCAGGTTGACGCGCAGCCCGTCGAACATCAGGTCGAAGGCGGAGTAGATGCGGTCCACCATGGCCAGCGCGTCCGCGCGGACCTCCGGTGACAGCTCCATGGCCTCCAGCTCCGCCGCCAGCTCCTGTTCGAACATGGCGTGCTGCGCCTCGGCCTGCATGTGGTGGTCGGAGAAGTACTTCAGCCGTTCATCCGCGCCCTGCGCCGCGGAGATGACGGCGGTGCGGCTGAAGAAGACGTGGCTGGTGGACTCCAGCGCCCACAGCAGGACGATGCGCAGCCGGTCATCCACCGGGCGGTACACCTCGCTGATGATGGCGTAGGCCGCGTCACGCGTCTTCGCGTGGGCCCTGCCGTACATCGTCCCGATGCTCAGCGAGCCACCGGTGAGCGCGGCGATGTCCTCCTCGAACCACTGGTCATGCCCGCTCTCCTCGGAGTGGTGCCGCGTGGCGAGCGCCTTGAGGTGCGCGTCCTGGATGAAGTGCGCGTTGAGGCGCAGCACGTCCTGGAACGTCATCACCCAGAATGTCAGGCGTGGCGCGAAGGCCATCACCTGCTCAATCGGGCGGTCCATCCTCAAGTCGGAGAAGAACGGATGTGAGGCGAACCGCGCCTCACGGACTGCGATGTGTTGCAGCACGGCCTTCATGATGGGGCCTCACGGTTGTGGTGCTCCGCCCCGGCCAGGCGGAGGTGTCAGTGCGCTACCACCCGCCGCGGGGAGCAGGGCGGGCGTCAAGGCGTGCGGCGTGCGCTACCAGTTGACGGTGTACGTGCAGGCACCGTCTCCCCGGCGCCGACAACTCTTGGGGTCATGTTCAATACGCACCCAGAGAGAATCCTTGGGACGGAACCTGTCGCCGATGGCCTCGATGAGGCCGAGGTCCAGGTCGCACGGATAGGGATTGTCGCAGACCATGCGCGCGTTGCGCTTGTCGACGGGCTCGAAGCGGTAGCCGCCGATGGCGCCCTTGCCGCGGTGGTTCATGCGGTACGCCACGTCGACGGCGCGCAGGCCCTTCTCCAGCGTGTCGATGTCCGGCGGGAAGTGGGCGCTGTCGGGAATCTTCCGGCCAATCGTTCTCACGGTGCTCGGGCCAATCTTCTCGAAGACGAGCTGGAAGGACTTCAGCAGGGCCGGCATCGGGTACCACGTGTCCGCCTTCAGCGGGGTGATGCCGTTCTCCGCCAGGATGCGCAGCGCTCGCGACTGCGCGAGCTCCATTCCATTAACGATGGCCAGGATGGACTGCCCGATGACCTCGACGCCCTGGTAGGCCATGGGCTGCAGTGTTGCGGATGTGACGGGGGGGGTCTTCAAATCCATACGTGTGCGTCCTCGGGGGGAGTGCGAGACATTGAACCGGCTTTTTCCAATATTTTCAAATTGCCTGAGATGTCTGTAATTTTCCGGCAAGGTGACTAAGGGGTATCCCTCAGGTGTATTTATGACTCGGCCCCTCTGTGTGGACGTGCTCACACGAGCCGCGCGGCGCGAGGGGCGGGCCTGCGGGTGATACGGGTGAAGCATGTCTGGGTATGTCGGTGGGTTGCGCTGTCTTTGGCTGGGAATTCAGTGACAGTCACTCGCGTGCAGCCGGGTTGCGTCCAGGCGAGAAACGTGGGGGGTTGATGCAGGTGTTACCGTGTTTCGCGCCGCGGCATGGAGGGCTCGTACGTCACGTGTCGGAGTTCCATGCACGTGGGTGTCGGAGCTCCGGCACCCGGTGCCGGACGGCCGTGCACACGCGCTTCGCGAGCCGAGCGTGTGTCATCGCCGAGCATGCGACATCGCCACGCGTGCGACATCGGGCGGTCGTGTCGTGCATGTGGGCTGCGCGAGCCACGCGGATGATGGCGGCCGTGTCGTGCGAGCTCCGCGTGCGGCCGGGCACGCATGCGGGTTCCGCAGGCCGGGCGTGCGGTTCTCGCAGTCGCCATGTGCGACTGTCGCCGCCACTCCCGGCGGAGGGCGCTCACGCGTGGGGCAGGATGCCCCGCGCCTCGGGGCCGCTGGGGCGTGTTGGGACCGCCCGGCGGCGTTCCATGCGTGGGAGCGGGTGCGCGCTGCTGGGACGCTCCCAGGGCCCTTCACGGCGCTGGGGTGGGCGGATTCCGGACGGGTTGAAGACGTTTCGTCCGGCCCCCCGGGCCAGGACTGAAAAAATGCCAGGACTTCCGTCCCTGAGAGGGGCCAGGCAGGCGGGCGGCCCTCGTAGTCCCAAGGGTTTAGCTCTCGGCATGCGCGTTGCTCTGAGAGAGGGGCGTGCAGGGCGGTGGCGGCGGGCTGAAGGCAGGACAGGCAGACCCTCAACCTTGGAGATGGAATCATGGCGAAGACGACTCAGCGTGGGCAGGTCATCCGTCGGAAGGCTCGTCAGGTGCAGGTGACGACGGCTCGGGCGGTGAAGGGTGCGAGCCGGAGCGCGCGGCAGGTGCAGGTGACGCTGGGGGACCTCATCGCGGCCGCGTTCGACACGGTGGGCGGCGAGGTGAAGAAGGTGGCCCAGGTGGTGTCCTCCAAGGACATGACGCTCGCCACCGGCAAGCACATCGTCTTCGTCGGCTGACGCGGGTGGACATGCGCCACCCCGTGGCGCCAGGGCGTGTGGGGGAGGGCAAGGGGTTTCACGGGTGAGACGCATCATCATTCCCGGAAGGAATTGCTGGACGGTCGAGGAAACGAGCGACGCGGGCGTGTTGGTGGACGCGCGCTCCTACTACCGCGAGCTGTACCGGGCCGCCCAGAAGGCCCGACGCTACATCGCGATTACGGGCTGGCAGTTCGACAGCGACGTGGCGCTGCTGCGAGGTGATGACCTCGGCGAGGCGCGCGGCGAGGCGAGGCTCCTGCCCATGTTGGACGAGCTGTGTCGCGCCAACCCGGAGCTGCACGTGTACGTGCTGGCGTGGGACTTCAGCCTGCTGCTCGCGATGGAGCGCGAGTGGATGCAGCACCTCATCTTCAACTGGACGACGAACGAGCGCGTGCGCTTCCGCTTCGACGCGTCCAGCCCGCTGTACGGCGCGCACCACCAGAAGCTGGTGGTCATCGACGGGCAGGTGGCCTTCACCGGCGGCATGGATGTCTGTGATTGCCGCTGGGATGACCGGGACCACCCGGCGCGCTCGCCGCTGCGCTGTGACAGCGGAAGGGACCCGCACGGGCCCTATCATGACGTGCAGACCGTGCTCACCGGCCCGGTGGTGGACAAGCTCGCGGAGCTGTTCGAGGCGCGCTGGGCGCACTCGGGCGGCGGCGAGCTGAAGCTGCCGAAGGTGATGCGCGACGACGTCTCCTTCACCGCGAGCGTGCCGGCGCCTCCGGGGCCGGTGGCCGTGAGCCGCACCTTCGGCAAGACGCTGTTGCCTCCTCAAGAAGCCGTGCAGGAGGTGCGCGCGCTGTACCTGGACGCCATCGCCTCCGCCGAGCGCTTCATCTACATCGAGAACCAGTACTTCTCCTCGCGCGCCATCTACCAGTCCCTGGTGAGGCGCATGCGCGAGCCCGGGCGCGGCCGGCTGCAAGTCATGCTGGTGCTGCCGCAGCAGCCGGAGGCGCTGCGCGAGCAGTTGGCCATGGGCGTGGCCCAGGTGCGCCTGCTGCGCTCGTTGGAGCGCGTGGCGCGGGAGCATGGCCATGACTTCGGCGTGTACTGCTCCGCCGGGCGCGACGCGCAGAGCGGCGCGGACGTGTACACGTACATCCACTCGAAGGTGATGGTGGTGGATGACCGGTTCCTCACGCTGGGCTCGGCCAACACCACCAACCGCAGCCTCGGGTTGGACTCGGAGCTGAACCTGAGCTGGGAGGCGGAGGAGCCCGGCGACGCGGTGGCTCGCGCCATCCGCCGCATCCGCGTGTCGTTGATGGCGGAGCACGCGGGCCTCGAGGGCGTGGCGCCCGTGCGCGTGCTGGCGCGCGCCGATGGCGACCTCGTGGACTGGCTGAATGGCGTGGCGGCCGCGGGTCAGCACCGGCTACGCCGTCACCCGATGCAGACGGTGTTCGACCAGAGCCCGCTGCTCAAGCAGTTGGAGCCCGAGGAGCTCATCATCGACCCGGAGGACTCCGTGCTGGACGAGTCCCTCTTCGAGGCGCTGCACCGCGCGGAGGACGGCCTCTTCGCCTCCGGCATCCGCCTGCTGTCCCGCTGGCTGGTGGGCACGGGCACCGAGCGCCCGCACCGCGCCATCTGCCCCACCAACGCGGAGGACGGCCGCTCCAGCGGCTGAGGCCCCCAGCTATCGCGGCGAGCGCGCCGGCCACGGGCGCCCGTGCACCCGCCCGTTCGGGGACGGGCCCGAGTCCACGGGCCTGTCCGTCGGGTTGTTCGTGCTCCGGGGGTCGCCAACTTGTCGGGAGGACCACTCTCGCCAAGGAGATTCCCCCATGAAGCTTCCACTGATGGGCGCGCTGGCCGTCCTCACGTTCTGCGGATGTTCGAGCCAGTCCGCGAACACGCGGGAGGACGACAGCGCGACGGGCAGCGCGGGTACGGCCAGCTCCTCGAGCGAGGACGCCGCGCGCGAGCAGGCCAAGGAGCAGGAGGAGGCCCGGGAGAGTCCCCTCCAGAGCTCCGACGTGACGGCCAAGGAGCGCAGGGACCGCATGGGCGCGCCCACCGTCTATGACGGCGAGGCCACGGGAGGCAGCGGCAGCGACACCACGGTGACGACGGGCGATGGTCAGAAGTGGGACGTGCAGGAAGAGCCCGGCGCGGACCGCGAGCCGCGCAGCGACGACACCAAGCAGGAAGACACCCCGACGAGTCGCTCCGAAGCCGAGCCCCAACCCTGACGGCGTCGCGAGTGACAGCACCGGAGCCATGAGCGGCCGCGGGCAGGCAGGCGCGGCCCGGCGGCTCGGGCGGCGGCGCCGCGGGCACGGCCTGGTGTGGCTCCAGCGGCTCGGGTGGCGGCGCCGCGGGCACGCGTGTGCCGACGCGGCCCAGTGTCACCCACACGTTGCGCAGGCTGGTTGCTTCGCCTGACGGCGCGGCCGGGTAGAGTTGGGGGACGATGACTGGTGCCCCCTTCTTCGTTCTGCTTGCTCTCGTTTCCACCCAGGAACCCTCGGCCAATTCCACCGTCGAGGAAGTCCCCAACGAGTCGTCGTCCTCTGGAGGCGGTGAGACCTCTGGAGGTGGCGAGGCCTCGTCCGTGGAGAAGGCGCGGCTGAAGGAGTCCGCTCCGCCGGGCGCGTACACCGGCGGCGAGGGCTTCGGCTTCAGCGCGCAGTTGGAGGCGGGCGCGCTGAGCTTCCCCTCGGGCACGCCGGGCGGTGGGCAGGACCTGTTCGCGCGGGTGTACCCGGCGCTGGGGCTGACGAAGGGCGAGACCTTCGTGCTGCGGCTGGGCGCCAACCTGCGCCTGCGCGTGATTGATGAAGAGCCGAAGCAGACGGAGACGGACTACGGCGCGCACCTGCGCCGCGAGGACTGGGACGAGCTGAGCGACGCCGGGCAGGTGGTGCGCATGCTGCGCATCGGCCAGGAGGGCCGGCCGTTCCTCCTGCGCGTGGAGGGCTTCTCCGAGGAGACGCTGGGGCGCGGCTACCTCATGAATCGCTACAGCAACATGTTGTCGCCGGACTACCACCCGGCGGGCGGCTCCGTGACGTTCGTCAAGGGCGCGGTGCGCGCGGAGGTGCTGGCCAGCGACGTGCTCGCCGCGCGCATCTTCGCGGGCGAGGCGCTGCTGGACCTGGGCCGCATGGCCAGCGACGACACGAAGCGCTTCGACCGGTACCTGGTGCGCCTGTCCGCCGCGCACGAGGCGGGCCGCGCGGGTGGGACGTCGCCGAAGATGACGCTGGCGTCGGTGGGCGGCGATGTGGCGCTCTACAAGGGCGATAGGCTGCGCACGTGGGCACTGCTCGCGGGCGGCGCGCGCTTCTCGGAAGGGCATACGCCGGACTTCGGCGGGCTGCTCGGCATCGCCATGGAAGGACAGACGTCGAGCGGCACGCAGCTCAGCGTCACCCTGCAGGGGCGCAAGCAGGGAGGCACCTTCCGCTTCGGCATATTCGGTCCGGACTACGAGCTGGGGCGCTTCTCCGGCGTGGGCCTGTCGGAAGTGCCGCTGGCGGATGAGCTGCTGGAGTCGGGCTACGCGGGCTACCTGGAGCTGAGCATGGCCAAGGGTGGGCCGGACCAGTTGATGCTGCTCGGCAGCCTGGCGGCGCAGTACTTCGGCTTTGGCCGCACGGACCTGGACGTGTCCATGGGTTTCGAGCTGCCAGGCGCTCGCACGCGCGTCCTGGCTCGCGCGATGCTGACGGCGCTGGGGGACAGGCCTCGTTACTCGTTGGGCCTGGAGGTGCGCCAGCGTGTCCTCAACCACTTCTATGCCTGGGGCTCCGGCGGGACGGTGCACTTCCCGCAGCCGGACGGGACCCTCGTGCCCGGGGTCACCGCGGGCGCCGGCGTGGGCGTGGACTTCCAGCGCTGAGTCACCGGGCCTTCAGCGCCGAGGTGGGTGGTGAAGGCTCACGGTGCGGTGCTCCTGGGTGTACTGCTCGCGAGCGTTGGGGCCGCTGAGGCCAGGGACGCGCGCGGGGACTATCTGCACACGCTGGAGCGCTACGAGCAGGGCTGGGGCTTCTCGCTGGAGCACGTCTTCGACTCCGGCCTCGCCGCCGCGAGGGCGCTGCGGGAGGAACCGGGGACTCCGCCGGAGCCGCTGCCGGGCTTCATCGTCAGGGATGACGACGCGAGAGACCTCCGGCCCGACCCGCGCTTCTTCCTCGCCCTGGCGAAGCGCCGGGGCACGGACGTGGACCGGGAGTTCTTCTCGCTGCTCGGCCGCACCTACGCGCGGGACGGCGTGACGCGGCTGTACCACGCACCCGGCGGCTGCGACGCCTTCGACCACCCGCAGCTGGAGTCCCTCTACCGGGACTGGACGCGTCTCTGGGCCACGTCCCCTCGCGCGTACACGGAGGCCGTGGAGCGCGAGGTGGCCGCGATGGAGGACCTGCTCACCCGGAGCACCTGCGCCTGTGGAGACCGCGACTCAGTGGAGGCCGGGCTGGAGCGCTTCCTGAAATCATTCCCGCGCTCGCCCGTAGCCCCTCGTGTGCGCGCGCGCCTGGAGCAGGTGCGCGCGGGGACCAGCGACTTCCGCTTCCGCTGCCAGCCGGGCTGAAGCCGCTGCTTTGCGGGCGAGCGTGTGCCCTTCCGACCCGCACGACACTCCTGCCCACGTCGACTTGACTACGGCTGTAGTCACGCGTACCTTGCTTGGTGACTACAGTTGTCGTCACGCGGGCGGTCGCATGAAGAAGCCGGTAGGAGACCAGGAGCTGGTGGTACTGCGGTACGTGGCGGAGTTCGGCCCGGCCACGGTGGGCGAGGTGGCCGAGCGTTTCGGCGAGCCCCAGGGGTTGGCGCGCTCCACCATCCTCACGGTGATGGAGCGGCTGCGGCTGAAGGGCTACCTGACGCGGCACAAGGTGGAGGGCGTGTACCAGTACGCCTCGCCGGTGCCGGCGTCGGAGCTGCTGCGGGACGTGGTGGGGGACTTCGTGCAGCGGCAGCTGTCCGGTTCGCTGTCGCCGTTCGCCGCATACCTGTCCGAGGCGGAGGACGTCACCGACGAGGAGCTGGCGCAGCTCCAGGACGTGGTGGCGCGGCTTCGCTCGAAGAAGCGGAAGGAGTAGCCACATGGGAACGGGCTGGCTGTCTCACGTGGGAGAGTGGGCGTCCGCGTGGCCCTCGGGGCTGTGGCGGGCCTCGTGGCAGGGCGCGCTGTGTGCCGCGCTGGCGTGGGCGCTGACGAGGACGTGGCCGAGGATGCCGGCCTCGCTGCGCGCCGGACTGTGGTGGCTGGTGGCGCTGAAGTTCGTGGTGTCGCTGGGCTGGCTGCCGCCCGTGCCGCTTCCGGTGCTGCCCGCGTCGCTCGCCGCGCTGTTGCCGGGTGTCGAGGCTCCGGCGGTCGCGGAGGACGGGCAGGGCGCGCGGAGCGAGGTGCCCGTCGTGGAGCCCGTGCTCCACGTCGTGGCTTCCGAGCAGACCTCCATGGGCCAGGCCGCCGTGTCGGGCGAGGCCGCGCATACGGGGACGTCTGCATCCGTGCGCGCCACGAGTGAATCGCTGTATCCGGCGCAGGTGCCGGTCGTCGTCGGCACGTCTCACGAGAACACGCTGCACCGGGCCAGTGTCGTCACCGTGCCCACCACGCGGTCCTTCTTCACGACGGTGCGCGCTCTTCCCTGGGGCCCGGTGCTCGCGTGGGCGCTCTTCACCGTGTGGACCGCGGGCGTGCTGTGGCAGCTCCGGAGCCACGTGAAGGGCTGGGCCAGCATGCGGCGCCTGCGCCAGAGCGCGCGTCCGCTCGTGCACCCGGTGCTGGAGTCGGAAGTCCAGGAACTCGCCGCCGCCGCGAAGCTGCGCCACCCGCCGAGGCTCCTCGTGTCCGAGTCCGTGGCGAGCCCGCTGGCCACGGGGCTGTTGGACCCGGTGGTGGTGCTGCCGGCGAAGGCGGTGCGGCGGCTGCCGGTGGAGGCCCTGCGCATGGCGCTCGCGCACGAGCTGGCGCACCTGCGTCGCGGAGACCTCTGGCTCGGCTGGGTGCCGGCGCTCGCGGAGGCGCTCCTCTTCTTCCACCCGCTCGCGCGCCGGGCCGCGCGGGAATACTCGCTGGCTCGGGAGGAGGCCTGTGACGCGGAGGCCCTCCGCCTCACCGGCGCCGAGCCCGCCGACTACGGCGAGCTGCTGATTGCCTTCGGTGTCGCCCGAGGCGCCGGCACCGCCGCCGCGCTGGGCGCGTCCGCCCACATTCACGCTTTGCACAGGAGGTTGAGCATGTTGGAGCACGTCGATGTCGTCCCCGCTTCGTCCCGGCGCCTGTTGAAGGTGGCGCTCTCCGCCCTCGGCCTCGCGGCCCTGGTGCCCTTCCAGGTCGTCGCGCAGGAGTCCGCCGCGAAGGACGGGACGTCCTCGGGGGCGGCGCAGGCGAAGCCCGCTGCTCCGGCGTCGGCTCCGGCGAAGAGCGCCACGCCCGCGCCCGCGTCGACCTCGGCCAGCGGCTCGCAGAAGGCGGCCCAGGCTCCGGCTGCTGCTCCCGCGAAGGCGGGCGTGGATGGTGCGTCCTCTGCTCCCGTGAGGGGGGGGGTGATGCGCACGCTCGCCGTGCCCCCGGTTCCTCCGGCTCCTCGCATCGCGGGCGCGCCGCCCGTGCCCGTGCCGCCGGCTCCGCCCGCTCCGCGCATGGCGGTGGGTGCGGTGCCGCCCGTGCCTCCCGTTCCTCGCGTGGCGATGGGCGCGGTGCCGCCCGTGCCTCCCGTCCCGCCAGTGCCTTACGCTTTCGGCGATGACGACGACAGCGGCTACGTGCTGCTGGCGGACAACATGGCGATGATGAACGGCAGCTCGGTGGACCTGAACCTCGCCGGCATGTTCAAGCAGCCCGGCAAGGAGCTGCTCTACGTGCGCCGCAAGGGCGAGACGTTCATCATCCGCGACCCGTCCACGCTGAAGGCCGTGCGCACGGCGCTCGAGCCCACGCGTGAGCTGGGCAAGGCGCAGGGCGACCTGGGCGGCAAGCAGGGCGAGCTCGGTGCGAAGCAGGGCGACCTGGGCGCGAAGCAGGGAGAGCTGGGCATGAAGCAGGCCGAGCTGGGCATGAAGCAGGCCGAGCTCGCGCACAAGCATGCCGGACTCAACCTGGAGGAGATGCGCCTGGACTCCCTCCCCGAGGCCGAGCGCGAGCGCCGCGAGGCGGAGCTGCGAAAGAAGGAGCAGGCGCTGGAGGACGAGGAGAAGGCCCTGGACAAGCAGCGGGAGGCGCTGGAGGAGCAGCAGGAGGCGCTGGCCCGTGAGCAGGAGAAGCTCGGCGAGCAGCAGGAGGCGCTGGGCCGCGAGCAGGAGAAGCTCGGTGAGCAGCAGGAGGCCCGCTCCACGGAAGCCGAGAAGAAGGTGAAGGGCCTCATCGACGAGGCGCTCCGCAAGGGCCTCGGCCAGCCGCTGCCCACCTGAGGACGTATCGCCCCGCGGGGCCCGTGACGCCGAGGGTAGGGCTCCTCTAACTTGAGGAGTTCCCCACCCCTCGGAGGTCGCACATGAGCCTCGCCGCCGTGCCTCAGGCCACTCCCAGCAGCACGCTCGACTCGGTGGTGCAGCGTGTGAAGGAGGGCTCACGCGCCTGGGTGAAGCTGAGCCTGCGTGAGCGCATCGCCCTGCTGGAGACGCTGCGCCGCGCCTTCGCCTCTGTCGCCGAGCCTGGCGTCCGCGCCGCTTGCGAGGCCAAGGGCATCGACCCGGACAGCCCGCTGGCCGGCGAGGAGTGGCTGGGCGGTCCGCTGGTGGTGCTGCGCAACATGCGCCTGCTGGTGGACTCGCTGAAGGACATCGAGAAGCACGGCGTGCCGCACATCCCCGCCTCGCACCTGCGCACGCTGGAGGACGGGCGGCTCGCGGCGCGCATCTACCCGAAGGACACGCTGGACGGGATGCTCCTGCCGCGCAACGTGGGCGAGGTCTACTTCCTCCCCGGCGTCACCGCGTCCAACCTCCGCGAGCACCAGGCCTCCTTCTACCGCAAGCCCCACGAGGGGAAGGTCTGCGCGGTGCTGGGCGGTGGCAACGTGAACTCGATTCCGCCCGCGGACTGCCTCTACAAGCTCTTCGTCGAGGGCACCGCGTGCGTGCTCAAGATGAACCCCGTCAACGCCTACCTCGGGCCCTTCCTGGAGCAGGCCTTCGCGCCGCTCGCGAAGCACGGCGTCTTCGCGGTGGTGTACGGCGGCACGGAGGAGGGCTCGGCGCTCGTCAACCACCCGCTGGTGGACGAGGTGCACGTCACCGGCAGCGACAGGACGCACGACGCGCTGGTGTGGGGGCCGCCCGGCCCCGAGGCGGACGCGCGCCGCGCTCGCAACGAGCCGCTGCTGCGCAAGCCCTTCTCCAGCGAGCTGGGCAACATCTCCCCCGTGGTGGTGGTGCCGGGGCCGTACTCGGACGGCGAGCTGCGCTTCCAGGCGGACAACATCGCCGGCATGGTGGCCAACAACGCGTCCTTCAACTGCAACTCGGCCAAGCTGCTGGTGCAGCCGAAGGACTGGGCGCGCCGCTCGCAGGTGATGGACGGCGTGCAGACCGGGCTGGGGAGGGCGGCGGTGCGCCGCGCGTACTACCCGGGCGCGGAGCAGCGCTGGAAGCAGTTCACCGAGGGGCGCGCGCACCTGCGCCTCGTGGGCAGCGCGAGCGCGGGCGAGCTGCCCTACGCGCTGATTCCGGACGTGGACCCGAGCGAGGCGCAGGACCGCGTCTTCCGGCAGGAGCCGTGGTGCACGGTGCTGTCGGAGACGGGGCTGCCCGGCTCGGATGACCCGGTGGCCTTCCTGGAGAAGGTGGTGCCCTTCCTCAACGAGAAGGTGTGGGGCACGCTGAATGCCACGCTCATCGTCCACCCGAAGTCTCTCAAGGACCCGGGCGTCAACGCCGCCGTGGAGCGCGCCATCCGCGAGCTTCGCTACGGCACGGTGGCGGTGAATACGTGGCCCGCCGCCGGGTACGCGCTCGTGTCGCTGCCGTGGGGCGGCCACCCGACTTCGACTCCCCAGGACATCCAGAGCGGCCTGGGCTGGGTGCACAACACGTTCATGCTGGAGGACATCGAGAAGGCCGTCGTCCGCGCGCCGCTCACCCACCTGCCGGCGCCGCCGTGGGTGCCGGGCCACCGGGGCGTGCGCGAGCTGGCGCGCAAGCTGGTGGAGTTCGAGCTGGGGCCGTCCTGGCTGAAGGTGCCGGGCATCGCCACGGCCGCGCTGAAGCGGTAGGGCCTGAAGGCCTCGCGGAGGCCGGGCGGGCTGCGTGGAGGCGGTGCGCCATGGTAGACCCGGGCGCATGGCATCCACGCACGCACGGGAAGGTGGGCAGTTCCTCCAGCAGGGGCGCCCCGAGGAGGCAGTGAGGAGCTTCCAGAAGGGGCTCGCCGTCGACCCGGACGACGTGGACTGTCTCCTGGGGCTCGTCCGCACGCACCTGAGCACCGGCGCGTCGGGCGAGGCCGAGGCCGCCGCGCTGCGGCTCCTGAAGGTGAAGCCGGACCACGCGGAGGCGCAGGCGCACCTGGCCATGCTGCGCGCGCAGGCCGGTGACGCCGATGCGCTGGAGGCGCTCAAGACGCTGGCCTCGGCGCCCACCGCTGGCTACTTCGAGCGCTTCAACCTGGGCGGGCTGCTCTTGGATAGGGGCGACCTGGCCGGGGCGCGCGCGGCCTACGAGTCCGCGCTGGAGGTGGCGCCGGGCAGCGCGCACGTGCACTTCGAGCTGGGCCGCATCCACCTGCAGCAGGGGAACGCGGACGGCGCGGTGGCGCACTTCCAGAAGGCGTCGGAGCTGGCCTCGACGGAGCCCATGCCGCTGCTGATGCTGTCGCGCGCGCACTTCACGCGGGGCGCGCTGGGGCTGGCCATCCAGGCGGCCGTCCGTGCGCTGGAGCAGGCGCAGGGCGGCATCCGGCGCTCGGTGCTGGAGGACTTGTTCCGGCTGTACCTGACGGCGGGCAATCCGGACGCGGCGAAGCGCTCGGTGATGGAGCTGCGGCAGTTGGTGCCGGCGAATGCCAACTACGTGTACCTGCACGGGCTGGCGGAGATGAGCTCCGGGGCGTTCCGAGAGGCCGCGGGCCTCTTCGAGGAGGCGCTGCGGATGGCTCCGAAGAGCTGGCAGGCGTTGCAGGCGTTGGCCCAGACGCACCTCGCGCTGATGGAGCGGGGGCTGGCCCGGAAGCGGCTGGAGGAGGCCGTGGCGCTGGTGCCCACGGAGCCGGGGCCCGCCAACGATTTGGCCCTGCTGCTGTTGCAGGACCAGGCCCATGACCGCGTGCGGCCCGTGCTGGAGCCGGTGCTGACGGCGCATCCGCGGGACGCGGTGACGCACCTGAACCTGGCGGTGTCCTGGTTCCCCACGGACAAGGCGGCCTGCGTCCGCCACGCGCAGCAGGCCTTCACCCACGGCGACGGTGCGGTGCGCGAACAGGCGGAGCGGTTGTTGAAGCAGCTTGGCGGTTGAGCCCTGGTGGTGCTCCGCTCCTGCGGGCCTGCCCCCGAGTCGAGGGACGCTGCCCCCGGGGCGGGCTCCGCGCGCGGGGCGTGTTACCCCTTGAAGGGGAGAGCTCCGCCGCGTCGCGCGTGAGGGACGCGCGGGCCTCCCGCTCGGGGCACGAGGGGGCCCTCCGCCATGGAGGTTCCGGCGGTCCTCCAGGAATTGGTGTTGGTGCTCGGCGTCGCCGTGGCGGTGGTGCTCGCGCTCAGTCACCTGCGCCTGCCCACCATCGCCGGGCTCATCGCGGCCGGTGCGCTCATCGGCCCCGGTGGCCTGGGGCTCGTCCACGACGCGGCCCGCATCACCGTGCTCGCGGAGATTGGCGTGGTGCTGCTGCTGTTCAGCATCGGCCTGGAGTTCTCCCTGGCGAGGCTGCGGCGGCTCTGGCGTGTGCTGCTCCTGGGCGGTGGCCTTCAGGTCGGCCTCACCACGCTCGGCGTGTCGGTGGGCGCGGCGGCGCTCGGCGTCCCTCCAACTCGGGGCATCTTCTTCGGCTTCCTCGTCGCGCTGTCCAGCACCGCCATCGTCCTGCGCGCGCTCACCGAGCGGCACGAGGTGGACGCGCCTCATGGCCGGCTCATCATTGGCGCCCTCATCTTCCAGGACCTGTGCGTCGTGCCGATGATGCTCGCGATTCCGCTCCTGGCCGGCCAGCGGGGCGGAGCGGCGGCGCTCCTCGGGGTGCTCCTCAAGGCGGCGCTGCTCGTGGTGGCCACCGTGGTGCTCGGCCGCACGGTGGTGCCCCGCTTCCTCAAGGACGTGGCGGCCACGCGGCGGCGCGAGGTGTTCATCCTCGCCGTGCTGGGCCTGTGCGTGGGCATCGCCTGGCTCTCCGCGCTGGCGGGACTCTCACTGGCACTGGGCGCCTTCCTCGCGGGACTCGCCCTGGCGGACGGCGACTATGGGCACCAGGCGCTGGCGGACGTGCTGCCGCTGCGCGAGACGCTCTCCAGCTTCTTCTTCATCTCCGTGGGCATGCTGCTGGACGTGCGGGTGCTGATGGCGCGGCCGCTGCTGGTGGCGGTGCTGGTGCTGGGCGTGCTGGTGCTGAAGGCGCTGGTGGGCGCGGTGAGCGCCATGGTGATGCGCTTCCCTCCGTGGGTGGCGGTGCTGGCGGGGCTGGGGCTGGCGCAGATTGGAGAGTTCTCCTTCGTGCTGGCGCACGAGGGCGCGCAGGCGGGGCTGCTGAGCGACGCGGAGCAGCGGCTCTTCATCACCATGAGCGTGCTGACGATGGCGGTGACGCCGCTGGCGCTGCACTTCGGCCCGAGGCTGGCGGCGGGGGCGGCGCACCTCAAGCGGCTGGAGGCGCTCATCGGCGCGCACGGCCCGCACCACCTGGAGGAGTCGCACAGCGATGGGCTGAGCGACCACTACATCATCGGCGGGCTGGGCACGGCGGGGCGACTGGTGACGCGGGCACTGCGGGAGAGCCAGGTGCCGCACGTGTGCATCGACCTGGACCCGGAGGTCGTCTCCGAGGCGCGGCGGCGCGGCGAGTCGCTGTACTACGGCGACATCACCAGCGCGGAGATTCTGGAGAAGGCGGGCATCCACCGGGCGAGGGCGCTGGTGCTCCTGCTGGACGACCCGGTGGGCGCGGCGCGCGCGGTGTCCACGGCCCGGCGGCTGCACGCGAGCGTACCGATTCTGGTGCGCGTGCAGCGGCTGGGAGACATCGCCGACCTGCGAGAGCGCGGCGCCAGCGAGGTGCTCGCGGGAGAGCTGGAGACGGCGCTGGAGGCGGTGTCGCGTGTGCTGAAGTCCGCGGCGCTTCCGGAGGATGTCGTGGAGCGCCTGCTGGAGGACCTGCGCAAGGACCACCGGCACGGCGACGGGGCGCCCGAGCCACCGCCGTCACCTCCGACGCTGCCGCCTCCTCCGCGCAAGGACGGGGCGGAGCGGACGGAGTACCGGCACTGAGGCCTACCGCCCGAACAACCCCCGCTTCTTCTGCGGCTTCCCACCCTGCGCGCGCGACAAACGCTCGCCCAGAATCCGGCTCATCTCCAGCGCCACGGTCGGGTTCGCCATGACGACGCTGCGGAAGTCCTCCCGTCCCACCGCCGCCAACTCACACGCGGAGACCGTCACCGCCGTCGCCGTGCGCGGCTCGCCCGTCAGGAGCGCCAGCTCACCGAAGAAACCTCCCGGCTTCACCGTGGCCACCACCTGCCCCGTCGAGTCCTTCAGGTTCACCTCGCCGGTCAACACCACGAAGAACGTCTCCCCCGGGTCGCCCTGGCGGAACAGCTCCGCGCCCCCGGGGTGATGCAGGTGCTCCGCGCCGCGCGCCACCGTCTCCAACTCTTCGTCATTGAGCGGCGCGAGGAAGTCCACCTTGCGCAGCGTGGCCGCCAGCAGCGAGCCCGTGCGCTCGCCCACCGGCGGCTCCGCGCTGAGGAAGTCCACCGCCGCCGCGAGCTGCGAGCGCCGCGACACCAGGATGACGGTGTGCCCCGCGCGCAGCACGGTGCTCCCCTCCGGCAGCGTCGCCCGGCCCTGCGGGTCCACCATGCCGATGAAGACGCACTCGCGAGGGAAGCCCGCCGTGCCGCGCACCTGTGCCACCGTCTGTCCCGCCACCCGCGCGCGCAGCGGCAGGGCCAGTTCGAACAGCAGCGTGTCCCCGTCTCCCAGCGGCAGCGTGCCCGCCACCTGCGGGAAGTCGATGGCCGTGGTCATCTTCGCCACCACCACCTCGGCCTCGGCCACCAGCTCCTTCACACCGGCCAGCCGGTAGGCCTCGCGGTAGCTCGTGTCCAGCATGCGCACCATGACGCGCGCCCCGGACGTGCTGCGCACCAGCATGGCGAAGGCGAGGTTCTCCGAGTCGCGCGCCAGCACCCCCGCCGCCACGTCCGCCGAGGCGATGCCCGCCGCCTCCAGCACGCGCGGGTTGGTGGCGTCCCCGCACACCGTCACCGCGCCCACCTCCTCGAAGATGCGGTTGCAGACGGCGGCGTCCCTCTCGATGACGGTGACGGTGTGCTGCTCGGCCACCAGCCGCGCCGCCAGCACGCTGCCCACCCGGCCACCTCCCGCGATGATGATTTTCACGACGCCTTCCTCCCGTGGCTCGCGTCCCCTGTGTCGCCGTGCAGCACCTTCTCCAGCGCGAGCGTCCGCTCGTCCAACTGCGCCAGCATGTGCTCCGCCGTGGCCTCGGGGATGAGGCCGTTTCTCCGAGCCCCCTGCAGCGCGGTGCGCTCCGCGTCGATGAGCCGCCGCCGCATGGAGATGAGGTCCCTCGCCCCTTGCGTCAGGTGCTGCTCGCTGAGGCGCCGCAGCTCGCGCTCGGCGCGGGCGATGTTGACCTGGTACTCGCTGCGCAGGTGGTCATACGCGGCGCGGGGCACCAGCCCCTGCTCGTGCAGCACCTCCAATTCCTGGTGCGCCGCGCGGCTGGCGATGAGGCGCCCGCGCTGCTCCGCCATGGACAGGGCCACCTCGTCCTGCTGGAAGAGGCCCAGCCACTTGAGCACCTGGGTGAGCATCAGCCCCTGGCCCACCAGCGACACCAGCGTGACGCCGAAGGCGATGGCCACCAGCTTCTCGCGCGCGGGCGTGGCCTCCGGAAGGCCCAGCGCGAGACCGATGGACAGCGCGCCCTTGATGTTGCCGGCGATGAACACGTGCTGCCAGCGGAAGGGCACGGCCTCGGCGGGGCGCAGCCAGCGCAGGAGCAGGAAGGGGAAGTAGATGCCCACCGCGCGCCCGGCGAAGACGCAGGCCACCGCCACCAGCGTCTCCGGCACATAGCCGCTGAGCGTCTCCGGATTCGTGGTGAGCCCCACCGCGAGGAAGAGGAAGGTGTTCACCCCGAAGGTGGCGTACTCCCAGAAGGTGTGGATGGCCACCTGGCTCTGGGGGGACACCTCGCGCCGCAGCGTGACGCCCACCGCGAGCCCCGCGACGACGGCGGAGATGGCGCCGGACAGGTGGAGCTGCTCGGCCACCACGAAGGACGAGAGCGCCACCGCCGTCGTCACCATGATTTCCGCCAGCGGGTCCTCGATGCGGCGGATGACGAAGCCGCCCAGCAGGCCCAGCGCCAGTCCCACCACGCCGCCACCCACCGAGGCGAGCAGCACGCGCGCGCTCATGGTGGCCACGGACGGCGCGGCCGCCCCCGCCACCACGCTGGCGATGGCCGCGTACGCCACCAGCGCGGTGCCGTCGTTGAAGAGGCTCTCGCCCTGCATGATGCCGGACAGGCGCGGCGGCACGGGCGCGCGGCGGAACGCGTAGAGGATGGAGACAGTGTCGGTGACGGACAGCAGCGCGCCCAGCAGCAGCGCCGGCCACAGGGGCAGGCCCACGGTGTAGTGCAGCGCGGTGCCCGTGGCGCCGATGGCCAGCACCATGCCCAGCGTGGACAGCAGGAGGATGGGCAGCGCGTTGGCGCGGATGCCGGAGAGGTCCGCGGTGATGCCACCCTCGAAGAGGAGCGCGGGCAGACAGACGAGGAACACCACCTCCGGGTTGAGCGGCGGCACCCCCGGCAGCAGGTGCCCCACGGAGATGACGAGCCCTCCCACGACCAGCGCGACGTTGTACGGCAGGCTGGCGCGCTTGGCCGCGACGGCCAGGACGATGGCCGCCACCATCAACCCGATGACCAGGGGCATCTCGACGTGCACGGCCCGGAGTCTTCCAGAAGCCACGCGCCAGTGCACGGGGCCCGTGTCAGAAGTGCTTCTCCTGTCCTGGCGGAATCCTTCAGCGCTTCAGGCGCAGGATGAGGTCCTTGCGCGGGCCGCAGTCTCCGCGCCCGTCGCAGTTGCTGGTGGTGACGTAGAGGTGGCCGTCCGGCCCCATGGAGACTTCCCGCAACCGGCCGTACGTGTCGCGCAGGTACACCTCGTGACGGGCCACGCGCGCGGGGTTGTCCTGGGCGAACTCCACGCGGTGCAGGTGGCGCGAGCCCAGCGTGCCGACGAGGAGCGAGCCCTTCCACTCGGCAATCGCGGTGCCGGTGTAGAGCGCGGCGCCGCCCGGGGGCATGGCGTCGTTGAAGGTGAGGGACGGCGTCACCTGCCCCTGGCGCGTCTCGCACGAGTAGATGCCGGGCCAGCCCAGGTTGTCCCCGCGCCGCGCGACGCTCACCTCGTCATGGCCCCGGCGCATCGTCTCGCCGCTGGGGCCGTGGTCCGTGACGTAGAGCGTGGTGTCGTCCTTCCAGGCCCAGCCCTGGAGGTTGCGGATGCCGGTGAGGAACGCGGGCGAGGTGGGGACGGGGTTGTCCTGGGGCACCCGCCCCTCGGGCGTCAGGCGCAGCAGCTTGCCGGCCGGGTCATTGAGGTCCTGCGAGCGGTCCGGGCTGCGCGCGTCGCCCGTGCCCACGTACAGCATGCCGTCCGGGCCGAAGTGGATGCGCCCGCCGTCATGGTACGTGGCGGAGGTGATGCCGCCGAAGATGACGCGGTCGAAGGTGGCCGAGGTGTGGTCCTCGGAGAGCGTCCAGCGCTCCACGCGGTTCTCGTCGTGGCCGCTCGCGTCGGTGGTGACGTACACGTAGAACTGGCGGTTGCTGGCGAAGTCCGGGTGCGCGGCGATGCCGAGCAGTCCGCCCTCCGCGGTGCGCGTCGTCTGCACGGTGGCGACCGGCGCGGCCTGCAGCACGCCGCCCTTGAGCAGGCGCACGCGGCCGGGTCGCTCGGTGACGAGCGCGTCGCCGCCGGGCAGCCAGGCGATGCCCCAGGGGACTTCCAGCCCCTCGGCCACGACTTCGACGTCGAAGGGCACGGTGCCGTCGGGGCCCCAGCCGTCCTCCACGAGGATGCAGTCCTGGGGAGAGGCGGTGCCCTGGGCCTGGCTCTTGCGGCAGGCGGACGCGGACACGGCGAGCACCACGAGGGACGAGAGGAGCAGGCGGGAGGCACGCATGCGGCATTGATGTCAGGCCGTGCGCGGGCGCGCCAGTTCCTCTTTGTGTTCACGTCATGGGCCTGACGTGGCCCGCTCCTTGCGCTCACGTCGTCGGCCTGACGTGTGGCTCCCTCCTGGGGTTCTCGTCATGGGTTGGCCTGTTCCCGGCGTCCAAGTCATCGGCCTGGGTTGCTTCGTGCGCCGGGCACCGGCCCGAGGGACTCCAGGTTCGAGCTCGGGGGCCCGGAGGGCGGACAGGCGGGCGGCCCCGCCGAGGCCCGTCCGCCCCGCATTGGTCGGCACCGGAACCGTGGGCACCTTGTCCGGACGGGCACATCGCATTCGAGCTCGCGAGATTGATTCAAGGAGACATTCCATGGCGCGCATCGCGTTCATCGTGGCCAATGACTTCGAGGACTCGGAGTTCCGCGTCCCCTACGACGCCGTGCGGAAGGCCGGGCACGAGGCGGTCATCATCGGCGTGGAGGCGGGCAAGGAATTGAAGGGCAAGAAGGGCAAGGAGGCCATCAAGGCCGAGAAGGCCGTGAAGGAGGTCTCCGCGAAGGACTTCGACGCGCTGGTGATTCCGGGCGGCTACTCGCCGGACCACCTGCGCATGGACATTGGCATGGTGGGCTTCGTGCGGGACTTCTTCCGAGCGGACAAGCCGATTGCCGCCGTCTGCCACGCGGGCTCGCTGCTGGTGGAGGCGGACGTCGTGGACGGGCGCACCGTGACGTCGTGGCCCTCCATCAAGACCGATTTGCTCAACGCGGGCGCGCGCTGGGTGGACCGCGAGGTGGTGGAGGACGGCAGCATCATCACCTCGCGCAACCCGAATGACTTGCCCGCCTTCAGCCAGGCGCTGCTGCGCCAGGTGTCCCAGGGCATCGCGCCGCGGCTGGAGTCGCCGCTCGCGCCCGAAGCCGCGTCGGACCAGCCGCCCACCGTGCACTGACGGACGGGGTGTCTCTTCCGCCGTGAGACGGTGAGGCGCCGTGCGCTCGTCCGTTGATGCGGGACTCGGGGCCTGCCCTGCTGAACAGGGGGCCGGCCTCGCGAGCCATGTGCACCCATTCGCCCCGCCGGCGCCCGGCTCTCTCCGGGCCGCCGGCATTTTCTTTTCGTGCGGGTGGGAGGTAGCGGGATGCGGGCGAAGGTGTGGGTGCTGGCGCTGGCGCTGTCCGGGTGCGGAGAGGCGCAGCAGGAGGACGGAGTTCCCCTGCACGAGGAGGAGCTGGGCACCCTGCGGCAGCCGGAAGGCGCGAGCGGCCCGGTGTCGTGGGTGCGCTTCGCCCGGGGCGCGGGCCATCAGCTCGGCTCGGCCGTCACGTCCGACAGGGACGGCAACGTGCTCACCACGGTGCTCTTCTCCGGAGGCGCGGACCTCGGCACGGGGCCGCTGGGCTCGGGAGATGCCGAGGTGCCGGGTGTCGTGCTCGCGAAGCATGCGCCGGATGGGCGGCTGCTCTGGACGCGCGTGTTCCAGGGGCGCAGGGGTGGACTGTTGTCAGTGAATGCGGTGGGCACGGACCGCGAGCGCAACGTGCTGCTCGCGGGCTGGAGCGAGCGGGGCGCCGAGCTGCGCTCGAATGAGGGCGCGGCGCCCGCGAAGGTGGAGGGGGCCTTCCTCGTGAAGCTGGATTCTGCCGGGAGGACGGTGTGGACGAAGACGCTGGAGGGGCACGGCGCCTTCCTGGCGAATGGCGTGGCGACGGACCGCGCGGGCAACGTGTTCGTGTCCGGCTCGCTGTTCGAGGGGCGCCTGGACTTCGGCGGGCGGGTGTTGCACGCGGACGGGCTGCGGGCCTTCCTGGCGAAGTACGGGCCGGACGGGACGCTGAAGTGGCTGCACGCGGAGGCCGAGTCCACGCAGGGCGGCGGCGTCGCGCTGGACGAGCAGGGCGAGGCGTACTTCTGCGGCACGGCGCCGGATGAAGCGCCGGAGGACCCGAGCACGGGGACGCGGACGGGGCTGCGGCGGCTCGGCGCGGAGACGGGGGCGGTGGTGTGGACGCGCTCGCTGGAGGACGGGGACTGCTCGGGTATCGCGGTGCATGGCAACCGCGTGGGGAGCCGGGGGTTGCCAGGGACGGCGGGCTCGCTCGACAACGTCTTCGTGGCGAAGCTGGACCGCATCGACGGGACGCTGCGGTGGGTGAAGGACTTCCCCTCGACGGCGGCCCTGGCGCTGGACGTCACCGTCACGCGTGAAGGAGAGGGTGTCATCGTGGGAGCCTTCGGCGGGCCCACGGACTTCGGCGGCGGGAAGGTGGCGCCGGAGGGGGACTACGACGCCTTCATCCTCCGGCTCGGGAAGTGAGGTCAGGCTCGTTGCGCGAGCACCGAGACCGCATCGCGATTCCGTGCGCAGTGCTCTCGAAGCGCGTCGCTGAGCAATGGCTCGCGGGCGAGTCGGGTCCAGTACTCCACCGCGTGACGGGCGGCGTCGGGCCAGACGTCGAGGGTGTCCGGGGTGGGCGGCAACGGCTCGAAGATGCGCTCGATGACATTCGTGCCCACGGGCGCGAAGACCATGGGCAGCATGTCGTAGACCGGTGCGAGCCTGAACTGCTTCGGGCCCTCGACGAAAAAGGACAGGTTGCCGAAGTGCCGGTCGGTGTTGCCGGTGAGCTGACCGAAGGTGTCGAGCCACCGCATGCGCCGGGCATCCTCCTCGGAGATGAGCCCGCCTTCGAGCATCCGCCGGGCCGCGCGTGTCCACGTATCGCGGTGGCCGAAGGACTCATCGTCGATGGCACCGAGCGACAGCAGCGCTTTCCTGCCTCGCACGCCGACACGGTCGAAGCGCTCGACCTCCAGGAAGCGCAAGCCACCCACTTCCAGCGTGTGTGCGGATGCAGCGGGAATCCCCGCGGCGCGGACCGCTTCGAGCGCGAGGTGCTCGCAGGTCAGCAGGTCCATCCACCGCCGCGAGGCCGAGCCGTCATCGCCTTCCGCGAACTTCACCAGGACGTGACGGCCCTCCGCGTACGTGAGGAACTTGGGTTGCTCACCTCCCGCCAAGGAGCCGGGCTGCCCCGCGAGGGACGCCCGGGCCAGCTCCGGGTAGCTGTCGCGGTGGACGGGGCCTGGTTCCTCCGCGAGGAACCGGCTCAGCGACTCATCACCCAGGATGAAGTTGCCAACGCAGTCCTCGCCCCGCCGCGCGAGGGCCACGAGGCGGTCGTCATCGTTCCAATCGGTGATTCGGACCGGAAGGCCCAGCTCCGGGTAGCGCTGCGTGAAGCTCCGGCCCACATAGCCCTGCGGGCTCATGTCCGCGGCGAATGGAGGCAGTCCCTCGAAGAGCTCGCCCTCGCCCTGCTCGCGTTCGAGCCAGTGGCGGCCCGCCGCGAGCAGGTGCAGCACTCCGTACTTCCGCGCGTGCCCCGCTTCATCCACCTGATGGATGGGGAGCCGCGTCCCCAGCGCAGGAAGCGTACGGGTGCGCGCGTATTGCGCCTCGGGACCGTGGCCGATTCGCAGGACCGCGTCACCCGCCTCGACAATGAGCCTCGCCAGCTCCGCCTCGGAGGCGCCGAACTGGCGGGCCAGCGCATCGGCCGGCACCAGGGCCTGACGGCCCAGCAGGGAAAGGAGCTGCGCCACGGAGACCATGTACGGGTTCCTGTAATACGAAACGTATTACAGGAACCAATACGAACGCATGTCCCGGGACCAGCACGTACGTATCTACCGGAGCCAACCGGCCGTGACGCGCTGGTGATTTCTCATCGCGCGCTCAGTGGTCCCCGAACCGCTTCTCGCCGGCCTCCACGCGGAGGGCGAGCCGGTTGCCTCGCGGAGGCAGGGGGCACGTCGCGAAGCGCGTGAAGGCGCAGGGCGGGTTGTAGGCGCGGTTGAAGTCCAGCACCACGTGCCCGTCCTTCGGCGCATCCGCGTACAGGAAGCGGCCCGCGCCGTAGGTGGCGTCGCGGTTCGTCTCGTCCGCGAAGATGATGAAGAGCTTGTCGCCCTCCTCCACCGGCGTCAGCTTGTACTCCTTGCCGTTCACCGTGAAGACCAGCGTGCCCGGCACCTTCATCGCCTCCTCGGTGCCCAGCACGTTCGGCACCTGGATGGTGCGCGGCGTCTCCGATGGCTCGAAGCGCGCGTCGACGCGCCACGCCGCGCTCGCCGGGTACGTGGGGATGCCGTGGAACTGCTTGCGAATCGCTGACTGGCTGTCCTTCACGCGCACGCCGAGCTTGTCCCCACGCAGAATCACCTGGAGGCTCAGGCTGCCGAGCTTCAGCACGTCCGGCGCGCCATTCTCGTCCGACTTGAGCGCGCCCCCGGTGAAGGGCTTCCCATCCAGCGTCAGCGCGACGCCGGGCGCCGGCTGGAAGCTGGCGGTGCTCCCCTTGCGCGTGAAGGTGCCCAGCTTCGCGGGCGTGCCCTCGGGGAAGTCGAGGTCGCTCTCCGGCGCGGAGCCGGCGGTCTGCTCGCCCTCCTTCAGCCAGAACAGGCCCACCAGCGTGAGCCAGCCTTCGTCCGACTGGAGGTTCTTCAGGCGCTGCTCGTGCCAGGCACGGGTGGCGGTGGCGATGTCTTCGGCGGCGGGCTTCGGGGCAGCGGAGGTCATGTTCTTGTCGGCGGGACGGGGCTGCGCGGGCGCGGCCTTGGCGGCCGGCGTGGCGTGGAGGGCGAGAGACAGGGCCAGGGCGAACGGCGTCATGTCGGATGCCTCGGAAGGGGGAGCCTCTCTGTCGGCTCCGGTGGCCCCTGTCTAACAGGACACGGCGCCCGGCGCAGGCGCACGTTGCCCGCCCCGGTTGCACGGCGCACACCCTCCGTGCGAAGCCGGGCCCCGACGTGGACCTCGATTTGACGCCAGCGCCGCCGCCCGGCGCCTTCCGCAAGCTCGCGCTGGGCGCGTGGCGCTCGCCAAGAGACCCCAGCGCGTACGCGGCGCTGGAGGTACGCATGGAACGGGCGCTCGCATACCTCGAGGCGTACCGCGCGCGCACCGGATGCCGCCTCACGGTGACACACCTGGTGGCCAAGGCCGCCGCGGACGCGCTCCGCCAGTACCCCGAGGCCAACGTGCTCCTTCGCTGGAACCGTCCTTCCCTGCGCAGGGACGTGGGCGTCTGCGTGCTGGTGGTGCAGCCGGCGGAGACGGGCCGCGCGGACCTCACCACGGCCACGGTGCACCGCGCGGATGCGCTGTCGCTCGGTGAGTTCGTGGAGGGGATGGAGTCGCGTATCTCCGACGTGCGAGCGCGCCGCGACGCGGTCATCGAGCGGGGCAAGCGCCGCTCGTACCGCATCCCTGGGATTCTCATGGGGCTGGCGCTGCGGCTGCTCTCCTTCGTCTGGTACACGCTGAACGTGGACCTGCGGTGGGTGGGGATGCCGAGAGACCCGTTCGGCTCGGTGGCGGTGACGAGCCTCGGCTCGCTGGGGCTGGAGCGCGGTTACGTGGCCATGGTGCCGTACACACGGGTGCCCCTGCTGCTGGCCCCGGGCGCGGTGCGGCGCGTGCCCGTGGTGGAGGGGGGCGAGCTGATACCGGGCCGGCAGCTCGCGCTCACCTGCACGTGGGACGCGCGCCTCCTCGACGTGGACCTGGTGGCCTGTGTCCTGCGCCACATTGGCGCCACGCTGGAGGACCCGGAAGCGGCGTGGGGGGCTCCGACGAATCCCCCGGGGGCTGCGAGCGGCACGTCGGTGGGGTAGAAAGGGGCTCGCTGCTCCTGGAGGTACCGCCATGCCCGTGGATACGAACCGACGCATCAGCTCTGCCCGCCCCGTGGGCCGCGCGCTGGGTGGGCAGGACCGCTACGAGAAGGAAGCCGTCGAGGGGCCGGCCGAGGGGGCGCTCGCCATGACGCGCCGGCAGCGGCTTTCCGGTGGGCCCGTGAAGGCGGGCGAGGAGAGCCCCTTCGCCGCGAAGCTGCGGCGGCTCGCGGGCGGTACGCCACCGGACGACGAGCAGCGCTAGCCCTTGCGCCTCACGTGACGTGAGGGTGTAGCCAGTCATTCCGCCGAGTCGTGGCGGGATGAGGTGGCGACCATGTTCGAGAAGCACGAAGCCTCCGCGAGGGAGGCCCGTGGCGAGGTGCTGGACGAAGCGTCCCTGCACGAGGTGATGACCGAGTGGCCCCAGGTCATCGCGAGCGTCCGCGAGGAGATGGACCGGGGCACGGACCCCTCGCATGCCTCGGTGCGCTCCCTGGCCGAGCGGTGGATGGAGTTGGTGCGAATCTTCACTGGCGGCGACCCCGGGCTCGAATCCTGGCTGCGCGCGCTGCACCAGCGGGAGCCTGGTGGGAACGCGAGGCATGGGGTGGACCCGAAGCTCTTCGGGTATCTCGGGAAGGCGATGGCGAGCCTGGATGAGTCGGAGTAGGGCGCCTCGCGGGCCCGAAGGGTCAGCCCCTGTACGCTGAAACGTCCCTGGTGCGCGGGCGCGTGATGCCCTTGATGGAGGACGGGCTGCGATGAAGGTCTACCTGGACGACGAGCGCCCCACGCCCGAGGGCTGGGTCGCGGTGCGTTGGCCCGAGGAGGCGATTTCGCTGCTCGAGGGCGGGCAGGTGACGGACCTGAGCCTGGACCATGACCTCGGGGATGACGCGCACGGCACGGGGTACCACGTCCTGCTCTGGTTGGAGGAGGCGGTGGCGACGCGGGGCTTCGTGCCGCCGCGCGTGCGCGTGCATTCCGCGAACAGCTCCGCGCGCCAGAAGATGGGGCTGGCGATTGCGCGCATCGAGCGCTTCGCCCGTGAGCGCGGCAGCACATGACGGTGTGCTGAAAGAAGCCTCCGGGGCGCCAGGAGGGTCAACGACTCCCGCCTGGCGGCCCGGAGTGGGACGCGCGTGGGGCGCGCTTCACGTCAGCGGGTGCGCGGCTGGACCTGCTGCTGGGGCTGCTGCTGCTGTTGCTGAGGCTGCCGCTGTTGCTGCTGGGGCTGTCGGACCTGCGACGCTTGCGGAGGCTGGGGGACGACCTGGATGCGAGTCGCGTAGCCGTCGCCGTCGGCGGCGAGGTTGAAGGCCGCCTCGACGGGAGTGCCCGCGGGGATGCTCTGCACGGAGATGCTCTGGCTGCCGCGGGTGGCGCGCGTCCTGTCGCCGACGAAGAGCGTGTAGAGGTCACCGGTCTCTGAGTCCCGGAGTTGGATGCGGTCCTTCGTGGTGCCGGTGACCTGGCCCTGCATGAGGACGCTCGCCACGACTGTGGTGTTCGGGTCCGCCGCCGGCGCCGAGCTCGCCGAGCCCGAGCCGCCCGTACCCGTGTTGTCCATGGGGACGCTGGTGCGGCGCAGGGTCGCGATTTCCCGCTGGAGTTGTTCGACCTGCGCGCGGAGGCGCTTCACCTCTTGAGCGTCATGGGTTGTGCCGGCCGTGCCCGCGCCCGCGGCGCTCGCGCTTCCTCCGCCCGCTCCGCCGGTGCCACCACCACCGGTGCCCGTGCCCATCGAGTTCGTGCCGGACGCGCCACCTGTACCGGTGCCACTTACGTCCGAGCCACCCGTGCCGCTCACATCCGAGCTCGAGGCCCCCGTGCCCGAGCCGCCGGTGCCACCAACACCCGAGCTACCCGTGCCAGTCGTGCTCGCGCCACCGGTTCCACCGGTCCCCGTCGTGCCCGTTCCTGTCGCCGTGCCTGTGCCACCCGTCGTGGCACCTGTCGTGCCGGAGCCACCCGTGCCCCCAGCGCCAGTGGTGGCACCCGTGTTCGTCTCGATGCCGCCCGTGCTTCCGGTTCCGCCGGTGGTCGCACCCGTCGCGGTTCCCGTCTGTCCGCTACCACCGGTACCGTTCTCATTCGTCGTGCCCGTGGTGCCCTGCTGTCCCCCGGTCGTCCCCGGCGAGAAGGTCCCCGTCGTCTGGGAAGCTCCCGTGCCTCCGCCCGCTGTCCCCGCGCCACCCTGCGCACCAGTGGTACCGCCGCTCGTGGCCCCGCCTGCCGCCGCGCCTCCGCCTGAGCCTCCGCCTGCTGATTGGGCGAGCCCCGCGGTCGAGAGCAAGAAGCTGAAGGCCAGGGCAGCAGTGGTAATCGCGCGTCGCATGGTCGGTTCCCTTTCCCTTCCCCACGCAAAGGTGAGGTCCGAGGACGAGGCGACAAGCACGGAGCGACAGAGCCATGCGAAAGCACGGCCGCACGCCAGCACCCGGAGCGGGAGCCATCCAGCGGCGTAGAGCTCGCTGCATGCATAGGCACTTCAAGGCGGCCCGGTTTGGTGCCCGTCGCGCCTTCTTCGCCCGGCTACAACCCAATCCCATTGAAGTGAAGGAAGGGACGAGACGTTGCCCTCCGCCGGCTATCAGGATCGTGGATCGAACCTGGCCACACTCATGTCAACCGAGCTTCGGGAAAGCGCCACGTGAGCGGGTATGGGCTTGAAGCTCCAGGTCACGCCTCCTGCCCGGTCCACCTGAAGGAGTGCCTACCCGGGAGGAGGGGCTCTGCATCCCAACCCATGTCAGCCCCCTCCGGTAGAAGGGTTTCATGGAAGGAACGTTCCTTCCACGGGACGGCCGCCCCGGAGGGGGCGGGAAGGGGCAGGGGCATGGGGTTCACGGAGTATTTCCTGTCGGGGATGATGCAGAGCTCGGCGGAGGTGCTGGGCCAGCACGGCTACGAGCACGTGAAGGCCGAGCAGTTGGCCCGGGCCGCGGGCATGTCGGTGGGCTCGCTGTACCGACGCTACGGCAGCAAGCCGCGCTTCGCTCAAGAGGTGCGCGACTTCAGCGAGAATGTCTTCTGCCAGGACGTGGACTGGGCGTACATCTGCAAGCACGGGGCGGAGGGCGTCACCTTCCGCGAGGCCTTCTTCGTCTTCTGGAACGCGATGGCGAAGTGGGCGCTGGGCAAGCCCGGCCCCTTCAGCTTCACCTTCCTGCATCCGAGGGTCCCCGGCCAGCAGGTGCCCGGCGGCGCGGCGCGGGCGCTGGTTCGCGAAGTTCTCCAGCACGGCGAGCAGGAACAAGCGCTGAGACCCGGCTGCGTCAGGGCGGGTGAAGCCCTGGTCTGGGGCACGCTGACGGAGCTGGCGCGGGCGTCGGCGGAGCGCAACGAGCCGGTGTACCTGGAGGATATCGCCGAGTCGGGAGAGGCTCTCTGGCTCGCACTGGCCAGGGAGGACTCCGGTGGCTCACGGCGCGGCGGAGTCCCTCCAGGCCCTGTTCAGTCAGAGTCCCTTGGCTCACAGCGGGTCGAAGCTGTGTCTGTCCCTGTTCAGTCAGAGTCCCTGGACCTCATGAGCCACGAGGCCCGCGCACCCGGGCAACACGTCCTCGCGTCCCAGGTCCATGCTCCCGCGACATCTGTGCTCATTCGGGAGTCTGCTGACCCGGGACGGGACAGGGCTCCCAGTCCATGGGCCGTGGCGCCAGGACCGGTGGAGCCCGGAGCGCCGCGTCCGCTTCCTCCGAGGAGAGGACGCCTGTCTCGCCCATCCGCTTCAATATCCAGTCGCGCCTCTTGCGAATCGGGTCCGGAAAACACCAGGGGTCCCTCCTGCTGCCGGGCGCATCCGCCACCGCGAGCAGCAAGGCGGTGCCCGCCGCGTCCAACTGGGCCCACTCATTCCCGAGCAACACCCTCGCACCCGCTCTCATGCCAACGACACGGTGACCGAGGTAGGTGTGCTCCGCGTCGAATGCGAGCAACTCCTCCGCGCTCCAGCTCCGGGTGAGCCAGACGAGCAGTCCGAACTCCTCGAACCTCTTCAGGTGCGGGTGCCCCATCTGGCTCAGCTGACTGAACCATTGCCAGGCGACCCGGTCCGCCAGTCTCGAGCCCCGGCACGACGTACCCATGGGACGCTGCTTCATCAGAGAGAAGCGCACCCAGTCACCGACGTACGTTCCCAGCCAGATGGGCTCCACCTGGCGGGTCGTCGTCCCCTCGAGCGACGTCCACCGCATCTGGACATACAACGGAGGCAGTGGAGCCTCCTCGGTGGGACGGGGAAGCACGGGCACTCGCGCGAGCGCGGTCTGGTGGAGACACTCCGATGCGGCCACCAACCCCATCCATCCGAGGCACAGCAGCCACATCACCCACTTCGTAACGCGTCTCCAGGACATGGCCGCAGCCCATGTGCAGTCTCCGGGCCAACAGCCTCTTCAGAAGTCGTACCGCACGCCGAGGCGCACCTGACGCGGAACCTGGTAGCGCGCGGACGCGAAGCCGGTGTCACCCGTCTCCGCCCGGATGGGCTCCTGCGAGTTGAGGACGTTGAACACGTCGAGGCGGAACGTCACTTCCTGCCCCCTGCCTGGCGCGTACCGCACGTCGATGAACGCATCCAACGAATGCATCCACGGCGTGCGCTTCCCCGAGTCCTCCAGCAACAGGCCCGACGCCCCCAGGTACGAGGCGCCGATATCGGCTCCCCACTGACGGAATGCGCGGAAGTAGAACTCCCGCGTCACGTAGACGCGCACGACATGGGGCCTGTCCATCGGCAGCCGCTGTCCGGACTCGAGCCCATCCCACGCGGCGAACGGGCTCACGTAGTTGCCCGTCAGCTTCGACCACGTGTAGCTCACCTGCCCCTGCCAGGGGCCCACGACGATGTGGCGCAGCTCCACCGTCAGCGCGTCGTAGTCGCGCGCCGCGCGAGGCGACTCTGCGGCGAGCCCGGAGCCGGGATTGACGAGCACGACGCCGTTGTCGTCCTCACTGGACACGAGCGCGAGCCCGTTCTCCAGCGTCCGGTGCGTATACGTCGCGGCGAAGACCCTCTGTGCCAGGAACTCGTATTCGAGCCCCGCGATGGCCTCGCGTGAGGACAGGGGCTCGAGGTCCGCGTCCAACGTCACGTCCGCCGTCGCATCCAGGAACCCCAGCGGAATCAGCCCCTGGAACCTCCCATAGTGGGCGAACACCTTCATCCGGCCGTTGGCCCACGGGTCGATGATGAGCCCTACGCGAGGCGAAAGCCGGGCGCTGGTGATGCGGCCACGGCTCGCCTCGTCGATGCGCTGCACGTCGTAGCGGGTGCCCAGGTTCAGGGTGAAGCGGTTGGAGAGGGACATGCTGTCCTGCACGTAGCCTCCGAAGACCTGGCTGGGAGTCCTCACGTCCCCGCGCTCGTAGGCGAGCCATTCCGAGTCCACGCCCGCCCTCGTCACGTGCAAGCCCAGCCAGTGAGACAGCAAGATGACCCTGGCATTGGCCTGGTAGCGGTCCATCGTGAGCTCCTCGGCGGCGTCGGCTCGGGGCGTCACCTGCTGTGACAGCCAGCCCGCGTTGACATCGAGGAGCAGCTTCTTGTCCATGAACCCGCCGGAGTAGTGAAGCGAGGTCAGCCTCGAATCGAGGCTCCCGCCCTCCTGCGAGGACGGCGCGGTGACGAGCGCCAGCGACACGTTGTGGTCCTGATTGATGAGGTACGTCAGCTTGCCCAGGGCCTGGAGGCTGCGCGCGTCGTCGAAGGTCCGCGGGGCGCTCTCCTCCGAGCCCGGAGCCTGGAGGGTGCGCTCCACCCGGCTCAGCACCGGAGTGACTCCCGCGAAGAACCAGAGCTTGTCCTTGAGGAGGGGGCCGCCCAGGATGGCCCCGAAGTCTCCCTGGTGCTTGAGCGCATCCTGGCTCGCGAGTCCCGCGCTCTCGCGGCGCCCCTCCAGCAGCCCCGGCGTCCAGAAGGCGAAGAGCGAGCCGTACAGCGCGTTCTCGCCTGACCGGGTCATCGCCTCCAGGACTCCGCCCGTGGCATGGCCGTATATCGGCTGGTATCCACCCGAGACGATGTTGGTGTCCTGAATCAACTCGGTGCTCAGGGAGAGGGCGTTGAGCCCCAGCACCGCGTCGCGCAGGGACAGCCCGTCCAACTGGTACTCGTTCTCGAAGGGGGAGGCGCCGTTGATGGAGAGCCCTCCTGCCTCCTCCAGCACTCCCGGGATGAAGGGCGCGAGGTCCTCGGTCGAGCGCAACGCATCGCGAGAACCCGAGGTCCTGCCGAAGACACGGTAGCGGTCGAGCCCGGCGAAGCTGGCCCCGCGTTCCTCGGCTCCTGACGCCGAGGCCATCAGAAACACCGCCAGGACTCCCACGGCCCGGAACATCTTCTTCACGCGCATGCTCGAATCCCTTCCTCGAGCCGCGAGCGTGCCCCCGCGCACCGGGCGCATTCCTCACCGTTGCATCACGGTTGCTACACGAAACACGCAAGCGGCCAGCCGGCCATGGGCACCGGCTCCCACGGAAGGCGCGCGAGACTTTTTTGTGCTGTCCTGGGGTGGCGCAGGGGACGTGATGGAGGACCCGCCGTGGGTGGACGGGAAGGCCCGGTGACAGGGAGCAGGAAGGGAGGCCGGGCCTCCGCGAGGACCGTGCGCGCCCTCAGCGCCCGTCCCTGGCCGCTCACCATCGCCATCGCCGCCACGCTCGGGCTGCTCGTCTACACCGCCACCACCAGCCTGCCGTACCTCATCTCCTCGCCCACCACGGACCCGCACTTCGGCGCGCTCAACCACTGCCTCTCCCGCGCGCTGCCCGCGCCCCGGCTCGGCTGGGCCGTGTCGCCGGATGGCTCGCGCGCCGCCGTCTACGGCCCGCGCGCCGTGGCCGTGTGCGGCACCGACGGCACCGGCTCGCGCATGGACGTGACGGGCGCGCTCGCCGCCACCTTCGGCGGCGACAACCGGCTCTGGGTCTCCGCCGGAGGCCGCCTCCTCCGCGAAGAGCACGGCGCACTTCGTTCAGTAGGCGACTTCGCGCCGGTTTCACTCGTGGGCCATGCCGGAGGGGTGCTGGCGCTGGACGAGGCCGGGCAGCTCGTCTCCGTCTCGTCCGAGGGGGGCGTGCTCGGGCAGGCCACCGTCCCGGGCGCCGGTGCCCGGCTCTCCGTGGGAGCCGCCGGCACCCTGGCCGCCGTGCTCTCCGACGGGCACGTGCGCCTCTTCGAGGCCCGCACGCTCGCCCCACTGCCCGCCGAGCCCCCGTGCCCCGTCTCCACCCTCTGGTGGCTGGATGCGCCGGACCGGCTGCTGATCGCCTGTACCCCCGAAGGGACGCAGGCCTTCACCTGGGACGTCCGCACGGGGGCGCATGCCCCGAAGCCGAGTACGCCGACGGTGCCTGCTCGCCGGCTCCTCGGGCGTGCCCTCTATGTCCAGGGGTGCGACGGTTTTCCGTGCACGGCTCCGGCCCCTTGAGGTGTTGGAGAAAGGCTCCGGGCACCGTGCCTTCACGGGGCGTCCGAGCACGTGGGCCCTCAGGGTTCACTACTTGACGGACAGGCCCGTAAGCACCCGGCTTTGAATCGACAAGCCCGCGAACTCCTTGGAGATTCGCGGGCCGCCGGGCGTCGCTCAGAAGTCTGCTGCAGCGCTCATCCCGATCAGAGGTCTCACGCGTGGACGACGACACCAAGCTCCCCAACCCGAACGCCAACGGCCGCAAGCGCGCCTCGCGGAAGGCTCCCAACAATGGGGCCTCCCATGCCGAGTCGCCCGCCAGCGCCGGCTCCGAGCGAGAGAATGTCGCGGCGAACAGGCTGCGCGCCGAGCGGACCCGCGCCCGTGCCGCCGAGCCCAAGCCCGAGGAGCCCGCCATCGGCGGTGGCCGTGGCGGCCGCACGCCCTCCACGGGGGCGCGCACGCGCAACGGCCACCCCATGCAGCCGCTGCTCACCGCGCTCCGCGCCGTGCAGGCCGGTGACTTCTCCGTGCGTCTGCCTGGCGGCGGCGCCGACGCGGTGATGGCCGAGATTGCACGCGCCTTCAACGCGGTGGTGACGCTCAACTCCGCGATGACGCAGGAGATGGTCCGCGTGGAGCGCGTCGTCGGCCGAGAGGGCCGCATGGGCGAGCGCGTCTCCCTGGGCGACGTCCGGGGCGACTGGGCCACGAGCATCAACAGCATCAACGCCCTCATCGGCGACCTGGTGCAGCCCACCACGGAAGTCGCGCGCGTGCTGGTAGCGGTGGCCGAGGGAGACCTCACCCAGAAGATGGCCCTCGAAATCGACGGCCAGCCGGTCAAGGGCGAGTTCCTCCGCATCGGTACCACCGTGAACGCGATGGTGGACCAGCTCAACTCGTTCGCCGCGGAAGTGACTCGCGTGGCCCGCGAGGTGGGCAGCGACGGCAAGCTGGGTGGCCAGGCCGACGTGAAGGGCGTGTCCGGCGTCTGGAAGGACCTCACCGACAACGTGAACCTGATGGCCAACAACCTCACGGCCCAGGTGCGCAACATCGCCGAGGTGTCCACCGCCGTCGCCAACGGCGACCTGTCCAAGAAGATTACGGTGGACGCGCGCGGCGAGGTGCTCGAGCTGAAGAGCACCATCAACACGATGGTGGACCAGCTCAACGGCTTCGCCTCGGAAGTGACGCGCGTGGCCCGTGAAGTGGGCACGGAAGGAAAGCTGGGCGGTCAGGCCGCGGTGCCCGGTGTGTCCGGCACGTGGAAGGACCTGACGGACAACGTGAACTTCATGGCGTCCAACCTCACCACCCAGGTGCGCGGCATCGTCAAGGTGGTGACGGCCGTCGCCAACGGCGACCTCACCCAGAAGCTGATGGTGCCGTCGCAGGGTGAGATTGCCGCGCTGGGCGCGACGCTCAACAACATGACGGACACGCTCAACGTGTTCGCGCAGCAGGTGACCAGCGTCGCCCGCACGGTGGGCGTCGAGGGCAAGCTGGGCGCCCAGGCCCAGGTGCCCGGCGCCGCCGGCACGTGGAAGGACCTCACCGACAACGTGAACCTGATGGCCAACAACCTCACGGCCCAGGTGCGCAACATCGCCGAAGTCACCACGGCCGTCGCCAAGGGTGACCTGTCCAAGAAAATCACGGTGGACGTGAGGGGCGAGGTGATGGAGCTGAAGGACACCATCAACACGATGGTGGACCAGCTCCGAGCCTTCGCTTCCGAAGTGACGCGCGTCGCCCGCGAGGTGGGCACCGACGGCAAGCTGGGCGGTCAGGCCGACGTGAAGGGCGTTGCCGGCGTGTGGAAGGACCTCACGGACAACGTGAACTACATGGCCTCCAACCTCACCACGCAGGTGCGCAACATCGCGCTGGTGACGACCTCGGTGGCCAACGGTGATTTGTCCAAGAAGATTACGGTCGACGCGCGCGGCGAGATTCTCGAGCTGAAGAACACCATCAACACGATGGTGGACCAGCTCAACTCGTTCGCCTCGGAGGTGACTCGCGTTGCTCGCGAGGTGGGTACGCACGGCAAGCTGGGTGGCCAGGCCGAGGTGCGCGGCGTCTCCGGCACATGGAAGGACCTCACGGACAACGTGAACGTGATGGCCGTCAACCTCACCACGCAGGTGCGCGGCATCGCCAAGGTGGTGACCGCCGTCGCGAATGGTGACCTGACCCAGCGCCTGAAGATGGAGGCCAAGGGCGAGGTGGCCGAGCTGGCCGACACCATCAACGCGATGACGCAGACGCTGTCCATCTTCGCCCAGCAGGTGACGGACGTTGCCCGCACGGTGGGCGTGGAAGGGAAGCTGGGCGCCCAGGCGGTGGTGCCCGGTGTGGCCGGTACGTGGAAGGACCTCACGAACAACGTGAACCTGCTCGCGAACAACCTCACCGACCAGGTCCGTAACATCGCCGAGGTGACGACGGCCGTCGCGAAGGGCGACCTGTCCCGCAAGATTACGGTCGACGCGAAGGGCGAGGTGCTCGAGCTGAAGAACACCATCAACACGATGGTGGACCAGCTCCGCGCCTTCGCCTCGGAAGTGACGCGCGTCGCGAAGGAAGTGGGTACGGAAGGGAAGCTCGGCGGTCAGGCCGACGTGAAGGGCGTGTCCGGCGTCTGGAAGGACCTCACGGACAACGTGAACTTCATGGCCTCCAACCTCACCAGCCAGGTGCGCGGCATCGTCCGCGTGGTGACGGCGGTGGCCAACGGCGACCTGAGCCAGAAGCTGACGATGGAAGCGAAGGGCGAAATCGCGGCCCTCGCGGACACCATCAACGCGATGACGCAGACGCTGTCCATCTTCGCCCAGCAGGTGACGGACGTCGCCCGCACGGTGGGCGTGGAAGGGAAGCTGGGCGCCCAGGCGGAGGTGCCGGGCGTCGCGGGCACGTGGAAGGACCTCACGAACAACGTGAACCTGCTCGCGAACAACCTCACCGCGCAGGTGCGCAACATCGCGGAGGTCACCACCGCCGTCGCGAATGGTGACCTGTCCAAGAAGATCACGGTCGACGCGAAGGGCGAGGTGCTCGAGCTGAAGAGCACCATCAACACGATGGTGGACCAGCTCCGCGCGTTCGCCGCGGAAGTGACTCGCGTCGCCAAGGAAGTGGGTACGGAAGGCAAGCTGGGCGGTCAGGCTGACGTGAAGGGCGTGTCCGGCGTGTGGAAGGACCTCACGGACAATGTGAATGTCCTCGCCGGCAACCTCACCGACCAGGTGCGCAACATCGCCAAGGTGACGACGGCCGTCGCCAACGGCGACCTGTCGCAGAAAATCACGGTGTCCGTGAAGGGCGAGGTGCTGGAGCTGAAGAACACCATCAACACGATGGTGGACCAGCTCCGCGCGTTCGCCTCCGAGGTGACTCGCGTCGCCAAGGAAGTGGGCACGGAAGGCAAGCTGGGAGGTCAGGCCGCGGTGCCCGGCGTCGCGGGCGTGTGGAAGGACCTCACGGACAACGTGAATGTCCTCGCCGGCAACCTGACGGACCAGGTGCGCAACATCGCCAAGGTGACGACGGCGGTGGCGAATGGCGACCTGTCGCAGAAGATTTCCGTCGAGGCGCGCGGCGAGATTCTCGAGCTGAAGAGCACCATCAACACGATGGTGGACCAGCTCCGTGCGTTCGCCGCGGAAGTGACGCGCGTCGCGAAGGAAGTGGGTACGGACGGCAAGCTGGGCGGTCAGGCCGCGGTGCCGGGAGTCGCCGGTACGTGGAAGGACCTCACGGACAACGTGAACAGCATGGCCTCCAACCTCACCGCGCAGGTGCGCAACATCGCGCTGGTGACGACGGCGGTCGCCAACGGCGACTTGTCCAAGAAGATTACGGTCGACGCGAAGGGCGAAATCCTGGAGCTGAAGGACACCATCAACATCATGGTGGACCAGCTCAACAGCTTCGCTTCTGAAGTGACTCGCGTGGCCCGCGAAGTGGGTACGGAAGGAAAGCTGGGAGGGCAAGCGGAAGTGCGCGGCGTGTCCGGCGTCTGGAAGGACCTGACGGACAACGTGAACTTCATGGCCCGCAACCTCACCACGCAGGTGCGCGGCATCGTCAAGGTGGTGACGGCCGTCGCCAACGGCGACCTGAAGCAGAAGCTCGTCGTCGAGGCGAAGGGCGAGGTGGCCGCGCTCGCGGAGACCATCAACAACATGACGGACACGCTGGGCACCTTCGCCGAGCAGGTGTCCACGGTGGCCCGTGAGGTGGGCGTCGAAGGAAAGCTGGGCGGTCAGGCCCGCGTGCCCGGTGTGGCCGGCACGTGGAAGGACCTCACCGACAACGTGAACTTCATGGCGTCCAACCTCACCACGCAGGTGCGCGGCATCGTCCGCGTGGTGACGGCGGTCGCGAACGGCGACCTGACCCAGAAGCTCATCGTCGACGCGAAGGGTGAAGTCGCGGCGCTCGCGGACACCATCAACAACATGACGGACACGCTGGGCACCTTCGCCGAGCAGGTGTCCACGGTGGCCCGCGAGGTGGGTATCGAAGGAAAGCTGGGCGGCCAGGCCCGCGTGCCCGGTGCGCGCGGCACGTGGCGGCAGCTGACCGACAACGTGAACCAGCTCGCCGGTACCCTGACGAGCCAGCTGCGCGCCATCTCCGACGTGGCCACCGCCGTGACGAAGGGCGACCTGACCCGCAGCATCACCGTCGTCGCCGAGGGCGAAGTGGCGGCGCTGAAGGACAACATCAACCAGATGATCGTCAACCTGCGTGAGACCACGCAGAAGAACCAGGAGCAGGACTGGCTCAAGACGAACCTGGCGAAGTTCTCCGGCATGATGCAGGGCCAGAAGAGCCTGGACGCCGTCAGCCGCCTCATCATGAGCGAGCTGACGCCGCTGGTCTCCGCCCACCACGGCGCCTTCTTCCTGGTGGACGGCGAGGCCGGCACGCCCCTGCTGAAGCTCACCAGCACCTACGCGTACCGGGAGCGCAAGCACATCGCCAACCGGTTCCGCCTGGGAGAGGGGCTCGTCGGCCAGGCCGCCCTGGAGCGGAAGACGATTCTGCTCACCAAGGTGCCCTCGGACTACATCACCATCTCCTCGGGCCTGGGTGAGGCCACGCCGCTCAACATCATCGTCCTGCCCGTCCTCTTCGAGGGCGAGGTCAAGGCGGTCATCGAGCTGGCGTCGTTCCACCCGTTCAGCTCCATCCACCAAATCTTCCTGGACCAGCTCACCGAGTCCATTGGCGTGGTGCTGAACATGATCATCGCCAACATGCGCACGGAGCAGCTGCTGCTCCAGTCGCAGGGCCTCACGCAGGAGCTGCAGAGCCAGTCCAAGGAGCTCACGGTTCAGCAGGAGCAGCTCAAGCGCACCAACATCGAGCTGGAGGAGAAGGCGAAGCTGCTCGAGGAGCAGAACCGCCGCGTCGAGGAGAAGAACAACGAGGTGGAGCGCGCCCGCGTCAGCCTCGAGGAGAAGGCGGAGCAGCTCACCGTCATCTCCAAGTACAAGAGCGAGTTCCTGGCCAACATGAGCCACGAGCTGCGCACGCCGCTCAACTCGCTGCTCATCCTCGCCAAGCTGCTGTCGGACAACAAGGACGGCAACCTCAGCAACAAGCAGGTGGAGTACGCCAACACCATCTACGCGTCGGGCGGAGATTTGCTCAGCCTCATCAACGAGATTCTGGACCTCTCCAAGGTGGAGGCCGGGAAGATGCAGGTGGAGCCGCGGGACATCGTCCTGTCCGAGCTCAACCAGTTCATCGACCGCGGCTTCCGCCCGGTGGCGGAGCAGAAGGGGCTGGCCTTCACGGTGGAGGTGGCGCCGGGCACGCCGCGGCACATCCGCACGGACCCGCAGCGCCTGCAGCAGGTGCTGAAGAACCTGTTGTCCAACGCCTTCAAGTTCACCGACGAGGGCAGCGTCCGGATGAAGGTGGCGCTGGCGGACCGCGCGACGCGGTTCGACCACGAGACGCTCAAGCGCTCGCGGCACGTCATCGCCTTCGCGGTGACGGACACGGGCATCGGCATCCCCAAGGACAAGCAGCGCCTCATCTTCGAGGCGTTCCAGCAGGCGGACGGCTCCACCGCGCGCAAGTACGGCGGCACCGGCCTGGGCCTGTCCATCAGCCGCGAAATCGCCAAGCTGCTGGGCGGCGAAATCCACGTCAGCAGCGAGCCGAAGAAGGGCAGCACCTTCACGCTGTACCTGCCGCCCGAGTACCTGAGCCCCGAGGACGATGGCCTCCCGCCGCTGTCCGGCTCGGGGGACTCCATGCCCCGGGTGCCCGGGCCGCTCGAGCCCATGGGCTCGGCGCCGGCGGCCGCCCACGTCCCGCCCGCGGTGGCGGAGAGCAGCCACGTGCTGGACGCGGCCCTGCCGCCGCCGGTGGAGTCCAACCAGGCGCCCGTCGCCGTGGAGGATGACCGCGAGCACATCCGCGAGGGGGACCGCGTCCTCCTCGTGATTGAAGACGACGTGAAGTTCGCCCGCATCATGGTGCAGATGGCGCGGGAGAAGGGCTTCAAGGCGCTGGTGGCCACTCGCGGTGACACCGGCCTGTCCATGGCCAACGAGTACCAGCCGCACGCGATTACGTTGGACATCCAGCTCCCCGTGGTGGACGGCTGGAGCGTGCTGGACCGCCTCAAGCGCAACGCGCGCACGCGGCACATCCCGGTGCACGTCATCAGCGTCATGGACAAGCACCAGGGCAACGCGCAGGGCGCCTTCGGCTACCTCACCAAGCCCGTCAGCAAGGAGGGCCTGGAGCGCGTCTTCAACCAGCTCGCCAGCTTCCTGGAGCGCAAGGAGCGCCGGCTGCTGTTGGTGGAGGACGACGACGTCCAGCGCGACAGCCTGGTGAAGCTGCTCAGCGAGGGCGGCGACGTGGCGGTGACGGCCGTGGCCACCGGTGAGGAGGTCCTCCAGAACCTGGAGAAGAACGAGTACGACTGCCTCGTCATCGACCTGCTGCTGCCCGACACGGACGGCACCAAGCTGGTGGAGGAAATCAAGACGCAGCAGCGCTTCCGTGACCTGCCCATCGTCGTCTACACGGGCAAGGAGCTCACTCCCAAGGACGAGGCGCGGCTGCGCAGGTACACGGGCAGCGTCATCCTCAAGAGCGGCTCGAAGAGCCCGGAGCTGCTGCTCAGCGACACGGCGCTGTTCCTCCACCGGCTGGACCAGAACCTGCCGCCGAGGGCACGCGCGGCGCTGACCCAGCGCAACGAGAAGGACTCGGAGCTCACCGCCAAGAAGGTGCTCGTCGTCGACGACGACATGCGCAACATCTTCGCCCTCACCAGCGTGCTGGAGAACCACGGCATGCAGGTGGTCTTCGCGGAGAACGGGCGGGCCGCCATCGAGATGCTGGAGCAGCACCGTGACGTGGACATCGTCCTGATGGACGTGATGATGCCGGAGATGGACGGCTATGAGACCATGCGGGCCATCCGCAAGGACCTCAAGTACGCCAGCCTCCCCATCATCGCCGTCACCGCGAAGGCGCTGAAGGACGACCGCGAGAAGTGCATGGCCGCCGGGGCGAGCGACTACCTGCCCAAGCCGGTGGACACCGACAAGCTGCTGGAGCTCATCCGTCTGTGGGTGACCACCTGACGGACTGAGTGATGGCTAGCACACGGCTTGCCTCCGCCGGGCTTGGGTCCGGCGGGGGCTGCGCCTAGCCTCTCCCGGCTGGAATGCTACGGACGGGGCTCCCCTCCATCCCATCTCCATGACGCCTAGCGAACACATCCCCGCCGAACGCCCCCAGGACGGCGCCCCGCGCCCGCGGGCCAGCATCTTGATGGTGGATGACCACCCGTCCAACCTGCTCGCGCTCGAGGCCATCCTCGACCCGCTGGGTCAGGAGTTGGTGAAGGCCACCAGCGGCGAGGAGGCGCTCAAGTTCCTCCTCAAGCGTGACTTCGCCGTCATCCTGATGGACGTGCAGATGCCGGGACTGGACGGCTTCCAGACCGCCACCCTCATCAAGCAGCGCGAGCGCACGCGCACCATCCCCATCATCTTCCTCACCGCGCTCAGCCGCGACGCGGCCCACGTCTTCAAGGGCTACGCGCACGGCGCGGTGGACTACCTGCTCAAGCCGTTCGACCCCGAAATCCTCCGCTCCAAGGTCAGCGTCTTCGTGGACCTGTTCCTCAAGGAGCAGCAGATTCAGCGGCAGGCGGCCCAGCTGCGCCAGCGCGAGCGCGAGGCCCTGGAGCGGCAGAGCGAGCTGCGCTACCGGCGGCTCACCGAGTCGCTGCCGGAAATCATGTGGGCGGCGCGGCCGGACGGCTCGTTCACCTACGCCAACCGCGTCGGGCGCGACTACACCGGCGTCAACGAGGACCAGCCCCTGTCGCTGGCCACCTTCCTGGAGTTCGTCCACCCGACGGACCGGGAGGCCATGCGCCACGTGTGGGAGCAGACCATCCGCCTGGGCCAGCGTGTGGAGCGCGAGTTCCGCCTGCGCCGCTTCGACGGTGTGTACCGCTGGCACCTCTTGCGCGCGGTGCCCGAGCGCGACGAGGCCGGGCAGCTCGTGGGCTGGATTGCCATCGCCACGGACATCGACGACAAGCGCCGGGCGGAGGAGGCCCTGGGCCGCTTCAAGACGACGCTGGACGCCACGCTGGACTGCGTCCTCATGTTCTCCCCCGACTCGCTGACGCTCACCTATGCCAACGCGGGCGCGGCCAAGCAGCTCGCCTCCAGCGTGGACGAGCTGGTGGGCCTGTCCGTGCTGGAGGTGGAGGGCGCCTTCGACGAGGCGGGCTTCCGCAAGCTGCTGGCCCCGCTGCTCAGCGGCACGCTGCCGAGCCAGACGTACTCCACCACCCACCGCCGCCGCGACGGCAGCGAGGTGCCGGTGGAGGTGATGCTCCAGTTCGTGGCCGCCAACGAGGGCCCGGGCCGCTTCATCTCCGTGGCGCGCGACATCACCGAGCGCCAGCGCGCGGAGACGGCGCTGCGGCTGGCCAGCGAGGCGAAGGACGCCTTCCTCGCCGCCGCCAGCCACGAGCTGCGCACCCCGCTGGCCGCCGCCAAGGGCCACGCGCACCTCGCCCTGCTCAAGCTGGGCAACGAGACGGAAGCGGGCCCCGGCAAGTCGCTCAAAATCATCAACCGCCAGATTGACCGCATGGCGAAGCTGGTGGAGGACCTGCTGGACATCAGCCGGCTGCAGGCGGGGCGCCTGTCGTTGGAGCTGGAGCGCTTCGACATGAGCGAGCTGGTGCGCGAGACGCGAGACCGCATGGCGGTGCTCTCGCAAGGGCACGAGCTGCACGTGGAGGCGCCGGAGCACCTGGAGGGCACGTGGGACCGCGGGCGCCTGGACCAGGTGCTGACCAATCTCCTGTCCAACGCCATGCGCTACTCGCCCGAGGGCGGGCAGGTGCTGGTGCGCCTCATCGGAGAGGGCAATGAGGGCGTGCACCTGGCCGTGAGGGACCGTGGCGTGGGCATCCCCAAGGACAAGCAGAGCCTCATCTTCGAGCGCTTCGGCCGCGCGCACGGCAGCAAGTACGGCGGCCTGGGGCTGGGGCTCACCATCAGCCAGGGCATCGTCGAGCAGCACGGCGGCCGCATCTGGGTGGAGTCCGCGGGCGTGGCCGGCGAGGGCTCCACCTTCCACGTGTGGCTTCCGCGCGAGACGGTGCCGCAGCTCGCCGCCGTGCACCAGTCCGGTGGTACGCGCACCGCGAGCTGAGGTGCGGGAAGGGCACGGCCTTCCGCGTGCGGCTCGCGCCCGGGTGGAAGGCTTCCCGCGTCACGCCCGGGCCGGTCCCCCGGGACGCATCGGGCTGACGCCCGTCACCCACAGCATGCGGGTGTCGGGCTCCAGCCGGTACGTCACCTCGTGACCGGAGGCGCGCAGGGAGAACTCCTCCGCCGCTTCCTCCTCGCTGACCCACTGCCGCAGGCCCACCGTCGCGGCGATGCCCGCGAGCTGCGCATCCAGCACCGCGCGGTCTCCCGGCGTCAGCGCCTGCCACGCGGCACGCGCCTCCAGCGCGGTGGCGACACGCCACGCCCCGCCTCTCTGCCGGCCCATGCTCACGGCGACTCGGGAGCGCGGTGGATGTCCACCAGGAGGAGGGTCCGTGTCGCGTCGTCCCGCTCGTAGCTCACCACCAGCGGACCCACGGTGAGGTTGCGCCGGGCGGCACGCTCCGGGGCGGGGGGGCCCTGCCTGCCGCACCTCGCGGCCAGGTCCTCCACGGCGTGCTGGAGCACTTCGAAGAGCGCGGTGGGCATCAGCCCGATTTCTCTCCACGCCTCGGGCGCGAAGACGACACGGTAGGGACCCGCGGCTCTGGGAAGGGAGCGGTGCATGGTGGGGGGACGGGCTGCACGGGCGGGATGTCCGCCGTCGATGACCCGGGCATCCGCCTCCCGGCCACGGGAGGGACTGGAGTTCCGGGAGGGGGAGTTCATCGAAGAACGTCAGAGGGGGAGCGGTAACATTTGCAGGGCGGAAACAGGCGTATCCGCCTGCCGCTTCTGGGGCGCTCGCGGCGGGTGGCTCGCCGGGCCGCGCCCGCTACCGGGGACCCGCCGGAGGCGGAAGGGTGGCGAGCCGGAGCGTGACTTCCGTCAGCCGGATGGCCTCGCGCGCCGGGTCCACCTGGTACAGGAGGACGAAGTCCCCCACGGTGAGCGACAGCGCCGTGTCCACCCCGGCGCCAGTGATGAAGCGTGGATCCGGCAACCTTCCTTCGGAAGCCAGCGAGGCCAGTGCCGTCAGCCGCTGCTGGAGGAGCACGTAGTCCTGGTTGGAGAGGTGGCCGAGCTGACGCCACGCGGATGGAGCGACCTCGACCGCGTACGCGGGAGGTGAAGCGGGGGTGGGAGATTCCATTCTGACTCGCGCCCTAGCAACCTCCACACCAGCCCGAGGGTGCCGGGAATCAGACGTTTGGCGCGAGCCCCGGGGCCGGTGCCTGTAGAAATTCGGGAGTCGTTCCGGCTCCCACCTGTAGCTTTTTCAAACCACGTGGGCGCCGCCGGGTGTTTCTGCCCCGTGAGGCTGTTGCCCCGTGGACAGGCGGAGGATTTCGCGAGGCCTTGCCGCTCCCGTTGCGAGCCGTCGGCCCAATCATCCCAGCCACGCGCGGTCCTTCCCACTCCCGCATGCCTGGCATCGCCGACCTCATCGAAAGCCACCGTGAGCTGCTCGTGCGGCGCTTCCTGGACGAGGCCCGCAAGCTGGAGAGCGCCCGGGGTCTCAAGCCCGCCGAAATCATCAACACGCTGCCGGACTACCTCTCCACGCTCGCGGCCCTCTCGCGCCAGGGCAACGCGGCGGACACGGCGACGGCGAAGCAGCGGCAGGAGGAGGCCCACATCGGGAGCCGCCTGCGGCTGGGCTACAACCAGGACGAGGTGACGACGGAGTACGTCATCCTGGGGCGGCTCCTCGCCGAGCGCTGGGAGGACCTCCCGCCCGCGGAGCAGCCCGCGCCCGAGGACTCGCAGCGGCTCTTCACCGCGCTCGATGCCGCCATGGACCACGCGGTGGCCGCCTTCACCGGCTACACCATGGAGGACCGGCAGCGCGAGAAGCGCACCCTGCGCCAACTGGAGACGCTGGCGCCCAAGTCATTGGGGCGCGACGAGCCCGTGGGGCCGCACGTCACGCCCATGGTGCGGCTCATCATGGAGGCCATGGAGGCGGACGGGGCGGAGCTGTTCCTCGTCGGCGCGCCGGGGACGCTGCGGCTCGTCGCCTCCACCGGCCGCTGCGAGGGTTCCCCGGAGCCGGGGCGCGTGCTGCCCCTGGACGGCAATACGTTCCTCGCCCGGGTGGCGGCCTCCGAGGAGCCGCTCGTGCTCGCGGGCACGGCCGAGTCCACCACCGCGCAGCGCGAGGGGCTGTGCGGCGGCGGGCTGCCCACGCTCATGGGGCTGCGGCTGTGGCCGCACGGCGAGCTGATGGGCGTCCTCTACGTCGGCGTCGCCCGCGCCCGGCCCTTCCAGCCGCAGGCCAAGCGCTACCTGGAGACGCTGGTGGAGTACCTCTCCGGCATCCTCGACCGGGCCTTCCTCTTCGGTCAGCTCAAGGACGCGCACGCGCGCCTGGGCACCTCCGAGGAGCGCTACCGGCTGGCGAGCCAGGCCATCACCGACGCCATCTGGGATTGGGATTTGTCCACCGACGCGGTCCTGTGGAACGAGGGCGTGGAGACGCTGCTCGGCTTCCTCGCGCACGAGGTGTCGCCGCACATCGACTGGTGGACGTCCCGCATCCACCCCGAAGACAGGGAGCGCGTGGTGCGCGGCGTCCACCGCGCCATCGACGGCGGCATGGGGCGCTGGCGCAGCGAGTACCGCTTCCTCCACCGGGACGGCCACTACGTGCACGTCACCGACCACGGCGTCATCGCGCGGGACGCCTCGGGCCGGGCCGTGCGCATGGTGGGCGCCATGCAGGACATCAGCGTGCGCAAGCAGGCGGAGGAGGCGCGCGCGCGGCTGCTCAAGCGGGAGAGCCAGCGCGCCGAGCAGCTCCGCGGCCTGGCCTCCGCGTCCGTCACCATCAGCGGCACGGCCACGCTGGACGCGCTGCTGCGAGTCATCGCCGAGCAGGCCCGCGCGCTCATCGGCGCGCACCAGGCCATGACGTCCATGGCGGTGAAGGGGCGGGAGGGGCCGTCCCTCCAGGCCCTCTCGTTCTCCGACAGGTACGCCGCGTGGCGCGAGTCCTCACCGCCGCTGGATGACGGCGGGCTCTACACGTACGTGGCGCGCACGCTCCGCCCGGTGCGCCTGTCGCAGGTGCAGTTGGAGTCGCATCCATATTGGAAGGGCGCGGGCCCGCCGGGCGGTGAGCGGCCGCCCCTGCGCGGCTGGCTGGCGGCGCCGCTCATCGGCCGCGACGGCATGCGCCTGGGATTGCTCCAGCTCTCCGACAAGTACGAGGGGGACTTCACCGAGGAGGACGAGGCCCTGCTCATGCAGCTCGCGCAATTGGCGAGCGTGGCGATTGAGAACGTCCAGCTCTACTCCGCGCTGAGCCAGAGCGAGGACCGGGTGCGGCTGGCGCTGATGGCGGCCCGGCTGGGCACGTGGGATTTGGACCCGGTGTCGGGCGTGCTGCGCTGGGACGAGCGCTGCAAGGCGCTCTTCGGCCTGCCGCCGGACGCGGAGGTGACGTGGGACACGTTCCTCACCGGCCTTCACCCGGAGGACCGCGAGCACACGGCGCACGTCGTCCAGCGCGCGCTCGCGGGCGACGCGGGCGGGGCGTTCAACGTCGAGTACCGCACCGTGGGCCCGCACGACGGCGTGGAGCGCTGGCTGTCCGCGCACGGCCAGGCCTTCCTGGACGCGCAGGGCCGTGCGGTGCGCTTCATCGGCACCGTCATGGACGTCACCGAGCGCAAGCGCCTGGACGCGCGGCTGCTCAGGCGCGAGGAGGAATTGCAGCGGCGCGCGGACCTGGAGGAGAAGCTCATCGGCATCGTCAGTCACGACTTGCGCAACCCGCTGAATGCCATTGGCTTCTCCACCATGCTGCTCCTGCGCCGCGCGGACCTGGACGAGGCCGCGCGAAAGGGCATCGACCGCATCCGCAACGCCACCGGGCGCGCGGACCGGATGATTCGAGACCTGCTCGACTTCACCCAGGCGCGGCTCGGTGGAGGCATTCCCATCCACCGCAAGCCGGCGGACCTCCATGAGTTGGTGCGCGCGGTGGTGGAGGAGGTGCGGCTGGCCAACCCGGGACGGCGCATCGACGTCACCACGGTGGGCACCGGCGCGGGAGAGTGGGACACGGACCGGCTGGCCCAGGTGGTGACGAACCTCCTCGGCAATGCCCTGCGCTACGGCGCACAGGATGCGCCCGTGCGGGTGGAGACGCACGCGGAGGACGGTGTGCTGGAGTTGAACGTGCACAACGCGGGCGAGCCCATCCACCCAGACGTGCTGCCCATCCTCTTCCAGCCCATGAAGCGCGGCACGGGGCGCGAGCAGGCGACGACGCGCGGGCTGGGGCTGGGGCTCTACATCGTGGACCGCATCGTCCATGCCCACGAGGGCACCGTCACCGTGAGGTCTTCCGCCGGGGAGGGAACGACCTTCTCCGTGCGCCTGCCGCGTCACGCGGGACGCCAGTGATGATGTTGGGTTACAAAAGTGTCGTGAATTGCAATTGTGTCAGCGGGCGCTCGTCATGCTGAGCAGGGGCGCGCTTCATGGCTCACGGAGCATCCGCGCTCCGTGAGCCGGGACTGCGTCGGGACTTCAGCAGCCGCAGGTCACGAGGCTGGACGAGTACTGGTATTCGGTGTGCGTGTAGTTGCCGTACTGGTCGAAGCACACGCGGTAGCTGTACGTCTCGGCGAAGGTGCCGGGGTTGGGGACGCGGTAGGCCGGGGAGCCGTCCTCGCAGTAGAGGATGTTCTCGTCCTGAGTCCCCTTGGCGGCGGCGTCGGAGCCCTTCGCGTACCAGCCGTCACACGTCCAGGTGTAGCCGCAGCTCCGGTAGTCACAGAACTGGTTGCCGGTGGGGTTCCACTCAGACCAGTTGGCGCACGAGCCCAGCTCGGACTCGGACTGGGCGAGCGCCTCATTCTCAATCGTCGCCGCCTCCTCGGGCGTCATCGCGCCGCCGCAGGCCGCCAGCGCCAGGCTCGCGCCCGCCATCACCACTGCACGCAGGAACGTGTTCATGGGCATCTCCTCTTCCGGAAGGGGTGAGGGTTCAGGAATGGAACCCTTTTCCGGTGAGGCAGAACTCTAGTCGGATTCCATGGTAATGATTTGCCGAATCGAGACAAAACGAGATGACGCGAAATGCCGGCAAGGTGCGTCAGGGCTTGTCTGGGCTGGTAGGCATTGCGTCATGGCGTGAGGCTGGAGAGTGGATGGGGTTGCAGCCGAGCCGCTGTCTGCCGATGGCCAGGTCGTCCAGCCACCAGTCGGTGGGTACCGTGAGGCCCTGGTAGAGGATGACGCCGGTCTCCACCACCGTGAAGTCGGTGGCCTTCTCCCTCACCGGCGGCGTCGCCGTGGGCGGGTCGGAGAAGACGAATTGTTGGGGCCAGTCGAGCTCGACGCCATCGAGCCAGACGCGCGGCGTGGCGGCCTCCGGGTGGTCGCCGTTGGCGCCGTCGAAGAGCCACTCGAGGCAGGCCCACGCGTCGAGCACGAGCGGCGCGCTGGAGACCTGCACCCACTCCGGGAAGCCCGGAGGCTCGGGGGGATGCCAGATGGCCATGTACTTCTGCTGCCAGGTGGCGACCTCGTACCAGTCGAGTGTGTCGAAGGCGCCGCCCATGTGGCCCGGCCGCTGATAGCGCGCGCTGAAGAGGCCCGCGTGCGACATGGGACGCTCGGGCGTCGTGTATACCCAGACACGGCCCCACAGCACCGGACCGAAGTGGGCGGGCAGGTCGAAGCGGAAGGTCTTCTTCGGTCCGCCCTGCGTGCCTTCCCTACCTCCGGACAAGCCCCGGGCATGCAGCGCGTAACGACCCCGGTGTGCGCGCGTGTCATCCACGAGCAACTGGCCGCTGAACTCGTCGCGATGTGCCGTCCAGCCGGCCGGCGGCGTGCCTTCCTCGAAGTCCCAGCACAGCATCGCCGGCGCGGCGCAGGCGGTGGTGGGGGCCGGCGCTCCGTTGGAGGGCGCATGCGCGCAGGCGGCGGAGAGGGTGAGGAGCAGCAGCGCGCTCGACGATGCGATTCGGATGTGCAACCGGCCACCTCTTTCGCGTGGGAGTCGTGTCCGGCACTCAAGCACGTGACGTCTGGATTGCGTTGTGTGTCCGTGAGTTGGGAGGGCACGCCGCTACGGCGTGAGTCGCGACGTGGACCAGACCTCCGGATTGCGCCGCATGGTGGGCGTGCTGCTCGTGCCGCCGAGGACATAGACACGGCCCGTGTGGCTCGTCGCCGTGGCGAAGCCGCTCATGACGTGGTGCAGGCGCGAGGCCGGCTGCCAGTCCTTCACGGTGCCGTCGGGCTGGAGGCTCGCGGTGAGGGTGAGCCCCCGGGGCAGCACGAGAAGGAGCGCATCGCGCAGCGCCACGAGTCGCACCAGGTGGTGTCCGGAGGCGCCGAAGTCCACGGTTCCCTTCCAGGGCGGCATGCGTTCGGTGCGCCAGTTCCGGCCTGTTTCGAGCGAGACGGAGGAGAGCTGGCCCCGGGACCCCACGACGTAGAGCCGCCCGTTCGCGAGCGCCACGCCCTGGTCGTAGTGGAGCGCACCGGGCGCTTCGAGCACTTCCCAGGTGGAGATGCGCGCGCCGGGTGCCTTCGCGCGCAACACCTGGGGCTTCCCCTGGGTGAAGTCCCCCGAATCGATGCTGCCTCCGATGACCCACAGGACCTCGCCGCTGGCCACGAGCGAGTGCCATGCACGAGGCTGGGGCAGCGTGGCTTCCTCGCGCCACGGGCCCAGCGAGCCGTCCTCGCGAATGGGGGCGGATACCACCGAGGCCGTGAAGTCACTGCCCCGCTGTCCCCCCGCGACGAACAGGCGCCCGGCGAGCACTGCCATTCCGTGGTGAATGCGTGGCTTCGGAAGCGTCCCGCTCTCCCGCCACTCGCCGAGGCTGCCGTCGGGCTGGAGCGGTGCGGAGAACACCTTGGCGTTTTCTTCCAGGCTGGCGCCCGAACCGGTGAGTTGCTGGATGTGCAGTCCTCCAGAGACGAAGAGGCGGTCCGGGGAGGCGGTGGCCGCGTGGTAGTAGAGGTCCAGCGGCAGGTCGCGCTCGCGACGCCAGAGCGCGAGGCTGCCCTCGGCGGGCTGGGGGATTCCTCCCGGGCCTCGCTCGGGGCACTTGCCGCCGGCACACAGGCAGAGCGGTTGTTGTTCCGTCCCCGTGTCGCTCTCGCGCACGGTGCGGCGCACGCACGTTTCACCGAGGCCGCAGGCGCCGTCATCGCAGATGTGGTGGCAGCGCTGGTCACCCGTCTGCGGCTTGTCGCACGGTCCTTCCGCGCAGAGGAGGTCGTACTCCGTGAAGTCACACGCCTCGCCGTAGTCGCAGCCTCCGGGCGCCTTGTTCGGACACGGGCGGAAGGAGGAAGGACGCGGGCCCTTCTGGGCGGTGGCTTCGGAAGGAGACCGCACGGTCCCTGTGCTGCCGTCCCCTGGCGCGTCGTGCAGGGGGGCCCCGGAGGAGGGCTGTGCGGCCGTGACGGCGCCGGCCGGCGCGTCGCGCGCGGAGGCGCTGGCGGGAGTGGCCCGGCTGCCGCAGGTGCAGGCACTGAGTCCCGCCACGACGAGGAGCAGGAGCCTGACGCGGGTGGAGGAGCGTCCGGAGAATGGAGGCATGGCCGCAGCGTAGACCAGACATGCCGAGGTCCACCCTGGGACCGGAAGGCATTGTCAGACGCCACAGGGCCTCCGCGTGGATGGCAATGGTCATGACACTGGCGAAGAAGGGCACGCGACTGCTGACGCTCGACGGGGTGCGCTATCGATGGACCGTTGCGCCCAATGACGAGCCGGGCCTGGGCATCGTGGCCGAGGATGCGGATTCCCCCGGGCAGCGGATGCTGGCCTGGGTGGAGCACGGCACCGTCATCACTCCCTGGGTGGCGCGTGAGGCCATCCTCCACGCCCTGGGCCACGGCTGGCAGCCGCGAGCGCGCGGCGCCGAGCGCGTCTTCCGGCTCGACACGCAGGTGCTCCGTCGCGCCCGCGTCGCGTTTCTGGGCGCGAAGCTGGAGTCCCTGTGTGACGCGTTCGAGGCGCGCCTGCCGGGCGTCGAGGACGTGCGCGACCTGAACCGTCACGGAGAGCGCGCCATCGCGTTCGAGCACCTCTGTGGCCACTTCTTCGACGCGGACACCCCGCCGACGCTGAGCCTGCGGGAGCTCGAGCAGGTCGCTTCGCTCGGGGAGGAGCTCGGCTGTCACCTCGACTGGGTCTGGCTCGTCCGGTGGCTGGAGCCCGCGGACCGCCCGCGCATCCCCCGCCACCTGCGGACGCTGGCCGCGCGCCACCTGAAGGACGCGCTCCATCGCGAGCCCGCGCGCCGGGAGGCGTATCAGGAGCTGCTCGGGCTGCTCGAAGCGTAGGCGACGCTATCCGGCGTGCGCGCCCGCCAGCGCCACACCAGCCCCAGCATCACGGCGCCCATGACGACGGCGCCGAGGACGCCTTCGCCGTTGAACACCCAGACGCTGCCGCTGAAGAGGCCGGGCTTCCCCGAGTACACACTCCCCAGCACCGTCGGGTTGAGGAAGTTCCACGCCAGGTGGAGCACGGCGCACGGCCACACCGAGCGCGTCCACAGGTACACGGCCTGGAACAGCGCGGCCGCGGCGCCGATGGCCAGCAGGAACGTCACGTTCTGCGCCACGTGCCCGCGCTGCGTGCTGGAGAAGATGATGGGCAGGTGGAACGCGGGCCACACCACCGAGAGGATGCCGAGCGCCACCAGCGGCCGGTCCTCCCAGCGGCGCACGAGGTAGCCGCGCCAGCCGACCTCCTCGCCCAGCTCGCCCGGGAGGCCGAAGGGAACGAAGGTCGCCGCGAGCAGGCCCGCCACGCCCCACTTCAACCAGGAGACTCCCGCCGGAAGCGCCGCGCCCGCCTTGCGCACCCAGCCGAAGCGCACCGCGAGCGCCACCAGCAGCCACGGCAGCGACACCACCGGCAGGAGGACCAGCATGAAGCCGAGCGCGGCCAGGCCGCTGTACTGTCCAATCCCAGGCATGCCGCGCTGCAGCGCCTCGGGCGTGTAGTGGATGAAGTCCGGCCCCAAGAGCGGCCGCAGCGCATACGCGAGGGCCACCAGCACCCCGGCGTACAGGAGCGCAATGCCCACGGCCACGCCCCAGTGGACGGACCGCGTGAAGGCGAAGCCGGCCGCGGCGGGCGTCTCCCGCCGGAAGAACCACGCGCAGGCGAGCCCGACGACTCCGGGCACGCACATCAGCATCCGCAGCAGGATGTAGCGGCTCTCGTCCTGGAGCCAGAGCACCCCCAGGCCCCACGACAGCAGCAGCGTGACACAGATGAAGACCGCGGACTCTCGGGCGCGCGAGATAGGCATGGCCGCCCTACGTATCACCGGGGGTGTTGATTGCCTCACACCCTCCGGGCATCGGCGATTGTGGGTGGGCAGCACGCGACGGCGCAGCGGCTCGGAACCAGCAGTCTGGTGGACCTCATACAAGCCGAACGTCCACATGTAGCCTGTATCCCGTCGAAAACCTTTGACCCTCTTTCGTCGAGTGGTCGGTTGGCATGCTCCAGGCAGACCGCAGGTGGAAATGAAGGCAATACACGTCACGTGGTCCGCCGCCGTTGCCCGATTTTGCTATTTCAGTCGGATTGCATTTACGAGTGTGGCCCTTCAAGGTCAGCACACCCCATACGCGGGAGTCAGACCAAACCAATAGCGTTGTCTGGTGGAGAAAGGTCTGACTGTTTGAATCGCTTCGCCGCATGAAGAGCTCGGTCACCGCGTGGGCTGGGGCCCTATCCAGCCATGCTGGCCACTCAGCGTCTTGTCATTGCATTTCGAAGAGGGGGGGGATCTCCATGAATCGCATGTCGTCTTCTTTGCGCACCTTGTCGCCCGGGGTGACGTTGGAACCCCTTTGGGAGAGCCGCGTGGGGCGCATCATCGGGACGGACGGTGAGGGCCGGCCCGTGGTGGACTTCGAGGGCAATCCGGTGGGGCCTCGTGTGGCACGCAAGGTAGTTCGGTTGGAGGCGGAGGGACTGCAGGCCGCGGTCGAGGCGGCTCAGCCCGTCGAGCTCCGCTTCGAGGATGGGGACCCATGCCGGCCCATCATCATGTCCCTGCTCCCCGTCGCGCCGCGGAGCGCCCCATCGGATGTGATTCCGGGCGCGCGGGTTGAGGACACCGAGTCGCCCACTCACGTCATCCAGGGCCGGGACGGGCTCGTGCTGCGCTGCGGGGAATCTGCCGTCACCCTGCTGCGAAACGGGAAGGTCTCCTTGAAGGGGGCGTCCGTCGAGACTTCGGCGGAGGGCATCGTGCGCATCAAGGGCATGGCGGTTCGGCTCCACCAGCAGAGCGAGCAAAGCACTCGAGCGGGTCAAGGTGGAGCACGGGTCCATCCACCAGCGGACCACCGCGCAGGTGGCGACGCGGCGGACATCCAGGTCATCGAAGGCAAGGAGAGCCTGGTCCTACGGTGCGGAAGGGCTCGCCTGACGCTCCTGCGCAGCGGGCGAATCCTGCTCGAGGGGACCTTCGTGGAGACGTATGCCGAGGGCGTCGTCCGCCTCCAGGGCGGCTCCGTCCGAATCAATTAGGGGGGCGTGACATGGTGCTGGAAGACGTGCTGGAAGAGCACCTGGACGAGGCGTCATTCCGGTGGCTGCAATGGGAGCGTGCCCTGGAGGCCCCGGACTTCAACCTCTCGGACACGGCGGCTCAGGAAGAGCAGTTGGCGGCGCATGTGCACGGGCTGGTGCTGGGCGGCGCAGAGGCCGCCGAAGCCTTGCTCTGGCCCGCGCTGGACTCCGGAGACGCGTCGCGAATCACCGCCGCCGCCTATGTCCTGCTGGCCCAGGGGCAGGTTGAAGCCGTCCTCAACTTCATGCAAGGCGACGTGCTCGAGGCGAGGCCGGCTGTCCGACGCGCGGTGGAGTTGAGCGCGGCCCCAGGCCTGGGTGCGCACCTGCTCTCGCTCCTGAAGAGGGATGACTCCTCTCTTCAGGCCCATTTCCTGGAGGCGCTGGCCTTCCGCCACGATGCGCCCCCTGAATTGCTCACGGGGTACTTCCTCCATGAGGAGCCGCGGGCTCGGATGGCGGCGTTGCGTGGCAGCCCGCCTCATCCCGACGACACCGTGCGCCGGTTCCTCCCTCGTCTCCTGGAGTCCGAGCACCCGGGGATTCGCGTCGCGGCCATGGAGGCCGGCCTCACCTCGGGCGCGCGCATGGCCTGGGAGGCCTGCCGCCAGGCGGTGCGCGCGTGCAATGCCCACACGCCCCAGGCCATGGTGCTGCTCGCCCTCTTCGGGACCGACGCGGATACGGCCCTGCTGGTGGACATGTTGGGGGCCCGGGAGATGCGCCCGCATGTCCTCTGGGCCCTGGGCTTCAGCGGTCGCCTCGTCGCCATGGAGGCCTGTCTCGCGCTTCTGGAGGACCCACTGGTGGCACGGCTGGCGGGGGAAGCCTTTTCGGCCATGACAGGCCTCCAACTGGAGGGCCTCCATGCCCTCCCTCCCGGGGAGCACCCCGAAGGGGCGCCGCTGCCACCCGAGCAGCAGGAGGACCTGGATGCCGACCTGGTGCCCAGACCCGAGGATGAGCTGCCCTGGCCGTGCATTGGTGCGGTGAGGTACTGGTGGAAGGAGGCCCGTCCTCGCTTCCATGCGGAGCGGCGTTACCTGAACGGCCAGCTCCTCGAGGGGCCCGTGCTGCTGGACGCCCTCACGCATGGACCCATGCGGCGCCGGCACGTGCTGGCACTTGAGTTGGCCATTCGCAGCCAGGGCCAGCACCGCGTTCCCACCCGGGCCTTCACCCAGCGACAGTGGACGGCACTGACCCAGGCCCGCGTGGCCTGCGAGCAACTGAGACTGTTGCCCCTGGAGCGCACGCTGCGCTGACGCGAGGAGCCGCCATGCAAATCAGCGAGAACACCACGGGCATGTCCGCGGGCCTCGCCGTGGCGACGGACGCCCAGGCCCGGGAGCACTGTGTCGTCGCCGTCAAGGGCACCTTCCGCATGGACGGCGGCGGCGAGCCCCAACTGGCGGAGGTGCAACGTCCGGTGGCCTACACGGACGAGCACCACGGGGCTCCAGAGTCCACGAGCCTCCTCCGGGAGAATGACTTCGCATTGACCAAACCGTGGGTAGACCTCCTCGTGCGGGGCCATGCCGTCGCACCCCACGGGCGCGCGACGGAAGTGATGTTGGTGCGCGTGGAGATGCCGGGCCGGCACAAGGACATCCGCGTCACGGGGGACCGGCATTGGGACAAGGGGATGGTGGGCCTGAAGCCCACGCCTCCCAGGCCCTTCGTCCGCATGCCGTTGCGCTACGAGCTTGCCTTTGGCGGAGTGGACACCTCCCACCCGGAGCCGAAGTACCACGGCGCGGAGCTGCGCAACCCGCTGGGCAGAGGCTTCCGGCAGAACCCTCGCGTCGCGGATGCGGTGGGGACGCCGCTGCCCAACCTGGAGCACCCACGGCACTTCCTCGAGAAGTGGGATGGAAAGACGATGCCGGTGGGCTTCGGTCCGGTGGGCCGTGGCTGGCAGCCCCGCCTCGCCCATGCCGGCACGTACGACGAGCGCTGGCTGGCGGAGGACTACCCCTTCCTTCCCCGCGACTTCAACCCGCGCTACTTCCAGTGTGCTCCCGAGGACCAGCAACTGCCGGCCCTGCGAGGGGGTGAGGTGTTCCGGTGTCTGGGCCTGGCCGAGTCCGGTCCCTGGACGGTGACGCTGCCGCGCCTCCAGGTGCCGGTGGCCTTCCGCTTCCGAGAGTCCGACGTCAGCGCGGAAGCACGCATGGACACCGTGCTGCTCGACGCGGATGCTCGCGAGGTGGTGGTGACGTGGCGGGCCTCCGTGCCGCTGGGCAAGAAGCTCACCCACCTTCGCGAGGTGCAGGTGGGCCTGCCACGCCCGAGTGCGAAGGAAGGGCCCGTGAGGTACCTGCGCGGCAAGCCCTACTTCCGAGGGTTGGGCGCGCTGGTCTCCTGGAGGAGCCGCGCGCGGCGGACGGGAGGGCTGTCATGAGCGCCACGCCACTGTACGTCGCCGCAGCGGGCATGGCGTGCCCGCTGGGACTGGGCGCCGAGTCGGCCGGTGCGGCCCTGCGTGCGCGGATGAATCGCTTCAAGAGGAGCCGCTACCACGACAACGACGGCGCCCCCATCGTCCTCTCCGAGTCGGCGACACTCGCCCCGGAATTGCGGCGCGAGGAGCGAGTCCTGGGGCTTTTGGGCATGGCGGTGACAGGCGCCGTGCGGGGCCTGGAGGAAGCCGAGCTCGCCCAACTGCCCTTGCTGGTGGGGACGGCGTCCGTCGAGAGCCCGGGAAGCGTCTCGGAGGTGTTTCCCCGGGCATTCGAGCACCTTCAGCAGGTGCATGGGCTTCGGCTGGAGAGCACCCTGTCTCGAAGTCTCGCCCTGGGAAATACCGCGGGACTCAACGCAGTGGCTGAAGCTCGCGGCCTGCTGGCCCGACACCCACGGCTTTCCGGCTGCCTGGTGGCCGCGGTGGACACCTTCATCAACGCGTCGAGTCTCGACGGGCTGCTTCGCCGAGGAAGGCTGCTGCGCCCGGACAACTCGGATGGAGTGATTCCCGGAGAGGCGGCCGCCTGCCTCCTGCTGACGCGCCGGCCCCGTCGCGACGACGCATGCCCCATATGGCTGACGGGCCTCGGTTTCGGGCACGAGCGGGCCACCCTGCGGTCGGATGAGCCGTTGCGTGGGCTGGGGCTTGCGCAGGCCTACCGCGAAGCCCTGGCCGAGAGTGCCGTGGACGTCGCTGAAGTGGACTTCCGCGTCGCCGACGCCTCGGGAGAGGGCTATGGCTTCAAGGAACTCTCCCTGGCCCTCTCTCGGCTGCTGCATACACGGAGGGAGTCCACGCCGCTGTGGCTCCCAGCGGAGTCCCTGGGAGAGACGGGGGCGGCCTCGGGCCTGGTGGCCCTGGCCTGGGCCTCGGTGGCCCTGCGCCACGGGTATGCGCCCGGCCCCCGAGCCCTCATCTCCACCTCCGACGGGGCCGGGGCGAGAGCAGCGGCAGTATTGCGCGGCCCTGACACCTACACTCCACGAGGGATGCCCTGATGAAGGTCTATGCCAATGGCAATGAGGTGGCGTGCGCCGACGGGGACGGGAAGGTCGTGGCGGCCTTCCCGGACGTGTGCATGAGCCCGCCCCCGCCACCAGCAGGGCCGGTGCCGGTGCCCTACCCGAACACGTCCTTCTCCCGGGACATGAAGCAGGGCAGCAAGCGGGTCACCATCAACGGCAAGCCCGTCATGCTGAGGGACGACTCCTATTACGCGACGTCACCACTGGGGAACGAGGCCGCCACCCGCAACTTTGGGGCTGGCGTCGTCTCCCACCAGATGACGGGGAAGACCCACTTCATCTCCTGGTCGATGGATGTCCACTTCGAGGGCAAGAATGTCCCGAGGCATATCGACCTCACGACCTCCAATCACGGCAGCAACGCTAACAACGCGGTCCCCACGCCCAATCTCGCGCAGAGCGCCACGAGCAATCCAGGTCAGGTCACGCTCAGCACGTGCCCGTGTTGCAATGGGCCGTTCCACGAGAACCAGAAGGACCCGACGACGGGGCAGCCCTTCGAGACCATTCCGGAGATGGAGTTCTACGGGCGCATCGCGCGCTACAGGATGGACCGGCGCGCGGAGATGCAGGACATCCTCCAGCGGGTCGCGGAGGGCAGGATGCCGATGCCTCCCTGGGCCAACAAGCTCGACGCGAAGTCCGGCCTTTCCGTCAAGGACAACATCATCCGCATGGGGGATGAGTGCGAGCGCGACTTCAAGAAGCTCCAGGAACTTCGACAGAAGCACCCCAACTGCCCCAACGTGCACAATCCTCCGGACCAGGGGTGCGGTGTCCATTTCAAGGTGGTGCACGCAGGGCTGGCCGGCAACACCAAGGACGGCGGACGCTGGGAGTCAGCCCGAATGCAATCAATTGAGGAATGGCGCCTGAAGGGGCATGCCATCCCCAGGAAAGACAAGGTAAACCACATGACCCCGGCGGATGCCGGCGGCTGCCCTTTCTCGGTGCAAAACCTCGTTCCCACTGCGGTCCTCAAGGATGACTGTCTGGAAATCGAAGACACCCAGACCCGCCTTCAAAACATGATGCCTCCCAAGGCCGACGAGCGTAGGTTGATTTTCCGGTGAGCCCATGCGCCCTTCCTATCTTCGGCACAGCTTTCTTCCGTGGGGTCATGGCCTGCACTTCGCCAAACCACCGCCGCCGGACGTCGCGGATCTGCGCCACCTCGCCAGCGATGACCCCTGGCGTGTTCTTCCTTGCGCCTTGGCAAACCTTCAGCAAGGAGGGTTCGAGGTTTCTCGGAGGCTCGTCGGATTGATGCATGAGGAGCGGGATGCGGAAGTCTGGAACGTCTGCGCGACCCTCCTATCCTACGCGGCCCCTTACTCCGTCATCCGTGAGCTGGAAGATTCCTCCGAGAAACTGCTGGAGTCTGATGAATACAGTCCCAATACCCGGCGATACTTCTGCGAGATTCTCGCACGCTCGGCTGGGGTGTGGGGCGCGCCCCATCTGATTCGACATTACCGGGAACTGAAGGACCGGGAAGTCGAATCCGAAGTCGAATACTACATTTCACTGATGCTCGAGCCCGAACCGGGGTCTGTCTGGCACGGCCCCCGAGTTGTATGGGAATCAAACGGATTGCCGCCCCCCTTCGAGGAATCTACACCATTGTTCATGAAGGAGGAGTACCTCGAGCTGGTCGAAAAGACATTCCAGGAGCTTGTTTCAACCCAGAGGCTCTTCGAACAGGATGCGCTTTGGGAAGGGGGCCGCCTGAATATCAGGAATGTCGCGCAGCGCCTCCTGACGAGGGTGCGTACTGGCGAACATCCGGACCGCATCGAAGCAGGACGAATGCTCCTCGAGGGCACTACAGGCTTGGATTGCCGCGCGTTCTTCGATGACTCCGGCCGTTTGCAGAGCCTTACTGCAGCGGCCATCGTTGAGGATTTTCTCGAACGTGGGGATGCCGACAAGTACCAGCCAGGCATCCGCTACTTCTTCGGCCATCGAATCCCGGACTGAGTTTGTCCACGGTGCGCCGCACGGCGGAGTCGGCGGAGGGCACCGACGCGAGTGGCTCCTCGACATGGACCTCCGGAAGCGCAGTGCCCGAAGTCGATCGTCCTGCACCGTCTGCCAATGAAGTCACCGCTTGCGCGTGAGCAGCACCACCGCGCCGAGGATGGCGGCCATGGCCACCCAGGCCGTGGGCTTCATCGTCTCACCGGCGAGCACTCCGCCGAGGAACACCGCCACCACCGGGTTGACGTACGCGTAGCTGGTGGCCAGCGCCGGGCTCGCGTGACGCAGCAGGTAGCCATACGCGCTGTAGCCCACCAGCGAGCCGAAGGTGACGAGGTAGAAGTACGCGAGGATGGCGCTGGTCGGAGGCGTCGTCGCCGGCAGGTGCTCGCCCGTCAGCAGGCCGAAGGTGGACATGAGCGCGCCGCCGCACAGCATCTGCGCCGCGGTGGACATGAGTCCCTCCGGCATGGGCAGGCGGCGGCTCCAGATGGAGCCGAAGGCCCAGGCCACCGGCGACATCATCATGGCCACCGTGGGCAGCCAGCGGCCGCCCAGGTTGCCGCCGAGGTTGAGCACCAGGATTCCGGCGAAGCCCAGCGCCAGCCCCCAGCGCTCCGCGCGCCCCGGCCACTGGCCGAAGAGGCCGCCGAAGATCGCCGTCCACATGGGCAGACTGCCCACCACCAGCGCCGCCACGCCCGACGGCACCCACTGCTGCGCGAAGACGATGCCCCCGTTGCCGATGCCCAGCAGCAGGGCGCCCACCGCCGCGCTCGACGCCCACTGTCGCGCATCGGGCACCGGCGCGCCGCGCAGCCACAGCACCGCGAACAGAACACTGCCCGCCAGCATGAAGCGGCTGCCCGACATCAGGAACGGCGGCAGCCCGCCCTGCAGTCCGAAGCGGATGGCCAGGTAGGTGGAGCCCCAGATGAGGTACAGCGTCAACAGACTGGCGATGAACCACCCCCGGCTCGCGCCTGGGACGCTGGTGCTGGCGGCGGACTGGAGTGCGGGAGCGGAAGGTGCGGTAACCAGGGGATGCGCGGACGAAGATGCGGGCACGGTGGCGCCGCTTGTAGCGTCCGCGCTCCAGGGCAGCCATGTGCGCATTGCCGTACCTCACAGCCGGAGCTCGTCTGGTGCGGTACAGTGCGGGAGGGCATGACTCCCGGGCGCGACGGCGCCTGCCTGCCCTCCTGCTGCTCCGGCGCGGGGAATGCCGTCGAAACCTGGACGTACGGACATGGGGAACGCGGATTGAACGGCCGGGCCCGCTTTCTTAAACTTCCGGTGGAGCCTGGGCGGATGTCTCACCGGGCCGCCGGCTCCGGAGTGTGAGCAGGGATGTCGTCCGAAGAGCTGGGAGAACGCGAAAAGGAAGTCCTCCGCGCCGTGGTCCAGGAGTACATCTCCACGGGTGGCCCGGTGGGCAGTCAACAGCTCACCCGCAGGCCCGGGTTCGACGTCTCCTCGGCCACCATGCGCAACGTGCTCGCCGACCTGGAGGAGCTCGGCTTCCTGGAGAAGCCGCACACCTCGGCCGGCCGCGTACCGACGGACCAGGGCTACCGCTTCTACGTGGACACGCTCGTCAAGCTGAAGGACCCGACGCCGCGCGACAGGGAGCTCATCCACGCGGGCCTCGTCCAGGAGTCCAACCTGGAAGAAGTGCTGGGCGAGGCGAGCCGCATCCTCCACTCCCTCACCCGGCACGCCGGCGTCGTGGTGACGCCGCGGCCCGACGCGTCCGTGTTCCACCGCATCGAGTTCGTCCGCCTGCGCGAGGACCGCGTGCTCGCGATTCTGGTGGGGCAGAGCGGCCAGGTTCACAACAAGGCGATTACCGTCGACTTCCCCATCAACTCGGACGAGCTGCTCAAGGCGAGCAACTACCTGTCCGAGCTCTTGCGCGAAGTCCCGCTGGAGGAGGCGCGCGAGCGCATCCGCGTGGAGATGGACCAGGAGCAGGCGCTCTACAACGCGCTGACGGCCAAGGCGCTGAAGCTGGGCGCGGCGGCCACGGACCTGCCCACCACGGAGCGGGTGCTCATCCAGGGCACGGGCTCGTTCCTGGAGGCGCCGGAGTTCGCGGACGTGGAGCGCATGCGCGCGCTCTTCAAGGCGCTGGACGAGAAGCACAAGCTGCTGTCGTTGCTGGACCGCGTGCAGCGCGCCAACGAGATGCAGATTTTCATCGGCGCGGAGAGCGACTTCTCCGCCGCCGGCGACGTCACCGTCATCGCCAGCCCGTACGGCAACCAGGAGCAGGTGCTGGGCACGGTGGGCGTCATCGGCCCCACGCGCATGGACTACCGGCGCGTGATTCCGCTGGTGAACTTCACCGCGCAGGTGCTGTCGCGCGTGCTGGAGAAGGTGTAGCGCGCGCTACGGTGCGCGGGTGACGAGCAGCTCCTGCTCCACGCCCGTGCGCCGCAACTGGAGGCGCACGGGAGAGCCGGGCGCCCCGCGCGTGCGGGACTCGGCCTCCGTCCTGTCGCGGACCACCAGCCCGTCCACCATCACCAGCCGGTCTCCCACGGAGACTCCCGCGAGCGCCGCGGGCCCGTCCGGCGTCAGCCAGGCGAACGTCACGTAGCCGCGGTCCTCGCTGAAGCCCGCCCCCAGGGTGCCGGGCGCGGCGCGGCGCGGGGACACCGTGACGTCGCCCAAATCACTCGCCTGCGCGGCCGCCACGCGCACCGTGCGCGTCTCCACGCGCCCCTCGGGCGGCCACAGCCGCACGGTGTGCGAGCCGGGGCGCACGTCGTCCAGGCGGAAGCGGCCATCCGGTCCGGTGCGCGCGTCGGGGGTGGACGACACCGGGCGGTCCAGGAACACCGCCACGCCCGCGGCGGCTCCGCCTCGACTCCACACCGCGCGCCCGGAGATGGAGGACGCGCCGCCCGTGAGGGGCACCTCCACCTCCGAGGTGCTTCCCGGCGTCAGCGTCACCCGGGCCTCGCCCGTGCGCCCGTCCTCGGTGCGCACCGAGACCTTCACCGGCTGGCCGGGCGCGTCCGGCAGCGAGAAGGTGCTCCCGGGGAAGCGCCGGGTGGTGGGCCAGGCCTGGGCCCATGGCAGCTCCTCGCCATTCACGTCCCGCAGCTCCAGCGTGAAGCCGTCCGGAGGGGCTCCGCTGGGCGCCACCACGCGCCCTCGCAGCGTGGCCGCGGGCTGGAGGCGCACCGTCGCGGGGCCCTGGCCCTCGCGCGCGCCCTGCAGCCGGCCCATGCGGCCGCCGTTGAAGGCCACCAGCTCCAGCGGGGAGGCGTTGGGCGGACGCTGGGGCAGGGCGAAGTGGCCCACCTCGTCCGCGCGCACCCGCAGCGTCATCGCGAAGTCTCCACCCTGGATGGCGGCCACCACCGCCAGCGGGCTGGGCGCGCCCGAGGGCTCCAGCACGGTGCCGGAGAGCGCGCCCGCGTCCTCCTTCAGCGTGAGGTCCTGCCGCACCGACGCGCCCGCGGACACCGTCACCGCCGGGTCCTCCTCCGCGTGGAAGTAGATGGGCGAGGCGGGCGGCAGCGCCACGAGCTGATACACCCCCGCGGCGAGCTCGAGCTCGAAGCGTCCCTGCGCGTCCGTCTCCACGTGACCGATGCCCGCGGTGCCGTTGCGCGGGAGCGCGTACACCAACGCCGGCCCCGTGAGGGGCGCCCCCGAGCCGCGCGTCACCTGGCCCGACACGCTGCCCGACTCCGGCAGGGTGAAGTCCACGCGCGTCGTGGTGGCGGGCTTCAGCACCTCCCGCTGGAGGGCTCCCTGGGAGGCTCCCTCGCGGTGAGCCTGGAGGGAGGTGAGGCCCGCTTCGAGCCCCTCCAGCCGGTACGAGCCGTCCGCGCCGGTGAGCGTGGTGCGCGCCACCCCGCCGGCGGTACGGGGCTGGGCGCGCACGGTGGCCCGCGCCACGGGCCGGCCCTCGCCGTCCACGACGGAGCCCTCCACCACCGCCGTCGCGGGCTCCAGCTTCACGTCCAGCGGGGTGTAGCGGCCCGGCGTTACCACCACGGCCTCGCGCTCGAGGCCCGTCATGCCCTGCGCGCGCACGGCCACGTCGTACTCGCCCGGCGGCAGGTCCATGTGCCACCCGCCGCGCTCGTCGGAGGTGGCGCGGCCCATGGCGCCCGTGCCACCTGAGGGAGTGGCCACCAACACCGCGCCGCGCACCGGCGCGTCGTCCGTCGAGGACACGGTGCCCTCCAGCCCGCTGGCCCCGCCCAGGGTGACGGTGAGGCCGCGCAGCGTCTCGCCCGCGGCCACGGAGTAGATGCCCGGCGCGCGGCCCGCGGACTCGCCGCGCCGCGCGGAGACCACCCAGGCCCCCGCCTGCACCTCGAGCGCGAAGCCGCCGCCCTCGCCGGTGGTGGTGCTCGCCGGGGTGAGGCCTCCCGACGCGGACACCTCGGCTCCCGCGACGGGCTGGCCCTTCGCGTCCACGACGAAGCCCTCCAGGGTGGCCGCGCTCCACATCCCCACCACCAGCTCGCCGGATTGCGGCACCTGGAGCAGGCGCAGTGTGCGGCGGCTGAAGCCGGCCGCCTCCGCCGTCAACTCGTAGCGGCCCGGCGCCAGCCCGGCGAAGGCGAAGCGGCCGCGCGCGTCGCTCTTCACCGCGTGGGACTCCTCCGGCACGTCCACGGGCTCCGTCCCCAGGCGGGCCACGCCGGGGTACGGGCGCAGCGTCACCTCCGCGAGCGGCACCGGCTCATCGCGGCCCTCCACCACGGTGCGGCCCTCCAGCGACACGCCCGCCGGCAGGGAGAGCTCCACGGCCGTCTCCGCCTCTCCCACGGGCCGCGAGGCCTCGCGCCGGGCGGGGCCGTGGCCCGGAGCGGACGCGGACAGGAGGTAGTCACCGGGGCCGGCGGGCAGCCGCAGCGTGCCATCCGCGCCGGTGATGCCCTCGCCCGCGTGGCGCCAGGGCGTCGTCCCGCTGCCGTCCGCCGCGAGGCGCAGCCACGCCCGCACCTGTGCGCCCGCCACCGGGCCCGAGCCATCCACCACGCGCAGCACGAAGGCCCCATCCTCGGGCGCGGCGGCCTTCTCCAGCGCGGGAGTGGGCGTCGCGCCCGCGCGAGGCGGAGTCCCGGTGGCAACGGGGCCGGGCGCCGCGGCGGACGAGGTGTCCGGGTGGGGCTCCGTCGCGCCTCCCGGGGCCGGCACGCGGAGCCAGAGGAGCAGCCCTGCTGCGATGGCGAGGCAGGCGGCGAGGAGGAGGGGAAGTCGGGAACGTTGGCGCACGGGCTCGGCCTCCCCACGGCGGGAGAAGGGGGCCGCCGCCGCGGATGGCCCAGCCTAGGTCAGCAGGGAACCTGAATCGAAATTCATGTCGGCGTGGGTGCGTCGACGCACGGCGTCGTGGGTGCCGCGAGGCGAGAGCTCGAAGCCACATTCATGCCGACGCGGGTGCATAGACGCGTCGAAGCGCGAACCTGAGGCCGGATTCAGGTTGGCGCGGGTGCGTAGACGCGCAGCGCCGCCGGGGCCACCTCGAAGCGCATGGGGGTGCGGCCGATGAGCTCTCCGTCGGCATTCACCTCCTGCACCGGGTCCGCCTCCACGTAGAGGCGGGCCGCGCGCAGGGACGTGACGGCCGGGTGCTCCTGGTGCTCGCCGGAGCGCAGCGACAGGGCCACTCTCGCCAACGTGGCCACGTCCTGCAGGTGACCCAGGCCGGTGCCCTCGCGGCCGTTCGCCGCGGAGGGGGCGGTGATGGCGTACACGTGGAGGCGCCGGTCATCGAGCTGTGCGTCGGGCGACACCACGTTGCCCGCGCCGTGGTAGCGGCCGTTGCCCACCACCAGTTGCAGCGCGTCCAATTCCAACTCCTGGGTGTCCGCCAGGATGCGCAGGTGGAAGTGTTGGAGGTCCTTCACCTCGGCGGCGGCGGCCACCGGGTAGGCCAGCTTCCCCGCGCGCTGCTTGAGGCGCTTCGTCAGCCGCTTCGCAATCGCGGTGGCGAGGCCCAGGCTGGCCGCGTTGAGGAAGGGACGCCCATTGGCCAGCCCCACGTCCACGCGCGCGGTGTAGCCATTCGCGATGACGTCGCACGCGGCCTCGATGTCCGGAGGAATGCCGAGCGAGCGCGCGAAGTCGTTGCCCGTGCCCAGCGGCAGCACGCCCAGCGTCACGTCCCGGCCGAGCAGCCGCGCCACCACGCAGCTCAGCGTGCCGTCCCCTCCGCCCACGAGGATGTTCCGCGCACCGAGTTGGGTCATCCGCTCCAGCACGTGCTCCAGGCGTTCCTTGCGGGACAGCGCGTAGCACTCCACCAGCGGGACGCCGCGCTCGGAGAGCTTCGCGCGAGCCAGGTCGAAGGCCTCGCGTCCCGAGCGCGAGCGGGTGTTCACCACCAGCACCGCGGGCCCGTCGTCCAGGGCGCGGCGGCGCGGAGGCTCGATGAGGGCGGGTTCCAGGACAGCCTCTCTTTCGCAGGTCCCCGTCAACGTATTCACGCGGGAGCATGCGGGCCAGCGGCCCGCTCGGACAGGGCCGCGGCGGAAGTGTCAGAAAGGGAAACCCCCAGGACGCCGGGAGGGCGACCTGGGGGCCGGGGACGCGACACCTGGGGGAATCCGAGCGGGCTGCCGCGTCCCCGCGGCTCGTGCGCGGGGGCTACTTCTCCACGGCTTCGGCGTGGCGCTGCTCCTTCGCGGCTCCGGCGCGGGATTGCTGCTCCGCCGCTTGGAGCGTACGGGGCTACTCCTCCGCCGCGTCGCGGCCTTCGATGATGCGGCGCTGGATTTCCTCGCGCAGCGGCAGGGCCTCCTCGCTGCTGAGCACGCCGTCACCATTGGTGTCGTAGGTGGCCATCAGCGTGGCGCGGCGCTGCTGGGCGGCGGCCACCCGGTCCTGGCGCAGCGTCAGGCGCTCACCGTCGTCCAGCACGCCGTTGCCGTTGGTGTCGTACTCGGCGACCAGCGCCTGGTGCTTCTCACGCCATTGCGCGAGCACCGCCTGCCGCGCCGCCTGGCGCTCCGTGGCGTCCAGCTTGCCGTCGCCATTGGCGTCGAACTTCTCCAGGCGCTCGTCGCGCAGCCGCTCGCAGCGGGCCTGCATGGCGTCCACCAGCGCGGCGCGCTCCTCGGCGGACAGCGTGCCGCTGCCGTCCTCGTCGAAGGCCCAGCGCACCCGCCAGAAGGCCCAGTGGCGCACGCGCTGGCGCAGGGCGGCGAGGCGCGGGCGCACGCTCTCGCGCCGCTCGCCCAGGTCCGCCTTCAGGTCGGCCAGCTCCGCGCGGCTCAGCGTGCCGTCCCCGTCCGCGTCGTACTTGTCGAGCACCTCCTGCCGGCGGGCGCTGAAGTCGCACACGTTGCCGTCGTCCGTGGGCTCCACGTTCAGGGTGTCCACGTCCTCGCCGGCCATGGACGTCAGGGTGGAGGTGTCCGCGTCGGCCACCGCGTCACCGCCGATGGCGCCACCCTCCTCGGAGGCGGTGAGGAACGCGGCGGCCTCGCCGACGTAGAGGTCCTCGGTGGCGTCGTCCTTTCCACAGGCGACGAGGCCCAGGGGCAGGGTGAAGCACAGCGCGGCGGCGAGCAGACGGCGGTGGGAAGCGAAGCGGTTCATGGGATTCCTCCAGAAGGTGGGGCGGTGCTGCGGTGTCCGGCCTCGCTCCTCCTGAACCCGGCCCGCGCGGAGAAGTTGCGGGAGGAATTTCCGCGCGTGCGCCGGGCACTCCGCGGTGCGGTGGCAAGTGCCGATGTGGGCCCCGACGTTCCCGGGTGGACACATGTGGCCGGGGCCCCGCTTCCATGTGGGCAGGTGGCTGCCCACCTTTCCGGCGACGCTGGCTCCACACCGGCGCCGACCCATTGCCAGGAGGGCAACGCATGGCACGTGGAAGCAAGGCGAAGTACTCGGCGAAGCAGAAGCGCATGGCCGAACACATCGAGGAGGGTTACGAGAAGAAGGGCGTGGGCGAGAAGACGGCGGAGTCCCGCGCCTGGGCCACCGTCAACAAGCTCACCGGTGGCGGTATGAAGGGCGGCTCCGGCAGCAAGGCCAAGGCCGCGCGCCGCCGTCCCGTCGCGCGCAAGAATGCGCGCAAGGCCGGTGCGAAGGGTGGAAAGGCTCGCGCCGCGTCCACCCGCAAGGCCACGCGCTCCACGCGCTCGGGCAGCAAGTCCACGTCGCGCAGCACCGCCGGGCGCCGGGCCACCGCGAAGCGCGGCTCCACGAGCAAGCGCTCCCGGAGCACGTCATCGCGCGGCGGCGTGCGCGGTAGCAACCGTAGGAGCACCAGCAGCCGGGGCCGGAGCGGCGGCCGCCGGAGCAGCTCGCGGAAGTAGCGCGCCGGGCTTTCCGTCCCATCTCCCGCGCGCGTGGGAGATGGGGCGCGGCGCGGCTCGCCTCTTCCGCGTCCCCGGGGAGTCCAGACGCTCGCGCCTACTCGTCCTTCGCGGGCTGCGCGGCGCCGGCCTCGTTCCACGGCCAGGCGCGAGGCGACGCCTCGAATCGCGCGAGCAGCTCCGTCGGGTCCTTCACCAGCGTGCGGCAGCCCGCGGAGCGCAAATCATCCGGGGGGAAGCCGCCGGCCAGCACGCCCACCGTGGGCAGCCCCAGCTTGTTGGCGGCGAGCGCGTCATACGGGGTGTCGCCCACCACCACCGTGCCTCGCACGTCCGGGCGGCCCAGACGGGCCAGCGCCGCCTCGAAGATGTCCGGGTGAGGCTTGCTCCGGTCCACCTCGTCCTTGCTCGTCCGCACCTCGAACAGGCCGTCGATGCCGCACAGCTTCACGTACTGCTTCAGCTCCTCCTCCTTGGCGCTGGACGCCAGGGCGATGCGGAGGCCGGCCGCGCGCAGTCGCTGGAACAGCTCGCGCACGCGCGGGAAGGCGCGCACCTTGGGCAGGAACTCTTTCATGAAGAGCTGACCGCGGTACTCCTCCAAGTCCTTGCCGAAGCGCTCCAGCTCCTCGTCGTTGAAGAACACGGGCACGAGCTGGTCGGCGCCCTTGCCAATCTGGCTGCGCACGTGCGCGAAGGGAATGTCCCGGCCGAAGTGCAGGAAGGCGCGCCGCCATGCCTCGGCGTGCTCGTCCACCGAGTCCACCAGCGTCCCATCCACGTCGAAGATGACGTTCTCCACCATATGTCCCAGTAACCCCCGGCAGCGAAGGTGGGGACGATGTGGAGGCCGGTCAACCGCCCGAGGGGGGCGTGCCCGGAGCGGACTCCACCAGTGTCCGGGACTGCACCGCGTAGCCTTCCGGCGCGGTGAGGGTGAAGGCGTCATTGGGCAGCGGCACGTTCAGCTCCACGCGGCCGAGCACCGTCTCCCCCACCTGTCTGCCTCCCAGCCACCGGGTGAGGCGCTTCGGCACGCACATCCCGAGCGCTTCGTCGCAGTGCTCCTCCTCCACGCGCTCCTCGGCCACCGTGCCGTCCGGGGCGCGGGTGCGCTTCGCCAGGAAGTCCAGCTTCGGCCAGCGCAGCACGTAGACCATCTCCACGCCCTCGGCCTCGCCCTCCAGCGTCTGCACCAGCTCCACCGCCTCGGGCGCGCGCGGGTGCGTGGCGCGGCGGGCGGTGGCGCTGCGCAACAGCAGCGGCACGCGGAAGCCCTCCGGGGAGAAGGGGCTGAATGTCTGGTTGAGGAAACCGGCGAGCTTCGCCGGGGGCAGCTCCGACTTGAAGCTGCTGAAGGACTTCTCGGGGTCCACCTGCTGGAACAGGTGCGTGCCGTCCCACGCGAAGGTGCGCGAGGCGGGCGGGCCCAGCGAGCCGCGCATGCGGTGCGGCGCGCGGTAGTCGAAGGTGAAGGTGACGGCGTCCATGCCCTCGTCCTTCACGGTGCCGGCGATGCGGTAGCTGGTGAGCTTCGCGTCGCGCTCGGCGAGCTTCGTCCTCACCTCCGCGGCGAGGTTGGCGTCCGCGCCCTTCCGGGAGCAGCCGGCAATGGCGAGGAGGGCACACGACAGGAGGAGGACGCGCATGGGAGCTGACAAAGGAGAGGGGAGGGACTGTGTTGCACAAAAGCAAGGAGGCCCGCCTGTCGCCAGGGGGCCTCCCGCTCACCACCGCTATCGCGGAGGGTGTGGACTACTTCACCGCCACGCCGGTGGCGCTGGACGAGGTCACGCCGATGATGAAGCCGGTCAGCGCGTAGATGCCGTGACGGGGCGTGGTGCCGGCGGTCAGCAGCTCCACCTTGGAGGCGCCCATGGCCTTGGCCTCGGCGATGAGGAGCTTGTTCACGACGGTGTCCAGGTCGCTCTGGACGATGTCGATGATGTGGAAGATGGCGGTCAGGCCCAGGGCGTTCGCCTGAACGACGGCGACGGCCTCTCCATTGGAGGCAATCTCGGTACCGGAGACGACGGCGCTCTCAACGCTGGTGCAGGCAACCAGGCTGCTGGCGGCGATGGCGGACAGGACGAACTTCTTCATGGTCTTCCCCTCTTCAAAAGACGCTTGTGCGGTGGCTGAGCGTCCTTGGAGAGCGCCCGGCCGTTCGATAGGGACCTCAAGCGGCCGGGGGTCGTAGCAGATGTCGACTCTGTGTCAAGGTCCGTCCGAAACAGACTGTCTCAGAGGGGCTGGTCGGGGGCGCATTGCAATGCACACCTCCTCTTGCTAGCCAACCCCGAGGCTTCCTTGCGCATGGACACCGTCCCCGTCGCCCGTCCCGCTCCCCGGTACTGGGTCCACCTGTTGCTCCTCCTGCTGACGGTGGGGACCACCTTCACCTCGTATCTCCTCTACTTCCACTTCCAGCGGCCCTACACGCCGGGGGAAGTCTCGCCCGACGCGGCGCTGCGCGCGCTGGCCTTCAGCCTGTCGCTGCTGGCCATTCTCGGCTCTCATGAAATGGGGCACTACACGCTGGCGCGCCTGCACCGCGTGGACACGTCGCTGCCCTACTTCATCCCGCTGCCGGTGCTGGGAGTGGGCACGCTGGGCGCCGTCATCCGCATCCGCGACAGGATTCCGCACCGCAACGCGCTGGTGGACATTGGCGCGGCGGGGCCGCTGGCGGGGCTGGTGGTGGCCATTCCCATCCTCTTCTGGGGGCTGGCGCACTCCACGGTGGTGGACGCGCCGAGCCTGCCCATGGCCTTCCCCGGGGACGACTCGCTGTGGGCGTACGGGCGGGACCTCTTCGCGTGGGTGATGGCGAAAATCACGCACGCGCCGCCCGCGCCGGAGGAGGCCTTCCACGGCGTGCACACCGTGTTCGGGGACAGTCTGCTGATGCAGGGGCTCACCCGGTTGGCGGTGGGCCCGGTGCCCGAGGGCAAGGACGTGCTCGTGCATCCGGTGGTGATTGCCGGCTGGTTCGGGCTGCTCGTCACGCTGCTCAACCTGATGCCGGTGGGGCAGCTCGACGGCGGGCACCTGGCCTTCGCGGTAATGGGGCCGAAGGCGCGGTGGGTGGGGCGTGGGGTGGCGCTCGTGCTGCTGTTCCTCACCGTCTTCGTCACCGCGTCATGGGGACTGTGGCTCCTGGTGACGAGCAAGCTGGTGGGCTTCGGTCATCCGGATGTGGTGGAGCCTCGCGAGCCGCTCAGCCTTTCACGCAAAATCATCTGCGCGCTGTGCCTGTTGGCACTCATCGGCTGTGCGATGCCCATCCCCTTGAGGCAGGTGGTGTCATGAAGTTCCAGTGCGAGGCGTGCGAGCGGCTCGTGCCCCTGGAGGTGTTCCGGGTGGAGGCGGGCGTGCTCGTGGTGAAGTGCGACCGCTGCGGCGAGGAGAGCCGCGCTCGCATGGCCTCGTCCTACGCGGTGGGTGCTTCTTCGCTGCCCGGGGAGGGCGCGGGCGGCACGCCAGGCAGTCCTCCGCCGCCGGAGCCCGTCGCCACTGTCTCCGGCCCGCCCGTCCCTCCGGGCCTGACGCGCGCCAGCTCGCCGTCGCTGCGCGTGGTGCGGGGGCGGACGGCGAGCGCGCCCCCGCCCGGTGAGGCGCTCTTCGAGGCGCCGCCGGGCACCTGTCCCAAGTGTGTGGCACCCCGGCGCGAGGACGCGGAGTCCTGTACGCAGTGCGGGCTCGTGTATGTGAATTTCAGCGCGGACGAGCACCGGCCATCCGCCGTGCTGGCGGACGCATGGCAGGCGCTGGCCGCGCGGTGGGACGACTGGGACGCGCATGACCGGCTGATGACGCTGGCCATGGGGCGCGGCGAGCTGGCCATGCTGGGGCGGCTATACCGGCTGCGGCTGGCGCGGGCGCCGGACGATACGATGGCCCAGCGCGGCCGGGACGAGCTGGTGCGGCGGGCCACGCTGGTGGTGCCCGCGACGTCCGAGGTGACCTCCGGCCCGTCCGCCGCGCAGAAGCGCGTGAAGACCCTCGCCCTGACGGTGCTGCTGCTGGCGCTGGTGGCGATGGCCGTGTTCATGTTCCAGAACCTGCGCGAGCTGATGTCGGGGCCCTGAGGCACGCCCCGGCGCGAGCGGATGTCGGGGCCCTGAGGCACGCCCCGGCGCGGTGGGTGCCTCCCCGTGGACCGGCCGGGCATGCGAGGGGCCGGGGCCGGCGGTGGACGGAAACGCGCCTGAATCGGGGCTCGCTGCTATCTTGTCCGGCCGCCCCCGTTCTCCTTGCGTCCGGTGCCGATGTCGCTCCCCAGTTCCACGTCCCACACCGTCGACAGCCTCCTCGGTCCCGGAGGGGCGCTCGAAATGGCGCTGCCCGCGTACGAGCACCGCCCCGAGCAGCTCCAGATGGCACGCGCAGTAGAGCGAGCCTTCAACGAGCGCAGCTACCTGCTGGCGGAGGCCGGCACGGGCACGGGCAAGACGCTCGCCTACCTGGTGCCCGCGCTGCTGTCGGGGCGCCGCGTGGTGGTGTCCACCGCGACGAAGACGCTGCAGGACCAGATCTTCTTCAAGGACCTCCCGCTGATGCGGGAGAAGATGGGGCTCCAGTTCGAGGCCGCGTACCTCAAGGGGCGCAGCAACTACCTCTGCCTGCACCGCTACGACGCGTTCTCGAAGGACCCGCAGTTCTCCTCGCGCGAGGAGGCCCGCCTCTGGCCGAAGCTGAAGAAGTGGGCGGATGCCACGGAGACGGGAGACCGTGCCGAGCTGGACCTCCCCGAGTCCTTCAGCGCCTGGTCGCGCCTGTCCACCACGTCCGAGACGTGCATGGGCACGAAGTGCCCGCTGTATGAGAACTGCCACGTCACGCGCATGCGCAAGCGCGCGGAGGGCGCGGACCTGTTGGTGGTGAACCACCACCTCTTCTTCGCGGACCTGTCGCTGCGCAGCTCCGGCAAGCGCAACGAGGGTGTGCTGCCCTGGTACGACGCCGTCATCTTCGACGAGGCGCACGCGCTGGAGGACGCGGCCAGCGGCCATTTCGGGGTGAGCGTCTCCAACTACCGGCTGGAGGAGTTGGCTCGGGACGCCGTCGTGGCGCTGAAGGAGGAGGACTCGCGTCACGCCATGCTGCGCGCGCTGGCGGCGCGGCTGCGCAGCAGCGCGGAGGCGCTCTTCGCGCAGGCGCCTCGCGCGCTGGGGCTGTCCGGGCTCGAGTCCTCGGTGGCGCTGAAGCCGGAGACGATGGAGAAGCTGTCCACCGCGGTGGAGAGCGTGCGCGAGTCGCTGGGCGCGATGTCCTCCTTCACCGTGGGCGAGCGCGAGCCGGAATTGGCGGCCCTCACGCGCCGCGCGGACGAATTGGACGAGCAGCTCGGCTTCCTGCTGAAGGCCGAGTCGCCGGACCACGTGTACTGGGCGGAGCAGCGTGGCAAGGGCATCTTCCTGCGCGCCAGCCCCATCGACGTGGCGAAGGAGTTGCGCGAGCGGATGTACGGCGCGCTCGACACGGTGGTGTACACGTCCGCGACGCTGGCGGCGGACAGCCGCTTCGACTTCTTCGCGAAGCGGATGGGGTTGTACGGCGAGGACGGGCAGCCGGTGACGCAGGTGCGGACGCTGGCGGTGCCCAGCCCGTTCGACTTCCCCACGCAGGCGGCCCTGTACACGCCCACGCATCTGCCGGACCCGGCGGCGCCGGGCTTCATCGAGGCGGCGGCGGAGGAAATCCTCCAGCTCTGCGAGGTGACGGGAGGCCGCGCCTTCGTGCTCTTCACCTCGTTGCGCAACATGGTGCGCGCGTACGAGCTGACGGCGGGGCGGCTGCCCTACCAGGCGCTGCTCCAGGGCGAGCGGCCGAAGCAGCAATTGCTGGAGGCCTTCCGCGAGACGCCGAGTGTGCTCTTCGCGGCGCACAGCTTCTGGGAGGGCGTGGACGTGCCGGGGGACGCGCTGAGCCTGGTCATCATCGACCGGTTGCCCTTCGCGTCACCGGGGGACCCGCTGGTGGCGGCGCGCATCCATCAGATTCAGCAGCGGGGCGAGGAGCCCTTCGAGCAGTACCAGTTGCCGCAGGCGGCGCTGGCGTTGCGTCAGGGCTTCGGGCGGCTCATCCGCACGCAGGCGGACCGGGGCATCGTCGCGATGTTGGACAGGCGCATCGTGACGAAGGCGTACGGTCGCGTCTTTCTCTCCAGCCTGCCGCCCGCGCGCCGCGTGGACGACGTGGTGGAGCTGAGCCGCTGGTTCAACGGCCCGGTGCGGCCGGTGCGCACGATTCGCTGAGAGGGCCGCTGGTTCAACGGCCCGGTGTGCGGTGCGCGTGTGCACGATTCGCTGAGCCGGCGACAGGCTCACCGCGGCGCCCGCGCGGCACCGGTCTGGGCGATGAGGGCCTCGGCGATGGCGGGCCAGTCCGCCTCGTGCAGCTCATGCCCCGCGCGGGTGCTCCTGGCAGGGGATGCTGTGTTCAGGGCACTCCGCGCAGCCGCAGGCCCACGCGCGCCATGAGCGGTGGACCCCGCGTGTCCACGCCCGCGCGACCGGCGAGGTACTCGCGGTCGAAGAGGTTCTCCACCGCGGCGAAGACGTCGAGCTTCCAGAAGAGGTGGCGGCTCGCGGCCACGTCCACCAGGGCATAGCCACCCATGCCGCGCTCGTTGAGGTCGTCCTCGTACTGCGGCCCGGTGACGCGAAGCTGAACCGTGGCGGTGAGGAGGGCCGGGTCCTCGAAGCTGACGATGGCCGTGCCCCGGTGCCGAGGGTCCTGCGCGAGCTGCTTGCCCACCAGCTCCGGCTGTCCCGGCGCGAGGAGGACGGTGGGGTCCACGAAGGTGTACGCGAGCAGCGCCGTCCACCGGGCTGACAGCCGCCAGTCCACGCCGGCCTCCACGCCGCGCACGCGCGCGCGGCCCAGGTTCTGCCGCTGGCGGGTGGTGCCGTCCGGCAGCGGCTCGGCGAGCGTGACGTTGGTGATGGCGTCGTCGAGCACGTTCCAGAAACCGGTGACGCGCGCCGTGAGTCCCTGGAAGGGTCCGGCCTCGACGCCGGCCTCCGCGCCCCAGAGGCGCTCCGCGCGCAGGTCCGCGTTGGCGGCGGTGAGCACGGTGCCCACCTGGAAGGGACGGTACAGCTCGTTGAGCGTGGGGGCGCGGAAGGCGCGATAGCCGGAGGCGCGCAGGGTGAGCCAGTCCACGGGACGCAGGCGGATGCCCAGGCGCGGACTGAGTTGCTGCTCGGTGCGGTCCTCGAAGGCGGTGGTCTCCACGTCGCCGCTGGCACGCTCCACGCGCTGCTCGCCCTGCGAGTTGCGCCAGAGGTCCAGGCGGAGCGCGGCGGACAGCTCCAGCGCGGGGGAGACGGTGTAGAGGTCCTGGAGGAAGACGCCGCCGGAGAGTTGCTCGCCACCCGCGGCGCGCAGCAGCGTGGAGGCCGGGGTGGGCTCGGGAGGGAAGAGGTGCTCCTCCGAGGTGCCTGCCATGCGCCGGACGTCCGCGCCAGCAGTGAGCACGTGCGTGCCGCCCCACGTCAACGCAGGAACCGTCCACACGAGTGATGCGCCCTGGTCATCCGCGGGCACGTCCTGCGAGGCCGCCGTCGCTTCGACAGCGCGGTCCGGCGCCACGCGAGCGCGCTGCTGCTCGAAGCGCTGCAACCGGCCGTAGACGTCCAGGGCGAAGGTGCCGAGTCTCTCCGTGCGAAGTCGGGCACCCGCGCCGAAGTGGGCCTGCTCCACGCGGGCGGTGGTGGAGCGAGTGCCGCCGTTCTGGTTCTCCCGGAAGAGGCCCGCGCGGGCGGAGACGGAGAGCGCTTCCGAGACGTCCGACTCGACGCGGCCATTGAGCACGGCGTGGTTGCTGGGCGTGTTCGTGTCGATGGAGCCCCGCTGCGAGGCGACGACGAGGGGATAGCCGTCGCTGGTGAGCAGCTCCGTCTCCAGCGATGCGCGGACAGGGCCCCAGGTGTCGGCGCCCCGCGCGGCGAAGAAGCCGGTGTCGAGGTTGCCGTAGGCGAGGTCCGCCGCGAGCTCGGGGCGTGCGATGGGACGCGAGACGAGCTGCACCACGCCTCCGAGCGCGGCGCTGCCATAGAGGGCGGAGCTGCCGCTGGGGACGACCTCGATGCGCTCCAGCCCGAGCCGGGGCAGCGAACGCCAGAAAATCCACCCGCCGAACGGGTCATTCACGGGAATGCCGTCCAGGAGCACGAGGCCGCGAGCGACGCCCGAGGGCGCGAGCCCTCGGAGGTTGAGCCCCTGCGCGGTGGGGTCCGACACGAGGCTGGGCGTGCGGCGGAACGTGGTGGCGGAGGGCAGGGTGCGCACGAGCGCATCCTGCGTGAGTGTGGGGCTCCGCTCGATTTCAGCGCGAGGAATCACCACCGTGGTGGCGGGGACGTCGCGCATGGGACGGGGCAGTCGCGTGCCCGTGATGACGGTTCCGGCGGAGGAGCGCGCGCCTTCGGGAGCAGGAGTGCCAGGCTCCGAGGCCACGCCCGCATCGGCTCCGTCTCCGGTCGTGGCGACGCCCGCGTCAGTTCCGTCTCCGGCCGTGGCCACGAACCCGTCCGCGCCGCCGTCGGAGGCTTGCGCTCCTGCTCCTGTTGACAGCAACAGCGCGAGCAGGAGCGCCCAGGGACGGAGTCGAAGGCATGGAGCGGAGCACGGAGAGTGGCTCGAAGGGAATTGCGGCGTGCACGGTCCGGACATTCCGCTTGCTCTACCGGATGCACCGGCTGACGGGCACGCGGTGACGTCAGCGGCTGAGGACTGCAGGTGGGGTCACCGTCACGTGCTGAACGACGCCGGGCGGCTCGTGTCCGAGGGCGGCCTGCGAAATGGGCTGCTCCTGCCCGCCGCCGGACCGCCCTCGGACCCGTGAATGCGCTTCGCCGAAGGACGAACCTGGTCCGACAGCCAGTCGCCAGCGCCGACTCCAGCTTCACGTGAGGGACTTCGGCTGCTTCGCTCGCACGAGGTGGCTGCGCTCCCGCCACCACAGCCAGCGCTGAAGTCGCATCCGCCGCTGTCCGCGTTGAAGTCGCATCCGCCACGGCCGGCGCTGAGGTCGCATGCGCCACGGCCGGCGCTGATGTCGTATCCGCCACGGTCGGCGCTGAAGTCGCATCCGCCGCTGTCCGCGTTGAAGTCGCATTCGCTACGGTCAGCCCTGAAGTCTTATCCGCCGCTGTCTGCGTTGAAGTCGCATGCGCCTCTGCTCGCAAGGAAGTTTCGTCCGCCGCTGTTCGCGCTGAGGTCGCATCACCAGGAGGTGGGGCGGCGACTGTCATTTCCTGTGAGAGCGATGTACCCGCCGTCGCGAAACCGCTCATTTCTCCGGGGGAGGGCTCCTTCGTGGTGGGAGGGGGAGTGCCAGCACCTCGCGGGCCGGAGTCTTCGGGACGAATCAGTGCACGCCAGAGTGCCGTGGCCGAGGCGAGGATTTCGGCCTCGCCCACCTGTGCATCATTTTGCGCCACCGAGCGCGCCAGCTCCGTCAGCGCGCCCCATACCAGCTTCTCGCCCACGCGGCCGCAGCCAGGAGCGAAGACGCCCTCGCGCTCGCCAATCTCCAGCACCTCGCGCACCAGTGCCCGGGTTGCGCCGCCGTATGACTGCGAGCGGATGATGGCTCCCGGGTACGAAGGCCAGAACGGCGGGTGCGTATCCGGTGTATGGGCCCGCGGATGCCAGTGCAGGAAGGTGAAGGCGAAGAGGGCTCGTTGTTGCAACGCCCACCACGCCAGCTCCCACCACCATGCATGGAAGGCCTCGCGGAAGCCCACGCCCGGCTCTTGGCGTTTCCACTCGAAGGCCGAGCGTGCCTGCTCACTGAGACACATCTCGGTGAAGTCACGAACCGCGAGGGAGATGCCCTCCTTGTTTCCGTAGCGGCGGTACAGCGTACCCACCGAGCAGCCGATGACTCGCGCCAGTTCCCAGGTCTGCACCTTCTCGTAGCCGCGATCCGCCAGGACCTTCGCCATGCCGTGCATGGCGTTGGCGTGCACCGATTCGTGAAACCACATGACCCCATCCCCTTCCCACACCCTCGGCGACCAGCTGCCGGGAACACATCGTCAGTGACTGCCTGTCTACCGGATGGGTCTGACATGCGGAGCACCACGAGGTGACGTCCCAGGTTCGAGCGTCAGCGCACGTTGAAGGCCTCATGGGCCTCGTCATTCCATGCAGGAGCTGGGATTGACCGCCTGGCTCGTGTGTCTTCACGGTGGAATGAGCGCTCATTCCACGAGGTACTTCGCCTGACAATGGAGAGGTGAGCGCCGTGCATCCAGGTCCTGGAACTGGAATGCCTGGCTCGTGGTGCCGCAGTGGTGGAATGAGCGCTCGTTCCACGAGGTACTTCGCCTGACGACGGAGAGGTGAGCGCCGCGCATCCAGGTTCTGGAACTGGAATGCCTGGCTCGTGATGCCGCCACGGTGGAAGGAGCGCTCACTCCGCCATGCATTCCGCCTGACGGAGCGGAGGGCGCCGCACATTCAGGACCTGGCGCTGGCTGCCCGGAATGGGGGCATTGCAACGGAGGGAATGCTCATTCCTCAAGGCACTTCTCCTGACACCGGAGTGACCATCGCGGGGCATTCAGCAGGTTGTGCTGAGGAGCTGGTATGCGGTGCCTCCAAAGTGGAGGGAACCGTCATTCCGCGGGGTCCTCACCTCATGAATAGGCGTGTGTACCGCGCAGCCAGCCGATGGTGGAGCTGGCGGCGTCGTCCTTCGCGAGGAAGGTCAGGCTCAAATGCTGGTGCGGTTGCTCGCGACGCCTCGCACCGTGTGCACCGCCGCGTCGACCTCCGCGAGGATGCGGCGAGCGTGGACGAGGAACGCCTCGCCCGCGGGGAGCAGGCGCATGCCGCGCCCCGTCCGCTCGAACAGCGGTGCGCCGAGCTCGTCCTCGAGCGCGAGGATGTGACGGCTGAGCGGAGGCTGCGTCAGGTGCAGCCTCCGCGCGGCTCGGCCCACGTGGCACTCCTCGGCCACGGCGACGAAGGACTGGATGTGCGTGAGGCTCACGGTCCGGAGACTACCGCGCTCCGAAGGCCCGGTACACGCCGGGCTCTCTGTCATGCTGAAACAGCATTGGACGGAGTGCCGGGATGGACGCCACCTTGCCCGGCATGACGATTCCCCTCTTCAAGGGTACCGACGTGGAGCGCCTGCGTCGCGCCAGCCAGGCGGCCGCGGGCACGTTGGCGTACGTGGCGTCGCGGCTCGCGCCCGGAATCTCCACGGCGGACATCGACGCGTGGGTTCGCGAGGACACGGTGCGCCGGGGTGGCAGGCCAAGCCAGTTGGGCTTTCACGGCTTCCCCGCCACCGTCTGTACCAGTCGAAACCACGTGGTCTGCCACGGCATCCCTCGTCCGGACGAGCACCTCGCTCCGGGTGACATCATCAATGTGGACGTGACGACATTCCTCGACGGCTTCCACGGGGACACCTCGGCCACGTTCCTCATCGGAGAGGTGTCGGCGGAGGCTCGGCACGTGGTGGACGTGGCGCGGCGCTGCCGGGACGCGGGCATCGCGGTGGTGCGTCATGGCGCGAAGCTGGGCGACATCGGCGCGGCCATCGAGGAGCTCGCGCACAAGGAGGGCTGCTCCGTCGTGGAGGAGTTCGGCGGCCATGGCATCGGTCACCAGATGCATGGTCCGCCGGTAGTGCCTCACACGGGGAGGCGCGGCACGGGCATCAAGCTTCGCTCGGGGATGGTCCTCACCATCGAGCCGATGGTGAACCTCGGACGCAAGGGCATCCGCGTGATGCCGGACAGATGGACCGTGGTCACGGAGGATGGGAGCCTCTCCGCCCAGTTCGAGCACACGATTCTCGTCACCGCCGACGGTTGTGAAGTGCTCACCCGGCAGGAGCTGCCCCTCACCATCCCAGTGTCCCAGATGCAGAGCCTGGACGCGGGACACGCCGGCTGAGCACCGTCAGGCTGGAGGGCAGGCAGACGCGTTCCATCGCTTCAAGGCATGGCGACAGGACACTCCGGTCGGATGCGTCCCGCTGGAGGCCTCGGCAGGCTCGCGTCATCCCTCCAGGGCATGAAGCCGGAACGCGACGACTGGATGGAAGCCCCCTGGAGGGCAGGCAGTCTGGCGTTACTGCCTGAGACACGGAGGCGAGACCGCACGACAGGAGCGGATCCGGATGCAGGGCGGGCAGGCAGCCGTGCCTGCCGTGGCTCAGTGGGGTGCCTACCCTTCATCGTCGAAGCCAGGAGGGCGGGCGATGAAGAGAGAGATGTTGCTGCATGAGCTGCACCCCTCGGTGGTCCACGCACCGCTGGCGCTGCTGCCCACGGCGGCGGTGGCGGACCTCATCTCGGTGGCGACGGGTGACCGGGCCTGGGCGAGGGTCGCTCGTCGGGTGTGGGTGGCCGGCACGCTGAGCGGCGTGTTCGCGGGTGTCGCGGGACTGGCCGCCAGCCAGGAGGTGCGGATGGATTCTCCTCGCGCCCGGGACATGACCTTCCTGCATGGCGTGGGCAACTCGGTCATCCTGCTCGGGGCTCTGGGCGTGACGGCGTGGCGGCTGAAGCGCGAGCCCACCGTCGTCACGGCGGTGCTGGGGCTCGCCGCGTGCGGGCTGGCGCTCTACACGGCGTCGCTCGGCGGGAAGATGGTCTACGAGCTGGGCGTGGGCATCAATCCGATGCCCGAGGACTCGCCGCAGGGAACGCTGAAGGGGCCACCGCTGCTGTCGGCTCGAGCGCCCGTGGCCCTGGTGAAGGACGCGCTGCTGGGCGTGAAGTGGCTGGTGTCGCGCACGCGCGAGTGGCTCACCGGCGCGCGGCCATTGGCCCCCGGTGCCGAGGGCCTGCGTTCCAGCGAGGACGCCACTCTGCCGCTCCCTCTCGATGCATCCTCTGCGGCCGGGCGCGCGATGCCGCAGGCGTAGGTCGGCCGACGCACGATGCCGCAAGGAGCCGGGCCGCGAGCGTGACGGTGCCCGAGGTGTGCCCGGGAATGGGACCGCGTGTTCCCACTTCCGGGCATGCCCGCCAGGCGGCCGAGACGGCTCGCCGCCATGCAGCGAGGCGGGAGGCTCCGTCTTCGAGTGGCCGGACATGGCACTCTTGTTGCTCACATCCGCGACGTCCCTCCCAGGCCCCTCGCACGGGTCTGCCCGCTCGCGCCGATACACCCCCCATGGCCTCACTCCTCCAGGAACTCCGGCTCGCCGTGCGTTCGATGCTCCGCGAGAAGGTGTTCACCGCGGTCGTCGTCACCACGCTGGCGCTCTCCATTGGAGCGACCACGTCCGTCTTCAGCATCGTGTACCAGGTGCTCTGGCGACCCCTGCCGTACCCGGAGGCCTCGCAGCTCTACCGGCTCTTCCAGACGACCACGCCGGGCGCGGGCGCGGGGCCCCTGCGCGACAGGGTCCGCGTGACGCTCCCCGTGTGGAACGCCTGGCGCGAGGGCGCGCGGAGCTTCTCCCGAATCGAGGGCTTCCATGGAGGACGGCAGGTCCTCAGCGGCACCGAGGCGGATGACCGGCTCACGGTGGGCCGCGCCTCCGCCGGGCTCCTCCCGATGCTCGGAGTGCAGCCCGTGCTGGGGCGGCTCTGGGGCGCGGAGCTCGAGGTGCCCGGCGGGGACTCCGAGGCCGTGCTCGCGCATTCCCTGTGGCAGCGGCTGTACGGCGCGGACCCGCGCGTGCTCGGGCGGAGCATCGTCCTGGATGACCGGGTCCACACCATCGTCGGTGTCCTCCCCGCGGGCTTCCAGCTCGAGCCGGAGGTGGAGGTCTGGAAGCCGCTGGCGTTGGACCCGGCCACCGAGCAGGGCAGCGCGCTGCGCGTCTTCGGTCGGCTCCAGCCGGGCCTCACTCCCGAGCAGGGGCGCTCCGAGCTCGTCCGGCTGGCCCTGGACACCGAGCGCGTTCCGGGCGTGGTGCTCACCGGCGCGAGCGTGGAGCCCCTGCATCAACTCTGGGTCGAGCAGTCCCGCACGCAGTTGCAGGTGGTGAGCGTGGTGGCGGCGTTGTTGCTGCTGCTCGGCTGCGCCAACCTCACCAACCTCCTCCTGGCGCGGGGAAGCTCGCGCCTGCACGAGATGTCGGTGCGCCTCGCGCTGGGCGCGAGCCGGGCACACCTGGTCCGGCTGGTGTTCGTGGAGAGCGCGGTCCGTGCGTTGCTCGGCGGCGTCCTCGGCCTGCTCATCGCGCTGTGGGGGCGGGACTTGATGGGCACCCTCGTCCCTCCGCAGCTCATGTCCGGGCCGGGCGTGGAGCCCTTCGTCCTGGTGACGGCGTCGGTGGTCTCCCTGACGACGGCGGTGCTGGTGGGCCTGTTGCCCGCGCTCCATGCCTCGCGGGGGACGGGGGCGCTCGTCTCCATGGCGCGAGGCACGCGCGTCACCTCATTGGGGCTCACCCGCTCCGTGCTCGTCGTCGTCCAGTTGTCGCTGGCGATGGTGCCGCTGGTGGGCGCGGGGCTCATGCTGCGCACGGTGTGGAAGCTCCAGGATGTCCCGCTCGGTTTCGAGCCGCGCGGCGTGACGGTGGCGGAGGTGTTCCTGCCACTGGAGAAGTACTCCGGCGAAGACGCCGCGGCCTCCGTTGCTCGGGAGCTCCTCGCCGGCATCGAGTCGATTCCCGGCGTGTCCGCCGTGGGGCTCACGGGCAACCTGCCCTTCTCGGGCAGCGTGTGGCGGCAGACGACGCGCTTCCAGCTCGTGGGTGAGGCCTCGTCCGGCGAGGCCTCGCCCCAGGTGGGCTACGTGCCCGTCACCGGGGGCTACTTCCAGGCGCTCGGGATTCCGCTGAAGGAGGGCCGTTATCCGGACGCGCGTGACACGGCCTCCAGCCCTTGCGTGGTCGTCGTCACCGAGGCCTTCGCGCGCCGCTTCCTTCCGGGGCGGAGCGCCGTCGGGGCGCGGCTCGAGCTGGATGTGGTGGACTCGGGTGAGCGGAAGGTCCACGAAGTCGTGGGCGTCGTCGGGGACGTGCCGATGGAGCGGCTCTCCGTCATGCCCTCGGGGGACATCTATGTGCCCCTGTTCCAGGACCTGCGCCACAACCTGAACCTCGCGGTGAAGTCCACGCTGCCCGCCGGACAGCTCATGCCCCTGCTGCACCAGCGGCTCCGCGCGACGGATGCCAGCCTCCGGATGGTGAAGGCCCGTCCGCTGGAGACGGTGGTGGAGGAGAGCTATGCGCAGGCGCGCGTGGTGGGTGGGCTGCTCGGCGCGTTCGCGGTGTTGGCGGTGGTGCTGGCGGCGGTGGGCTTGTACGGCATCCTCGCCTTCTGGGTGGCGCAGCGCACCCGCGAGCTGGGGATTCGGAGCGCGCTGGGGGCGACGCCGCGCCGGCTGCTGCGCATGGTCATCGGGCAGGGGATGCGGCTCACGGGCCTGGGGCTCATGGCGGGGCTCGTGGGGGCCGCGCTGGTGGCGCGGGCGCTCGCGGCGATGCTCTTCGGTGTCTCCACGTATGACCCGCTCATCTTCCTCGGCGCGCCCGTGGTGCTGCTGCTCACCGCGCTCGCGGCGAGCTGGCTTCCGGCGGCCTCGGCGATGCGCGTGGCTCCGAACGAGGCCCTCAAGCGGGACGGTTGAGCCAGGACGACCGTGGCGGGGATGTGCACCGACTGCCGCGCTCACCTCGCGGCACCTCCAGGCTGGCTGGCGTCCGGGCATGTTGCTGGCAGCAGCACTCGGTCCACGCGTCATTCAGGCTGGGTGACGCGTCCGGGCATGTTGCTGGCAGCAGCACTCGGTCCACGTGTCATTCAGGCTGGGTGACGCGTCCGGGCATGTTGCTGGCAGCAGCACTCGGTCCATGCGCCATTACCGCAGAGTGTACAGGTACGCGGCGATGTGGCGCGCGTCCTCCTCGGTGACTCCGACGTCCGGCATGGCGTTGCCGGGCTCCACCTGCTGCGGGTGACACACCCACTGCATCAGGTTCTCCGGCGAGTTGGTGAGCCGGCCCGCCAGGTACGAGCGCACGCCGATGGCCTCCAGGGACGGTCCGACCTGCCCACTCGCTGCCGGGACGCCGGGAATCACGTGGCATCCGCCGCAGCCGTAGTGCTGGAGGGCCACCTTGCCGCGCGCCGGGTCGCCTCCGGTGAGCTGGGCCGCACGCTCCTCCGCGTCGTGATTGCAGCCCGCGAGCGCCATCAGCATCAGCGCCACGAGTGTCACTCCCATGCGTCGCGGGCTCACGGGCGGACCTCCTTCGGAGCCGGAGCCGTGGGCGTAGCCGTCGCGCCGAGCGACACCCGTCGCTCCGACTCGCCGAGCCACGCCGCGAACAGCGCCAGCCCCAGCGCCATGAAGATGGCACCCGACGGTATCCACATGATGAGCCCCGCGAGCTGCTGGTCCTCGAGCGCGCCCAGGCCCCACTCGCGAGCGCGGCCCTCGTAGAGCGGATACCAGACGGAGCGAGCGAAGGTGAGCAGCGCGCCGAGGATGCTCGTGTGCGCGGCGGTGGCGAAGACGAAGAGGACTCCCACGCCATGGCCCGCGCGGCCGTAGCGACCGCGCAGCAGGGCCCACCAGAAGAGCGCGGCGGTAAAGAAGAAGCTCAGGTGTTGTACCGCGTGCACGGCCTCGCTCCGGAGCGCCGCCTCGAAGAGCACGGGGATGTGCCAGACCCAGCGCGCCACCGCATGCACGAGCAGCACCACGAAGGGCCCCGTGAGCGCGCGCCACGTCGAACGCACGAGTGGAGCCTGGACGGCATGAGCCACGCGCTCGCGGGCGGGAAGGGGCAGGGCCCACAGGGCCGTCAGGTGCGGCCGGCCGAGCACCCGCAGCGGCGCGGCCACCAGCATGAGCAATTCATGCTGCGTCATGTGCGCCGAGAAGAGGATGTCGCTGAGCTCGTCGAGCGGGGACATCAGCGCCACCGCCAGCGTGAGCCAGCCGAGCGCGAAGGCCACTGCCTTCCAGCGGCGCACGCCACGGCCGGGCTCTGAGTTGCGCCACAGTCGCCACAGCCCGCGTACATAGAGGAACGAGGAGACCGCCAGCGTCCCCAGTACCAGCGGGTCCCACGTCCACCAGCCCAGGACGGTGCGCGCGGTGAGGTGGTGCTCGCCGCCATGGGCCCACGCCAGCGTCGGGAAGAGCAGCCCCATCAGGCGCAGCGGACCCGCCTGCCATCCCCGAGTCATCGGGGCTTGCCACGAGGGCAGGTACCCGGGTGGAGCGGATGCCCGAGACCTGTGAATGGCGATGTGCCCGTCCTCACCCACGGCGAGCATGCGGACTGTTTGGCAGGAGGCGCCATCCGACGGCCGGGGACGCCGGAATGAGCGCTCATTCCGCAGAGCCTCCGCCCAGTGGATTGGGAGTGAGGCGCTTCCCGCAGCTCGGGGCATGGGAATGAACGCTCATTCCGCGGGGACTCCATCGGGCGGAGCAGGAGCGAGGTGCTTTCCGCCGACTGGGCGGAGCGGAATGAGCGCTCATTCCGCGGAGTCTCCTCCCAGCGCTTGGGGAATGAGGTGTCTCCCGGCGGCTCGGAGCATGGGAATGAATGCTCATTCCGCAGGGGCTTCGTCCGGCGGAGTAGCGACGGGAAACCTCCCGGTGACCAGGCGCACCGGAATGAACGCTCATTCCACGGTCCCTTCGCCCAGCGGAGTAGCAACGGTGGACCTCCCGGTGACCGGAAGCACCGGAATGAACGCTCATTCCATGGAGCACTCGGGCCACGGGGCGGGGCGGAGTCGCCGTCTGGGGTGCAGGAGCACCGGAATGAACGCTCATTCCATGGGGCACCCGGGCCACGGGGCGGGGCGGAGTCGTCGTCTGGGGTGCAGGAGCACCGGAATGAACGCTCATTCCACCGAGCATCCGCTCGATAGGGAGGGGATGTGTCGCCGTCCGAGTGCCGGGAGGAATGGAATGAGCCTTCATTCCATGAGGCCTCCTCCCCGCGGAGCGGGGCGGCCTGCTGGGGGCTGCCTCGCCCTGACCCAGACGTCCGTTGCCACGCGGGGGTTCGTCGAGCCGCACCGGTGCCGACTCGGGGAAACCCCGGGGAGCGCCGGGAGTGCTCTTCCCGCCCGACGGCTGAGGCCTCGATGCCGCCTTTCCTGATGGCGCGTCGCTCAGCCACAGGGCCTCAGCAGGAACGTGGGCATCGCGGTGTGGAGCAGCAGCAGGGCGAACAGCGCGCTCGTCCCCAATCCGAACAGGGCCATGAACCGAGCCCGCCCGGCGCCCGGGTCCTCCAGCGTGCCCGGCGTGCCGTGCAGCGCCTTCCACGAACGCCACGCGCACAGCGCGCCCACGCCGAGCAGCACCAGCGCACCCACCATCACCGCGTGTAACAGCGCGGGCCGCGCCTTCTGACAGTCCGTCGTCACCAGGCTGTAGCTCACCTGGAACGCGAGCAGCCACGCGAAGGGCGGCAGCAACACGCCTGTCCACAGTGCCGCATTCCGCCGCGTGCTCCCGCTGTCGTCCCTTGCCGCCTCCGACATGGCCACCCTCCTTCGGCTTCCGAGCACCGCGGGGGCCAGGATGAGGATGCAATAGGTGGGCACCCAGCTCGCGACGACGAAGTACCAGTACACGCCGTTCACCGTCACATCCACCTGGTGCTGCTCCTCCACCGGACCGATGAACAGCAGCGCCAGCAACACCAGGTTCTCCAGCGTCGAGGCGATGGTGTGCGTGGTGTGCGTTGGACGGGCCGTTCGCGGTGTAGAGCTTCCTGCCATCAGGCGAGACGCCCACGCCCCATGGCCGCTCGCCGACGCCCTCCACGGTGCGCGTCACCGCCGGCGTGGCCACGTCGATGACGGTGAGCGAGCCGCCACGCCCGTTGGTGACATACAGCGTGCGCCCGTCCGGCGAGACGGCGGCGCCCATGGGCTTCACGCGCTCGCTGGTAATTGGAATCGTGGCGAGCACCGCGTGCTTCTGTGCGTCCACCACGCTGACGGTGCGGCCCCACTCGGCGGTGACGAAGGCGTACCGGCCGTCCGGCGTGAAGGCGATGGAGCGCGGGCGCTGGCCCACGGGGATTCGCGCGGCCACGGTGTTCGTGGTCGTGTCGAGGACGAAGACCTGGTGGTGCTCCTCGCTGGTGACGTAGACGACGCGGCCGTCGGGGCGGGTGGTGACGCCCTCGGGCTCGCCGCCCACGGGTACGGTCTTCGTCACCTTGCGGGAGGCCACGTCCACGACGGAGGCGAGCGAGGCGTCCTCGTTGGACACGTAGAGGCGCTGGCCGTCGGGGGACAGGTCGAAGGACTCGGGGTCGTCTCCGCTCTCCAGCACGTCGACGAGCTGGAGCTTCACGGTGTCCACCCGGGGGATGCCGTCCGCGCTCCGGTCCGGCGGCGGCAGCTTGCTCTCGTCCACGCCGGGTCCTCCTCGCGCGGAGCCGCTCACCGCGACGTACAGCGTCCGTCCGTCCGCGCTCAGCCGCAGGCCCCGGGGTCGCTTGCCCACGGGGATGGTGGCGATGACGCGGTCGGTGGTTGCGTCGATGACGGAGATGTCATTGGACGCCTCGTTGCTCACGTAGACGCGCGGACCGGGAGTGGCGGCTTTCGGAGGGACGGCGGCCACGCACAGCAGCACCATCGCGAGGAGGAGCGCGGGACGGAAGGCGGGACGGGCACGGTGCATGGGATGGATGTTCCGGATGGCCGCCGCGCCCGGGCCCGTGCGTGGCGGCAAGTGTTCACCCCGGGGCGCTCGGCGTCGTGTGTTCGCGGCACCTGCGCGTCACGCGACGGAGAGCCCATCCCTCGGGAGGTTTGAAGTCACGAGGAAATGGCGCTAGAGCTGCGAGGCAGCGACCGGGGGACGCATGCGCGCACGGGTGGACATGGCTGGGGTGGGGGGCGCGGTGCTCGGAATCCTGCTGCTCGCGGCGGGAGTCCCGCTCCTCGTACCCCACTGGGTGATGGAGGACGCACCGGAGCGCCCGAGCCCTCGGGCCGCGCCTCCACCCACCGCACCCACGGTGGCCCGCGAGGGCTCGACGCCCGCTTCCGCCGGTGCGAAGGACGCGCCCGGTCCCCGCGTCCAGGTGGAGCTCGCCACGACCCGCCACGGCGCGACGGTGGAGGTCGCGAGCACGCCCGCCGAGCCGTCCGCGCTGGCCCGCTTCGCCTCGCGCGCGCTGGTACCGCTGACGCCCGACGAGGAGGCGCTGCTGCGCGAGGAGCCGGTGGACGACGTGGCCTCGCTCGTGACGCGCACGGAGCGCGCCTTCCTGGACGCGACTCCCGAGACGCGCGCGGAGAAGGAGCGGCGCTACCTGGCCGCGCTCAACCTCGCCGCGAAGCTGGCCGCGCCTCCCGAGCCTTCCACTGCTGATGCCCGCGCGCGAGAGGTGGACGCGCGCTACCAGCAGGCGCTCGCGGAGGAGCGGGTGAAGTGGCAGGGCCTGTCCCTCGAGGAGCAGGCCCGCAGGCAGGACGCATTCAAGGAGTGGTTCTTCGGCCGGGAGGAGACGCGATGAAGGCTTGCATCCGAGTGCTGCACGCGCTGGTGCTGCTGGCGCCCATGGTAGCGATGGCGGGGCCGCACTACGTGGCATCGCGCGACTGGGGCAGCTTCATCTGGCTGAGCACGTACCTGGACGCCGGGCAGACCTACACCTTCGAGACGCGAGACCTCACCGGCACGGCCCCGGACACGGTGCTGCACGTGTTGCGAGACAGGAGCGGCTGGAGTCAGGTGGTGGTGGGGGACGACTGTTCCGGCTCGACGCGCTCGTGTGTGACCTTCACGGCGCCGGACTCGGGCTACTACCGCGTCTGGGTGCGCGCCTACGCGGACGGGCGCGGCGGCACGGCGAGCCTGTACCGCAACGGCACGCTGCTGCTGGCCAACCAGCCCTTTGGCGGCGTGCCCGTGGCCTTCTCCTGGAAGGCGAAGGAGACCTTCCGCGTCTCGTCCACGACGCCGGGCGCGGGAGACCACCTCATCTTCCTGCTGCGCTCCAACACGGAGTTCCTCCAGCTCGACGACGACAGCGGGCCGAAGACGTACCCGTACCTCGTCGCGGCGAGCACGCAGAACGCCGGCGCCCAGCGCGCGGTGGTGGGCCGCTACCCGGGCAGCACGGGCACGGCGAGCTTCATCCACGACGAGGAGTTGTGGTCCACGATTTTCGACGACAACGATGGGGACGAGGACGGCCTGTCGGACGCGCTGGAGCCGGTGGTGGGGACGAACCCGGAGGAGTCGGACTCGGACGGGGACATGGTGCCGGACCCGCTGGAGCTGTTCGGTAACGACGGCTTCTCCTTCTCCGAGTGGGGCAGCCCCTCCGCGCGGGATGTCTATGTCGAGGTGGACTGGATGCAGCACCCGACGAACCCGTACCTCACGCGGCAGCCGTACGCGTCGCTGGTGGCGGACGCTTCGGCGGTGTTCGCCCAGGACTCCAACGTGCGGCTGCACGCGTTCATCGACGGGACGCTGCCCTGGTACGAGGTGGTCTGCTACGGCGCGTGCAGCGGCGGGGTGGACTTCTACTCGCTGAAGTCGAGCGCGTTCTCCACGGTGAACCCGGAGCGGCGGCCGTACTTCCACTACGTGGTGTGGGGGTACAAGCACAGCAGCAGCACGTCGTGCTCATCAGGCCGGGCGGAGATGCTGGGCAACGACGTCATCATCAGCATGGGCTGCTGGGCCAGCCCGAGCGCCGGAGAGCAGCGCGGCACCTTCATCCACGAGCTGGGACACAACCTGGCGCTGGACCACAACGGCAACGACGTGGCGGACCAGTACAGCGTCGTGCACAACAGCGTGATGAACTACCGCTACCAGCTCACGGGGGTGAGCAACTCGGGGTGGTCCTCGTATTCGTTCGGCGGGAATGGGTGCGCGGCGTGCAGCGCGTCTCCGAAGGCCGCGTGTGCGGCGTGCCGCGACGGCTTCCTCGGCTGCAGCTATCCCGGGTGCGGCTCATGTGATTGCGACGTGAATGAGTGGGGCACGCTGGAGGTGGACTTCTCGGATGACGGTGACGCGGACGACGGCTCGGGCCCGGTGAAGGCGCGCACGCTGCTGGCGAGGTACGCGCCGGACGACAAGGGCGGGCCGGCGCGAGCCCAGGCCTTCGTGCCCTACGTGGAGCGGTCGGCGGAGGCCCGTCGCGAGGCGGTGCGTCGCAAGCGGGAGCGGCTGCTCGCGCGAGGTCAGGTGGAGGGCCGGGACTTCCAGGTGTCGGCGGACGGCACGGTGCTGTACGCCGAGTGTCCGTGAGCGGGCGTACTGTCGCCGCGGTTCTCCTGGGCCTGTGTATCGCGGGCTGTCGCTCACGCTCCGAGGTCGCGGCCGTGGACGCGGGCCCTGCCGTGGCGTCCTCGCCCCCGGTCTCCACCCGCTCGGAGGCGGTCTCCTCATCGACGCCCGCGGTGGCAGCGTCCGCGCCCACGGAGGCCCATGTCGCGGGCCCGTGTGACGAGGTCTGGCGCGCCGCGCAGGTGGACGTGGCCTTCAAGGAGGAGCCGGAGGACGTGGCTCGCACGGGCCCACGGCTGGAGCGGCGCTTCACGGTGGCGCGGCAGCTCCAGGGCGCGTACCGCTACCAGGACCAGTGGGCCTCGGTGCTGGAGTACGAGACGGGCGCGGTGAAGGGTGGCGTGAGCTACAGCCTCACCGTGCCGGGCGTGCTCGCGGACCTGAAGGGGCGCAACGTGGCGTGGGTGAGCCACCGCGAGCCGGGGAGCTGTCTCTCCAGCGACGGCGAGGAGCCGGCGCTGCTCGCGGGCGACACGCTGCGGGACGAGCAGGGCCGGCTGCTGCTCCTCACGGTGCCGAGCGCGCCTACCACGCCGGAGGGCGAGGTGCTGCTGCCGCCGGGCCTCGTGCCGGAGCTGCGCGTCCGCTGGGAGGACGCGGGCTGCGAAGCAGTGGCGGGGACGCGAGGTGTGCGCCTGCGTTTCGAGAGCGCACGGGGCTCGCCCGTGCTCGCGAGCGTCGGCGAACCCGTGACACTGACAGTGAATGGCACGCGCTACGAGGTCCGCGTGGCGCGAGCGAGGGCGGACGTGTCGGGCCGCTGCGGGCAGGCCGTCTTCACCGTGTTCCGCGAGGGGCTGCGCCAGCAGCAGTCTCCGGGACCGCGCTGAAATCCCCGCCTCCGGCGCCATCCCCGCATGACCAGGAATTTCGGCCCCGCACGTATATGTGCGGGCGCCGGGACAGGGAACCGCTGCTCATTGGTAGTTCCAACAAGGCTGTAATCAAGGGTCGGAGTGCGTCGCCACGTGCCGGGGTGGTTGCGCGGGCCTCCAGGAGCAGACGTGCAAAGGGTTGGTTATCGATGTTTGGGATTGGCGCTGGTGCTCGCCGTCCTCGGAGCCTGCGGAGTTGAGGAAGGGCCCCCGGATTCGCTGGAGAGCCAGAAGGCGGAAGTGGACGGGGCGGCGTGCCGGCCGGAGCGCTTCTCCGAGCCGGTGGCGGACAAGATGAACCAGGTCTGCCGCGGGCCCTGGGTGTTCCGGAACAAGTGCCATGTCAGCGCGCCCGCCGAGGCGTGCGGCGTCAGCTACTACAATTCCTGCACCCGCTGGTACTGCCGGCGTCCGGCCTACGGCGTGGAGCAGTACTGGACCCCGGCCGAGAAGACGCAGTGGGTGGCGCTGTCCGGCGAAGTGGTGACGGAGCATTACTGCTCCGCCGAGATGAACTGCTCGACGAGCATCAACGTCTACTACAACCAGACGGCCGAGCAGATTGCACAGCAGCGGGTGACGGCGGAAATCGCCGCCAACTGGCAGTACGCGGCCACGCCCATCACCTCGTCCGTGTTCTACGGCGCCCGCAATTACGGCAACTCCAGCTCACAGTGCTACGAAGACGCGTACGGCAGCTTCACCTGCTACACGATTGAGCCCTTCACACAGGCTGCCTCCACCACGCTCACGAACGTCGTGAAGCGCTACAACGAGCGCGAGGGGACGAACGACACGACGTGCCGGGACCGCTCGGAGGTCTACTCCTGCAATCCCGTCTACAGGGCCTGCCGCGCCACGGTGAACGCGCTGGAGACGGACCCCGCCACCTGCGACGGCAACCTCAACCTCGACTACGTTGGAGACGACCTGCGGCTGTCGGAGCGCGGGCTCCAGTACTCCCAGCCGGGCCTGACGCCGAGCGGGCTCACCGCCGTGCACGCCAAGGCGGACACGCGCGCGTCCGCCGTCAGCGCGTTCGAGTGCACCACCGGCGATGACCTCCCCACCAGCCAGCCCCAGGCCCGCTTCGAGCGGGAGATGAAGTACCTCAAGCTGCTGGAGCAGGACGCCCTCCCGCTCAGCGTGGACCGCGTCGCGTTCTACAACCAGCTCGTCACGGACCTGAAGCTGCTGGCGGAGCGGTATGGCGACCAGCTCACCTCCGCCCAGCTCCAGGCCATCCTCCGGCTCTACCAGCCGCGCACCTCCAGCCAGCGCCTGTCGTCCAACCGCCTCGTGCGGCTGGATGCGGTGTCGGACTACGTCTGGGGCCAGGGCGGGCCGTCGCAGGGCATCGGCGTGAACAACTTCTCCATGCGCTGGACGGGCTTCGTCAAAATCCCCACCACGGGCGAGTGGTCCTTCGTCGTGAACTCGGATGACGGCGCCCGGCTGCAGGTGGCGCACCTGGGGGCGGACCGCTTCAGTACCCTCTCGGAAGGCATCATCGAGACGCCCACCGACTACTTCTTCACGGGGCAGTACCTGCCCGTCAGCGTCGAGTACATGGAGGACACGGGGAACGCGCTGGCCTCGTTCTTCATGTGGGACGCGACGAACCTGATGCAGCTCCTCCCCACGGACCTGTATCCGCCGAGGGAGGATGACCCGACCCAACCCGACCTGAGCCGGCGGGGCTTCAAGGGCGAGTACTTCTCCAACCCCTCCCTGAGCCTGTCTTTCGTCGACAACGCGCTGCTCGGCACGGATGCCTGCACGGGCAGCCAGACGCCCCCGGTGCCGTACGGCACCAGCCCGGCCACCGATGCGCTGAACAACACGCTGGCGCTGTGCCGCGTGCTGGCCCAGGGCAACCACGTGTCCAACGAGCGCGTGGCCGCGGCGCTGGACATGTGTGGCGCCCTCGCCGAGCAGGCGCGGCTCATTCCCCTGGCTGGCACCCTCTATGACGGCCCGGCGCGGGACATGCTCAAGCCGCTGCTGGAGAAGGCGTTCAAGGCGCCACTGCCCGGCGTGGGCAGCGCGGCGGACACCACCCTGCACGCCCGGCTGCGCGGGCTGCAGCGCTGGTACACCGCGGGGCGCGCGCTCGAGCCCGCCACGCTGCCTCCCAGCGAGGCGCTCTGGGGCGACACGCACCTGCTCGTCAAGGCGTTCTGGGAGGGCGTCTACTCCAACCGGCTGGTGCTCACCGGCGCCAACCAGGTGCCGCTGCCCTCCGACTTCGAGGAGCGGCTCACCCGCTCGCACCTGGAGGCGGACCAGGAGGTCCTCCTGGCGGCGCTCCCGGGGGACGGCTTCCCGCTGACCTCCGCGCCGCTTGCCCTCGTGGTCAGCGACGCGCTCCAGACGATGAGCCTGAAGCTGCGCTTCGCGGGCGCGGCGCACGACTTCGCCTGCCGCCTCAAGGACTGCACGGCGCCAGGCGTGAGCAGTGCCGTGGCCCAGTCTTGGGCGGTGCTGAGTGCGCTGCCGGACTCCGTGGCGCTCGGCACGGCGGTGGACGGTGCCACCCGGGTGGACACGGGCTGGCGCTCGGTGTTCAACCGGATGCGGCAGAGCTACCTGCCCCTGGCGCGCGCCGTGGCGGACGGCGCGGGCAGGCCCGAGCCCGTGGATGGCACCGCCGCCAAGGCGCTCCTGGAGGAGTTGCTCGTCACGGAGCGGGTGGACGCGCTCGCCCCCTCGCTGCGCAACCTGGCCTCCCTGGTGCGCATGTCCCGGGAGCGCACGCGCAACCACGCGGCCACGGGGCTCCTCGAGTCGCAGGACCGTCACGAGCTCCACCAGGGCATGCACCTGGCCTATCAGCAGACCGCCATCAGCACCCTGGCGGGAAAGACGGCCGCGCTCCAGGCCCAGGTGGACGGCTACGGCGCCCAGCGCACGCAGCTCGTCAGCGACCTGCTGGCCGAGGCGCAGAGCACGAGCATCATCGCGAGCCTCAATGACAAGCTCCGGGTCGAGGTGGCCCGCTTCTCCAAGGCCAGTGACGACCTGTCGGCACTGCGCTACCTGGTGGGCACGGCCGACGCCCGCTGGGCGCGCTTCATGGCGTCGTACACCGCGGCGACCTCCGCGGCGATGATGGACGGGCACCTGCTGCCGGTGTCGGGCGGGACGTCCTCGCTCAAAATCAGCGCCGCCAGCGCCCGCTTCACGCAGGGCGGGGCCCTGCCGGGCGACAACGTCTACGGCTTCGCGTCCCACTCGGTGCCCGACACGAATGTCTGGCGTGCGACGGCGCGGGCCAAGGACGTCATCACCCTCCAGGTGCCCGACGCCGACGTGTACTCGCCCACCTGCGCGCTGCGCTCGTACACGGGGCTGAAGCCCGTGGAGGGCATGGCGAATGGGAACATCTCCGTCGGCGACGCGCTGGTCGGTCCGGAAGGCTACGTGCTGCGCATCGAGTCCAACTCCTTCGTTGGCAGGCAGAACGCGTTCGTCGTGGACAGCGCGCAGTACACGTCGCACTCGGTCGCGAACACCACCTGCTACGGCTTCTCCGCGAACCTGTCCTTCGGAGGCACCATCCCCCAATCGCCGCTGGGCGGCTCCCTTGGCTACTCCGCCAGCACGCAGGAGTGCGAGAAGACGGAGAGCGGGACGAACTCGTCCTGGCGGCAGTCCACCACCAACACGCGGGGCACGGACGCGCGCATCTCCGCCAGCTTCGTGGGAGGCCTGCGCCTGCCCAACACGCCGTTCCCCGAGTTCCCCGTGGGCAGCCTGCTCCTCCTGGAGATGAAGAAGGACAGCACCCTGGACGGGATGGCCACGCGCGAGGACATCCTCGACGTGCACGTCGTGCGCAAGCCGAGCACCACGGTCATTCCCCAGACGGACGTGGACCTGCTCATGGTCCTCAACGACCGCGGCGACTGCATCCCGCCCACGGACTCGACACAGCAGGCGCAATACCAGAGCAGGCTCAACGTCACCGTGCGCCAGTTCGAGCCGGCGGGCGCCTTCATGCCCAAGCTGCTCACCGCCATCCAGGAGACGCGCGCGGAGCTGGCCGGCCAGTCCGCGCAGTTGCTGGAGAAGGGGCGGCTGACGGCGCAGGACCTGGCCACGCTGCGCTCTGAGGCCTACAGCCAGCTCCAGGACGCGTGCCAGTGCAGCGTGTCCACGTACCCGCCCACGGTGATGAGCGCCTTCAGCGCCTGGCTGGAGCACTTCCTCACCACGCTGGAGCGGCGGGCGGAAATCGACGCCCTCCGCCGGGAGCAGGGGCTGGCGCGCATGGAGCTGCAGGCCCTGGCGGACGAGGTGGGGCGCAACGAGGCCCAGTCCCACCTGCGCCAGTTGATGACGCGCTGGAGGCTGAGCAACGTGCAGGCCTACGCCCTGGAGTTCCCGCTCCAGAACCTGATGACGCTGCTCAACCAGGAGCTCCTCCCCATCGTCTCCCTGCGCTACCCGGAGGTGGCGAGCAACCTGCTGGGCATCTACTCCGCGGACGTGGACTCGCTGCTCAACACGAGCTGGACGGCGTCACCGCTGGAGCAGGCCCGCACGGTGCTGCGGGTGGCGAACGGGCTCTACCCGCTGCTGGATGATGCGTGGCGCCAGACCAACACCTCCACGGGGGCCTTCCCGGTGGCGGCTGTCTACTTCCCCCGGCCGGGGAAGGTGCAGCCCACGTACAGCGTCCCGGTGCCGGGTGTGGACCTGCCGGAGACGAGCGTGCGCGTGCTCTCCGCGTGGAAGCAGCTCGAGGACCCGACGAGCGGCCTGGTCCGCTTCACGGTGCTGCCCGAGGACCTGTACTCGAAGACGGGAGGCAGCGCGAAGCTGCTGTGCAACCGGAGCACGCCGGTCATCCGCTCCTTCAGCATGTACTTCGTCCACGAGGGCCTCCCGAACGAGACGACGTGGAACAACGGGGAAATCGTCCTCCCGGCGTGGGCGCAGAACCAGATGACCTTCCCGCTGCAGAAGGGGCCGGCCGTCTACGTGCACCAGAACCCGGCCTGGCTGGGCGACGGCGTGACGACGCTCTACGGCAAGCGGGAGAGTGCCATCGCCACCTTCCGCGGCTGGACGAACCTCCGGCTGGGCAACGGGCTGTCTCCCTTCACGTCCTTCGACGTGGATGCCTCGGTGCTGGCGCCGTACATGGCGGACCCGTTCTCCCTTGGGGACGTCGTCGGCGTGCTGCTCATGTTCGAGGTGGAGCCGAAGACGGTGGCCTCCAGCATGACGTGGATTGAGAGCTGCAAGTAGTCCGCGCCTCACGCCCGGGCCGGTGCCGTGCGGTCCTCCCGCACGGCGCTGGCCCGCGTGACGGTGCCAGTGTGTGTCAACGCGCGCGCCCTCCCGCGTAACCGGGCGCGGCGCGCGCGCTTCTTCTTCCCCTTCACAGGACGGACTTTCGAGATGAGACGACGGGACGCAGTGTCCTCGTGGTGGATGTTCCTCTGTCTTCTGGCCCTCGGGGCGCGGGCGCAGACGACGGCGCTGGACGCGCGTGTGCAGGCGCCGCAGCTCAAGACGCCCGAGCGCGGCTCGCTGGCGGGCCCGCTGGCGGGCACGGCCTTCGGGCCGGCGGACGTGAGCCGGGGCGGCTTCAGCCTGGCCTCCAGCTTCGCGCTGCCCGGAGAGCGCGGCTCGGCGCTGGTGCAGCCGTTCCCCTCCTACTCCCCGGACAAGGGGCTGTCCGAGTGGGGCATGGGCTGGGGCAACACGCTCTCCATCACCCGCTGGCGGGCGCTGGGCGCGATTGATTACGCCACCGACGAGCTGACGGGGCCCTGGGGCCGCATGGTGCGTGGCGCGGACCAGCGCTGGTACGCCGCCGGCTTCGAGTCGCAGGTCCGGGTGGAGGAGGTGGGTGACACGCTGGTGGCCACCCAGCCGGACGGCAGCCGCTGGACGTTCGGTGGCGCGGCGCGGACGGTGACGGCGAAGGGCACCTATGCCTGGTACCTCACGCGCGTGGAGACGCCGCTGGGCCGCCAGGTGGAGTTGGTCTACGAGGCCAACGCCTCCGGGCGCCAGTTCCTCAAGAGCCTCTCCTACGGGGGGCAGGGCACGAACTTCCAGAACCGGGTGGAGCTGGAGTACACGGCGCTCGCCCGGCCCTTCCGCGACGTGCGCTCCGGCAACGAGGTGCAGCTGGACAGGCGCGTCTCCACGGTCATCACCCGCGTGCGCAACGCACAGTCAGCACTGTGGGAGGAGCGCTGGCGCCACGTCCTCACCTACGAGGAGGAGGGACTGGGGCCCGCGTACTTCCTCACCCAGGTGACGCAGGGCTTCCCCTCCGGGCAGTCGCTGCCGCCGATGCGCTACACGTACCACCGCTCCGCGGACCACGTGTCGGCGGCGGTGCTCACCGAGGCGCCGTCGCTCGACGGCGTGCTGGCCACGGAGGGCACGCTGGCGACGCAGCCGGACCGGGCCACGTTGCTGGACATCGACGAGGACGGCCGGCTGGATTTGGAGAACCACGAGGACTACACGCTGTGGCGGCAGCAGGACGGGGCCTTCGTGGCGGAGCCCCCGCCGGCTCCAGCGCCGGGGGCGCCCGTGGACTGCTGGCGCGCCCCTTCTGCCTCCAACCCGCCCCGGCTGCTGACGCAGCTTCGCAACGGGGACGGCGCGTACCAGGTGCTGGGCATGCACACCCAGAACTCCAGCACGGAGACGCTGCTGACGGTGTGCACGCGCGCGGGGGAGACGCTGGACACGGAGGTGCTGCCCTGGGGTAACTGGATTCCCTCCGCCAACGTGAAGCTGGCGGACATCAACAAGGACTTGCAGCCGGACTTCGTCCGCGTGTCCGCGGGCGCGTACACGGTGCTGCCCAACACCAGCACGGGCGGGACGTTCAGCTTCGGCCCGCGCATCCAGGGCACCCTGCGGCCGTCCTTCACGCCCACGGCCTCGTGGGTGCATGACTTCAACGGAGACGGGCTGGCGGACCTCATCGCCCGGTATGCCACCGGTGTGGTGGTGTGGCTGGGGCGCGGAGACGGGACGTTCCTCGACGCGGGGCTCGCCTACAACGTGAAGTACGGCAACTCCAATGTCACCAACCTGGCCGACTACCACTTCACCTTCGTGGACGCGAACAAGGATGGCCTGGCGGACCTGCTGCTGACGAAGCTGACGGGCGGCGGCAGCTTCTTCTACGTCAACAATGGGAAGGACTTCGTCTACGTGAGAGTGGAGGGGCTCGTGAGTCTGTCGAGCAGCGCCTCCAAGCCGGTGGTGGGGGACTTCTCCGGCAGCGGCAACACGGAGGTGAGCTACGTCATCGGCGGTCGCGCCTGGGCCCTGTCGCTGGACACGCCCCAGACGGGACTGCTGGCGTCGGCGGAGGACGGGCGGGGCACGGCGCTGCGCTTCGAGTACGGCCGCGCCCCGGCGCGCCCGGGCATCCGCAGCCGGTCCGCCGTGCTGTCCGCGCTCGTCTCCGAGTCGAGCGGCGCGGGGCTCATCCGCCACACCTACCAGTACGACGCGCCCACGCTGCACAGCCAGGCGCGCTTCCTGGTGGGCTTCGGCAATGTCATCCACTCCGGCCCCGGGCTCGTCACGGAGGCCCACTTCCTGAACGCGGACGACTACGCGGGGCTGCTCGCCTCGGAGACGCGGCACGACGTCCAGGTGCCCGGCCTGCACACGTATTCGTATCGCCTCTACGAGGACGCGCTGTACCAGGGCATCGCCTGGAAGCGGCTCAAGGAGCAGGGCAGCGGGTGGGCGCAGGACGACGGCCAGACGCTCGGCGAGCGCACGGAGTACGTGGCGTACGCGGACGGGCGCTGCCCCACGCACGCCGTCCGGTACACGAGCAACGGCACGCTGACGACGGAGTCCTGGCTGGCCACGGTGCCCGCCCTGGCGGACGCGCTGCACTGCGTGACGGAGCGCACGCGGGTGACGGGCACGCATACGGACCCGTCGCTCGACTTCCAGAACGAGGTGCGCCTCACGCGTGACGCGAAGGGCCAGGTGGAGAAGGTGGAGAGCCTCACCCCGGACGAGACGCTGCTCGTGCAGCAGGTGGCGTACCGGCCGGACAGCCTCGTCCAGAGCGTGACGGTGCCGGGGCAGGGCACCACCACCTTCGAGTACGAGCCGGGCACGCTGCTGCTGCGGCGCGCGACGTCTCCGGACGGAGTGGTGCTGGAGGCCACGCAGCGAGACGCGCTCACGGACTCCATCCTCGCCCTGACGACGGTGCGCGGCGCGCACGGCTTCACGCAGTCCTTCCGCTATGACGGCCTGGAGCGGCTGGAGCGGCAGTGGGACTCGCTGGGCGGGGCCAGCGCCCTGAACCCCAACCTGCAGCTCACCTACCGGTACGCCACCGCCACGCAGCCGGGCAGCATCCTCACCCGGACGCTGGTGGACGCCGCCTCGGGCGTGGCCAGCACGCAGGTGGAGTGGCAGACGGCCGGTGGAGAGGCCGTGGCCCGCGCGGTGGGCATCCCCGAGGGCTGGGCCGTGCAGGACGTGACGATGAAGGACCGCGCCCTGATGGAGTCGCGGACGTATGCGCGCGCGCCCCTGGACGCGACGGTGGACCTGACGGCGGTGGACTACGGCACCCTGCTGGCGGGCGCGGACGTGCTGGGCGTGCTGCGCAGCTCCGGGCTGGGGCACGAGGCCGAGGCGTTGTCGCACCTGCAGGTGGGCGTGACGCGCAACGTGCTCTCCGGCCTGACGCTGGAGGGTGGGCTGCTGAAGCAGGAGTCCGTGGAGAACAGCACGCACCACACGCGCCGCTTCATGGACACGGGCCGGCAGGTGGTGGCCGTGGAGAACGAGTCCAACGTCCGCACGTCCTTCGAGTACGACGCGCTGGGGCGGCTGCGCCGCGTGTGGCTGCCGGACGGCACCACCCACTTCGTCTCCTTCGATGGGCACGGGCGCGTGTCGCGGGTGGAGCGCGAGGGCGTGGCCTCCGTTGGCTTCACCTACGAGCCGGTGACGGGGCTGCTCGCGAAGAAGAGCTTCCTGTCGCCCACCGGAGCGCCGGTGCGCGAGGAGGCCTACACCCACGACATCCTCGGCCGGACGGTGCGGGTGCGGCACACGGACCTCGCCGCGGGCGGCTCGCAGGACTACGTCTTCTACTTCGACGGAGCCACGCCGGAGGAGCCGTCGCGGACGGACTGGCCGGGCCTGCTGACGGCCGTGGCCGGTGACGGCTACACGCGGAAGACGGAGTACCGGGTGGACGGCACGCCGCTGAAGCGCACCCTGTCCTTCACCGGCTGGCGGACGGTGGAGACGCAGGTCGGCCTGCGCGACGACGGCAGCACGCGCGAGGAGCAGACGTGCGTGCGCGAGCAGGACGGTACGCTCGTCACCTGCGTCGACATGACCTACGACACGGACGCGTACGGGCGGACGCGGGGCGTGTCCGTCAACGGCGTGCCGCTCGTCATCATCGACCACGACACGCAGGGGCGCGTGGCGGCGGCCACCATCAACGGCGACACCCAGGCCACCTTCAGCTACGACGCGCTCACCCGCGTCAGCAACGGCTTCAGCCAGAGCCGGGCGGCCACCGGGTTTGTCGCGTCCACCTCGTGGAGCCACAACGCGCGCGGGCTCATCGACACGGAGAACCTGTCCGTCGCGGGCCTGTCCCTGGTGCGCAGCCACGCGTACTCGCCCGAGGGCTACCTCCTCGGCACCTCGGACGCGCGGGACACGTATGGCTATACCTACGGAGACACGGGCCTGCCCGAGTCCGTGGCGCAGGCAGGGCAGGTGCGCTCGCTGGTCATGCGGGGCAGCACCCTGCGGGCGGGTGGCGCCACCTACCGCTTCGACGGAGTGGGGCGCACCGTCGCCCGCGATGGCCTGACGCTCATCTACGGTCCCAACGGGCAGCTCGCCCGGGCGGAGCGGGGCACGGACACGTGGACCTTCGTCCATGACGAGACGGGCCACCGGCTCGCGAAGCTGTCCGGGGGCGCGCACCTGGCGGCATATCTGGACGGCGGCGGCTATCTGGACGCCACCGGGTTGACGCAGCCCTTGCGCGTGGGCGGGCGGCTGCTCGGGGTGCTCGTCAACGGCGCGTGGCGGCCGCTCGCCACGGACATGCGCGGCACGGTGGTGTCCGACGACAGCGGCGCGCCGCTGCCCGCGTCTCCGTACGGAGACCGCGCGAGCCGCCCGCAGACGGCCGCGTACGACTTCGTCGAGCGGGCCTACGACGCGGACCTCGGCCTGGTGCGCCTGGGCGTGCGCGACTACGACCCGGCCATCAGCCGCTTCCTCACGCCGGACCCGCTCTTCCTGGAGGAGCCGCAGCGCTGCCTCTCCAGCACGGTGAGCTGCAACCTCTACTCCTACGCGGCCAACAACCCCGTCTCCTTCACGGACCGGGAGGGCCAGTTCGAGGAGCTGGTGCACGGCGCGCTGACGTACCGGCTGGCGCAGCTCGCGGGCTTCACGGACCGGGACGCGGCCATCATCGCCTCCTACACCGCGGGCGTGGACCACTTCATGGACACCAAGCCCGTGGACGCCATGAACATCCTCTGGGGCGACACGACCTTCCACCACTTCAACTCGGACATGGACGAGTGGCTCACGGCCTACGCGGACATGCCTGGAGGGCGCCTCAGCGACTTCGGCACGCTGCTGCATGGTGTGCAGGACGTCGGCTATGGACCCATCTACGTGTACGACGTGGAGTACAACTACGCGTACTCGTACGGCATCAGCGGCCCGCACTCGCGCGGGTGGCCGCTGTACATCCCCACGCTGGCTGGCATGTTCACCCGCGTGGGCCACGGCATGGGCATCACCGAAAGCGGCGACGGGAGCATCTTCTTCAACCACAACGCCGACCAGGCCTGGCGCAACCCGGAGGCGAACCGCGTGTTGTTGATGACGACGTTCCGGGACATGCAGCGCTTCGCCGCCTCCTATTACGGCACGGGCGTGTCCACCACGGGGTCCCAGGAGGCCGCCCTGCAGGAAATCAACGCGGTGCTCGGCATCAAAACCGACGCGCAGGCGCAGAAGTACGCGTGGGACGTGGGCTACATGGACGTCATCGGCAACATCCAGAGCTCGCGGAAGATGCCGGATGGCGCCAGTCTGGACGAGCTGGCGGGACGCCACTACGACTGGGTCTTCGACAGCAGCCTGGACCCGTGAGCACGTAGGGAAGCTTCATCGGAGTCGCATGGCGCGTCTTCCTCCAGCCATTGGGAGACGCGCCATGCACCCTGCGCGCTGAACGGGCCGGAGGGCAAGCAGGCACGGCCCGGTCGTCCGTCACCGCGTCACTGCATCACATCCGCGCGGCCTCCGCTCTCACGGGATGGGGGGCCGCTCGATGTCCGTCGAACCCGCCAGCTCGCCGCACCACGCAGAGGCCGTCCCCTGCTTCATGGGTGACGGACGCGAGCTCGTCCTCGTCCTCAGGGGACGAGGAGGCAACCAGAGGACCCGTGGTCCCCTCCGCCGCCTCGCTCATCGACATGGGCTCCCCGGAGGCCTGGCGCTACCTCGCGGTGGCCAGCGACCGGGGCCTCTTCCTTCACTCCGGAGATGAAACAGATGACCCAATCCGCCCCTGACCTGACCTTCCGCGAAACCATGTCCGGGCCCCTGGCCCTCGGCGTCACCGACCCGGTGGCCGGCGCTCACCAGGGCCGGGACACGCCCTTCACCATGCACTGCACCATCACCGTGGATGACATGGACGCCTTCGTGCAAGACACCCAGCACGCCGCCCGCCTCGTGGCCCGCGTCGACTACCCGCCCTTCGGCGAGGACCTGCCCGTACGCGTGGGCACCTTCAACCTCTTCCGCAATACCGATGACCCGAACACGCGGCTGATGACGTACGGCCTGCGCATCGAGGTCAACGGGAAGGAGTACTTCCTGGAGGGCACGAAGACCATCCACGACGACCGCGGGCCTGACTTGTGGAAGGACACCACGCGCCTGTACTCGCAGCTCCACGAGGGCCCGGACGCGCGCGGCCCGGTGGTGGGGGCGGGCGTGCTGACGCTCGGCGTGGGAGACCTCCTCAAGCTCGTCGCCAGCATGCGCTCGGCGCGCGAGGGCATGGAGGGCGCCGAGGCGGTGGGCCGCTTCGGCAAGTTCTTCCTCGGCACCCTCTGGGACATCTACGTGCCGCACGCAAAGGCGGCGTCCCAGCAGCGCGAGCCCGAGAGCACGACGGGCGAGGAATCGACGACGGCGGGTGTGTGAGGAGGGGGACGTCATGGACACGGCAAACACCCATTTCGACGCCATCATCGTCGGCTCCGGCTTCGGCGGCTCGGTGATGGCCTACCGGCTGGCGGAGGCGGGCCTGCGGGTCTGCGTGCTGGAGCGCGGCAAGGCGTACCCGCCGGGCTCCTTCCCTCGCAGCCCTCATGCGATGCGCCACAACTTCTGGGACCCCAGCGAGGGCATGCACGGCATGTTCAACCTCTGGTCCTTCAAGGGCCTGGGGGGCGTGGTGTCCTCCGGCCTGGGCGGCGGCTCGCTCATCTACGCCAACGTGCTCCTGCGCAAGGACGAGAAGACCTTCATCCACGAGGACCTGCACAAAGGCGGCTACGAGTCCTGGCCCGTCACCCGGAAGGACTTGGACCCGCACTACGACGTCGTGGAGCGGATGATGAACGCCCAGCGCTACCCGCTGGAGCACGAGCCCTACGCGTCCACCGCCAAGACGCAGGCCATGAAGCTCGCCGCCGAGCGGCTGGGCCGGCGCGACGACTGGCAGCTGCCTCCGCTGGCCGTCACCTTCAGCAACCCCGACGAGACACCCGTGCCGGGCGAGCCCATCCGCGAGCCCTACCCCAACCTCTACGGCCGCACGCGCACCACGTGCCGGCTGTGCGGCGAGTGCGACATCGGCTGCAACTACGGCAGCAAGAACACGCTCGACCATACGTACCTCTCCGCGGCGAAGCGCCACGGCGCCGACCTGCGCACCCGCGCCGAGGTGAAGGCCTTCTGGCCCAGGGACGGCGGCGGCTACGTCGTGCAGTACGTGGACTACTCGGACGCGCGCGAGGGCGAGCCGATGGAGGTGTCCTCGGAGCTGCTGCCTCGCGTGACGCTCACCGCGGACCGGCTGGTGCTGGCCGCGGGCACCTTCGGCACCACGTACCTGCTGCTGAAGAACAAGCGGTACTTCCCGGCGCTCAGCGCGCGGCTCGGCACGCGCTTCTGCGGCAACGGAGATTTGCTCGGCTTCATGCTCCGCTGCACGGACAGCAGCTCCGGCACGCGGCTGCCGCGCGTGCTGGACGGAGGACACGGGCCCGTCATCACCAGCGCGCTCCACTTCCGGGGCAAGGAGGAGGGGGGCACCGGGCGCGGCTACTACGTGGAGGACGCCGGCTACCCGGAGTTCTTCAACTGGCTCTACGAAGGCGCCAACCAGTTGGCGCTGCTCAAGCGCGGCACGCGCCTGGCGGCCCGCCTCGCGAAGGGCTGGCTGGGGCTCACCCGCGACTCGGACGTCAGCGAGGAGATTGCGCAGGTGCTGGGCGACTGCATCGGCTCGGCCACGTCCCTGCCGCTGCTCGCCATGGGGCGGGACATCCCCAACGGGAACATGGGCCTCACGGATGACGGGATGCTGGAGGTCGACTGGAGCGAGAAGCGCTCGCGCGAGTACTTCGAGCGCGTGCGCCAGTCCATGGCGGACATCGCCAAGGCGCTGGAGGGGAAGATGGTGCACAACCCTCTCAGCTACCTGAGCCGCGTCATCACCGTGCACCCGCTCGGCGGCTGTCCCCTGGGCCGCACGCCCGATGAGGGCGTCGTGGACGTGGATGGAGAAGCCTTCGGGCATCCCGGCCTCTACATCGCGGACGGCTCGGCGATGCCGGGACCCGTCGGTCCCAATCCCAGCCTCACCATCGCCGCGTTCGCGGACCGCTTCGCCGACCACCTCCTCGCCGGCCGCACACCCCGCTACGTGCCCACGCAGCCCCGCGTGCGTCCGGGCGTACAGGCTCCCGCTTGAAGTCATGCTGCCAGTGAAGGCTGTTATTTTCAGTATTGTTGCTTTCTCGTGACTTGAGACAGAGTGCCGCCCCTACTTCAGGGAGGGGCGGCCGCTTTGTCCACACGCGCAGGTCTTGCTCGCGGGTTGTGTCTCGCGATGTTGCTTTGGGGTGCGGGGGCGTTGGCCCAGGGCACCTCGGTCATCACCGGTACCATCTCCAACGCGGCGGACCAGAAGCCGCTCGTGGACGCGGTGGTGACGGCCACGTCCCCGCGGCTGCAGGGCGAGCGGACCGTCGTCACGGACGCGAGCGGCCTGTACCGGATTCCGCAGCTCCCGCCGGGCACGTACACGCTGCGCGTGGAGCGCGACGGCTACGAGCCCTTCGTGCGCGCCGACGTCGTCCTGCGGTTGGACCGCACGGTGCGCGTCAACATCCAACTGCTGCCCTCGTCGCTGGGCGAGGAGATTTCCATCAACGCCACGCCGCCCACGATTGACGTGGGCAGCAGCACCGCGGGCCTGAGCGTGGACGCGGAGTTCATCAAGAACATCGCCGTCATCCGTCCGGGCACCAAGGGCTCCGCGTCGCGCTCCTTCGAGTCGCTGGCCGAGCTGGCCCCGGGGGCGACGGAGGACCGCTACGGTGTGAGTGTCAGCGGCAGCTCGTCGCCGGAGAGCCAGTTCGTGGTGGACGGCCTGTCGGTGAACGACCCGGGCGTGGGCACGCTGGGCACGCCGCTGTCGGTGGAGTTCATCCAGGAGGTCAACGTCATCACCGGCGGCTACATGCCCGAGTACGGCCGCTCCACCGGCGGCGTCCTCAACGTCGTCACCAAGTCCGGCTCCAACGAGTTCCACGGCTCCGTGTTCGCCAACATGGCGCCGGGGGCCCTGCAGCGCTCGGGCACGGAAATCCGCCAGGAGGGCAGCGTCGTCTCCGCCACGGGCACTCCGTGGAACCAGGGGGATTTGGGCTTCGAGCTGGGCGGCCCCATCCTCAAGGACAAGCTCTGGTTCTACGTGGGCGTGGCGCCGTCCTTCAACCGCATCCGCGTGGACCGCCAGTTCAGCAAGCTCGAATACTGCGACGTGGAGGACCCGGCGAACGGCTGCGCGGCCGTGGGCGCGCGCCGCAAGGACCCGGCCACCGGCTTCGGGCTGGTGACGCCGATTGAAGGCTCTCAGACGCGCCGCTTCGCGGACGAGCGCAGCGTGCAGTACATCGGCAAGCTGACGTACCTCTTCAACGCCGACCACAACCTGTCGGTGTCCGTCTTCGGCACGCCTCGCTCCTCCGGCGGCGACGGCAAGTACTCCTTCAGCCGCGACGGAGACCCGGAGGTGTGCGTGGGCCTGTCCTGCACCGCCTTCGTCCAGGGCACCTACGAGTCCATCGCCACGCAGCGCTCCAACAGCGTCATGGACATCGTCGCGAAGCAGTCCTCGTCGTTCTTCGACAAGACGCTCCTCGTGGACGCCACGCTGGGCTGGCACCACCAGGCCGACTCCACCCTGCCGTCGGACGGCTCGGCGCTGGGCTCCAGCGAGGGCCTGGCCGGGCAGTCCAACCTCGCCTGGCGCCGCACGCGCACGCCGCACGCCATCACCGAGTTCGAGACGCTGCCGGACCCGGACGTCTGCGGCACCACGCCCGCCGAGCGCTCTCTCAACTGCCCCGTCACCTCCTATTCCACCGGCGGCCCCAACACCATCAGCGAGGCGGAGCTGGACCGCGTGCAGGGCAAGGTGATGGGCACGTACCTGGTGCAGGCGCTTGGCCACCACATCTTCAAGGCCGGCTTCGACGCGGAGCGCACGAGCTTCTCCCTCAACCGCGCGCGCACGGGCCGCACGCCCTGGCAGGAGTGCACGAGCGGGAACTGCTGGTTCAGCCTCAACGAGTACGGCTACCTGTCCGCGCCGGACACCCCGGTGTTCCTCGCCAGCAAGCAGGGCACGTCCACGTCGCTGACGGTGGGCGGCTTCGTGCAGGACAGTTGGAACGTGCTGGACAAGGTGACGGTCAACGTGGGCCTGCGCTACGACGTGCAGACCATCTGGGGCCTGGATGACAAGGTGGGCCTGTACCTGCCCAACCAGTGGTCGCCGCGCATCGGCGCCATCTACGACTTCACGCAACTGGGCCGCTCCAAGCTGTTCGTCAACTACGCGCGCTTCTACGAGAACGTCCCACTGGACATGGCGGACCTGTCCTTCCCGCAGCAGCAGCTCCTGTCCGCGACCTACACCGCGCCGGCATGCAACCCGAGCGACCGCGAATCCCTGCTGACGGGCTGCACCGCCGCCAACCGCCAGCGCCTGGGCAACGCCAACGAGGGCCCCAACCAGACCTGGGATGCCCAGGGTGGAGACCGCGTGCCGGTGGACCCGAACATCCGCGCGCAGTCCTCGGACGAATTCATGGCGGGCGCGGAGTACGAGCTGGCGCTGGGCCGCTTCGGCGTCGCGTACACCCGGCGCGTCCTCAACGACGTCATCGAGGACATGAGCCGGGATGACGGCAACACGTTCTTCCTGGGCAACCCGGGCAAGGGCTACTCGACCGACTTCCCGGAGGCCCGCCGCCACTACGACGCGGTGAACCTGTACTACCAGAAGACCTTCGCCGACGGCTGGCTCGCCCAGGCCAGCTACACGTGGTCCAAGCTGCGCGGCAACTACTCCGGTCTGTTCCGCGCGGACACCGGGCAGCTGTCTCCCAACCTGACGCGCGACTTCGACCTGGTGTCGCTCACCACCAACCGCGACGGCCCGCTGCCTGGCGACCGCACGCATTCGTTCAAGGCCTTCGGCGCGCGCGAGTTCGTGCTGACCCGCGCCACCAGCTTCGTCGTGGGTGGCGGCTACCGGGCCCGCTCGGGCACACCGCTCAACTACCTGGGCCTGCACCCGCGCCGCAGCGGCTCGGAGACGTTCATCCTCCCGCGTGGCAGCGCCGGCCGCCTGCCCTGGGTGCACAACTTCGACACGCACGTGGGCATCAACCAGAGGCTGTCGAAGGGCTACACGCTGAGCGTGTCCATGGACGTGTTCAACCTCTTCAACTTCCAGCAGTACACGAACGTGGACCAGACCTTCACCAACACGCGCGTGTTCGCCATCGAGCAGGGTGGAACGCCGGCGGACCTGGAGCCCTGCAACCGGAAGGACAGCACGGGGTGCGGGGTCATCTCCACGACCACCAACCGGCCCATCAACGAGGCGGACATCAATCCCAACTTCAAGCGCCCGACGGCGTACCAGGCGCCGCGGTCCATCCGCTTCGGCGCGAAGCTGAGCTTCTAGCCCGCTCCCGAGAGGACACCTTCCAGATGAAACTTCGACTGATGGGACTGAGCGTGGGCGTGGCGGCGGCCTCCGTGGCCGTGTTCGCGTGCAATGTGGAGGACCCGGAGCCGCAGTGCGTGGTGGCCCGCGCGAGCATCGACGGCTCCACCGGCTCCTTCGCCGCGACGTACACCCTGAAGCCCGGGCAGAATCCGGACCTGCAGTGCGCACGGCTCACGCCAGAGCGCGTGGGCCTGCAGAAGTACTTCAGCGAGGACCCGGGAGCGGCGGACACCCTGGCGGTGCGCAGCGCCCGGCTGGGCAAGCTGGGGCGGGACTTCGCGGCCACGCGGCCGGACCCGGACCCCACGCACGCGACGTACTCGGTGGGCCCCTTCGCCAGCGCGGCGCCGGGACCGGACAACTTCTGCGACGTGCCCACGCTGACGCCCGCGCGGCTGGACGTGCCCGCCACGGCGCCAGGCCTGCCGGACGGCGGGGTGCTGCCGGACGGCGGCCCGCCCGCCCAGGCCGCGCAGAGCTTCACGTACGAGTGGTCCAACCTGCGCGTCTACAACACGCCGGGGATTCCGGGCACGCAGTTCATCGCGGACCTGCGCTACACGGAGAACGGCTGCACCGCGGAGTACAGCGCGAAGGGCATCTGGCCGGTGGTGACGTGCGGGCTCAGCGACGGCGGCGTCAACGAGGCGGCGTGCGACCCGTACGCGGACTACGACGCGGGGCGGCTGCGCGGCTCGGGCATCAACCCCATCTTCCCCGTCAAGTGCGACCCCGTGGCCCTCATCTGCGTGCTCACCGGCGAGGTGCCGTCGGACCGCGAGCAGCCGTGACACGGATGCGGTGAGCTCGTCAACGGGCTCGATAACGGGCTCGGCGGAGCGCTGCGTGCTCCGTCGAGCCCGTGAGCGTTGCCGGACCCATCTCGACATTTCAAACGCGGGACGCTACATGGTCGCGGCGCTTCAGCGAGCGCATCCGCCACCACCGTCCCGCGCATGCTTTCGGTTCCCTTCTTCGGCACCGCAACGGAGCTCCGTCGCTTCACGCAGCGCGCCGGCACCTCGGTCGTCCTGGCGAGCACGGACGGCACGGAGAACGCGTTTTCGCCCGAGCTGGCGGACCGCATCTCCGCCTGGTCCACGGACGTGAAGCTGGCGTCGGCCACTCCCGAGGCGCTCGCGCGCGCCGCGGAAGGGGCGGCGGTGAACCCCGGCGATGTCTTCATCTTCGCGGACGGCAAGCCGTGCTGGCGCAGCGAGCCGGCGCTGAACCTGGACACGCAGGCGCTGGCGTCTCAGGCGGTGTCGCTGTTCATCAGCGCGCTGTCGCAGCAGGGCTACGTGCGGCTCAAGCAGCGCGAGCGCAACGAGGCCATCCTCACGCGCGTGAAGCTCATCGCCATGGAGCGGCTCCTGAAGAACCGCGCGAAGCGGGCCTCGCGCGCGAAGGGCGCGCCGCCGGAGCCGGAGCGGGTGGAGGACCCGTACGCGCTGCTGGGGCTGCCGCCGGGAGCCTCGTTCGAGGAAGCACGCGCGGCGCGCAACGTGCTCCTGCAGCAGTACCACCCGGACAAGGTGGCGGGGCTGGGGCCGAAGCTGCGCGAAGTGGCCGAGGCGGAGACGAAGCGCATCAACGCCGCCTTCGCGAGCCTCACGGCGCCGGTGCGCCCGGGACGGAGCGGGCGGCAGTAGACACGCGCTGTGTGAACCTGCACGCCGGGGCTTCGCGTGGCTTGGACGGCGTGGAGCATCCCTGTTACGGGTGGAGCTCCCGTGGCATGCGGGGGCCATGGGCCCTCGCTATGCAGAGCGGGACATGAGGACTTCCGCCTTGCGCCGAGAGCCCCCCTTGGAGCCGCCGACGTTCGCGACGGTGCGTGCCGTCGCCGAGGCCGCCCGGCTGGTGGTGCGCGACGAGGGCATGGGCATCGAGCCCGAGGCGCTGCCGCGCATCTTCGAGAAGTTCGAGCGCGCTCCTTCCGCCCGAAACCACGGCGGCCTCGGGCTGGGCCTCTTCATCGTGCGGCAGATTGTGGACGCCCACGGAGGCACCATCCACGTGGCCAGCGAGCCCGGGCGCGGCGCCACCTTCGAGGTGCGCCTGCCGTCGCGGGCCGCCGTGTTGAAACCATGAAGCTTCCGTGAGGATTCGCGCCCCTGTGTGCCCGTAGGTTGCTTGACGGGGTTGTCCACGGAGGGAAGCGGGATGCGGGAGCCGAGGCTGAGGGGGATTGGGAGGGCCTGGTTGGCCGTCGTGGTGCTGCTGGGGATGGCACCGAGGGACGCGGCCGCCGAGCTGCCCCTGCTCTCGCTTCCCTCCGTGGGGATGCGCCCACTTGGCGCGAGCGCGCTCGTGGGGACGGACGCCGCGGGCGTGGGGGCATTCGTTCCAATCAATCGCGCCTGGGCGGAGGGTGCGCCCGTCCAGAGCCTCGTGCTGGAAATGAGACTGGGTTACGACAACAGCACGTGGGCTTTTGACGCGGCGTATCACCGGCAGCTCACGCCGCAGTACGCCGGCGCCCCCTGCGGCAACCCTGATGACCGGGACGAGGCCGAGTCTCCGGGGGAGGAGGTGTCCTGCATCGCGATTCTGGTCGCCGAGCCCCGGCGCTTCAACGTGGCGGCGCAGCTCGGGCTCCACGTGCGCACGGCCACCCGCGACAGCGACGAGGCAGGCCTGGGGCCGGCCCTGGGCGTCTCCATGTCGCGGCGGTTTCCCTTCGGCGAGGCCTTCCTCGGCGTGCAGGGCGCGGCGGTGCGTGTTCCCGCCGGTGGGAGACTCGAGGTCCCGGTGCGCGCGAGCCTCGGCTTGCAGCACGAGGTGTCGAGGCTGCTGCGCGCCATGCTGGTGACGCGCGGCGGCTGGGACGACCTGCGTCAGGGCATCGGCTCCCAGCTCTCCGCGGATGCGACGCTGTCGGTGGGGGTGGACGTTTGGTATTGAGCCTCCCGGGTAGGCTATGCATGGGCCTTCTTCGACGAGGAGGGGCCCATGAGGAAGTCACTGGGAAGCGCGCTGTTGCTGCTGGCCGTGGGGTGCGCCCATGCGCCCGCGGAACCCGAGACCGCCACGCCGGCACCGGCACCGGCGGAGAGCTCCGCTGCTCCCGCGCAGAGCGCCGCGGCCCCCGCGCAGAGCGCCACGGCACCGGCGGAGAGCACACAGGTGCTGGGGGAGCGCGCCGAGCAGGCATATGAGGCCCTGGACTTCCCCGCGTGCAAGGAGCGCTTCCTCCAGCTCGCCGAGGCGAGCACGGATGACGTGTCCCGCAACGAGGCCCGCTATCGGGCCGCGAGCTGCGCCGCGCTGAACGGTGAGGCGCCCCTGGCGCTGCAGTTGCTGAAGCGCGTGGTCGACGGCGGCTTCGCGGAGGCGGAACGTCTGAAGTTCGACCCGGAGCTGGACACGCTCCATGCCGACTCCAACTGGAGTCGCGTGGTGGACCATGTGGAGTCCAACCGCCGGCTTGAGCGGAACCTGGAGCCCAATCCCTTTCCCATCGCGAAGCTCGGAGCCGTCGACGTGTATGGCTCGCGCCGCGTGGATGGCGAGACCGTGCTCCGTCTGCTGAAGTACGAGGTGGGGAAGCCCGCCGTGCACAGCGGCGCCATGTTCAAGCTCGCCGAGAAGACGCTGCGCGAGAAGCACGACCTTGCCTTCGCGAGCATCAGCTACATCTATTTCCACTCGGGCGACGACAAAGGCCGCGCGTACATCACGGCGGACCTCGTGGACGCGGAGGACGCGCACCGGCTGCGCTTCCTCCCCACGCCGTCCGGCCATCCGGAGGACCCGCAGGGGCTCGTCGCCCGGTGGCGGGCCTACGATAAGCGGGTCCAGGCCATCATGATGGCCGGCGAGCTGGACCCGTCCCAGCCGAAGTGCCGCGTGGTCCACTGCGCCTTCGGCTTCGGCCACCCGGAGCTGGAGCCCATCGAGGCCGTCTTCGTCGAGAAGGTGCCCGCGGCGAAGGACGGGCTGGTGAAGGTGCTGCGCGAGGAGGCCGACGCCGAGTCGCGCGAGGCGGCGGCCTTCCTGCTCGGATATGCCGCCACTCCGGAGGAGACGGTGGCGGCGCTGGTGCCGTTCATCCGCGACCCGGAAGTCGGCGTGCGCAACGCCGTGCTGCGCGTGCTGCTGGCCACCCAGGAGAAGGCGGACCACCCGCTGATGGACGTGGCCACGGTGGTGGACGCGCTCTCCCTGCCGCAGACGACGGACCGCAACAAGTCGGCCTTCCTGCTGGACTACCTGTTGGAAGACCTCAAGCCCGCGGCGCTGAAGGCGCAGCGCAAGCCGCTCATCCAGCAGCTCGGCGAGCAGCTCGTCACCATGGCGTCGCTCAACCAGCCCATCAACCGCGAGCCCGCGGTGAGCGTCCTCCAGAAGCTGTCCGGGAAGAAGTATGAGACGGGCGAGCAGTGGAGGACGTGGCTCGCGAAGCAGAAGCGGTAGTCACAAGCGCGCCCTCGTGACTCTCTCCACGGGAGGCCGTGTGTCCCGCGACACGCGGCCTCCACGGGACTCGAGAGGGACACGATGGGCGAGCCCACGCACACGGAATCCGACTTCCAGGACTCGCTGCTGAGGGTGCTCTCCGGCGCGCACGCGGAGGCGCCGCTGCCGCTGCCAGGAGAGCGGCTGGGAGGGCTGGACGGGGCGCGGTACGAGGTGCTCGCGCCGCTGGGCGGCGGAGGCATGGGCCAGGTGTTCCGGGCCCTGGACCACGAGCTGCGGCGCACCGTGGCCCTCAAGTTCCTGGCGCGGGGGCCCCGGCTCGCCGAGCCGGAGCGCCGCGAGCGCCTCCTGCGAGAGGAAGCGCAGGCCATCGCCCGGCTGGACCACGAGAACATCGTCCGCATCCACGACGTGTCCGTGTGGAACCCCGGCCCGAGGAGCGCGTCCGGCCCGGGCACTCCCCGGGTTGCCTTCCTGGTGATGGAGCTCCTGGAGGGCGAGTCCCTGCAGGCCCTGCTGCGGCGGGGGCCGCTCGACGCGCGGCGTGTGCTCGACATCCTGGTGGACGTGGCGGCGGGCCTGGCGCACGCGCACGAGCGGGGCCTGGTGCATCGCGACCTCAAGCCGGGCAACGTCTTCATCCTGCGAGGGGGCCGGGCGAAGCTCCTCGACTTCGGCCTGGCACGGCTGTCGGCGGCGGCGTCCCCCGATGACTCCATGGACCGGGCGGGAACGCCTCCGTACATGGCTCCGGAGCAGTGGGCGGGAGGACCCGTGGACGCGCGCGCGGACGTGTGGGCCGCGGGCGTGCTGCTCTTCCAGTTGCTCCGCGGCCGGCTGCCGCTGCGCGAGCTGAACACCCGGGAGCTGCGCGCGAGAGTCCTGTCCACCGAGCCGATGCCCTCCGTGCGCGAGGGTCGCTCCGAGCTGCCCGAGGCGCTGGAGCGACTGGTGGCCTCGGCCCTCGCGAAGGACGTGGAGGCCCGTCCCGCCTCGGGGGCCGCGCTGCTGGAGCGGCTGTGCGCGCTGCGCGAGCAGATGGCTCCACGCGCGTCCCGGAGCTCGGGCGCCGTCCTGGCGGAGCGGCGGCAGGTGACGCTGGTGTCGTGCCGGCTGTCGCTGCGCCCGGCCGCCGGGCGGTACCTGGACCCGGAGGACGCCGTCGAGCTGGAGGCGGCCCTTCGCCGCGCCTGTGAGGACGTGCTGCGCCAGCATGGCGGCGCTCCAATGAGGGCGGGTGGCTCTGGCGTGCTCGCGTGCTTCGGCTTTCCCGTTGCCCGCGAGGACGACGCGGAGTGGGCGGTGCGCGCGGCGTTGTGCCTGACACGGACGCTGCCGGGAAGGTCAGCCGACGCGCGCATTCAAGGCGTGGAGACGCGGGTGGGCGTCCACTCGGACCTGGTGGTCCTGGCGGAGCCTCCGGCTGGCGCTGACGGTACGGCGCCCGACCCGCGGGGTGAGGCCCCCGGAGTGGCGCGCTGGCTCGCGGAGCAGGCCGCCCCCGGCACGGTGCTCGTCAGCGACGCGACGCGGATGCTCGTGCGCGGGCGCTTCCGTGCGAAGGCCCTGGGCACGGAGACGTTCCATGGGCTGTCCGGCATCTCTTCCATGGGGCTCCACCAGGTGCTGGGAGAGGTCTGGGGTGTGAGCCGCTTCGATGGCTCGCGCATTCCCGGCGCGCTGTCTCCGCTGGTGGGGCGTGAGCGCGAGCTGCGCCAGTTGGCCGCGTGGCGGGACGCGCCACCGGCCGGAAAGGGGACCGTCGTCCTGCTACGAGGGGACGCCGGCATCGGCAAGTCACGCCTCGTCCAGGAGCTGCATGACCGGGAGCCGCGAGGGGCGAGCACCTGGGCCCGCTGCCAGTGCTGGCCGCAGTATGGCCACAGCGCCTTCCACCCGCTCATCGAATGGCTCCAGCGCTTCCTGGAGCTGGCGCCCGAGGACGCGCCGGCGCGCAGGCGGCAGCAGCTGGATGCGTGGCTGGGAGTCCTCGGCCTGCCACGCGAGCAGTTCAATCCGCTCGCCTCGCTCCTGTCGCTGCCCATCGCGGAGGGCGCTCCCTTCCTGCACCTGTCCGGCGAGCGGCAGCGGGAGCGCATCCTGGAGGCGCTCGCCGCGCTGCTGCGGCACTCGGCCTCGAGGCGGCCCTTCATGTTGGTGGTGGAGGACCTGCACTGGGCGGACCCTTCCACGCTCCAGTTCCTGGACGTCCTTCCACGGCAGCTCGATGACGCGTCCGTTCGCGTGCTGCTCACCGCGCGACCCGACTTCCGGCACACGTGGACCGGACGCCCGGGCTTTCATGTCCTGGAGGTGGCGCCACTGTCGCCCGAGGACACGGCGGCCCTCGTGCGCGAGGCTTCGCGGGAGCACGCGCTGCCTGACGCCATGGTGGCCCGGCTCGTGGCCAGCTCGGACGGCATCCCTCTCTTCGCGGAGGAGCTGACGCGCGCGGTGTTGGAGCTGGGAGTGCCGGACGCGTCCGCGCCGGACACCCCACCGATTCCCTCCTCGCTGAGCGGGTTGTTGCTGGCGAGGTTGGACGCGCTCCCTACGCGCCAGAGGGCACAGCTCCAGCTCGCGGCCACGCTGGGCCGGGAGTTCAGCTACGAGCTGCTGCGCGCCGTTTCGTTCCTGCCGGAGGCGGAGCTGCTGCCGGAGCTGGAGGAGCTCGAGCGAGCCGGGCTGCTCTTCCGGCGAGGAGCACCGCCCTTCGCCACGTATGCCTTCAGGCATGCGCTCATCCAGGACGCGGCCTACCAGTGCCTGCTGCGGAGCACCCGGCAGCGCCACCATGCCCGGGTCGTCCAGGCGCTGGAGCTGGAGTTCCCCGAGCTCGTGGAGGAGCAGCCGGAGCTGCTGGCGCAGCACGCGACGAAAGCGGGGATGACGTCACGGGCGGTGGACCTGTGGCAGCGCGCCGGGCAGCGGGCCCTGGAGAAGTCCGCCATCGCCGAGGCCGCGGAGCACCATTCCCGTGCACTGGAGCAGCTCCTGTTGCTGCCCGCCTCGCGCGAGCGGGACAAGCGGGAGGTGGCCCTGCGCGGCGAGCTCGGTCTGGCACTCGTCCTCGCTCGCGGGTTCGCGCCGGAGGAAGTGAGGACCGTCTATCGCCGGGCACTGGAGTTGAGCGACCCCATGGGAGACACCCCCATCCAGGTGCTGTGGGGGCTCTGGAACACGGCGATGGTGCGAGGCGACCCTGACGAGGCGGACCTGCTGGCGTCGCGCATGCGGTGCCTGTTGGGGACGTCACTGGAAGCGGAGCCGCGGATGGTGGTGCACGGCGCGCTGTCCTTTCTGCACTACTGGAGGGGAGACTACGCGGGCTGCCGGATGCACGGACTCCAGGTCCGGACGCTGTTCGCCACGCAGGCCCTTCCGCAATCCTTCTTCCAGACCTACGGCGGCCGCGAGAGCTACGTCGTCGAGCAGATTCTCTACGGGCACCTGTTCCTGGCCGTCAGCGAGCTGCAGCTCGGCATGGCCCGGACGGCGCACGCCAGCTACACGGCGGCGCTCGCGTTCGCCGAGTCGATGCACCACCCCTATGCGCTGGCGACGGCGCTGATGTTCGGGCTGGCCATGGACGCGGAGACGAACCGCCTGGAGGAGGCGCGGGCGGTGGCGGAGCGGGCCTGCGCGATATGCGCGGAGAATGGGTTCTCGTTCATCATGGCGGAATGCCGCTGCTTCCAGGGCATGGTGCTCGCGCTGCTGGGAGCTTCGGAGGAGGGCATCGCGAGGGCGCGCGAGGGATTGGGAATGTTGCGCGCCATGGGGGCCCGGCTGGTCTACTCCTTCTGCACGGCATGCCTTGCCCGGGCGTACCTCTGCGCCGGACAGCTCGACGAGGCGACCGAGGTCATCGACGAAGGCCTGGCATTGATGAAGGAGACGCGGGCGGGCCATTACCTGCCAGAGTTGCTCCAGCTCCGCGGTGAGGTGCACCTGCTGCGAGGGGAGCCGCGTGCCGCGAGGGAAGCCTTCGAGCAGGCGCTCGGCACGGCCCGGAGCTTCGGCTCGGCACGGCACGTGTTGCGGGTGGGCGTGCGCCTGGCCCAGCTCCTGCGGGACATCGGGGACTCGGGTGATGCGCACGCAATACTGACAGCGGCCTGCGTCGGTGCGCCTCCGGACGAGGACCTGCCCGACCTGGGCACCGCGCGAAGGCTGCTGGCCGAGCTGTCCTGAGCCGTGCCTCCGGAGCCCGGGGTTTCAGGCCACGGAGGCAAGCGTGGGTCCGTCCCTCCCTCCGCCGAGGCTCCGTCTCACCTCCGCGAGGAGCCGGGACAAATCACCGTCCTTGTGCAGGAAGACCTCCCCTCGCGGGGCGATGATGGCGTTCTCGCTGCTGTGGATGATGAGCGGGGTACCGCGCAGGTGCTCGTCGGCGCGCAGCCGGTGACACAACTCCAGCCCGTTCACTCGCGGCATGTGCACGTCGGTGATGATGAGGTCGGGGTGCACCGTGAGGGCCTGTTCCAGCCCCTCCTGGCCATCACGCGCCGTCGAAACGACACAGCCCAGCTCTTCCAGGGCGTACGTGTAGATTTCGAGGAGGTCCGCGTCGTCGTCGATGAGGAGGACCCTGGGCTGGCTGTTCATGCTGCGCCTCGTTCCGGTGATGGGCGACCGTGCGCCCCGTCTACTTGGAGTGGGACGCGAGCGCGAGAATGTGAACGAGCGCGTTGGACAGTCGGTGGGAACAGGCGGTCAGGGGCTTCGCCGGGGAATGGCGTGCGGAGAGGAAGGGCCGGTGGGCTTCAGAACGGAGGCAGCGCGCGCCGGGGAATCGCCGCGAGCGTGGCCGCGAGGTCACCGTGGTGCTCATGGAAGGCGCGCAGGAAGGCATGGGCCGCCTGCGTGGCCTCCGGGAGGGACGGCGTGCCCTTCAGTGGCGGCGCCCTCCAGCCCGGGTGGGTCAGCACCTCGATGAAGGGCAGCACGTCGTGTGCACCCAACAACAGTCGGGTGGGGCCCTTTCCATGCCACACCCCGTGGCGCCGCCCGTCACGGCCGCGCTTGCGGCTCCAGGACGTCGCGCAGGCCTGCTTGAGGTAGTCGTTGAAGGCCCGCTGGCCTCCGGGCACGCGCACCAGCTCGCGCAGGAGCTCCGCGAGCAGTCCGCGGTCGAGGTTCCACCCGTGCCGATGGCGGCGATACGCCCGCCGGCGCGCCTCCCCGATTTCCTTCTCGGCGGTGCTCTCGAAGTGTTCGTTCCACTTCAGGTGGCTCAGGGCGTGCTCGCCGATGAGTCCCTGCGGCAGCAGGCCGCGCACGCGCTTCAGGCGGTCATCGCGGGGCAGGTTGGCGGTGACGGCGCGGGCCCAGCGCTGGAAGGGATTGACCTTGTCCCGGGAGCGGCGCCGCCACACGACGTAGCGCATCTCGCGCGTGGAGTCCTCGTCCAGGTCGGGACAGTCGTCCGCGGCGTCGGGGTCGAGCTCGAGCCGATTCAGGCGGCTGCGCACGGCATGCCGGGTGCTCCGGGTGATGGATGCCTTGGCCTCGCGTGCCCCCTTGCGTCCGGTGGAGGGCAGCAGGCTGCGAGCCATGTCGTACGCTTTTTCGTCGCCGTGGACCAAGGGGACCCCCGTGTCCCGCGAAGGACGCGAGCGGCCGCGAGGCCTGACCGCGGGGCCTGGCCTTCCCTCGACCGAACGCCCATGGCCCCCGGCGCCGTAGCCGTCAGGCGGGAACGAGCTCCATCGGCAGCGTACGGGGCCCGTGGATGGTGAGGCCGGGGAGCCACTCGACGTCCGGGGAGCGGAGCTTCACGGCGCGGATGCGAGGGACGAGCGCCTCCAGCGCGAGCCGCGCCTCCATGCGTGCGAGCTGTGCGCCAAGGCAGAAGTGGATGCCGTGCCCGAAGGTGAGGTGCTGGCTGCCCTTGTCTCGGCCGGGGAGGAAGCGGTCCGGTTGCTCGAAGACGCGCTCGTCGCGGTTGGCGCTGCCCACCAGCCCCATGACGAGGCTGCCCGCGGGCACGGTGGTGCCGGACAGCTCGACGTCCGTCACGGCGATGCGGAAGGCGAACTGCACGGGGGACTCGTAGCGGAGCACCTCCTCGAGGAAGCGCGGAATGTGCGTCGCGTCGGCGCGTGCCTGTTCGAGTTGCTCGGGGAAGCGGGCGAGGAGGATGGCCGCGTTGCCGATGAGCTGCGCGGTCGTCTCCATGCCGGCGGGCAGGAGGAGGAAGAGGAAGGAGAGGACCTCCGCGTCGGTGAGCTGGCGGCCCTCGACTTCCGCGCGGAGCAAATCACTCACCATGTCGTCCCCGGGCTGGCGGCGGCGCGCGGCGATGACGTCTCCGAGGTAGGCCTCCATCTCCTTCACGGTGTCGCGGATGCCCTGGTGTTGCTCGGGCACGGCGGAGCTGATGAGGCCCATGTTGACGGACCAGCGCTTGAACTCGGTGAAGGTGGAGGGCTCCAGTCCGAGCATGCGGCCGATGATGTTGCGAGGCAGCACGAAGGAGAGTGCGTCCACGAAGTCCACCTCGCGGCGGCGGACGGCGGCCTCGGCCAGTGTCTCGGCCTCATGGCGCACCTGGGCTTCCAGCCGCGCCATGCCCGAGGCACCGAAGGCCCGGCTCACCAGCGCGCGAAGCTGCGTGTGTCGCGGCGGGTCCCTCGTGACGAGCGACTGCGCCACCGGGTTGGGCCCGAGCCACGGCGGCTCGGCCGTCACCGCGAGGGCCTCGGACGAGAAGCGCTGTGCGTCCTTCTGAATCGCGCGCACGTCGTCATAGCGGGCGGCGGCATAGGCACCGAAGGGCTCGATGCGGCAGAGGCCGGGCTCGGCGCGCATGCGGGCGTAGAGGTCGTGGCGCTCGGCTTCGGAGGCGGGGGCGAACAGGTCGTACGTCTTCAACGGTGTCTCCGGTGGGGAGGGACTCCGTTGGGGATACGGACGATGCGGCGGAGGCTGGTCGTGGGGCGGCTACGCCGGGTCCGAGTCGATGACCTTCTTCGCGATGCCGAACGAGAATCCCGCCCGAGCGAGTGCGGCCAAATCCCGCTGCCGGTTCTCCTCGCGCGTCCGCGCATCCCTGCGGAACGGGCCCAGCCGCTTCTTTCGCGCCCAGATGCGCGCGGCCTCCTCGTCGGAAACCTCGGACGAGGCATCCGCCACCTTGCGCGCGACGAGCTCCGCGGAGACGCCCTTCAGCCTCAGCTTCTGCGCAATCATCCGCGTGCTGCGGCCCGAGGCACGCAGGGACGTGGCCTTCATTCGCGCATAGGCCTCGTCATTGAGGAGCCCGTTGCGGACGAGCTTCGCGACGAGCTCGTCCACCCACTTGAGCACCTCCGCGCGGTCTCCACCGTGGAACTTGAGGGACTTGTCCACCCGGCGCATCAGCACGCGCTGGAGCTGGCTCTGCGTGGCCGCGTACCGCTTCAGGTAGTGCAGGGCGGCGTTCTCCAGGTACTTCTGAGACACCTTGCGGGGCCGCTTCGGCTGTCGCGGGCCCGCGGGCTTCCTGTCCTCTCCGTCCCGCGACTCGTCCATGGAGATGGGGTCTACCACCCGGGTCTGACCGCCTGAAGGGATTGCAGAGGTGGGGCTCACGAGCCGCCCCGTCATACGCCCGCCCGGCCGCATGCCCCGCGCACGGGCCTGCGTGCCTTCCCGATGCGTCGCCCCGTCCCCACCCATGAGTGCACTCCCGCCTTTCGCACCTTGAAGGACACACCCATGGCCACCAAGAAGAAGACCGCGCCCGAGTCCCGTCCCCTCGCCCTCGTCACCGGTGCCTCCAGCGGCATCGGCCTGGAGCTCGCGAGACAGTTCGCCCAGAACGGCTTCGACCTGCTCATCGCCGCCGAGGACGCCGGCATCAACCAGGCCCGCACCGAGCTGTCGACAGACGGCGCCCGCGTCGAGTCCCTTCAGGTGGACCTCGCCACGTACGACGGCGTGGAGCAGCTCTACAAGAAGGTGCAGGAACTGGGGCGTCCGGTGGACGCGCTCGCGGTGAACGCGGGCGTGGGCGTGGGCGGTGACTTCGCGCGCGAGACGGACCTGAAGGCCGAGCTCAACCTCATCCAGCTCAACATCACCTCGGCCGTGCACCTCACCAAGCGCGTGGTGAAGGACATGGTGGCGCGCGGGGAGGGGCGCATCCTCTTCACCTCGTCCATCGCCGCCGTGCTGCCCGCGCCGTTGGAGGCCGTGTACGGCGCGTCGAAGGCCTTCCTCCAGTCCTTCTCCGAGGCGCTGCGCAACGAGTTGAAGGACGTGGGCATCACCGTCACCGCGCTGATGCCGGGCCCCACGGAGACGAACTTCTTCCACCGCGCCGGCATGGACGACACCCGCGTGGGTCAGCAGGAGAAGGACGACCCGGCGCAGGTCGCGAAGGAGGGCTTCGAGGCCCTCATGGCCGGCAAGGACAAGGTGGTCGCCGGCTCGCTGACCAACAAGGTGATGGCCGCCTCCACGCGCGTCCTGCCTGACGCCGCGAAGACGGCCATGCATCGCCACATGTCGGAGAAGGACCCGAAGGTCTCTCACGACTCGTGAGCCGTGCCGCGCTCCGAGCCGGGGCTCCCTCGGGGCGTCCCGGCGCGTCAGGCCTTCTTCGCGGACTCGAACAGCGCGCACGTCGCGCCGGACGGGTCCTCAATCACGGCGTAGCGGCCCATGCCTCCGGCGGAGCGCACCTGGCTGCGCAGCTTGCCGCCCAGCGCGGTGACGCGCTCCAGGCTGCGGTCCAGGTTCTCCACGGTGATGTAGATCATCCACCCGCCCGGCTGGTCCGCGTTGGAGCCTCGCGCGTGGCAGATGCCTCCGGCGGCAGCCTCGGTGCCGGGCGGGGTCATCACGAAGTCCTCGTACCCGCCCATGTCCAGACTGGACGCCGTCCAGCCCACCACGTCCTGGTAGAAGTCCTTCACCTTGACGGCGTCCTTCACCGTGAGGTCCATCCAGCCCACGCTGCCCATCGGCTTGCTGCCGTCGCTCATGTGTACTCCTCCCGGCGGCGCACTCTACTTGCCTGCGGCTGCAAGAAAAATTCTCCCCACCGCGCTGACCCTGCTGGAGGCGATGCTCTACAAGGCTGGCCACAATCGGTGCGGCCATCGCGAACATCCGAAAGCGCCAGTCCTCGATGAAGGAGTCTCAGGCTGCTCCGCCTCCGTTTGGAAGAGCCATCACTGCCGCCTGGAAGGAGCCGTTCGGCAATCCGATGGGAGAGCCGCGCTCGGTTCCCTCGTCGTTGAGCTCGACGTTCAGTGCACGGAGGGTGCTCTGCGCCTTCCGGAGCAGGAGGTCGAGGCTCTTCTGGGCCTTCCGGATTTCGTCGCTGATGCCATCGACATTCCGCCGGATGGCTTCACTGTGCTTCTCCATCTTTTCGAGGCGGGAGAGCTCGGATTCGATGCGCGCTTCGATGTCGCGCAGCGCAGTGATGTCGCCTGCATCGCCAGTCGTGCGGCTCCGGGTGACGAGCGCCATCCCGAGGAGTACGGCGGCGTGGAGGTAGGCGTCCGTCGCGGGGTCCTCTTCATTCCAGGTCACGAGGACATTGTTTCCGTAGCGCACGAACCGAGGGAACACATCGCTCGCATGTGAGCGAGCCATCACGAACACGCCGGCCGAGGACTCTCGGTTCTTGCGTGCGGCGTCGAGCTCGTCGAGAGCCTTCTGCACCGTGTAGGTTGCATCACGCTTCGCCTCGAACACCACGCCCGCTCCGGCGAAGGCGCTCTCCTGGGTGAACCGCAGCACCGCGTCGCCCTTCTTGCACCGGCCGACACCCGCCGTCGCTCCAGTCACGTCGAGGATGCAGGGGGCACCCTGGGTGGCGGCGCGGACGAAGGAAATGACCGCGTCCTCGAAGTCGAACCCGCCGCGCGTGCTCTTCTGGTCCTGCGTACGCCGGGTCTCGATGCGCGCGAGCGCCTCCCGGACCTCCTTCTCGAACTGGGCCTGGCGGGACTCCTGCTGCTTGTCGCGGTCGCTCTGGGTCGCGGCCTGCTCCTGGAGGAGTTGCGTGAGGCTCGCCTTCAGGATGGACATGGGCGAGCTGGGCGCATCCGGATTCACGGCGGACAGAACCGCTTCACGGGACCGCTGTGTCTCGCGGACGAGCCGGCTCAAGAGCGAGTTCTCGTCGTTCGCATCCAGGGCCGCGAGCGCAGCGGAGAGCTGCCGGGCGCGGTCCTCGTCGGCCCCTTTCAGCTCCTCGCGGAGGCTGCGGAGGAACCGGGCGACCGCGCCATCCTCGGCGAGCGGATCGAGCGCGCGCACGAGCTCCGCGTGCCCCTGGTTCATGACCGCCCGGAGCTGCCCCTCGAGGGTCTTCACCAGGCCGTTGCTGTCGGTGGGGCTCAGCTTCTTGAAGAGCGGGCTCGCTTCACCAACCTGACGCGCGAGCGCCTCGGCGAGCACGCTGTTCTTCGGGCCGAGGTATTTGTCGAGCAGCCGGGCGAGGACGCCCTGGTCCTCGACGAATGCGGAGAGGCGCTGGGTGACCTGTCCGTCCTTCGGGTCGAAGAAGCTCCCCAGCACGGCGGCAATCGTCGCCTGCTGTTGCTCGATGTGGGCGCGGAGCTGGTCGTCGAGGTCCGCGACGAGGGCTTCTCCCACGTCCTTCAGCTTCGCCTCCTGCGCCGCGGTGTGCGCATTGTGAAGTGCCCGGAGGCCGATGCTCCAGGCATCGAGGGCGAGCTGTTCGCGTTGTGCCTCGTCGAGGTCTCCGAAGAGGGCGATGCTGGTGGGGCGCGGGTCGCGCACGTGCGCGGCGACCTCTTCGGAGACGTAGGCAACGGAGACTTGAAGCTGGGCGGCGCGATTCAGGTTTGTCATGGTGACCCTCCCCGATGCATTGGCCGCGCCAGCGCCTGCGTGCCTACTCCACGGGCAGCCGCTTTCCTGGGTTCAAGGGGATGAGCTGGTGGCGGTGGCAAGATTCCTTGTGTGGGGAGAAGCTGGCTTGTACCTTCACCCTCGTGCGCAAGGTCCTCATCGCCTGGGTCGGCAAGACCGACCTCCGAGCACCTACCGAGGGCGATGTGGTGGGTGTGGGCCCCATCGCGCAGGCCCTGGAGGTGCGCTCCTTTGATGAGGCCTTCCTGCTGTCGGATTACGAGGCGCCCGTCGTCGCGCCCTATTTGAAGTGGCTCGGTGGCAGGACGAAGGCGCGGCTCGAGGTCGTCCATGAGCGGCTCAGCGGCCCGACGGAGTTCGGCGAAATCTACGAAGCCGCCGTGCGCGGGGTGCAGCGTGCGCTGGGCGACCGTCCCCGCGATGTCGCGCTCACCTTCCATTTGAGCCCCGGCACGCCGGCCATGGCGGCCGTCTGGATTCTTCTTGGAAAGACGCGCTTCCCCGCCGAGTTGATCGAGTCGTCCAGGGGCCATGGCGTCCGCACCGCCTCGGTGCCCTTCGACATTTCAGCGGACTTCATCCCCGAGCTGCTGCGCGAGCAGGATGAGCGGTTGCGTCAAGGGAGCGCGGGAGTGGCCCCGGAAGCACCTGAGTTCGCCGACATCATCCACCGGAGCCGGGTGATGGAGCGGCTCATCCAGCGCGCGCGTCGCGTCGCCGTCCGGAATGTCCCTGTGCTCATCGAGGGAGAGTCGGGGACGGGCAAGGAGATGCTCGCGAGGGCCATCCACCGGGCGGGCCCGCGGCATGAGCGTCCCTTCATCGCCGTCAACTGCGGCGCGATTCCCGACGAGCTCATCGAGTCCGAGCTCTTCGGCCACGAGAGGGGCGCGTTCACCGACGCCAAGCAGCCGCGCAAGGGGTACTTCGAGGCCGCCGACGGCGGCACGCTCTTCCTCGATGAGCTGGGTGAGCTGCCGGGGCCCGCGCAGGTGAAGTTGCTGCGAGTGGTTCAAGAAGGCGAGGTGGTACGCCTCGGAGCCACCAGGCCGCTCAAGGTCGATGTTCGCATCATCGCCGCCACCAACCGGACGCTCACCGAGGAAATCGCGGCGGGCCGGTTCCGCGAGGACCTCTTCTACCGGCTCGCCGTGGCGGTCCTGAAGATTCCCCCGCTCCGGGAGCGCACCGGGGACCTCGGGGTGCTCATCGACCACCTCGTGGAGTTGGTGAACCGCGAGGCCGCCACCGAGCCGGGCTACAGGGAGAAGAAGGTTTCTGCCGGCGCAAGGAACCTTCTTCTCACCCATCCATGGCCCGGCAATGTGCGGGAGCTGCTCAATACCCTGCATCGCGCAGCCATCTGGAGTGAGGGGGCCTCCATCTCGGCGGAAGATGTCCGCGAGGCCCTGCTCCCCGTGGCCGCCTCCTCGCGCCGGGACGTTCTCGGGCGGCCGCTGGGTGGCGGCTTCAACCTGCCGGAACTCCTGAAGGAAGTCGCTCGCGACTACCTCCGGCGCGCCATGGACGAGGCCCATGGAAACAAGACCCGGGCCGCGGAGCTCGTGGGGCTGCCGAGCTACCAGACCCTGACGAACTGGCTCGCGAAATACGAGGTTCACGACTGATGGCACGGTCATTGAAAAGTGCGTCGGCATGGCCGTCGAGGAGCGCGAGAACATGAAGTCGCAGAACTTTGAGTTCCTGCGCGCGAAGCGCGCGGTGCTCGCGGACCTCGCGGGCTTCGCGGAGCGTTACGCCCACGATGACCCGGCCAGCTCCCTCATCAAGCAGCGCACCTTCGTCGAGCACGCTGTCGCCGCCATCTATGCGACGTACCGGCTGCAGCCCCCCCTTTCTGACAACCTCAATGACCTGATGACCGCCGAGCCGTTCCGGCAGTCCGTTCCCGAGGTGGTGCAGAACAAGCTCCACGCGGTGCGGAAGGGTGGCAACCATGCCGCTCATCCCCGGCGTCCCATCACGAGTCAGCTCTCACTCGACTGCCTTGCGCAGCTCTTCGACATTGCCCGCTGGTTCCACGTCCAGATTGATGGGGGCGACCGGCAGGATGCACCGAAGTACGTGGCCCCCCCGCCGGACACTGGCGCCGCCGGGAAGACGAAGGATGCGCTCGAGAAGCTGCGCCTCGCTGAAGCGAAGTATGAGTCCGTGCTCACCGCGCTCCAGGAGGAGACCCGGAAGCGGCTCGAAGCGGAGCGTGCGGCGGCCGAGCACGCAACCGAGCTGGCCGGGCTGAAGGCGGAGGGGCAGAAGGTCGCTTCGTTCCTCCAGTTCGACGAGGAGCAGACACGCCGCCGCCTCATCGACCAGGCACTCCTGGCGGCGGGCTGGAACGTGGGGCCGAATGGCGCGAGCACGTCCGAGGTAGGGCAGGAGGTCAGGCTCTCGGGCATGCCGACGGACTCGGGCGAGGGCTACGCCGACTACGTGCTCTATGGAGACGACGGCACGCCGCTCGCCGTCATCGAGGCGAAGAAGACGGCCAGGGATGCCAGGTCGGGTCAGGAGCAGGCGCGCAACTACGCCTCCTGCCTCGAGCAGGAGCGTGGAGTACGCCCGGTCATCTTCTTCACCAACGGCGTCGACATCTTCCTGTGGGATGACGTGCAGGGCTACCCGTGCCGCAAGGTGTACGGTTTCTACTCGAAGGACAGCCTTGAGTACCTCGTCCACCAGCGGACGAACAAGAAGCCACTCGCGATGGTGGAGCCCAACCTCGCCATCGCGAACCGCATGTACCAGCTCGAAGCCGTCAAGCACGTCTGCGAGCGGTTCGAGACGAAGTCGCGCAAGGCGCTCCTGGTGCAGGCGACGGGCACCGGAAAGACGCGCGTGGCCATCTCGCTCTGCGATGTGTTGATGCACGCCGGCTGGGTGAAGCGCATCCTGTTCCTGTGCGACCGCCGGGAGCTGCGCAAGCAGGCGGACCGCGTGTTCAAGGAGTACATGCCCGGTGAGCCGCGCGTCGTCGTGGACAGCGCGACGTCGGGAGATCGCGACAAGCGCATCTACCTGGCCACCTACCCGGCGATGATGAAGTGCTTCGAGGACTTCGACGTCGGCTTCTTCGACCTGGTCATCGCCGACGAGTCGCACCGCAGCATCTACAAGAAGTTCCGCACGCTCTTTCAATACTTCGATGCTCTCGAGGTCGGGCTCACAGCGACGCCGGTGCGCTTCATCGAGCGCAATACCTACGCGCTCTTCGGTTGCGAGGACCGGGACCCCACCTCGCACTTCAGCTTCGAGGATGCGGTCAACTCGAAGCCGCCGTTCCTCGTGCCCTTCCGCGTGCGCTCGTTCACGAGCCAGTTCCGGGAACGGGGGCTTCGCTACTCGCAGATGAACGACGAGCAGCGCGAGCAACTCGAAGACCAGGACCCGGCGGCACAGCTTGTCGAATACGACGCGGAGGAACTCGACAAACACGTCTTCAACAAGGACACGACGCGCTTCATCTGGCGCTCGCTGATGGAGGAGGGAATCCGGGAGGCAACGTCCAGCCATGTCGGCAAGACCATCGTCTTTGCGCGCAGTCACGTCCACGCGGTGCACCTGGCGGAGGTGTTCAGCGAGCTGTACCCGCAGTACGGCTCCACCTTCTGCCGCGTCATCGACAACCAGGAGTCCAGGGCCGACCAGCTCATCGACGACTTCAAGAACCCGGGCAGCGAGCTGACCATCGCCATCTCGGTGGACATGCTCGACACCGGTATCGACGTCCCCGAAGTCGTGAACCTCGTCTTCGCCAGGCCCGTGAAGTCCTACGTGAAGTTCTGGCAGATGATTGGCCGTGGAACGCGGCTCTGCAAAGACCTCTTCGGCCCCGGCCGCGACAAGACGGAGTTCCTTATCTTCGACCACTGGTCGAACTTCTGGTTCTTCGACGAGAAGTACAAGGAGACGCAGCCTTCGCCGCAGAAGTCGCTGTTGCAGCACCTGTTCGAGGCGCGCGTCGAACTGGCCCAGGCCGCGCTGGACAGGATGGACTCGCTCACGTTCGAGTCCGCTGCTGCGCTCATCATCGGGGACGTACGCGCCGTACAGGACACCCACAGCATCGAGGTGCGTGACCGGCGGAAGGAACTGGAAATGCTGGCGGACGGCGACCGGGTTCATCACTTCGCCCCGGCGACGAAGGCGGACCTCCTGTCCATCGCGGCGCCCCTGCAGCACCTGCGGAGCATTCGCGGCGAAGAGGACGCTTACCGCTTCGACCTGCTCATGACACGCCTTCAGGTGGAGCTGGTCCGGGGCGGTCCCAATGCGCCCCGGGTGCTGGACCTGCGCGCCCGCGTGGAGGACGCGGTGGCGCTGCTGGCCAAGAACCAGAACCCGGTCAAGGCGCGCGCCGAGTCCATCAAGCAGGTGCAGAGCAAGGAGTTCTGGTCCTCGGTCGAGGTCCACCACCTGGAAGGACTGCGCCGGGAGCTGCGAGGCATCATGAAGTACCAGCAACATCCTCCGACGGCCCACGTCGCGCCGCGGGTCTTCGACGTCGACGACGCGGACTTCTCCGCGACGACCTACATCCCCCGCCTCGAAGGGCTCGACCTGGTCGAGTACAAGCGGCGGGTCGAGGATGTACTGCGCAAGCACTTCGTGGAGAACCCCATTCTTCAGCGCATCCGCGCCGGCCAGGTGGTGCGCGACGACGAGCTGGAAGCGCTCGCGAAGCTCGTCCTCGAGGTGGACGACAAGGCCAATGTGAAACACCTAGTGGGGCATGACCCCGAGACGCGGCGCTCCCTGCTCACCGTGTTCAGAGGACTCGTCGGGCTCGACGCGGCGGCCGTGGAACAGGCCTTCACCGCGTTCGTCCACAAGCACCCGCGATTGTCTTGGCAGCAGCTCCGCTTCCTTCAGGCCTTGCAGAACCACATCGCGCAGAACGGCGGCATCGAGATTGAGCGACTCTATGAGCCGCCCTTCACGACTCTTCACGCGGAGAGCGTCGACGGCATCTTCACCGACCCTGGTGACGTCGATGAGCTCCTTGCCATCTTGAGCATCTTCGAACCCAAACGGGCAGCCCCCGACGCCCCACCCCCCACGAGCCAGGCATCATGAGCACCCTGACGACCCAGCAGAAGAGCGACATCGACAAGCTCTGGACCGAGTTCTGGACCGGCGGCATCACGAATCCGCTGACGGTCATCGAGCAGATTTCTTTCCTGATGTTCGCGCGCCTTCTCGACATCATGGAGACGACCGGAGAGCGGAAGGCTGAGCGCACCAGGAAGCCTTTCCACGGGCGCTTCTCGGGCAAGGACGACCCCCGGCGCTGGAAGAACTTCAAGCAGAAGGACGCGGGCGAGATGCTGCGCGTGGTGCGCGACGAGGTCTTTCCGCACTTCCGCAAGCTGAACGGAGGAACGACCTTCTCGGAGTACATGCGGGAGGCGCAGCTCATGATTCAGAGGCCGAGCCTGCTCGTCTCGGCCGTGAACATGATCGACAAGCTGCCGATTACCGAGGGCGACGCGAAGGGGGACCTCTACGAGTACCTGCTGAGCAAGCTCACGACCGCCGGCATCAACGGACAGTTCCGGACGCCGCGTCACATCATCCGCTTCATGGTCGAGCTGCTCGAGCCCAAGCCCACGGAGACCATCGGAGACCCTGCGTGTGGGACCGCCGGCTTCCTCATCAGCGCGATGCAGTACCTGCTGGAGAAGCACACGTCGGAGCAGGGCAAGCTCAAGGGGGAGAACGGCGAGACCATCTACACGGGTGATTTGCTCGAACCGTACCGTGAGCACATCCAGAACAGCATGTTCTACGGCTTCGATTTCGACGCGACCATGCTGCGCATCGCTTCGATGAACCTGATGCTCCACGGTGTCGAGAACCCGGGCATCCACTATCAGGACACGCTGTCGAACTCCTTCCCCGAGATGTACCCGAAGCAGGCGACGAACGGCTTCGACGTCATTCTCGCCAATCCTCCGTTCAAGGGCAGCCTTGCCGAGGGGGACGTTCACCCGGTGTTGACGCAGACGGTGAAGACGAAGAAGACCGAGCTGTTGTTCATTGCGCTCATCCTGCGAATGCTGAAGAAGGGGGGGAGGAGCGCCACCATCGTGCCGGACGGGGTGCTCTTCGGCTCGTCGAAGGCTCACACCGAGCTTCGGAAGCTGCTCGTGAAGGAGAACCAGCTTGAGGCCGTGATTTCGCTGCCTTCGGGGGTTTTCAAACCTTACGCGGGAGTTTCGACTGCGATTCTTGTCTTCACGAAGGGCGGCAAGACGGACCACGTGTTCTTCTACCGTGTCGAGGCTGACGGCTTCTCGCTAGACGACAAGCGAGATCAGGTGGATGAGAATGAGCTGCCCGATGCTCTTGCTTGTTGGAAGAATCGGAACGCCAGTGATGATACCGATCGCACCGCAAAGCATTTCATGGTCCCGGTGAGGGAGATCGAGGAGAATAACTTCGACCTGTCGAATAGTCGGTACAAAGAGGCGCAGCGCGAAGAGACTAAGTTCGACTCGCCGAAGGAGATTTTCGCGAGGTTGCGGAGCTTGGAGACAGAGATTGCACGCGATCTGGCCGAACTGGAGAAGATGCTTTGAGCACGGCCATGAGTACTGTTGGCGACGTCCTGCTCCGAATAGAGGCAGGTAAGAGTGTAAAGACCCAGGAGCGACCTGCCCGCTCGGGTGAGCTTGGGATTCTGAAAGTCAGTGCAGTCACGTGGGGCACCTTTCGCCCAGATGAGAATAAGGCCATCCTGATTGGGTACGATCCTGGAGACTGCCCGCGACCGATGCACGGTGACATACTCATCTCACGCGCGAATACGCGCGAACTCGTTGGTGCCTCTGTAATTGTTGAAGGTAATTATCCCCACCTACTTCTGTCCGACAAGATTCTCCGCCTCGTTCCTGACCGCAACATCGTCGAACCCCGCTACCTCAATCGTGCGCTGCGCTCGGTGAGCGCACGTGCACATTTCCAAGGACGTGCAGGTGGTACGAGCGGGTCGATGACCAACATCACGCAGGATGATATTCGCACGACTCCGTTACCGCTCCCTCAACTCGCCGAGCAGCGCCACATCGCCGACATTCTTGACAAGGCCGACGCCATCTGCCGCAAGCGCAAGGATGCGATCGCGCTTTCCGAGGAACTGCTGCGTTCGACGTTCCTAGAGATGTTCGGGGATCCGGTGACTAATCCGAAGAGGTGGGAGGTGAAGTCGTTGGGGGAAGTCGCCGAAGTGCTCGGTGGTGGCACGCCTAGTCGGGCACGGCCGGATTACTTCGCTGGCAATATACCGTGGGCGACTGCGAAGGATTTCAAATCTGATTTGATGTTCAACACCCAGGAGCACGTCTCCACCGAAGCGGTGCGGGCAAGCTCTACCAAAGTGGTGCAGCCTGGTGCTGTGCTTGTAGTCGTGAAGAGCAAGATCCTGGCGCGGCGACTGCCTGTGTCTGTCGCGCAAGTTCCACTCTGCTTCAATCAAGATGTCAAGGCAGTAATCCCGAGTGAGGCTGGCGAGAGTAGCTATATTGCTACGCATCTCCGAATGGCGCAGAGGCAGTTACTTGAGCTGGCGCGCGGAGTGAATACCGAGGGCTTGACGGCTGCTCATCTTAGGGCTCACGTAGTGATGCGTCCCCCCGGAAAGCTGATGGCAACCTTTGCTGAGTTCGAGTCTTTGCTCCGCAGGGCAATGCAGCACGAGACGATAGCTTTACAGGAGGCCGAGGAGCTGTTGGCGTCTCTTGTGAGTCGCGCATTTCAGGGCACTCCCCCAACATTGGTCTCAATGGCACAGCTGCCGGAGTTTGTGATGGGGGAAAAGGGAGAGGTGTATGCTGAGCGCCATCGAGCTTGAGAACTTCAAGGGCATTGCTTCGCGCCAGCGCGTCGACTTCGCCCCGCTCACGCTTCTTTTCGGTGCGAACAGCGCAGGCAAGAGCACCGTGCTCCAAGCGCTGCTCTACCTGCATGAACTCCTCGCGCGTGGCACTGCGGATGTTGACCGCACCGAGCTTGGTGGGAACGTGCTCGAACTTGGTGGGTTCGCGCGGTTCGTTCACCGGCACGAGGTGAATCGCGCCATTGTGCTGCGGGCCGAGTTCACGACCCCCAGCAGTCTGGAGAGGTTCGGGCGCGACCTGACGGGCTTTCCATTCCACGACCTTGACGACGAGATCGAGTCGGCCTGGCTGGAGCTGACAATCCGCTTCAGGACCACCAAGACCTTCCGGGGGCCGCTCGTCGAGCGCGCGGTCATCGGCGTGGCGGGAGATTCGGAGCCGCTCGTCTGGTTGGAGACGGGGGCCTCCCTCCGCGAAGGCGAGCCGCTGAACGTTCGCGTGAACCTCGGGCATCCTCTCATCTCCGAGGCAGCGCGCGACGTCACGGAGGACTGGGGACAGATAGCCGTTCCTGAGGACGTCCTCCACGGCGCGCTTGAGGCTGAAGGTGGCGGTCATGGCGTTGGCGACGGGCTCGGGGATGGCAGTGGCTTCGGAGATGGGCGTGCGCTGCCCGTCTTCGCCGTCGCGCAGTCGCGTTTCTCCGCGCTCCCGCCTGTCGACGAGCCTCTGCGGGTCATCGCGGTCGGCGACGACACGGAGGAGAAGGCTGCAGTTGCCGCGCAGGTCCGGACCTTTCTCGAGATGGTCGTTCTCGGGACCACCGCCCAACTCCTGTCATCGCTGCGGGATGCGCTCTACATCGGTCCGCTGCGGACCATTCCCCCGCGCGGATTCCTCTACGAGCGCGCTGGCCGGCTCACGAGCTGGGCCGACGGGCTTGCCGCATGGGACCTGCTGCTCGCGGACCGCGGAGACCTCGTCGCTCGGACGAACTCCTGGCTGCAGCGGCTTGGCGCGGGCTGCCAGATCGTGGTCCAGCAGCTCTTCGAGGGGGCGGCCACGGCAGAGGAACTGTCCGCAGGCCACGTCGACAAGGTCGTGCGCCGGCTGCTGCTCGACACAGGGGCGGGCTCCCTGGTGCTGCCGTCCGAGGTGGGGGCTGGGGTCTCGCAGATCATTCCCGTCGTGGTCGCGGCGCTCGCGGAGGGGCGAGGGGCTCTTTCGATGGTGGAGCAGCCGGAGATTCACGTCCATCCAGCGGTCCAGGTCGGCCTCGGCGACCTGTACATCGACGCCGCGACCCGCGATAGCGGGCGACGGACCGTTCTGGTCGAGACCCACAGCGAGCACCTCATCCTGCGGCTGCTTCGCCGCATCCGCGAGACGACCGACAAGTCGCTTCCCGAGAATACGCTGCCCTTCGCCGCGGACATGCTGAGCGTCCTCTACGTCGAGAATCGTCCCGAGGGGGTCCGTATCAGCCGCCTCCGGGTCGATGAGGATGGCGGTTTCAAGGACGCCTGGCCCAAGGGCTTCTTCGATGAGCGCTTCGAGGAGGTCTACGGCTCATGATTCATGAGTTCGCGCTCGAGCCGGAGCTGGTGGCGTCATGGCATGACCCTCGTGTCGCGTATCCATTCCGCGCGCAGATGGGACCTGGCCAGCGTCGTGTCGCGTGCGCGTTCCCATCGCCCGCATGGGGCAGGCTCGTGATGAATGCGCTCCAGGCGAGCTTCGCCGACTCCAAGTCGCCGGAGGCCCAGAGAGCGCGCAAGAACCTCGAAGTCCTGCTCCGGCATATCCAGGATACGGGGACGCGCCGGCGTGGCAGGCTCGCGGATGGTGAGTCATGGCTGGATGCGGCGGTGCGTGAACACCACGAGTTCCCATTCGGGGGAATCGTCGTCCGCTCCTCCTCCGTTGCCGAGCCGTATCTCGTGGTCGCGGAGCGGATGCATGAGCAGGAGTTCCCCGCCTGGACGCCGCCGGCTCCGCCCGTCTTGAGGCGGCCGCGAGAGCTGGCGGACGCGCTCGCGCCGATTCTGCGTTGCGCCACGAAGCTGCATTTCGTTGACCCCTACTTCGATGCCGCTGATGAAACATTCTTCGCGCCCATGAGGGAGTATCTGCTCGTGGCGCAGAATCGTCGCGGTCTCGATGAGCTCCAGATACAGGTTCATTTCGGGGTCCCCCCCAAGGCCATCGAACAGGCCTCGCGCGCCGAGGGACGCCCCGTGACCGAGGCGGAGCTGGCAAGGCGCAAACTGGAGGCCTGCGAGCAGCGCATCAGGCCGCTCCTGCGGCCGAGGGTGAATGTACGCGCGTTCGCATGGGCGGAGGGCCCCGGGGGAGTCAAGCTGCACAACCGCTACCTCCTGACGGAAGTCGGAGGCATTGCTGTCCAGACCGGGCTTGACCAGAGCACGCGCGGAGGGCGTCAGACAGATGATTTGACCGTGCTCTCCAAAGAGCAACACGAAGCGCGCCGGGCGGAGTACTGCGTTGGAGCCAAGACCTATCGCCTGCTCGCGGACAGCAGCTTCGCGGGTGACCCTCCGGCGGGAGGATGATGGCCGTTGCGCCTCTGGAGGATGGGACCTCGCCCTCATCGTCTCCGAGGACATCAAAGACGCCCTGAAGCGCGCCGGGGTGACGGGCGCACGATTCACGGAGATGTCGCTTCGCTACACCCCGCTGAGAGCCATGAGAAGTGCCAGGCCGTCAGCCCCTCTTGGTAACTCAGGTCGGGGCCCGTCTTCCGGCGGAGCTCAAACGGGAGGATGCCAATGAAGCTTCGCTGGGCCGTACCACTGCTCCTGATGCTTGTCGGCTCGGGCTGTTCAGCCACCCGGGTTGTGCACCTGGACACCGGCTCCGACGCTTTCGTCATCACTCCTCGTGAGGAGTCGGGAGCGGAGTTGGAAGCGGTGGAGCTCGACGATGACGAGTTCGAGGAAGCCGTGGCGCGGCTTGCGCGGAACGTGCGGCCCTTCCGCAGTCCGATGCTGGAAGCACGAGCGCTCTTTGGCGTCCCTTCCCGAAGCGGGGTGTACCGCTATGACAGCCGCGGCCAGCGCCTAATCCCCGAGGGCCCCGAGGACGCGGACGGGCCGCATCTCCTGGCGTCCTATGCGGACGAGGCGCTGACGAGCGCTTATGGCCAGTGGTGCCAGCGCAAGAAGCAGCCCGGGGACTGCCTGCGCCTGCTGGATGAAGGCCCGCTGCTGGCCAGCGACGGCAAGTACACGCTGGCCATGGCCATCGCCATGGACTCGGTGTGGGAGGAGACTGCTGAAGCCCTGGAGGACATGGCGGACCCTGTCGCCCTGCGCGCCACGCTCACGGCCTCGGTGACGATGTATCTACTCTTGTGGGCAATGCCCGAGCCGCTGAGTAAGGGCGTCGCCGCGACGTTGACGGCACTGGCCATCGCCTACCTGGGTGTGGACACGGTGTGGCGCCTCATCGACGGCTGGCTGACGCTGGTGCACGAGGTGGACCGGGCCACCACCTTCGAGCAGCTCAGCGATGCGAGCGAAGCGTACGGTGAAGTTCTCGGCGAGAACGCGGCGCGCGTCTTCGTAATGCTGGCCACAGCCGCCATCGGCAACACGGCGGGGCTGGCGGCGAAGTCGGCGGGGCTGCCCGGCTCGGCGCAGGCTGCGCTGGCGGTGGAGTCGCAGGCTGGCTTCCAGTACGTCTCGGTGGGCAGCGTGCAGTCGGTGGCGGTGTCGGCCGAGGGGTTTACCATCGCGCTCGCGCCCAATGCGCTGGCGATGGCGGGCGAGGGCCTGGGGGGTGGACGCCCGAAGGGGCGCCGTGGCGGTCACCATCTCGCCACGGACAAGAACGAGATTTCCACGGCACGAGGCGGGCCCTGGACGCCCGAGTTCAGGAGAATCTTCAGGAAGGCCGGAATGGAGCTGAAGGACCCGGAGAACATCGTGGATGTCCCGGGGCACAAAGGGCCACACCCTCAGAAGTATCATGAGGAAGTCTACGAGCGACTCAATGACGCGACTGCCATGTGTCGCACCGCCGCTGAGTGCCGCAAGGCTCTCACGGCCGAGCTCAAGCTGCTTGCGAAGGAGGTCGCTACGAAGGGAACACGGCTCAACAAGCTGGTGACGCGGAGCGAGTGAGGTAGAGAGGCCGTCCATCATGGCGACGAAGCATTACTTCCGGCTCAAAGAGGACATGCAGGTCGGGAATTGGGACCTGGGCGACCCCCTGGATGCACAAGGACGGGAAGTGGATGACCCTTACGTGTTCAGGGCGGGGCGGCCCGTCCAGCTCAAGGGACGCCTGACCATTCCCGTCGATGAGCCAGGACGGCGGCTGGAGTTCTGCACGGCCGGTCTCGGCATGGTTCCCATCGTCCACGTCCGGGTGGCCTCCATCTTCGCGGAGCTGGCCCCCGACGATGTGCAGCTCATCCCCGTGGACGTCCAGGGGCAGCCGGACCAGTACCTCATGCTCGTGGCCACGAAGCTCATCCGCTGCATCGACGAAGCGGCGTCCGAGGAGGTGCGTTTCTGGCTGCCGGAGCATGGACAGCCCGAGCGTGTCGGCGACTACAAGTCCATCTCCGAGCTGCGCATCGACCCGACGAAGGTGGGAGATGCCAAGGTGTTCCGCACCAAGGGCTGGAACCTCGCCCTCATCGTCTCCGAGGACATCAAGGACGCCCTGGAACGCGCCCGGGTGCCGGGCGCGAAGTTCGAGCCGGTGTAGCCCGCGTCCCTCACCGGGCAGGCACCTCAGATGGACTTCAGCGCCTCCGGCACCTCCCACTCGGGCTTCATGCGGGAGATGATTTTGGCGAGGTTCTCCTTGTCCTGCGCCTTCTCCAGCGCGGCCTCGGGCGTAATCACGTTGTCCTTCACCAGCCGCTCCAGGTGCATGTCCAGCGTCTGCATGCCCTGGCTCTGGCCGGCCTGCATCTTGGACGCAATCTGGAACACCTTGCCCTCGCGAATCATGGAGGCAATCGCGCTGCTGCCCACCAGGATTTCGAGCGCCGCCACGCGGCCCTTGCCGTCCGCCGTCTTGATGAGCTGCTGCGCGACGATGCCCATGAGGCTCTCCGCCAGCATGCCGCGCACCTGCCCCTGCTCCTCGGCGGGGAAGGAGTTGATGATGCGGTCGATGGTGGCCGGTGCGCTGTTGGTGTGCACCGTGGCGAACACCAGCACGCCGAAGCTCGCGAGCTGCAGCGCCAGCTTCATCGTCTCGTTGGTGCGCAGCTCGCCGATGAGGATGACGTTCGGGTCCTCGCGGCCCGCCGAGCGGATGGCCGTGGCGAAGCTCGACGCGTGCGGGCCCACCTCGCGGTGCGTCACCTGCGCCTTCTGCGACTCGTGCACGAACTCCACGGGGTCCTCAATCGTGAGGACGTGCGCGGGCCGGGTGTGGTTGATGTAGTTGATCATCGCGGCCAGCGTCGTGGACTTGCCACTGCCCGTGGGGCCCGTCACCAGCACCAGCCCGTTGCGCCGGTCCGCCAGCTTGCGCACCACGTCCGGTGTCTTCAGCTCCTCCAGCGACAGCACCTTGCTGGGAATGGTGCGGAACACCGCGCCCAGGCCGGTCATCTTGTAGAAATAGTTGGCGCGGAAGCGGGCCTTGGTGCCGTAGCCATAGGCGAAGTCCAGGTCCAGCTCCTCGGTAATCTGGCGCTTCTGCTCCGGGTTGATGAGCTCGAAGAGGAGCGCCTCCATCTCCTGCGGGGTGAGGGGCGTCTCGCGCAGCGGCACCAGCTCGCCGCGGATGCGGCCCAGGGGCGGGTAGCCCACGCTCATGTGAAGGTCGCTGCCCTTCTGCTCCAGCAGCGTGTCGAAGAGGGTGGAGATACGAGGGGTGTTCATCTCAGGAGCCCTTCCTGCCCATCAGCGAGCCCACCTTGCTCAACAACCGCGCGCCGTCCTGCGGTGTCTCGGGCGCCGCCACGGTGGCGCCGGGCCGCTTGCCGGTGACGGTGGCCTCCAGCTCGTCCGGGTTGTCCGCGAAGCCCTTCGCCACCTCCAGCTTCACCTTGTTGGCGCGCACCAGGTCCGCGAGCGAGTCCTCGAAGCGGACGATGCCCAGGCTCTTGCCGCGCTGCTGCAGCGAGGGAATCTGGAACGTCTTGTTGTCGCGGATGAGGTTGCCCAGCGCGACGGAGCCCGGGAGCACCTCGGCCGCGGCCACCAGGCCCTTGCCGTCCGCGGACGGCATCAGCCGCTGGCTGACGATGAGGCGCAGGCCGCTGGACAGCGACAGGCGCACCTGCTGCTGGTCCGCCGGAGGGAAGAGGTCGATGAGCCGGTCGATGGTCTTCGCCGCGCTCGGCGTGTTCATGGTGCTGATGAGCAGGTGGCCCGTCTCGCTGGCCGCCAGCGCCATGCGCACCGTCTCCGTGTCGCGCAATTCGCCCACCACGATGACGTCCGGGTCCTCGCGGAGGCTGCCCTTGAGCGCGCTGGCGAACGTCCGGGTGTGCGAGCCCACCTCGCGCTGGCTGATGAGCGCCTTCTTGCGCGGGTGGACGTGCTCCACCGGGTCCTCCACGGTGAGCACGTGGTGCGTCGTCTCGCGGTTGATGATGTCCACCAGTGCCGTCATCGTGCTCGTCTTGCCGTGACCGGACGGGCCGGTGATGACGATGAGCCCCTGGTGGTGGTGCACCGCCTTGGCGATGTCCGGCGGCAGGCCCAGCGACTCCAGCGTGGGGATTTCGCGGGCAATCACGCGGAAGGTGCCCTTGAGGCCCGTGCGCTGCCGGCCCACGTTGACGCGGAAGCGCCCCATCTCCGGCGAGTCCAGCGAGAAGTCACAGCTCCCCTCGCGCTCCAGCACCGGCCGCAGCCGCTCCGGCACCACCGGGAGGAGCAGTTCCTCCACGCGCGCCGCGTCCAGCACGTGGCCCTGCGGCACCAGCTCGCCGGCGAGGCGGAAGAGGGCAGGGCGGCCCGCCACCACGTGGATGTCGCTGGCGCCCTGGCTCCGGCCGTCCTCGAGCAGCGCGGCCAGCCCGCGCCAGGCAGCAGCGCTCGACGCGCGAGGTGTGGGACGCGCCTGCACGGCCGCCGGAGCCTCGGGGGCAGGCGCCGGAGCTGGAGCCTGGGGCGTCGGAGCCGGCGCGGGCCGGGCCGCGGCGGGGGCCGTCGGAGTCGCCGCCGGAGCCGCGGGCGCGCGCGTGGCGGCGGGTGCTGGCGCGGCGGCGGGCGCTGGCGCGGGAGCCGGTGCGGCGGGCTGCGCGGCGGGCGTGGCGGCGTCAGCGCGCGACAGGCGCAGGTGAATCAACTCTCCCCGCTTCATGGCGGCGATGGAGAGCGCCCCCAGGCCGTTGGCGTTGACGGACCACTGCACCGGCGTCTCCGACACCGTCGAGGCACGGGCCAGGCCCACCATGGCCTGCAGGGCGCGGGTGACGTCTTCCGTCGTCACGGCCGCGGGGTCCACCGGCTCGTAGCCGTTGTTTCCGCGGATCATCGGCGGGCGGCCCGTCGCCAGGGTCAGCTCCGTGACTCCAGGACGCGCGAGGTGACGCAACAGCTCTGCGAGGGGTTTCATGCGGAGTCGGCTCGGCCCGCGGTGGAGGCGGGGATGCGGGGACCGCAGGATAGTCGACAATGCGCCGGAAGCACTTCACCCGAGCGTGCCACCTCCCCATGCCCGGCGTCCGGGCCCGGGTGGCCCGCTCCCACGCCAGGCGTGCGGGCAGGCTGCCGCCCGGGAGTCAGGTCCCCAGAAGACGCTTTTCCCGTTGAAGGGGGGTGAAGCGTGCTCCGGGGCCGGGACGTCGGGCCCGCTCGGAGCGGGGGGCGGGAGGAGTGGCCTCCCGCCCGGGGGGCGCTGCGGGAAGACTACAGCTCGCGGGACATCAGGAGCCGGAGCTTGCCGGACTTCTTGGAGACCACCGTGGCCACCGTGGTGAAGCCTTCCTTCCGGTAGAAGCTCACCGCCGCCGAGTTGGACGGGTCCACCCGGAGGGCGATGGTCTTCCGGTACATGTCGCGCGCCGCCTTGAGCGCCTGCTCCAGCAGCACCTTGCCCAGGCCCTTGCGGCGCAGCTCGGGCTTCACGACGATGTTGCGCAGGTACGCCGCGCCCGGCACCGGGCCGTCCCGCTCCACCGTCACGTAGCCAACCACCTGGCTCTGCAGCTTGGCCACGTGGACGTAGGGCCGCAGCTGGGTGAGGGCCTTGAGGCTGTCCTCCTGCGTCTCGCCCCGGGTCTTCCAGGGCTCGGAATTGGCGCGCAGGGCCGCCACCGCCGTCATGTCTTCATCGGTGGGCAAGGAGAACTTCACCGCCGTCATCAGGTCGTTCGGTAGGCCCGCCACATCCAGCACCGGCGCTGGGGCCATCTCCACGCCCGGGTCCACCTGCTTCATCGTCATCGCCTTGCTCCTCCGTCGCGCTGCGATCCTAACCGCTCCCCCGGCACCCGTGCACGCGGTGATTCCGCGCACATTGTCCTCTCACGTGAGGAGACTGCCTTCCCCAAGTGTGAGGAGCCGGACCTCGCCAACCCCCCCATGCGCCCGGCCCATTCCTCGAATGAGCCCTGCTTCCAAGCCTGTAAGCCGGCCGGCCTTCCGCACCGGACCGCTTCCCACTATAAAAACGGGCGTCGTGTGCCGGAGGTCTGCCTCCTCACGCGGACCTGGCAAGCCCGAGCTCCCCCCTTGCAACTCAACCACGCCCAGCGAGAGCTGACGCTCAAGATCGTCTACTACGGGCCCGGGTTGAGCGGGAAGACGACGAACCTGCGCCATCTCCACGCCCGGGCCTCCGCGGAGGTGCGCGGCCGCCTGCTCACCGTGGAGACCCACGACGACCGCACCCTTTTCTTCGACCTGCTGCCCGTCTTCTTCTCCACCTCCTCCGGCTTCAAGGTGAAGGTGAAGCTGTTCACGGTGCCCGGCCAGGTCATTCACAACGCAACGCGCCGCATCGTCCTCCAGGGGGCGGATGCGGTGGCCTTCATCGCGGACAGCCGGCGCAGCGCCACCGCGGACAACAACGCGTACTGGCGCAACCTGCAGGAGAACATGAAGGAGAACGGCCTGGACGTGGACCAGGTGCCGGTGGTCATCCAGTTCAACAAGCGGGATTTGCCGGACGCCCGGTCGGAAGCGGAGATGGAAGTGGCGCGCAAGCGGGGCCGCGAGCCGGTGGTGGGCGCGGTGGCGCTCAAGGGCGAGGGCGTGCTGGAGACCTTCCACGCGGTGGCCCAGGCGGCCTACCGGCGGCTGGACGCGCGCGCCCACCTGGCGCGCAACCTGGGGCTGACGGAGGAGGAGTTCCTGGGGCAGATCTTCCGGAGGATGGACGTCCGGGGCACGGAGCTGGAGGCCCGGTACGGGCAGCCGGCCGGCGGCGAGCGCAGCGGCAGCGGGGGCGCGCGATGAGCACCTCGAGCGGCCCTCCGGACAGCGTGGGCTCCCAGCGTCGCGAGTCCGTGCTCCAGCGGCGGCTGGGGCTGGCGGACATGTTGGACGTGCCCTCCTTCACGGAGGTGGTGAAGAGCTTCAGCGAGCTGTACCGCGTGGGCATCAAGGTGCTGGACACGCGGGGCACCAAGCTGGCGGACGTGAAGGTGGGGCACGGGGACTTCTGCTCGTACGTCTTCACCTTCCCGGACGGGCGGACGCGCTGCACGGCCATGGTGGCGCGGGTGAAGGACGGCCCGGTGGTGCCGGCGCACGGGGCGCGGCCCGCGGTGGGCGAGGGCGTGGAGGAGGCGGGCATCGTCGCGATGCCGTGCTTCACCGGCCTGCGCTACCTGGTGATGCCGGTGCGCTGGGAGGGCGACCCGCTGGGCCGCGTCATCCTGGGCCCCTTCACGCCCGAGGAACTGCACGACTTCCCGCCCACGCTGACGGACATCGCCGGGGTGGACCTGGCGCGGGCGCACGAGCTGGTGGGCAAGGTGCGGCGCGCGCCCGAGCGCACGGCGGCGCAGGTGCTGGTGCACTTCGGGCAGGTGCTGTCGGCGCTGGTGGCCAGCGGACAGCGCGCGTACCTGACGACGCAGCTCCACATCGAGGCGATGCTGGACACGCACCGCGAGCTGGAGGCGCACAACTCGCGGCTCGCGCAGGCCAACACGCGGCTGAAGGAGCTGGACCGGCTGAAGTCCACGTTCCTGGGCACGGTGAGCCACGAGCTGCGCACGCCGCTGGCGTCCATCATCGGCTACTCGGAGATGCTGGCCGAGGGACTGGCCGGGGCGCTCAACCCGGAGCAGCTCTTGTACGTCCGGACGATTGTGGAGAAGGGCGAGTCGCTCTTGAACCTCATCTCGTCCATCCTGGATTTGAGCCAGATTGAGGCGGGCAAGCTGCGGCTGGCGATTGCGCCGGTGGACCTGGGCGGCGTCATCCAGACGGCGGTGTCGAGCGTGGCGCCGCAGGCGCAGCGCAAGGGCGTGGAGCTGGAGGTGAAGCTGCCGCCCACGACGCAGCCCCGGCTGGCGGCGGATGCGGACAAGCTGCGGCAGGTGGTGGTGAACCTGCTGGCCAACGCGGTGAAGTTCACCTCGTCCGGGGGCCGGGTGTCGGTGGTGATGTCCGAGATGGGCGCGCAGGCGGAGCTGGGCGGGCAGGGCTACCGCGTGTCCGTGGAGGACACGGGCGTGGGCATCCGCTCGGACCAGTTCGAGCACATCTTCCAGAGCTTCTACCAGGTGGACGGCAGCTCCACGCGCGAGCACGGCGGCGCGGGGCTGGGGCTGGCCATCGTGAAGAGCCTGGTGGAGGGGCACGGCGGGCGCGTGTCCGTGGAGAGCGAGTTCGGTCGGGGCTCGCGCTTCACGGTGGTGCTGCCGCTGCACCCGCCGCTGCCGGACCACGGCCCGCTGATGGCGCTGGCGCCGGTGCCGGACTCGTCGGGGCAGGACCGGTTCTGAGCGTCGACTTTCGGGTGGGGGGCCGCACGTGAGCCCCCCGTGACATGGGCACAGCGCGTATCCTCCCGCGCCATGCTTACCGGACGTCCTCCCGCAGCTTCGTACGTACTCATCGACGCCGAGAACATCGACTGGGCCGTGTCCAACGTGGTGGGACGCAAGCCCGAGTCCCAGGACCGCGTGCAGTTCGACCGGCTGGTGTCCTTCTGCGAGAACAACTTCCCGGCTCCGGTGCGCTGCGTGGTGGTGCTCAACGCGCGCGGCGAGCAATTGCCGGACGTGATGATTGGCTTCGTGCGCGCGCTGAAGTCCGCGGGCTGCGAGGTGGCGCTGCTGTACGGGCGGCAGGACCAGAAGGTGGTGGACCTGGGCATCCTGAAGCTGCTGGAGAACATCCGCACGCAGCGGCCCAATGCCTCGGTGGTGCTGGCGAGCCACGACGGTGCGGACTTCGCGGACGCGCTGAAGCCCATGCTCGCGGAGAAGCGGCAGGTGGTGGTGCTGGGCTTGCGAGAGTACGTGAGCCAGAAGTTCCGTGAGCTCGTGCCCTCGGGGCTGAGGATTCTGGACCTGGAGCTGAACGCCCGCGTCTTCCAGCGGCCCCTGCCGCGCATGCTCCCCGTCAACGTGGACGAGTTCGACCCGACGATGTTCCTGTAGGCCACGGTCTGGCTCAGCGGGCGGGGGCGAGTCGAAGAGGACCGTCCTCGCCCACCGAGATGAAGGGCGCCCAGTAGTACGGATGCGGCCGCGTCTTGCGCAGCCCGAGCGCGGCGAGGCGCAGCGCTTCCGTGCGTCCCTTCCCGGCCCGCAGGTGGCGGTAGTAGTCCTCCATGAGCAGGTGGGTGCTGTCGTCGCGCACCTTCCACAGGCTCATCACCACCGTCTCCGCGCCCGCGATGGCGAAGGCGCGGCGCAGGCCATAGATGCCCTCGCCCGGCTTCACGTCTCCGCGGCCCGTGTCGCAGGCGGAGAGCACGACGAGCTGGGTGCCCCGCAGGTCGAGCCCCGCCAGCTCGAGCGCCGTGACTCGCGAGACGTTTCCGTGAGCGTCCGCGAGGACGAGCCCGGAGCGGAGCAGCGGGTCGTCCGGAGGTGGAGTCCGCGTGCCATTCAGGCCGCCGAACTGACCGAGCGCCCGGGTTCCACTCATGGGCGCTTCATGCGCCTCGTAGTAGCCGTGGCCGGCGATGTGGAGCACGCCGGGCGAGTGGACCTGGAGGAGCTGCTGCTTCGTGGCCGCGGGCCCGAGGTAGAGCCGGGCCTGGGGAAGCTGATGCTGGATGGCCAGGGCCTCCTCGCGGGTGCCGGGCAGCGAGGTGTTGAACTGCGCGTCGGAGTCATCGCGTTGCGTGCCGGCGAAGCGGCCGGAGCGGAATGACTCGGAACGAGTCGCGGGTGGCGCGCCGATGCTGGGGACGAAGACAGCCACGGAGCTCGACGGCGGGGCATCCTCCGTACGCGGCAGCAGCTTTCTTCCAGAGGGGATATTGGAGAGCGCGAAGCGGTCGATGAGGAAGCGCTGGCCGTCGTGAAGGGCGTCGAAGGAGACGAGGCCGAGCTGGCCATCCGGCGCCAGGAAGAGGCGCCGGGCCTGGCCCACGAGCGGCAGCACCGGGCGGACGGTGAGCGAGTAGAGCGTGGCCGTGGGGCGCTGGAAGTGGACGTCACGGTTGGCCAGCGCCGAGCGCAGCTTCTTCGCGGCTTCGTCGATGCGGTCCCCAGGGCCGAGGTCGACGAAGTCGATGCGTGCATCCGGGGTGAGCACCAGCGCGAAGTAGCGGGGCAGGGCAGGGCCCTGGGACGGCCGGTCCGTGTAGGCCACCCATTCCACCAGCGCGCCATCGGGAGGCAGCGTGGCGGCGACACTGTCGACCGTGTCCTCCGCGGAGGGACGCTCGAGGAGCTCCCGCAGGCGCGCGGAGCGCCTCACGAGGTCCGCTTCGAGTGCATCTCCTCGCGCCGCGAGCTCTTTCAGGTGCTGCTGGTACGCGGAGACCGGCCGCGTGCCTGGACCTGTGAACGCCAGCGCGGCGAGCTCCTCTCGCAGCTCGAGCCACTGCGCGAAGGTGTCGCGGCCCGCCGCGTCCAGGCTGTCGTGGACGGCACGCATGGTGGTGGCGAGCTCCTCGGCGGAGCGCCCCTTGCGCAGCAGCACGGTGGTGAGGACCAGGTTCCGTAATCCGACGTTGGAGGAATGCTCACGCAGCAGGGTGTAGAGGCGCTCCTCGTTCTCGCGGAGGCGCTGGAAGTAGAGCGCGAGGCGCGGCTCGGAGAGGCCCATTGCCTCACGGCGCAGGAGCTCCTCGGTGATTGAGAGGGATTGCATGAAGAGCGGCACCGCCTCGGAGTGCCTTCCCTGGGCGACGAGGCCCCAGGCGAGGTTGTCGAGCGTCTGGGCCACATCGGGATGTCGCTGCCCCAGCGCCGTCTTCTGGATGGAGAGCGCCTGCCTGAGCAGATACTCCGCGAGGCCGTGGAGCCCCTGCTTCGCATACAGGCCCGCGACGTTGTTGAGCGTGCCGGCGATGTCGGGATGCTCCCTTCCGAGCCGGCGTTCCTGTATGGAGAGAGCGCTCCAGTACATCTGCTCGGCGGGGATGGTGCGCCCCTGGCGGGAGTAGAGATTCGCGAGGTTGTTCATCGTACTCGCGACATCAGGATGGTCCTCTCCGAGGGCCGCCTTGCGGATGCGGAGCGCGCATGAGAGCAGCGGCTCGGCTTGCGCGTCCCGTCCCATGCTGGAGTAGAGCCGCGCGAGGTTGCTGAATGTGTCGGCCACGTCGGGAGGGTCCTCGCCGAGCATCGCCTTCTGGATGTCGAGCGCGCGCGTGAACCGCGCCTCGGCCTGCTCGTATAGCCCCTGGTCCGCCTGGTGACGGCCGAGCTTGTTGAGCGTCCGGGCCACCGCTGGGTGATTCTTTCCGAGGGATTTCTCCTGGATGGAGAGGGCCTGCTCGTACAGGGGCTCGGCTTTCGTGTGGAAGCCCTGGTTGGACGAGGCGACCGCGAGGTTGACGAGGGTGAGCGCCACGTCCGGGTGGTTCGGCCCGAGGGACGCCTTGAAGATGTCGAGCGCGAGCTGGTGACGCGGCGCGGCCCGTGTGTACTGGCCGCGATGGGAATAGGAGAGCGCGAGGTTGTCGACGGCCTGGGCGTACTGGGGGGAGTCCGGGCCCAGGGTTGCTTCGATGATGGAACGGGCGCGCTCGAACAGCGGCTCCGCCTGCGCCGGATGGCCCTGCTTGTCATGCAGGATGCCGGTGGTGGTGAGTGCCTGGGCGAGGTCGGGATGGGCCTTGCCCAATAGCTCTTCCTGGATGGCGAGTGCGTGCTCGCTCATCGGAAGCGCCTCGGCGTACCGGCCGGTCTCCAAGAGCCTCGTTGCCTCGGCGTGGGCCGCGTGCGCCTCTCGCAACCGCATATCCCGCCGAATCACGACCGCCGCCAGTCCCGCCAGACAGCACAGGATGACGACCCCCGCCCCTCTGAGCACTCGCCGCATGTGTCACCGCTCCGTGAGTCCTTTCCGGCCGTGGAGCCGCGGGCCACCGTGGGGTGTCTCCTCTGACTGAGAAGACGGTGACCCTGGGACTTTCTTACGCGCCGCCGAACAGTGGCGCTGTCACGGAGTTCACACCGCTGTGCCCGGCGGGCTCAGGGTTTCCTGTACGAGCGGTTTCGCAGCATCACGGTGTCAGGAGCCATGCCATCGCGTTGGACGGCGCAGGAGTCGCCATCGCCGAGGTCCACCGCCTGGTCCACGCGGAAGTGTCCGGGGCACTCGGCGAGGATTTCCTTCACGGGGCGGCCATCGCGAGTCCGCGCGAGGCATGCTGCACCGTCTGGGTTCCAGGCCGCTTCGAACGAGGCGCGAGCCGGGTCCCAGCTCGCGGAGGTCTCCGTTGTCCGCGAGAGCACGCCGAGCGCGTCATACATGTCGATGGTGGTGTACTCGGGCGCATGGCTGCGCCCGTTGCCGCAATAGTCCGCGCGAGCCATGCGCGTGCAGGCCTGGTGGAGGTCGGCCAGCGACTGGCCGTCGCGCTCGCCCCAGGGCTTGTAACCCCAGTCGATGCACTTGCTGATGGCGCCGAGCTCACACGCCAATGTCAGCTTTCCCGGCGCGTCCTTGTGTTGCCCGCTGGAGTCCCAGACACCCGCCACCACCATGGCCCGAGGGTCCTGGACATGCGCGTTGGAGACGCAGGGATTTTCCCACTGCTGCGCCATCGGGTTCCACGCCTCGATGCGGTACCACATGACATCGGGGTCCTGGTGGGAGGGCTCGGCACCGCAGATGGCCACGTCCACGGGCTTGCCGTCACCGGAAATGCCCCGAAATACCGTGCCCACGAGACCGCGAGTCGCGTCCGGCGCGGCCACGAGACGACCTCGCCGCAGACGTACCGACTCCACATCGGGATTCGCCATGACGAGGTTCTCGCTGTTGATGGAGACGAGCACGCTGCGCCGCTCGTCTGTCTTCTGACCGCCGTCCCACGAGCGTCGGGTACCCCACAGGAGTGTGCCGACGGGGGCGGGACCGCGCTCGGAGACCTGGCCCAGACACCTGCTTGCGTACCGCCCACTCGAGGAGCGCGAGCTCCAGGAGGGAACGAGGGACGCGTCAGCGGCGAAGGCGGACGGGGGGAGCAGCAGACAGAACAGCGGTAACAGGGACAGCCTCAGCGCGTTCATGGGGAAGCCTCTCTCGAGATGTGCAAGCGCTGGCGCGGGCCGGCGCCTACAGCGGTGAAGAGCGGCTGAGACTCCGAGTTATGCAGGAATTCTTACCGGCCCCGGGGCACGTCCCGAGTGTTCGGGAGTGCCTCATCACGGGGTTGGTGGTTCCTGCGGAGTGGGCGTGAGGGATTGCAGCGGTGTGTCCCGACCCAGCGCGATGAAGGGAGCCCAGTAGTAGGGATGAGGATGCGTCTCGCGCAGGGTGCGCATCGCCTCACGCAGGGCTTCCACACGACCTCTGCCCGCCAGCAGGTTGCGGTAGTAGTCCTCCATGAGCAGGCGGGTGCTCTCGTCGCTCACCTTCCAGAGGCTCATCACCACGGTCTCCGCTCCTGCGGTCAGCAAGGCGCGACGCAGACCATAGACACCCTGGCCTCGCTTCACGTCGCCACGGCCGGTGTCACACGCGGACAGGACGACGAGTTGCGTGCCCCAGAGGTCGAGCCCCGCGAACTCGAGGGCGGTGACCATTCCGTTCTCGGAGGCAGCCGTGGGTGTCGCCGCGCCACTCTTCGAGGGCTCCTGCGCACTTGTGAGGACGATGCCGGAGCGCAGGAGCGGGTCCGCCGGAAGTCGTGCGGGAAGCCCGTCGCCCGCGCCACTGACCTCGCCGACCGTGCGAGCACCATTGGGGGCGGCGGAGGCGTCCTCCAGGAAGAATCCGTGGGTTGCGATGTGGAGGATGCCCGGCGTGGTGAGCTGGAGGAGCCGCTGCTTCGTGGCGTCGGTGCCGAGCAGGAGCTCGGCCTGGGGAAGGAGACGCTGGATGGTTTCAGCTTCCCCCCGTGTGCCTGGCAAGGCCGTCCACGGCTTCCAGGTCCAACTCCTGCTCAGGGCTTCGTAGAAGTGGTTGAGGGCCGGGGAGCGCTGGGGGGCGGGAGTGGGATTGCCCGGTAGTGACGAAGGTGCCCCGGGCCGCGCGTTGAAGGCAGGGTCGGCGAGGACGACGACGGAGCGGGCCGAAGAGCGCTCCTGGGGGCGCTGCAGCAGGTCCCTGCCGGAGGTCATCAGGACGAAATCGAAGGAGTCGATGAGGAACCGCTGGCCGTCGTGGAGCGCATCGAAAGGGACGAGGTTGAGCTGACCGTCGGGGGCAAGGAAGACACGATGGGTGTTGCCCAGGAAGGGACGCAGGGGTTGGAAGACGAGGGCGTAGAGTTTCTGCGAAAGATTCAGGTAGGCAGTGTCGCGCCGGGCCAGGGCGTCGCGCAGCTCGGAGGCGGCGCGGTCAATGCGGTCCGCGGGACCGAGGTCGACGACGCGGATGCGGGCGTCGGGGAAGAGCACCAGCGCGAGGTAGTGCAGTGGAGTCGGACGCCATCGCCTCGCGGGGATGAATTTCAAATAGAGCGGCCTGTTCATGTATGCGACGAGCTCGATGAGGGCCCCGTTCGCGGGCAGCATGGCGGCAACGCGGTCGATGACCTCCGAAGCAGGCGGTAGGGTGGTCAAGGCTCTCAAGGGGGCGGAGCGCCTGGCCAGGTCGGCTTCGAGCGCGTCGCCCTCGTCGGAGAGCGCCTGCAGCCGCTGGCGGTAGTCGTCCGAAGTCAGCGTCCCGGGACCGCCCAGGGAGAGTTGAGCACGCTGGGTGCGGAGGCTGCGCAGTCTCCAGAACGCGTCGCGGTCCTCCTCGCCAAGGCTGCGATAGATGGTGCGTGTGGTGTCAGCGATTTGCGCGCTGGAGCGACCCTTCCGGAGGAGTACCGTCGCGAGGGCAAGGCGCTGCATGCTGATATTGTCCGGGTGGGCTCGCGCCAGGCCGTAGTTGTATTCATCGGCAGCGCGAAGGTTCAGGAGGAATCCATCCAGCGCTGGTTCGGAAAGGGCGAGTGACTCCTGGCGGATGTACTCTTCCGAGAGGCTGAATGCGCGGGTCAGGAGTGCAACGGCCTCGGCATCCCGGTGTTGGAGGAGATGAATCCCGGCCAGTGAGATGAGTGCGGAGATGGTACCGGGATGGCTCTTGCCTCGGGAGGCTTCAAAAATCGATAGCTCGCGTTCCTGTAGCAGCATGGCCTGGGTGTACGCACCCTGGGTCATGTGGAGTCTCGCGAGACTGTTGAGCGTCCATGCAAGGACCATGGAGTCCCTGGTGGGGGATGCTTCGAGCATGGCGAGGGCTCGTTCATACAGGGCCCTGGCCCGCGCATATGCGCCTCGGCTCACATAGAGGCCGGCGAGGTTGTTGAGTGTGAGCGGGGAGGCTGGAAGAGCAAGGGCGCGACGCATCAGTTGCTCAACGCGGGTATTCGCACCCTGCCCGAGATAGACGCCGGCGAGATAGGTCAGGGACCTGGCCACGTCTGGATGCTGCTTGCCGAGAGTGGCTTCCTGAATCGAGAGCGAACGCTCGAGCAGAGGCGTGGCCCGGGAGCCCATGTCGCGTCGTAGATACAGGACCGCCAGGTTCCTGAGCGAGGTGTCGGACAGGGCGTGCTTCTCGCCGAACGCGGCTGTGCGAATCGCAAGCGCACGCTCCAGCAGGGGCTGCGCCCGGTCGTACTCATCCAGGTCGAGATAGAAGAATGCAAGCGCATCCAGGCTGGAGGCGACGTCAGGATGGTCCTGGCCGAGCGCTGCTTCTCGAATGGAGAGCGCACGCCGGAGAAGCGGCTCGGCACGTGACGGGCTTCCTGCTTCCGCGAAGAGGCGGCCAAGTTGTTCGAGCACAGCCGCTACTCGCGGATGAGCGCCGCCCAGCACCTGTTCACGCAGTGCAAGCGCATGCTCGCTCTTCGCAATCGCATCGATGTACAGGCTGGCTGCTTGGAGCCTGGCTGCCTCATCGAAGGCAGTCTGTGCGTCGACCAGCCGCGCATCCGTCTCATCCTCGACCGCATCGACATCCGCCGAACAGCACAGGACGACCAGCAGCACGCATCCGGCCACGCTCCTCATGTGCGCTCTCCCGTGAAGCAAGATGAATGAACAAGGGCCCGCGATTGCTCGTGGGCCCGATGACGCCGCTCTGGGATTGAGGCTCAGTTGCCGCCGTAGGACCTGTTCCGCAGCAGCACCGTCCCGGGGCTCGGGCCTTCGCGTTGCAGCGTGCAGCGGTCCCCATCACCCAGTTCCACCGGCTCACCCGTGCGGAAGCGGCCGGGGCACTCCTGGGCGATGGACTCCAGCGAGTGTGCATACCGGGTGCGTGCGACGCAGGTCGCGCCATCAGGCGCCCAGGCCGCCTCGAACGAGGCGAGCGCCGGGTCCCAGCTCGGGGAGGCCTGCGTCGTCCGCGTGGACATGCCGAAGCGGTCGTAGAAGTCGATGACGGTGGCCTCCAGCGTATGGCTCCGGCCGTTGCCGCAGTAGTCCGCGCGCGCCATCCGCGTGCAGGCCTGGTGGAGGTCGGCCAGCGACTTCCCATCACGCACCGCCCACGGCTTGAAGCCCCAGTTGGCGCACTTGTTGATGACACCCGTCTCGCACGCCAGCGTCAGTTGGCCCGGTGCCGCCTGCTTCGCACCCGTGGCGTCCCAGACGCCGCTCACCGCCAGCACTCGCGGCGAGGGCACCTGCCCCGTGGCCACGCACGGGTTCTCCCATTCCTGCGCCACCGCGTTCCATGCCTCGATGCGGTACCACTCCATCGTCGGGTCATCCGAGGGCTCCACGGCGCAGATGGCGACTTCCACCGGGTGGCCCTCGCTGTCCGTTCCCTGGAGGACCGTGCCGACGACGGGGCTGGACGCATCCGGCAACGCCACCAGCCGGCCCTCTTCCACTCGCACTCCCGTCACTCCCTCGGCCGCCGTGCTCACCGCATTGGCGTTGATGGCCGTGAGGACGCTGCGCCGCTCGTCCGTCACCTGCTCGGGGTCCCACGAGCGCTTCGTTCCCCAGAGCATCGTGCCCTGCGTCCGGATGTCCCGTGTGGGGGCCTGGCCCCGGCAGCGCAGCGCGTACCGGTCGACGACCGACACCGAGGCGACGGACCGTCCGCGCGGAGCCTCCTTGGGGGGAGTGACGTGCGCCGGATGGGCTGCGAGCACCGGCGGCGTGAACAGCATGCACACGAGGGTGAGCAGGGACTTCTTCAGCGCGTTCATCGGCATACCTCTTCCGTTGGGTAGGGCGGCCGGCGCGAAGCCGGCGCCTTCAATGGGGAGGAGCCCCGAGGACGGAGAGCTATGCACGAATTCGGATAGAACCTACCGGGACGGCACGGGCGCGCAGACACGCACACCCACCAGCGCATCGTGGAGCGTGGGGTCCCCCGCGCTGCGATTGGCCGCGAGCGCGGAGCCGGAGTCGTAGTACCAGGCGCCACCCTTCACGATGATGCGTCCCAACTCCATGGTGACGGGCCGCGTGAGCTCCAGGGCATTGCCCGTCATGTCCACGAGACCGAAGGGGCTCGTCGAGGCGGGATGGGCGCCGGCCACGTCAGGGCCGAAGGCGAGGGACTGGCGCCCGTAGGTCGCGTCGATATTGGCATCGTCCGGCCCCAGGTTGTCGCCGTGCGGGTAGGCGCGGCCATCGGCGCCGCGCGCGGCGTACTCCCATTCCTGGTCGCTACACAGTCGTGCATCGGCGGGCCGTCCCTGGCTGCTCAGCCAGAAGAAGTACCCGTCGAGCTCCCTGGCGGAAATGCCGGACAGCGGGAAGTTGCGCCAGTCCGCGGTCTGTCGCCGCGTGCGGTCCGGATAGAAGAGCTTCTCGCCCTCGCGCGCGGACAGGGGGACTCCCTCGCCCGACAGGTGCAGGGAGAACGTCCAGCCCTTGCCGGGCTGGTGCCGCAGCGTGATGGCCTTGCCGGCGCCGTTGATGAGCGGCTCTTCGAGGATGCGCCGGGCCTTGGCTCCTGGGGGCAGCGTGTTCAGATAGGCCAACCAGTCGGCGAATGTGACCTCCCTCTTGCCGATGAGGAATCCCTGCTTGAGGCAGAGCCGGTGGAGTGGGGCGGCGCGCATGAACAGTCGCATCGGCTCGGCGTCGGCGCTGCCCGTCAGGAAGCACCCTGGCGGCACATACGCGTAGCCGTCAGGCACGGAGCCGGAGGCTGGCAGCGGGAACTCGACCTTCTCGGAGCCTCCGCGCTTGAGGAGCACCGGCATGTCGACCGGAATGTGGCCCGGGCGGGTGACGTGGAGGAGATACGAGCCGGCGGGCAGCTTCGCGCGGGAGATGGGCGTCGTACCGATGAATCCATGGGGCTTGAGCTGCAATGTGCCTCGAGCGTCCGGCTCGTACCGCTCGGCTTCGACACGTGCTCCCGGCGGTGTGGTCTCCACGTCGAGCTCCGCCGGGCTGTTGAGCGAGCGCTGGGGAGTGACCTGGGCCGTGAGCTCCAGTCGTTGCAGGCGCTCACGCAGGCTCGCGGCCAGTTCCTTCAGGTGAAAGTCCTCGGCGAGCTGCATCCGCTCGTCGAGGACCTCCGCGAGGAGCTGGCGCGCTTCCTCACGGTCCCGTTCTCGGTCGAGCGCCCGCTCCAGGGAGTCGGTGGCGCGTGCGAAGGACTCATCGGCCCTGGCTCTCAACTGCCGGGCCTCATCCCAGATTGCCTCCGCGGCGAGGAGGGCCGCTGACGCCTCGCTGGTCTCGGTGGGGCGGGAGACCTTGCCGTCATAACGCGGGAATGCCCCCTCGGCGCGAGCCTGAGCCTGCTTCGCGAGCTTACGCCCCGCATCGAGCTGCTGCTGGGCCATCGCGATATGGCTTTGGATGATGCGCTCATCCTCTTGATACGCCTGGAAGCGAAGCCCACCGTACACGGCCCCGAGCGCGAGCAGCACCCCGAGCGCGACCATGTATCGCCACCACCGTTGGAGCTTCAGCGCCCTCTGCGACGCAGAGAGGAACGCGCGCTCACGGGGCCCCAGCGTGGCCGGGTCCAGCGGACGCGCTTCGTCGATGTGTCGCTGTCCCCACAGTGCCTCGGGTGCGCGCGACAACCGCTCCCACTCCGCGCTCGCCAGTTCCATTCGCTGCCGCACCGCGCGCTGGCCGATGTCCCTGTCTCGCCAGTTGCGCAGTGTGCCCCAGCTCTGAATCAGCGAGTCGTGCGCAATCACATACCGCGCTTCACCACCCACGGTATGCGCGTGGAGCAACCGTCCCTCCGTGAGCGCGCGCAACGCCGTGCGTGGCGCTGCTTCCTTCGTGGTCAGCAGTTCCTCCTCGCCCAGCTCGATGCGCGTCCCTTCTGCTGTCACGAGGCGCAACATCAGCCGCCGTGCCGCCTGCTTCTCCGTGGGACTCAGCCTCGCGAGCACTCCATCCGCGTGCCGTGACAGCGCCCCCGCCACGCCTCCCATGTCCTCCAGGGCCTGCCGCGTAATCCGGCTGTGCGCCGGGTTCCTCCGTTCCCACAGCTCCGCCAGCGCGAACTGCAACAGCGGCAGCGTGCCCTCACCGTGCGCCATCGACGCGACGAGCGTCTGGATGAGCTCCTCGGACTCGAAGGCCACGCCCCGGGTCCGCGCCGGCCCCACAATCGCCTCACGCACGCCCGCGGGCGTCAGCGGACGGAGGATGTAGAGCGCGCGCTCGGCTTCCTCTCCAATGCCGGGCAGCGAGCAGATGCCCGTCAGGAAGTCGCCTCGCACCGCCAGCAGCACCCGCACTCCGGGCGACGGCAGCGCCAGCTCTCCCAACAACTGCGCGAAGCGCGCGGCCTGCAGCGGCTCGGACTGGGTGAGCAGCTCCTCCAACTGGTCGATGAAGATGAGCAGCCCCCGCCGCCCCTGGTGCGCCTTGCGCAGCGCCGGCCCCAGCCAGCCGTCCACCCCCGTGAGCGCGAGGACGACGTCCGCCTCCTTCATGTCCAGCCGGGGCGCGAGCGCCGCCGCCAGTGCCTGCAACGGCCGGCCCCCCGGCCACAGCGTCACCGTGGCCATGTCCCGCTCCGCGTCCAGCTCTCCCGCCGCCACCCGGGGCAGCACTCCCGCCTGACACAGCGACGACTTGCCCACTCCCGAGTCCCCAGCCACCAGCACCATCGGCTGGCGGCGCAGGCGCTCGATGACCGCGCGGATGTCCGCGTCACGTCCGAAGAACAGCGAGCGGTGCTCCGCCTCGAAGGGCGCCAGCCCTCGGTACGGATTCCCCGCCGCGAGCGGCGTCGCCGAGTGGAGCTGCTCCAGGCGCTCCAAAGCCTCACGGAGCAGGTCCGCCGACGCGGGCCGCTCGGCTGGGTCCGGCGCGAGGCAGTGCCGGATGAGCGTCGCGAACTCCGGGTCGATGTCCGGCGTGAGCGGCAGCGGGCTCACGGCCTCCCGCGCCGGTGCGCTGTCCGTCAGCCGCGCCGGCGCCCCCAGTGGCACGTCGCCCGTGCACAGCTCGTACAGCGTGACGCCCAGCGAGTACATGTCGCTCTGCGGAGACGCGGGCTCGCCGCGGAACAGCTCCGGTGCCATGTAGCGTGGCGTGCCCGCGTGCGCCTTCGGGCGCGAGAGTGGCGCCGAGGTGTTCACGTCGAAGTACTCGGCCAGCCCGAAGTCCAGCAGCTTCACCACGCCGTCATCCGTGACGAGCGCGTTGGATGGCTTCAAGTCCCGGTGCAGCACGCCCTGCCGGTGCGCCGCCGCGAGCCCTCGCGCGAGCCCCAACCCCAACGTCAGCACCCGCCGCCACGGCAGCGGCAGCTGCAATTGCGAGAGGCTCCTGCCCAGCACGTACTCGTAGACGATGTACGGATGGCCTCCCGCCGTGCCGACGCGGAACACCGTGACGACGTTGGGATGCTGGAGGCGCGCGATGGCCCGCGCCTCCGTCTCGAAGAGCGCGCGCACCCGGGGCCTTGGCTGGGACGAGGCGATGAACTTCACCGCGACACGCCGGTCCAGCGACGTGTCCGTCGCGAGGTACACCACGCCCATGCCTCCGCGCCCCAGCGGCGGCCCGAGCTGGAACTCGTCGAACGCCGTGGGCGGCGTCCAGGGACCCGGAGGCGGCGCGGGGGGCAGGGACTGCTGCGCGGCCGCGTCACCGGACAGTGTCTGGGTATGGTCGTCCGGGCGGAGCTCCCGCGACTCGGGAGACGGGGCACCCGGGGCCAATCCACCCCGGGCGAGCGCGGCGATGAGCGTGCGGCACAGGTCACAACCCGCGGCGTGCTCGTGGACCCGGGCCAGCGTGTCCGAAGGCAGACGGCCCTCCACCAGGTCCACCAGGAGCTCGTCGGACAGACAGGGGAGGGCGGCCGCCCCCGCATCTCGGGCCGCGTTTGACGAAGTCATGGTGGTTGGTGACAGAGTCTCGCAAAGAGCCTCACGGAATGACAACACCCCCACGCCAATCGATGGGATGCGAGGGGTTGGGACCCACATGGCAAATCCGCCGGAACTGGTTGCAACGCTTCTGTCCCATGCCCGGGTACGGTTGACACCCCCCGCGGATGCCACGGCGCTCGAAGGTCTGCTCAGCCGTGCGTGGGAGGCCTCGCGCTCGCAGTGGAATACCGTGGCGCTCCCCGCCGACGTCTTCGTGCGCCATCTCGCCGAGCGGTTTCCAGACGCCCCTTCCGGCGCCTCCATCGAAGCGCTCATCGAGCCGCTATCCCTGACGGAGCTGTACCTCGCCTGTGCCTGTGGCCAGGGCATGTCCGCCGCCGTGGAGGCCTTCGAGCTGCACTACCTGTCCAGGCTGCCCGGGCTCCTCGCGTACCTGAAGCAGCCCTCGGCGGTGCTCGACGATGTCTGTCAATTGGCCCGCGTGAAGCTGCTCGTCCGCACGCCGGACAGTGAGCCGCGAATCAATGACTATACGGGCCGGGGCGCGCTCTTGAGCTGGGTGCGCGTCACCGCCGTGCGCATCGCGCTCAAGCTGCAGGCCACCGACAAGCCCGCGCCCGACGAGGACGTGGCCGAGGTGCTCGACGCGCTCCCCGCGCCGGGCGTCGACGCGGAGCTGGACCTCATCAAGCAGCGCCACCAGTCGGAGCTCCGCCAGGCGTTGCGCGAGGCCTTCGCCACGCTGGCCTCCGACGAGCGGCACCTGCTCCGGCTCTACTTCGTGGACCGGCTCTCCACCACGGAGCTGGGCGCGCTCCTGCGGGTGAACCAGTCCACCGTCTCGCGCTGGGTGAAGGCCGCGCGGCAGAGCATCTACGAGGAGACGCGGCGCCGCCTCCTGTCGCGGCTGAATCTCTCCGCGGGCGGCTTCGACAGCTTCATGGCCGTGCTCGACAGCCAGTTCGACGTGAGCATGAGCCAGCTCTTCGGTGAGGAGGACCGGCAGCCCGGCGGGCCCGTGATGAAACGATGATGGTGCGCTGAGGCGGCCGTGCGGTGGCGGCAGGCCGTCTCGTGGAACAAGGGCTCATTCCGATGACGGAGGTCCTCGCGGATGACGCCCTCGCTCCGAATTGCCCTGCTGTGCGTCCTCTTCCTGCTTGCCCCGCCCGCTCTGGCGGATGACGGCTTCGGCGCCATCATGGGCACGGTGCTCGACGGCATGGACCGGGGAACGGTCGCGGACGTCGTCGTCACCGCCACCTCGCCCAGCCTCATGGGCGAGCGGACCGTCGTCACCGACGAGAATGGCTTCTACTGGCTTCCGCAGCTGCCCCCCGGCATCTACACGCTTCGCTTCGAGCTCGAGAGCGCCAGGCCCCATGCCCGGACCGTCGTGGTGCGGCTCAACCGGACGTACCGGATGAACGTGTACCTGCTGCCGGAGAGCCTCGCGGAGGCTGTCGAGATTGTCGGCGGCTCCGAGAGCGTTCCCTGGGGCGCCCGTCCCAGCAGGGGGCGAGGTCGGCTCCGGCCACACCGTCACCGCCATCTACGAGGTGAAGCTGCGCGGCGAGCCGCTGGACGCCTTCGCCACGCTGCGCCTGCGCTACAAGGCGCCCGAGGGCGGCAGCTCGCGCGAGGTGGTGAAGTCGCTGCCCGCCCGCATCCTCCGCCCGTCGTTCGCCAGCGCGTCGCCGTCCTCGCGCCTGTCGTACGTGGCCGCCGCCTTCGCGGAGAAGCTGCGGGCGTCCTACTGGATGCGCCCGCTGACGTGGGAGCAGCTCAGCTCCCTCCACGCGCAGGTGGGCCCGCCGCTCGCCCAGCGCCCGGAGGTGGTGGAACTGGGCGACCTCATCCGCAGGGCCGCCTCGCTGGACTCGCGTCCGGACCGCTTCGAGGCGGTGGCCCCCCTGCGTCTCATGGACCCGGACCGCGTGCCGCGAATCGAGTAGCGGCGCGCAAGCCCGGCTACATGTTGCCCATGGCGGTGCGCAGGCCGTCCTGGATGACGTACTTGAGGTCCTCGGCCGTCATCTCGGGCTTCTTCTTGAGCTGCTCCCTGGCGTACGCCGCCCACTCGCGAAGCTCGCGCTCCGTCGGGCGGCGCGGGTTGTTGGCGGGCTGGCCCCGGTACAGTTCGAACACCCACTGATACGCGTCGGTGATGAACTTGTTGAGGTCGGCCGACTCCGCGGGCCCGCCCACGCCGCGCGCGTCGTCCCGCACCGCGTCCTGGATGGCGTACTTGAGCTCGGAGGGCGTCATTTCCGGCTTCTCCCTCAGCTTCTGGTCCGCGAACTGGCGCCAGCGGGAGAGCTCGGCCGGCGTCGCGTCACGCGGGCCGCCCTGGTAGCACTGCGCCACCCAGCTCACCGCTTCCTTGATGAACCGGTCGATGTCCGGCTTGCCGTTGGCGCCCGCCTCCATGCCCAGGGCGCGCGCGCGCACCGCGTCCTGGATGGCGTACTTGAGCTTCTCGGGGGTGATGCCCGGGTCCTCGGCCAGCTTCTTCTCCGCGAACTGGCGCCAGTCATTGAGCTCGCTCTGCGTCGCGTTGCGCGGGCCGCCCTGGTAGCACTGCGCCACCCAGCTCACCGCGTCGTGGATGAACCGGTCGATGTCCGGCCGGCCGTTGGCGCCCACCTCCAGGCCGGTGGCGCGCGCGCGCACCGCGTCCTGGATGGCGTACTTGAGCTGCTCCGGCGTCATGTCCGGCTTTTCCTTCAGCTTCTGCTGCGCGAAGTCGCGCCAGTGGGCCATCTCGGCCGGCGTCGCGTCACGCGGGCCGCCCTGGTAGCACTGCGCCACCCAGCTCACCGCGTCGTTGATGAACTTGTCGATGTTGGGGCCGCCGCCGGGCCCCGCCGTCATGCCCGTCACCTTCGCGCGCACCGCGTCCTGGATGGCGTACTTGAGCTTCTCCGGCGTCATGTCCGGGTTCTTCGCCAGCGTCTGCTGCGCGAAGGCAGACCACTCCGCCACCTCGGCCGGAGAGGCATTGCGCGTCTGTCCCTCGTAGCACTGGGACACCCAGCTCACCGCGTCCTGGATGTATTTGACGATGCTGTCCGGGGTGATGGCGTCCAGTCCATCGCGCTGCTTGCGCATCTCGCTGGCGACGAGCGAGCGGAGCTTCTCCGCGGAGATGGTCGGCTCCTTCTCGCGGAGCTTCTTGGCGAACGTCATCCAGCTATCGATTTCCTGCCGCTTGGGCAGGCGCTCCCCCTGGAAGACCTCGCGGAAGGCCTCGTTGATGCAATCGTACATCCGCGTCTCGGGCAGCGGCGCGAGCAGGCTGGGCAGCACCTCCTTGGGGGCCGCCATGGGCTGGGACAGGGACGCGGACAGCGTCGCGGCCGCCGGCGCCGCCTGGGTGCCCTTGCTCGCCACGGCTGTCTTCGGCACCGCTGCGGCCGCCACCGTGCCGAAGAAGGCGGAGGCCTGCTGCGTGCTGACGTGCTTCGTTGTCGTGCCCTTTGGCTTCGCGGGCTCCTGCGACGCGGAATTGACAGACGGACGCTGACCAACCTTCGACATGGATTCCTCCCCCATGGGGCAGACAAGCCCCAACTCTCTGATTCTCATTAAATCGTGAAAGAAGTTGCGCCAGTTGCCAATTCATTGCCCACGGACTGCGAGTGGTCTTTCCTCCACTGCGATGCCCGGTGAGTTCGACTTCATCCGCCGCTTCCTCAGCCACTTCCCGAAGGCCCGCGTCCCCGTGGGGCCGGGGGATGATTGCGCCGTGCTCGCGCCCCGGCGCGGCGCGTTGTGCGTCACCACCGATGCCGTGGTGGAGGATGTACACTTCACCCGCGCCGCGTTTTCACCCGAGGACATCGGCCACAAAGCGCTGGCAGTGAATCTTTCCGATATTGCTTCCATGGGTGCCACGCCGCGCTGGTTCGTCTGCGCGCTCGCGCTGCCTAGGGGGTTTCCACCACGGGAGTTGGCAGGCATTGCGCGCGGCATGGCGGCGCTGGCGCGCGAGCACCGGATTGCGCTCGTGGGCGGCAACTTCACGTCCGCGCGGGAGCTGTCCGTCACCATCACCGCCGCGGGCGAGCTGTCGCGCCCGGCCCTCACGCGCGGCGGCGCGCGGCCCGGCGACGTCCTCTATGTGTCCGGCACGCTCGGCGAAGCGCGGCTCGGGCTGCAGCAGTTGCTCGCGGGCGTGAAGCGCGGCGCGGCCGTGCGGCGCCAGCGGCGTCCCGAGCCTCGCGTGGCGTTGGGGCGACTGGCCTCGCGCTTCGCCTCCGCGGCGCTCGACGTGTCCGACGGGCTGGCGCAGGACCTGGGTCATCTGTGCACCGCTTCGCGCGTGCACGTCACGCTGGAGCTGGAGCAACTGCCGATGACGCCCGCGGTGCGCGGCGCGCTCGGCGCGGAGGGCGCGCTGGCGGGTGGCGAGGACTACGAGCTGCTCATGTCCGTTCCCCCGGCACGCAGCCGGGCATTCGAGCGCGCGTGCGCCCGGGCGGGGCACGCCGTCACGCGAATCGGGCTCGTTTCAGAGGGAAACGGGTGGGTTTGCCGGGACATGACAGGCCGCGTTCTCCCACCGCCGAGGGGGTTCGACCACTTCCGGTAGTCTGTCGGCGGATTGACCCTGCCCAACAGCAAGGCTAAACCCGTGACGCTTCTTCTCCCCTGAAAGCATCCCGTGCGCCGTCCCCTTCGCGACGACACATCCCCCGGACTATCTCCCCGCCGCGAGCCCGTGACGCGACTGCTCCGGGCCGTGGACAGCCCCCGTGCCACGCGTGAGGTCTCCCTCCACCGGAAGATTCTCAACGGCTACGTCGTGCTGGGGCTGCTCCTCACGGTGTGGATGTTCTCCTCGGACATCATCTTCCGGGAGCTGAGCCCCGAGCCTTCCATCTGGAAGGACCTGGTGCGCGGCGGTGTCGCCATCTTCATCACCGGCGGGGCCGCGGCGCTGCTGCCCTCGTTGCTCGCGCGCGTCACCCGCGTGAAGGTGCTCAGCCGCTCCGCGTACGAAATCTCCCAGGGAGATTTGTCCAAGCCGGTGGCCGCCGAGGGCGGCAGCACCCGCGACGAAATCGATGAGCTGACCGGCGCCATCACCCGCATGCAGGAGAACCTGCGCGAGCTGGTGGGCAAGATTCAGGAGACGGCCAAGAGCGTCGCCGACACCGCCATCGACCTGCAGCGCTCGGCGGAGAACGTCAACGGCTCCACGGAAGAAGTGGGCTCGTCGATGAACAAGATTGCCTCGGGCGCCGAGTCGCAGTCTCAGCTCGTGTCCAAGGCGTCGAAGGTCATCACCGAGATGGCCGGCAGCATCCAGCGCACCACCGCCAGCGCCGAGGACGCCGCGAAGACGGCGGCCGAGACGAGCAGCGCGGCGGAGGACGGCTCCAAGGCGGCGCGGCTCGCGGGCGACAAGGTGAAGAAGGTCTTCAACCGCATCGAGTCCGCCAGCCAGCAGGTGTTCGCCTTCGGCGAGAAGACGCAGGAAATCTCCAAAATCGTCGACGCGATTACGCAGGTGGCGCAGCAGACGAACCTGCTGGCGCTCAACGCCACGATTGAGGCGGCGCGCGCGGGCGAGTACGGCCGCGGCTTCGCGGTGGTGGCCGACGAGGTCCGCAAGCTGGCGGAGAGCGCCGGCCGTTCCGCCGAGCAGATCTCCAAGCTGGCGCGCGACATCTCCGGCCAGTCCACCTCCGTGGTGAGCGCCATGAAGGAGGGCATCGCGGAGCTGGCGGAGGGCCGCGAGGACCTGGGCAACATCGTCCGCTCCATGGGCGCCATCACCGACACCATCCGCAAGGCCACGGAGAAGGTGCACCTCATCTCCGAGAGCACCCGCGAGCAGCTCAAGGGCAGCGAGGAGATGGTGAAGGCCATCGAGGAAATCAAGTCGGTGGCGCGCAACAACGCGTCCTCCACCGAGGCCATCCAGGAAGTCATCCAGGAGCAGACGGCCGCCGTGTCGCGCATGACGTCGCTGGCCAGCGAGCTGACCAACCTCTCCGTCGAGCTGCAGAGCGTCGTGCGCAGCTTCCGCCTCGGCCCATGACCACGACTCCCGTCGCGAACCCGGACCCGAAGCTCCAGGCCGCCGAGGACCGCCTGCGCGAGGTGATGCTCTCGCTGCCGGAGGCCACCGAGGACTTCCCCTGGGGCCACCGCGCCGGCAAGGTGAAGGGGAAGATGTTCGCCATCCTCGTGCTCGAGGAGGCGCAGCTGACCGTCACCACCAAGCTGCCCGAGTCCAACGCCGCCGCCCTCATGCTCCCCTTCACCGCGCCCACCGGCTACGGGATGGGCAAGAGCGGCTGGGTGACCTCCATCTTCAAGTCCGGGCAGGACGTCCCCGTGGAGCTGCTCGGCCAGTGGATCCACGAGAGTTTCCGCGCCGTCGCGCCGCAGAAGGTGCTCAAGGCGATGGGCGCGGGGTCTCCCCCTGAGGATGGGGAGGCGAAGGCGGGCGCGGCGGCGAAGAAGGCCGCTGCTCCGAAGAAGGCTCTGGTAAAGGCTGGCGCCGTGAAGAAGGCTGCGGCGAAGAGCTCGGTGGCCAAGGCCGGTGCATCGAAGAAGGCTTCCGCGAAGAAGCCGGCGGCGAAGAAGGCCGCTGCTCCCAAGAAGGCGGCGCCGGCGTCCGGCACCGCGAAGAAGGTTGCTTCCGGGAAGGCCCCCGCCTCCTCGGCGCGGCGCGGCAAGGCCGCTGCCCGATCCGCTTAGCTCGCAGTTCCCGCCGTTTCAAAGCTGATAGAACGTTACCCCTGTGCGGCACGTCATCTTCCGGGTGGAGAAAGAGCGCTACGGGCTGCCGCTGTCGGCGGTGCGGGAGGTCGTCGTGCCTCCCGAGCGCTTCACGCGGGTGCCTCGCGCGCCCCCGGCGATTACCGGGGTGATGAACCTTCGCGGCAGGGTCGTGACGGTGGTGGAGTTGCGGCAGCTCCTGAGCCTGCCCGAGGGCCCCACGCCCTCGGCGCGGGTGGTGCTGCTGGACCGCGGGCGGCGAGATTTGGGCCTTCTGGTGACGGATGTGGACGGAATCGAAGCGGTGGAACGGGTCAGTTCGGCGCCCGGGAAGCTGACGCCCGCCGTCCGGGGCGTCGCCCGGCTGGGTGGTCTGGGTGTAACCGTCCTGGACCCCGAGGGGCTGGATGCCGCAGTGGTTGCCTTGTTCACCCATTCCAAGTGAGTAGCCCCCTGGAAAGCGCGGATGCTAGTGTCCGCGCTCCTCTAGGTGATTCGGAGGCGGAGTTTCTCAATGGCTAAGCGGGTCCTGGTCGTCGACGACGCCATCTTCATGCGCAACATGATCAAGGACATCTTTGCGTCTGGAGGGTTCGAGGTCGTCGGTGAGGCCGCCAACGGGCTGGAAGCGGTCGAGAAGTACAAGGAGCTCAAGCCCGACCTCACCACGATGGACATCGTGATGCCGTTCAAGAGCGGCATCGAGGCCACGCGGGAGATCATCAAGGCGGACAGCAGCGCCGTGGTCATCATGTGCTCGGCGCTCGGTCAGGAGAGCCTGGTGATGGAGGCCATCGAGGCGGGTGCGTCCGACTTCATCGTCAAGCCGTTCCGTGCCGAGGACGTGCTGGCGGTGGTGAAGAAGGTGCTGGGAGAGACGTGAGCGGACTCGCCCCACGGCGGCCGTTCCCTTCGTCCTGACGAGGCCGGGCCATGACCATGGACATGTCCCGCTACCTCGGACTCTTCATCTCCGAGGCCACGGACCACCTGGAAGCGCTCGGGCGCGACCTCGTGCAGTTGGAGCGCGAGGGTTCCGCCAGCGTGGTGGACTCCATGTTCCGTCATGCCCACTCGGTGAAGGGCATGGCGTCCTCCATGGGCTTCGAGTCCATCGCCATCCTCGCCCACCGCGTGGAGGACCTGGTCGACGCCGTGCGGCAGGACCGCGGGCGCCTGGACCGGGACGTGGTGGACCTGCTCCTCACAGCGGCCGACACCATGCTCGCGCAGGTGAGGGCCGTGGCGGAGAACAAGCCGCCCGATGATGCCTCGGTGTTGCTGACGCAGCTCGGCACTCGCGTCACCGCGATGACGGGCCAGGCGCTGGCCGTCACCCGCGTCGCCAAGGTCACCGCGCTGAAGCCGGCCGGTGGCGCTTCGGAGGAGGCGGGTGGTGCGGCGTCCGGAGCCCAGGTGGGCGGCGCGGGCACGGGCTCCGCGGCATCGGTGGGGACGCAGGGCGGTGCGAAGACCGCTGGCGGCGGCGCCGATTCATCGGAAGCCTCCGGTGCATCCTCCGCGTCCCGCGCGTCGGGCGTGGTCGGGATGGCGGGGGCCTCCGTTCCGGTGGCGGGCCTGGGCCTGCCTCCGGATCTGCTCTCGCCGGGGGCTGCCTCTCCGGACTCGACGGGCTCCTCCGCCACGGTGCCCTCCGTGGGCGCGGCCCCGGGCGCGGTGGCCGTCGTCGCGGCGGCGCTGGGGCTGGCCGTCCCTGCCCCGACGGACCTGGGCGACAGCCTGAAGGCCTCGGCGAGCGTGCCTCCCTCGGCGGCCCTCCAGCCCACCCCGGTGCCGGTGCCCGCCGTGCCGGACGCGCGCGTCGCCTCGCAGCGCTGGGCCGTGCGGCTGCGAATCGCCCCCACGTGCCAGGTGCCCGGTGTGCGCGCGTTCCTCGTGCACAAGCGGCTCACCAACCTGGGCTCGCTGGTGGACCTGCGGCCCGCGCTGGAGGAGCTGAAGGCCGGCCGCATCCCCGACGGCTACATCCAGCTCGAGCTGGAGACGACGGCCGGCGACACCGGCATCCAGGCCGCCCTCAAGAACGTGGCCGAGGTGGAGGTCATCTCGGTGAAGCCGGCGGTGGCCGTGCCCGCCCCGGTCAGCGCGCCGCCGCCGACGGCCGACGGCAGCCGCCCCGTCAACGACTCCTCGTCGCGCACGGTGCGCGTGCGCACGGAGCTCCTCGACTACTTCCTCGACACGGTGGGCGAGTTGATGCTCGCCACGGCCCGCCTGCGCGAGGTGGGCAAGGTGCTGCCGGAGAACACGCGCCCCGCGCTGGAAGAGGGCGTCTACCGGCTGCACACGCTGGTGAAGGACCTGCACGACAAGGTGATGACGGCGCGCATGACGCCGCTGTCGCTCATCACCGACCGGCTGCCCCGCGCCGCGCGCGACATCGCCCGCCGCAAGGAGCGCGAGGTCGACCTCGTCATCACCGGCGCCGAAATCGAGCTGGACCGCGCGATTCTGGATGAGCTCGCGGACCCGCTGATGCACCTGCTGCGCAACTGCATCGACCACGGGCTCGAGTCCCCCGAGGAGCGCATCGCCGCGAAGAAGGGGCCGCGCGGGCGCGTGCTCGTCGCGGTGAAGCGCGCCCGGGACCGCGTCATCATCGAAATCGAGGACGACGGCCGCGGCATGGACCCCGCGAAGCTGAAGACCTCGGCGGTGGCCAAGGGGCTCTTGTCCGTGGAGAACGCGGCACGCCTGACGGACCGCGAGGCCTTCCTGCTGTCCTGTCTGCCGGGCGTCTCCACCGCCAAGGACATCACCGACATCTCCGGCCGCGGCGTGGGCATGGACGCGGTGAAGCGCGTGGTGGAGAACGTCGGCGGCACGCTGGAAATCGACAGCGAGAAGGGCCGGGGCACGCGCTTCACGCTGCGGCTGCCGCTGACGGTGGCCGTGGTGCACCTGCTCCTCGTGGAGGTGGGCGAGGAGGTGTTCGGCCTGCCCATCGCCAAGGTGGTGGGTGCGACGGAGGCGGACGGCGACATGCTCAGCCGCAGCCGTGAGACGGCGCTGCTGCCTCATGGCAACTCGCTGCTGCCGGTGCACTCGCTGGACTCGCTGGTGGGGGTGCCGGCCCCGGCGAGGCAGGGGGCGAGACCCTTCGTGGTGATGGACGCGGACTCCGGGCGTGTGGCGCTGGCGGTGGACCGGCTGCTGGGCCAGGAGGAGGTGGTGCTCAAGCCGCTGTCCCGGCCGCTCGACTTGCTGCCCGGCTTGTCCGGCGTCACCATCCTCGGTAGTGGCCGTCCGGTGTTCATCCTGGACGTGCCGAGGTTACTGTCCGCGTGAGCCTCCCCCTTCCCAACGACCCGCAGGTGGACCTCCTGCGCGAGCTGACCAACATCGGCTCCGGCCAGGCGGTCAATGCGCTCTCCCGACTCATGGGCGGGAGGAAGGTGGACCTCTCCATTCCCCGCGTGCTGATGACGGGTGGCGCCCTGGGTGCCGCGTCGCTGCTGGACGGAAACGCCCCGGGGGTGATGGTGGCGTTCGGCATGGAAGGGGATGAGCTCATCGGGGACCTGCTGCTCATCCTGCCCCGCGCGGACGCGAGCGCGATGGAGTCGCTGCTGCTGGGCGGGCATCCGGCCCAGCAGGCCGAGCGCGACAGTGTGATGGCCGAGGTCGGCAACATCGCGGCGAGCGCCTTCCTGTCCGCCGTGGGCCGGCTGACGGGCTGGAAGCTGATGCCCTCGGTGCCGGAGATGCACCGCTGCGACGCGCGCGAGGCGTTGGAGAAGCTGGTGGCCCGCAAAATCAACACCCGCGACGTGGTGGTGATGGAGGCCCGCTTCCAGGCGGCCACGGTGCCGCCAGTGGGTGGGCAGGTGCTGTGGCTGCTGGATCGCCAGAGCGCCAACGACCTGCACGAGCGGCTGCTGGGCGGGTAGCCGGTTTCGCGGTAGACGGGCGCCCATGGATGAGAAGGCGCTGAAGCAGCTCCTCGGGAGCGTGAAGTCGGGCCGCGTGTCGGTGGATGACGCCGTCGGCAAGCTGAAGGATTTGCCCTTCGCGGAGCTGGGCTATGCGACGCTCGACACGCACCGCAACCTGCGCTTCGGCTTCCCGGAGGTGGTGCTGGGCGAGCCGAAGACGGTGGAGCAGCTCCTGGGCATCGTCGCCGCGCTGGTGGAGCGCAAGCAGACGGTGCTGGTGACGCGGCTGCAGCCGGACAAGGCGGAGGCGCTGGTGGCGCGCTTCCCCAAGGGCGAGTACCACCCGGTGGCCCGCATCTTCCACCTCAAGCAGGGCAAGGTGCGCGCGGGGAAGGTGGCCGTGGTGACGGCCGGCACCAGCGACATCCCCGTGGCGGAGGAAGCGGCCATCACCGCCGAGGCCATGGGCGCCGAGGTGCGGCGCGTCTACGACGTGGGCGTGGCGGGCATCCACCGGCTCCTGCGGCGGCGGGAGGAAATCCAGGAGTGCCACGCGGCCGTCGTCGTCGCGGGCATGGAGGGCGCGCTGGGCAGCGCGCTGGGAGGCCTCGTGGGCATCCCCGTGGTGGCGGTGCCGACGTCCGTGGGCTACGGCGCCAACTTCAAGGGCGTGTCCGCGCTGCTGGCCATGGTGAACTCGTGCGCCTCCAACGTGGCCACGGTGAACATCGACAACGGCTTCGGCGGCGGCTTCTACGCGGCGCTGATTTCCCGCACGAAGGGACGGCGCTGACATGCGGCGCATCCTCTACCTGGAGCCCGTGGGCGGCATCGCCGGGGACATGTTCCTCGCGGCCGGCGTGGACCTGGGGCTTTTGCCCGCGGAGATTGAAAAGGCACTGAGCGGGCTCAGCGTGCCGGGCTGGAAGCTGGCGGTGCAGCGCGCGGTGCGCCACGCCATCAGCGGCACGCACCTGGACGTGGTGCTGGACGCGCGCGAGGTGCATCCGCACCGGGCCTACTCGGACATCCGGAAGCTGATTGAGGCCGCGCCCACGCTGCCGGAGCGCGCGAAGGAGCGGGCACTGGCGGTGTTCCGCGCCATCGGCGAGGCCGAGGCGAAGGTGCACGGCGTGTCCATCGACGACATCCATTTCCACGAAGTGGGCGCGGTGGACTCCATCGTGGACATCTGCGGCGCGGCGGTGGTGCTGGAGCTGCTGGGCAACCCGGAGGTGTACGCGGCGCCGCCGCCGCTGGGCAGCGGCACCATCCGCGTGGCCCACGGCAACATGCCCATTCCCGTGCCCGCCACGCTGGAATTGCTGCGCGACGTGCCTGTGCGCTTCGAGGGCGTGGGCGAATTGACGACGCCCACCGGCGCGGCGCTGCTCAAGGTGCTCACGCACATCGGCCACCCTCCCAACTTCATCGTGGAGAAGGTGGGCTACGGCGTCGGGACGAAGGACTTCCGCGACAGGCCCAACGTGCTGCGCGCATCGCTGGGCCGCATGGACGAGGCGCCCACGGAAGGCCTCTGGGTGGTGGAGGCCAACCTGGACGACGCCACGCCGCAGTTGTTGGGGCACCTGGTGGAGCGGCTGCTCGCGGTGGGCGCGCTGGACGCGTGGGTGGCGCCGGTGGTGATGAAGAAGAGCCGGCCCGGACATCTGCTGAGCGCGGTGGTGGAGGGCGGCAAGCGCGAGACGGTGATGGACACGGTGCTGCGCGAGTCCACCACGCTGGGCGTGCGCTACCACCGCGTGGAGCGGCAGGCGCTGGAGCGCGACTGGGTGGAGGTGGAGACTCCGTGGGGCAGGGTCCGCGTGAAGCGCGGGCTGCGCGATGGCGCCGTGCTCAACGCGCATCCGGAGTTCGAGGACTGCCGCAAGGTGGCCGAGGCCGCGGGCGTGCCCGTGAAGCAGGTGATGGCCGCGGCGGTGGCGGCGCTCTCCCGGGCGGGCTGAGGCTCAGCGCCGCCGCTTTCCAAGGAGGTTGGGGGGAATGAAGAGGACGGCGAGCAGGGCGCAGAGGCCCATCCCCGCCAACTGCGTCCCTCCTTCCCCGAAGCGCAGGAGCCCCAGTGCCAGGCCCACGACTCCCGCCAGCGTCAGCCAGCGGAGGCGCCGGTCGGGGATGAGCGACAGCAGCGCCGTGGCCACCGTCGCGTGCTGGATGCCGTGGCGCAGCAAGCCGTAGGACTGCTCCTCCTTGCGGAGTTGCTCCAGCATGCGCGCGAGTCGCTCCGCGTCCTCGCGCTTCTGCTGTGCCTCCTGCTGCCGCTGGGTTTCGAGCTGGCGCAGGGCCTCGCGCTCGTCCTCCAGCGTCCGCGTCAGCCCCTGCTTCCGCTCCTGCCAGAGGCGCTCGTTGTATTCGAGCTGCTGCGGCGTCCCGAGGTCCGCGCCGCACATGCTGCACGTCCGCGCGAAGCGGCCATTCTCGGACTCACACTGCATGCAGCGCGGGAAGCGGCGCGCGTCCTCCTCGGGAGGCTGGGCGAGCCCCACGGGCGCGTCGTGGCCCTTGAAGCGCTCCAGGTGTGCCTCGGGAATGGCGGCCTCCTGGGGCGCGTCCTTCCGCTCCTCCATGGACTCGAAGCGGCCGCCGCTCTGGAGCCGCGAGGACGTCTCCGGCTCCGGGCGCTCGGCGCGCGCACGCTCCAGGTGGAGGAAGCGGGAGAGGCGGGGTTTCATCTCGGGCTCCCGGGCGTGGCGTGCGTGGAGGCCGGACGCGTGCGGCCTCGCGCCCACTCACGCAGCCGGCCAATCTCGTCGCCCATCGTCACGGAGAGCGCAAAGGTGTCCTGGATGGCGCGCGTCAGGTGCTGCTGGGTGAGCTCCTTCCCCTCTGCGAAGGCTTCATAGAGGCCGGCGATGACCGCCTGCTCTATCTCCGCGCCGCTGAAGCCGGCGGTGAGCGTGGCCAGCTCGTCCACGTCGTACGCCGAGGGCTCGCGCTTCCGGCGGTGCAGGTGGATGCGGAAGATGTCCTGCCGCTCGGCCTGCTCCGGCAGGTCGATGAAGAAGATTTCGTCGAAGCGCCCCTTGCGCAGCACTTCCGGAGGCAGGCCGTCGATGCGGTTGGCGGTGGCAACCACGAAGACGGGCGCCGTCTTCTCCTGGAGCCACGTCAGCAGCGTGCCGAAGACGCGCGCGGACACGCCGCTGTCCCCCGTGCCGGAGGAGGCCACGCCCGACAGGCCCTTCTCGATTTCGTCCACCCACAGCACCACCGGCGCCACGCTCTCCGCCACGCGGATGGCCTTGCGCAGGTTCTCCTCGGACGAGCCAATCAGCCCGCTGAAGATGCGCCCCATGTCCAGCCGCAAGAGCGGCAGGTTCCAGTGCGCGGACACCGCCTTCGCGGTGAGGCTCTTGCCGCAGCCCTGCACACCCAGCAGCAGCAGGCCGCGCGGCTCGGGCAGGCCGAACTGGCGGGCGCGCTCTCCGAAGGCGGCGGTGCGCTGGCTCAGCCAGGACTTGAGGTTCGTCAGCCCGCCCACGTTCCCCAGGCTCTCCTCGGGCGGGTAGTACTCCAGCAGGCCGCTCTTGCGAATCACCTGCCGCTTCTCGTCCTGGATGCGCTTGATGTCCTCCGGCCCCAGCTTGCCGTCGGTGGCGATGGCCTTCGCGAAGGCGTTCTCCGCCTCCGACAGCGTCAGCCCGAGCGCCGCCTTGATGAGCTGGTCGGCGTGCTCGCGCGACAGCTCCACGGTGGCCTTGTTTCCCCTGCGCACCACCGCGACGATTTCCTTCAGCAGCCGGAGCAAATCGTTGTACCCGGGCAGCGGCACGTCGACGACGGAGACTTCCTTCTCCAGCTCGATGGGGATTTGCAGCGCGGGGGACAGGAGGATGACGGTGGTGAAGGTGCTCTTGAGGAAGTGGGCCAGCTCGCGCAGCGCGCGCACCACGCCCTTCTCTTCGAGATAGGGGTGGAAGTCCTTGAGCACCACCAGCGAGGGCTCGCCCAGCTTCTCAATCGCGGCCAGCGCGTCCATGGGCGAGCGCGTGTCCTCGGGCAGCGGCGCGGTGCGCGAGGTGCCCACGTTGCGCAGGCCCCGGATGATGGACCAGTGGAAGAGCGCCTTGCCGTGCGTGCGGGCCAGCTCCGCGAGGACGGCGTCCACGCGGTGCTCCTCCCACGAGACGAGGTACAGCAGCGGGTAGCGGGCCCGCACGAGGACGTCGAGCTCCTCGAGCCACGGCTCGGAGACACGGGAGGCTCGGGCGGAGTCTGGGGGCGTGGACATGGAGGCTCGCGGGGCGCGCTACGTCAGGCGTCCATCACGCAACGAATGGGGGCACGGCGCAAGGTGGGTGCCCTCCCGATAAGCGCGCGGCTGCGAGGCCGAAAACGGACGGGTGCCGGACAGGCGGGGGAGCACCGCCTGTTCGTGGGGACCCGAGGGGATTACTGGCCCTGCGCGGGCATGGCCAGCTTGATGACGGAGAACGTCGCGCCGGCCGGGTCGGCCACCACGGCCATGCGGCCATAGGGCGTGTCCATGGGCGGAGCGAGCACCTTGCCGCCCAGCTCGGTGGCCTTCTTCACTGTCGCGTCCGTGTCCGCCACGGCGAAGTAGTTCATCCAGTGCGGCGGCGCGTTCGCGGGGCTCTTGCCGTTCGTCTGGAAGACGCCGACGACGGGGTCCGGCCCCTTGTGCATCGCCCAGTAGTCCATGCCCTCCATCTTCTTCGGCTCCAACCCGAAGACGGCGGCGTAGAAGTCACGCGCGCGGGCGCCGTCGCGCGTGCTCACCTCGTGCCACGTCATGCTGCCGGGCTCGTTCACCCGCTGCGCGCCGTGGTGCTTCTTCGACTGCCACAGCCCGAAGTGCGCGCCCGTGGGGTCCGAGCAGAACGCGAGCCGCCCTTCCTCCATGACGTCCATGGGGCCCATGCCCACGTGACCGCCGTGCTTGCGCACGCGCGAGGCGTACGCGTCGATGTCATCCACCTCGAAGTAGACGCTCCACGCGGGAGGGAAGGGCGCGTCGGGCGGACGCTGGCCCATGCCCGCGACGTTGCGGCCGTCCACCTGGCACATCGTGTAGAAGTGCGTCTCCTTCGGGCCGACCTGGAACTTCCAGCCGAAGAGCGCGCCGTAGAAGGCTCGGGCCTTCTCCAGGTCCGGCGTCATCAGGTCCATCCAGGTAGGGGTTCCCACCGCGTGTTGGTCCACCGCGGGCATCATGCGCTCCTCGGGAAATGGGGAATGCCCGGGGGTTCGGGCGCGCGGAAACTACCAACACGTCCCTTCGCGTGGGGCGCGATGCGTCTGTGTCGCGAGTGCCGGGTTTGTAGGCGGAGCAGGACGGCGTTCATGCCCCGGGGCGCGATTCCAGGTGGACCCGGCGACCCTGCTCCTCGGACACCATGGCCGCCGCGAGTAGCTCCTGCACGGTGACGCCGTCCTCCAGCGTGGCGAGCCCGTCGCGCGGCTCACCGCGCAGCAGGCCGAGGAACCTCCGCGCGCCTTCGACATGCGCCTGGGCCCACGGCTCGCGCTCGCCGGGACGCGGCTCCAGGCCGGGCGCGAGGTCCCTCCATGCGCCGTGTTCGAAGCCGCGCACGGGGGACACGCACCAGCCCTCGCGAGAGGGCACGTAGCCTCCCGAGAAGCCGGCCTCCCAGCCGCGCCCGAGCAGTGTCCAGCCTCCGTGGATGCCCGGCTCCGGACATGCGGCGTGGGTGAGCATCAGCACCGCACCGGAGGACAGCCCCACATGCAGCGCCGCGGTGTGCACGGGGCGGCCGGAGAGCGACGCCTGCACCCAGACGGGGGAGGCGCCCGCGAGCCACAGTGCCGCGTCGATGACATGGGACATGCCGCCCCAGTCGCCCGAAGCGCCGAGCATCGGTCCGGTGGTGTTGCCTTCGTCGACAGCGAAGCCATTGCGCAACGTGAGTACGAGGTGGCGCACCGGCCGCTCCGCGAGCCACGCCTTCAGCGCGCGCAGGGACGGCAACATGCGGTAGGGGAAGCTCACCGCCGCCGGGCTTGCCGCGGAGTGCGCACGCGCGCGCAGGGCTCTCGCTTCCTCGGCGGTGCGCGTGAGTGGCTTCTCACAGAAGACAGGACGGCCCGCGCTCAGTGCCGCTTCCACATGCGCACGGTGGGCCGCGTCGGGCGAGGCCACCACCTCCGCGCCCGCCGCGCGGAAGGCGCCCACGTGCATGAGGCCCCACTTCGTTCCGATGACGCCGATGCGCACCATGGACGCGGAGCCTGCCAGAGCCCGGCGTCACATCCAGCGCAGCGAGAAGCGCCGCGTGCCCCCGCGCGTGGAGACCTTCGCCTCGGTGACAATCTTCCCGAAGCCCATCAGCAGGCCCCGGAAGGTACCGAGCAACAGCGGCGTGGGCAGGCGCGACTGCGTCTCCAGCTCCGCCGCCAGGGGCATGAAGGACACGGTGCGCGTGGAGTCCGCGTGCGGCAGGTTCCTCACCATGCCGCGCAGCAGGGCGTCGAAGTTGCCGAACACCTTCTCCACCGAGTCGAAGCCCAGGGCCCTCGCCAGCGGCAGCGTGCGCATCGCCGAGCGCTGCGCAATCGCCTCCACCGCCCGGTCTCCCAGCGCGGCATGCAGCTCGCCCGTCATGTGGACGTAGTCCTCCCACGCGTACCAGATGTCGTCGCGCATGCTGTTGATGCGCTGCTGGTGCTGTGGGAAGCGCGAGGACGCGGCGGTCATCGAGCCGAGGATGGCCTTGAACCAGGCGCCCTGAATCTCACCGGACATTTGAGCCTCCGCGTGCCCTCCAGTGTACACGCGGGCCAGCGCGGCACGGAGGTGCGGCCGAGTCCACGCCTTCAGTCCACCTCGGGCCATCCGCCCGCCGGGCGTGCGTGTAGCGGGTGACGCTCCGTCCCGGTTGGCGCGCCGCATCCGTCACCGGTTGAATTTCGCACCCGTACGGCGCCGGACATCCGCACGTCGCTACACGGGCAGGCGCACCTGAACGCGGGTGCCGCCGGGCTCGGACAGCACGCGCAGCTCGCCCCCGTGTCGCTCGACGATTCGGCGGCAGACATCCAGGCCCAGGCCCGCCGCGTGGGGCCGGGTGCTGAAGAAGGGCTCGAAGACGCGAGGCATCAGGTCCTTCGGGATGCCGGGCCCGTCGTCCGCCACCTCCACCACCGCCCGTCCGTTCTCCGCCCACGTGCGCAGCCGCAGGCGGCCGCCGTTTTCGCCCAGCGCCTGCAGCGCGTTGAGCACGAGCTGCGTCCACACCTCTTCGAGCGCGCCGTCCTCCGCCTTCATGCGCGGCAGGCTCTGCTCATACTGGCGCTCCACGGTGATGCGGTCCGTCAGGCGGTGGCTCAGCACGGACAGCGTGTGCTCCAGGCCTTCGTGCAGGTCCACCTCCTGCACCGGCAGGGAGTCGAGGAAGCTGTAGGCCTTCATTCCCTCGACCAGCGTGGACACGCGCGCGGTGCCGCGCTCCACCTCGGCCAGCAGCACGTCGCACGTCACCGCCGCCACCAGCCACGCGAGCACGTCGCTCAGTAGCGCCTCGCCCACGCGCATGGACACGGACTCCAGCCACGCGACGTCGAGCCCCGAGGCCACCAGCACCGGCGCCGCATCCCACGCCTCCGACACGCCGCGCGACTCCAGCCAGGTGCCCAGTGCCTCCTCGCGCTCCGCGCGGGCCACGGGCTCCAGCAGGGGAGACGTCCGGCCACGCTCGGCGGCCTCGCGCGGGAGGGCGAGCAGGGCCATTCGCTGCGCCGGGGACAGGCCGTGCTCGCCCAGCGCCATGGCTCGTGCGGACACCGCGCGCAGGGTGTCGCGCAGGCGCGCGGCGCTTCGCCTGGAGGAAGCGGCGGGGTTCTCCAGCTCACCCGCCAGCCCGGCCGCGAGCTGGCCGGCGGACAGCAGCTCCGGTTGCTGCGTGGAGCTCGTCTCGTGGGGCTGCTGGCGCTGCGAGGCGAGCTCCATCAGCCCGCGACTGAGCACCGGCGCCACGCGCAGCAGTTCCCAGAAGGTGGCCGGCTCCAGGCGGAACAGGCGCACGTCCGTCGCCGCGACGCCGGTGGACGGGTGGGGTGCGTTGAGGAAGAGGATGAGCTCGCCGAAGAGCTCGCCCGCGCCGAGCGACGCGACGGGCACGTCCTGCCCATTCACGTGGCGCGTCCACTCCGTGCGGCCCTCCAGGATGACGGAGAGCCCGTCGGCACGGTCGCCCTGCGTGGCGACGCGCGTGCCCGCCGCGAAGCGGAGCTGCCGCCCATGCTGGGTCATCCACTGGAGCTGCTCGTCGGTGAGCCGGGAGAACAACGGCACCCGGCGCAGCGCTGTGACGATGTCCTCGCTTCCCATACGTCTCCGATGCTGCCTTTCCCTGAGAGGGTGTCCATCTCCTGACCACGCCGGCCATGTGCCCGGACGGCGGGAGGAGCGCCCGGCCGCCCGGTGACTATCGCAGGTGAATGGGGCTTCAGGTGCTGAAAGGGTGCCTCCGTGCCGTGTCCGGCCCTGAGTGCTGGCTGTCCCCACAATCTGGCGCGGCGGAAGGCGTTCCAGCACCTGTGCGAAAGCGTCGGCCCGACTGCGGGCGACCTGGCGCGGCGATTGACGCCCCAGCGCCCGGGCGGAGGCGTGGGTCCGACTCCCGGCAACCTATCGCAGCGGCTGGCGCTCCAGTGCCCGGGCGAAGGCGTCTGTCCGGCTCCCCGCCACGCACACCGGCAGCCCCTCCAGCACGCCACAGCGGGCGCCCTGCTGGAGGAACTGGCCGAGCGCCTCGGGGGCCACCACGTAGGCCGTGTCCGCGTCGATGCCACCGGGGCGGAGCGGCGCGTTGCACTCCCGGGCCAGCTCCGGTGGCGAGCGCGGGGCATAGCCGCTGTTGAAGGTCAGCTTCATGCGGTAGGCCACGTAGCCGAGCGCATTCACCACCGGCTCGTCGTAGCGGCACACCCATTGGACGTGCGGCGGGAAGAGGGCGAGGTGCTGGTAGGTGCCGCGCAGCTCCGCCCACTCTGGGGCCTGAAGGCGGCGGAAGACCCCCGGCCGGTGCAGGTGGCTGCGGTCCGCGCGCCAGTCATGGGCCTGCACCCCGACGGCCAGCACCAGCCCCGCCGCGCCCACCCACGGCCGACCCCGCCACAGCCGCAGCCACAGCAGCATCGCGCAGGCCATCAGCAGGTAGCTCAGAGGCCACACGAAGCGCCCCGAGGAGCGGAAGGCCGACGTCAGGCGGGAGAGGGGCTCGTACAACGCTCTCAGGTCCACCACCTGCCGCCCCAGCCACGTCACGCGCCAGGACAGCGCGTAGACGGCCATCAGGAACACCGTCACCGCCAGCGGCACGCCACGGCGCCACGGCACGTCGCGCAGCATGCGGAAGCGGAACGTCGTGGCGAGCACGGCCAGGGCGAGCAGGAGCAGCACGCCCGCGCCCATGAAGCCGAAGCCCTCGCCCTGCCTCGGTGCGGCGTTCAGCGAAGGCAGCAGCTTGGACCAGCCCATGGGGTTGAGCAGCGTGGCCAGGTCCGCGGAGAAGTCGCCGAAGCCCTCCGCGCCCAGTCCGCTGGTGACGAAGTAGCCCAGGAGGAACACGGCGAGCGCGTCCAGCACGAGAAAGCCCAGCGAGGCCGCCACCGCCGCGCCCCACCCGAGCACCCTGCCGAGCGCGAACCGCACGGCCAGCGCCACCGCGAGCGGCGCGAGCATGGCCACCAGATACGCGTGCGTGCCCGCCGCCACCACGTTGAAGACGGCCGCCAGCGCCAGTGACTGTCTCGCGGTACGGGCATCCGGCGTGTCACGCAGGTGCAGCCACAGCATGGCCACCAGCACCCAGTGCGCGCACAGCGTGGGGTGGCCGAAGCGCGCCGCCATGGGGGGCGCCAGCGCCAGCAGCAGTCCGCCCAGCACCTGATGCACCGGGCGCGGCGACACCACCGCCACCAGCCGCGCGCCGAAGTAGCCCATCAGCATGAAGCACAGGGCCAACCAGGGGCCGATGAACTGGAAGTCCGCTGGCAGCAGCGGGCTGAAGAGCTTGAACAGCGCGGCCGCCAGCGGGTTGCCGTCCGTGAGCGCTATCGACGTGCCGTAGGGGTAGAGCTGGTTGGGCGAGGAGAGCGGCAGGCTCCAGGGAGCGTTGCGAAAGAAGAACCAGCCGAAGAGCTCGGCCGCCCAGTCCTCGCGCATCATCCAGTCGATGCGCGTGGGCGACAGGGTGTTGCCGCCGCCCAACCAGAGGTACCAGCCCAACCCGCCGAGCGCGGCCACCAGCGGGGCCCAACGGCTCGCACGCGAGGAGAGCGGAGGCGTCAGCGCGGGCGAGGGGGACTCCATCAACGCCGCCGGATTCGGGTTGTTGGACATGACGGTCTGAGCACGGGCGGCACTGTAGGGTCGCGCTTCCTGCCGGGGCAAGCTCCTGCTCCAGCCCGCGCAAACCCTACCTGATGGGGCCGGGCGCCTCCCGCGCCGAAGGCACATCCAGCCCGTCACCTGTCATGGCCGGAGGACAATCAGGCGAGTGGTTTTGGAAAAGCGCAAGTCTATTTTGTGTAATTAATTGCACTTGTTGTTGGATGGCTGTTCATGCTTCCTTGGCGGCGCCGTGGATATGGAGTCGTGCAACGGGTCGTTCAACGAGGGGTCATGAAACGCACCAGTGCTGTGCTTGTCTTTCTGATGGGATTCCTGTCCTCGTTCTCGGCGGGAGCCTATAGCTTCTGGTTCTACGGGATGAGGTGGAGTGACAACCCATACATCATCGATGTCGTCACGGGAGACTTTCAGTCCATCTTCGGCCTGGCGCCGCTGCGGACCATGCACCTGGCCCGTTCCGCCCTGCAGTCCTGGTTGAACGTGGGCGTCGGCTTCGCCACCCACATCGAGTTCTATGACACGACGTCGAGCGCGTCGGATGTGGAGATTGGAGCCAAGACGTGCTGCGACGGCGATTGTTCGGGAGGGGCGTGTGTGGGGCGCACTCAGGCCTGGCCCCTCTCCGTGTCGGACAACTGTGCCATCGACATCTACAACAACACGTCCGACCCGGACCCCTACTCGGACGACCGCAATGGCAAGTTGGACATCCAGTCCATCCTCACGCACGAGTTCGGTCATTGCATGGGGTTGGACCATCCTCCCGACGGCCAGGTGGAGGAGGCCGTCATGAAGCAGAAGCAATATGCCTTTGGCGCCTACCCGAAGCGGTTCCCTCGCGTGGACGACAAGACGGGCGCCCAGAACCGGCAGTTCGTGCGGGTCGCCCAGGTCAAGGTGAGGGAGCGCACCGGCGGAAGCTGGACGGTGGTGGGGCGGACTTCCGGAAGCGTTGGCGTCGCCACCCGTCGCAACGACGACTGGTCGCTCGTCGCATACGAAACCGACCACACGGACCCCGCTGACACGACCAGCAACCTGGCGCACGTCTTCATCAACGGGCAGACCTTCGGTCCCGAGTGCATCAACTCCACCGAGTGGACGTATGACGGCGTCGCCGTTTCCGAGGACCCGTCCGGGGGGTTCGCGACAGCGTACCTGGCGGCGAACGACGGGGCGGAAATCCTCGTGGCGCGGGGAATCTTCCCCACGTTCCTGGGCTGCACCTGGGGGACGCGTCAGCTGTCGGGGATGCACTCGCGCCGGCGCCCCAGCCTGGCGTTCGACCCGGGCACGAGCCGGCTCGTCATGACGTTCATCGACAAGGACACCGGCAAGCTGCGCTTCACCACCTCCACCACGTCCAATACGTGGACGGCTCAGAAGAACCTGGACACGGAGTGGACGGATGCGCCCGTGGCCATCGACTGTGGCTACTGGACGCCGGCCCAGGCCTACCGCTGCTTCACGGCCTTCCCGTCCGCCGACGGAACCCACACCCTGCGCATCGGGGAGGGATACATCAACAGCTCCGGGGACTATATGCACCTCGGCACCTATGTGGCCGGGGGCTACATCCTCAACGTGGCGGCGGACATCCAGATTATCGATGGCAACCGCCTGGAAATCATTCACGGCTCGACCCTGAACGCTCGCACCGCGTACCTGTATGTGCGTGATTGCAGCGGTTCGTCGTGCGTGGACAGCACGGCCCAGATTGATGGTCAGACGCTGCTGGGACCCGGCATCTCCCGGACGAAGCTGGTGACGGCGGGCGGCTATTGAGTTGTCCATGAACGGCGCCCGGCCGCCGTGGCGGTCGGAGTGCCGTGGCTCACTTCTGGAACAACGGACCATGATGAATTTCAAGAGACATGCATTGTTGTGCACGCTCGGCGCGGTCGCCGGGCTGGGCTCCGCTCTCGCCGCCCGGGTGCTCATGCCGGAGGACGTGCAGGCGCGCCTGCGCCCCGGGAGCGCACGGGGGCAGGTCGTCAATGACTTTTCGGACTATCCCTACGGCCCCGAAGGGTACGTGGCCCAGTCAGACGTCATCGTCACGGGCAGGGTCCTCCGGGTGCTGGATGCGCAGGCACACGCGGGCGGCGGCAGGAGCCCGAGGTACTACCACCAGCTCGAGGTCGAGGTGGCCGAGGTGCTCTACCAGAACCCGGAACGGGAGGAGCGGGCCGTGGGTGGGCGGGTCATCCTCTCCGTGCCCGCGGTGTCGTCGGACCTGTCGATGGGGCGGACGCCCGACGTGGCTCCGGGCCGTACACACCTGTTCTTCCTGCGCCGTTCGCCCTTCGTTCCAGGGGCCCATGTGCTCCTGCGAGGAGAGCACGGGGTGGTGGACCTGGAGAGCGCCTCGGTTCGCCACGAGGTGCTGCCGGGGGCTTCGCCTTCCGCCATTCTCGACGAGGTACGGCGGTACGCCGCGTCGGCGCGCGTGTCGGTGCCGGAGACGCGGCGTGAGGCGCTCGCGGCGGTGCCGCAGGATGTGCGCTCCGGCCGGTTCTACGGCAGGAGCACCACACCCGCGGGGGCTCGCCAGTCTCTCAAGAGCCTGGATGATGGGGTGGTGATGTTCGGAGCCCTCCCCAAGGGAGCCATTGCCTCGCGGCTCCATGTCGTCACCCTGGGGGAGCGGTGCTTCGTGCGCCTGCAGTGGGAGCCGGGCGCGGCCTCGGGGCCTGTCGCCCTGCACCTCAAGGATGCGGCCCTTCCGCGGGATTGTGAGGCCCTGCTCGACAAGACCTTCTGACGTACCGGGCCACGGCGTCTCAGGCCGTGGCCCGCATCGAGCGCGCCAGCTCCCGCACGAGCTGGCGCGCCATGCCTGGTGGGGGAAGCCCCGCCTGGCGGCATTCGTGCTCGGGGAGCACCGCCGCCGCGACATCCCGCTCCAGTGCGCGCCACGCTTCCCGCCGGGCCTCTTCGATGCGGCTCCGTGCCTCGTGGGACAGGCGATGCCGGGCCCACGCGTCGATGGACCACGAGAGCTCCGCGTGCCGCAGTTCGTCCGGAGCAATGGTCCGCAGCGCCTCGCGCACGGCCGGGTCCTCGGCGGTGCGCGCCTGCCAGCCCGCGAGGAGCGCGCCGAAGGTCTCACGCACGCAGCCCTCCACGGCATTCTCCAGGGCCAGCGCTTCCAGGGCCCGGGGCTGGAAGGGCGCCACCTCCAGCCTGGGCATCGAGGCCCCATGGCGCCGCGCCAGGCGCTCCATGGCCCGGGCGTGGCGCACCTCGTCCCTCGCCGAGCGGCGCGCCGCCCGCACCAGCCGCGCGGGAGCGCCGTGCGCCTCGAGCTCCTCCGCGAGCCGCTCGAAGGCCGGCACGGACGCGGCCTCCAGGTGCGCCATCCTCGCGTAGAGGGCGCCGAGCCAGGACACCCGCTCCGTCACCGCTCCGTCGCTCCGCAGGCCCTCGGGACGCCGGCCCTCGCAGAGCACCTGCACCTCGCACGTCACCTGGTCCGGGGACGAGGCGCCCTCGGAGCGCGACACCGCGCAGGGGGCCGCATGGCCCAGCGCCGCGCAGAGCTCCTCGCAGGGCATGTCCGCGGAGGCCGTGCCGCCGTCGCGCAGCTCGACGCTGCTGATGCGGAACGTCTCCTGCTCGGACGACGCCTCACAGCCCGAGGTCGACGACCAACACGCGAGGCCCGAGGTGAAGGGCGCGAGAAGCAGCAGGCGGGAAAGGGTACCGCGGAGCATCCGGCGGGACATGAGTGGCGTCCTCGTGTCTTCAATGCCCTGCCGGCCCGGGCGCGCCACAGTCTGTCATGGCGCGCGCCTGCCAGGAAGCCATGCCTGGCAGGGCGATGGGCGCGGCTGCGTGTCCGTCTACGGCCCGCAGGCGGTGACGTCGTCGTTCCGCTCGATGACCCGCTCCCCTGCGGGGCCCAGGTACACACCGTCCGCGAGCGACGTGGCCCGGCACGTGGGCAGCTTCGCGTTGTCCGTGACGACGAAGCGCGTGTCCACCCGCGTCAGCCCCGTCAGGCCCAGGCGCGTCAGGTTCGGGTTCGCCTGCACCACCAGCTCCTCCAACTCGCGCAGGCCGCTCAGGTCGCCCAGGCTCTCCAGCGCGTCGCTGTTGCGCACGTCGAGCTTGTCCAGGCGCAGCAGCCGTCCGAAGCCCGAGAGGTCATGGAGCAGCGGGTTGCCGCGGACGGAGAGCGTCCCTCCCACGTACCCGAGGGCGGGCAGGTCCTTCACGGCCCGCAGCTTCGCGTTGGCGCCGATGAAGAGCTCGCCGTCGACGAGCTCCAGCGCGGGCAGGTCGGACACCGTCTCCAGGGCGGAGTTGCCGGTGATGGAGATGGCGCCCACCCGCTCCAGGCCGGTCAGCTTTCCGATGGACGTCAGGCCGTCGTTCCCCGAGATGTCCAGCGTGCCGTCCACGCGCTGCACCGGCAGGCCCGTCAGGCTCTCCAGCGCGTCGTTGTCGCGGACCGACAGGTTGCCACCGACGCTCGTCAGGCTGTTGAGGCCATTCAGCGAGGTGAGGGCGGGGTTGGCGGCGATTGCCACCGTGCCACCCACCCGCTGCAGGTTCGACAGCGGCAGCTCCCGCAGCACGTCGTTGTCGCCGATGTAGATGTTGCCGGTGAGCTCCTCGACGAACGGGAGCAGGGCCGGGGATTCGAGCGAGTCGTTGTTCTCCAGGGTGAAGTCGCGGCGCGGGGCCACGAATTCCAGCCCGACCAGGGTCGTCAGCTTCGGATTGGAGATGAGTACCAGGTTGGTCCCCACCCACACCGCTGGCTCCAGACCCGTGCCCGAGCCCACGCCCATCTCCACTGTGTCCAGGATGCTGTTGTATCCCAGGTACAGCTCCATTCCCACGTAGCGCAGGCCCTTCAGCTCCAGGTGCTTCAGGCTCAGGGTGGAGGTGACGCGCACCCCTCCGTCCACCAACACCAGGTTCGGAAGCCGCACCTGCTCGGGAGCGGTGTTCTGGATGCGCAGCGTGCCGCGGATTCGGGAGATGGGCTCCAGCGCCAGGACATCCGCCGCGTCGTCCACCACGTAGTCCCCGTCGTACGTCAGGGTCGCCTGGCACACGTACGCGCTGGCGAGGACCTCGTCGTCGCCGAGCGCTCCACTCCCGTCGGTGTCCTGGCCCACGTCCACCGCGGTGCCACCCGTGGGGCAGGTCACGCCGGCCGGCTCCGGACGCAGGCGCTTGATGACCTGGTTGAAGCTGGCGCACAGGGGCACCGTGGCCCGCAGTTCGCCGTCCTCCAGCTCCCCGTTCCGGTTCACGTCCGAGCCCGCCTCCACCAGGGTGCCGTTGGTGCGGCAGCCCCCGCCGAAGGGATTGGCCAGCAGCACGCTGAGACGCGCGAGCACCGGCTCCTTCTCCGTGCACCCGTACACCTCGCTGGTGACTTCCCCGTCATCGAGGAGGTGGTCGCCGTCGGCGTCATGCCCGGCCTGGACCCGCTGTCCGCCCAGGGGGCACCTCTGCCCGGAGGGGACCGGCTGCGTGGTCACCAGCACGTCCGGAACGGCGGTGGCGCAGACGTACGCGGTGGCCGACACCTCGGCCTCTTCGAGCGTGCCGCTGGAGTCCACGTCCACGCCCGACAGCACCGCCTGTCCGCCATGTTCGCAGTTCGCCCCCTTGGGCTCCGTCCGCTGGGACGTGAGCACCTCGAAGCAGATGTACCGGGTGCCCGTCACCTCGCCGTCGTCGAGCTCCCCGTCGTCATCCAGGTCCACGCCCGACTGCACCGCCGTGCCGCCGTGCTCGCAGTTCTCGCCGGAGTCCTCCCCGGCCTCCCGCGTGAGCGCCGCGTGCTGCCGCACCAGTTGCTTGAGGTCGATGCCGTCACAGCCCGCCACCAGCACCAGCGCCGCCATCCACGTCCATCGCATCGGTGCCTCTTCTTCTCTTCCGTTCCACGAGGGCGCGGCGGACCGCGCCCCGCGGGGTGCTCAATCACAGGTGGCCGTGCTGTCGTTGCCGGTAATCTGCGCCGCGACGCCGGTGAAGACCTGCGTCGCGAGCGCCGTGGCCCGGCACGTGGGCAGCTTCGGATTGTCCACCACGGTGAAGGTGGTGGCCACGTTTTCCAGCGTGGGGATGTCGACTCGCGCCAGGTTCGCGTTGCCAACCAGGTTCAGCTCGTCCAGCGCTCGCAGCGTGTTCAGCCCCAGCAGGTTCGTCAGGGCCGCGTTGTTCTCCAGGCTGAGGCTTCCCATCGTCTGCACCTGGTCGAGCCCCTTCAAGTTCGTCAGCACCGGGTTGTTGCCCACGTACAGCAGGCCCAGGTGCTGGATGCGCATGAAGTTCCCCAGCGACGTCAGCTGCGCGTTGCCGGAGATGATGAGCGCGTTGTCGATGGTGCTCAGGAGGGGGAACTCGCCCGCGGAGGACAGCAGGGGATTGCCCTGGACCTGGAGCGACCCCACGTGCGTGAGCGCCGTCATCCCGGAGGTGGCCAGCAGCGAGTCGTTGTCCTGCACGATGAGCTGGCCGCCGACGGACTCCAGCCGCGCCACCCCCGCCAGGCTGAGGAGGCCGTCGTTGTCGGAGACGCCGAAATCTCCCCCCACGCGCACCAGGGCCGTGCCGGCCAGCGAGAGCAGGGCCGGGTTGTGCCGGATGGACACGTTGCCGCCCAGTTGCCGCAGGTTCGCGAAGGGCAGCTCCACCAGCGCGTCGTTGTTGTCGACGACGACGTTGCCCGTGAGCTCGAAGAGACGGCTGAATACCCCCGGGTACTCGAGCGCGTCGTTGTCGTTCACCACGATGCTTCCTCGCGGCACCAGGGCGCCGAGGCCGGAGAGGGTGGTGAGCTTCGGGTTGGTCTCCACGTTGACGTTGGTGCCCACCCACGTCGGGGCGCTCGCGTTGTCGCCCAGCGTGAGCGTCGTCAGGTTGGCGTTGAAGTCGACGCGCACGTCCTGCTCCACGTAGCGCAGGCCCGGAAGCTCCACGCGCGTCAGCTCGCTGTTGCTGTCGATGAGGAGCTGGCCCTCCACCGTCGTCAGCTCCGGGAGGTAGACGGCCGTCACCGGCGTGGCGGAGAGCAGGAGCGGGCCCCGGATGCGGGAGATTCGCTCGAGCGCCGCCACGTCCGCCGCGGTCCGGATGACGTAGGGGCCGTCATACGTCAGCAGGCCCTTGCACACCCGGGCGCTCGCGGCCACCTCGAAGTCCTCGAGCGCACCGTCGCCGTCGTCGTCCAGGCCGGCATCCACGCGCGTGCCGCCGTTGGGACAGGCATTGCTGGTGCCCTCCGCCACCAGGCGCGTCTTGACGAGGGCCGGGGCGCTGCAGACGACGGCCAGGGCCTGGCGCTCCGAGTCGCCCAGCGCGCCGTCCAGGTCCAGGTCCACGCCCGACTCCACCATGGCCCCGCCCGACTGGCAGGGGAACGGAGGCCCCTGCAGCGCGCGCACGCGGGTGACGACCTTCTCCGGCTCGTTGCAGCCGTAGACCTCGCGCGTGACCTCGGAGTCCTCCAACGCGTCGTTGCGATTCAGGTCGAGCCCGGCGCGCGTGAGCCAGCCGCCAGAGCGGCACTTCTCCCCCGCGGGTATCTGCGTCACCAGCGCCAGCACGCCGGGAATGGCGGAGTCGCAGAGGTACTCGGTGGTCTTCACCTCTCCGTCGGCGAGCACGCCGTCGTCGTCCAGGTCCAACCCCGTCCGCACCACCTTGCCGCCATGGGCGCAGTGGGCACCCTCCGGCTCCTGGGTGATTCGGCTGAGCGGCTCGTGCTGCTTCACGAGCTGCTCCAGGTCGATGCCATCACAGCCGGCCACCAGCGCCAACAGGCCCAGCCACATCCCCCTCTTCGACACGTGCCTCATCACCCGCCCTGCCTCAGCGCCGCAGCGCCAGCTCGATACCGTAGGACCGGTCCCAGTAGTCATCCCCGCTGAGGGTGACGCGGTCCGCGGACAGCGTGGCCGCCAGCCGCAGACGCAGGCCCGACACCTTCGCCGTCACCCCCGCGGCCGCGTGCGTGGTGAGCACCGCCGGGTCGGCCATGCGAGCGGCGCCCTTCGTCGCCCCCAGCAAGCCCCAGCCCGCACCGACCTCCAGGAACAGCGGCGTGCGGTACAGCCCCTCCGTGCCCACGAGGCCCTGCACCGTGGCGCGGTGCAGGCGGATGCCGTCGCGCGCCACCGGCGTCAGCGCGTAGGTGCCGCGCACGCCGTAATAGAGGTTCGGCGCGAGCTCGGCCCGCAATGCCACGCTCGGGCCCATGGCGAAGGTGTTCAGGCCGAGTGGGGCCCGCGATGCCGTCAGGCCCAAATCCCATCCCCGGGTCTCCGGCGAGCGCAGCATCAGGTGCGGCAGCACGCCACCCTCCGCCGGCGGGAAGGCGCGGCCCAGCTCCACCGGCACCAGCCCGGCGGTGGCCACGTATTGCTCGTAGAAGCCCTTGTCGAGCGGCACCGCGAACAGGCCGCGCCGCAGCGCTTCTTCCGCGGGGCCGCGCTCCTGCAGCTCGCGCGCGGTCATGTTCACCACCCCGGTGGTCAGCTCCGCCAGGGTGATGCGGGCCTCGGCGGTGGGGGTGCGCACCCAGTACACGTCGCGCTCCGGCAGCCGCAGCAGCACGTACTGGTCCTCGGAGCGCCGCACGTCCGCCAGGCGCCGCCCGTCCGCGTCCTCCACGGAGATGCGCGAGTGCTCGAAGCCCGAGGGCAGCGTGAGGCTGGGGCCTCCCGGCGCCGGGCCCACCAGCGGGCGCCGCGGGTCGGCGATGGGGGCGAAGGCGTGGAGGGTGAGCCGCGCCGGCAGGCCCTTCACCGCCTGGAGCGACGCGGACACGAAGGCGCCCAGCTCGCTGTACTCCACCTTCCCGTCGCCGTTGATGTCCGCCGCGCCCATGAGGCCGGAGCGCGCCACGTGGCTGAAGACGCCGGCGCGGATGCGGGACCACTCGTGCGTCTCGCCGTCGTCGCTCTCCGCGAAGATGGCGCCCACGCTGGGCCGGGTGGCCAGTTGCTCGCGCGCGAGCATGCCGCGCAGCTCCGCCAGCACGGCCGCGTCCGTACCGCCGCCGCGGCTGCCCACCACGCCCGAGGCGCGGCACGCGTCCACGATGAGGTGCACGTAGTCCGCGCCGAGCGGGTCCACCACGTCGGAGTAGAAGCTCGACTTGTCCAGCCGGCCGCCCTGGAGCGTGAAGTACGCGCGCCCCGCTTCGTCCGTGTTGCCGTGGCCCACGTAGACGACGAGCACGTCCGTCTGGCGCCCCAGCTCGTCGTCGGCCTGGCTGGCCGCGCGCAGCCGGGCGACCTCGCGCTTCACCTCGTCCGGCGTGGGAGGCCGCGCCCCGGCCAGCACCGGCCGGCCGCCCGCGCGCGTCACCTCGTCCGGGTCCACGAGCAGCGTCGTCTCCACGCCCAGCCGCTGGAGCGTCTCCGCCCACAGCACGCCGTCGTCGTCCGCGAAGCGCAGGTCCGGCAGCGCCGGGTCATCGCTCCCGTTGTGGGCGATGACCAGCGCGCGGCGCACCACCCCTTCCGCCGAGGCGCCGCGGGCCAGCAGCAGCGCGACGGCCCCGAGGAGCAGTCCGAGGTTTTTCATGGACCTTCCTCTACCTTGACCTCCTGCCTGAGCACCACCGACCCCTCGTGCTGCTCTCCGCGCAGGGTCGCCAGGGCCGCGGCCGGGCGGTCCGAGAACGCGGCCGTCACCACCACCACGCCCGCCGTCTGCGGCATGGGTACGGTCAGCTCCAGGGGGCCTTCCTTGCCCAGCGCTCCGGGCAGCGAGAAGGGCCCCGCGACGACCTCCGCCTTCTTCGCGCCGCGCACCTGCACGGCCACGTGGGTGTAGGGCGCGCTGCCGCCGGCGGCGAAGGCCAGCATGGCGCCGGCCTGGCAGGCGTCGCCCGCGTGCAGCTCGCGCATGGGCTTGCCGGCGGCGGAGCAGAAGATGCGCAGCGCCACGCCGGGCATGGGACCGTCGCCCCGCGAGGTGAACTCCTTCGGATTGACGGTGGTCTCGGGCTGGGACAGCAGCACCGCGAGGAAGACGGCCGCCAGCGCGCCGCCGAGCACCGCCAGCGAGGGCCAGCGCGACTGCGCTTCCTGGGGCGCCGCCGCCGCGAGGGCCGCCGCGAGCCCGGCGTCCGTCAGCGCCTGCTGCTCCACGGAGGAGGGCAGGTCCACGTTACCCTCGAGCGCGCGGTGCGCCTGGGCCCAACGCTCGTACCGGGGGCCGCAGCGTGCGCAACCATGAGCGTGGCGCAGCAGGCGGGCGGACTCCTGGGAGGACAGCGCCCCCAGCGACCAGCGCGGCAGACTGGCGTCGATGTGTCTTTCGTACCACCTCATGATGGCATGCTCCCAATCGCACACAGGGCGAGCGAGGCCAGGAGGACTCCCAGCTCCATCCGCCCGGGCTCGGCCGACGTGTCGAGCCAGCCCGAGGCCTTCAGATGCTCGGTGAACTGCGTCCGCAGCCGCTTCTCGCGCACCCGGACCTCTCCTCGGGTGAGCTGAAGCTGCTCGGCGGCGGATTCCTGCGACAACCCCTCCACGAAGCGAAGCTGCGCCAGCGCGCGCGCCTCTTCCGACAGCGCGTCCAGGAAGCGGCGCACCAGCACGCGCACCTCGGTGCCCAGCGCCTCCTCCTCCGGGCTGCGCCCCTCGGTGGGCAGGTGGCCCAACTCCGGCGCGTCATCCATGGGGACGGCCTCGCGCGCCACGCGCCCGGACGCCCGCATCAGGTCGATGGCCGTCGAGCGCGCCACCGTCAGCAGGAAGCCCAGGTACGGGCGCACCCCGTCGTAGGCCTGCCGCATGTTGGGCCGGAAGGCGCGTACGAAGGTCTCCTGGTGCGCGGCGTCCAAATCCAGCGCGGACAGCCCCACCGTCCGCGTGCCCGCCTCACCGCCCACAGCGAACTTCCGCGAGAGGTACCGGAGCACCTCCGGCGAGTACGTCCGATAGACGAGCGTGAGCACGGCCGCGTCCCCCCGGCGGAACGCGTCCAAGACGGACCTGTCGTTTCCTGGCAGCACGGAGTCTCCGTCCCAGGCGAGCCGGCACGGGCACCGTGCCCGCGCCGTCCGGCTCCCTCACGAAAAGGGATACGGAACGGGCTCGAAATCTGGGTTGTCGGCAGAAACGACGAGCCGTCGATTTCTTGAGCGAAAGGGCCCGATTCGTTGCGCGGTGGAGGTCGTACGGTCTTGAACGACCCGGGCGGGCCCCTGCCTCCGCATGCGCGGAAGCAGGGGATGCTGGCCGGGACTACTGCCGCCTGGCGGGAAGGTGTCGCTCCGGGTTGGGCGCCCGGCCGGGCAGGGGCCACGCGGGCCAGGCCGCCGCCCATGCCGTGCGCACCCGACCGAGCAGGTCGTTCCGGACCTCGTCCTCCAGCCCCTGTGTCTGTGAGGGAGTGGACTCCCACCAGCCGTGGTTGCAGAGGAAGAGGGCCGGGCGGGCGTGGATCAGCTCACGGAGCCGGGCCTCGTCGGCCGCGTGCAGGGCCTCCAGTTGCCCCGTCAGCGGCCCCAGCGGCGAGTCCGGGCCCTGGTACGACGCGCCATACCAGACCTCGGTGAAGCGCACCGGGCCCACCAGGTGGGCATTGAAGTCCACCAGCTCCTCCGCGGGCACCCACAGCTCCTGGTGGGCGCGAGCCCCCACCGTGCGCACGGGGTAGCGGGTGGCGAACGCCGCGTCCACGTCGAAGGCGGTGACGAAGCCCACGTGCCCCGAGCCCGCGTCCGGCGCGTTCCAGTCGCGGGCAATCTGCCGCGCGTAGTCCGCGTTCATGACGGGATAGAAGAGGGGCTGGTCCGGCAGCCGGGGCGGGAAGCCCGCGCAGTCAGCGGCCAGCACGAGCTCCGCCTCCTTCAGCCCCACCGGACGGTACAGCGTCAGCGTCTCCACCATGGCGCCCCCTCCTTATATGTGGGGTGCGGCTCGCGGTCTGGAGCGTGTCTCCATGCCGGGCCGACCCCGGGGACGGGAGCGCGCCGCGTCCCCTGACCGCCCGGCCTCCCTGCCGACTCGGGAGACAGAGGTGGGCCATGTGTCCGGTACAGGCCGGAGGTGAAGCGCCGCCTCCTGGAGCGCCGAGTCGCTCGGGCGAGGCGGGGAGGCTGTGGAGCCCACCCGGGCGCCGGAGGTGAAGCGCCGCCTGCCTAGAACGCGGAGCCGTTGGCGCGCTTGCCGGGCGAGGCGGTGAGGCTGGAGTTCAGCGTGGTGTGCTGCACCCAGGTGCCGGTGATGCTGGCGTCCGGGCTCCGGTTGTACGAGGTGCCCTGGAGGGTGTCGCGGTAGGCGCTGCTGTCCTGCACGGTGCCGTCCGACAGGACGAGGTACACCGTGTCTCCGCTGCTGCCCACGTTGACGCCGCGGTTGAAGCGCAGCCCGTCGCCGCCGCTCGCGTAGGCGACGTTGCTCACCCCCGCCGGCACCGCCGAGGCGCCTCCGTAGACGGTGTACACCTTGCCCGGCTGCAGCACGGTGCCGGCCGGGAAGACGTGCCGCACCGGCTCCGCGCCGCTGTACGACTTGTCGTCGTGAATCTTCCAGCCGCTGATGTCCACCGCCGTGCTGCCGGTGTTGAGCACCTCCACGAACATCTGGTCGTAGTCCGGGGCCGGGGGATTCGAGCCGGGCAGGTTGTTCGGGTGGGGCAGGTACTCGTTGATGAAGACCTGCGCGGCGGCGTGGTTCAGCACGAAGGTGTTGTCGCTGGCGTCGAAGAAGGTGGCGTCGCGCGTGTCGCTCACCCGCACGCGGGCGCCGCCGGAGTTGTCCGAGGGCACCGTCCACGTGTAGCGCCCGGTGGCGGCGGACACCGAAGCGACGATGTCGCGCCACGTGGTGCCGTTGTCCACCGAGTACTGAATCTTCACCGTATCCACGCCATTCGCCGTCCAGGTGATGGCGTACGTGGTGCCGGAGGTGAGCGTCTCCCCACCGTTGGGCGCGGTGACCTTCAGCGCGCGCGCGGCCTGCCCGAAGTCGTAGCGGCTGATGACGGGGTAGTGGTCGGACGTGGAGGAGCTGTAGCTGGCGATGGTCGGCCTCAGCACCTGGGCCGAGTTGGCGACGTAGTTCGTGGCCATCTCGTTGGTGGCGAGCTGGTGGTCGATGAACGTGCTGCGGCCCACCGTGCTGCCGATGCCGGCCAGCGACATCGCCTGGGTGATGAAGGTGTAGCGCTGCGTGTCGTTGACGAAGTTGCGGAAGGGCGTGTCGTACTTCGACTGGGTGGACGGGTTCGTCGTCGTGGACACGTCCACGTCGTCGTTCCAGTCGCCCACTATCATGGCCCGCTGCGTGGGCAGGTTGGTGTCCATGTAGCTCTTGAGCCAGCCGGCCGCGGCCAGGCGCCGCTGGTACTCCTCGGTGCCCGCGAGCGCCTTCAGGTGCACGACGAGCGCGGTGAAGTCCACGCTGGAGCCGCCCCGGGTGACGCGCAGGTCCACCCGCAGCGGCGGCCGCCCGGCGAAGTCGAAGTCCTTGTCCACCAGCACGACTTCCGCCTTCAGCACCTTCACCACGTCCGACTTGAAGAGCACGCCGAGCTTCTGCTCGGTGGAGGTGTAGTAACCGGTGCCGGCGGACACGCGGGTGCTGTCGTCCGAGAGGAAGCCGTCGTACCCGAGCCGAGCCTTCAGCTCGTTGAACTGCGCCGTGCTGACGATTTCGCCCAGGCCCCAGAAGTCCACGCCCGCGTCGGCCAGCACGGCCTCCGCGTTGGCCAGCTGCAGCGGCTCGTCCGACGGGCCGTACAGGGTGTCGCCGAACCACTCGATGTTCCAGTTGCCCACCGACAGCGGCAGGGTGGTCGGCGGCGGGCCCGCGTCGGGCTGCTCTCCCGGGCCCACCACCTCCAGCCCGCGCCACGACTCGGACGTGGCCCCGCTGGCGTCCTGCACGCGCAGGGTGAAGGAATAGATGCCGCGCCCCTGCGGCACGCCGCTGAGCACACCCTCCTGGGTGAGCGACAGGCCCGACGGCAACTGCCCGTTCACCACGGACCAGCGCAGCGGCGGCCGGCCTCCCGAGCTGGCGAAGACGTGCGAGTAGCTGGTGCCCACGATGGCGCCCGGCACGGACTCGTCCCCCAGCACGGGCGCGGGCCACACCTTCAGCTCCCAGGTGCGGGTGTCCTCGCTGCCCACTGCGTCCCGGACGCTCACGGTGATGCTGAACTCGCCGGACTCGGTGCCCGGGCCGGTCAGCTTCGCGTCGGACGCGTTGAAGGTGAACCCGGGCGGCAGGCGGGTGGCCGCATAGTTCAGGGGTGCGGCGCCTCCGGTGGCCGACAACTGCGTCTCGTAGGTGACGCCTACCGTGGTGGCGGACAGCTCGTTGGTGGGCAGCCGTGGGCCGTCCGTCGGGTCTCCGCGACCTTCGGGACAGGCGGACAGCAGGACGAGGACGGCGAGCGTCCCGACCACTCGGGCAGACAACATGTCGGCGGGCTCCGGCAGGGCTTCGGTGGGGTGGCCCGAAGTGCGCAACACTCTAGCGCTTCTCCGCTCTCGCGTGCACGAGGCGTGTAGCAAGGTGTTCACGTCTTCCAGTAGCCGGAGCAATCACCGTCGCGCTCGTGCGTGACTCCAGAAAGCCTGGGAAGGTTTTGCGCCCCAAACGAGCGCGCGGTGCCATGATTCATGAAGGGGGGCCCCGCCGCCCCACGGAGGACACAGCACATGGCCGAGAAGTGGGACAAGCAGCTGATGGACTTCCTCAAGCGCACCGGCGACGAGCTCAAGCGCACCACCGAGGACCTGCGCGGTGAGGCCCAGCGCCTCCTCAAGGAGGTGAAGGACCCGGAGAACCAGACCCGCGTGAAGGAGGGCCTGGAGCAGCTGCGCACCTGGGCCGCCACTACCAGCAAGGTGGCGACGGAGAAGATCGAAACGGCCGTGCGCCAGGTCGAGGGCGCCGTCGAGCGCGCCTTCAAGCCCGAGGAGTCCGGCCAGCAGGCCGAGCCCCCGAAGGCCGGCGCGACTTCCAGGACGGCCTCGGCTCCAGCCTCCGCCACCGCCGGCGCCCCGAAGTCGGAGGGCCGCGCGGCCAAGAAGGCGGCCCCCAAGTCCATCGGCCGCAAGAAGGCCGCCTCCAAGGGGGCCGCGTCCAAGGGCGCCGCCAAGAAAGCCGCATCGACTTCCAAGAAGACGATTGGCCGGGCGAAGAAGCCCACCGCCGGAGCGTGAAGTTCCGCTACGTGTGAAGCCAGCCCGCTCGCACCCCAGGTTTGGGTTCTGCCAGTCGTTTCCCTGAGTTGGAACAGCCCCGGGTGCGTGACATAGTGCGCGCCGTGGCCGGCTCGAACGAGAAGGGCAGCATCCAGACGGACATCGGGCAGGACGTCATCGACGCGGCGGTCCGCAGCGTCGAGCGTCGCATGGACGAGGACGACGAGGTGACGGTCATCGAGGTGGAGGCCCCCGGGGCTTCCGCCGACGAGTCCGCCGCCGACGCTCCTCCGCCCGAGGAGAGCGCCAGCGCCCCCGCCGCCGAGGCGACGCCCGAAGAGGTGGCGGCGCTTCGCCAGGAGGTGGAGTCCCTCAAGGCGCAGCTCGAGTTCAGCCAGGCCAAGGCCCGGGAGACGCTGGAGCGCCTGCGCGAGACGCACGAGCGCACCAAGGACGCGCAGGAGCGCACCATCCGCGCCGCCGCGGACCTGGAGAACTACCGCAAGCGCGCGCAGAAGGAGAAGGAGGAGGTCCAGCGCTTCGGCTCGGAGAAGCTGCTCAAGGACCTGCTCCCGGTGATGGACAACCTCGACCGCGCGCTCGACGCCGCGGCGAAGTCGCCGGACATCGACAGCTTCCAGAAGGGTGTGGCCATGACGCGCAAGTCCTTCGAGGACGCGCTCGCCCGCCACGGTGTGAAGTCCTTCAGCGCGAAGGGCCAGCCGTTCGACCCGCGCGTCCACGAGGCGATTCAGCAGGTGGAGACGGCGGACGTGCCCGCGGGCCACGTGGCCTATGAGGTCGTTCGTGGCTTCTACCTGAACGAGCGCCTGGTGCGTCCGGCCATGGTCGTCGTCGCGCGCCCGCCCGCCGAGGCCCCCGCGCCCGCCGCGGCGCCCGCGCCTGTCGCCACCGAGTCCGCGGAGGCCGCTCCGGCCACCGCGTCCGCATCCGAGGGGACTCCTGTTCCCCCGCAGACCCAAGATTCTTCGGGGGGGAGCCAGTAAACCGTCATGGGCAAGGTGATTGGAATCGACCTTGGGACGACCAACTCGTGCGTCTCCGTCATGGAGGGCGGCGAGCCGGTGGTCATCCCGAACAGTGAAGGCAGCCGCACCACCCCCTCCATGGTGGGCTTCACCGACTCCGGTGAGCGCCTCGTGGGGCAGATTGCCAAGCGGCAGGCCATCACCAACCCGGAGAACACCGTCTTCGCGGTGAAGCGGCTCATCGGCCGCAAGTTCGACTCCCCCGAGGCGAAGAAGGCCATCGGCGTGAGCTCGTTCCGCGTGGCGCCCAGCCCCAACGGCGACGCGTGGGTGGAGATTCGCGGCAAGGGCTACAGCCCGCCGGAAATCTCCGCCATCGTGCTGATGAAGATGAAGCAGACGGCGGAGGACTACCTCGGCGAGCCCGTCACCGAGGCGGTCATCACCGTTCCCGCCTACTTCAACGACAGCCAGCGCCAGGCCACCAAGGATGCGGGCCGCATCGCCGGCCTCAACGTGCTGCGCATCATCAACGAGCCCACGGCCGCGGCCCTCGCGTACGGCCTGGACAAGGTGAAGGACGGCGGCACCGAGCGCATCGCCGTCTACGACCTCGGCGGCGGCACGTTCGATATCTCCATCCTCGAGCTGAACGCCGGCGTCTTCGAGGTGAAGAGCACCAACGGCGACACGTTCCTCGGCGGCGAGGACTTCGACCAGCGGCTCATCGACTACCTCGCCAAGCGCTTCGCCGAGCAGAACAACGGCCTGGATTTGCGCAAGGACCGCATGGCCCTGCAGCGCCTCAAGGAGGCCGCCGAGCGCGCCAAGCACGAGCTGTCCAGCGCGCCGGAGACGGAGGTCAACCTCCCGTTCATCACCGCCGACGCCAGCGGCCCCAAGCACCTCACCGAGACGGTGGACCGCGCCACCTTCGAGGCGCTGGTGGCGGACCTCGTGGACCGCACGATTGAACCGTGCCGGATTGCCCTCAAGGACGCGGGCGTGACGGCGCAGCACATCAACCAGGTGCTCCTGGTGGGCGGCATGACGCGCATGCCGCGCGTGCAGCAGAAGGTGAAGGAGTTCTTCGGCAAGGAGCCGCACAAGGGCATCAACCCGGATGAAGTCGTGGCCGTGGGCGCGGCCATCCAGGGCGGCGTGCTCAAGGGCGAGGTGAAGGACGTCCTCCTCCTGGACGTGACGCCCCTGTCGCTGGGCGTCGAGACGGCGGGCGGCGTCTTCACGAAAATCATCGACAAGAACACCACCATCCCCTGCAAGAAGAGCCAGGTGTTCTCCACGGCGGTGGACAACCAGCCGCTGGTGAGCGTGCACGTGCTCCAGGGCGAGCGCGAGATGGCGGCGGACAACAAGACGCTGGCCCGCTTCGAGCTCGTCGGCATTCCGCCCGCGCCGCGCGGCGTGCCGCAAATCGAGGTGTCCTTCGACATCGACGCCAACGGCATCGTCCACGTCGGCGCCAAGGACCTCGGCACCGGCAAGGTCCAGCAGGTGCGCGTGGTGAGCAACTCCGGCCTGTCCGAGGCGGAAATCCAGGGGATGATTACGGACGCCCAGTCGCATGCGGCGGACGACAAGAAGAAGAAGGAGCTGGCGGAGCTGCGCAACAACGCGGACGGGCTCATCTACACGACGGAGAAGAGCCTGGAGGAGTACGCCAGCCTCCTGTCGGAGAAGGACCGCGAGGAAATCAAGTCGGACCTTGAGCGGCTCAAGGGCCTGCTCAACACCACCGACGCAGGCGCGCTCAAGGACGCCTTCCAGCGTCTGGAGGGCAGCGCCTACCGCATCGCGGACGCCATCTACACGGGTCAGGCGAGCTGATTCGTCCGGTGCCTCCACCGGGCGCGTGCAATCGTTTCCGCGCCCGGGCGTAGACTGCGGCAACCCCGCAGTCCGCCAGAGGCACCCGCCATGGAAGTCACCGAAGCCGTCACCACCGTCCTCATCGTGACCATGGTGATTGGAATCCCCATGCTGGGGCTCACCCTGCGCTTCTCTCTCAAGCCGCTGGTGGATGCCTTCATCCGCCTGCGCGAGGCGCAGCTCGGCGCCTCCGACACCACGCTGCTCCGTGAGCGCATCGCCCACCTGGAGCGCGTGCTGGAAGCCCACGGCCTCATCGACGAGCGCGGCCTCCCGCCGTCCCGTATCGGCACGCCCGAGCGCCTTACCGCCAGTGTCTCGTTGAAGGACCGGGAGCGCGTGTAACACCCACCCTGCGGGGTGTACGGGGATACCCCGGCTTCCAGGCATGTCACCCACGGGTGTTGAATGGGTCCCGTGGACTTTCCCTCACTGCAGACGGAAGTCGCCTTCCTGCGCGGCCTGGTGGCGGTGCACCGGATGGCGGACGACATTCTCGAGGACTGCCTCGAGCGCGGACTGGATTTGGACGCCGGGGTGGACGTGTTCCTCACGCAGTGCGCGCGGATGGTGCACGCGCCCGCGGGGTTCGTGTCCCTTCGCGGCACGAAGGGCCCGGTGCTGACGCGTGTGCTGGGTGATTTGGGCGTGGACGTCTTCGAGGCGGCGCGCTGGACGGGGCCCCACCGCTTGAAGGACGGGCGGATGCTCTTCTGCACCCGGCTGAAGCTGGGGAAGCTGGAGCTGGGCGGCATGGGGCTGGTGGTGGAGGGCGGCTTCGAGGACGGCGGCGGGCTGGTGATGAAGCTGGTGGAGGCCATCGGCGAGCAGCTCGACACGGCGGTGCTGGGCTTCCTCGCGCTCATGGACGGGCGCAACGCGCTGGAGCGGCTGGATGAGCTGGCCCTGGACGACACGCCCGTGCCGCGCGGCCGCATCGGCAAGTACGAGGTGGTGACGCCGCTGGGCACCGGCGGCATGGCGCAGGTGCTGGTGGCGCGGGCGCGCGGGCCGGAGGGGCTGGGCCGGCTGGTGGCGCTCAAGCGCATCCTCCCGCACCTCTCCGCGGACCCCTCCATCGTCCAGCAGTTCCTGGACGAGGCGCGCATCGGACTGCGGCTGTCGCACCCCAACCTCGTCCACGTCTACGACTTCGGCGAGGCGCAGGGCGCGTACTACATCGCCATGGAGCTGGTGCGCGGCGTGGATTTGGACCGGCTCATCCGCGCGCTGAAGGGCCCGCTGCAGGCGGAGCACGCGGTGGCGGTGGTGGTGCAGGCGCTGCAGGGGCTCCAGGCCGCGCACGGCCTGAAGGGCGAGGACGGCGCGCCGCTGCACCTCGTTCACCGCGACTTGTCCCCACACAACCTCATGGTGGGGTTCGACGGGCGGGTGAAGGTGCTGGACTTCGGCGTGGCCAAGGCGCGCGCGCAGCGCACGGTGACGCTGCCGGGAATCGTGAAGGGCAAGCCGCTCTACATGTCCCCGGAGCAGGCGCGGGGCCAGCGGCTGGACTCGCGCAGCGACTTGTTCGCCATGGGGCTCATCCTCTACGAGGCGCTCACCGCGCGCCGCGCGTTCGACCGGGGGGATGAGCTGGCCTCCATGCAGGCCATCTGCGACGAGCGGCTGCCCCGGCCGGACTCGATGCCCCGGCCGCTGTGGGACGTGCTCGAAATCGCGCTGGCCAAGCGGCCCGAGGCGCGCTTCGGCAGCGCGCAGGAGATGGCGGACCGGCTGTCGGACGTGTGCCGTCCGGCGAAGGACGTGGAGCTGGCGAGGCTCACGTCGAAGCACTTCCCGGACCGGCTGCGCGAGTTCACCCGCATGGACCGCACCGAGGCCGCGGGAAGGCCCGGTGTCTCACCGGTGGAGGCGGAGGAGACGCAGGTGCGTCCTCCGCCTCGGAAGTCCGCGCGCTGAAGCCCGGACTTCCGGCCGTGGCGGCGGCTCAGTAGCCGCGCTTGGACGGGTCGTCGGTGGGCGACTCGAGCGAGCGCGCGCCCTCCACGTCGCCTTCGGTGCGGATGCTCACGTCCTCGCGGCGGACCCTCTCCGAGACGCGGCGCTCCTCCTCGATGGCGTCCTTGTGGATGATGACCTCCTCATCCACCACGGCGCGCTTCTGGACCTCCACCTCCTCGGCGCGCAGCGGCACCACCACTGTCTCCTCCTGGAAGGAGGCGCCCATGGCCGGGCGGTCCGGCGTCACGTCGCGGCGCTCCACGCGCACGCGCTCGCGGCGCACCGGCACGTCCACCACCTTCTCCTCCTCCACCACGTCCTTCTTCACGCGTACCTCACCGGCCTGCTTCTCGCGCTTGAGGACGTCCAGTTCCTCCTTGTGCACGGGGATGGAGACGTCCTCCGTGCGGCCCGTCACGGTGCGCTCGCCGCCCAGGCCCATGCGCGTGTCGGTGCCGAGGCCGCTGCCGGACATCGTGGTGTCCGTCCCCAGGCCCGTCGTGGTGGAGCCATATCCTGTCGCGGTGCGCTCCGCGGGGATTCCCACCGCGCCGGGGCCCACGCCCGCGCCGCCGCCCAGGCCCGCCGTCGCACCCGTGTCCGTGGCGTAGCGGTTGTCGTCACGCCCCAGGCTCCGCAGCGCCTCCTTGCCGTGGTTCAGGATGATTTCATCCGCCCGGATGTCGCTGATTTCGGAGTACCGGACGAGATAGTCCTTCGGGAAGAAGAGGCCCTTCTCGATGTGGAACTCGCCGTCGCCCACGGCGAATACCTTGCCGAGCTTCTCGCCGTCGATGCTGCGGACGACCATTCCCTCTCTCACGTTGCTGCGTTGGAACATGGCTGGCTCCTTGTGACCAGGGTGGGGTGTGCCGGAGCGCGCGTGGTCCCAGGGGGTTGGTGATTGCCTGCCCCGTGCGCCTGCACGAGGCCCTGGGCAGCCCCCGCGTTCCGGTCTTCAAACGGGAAGGTGGGAGCGGGTGGGCCAAACGACAGGGGACGTGCGGCGTGGCCAGGGGGCTCGCCCATGTGCCTGCCCGCCCGAACGCAGGCATGCCTCCCTGCCTCCTCTCGGGGCGAGGAGCACCGAAGGCAGGCGGGCAGCGCCGCATGAGGGGTTTCCTTGGGGAGTGGGCCCACCCCACCTTCGTACGCACACGCCCTGGCGGCGTCGGGAGTGCCCACTCGGGAGAGGGAGGCCTTGATGCGCACTGAGCAGGAGAGCACGCGACGCGGGCGGTGGAGCGAGCTGCTGCTGGGTGGCGCGGCGGCGGGCCTGGGAGCGCCCCTCATGCTGAGCGGCCTGCGTCACTTCCTTCATGTGAAGCCGGGGCGCTCCCCCGCTCGCGTGGGCTGGACGGCGGGCGCGTTGGCCGCGCTGCTGACCGGAGGGCTCGTGCGCCGACGTCGCCACGCCCGCTCCGCGCCCGGGACGACGCCTGCGGCGGACGGTTTCGCGCACGGGGGGGAGCACTCAGCGGGCGGCTCCGCGCTCAGGGCGGAGCACGAGACAGCCGGCGCCGTGGGGACCGAGGCGTCCGACCTGGCCCAGGAGGCGCTGGACGAAGCCGCGCTGACAGCGGACCGGCGCAGGGAGGCGCGGCGTCGCCGTCTGGCGTTGCTGGAGCAGCACGCGGCGGCCCCCGTGAAGGCGCCGTCCGGAGACGCGGCGCTCCGCGCATTGGAACGCAGGCCCCGGCGCGGGCCCAGCGGCAGGGAGCAACCCTGGCACGAGGCCCAGGCGTCCACCTCCGGGTGAGCCGAGCGGGCCCCATGACTCTGAGAGGAGCAGCGGATGCGCAAGGACGTACAGGAAGGGATGCGGGTCTTCACGGCGGACGGGGTGAAGCTGGGCACCGTGGTGGGCTGCGGTGAGGACACCTTCGTCGTCGAGCGCGGGCTGCTCCGCTCTCGGGACTACGTGGCCCGCTACGGCGACGTGGTGGAGGTGAGGGACGGCGAGGTGTTGCTCGGCCTCACGAAGGACCAGCTGAGCCCCGGCCCCCGCACCCGCGGGGAGGGGGACGCGGAGTCGCGGACCGGCTACGCCGTGGACTCGCAGGACATCATCATCCCCCTGGCCCACGAGGAGGCACAGCCTCGGGCCGTGCCGCACGAGGTGGGGCAGGTGCGCATCCGCAAGGTGGTGCGCACCGAGGTGAAACACTTCTCCATCCCCGTGCGCCGCGAGGAGCTGGTGGTGGAGCGGGTGAAGGCGGAGGACGCCGGGGCCGAGGGCGCCCGGACGGCGGACGAGCGGACGGTGCCGGGCGGCGTGACGCCCTTCGAGGAGGCCACCCTCGTCATCCCCCTCTATGAGGAGCAGGTGGAGTTCACCAAGACGGCCCACGTCTGGCAGGAGGTCGTCGTCTCCAAGTCCACCCAGGAGGAGCTGCGCCAGGTGCACACCACCGTCCGCCGGGAGACAGCAGACATCGAGGAGCGGGGCGAGGTGCTCCACGAAGGCCCGGTGGACGGCCTGCACTCCTGACTGACGCACTGCACGCAGCGTGTGGGAGTGGCCCCGCGCGGGCTGCGAGCTTGACCCATTGGAAACCCTCCCCTAGAAAACCGGGGCTTTGCCGTCATCCCCCCTTGGAGGGAAGCCCCGCATGCGACGCCTTGCCCCGATGCTGCTCGCCGCGCTCGCCGTCCTCGCGGCAGCGTGCGAGAAGAAGACGCAGCCCGCTCCATCCGGTGAGGGTGGCGCGCAGACCGCGCAGCAGGGACAGCAGCAGCCCGCCACGCCTCCTCCGGGCGGTGGTGAGGTCCCCGCCGGCTCCGACGTCATCCTCCTCGGCCAGGTGGGCGCGCTCACCGGCGGCCAGGCCACCTTCGGCATCTCCACCCGCAACGGCATCGAGATGGCCCTCAAGGAGGCCAATGCCGCGGGCGGCGTGAAGGGCAAGAAGCTGGCCATCCGCGTCTACGACAACCAGAGCAAGCCCGAGGAGGCCGCGCAGGCCACCACGCGCCTGATTACGCAGGACAAGGTGGTGCTCATCCTCGGCGACGTGGCCTCGTCCAACTCGCTGGCCATGGCGGAGAAGGCGCAGGCCGCGGGCGTGCCGATGATTACGCCCTCGTCCACCAACACCACCGTCACGCAGAAGGGCGACTTCATCTTCCGCGTCTGCTTCATCGACCCCTTCCAGGGCTTCGTGATGGCGAAGTTCGCCCGCGAGAACCTGAAGCTGAACAAGGTGGCGGTGCTCCAGGACAACAAGAGCGCCTACTCCATCGACCTGTCGGACGTCTTCACGCGCAAGTTCACCGAGATGGGCGGCAAGATTGCCACCACGGAGAGCTACAGCCAGGGCGACACCGACTACCGCGCGCAGCTCACCGCCATCCGCAAGACGCAGCCGGATGGCATCTACGTGCCGGGCTACTACAGCGAGGTCGGCGTCATCGCCCGCCAGGCGCGCGAGGTGGGCCTGAAGGTTCCGCTGCTGGGCGGTGACGGCTGGGACTCCGAGAAGCTCTTCGAGCTGGGCGGCAGCGCCATCCAGGGCAGCTACTTCTCCAACCACTATTCGCCGGACAACCCGGACCCGCGCGTGCAGAAGTTCATCAGCGACTACAAGGCCGCCTACGGCAGCGTGCCGGACGCGCTGGCGGCGCTGGGCTACGACGCGGCCCACGTGGCGATTGAGGCCCTCAAGCGCGCGAAGGACCTCACCGGTCCGTCCATCCGCGACGCCATCGCCCAGACGAAGGACTTCCCGGGGGTGGCGGGCACCGTCACCCTGGACGACAAGCGCAACGCCGTGAAGTCCGCCGTCGTCCTCAAGGTCGGGGACGGCAAGACCGAATACGTCACCACCGTCAATCCCTAATGGCGCAGCTCCTCCAGCATCTCATCAACGGTCTGGCCGCTGGCACCATCTACGCGCTCGTCGCGCTCGGCTACACGATGGTGTACGGCGTCCTCAAGCTCATCAACTTCGCCCATGGCGACGTCATGATGGTCGGCGTCTACATGGGCTATGCCACCGCGTTCGCCCTCGGGCGCGAGGTGCGTAGCTCGCTCCTGGGCGTGGCGCTCATCTTCGCCGTGGCCATGCTGGGCTGCGCGCTGCTCGGCTTCCTCATCGAGCGGTTCGCATACCGGCCGCTGCGCGAGAAGCCCCGGCTGACGGCGCTCATCACCGCCATCGGCATCTCCTTCGCGCTCTCCTACGGCTTCCAGCTCGACATCGGCTTCCTGCCCGGCGCGTCTCCGCGCGCCTTCCCGGAGGTCATCGAGCCCACCGAGTGGATTGTCATCGGCGACCGCGACGTCGTCGTGTGGAACTGGCAGATCATCAGCTTCTTCATCGCCGTGGCGCTGATGGTGGGCCTCCAGTACCTCGTGTTCCGCACGCGCTTCGGCCGGGCGATGCGCGCGGTGTCCTGGGACCACCGCGTGGCCGCGCTGATGGGCATCCCCACCGACCGCGTCATCGCGCTGACGTTCATGCTCAGCAGCGCGCTGGCGGCGGGCGCGGGCCTGCTCTACGCCATCAAGGACACGTCGGTGAGCCCGCTGATGGGCCTGTACGTGGGCCTCAAGGCCTTCGTGGCGGCGGTGATTGGCGGCATCGGCCACGTGCCGGGCGCGGTGGTGGGCGCCCTGGTGCTGGGGCTGGTGGAGGAGTTCGTCGTGGGCTACGCGGCCAGCACCTGGCGTGACGCGGTGGCCTTCGGCTTCCTCATCCTGGTGCTGCTGGTGAAGCCGGGTGGGTTGTTCGGCCGCGTCGCGGCGGAGAAGGTCTGATGGAGACCCCGGCCCTTCCGGTCCCCGAGGCCCGCTCCGCCATTCCTCCCTCGCTGCGCGGCGTCTTCCCCGTGCTGGTGGCGCTGCCGGTGCTGGCGCTGTTCCAATGGGTGCTCAGCGAGTCCCCCTTCGCCGTCTATCTGCTGTCGGTGATTGGGGTGAACATCATCCTCGCGGCGAGCCTCAACATCGTGAACGGCATGACGGGCCAGTTCTCCATCGGCCATGCCGGCTTCATGGCGGTGGGGGCGTACATCTCCGGCTTCCTGTCGCTGAACCTCAAGGAGGTGGCGCTGTCCTTCCTCCCCGTGGCGGCCAGCGACCAGGTGCTCTTCCTGGTGGCGCTGCTGGCGGGCGGAATGGCCGCGGCGGCGTGCGGCTTCCTCGTCGGCCTGCCGTCGCTGCGCCTGCGCGGTGACTACCTCGCGATTGTCACGCTGGGCTTCGGCGAAATCATCCGCGTGGTGGTGCAGAACACGAACGCGTTCGGCCGCGCGCTGGGCCTGTCCGGCATCCCCCAGTACTCCAGCCCGTACATGGTCTACTTCTGGGTGTTCCTCGTGGTGCTGGTGGCGCGTCGCATCGCCGGCAGCAGCCATGGCCGCAGCCTGTGGGCCATCCGCGAGGACGAGGTGGCCGCCGAGGCCATGGGCGTGGACACCACCGGCTACAAGGTCCGCGCGTTCGTCATCTCCTCGTTCTTCGCGGGCATCGCCGGCGGGCTCTTCGCCCACTTCGTGCCCATCATCAACCCCGGCTCCTTCACCTTCGTGAAGTCGATGGAAATCGTCGTCATGGTGGTGCTGGGCGGCCTGGGCTCCACGACGGGCGCCATCATCGCGGCCATCTTCCTCACGCTGCTGCCCGAGGGCATGCGCTCGCTGTTCAACGCGCTCGGCGCGGAGGGCAGCCTCGCGCAGAAGGTGGACCAGATTCGCATGCCCATCTACGGCCTGCTGCTGGTGGTGCTGATGCTGTCGCGGCCGCAGGGCCTGTTTGGCACGCGTGAAATCTGGGACGTGCTGCCGCGGTGGCTTCCGCGCAAGCGCAGGGGGCTGTCGTGAGCGCGGTGCTGACGAGTCAGGACACCCGGCCCCCGCTGCTCCAGGCGGACGGGGTGAGCATCCAGTTCGGCGGCCTCAAGGCGCTGACGGACTTCTCCCTCACCATCCGCCAGGGAGATTTGCTGGGCCTCATCGGTCCCAACGGCGCGGGCAAGTCCACCGCGTTCAACGTGCTCACCGGCGTGTACCAGCCCACCCGCGGCGAGGTGCGCGTGGCGGGGCAGCGCGTGAATGGCCGCAAGCCGCATCAAATCAACCACCTGGGCCTGGCGCGCACCTTCCAGAACATCCGCCTGTTCCGCGCGCTCAGCGCGCTGGACAACGTGAAGGTGGCCTGCCGGGCGCAGGGCGCGCTGCACCCGCACGACTCGGGCATGGGCTCCAAGCTGAGCAACGCGCTCACCAACTACCGCGACTGGTGGCGCGCGCTGCTGCTCACCCCGCACTTCCAGAACGAGGAGCGGGAGTTGACGCGGCAGGCGGAGCACCTGCTGGAGGTCATGGGCCTGTCGCACCGTCGCGACGAGGAGGCGCGCAACCTGCCCTACGGTGAGCAGCGCCGCCTGGAGATTGCGCGCGCGTTGGGCACGAAGCCCCGGGTGCTGCTGCTGGACGAGCCCGCGGCCGGCATGAACACGCGCGAGAAGGCGGACCTGATGGTGCTCATCCGCAAGCTGCGCGACGACTTCCAGCTCGGCGTGCTCGTCATCGAGCACGACATGAAGCTGGTCATGGGCATCTGCGAGCAGATTACGGTGCTGGACCACGGCGAGACGATTGCCCGGGGCGCGCCGGCGCAGGTGCGCAGCGACAGGAAGGTCATCGAGGCGTACCTGGGCGACAGCTACCTGGAGAGCCACGGAGGGGCGGCGTGAGCGAGGCACAGGTCAAGACGCTGGGTGAGCGCCGGGCCTTCCCGCCGCTTCTGTCCGTGGATGGCATCAAGGTGCACTACGGCGCCATCCAGGCGCTCAAGGGCGTCTCGCTCACGGTGGGCAAGGGCGAGGTGGTGGCCCTCATCGGCGCCAACGGCGCGGGCAAGACGAGCACCCTGCGCGCGGTGAGCGGCATGCTCAAGCCCAGCGCGGGGCGGATTTCTCTCGACGGCAAGGACACCACGTCCCTCAAGGCGCACCAGTTGGTGCCGCGCGGCATGGCGCACGCGCCGGAAGGGCGGGGCGTGTTCCCCAACCTCACCGTGCTGGAGAACCTGGAGCTGGGCGCGTACCTGCGCAAGGACGCGGACGGCATCCAGCAGGACCTGGAGAAGGGCTTCACGCTCTTCCCGGTGCTGAAGGAGCGCCGCAAGCAGCTCGCGGGCACGCTCTCCGGCGGCGAGCAGCAGATGCTGGCCATCGCCCGCGCGCTCTTGAGCCGGCCGCAGCTCCTGCTGTTGGATGAACCCTCGCTGGGGCTCGCGCCGCAGGTGACGGAGACCATCTTCCGCACGCTGCGCGAGGTGAATGCTACAGGTGTGAGTGTGTTGCTGGTGGAGCAGAATGCCCACCTCGCGCTCAACTCGGCGCACTATGGCTACGTGCTGGAGACGGGCGAGGTGGTGATGGCGGGGCCGGGCAAGGCGCTCCTCGACAGCCCCGAGGTCCGCCGCGCGTACCTCGGCGAGTAGACCGGGAGGACGGGCCAGCCGTTACGTCCTCTCGCTGACGCTCCCCGGACGTAGAAGTCGCAATGAAACTGGCAAGCCCCCGAAGTTCGGGTAGTCAGCAGGCAAGCAATTCGTCTAGCGTCCATCAACGACGCACTGCGTTCAACCTCAATTAGGAAGAGTGCCCATGCCCTCGTTGTCACGTCTCCTCGCAGCCGTTGCCACCTTCGCGCTGATTGCCGCCGCGTGCGCCGGTCAGCAGAAGACCGACAACAAGGAAGCCACCTCCACGATTGAGGAGCTGCCCAACGAGGGCGGCGAGGCCGCTGGCGGGGAAGCTCCCGCTGCCGCCGGCCCGCAGCTCACCACGGTGAACGCGGAAGAGGGCTTCTCGGTGAAGATGCCCGGCGAGCCGAAGGCGCAGCGTCAGAAGGTCACCATTCCGGCGGGCGAGGTGGCCACGGCCGCGTACTCGCTCCAGACGCCGGAGGGCGTCATCTTCTCCGTGAGCACGGCGGACTACCCGGAGAAGGTCGTCGCCGCGCGTCCCGCGGAGGCCTTCCTCAACGAGGGCCGTGACGGTCTCACCAACCAGCTCAAGGGCACCGTCAGCAACGAGCAGGAAATCACCATCGACGGCTACCCCGGCAAGGCCTACACGGTGTCCTCGCCCAACGGCGAGGTGAAGGCGCGCAACTACCTGGTGGGCCCGCGCCTCTACACCATGCTCGTCCTCTACAACCCGAGCATCGGCGCGCCGGGCTCGGACGAGTTCCTCGGCTCGCTGGCGCTGGTGAACCCGCCCCCGCCGGTGCAGCGCGCGGGTGCAGCGGGCGCGGACGCCGGCACGGCCGACGCGGGCCCGGCCGTCGACAGCGGCACGGGCACGGAGACCGCCACGGATGCGGGCACCGCCGCTCCGGACGCCGGCACCCGCCGCCGTCGCGCGAAGTAGGACGCTTCTTCCGGGCACGCTCCTCATCGTGGAGGAGCGTGGGCCGGAGCCGTTGCGCGGAGTAGGTCGTTCCTCCTGACCCGCTTCTCTTCGACGAGACAGCGCGGGCTGGATGGAGCCGCTGCGCGACGCAGGACAGTTCTTCCGGGCACGCTCCTCGGTGGGGAGCGTGGGCCGGAGCTCCGCGCGAAGCAGTTCGTTTCGCCAGACGCACTCCTTCACGGGGTCGTGCGGGTCCGAGTCGCTCCCGTGAAGGCGCGTAGGTGTCAGCCACTCCCCAGTGAGCCATGCACTCCCGAGGGAGCGCGGGCCGGGCGGCAGGCAGGCTGGCGGGCTCCTCGGATGGGGCCATGTGGTTGTCCCGACCCGGTTTCCGCTCCTGTGCCCCGGTCCTAGCTTCCCTCCGGGGAGTTGACGGGAGGGGAAAAGGAATGACGGGGCTGGCTGGTGCCCTGCTCGCCGCGGTGCTCGCGGCGGGTGGGACGTCGCTGGTTCCGGTGAGCGGGGGCAATGCCCTCACGCTCCCGGCACAGCGCCACATTGTTCGCATCGAGACAGGTTCAGGGCGTCCCGCCACGTGGTTGGTGGCCATTCAGCAGGGAGGAAGGGACGGCAAGGGGCTGGTGCTCTACCGCTCCGAGGACGCGCTTCGCACCGTGCGGCGCGTGGCGGACATCCAGTCCGACTCGACGCACCCGGACCGCGCGGAGCTGCTCGCGGTGGGGCGGGACGTGGCCCTCGTGTACTCGTACGAGGACCCGAAGCTGTCGCCATCGCGGCGGCATGACGTGTACTTCCAGTGGTGGCGCTACCAGTCCGGCTCTGACACGTGGGCGCCGCAGCCGGCGGTGCGCGTGTTGGATTCGCCGGACGACACCACCGGCTACTCGCGAGCGCTCCTGGCGCGCGACTCGAAGGGACGGTTCTGGGTGCAGGCCTTCCGGCTGGAGTCGGATGGCAGCACCACCGCGGTGGTGACGGTGTCCACGGACGGCGGCGCCACCTTCACGCGGCAGCCGGACCTCGGGTGGGTGAAGCACCGGGGCGGCGGGCGGCTGCTGAGCGTGGGCAACAAGCTCGTCTTCTTCTACGCCATGCACGACGGCTTCGAGCCCACGCGCATGCGCATCCGCAATGACTCGGACCCGCTGGGCACGTGGGGGCCGGTGCGCGACGCGTTCTCCGACGGCATCTACCACGGGGCCGCGCTGAGCGCGGTGGAGGATGGGAAGGGCGGCATCGACCTCGTCTACAAGGACGAGACGGAGAAGCTCTACTACCGGCACTTCGACGGCACGTCCTTCGGCCCGCGCATCCTCGTGGAGGGCACGTCGGACTGGGCCATGCAGGCGGCCACCACGCGCATCGGCGGCACGCTGTATGCCTTCTACAACCGCGTGCGCGTGCTCAACGAGCACTACGAATTGCGCGTGCGCGTGCTGCGCGATGGAAGCTTCGGAAGCGCGGTGACGCTCGACGGGGACGAGACGTTCAAGGGGTATCTCAACGCGGTGGATGTGCTGCCCGCGGAGAGCTCCGAGGTGCCGTGCCTCTTCGGCGAAGCGCCCGATGCGAGCAACTGGGGCACGGTGTCGCGCGTGGCGCTCTCTGTCACGCCGCAGCCGCCGCCGGATGGTGGGACGGACGGAGGGACGCCGCCGCCGGATGGGGGCTCAGGCACGGACGGAGGCACGCCCGGCTCCGACGGTGGCACGAGCACGGACGGTGGCACTGGCGCTGACGGTGGCACGAGCACGGACGGCGGCACCGGAACCGACGGTGGAACCAGCACGGATGGCGGCACTCCAGGCACTGACGGTGGCACCAGCGCGGATGGCGGAACCAGCACTGACGGAGGCACCACCACGGACGGCGGCACGCCGCTGCCGGACGGTGGCACGTCAGGCCCCATCACGCTGGAGCCCGTGTACACGAACACCACGCACGAGGTGCTCGCGGTGGACGGTGCGGGCACGGTGTACGCGCTGGCGCTCGACGGGAGCCGCTCGAACCTGCTGGCGAGCACGGACGGTGGCCGCACCTTCACGGCGCGCGGGCAGAACGGCGGCAACCTCTGGGTGATGGCCGCGATGAAGAGCGGCACGTTGCTCGCGGTGGCGAGTCGCAGCGGCGTCTACCAGCTCCAGCGCTCCACGGACGGCGGGCGCACGTGGGGCAACGCGGTGAGCCTCGGGAACTATCGGGCCTTCGGCCCGCACAGCTTCGCGGAGCTGGGGAGCACCTGGTTCTTCCTCGAGTACCAGACCTTCACCTCGTCCAACACGCCGATACGTCTGTGGGCCAGCACCGACGGCGGGGCCACGTGGACGGTGCGCTCCACGTTGACGGCGCACCGGCATGGCTACTCGCTCTTCGTGGACGCGACGACGGGGGCGCTGTGGGCCACGATGGGCAGCAGCAGCGCGCAGACGGCGGTGCTCCGCTCCACGGATGGTGGGCGCAACTGGACGAGCATCTTCAACGGGTACGCGGCCAACGGAGTGGCGGGCGCGGTGCAGTCCGACGGCTCGTTGCTGCTGGGCCAGTCCACGCTCTACGCGCCCGAGTACCCGAAGCTGCTGCGCCTCTTCCCGAGCGGCCGCGTGGACGCGCTGCTGCGATTACCCGGTCCCGCGTACTCCTTCATGCCGCTGCCCGGAGGTGGCTGGGCCATGGGCACGGGCTGGGCGAGCGCCGGAGACGTCCAGGCGCCGGGTGACATCTACGCGCGCCTCTTCACCAGCCCGGACGGAGTCACCTGGCGCGAGGCCCTGCGCTACGAGCGACTGAGCAGCACCGCCTTCGCGCAGGCGGGCGTGTGGGGCGTGCTGCCCTCGGGAGACGTGGTGGTGCGGATGGACAACGTGCGCGGCTTCGGCACGTCCGGCCGAGGCTTCCAGGTGCTGAGGGTGAAGCGCTGAGCAGGCGCTCGCGTTACACCTCCTGGCGCGCGGTGCCCGCCGCACCGCCAGGAGGTGGTCGCCATGTGGGATCCGTCGCAGTACTCGCACTTCCGTGACGAGCGGAAGCGCCCCTTCTTCGAATTGCTGATGCGCGTGGACGTGGACGCGCCCAGGTACGTGGCCGACCTGGGCTGCGGCACGGGGGACCTCACGCGAGTCCTGGCCGGGCGGTGGAAGGACGCGCGCGTGTACGGCGTGGACTCGTCGGATGCGATGGTGGAGGAGGCGCGCCGCCGCCCGCCGCCGGAGTCACTGAGCTTCGAGGTGGCGGACCTCGCGGGCTGGCAGCCTCCCGCGCCGCTGGATGTGCTCGTGTCGAACGCGGCGCTGCACTGGGTGCCGGACCATGATGCGCTCTTGAAGCAGTTGGTGGCGAAGCTTGCGCCGGAAGGAGTGCTGGCCTTCCAGGTGCCGGCCAACTTCGAGGCGCCCTCACACCGCCTCATCGACGACGTGCGAGCCCTGCCGCGCTTCGCTCAGAAGTTGGAGTCGGTGCGCCGGGGGCACGCGGAGACGCTGGCCACCTACGAGGCGCTGCTGTCCGGCCTGGGGCTGGCGGTGGACGCGTGGGAGACGGCGTACCTGCACGTGCTGCCGGGCGAGGACGCGGTGCTCCAGTGGCTGATGGGCACCACGCTCCGGCCCGTGCTGGCGGCACTGGAGCCGGAGGAGGGCAGGGGCTTCCTCGACACGCTGAAGCCCCTGCTGCGTCAGGCCTACCCGAAGCAGGAGCGGGGTACGCCGTACCTCTTCACCCGCCGCTTCGTGGTGGCGCGGCGGGTGCGCTGAGCTCCATCACTGGGGCCAGTGGATGATGTTGCCCTTGTTGCCGGCCACCCAGAGGTCCGCGGGACTGGTGCCCGCGATGTCGTGGAGCTGGACGCTCCCGAGATCGCCAATTCGCGTCCAGTTCATGCCATTGAATCGGTAGATGTTGCCTTGGAGCGAGGTGGCGTAGGCCGAGTTCATGCCGAAGGCGATCACGGAAGTCAGGTCGTCGTTGTTGGGGAAGTTCAGCTTGGTCCAGGTCGAGCCGTCCCACCGCAGGGCGGCGCCGTCATCACCTACGACGAACATCAGTTGCCTGTTTACCAGCCAGACTCCATTGAGGCGCAACAGCCCCGTGACCTTCGTCTCCACCTCCATCGAGTCCCACCCCCCCGACACATTGTTGAACCAGTTGACACGCGGTCCCACGAAGGTGCCCGAGTTACTACCCCCGACCGCGAAGACCCGGTCCGGGGCCACCGCGTGGACGTCATAGAGGGGGAGCACGGTATTGGGGTTGAAGGTCACCGTGCTGCTGGTTCCGTCCCAGCGGAATGCAGCGCCGAAATCTGCCGCGCTGCTCTCGTCGCTTGCTCCGTAGAACTCGAGCACGTTGTTGTTCCTCACGCCCATGATGCCTTGGACGGAGTAACCATCAGCGTTCGCGACCTCGGTGCAGCCAGGATTGGCGGACGGGTCCTGTGTCGCCAACCGGCCACCTGCGGAGCCCATATAGGCACGACCGTTGGTGGGGTCGGCCCAGACGGAATACCAGGCAGTCGTCGAACTACCGCACCCATTCGTCGTCACGGTGAACGCCGTTTCTGTCGGCTTCATGAACGCGCGGCGGTTGTTGTCGCCGACGAACCACACGCCTCCTGGCGTCCAGGTTGAGACCGAATGCCAGACCTGGGTCGACGAGCCTACGTCTTGTGTAGCAACCCATTTCGGTCCACCCCCCGGGCACACGGCCGCATCGTCGGATGGGGACTTGCAGTCGTTGTCGAGCCCATCGCAAACCTCGGTCTCGCCGGGGTTGATGTAGGGGTTGCCATCATCGCAGTCGCCGCCCTGATTGACGAAAGTGGGGGGCTGCACGCAGGACTCCCTCTCCCCTGAGTTCGGGCCATAGCCGTCTTCGTCCGCGTCCGGGTACCACTTCATCGCGGCCTGCGTCGCGATGCACGTCAACCCGCTCCCGACGGTGCACTGCTGGGTGCCGTTACATTGGGTCGCTGAAATGGTGCACGAGTCACCACGCCCCGCGATGCCCTCGTCGGTCTGGTCGTTGCAGTTGTTGTCCCGGGTGTCGCAGAGCTCCGTGGCCCCGGGATGCACGCTGGCGCCCGTGACGGGGGTGTCATCGCAGTCGTCGGGCGTGGTGGTGACGATATAGCCGGGGTCCACGGTGCCGCAGAAGGTCTTCGCGGTCGCGCTCTTGTCCGCGTACCCATCGTTGTCCGCGTCCCGATACGCCTGGAAGACGGTGGGCGTCTGGCAGAAGGCCTTGCCATCGCTGCCACAGGCATTTGTGCCGCTGCAGCCGGAGGCGGTGCACGCCGCTCCCAACTGGAACGTCTTTGGGTCCAACTCGCCGTCGCAGTTGTCGTCCACGTCGTTGCACAACTCTTCCGCGCCCGGATGGATGTTGGCCCCGCCGGTCGTGTCATTGCAGTCCGTGCCGCCCGAGAGCCTGGCGACGTAACCGTCCTTATCCGCGTCCGTTGCCTTCAGCGACAGAGACGCAGTGGCCGACTGGCCTCGTGTCATCACGACTTCCAGCGAGTCGGTCGCGACCTGTTGGACGCCGCAGACTCGCTCAAAGGCTCGCGCTTCCACCTGCATCGCGGTGCCCCAGTTGTCCGGTGGGAGCACCGCGACCACGAGCGTGCCGTCGTCGGGGGTGACCGTGTCCTTGACCTCCTGGGTGATTTCCGTCCCGCTGGCCACGTCGCGCGCGATGACGTGCATGCAGCCGGGCTTGAAGCCTTCATAGGTGACGGTGACCTTCACGCCACCTTGGGGAGTTTTCTCTTCCTTGCAGCCAGCAAGCGCGAGGAGGGGAAGAATCAGCAGGACGCGTCGCATGGTGCACATCCTAGCCGTGCCCTCCCGCAATTCCAGAGCCCTCGCCCTTCAGTCTCAGGCGCGAGATGTCCAGGCCGGAACACGCCTGCTTATCGCACCGAGGGGAAATCCGAGTGCACCACCTCCAGTTTCTCATCGGCGGCCAGGCTGGCGGGCGTCACCAGCTCCAGGTCCAGCGGAACCTTCACCCCATAGCGTTCACGCATCGCCTTCTCCAGGCCCTGCACCTTGAGCGAGCCCAGGCGCTCCATCTTCCCGTACTCCACACCCGCGCCCTGGGCGTACGCCTTGCGCACCAGCTCCGAGCAGTACATCGCCTCGTCGTCCCAGCCGAACTTCCAGTCGTACGGCTTGCCCAGGTGCACCTTCGCCGCGTCCACCGCCTGCTGCCGCTGCGCGTCGCTCAGGTCCTTCGGCCGCAGCACCAGGATGTGGCCCTTCACGCCGCGCGCCTTCCACTTCGCGAAGGGCACGCGCTGGACGGGCTGCACGGCCTCCACCACCCACGCACCCTGGGGCGTCACCTCCACCATGCCGACATGCGAGAACGGGCTCTCCGTCGCCGCGCGGATGGCCTCCGACTGACGTGAGCGCGAGGTGTGCAGGACGATATCGCCCGTGCGCAAGGACGTCTCCAGCCGAGGTGCCGCGACCGCACCGTGTGCTCCGAGCCACACCGCGACAAGGACACTCCACCGCATCGTTCGAATCCTTTCAGGCGCTTGCCCGCGCCTCCCTCGTCATTGTGCAGACCCGATGCCACCCGGACGGGTGGGCGCTCGCGTGAGCGGCACTTCCAACCGCGGGTGGTAGTGTCCGCCCCGGCTCTCGAAGAGGATGAGCCGGTCCACGCGACCTTCACCGAAGCTCGCCTCATGCAGTGCCTGCGCGCACCGAGCGAGGGCCGGGTCCCCACGCGGGTCCTTCGAGCGCGCCAGCGTGAGGTGCGCGGTGTACTCGCGGTGCTCGGGCTCGAAGCCCAGCGGCTGCAGCGCGGCGGCGGTGTCCGCCTGCAAGGCCTTCAGTGCATCCGTCGCCCCGCGCACGTCCGCCCAGAGCACGCGCGGACGCGCGGGCGAGCCGAAGCTGCCTCCTCCGCCCACGGACAGCACGAAGGGCGCGTGTCGCGGGCCCACGGGCTCCAGCGCCTCGCGCAGGGACGGCAGCCGCGCCTCCTCCACCTCGCCCAGGAACACCAGCGTGAGGTGCACGCCCTCCGCCTTCACCCAACGGGCATGCGGCGCCAGCGCGCGCAGCCGCTCCAGCTCCGCGGTGGCGCGCGACTCAATCGTGCTTCCCAGCGTGACGGCGGTGAACAGGCGCATGGCTCAGGACTCCAGTCGGCGCCCGCGCGGCCACAGCGCGTAGGCCCAGAAGGGGATGAAGGCGAGCAGCTCCACTCCGACGACGTACATACCGCGCGCGGACAGCATGCGCGCGCCGATGGGCGACACCGGCAGTGGATGCACCGGCGCGAAGAAGCGCTCATTCGAGAACGGCCACAGCAGCGCCGCGCCCAGGCCACCATCGGTGAGCGCGTCCAGCAGCCCATGGCTCGCCACCGCGAGGAACGTGAGCACACCCCAGCGCGCCACCGGAGCACGCAGGGCCCGAGCAACCCCCATCGCGACGAGCGCCACCCCCGTGGCGAACACCAGCGAGTGCGACGCGCCCCGGTGTCCCCACGGCGCCGCGTAGGCCACGCCGAACTTGAAGCCCACCACGTCCGCGTCCGGCAGCAGCGCGAGCAGGGCGAGCAGCGCCATGGCGCCCGCCTGCCTCCACGCGGACGCGCCGCCCGCCTCGTACCGCCCCAGCGCCATGCCCACCGCCACGTGACCGATGCTTGCCATGCACCGGAAGGATAGCCCACCCGGGCCCGCCGGCCCGTGTCTGGAGAGGCCTTGGCGCGTGGGCTAGCGTTGCGGCCCCATGCAGAAGCGCTCCCATGTCGAGGATACCCTGCGCCAGCGCCTGGACGGCTGGCGCGCGCAAGTGGGCGAGTGGCTCAACCGCGTCCGCTTCACGGGCGTGGCGTGCTGGCTGCTCGCGGCCTGGACGGATGATTGGCAGGTGCCCTTGTGGGCGCTGGGAACCTACGTGGGCGTGGCCTTCGCGGTGTGGCTCGCGGCACGCCTCTTCCCCGCCCTCCTCAGTCGGTCGGCGCTGCTGCTCGCCTTCGTGGACATGCCGGCTGTCTTCATCCTCCAGGGGTTGGCCATCCGTGAGCTGGGGACCCAGGCCGCCGACAATCCGGCCATCGCCAATCAGGTCGCCGTCAATCAGGCCACCATCGCCCTGCTGGCGCTGGGCGTGTACATCACCCTGGTGGTCGTCGTGGCGCTGGTGACGCTGTCGCGTGCCAGCGTGGCCGCGGCCGCTGCGATGGCCATCGTCCTGGAGGCGGCCCTGGCGCTCGCCGCGGACATTCCCCGGCAGTTCTTCCTCTACGGCATGGTGCTGGTCGTCGCGCTCGCCGCGCTGGCGGCCGTCTTCATCGGCCGGCAGGTGTTGGGGCTCGTGATGCAGGTGGCGCAGGAGGAGATGCAGCGCGAGCGGCTGGGCCGCTACTTCTCCCCGGAAGTGGCCCGCCAGATTGCCGAGCGCGGCGCCGAGTCCGGCGGCGGCGAGCACCGCGAGGTGACGCTCCTCTTCTCCGACATCCGCGGCTTCACCTCCATGTCCGAGCGCATGGACAGCCCGGAGGTGGTGGCGCTGCTCAACGAGTACCTCTCGCGCATGGTGGACGTGGTGTTCCGCCACGGGGGCACGCTCGACAAGTTCATCGGCGACGGCATCCTCGCGTACTTCGGCGCGCCGCTCGACCTGCCGGGGCACCCGCGGGCCGCCGTCGCGTGTGGGCTCCGCATGCTGGAGGAGTTGGATGCGCTCAACGCCAGGCGCGCCGCGCGGGGCGAGGAGCCTCTGCGCATCGGTATCGGCATCCACACCGGGCGCGTCGTCGTGGGAGACGTGGGCAGCGAGCAGCGCCGCGAGTACACGGTGATTGGCGACGCAGTGAATCTCGCGAGCCGCATCGAGGGACTCACCAAGAAGGTGGGCGTCCCCATGCTCGTGTCCGGAGCGACGATGCGGCAGTGCCAGCCGGACTTCGACTTCGAGCCGGCCACGCCCCTGCCCGTCGCGGGCAAGTCGGAGCCCGTGACCACCTTCGCCCCTCGCAAGCAGGGCCTGCTCGCCGCGAAGTGAGCGCCGGCCCGCTCGGCCGCCGCTCCGCCGTGTCACATGGCCCGAGCCCACGCTCCACCCGCACAACAAGGGAGGAGTGTGACTCATGGCTCAGGGATATGCGCTGAACATCGGCCTCAACTCGGTGGACCCCAAGCACTATGCGGGTTGGGACGGAGCACTTCTGGCCTGCGAGGCGGACGCGGACGACATGGAGGCCATCGCCCGGGGGCTGAACTACAGCAAGGTGACGAAGCTGCTCACGAAGGAGGCGACGCGCGCTCGTGTGCTGAAGGAGTTCGAGGAAGCGGCCCGCGTGCTGCAACCCAATGACTTGTTCCTGCTGACGTACTCGGGGCACGGCGGCCAGGTTCCGGACGCCAACGGCGACGAGGCGGATGCTCGGGACGAGACGTGGGTGCTCTATGACGGAGAGCTCATCGACGACGAAATCTACACCGCGCTCTCCAAGCTCCGTCCGGGCGTGCGCGTGTTCATGCTCTCCGACAGTTGTCACAGCGGCTCGGTGAGCCGGACGGCCTATGCGGCGCTGCGCAGCAGCGGCAACCTGGCCATGCTGTCGGACACCGTCCAGGAAGTGCAGGGGGAGGAGCGGCGCTTCAAGAACATGCCGGAGGTCATCGCCCTGCGCACCTACCGCAACAACCGCGCCATGTACGACGCCATCATGAAGGAGCTGCCGAAGGAGGACCCGCGCGCGACGATGAAGGCCACGGTGCTGCTCGTCTCCGGCTGCCAGGACAACCAGCTCTCCAGTGACGGCACCTTCAACGGCCTGTTCACCGCCAACCTGCTGCGCGTCTACAACGGCGGCAAGTTCCAAGCCGGCTACCGCGCCTTCCACCGCGGCATCCTCCGGCGCATGCCGCCGCTCCAGTCGCCGGCCTACTCGGTGGTGGGCGTCCCCAGCCGCGAGTTCGAGCGCCAGGCGCCGTTCAAGCCCTGAGCGCGCACGGCGCCACGGCGCGGAAATGACGAAGGGCCGCGGAGGCAATCCCCGCGGCCCTCTGTCTTCCTTCAGCTCACGTGCTGCTCAGTGCGCCCGGGCCGCATCCGGGCGTTCGCTCCGGCGTCAGCTCAGTACGCCTTGGAGAACACGATGCGGCCCGGCGAGGGCTCGCCGGTGACGATGCACTTGCCCGGCTCCTGCTTGAGGGCGAAGGGCCGGCAGCGCGTGGTGAGGCCCGTCTCCTCCTTGATGCGCGCCTCCACCTTCGGGTCCAGGTTCCAGTGCGCGAGCAGGAAGCCCGCGTCCGCCTTCTCCTTCATCTCCTCGTAGGAGTTGACCTCGAAGGTGTTGGCGTCGCGGAAGGCCTTGGCCTTGTTGAAGAGGTCCTTCTGCATGGCGTCCAGCATGGCCTGCGCCTTGGAGACGGCCTCGCCCAGCGCGACGAACTCCTTCTGCTTGAGGTCGCGGCGCACCATGACGCACGAGTCCTTGGCCAGGTCCTTGGGGCCAATCTCGATGCGCACGCACGTGCCGACGAGCTCGTGCTCGAAGTACTTGAAGCCCGGGCCCTTCGACTCGTCGTCGTCCACCGTCACGCCCAGGCCGGCCTTGCGCAGGTCCGCGGCCAGCGCGTGGCTCTTCTCCAGCACCTGCGCCTTCTCCGCGTCCGAGGCCTTGCCGAAGATGGGGATGATGACCACGTGGTTGGACGCCAGCTTCGGCGGGACAATCAGGCCGTTGTCATCCGAGTGCGTCATGATGAGGCCGCCGATGAGGCGCGTGGACACGCCCCACGACGTCTGCCAGACGTGGTGCTGCTTGCCGTCGCGGCCCTGGAACTGGGTGTCGAAGGCCTTGGCGAAGTTCTGCCCCAGGTTGTGGCTGGTGCCCGCCTGCAGCGCCTTCTTGTCCTGCATCATCGCCTCGATGCTGTACGTGCGCAGCGCGCCGGCGAACCGCTCCGACTCCGACTTGCGCCCCGGCAGCACCGGCATCGCCATGTAGTCCTCGGCGAACGTCCGGTAGACCTCCAGCATCTGGAGCGTCTCCTTCTCCGCGTCCTCCTCCGTCTCGTGGCAGGTGTGGCCCTCCTGCCAGAGGAACTCGGTGGTGCGCAGGAACAGGCGCGTGCGCATCTCCCAGCGCATCACGTTCGCCCACTGGTTCAGGAGCAGCGGGAGGTCCCGGTAGCTCTGAATCCACTTGGAGAAGGAGCGGTTGATGATGGTCTCACTGGTGGGCCGGATGACGTAGGGCTCCTCCAGCTTGGCGCCGCCCGCGTGGGTGACGACGGCCAGCTGCGGGTTGAAGCCCTCGACGTGCTCGGCTTCCTTCTTCAGGTAGCTCTCGGGGATGAGCAGCGGGAAGTAGGCGTTCTTGTGGCCCAGGTCCTTGAACATCTTGTCCAGGACACGCTGCATGTTCTCCCAGATGGCGTAGCCGTTGGGCCGGATGACCATGCAGCCCTTCACGTCCGAGTAGTCGGCGAGCTTCGCCTTCTGGACCAGGTCGACGTACCACTCGGAAAAGCCCTTCTCGCGGGGCGTGAGCTTCTCGGCCATGTGCGGAGCACCCTTCTTGAGTCGTTGAAAGAGGACGGTTGCCTACGACGGGCCCCCCCGGAAATCAACGGCCCCGTCGCCCCAGTCGTTCCCTGTCCCATGGATTGGGTTGCGGATTTTTCGACCAAAGGTCAAAATACGGAACGAAGGTTGAAAGTCGCAGCCAGGAGGTCGCCATGCTTCGCCCCGTGGCCGAGGACGTCCACGTGCTCACCGTGCCTTTCCGGATGGGAGGCCTCGAGGTGGGAGGCCGGATGACGGTGGTTCGCCTGCCTGACGGCGGACTGTGGGTTCACTCGCCCGTCCGCTTCAGCCCCGAGGTCCGTGCCGCGGTGGACGCGCTGGGCCCGGTGCGCTTCCTGGTGGCGCCCAACCTCCTGCACCACCTGTCCGTCCAGGACTGGGCGGCGGCGTACCCGGACGCGAAGGTGGCGGCGCCCCCGAAGCTCAGGCGCAAGCGGCCGGACCTGCGCATCGACCTGGAGTTGGGCGACGCGCCGGACGCGGGTTGGGCGGGCGTCATCGACCAGGCCTTCGTCCGGGGCATGCCGAGGGTGGACGAGGTGCTCTTCTTTCACCGCCCCAGCCGCACAGCGCTCGTCACCGACCTGGCCTTCAATTTCCACAGGACGGACTCGTGGCTCCTGCGCGCCTACCTGAAGCTCAGCGGCGGCTGGCAGCGGCTGGCGACCACGCTGACGGCGCGGGCCCTCATGAAGGACAAGGCGGCGGTGCGCGCGTCGCTGGAGAAGGTGCTCGCGTGGGACGTGGAGCGGGTGGTGGTGTGCCACGGCGACGTGGTGGAGCAGGGCGGTAAGAAGGCGCTGGTGGATGGCTTCGCCCGGCTCTAGCGGAGGAGGGAAGAAGTCCCCGGCCGTGCGCCGCCGCGTGCAGCCCCGCGCGGAGGCGCCCGCGTCCGGCGCGGACGAGCGCGAGGCGCGCAAGGCCCGGCGTCAGGAGGGACGGCGCAAGGCCATCCTCACCGCCGCGCGCGCGGTGCTGGTGCGCGAGGGCGTCTCCGGGCTGACGCTGGACGCGGTGGCCCAGGAGGCGGACCTGAGCAAGCCGTCGCTCTTCTACTACTTCCGTTCCAAGGAGGAGCTCGTCGGCGAGCTGGCCGTGGAGGGGCTGGCCCGCGAGGTGGAGGTGCTGGAGGCGGCGGTGGCCTCCGCGGACAGCGGTGTGGAGGCGCTCTCCGCGCTGGTGCGGGCCAAGGTGGACCTGTACGCCGAGGACCTGGACTCCTTCCGCGTCGTGTACCTCTGGCCGCAGTTGTTGGGCCGCCAGTCCGACGCGCAGCGCGAGCGGGTGTACGCCCTGAGCGCGCGGCTCAACGATGCGCTGGAGGCGCGGCTCCAGGCGGACGCGCGCGCGGGCCGGCTCGCCCCGGGCTTCCAGCCGCGCCGGCTGGCCAACGTCGCGTGGACGGTGGCGCACGGGCTGCTGTCGCTGGTGGCGGGGCTGGAAAATGCCGGTGGAAGCACGCGGCACACGCTTTCACAGCTGCGTGACGAGGCCTGTGCACTGCTGATGCGGGCCGGTGTGCGTTGAGTGTTGCTGGGAACAGTTGCCGCGTCGCGGTATGAAGGGCCTCCTTCCCAGTCGTTCGCCTTCAGGAGGCTTCATGCGGTCGTCTCGTTCGTCTCTCTGGATTGTTGGCACCATGGCGGCGTGCCTCGTCTCCGGCTCCGCGTTCGCGTCCGCCGCCGGTCAAACGGGCGCCAGCGGCAAGCAGGCCGGTAATACGTGCATGAGCTCCACCTGCCACACGGGCACCAACATCCCCACGGTGACGCTGGAGGGGCCGGACACGTTGGCGGCGGGCGCCACCGGCAACTACTCGCTCATCATCTCGGGCGGCGCGGCCCAGCGCGGCGGCTTCAACGTGGCGGTGGACAGCGGCACGCTGACCGCCGGCTCCGGCCAGAGGAAGTCCGAGGGCGAGCTGACGCACTCCGCTCCCAAGGCCTTCACCAACGGCACGGTGCGCTTCGACTTCACCCTGGTGGCGCCGGCCAGCGGCAGCTCCATCAAGCTCTTCGGCGCGGGCAACTCCACCAACTTCAACAGCGAGTCGACGGGCGACGGCGCCGCGCAGACCGTGAAGACCATCACCATCACCGGCGGCAGTGCCGAGGGGGACGACGAGGGCGGCTGCTCCGCCGCCGGTGGCGCGCCGCTGCTCGGCGCCGCGCTGCTGATGCTGGGCGCCCGCCTGCGCCGCCGTCGCTAGGCCGCTGCGTCCGTTCAGGGGGAGCAGCGCCAAATCCCGATGGCTCGGCTTCGGCGGTGGCTCCCTCTGACAGGACCTGCTTCGGCGGGCCTGAGCGCCGCATTGCGTAGCCGGTTGCCCGCTCCACGAGCGGGCCTGGAGGGGTGGGGCGACAGCGTCCGGGAGCGCGGCCTAACATCCGCGCCCTTCACGCATGCACCTCCGCCGACTCCTTCCCATCCTGTTCCTGATGGGGCCGCTCGCGTGTGCGACCGGCCCTGGCCTCCGCGCTCCGGAGGCCGCCGTCTCTTCCGTGCAGCGCAAGACGGGAGAGCTGCGGGTGATGACCTTCAACATCCAGTCCGGCCTCCGCGGGCTGGAGGGCGTGGCGGACGTCATCCGCGCCTCTGCTCCGGACGTCGTCGCGCTGCAGGAGGTGGACGTCGGCTCCACGCGCGCGGGCGGGGTGGACCAGGTGGCGGAGCTCTCCCACCTCACCGGCCTGCTGTACCGCGCGCACTTCCGCACCACGGACCTGTACGGCGGCGCCTACGGCATCGCGCTCCTGTCGCGCTTCCCGCTGGAGGCGATGGAGCAGTACCCGCTGCCGGTACCTCATGGCGCGGAGCCCCGCACGCTGGCCCACGCGGTGGTGACGGTGGACGGGCGCGAGGTGAGCCTCTACCTCACGCATCTCATCCGCCGCCCCTTCAATGGCGACGCGCGCGTGCGGCAGAGCGCGCTGGTGGCGCGGCTGATGGCGAAGGACTCGCGGCCCAAGCTGCTGCTGGGGGACCTCAACGACGACCCGGACTCGCGCCCCGTCCGCCTGCTGCGGCGGGAGCTGCGCGACGTGGTCGCCGCCACCGGTGGCGCGCGCGGCACGTACCCGATGCCGTTCGTCCTCCCCGCGCTGCGCATCGACTACGTGCTGGCGTGTGATGCCTTCACGCCGGTGTCCAGCCGCGTGCTGCACGTGGAGGCGTCCGACCACTACCCGGTGGTAGCGGACCTGCGGTTGAATCCGGCGCCGGCTCCTGCGGTGGCCGAGCGCCCCGCCGGGAGCGTCGCCGGCTCCGCGCCCTGAGCTCGCGTGCCAGCCGCCCCGGAGTGTCGCGGGGCGGCGGCGGGCGTCAGCTCACGTTGAAGCGGTACAGCACTTCCCTGTCGCCCTTCGTGTAGCCCTTGAGGACCTGGCGGGTGAGGTTCTTCGCGCCGAGGAAGGTCAGGCCGCCGTGGGCGAAGCCCATGACGGACAGCTCGAAGTACACATGGGGCTTGGGCACGTTGGTGATGCTCAGGTCCGTGTGGCCCTGGCCGGGGTGGACGCTGAGGTCGCCCTCGGTAAAGTAGCCCTTCCAGATGCCCGGGGTGAAGAGGAGGAAGCGGCGCAAATCGCCCTGGCTGAACATCGTCTTGAGCTGGCCCTGGCTCAGCGCGTACTCGGCGGACTTCACGCCGAACTGCCACCACGCCTCCTTGTTGCCGCCGTAGAAGCGCGTCAGCAGGTCTTCGTTGAGGTGGAGGAACGCGTCCACCGGCATGCGCGTCACCGGCATGATGGGGTTGGCGAAGAAGGGCTCCTTCTTGGCGAACTCCGTGAGGAAGGCCTTCCAGGCCGCCTCGCCGTGGGCCTGCACCATCATCTGCTGTCGCGCCAGGAACGCGACGCCTTTGACTTCCATTCAATGTCCTCCGCTACGGGCCCCGAGCACGCTGGCCCGTGGGTGTGCTCCCGGCGTGCTCCGGCCCATTCATTGTGCGCCGAATCCCGGAAGTGAAGAAAGATGTAATAGCGGAAATTTGCAGCTTGCTTGCTAATCGAGCTGGAGACCGCAGTCGGCGCAGGCGCCTTCGACCAGGGGCGCGGCGGTGCCGCAGGCGGGACAAGGCGGCTCTCCGTCCTCGTCCTGGGTGGTTGCGGGGTGGATGGGGGTTGCCGCGGACACCAGGCCCTCGCGCTGGATGCTGTCCAGCCAGCGCTGCTGGAGGAGGGTGGCGACGCGGGGGCCGTCCTCGGGACGCACGAGCACCTGGAACTTCGGGGTGCAGCCCGCCTTGGCGCAGGCCTCGCGGTGGACGAGGGCCGGGACGTCCGCGCTCAGGCACGCCTCCACCAGCCGGCGAGCATCCATCAACTGCATCTCCGCGCAGGGCACCAACTCCGCGTCGGACAGCGCCTTCGCCGCGTCTTGCTCGGTCATCATGCGGCGGATTGGAGCGCAGCCGGCCCCGGCTCGTCCACCGTGCCGGTGTGTGCGCCCGCTCGCCGCCGGAGCGGAATGAACGTTCCAGCTGGGCCTGGGCGCTGGTGGGGTGGGCGGAATGAGCGCTCCTTCCAGGCCGCCCGCTCGCTGACCAGGCGGAATGAGCGTTCCTTCCGGGCCGCGACGCTCGCGACACCCGGCCGGAGCGCGGCTACCGTTCGGCGGGTGCCGCCTTCCTCGTTGTCCCCCAGGGCCGGGTTCATCCGCCGGCTCCTCATCGTCACTGCCGGCGCGCTGACGTGCGGCGTCTTCGGCCTCGCGTGGGTGGTGGACCGCTTCGGCCAGCGCGAGCGCGCGGAGTCCGCGGACGCGGTGGTGGTGCTGGGCGCTCGCGTGCTGCCCGGCGGCGTGCCGTCCGGAGCGCTGCGGGCGCGCACGGAGAAGGCGGTGGAGCTGTACCAGCGCGGCGTGGCCCCCCGCCTCGTCTTCTCCGGCGGCGTCGGCGTGAATCCACCCTCGGAGGCACGGGTGATGCTGTCGCTCGCGACGCGGCTGGGCGTGCCGGCGGAAGCGTGCGTCCTCGAAGAGGAGAGCCACTCCACCGAGGAGAACGCCCGCCTCGCCGCGAAGCTGCTCCGGATGCTGGGCGCGCGGCGCGTGGTGGTGGTCTCGGACCCGTACCACCTGCTGCGCGCGCGGCAGTACTTCCGCCTCAACGGCCTGGACGTGGCCACCAGCCCCGCGCTGGAGACCGAGCGCAACCTCCACGCGCTGGACCGCCTCTACTGGACGGTGCGCGAGGCCATCGCCCTGCTGCTGCACCCGCGCGTGCTGCTGGCCCGGGCCCCCGCGGACGCGGCTACTCCGCCGGCACCGTGAACGCGCGCAGCTCGCGCCCGCCGCCGGCCACCGCCACGCGCAGCAGCACGTGCTGACCGGGCTTCGCCTCGCGCAGCACCCGCATCAGGTCCTCCGCGCCGCGCACCGGCTTGCCGCCGGCCTCCACCACCACCATGCCCGGCGCCAGCCCCGCGTTCCCCGCCACCGAAGCCTCGTCCACGTCCGTCACCAGCGCGCCCACCGGCGGCAGTCCGTGGGCCCGCGCGAGCCGCGGGTCCATGTCCGCCAGGCCCAGGCCCAGCCGCTGGTGCGCGGGCTGCTCCTGCGCGGGGGGATGGTTCCGCGACGCAACGCCCTCCAGGTCCGGCCGCGTGCCCAGCGTCACCTTCACGTCCTGCTTCTTCCCGCCGCGATGGACGGAGAGGGTGAGCGGGGTGCCGGGAGGCGTCAGCGCCACCATGCGCGTGAGCGCCCGTCCCGAGTCGATGGGCTTGCCGTCCGCGGCGGCGATGACGTCATCCGGCTGGAGTCCGGCCTCGGCGGCGGGCGTGCCCTCGGAGACGTCGGTGACGATGGCGCCCTTGCGCATCGGCAGGCCGAGCGCCTCGCCCAGGTCCGCCGTCAGGTCCTGCACCGTCAGCCCCATCCAGCCGCGCGTGACGGCGCCCTCCTTCTCGAGCTGCGGCGCCAGCGCGCGCACGAGGTTGCTGGGCACCGCGAAGCCGATGCCCGAGCCCTCGCCGATGATGGCGGTGTTGATGCCCACCACCTCGCCCTTCATGTTGAAGAGCGGGCCGCCGGAGTTGCCGGGGTTGATGGCGGCGTCCGTCTGGAGGAACTCGTCGTACGCGCTGGCGCCAATCTCGCGGGCCTTCGCGGAGACGATGCCCAGGCTGACGCTGGAGCTCAGCCCGAAGGGGTTGCCGATGGCCACCACCCAGTCGCCCACGCGCAGCGCCTCCGAGTCGCCCAGGCGCACCACCGGCAGCGGCTTCGCGTCCCGGGGGAGCTGGAGCCGCAGCAGCGCCACGTCCGTGAGCGGGTCCGTGCCCAGCACCTTCGCATTCAGCTCGCGCCCGTCGGGCAGCTGCACGTGAATCTCCGTCGCGCCCTCCACGACGTGGTTGTTGGTGAGCACCAGCCCGCGCGCATCGATGATGAAGCCCGAGCCGAGCCCCTGGCGTGGCATCTCCTCGGGAGGCGGCGTCCTTCGGCCGAACGGCGTGAAGGGTCCCCAGGGGGTGTTGCCGAAGGGAGATTCGCCCTCCTCGCCCCACGGAGAGTCCTCCTGCACGCGGTGGGATGGCGCCACCGAGCGGACCTCCACGCTGACGACCGCGGCCCTCACGGACTCCACCAGCGGAGCGATGGACGCGAGCGCGGAGCTCATGTCCGGCGGCATCGGCTGCCGGGCGGGAGCGGGAGTCTCGCCACCGGCGCCGGGCGAGGGGCTCGCGGGAGCCTCCTGGGTCGCGGAGGGCGGCGGAGTGGAGGGAGCCTCCTCCTGGCTTCGGCGGCAGCCCGCCAGCACGAGGACCAGCCCCAGACCCGCCGTGAGCGTGCGTGTGCTTCGCTTCATGGCTTCCTCCAATCTACGCGTGGCCTTGGGCCGGGCCTCCCTGCCTGCCCCCCGAGCGGAGTGTCGCCCGGGGACTCGTCACGGCGGCAGCGTCGCGCACGCCGAGCCGGCGCGGCGACATGAACCTCCGTTCACTTCCTGTCCGGCCGCGAGTCGGTGGGGCACCGGCCTCGCGGTGGCGAAGGTCAGGCCGAGCGCTCGCGGGAGCCCGGGGCTGCCGCCGACGCGTCGGAGCGGCGCAGGAGCTTCTCGAGGATGCGGAAGAGGGCCTTGCGGTCGCTGGCGTCGAGGATGCCGAGCATCTGCGCCATGCCCTGGAAGATGAAGCGCTCGAGCTTCTGGAAGGTCGCCTGCCCGTCAGGCGTGAGGCGGCAGCGGACGACGCGGCGGTCCGACGCGCTGCGCTCGCGCACCAGATGGCCCTCTCGCTCCAGGCGGTCCACGACACCCGTGACGGTCTTCTCCGTGACGCCCAGCCGCCGGGCCAGCTCGCCCATGGTGAGCGCGCCGTCCTGGCCGAGCCACATCAAGGCGTGCACCTGTGGCGGGGTGAACTGAAGCTGCTCGCAGGTGCTGGCGATGGGGTCACGGAGCGAGCGACGCCGGCCCAGCGCGAGCAGGAGCTGGTGCAGCTTGTGCACATCGCTCGAGACGTCTTCTTCCTCTTTATGGATATTCCGTGACACGGAGTATGCCTTAGCGGCCTGGGGGTCTGGGGTCAACCCGTTGTCTGGGCGGGAGCGAGCATATGGACTATGTGCCCTCGCCTGCTGTGGAACGTACGAGGCATCCCATCATGCGTCCCTTCTCCCTGCTGTGCTCGCTTCTTCTGCTGCTGACCGCCGTTCCCGCGCTCGCGGAGAAGGCGCTGGTGTTCGCCGCGGCGAGCACCACGAATGCCCTCCAGGAGCTGGCGCCGGCCTTCGCCAGGGCCACGGGGCACGAGGTGGAGTTCGCCTTCGGGGCGTCCAGTGACCTGGCCCGGCAGGTGGCGGCGGGGGCTCCGGCGGATGCATTCCTGTCGGCGGACGCGGTCCGGATGGACACCCTGGAGAAGGCGGGGCTGGTGCAGCCCGGCACCCGGGTGGACCTCCTGTCCAACCGGCTGGTGGTGGTGGTGCCGGCGGACGCGAAGGAGACGCTGTCCGGGCCGGAGGGCTTGAAGGGCGTGAAGCGGCTGGCCCTGGCGGACCCGGCGGCGGTGCCGGCGGGGGTGTACGCGAAGGGGTGGCTGGAGAACGCGGGGCTGTGGAAGGCGCTGGAGCCCAAGGTGGTGCCGGCGCTGGACGTGCGCGCGGCGCTGTCGGCGGTGGAGGCGGGGCGGGTGGACGCGGGCGTGGTGTACGCGACGGACGCGGCGCAGTCGAAGAAGGTGAAGGTGGCCTTCGCGGTGCCGGACGCGGACGCGCCGCGCATCGTGTACCCGGTGGCGGCGCTGGCGAAGGGGAAGGCGCCGGAGGTCGGGCGGGCCTTCGTTCGCTTCCTGCGGACGGAGGAGGCGCGGAAGGTGTTCGCCCGGCAGGGCTTCATCGTGCTGGGCGGGAAGGAGCCGCGCGCGCCGTGATGGAAGGTACGGCGGGCCTGGTGTTCTTCACGGTGGCGGTGGCGGCGGTGGCCACGCTGCTGATTCTTCCGCCCGGGGTGGCGGTGGCGTACGCGCTGGCGCGGTGGGACGGGGCGGGCAAGGGCGTGGTGGAGACGGTGCTGGCACTGCCCATGGTGCTGCCGCCCACGGCGGTGGGCCTGGTGCTGCTGGAGTTGCTCGGGCGCAACGGGCCGGTGGGGCGGGTGTTGGACGCGTGGGGCGTGGAGGTGGTCTTCACGCCGAAGGCGGTGGTGCTGGCGAGCGCGGTGATGGCGTTCCCGCTGCTGGTGCGCTCGGCGCGCTCGGGGTTCGAGGAGGTGGACCCGAGGCTGGTGGCGGTGGCGCGCACGCTGGGCGACTCGCGGGTGAGGGCGTTCTTCCGCGTGACGCTGCCGCTGGCGTGGCGCGGGGTGCTGGTGGGGGCGCTGCTGGCGTTCTCCCGGGCGCTCGGTGAGTTCGGCGCGACGGTGCTGGTGGCGGGGAACATTCCCGGGCGGACGCAGACGCTGTCGCTGGCCATCTTCCACCGGACGCAGTTGGGAGAGGACGCGGAGGCGCTGCGGCTCGCGGGCGTGGCGACGCTGCTGGCCTTCGCGGCGGTGTACGCGACGGAGGTGGTGACGCGGCGGCGGGGACGGCGGGGTCGCGCGTGAGCCTGGTCCTCTCCATCCGGCTGCCGCTGGCGCGCTTCACGCTGGAGGTGGAGACGCGCCTCGCGGGAGCGTCCGTGGCGGTGATGGGGCGCTCGGGCTCGGGGAAGACGTCGCTGCTGGAGGTGCTCGCGGGATTGCGGCGTGGAGCACGTGGACGCGTGGAGGTCAGCGGGCGCGTGCTGCTCGACAGTGACGCGCGTGTGGACGTTCCGCCGGAAGCACGACGCATGGGCTACGTGCCGCAGGACGCGCTGCTCTTCCCGCACCTCACCGCCGGACAGAACGTGCGCTTCGGTGAGCGCAAGGGACGGGCTTCGCGGGCGGACGAGGCGATTGCCCTGCTGGAGCTGGCGCCGCTGCTGCACCGCTACCCGGCAACGCTCTCCGGCGGCGAGAAGCAGCGCGTGGCCCTGGCGCGGGCGCTGGCCACGGACCCGGCGCTGCTGTTGCTCGATGAGCCCCTGGCCGCGCTCGACGTGGCGCTGAAGGAGCGGGTGCTGCCGTACCTGCTGCGCGTGCGCGACGAGGCGAAGGTGCCGATGCTGTACGTGACGCACCAGCTCGGAGAGGCGCGGGTCCTCGCCCACGAAGCCCTGCTGCTGGATGAAGGCCGGGTCCGCGCCGCAGGCCCCGCGTCCGAGGTTCTGGGCACCGCGGCCCGTGGGCTCCTCGCGGCGGAAGAGGAGGGCGAGGAGAACATCCTGGAGGGCACGCTGGAACGTCCGGAGGGCGGCGGCCTGCGGTTGCGAATCGCGGAGGCCCTGTCGCTCTGGGTGCCGGACGCGCCGGAGCTCGCGGCAGGCACGCGCGCGGCGTACGCGGTGCCCTCCGAGGACGTGCTGCTCTCCATGGGCCCCCTGTCCGGCGTCTCCGCGCGCAACGTGCTCACGGGGACTGTGACGAAGCTGGAGCCGGCGCCTTCGGGAGAGGAAGCCGCCCTGGTGGACGTGGCCGGCGTGAGCTGGGTGGTGCGGCTCACCGCGGCCTCCGTGCGTGAGCTGGGCGTGGCACCAGGAGCGCGCGTGTACCTCGCGGTGAAGACCGCTGCGTGCCGCCGGCTGCGCTGAGTGCTGCGTCCACACGTCCGCCACTGAGTGACAGAAACATCCGGCTCCGGTGTTCGGGTGCTCGTACCCGTCGTTCACCTGGAGGACCTGAGATGCGCAGTCACCGTTCCACCCGGCTCGCCCTTGGCGCATGGCTGTTGCTGTCGCTCGTGGGATGCGGGAAGGACGAGCCCGAGCCCGAACCGCAAGGCACGCCCTGCGAGCGGCTCGGCTCCCGGCTGCAGGACGCGCTCGAAGAGGCGGCGAAGGCGGAGGACCTTCCAGGCATGACTGCCTCGCTCCGCTTCCCGGAGTGCACGTGGCGGGGCGCGACGGGGCTGTCCCTCGTGGAGTCCGCCACCGCGATGAAGCCCGAGGACCGGCTCCGCGCGGGAAGCATCACCAAGACCTTCGTCGCCGTGGTGGCCCTCCAGCTCCAGGCGGAGAGCAAGCTGTCCCTGGAGGCGCCGCTCGCGACGTGGGTTCCGGACTTCCCCCGCGCGGACCGCATCACCGTGCGCCAGCTCCTCAACCACACGAGCGGCGCGTTCAACTACACCAAGAGCCCGGACTTCCTCGCCGACGCATATGCCCACCCCGGGAAGGTGTGGACGCCCGAAGAGCTCATCGCGTACGGCGCGGCCCGCTCGCCCTCCTTCGAGCCGGGAATGCGCTGGGAGTACTCGAACACCAACTACATCCTCCTCGGCCGCATCATCGAAGCCGTGTCGGGCACGTCGGTGGCACAGCAGTTCCGCACGCGCATCATCGAGCCCCTCCACCTGACGAGCACGGGTCTGGATGGCGCGGAGACACTGCCTGCTCTCGCCGCGGGCGGGTACATCCGCGACTCGGAGAGTGGCGCGTGGACGAACCTGGAGGGGCTGCTCCACCCGTCTGCGGCGGGCTCGGCCGGCGCCCTGGTGTCGAGCGCGGACGACCTCAGCCGCTTCTTCGAGGCCCTGCTCTCGGGGGACCTGTTGCCCCAGGCGCAGCGCGCCGAGATGCTCCGATGGGCCCGCACGCCGGAGGGCGACTCCGGCTATGGGCTGGGCCTCGCGCAGTGGACGGACTCCGTCCTGCCGATGCAGGGACACAACGGCAACATCTACGGCTTCTCGGCCTTCGCCGTCTGGCTGCCCACGCAGAAGGCCTCGCTGGCGGTGATGACCAATCGCGAGGGCGTCGAGCTGCCGGGAGTCACGGCGCGGAAGCTGCTGAAGGTCCTCACGACTCAGTGAGCCCGTGCGGTCAGCCTTCGAGCGTGGCTCCGAGCTCGCGAGCCCGTTGCTCGACGGCCGTCCGAAGCCCGGTGCGCAGTTGATGGGCCACCACGAAGCTCGCGGGCTGGAGCTTCGCGATGTGGTCCAGGCCTCGCAGCACATCGGCCTGCACGAGCCGCTCGTGTGGTTCGTTCATCTCCGTGGTGAAGACGCGGACCGAGAGCCTGCCGGCGGCATCCCGTACGAAGTGGTAGCCGCTGCCCCAGTCCTTCGTGGTGTAGCGGACCATGCGGAGGGTGAGGTCGGGGACCTTCAGCTTCGGCACCAGCGCGAGAAGGGCGAGCGCGGACTCGGTGGTGGATGGGTCATGGCCCGGGAGGCTCAGCCTCACGTGGAGTCGCTCCAGACGCGCGACGAGGGGCGACTGGAGGAATTCGAGCACCTGGCGCGGGAAGAGCAGGATGTCGAGCTCGCGGAGCCGTGGGAAGGCGTCCGCGGCCTTCGCGAGGTCGAGCCATTCGTCGGTGGCGCCGCCGTCGACGAGCGCCTCCAGCTTCGGCATCCGGGCCAGCTTCCTGGCGCCGACGCTGGAATGCGCGAGTGAGCGCAGCGACTTCATCACTTCATGCAGGGTGATGTCGTAGTCGCCCTGTCCTTCGAGGTGCTCGACGGTGGCCCACAGCGGGTGGCCCACGGTCTTCTCGATGGCGCTCTCGAGCGCGCGCGCATTGCCCTGCTTCAGCGCGGCGCGGGAGAGGAAGCCACGGGAGAAGGTGCAGTCGGGCTTCAGCACGTCATCGAGCGGCCCGAGCAGCTCCTTGCGTGACGTCTTGATGAGCTGCCGCTCGCGCTTCACCTCGGCGGGAGTGAGCGGACGGCGGGTCGCTTCGAGCTGGAGGGCGATGAGCTCACCGCGAGGATGCCCTGCTTCCTGCAGCACGTCCGCGAGGACCGCGCGCGCCTCGTTGTCCTCCGGATTCGCGAGCACCTGCGCCAGCAGCGCTTCGGCATCTCCCGAGCGCGCGGGCTTCGAGGCCTCGGCCTCCGTGTGGAGCGCGGCGTCCACCTGCGGCAGCACCTGGCTCATCCCGATGGAGAGCTCCGTGTCGGTCGCGGCGTCCAGCTCGGACTGGATGCGGTCGAGGTGGGCCGCGAGGAAGTCCTCGTACGGAATCGAGCGGTCGTAGCCCGCACGGGCCTTCTTGAGAGTCTCCGCGGCCCGCGCATCCCGGATGCGGCGCGCGAGCGGCAACAGCCGCGTCCAGAAGGGACGGGCGCCGGTGCTCGTGAAGGGCGGGTCGGCGTACCGCTCGGCCACCCACCGGTCGATGCGCGGGTCTTCCGGCCAGGCTTCGAGTGCCTCCAGCCGCGCACGCGCCTTGACCGAGCCCTTGTCGAGGAGCGTGTCCAGCAAGGCCGACAGCACCGCTGCGTCCGGCATCTTCGCGACGTCCTCCCACGCACCGGAGAGCGGCTGGCCTCCAGAGACCTTCGCGCCCACGGACACGATGCGGTCCGCCAGTTCCCGGTGCGGTGCGGCCCGCCACGCGTCGAGCAGTCCAATCAGTACGGTGCTCCACTCACCGCTGGCCACGGCCTCCGGGAGAGAGGGCTCCTTCGACTCGCGCTTCTTCGGCATCGGTCCCTTCCTGGACGCGAAACAGGCTTCACCCCGACCTGACGCATCGGGGCGGTGCATCTTGCACGCCTGGGCCCGGCCCGTCGCGGTGTGCCTCAGTGCGGCAGCGGACGCCGCCGGCTCTTCGCGGCCACACGAGGTCCGGCGCATTCCGCGCGGCACTCTCGGGGCGTCATGCCGAAGGCCGCCTTGAAGGCGCGGCCGAAGTGCGAGAGGTCCTGGAACCCCCACCGGAAGGCGATGTCCGCGATGGTCCGCTCCCGCAGCGCCGGGTCCAGCAGCGCCTGCCGGCACCGCGCGAGCCGCCGTGCCAGCACCCAGCGCATGAAGGACTCGCCCCCTTCCGCGAACAGCTCGTGCAGGTAGCGCGTGGAGCAGCGGAAGTGGGCCGACACGGTCGTCGGGCTCAACGCCGGGTCCGAGAGGTTGCGCTCGGCGTAGTCCCGGATGGCGTGCCGCCGCGCCTCGCGCACGCTCGCGGCGTCCGGCCGCTCTCCATCCTCCTTCGCGTTGAAGCCCACCGCGAGCAACGACACCAGGATGTCCGACAGCGAGCCCGAGACCGGCTCTGCCACCTCGTTGCGCGCGAAGGCACTCACGTACGCGGACACGAGCGCGCCCGTGCCCTCCGTGGCCCGCAGCACGCTCCCAATCGACTTGTCCGGGTCGACGAGCCTCGGCCGGAGCGCGGCATACGGGACGAGGATGACGACCCGGCGGTACGCGGCGTCGAAGGAGATCTCCCCGGGCCGGACTCCATCCAGCAACTCCACGTCACCCGGCCGCGTCTGGTACTCCTGCCGCCGAGGCTGCCGCACCGTGCAGACGCCCTCCAACTGCATGCAGATGAAGAAGCACTCGCGCGGCGCACGGGAGATTTCCCGCTCCCCCCGGTACACCCGCTGCGAGACCGAGTGCAGGTGCGTCACCGACAACGGCCCGGCCTCCCGATGGTCCAACCGGCCGAAGAACGGCTCATCCCTGCGCTTCCGCTCCGTGCGCAGGCCGAGGAACACCCGGCTCGCCGTCTCCTGCCAGTACTCCACACGCTGTTTCTCGGAAACCGAGTCAGTAGAAAAGATGGCCGGCAACGTGCACCCCCCGGGCCGTGAAGACGAACGAGACCGCGAGTAATTTCATTTCACCCGCGGCGGCGACCCCCACGTTCTTCTGCACGGCGCAGTCCACCGCGCTCTGGATGGACACGCAGCCCGAGCACAGCGACGTCCCGTTGGACGTCCTGAAGCTCATGTTGATGACGCGTGCGCCGTTGTCCGCACCGCCGCCACTGTCCCGTGACGCATGAAGACATTGTCCCCGCGGAGCCGGGAGGCCGGACAAAGCCGGGCGGGCCCCTATACTGCGCGGCCGGGAGGGACACAGCACCGCATGGCCACGCGCATTCTCGGGATGGTCCTCGCAGGCGGGCAGGGAACGCGGCTGGCGCCGCTCACGTTGCGGCGTTCGAAGCCGGCGGTGCCCTTCGGGTCGAAGTTCCGCATCATCGACTTCGCCCTCAACAACTTCATCAACTCGGGCATCTTCTCCATCTACGTCCTGACGCAGTTCAAGGCGCAGTCGTTGACGGAGCACATCCAGCGCGGGTGGCGTTTCGGCTCGGTGCTGCTGTCGGACTACTTCATCACGCTCGTGCCGGCGCAGATGTACCTGTACGAGGAGCTGGGGCCCGTCTGGTACCGGGGCACGGCGGACGCCATCTACCAGAACATGCACCTGGTGGAGAACCACCGCCCCGAGCACCTCGCCGTCTTCTCCGGCGACCACATCTACAAGATGAACGTGGCGCACATGCTGGAGCTGCACGAGGCCCAGCGCGCCGACATCACCATCGCCGCGTACCCCACGCCGCTCGCGGACGCGCACCGCTTCGGCGTCATGCAGGTGGACGAGCGCGGCCGCGTGACGGAGTTCCAGGAGAAGCCCCAGGACCCCAAGCCCATCCCCGGCCGGCCGGACACGGCGCTCGCCAGCATGGGCAACTACATCTTCCGCAGCAAGGTGCTCGCCGAACTCCTGGAGGTGGACGCGAAGACGGAGGGCTCGCAGCACGACTTCGGCAAGGACGTGCTGCCCCGCGCGCTGCGCGACGGCTACCACATCCAGACGTACGACTTCGCGAAGAACCCCATCCCCGGGCAGACGGGGCCCAACACGTACTGGCGCGACGTGGGGACGCTGGACGCGTACCACGAGGCGTCCATGGACCTGGTGTCCGTCAACCCGGAGTTCGACATCTTCAACGCCGAGTGGCCGCTGCGCACCGGCAGCGAGTACAGCCCACCGGCCAAGTTCGTCCACGAGTCGGGCGAGCGCGTGGGCCGCGCGCTCAACTCCATGGTGGCCGGAGGCTGCATCGTCTCCGGCGGCGTGGTGCGCGAGAGCATCCTCTTCCGCCGCGTGCGGGTGAACAGCTACGCCAAGGTGGAGCGCTCCGTCGTCTTCGACGAGGTGGACATCGGCCGGCACGCGCAGGTGAAGAATGCCATCATCGACAAGGGCGTGCGCGTGCCGCCCAATGCGAAGATTGGCTTCGACCTCGAGGCCGACAAGGCACGCGGCTTCACCGTGACGGAGTCGGGCATCACCGTGGTGCCCAAGGGCTACCGCTTCGAGTAGGCTGCGCCTCCCGCGTTCAAGCCCTGTTCAAGCTTCGGGTGCATTCCTTCAGCGGGGCTGGACGCTGTCTGCCGTGAGACAGCGCGCTCCCGACGACTTCTCGGAACCGTGTCGCGCGTCTAGCGTACGACAATGGTACAGGGTTCGCGTCCGGCGGCATTCATCCAGGCGCGGCGCGTCTCGCGTCGGGCCGGGCAGCCGGGTAAGCGTCATCCCGCGATGGTCGCGTAGGATTCGAGAACTCCATGCACAGCAGCGCATCCGGCCAGGACAGCTCGCCCTTCATCCACGCGGTAGGTCGTGCCCTTCCCCCGCACTACGCCACGCAGGAGCAGCTCATCGCGGCCTTCCGCGAGCTGTGGGCCACGCGGCACTTCAACCTCGAGCGGCTGGAGGACCTGCACCGCGCCGTGCAGGTCGGCGGCCGCCACCTCGCGCTTCCGATTGAGGCCTACCCGCCGCTCGTCACCTTCCAGCAGCGCAACGACACCTGGATTCGCGCGGCCACGGAGCTGAGCGAGACGGTGGTGCGCCAGGCGCTGGACAAGGCGGAGCTCCGGCCGGTGGACGTGGACCACGTCTTCTTCATCACCGTGACGGGTATCGCCACGCCCAGCATCGAGGCGCGCGTGGCCAACCGCGTGCGCTTCCGCGACGACTTCAAGCGCACGCCGCTCTTCGGCCTCGGGTGCGTGGCGGGGGCCACCGGCGTCGCGCGCGCCGCGGACTACCTGCGCGCCTTCCCGAAGCACACCGCGCTCGTCATCGCCACGGAGCTGTGCTCGCTGACGTTGCAGCGGGAGGACCTCTCCATCCCCAACATCATCGCCTCCGGCCTCTTCGGAGACGGCGCGGCGTGCGCGGTGCTGCGCGGCGCCGAGGCGCCCGGTGCGACGGGCCCGCGCGTGGTGGCCTCGCGCTCCGTCTTCTACCCGGACACCGAGCGCGTCATGGGCTGGGACGTGGTGGACTCGGGCTTCAAGGTGGTGCTCTCCGCCCGGGTGCCCACGCTGGTGAAGGAGCACATCCGCGGCAACGTGGACGGCTTCCTCGCGGAGCATGGCCTCACTCGCGGGGATGTGCGGCACTGGGTGGCGCACACTGGCGGGCCCAAGGTGCTGAAGGCCTTCGAGGAGGCGCTGGAGCTGGAGTCGGCCACGCTGGAGCGCTCGTGGGCGTCGCTGCGCGAGGTGGGCAACCTGTCCTCGGCGTCGGTGCTCTTCGTGCTGGGCGAGACGCTGGAGAACGCCGGGGCGCGTCCTGGTGACTGGGGCATGGTGATGGCCCTGGGCCCGGGCTTCTGCGCGGAGATGGTGCTCCTGCGATGGTGACGTCCACCCACGCCGTCTTCCTGGGCTTCATGGCGCTGCTCGTGGCGGAGCGGTTGGTGGAGCTGGTGCTCTCCAAGCGCAACGCGGACCGGGCCTTCGCGCGGGGCGGCGTGGAGACGGGGCAGGGGCACTACCGCTTCATGGTGGTGTTCCACACGCTGTTCCTCGTGGCCTGTGTGGCCGAGGTGCTCGTCCTGGAGTCCCCCTTCCTGGGAGCGTGGGGCTGGGTGGCGTTGGGTGGGGCGGTGGCGGCGCAGGCCCTGCGGTACTGGGCCATCGGCACGCTGGGTGACAGGTGGAACTCGCGCATCATCGTAGTGCCGGAGTTGCCGCCGGTGACGGGCGGGCCCTACCGGTTCCTGCGTCACCCCAACTACGTGGCGGTGGTGCTGGAGCTGGCGTGTGTGCCGCTCATCCACGGCGCGTGGCGGACGGCGCTCTTCTTCTCGGTGGGAAACGCGGCGCTGCTCTTCGTGCGGATTCGCGCGGAGGAGGCGGCGCTCGGCGACGCGTATGCGCGTGCGTTTGCCCACCGTCCCCGCTTCATCCCGGAGGTGCCCCGTGACTGAGTCCGAACTCGAAGTGCTGGCGGAAATCCGCCGCATCGCCGCCGACGAGCTGGAGTGGAAGGGCGCGGTGGAGCCGGGGCATGACCTCCTGAAGGACCTGCAGCTCGACAGCCTGGGGCTGACGGTGCTGGCGGTGGGGCTGGAGAACCGCTTCCGCATCCGCCTGTCCGAGGAGGACGCGCAGGATGTCCGCACGGTGGCGGACCTGGCGAAGCTGGTGGCGCAGCGGGCCGCCGCCGCGGCGGCGAAGGGCGCGCAGGGCCCTGAGGTACGCCCGTGAAGGGCGTGGAGGCTGGAGGCGCGTCCGTGAAGGGGCCCTCCCTTCCCGCGCTGAAGTACGCGACGGTGAATGCGATGCTCGCGGCCACCGCGCGCACCACCCCGCACGGGCTGACGTTCGTGGACGCGGCCGAGCGCGAGGTGTCCGTGCCGTGGGAGGAGGTATACCGCCGTGCACGGCGCACGGCCGCGGGGCTGGCGCGGCTGGGCGTGCGCGAGGGTGAACGGGTCGCGCTGCTGCTGCCGACGTCGCCGGGCTTCATGGACGCATACTTCGGCACGCTGCTCGCGGGCGCGGTGCCGGTGCCGCTCTATCCGCCGGTGCGGCTCGGCCGGCTGGAGGAGTACCACCGCTCCACGGCGCGGATGCTCCAGGTGACGGCGGCGGTGGCGGTGCTGACGGATTCGCGGGTGCGGCTGCTGCTGGGGCCGAGCGTGGAGCGGGCGCGTCCCCGCCTGGGCTGCCACACGGTGGACGAGGTGGCTCGCGGGGACGAGGAGCACGAGGTGCCCGTGAGTCCGGAGGGACTGGGGCTCATCCAGTTCTCGTCCGGCTCCACGGTGGACCCGAAGCCAGTGGCGCTGACGCAAGGGGCGCTGATGTCGCAGGTGGCGGCGCTGGAGGTGGCCATGCCGCTGCGGCCGGGGACTCCGCAGGTGGGCGTGAGCTGGCTGCCGCTGTACCACGACATGGGGCTCATCGGCTGCGTGCTGTCCGCGCTGTACTACCCGGGCAACCTGGTGCTGATTCCGCCAGAGGCCTTCCTCGCGCGGCCCGCGCTGTGGCTGCGCGCGCTGTCGAGACACCGGGGCTTCATCTCGCCCGCGCCCAACTTCGCGTATGGCCTGTGTTTGAAGCGCGTGAAGGACGAGGAGATGCAGGGGGTGGACCTGTCCTGGTGGAAGCACGCGCTCAATGGCGCGGAGCCGGTGTCCGCGGACACGCTGCGCCGCTTCGCGCAGCGCTTCGAGCGGTGGGGTTTCTCCGCGCGGGCGCTGCGGCCGGTGTACGGGTTGTCGGAGGCGTCGCTGGCGGTGACCTTCCCGCCGGAGGGGCGGGGCCCACGCTCGCTGGGCGTGGACGCCGGAGTGCTGGCGCGAGAGGCGCGGGTGGAGACGGGGACTCGCGAGCTGGTGAGCGTGGGCGCGCCGGTGGCCGGCTTCGAGGTGGAGGTGCGCGACGGCGTGGGCGCGGCATTGCCGGAGAAGCGGGTGGGGCGCGTCTTCGCCCGGGGGCCGTCGTTGATGTCGGGTTACTTCGGAGACGCGGAGGCCACGGGCCGGGCGCTGTCGGCGGACGGCTGGTTGGACACGGGAGACCTGGGCTTCGTGGCGGACGGCGAGCTGTACCTCACGGGCCGGGCGAAGGACGTGGTCATCATCCGCGGGGCCAACCACGCGCCGCAGGCCTTCGAGGAGCCGCTGCAGGCGGTGGACGGCGTGCGCACGGGCTGCGCGGTGGCGCTGGGCTTCACGCCAGAGGGCGGCGAGGACGAGGCGCTGCTCATCCTCGCGGAGCGCGCTGCGCCGGGCGTGGGTGACGAGGTAGAGGAGCACATCCGCGCGGCGGTGGTGGAGGCCACGGGCGTGCGGCCGCACACGGTGAAGCTGCTGGAGCCGGGGACGCTGCCGCGCACGTCGAGCGGCAAGCTGCGGCGGACGGAGGCGCTGCGGCGCTACCTGGCGGGAGAGCTGACGCCGCCGAAGAAGGTGGGCATGGTCGGCATGGCGGTGGAGATGGCGAAGAGCGCCATCGCCATGGCGAGGGCGGAGCACGATACGTGAGCGGGAGCGTGGCTGGTTCAGGGCGCCGACGCTCCCAGCACTCCGCTCCATGCCACCAGGCGGCGGGCTGGCGGAATGAGTGTTCCTTCCGCCGCTCCCGGCCGCAGGGAGGCGCCTCATGCCCACCCTCTTGGGAGGCGGGCCGGTGGAATGAACGTTCCTTCCGCTGCTTCCGGCCGCCGGGAGGTCCCCCTCGTCGTGCGGGCAGTCCTCGTCCTCGTGTCCTGAATGGATCGGCGCGCTGCGCCCGATGCTTCGACATGAGGCTGCGCGAGCCACATGCGCCCGTGCGGTCCGAGCGGGGCACACGGAGCATGATGAAGAGCCGGGGGCGAGCCACGTGAGACGGTACGACGTCGCGGTGGTGGGCGGAGGCCCGGCCGGACTCGCCGTGGCCATCACCACCACCGCGCGCGGCCTGAACACGGTGGTGTTGGAGCGCGCCACGGTGCCCGCCGACAAGGCCTGTGGTGAGGGCCTGATGCCTCCGGCGCTCGCGGTGCTGGACCGGCTGGGTGCGTTGGCACTTCTGGACCGGCGCGAGAGCTCGCCCTTCGTGGGCATCCGCTACGTGCAGGAGGATGGCTCCACGGTGGAGGGGCTGCTGCCCGGGGCCGGTGGCCTCGGCGTGCGGCGAGTGGCCCTCGCCTCCGCACTCGTAGCCCGAGCCCGCGACGTGGGCGTGGAGTTGCGCGAGCGCACGCAGGTGCTGTCCCACCGTCGCACCCGCGAAGGCGTGACGCTGGAGACGGCGGAAGGCCCGGTGGAGGCGCGGATGTTGGTGGCGGCGGACGGGCTCGGCTCGCCGCTGCGGCGCGCGGAAGGGCTGGACGTGGAGTCCACGGGCCCGAGGCGCTTCGGCCTCCGTCGCCACTTCCAATTGGAGCCGTGGACGCCCTACGTGGAGGTGCACTTCGCGGACGGCGTCGAGGCCTACGTCACGCCCGCCGGGGCCCGCCGAGTGGGGCTCGCCTTCCTCTGGGAGGACGGCATCGTCGATGGGCGCGTGAGCTTCGAGACGATGCTCGCACGCTTCCCCCGCCTGTCCGAGCGGCTCGCGGGAGCCGCGCCGGATTCGCAGGCACGAGGCGCGGGCCCCCTCGCACGAGTTGCGAGGGCACGTGTCGCGGACCGCTTCGCCCTCGTGGGAGACGCCGCCGGCTACGTGGATGCACTGACGGGAGAGGGGCTCTCTCTCGCCTTCGCCTGCGCGGAGTCTCTGGGCACGCTGCTACCCGATGCACTGGCGAAGGGCGCGACACAGGACGCCCTCCGCCCCTACGAGGCCAGCTTCCAGCGCGTGTTCCGCAAGTACGCCTGGACGACGCGCGCGCTGCTCATGCTGGCCCGCCGTCCCCGGCTGCGCCGCCCCGTGGTGCACCTGCTCGCGAAGGCGCCCTGGCTCTTCGAGCGCATCCTCCACGCCGTGGTGGCTTGAGCCGGTGGCGCGTTGTCGCTGGCGTGCTACGGCTTCGCGGCCTGGCCCAGGAGCCGCTTGACGACCTCGTCCGCGCGGACGTTCTTCATCTTCTGCTCGAAGAGCTTGCTGTCCCGCTCCCACTGGTCGGAGATCATGGTGGTGATGACCGGGATGGAGTCGCAGTGGGTGAGCTTGATGTGGACTTCGCCGAGGTACACGGCCTTGCCTGCTTCGACTTCGAACTCCGTCCGGGTCTCCTTGTAGATGGGACGGAAGGACGGACTGTCTTTGATCTGCAGGCTTCGGATGCGGTACGTCCCCTCGAAGAGCGCCTTGACCTGGAAGTGGCCGGGAGGCGATTGGAACGCCTGTTCGATGGACGGGTCGTTCACGGGAATCTCACTCTCGTACCCGTGACTGGCAGAGGGGTCCTGGTAACCGAGCGTCGCGGTGGGGGTCTCACCCTCCTTGCAGTCAGTGGAGAAGCGGGTCGAGACGATGATCAGCCCCTTCCTCCCGTTGTCCGCGAGACGGTAGTCACCAGCGGCGTCGTTGCGAGCGCTGCTACGGGTGCTCCCGCATCCCGCGCCAAGCACGACGGACAGGGCGATTCCAAATAGATGAAGGCGCATCGCTGCTCCTGGTTCGAGGACCGCGTACCGGGCCTCTTCTATCGCACCTGACGCGGAAGCTCCCCGCCGGCCGTAGACCCGCAGTCCACAGCGCCCCCACGCAGTTGCCTCGCAGGCAACACGTGGGCGCATGCGCGGAGCCGCGCTCCCTCGGGACGTTCCGTGGGCCCGGTCCTTGCTCAGGGCCGGGCCCGACGCATTCCCGTTCCCGACAACCGCTCCCGGTGCCCATGGAAGCCACGCCTTCTCGCCCTCGTTCTCGAACATCCGTCCGCCGGTGGCTCCTCGCAACCGGCCTGCTCTCCATCGCCCTCGGTGGCTTCGCGGCTTCTTCCGCCTATGACTCGGGCCGGCTGGACCTGCCCGAGGAGCAGGACGTCGCGCTCGTCAACGACAAGCCCGTCTCCCTGGAGCGGTTCAATCACCTGCTTGCCTTCACCGCCGCGCGCGTGACGACGGAGGACGGCCGCATCCCCGACGCGGACGCGCTGCTGCTCAAGAACTCCATCGTCCAGAAGCTCATCGATGAAGCCGTCACCGACGCGGCCGCGAAGGAGCAGGGCCTCGAGGTCTCCGAGAAGGACATCGATGTGGCCTTCGCGGCCTTCGAGCAGTCCTTCCCCACCACCGAGGAGTTCAAGCAGTACGTGGAGCGCACCCCGGATGGCAGCACCGGCATCCGCGCCGACATCCGCCAGCGCCTCCTGCGCGAGCGGCTGGCGAGCAAGGCCGTGGAAGTCCCCTACGACGAGGTGAAGCGCTACTACGAGAGCTACCCGGAGAGCTTCCACCAGCCGAAGCGGGTGAACGCGAGCGAGGTGCTCATCCTCCCCGGCAAGGAGTGCTACGCCCGGGCCAAGGAGCTGCGCGAGAAGGTGAGCGAGGGCGCCATCGCCTTCGCCGACGCGGCCCGCGAGTCCTCGGAAGGCCCCACCCGTGCCCTCGGCGGCGCGCGCATGGGCCTCACCGAGGACACGGTGGACCCGGAGGTCTGGAAGGCCCTCGTGGAGCTCGAGCCCGGGAAGCTCACCGGCGTCATCGAGACGAAGGAGGGCTGTCGCTTCCTGCTCGTGCACGAGGTGCTGCCCGAGCTGGACCGCAAGTTCGAGGACGCCGCGCCCGCAATCCAGGCCGGCCTGGAGCGCCTGTACGCGGATGCCCGGCTGAAGGGGCTGCTCGGAGAGCTGCGCGCCAAGGCGCAAATCAAGGACCTCTTCGCTGAACGCTACGCGGCGTTGCTCGCGGAGCTGCTGAAGCCCACCGCCACCTCCGACCACGTCTCGTTCTCCCTCTCGACCACCTCGGCGCCGCCGCAGCCCGTCCCGGCCGGCCCGGTCGCCATTCCCTCCTCTCCGCAGAGCAGCCCGCGCCCATGAGCCCCGTCCCCATCTGGAGAACCATCGTGAAGCGCATCCCATGGACCGCGGCCCTCGTCCTGCTCCTCGCTGCCTCCGCCAGCCAGGCCGCGGACTTCTCCGGAAACCAGCAGGTCAAGACCACGGGTGACTATTGGGTGACCGCCGAGGACGGTTTCCTCTGGCCCTTTCTCGTCGAGTGCACCCAGACCGGCTTCTCGCCCGCGCCATCGGTGCAGATTGCTCCAGGCTCCGGAGACCCGGGCGCGCCCACAGCGGGGCCGTTCTCCCTCCCCGCGGCCTGCTCCATCTTCGATTCGAATGGGGACAGCCAGCCCGAGTTCCACTTCAGGCTGACCTACAACTCTCTTCGGGACCTGGGCCTGAAGACCGTCACCTGCAACGGCAAGTACGCCAACCCCAACTACTGCTGGAGCGGGGTCGCCCCGCCATGCAACGTCATCTGTGACCCCGCGGCGATCAGCAACTTCGCCACCCCCGTCCGCTTCTTCATCAACGTCGTCAACTCGCCGCCCGCGGCCAGCATCAATCACACGCCCACGCCGGCGTGGAACAACACCGTCACGCTCCGCGCCAACTCGAGTGACGGGGATGGCGGCGCGCTCACCCATGCGTGGCGCATCGTCAGCAAGCCGCCCATGTCTCCCGCGACGCTGACGAACGCGAACACCGCCAACCCCACCATCACCTTCACCAGCGACCGGGATATCGGCACCTACAACTTCGCGCTGGACGTCGCCGACAACGAGGGCGAGCTGAAGACCTTCAGCTACTCGTTCACCGTCCCCAACGTCCCGCCCAACATCAGCGTCGCCGGAGCCACGGAGATTGACGCCAACACGCCCATCAACCTCACGGCGTCGCCCACCAACGACGTGGACGGCGGCGCGCTGACCTTCTCGTGGGACATCCTGGAGGCGCCCACCCGCTCCGGCATGGCTCCGACGACGGGCTACGCCACCACGCCGGGCATCAACATCCCCACCACCGGTCTCCACGTGGGCACCTGGCGCTTCCGCGTCACCGCGCGCGACAACGAGGGCGACACCGACTCCGAGACAGTCACCGTCACGGTGCGCAACCTGAAGCCGCGCATCTCCTTCGCCGGCCCCACCGAAATCGACGTGGGCCAGGCGCTCCAGGCGTCCACCACCGTCACCACGGATGACGACGGAGGCAACCTCACCTTCAAGTGGGAGCTCCTCCAGGCGCCGCAGTCCGCGGGCGTGTCCCCGCTGGCCGTGCTGTCCACCAGCGCCTCCGTCACCCGCGCCACCACCGCCAGCTCCGCCGGCACGTGGATTCTGCGCCTCACCGCCACCGACGACGAGGGCGAGTCCGTGCAGCAGGAGCGCTCCATCCTCGTGGATGACGTACCCACCGCGGACATCTCCGGGCCGGACGTGGCGCACCTGCTGGAGTTCCCCCTGGTGCTGGACGGCACCGGCTCGGTGGACCCCGACTCGCCGTGCCCCAGTCAGCCCAATCGCTGCCACGTGACGGACAGCGGCCCCGCTCGGAACATCTCGCCGGGCATCGTCAGCTACACCTGGTACGTGGTGGACATCCCGCCGGACGCGTGGGGCGAGTACACCACCGGCCGCGTGGATGACGTCTTCTTCGTCCCCGCGCACAACGCCACGCTGTCGCTGGACTGGGGCGACATGCAGCCCGGCCAGTGGCAGTTCGAGCTGGAGGTTCATGACGGCGAGGGCAATGTCGCGCGCACGCGGCACACCGTCGTCGTCGTCCCGCCCCAGACGCTGCCGGCCGCCGTCCTCAGCGGCTCGGCGTGGTACCTCGTCAACCTCGCGGGCGTGCTGCCCAACGCCATCGTGGTGAACGGCTCCGCCAGCTTCGACCTCGACAACGTGGTGACGGGCACGCCCGGCTCGGGCCTGGGAATCACGAACTACACCTGGTCCGCGGTGCCGCCCGTCGGGTGTGCCTCGCCCTCGCTGCCGAGCGGCCCCTCGGCCAGCGTCCTCACCCTCTACCCGGCGGGTGCCGCCGTCCCGCCGGCCTGCCAGGGCTTCTGGAGGATTCGCCTCACCGTCACCGATGACGACATGCCCTCGCAGACCAACTACGCGGAGACGGGCGTCACCATCGGCAACTGCCTGTCCGGCGTCTGCGTGGACGCGCCCACCACCCTCACGCCCGCCATCGTCCAGTCCTTCGACAGCGCGGACATCGACGTCTACTACCACATCGATTCCTCGCTCTACGAAGACCCGCTCTTCGCCCTGGGCATGTACACGCTGCTGGAGGTCTTCCCCACCGGCAGCGCCACGCCCGTCTATTCCGCGTACGAGCTGAACGTCCCGCCGATGAGCAAGGGCCTGCCCCTGGTCTTCAACTGGAACGGGTACACCAACGCCGGCACGCGGCCTCCCACCGGCCACTACGACGTGCGCGTGACGCTGCTCGACTTCTCGCTGTCTCCGACGCCCTTCGTCGGCTTCCAGCCGCACGCCATCCAGACGGAGACCGTCACGCTCCAGCTCGCCAGCTCCGCGCCGTACCTCGACCGCTCCGCCGTGGTGGCGGGCACGGGCAACGTGACGTTCGACTACCGCGTGGACGGCGCCCTCTCCATCTCCAGCGTGCAGTGGCGGGTGCTCAACACGTCCGGCAGCGTCGTGGCCAGCGGCAACACGCCGAGCGCCGCCGCCATGGGCACCTTCTCGTGGAACGGCCGCGTGGGCTCCACGCCCCAGGCCCCGGGAAAATACCAGATGGAGGTGGAGGCGTTCCGTAGCGGCCGCTCCCTGGGCGTGTCGCCGCGCGTGCCCTTCTACCTCTACGACCTGGGCCTCGAGGTCCCCGGCCACGCCATCCCCGCCAGCGGCCTGTCCATCGCGGTCAACTCGGACGACGACGATGCGAACGGCGTCGTCGACTCGGCCCAGGCGCCCGCCGCCGCCGGTGAGAACGACCTCGTCGCCGTCACGCTCCGCTTCCAGCCCCGCGTGGACGGCCAGCTCGTCCTGAGCACGGGAGGGCCGGCGCTCTTCAAGGTGTGGACCAACGCGAACAAGACCACCGAGCTGGTGCTGCCCAAGACGTTCAACCTCCCGGCGGAAGCCGTCCCCGCGCAGGTCTACGTCGAGGCCCTGCTGCCCGGCTCGCCCGTGCTTCAGGTGGAGTTCCGGCCGCCCACGGGCACCGCGCCGCCGCGCAAGGAGCTGAAGCTCAACCTCTGGAACCTGGCGACGATGAATGACACCAACAACGACTTCCGCATCACGGGAGCCGACACGCAGGCGCTCTTCGTCCGCGTGGGCCTGTGGGACTTCGCCTTCCGGCTGGCGGCGGATGCCTTCGGCCTCGTCGACACGCTCTACAACGAGGAGGACCAGTCGCGTCTGGCGGCCGCGGCCACCCCGGACAACTTCATCGGCCGTGACTCGCGCCGCTTCTACTACCAGCTCACCGACGCGGCGCGGAACACCAACGCCGCCACGGTGGAGGAGTACGCGCTGGAGTGGTTCACCACCGAGGCGGACGGCACCACCGTCCAGGACTCCCCGGCCACCAACCGCACCGTTACCCTCACCGAGACGGGGGCCAACACGGGCATCTTCGTGTCCCAGGCGGTGATGGTGGTGGCGGACCCGGTGGACCGGGACCAGGCGACCAACACGGGCCTTACGGCGCACCCGGGCAACGCGGCCTACGACGCGGCGAACCACCGCGTCCGCCAGACGAAGAACCCGGACGGCCGCGTGGTGGCGAGGTACCAGCCCATGGACCCCGCGGCCTCGGTCACCCTGCTCAAGACGCCGCTCTTCCAGCGCCTGCCCGAGGAGCGCCGGGTCATGACGGTCCGCGTCTTCAACTTCCAGGACCCGGCCAACCTGGGCATCGCGGCCATTCCCGCGGCGACGGTGACCACCCTCACGGACATCCTCCGGGAGCGGTTCATCCCCATGGGGGTTCGCGTGGAGGTGGTGCACACCGCCGCCACGGACGTCATCAGCCTGCCCGTTGGCAGCGCGGTGAACCTGAACAACGTCGGCACCTTCACGGGCAGCCACGGGACGCTCGCGCCCTCGGCGGACCAGCAGGCGCTCATCAACCTGGCGCGCGGAGTGGACCCCGCCACGCCCGCCAACGCCAACACGATCTACATGATGCTCGTGGGCAACTTCTCGTCGGGTGACCGCGGTCAGTCCTTCCCGGACGGGTGGATTCCCGGAGCCTCCACCGCGAGGAACTTCGTCTTCGTCGCGGGGCGGGCCGCCGCCAATGACTACTCGGGCGCTCACGAGGTGGGCCACATGGTCACCAACGCCACGCTGACGGCGGGCGAGGCCGGTGGAGGGACTGCCGGCTGGGCGGGGGGCGGGCACTACGGCGGCGTGCACGACGTCTTCAACCTGATGCGGAACGGAACCATCACCTCCGCCCCGCGCAACATCGGCAACACGAAGCGGCTGTGGGACGACACCGCCGTCCACACCATTCAGCAAATCACCCGCGCGCGCGGCACGCGCTTCATGAGGAACCCATGATTCGGCGCCTGTTGGCTGTCCTGGCACTCACCCTTTCCTCCATGGCGCTCGCCCAGTCCAGCGCCGTGCGGCTCGGCCGTGACTTCGCCACGGATGACGGCCTCGGCCGCATCTCCGCCTTCACCCGCTTCGAGAAGGAGGTGACGCCCGCGGCGCGCGCCTCGGCCCTCTCGGACATCTGGGAGTCGGTGGAAGGCAAGCCCGAGGCGGAGGCCGTGCGCGCCTCGGTGCTCTCCTACCTGGTGTCGAAGCCCGTGAAGGAGATGCCGTGGGACGCGCGCCTGGGCCAGCACGTGGCCGAGGCGGGCAAGGCGAAGAGCGTGGGGCTGCGCCGGCTGTCCCTCAACACCTTCGCGCGTCGCGGGCCGGACGTCGCGAAGGAGGAGACGCTCACCTTCCTGGACGACACGGACGACACCGTGCGCGAGCTGGCCGTCACCGAGGTGTCGCGCTGGGCCGACGGGAAGATCGTCCTCCGCGACTACGTGACGAAGCACGGCCAGTCCACCAAGCACAAGGGCTCGGTGTCGCGGGCCCGGTTCCTCCTCGACAAGTAAAGGACTCCCTCCTTGAGCCTCACCATTTCCTCCCACCGCCTGCTGGCGGTGCGGCGTCCTCTCGTATTGCTCGTGGCGCTCGTCCTCGTCTGGAGCCAGACGTCCCTGGGCGGTGGCGCGGCCGATGCCGGTCCGCCCCAGCCCGTCACGGGCGGCTTCCTCATCCCCTTCGGCGTTGGTGTCGACGAGCTGAACGGGCGCGTGCTGGTGGCGGACACCGCGAACCGGCGCATCAAGTACACGGCCATCTCCACCCTCTCGGGCGGCAGTCCCTCCTGGTCCGAGGTCGGCTTCGTGATGGACCCCACGCAGGAGCAGGCCCTCAACCAGCCGCAGGGCGTGGCCGCGGACGCGCAGGGCAACCTCTACGCCGTGGACAGCGTGGGCGGCGAGGTGGAGCTGTACCGGTGGAACGCCGGCACCTCCAGCTACACGTATGACCCGGCCTTCGCGTCCACCACGCGCAACAGCGTGGCGGGCCTGACGATTGCGCAGCCGAAGGACATCACCGTGGGGCCCATGGGGCGGGTGTACCTGCTCGACTCGGGCAACAACCGCATCCTCGTGGCGGACGGGCCGGACGACACGAGCTGGGAGGTGGCGCTGTCGGACCCCACGTGTTTCAGCCCCAGCGGCTTCGACGTGGGGCCGGACGGCACCTTCTACATCGCGGACACGGGCCACCATCAGATTGTGAAGGTTCCGCCGGTGGGCGCGCCGCTGCGCTTCGGTTCGAATGGCACGGGCGCCAACCAGTTCCGCAGCCCGCGCGACGTCGCGGTGTCGCCGGATGGAATGATGTGGGTGGCCGACACGCAGAACCACCGCGTCACCGTCTTCCGGTCGGACGGCACCTTCGACTCCACGCTGGGCGTGGCGCCGCTCTTCACCTCGCCGCAGAAGCTGGAGATTGACGGGCTGGGGCGCGTGTTCGTCATCGACTCGGACGCCGCGCGGCTCGTGGCCTTCCTGGGCTCGGGCGCGCCGATGCCCTTCGACTTGTACGTGCGCGACTACCTGGGGGACACGGGCACGGAGCCCACGGCGACGAGCTTCACGCTGTCCTCGCCGGACATCCTCGTGCGCCACCGGCCGGACGTGAACCTGGCCACCGCGGCCCAGAACGGGCTGGGCTACTACGCCTTCGAGCAGCCGCGCTTCGACACCAACAACTACGTCTACGTGATGGTGCGCAACCGCAACAGCGCGCCCGCCACCAACTCCTCGGTGAAGCTGTACTGGGGTGACCCGTCGTCGCCGCTCGTGTTCCCCAACAACTGGAGCGAGGACGGCTTCTACGAGAGCTACTCCAGCTCCACCGTCAACGTGCCCGGCAACGCGCTCTCGGTGCCCACGGTGCCCGGTGCCACCATGACGGCCCACGGCGTCACCGTGGTGGGCCCCATCCTCTTCCGGCCGCCCGCCCCCGAGTCCGCCACCGCGGGCGACGGCCGCTTCACGCTGACGGCGCGCGTGACGAACCTCTATGACCGGCTGACGCCCGGCACGGGACTGGACGAGGTGCGCAAGAACAACAACCTCGCCATCCGCCCCGTCCAGGTGGCGCGCGGTCCGTTCCCCGACGGGAACCAGGACACGCTGGTGCTCCGGGTGGACTTCTCGGACATCATGGGCAGCGCGGACGAGGCCACCGTCACCTCGCGCGTGGACGCGCTGACGCAGTGGATTTCGGAGGTCAGCTACAACCAGGCCACGCTGCTCCCCATCTTCAAGGGCCCGCTGGCGCTGGGGCACGACAGCACCGAGTACTCCGGCAGCGACCAGACGCCGCTGGTGGAGCTGGCAACGGACGCGCTGGACAAGCTGCTGTTCGACGAGCCGGGCGCGTTGGACGGCCCCACCGCGGACCCGTCGGATGACATCGACCGCGTCATCCTGGTGGTGAACGACCCGGGCTTCACGCGCGACTGGGCCACCACGGGCAACTGGCCGTACACGGTGGGCGGCACCACGCGCTGGCTCTCCGTCTCCATCCAGGGCCCGAGCAACTCGCTGGCGCAGTTCGCGCATGGCTACTCGCACCAGTTCGGCCTGGTGGACCTCTTCCCGCACGAGAACGTGGAGTTCCCCGTCGCCGAGCCCGCCAACCATTGGGACAACATGGCGCTGCCCTTCGAGGGCGCCCACCCGCTGGTGTGGTCCAAGCAGCACGCCGAATGGGTGACGAGCAGCGGCGGGCAGATTCTCTTCATCCCCCGTCCGCCCGGCACGTCGCCGCGCACGGGCCAGCCGGCGATTCCGGTGAGCTTCCAGAGCACGCTGGTAGGCGGGCAGTACGGCGCCATCGCCATTGGCCTGACGCCGGGCGTGACGTCCTTCGAGGAGGAGACGCACTTCTACTGGGTGGAGTCGCGCACGCCGTCGCTGACGAACCGGGACCAGACGGTGCCGCAGAAGGGCGTGCTCGTGTACTACGCGAACAAGGCCATTCCGCAGGGCCAGGTGCCCGTCGTCATCCGGGACCGCACGCCGGCCACCACGGTGGGCGACGCGGCGCTGGGCGTGGGGGACTCGGATGCGCCTCCCGGCACGGGCATCACCGTGCGCGTGACGGCCGAGCGCCCGTCCAATGGCGGCTTCGACGTCACCGTCGATTACACGCCGCCCGTCGACTACAACGTCCGCATCCGCAAGGGGAACCCCGAGTGGACGAGCCCCGACATCTGGGTGGACAACCAGGAGGACGGCGGCGGCTACAACACCACGCAGGTGGACGAGCGGCCCATCGCGGACCAGGACAACCGCATCTACGCCCGCGTCTACAACGACGGCCCGGCGGACGCGTACGACACGGAGGTCCGCTTCCTGCTCTCCGCGCCGTACCACACGGTGGACGGAGAGGGCTCATTCGACCTCTACAAGATTGTCTACATCCCGGTGATTCCGGCCGGCGAGTCGCGCGACATCTACGTGGTGTGGAAGCCCGTGGGCGTGGATGACCCGCACAACTGCGTGAAGGTGCAGCTGCGGCGCATGACGTCGGACACGAACACGAGCGACAACGACGCGCAGCAGAACCTCTGGGTGAAGCAGTCCAGCCACGCGAGCCCGTACGACGTGGTGGACTTCGGCTTCCAGTTCAAGAACGCCAACGAGAAGGAGGAGCAGCTCGTCTACTTCCGCTACGAGGGCGTGCCGGGCCACTGGAAGCAGGAGTTCGGGCCGAAGAAGGCGACGGTGAAGCCGGGCGAGCTGCTGGAGGGACACCTGGTGTTCCAGCCCGACGAGAAGGACAAGGACTGCGTCTCGCACGACGCTCACGTCACCGCGTGGACTCCGCGAGGGGACACGCTGGTGCGGATGGGCGGAGCCACCGTGCGCGTGCCGCTGCGGCGCCGCACCACCGTGTTCATCGAGCCGCCCGAGGTGAGCAAGGTGAGCTGCAAGGAGTTCCCCGCGTATCACCAGGAGCCGGACGAGAAGCGCAGGGTCTACTTCTATGACCCGAAGAATCCGCCCGAGGTGTGCGGCATCATCCTCGTGAAGGGCTACACGAAGCCCGAGCGGCCGGGACAGAAGCTGCTCCTGCGCTACACGGATGGGGACGGCAACCCCGTGTACCAGACGGTGACGACGAACAGCAGCGGTGCGTTCGAGGACTACCGGCTCACGGTGGCGGGAGGGAAGTGGTCCGCCACGGCCATCTACCCGGGTGACGGGAAGTGCAGCGGCTCGGGGCGGACGGACACAGTCGTCCTCGAGGTGCCGCTCGACTCGAAGGGAGACCAGGACCAGGACGGGCTGCCGGACAAGGAGGAGGTCCAGGGCGACGCGGACGGCGATGGACTGCCGAACGTGCTCGACACGGACAGCGACGCCGATGGCATCCCGGACGGCAAGGAGCCGCCCGGCGACGACGACAAGGACGGCGTGGACAACGTCGTCGACAAGGACAACAAGGGCTGAGCTGACGCTCGGCCCGTAGCGCCGGAGCCCGGGTACTTCGCGTGCTCGGTGCTTCCGCCCCTGCCGCGAGTCGAGGCGCTGCGGCACCTCGCCGAGCGGCGCCTCGCGGAGGGAGGGCCGACGCTGGGGCTGGCCTGGGAGACCTGGCGCGGGTGGCGGGGTTGAGCCCGTACCACTTCCTCCGCGTGTTCAAGCGCGAGACGGGCGTGACGCCGCATCGCTTCCTGATGCAGGTGCGGGTGCGGCGCGCGCTCGAGCTGCTTCGTGACACCTCGCGGCCGGTGACGGAGATTGCCTTCGACGTGGGCTTCGGCGACCTCTCGAACTTCATCAACACGTTCCGTCGCGAGGTGGGGTGCTCTCCGGCGCGCTTTCGCAAGACGACGCCGGAGGACTGGGCGTCCACGGTGCTCGCCGCGCGCAAGGGGGGCGGGGCGGAGGCCTGAGTCGAACCAGAGCGTGTCATGCGCGGGAACGTTTTCCAGGCGGCAACTGTCTGACGCGCGGGAGGTGGTGGATGCGTCATTGGCTCGTCGTCGTGTCGTTGCTGGGCCTGGTGGCCTGTGAGGAACAGCAAGCCCCGGAGCCGCGGGAGGAGTCCGGGCCGGTAGCGCCAGTACCCGCGCCGTACCCCGTGCAGACCGTGCAGACCCTGCGCGGCCCCGTGGAGTGCGACGACGAGTGGGGGTGCAGTTGCTTGAAGCACACCACCGAGGAGTCCTGTCGCAAGAACAAGCGTCCCTGCTTCTGGCACGAGGACCAGTGCAAGGCGACCTACGAGTAATTGCCATGTGACTTCCTGGATTGCCTGAATCCATCAGGATGTCAGAGGTCGGGTGCATGCTGCACACATGACCGATGACATTCAGGTGGGCGGGGAGGCGCGGCTTGCGAGGCGGTACGTGGAGCCGCATTCTGGGGACATGAGCAAGTCGCGACTGGAGTGCCTGTACGAGGAACTGGAGCGACTCCCTCCGAATGTCGTCGGCGAAATCATCGACGGCGAGCTGCACGTGAGTCCCCGCCCTCGGACGCCGCACGGGCGGGCGGCTTTCCGGCTCGGTAAGCGGCTGATGCCGTTCGATGAGGAACCGGGACAGGAAGGGCCAGGAGGTTGGGTCTTCATTCCCGAGCCCGAGCTGCATCTGGGCGGCGATGTTCTGGTGCCCGACCTCGCGGGATGGAGGCGCGAGCGCATGCCTGAGATACCGGATGTCGTCGGTGTGGAGCTTGCTCCGGACTGGCTCTGTGAAGTGTTGTCGCCGTCCACGGAGAAGCTGGACCGGGCCCGGAAGATGGCGGCGTATGCGAGAGAGGGCGTGAAGCACTTGTGGCTCGCGGACCCGCGTCCCCAGACGCTGGAGGTCTACCGGTTGGAGGGAAGCCGGTGGCTGCTCCTCTCTACCCACGAGGGGAATGCCACGGTCCGCGCCGAGCCCTTCGAGGCGCTCCCGCTGAAGCTGGCCTCCCTCTGGGAACGCTGAGAGGCTGTGAATTCTTGCAAGGCGACCTACGAGTCATCGCCGTGTGACCTCCTGGATTCCATGACTCTGTCAGGATGTCAGAGGTCTGATTCATGCTGCACACATGACCGATGACATCCAGGTGGAGGGGGAGGCGCGGCTTGCGAGGCGGTACGCGGAGCCGCATTCTGGGGGCATGAGCAAGTCGCGACTGGAGAGCCTGTACGAGGAGCTGGAGCGACTCCCGCCGGGCGTCACCGGCGAAATCATCGACGGCGAGCTGTACGTCAGCCCGGGGCCACGCTTCATCCACAGTCGGGCTGCCAGCCGGCTGTTCAAGAAACTCGTACCCTTCGATGAAGAAGAAGGTCAGGAGGGGCCTGGCGGCTGGGTGATTCTGTTCGAGCCCCGCCTGCATCTAAGGCGCGATGTGGTGGAGCCCGACCTCGCGGGATGGCGGCGCGAGCGAATGCCAGACGGGCCGGACACGATTGGCGTGGAGCTCGCACCGGACTGGCTCTGCGAGGTGCTGTCTCCCTCCACCGAAACCCTGGACCGGAAGCGGAAGATGGCGGTGTACGCCCGAGAAGGCGTGAAGCACGTCTGGCTCGTGGACCCGCGGCTCCAGACGCTGGAGGTCTACCGGCTGGATGAGGGCACCTGGCGCATGCTCGGCACGCACACCGGCAAGGACCTGGTCCGCGCCGAGCCCTTCGAAGCGCTCCCGCTGAAGCTGGCCTCCCTCTGGGAGCGCTGACCTCGCGCCTCACATCACCGTGGGGTGCAGGAAGCCATGAATCGCCTGCACCACGACGGAGCCCTCGCCCACGCTCGACGCCACGCGTTTCACCGAGCCCGAGCGCACGTCCCCCACCGCGTAGATGCCCGGCCGCGATGTCGCGAACGGTGACGCGAGCGTCCGCCCCCGCGAATCCACTCCCGTCCGGATGAAGCCCTTGCCGTCCAGCTCCAGGCAGCCGTTGAGCCACTCCGTGTTCGGCTCGGCGCCAATCATCACGAAGACGTTGCCGATGCGACGTGTCGTCAGCTGCCCGGTCGGCCGGTGTGCCCACGTCACCTCCTCCAGGAACCGGTGCCCCGCGAGCCCGGTGATTTCCGTGCGCGTGTGCAGCTCGATTCGCGGCGAGGACTGGATGCGCTGCACGAGGTAGTCGGACATCGTCGCGGCCAGCCCCTCGCCGCGCACGAGCAGGTGGACCTTCGCCACCGTGCGCGACAGGAAGACGGCGGCCTGTCCGGCGGAGTTGCCACCGCCCACGACGATGACCTCCTCGCCCGTGCACAGGTTCGACTCCATGGCCGTCGCTGCGTAGTGGATGCCCTGGCCCTCGAAGCGCGCGAGGTCCGGCACGTCGAGCTTGCGGTAGCGCGCCCCCGTGGCGATGACCACCGAGCGCGCCGACACGGTGCGGCCGTCCTCCAGGTGCAAGCGGTACGGCGTGCTCTCGCAGTCGATGCCGGTGACGGAGCGGGAGATGATGAGCCGCGCGCCGAACTTCTGCGCCTGCACCTGCGCCCGTCCCGCGAGCGCCTGTCCGGAGATGCCGGTGGGGAACCCGAGGTAGTTCTCGATTTTGGAGCTCGTCCCCGCCTGGCCTCCCGGCGCCAGGCCCTCGAGCACCAGCGTCTCCAGCCCCTCGGATGCCGCGTATACCGCGGAGGCCAGCCCCGCGGGCCCCGCGCCCACCACGGCGACGTCGTAGGCATGGGCGGCGTCCACCGTCTCGTTGAGCCCCAGGTCATCCGCGAGCTCGGCGTTGGTGGGGTTGCGGTACACGTGCTCGCCGGGGGCAATCACCACGGGGAGCTGCTCGGGCGTGAGGTGGAAGCAGTCGAGGAAGCCGCCGGCATCCGGGTCCACGTCGGTGTCGAGCAGCCGGTAAGGATAGCCATTGCGCACCAGGAAGCCCTGGAGGCGGAGCGTGTCCGCGGCATGGCCCGCGCCAATCAGCGCCACGCCTCCCTGCGCGTGTTTGATGAGCCCCACGCGGCGCAGGATGAACGCGCGCATGATGATTTCGCCGATGTCCGTCTCGTTGCTCACCATGCGCCGGAAGTCGCTCCGCTTCACGCGCAGCACCCGGCTGTCGCCCCGGGCTCGGCCGCTCACCAGAATCTGCCGGTCGTTGAAGAGGTCCAGCTCGCCGGTGAACTGGTGCTCGTCGTGGACGGCGAGGACGTGGGGCGCGTCCTCTTCGTCCGTCGCGAAAATCTCGATGGTGCCTTCGAGCACGAAGAAGAAGTCGACGCTGCGCTGCCCGCGCTCGAAGACGGGCGTGCCGTCGGGCAGCCGCTCCTCCTGGCCGTAGGCGGCGATGCGCTCCGCCATCTCCGCGTTGAGCCGCGGGAAGGTCTGCGCTTCGCGAGCATAGGGGTCCGTCGGGTCCAGCCCCGGCTCGCTCGTGACGGGGGGGATGTCCATGCCCCGAAGCTGGGAAGGCCTCCGGAGCGTCGCAATGAATCCCCGCCGGGTGGGCGTGGGGGCGCTGCCACGCCGCCCGGAGAGGAGGCGGCCGGCGCGGCATGGCGGACCACCCTGGAATCACCCGCCGCGTGTCCGCGAAGAGGCGCTTCAGCGGGGAGCGCGCTTGGGGGCGGGAGCGCCGACGACCTGGACGAACAAATCCAGTGAGCGCTCCAGGAGCGGCTCGATGGAGCTCCCTCCCGTCTTCTTGCGCAGCGGCCCCTCATTCCACAGCGAGGCCAGGCCGTGCACCCAGGCCCACGTGGTGAGCGCGAGCGTCTCCGGGTCGTCGCCGTGGCCCTGGGCCGCGCGGGCCGCTGCCGCCCACTCCAGCAGGCGCTGGAAGGCGTGCATCCCCTCGGCGTGGGTGCTCGGGTACTTCTCCTCGTCGTTCCACTCCTCCCGGAACATGACCCGGTAGTGCGAGGGGTGCTCTATCGCGAAGCGCACGTAGCACCGCGCCAGCCGGCGCAGCACCTCCGTGGGGTTCGCCCCCTGTCCGTGCCCGAGCGCCTCGGCCATGCGCCCGTTGAGCGCGCGGAAGCCCTCCTCGGCCACGGTGGCCAGCAGCGCGTTCTTGTCGCGGAAGTGGTGGTAGGGCGCCGCCGCGCTGACGCCGGCCTGCCGCGCCACCTCGCGCAGGGACACCGCTCCCGCGTCCTCCCGGGCGATGAGCTCCAGCGTGGCGTTCACCAGCGCCTGCCGCAAATCCCCGTGGTGGTAGGTGCGCCGCGCCTGGGGGGCGGACTTCCTGCCGCGCGCCGTCATGGCCTCCTCCCGTCCGCGCCGGTGTCGTTCATCTTGACACTGTTAAGTCCGGTCTTTATCTGAGCACTGTTCATATTGGCCGGGAGGCGCCACATGCACGCGTTCGTGACGGGCAGCACGGGACTGTTGGGCAACAACCTGGTGCGGGAGCTGGTGGCGAAGGGGCATCCGGTGCGAGCGCTCGTCCGCTCTCGGGCCAAGGCGCGCGAGGTGCTGGGCGGGCTGTCCGGGGTGGAGGTGGTGGAAGGGGACATGGAGGACGTGAAGGGCTTCGCGGACGCGCTCGAGGGCTGCGACGCGGTATTCCACACGGCGGCCTATTTCCGCGAGTACTACGGGCCGGGAGACCACGCACAGAAGCTGCACGCCATCAACGTGAAGGGCTCGGTGGAGCTGGCGGAGGCGGCGCACCGGGTGGGCGTGAAGCGCTTTCTCGACGTCAGCTCGTCGGGGACGGTGGGGCTGAAGCCGGACGGCTCGGCGGGAGACGAGGACACACCGCCCGCGCCGGTGGCGGCCACCAACCTGTACTTCAAGAGCAAGGTGGAGTCGGAGCGGGAGCTGAAGGCGCTCAGCGTGCGTACGGGGCTGCCGGTGGTGTTCATCCTGCCGGGGTGGATGTTCGGTCCCTGGGACGCGGCGCCGACGGCGGCCGGGCAGCTCGTGCGGGACTTCCTGGCGAAGAAGCTGCCGGCGGTGCCGGACGGGGGCTCGTCGCTGGTGGATGCGCGGGACGTGGCGGCGGCCATGGTGGTGGCGGCGGAGAAGGGCCGCGCTGGCGAGCGCTACATCGTGGGCGGCGACTTCGTGGACTTCCAGCGCCTCTTCCAGGTGCTGACCCAGGTGTCGGGAGTACCGGCGCCTCGCTGGAACGTGCCCCATCCGGTGGCGCTGACGGTGGCGGCGATGTCCGAGGCGTGGGCGCGGCTGACGGGTGGCTCGACGGTGATGACGGTGGAGGGCGTGCGCACCATGCACGCGAAGCTGAAGGTGGACTCGCGCAAGGCGCGCCGGGAGCTGGATGCGTCCTTCCGTCCGCTGGAGGAGACGCTGCGTGACACCGTGGCCTGGGTTCGCGAGCATGATGCCCGGGTGGGCGGCGTCGCGAGCGGGGCCCCGGCCGCCACCGCCGCGTGACGTGGGCAGGGACCCCTGGATTCGCTGGAGCGCCTCCGCATGCCGCACCTGGGTACCTCTCCGACGCTGACGAAGCGCCTCGCGTTGCTCGTGCTGCTGTGCGCGCCGTGGCTCGGCGGCTGTCTCTTCGCCGGGCCCCGGCATGAAGGCCCCGTCACGGACCACTTCGACGGTGAGCAGTTCGAGAACCTGGAGCCCGTCCGCCGGCTCGGCCTGGGCGACGTCCTGGAGGCGATGCGCACGGAGGCCCGGGGCCCGTGGCGCGACTACGAGGAGCTTCCGCCCGGCAAGCCGCCGCCGGAGCGCGTGGGGCCGGGCCAGCTTCGCGTCACGTTCATCAACCACGCCACGGTGCTGCTCCAGGCGGACGGGTTGAATGTGCTGACGGACCCCATCTACTCGGACCGGCCGAGCCCGCTGTCCTGCGTGGGCCCGCACCGTGTGCGCCCGCCGGGCATCCGCTTCGAGGACCTGCCGCCCATCGACGTGGTGCTGGTGAGTCACAACCACTACGACCACATGGATTTCCGCACGCTGCGGCGTTTGGAAGAGGCGCACCACCCGCTCTTCATCGTGGGCCTGGGCAACAAGGCATTGCTGCACGGGGAGGGCTTCCGGCGGGTGGAGGAGCTGGATTGGTGGCAGTCCACGCAGGTGTCACCGGGGCACAGGGTGACGGCGGTGCCGGCGCAGCACCGCTCCAACCGCGGGCTGACGGACACGTCCGCGACGCTGTGGGCGGGCTTCGTCCTCTCCACGTCGGGCGGGCCGGTGCTCTTCGCGGGAGACACGGGCTATGGCCCGCAGTTCGCGATGATGGCCGAGCGCTTCGGGCCCATGCGGCTGTCGGTGCTGCCCATCGGCGCGTACCGGCCCACCGCCTTCCGGCCGGTGCACATGGGGCCGAAGGAAGCGCTCCAGGCGCACAAGGTGCTGCGCTCGGCCACGTCGGTGGCCATGCACTACGGCACCTTCGCGCTGGCGCTGGATGGCCAGGACGAGGCGAAGTACCTCCTCCTGCGGCTGGTGGCGCGCGAGCCGGTGCGCCCTCGCTTCTGGGCCCTGGGCTTCGGCGAGGGCCGAGACGTGCCGCCGCTGCCCGGGGGTAATGAAATCCAGAAACAATTGTCACGGGGCTTCGTCAGGGGGCCCTGAGAGGATGTGAGCACCCTCTCTTCCAGGAGAATGGATGCTCAAGCGAAGCATTGCGGCGGTGGTGCTGTCCCTCGCGGTGGCGAGCTGTGCGCCCGATGACGAAGTGGTGTCTCCGCCCCCGGAAGCCCTCGGCACGGTGGAGGCGGGTATCACCGAGGCCGACTTCAGCGGCAAGCTGCGCGAGGCGCTCGACCGCCTGGCCAACGGCTGCGGCGGCTCGCTCTATTGCCAGCTCCCGTCGCTCTACGACACGACGGTGCGCGTGGACAGCGCGGGCACCGCGCTGACGCTGCGGCAGATTGACGCCCGGGCCGCGCGCAGCGAGCAGGTGAGCCCCTTCGGCCACTTCGCACCGCCGCTCACCGAGGACCAGTGGGCGGAGTTCCGGGCGCGGCAGCTCTGCTACAACAACACCGTCGACCCGGCGTCCGCCGCCAGCTATGTGCGCTACCACACGTGCATGCTGCTGTCGCACATGCTGCTGGCGCAGTACTCGTACCGGAACCTGCGCGGGGGCACGTACGGCATCAGCGACGGGCTCGGCACGGCCTTCCACGAGGCGCGGCTGCGCGGGCACCTGTGGGGCATCTCCTTCCACTATGCCCCGCTCGTCACCGGCACCAACGACGTCGGCGTCCTCATTCCCTCCAGCGTGGCCGAGCGGGTGATGGCCGGCAGCACCTACGGCCAGTCGGGCGGCTACCCCGACCCGCGCATCGAGGAGCTCAAGCTGCCGCGCCCCACCTCCACCGCCTTCAATATCTGGCGGCTGCGCGACACCTCCATCCTCAACGCCAACGGCAGCCTGTCCTACGACTCACCGGCGCAGATGCTCCCGGACGCGAGCGGCTACTTCATCTGGCCGTTCCTCGCGCAGAGCCTGAACACCAACTACCCGCCCATCTCGTACACGACCAGCATCGATGGCACCCTGGATGTGCGCTTCAGGCTGCACACGGAGGTGACGGCCCTGGCCTCCATGACGGGCTCCCGCGCACGCCGGACGTACTCCGCCACCAACCCCTGCGGGGCGGCGCTCCAGCCCCTGGCCACACGCCTGGGGGCCAATGACCTGCTCCCCGCGGGAGGTGTGCCCTCGCCCGATGGCTGCCTGGACACCAGCACGGAAATCCTCCCGTTCCTGGGGACGGACCTGTCGAGAGACCCCGCGAAGCCGGTGCAGGGCGGCTACACCAGCATCTACACGGTGGGCGGGCTCGCGCAGCTCACGCGGCTGGGCTTCGACATCGCCTCCAACGCCTCGCGCATCTCCGGCTATGGCCGGGGCTTCGACGCGTCCTCCAGCACGGGGGCGACGCGCTCGCTGTATCACTGGGCCACGGGCCATGTCTTCGGCATCTACCCGACGCTGACGGACCCCATCGGCCTGGCCTACAACGCGCAGCACCTGGCGCCCATCCTCGCGCACCGCGGCTGGACGGTGCACGCGGCCTACGGCGGCGTGGACGCGCTGTCCTTCGTCAACACCACCGCGCCCTTCAACAGCGCCTACTCCACGGCGTGGCGTCCGGGCGGCGCGCCGCTGGTGGCCTCGGGAGGCTATGGCTTCCGTCAGGGCTGGGGCTCGCTCGGGGTCGTCTACTTCGGCGACCCGACGTCGTGCCCGTCCAACACGGGCTCCGCCATGCTGTTCCGCAACACCTCCCTGCCCGCGGGCCAGTACCTGCACTTCTCGCCGGGGGGCCCGAGCTTCTTCGGCCCCACCATCCAGGGCGGCGCGGACATCCTCGCCACCCTGGTGCCGGCCTACCGCACCATCCTCCAGACGGCGGTCGCGACGCCGGACACCACGGCGCTGAACACGGTGCTGACGGATGGGTACAACGGCGTACAGGCGTTCTTGAACACCGTGACGAACACGAGCGCGGAGAACGCCTACGCGTGCCAGGGCAGCATCAGCCGCGGCAGCCTCTTCAAGTCGCGCATGCAGATGTTCAACAACTACAACTTCGCGCTGACGATGATGGAGAAGAACGTCCCCGCGAAGAGGCAGTGAGGGCGTGCCGTATGGGCTGGCCCGGCGTGGGCCGGCTCAGCGGTTGAAGGGGAACTCCTGAATCCAGTTGAAGCCGCGGCTGATGAGGAGGTGCTTGGACTCGTCCACCTTCTTGAGGCGCACCTCGATGGGGGCATCCTTGAAGGTGCCCTGGAGGACGAGGTGCTCCGCGTCCGGCTGGGAGTAGGTGAGCACCGTCTCCTTCTTCGCCTCGCCAGCGCCCTCGGTGAGCGTGACGGTCTTCTTCGCCGGGTCGTGCGCCAGGGTGAAGCGCTGCACGCTGCCATCCATTGTCCGCACGGTCGTCCGGTTGAAGCGGTTGACGGTGAAGTACCTCCAGCGCTGGGTGTCTCCCAGCAGCGGCGGCAGCACCTGCCCGTCGCGGGTGAAGGACTCGGGCTCGTAGAGGCCGTAGAGGGGATGCCTGGGCGCTGAGTCGCTGTACTTCTCGAGGAACTCCACCCGCGATTCGTAGAACGACCAGCCCACGATGGCGAGGAAGAGCACCTTCACGGCGAGGAAGCCCCGGGCCTCCCGGCGTGACAACTGGAAGGGCATGCCCAGCTCGCGAGGCTGCGTGGGGCGGTTGAGCAGGACGACGCTGAGGATGCGCTGGACGTCTGGCAGCGCGAGGACGACGGCCATCAGCAGCAGGTGCGAGGAGTAGATTTTGACGGGGACGTCGTAGAAGAAGTTGAGTGCCACCACGTTGGTCATGACGGCGATGACGACCATCGCGCCCAGGGTGGTGGTGCGGCGGAAGAGCAGGAGGAGGCCGCCCAGCACCTCCGCGCCGCCGGTGAAGATGTTGTAGCCCTTCGAGTACCCCATGAAGGTCCACAAGAGGCCCATGGGGGAGAACTCGCCCAGCGGTTCCACCAGCCGGTCCGGAGACGGGAAGGGGAACTGCGACTTGAAGACCTTGGCCAGGCCGTAGGACAGCATGCTGATGGCCAGCACATAGCGGAGGAAGACGCGCAGCACATCGTGCGCCTTCACGTACTGGGTGCGGCGCCGGTCGATGACGGACCAGACGGTGGCCACCAGCGCGCTGAAGGCGACGTACACGGGCAACTGCACGTAGTTGTAGGTCGTGTCACCGCTGCCATTGGTGAAGACGGTGATGTCCTCGGCGAGCCCCACCACGTGCTTGCCCACCCAGGGCACGACGACGTGCCAGAAGGCGTCGAAGGCCTCGTTGAGGAACCCCATGCCCGGGATGGAGCCCACCGGCCCCGGGAGCGAGTAGAGGAACAGGTACGCGAAGCCGAAGCGGAAGACGATGCGCCGTGCGAGGCTCCAGTCACCGGGCACGGGGGTGGTGACGGGTTGGAACGTGGAGGCAACCGGAGCCAGCGGCTCCGGGGTGGGCGGAAGCGGGGCGGCAGTGGTCATGGCGGGCGGGCCGCAGCGTAGCCAAACCCTGGAGGTCGCCCCAAATCACCCCTCAAAAGGCAAACATATCGCCGGGACGCTGGGGCTGCTGCAACCCGATGGCGTCTCGGTGCATTGACGCCTTCACTCCTGGGAAGACGTGTCGATGACGGGCCACAGCTCGCCGAGCCGCAGCTCGATGGCGTCGAACGGCGCGGCGCGGACGACGTCATCCTCACCGTACACGCCCAGCTCCACCCAGCGGCCTCCGTTCAGCTCGCTGACCGAGAGCGTCTTTGCCTCCAGGTCGATGAACCACAGGTGCCGGATGCCGATGCGCGCGTAGAAGGGGCGCTTGATGCGCTGGTCATAGGCGCGTGTGTAGCGGGTCGTAATCTCACAGGCCCAGTCGGGGACGAGCTCCCATTGTGCATCGGGAAGGCGAGGGACCCGCTCCCGGCGCCAGCCCGCGAAGTCAGGCACGAATTCCGGTGAGCCTCCCGCGCGGATACCAGGTTCCCTGGAGATCCTCCATCCGCCAGGGCCTCCTTTTCCTCGATCCAACGGGCCCCACAAAGCGTGGATGAGCTGCCCCTGTAGATAGGAGCCCACAGCCGGTGGGCGTCCATGCACATAGAGTCTTTCGTCAGTAACCTCACCGACGAGGTGCTCCGGTAGCGCTTCGATATCAGCGAAGGTAGCAGGACGTCCCAGGTTCTGTTCCCCGTACCTCATGTAATGAGTATGAAGAGGCTCTCTGCCACCGGCAAGGGGCATGCTTGATTGCGAAGGCCATGCGTTCCGCATGTACGGCCTTTCCCAACCGAGTCGGAGAAGCTTCAGCGCCTTCCACCGGCGAACTGCCAGAGCCATCCCAGCCGCAGCTCCATGTCCTCGAATGGCGCCACGCGGATGCGTGCGTCGTCCTCACCGTAGACGCCCGTCTCCATCCAGAAGCCGTTCACCTGCCGGCTGACGGAGAGCGTGCGCTCCTCCAGGTCGACGAACCACAGATGCTGGACACCGATGCGCGCGTAGAAGGGGCGCTTGATGCGCCGGTCATAGGCGCTCGTCGAGGGAGAGAGCACCTCGCAGACCCACTCCGGGGCGCGGGTCCACCGTCCCTCGGGTGGTTCGGGAACCCGCTCGCGCCGCCATCCGGCGAGGTCCGGCATGAACTCCGGCGAGCCCTCCACCTGCACTCCAGGCTCTACCCGGAGCCACCACCCGCCCGGTCCACCGGCCCCGAGCTGGAAGGGCCCATCCAGCTCACCGAAGAGCCGGAGCCCGAAATAGATGTGCCCGTCCCCAGGCCGCGCATGCGTGTACAGCGTCCCATCGATGATTTCCCCCACCACGCCCTCCGGCAGGGCCTCGATGTCGGCGAGAGTCGCCGGACGCTCCAGTTTGCGCGCGCCGTAGGCCATGCACGGAGTGTGGGGATATCAGGGGCGTCTGACAAGCGCCCCACCCGGGAGGTAGGGCGCTTCGTCGGCTACAGCTTCATCCGCTTGAACACTCCCTCGGGAATGGTGCGGATGATGAGCATGATGAGCGCCCAGATGCCGGGCACGTAGACCTCGTTCTTCCGGGCATCCGCGGCGCGCAGCAGTCCCCGCGCCACCTTGTCCGGCGAGGCGAACAGCTTGTTCTTCGGAATGTGCGCCGTCATCGGCGTGTCCACGAAGCCGGGCTTCACCGTGACGACGGCCACGTTGGACTTCGCCAGCCGGTTGCGCAGGCCCTGGAGGAACACGTTGAGCGCGCCCTTCGACGCGCCGTAGACGTAGTTGCTCTGCCGGCCGCGGTCTCCCGCCACCGACGAAATCACCACCAGCGTGCCGGCCTTCTGCGCCTCGAAGCGGTTGGCCAGCACCGTCAGCAGCGACACCGCGCTGAGGAAGTTGGTGCGCAGCACCGCCTCCGTCGCCTCCCAGGACTTCTGCGCCTCCGCCTGGTCTCCCAGCACGCCGTGCGCCAGCACCACGCCGTCCAGCCCGCCCAGCGCCGCGTACGCCGCGTCCACCAGCGGCTCGTGCGCGGCGAAGTCGTTCAGGTCCACCGCGCGCTGCTCCACTTTCGCGGCGCCGCGCGTGGCGGCATCCTTCGCCACCGCGTCCAGGTTCGCCGCGTTGCGGCCGACGAGGTACAGCGAGGCACCGCGCGCGGCGAGCAGCCGCACCGTCGCCTGGGCAATGGCGCTGGTGGCGCCGAGGACGAGCACTTTCTTCATGGGGTGGGCAATCTCGGAGAAGACATCAGCGAATCGCAAGCAGGGACTGGGGTCGCGAGGCCGCCGGGCCGCGCTCGGACTCCAGGGAGAAGGGCAGCGTCACCGGATTCACCCGCCGCCAGAAGGACGACGAGAAGGCCGGGTCGATGTACCGCGAGAACTCCGTGCGCCTCGGGAAGTACGCCGCGAAGCTCTCCGGGCTCATCCGCGCGTCCTTCGCCGGGTACACCGCGCCGCCCGCCTCGCGCGTCACCCTGTCCAATTCCTCCACCAGCCGCCACGTCTTCTCGCCGCGGTTGGCGAAGTCCATGGCCAGCGTCACGCCATGGCGCGGGAAGGACATCCACCCCGGAGAGGGAATGTCACCGAACGTCTTCAGCACGGAGAGGAAGCTGGGCAGCCCGCCGCGAGAGCTGCGCTCGAGAATCTCCTTCAGCGCGTCGCGCGCGGTGGAGTAGGGCACCACGCACTGGAACTGGAGGAAGCCGCGCTTCCCGTAGATGCGGTTCCATCCGTAGATGGCATCCAGCGGGTAGAAGAACGGGTCGTAGTGCGTGAGGTGCTGCTTCGGCTTGCCGTTCTGCCGGTGGTAGTAGAGCCAGTTGAACGCGGACACCGACAGCCGGTTGAGGCAGAAGGCCGGCATGTCCATGGGCACCGCCAGCCCCGAGCCGTGCGACAGGTGGCTCTTCTTCAGCGGCAGCCCGTCGAACTGCGGCGGCGCGAAGTTGCCCCGGTACAACAGGCCCCGGCCCACCTTCCGCCCCACGGCGAGGCAGTCCACCCAGGCCATGGTGAACTCGTGGTCCGCCTCGGACGCGCGGGCCACGTCGAGGAAGCCGTCCAGGTTCTCGAAGGGGACGGTCTCCTGCAGCACGTACGGGTTGCTGATGGGCTTGAGCTGCACCTCCGCCCAGGTGACGAGGCCGGTGAGCCCCAGGCCGCCAATCGTCGCGCCGTACCAGTCCGGATTTTCATCCGGCGCGCACACGCGGCGGCTGCCGTCCGAGCGCAGCAACTCGAAGCGCCGCACGTAGCGGCCGAAGGTGCCGCTCCGGTGGTGATTCTTGCCGTGCACGTCGTTGGCGATGGCGCCGCCCACGGTGACGAACTTGGTGCCCGGCGTCACCGGCAGGAACCAGCCGCGCGGCGCCGCCAGGCGCAGCAGCGTGTCCAGCGTGACGCCCGCCTCGCAGCGCACCACGCCCGTGGCCGCGTCGAACGAGATGAGCCGGTCCAACCCCGACGTGAGCAGCAGCGTGCCGCCCTCGTTGAGGCAGGAGTCGCCATAGCTGCGGCCCAGGCCATGCGGCAGCTGGGTGCCGTCGGTCCGGGGGAGCGCGTCCGAGCGCCACACCAGCGCGTGCGAGCGCTGTTCCACCTGGGGATAGCGTCCCCAGGACTCCAGAGACTTCATCGCGAGAGACCTCTCACCGGGCGACCCATAGCACCAGGGCCGCGGAGAGCCCCACCACGTAGCTCACCCGGTCCCTCAGCGCGAAGACGAGCGGGTCCTCGTTCACCAGCCCGCGATGCGCCAGCACCCACACCCGTCCCACCCAGTACAGCATGATGGGGCACAGCAGCCAGAGCCACTCGTGGTGCGAGTACAGCGCCGTCACCTCCTTGGAGGTGATGTAGAGCGCGAGCACCAGCACGGACACCTGGCCGGCGGCCGCGCCCAGGCTGGCGAGCTGCTCGTAGTCCTGCGCCAGGTAGCCGCGCCCGTGCGCCGCCGTCTCGTTGGACTGGCGCAGCCGCCGCACCTCGCTCAGCCGCTTCACCAGCGCGAGCGAGAGGAAGAGGAACATGCTGAACATCATCAGCCAGCTCGACGTGGGCACGCCCACCGCCAGCGAGCCGCCAAAAATCCGCACCGTGTACAGGCCCGCCAGCACCAGCACGTCCAGCATCACCACCTGCTTCAGCCGCAGCGAGTACGCCAGCGTCAGCGCGTAGTACGAGGCCAGCAGCGCGGAGAAGGCCCACGGCAGCAGCAGGCACACCGCCGCGCCGGCCAGCAGCAGCAGGGGCGCCAGCACCACGCCGGTGCTCACCGGCAGCGCGCACGCGGCGAAGGGGCGCCTGCACTTCGTCGGGTGCCGCCGGTCCGACTCCAAATCGAGCAGGTCGTTCAGCACGTACACGCTGGAGGCGCACAGGCTGAAGGCGACGAAGCCCAGCACCGCCCGCAGCAGCAGGCCGGGCTCCAGCGCCTTGTGCGCGGCCAGCACCGGGACGAAGACGAGCGCGTTCTTGGCCCACTGGTGCACGCGCAGCGCCTTCACCCAGACGCGCGGGCCCACGCGGGGGCGCTCGAAGACGCGGTGCACCTCGCGGCCCAGCCCGTGCGCCCGCTTCAGCACGCCGGCCGGCGCGTGCACCACCACCACCCGGCGCGACTCGCGCCACAGCGGCAGGTCCACGCCGTCATTGCCCGCGTAGTCGAAGGTGCCGAAGGCCTCCTTCAGCCGCGCCAGCTTGCGCGCGCCGGACAGGTTCACCGTGCCGTCGCTCGCGAACACCTCCGAGAAGAGGCCCAGGTGCGCGGCCACGCCGTCGGCGATGCGCCGGTCCGCCGCGGTGGCCAGCACCAGCTTGCGGCCCCGCGCCTGCTCCTCGCGCAGGAAGGCCAGCAGCTCCTCGTTGTACGGCAGGCGCGAGGCGTCCAGCGCCGCCCGCCGCGCCACCTCCGCCTTGAAGAAGGCCTTGCCCCTGAGCACCCACAGCGGCACCAGCAGCAGCAGCCACGGCGCCTGCTTGAAGAGGACGAGCAGGTTCTCGTGCAGCGTGTCCGTGCGCACCAGCGTGCCGTCGAGGTCCACGGCGAGCGGCACGTCCGGCGGGTCGGCGGGAAGCGGTTTTTCGGGAAGCATCGGAAAGGGGCGCAGGGTAGCGCACGGGGAGGACGTATGTCTGCCGCGGGAACTGGAGCGTGGGTCGCCGGCCCGGGGTGCCCCGCCCCTGGGGCAACCTGCTTCAGTCCGGCCGGGCCAGCAACAGCGTCTGCAGCGGAAGGTGGCGGATGGGACGGCTCTGTTCGATGCGGAAACCCGCGTCGTCCAGGAAGCCCTCCACCTCCGCGGGGGTGTAGGCCGCCGCGCCGGACGTCAGGAAGTAGTGCAGGCCGATCAGCGGCGCGGAGCTGGCCGGGTCGTCGATGTCCTCGCGCAGGTACTCCAGGACGGCGAGGGTGCCCTTGGAGCCCAGCGCGCCGCGCACCCGCCGCAGCAGGGCCACGTTCTGCGCGGGCGACAGGTGGTGCATCACCTGGAAGAGCAGCACCGCGTCGTAGGGGCCGCCCAGCTCCGCGGTGAGGATGTCCCCCTCGCGATGGGTGACGAGGTGGCTCAGCCCCGCCGAGGTGATGATGTCCCGGCCCACGCGCGCGCTGCCCTCCAAGTCCAGCACCGTGGCCTTCAGCCCCCGGTGCCGCAGGCACAGCTCCGCCGCATACCAGCCGTGCGCGCCGCCCAAATCCAGCAGGCTCTTCGCCCCGCGAGGCAGGGGAATGGCCGCCGCGACTTCCGGCGCCGCCAGCCGCGCGAGCTGGTGCATGGCGTGGATGTAGTCGCGCCAGCGCGGGTCCTCGGGGGCGAACTGGTGGATGTCCACCGCCTCGCCGGAGCGCACCACGCCCTCCAGCCCCGTCCACCAGTCCCACTGGGTGTAGTTGAACTCGAGGAAGGCGCCCACGTACCTCGGCGAGCGCGGGTCCAGCCAGCGCTTCGCCCGGGGCGCCAGCCGGTAGCGGCCGCCGCGCTGGCGCTCCACGGCCTCACAGGCCACCAGGGCTTCCAACAGGGTGCGGGTGCCCTCGGGAGAGAGCTTCAGCCGCTCCGCCAGGGACTCCGCCGAGGCCGGCCCCTCCGCCAGCGCCGCGTACACGCCCAGCCGCACGCCTGCCATCAGCGTGCGGGACGCCATCATCCCGAAGAAGGCATGCGCCAGCGGCTGGGGGGCCAGGTTGAACCAGTCCGCCACGCGCTCCAGCAGGTTGTCCGCCTTGAGCCCCAGCCGCATGCGCGTCCTCTACCGCTTCTTCCGCCGGGGCACGGCCACCGCGGCCAGTCCCACCACCAGCAGGGTGGCCTCGGGGCCGAGCAGGCACCCCGCGCTCTCCGCCTTGCGCACCCCCGTATAGCGGCACAGGCCGTCCTGACAGGTGAAGCGGGCCGCGCAGTCCCCGCTCCGGCGGCACGTGACGGGCAGATGGCCGTCCTCGCCCTCGGGGTTGTCCCGGTCCGGGCCTCCCTCGCCCACGGAGGCGTCGGGGATGGGGATATGGATGCCGCCGCCGGCGTCGGCCCCCGCGTCGGCATCAGCCCCCGCGTCGGGGTCGGACTGCGCCAGGGCCCCGGCGGGCAGCAGGAGGGGGAGGCAGGCCAGCAGGCCCACCATCCAGGAGAGGAGGGGATGACGGGTGGAGGACATCACGGGGCAGCCACCCTAACCCCCTGGCGGCACGGATGCATCCTCCATGGAACGGGGCCGGCGGGCAGGCGGATTGTCTGACCCTTCCCCCCGCATCTGGTACGGTACGCCCCGCGATGGCACCCCGAATCCTCGTCGTCGACGACAACCAGGAACTTCTGTCCCTCCTCACCCAGCTCTTCGAGGATGCGGGCTACGAGGTCGTCGGCGCCAACCGTGGAAAGCAGGCCATCGAGGTGGCCAAGGCCAACCCGCCGGCCGCCGCCGTGCTCGATATCCTGCTGCCGGACATGATGGGGTACCACCTCGCGGACGCGCTGCGGAAGGACAACCCCCAGCTCCCGCTCCTCTTCATCACCGGCGTCTTCAAGGGCGGCAAGCACGCCGTCGAGTCGCGCACGAAGTACCAGGCGGCCGGCTACTTCGAGAAGCCCTTCGAGGCCCAGAAGCTCCTGGAGGCCATGACGAAGGTCCTCCCGGTGGAGAAGAAGGCGCCGCCCGCCTCGACGCATGACGCCTTCGAGGTGGAGCTGGACATCGACGTGGAGGACGAAGGCCCGCAGGACGCCATGGAGCTGACCGGCCGCATCAAGGTGACGGGCGGCGGCAACATCACGGCGGAAATCCGCGGCGCCAACCTCACCGCCAGCCCCATGCAGAAGGTGCCCGTCACCCAGGTGCGTCCGCCCACGCCGGGCCGGCCGCCGGACCCGTTGCCCGTGGGGGCGGGCGCTCCGGGCAGCCGCCGTGGCGAGCTGAAGGACAACCTGCCCTCGCTGCTCACCGCCTTCTACCTGTCGCGCGAGACGGGCGAGCTGGGCATCCAGAAGGGCAAGGTGAAGAAGGTCGTCTACTTCGAGAAGGGCACGCCGGTGTTCGCCCTCTCCAACCTCCTGGCGGACCGCTTCGGCCAGTTCCTCGTGCGCGTCGGGAAGATAAAGCCCGAGCAGCTCCAGGACGCGTCCGCGGTGGCCGCGCAGACCAACCGCCGCACCGGCGACGTGCTGGTGGAGCGCGGCCTGCTCAAGGACACCGAGCGGCTCTACTACGTGGGCCAGCAGGTGAAGGCCGTCATCTACTCGCTCTTCGCGTGGGACGAGGGCACGTACGTGATGAGCTTCAAGGAGAAGGCCTCCTCGGAGTCCATCAAGCTGGACGTGCACCCGGCGAACCTCATCGTCCGCGGCATCAAGAAGCTCTACAAGCCGGAGCGCCTGCGCCGCCTCCTGCAGCCCGAAGACAGGCTCATCCCCGCCGTGGCCCCGGCCTACCAGCTCAACGAGGTGGAGCTGGAGCGGTGGGAGGCGGAGCTCCTGCCGAAGATTGACGGCAACCGCACCGTGGCGGAGCTCTTGGCCTTCGCCAACCGCCCCGAGCACGTCGTCTACGGCTTCCTCGTGGCGATGATGTCGCTGGGCATCCTGGACAAGCGCTCGTAGTGGATGCGCCTGGCCCGGCCGGCGTCAGCCGCCGAGCCGCGAGCCAATCCAGAACAGGCCCAGCGCGCCGGAGCCCAGCGCCACCGCGCGCTGCACCCACGCGGTGAGCCCGTCACCCAGGCGGGACAGCCCCTCCGCGAAGAGCAGGCCCACCGCGCCCATGCCCAGGAGGATGCCGAGCGCGAAGCCGGGCAGGTATGTCCACGCCGCCAGGCTCATGCTGCCGCCCATCAACAGCGGGGGCAGCGCCAGCAGCAGCGAGCGCACGCCGCTGATGGCCATGAAGGCGCCGGCCGCGGTGCTCACCGTGTGCACGTGCTCGTGCGGTTCCTTGGAGTGTCCGGGCAGGTGCGGGTGGCCGTGATTGAGGCTGTTGGGGAAGAGCAGCGCCGTCACCGCGAGCGCGACGAGGACGCCGCCGCCGAACACCTCCGCCCAGCGCTCGAAGGTCTCCGACAGGCCCACGCCGGCCAGGAGGCACACGGCGGCGATACCGCCCAGCATGGCCGCGTGGCCGAGCGCGAAGCGCAGCGCCGTGGCGAGGGCGAGGCGCTTGCGGCCTCCCCCCAGCGTGCCGAGCGTGGCCATGGCGGCGCAGTGGTCCGGCCCCACCGCGTGGAGCAGGCCCTGGGAGAGACCGACCAGGAAGGCAAGGAGGATGGGCGACACGACGCGGCACCCTAGCCGTGCTTCAATCCGGAGGCCAGCGGGACAGGAGGACCCGCCCTTCATGAGGATTGCCATCCGACGTCTCGCCGCGCTGCCGCTGTCGCTCTGTCTGCTCCTGGCCCCCGGGTGCGACAAGGGCCCGGAGCAGTTGAAGAAGGCGGAGGCGGACTACACCGCGCTCGTCGACAAGGGCGTGCCTCCCCGGGACGCCCAATGGGACGCCGTCATCGCCGAGTTCGAGGCGGTGCCCCGCGACTCGAAGGCGCGGCCGGAGGCGGAGGCGCGGCTGTCCGCCATCCGCACCCTGCGCGGCACGCTGCCCCCGCGTCCCCTGGCCACGCCGGGCGCGACCGGGCCCGGCACCGCCGCGGTGGACGTGAAGCGCGCGGCGTGCGAGGCGCTGGCGAAGAAGCTGGGCGAGACGCGCGAGGAGTCGGCCCGCGTGCCGCTGCAGCACGCGCTGGCGCAGTGCCACGCGGACCTCGTGAAGTACGAGGCGCACGCCCACCCCGAGGGCGAGGAGGGCACGGCCCACGTCGGCGAGCCCGCGGGCCCCCGCCCCGGTGACGCGGGCAACCCGCCGTAGCGGATGCCGGAGGCACGACGCTGGACGTTGAGGGCGGCGCGATTTGCCGTTAATGAGGCGCCATGCCCATGCCCCAAGCAGGTGACCAGGCCCCCGCCTTCCAGCTCCCCGACCAGGACGGCAACTCCGTGACGCTCGCGCAGCACGCGGGCAAGCACGTCGTCCTCTACTTCTATCCGAAGGACGACACTCCCGGCTGCACCACCGAGGCGTGCAACTTCCGCGACGAGCACTCGACGCTGCGGGGCGCCGGCGCGGTGGTGCTGGGCGTGTCCGCGGACAGCGTGGACCGCCACCGGAAGTTCGCGTCGAAGTACAGCCTGCCCTTCCCGCTGCTCGCGGACCCGGAGCACCGGATGCTCGAGGCGTACGGCGTCTGGGGCGAGAAGTCGCTCTACGGCCGCAAGTTCGAGGGCATCACCCGCACCACCTTCCTCATCGGTCCTGATGGACGCGTGAAGCAGGTCTGGCCCAAGGTGAAGGTGAACGGCCACGTGGACGAGGTGCTCGCCGCGCTCGGCGCGAAGAGCAGCGGCAAGAGCGAGAGCGCGCCCGTCGCCGCCCCCGCGAAGAAGGCCGCACCCGTGAAGACGGCCGCGCCCGCGAAGAAGACCACCGGTGCCAAGGCCGTGAAGAAGACTGCTCCGGCCAAGAAGGCCACCGCGAAGAAGGCGCCTGCCCGGAAGGCCACGGCGAAGAAGGGCACCGCGAAGGTTGCTGCCCGCGCCCGTCGCTGAGGCTATACCTGGGCCCGAGCGGCCAGACGGGCCGCTGTGTAGCCGCCCCGTGGTTCGGACACCCGGCGTGCCCAACTCCTCGGGGTGACGGACAACCGATTGCAGGGATTCGGAGGAGTGGACATGCGCGAGCGGACTTTTCGGCGGTGGGGCCAGGCGGCGGCGCTGGCCGTGGGCGTGCTGCTGAGCGCGGGCTGCGGTGGGCTGCCCGAGACGGGTGGCAAGCAGCCCGGGGAGTCGCGGGGCAATGTCTTTGCCCAGCGCGGCCATCAGCCCGAGGCCCAGCGGAACATCGAGGGTGAGCAGACGTCGGACGCGCGCCTCGCGCCGTGGACGAAGCCGGCGGACCGTGGCTACAACTCGACCATCCACCAGCTTGGCTCGAGCATCGACCCGCGCACGCCGAAGACGGACGGGAAGCAGAACAACTCCCTCCGGGATGACGCCGGGAAGATGATGGCGGACCGGTACGGCATGCTGGGCGGCGCCGACTACTCGCCCGCCGCGCAGGGCCTGGGCGGCGAGGACGGCGCCGAGCAGGGCAACATGACGTACCACCAGACCGGCTCGGGCTTCGCTCCGCTGGGCTGGCAGGACCGCAACGACCTGAACCGTCGCTGAGTCGAGTGGGCCGGGGGGCGCCTGTCCGCCCTCCCGCCAACTCCCGGCGAAGCGGGCGGGTGTCCATCCCTCTGGGAGAGCACATGGCTCCACCCAAGGAGAGGGACATGCACCAGGGAGGTTTCCGCCGCGGGTTGTTGTTGCCGGGCGCGCTGGCCGCGGCCGCGCTGCTGGGCACCGCCTGCGAGCGCGACAAGCCGATACCGCAGCCGGGGAGCGCGTACGAGGGCGTCGCGAACCAGCAGCAGCCCACCGACAGCTTCCTCCCCGGCAATCCGCAGCCCCAGTCACGGCAGAGGGACGGCTGGGCGGACCCGGGCTCCAAGCAGCCGCCCGCCACGGGTGGCTCGGGCATCGGCAACGAGCAGCAGGGCGCCAACTCCACGCCCGACGAGTTCCGCCGTCCGCAGCAGGTTCCCGTGCAGGGAGAGCAGGACCAACCCGGGCCGCAGGACCGCTCCGGCGCGGAGGGCAGCCCCGGAGGCATCGGCGCGCCTGGCTTCACCTCGCCACAGGTTCCTCCCTCCTCCGACAAGGGCGGTACGTGGGAGCTCGAGGCGCAGCGCAGCCTCCGCCACAGCCATCTCTCGCAAGAGCCCGGCGCCGGGCCGGGCCCGAACTTCCCGCCGAAGGCCGACACGGAGGTACAGGCTCCGAAGAAATAGCGGAGGCCCGCGCCCTCAGCGGGACGCCAGCATCACCTCGGTGGGGTCCTTGCCGGCGAAGGCGCTGTCGAGTCCCTCGGCGAGGGCGCGGTGCTCCGTGCCGCCCAGCGTGGCGAGCCGCTCCTCCGCCGGGTGCGCGAAGCGCGCCGCCAGCGCGTCGAGCCGCCGATGCGCCTCGGTAATCCGCGAGCGCGGGACGCGGCCGGACTCCACTGCCTTCACCAGCGCCTCAATCGCGCGGCGCTGCACGTCCGCGCGGTGGCACACCAGGAACAGGTCCACGCCCGCGAGCGTGCCCTGCACCGTGGCCTCCTCCACGGAGTAGTGGTCCGCGATGGCCTTCATCTCCAAATCGTCGCTGACGAGCACCCCGTCGAAGCCCAGCTCCTCGCGCAGCACGCCCTGGAGCACGCGCGTGCTCATGGTGGCGGGCACGCCCGGGTCCAGCGCGTCGAAGAGGACATGCGCCGTCATCAGCGAAGCCAGCCCCGCCCTGGCGAAGGCGCGGAAGGGCACCAACTCCACCTGCCGCAGCCGCTCCAACCCATGAGGCAGCCGGGGCAGCGTCAGGTGGCTGTCCGTGGTGGTGTCGCCATGGCCGGGGAAGTGCTTCCCGCAGGACGCCACGCCACCGGCCTCCAGCCCGCGCGCGAGCGCTATGCCCAGCCGCGCCACCTCCTCCGCGTCCCGGCTGAAGCTGCGGTCGCCGATGACGGGGTTGGCCGGGTTGGTGTCCACGTCCAGCACCGGCGCGAAGTCCCAGTCGAAGCCCACCGCGCGCAGCTCGTGCGCGAGCAGCCGGCCCACGCGCTCCACCCGGGCCGCGTCGCCGTGCTGTCCCAGCTCGCGCATGGGTGGCAGCGTGGTGAAGGGCGCGCCGCGCAGCCGGGCCACGCGTCCGCCCTCCTGGTCCACCGACAGGATGAAGGGCCGGCCGGCGCGCGTCTTCAGCTCGCGGCACAGCGCGGCCGTCTCCTGCGCGGTGCCGACGTTGCGCTTGAAGAGGATGGCCCCGTAGATGCCGTCGTCCATCAGCTCGGCGAGGTCGCTGTCGATGCGGGTGCCGGGGAAGCCCACCATGAAGAGGCGGGCACAGTCGCGGTAGAGGGCGGAGGCAGTCACGGCGCGCAGTCTGGCAGAACGCGGGCGCGGGCTGGGCAACGGCGTGGCGCCACCGCGCCGGATGTCGGCTGCCTGTCAGGGCGCGGAGCGGTGGAGCACGGGCCGGGCTAGCGAGCGTCGGGGGGCCCGGCGAGCCGGCGCACCGTCTCCAGCAGCTGGGTGAGGGTGAAGGGCTTGGGCAGGAAGGCGGTGCAGCGCAGGTGCCGCCAGCGGCTCGGACTGCTCGCGCTCATCATCACCGTGGGCACGTCCCGCAGGGCGTCGTTGCGCTCCATGGCCTCCAGCACCGCGGGGCCATTCATCACCGGCATCATGTAGTCGAGCAGCACGAGGGCGGGTCGCTCCTCCGCCATGCGCTCCATGGCCTCGCGGCCGTTGAGCGCGACGGCCGTCCGGTAGCCCTCGTCGGAGAGCAGGTCCCGGATGGCCTCGACGATGCCGAACTCATCGTCGACGATGAGGATGGGCCCCATGCTACTTCCCCCGGCGGGCACGGAGGCGTGGTGCCTTCCCGCCGGTCCGGGCCAGGCCCGTCAGGAGCTGCTGGGCACCCTCGAACGTCCCGCCCACCTCCAGCCCCTTCGCGCCGATGGTCAGCTCCCGGAGGGCGGCGTCGTACCCGCTGTTGCGCACCTTCAGTGCGCAGATGAAGCGGCGCAGCTCGGAGCGCACCTCCACCTGGCGCAGGTAGAGGAGGTTCTCCGCCACCATGGAGATGCCCCGCATCGGCAGCTCCACCTGCGGGCCGAAGGCAATCGTCGTCTCCACCGAGTAGACGAGCGTCACCCCGCGCAGGCGGCACTCGTTGACCAGCGCCGCCAGGAAGCGGGCCGTGCGCGAGGGCCGCACGGCGGCCCTCTGGAGCGCGTCGTACCCGTCGAGGAAGAGCCGCTTCACCCCGCGCTCACGGATGGCCGAGAGCAGCTGCACCCCCAGCTTGTCGAGGATGTTCTCCGTGGGCGCCCGGTAGCTCACCTCCAGGTCCCCGCGCTCGATGAGGGGCTCCAGCTTCATGCCGACGCCGGCGGCCTGCACCCGCATCCGCTCGGGCGAGTCGTAGAAGGCGAAGTAGTGGCTCCGCTCGCCCAGGCGCGCTCCTTCCGCGAGGAAGCGCAGCCCCAGCAGCGTCTTCCCGCTGCCGGAAGGGCCGAGTAGCAGCGTCGACGAGCCGGCGGGGAGCCCGCCGGACAGCATCTTGTCCAGCCCCTTGATGCCGAAGGCGCTGCGCGCATTTCCGAGCTGGGGCGGAGGCGCATCCTCGTCCACCAGCGTCTCCAGCCGGGGGTAGAGGATGATGCCGTTGCGCGTGATTTCGAAGCTGTGCTTCCCGAGCAGGTAGTCGCTGCCGCGGAACTTGCGCACGACGAGCTCGCGGATGGTCCGGGCGCCGAAGAGCCGCTGATTCAGGAGGAGCAGGCCGTCCACCATGGTGTGCTCGGCGCGCAGGCCCTTGCCGCCACCGGTGGTGAGCACCAGCGTGGTGCAGGACACCAGGCTCGTCACCACCTGGAGGCCATGGATGAACTTCTTGAGTGCCTGGGGTGACGGCGCCGCCTCCTCCGCGGCCACGAGCCCGTCGAGCACGAGCAACGTGGCCTTCTGCGCCCGGATTTCCCTGCGGAGGAGCTCCGCCAGCGCCTCCAGCCCGCCCTGCTCCAGGACGGTGAAGGCGCTCAGGTACGTCACCGCGTCGGGCAGGCGCGAGGCGTCGAAGAAGGTGAGTGAGCGGAGGTTGGCGACCAGCTCCGTGTGGGACTCGGCCAGCAGCGTGACGTAGAGCACGCGCCCGCCGTTCGCCGCGTGATGGAAGCAGACCTGGTTGGCGAGGATGGTCTTCCCCGCGCCCGGCAGCCCCATCACCATATAGGTGCGGCCGGGCCGGAAGCCGCCGCGAAGGACGGTGTCGAGGCCGGGGATTCCCGTCCGGAGCCGCTCCTCGCCGCGTGGACTGCTGTCGGTCATCTCGCGTTCCCTTCGTCGGGCCAGCCCGCCCGGCTCCTGCAAAGGCGGCGAGACTAGCGCCCGCACGTGCGGGGGGACATGGAATCCCGCGGGCCGCCGGAGGTCAGCGTCCACCGGCGGCCATTTCCGCGCGAGCGCTCAGAAGGCGCGCTGCACCGTGCGCGTGGCGCCACCCGAGGGGCCGGCGCCGAGGGCGATGCGGTACCAGTTCACGCCATCCGTGGAGTAGCGGAAGGCGAACGTGTACTGCGCCCACGTCGTGTACGCGAGCGGCTCCGCGGCCAGATTCCACTGCCACCGGTAGTTGTTGCCCACGCGGCCCTGGTAGCTCAGCCACTTGTACTGGAGCGGGCCGCCATCCACGCTGAACTCCACCTGCGCCTGGACGAGCTCCGGCCGCGCGGTGGCTGCATCCGTCACGCCGGGAACGTACACGTCCGCGTCCACCCACTTGCACGCGCGCTGCATGACGTAGCTGTCGATGACGATGGGGTCCGCGAGCCCGTCGCGGTGCACGCAGTCGCGCGCGAAGCTGCCACCCCAGTCACCGGCCCACACCACCGCCGCGGGAGACTGCGCCTCCACGGGGAAGGCGTAGTTCGCGCCGTAGTTGCTGTCATAGCGGCTGGTGCACATGCGGCCGGAGGTGAAGAACCACGTCTCCACGCTGGTGGCGTCCGAGGGCACCGTGACGACGAAGGGCTTGCTCACGAAGGTGGTGCTGCCCGTGGCCTCCTTCACGCTGCCGGAGAAGAGCTGCCCGCCCGGCAGGAAGCGCACGTAGGCCAGCGTGTCCCACGCCTGCTGGCCGGCGTAGGTGCTGCTGTGGCAGTCCGTCATCCGGTACAGGTCGTAGTCCACGACGAGCTGCCCGCCGCGGACGATGGCGCCGCGCTGCTCGTGCGTCCAGCCGGTGAAGAAGCGCACCGTGGCGGTGGGCGTGGTGAGCGAGGCGGCTTGCGTCTCGGGAGCCGGCGTGGGCTCCGGTTGCGGTGCACCGCCACACGCCGCGAGCAGCGGCAGCACGAGCGCGAGGGTCTTCCAGGTGGACTTCATGCGGGGTTCCTCCGAAGTAGGGAGGGCCGCATTTACCAGGAGTGCCCGACGTGCGCCGAATACCCGGGTCGCTTCCGCCCCGTTTCGTGAGCTGTCCGAAGCTGGAAGCCGCACGTCGCCGTGACTCTTGAGTTGCGCGGTGCGCCTTTTATCCAGGTCCGCTTTCGTGAGGTGCTGCCACTCCCCCTCACGGAGGTCTCATGCATCTCTCATCCAGAAGAAGCCTGGCGCTCGCGGCATTCGCCGCGGTGCTGCTGGGCGCGAGCGGTGACGCGCTCGCCAACGCGGGCGTCGTCTTCGTTCACGGCACCGGTGACCAATCCACGAGCTCGGCGGTGGGGTACTGGACGCAGTCGTCCATCGACACCATGCGCAACGGCCGGCCCTATCTCGTCGTGGGCTATCCCGGCGCGAGCTGCGCGGGCTACAGCCAGTGTAGCTGGGGCTCCATCGTCGACCAGATTGTCCCGTGGGTGAATGCCAATGGCATCACCAGCTTCACCGTCATCACCCACTCCAACGGCTCCAGCCCCCTGCGGTACATGCTGGGCCACACCGGCGCGGTGAGCGCGAAGGGCTACGCCGTCAGCCAGGTGACGAGCAAGATTTCGCAGGTCATCTTCTCCGCGCCGGATTTGACGGGCACGCCGCTGGCGGACCAGGTGACGACGAGCGGCTCGTTCCTCAACATCGCCAACAGCATCGTCGAGTTCTTCGGAGGCGGCAGCTACAACAACCCGGCGGTGGTGCAGCAGCGCACGGACAACATGCGCGTGTACAACTCGAACGGGACGTTCGCCGGCACGCAGGGCGCGACGACGGTGGGCGGCAAGCCCATCTCCGTGGTGCGCGGCAACAAGGTGTACGCGAACCTGTTCTCCAGCGACGCGCACTGCGGCGGCTACCTGTATACGATTGGCCTCAAGGCCGCGGCGCTGCTCGGCTGGGGCAGCTTCAACGCGGGCACCGACGGCTTCATCGGCAATGACAGCTCGGGCTACTTCGGCAACATCATCATCGACGACAGCCGGCTGAACCATCACCAGTCGCGCCGCAGTTGCCACAACAGCGGCTATCTCGTTGGCCAGAAGGTGGCGTCCGCGCCCATTCCCGCGCCGGCCAACCAGACGTACACGCCGGAGACGAACGTGGCCGCCGCGGGGCAGGCCTGCAACAACTACTACTCGGGCTACGCGACGGACTTCATGACGAACCACACCGTGTGGAAGTACGGGTGCTCGTCGAGCCAGCTCAACAACGGCTACCCGGAGCCGGACTGCCTCATCGCCTACGGCTACGCGAGCAGCTACCGCATTCCCAGCACCGCGAGCTGGAACCCGTACCTCGACCCCTACTACTACCCGACGTGGAGCCAGGTGTGCCCCGACTCGTGGGCGGGTGACGGCATCTGCGACGCGTGCCTCGTGGCGAAGTACGGCTTCGACGCGACGACGGGCTCGTCGGGCTCGAATGACTGTGTGCAGGCGCCGCCGGGCGGCTCCAACTGGTGTGGCGCGCTGGCGTACGACTACTACTGGGGTCTGGACAACTATGTCGTCGTCCAGGCGCTTCACTGATGCGGAACCGGAGACTGCACATGAACTTCCCTCACTTCTTCATCCGGTCCGCTGGCGTCGCGCTGGCCGCCGCCATTCTCGGTTTCACGCAGGGGCCCGCCATGGCCGCCGACATGCAACGCACCGCGGGTGCCTCTCTCTCCGCCGGAGACGTGGCTCCCGGCAGGCTGTTCGCGCGTGACGCGAGCGAGGGCATCGGCCCCGGGCTCGTGTCGGTGTCCAACCCGTCGTCGCCGAAGCAGCCGCTGGCGGCGCCGCTCGCACCGGAGACGCGCCGCTCGAAGTCCACGGTGCTGCACGTGGCGCCGGGCTCGGCGGCCACGCAGCTCGCGCTGCCCATCGACACGCCGGACGACGCGTGGGTGATGCTGATTCCCAAGGGCAACAACCCGAAGGCCGGCGAGGAGGCCCTGCGCGAGGTGACGATGCTGGACGCGAAGGGCGTCCGCGCGGACGTGCGCGCGGCGCGGCAGGGCAACGCGCAGCTCGGCGTGGACCCCAAGCGCCTCGAGTCCGCGGGGATTGCGAAGCCCATCTCCATGCTGCGCCTCGACAAGGAGATGGGGCGTGGCCAGTACCAGGTGCAGGTGGGCCGCAAGGCAGCGGAGCTGGGTCTGGCGGTGGAGGTGCGTCAGCCGTCGTCGAGCATCGAGCTGTCGCTCACCTCGTCCGCGATGCAGCTCTTCCCCGGCGACGACGGCTACGTGACGGTGGCGCTCCAGTCCGCCGACAAGGTGGACCACGTGCGCTACGAGGCCGTGCTCTACACGCCGCGCTTCGAGAAGGACCGCGTGGTGCCGGTGGTGAAGGTGGGCGGCGAGCACCGGGCGATGGTGTCGCGGGCGATGAGCGAGAAGGACGAGCCGGGCGCATGGGTGCTGGAGGTGCGCGCGGTGGGCTCGGCGGGTGGGCAGGCCTTCGACCGGCTGGCGCAGACGTCCTTCGGCTTCGCGGTGCCGACGGCGCGCATCGACTCGGCAGGACGCGCGCGGCTGGTGCGTGACGCGGCCGGGAAGGTGGCCACGCTGGAGGTGGACGTGGTGCTGGAGAGCGCGGCGCTCGACAGGTACGAAGTCACCGGCACGCTGGTGGCCACGGACGCGAAGGGCGTGGAGCGTCCGGTGGCCGAGGCGCAGGTGACGGACCAGCTCGGCGCGGGGACGCACACCCTGACGCTGCGCTTCGAGGCGGGGCACGCGGGCCTGTCGAAGCTGGACGGCGTGTATGCGCTGCGCGGCCTGCAGCTCTACTCATTGGGGACGAACACGCTGTACCACCGGCTGAACCAGGGGGTCGGCGTACGCTTCCCCGCGGTGCGCGTGGCGGAGCTCGCGGAGGCGAAGGTGACGCCCGCCATCGAGCATCTGCTGCGCGAGGGTGAGTTCAACCTCGTGCCGTAGTCGAGTCGCCGGAAGCGGGGGCCCGGAGAAGGGGGCCCCCGTGTCTCCGTGCTTCTCATCAGCGGGGCCACGAAGGAGCGCCCGGCCCTGAAGCGGAACACCCGTGCCAGGCGGGACGTCAGCGCGTCCTCAGCGCTCGGCGATGTCCTCGGCCCGCAGGTACGGGGACGCGTCGACAATCGCCTGCGCCGTCGCGCCGTGGTTGGTGCCGAGGCCTTGATAGGTGCAGTCGCCGTCGGTGTGGACGCCCACCACGTAGCCCTGGTGGTTCAGCACGCCCGCGCCGGAGCTGCCGACGAGGGTGTCCAGGCTCGTGTAGTAGATGAGCTGGTTGCACGAAGCGGCGTAATTGCCCTCGGCGATGACCTTGGGCTTGCCCCGGGGATGCTGGATGATGGCCAGGCGCTCGGTGGTCTGGGACGTCAGCAGCACCGGAGCGACTGCCTCCGGGAGCTTGTCGAGCTGGATGAGCGCGTAGTCCGGCGCGTCCGATTGCTCGATGACGGTTCCCTCGGTGATGAGCGGGTCGCCGTCGGCGGAGTCCTCGAAGTTGAAGACCAGCAGCGACCGGTCTCCGAGCCCGACACAGTGGCCCGCGGTCAGCACCACCGGCCCCGCGCTCGCTTGAATCAGCGTACCGGTGCACCGCCCGTCAATCAGGACGACGGAGCCCTCCCGGTCCTGGACGATGTCGGCGAGCTCGCCCTGGTAGCTGTTGATGGGAGTGAATTCGAGCAGCACGCCGCACTGCGCCTGGCTGCTCACGTCCGGCTGCTGCGGAGGTTCCTCGCAGAGCCGAGGAGGCTCCACGGGCACCGCATCCTCTTCTTCTCCACAGGCCATGACGCCCAGGAGCAGTGCGGTGCCCGCGAGAAGCGGGCCCCACGGAGTCATGAATGAACCATGGGGCTTACGCATCATTTCTCAGTACAGGTAGTCCAGCGCGGTGATGTCGGAGCTGGTCCACTCGCCCGTCTCCGTCGAGCGGAAGCAGGAGTTCATGATGGAGCCGCCCACCGTCGCCGTGCTCGGCGTGCCGGGGATGAGGACGGCGCCCACGCCGGCGGTGCCCTCGTTGGAGGCGGAGCCGCCGCAGCTGATGGCGCGGTTGTAGTAGTCCGAGTGACGGAAGCCGATGGCGTGGCCGAGCTCGTGGGTGATGACGTGCTCGTTCACGTCAGCGCTGTAGCTCTGCAGGCCGGTGCCGATGTTGATGGTGCCGTAGGGCTTGCCGCCCGACGGGAAGCCCGCGGAGCCACCCGCGCCCGAGGAGGTCTGCGCGGTGATGTTCGCGGTGCAGCCCGTGGTGGGGCCACGCGCGAAGGTGATGCGCAGGCCACGCTGGTTGTAGTTCTGGATGGCCGCGTCCAGGCCCGCGCTGAGGCGGCTGTAGCTGGTGAACGTGGAGGTCGGGTTGACGCAGATCTTCGTCACGGTGGTGCCGACGAGGTTCGTCGTGCGGTACTGCTCCTGGGTCTGCTTGTCGTTCCCCAGAATCTCGCGGGACGCCTCGAGCGTCACGTGGGCGTCGCGGCCCGTGTACACGGCGCCGTCGACGATCATGATGTCGTCCTTCGGGAAGCCGGCCTCGACGAGGTTGGACACAATCTCATCGTTCTCGCTCTGGAGGTCCTGGGCGTCGTTACCGCAGCCGGACAGCAGCGCGCCACAACCCACCACCAGGACAGCAGCACCCTTGAACACGTTCTTGAGCATGGGGGGACTCCTCGGACACCTGACTGCGGGGGATGCGCCGTCCGCCTGGTTCCCACCAGCCGCGGCACGACGCGCCCGGACCCATCAGCAATTGACGGGCCAATCAGTCCCATAGACTAGAAAAACGAGATTAGGCTCATTAGCTGGAGTGCCCGCGCTCCAGGTTCCAGACCCGCGATTGTAAATGGAAATGACATCCGCGGGTGGAAGCCGGCGTCAGCGCTACGGATTCCCCTTAGGACTCCGGGGCGTTGCGGAACAGCACAGTGACGTCTGGTAATCGGTCACCCGCCCTGGGGTCTCGGACACCCGACCCAGGTTCCCCGCGACACGCTGGCAACGCCTCCGGGCGGAGTGCGTCAACGGCCCACGACGCACCGCAGTCGGATGAATTCATTCTCGGTGCATCGCGCCAGAAGTTGCCTGGAAAACAGCGATGCCCGGATAGGCGTGAATGAACCGGCGGTGTATCCAGTCGCATATGCAAATGCGCTACGCCAACCTCCCTGTCGCCGCGCTGCTGGGCGCGGCCCTGTCCTTCCTCCCCGGCTGCGAGAGCACGAAGTCGAGCAGCCGCTCCCCCTCCGACACCCAGGAGTCCGCCCCCATGCAGGCCGCTGACGCCTGGAAGCGCGCCCGCGTGGGCGACCGTGTCACCTATTCCTTTTCCGCAACTCGAGGACCCGAGCCACGCGGTGGCGGCCACGCGCTGACGCTCGGCGGCGAATTGACGCTGGAGGTGGTCGCCGTGCAGCAGCCCTGGGTCTGGGTGCGCGTGTCCTACACCGACGCGTCCGGCAGGCCCCTGGCCCAGCCGCGGCTGGCGCAGGACCTGCTGCTGCCCGTGCGCGCGGACACGACGCGCCCGCTCGACGTGCCCCACCCCGGCAAGGCCACCGCCGAGACGCCCTCCATCGCCGGCCGGACGTGGGAGGCCCTGCGCTACGTCAGCGACCAGCGTCCCGTGGACGGCCCCCTGCGCGAGAGCGTGTACGCCAACGCGCCGGGCCCGCTCTACCTCACCCACGGCCTGCTCGAGTCGACCACCGAGACGGCCGGCTTCCGCATTCCGGGCGGCTTCTCGCTGAAGCTGCGCGAGTTCCGCGAGGGCTCGGCGGAGGCCAGCGCTCCCGTGCCCGCGCTGGAGCGGCCCCTGGGCCCGGGTACGTACTATGACCGGTACGTGAACGTGGGCCCCGGGCCCGGCGTGCAGCGCGTGTGCTTCGCCGCCGAGGCCGGCTACCTCCTGCGCACCGAGGGGCCCGTCGAGGACGCGAAGGCCGCTCCCTGCTCCGACTTCTCCCAGACCGAGCCGGAGCCCCTGGAGGAGCGGTTGATGAACCTGCCCTGGGAGGTGCTGTCCTCGGGGGACTGGCCTCCGGCCGCCGCCGCGTCCGGCACCCGGGGCACCTTCACCGCGGAGGGCCGCACCGTTCCCACGCTCACCGAGCAGAGCACGGAGAACGTCGAGGGCACCGAGCGCGTCTTCACGCAGACCTACGCGGCCGACCCGTGGGCCCCGGGGCTCGCGGGCCTGGCCTACGAGGCGCGCTTCGAGCCGTTCGCCAGCGGCACCGAGCGCGTCGTCGCTGGCGGCAAGCGCGAGTCCGAGGGCGGCACGAAGATTGTGCGCTGGGGCTCGTGGCTCGCGGGCCAGAAGTGACGCGGGCTTCCTGAAGCGTCGGACATGAAGGACCCGGGAGAGGAGTTCCTCTTCCCGGGTCTTCGTCTTTCTGGATGCAACCCTGGCGCACGTAGGGTCCCGTGCAGCCGTGTGGCAACAGCATCATGAGCATCAAGTGAAGGAAGTATGTATTTCTAAATACAGACGCGACATGTCCGTCATCACCCCCATGACCGACATCCTGCGCACCACACTCCTGATACCCGCACTGGCCGCCACGTTCGCGACCTCGGCGTGGGCCGAGTCCGAGCCCGCCACCTCGCCCATCCCGGTGATTGTCGCCGATGAGGGGAAGGTCTCCCTCGTCGACCCGGATGGCACACGCACCCTCGCGGACTGCCGTGTCCTCGATGAGACCCGCTTCGTCGCGGGCCCGAAGCGGGGCCAGGTCGAGCACGAATGGAAGAAGTGCTACCTCAGCTTCCTGACCGTGCACCCGCCGACCGGACGCTGGGCGGTGTCGGCGTCAATCATGTCTGGCCATGTCCGCCTGGCCGTGGATGGCCGCGAGTACGCCCCGCCCACCGACAAGGCCGGACGCCTGACGAAGGGCGACTTCATCATCATGGGCGACCGCAATGGAGTCCTGTCGGTCTCCCCTGGCCGCCCCGAGGCGTGGTTCAGCGACGGGACCTTCTACTCCCAGGGCCCCGAGGCCTTCACTCCGGACGGCTCACGTGTGCTCGTCGGTCATGCCAGGAGTTCCGAGTGCCAGTGGTGGAGCTGGAGCTTTGCCCCTCGTCCCGTCGGTGTTCGCGTGCTCCCGCCCGGCGTGACGGACAGTTGCTATGCGCCGGCGGCGGGCGAGCTCCGCAACGTTCTGAGGACCTCGCGTGACGTCCGCGTCGCCACCCTCGACCCGACCGGCACGAAGCCGTGGAAGATGGGCCCGCCCCTGCGCCAGCAGCGCCGCAAGATGACGGCCGCCACGCTGCTGGGGGACACGCTGGTCTTCTTCCGCGAAGGCGAGGACCGTCCCGAGAACAACGGTTGTGAAATGAAGCCCGGCTCGTACCGGCGCTTCGACCTGAGCACCGGCCAGGAGCGCACCTTCCACACCTTCGAGGACTGGTGCGTCTCGAGTGACTTCCTCCTTGGGAACGTGCGCAGGCGGACCGTGTACTTCTACGGGGCGCGCCCCGACCCCGTCGACGGCGGCGAGCGCCTGTTCGAGTACGACCTCGAGCGCGATGCGTCTCGCGAGATTGACATCGAGTCGCTACGCAAGGTGCATGACATCAGCGCGGATGGGCGGACGCTCCTCCTTTCCACGTATCCCCGCGGGCTCGTGCTGTACGACGTCGACTCGGCGAGCATCGTCGAGGTCGGAGGCATCCATACGAAGGATGCCTGGGCCTATCTGCTCGCCCCGCGCTGACTCGCCTGGACAACGGGTCCGCCACTTTGGACGACTGAGCCTCGGAACAAGTCCGGTGGGCTGCATGGTATAGGGGCCTCGCCCAGCAGGACGTGCGCCCAGGGAGTCGAACCACGAATGTCGGAGCGGCAGATTGAGATGTTCTGGCGTTGCTCGAGTTGCAATCACCGCAACCTCGGCCGCTACATGGTGTGCCAGCACTGCAAGAACGCCAAGGATGGCAGTGAGCAGTACGAGATGCCGGAGGACACGGCCTCCGCGGTGACGGTGACGGATGAGGCGCTCCTGAGAATGGCCACCGCCGGCCCCAACTGGCGGTGCGCATATTGTGACAGCGACCAACGCGCATTGGACGGCGGCTGCAAGAACTGCGGTGCCTCGGCGCCGCAGGGAACAGACACGCCCACGCCCCCAGCGTCGAACGCGCAGCAGAATGCGAGCCCGTCGTCCCGGCGCGGGTGCACTTACGTGCTCCTGATCGTGGCGTTCTTCGGGTGTTGCTGTCCCCTGGCGATGAATTCGCAGAAGTCGAAGCCGGAGCCTGCACAGACGACACCCGCGCAGGTGCGGGCCGGGCCGGAGTGGACGAGGACCCTCCAGGTCAAGGAAGTCACCTGGGAGCACACGGTCACCGTGGAGCGCTACCAGTTGGTCGAGGACGAGGGCTTCGCTGAGGATCGCCCCGAAGACGCCATCCAGGTGAAAGCCCTGGGCTCGCGCCACCACCACGACGACCAGGTGCTCGATGGCTACGAGACTGTCTACTACACGGAGCGGAAGCAGGCCGGGTACACCACCGAGACCTACCGAGACAAAGAAGCCTGCGGCGAGGACTGCACCACCACGCGCCGAGACTGCAAAGAGAGCTGCACGAGCAACAAGAACGGCTTCGCCACGTGCAAGACCACGTGTACCGGGGGAGAGCAGCGCTGCACCACCCGCTATTGCTCCGTGACCAAGACGCGGAAGGAGCCGCGCTACGTCGACGAGCGACGCTCCCGGAAGGAGCCCCGCTATCGGAGCGTGCCGCGCGATGCGCCCTGGTACTCCTGGAAGGAGTGGAGCTGGGCCCATGACCGGAGTGTGAAGGCGACCGGCAACACCCTCGAGATACGCTGGCCGACGGACGCCGAGCTGCGTCCCGCCAAGGCGCTGCGAAAGGGCGAGAAGGAGCGGAACGCACGCGGCGCGACATACAGCGTGGTCTTCCAGGGCGACGGCCATCCGCCTGTCGCGTACTCACCGGCAACGGTGGAGGAGTTCCAGCGCTTCGCCATCGGCAGCACGCACACCCTCCAACAGGAGGACGGCAAGGTCTCGGTCATCGTCCCGGAACAGCCGACGCCCGTTCCCGTGAAATGAACCTCACGTGAGCCACCTGGAGTCTGCTGGGCAGCCGTGTTCGACGTGGAGCGCATCCTCTCAGTGCCGGCTCGCCCCGATGCGGGAGAGCACGGCGGCAACCACCCGGTCACAGCGCGGGGCCTGGAAGGTGAACGCCTCCTCGAAGTGGCCGTCGAGCCGTGACTCCATCCCCTGGCGGACGAGCGCCTTGGCGCGGTGCAGCCGCGTCTTCACCACCTCCTCGCTGACCGATAGCGCCTCGGCGGACTCCGCCGTGGACAGCTTCTCGACTTCACGGAGCATGAAGACGGTGCGGTAGATGTCTGGCAGCTCGTCGAGCGTCAGCTCCAGGAGCCGCGCCAGCTCCCGGCCGAAGGCGCGCCGCTCCGGGTCGGGCTCGTTGCGCTCCAGAAGCTTCATGTCTTCCTCCGGAGTGCCATGGGCTCCACCGTTGAGGGCGACCAGCCGGCTGCGGTGCCTCAGGCGCTGGAGTGCCTCGTTCACCGCGATGCGGATGAGCCATGTCGAGAACCGCGAGCTTCCTTCGAACTGCGACAGGTGGGTGAACGCCTGGACGTACGCCTGCTGCATCACGTCCTCGACCTCGGCCTCGTCCTGGAGGAGGGAGCGCACCGCGCGGTACACGCGCTGGTTGTGCCGGCGCATCAGCACCTCGAACAGTGCCGTCTCTCCCTCGCGCACGCGCAGGGCGATTTCCTCGTCGGAGGGCGGACTTGCGCCTGGCGCTTCGTCTGGAAGGTTCCTCGGATTCATACCCATTGGATGCCTTGGCCGGTGAAAGGGTGACAGCCTTTCGCGCTGTCACCTCGGGCGCCCCTCGCGACTCTGATGGGCAGAACCCGCAGCGTTGCTGCCAATCCCTGGAGGTCTCAATGGATAGCCGACTGAATCAGTCGTGGTGGGCCCTGAAGCTTGCATTCGGCCTGGTGCCGATTGTCGCGGGGCTCGACAAGTTCTTCAATCTGCTGACGGACTGGACGCAGTACCTGAGCCCTTGGCTTGCCCGGCTCGTTCCCGCCTCGACGTTCATGCACGCGGTGGGTGTCATCGAAATCGTGGCGGGGGTTCTCGTCCTCTCGAAGCTGACGCGCCTCGGCGCGTACGTCGTCGCCGCCTGGCTGGTGGGCATTGCGCTGAGCCTGCTCACCACGGGGCACTTCCTCGACGTCGCGGTGCGAGACCTGGTGATGGCCGTGGGCGCCTTCACGCTCGCCCGCCTGTCCGAGGTGCGGGCAGCCGCACCCCAGGCCGAGGCCCGCCCGTCCGGGGCTCTACGTCCCGCGCACGGGCACGCGAGCTGACGGGGGGCGGTCGGCGGGCCGGGCGCTCAGGAGATCTGCACCCCTGGCGCCATCGACATCCGGAACCACAGGTGGAGCGTGGTGTGCCCGTTGGCGGGCAGCTCCACCTTCCACGTGACGAAGCCATTCTCGTCGAGCACAGGCCCGCCGGTGGTCTTCTTCGTGTCCAGCTCCACCTTCACGTGCTCGATTTCCGCCACGGGGATGCGCTCGGTGACGGTGACGGTGCGCGCCTCGCCGGCCAGGTTGGACAGGTAGATGAGCCGGTGCAGGGTCTGCTCCGTCCACTTGCTCACCGAGTCCACCTCCTCGCGGTGCTTCTTGTCCTCGCGCTGGATGCGGATGGCGTCGTCCGGGCCGAAGCTCAGCTCGAACTTCTCCTGGGGCGCCACGAACAGCGTCTGCGTCCAGCCCACGAAGCCGTTGTCGCGCAGCAACTCCACCGGACCCGCCAGCACCGGGCTGGGAGAGGTGTTGCGCGCGACGGCTCGTAGGAATGCCTTGGCCTCCAGCTCCGGGAAGGCCACCAGCTCCGAGCGCGCCGCGTCCTCGAAGGTGAAGAGCGGCACCACGTTGGGCCGCCCATCCGAGGGGACGGTGCTCTTCCCGGGCGCCTTCAGATTTCGCGTCTCGCCGCCGTCGTCCACGCCCGGCAGGTCCACGGTGGACGGAGCGCCGCCCTTCGCGGGAGCGCTGCCCAGGCCGGGCTTGTGCACCGCCACCTGGCGCGCCTGCACCAGCACCTGCTCGTTCTTCTTCTTCACGGTGAGCAGGTCATCGCCCAACAGCGGCGGCTCGATGCCCAGCGACGAGCGCGCGGTGGAGAACTGGAGGTCCACGTCCCTCCAGTCCTCGCCAGTGGCCTGCCACACCGCCGCGGACGAGGTGAAGCGCACCTGTCCGCCCTCCACCAGCCGCGCCGTGTGCAGCGGCCGCCACATGGCATTGGGCACCACGTAGTCGATGCGGACCTCCACCTCGCCGTCGGCGCTGGCGAGCAGGTCCGCCTCCAGCCACGCCACCACCTGATGGTCCACGCGGTCCAGGGCCTGCCGCTGCCGCGCCACCGCGGTCGCCTCTTCCGACAGTTGCTCCATCTTGAAGCTGGCCTGGAGCGCCTCCTCGCGGAGCTGGCGGGCCCGGCGGAACATCGCGTCGAAGGTGTCCTGCCACTGGGCCGCGGTGCCCATGCCCCAGCCGGCGTCCTCGGGGATTTCGCCCGCGCCCAGCTCCAGCATGTTGCCCACGCGCTCGAAGCGGAGCCTGTTGCGCTGCTGGTCCTCGAACAACTGTCCATACTCGCGCTGGAGGGTGCGCAGCCGCTCCTCCAGGACGCGAGCCGCCTCCGGCTTGTCCGCGGTGCGGATGCGCACGGCCCGGCGGATGCGGGCGTCCGCCACCCGCGCGGGACCGGAGAGCACCTCGGCGCGCAGGGACACGTCCTGCAGCACCGGCGCGATTCCCGGGAGCACGATGCGATTCTGTCCGGCGCGCACGCGCACGGTGCCCTGGCGCATCACCTGGGCGCGGTCCTCCAGCAGCGTCACGCCGCGCACCGGTGCGTCCAGCGCCGTGGCTCCGGTGGGCAGCGGGGGTTCCTGGCGCTCCACGCCCTGCTTCTGAATCTCCGTGCTCATGTCAGGCCTCGCGGCGGTTGCCGCCCTCGAGCTCGTTGTTGGCGTACAGCTTCACCACGTACTGCGCGGAGAGCTGCTGGGTGTGGTGGGCCGGCACGGTGAGACGCCAGCGCCGCCCGCCCTCCAGCGTCTTGCTGCCGCGCTCCTGCTGCGTATAGGGCTCCCACGCCGGCGTGACGGCGCCCTCTTCCACCACCACCTCCGCGTCGGGCGCGGGCTGGGGAATGCGCTCGCGGACCTCGCAGGTGATTTCCCGGTCCAGGTTGTTGGCCAGGTCGATGACGACGTCGTGCCACAGCTCCGTCGTCGCCACGATTTTGGAGCCGCTGCGCTGCTCTCGGAAGCGGGTGTTGCGCGCGCAGCGGATGGCCTGCTCGACGCCGAGGCCCAGCTTGAAGTTGCCGCGAGGCGCCACGGTGGGCAGGGTGGTGGACAGCACGTACTCGCCGCCCACGTACACCTCGGCGGGACCGGCCAGCATGGGGGCGGGCAGCGGGTTCTGCACCTCGGCCTGCCGGTACACGTTCGAGTCCTCGCGCGGCACGGCCACGTAGAGGACGCTGGCGTCACCGGTGCGCGCGCCCATCGCCACGGAGTGGAAGACGCCGTCCGAGGGGACGTCCACGGTGGCCTCGGCCGTGTAGCTGAAGTCGAAGCGGCTGGACGCATTCCTCACGTCGGCGGTGCCGCCCGGCAGTGGCGCGGAGGCCATGCGCTGGGCGCGTGTCTCCGCCTCGGACACTGCGGCCATGACGTCGAACGTCACCTCCACCTGGAAGCGCGCCAGGGTCTCCAGATAGAAGCGGCGCGCGTCCATGGGCTGGAGTCGGTTGCGGTGCGTGCCGTCCGACGCGGGGGCGAGCCGCAGGTGCGTGAAGACCACCGCCTCCAGGCCGGCCTGCGTGGGCCCGGCGCCATACCCCTGGGCGGGTCCGCCCCGGTCCGCCTTCTCCATCTTCTTCGAGAGCTCCCTGCCACGGCTCACGGAGCGCATGGGCGCCGAAGCGGAGCCAGGCATCATGGCCCTGGGCGCGGGAGGAGGCGGCGGGGCCATGGGGCCGGCGGCCACCGCCACGGGCTCATCGAGCATCTCCTCCATCGCGTCCCGCTCCGCGTAGACCTTCATGGCGGGGGCGGCGAGCTCCTTCTCCATGCCCCCTTCGTCGTCCACGACTGCGCTCATGTGGACGTCCGGCTCCGACGGGACGGGAGGCTCCAGGCTCTCGAGGTCCACGGGCGCGTGGAGGGAGGGAAGCGGGAAGGACGAGGGCGTGGGCAGCTCGCGCAGCAGCGTCTGCCGGTCCCGGTCGAAGTCGGAGAAGAGCGAGGCGGCGCCCTGCGGCGGCGGCCGGAAGCCCGCGCGCGCGGGAGGCGGTGGCTGCGCGCGGCCGATGCGGATGGAGGACAGCTCGGGCAGCTCCGTCCAGCTCAGTGGGGCGGCGGTGGAGAGCACCAGCTTCACGCCGCTCCAGTCCTCGCCGGAGTGCTGGCCGATGAGGGCGCGCATGACCAGCTCCACCTGCCGGCAGTCGCGCGTCAGGCGGCACTGGTAGCTGGGCGCCCAGCGCGCGCCGGGGACGAAGTACTCCACGGCGAGGCTCGCGCGGGAGAGCGCGGCGCCCGTGTGACGGAGCTGCACGTGCACGGACTTGTAGAGGTCCCTCGCCGTCACCTGTCGCGCGGTGGAGGCCTGGGCCAGCTTCTGTTCGAGGACGGCCACCTCCTCGCGCAGCTTGCGGAGCTGCTCGTTGAGGGCGCGCATCTCCGCGAGCCGGGACTGGGCGCCGTCGTGGGTGAACTGCTCCAGCGCCATGCGCGCGCCGAGGGGCGAGGCCGGTGGGGGCTTGCCCTCCTCGGGCTTCGGGCGCGGGGGCACGGTGATGTTGGAGAAGACGTTCAGCTCCCACTGGCGCTGGCGGATGTGGCTCTCCACCGTCCGCGCTTGCTGCCGCAGTGTGCGCAGCGCGGCCTGGTCCACCGTCTCCAGGGGCGTCTCGCGGGGCGGCAGCCAGAGGCCCACGCGCACGTTCGTGGCCGTGAGGTCCGCGCCGTCGCCGTGGGTGGACAGCACCCGAACGCGCACGGTGGGGTCGAACAGCGACAGCGGCAGGCGGGGGATTTCGAGCTCCCCGGGGGCGCGGCCCTCGGGGCAGTCCAGCGACAGCAGCCGAGTCACCCGCGCGCCCTGCTGGTAGAGCGTCACGGTGTCGATGCGGGATTCCACGACGGGCATCGGTACTCCCGGTCAGGGGTAGGGCGCCCACTTTCTTCCGGAACCGTCAGCAGCCACAAGGTTGACGCACGCTGCCTTGCTTGCTCCTACGTTCCAGGTCATCCGACACCCCGGGCGCGCGGAGGCCGCGCGCGGGTAGGCTGAAGCCTTATGGAACAGGTCCATCGCGAGAGTGCCGGGCGGATGCGCTCGTTGCTCTCCAACGGCCAGTCGAGCCCATCCATCTTCCGGACGGCCCTGACGAACGTGCCCGCGGCCGAGCGCGATGCATGGCTGGACCTCGTCCTGGGGCTCGACACGGTTCCCGACGATGGTCCCGAGCTGCCGCGCGGCTGCGTCCCATACATGCCGTGTCCGGTGGATGCCGTGCTTCGGATGGTGGAGCAGGCGGAGGTGCGGCCCGGTGATGTGTTCGTCGACGTTGGCTCGGGCGTTGGACGGGTGGCCGCGCTGACGCACCTGTTGAGCGGGGCGGCGTCGATTGGCATCGAGATTCAGCCGGAGCTCGTCCGCGCATCCCGCCAGCTCGCTGAGCGCTTGAATGTGTCGCGGCTCTCGGTGGTCGAAGGTGACGCGGCGAGGCTCGCCGGAGACATCACCATCGGTTCGGTCTTCTTCCTGTACTGCCCCTTCAGTGGTGAGCGCCTGGAGCAGGTGCTGGATGGGCTCGAGTCGGTTGCACGGACGCGACAGATTCGCGTCTGCAGTGTCGACTTGCCGCTCCCGACGCGTCCGTGGCTGACGCTGGTGTCTCCGCCCTCCGGAGACCTTGCCGTCTACAAAAGCCCCGAGGTCCCGTAGCCGCCACCTGGCCCTGGTGCTCGCGGTGCTCGCGGTGGCGGTCCTGGCTCTCGAGCGCCGCGCCCGAGCCCCGCGCTCCATCAGCACCCTGAACCCGCTTCGCAACCTCTGCTCGCCTTTGAGCGGCATGGTCTTGGGACCATCCACTTCGCGAGCCTCGGGTGGAGTCATGTCCTTCTCGGGGACGCGAGAGCCTTGTTGGGCGACATTCTTGTTTGGTTCGATTTAATGATTATTCGTGTTTTGCTAGTATGCGCGTGGCTCCGAGCCGGAGCTGAATCCCACCGAGGAGTCGCGCATGAAACGTCTCACCCGGTACCTCCCCGTCCTGTTCCTGTCCTTCTTCCTTTCCCAGCGCGCCGCGGCGCAGAGCGAGGACGGGCCCTTCGTGAACCGCCAGCACCTCTCCGACTATTGGGCCGTGGCGGGCGCGGGTAGCGCCTACGCCATCCATGTGTTCCTGAATCAGTACCTGGTGCATTCGCACTTCGGCTTCGGTCCGGCGCTCGGGAAGCAGTACTTCCAGTGCTCGGACGGTCTGATTCGCAAGGACTGCAACTCGATACAGGGGCCCTTCCTTTCGTCCGACGCCGCCGTGGCCTACGTGGACAATCTTGTCGGTAGCGCGAGCACGCACGTCACCATCGTGCTGGACAGTACGACGCTCCGGCTCGGCTTCGGCCCGCTGTATGGCTACTTCAAATTCAAGACGTGCTACGGCCAGTACTACGGCGGGAACCTCCTGAGCTATGTGGTGCTGGAGCAGGGCTTCGCCGGAGGCACGACGCTCCCCGGCATCGCCTGCCTGCCGCCGCCGTGAGGTAGTCGGACGAGGGCAGTTTTCTTCAATACGCCGAGGGGGACTGGTTCCTACCTTGGCGTGTCATGAGCCTGTTTCTCTCCATGGCGGGCTTCGCGCTCGCCGCGTCCATCTCTCCCGGTCCGGTCAATCTCGTGGCCCTGAGCTCCGGGGCCCAGTACGGCCTGCGGGCCAGCATGCGCCACGTCACGGGCGCCACCGTCGGCTTCACCCTGCTGCTCGTGCTCACCGGCCTGGGCCTGCACGAGCTCTTGAATCACTGGCCCTGGTTGCGCACCGCCATCCAATGGGGTGGCGTGGGCTTCCTGCTGGTCATGGCCTGGAAGCTGGCCGCCGATGATGGACGGCTGGGTGAGGACAAGGCAGGGCAGGGGCCTTCATTCCTCCATGGCGCGGCCATGCAATGGCTCAATCCGAAAGCGTGGCTGGCCTCGCTGGCGGGAATGGGCGCGTACGTGGCCCATGGCGAGGCGCTGCGCGTCTGGCAGTTCTCGGCCATCTACTTCGCCATCTGCTACGTCTCGATTGCCTGCTGGGCCTACGCCGGCACGTTCCTGCGCCACTACCTGCGCGAGGCGAAGTGGGTGCGGTGGTTCAATCGGCTGATGGCGGCGTTGCTCGCCGGCAGTGCCCTGTACCTGCTCGAGCTCTGACGCCTATCCCCGGTATTGGCCGGGAGTCGCGGCGAGGACGCGTTTGAATGCCCGCTGGAAGTGCGCCTGGTCGGCGAAGCCGGCGTCCAGCGCGACGTCGGCAATCATGTGGCCGCGCTTGAGGCGTGTGCGTGCGTACTGGATGCGGCGATTGACCAGATAGGCATGGGGCGTCATGCCGTAGCGCTGCTTGAATGAGCGCGTCAGGTAGGACGGGGACAGGTCCGCCGCCGCGCAGATGTCTTCCAGCTTCAGCGCGCGCGTGCAGTTGTCGCGGATGAAGTCGGCCGCGCGCTTGAGCTTCTGGTTGTCGTCGCGCGGCACGCCCGGTGCTGGATTCAGGACCTGCTGAACGCGCGAGAAGAAGGTGATGGCCGCGCTGTGCTTGTGCAGGTGCTCGGCCCGGGTATCGGTGAGGATGCCGTAGAGCCGGTTGAAGCCGGCATAGAGCCTGGGCTCGGTCGTCAGCAGGGTCGAGAACGGGGTGAAGTCCCGGTTGGGGCTGAAGCCCAGGTCGCGCTGGAGCGTGGTGAGCCAGGGCACATCCACGTAGAGCATGCGATACGACCAGGGCTGGTCATCAATCGGGTTGCAGGCGTGGACCTCCTCGGGGTTCATCACCACCACGGCACCGGCGCCCACCCGTTCGCGCATCTTCCCGTTGAGATAGGTGCTGCGGCCGCCGGTGATGACCCCGATGGAAAAGGTCTCATGGGAGTGCTTGGCGTAGCAGACCTTGCGCCCGTCCCGAATCGAGCGGCCTTCGATGAAGGGGAGTCCGTCGTCCCGCCAGAATGACGGGGCGGCGGACTCGGTCTGTGCTGCCATCACATCGTTCGCCACGCGCGTCCTCTCGCTTCGGAGTTGCTCCGCCCAGGTTAGCACCCTGGGACCTGGAGTCGCGTCGAGCGGAGGCCGTCGCGGTTCAGTCAGGTCGGTTACGGTCCACCTCCTTTCTCTCGCGCATCGCCTCGCGGACGGCGAGCAGGCGCTGCACCAGCTCGTCGAGCACCCTGCCGCCCACTTCCTCCGCCCGGCGCTCCGCTTCGAGCACCTTCGGCTCCAGCTCGCGCCAGCGGTCCTTCAAATCCATGCCGGCCAGGTGGAGGTCCAGGCGGATTTCATCCCGAAGCGTCTTCAGGCGCTCCATCCGCTCCTGCGTGCCCTGCTGAACCCGTGCGTTGTTCATGGCCGTTTCCTCCTGCGGGCCTTCTCGGTCTCGCCGCTCCCTCGTGGTGCATTTCGCGGACCATGACGCTTCAGAGGAGAGGGCCTTGGACGGGGCGAAAAAGCTGCGTTTGCGCGCCGCTGCTCCGGCAGGCGTTGCGTTGCGCCCACGGAGTCGCGCGCCCGGTACGGGAAGGTCGCCATCTGCTGAACGGTCCGGCTGGCGCCGAAGTCGGTGCGCCACCCACTTCCGCGAGTTAAAGCAGGGCCCCCATTCCGGAGACCCCCATGACGATTTCCATGTCCTCGGCCAGCGTGCCCATCTTTGTCTCGATGCTCGGAAACCTCTCGAAGTGTCTCGCCAAGGCCCGGGCCCACGCGGAGGCGAAGAAGTTCGACCCCAACGTGCTGGTGACGGTGCGGCTCGCGCCCGACATGCTGCCCCTCAAGAACCAGGTACAGATTGCCTGTGACTCGGCGAAGTTCTGCGTGGCGCGCCTCGCGGGGACGGACGCGCCTGTCTTCGAGGACAACGAGGCCACCCTGCCCGAGCTCGAGGCGCGCATCGCGAAGACGCTCGCTTATCTGGAGTCGGTGCCGCGCGAGAAGCTGGACGGCACCGAGGAGAAGCAGGTCAGCGTGCCGAGGCGCGGAGGCGAGCCGCTGAAGTTCTCGGGAGAGCAGTACCTGAAGCACTACGCCCTGCCGAACTTCTTCTTCCACGTCACGACGGCGTACGCGCTGCTGCGCCACAACGGCGTGGACCTGGGCAAGTTGGACTTCCTCGGCGGGCGCTGAGCCGCTCCCGTGTCTCAGCGCGCCCGGGCGCAGCCCTACCCGGGCGCGGTGAAACGCAGCGCCTCCCGGCAGCGCACGAGCGCCTGGATGAGGCGCTCGACGTCCTCCGCGTCCAGGTCCGCGCGCATGGCCAGCCGTAGCACCTCGCGCCCCACGGGCATGAGGGGCCCCTGGAAGACGGAGATGATGAAGCCCTCGCGCCGCATGAACTCCAGCACCTGCGTCCCCACGCGTGCGTTGCGCAGGGGAATGGCGAGGATGGGCGTGTCCGTGTGGCTCACCAGCTCGAAGTCCGCCTGCTCCAGCCGCTCGCGCACCTGCCGCGAGACTCGGCGGACCTGCTCGCGGCGGCGCTCGCCATGCTCGCCGGCCACCAGCTCCAGCACCTTCACCGTGGCCGCGGCAATCCACGGAGCGATGGGCGCGGAGAAGACGTGCTGCGGGCTGCAGAACTTCAGCAGGCTGGCGAGGCCGGAGTCGTTCATCACCACGTAGCCGCCCGGCTGGCAGAACACCTTGGTGAGCGTGCCCATGAGCATCAGCCGCTCCCGGTAGCGCTCGAAGCCGGCGACCTGGGCGGTGATGCCGCGCCCCTGGGGGCCGAGCGCCCCCACCGCGTGCGCCTCGTCCGCGTAGAGCATGCAGTCGTAGGCCTCCGCCAGCCGGCACAGCGTGGCCATGTCGAACTCGCGGCCGGTGGCCGACTCCACCGTGTCCGTGAGGATGATGCGCACCGCCCTGTCTCCATGCGTCTCCAGGGACTGACGCAACAGTTGCTCCAGGTGGCCCGCGTCGCCGGTGCGATACGTGTACGCGGCGCACGCTTCGGGCTGGAGCTTGCGCGCGAAGCGGATGCCATGGCGCGCGGAGAAGTGCAGGTCTCCGTCCATGAAGAAGAGCGTGGGCACCTCCGTGGTGGCCCTCATGGGAGCCACCTCCTGGTGCATGCGGATGAAGTGGCTGTGCGTCCTCAGCCCCAGCGCCTCCATGATGGAGAAGTTGGTGCCGTAGCCCGCGCTGAAGGTGATGGCCGCGCCCCCGCCCAGGTGGTAGCGCGCCAGGGCTTCCTCCAGCGCGTGGGACTGCTCCATCTGGATGATGGCCTCGCTGCCGGGAATGCCGCAGTCATGCTGGGCGAGGCTCTCCGCCATCAGCGCCTTCACCTTCGGGTCCGAGCCCAGCGCCAGGTAGTCCAGCCCCGACAGGTCCACCGCGCGCGCGCCGCGCAGCTCCAGGTGCTTGCCCCCGAAAGGCCCCCGCGTCCGGTGCCGGGGCTCGAACATGGCAACGGACTCCGCTCCCTTCCGGAAGGCTGCGCCCTCGCTCTGGAGAATCTGGATGGTTCCCATGGCCGGATATCCGCCTTCCGTGTTTAAGCAGTCTTTATTGACATAATAGTAATTCAAGAACAGGCTGAAAATCACAACTCCTTCTCGGAGGTCGACGTGAGCGAAGCGGGCGACACCGGCACCCCGGCGTTCCAGGCGCTCATGAGCGCGTTGCGTCAGCGGGGCGGTTACAACCTCATCGCGGACGAGGCCGCCGAGCTGGTCCCCGCGGAGGTGTTGCGGGAGGACCGGCGTCAGCAGGACGCGTACCTGGACGCCCAGGGCATCCGGCAGGAGCAGAAGCCCATCCCGTTCATCGGGTTGCCCTACGTCGTCACGCAGCGCGCCTTCGAGCGGATGGGGAGCCGGTTCCGCCAGCTCTTCGATGTGCTGGAGCGCGTCATCGACCTGTACCTGGAGGAGCCGGCGGTGCGGGAGTTCTTCCGGTTCGAGCCACGGCACGAGCGGCTCATCCGGATGGGAGCGCCCTACCGGCCGCGCATCCAGTACTGCCGCTATGACTTCACGCTGGGGCCGGACGGGACGCCCCGCATCTACGAGCTCAACACCCATTCTCCGGCGGCGTCGACGTACGCCTGTCACTTCGGACAGATGCTGGCGCGCAGCCAGACGCTGGCGACGCTGCGGGAGCGGGGGCTGCATCCGCTCCAGTCTCCGCTGGAGCGGCCGGGCTCGTTCGCGCGCGCCATGCTGGGCTCGGCGGCGAAGTCGGGTTACCTGCGCGGAGGTGTCGGCAACGTGGCGGTGCTGAACAGCCGCTACCTGACGATGAACACGGAGCTGGACCACATCGCCGAGCAGTTCCGCGCGCAGGGCTGCACCGCGGTCCGGGGCTTCGTGGAGGATTTGCGCTTCGAGGGAGGCCGGCTGTACCTGGGCGAGGTGCCGGTGTCGCTCGTGTACAACAAGTACGACGACTCGCGCGGGCCGGATGCGTACGAATGCGCGTTCAGCCGCACGACGGCGGAGGTGCGGGCGTACCTGGACGCCTATGAGGCCCAGGCGATGCTCGCCATCAACTCCTTCCCGAGCATGTACCTGACGGAGCAGAAGAGCGCGCTGGCCTTCCTGTGGAGCCCGCTGCTGCACAAGCACCTGGGCCGCGAGGACATCGCCCTCATCGAGGCAATCGTCCCGCGCACGCGGCTGGTGCGCCACCTGGACGCGGCGGCGATGGCGGAGGTGGTCGCCCACCGTGAGGGCTACGTGCTCAAGCGCTCGCTGGACACGCGGGGGCGCAGCGTCGTCATCGGCCGGAGCACGGCGCCCGATGCGTGGGCGCGCCTGGTGGTCGATGCTCGCGCGGAGCCGCCCGGTGATGACTTCGTGTTGCAGGAGCTGGCCCTGGCCGAGCCGAACATCACCCGGCGATTGGAAGGCGAGGTGCCCACGCAGGTCTTCACGTCCCTGGCGTGCTTCCTCTTCTGTGGAGAGCCCGCGGGGCTCATCGTCCGCACCTCCGTGGAGGAGACGACCAACGTGGGCCGGCGCGGCTTCATGCAGCCCCCCTTGCTCATCGAGGACCCGTCATGGACCCCATCCTCCATCCGCTCGTAGTCGACTCCGCGATTGACGCGCGGGCCGTGCTGGACGGCTTTCGCGCGCGGCTTTCGAGCAAGGCCTGGGCGCGTGAGACTCCGGACACGTTGGTGGCGCCCGTGTGGTCCGCGGCCTCGTCGGTGGCGCGCTTCGAGAAGCGGCTGGTGGCGCTGTTTCGCGCGCACTGCAAGGTGCTGCATGCCCTGATGATGGGGGACCCGAGGGGCGGGCCGTGGGACGAGTACGTGAGGCTGCAGCGCGTGGGGGCCGCTCAGCGACTGGACTGGCCGGTGCTGGGAGAGGGTGAGGCGCTGGAGCCGGAGATGCTGCTGTCGGAGCGGGCCGCTCGGTTTCTCTTCGGGCGTCCGGACATCGTGCTGGGGCCGGACGGGCCGAAGGTGGTGGAGACCAACTTCGACACGGCGGTCGGCGGACAGGAGCGGCCGGACGACATGTGGACGATGGCGGCCGAGCTCTTCTCTCCGCCGTCCGAGTACCTGGCGACGGGGCGGCCCCTGGCGGGCATGCGCGACTACTTCGCGGAGTGGGCGGAGGGAAGCCCGTGCCAGGTGCATTGGGTGATGAAGAATGACGATGCGGTGCGCAGGGAGCTGGCTCCGCTGCTGGCCACGCTCAATGACAACCCGCACCGTGTCGAGCACCTCATCCACTACGCGGGAGATGCGCTGGCTCCTCTGAGGACGGATGTGCCGTCCTGGCTGCACCGGGCCTGTTCCATCTATTCGGTGAACCGGGACCGGGAGCGGTTCGCGGAGCTGCTGGCGCATCTGGCGCCGGTGGTGAAGGGCTGCACGGTGCCCGTGGTGCTGTCACTGCTGGAGTCCAAGCTCTTCCTGGCGTGGCTGAGCGACCCGGCGGCCCGGCCCGGGACGATGACGGCGGAAGAGCACGAGGCGGTGGACACGCTGGTGCCGTGGACGCGGGTGCTGACGCTGCTGGACGGGAGCGAGCGCGAGTGGGTGCGGCGTAACCGGGGAGACTTCATCCTCAAGAAGACGGACTCGCACCAGGCGCGGGATGTCTTCTTCGGCTGCAACCTCTCCGGCGAGGAGTGGTCGTCGTTGCTGGAGGCGAGGGAGCGGGAGCCCGCGGAGGTGGATGGCTCCTCCAACATCTGGGTCATCCAGGAGCGTGTGCGCCCGAGGGAGTTCAACCTGCTGGAGTACACGGACGCGGGGCACGTGGAGCGCCGCACGGGCCTGTCGTGCTGCCCGTACCTGATGGGCGGCAGGCTGCGCGGCCTGGAGACGTGGGTGACGCCGTCCACTCCCGACATGAAGATGATTCGCCACATGCAGTTCGTGGCGCACTTCATCCGGCGCTCCGTCTGAAATCTGGCACGCATGCGGGCAACCTGGAGCCCACGCTGAAGACAGACATCAACCTCCGGACGCTGGTGGGCCGCGGAAGCGGCGAGGCGTTCCAGATGCACTTCGAGGGTGACGGCTTCGTCGTGGTGCAGCCCTACGAGGAGCTCAGTCCCCTGATGCACAGACGTTGACGCGCCGCGGGCCTGTCCGCGAAACCTGGATTGACCGTATTTACAATAAAAGCTAATTCCACGGCCTGTGCGAGGGCTTCCGCTCCCGGTGCCCGCACGTTCCCCGAGAGGCCGAATGAAACTGAAACTGACCCAGGCGGTGAGTGCCATCTCCCTGCTGGCCGCGGCATGCGGCCCGATGCCGGAGGCGCAGGAGTCCGACCCCGAGCAGCTCGGCAACTCGGCGCAGATGATTCGCCGTGCCCGGGCCGTCCCCAACGAGTACATCGTCGTGCTGCGCGACTCCAGGCAGGAGGTCCGGCAGCAGGGGGCGGCGAACATCGCCCAGGAGCTGGTGTCCCTCAACGGGGGCAAGGTGCTGCGGACCTATGAGCACTCCATCCACGGCTTCCATGTGAGCATGAGCGAGGCCGAGGCGCAGCGCCTCCTGTCCGACCCTCGCGTGGCCTATGTGCAGGAGAACGGCCTGCTCCACGTGTCGGCGACGCAGACCAACGCGACCTGGGGCATCGACCGCATCGACCAGCGCGACCTGCCGCGCAACAGCTCCTACACCTACAACGTCGATGGCACCGGCGTGCATGCGTACATCATCGACACCGGCATCCGGCTGACCCATACCGAGTTCACCGGTCGCACCAGCAACGGCTACGACTTCATCGACAACGACAGCGACCCCACGGACTGCCATGGCCATGGCACGCACGTGTCGGGCACGGTGGGCGGCACGACCTGGGGCGTGGCGAAGAAGGTCACCCTCCACGGGGTGCGGGTGCTCGACTGCACGGGCTATGGAAACGACGCGCAGGTCATCGGGGGCATCGACTGGGTGGCGGCCAACCACGTCAAGCCCGCGGTCGCCAACATGAGCCTGGGCGATGTCGCCATTCCGGCCATCGATGACGCGACAGAGCGGCTGATTGCCGCGGGCGTCACGACGGTGGTCTCCGCCGGTAACGACAGCGACAACGCCTGCGACTACTCGCCGGCCCGCACGCCCAATGCCATCACCGTGGGCTCCACCACCAGCAGCGATGCGCGCTCGTCGTTCTCCAATTACGGGACGTGCGTGGACATCTTCGCTCCGGGCTCGAGCATCACCTCGGCCTCGAACTCCGGCAACTCGGCGAGCACCTCGATGAGCGGCACGTCCATGTCCTCGCCGCACGTGGCCGGCGCCGCGGCGCTCTACCTGAGCGCCAACCCCACCGCGACGCCCGCGCAGGTGCGCGACGCGCTGGTGAACAACTCCACGCCGAACAAGGTCACCAGCCCGGGCACCGGCTCGCCCAACAAGCTGCTGTACACGCTCTTCATCACCGGTGGCGGCAGTGACACCACTCCGCCCACGACGTCCATCACCTCGCCCACGGGCGGTGCCACGCTGAGCGGCACCGCGAGCCTGAGCGCCAGCGCCTCCGACAACGTGGGCGTCTCGCGCGTGGAGTTCTACGCGGGCACCTCGCTGTTGGGAACGGCGACGAGCGCGCCGTACAGCCTCTCGTGGAACACGACGACGGTGGCCAACGGCACCTACGCGCTGACCACGAAGGCGTATGACGCGGCGAACAACGTGGGCACGTCGGCCACGGTGTCCGTGACGGTGAACAACGGCACGGGCTCCTGCTCCATCTCCGAGCAGCTCCTGGCCAACGCGGGCTTCGAGAGCGGCGCCACGGGCTGGACCACCTCGACGGGCGTCATCGACGGCACCACGTCGGGCAGCGCGCCGCGCACGGGCACGTACAAGGCCTGGCTGAACGGCGCTGGCACCACGCGCACCGAGTTCGCGTACCAGGACATCACCATCCCCTCCACGGCGTGCAGCGCCACGCTCAGCTTCTGGACGCTCATCACCACGTCGGAGACGACGACCACGACGGCCTACGACAAGCTGGCCATCCAGGTTCGCAACAGCTCGGGCACGGTGCTGGCGACGCTGGCCACCTACAGCAACCTGAACAAGGGCACGGCCTGGGTGCAGCGGACGTTCGACCTGGCCGCCTACAAGGGCCAGACCATCCGTGTCTACTTCAACGGCACGGAGGATTCGTCCCTGGCGACGAGCTTCTTCATCGATGACACCTCGGTGAGCATCGTCCGGTAGCAGGTCAGGCGGCGCGGACGGCCCTCGGGTCGTCCGTGCCGCCATCGAAGCGGTTCGCATGAGGCGGGCGCCGAGCCGCCGGTGTACGAAGTCCCCGAGCAAGGGCATGCTGCCCTTCGAGCCGAGGACATGCCGCCGTGCGTGCGTGCAGCTCCTGGCTCCCCTGGAGACCGTGTGATTCGAGCCCGCTTCTTCGCCGTGACCGTTGCCGCCGTGTTCCTGACCCTCGCCCTCGCCCCTCTGGCTGATGCGGCGCCAGCCGGAGCGCACGCGCAGGATGAGGCCGCCCTCCGCAAGCTCGTGTCCGAGCAGGCCGAGGCCTGGAACCGCCAGGATGCGGCGGCCTGGAGCAAGGACTTCGTCGACGACGCCGTGTTCATCAACATCGTCGGCACCATCTTCAATGGCCGCGCCGAAATCGAGAAGCGACACGCCTTCGTCTTCGACACCCTCTTCAAGGGCAGCCACAGCGAGGTGACGGTGCGGAGGGTGCAGTTCCTCGACGGAGGCGTGGCGGTGGTCGACACGGAGCACAGCGTGACTGGCTACAAGGGGCTTCCTCCGGGCGTGCAGCCCACCACGCCGGGCGTGCTGCGAACCCAGATGCGGTACGTGTTGAAGAAGACTCGCGGGCGGTGGCTCATCGTCGGGGGGCAGAACACCGACGTGAAGCCCGCGCCCGCGCCTGCTCCGGCCGCGACCCAGCCCGTGGTCGACAAGCCCTGACGGCAGCGGGCCTCTGGCGCGGTGCCGGTGGATGGCTCACCGGTCCCCGCGCGATTGCCGCCCATCAGCCACACCGCTGGGCCAGGCCGGAGGTGGACGTGCAGGGCTTCGGCGGCGGCGGGCGTCGCGGGGGCGTCTGGGGACCTCCTGAGATGGGCCATGCGTAGGGGCCCATGGCGACGGAGTCGCAGAACGCTCCGGCCACCAGGGTGCCGTTCGGCCCCGTCTTCAGCCCCAGCTTGTCCTCCGAGTCGAGGGCCCGAAGCTTTGCCTCCACGCCCCGGCAGTGGTCCTGGTAGGGCTTCGTGAGGAACCCGAAGCTGACGCGGCTGCAGTCACAGTCGGGCCCGCGAGCGACCTCGCCCTCACTGTCGCCAGCGGACGCGAAGAGCAGCCCCAGACCGATGGCGAGCACGAGCACTCCCGCGACGAGCACCGCCGGGCTGGCCACCGCCGCGAGCAGGGCACGGGGCAGCACCGCCGCCACCGCCCGGCCCAGCAGCGCACCGGCGGGACGCAGGACGGTTCCCACCGCTCCCAGCGCCCGGCCGACCACGGCGGCAACAGGCCGGACCACGGGGCCCGCCGCTCCGGCGACTCGTGCTCCCACCGCCACCACCGGACGGACGCCTGGAATCCGGAGCGCGATGTTTCCGACGTGCGTCGCGGCCCGCCCGACCACCGAACCCGCCCGAGCCAACCACTGGCCCACGAGGCCGGCCCGTGAGGCCACCATGCGCGCGCTGTTCTCCGCCAGCCGGACCGCGCGCTCGGCCTGGCTCGCGAGGCGCCAGGACAGGGGAGGGCGCGCGCCGCCAGCGGCCTGCCGCAGCCCTCCGACTCGACGGAACATGCGTCCCAGTCGCGAGGCGTCCGCGGGGGGCGAACGCCGGACGTGACGCCGCAGCTCGCGAAGCTGACGCGCCAGCTCCCGGCGCCGCTCCAGCACCTCCTCCGACTCCTGCCAGAGCTCCCGGAACACGCGCGGGTTGCGTGCAATCTCCTGCTCGAGCGCGGCCGCTTCCTCCGCGAGGTGGGTGGTCTCCAGCACCCGCATCCCCGCTCGCATCAGCTCGTCCATGTCCTGCTCCCTTTGTGTTCTCAGGACACGAACGCGTGAGCGCGCAAAAGGGTTTTGCGCGTCGTGCGGAAGGCCGTGCGGTTACAGGGCCGTTACATGCGCCAGGGCCCGTACGCCCCGGCGTCAGTCCCTGGCGTCCCGTGCCGCGGTGGAATTCGCCGCGCGCTGTGCCGGGAGCTCGATGATGAAGCGAGCGCCCACGCCACTCTGACCTTCGGCTCGGATGTTTCCTCCGTGCCGCTGGATGACGTTCAACACCGTCGCCAGTCCCAACCCGGTGCCGGCATAGCCCGAGGCGGAGGGAAGCCGGACGAAGGGCTCGAAGAGCTTCGGCGCGGAACGAGGGTCGAAGCCGATGCCATTGTCCTCGATGACGAGCGACGCGGGCGTCGGGCCTCGGGTCACCGTGACGCGAGCACCAGGCCGGCCCGCGACGAACTTCCACGCGTTCTCGAGCAGGTTCGTCAGCGCGACGCGCATCAGGCCTTCGTCGACGGTGAAGAGCAGCCCCGGCTCCACCCGGGTCTCCACGGCGGACGAGGCATGCCGGGCCCGGATGGAGCGGATGATGTCCTCGCTGACGGCCGACAAATCCGTGGGACGCGGAGCGAGTCCTCCCACCTTGGCGAAATGGAGGCGGATGAGGCTCTCCGTGATGTCGGTCATGCGGTCAGCCGCGGTCCGGATGTCCTGGACGGCCTCGCCATGCGCACTCGGCAGCGGCTCGCTGCCCAGCCAGTTCGAGGTGCTCCGGACGACCTGGATGAGGTTTCGAAGGTCGTGAGCCACCGTCGCGGCGAAGGCCTGGAGCTGGGTATTGGCCGCTCGCAGCTCGACGGTGCGCTCCGCCACCTGACGCTCCAGCGAGCGGCGCAGGGCGATGTTCTGGAGGCAGGACGCAACCACGGCGGCGAGCGAGTCGAGCCGGGCGAGCTGGTCGGACGTGGGCTCGAAGCGCAGCTGCCAGTAGGCGCCGATGGCCGCCGACACGTCGCCCTGTCCCACCGGCACCATCGCCAGGCTCTTCACGAAGGTCGGGGCGTAGGCCTCCACGGGCACGCGCGGGTCGGCGAACACGTCGGGGATGACGGCCCATTGGCCATGCTTCATGCACCAGCCGCTGACGCATTCCGCCGCGGGAAAGCGGCGCCCCTTGAACAGCGGGCCAATCGCGTCCTCGTCGACATAGAAGCACTCGTCCCCATCACGAATGACGAAGGTGACGCCGTCGCAGCCCACCCACTTGCGGGCAGCGCGACGAATGACGGCGATGACGTCCGCGTCCGTCTCCGCGTTGCCCAGCTCACGTGCGATTTGCGCGAACTCCATCCACTCTCCCGCCTTCGAGGGATGCCGGCATCAGGCGACTCGGCAATGCCAGACACCTGCCACGTCGAGCACGGATGCATACGAATGGACCCGGGTGGCGTGCTCTTTGATTGGCATACCAGCAATCTCGCCGGGAACGGAATGGGCGAGGGGAGGAGCCCACCCCAGACGTCCAGTGCTCCCAACTCGGAGGGAGGGCGCCGGCTGGGGTCATTCTCTTGTCATGGGGTCGAGCGCACCCCTCTCCTGCCCCCTGGTACTCGCACCGGGCACGGCTCCCGCGTGACGCGGCCGCACCCCGACGGCTACTTCCGCAGCAGCGTGCCCTCGAAGAAGAACGCGAGGCACGCGGCGAGAATCAGCCACGTCCACAGCGGCACGGCCGGCTTGTCCGCGTCACCACTGGACGCCTTCACCGTGTCCTCGCCGAAGTACGCGGTGAGGGTGTCCTGCGGCACGCGGCCCAAATCGCTCTCCGCCGGGTCCAGCGTGGCGGCGAAGGACAGCGCGGGCACCACCTTGCCGTCCGAGCCCAGCACCGAGTACGCGCCCGGCTCCGTCACCGGGCCCGCCACCAGCGAGCCGTCCGGCTGCTCCTTCACCTGCACCTCGCTGCCATCCGGCGCGCGCACCGCGGTGACTTTCTGCGTGCCCTCGGGCCGCAGCGTCGCGCCTTCGCCGACGCGCACCTTGATTTCCTCGCGCTCCTCCAGCGAGCCCGTGAGGTACGCCGCGAAGCGCTGCATCAGCGGCAGGAATGAGGTGCGAATCGCGAAGTCGCTCCAGTCGCGGTCCACCGTGCTGGTGAAGAGCGCCACGCGCCCCTTCCCCTTGCGCATCACCGCCACCGCCGGCGCGCCGTCCTCGTACGTGGCCAGCACCTGGCTCGCGCCCGGAGAGCCGGGGTTGTCCGCCTCCAGCAGCATGTACTTGAAGAAGCGCGCCCCGATGAGGCCCTCCTCCGCGCGCCCCGTGAAGGGCGAGAAGAGGACGTGCTCCACGGACACCTTCGCCAGCCGTGCCGTCTTCGTGTCCGCGTCCGGGTCCTCGCGCTCGGCGCTGGTGCGCACGAGGCGCAGCGGGCGGGGCAGCACCGCGCTCAGCCGCTCGTTGTACTCCTCCGTGTTCACCCGGTCGCCCATGCTGATGAACAGGCCACCGCCGTTCTCCACGAACTCCGCCAGCCGCCGCGCGTCCTCCGCGCCCGGCGCCGCCACGTTGAGCAGCAGCACCAGGTCATACGCGGAGAAGTCCTCGCGCAGCCCCACCTCGGCGTCGCGCGTGGCCACCTCCACCGGCGAGCCCGGCGCGGTGAGGGCCGCGTCCACGAAGAAGGCCTCGTCGCGGTAGCGCGTCGCATGCGGCGCCCCGTTAACCACCAGCGCCTTCAGCGCGCGCGGCACCGGCAGCACGAAGGCGCGCTTGTCGTCCTCGGCCAGCGAGTCCGGCGCCAGCGACACCTGACCCACCACCGTGCCGCCCTGCGGGAAGCGCACCGTCAGCGTCTTCTGCGTGGTGCCGCCCGCGGGCACGTCCACGAAGCCCTTGGCCAGCGTCTGCTCGCCCACGCGCACCGCCGCCTCCAGGTCCTTGACGGCTTCAGCGCCGAAGTTGCGCACCGTGAAGGTGAACTGGAACGCGCGAGGCCCCGCCTGCAGCGCGGGCTCCACCTTGAGGTCGACGATGGCGTGGTTGTTCAGCACGTCCCGGCCGTTGGCCGCGTCGCGCAGCACCACCTCGGGCTTCACCTGCGTGCCCGTGGGGCCCTTCACCGTGGGCGGCGGGGCCTCCAGCCGGAACGCGCCGGCCGTCATGTCGGAGACCACCACCAGCCGCTTGCCCGGCATGGGGTTCTCCTCCAGCGACCGCGCCGCCATGTCCATGCAGCGCGACAGGTCCGCCGTGCCGTACGTCGGCTTCGCCTCGTCCACCATGCCGCGCAGCCGGCCCCTGTCGAAGCCGGGCGGCGGCGGCGCGGCCGGAGACTCCGTGCACACCAGCACCGTGGCGGGCTCCTCGGGGAGCAAGTCCTTCAGCGCGTCACGCGCCTCGTCCCGGCCGCGCTCGAAGAGCGACGTGCCGTCCGACCAGCGCATGGACAGCGACGCGTCCAGGATGATGGCCGTGGCGGCGGGGCCCTTCACCACCTGCGCGGCGGCCGCGTCCCGGCGCAACTCCGGCCGAGCGAGCGCCACCGGAATGGCGAGCAGGATGAGCGTGCGCAGCGCGTACAGGAGCAGGCGCTTGAGCTTGAGGCGGCTGGCGGTGCGCTTCTGGCTGCGCAGCACGAAGGCCAGCGGGCCGAAGGGGTGCGGACGCGGGCGGCGCCGGTCGAACAGGTGCACCAGCAGGGGGATGAGGGCGCCCAGCGCGCCCAGGAGCATCCACGGATTGCCGAACGTCACCCGCGCCTCCCGCGCCGCGCGAGGTAGCGCAGCAGCACGTCGTCCAGCTTCTCGTCGGTGCGCACCAGCTCGTAGTCCACGTCCGCCTCGGCGCACGCGGCCTTGGTACTGGCGAGGAAGGCGTTGAACTCCTCCAGGTAGCTCTCCTTGATTTCGCGCGGGTTCACCTCGATGCGGCCCTCGCCCTCCATGTCGAGGAAGAGCGTGGGGTCATCGAAGGGGAACGTCAGCTCCGCCGGGTCCACGAGGTGGAACACGGACACGTCGTTCTTCCGCTGCCGCAGCGCGAGGATGCGCTTGAGCGCGTCCTGCTTCTCGTCGAGCAAGTCGCTGAGGACGATGACGGTGGAGCGGCGCGGCAGCACCTCCACCAGGTGGTCCGCGGCACTGCCGATGTCCGTGGTGCCGTTGGCCTGTGTGGACTCCAGCGTGTCGAGCAGCGTGTTGAGGTGGCCCGCGGACGCGCGCGGCGGCACGTCGCGCCACTTGCCGCCCGTCATCAGCGCGAGCCCCGCCGCGTCCTGCTGGCGCACCAGCAAGTAGCAGAGCGCGCCGGCCAGCGTGTTGGCCACGTCCAGCTTGCTGAGCGCGCCGCTGCGGTAACCCATGGAGGCGGACGCATCCACCACCATGACGGCGCGCAGGTTCGTCTCGTGCTCGAAGCGCTTGACGTAGTACTTGTCGAACTTGCCGTACGCCTTCCAGTCGAGGTGGCGCAGCTCGTCGCCGGGGGCGTACTCCTTGTGCTCGGCGAACTCCACGCTCTGCCCCTGATGGGGGCTCTTGTGGAGGCCGGACAGCACGCCCTCCATCACCGCGCGAGCGCGCAGTTTGACTCCACGGAGGCGGGCCAGCGTCTGGGCGTCGAGCAGCATGCCGTGCGCGCGCCTAGCCCTTCACCACCGCGAGGAGCTGGTCGATGAGCTTCACGGACGTAATGCCCTCGCTCTCCGCGGTGAAGTTGGGCAGCACGCGGTGACGGAGGACGGGACGCGCCAGCGCGCGCACGTCCTCGACGGTGGCCACGAAGCGGCCGTTGAGGATGGCGCGCGCCTTGGCGGCGACCACCAGGTACTGGCTCGCGCGAGGCCCCGCGCCCCAGGATGCATTCTTGGCGATGAAGTCCGGCGCGCCCGGCTCCTTGGGCCGCGTGTGGCGCACCAGCTCCACGGCGTAGCGCACCACGTGGTCCGGCACGGGCACGCGGCGCACCAGGTCCTGCAGGGCGAGGATGCGCTCGGGCGAGAGAATCTTCTCCAGCTTCGGCTGCGGACCGCCGGTGGTGCTCTTGACGATTTGCACCTCCTCCTCGGCGGTGGGGTAGCCCACGTCCACCAGGAACATGAAGCGGTCCAACTGCGCCTCGGGCAGCGGGTAGGTGCCCTCCTGCTCGATGGGGTTCTGCGTGGCGAAGACGAGGAACGGGAGGTCGAGCGGGTACGTGCGACCGCCGGCGGTGACGCGGTACTCCTGCATGGCCTGGAGGAGCGCGGCCTGCGTCTTGGGCGGGGTGCGGTTCACCTCGTCCGCGAGGATGATGTTCGCGAAGAGGGGGCCCTGGAGGAAGCGGAAGGTGCGCCGGCCGGTGGTGCGGTCCTCCTCGAGGATGTCCGTGCCGGTGATGTCCGACGGCATCAGGTCCGGGGTGAACTGGATGCGGTTGAACGAGAGGTTGAGGACGTCCGCCAGGGTGGAGATGAGCAGCGTCTTGGCGAGGCCGGGCACGCCGACGAAGAGGCAGTGGCCGCGAGCGAAGAGCGAGATGAGCAGGTGCTCCACCACTTCGCGCTGGCCGACGACGCGCTTCTCGATTTGGGCAACGATGGCGTTGCGGGCCTGGGCAAGCTCCTCGACGGCGCGGAGGTCGTCGCTCGAGGCGTCGGGCACGGGGAGTGGGGCGGGGGCGGCGCTTTCCATGGAAGGGTTCTCTTAATTCGCGGGCGGCGCAGGGACCAACGGTTTCCGTCACCCAAGTGGCCGAGGCGTGCTCTGGCAACCGTTGGAGCGTAGACCTATTCCTCTGCCGTACATTCCTGCACGTCGGGGTACAGGCTGTCTGCTACCTGCGTCTCCCTGCATGCCCTCCGGGCATGTCCCGGCAGACCCGGGGGCGGGGGAATGCCGCTTCCAGGACACGCTGCTTACGTTCCCGAGGCCCTGCTGCCGGTGGGAGGGAGCGGCAGGTTCCTTGGAGTGCACATGCGGTCAGAGCGAGTGGGCAACCGGTGGCTGGGGCTGCTTCCCGTGGCACTGCTGTGGATGGGGTGTGGCGGGAGCGCCGAGGCGACCCCGGCGGAGGGTGGGCAGGCGCTCCCGGGCGAGGCCTCGGAGGGAGCGGGCCCGGCCCCGGAGCGGCCCATCCCGTCCCGGGAGCTCTGGAGCCAGGCCATGGGCGTTCCCCAGGATGACAGCGGTACGGGCGTGGCGGTGGGGCGGGATGGGGACGTGGTGCTCGGGGTGTCGAGCACACCGCGCTCGGATGAGGACCGTGAGTCGGTGGCGGGGGAGAGGCTGGCGCTCACGGTGGCGCGGTATGCGGCGGACGGAGCGGTGCGGTGGGCTCGCGAGTACCCGCGCAACCGGCTCTCCGGCACGCGCGTGGCGGCGTCTCCCGGGAGCGATGGGGCGGTGTTCCTCACGGGCAATGCGTTCCTGTACCCGGCGGACTTCGGGCTGGGCGAGGCGCAGGACGGATTCCTGGTGAAGTTCTCCGCCGAGGGACGGCCAGCATGGCAGCGGCGCGTGGGGCAGAAGGCACACGCGGTGGCGGCGGACGCGGCGGGCGGGGTGGCGGTGGCGGGCGAGGAGTGGACGGCCGAGGCGCATGACCCGGTGCTGGCGCTCTACGGAGCAGACGGCGGCGTGCGGTGGACGCGGCGTTTCGAGGGCGTGCAGGAGGGGACGGAGCTGCACGCGGTGGCGGTGAGTCCGGCGGGGCTGACGGTGCTCGCGGGGCCGCTTTCGGGCACGGTGGAGGTGGATGGGCGGACGTTCGGGACGCCGAACGTGCGCGGCATCGTGGTGCTCGCGTTCGATGGGGAGGGGCGGCTGGCGTGGGGGAGGGAGGTGCCGGGCGCGAAGGGGCGGGTGACGTCGGTGGCGGCGGGGCCGGATGGGGCGGTGACGGTGGGAGGCGACTTCACGGGGCTGATGGTGTGGGGCGAGGCGTCGCTCGGGAGCTCGGGGCCGTATGTCTTTACCGCGGGGCCGGATGGGCGGGAGCGCTGGTTGAAACAGCCGGCGTGTGGCCCGGTGACGGAGGTGGGGCCGGCGGTGGCGGTGGATGGTGAGGGCACGGTGGCGGTGGCGTGCGGCAGCGTGCTCACGCGGTACGGTGCGGATGGCTCGTGGTGGGATGAGCAGCAGCTTCCGGTGGCTCGGTGCCAGGGTGGGGAGTGCTCGCTCGCGGCGACGGGGATGGCGGTGGTGCCCGGGAAGGGGCTCGCCGTCACCGGGTGGCAGCGTGACGGCGCGGGAGATTCGTGGAACCAGGATGCGTTCCTGCGGGTCGTGGTGCCGTAGGGTCGTCGCCCGGCGCTGCAAGTCCCCCTTGCGCCCTGCCCGCAGGCGGTTCCAGGGTGACGCCCATGCCCCGCTGGTTCAACACCGCTGGTCCCTGCGTCGCAGCCGACCACTACATGCTGCCGGCGCTGCGGCGTCTTCCCGAGCTGCGCCCCCTTATTGAACAGCAGGGGTACTTCGTCGTTCGTGCGCCCAGGCAGACGGGAAAGACGACTGCACTGCGCTCGCTCGCCCGGGAGCTGACAGCGGAGGGCCGGTACGTCGCGGTGCACGTGTCCATGGAGATGGGCAATCCCTTTCCCCAGGACGTCGGCACGGCCGAGCTCGCGGTGCTGCAGGAGTGGCGGAGTGATGCAATTCATCAGCTTCCGGCCGAGCTTCAGCCTCCGTCGTTTCCGGATGCTCCTCCAGGCAGTCGTATCAGCGCGGCGCTCACGGCCTGGGCCGAGGCTGCTTCGCGGCCCCTGGTCGTCTTCCTCGATGAAATCGACGCGCTGCGAGACCTGACGCTGCTCAGCGTGCTGAGGCAGTTGCGCAGCGGCTATCCCCGGCGCCCGGACTACTTCCCCTCTTCGATGGCGCTCATCGGCCTGCGGGACGTGCGCGACTACAAGGTCGCCGCTGAAGACCGCGAGCACCTGGGCACCGCGAGCCCCTTCAACATCAAGGTGCGCTCTCTCACCCTGCGCAACTTCACCGCCGACGAAGTCGCCGAGCTCTACATCCAGCACACCGCCGACACCGGTCAGCGCTTCGAGCCCGAGGCGCTCTCTCTGGCATTCGAGTCCACACAGGGACAGCCATGGCTCGTCAACGCCCTGGCCAAGGTGGCCGTGGAGGAACTGGTCCCCGACCGCTCCCAGCCCATCCGTCGTGAGGACATCGAGCGCGCCCGGTCGGTGCTGATTGCCCGCCGAGAGACACACCTGGACAGCCTCACCGACAAGCTGCGCGAGCCCCGGGTCCGCGCCATCCTTGAGCCCGTGCTGGCCGGTACCTTCGCCGGAGGCGGTGACATGTACCAGGATGATCTCCAGTACACCCGCGACCTGGGGCTGTGTGCTCCGGACGACCCGGTGCGCGTGGCGAACCCCATCTACCAGGAGCTGATTGCCCGGGTGCTGGCGGGCAATGCAGAGCCCAAGGTGGTCGTCGCCCCGAGGAGCTTCGTCCTGTCGGATGGCCGATTCGACTTCGACCGGATGCTGCGCGAGTTCGCCGACTTCTGGCGCGAGCACGGAGAGGTGCTGGCGGCGGGGATGACGTACCACGAGGTGGCTCCCCAGCTCGTGCTCATGGCCTTCCTCCAACGCGTGGTCAATGGCGGCGGCCAGGTGGACCGGGAATACGGCGTGGGGCGCGGGCGCATCGACCTGCTGGTGCGCTGGCCCTACGAGGAGAACGGCCAGCGCCGGCTGCAACGCCACGCCCTGGAGCTGCAGGTCTGGCGTGAAGGAGAGAAGGACCCGCTGGCCAAGGGCCTCGCTCAGCTCGATGAGTACCTGGAGCGGCTGGGATTGGATGAGGGCGTGCTCGTCATCTTCGACCGTCGTCCAGAGGCGGGAGGTACGGAGACGCGGACCCGCTTCGAGCAGGCGCGGTCTCCCTCCGGACGCAAGGTGACCGTGCTCCGGGCGTGAGCGTACAGTGCGCGCCCATGTCCGCTCCTGCCGCTGACGTCCTGCTGGAGGTGGAGGGTGCCGTCGCCACCCTCACCCTGAATGACACCGCTCGCCGCAACGTGATGACTCCCGAGTTGGGGGATGCGCTGCGGGCCCGCGTGGAATCGCTTCGTGAGCGCCGTGACGTGCGCGCTGTCGTGCTCACCGGTGCGGGTGGCTCGTTCTCCGCCGGAGGCGACTTGAAGATGCTGGAGCGGCTGCGCAAGGCCTCGTTCGAGGAGGCCCGCACGTTCATGCTCGACTTCTACGCGCGCTACCTGAGCGTGTTGGATTTGCCCATGCCCACCGTGGCCGCGGTGGATGGGCCCGCCATCGGCGCGGGTCTGTGCGTGGCGCTCGCGTGTGACGTGTGCGTCGTCGGCGAGGACTCGAAGCTCGCGCTCAACTTCGTGCAGCTCGGGCTGCATCCCGGCATGGGTGCGACGTACTTCGCGCCCTGGCGCGCCGGAGCGCAGGCCGCGGCGGAGCTGCTGCTCACGGGCCGCCGCTTCGATGGCAAGGAGGCCGTGCGCCTCGGGCTCGCTCTGGAGGCGGCGCCTGCGGGCACCGTGCTCGCGCGGGCCCGGGCGCTGGCCACGCAGATTGCCGGCAATGCGCCGCTGGCCACTCGCGCGCTCAAGCAGCGGCTGGCTCCGGACCGCGCCGCGCTGCGGACCGCGCTGGAGGAAGAGGCCCGCTTCCAGGCGGAGAGCTACGGCAGCGCGGACCTCGGTGAAGGGCTCACGGCCGCGGCGGAGCGCAGGGCCCCCGTCTTCCAGGGGCGCTGACTCCAGGGCCGCGCATCAGTACACGTTGTACTTCTTGCGCAGCGCCTCGTGCTCGTCCGCGTTGCGCGAGGGGTGCAGCTTCTTCTCGGCGTCGTGGAGGTAGTACCAGAAGTCGCTCGGCTTCGGCGTCATGGCTGCCTGGAGCGAGGCGACGGTGGGCGCGCCGATGGGGCTCGGAGGCAGGCCCTTGTTGTGGCGGGTGTTGTACGGGTCCGTCGTGTCGCGCAGTCGCTTCAGGAAGGCGATGCGGTCATTCCACTGCGCGAGCTCGTAGCGCGACGTCGCGTCCACGCCGAGCGGGAAGCCCTTGTCCACGCGCTTCCAGAGGATGCCCGCCACCAGCGGGCGCTGCTCGGGGAGCGGCTCCTCGCGCTCCAGCATGGAGGCCATGATGACCACCTCGTGCAGCGTGCGGCCGCTCTTGGTGAGCGCGGCGCGGTTGGGCGTGTAGAAGCGCTCGGCGAACATGTCGAGCTGGCGCTGGATGAGGCCGTGCACGTCCACCTTGCCCGGGACGATGCCGTACGTCTCCGGGTAGAGGTAGCCTTCCAGCGTGCCCACAGTGGGAAGGGGGAAGGGCGCGGTGAAGTTGCTCGGCTTGCTCGCCTCGGCGACGTACGCACCGGCGGTGATGAAGCCCGCAGCCGCGAGCGCCGCGTCCGTGTCGCGCAGGCGCCAGCCCTCGACGACGACGAAGGGCACGTCTTCGGGGATGGGATTGCCCTCGAGCGCGGCGGACAGCTCCGCCACGGTCATGGAGGGGCTGACCTCATGCCGTCCGGCCTTGGGCGAGAAGGCGCCGCGGCGGAACAGGTGCCAGCGCCAGATTTTCGGGTCTCGGATGAGCCCCTGGTTGGCGAGCAGCGTGCCCAGGCCGCGCCCCGTCGTTCCCTTGGGGACGGTGAACTCCACGGAGGGGGCGCCGGGGGGCGCCATGGTGCTCTGCACCTGACCTTCGGCCCAGAGGAAGGCACCGGTGCCGCCGATGGCCAGCAGTACGACGACCACGCAAAGAAAGAGGACGAGACGCTTCATCGCGGCGCAGGGTAACACCGGCCTCCCGCTTCGCAGTGTTTCGTGTCACCGGATGTCCGGTCCCGGGCGCTGGACAGGCGGGAGGGCGGGCGTCGCCGGGCGTTCTGTTGATGCTGCATCGATGAGAGCGCACTCCTGGCCGGGCGTCAGTGCGGCTAGACTCTCCTCATGGCCACGGTCGACGAACTCTTCCATCAGGCGCTTCAGCTCACTTCGGAGGAGCGTACCCGACTTGCGCATGAGCTGCTGCTCAGCGTGGACGGCGAGCCGATGGTGGACGCGGGCGCCGAGCAGGAGTGGGACCTTGAGATTGCCCGCCGCGCGCGTGGGGTCCTCGATGGCACGACCCGGACTGTGTCTTGGTCCGAGGTGCAGGCCCGGCTCGCTGCCCGTCAATCGCGCACGCGCTGATGCCAGTCCGTCTTGAACTCGACCCGGAGGCGGCCCGGGAGGTGGAGGCCATCTTCGATTGGTATGAGCAGCGTCAGCCCGGCCCTCGGCGCGGACTTCGCCGCGCAGCTCGACCAGGAACTGGCGCAGCTCAGCGAAAGCCCTCGCCTGGCGCCGCCATGGAAGGGCCCCGCGGGGCAGCAGTTGGGCGTCCGTGTGGCCGTCATGCGGCGCATTCCCTTCGTGCTGCCGTATCTGGCACGCGAGGAGTGGGTCGTCGTGCTCGCGGTGGCCCATGTCCGCAAGCGTCCCGGGTATTGGCTCCGCCGGCTGATGCGGCATCCTCAGCCCTGAAGGCGTTCAAGGCCCCTGGAGCTTCGCGACCTCGTCCAGGAGCGTGAGGCTCCGTCGGCCAGCTTCCGTCAGCCCATAGTGGTTCCGGCCCCAGCGCGCTTCCCGCCGGGACGTGATGAGCCCTGCCTCCTCCAGCGCCCGCATCTGCCGCGTCAGACTGTGCGCCGAGGCGCCTGTCAGCCGCTTGAGCGCGTTGAAGTGCACCTCGCCGTGCTCCAGCGCCTTGAGGATTTCCGCTCGGAAGCGCCCGGACAGGAGCGAGAGCCTCCGCTCGACGATGCACACCCCATCCTCTCCCTTCGGCATCGAGCCTCCGCGTCACCTGGTTCCATCCGTGTAACTCCTTTCGCCGCCCTCCGGAATCACGCACCGTGTCCGGACACCTCTTGCCACGGAGCCCCCGATGCCGGACGTCCGACAGCCCGCCGACATGAATGAAGCCTTCGCCTCTGCCTTCAACTCGGGACGCATCGAAGCGTTGATGGCGCTCTACGAGCCTGACGCCCTCCTCATGGGCCAGGGCGACGTGCGAAGGCACGGACACGAATCCATCCGCGCCGAGCTGCAAGGACTGCTCGCGTTGGGCGGAAGCATGCAGGCCACCAACCTCTACGCTCTCACCGCCGGAGACGTGGCCCTGCTCAGCGCCGAGTTCCGGCTCGAAGCCCGCGCTCCTGACGGCTCTCCGCTCGTCATCGAGGGACGCACCGCCGAAGTGGTGCGCCGTCAGCCGGACGGACGATGGCTCTACGTCATCGACCACCCGATGGGCGCCCGGCTCGGGCGCTGAAGCTCCTACGCCGCCGCGGGCGTACCCAGCTTCAAATCCCTGTTCAGCCCCGCGTCCTTGCTCACGCGCCAGATTTTCTGGTCCAGGTAGTAGTGGTGCAGGGCGAAGCCCCAGATGAAGCCACCCATCAAGTCCCGCAGCGTCAGCCCCGCGCCCAGCGGCACCTGCATGTCGAAGCCACCGCAGCCCGGGTGCGCGCCGAAGCCGCAGCCCAGCCCCCGGTACAGCAGCGTGAACAGGACGCCGCACACCGCGTAGATGATGAAGCGCTGGCTCACCTTCGGCGCCAGCCCGAAGGGCTTCGGGTCCACTCCCGCCGCGTGGTAGCGGTTGCGGTGATAGAACCAGACCACGCCGTGGTACTGCACGTTGTGGAACGCCGTCACCGTCACGGCGAACATGACGAAGTCCATCCGCGCCGACACCGACGGCCAGAACACCACCGCCGTCAGCCCCAGCGCCGCGCCCATCATCAACAGCTTCGGCCCGTTCACCCGCTGCCCCGCACGCCACCGCACCCCCTGCCGCACGGCGTGGAGCACCACCAGCGCCAGCACCAGCGAGAAGCACGCTCCCGCCAGCACCGGCTCCCACGTGGGCTCGCCCGTCAGTCCCAGCTGCTTGCGCGCCGTCGGGTGCGTCACCGCGAACGCCACGAAGGGCGCCAGCAGCCCCGTGTACAGCGTCACGCTGTCCAGCTTCCGGTCCACCGGCGACGACTCGCCGCCCTTGCGCTGGTACAGCACCATGATGCCGTAGTGCTGCCGCACCACGTGCCAGTACGCCCACAGCGAGGAGAGCGTCAGGAACACCACGAAGGGCACCTTCGTCCCCAGCAGCACCGACGCGCCGAACAGCAGCGGCCCCGCCGCGAACCAGCCCAGGCTCCCCAACAGCAGCCGACGCCGCGTCTGCCACTCGCGCGCGTCCAGGTACGTGCGCGACACCGTCGCGAACAGGTGCGGTCCGTCCAGCGCCAGCACCCACGCCCACCAGAGCACCAGGCTGCTGACCCCTCCCCAGACATGCAAGCAGACCAACGCGAAGCTCGCGGCGGCCCCGCCCACCGTGGAAATCAGGTCATGCCGCCGGTCGACGAGCCAGCCCGTGCGGGCCGGCGCCGAGGCGTCGAGGGTGCCAGCGCTCATCGAAAGACTCCTGCGAAGGCCATCACGATACAGGAAGGTACAGGTAGGTATCCGCGCACCTGATGTCGTCCAATCGCCGGGCGGCCAGCCGAGGGGTTAAAACCCTCTTGAGCGCGGCGTCCCATACCGCGATTGTCGTGCGTTATGGATCAAGGTCGGCGCACCACGGACCGCAAGGCAGTGGGTCTGTTGGTGAAGCTCAAGCATGAAACGGTGGGGAGCTTCGCTGAAGAGTTCGCCACCAACCTGAGCCCGGGTGGGATGTTCATCCGCTCGCGCACCCCGCAGCCCGTGGGGACACCCGTCAAGTTCGAGGTGCAGATCGCCGGAGGTGTCCGAGTCCTGCGTGGCTCCGCCACCGTGCGCTGGGTCCGCGAAGTCGGAGACCCCGCCGGGCCTCCAGGCATGGGGCTCCAGTTCCAGGAGCTCGACACCGCGAGCAAGGCGCTCGTGGACATGATGCTCCAGCAGCGCAAGCCGGACGCCGCCGCGTCCCTCACGCCGCTGCCTTCCATTGCCCCCAGCGTCGCTCCCTCCGTGGCTCCCGCCGTGGCTCCCATGGCGCCCCGCGCCGCTCCCGTGCAGGCGAAGCCGGCTCCCGTGCCCGCGGCCCCCGCGCGGCCCGCGGCTCCGGCTCCGCGCGCGGCGGGAGGCGTGGCGCTCGACTCGCTCTTCGATGACCTGGAGTCGTCGGGGGCCGCCACCCCGTCCCTCACGGACGAGCTGTTCGACTTCTCGCCGCCAGCCGCCGAGCGCACGCCCGCGCCGTTCCCCGCGCCTGTCGCCCTCACGCCGCCTCCGCCCGCCGCGGAGGACGACGTGGACATCCCGCTGGAAGAGCTCATCGCGAGCACGCCTCCGCCGCCCGTGCCTCCCGACGGAGACGAGCCGCTGCCCGGGTTCGACTTCGAGATGGAGGTCCCCATCACCGGCACGCCCGTGGCCACGGGCATGCTGCTCGACGAGGCGCCCATCGAGGTCGGCGTCACGGTGGAGGTCGAGCCGTCCTCCTCCGGCACTTCTTCCTCGAGCGGCGCGCTGGAGTTCGAGCTCGACCTCGGTGACGCCATGGAGGAGCCGCCTCGCGCCGCCGCGCCGCCGCCTCGCGCCGCGCCGGTGGCACCGCCGCCGCCTCCTCCCAAGCCGGCGGCCTCCACGAGCAGCATCGAGTTCGAGCTGGACTTCGGCGACGTCGTGGAAGAGACGCCCGCCGCGCCGCCTCCGCCTCCTCGCGCGGCCGCGCCGCAGCCTCCTCCTCCGCGTCCCGCCCCGGCTCCGGTGGCGCCGCCTCCGCCGCCTCCGGCGGCCCGCTCCGGTGGCAGCTTCGAGTTCGACCTGGACCTGACCGACGCCGTGGAGGAGGTCGCTCCCGTGGCGCCGCCGCCTCCGCCTCGCGCGGCCATGGCGGTTCCGCCTCCGGCTCCGGTGACTCCGCCTCCACCCCCGGCGGCCCGCTCCGGTGGCAGCTTCGAGTTCGACCTGGACCTGTCGGACGAAGGTGACTCGCTGGAGCTCGGCAGCCCCACGCCCGCTCCCGTCGCGAAGGCCCCCCCGGCGCCGCCCCGGCCCGTGGCGCCTCCGCCCGCGCCTCCGGTGGCCGCCGCGGCCGTGCGTCCTCCTCCCGCCGCGGCTCCGACGCCTCCGCCCGCGGCCCTGCCCAACGTGCGCCGCGAGGCTCCGCGCGCTCCCGAGCCCGTGGGCACGCCCACGCTGCTGTCGCCCGCCGCGGCGAAGCCGGCCGCCGCCCCCGCGCCCGCGCTGGATGAGCGCGGTCTGCCCAAGACGATATTCCTGCCGCCGCCTCCGCAAATCTCCGGCACGGGCCCCGTCATCGGCATCGACCTGGGCACCACCAACTCGTGCGTGGCGCTGCTCACCAACGGGCGTCCGCTCGTGCTGCGCTCGCGCGAGGGCTACAACACCATTCCCTCCGTCATCTCGCTCAACGCGCAGAACAAGCTGCTCGTCAGCCACCGCGCCAAGAATCAGCTCGTGCTGCGCCCGCAGCAGACCATCTACGGCGCGAAGCGACTGGTGGGCCGTCCCTACGACAGCGCCGTGGTGAACCAGGTCCGCGAGCGCTTCCACTACGAAATCGTCCCCGACGCCGCGGGCCGCGCCGCCGTGCGCCTGGGCGAGAACGTGCTGTCGCTGGAAGAGGTGCAGGCCATCATCCTCAAGGAGTGCAAGGAGATGGCCGAGGCGCACCTCAACCAGAAGGTGGAGCGCGCGGTGGTGACGGTGCCCGCGTACTACTCCGAGCCGCAGCGTGAAGCCGTCCGCAAGGCCGGCATCCTCGCCGGGCTCAAGGTGGAGCGCATTCTCAACGAGCCCACCTCGGCGGCGCTCGCCTACGGCCTCAACCGCGAGCTGAACAAGAAGGTCCTCGTCTACGACCTGGGCGGCGGTACCTTCGACGCGACGGTGCTCAAAATCGAGAAGAACGTCTTCGAGGTGCTCGGCACCGGCGGCGACATCTTCCTGGGCGGTATCGACTTCGACAACCTCATCGTCGACTTCCTCCTGGCCCGCTTCCAGGAGAAGGAGGGCCTCGCCTTCAACGGCGACGGCATCGCCCTGTCGCGCGTGAGCGACGCGGCCGAGCGCGCGAAGATGGCCCTCTCCGAGCGCGCCACCTTCGAGGTCCACATCCCCATGCTGATGATGGACGACTCGGGGCGGCCTCGGGATTTGCGCGTGGTGATGACGCGGCAGGAGCTGGAGAAGATTTGCGACCCGCTGCTCAGCCGCACCATCGACGTGGTGCGCGACGTGCTGCTGGACGCGAAGCTCAAGGCCTCCGAGGTGGACGACATCATCCTCGTGGGCGGCATGAGCCGCATGCCCCTGGTGCGCGACAAGCTCAAGGGCCTGTTCAACAAGGGCCCGCAGGCCAGCGTCAACGCGGACGAGGCGGTGGCCCTGGGCGCGGCGCTCTACTCGGGCTCGGTGGACAAGGTGAGCAGCGTGGTGCTCATCGACGTGCTGCCGATGACGGTGGGCGTGGCCATGCCCGGCGGCGCCTTCAAGCGCGTCATCGAGCGCAACAGCCCGCTGCCCGCGCAGCGCTCCTTCGCCATCAACACGACGAAGGACAACGAGGAGTTCCTCGAGCTGTCCATCTTCCAGGGCGAGGACAACCACATCTCCGCCAACGAGTACCTGGGCACGGTGCGAATCGAAGGCCTGCCCAGGGGCCCCAAGGGCTCGGTGCGCGTGGCCGTCACCATCAAGCTCGACTCCGAGTGCGTGCTGCACGTGGAGGCGCGCGAGTACTCCACGCGCAAGGAAGTGAAGGCCACGCTGGCCACGCGCTACTCGCCGGAGGAGCTGCAGAAGCAGCTCCAGGTGAGCAAGGAGTCGGTGAAGGCGGCGGAGGACCGGCGCGGCGCGGACCTCAAGCAGCGCGCCGGTGGCTTCTGGGGCTTCGTGAAGAAGGCGCTGGGCCGCAAGTAGCACTCGCGCGATGACGGCCACCGCGCCCCGATACATGACGCGGTTCAGGTGCCTCGCGGATGCCTGCGAGGACACCTGCTGCGCGGGGCTCGTCGTCACGGTGAGCGAGGCGCGGTGGACGCGCCTGCGGGCCGCGGTGGCGGGTGGGCCGGACGAAGCGCGGGTGGAGGCGTTCATCCGGCCGGACGAGGGAAGCGGCCCCGGCGAGGAAGCCGGCGTCATCGCCAAGCGCGAGGACGGGCACTGCGCGTTCCTGGACGAGCGCCAACTGTGCTCGCTGCACCGTGCGCACGGTGAGGCGGTGCTGCCGGATGCGTGCGCCACGTTCCCTCGAGTGAGTACGCGGTGGGGCGAGCGGCTGGAGGTGGTGGGCTCGCTCGCGTGTCCCGAGGTGGCGCGGCTGTGCCTGCTCGCGGAGGACGGCGTGGAGTGGGTGCCGGCTGCCGAGGACGTGGCGGTGCGTCCGGAGATTGCGCGGCGAATCGGTGGCGATGCGTGGACGGAGCACGCGGAGGCCGTGCGTGGCGTGGCGGTGCGGCTGCTGCAGCGAAGGGAGGTTCCGTTCGCCTCGCGGCTGTTCGCACTCGGGCAGCTCGCGCTGCGGCTGGATGGGGCCTACTTCCGGGGCACGCGGGCGTTTGACGCGGAGGCCGAGGCACTCCTTGCCGATGTGCTCCGCTCCTTCGACGCACCAGAGACGCTGACGGAGCTGCACGATGGCTTCTCCGCCATCGCGCTGCCAGGAGGCCCGTGGGCAGGTATCTGCGCCACGGTACTGAAGGCCCGCATGGGCTCCGTGCGCAGCGAGCGGTTCGGCGCCTTCGCTCGCGCGGTGCTCGCGTCCTACGGCGGCGCGGAGTCACCGGACGAGGTCTGGCGCATCCACGCCGAACGTCGCCAGCAATTGAATCCAGTCCTGGCCGACCGCGTGGAGCAGTACTTCCGCCACCACGCGGTGAATCACTGGCAGCGCCATCCCTTCACCGACGCACCCACGCTGCTGGACTACGTGTTCCGCCTGACGCTGCGCGCGTCCGTGCTGCGGTGGGCCCTGTTCGGTCACCCGACCGTGGTGTCCCTGTGCGAGAGCGGCACGGAGGACGCGGCGCGCCTGGACGCCGCCGCGGTGGAGTGCTTCCAGCTCATCGCCAAGCACGTGGAGCAGGCGCCGGAGCTGCACTCGCTCGCGCAGGGCCTGGCGGGGCAGGGCGGCGCGGAGACGCTGGGCCGCATGCTGGTGCTGCTCAAGGGGCTCTGAAGCTCAGCCCGACACGCCGAGCAGCTCACGCAGCTGCCGCAGCATTTCGATTTCCTCCGCGTGCACATGGCTGTCACTGGCCATGAGCGCCCGCGCCGCCTCGATGGCCGCGTTCGGATTCGCGCGCAGCACGCCCAGGTTCGGCGCGGGCAGCGGCTCGCCATTCTTCAGGCACCGCGTAAGCGCGGCCAGCTCCTCCAGCGGCACGCTCATGCCGCGCGCCGACGCCACGAGGTGCTGGATTTCCTCGTGGGTGATGCGCTCGTCGCTCGTCGCGACCTGGAGCAGCAGCTTGACGACCTCGATGTGGAACCGCGACTCGGAGCTCGGAGGAGTGGTCATCTCTCCCCCCACTCCTAAGCGACTTCCCGGGGACAGGAAAAGCCCCCGGGCCTGGGACGCCTCAGGGCGACGAGCGCGGCTTCGCTCCCAGCCGCTGCATGGCCTGCTTGAAGACGGAGTAGTCCTGCGCGCCCTGGAGCCCGAACTTGTCTCCGATGATGAACGTGGGCACCGCGTTGATGCCCCATTCATGTGCCTGGCGCACCGACTCCTCCACCGCGTCCTTGTAGCGGCCCTCTTCCACCGCGCGCTGCACCTCGTCCGGATTCAGCCCGGCCTCTTCGGCCGCGCCCCGGAGCGTGTCCCACTGCCAGAGGTCCTGGCCCGCGCTCCAGTAGCGCCGGAGGATGGCGGCGTTGAAGGCCTCCAGCTTCCCCTGCTCGCGTGCGTACTCCGCGGCCTGGTGGGCGCGCCGGGTGGAGGGAATGATTTCCCGCTCCACCATGGTCAGCCCCGCCGCGGCCGCGCGGCGTTTCAGGGGGTTGTTGGGGTCCTTCATCCGCTCGCGCACGTAGGCCGGTAGGGGCAGTCCCTCCGGTGGTGTCTCCGGGCGCAGGAAGAATGGACGCCAGTCCACCTGGACGTCGTACTCCTTCTTCAGCTTCTCGACCTCCACGAGGCCGACGTAACACCAGGGTCAGACGAAGTCGGACCAGACGCGGACGATGACGGGCTCGCTCATGCCCTGGCATCTAACACCCTCGCATTCCGCCGTCACCGCGACTTGGAGGCCGCGTCGCGTCACGCCCGGTCCAGGTGACTGGCGGTGGACAGCGCCCGGCCGAGCGGGCAGCGTCCACCCCCGAATGCACTCCCGCGTCTCACCCCCGGGGACGCGGGCCCACCAGGAGGAACACCTTGCCGCTGTCGCTTCTCGCGGCCCTGGCCCTTGGCGCCTCTCCGGCGCCGGCCCGGCCGTTCACCATTCAGGACCAGGTCATGATGCGCCGGCTGAGCAACCCGCGCGTCTCCCCGGACGGAAAGCAGATTGCCTACGTCCTGCGCACCACCGACATGGAGGCCAACCGCGGGCGCAATGACCTCTGGCTCATCAACCTCGAAGGCAACGAGGCCCCGCGCCAGCTCACCTCGCACCCGGACTCGGACTCGGAGCCCACCTGGGCGCCGGACGGCAAGAGCCTCTTCTTCCTCTCCTCGCGCGGCGGCTCCTCGCAGGTGTGGCGGCTGCCCATCGACGGCGGCGAGCCCACGCAGGTGACGAAGCTCCCGCTCGACGTGGGGGCCTTCCGCCTGTCCCCCGACGGCAGCCAGCTCGCCGTGGGCATGGAGGTGTTCCCCGACTGCGCCAACCTGGAGTGCACCACCCAGCGCGCCACGGAGCGCTCCAACAAGAAGAAGGCCTCCGGCCGTACCTACGACAAGCTCTTCGTCCGCCACTGGGACACGTGGAAGGAGGGCACGCGCTCGCACGTCTTCGTCGTCCCCGTGGCCGGCGGTACACCCGTGGACGTGATGAAGGGCATGGACGCGGACGGCCCCTCCAAGCCCTTCGGCGGCGCGGAGGAGTTCACCTTCACCCCGGACGGCAAGGGCGTCGTCTTCACCGCGCGCGACGCGGGCCGCACCGAGTCCTGGTCCACGGACCAGGACCTCTTCCTTGCCGCGGTGGACGGCAAGGCGAAGCCTCGCAAGCTCACCGAGAAGAACCGCGCCACCGACACCAGCCCCGTCTTCAGCCCGGATGGAAAGACGCTGGCGTACCTCGCCATGTCCCGCCCCGGCTACGAGGCGGACCGCTTCCGCGTCATCCTCCGCTCGTGGCCCGGCGGCCAGGAGCGCGAGCTCGCCGCCGACTGGGACCGCTCCGCCTCCGCGCTCGCGTGGAGCGCGGACGGCAAGACGCTCTACGCCGTCGCCAACCACATCGGCATCCAGCCCGTCTTCGCGCTCGACGTGGCCAGCGGGAAGGTGAGTCAGCTCACCAGGGACGGCACGGATGACACGCCGCAGCCCGCGGCCGGCGGCCGCGTCGTCTACGTGCATGACGACCTGGACTCGCCCGCGGACCTGTACGTCATGAACGCGGACGGCACCGGCACGCGCCAGCTCACGCAGGTGAACCAGGACGCGCTGGCCCGCATCCGCTTCGGCGCCTTCGAGCAGTTCGAGTTCCCCGGCTGGAACAACGAGACGGTGCGCGCCTGGGTGGTGAAGCCGGTGGACTTCGATGCGAAGCGCCAGTACCCGCTGGCCTTCCTCATCCACGGCGGCCCGCAGGGCTCGTTCGGCAATCACTTCCACTACCGGTGGAACCCGCAGGTGTACGCGGCCCGCGGCTACGTGGCCGTCATGGTCGACTTCCACGGCTCCACCGGCTACGGCCAGGCCTTCACCGACGCCATCCGCGACGACTGGGGTGGCAAGCCGCTGGAGGACCTGCAGAAGGGCCTCGCCGCCGCGCTGGAGCGCTACCCGTTCATCCACAAGCAGCGCCGCTGCGCGCTGGGCGCGAGCTACGGCGGGTACATGATCAACTGGATTGCCGGCAACTGGCCGGACGGCTTCCAGTGCCTCGTCAACCACGACGGCATCCTCGACGAGCGCATGGGCTACTTCGACACCGAGGAGCTGTGGTTCCCCGAGTGGGAGCACAAGGGCACGCCGTGGGACAACCCCGAGGGGTACGGCAAGCACAGCCCCATCAACTTCGTGAAGAACTGGAAGACGCCGATGATGGTGGTGCACGGCGGCCAGGACTTCCGCGTGGTGGAGACGCAGGGCCTCGCCACCTTCACCGCCCTGCAGCGCAAGGGCATTCCCTCGAAGCTGCTCTACTTCCCCGACGAGAACCACTGGGTGGTGAAGCCGGCCAACAGCGTGCAGTGGCACGAAGAGGTGCTGGCCTGGATTGACCAGTGGACGCGGAAGTAGCCGCGTGAGTCACGCCGCCGCCGGACAGGGCCGCGAAGTCGCGAGCGGCCCCGGCGGCGGCGGTGCTCCGCGCTTCAGGGGATGTTGAAGCAGTCGTCGATGCAGCTCTCGAGGACCTGCGCGCAGCTCCGGTCGTCGAGGCAGCGCGCGCACTCCTCCACGCGGTCCCTGCGCTCGTCCTCGTCCTTCTCCTCGACCCAGGCGTCGATGTCCTCGGCGCACTTCTCGGTGTCGAGGTTGTCGTCGAAGCAGTCCTGCCGCTTCTCGCAGATGGAGTCCGCGTTGTTGGAACAGCCCACCAGCAGCGAGCCGAGGGCGAGCATCGTGGTCAGCGTCAGGGTTCGGAGCGTCATGGCGCGGCAATATGCATCAGCGCCGCGCCCCCTGGAACGTCCAGGAGGCGCGGTGCGTCATGGGTGCGAAAATGCGCTCCGATTGTGGCCGTGACGCGGACTACTTCTGGGGCGAGGGAGTCGTCGGAGCGGTGGAGCCGCCCGTCGTGGAGCCGTGGCCCATGGAGCCGTGGTCCGTGTGGCCGCTCGCGCCGCCGGAGCCGCCCATGTTGCCCATGCCGGCGCCGGAGCCGCCCACGGCCATGGCGTCATCCAGCTTGCCGAGGATGGTGTACGCCTGCTCGCGGTGCGCGGACACCTTCTGGCTGGTCTCCTGCATCATGGAGGTGAGCTGCGGGTCGGCGCCCGTCATGCCCTGCTTGGCGGCCATCAGCTTGCCGAGCGTGGCGTCATGGTCCCCCACCATGGAGGCCGTGTAACACGAGTCGAAGGCGGCACCCTTGAGCACCTGGAGCTCCTCCAGGGTGGCCTTGTCCTGGGCCATCATCTTCTTCTCCGTGTCGTTCATGGGCTTGGGCATGTCCGCGAGCTTCAGGTTCTTGCCCTTCGCATAGTCCATGAGCTTCTGGTCCATGGCGGTGTGGTCCTTCACCATCATGCTGGCAAAGGACTTCACGTCCGCGTTCATGGCGTTCTTCTCGGCGAGCTGGCCGAGCTTGATTTCCTGCTGGTTGGTGTAGTGCAGCCGCTCCAGCATCGCCTTCTCGTCGGTGGGGGCCATGAAGCCCTGGAACTCGACGGTGCCCTTCTCACCCTTCGTCGCCTTGCCCTGCTGGCCCGGGGGGCTGCCCGCCATGCCGCTCTGCGCGAGCGCGAAACCGCCGGTGAGGAGCGAGGCCGTGACGATGATTCCCTGAATGGTGCGCTTCATGTCGTGCTTCTCCTTTCGTGCTACGAAATTCTTGAAAGCCCTGGCTGATGGGCGCGCACGTTGGAACGGTGACGCCGGGGCTCGCACGGAGTGGGAAGGGCGTTCGTGCGCCACCACACGGTTGGAGGGCGTATGGGTGCGGCGGCCGACGGAGGTCCTGCCCGCGAGTCCGGGGTTGAACGTTCAATGGCGCACGGAGCGCTCCTCTTCGGTGGGCTCGCGCGGCGCCGGGGGCGGAGCGCGCGGGGCGCGGGAGCCGTACACGGCCTCGGAAGACGTTCCGGTGGGCTGCCAGGGCCAGCGGCCCTCGAGCTCGACGGTGAGGGTGAAGCTGAGGAAGGTGCGGACGAGGACGATGAGGCCCAGCACGGACACGCCCATCAGCGTGGGCTCCTGGCTCACCGTGCGGATGATGTCCGCGGCGACGAGGAACTCCAGGCCGAGGAGGATGGCGCGGCCCATGTTGAGCCGGAAGCGGCGGTAGGCCTCGCTCGGCGTGAGCCCGGCGCGCTTCCAGAGCAGCAGCGTGACGGCCCACAGGGCGCCCAGCACCATCGTGCCCACCCCCGCGCCTTCCATGCAGCGGGCGGACAGCACTATGAGCGAGTCGAACTCCATCGGGCCTCCTCGCGCGTGAAGCTACGCACGAGGAGGAGGGCAGCCATGAAAGGACGGGCGCCCGGCTGGCTGAGCGCCTTACTGGCGGGCGTCAGCGCCCGGCGTCGGGCTTCGGCGCCGCGGGCTGCGCGGGCGGCCGCGGCTGCGCGCCGGGCTCGGTGCCGACGTTCATCTCCGACAACTCACCCTCCTCGTTGAGGAAGGCGTCGGCCACGTGGTCCACCTGCTCGGGCTTGAGGTTGGTGAGCATGACGGTGGCCGTGCGCGTGCGCGCGGCCAGCGCCGTCTCGCCCAGCGCGCGGTGGATGCGCGTGAGGGCCACGTGGATTTCCGGGTCGAACGGGTCCGAGGCCAGCGCCTCCAGGTACGCCACCTTCGCCTTCGCGTAGTCCTTGCGGAACAGGAGGATGCGGCCCAGGTGCACGTTGGTGGACGGCGAGCCCGGGTACACGCGCAGGCTGCCTCGCAGCACGCTCTCCGCCTCGTCCAGCCGCCGCAGCTCCAGGAGCGCCAGCGCGTACTTGTTGGACACGGACTCGTACTTGTCGCCCACCAGCTTGTGCGCCTTGGCGTATTCCTCCGCCGCGGCCTTCACGTGGTTGCGCTCGCGCAGCAATTCACCCAGGTGCGCGAAGCGGCGCGCCGGCACCTCCTCCACGTTGTCGAAATCGCCGAAGGAGATTTCGCGGCCCTTCTTCTCGGACTCGTCCTTCACCTTGCCCTTCGCGTCCTCCTTCAGCACCACGCGCTCCTCGCGCGGCTGGAGCTCCTGCGGGAAGGGCTGCTTCTTGATGTGCGCCAGCCAGGCCTTCTCGAAGAGGGCGAAGGGCATGCCCGTGGCCGCCTCCACCGCCTTGCGGTCCTTCTGCCCGGCCTTCAGCTCCTGGATGATGGCGCGCAGGCCCGCCGAGCCCTTCGTCTGGTGCACGTAGTCGATGGCGTAGAACACCTCGGCGAACGCGGTGGCCGCGTCCTCCGCCGTGGGCAGCATGGCAATCGACGGGTGCATCTTCTCGAAGGGGATGAGCGTGTCCGCCTTCACGCGCCGGCCCAGCAGGGCCTGCGTGGAGGGTGTCATCGCCATGCCACCCTTGCCGCGCCAACGCGACTCCAGGAACTTGGCCATGCCCTCGTGCAGCCAGATGGGCACGGTGTTGTGGCTCGACTGGCTGATGACGAGGTGGATGTACTCGTGCGCCAGCGTGTCCTGCCAGTCGTAGCCCTGGGCCACGGCCTTGGGGCTCGTCACCATCAGCTTGTTGAACTTGCAGATGGCGATGGTGCCGGTGGTGCGAATCTGCTTCTCGGTGAGCGTGCTCACCTTCGACAGCTCGCGCGCGTTGTTCACCACCTCGACGCGAATCTTCCCGTTGGGCGGCGTCCAGCCGAGGTCCTCCGCCATGGCGCGGTGGATGGCCTCCAGCGTCTCCAGCGCGTAGGGCACCAGCACCTCTTCCTTGCCCTTCGGGTAGAAGAAGATGAAGTGCTCGCTCTCCGCGCGCTGGTGGTTCTTGGTGATGTCGCGCGTGTCCTTGGCCAGCCGCAGGTAGCTGCCCGGCTTGTCCTCGATGTTGGCGCCCTGCAGCAGCGTCACCGCGTCGCCGTAGCGCCCCTCTTCGAAGGCCACGCGGCCCTGGTAGTACTTCAGCGGCTCCAGCTCCTCGGGGACGAGCTGCTCCACCTCGGCCAGCTCGCGCTTGGCGCCGGGGACGTCCCAGTCATCCAGGGACTGGTCCACGCGGCCCAGCCGCTCCTTCACCTCGTCCTTGAGCGACGCGTCCTCTGCCAGCGCGACGCCGGAGAGCGTCACGGCCAGCACCGCGAGCAGGGCCCGGACGGACGCGTGCGTGTGCATGCCGTGTCTCACTTCACCAGCTCCTCGTAGTAGCGCTTCACCTGTTCCTTGTACTTCTCAGGCGCGCCCTGCTTCATCGCGTCCAGCAGGTCCTTGCGGAACTCCTTCGGCGCCTGGAAGGCGTCCTCATCCGGCAGCTCCACCTTGTTCTTCGGGTCGCTGCCATTGCCCTCCTGCCGGCGCGCGCCCGCGCCCATGGGCAGGGGCAGGCCGCCCTTGCCGCTCTTCTGGCCCTCCTGCATCTGCCGCTGGAACTGGCGCAGGCCTTCCAGTGCGGCCTGCTGCTCGCCGTAGCCGCGGCCCGGGTCCTTGCCCTGCATCCGCTGCGAGGCCTCGCCCATGCGCTGGCCCACGTTCTCCATCTGCTGCGAGGCCTCCTCGCCGAAGAGGGGCGCCATCTGCTGCATCTCCTCCATCTGCTGGCGCAGGCCCTGCGCGCGCTGCTCCAACTGGCCCTGCTGCTGCGCGAGCTGCTGGAGCTGCTGCTTCTCCTGCTGCGACAGCTGCGAGCCCGGCGGCGGGAAGAGGGACTGGAGCTGCTTGTTGACCTCCTCCACGCCGCGCGCGTCGCGCTCCAGGCGCTGCGCGAGGTTGGCGGACTGCTGCCGCACCTCGGGCGGGTTGCCGAACATCTCGTCGAGCTGCCGCTGCTGCTCGCCCATCATGGAGAGCTGCCGGGCCGCGTCCTCGGCGCGCGCGGCGGCCTCGGCCGCGAGGTCGAAGTCGTTCACCTTCAGCGCGTTCTCCACGTTCTGCAGCTCGGACTGGGCCTCCTCCAGCGGGCGTGCGGCGCGGCTGTTGAGCTGCTCGGGCTGCAGCTTCTTGTAGTCCTCCTGCGCCTGCTGGACCTTGCGCAAGAGCTCGTCCTTCACGGCCTGGCCCTTCTCCGCGAGCCGGTCCTTGTTCTGCGCGCGGGCCTGGTCGCGGAGCTGTCGCGTCTGGTCCGCCACCTTCTGCTGCTCCTGGACGGTGCTCTGCAGCTCCTCCATGAACTTGCCGAACTTCTCCGCCAGCTCGGGGTACTGCTCGGAGCCGAAGTCGCTGCTCTCCTTGTCCAGGTTCTGGAGCATCTCGTCCATCTGCATGCCGAGCTGCTGGAGCTTGGCGAGGGCCTCGTCCGTCTTGCCCTCGCGCATCAGCTTCTCGACTTCATCCATGGCGCCCTGGAGGTCCTGCTCCTTCACCATCTCCGTGAGGGCCTCGGCGTTGAGGTGCTCGTCGCGGATGCCCTTGCGCATCTCCGCCATGCGCTGCATCAGCTCCTGGATGCGATTCTTCATCTGCTGAATCTGCTCCATCACCGCCTGGCGGGCCTGGTCGTCGGGGTTGTTCTTGAACTGCTCGACGAGGTTGGCCAGCTCGCGCCGCTCGTTGGCGAGCTGCTTGGCCAGCTCCTGCAGGGCCTCCAGCTTCTGCCTGTCGAGCAGCGACTCCAGGTAGAGGATGTCCTTCTCCGCCTCGTCAATCTCCTCGTTGACGACGGCGGTGAGGCGGTTGCCGGTGCCCCAGTCCTCGCCCCGGGCGCGCTGGGTGCGCAGGTAGAGGCGGCGGAAGTCCGCGGTGCCGGAGATGTGGCTGCCCAGCGCCTCGGCGATGTGGCTCAGCGCGGAGACCAGCTCGGAGGGCACGTCGCGCTCGCGCGCCAGCTCCTTGGCCAGCGTGCGCATGTCCGTCATGAGCTGCTGACCGCTGGTGTCCACGGAGGCCGCGGTGGCCACGGCCTGCGGGTCCTTCTGCTTCGCGCGGTCCGGGCCCTCGAGGCGGTCCGCGAGGTGGTCCACCATGCGGCCCCAGAGATGCTCGGCCTTGTCCAGCGCGGCGCGGAGGTGCTCGGCGGCGGAGTAGATGCGCAGCACCTGCGTGCGGCTGACGCCCTTCTTCGGGCCCTCCACCGCGTCGTTGTCCTGCGCCTCGACGTAGTAGGTGATGCGGTCCCCGGGCTTGATTTTGAGCGTGCCCAAGTCCCACGTGAAGGTGGAGCGGTTGCGGCGGCCGTCCTCGCGCGGCAGCGGCACGCGCGTCTCCTGCTGCGCGCCGGGCGTGCGGTAGACGAGCGACAGGGTGGACAGGCCGTAGTCGTCGGTGGCCTCGTACTTGAGCGTCACCTTCTGGCCGGGGTCCACCTCCAGCTCCACCGCCGGGGTCATCAGCGTCACCTGCGGCGGCTTGTCCGCCTCCACGTTGAGCGCGATTTCGGGGCCGGTGACGAGGAGCTTGTCGCGCGGGCCGTAGAAGGCGAAGCGGTAGTGGCCGGACTGCTTCGCGACGAAGGCGCCTTGCAGGTCGCGGTTCTCCGTCACCTTGAGGGGTGTGGCCTGGCCGTTGACGGCGATGTCCGCGCGCTCCACGGGGCGGTCCGAGCGCGTCTTGAGGAGAATCTCGGTGCCCGCGGGGGCGCTGATTTCGCCGTTGGTGCCGGGCACGGTGCGCTGGGCGAGGCCCGTGTACGCGGGGTAGCGGTACGTCAGCTCGATGTCGCCGGTAATCGGCTCGGCCTGCGCCTGGGCCTGCGGGCCCTTCCCCACCTCGCTGATGCGCGTCATGCCCGCGCTCCAGCGTCCGCCCGCGAGCATCATGAGCACGAAGAGCGCCAGCAGCACGCCGCCGGACGCGAGCGCCGCGCGCTTCAGCGGGCGGCCGTCCACCACGGAGCGCACGTCCACCGTGCGCACGCGGGTGTCCATCTGCTGGAGGAAGGCGCCGGCCAGCTCGGAGGACCAGCCGGCCCCGGTGCCGCGCTCGTGCTTCAACTCCACGGCGGCCAGCACGTCCAGCGAGAGCTCCGGGCGCTTGTGGCCCACGAGCCGCGCGGTGCGGGCGTCGTCGCCCACCTGCTTCTTCGCGAGCCACAGGCCGAAGACGCACGCCACGCCCACGCCCACGGGGAGGGCAAGCCACAGCACGGAGCCGCCCAGGCGCGGGGCGACGAGGCCGAGGAAGCCCGCCGCCGTGAAGAGGAGCGCCGCCGCGCTGGCGCCCAGCATGGCGCCCTGCGCCCAGAGGTGCCGGCGCTGACGCTTGCGCACGGCGGCGAGGAGGGCCTCCACGCCCGGCGCGCCGCGCCCGGTGGCTCGGAAGGCCGGCGCCGCTGGGGGCGGCGGAGACGGGGGCGGCAGCTCGGGGCCTGGGGTCTGCGGGGTGTCGAGATTCACGCTGTCCTGTCCGCTCGGTGGCAAGCCAACCCGTGCCGGGGCGGGCTATTTCCCGATTCTCTAGCAGCCTCCCGTCCGGCGCGAGGGACCTGGCTCCGGAAGGCTCACGGGAGGGTGCCCACGGTGTCGGGCGTCGGAAGGAGGCGGATGGGGGAGGGTCCGGGAGGCAACGCGAGAGGAGGCCCGGCCCTTCCAGGGTACCCCCCTCCCAGGGGAGGGGGAGGGGGCGGACGGCCGGTCAGCGCGCGGCGGGCTTCTTGGCCGCGTCGCCGCCAGCCTCTTCTTCCATGGGGACGCCGCCCAGTTCCTGGGCGAGCGCGGTGAGCACGTCCTGGGTGCAGAGGATGCGCGTGCGCGACATGCGCGAGAGGACGCGCTGCACGGCGGACTCCACCGTGCCCTCGGAGGGGATGTCCAGCGCGCGGCCCGCGTCGGTGAGGGCGAAGAGCGCCTTGCGTCCGTCGAGCGGGTCCGACTTGCGCTCCAGGAGGCCCCGCTTCTCCAGGCGCTTGAGGACGCCGGTGAGGGTGCTGGGGTGGACGTGGAGAATCTGTGCGAGGGTGCCGGCGGTGATACCGGGGAAGCGGCCCACCAGGCGGACCACGAGCCGCTGCGGGCCGGTCAGCCCGAGCGTGGCCTCCATCCGCTTCGAGGTGGATTGGAGCCCGTGGTCCACGGCCCAGAGCAGGCGCATGAACTCGAGCACCTCTCCGAGCGGAGGGCCCTTGTGGGGACGCTCGACTTCCTGCGGTGCCGGCTCCTCGCTGGCCGTGTCCTTCATGGGTACATCATCCTTCACCTGCCGCCTCCCTGTCTCTCCGGGTCGTTTGTGTTGCAGAAGGTCTACCGCTACCCGGTGTGTCCTGCTGAGCAAAATCCGTTGTCTGTTGGTCACCAGCAAGCTACGGGCCGACTTGCCGCCTGCCATGGAAGCCCTCGTGCGCCCCTTTCGCGTTGCCCCCGGCCTCGTTCTCGCGACTGATGCGTCCGTTGACGCGCGCTTCTGGACGCCGGGGCGCCGGGGCTCGTTGGAGAGAGGAGAGGGGCTCGGCTGCCCGGTTGCCGCACTGAACGGTTCTGACGGGAGCTCCGACCCCGGGCCGCAGGACGCCGCGGGTGTGGACCGGGCCGCGTGGATGGCGCGGAGGTGGGGCGGTGCTTCCCACGGGGCTTTGACACGTCAATTGACATGTCAGGTGGAGGCGGGGCGTTCGCCATGAGAAGGCTCTTCGCGGGCATCGCCTTCCTGAGCCGCGTCCCTGTTCCGGGCGCGGCGACGTTCGACGCGGCGGATGTGGGCCGGGCCACGCTGGCCTTCCCGCTGGTGGGCGCGCTGCTCGCGGCGGTGCTGGTGGGGGTGCGGTACGTGGTGTACCCGGCGCTGCCTCCGATGGTGGCGGCGTTCCTGCTGCTGGCCGTGTCCGCTCTGCTCACCGGGGCGCTGCACCTGGACGGGCTCGCGGACATGGCGGACGGCTTCGGCGGCGGGCGCACGAAAGAGGACGTGCTGCGCATCATGAGGGACCACCTCATCGGCGCGTACGGTGGGGTGGCGCTGCTGCTGCTCGTGGGGCTGAAGGCGAGCGCGCTGGCCTCGCTGCTGGAGCGCGGACAGGCCGACGCGGCGCTGGTGGTGTCGATGGTGCTGGGGCGGTGGGTGTCCGTGCCCATGGGGCGCTTCCTGCCGTATGCGCGCGCCTCGGGCGGGCTGGGCACGGTGATGACGGAGCACGTGGGGGGGCTGGAGGTGGTGGGCTCCACGCTGCTGGCGCTTGGATTGTGCCTGGGGTTGCTGGGGCCGGTGCGAGGGAGCGCGGCGGTGGTGCTGGTGGCCTGCGTGTCCGCGCTCCAGGCGGCGTGGTGCGTGAAGAAGATTGGCGGCATCACCGGGGACACGCTGGGCGCCAACACGGAAGTCTGTGAGGCGCTGGTGCTCGTGCTGGTGCTGGCGCTCGGATGATGGACTGGCGGCTACCTGGTGGCGTGACGCGCATGGTGCTGGTGCGGCACGGGCAGCCCTCGGAGGAGATGCGAGGGCGTTGCTACGGGCGGCTGGACGTGGGCCTGTCGCCGGAAGGGCGCGCGCAGGCGGACCGCGTGGCCGCGTTCCTGTCCCGCGTGGAATTGGCCTGCGTCTACGCGAGCCCACGGATGCGCGCGCTGGAGACGGCGGCGCCGCTCATGGCGGGACGGAGCGGGCAGGCCGTGGTGGAAGAGGCGTTCCGCGAAATCGACTTCGGCCTGTTCGAAGGGCTCACCTACGAAGAGGCCGAGCGCCGCTTCCCGGAAGTCTACGCCGAGTGGATGGCGAACCCGACGCGGGTGCACTTCCCGGAAGGAGAGAGCTACCCGGCCATGCGCGAGCGGGTGCGCGAAGGAGGCCGAGCGCTGCGGGCCCGGCACGTGGGCCAGTGCTTCGCGCTGGTGTCCCACGGAGGCGTCAACCGCACGCTGCTGGCCGAGGCGCTCGGCATGGACGACGCGCGCCTGTTCCGGCTGGGGCAGGAGCACGCCGCCGTGAATGTCATCGACTTCTTCGGCGACGAGCCCGTGGTGAAGCTGATGAACGTGGCCTGCTACCTGCGCGTCGACCTCTGACACACGAAGGCCCTTCCCACGCGAGGTGGAAAGGGCCCGTGCTCACCTCACGTCTGGACTACGGCGCCGGGGCCACGGTGGGCTTCGGCGCGGGCTTCTGGGCCGGAGCCGCGGGCGCGGCCGGAGCAGCAGGGGCCGCGGGCGCGGCGACGGGAGCCGGCGCCTCCTTCTTCGGCTCGGGCGGCATCTCCAGCGTCTTGCCGCGCTCCTGCGCAATCCGGCGGTACCACGCGTCCGGGTACTTCGGGTGGTTCACCTTGCCCTGCTCGTCGCGGACGTTGCCGTCGATGTACTTCACGAGCAGCGTCTCACCCAGCTTGCGCCAGCGGCTGTGGACCTTCTCGCCCTGCTTCACCGAGTAGTCCGTGAGGTACTTGCGCGCCTCCTCGGGGCTGCGCTTGTACAGCTCCAGCGCGGCCTGCTCGATGGAGCTCTGGTCCGCGAGGAACTGGCCCTCCAGCGCGCCCTGCTCGCGCTGCACGTCCACGGACATGTCGCTCCAGCGCGCGTAGGCCTGGTTCGACACCCAGTTGAACACCCAGAAGGACGAGTCCCAGGAGAACTGCCCGCGGCTCGCCACGCCCTGCGCGAAGTTGTGCGGCACCTCGCGGATGCCCGCGTACATGGGCGTGTAGACCGTCATGGACGTGTCATCCACGCCGAACCAGAGCACCCCGCCGATGGGCGACGGCATCCCCGAGCGCATCTGCGCCACGAGCGAGAAGCCCGTCTGCTGCGTGGAGATGGCGCGCTCGTGGACGTACTTCTTCCCGTCCACCTCCCACGTCATCGGCCGCCAGCGGTAGGGCGCCGCGTACGGGCCCGCGCCCACGTCCTTCGACAGGTCCAGCGGCGTGCCCTCGAAGTGGTCTCTCATGAGGGCCATGGCGTCCTGCACGGACAGCTCCTTGTCCGGCTTCACCCACAGCGGCAGGCGCTTGCCCGGCGCCGAGCCATCCGCGTACTCCGCGCCGAACTTCTGCGACGGCGCCGCGCGCCGGAAGATGCTCCACACACGCGCCTCGGAGAAGCGCTGCCCGCCGAAGTCGAGCGGGTGGTACGCGTCCGCGAAGCTGAAGTCCTTGTCCTCGCCCTTGAACCAGCCCTTCTCCCGCGCGAAGGAGATGACGTCCGGCGAGTAGAGCGTGGTCTCCTTCTCGTTGAGGGGGAACTTCGTGATTCGCGACTGGTTGGCGTGCGCGGTGAGGTAGCCCTCGGGCACCTTGCGGGCCACCCACACGGCGCCCTTCTGGCCCTTGCCCTTGCCAATCATCTCCAGCAGCCAGGCCTCCTTCGGGTCGGCGATGGAGAACGTCTCACCCGTGGAGGCGTAGCCGTACTCGGCCACGAGGCTCGTCATCACCTGGATGGCCTCGCGCGCCGTCTTCGCGCGCTCCAGCGCGATGTAGATGAGCGAGCCGTAGTCGACGATGCCCGCCGGCCCCTCCAGTTCCTCGCGGCCCGTGAAGGTGGACTCGCCGATGGAGACCTGGTGCTCGTTCATGTTGCCGACCACCGAGTACGTCTGGGCCGGCTGGGGGATGCGGCCGAGGAACTTGCCGGTGTCCCACTCGAAGATGTCGCGCATGGCGCCGGCCGCGTGGCGGCGCGCGGGCGTGTAGTACAGCTCGCCGTACAGCTCGTGCGCGTCGGCCGCGTAGGTCATCAGCGTGGAGCCATTCGCCGCCGCGCCCTTGGACACCAGCATGCTGGTGCACGCGAGCACGGGCTGAGCGACCAGCGCGGCCGTGACGGGCAGCGCGGTGAGCAGATTCGCAATGCGTCGGTTCATGGCGGCGCAGAGTACCAAGATGCCCCGGGTTGGCTACCGCTCCCGCCGTACGCCTCCCTGCCTGCTCGCGTTGACGCGGTGTTGCACGACAGGGCCGCCGCCCCGGACCCCGGAGGAAGGGGTGAAGTCCGTGAGTCCATGGCGGCGGCCCCCATGCCGGGGTTCCTTTCAGGTTCTCAGTGGTTCGTGGCGACCACCTCCTTTCCCTCGGGAGGAGCGGGCACCTGCTCCACCTTCAACGTGGTGGGCCCCGAGAGCGCCAGGTGCGCCTTGAGCTTGAGGAACTTCTTCTTGCCGAAGCCCTTCACGCGGACGAGCTCCTCCACCCGCTGGAAGGGCCGCTTCTTGCGATGCTCGATGATGCGCTGCGCCGCCTTCTCACCGACGCCCGGCAGCAGGTCCAACTGCTCCGCCGTGGCCTCGTTGAGGTTCACCATGCCGGTGTACTGGGTGCGCAGCTTCCCGGCCTCCGCCACGCCGGGGCCGCACAGGAGCAGGCCCAGCACCACCATCCACAACGCCCTCACGAGTGGCCTCCCACCGGCATCGCGTCCAGGCCCGGCTCCCCCGCGTACCGCCCCGCCACCGCCGCCGTGTCGCGCTTCTCCGCCGCCTCGCGCACGTGCAGCTTCCCGTCGAGCGGCAGCACATCCAGCAACACGTTCAGCGAGCCGTCCTTGTTCACGAAGGCGCTCCCCGCCCGCACCCAGATGCTCCCGCCCTTGCCCTCGCGAATGGAGAACACCGCCAACCGCTTCCCCGCCGTCAGCATCAACCACCTCCACACTCCGTCCCGCGTCACCACGACGCGGCCGCCTCTTCGGCTCGACCGCCTGAGGTCGCTCGCACCATGAGCAGCCGGCGTGCCAGCACGCCTCTCCTCGGAAACACGCGCCGGGCACCGTGCACGCGCGTGAAAACCGTCCCACCGCGAGGACGGGCGTGGATGCTCCAGTGGCTTCTCGCGGGCCGAGAGCGGGCTTCATCCCATCCGCGACCCATGGGAGAGTCCGCACGTCCCATCTCCCGAAGCCCGAGGTGCCCGAGTGAACCGCTCCGTCCTCGCCTCCCTGCTCCTCTTGGGGGCTCCCGCGCTCGCCGAGACTCCCGCCGCCGCGCCCGCGCCCGTTTCAGCGAAGGCCCGCGCCGTGCATGAGTCCGCGCTCATCATCGACACGCACGTGGACACGCCATTGCGCATGCTGGAAGAGGGATTCGACCTGGGCTCCAAGCCGCCCAACGGCGTGGGCCATCTCGACTTCACGCGCGCCCGCGCCGGCAACCTGGGCGCCGCCTTCTTCTCCATCTGGGTGGAGCCCAAGGAGTTCGCAGGCCAGTACACCCACCGCGCCCTGCGCCTCATGGACGTGGTGCTCCAGCAGGTGGAGCGCCACCCGGACGAGATGGTGCTGGCCCTTTCCTCGAAGGACATCGTCGCCGCGCGCTCGGGCAAGCAGAAGAAGCTCGCCGCGCTGATGGGCGTCGAGGGCGGCCACGCCATCCAGAATGACTTGGGCGTGCTGCGCGACTTCTACCGCCTGGGCGCGCGGTACATGACGCTCACCTGGTCCAACACCAACGAGTGGGCCGACTCGTCCGGCGACATCAATGACGCCAGCGTGAAGCACCACGGCGGCCTCACGGACTTCGGCCGCGAGGTGGTACGCGAGATGAACCGGCTGGGCATGCTCGTGGACATCTCCCACGTGGCCGACTCCACCTTCTTCGACGTGATGAAGGTGACGAAGGCGCCGGTGATTGCGTCGCACTCGTCCGCCCGCGCGCTCACCGACCACCCGCGCAACATGACGGACGAGATGCTCAAGGCCGTCGCCGCCAACGGGGGCGTCGTCATGGTCAACTTCTTCTCGGCCTTCATCGACGACGACTACCGCAAGGGCTTCGCCGCCATGGCCGCGGAGCGGAACGCCGCCGACGAGAAGCTGGAGGCGCAGTACAAGAACGCGGACGCCGCCACGCGCTTCCGCGTGTCCCAGGCGACGAGCTGGGAGTGGGCGGCCAGGGTGAAGAGGCCCCCGCTCGACGCGCTCATCAACCACATCGACCACGTCGCCAAGGTGGCCGGCGTGGACCACGTGGGCCTGGGCTCGGACTTCGACGGCATCACCTCCACGCCCGAGGGCATCGACTCGGTGGCCGACCTGCCCCGCATCACCGAGGCCCTCATGGCCCGGGGCTACACCCGCGAGCAGCTCCACAAGATTCTCGGGGGCAACCTGCTGCGCGTTTTCCGCGAGGCCGAGCGCGTCAGCCGCGAGCTGCGCGCCGCCCCGAGCGCCCAGCGCTGAGGAACGGAGCGGATGATGGTGCCAGGCCCTTCATCGCGGGACTTCCCGCTGGCGCCCGCGGGCGTTAGCGTCCGCGCCATGGCATCGGGCATCAGGTGGCTGCGGCTCGGGTGGGTGATGGCGCTCCTCGTGGGTTCCGGCGCGTGGGCCGAGGAGCCTCCGCGTCCTCCTCCGGCGGACGCCCCCATGGCTTCGGAGGCCGCGCATCAGGGGCCGTCCGTGCAGTGGGAGCTCATGGTGGGTGCCCAGGGCGCGCTGGACGGGTATGCCTCGACGGGGCACCAGGGGCTGCTGCTCGGGATGGGTTGGGAGGGCTCGGCGCTGCGCCTGCGCTTCCTGTTCCTCGCGGGCGTGCCGGACAACATCTACGACTCGCAGACGCACGTGAAGCTGGAGCAGTACACCTTCGGCTTCTGGCTGGACACGCCGGTGCTCCGCTCCGGGCCCGTGCGGTGGGGCGTGGGCGCGGGCGCGGGTCTGCTCGTCTTCGCGCGGTCCTCATTCGCGCTGACTCGGACTGTCGTGCCCTCGAATCCGCGCTTCATCCCCACGCTGCTCACCGGGCCGGACACCTCGGTGCGGTGGCGCCTGTCGCGGCTCTTCGCCGTGGAGGCCACCGCCGCCCTGGACTTCGTCGTCGGCCGGCCCATCCTGGGCTACGAGGACAGCACCTCCGGGGGGTTCATCCCGCTGCACCGCGGCTGGGTGGTGCAGCCCCGCCTGGCGGTCGCGTTCATGATTCTTCCATGAGTGGCGCTCCGCTTGCGGCTGCGCGAGAGTGAAAGGCGATGAACCGGACTTCCTCCGTGACGCGCGTCGGCTTCCGTGGGTGCCCTTCCTTCCGTCCTCGCGAGCTGCTCCTCGCGGGGCTCCTGCTGTGCGCGGCGGGCTGTGCCGTGGAGGACCGCGTGGCCAGCGTCGCCTACTTCGACGCAGGTTCCGGCACGTCTTCCGTGGACGACGCGGGGGCGGAGTCGGACTGGGATTCGGTTGAAGAGGGGGCGCTCCCCGACTGTTCCCCGGAGGCCGTGGACGCGGGCACGCCGTGTGCCGACGCGGGCGTGCGGGAGTAGACGCACCGTGCCACCGCGCGGGTGGGAGTGAGTCATACGGCTCGCCTGGCTCGCGAGGGCGGTTGTGTCCCACGAAAATGAACGTGAGGGGGTGTCCGGATGGAACCCCCATGCACAGGTTCGCTCCGCTCTCGTCGCGCTGGAGGAACGTGCCCGTGCTCCATCGCCTGTCCACCCTGGCTTCCCAGGTGCTTGTCGACCGTGAGGCGCTGCTGCGCACCCTGCGCTGGCCCGTGCTGGTGTGGGAGTCCGTGCCCGCGCCGCCGGCCCCGGTGGCGCGCTCCGAGGGACTGACGCAGACGGGGCGGCGGCCCCAGAGCCGCTCCGTGGAGCCGCTCGTCTTCGAGGTGCGGCCGCGTCCTCGCGGAGGCGTTTCCGAGGTGACAGTGGGCCGCGGCCCCGAGTGCGACATCATCCTGTCGGAGCCCACCGTGTCGCGCATGCACGCGCGTTTCCGGCAGGAGCCGCACACGGGGATGTGGAGCGTCACGGACCTGGGGAGCCACAACGGGACGTTCCAGGACGGGGTGTTGATTGTCCCGGGAAGGCCGGCGCCGCTCTTCGCTCGGGCCGCGTTGAGGCTGGGGGGAGTGGAGCTGGTGTTCCTCCAGGCGTGCGCCTTCGAGCAGTACGTGCGCGCGTCGTCCCAGCGCACCCCGGCTCGCTTGACGCGAGGGGTGTGAGTCCCTAGAAGGGGTGCGCCCTTGGGTGCCCATGTCGGGCCTTCAAGAGGGAAGCCGGTGCGAATCCGGCGCGGTCCCGCCACTGTGAACGGGCAGCCCTGAGGTCAGGGCCGGGGACTTCGGTCAGTCGCCACTCCGGCAGCGTCGCTCCGGGGGAAGGCGGAAGGCCCCTTCCGGAATGGCGCGGCGTGCGCCGGACTCCGGAGCCCGTCAGCCAGGAGACCTGCCCAGGGGTTCGACCGTGCCCTTCACCGGCACGGGCGGGTGGCCTTCTCTCTTCGATGGAGAGAGCGGAAGGCGGAGCATGCGGTGGACCTTCCTCGCCGGGCTCGTGGCGTGCCTGGTGCCCAACATCCCGCTCCTCGCGCACGCTCAGGCCACTGACGAGGGACAGGTGCGTGAGGCGCCGGGCGGCGATGCGGCGGCTTCCGCTCCAGTGCAGGGCTCCGCGGCGCGCTCGGCCGTGCTCGCGCCGGATTCCAGTTCGCCAGTCGTGAGCTCCGACCCGGAGCCGAGTCCTCGGAGCGATGCGCCAATACAGGCCGGTGAAGAGGCATCGGCGCGTGAGGCGTCGGGCCGTGAGCCCACGGTGGCCACGCCCACGGCGAGCGGGGCAGAACAGGAGTCAGCTCCCGCGGAGCCCTCCGCTTCGCGCACCACCGTGGTTCGCGGGAAGACACCTCCGCCTCCGGAGTCTCCGGAGCGCAGAGACCCCACGGGCGCCATCACCATCATCGACGCTCGCGAGCATGCGGGCGAGGCGCGTGACACGGCGGAGTTGCTCGCCGGCTCCGTGGGCCTGTCGGTGCAGGACTCCGGTGGTTATGGGCAGAGCAAGAGCCTGGTGGTGCGCGGCGCGGCGGCCAACGGTGTGCTCGTGTTCCTGGATGGCATTCCCCTCAACGGCGCGGGCGGCATGGCGGACCTGTCGCAGATTCCCGCCGCGCTGGTGGAGCGCTTCGAGGTCCTGCGCGGCGGCGCGGGTGCCCGGTATGGCTCGGGAGGCCTGGGCGGCGCGGTGAACATCATCACCCGCGCGCCCGGCTCGCACCTGCGCGCCAGCGGCGAGGTGACGTACGGGAGCTGGGACACGATGCTGGGCCATGTCGCCGCCACCGGTCCGCTGCTCGATGGGCAGGCGCTGCTGCTGGTGCATGCGGGGCGCTCGGATGGGGACTTCGCGTACGACGTGGATGAGCTTCCCGCGGTCGACGACAACCCGCTCACCTCGCAGGTGCGTGCGCGCAATGACGCGCGAGGCGGTGGCGGTCTGCTGCGCTACCGGCGGCGGCTGCCCGGTGGCTCCCGGTTGGATGCGCTCGCGGAGCTGTCGTTGGAGGACCGCTCCATCCCCGGCACGGTGCAGAACCCCCAGTCCTCCGGGAGGCAGGAGCTGGGTCGATTGTCCCTGGGCCTGCGCTGGTCGGGGCTTCTCGGCGACGTGGGGCAGGGGAGTGCTCGCGGCTTCTTCCGGCGCGACGGGCTGGAGGTGACGGGAGAGCTGCCGGGCGCGGGTGGTGCGCAGCGGCACTCCGTGGGCGGAGTGGAGCTGGAGGGGCGCCGGGCGCTCGGAGACATGCAGTCGCTGACCGTCACGGTGGCCTCGTCCGGTGAGGGCGTCACCGAGGCGCGGGACGGGCAGTCCGCTTCGTGGTGGCGTGCGAGCGTCATGGCCATGGACGAGCTTCGGCTCTTCGATGGCCGGGTGAATGTGGTGCCGTCGCTGCGGGTGGAACGGGTGGGGCCGTACTGGCTGCTGGCTCCGAAGCTGGGCACGTCCGTGTCGCTGGGCGGTGGCTTCGGAGTGCGCGCCAACGTCGGCCAGTCCCACCGCGCGCCTTCCTTCCTGGAGCTCTACATCCGTCAGGGCACGCTGCTCCCCAACCCGGGGCTCAAGCCCGAGCGTGCCCTGTACGCGGATGCGGCGGTGTCGTGGAGCTCCGCCTTTCGTGTTGAAGATGAGCCCGTGTGGAGCGTCACCGCCGGCGGCTTCGGTGCTCTGTACGAGAACCTGATTGCGTATGAGCTGTACCCGCCGCTGCTCGCGCGTCCGTACAACTTCGATGCGGCGCGCGTGTGGGGCGTGGAGCTGGAGGGCGAGGCGCATCCGCTCCCGTGGCTGTCCGCCAACGCCAGCTACACGTGGATGCGGACGCAGAACCGCTACGGTGACCCACGCTTCTTCAACATGGACCTGCCGTACCGGCCGCGACAGAAGTGGGTGGGCCGTGTGCGCGCGGGGCCGGACTGGCTCAATGCGCGCACCGAGGTGCTCCATCAGTCCTCGCAGTTCGTCAACCGCACGGGCTCGCGCAGCCTGCCGTCGCGCACGCTGTTGAGCGCGGGCGCGTCCAGCACCTTCCTGCATGGGCCGGACCTCACCCTGTCCGTGGAGGTGAAGAACCTCCTCGACGTGCGGGCCTATGACTTCACCGGTTTCCCGCTGCCGGGCCGCGCCGTGTACGCGACGCTCGCGGTGGCGCTCGACCGCGACGCTTCTTCCGCAGCCGCACCTTCTGCCTCTGAGGAATCGCATGCCTCGCCGCACTGAGTCAGGACGCGGGAACTCCCTGCGCTCCGAGCCGTTCCCTGAAGGGGAGGGGACGCGGAATGAACGTTCATTCCACCGAGGAGCCCCGCACTCCGCGCCTCCCGTTGGGACGGAGGGCTCGCGGAATGAACGTTCATTCCACTGGTCCCGGCCGCGCGGGGGCGCTCGCTTCCTGGGTGGGTCGCTGATTCCCGCGCTGCTCATGTCCGTGCTGGCCCTGTCGCTCACCGGCTGCCCGGAAGAGGGCGTGGTCTGCACTTCGGGCCTGACCGTCTGCGGCAACGCTTGCGTGGACCTGAGCGGGGACACCGCGAACTGCGGTGTTTGTGGCAATGCGTGCGGCGATGGCCAGTCATGCCAGTCAGGCACCTGTGCGTGCCGTCCGGGCACGGAGGCGTGCAACGGCACCTGCGTGGCCACGGCGACGGACGTGGCCCACTGTGGCGCTTGCGGCAATGCGTGTCCCTCCGGCCAGGTGTGCGAGTCGGGCACGTGCCGCGAGGCGTGCTCGGCGGGCACGGCTCGCTGTGGAGGCTCGTGCATCGACGTGCTGTCGGATGCGCTGAACTGTGGCGCCTGCGGCAACGCGTGCCCGGACGTGCAGACGTGCCACGCGGGCCGGTGCGCCTATGACGTCGTGACCGCCTGCTATACCAACGGGCAGTTGGTGGGCATCCAGGCGGGAACGGATGCACTCGGACCCCGGCGGCAGTTCGGCGGTGGGGTGCAGTCGCTCGCGGGGTGGGACGGCTTCGTGCTCGCCGGGGACGCGACGAACTCCAAGCTGCTCCAGGCCGCGGGCGGCGAGCTGGGTACCGTGGCGGAGGAGGACTCGCTGGGCTCGGTGGCCAGCTCGCCCAATGACATGTTCGTGGACCCGCCGTACGTCTACGTCGCCGACTCGGTGAACAACACGCTCCAGGTGCTCAAGCGCGAAGGCCCGTCCCAGGGCGGCGGCCTCGGCCTGCGCACCGTGGCGCAAATCAACCTCGGGGCCAACACCAGCCCGCAGGCCATCGCGAAGTGGGGCTCGACGCTCTACGTCCCGTTGTTCGGCACCGCCGGCTCCAACTTCCAGCAGGGCAACGCCGTGGCCCGCGTGGACGTCTCCAACCCCGAGCAGCCTCGCAAGGTGGACACCCTCTCCCTCACCGGGCTCGACTTGAAGTCCTTCGACGGCGGCACGGTGATGCCGCTGCCGTACTCGGCGACGGCGGCGGATGGCGGCGTGTACGTGGCCCTCACCAACCTCAACCCGTACAACAACTACCTGCCCAACGGGCCGGGCATGCTCGCGCGCATCGACCCCGCGGACGGTGGAGTGCGCGCCATCGACCTCGGCGCGGAGGCCTGTCTCAACGCGGGCTATGTGGAGGCGGTGGGGAACCAGCTCGTGGTGGCCTGCCTGGGCGAGGCCCGCCTGGACCGCGCCAATGGAAGCCGCGCGGATTCCGTGCGCGCCACCGGGCTGGTGCTGGTGAAGGACGACGTGCCGGTGGCCTCGTACGCGCTGAGCCCTGGCTGCGAGCCCGGCACCGAGGGCTGCCGCGTCGCCGTGGCTGGACGCTTCGCCGTGGCGGATGGCGCGGTGTACCTCGGAGACACCAACGCGGGCCGCGTCTTCGTGGTGGAGGTGGAGGATGGGAAGCTCGTGGAGCGCCGTGGCAACACGACGCCCCAGGCCCGGGGACCCGCGCTGGAGGCGTGCCCGGTGGACTCGCGCCGGCCCGTGTCCAATGCCATCGACGTCACCGCGCTGCCGTGAATGCGCGCCCGGAAGCCGCGTCCGTCCGTCGCGCCTGGAAGCTCGCCGGGCCGCCGTGGGTTGAAGCCGTGAAGCCTCGTGTCGAGCGCAGCCGCGCTGAAGGTGTTTCCACCGTGATGATGAACATGCGCCCGTCCACCTCCCGCTCCCGGGGCATCACCCTGCTGGCCACCGTGCTGTGTCTCCTCGCGAGCACGGCGCGCGCTGCGAGCGTTCCTGCTCCGAAGGGGCCCTACACGCTGGGGCCTCGCGCTCCGGCGCAGGTGCGGCGCGTGGTGACGTTGGCGCCGTCGCTGACGGAGATGGTGCTCACGCTCGGCGCGGGCAACACCCTGGTGGGCGTGTCGCGCTTCGACGTGGCGAAGGAGGTGGAGAAGCTGCCGCGCGTGGGCGGCTTCGTGGATCCGTCCGTCGAGGCCGTCATCGCGCTGAAGCCGGACCTCGTCCTGGTGCAGCCGGGGCCGGGCAACCAGCGGCCCGTGGAGAAGATGGCGGAGCTCGGCGTGCCCGTGTTGCTCCTGCCGCTACACTCCGTGGCGGACGTGCTCGCCGCCATGCGCGCGGTGGGAAAGGCCCTGGGCCGCGACAAGGATGCGGAGGCCCTCGTCTCCCGCATCGAGGCCTCGCGCACCCGCGTCCGTGAGACCGCGAAGAAGCTGCCCGCGCCGCGCGTATTGCTCGCCTATGGCTTCGAGCCGCTCGTGGTGGCCGGGCCCGGCTCCTTCGCGGATGAGCTGCTGAAGGACGCGGGTGGCATCAACGTGGCGGCGGGCGCTGGCTCCGCGTATCCCGTGTACTCGGTGGAGCGCGCGGTGACGGCCCGGCCCGACGTGGTGGTGGACGCCGCGGACGTGGACGTGGGCAAGGACAAGCTGCGCGCGCTCCCGGGCCTGTCGGGTGCGCGCTGGGTGGAGGTGCCCTCGCTGGCGCTCCTGCAGCCCGGCCCGTCACTGGGGCGGGGGCTGGAGGAGCTCTTCCGGCTGCTCCACCCGGACGCGGCGTTGAAGCCGTAGCCTCCGGGCGCGCGGACTGGCGGGCATCGTCCAGGCTCGCTGTGGCCTCGCGGGCAACGGCCGGGGCTCGCTGTGGACTGGGAGGCAACAGGGGCTCGCGCCAAGTGCTGGAGATGTCTGCGGGCCGGGGGCGTGGGCGCTCCGGTACAGGCCTTGCTCATGGGGAGGGCGTCGTCAGCCACTCCGGCTGGCGCAGCAAGGAGACGCCCCATGAATCTCCGAGGCTTGTTGCTGGCGGCGGCGCTGCTGCTCGCCGTGCCCCTGGGCGCCCAGGCTGCGCCTGCTCTCGATGACGTGGAGTACCGCGGAACCCCGTTCCCGTTCTGGTGGGTACGCCAGGGTCCTCCAGGTCCCGTGTTGGTGACGGACGTGAAGGTCGCTTCGTCCGGCACTGACAACGGTGTCGACACGCTGAACTTCGTCACGCTCGTGGTGGGGCAGTAGTCCGGCCACGCCGCATCCGCGAGTGGAGCTCCAAGGGGGCCGTGGAGGGGGGCCACGGTTCGAGGCACGAGGGGGGCGTGCCTCGCAAAGGGGGGGACAGTGTGCAGGGGCCGCGTCGGCACGGGAGGGGTGTTCCTCCACGGCTTGCGGCAAAGAGGGGCCGCACACATGAGGGGGAGAAGTCTTCGTGCCGCGGGCCGCCGTCGGGCCCTCGGCTCTCCGCACCGGAGTGTGCTCCCCACGCTCCGGTGCGGTTTCTTTCGTTCCGGCCCGTGCCCGTGGGTGGCCAGGCTCGCGCGGTGCCCTTCCTGACGGGCGCGTGCGCGGAGGGCTTCCGGGGCGGCGGGGACCGGAGTAGATGCGTGGGCGTCCTCGTCTGGAGTGGTCTCCCATGCTCCGCCGTCTTCCGTCACTCCTCGTCAGTGCGTGCCTCGTGGTTGGCGCCGTGAGTGTCTCGTTGTGGCCTCGCGCTGCTGGCGCGCAGGCTCCGGCTCCCGCGCAGCCCGCGCCCGCTGCGCGTCCTGACGCTTCCACTCCGCCGCCCACGCGCGTCGCCGTTCCGCCGGAGGCTCCTCCGCGTGCGTCCTCGACCCGCGTGAACGCGTCCAATCGCAAGGCCGCGCCCGCGGAGGCTCCCGCGCCCGTCGCCGCGCCTCCCGCTCCTCCGTCCGTGCAGGCCGTGGAGTACATGTTCCTGCGGCGCGAGGACCCGGAGGTGGACCTCGTGCAATTGCAGCAGCTCGGCGCGGAGGGGTGGCAGGTCGTCGCCACCGTCGTGGTGGACGGCAGCACGCGGCGCTACGTCCTCATGCGGCCCAAGCGGTGAGCGGCGCTCCCATGACTTCCTCGCGGGAGCGCGCCTACGGCTTCCGTGCCTCGCGAGTCCTCGCGCTCCTCGGGGCCTTCCTCGCGCTGGCCTTTGTCTCCTTCGCCCTGGCCGTGCGCTTCGGCGAGCAGCCCATCTCCCTCATCGCCGCGCTGACGGACCCGGCTTCCGTCGACGCGCTCATCTTCGGCTCCATCCGCCTGCCTCGCGCGCTGCTCGGCGCCATCGTCGGCGCGGGGCTCGCCGCCTCGGGCTGCACGCTCCAGGGGCTCCTGCGCAACCCGCTGGCGGACCCGTTCGTGCTCGGTGTCTCCGGCGGCGCCGCGCTCGGCTCCACGCTGGCGCTCACGCTGGGCCTCGCCACCGTGGGCGAGGCGGCCCCCGGCATGGGCGAGGCGCTGGCCCGCCTGTCCGCCCCCGCGCTCTTCGCCTTCCTCGGCGCGGGCGCGTCCATCCTCTTCGTCCTCTCCGTCAGTCGTGGAGCATCGACCCGCGCGCCCTACGCCGCGCTCCTCACCGGCGTCATCTTCAACTCCTTCGCCTCCGCCGCCATCACCCTGCTGAAGACGCTGTCCGCTCCGGACCGGCTCGGCGAAATCCTCTACCGGCTCGTGGGCGCGCTGAACATCGAGCAGGTGGACACGCTGGTCCTCTCCGCGCTGCTCCAGGCCGTTGCCATCGGCGTCATGTGGGCGCTGTCCGGCCGGCTCAACCTCCTGTCGCTCGGCGACGACGATGCCACTTCGCTCGGCGTGCCGGTGGCCGCCACCCGCCGCTGGCTGCTGCTGGCCTCCAGCGCCAGCGTGGCCGGCGCGGTGGCCCTCACCGGGCTCATCGGCTTCGTGGGCCTCATCGTCCCGCACCTGCTGCGGCTCGTCTTCGGCCCGGACCAGCGGCTGCTGATACCGCTGTCCGCGCTGGGAGGCGCGGCCTTCCTGCTGCTCTCGGACCTGCTGGCGCGGCTGGCCTTTCCCCTCTTCAGCCAGGACCTTCCCGTGGGCGTCGTCACCGCGCTCCTCGGAGGTCCGCTCTTCCTCGTCCTGCTGCGTCGGAGGGTCCGGCTGGGGCAGGTCTGACGGTGCGCCAGCGGACGGCGGTGCCCTGTCCGAGCATTGACAACGCCCGCCACCCGCCGTACTTCCCGCCCGTCCTCGGTGCCTCCGTGATGCCACGGTGGCTCAAGGGAACCCGGTGTGAATCCGGGACTGCCCCGCAGCGGTGAGCAGGAACGAACGCCGTCGAGACGCACTGGTCCACGAAGGGCCGGGAAGCGACGGCCAGTAGGTGGGTGCCCTCCCGGGCTCCCGCGCCTGCGAGTCCGAAGACCTGCCGAAGACCCGTGCCCGTGGCACGGACATCACCGAAGCCTCCGAGGGGAGGCGACGGAGGCATCCGCCCGCACGCGTCATGCGCGTCCGGGGCCCTGCCTTCGTCCCGCTCCTCGCCTCGAGGCCCAACCCGCCCGTGGGGGGCGGAGAGGAAGCAGGACGCCGATGAAGACCGCCGACCTGAAGCGCGCCGCACCCTGGACGATGCCCGCGGCGCTCGCCGTGGCCACGCTCGCCCTGGCCCTGACCGCCACCGGCTGCCGCCCCGAGTGCGTGGATGCCTTCGACTGCCGCGCCGACAATGGCCAGCCCCCCGAGGGCGAGCAGTGGGTGTGCCGCAGCGAGAAGTGCTCCACCGTCCCCCTGGACGAGGAGCAGCCCACGACGGACGCGGGCACGGACGCGGGCACGGATGCTGGAACGGACGCGGGCACCGACGCCGGCTCGGACCCGTGCGTCACCGCGACGTACGACGCGAAGCTGGGCACGCTGAAGCTCCAGACGGGCTTCCAGGTGGCCGAGGCCCCCGCGATTCCGGACGATGTGAAGGCGGTCACGTCCTCGCCGGGCCCCACGTACTCGCTCTACGCGGTGCGCGGTGCCGCGGCCCTCGGCAAGGACGATGCGCTGTACTCGCTGGGCACGTGGCCCGACCTCCAGCCCTCCTCCGCGAAGCTCTACGACGTGGTCTCCGCGACGGACCGCGCGGGCACCACGCGGGTGTACTCCGGCGGCTTCCTCGCCCATGACGGCAAGCGGCTCTTCGCGGGCTACACCCTCGCCACGGCCGACGTCGCGGGCTCCATCGTCGCCTACGACCTCGCCTCGTCCGCCGACTCGACGTATGTCACCGCGCCGAAGAACTACACCGTCGCTGCCTTCGCCTCGGACGCTGTCTCCGCGCTGCTGGTCAACGGCGGTGGCGTGGGCAAGACGTCCGACGGCCTGGGCATCTACGCCCTGGTGACGTCCGAGAATCCGTTCACCTCCGCGAAGGTGGCCACGCTGCCCTCGAACGCCGGTGCGAGCGGCTACACCGCCGTGGCGACCAACGGCATCGCCGTGCTGGGCTATGCCGCGAACCCCAACTTCGTGAACCAGGCCCACGCGGTGGCTCCGTCGAAGGTGGCACAGGCCCTCTCCTCGGGCACGCCCATCGACCTCGGCACGCAGCCGAAGCTCGAGGTGGGCAGCGACTTCAGCGGTGTCACGGCCTTCGGCAACGGCGTGGCGCTCAACCGCGGCGCCTTCGACTCGAGCTTCAAGTTCATCTCCACGGACGTGTCGCGCTACGCGCTCACCATCGGCATCAGCGACGTGGCCGTCGGCGACCGCGTGCCGGTGCTCGTCTACGCGGACCAGTGCACGTCCGTGGAGCTGCTGTCGTCGCTCGGCGAGGACCTGCTCGTGGGGCTGCATGACAAGAACGGCCGCCGCCTCGTGCGCATCCAGCAGAAGCCGTGAGCTCGCGCCGCTCCATGATGTGGCCTTGGGGCGCGGCGCTCGCCGCGCTCCTGTCCCTCGCCGCCTGTGGTGACGAGGACGGCCCCTCCACGCCCGCGACGGACGCGGGGACGCAGGACAGCGGCACCGACGCGGGCTCCGACGCCGGAGTCCGCCCGGCGGACACGTACGCCGACGAAGTCGTCGGGTACGTGCCCGGCGAGGGTGCCGGCTTCGGTCAGGACCGCTTCCCCGACGTGGTGCTCGGGCCTCCCGCCGGGGTGGGCCCGGACAACGGCTCGCTCGACGTGCTCTCGCTGGGGCGCGGGGGCCACATCACCCTGCGCTTCTCGGACATCGTCATCATCGACGGGCCCGGTGTGGACCTGCTCGTCTTCGAGAATGCCTTCGTCGTCCCCGGCGGGGCGACGTACGCGGAGACGGGGCGGGTGGAGGTGAGTAACGACGGTGTCACGTGGAAGGCCTTCCCCTGTGCCTTCAACGACGCGGACGCGGGCTACCCGGGCTGTGCCGGCGTGCACACCGTGCAGGCCAACCCCGCCAACGGCGTCAGCGCCACGGACCCCGCCGTGGCGGGCGGCGACGGCTTCGACTTGTTCACTGTTGGACTGGACCGTGCCCGCTTCGTTCGCATCACCGACACCGGTGCGAATGGCTATGGCGGCACGGCCGGCGGCTTCGACCTGGACGCCGTCTCCGTGGTGAATGGCGAGCCCCTCCAGGGGGCCGCGCCGTGAGCTCCGGTCCACCTCCCGTGCAGGCGATGGAGGTGGACCGGCCGCGCTGAGTACGAAGCCACCCGGGGAGCCCCGGCTCACTCCCGCACTGCCAGTCATGACGCGACCCCGCTTTCCTCGCCGGGAGTCCGTATCCACCCCTGGATGGGGCCGGTGCTCACCTCCTTCTCTCAAGAGTCGGGAGAGTCGTGTAATGTCGGGCATTCGATGTGGCAGATCATCATCAACGGGCCCGGCTACTTCGACACGTCCTACGATCTGCCCGAGGGCGTGACGAGCCTTGGCCGTGCGGACGAGAACGACATCGTTCTCGGCGGCGACCTCGTCTCGCGACGTCACGCCCGGCTGTACGTCGAGGGTGACGCCCTGCGCATCGAGGATTTGGGCAGCCGCAACGGCAGCCGGGTCAACGGCGCACCGCTGCAGGGCTCGAAGAACCTCGCCCCTGGCGACACGGTGGCGCTGGGGGAGAACACGCTCTCCGTCCGCCAGCCCAACACGGTGGAGAACGCCGCCACGGAGATGGTGGACCTGGGCGCGGGCGGGGTGGTGCGCTTCGGGCATGGGCAGGACGTGGGCTCGTCCGTCGTCCTCGCGCGGAACGTGAAGGACGCGGAGGTGCTGCGCCTGCTGGACAACGTGGGGCCCGTCGCCTTCGACGACACCTTCTCCGCGGCCTCGCCGGTGCCCACCGCCAGCCCGCGCGTGGGCCAGGAGACGCTGGTGCTGCTGTTCCGCACCGCAGAGGCGCTGGCCACCGCGACGACGCTGTCCTCCTTCCTCGACACCACCATGGACCGGCTGCTGGAGCGCACCGGCGCCACCACCGCCGTGGTGCTGCTCAAGCACTCCTCGGGCGCGCAGGTGCCCGCGGCCGTGCGCCACCGGGGCAAGCTGGCCAAGGGCGAGGTGCCCGTGTCGGACGCCATCGTCGAGGAGGCCCTGCGCCAGGGCCGCGCGCTCGCGGTGGACGACGTGCGCGACGACCGCCGCTTCGCCGGCCGCGAGAGCGTCATGCTCTACGGCGTGGACCGGGTGCTGTGCATCCCCATCGGCTCCGAGCCGCCCTTCGCCGGCGTCCTCTACGTCAACACCGCCGCCAAGGGTGACACCAGCGTGGAGGTGATGCTGGACGCGTGCACCGCCGTCGCGCACCTCGTCGCCACCGGCGTGCAGAAGTTCAGCCCGAAAGACGGCTCGCCCGCGTCGGAGCGGATGAAGCGCACGCTGGAGCGCTTCCACCCGCCGGACGTCGCCGAGCGCCGCGCCGCCGAGGCCCAACGCCAGGGTGGCAGGCTGCCGGGCCTGGAGGAGCGCAACGTCACCGTGCTGCACGCGGAGCTCGTGGGCTTCGGCGCGATGGCCGCGAAGCTCGGCGCGCAGCGGGCCACGCAGCTGCTCAGCGACTTCCACTCGCGCTCCAGCGGCATCGTCTTCAGCTTCGAGGCCACCGTGGAGGCCTTCATGGGCGACTCCATGCGCGCGCTCTTCGGCGTGCCGTATGCGAAGGGCGAGGACTCGGTGCGGGCCGTGCGCGCCGCCCTCGCGCTGCGTTCGGACTGGGAGCGCGCCATGTTCCGGCGCCCGGAAGGTGAGCGTTGTGAGCTGCGCATCGCCCTTCACACCACCCGCGCGCTGGTGGGGATGATCGGCAACGAGGCGCGTTCCGACTACACCGCCGTCGGTGAAGGTGTGGGGGTGGCCGGCTGGCTGGCTGCTACGGGCAACCCCGGGCAGGTGCTGATTACGGGCAAGGTCCTGGCCTCCGTGGGAGCCCGCTTCGACGTGCAACCCCTGGGAGAGAGGCTGCTTCGTCCTCCCAAGGACAGGATGGCCGCGTTCGAGGTGATTGAAGAGGATGTAGGCCAGCTCACCAACCCGGGCCTGCGCTGAAAACCCACCACGGCCGGTTGACGGGTTGAAGGGACGGGCCAGGACGGGGTTCAATGCTGTCCCCGCCCAAGTGGTGCCTCCCCACGCCGCATGAACGCCTCTTCCCAACCCGCCCGGCTGAGACCCTTCAGGCCCCAGCCCTTTGGCCGGTACACGCTCCTGTCGCATCTGGCGACGGGCGGCATGGGGGAAATCTACCTGGCGAGGCTGGAGGGCGCGCAGGGCTTCGAGAAGCTGTGTGTCATCAAGAAAATCCTCCCCCAGCTCGCGGAGGACCAGGAGTTCGTCGAGCGCTTCGTGGGAGAGGCGCGCACGCTGGTGCGGCTCAGCCACGGCTCCATCGCCCAGGTGTTGGACATGGGGCTGCACGAGGGCGAGGCCTACATGGCCCTCGAGCACGTGGACGGGAAGGATTTGCGCAAGGTGGCGGCACGCGTTCGTGACAGGCAGGTGCCGCTGCCGCTCACGTTCATCCTCTACGTCATGGGCCGGGTGCTGGACGCGCTCGCCTACGCGCACCGCAAGAAGGACGACGACGGGGAGGACCTGAAGCTCGTCCACCGGGACATCTCGCCGCAGAACATCCTCATCTCCTACGAGGGGGAGGTGAAGGTCATCGACTTCGGCCTGGCGAAGAGCCGGCTGTCGGCGGCGAAGACGAACCCGAGCATCATCCTGGGCAAGTTCCTCTACATGTCGCCGGAGCAGGCGCGGCACCAGCCGGTGGACCGCCGCAGTGATTTGTACGCGGTGGGCCTGTGCCTCTACGAGCTCATCTGCGGGAAGAACCCCTTCGACGGCGTGCACCCCGGCGAGCTGATGACGGTGGTGGCGCAGCCGAAGGTTCCGCCGCTGGACGAGGTGGAGCCGCTGACGCCGCGCGCGGTGACGGCGCTGGTGGCGAAGGCGCTGGCGGTGGAGCCGTCGCAGCGCTTCCAGACGGCGGAGGAGTTCCGCGGGCGCCTGCAGGCGTGCCTGATGGAAATCGACGCGAGCGCGGGCCCGGAGAGCGTCAGCCGCTTCATGCGCGAGCTGTTCGCCGCGGACTTCCAGTCCGAGCGCCGGCTGCTGGGGAGCCTCAAGGAGGTGCCGCGCGTGTCCCCCGGCGAGGCGGGCCCGGAGGAGGGCGGCGCGGGGCCGCGTCCGACGATGCAGATGCAGCCGCTGCTGCCGCCGAAGACCATCCGCCTGGATGGGCCGGTGCAGCCGCTGTCCTTCCACCCCACGCCGCGCAGCCGCGACGGCAGCGGCCCGGTGACGGATGGCGAGACGCGCCCGGGCGTCATGGTGGACGAGTCCACCCGGCCGGCGTTCCCGCTCGAGGCGCTGGAGGAGGAGGCCCGCATCCGCGCCGAGCGCCGTCAGTCGGCGGAGGCGGATGAGCCGGCGTCCTCGGTGGAGGTGCGGCCGGAGGCCTTCGTCCGCCAGGGTGTCGCGGAGCCCGCCGCCGCGCGCCCGGCCTCGATGACGCGCGAGATGCCCATGGCGGTGCTGCCGCCCGAGGCGCTGCCTCCCGCGCCTCCGCCCCGGCCCACGCCGCTCGACCTGCGTCCCACGGAGCTGGCGCTGCCCAGCGTGGGGCCGCGGACCGTGGCCCCGGAGATGCCCTGGGACGATGGGGGCGAGGCGTCCGCTTCCGCCACCGCGGAGTCGACGGACCCCAGGGCCGAGCCACTCTCCTCCGGGCTCGAGCTGCAGACGCAACGTGGCGGCTTTCCGGTGCCGCCTCCGCCCCCGCCTCCGTCGCGCGTCGGCATGCCGCCCGTGTCCACCTCGCTGCCGGCGGTGGGGGCTCAGCGCCCGCCGGCGGCGCCCGCGCCAGGACAGGCCACGAATTCCCGCTCGGGTGCGCTGCCGGCCGTCGCGCCGGTGCCGCCTCCCGCCGTGGCTCCGGTGCGACCGGCGGTGGGCGCCGCATCGCCATCCGCCGAGGCCCGTCCGGGGACGGGCGCCGCGTCGCAGTCTTCCGCCGAGGCCCTGGCTCGTCCGTCGGCGGGAGCGCCTGCGCGTCCGTCGACGGCCGCCGCAGCCGGGGTGCCTCCGCGTACGGGTGCGGTGGTGATGCCCGCCGTGTCGCTGACGCCCGCGTCTCCGCCGCCTCCGCGCACCGCGTCCCTCACGGCGATGCCCATGGTGGTGCCGCCGCCCGTGGGCTCCACGCCGTCGCGGGGCTCGCCTTCCGTCGCTCCCTCCTCCGACCTGGATGTGGTGCCCGGAGTCGCCGAGGGCGATGACGCCGCGTCCGGCTTCGACGGCACGGCCTCCTCGGACGACTCGAAGATGCCCGTCCTCACCCCCGAGGAGATGGGCCACGCCGAGGATGGGCTCCGCCCCGACGACCAGGACACGCGCCCGCGCATCGTCCGTCCGTCGCGCACCGAGCGGAGCGAGGACACGCAGCCTCGCGTCGCGCGCGACCCCGACACGGACCCGCGCGTCCAGCAGCGCCACGACGACACGCAGCCTCGCGTGGTGCTGGACGAGGCACTGCTGCGAGACGTGGAGAGCGCCGACCCCGGGCCCGAGGAGAAGTCCGGCCCCAACCGCCCCCGGGGCGCACCGCGCCGCGCGCGTGCCTCCTCCGTGTCGATTCCCGCCCAGGGCATGAGCCGCGGCACGGGCCGGCTTCCCGCCCTCCGCCCCGCGCCCGCGCCCGCGCCCGCGCGCGTGGACGATGACGAGGACGACGACGTCCGCGTGTCCCTCACGTCGCACGAGGAGACGCGCCGCACGCCCATTCCCGTCCGTCCGGGCTCCGAGCCCATCACCGCGCGCCACCCTGGCGACGACACGCGCCGCACGGCGGTGCCCGCGCGCCCCACGCGCAAGGGCGCGCGGCTGCTGGCCGTGGGGCTGGTGGCGGCCCTGCTGGCCATTGCCATCGTGATGCTCGCGCTCAGCCCCGCGTTCCGCGTCTCCATGGGGCTGGAGTCGACTCCCGACGAGGGGCCTCCGCCGCCGAGCCCCGTGGCGCCGCCGTCGCGCAAGACCGCCGCTACCCGGCCCGGCAACACCGCCACCGTGCGCGCCGAGACGCCCGAGGCCGGAGCCACGGGAGCGCCCCAGACCCCGGCCGCGGGCCAGGTGGTGCTGGCCGCCGCCCCCGCCGAGGCCGCTCGCGTCGAGCCCGCTGTCGCCACCGATACCGCGAGGGAGGCCGCTCCCGCCGAGGCACCCGCGGCGAAGGACACCGAGTCCGCGAAGGGCGTCGCACCCACCGCCGGCACCGCACCGGCCGAAGCCGTGGCCGCGACGGATGATTCCGCCGCCGACGCGGACCTGCTCGCGCCGCTGCCCGCGCCCACCGCGTCGAAGTCCGCCGCGCAGGTGAAGCGGGCCCCGCCGGCGCCTTCGAAGAAGAAGGGCCCCGTCATCATCCGCGGCAGGGAGCTCACCCAGCTCCAGCGCGAGTGGCGCGACACCAACGCGCTCTTCACCCGGCTGAAGAACCAGTACTCCTGCGAGCAGTTCCAGCTGTGGTGCACGCGGTACGCGAGCATCCGCAACGAGGTGGAAGCGGCCGGCGACGGCAACGACCTGGACACGCTGCGCAAGGTGCGGGACATGAAGCGCGGCCTGCAGAACCGGGCAAGGGAACTGGAATAGCCCCGTGACTCCGCTGCTCGTCACCCGGGGCCTGCACGCGGGTTATGGCCCGCATGGCCAGCGCCCCGTGCTCCACGGCGTGGACTGCGAGGTGCGCCCCGGCGAGCTGTGGGCGGTGCTCGGGCCCAACGGCACGGGGAAGAGCACGCTGCTGCGCGCGGTGCTCGGCGTGGCGCCCTGGGTGCGCGGCGAGGTGCGGCTGCTGGGCAGGGAGCGCGCGGAGTGGGAGCCGCGCGCGCTGGCCCGCGGGGTGGCGTGGGTGCCGCAGAACTTCGAGCCGGCGGAGGGCTTCAGCGGGCTGGAGCTGGTGCTGATGGGCCGGGGCCCGCACCTGGGCCTGTGGGGCCTGCCCTCCGCGAAGGACGTGGAGCTCGCGCGAAGCGTGCTGCGGGAGCTGGACGTGGAGTACCTCGCGGACCGGCCGGGCGAGGCGCTCTCCGGCGGCGAGCGTCGCATGCTGCTGCTCGCCCGGGGCCTGGTGCAGGAGCCCGAGTTGCTGCTGCTCGACGAGCCCACCGCCTTCCTCGACGTGGCGCACCAGGTGGGGACCCTGTCCCGCGTGCGCGCGCGCGTGGACGCGGGGCTGGGCGCGGTGGCGGTGTTGCACGACGTCAACCTCGCCGAGGCCTTCGCCACCCACGTGCTGCTGCTGCGCGACGGGAAGGTGCTCGCGCAGGGGCCCGCCGGCACGGTGCTGGAGAAGGGCGCGCTGGAGTCCCTCTACGGCCTGCCGATGGAGACGGCGCTCGCTCCCTCGGGTGCGCGCCTCTTCGCGCCCCGGGCGCCCTCGCGCTGACGCACGCTACTTGCGGCCGTGCTGTCCGCCGTGGCCCCCGCCCGAGGAGCCCGCGCCGCCGCTCGTCTCCGGCCCCGACGTGCCCGAGCTGCGGGTGGTGCCGCCCGGAGCCGTGGGCGTGTCCTTCGAGCCGGAGCCTCCCGTCGCCGTATCCCCGCCAGGAGGGCTGACCTTGTACGCGTCGGCGAGGCTCGTTCCCAGCCCGGCCGGGATGTCACGGGGCAGGCCTCCGGCGGCCTCGCCTCGCTTCGTATTGATGGGGCCCGCGGTGCCGCCGCCCAGCTGCGCGCCCCGGGGAAGCTGGCCGGAGGGAGACTCCTGGTCCTTGGACGCGGGGTGCTCATTCGACGCGCCGAGCGGCTCGGCCGCGTCGAGCTTCTTCGGTTGGGTCGCCCGGTGCTGTGGCGTCTCGAAGGCGTGGCCTTCGCGCTCCCGCTCATTGCCCTCGCCTCCACGACACCCGGCCGCCGCGAGCGCACCGCCCGCGAGCAGCCCCACCACCCATCGCCTCGCGCCTTGCTTCATGTCGTCGCTCTCCTCGTCGCGGCCTCGCAAGCGGCCGCGCCTGTGGCTCCGCGACAAAGGTAGGGACGCGGGGGGCGTCCGGGCCCGGTGCCCGCCCTGGGGGCGGCGCCTTGCCTGGGCGCCCGGGAAGTCGGGGTTTTGACAAGAGATGGGCGGGCTTGAAAGCCTGGGTGGTGCCCATGCTCCGCTACGCTCTGGCCATCTTCACCAGTGCCTTCCTGCTGTTCGGGGTGCAGCCGCTCGCGGGGCGCTACGCGCTGCCGTGGTTCGGCGGCACGCCCGCGGTGTGGACGGCGTGCATGCTCTTCTTCCAGGCGGCGCTGCTGGGCGGGTACGCCTACGCGCACGGGCTGGCATCGAGGCTGGCGCCGCGCACGCAGGCGCGGGTGCACCTGGGGCTGCTGGCGGTGGCGGTGGCGGTGCTGGGCGCGCGGGCGCTGTGGGCGGGCTCGCCGGTGGCACCGGGGCCCGAATGGCGGCCGGCGGGCACGGACCTTCCGGTGCCGCGGCTGGTGGTGATGCTGGCCGCGACGATTGGACTGCCCTTCTTCGTGCTGAGCACCACCGGGCCGCTGTTGCAGTCGTGGTTCGCGCGCGTGCGGCCGGGCCGCTCTCCGTATCCGCTGTACGCGCTGTCCAACGTGGGCTCGCTGCTGGCGCTGCTCGGCTACCCGTTCCTGGTGGAGCCGTGGGTGGGGCGCGGCGCGCAGGCGTGGGGCTGGGGCGTGGGCTTCGTCGTCTTCGCGGTGGCGTGCGCGGTGTGCGCCGTGGACGTGCTGCGCCGCGCGGACACTGTCGAAGCAGCGCCTCCCGCCGCTACCGCGACGGAGAACCGGGTCGGCGAGGAGCTCCGTCCCGGTGCGCGCCGCACGCTGGCCTGGCTCGGCTTCAGCGCTTGCGCGTCGGTGTTGCTGCTCGCGACGACGAACCAGCTCTCCCAGGACGTGGCCGCCGGCCCCTTCCTCTGGGTGATGCCGCTGGCGCTGTACCTCGTCACCTTCATCCTCGCCTTCGCGCGCGAGTCCTTCTACTCGCGCGCGCTCTGCACGGTGCTGCTCATCGGCTCGGGGGCCGGCGTCGCGCACGTGCAGACGGCGGGGCCGCATGCCGAGCTCGTCGTGCAGCTCGCCTCCTATGCCACGGCCCTCTTCGCGGGCTGCATGGTGTGCCACGGCGAGCTGTACCGGCTGCGGCCCGCGCCCCGGCACCTGAGCGCCTTCTACCTGTGGGTCTCCGCGGGCGGAGTGCTCGGCGGCCTCTTCGTCAGCGTGCTGGCCCCGGCCCTCTTCCGCGCCTACTGGGAGTACCCGCTGTCGCTCGTCGCCTGCTGTCTCCTGGCGCTCGTGGGCATGGCGCGCCAGCCGGCGGAGGAGACGCGGAGCCTGCGGCTGCGGCGCATGTTGCGCGGGGCCATGCTGCTCATCGTCGCGGGCAACCTCGTCTACACCCAGGCCCGCGAGCTCGGCCGCGCCAGCTTCAGCGCCCGCAACTTCTTCGGCGTGGTGCGCGTCATGGAGCAGCACCGGGACGACCCGGAGCAGCGCTTCTACAGTCTGCGCCACGGCGCCATCACCCACGGCTGGCAGTACTTCGCCCCCGAGCGCCGCTCGCGCCCCACCACCTATTTCACGCGGGAGTCCGGCCTGGGCCTCTCCATCACCGAGCAGCGCCGCCTGCGCGAGGCGGTGGGCCTGCCCCCGGGCCTGCGCGTGGGCGTGCTCGGCCTCGGCGTGGGGACGACGGCGGCCCTCATGGAGGCGGAGGAATCCATCCGCTTCTACGAAATCAACCCGGTGGTCATCTCGCTGGCCCGGGGCGAGGGCGGCTTCTTCTCCTTCCTGAGCGACACCCCCGCGAAGGTGGAGGTCGTGGAGGGCGACGCGCGCATCTCCCTGGAGCAGGAGCTGGAGCGCGGCGAGCCCCAGCGCTTCGACGTGCTCGCGCTGGACACCTTCTCCTCGGACGCCGTCCCGGCGCACCTGCTCACCCAGGAGGCGGTGGCGCTCTACGTGAAGCACCTCGCGCCGCACGGAGTGCTCGCGCTGCACATCAGCAACGTGCACCTGGATTTGGTGCCGCTGACGCTGGCGCACGCGCGAGCGCTGGGCCTCAAGGCCACCTTCATCTTCCACGAGACGAGCGGCGATGCGCTGCGCAGCCACTGGATGTTGCTGAGCCCGGACCGTGAGTTCTCCTGGGGCCCCACCTTCACGAAGGCCCAGGCGCGCGTGCGCCGCCTCGGCCTGCGCGGCGAGCCGGACTTCACGTGGACGGACGAGCAGAGCAGCGTGCTGCACGTGCTCCGCCGCTCTGGAGCCGGAGCCGCGCCGGAGGTCATGGACGTGGAGCCATCGTCCGCGGGCACGCCCGGCCCCGAGCCGGTGTCCCTGCCGGAGCCCGAGTGACTCTAGGCGCGCGGCGCGGGACGCAGCTGCGCCGCGGGGCTCATGTCCAGCACCACCAGCAAGAGCAGCACCGCGCACGGCAGCCCCAGCGAGGCCGGGCCGTACTGGAGGAAGAGCATGGGCCCGGCGGTGCAGCCGAAGAGGAAGGCGGCGGCCAGTCCCAGGTGCAGCCGCGTGCGCTCGAACTGGATGGCGGTGGGCAGCTCGCGCAACTGACGCAGGAAGCCCGTGACGCCCTGGCCCCGCGAGCCGTCGCGCACCCACGTCACCATCTGCACCAGCTGGATGCCGATGTCGGTGATGACGCCCGTCATGTGCGTGGTGCGCACCACCGCGCCGGACACGCGGGTGACGAGCGCGTTCTGCAGGCCCATGGCGAAGGCCAGGCCCCACATGAGCGTGGGCTCATGCGCGCCGGGCACGGAGGCGAGCCACAGGCCGATGCCGCCCAGGATGGACACCTCCAGCAGCAGCGCCGCCGCGTGACGTCCGCGCGAGCGGTGGCGCGAGGCCTCCAGCAGCGCCGTCGCGGCCACCGCTCCCAGCAGGAAGGAGAGCAGCACCTGCACCGCCAGCATGGCCGCGGGCCACTTGCCCAGGGCGAGCGACTCGCCCAGCGTGGCCACGTTGCCGGACATATGGGACGTGTGCATGCCGAGCGCGACGAAGCCCGTGGCATTCACCGCGCCGGCCACACCCGCGAGCAACACCGACAGCAGCGTGTACGCACGCCGGTTGCTCGGGGAGGATTGGGGACTGAAAGGCATACGGCGGAAGAACCCCGTGAGGGACGGCAAACGCTAACACGCGATAACGCGCCGCGTGGGGCGCGAAAGTCCCTCATTCATGCCTGGCTGCCCTGCGAGGCAGGAAGCCGGATGGGGGCCATCAGCCCGGCGGCCACGTGAGGTGCCGGCCTCCCAGCAGGTGCAGGTGGATGTGGAACACCGTCTGCCCCGCGTCGCGCTGGGTGTTCATCACCACCCGGTAGCCGTTGTCGGCGTGGCCGCGCTCGCGGGCCACCTTGGCGGCGGCGGTGAAGAGGTGGCCCACCAGCTCGCGGTCCTCCAGGGTGATGTCGTTCACCGTGGGGATGTGCTTCAGCGGGATGAACAGCACGTGCGTGGGCGCCTGGGGATTGATGTCCTCGAAGGCCAGGCACACCTCGTCGCGGTACACCACCCGGGCGGGGATGAGGCCGTCTCGGATTTTGCAGAAGAGGCAGTCGGACATGTCCCGGGGCTTAGCAACGCGCGGGCTTCGGGGGAATGGCCTCGATGGGCTTCCGTTGGCTCAAGGAAGCCGCCACGAGTAGCCCGGGTCCGGCACACAGCCCTCGCGCAGGCGCGCCAGCACCAGCGGCCCCGAGCGCGCCACCACCTCGTCCGGGGCATTGCCCGCCGCCGTAATCACGTGGCTGTAGAGGCCCGAGCTCCGGGCCGGTCCGTTGTGCGGGTACAGCGGCACCGGCTGGTGGAAGTAGCTGTAGCCGCCCGTCCACGCCAGGTGCGTCGCCTCGATTTTCAGCCCGCAGAGGTCGTGCCGGGCGCTGGCCGCCAGGAGCAGCCGGTTGACGTCCCCCGCGTCGTCCCACGCGCTCGCCTTCGGCCGCGAGTCCTCGTACTGCCCCACGTCGCCGAACGTCAGGCGCCCCGCGCGCAGCCCGGACATGCCCGCCGCCACCACCACGCTCAGGGCCGCGATGCTCGCCAGCCGCGCGCCCAGGTCCGGCAGCACCGTGTCCAGCCCCACGCCCGCCAGCGCCGCGAACAGCGGCAGCACCGGGATGAGGAAGCGCAGCTCCTTGTGCGGCTGCAGGGCATGCAGCACGAAGAAGAGCGCCGCCACGGCCAGCAGCCCCGGCGCCCGGCGCCACGCCAGCAGCGCCAGCCCGCCCGTGACGAGCGTCACCACCGGCATGCCGTGGAAGAGGACGCGGCCGTAGTAGCTGAAGGGCGCCGTGCCCCAGCCGGCCGCGCCGTTCCGCAGGATGTTGAAGTCCAGGTACACCCGCGCCGAGTGGAACCAGCGTCCCCACGTCAGCCAGTCGAGCAGCCCGAACGCGAAGGCCCACCCGGCCAGCACCGCCAGCGCCTCGCCCGCCGAGCGCCACCGCCGCTGCGCCGCGAGCACCGCCAACAGTCCCACGCAGAAGATGCCGTTCTGCAGGCGAAGCAGCACCGCCACGCCCAGCAGGCTCGCCCCCAGCAGCACCGCGCGCCGCGAGCTCCCCTTCGGCAAGGCGAAGGCCAGCCCCACCACCACCGGCAGCGCGGACGCGTTCTCACTCAGCGCCCGGGAGCCGAAGTACAGCGGCACCGCTGCCAGCGCGAAGAGGGCCGCGCCCGCCGCCGCCGCCACCTCCGACGCGCCGTGGGCCCGCGCCAGCCGCCAGCTCCCCCATGCCGTGGCCACCCCGACGAGCCCGAAGAAGACCTTCACCACGTCCAGGTACGCGCCCGGAGTGCTGGCACCGAGCAGCCGTGCGAGCCCCAGCACCGCCGCCACCAGCCCGGGGAGCACCCAGTTGCGCGCGCCCTCCACGAACTCCCACGCCACCAGCCCGTACCCGTAGACGAGCCGGTGCGCCGGCTCCAGGCTCTGGTACACCTCGTCCGGCCAGTAGATGCCCTCATCGTTGAGGGCCCAATAAATCCGGAAGGCAGCGCCCGCGGCCAGGACGGCCCAGAGCAGGGCCCGGCCGAGATGGCGCCCGGAGAGGGCGTCCGAGGGGGCGCCGGGGGAGGCTTCGGAGGAGTCGCTGGAGGTGGGAGCGGGTGGCGGGGTGGGGCTCACGGTCGGCGGACACCTCAAGAGGGCCTTCCGGTGATATCCACGTCCTGACGATGAAATCCATCCGCATTTCCCAGCTCCTGGAGGACCGCGACTACGACCTGCGGCTCACGCTGGTCGCCGGCGGCGGTGGCCTGTCGCGCACTGTCGACTCGTCGCGCATCCAGAAGCCGGGCCTGGCCCTCGCGGGCTTCACCGAGCACCTCCACCCCCGCCGCGTGCAGGTCTTCGGCAACACGGAGATTTCCTACCTGCGCACGCTGCCGGAGGAGAAGCAGCACGAGTCGCTCGCCAAGCTCTTCGGCGAGGAAGACCTGGCCTGCGTGGTGGTGACGAAGGAGCTGGAGATTCCCGCCGCGCTCGTCGACGCGTGCGAGAAGGCCGGCCTCGCGCTGATGAAGACGCCGCTCCTGTCCAGCGAGTTCATCGTGCGGGTGCAGACCTTCCTGGAGGAGGCCCTCACCGAGTCCAGCAGCCTCCACGGCGTGCTCATGGACGTCTTCGGCGTGGGCATCCTCCTGCTCGGCAAGAGCGGCATCGGCAAGAGCGAGATTGCCCTCGATTTGGTGATGCGCGCCCACCGGCTGGTGGCGGACGACATCGTGGACGTCACCCGCCGCAAGGGCGCCGTCTATGGCGCGGGCAACCCCGTCATCAAGCACCACATGGAGATTCGCGGCCTCGGCATCATCAACATCAAGGACCTCTTCGGGGTTGCCGCGGTCCGTGAGCAGAAGAAGATTGAACTCGTCATCGAGTTGCAGGAGTGGGACCCGCATCAGGAGTACGACCGTTTGGGAGTGGACGACAAACACCTCCAGATTGTCGGCGTGGACATCCCCCTGTCCGTGGTGCCGGTCCGTCCGGGACGCAACATGGCGACCATCATCGAAGTGGCCGCGCGCAACCAACTGCTGAAGTTGCAGGGCCACCACTCCGCGCGGGAGTTCGCCGAGCGGCTCAACCGGGCCATCGCCGAAGGGGCGATGCGCCGCACCCTGGGAGAAGAGGTCGAGTGACCGCCCCCTCTAAGCAGATTGTCGTCATCACCGGCATGTCGGGCTCCGGAAAGTCCACGGCCATCCGGGCGCTGGAGGATGCGGGCTTCTTCTGCATCGACAACCTGCCGGTGTTGCTGCTGCCCAAGCTCACGGAGCTGGCGGGTGGCGGTCACATCGAGCGCATGGCCCTGGTGGTGGACGTCCGCGAGGGTGTCTTCCTCAAGGACGCCCCGCGCATGTTGGCGGAAGTGCGCCGCGCCGGGCACCAGGTGGAGGTGCTCTTCCTCGACTCCAGCGATGACAGCCTCATCCGCCGCTTCAGCGAGACGCGCCGCCGCCACCCGCTGGCCCCCAACGGCACCGTCGCCGAAGGCATCAAGGCCGAGCGCAACGAGCTGCGGGACTTGCGCGAGCTGGCGGACCAGGTCATCGACACGTCCGCGCTGAACGTGCACGACCTGAAGCGCATGGTGCAGGCGCGCTTCAGCCCGGAGCCGGCCGCGGGGCCCAGCCTGTCCATCATGTCCTTCGGCTACCGGTACGGCGTGCCGCCGCAGGCGGACCTCGTGCTGGACGTGCGCTTCCTGCCCAACCCGTACTTCGTCCCCGAGCTGAAGGGACTGACGGGCAAGGTGCCCAAGGTGGCCGCCTACGTGCTGGACCGCGAGGAGACGCAGCAGTTCATCGACAAGGTGGTGGACCTCTGCCGCTTCCTCTTCCCCCGCTACCAGAAGGAGGGGAAGGCCTACCTCACCGTGGCGCTGGGGTGCACGGGCGGCAAGCACCGCTCCGTCGCCATCGCCTCCGAGCTGACGCGGCGTCTCCAGGACGCCAACACCCGCGTCCAGCTCTGGGACCGCGACATCGAGAAGGAGTAGTCGCGGCCCGGGCGCCGTCAGGAGCCACTGCTCGAAGTCTCCTCAGCTGGACTCGCCCACGCTGAGGCGGCGGCTGCCGTGGCCGCGGGCCTTGCCGAAGTGGTGCGTGTGGTGGCGGTTCTTCTGGGAGAGCGAGTCGCGCTGCTCGCGCGTCTTCGCGTCGTCCCGCTTCTCCACCGCGAGCACGCCGCCGCCGCCGTGCGCCTGCTGCCCCTGTTCAATCGCCTTCTGCAGGTCCTTCGCCTTCACCCAGTACTCGCCGTGGACGGGGTCCTTCACGCGGTACATGTCGTCCGAGGCGTCCTTCTTGTTCCAGCCGCTGTTGAAGCCGTCGATGGTCACCCAGTGCAACTCACCGGGCTCCTTGCGCTGCTTGTGCTTGGGCAGGACGGAGTTGAGGATGGCATTGGAGTCCACCAGGGCCAGGGCGAACTCGCCGCGCTTGAGGGCGTCGCTGACGGCGCCGGCGTCGAAAGCGGTGGAGCCCTGGGTGACGTCGATGCCCATCTCCCCGAGCACCGCGCCCATCTCCTCCGCGGTGGCGCCGTCGGCCAGGTTGACCTTCTCCGCGTTGTTCGTCGGGGCGTTGCTGGCCTGGGTGCCGGCGCGCACGTCCGCGAACGCCTGCGCCTCCGCGGCCTGGGGCGCCTTGCCCGGGAGGAGCGCCTTGCTGAGGTAGGCCAGGCTCGCCTCGCCGCAGCCGGACTCTGTCTTCTGTTCGACAGCTTCCTCGTCGGTGTCCCAGCCCTTCTTGGCCTGGGCCGCTTCCGCCTCGTTTTCGGGCTCCCCGCCCTCCGCCGTCGGGAGGTCCGTCACGACCGGCGCGTCCGGCACGGTGAGCCGGGGCCGGTCATTCCGCGGCGCGGGGGCCGCCTCGAAGACGTCCTGGACCCGACGCGCCACCACCGACGTGGGCAGGGGCCGCTCGCTCACGATTCGCCCCGGGCGGTCGCGCTCCATGACGGCGGGCGCCTGCTCCTGGACGCGGGCCCGGGCGGTGCTCGCCTCCCGGACGCGTGCGGTGAAAACGCTCAGACTGTCGCTCATGGCGGACCCTCCCCAGACGCTCTTCGCCTGACTCATTATCGAACCGGATTTCCACAGGTTGCCGAATAAATCGGGACCGAGTGTCAGCCTTTCGGCGGATAGCGGATAACCCATACGCCTGCGGGGCAGGTGACACATGTATGGCTGGAAGCAGGCACTCCCCGACTTCGCCGCTAGACTGGCCACATGGTCGACCGAGATGACACGGGCGCCGAGCCTGGAACCGGACCGGAGCATTCGACGAAGGTGACGTCGGACGACGGGGCCTCACCGCCTCGCAGCGTGGCTCCGGTGTCGAGGCCGAACACCGGGCGCGACGCGGCCCCATTGCCCTCGCGGTCGGCGAAGTCGCTCGGCGGACGGGTGGGGCGCTTCATTCCGCTGAAGGTGCTGGGGCAGGGCGGCATGGGCGTGGTGTACGCGGCCTATGACCCGGACCTGGACCGGAAGGTGGCGCTCAAGCTGCTCCGCGTGACGAGCGCGGACACGGACCTGGAGGCGGGCCGTACACGCCTGTTGCGCGAGGCGCAGGCCATGGCGCGCGTCTCCCATCCCAACGTCATCCCCGTCTTCGACGTGGGCGAGTGGGAGGAGCAGGTCTTCGTCACCATGGAGCTGGTGGAGGGCGGCACGCTGCGAGACTGGCAGCAGGCGAAGCCGCGCTCGTGGCGGGAGACGTTGGAGACGTACCTGTCCGCGGGCCGGGGCCTCGAGGCAGCGCACGCGGCGGGGCTGGTGCACCGCGACTTCAAGCCCACCAACGTGCTGGTGGGGCGAGACGGCCGCGTCTTCGTCACCGATTTCGGCCTGGCCCGGCCGGTGGGCAACCCCGGGCGCGAGGACGGGCCGCCGGAGTTGCCATCGCCGGTGTCCGAGGGCTCGGGGAAGTTGTTCGAGCCGCTCACGCAGGCGGGCGTGGTGCTGGGCACGCCGCCCTTCATGTCGCCGGAGCAGTTCCGGGGCGACGCGGTGGACGCGCGCAGCGACCAGTTCAGCTTCTGCGCGGCGCTGTACCGGGCGCTGTACGGGACGCGGCCGTTCGACCCGGACGTGCTCTCGCGGGCCGCGAAGTCGAAGGCACGGAGGCTCTCCGCGGGCGCGAAGGGGGATGCGGCAACCCCCGCGCTGCCGCCGGACCTCATCCAGGAGCCACCGCGCGACGCGAAGGTGCCCGCGTGGGTGAGGCGCGCGGTGATGCGCGGGCTGGCGCTGGAGGCGGAGGACCGCTTCGCCTCCATGGGCGAGCTGCTGGAGGCCCTTTCGCAGGAGAAGCACCTCGCGCGGCGGCGCCGGCTCGGTGGTGGGGCGGTGGCCGTGGTGGCACTGGCGGCCGCGGTGGGCGGCGGAGCGTGGTGGCAGTCGCGGGTGTGCGCGGGGGCGGAGGGGCTGCTCGCGGACGCCTGGGGCCCCGAGGCCCGGCAGCGCATGACGGCGGCCTTCGAGGCCACGGGCAGTCCCGTCGCGGCGGACATGGCGACGCGCGTGAGCGGCGTGCTGGACGCGTACGCGAGCGCCTGGGCGCGGCAGCACACCGAGGCCTGCGAGGCCACGCGGGTGCGGGCACAGCAGACGGAAGCCCTGCTGTCCCAGCGCGTGGTGTGCCTGGAGCGGCGGCACAAGGACTTGCGAGCGCTGGTGGGCGCGCTGGCGAGCGTGGAGAAGTCCGGCGTTGAGAAGGCGCTGGACGCGGCGTACGCGCTGCCGTCGCCGCAGGACTGCGCGGACGTGGAGGCGCTGTCCGAGCAGCAGCCGCGTCCGGCGGACCCGATGAAGCGCGCGGAATTGGAGGCGCTGGAGGGAAGACTGTCGGAGGTGAAGGCGCTGCTGGACACGAGCCGTCAGCCGCAGGCGCTGGAGAAGGCGCGAGTGCTGGAGCCGCTGGTGGTGGCCACGGGCTACCTGCCGCTGATGGCGGAGCTGCGCTTCCACCTCGGGTGGCTCCAGTCGCTGCAGGGGCAGAAGGAGCAGGGCGCGGGGTTGTTGGAGCAGGCGGTGTTCGACGCGGAGGCGGGGCGAGCGGACCGGCTGGAGGTCGCCGTGCTCAACAAGCTGCTCTTCGTGGAGGGCGAGCGGGAGCGGTTCGACCTGGCCACGCGGTGGGCGCGGCTGGGGAAGGCGACGCTGCAGCGGCTCGGGGGCGACGCGGTGCTGGAGAGTGACTTGCTCGTGAATGGAGCCAATCTCTCGCTGATGCAGGAGAGGCCCGAGGAGGCGCGAGCGCAGTTGCAGGAGGCGAACGCGCTGCTGACGAAGACGCTGGAGCCGGGGCACCCCAAGCGGGCGCGCGTCGCCTTCACGCTGGGCCGCACGCTGCTGGAGTCGGGCGCGTACGCGGAGGCGGCGAAGGTGCTGGAGGATGCGCTGCACCAGACGGAAGCGGCGGTGGGGCCGAAGCACCTGGACGTGGCGCGGCGACATCAGGCGCTGTCCATGGCGCTGCGAGAGCAGGGAGACTTCACCGGAGCGTTGGAGCATGCGCGGGCGTCCGTGGCCATCCACCGCGAGCTGTTGGGCAATGACCACCTGAAGGTGGCGGAGGCGCTGGACGAGGAGGGAATGGGCCTGCTTGGGCTGAAGCGCTACGAGGAGGCGCTGAAGGTCTACGAGGAAGCGCTGAAGGTGAAGCGCCAGCACCTGGAACCCGGGGACGAGGAATTGCACTACTCCTACGATGGAGTGGGGCAGGCGCTGCTGGGACTGGGGCGCACGCGCGAGGCGGTGGAGCCGCTGCGCCAGGCGGTCACCTTCGCGAGCGCGCAGGAGGACTCGCTGGGGGAGTCCGGCTTCGCGCTGGCGCAGGCCCTGTACAAGGAAGGCCAGTCCGGCGAGGCGCGGACGGAGGCGACTCGGGCCGGGGACCATTTCAAGGCGTCCGGTCGGGAATCGCGCGCGCAGGCCGTCCAAACGTGGCTGGAGTCGCTGCCGCCGGAGGGGACGGTGAAGCCCTCGAAGGCGGCGAAGAAGCCCGCGCGCGTGGAGCGGAAGCGGCGCAAATAGGAGCAGAAGGTGGAGCTTTCGGAAGCGCAGGTCGAACGGTTCATCGAAGACGGCTTCATCCGAATCGACGGGGCCTTCTCGTCGGAGTTGGCGAAAGAGGTTCGAGACATCCTCTGGAGTGACACGGGCTGCGCGCCGGATGACCCCAGTACGTGGACGCGCCCCGTCATCCGGCTGGGTGAATACACCCAGGAGCCTTTCCGGCTCGCGGCGAACACGCCCCGGCTTCATGCGGCATTCGACAGGCTCGTAGGAGCCGGACGTTGGGCACCCCGCTTCAGCCTCGGTTCATTCCCCATCCGCTTCCCGAGCACCGAGGCGCCTGGAGACGACGGCTGGCACGTCGATGCGAGCTTCCCGGGGAAGGACCCCGCGTCGTTCTTCGACTGGCGCGTGAATGTGGCCTCGCGGGGCCGCGCGCTGCTGATGCTCTTCCTCTTCTCCGACGTGGGAGAGGATGACGCTCCCACGCGCATCCGAGTGGGCTCGCACCGTCATGTGGCCCGGCTGTTGGAGCCGGAGGGTGAAGCGGGCCTGTCGTTCATGGAGCTGGCCGGGAAGCTGAGCGCCACGGAGGGGTGTCCCGTCGCGTTCGCCACGGGAGAGGCGGGCACGGTCTATCTCTGTCATCCCTTCCTGGTGCACGCCGCGCAGCCGCACCATGGGACGAGGCCGAAGTTCATGGCGCAGCCGCCACTGTTCCCCAAGCAGCCCTTCCAACTCGACCGTGAGGACGGCTCACCCGTGGAGCGCGCCATCCGGCTCGCACTGACGGCGTCTTGAAACATCAAGGCCGGAAGCCGCTGTCTCCAGCAACTTCCGGCCTCGGTCTTCAGTGTCCCAGACGGGACTTGAATCCGTGAAGGAGCGGCAGGTCAGCGGAAGATCAAGTTGTAGTCGTAGCTGACGCTGCCGTCGTGGGCGCCGCCCGCCGGACACGCCGAGCCGGGATTTCCGCCGTAGAAGAGGCCCTGACACTTGTTGCACCATCTCCAGCCCGTCTGCAGGTCGGCAGCACCTCCCGTGCTATGGATCAGGTGGTAGTCGTAGCTGACGCTGCCGTCGTGGGCGCCGCCCGAAGGGCAGGCGGAGCTACTGTTGCCGCCGTAGAACAACCCCTGACACTTGTTGCACCACCGCCAGCCACCCTGCAACCCGGCCGTCGGGGAGACGTCGTGCACGAGATGGTAGTTGGAGCTCCCGGCGTTCTCATGCGCTCCCCCGGCCGGACACCTGGAGGTGGAGTTGCCACCGTAGAACAGCCCCTGGCACTTGTGGCACCACCGCCATTCGCCTTGCACCGGCGTGTACAACGTCCTCAGCGCGACCAGGTCGCTGGAGGAGAACTCGCCCGACTCGACTGAGCGGAAGCAGGAGTTCATGAGCGAGCCGCCGACGACCGCCGTGGTCGGCGTGCCCGGGATGTGAATCGCGCCGACACCGGAGTCGCCTTCGTTGCCGCCGCTGCCGCAGCTGATGCTGCGGTTGTAGTAGTCCGAGTGGCGGAACCCGAGGGTGTGGCCAATCTCGTGCGTGATGACGTGCTCGATGACGTCGACGCTGTACGAGGAGAGCCCGCCACCGATGTTGATGGTGTTGTAGGGCAGGCCGCCCGACGGGAACCCGGCCGAGCCTCCGACCACGCCCGGCTGGATGACCCCGTTGATGGTGAAGCTGCAGCCGGTGCTCGGCGTCCGCGCCATGGCGAAGGAGAGCGGCAGCTCGTCGTAGTTCTGGATGGCCAGGTCGAGCGCCGTGCTGAATGCGCCGGTGAACGTCGAGCCGTTGATGCAGATCTTCGTCAGCGACGTGCTGATGAGGTTGGTGGTGCGGTATTGCTCCTCGGTGGTCTCACCGGTCGCGAGCAGCTCGCGTGACGCGGCGAGGGTCACCTCGGCGTCCCGTCCGACGTAGACCTTCCCGTCGACGACCATGACGTCGTCTTCCGGGAACCCGGCCTGGACCAGATTGCTGACAATCTCCTGCGTCGTCTCATCGGGTGGCTCGGCACACCCGAACACCAGCGCAACACATCCCGCAACGAGTACGAGACTTCTTGCAAGCATGGATACCCTCATTTGTGTCGGACCTGTATCTCCGGCGCTGCCGCTTCTCGGCGAGCAATCCAGTGACAGGTGCACAAGCTAGTCGACTGAGAGAAGCCGCTACAAGCAAGGGCACGTCAGGGTTTCTACGTAGAGGTCGGCTGATGCGACCGGCGCTCCCGCGGAGACGTGGAGCCGGTTCAGTGCCCGAACGTCACGGCGCCGGGCAGCGGATTCCTCGGGGCGTGGACCAGTCCCCGGCCGCCAGTTGGACCGCCACCCGCCACGCCGCATCGCGAGTCTGGCTGAGCTCCTCGACTCGCGGCGGTACGGGACAGTGCGGGAAGACACCACGGCCCGGCCGAACCGGCTGCCAGTTGAAGCGGAAGCGCAGCAACGGCACGCCCAGACGAAGACCTGAATTGGGTAAGGTGAGCTGCCATTTGTAGCCGCTGGTGTTGCCGGCGTCCCCACCGCCGACCTCTTCCCCGACGAAGACGGCGCGACGCGTGTGGAACAACATGGAGGCGAGCTCGGCCGCTCCGGAGAAGGTGTTGCCGCCAGCGAGCACGATGAGCCGGCCTTTGTAGACAGACGCAACGGGCGACCAGTGAGACATCAGCCCTTCGGGCGGCTGATTGCGTCGCGACAGGAGTCCGCGCGGCCCGCGCCGCTGCGCCTGCATCTCCTCCGCGTCGTAGACCTCGGTCTCGTAGCGCTGGCCATCCGGCCCGCTCACGGAGATGAGAGGTCCACGTGCCTCCACCGCCGCATAGCGCCGGAGCGGCGCGGTGACGAGGTGCGAGAAGAGCAGCGTCTCGTTGCCCTCCGACCCGCCGCCATTCTCACGCAGGTCGAGAATCAACGCCTTCGGACGCTGACGCTCGAGCTGCTCAAAGAGGGCCTGGATTGTGGCGGCATAGTCGATGCCGGCGGCACGCATCCGCTTGTTGCTGAAGGTCGGCACCGCGAGATAGGCGATGTCGCCGTCCACCCATTGCAGCTCTGGCCGCGACGGCGCGTCGTCACGAGCGGACGCGGGCCGTGCGGCATGAGGTACCGGCTCGACAGTGCGGAGGACCTCGGCTCCCTCCGCCGTGCGCAAGCGCAGACGAAAGGCGCTCTCCGGCCCGCGCAGCCGGTAGCGGAACAGGGCATAGCCGCGGCCACTCGCGCTCCGCATCGCTTCGGTCGGGATGTGCCCGTCAGTGCCATCCGCCACCATGGCCTCGCGAAGCAGTGCCATCTCGTCCTCGTCGTTGATGGACAGCAACCGGGTGCCGAGCGGGATGTCGGCCGCATCGCCATGTCCACGGATGACGAAGATGCCCTCGTCGCTGAAATGAAGGTCGAGCGGGAAGAACCGGCCCGCGTCGCGCTCCTGCTGGATGAGCGCCTCGCTTCGCTCCAGTGTCAGGTGACCTTCGCCGACGTGGCTCACCAGGTGGCGCAGCAGTGCGTAGAACGAGCGGGCGTCATCCACCGAGGCAAGCCCGGCGCGAGCCTGCGTCTTGGCTTGTTGCCACTGTGCCGGTGATTGATGCCAGTGGATATCCGGCAGTGCGGCTTCGAGCGCCGCGATGGCGAGCTCCAGGTCATCCCGCGCCTGCGCGTGCGAAAGCGCGGTCGGCACGTCACCGGGGCCAGCCACTGCGCCCGTCGCCAGCAGCAGCACCGGGAACAGGACCGCGGCGAGCCGATGAACCCGCATCAGGATTGGCACGTTCGTGGCGCTCCCAGGCAATAGCCAGATATTGCCACAGAGTTACCAGTACCCTTCCGGGGCGAGCAACGACGGAACGACGCGCAGGTAGGGAGTCAAGGCACGCGTGTGAGCTCACGCGAGCCTGTGTCTCCTGGGCTTTTCCTGGCCGTGTGCGGCATGTGGGAAGAAACACGGAACCGGTGGTGAATAAACGGCCGGGCGAGCACGTCGGTTCATCCATTCATCCGACATGGAAGGGGGCCCTGTGGCCGTTCGAACGAGCAGTGCGCTGGTGGCGCTGACCCTCGTGGCGGTGGTGGCGCGCGCCGAGGGCGTCGACTCCCGCCAGAGGCTCATCGACACTCCGGCGCGCCTGCACGGGCTGGTCGCGCCCCAGTTGATGTCGGACGGTGGGTTCCTCTCTCTGGGGGGCTCCATGCTTCGGGTCCTGAGGAAGGGCGGGCGCACATTCGAGGTGCTGCACCGCCAACCCGGCGACAACCTCTACCGGGTGGCCGCGAACGAGGCCGGCGAGGTGCTGGCGGCCTGGGAGGAAGACCCGTGGGTGCACTACTTCACGCGAGCGACGAAGAGGCACGTGACGCTCCCGAAGCCGCGGCCTCCCTCCCCGGAAGTCACCAGCTTCCAGGTGGAGTTCCTCGCGTTCCTTCCCGGCGGACGCGACGCGCTGGTCCACATGGAGGGACGTCGGCGAAACCAAATCGATCTCGGCGCGGCGTACCGCGTTCCTCTCGACGGAAAGGGCGTGCCCGAGCTGCTGTACACCGTTGATGGTGCGGTCCAGCTACAGATGACGCGGGACGTGGCGCTGTACCTGATGCCTCGCAACCCGGGGCGGCAGGCGTGTGAGGTCCGTACGTGTGCCCCTGTCGCGGAGCTGTTCGCCCTCGAGCTCACCCCCGACGGTGTGCGCAAGACGGTCCTCGTCGACGGTGCGCGGACACCCATCGGCAACGCGCAGATGGTGTGGGGCAGCGGAGATGAGCTTTTCGTCCTGGAGCTCGACACCGGCCGCAACGAACGGGCACTGCTCCGCTGGCGTCGCGGCGACCCGAAGCCGGAGGTCCGGCCGTTCCCGAAGTTCCAGTACGACGAGGAGTTGCGCGCGACGAAGAGCGGTGACGTGCTCCAGATGGTGGTGCGCGAAGCGGAGAGCCTGACGATTCGCCGCCACCAGCCGGACGGAACGGAGCAGGTCATCACGCTGCCGGCGTCGACGCATCCGGACGAGTGGAACCAGAAGGTGTACGCCGTCGGTGAGCGCAAGGATGGCCGGCTCTGGTTGCACTGGGGCGACTCCCTGCTGCTCTTCTTTCGGGACCCGACGCGGACGCCGCTCGCTTACAGCCTCGAGCTGCTCCTCGCGCGACGCTCGGAGTGGGCCGGCGTCGGCATCTACCTGCCGGACCCCGAGGTGCTGTGGGTGGGCATCGAGGTCGGGCGCGGGCGGGACTTCGTCCGGCTGAACCTGGCCGACGTCGAGCGACGCGCGAAGCCCTGGGCGCCGTACCGCGGTGAGGGCCAGGTGAGCTCGAAGGAGTAAGTCCGCATCACTGCCCCCTCGCAATGCAAGGTCTCATGGAGAGCAAGGGCATGACGAACCGACAGTTGTGGCGCTTTCTCGCTGTGGTCTTCCTCCTGGCGGCGCCGCTGCAGTGGCTGGCCGCGCGGGACGGGCCGAGGGGGAGGGGCGGGGGCTGCTCTTCCTGACGATGTGGGTGCCCACGGTTGCGGCGCTCGTCTCCAGCGGTGCGGCGCGTGCGCGGGCGAAGGCGGTGCTGCGCCGCTGCCGGTGGGGCTACGTGGTGGCGGCGCTGGGCGTGGGGTGGTCCTTCATCCTGCTGGAGCGGCTGGGACTGGCGCTCATGGGGGCGGCGCGGTGGAACGAGGCCATGTTCGAGCGGGCCCCGGACGGCAGCGGCCTCGTGGCCGTCCATCAGGTGGCGATGGTGCTCGGGGTGGGGCCGCAGGGCTTCGGCTACTTCGCGCTCAACCTCCTGCTGTCCGTCACGCTGGGCTCGCTGGTGAGCGGCGTCGTCGGCGGCCTCGGAGAGGAGCTGGGCTGGCGCGGGGTGCTCCAGCCGGAGATGGAGCGGCGCTTCGGCGCGGTGCGCGGCACGGTGGGGGTGGGGCTCCTCTGGGGCTTCTGGCACCTGGTGGTGAACCTGGCGGGCTACAACGACGCGGAGCACCCGGTGCTCAACGCGCTGGTGTTCTTCCAGCTCTTCACCGTGGCCATCTCCTTCCCGTTCGCCTGGCTCACGCGCCGCACGGGCAGCGTGTGGCCGGCGGCCATGGCCCACGGCGCCAACAACACCCTGGCCGCGGGCTTCATCGTCACCGGCACGGCGGCGTGGGGCACTCAGATGGCCGTGAGCCTGGGGACGACGGCGCTGGTGGGTGCGCTCTTCGCGTGGTGGATGCACCGCGAGGGCGCGGCGTCCCACCCCGCCGGCGCGCGGGTTCCCGCTCCGGCGTGAGGTGCGGAGCCCGGCTCTGGGAGTGACACATCCGCGGCCATCACTTCTTCCGCCAGCAACCCGGGACGAGCTGGGCTGGGCCCTCCGCGTCGTGCCCTTGCCGGGCGGTGTCACCCAGGCCCACCTCCGCGTCGCTGCCGTCCTCCCGCAGCGCCTCTTTCAGGGTGGACAGCAGGAAGTAGTCGCACTCCCGCTGCGCATTCGCGCTGTCCCGCGCCTCCGCGGACGGCTCGACGAGGTCGTGCCCCTCGTCGTCGGACTTCTGCTCCAGCATCTGCAGGAGTGTGTCCAGCGCGAGGAATGCCTCCTCCAGCTCCATCTGAACGACCCGTGTGCCGAGCTTCGCCTGTTCATCCCCAGACGGAGCCTCGGTACGCCCTCTCACAGAACGCTGGAATTCTGCATGAGAGGTGGATGGGTCCCGCTTGTCTGGAGCCATGGGGTCCTCGGGGGAACGCCACCCAATGCCGTCAGGCGTTCTGGATGCGAAAAGAGGTCCGAGGCCCCCGGCCGTCCCAAAAGTTCGCGTCGAGGTTGCTTCTGCAATCCGGGAACAACGGTCTCTCGCCAGGCTGAGCAATGCCCGCCTTCGCCCCCGGCCGCAATTGCCTCCTCGTGCAACCCCAGTGTCGTGCCTGCCTGGACGCGAGTAGCCTCGGGCAACCCTCGGCCCGAGAGGAGGCATGTGTGACGACAGAGCAGGTCCGCAAGGCACGACAGAAGCTGGTCCTGGACCACTTCCACAACGAGGTCAGGCAGGACTGGGACGATGTCCTCTCGACCTTTCCGCACCCGCACTACGAGCTGGTCCCGACCATGACCGTCCACGACGGTGACGCGAAGGTCCGCGACTACTACCGCGAGACGCGCGTCGCCTTCCCCGACCAGCACCACGAAATCATCGCGCTGCGCCACAGCGACGACGCCGTCATCGTCGAGTTCTGGCTGAAGGGCACCCACCTCGGCCCATTGGGCGCCATTCCTCCGACGGGCAGCCGGTTCCGGGTGCGGATGACCGCGTACTTCATCTTCGACGCGAACGAGACGCTGGTGTGCGAGCGCGTCTACTTCGACACGCTCAGCATGCTCAAGCAGCTCGTCGGAGGCCTCGACATGAAGAACCCGAAGAGCTGGCTCCTCGCCGCCAGGTGCCTCAAGGGCCTCCTGGCCATGTCAGGCAATGAGCCTGCTCCGGCCCTCGTCCACACCACTCCGCCTACATTCGAGAGCTGAGCGCTTTGACGAGGCCCACCTTGCAGCCGTCCGCCGCCCGCATGACTCCCGAGTCCTCCACCGAAGCCGCGGTGTCCTCGCCAGCCTTCGCGTCCGTCTTCCCTCCCGTTCGAGGCACCCGGGAGGAGGCGCGCTTTCCGCTCCTGCTCGCCGGAGTGCTGGCGCCCATCCTGCTGCTCACCCTCGTCTTCAGTCCGGCTGGGCGGCTCAACTGGCTGCTGGAGACGGGGCCGGGGCTGGTGGGCATGGTCGTGCTGGCCGCCTCCTTCCGCCGCTTCCCCATGTCGCGCTGGGTCTACGTCTGCGTCTTCCTGCACGTCCTGGTGCTCACCTACGGTGGCTACTACACCTACGCGCTGACGCCGCTGGGCAACTGGGCGCGCGACGCGTTCGGGTTGATGCGCAACCCGTATGACCGGCTGGGCCACTTCGTGCAGGGCTTCTTCCCCGCGTTCATCATCCGCGAGGTCTTGCTGCGGCGGACTCCGCTGCGCCGGGGCGGCTGGCTGAACTTCCTCACCGGCTCGGTGGCGCTGGCCATCAGCGCGTTCTACGAGCTGCTCGAGTGGTGGGCCGCGCTGCTGCTGGACCCCGAGGGTGGAGACAAGTTCCTCGGCACGCAGGGCGACATCTGGGACGCGCAGTGGGACATGTTCCTGGCGCTGTGTGGTGCCACGGTGGCCATGGTCGTCTTCGGCCGGGTCCATCTTCGCAGTGTGGAGAAGTTGGTGACGCGCGCCCGCGTCACCTGAGCGCCGGAATCGAGTGAGTGTCACCCGCTTCGGTGGACAGGTTGACTACGCTGCCTGCCTCTGCACCTCAGCCGTTCGCTCGTACTCGGCAGGGCTGACGTAGCCGAGTGAGGAGTGACGGCGCCTGCGGTTGTAGAACACCTCAATGAACTCGAACAGCGCGAGCTTCGCCTCCTCGCGCGTTCGGAAGCTGCGTGTGTAGACGAGTTCCATCTTCATACTGCTGAAGAAGCTCTCCACCACGGCGTTGTCCCAGCAGTTGCCCTTGCGGCTCATCGAGCAGGCAATGCCGCACTCTGCCAGCCGCTCTCGGTAGTCCTCGCTCGCGTACTGACTACCCCTGTCGGAGTGATGCAGTGCAGGAGCCGCCCGCGCCGCGAGCGCCATATCGAGAGCGCCGAGGACAAGGTGCCGGTCAATGCGTCCTGCCATGCTCCAGCCCACGACGCGGCGGCTGAAGAGGTCCAGCACCACGGCCAGGTAGAGCCAGCCCTCGGAGGTCCAGATGTAGCTGATATCGCCCGCCCAGGTACGGTTGGGTCCCGGAGGCCGGAAGTCACGAGCCACGACGTTGGGAGCAACCGGATGGGCGTGCCGGCTATCGGTGGTCCGCACGAAGGGGCGTCTTCGGCGAGCCGCCAGGCCCTCCTGCCGCATGAGGCGCGCGACGCGCTTCTCGGAGACGCGACGGCCCCGGGCGCCCAGCCGACCTGCCCTGCGCCGGCAGAGCCGTGAAGCTGGAGTGGCGAGTGCGCCGCTTTCGCTGTCGAAATGCTCAATGTCCACGCCGCACCTTCGCGGAGCGGCTGCCTCGCTTGTTGCCCTCACGAGCCCGACGGACGCGGCGACTGGCCAGGGCCCAGTGCTCTGTGGCCATTACAGCCGGTGCGGAGGCAGGAGCCAGGTTGCGGTGCGGGCGCCCCCAGATGCGTTCGAACCTGGCCAGGCCAGGCCAGGCCTGGCGCACTCCGCAGATCGTCTCTCCTCAGGGCAAGTACACCTCCGTCGTGGCAAGGGGCTGGGTGCCATCTTCGCCACCCACGACGAGAACCCTGCCTGAGGTCAGCAGCGTCGCGGTGTGAGCTCCGCGGGACGCGGCCATGGAGGCGGTTGCGGACCAGGAAGAGGTGGCTGAGCTGTACAACTCCGCGGTGTTGTCAGAACTGCTGCCGCCGCCCCCCGCGACGAGCACCTGGCCCGAAGCGAGCAGCGTGGCGGTGTGGCGGGAGCGGCCTTCGACCATGGCTCCAGCCGCGGACCAGCTGTTGGTGTCTGGATCATACAGCTCGGAGGAAGAGGGGCCGGTGAGCGATTGCCCCCCTGAGATGAGCACCTTGCCAGAGGAGAGCAGCGTGGCCACGTGATGGCTATGGCTCGTCACCATGGTGGCCGCTGGAGCCCACGAATCGGTGGCCGGGTCGTACACCTCGGCGCTGCTCAAGCTCCCGGAGGCATTGGTCCCTCCCGAGACGAGGACCTTGCCCGAGGGGAGCAATGTGGCGGTGTGGTGGACGCGGGCGGTGCTCATGGGGCTGGCCGGAAACCAGATGCTGGTGAACGGCTCGAACACCTCCACAGTGGCTAAAGCGTTGTTGCCATCGGTGCCGCCGGTGACGAGCACGTTGCCCGAGGGGAGCCGCGTGATGGTGTGATGGTAGCGGCCCTTGGCCATGTCACCGGCGTAATACCAGGCGTCGGTACCTGGATCGTACACCTCCACACTGCTCAGGTGGGTCGTCCCATTGTGCCCCCCTGCGATGAGCACCCGGCCCGAGTCGAGCAGCGTGGCGGTGTGGTTGTAGCGGCTCGTGGACATGGACCCTGCGGACGTCCACCCAGTGACGCTGAGTTGAGCCGTGCCGCTCACGCCACCCAGGGTGGCGGTGAGGGTGACGGGCCCACCCCCGGCCACGCCGGTGCCCAGGCCCGTGCCGCTCACGGTGGCAATGGTGGTGTCGCTCGTCGTCCACGTCGCGCTGCTCGTCACGTCGACCGTGGTGCCGTCGCTGTAGCTGCCCTGGGCGGTGAACTGCTGCGTGCTGCCCACGGGCACGGAGGCACTGGTGGGTGACACCTGCAGCGAGAGGAGGCGAGCGTCGGTGACCTCGAGAGTTGCCTCGCCCGAGGCTTCGTCCGCGTTGACGGTGAGGATGGCGCTACCGGGCTTGAGCGCTGTCACTTGGACAGTGCCGTCCGGTTGCGGTTCGACGGAGGCCACTTGAGGAGCGGATGATGTCCATTGCTGTGAAGTGGAGGCGTCGAGGTCGACGACGCGGCCATCGTCATAGACCCGCTGGGCCTTCGCGGTGGTCTTCGTACCCGCGGAGATGCGGGTCTCCGCGAGGATGACACGGATCGAGAAATCGTCTGATGAAGATGAAGAGCACTGGCAGCCAGTGACGGCCAGCATCAAGCAGATGGCGAGAAGTGAGATCGGTGGGTTTTTCATGTGAGTCTTCGGATGCGGTCATCTCTACTCAGCGTGCCAGGTCATGGATATTGGACCTTGTGCCTACAGGGTGCGTTATCGGAGGTGGCTCGAGGACCATGGATGGTCGCGCTGCTGAAGCAGCTCCTCAACGACTACCGGGTGAGGACTTCCTACCGTTCACCTCTTCCGATCAACCCCGCACTGCCATCCTTCGCCACGGCTCCGGTCTCGCGGCCCTGCTCGTGTTGAGCGCGTGCGGCGTCGAGACGACCTCGCAGCCGGGGTTCGCGGGCGCCGCCCAGAACGCACGGGCTCAGTCGTCCATGCTGGATACTGCGCCGCTCTGCACGGCCCCGTTCTGGGAGGCTGTTCAGCAGCATGGAGACATCCCGCCCGCGCTCTGGGAGGCTGGCGCCTCGTTCGCCCGCTCGGGCGGTGACTCGGAGGTCGTCTATCGCTTTGGCGGCCAGCGCGGGAATTTCCCAAGCGATTTCCCCGTCAACGACTTCTATTCCCTGGACGTCACCACGGCCACGTGGACGAACCTCGCCTCGCCGCAAACCCCCGCCGCGCGGGCCGACACCATGCTGATCCCTGGTCCGTGCGGCAACTGCGTGAGCATCGTGGGAGGGCGGGGCCGGTTCCGGACTGGCTCGGATCTGATGTTCCCCGAGATGTGGACCTACCACGTCCAGAGTCACCACTGGGAGAAGGTCCCTACGGAAGACCTGGGAGTCCCGTTCGCCGTGCGCCGCTCCTCCGCCTTGGTGGTGGAAGTCCCGGACGCCGACCATCCCAACAAGAAGACTTTCTATGCGTTTGGCGGTGTGGGCAACACGCTTCCACGCTTCGCCACGACGTCCACCGGTCTTCGCAATGATGTCGCCGTCTACGACAAGGACACCGGCTGGCGTCTTGTCACGACGTCCGGTGAGAAGCCCGCGCCTCGCGCCTGGGCAGCCGGCGGGTACGATCCGAACAGCCGAGCGCTGCTGGTCTTTGGCGGCTACCGCCTCGGGGCAGATCAGGGGCCCACGACGCCAGCCGGGGAGCTCTTCGGTCCGACGAACTACGAAAACGACCTCTGGTCGCTGAGCCTCGATACGTTCACGTGGACCCAACTCCATCCGACAGGCCCTCTCCCTTCGCCGCGCGACAATGCCGTGGCGTTCTTCGACACCACCCATGGCGGGCTGGTCATCTTCGGGGGGCAGCGCTTCGACAGCCTCTCCGACGAGCTGTGGTTCTACTCAATGGAAGACAATCAATGGACCGAGGTGGCCCTCGCCCCCTCCTCCTCCGTTCCCCCGGCTCGCGTCGGAGGCATCTCTTTCGTGCGAGAGACGCCCGTCGCCTACGAGCTCTACCTGAACGGCGGGGCGACGTCTGACGGCGGCGCGAGCGAGTTCCTCAACGATCTCTGGAAGCTGTCCTGGCCGAAGAAGTGACCGCGGTGGGGGTCCGGGCGCTTCCTGCTGACGCTGCTGTTCGGGGCGGTGGAGTGGATGGGCCGCTCATGAGTCAGCTTGCGGGCTGGGCCTTGGGTGGAATCACCGAGGAGTCCGTCGCCGACACCGCGTCCGGCAGCTGATGCCCACCGTCGCCTTGCCCCAGGCCTCTGCACGAGGCCTGCCCCAAGGGGAGTGGCTGTACGGAAGGGCACAGGCCCCCGACAGCTGGGTTTGAGCGGCACCGGCTGGGCCAGAGAGGCCGCCCGGCAGGCCAGGAGTGCGCGCGCAGGCAGGAGGCGGGGGGCCTCGCCCCCCTGGAGGGCCACGGCCCGCCAGCGTCCGAGGGGGGCGCACAGAGGGGCTCCCGGACGCCGAGGTGAAAGTGGCCGCCAATTCCGCCTATACGTCTCGCGCGTTTCTTCCGCGCTCAACTCGGCTGCCAGGACGTGCTCTACCTGGATGGCGTGGTGCCGCGCATGTACCTGCCAGCGCTGTGCCGCGAGGAGCCCGATGGAGACTTCGGCTCGATGGAGACTTCGGGGTGATGATGGCCGTCAGCGAGCCCCTGGATTGAGAAGTTCATTGGAGGCGCCGAGGCACAGTGCAGCTCCGGTCAAGAGCGGGGACAACAGGAACTGGCAGCGCTGTAGGCCCGGGGACCTGTTCGGCGCTGCGAACCTCAGCTCCACCGACACGCGCAAACACGCCGCGCGGCTCGTGACTGAGCTGCGCAGCAGCTGCCCGCCCTCGCGAGCGGGCCCGAGATGCACAAAACGATGCAGCAATGCCGCGAGGTGCTGACAGCCGAACTCTACCTCCGCCTCGAGCAAACCTCACGAGGTTCCACGGCGTCTTCGCTCCAGGCGCCAAACTGTGGCCATTTCTGGTCCCTCAAGCAGGCGCGCAGGAGGCGAGCGCGGGGCTTGAGGCAGCGGCCAGGAAGGAGCGGATGAAGGAGAGGACACCGCGAGTGGACTTACGCCGAGTTGCTCAGCAGGACGTTCGACGTCGACGTGTTCGCCTGCATGAGGTGTGGAGGCAGGCGGCGAGTGCTGGCGTACGTGATGGCCTATGCATAATGCCCCTCCTCCTCCGCACTTATTTGAGCAGGTCTACGCCCGCTGGGTTCATTTCCCCGGCTCCTGGTGGCCCTCAGCTGCTTGCGTGTCGAGCGGTCGAGCCTGAACCACCGAGGGCTGCCGGGGCCACCCCCCTCGACGCATCGCAGCCAGCCCTTCTCCACCCAGGAGCGCACCACGGGTTCAGTCACGCCCAGCAGCGCGGCGACACCGTGCGTGGAGTAGAGGCCGTCGGCCCGGCGCTCCTGCTGCCGTGGCCGCCCCCGTCGTCCCGCGGGCTGGCGCCGTATGCCGTAGCGCCTGCGTACCCAGCGCACCGCCTCCTTGTCCCAGGCGCGCTTGACTCCAGACAGCAGCCCCCTGCGGTTCAGCTCGGCTGCTACCTCCCTGTCACTCCTCTCTTTGGCCAGCGTGCCAATGAGTTGGATGACCTCGGGTGAGGTGGCCCGCGCGTAGGAAGGGCGACGCGCAATGGTGATGTCGCTGCACGTCCCGGTCTGCCATAGCAGTTGGATGTGGATTCCGCGCTTCGGGACGTCCACGGGGCTGAGCACCACTTCCCTCACCAGAATCCGCAGCAGGTTCTTGCGCTCCGCATTCGTCGTGCTCCGCGCGTGCCAGACATACGACAAGTCCTTGGCCAGCTCGAGCAGGCGTGCTCTGTCCTGGCTCGTGAGCTCTACCTTCTCGCGCCGCAGCACCTGCTGGTGCTCGCGCTCGAGCGCCTCCGACTCGCCCAGCTTCTCGTTCCACTCGCGCTCCAGCGTGCGGGCCACCACGCGGTTGTCCGGGTCCACCGCCTTGTAACGGCGCTCGGCCAGTTGCGCCTCGTAACGCGCGCGCTCCAGCCGGAGTCTCCACTGGCGCTCCACCTCCTGGGCCTGACGCTCCACCTCCCGGGTGACGGCCAGGCCCAGCTCAATCTCCGGCGGCTGCACCGTCTCCAGGAAGAGTCGGGCGACGGCCTCGTCAATGCCCGCAGCCGACACCGTCCAGCAGCTGCCCTTGTCGGTGAGGCGGCGGCACTCGTAGTACGGACGCGCGGAATCCCGGTAGGAGGTCTGCATCCGGTGACCGCACCGGCCACATAGCACCAGCCCCTGCAACAGAGCGCTCCCCTCGCGGGCAGCACCGCGCTGGTCCGGCTGCTGGTAGCTGGGGTGGTTGGTAGCGAGCTTCTTCTGGTTGGCCATGTATTCCTCCCAGCTGAGGTAGGCCGGGTGGTGGTTCTTCAGACACACCTTCCATGCCTCCTGCGGCAGCCGCGCGCTGCGCTGGCGCCGCACCTGCCCGTCCACCAACGCCATATGCCTCTCATTGCGCCCGAAGACGTAGGCACCGGTATAGGTGGGGTTGTGGAGCATGGAGAGCAGCAGGGTGTAGCGCGGTGGCCCCCAGTGCACCTGGTGCGTGCCCGGATGGCGCACCGGCATCTTCAACCCGTTTCCCATGAAGTAGCGCAGCACACCGTAGGCACTGCCCTCCAGGCGGAAGCGCTCGAAAACGAGGCGTACGGCTCGCTGCACCCCTTCGTCGGGGTCGAAGCGAAACCGGCCCGTCGTCTCCTCCCACTCATAGCCCACGGGTGACGAGAGGCGGAGGGCACCTCGTCGGGCCTTGGACAGCTTGCCGCCCTGCAAACGCAGCCGCATCCAGTACAGCTCGGCTTCGCTCATGGTGCCCTTGAGCCCCAGCAGCAACCGGTCGTTGTAGTCGCCAGGGGTGTAGACCGCCTGCTCATCGGCCAGCAGCACGTCGGCCAGGCCGCACAACTCCAGCAGCCGGTGCCAGTCCGCCGAGGAGCGCGCCAGACGAGAGACTTCCAGCGAGAAGATGGCGCCGACGCGTCCGTGCGCGACATCCTCGGCCATGCGCTGGAAGCCCGCCCTCCACTCCGCGCTCGAACCGCTCTGGCCCATGTCTTCATCGATGAGGTCAATGCGCTCGGGCGGCCAGCCCAGTTCCAGAGCACGCTGGCGCAGGGCGTACTGACGGGCCGTGGACTCACGATGCTCGTGGACCTGCCTGAGCGTGGACTGGCGCAGGTACACCACCGCTCGACGCTCCAGATGCGTGGCTCGAACCTTGTCGTTCATCGCCTTCCTCCGCGTCCACGGTTTCGGCGCGCAGCGCCTTGCGCAGCAAGGCGGCCCACGTGCCGAGCAGTTGCTGTCTTGCCGTCACGGGCAGTGCCGCCCACGGCGGGCCGGATTTCTGGGAAGGACACGTTGGCATGTGTCAACGTAGGTCCACCCTGGGCCAGGGGCGTGGCTGACGGGCCGTGGGTGCGGCCGAGCACCACCTGCACCGCACCGGCAAGCTCGAGCAGAGCGGGGACGGAGAGGCGGACCGCGCGTCCCTCAACGCTCGGCGGAACGAGGGGTGGGGAGCGGTCCGTCCACTCGAGCGGCAGTCGCATGTACTGTCCGGGAGGATGCTCCACGTCGACGTAGCGCCGACCGTCCCGGCTGCGAATGAACCGGGCGACCGGCAACTTCTCTCCCTTGAGAGGGTGAACCGGTAGCGTGACGGTCACGCGCTCAATCAAGGGTGGAGGACTTGTGGCAGTGTGTCGATGCCGTCGTGAAGGAGGCGGGAGGGGGGAGAGCGATTCTGGAGCACCTGGGCCTGCCCACGGCAGGTGCGAGACTGGCCCCGGCGCGCGGGCCTCCCCAGGCCGCGTGGTGTTGAAGCACAAGCCGCCACAGCCAGCCAAGAGAGCCAGGCCCCTGCCGCGCCCCGCCTGGGAAGGAGGCTGGGCTGGGCAGGCGTGTGCCTGCTGCACCTGGGCTTGCCCACGGCATGTGCGAGGTTGGCCCCGGCACGAGGGCCACCCCAGGCCGCGTGGTGTTGAGGCTCAGGAGGCGCCAAGAGGTCCAGGCCCCTGCTACGCACCTGATGGGAGCGCGGTCTGGGCAGGCGTGTACCCCAAGGGAGCTCAAGCGGCCTGTCCGCCGGCCGGGAGCATCGCTCGGGCGGCCCCATCAGTGGCCCTCCTCAGCCCCTCTGCACCCTCCCTCCCCCTCAACAGGGCCCCCATCCCTCTATACGCATACATTGGACTTCACGGAGTTCGGGTGAAAGGATGCCAATACGAGCTGCCCGCACCGTGCTCGCACGTCTGACCTCCGCAGCCTGAAATATATTGCGTCTATGAAATACATCGTGAAGACCGTCATCGTCATGAGCGCCCTCCTCCTCAATGCATGTGGAGTGGAGGAGGAACAGGACCTGGGCACGCTCGATTCCACCCCGGAGGCTCCGCTTCAGGGGAATGTGACTGCCGCAGGAGTGATTGTTTGTGACACCTATATCATCGGTCCTGGCAGTGTCTGTTATGACTGGCCGTCGCTCAGGGCAAATGCAGAGGCATCATGTATTGCCGCCGGAAGGTTCGTCGGCCCCTGGCAGGCCCAGGTTCAGTGTGACGAGACCCACACCATCTGCACCCCTGGCACCGTTTGTTACTACCGTTACAACTGCTGCGTGGAGACTTGAGCCTCCAATCCTCCGACCCGGAGTCGCTTGACGCGCTTTGCTCCAGGCGCAACTGCGGCTATTTCTGGTCCCCAAGCAGGTGCGGAGGAGACAAGCGTGGCGCCCCAGGCTGCGGCCAGGAAGGAGCGGATGAAGGGTCTTGGCGTAAGTGATGGGCCCCCGGGGTGCGGGCGATTGAGGGGCTCGAGCGGCTTGTCCACCGGCCGGGAGCATCGCTCAGCACGAGGCCAAAGAAGAAGCCCAGCAACCCGGTGAGCTTGCTGGGCTTCTGAATGTGGAGGCGGCGGGAATCGAACCCACCGCCGCCATGCGACGGCACGGCCCGACGATGTATCGCCATCGGCCCGGGCCGGACGCTAAGAGAACAGCGCCGGAATCGAATACGGCGCCCACCGGTCCTTCCACGGGCGCGCTTCTTCGAGCTGGTACGCCAGCCCGAGTAGCATTGCCTCTTCTCCCCGTGCCGCGGCGAAGTGCATGCCGATGGGCAGCCCGCCCTCCGGGAAGCACAGCGGCACGGACATGGCCGGGCAGCCCGCGATGTTCTGGATGGGCGTGTAGCCCACGGAGCGCGCCGTGCGCGCGAGCAGCTCCTCCCGCTTCAGCACCGGCGACAGGTGACCGAGGCGCCACGGCTCCGTGGCCAGCGTCGGTGTGAGCACCACGTCGTACGCCCGCGTCGCCTCGCCATACACCTGCACCGCCTTCGCGAAGGTCGCTCGCGACCAGGGCAGTGCATCCGGCCCGAAGGCCTGCACCTTCTCCACCAACTCCCAGGTGAACGGCTCCAGCTCCTCCGTCTGCACGGGCATGCCCCGCATCCGGTCCATCGTCTCCACGACGCCCGCGATGGCCGCACCCGCGACGAGGAAGAATGCATCGCGCAGCGCGGGCCCGTCGAAGGCCGGCGGCGCAATCGGCTCGACGTGGTGGCCCAGCTCCGTGAGCAGCGCCACCGTTTCATCGTAGGCCCGGCGCACCGAGGGCTCCGGCTCCCCGCCCATCATCGTCCGCGTCCACGTGGCGATGCGCAGCTTGCGTCGAATCGGCTCGCGCACGAAGCCGACGGGCCGGGCGGCGGTGGGGTCCTCCGTCACCGCGAGGAACAACGCGCTGTCCCGCACCGAGCGGCTGATGCAGTGGTCGCTCGTCATGTCGCCGAAGTCCGACGTGGCGAAGGACGCCATCACCGTGCGCTCGCGGCTCGGCTTGAAGCCGAAGAGGCCACACGCCGACGCGGGGATGCGCGTGGAGCCACCTCCATCATTCGCATGCGCCAGCGGCACCAGCCCCGCGGCGACGGCCACCGCGCTGCCACCCGATGACCCCGTGGCCGAGCGGGACAAGTCCCAAGGGTTGTGCGTCACGCCTTCGAGCAGCGTCTCCGTGCTGCCCAGCAACCCGAACTCCGACATCGCGCTCTTGCCGACGCACACCAGCCCCGCCTCTTCCAGCCTCCGGCCATACGGCGTCTGCTGCGGCGCGACGTTCTTCGCGAACAACCGCGAGCCTATCGACCAGCGCATCCCCGGCCATGGCGTCGCGTCCTTCATCAGGAACGGCACCCCGGAGAACGGCCCCGGCCTCACCTTGCTCGGCGGCTCGCGCTCCACGGTGACCACGGCATGCAGTAGCGGATTCAGCGCGTCGATGCGCGCCAGGCACGCCTCGAACAGCTCCTCCGCGGAGACCTCACCCCGAGCGCACAGCTCCGCCTGTGCAATCCCGTCCAGACGCGCCAGGTCCTTCATGGGCCTTCCCCTCGTGTTGCCGGACGGCTCGGCATGCCGTCACGGTGCCACCCATTCCACGCGCAGCCGTTTACCGCCCACGAGCAACGCGAGTCCCCGGCCTTCGCACAGCGCGGTCCACAACGCCTTCGAGGAAGCAGTAGACAGGCTCCAGATGAAGCCGTCCTCGTGCAGCCGCGCCTCCTCCTGCTCCATCCCCGGCAGGACGAGCAGGAAGCACCCGCTGATGCGCTCGCCCCGGCCTCCCGGCGGCGTAATCGCCACCGGCCCCGTCTGGCCCGGCTCCCACGTGAGACACCCGTCGGCGAGCGCATCAATCCCGGTGAGCAGCGCGAAGGGCTGCGTCTCGTCCGGAAGCTGCTCGAACAGCTTGCGGAACTGCTCGTGCTGTCCGGGCGCCACGCGCAGGAGGATGTCCTCGTCCTGCTTCACCACTCGGGCGCTCCACACACGGGAGTGACTCACGCGCGGCAGCAGGCTCTGCTCGAGCATGGCCGCCACGGGCAGCTCGGGCCGGTGGAGGTCCGACCAGGGAGGGCAGGGGTAGTGGCTGTATGCCTTTCCGAGCGCCGCCATCATCCGCGCGGGCCCGCAGCGCTGGACCAGCTCCAGCTCGCGCTCCGTGATGAGCTGCAGCGCCAGCGCGCTGGCCGGCACGGGCAGGCCGGGGATGGGCGTGGCCGGGGTGTAGAGCAGGTGCATCCCCGGGAACAGCCGGTGCTCACCGAAGATGGTGACGTCGCCCACGTCCACCGTGCGGCCCTCTTCCGCCAACTGCCGGAAGCGCGAGAAGAGCGAGGCCAGCTTCTTGCGGAGGACGTCCTCCTCCACGCTGGTGTTCTCCCGCAGGGTGAACACCATCTCGAGCTGCCCGTGCGCCGCGAGCCCCTGCGTCACGTACGAGCGGCACTCGAAGGTCTCACCGCGGACCTGGAGCGGGTGGCGCGTCGTCAGCAGCACGAGGCCGCCGGGCTCCACCTCGTAGCGGTCCACGCGCCCGGGGGCCCGGGGGGCTCCGAACAGGCTCTTCCGCAGTGAACCCCACAGCGACATGGTTGCTCCCACCGGAGGAACGGCACGTCCACCCGGCGGGAGCATTCTTCCACGACACGGGCACGGCGCCAGGACTTCACGCCATGCCCGGCGTCACGCTCACCAGTCGTAGCCGTGGTTGCCCTGCAGCACGATGACCTTGCCGCTGCCCGGGTAGAACAGCACGGCGTAGTCCTTGTTGTCGTGGCAGTTGTGGCAGGCCACCTCTTCCTCGGCAATCCACGCCTGGATGGCGCCGCCACCCGCGTACGCGTCAATCGCGGCCAGCAGCGAGGAGCTGCTCCCGCCGAGGAAGAACGTGCTCTGCGCCAGGCCGGCGCGGTCGGTGAACGTGCCGTTCTCCGCGAGCGGCAGGTCCTGCGTCGTCGCGTTGAAGTGCGCCATCAGCGCCTGGATGCTGTTGGCGGAGACAGGGCACACGGTCGCGCTGTAGGCGTTGACGGTGGAGATGTGGTGCCAGTCCGTGGACGAGGAGGTGGAGTTCCACGCCGTCACCGCGGGCGTCAGCGCCGAGGCGTCGATGGTGGTGAGCGACAGGGGCGGGGTCGGCGTCACGTCGCAGGCGTTGGTGACGTACATGCAGCGCGACACCTGGCGGTACGTGCCGCACGCGGAGAAGTCCGTGGTGCCCGCGGGCTGCGAGTGGATGCAGTTGTAGACCGTGGCCTGGCACGGCTCGGACGGCCACACGTCGTACGGGTCGCCGGCGGTGACCGCCAGCTCCGTCACGCGCGCCACCAGCCGCGCCGTCTTCTGCATGGTCGCACCGTTGTCGCCGCCCGCGCTGAAGGTGAGCGGGACGGTGTGCGGGTCGATGGCCTGGTGCAGCTTCTCGTACGTCCAGTCGAGGCGGTAGTTGGGCCGGCCGTAGACGGACGGGATGCCGTCGGGTGCCGTGACGGTGAGCCAGTCCGTGTACCCGGACACCGAGGCGCGGCCGCGGTAGAGGAGGTTGCTGTTGCCCTGCGCGACGTAGACGGGGTTCACCGCCTCGTCAATCCAGATGCCGCTGGAGCCGACGAAGTCATAGAAGCGCGGCGCGAAGACGAGGCGCGCGTAGATGCGCTGCGGCGAGCCCGTGAAGGTGTCGATGGAGACGAACAGCGGCAGGCCGGACAGCACCGTGTTCAGCTCGTGGCCCTCGCGCAGCACCACCTCGAAGCGGCGCTCGCTGATGACGTTCGCCTCGCCGAAGGCGTCGTCGGGGACGAAGCTGAACACGCGGTCCAGGTAGCGGTTCAACGTGCCGTGGACGACGAGGACGCGCTCTCCGTTGCGCGTCTCGAAGGTGCCCAGCGTCTCGACGCTGAGCTCGTTGTTGCCCTCCGTCGCGTACAGCCGGGTGACGGCCGCCGCGCCGGTGGAGGTGCCCAGCTCCTCGGCGACGGGCTCGGACGTCTGGATATCGGTGTCGTTACAGGCCGTCGCCCCGAGGGCAAAGAGACAGGCCAGGGCAGTACGAAGTTTCTTCATGGAAGTGGTCTCCCGGGTGGAGCGCCCGGATTACCACAGCCGGCTGACTATCTCGCTCTGTCACATGTATCAGGTCTGTGACAACCCATGAGCCCGACGTCTCACGGCGGGCACCAGGAGGCACAACAGCCACCATGCCAGGGCGGGGCTCGCCGTGTCGCAGCCGCAACCCGAGTCGTCGGGTGTCTGTGTATCGGGCCCCGTCACGCCGGGCTGGACGGTGATGCCGAAGCTGCACGTGGCCGTGTTGTGCGAGGCATCCGTCGCGGTGACGTCCACCTGCGTCCTCCCGGCGGGGAACCGGCTTCCGGAGGGAACGCTGTACGTCACCTCCACCTCGGACACGGCGTCCGACACGCGGGCGGTTGGGTAGTCGACGGTGGTGCCCTGCCCGTCGGTGGCCGTCACCACCTTGCTGTCCGGGCACTCCAGCTTCGGAGCCGTGGTGTCCGACACGGTGACGACGAAGGAGCAGCTCTGCACCTGGAAGCCGGGCACCTCGGCGGTGGCCTCCACCACCGTGCTCCCCAGCGGGAAGGGTTGCTCGGGCGGGTGGCTGTAGCGGATGGGCGTGGACGTGGGGACTCCGTCCGCCAGGAGCGCGGGGGGATAGGCATAGACGGCGCCCGCGCTGCTCGTGGCCTCCTTGCGGAGCGGCGTCGGGCACGTCACCGAGGAGGGCGCCAGCACGCGTGGCTCGGCGCCGGCGGCGTCGTCACGGGCGACGACCAGCAGGCCGCTGTCCCCGAAGGGCGTGAAGATGCGAGGGCTGGAGCTTCCGGCGCCCGTCGCCAGGTCCGTCACCCGCACCGTGCCCTCCGCCGTGCCGTCCGTCTTCCAGAGCTCCTCGCCGATGACTCCGTCGTTCAACGCGAAGTAGAGCTGGCCATTCAACGCGGTGAGCGCCGTGGGCGGACTACCCGCTTCCGCCCCCGTGTCGAGCCGGCTCCGGAGGTCCTTCACCAGGCGGGTGCCCTCGCGCGTCCCGTCCGTCTTCCACAGCTCCCGGCCCGCGCTGCCGTCCGCGACGAAGAAGACCTGCGAGCCCACCGTCGTCAGGCTCGCGTAGTTGGGGTTGTAGACGCCCGACTCGGGCTCGGCCTCATGGAGCTTCCACGTGCCCGCGGAGGTGCCATCCGTGCGCCACAGCGAGATGGGGCCGGCGGTGGAGAAGCTCACGTAGACGACCGCGTCCCCCAGCGTGGCGATGTGGTCCGCCGGGACCTGGTAGCTCGACTCGTGGATGACAGCGACGCGCGTCGTCCCGGCCTCGGTGCCATCGCTCCTCCAGAGCCCGACGCCTGGCTTCCCCGTCTCCCCGGCGGTGAAGAAGAAGGCGTGACTCACGCTCCTCAGGTTGTCGATGCTGGTGTAGTTGCTGCCAGGCACCAGGTCCTTGAGGAGCGAGGTCCCACTGGCCGTGCCGTCCACCCGCCACAGCTCGATGCCCTGGGCCTGCGTGGCCGCCAGCGTGTAGACGACGCCATCGACCTTCACGGGAGCCTCGAAGCCTTCGTCATTCCCGGGGCTGATGTTCTGGTAGTCGGTCGTCTCGTAGCGGACGGTGCCCGCCGGCGTTCCGTCCGTCTTCCAGAAGGCGCCGTAGTTCACCATGAACAGCAGCGACCCGCTGACCTCCGTCAGGCCCTGGATGTAATTGGCATGACCGATGGCGTCGAACCGCACCGTGCCTCCCTGCGTGCCATCCGTCTTCCAGAGCTGGGAGAGGCCCTGCTCGTCGTCCACGACGAAGAAGAGCGCGCCGCCATACACCGTGAAGCGGCGAGGGTCCGAGCCGCTCGAGCCCGGAACGAAGTCCTTGAAGAGCCGCGTGCCCGCCACCGTGCCGTCCGTCACCCAGAGCTCCCGACCGTTGATTCCGTCGTCCGCGGCGAAGAAGTACTTCGTCCCCAGGCGCGTGAAGCCCGTCACGCCGGAGCCCGCGGCGAGGGTGCGGAGGTCTCGCGTCAGGGCGAAGCCCTCGGGCGTCCCGTCCGTCTTCCACAGCTCCTGACCATGCGCGCCGTCGCTGGCGCGGAAGAAGATTGTCTGCCCGCTGGCCGTGGCCACCGTCTTCTCGGGCGAGGCATCGAGGGCCCCGGGAGCGATTTCTCCCACGGGAGCGACGTCCAGGCCGATGGTGCGCCACAGCTCTCGTCCTCGCGTGGCGTCCCGGGCGCTGAAGTAGAGCACGCCGTTCACCACCGCGAAGTCGGACGGCTCCGAGCCCCCGGTGCCAGGAAGGATGTCCGCGAAGAGGCGCGTCCCGTCCGCGGTGCCGTCCGTCACCCACAGCTCCAGTCCCTTCGCGTTGTCATCGGCGGCGAAGTAGAGCCGGTTCCCCACTGCGGCGTACGGGCGACCCTGGCCAGAAGGAAGCCGGCCCTGGATCTTCTTCACGAAGAGGGTCCCCCCCGAAGTGCCGTCGCTCGTCCAGAGCTCCCCGAGGCTGCGGAAGAGGTAGAGCCGGTCACCCACCGTGGTGCCCCAGGCGATGTAGTAGGTGGTATCGGGCCAGAGCGCCCTGACGAGCCGCAGGCCGGTGTCCGTCGTCTGGCCGCCCCACAGCTCCTTCCAGGGGCCGCCCGGGTGCTGCACGGTGCGGGTGGCATAGACGCGGTCTCCCGTGACGTAGAAGGGGAAGTCGGTGCCTTCGGCGATGCGCACCGTGCCGGCCTCCGTGCCGTCGCTCCGCCATAGCTCTCTCGTGTCGCTCTGGCCTTGGAAGATGGAGAAGAAGACGACGCCGTTCGCGTCCACGAAGCCGCTCGGGTAGGAGCTGTCACGCCCCGGGCGGAGGTCCTTCACGCGCACCGTCCCCTGCGTCGTGCCGTCGCTCTTCCACAGCTCGGTGCCCGCGTCGGAGTCGTAGCCGGCGAAGAAGAGCTGGTTGCCGCTGCGCGTGAGAGCGTACGAAGAGGCCTGGTCCTGGAACTCCAGCACCTTCGCCGTGCCGGCCTCCGTGCCGTCCGTCTTCCACAAGCCCCACCGCCCCCACGTGCTGGCCGGCTCACCGCTCTGCGCGAAGAAGTAGACGTGCCCGCCGAGCGACGTCAGCCCGGTGGGGTTGGAGCCGGTGGGCCCGGGAAACACGTCCTTCACGCGCACCGTGCCCGCGGGCGTCCCGTCGCTCACGTACAGCTCGCGGCCCGACACGCCGTCATCCGCCGAGAAGAAGACGCGCTCCCCCACGACGAGCAACGCGTCGGGCGCGGAGGACTCCGTCGTGCGGTTGAGGTCGAGCGTGACGGCGGCGCCGAGGCTCGTCAGCGCCTGCGCGCTGGTTCCCGTGCGCAGGGACGACGCTTGTCCGTCCTCGGCTGGGGGACTGGCACAGGCCAGGGAAAGCATCAGCCCGACGACGGGCGCCGTGTGCCACCGCGAGACTGCCGACATGGTGCTCCTCCTCGCATGAATCGAAGGAGGAAGATGGCGGAGGAGCACCGGGAGGGCCGTACCACTTAAGTGGTACGGCGCCTCGCCGTCAGTCGGCGGTGAAGTACAGGTTGTCCATCAGCAGCTTGTCCGCCGCCGGGCCCTGGCCGGCGATGAGAACGAAGGGCGCGTTGATGGCATTGAGCTTCACGCCGTTGTTCGCGGCGAAGTCCGCCAGCGGAATGGCCAGGTGGTGCCACTCGCCGTCGTTCTTGTAGCCGTACTTCGTCGCGTCGAGCTGCACGCTCTTGCTGGCGTCGTTCATCCCCACCTTCACGCTGGCGAAGCCGGGGTCCGCCGACTTGAAGCTGATGTGCAGCGTCTTCCACCCGTCCAGGTTGCGCGTGCTGTCCCAGTGGATGCCCAGGCCCAGCCACGTCTTGCCCGCGTGCACCACGAGGTCCGACGAGCGCCCCTCCACGCGGTCCGTGGAGGGCTCCAGCGTGACGGTGTTCTCGTACAGGTAGACGTGCGTGGTGGTGTTGTCGATGGCGATGTCCTCGGAGCGGCCGCCCTCGTAGAACCCCACGCCCAGTCGGCGCTGGCCCTCCTGGTAGGGGAAGGGCCCCGGCAGCACGTCTGAGCTCGGGCCATCTCCCGCGTCCGGCCGGGAGTACTGCCCCTGGTTCTCGTAGTCCGAGTCCCCCGGCTCCGGCCGGCACGCGGCCACCAGCATCAGCAGCGCGAATCCGAGCTTCTTCATGGCTTCACCGCCCTGTCCTGGCCATTGGTCGTCTGCACCAGCACCCAGCCGCCCTGCACCTTCCCACCCAGCTCGACGATGCCCTTGTACGCTGGGGTCACCAGCTCGTAGGGAATCGTCCCCGTGGCGTCGTACGTCACCGCGTCCGGGAAGTTGTCCAGCACGGACTGGTACGCGCGGATGGCCTGCTCCTTCACCTTCGGCAGGTCCTCCTGGCTCGCCTCACCGTTCTGGTAGACGTTGATGAGGTTGGTGCCCACGTAGAACTGGGCCTCGCCGTACGGCCCGCGCGCCAGCAGCGTGGCCCACGCGTAGAACGCGGCCACGTGGTCTCCGCCGCCCTGGATGTCCCACTTCGTCTCCTCGCCGGGCGAGTTGAAGCGGAAGGGGTTGTTCGGGTCCTCCAGCACGGACTGGTCCGGGTAGATGCCCTCGTCCTCGCCGTGGAACGTGAGCGTGAGCCCGTCCATCGACTCGCCATACACGTAGCTGGCCTTGTCGTAGCAGCCGCAGAGTCCCGTGGCGGCGGCCAGCAGCAGCAGTCCCGTCTTCATTCCGCGTCCCTCAGAGCGAAAGGATGGCATACGCGCCCACCTCGTACTCGCGGCCCTTCAGCCCCTCTTCGAGGGCCGCCGCGCTGAGCCCCTCCGAGTACTCGTTCAGGTAGCGCACCAGCCCGCGCAGGCCGAAGCGCGTCGTCACCGAGCCCAGCACCGGCTTCTTGAGGCCGTACGACACATCGCCTCCGAGCTGGAGCGGGTACGTGAGGTTGAACACGCGGTGGTAGTCGTACGGGCCCCAGTCGTTCACGTGGAACTGCGCCGTGAAGAGCAGCGTGTCCAGCAGCACCGAGCCGTCCAGGCCGAAGCGCTCAATCTGACGCGGGTCCTCGCCCGGGGACTGGTTGCTGCCCACGAAGGCCGTGCCGTACAGCTTCAGGCGCGGAGTGGGGTTGAACACCGCCCGCAGCGACGTCTCCCACTCGTCGTGCGCCGGGGGCGCCGCGCCGAAGGCCACCGCGCTGCCGTCCGCCAGAATCGCGATGCCCGCGTCACGCGACGTGGGCTGCCGGCGGTAGACGATGTCCAGGCCCGCGGCGAAGGGCGCGTCCTCGCGCATCTCGCGGTCCCACGACCAGAACCAGGTGCCCGGCGTCGGGTCGAAGGTGAGCAGCAGCTCCGCGCCCAGCGTCTCGCGGTTGTCGAGCACCGTGAAGGCGTCCTGCAGCACGTTACGCGGCCGCACGCCCGGGTAATACATGCCCGACACCGCGTCGTACGAGTCGCCGATGGTGGGGTTCGGCCCGACGAGGGGCTTCTGGTAGAGCAGGTTCGGGGACACCTGGAAGCTGCTGCCCACCTGCACCGTGACGCCGCCCTGGCCCGCGAAGTGGTTGCCGCGGCCGCTCTCACGCAGGCTCCAGCCCGTCAGCACCGTGCTCTGCTCCGGGCCGCCGTCCGCCACGAGGCCGCGGAAGGAGCCCTGGACGAACCAGCGCACCGTGCCCATGTCGTAGGTGAGCCGCGCCTTCGCGCCGAGCGTGTCGAGGAACTGCACCTTGTCCCGCAGCACCTCGTAGCCGGTGCCCAGGTAGCTGGGCCCGTCGGTGCGGCGCGTCCAGGTGAACTCCTCTCCGATGCGCTGGGGCGCGGCGAGGATGCCGCCGAACTCCAGGTTCATGGGGCCGCGCGTCCAGTCGAAGCTGAGCGCCGTGCGGCGCGCCACGCGCTCGCGGATGACGGAGCTGGTCTGCTGCGACGAGCCCCGGGCGATGTCCTCGGAGTGCATCAGGGTGATGCCCACCGGGCCCACGTTCTTCGTGTACTTCGCCACGACGGACGGGTTGGCGCCCCAGTACAGCTCCGGGCCCACCGCCAGCTTCAGGCCGTCCAGCCCCTTCTTGCCGCTGAACACGACGCCGAAGGGCGCGTTGCCGTGGTAGATGTCGATGTTCGGCCCGTAGTTCGCCTCGCGGTACAGGCCGAAGAAGTCGCCCTCCTCGCCCCAGTGGTAGTGGCCGGTGCGGTAGTAGCCCTCGAGCGCGAAGTCCTGCCGGTCCAGCTTGAACTCGGCCTGGTACAGCGCGAAGCGCTCCAGGCCCAGCGGCTGGCCCACGGCCCCGCCGTTCGTCGTCGGAGGCACGGCGCCGCCCACACCCTGCGGAGTCGTCGTCTGCGTGCCCCGGTTCTCGTAGAAGAGGTTGTTGAGCCGGTTCTGCGCGACGTTGCCCACCACGTTGAACGAGGCGCGCCCGTACACGCCGGACGACGGCTGGAGCGCCAAATCAAAGAAGATGGACTCCGTGTGGTCCGCGGCCGTCTGGTTGGCCCGCGTCGTCGCGATGCTGCCGCGCGACAGTGAGCTGTCCAGGTAGAGGCGCAGGTTGGACACGCGCACCGCGCTCAGTTCCTCCGCGCGCGCCAACGCCACCGAGGACTCGTAGCCGCGCGACATCTCCGTGGGATGGATGGCGGCGAAGTGCGCGTGGATGGTGTCCGTGTTGGTGGTGACCGCGTACGGGTCCAGGCGGAAGGCGGCCTGCAGCACGTAGTAGGCGGTGCGGGGCTGCACGCGGGCGATGCCGGCCTCGTCCTCGGGGCCGAGCGCGCAGATGCCGAACCACTCCTCGTTCATGTTGTTCTGGCCGTCCACGAAGTCGGCCGCGTAGCCGCCGTTGGGCCACGAGGCCGTCGTGTCGTGGATGGAGAGGTTGGCCTCCTGGCCGTGCTTCCACCAGCCGTCCACCCACTGGAACACGAAGCCGCCGAGCGCGTTCTGCGCGCGGCCCTGCCCGTAGCTCTGCGTGTAGATTTCCTCCCACTGCTTGCGCAGGTACTCCGCCTGCGCGAGGTGGTCCTCGCGGCCGGCCTTCGCGTCATACGCGTCCGCGCCGAACTCGGTGAACATCACCGGCTTGTCCAGCTTGCGAAGCACCTCGTCGAACAAGTCGCGCGCGGAGGGGCCGCGGTAGACGTTGGCGCCGAAGATGTCCAGGTCTGGAGCCAGCCGCGCGATGAGGTCGATGTACTGGAGGTCGCCGTTGGCGATGGACACCGGGTGGTGCGCGTCGCGGGACTTGATGGTGCGCGCCGCCTCGCCCATGAGCGAGTAGAGGGACTCCGCGCGCGCGGCGTCCTCCTGGCCGGGCAGCGGCTGGATTTCGAAGCCCGTCCAGTGCAGGCCGTAGTTGTTCTCGTTGCCCAGCATCCACATCAGCACGCCGGGCACGTTGGCGTACGTCTCCGTCTTGCGTTGCAGGTCCGCGAGCAGCGCCTGACGGTGCACGGGGTTGGAGTAGTCCGTGTTCGGCACCATGACGCCGTTGACGTTGGTGCCATAGCGGCCCATCAACGGGTTGAGCACGGTGTAGATGCCGTAGTTCCGGTAGATGTACTCCACCCACTGCGGGGGGATGTCATCGAACTGGCGGATGGCGTTGACGCCCATGTCGCGCAGGAGCGTCATCTCCCGCGCCAGCACCGCGCGGATGAAGTCGGGCGGCTGGTTCCACAGCGAGTAGCGGTAGTTCTCGCCAATGGGCGTGTAGCCCCAGTTCATGCCGTGGATGGGGAAGTCCCGGCCGTCCACCTGGAGCTTGAAGCCGCGCTCGTCGCGGTGGACGCGCACCTGCGGCACTGCCGCGGTGACGCGCACCTCGGCGGGCCGCAGCGTGGGCGCGGGCTGGGGCGCCACCGGCGCGTCGGCGGGAGGCGCCGAGGGCTCGGTGGCCGTCGGCTCGGCGGGCGCGGGGCCCGCGGCGGTGGGGTTGTTGATGTTGGGCCCCACTGTCGCCGGGGCGTCGGGGGCCGGTGTCTGGGACAGCGAGGCCGCCAGACACGTCGCGAGGATGAGGGAGTTCATGCCGCCAGCTCCACGTCCAGACCGTTTTGCGCCACGACGGCGCGATAGAGGTGAGCGCTGTCCTTGGGGATGCGCTTCTGGGTGGCGTAGTCGACGAAGACGAGTCCGAAGCGCTTCTGGTAGCCGTAGGCCCACTCGAAGTTGTCGAGCAGCGACCAGGCGAAGTAGCCGCCGAGCGGCACGCCCTGCTGGATGGCGGCGAGCGACGCCTCCAGGTGCGTGCGCAGGTAGTGCACGCGCTTGGTGTCACGCACGCGCCCGTCCGCGTCGGGGCCCGTGGCGTAGGCGGCCCCGTTCTCCGTGATGTAGAGGCGCGGCGGCTTGTAGTCCTTGTGCAGGCGCACCAGCAGGTCCGTGAGGCCGCTGGCGTACACCTCCCAGTCCATGTCCGTCTTCTCCGGACCGACGTGGACGGTGCGGGGCGCGTTCTGCGACTCCGGGATGCGGTCACTGCGGATGATGCCGCGGTTGTAGTAGTTGACCCCGAGGAAGTCGGTGGGCGTGGCGATGGCCTCCATGTCCCCGGGCTGCACGAAGGGCAGCGTCTCCGAGGCCAGGTGCCCGGCGGCCACGTGGTCCGCGATGACGTCCTTCGGGTAGCCCCGGCCGTAGAGCGGGTCCAGGAACCAGCGGTTGAACATGCCGTCGAAGGCACGGCACGCGTCCTGGTCCGCCGCGCTGGGGGACGCAGGCTGGGCGGGCACGAGGTTGAGGGTGATGCCCACCTCCGCGTTCTTCACGTTGGAGCGGAGCACGGACACGGCCTGTCCGTGCGACACCATCAGGTGGTGGGCCGTGGCCAGGGTCGCGCCCCAGTCCTTGCGGCCGGGGGCGTGCTCGCCGTTGGCGTAGCCCAGCACGCTGATGCACCACGGCTCGTTGTGCGTAATCCACCGCTTCACGCGGTCGCCGAGCACCTGGCTGACCTCGTCCGCGTACTCGACGAAGGCGCTCACCGTGTCACGCGCGGGCCAGCCGCCCTTGTCCTCCAGGGCCTGGGGCAAATCCCAGTGGTAGAGCGTGACGACGGGCTCGATGCCCGCCTTCAGGAGTCCGTCCACCAGGCGCGAGTAGAAGTCCAGGCCGGCGCGATTCACGGGGCCGCGGCCGGTGGGGAGGATGCGCGGCCAGGCGATGGAGAAGCGGTACGCCTTCATGCCCATCCACCGCATGAGCTCCACGTCCTCGCTCCAGCGATGGTAGTGGTCGCACGCGACGCTGCCGTCCGTCTTGTCGGCAATCTTGCCCGGCGTGGCGCAGAAACGGTCCCAGATGGACTCGCCGCGCCCGTCTGCTTCGGTGGCGCCTTCAATCTGGTAGGCGGAGGTGGCCACGCCCCAGAGAAAGTCATGAGGGAACTGCCGCATCGTCGGGGACTCCTTTCGAGGACTCGAGGTGGCAGCGGACGAGGTGGTCCGCCGCGGGGAGGTGTTCAACGGGGAGGGTGTCGTGACAGCGGGCGTCCGCCTGGGGACAGCGGGGCGCGAAGGCGCAGCCGCGCGGCGGCGCAGGGCCCGCGCCGGCCTTCGCCGGCAGCGGGGTGTGCAGGAAGTCCGCGCCGTCCGGCACCGCGGACAGGAGCAGCCGCGTGTACGGGTGACGGGGGGCGGCCAGGACTTCGGAGGTGCGCCCGGACTCGACGATGCGGCCCGCGTACAGCACGAGGATGCGGTCCGCGAGGTGGCGCGCGCTCGCGAGGTCGTGGGTGATGAAGAGGATGCCGATGCCGCGCTCGCGAGTGAGGCCGCGCAGGAGCTGGAGCACGCCCCGGCGCGTGGACACGTCCAGCATGGAGGTGGGCTCGTCCGCGATGATGACGTCCGGCTCCACGGCGAGGGCGCGGGCCACGGCCACGCGCTGGCGCTGTCCGCCGGAGAGCTCGTGCGGGAATCGGCCCGCGAAGGACTCGGCGGGCGTCAGGCCCACGGATTCGAGCAGCGCATGGACGCGAGTCTTCAGGTCGGCCTGGGTGGCCCGCCCATGGCGCAGCAGCGGGCGCTCCAGGTGATAGGCCACGGTGTGGACGGGGTTGAGCGAGGCGAACGGGTCCTGGAAGACCATCTGCACGCGGCCCCGGTACGCCAGGGAGGCGCGCTTCTCGCTGGTGAGCACATCCGTGCCGCCCAGACGCAGGCTGCCGCCGTCCGGCGCGTCCAGTCTCGCCAGCACGCGGGCCAGGGTGCTCTTGCCGCTGCCGGACTCGCCGACGAGCGCGACGATTTCACCGCGCTCCAGCGTGAGGGACACGCCGTCGAGCAGCGTGCGTCGGGCGCGCGAAAGGAACCCACCGATGGGGACGGTGCGTGACAGCGCGGTGGCTTCGAGCAGGGGGGCGCTCATCGGTGACCTCCCGTGAGTGCGGTGCGAGCAGGCGCGAGCTCATTCGCCGCGAGCGCCGCGTTGGGCAGCGGCCCCTCCGCGTCACCGGCGGTGAGGTGCGGGAAGGACGACAGCAGCAGCCGCGTGTACGGATGCCGCGCTTCCGTGCGGATGCGCTGCGCCGTGTCCACCTCCACCAGCTTGCCGCCCTGAAGGATGCCCACCCGGTCCGCCAGCGCGAGCAGCAGCGGCAGGTCATGCGTGATGAACAGCACCGCGAAGCCGAGCCGGCTCTTCAATTCCAGCACCCGCTGCAGCAGTTCCTTCTGCACCACCACGTCCAGCGCGGTGGTGGGTTCGTCCATCACCACGAGCTTCGGCTGCAGCGCCAGCGCCAGGGCAATTCCCACGCGCTGCCGCATGCCGCCCGACAACTGGTGCGGCCACGCATTCACCAGCTTCGGCTCCAGCCCCACCATGGCCAGCAGCTCGCGAGCCCGCGCATACGACGACGCCCGCGTGGTGGGCCCATGCGCCGCCAGCGCGTCGTGGAACTGCTCGCCCAGCGTGAGCACGGGGTTGAGCGCGCTCATCGCGCTCTGGAACACCATGGACACCTGCCCCCACCGGAACGAGCGCAGCGCGTCCGCGCTCAGCGCGGTGACGTCCGTATCCCCGAGCAGGATGCGCCCCTGCGAGATGCACGCCGCCGGAGGCAGCAGGCGCAAGAGCCCATAGCCGATGGTGGACTTGCCGCTGCCGGACTCACCCGCCAGGCCGAACACCTCGCCCGGCGCGATGTCGAAGGACACGCCGTCCACCACCCGCGAGCGGCCGCGCTCCGTCGCGTAGTCGATGCAGAGCTCGCGCACACTGAGCAGCACGCCAGGAGGCAGCGGCTCCGTCTGCGCCGCCGTCACCGCGTGCGGCTCCGGAGCCACCGCCGGAGGAGCACGCAGCGCCGGGTTGGTCAGCTCGTCGATGGCGGAGGACAGCAGCGTCAGCGAGAAGCCAACCAGCGCGATGCACACGCCGGTGGGGACGAAAATCCACCACGAGCGCGTGAGCAGCGCCGCGTCGTTGCCCGCCCAGTACAGGTTGGTGCCCCACGTCACCGAGCCCACGTCGCCCAGCCCGAGGAACTCCAGGCCCACCTCCGCGCCCACGGCGTACAGCGTGTTCCCGATGAACGACGAGCCCACCAGCGACGCCATGTTGGGCAGCAATTCCCGGGCGACGATGCGCGAGCGGCTCTCGCCCGCCACCACCGCCGCGGCCACGAAGTCGCGGTTGCGCAGCGCCATCGCCTCGGCGCGGAAGACGCGCGCATTCCACGCCCAGCCGGCCACCGTCAGCACCACCACCATGCGCAGCGGCCCGGACGGCAGGTACGCGCCGAGGACAATCGCCAGCGGCAGCCCGGGGATGACGAGGAAGATGTTGGTCGTGAGCGACAGCACGTCATCCACCCGGCGGCCCAGGTAGCCGGACGTCACACCCATCAGCGCGCCCACCAGCGTGACGAGCGCGCCCACCGCGAAGCCCACCGCCAGCGTCTCTCGCGCGCCTACCACCGTCTGCGCGAGCACGTCCTGGCCCTGGCCCGTCGTGCCGAACAGGTGCTCGGCCGAGGGCGGCTGGTGCGGCCTGCCCACGAGGTCGCTCGGGTCCATGACGAGCCACGGCCCGATGATGGCGAGCACCAGGAAGAAGAGCAGGATGCTCCCGCCCACCGCGGCCTTCCGGTGGCGGAGCAGGCTTCGGATGGAGTCACGCATGGGCGCGGGTCCTCGGGTCCAACCAGAGGCAGAGCAGGTCCACGGCGAAGTTGGCGGCGAGCACCGCCAGGGTGATGACCAGGAAGAGCCCCTGCATCAGCGGGTAGTCCTGGTTGCGCACGGCGAGGATGAGCAGGTAGCCGGTGCCCGGATACGAGAAGACGATTTCCGTCAGCAGCGAGCCGCTCAGCACGAAGCCCAGCGCCATGCCGAAGCCGGTGACGTTGGGCAGCAGCGCGTTGCGCGCGGCGTAGCGCAGCATCACCTGCCGCGGAGGCAGGCCCTTCGCGTGCGCCAGCCGCAGGGTGTCCGTGCCCAGCGTGGCCACCATGGTGTTGCGCATGCTCAGCATCCACCCGCCCAGCGTGGCCACCACGATGGACGCCGCCGGCAGCACCGCGTGCTTCGCCACGTCCGCCGCGAAGGCGAAGGACAGCGCGGGCTCCAAATCGTGTGAGTACGCGTGGCGCAGCGGGAACCAGCCCAGGCCGAAGCCGAAGAGGTACAGGGCCAGCATGGCCAGCCAGAAGTAGGGGAACGCGCCCAGGAACGCGAGCGCGGGCGCCACCGCCGAGTCCAGCCACCCGCCCCGGTTCCACGCGGCCAGTACGCCGAGGAACGAGCCCAGCACGAAGCTGAAGACGACCGCGCACCCCGCCAGCCCCACCGTCCACACCAGCCCGGTGCCGATGACCTCCGACACGCGCGACGGGTAGTACGCGTAGGAGATGCCCAGGTCCCCGACGAGCAGGTGCCGAAGGTACGTGAAGTACTGCACGTGCAGCGGCGCCTGGGTGAAGCCGAAGGCGGCGCGCAGCGCGTCCATGGCCTCGGGCGCCACGCGGCCCTCGAAGCGCGCGAACATGGCCGAGGCCGGGTCCCCGGGGGCGAGCCGGGGGATGACGAAGTTGAGCGTGAGCGAGGCCCACGCCGCGAGCAGGTAGAAGCCGAGCCGCCGGAGGACGTAGGGCATCGTCAGTGCTCCCTCGGGGCGAGCGACGTCAGCACCAGCAGGCTGTCGGGCTCGGCGTGGGGGGACAGGCGCGCGTAGGGGCGCGAGGCGCTCGGCCATCCGGTGAAGCGCCGCGAGTTGGACTCGCCCCAGGACGGGTTGGGGAAGAGGGGAATGGCGGGCGCCGTCTCGGAGAAGCGCCGCTGCACCGCGGCCATGAGCTCCCGCTGCTTCTCCGGCGACGTCTCCGTCTCGAAGGCCGACAGCAGCGCGTCCGCCTCCGCGTCGCCGAAGCGGTGCCAGTTGGACGCGGACACCTCACCCACCGGGCGCACCGTGCGCGGCGACAGCAGCCACTTGTAGAAGATGTACGGCGTGGGCCCGTCCAGCGACCAGGAGATGGAGAGCTGGAACTCGCCTTTCTGCAGGCGCTCGTACCAGGCGCCGAACTCGTACGTCTTCAGGTGCGCCTGCACGCCCAGCTTGCGCAAATCCCGGGCGACGACCTGCCCCGCGCGCACCCAGTCGGACCAGCCGCCCACCACCTCGATTTCGAGCTCCAGCGGCGTCCCATCCGCCTTGCGCCGCACACCGTCCGGGCCCTTCTTCAGCCCCGCCTCGTCCAGGAGCTCGTTGGCCGCCACCTCGTTGTAACGCACCCACGTGCCCTTCGCGGCCTCCGCGTCGCGCCAGGTCGTGTACGAGTCATTCAGGGCCGTGGAGTCCGCCGGGCGCGTGTAGCCGTACATGGCGATGTCGACGAGCTGCTCGCGGTCGATGGCCATGCTCAGCGCCTTGCGCACGCGCACGTCGTCCAGCGGCGGGCGCGTGGTGTTGGGGTAGAGGAAGACGGTGCTGCCGAAGAGGGGGAACCAGCGCCCGTGGTGCTCCGGGTCCTTCGACAAGAAGGTGCGCTCCACGGCGGGCACGAAGTTGCCGGCCCAGTCCACCTCGCCCTCCACCAGCGCGAGGTTGGCCTGGTCATTGGTGGGGAAGGCGAGGAAGCGCAGCGCGCTCACCGCCGGCCGGCCCGGCTGCCAGTAGTGCGGGTTGCGGCCCAGCTCGTACACCTGGTTGCGGAAGACGCGCACCTCGGTGAAGGGCCCCGTGGCCACCGGGTCCGGGTTGGTGAAGGTGACGGGGTCCGCCACGTGCTCCCAGATGTGGCGCGGCACCAGCGGCTGGTGCGCCAGCTCGGAGAAGCCGGGGATGTAGACGTGGGAGAAGTGGAAGGCCACCGTCCGCGGCCCCTCCGCGCTCACGTCGGAGAGGAAGCGCCACACGCCGCCCGCGTCCAGCGCGGCGTGCTTCTTCAGGAGCTGGAAGGTGAAGGCCACGTCGTCCGCGGTGAAGGGGCGGCCGTCGGACCACTGCACTCCCTCGCGCAGCGTGAAGCGCAGCGTCTTCCGGTCCTCGGACCACTCGTGCGCGGTGGCGAGCCACGGGTTCCACTGCCCGGTGGAGGGCGTGTACACCTCCAGGCACTCGTAGATGCCGGCCCGCGTGGGCCAGCGTGCGTTGGCCCCGGTGAACAGCGGGTTGAAGTTGCGCACCCAGGCGCTTCGCAGCTCCACGGAGGCGAACAGCACGCCCGGGTCGCGCGGGCGCGGCTCCGAGGTGCAGGCCATCACCAGGAGCGGCAGCAGCCAGAGGGCGCGTCTCATGCGCCCCTCGTGTAGACGCGCACCCAGTCTACCTTCAGCTGCTGGGGGAACACGGTGGAGCGGTCCGGCGGCCCCACGTAGTTACCGCCCACCGCGAGGTTGAGCAGGATGAAGTGCGGATGGTCGTAGACCCACTTCTTGCCGGCGGGCAGCTTCGCGGGCGTCACCTCGAGGAACGTCACGCCGTCGAACTGCCAGCGGATGCGCTCCGGCTCCCACTCCACCGCGTAGACGTGGAAGTCCTCGTAGAGCTTCCCGCCGCTGACGACGTACTCGCCGCCAATGTTGTTGCCGCCCGAGTAGCCCGGGCCGTGGAGCGAGCCGCGGATGATGGCCGGCAGCTGGCCCCGGTACTCCATGATGTCGATTTCGCCGCAGTCCGGCCAGGGCACCTCTTCGAGGTTGGCGCCCAGCAGCCAGAAGGCCGGCCACATGCCGCGCCCCACTGGCAACTGCATGCGCGCCTCGAAGCGGCCATAGGCGTGCTCGAAGCGCCCGCGGGTGTTGATGCGTCCGGACGTATAGGAATTGCCGCCGTACGGCTCCTTGCGCGCCGTGATGACCAGGTGGCCGTCACCGTCCAGCGCGACGTTCTCCGTCCGGTTCGTGTCGTACTCGAGCTGGGCATTGCCCCAGCCGCCTCCTCCCACGTCGTGGACCCATTTGTCCGAGGAGGGCGGGGTGTTCGCCAGTCCATCGAACTCGTCCTGCCACACCAGCTGCCAGTCGTTGCTCGGCTGCGGGGTGGAGTCATCGGGCATCTCGGGCTTGTCGATGCGCGAGCCTGCCGGGTCACACGCGAGGCATCCCAGGCTCAGTACCGAGAGCCAGGGAAGGAGACGCAAGGGGGTCATGCCGTTTTCCCGACGTGTTGAAGTGGAAAGAGAGCGCGGTTGCGCAGCGCGGCCTGGAGCACGAGGGTGGCCGCGCCCACGGCGATGGCGCGGTCTCCGAGCGCGGAGGTGACGATGCGCGTCTCCGCCATGGAGGTGGACAGCGCCCGCTTGCGCACCGAGGCGCGGAGCGGGTCCAGCAGGAGGTCTCCCACCGAGGAGATTTCTCCGCCCAGCACGACGATGGCCGGGTTCATCAGGTTGAGCAGGCCCGCCACCGCGATGCCCAGGTAGTGCCCCAGGCTGTCGATGACCTGCCGCGCGGCCGGCTCGCCCGCGCGCGCGCCCTCCACCAATTCCTTCACCGTGGGCGAGCGACGGCCCTTGGTGCCCATCAGCTCGCGAGCGCGCTCCACCAGCGCTCCGGTGCCGATGAGGGTGACGAGGCACCCGCGCAGACCGCAGACACACTGCGGGCCGGACGAGTCCACGGCGATGTGGCCAATCTCACCGGCGGTGCCGCCCGAGCCACGGTACACGTCCCCGTGGATGATGAAGCCCGAGCCGATACCGGTGGCCAGCTTGATGTACGTCAAATCCTCCCCGCCGACGCCCGCGCCCCAGTAGCACTCCGACAGCGCGCCGAGGTTCGCGTCGTTGTCCACGAACACCGGCAGGTTGAAGGCGGACCGCAGCCACTCCTGGACGTCGTAGTCCTTCCACGCCGGGACGATGAGCGGCGACAGCCTGCCCGGTGCGGACGGATGGACGGGGCTCGGCACGGCCACGCCCATGCCCAGCACCGAGCGGCGCGGCACGCGCTCCGCCTCCAGGCACTCCTGCACCAGTTCCTTCACCTTCTGGAGAGTGCCCTTCGGGTCGTCGCGCACCGCCTGGGGGGACTGCCGCTGCACGCGCACGCGCCCGCGCAGGTCCGTGAGAATCACCGTCACGTGGGTGGCGCCCATCTCCACGCCGATGATGCTGAACGCGTCATCGCAGAAGCCGATGAGGGTGGGGCGGCGGCCGCCGCGGGACACCCCGGCGCCGATGCTCCGCACCAGGCCGGAGTGCTCCAGGTCCGAGACGATGGCCGACACGGTCGACGGGCTGAGCTCCGTGCGCCGGGCAATCTCCGCCCGGGAAATCTGGCGCTCGCGCCAGATCATGTTCAGCAGCAGGCTGCTGTTCTGCGCCCGCATGCCCGCCGCATCGACCGTCATCTCCGCCGTTCCCACTCTCATCGTGCGCTCACGCTCCATTCCGCCGCGCCAGAAGGTGCGGGGGGCGTCAGCGCCACTGGATGTCGTCAATGAAGAGGACGAGCGGACTCGTCCTTCCCCCGGCGACCCAGCCGAAGCCTCCCACCACCTTCCGGTACCGGACGCGGCTGACGTCGATTGTGTACTGCTTCGGCTCCGTGGTGAGCGTGACTTCGGGCGATTTCAGCTCAAAGCCATCCGCCGTCGGCCCCATGCCCACCAGGAAGGTGACCTTCTCGTCGCCCGTGGCACCCCAGGCGTAGAAGGACAGTACGCTTGCACCTTCGGGGATTTCGAAGCCGGGGGTGGTACCCCAGTTCCCCTCGGGGTACTGCCACCAGACGCCGGCCCAGCCGGCCCCGCCGGGCGTCCAGGTGAACTTGTGGCAGTCGCCCAGGGCCGTCCCGGGGCGGGTGGCGGCACATTCGTTCGAGTCCTGGACGAGGTTGCTCGCGCCGTCGCCCATGTATCCGCTGGCGGCCCAGGTGCCGTCCACCTTCATCGGGGTGAAGACGGTGGGGCCCGCGTCCGGGACGGGGCACTGCTGGGTGGTGCCGGAGTCCGACTGCTGCTGGGTGCCGGAGTCCTGCGGCTCCTGCGTCCCCGCGTCGGCCTGCTGCTGGGTGCCGGAGTCCTGCTGTTGTTGCGTGCCCGAGTCCGTCTGCTGCTGGGTCCCTGAGTCTGCCTGCTGCTGGGGGCCTGGCTTGTCGCCCGAGTCCTCCGGGTCACATGCCCCGAGGAGGCCCCCAACCGCGACCATTCCCGCCGCCGCCCACGTCCACGCGAAACGCTTGTGCCGCTGCATGTCCCCTCCGCTGCTGGATGACTTCGTGCGTACGACGAAGAAATGCGGTGCCGCCAAGAGTGGGTGTGTGCGTTGCGCGCCGCGTTGGTGTTGCCGCGCTGCGTTGGAGGAGAATCCCTCCAACGCGCGCCTGCTCCAACCGACCGTGCCTCCGGGTTCCCGCCCCATCCCGCCGCGAACGCAACCGAGTTTGTTCGAGTGATGAAGAAAGTAGCAGCCTCTTCGTTGCGATTGCAAGCGGGGTGATTCCGACCAGGTGTTGCAGGAGCGGGCCGGACGGAGCCGCCGACCCGCCCCGGTGCGTGACGCGCCGCGCCGCCTACCCGGCCGGGCAGAAGACGATGTTGAGGCGGGTGCCGCCCACACAGGAGTGGTAGCCGCTCGCCTCGGCCGCGGGAGGGTAGTCGTCGTAGGCGAGCGCGTAGATGTTGGGGCACTGGCTGTGCGCCCACTTCGCGTAGGTGTTGTACGGAGGCGCCTGGTAGTAGAGCGCCTTGTTGGTGTTGTCCGGCGAGTCGAGCATGCCGCGGTTGATGGCGGCGCAATACTTCGGGCTCTGGCTGAAGAAAGCGCCGGAGCAGGCGTAGACCTCGGGCGTCTTCGCTCCGGCGGCGCCGCGGCAGTCGGCGTAGCGGTTGACGCACTCGGAAATCTTCGCGTCCAACGCGGCGCAGTACGGCTTGGAGGCGTTGACGGGGTTGAGGCAGTAGGTGCGCGCGGAGATGCACCGCCTCCCGTCGAACAGGCCATCCGGGCAGCCGTTGGTGATGGTGGCCGCGGAGCGGTAGCAGCCGGCGGGCTTGCAGTCCGCGCCGGTGCCCACGCTGCTCACCTCCATGGGGAGGCCGACCCAGTCCACGTAGGTGAGGTTGTAGTTGAGGGCCTGCTCGTTGTTGGGCGTGCGGTCGAAGGTCATCTCGACCTTGTCGATTTCGTTGGAGCGGGGCCCATCGAGGTAGGCCGTCACGCGCGCGGAGGTCCACAGGGAGGGCGCCGAGTACGTGCGCACCTCGTTGGTGGCGAGCCGCGCGTCATCCGGCTGGAGGATGCCGCCGTTGCCCTCGCCGTGAATCCAGAGCGGGAAGGGGCACTTGTTCGTCACCTGCACCGCGACGCCGCTGGTGGTGACGGAGCGCTGGATGTCCAGGTAGTTGAGGTTGAGCTCGCCCTCGAAGACGAGGCGCAGCGTCTGGGTGCCGGGGGCCACGGGGGCGTTGCCCACCGTGCGCGTCACCCAGCTCTGCCAGCCGGGCGTGGAACCATCCGGGGACGCGTAGCCGCGCACGGTGCCGGGCGGCAATTCCACACGGACGCGCTGGCCGGTGCGCTCGCTGGCCACGCGCAGGTTGATGTCGAAGTTGCTCGTGGTGGAGCCGGAGTTCGTCACCGAGTAGTCGAGGTACTCGCCCGCCACCGTCCAGCCGATGTTGCAGCCGCAGCCCGAGCTGTCCGTGCAGGCCTCGAGGTCCACGTTGGCGTTGGCGGCGCTGGTGCAGGTCGCGGAGCCGCTGTTGCCGGCGGTGGTGTCGCTCGCGGCGACGAAGCGCTCGGCCTCGATTCGCGCCGGCAGCACCACGCCGCCCGCGACGTTGGTGTCGTGCAGCTCGAACCAGTCCAGCTTGTAGAGCCAGTCACCGCCGGTGGCCACGCCGCGCAGGTAGAGGTCGTGCGTGCCGCCAATCTCCGGGATGTTCAGCGAGCGGACCGCGAAGGTGTTCCAGTCACCGGTGGCCGCGCCCATGTCGAGCGTGCCCAGCAGCCGGCCCGAGCCGATGGCGTCGGCCCACAGCTCGGCGCGGCCTCCGCCGTACGGGGCGCCGAGGTTGAAGTCGATGCGGTCCGCGCCGCCGAACTCCACCGCCGTGTAGTGAATCGTTTCGTTGACCTGGAAGCCGGCGACGGACTGGCCCTCGCCGCCGCCCTCGTTGAAGACGCCCGTCGTGCCCGCGGTGACCCAGCCCTCCGCCTGGCGACGAGCGCCGACGCGGACGGATTGGGACGTCTCGGAGAGGGGTTGCTGTAGGCTCGTGGCCTCGTCGCTCGCGCTCTCACAGCCCGCGCCAGCGACCAGCGCCAGGCCGAGCGCTCCAGACCAACACACCGGCTTCAACCATTTCCGCGCAACGCGGTTGCTCCACGACTGGATGGTCTTCGTCATGGTCCTGCCTCCGGGAGATACGAGGGGTGGGATACCTGCCAGATGGGCAAAACGAGCCCAATCCGACTTTATTCGTCGTGAGAACAAAGGCAAATGGGCCCGGGGACGGGGTGTTTTCATACACGCGTCCGAGACAGGTTCGAGTGGGAGTAGTGGCGGCAACGTGGGGGACGGTGCTCGCGCGCGGAGGGTTTGCTTCGGCCTCAGAAGGAAGCTGCGTGGAGGTGCATCGTCGGGGGCTGCCTCCGGCAACGGGGCCTGGGCGGGGCGCGGCCTGGACGGTAGGCTTCGCGGCACGGTCGGGCTCGGAGGCGGAACGGCATGGCACAGGACCTGAACTCACTGCTCAAGTCCATTCAGGAGCTGACGCGGGCGGCGAAGGAGCCGGGCCGGCTCTCGCGCGCGGAGCTGGAGGCGGAGCTGCGCAAGGTGACGCTGTCCCTGAAGGACGTGCTCCTGCAGCTCGGCGGTCAGCTCCAGGCCACGGGCTCGCCGGCCGCGGGGGCGCTGGTGGAGGTCTTCCGCGCGCAGCTCACGGAGGCGCTCCAGCAGAGTGGGCTCGACCTGGAGCAGACCGACGAGATGAAGAAGCTCCGCGAGGAGTTGGAGCTCCTCAAGCGGGGCTTCATCCGGAGCTGACGCTCAGGGACACCTGGCCCGGAACGCACGACGGCCCGCCAACCCAGGAAGGGAGGCGGGCCGCCATGTTTCAGGGATGCGTGCGTGGCTCAGGCCGCGGCGGCGGGAGCGGCACCGCCGGTGGCGCCGGCCGGCACGATGCCGGTGTTGCCGTTGCCCGCGCCCTTCAGGAGCTGGCCAATCATCTGCACCATCTGCTCCAGCGTCTTGAGCAGCTTCTTGATGGGGTCCTTCTCGTCCTCGTCCTCCGGGGCCACGCCGCCCGCGCCCTCGGCGGGGCCGGCCTGCTGCGCGCCCTCGGGAGCGCCGCCCTGCTGCGCGCCCTGGGGGCCACCGGCCTGCTGCGCACCCTGCGGGCCACCGGCCTGCTGCGCACCCTCGGGGCCACCGGCCTCGCCTTCACCGGCCTTCTGACCGGCCTGCGTCTGCAGCGCCTTGATGAGCTGCTGGAGGGTCTCGAGGAGCTTCTGGAGCGCCTCCTGCGGATTGGCCTGCTTCGTCGCGTCGGCCTTCTCCGTCTTGTCCTTGCCGGAGACGCCGTCGAAGCCGCTCTGCCCCATCAGCGAGCGGAGGATGGGGTTCTGGCTCAGCGCCTGGATCGCCTTCTCCGCCGTCTCCAGCCCCGGGAGCTTGCCAGTCTCGGGAGCACCGCCGATGGAACGGAAGGAAGCCAGGGAAGGACCCGCCGACAGCTTGGAGATGCCGCTCATGGTTATGCTCCGGGCGAAAAGAGGGGGTGGTTGTGTAGGGGCTGAAGTCCAACCCTCACTGCCATTGTCGTACATGAGGGTTTTTGGTTGCTTCCTGCCTACATTTTCCCCTGTTTGTACCTGGAAGCCGTGGGATGTCAGGTGGTTACTTGGGACAGGCCGGGCTGGAAATCAGGCTGTGGCCTTTCGGCGATGTTCGTCCGGGCGTGAGATGGGGTCTGGGGCGCTGGTCTCCACCCCAGGGAGTTTTGAGATGCTCCTGGTCGCGGTGGGCGTCGGCCAACTCCGATTGACGTGGAGGTGTGCACGTGAGGCAACCCTTGGGGGAAGGGATGAAGACCTCAGAGCAGGCGCGTGCTCCTGTGTTCATCTCCTATGCGCGGGGAACGAGCAAAGAGGAGGCCCGGGCACTCCATGCCGAGCTGAGCGGGGAGGATGAGCAGGCGTTCCTCGACGAATCGGACATCGAATTCGGGGAGCACTACCCACCGGTGTTGGTGGACTCGCTCCTTGCGTCACGGGTCGCCGTCATCTTCACGAGCAAGGAGTATTTCCAGCGCTGGTACTGCCAGTGGGAACTGGACGCCATGCTCAGCCCGTATCTGGCGCTCGAGGAGAGGGGGACGGAGCAGGAGGAGAAGGCGGCGCTGGCGCCCATCATCATCGTGCTGCCGTCCGAGGAGAACGCGGTACCTCCGCTGTTCGACTTGCCTCCGATGCTGCGCAACTCGAATTGGCTCAGGGCAGGAGACACCAAGGGCCTGGCGGAACGGGTTCGCGAGCGACTGGCAGCGAGCCCCAGGACACTTGAAGAGCGGTTGGAAGCCGCAGGTCAGGCCAGCTCACGACTTCGCTCTCGGCTGCTTGAGGAAGTGGCTCTTCCCTCTCCCGGAAACCTCGCGGGGATTCCGCATTACCTACGAGAATTTCGACCGTCCCTGCAAACCTCCTTCGTGGGGCGCTCCACGGCATTGTGGCGCGTCTATCGAACTCTCTCTGTCCGCCACAACCAGCCAGGAGCGGGCGCGGGACGTGCTGTCGCAGTGATTGGAGGTGGCGGCTTCGGCAAGACGCAGTTGGTGCTGGAGTACCTGCACCGGTTCGGCCCAAGCCACTACCCGGGGGGCCTCTTCTGGGTGAATGCGGACGTGACGGAGGACCGACGGGAAGAGGAGTTCCACGGCATCCTTCGCACGCTGCGGCCGGAGGTACCGGACCTGGTGACGTTCCGTAAGAGCAATCGGGATGCAACCAAGGAGCTTGCAAGTGCGCTCGATGAGGCAGCCACCAGGGGGCGCATCCTGTACGTGGTGGACAACGTACCGGAGGCGGGACCTAACGACGTTGCGAAGCCGCTGAGGACTTGGTGTCCGGCCATGGGGAAGGTGTCGCTGCTTGTTACCTCGCGGGCAAGCATGGGGCTGGGGACAGATGGAGTCCATGAGTTGCCTCTCGCCACGCTGACGCCGGACGCTGCAGTCTCGCTGCTGACGGACGGAATGAATGGGAAGGACTTGGAGGGGACGGAGTGGCGGCAGATAGCAACGTGGGTGGGGTTTCTTCCGCTGGCACTCGAACTGCTGAACCGGGCCATGCGGACAGGCGGGCTCGAACCGGAAGAGCTTCTTTCTGGGATGAAGTCTCGGGGGCTGACGCAGGAACTGGACCACTGGAGCGAGGAGCTACTGGGCTACGTGGGGCCTGGTGTCTATCGAGGAGTGACAGAGGCCTTTTCCATCTCCTACGCGAAGCTTTCTGAGCCTCAGCGAAGAGCGGCTCAGCTCATCGCAAGGATGGCTCCTGAACCCATTCCGCTGGATTTGCTGAAGGCACTGGGCGCGGAGGTGTCGGCGAGCAGCGTGCGAGGTGGGCTGTTGTCTCGCAGCTTTGTCACACGCGTGGAGGCAGGCCCGGTGCGCATGTTCGGCAGCATGCACCGTGTGTTGGCAGATTACCTGCGCAGCCAGTCACCCGAGCCGCAAGAGGAACTGAGGCAGGTCTGCCAAGGGCTCATCCAAGTCATGAAGCCCTCCTCGCTCAAGAATCCAACAACCTGGCCCTTGATGGACGCGTGCCGTCCGCATGCGGAGAGTCTCTTCGAGAGGCTGACGCAGGACGAAGCGACCCTCGATGTAAGAGGTGAAGTCTCGTTGGGTCTCGGATTGGGATTGTTCCTGAGGGCAAAAGGACTTGCGAAGCACGTGCGGGATATTGAGGTGCGGCTCGTTCAGCGGGCCGCTGAAAAGCTTGGCGAGGAACACCCGGACACGCTGACGGCGATGGGCAACCTGTCATTGACGCTGTTTGCGCAGGGGGACTTCGTCGGGGCGCGTGGGTACCAAGAGCGGGTGCTGGAGATGAGTCAGCGGGTGCTGGGGGAGGAGCACCTGGACTCGCTGAGGGCGATGAGCAACTTGGCCGGGACGCTGCGCGCGCAGGGGGACCTCGTCGGGGCGCGTGAGTACCAAGAGCGGGTGCTGGAAGTGATGAAGCAGGTGCTGGGGGAGGAGCACCCGGACACGCTGGGGGCGATGGGCAACCTGGCCGGGACGCTGCGCGCGCAGGGCGACCTCGTCGGGGCGCGTGGATACCAGGAGCGGGTGCTGGAGATGAGTCAGCGGGTGTTGGGGAGGGAGCACCCGAACACGCTGACGGCGATGGGCAACCTGGCCGAGACGCTGCGCGCGCAGGGGGACCTCGTCGGGGCGCGTGGGTATCAGGAGCAGGTGCTGGAGGTGAGGAAGCGGGTGCTCGGTGGTGAGCACCCGGACACGCTGACGGCGATGAACAACCTGGCCGAGACGCTACGCGCGCAGGGAGACCTCGCCGGGGCGCGTGGGTACCAGGAGCAGGTGTTGGAGGTGAGGAAGCGGGTGCTCGGTGATGAGCACCCGTACACGCCGAGGGCGATGAACAACCTGGCTGAGACGCTGCGCACGCAGGGAGACCTTGTCGGGGCGCGTGGGTACCAAGAGCGGGTGCTGGAAGTGATGACGCAGGCGCTGGGGGAGGAGCACCCGGACGCGTTGACGGCGATGGGCAACTTGGCATTGACGCTGTTTGCGCAGGGGGACCTCGTCGGGGCGCGTGGGTACCAAGAGCGGGTGCTGGAGATGAGTCAGCGGGTGCTGGGGGAGGAGCACCTGGACACGCTGATGGCGATGAACAACCTGGCATTGACGCTGTTTGCGCAGGGGGACCTCGTCGGGGCGCGTGGGTACCAAGAGCGGGTGCTGGAGATGAGTCAGCGGGTGCTGGGGGAGGAGCACCTGGACTCGCTGGGGGCGATGAACAACCTGGCCGGGACGCTGCGCGCGCAGGGGGATCTCGTCGGGGCGCGTGGGTACCAGGAGCGGGTGCTGGAGATGAGTCAGCGGGTGTTGGGGAGGGAGCACCCGAACACGCTGACGGCGATGAACAACCTGGCCGGGACGCTGCGCGCGCAGGGCGACCTCGTCGGGGCGCGTGGATACCAGGAGCGGGTGCTGGAGATGAGTCAGCGGGTGTTGGGGAGGGAGCACCCGAACACGCTGACGGCGATGAACAACCTGGCCGAGATGCTGCGCGCGCAGGGCGACCTCGTCAGGGCGGGTGAGTACCAGGAGCAGGTGCTGGAGGTGAGGAAGCGGGTGCTGGGGGAGGAGCACCCGGGAACGCTGATGGTGATGGCCAATCTGGTCGGGACGCTGCTTGCGCAGGGAGACTTTGTCGGGGCGCGTGGGTACCAAGAGCGGGTGCTGGAAGTGATGAAGCAGGTGCTGGGGGAGGAGCACCCGAACACGCTTGTTGCGAAGCGCAATTTGGGGCTGATTCTGGATAAGCAGAAGCAGAACGCGGGCCCTGGGACTGAAGAACCGCCAGCAGGGCCCTGACGTACCCTTCCTCCGTTGGCGAGAACGATCAGCGCGAACGCGTGGAGGAGATGGACCGGCCGGCACTTCTGCCTCTCCAGGAGACAGAAACGCATCGAGAACACTCGGTTTGATTCGCGCCCGAAGCTCGTCCGGCACCTCTCATGACGTCTCAACCGGCCTTTGTCGGACCAGCGCACGCTCCTACCGCTTGCCACAGTACGACTGCATCCGCTCACATCTCGCGTGGGCACGCTTCCGCTTCACGCGAGAAGGTGCTCAAAGGCCCGTGCCTACGCGGCGGCAAGGGCCCAGCTGCGAGATGGTTGGTCAGCGCTGGACGAGTCGCTCCCGTTACTCCCGGGCGTCTTCCCGCACTCTGAATCGCCCGGCTCCAATCAGGAACCCGCCCCCGGGTCCAACAGGTAGCTCACGCGCACGAGGAACTCGCGGGAGAACACGGGGAGCGGCGCGTGGCCGCCGTTGTACGGCTGGGCGAGGCGGAAGTTGGTGCCCATGATGTTGTAGATGCCCGCGCCCAATTCCAGCCCTTGCGTGCCCACGTTCTCCGCGCTGACGAAGAGGTTGAGGAGCAGCTGCGTGGGCAATTCCTCCACCGAGGAGTTCCCCGCGTCGTCCGGCGCATCCACCGCGTAGCGCTTGCCCACCAGCACCGCGGTGGGGCTGATGTTGAGCCACGGCAGCACCTTCACGTTGCCGGTGAGGGACGCCTTGTGCGTGGGCATCGCGGTGAAGGCGTCGGAGTGCTTGGGCACCTGGTAGTCCTTCACGTCGTTGCGGCCGGACGGCGTGTAGAACGAGTAGTTGAGCGCGACCCGCCCCCAGCCCGTGCGCAGGTGGTAGTCCAGCTCGAGGCCGCGGCTGCCCAGGCGCCCGAGGTTCCGGTACGCCTCCGTGTTCGACACCGCGTCGTACGAGTAGATGATGGGGTCCGTCACGCCCATGTCGAAGACGTTGGCGCTGACCGTGTGGCCCTCGCCCAGGTGCAGCGTGCCCTCGAACTCGAACACGGTGGTGCGCTCGGGCGTGACGTCGTCGCCCAGGCTGATGTTCTCGATGCCCGGCGCGCGGAACGCACGGCTGAAGAGCGCCTTGGCGCTGAACGGACCGAAGCTCCGCAGCAGCACCAGGCGCGGCACGAAGGAGCTGCCGAAGGCGCTGTGATTCTCGTAGCGCGCGCCCGCCACCACCGTGGCGATGGGGTTGTCGAGGTACGCCTCCATGAAGCCCGCGAGGTTGAGGTACGAGACGTGGTCCGCGCCCTCCTCACCGAAGGCCGTCTGCAGACCGATGTCCGCAGGGCCCTGGAGCTTTCCCGCATCGGACGTCACGTCCCCGCCGGCAGTGAGCTGGAGGAAGTCCAGCGCCGCCCAGCGCGCCATGACCCGGCCGCGCAGCCGGCGCACCTGCTTCTCGTAATAGAAGGGCGAGTCCTGGTTCGAATCGCGGAAGGGCTCGGAGAGGGTGAGGTTGAGGCGGGACACGAGCTCCAGCCGCTCGCTCGGGCGGAACCTGTCGCTCAGCTCGGCGTGGAAGGCCTCGAACTCGGTGGGGGCCGGGGCGGAGAGCACCTCGTCGAAGGCGACGATGGTGGACGTGGTGCTGCGCTGGTACAGCACGCTGAGCTGCAAATCCTTGTAGCCCACGCCGGCCTGCACCGTCGTCGGGTCCAACTGGCTCTGCCCACCCATGCTGGCCGTGTTGCCGAAGTAGTCGTGGAACTCGGCGTCGCTGCGCTGGCCCTGGCCGAGGGAGGCGGAGGCGAAGACGCTCAGGCCCGGCGCGGACTCGAAGACCTTGCGGCCGGAGACGGTGAGGCTGCGGCGGCCGTTGACGGTTTCGAGCTCGCCATAGGTGCCGGTGAGCTGGAGGTCCGTGCTGCCCTGGATGCCGCGAGTAATGACGTTGATGACGGCCAGCTCCGCGTTGCCGCCGTAGATGACCGAGCCTGGGCCGCGCACCACCTCGATGCGCTCCACGAGCTCGATGGGGAACTCGTGGCCGAGCTGCATCGTGGAGTAGAGCTGCTCGTTCATCTCCTTGCCGTCGATGACGAGGAGCACCTTGCCCTCGTAGCCCCAGAGGCCGCGGAAGCCCGGGCCCACCGAGCCCTGCACGTCCACGCCGAAGAAGAAGCCCGGAACCTGGAGCAGCAGGTCCATCAGGTCGCGCGCGCCGGATGCGCGAATCTCGTCCGCGTTCATCGCGGTGACGACGGCGGGGGACTCCTGCAACCGGGTGACGGCGAAGGAGGCGACCTGACTGTGGACCTCGGGCTCCTCGCCGGTGGAGCTGGCGTCTTCGGAGGAAGTGGTGGGGTCCGCTCCAGCAGACGCGGAGGGCTCTTGCGCGAAGGCGGGGGAGGCGTTCAGCAGGAGGGAGAGGGCGATGGAACCGACGGGCCACCAGGGGCGGACGCGCATGGGCAACCTCGAACGATTGCGAGCGCCGGCCAACGAGGTCGTCGCTCAGGGGGTGGGGTGTGAGTCGCGCCGGCCTTCGGGACCAGCGCTTGGGAGGAAAGAGGGCGGCCTGTGCGTCGGCGCGGAAGGATTCAGCGAACGCGGACCGCGGTGAGTCGGTCGGGCTCGACTTCAACGGTCATCTTCCGCTTCACCACGCCGTTGACGCGGACCTCGACGCGAGCAGGCCCGGCCGGAAGGCCCTGGGCCTTGAGCGGCGGGAAGCCATAGGGGCGGTTGTTGATCCACACCTCGCCGTAGAGGGCCGGAGACGTCACGTCGAGGTCTCCCTTCCCCGTCGAGGCACGGGCCACGGTGGTGGGCGTTGCGGGCACGGTGGCGGACGCGGGCTGCGCGGAGGCCACGGTCGAAGCGGGGCTCGTGGGCGCGGGAGCCGCCGCCTGCGGCGCGGGTCGAGTGGGCGGAGCCAGCTCGGCGGAGAGGTCCTTGTTGATGGAGTGGACGTCATCCTCGCCCAGCTCCACTGTCTCCTCCGACAGTCTGCGCTCTCCCTGCGCGAGCGCCACGCGGTACGTCCCCGCCTTCAGCGGCACGCGCGCGGGCGTGAGGTCCACCGTCTTCCCATCCACCAGCACCTGCAACCCCGGCGGCGTGGACGTCACCAGCAGCAGTCCATTGCGAGGCTCCTCGGCCGCCGCCGGGCTCTCCTCTCGCGCCTGCGTCTTGGACGCCACCCGCGCGGGCCGCGCCTTCGCCGACTCCTTGCGCGTCGGAGTCGCGGGCTCGCGCACCGGCCGCGTCCGCTCGACGTGCGTCCGGGACTGCTCCCGCGTGCGCAGGTCCGCGGCGATGCGCAAGAGCTCCACCAGGTCGCCCTTGTCGTCCTTGCGCAGCCGGAGTGCCTCGGTGAACTCGGCCACCGCCGTCTCGTAGTCGCGGTCCTCCAGCGCGGCCAGGCCCGCGGCGCGCCGGGCCCGTGCGAGGCCGGAGTTCGCATCCTCCTCGGGCGCAGGCGCGGGCGTGACGGAAGCCACCGTCACCGGAGCCTGAGCCTGAGCCTGGGGCCGGGGCGCATCGGCCGCGACGGGAGCCACGGGAGTCGCGGCACGGCGGCTTCGCAGCACGCCATACACCACGCCATTGGCGGTGACGGTGCCCAGCAGGATGACGGCAATCCATGTCGACTGTTTCATCGGCGTCTCACTGCGGCGCTAGGAGGCGGACTCGCCGCCCCACCGGCCGCGCCCCCCTCTAGGCGGCGAAGTACCAGAACAGCGCGGTGCCCAGCGCGGACACCCCCGCGGCCACGGCGATGCCCCACGGGAATCCCGCCTGCGGTTGTGACTGCGCCTGCGTCGGTGCGGCGCCGCTCGGGGTGAGCCCCAAGAGGCCCGTGCCCTCGTCCTGCGCGGCCGCGGCCCGCGAGCCCGCGTTGCCGCTCGGCGTGCGGCTGGAGGCGGAGCCGAACGCGGGCAACGCCGTGGGCATCTGCCCCGACGGGTCCGGCGGACTCAGCTTCGTCACCAGCATGGCCAGCTCGCGCCCGCCCGACGTCCAGTGCTGCGACGCGCGGAACCTCTCCAGGTCCACGTGCAGCTCGCGAGCGCTCTGGTACCGCGCCTCCGGCTCCTTCTGCAGGAGCTTCATGAGGATGCGCTCCAGCCCGGGCGGGAAGTCCGGGTTGAACTCCGACGGCGCGGGCACGTGTGCCTGTGACGCGGCCAGAATCGTCGCCTCCACGGTTTCGCGCTTGAAGAGCCGCTTCCCGGTGGAGGCCTCGTAGAGGACGATGCCCAGCGAGTACAAATCCGAGCGGTGGTCCAGCTCGCGATTCGTAATCTGCTCCGGCGACATGTACGGGTACTTGCCCTTCACCACGCCGGTGACGGTGCGCTCCAGGTTGACGGAGCTCTTCACGATGCCGAAGTCCGCCAGCTTGACGATGCCGTCGCGAGACACCAGCACGTTGCCCGGCGTGATGTCGCGGTGCACCAGCTTCAGCGGCGTGCCGTCCGGCAGCGTCTTCGCGTGCGCGTACGAGAGCGCGTCCGAGATGGCCAGCCCCACGTCCACCGCCACCCGCGGCCCCAGCGGGAAGGCGCTCTTCCACGCGTGGCGCAGCACCCGGTCCAGGGACTGGCCCTGAATCCACTCCATGGCCAGGTAGTACTGGCCATCAATCTTCCCGAAGTCGAAGACCTGGACGATGTTCGGATGCGTCAGCAGCGCGGCGACCTTCGCCTCGTCCGCGAACATCCGGCTGAAGGCCTCCAGGTTCGCGTACTCCGGAAGGATGCGCTTGATGACGCACGGCTTGGAGAAGCCGTCCGGCCCATCGATGGACGCCAGCAGCAGGTGCGCCATGCCGCCAGACGCGAGCTGCTGGATAATCCTGTATTTGCCGAAATGGCTATTACCCGTGTCCAACTTGTTCCTCGGGTATTGATGGAAAATGAGGAACGTACTGGAGAGTTGGCCTACCCGACAAGTTACTGGCCGGCTGTCAACGGAATGTGAACAACCGGACCGCCCTCAGTTGGGCTTGCGTGTCTTGCGCTGGGCTTTCCGGCGCTGCTTCTTGGGCGGGGGCTCCGTCACCTCGGCGAAGCGGGCGCCGGTGACGCTGGCGTGCTCGAAGGCCTCCTTGATGCTCTCGGAGACGATGAGGCTCACCGGCCACCCCCAGGAGCGGAAGACGCGGGCGCCATTGGTGCGGGTGGGGTCGATTCTCAGGCCCCGCACGGTGCGGTAGTGGCCCAGGCGCTCCGGCGGCGCGTCCTCGGAGGTGTAGCGGTGGACCTCCGCGCACTTGCGGTCGTCGATACAGTGCACCAGCCGGGTGGCGACGACGATGAAGTACGGCTCGTCACAGTCCTCCACCTCCACGGGCAACAGCTGCACGTCGTTGGGCGCCAGCTCGCGGAAGATGGAGGCCACGCGCGCGTGCACCACTGGCGTGAGGCCCGCGCCCGCCAGGGAGAAGTCGAGTGGGCGGCCCGGAGGCCGGACCGTGGCGCGCAGCTTCCCCAATCCCCGCACCGGGGCGCCGGACGTGAAGAGCCAGACGGAGTCCACCTTCTTCTTCCGCTCCAGGGACACGGGGTCTCCCAGCTCGCGCCGGCCGGGGTGGCGGAAGTCGTCGTGCAAGTCGTAGTAGCGCACCGGGCGGGCCGGCCGGGAGGGCGCCCGGCGGGCGGCCAGCTTCCGGTGGGAGGCCCCCTCGGAGGACACCTCGGCCGGAGGGGTCTCCCACAGGGTGTCGGCGCGGGAGCTGCCCGCGCTTCTCGGGGCACGTCGCGCGAGAAGGCGAAGCGCCTCGGTGAGCCGCCTGAACATCCGTCGATTTTACCCCCTCCCTGCCAGGGAGGGAGCACGTTGCTCACGAGTCCCCGGCCTCCCTGCCTCCTCCCCGGGCGGCCGGTGCTACCACGTGGTGTGAAGCGAGTAGTGCGCGGTGCGCGTGTCCAGGCTGAGGAACGAGAACTGGCCCTCCGAGCACGTGCCGCTGTTCAGGAACAGGCGGCTGCCGTGCTCCACGCGCATGCCCAGGTGCGTGTGCCCGGTGACGACGATGTCCGCGCCGCTGTCGTACGCGCGCGCCAGCGCCCACTGCTGGAAGGAGCAGCGCGCCGGGTCCGGCAGCGCGTTCGTCAGCCGCGCGTCCAGCGCCTGGAACATGCGGAACATGGCGCGCAGCCGCATCCGCCGCAGCCAGGCCCCCGCCCACACCGCGGCCTCGGAGAGGAAGCGCGCCTTGCGGATGACCCAGTCGTGGTGGTGCCCGTGGGTGAACAGCATCCTCACCCCATTGGCCTCCAGGAGGAGCTGCTCGGGCGCGCCGAGCACCGTGCCGGCCACGAGGTCATGGTTGCCGTGGATGTAGTGGTACTGGGGCAGCAGGAAGCGCTGGACGATGTCCGGGTGGGCCGCGCGGGCGGCGGCGAGCTCGGCCACCTGTCGCCCCGGAGTCCGCGAGGTGAGCGTCTCGAAGATGTCGCCCAGGAGGACGATGCGCTCGAAGTTGTTCTCCAGGAAGCGCAAGAAGCGCAGGAACCCGGAGTCGTCGTGTCCGAAGTGGTCCGCGGCGTCTCGACGGCCGAGGTGCAGGTCCGAAATCACCGCGATGCGCATGAAGCCTCCCGGAGGGCGAGCACAGAGTAGAGGCGCCGCGTGGCGTCGATGTGAACGGAGCGTGAGCTTCCCGCCGCGTCCGCGTGGCCTCCGCATGAACTGCAAGCGTGGGGCCCGGTGGACTCGCTGGTAACGGTGCGGACTGCCGGGCGCTCGGGAATTTCTGTGCACGTGACTCGGGCCTGCGGGTGTGTACCGTGCGTCCCTTCCATGTGTCGCCGAGTCGTCCCGCTCATCCTCTGCATGCTGCTCCTGGGTGCCGCATTGGCTCACGCCCAGGTTCCAGGTCCTCGCCGGAGTGTGTCGGCGGTGCGCGTGGAGCAGCCGCCCGTGTTGGACGGTGTGCTGGACGATGCGGCCTGGGGGCAGGCCACCTTCACCACCGACTTCCTCCAGAAGGAGCCGGACCAGGGTCTACCGGCCACGCTGCGCACGGAAGTGGCATTCGTCTACGACGGGGAAGCGCTCTATGTCGGCGCTCGGATGTTCAGCGATTCGCCAGCGGACATCGAGACGGTGATGACGCGGCGGGACGAGAGCGGCGTGGCGGAGCGGCTCATCCTCTCCTTCGACACGTGGCATGACCGGCGCACGGCCTACAGCTTCGCGGTGACGGCCGCGGGCCAGCGCGTGGACTGGTTCCACCCGGTGGACAGCGAGTACGAGCGCGACTTCTCCTTCAACCCGGTGTGGGAGGCGCGTACCCGGCTGACGGGCGCGGGTTGGGTGGCGGAGCTGCGCATCCCCTTCTCCCAGCTGCGCTTCAACGACGCGGACGAGCAGGTGTGGGGCCTCAACCTCAACCGCTACGTGCCGCGCCGCAACGAGGACGACTTCTGGGTGGTGGTGCCGCGCCACGTCACCGGCTGGGCCTCGTGGTTCGGCGAGCTGACGGGCGTGCGCGGCGTGCGGCCATCGCGCCGGCTGGAGCTGCTGCCCTACGTGGCGGGGGACTGGCAGGTGAACGCCGGGCGCAATCCGCGAGCGGGCACCCCCTTCGACGCGCGGCGAGATTGGGCGGGCCGCGTGGGCGGTGATGCGAAGGTGGGCCTGGGCCCCAACCTCACGCTGGACGCCACGGTGAACCCGGACTTCGGGCAGTTGGAGGCGGACCCGGCGGTGGTGAACCTCACCGCCTTTGAAACCGTCTTCGAGGAGCGCCGGCCGTTCTTCACGGAGGGCAGCCAGCTCTTCACCGGCAGCGGGCCCACGTACTTCTACTCGCGCCGCATCGGCGCCTCGCCGCGCCTGCTCACGGACTTGAAGTCGCAGCGGGACTACGTGGAGGCGCCCCGGGCGAGCACGCTGTGGGGAGCGGGGAAGCTCACCGGGCGGCTGGCATCGGGCTTGTCCGTGGGCGCGCTGGCGGCCGTCACCGGCCACAGCTTCGCGGACGTCTACGACTTCGACACGGCCCAGGAGGGCCGGGTGAAGCTGGAGCCCTTCACCGGCTACGGCGTGGTGCGCGTGCAGCAGGAGTTGGGCGAGGGCTCGGTGGTGGGCGCCATGCTGACGGGGGTGAATCGCTCGCTGGCGCAGCCAGGCCAGGAGGGAGAGAGCCTCACCTTCAACCTGCCCGAGCAGGCCTACTCGGCGGGCGCGGACGCGTCCTTCCGGCTGGGCCCGGGCGGCGAGTACGCGCTCACCGCGTACGCGGGCGGCAGCCATGTCAGCGGCACGCGCGAGGCGATGCTGCGCCTGCAGCGCTCCAGCGCACGGTACTTCCAGCGGCCGGACCAGACGTACGCGCGGCTGAACCCGGAGGCCACGTCATTGTCGGGCTATACGGCGGGCGCGACGCTGGAGCGGGTGAGCGGCCGGCACTGGCTGTGGCTCGTGCGCGGCTACGCGGAGTCGCCGGGCTTCGAAATCAACGACGTGGGCCAGCTCCAGTCGGCGGATGACCTGGACGCGGAGCTGAGCCTCACGTACCGGGACACGGACCCGGGCCGGTGGCTGCGCGGGATGGAGGCGACGCTCGCGCTGTACAACAACTGGAACTACGGCGGGGTGCGCCAGTCCACCAGCGTGTCCTCGACGGTGAGCGTCACCTTCCCCAACTTCTGGACGGCGGAGGCGACGGGCACGTACCTGCCGCGCGCGCTGTCGGACGGGCTGACGCGCGGCGGCCCGCTGATGCAGACGGGGCAGGGCGTGGACCTCATCACCGAGCTGTCCAACGCCTTCAGCGCGACGACGCGCTGGAGCCTCGAGACGAAGACGTGGCGCTTCGAGACGGGCAGCCACGGCTTCAAGCTGGAGGGCAGCCTGAGCGTGCAGCCCACGCGGCGGCTGCGCCTGTCGGTGGAGCCGGGGCTGTCGCGCTACACGGAGGAGCCGCAGTACGTGGCCACGGTGGGTGGCGGCCGGGAAGAGACGTATGGACAGCGCTACGTCTTCGGCGCGGTGGAGCGGCAGGAGTTGTTCGCGCGGCTGCGCGCGGACTTCTTCGTCACGCCGGACCTGAGCGTGGAGGTGTACGCGGAGCCCTTCGCGTCCAGCGGGCGCTACAGCCGCTTCGGGGAATTGTTCCAGCCGCGGGGGCGCGCGCTGCTCCGGTACGACGAGGGGCAGACCACGCGGGCCGACGGAAAGCTGCGGCTGGTGGACCCGGCGGGGGTGGCCTTCGAGGTGGACGACCCGGACTTCAACCTCCGCTCGCTGCGCAGCAACCTGGTGGTGCGCTGGGAGTTCCGGCCGGGTAGCACGCTCTTCGTGGTGTGGCAGCAGGACCGCTCCAACGAGCGCGCCCTGGGACGCGTGCTGGAGCCGGACGCACTGGGCAACAGCTTCTCCGCGCCCGGCAGTCACACCTTCGCGGTGAAGCTGGCCTGGTGGCTGCCGGTGAACTGACGCGCCCCATGGGGTTTTGTTTTTGCACTCGTGGGGCAGATGCCACCGAGTGGGCCGGGAGCCTATGTCAATGCATGGCTCGGATGCCAATCCCCTCCGGAACCCGTTGCGCGGCGGACTGGAACCGGGCCGCGTCTGTTCCTGGTAGCGCCAACTGCTCTACCGTCGTCCGTATCTATTTCGGGGCGGGCTGCCAGAGGTCTACCCGCTTCGCGAAGCGCCTTGCCCTGTTCCGGGAGAGAACGACATGCACCACCACTCGCTGCGTCCGCTGTTGCTGCTGGCCACGCTGTTGATGGGTTGTTCCTCCGGGGTCCGGGTCAATGTCCTCGAACCCGCGCGGGTGAATGTGGGCCCCGCGAAGCGGCTCATCCTGGTGCAGGCCGAGGGCCAGGCCAGGGTGCAGAGCGCCATCGCCAGGCAACTGGAGAACCAGACCCGGCAGCTTGGCTACTTCGCCTTCGAGGACCACACCTATGCGGGCGCCAAGGTGAACGTCTCCGGGGAGCAGGTGGAGGTGCAAGGCGACAAGGCCGTGGCCTTGAAGCCGGGGGAGGTTGGTCTGCGCATCGACGTGCTCGGCTGGGACACGGACCCGCGGAGGGAGCCCCTCGTGGCAATGGATGCGAACGGCAAAATCACGGCGAGGAAGGCGACGCGCAGGGAGCTCTACGCCGCGACGCTCATCCTGGGCGTGACGTCCTTCAACGCCGCGGGCGAGGTGCTCGCGCAGGATGAGTACTCGGGTCGGTTCGAGACGGCACGGGCGGACGGCCTGCTGTACACGGCGACGGAGCAGTTGGTGGACCGCATGCTCCTGGACCTCACCCCGCGCCATGTCTCCCACTTCCTGAAGATGGACGACGGGGACGAAGCGCAGAAGGCCATCATCCAGGTGGCGGAGCAGGGCGACCTCGAACAGGCCATCAGCCAGTTCCAGAGCTACACGGAGCAGCATCCGGACAACGCGGCGGGCTGGTACAACCTGGCCGTGCTGCTGGACGCGAGCGGCGACTACCCGCGGGCCATGCATCACTACTCGCGCGCCCTTTCCCTGACGTCGAAGGACTCCTACGTGGAGATGAAGGACGCGTGCGCACGCCGGCAGGCGATTCGGCTGGCGATGCGGGAGTGAGGACGCGGAGCCGCGGTGGGGCGGCCCTGGTGGCTGCCGGAGGACTGACGGCGCCTGCTACACTGCGGCGCCGCTCACTTCCGACGAGAGAGTCCGTATGCTCCACCGCGCGCCGCGCCCGCTGTTGTTGTTGGCCCTGCTGTTGATGGGCTGTTCCTCCGGCCTCCGGGTCAACGTCCTCGAGCCCGCGCGGGTGAATGTGGGCTCCTCCAAGAAGCTCGTCCTGGTGCAGACCGGGGGCGAGGACAACCCCACCGTGCAGAACACCGTCGTCGGGGAGTTGCTGCGGCAGAGCCGCGAGGACGGCTACTTCAGGTTCGCGGACCGCTCCCAGGCGGGAGCCACGGTGAATGTCTCCGGCCAGAAGGTGGACGTGCAGGGGGACCCGTCGGCGGCCCCGCAGGCGGGGGAGGTTGGCCTGCGCATCGACCTGCTCGACTGGGACACGAGCGTGGACCACCGCCAGGTCGAGACCAAGGATGAGAAGGGCAAGGTCAAGAAGTCGCGGAAGGACATCTACATCGGGAAGCTCGTCCTCGGCGTGACGGCCTTCAACGCCGCGGGCAAGGTGCTGCTGGCTCAGGAGTCCTACTCGGGCGAGTTCGAGACGGAGCGGGTGGACAGCGTGCTGCGCACGGTGTCGGAGCAGCTGGTGGACCGCGTGCTCCGGGACCTCACCCCGCGCAAGGTCTCCCACTTCCTGAAGATGGACGACGAGGACGAGTCGCAGAAGGCCATCATCAAGGTGGCGGAGAAGGGCGACGTCGAGCAGGCCATCAGCCAGTTCAAGAGCTACACGGAGCAGCATCCGGACAACGCGTCGGGCTGGTACAACCTGGCCGTGCTGCTGGACGCGAGCAGCGAGTATGAGCAGGCGCTGGAGCACTACTCGCGCGCCATCTCGCTGGTGTCGAAGGACTACTACGTGGAGATGAAGGACGCGTGCGCGCGCCGGCAGGCGAGCCGTCAGGCGTTGCGGGAGTGACGTGAGTTGAGTCCAGCGTCCACCGCGCCCGCGCCCGCCTCGACTGATTTGGCGGCGCTGTACCGGCGCTTCGGCCCCGCCGTGCACCGGCGGGCGTTGTCGCTCACTCGCGACGCCGAGGAGGCCCTCGACGTCACGCAGGACACCTTCCTGGCGTACATGAAGGTCCATGGCTCGGCGCGCGACGAGGCCTCGCCCTTCACGGTGCTGTATCAAATCGCCACGTACCGGGCGGTGGACCGCGTGCGCCGTCGCGCGCGCTGGTCCGGCCGGCTGGGCCCGCTGTCCGTGGAGGAGGACGAGGACGCGGAGCAGCGGTGGCACGAGGCGGCGACGGCGCACACGGGCGGAATGGAGCGGGTGGAGGCGCTGCAGGACCTGGCGCTGCTCACTCAGGGAGAGGACCCGGAGGTGCTGACGGTGGCGGTGCTCTACTTCGTGGAAGGGCACACCACGGACGAGGTGGCGCAGGTGCTGGACATGTCGCGCAAGACGGTGTCCCGGATGCTGGCGCGGTTCGCGGAGCGCGCGCGCAAGCGCAGTGCGCGGCTCGCTCCGGGGGAGGGGACATGAGCGTGGGTGAGCGTCGCATCAAGGACGCGCTGCTGGAGCGGTACCTCGCGGATGCGCTCACGCCGCAGGCGCGCCAGCAGGTGGACGCGGTGCTGGTGGACTCGGCGGCGGACCGGGCGCGGCTGGAGGAATTGCGCGCGGACTCGGCGGCGTTCCTCACGCAGCATCCGCCCGGTCCGCTGGTGGCCCGCCACGAGGCCTCCCAGCCCGCGAAACGTCGCCCATGGTGGGTATTGCTGGTGCCGGCGCTCGTGGCCTCGGTGCTGGCGATTGTGTTGTGGCCTGGTGAGGACCCGTTCACCGTGAAGGGCTCGGTGGCGTTGGTGCTGCACCGCAAGGCCGGCAATGGCAGTGCACGCGTGGAGCCCGGCGCGACTCTGGCCCCGGGAGACATCCTCCAGTTCGAGGTGAAGGCCGCCGAGGACGGCTACATCGCGGTGCTCAGCCGGGACGGGCAGGGAAACGTCACGGTGTATCACCCGTTCAACGGCACCGAGGCCGCGCCCTACCAGGCGGCGCGCCCGATGTTGCCCTCGGCCATCGAGCTGGACGACGTGCGCGGACACGAGGAGGTCTACGCGCTGCACTCGCGCCAGCCCTTTGCGTTGGCGTGGGCCGTGGCCGCGCTGAAGGAAGGCCGACGGCTGGAGGACGCGGCACCCAAGGCCGTGGCGGTGACGCGAGTCGGCTTCGACAAGCGCTGAACCGCCGCGCAGCCCCGTTGCGGAAATGCGCGCCGGACGAGGGCGAAGAAAAAAGTCCCACGGAAAATCCCCCGCGCGATGAACGAGGAGAGCGGGGCGCGGTGACGGTTCCGGAGTCTTGGGGGGCTCGGGGCCGCCATGCCTGTCGTGCGCCGTCCGCCATTGCCAGGGGGTAGGTGAAGATGAAGACGGTGCGGTGTGTGATTGCCACGGAGCAGCGGCAGTTGGATGACGCGCTCCGGGTGCGCTGGGCGGTGTTCGGCACGGAGATGGGACTGCTGGGGACTCCACCTCCGGCGCCACGGGACGTGAGCTGCTTCGACACGCTGGAGACGACGCTCCACTTCGTCGTCTACGCCGGGGACACGGCGGTGGCCACGTCGCGGCTGCTGCTACCCAACGCGGAGGTGGCGCGCACCTCCGGGCAGCGGCTGGGCATCGAACTGGAGCAGAAGCTGGACCTGGGCTCCGTCGATGCGCCGGGCATGCGGCTCGCGGAGACGACGCGCTACTGCGTGATGCGCGGCTGGCGCGGCTCGGAGGTGCTGCTGCGCCTCCAGGCGGAGATGTACCGAGAGAGCCGGAGGCGCGGCGTGACGCACTGGATTGCGTCCGCGAACACGGAGACGGACTGCGCGCGGGACGCACTCATCGCCTTCCAGGTGGCCGCGAGGATGCGCTGCGTGAGCCCGCTCTGGAGGGTGACACCTCACGAGCCATCCCCGGCACCCGAGGTGCCCGAGGCCCCGCTGTACACGCCCGAGGAGCGCCAGCGCGCATGCCAGGGGCACTTCGACGGGCTGCGCCTGCCGCGCACGCTCTCGCTCTTCGCGAAGAAGCTGGGCGCGCGCTTCATCGGCGAGCCCCTCTACGACGCACGCTTCCGCCGGTTCTCCACGCCGCTCGTCGCCGCGCTGGACGCGATTCCCGCGAGCACGCGCGCCTGGTTCGACGCGATGCCGGAAGGCGCCACGCGCGCCGCCTGAAGTCCCCATTCCAACACAACCATCCACTCAACAGCGGGCACGCCCTCGGTGCGCCCGGACGGGAGAAGCTCATGTCGAAGGACCTGGTCGAGAAGCTGGCGCACGAGGCGAACACCCTGGTGCGCGAATTGGACGCGCACCCCGAAGCGCGGCGCCTCTTCGAGGGCACGGCGGATGCCGGGCAGTACGCCGGCTACCTCGCGCAGTCGTACCACTACGTGCGCTGGACGGCGCCGCTGCTGGGGCTCGCGGGCCGGCGCATGCTGCGGCTGGGGCGTCACCCCGCGCTGGCGTCGCTGCTCGTGCAGAAGGCAAAGGAGGAGTCCGGCCACGAGCGCTGGTTGCTCTCGGACCTGCGCGCTCTGGGTTGGACGCGGGAGCGCGTGGACGCGACGCCGCTCTGCGCGGCGGTGCGGGCCTATGTGAACTGGAACCGCTTCACCGCGGAGGCGGGCGTGCCCACCGCGTTCCTCGGGACTGCCTATGTGCTGGAGCACCTGTCCGTGGTGCGCGCGGGGCTCGCGGCGGAGCGCCTGGTGGCGCGCGGTGCCATCCCCGGCATCCACCGCGCCGTCACGTTCCTGCGAGGCCACGCGGGCGCGGATGGAGACCACGTGGAGGAACTGGCCACCGTGCTGCGCACGCTGGAGGACCCGGCCGAGCAGGAGGCCATCCTCCTCTCCGCCACCACGACGCGCGCCCTCTATCCGGCCCTCTTCACTCCGGCCGCGGAAGCTCCGCTCCACGAAGTGGGCTGAGCACCGACATCCGGCCGCCGCACTTCGACTTGCCAGAGTGTAGATAGGACACTAATAATGTGTCGAAAATACACGAAGCAAAAGAGGGGCGGGCCCGATGATTGGGTACATGAAGGCGGCACCGACGACGTACGTGATGCAGTTCGAGGGGGGGAGGGTGGTCCGCGAGGGGGCGGGGCTCGCCTTCTTCTACTGGAAGCCGTCCGCGACGCTGGTCTCGGTGCCGCTGTCGAGCGCGGACGTGCCCTTCGCCTTCAACGAGGTGACGCGGGACTTCCAGGCGGTGACGCTGCAGGGGCAGCTCACGTACCGCGTGGCGGACCCGAAGCGGTTGTCGTCGCTGCTGGACTACTCGGTGGGGCCGTCCGGGCGTTACCGCTCGGACGACCCGGAGAAGCTGGCGGAGCGCCTGGTGCAGGTGGCGCAGGTGCGCGCGCGCACGGTGGTGCAGGGCATGCCGCTGCGCGAGGTGCTCGTCCACACGGATACGATTGAGGCGCAGGTGCTCGCGGCGCTGGCGGGGGCGGAGCCGGTGCGTGCGCTGGGCGTGGAGGTGATGGCCTTCTCGCTGCTGTCGGTGAAGCCGACGCCGGAGATGGCGCGGGCGCTGGAGGCCGAGGCGCGCGAGGCCCTGCAGCGCTCCGCGGACGAGGCCATCTACGCGCGCCGCAACGCGGCCGTGGAGCAGGAGCGCCGCATCAAGGAGAGCGAGCTGGCCACGGAGCTGGCGGTGGAGGAGCGGCAGCGCCAGATTCGCGAGGCGAAGATGTCGGCGGACATCGCCGTGGAGGAGCAGCGCTCGGCGCTGATGGAGCGCTGGAGCCAGAACGAGCGCCAGGCCGCGGACGCGCGTGCCTACGCGCTGGAGAAGACGCTGGCACCGGTGCGCGGGGTGGACTGGAAGACGCTGATGGCCACGTCGGCGGGAGGCGGGGACCCGGCGCTGAACATCGCGCTCGCCTTCCGGGAGATGGCGGAGAACGCGCATCGCATCGGCGAGCTGAACGTGTCGCCGGACCTGCTGCACGCGCTGGTGGGCAACTCCGGCGGCGGTGGAGGCGCGAAGCCCACGCGTCCGGCGCAGGTGCACAAGCTGGAAGGCCCACGCGAGCGCTGACCGGGAAGGGGGCGGGCCATGTACGAGAAGATTGTCCTCGTCACCCGCCGCACGCGGCTGGCGGGGTTGGTGGAGCGCTTCAACACGAAGAAGCAGGCGAAGTTCTACGTGGAGCACGCGGGGCAGGACTTCGAGGAGTTCTCCCGCGAGGACGACGCCTACCGCCGCGCGGTGGACACGCTGCGCGATGGGCTGAGCCTGGGGCTGCCGGTGCAGCAGGTGGACCGGAGCCTGGTGCCCACCTTCCTCTTCACGGGGAAGGAAGTGGTGGTGGTGGCGGGGCAGGACGGGCTGGTGGCGAACGTGGCGAAGTACGTGGGGGCGCAGCCGCTGGTGGGCGTGAATCCGGACCCGGAGCGCTTCGACGGTGTGCTGCTGCCGTACCGCGTGTCGGGGGCGCGCGGCGCGGTGCGGCGGGTGATGGAGGGCAAGGCGGGCTTCCGGCAGGTGACGCTGGCGGAGGCGGCGCTGGAGGACGGGCAGCGGCTGCTCGCCTTCAACGACTTGTTCATCGGCGCGAAGACGCACGTGTCGGCGCGCTACCGGCTGCGCTACGGCGAGAAGGAGGAGTCGCAGTCCTCCAGTGGAGTGCTGGTGTCCACGGGCGCGGGCTCCAGCGGATGGCTGTCGTCCGTCTTCACGCTGGCGCGCAGCCTGACGCAGCAGACGGGTGGGGTGCCGGGGCAGCCGTGGAAGCTGGAGTGGGAGGAGCCGAAGCTGGCCTTCGTGGTGCGAGAGCCCTTCATCAGCCGTCACTCGGCGGCGGACGTGGTGGGTGGCTTCGTGACGGCGGAGCGCGAGCTGGTGCTGGAGTCGCGCATGGCGTCGGGGGGCGTCATCTTCAGCGACGGCGTGGAGGAGGACTTCCTCGAGTTCCGCGCGGGCGCCACCGCGCGCATCCGCCCGGCGAGGCAGCGCGCGCGGCTCGTCGTCGGGTGACGCTCAGGGCGCGGTGACGGTGGTCTCCACCTCGTTGCACTTCACCGGCTGCCCGTGGAACGCATCAAAGCCGTGGGGCACCTCGCTCCTCTCCGTGGCCACGTCCATCAGCTGGCCGCGGAAGGCAATCCGGTAGCGGCCCGGCTGCGTGAAGTCATACGCGAGCGCCACATTCACCTTGCCCTCCAACGTCGAGTGCGGCTCCAACGTGACGTAGTCGTCCGCGCCAGGGGCTGCCCGCTTCAGCATCGGCCCCGAGTAATCCAGCTCCGTCCCGTCGCGCGTAATCTGGAAGATGTTGTTGAGCAGTCCCTCCAGCGGCGTGTGCCAGTCGAGCACGTACAGCGGCTTCGTCGTGGGGTTGGTCAGCCGGAAGACCACCTCCACCGGCTCGCCCGCCTTCACCGTCTTGGGGGCGCTCAGGGCACACTCCAACGTCGTCGCCATGGCGGACTCCTCCTGCTGTGCCGCGCTCTGCGGCGGGGTTGACTCGGAGGTACGTGACGCGCACGCGCCACCCATGACTCCGAGGCACAGCAGCGTGAGGCTCAGCTTTCCACGTCTCATGTGAATGGGACTCCCGGCTGCGGGAAAAAAGAAACGGGGGCGTCGCCGCCCCCGTCCCACTTCACATCATGTCACCGCTCGCGCGGGACTAATTCTGCGCCGGCGTGTTCTCCGCGAAGTACTCGTGGCTGTCCGCGTTGTCGCGGGCGTTGGTGGGGTTGGACTTCGCCAGGTTCTTGGCGGCGGTCTGGCCGTAGGCCCAGTCATCCGTGTCCGCCACCACCGTGAAGTGGCTCATCTCGTGGATGAGCGTGCCGGCGCGCGAGTCCGTGCCCGTGTTCGGCGCGTTCCAGAACGCGTTGCACACGTAGATGCGGTACGGCGAGTTCTTGTACACGTACGCGTAGGCGCTGTCCGTGCAGCCGCAGTCGACGATGACGGACTTGGTGTCGAAGGCGCTCTTGATGGTCGTGAAGTGCGTCTTGATGGTGTTCCAGTTGGTGGTGCTGTAGGTGCCGAACCAGGTGGTGAAGCGAGCGGTGGCGCTGGGCGTGCCACCCAGGTAGGTCACCGCGCCGTTCGCGTAGGTCTTCGCGGAGTTGAACGCCGTGGTGACGGAGGTCGTGCGGCTGCTGGTGCAGTTCGCGGTGGACAGCGCCATCGCGGAGACGGTGCCCGGGGCGGCCTCGGCCACCGGGTCGACGAAGGCGCGGCCCTCGACGAACACGCTCACGCTGTTCGAGGCGAACTCCGACACGCCGTCATGCGCGGCGCCGAAGCTGATGTCGTAGTTGGCCGTCTTCGAGAAGTCGTAGATGGCCGACAGGTCCACCTTGCTCGACACGCTCTCGCCCGGGGCGAGGTTGAGGTAGTCCGACGCCTCCGGCGTGGCCCACTTGTAGTGGCGGCCGTTGTACTCCGCCGCGACGCCGTCGGCGGTGACCTTGAACAGGTCCTCCTTCACTCCGTCCACCGGCGTGTTCCACTTGAGCAGGCGCACGGTGCGCGACGAGACGTTCGTCAGCGTCACGTTCACCAGCACGTTGTCACGCGCGGCCAGGGACGACTTCTCCACCGAGAGCTTCACCTGGACGTCGCCCGCGACCGCGTCCTGCACGGCGGGCTCGTTCGACTCGGCGCGCTCATCCGGCGCTCCGCAGGCACCCAGCAGCGAAACGCTGGCAACAGCACCAATCCACCAATTGAGACGACCGCGGGGGTTCAGGCTCATGTCGGGGACTTCCTTTCAGCTCGTGGGGGGAATCTCAGCGGCAGCGCGGTGGCTCCACAGGGAATACCTGTCTATCGCGCTTTGCTGTTTATATCGAGCTGGGGGCGGTCCCGTCCAGGATCAATGTGTTACGCAATGTTTCAATCGGCGCGGACACGAGTGGCTACGGGTGGGCGTAGCTGACGACCATCATCACCATGGCGAACAGCTGTGCGGCCATCAGCGGGCCCATGGCGAGGACGACGACATCGAGGAAGCTCTCATCGTGATTCTTCATGGCCTTGCTCTTTTCTGCCTCGCAGTCATCGCGTGGCACTTCACCCTTGAGCAAGGCGTGGGCCACTGCGCTCGATGCGAGGCATTGAGCGCGTAAGGTGAGGCGGGACGCGGGTTTGCGAGGGCTCACGCGCCGGACGCGGGGCATTTCGTCCCAGGTCTGGGGCAGCTTGTCCGCCGCGCGTGTTCGGGCGTGGGAAAGGCCCGTGCGGGTTCGGCATTGCGTGGCTTGGGGTGGCGCCAAGGTCGCTGGAGACCCCTAGACTGCGCGCCATGAGAATCCCCACGTCCGCGTTGTTGCTCGTCCTGGCTGGAGCGTGCGCGCATGCGCCGGCTTCCACGGAGACCGCCACTGCTCCCGCCCCAGCGGAGGCGCCCGCCGAGAAGGCACCCGCCACGGATGCGCCCGCCACGAAGGCGCCTGTCGCGGAGCTGCCCTTCATGGAGCCGCCCGGGAAGCCGATGCCGGGCTGGAAGCTGGTGAAGCGCGGCGACCTGCTGATGAGCGAGGGCAAGCACGCCGAGGCCCTGGCGGCCTACCAGCAGGCGATGAAGGAGGGGAACACGCGCGACAACACCGCGTACTCGGCCGCGTGCGCGCTCGCGCTGCTGGGCCGGAAGCAGGAGGCGCTGGAGCAGCTGTCGCGCGCGGCGGAGTGGGGCTTTCGCAACGTGGGTTGGATGCAGCAGGACGAGGACCTCGTCTCGCTGCGCTCGGAGCCGGCCTTCGCCGCGTTGGTGGCGCGCATCCCCACGCTGCCTCCGAAGGACGCCGCGTCCCACGAGGAGCTGCGGAGGCTGTTCGCGGAGGACCAGGCGGACCGCTCGCCGCCGCCCGCCACGAAGGAGGCCTGGAAGGTCGTCTCGGCGCGCGATGAGCAGCGCCGTGTGCGCGTGAAGGAGTTGATTGCCGAGGGCGCGCTGAAGGACGGCGCGGACTTCCTCGCCGCGGGCTTCGTCTTCCAGCATGGCCGCACGCAGGAGGACTTCGCCATGGCGCGGGAGATGGGCGCGGAGGCCGCGCGGCGTGGACACCCGGGAGGCCTGTGGCTGGCCGCCGCCGCGTGGGACCGCTGGCTGATGAACGCCGGGAAACCGCAGCGCTTCGGCACGCAGTACCGGAGCGATGGCCCGACGAAGGAGGCAAAGCTCTACACCGTGGACCCGAGCGTCACCGACGAGGAGCGCGCACGCTGGGGCTTCCCGCCGCTCGCGGAGATTCCCACCACGCTGCGCTGACGCGTGCCTTCACGGGCGGGCCGCGTCGGGCTCATGCGCTCGAGCCCGAGCCACGTGGTCGCTCCGCGCATCGGGTCCACCCGGGCCCGATGCGCGGGTCCTCTCACTTCGCCGCCGCCACGCCCGCCGTCGCGCCACCCTCGCGCGCCAGCGTCTTCACCAAATCCAGCGCGCGCCGCACGTGCTCGCCCACGCGCAGCTGCGACTCGAACACGTTGCGGATGATGCCCTGCCGGTCCACCACGAAGGTGACGCGGCCCGGGATGAGCCCCAACAGCGACGGCGGCACGCCGAACGCATCGCGCGCCTCGCCGCTCGCGTCGCTCAGCAGGACGAAGGGCAGGCGGTGCTTCGCGGCGAAGCCCTCATGTGAGGACACCGAGTCGCCGCTGATGCCCACCACCTCCGCGCCCGCGGCCGTGAAGTCCTCGTACTGGTCCCTCAGGCTGCACGCCTGAGCGGTGCAGCCCGGCGAGTCGTCCTTCGGGTAGAAGTACACGACGAGCACCTTCTGCCCCACCAGGTCGCGCAGCCGCACCGGCTTGTCGCCCGCGCCCTTCAGCGTGACATCCGGGAGTGCATCGCCTTCCTTCAGGAGCTTCGACCGCGCCATGGGTTCCTCCATCCGCCCCGACACGTCGGGCCGGTGCATGTGCCCCGTGGATGCTGATGGGTGACTCAACTGTCAATGCAATCGGCCTGAGGCAGGGGCCGCCGCATCGACCCCGTGCGCCGTCAATGGCGTCAGCACAGACCCAGGTGCGCTTGGACGCCTCATGCTCCAGCCACGTTCCGAGAACGTGAAACACCGCTCCGGAAGGCTTGCGCGTTTGCCCTCTATCGTTTCGTCCCGCACTCGTTTAAGAGGGCGCCTGCTTCCTTGCTGTACGGGCGGTGGGACGGGGCGTGCGGAGGGAGGGCGACGGCGCGCATCGCGCGTGCTTCCATGGCATCCAATAGAGTGTGGGGGAAACGGAGTCGCTCCCCCGTCCGGCAGGCGACAGCCCTGCACGTGGCCGGACCCGAAATTTCGGGCATGGAAGCCAACGTCGTCTTACCTTTCGAGACAGGAAGAGGAAGCTGGGGTCCGGGGTACAGGGCGGAAACTTTCGCCGGAGTTGCGCGGCGCGGCGTTCAGGCGTAGACCGCAAACTTCGGGGGGTTGGTCAGGAGCGGACATGGTCGGCCTCGTCGTCGCATCGCACGGGCGTCTCGCGGAGGAGCTGGTCTCCACCGCGGAACAGATCGTGGGAAAGCTTCCCGCGGTGGCAACCTGCAACATCGAGCCGGGGACTCCCGTCGAGGAGCTCCGCGCGAAGATGAAGCAGGCGGTGTCGCGCGTGGATGAGGGAGAAGGTGTCATCATCCTCGCGGACCTGTTCGGCGGTACTCCGTGCAAGGAGTCGCTGATGATGTGTCAGCGGATGAACCTGGAGGTTCTCGCCGGCGTCAACCTGCCCATGCTTCTCAAGGCGAACTCGCTCCGCAATGAGCAGATCTCCCTTCCGGAGATGGCCAACCAGCTGGCTTCCCACGGCCAGCGCAACATCACCTGTGCATCCGCCCTGCTTCGCGAGGCCCAGCAGCAGCCGCGAACTTGACGGGTCCGCGCGGGTCGGCGATTCGAGACTGCCGTGATCACCCTGGTCCGCGTCGACAACCGCCTCATCCATGGTCAGGTCGTCGAGGCCTGGCTGCCCTTCCTCAAGGTGTCCCGGGTCGTCGTGGCGGATGACGAGGCGGCGTCCAGCCCCCTCATCCGCGCGGCCATGGCGCTCGCCGTCCAGAGCGCCATCGAGGTGCAGATCCTCCCGCTCGCCCAGGTGGACTTCGCCGCCCTGTCCAAGGACGGGGTGCGCACGCTGGTGCTGCTGCGCGACGTGGCGGCCGTGCCCTTCGCCTTCGCGCACGGGCTGTCCATGGACGAGCTCAACCTGGGCAACGTCCACTTCGGCACCGGGCGCCGGCAGGTGTCCCCGTCCGTCTTCCTGGCGGAGGCGGAGCTGAAGACGCTCCAGCAGCTCTCCGAGAAGGGCGTGCGCGTGGAGGCCCGCGCGGTGCCCTCGGAGAAGCCCGTGGAGCTGCTGGACCTCACCGACCGGTGGGCGAAGGCCGGGTGAGCGTGTGAGCGTCGTCTGGACCCAGGTGGCGCTCGCGGGGCTGTGGGGCGGACTGGTGGCCTTGGAGCGCAAGGCGTTCCTCCAGGCCATGTTGTCCCGCCCCCTCGTGGCCGCCACCCTCATGGGTCTGCTGCTCGGGGACGCGGGCTCCGGCCTGGCCGTGGGGTTGCTCCTGGAGCTGTTCTTCCTGGGCACCGCCAACCTGGGCGCCTCGCTGCCGGAGAACGACACGCTGGCGGCCACCGCCACCAGCGCCGCCGCCGCCACGCTCACCACCGCCACGGGCGCGGGCTCCACGCCGGCCATCTGGTCGCTCGCCGTGCTGCTGTTCATCGGCATGGGGCGCGTGGGCCGCCGGGCCGACCGGCTGCTGGAGGGCTACTCGGCGCGGCTGGCCCGCGTGGCGCTGGCCTCCGCGGAGTCCGGCAACCTGGCCCGCGCCGTGCGGCAGAACCTGTGGGGCATGTGGCCGCACTTCGTGCTGTACGGCTCCCTCACGGCCCTGTGCGCGCTCCTGGGCTTCTTCGTGGAGCCGCTGCTGCAGGCGCTGCCTGCCGCGGTGGTGCGCGGGCTGGCGTGGGCCTGGCCGGCCATGGCCTCGGTGGCGGCGGCCATCGCCGCGCAGGGCAGTCACGCGCGGCGCGCGCCCCTCTACGCGGCGCTGGGCGCGGCGGCGGTGACGGTGGCGGTGGTCCTCCTCCTGCTCCGGGAGCCCCGGTGAGCGCGCCCGACACGCCGCTGCCGCCATGGGTGCTGCTGCGCGTCTTCCTGCGCTCGCTCTTCCTGCAGGCGTCGTGGAACCCCAAGGGCATGCAGAACCTGGGGCTGGCCTACGCCATCTATCCCGCGCTGCGGCACCTGTACCCGGAAGGCCCCAAGCGCGAGGAGGCGGTGCGCCGGCACCTCGTCTTCTTCAACACCCACCCGTACGTGGCGGCGGCCATCGTCGGCGGCGTCCTCAACCACGAGGTGCGCATCTCCCGGGGCGAGGAGACGCCGGATAAAGTCGTGGCCTTCAAGGCCGCGCTGATGGGGCCGCTGGCGGCGCTGGGGGACGGCTTCTTCTGGCTGTCCCTCAAGCCGGCGGTGGGGGCGCTGTGCGCGGCCACGGTGCCGCTCCTGGGCGTGTGGGCGGTGCCGCTCTTCCTGGTGCTCTACAACCTGGTCCACGTGCTGCTGCGCGTGAAGCTGTACTGGTTGGGCCTGACGCTGGGGGACCGGCTGGTGGAGGCGGTGGCGCGGGCGAACCTGCCCACGCGCGGGGCGAAGCTGCGGGCGGTGGCGGCAACGAGTGCGGGCGGCCTGGCCGCCTGGTTGTCCGTCTCCTTCGGGACCAACGCGGGAGGGGCCCGTGCGCCCTTCCTGGCGGCCGGGTGTCTGGCCCTGGGGGTGGCGTCCTACGTACTGGTGAGTCGTCGGGTGCCGAACTACGTGGTGCTCTACCTTGCCGCGGGGCTGGCCTGCGCGGCGGGGGCATTCCTTTAGAGAAGAGAGGTGGGAGTCGCGATGCCAACCGTGGCCGAAGGGACATACGAAATCATCAACGCCCTGGGCCTGCATGCGCGGGCCGCGGCGCAGATGGTGAAGGTCGCCAACCGCTTCAAGAGCGAGGTCACCCTCGAGGCCCAGGGCCAGCGGGCCAATGCCAAATCCATCATGGGTGTGCTCATGCTCGCCGCCGCCCAGGGCACCATCGTGAAGGTGACCTGCAAGGGCGACGACGCCGACGCCTGTCTCCAGGAGTTGGCAAAACTCATCGGGGACCGTTTCGGCGAGGCCCAGTGACGGGTGAGAATGGGAACGCGGTAGAACCAAGGGAGAAGATGGGCACGTGAGCAGCCAGGCCACACCCACCCTGAGGTTGTTGGGCATCGGCGCCTCTCCCGGCGTGGCGGTGGGCCACGCATTCATCCTCGACCGCAAGCGCATCCGCACCCCCAAGCTCCGCCTGGCCGAGGCCGAGGTGGAGCCCGAGCGGATGCGCATGAAGACGGCCATCGAGCTGTCCGACCGCCAGCTCGCCGAGCTGAAGGAACAGATTACGCGCACCGAGGGCAGCGACCACGCCCTCATCCTGGAAGCGCACCGGCTGATGCTCCACGACCCCATGCTCGTGGACGAGGTCAACCGGCTCATCGTCGACGACCGCATCAACGCCGAGTGGGCCGTCCGGCGCGTGGCGCGCAAAATCAAGCACCTCTTCGACAACATCCCCGACGAGTACTTCCGCGAGCGCCGCTCGGACGTGGACTACGTCGCCGACCGCATCATCCGCAACCTGATGGGCCAGGTGGTGGACGAGGAGGTGGAGGTCCCCGCGGAGGCCATCGTCGTCGCCCATGACTTGTCCCCCGCGGACGCGGCGCTGATGGCGCGCAGCGGGCGGGTGGCGGGCTTCGTCACGGACCTGGGCGGCCAGACGAGCCACACGGCGATTGTCGCGCGGGCGCGCGAGACGCCGGCGGTGGTGGGCGCCGGGAGGGCCAGCGAGCAGATTTCGCCGGGCGACCTGGTCGCCATGGACGGCATCCGGGGCGTCATCCTCGTCAATCCGACCGAGGAGCAGCTCGCCGTCTTCCGGGAGGACCAGCGCCGCTACCAGGAGAGCGAGCGGCTGGCCCTGACGACGAAGGACCTGCCGGCGGTGAGCAGCGACGGCTACCGCATCCGGCTCTACGGGAACATGGAGTTCCTGGAGGAAATCCCCTCGCTGCTGGCGCACGGCGCGGAGGGCATCGGCCTGTACCGCACCGAGTTCATGTTCCTGGACCGGAAGACGGCGCCGACGGAGGAGGAGCACTACCGGGCCTACAGGCAGGTGCTGGAGGCCATGGGCGGGCGGCCCGTCACCATCCGCACGTTGGATTTGGGCGGCGACAAGGTGCCGGGCAAGACGAAGCACGAGAAGGAGCCCAACCCGGCCATGGGCCTGCGGGCCATCCGCTACTGCCTGTCCAACCGGGAGCTGTTCCGCACGCAGCTTCGCGCCCTGCTGCGCGCCAGCGTGCACGGCAACCTGCGGCTGATGTTCCCGCTCATCTGCGGCGTGAGCGAGCTGCGCGAGGCGCGCAGCGAGCTGGAGGCGTGCCGCACGGCGCTGGGCCGCGCGGGCGTGCCCGTGGGTAAGCGCTTCCCGGTGGGCATCATGGTGGAGACGCCGAGCGCGGCGATGATTGCCGACCGGCTCGCGCAGGAGGCGGACTTCTTCTCCATCGGCACCAACGACCTCATCCAGTACTCGCTGGCCATCGACCGCCAGAACCGCGAGGTGGCCTACCTCTACCGGCCGCTGCACCTGTCCGTGCTGCGCCTGCTCCGCACCATCATCGACGCGGGCAAGGCGGCGAACATCCCCGTGTCCATGTGCGGGGAGATGGCGGGAGACCCGCTGTACACGCTGGTGCTGCTGGCGCTCGGCTTCGACGAGCTGTCCATGACGTCGGGGCAGATTCCGGTGGTGAAGCGCTTCATCCGCCGGGTGAGCCGGGCGGACGCCGTGGAGCTGCTCAACGGCGCCATGGAGCTGACCACCGCGGAGGAAATCGAGCGCTACGTGCGCACGGAGATGGACCGCCGCTTCGCCGAGGTGATGGAGCCGCCCGCCGCCCCGACCGGCGAGCCCGAGTCCGCCGAGCACCAGCCCACGGACCGCACCACGGGCTGAAGGCGTGCCCCTGCCGCCATGGAGGGGCCCGCCCGCCCGGCCGCCGCGTGGCGCGGGGATGCCGGAGGCTTCCCACCGTGCCCAGCTTTTCCAGGACGCGCACACCACTCCTGGGGGCGAGCATGTTCAATCCAGCGAACATCCACATGGGCATGACGGCGAGGGACCGGGACGGCGAGACGCTGGGCACCGTCATCTCCGTGGACGCGGGCGGCTTCTTCATCGGGAAGAGCGACTACTTCGTTCGCGATTACCGCGTGGCCTTCTCGGATGTGATGGACCTCGACGGGGACGACGTCTACCTGCGCGAGGCCGTGTCGGACATGCCAGGTGTCAGCCCGGAGGCGCTCTCCGGTGAGCGGGGCGGAAGGTCGGCGGAGGGGCGGACGCTGTCGCACGACCTCACCGGAGGCCTGGGGCTGGAGCCGGGGGACCTGGAGCAGGCCCACATGGACAGCGCCAGGTTCCAGGACCCTGGCCGCCATGACGTCGGGCCGGGGGCCTCGGCGCAGCCCGAGCGCGAGCCCCGGCGGGAAGCCCTCATCAGCGAGGTGGACCCCGCGGTGGTGGCGGTGCGGCAGCCGCCCGCGGTGGTGGAGCGCCGGGCCTCGCGCGACGAGGCGGAGACACCCCGCCGCCGCGAGCCCTCGCCGGACGTGGACCCGGATACGCGCCGCTGAAGACGCTTCAGCCCGCGTCGTGGCGCGGGGGCTCGGCGCGGGAGCCGGCGATGTCCTTGTCCGGATGCAGCCCGCGCCGGGTGCGGTAGCGATGGATGGCGCGCTCCAGCGGGCGCAGCCCCACCAGACACAGCAAGGCGATGGCCATGGTGAAGCCCGCCGCCGCGAAGAAGCCCAGCCCCGAGGCCAGCCCCACGGAGGCGGTGAGCCACAGGTTGGCCGCCGTCGTCAGCCCCTTCACCTGCCCGCCGTGGCGCAGGATGACGCCCGCGCCCAGGAAGCCGATGCCCACCACCACCTGACTGGCGATGCGGCCGATGTCCCCCCGCGCGCCCTCGGGAGCGCCCACCGCGAGCGGCACCTCGATGAAGACGCTGGCCAGCGTGAAGCAGCACGCGCCCAGCGACACGAGGATGTGGGTGCGCAGGCCGGCGTCCTGGCCGCGCACCTCACGCTCCAGGCCCAGCACGCCGCCGAGCAGCGCGGCCAGGGCCAATCTCAGGGCGATGGTCTTCTCGTCCACGGGGGACGAGCCTACTCACCCAGCTCTATCTTCTCGTCCTTGTCCGCGTCGTTCAGTTGGGGATTGGGCAGCGTGTCCAGCGTGGCGGACAGCAGCTTCGCGGAGGGCACCACGTACAGGCGTACCTCCTCGCCCAATTCCTGGACGTACTGCTCCACGCGCTGCGCGTAGTCCTCGTCCTGGGTGCCCCAGCTCCCGCCGGCCTCGGCGGCCCAGATTTCTTCCCCGTCGCGGCAGCGCGTCAGCCGCGCCTTCACGGCCGCCTCCGCGCCGTCCTTGTTCTTGAGCGTGATGCTCGGGTCCAGCCAGAGCACGCCCTCGATGCCTTCGACACACAGGCCCTTGAAGGACGTGTCCTGGGGCCTCTCCGGCAGCGCGAGGTTGGACTTCACGATGAAGTCCCGGTTCTGGTTCACCCACTGGCGGGCGAGGAGGCTCCACAATTCGCCCACCGCGGGCTTGTTGGCGGGCAGCGGCTCCGTCACCACCACCAGCCGCTTCACCTGCTGCTTGTCCACCTGCTCGTAGTCGGGGCGCAGCCGCTGGCTCTTCACCGTGGAGCACGCGGACAGCAGGCCCAGCCCGAGCACGGGCCACAGTCGCTTCGTCGTCATGTCCCTCTCTCCCAGCCCCCTTCATCGCGAAGGGGGCCTCCTTCAATCACTCCGCCGCTTCAGGCCGCCTTCGGCTCGCTGCTCTCGCCGCCGGCCGCGCCGCCGCCCGTGCCGGACGCCGCGCCGCCCTCGCGCCGCCGCTTGTCGTGCATGAGCTGCATCACCGCGGCCAGCACCGTGAAGGACACCACCAGCGTGGTGATGAGGCCGATGCAGGCCACCATGCCCATGGACTTCAGGCCCCGGTGCGCGGCCTCCAGCAGCGCCGCGAAGCCCGCCACCGCCGTCAGCGTGGAGGACGCCACCGCCGCGCCCACGCTGCGCAGCGCCACCAGGGGCGAGGTGCCCTCCAGGAAGCGGTGCAGCAGGTAGAGGCCGTGGCTCACGCCGAAGCCCAGGAGGATGGGCAGGATGATGATGTTCATGAAGTTCAGCCGCTCATTCACGAGCGACATGATGCCCAGCATCATCGCCACGCCCACGCCGAGCGGAATCACCGACGCCAGCGCCAGCTTCACGTTGCGGAAGTCCAGGAAGTGCATGCCCAGAATCCATAGCGCGGTGAGGATGACCGTCAGCTTGCCGTCCCAGAGCACGATGCTCGCCAGCTTCGCGTAGAGGCGCGTGGCGCCCGCGGCGCGGAACTCCTTCTGCGCGGTGGGGCCCGCCGGGTCCCACGCGTCCTTGTCGAACTTGCCGGGGGAGTACGTGGCGGGGATGGAGCTCGTCTCCTCGGCGAACTTCATCATCTTCTTGCCGTCCAGCAGGTCCACGCTCGCGTAGATGTACGTGAGGTAGCCCTGGTTCTCCGGAAGGGCGGTGGGCAGGTTCTTGAACTGGCTGGTGTAGTTGGCCGGCACGCCGTGGACGTCGAAGGGCTTGGCGTCCAGCACCTTCTTGAAGAACTCCGCCTTGTCCTGCATCTCCGGCGGCAGCGCGGCGGTGGTGAAGCCCTCCGCCTCCAGCTGCGCCATCTCCGCCTTCCACTCCTGGAGCACCTTCTCGTTGGCCTTCGCCGTCGCCTCGGGCGGCACGAAGGTGAAGATGCTCACCACCTGGTCGATGGACGGGTACTTCTCCGGGTGCTGCGTCAGCTCCCGGTACACCCCCTCGGCCTCGTCGAGGTCCTTGGTGTAGATGGCCATCGGGTCGCTGGAGATGTTGAAGCGCTTGTTGATTTCGTCCTGGAGGCGCACGGACGACATGCCCTCGGGGATGAGCGCGCGGGTGTTGTAGTCGAAGCCCACGCCGTACTTCAGGCGCTGGAAGAAGCTGAGCTGCTGGTCCTTGGGCATCTCCGCGTCCAGGCCCGCCCAGGGCACCGCGGCGGCGCAGATGAGGACCACCGCGGTGGTGCTGACGGCCAGCACGCGGCCCGGCTTCGGGATGCGCAGCTCCTTGCCGCTGGCCGAGTTGGTGGGCGGCGGCTTCATGATGCCGATGAGCTTCTGCGGCAGCGCGGGGTTGATGCGGCCCGCCAGCGACAGCAGCGCGGCGCTCCACAGGAACAGCGTGAGGCCGAGGATGAGCGTGCCGCAGCCGGCGAGGAAGCCGAACTGGCTGAAGCCGCGGAACTCGCTGACCATCAGCACGAAGAACGAGCCGCCCGTCACCACCGCGGACACCGCCGCCGGGCGGCCTGCGTTGACGAAGGCGTCGCGGATGGCCACGTCGTACGGCTTGCCCGCGCCCAGCTCCAGCCGGGTGCGGAACGTGAAGTGGATGCCGTAGTCGATGCCGAAGCCCATCAGGATGCCGCCCAGGATGGACGTAATCATGTTGAGCTCACCCACCGTCGCGTAGGTGAAGCCGAGCGTATAGATGGTCCCAATCACCGTGCCGCTCACCACGATGAACGTGGGGGCCAGCTTCCGGAAGAAGAGGATGGTGATGAGGAAGATGGCGCCCAGCGCGATGAGCGTCACCGGCTGCAGGGACTCCTCGATCGCGAACGAGTCGTCCACCGTCGTCTTGTACGAGCCGGTGAAGCCGTAGGCGATGCTGGTGGCCTTGCCCTTGGCCGAGCCGTCCTTCTCGTAGGACAGCTCGTCGTAGTCCTCGACGAGCTTCGCCGAGCCGGGCTTCGCGGAGTAGGCGGCGAGGTCCTTCTCGAGCTTGTCGAGATACGCCTTCGTCTTGCCAATCTCCGTGTTGTCCCACATCGGCTTGATGAGGATGAGCAACATCTTCTTGTCGGTGGAGATGTTGTAGTCGTCGCGGATGCTCTTCTTGCCGACGGAGGAGTACTTGTCGACGAGGTCCGTCATGTCGAGCTCGACGGGCTTGGAGGCGCCGAGGTCGATGAAGAACGGGTTGCTGCGCTTCAGCTTGTCGCGCAGGAACGCCATGATGCGGCGCTTGCCCTCGACGAGGTCCTCGGTCTTCACGAAGAGGACCATGTTCTGCTGGATGAACTCGACGGGCAGCTTGTAGGAGACGTTGCGGACGTTCTCCTTGTCCGCCGCCAGCATGGCCGCGACGTCATCCGCGGTGCGCTTGAGGGTGGCCTCGTCCGAGGAGCGCATGGCGAGCATGAGGAAGCCGCTGCCGCCCACCATGTCGATGACCTGCTTGACGTCCTTCACCTCCTGCAAGTCCTGGGAGATGAGGTCGAGCTGGTTGGAGTTGATGCGCAGCTTCGACGTGCCCCAGGCGGACAGGCCCAGCAGGGCCAGGAGCACCAGGAGGACGGCCCCGGGCCGGCGGACCAGCAGTCCAGCGAAGGCGAGGGCGAAACGGGAGTGGGAGTTCGGATTTCGGGCGCCGCTCATGCGGCGGCGACCCTACCGGCAAACGCCCCTGCCAGGAAGCAGAGCCCGCCAGCCCGGCCGGTCTCCGGCCACGGACGCGGCGGGAATAGCGACAGCGCTGTCATGGTGCCGCCACGGGAGGCCCCGGCGCTGGGGGCACAAGGAGTCCGTGCCTCAGTGCGCGGGCGGCGTGGACGCCTGGAGCGCCTCGTCGGGGGCGCTCTCCCGGGGCGGCAGGAGGAACGAGCGCGGGTCCTTCACGAAGCGCAGGAGGGCGGCGCGCAGGAAGGGCAGCGCCTCGCGGGTGGACACGTCGCGGGCGCGCAGGGCCACGCCCAGGGCGAGCACGAAGGACACGCCGAAGTTGAGCAGCCCGATGACCCCCACCCCGGCCACCGCGGCGAGGAAGTCCGGCTGGAGCACCGCCGTGGGCCCCAGCGCGCAGCCCGCGAAGGCGAGCGAGCCGAAGGACAGGGTGACGTGCCGCACGTCCAGCGTCAGCCCGAAGAAGCCCGCCACCGTCGGCACCATGGCCAGCAGGAAGCCGAGCGTGACGCTGCCGCCCACGCCCGCCACGTGGTGCATGAGGCCTTCCGCGAGCCGTCGCGCGCGCGCCTCGCCCAGCACCGCCTTGAGGATGCGGTGCTGCGCCAGCGCCTCCGGCAGCCTCCGGTACACCACGAAGTTCTCCAGCCACCCGGCCGCTACGCTGGACATCCACAGCAGCACGCCGGTGAAGGCCGCCCACAGCAGGGTGGCGCTGCGCCACGGGTGCAGCGAGTGCACCACGTACCAGGCCTTCTCCTCGCTGAGCAGCGGGTGGTGCGACAGTTGCCCGTACACCAGCGCCAGCGCCACCGCCGCGGGCAGCACACAGCCCAGGTTGCCCAGGGCCGCGGCGAGCTGCGAGCGGGTGATGCGCGGCAGCAGGGCCAGCAGTCGCTCCTGCCGCCCCTGCGCGGCGTCCCTCTCGCCCACCGCGCCCGCCAGCGTCGCCGCCGTCATGGACGGCTGCTTGGTGGCCAGGGTGAAGCCGAGGAACTGCATCAGCACGAAGCTGCCGGCGTAGTTGAGCGCGGCGAAGAGGCCCGCGAAGAAGGGCGCCAGCGCGAGGCCGCCGAGGAAGAACTTCAGCGCCGCGGTGAAGGCCGTCAGCAGCCCGCCGCCCGCCGCCGAGTGAATCATGGCGTGGAACTCGGCGCGGTTGCTGGTGATGTAGTGCTCGCCGGAGTGGCCCGCGCGCTCGATGATTTTGCGCGCCAGCATCCGCACGTTGCGCTTCACCAACTCCAGCACGGAGCGGTCCGCGTGCGCCCTCCGCAAGAGGTCCACCAGCAGCGTCATCGCCTCGCGCCAGCGGGGCTCTCCGCGCGGCGCGCCCAGCACGCGGGCCAGGGCCTCCATGCGCTCCAGGCTCCGGCGGATGCGCTCCAGCCGGTACACCAGGTCCACGCTGACGCCCGCCGCCTCCAGGTGTCGTGACACGCTGGCCACCACCTGCCGGCAGTCCGCCACGCAGGTGGACAAGTCCCTCAGCGTGTCCAGCGCCGCGTCGCGCGCGAGCACCGCGTCGCACGCCAGCCGCAGCCGCAGGAAGGGCGAGCCCCGGAAGGACGTCTCCGGGCTGCGCTCACGGATGTCCTCCGCGGTGCCCAGCCCGGCCGTCTGCACGGCCAACAGCAGCAGCGCGTCCATCATGTCCGCGCGCACGCGGGTGGCGGGCACCGGGTCGGGAGGACGCGCGTCGCCCACCAGCGCCGCCAGCTTCGCCAGCAGCGCCGGGGACAGCGCGGCCAGCCCGTCCGCGTCTGCGGGCACGGGGAACAGGCGCAGGAGCAACTCGGACAGCTTGCCGGGCTCGGGCGGCGCGGGGAGCAGCGAGCGCGCCAGCCGGTCCGAGGCCTCGGAGAAGAAGCCCTGCCCCGCGGGCAGGCCCACCTGGGCGAAGAGCTTCAGCCCGCGGCTGCCGTCGCACACCGCGGACACCAGCCGGGTGACGGCGGCGCGCATGGTGGGCTCGCCCTCCATCACCCGCACCATCAGAAGAAGGCGGCTGTCGGCGGCGGACTGTGGAGGCTCATCGGCGTCCACCAGGGCGTTGGCGGGGATGCGCTCGCGCAGCCAGTGCGTCCAGCGCTCCACCCACTCCAGCCGCGCCTCCAGGCCGTCCTCGGGCACGTCGCACAGGAGCCGGTACAAGTCCCGGACGGCGGGGTTGCCCGGAGCCCGGGGCGCGTACTGCACGCAGAAAGCGTCCACCTCGCGAGCGGACGGGCCGGTGCTGCGGGCGGGCTGGACGGGGGAGGGGGCGGTCATCGGCCAGGCACTCGGGGGGAGCGAGAGACTATGCGATGGCGCACCGCCCCGGAACCCTCGCGGCGGCCGGGCGCCTGGTGGCCCGGCCGCTGCGCTGCTGAAGCGATTACTTCTTCTGCACCTTCGCCAGCTCGGTGCGCATGCGCGTCAGGAGCAGGTCCCAACCGCCCTGGTTGAGCAGCGGCTGCACCTGCGAGTCGCGGATGTCCTGGAGCATGGAGGAGCCGAGCACCGTCACGTCCACCACCTTCCACGCGGCGGCGTCCTTCACGAGGCGGTACTTCAGCTTCATCTCCTGCGTCTTCAGCGGGTGCTTGATGAAGATGGTGGAGGCCACCGTCGCCTCGTTGCCCTTCACGTCGGCGGGCTCGTAGGTGATGGAGTCCAGGTTCTTGAAGTTCTCACGCACGCGGGGGAAGGCGATGCCCGCGAAGAGGCCCTGGAACAGCTCGACGAACTCCTTGCGCTGGGCGTCCGTGCCCTTGGCCCAGGCGTCGCCGAGCAGGAACTTCCCCTGCTCCTCGCTGCCGAAGAGCTTGAGGGCGGCCGCGTCGCGCTCGTAGCGCACGGACTGCACCACCGTCTTCACCGGCTTGGCGACGGCATCGTCCTTCGGCGCGCCGGCGAGCGCGGGGACGGCGAAGGCCATGGCGGCCAGGAAGGTGACGGTACGGAAGCGGGCGTTCATGTCGGGTGGGTCCTCCGAGGGGAATTCGTGATGCCTGTTAGCGCATGGGAACGGCTGGCGCCTGTTGAAATTCACCGTCCCCTGGGGGGCGGCCGTGCGCCGGGGCCCGCCTGCCCGCAGGGCTCGAAATCAGGCGCGTAGGACGAATGAAGAGGACTCGCTGGACGTTTGACTCCTCTAGGACACGACGTTTAGTGTCCGGACCCTCGCGCACGGTTCGTTCCGCGCCAGTTCAGAGACGACATGCCTACCGACTACTTGTTCACGTCCGAATCCGTCACCGAAGGCCACCCGGACAAGATCGCCGACCAGATCTCCGACGGTGTGCTGGATGCCATCATCGCCAAGGATCCGCAGGCGCGCGTCGCGGTGGAGACGCTCGTCAAGACGGGCCTCGCCATCGTCGCGGGCGAGGTGACGACGAACTGTTACGTGGACATCCCGCGCATCGTTCGCAGCACCATCTGCCGCATCGGCTACACCGACAGCTCCATGGGCTACGACGGCAACACCTGCGGCGTCATGGTGGCCATCGAGGGCCAGAGCCAGGACATCGCCCGGGGCGTCGACAACAAGAAGGACCAGGGCGCCGGTGACCAGGGCATGATGTTCGGCTTCGCGTGCGACGAGACGTCGGAGCTGATGCCCGCGCCGCTGCACTACGCCCACGCGCTGACCCGCCGCCTGGCGGACGTGCGCCGCAAGCAGCACCCCTGGATTCGCCCGGACGGCAAGAGCCAGGTGACGGTGCAGTACGTGGATGGCCGCCCCGTCCGCATCGACGCGGTGGTGGTGTCCACGCAGCACGCCGAGGAGGTCTCCAACAAGAAGATCCAGGAGGCCATCCGCGAGGACGTCATCGCGAAGGCGCTGCCCAAGAAGCTCATCGACAACAAGACCAAGTTCTTCATCAACCCCACCGGCCGCTTCGTGGTGGGTGGCCCCATGGGCGACTCCGGCGTGACGGGCCGCAAGATCATCGTCGACACCTACGGCGGCATGGGCCGTCACGGTGGCGGCGCGTTCAGCGGCAAGGACCCGTCCAAGGTGGACCGCTCGGCCGCGTACATGGGCCGCTACATCGCGAAGAACGTGGTGGCCGCGGGCCTGGCGAAGCGCTGCGAGGTGCAGGTGTCCTACGCCATCGGCGTGGCCGAGCCGGTCAGCGTCATGGTGGAGACCTTCGGCACCGCCACGGTTCCCGAGGAGCGCATCGCCAAGGCCGTGCGTCAGGTGTTCGGCCTCAAGCCGCGCGAAATCACCGAGCACCTGGACCTGCTGCGGCCCATCTACCAGAAGACCGCTGCCTACGGTCACTTCGGCCGCACCGAGAAGGAGTTCACCTGGGAGCGCACCGACAAGAAGGACGCCCTGCGTGACGCCGTCGGTGGCACCGCTTCGTCGAGCCGCCTGAAGGCGGTCTGAAGCGCAAGCAGGTCTCGTTGAGTTGAAGCCGCGCGCCTGTCCCTCTCGGGGCGGGCGCGCGTTTTCGTTTCAGGGGCTGGTGCGGTGCGCCGGCCTCACGCCTCGAGCCGGTCGAGGATGCGGCGCAGCGCCTCCCGCTCCGCGTCGGGGAGGGGCAGGAGCGGCGCGCGCAGCGGGCCCACCGGCGTGCCGCGCAGCTCCAGCCCCGCGGCGATGGTGCGGGGCAGGCCGCCCTTCACGATGAACTGGAGCAGCGGCAATTGCTTCTGGAAGACGCGCCGGGCCTCGGCGAGGTCTGCTCTTCCCATGGCCTCGTAGAGGCGCAGGTTGAGCTCGGGGATGAGGGCGGGCGCCGCCGTGCACCAGCCGCGGGCTCCGGCCGCGAAGGCCGCGAGCGCGAGCGGGTTGGAGCCGTTGTAGAACGCGACGTCGTCGCCGGCCACCTGGCGGAGCCGGTGCATCCTCCCGACGTCGCCGGTGCTCTCCTTCACCATGGTGACGTTGGGAATCTCCAGCAGCTTCGCGAGGAGCTCCGGCGTCAGGTCCAGCCCGCCCGTGGCCGGGTTGTTGTAGGCCATGATGGGGATGGAGATGGCGCTCGCCACCCGGTCGAAGTGCCGGAGGATTTCCTCCTCGGTGAGCTTCCAGTAGCTCATCGGAATCACCATCACCGCGGCGGCGCCGGCCTTCTCGGCGAAGCGCGCGTGGTGCACGGTGCGCTCGGTGGTGAGGCTGGAGACGCCCACCATGACGGGCACGCGGCCGGCCACGGCCTTCAGCGTGCACTCGGTGACGGCCTCGCGCTCGCCGTCATCCAGGTAGGGCAGGCTGCCCGTGCTGCCGAGCGGGGCGACGGCGTGGACGCCCGCGGCCACCATCTGCTCGGTGAGCCGGCGGAGCGTGTCGAGGTCCACGGCGCCGTCCGCCCTGAAGGGGGTGATGGTGTAGCCGATGATGCCGCGCAGGGGAGTGTTGCGGCTCATGTTCAGCCCTCCTCGCCGTTGCGCAGCAGGGACTGGCCCTTCTCGCCCACCTCCTCGCGCAGCGCCACGCCGCCCATGTTCTGCAGCATGGGGGCGTTCTCGCAGGCGAGGTAGCGCGCGCGGGCCGTAGGGTGCGTGTTGACGTGGTGGTGCCACGCCCAGACCGGGATGTAGACGGCGTCGCCCTGCTTCCAGGGGATGCGCCGGCCCTGGATTTCGGAGTACCCCTCACCCTCCAGCACGTAGAGGATGGTTTCGTAGGTGTGGCGGTGCTTGTTGGAGGACTGGCCCGGCTCCAGCCAGCCAATCGTCATGCTGATGGCGTGCGAGGGCAGGTCCACGAAGAAGACGGGGTGCTTGCGCTCCTTCGAGTAGCCCTCGTTGCTGCCCGCGTCCTCCACGTGGGGATGGGCCAGCCGCTCCGGCATGACGACGCGCGGGCGCGGCGGCGTCTTGTCGAAGTCGGCGGACTCGTACTTCTTCTTCACCTCGGTGCTCTGGCTCATGGCGTCTCCTTGCGCCCCGCCGCGAGGACTTCCCGGGCGGCGGATGCGCGCGGAAGGTAGAGACCAACCGGCACCCTCGAAAGTGCCGGACTGGAGAAGTACGCTGGGCCGGTGCTCCGCTCCTGGAAGATGAACATCGAGCTCGGCCCCGCCTCGGACGGGCCCCTCTTCGTGCGGCTGTCGCGCGCCATCATTCGCGACATCGAGCGGGGACGGCTGTCACCCGGTGACGCGCTGCCCGGCACGCGCGCGCTGGCCGGGCATCTCGGCATCCACCGCAACACGGTGGACGCGGCGTACCGCGAGCTCATCCAGCAGGGGTGGGCCTCGGCGGAGCCGTCGCGCGGCACGTTCGTCTCCGCAACGCTGCCGGTGAGAACGCCCAAGGGCTTCGGGAGCGCTCCGAGGCAGCGGATGCCCGAGCGGCCCGCCTTCGCGCTGGACGCGTTGCAGCCATTCCCGGATGACATGGAAGTGCCTCCGGTCCGCGGGGCCCTGCGATTCAACGATGGGGCGCCGGACGTGCGGCTCGCTCCGTCGCTCGCGCTGGCGCGAGCCTTCCGCCGCGTCCTCACAGGGCGGGCGCGCACGACGCTCGCGTCGGGGGATGCGCGCGGGGAGCCGCTGCTGCGCCGCGCCCTGGCGCGCATGCTGAGCGAAACGCGGGGGCTGGCGGCGGGGGAGGATGACGTCCTCGTCACCCGTGGCAGCCAGATGGCACTCTTCCTCGTGGCCCGGGCGCTGGTGCGTCCCGGGGACGTCGTCGCGGTGGAGGCGCTGGGCTACCGGCCCGCGTGGGAGGCACTGAGGCTCGCGGGGGCGAAGCTGGTGGGCGTGCCAGTGGACGCGCAGGGGCTCCGGGTGGATGCCCTGCGCGCGCTGCTCGCGCGGAAGACGGTGCGCGCCGTGTTTCTCACGCCGCACCACCAGTACCCCACCACCGTGACGCTCACCGCCGCGCGCCGGGTGGAACTGCTCCGCCTCGCCGGGGACGCGGGCCTGGCCGTGGTGGAGGACGACTATGACCACGACTTCCACTACGAGGGGCGTCCCGTGCTCCCGCTCGCGAGCGCGGACCGCTCGGGCAGCGTCGTCTACGTGGGCTCGCTGTCCAAGCTGGTGGCACCGGGGCTGCGGCTGGGCTACTGCGTGGCCCCGGCCCCCGTGGTGAGGCAGCTCGCCGCGCTGCGCATGGTGGTGGACCGCCAGGGTGATGCGCCGCTGGAGCGGGCCGTGGCGGAGCTGCTGGAGGAGGGCGAGCTGCAGCGCCATGCCCGCCGCGCGCGCCGCGAGTACCAGGCACGGCGTGACGCGCTCGCCGAGGCCTTGCGCACCGGATTGGACGGCCTGCTGGAGTTCGAGGTGCCCGCCGGAGGACTCGCGCTCTGGGCGCATGCCAGGGACGGGGTGGACGCGGGGGCCTGGGCGAAGCGTGCCCGCTCGGAAGGGGTGCACGTGACGGCCGGACAGGCCTTCGTGCTGGAGGGCCGGGGCCCGGAGGCATTCCGACTGGGCTACGCCTCGCTCACGCCGGAGGAGTTGCGCGAGGCGGTGCGCCGACTGGCCCATGCGTGCCCGCGTCAGCGCTGAGCGGCGGGCAGGCGCTTTCGCTTCAATGTTTCAGAGCAGGCCCTGCGCCTTCAGCGCGTCGATGGCGGAGGCGAGCGCGGGGTGGGGCGTGTGCTTCGTGCCCCCCAGGGACTGCACGGCGCTGACGAAGACGTAGCGCCCGCGCGGCGTGGCGATGTGGCCGATGAGCCAGGTGATGTCGCCCTCGGGTTGCGTGTACGTGCCCGTCTTGCAGCTCAGCACCGCGCCGTCCTTCCATGGGCCGCCCATGTTGATGCCGTCGCGGGTGTTGGCCACGGTGTCCGGGCCCTGCACCAGCGTGGCCTTCACGGCCTCCAGCGTCTTCGCGCTCACGGGCAATTCACCGCGGTACATGCGGGCGAGGAAGTCGAGCTGCTCGTCCGGGGAGATGCGCAGCGGGCCGCCCAGCCAGAAGCGGGTGATGTCGCCGGAGGCGTCCGCGTTGCCGTAGCGGAAGCGCTTCAGCCATTCCTCCATGCGCTCGCGGCCAATCTGCTTCGCCGTCCCCTGGAAGAACCAGAGGGCGGAGCGGCGCATCGCCGTGTCGAGCGTCTGGTCCTGGTTCCACATCTCCACGGCGTGCTTCGTGCCGTCCCACTTGCGGACCTCGGTGGGGCCGGAGAGGACGCCCGTCTCCAGGGCGATGAGCGCGTGCGGCACCTTGAAGGACGAGGCGGGGACGAGGCGCCTGGCGCACTTGTCCGCGTTGTTGCGCGTCACATTCCCGGTCTCCAGGTCCATGAGCAGGAAGCAGCCCGGGTGCGCCGGGGCGGGCTTCCGTGGCGCGGCGGCGCAGAGCGAGGAGGCGAGCGTGGTCAGCACGAGCAGCGCGGCGGCGTGGCGTTGGGACATGCGGGAGCTCCTGGGGGTTCGTGAGGCGGGTGGCGCCTGGAGCAAGGTGTGGGCCAGCCTGCGCGCAGGTGGATGACGTGGGGACGCGTGGCCGTGTGGACACGAAGGCGTGTGCCACTGCCCGCACCCGGTATTTGCCGTGAGGCTGCATCTACGTGGGTGTCGACGCCGGCGGTGCCGAGCACCGGGCAAGTGAAAGTCGCGGCCGAGGTGCAAGGAGCGTAGCGTCTTGGCGGGAAGATTCACGGGTGCCGCCGTTGGTTGGGCGTGAGAAGCCACGGCGCACAAGTAGGGAGCTCCAAGTTGGTCGAGGACAAGCCTCGTTCCTGGAGTCCGTGGCTGCGCCGGGCGAAGTGGATGCTCCTGGCCGCCACGGCGGGAGTGGTCGCGGCGACGGTGGGCCTGCCATCGCTCCGGAGTGCCACGCGTGAGCAGGTGCCTCCGGCGCTGTTCCTCGCGGATTCGCCCACGCGCGCGATTGAAGCACGGGTGAGCTATCCGGGAGCGGACGTGCACCGTCCCTACGGGCCGATGCGCTCGGGGGATGCGGGGGCGTTGCCACCGGCGCCGCTGCGCGAGCTGGCGCGGATGGAGGCGGAAGGGGACGTGCGCGGGCTGGCGGCGGCGTACCTGGTGCGCGGCAACGCGCAGATGGCGGCGCCGTACCTGTCGAAGGCGGGGGACTCTCCGGATGCGGCGAGCGACAAGGCCATCCTTGCGCTGGACAAGAAGGACCATGCGAAGGCGCTGGAACTGCTGGAGGGCGCGCTGAAGGCGGACCCGAAGCATGCGCAGGCGTTGTGGAACCGCGGGCTGGTGCTGAAGGAGCTGGAGCTGTGGGCGCTGGCGGCGCAGTCGTTCGACGCGGTGGCCGCGCTGGGGGAGCACGGGTGGGCGGGAGAGGCGAAGGCTCGGGCGGAGTCGCTGCGCGGGCGGTTGGAGGGGATGGATGAATGGAAGAAGACCGTGGCGCTGGGAGAGGCCATGGTGGCGGGGGAGAAGCTGGTGCCTCCGGGGCTTCTCCAGGCTCGGCCCGGCATCTTCCGTATGTATCTGTACGAGGCCATCCGTTCGGCACCGTCGATAGACCGGCTCAAGGCGCTCTGGCCTGTGGCCGAGACATTGGACGTGCGTCACGGAGGCACGGCGCTGCGGGATGCCGTCCGCTGGGCGGAAGCACGTGACTTCCGCCGTCGTGCGCCGCTGGCAAAGCGGTACCTGGAACTGTACCGCACGCATCGGGTGGAGGGAGGGCTTCCCGCGTATCTGGAAGAGGTGCTCCGCGCCGGGGAGCGGGACCTGTATATGGGAGCGCTTGTCCGCGAGCGGAAGATCCGGGAGCACCTGGACACGTTCACAGACCTCGCTGGGCAATCGGATGACCCCTGGTTCCTGCTGCTTGCGGAGCAAGAGCAAGCATTGGCCGCCATTTCGCGAGGCGAGCTGCTTCGCGCGGAGCAACTCCTGTTGGACGCGGTTACTCGTTGTGGAAAGCAGCCGATCGGGTACCGCTGCGTTCCTATCGAATCCGACCTGGGCGAGCTCTACCGGCAGCTCCACCGGATTCCGGAGTCGAACAAGCACGTGCTTGCGGCACGAATGGCATACCGGGGCGACGGTAGATGGGGGGACGCAAAACTTCTCCTGCACCTCGGACAGAACGCCCGATATCAGGGCGAGGCGGCCCTGGCGCGCGCATATCTAGAGGAGGCACTTGCTCAGTATCCTGATGATTGCGCTATTCGTCATTTTGTCGGGTCCAACGAGGCGCTCGCAGCCTTGTCAGATTTCTCTCTGACAGAGGCTCGTGAACACATGCAGGAGGCGCTCTCGTGCAAGGGCCCCTTGCTGTTGTCGGGTGCAATGACACTGGCAGATCTGGCTCGGATGTATCCCGAGCCATCTCAGGACGCTCGATTCACGGATGCGCTGGCGGAGCAGCGCAAGGAGGGCAAACTCAAGCCTGGGGACCTGGCACTTCTCACGCACATTGAGGGGCGCTTCATGGTCGAACGAGATCGGACCCGCGGAGAAGCCTTGCTCCGGCAGGCCATTGCCGAGGCACGCCTCCTACCTTCCTACAACGTGAATGCGCGCAAAGCGCGTGCCTATAGTTATGCCTCGCTATCATTTGCCGCAGGTAGGGCAGGTGAATACGAGCAGGCGCTGACACTGTTCGGCGAAGAGCTGGGCAGTCCCCTACCGGAGCGCTGTCTTGTTGCCGTCGCGGTCGATGTCGAACGAACGCTCGTCATGACTCGCGGCCCAGATGGGCGACTGAAGGGCTACTACGATGCGAGTCGAAGAGTACCTCTCAGTGAAGACGTGGAGGGGCTCATCCCAGAGTCATTGGTAGCTCCTCTGCGTGCGTGCGAGCAGGTGTACGTCGTTGCGCGCCCGCCACTACATGGACGTGCCGGTTTGCTGCCCGCAGAAATGGCCTGGGCCTATTATGTGCGCCAGCCTCTGCAAACCGCTCCTGTTGCATCTCCTGCGCGTCGTCTCGTCGTTGCCGACGTGAAGGCACCGATGGACCTGGGGCTTCCATCACTGGGCGCTTGGAATGGAATGACGGGAGAGGGCACCACCGTTCTGTCCGGTTCAGATGCAACACCCTCGCGCATTCTGGATGCAATGGAGAATGCAACGGAGATCGAGATTCACGCACATGGATTGGTTAACCCCAATCTCTCCGAGGCTTCGCTTCTGGTGCTGTCACCTGAAGAAGACGGGCGCTATGCCCTCACCGCAGGGGAGGTTCAGGCGCAGCCTCTGCGGCGCCAGCCACTGGTCATCCTGGCCGCATGTCGCGCGGCCCGGGGAGCGCCATGGACCTATGAGCGCTTCAGTCTGCCTGTCGCCTTCGTCGATGCAGGGGCGAGTGCCGTGCTTGCTGCCACAGTGGACGTTCCAGATGCAGAAGCGGGGCCGTTCTTCAGTGCTGTGCGCGAGCGCATCCGGCGTGGGCAGTCCGCGTCAGTCGCGCTTCGCGACGTGCGCATGCAGTGGTTGGCGCGTGACCCCCGAAGTTGGGTGCGCTCCGTTCTGGTGTTCGATTGAGAGCTGGGTGAAACAGCTCTGTTCGTGAGGAGGGGGATGACAATGATGAAGAAGATTTTGCTGTGCATCGTGTTGGCTGGAGCAGTCACGGGGTGCCGGGTTTTCGAACCGCGGCCGACGCCGAATGCTTGCCCCGAGCCGGGGCCCGGGCCCAAGGCACCACCTGTCCAATCGCTGCCTCCTGGTGGAAGCCCTCCGCCTGGCGCCACACAGGTCATTGTGGGGCTCTGCCCGGACACAGGGGCGTTTCTTGCCGCAGGCATCAACCTGCAGATGAAGAGCTTCACGTATCTGGTGAAGGGCGACCGGAGTAGCCGCGAGTCCTTCCTTGCGAACGTCTACAAGTCCCGCATCCCGGTCGTGCTCTACACCTCTCCTGTGAAGGTGCTCGAAGGGAAGAGCGCGGCGGGAAGTGCCGCAGTAGCGTCAGGCGCGACTTCGCCTTCTACGGGGACAGGCTCGGGAGACGATGAGCCGACCTTCGACCCCTGCTTCGATAGCAATGAGATTGGCGACGAGCCACCGGAGGACCCGAAGGACCAGGGCGGAGCCGCTCCGAAACAGATTGAGACCTTCTCGCAGTTGGCGTGGAGCAGTGCCAACGCGGTCGATGCCGTGAGCGACCCCGCTCCTCCGAGCAGCACGCAGCCTGCGCCCGGGACGACCGTGCCTCGGTAGTGCGCGATGCCGTCCGGGTGCGGAGCCAGCAGGAGATGGCTTCACACCTGGGCGGCATTGGTTGTCAGAACCCCGCTGTAGTCTGCACTCGAAGCGGTGGCCGGCCCGCTTCGAGTTGTTCAGAGGGGGAGTAGATGAAGAGTCAGATGTGGAAGTGGGCGATGTTGACGCTGGTCATTGGACCCATGGTGGGGACGGCTGGACCACCGGGCCCCATCGTGATCCCAACGAGAACTGGGGATGAGCCCGACCCGACGGAGATTGGTGACCCACCGCCGAACGATCCGAAGGACCAGGGGAACATCCAGCCCACGCTCGTGACTGTCTCCATAGGCGAGGGCTTCAGGCGCGCCGAATCCTCCGGGCCCATCCTGTTGCCGACGGGCCCCGACGACAAACCGGACTCGACGGAGATCGGCGACGACCCGCCTGACTCTCCGAAGGACCCGGGCAACATCCAGCCAACCCTGGTCGTCGTGGCCGAGTCCTCCGGACCCATCCTGTTGCCGACGGAGCCATGGGACCGGCCAGATGAGACGTCTATCGGGGACCCGCCGCCGACGGACCCGAAGGACAAGGGCAACATCCAGCCCGTACAGCCTGCTGTTGCCGAGTCCTCTGGGCCCATCCTGGTGCCGACGGGGCCCTGGGACCGGCCGGATGAGACGTCCATCGGGGATCCGCCACCGACTGACCCGAAGGACCAGGGGGACATCCAGCCTGAGCAGCCCCTGTTGGCGTAGTCCATGAGCGCGGGGCCGCCTTCCTCCTCAAGGGAAGGCGGCCCTTCCGCTACCCGGGGAACGTCTCCAACGTGAGTGTCTCCGGCGGAACGTCCAGCGCCTTCGGCTGCACCGTGACGCCGGACAGGTAACGCCACCCCGTCCCGTCGTGCCGGAAGTCCGAGCGCTCCACGAAGGAGCGCTCCTTCCCCTTCTCGAACACCTTGGCGAAGAACAGCACCTGCGCCAGCCCGGACGCATCCGGCGGCCTCCAGCCCATCACCACCAGCTTCGGGAACTGATGCCCCTGTGCATAGGCGCGCAGGTCTCTCAGGTACTCCTCGCGAGGCCGGGCCCGGTCCGGGTGGTCCGGGTGCAGTGTCTTCCACAGGTACGCCACGTCCCTCATGGCGAATGCGCTGTAACGGCTGCGCATCAGCTTCTCGGCGTCGGGCGGCTCCGCCTCTCCACGGTGGAACGGAGCGCAGCACTCCTTGTAGCGGAGTCCGGAGCAGCAGGGACAGGGCGGGGCAGGGGGCATGGCGCGCCGCGCAGCCTACCCCGTCCCGTGCGTGTGGGCCCGCACAGTGACGGATGAACGCCCTTGCTGGCGGGGGAGTCCGGACATACATCCGGGGGCCGCGCCCTTATGAGCATCCTCCAAGCCATCGTCCTGGGCCTCGTCCAGGGCCTCACCGAGTTCCTCCCCATCAGCTCCACCGCGCACCTGCGCATCGCCCCGGAGCTGTTCGGCTGGAAGGACCCCGGAGCCGCGTACTCCGCCGTCATCCAGCTCGGCACGGTGGCCGCCGTGCTCATCTACTTCCGCAAGGACATCGTCGCGCTCACCGCGGCCTTCTTCCGCGGGCTGGCGCGGAAGGACCCGTTCGGCACGCTCGAGTCGCGACTGGCGTGGTTCGTCCTCGTGGGCACGCTGCCTATCGGCGTCTGCGGGCTCCTCTTCAAGAAGCTCATCGAGAACCAGTTCCGCTCGCTCTACGTCATCGCCGGCAGCCTCATCGTCCTCGCCATCATCCTCTTCGTGGTGGAGCGCGCCGCTTCTCACAAGCGGACGCTGGAGGACATGCGCTGGAAGGACGGCATCATCATCGGCCTGTGGCAGGCGCTGGCGCTGATTCCGGGCTCGTCGCGCTCGGGCACCACGCTGACGGGAGGCCTGTCCCTGGGCCTCAAGCGCGAGGACGCCGCGCGCTACTCCTTCCTGCTGTCCATCCCCGCCACCACCCTGGCCGGCGTCTTCGAGCTCAAGCACCTGCTGGAGGCCACCGAGCGGCCGTCCGCCCTGTCTCTCTGGGTGGGCACGCTGGTGGCGTTCGCCTCGGGCATGGCGGCCATCGCCTGGCTGTTGAGCTACCTGCGCTCGCGCACCACGCTGGTCTTCGTGGTGTACCGCGTGGTGCTGGGGGGACTGCTGCTGGTGCTCCTGCAGATGGGCAAGCTCCAGCCCCGCTCCGGCCTGGAGAACATCGACCTGCCGAAGGAGCCGGGCAAGCAGCAGATTGAGAAGCAGGTCACGGACTAGCGAAGGGTGCCGTCGTGAGCGTGGAGTCGCTGTTCCAATCGTTGGAGTCGCGGCTGTCGTCGCGGCCGGCACGTACGGTGGACCTGCCGGGGCTGGTGCTGCGCGAGGCCTCGGTGCTGGTGCCCGTGTTCGAGCGTGACGGCGTGCCGCACGTGCTCTTCACGCGCCGGCCCGCCAACATGCGCACCCACTCGGACCAGTACAGCTTCCCCGGTGGCGGCCGTGACGCGGAGGACGCGACGCCGCTGCACACCGCGCTGCGCGAGACGGAGGAGGAGCTGGGCATCGACCGGCGACGCGTGCGGGTGCTTGGCATGCTCGACGAGGTGCCGACCATCTCCCAGTACCGCGTGCGCCCCTTCGTGGGCGTCATCCCCGGGGACGGGCAGTACGCACCGAGCGCGGACGAGGTGGCCTTCATCCTCGAAGTCCCGCTGGCCAACCTGCTGGACCCGGCCATCCTCCGAATCGAGCGGAAGGAAATCTTCGGCTCCGAGCGCGAGCTGTACTTCTACACGTACGGCACCCACGTCATCTGGGGCGCCACGGCGCGCATCCTGCGCGACTTCCTCAACCACGTGCAGCAGGGCCCGGCCGCGGCGCTGGGCTGAGGCCGCTCAGAACTGCAGGTACACGTACGGGCGCGTCTCCACCGCGGACAGGTGGCGGATGCCCAGGCCGAGCAGCACCAGCGCCACGGCTCGCACCGGCACGGGCATGCGGACGAAGAGGTCCGACGCCACGTGGTAGGCCTTCATCGGCACCGCGTGGAAGAACACCGCCGCCGCCAGCATGCTCCACACCAGCGGGCTCACGTTGGCGATGCCGGGCACTCCCGCCATCATCCGCGCGTAGAACTCTCCCGCGTGCGTCATGTCCGGCGCGCGGAACACCACGCGCGTCAGCACCACGATGATGAACGTGGACAGCATGCCCGCCGCGACGCGGGGGATGCCCGGCGAGTCGGGCTTGCCCACCGCCCACTCCCAGCAGCGGGAGATGCACAGCGCCACGCCGTGCACCGCGCCCCAGATGGCGAAGCGCCAGTCCGCGCCGTGCCACAGGCCGCCCAGCACCATCACCGTCATCAGGTTGAAGAGCACTCGCGGCTTCGACACGCGGTTGCCGCCCAGCGGCCGGTACAGGTAGTCCCGCAGCCATGTGGACAGGCTCAGGTGCCACCGGTTCCAGAACTCGCCGATGTTCTTCGCCAGGTACGGGCGGTTGAAGTTCTCCGGGAACTTGAAGCCGAACAGCGCCGCCACGCCGATGGCGATGTCCGAGTACCCCGAGAAGTCGTAGTAGAGCTCGAAGGTGTAGGCCACCGCGGCGACGATGCACTCGGCGGACGCGTACTTCTCCGGCGCGCCGAAGACGGGGTCCACGATTCCGCTGCCCAACACGTCCGCGATGACCAGCTTCTTCACCAGGCCCACGGCGATGCGGAACAGCGCGTGGCCGCCCTGCTCGGGCGTGAGGCTCGGCGTGTCGCGGAAGTGCGCCATCAGCTCCGACGCGCGGACGATGGGGCCGCTCACCACGCGCGGGAAGAAGAGCATGTAGAGCAGGTGCTCGAAGAACGAGTGCTCCGGGCTCGCCTTCCCCCGGTACACGTCCACCGTGTAGCTGATGGCCTGGAAGACGTAGAAGGACAGGCCCACCGGCAACAGCAGGTGGAACGGCTCCGTCCGCACCGCGATGCCCAGCGGCGCCAGCAGCGACACGGCCGTCTCGCGCAACAGCTCCAGGTACTTGAAGCCCGCGAGCAGCCCCAGGTTGGACACGACGGACAGCGTGACGAGCGCCTTGCGCGCGCCGGGTGACTGCGCGCGGGCCATGCCCTTCACGCACAGGTGGTCCACCGTGACGCCCGCCAGGAAGATGAGGAGCGGGAAGGGCGTGAAGACGGCGTAGAAGTACACGCTCGCCAGCAGCAGCACCGCCATGCGGCCCGCGTAGTGCTTGTGCACCGCCCAGTAGGTGCCGAACACCACGATGGCGAAGGCGAGGTATTGGAGGCTGTGGGACAGCACGTCAGTTGTCCTCCACGCGCGCGGTGGGCTGGGCCTTCTTGTGCAGCTCGTAGGCGGAGAGGAAGTCGCGCACGAAGGCTCCCGCCAGCCGCGCGTAGCCCTCGGGCGTCAGGTGCACGCCGTCCGCGTGGCCCAGCGCCGGCTCCGCGCGCTGCCAGCGCAGCATGGCGCGCTCACCGCCCATGGCCGAGCGCGGAGACCAGTACGCGCAGCCCGCCTCCTTCGCCACCTGCGGCAGCGTCCTCAGCACCGAGGCCAGCGCGGGCGCTTCATGCCACTGGCCATTCGCGTCCTGCTCCAGCCGGTCCGTGGGGCCCAGCAGCAGGCACTCGGCGTTGGTGGCCTTGCGCAGCCGGGCGATGAGGGCGGGGTAGTCGCGGCGCAGCGCTTCCGCGTCCAGGTCCGCCTTGCCGGCTTCGTTGGTGCCGTACCAGAAGACGAGCAGGTCGGGCCGGCGCGAGGTGAGCTGCGCGTCCACCGCCGCCGCGTCCATGTCCCGCAGCGTGAAGGCCGTCGCACCGGGCAGCCCCAGCGCGTCCAGCACCACGCCGGGCGTGTCCTGCTCCAGTGAGGCGCCCAGCACGGTGACACCGCTGTCGGCCGGCGCGGACACCTGCACCGTGTGCGCGGGGCCGCTGACGGGGAAGGAGCGGATGCGCACGGTGGGCGCGGTGAGGGGCTCGGGCAGCGGCGCGTCCGGGGGCACCGGCTGGCCGTCCACGAGGATTTCCGGCGCGCCCGCGTTGGGCACATCCAGCGTGTAGAGGTCCAGCCGGCCGTTGGGCGTCTTCGCGTCGGGGCAGCCCTTGCAGAACTGGATGCGCAGCTTCGCGCCGGGCGCGCCCACGGCGCGGATGCCGGTGAGGCCCCAGAGGCCACCCGGTGCCGCCTCCAGCGCGTCCTCCACCGCCCACTCGCCCTCCAGCTCGCGGGCCACCTTCGCGGCGTCCAGGCGTGGAGAGGGCTTGCCGGCGGCGATGAAGCCCCGGCCCGCGTCGCCGAAGCGCTGGGTGAGCACCTCGCGCACCGCGTCCGTGAAGTAGTGCGAGGCCGTGTGCGACGCGCCGAGCTGGGCAATGCCCACGCGCACGGACTCGCCGGCCTCGCGGCGGCCCAGCCGCTCGAAGGTCTTCACCAGCGCCGCGTCCGCGCCCTGCAGGCCCGGCGGGTCCGTCACGGCCACGAGCGGCGCATGCGACTTCGCGAAGGCGCGCTGGAGCGAGAGGTCGAAGAGGTGGCCCAGCAAATCGGAGCCCTTCACGCGCGGGTGGACGAGGTCCTCCAGCATCAGCCCCTCGTCGAGCCAGCGAATCGCGGAGCCCTCGCCGCCCATGGCGGTGAAGGCATCGTAGAAGGCGCAGCCTCCGGCACGGGCCTCCTCGCGGAAGATGTCGCCCACTTCCTTGGAGCCGCGGCGGGGGGTGATGTCGCCGCTCATGGTGCGCACGCCCGCGTCGATGGGGGACATGACGAGGCACGCGGAGTCCGGCACGTTGGCGCGCACGCGCGAGATGAGCTCCTTCATCTGCGCCCGCACCTGCTCCAGCGTGGTGCGCTCGCGCGAGAAGAAGAAGGCCTCGTTGCCGCCCACCATCAGCACCACCAGCGCCGGCTTGCGCTGGCGCAGCTGCGCACGGAACGCGGCGGGCTGGGCGCGCAGGTACACCTCCGCCATTCCGCCGAGCAGGCCCACCGTGTCGTAGACGACGCCGGGCTGCCCCGTCTCCAGCGTCACGCCGTGCAGCTCCACCTTGCCGGACGTGGTGAGCGACAGCGTCTTCGCGCCCTCGGGCAGCGAGACGCGGGCGAAGGCGGCCTCGGACTTCGTCTTGGAGAAGCCGCGCGTCTGGATGCGCTGCAGCGGCTTGCCGTCCACGGAGAGCTGCACGGAGCCGCTGGCCGGCTGGGCGAGGAAGAACAGCTCCGCCGTCCGAGCCCCCTCCACGTCATAGCGCGTGCTCTGCGAGCCGCCGCCCGAGGTGAAGGCCACGCCCGTCCAGCCCACCCTGTCGCGGGGCCACTTCGTGTCCACCAGCCGTTCAATCACCCAGCCGTCCGAGCCGCGTCCGGAGCGCGTCCAGCGGCCGGCGCTCGCCGGGCGGGTGATGAAGAGGAAGCCCTTGCCGCCCGCGCCGAAGCGCTCCTGGAGCCTGTCCCGCACCATGTCGGTGATGTGGTCGGACGCAATCAGCGAGTCGCCCAGGTGCACCACGCGCACCGGCGCGCGGCGGGTGTCGGCGCGGAGCTCGGCCAGCGCGCGGGAGAAGGGGGCGAGCCCGTCCTCCAGGCACGTGCCGTCCGGGGCCGACTTGCGGCAGTTCAGTTCGATGTCCACGTGCTGGGCGCCCATGCGCTCACGCAGGGCCTCCAATTCCAGCGCGCGGGCCAGGGTGGGGGCGCTCAGCTCCTCCAGGCCGATGCCGGGCGTGGTGGGCACGGAGGGCAGGGCAGGGGGCGTGTCCGCCAGGGCCGTGCCCGCGTCGGTCTCCTCCTCTTCGGGAGGGAGCGCGTCCGCCACCGCCGTGTCCGCCGGGGGCGGGCGAGCGGGCTTCTTGCCCGTCAGCGACGCGGGCAGCACGAGGGCGACCAGCTTCGGGCCCAGCGGGCCGCTGCGCTGCAGGCTCGGGACGGGACGGAACGCTTCGGGCACCGGTGCCAACGAGAGTCCCAGCGCCAGTGCGACGGTGAGGACGAGCGTCAGCCCGGTGGATCTGGCCTTGAGGAAGTCCAACAGCGCGGCATGAGACTGGCTTTTTGGGGGCGGGTCAAAACTCTCACCTACATTCGGAGTCTCCCCGAGTGTGGGGCAGGCGGGCTGTCAGCGGCATGACTCCCTTCCCCCGAGGGGCCGAAACGGTATGGTGCGCCGCCATACCAGGAGTTCGATACCCGTTATGGCCCTCTATCCCGTCATCATGGCCGGTGGCTCCGGCACCCGCTTCTGGCCCCTGTCCCGCCAGGCGCGCCCCAAGCAGTTCCTGCCGCTGGCCTCGAAGCAGCCCCTCATCACCGACACCTCCGCGCGCCTCAAGGGGCTCGCGTCGGTGAAGGACACCTTCATCGTCTGTGGCCCGCTGCACGCGAAGAACGCGGCGAAGCTGGTGAAGGGCCTGCCCAAGGCCAACCTCCTGGTGGAGCCCGTGGCCCGCAACACCGCGCCCGCGATTGCCCTGGCCGCCGTGCAGGTGGCCGCGCGCAATCCGAAGGGCGTCATGGTGGTGTTGCCGTCGGACCACCACGTGGCGGACGTGGCCGGCTTCAAGCGCACCCTGGCCGAGGCCGCGAAGATTGCCGAGGCGGGCCACATCGTCACGCTGGGCATCAAGCCCGCGCATCCGGAGACGGGCTACGGCTACATCCAGGTGGGCGAGTCGCTGGAGGGGGGCGGCCGCAAGGTGCAGGCGTTCAAGGAGAAGCCTGACCTCGAGACGGCGAAGGGCTACCTCGCCTCGGGTGACTACCTGTGGAATGGCGGCATCTTCGTGTTCCGCGCGGACGTCATCCTGGAGGCCTTCGCGCAGCACATGCCGGAGATGAAGAAGGGGCTGGACGCGCTGAAGAAGGCCGCGGGCAAGCGCACCTTCGCGTCGGTGCTGAAGAAGGTGTTCCCCAAGCTGCCGTCCATCTCCATCGACTATGGCGTCATGGAGAAGGCGTCCAACATCGCCGTGCTGCCGGGTGACTTCGGCTGGTCCGACGTGGGCTCCTTCGCGGCGATTCCCGAGGTCCGCCCCGCGGATGCCAACGGCAACGTGGTGTCCGGTGACTCGGCGGTGGTGGTGGACTGCAAGAACTGCGTGGTGCTCGCGGAGAAGCGCCCGCTGGCCGTGGTGGGCCTCACCGATGTCGTGGTGGTGGACTCCGGCGACGCCGTCCTCGTGGTGCCGAAGGACAAGAGCCAGGACGTGCGCAAGGTCGTCGAGGCGCTCAAGGCTCGCAAGATGACGAAGTACCTGTAGCCGCGCGAGGGTGCCTCACCGCCCGCGCTTCATTGCGGCGCGGGCGTGTGGAGGACTTCCACCTCGTCGAGCTGCGCGTCGTCGAAGAGCTTCTGAATCGCGCGGGCGGCCTTCTCCTCCGCGACTCGCCAGCGGATGCGTGCTCCCATTGCGAGCGCCGCTTGATGTTGTCGGCGCGCCTGCTCGACGAGCGCCTTCGCGCCCCACTTCGCGAACGAGGGCTTCGGCGTGAGGTCGTCGTTGAAGCGGCTCGCGAGCCCCGGGCCTCGGACCTCCAGCAACGCTCCGTCCTCGAAGCCGTCGAACCGCGTGCTGTCCTTCCGGCCCGGCTCACCCAGCCAGTACGCCTCGCTCACGGGATGGCCGGAGACGTGTTCCTGGTAGCGCGCCGCACGCGGGGACAGCAGCTCGCGGGAGGGTGCCCAGCGGCCGGGCCCTCCCGTGGGCTCGGGCCGGCGGCTCGGCTCGGCCAGTGATGTCTCGAGGTGGAGGATGGCGGCCGCGCCGGGCCCATCGCCGAGCACGGTGACGGCGCGGCCCACGGGCACCGCGAGGCGCTCCACCGCCAACGTGCCGTCTTCCGAGAGCGACAGCACCGGGATGCGATGTGCCTCCCATCCCCGGCCCAGTGCCGCCAGCGTGCGAGGCGTTCCCGTCACCGTGCCCCACGTGGACAGCAGCGTGGCGCTCAGCTTCGACAGCTCGCGGACCTGCTCTCCACGCGTCAGTCGTTGGAAGCGCCGCAGATACGCGGGCGAGGACGTGACGAGCGTGGCGAGTCCCTCGGGGAGCTGTGCCAGCGCGGCGGGGTGGTCGCCCGGCTGCGTGAGGAGCTGTCCCAGCACGAGGACCAGCTCGATGAACGAGTCCTCGGCGCCGCCCTGTGCAATGGCCTCGTCGCGCACCTCCGCCAGGACAGGGCTGTCCCAGCCTCGCTGGAGCGCCGCGTCCACGGGACGCCAGACGCCCGTGGCTTCCGAGTAGAGCGAGCCCACCACGAAGCTGCCCGCGCGGAAGGAGCCTTCCCTCCACTGCACCTCGCCCACGCGCTGCCTCGCCGTGCCCGTGAGGGCCATGGCCAGCACTCCGTCCGGACGCAGCACCGCGAGGCGCTCATTGCGCTTCACGCGCTCCTGCAGCTCCGCGCGCGACACCTCTTCGTCACCCTCCACCACCTCGCGCAACAGCCGCGAGGCGACGAGTCGCGGACCGAAGCTCTCCACCGTGACGGGCTTCTCCAACAACGCTCCGAACAGCGCCGAGGCCTCCTCCGGCGAGAGCGGCGCGCCGTCGGGCAACTGCTCGTGTGCCCGCGTGAGACCGGCTCGCGACATCACCTGCACGAGCGCGTCACTTCGCAGCAGCCGTTGCTTCACGGTGCTCGCCACACGGGCCACTTGCGCTGCTGCCTCGTCAGCGGTCCTCGCACGACCCGCATGGGCCGGGCTCGCATCACCGCTCGCGGCGATGCCCTGCGCCGATGCATCACCCCCCGCCTTCTCCTCCGTCTGCGTGAACGACGGCGGAGACGCGGAGCGGTAGTGCAGCGCGCCGCTGTCGAGCTCGCTCAGCGGCATCTCCTTCAGGTTCCAGGTGCCACAGCCGGTGGTGGCCAGGAGCGTTGCAATCAATACATGAGGCCGGCCGCTGTATTTGTGGCTGCTACAGCCGCGACGGCCGGGGTGATGGATGAACATGGAGGGCCTCTCGTCCGTACCGGAGTAGCAGGCGGGGGTGACAGCCCTCGGAAGTGCCCGCATGGCGCCGGATGTGCGCGGGAGATTCTTCGCCAGCACCCCTGGAAGAATTACGGGTGCGTTGGGACCCGCACACCCGCGCCCCCGCTCTCCCGGGAGGTTGCCTTGTCCACTCATCGACGAACGGGGGCTGCACGAAGGTTGCAGAGCCGACGCCGCCCGCTCCGCTTTCCGGGGCGCAACGAGGGTGGCTTCGATGGCATGCAAGCACTGCGCGGCGGCCCACACGGCCGGGACTCCTTGCCCGGCCGAGCAGGCTGCCTCCACCAACGCCGAGGACGTGTCGCTGGTCGGCCAGCGGCACGGGCCGCTCGTGCTGAAGCGCCGGCTGGGGGCGGGGGCCCTGGGCACGGTGTATCTCGCCGAACACCTTCCCACCGCGCACCGCTTCGCCGTGAAGGTGCTGCACCCGCACCTGGCCGCGCGGCCCGCCATGCGCCAGCGCTTCTACGCGGAGGCCCGCGCCCTGCGCGAGCTCACGCACCGCCATGTGGCCCGCGTGCTCGACGCGCGCCCCGGTCCCCATGGCCTGCCGTGCCTCCTCATGGAGTACGCCAACGGCGAGCCCTTCTCGCGTCTGCCCATGCCGCTGGCGCCGGTGGAGGCCGTGGAGCTCCTCGTCCAGGCGCTGGAGGGCGTGGAGGCCGCGCACGCGCGAGGCCTCGTGCACTGTGACTTGTCCGCCGACAACCTCGTCCTCACCCGCGACAAGTACGGAGCGCGGCGGGTGAAGGTGCTCGACTTCGGCGCCAGCGCCGTGCTCAGCGCCAGTCTTTCCAAGGAGGAGCGCGCTTGCGGCATGGTGGTGGGCTCGCCCGCCTTCATCGCTCCCGAGCAGTGGGCCGGCGAAGCCGTGGATGGCCGCGCGGACCTGTACGCGCTGGGCGTGGTGGGCTACCTGCTCGTCACCGGGCGGCTGCCCTTCGGCTTCGGCCGCGTGGGCGAGCTGGCCCCGCCGCAGCCGCACGCGCTCAATCCCAGCGTGCCGCCCGCGCTGTCCGAGGTGCTGCTGCGCGCTCTGGCCCAGCGCCCGGATGACCGCTTCCCGGATGCGCGCGCCTTCCGCGAGGCGCTCTCGAGCTGCCTCGCGTCCGTCCTCCTGCCGCCCGAGCCGCGCTCGCCGTTCGCGGATGACGAGGAGCTGCTCCCCGAAATCGAAGTGGTGGTGGACGAGCTGGTGGACGGCGCGCCCGCTTCCCTCGTCTCCAGCAACGGGCCCTTCCCCGACACGGGCGTGCCGTGGGACATCGTTCCGCCCATCCGCCTCACTCCCGACATGGCCGTGCCGGGCAGCGGCGCCTTCATCTCCATCTTCGGGCAGTCGGTGCCCGCGGACGGCGCCACGCCGCTGCACCTCGCGCTGCGCGAGGTGGCCCACGTCGCCACGCCGGTGCTGGAGGTGTCCGCGCCGTGCGTGCCCGCGCCCGCGGGCCTGCGCATCCGCGTGGGACTGGGCGAGGCGGCGGGCCTCGTCTCCGTGGACGCCGGTGACGTGACGACGGACGGCTTCTTCGCCGCGTGGCAGGGGACGCTGCCGCCGCTCGCCGCGCGGCTGCCGGTGGAGCTGACCTTCGCCGGGCGGACGGTGCGGTGCGAGTGCGACGTCGTCCGTCAGGTCACCCACGACGAGGCCCGCATCTGGAACGTGGCCGCCGGCGTCTTCGTCCAGTACGCGGAGCCCGGTGAGCCGCTGCGGCAGTTGCTGGCGCAGGCCCTCGCGAGCACGCGCAAGCCGCCGCGCCCGGACGCCGAGCTCGCCCGCCTGCTGGCGCGCGCCGCCGACGCGGCGAAGGACCCGTACACCCTGCTGGGCGCTCCGCGGCACGCGGACTTCGAGGAGGTACGCCGCCGCGCCAGCGCCGCGCTGCGCCGCCTGGATGGCTTCCGTCAGCGCGTGCTGCCCGAGGAGCAGCGCCGGGCCCTGGAGTCCCTCCGTCAGCGCGTCGAGGCCGCCCGCCGCACCCTGGGCGAGCCGCTGCACCGCGCGGGCTTCGACGCCCTCCGCACCAACCTCGCCGGGCTCGCGCGCTGCGTCGAGGCGGGCCTCACGGAAGAGTCCATCGAGCCGCTGCGCCGCGCGTACCTGGCCGCCCGCCCCGACGCGGAGGCCCGCGCGCGCACCCTCTTCACCCAGGGCCACGCGCTGGAGGTGCAGCGGGCCCTGCGCGGCGCGCTCTCCCGCTACGCCGAGGCGCTCGCGTTGGACCCGCTCAACGTCTCCTGGCTGCGCCACTACCAGGAGCTGCGCCAGCGCACTTCCGCGGGTGTGGCCCCGGCAGGCAGTGCACAGTCTCCTGCGTCCCTGGTCTGAGAGGCCACCTCGCGCGGTGGGGTAAAGCCTTACCCTTCGTGCCCCTCCACGCTTCGCAATTCCTGGCAAGTCACGAGCCCATGTCGCTGGCGCGGTAATTGCCCTTGTGGGCAGGCGACATGAAACGCTTTGCCCTGTGCGCTGGAAGGACGGTGGCTACATCACCGAGAAGCTCTGGTACGACACCGCGGCCAGCCTGGGCCTGCGCGTGCCGCGCGTCCGCTACGTCAATCTGTATCTCAATGGCAGATACGAGGGCGTCTACGTGGAGGTGGAGTCCATCACCAAGGACTTCCTGAAGGCACTCGGGCTGGACGACGACGGCGACATCTACCGCTGCGGCATGCACGACTGCGAGCTGCGCCCGCCGCCCAAGCAGCCGTACATGGAGAGCTGGGAGAAGAAGACGAACGAGAAGGAGCCCTGGGACCGGCTGTGGACCTTCCTCGACGGCCTCAACCGCACGCCGCCGGACCGCTTCGAGTCCTTCGCGCGAAAGAGTCTGGAGCTGGACGACTACATCACCTGGATGGTGCTGGACTCCTTCATCGTCAATCACACACATCAGGACGCGCGCAGCTACCTCATCTACAGCCGCGAGACGCAGAGCGCGCGAAGTACCTGCGCCGCTTCGTCCGTGAGCGCCGCGCCTGGCTGCTCGCCCACCTGGACGCGTTGGAGAAGCATGGCCAGGGCCCCCTGGTCATCGACCGGGTAGGGCGCAAGTCGGCCCACGTCTTCTGGGTCCAGCTCTACAACCGGGGCAGCGCCCCCGTGGCATTGGGCGGCCTGCGTCTCTCGGCGGACACCCGGGTCCCCTTTGCCCCCCAACTGTCCACCCGCACGCTGGCGCCGGGGGAGGTGGCCACCTTCGAGCTGGCACTGGACCCGGCCCGGACGGAGATGGGCCTGTTCGACTCGGCGGGGATGATGGCCCTGGACCTGCTCTGGTTCGCCCCGCTGGCCGTCGGGGAGGCGTACGGGCGGGAGCCCCGGGGGGCCGAGTCGTTCAGGAGTCAGCCCGGCCCCTGAGCAGTGTGCCGCCCGGCCCCGTGCTCGTGTAGAGTCCGCCGCCCTCTGTCATGCCCTCTGGCATCCTGGGGGCGGGGACACCTTCATGAACACGCATATCTTTCGCGAGTACGACATCCGGGGTCTGGTCGACAAGGACCTCACCGCCGAGGTGGTGGAGCTGCTGGGCAAGGGCCTGGGCACCATCATCCGGCGCCAGGGCGGGCGCTCCATCGTCGTCGGCCGGGACTGCCGCGAGTCCTCCACCCGCTTCCGTGACTCGCTCTGCGCGGGCCTGACGTCCACCGGCCTCAACGTGCTCGACGTCGGCGTGGTGCCCACGCCCCTGACGTACTTCGCGGCCAACACGCTGCCGGTGGACGGGCTCGCCATGATTACCGGCAGCCACAACCCGCCCGAGTACAACGGCTTCAAGATTGGCGCGGGGAAGACCACCTTCCACAGCCACGAAATCCAGGCCCTCCGCAAGCTCATCGAGGCGAAGGACTTCGAGGTGGGCACGAAGAAGGGCAAGGTGGAGCCCTTCGACATCATCACCTCGTACAACCACTTCATCCAGCAGACGGTGAAGATGGGCCGCAAGGGGATGCGCATCGTCATCGACGCCGGCAACGGCACGGGCGGCGCCGTCGCGGTGCCGCTGTTCCGCGCCATGGGCTTCGACGTGGTGCCCCTCTTCTGCGAGATGGACGCGACGTTCCCCAACCACCACCCGGACCCGACGGTGGTGGAGAACCTCGAGGACCTCATCGAGGCGGTGAAGCGCGAGAAGGCCGAGGTGGGCATCGCCTACGACGGCGACACGGACCGCATCGGCGTCATCGACGACCAGGGCAACATCCTCTGGGGTGACCAGATCATGGTGCTCTTCAGCCGCTACGTGCTGAAGGAGAGCCCGGGCGCGGCCATCGTCGGCGAGGTGAAGTGCAGCTACACGCTGTACGACGACATCGCCAAGCACGGCGGCAAGCCCGTCATGTGGAAGGCGGGCCACTCGCTCATCAAGTCGAAGATGAAGGAGGAGCACGCGGAGCTGGCCGGCGAGATGAGCGGCCACATCTTCTTCAAGAACCGCTACTTCGGCTTCGACGACGCCATCTACTCCACGGCGCGCCTGCTCGAAATCCTCACCAACGAGCCGAAGCCGCTGTCGCAGCTGCTCTCCGACGTGCCGAAGACGTACGCCAGCCCGGAGCTGCGCTTCGACACGAAGGAGGAGAAGAAGTTCGAGATGGTGAAGCGCGCCACGGAGACGCTGCGCGCGGCGGGCCACAAAATCATCGACGTGGACGGCGTGCGCGTGACGTTCCCTGACGGCTGGGGCCTCATCCGCGCCTCCAACACGCAGCCCATCCTGGTGCTGCGCTTCGAGGCCAACACGCCCGAGCGCCTGAAGGAAATCCAGGCGCTCATCGAGGGCACCGTGGCCAAGGTGCAGAAGGAAGTGGGTGGCTGAAGATGACGGCGCCCCACATCCTCGCCGTGAGCGGCAGCTTCCGGACCGGAGGCTTCAACCGGAAGCTGCTCGACATCGCCGTCCACCATGCCCGCTCGCTCGGGGCGGAGGTGGACGTGGTGGACCTGAAGGCGCTCAACCTGCCCTTCTACGACGGGGATGTGGAGGCGGCGGGCCTGCCGGCTCCCGTCACCGAGTTGCGTGAGCGGCTGGGCAAGGCGCAGGGGCTCATCATCTCCAGCCCGGAGTACAACTCGTCCATTCCGGGCGGGCTGAAGAACGCCATCGACTGGGTGTCGCGTCCGCCGGGGCGGCTGTTCCACGAGAAGTGGGTGGCGATGATGGGGGCCTCGCCGGGGCCCTTCGGCACGGTGCGCATGCAGCCGCACCTGCGGCAGGTGCTGTCCGGCGTGGGGGCGCACGTGCTCCCCGCGCAGGTGCACCTGCCGAAGGCCGGGGAGGCCTTCACGCCGGAAGGGAAGCTGAAGGACGAGGCGAAGCTGAAGGAAGTGGACACGCTGGTCTCGGCGTTGGTCTCCAAGCTGAAGGGCTGAGAAAGGAACGTTGCCGATGCCGACGCTGGGAATCGACCTGGGAGGGACCTTCGCCCGTGCCGCCGTGGTGGACGCGGGCGGGAAGATTCTCGCTTCGTCGAAGGTGGCCCTGGCCGAGCGCAGTCCCGCCGGGGTGGTGGAGACCATCGCCCAGGCCGCGTCCGCCGCCGTGAAGTCCGCCGGAGTGCAGGTGGGCGGCTGCGGGGTGGGGGCCGCCGCGCAGATTCACAAGGACTCGGGCGTGCTGTCGGTGGCTCCCAACCTCGGCTGGCGCAACGTACCGCTGGGGCAGATGCTCACCTCGCGGCTGGGCCAGCCGGTCCGCATCGTGAATGACCTGGCCGCCGCGGCCTGGGGCGAACTGCACGCGGGCGCGGGGCGCGGGGCGAGCGACATGCTCGTCGTCTTCGTCGGCTCGGGCGTGGGCAGCGCCATCATCGCCAACGGGAGGCTGCTGGACGGCGCGGGCGGCGTGGCGGGCGAGCTGGGCCACATCAAGGTGGTGCCCGGTGGCCGGCGCTGCGGCTGCGGTGAGTTGGGGTGCCTGGAGGCGTACGCGGGCGGGCACAACCTCATCGCCCAGACGCGCGAGCTGCTCGCGGCCGGGGACTCGCCGAAGCTGGCGGAGCTGTCCGGTGGAGACGCGGCGCGGGTGACGCCGGTGACGCTGGAGCAGGCGGCGGAGGCGGGAGACGGCCCGGCGCGTGACGTGTACCTGCGGGCGGCGCAGTTCCTCGCGGTGGCGGTGGCCAACCAGGTGACGGTGCTCAACCCGGCGCGGCTCATCCTGGGCGGTGGCGTGCTCGCCAACTGCCCGGGCCTGAAGCGCCGCGTGGTGGAGGGCGTGCAGCGCTGGGCGTCCCAGGTGTCCCGCGAGGGCCTGCTCATCACCGAGGCCGAGCTGGGCGACGACAGCGGCCTCATCGGCGCGGCGCTGCTGGCGGCCTGAAGCAGCGGGTCATCCGAGCGGGCACACGGAACGAGAGGTCCGCCAGCACGTACGCGTGGTCGAGCCCGCCGGTTACCGATGGGGGGCTGGGTCTTCCCGTGGACACCACGTGGCTATCTGCCTTCTCTCTTGAGCCGGCGGACCTTCGTTCGTGCGCCTGCCCGGACAGGCTCTGAATGTGATGCGTCGTCCGGAGCTCGGCTTTCGGCCGAGGCCGCCCACGGAAGGTCAATGAAGCCTGGCGAGCCTGCCTTGTACCAGGACTGTGCGCGGAGCCAGCCTTCGTGACGAAGAAAGGTGCGTCGAAGTCCGTCGTGGTCCTTCGTTTCCTCGAAGAATTGCTCGAGGAGTCGGGCCAGCGTCTTCAGGAGATGCTTCTGGTGCTTCTCGGAGCGCATCTCCGCCTCCTTCAACTCGCCGGTCTCCCGACTGGCCTCGTGCATGACCAGCCCAGACCAGTGGAGGTTGTTCCCGAAGGAGACGCGCACCACCAACCATTCACGGAAGCCGATGAGGGGCGCTCCCGAGCGTGCGGTGCAGAAGCCGTCTATGAATGCGACCACTTCATCGAATGTGCCGCGAGGCGTGAACATCCCCGCTCTGCGGCAAACCATCTGGAAGAGCTCCAGCTCGGACTGCACGGGTTCCTCCAGGCAGTAGCGCGTGGCCATGCATTGACTCGCTTCCATGCACCGTAGCGCGCCGGCGGAGTCTACCCAGACAGCGAACTGGCTGCGGAATCATCGCCTTGACCAGAGGTGCCGTCGATGCCGCTTGAGCCCTTCGAGCGGCTCGCCTGCTTCTTTGGAGGAGAGCGAACAACGCGGCATGACCGCGTCCCTTGCTATGGTCACCCCATGGATGCCCCCACGAGCGATGAGCGCCAGCGCAGTCTCGTGGCGCTCGGACGGCGGCTGGCAGCGAAGGGGTTCTGGTTCGGGCCTCGGTTCTACTTCGCCCCTTGCGGGATTCTCGTGGCCATCCCGCCAACTCCACGTGAGCCAGCCCCCCTGCCGCCTCTCAGCGACGGAGGCCACTTGGAGTACAGGCCCGAACACATTCAAGTGCTTGGACGAGCCGTCTTCCTCTACCACTCCGGTGAGAGCTGGGAGGCGCGCGTCACCCGTCATGGTGGCGAGCATTGGGCATGGCGGGCGGACTCGCTCGACGAGCTCGAAGCGGCTGCACTCGAAGCCCTGGGGACGGATGCGGTGCCTCCGAGCCCGCGCTGGCTCCTCGTGTGACAGCGTCGCTGCGGGCTGAGCGAAGCCCTCCCGCCTCTTGAACCCGCCGGCGGATGCTCCATCCTTCGCGCCCTTCTTCATCAGGGTGCCCACATGGAAAGAGTGCTTCGCCGTTGCGCCGCCATGCTCGTGCTGATGGTGGCTGTCCTGTCCGTCTCCGCGCGCGCCGAGCCGCCTCCGCTGCTCCCGCGTGAGCTCGTCACCCGGAACCCGGAGAAGGCGGACCCCTCGCTGTCCCCGGACGGTAAGCGGCTCGCGTACCTGGCTCCGGACAAGGACCAGGTCCTCCAGGTCTGGGTGAAGACGCTGGGGAAGGACGACGACAAGGCCGTCACCGCGGACAAGAAGCGCGGCATCCGCATCTACCGGTGGGCCGAGGACGGGCGCACCCTGCTGTACCTCCAGGACGGCGAGGGTGACGAGAACTTTCACGTCTACGGCGTGGACCTCGAGACGGGGAACGTGCGCGACTACACCCCGTTCCAGGGCGTCAACGCCGAGCTCGTCGCCGTGGAGGCGAAGTTCCCTCAACAGGTATTGGTGGCCCTGAACCTGCGCGACAGGCGGCAGGCGGACGTGCACCGGCTGGACCTTCGCACCGGCGCGCTGGAATTGGACACGCAGAACCCGGGTGACGTGCAGGGCTGGGTGGCGGACGCGTCCCTCCAGGTGCGCGGCGCCATCGTCCGCAAGCAGGACGGCACCTCGGAGCTGCGCGTGCGCGACACCACGCGCTCCGCGTGGCGCACATTGGCCCGGGCGGGCCTCGAGGACAGCTTCACCTTCACCTTCCTCGGCTTCACGGCCAATGGGGACTCGGCGTACCTCCTCTCGTCCGTCGGCGCGGACACCCAGCGGCTCGTCCTGAAGAACCTGAAGACGGGCGCGGAGAAGGTGCTGGCGGAGAGCCCGAAGGTGGACGTGGAGCAGGACGACGTGCTCTTCCACCCGGCGCGGCGCGTGGTGCAGGCGGTGGGCTACCAGCTGGGCCGCCGCGAGTGGCAGGTGCTGGACGCCTCCGTGAAGGCGGACTTCGACTCGCTCGCGAAGCAGCTCGACGGGGAGCTGTCCGTCACGAGCCGCGACAGGGCCGACGCCACGTGGGTGGTGTCGCAGGTGAGCGACCGCGCTCCGCAGCGCTTCCACCTCTATGACCGCAAGACGAAGAAGGCCTCGCTGCTCTTCTCCACGCGGGCGGACCTGGAGGGGCGGACCTTCTCCGAGATGCAGTTCATCATGATTCCAGCGAGGGACGGACTGGAGCTGCCCTCGTACCTCCTGCTGCCGCCGGGTGTGCCGGCGAAGGGGCTGCCGCTGCTGGTGAGCGTGCACGGCGGGCCGTGGGACCGCACCACGTGGCGCTTCGACAAGCTCTCGCAGTTCTTCGCCAACCGCGGCTACGCGGTGCTGGACGTGAACTTCCGGGGCTCCTCCGGGTTCGGCAAGGCGTTCATCAACGCGGGTGACAAGCAGTGGGGTCTGAAGATGCACGAGGACGTGCTCGACGCCGTGGCCTGGGCGGTGAAGCAGGGCATCGCGGACCCGAAGCGGGTGGGCATCATGGGCGGCTCCTTCGGTGGCTACGAGGCCATGGTCGCCGCGACGTCCAATCCCGAGGTCTTCAAGGCGGCGGTGTCCGGCAGCGGGCCGTCCAGCATCTTCACGCTGTTCGCGTCCATTCCCCCGGCGCTGGAGATGTGGAGGGGCATCTTCCACATGCGCGTAGGCAACCCCGAGGACCCGGTGGACGCGGAGCGGTTCAAGCGCACGTCGCCGCTCTACTCCGTCAATCGCATCCAGAATCCGCTGCTCATCCTCCAGGGAGGCAATGACCCGCGCGTGACGACGGTGGAGGCGGAGCAGGTCTTCCAGGCGCTGGCGAAGAACGGGAAGCGGGCGACGTATGTCCTCTATCCGGACGAGGGGCACGGCTTCGACCGGCCGGAGAACCTGCTCGACTCGCTCGCCCGGATGGAGGTCTTCCTGGCCGAGACGCTGGGCGGCCGCAGCGAGCCCTTCACCGTCGACAAGGTGCCGGGCTCCAGCGCGGTGGTGAAGGTGACGGGCGGCAAGAGCCGGTAGCTCAGGCGGCCACCACCGTGCGCCCGCCGCGCATCCCGACGTACTCGAGCGCGGCGAAGCCCGCCACTGCCACCGCCTGGAACACGGTGAAGGCATAGCCCAGCAGGGTGGGGGCCACCCAGTCCGTGGTCAGCAGCAGGAGGCTGTCCACGGCCCACAGCACGTTGACCACGACGATGCCCCAGACGAGCGGTCGCGACACCGTGGGTCGCACCGCCATGAACACCAGCAGCGCGGCGTAGGGCAGCAGGCTGAAGCCGGCGACGCGCAGCAGGGTTTCAGGCAGGCCCAGCAGGCCCGCGAGCGGCGAGGCGGCCAGGAACATCAACGCGCCGGTGGCGCCGCTGATGAGGCCATCCACGAGCAGCGAGCGGCCGAGCAGGGACTTCGAAGAGGTGAGAGCGGTCATGGCGTGTTCCTCCAATTCGGTGGGGCACGGGCGGCGCGGTTTCGTTTCCGCCGTCGTGATGGACCCAAATTGCGCTTCACGCCGTCCGGTCTCAATTACGTGGGAGGTAATTGGAGGCGCTACCCCTCGCTTCTATGTTTCCGGACATGATGACCCAGAGCCGCCCTGTCGGAGAGATGCTGCGCAACTGGCGCCAGCGACGGAGCCTCAGCCAGTTGGACCTGGCCCTGCGCGCGGAGGTGTCCGCCCGCCACGTCAGCTTCATGGAGACGGGCCGAAGCAAGCCGAGCCGGGAGATGCTCCTCCACCTCGCGGAGGAGCTCGACATCCCCCTGCGCGAGCGCAACGCGCTGCTCGTCGCCGCGGGCTTCGCTCCCGTCTACTCGGAGACCGGCCTGGACCAGCCCGAGCTCCAGCCCGCGCGCGAGGCGGTGGACATGGTGCTCACCGGCCATGAGCCGTACCCCGCCCTCGCCGTGGACCGGTACTGGACGCTGGTGTCCGCCAACAGCGCGGTGGGCCTTCTGCTGGAAGGCATCCCGCCCGAGCTGCTCCAGCCTCCCGTCAACGTGCTGCGACTCAGCCTGCACCCGGAGGGGCTGGCGCCGCGCATCGCCAACCTCGCGCAGTGGCGCAACCACGTGCTCTCCCGCCTGCACCGACAGGTGGACGTCACCGCCGACGAGAAGCTCGCCGCGCTCCATGAAGAACTGCGCGCCATGCCTCCGCCTGGCGGAGGCGCCTGGCCGAAGGGCCACGGCTCGGATGGGCCCGTGGGCGTCGTCGTGCCCCTGCTCCTGAACACGCGCTTCGGGCAGCTGTCCCTCTTCAGCACCACGACGGTGTTCGGCACGCCCGTGGACATCACCCTGTCCGAGCTCGCGATTGAGTCCTTCTTCCCCGCGGACCGCACCACTGCCGAGCTGCTGCGGCGCGTGGCCTCGGAGGGAACGCCGGCGGACGCCTGAGGCGATAACCGCTTCGCGGACCCGTCCACCGCTGAGCTGCCGCGGTGCGTGTCCTCCTCGGCGGGCGTATCAGCGCGGAGGCAGGCCCGCCGGAACGCTCGGCGGGCGCTTCCACATTGGACTCAGCCCCCGCTGGCGGGCGCAACGGGCGCATCCGAGATGTTCCGGATGCGCGACGTGGCCAGCGCCACCAGCACCGCCGCCACGAGGCATCCACCGCTGGCGGCGAACACCTGCGTCAGCGTCACGGCGCGCATCACCCAGCCCGTCACCGCGGCGGAGATGGGCGCCAGCCCCATGAAGATGAACATGAAGATGCTCATCGCCCGGCCCAGCATGGCCGGCGGCACGCGGCGCTGAATCCACGTGAAGACGGCCACGTGCATGAAGCCGCTCAGCAGGCCGATGGTCAGCAGCAGCGCCGCGCCCTGCCACAGCGCGGTGATGCTCCCCATGGGAATGAGCAGCAGGCCCACGATTCCGTCCACCAGCAGCAGCGTAGTGCCCAGGTTGCGCGCCCGCGCGCCAGGCCGCGCACCGGCGACGGCCATGCCCACCAGCGTGCCCGCGCCGTGCGAGCCCATCAGCAGTCCGAAGCCCGCGGCGCCCTCGCCAGGAAGCCGGCTGGCGAGCACCGGCAGCGCAATCTGGATGGGCCCGGTGATGAGCAGCGCGACGGCCGACCAGTAGAGGAAGCACGTGCGCAGGTCCAGGTCGTTCCAGCACCACTTCAGGCCCTGCCACACCGCCTGCAAGACGTCCTGTCCCGCCGCGGAGCCGGTGGTGTTCGCCGGTGCCGTCGTCCTCACGTTGGACAGCGTCCACGCGGAGAAGGCGAAGCTGAAGGCGTCGAACAGGAAGGCGAAGCTCAGGCCCCGGTGGTCGGAGACGCGCTCCGCATGCCCGTCACCGAAGGCGGCGATGAGCCCACCCGCGAGCAGCGGGCCCGCGAACATGGACAACTGCCGCAGGCCCAGCGTCACGCCGTTGGCGGCCTGGAGTTGCTGGGGCTTCACCACGTGCGGCAGCAGGGATGTGCCCGAGGGAATGCTGAAGGCCATGGCCAGGCCGAGCCCGAAGGCGAGCACGGAGAGCGAGCCCGTCGAGACGCGCCCGGTGTAGACGAGCGCGGCCAGGGCGAGCAGCAGCACCGTGCTCACGTGCTTGGTCCACATCAGCACCCGCTTGGGCGAGTACCGGTCCACCACCGCGCCGCCCACCAGCATGAACACCGCGCGCGGCACGCTCATGATGCCCAGCACCAGGCCCAGCACCAGCGTGTCGCCGGTCATCATGAGCACCAGCCAGGGCAGGGCAATCATGGTGAACTGGTCGCCCAGCATCGAGATGACGCTGCCGCTCAACATCCACTTGAAGTTACGGTCTTGAAACAGGCCCGCACGGGGCGGGCCGTCGTGATTCGGATTCATGGCGAGAAGCCTCGGGCCTTACGCTGCGATAGGGTCAAGCGCGGATTGCACCGCACTCGCCAGGTATTGTCGGACCGGCGCCGCGAGCACTGACGCCGCGGCCACCACCGGCTCCAGGCGGTAGGCCGCGAGCAGCTTGTCGAGCAGCACGGCGTCGTGGTCCGCCACGCGGTTCATCAACGCCAGCCACTCGCGCCCGAGCGCCCGAGCCCTTGAGTCCCCGTGGGGCACGTCCTGGCGCATCAGCTCCTCCGCGGTCAGAGACAGCGCGTCCCACTCCGAGGGCGGCACGAGCCTCAGGCGCTTGACCTCGTCGAGGGTGAAGTGCCGCAGGAAGGCGGCCAGCCGCAACTGGATGGCGCGGTCCATGTAGCCGACCATGGTCATGTCCGGGCCCTTGGCGCTGCGGGCCGACGGCTCCCGCGTGTACATCTCGCCCCAGCGGCGGATGAGGTCGAAGTTCCCCTCCATCCAGATGCCCATGAGGTTCATCCAGCGGTGGGCCAGGGGCTGCACGTCCAGGCTCTCGGGAGGGACTCCGGCCTTCATGACGCCGCGAACCTCCGCCATCAGCGCCGCCATGTCGTCGTTGATGAGCTTCCAGCGGCCGAAGAGGAGCTTCAGCTCGTCGGTGCTGAAGTACTTGTCGAAGGTGTTCATCAGCCGGAGGCTGGCGAGCCAGTCCCGCGTCTCCGGCTGCTGCCCGGCCGAGAAGCTGTTGAGAATCAGGTTCAGCCGCGTGTGCAGCCGCGTGGCCTGCTCGATTTGACGCTCCACCGCGCGCAGCTGCTGCTCCACGATGACGGGGAGCGTGGCCCCGCCGTCGTCCAGCAGCCGGCCGATGTCCTCCAGCGCCAGGCCCAACTGGCGCATCGCCTGGATGGCGTGCAGCCGCGCGATGTCGGCCTGCCCGTAGATTCGGTACCCACCCTCGGTGCGGTCCGAGGGCTTGAGCAGGCCGATGGCGTCGTAGTGGTGCAGCGTCCGCACCGTCAGCCCGGAATGCTTCGCGAGCTCCCCGATTCTCATCCCCGTGTCCTCCCGTCCTGGCCGGCAGGTTGAACCCTGACGCTACGTCAGGCTCAAGCCCTGAATGCCTGGAGGGTGGCTCCGGAAGGACGGAGAGCCGCCAGGCGGGCTCATGCGACGTCGGAGGTGGCGCCCGGCCCATCCAGAGCGGAGATGGGCTCCCGGAGGCTCGCGGCCACCTCGGGCACGAGCTCGCCGAGGTCCGCCAGTGTGGGCTCCGTGGCGTGGCCCCCGGCGCCGAGGCTCTGCTCGAAGGCGAAGACGTTCGCCGGGTCGTACTTCCGCTTCACCCAGAGGAGCAGCGGGTAGTACTCGGCCCAGTACCGGCGCTGCCAGTGGGTGATGTAGGGCTTCGGGTAGTTCTGGTAGGCCTCGTGGTTGGTCCACGGCTCGCCGAGCTCGAGCCACTGGTCCAGGAAGGCGAAGGCCCGGGGGCGAACAGGCCGAAGACGCGCAGGGTCCGGTAGAAGTCGCGCATCTGCACTGCGGGGCCCACGTGGACGAGCCTGCGCTCGGGCTGGACGAAGATGTCGTTGAGGCCGCGCAGGTCCAACATCAACCCGCCGTCCACGGTGGAGTAGCCGGCGGTGCTGTGGCCGCCCGTGCGGGGCACCCAGCGGAAGGAGGGATTCGTGCGCTGCTGCTCGCGGATGAACTTCAGGAAGCAGCGCACGTCGTGCACGGACTCGCACACGCCAATGGCGGCGGGGCGCACGTTCTCGAAGTTGGCGTAGGCCACCGCGCGCAGCCGGTCATGGTCCGCGTCCCACGGCAGCACGAGCCGCCCGCACGTCTCCCACAGCAACTCCGTGGCCTGCTGGCGCGTGAGCTGGAGCCGCGCGAAGTCCGAGTCGGGCCGCTGGGCCCAGGCTGCAACACGTCTGCGCAGCTCGGCATGCTTCGCGTCGTGGTCGAGTTCCATGAAGGCACACCCCGTGCTCGGGCCAGGGGACATCCTGGCCCATGCACGGACGTGTACCGAGGCTGCTGACGCTCACGGCTCCAGCACGTTGCTCCAGGACGCGCTGCCGTCCACCCACTGCTGCACCCAGTCCTCCAGCGCCACGCCGGTGGTGCTGGTGGTGGTTTCGAGCGCGCCGAGGAAGGTGTGCTGCGTGCCGCGCTTCAGGAAGTACTTCGCGTTGGCCTTCCCGTCATACGATGACGAGAGCAGGTTGAGCGTCTGCGTCTCGAAGGTCGCGGCGGGGTAGGCGAAGAAGGAGCTGAGCACGTTGTCCCGGCTCCACGCGAGCAGCGCGAAGCGCGACTTCGGATACGTGTCCGCGAGGTACGCGGGGAAGCGCGTGAAGTCCGTCCCGCAGTGGGTGCACGCGGCCGGAAGCGTCAGGCTCCAGTTGGTGAGCCACGTGCTGTAGAGCGAGCCCGCGGGTGTCACCATCTGCCCCGAGTCCGCGAGCACGTGCACCTCGGCGTTCGGGAACGCGGCGGCGACGCGCTCGTAGTTCAACTGCGCGCCGAACGCGCCCGCGCTACCTCCCCCGAGGAACACGCGCTTCACACCCGGGAAGGTCGCCACCAGCTTCGGCAGCACCACCTGCATGTTGCTCGCGCCCTTGTGGTGCACCTGCCTCGAGCCGTACGTCTGCACCGCGTTGCCGGCGTGCACGTCGCCCGTGCAGTAGGGGACGAAGACGTAGGACATGTCCCGGAAGGGGTTGGTGCCCTCCTCCCGGTCGAACATGTACGCACTCTTGGTGTTTTCCGTCTGGAACTGGGCCGCCTTGTAGCCGGTGGTCAGGTTGGCCGCGCTGCGCAGGGTGAAGCACGTCTGCTCGTCCCAGCAGGCGCCGCCCCCTTGCAGGTAGATGTAGAGGTCCGTGCTCCCCTCGTCGGGGTTGACGCCGATGCCGGTCTGCTCGCCGTTGCCGCACTCGGTGCCGGGGACGTCCACCCAGGTCCACGCCGCGGGTGTGGTGTCGATGGGCGTCTCGTCCTTGTCGTCGTCACCGCAGGCGGTGAGGGCGAAGGGGAGCGAAGCGAAGAGGAGGCTCAGGAGGAGCTTGCGCATGGGGCGGAAGTGTCCCCGCCACCAGGGCTTCGGGCAATCACCGACTGGGCACGCGCCCGGGAGCCGTGGACTGGTGTACGCTCCCCGGTGCGTCCGTGTGCTTCAGGACCGCGCGTACTTCTTGCGCAGCTCGACCTTGATGACCTTGCCCGAGGGCGTGCGGGGCAGGGTGTCCGCCACGTGGTAGATGCGCGGCGACTTGTACCGCGCGAGCCGCGTCTCACAGTGGGCGTGGAGGCTGGCCTCGTTGAAGGTGGCGCCCGGCTTCAGCACCAGGACGGCCGCCACCGTCTCACCCCAGTCCGGGTGCGGAATGCCGATGACCGCCGACTCGACGAGGTCCGGGTGGCCGGCGAGCGCGTCCTCGACCTCTTTCGAGTACACGTTCTCGCCCCCGGTGATGATCATGTCCTTCAGCCGGTCGACGATGAACAGGTAGCCGTCCGCGTCGAGGCGGGCCACGTCGCCGGTGCGGTACCAGCCGTCGTGGAACGCGGCGGCGGTGGCCTCCGGGTCACGGTGGTAGCCCAGCATCATCGACTGGCACCGCATCCAGATTTCGCCCACCTCGCCCGGCTTCGCCTCCGTCTCGGTGTCGCGCATCACCTTCACGTCGCAGCCGCTGACGGCGTAGCGGCCGATGGAGCCCGCCTTGGCCACCTGCTCCTCCGGCCGCAGCAGCGTGCCCGTGGGGCCCGTCTCCGTCATGCCGAAAATCTGGAAGAAGCGCTCGGAGCGGTAGCGCTTCGCGAGCAGGCGTGACGTGTCCGCGTCGATGGGACCGCCGCCGTAGAGGAAGGTCCGGATGCTGCTCAAGTCGTAGCGCTCGAAGTCCGGCACCACGCGCAGCGGCATGAGGAAGGCCACCGGCGCGCCGAAGAAGAGCGTGCACCGCTCGCGCTGAATCGTCTCCAGCATGCCGAGCGGGTGGTACTCCGGCATCATCACCACCGTGGCGCCGACGTAGAGGCTGCCGAGGAACAGGTTGTTGAGCGGGAAGCTGTGCCACACCGGCATCGCCAGCAGGACGCGGTCCGTGGAGTCCAGGCCGTAGGCGAGGCTGCTCGCCATGCCCGCGAAGATGACGTTGGCGTGCGAGTGCAGGCAGCCCTTCGGAAGGCCCGTCGTGCCCGACGTGTAGAGAATCTCCGCCACGTCGCCGGAGTCACAGCCCCACCGCGCATCACGCTTCGCGGGCCCGTCGAACAGCGACACGCCGTCGATGCTGTCATCCCCGTCGAGCAGCAGGACGCGGCACTTCTCGCGGCTGCTGTCGGGCACGCCGGCGGACAGGTCCTTGTCCGCCAGCAGCACCTTGCTCTCGCTGTGGCCGACGATGAAGGCCAGTTCCGGCGGGGCGAGCTTGTGGTTGAGGGGCACCGCCGTGCCGCCCAGCCGCAGCGTCGCGAGGAAGCCCACCGCCCACGAAATCGAGTTGCGGCCGAAGACGGCGACCTTGTCACCCCGGCCCACGCCGTACGTCTGGAGATGGGTCGCCATCCGGGTGACGGCCGCGTCGAGCTCGGCGAAGGTGACGCGCCGGCTCGTGGTGACGAGCGCCTCGCGGGAGCCGTACTTCCGCGCGGCCGTCGTGAGGACTTCGTCGAGCGTCCACATCACTTCGCCTCCTCGCTGAAGGCGCGCTCGATGAGCGCCTGCATCGGCGCGTGCGCCGGCAGTGTGCCGAGCGTCTGCCCATGGGCGCCGCCCAGGCGCGACTCGCAGAAGGCGTCCGACACCGCGGTGTTGCCCGCGCGGATGAGCAGCGACGCCTGCAGCGCCACGGCGAGCCCCTCGACGATGAAGCGCGAGCGGACCTCCAGCGCCTCGGTGTTGGCCAGCTCCTTGTGCAGACGTGCAACCGCCGCGTCGTAGGCCGCGTGCCCGCCCTGCGCCGCGAGCAGCTCCGCGAAGAGGGCCTCGCGGCTGGCCGGCTCGCGCGAGGCGGCGCGCAGCACGTCCAGGCATTGGATGTTGCCGCTGCCCTCCCAGATGGAGTTGAGCGGCGCCTGCCGGTACAGGCGGGCGAGGTTGGCCTCTTCGACGTAGCCCACGCCGCCCAGGCACTCCTGCGCCTCGCTGACGAAGACGGGCGTGCGCTTGCAGACCCAGTACTTGCCCACGGCGGTGGCGATGCGCGCGAAGGCCGCCTCCTTCGCGTCGCGGGGGCTGGCGTCCACGGCGCGGGACACGCGCGCGGTGAGCGTCAGGTGCGCCTCGGACTCCAGCGCCAGGTCCGCGAGCACGTTGCGCATCAGCGGCTGGTCCGCGAGCTTCTTGCCGAACGCGACGCGGTTGCGCGTGTAGTGCAGCGCCTGCACCAGCGCCTGTCGCATCTGCCCGCTGGAGCCAATCATGCAGTCCTGCCGCGTCATGGCCACCATCTCCAGGATGGTGGAGACGCCGCGTCCCTCCTCGCCCACCATCCACGCGAAGGCACCCTGCAGCTCCACCTCGGACGAGGCGTTGCTCCAGTCGCCCAGCTTGTCCTTGAGGCGCTGGATGCGGATGGCGTTCAGCTCACCGTCCGGCGTGAAGCGCGGCATCAGGAAGCAGGAGATGCCCCCTTCCGCCTGCGCGAGCACGAGGAAGGCGTCGCACATGGGCGCGGAGAAGAACCACTTGTGGCCCACCAGCGCGTACGTCTGGCCGGGGCCGCGGGCGTTGCCCAGCCGGTGGGCCTTCGTGGTGTTGGTGCGCACGTCGGAGCCGCCCTGCTTCTCCGTCATGCCCATGCCGATGGTGTTGCCCGCCTTCTGCCAGCCGGGGACGAAGCGGCTGTCGTAGGTGGCGGACGACACGCGCGGCACCCACTCGCGCGCGATTTCCGGCTGGTGGCGCAGCGCGGGCACGGAGGCGTACGTCATGGTGAGCGGACAGCTCGTTCCCTGGTCGGCCTGGTTGTGCAGATAGAAGAAGGCCATGCGCGCCACGTGGGCGCCAGGCTTGTCCTCGTTGCGCCACGCGAAGCCGGACACGCCGTAGGCCATGCCCAGCTCCATCAGCCGGTGGTACGAGGGATGGAACTCCACCTCGTCGCGGCGGTGGCCATAGCGGTCGAACGCGCGGAGCTTGGGCTTGTTCTCGTTGGCCAGCACCGCGAGCTGCTGCATCTCGCCGCCCGCCAGGATGCCGTACTTCGCGAGCTCGGCCTCGGCCCAGCCGCCGCCCTCGCGCGCAACCACCTCGCGCAGCACGCGGTCCGTCTGCCACGCGTCGTAGACGAGCGGCGGGGGCTGGTTGGTGACTTCGTGGGTGAGGAAGCCAGCGGCGATGGCGTTGGGGTCGGTCATGATGGAGGTCCTCCCGCGCGGGCTCGAAGCCCAGGCTGTCCCTGCTTTACCGTGAATGGCGGCCCCAGGCCACTGGGGCCCGAGGGCGCAGCCACTCCTGGCTTGAAAGAAATTGATGCCTGTGTGTCAGGAGTTGCCCAGCAGCAGCAGGCTCGTCATGAGGTTGCCGTGCTCGGCCCGCTGGGGCATCACGCAGCCCTGCTCACCGAAGGTGAAGATGGACAGGAAGGGCGTCTTGCCCAGCACCCGCTGGAAGTCTCCGAGCATGTCGGGAATCTGCTTTTGAATCGTGAGCATGCAGCCCGCGCAGTAGACGAGCAGCGCGCCCGCGAGCTTGTCCCGCTGGAGCCCCGAGCTGCCCAGGGCCCACTCGGCGAGCTGTCCGCTCTGCTTCACGAGCGCCCCCTCCGTGCTGCGCATCAGGACGAGCTTCTCGCCTTCCTTCACGTCAGCGAAGAGTGTCAGCGCGCGCTCGGGCATGAGAATCTTCTCCGGGTGCACGACGACGTGGGTCTCCAGGCCCTCCATGGTGCGGGGGATGCCGAGCGGGCAGAGCGTCGTGTTGCTCAGCACCGTGCCACCCGTCTGGAGGAAGGACTTCAACTGGCCGTCGAGCCACTCGTTGTAGACGTCCGCCGCCGGCCGCCCGTCGATGGTGTACACGGTGCGTCCGCTGGCGCGGGTGACGGTGCCGCGGTGCCGGGTGACGAGGTAGCCGCCCTGGCACATGGCCGTGAGCTTCCAGGGCCAGTCGCACACGGCGAGCACCGCGCCATTCCGGTGGACCCCCGCTGAAGAGAAGACGGACCACTGCCCGCTGATGTCGTTGTCGGCTGCGCTGCCTCCGGCGAGGAGCGCGCGGCGGGGCAGCACGTCGTAGAGCCCGGCCAGCAGCGACTCCTCGCCGCCGGGCGTCGCGTGCACGACGGCGAAGCGCGCCGCCTCGGGGGAGAACCCACCGTTCTTCACCGCGCTGCTGGCGAGCTCCCGGCCCTGGGCGCGGACATCGCCGTCGCGAGCCAGCGCGCTCACGCCGAAGCGGAAGCCGTCACCGACGAGCCAGAACGCGCTGACGATTCGCTCGGTGCGAAAGCCCTCCGCCGAGCCGACGCCCACGCACGACGTCGAGCCGATGAAGGGCACTCCGGGAAGCTGCTCGACGAGCGCCTTCTGCAGCGCCGAGGTCTGCACGCCGACGGTGCAGTAGACGAGCCCGCCCCGCACGGGCGCACCGGCGGCCTGCTGATGCAGTTGGGTTGCGAGCTCCCGCGCGGCGCTGACTTCGTCCTTCGCGGTCGAGTGGGCCAAGACGATGCGAGCCGACATGCTGTTTCCTCTCCGAGGGGGCGCGAATCGAGGATGCGTGTCAGCGTACCACCCGCGCGAGCAGCGCTCGGAGGCCTGCCCGGGCTTCTCCCAATCACTCACATCGGTGGTGCGTTGTTGACCCGCCGCGCGTCACGAAAGACTTCGACTCCACACGGAATTTTGCGGGCCTGGGGTGAAAAGCAAGGGTGCCCCGCAACCAATGTTCACGGCCCGTGTTGAAGCCCGGGCGCGCCGTGGGAGCGGCCGTTGCCAGCGGGAATCCACCGGCTGGCCGTCAAGGAGGCGTCTGCTTGAGCAAGCCGAGCATGTGGATGCGGTGGTGTGCCCCCGTCGTGGTGGGGTTGGGCCTGGCCATGGGGTGCGGAGCGGGGCCGGAGCCCGCATCGGAGTCCCCCGCGGTGGAGCGCGTGGAGCAGGGCGTGAGCACCTGCACCGGCCCCACGGGAGCCGTCTGTCGCCTCGTCACTCCGACGGAGGTGGGGACGCCCGGCTCGGGGAGCTACCTGGACCCGCACGTCGTCATCCGCCCCGCGGCACCGACGAAGGCGGAGCTCGTCGTCTTCCTGCCGGGCACGGGCGGCAAGCCGGAGAACTCTCTCAGCGGCGTCTTCGCGGACGCGAACCACAGCATCTACGCGAGCGCCTCCTCCAAGGGCTACCGCGTCATCGGGCTCGCGTACCAGAACTCGCCCGCCATCGGTCAGCTCTGCGGCGCGGATGATGCGTGCTACCTCGCCACGCGCCGCACGCTCATCACCGGCGAAGTCCAGCCCGGCAGCGCCGTGACGACCATGAACCGGGAGGACGCCATCATCCCCCGGCTGACGCGGCTGCTCGTGTACCTGCGCGACACGGGAGACCCGGCGGGCGGCTGGGGCAGCTTCCTCGTCAACCCGTCCTGCACCCTGTTGTGCCGCATCAACCCGGCGAAGCTCATCATCTCCGGGCACTCGCAGGGCGGCGGCCACGCGGGCGTCATCGGCAAGGACTACGCCGTGCGCCGCGTCGTCATGCTCGCCTCTCCGTGCGACGCGCTCGGCAACCCGGGGCCCATCGCGAGCTGGTCCCTGCCTCCGTTCACCACGGCCCCCGGCGCCGACACGTATCGCGGCCTCATCGCGCGCGGGCAGACGAGCACCGGCTACACGCTGGACCTCTGCGACCCGGACGCGCCGAAGCACTGGGCTCCGGAGCGGATGAACGCGCAGTGGAGCCGCATCACCAGCTCCACCGGCCTGTGCCCCTCGGACCCGCACGCCTGCGTGATTCGCGACGCGCAGTTCTTCACCGAGTGGCAGAACCTGTGGCCGTGAAGTCGCGGTAGGGCCACCCCGTGCGAGGACATGTTCCCCTGGCGTGTCCTCGCGCGGTGTCTTGCATTGCGGCGGGGTGTCGTCACCGCGTCGGTGCTCGGGACTCGCGGTGAGACGGTGGCCGTCCCTTCCGTGAGGGCAGACAGGCATTGGGGATGCTCGTGGAGCAGGCGTGCGCGTGCACGCCGGTTTCTCATTTTGTTTGTTTGAATACAAAATTTGAAACACATGACTCCCAGCGCTGCTCCCGCTCCGGGCCTCGCGCCCCATGTCCCGTCGAAGAGTCCCGAACCGCTGCTGAAGCTCTTTCCGGAGCCACCCGAGAGGAGGGAAGCGCTGGGGGAGTTGCACACGCTCCTGGCCTCGGCCTCCGCGCTGGCGCCGCTGCCGGAGCGGCTGGCCTGGCTGGAGCAGATGGTGCGTTGGCTCCGGGCCGAGGCGGCCGTGACGTTCCGTCACGGGCTGCCCAGCCTGCTGGCGCCGGTGGAGTCCTCGGGCTCCGCGCGCCTGCGACTGCTGGTGGAGGTGCTCACGCAGGTCCCCGCGTGGCTCGAGTCCGTGCGCGAGGTTCTCTCCTCCGTGTTCGCCGACACGTCCGCGCCGCGGTTGTTGTCCGAGCCGGGCCTCTCCACTGGACGCGGCTTGCTGGGTGACCTCATGGGGCGGCTGGGCCAGCGGCTGGTGCCGGCCGTGTCCGACGAGCGCGAGCTGTCCACATGGGTCTGGCGCTGGTTCCGCACCTCCGCCGACGCGACGTGGCTGGAAGAGTTGGCCGAGGAGCACGTGGCCGCGCTTTGCTCGCTGCTCGGGCCGGAGTGCTTCGCCCCGCTGGGCGCGGCGGTGGAGGACGCGGTGGCGGTGCTGGCCTCGCGTGCCAGCGCCCTCGGCCTCGCGGGGGACGTGCAGTCCCGGTTGTCTCCGGCGCCGCTCGCTCGCTCGGCCTTCGTCCATCTGCCGCGCGCCTGCGAAGCGCTTCGCGTCGCCGTGCGGGCGGATGCCGAGGGACAGGACCTCGAGCAGGCGCGGATGGACTGTGCCGAGGTCATCGCCCGTTGTCGCGCCGACGCGCGGGCGGTGCAGCACCACCTGCATGCGCACGCGGTGGACACTGACCTCGTCTACCGGCTGGAGCTGCTCGGTCAGGTGCTGGACCGGTTGGAGGCGCTGCTGTGGCTGCTCTCACCGGGCGGCTCGCGGCCTCGCGCGTGCGTGTCGGTCCGGCTGCTGTCGTCGCTGGTTCGGGCGCACGCGCAGGGACGCAGCATCTCCGGGCTGTTCCGAGGCAGCGTGCGCTGCATCTCGCGCCGCATCTTCGAGCACACCGGTGAGGTGGGCCGCCACTACATCACCACGGGGCCGGACGACTACCACCGGCTGGTGAGCGCGGCGGCCGGCGGCGGGCTGCTCACCGCGGGTACGGCCGCGCTGAAGCTGCTCATCGGCTTCGCGGCGCTGCCGCTGTTCTTCCAGGGGCTGGCGGCCTCCGCCAACTACGCGCTCAGCTTCCTGCTCATCCAGGTGCTGGGCTTCACGCTGGCCACGAAGCAGCCGTCCATGACGGGCGCGGCGTTGGCGGTCTCCATGGACGTGAAGGCTGGCGACAAGGGGATGCGCGGCCTCGTGGACCACCTGGCCTGCATCACCCGCTCGCAGTTGGCGTCCGTGTTCGGCAACCTCGGCGCGGTGGTGACGACGGCCACCTTCGTGGGCATCGCCCTCCAGGCGCTCCGGGGCCAGTCGCTGCTGAGCCAGAAGGAGGCGGAGTACGTGGTGCACTCGCTGCATCCGTTCCGCGGTGGCACGGTGTTCTTCGCCGCGTTCACCGGTGTGCTGCTGTGGTGCTCCAGTGTCTGCGGTGGCTGGTTCGAGAACTGGGTGCACTACCGGCGGCTGCCGGAGGCGCTCGCGCGGCATCCCGGCCTCATCCGGTTGATGGGTGAGACCCGGGCGCGGAAGCTGGGCGCCGCGTTCTCGCGCAAGGCTTGCGGACTGGGGGCCAATGTCGCGCTGGGAGTCCTGCTCGGCATGACGCCCGCGGTGAGTCACTTCTTCGGACTGCCGCTGGATGTCCGGCACGTCACCCTGAGCGCCGGCACGCTCACCTTCGCGGGCGCGGCGCTGGGGCCCGAGAAGCTGCTGACGCCGGATTTCCTCTGGGCGGTGGCGGGGCTCGGGACGGTGGCGGTTGCCAACCTGGGCGTGAGCTTCGCGCTGGGGCTGGGCGCCGCGGTACGCGCGCGGGGGCTGGAGCCGGTGGGGATGTTGCGGCTCGTGCGCGTGGTGCTCGCCGGAGGCATCCGCTCCCTGTCCGACTTCGTGCTTCCGCCACAGCCGCTGCTGCCCGCACACCGCCCCGAGTCTCCGATGGCGGTGCGCTCCGCCGCACGGCCGCGCGGTGCTCGCCGTCCGGGGCAGGGTGGTACCACGCATCACTGAGTGTGGAGTGTCATGCGTGCGGCCTGCGCTAGCAGGCTGCGGAATGGTGCTGGACCCCTTCGCGAGCACCGGCGCCAGGCTGGTGGCGGCAGCCCAGTTCTGCCGGCGCGCGGTGGGCATCGAACTCGCTTTGTTTTCTCCGCGACGCTGTTCCGCACTTCCGTTCATGCCGCGTCTTCCGCGGCTGGGCGTACCGTCCGAAGCATGTCCGTCATCATCCGTGCAGGCGGGAGAATCCGATTCGAGAAGTCGGGACCTGGTGACGGACCGCGACCGCCTGACAAGAAGCCATGTGAGTACTGCGGGAGGCCCGAGCATCCGTTCGCGCCCGAGTGGGGCAGCCACATCGGCAACTCCGCGTGGCTTGGAGAGGCCATCCTCCAAGGTCAGGAGCCGCAGGCTCACCCCTGGTACACCGGGCGCTGGTCCATCGCCGCGCACCACCTCATCTGCTCTGAGGCCATGGCCGATGACGAGGACTGGGCGAAGTTCTGCCGGCAGTACGGGTACAACATCAACCGCCGGAAGAACGGCGTCATGTTGCCATCCCGGATGGAGGTCGCCTGTGAGCTGCATGTGCCGGTTCATCGCGGCAACCACGCGGCGGGTTGGGCCCACGACGTCCAGATGGCATACCCCAAGGCGGTCATGGCCAGGACGGACGACATCAAGGCCCTCATCGTCCGCGGCGCATTCTGCTCGGACCCGAGTGCGCTGACGCGCGAAACGCGCGCATGTCCGCGCAGGCGGGCTCACGCGCTGGCGCATGGGGCTACCGGGAAGCCGCTCGAGCGTCGAGCGCTGCGAGTTGGGGAGTAGCCATGCAGCGTGAGTACTTCGTCCTCGAACGGGCTGCCTCCAACGTCCACCCGCTGCTGGGCTGGGACCAGAGTGGCAGCGCCTTCTACAAGGGCAAGCCTGTGAATGTGACGGAGCCCGTCCGGCTGCGCCTGGCGGAGCCGGTGCCTCCCAAGCCGGTCATGGTGGACCACCACAGCCTTCCGAAGCCCGTCCTCTCGACACGCCTCAAGGAGGTCATGGAGTCGGTGCCTCTTCACCATACGCAGTGGGTGCCAGCAGACGTTCGGGTTGCCGAGGGGGACGTGCGGCGCTACTGGCTGCTGCACGTGTACAACGAGCTACGCTGCATGAACCGGCAGGAGTCAGTCTTCAAGCTCTCCCCCAGCGGACTGACGTTGCTGAGCCTCGACAGGCTCGTGCTCGAAGAGGCGTTGCTCGCAGGCATGCCCTTGGACGAGCGGCGCATCTTCGTGTTGGCCGAATCTCCATCCACCTGCTTCTTCCACGAGTCCGTGGTGGACCGGGTGATGAGCCTCACGCCTCCGCCGGAGGGGCTGCGCTTCATCCCCGTGCCGGACTGGAACGACTCTGCCTCCTTCCGCTGAGCGGGCTGGCCCGCCAGCTGAAAGCACTCAATCACTTGTCGGCAGTCACGTGACCGAGGCTGTAGCTGTCTCCTACGCACGACATAAGGCGCGGTGGACGTCAGTTGTTCGCGGGTTTCGTGCGTGAAGACGGAGTGGAGCGGGACGTGCCCAGCGAGGGCGCCCACACATGCAGGTGCGCCAGCATCATCTCCTCCAGCCGGCGCACGGCGGGAGCCGGCTCCGCTTCCGAGCGGTGCAGGTCCAGGCCGATGGCGGGCAGCGCGGGCATCGAGTCCAATACCTGGAGGTGTGCCGGCAAGCCCGCCCGAGTGCGCACGGTGACGCCGAGTCCCGCGCCAACCGCCGCCCATACGCCACCGAGGCTCGCGCTGGTGAACGCGAGCCGCCACGGAATGCGCGCCTTGTCGAGCGCGGCGACGGCGATGCTCCGCATCAGGCACGGCGCCTCGATGGCCACCAGGGGCAGCGGCTCTCCCGACGCACGCGGCTCCGCCGGCGTATCGGACGCGCCAATCCAGCACAGCGGCACCTCCCCCACGCGCCGTACGTGCGCGGTGCGCGTGCCCGCGTCCCACGCGAGCGCGAGGTCCAGCCGGCCGAGCTGCACCTGCTCCAGCAACTCCGCGTTGCGCGTCAGCCGCGCCTCGATGCGCACCCGCGGATGCGCGCGAGCGAAGCCGCCGAGCACTCCGGCCAGCAGCCCCTCCCCGAAGTCCTCCTGCAAGCCGAGCCGCACCGCGCCCTCGAGGTCCGCGCTCCGCACGGCCGTGGCGGCCTCGTCGTTGAGCGCGAGCAGCCGGCGCGCGTAGCTGAGCAGGACTTCACCGGTGGGCGTCAGCGCGAGGCCGCGTCCGGACTTGCGCAGGATGGGGCTCCCCACCTGCTCCTCCAGCTTCTTCAACTGCGCGCTGACCGCAGACGTCGAGAGGCCGAGCCGGCGAGCGGCCTTCGCGAAGCTGCCCAGCTCCAGTCCCACCGTGAAGCTGCGGAGCACGTCGAGGTCGAAGGTGGGGGGCTGCATCAATCGTCCCGTTTTCGTGGAGGGTCGGTTCAAAACATTCAAATTTTCGGGATGCCTCTCGCTGATTACTCCTCCGGCATGCCCTACGCCCGCATTTCGCTGCTCAGAGGCAAGTCCCGGGAGTACCTGCGCGCGCTGTCCGACAACCTGCATCGGGCGCTCGTGGAGACCTACGAAGTCCCGCCCGATGACCGCTTCCAGGTCATCCACCAGCTCGAGCCCGAGGAGCTGATTTTCGACCGTCACTACCTCGGCGGGCCGCGCGGCGATGACTACGTGCTGATTGCGATTACCGCCGGACGCCCGCGCGGCACGGAGACCCGGAAGGCGTTCTACCGGCGGCTGGTGGAGTTGCTCGCGGAGTCACCCGGCATCTCCCCCCGTGACGTCATGGTCGTCATCACCACCAGCCAGGCCGACGAGTGGTCCTTCTCGGACGGCCTCGCGTCCATGGTGGAGCCGCGCACCCCTTGAGAGGAGCGTCGTCATGCTCGCGATGCAGTACAGCTTCGCGCTTCCGGCCGACTACGACATGGCCATCATCCGCAACCGCATCGCCACCAAGGGCCACTTGATGGATGAGTTTCCGGGCCTTGGGTTCAAGGCGTTCCTCTACGCCTGCCGTGGCGACGCGAGCCACGAGAACCTCTACGCCCCGTTCTACGTGTGGAGACAGGTGGAGGGGATGAACGCCTTCCTCGGAGGAGAGGGCTTCGCGGCGCTCACGCAGTCCTTCGGGTGGCCCTCCATCCGCACGGGACTGGTGCTCCACGCTTCGTGGCTGCCGTCACTGAAGGAGGCCCGATATGCCACGCGAGAGGTCACCTCGATTGCTCCGCACACAGCGCTGGCCGCGTTGAGAGAGCGAGAGGCGCGGGCCGTGGACGATGACGTGACTCGGGACGGCGCCCTGAGCGCGGTGACGGCCTACGAGCCGACGACGTGGACGTTGGTGCGATTCCGGCTCTGGCGCGAGCCGCGCGACGTCTTCGGCCGCGAGGGCTTTCAGTCGTACCGCGTCGGACACGTATCGGCTCCCGCGGTGGCGACCGTTGGGCGGTAGCCGAAGCTTCGGCTTTCCCGAACACATCCGAACGAATTCTCGTGATTCGTGCCGCCGTTCTCCTCCGTAAGATGGCCCTGGTCACCACCGTCACCAGATTGCTCGTGGAGGAGCCGCCGCCATGCAAGACGAGCCCAACGCCCAGAGCCTGGCGCGCACGCCACCACCCGCCGGGTCGCCTGCCTCGCCTCCCTGGCATGCCCTGCCTCCCGAGGCGGTGCTCTCGCGAGTGGAGAGCGGGCAGCAGGGCCTGACGGACGAGCAGGCACGCGAGCGCCTCGCCCGCTACGGGCCCAACGTCCTCCAGCGCCAGAAGGCCGAGGGGCCGCTGAAGTTGCTCTGGAGACAGGTGAACAGCCCCTTCATCTGGGTGCTCATCGCGTCCGCGGTGCTGGCCATCGCCATGGGCAAGGTGACGGACGGCCTGGTGGTGGCGGCCGTGGTGGTGCTCAACACCCTCATCGGCTTCGTGCAGGAGTACCGCGCGGGCAAGGCCATCGAGGCGCTCAGCCGCATGGTGCCCGAGAGCGCCACCGTGGTGCGTGGGGGCCGCAAGGCGTCGGTACCCGCCGCGCAGCTCGTACCCGGGGACGTGGTGGAGGTGGCGTCGGGTGACAGGGTTCCCGCGGACATGCGGCTGCTCGCGTCGCGCAACCTCCAGGTGGAGGAAGCCGCGCTCACGGGCGAGTCCGTACCGGCGCGCAAGCAGGTGTCCCCGGTGGAGGAGGACGCGGTGCTGGGAGACCGGACGAGCCTCGTTTTCGGCGGCACGCTGGTGACGTCCGGCACGGCCTCCGCGGTGGTGGTGGCCACCGGCGGCGCCACGGAGGTGGGGCACATCTCCACGCTGCTGAGCCAGGCCACCGACCTCCAGACGCCGCTGACGAAGGCGTTGGCCGTCATCGGCAAGTACATCACCGTGGGCATCCTCCTCGTCTCCGTGGTGCTGCTGGGCGTGGGGCTGTGGCGCGGCTACGAAATCAGTCAGGCCGTGGTGGTGGCCATTACCCTCGCGGTGGCCGCCATCCCCGAGGGCCTGCCCGCCATCGTCACCATCGCCCTGGCCATCGGCGTGCAACGCATGGCCGCCCGGCGCGCCGTCATCCGCAAGCTGCCCGCGGTGGAGACGCTGGGCAGCACCACCGTCATCTGCTCGGACAAGACGGGCACCCTCACGCGCAACGAGATGACGGTGCAGGAGCTGTGGACGCCGTCGGGCCGCTGCTCCCTCACCGGCGTGGGCTACGCGCCCACCGGCGAGCTGCGCCGCGACGGCAAGCCCCTGGGCACGGTGCCGGACGACGTGCGCGAATTGCTGCGGGCCGGCGCGCTGTGCAACGACGCCGCGCTCCAGGGGCGGGGCGACCGCTGGGAGATGACGGGCGACCCCACCGAGGGCGCGCTGGTGGTGGCCGCGGAGAAGGTGGGTCTGCGCGTGGACGAGGCCCGCGCGAAGTGCCCGCGCCTGGACGCCATTCCCTTCGAGTCCGAGCACCAGTTCATGGCCACCCTGCACGACGAAGGGCAGGGGCACCGGCGCGTCCTCCTCAAGGGCGCGCCGGAAGCCGTGCTGCGCCGCTGCGTTCCGCATGACGGCGCCGCGCCCGAGGCGGTGATGGGGGAGGTGGAGCGGATGGCGCGGCAGGGCATGCGCGTGCTCGCGGTGGCCGCCCGGGAGGTGCCCGCGTCGCAGTCGGGCATCTCCGAGGAGGACGTCGGGCAGGGGCTGCGGTTGCTGGGGCTGGAGGGGATGATTGACCCGCCGCGCGAGGAGGCCATCGCCGCGGTGCGCGCGTGCCACGAGGCGGGCATCGTCGTGAAGATGATTACGGGCGACCATCCCTCGACGGCCGAGGCGATTGGCGCGCAGCTCGGCCTCCACGAGCCGGGCTCGCAGGGCATCACCGGCGCGCGGCTCGCCACGCTCGACGACACCCAGATGCAGGAGGTGGCCACGCACACGCATGTCTTCGCGCGCGTGGCCCCCGAGCACAAGCTGCGGCTGGTGCGGGCGCTCCAGGCGAGGCGTCACGTGGTGGCCATGACAGGCGACGGCGTGAATGACGCTCCCGCGCTCAAGCAGGCCAACATCGGCGTGGCCATGGGCATTACAGGCACGGCGGTGTCCAAGGAGGCGGCGGACATCGTGCTGACGGACGACAACTTCGCCTCCATCGCCGCGGCGGTGGAGGAGGGGCGGCGCGTCTACGACAACCTCATCAAGTCCCTGGCCTTCGTGTTGCCCACCAACCTGGGCCTCGCGCTCATCCTCATGTTCGGTGTGACGTTCTTCCCCATCGACGACATCGGCGGGCGCATGGTGCCGCTGATGGCCATGCTCCCCACGCAGCTCCTCTGGATAAACCTGGTGGCCACCGTGTCGCTGGCGCTGCCGCTGGCCTTCGAGGCGAAGGAGTCGGACATCATGCGCCGCGCGCCGAGGGACCCGGACGCGCCGGTGCTCAGCCGCTTCGTGGTGATGCGCACCGGCCTGGTGGCGCTGCTGATGGCCGCGGGCGCCATCGTCCTGTTCCTCTGGGAGTACTGGCGCGAGGTGCCGCGCCTCGGACCCCCGGTGGCGCTGGCCGAGGCGCAGACGATGGCCGTCAACACCGTCATCAGCTTCCAGATTTTCTACATGCTGATGTGCCGCACCCTCACCGGCTCGCTGCGCAAGGTGGGCTTCTTCAGCAACCCCACCGTCTTCGTCGGCGTGGGCGTGCTGGTGCTCCTGCAGCTCGCCTTCATGTACGTGCCCTTCATGCAGCGGGTGTTCGGCACCGCGCCGCTGACGCCGGGGGCCATTGGCCTGTCCGTGCTGGTGGGCGCGGTGGTGCTCCCGGTGGTGGGTTTCGAGAAGTGGCTGCTCCAGCGCCGGGGCACGCAGGTGGTGCGGCAGGTGCGGCGCGACGAGGACGGACCGAAGCGCCCGGGGCCTCGTGAGCGGCTTTCGGCGTGAGGCTTCAGGGACGGGGCTCCCGGGCGGCGGCGTCCGGGAGCGTCCAGTCCTCCTGCGCGTAGACGACGCGGCAGCGGTCCAGCTTCGGGCCGCAGGCGCGGTCCAGGTCGCTCCGCGTGGCGCAGCCGGGCCGCTCCTCGCAGGTGTCCGGCAGGAAGGCCCAGACGAACTGGAGCACGTTGCCGCCGCGCCCCTCCGGTAGCGCGCGGAGGAAGTCGTCGCGGTACGTGTCGAAGAGGCGGGCGAGGTGCACGGTGCCGCCGTCCAGGTCCACGTGGCGCTTGTCGGCCATGAAGCGGCGGGCGGCGTCGTTGAGTTGCGCGTCCAGGTACTCCGGCTGGAAGTGCGCGCCATCCAACCGGGGGCCGCCGCGCGTGCCCTGGAAGAGGGCGAAGTGGATGCGCGGGTCGGCGAACTCGGTGCCCAGCACGCGGTTCTCCAGCGCCCACAGCGTCAGCCGCTCGCCGCCCACCGGCCACGAGCGGCCCCAGAAGAAGCGCCCCAGCCAGGGCTGCCTTACGGACTCCAGATACGGGTAGCCGTCCACCACCTGCTGGAGGACGAGCGCGTTGTAGGCGTTGAGCCAGTAGGCCAGCGCGTCCTCGGGCGTGGGGAAGACATCCGGGCGGTTGTGGGGCGAGAAGGAGGCCAGCGACGCGACGAAGCCGTCCAGCACCTCGCGCTCGTGGCCCACCGAGGCGAAGTCCACGTCCCCATCCGGCCGCACGTACCGCAGCACCTGTGCGTAGCCGCTGTAGTGGAAGGGCTCGGACGCCGAGGGCACGCTCGCGGGCAGCAGGCCCTGCACGTGCAGCGCCGCGGTGGCGACGGCCAGGGCCGTCACGGCGAAGAGCAGGGCGGGCACCCGGAGGCGGCGCGCGAGGGAGGGCGGAGCGTCCACGGCCTCGCATCATAGGCCAGGGGACCTGGAGGCCGCCTCCGTCCCCGGGGCGTGGAGTCGGGTCCGCACCCCTTCCGCGGGACATCGGCCTCACGCCGCTCTGGCGCCAGCCACGAGGAGCACCGCTATACTCGGGGCGTCATGGAGCCTACGCCCGACGTCATCCGTCACTTCCATCCCGTGCTCCCCGTCCGCTCGCTCGGCAAGAAGCCGGTGCGCGTGGAGGTCGCGGGCTGTGCCTATGTCCTCTTCCGGGACGCGTCGGGGAAGCCCGCGGCGCTCGCGGATGCCTGTCCCCACCGCTTCGCGCCGCTGTCCAAGGGGCAGGTGCGCGCGGACGGGAGGCTCCAGTGCCCGTACCACGGCTGGCGCTTCGACGCGGAAGGCAAGGGCGCCAACCCCAGCCAGCCTGACTTGCGCCACTGCGACGCGCGCAGCTTCCAGGTGGTGGAGCGCCACGACTACCTCTGGCTGGCCGAGCGGGACACGCCGCTGTCCGCCATGCCGGACATGGAGGCCGACGAGTACCTCTTCGGCGGGGCCTTCTCGCAGTTGTTCGAGGCGCCGTTGCACGTGTCACTCGACAACTTCAGCGAGGACGAGCACACACCCTACGTCCACACGCGCCTCGGCTGGGACGACCCGAGCGCGGACCAGGTGGAGTTCGAGGCGCACAACCTCGAGGACCGCACCCGGGTGCACTACCGCGCCCCGCAGCGCGCCGCGCCCCTCATGAAGCTGCTGGGCGTGCGCGACGGGGACTTCTTCCAGAACGACTGGGTGACGCGCTTCGACCCGGTGCGCAGCCAGTACACCGTGAGCTGGGTGTCACCCGAGGGGAAGTCGCGGCCGTTCATCACCCGCGCCAACATCTTCTTCGTGCCGGAGACGGCGAACACCACGCGCCTGCACGTCTTCTCGTTCCTGAAGTGCGTGGTGCCGGCGATGCGGCCGCTGCTGCCGGTGGCGGCTCGCGCGGCCGCGGCGCTGACGTGGTGGGAGGTGCGCGACGACGCGCGCTTCATCCCCACCGTGGCCGGCACGCCCTACAGCCACAAGGGCATGCGCCTGGACAAGTACGACAAGCCGCTCGTCCACCAGCGCCGGCTCATGGAGCGCATCTACTACCGCACGGGCCCGGCCGTCGCGCCGGTGCCGCTCGCGCGCGAGGCCACCAGCGGCTGAGGGTGCTTCCGGGGGGCGCGCGGCCTTCAGTGGATGGAGGGCGCGGGCTCCGTGTAGGGCGTCGCCGTGCCTGCCACCCCGGCGCGGGCCTCCCAGGCGTTGCAGCCGCTGTTGCCGGAGACCTCCAGCTCGAACTCCTGGAGCTCCGGCTGCATGCACCGGCTCGTCTCGTCGCCGCCGGGCTGGGGATTGTGGCTGCCGAAGTACTTGCAGCCCTTGCAGTTTCCCCACTGTCCGTCCGCCATGACGTCCTCCTCGGGAAGGTTGGAATACCTCCTTCCGAGGGTGGGGCCGGTGGTGGGCGCTCACAAGCGCCGCTCGCCACCCGCGCTCCAGGGCAGACGGCCCGGCGCCCGGGAATGGGCGCCGGGCGCGTGAATCCCGGGCCTACTGCTGGGGCGCCGGCTGCTGCTGCGCGGGCTGCTCCGGCTGCGTCTGCGGCGCGGAGGTGCCCTCCTGCTGCGGCTGCTCGAGCTGCCGCGGCGCGGCCTCACCCGGCAGCGGCTGGAGGTGCGGCGGCACCGTGTCCGGGTCCTTCAGGTCCGTGTCCAGCGCGCGGGCCTCGAAGGCGCCCACGGAGCGCAGCAGGCGCAGCGCCGCGAGGGACGACTGGAGGCGCTCGTTGACGAGGCCAATCTCCGCGCTGGTGAGCGCGGTGTTGGCGTCCGCGACCTCCAGGTAGGTGGCCACGCCGGCCTTGAAGGACACGTCGGTGAGGCGCTGGGACTCACGCGCCAGCTCCACCGTCTGCTCCGCCTTGAGGCGGTTGGCCAGGGCGCTCTCCAAATCCAGCTGCGCGCGCTTCACTTCCTCGCGCGCCGTCAGCTCGGACTTGCGCGCGTTGGCCAGGCTCTCCGCGACGCGGGCGGAGGCCTCGGAGACGTTGGCCTCGCGCAGGCCGCCGTCGAACAGCGTCCAGCTCGCCGCGAAGGTGATGGCCCAGGTGTCATTGGAGCCGGCGAAGCCCGCCGCGTTGGCGATGCGCCAGGCCGCGCTCACACCCAGCGTGGGCAGGTAGGCCAGGTACGTCCCCAGCTTCTGGGTGCGGGCCAGCTCCACCGTCTCACGCGAGGCGGCCACGTCCGCGCGCTTCTCCAGCGCGCTCTGGTAGAGCACGTCCGCGTCCGTCTTCACCGGCACCTGCGGCTCCGGAGGCGGCGCCACCGTGAAGTTCGCGTCGTCGAAGGCCAGCAGCGTGGCCAGCACCAGCCTGGCGGAGGCCTCCGCGTTCTTCGCGCGGATGAGGTCCTGCTCGGCGCGGGACAGGTCCTGCTCGGCGCGCAGCAGCGCCACGCGCGTCACCGTGCCGGCATCGAAGCGCACGCGGGTGTCCTTGGCGCGCGCCCCGTTGAGCTCCACCAGCCGCTCCTGCACCGTCACGGCCTGCGCCTGCGCCGCGGCGCCGTAGTACGCCTGCGCCACGCCGAAGAGGATTTCGCGCCGCGCCTGCTCCACGTTCAGCGCCGCCACGCGCTCGGACTTGTAGGCGGCGGAGATGGCGGCCCACAGCTGCGGGGCGATGATGGCCTGGCGCGCTTCAATCTGCGCCTGCCGCTGGATGAGCGGCTGGATGGTGATGGGCACCGGGGCGAGGATGCCCGGGGGAATCTCGGCGGCGTTCGAGTTGCGGATGATGGCGCCGCTGGCGGTGACGGTGGGCAGGTACCCCGCCCAGGCCTTGCGAGACGCGGTGTCCGCCTGCTCCAGGCGGGCCTGCGCGGCCTTCAGGTCCAGGTTCTCCTTGCGGGCCCGGGAGAGCGCATCCTCCAGGGTCAATGCAGTCGGCGGTGCCGCGGCCAGGGTGGCCGCCAGGGTCAGCGCCAGAAGTGAGCTCATACCGCCTCTACCTCCTCAGGTGCCCGCGCCGGCGCGGGCCCACGACGTCCAAAAGGACTTGCTACGGGTTGTCTCATCGCTCCGAGCGCCTGGGCTTCTCACCCGGTGCCCCTGGAAACGACAGGAAAAAGGCGGCGCGCACCCCGACGACGCTAATGGGAGTCATCCGCGACACGGCCACCGCCCTCCTGCCCTCCGGGGCCCCGGACGCATAGGCCAGGACGTCCGAAATTGGAAGCTCCGGAATGTATTAATCGTCAAAGGTTGATGAAGTCAATTGTTTAGGTGCTCGGGTGGAATTACATTGGAAGGCATGAGCAGCGAGCATCTGGAACGGAAGACGAAGCCGGCGGACTCGCGACGGCGGAGCGAGGCCACCACGGAGCCGGAGGCGGCGGACCTGCCACGCCAGGCGTGGACGCTCCTCTTCGAGCTGATGCATGCGCACATGCGCAACTTCCCGGCGCTGGCGGCGGAGTTCGAGCTGTCGCCGGTGCAGGCGCACGTGCTGCGGCAGCTCGGCGAGGCACCGCTGGCGATGAGCACCCTGGCGGGCTACCTGTCGTGCGACGCGTCCAACGTCACGGGCCTGGTGGACCGGATGGAGGCGCGCGGGCTGGTGGAGCGGCGCAGCTCCGAGCAGGACCGGCGGGTGAAGATGCTGGTGCTGACGGAGGCCGGCGCGGCCCTGCGCGAGCGGCTCTTGGACCGCATCGCCGAGCCGCCCGAGGCCATCGCCGCGCTGCCCGACGAGGACCTGCGCGCCCTGCGCGACATCATGCGCCGCGCGCTGCGGCCGCAGTGAGCATGGCGGGAGAGCGCGGCCCGCTCCCCCGGATGCAGAGAGAGCGGCCGACTCAGTCCAGCAGGAAGGTGTACGAGTACTTCATCTCCGTGGAGACGGCCTCGCCGCCCTTGATGGCCGGCTTGAAGCGGAAGCGCTTGATGGCATCGCGCGCCGCTTCGTTCAGGCCATAGCCCGGGCCGTTGAGAATCTTCGCGGCCACCACCTTGCCCTCGTTGTCGATGGTGATGGACAGCGTCACCGTGCCCTCGATTCCAGCGCGGCGGGCCTCCTCCGGGTAGGGAATCTTCACCTCGGAGGCGACGGTGGGCTCGGAGTCCACCTGGTAGATGGGCGTGTACTTCGGCGCGGAGTACCCCTTCACCTCCTTGGGGTCCTTCGCGGTGCGGTCCACCTTGCCGTAGGCGGTGTTGCCCACGGGCGCGGCGAAGGTGCCGGCGCTGGTGGTGGACGACATCGTCATGCCCACCACGAGCGGCGGAGGCTTGGCCTGCGGCTCGGGCGGGGGCGTGTCGTTGGGCGGGGGCGGCGCGTCCACCGGGGGCGGCGGCTTGGGTGCCTCGGCCACCTTCACGGGCGGGGGCTTCACCGGCTTGGGCTTGGGCGGAGGCGGCTTGGGCTCCTCCTTCTTCTCCTCGGGCGGAGGCGGCGGGGGCGGCTTCTGCACCTCCACCATGACCAATTCCACCGGGCGCTGGGCCACGGGGCGGGGCCGCTCCGCCATGCGCGCGAGCATCCAGAAGCCGCCGCCGTGCAGCACCAGCGACGCGAGCAGGAAGATGCCCACGAACGTCAGGGAACGGTCGCGGCGGGGAGGCAGGGACGCGCTGTCGAGGACTGCCTGGCTCATGGGCTGAAGTCTCGCTTCAGGGCGCGGCGGGCGTGGCCGCGGGGGCCACGTCCTTCTCGATGTTGAGGGCGAACTTCGCGATGCCCTGGCCCTTCACCACGTCGATGAGGCGCATGACCCGGCCGTACGCGAGGCTCTGGTCGGCGCTGATGATGGCGCGGGTGTCCTTGTCCTTCGCCACCTGCTCGGCCACCTTGCGCGTGAGGTCCGCCTCATTCACCTCGGCGCCGTCGAAGTAGAGCTTGCCCTCCTTGTCGAGCACCACGTTGACGAGCCCCTGCACCGTCTCGCCGCCGTTGGCCGCGCGGGGCAGGTCGACCTCCACCGTCTCGCGGACGATGAAGTTGGCCGTCACCATGAAGATGATGAGCAGCACCAGCACGATGTCCACCAGCGGCGTGACGTTGATGCCGGTGATTTCCTCGTCGTTGTCCTGCTGGGCGCCTCCCGCCATGGCCTAGCGGACCTCCGCGGCGCGAGGGGCCGCATCGGACGAGGGGCGCTCCGCGCGCAGGCTGCCCACGAGGGCGTAGCCCAGGGCGTTGGCGCGGCTGGTGAGCGTCTTGAGCTGGCGGTTGAAGATGTTGAAGGCCACCACGGCGGGAATGGCGACGGCGAGGCCCACCGCCGTGGCGACGAGCGCCTCGGAGATGCCGGCCATGACGGTCTGCTGAATCGCCGCGCCCTTCGCGTTGGCGTTGCCGAGGTCGTGGAAGGCCTTGATGATGCCGAGCACCGTGCCGAAGAGGCCGATGAACGGAGCGTTGTTGCCCAGCGTGCCGAGGAAGGAGAGGAAGCGCTCGTACTGGGGACGCTCGCGGGCCATGGTGGAGGCAATCACCTGCTCCACGGTGTCCGCGCCCATGGCGGTGGACGCCAGCGCCTCGCGGACGACGGCGGCCTCCATGCCGCTCTTGCCTTCCACCGCCTTGCGCGCCGCCTCGAAGTCGCCGCGCGCCAGGCGCACGGCCAGCCCCTCCGAGTCCGGCAGCCGGTGGCGGGCGAAGTACACCGTGCGCTCCAGCATGATGGCGATGGAGAGCACCGAGAGGACGACGAGAATCCACAACACCCACTCGGCGGAGGTGAGCGTCACGCCGAGCAGCTTGCTGCTGAGCCAGCCAATCTCGGGTTGGCCCGTCTGGGACAGGAGGAGGAAGGGCGTCATGAAGGGAAGCCTGGGTGTAGGTGGGTTACAAGTCTGACGTAACCCGGTTGCCAACTCGCGCGCCCATCTCTTGTTCCCCCCGCAGTGAAAGTCAAATGGAACGGCCCACTTGGAGCCCTTCCGCCTGCTGGTGGACGGGGAGGAGGCGCGGGAGGGAACGGTGTCACGCCCCGCATACGTCCCAGGCGCCGGCGTGTTACCGGCGCATCAGTTGGTGGCACGCCCGGTGGTGTCGGGCGGCTTCACCGGGGTGTGACTTCCGGTGGGGCCTTGCCGGTGGGGCACCACCAGTACGGGTTTGGTGCACTCTCTCACCAGCCGCTCCGCGACGCTGCCGAGCAGCGCGCGCGCCAGGGGGCCTCGCTCCCGGGTCCCCGTCATCACCAGGTCCACGTCCTCGGCGAGCGCGGCGGAGCAGAGCACCTCCACCGGGTCTCCGTATCGCACCTGGGTGTCCGCGCGCGGGGCGGGCCTGCCGGTGAGCTGGCAGGCTTCGTCCAAAAGCCGCAGGGCGTGCGACTCGCAGGCCTGCTCGAAGGCGGCGAACTCGGGCGCGTCCTGCGAGCCGCCCCCGGACACGGGCTTGGGCAGTACGTGGACGAAAGTCAGTCGGGCGCCCAGGCGCTCCGCGTACTCGACTGCCATCCGTGCCGCATCATGCGAGGCCTCCGTCTCGTCCACCGCCACCAGGATTCGTCGCATCGGTCAGGTCCTCCCCTCGCATGGGAGTCCTTCCACCTCCCGTGCCAGTCCTGGCTCGGGGGACGGCGCGCACCGGTGGCGCAAGGCATGCGGCAGCCCCGGCCGGACGCGCAGCAGGTGCGCATCCGGAGCGCTCTTCGTGCTTCCTCGCACTGAAGTGCAGCCGGGATGCCGGGCGCCAGACAGCTCCTCGTGCTTCATCGCACCGAAGAGCCGCCGGGACGCCGTGCGCCAGACCGCCTGTCTGGAGGCGGGTGGCCTACGGGCGCCGGGACGGACTCTCGGTGAGGGCCGGGTCCTTCGCCACGATGGGGCCGAGCACCGTGTCGATGCGGCGCAGGAGCTCCGCGTCCAGCTTCACGCCGGCGGCCTTCACGTTGTCGTGCACCTGCTCCGGGCGGGTGGCGCCGATGATGGCGGAGGAGACGCTCTTGTTCTGGAGCACCCAGGCGAGGGCGAGCTGGGCCATGGTGAGGCCGGCCTCCTTCGCCAGCGGCTGGAGCTGCTGCACGCGGGTGAGCACGTCGTCCGACATCAGCTCCGTCATGAAGCGCGAGCCGGTCGGGTCCGTGGCGCGGCTGCCGGCCGGCGGCGGCTTGCCGGGGAGGTACTTGCCGGTGAGCACGCCCTTGGCGAGGGGCGACCAGACAATCTGCCCCAGCCCCTCCGCGTCCGAGGTGGGAATGACCTGCGACTCAATCACCCGCCACAGCATGGAGTACTGGGGCTGGTTGGAGATGAAGGGCACGCGCAGCTCGCGGGCCAGCGCGGCGCCCTGGCGAATCTGGTCCGCCGTCCATTCGGAGACGCCGATGTAGAGCGCCTTGCCCTGGCGGACGAGGTCGGCGAAGGCCAGCATCGTCTCCTCCAGCGGCGTCTCGAAGTCGAAGCGGTGGGCCTGGTACAGGTCCACGTAGTCCGTCTGGAGCCGCTTCAGCGAGCCGTCGATGGACTCGAGGATGTGCTTGCGGGACAGGCCCCGGTCGTTCTTCCCGGTGCCGGTGGGCCAGTACACCTTGGTGAACAGCTCGTAGCCGGCGCGGCGCTGGCCCTTCAGCGCGCGGCCCATCACCTCCTCGGCCCGCGTGTTCGCGTAGACGTCCGCGGTGTCGAAGGTGGTGATGCCCGCGTCCAGTGCCGCGCGCACGCAGGCGAGCGCGGCCTCCTCCTCGACCTGCGAGCCGTGGGTAATCCAGTTGCCGTAGGAGATTTCACTGACGACCAGGCCACTGCGACCGAGCTTGCGGAAGTGCATAGGTGCGCGAGACTAACCATGCGCCGCGAGCCTCGCACGGCCGAAGGTGCGCCACAGTCCACCCGCCCACGCTACCCAGGCGATGTAGACGCCCTGGAAGGGGATGCGCAGCCAGAAGTACCAGTCCGGCAGGGGCAGCACGTGCGAGTCGCCGTTCGCCAGGGCCTCGTGGATGTTGGCGGGGAGGACGGCCAAGAGCAGCGCGATGAGCCCCAACGCCGCGAGCGGCCGCGTGCGCTTGAGCAGCATGCCCACGCCTCCCGCGATTTCGAAGGCGCCGGAGAGGAGCACGAGGAGGTGCGGCGCGGGGAGTTGCGGCGGAATCATCGCCTCGAAGCGCGCGGGCGAGAGGAAGTGCAGGGCGCCGGCCCCGATGAAGAAGAGGCCCGAGGCCACGGCCGCTCGGTCCGCCGCGGTGGCGAGCGCCGGCCGGCGGCGCAGCGGGGGCAGGTGCAGCAGCGCGAAGAAGGTCAGCAGGACGAGTGCGAAGGTCATGACGGTGCTCCTCGAAGTGGCGGCGACGGTGCGTCCGTCGTCATGGCCTCAAGATGCGCCGTCGGTACGGGCCTCCGCTTGAACGAACTGGCTACGGCGTTGGAGCGACGAGGGCGTGGTGCCGAACATGCGCCGGAACGTCCGCGTCAGGTGGGCCGAGTCCGAGAAGCCCGCCGCGTGCGCCGCCTCGCCCAGCGTGCGCCCCGCCGCGATGGCGCCCGCCGCGCGCTGGAGCCGGAGCCAGAGGAGATAGGGCCGCAGCGGCACCCCGAGCGAGTCCGTGAAGGCGTGCATCAGCCGCGAGGGGGACAGGCCCGCGACCTCGGAGAGGGCTTCGAGCGAGGTGTCCTCGGGCGCGGGCTCGGAGCGCAGGTGGCGCAGCAATCTGCGCACGCGCGGATGGACGCGACGTGGGGCCTCGGGTGTTCCGGAGAGGGCTTCGAGGGTGGTCTCCATCCACGGGCCCACGGCGTCGTGTGGAATGGCACCGGTGCGGGGCAGGGGGCTCAGCAGGGCATCACGCTTCGCCTCGTCGAAGAGGCGCACCGGGCCTTCGAGTGAGGCCTGGAGGCGGATGCCGTCGTGGCTCTCCGGCTCCACGAAGAGCAGAAGGACGTCGCGGCCGCGCGCGTCGAGCGAGTGCGAGACATCGGGCCCCACCAGGACGCCGGCCGTGCGCTCGGCCGCCTTCATGCCCTGCGCGCGGACGGAGAGGGTGCCCTCGCGGCAGAGCACCAGGTGCATGGCGTGGTGGGCGTGCTTCGAGGACGCGTCCCCCGGCCCCCACATCGCGAGCGCCGCGGGCCAGACGACGAGTGGCATGTCCGGCCACGGGGCGCGGGGGGCAAGGTCTGGAGGACGGGCGAGCAGCATGGGAGGTGAGGTCGCTTCCTCGTGAGGCCGGATGACGTCTGAAGTTAGCGCGACCTGCGTGGGAGTGCAGGAGTCAGTCCTTGCTCGGGGCTGCGTCCGGAATCCCGGCGAGGAGGTGCTCGCGCACGGCGAGGCGGGCCCGGTGGAGTCGCGTCTTCATTGCCTCCAGAGTGAGGCCCATGGCCCGGGCCACCTCGGGCCCGCTGAGGCCCTCGATGTCGCGCAGCACGAGGACCTCGCGATAGGCGGGCTCCAGTCGCTCGATCGCCTCGCGCACGCCTCGGACGACCTGCTCGCGGCTGGCGGCCTCCTCGGGCGTGGGCGCCGGGTCGGGTTGGGTCAGCGCCTCTGGTTCGTCCACGAGCGAGCCCAGGGCCTTGCGTGCGCTGGCGAAGGGGCGCATGAGCCGCAGGCAGGCGTTCTTCACCACGGTGAGCAGCCATGTGCCCACGGAGGTCTCCTCGCGCAACCGGGAGACTTCCCGGCTCAGCGTCACGAAGGCTTCCTGCACGGCATCTTCGGTGTCCGCGGCGTCGCGGCACACGCGCAGGCCGAAGCGGTAGACGCGCGCCTGGTAGAGGCGCACCAGCGCATCGAGCGCGGCACGGTCCCCTTCGCGGGCGGCCTGGAGGAGGGCGGCATGGGGCGTGGTGTCCATCCCGCTCCCTGGATAGCCGAGCCCGCGCCGGGCCGCGAGGGAGGTCCGCGAAAAATCCCGCTGAATCCTTTTTCCGCCTCGCGGGCTCTCTGGGGCACCAACCCTTTTTCAGACGGGAGTGACGCGATGGCTCGCAATGTAGGCAGTGTGGACCGGGTGCTGCGCGCGGTGGCCGCGGTGGGGCTCGGCGTGGGCGCGGTGGTGGCGCCGGTGGATGGCTGGGTTCGCGGCCTGATGGTGGCCCAGGGGCTGTACTTCCTGGGCACCTCGCTGGCGGGCTCGTGCCTGGGCTACAGGCTGATGGGGAAGTCCACCTGCCCGGTGCAATCCGGTACCTGAGCAACGGACGCCGGGCGCGGACCCGTGGGCCTCCGTGCGTGGGTGCATTCCGCGGAGGCCCGCGCCGAGCCGCCAGGTCCGCGCATCACCCACGGTCCCTGGAGAGGACGATGGCGCTGTAGCTGCCCAGCGCGGTGGCTCCGTGCGCGGGCATGCCGTCGCGCCCGCCCCACGAGGCCCAGAAGTCGACGCTCGCCGCGCGAGCGCCGCGGGCCAGACGACGAGCGGCATGTCCGGCCATGGCGCGCGAGGCGCGAGGTCTGGAGGTCGGGCGAGCAGCATGGTCCGGCTGTAACTACTTGCGGTGGCTTGTGTAGACGGCGTGGCAGCTCACGCACGTCTCCGTCAGGCGGCCGAAGCTCTCCGCGAGCGCGGTGTCATCGCGCTTCCGCGCCGCCTCCTGCACGGCCTGCGCGCGGCTGCGAGACTCGTCCTGGAGCACGAAGAATCGCTCGGGCAGCAGGGTGTTGAGCTCGTCCTCGGCGCCGGGTTCGGGGCGTGCGAGCCGGGGTTCGTTGACGATGCGCGCGGCCGCCGCGCCGGCCACGTCATACTGGAGCAGCGTCACGCCAATCATCAGGTCATTCATCGCCTGGCCGTGCCGCGCCATCTTCTTGCGCAGCGTGGCCCGCGCCTCGGTGGGCAGGTAGTCCGGCGCGGGCAGGGATTGGGCCGGCTTCGACGACTTCTTGGGGCTCGCGGGCTCGGCCGCGCGGGCCTGCATGATGAGGCCGAGAGAGACGAGTCCCACGAGAAGTCCGGAGTGGAGTGTCTTCACCATGGTCTCCTTCTACCAGCGGTCCTTCGACAGCACGATGGCGCTGTAGCTGCCCAGCGCGGTGGCTCCATGCGCGGGCATGCCGTCGCGCCCGCCCCACGAGGCCCAGAAGTCGACGCTCGCCGCGTTGCCGAAGTCGGGCGCGTAGCCCTGCCAGTCGCTGTTGAAGCGCACGCGCCACAGGCCGTCCGACGGCAGTCCGAATTCGTACCAGGAGAAGGCCTTGTGCCCGAGGTTGACGAGCACGACCACGTCGTCGCCGTTGCCACCGTGCTGCCAGCGGTGGAAGGCGAGCACCTTGTCCGCGTGGTTGAGGTGGAAGACGTTGATGTTCTCCCCACGCAGGCCCGCGGTGGTGTCGTGCCAGTTGCGCCGCAGGTGGATGAGGTCCTGGTACGCCTGACGGATGCCGGAGAACCAGTCGGCCCGGTTCCAGTCGAGCGGCGTGCCGTCATTGAAGTGGCCGTCCTGCATGAACTCCTGCCCCATGAAGAGCATGGGGATTCCGGGGGCGGTGAGCGTCAGCACCGCGCCGAGCAGGGACTTCTTCTTCGCGAGCCAGCTTCCCGTGTCCCCGGGTGACACCTCGGAGGGGATGCGGCTCTTCCCGTTGGCCACCTCGTCGTGGCTCTCCGTGTAGATGACGCGCTGGGTGGCCTGGCCGTTGTAGCGGAAGTACAGCGCGTCGCGGACGGCGTTGAGGTCCCGCCCTTCATCGAACGGGGTGATGAGCGCGGCGCGAAGGGGATGCACGAAGGCCGGGTCCCATTGCGAGTCGCACCCCGCGCCCTCCGGGTGGGTGAGGGCGGGGTCGGCGCCCATGTCCTCGGCGATGAGGAGCTTCCAGGGGAACTCGCGCTTCACCGAGTCACGGATGTAGCGGAGCAGCTCCCAGCCGGCGGGGTTGTCCTGGCCGTTGGCGGTGCGGATTTCCTTCGTGGCGTCCAGGCGCAGGCCGTCCATGTGGTACTCGCGCAGCCACATGAGCGCGTTGTCGCGCAGGTAGTCGCGCACCTCGGGGCGGCCGTAGTCGGGGCGCGTCTGGCCCCAGGGCGTGTTGGCGCGCTCGTCCGGGTAGAACCAGACGCCGCCCCGGCCGAACGTCTCTCCATCGAAGTCCCAGTGCGGCAAATCACTGGGCCCGAGGTGGTTGTAGACGACGTCGAGGATGACGCCGATGCCGCGCCGGTGGGCCTCGTCCACGAAGCGCTTGAGGTCGTTGGGAGCGCCGTACGCGCTTTCGGGAGCGAAGGGGAAGGTGGGGTTGTAGCCCCAGGAGAAGTCGCCCGCGAACTCGGACGAGGGCATCAGCTCCACCATGTTGACGCCGATGTCCCGCAGGTAGTCGAGCTTGTCGATGGCGCTCAGCCAGTTGCCGGGACCCCAGCCCTCCGCGTCATGGAAGGTGCCCACGTGCAATTCGTAGAGCACCACCTCGTTGAAGGGCGGCATGCGGAAGTGGTCGTCGTAGCGCCAGATGAAGTTCTGGTGGTCGACGATGATGCTGTTGCCGGTGGAGTTGGTGACGTCCGCGGCGCGCGGGTCATTGCGCCAGCGCCAGTCTCCGTACTTGCCCTGGATGACGTACTGGTACTGCTGACCGTTCCACGCGCCGGGCACGTCGCGGGAGAAGTTGCCCGAGGGCTCGCGGGCCAGCTCCACCGCGTGCCAGTTGCTGAACTCGCCCACCACCTGCACGCGCTGCGCGTTGGGCGCCCAGACGCGGAAGGTGGTGCCGCCGTCGTAGGGGATGGCGCCCATGCCGCCGCGCCAGGAGGGCTCGGGCCACGCCTCGGTGGGGACGAAGGCGGTGAAGTCGGCGGGCGCCTGGAGCTTCTCCGCGGGGCCGAACAGCTCGGGGGCGGAGCGCGTCCTCGGCGCGCGCTGGAGGACCTCGTTGCCGCGCTTCTCACAGACGGACGCGTGGAAGTCCTTTCGCACTCGAGCCTCCTCGTTCGGCTTCACCCTGTTCGTGGCCATGTCGTCCCCCGGGATTTCGTGGGACGATATTCCGACAGCGAGGCCGCGCGAGGGCAACCTGGGGAAGGGGCCAGCGCGTTCAGTTCAGGGCAGTGGCCGTCTCGGGGCGGGGGCTTCGGCTCATTCTCCAGTGTCAATGTCGTGGCTCATTGTTCGCTTGGAGGCGCGCAATGCCGACACCAGCCTTCATCAACTACCGTCGAAGCGATTCCTTCCATGTCGCGCAGGGACTGTGTTCCCAGTTGCGAGCCCACTTCGGCGTGAGCCGGGTCTTCATGGACGTTGGGACCATCCGGCCAGCGGATATCTGGCCTGACCGGATCCGGAGGGAGCTGGAGCGCGCCACCGTGTCGATGCGGAGCTGGCGACCCTGCAGGGCTGGGAGCCTGTCGAGAGCATGGTGCCCGGGGACTATCCCAATGCTCGCAAGGAGCTGCGCAAGGCGTACACGTTCAGGACCTTCAAGTCGAAGGTCTCACAGTTGGATGTGGACCTCGCACGGAAGCTGGATGACCTGTACGAGAAGTTCAAGGCGATACGGGGGCCTTCAAGCCCGCGGGAGTCACCGCCGAGAGCGGGCTGAACATTCTCGCGCTGGTGGGTGAACACTGGAACCTCGCGACGTGAGTGGCGATGACCGTCGACCGCGGTACTCTCACGTAATGCGACCTCTTCGGTATTCCATCAACGTCACATTGGACGGGTGCTGCGATCATCGTGCAATGCCCGCGGACGAAGACTTGCATCGTCACGCGGTCGAGAACCTCGAACGGGCCGATGCCCTCCTCTTTGGCCGGGTGACCTACGAAATGATGGAGGCAGCGTTTCGGCCGTCGGCACGGGCGGGAGCGAGGCCTGATTGGACGGAACCCTTCGCCCGGACGATCGACGCGGCAAAGAAGTACGTCGTGTCGAGCACCCTGGACCGGGTCGATTGGAACGCGGAGCTCGTGCGCGGGGAGCTGGGGAAGGCTGTTCAACAGCTCAAGAGGGAGTCGGGGAAGGGACTGTTCGTGGGAGGCGTGAAGCTCCCGCTGGCGTTGGCGGAGCTCGGACTGATCGACGAGTACGAGTTCGTGGTGCATCCCAGGCTGGTGGGCCACGGGCCGACGTTGTTCGCGGGACTATCGAAGTGTATCGACTTGAAGCTCGTGAGCCGACTGGAGCTCGCCTCGGGGGCGGTGGCCATGCGGTATGAGCCGCGAAGGTAGCCATCACATGAGGAAGACCTTGCGGCCGCGGTAGCGATGAACGAGCAGCCGAACTGGTGCAGCAGCCGAGGCACGTGGTGGTTGTGGCAGTGGACGCGTTGAGCTTCGCCATCTCGTGGGGCGTGTCAACCCGGGCTGGCAACCAACGCGATCATGTTTAGAGCGCTCTGGGGAGTGAGCCTCACTGATATGGCATGAGGTCAGGTCAGGGCAATATTTCAACTGGAGTGCTATAGTAACGGACACTCGCCACCTCTCGTGCGAGGACTGGAGCCGCGTATGTTCAGACCCTTGCTTCGACTGACGCTCTCCTTGGGCGCCGCCCTGCTGTTCACCTTCGCCCCAGCCGCGCAGGCCTCGTCGCAGGACGCCTGTGACGACACCGCTCGGGACGTCTCCACCGAAGGGGAGGCCGGGGCGTCGCTCTTCTGTGCCGCCTCGTTCTGCGGGAGCGACGAGGACTGTCGGGCGGCCTGCCCGACCGCGCAGACCGCGACGTGCGTCGATTACGGCTGCCAGTACACGTACCCCGGCGGCGGTGGTGGTGGCGGTGGCGGCGGACCGTTCTGCGCGGCGCGGTTCTGCGGGAGTGATTGGGATTGTGAGTGCAACGGGCGCTACGGCTACTGCGGCGCCGACTCGACCTGCTCCTGGTGAGGTGTGCAGCGGAGGTGTCCCGCGCTGGCGACCGGGCACGTCGTCCAACCTGGCTGAGCGCGGCGGCACGAGGGGTTCATCGGTGGAGTGGAGCGCGTGCCTGTACCACTTAAGTGGTACGGACCCGCTCCGCTCCACGCCTTAGCGTTCTCGTGCGCCGCGCCTCGTGCGTGGCGGGCCGGATGTCTCCGGTCCCACCTGCCCGGGAACCAAGAATGACAACCCGATTGGGATTGCCCCACCTGCTGGCCTGCGCCCTGCTGGCCTGCGCCCTGCTGGCCGGAGCGGCGCCGGCTGCCTCGGCCGCGCCCACGCTGCTCTCGGACATCCGCACCGGCACGGACGACACCTTCCTCTCCGGGAGGAATCACGCCGTCATCGGCAACACCGTGTATCTCTCGGCCGAGGCCGATGGCCTCGGACGTGAGCCCTGGGTGAGCGATGGCACCGCCGGTGGCACCGTCCTCCTCGACGACCTCCGCCTCGGAAGTCCCAACTCGGAGCCCGGTGGCTTCACGGCCCTGGGAGACTCGGTGCTCTTCCTCGCCTACGACGAGCGGGGTCTGGGCCTCTGGAAGTCAAACGGCACGGCGGGCAACACCGTCCGCCTGCGTGCCAGCACGCAGGTCATCTTCCCCACGGCCCGGAACATGGCCCGGGTGGGAAGCAGCGTCTTCTTCGGCGCGGAGCTGGACGACACCGGCGAGGAGCTCTGGAAGAGCGATGGCACCCCGGAAGGCACCGTCCGCGTCGCGGACCTCCGCGAGGGGGCTTTGGGCTCCCGGCCTTCACGGCTGACGCCCGCGGGCAACCAGCTCTTCTTCACCGCCACTCCAGGCCCCACGTCCCGCTCGTCCCTGTGGAGGAGCGACGGGACGGCGGCGGGCACCGTGAAGCTCTGGGAGCCTTCGGCCGCAACGGCCTCCTTCAGCTTCCTGGCTCCCTCCGGCTCCGCGCTCTTCATGGGCATCCAGCTCGACAGCGACTCCGAAATCTGGAGGAGCGACGGCACGACCGCGGGAACCACGCGGCTCGCCACCTTGGATACGTGGGGACTCGGCTCCTCCTACGCCTTGCTGAACGGGCAGCTCGTGTTCGGCCATGGGAACGGACTCGGGAAGAGTGACGGCACCCCCGCCGGTACCTCCATCTGGAATGCGCCCCGGCCCATGAGCAACCTGGTCGCATGGAATGGCGCGGTGTACTTCGTGGCGCTCGGGCAGGGGCCGGGCCTCGGACTGTGGCGGACCGATGGCACTCCCACGGGCCACTCCCTCGTCACGACGCTGAGCGCTTCCATCACCAGCTCGGTGACGAGCGCCTACGTTGCTGTCTCGAATGGGCGCCTCTTCGTCGGCTGGACGTATGACTCCAATGCGGAGCTCTGGTCGAGCGATGGCACCGCGGGAGGCACTGCCCGTGTGCGGACGTTGAGCGGTTCTGGCAGTGAGTTCCAGTTGGCCGACCTCGTCGGCACCTCCCAGCGGCTCTACTTCCGCGTGGTGGAGTGGCACGACGATGACCCCACCAGCGTGTCCACGCTCTGGAGCAGCGACGGGACGGAGGCGGGAACCGCTCCGCTGCGCAGGCGCGCCTCGCCCGCGGGCATCCTGATGCACACCGTCCACGTCGTGGGGAATGCGCTCCAGTTCATCGCGGACGATGCGGTGCATGGTGCGGAGCTCTGGCGCAGTGACGGCACGTCCGGGGGCACCGGCATCGTGCGCGAAATCCGTCCCGGCCCCGACGGCATCGTCCGCAGGCGGGTCGCCCATCCCTCCGCCGTGTTGAACGGGGTGGAGTACTTCTTCGCGGATGACGGCACCCACGGCATGGAGCTCTGGCGCAGCGACGGCACCGTCGCGGGCACCTTCCTGGTGAAGGACATCCGCCCCGGTGCCGAGGCCAGCAAGGAGCTCGGCACGAGCGTCGTCGTGCTGAACGGCGCCCTCTTCTTCACGGCGAACGACGGCGAGCACGGCACCGAGCTGTGGCGGAGCGATGGGACACCGGAAGGGACTGCGCTCGCGATGGACCTCGCGCCCGGTGCCGATGGCAGCTACGCGTACCAGCTGACTCCCTCGGGCGGCCGGCTCTTCTTCGTCTCCTCCGACGAAGAGCACGGGGTCGAGCTGTGGGCGACCGACGGCACCGCCACGGGCACCGCGCTGGTGAAGGACATCCTCCCTGGCCCGCAGGGCGCGCTGGAGTCCACCTTCAGCCTCGTCTCCACGCCCGGTGGAGTGGTCTATTTCGTCGCGGACGACGGCGAGCACGGTCCCCAGCCCTGGAGGAGCGACGGCACGCCCGAGGGCACCTGGCTCCTCGCGGAAGTCCAGCCCGGCTCCACCGAGCCCGACTACGAGCTCACCCTGGCCTTCGTGGGCGACACGCTCTACCTGGCGGCTCGGGACAGCGCGCACGGCCGCGAGCTGTGGAAGAGCGATGGCACCCGCGAGGGGACCGTGCTGGTGAAGGACATCGAGCCGGGCCCCCAGGGCAGCGAGCCCATCCTCGAGTCCCTCACGCGCCTGGGCAACCACGTGTACTTCTTCGCCTACGACTCGGCGCACGGCTTCGAGCTGTGGAAGTCGGATGGCACCGACGCCGGAACGGTGCGCGTCACCGACCTGCGCCCCGGCTCCGCCAGCGGTGTGCTGCCTTATGGCTGGCTGCTGTCGGTGGAAGCGCAGGGGCTCGTCCTCTTCCAGGGCATGGACGCGGCCCATGGCGTCGAGATGTGGATGACGGACGGCACGCCCGCGGGCACCTCGCTGCTGGCGGACCTCAACCCCGGCCCCGCGAGCTCCCAGCCCGGCAATCTCCACCTCGTGGGGAACCAGTTGCTCCTGGTCGCTGACGACGGGACTCATGGCCGCGAGCCGTGGGCCATTCCCGTCCCCACGGTGGACCGCACCGCGCCCGTCCTCGTCTGCCCGGCGGCCACCGAGGCCCAGGCGAGCGAGCCCTCCGGCGTCACCGTGAGCTATGCGTCCGCCACCGCTAGCGATGACCAGGGTGTGGCGTCGGTGGAGTACAGCCATCCCTCGGGCTCACGCTTCCCCGTGGGCACCACCGTGGTGACAGTCACCGCCAGGGACACGGCCGGCAACCGTCAGCAGTGCACCTTCGAGGTGCGCGTCGCCGCGCCGTCCATTCCCCCGGACACCGCCGAGGGCTGCTCTTGCGGTGCGGGCTCTGGTACGGCGGGCTCGGGGCTCATCTGGGGGCTGCTCATGCTCGTGGCCATGTTGGGGACACGGTTGCGCCACGGGTGAGTTGGGGGATGCGCCCCCGAGCGTGGCGACACGAGGGGCTCGCCCTGTACCGGCATGTGGCTGACCCGCATGCCGAACTCCCTCAGCACCTCGGGCGAGGTGCGTTCGAAGCCGAGCGCCCACCGGTATGACCACAGCGCGACGCCGTTCTCGATGCGCCAGACCTTGGAGCCGCCGCACTCGCCAACAGTGACAACGAGCCCGGTCGAGTCATGAATCGAGATGGGGCCACCGCCCATGGCGCCAGGCGCGAAGCGTGGAGTGGGCAGGCGATGTCGCCACAAGGAAGTTGGGGGGAAGCGCTGGAGCGCTCCCGGGGAGGGGGCCGGGAGCGCTCCGGCGGGCAGTGTGACTCTTGGGGCGCCTTGAAGTGGGTTGGGGGCCAATCATCTCTCCGTCATGGTTGTGTCAGGTCGCCCGCTCGCCTGGGTGAAACGACCGTTCCCGGTGGGTCTGTGACGCATCAGCCGGGCGTCGCTTGTGGGGAGTGGGCCGAGTGTCCGACACTCCTGCACCTACATGGCTGCCAGCGAAGAACGCCGCTTTCAGGCCCTCGTGCTCGCGCCCGTCCGGCGCGTGCAGCGGCGTCTCAATGCCGTGGCCTGGGCCGAGGCCGGACTCGCCCCGGTGTGGGCCACCGCTACCGCGTGCGTGCTCGCCCGCCTGTTGCTGCGCGGCGCCGTGGTGTGGGCCCTGCCTCCGCTGTTGGCCGCTGGCGTCGCATGGTGGTTCCTCCGTGCGCGCTCGCGCGGCGTGTCGCTGGAGCATGCCGCCGTGCTCGCGGACCGCTCCGCCAACGCGGGGGGACTGCTGCTCACGCGCCTGGAGCGGCCCGTCGGTGAATGGGAGCTCACCGTCAACCAGCTCGCAGGCGCGGTGAAGACTCCGGAGGTGCCGTGGCGCCGGCCCGCGGCGGCGATGCTCGGCGCGCTGCTCTTCACGGTGGTGGGCTTCCTGCTGCCGCTGCCCGCGCCGCGCGTGCGTCCCGCGAATGCCGCCGCCGCCGCGAAGGTGGCCGCCGTGCAGGCCCAGGCGGAGGCCCTCGCGAAGGAGGAGGTGCTCGACGAGGCCGTGAAGGACGAGCTGCGGCGACTGGCCGAAGAGGTCGCCGAGGGACGCTTCGACGCCGGTGACTGGGAGGCCGCCGACATGATGGAGAAGCGGCTCGCGGAGAAGGCCGCCGAGGCCGCCGCCGAGCTGGCCCGTGCTTCCGACGCCGCGCGCGAGCTGGAGGAGGCCCTGGGCGCCGCGGGTGGCGCGGAGGCCGCGTCTCGTGAGCGTGAGGAGCTGGAGCGCGCGCTGATGGAGTTGAGCGGTAGCGACTCCGACAACGCGGCGCAGGACGGCAGCGAGGATTCGCAGCAGCAGGCCCAGGGCGACACCGGTGCTCAAGGACAGCAACAGTCCGGCGAGTCGCAGCAGGGACAGCAGGCCCAGGCTCAGCAGGGGCAACAGGGCCAGTCGCAGCAAGGTCAACAAGGCCAGCAGGGACAACAAGGCCAGCAGTCCGCCGCCGCTCGGGCAAAGGCGCAGGCCTCGGGCTCACCGGACCAGATTGCCAGCCTCCGCCAGTCGCTGGAGCGTCGGCGTCAGTCGCTGGAGAACCGCTTCGACCCGCAGAAGGACAACAGCGCCACGGCCCAGTCGCAGCAGCGCTCCGGACAGGGGCAGAAGGGCCAGTCCGGCAGGGGACGCCAGGGGCGCGGGCGCAACGGCTCGGACGGTGAAGGAGAGGATTCGAATGGAGAGGGCTCCCGAGGACACGCGAGCCGGGGCGTGCGGCAGGGCAGCGGCGCGGACCGAGGGGGCGAGAGCCAGCCACTCGTCTTCGGAGACGAGGCGGAGATGGACCCGGAGCGGCTCGCCTTCGAGCCGCTGCCGCAGGGCAAGGGCGGCGACGAGGCCGAGGACTTGTGGGGCCTCCAGGCCGCGGACCCGCAGCGGCACGCGGGGCCGGCCGGGCCGGGAGGAGCGCAGGGCACGAGTGCGCAGGGGGATGCGACGGCGGGGCCCGGTGCGGCGCCGTTGCTGCCTCGCAACCGTGACCTGGTGAAGCGGTACTTTGGGGGCGAGTAGTCGGGGAGTCGTCCAGAAGGGGAGAACACGTGGCAGCGGAGCTTCTCAGTCCCGTCGAGGCGCAGGGTGCGGCGGAGGTGGCAACACGGCTCAAGGACGGGCTGAACACGGTGCTGCTCGACCAGGAATCCGTCGTCGAGCAGGTCGTGGTGGCGGTGCTCGCGCGCGGGCACGTGTTGCTCGAAGGCCTGCCCGGCCTCGGCAAGACGGAGCTGTGCAAGGCCCTGGCGCGGCTGTTGGCGCTGCCCTTCCGCCGCATCCAGTTCACGCCCGATTTGCTCCCCGGCGACATCACCGGCACCTACGTGCTGGAGGGCGAGGGCCGCCGCGACTTCGTCTTCCGCGAGGGCCCGCTCTTCGCCAGCCTCGTGCTCGCGGACGAAATCAACCGCTCCAGCCCGAAGACGCAGTCCGCGCTGCTGGAGGCCATGCAGGAGCGCAGCGTCACGGTGCTCGGGCAGACGCGCGCGCTGCCGGACCCGTTCTTCGTGCTCGCCACGCAGAACCCCATCGAGCTCGAAGGCACCTACCCGCTGCCCGAGGCGCAGTTGGACCGCTTCCTCTTCCGCATCCAGGTGCCGCCCGTGGGCGCGAAGACGCTGCGCACGCTGCTCACCACGCGCGTGCGAGGTGCGCCGCCGGAGCTGTCCTCCGTGCTCGACGCGAGCAGCCTGTCGCGCCTCTTCGCCGCCGTGGACCGCGTGCACCTGCCCGGCCCTGTGGCGGACTTCATCGGCCGGCTGGTGGAGGCCAGCGACCCGCGACAGCCGACCGCGCCGGACGCGGTGCGCCGCTTCGTGCGCTATGGCGCCAGTCCCCGCGCGGCGCTCGCGCTCGCCGCCTCCGGGCGCGCGCTGGCCCTGCTGCGCGGCCGTCCCAACGTGGGCTTCGACGACGTGGTGGCCACCGCGCCCGCCGCTCTCAACCACCGGCTCGTGCTCGCGTACGAGGCGTCGCTGGAGAAGGTGACGGCGCCGGACGTGGTGCGCGCCCTCCTGCAAGCGGTGCCCGAGGTGCCTCGTGGCTAGCGTATTGCCGGCGGCGATGTTGCTCCTGTCGCTCGCCACCTCGCCCGTCGCGGCGGTGGCGAACGACGAGCATGAGCGCTCGGGCTACCGCGCTGCTTCGGGGACCGTCGAGGTCCTGAAGGAAGGCAACCTGCGCGTCTCCGCCCGCACGGGTGCGTTGAGCCCTCCGCGCGGCTACTCGCCGGTGGAGGTGGTGCTCCAGAACTCGGGGCCCGTGCCGCTCCCGGTCCGGTTGTCGTTCCAGGGGCACTACGGTACGGGCTCGCGCACCACCGAGCGGCGCGTGGAGGTGGGGCCGCGCGCGCGTATCGTCGTGTGGCTGCCCGTGCCGTCGGTGCTGTCGGGCGGCAACCTCATGGTGGATGCGCCCGGGCTGCCGCGGATGGTGCAGCCCGTCTACCTGGACGCCGGGGAGAGCAGTGCCGTGCTGGTGCTGGGCTCGGCGAAGGACTTCGAGGCGGGCACCGGTCTGCGCGAGTCGCAGGAGGGGCAGGAGCCGTACTTCGCGGCCAGGTTCCTCGATGAGAAGGATGCACCGCGCGAGCTGTCCTCGTACGTGGGGTTCAGCTCGGTCGTGGTGACCCAGGAGGCCACCCAGGTGCCCGCGGATGTGTGGGCGCTGCTGGAGGCCTATGCCGCCACGGGAGGCCGGCTCGTCCTCATGCGCCCTCCGCGAGACGTGGCGGAGCGCCTGCCGCTGTTGCCCGCGGGCAGCCGTGGCGACTCGGCGGCGTATGGCTTCGGCCAGGTGCGGCTGTGCCACCAGCCGGGCGCCTGCGCGGTGCTCGCGTCGCTCGCGAGTGAGACGTCCTCCGGGCCGGTGAATCCCGTGGGCCCGCCGCCGCGCTGGGAGCGGGGCAGCGCGCTGCGCGGTGGCGAGACTCCGTTGCTGGAGAGCGCGCGGGCGCCGGTGGGGCGCTTCCTCTTCCTCATCTTCGCCTTCGCGCTGGCGGTGGGCCCGGGCGGGCTGATGCTGGCGCGGCGCCGGGGGCCGGTGTCGGTGCTCGTGGCGGTGCCGCTGGTGTCGCTCGTCACGTGCCTGGCGCTCGTCTCGTGGTCGGTGCTGGTGGACGGCTTCTCGGTGCACGCCGCGCGCTACAGCCTCACGTGGCTGGACGGCGAGCGCTCCCGCGCGGTGACGCTCGGCGTGGGGGCCTGGTACGCGAACCTGTCTCCGGACCAGGTGAAGGTGCCCGCCTCCAGCTCGCTGTTGCCTCCCACCGACATCGAGGAGCCGCCCGCGGACCTGGACTGGACGGAGGGACTGACGGTGACGGACGGCTTCCTCACGTCACGTACCTACCGCGAGTGGGGCGAGGTCTCGGTGTTGCCCTCACGCGCGCGGCTGGTGCTGAAGAGCGAGGGCGGCGGGCTCCGGGTACAGAACGCGCTGGGCGACGCCATCGAAGAGGGCTACGTGCGCTGGGGCAAGGCGCACTACCACGTGCCCGCGCTGGAGGACGGAGCCGAGGCCGTGCTCCAGGGCCCTGTGCTCGAGAGCGAGATGGCCCAACCGATGGATGCGCTGCTGAGCGCCCTGGGGAGCCCGCTGTATGAGCGGCTCCTCAAGGACAAGGGCTCCTTCCGCGTGGACCTGCCCGAGGGCGGCTTCATCGTGCGCACCGGCGGGCGGGGCATGGGGCCCCTGGCCACGGTGAAGGTGGAGCTGGAGGCCGCTGTGCACGTGGTGCGGGGACAGGTGCAGGAGGTGAAGCCATGAGCCTGCTGGAGGTGAAGGGGCTGCGGCGCGACTTCGGCTCGCTGCGCGCGGTGGACGAGGTGTCCTTCTCGCTGGAGGCCGGCAGCATCCTCGGCTTCATCGGCCCCAACGGCGCGGGGAAGAGCACCACGCTGCGCATCCTCGCGACGTTGGACGTGCCCACCGCGGGCGAGGTGCTGCTGGACGGGCACTCGCTGGTGGACGCCCCCGACCGGGCCCGGCCGCTCATCGGCTACATGCCGGACCGGTACGGCACCTACGACGACGTCACCGTCTTCGAGTTCCTCGACTTCTTCGCGCGCGCCTATGGCCTGAAGGGCGCGCAGCGCAGGCAGCGCGTGGATTCCGTCATGGCCTTCACCGGCCTCACTCCGCTGGCGGACAAGCTCACCACCGCGCTGTCCAAGGGCATGCGGCAGCGCGTGGCGCTCGGGCGCACGCTGCTGCACGACCCGCGGCTGCTGCTGCTGGACGAGCCGGCGGACGGCCTGGACCCGCGCGCCCGCATCGAGCTGCGCGAGTTGCTGCGCGCGCTCGCGGACCAGGGCAAGGCGGTCATCATCTCCAGCCACATCCTCACGGAGCTGGCGGAAATCTGTGACACGTGCGCCATCATCGAGCAGGGCCGCCTGCTGGCCACGGGCAAGGTGGAGGACATCCTCCAGCAGGGCGGCGGCCATGCCGTGGAGCCGGAGCTGACGGTGCGGCTCGCAGTGGGCGCCGACGGAGATTCGTTGTGGACGCGCGCGGAGCGGTTGCTGCTGGAGCAGCCCCGCGTGACTCGTGTGGCACGCGAGGGTGAGTCGCTGCGCGTGCGGTTGGAGTTGGAGCCGGGCACCGGGCCCGCGCAGGTGGACGCGGCGGCGGCGGTGCTGCTGGCGGCGCTGGTGTCCGCGGGCCTGCCGGTGTGCGCGTTCAGCGCCCGGGAGCGGAACCTCGAGGATGCGTTCATGACGGTGACGAAGGGGAGGGTGGCGTGAGCACGCCCATGGACACGGCCGCGAGCACGGCACCCCAACCGCAAGACGCGGCGCCTCCCGCCGGAGGTGCGGCCGCGAGTGCTGCCCCATGGTGGGAGCGGTGGGGAGACCGACTCAACCCGCTGGTGGTGAAGGAGGTCCGCCAGGGCCTGCGCACGCGCATCTTCTGGGTGTGCTTCGGGTTGATGTTGCTGGCGTGCGTGGTGCTGTCGCTCGTCGCCTACGTGGAGGTGCGCGAGGCGGCCTTCGCCCGTCATGGCCGGGGGTTCTTCTTCTCGTTCTTCCTCTGCCTGGGCGTGGTGCACTTCTTCGTCATTCCGTACAACGCGTACCGCTCGCTGGCTCGGGAGCGGGAAGACGAGACGTGGGTGCTGCTGGTGCTCACGGGCCTGGGGCCTCGTCGAATCCTGCGCGGGAAGATGACGTCGTACCTGGTGCAGGCGGCGCTGTACGCGTCGGCGGTGGGGCCCTTCCTCCTCTTCAGCTACTTCCTCAATGGCATCGCCCTGCCCACCATCCTCGTCATCCTGGCGCTGGGGGCGGCGTGGCTCGTCTTCCTCACGGTGGCGGCCGTGTGCGCGGCGACGCTGGCGGACGGACGGCTGGGCCGTGCCTTCATCCACTTCGTGCTGCTGGCCGCGCTGGCCACCGCGCTGGTACAGGGCATGGTGGCCGCGTACGTCGTGAGCGACGAGGGCGACCGGCTGCTGCGCAACGAGGACTTCCTCTACGCGGTGGGCATCTCGCTGATGTTGATGCTCACGGACGGGTGGCTGCTCTTCGAGACGGCCGCGTCACGGCTGGCGCTGCCGACGGAGGACTACACGCGGGGGCCCCGGCGCGCGATGCTGGCGCAGGTGCTGCTGGGCATGCTCGTCGGCGTGGGCGTGTGGTGGTCCGAGTCGAAGGACCACACGGTGCCGGAGGTGTTCGGCATCCTCGGCGCGTTGCACCTGATGGCGGTGGGGCTCTTCGTGGCCACGGACGTGGACGGCCAGGCACGGCCGCTGCGCGCGGCCACGCGGCCCTGGTCGCTGTTGCGGCCCGGAGCGCTGCGGGGCTTCCGGCTGGTGGTGTTGTTACTGGCGGCGTGGGGGCTGCTGTTCTTCGGGCTGGAGCTCCTGGCCGCGGACATGCCGCTGCGCGGCGAGGCGATGCGGATGGCGACGGTGGCGACGCCCACGTACGGCATCCTGTTCCTGTCGGTGGCGGTGCTGCTGGGGCGCATGGCGCGCTCGGACCGGCTGTCCTCGCCCGCGGCGCTGCGTCTGCTCTTCGTGGCGGCGGTGGGCCTGGCATCCGCGTTGCCGCCGCTGGTGGCCGTGCTGATGGATTTGGAAGGAGATGACGAGCTCATCAACCTGCTCAACCCGGTGGTGGGCATCGTCAACTTCGGCGGGTACGACTACTCGACGGGTGGACCGAAGATGACGTGGCCGCTGCTGGGCTTCGTGGTGGGCTTGACGGTGCTGGCCGTGTTCGCCGCGGACCGGGTGCTCGCCGAGCGCGAGAAGCGGGCCCACGCCTCGTGAGCGCGAGGATGGACGAGGCGGCTGTCGCGCGGCTGGTGCCCGGGCTGGGGCTGGCGCTGCCGCGAGTCCCCCACCGGGGCCGCGTGGGCGAGGTGCGCGCCACGTCGGCTGGAAGCTCGCTGGAGCTGCACGACTTCCGCGCGTACCAGCCGGGCGATGACTTGCGGCAGGTGGACTGGAACGCGGTGGCGCGGACGGGAGAGCTCATCCTGCGCATCCGCCAGGACGAGGTGTCTCCCCGCGTGGAGGTGGTGCTGGATGGCTCGCGCTCCATGGCGCTGTCTCCGCGAAAGGCGGCGTGTGCGCGCGAGGTGGCGCTGCTCACGGCGGAGGTGGCGTCGCGGCAGGGACTGTCTCCCACGTTGATGGTGGCGGGAGCGCGGCCGGAGCGGGTGCAGGGGAATGCGTGCCGGGCGGCGCTTCATGCGGCGGAGTTCGACGCGCGGGATGACTTGTCGGCGTCGCTGGGGAGGCTGCCTCCGCTGCGCCCGTGTGGACTGCGGGTGGTGGTGAGCGACTTCCTGTTCGAGACGGATTTGCCGGCGCTGTGCTCGCGGCTGGGGCGCGGGGCATCGGGGTTGTTCCTGGCGCAGGTGCTGGACGCGGAGGACCTGGACCCCTCGGGAGGCGAGGGCGCGCGGTTGGTGGACGCGGAGAGCGGCGCGGCGCTGGAGGAGTTGCTGACGGAGGACGTGCTGGCCGCGTACGCGCGGAGGTTCGCCGAGCACCAGCGCGGGTTGAGGGCCGCGGCCATGCGGGCGCGCGGGAGTTTGTTGACGGCTCCGGCGTCGGAGTCGCTGGACGCGCTGGTGGCCGGGCCGCTGCGGCCCCTGTTCGTCGTGGGAGGTGGAGCGTGAGCTTCGGCTTCCCGTGGGGACTGCTGGCGCTGGGCGCACTGGCTCCGCTCGTGGCCGCGTACTTCCTGCGTCGCAGGCAGAAGCCCGTCGTGGTGAGCGCGCTGTTCCTGTGGCGCACGCCGCGTCCCCGGGCGGAGGCGGGCCCGCGCTTCGAGCGCTTCACTCGTGAGGCCTCGCTGCTCCTGGAGGCGTTGGCCGTGGTCGCCGCCGCGCTGTTCCTCGCGGACGTGCGGCTCGGCGAGACGGCGCGGGCCCGGCACCTGGTGCTGGTGGTGGACGGAAGCCTCTCCATGTCCGCGCGCGGGCCGGACAGCGTCACGGTGCTGGAGAAGGTGCGCCTGGAAGCCGCGAAGCGCGTGGAGGAGGTGGACGCCACGCAGGTGACGGTGCTGGCCAGTGGCATCGCGCCGCGCGTGCTGGCCGGCCCGGAGGCGGAGCCTTCCCGTGCGCTCGCCGCGCTGGAGTCCTTCCATGCCCAGGGCGCGGACCATGACCCCATGCCCACGTTGATATGGGCGCAGGAGCTGGCCGGTGCGGGCAGGCGGGTGGTCTTCCTCACCGACGTGGCTCCGGAGAATGCGGCCCTCGTGCCTGCATCGGTGCGGTGGATGGCGCTCGGGGCGGGGCTGGCCAACGTGGCGCTCGTCTCCGCACAGCGGCGGGACGAAGGTGCCACGGCCACGGTGACGCTGCGGGTGGCTCGCTTCGGCGCGGGGCCACGGGAAGTGGAAGCACGGGTGCGCGCGAAGCCCGGGCCCGGCGCGAAGGAAGGCACCGAGCGCGTGGAGCGCGTGCAGCTCCCCGACGAGGGCACCGCCACGGTGCGCCTCACCTTCCAGGGCGCGGGCGACGTGGAGGTCTCCCTGCCTGATGATGCACTGCCCGAGGATGGACATGTCCTCCTGCCGCCCGCGCCGCTGCGCCCCGTCGCGGTGGGTGTGGCGGAAGGGCTCGCGCCTCCCGAGCGTCAGGCCGTGGAGCGCTTCCTCGCGGTGGCGCCCGAGGTGGAGAAGGGCGCGACGGAAGGAGAGACACTGCTCATCGGTCCTCGGGGCACGGATGCGCGGGTGACGGTGGGCGCGGCGGGGAAGCTGCGCACCTTCCTGGGCCCGTTCTTCTCGGAGAAGGGCCACCCGCTGCTGGATGACGTGCAGCTCGCGGGCGTGAGGTGGACGGCGGGAGACAATCCTTCCGGACATGCCTTGGTGACCGCGGGCGAGTCGGTGCTCGTGTCCGAGGAAGAGGGCGGCCGCGTGCACCTCAACGTGGACCTGACGCGCTCCAACGTGCAGCGCGTGGCGGCGTGGCCGGTGCTGCTGGGCAACATCGTGCGCGAGGCACGCCGCACACGTGAGGGCTTTCCCCGCAAGCAGCTCACGCTGGGAGAGCCGCTGCCCGTGGTGACGGTGTCCGGCGCGCGCTACACGCTGGTGGGCCCGGATGGAAGCCGGCCCGTGTTCGGAGCGGGCGCTGTGGACCTGCCGCCGCCCTCGGGCCCCGGCCGCTACGTGCTGGAGCGCGATGGTGACGAGGTGGACACCGCCGAGGTGCTCGCGCTGGACGCCCGTGAGTCGGACCTGAGCGGACGCGGCACCGCGGACGTGGCACCGCGCGAGTCCGGTGACGACGAGGAGCGCGGCGCACCGGGCCGGGCGCGCTGGCCGCTGGTGCTGCTGCTCGTCGCGCTGGTGGCGGACTTCTACGTCACGCGGCGCGTGTGAACGCACTCATGCACGGCGATGAACAGGGCGCCATGGAGCGCACGGGAGGCCCGGAACGCTTCGGCGGCGGAGTCGCTAGACTGCGTTCCATGGTGCGTCGTGAAGGCACAGCCGCAGGTCCGTCGGAAAGCCCCGACGAAGAGGGCGTGCCATGCTGCACCGTTCCAGCGGGTGAAAGTCCCGTCCGGGTAATCACCGGAGAGCCCGGTAGCAGACCACCACCGAGGGTCGAGAGGTCCGAAGGTGAAGCGTGGTGTCAAAAGCCCTCCACGGCGAAAGTCGTGGGAGGGGAGCAACAACGCGGGCCGCAACATCAAGTGAAGCCTGCCGCCTCGTCACAGTTACAACCCGAGAGCCGAGCCGGGCATGTCGCGGCGAAGGCCATGCGAAGCGCGGGCAAGTCCGGATACGCGCGGAGTCTCGGCGGGGTAGAGGGCGCAGCACGCGTTGAAGGAAGGGTGCGGAACACGAGAGGCCCGTCTGCGCAGCCGACGTCCGGCAAGGGCCGCGCGTATAAGCCGAAGGCGAAAGCGAGCGGAGCGCAGCGGGAGTCCGAGGGGCTCGTAGTACCGGGGAGGGAGGCGACGAATAACGCCTCCGGAGGGAAGGGGCCCTGCTTTGGTAAGGCTTCAGCGGGAGGTAAGGGCGAGGGCATGGTTCGGCTCACCGGACCCAATCACCCCGTTCGGCAAGGGCCGGACGAGAAAGTCCGACGACTCCAGAGGAAGCTCTACGTCGCAGCCAAGCAGCAGAAGGGGCGCCGCTTCCACGCGCTGTTTGACCGAATCCACCGGAGTGACGTCCTGTGGGAGGCGTGGAGGCGGGTGCAACGAAACAAGGGCGCCGCTGGCGTGGATGGCGTCACGCTGGAGGCGGTGGAGCGGTACGGCGTCGAGAAGCTGCTGAGTGAGCTTCAAGACGCGCTCCACGCAGGCCGGTACCGGCCCCCGCCGGTACTCAGGCGGTACATCCCCAAGGCGGACGGGAAGCTGCGGCCGTTGGGGATTCCGACGGTCAAGGACCGCGTCGCGCAGATGGCGGCGAAGCTGGTGCTGGAGCCGATATTCGAGGCGGACTTCCTGCCCTCGTCCTTCGGCTTTCGGCCCCGGCTGGGCACCTTGCAGGCGCTGGAGACCATCCGCGAGAAGACCAACGGCGGACGGGACTTCGTGCTGGATGCGGACATCCGCGACTATTTCGGGAGCCTCGACCAGGGGTTGCTGATGGAGCGGCTGGAGGCCCGTGTCTGCGACCGGAGGGTCCTCAAGCTGGTGCGTGGCTGGCTCCGCGCAGGGGTGATGGAGGAGGGCCGGCACTCCGAGACAATCTCGGGGACGCCGCAGGGGGGAGTCATCTCCCCGTTGCTCTCCAACATCTACCTGCACGACTTCGACTCCGAATGGCAGCGCCAGTGCGCACGGGTGGGCGAACTGGTGAGGTACGCGGATGACTTCGTGGTGCTGTGCAAGGACCGCGAGGCAGTCGAGGAAGCCGAGCGGAGAGTCAGAAGTCTCTTCGAGCGGTTGAAGCTGACGCTGCACCCGGAGAAGACGCGGAAGGTGGAGCTGAGCGACGGGAAGCAAGGCTTCGACTTCCTGGGTTGCCACCTGCACAAGCGGATGTCGGGGAAGCTGTGGGAAGAGAAGCGGATACGCCGCTACTACCTCCACCGGTGGCCCTCGAAGAGAAGCATGGTGCGGGTGAGAGCCAGGACGAAGGAGCTGACGGACGCGAGGCTTGGCGGGGTGAAGGACGTGCGGGTGGTCATCGCCGCCCTGAATCCCGTGCTCCGAGGATGGGGCAACTACTTCCGCACCGGGAATGCGGCCCGGAAATTCGCCCAGCTCGACAAGTATGTAGAGCGGAAGCTGACGCGCTTCATGGTCCGCCGGTACGGGCGCAAGCTGAGGCCCGGGCAGGTGAATCAATGGACGCGTGAGTGGTTTGAGGGACACGGCCTGCACCGATTGCGCGGAACCATCCGCTACCCCAAGCCGTGCAAGCTGCAACGTGAACAACCATCGTTAAGCCGTGTGCGGGAAATCCGCATGCACGGTTTGAAAGGAGGCGGGTGGAAACGGAACGCTTGAGCGTCACCGCGCCACCCATCTACCAATGCTCCAACGGACCGTGCCGGGGGCCGGCGTCGAGACGCGGGCCACGTCCGAGCTGAGAGACCTGAGCCGGCAGCTCGAAGGAGGCCTGGAGGTCATCGAGGCGGCCTTCGAGCGCTACCGCCTGCTGACGGCCACGCTCGGCAAGCGCCGCTGGAAGTCCGCGCTGCGCCTCCAGCCCGCCGTGCTGGAGGCCGCCATCGAGCATGAGCCCGAGGTGCTCGAGGTGCTCGCGTCCCTGGAACGGCGCGCGGAGCGCGAGCCTGATGGAGTGGGCATGGCCAGTGCCCTCCTGCGGGAGCTGGATGAGACGCGTGCCGCCCTGGAGCGGGAGCTCAATCGCAGGCTTCCCGCGGACCCGGGCGCGCTCCTGTCGAGCCGGCTGGAGGCACTGAAGGCCGTGGTCCTCCGCCCCGTGCCGCTTCCTCCGGGCAGCGGCGAGCAGCGATTGCTGGAGGGCGCCGCGCTGCTGCCGCCGTGGCGGATGTCCCTGCTCCTGCTGGCGCTGTGCGCGGGGGCGTCGGCGTTCATCGGCCCCGTCTGGGCCATGCTGCTGCTCGCTGCGCTGGGAGTCTTCTTCCCTCTTCGCTCCGGGCGGTACTGGCTCACCACCGACCGGCTCCTCTGGCAGCCGCGTGGAGACGACCTGGTGCAGATTCCGCTGGCCTCCATCGGCGAGCGCAAGCTCACGCCCCATGGCGTGGAGCAGAACCTCGCCGTGAATCGGCTCACCGGCAGCATCACGTTGCATCGCCACGGCGTGTCGCTGCGCCACGTGGCGGACGCGGATTCGCTCGCGGCGCTGCTGTCCATCCGGCGCCGCAAGGAGTTCCGCCGCGCGGCGGCCACGCGGGATTCCCACCGCGCCGTGGCCATCATCCCCGTCTTCCGCACCACGCCGGAGAATGCCTTCGGCGTGACCGGTGACCTGCCCGTGGGGCTGGTCGTCCTGCGGCCGGGACTCATCGCCTACTTCCCGCACGCGCCCGCGGCGCCGCTCCTGGACGCCATCACCGAGCCGGAGGACCCCTCGGCGCCCTTGCTCAGTGACAGCCGGGACGGAGTGCCCGTGTCCATCGAGCTGCTCCTGGAGCAGATTCTCCTCCTGCCCGAGGAGGAGATGGACTCGATGCTGCGCAGGGCGGCGACCTCCCGCTACCACCCGGCCACGCTGCTGTGGAAGCCGTCCGAGGTGCGCTGCGCCTTCAAGCCCATCATGTTCTCCCTCAAGCTGACCCAGGGGGCCATCTCGCTCTGGGCCAACCTCTCATGGCCTCAGTGCCGGGCCGCCGAGCGCGTCATCTCGCGCTGGCCGGGACAGGCCCTCGAGTCATTTCCCCCGAGCCTCAGGGGCCCCACGCGATGACCTTCTCCCTTCCCCAGGCGTGGGTGCTGTTGTTCCCGCTGGGCCTCTTCCTCTGGAAGTACGGACGGCGGCCGGGTCCGCCCATGTGGCTGCGCGCGGCGCTGCTGGTGCTCGCGGTGGGCGCGCTGTCCGGCCCCGAGCTGCGGCTGTCGGACTCCGGCAGTGACGTCGTCGTGGTGGTGGACCGCTCCGCCTCCATGCCTCGCGACGTGGACCGCACCGCGCAGGAGCTCATCTCCCTGCTGGAGGCCCAGCGCCGTCCCGGCGACCGCGTGGGCGTCATCACCTTCGGCCGCGAGCCCCGCGTGGAGCAGGCGCTCACGGAGACGGGCCACTTCGGCGGCTTCACGCGGCCGGTGGACGTGGAGGCCTCCGATTTGTCGGCCGCGCTGGATGCGGCGGGCGGCCTCATTCCCAACGAGCGCAACGGCCGGGTGCTGGTGCTGTCAGACGGGCGGGCCACCGGCGTGGATGCGCGCGGCGCGGCGCGGAGGCTGGCGGCGCGAGGGCTCTCCGTGGACTGGCGCCAGCTCGCGCGGCCGGAGCCTCCGCTGGATATCGCCGTCGTCTCGCTGGATGTGCCCTCCTCCGTGGCGGTGCGCGAGCCGTTCCAGTTCTCCGCCGTGGTGCAGGCCTCGGCGGCCGTCACCGGCACGGTGCGCCTGGAGCGCAACGGGCGCGTGCTCGTGAAGGGGCCCTACGACTTCGTGCCCGGCGCCAACGTGCTGCCGCTGCGTGATTTGGTCGAGGAGCCGGGGCTCGTGCGCTACCAGCTCACGGTGGAGGCGCCCGGCGACGGCGTCACGGAGAACGACACGGGGCTCGCGGTGCTGCGCGTGGAGGGGCCTCCTCGCGTGCTGCTGGTGACGAATCAGCCTCGGGGCACGCTCGCGAAGGCGCTCGCGGCCACGGGCATGCAACTGGAGGTCCGCGCGCCCTTCCGGCTCACACTGGATGATTTGGACGGCGTGGGCTCGGTGGTGCTGGAGAACGTGGACGCCAACACGCTGGGCGAGCCGGGCCTCAACGCGCTGGCGGCGTACGTGGAGCAGGCGGGTGGCGGGCTCGTGATGACGGGCGGGCGCAGCAGCTTCGGCGAGGGGGGCTACCGGAGCTCGCCGGTGGAGCCGCTGCTGCCGGTATCACTGGAGATGCGCGAGGAGCAGCGCCGCGCGGCCGTGGCGTTGAGTGTGCTGATGGACTGCTCGTGCTCCATGGGCGTCACCGTCCCGGACGGGCGCACGAAGATGGAGCTGGCGGCCGAGGGCGTCATCGCCGCGCTCACGCTGCTCAATCCGAAGGACGAGGTGTCCGTCCACATGGTGGACACGAAGGCCCATGAAATCTTCCCGCTGAGCTCCGTGGAGGAGGGCCTGCCGCTGGGCGAGGTGGCTCGTGGCTTCAGCGGTGGTGGTGGCATCTTCGTGGGCGAGGCGCTGCGCACGGGCCGCAGTGAAATCCTCCGCAGCGACAAGCCCACGCGGCACGTGCTGCTCTTCTCCGACGCGGCGGACTCCGAGGAGCCGGACGACTACCTGCGCACGTTGTCGGAGTTGCGCTCGAAGGACGTGACGGTGTCCGTCATCGGCCTGGGCTCCGCGAAGGACTCGGATGCGAACCTCCTCAAGGAGGTGGCCGCGCGCGGAGGCGGGCGCATCTACTTCGCCGAGGATGCGATGAGTCTGCCGCGCATCTTCAGCCAGGAGACGCTCACGGTGGCGCGCGCCACCTTCGTGGACGAGCCCGCGTCCATGGAAGGCGCGCCGGACCTTCCGCTGCTGGGCCGGCTGTCCCCGGAGGGGCTGCCGCAGGTGGGCGGCTACAACCTCACGTACCTGAAGCCGCGCGCGAGCGTGGCGCTGCGTACGCTCGACGACAACGCCGCGCCGGTGCTGGCCATGTGGCCGCGCGGCGCGGGGCGCACGGTGGCCTTCACCGCGGAGGTGGACGGGCCGTACACGGGGGAGCTGCGGCAGTGGGGCTCATTGCGCGCGGCGCTGGAGGCCATGGTGCGCTGGACGCTCGCGGGCGCGGCGCCCGTGGGCGAGGCGGTGGTGCGCTCCGAGCGGCGGGGCCACCTGCTGCGCGTGACGCTCGATTTGCCTCCGGGCGAGCCGCTGCCGGGCGCGCTGCCCACGCTGGTGCTGCTGTCCGGAGAGGGACGCACCGCGCCGGTGGAGAAGCCGATGCGCTGGGAGGACGAGGACCGGCTGGTGGCCGAGTACCCACTGCAGGGCAGCGGCACGTGGCATCCGGTGGTGCGCCTGGGCTCGCGGGTGCTGCGCGCGCCGCCGGTGACGCTGCCGTACGCGCCGGAGTTCGAGCCCGGCAGCGCGAAGGAAGGACTGGAGTTGCTGCGCGCGGTGGCGGCGGTGGGCGGCGGCTTGGAGCGCCTGTCCATGACGGGGCTGTTCATGGACGCGCCCGAGTCGCAGGGGCGACTCGCCCTGGCACCGTGGCTGGTGGGTCTGGCGCTGGCCGTGCTGCTGGCGGAGGTGGCCGTGCGCCGCTTCCTCTCCGGCCCGCGACTGCGCAAGCCCGTGGCGGCGGTGGTGGCGAAGCCGGCGTTTGCTGGAGGGACGGCGGCTGCGAGCACCGCGCCTGTTCGCGCCGCTCCCGTGGTGGAGCGGAAGCCTCGCGCGGAGAGCGAAGGCGAGAAGGCCGCTACGCCCACGGAAGCCGAAGCCGCGAAGCCGAAGGAGGGCGGTGTGGACTCCGCGCTGGAGGCCGCGCGCGCTCGCGCTCGTAGACGGTTGGACCGATGACCGCGCTCATGGCGCGCGTCGAACAAAAAGGTGCGGACCGGCCGGACTCGGGAACGACGATTCAGTGCTGAGGACCGGCCCGCGGTGAAAAGGTGCGGGCCGCCCCGGGTACGAGATGGGCAGTCACAGTTGTGGGGCGGCCCGCGGTGAAGCGGGTGCGGGTCGTCCCTGACTCAGGATGCAGACTCACAGTTGGGGGGCGACCTGCGGGTGAGGCACGGATGACCCCAAACACGGAGGGGAGAACTAAAGTTGCGGGGTAATCCGTTCCCCGTGGGTCTCACAGGGCGAAGAGGAACATACACAACAAGTGTATATCGCGCAACAGAATTGGAAAATTATTCACGGGTGGAAATCTGCGACATGGACCTCCAAGAAACGATGAAAGCGCTGGAGTCGTTGGGTTCGGAGCCGACGCGGAAGACGTTCCTCCGCCATGGCGCACCGGAGCCGCTCTTCGGGGTGAAGTTCGGGGACCTGGAGAAGTTGCGGAAGCGCCTCAAGACGAACGCGGGCCTCGCCGAGGCGCTCTGGGACACGGGCCATTCTGATGCGCGCATGCTGGCGACGATGGTGGCGGACGCCGCCGCCATGTCCTGGGAGCACCTGAATGCCTGGGCGCAGGCGCTGAACTGGCATTCGCTGGTGGACGTCTTCGTCAACAACGTGGCGCTGCGCTCACCGCACTTCAAGCAGGCGGTGGAGACGTGGACGGCGCAGCCCACGGAGCTGCAGGCGCGCGCGGGCTGGCAGTTGCTCGCGGCGCTGGCCACCAAGACGCAGAACCTGGCGGACGAGGAGCTCGCTCCCTGGCTGCCGCGCATCGAGCAGGGCATTCACACCGCGCGGAACCGCGTGCGCGAGGCGATGAACACCGCGCTGATTGCCATTGGCGGTCGCGGCGGTGCGCTGGGCGACGCGGCGATTGAAGTGGCGAAGCGCATCGGCAAGGTGGAGGTGGACCACGGTGACACCGCCTGCGAGACGCCGGATGCGGTGCGGTACATCGAGAAGATGCGCGCCCGGAAGGAGGGTGGGGTGGCGAAGGCCGCCGCCGTGGCGAAGGGCGCCGTGGACGGTGTGAAGGACCTGGCGGCGAAGGCGCAGGACGTGGCGTCGGGCGCGCTGAGCGCCGTGGTCCATGCGAAGGACGTGGTGGCGGGCGTGGTGTCGAAGGTGACGAAGCGCGCGCGCAAGTCTCCCGAGGGGGCGAAGCCGGCTCGCGCCGCTGGTGCGGCGAAGAAGGCTCCGGTTCATGCGAAGGCGGCTCCGGCTCGCGCGAAGAAGGCCGGTGCGGCTCGCAAGGCGACGCTCGCGACGCGCACTTCCGCCACGGCGAAGAAGTCCGCCGCGAAGCGCGGTGGTGCCACGACGGCGAAGAAGGCTGCAACGAAGAGGCCCGCCGCGAAGCGTGGCACTTCCACCGCGGTGAAGCGGGCCACTCCGGCGCCGAAGAAGGTCACCGCGAAGAAGGCTGCTCCCGCGCCGAAGCGGACCTCTCCCGCGCCGAAGAAGGTCACCGCGAAGAAGGCTGCTCCCGCTCCGAAGCGGGCCACGGCGAAGAATGCGGCCCCGGCGCGAAGCAGGACCGGGGCGAGGAATCGCGCCCGGTCGTGACGGCATCACCGTGCCGCGGCTTCACCCCGCGGCCCGGGCCTCACTTCACTCCTACGGGCACAGCTTCTGGCCACCGGCCTGCTTGTACGCCTTCACGCGGTTGACCAGATTGCCGTTGTCCGACTCCGGCGTGGTCGTCCCGTCGATGCCGGCGCCGAACGCGAAGCCCACGGAGTGGGCGGCGGCCAGCTCGGCGGTGTGCGCGAAGAAGTAGTCCACGCGGTTGTCCTTCCACTTCTCGCCCGAGTTGGGCAGCGACATGTTCCCCACCGGGAGCTGCCACCAGAAGTTCGGCTTGTTCAGCCGCTCGGAGAGGGCCTTGGCCCAGGTGAAGGCCTGGTGGAAGTGGGGCAGGGTGGCGTTGGAGGCGTCCCACCACGTGTCCTCGTTCTGCAGCACCTGGTACCAACCCGCGTCACGGTCCGCCGCCTCGATGGCGATGAAGTCCGTGTCGGCCGCGCCCAGCTTCAACAGGAAGTCGGCCACCTTGCGCGCCTCGCCCGCCACGTCGAAGGACGCCTGCGTGTTGAGGTACACGTCCATCTTCGTGGCCCAGGGGCTCGCGTGCAGGCCCACCTTCGCGTTGGGCGCGTACTTGCGCGCCATGGCCACCATGCAGCGCGCCAGTCCCACGGCGTTGTTCGGCTGCCCACCGCAGTCCGTGCTGTTGGCCGTGGCCACCGGCGCCGGCACCTGCGCCGGGTCTCCATTGGGCGCGTTGAACTGGACGTATCCCCAGAGGTCTGGCTCGAGGTGCAGCAGCGCGCGCTCGTTGCCCACCTGCTGCAGCGCGAAGCGCCAGTCGTTCAGGTAGCGCCGCAGGAAGTTCACGTTGTTGAGCGCGCCGAGCTGCGCCGACCCTTCACCCGCGCGGCTGCCCAGCAGCTGCACGTAGTAGGTGATGAAGGGAATCTGGCCCCGCCCCTTCGCCGTGCGGACGAAGTCGCGCACCAGCGCTCCCGGGCTGACGGCGATGTCCTGCCAGCAGCCCCACCACGCGCACGCGTACTGGCCGCAGGAGCCTTCCTGCGTCGTGCACGAGTCGTTGCACGCCGTGCAGACGCTGGACGACTCCGTGAGCGAACTCGAGACGTAGAGGTAGTGCACGTCGAAGGCCGCGCTGGTGGCGGTGCTGTTCTCCATCTTCGCGCCCACCAGCAGCTTGTCCTTCCCCAGCGACGTCAGGAACGAGTCGCCCAGGCACGCCGAGGGCTGGGTGCCGCCGTCGGTGTTGCCGCCCGTGCCCGCGTCGGTGTTGCCGCCGGTGCCCGCGTCGGTGTTGCCGCCCGTGCCGGCATCCACGCCAGCGTCCGAGCCGGGCTTCGTGCCGTCGTCGTCGTCCGAGCTGGAGCAGCCCGCCAACGCCAGCAGGCCGAGGGTGAGGAACGCGAGTCGCTTCATCCGCTTCGGAGAGGGAGTGCGCATACGGCCCGTGACGCTACTCCTTCGCCGCGCCGTGGCGTCATCCGACGAACGTGCCGGTGCCCTCGCGGGCCCGCCTGTCAGCCCCCCGAGACCTCCATCCAACCAGGGGTCAACAATCCGCCAGTCTTTAAAAACAAGAAATTCTTGAGAGCCGCACACCGGCCCAGGTAGACGCACGGCTCCCCTCATTTCCCCCCGGAGACGTGATGAAGACGCGAGTGTGGATGCTCCTGTTGCCCGCGCTGGTGGCGGCCGGCTGTGGCCCTGTCGATGAAGCGCGAGAGCCCGTTATCGATGAGCTGACGGGCCAGGTGCTGCAGGAGGCCACGACGAAGTACGACATGAACCGGCTGATGGAGGACGCGGACATCACCGGCGGCCAGTGGATTACCACCGCGCAGGTGCAGGCCTTCCTCCAGCAGAACGGCTCGTACCTGGCGACGTACAAGGACCCGGCCTGGAGCAACAAGACGGCCGCCGCGCTCATCGTCGAGCGCTCCAAGGCGTACACCATCAACCCGCTCTACATGCTCGCGCGCATCCAGGGCGAGTCGAGCCTCGTGCAGAGCGGCACCTCCAACAACCTCTCCAAGGCCACCGGCTGTGGCTGTCCGGACGGCAGCGGCTGCGACGCGCAATACGTGGGCTTCGGCAACCAGATTGAGTGCTCCGCCAAGAAGATGCGCGGCTACTTCATCGATTTGGACGCGGGGCGCACCACCATCGCCGGGTGGAAGGTGGGCCTGACGAAGAACACGTCGGACCCATGCGCGGTGACGCCCGCCACCAAGGCCACCGCGGCGCTCTACACGTATACGCCGTGGGTGGGCGCGTACGCGCTCCAGTGCGGCCGTACCACCGTGGGCGGCTCGTCGCTGATGGCCGTCATCTACAACCGCTTCAAGACGGCCTACGACTGGGGCAGCGCGCCCGTCACGTGCTACTCCGAGACGGCGGGCGCCGCGCTGCCGGTGGACGGCTGCGTGCAGAGCTCGTCGGACGCCATGTGGCGGCAGTGCCTGGCCACGGGCGTCTTCACGGCGGGCAGCACCACGAAGCCCACCACGTGCACCGTGTCCTATCCGTGGTGCTCCTCCGCCACGCTGGGCCGCTCCGTGCCCGCGCGCACGTGCGTGCAGTCCTCCGGGGACTCGCAGTGGCACCAGTGCGGCGTGGAGGGCGCATGGCAGAGCGCGCCCACTGCGCCCACCTCCGGCTCGGGCCCCGTGGGCACCTGCTTCGCGCTCTACGCGCTGTAGCCGTGCGCGCGTGCTCGGGCTCCTGGGGCCTCGTCAGTATTCCTTGCTCCAGATGAGGTCCAGGCCGCCCGAGCGCGCGTCGCCGTACTGGCCTTCCAGGCTCCACCGTGGGCCGAACTGGTACTCGAAGCGCACGGCGTTGGCGTTCTCTCCCTGCTGGAGGTTGGCGCCGACGCGGCCGGTGTAGCCCACGTAGATTTTGTCCGTCACGTACGTGCCCACCTCCAGCTTGGTGCCGGCGAGGCCGGACTGGCCGGCCTCGATGGAGAGCACGTCCAGCGGCAGCTTCGCCGCCAGCGCCTTGCGCGCCTCGTTGGCCACGAGCGAGCCCACCACGGAGGCCGCCTGCGCGCTGGCCGTCATCGACGCGCCCGAGCCGCGCTCCAGCGTGCGGCGGCCGGTGGCGAGCAGCGTGTAGATTTCGGACTCCGGCAGCGGCGGGTCGCTGGTGGGCTTGAGGGTGATGTCCCGGCCCTGGCCGCGGATGGTGACGAACACCGTCACCTTCGCGTTGTCGTTGCGGTGCTCGGCGGTGACGTTGATGTACGGCGTCGCCGGCGGGCCGGTGAAGCGCACCTGACTGTCGCGCTGCACGTCGAAGCGGCGGCCCAGCACGTCCACGCGCCCGCGCAGCACGCGCACCTCGCCGAACATGCGCGCCTCCTTGCGGTACTCCACGCGGAAGTCCTCGGACAGCCCCAGCTCCACGTTGACGTCCGAGCCCTTCACCCAGAGGTTGCGCGGCGCATTCACGTTGATCCAATACGAGCGCAGCGGTGCCTCCTGCTCGGTGACGACGTTTTCGTCCGCGCCGGCCTTGTCGATGGCCTTGGCCAGGTCCTCCGCCTGCGTCGCCCCGCTGCCGCCCACGGCCGACGGGCGTCCACCGCTGGGCGTGGCGTCCGGGATGTTCTCCTCCTGGTCCTTCTCCGTCGGCGTCTGTTGCTGCTGCTGTGCCTTGCGCTTCTTGCGCTCCACCGGCACGCCGTTGCGCACGAGGACGATGTCCCCGGGACGCTCCAGCGGCTGCAAATCTTTGCGCTTCAGCTCCGGCAGGGTGATGGTGGCCTCGGGGATGGAGACGTTGCGCAGGTTGACGAGCCGCTCGGACAGCGTGCCCTCCACCTTCCCGCGCAGGCTCACCAGGGCCATGAGCTGGTCGTCGTAGATGATGGGGAAGTCCTGCGTGACGAGCGGGTGCTCGTTGCCCTGCGGGCTGGACAGCTCGAACTCGCCCGAGCGCGTGCGCACCGCCGTCAGCGGCGCCTCCAGCCGCAGCGTGCCACTGCCGGCCTTCGCCTCCAGCGTGCGCAGCGCGATGGACTCCTGGTTGGCCTCCAGGGCGAGCTGGATGTCGCGGTACTCGCCCATGCCCATCAGCCCGAGCACGCCGTCCTTCCACGCCAGGGTGCCCTGGAAGGTGGGCGCGCCCACGGTGCCGGCGAGCTGCGCGTCCGCCTGCACCATGCCGCCCAGCCTGCGCACCATCTCCGTGGCGCCAGAGAGGAAGGACGGGTCGAAGTTGCGCGCCTTGAGCGACACCTCCAGCGGCGCGCGCGTGTACTGCAGGCCCTTCTCGAAGGCGGGCAGCGACACGTCCAAATCCATTCCGCCCGTCACCAGCAGCGTGCCGCCCGACGGCGCGGTGAGCATGGCGTCGAAGGCGGAGTGGATGCCCTTGTACGCGTAGTGCAGCCGGGCCTGTCCCAGCCCCAGCGTGCCGACGCCCAGCTTCTGCACGCCCGCGGTGAGGTCCACCTCCGGCGTGTCCAGCGTGCCTCGCGCGGCCACCTCCACCGCGAGCACGCCCTGAATCCCCTGCGTCTGGGTGCCCGGCGTGGGCGGAGGCCCCGTGTGCGCCTGCGCGATTCCCGGCAGCTCCTGGATGGACACCGGCATCAGCCGGCCGCGGATGCGGAAGGGGATGCGGCCGTACACCTCGCGGTCCTGCAGCGCGCCCAGCGGCGCGAGCAGCGTGGCGTCGAGCTGCGCGAGCGGGCCTGCCTCGCGCTGCACGGAGAGCGCCACCTTCACGTCCTTCTCGCCGCCCGTCACGGTGAGCTGGCCGCTCTGCGGAGGAACGCCGTTGGCGGTGACCCCCGCCACCTGTACGGCCAGCTTCCCCTGGGGCACCAGCACCGAGCCGTTGAGGTCGAGCTGCGCGGACACCGTGCCGCCCGGCTGCTCCACGCCGGGCATGCCCTCGAGCAGCGTGAGGGGCAGCTCCTGCACGCGCGCCTCCACCTCCAGCGCCGTGGCCACGGCCTCGTCGGGCGTGGGCGGCTTCGCCATCAGCCCGCCCAGCGTGAAGGGCGTACGCAGCGCGACCCAGGCCTGCTGCGCGAGCCCCTGCAACTCCAGGCGCGCGTCCAACGTGCCGTCATTCGCGTCGGACGCGGCGCGCAGCTCGAAGCCCACGGGCGTCTTCAACGAGAAGCCCGGCGGCGGCACCTGGTAGCGGATGTCGTGGCCGCGCAGGAGGAAGTCCAGCTTCGGCTCTCGCGCGGGGCCCACCACCGCCAGCGTGCCGGAGAGGCGGCCGCTGGGGCCCTCCGGCTGCTTCGCCAGCTTCATCACCCCGGCGACGTCCAAATCCTCCAGGTTCACCTTGAGGGACATGGCGTCGCGGCGGCGCTTCAGCACGCCCTGCACCGGCACGTCGAAGTCCGCGGCGAGCTTCGCCACGGGCAGGCTCGCGGACAGCTTCCCGGAGGCGCGGTCCTTCACGTACCGCGCCTCCACCGTCGCCTGGAGGCCCTCGTAGCCCTGCGCGCGGCCATCCTCCAGGCGGAGGTTCGCCTCCGCGTCCGGGCGCGGCAGCCGGCCTCGCGCGGACACGAAGCCCGTCACCGTGCCGCCCAGGCCGAGCGACTCGGGGACGAAGGCGTGCGGCAGCTTCGTCAAATCGACCGCGCCCAGCTCCACGCGCGCCAAGATTTGTTGCCCCTCCTTCGCGCCGCGCAGCGACAGTCGCTGCGAACCGGAGGCGAGCGTCAGCGCGGGCTCCACCTCCACCCGGCCTCCGCCGAAGCCCACGTGCGTGGGGCGCTGGAGCTGCCACGTCGCCTCCGGCCAGGACAGCGTCAGCGCGTCCACCGCCAGCCCCTGGCCGTCCTCGTCCACGAGTCCTCCGACGATGAGGCCGAGCTGCGCGTCTCCCTGCACGCGCACCGTGGCGTCCAGCTTCCGCTCGCGCGTGGCGAGCGTGACGGCCAGGTCCTTGAAGGTGCGCGTGCCCGAGCGCAGCTCGGACACCACCAGCGAGGCATCCGTGTCCAGCGGACGGGTGACGTCCGGCAGCTCCACCTTCACGGTGAGGTCCTTCAGCGCCAGGTCCGGGCCGTACGAGAACGAGGCGAAGCCGCCGTGCGCCTCCAGGCCCGGCGTGCGCAGCGGGCCCTCCACGACGAAGTCCAGCGTGCCGCTGCCGGACATGGGGCCCACCGTGCCCGGCAAGAGCTTCGTCAGCGCCTGCGACAGCAGCGCGAGGTTGCCCGCGGTGAAGCCGCCGTCCACGCGCATCTTCTCCTGCGTGCCCTGGCCCTGCGCGCGCAGCGACGCGCCCGGCAGCAGCACTTGCAGCCGTGACAGCACGTACTGGCCATTCTTCGCGCTGGCCTCCAGCTCCACCGGGCCCAGCGGCTGGCCCTGGTACTCGGACGGAGACACGGTGAGGTCCACCGTGCCGTCCAGCGTCTCCAGGCTGGTGCCGCCGCCCTTCGCGTCGAGGTCCGCGTGCAGGTTCGTCTTCGGCCCCTCCGCCACGAGCTGCGACAGGTCCACGTCGCGCACCCTCGCGGTGACGCCGCTCGTGCGCATGTGCTCCAAATCCCAGTCGCCCTTCAACGCCAGCGTCGCGTCCGCCGCCTTCGCGCGCGCGTCCACGTTGGCGAGGTCCCCGTCCATGGCCGCCGTGCCCTCCAGCGACACGGGCACGAGCAGCGGATACGTGGGCACGAAGCCCTTGAGCAGCTCCGGCGGCGCCGAGAGGCGGCGCACCGTCACCTGCGCCTGCATCTTCCCCTCGGGCTGACCGGGAGGCGACTCCGGCGGCAGCTTCACGTTGCCGCTCGCGTCCAGCACCAGCCCCGCGGCCTCCAGCCCCACGTCCGCCTTCAGCGCGCCCTCTTCACCGCCGCCCTTCAGCGACAGGCGCACCGGCCCGGACACGGGGAGCGCGAGCCCACCGGTGGCGTCCAGGTTGACGTCGAGGCCCTGCGTCGCCGCCGCGTAGCTGGCGGAGCCCTTCGCGTCGAAGTCCTCCAGCCGCACGTGGCGCTCGGGGCCGTCCTCCACCTCCTGCCGGAAGTCGACGTAGCCGTCCTCCAGCACCAGCTCGCGTAGGTCCAACCGCAGCTTGCCACGGGGCTGCGGGGGCTCCTCGGGCTTGGGGGTGCGCGGCTCCAGCGCGCGGGAGAGGTTGAGGCCGCGCTCGTCCTGCGCGAGGTACAGGCGCGGGCGCTCCACCTTCGCCGCGGTGAGGTCCACGTGCTGCTGGGCCAGCGAGCCCAGGCGCACGCGCGCCTCCACCCTGGCGATTTCCGCCACCAGCTCGCCCTCCGGGTCATACAGCTTCAGGTCCGTGAGGACGGCGCCACCCAGCCACAAATCCAATCCGCCCACTTCCAGACGTCCGGAGAGCTGCTCGTTCGCCAGGGCCACGCCCTTGCGGACGAGCCACGCTTCGCCGCTGGGGCCGGTGAGGTAGAGGAGCGCACCCGCAACGGCCAGCACCACGAGGGCCACGAGGCCGGCGAGCCCCCACAGCAACCTGCGTCCCCAGCGCTTGCGGTTGCTCAAAACGCCTCTCCAATCGACAGGTGCAGCGCGCACAGCCCTTCCGGAGAGCCCGCGTAGGTGGCGTCGCGCGATGTCGGCCCGGTCGGCCTCCACTTGCTGCCAATGCCGAAGCAGCCCCCGGACTCGGGATAGATGTATCCCGGGCTGGTGACGGGCAATCCCTTGCCGATGTTCAACCGCCGCGCGATGTCCAGCCGGATGGGCCCCACCACCGTGAGGTAGCGCATCCCCACGCCAATCGCGTGGTAGTGCTCGGGACCGAACAGTCGGGGGGCGAGCCGCGAGGAGTAGTCATAGATGCCCACCAGGCCGGAGTCCCAGAACACGGCCGCCATCAGGCTCTGGGTGAACTGGTAGCGCAGCTCCACCGAGCTCTCGAACATGCTGTTGCCGCCCACCGGCACCGTGTCCCACTCCGCCGTCGCCTCGCCGTTGGGGCCCGTCTGGCCTTCGGTGGGCAGCGCGGCCAGGGGAGACAGGCGCTGGCCGTTGAAGCCGCGCATGGCCGTGGCGCCGCCGGAGAAGAAGCGCGTGACGATGGAGCTCTGCCCGCCGCCGGCCGGGTTGAGCGTGCCCAGCCGCGCCTTCACAGCCAGAATCATCCGCCGCTCCTCGTCCAGCGCCCGGTAGAAGCGCAGGTCCGGCAGCAGGCGCACATAGGTGAACTGGCCGAAGAAGGGCCCGCCGCCCTTCTGCACGGACAGCGCCAGGTAGTAGCCGTCGCGCGGCTCAATGGGGTCGTCCCGGCGGTCCCACGCGATGGCCACCTCCAGGTAGCTCAGCGCGATGTCGCACTGGGTGAGGTTGTTGGCGCAGCCCAGGATGACGGGGGGCACGCGCGCGTCCGCGCTCACCCGGCCCGTCAGCCGGTACACCTCGAGGTTGTACGAGGGGAAGATGGAGAGGCTGCGGTGGGGCTGCCAGATGACGCCCGCCTGGAGCTTCCCGCCCCAATAGTCGTACGCCTGCTCCAGGCCCTTCTCCGCGGTGACCGACGTCTGCAGGCGCAAGTCGCGGAAGAGGAAGCGCGGCTGCTCGAACTCCGTCGTCACCTCGCCCACGGGGCCGTCCTTGCTCCGGTTGAGGACGCTGGGGATGAAGGCGTAGCCCAGCCGGCCGCGGATGGTGAGACGGCGCAGTCCGCCCTGGAAGTTGCGGTGCGACCACTCGCCCAACACGCGCACCTCCTGGCGCGCGGCGTCCACGCCCAGACCTCCGCCCAGCCGCACCGAGCGGAAGGGCGACTCGCGCACGTCCACGACGACGGGCACCGTGCCGGACTCGCGGTCCGGCGCGCCGCGGTTCACCTTCACCGCGCCGAACACGCCCATGCGGAACACGCGCGCCTGGGCCTCGGCCAGCGCCGTCTCGCTGTACCAGTCCCCCTTCTTCAGGCTGCCCTGCACCTGCTCGATGATGCGGCGCGGGGGGACCTGGGGATTGGCGTCCGTGGCGACGAAGGTGTTGCCGAAGCGGTAGCGCGGGCCCGGGGTGATTCGCAGGTCTACCGTGGCCTGCTTCGTGGCCAGGTCCACCCGCACCTCTCCGCCCGCCTCCGCCTCCGCGTAGCCCAGCTCGCGCAGCCGGCCCTGCACCTGGGCCTTCGTCTCCTCCCAGGCCGCCTCGCGGAAGATGTCCCCCTTCTTCAGGGGGAGGTCCGCCATCACCCGGTCGCCGTGCTCCTTCCTGAACTCCTGGGGGAGGGCGTCCAGGCCGGAGACCTGGATGTCGCCGATGCGGGTGGGCTCTCCCTCCTGCACCTTCACGTCGATGGAGACGGCATTGGCCCCCTGCGGCTTCACCTCGCTGGAGACGACCTCCGCCTCGTAGAAGCCCTGGGCCTGGTAGTAGCGCTGGATGCGGCGCAGGTCCGCCTGCCAGGCGTTGGCGTCGAAGTAGCGCGGGCCGCCGAAGGGCCAGAAGCCCCACCACGGCGTCTCCGAGGTGAGGATGCGGTCCTTGATGTCACCCTCGCTGACCTGCTTCGTCCCCTCGATTTTCAGGTCGTTGACCTTGGGGCCCGGAGGACGCTCCTGTGTCGTGGCGCACGCGGCCAGCAGCAGCAGGGCGGCGGTGGTGGCGAGGCGGAGGATTCGGAGTTGGGCGGCGGCCACGGGGCGGTTCTAGCCGGAACGTTTGTCGCTGACTCGCCTCTTGCCAGGGGAAATCCGCCCCACTGTCGCATTCCGAGACCTGCCCGAAGTCAACAGTGTCCGGTGTCTCGCGCGGAGTGCCCGTCGTAATGCGGCGACACGTGCAAGCCGGGCCGAGGTGCGCAAGATTGGCCCCCTATGGCCCTGTCCTGGCGAATGCGAGCGGTGCTGTTCTCCACGCTGGCGCTGTTCGGCTCCGCGTGCGGCGTGGACGATGACGAAGTCGTGAAGCTGAAGGAGGGTGAGAGCCTGGCGGACGCGGAGTACTGCGGCTCGTTCGGCTGCGAGGACCCGTATCAGCTCTGCGCCGAAATCTTCCTTGAGTTCGGCCGCTCGCCGCCCATCTGCGTCTATGACGACGTCTGCGAGCGTCTGGAGTGCGCCAACTCCAACCGCCGGTGCGCCGTGTTCGACGGCTTCCCCGGCCAGGTGAAGTGCATCGAGTGAGGCGGCCCTCCGCCCGGCGGCGGAAGGCTTCTTCTCTTCGACATCCCTCCGGCGGAGACCTCCCGAGGGAGGTCCTCCGGTGGGAAGGCCTGCCCCGTCAGCGCCGCGAAGAGGCGGTGAGCCAGGCCAGGCGCTCGGCGGCGGTGCGCGTCTGTTCATCCGTCAGCAGCGCGTCCGCGTTCTGGCTGATGCGGTAGGCCCAGTTCGAGTCGCTCATCGAGCCCGGCAGGTTGATGCGGTCCCTCGTGCCGAGGATGTCCTGCCATGGCAGCACGCACAAATCGCTGCCGGAGTTGAGCGCCGAGGCCAGCATGGCCCGGTGGATGTCCGGATTGAACTCGCGCGTGACGGGCACGCCGTTCATCTCCGGCCACGCGCGGGCGGCGGCCTGACGCTCGTCATCGCGTGCGCCCTCCCACCACTCCGCCACCGTGTCCGTGTCGTGCGTGCCCGTCGTGACCAGGGACACCGCGGGGAACTGGTGCGGGTTCCGGTACGTGTTGTCGTCGCGCTCCCAGCGCATGACGCGGTAGCCCGGCAGCTTCAGGTCCGCGAGGATGCGGCGCACGAAGGGCGGGATGACTCCCAGGTCCTCCGCGACGATGCCGGCGCCTTCGGACAGCAGGCGGAAGTGCTTCTCGCCCAGGCGCTTGTGGCTCTCCTCGTCCGGGGGGATGAAGCGGCCGGTGGGCGTCTGCTCGTCGCGAATCCACTGGCGGAAGTAGCCCACCGCGTGGTCCACGCGGCGCAAGTCGTAGTAGCTGGCCGCCTTCTTCGCGCGCTTCTTCAGCCACGCGTAGTCGTCCTTCTCCATGGCGGCGAAGTCGAAGTACGGCAGGCCCCAGTCCTGGCCGGTGGCGCTGAAGTCGTCCGGGGGCACGCCCAGGCGCGCGTCGCGCCGGAGGATGTCCGGGTGGGCCCAGCAGTCCGAGCTGTCCTGGCCGATGATGAAGGGCTCGTCGCCGCACAGGAGCACGCCGCGCGTCCGGGCCTGCTCGCGCACCGCGTTCCACTGCTGCTCCGCCACCCACTGCAGCCACGCGTGGTAGCGCACGCGGCGCTCCAGCTCCTTCGATTTGGCCGCCAGGGCCTCGGGCTTGCGGAGCTTCAGCCCCTCGGGCCACTCCCACCACGGGCGGCGGTCCTCCTGCTCGCTGATGGCGGTGAAGAGGGCATAGCTCTCCAGCCACTCGCCCTGCGCGTCGCGCCACTGGCGGAAGGCCTTCGCGCGCTCGGACTGGGGGCCCCAGTGCTGGGCCTCGAACGTGTCGAAGGCGCGCGCGAAGGCGGCGTCCTTGAGCGGGAAGACCAGGTCGTACCGGACGCGCGGGGCGGCGCGGGCCTCGGCCAGCTTCTGGCGCTGCTCCTCGGAGAGGGCGGCCTCGCCTCCGGAGGCGGTGAACTCCGGGAGCTGCTTCAGGTCGATGAAGAGCGGGTTGAGGCCGAAGGCCGAGCGCGTGGAGTAGGGCGACGGGTCGCCCGGCGCGGTGGGCAGCAGCGGGAGCACCATCAGCAGGCGCTGGCGCGCGGCCTTCATCCAGCCGAAGAGGCCGTCCATGGCGCCGAAGTCGCCAATGCCGAAATCCGTCTGAGAGCGGAGCGAGAAGAGCGGAAGCAGGAGACCGGAGAGCCGGCCAGGTGTGGACATGGTGCGGCGCAATCTGCCCCAGCCCCGGGCCGGTGTGAACTGCTCCGACACCGAGGAGTGCGCGGGGGCTCCGCTGCCTGACGGAACAGACTCCAGGCGGCGCCGCCAGCTGGCCGGAGGTACGATTCCAACGTGAACTGGCTTCCGGAATCCTTCTACGCGCGGCCCGCGCTCACCGTGGCCCGCGAGCTGCTCGGCACCCTGCTGGTGGTGGAGGGGGGCGGCGTCCGGCGGGTGGGGCGCATCGTCGAGACGGAGGCCTACATCGGCGAGCACGACCTGGCCTGCCACGCCGCCAAGGGCGTCACCCCGCGAACGGAGGTCATGTTCGGGCCGCCGGGACGCGCCTACGTCTACCTCATCTACGGCATGCACCACTGTTTCAACGTGGTGACGGATGCAGTGGGTGTAGGGGCAGCGGTGCTGATTCGTGCGGTGGAGCCCGTGGAGGGGCTTGCCGAGGACGAGCGCACCGACGGGCCCGGGCGGGTGTGCAAGGCCCTGGGCGTCTCCAAGGCCCACAACCGGGTGGAGCTCTTCTCTCCGGCCCTGCACCTGCTGCCCGGGGCGCCCGTCCCGGAGTCGCGGGTGGCCCGGGGCCCCAGAATCGGGGTGGACTACGCCGGAGCCTGGGCCGCGGAGCCGTTCCGGCTGTGGGTCAAGGACAGTCCGCACGTCAGCCGTCCGCCCAGGGGGGCGCGCCAGCAGCCTTGACGGAACGCGCTCCGGCTGGTTGGGTGCGCCCGCCATGTCCGACGAGGCCGCCAGGGAAGAGGACCGACAGCTCCTCGAGAGGGCACAGGAGGGGGACGTTTCCGCCTTCGAGGCGCTGGTGGATGCGCACCGGGACAAGGTCTACGGCCTGGCCCTGCGCATGACGCGCTCCGAGGCCGATGCCGCGGAAATCACCCAGGACACCTTCCTGTCCGCCTATCAACATCTCAAGGATTTCCGGGGGGATGCAGCCTTCGGGTCCTGGGTACACCGTATCGCCGCCAACCACGCGCTCATGCGCCTGCGCCACCGGCGGGTGGCCCAGGCGGCCGAGCAGGAGCTCCAGGGCCCCGAGTTCACCGAGCGGGGCTCCCTGGCCGAGTACCCCCTCTCCGACTGGAGCCGGGACGCCGAGGAGAAGGCCCTGGACGCCGAGCTGGGAACGGCCATCCAGCAAGCAACCGAGCGGCTGCCGCAGGGCTACCGGGAGGTCTTCCTCTTGAAAGACGTGGATGGCCTCAGTTACGAACAGATCTCAGAGGTTACGGGGGACTCCATCCCCGCCATCAAGAGCCGCCTGCACCGGGCCCGGCTCGCGCTCCGTGAAGCCATCGATGACTTCTACAACCGGGACAGTCGCGGGGCGTGAAACGCGACGAAGCGCTCGGCATCTTGGAGAAGGACGAGGGCGCGACGCAGCCAGCCGAGGTTCGGATGTACAATTGTAAAGATTCCATCAACCTCCTGCTGGAGTTCCTCGATGGCGAGATGTCACCCGAGGAGGCTCAGCATTTGAAGGAGCACCTGCGCGGGTGCAGCCCCTGCGTGGACTTCCTGCGCACGTACAAGGCGACGCCCGGCCTGTGCAAGAAGGCCCTGGCGGCGAAGATGCCGAAGGAAGTCTCCGAGAAGCTGACCGAGTACCTCCGCAACAAGATCAAGTCCGCCTCGTGAACCTGAAGCAGCTCTCGCTCCCGGAGCTGGAGGCCGCGCTGGCCCCGCTCGCTCCTTCTCCCACCGCCGTCCGCAAGGTGTTCGCGGCCGTGTTCGCCCATGGGGCGAAGTCCGTGGAGGAGGTGGCCGGGGCCCGGCAGGTGCCGCGCAAGGTGGGTGACTACCTGCGGGCACACGCGGAGCTGCCCTCGCTGCAGGTGGTGGAGCGGCGCCGGGCGGATGACGGCTTCGTGAAGTACCTCTTCGACTCGCCGCTGGGCGGGCGCGTGGAGGCGGTCCGCATCCCCATCTTCGACGAGAAGTACGTCATCTGCGTGTCCAGCCAGGTGGGATGTGCGCTGGCCTGCGACTTCTGCATGACGGGGAAGCTGGGCTTCAAGCGCAACCTCCAGACGTGGGAGATCCTGGACCAGGTGCTCCAGGTGCGCGCGGAGGCGGACCGGCCGGTGCGCGGCGTCGTCTTCATGGGGATGGGCGAGCCGCTCCTCAACTACAAGGAGACGCTGCGCGCGGCGGACATCCTGCGCACACCGTCCGGGTTCTCCATCTCCGGCGAGGCGATTACCTTCTCCACGGCGGGACACGTGCCGGCCATCCGCCGCTACATCCGCGAGGGGCACCCGTACCGGCTGGCCTTCTCCGTGACGAGCGCCATTCCGGAGAAGCGCGCCCAGGTGCTTCCCATCGAGAAGACGCACCCGCTGCCGGAGCTGATTGAAGCCATCCGCGAGTACAGCACCGTGCGGCGCGAGCGGGCCATGATTGCCTACGTGGCCATCAGCGGCTTCAACCTGGGCCGCGAGGACGCGGAGGCGCTGAAGGTGGCCTTCGACGGCATCCCCATCAAGGTGGACCTCATCGACGTGACGGACCCCACGGGGAAGTACCTGCCACCCACGCCCGAGGAATTGAGCGCCTTCCGCGACCACCTCCAGATTCTGAAGTCGCCGGTGGCGCGGCGCTACTCGGGTGGCAAGGAGATTGGCGCGGCCTGCGGCACGCTCGCGGCCACGCAGTACGGCGGCACGGTGATGCCCCGGCCGGAGCCCGCCGCTTCTTAGCGCGGCTCTGGCGGTTCAGGCGCCCCGGAGCACTTCCTCCAGCAGGGCCTGCCCTTCCAGCCACGAGCCCAGCTTCGCCGCGCTGCCCACGTGGCCCTTCGCACCCACGTTCACCAGCCGCGCGCCCCAGTCCGAGGCGAGCCCGGTGACACGCTCCATCGTGATGTAGTTGTCATCGGTGCTCGCGACGACGACGGAGGGGAACGGGAGCCGCTGGCGCGGCATGGGCGCGAAGCCCACCGTCACCGGAGGGAAGTCCGGCGCCTCCGTATCACTGGGCGCGACGAGCAGCGCGCCGTGGACCTTGTTGCCCGCGGTGGACGGATGGGCCGCGGTCCAGTACGCCACGGTGATGCACGCGAGGCTGTGGGCCGCGAGTACCACCGGCCGAGGTGACGCCGAGATGGCCCGCTCCAGCGTGGCGACCCAGTCCTCGCGCCGGGGCGTGTTCCACTCCGCCTGCTCGATGCGCCGGCAGTCCTTCCGCTCCCGCTCCCAGAATGTCTGCCAGTGGTCCGGGCCCGAGTTGTAGAGGCCCGGAAGGAGGAACACGGCGGGAGCGGAGTCGGTGGCCATGGAGGCGGCACGTAGCCGGGGGCCTCGGCCCCGGTCAAGCGCGAGGCCCCGTGTCTCACGGGCTCACGGGCCGGGCACGAGCGGCACGGTCCAGAGCTGGCTGGCCTTGGTGTCGTCGTAGGCGCCGAAGAACACGCGCTGCCCCACGCGCGTGTAGTTGCGCGGGTAGGAGCTCTCCCCGCCCGGCGCGATGTCCTTCAGCGCGTGCGTGCCCGCCACCGTGCCATCCGTCACCCAGGGCTCGATGCCCGAGGCGCTGTCATACGCGGCGAAGAAGGCGAGGTTGGACTCCGCGGCGAAGATGGGCGAGCCGTACTCGTCGGAGAGGCTCAGCGGCCGGTGCAGCATCCGCGTGCCGGCCTTGGTGCCGTCCGTCACCCAGAGCTGCGTGTCGCGAGGCGCGGGGCCCGAGCTGCCGATGTACTGCTCGAAGTAGATGCGGTCCGCCGTGGCGCTGAAGTTGCTGACGTACGGCCAGGCGTCCGGCAGGGCCGCGTACGGATTGGACAGCGTGGCGACGTGCTCCTTGCCGCCCACGCCGTCCACGCGCAGGCGGAAGAGGGCGAGCCGCTGGTCCGCCGAGTTGGTGAGGCCGACGTAGAGGTGCTCGCCCATGACTGTCATCAGCCCCGGGTAGCGGCCGTCATTGACGAACGTATAGAGGCGCACGGTGCCCGCGCTCGTGCCGTCCGTCTTCCAGACGTGGGTGCCCTGCGCGTCGTACATGGTGAAGAACGCGAGCCCGCCCCCACTTCTGACGTCCAGGGGCCCGTAGCCTCCCGTGGGGAGAGCGCGTAGGGAATGCGTGCCCGCGGCGGTGCCGTCTGTCCGCCACACCGAGGTGTCGCCGGCCTCGTTCCGGACGAAGAAGATGAGCGCGCTGCGCGCGCGGGCCGTCCGCCAGTCCACTTCGTTCCCCGCCCCCAGGTCGCGGATGCGCACCGTGCCGCTGGCCGTGGCGTCGCTCCGCCACAACTCCGTGCGCCAGGACTGGGAGCCCACGTCCTGTATCGAGCGGAAGAAGGTCACCGCGTCGCCGAACGCGGCGAAGCTCGACAGGTACGAGTCCTTGCCCCCCGGAGTGATGTCCGCCACGCGTCGGGTACCACTGATGGTGCCGTCACTCACCCAGAGCTCGTTGCCGCAGATGTAGTCGCCCACGGTGAAGTAGAAGCGGTCGCCCGCGGGAGTGAGGTTCGCCACCTGGGCGTTGGTGGCGTGCGGAACCTCCGGAGGGAAGACGCGCAGCGCGGCGGTTCCCGCCCGGGTGCCGTCGCTCATCCACAGCGAGCGGGTGCCATCCTCGAAGTTGGCGGCGAAGGCGAGCCGGCCCTTGAAGTCCACCAGCCCGCTGGGCCCCTCCGCATAGCGAGGAATCATCTGGGTGGGCGGGAAGATGACCTTCGGGCGACTCGGGGTGCCCGCCGTGGCGGACGTGAGCGCCGCCGCCTGTCCTCGAGTATCCGATTGGGACTGCGACTCCGTGTCGGGCGTCTGTTCTCCGTCGGGCGCCATCCCTCCGCATCCCGCGACCAGCCAGCCCACCAACACCCCTCTGACCCATCCACCACGCATCCGCCACCTCCGTCCAACAGCTTCGCGCGAGGGTAGGGAGCGCAATTCATGGCGGCCACCCGAGGCACTTGAAGGCAACACGCGTTGCGTGCGCTGGATGACGGACGTGCTCCGCTTCCTGCTCCACGCGTGGGAACACGGAGGGCCACGCAGTGAAGATTCAGTGCCTGAGCAGGCAGGAGGGCGGGCCCATGCCTTCGTGCTGGTTCCTCGCGCGGGCTGCCGTGGAGCGCGCGCATGGCGGCTGTCACGTCACTCAGGTGGCACTGTCATTCCGTGGCGCTTCCCGGGTGCGGCTGCTCGGAGAATGCTGCGCCGCATGTCCGCGCCATCCACGCCGGAGGCCGCCGCGAAGCCGCTCGGGCTCCGGCTCATCATTGCCTACAAGGTCATCAAGGCGGTGTTGGTGCTGGGACTGGCGATGTTGCTGACGCTCGCGCCGGAGAAGGCGGGCGCCTTCACCGAGCAGCTCATCCACGCGCTCACCGAGCGCGGGGCGCTGCTGCGCCGAATCGGAGAGTGGCTCCGCGCGCATGGGGTGGCGAAGCTCGTGACGGATGCGCGGATGGTGGCCTGGGCCGACGGCGTGTCGACGGCCGTCGAAGGGGCGCTCCTCGTCACGGGCAGCGCGTGGGGAGAGTGGGTGGTCGTCGCGAGCCTCGCCGTGCTCATCCCCGCGGAGCTCTTCTCCCTGGAGCAGCGCCCGTCCGTGGCGAAGGTGGCCGTCATCGCCGTCAACGTGGCCATCGTCGCGTACCTGGTGCGCCTGCGGCTCCGGGCCCGGCATCACGCGCAGCGCCCGTGAGGCGCGTCACGTTCAGCGCTGGGGCTCGGAGGGACGCTCGCGGGAGAGCCGCTCGGTGAGCAGCTCCAGTTGGAGTTGCTGGAGCTCCAGCATGCGCTCCCACTGCATGTGCATCAGGTGGTCGAGCTTCTCGTGCAGCGTGGCCACCTCCAGCTCGGCCTTGAGGTTGACGCGGTAGTCCTGGTCGGCCTGGCGTCTGTCCCGAAGGGCCTGGCGGTTCTGCGACATCATGATGATGGGGGCCTGGAGCGCCGCCACGCACGAGAGGATGAGGTTGAGCAGGATGAAGGGGTAGGGGTCGAAGGCGCGCGCCCCGAGCAGGCCCGAGTTGAGCAGGACCCAGCCGAACAGCACGCTGAGGCCACCGAGCACGAAGACCCACGAGCCACCGACGCGGGCCACCGCGTCCGCCGCGCGCTGACCGAAGGTGAGGTTGCGGGCGAACTCGCGCTCCAGGTCCTCGGCCACGGTGGAGTGCATGGCCGCGCGCCGCGCCACATCCGCCTCCACGGCGGTGAGTTGGCCGCGCTCCTCTTCGAGGCGGGAGGTGACGAGGGCCAGGCGCTCGGAGTCACGGCAGCTCCGGCAGATGAGTGCACCGGGCGCGGCGGCATCCGGGTGCCGCTGGATGACGAAGCGGGACAACTCCGCGCGAAGGGCGTCCAGGCGCGTGCGCTCACTGGACGGGCGCTCGCGGTGGCAGACGCAGCACGTGAACATGGGCGGATGACGGGGCCCATGGTGGTGATGTCCCGCGTGTCCGCCTCCGGTGTTCGTCGCCATGGTGTCTCTCTCGCCGAGCGGAATGTGCACGGAGGGGCCGCCCACCCCGTGGCTCCACTGTGCCACCACGAAGGTACGAGGGGGAGGTCGTCCGAGGGGCCCGGACCGCCTCACGAGGGCAACGAAGTCGAACGCGCGCGGAGTGGCGCACCCTCGCCCGCCACCCCGTTGCAGGCCAGCGCGGACCTGGTGGCTTGCGGCATGGCGAGCTCGTGCCTCCGATGCGGGGTGGCTCGGGACGCAGCTCCCTGACCACCAGGTGACATCCGCCCTGGAGGGAGGGCACTTCCGCCAGGAGTCGCCGGTTAGGGTGCCGCCGAGGAAGCCGGGCCGCCGGCCATCGCCGGGGGGTGCGCGCGCTTCCGGAGAGGGCCTTGTCATGTCCTTGCTCTCGGAGTTCAAGGCGTTCGCGCTGAAGGGCAACGTGGTGGACCTGGCGGTGGCGGTGGTCATCGGCAACGCATTCACGGCCATCGTCAACGCGCTGGTGGCGGACCTGGTCATGCCCATCGTCGGGCTGGTGCTGCCCGGCGGAGACTGGCGCAGCGCCACCGTCACGCCGCTGCAACTGCGCGTCGGCCACCTGCTGGGCGCGATGTTCGACTTCATCATCATCGCGGTGGTGCTGTTCATCGTGGTGGTGAAGGTGAGCGCGCTGTGGCGCCGCAAGGAGGCGCCCGCCGCACCCACGACGCGCACGTGCCCCGAGTGCGGCGAGACGATTCCGCTCACCGCGCGGCGCTGCCGGGCCTGCACGTCCGTGGTGGAGCCCGTCGCGCCCACACCCGCCTGAGGCGGGGTGGGCACGCGGCGGGAGCGGGCTCAGGCCTTGTCCAGCTCGAACTGGACCTTGATGGAGCCGGGCCCGGCCAGGTTGGAGACGTAGATGGCCGCGAAGTCGCCGTCGAAGCCCAGCACGGACTTGCCCACCGGGATGTTGATGGTCTTCTGGTTGGTCCGCAGCGTGACGTCCGCCGTCACGCCGCTCTGCGGCTCGACCACCGTCGTCAGCTTCCACTGCTGGGACGGACCGGAGGCGGGGTCCAGAATCTGCCGGAACACCTCCGTGCGCGAGGTGGCGCCGACGTGCAGCAGCCCGTCCTTCATGTCCGGAAGGTTCCCGAGGTGCACGAGCAGGTTCGTCGCATCGCCCAGGTTCCAGTCCACGGTGACGAAGCTCCCCTGGCCCTTGAGCTTGTCCGTCGTGCGGGGAATGGGCAGCACGGAGCTGCCGATGCGCAGGTCCACGGACCTGGGCAGCGGACCGCCGTTGAGCTGCTTGTAGGACGCGTCGACGGCCCAGTCCTGCGACTTGTCCTGCTTCTCGATTTCCATCGTCGCGGTGCCCTGACCCACAATCATCACCCGCTTCGTGCCCATCGGTCTCTTCCTTGTCGGGGAGCTCCACCAGTGGAGTCGACCGGTGCTTGAGCAACCGGCGTACCAGTGGCGCTGGCACCTGCTCTCCCTCGGGAGACACCGTGGCGCTGGCTCGCGCGGCGGCCGAAGGGGCCGTCCGTCATGTCGCTCGACACGTCGGAACAGACGGCCCGACATGTGGCACCGCCTCCGAGGCAGGTGCTCCGCGCCGGGGGTGTTCACCTTCGGCGGGCCCGGAGCGGATGTCACTTTCCCTCCAGGCCCGCCCGCCTTAAGTCTTGGGAGCCGGAGGTCTCACGCGCGGATGGTGGAATTCATCGACCAGCTCATCTCCTCGCTGGGGCCCCTGGGCCTGCTGGTGCTGGGCGTGGCGGCGGCGCTGGAGTACGTCGTCCCACCCTTCCCTGGAGACACCATCACCCTGCTGGGGGGCGTGTACGCGGTGCGCGGCACGCAGCCGTGGCCGCTCGTCTTCCTGGTGGTGACGGCGGGCAGCGTGGTGGGCGCGGCCATCAACTACTGGGTGGGCCGCTGGCTGGCGCGGCGCTTCGACGCCCACCCCGGGAAGAGCTACTTCGGCATCACCCACGCGAGGCTGGAGGAGGTCCAGGCGCGGATGCGACGCAACGGGCCATGGCTGCTCCTGGCCAACCGTTTCCTGCCCGGCATCCGGGGCCTCATCTTCGTCGCGGCGGGAGCCGCGGAGATGCCTCGCTTCAACGCGCTGCTGCTGGGCGCCATCTCCGCCATGGCCCACACCGGACTGGTGCTGGCGCTGGGGGCGGCGGTGGGCGGCAACCTGGAGCGGCTGGCGGCGCTCGTCGAGCGCTACCAGTACGCGGTGGTGGGGCTGGTGGTGGTGGGCGTGGTGGCCGTGCTGGTGCGCATGCTGGCCCGCCGACGTACCCCCGCGCCGGAGCCCTGAGTCCGAGGGAGGACGGGACGGCGGAGCGGGATTGCATGACCCCGGCGGGCGCGGTTGAGTCGGGGCCATGGTCTTCCATGCCCGCTCCTGGAGTCCTCTCCTCGTGGCCTTCGCGGTGGTCCTCATCGGCGGCTGCCGGTGCGGTGACCCCGGCCTTGGCGGCACGAGCGAGGGCTTCCGTCCGCAGGAGGAGTTGGTGGAGTTCGGCCGCGTGCGGGAAGGTGACCAGGCGCGCCGGCGGGTGACGCTGCTGGCCACCGGCCGCGCGAGCATCACCGTGGCGGCCACCGCGGGCGCGCCCTTCTCCGTCGCCACGCCGGAGGTGACGGTGCCCGGCAGCGGCACGGCCACGGTGGAGGTGGTGTTCACCGCGGGCAACGGGGACGCGGAGGGCTCGCTCGTGTTGTCGGGCAGTGGTGACACGGCGACCGTCCGCCTCACCGGTACAGGCGTGCGTCCCAAGCCGTGTCCGGCCGAGCAGTGCCGTCAGGCGTACTTCGACGTGGAGTCCGGCGAGTGCGTGGAGTCGCCCCAGCCGGACGGGGCCGCGTGCATTCCCGCGAGCCGCTGCGAGGAGAACGGCCACTGCGAGGCGGGCGCGTGCGTGGGCCGGCCGCGCTCGTGTGATGACGACAACCCGTGCACGGTGGACTCGTGCTCGCCCACGTTGGGGTGCGTGACGCAGCGGGTGGTGTGCCCCGCGCCGAGCAACCCCTGCAAGGCGGGCGTGTGCGACCGGGAAGAGGGCTGCAAGGAGGTGGATGTCGAGGACTACGTCCCGTGCGGCGCGCTGGACTGCAAGAACGCCAATGTCTGCATCGGAGGGAGTTGCACGAAGGTGCCCACGCCGGACGGCACCGTCTGCGCGCCCGCGACGGCCTGTCGGGATGAGGGCACGTGTCAGGATGGCGAGTGCGAGCTGCCGGACGCGGGTGAGCTGGAATACGTGTTCCGGCAGCAGCTCGGCGGTGCGCCGGTGGAGGTGCCCGGTGAGCCCGTGCTGCTCGTTCAGGGGAGCGCGCTGTTCACCTCGGTATGTGGTGGGGACGCGGGCTGCCGGCTCGCCTCGTACACGGAGGGCGGGTTGGTGCGCTTCGAGTCGCCCTATCCGGACGGCGGCGCACGCACGCTGCTCGCCGCGTCGGACGCGGGCGTGGTGGTGATGGGCTCGGAGGGGCTGGAGGGCTACGCGCCGCGAGGAGATGGAGAACGGCTGTGGGAGGCCTCATGGGCGGTGATGGGGCCGCCCTCCGCGGTGGACGCGGGGACCTGGCACGGCGAGACGGGGGCGGGGCGCGTGGCGCTCACGGCCGAGGGCGATGTGCTGGCGTATGTGGACTGGCGGTTGGCAGTGGATGGGGGCGACGGGGGAATGGTGCCGATGCCGTCGCCGGAGGCCGCGCGGCTGGTGTGGCTGGCCGGGAGCGAGGACGCGGGCACGCTGCTGCGCGCGTCGTCCCTGGAGGCCTGGCCCGGTGAGGCCCGGCTCGCGTTGGACGTGACGGGCGCGGCCTTCCTCTACTCGGTGGACGGGAGGCTGGCGCGCGCGGACGTCGAGGAGGACGGCGGCACGGAGTTGTGGCTGTCAGCGCTCGTGGATGGGGGCGTGCCGGACGGTGGCGCGTCGCTGGCGGTGGCGAATGGGACGTTGCTCGTCGGTGCTCGGGCCTTTGTGCCCATCGAGGCCGTGGACGGAGGCTCGCCGGTGGGGGTGGATTGGGACGGTGGCGCCAGGACGCTGACGCCGCTCGCGGAGCCGGCCCTGCTGTCCCCCGAGGGCGCGCCCGGCTACCTCTTCGCGCGCGCCTGCGGGCGCACGGACGGAGTGCCCTGCACGCCCGAGGAGGAGCGCGTGGTGCTGCGCGCGGTGGACCCGGAGACGGGGAGCGTCGCGTGGGAGGTGGACGCGCTGCCGGATGAAACCCTGCCGGGCACGTTGCACGACGCGACGCTGGTGCGGGGCGACGCGGTGGGCGTGCTCGCGGCCGCGGAGCAGGGGGACGGGCCTCGTGTCTGGTACCAGCTCTTCGCGAAGGGAGAGCGCGTGGGCATGTGCCCGCTGCCTGGACGTCCGCACGTGGCGGGCGCGGCCTTCGTCGGAACCCGGCTGCACGTCGTCGTGGAGCGCGACGGCGCGTGGCTCCTCGAGTCCTACGAGGTGGACGGAAGCGCCGAGCCGCGCGGCTGGCCCCAGCGTCACGGCACCATGGACGGTGCCCGGCGCGAGTCTCCGTGACTCAGTTGGCCGCGCTCGGGTCCACCCAGAGGTCCTCGAAGCGCACCTGCGGCGGCGTCTGGTGCAGCCGCAGGCCCTGCACGGTGGGCATGGCCGCCGCGTGGATGCGCTCGTGGTACAGGGGAATCAGCGGGCAGTCTTCGTGGAAGAGCTTCTCCGCGCGCACGTAGAGCTGCTGCCGCAGCCCCGGGTCGATGGACACGCGCGCCTCGGACGTAATCCGGTCCAGCTCCGGGTTTCGGTACCCCAGCGGGAACACCGTCTGCGCGTTCGAGTTGAGCAGGAAGTAGAGGAACGTGTCCGGGTCCGGGAAGTCCGCGAGCCACCGGTTGCGGAAGGCGGGCAGCTTCCCCTCGCTTCCCCGGGCCGTGTACTCCTCCTGGGACATCGCCACGTGCCGCAGCTCCAGCAGGCCCGCCTGAATCAACGGGCGGAAGAGCACCGCGTCCTCGGCGGAGGGGTCCTGCCCGGCGATGTGGTGCAGCGTGAGCTTCAGCCGGCGCAGGCCCGCGTCGTGCAGCAGTTGCTCCGCGAGCGCCACGTCCGGCGCGGGTGGCGTCCCCGCGTCCACGTCGCCCAGCAGCTCCGGCGGGGTGAACGTGCGCGCCACGCGGGCGCCCGGGTGGAACTGCTCCACCATTCCATGGATGTCCATGCCCGCGCGCAGGGCGCGGCGCACGCGCACGTCGTCGAACGGCGCCTCGCGGTGGTTGAGCACCACGAAGGCGGTGGACGGCGTGGTGCTGGTGACGACCTGGAAGGACTCCAGGCCCGGCACCTCCACGTGCTCGGCGGAGAGGAAGGAGACCAGGTCCAGCGCGCCCTGCTTCAGCCGCGCCACCGCCTCCTGCCGCGAGTTGGCGAGATGGAACTCCAGCCGGTCCACCAGCGGCCCGCCGGTGCGCCAGTAGGCGGGGTTGCGCTCTAGCACGACGCGCTCCTGCTCCAGCGCCATGAGGCGGAAGGGGCCGGTGCCCACCAGCCGCCCGCTGGTGTCCACCCGCGCCACCGCCGTGGCGGTGAGCGCCATGAGGTGCAGGAAGAACGCCTTGGGCTCGCGCAGGCGGATTTCGAGCGTCCCGTCGTCGAGCGCCTCGATGCCGGACACCTCGCGCGCGAGGCCGGAGGTGAACTCGGGCGCGCCCTCCACGTCCTCCAGCAGGCTGCGGTCCGGCGAGCGCACGGCCGGGTCCAGCAGCCGCTCGAAATGGCGCTTCACGTCGCTGGCGGTGAGCAGCGTGCCGTCGTGGAAGGTGACGCCGCGGCGCAGGTAGAAGCGGTAGCGCTTCGCGGAAGGGTCCGCGTCCCAGCGCTCGGCGAGGTCCGGCTCCAGCCCGCCGTCCTCCAGCCGCAGCAGGCAGGAGAAGATGCACGAGGTGAGCTCGGAGACCTGGTTCTCCACGCTGAAGAGCGGGTCCACCGCCTGCCGGTTGCGCAGCGACGCCGCCTGGTGCAGGCCCACGCGCAGCGTGCCGCCGGTGCGGGGCGTGGGCAGCTTGAAGCGGAACACCTCCGTCTCCAGGCCCAGCGCCTCGTGGCCGAGCTGGTCCACCGTGCGCGTCAGCCCGTCGCCGATGCGGATGACCCGGCGCGCGTCCTCGCGCACCTGCGCCACCTCCTCGCGGATGGAGGCGTCGCCCCTGGTGAGCACCACGTTCGCGGACCGCAGCTCTTCGATGGCCGCGCTCAGGCGCACCACGGACTCGGACAAGTCACGGCCGGTGCGCGCCTGGGCCTCGGCCTTCTGCGAGGCGCTCTGGCCCACGCGCGCCATCTCGTGCGTCTGGCGCACCAATTCACGGGCATGGCCGGACTGCTCGATGGCCATGCGCGTGACGTCCTCCACGCGGCGGGCGACGCGGCGGCTGGCCTCGACGACGGTGGTGCCCTGCGTCTCCAGCCGCTGCGTCTCGGCCACCGTGGCCTCGACGGCGGTGAAGGTGCGCTGCGTAATCGTGCGAATCTCCACCAGCGCCTCGGCGGCGCGGTCACCGAGCGCCACGCCGGCGGTGGCCTGCTCGCGGCCCTCCTGCACCAGGGTGACGGCGGTCTGCACCGCGTCGCGCACGCCGGCCACCATGGCGGCGATTTCGCGCGTGGAGCGAGTGGTGCGCTCGGCGAGGTTGCGAATCTCGTTGGCGACGACGCCGAAGGGGCGCCCGTGCTCGCCGGCCTGCGCGGCGATGATAGCGGCGTTGAGGGCGAGCAGGTTCGTCTGGTCTGCGATTTCCTGGATGACGTCGACGATGCGGCCGATTTCGGTGGAGCGGTTGCCGAGCGTCCCCATCAGCTCGGCGGCCTTGCGGATGGTCTCCTCCACCCGGTACATGCCCTGGACGCTGTCGCCCACGAGCACCTCGCCGCGCTCGGCGGTGGCCGTCACGGCGATGGCGAGCTGGTTCGTCTCGTTGGCGCGGCGGCGCACGGAGTCGATGCCGCCCTCCACCGCGGCCACGAAGTCCTCGGCCTCGCTGGCGAAGCGGCCCAGTTCGTCACCGGACGCGGCGATGTTGGCGAGCCGCTCGGCCATGGCCTGCATCAGCGCGCTGGTGTTGTGCGCGAAGCTGTTGACCTGCGTGAGCGAGTCCACCACCTGCTCCAGGCGCTCCGTCATCTCCAGGAGCGCGCCGGTGGTGTCGACGGCGAAGACCTCCAGTTGGTGGACGCGCTTGACGGCCACCTGGAGGCTGCCGCCCATGCCGCTGACGGACTCGAGGGTGCGCTCCACGGCGCCGCCCTGGCGGCGCGCGGCTTCGAGCAGCATGCGGGCCTGCTCGCTGACCTCGTTGCTGGTGCGGTGGAGGTTGGCCGTCACGCGCTGCACCTGGGACAGCGCGCGGCGCAGCGAGAGGATGAGTCGGCGCACGTCCTCATGGCCTTCGTAGCCGGAGCTGACGGTGGTGGTGAGGTCGCCCTCGGCGAGCCGGGCCATCACCCTCCGGCGGAGGCGGCGGCGTTGGGCCGCCCAGCGGAACCACGCGAGGTAGCCGCCCAGGAGGTAGAGCGCGGGCGTGGCAATGAGGAGCACGGCCCATGTCGGGTCCGGCAGCTCGGCGCCATGAATGGCCCGCAGCAGTCCCCCCAGGACGAGCGCGGAGATGAGGCCCGCTGCCAGGCCGAACGCGAACAGGTACCGTTTGGCGCCCATGGACGGAGGCAACGCTACCCGCCTTCTCGCGCCAGACCTAGAAACGCCGCACACTGCGGGCCGTGGCCGCTCTGCTTGCCTTCCTGCTCCTTGCTCTCCCTGCGAAGCCGGCGAACCCTGGTGATGTGGGAGGGTCGGCTACGCCCCGCGAAGAGGCGCGCTTCGTCTTCACCTGGAGAGGGGTACCGGTGGGGACGGTGACGCTGAAGCGGGAGCAGGGACGCTTCACGTACGAGAGCCGGCATCTGCACACGCGCGATGGACAGCGGGGCGAGCGTCTGCGCGAGGTGACGCTGGAGGTGGATGGAGCAGGGAGGGTGCGCGGCCCGGAGGCGGGAGGCGCGGGGCGGGCGTCGGGCGCGGGTGTGTTCCCGCAGGCGCTTTGGCTCTGGCGTGGCCCGCCACCCGTGGGGTGCGTCGTCGCACGCGAGGAATTGTCCAGCGTCGAGGGCCCGCACTGCGTCACGCGGGTGGAGGGCTCGCGGGTGGAGGGCACCCTGCTGGGCTCGCCCTTCCGCGCGAGCTATGGCGACGACGGACGGCTGGAGACCCTGGATGTGGGCGACTCGCGCTTCATCCTGGCGGCCCCCGGCACACGCCTGCGCGCACCGCCCGAATTCTTCGCGCGGGGCCTGCGGGTGGAGGGCACGCATGGAGCGCTGGCGCTGGAACCTCCGCTGGACGTCCCCGCGCGACTCGATGGCATGACGCCCTGGAGCGAGGGCGCGGCACGAGCCCTGGCGGCGCGCGTCAACGCGGCCTTCGCCAACAAGGCCCCCGGAGCCGCGGACTGGAACGAGAATGGCGAGGGCGAGGCGGGCGGTTGCCTCGCGCACGCGCTGCGCTTCGCCGGCCAGGCGCGGGAGCGCGGTGTGAAGGTGGCGCTCGTCCACGGGCTGCTGGTGGTGGACGGCGGCCCCGCGCGGCCGCACGCCTGGGTGCGCGTGGCGCTGACGAATGGAAGGACGTTGGACCTGGACCCCACGTCGCTCGACGCCGTGCGGCCCGACACGCACCTGCCGCTCGCGCTGGAGGACGCGCGAGGGCCGGCGCTGGAGGCGGGACGCCGCTGGCTGGAATTGCTGCGAGGGGCGCACCGCGTGGTGCGCCGGCCGTGACGCGGGCCGCGCCTATTCGAAAGGAATGAGCGACAGCTTCGCCCCGGGCTCCGCGCCCAGCGCTTCCTTGGCGGGCGCGGGCAGGAAGACCAAGGTGTTGTCGACGCGGGCCTGGCAGCGCACGGCGCGGAAGCGGCTGCGGCCCGAGTCCTTCTCGAGGGCGACGAGCACGTCATCCCCCTCCAGCTCGAAGTCCTCCTCGGCCAGCTTCACCGTGCGGTACCTGCGCACCAGGGTGATGTCGGAGGTGTTGGCCTCGAAGTGGGGGCCGCCGTCGAACGGGTCGATGCGCTCCACGTACTTGAAGCCGATGCGCTCCAGCATGCGCTGCACGCCGCGCGTCTGGGGGCCCACCTCGCCCAGCACCTTCTGCACGCGGTCCGGGAAGAGCGACGCGTAGATGTCCGAGGCGGGGAAGAGCTCCTTGATGAACTCCTTGTTCTGCCGGCTGAGGCGGTCCGCCTCCTGGTACGTGAGGCCGGTGAACTTCTTGCCGCACGCCTCCCACAACAGGCTGCGCCCGTCGGGGAGCAGCGGCGGGAGCAGCTCCGCCAGTACGCGCGGGCGGAACAGCCGCCGGTGCATGGCGATGAAGAGGAAGCGCACGTAGGACAGCTGCTTGCCGGGCTTGTCCTCCGTGGCACGGTAGGGCGGGTCCACGACGAGGCCGCCGATTTCGGTGGGCCCCTCGTAGTTGTAGGCGATGGAGAGCACCTTGTGGCGCAGGTGCCGCTCGAGGGACGCCGAGTAGGCCTCGCGCTCGCTGACCTCGTAGTAGGTGTGAGGCGCCTCGTACGTCCCGTGCTGCGCGATGATCATCGACGTGCCGACGATGATGTTGTTGCGCACGTCTTCGAGGACGAAGAGGTACTCGCGGTCAAAGGGGTTCTTCACCTTTCCCGCGAAGCTCTTCACCGACTTGTCGATGATGGCTTCGAGCGTCTCTTCGTTGTTCGGCAGGTTCACCGTGTTGAGCACGGCGGCAAGCCGTTTGAGGCCGGCCAGGTCGGTCTTCTGGACGTCACGCAGGACAAGCATGGGTGCACCGGGGACGCCCCCTTCAGAGGGGGTGCCGGAAGGGTGGCGACCATACACCACGCCTGCGGGCAGTCAGCCTCCTGGTTGCCCGCCCCGTTGCCTTGTGCACTGCGTCAGCACGCACCCGCTCGCCCGGTCGGCCGGGGGGCTACTCCCAGTGTGCCGGGAGTGAAACATGTCTCAAGGCCCTCGGGGGCTTGTCTGGCTGATTGCCCTGTTGTCAGGCCAGCGGGAAGGAATTGCCACGGAAATGAATCACGGAATGCCTTGCGGTACGGTTTGTCAGTCGTTGGCTGTCAAACTTTCGCAAGGACACATCATTGAAAGCGCTCCTCCCCGTATGGCTTGCGATGTGGTTGGTCCCCGGGCTGGCGTCCGCCGGAATCGTGTGGCGCGGTGACTTCGAGACAGGAGACCGCTCGCAGTACTCGGGCACGCAGATGGTGAGCGCGGACCGGCTGCAGGTGGTGACGTCACCGGTGGCGGAGGGGAAGTACGCGCTGAAGGCGACGGTGAAGCAGGGCGATGACCCCATCGACTCCAGCGGCAACCGGAACGAGCTGGTGTACCAGGGCAAGGAGGCGCTGGGCTCGGAGTACTACTACCGCTGGAAGGTGATGTTCGCGCAGGACTTCCCGAGCGTGGACACGTGGCAGCTCTTCACGCAGTGGCACCATGACGGGTGCTGCGGCTCGCCGCCGGTGGAGTTCTACGTGCGTGGCGAGGAGATTCGCATGGCGCTCAACGGCACGGGCGAGGTGCCATGGAAGGGGAAGCTGGTGCGCGGCGTGTGGCACGAGTTCATCCTCCACGTGAAGTGGGGCACCACCGCGAACACGGGCTTCGTGGAGCTGTGGCACGACAAGGCGCTCGTGCTGCCGAAGCGCGGCGCGATGACGATGTACTCGGGGCAGAAGAACTACCTGAAGCTCGGGCTGTACCGGAGCGACACGGTGAAGCCGGTGGGCGTCGTCTACCATGATGGTTTCGTACAGGCGACGTCGCTGGCGGATGTGATTGCGCTGGATGCGCCGCCGCCGGCTGTGGATGCGGGGACTCCGGCGGTGGATGCCGGTACTCCGCCTGCGGACTCGGGCACGCCGACGGTGGACGCTGGGACGCCTGCGGTGGATGCGGGCACGCCGGAGGAGCAGGGTAGCGTGGATGCCGGGACGCCGGACGTGGTGGAGGCGCCGGACACGGTGACGCCGCCGGACACGGGTGTGCCGCCCGCGCAGGGCATCTCGACGGACGAGGAGCTTGCGGCGAAGGCGGGGTGCAGCAGCACGGGTGGTGCGCCATTCGCGGCGTTCGCAATGCTGGGCGCGCTGGGCCTGGCGCGGGCGCGGCGTCGTCGGAGCTGAGGTGCCGTGGGGCGCGCGGGTGATGAGCTCGCGCGCCCTTTCGTCGAGGCGAGGCCTGGTGCTGCCTTGACTTGAAGGACCCCTCCTCCTGGAGTGATGCGGCCCGGAAATGCGGGCGCCCGCTCGGAGGGGTTCGCATGATGCCGCGTCGATGGTGGCCGCTGCTGTGCGTGGTGTTGGCCGCGTGTGGTGGTCCCCGGCAGGTGGTGCGGTTGGATACGGGGGAGGGTGCTCCTCGTGTCCATGTTCCGCGTGACGCGGACGCCGAGCCGGTTGCGGTGGACGGGGACGACTTCGAGGGGGCCGTGGCGGAGCTGGCGCGCCACGTTCGTGCTCCGGCGAGGCCGCAGGAGGCCGCGCGCCGGTTGTTCGAGATGGACGCGCGCTCGGGCACGTACACCTACGAGCCGCGCAGTGGCCGCATCACTCCGGCGGGGCCGGGCGAGCGCCTGGAGTCGGAGCTGCCAGCAGGCGAGGTCGCGCTGACGCGTGCCTACCTGGCGTGGTGCGAGCGCACCGGCAGGAAGGGTGACTGCCTGCGACTGCTGGTGGAGGCGCCCACCGTCACCGGGGATGGGCACTTCACGCTGGCCATGGCCCTGGCGAAGGGCGTCGTGCGGGAGGAGATGCTGGCTGCGTTCAAGGACATGGCGGACCCGGAGGCGATGGTGTCCGCCGTTTTGTGGACGATGTCGACGTACGCAATTTTGTGGACGGTGCCCGAGCCTTTGTCGAAGGGCGTGGCGGCGGTGATGACGGCGTCACTCATCGTCTACGTGGGTGTGGACACGTTCAGGCAGCTCATCCTGGGCTTTCGAAGGCTCTGGGAGGAGTCGGACCGTGCGACGAGCTTCGACGAGCTCCGCGATGCGGGAGAACGCTACGGGAAGGTGATGGGCAGGAACGCGGCGCGGGCGTTCGCGATGCTGGCGATGGCGGCCATCAGCAGCACGCCCGAGGCCTTCGCCGCGAAGTTGCCGATGCTGCCCGGAGCCGCGCAAGCCACGGTGCGCGCGGAGGCGCAAGCCGGACTCGTGTACGGGGCCGTGGGCCAGGTGACGACGGTGGCAGTGACAGCCGAGGGCGTCACCATGGCGCTGGCTCCCGGGGCCGTGGCGATGACGGCTCGTGGTGTGAGTGGTACGAGCTCCGCGGCCACGCCGCCGAGGCCGGGGTTCAGGGCGTGGAAGTCACATAGTGGTTTCAGCAAGGCGATGGGGAAGGCAGGCCCAGGCAAGGAATGGCACCACATCGTCGAGCAGACTCCGGGCAACGTGCAGCGGTTCGGTCCTGAGGCCCTCCACAACACGGACAACGTCATTCCCTTGGACAAAGCCCTGCATACCCGTGTGAGCGCGTTCTACTCGTCGATTCGCCGGGTCATTACCGGTTCGGGTACTTTGACCGTACGACAATGGTTGAGTACGCAGTCGTACGAGGCGCAGCGCGATTTCGGGCTTCTCGCCATCGAGAATGTCAGGAAGGGCCTCTGGTGAAGACTCTCGACAAGCTGGTGGAGCAGTTCGCGGAGCACGTGGCCGCGCAGACGGATGCCATCTGGCGTGGGGACGCCACGACCGGGAACAGGCACGCTCGAAAGTACGGTGCGGCGGTCGACAAGCTCTTGGCGCTTGGTGATGCGGGTCGGAATGCGCTTACCGTGTTGCTCAAGCACCCACGCATGGACGTGCGTGTCATGGCCGCAGCACATCTCCTGCGCTATCGCACTGCCGAGGCCAAAGCTGTTCTGGAGGAGGCTGCGAAGGGAGTGGGCATGGTGCCATTTGAGGCACAGCAGTGCTTGAAGCGCTGGGAAGAGGGCACGTGGGCTCTGGATCCAGGCTAGTGACATGGAACTTCAAGGCGTTTTCAAGTGGGGATGCTTGTGGTGCCTCTTGAAGTACTGGTGGCGCAGTTCACGGAGCACGTAGCCGCCCAAACCGATGCCATCTGGAACGGCGATGCCAGGAAGGGGAACAGGCACGCGAAGCGCTACATCGCCGCGTTCATGAAGCTTCGAGAACATCGCGAGGCTGGGATGGATGCTCTCGCCTCGCTGTTCACCCATCCACGCATGGACGTCAGGGTCAAGGCCGCGATCTATGATTGACTCTGATGCCCGTGCTGGAGGGTCGGTTGGAAAGCAATTTGTGTGAACTTGTCGAGGCGTTCGCCCGGCACGTAGTTGCCCAGACCGAAGCCATCTGGCGAGGGGATGCGAGGACCGGCAACAAGCATGCCCGACAGCGCGTCACGGCGTTCAAGCAGTTATGTGCACACGGGGATGCAGGGCGCGATGCGCTCGCGGTGCTTTTCACCCATCCGAGCATGGATGTACGGACCATGGCTGCGGCATACCTTGTTCGTCACCGCACCCAGGAAGCAGTGGCCGTTCTGGAGCAGGCCTCCAAAGGCCAGGGCCTTATCGCATTCCAGGCGCAGCAGTGCTTGTTGCGCTGGAAGGAAGGCGACTGGGCCCTCGACCCCGGATAGCCCACATCGTCCGCGCCCGGCGCTTGAAGCTCCGCCCCTCCCGTGGGAGGAACCGCGCGCATGAGCCACGACGCGCGTGACGGTGACGAAGCAGTCCCCCACCTGAGCCCCGACGAGTTCCGGAAGCTCGGGCACAAGATGGTCGACTGGATTGCCGACTACTGGTCCCGCCTGGACTCATTCCCCGTTCGCTCTCAAGTCACCCCGGGCAGCGTGGCCGCGAAGCTCCCCGCCCATCCCCCCGAGGAGGGCCTCGGCGGTGAGCAGGGTTGGGACGCCGTCTTCCGCGACCTCGAAGACGTCGTGCTCCCGGGCCTGACGCACTGGCAGTCTCCCTCCTTCTTCGCCTACTTCCCCGCCAACGCCTCGGGCCCCGCGGTCCTCGGGGAGATGCTCTCCGCCGGTCTCGGCGTGCAGGGCATGCTCTGGTCCACCAGCCCCGCCGCCACGGAGATGGAGACGCGCGTGCTGGACTGGCTCGCGGAGCTCACCGCGATGCCCGCGTCCTTCCGCTCCACCTCCGCCACCGGCGGCGGCGTCATCCAGGGCACCGCGAGCGAGGCCACCCTCGTCGCCATGGTCGCCGCCCGTGAGCGCCTCCGCGCCCACGGCGCTCCCGGCAACTCCCAGTGGGTGGCCTACTCCTCCACGCAGGCCCACTCGTCCGTGCTCAAGGCCGCCATGCTGTGCGGCGTCGCCCGCGGCGCCGACGACACGGTGCACGTCCGCCAAATCGAGACCGACGCCCACTACGCGCTCCGCCCCGAAGCGCTGGAGCGCGCCATCCGCGAGGACCTCGCCGCCGGACGCCGCCCCTTCTTCGTCTGCGCGAGCGTGGGCACCACCTCCTCGGGCGCCATCGACCCCGTGCGCGCCGTGGCCGCCGTCCTGGAGCGCACCGGCGTCACCGCGTCGGGCGGCTGGCTGCACGTGGACGCCGCGTGGGCGGGCGCCGCGCTCGTCTGCCCCGAGCACCGCGCGCTGCTCGACGGCGTGGAGGTCTGCGACTCCTTCGCCTTCAACCCGCACAAGTGGCTGCTCACCAACTTCGACTGCAATGCCTTCTACACGCGGGACAGGCGCGCCCTCCTCGACGCGCTCAGCGTGACGCCCGAGTACCTCCGCAACGCCGCGAGCGCGAGCGGAGCCGTCATCGACTACCGCGACTGGCAGGTGCCGCTCGGCCGCCGCTTCCGCGCCCTCAAGCTCTGGTTCGTGCTGCGGCACTACGGCGCGCGAGGCCTGCGCGCCCACATCCGCAATCACATCCGCCTGGCCGAGCACTTCGCGTCCTGGGTCTCAGAGGACGCGCGCTTCGAGGTCGCCGTGCCCCGCTCCCTCGCCCTCGTGTGCTTCCGCCTCGAGCCCCTGCCCGGTGAGGCGCCCGAGGCCACCGACGCGCGCAACCGCGCCCTGCTGGACAAGGTCAACGCGACGGGGAAGCTCTTCCTCACGCACACGGTGCTGCCCACCGTGGACGGCCGGCCCGCGCGCTACGTCCTGCGCATGGCCATCGGCGGCACGTACACGGAGGAGCGCCACGTGCGCGCCGCCTGGGACGCGCTCTCCGCCGCCGCGGGCTGAGGCCCGGACGGCTGGCCGCCTGCTCGCGGAAGACGTTGCGGCGCGAGCCGTATGGCATCATGCCCTCCCTGCATGGAGCCCCATCGTCGCGTCGCGCTCGTCCTGAGCTACCAGTACCCGGGCAAGTACGCCTTCACCGTGCTGGCCGGCGCCGTGGAGTCGGACCCGGCGCTCTCCAGTGTCTCGCTCCACTTCCCGCGGGACCGCGAGACGCTGCTGGCCACCCTCCGCGAGCGCGCCGACGCCGGTGACACGGTGGTGGCCGCGTGGTCCTTCTACTCGGCCAGCTTCGGCCCCGCGGCCGAGGAGCTCGCCTGGGTGCGCGAGCGCCTGGACGGGCGCGACGTGCTCTGCATCGCGGGCGGCGTCCACGCCACCGCCGAGCCCCTCCAGACGCTCCAGGCCGGCTTCGACGTCATCGCCGTGGGCGAGGGCGAGTACTTCCTCCGCGAGCTCCTCGCCCGTGTGCAGCGCGGCGAGGACCCGCGCGCCACGCACGGCGCCGCGTACCTCGAGGACGGAAAGCTGAGGCAGAACGGCCGGGGCGAGGGCGTGGTGCTCGACGACTTCCCGCCCTTCGCCGCGCGCCACGGCATGTTCGGCGCCATCGAGATTACGCGTGGCTGCATCTACGCCTGCCGCTTCTGCCAGACGCCCTTCATGAGCAAGGCGCGTTTCCGCCACCGCTCCGTGGCCAACATCGCGCACTGGGCGCGCGAGCTGCGGCGCTCGGGCCGGCGCGACATCCGCTTCATCACCCCCACGTCCATGTCCTACGGCACCGCGGACGAGTCCGTGAATCTCGCGGCCGTGGAGGAGCTGCTCGCCGCCGTGCGCGAGGCCATGGCCCCGGACGGGCGCATCTACTACGGCACCTTCCCCTCCGAAGTCCGCCCCGAGCACGTCACCCCCGAGGCGCTCGCGCTCCTCAAGCGCTACGTGCACAACGACAACCTCATCATCGGCGGGCAGTCCGGCTCCGAGCGCATCCTCCAGAGCACCCGCCGGGGCCACGACGTGGAGACGGTGGTCCGCGCCACGCGCCTCGCGGTGGAGGGCGGCTTCATCCCCAACGTGGACTTCATCCTCGGCCTGCCCGGCGAGGAGTCGTCGGACGTGGAGGCCACCGTGGCCCTCATGGAACAGCTCGCCGCGCTGGGTGCCCGCGTGCACGGGCACACCTTCATGCCGCTGCCCGGCACACCCTTCCGGGATGCCCCCGCCGGACACGTCGACGGAGAGACGCAGCGCAAGCTGGACCGGCTGGCCTCGCAGGGCCGACTCTACGGCCACTGGAAGCACCAGGCCGTCCTGGCGGAGGGCATCGTCTCGCGCCGCAAGCCCCGCGCCACCCGGGCTCACACCCCGTGACAGCACTTCTCCGGGCCACCGCCGCCCGGGGCGTTTAGGATGGGAGCGCGATGTCCGACCAGGCTCCTCCCTATTGGGTCCTCATCTCCGTCCTGTTCAGCTCCCAGCCGCTGTCGCCGGCGCTGGCGATGACGCTGCACCAGGCCGCCTACGAACTGCACCAGCGTGGTGACGGGGTGAAGGAGGTGGCCGGCGATATGCTGAGCGGCCGGGTGGTCAACCTGCGCAAGGACGTGGCCCTCGGCGGCATCTCCGGCCCGGCCTTCGAGGCGGAAATCGACACCGAGCGCGGCTCCGGCGTGGTGCGCTTCGTCCTCACCCGGCAGGGGTTGGAGATGATGAAGCAGCAGCCCGCGGAGCCGCCCCGGCCGAAGTACCTCAACTGAGCCACCGGGAGCCCGTCCGCCCGGCCGCTCCCTGCGCGGGGCGGGCGTCCGTCCCCACCTTCGAGTCAAGGCGTCAACGCACCCGAGACTCGAAGGAGCCACCATGGACTCGAAGGACGACTACCTCAAGCGCAGCGCGGGCATCCCCCTGGACCCATCGAAGCAGAAGGACCCCGAGGAAGCCGGCGACGAGGTGCCCGCGGAAGGACGCGCCGAGCACCTCAACGACATCTCCGAGCAGCAGGGCGGCCAGCGCACCGAGGTCGAGCTGCCCTGGAAGGGCGCCCCCGAGCTGCAGGACGAGTACCGCAAGGAGTACGACGAGAAGAGCAACAAGAAGAAGGGCTGAGGCCTCCCGAGCGGAGCTACTCCCGCTCGAGGTCGACCTTGTTCTTGTTGCCCATGTGGATGATGGAGTTGCCCAGCGTCGCGGCGGAGAGCGTGGCCAAATCGTAGAGGGCCTGCTCCTGCTTCGCCTGCTCCGAGCCCGGGGCCGCCGCCGTGGCGCCACCCTGCGCCGCGGCGCCGTCTCCGGAGACAGGGCCACGGCCCACCGCCGACAGGTACGAGTTCAGCAGGCCGCCCTGCGGCGAGCCGCCCACGGACGCCAGCGCCGAGGCCACCACCGCGCCGCCGTTCGCCATCAGCGGATCGCCGGGGCGGTTGGCAGGATTCGCCGCGGCGCCCTGGATGAGCGAGCCGAAGCCCGCGCGGGAAGCGCCGCTGGTGGCAGGGGTGGTGGGCTGCTGCACCCGGGGACCCGAGAAGGAGTTGATGCGGTTCATGGCGGCTCCGTCACGGCCCGTGAAACAGCGCGCACCTCGCGCGCTTCAGGCCTCTCATCCCCATTATCGCCAAAGCCGGCCGGAAGTTGCGTCCCGCCCATGAAAAGGCCGAAGGCCATGGACCTACGGGGCGTGCCCGTACGTCCACGGCCTTCAGTGAACCTTCAACGCCGAGGGGCGATTAGAACTGGTGCGCCTCGGTGGACTCGTGCAGGGCCAGGGTGCTGGCGTTGCCGCCGGAGATGACCTCGGCGACCTGGTCGAAGTAGCCGGTGCCCACCTCGCGCTGGTGGCGGGTGGCGGTGTAGCCGTCCTTCTCGGCGGCGAACTCGGCCTGCTGCAGCTCGCTGTAGGCCGCCATGCCGCGGTCCTTGTACTTCCGGGCCAGCTCGTACATGCCGAAGTTCAGCGAGTGGAAGCCCGCCAGGGTGACGAACTGGAACTTGTAGCCCATGGCGCCCAGCTCACGCTGGAACTTGGCGATGGTCGCGTCGTCCAGGTTCTTCTTCCAGTTGAAGGACGGCGAGCAGTTGTAGGCCAGGAGCTTGTTCGGGTACTTCGCGCGGATGCTCTCGGCGAACTTCTTCGCCTGGGCGAGGTCCGGGGTGCTCGTCTCGCACCACACCAGGTCCGCGTACGGGGCGTAGGCCAGGCCGCGGGCAATGGCGCAGTCCAGGCCGCCGTTGAGGCGGTAGAAGCCCTCGCCGGTGCGGCCGGACTTCTTGTCGATGAAGGCGTGGTCGTACTCGTCCGCGTCGCTCATCAGCAGCTTGGCGCTGTCCGCGTCCGTGCGGGCCACGACGAGCGTGGGCACGCCCATGACGTCCGCCGCGAGGCGGGCCGCCGTCAGGGTGCGGACGAAGTGGCTGGTGGGCACCAGCACCTTGCCGCCCATGTGGCCACACTTCTTCTCGCTGGCCAGCTGGTCCTCGAAGTGCACGCCGGCCGCACCGGCCTCAATCATGCCCTTCATCAGCTCGAAGGCGTTGAGCGGACCGCCGAAGCCGGCCTCCGCGTCCGCGATGATGGGCGCGAACCAGTAGCGGTCCTTGCGGCCCTCCGCGTGGTCAATCTGGTCCGCGCGGCGCAGGGCGTTGTTGATCTTCCGGACGACGGTGGGAACGGAGTCCACCGGGTAGAGGCTCTGGTCCGGGTACATCTGCCCGGCCGAGTTGGCGTCCGCCGCCACCTGCCAGCCGGACAGGTAGATGGCCTTCAGGCCTGCGCGGACCATCTGCACCGCCTGGTTGCCCGTCAGCGAGCCCAGCGCGTTGATGTAGTCCTCGGTGTGGAGCAGCTCCCAGAGCTTCTTCGCGCCCATCTCCGCCAGCGTGTAGCTGACGGTGATGGAGCCGCGGAGCTTCTCCACGTCCTTCTGCGTGTAGTTGCGGGTGATGCCCTCGAACCGCTGAGCGTGGAGCTTGGCGTGAGGGGAAGCTTCGGTGGTCGTCGGCGTGGCGTCGTACATCGCAGGCTCCTCGCTACAGAGTTGAAATGGTGGAACGAAGTACTGCTCGGGTGGTTGGAGGGGCCCCCGGGGTGGCCCTCCGTGGAAGTCGTCAGGACGTGGAGTCCAAGGCCTCGTAGGCCGGCAGGGTGAGGAAGTCCTCGAAGGCCGGCGCGGTGGACAGCTGCTCGAAGAGGACGCGGGCGCGCTCGAGGTGCGCGGCGCCGTAGCGCTCCTTCGCGCCCTCCTTCTCGATGCGGGCCATCTCCTCGCCGAGCAGCTTGCGGAAGAGCTCCCCCGTCACCTTGCGGCCGTCCTCCAGCGAGGCGCCGTGGTGGATCCACTGCCACACCTGCGCGCGGGAGATTTCCGCCGTGGCCGCGTCCTCCATGAGGTTGTAGAGCGGCACGCAGCCCAGGCCGCCCAGCCACGCGGCGGTGTATTGGATTCCCACGCGGATGTTGTGGCGCAGGCCGTCCTCGGTGCGCGTGCCGGACGGCACCTTGAGCAGCTCCGCCTCGCCGATGCGCACGTCCTCGCGCTTGTTGGCGATTTGGTTCGCGCCCTTCATGTGGGCGTCGAAGATTTCCTTCGCGATGGGGACGAGGCCGGGGTGGGCCACCCACGTGCCGTCGTGGCCGTTCTTCACCTCGCGCAGCTTGTCCGTGCGGACCTTCTCCAGCACCGCCTCGTTGGCGGCCGCGTCTCCCTTGATGGGGATGAAGGCCGCCATGCCGCCCATGGCGTGCACGTTGCGGCGGTGGCAGGTCTGGATGAGCAGCTGCGAGTAGGCGTTGAGGAACGCCTTGTCCATCGTCACCTGACCGCGGTCCGGCAGGACGACGTGGGTGTCCGACTGGAGCGTCTTGATGAAGCTGAAGATGTAGTCCCAGCGGCCGCAGTTGAGGCCGGCGGAGTGCTCGCGCAGCTCGTAGAGGATTTCGTCCATCTCGAACGCGGCGGGCAGCGTCTCGATGAGGACGGTGGCCTTGATGGTGCCGCGCGGGATGTCCAGCTCCGACTGGGCCAGGTGGAACACGTCGTTCCACAGCCGGGCCTCCAGGTGGCTCTGCATCTTCGGCAGGTAGAAGTACGGGCCGGTGCCGCGCGCGAGCTGCTCACGGGCGTTGTGGAAGAAGAAGAGGGCGAAGTCGAAGAGCGAGCCGGAGATGGGCTTGCCGTCGATTTCCACGTGGCGCTCGGGCAGGTGCCAGCCGCGGGGACGCACGAAGAGGACGGCCGTCTTCGGATTGAGGGCGTAGTGCTTGCCGCCCTCGGCGGTGAAGCTGATGGTGCGGCGGACGGCGTCGCGCAGGTTGAGCTGCCCGCGCACCACGTTGTCCCAGGTGGGGCTGTTGGCGTCCTCGAAGTCCGCCATGAAGACGTTCGCGCCCGAGTTGAGCGCGTTGATGATCATCTTCCGGTCCACCGGGCCGGTGATTTCCACGCGCCGGTCCTGGATGTCCGCCGGCAGCGGCGCCACCGTCCAGGTGCCCTCGCGGATGGACTTCGTCTCCGGCAGGAAGTGGGGCCGCTCCCCCTTGCGCCACGCCTGCTGCACCACCTTGCGGCGCTCCAGCAGGGCCACGCGGCGCTCCCCGAAGGTACGCACCAGCTTCGCGACGAACTCCATCGCCTCGGGGGTCAGCACCTCCGCGTAGTCGGGGTGCCAGGCTCCCTTCACCACTACCCCCGGGCCGAAGGCCGGTGCCTGCTTCGAAGGGGCTGACGCGCTCATCCAGGCTCCTTGGCTTGCTGCGTTGTAAATCGCTTCGACGGTTCGGAAAATGGATCTTCCGAGGGAGGAAGGGAAGTGTTGGTGAAGTTCTGCCTGCTTGCCTGTAATGCTGTCAACAGGTAGCGGATTAAATCTGTAAATCAACAAACGGGGTGCCCACGGACCCACCTGCGGTGAGGGGGCACCGGGCGGGCGCAATCGGGGGCGGCGGATTCCGTAGGTAGGGATGAGGGCCGCGGACGCCAAGGGCGGCCCCTCAGGAGTGACGCACGATGGACGCCATGAAGCGCTGCACGGATTGCGCGGAGGAGATGAGGGTGGAGGCTTCGAAGTGCCCGCACTGCGGGACTCGGACGGAGCCGCTGCACCGCGGAGTGCAGGGGCGGACGCTGTTCGGCGTGTGCGCGGCGCTGGCGCGCCAGCTCAACCTGGACCCGGCGCTGGTGCGCGTGGGCTTCCTCGTCTCGCTCGTGATGTCCTTCGGGACGACGATGCTCGTCTACCTGCTGTTGTGGGCCTTCACGCCGTCGTCCGCGCTGGGCAAGGCCCCCTTGCAGCGCACGGTGGACTGGCTCGGCAGCATCGGGAATTCCGAGGAGCCGCGAATGGAGACGCGCGTCTAGCCGAGCCGATGGTTCGGCCGGGGCCGAAACGTCGGCCCTGGCCGGGCTCGTAGAAGCTCCTCACCGCCGGATGGTGCCGGCGGTTGGAGGAGTGACTGGATGTCGTTTCCGAAGGACGCGCTGGCCGCGCCGACGCACCTGGACCCGTATTCCTTCTACGCGGACCTCGTCGCTCGCAGGCCCTTCTTCTGGGACACGTCGCTGAAGCTGTGGATTGCGTCGAGCGCCCGCTCGGTGACGGCCGTCCTCACGCATCCCGCCTGCCGTGTCCGCCCCACGACAGAGCCGGTGCCGCGAGCGCTCGGGCCTGGAGTTGCCTCGGTGTTCCGGCACCTCGTGCGGATGAGCGACGGGCCCGGGCACTGTCCGATGAAGCAGGCCGTGTCGGCCTTTCTCGGCGGCTTCGAGGAGCAGCGGGTGGTGGAGGAGGCGCGACGACGGACGCGCCTGCTCGGTGGGCCCGAGCTCCTGCACACGCTTCCATTCCGGTTGCCGGTGTCCGTGGTGGGGAGCCTGCTCGGGCTACCCGAGGACGCGCTCCCTCGCGTGTCCGTGTGGACGGGGGACTTCGTCCGGGCGATTGCACCGGGAGCAGGCGCGGAGCGGCTCGAAGCGGGCGAGCGGGCTGTAAACGGGTTGCTGGAAGTATTCCGCGCCGCGCTGGCCGCCCAGCGGGCCTCGGATGTCCCGGGGCCGCTGGCCCTCTTCGCTCGAGGGGCCGAGCGCTTCGGAATGCAGGCCGTGGAGGCGCTGCTGGCCAACGCCATCGGGTTGTTGTCGCAGACGCATGACGCCACGGCGGGTCTGCTGGGGAACACCGTCCTCGCGCTGCATGCGCAGCCGGCGCTGATGGAGCGGTTGGAGTTGCTGCCCCGCATCGTGGACGAGGTGCTCCGGTTCGACGCTCCGGTGCAGAACACGCGGCGCTTTCTCGCGGAGGACGCCGTCATCGAGGGCCAGCGCCTGGCCGCGGGCGACACCGTGCTCGTCATCCTGGCCGCGGCCAACAGGGACCCCGCGCTCAACGAGGACCCGCACCGGTTCGACGTGGACCGGAAGGACCGGCGCTCCTTCACCTTCGGCGCGGGTGTGCACGCCTGTCCCGGCGAGGCGCTGGCGAAGTGGATGGTGCAGGGGGCGCTCGAGGAACTGCTCACCACCGACCCTGGCTTCTTCCGGGCCACCGCGCACGGCGTGTCCTACGTGCCTTCGGTGAACGGACGCATCCCCCTCATCTCCCGCGAGGTTCGCTCATGATTGCCGTCATCTTCGAGGTGCGTCCCCACGCGGACGGAAGGCAGGAGTACCTGGACCTCGCGGCGGGGCTGCGGCCGTTGCTCGAAGGGGTGGACGGGTTCATCTCCATCGAGCGCTTCCAGAGTCTGACGGACCCGGGGAAGCTCCTCTCACTGTCGTTCTGGCGGGACGAGCAGGCTGTCGCAGCGTGGCGCGAGTCAGAACCGCACCGCGCCGCGCAGGCCAGGGGCCGCGCCTCCGTCTTCGAGGACTACCGGCTCCGCGTCGCCGCCGTCCTTCGCGACTACGGCATGGCCGAGCGTGCCCAGGCGCCCGCCGACAGCCGTGGGTTCCACGAGCGCTGAAGCCCGCCTCACGGCAGCTTCGGACGGATGACGCGCGGAGCGTCCGGATTCACGTCCAGCGCCGCGCGCGAGGCCTCGTCCAGGAGCAGCACCTGGCGCTTGTGCCCGAGCGCCCGCTGGGAATGGCGGTCACCCTCCAGGCCACGCCCCTCCACGGCACGGGCCTCGGGGACGCGGAGCATGGGCGTGCCCCGTGTCTGGGCGAGGAGGAGGGCTCGGACGGTTCCGCTTGCGCTGGGAGTGCTCACGGCACAACGGTAATCACCCGAGGGCCATGGCCGCAGCGGCCGCCTTGTTATGCCCTGGCCCGAGCTTCCACCCTCTTTCGAGGAGCCCCGCGCGTGAGCACGAAGAACGTTCGCATCGAGAAGGACACCTTCGGCCCCATCGAGGTGCCCGCCGAGCACCTCTGGGGCGCGCAGACCCAGCGCAGCCTCCAGAACTTCGCCATCTCCACCGAGCGGATGCCGCCCGCCCTCATCCGCGCGCTCGTCCTGGTGAAGAAGGCCGCCGCCCTCGTCAACATGGAGAACGGCACCCTGCCGCGCGACAAGGGCGAGGCCATCGTCAAGGCCGCCGACGAGGTCCTCGCCGGCAGGCACGACGGGGAGTTCCCCCTGAGCGTCTGGCAGACGGGCAGCGGCACCCAGACGAACATGAACTGCAACGAGGTGCTGGCCAACCGCGCCTCGGAGCTGCTGGGCGGCGAGCGCGGCGAGGCACGCAAGGTCCACCCCAACGACGACGTCAACAAGGGCCAGAGCTCCAACGACGTCTTCCCCACCGCGATGAACGTGGCCGCCGCCACCGCCATCGTCGAGCAGGTGCTCCCCGAGCTGAAGGCGCTCCGGGACGTGCTCGCGGAGAAGTCCCGCGCGTTCAAGGACATCGTCAAGATTGGCCGCACCCACCTGCAGGACGCGACGCCGCTCACGCTGGGCCAGGAGCTCAGCGGCTACGTGGCGCAGTTGGAGCACGCGCGCGGGCACCTGGAGCTGGCCCTGCCGCACCTGTACGAGCTGGCCCTGGGCGGCACCGCCGTGGGCACCGGCCTCAATGCCCCCAAGGGCTATGCCGAGCGCGTGGCGAAGGAGATTTCCCACCTCACCGGCCACCCCTTCGTCACCGCGCCCAACAAGTTCGAGGCGCTCGCCGCCAATGACGCCCTCGTGCACGCGCACGGGGCCCTCAAGGGACTGGCCGCGTCGCTGGTCAAGATTGCCAATGACGTGCGCTGGCTGGCCTCGGGGCCGCGCTCGGGGCTGGGGGAAATCACCATTCCGGAGAACGAGCCGGGCAGCTCCATCATGCCGGGCAAGGTGAACCCCACGCAGAGCGAGGCGCTCACCATGCTGTGCGCTCAGGTCATGGGCAACGACGTGGCCATCTCCATCGGCGGCGCGTCCGGCAACTTCGAGCTGAACGTCTTCAAGCCGCTCATCATCCACAACGTCCTGCAGAGCTGCCGGCTGTTGGCGGACGGCATGCGCAGCTTCCGCCTCCACTGCGCCGTGGGAATCGAGCCCAACCTGCCGCGCATCCAGGAGAACCTGCAGCGCAGCCTGATGCTCGTCACCGCGCTCAATCCGCACATCGGCTACGACAACGCCGCGAAGATTGCGAAGAAGGCCCACAAGGAGGGCAAGACGCTGAAGGAGGTCGCCATCGAGCTGGGCCTCCTCACCGCCGAGCAGTTCGAGCAGTGGGTCCGCCCGGAGGCGATGGTCGGGAACAAGGACTGACGGGACTGGCGGCCCGGGCCGTGTGCGAGAAGGTGAGCCGGGCCCTCTCGACGAGCGGCCCGGACTCGCAGGGCAGGGGAGCGGCCAGGAGGGCGTCGGAGCGGACGGAGCCGTCCACCCGGCGGCCCCAAAGCGTGGGACAGCGCACGCTTCCGGGAAGAAGGGACGGGCGCGCCGGGACGAGGACGATTAGGGTACTGGGGCCATGAACGTCCCCTTCGTCATCGAGACCACGCACCGCGGCGAGCGGGCGTATGACCTGTACAGCCGGCTCCTCAAGGACCGCATCATCATGCTGGGCACGCCAGTCAACGACGATGTGGCCAACATCATCGTGGCCCAGCTCCTGTTCCTGGAGTCCGAGGACCCCGACAAGGGCATCAACCTCTACATCAACTCGCCCGGTGGCTCGGTGACGGCCGGTCTCGCCATCTACGACACCATGCAGTACGTGAAGTGTCCGGTGTCCACCATCTGCGTCGGGCAGGCGGCCTCCATGGGCGCGCTGCTGCTGCTCGCCGGCGCCAAGGGCAAGCGCTACGCGCTCCCCAACAGCCGCATCATGATTCACCAGCCGCTCGGCGGCGCGCAGGGCCAGGCCACGGACATCGACATCCAGGCCAAGGAAATCCTCCGCCTGCGCAGCTACATCAACGGCCTCATCGTGAAGCACACGGGCCACACCGTCGAGCGCATCGAGAAGGACACCGAGCGCGACTACTTCATGAGCGCCGAGGACGCCCGGCAGTACGGCCTCATCGACGAGGTGGTGGAGAAGCAGCGCATCACCCCCCCCACCGCCGGAAAGTAATCCCGTCGTACCCCGCGGCCTCCGCTTGCTTCCGGCGAGCGGGGGCCGTGCCGCGTCGGCGCGCGGATGTCAGGAAGCAGTCAGCCGGGCCCTGGATGCCATGGCCTGCTCCGGGCGTCCGAGCAACCGGGCGATGAGCTCTGTCCGAGCCCGGACGCCGAAGCGCCGGTAGATGGACTTCAGGTACTGGTTCACCGTGAAGCGGCTGATGCCGAGCTCCCCGGCGATGTCCTTGTCGGCCAGCCCGTGCAGCAGCAATTCCAACGTCTGGCGCTCGCGCGGCGAGAGCCGGGCCCGCAGGCGCTCATCCTCCGTGGGCTCCGGCACGTGGAGCATCGGCCCGCATTCGGTGTGGAACAGGTGCATCAGCTCGCGGTCCGCCTCGTCGAAGGGCCGCTCGCTCCGGCCCCGGTAGAAGCCGGCGCCCTGCACCACCGACGGCACCTCCGAGCGGCGAATCGAGTACACCGAGCCGTCGAGGTGCGCCGGGTGGAGGACGCCCTCGGTGAAGGGTGAGCCGTACCAGGTCCGGTCCTCGACGAGCTCGTGTCGTGTCGCGGTGACGATGGCGCCGGGCTCGGGGCGCCGCTTCATCAGGGAGCGGATGCTCGGGTTGAAGGCACTGCCCCTCTGCCCGAGCACCTGAATCGCCGGCAGCGTGCTGTCGTCCCAGCCGTCCATCACGATGGACGTGAAGTCGCCGCGTCCTCCGGGGCCGAAGTCCCGGTCCAGCACGCAGGCGCCCACCGCGGCGCCCAGGATGCGGCGCATTCCCCCGAGCAGGTGTCTGGCCCGCTCTCCGCCGTGCACCGGCAGCTCGTGGGCCTCGTTGATGAGACGCACCAGCGCACGCACCTGTGAGGTTCGAAGTCGGCTCCCCATGACGGTCCCCCTGAGTCGAAGTCGATACGCCGCGAAGCATACTCCCTGATTTGAGTGAATTGCTGGTGTTGCATGCTGGTGAGACCTTCCCGCGTGCAACACCTCAACCCAGGAGAGACGTGCGATGAAGAGCCGAATCAAGCAGGGGGTCCTCGCGGTGGCGGTCATCCTTCCGCTCGCGGCGGTGGCGCGCAGCGTGCCCGCGAGCAGTGGCCGGCCCGAAATCTGGACCGACGGGTCCTGTTTCAGCATGAGCTACAGCTCCATCTACAATGGCTGCTCCACCCGGAAGGGCTTCGAGATTCCCCTTTCGGTGGACTCGTCCGGCAACAAGACGGTGGTCGTCGCCGCCCAGGGCGCCACGACGTCGAACAACGTGGGCTGCGCCGCCGTGGGAGTGAACCGCGAGCTCACCCTCGCCTGGGGCGGCGCGCGCAAGTGGCTCACCACGTTCGGCTCGGCGCAGCTCATCACGCTGACCGACGCCTACGTGCCCAGCAACGGCTACCTGTACGCGAGCTGCCACCTCGACCCGGGTGGCCGGTTCCACTCCATCGACTACAACCCCTGAGTCTCACGAGCACGAGCCTCTGGAGGCCGATGCGCTGGGCCCGAGAAACCGGCTCCGGAGCGCCCCGGGCGTGCCGGAGCCGTGAGTCGGGGGCCGGCGGTGGTTGGACGTGTCTGTGATTGGCGGAGCGGGCGCCCGTGTATTCACGGGCGCCCCGGTTCAGGCGAAATGACAAACAGATGGGCATTCGTCGGCGTAGGCGTTCTCGGAGGACTGCTGACCTACGGTGCGACGCGGCTCGCGGGAGCGGGCTCGGAGGAGGCACCGGAGCCCGGCGCGCGCGACGCCACCGAGCTGCATCGATTGAAGGCGCAGGTTCGCGAGCTCGAGGCGTCGGTCGCCAGCTCCGAGCGCCTGGCGCGCGAGGCGCACGTGACGGCCCGTGCCGCCCAGCAGGCCTCCACCCTTCCTCGCGTGGAGGTGCTCCCGGCTCCGGCGCCGGCCGCCGGGACACCCGAGGCGGCACGTCCCGAGGCGGAGGCATCCGCCCAGGCGGCGCGTGAGGTGGACCCGGACGAGGTCGTCGAGAAGCTGGACACGCGCTTCTTCGACGAGCCGATGGACCCGGGCTGGAGCGGTGAGGCCCGGCAGCGCGCGGCGCGGCTCGGAGCGCTGTTGCCGCAGGGGGCACGGCTCGTCTCGTTGGAGTGTCGCAGCTCCATGTGCAGGCTGGAGCTGTCCCATCCGAACCTGGAGTCCTTCCAGGGCTTTGTCCGCGAGGGACTGATGGGCGCGGGGAATGATTGGGACGGGCCCTTCATGGCCGCGCTCAAGGGGGACCCGAGGCAGCCGGGGGGAGTGCAGGCCGTGGCGTACCTGGCGCGGGAGGGAGCCGACCTGCGGCCCGGCGCATTCGACGCGCCCTGAGCGCAGCCCACGGCTCCGCCGCCGGTCCAGCGAGCGGGCATGCTGCCGCCGGGAGCCGGGCGCGCGCTGTCAGCGAGGGGCGCGAGGATTCCCCCGGGGCGCCGGCGCAGTCCCTGCGCTGGTGGCCCTGGCAGGCGCAGCTTCTTCGCGCTGGCCGCGAGAGCTCCCTCGCCTGCGAGTGGCACGCTCCATGCTCAATCTCCAGGTATGTCCCCACCCCGCCCCCGCTTCGTCCTCCGCATGCTCCTGCCCGGCGCCATCCTGGCCGGCGCCGCGTGTGCCACCGGCCCCACCGGCAGGCCGCCCGAGCCGCCGTCGGCGTACACCGTCCAGCAGGAGCTCGGGCAGCGGGACGTCATCCAGGCGGGGCAGGAATACGCGCGCAACAACAGCATCCTGCTGGCCGAGGGCAGCGACGCGGTGGAAGTCCGTCCCAACTATTGGCGCATCCGCTTCGGCCTGGCGGACAAGCCCGGACGCGGACTGGAGCTGGAGTTCGACGAGCTGGCCCGGCGCGTCACGCGCGCCCAGGAAATCGAAATCCTTCCGGGCGATGTTCCCAAGCCGGAGCAGGGAGGAAGTGGGCTCAGCGTCCCCAGCACCCTCCAGCGTCAGGGCTCCACTCCCTGACGTCAGGTCGAGGGGTCGCCACTCTCGCTGCCCTCTTCGCCGGGCAGGCCGCCCGCGCCGAGCCGGCGCTCAGGGGATGACGCGGCGGCGGCGGAAGTCGTCGAAGATGCCGAGGAACATGGCCTCGGTGTCCACGTACTCGTGGAAGCCGAAGCGCCGCGCCTTCGTGCCGTCGGCGAACATGTCGTAGTCCCACGAGAAGACGAAGTCGCCGAAGCGCCAGGAGGACACGTCCTTGTACGCGTGCCGCTCCAGGCCGTGCTTCTCCTGCATGCGCTGCCACAGCGGCTCCTTGTCCGCCATGACGACGTCCAGCGACATGGGCAGCGGTGGCGCCACCTCCAGGCCGAAGTGGCGCGCAATCCTCGGCCACAGCTCGTTCCACCGGAACAGGTCGCCGTTGTTGATGTTGAAGGCCTGGTTGGCGCAGCGCTCGTCGGTGGCGGCCCACACCGTGGCCTTGGCCAACAGCCCCGCGTCCGTCATCTCCAGCAGCTTGTCGTACGCGCCCGGCTTGCCGGGGAAGCGCAGCGGCAGCCCCAGCTCCTTCGAGATGCTGGCGTACACCGCGATGACCATGGCCAGGTTCATCGGGTTGCCGAGCGCGAAGCCGCACACCACGGACGGGCGGATGGCGGACCAGGTCCACGCCTTGCCCTGCTGCCGCGCCTCCAGGAAGGCCTGCTGGTCCACGTTGAACTCGGGCGGCATGTGGTGCGCGTCCGTCTCGCGGGCCGGCGTCTTGAACGGGCCCAGGTGCGCGCCGTAGACCTTGTAGCCCTGCATCAGGCTGATGTGCCGCAGTCCGCGCGCCACGGGCTCCACGGCATCCACTACGTTGACCAGCATGCGGAGGTTGGGCGCCACCAGCTCCGCCCACGACGGCCGGTCCTGATACGCGGCGTAGAAGATGTGCGTGACGTGGCTGAGGCCGCCCAGCTTCGTGCGGCAGCCCTTCGCATCGAGCAGGTCCACCTCCACATGCCGCACGCGCCCCTCCGAGGGGCCGCCCCGCCGCGACAGGCCGATGACGTCCCAGTCGCCGAGCGACGCGAGGTGGGTGACGAGGTTGCGGCCGATGACGCCCTGGGCTCCGGCGACGAGGGCGACCTTCTGCTTCGGACTCATGAGCATGCTCCGGGGAAGCGGCGCGGGCGCGCGCGGGGCCTGCCTCGCGGCGACGGGCGCGAACGCCGTGGAATATGGAGCCCGCACCTCGCGTGGACCACGGCTTCACACGGCACAGCACCTGTGACGTGAAGTCACGAGGGCGCGCGCCGCCGTCCCCACTTTGTTTGCGACATTTTCCGGGGGCCTGCGTTTACCGGGTGTCAGCACCTGGAAGTCCAGACACGGGCTTCCGGTGAGGACGCCGCAACATCCCCTCCGAACGCCAGGCTCCGCGAGGAGTGTCTGTCGTTGCGCGCCGTGCGCGGCCCATGGGCCGTCCCCCCGTGAAGTCACCACCGAAGTCGTACTCACCTCCAGCGTCCCGCCGGGTGGCGGGCGCCTGGCCTCCGTCTGTCAGGAGAAGGCAATGTCTCTCAAGCGAATGTTGTCTGTGATTGCGGTCGTGGCGGTTCCCGCCCTGAGTGCCTGCGGCTCGGCCGCCGGCGAGGCACCCCCGGATGGCGCCACGTCCGTGGTCGACCCGGCCACGGGTGAAATCGTGGCCACGAACTTCCCCAGGGACGCGAAGTTCATCGACGTGGCGACGGCCGCTGTCGTGCAGCCGCCCGAGGTCTGCCGCATCGATGACCCGGACTGCGTGGGCGTGTGCAGCCCCATCCGCGACTACGGCTGCGAGCCCTGCGACCCGACGAACCCGCTGCACTGGTGCTACGAGCCGCCGCCGCCCCCGCCGCCGTGCACGGCCGCCGACGGGCTCATCAGCCAGTACCGCGTGCAGCGCACCGGCCAGGAGTCGACCCAGAATTCCGAGGTGCAAATCTTCGAGGGCAGCCGCTGCAACCGCTGGGTCGTCACCGGCATCGGCGCCTCCATCGTCTCCGACAGCAACTACGAGCAGCTGGTCATCGAGTACCGGGAGCTATACGCGAACGGCACCATGGGGCCGCGCATGCTGTACCGCACGGGCAGCAATGCCTACCGTACCCCCGAGGCCTGGGTGCAGGCGACGGACGGCTACGCCCTCGTCGGAGTGGCCGCGGGCCAGCAGGGGACGCATGACCTGCGCACCCTCGTCGGCTACGCCCGCCAGGTGGTGGTGACCTCCTCCGGCGTGCGCATGTCCGGCTCGTACCAGTACCTGTACGGCGGCATCAATCCGTACGGCACCGTCGACTCCCAGGCCTACAACACGACGCCCAATGACAACGAGGTCTTCATCGGCCTCGGCCTGCGCTCGGCCGTGCAGCAGACGAAGACGCTCATCTCGTACATCGGCACGCTGCCGTAGTCCGCGAGCCCGTCTGTCGGAGTCCCGCCCGCGGCCCCATCCGGCCGCGGGTGCCGGCCCCCGCGATTCCTGGGACGGAGCGGGGGCCGGGTCCTCACCTGGGTGATGTGGATTCACACCCGGGAGAGGTCATGAGGTCCGAGCCGAATCGCTTCAATGTAACGAGAGCAACTGAAGGGCATGGGGTGCTGAGGCGCTTGTTCCTGGCGGGCCTGCTCCTGGCCTCCACGAGCACGTGGGCCGCGGAGTTCTGGGTGGACCCGGTGCGGGGCAGTCCCACCGGAGACGGCAGCGCGGCGAGGCCCTGGCGGACGCTGCGGGAGGTCATCAACGCCGGACTGGTGCAGAGCCAGAGCTGGGAGTCGCTGCCCTACGTGGAGGGCAAGGTGCTGGTGCCCCGGAACGTGGGCGCTCCCGTCAAGGCGGGCGACACCCTCTGGCTGCGCGGCGGGTACCACGGCGAGGTGGATGTCTGGAGTTACTACAACACGGGCTACGTGACGGTGGCGGCCGCGCCGGGCGAGGAGCCCCGGCTGGGCAGACTCCAGGTCCGCTCCAGCGCGTACTGGGTCTTCAAGGGGCTGCACATCAGCTCGGAGTACATGCCCGTTCCGGTGAAGACCACGCTCGTGGACATCGACTGGCACAGCTACCGGGGGCCGGTGCACCACATCACCCTGGAGGGGAACGTCATCCAGGCGGTGGCCAACATCAGCGGTTTCACGGCGGCTGACTGGACGAGCAGGGTGGGCGACGGAATCGAGGGGGATGGGTGGAGCCTCGTCATCCGCGGCAACCATCTGAAGAACGTCAACTACGGCATCAAGGTGGGTGCGTACGACTCCGTGGTGGAGTGCAACACGGTGGCGAACTTCGCCGGGGACGGGATGCACGGGATGGGTGACAACTCCCTGTTCCAGTACAACACCGTCAAGAATTGCTACGAGGTGTATGCCGACCACCGAGACGGGTTCCAGTCATGGACCTACGGTCCGGGCGGGGTGGGCAAGGGCGAGATTCGCAACGTCGTCCTCCGGGGCAATTACATCCTCAACTACGAGGACCCGAACCAGCCGTTCCGCTGCGCCCTGCAAGGCATTGGCGCCTTCGATGGGACCTACGTGGACTGGCTCGTCGAGAACAACGTCATCGTCACCGACCACTACCACGGCATCACGTTCATGGGCGTGCGCGGCGTGCGCGTGGTGAACAACACCGTGCTGGAGCCCAACGGCGCGGCGGGAGAGCCGGGCCCGCCGTGGATTCGCGTGGTGGAGCACAAGAACGGCACTCCGCCGCAGTCCTGCGTGGTGCGCAACAACCTGGCGCCCAAGTACGCGAATGCCACCGTGGGCGTGAGCGAGGACCACAACCTCGTGGTGAGCGACCCTGTGGCGTTCTACGTGAATCCGGCCACGTATGACCTGCGCCTCAAGCAGGGCTCGCCCGCGATTGACGTGGGGAGCGCGACGTTGGCGCCCCTCATCGACACCGTGGGCGTGGCGCGGCCCCAGGGCGCTGGCGTGGACCTGGGCGCGTACGAGTCGACGTCGCAGGCCCCGACGGGAGCAGGAGCGGGTGTGCCCCAGTGCTCCGCGTTCCAGGCAGCGGCCGCCCGGTAGGCTCCCACACTCCTTGGTGGCGGCTCGTGCAGGAGGGCTTCATGGAAGCCCTGCCGTCCTCTGCGTGCGGCCCTCGTTCGCTGCCCGCCTCTTCTCCCGCGAGCGCGGAAGAAGAGGTCGGGAGCCTGCTTCACCGCGCTACGGCGCGGGCGGCGGCAGGATGGCGGTGATGCGGTCCAACGCCGGGGCGGGCAGCGGAGTGCCCTGGCTGCTGTTGTTCTTGAGGTAGGCCTCCAGGGCGTCGGTGTCCACGGCGCCACCGAGGCGGTTGCGGCCCTCGGCGAACGGCGCGAAGCCGTCACCGCCGCTGGCGAGGAAGCTGTTCACCGTGACGCGGTAGTCGGCGGCCGGGTCGATGACCTGGCCGTTGAGCTTGATGGTGGCCGGGTCGATGCGGCTGCCGATGGGCTGGGTGGCGTCGAACGTGTACGAGAAGCCCACGGACGGCTGGAGGATGCGGGTGATGACGGCGCTGCCGGACTGCTGCCACTGGCGCTCCAGCGCCGCTTCAATCTGCGCGCCGGTCAGCGTGAAGGTGGTCATGCTGTTGCCGAAGGGCTGCGTGGTGAAGGCCTCGCCGTAGGTCACCTCGCCCTCGAGGATGTCCGCGCGCACGCCGCCCGGGTTCATGAAGGCAATCTGCGCTCCGCCCAGGTTGGCGGGCTTCGTAGCGGCGAGCTGCGCGTCCGCGATGACGAAGCCCAGCGTGGACTGGCCTGCCGGGTCCTTCTGGTTGCCGGGCGTCTGGAGCGTGGCGGCCACGTAGCCGATGACGCGGTTGGCGAGCGGGGTGGCGCGCTCCTGGTACTTCGCCACGAGCGCCTTCACGTTGGTGTCCTCCGCCACGGTGCGGGTGACGATGACGTTGTTGGCCTTCGCCTCCAGCACATCGCCCGTGGTCCGGTCGAGCTTCAGGTCGATGTCGGTGACGAGCCGGCCCACCGAGGCGGCGCTGGTGACGAGCTTGCCGTCAATGTTGCAGTTGTAGGCGTTGTGCGTGTGTCCGCTGACGATGACGTCCACCTCGTCGTCGATACCCTTGGCGATGTCCACGATGGCGCCGGAGATGAGGCCATCCGTGGTGCCGGTGCCCTTGCACTCGTTGACCAGCGCGCCGGTGGCCGCGACGCCGCCCTCGTGGACGACGATGACGATGGCCTCCACGCCCTGCTGCTTCAATTCGGGGACGAGCTTGTTGACCGTCTCCACCTCGTCCTTGAAGGACAGGCCGGACACGAACGTGGGCGTGACGATTTCGGGCGTGCCCTCGAGCGTCATGCCGATGAAGGCAATCTTCACGCCCTCGAAGGTGCGGATGTCATAGCGGGGGAAGAGGGTGCGGTCCGCGGAGGTGGCCACGTTGGCGGCGAGGTACTTGAAGCGGGCGCCCTCGAAGCCATCGCCGTCCTGGCAGCCGTCCACGGGGTGGCAGCCGCCGGTCTGCATGCGGAGCAACTCCGGGCTGCCCTCGTCGAACTCGTGGTTGCCCACGGCGACGAGGTCGATGCCAATCTTGTTCATCGCCTCGATGGTGGGCTCGTCGTGGAAGAGCGCCGAGAGGAGCGGCGTGGCGCCGATGAGGTCGCCCGCGGAGACGACGACGGTGTTGGGGTTGGTCTCGCGCAGGTCCTGGATGTGCCTGGCGAAGTACGTCACGCCGCCCGCGTTGACCCGGTCCGGACCGCCGTCGGGGAGCACGCCAATCTGAATCTGACCGCCGCTGCCGGCGGGAGCCTCGAGCTGCCCGTGGAAGTCATTGAACGCGAGAATCTGCACGCTCACGGGGCCGGAGTCCGGAGTCCCGGAGTCTGGACTCCCAGAGTCTGGGGTACCGGCGTCGGACTCGGTGGAGCGCGTCTCGCAGGTCTTGTCGATGCAGACCCACTGCTGGCCCGCGGACGGGTTGCCATTCTGGTCCTGGCAGTCGGCGGCGGTCTCACAGTCGTCGCTGCCGCAGCCGGCGTGGGTGAAGAGGAGCATGCCGGTGACGAAGGCTCCGGCGAGCAGGAAGGTTCCGGGTCGTGGGCTGAAGCGCCGGGGGGACGAAGATGGTTGCATCGAGGCGGCTCCTGGAGCGGGAGGGGGATGGCCCCGCTCGGGGCGGCGGACGTTGGCCTACCCGTGTGGCGAGTCTGTGAAGCCTCGGAGGCAAACCGGTGCCGTTGCGGTACTGCAAGCGTAACGGAATGTCCTTCCAAGGCCGTGCTGGGGGCACAGGTGTCTCGTGCTGCCTGACGGTTTCTGGGTGCAAGTCAAATCCGGAGCTTGCGCGTTTCGGTGGTTGGGAATGGATGGATTTGCGCCGGATGGGTCTGGTGCTGGTTTTGCATCCGGCGGTCCGTCCGAGCCCCTTCAGCACCGGGATACCGGCCAGTGGAGTCGTCCGATGCACCAGAGACGTGAGCTGTCATTCGTGTGCCCGCCTTCGAGTGGGGGAGCGGGACTGTGGGGTGCGATGCGGTCTTCGCAAGGCGTTGGGATGTGGGGGCTCGCCACGGCGATGCTGCTCCTGTCGGCCTGTCAGGGGGATGCGCTCGTCGAGCCGGGCCCGGAGCCCCTCAAGGTCATCACGGAGCACCGCGAGCTGCGGAGGGGGACCGGTGAGGCAAGGCTGGGTGAGGACTGCGCTGCGGGAGGTGCCTCGGACTGCGCCTCGCGCCTGTGCCTGCAGTCCGCGAACGTGAAGGCCGAATCGACAGGCCGCGCTGGTGCCTACGTGTGCAGCACACCGTGCGAGACGCTCGCGCAGTGCCCCGAGGAGTGGAGTTGCGTTCAGTTCTACCCCGGTGAAGGCGGGCGGGCCTGTGTGCCGCCGCAGGGCTGGGCGCCCCATGCCGCCCGGCTTCATCCGTCCTCGCGTTAGGCCGAGCGCGACGCCTTCCAAGCAAGTTCAACCCGATTGACCGGGCTGCGCCCGTGCGCGCCCTTTTCCCTTTCTGGAGCTTTCTTCCGTGAGTCTTTCTCTCGCTCGATGGCGTGGCGTCCTCGTCTTCCTCACCGTGGTTGGCCTGGTCCTGGGGGCGTTTCCTGCCGCCGCCCAGATCAGCTACTGCCTTCCCACGGGCTCTACCTGCGGTGACGGCGTGGCGGTCATGCACCAATGGAGTTGCCCCTGTGACGGTGGTACCTGCACCAAGGTCTGCAACAACGGGCAGACGGCCCCGGACGGCGGGTGCATGAGTGGCATCACCTGTACTCCGGTGGGAACCTGCCAGCCGGTGACGAACCAGTACGCGGCAGGGTCCTGTCAGGATTGGCCATGCACACCGGGTGAGAGCTGCGTTGCGGACGGATGCAAGGGGACGTGCGTCCTCGATCCGGAGTACGACGTCTCGAATGACGGCATCCAGGTGAAGGCGCCGCAGGTGCGTTGTGACATCTCCACTTGCAGTCAACCGGACTGCGAGGACGAAAAATGCGAGTGCTCGTCGGGACAGCGGAACCTCGTCAAGGGAGACCCCGTGGACCTGTCAGCGGGGACGAGTGTGCTGTGGGCGAGGGACTTCGGAGTTTCCCAGGACAATGTCTCCGTTGCGTTCTCCCGTAGCTTCGTGTCAGGCGCAGGTGTGAAGAGTGTCGAACCCGGCGTCGTCCTGCATGGCGGCCAGATTTCTCAGACGCCTGTCGCCTACACACTTGCGCCCAAGCCTTTCGGTTCCGCGCCCGCCAATCCTCGCGTGGCGCTGTGGTCGCATGGCTTCTGGAGCTACGTGAAGCAGGAGTCGAACCGCTACACCGTGAAGCGCGGCAATGGCTCCGAGCTCAGATTCACGCCCTGCGTCGGTGCTCCATGCTGGGCGGGAAAGGAGCAGGGGGATTCCTCTCCGGACAAGTTCCAGCGTACGGCCTCGGGCTTCGTGCTCGTCACGCAGTCCGGAGAACGTCACGTCTACAGCTCACCCTGGAACGAGAGTGGCGCGACGGTGGCGCCCAGCCATTACTTCCTGACGCGAATCGAATCCGTCCGCGGGAAGGTGCTGGCGTCACTCTCATATGCGCTACCCCAAGGACTCACTTGTGTCGCCGGAACCGTGGCTGGCAGCGAGGGAGTGCCCTACCTCTCGCAGGTGACTCTGCCCTACGGCGAGAGCTTGCGGCTCGAGTACGCTCAGTTGGGGGCCGCGGGCGCGACCCAGTGTGTGGTCCGCCGCCTCTACCGTCGCGTCACGCTCCCGTCGAACCAGGCCGACGAGCGACTGCATGCAACGTACGCGTACGTGCAGCAGGCTGGCGTGGAGCAGCCGGGACTTCTCTCCAGGGTGGAGAATGCCTCGGGAGAAGCCGAGGTGTACGACTACCCCGTGGGAAGTCTCGTGACGTCGCGCTCGGATGTGCAGGTCACGCGCCATACCTACAGCATCGCGGGGCAGGTGACGGCCACTGAGGATGCGGACGAAAAGCTCCAGGTAGGCAAACCGTTTGTATCGCGCTGCTCTGCTGGACAGGGGTGCTGCGGCGACACGTTCACCAGCCGGCAGGTGACGGATAATGCCGCCCTGACGGGAAAGATGAGCGCGGCTCTGGCCTACTATGGCAGTACCTATGAGTCCGTGACGAGCATCGGGCCCAGCGGTGCTCCGACGCTGCTGAAGGTGACCGACTACTGCTCCGGTGGGGGCTGCAGCTCCGGGACCATTCGCTATGACTGGACCTGCGGTACGTCGAGCCAGCCTCCCGTACTCAAGGGCGTTCAGGACAAGCTCGGCCATTGGACTGTCTATGACTACGCCTTCGTCACGGATACCTCCGGGACGGTGCAGGCGGAGAAGCGGGTCGAGCGCAAGGGCGCCGCCAACCAGGACGGAGGCATGGCGCTGGAGGAGACCCGCTACACCTACGCCTATGACGACGGGAACCACCAGCTCCCCACCGTTTCCGAGCGAGACAGCGTGCTGATGTCCACGGGCGGCAAGGCGCGCAAGGTGAGCCGCTACGCGCCGGGGACCTCGCGGTTGGTGGCGTCCCTGGAGTCCGGTTGGACGCGCGACTTCAACGCCGACGCTGGGACCTGGAGCGACACGCCCCGCGTGCGCGGCACCTTCTATTTCACGGCACACACGGTGGGAGACACGACGCCCGACCCCGAAGGCCGGACGTTGGAAGAGCACGGGCCCTGCTGGGTGGAGAATGAGGCCGCCACCGACTGTCCCGTGGGCACGCCCTACAAAGTGGTGCGATACCACTACTGGCCCGACACCGCGGGCTGGCCTCGCGCGGGGAAGCTGAGCCAACGCAGCGAGGAGGGGCCGGGCGTGACGGCCCTGGTCACCACCTTTGACCATGCCTTTGACGTCGCGACGGGCGAAGAGGTGTTCACCCAGACGGACCCGAATGGCGTCGTGACGGAGTCGCGATCACTCAGTGGCCGGGTGGTGAGTACTCGCGTTCTGCCTCCAGGCGGAGCCGCGGTGGTGGCCACCACCTACGGGTATGACTCCGCCGGGCATCTGACGTGGACGCGCCTTCCCGAAGGCAACTACGAGGTGTCCTGCTACCGGAAGGACACGCCGACGGCAGCTTGCGCGGGTGGCACCATGACCTCGAAGCTGCAGTGGCGTGCCAGGTCCGCCGTCGCGGACGGGGCGACCTGGAGCGAGAAGGTGACGTACACCTACTGGGTGGACGGCACGGTGGAGTACGAGCGCTATCTGGATTCGGCGGGCAACGTCCGGCGCGTCCGGGGATTCTCTGTCGATGCCCACAAGCGTCTGAAGACGGAGGTGTGGGGAGACAACTCGGGGCTCTATGGGTTCGCTCGCGGCTACGACAAGAACAACAACCTGTCCGGCATCGGGCTACCGTATCCGCAGGGATTCCCGGACTGTGATAACGGCGCGCCCACGTGCACCACCATGGTCTATGACCGGGTGAACCGGCTCAGCCGGCTGGATGAGTACCCCAACAACGTCGTCTCGGCCGGGTACCGCACATGCTTCAAGCATGACAAGCATGGCAACGTCACCAGCGTGGAGCCCGGACTCACGGTCTCCACCGACGGCTACTGTGACACCTACACCCCGGGAGCGGGAGCGACGCTCTATACCTATGATGACTTCGGGCAGTTGGTGCAGGTGGACAGCCCGGCGATGGGGACGGGAAGCGCCCGTGGGACGACGCGCTATGCCTATGACGTCAACGGCCAGCAGACCATCAAGCAGACGCCTTCGCAGGCGGCCCAGTCTGCGCTGGACCATGTGGCGTCGACGTATGACGTGCTCGGGCGGTTGATGCAGGTGGCGCACCGCAGTCCCACGGCTATAGGTGGCGTGGAGGTGCTCTACGCCCAGGGCTACGACGCCTCGCAGACTCCACCAGCCTCGTGCGGGGCGCTCGACTTCACGGTGGGCCGCATGCGGTGGCGGGACGACTCCTTCGGCCGCACCTGGTTCGGGTACGACTGGGCAGGACGTGTCGTGCGGGAGGTGCGCATCCGCGCGGGGAGCACCGGGTGCAGCGCGTCCACTCCCTATACGAACCCGCATACGGCCTATACCTACAGCCCCAACGGCAACCTCACCTCCATTGTCTACCCGTATGGCCGCACCGTCTCGTATGTGTATGGGACGGGCGCCTGGGTGAACCGCGTCCAGGAAGTCCGCGCGACAGTCTTCGGCACGGGTGGTGCCTCGTCCGACGTGACGCTTGTTGGCGGTCATCGCGGAGCGCGGAAATCTGGTCATCGGATGCAGCTCGGCCCCGCCCCCACCGCGGAGCGGGAGAGCGGGGCCGGCTGGCCGCAGTGGGACGCGGAGGGGGTCAGCCCTTCTTGGCCTTGCGCTCGGCGCGGGACTCCTCGGCCACGCGTCGGCGGTAGCTGTCGCCCTCAATGCTGATGATGCTGGCGTGGTGGATGACGCGGTCGATGAGAGCGATGGCGCACGCGGCGTTGGGGAAGATGGTGGTCCATTCCGAAAACGGCAGATTGGTCGTCAAGACAATCGGCTTTTTCTCATACCTGCGCGACACCACTTGGAAGAGCAGGTCCGCGTTCCGGGCGTCGTAGGAGAGGTAGCCAATCTCGTCGATGACGAGCAGACCCGCCTGGGTGCAGTAGTGCTTCAGGCGCCGGTCCAGGGCCCTGGCGGAGTCCTGACTGCCCAGGTCGAGCAGCAGTTGGGAGGCGGTGGTGAAGAGGACGGAGTGGCCAGCCTGCACGGCGTTGTAGGCGATGTTCTGGGCAATCATCGTCTTGCCCAATCCCTGAGGGGCGACAAGGACGACATTGGCGGGGCGGGCCATGAAGTCCAGGGCCAGGGCGCTCTCGACGGCCGGCCTGTCAATGCGCTTGGGCCAGCCCCAGTCGAAGTCGGCCATCGTCCTGAGCGCGCCGAGCTTGCTGCGTGACAGGCGCCGCTCCACGCTGCGACGAGCCCGGTCCTTCGTCTCCTCCTCGGCGATGGCTTCCAGCAGCTCGGTCGGCCCCCACCTGCGCTTGGTGGCCATGGCAATGAGGTCATCGAGTGCGTCGCTGGTGTGGCTCAGGCCGAGGGCGGTGAGACGTTCTTTCAGGGGCATCATGGTGCTTGCTCCGGGTCGCCCTCGAGGAGGGCGTCGTAGGCGTTGAGGGAATGCTGGGGGACGCGCTGCTCACGCACGCGCGGGTCATCTGGCAGCACCAGGGGCAGCGGCGGAGGCGCCCCCTTCTGACGGCGTCGCTGGTCGAGGACGTGGGCGACGGAGGCGGGCCCGAGTGCGCCGCGCTCGAGCGTCTCGGCCAGGGCGGCGTCCAGTTCCGCGGCGCCGTAGCGCTCTGCTAGCGCCAGCAGCTTCACGGTGTGGTTGCCGAGGTTGTCACCGCGGTCGGCGAGCGCCTGGAGCATCTGGTCGGCGCGTGGGCAGCGGGCGCGCAGCAAGTCCCGTCCGCGCAGCTCGTGGGCGTGGGCCTTCTTCCTGGCCAGCGCGGCCAGGTGCTGGGCGTCCTCGACGAGGGCGCCCTTGTCCCAGCTGCGCACGTGCGAGGCGACCTGCTGGGCGCCGTCGAGCAGGCGCACCGTGGTGGCAGAGGCCACCAGCGTGAGAGGACGGCGTACCAGGCCATCCGGAATCGAGTAGTCATTGCCGTCGAAGCGCACGTAGGGCGTCTTGCCGGAGGAGGCGGGGCGCACCACGTCGGTGGGCAATGGGTGGGCGGGCAGCGGCAGCAGGCGGGGACGCTCGTCTTCCAGTGCCTCGGCCACCGTGCGGCCCGAGGCGTCGCCGGGCACCCGACGCTGGTGGGCCACCTCGTCCACCCAGCGCTTGAGCTGCCGATTGAGGTCGTCCAGGCCGTGGAAGCTGCGAGCGGCGAAGAAGGAATCGCGCAGGTAGCGGATGGTGCGCTCCACCTTGCCCTTCTCGTTGCCGCGGTAGGGGGCACAGGGTTTGGGCGCGAAGTGGTAATGCCCGGCGGCCTCCAGCACGCGGGGGTGGAAGCGGATGGCGTCTCCGGCCCGCTCCAGCACGACGGACTTCAAGTTGTCGTAGAGGAGGCTGCGAGGCACGCCCCCGAGCGCCTCGAAGGCCTGGACGTGGCCCTGCAGAAAGCACTCCATCGTCTGCCCCAGGAAGAAGCGTGCGTACATGGCGCGCGAGTGGCCCAGCACCAGCACGAAGCAGGAGAGCGTCCGGGAGGCCCGCCCCACCTGCACCTTGCCGAAGCTGCCCCAGTCCACCTGCGCCTCTTCGCCAGGTAGGGTGCAGCGGCGCAGGAAGGCCTCGGCCTGGGGCCCAGGGCGCACCCGCCGCACGTAGCGCTTCACCTGCTCGTAGCCCCCCGGGTAGCCCCGGGCCTTCACCATGTGGAAAAGGCGCGTGGCCCTCAGGCGCGGGTGGGCCTTGAGGGTGGCGTCGATGAAGTCCGTGTAGGGGCCCAGCACGGTGGGTTTCACCGTGCTCCTATCGGCAGGGGCCACCTGCACGTCCTCGAGGGCCGCCTCCACGGTGTCGTGGTGCAGGCCCAACTCCGTGGCGATGGTGCCCACCGGCCAGTGCTCCGCGTAGTGCAGCCGGCGGATGCGGGCACGTACCTCCGGGGCAATCATCCGCCCACCTCCTCACGGAAGGCCGCGCCGCCAACGCGGGCCCACTCGGGTGCGCGCCAAGGTGGTGTGGCGGAGGAAGGGGCTTTGGCGCCCGCAGAACGTGCAGGCGGGAGAAGGCGGCAGTGCATGCGGAGGGGGCCTCGCTGCGCTCGGCTCCGAGGCCACCTGCGTGGTGGCCTGGACCGGCGCGAGTGGCACCGTCGCCTCGTGAGCCGCCTCCGGGGGAGCCTGATGCGTCACTTTCCTGCGTCGCTCCCGGTATGCAGCCTGGCGCGCAGCGTGGGCGTGCCGCCCGTCCCGCGTGCGCTGGTAGCGCCGCCCGGCCGCACGCACCGACTCCGCGCGCGCCCTCCTGCCGCAGGCCCGCTCGCAGTAGCGCTGGCCCCGGTCGCATCCGGTGCACAGCTGAAACAGCCGTCGGCACTCCGGCCGACCGCACACCGCCAACCGCAGCGACTCCACGCGCAGCCTCCCGCGCGCGCCGACTTCTGGCGCTACGCCCCGGACTGCGCTACCCCTGCCTCACCGGCCCGCCCCTCTCGCACACCAGGGCGCGCCTCCAGGAGGGCCCTCCAGGTGTCGCTGGTGGGCCTTCCGTTTTTCAGGACGCGCGCGACCGCGGACTCCACCGGCGCACTCCCCACCCCTCAACTTTTTGGCTGCACGCGCCGACGGTGCCGGCCACGAAGTCACGGAACTCCGGGCGACCGATGACCAGGAATCAGCGCTTCCTGGAGACCATCAACAGACGCTGTTGTCCCAGGTTGCATGGGAGCCGTACGGAGGGCTGCGCGGCTACCGTCAGCACCTGCAGGGCAGCGCCTCCACCGTCAGCGTCGAGTACCGGCTGGGCAACGCCAGTGGGGCGTTCAACCGCTGCTCGACGGAAGCCAATGGCGACCTCGGTACCAATGACAAGACGGGCCGCATGCGGGCGCTGTGGGTGTCAACGCTTGCCTCGGGCGCCTCGTGGGTGCCCGGTGCCGGCAATGGCGGGGTGCTTCGTCAGACCTACAAGTGGAGCGCGGACCAACTGGCGAGCAGCATCAGTTGCCTTCTGGGGGCGGAAGTCTTCACGTCGCCCGCCCACCAGTACACCCACGACCGAATGCTTCGCGTGAAGTCGGCGACGGCCATGGCGCAGTCCCCGGGGGGGCCTTTCAGCTTCCGCTCCTTCGAGTATGACGGCCGTGGCAACCGTACGTCAGAGGCGGGGGAGGCGAATGCGTGGACGCTCACCTACGGCGCAGCGCCTGCGCACCCCGACTGGCTTACCCAGCGCGCGAGTCAGCAGACCGGCAGTTGGCTTTCCTATGGGTATACCTACGATGCGGATGGGCGTGTGACGCAGAAGCGCTGGCCGAATGCGTCTGCAGGCACTCCGGTGCATACGGTGGACTTCACTCCAGGGGCCTGGGCTCAGGGTGGCAACGACACGGTGTTCCGTACCGCGAATGTCCAGGGAGCCAGCTACAGCTACTACTACGACGCGGACAACCGTCGTCGAGTGAAGGTGTACCCGACGGGCGCGAAGGACGAGTACTTCTACGACACGGAGCACAGCCTCCTGGTGGACGCTGGCAATGACGTGCTGATGTCACCAGGTGCGCACCCGACGGACGAGTACGTGTGGCTGGACGGCAGGCCCGTAGCGCTCATTCGCGGGCGGCTCAACGCCGCATGGGTCCGCGAGCCGGACAGCACGGCTGACTGCAAGCGAGCTGGCGAAGCAGCGGCGTGTGGCGTTTACCCGTTGGTGACGGACTACCTGGGCAAGCCTGCGTTGATGCTGGACGGACAGGGCAGGGTAGTGGGCACGGGCGAGTATGACGTCTTCGGGCACGTCAACCGCGTCAGTGTGGACGTGGAGACGCCCCATCCGTATGGCACGTTGACAGGGACGTTCGGGTCTACTCTGAAGCAGCCCAGTACCCCAGGTACAAGCACGCAGATGCGGCTACTGGTGGACGCGCTGGACTTGTATGCTCCCCAGGGGGCTGCCTGTGCTAACAGCCCAAAGGATGCGCTACAGGTGCGTGATGCTACCAGCGGCGCTGCCCTTGAGACAGTGACGGCGGACAAGCGCCATGCGTGGACGGGGTGGCTGACGCCCGGCAGCACGGGCGTCCAGTTGGCGATTACCAGCGCAGGCAACTGCGACACCATGTCGGCAGGTTGCAGCTGCACGGGGAGCGCTCCGACTTCGGGGCGGACACAGATGGGTGCGGCGGTTTCAGCGTACGAGTACCGGCGGTTCCAGATGGGCGCCCAGCCGCTTTGGACACCGCTGCGTTTTCCTGGCCAGTACTACGACGCGGAAACGGACCTCTTCGAGAACTGGAACCGCTACTACGATCCGAGCATTGGTCGCTATCTACAACCAGAACCAGTTTTGCAGGAGCCAGATTTCATTCAATCAAGGGCGTTGGTTGGGCTGAGCACGCCCTCGTACGCCTACGCCAGCAACAACCCTGTCAATCGGTACGACCCGAACGGCGAGTTCGATCTCGCGACCGGTGGCGCGGCAGTCGGCGAAGTAGTGGGAGGAGCAAGCGGTGCCTCTGCTGGCGCAGCACTCGGTGGCGGGCTTGCTATCAGTGCAGGCGTGGTTGCATTGATTTGTAAGGCCACAGGCAACTACTACGACTTCTGCGATTTCTGGTTCCCACCGGAGCCGGACAAGTGTGAGGACAAGCCTGAGGACCCGAATCCACCGAAACATCCGCGGCATCCTCAATGCTACCCCCAGTACCTGAAAGATACGGCAGAGTGCGGTTCTTGGTACACGGATGATGTCCCGTACGAGAAGTGCATGGCGCAGGCCTGGAAGAACTACATCAGGTGCCTCAATGGTCTCCCGTGGCAGCCAATGAGATGAGCGCATCCGGCTCAGGAGGAATGTTCATCGTGAATGACGAGAATCCCCTTCGTACCGCGTCTGACCTCGCCCAAGCAGGCAGGACGGCCGAGGCCATCGCTTGCCTAGAATCTGCTCTGGCTCGCACTCGGTCAAACAAGGAAAGGCCAGCCAACGCATCGATCCTGGCCAGAACGGCGGGACTCTTCTGCGAGGAAGCCGGCAGACTTTCGCAGGCAGCGAGCTACTACGAAGAAGCAGTTGCTACCGCGGATCGCGATCCACTCCCGCTGCTCGCTTTGGCGGGCGTACGCTGGCGGTTGGGTCAAGCTGACAGCGCACGTTCGTGCCTGGCAAGAGCAGAATCCATGGCCCAGTCCTCCTCCGATGCTGATGCCTTGAAAATGGTCGCCAATATCCGCGCGGAGTGGGCGAGCGACGACAGTTGAACAGTAAATGTTCGCCGAGCCCCATCCCGGCAACGTGCTGCCCCGCCCGGGACGACCGGCGGGAGCGGCCGTCAGTCTTGGCTCCTCGGAAGCGTGACAGTTCCTGGATTCGCGATGGCGGTGAGCACAGCGTGCCGCAGATAGAGCCCGGGGCCTCACCACGCAGGCGTGCCGTCTCGATGGGGGAATAGAGGAGCGCGGCTACCTCGGTTCCTCGCTGAGATTTGCTGCCGTTGTGATTTCGCTGAAGCGGCGTCCCGAAGATGATACGTGCGTCCGTGCTCGATTCCCATCGCCACTCACCCGTCCAGCACTGCTGCGTCGTCGTCCATCTAAAGTGAGACCTGCCTTGAGTCAGCGCAAGCAACTGTCGCCTGAAGAGCTTGAATCGGCACTCAGCGATATCCGGGGGGATGACCCCGTGCGCATCGTCCAAGCGGCCAACCTTCTTTCGTCCGACCCCTCGACGACTTCCCGCCTGGTCGCCCTACTCGCGTTGGAGAGCCGGATGGAGGTGCGCCAGGGCATTCTCTACGCACTCGCCTGGCACGGCGACCTCAGCACGTGGGACCTGGCGGTCCGCATCGTCGCGGACACGCGAGAGGCACCGAGTGTCCGGGGACAAGCCGCGGAGAGCCTTGCGTACATGTTCAGCGCTGTGTGGCCTGGCGACGGCAAGTTCGAAGCGGCCACTGCTGCTCTGCTCGACGCGATGAAGGACCCTTCGCCTGAGGTTCGCTATTGTGCCGTGCACGCGCTTGGCAGCGCGGCACATCTCTCGCTGCTGCCAGCACTCGAAACGATGCTGACAGACCACACGCTTGTTGAAGGCTGGGGTAGAACCGTCGCTGAAATGGCGGCTGAGCAGATTGATTGGCTTCGGAAGGCACACGAACGCCGACAACAGCGGTTGCCGCCGTACGATAAATAGCGTTGGGATGGGTCTGAGAGTGCATTTGTCGGCGCTTGCCAACACGGATTGGTCCTCTGACCGGGAGGAGATTTACGCGCAGCCGCCGAGTGTCGCCTGGCTATGAGAGCGCACGCACGGAGTCGGGGCTGAAATTGAAGCAGGCGGACAGGTTCGAGGACTTGGGCTGGTCGTGACGGTGCGCCGTACCCCGGGTGTTACGAGCGATAGCGCCAGTGCCTGTCGCCGCACTTCGAAGGAGTGACAAGCTCCAGCCCGAGTCGAAGGCCTGAGGGAATCATGTGGCTGTTGCTGCGTATTGCATGGGCGGGGTTGGGCGCCTGGGCCGGGGCGATGGTGATGTTCCGTATCCGCTGCATGAGCCCCGTCTGGCAGAGCTGAGCCGACGCGAGCAGGGTGGCGCGCATGGCAAACGCGGAGCTGTGGAGGAAGCGAGTCGCGGACTGGCGCGCCAGCGGGCTGAGCGCAGCGGAGTACTGCAAGGGTCAGGAGTTCACGCCGGGCCCGCTGTACCGATGGTCCAGTCGTATGGCGGGGACCGCGCGCGGTGAGGCGGGCGCGGTGCTGCCCATGGTGCGGCTGGTCACGGCGACGGCCTCCGTTGAGGCCGCGCCGCGGACCGCCCAGGTCATCATCGAAGTGCAAGGCGCACGTGTCCTGGTGCCGGCTGGCGCGGACGCGGCGACGGTGCGGGTGGCGCTGGAGGCACTCGAGGCCGCGGGGCGGAGCCCAGCGCGATGATTCCGCACGGCGTCGAAATCTTCGTCGGCCTGGAGCCGATTGACCTGCGTTGGGGCTTCGAGCGGCTGGCGGGGCTGGTGGAGGAGCGGCTGGGCCGCCAGACGCGCAGCGGCGCGCTCTTCGTCTTCTTCGGCAAGCGGCGCACGGCGCTCAAGGTGCTCTTCTACGACGGCACGGGGCTGTGCCTGTTCTACAAGCGGCTGGACACCGGCTGCTTCCAGGTGCCGCACGGACTTGAGGAGGGCGCCCAAAGCCTCGCGGTGGAGGAGCACGTGCTGGAGGAGTTGCTGGACGGGCTGCGCGTCGAGGCGCCGCGCCGAGGCCCTCGTCCGCATTGAGGAGCCAGGGTAGCGGGGCGGAGGCGGTGGCCCCTACCCGGTAGGAGGGTATCGACAGCGCCGATGCAAGGGGTTACAAGGCCGCCGCCGATGCACGAGTCCCCGTCCGTTACCCAGGCGCGCATTGCCGAATTGGAGGCGGCCCTACTGGCGGAGCGGGCGGCCCTGGCCGCCGAGAGGCAGCGCACCGCGCAGTTGGAGAAGGAGCGGGAGGTACTGAAGGCCTCGCACGAGAGGCTGCGGCTGGAGTTGGAGCTGCACAAGCAACGACTCTTCGTGGCCAAGGCCGAGCGGGTGGACACGCGGCAACTGGAGCTGGAGTTCGCCCAGAAGCTGCGCGCCCTGGAGCAGGTGGCCGGCACGCTGGGCATGGCCTCGGGTGAGGTGTCAGGCAACGCGGGGGCGAAAAAGAAGCGCAAGCCCTCGGGCCGGCGGGACTTGAGAAACCTGCCGCTGGAGGAGAAGCGGGTAGAGATTGCTGACCCCGTCTTCGACGCGCTGGTGGCGCAGGGCAAGGCGGAGCGAATCGGCTTCGAGGAGAGCTGCAAGCTGGCCTGGCAACGGGGCGGGATGCGCCGGCTCGTCATCGCCCGGGTGAAGTACCGCACCGTGGACGCCGATGGTGAGGTCTTCCTGGCGTCGGCGATGACGCCCCCGGAGTTCTTCTTCCGCTGCCTGGCCGCGCCGTCGCTGCTGGCCCACCTGGTGACGGGGAAGTACTGCGAGGGGCTGCCGCTCTTCCGCTTGGAGCAGCGCTTCGCGCGCGACGGGGTGCCGGTGGACCGGGGCACCATGGCCCGGTGGATGGAGGACATGGGGGCGACGGTAGGCACCACCGTGGTGGCCGCCATGCGCGACGAGGCGCTCGCCACCGCCTTCTGCATCGCCACGGATGCCACGGGCGTGGCGGTGCAGCCGGTGCCCGTCGAAGGCCAGCGCCAGGCGTGCCGGCGGGGCCACTACTTCGTGCAGGTGGTGGACAAGGACGCCGTCTTCTTCGAGTACACGCCGCGCGAGACGAGCGCCGCGGTGCTGGAGCTCTTCAAGGGCTTCAGCGGGTACGTGCAGGCCGACGCCAAGAGCGTCTACGACGCCCTCTTCCGTCCCGCCGAGGACGAGCCGCCGGACGGCGAGGCCGAGGTGAGACACGAGGTGGCGTGCTGGGCGCACTGCCGCCGAGGCTTCTGGGAGGCGACAGTGGCCAAGAGTGTCGTCGCCCGTGAGGGCCTGGCGCGCATCGGCCGCATTTTCGAGTTGGAAGCGACGTGGAGGGACAAGCCTGCCGAGGAGATTCACCGGCTGCGGCTGGCGCACCTGCGCCCGCACGTGGACGCCTTCTTCACCTGGGCCGAGGCCGAGCACGAGAAGGTGCGGGAGGAGCGCGGCCTGTTGCGCAAGGCGCTCGGCTACGCGGTGCGGCACTGCGAGGCCCTGCGACGCTTCCTCGAGGACGGCCGGCTGCTGCTGGAGAACAACCGCTCCGAAAGAGAGTTGAGGCGGATTGCCGTCGGAAGAAAGGCGTGGCTCTTCGTCGGCAGTGATGACCACGCCCAGAGCGCCGGCCACCTCTTCACCCTTATCGCCACCGCGCGGCTGCACCGCCTCGACCCCGAGGCCTACCTGAGAGACCTCTTGCGCGTGCTGGCCCACTGGCCCCGCGAGCGCTACCTGGAGCTGGCTCCCAAGTACTGGTCCGCCACGCGAGCCCGCCTCATGGCCGCCGAACTCGACGCGGAGGTGGGGGAGCTCACCGTCCCGGAGCCGCTCGCGACCGCGTCCGAAGAGCAGTCGTCGCCGCGCTGAAAGGGTTCCGTTCACCCCGTCAGCTTGCGCCGACCTCCCGGCTCACGGAAGACGGGGCTCGTGCAGCGCATACAGGAAGTCCGCGCGACAGTCTTCGGCACGGGTGGTGCCTCGTCCGACGTGACGCTGTTGTCCCAGGTTGCATGGGAGCCGTACGGAGGGCTGCGCGGCTACCGTCAGCACCTGCAGGGCAGCGCCTCCACCGTCAGCGTCGAGTACCGGCTGGGCAACGCCAGTGGGGCGTTCAACCGCTGCTCGACGGAAGCCAATGGCGACCTCGGTACCAATGACAAGACGGGCCGCATGCGGGCGCTGTGGGTGTCAACGCTTGCCTCGGGCGCCTCGTGGGTGCCCGGTGCCGGCAATGGCGGGGTGCTTCGTCAGACCTACAAGTGGAGCGCGGACCAACTGGCGAGCAGCATCAGTTGCCTTCTGGGGGCGGAAGTCTTCACGTCGCCCGCCCACCAGTACACCTACGACCGAATGCTGCGCTTGACATCGGCGACGGCCATGTATCAATCGCCGGGCGCGCCTTTCAGTTCCCGCTCCTTCGGGTATGACAGCCGTGGCAACCGTACGTCGGAGGCCGGGGAATCCAATGCATGGACGCTCACCTACGGCGCTGCGCCTGCGCACCCCGACTGGCTTACCCAGCGCGCGAGTCAGCAGACGGGCAGCTGGCTCTCCTATGGGTTCACCTACGATGCGGACGGCCGCGTGACACAGAAACGCTGGCCGAATGCCGCGTCGGGCGCGTCGGTGCATACGGTGGACTTCACGCCGGGCGCCTGGGCGCAGGGCGGCAACGACACGGTGTTCCGTACCGCGAATGTTCAGGGAGCCAGCTACAGCTACTATTACGACGCGGACAACCGTCGTCGAGTGAAGGTGTACCCGACGGGGGCTGTGGACGAGTACTTCTATGACAGGGGGCATGGCCTCCTGGTCGACGTGGGGAATGACTCGTTGCAGTCCCCCGGTGCGCATCCAATGGACGAGTACGTGTGGCTCGACGGCAGGCCGGTAGCGCTCATTCGCGGGCGGCTCGATGCGACCTGGGGGCGTGAATCGGACAGCACGACCAACTGCCAGCGCGCGGGCGAAGCGGCTGCGTGTGGCGTGTATCCGCTGGCGACGGACTACATCGGCAAGCCCACGCTGCTTCTGGATGGGCAGGGCCGGGTGGTGGGGACGGGGGAGTACGATGTCTTCGGCCACGTCAATCGCGTCAGCGTGGACGTGGAGACCCCTCACCCGTACGGCACGTTGACGGGTACGTTCGGGCCGACGTTGAAGCAGCCCAGCACCCCTGGCACCAGCACGCAGATGCGGTTGTTGGTAGACGCGTTGGATTTGTATGCGCCCCAGGGGCCCGCCTGCGTCAGCAACTCGACGGATATGCTGCAGGTGCGTGACGCCACTAGTGGAGCGGCGCTTGCGACCCTGGTGGCGGCTGATCGCCACCAGTGGACTGGGTGGTTGACACCAGGCAGCACCGGCACCCAGTTGGCACTCGCCAGCGTGGGGGATTGCGCTACCGCTTCCGCAGGCTGCATCTGCACGGGCAGCGCTCCCACCATGGGTCGTACGCAGATGGGGGCGGCGGTGTCCGCCTACGAGTACCGGCGCTTCCAGACCGGCGCCCAGCCGCTTTGGACACCGCTACGCTTCCCTGGCCAGTACCACGACGGGGAGACGGACCTCTTCGAGAACTGGAACCGATACTACGACCCGAGTGTGGGGAGGTATCTGCAGCCGGAGCCGTTGTTGCAGAACCCACGAGGTAACCGTTCACCGACCGATGCTCGACTGGTAGGCCTGCTGAGCATCGGACGGTGGGCAGGCGGGCGCTCGACGGTGGCCGCTCGCGCGTGAGACACCGTGGTGCGTGGCGGCGGTGGACCCCAAGGACGCGCGTATCGCGGAACTGGAAGCGCAAGTGGCCGCGCGCGATGAGGTCATCGCCCGGCTGATGGCGAAGGTGGAGGCGCTGACGGCGCGCGTGGCGGAGCTGGAGGCACGGCTCAACCAGAACTCCAACAACTCCTCAAGACCGCCCTCCTCGGACGCACCTGGCACCCCGCGCCAGCCCAAGAAGCCCACGGGCCGGCGTCCCGGTGGACAGCCCGGCCACAAGAAGCACGAGCGCGCACTGCTGGGGCCCGAGGACGTGCAGCACGTCGTGGAGTTGATGCCCAGCCAGTGCCGGGGCTGCAAGGGCCGGCTGCACGGACGCGACAGCGTGCCCCGGCGTCATCAGGTAGTAGAGGTGCCAGTCCTGTCGGCCATTGTTACCGAGTACCGCTGCCATGCACTGGCGTGCTCGGACTGCGGGCTGGTGACGCGTGCCGAGGTGCCCGCGCACGCGCGCAGCGTCTTCGGTGACAGGCTTGCCGCGCTCGCCTCGCTGCTGGTGGGCAAGTATCGCCTCTCCAAGCGACTGGTGAAGGATGCTCTGTCGGACATGCTGGGCGTCGAGCTGTCGGTGGGCAGCGTCAGCAACCTGGAGGGCGAGATGGCCGACGCGCTCGCCTCACCGACGGCCGAGGCCCTCGCCTACGTGCAGTCCTCGGAGGCGGCCAACGCTGACGAGACGGGGTTCGCAGAAGGGCGTGAGAGCGGCCGGGCCCGCCGCGCCTGGCTATGGGTAGTGGCCACTGCGCTGGTGGTGGTGTTTCACATCGCCAGGAACCGCAGCGGCAAGGTCGCCCTCCAACTGCTCGGCGAGGACTTCGCGGGCTTCCTCACCACCGACAGGTGGAGCGCCTACGAGTGGGTGGACGCGGGGCTGCGGCAACTGTGCTGGGCCCACCTCACACGCGACTTCCAGGGCTTCATCGACAGAGGAGGAAGGGGCGGACGGATTGGCCGCGAGCTCATGCGCGAGCGCAACCGCTTCTTCAAGTGGTACCACCGCGTGCGCGACGGCACCCTGGCGCGCGAGGACTTCGAGAAGCGCATGCGCGGCGTGGAACGCAGAGTCGGCCGGCTGCTGCGCAAGGCGGTGCTGCGGGCAGAGAAGAAGACCGCCGGCATGGCCCGGGAAATCCTCCGGTGGGAGAAGTGCCTCTGGACGTTTGTCGATGTGCCGGGCCTCGAGCCCACCAACAATTTTGGCGAGCGCTGCATCCGGCACGCCGTCATGTACAGGAAGACGTCCTTCGGCACGCAGAGCGAGGCGGGCAGCCGCTTCGTCGAACGCATCTTCACCGCCACCACCACCCTCAAGCTACAGGGCCGTGACGTGCTCGCCTTCCTCACCGATACCCTCGCCGCGCACCGCCGCGGCCTGGGCGGGCCTTCGCTCCTACCCGCCACGCCTGCACATCAGCTCACGCTCTCCGCCTGAGCCGGTGAACGGTTACCCCACGAGTAGTCGCGGCATATGCAGCGCAGAGCCGGACGCTCGCAGCGTATTCCTATGCGAATTCGAATCCGATCTACTTTACTGACCAAGATGGAAAATTCGCTGGTGCTATTGTCGTCCCTGCGGCAGCAGTGGTCGTCGTTGGAGCCGCAATCGTAGCCTGTGCCTCAGTGGAAGTCTGTCGGAGGGAGTTGTTCTGTGTGACCATGGCTGTCGGCGATAGCCTGAGCTGTCTGGGCGGTGCCGTCGCGACTCGCCCTGGCAGCCCCTTCGCACCTCCTGACGATGAGTGTGAGCAGCCGCGCGACAGGGGGACAGAGTGTATGCGCCGTGCTAGAAACAACTACCAAGCGTGCCGACGTGGGTGGCCGCGACCTCATAACCCAGTGTGGCCTCCATGAAAGATCAACTCACCACGGGACGGAAAATCGCCCTTGGAATGTTGCACATGCTTCTGGTTGAACCTGTAGTCTCTATGGTGCCAGGGGCTTGGGCCATGCGATGTCTTCGTCGCAGACTGGAGGAGGAGGGGGTGTATCGTCGAGAGGAGCGTGCAAAATGGCTTGCTATGGCCGTTACTGTTGCTTCTCGGCACAACTTTGTGGATGAGGCCTCCACATATGCCACGGAACTGCTCGTCCTCGCGCCGGATTCAGGGTGGCCGGCAGTGGAAGTCGCGGAGGCATGCGAAAGAGTAGGTCGCACAAGCGAGGCCCTGGTTTGGTTCGAAAAAGCGGGTCGTGCGCAGGTGAGCCCTGAGTTCCAACGTCGTGTGCGCGCTGAAGTGGAACGGCTCTGGATGATCCTGGGACGGAAGAGCACCTGAACAGCGGCGAAGGCATGGATAACCATCCGTAGGTAGATGCATGTACTAGTACTACCCGGTCAGATGAATCGAGCGTAGGCGCCCCGTGTTGAAGGGGCATGACGCCCGCACAGTTGAGCAAGCTCGACCGGGAGCTGAGCAAGTACCTGGCCTCAATGACGGAGGGAATGGGCCGCACCGAGAGACGTCGCGCCTTGGGCGGCTACGTCACGGGGTTGCTGCTCGACGGAGAGCGCAAGAGCATTGAGCCCATGGCAGCCCGGCTCGTCGAGGAGCCGGGCCAGACCGAGGCCATGCGCCAGCGGTTGCAGCAGTGCGTGTCCGGTGCAAGCTGGGATGACGCAGAGATGAGACGGCGCCTGGCGCAGAAGCCAGGCCTGATTCGAAGTCGCTCGTCAGCCATTGCGTGGGCAGGGCCTCTTGAGAGTAGGTGCTCGGAGAGCAATGCTCCGCCGTTCGACCGGCCGGCCGTGCCGCGCGAGTGAAGTGCAGGAGAAGAGCGGAGGGGCCGGGCGAGCCCCTCATGCGAGTGTGGGCAGGGGCTCCTCCGCGCGACCGTGGACAAGCGCGTCGCGCAGCACCTCGCAGGCGCGAGCCCAGGCCACTGGCAACTTGTCTTTGAGGGGAAGCCCCGCGCGCCATGAGGAAATGAGGTTGTAGGCCAGCACGCGCAGCCAGGCCGTCACCTCCAGAGCGGTGCGTGAGTGCAGACATGGCTGCCGGTCGTCCTCGTCCAGCACCAGGTCCAGCGTCCAGTGGTGCCGGTTCTCAATGGCCCAATGCAAGCGCACCAGACTCAGCAGATGGTGGAAGCTCAGTCTTCATGCGCTACCTGATGCCTGGTGGACTCATTCTGGCGACAGGCTGCGCGAGCCTGGGGCAAGCATCGGTGGTGCCCATGCAATCAGTAGAGTTGCGGAAGGCCTCCGCTGTGTCCTGGGCGGGAGTCGTATGGCAGAGGCCATTGCTTGCTCTTCGGAGGTCTCTTGTCTGGGGCGCACGGGTGAAACATCAGCAGGGCCGGCTTTTGGCCTCTGGCAAAGGGGTTCTAGTTCTGTGAAATGTTTTCGGATTGTGTCAAATGACCTGCTGCCAGTGTTGGTGGCCGTCTGGATGGTGGCCCTGGGGCTTGGGCTGGCTGGGTGTCCAAGACGTATCGGCTGCACGTCAGATAGGGATTGTGAGCCTCAAGGCGAAAAGTGCGCGGCCTCAATGTGCGTTCCATGCCGCACTGATGATGATTGCCTCGCTGGATATTCATGCCGGGAGCATTCATGCGTAGCAGCGGACGCCGGTTCCAGCCCCTGAAGACGTCGCGCCCTGGCCGTCGTTGGTTGGCTGGTTGTCCCTGAGGGACCTCCTCATGTAGCGAGTCGAGCATGATGCGTTCGCTCGGTCGTTGTGTGCGACGGGAATGGCGGCAGGGTCGAACGGCGGCGGACGCCATCAGGTTCGAGGACCTGGAGTTGGTTGTGACGGTGCGCCGTACCCCGGGTGTTACGAGCGATAGCGCCAGTGCCTGTCGCCGCACTTCGAAGGAGTGACAAGCTCCAGCCCGAGTCGAAGGCCTGAGGGAATCATGTGGCTGTTGCTGCGTATTGCATGGGCGGGGTTGGGCGCCTGGGCCGGGGCGATGGTGATGTTCCTGCTCCTGGCCGTGCTCCCCAAAGGCGTGAGCCGTTACCTCACGGAGGCGGATATTCCCTTGGGGAAAGTCCTGCTCCCCAGCTCTGCGCTCCTGTGGCTGGTGAGCCTCACCTCGGGGGCGCTCTTCTTCACGTGGTGCTGGAGAAGATTCGGATGGGGAGGCGCCAGCCGCTGAAGGTCGCACGCTTCCGCAGTTGAGGGGCGCCTGGCTCCGCGCCAACCCCCTGAAATCACTGCCATTGGGGTCAAAAGTCACCGCGGGCCTCATATTCCAAGAAACTTTCGGCATGTGGGCTCGATAACTCCCTTGTAGGCGAAGTGCCCCCGTTATTTCCCCCCCAAGGGTCTGCCATGGGCTTCAAGATCCCCAGCTTCAATGACGTGAAGAAGACGGTCACCAACACCGTGAACGACGCGAAGAACACCGTCGTCAACACGGCGAAGGACGTGAAGAACACCGTCACCGACACGGCCAAGGACGTGAAGAAGACCGTCGTCGACACCACCAAGGACACCTTCGAGGTGGTGAAGCACAACCCCGTCACCGACACGCTCAAGAAGGCCGTCACCGACCCCAAGGACCTGGTCCGCGACACGTTCCAGACCGGCCTCCGGGTCGCCTACAACGGCGCCAACGCGCTCCTGCCCGACGGCGCGGCCAACAAGCTCGTGAAGGCCGGCGAGCACGGCGTGGACGCCCTGGCGAAGGCTTCCGAGCTGCTCACCGGCGACTCCTCCCTCACCGACAGCCTGAAGACGCTGGGAAAGGTGGACCTCGAGGGCGTCACCCGCACCACCGACCCCAAGACGGGTCAGAAGCTGGAGGGGGACTGGCCCAAGCTGTGGGGCACGTGGCTCCTCGAGGAGAAGCCCAAGGACCTCGGCACCTGGGACAAGACGGCTGACGGCACCGACCGCGTCACCGTCCGCGACAACGAGTACACCCGGGACCTCGCCGGCCGCCCGCACCAGCAGCAGGTGACGGAAGAGTTCTTCAAGATGTACCCGAACCCGAAGCCCGGTGACGTCTTCCCGCCCGCCAACGCCACGCCCGAGCAGAAGGACAAGGCCCTCTACCGCTTCACGGGCCCGGGCACCGACGAGGCCAACAAGAAGGACCCGTACACCTCGCTCGAGTGGTTCATCGGCTCCTACCGCACGCAGGTGAAGTGCACCGGCATCGACGAGAAGACCGGCAAGCCGAACCTCGAGTACGAGGTCGTCAACAACTCCCACTTCGAGTCCGGCACCCGCGTGCCCGCCACCTTCCAGGACAAGGGCCTGCCTCCGGCCCTCGTCCAGGACCGTAAGCGCGAGACGGGCCTCGGCGTCGGTGGTGACTGGATTCAGCGCTACACGTGGACCAGCAACGGCGTGGACAATCCCAACAAGTAGCCACGTCTTGGATTGGGGATGCAGGCCCGGAGTCGCCCATGGCGGCCCCGGGCCTTTTCCTTTCAGCGGCTCGTGCGCGAGCCCTCGCAGAACAGCAATTGCGCGGGCCCGTCCACGCGTCCCACCAGCACCGCCACCTGTCCATGGGCGCGGCCCAGGCGCTCGGCCTCCTCGCGCGGCAGGCCCGGGACGAAAAGGCTGTCCTCGGACCAGCTGGCGTCCTCCGCTACGCCGACGGCCTCCAGCGCCGGCCAGCCTCCCGTCGCCAGCTCCGACCTCAGTTGCTGCTGGGCCCGGTCATTCTCCTCCGGAGGACACGGTCGCGAGCCCGGGTTCCACGCCGTCAGGAATGCCCACTCATCGTGGCCGTGGGCCTTCAGGGCCCTGTCCAGCTCGGGATGGAGCGCGTCCACTCGCAGCGCCCACTCGTGTCCCCCGGTGAATGTCTGGGGACGGATGACATAGCGCGTTGCGCGATAGGCTTTCGCCAGGGATTCTCTCTCTGACTCGGTCATTCGCGCCTGGGATATCGGCGATTTGTAAATGCCGAAAGAATTTTCCGGAAACCCGGGTGAATGTCCGGTTCCGTTCGACGTCCGAGGGCTTCGCCACGTTCCATTGCGGAGCGCCTTGGCGTGCGAGGGGGAATCCAACATGTTGCGTCGAGTCGTCGCGGGAGCCGCGTTGCTCCTGGTGTTTGGGTCCGGCTGTGTCTCCGTGAGCCAGGTGCAGACGGCGGACACACTGGGACGGGGCAAGTTCCAGTTTGGCATCGAGCCCGGCGTGGCCGGCGCGGCTGTCATCAGCAGTGAGGAGGGCACCGACTCCGTCTACTACCCGCATGTGGACCTCTCGATGCGCTATGGCGTGTCCGACAGCGTGGACCTCGGCGTCCGCTTCGGCTCTTCCCTGGTGGAGCTGCAGAGCAAGTTCCTGCTGACCGACTCGCGCAACCCGAACATGGCCATCTCCCTGGCGCCCTCCGTGTCCGGCGTGTTCGTGGACACGTCGACCACGGACGACAACAACACCAGCCTCAGCTACGTCAACGTGGCCCTGCCTCTGCTGGTGGGCTTCAAGACGAGCGGCGGCTCGGAGCTCGTGCTCGGGCCTCGCATCACCGGCACCCGCCTGTCCGGCAGCGCGCTGGAGGAGAGCGCCGCCGTCAACATCCTCAGCGTGGGCGCCTCCGTGGGTTATGCGCTGCGCGTGACGCAGAGCTTCCGGCTCATGCCCGAGGTAGGCGTCTCCATGCCGGTGCTCGGCGAGTTCAATACGAGCCAGACCGACTCCAAGATGGCGTCTGGCTTTGGCGGCGGCTTCGTCCAGTTCAAGCTCGGCTTCCTCTTCGGCAGCGGTCGCCCCATCAATCGCAGCGCCAACATCGACGCCGACGACATCGACCACGGTACCGACGACAGCGGCGACGTAGAGCGCTACGACAACTGAGCCAGCGGAAGCAGGTTCCGTCAGGGGCGACCTCCGCCGGGGCCGGGACGTCGCGCCTCGGCGTCATTCCCTCCTGAATGGGGTGGGGGAGCGCGAGTCAAGGTGAGGGCTTCACACCTCCGGTGACGCGCTTCACCGTCTGGCCCGCGGGCAGTGTGTCCCCGGCCTGCACGCCGTTGATGAGGGCGACTTCCTCCAGCGGAATGGTGGAGGGGTACTTCTCGTGAAACTCCTTCACCGTCATGGGCGCGGTCAGCTTCACCAATTCGATTCGCGCGGGCTGCACGTTCAGCGCGGCCGCGTCAGTCAATTCGCCGAAGCTGCTGAAGGTGGCTCGGAAGGCGTCGTCATACGCAGGCAACTGCGCCGCCCCCGTGTAGCCGAGGAGCTGCAGCGTCGCGCCTCCATGTGAGAGGAAGGTAGTGACGCCGCGGACGGTGCCCTGCTCCGTCTGCGCCTGGAAGTACACCGAGCCCGGCGGATAGCCCGTGGCCGGCGTGTCCAGCACCTGCATGCCCTGCTGCGTGACGAAGGCCCGGAGCGCCTCCTCGGGTGCCACCTTGCCGGCCGCCGTGAGGCCGACGATGGCGTCCTCCTTCGGGCTGACGGCGAGCACCGCCTGCGTCTGGTTCGCCGTCTTCCAGCCCTGCGGGAAGGTGAGCTGGAAGCGCAGACCCGGGTGGAGGAAGCGGCTGCCCTGGAAGAAGCCCTGGCGCGGGTCCTCGCCGTAGGCCATGCCCTGGAGGATGGCGAGGTACTCCTCGCGGCCCTGCTTCAGCCGGCTGGGGTCCACGTTGGCCTCTTCGGCGCGCTGTCTCGCCGTCTCCACGCGCTCCCCCGGGTCGGGGTGCGTGGACAGCCACGAGGGCAGGGCGCTTCCCGAGGACTCACTCGCGCGGCCGAGGGTGACGAAGACATCCGCCGCCTCGCGCACGTCGTAGCCGCCCTCCAGCATGTAGCGGAAGCCGAGCTCGTCGGCCTGGCGCTCGTCGTCGCGGCCGTACTTGAGGAAGAGGAGCTGGAGGCCCACGGCGGCGAGCCCTCCGAACTTCGCGATGTCCTCGCTGAGGACGCTGCCCACTACGAGGCCCACCTGCGCGAGCTGCGCCTTGGAGAGCTGCTGCACCGAGTGCCGCGCGGTGATGTGGCCGATTTCATGCCCCAGCACCGAGGCCAGCTCCGCCTCCGAGTTGAGGTGGGTGAGCAGCCCGCGCGTGACGAAGACGGGGCCGCCCGGCAGCGCGAAGGCATTCACCACCGGGTCATCCACGGCCTGCACCGTCCACGGCAGGTCCGGCCGCTCCGAGCGCTTCGCCATGGGCAGGCCCACCGAGGACACGTACTGCTGCACCTTCGCGTCGTCGATGAGGCCGATGGACTGCTTCACGTCCAGCGCGCCCTGCTTGCCGAGGGAGATTTCCTCGTCCTGGGACACGAGGGACAGCATGCGCTTGCCGGTGGCGGGGTTGCGCACACACGCGCTCAGCGCGAGCAGCAACAGGGGCAGCACCCGGAGTCGAAGGGCCATGAGACCTCCTGGAAGGGTGGGGACTTAGGGCAGCGGGCCCGGGAGGACCACGGGTGGTACGGATGCAGTGTCACTGCCGGACAGAAGGGCGCGCGGGCGGGCCGGACTTTCGTTAGCTTCTCGGGGTTGTACGGCAGGAGGAGGCTCTCGGATGGACACGCTCGATGCTCGGCTGGAACGACTGGAGCGCCGCTGCCGGCGGTGGCAGGGATTGACCTTCGTGGCGCTCGCGATGGCCGGACTGGGGCTGGGCGCGGCGGCGCTGCGGGACTCGGCGGTGCCGTCCGGGGAACTGGTGGCCTCGCGGCTGGTGCTCACGGACGCGAAGGGACGCACGCGCGCCACGCTGGGCTCGGACGAGGACGGCAACGCGTCGCTGGTGCTGCGCGACGGCGAGGGGAAGCCCCGCGCGCTGCTGGGGGTGAGCGAGGATGGCTCGCCGAAGCTGCGCTTCTCCACCGCGGGCGGCGAGTCGCTCGCGGAGCTCACCGTGTACTCGGATGAGGCGCCGCGCCTGACGCTGTCCAAGCCGGGCGGCGCGGACCTGTTCTCGGTGGGGCTCCAGGTGGACGGCTCGTCGCGGCTGGAATTGGCGGATGCGGACGGACGGCCCCGCGCGATTCTGGGCGCGGACGAGCACGGCGCGCCCAACCTGCTGCTGGTGGACCGGCGCGGCCAACCGCGCGTGGCGCTGCGGGTGAATGCGTCCGACGCGGCGAGCCTCGTGGTGGAAGGGCGCGACGGCGAGGTGTTCCGCGCGCCCGGCGTGCAGTGACGGCGCGTCACGGCCTCGGAGGCACCACCTTGTAGCCGCGCTGGAGGAGCGGGGAGAGCCGGTCCGAGATGTCCCAGGCCTCCACCACCTTGCCGTCTCGCATGCGGTAGAGCGACTGGCCATCGAGGATGAGCGGCTTCGGCTTGCCGGCCTCGTCCAGGTTCTTGGGGTCGGTGCCGGTGGCCTTCCAGTGCACCACCACCATTTCGCCGTCGGCGACGAGGTGGAGGATGTCGAACTTGAGGTCGGGGAACGCCTGGAAGCTGGCCTCCGCCTGCTGGCGCACGAGGGCCGGGCCCGTGGCCTCCGGCGGCGCGCCGGGCGAGTGGTCCACGAAGTCCTGGGCGATGTACTCGGGGATGCGGTCCAGCTTCCGGAGGTTGTAGAGCTCCTCGGTGAGCTGCCGCGCGCGCTCCTTGTTCTGTTCCTCCAGCGCGGCGGCGCGCTCCACGGGGGACAGGGTGGCGCAGCCGGACAGCCACCCCAGCGCACAGAGCAACAACGTCACGTGTCGTGTCATGGCGCGCGGCAGTCTGCGCACGCCTACGCAAGTCCGTCAGCGCCCCAGGGCGGGCAACCGTTCACCTCATGGCGCCAGCCGGCCCAGACCGATGGGCGCGGCGAGGCTGGTGTCCGGAATCCCAAACGCGTCCACCAGCGCCACCGCGTCCGGCCGCACCTCCGCGCACAGCCGCTCCACCTCCTTGCGGATGGCCTTCGCCTTGGAGCCCTCCAAAAGCCCGTGCTCCAGGAACCAGCCGCTGGCCGACTCCAGGCAGGACAGGCCATAGAGGTCGCACAGCCGTCCCAGCACCGTCTTCAGCCCCGGCTCCTGCACCGCCGCCACGCCCTTGAGGAACTGCTCCAGCACCAGCCGCTCCACGTGCGCGTGCGCCAGCGCGAGCAGGTGCTCCTGGCACTGGTTGAAGGCCTCGAAGGCCTCCACCCCCGCGCCCAGCCGCTTGCGCAGGCGGCGCGACACCGAGGCCAGCAGGTCCTCCTCGCGGTAGCGCAGCACTCGCAATTGGAAGTCGCCGTCGCGCAGGTGCTCCGTGTCCGTGCGGCGCGTGGTGAAGGGGTTTCGCTCCACCACCCCCGCGGCCCGGTCCGCCAGCAGCTTCAGCACCGCGTGCACGCGGTCGTCCTCGAAGCGCTGCCGGTGGCCCGTCAGCAGGCTCTTGGCCACGAGCTGCATCAGCACCGTGTTGTCGCCCTCGAACGTCGTGAAGACGTCCGTGTCCGCCTTCAGCGCTGGCAGCCGGTTGGCCGTGAGGTAGCCCTGGCCGCCGCATGCCTCACGCGCCTCCTGGAGCACCGCCGTGGTGTGCCAGGACGCGTACGCCTTGAGGCCCGCCGCCAGCGCCTCCACCTCGCGCGCGTCGTCCTCCGTGCGCTTCACGTAGCACTCCACCAGGTACTCCAGCGCGAAGTCCAGCGCGTAGGTCTTCGCCAGCGGCTTCAGGAGACGGAGTTGGTGCGTCTGGTGGTCCAGCAGCCGCACCTCCTGCGCGCCCACCGGGCCGAACTGGCGCCGCATGTCGCCGTAGCGCACGGCAATCGTCAGGCCGCTCTTGGCCGCGCTCAGCGCCGCGCATGCCACGCTCACCCGGCCCGCCACCAGCGTGCCCAGCATGGTGAAGAAGCGCTTCGAGTCGCCCGGGATGCTGCTGTGGTACTCGCCCTTCGCGTCCACCTGGCCGAAGCGGTCCAGCAGGTTCTCTCGCGGCACGCGCACGTGGTCGAACCAGATGCGGCCGTTGTCCACGCCGTTGAGGCCCATCTTCTCGCCGCAGTCCTCGATGCGGATTCCCGGCAGCACCTTGCCGTGCGCGTCGCGCAGCGGCACCAACAGCGCGTGGACTCCCAGCGCCTTGCCGCCCACCTCGAGCTGGGCGAACACCGTGGCGATGCGCCCGTGGCGCGCGGCGTTGCCAATCCACTCCTTGCGCGCGCCGTCCTCGGGCGTGTGCACGATGAACTCGCCGGCCTCCGCGTCGTAGCGCGCCAACGTCTCCACGTCCCGCACGTTGGAGCCGTGGCGCAGCTCGCTCATCGCGAAGCAGCCGGGCAGCTCCAGCGTGGCGACCTTGGGCAGGTACTCGCGGTGGTGCCGCTCCGTGCCGAGGAAGAGGATGCTCGCGCCGAAGAGGCCGAAGTGGACGCCGGCCTTCACCACGAGGCTCAAGTCGAAGAAGGCCAGCGTCTCGAAGGCGGCGATGAAGGCGCCCAGGTCCGCGCGCGTCTCGTTCCCTTCCGGGTAGGCGATGCGGCCCAGCCCCTGGTCCGCCAGCGCCTTCAGCCACGCGAACACCCGGTCCCTGTACGCGTCCTTGTCGTGCGCGTCCGTGTAGCGGAACGCGGGGGCTTCCAGCCACTCGCGGACCTTGCTGCGGGCCTCGGGGTACTTGCGGTCCAGCACCGCGCGCAGCGCCTCCGGGTCGAAGGAGGTGGTCTCGGTGGGCCCGTGGCGCGGTGGCGCCGGCAGGGCAGAGGGCACCAGGGAGCGCACGGCCTCGCGACTGGAGATGCCCAGGGACTTCTCCAACTGCTTCAGCGCCTGGGACAGCTCGGGCATGGGCGCGGGAAGGCCTTCCCTGCCAGTGGCCACCTCCGCGAGCTGCGCGCCCAGCTCCGCGAGGCTCTGCTGACCGCTATGGGACAGTTGCTCGGCGGTGCGTTGGATGTGCTCGCGCACCACCGCGAGCTCACCGGCGCTCGGCGGGAGGACGGGGTCCAGCCAGCGCGCCAGCACCACGTTGGAGCGCAGGTCGAGCCAGGGCTGCTGCCGGGCCGCCTCGCCGAGGGCGCGCAGCTCCTCGTGGGTCAGTTCGCCGTCCGTCCACGCGACGTACAGCATGGGCACGAGCGGCGCGAGGCGGGGGAGCGAGAGCAGTTCGTGCGCTGTCGGACGGGCGTCTTCCACCATGGTCGGCTCTCCAGGAGGCGAGGGGACGGGCGCATGTTGGCCAGCCGCGCCCCGTGCGGCAATGGGAGAGCGCGCTCTTTCGTGGGGCAGGCGAGGGAGCGTGACATTGTCAGGGGCAGGGAAGCGTCCCCACGTTGCCGCGCATGGACGAGATGCAGGAACTGGAGGAGATGCTGCCGCAGGCCGGGGCCCACTTCCTCGACAGCGACCGGGAGCGGGCGAAGCACGAGATGCAGGGGCCTTTCTTCCTGCCACCCGGGCCTACGGGGTTCTCCTTCGCGCTCTACCAGTCCGTGGGCGTGGGGCTGATTCCGGGCCACAGGCTGGAGCTCCTGGAGAACGGGACGGTCTTCGACCGCATGGTCGAGGACATCCGCAACGCGAAGCAGAGCGTCCACATCCTCGTCTACATCTGGCGGCCGTGCGGCGTGTCGGACCGCATCGTCGAGGCGCTGGTGGAGCGCGCCCGCGCGGGCGTGCAGTGCCGCGTGGTGGTGGACCCGGTGGGCAGCGAGGAGGTCAAGGGCGACAAGGACTTCGACCTGCAGGTGGAGAAGCGGCTCACCAAGGCCGGCGTGGAGGTGCACTACTACCGGCTGCTCGCGGGCAAGGTGCTGGGCCGGCTCCTGGGGCGCACGCACAACAAGATTGTCGTCATCGACGGACGCATTGGCTACACGGGCGGCTTCGGCATCTGGAAGGTCTGGGAGGGCGACGGCCTCAAGCCCGAGGAGTGGCGCGACACCCACGTGCGCGTCGAGGGCTCCGAGGTGCGCCGCATGCAGCTCTCCTTCTCTCGCCACTGGCAGGAGTCCGGCGGCGGGCTGCTGCCTCCGAGCGCCTTCCCTGAAGTCGAAGACCAGGAGACGGACGGCCCTTCGAGCGCGGGCTTCGTGGACAGCGCGGGCAAGCTGGGCGTCACGGATGCGGAACGCATGGTCCGGCTCGTCATCGCCGCCGCGCGTGAGCGGCTGTGGATTGCGAATGCGTACTTCACCCCGCCCAATGCGATTCTGGAGCAGCTCGAGGAGAAGTGCCGGCAGGGCGTGGAGATTCGCGTCCTCGGGCCCGGGCCCATCCACGACGTGCCCATCATCCGCGCGTCGCAGCGCTCCACGTACGAGCGCCTGCTGGCCGCGGGCGTGCGCATCTACGAGTACCAGCCGTCGATGATGCACTCGAAGACCCTCATCGTGGACGACTGGCTCGCGGTGGTGGGCTCCACCAACCTGGACGTGCTGTCGCTCAACAAGCTCGGCGAGGGCTCGCTGGTGATGAACGACCCGGAGTTCGTCCGGAAGCTGGAGCGGTGCTGGGCGAAGGACTTGCGCCACTCGAAGGAAATCACGCTGGAGAACGGCGGCCGCACCAACCCGTGGCGGCGCCTGGCCCGGCGGAGCACGCAGCTCGTGGGTCGGGACAGGTAACGGGCCCGCCCGCTTCCTTCAGCGATGGTCCGTTACGCCTACCTGGCGGCAGTACTTCAGCACCGGGCAGGTGGAGCACTTCGGCCGCGTGCCTGTGCACACGTGCTTTCCGAAGGGCACCAGCAGCCGATTGATTTCCACCCAGTACGCGCGCGGGAGCTGGGCCTCCAGCGCTTCCAGCGTCGCCTCCGGTGAGCGGGCGCGCACGTAGCCCCAGCGGTTCGTCACGCGATGCACGTGGATGTCCACGCTGATGGCTTCGTGCCCGCAGGCGATTCCGAGCGCGAGGTGCGCGCACTTGGGGCCCACGCCCTTGAAGGACTGGAGCAACTGGGCGTCACACGGCAGCTTGCCGTTGAGCTCGTCGCGCGTTCGCACGGCGATGGCGTGAATCTGTCGCGCCTTCGGTTCGTGGAAGGTGACGGGCTGGATGATTTCGTCGATTTCGTCCGGCGTGAGCCGGGCCATGGCGTCGGGTGTGGAGGCGCGGCCGAGCAGCGCGAGCGACACCGGCAGGCTCACCTCGTCCCGTGTGCGAATGGAGAGGATGCACGCGATGAGTTGTTCGAAGAGTGTGTCGTGGCCGTGCGCGGCGAGCGCGAACATCGCGGCGTCCGCGTAGCGGCGGACCTCCTCGCGGATGCGGCCGAGCACTTCGTCGATGTCGAAGGGGGCCTTGTCCTCGCGGGGCGGAGGCTCGGCCACCACGCCCGGTGCCGGAGCGGACTCCGGCTTCCGGGGCTGGCGGGCCGTCCTCGCGCTCACCTCCGAGGGGGCGCGCCGAGTGGAGGCCCTGCTATTCCTCCGTGTCGGCGTCATCCGAGCGCGCTTCCCGATTCTTGTTCGGGCCACCGTGCGTGCCGAAGTCTCCCGCATTGCGGTTGGCGGGGTAGACGTCCGTGTCGTCACGGCGCTCGCGGCCCTGGCCCGACACATCTCCGGAGTCCGCCTTGCGGGGCTGGCTCTCCGGTTCGCTCCTCCGCTCCTGGCCCTTGTCCTGCTTCTTCGCCATGGTCTGCCTCCTGGTTCCCCAAAGGTGGGGACGGCGGCGGGACGTGGCCCGGGCTCGCTCCCTGGCCCGCTGGTGGGGCAGGGGAGCGAGGGGCTGCTCGCGGACAGAGGACCTGTGAGGTCAGGCGGCGGGCTTCGTCAGGTCCAGCGCGTACCAGTTGTCGCAGCCGAAGTGCCCCGTCTTCCCCATGGGCGCGCAGAGGGACTGGAAGCCGATGCGCTTGTAGAGCTTCTGCGCCTGCTTCATCCCCGCGAGCGTCTCCAGGTAGCAGGTCTTGAAGCCCGCCTCGCGCGCGAAGTCGAGGCAGCGGCGCAGCATGCGCTCGCCCGCGCCCAGGCCCCGGGCCTCGGGGAGGAAGTACATCTTGCGCAGCTCGCAGACGCCATTCTCTCCGCCCTCCAGCGGGGCGATGCCGGCGCCGCCGATGACCCGGCCATCGCGCTCCAGTACGAAGTAGGCGTGACGGGGGCGCGCGTAGGCCGCGCTCATGGTGGAGACCTCGGGGTCGTGGATGGCGAAGCCAGGGCCGTCCGCGCCGAACTCCGGCATCACCGCGCGGATGATGGAGGCCACCGCCGCGTCGTCCCGAGGCTCGATGGGACGGAGGACCAGGGTTTCCGTGCTCGTGGTCATGGGAGCCGCAACGTTCCACAGCCCGCGCCGGAGGGCCAGCGACAGCGCGAGGTGCGTGCAGGAGCGCACCGGTTGTGCAGGCCGGAGGCCGAGCAAGCTGGGGCGGTTGGCGCTCCCGTCGGGTGCCGACGTGTTTCGTGGGACCGGGGCTTTGTTGAGCGTGGGCGCAGCGGGAGGAGAACCCAGCAGGCGAAGCTCCTCTAGTGAGTACCCTGGAGGAGCGCCTTCTCCCCAAAGCTGCTTCACTTCGAGCGGGATTCTTCCTCCTCCACCGCCAGAAAGAGGGCGCCACGAGCCTGAAGCAGGCCGGTCCGGCGCCGGCATTCGTGGTGCAGAGTCCGCCCTCGTGCATGGAGCGCGCGCCGGGCACCACGGAAGGCCGCGGACTGGGAGCTCACCTCCGGATGATGATGGCTGCGTTGCCTTGGAGGCGCTCTGGTGTCTGGATACCTGGAGGTCTGGACGTCGAGAGGAGCTTGAGCGCGACGTCGCTGGGCTCGCAGGAGCGAACGACGTTGGCGAATCGTTCGCTCACGATGATGATATGCGGATGCCCCTGCAGCCGGAACACGTCCAGGTCTGTTGGAAGTGAATCCGGGTCAACCCAATAGTGGTGTGGCAGCACCACCGCTGCGGAGCCGCATACAGCGCACGGCTCGGGGGTGTCTGGTGGCAGGCAGTCAGGCGACAGCCGCCCCCGAGAGAGTAGCTGTAGCTCCGCGACTGCAGGAACGGGAGGGCGCCGGAACTGCGGCCAGGACGGCACGATGCCGCGTAGGTCTGAGAGAGCCTGGAGCGCATCTTCACGAACAAAGAGCGTTGCCAGATTCCCGAGGGTGAAGGGGCCCCATCTGCCGCGAGTTGAGCCAACGAGCGGGCCGAGCTCCGTTCCTGGTTCCAGCGGCGCACCTGGCGGGAGGTAAGGACGCACCAGTTCGCGGAGTCGCACGTACTCGTCAAACGAGGCGGGGCGGGGTTCCGCAAGCTCGCTGGCCTCCTTCAGCTTCGAGAGGTCTACGGCTGGATAGGTGAGGAGACTGGTCCAGCCCTCCCGACAACCGGGGCACTCATCCAGGCCGGGCAGGGACCACCGACGCTCGGCGCGATAGGTGCTGCTCCAGGTGGGCTCAGGGCTTCGAGCAATCACGTAGAAGTGCGTCATGGGTTGGTGGGCGGCAGCGGGGGCAACTCGAAGGTCTGCCAGTACGTCGCTGGCATTCCCCAGAGGTGGTGCTTCTGAATGAGGTACGAGCCGAATTCGAAAATCATCGCCTTCGTGGCCTTGTTGCCGTGACGAGTGATGAAGTCGTCCCAATCCGTGTTCCAGGGGCCCCGGTCCTTCAGCCGGTGGACTCTGGCATGTTCGGCCGCGTCGATGACCAGGGTCCACTGGTGGATGTTGATGCCCTTGCGCGTGAAGTAGCTCTTGAACGCCTGGGGAAAAATGTGGTGCCGCTCGTGCGGCCTCTGACGCCATAGCGTTAGCCGACGCTCGGTTTCCTTCTGGCTGGGGAGTTCTTCGGGGCGATACCACTGGATGACGAACACCGGCAGCGTGTCGCCTGGAAGGGCCTGGCTGTTACCCCAGTTGCGCTGGGCGTTCGCAGACGGGCCTACAGCCGATGCCCCCCGTGTACGGACAATACGGGCCGGCTCCAGGTCCTCGCAGCGGTAGAGGCCGCATCCGTTCGGCGTGCAGGCAGGGACAAGACACCTGTCCTCGTCCGAGTCGTTGCACTCCTCGTCATCATGGACCGCCGCGTCCCACGTGGCGGTGGAGTCGTACAAGTGCTCGTGTGTCGGCGTGGTGGCGCACGCCTGCAGCGCTGCGACGAGTAGCAGTAGCCAAAGCCGCATGGTCCCCCCCGCGAAGTATCCGGTCAGCCTACCGGCTCGCGATGCCGTATCTGGATGAGGGAAAGCGCGTAGGCCCATGCGATTCGAGATTCATTCGCGGATGCTGTGGTGCCGGGGTGCCAGGCGTGGAGTTGACCCGGTTCCACCAGGAGGAATCGCTGCTGCCGTTTCTGGAACCGTCCCCCTTGGGAACAAATCGGCGCACCGGTTGTGCAGCCGGGTGCACAGGTGCCACCGGGGCGACGCACCTGGGACTGTGGCTCCGAGGGGGGCGGGCTTCTTCTCGCCCGCGTTCCGGGGCATCCTCCGTGGCACGTCCGTTGTAACAAGAGGGGGGATATGTACTGCCCTGACTGCCGGCAGGAACGGCTCGGCAATGCCCATGACTGCGCGCTGTGCGGCACCGCGATGACGATGCGGCCGCGCGACGTCGTGGAGGCCGAGCTCGCGCATGTGCACTTCCTGCTCGATGAGCTGAAGCGCTGGGACACCTCCGAGGTCCCGCGCAACGTGGCCCGGTTCATCTCCGAGCGGTACGAGCGCCAGGCGCGCATCCTCCTCGCCGTGCTCACGGAGATGCCTGTCGACGCGCGCGGGGCGGTGCCCGTTCCTGTGGAGGCGGTGGCTCGCACCGAGGAGGGGGGCGAGGCGGCGGGTTCGGCCGAAGTCGTGGCTCCTGTCGTGCAACCGGTGGTGTCGCGTTCGGAGGAGACGGCGGAGGCCTTCGCTTCTGCCTCCGAGTCTGTGGAGGCTCGCCAGCCAGAGGCCGAGGTACCTGCCCCGGAGTCGGCGGAGGCTCGTTCGTCCGAAGCAGAGGCTCCTGCCTCGGAGTCGGAAGAGGGGACTCCTGCCTCGGAGTCGACTGATGGCTCGCGTGAAGCCACTGCTTCCGCGCAGGAGCCGACGGAGAGCCACTCGCGGGAAGAGCCGGCTCGCGGGCGGACGACCCGAAAGCCGGGCCTGCCGCGTCCCCCGCTCCCGCTGCCTCCGAATCCAGCCGAGCCGTACGCGGAGCCTCCGCAACCTCGCGGCGTCACCGCGCGCGTCGTCGAGGAGGTCTCCACCTGGAACCGGGTGTGGAGGCCGTTCCTCTACGAGAGCATCATGTGGTTCGTCGGTGCCTTCCTCATCCTCTCGGGCACCCTCTACTTCGTCTTCGAGAGCTGGGCGGGGATGTCCTCCAGCCTGCGCTCGCTCACCGTCTTCGGCATGACGGCGGGCATCTCCGCCGGCTTCTCCGTCTGGGGGGCGTTCCTCTCCCGGCGCGAGGCGCTGCGAGACCAGGGCCACATCCTCGGCATCATCGGCTCGGCCATCGCTCCGCTCGCGGGCATCGCGCTCGGGCCGTTGGACTTCGGTGATGCGCTCCAGTTCAGCGGCGTGGGACCGCTGCTGCTCATCCCCATGTTGCTGGCGTGGTCCGGCGTCGCCGCCGTCCTCGTCAGCAAGCCGGCTCGGGCCCTCGATGCTCCGTCCCGGCCGCTCGTGCAGGCCTTCCTCGCCGCGAGCACGCTGATGATGGGGCTGGCTCCGCTCGCCGCGAAGCTCGGTGGCGCCGCGCTGTGGCTCAACGTCCTGCCCTGCGCGCTGTTCTTCGTCCTCTCGCTGCGCTCCACTCCCGAGCCTCGCAAGGGCTCCGCGCTCGTCTTCGCGATTGCCGCGCCGCTCTACTTCTTCGCGCTCTACTCCGTGCGCCTGCACGTGGCGCTGGTGGGCGTGGACCTGGAGCCCGTGCCGGGCACCTACGCGCCTTTCGTCGCCTTCATGCTCGCCACGGCCCTGCGCTTCCGCACGCTGCCTCCCGAGCGCACCGCCGACACGCTGGCGCTCGGTGTCGTCTCCCTCCAGGTGGCCTCCCTGGCCGCCGCCGCGACGGCTCCGCCACCGGGCTTCTTCTTCACCGCCGCCGTGCTCACGTGGACGCTGGTGACACTGGCTCGCGGCGGGCTCGCGCGGCTGCCCTGGGTGTATGGCGCGTACGCGAGCACGTACTTCGCCTATGCCTCCAGCGGGCAGCTCATCCCCGGCCCGGTGAGGCGCTTCATCGACGCGCTCAAGGTCCAGCTCGGCTACCCCGTCGCCGACAAGCTGCCCCTCCAGTATGGCTCCCTGTCCGCGCTGCCCTTCGTCACCGCCGGTGTCGTGCTCGCGGTGACGCGGCTGTGGCGTGGTGAGCGCACGGGCAATGCGAAGGACATCGCCTTCGCGGAGGTGCTGCTGCGCGCCACCGCCATCGCCAGCCCGCTGTTCGCCTTCTACGGCATGGCGGGCCCCGACTCGCGCCCGGCCTTCTGGAGCGCGCTCGGCCTGTGCCTGGTGTGCCTCACCGCCGGCCTGCTGGTGGAGCGCTTCTACCTGACGGCCGTGGGCGCCGGGCTGGCGCTGCTGCTGCCCGTCCATGCCTCCATCGTGCTCGGCGCCGCAGGCGGTTCCGTCGTGTCCGGCGCGCTGGCGCTGGTGCTCGCCGGTGTGGCCCTGCTGTGCACGTCGCGCACGCGCTGGCTGCTGGCCTCCGTCGTGGGTGTGGTGGCGTCCCTCGGCTTCCTCATGGGCGTCATCAGCAGTGGCGCGCTGTCCGTCACGGGCGTGGTGCTGTGCGGCATCGCGGCGCTCGTCGCGGCCTGGGCCACACGGAGTCCGGCGGCCATGGCGTTCGCCGCGTTCATCGCCGTGGCGGCCGTGCCGAAGCTGGCGGCCCAGGTGTCTTCGGACGCCGTGGCGCCCTCGCTCGCCGTCGCCGCGCTGGGGCTCGCCGTGCTGGGCGAGCGCGGTGGGATGGCGCGGTTGCTCGGTGTTCCCGCCGTCTTCTACGCCGTGCTCGCGCTGCCCTGGGCCATTGCGTCCGAGGTGCCGGGGCTGGGGCTGGTGGTGCTCACCGCGGCGGGCGCCGTCGCAGTGACGTCGCGCACGTTCCGCGCCGTGCGGCCGTTGGCCGTCGTCATGGCCGCCGCCGCGCTGCTCCCCGACATCCATAACGTCTACGAGCCCTGGGGCGGGTGGATGTCTCCGGCCCTGTCCTCGGTGCTGTTCGTGCTCTGGTCGCTGGGCACCTCACTCTCCGCCGTGCGCTGGGGCCGGAGCGCCAGCACCACCACGGCGGCGCTGGTGGCGCTCGTCTTCCCGTTGGTCCCCGCAGTGGTGGGCGCGGGGCACCATGTGTCCCTGATGCTCGCCGCGGCACTCGCGGCGCTGCTCACCGCGCGTGCCCTGCCCGCGAGCTTCAGTGTCGGCATGGCCGCGCTGTATGCCACCGTCGCTCTCTCCACCGTCGGCCCCGTGGCGCTGCTGGCGCTGGCCACCGTGCTGAGCATCCTCGCGGTGCTGGAGGAGGTGCCCACCGTGCTGCGCATCGGCGCGGGAGGCCAGCGCTTCGCCCTGGTCGCCACGCTGGCCGCCGCCGTCGTGCTGAGCATCTCCGTGATGGAGTGGGATGACGCGAGCCTGCCGCTGCTCGTCGCGGGCACGGTGGTGCTGCCGCTGCTGTGGACTCGCGCCAACCGGATGCCGTTCTTCGCCGCCCTCATGGTGCCCTACACGGTGGTGGGCATCGTCGTGGTGGGTAGGACTCCGCCCGCGTGGACGCAGTTCCTGCCGTTGGTGGCCCTGGCCGTGGTGCGCGCGGTGGAGCACGTCCCGGCCGTGGCCTCGCTGCTGCTGCGCTCGTCGGAGGAGAAGCCCCGGCGCGATTTGTCCAGGTGGATGCAGGTCGCGCTCGCGGTGGTGACGCCGGTGCTGCTGCTGCCGCCGTGGGAGGGCTCCGGACACCTGTACTTCCTCACCGCCTCGCTGGCGCTGATGCCCGGGCCGCGTCCCTTCCTCCGCGTCTGCGGCGCCGCGCTGTTCCTCATCTTCGTGCCTGAGGCGCGGCCCGTCGTCACGGGTCTGCTGTTGGCGCTCGCCCTCGCGGAGTACCACCGCCCCGCCGCGCTGTGGGCCTTCTTCCGGTGTGAGCCGGACAAGACGCTGCGGACCGCGGTCGTCTTCACGGCGCTCACCTTCGCGGTGCTGCCGGTGCTGACGTTGCCCTCGCCGCCGCACCTGGCCGGGCTGGCCGGCGTGCTCGCCGTCGCCGCGTTCCTGCTGTCGCGGCGCTGGCTGCTCACCCCCGCGGTGTTGGCCCTGGCGCTCGCGCCCGTGGGGAAGGCCATCGCCTACGACTTCCTGGAGTGGCGGCCCGAGGCGGGGCTGCCCATCGTCGCAGTGGCGCTCGGCGCGGCGCTGCTGTCCGCCGTGTGCCAGTCCGGCCGCGTGCAGCGCGCGCTCACCGCTGCCTTCGCCCGCGTGCTTCCGGAGCTCGACGGCACGTGGAGCGAGCCGCTGTGGGTGGGCGGCGCGGGCTCGCTGGGCCTGCTGCTGATGGGGCGGCTGTTGGACATGGGCCCGGGCGGGCTGGCGCTGCCCGTGGCGCTGGGCGCCGCGCTCACGTCGTGCGTGCTCATGGTGGCGCGCTCTCGGTGGATGGCCAACGTGGCCACCGGATTGTTGGGCCTGTCGCTCATCGCCATGGTGCCGCCCTTGTGGGCGCCCGCCGTCGTCAGCGGGACGGGACTGCTGTTGTGCCTCGCCGGCATGTGGCTGGACGGGCGCGGCGTGCGCGTGGGCGCGGCGCTGCACCATGGCGGCTGGGCGCTGTCGCTGCTGTCACTGGCGGGCCTGCGCGACTTGAAGCACGCGGGCACGCCGCTGTGCCTCCTCTTCGGGCTGGGCTCCGCGTGGGCCGTGGTGCTGCGACGCCGCGAGCGCGAGGTGGTGGGCTGGCTGGCGTCGTTGGCCGCCGCGCACGGCGTGGTCATGCACCTGGGCGCGGTGTACTCGTCGGGCCGGGGCGCGGACTTCATCCTCCCGTACTTCGGCGCCGCCAGCGCGTTGCTCGCGACGCTGGCCCTGTTCGTGGCGGGGAAGCCGTGGCGCCGGGGCGTGGGACACGGCTTCACCGTCGTCGCGCTCACCGAGGTGCTGCTGGGCCTGGCGCTGCTGGGCGCCAACGGGGACGCGCTGCGCGAGGCGCTGGTGGCCACCGTGTCGCTGGCCGTGCTGCTCTTCGCGCTGGTGCGTCGCGCCGCCGTGGAGGAGGACGAGGTGTCCGCCTTCCTCGCGCAGGGCGTGCTCGCGCTGGGCTACCTGTCCGTACGCATGCTGGGCATGGGCGATGACCCCGGCCCCGCGGACAGCCTCGCCGCACTGGTGGGCGGCGCCCTCTTCACCGGCCTCTACTTCTTCGTTCAACGCGAGGGCGCGGGCCTGAAGGCCTTCCGCCGGGCCGCGCTGGTGGGCGCGTTCCTCTTCCCGATGGCGGGCCTGCTCTGCGCGCCGTGGCACGAGCCGCTGCAGGTGGCCGCGCTGCTCGTGGGCCACGCCGCCCACTTCGCCGCGCTGGGCATGGACCCGGCGCGCCGGGGCACGGCGTCGCTGGCGTCGGTGGTGGCCTTCAACGCGGCGCTGCTCCTGGTGTGGCAGGGCACCGGCGCCGGCGAGCCGCAGTACTACGTCATCCCCGCGGGCCTCTCGCTGCTCGCGCTGCTGCGCGTGTTCCGCGCCTCCATCGAGCAGGACACCTACGAGCGGCTGCGCGCGGTGGCCGTCACCGGCATCTACGTGGCGGGGGCATGGAAGCCGCTCATGTTCAGCGACGGCGGCTCCATGCTCCTGTGCGTGGTGCTGTGCGTGGTGGGTGTGGGCTTCGGAATCGCGTTGCGCATCCGCTCGTACGTGTACCTGGGCACCGCGTTCCTGGTGACGTGCATCGCCGCCAACCTCGTGCGCTTCGGCATGAGGGACCACCGCATCGCCGCCGCGTCGCTGTTCATGCTGGGGATGCTCGTCATCGGCTCCATGGTGATGCTCAGTGCGTACCGCGCCGCCCTCCTCCAGAGGTATGCACGGGTGAGAGAGCTGCTCTCCACCTGGGAGGGATGACACGGAGAGTTCTTGGCGACAGGCCCGGGAGGTGGGATTGAATGCAGCCCCAACAACCCCCGGAGGAGTGCTGTTGCTTCGCCTGCGCCTGCTCGCCGCCATCCCCCTGTGTGCCCTCGTGGGCTGTGCCACCGTGAAGTCCCGTGCGGCGGAGCCTCCGGTGGCCACGGCGCCCGCGGCGGTGACGGCGCCCGCGCTGGAGGCGGTGCCGGCGATGGCCGCCGACTCCTACGCGGAGGGTGGGCAGGCGGGCCTGGTGACGGTGGCCACGGTGGAGGCGCCCGCGTCGTCGGTCCCGGCCATGGTGCGCGAGGCCCCGGTGGAGCCGGCCGCCACGCCCGAGGTCGCTCCGCCGGAGAAGGTGAAGCTGGTGGCGTCGGGCGTGATTGCCGCCGCGCTCCAGGCCGCGAGCCTGGTGACGGGCCCGGCCAGCACCACGGGCCGCTTCTGGGACGAGCTGCTGTCTCCCACGGAGTTGGGGCGCTCCATCGTCCAGCGCTCCATCCAGCTCGTCGGTGAGCGCAACCTGGGCCGAGTCAGTCGCGGCGTGCCGAATGACTGCTCGGGCTTCGTGCGCCTCGCGTACCTCGCGGCGGGTATCGATTTGGTGGCCCACGGCTTCCTCGCCGGGGAGAACGCCGTGTCCGCCATCTTCCGCCGCGCGCTGGACGTGGGCACCGTGCACCACACGGCGCCGCGCCCGGGGGACCTCGTCTTCTTCCGCGAGACGTATGACCGCAACCGCGACGGCCGGCGCAACGACGGCATGACGCACATCGGCGTCGTCGAGTCGGTGGACGCGGACGGCACTGTCACCTTCATCCATCGCGGCGGCAAGGGCGTGGCGCGCGGGCGTCTCAACCTGTCCGCTCCCGCGACGCACCAGCTCCGCGGCGGCGGGCCCATCCTCAACGACTACATCCGTCCCGCCAGCAAGGGCACCCGCGCCTACCTGGCCGGAGAGCTGTTCGCCGCGTTCGCCTCCCCTGAGGGCCTGTAACCTTCCAGTAGGGCGCCCACACCCGGCGTGGCTTTGAAGAGAAGCGGCGCTGGGGCGTCATACGCGACATGCGAATCGCCCTCCTGCTCGTTGGTGGTCTGCTCCTCGCCCCGGGCTGTGTCGTGCACACGCGGCCGCTGCCGCGTCCCGCGCCGCGCCCGCAGCCTCCTCCACCGCCTCCACCCCCACCTCCTTCGCGTCCCTCGGCCATGTCCTACAACGAGGCCGTGGACCTGGGCTTCGGCCAGTGCCGCTCGCGCCGCTACGAGTGCCGGCTGCAGGACGCCCACCGCACCGGCAATGACGTGTGGAAGGTGAAGTTCAAGGTCTTCGGCCCCGGCCCCGCGAAGGGCCACCTGCACCTGGACTACGACGCCTACACGCGCAACCTGCTCAAGGTGAACGACAAGGTGAAGGCCCGTCGCGACGACTGGGACGATGACGACGACGACTGGGACGACGACGACCACGGCCATGGCCATGGCCGGGGGAAGAAGAAGGGCCACGCCCACCGCGACGACTGAACCTCCGCTTCCCGCCCGGCCGCCCGCCAGCGAGGTGGTGCCCCCACACCGCCTCCTGTGACGGACGCCGGGCGGCGCTGTTTTCATGCTCGGGTGTCCGCGGATTCGCGCCCCGGTGTCTTCAGGGTGCGGCGTCATGACTCCCATCTCCCAGGCCGACATCTCCACGCTCTATCGGCGCCACGTGGCGCTGGTGCGCGGCTGTGCGCTGCGCATCCTCGGTGAGCCCGCGGCCGCCGAGGACGTCGCGCAGGAGGCCTTCATCCGCTTCCTTCAGCACCGCGAGCGCAGCGGCAACGAGCAGGACACGGCCGCCTTCCTCTACCGCACCAGCACCAACCTCGCCCTCAACCGGCTGCGCGACGCGCGCCGGCGCAAGGGGCTGCACGACGCGCACCTGCCGGACGAGGAGCCGCGCAGCCCGCACTCGCCCGAGGACGGGCTGGCGCTGCGCAAGGTGCTGGCCGAGGCGGACCCGGAGCAGGCGCAGATTGCGGCCTGCTACTTCATCCACGGCATGGAGCACGAGGAAATCGCCGGGCTGCTCGGCGTCCCGCGCCGCACCGTGGGCCGCCGCTTGGAGAAGTTCCGCGCCCACGCCGAATTCATGCTGCGAGGCGAGCGCAGAAAGGAAGCAGGCCATGGTGGCTGAGCCGTTTCCCAGGTCCAAGGTGTCCCCGGACTGCCTGTCCGGGTGGCGCGTCTCGCAGGTGGTGCTCGGGCTGCTGTCCCCCGAGGAGCGCGCGCCCGCCGAGGCGCACCTCGCTTCCTGCGCCTCCTGCAAGCAGCGCGTGGACGCGGAGCATGCCCAGGCGCGCGCGGCGGCCTTCGAGAAGGTGCCGGAGGCGGTGCTCGCGGCGGCCTCGGCCGTGCCCTCGCGCCCGGCGCGTCGGGCCTGGTGGCAGTGGGTGCCCGCCTTCGCCGCCGTGCCCGCGTTGGCGGTGGGGGTGTTCCTCGCGGTACGCCCGACCTCTTCGGTGGAGCGCCCTGGCGGGACGCTGAAGGGCTCCGTGTCGCTGGACGTCGCGGTTGCGCGCGAGGGGGCGCTCGTGGTCAACGGCATCTCCGCCGAGGAGGTGGCGGGGCTGCGGGCGGGAGACCGGCTGCGCCTGCGCGTGCAGGGCGCGGAGGCGTCCACATGGCTCATCCTCCAGGGCGACGAGGAAGGACAATGGACCCCGTACTTCGAGGGGCTCGCGCCCCAGGGCGGCTGGCTGCCCATGGGAATCACCATTACTCCCGAGGGACGCACGCGGATGCGCTTCATGGCGTGCAGGGAGAAGCCTCCGCGCGGCGTGCCGCCCGAGGAGGTATGCAGGGTGCGCGTCTACGACTGGGGCATGGCTGGGACGCCATGACGCGCGTGGCTTCACTGTGGCTCGGTGTGCTGCTCGCCTTGCTGCCCGTGGCCGCGCATGCGAGCGAGGCGCGCTACGCGTTGCTGGTGGGCGCGCACAAGGGCAACGCGGACGAGCCGCGCCTCTACTTCGCCGGGCGGGACGCGGAGCGGCTGCGCGAGGTGCTCGTCACCCTGGGGGACTTCCCGCAGGAGAACGTCACCGTGCTCACGGACCCCAGCGCGGACCGCGTGCGCACCGCGCTGGCACGGACGAATGCCCGCATCCGCGAGGAGGTGGCGCATGACCGCTCCAGCGTGCTGCTCGTTTTCTACTCGGGCCACGCGGACGCGGAGTCGCTGCACCTGGGCGGCACGCTGCTGCCGTGGGAGGAGCTGCGCAACCTGACGTCCGGCTCCTCCGCCGCCGCGCGACTGCTGGTGGTGGATGCGTGCCGCTCCGGGCAGGCCACGCGCGTGAAGGGGACGAAGCTGGCGGCGCCCTTCGCGCTGCCTCCGGACGTGGAGTCTCATGGGCTGCCCGAGGGCTTCGCGATTCTGTCCTCGTCCGCCGCGGGGGAGAGCGCGCAGGAGTCGGACTCGTTGCAGGGCTCGTTCTTCACGCACCACCTGGTGGCCGCGCTGCGCGGCGTGGCGGACACCAGTGCGGACGGGCTCGTCAGTCTCGCGGAGGCATACCAGTACGCCGCGGACCGCACGGTGGCGAGCACCGTCGCCACGTTGGGCGGGGTGCAGCACCCCACGTACCTGTACGAGTTGAAGGGGCGCTCGGAGCTGGTGCTCACGCGGCCGGGGCGCAACCAGGGGCTGGCGGCGGTACGGCTGGAGACAGCGGGGCAGTACTACTTCCGGCAGGGCGGGCGTGACGGGCCGGTGGTGCTGGAGGCCGGCATCTCCCACGAGGCGCGCACGGCGCGGCTGGTGCCGGGCACGTACTTCGTGCAGCACCGCCTGCCGGACCGGCTGCGCGAGGCGCGCGTCGTCGCGGGGGAGGGCCAGCCGCTGGAGCTGGCGAAGGCGTCGTGGAGCGTGGTGGAGCTGGACCAGCTCGTGCGCAAGGGAGGGAGCGGTGGGAGTACGTGGACGGTGGGCCTGTGGAGCCGGGCGACGCCGAGCCTGTTGGAGGACTTCCCCTTCTTTCCATCCGGCGCGGTGCAGGTGTCGCTGGACACGTCGGCGCTGACACTGGACACGGAGCTGGAGGGGGCACACTCGGGCTACACCGACAATGTGAGCCTCAAGCGGCGGCTCTCGTTCGGGGCGCTCCGGGTGGGGGCGCGGAAGGTGTTCGACGTGGGGCCCTTCTCCCTGTCGGGCGGCGCGAGGCTGGGGGCCGCGTACGTGGACCAGCGGTTCCTCGAGAGGTTCTCCGGCCGGCAGGCGCCGAGGCGCTGGCAGGTGGTACCGCAGTTGGACACGGTGCTGCGCGCGGACCTGCACCTGCCGTGGTGGGGCTTCTTCGTGGGCGCGGAGGCGGGGGTGCGGACGTCGTGGATGCGCACCCAGTCGTCGACGGGGCCGGAGGAGAAGCGCACGCCGGTGAAGGGGATGGCCGCGGCCGGCATGGGGCTGCGGTGGTGAGAAGGAGTCCTGTCATGACGTGGAGTCGGTTCGTGAAGTCCCTGGGACTGGTGCTCGCGCTCGGGGGCGCCGCGGGGTGTGGAGATGCGCTGAGGGACGGCTCCTACGTGGGGGAAACCCTCTACGCGGTGCAGGGCGAGGTGAAGTCGCTGGCGCCCGCCACGAAGCCGGGGGCGACGCATGTCACCCTCGCCTGGGACAACTGGGCACGCGAGGGGGACTTCTACTCGTTCCAGGACGTGGAGCTGGGGAGCCAGAACCCTCCGTTCGACTACCAGTTGAGCATCTTCGACGTCCCGACCGGGCTGGAGATCAATGACTTCCACGGGGGCTTCATCGGGTTCGCCAACCTCCTCGTCTACGAGGACCTGGATGCGGATGGCAGGCCGGATGGCTGGGGCTCGGAAGGCACCAACTGGAGTCATTTGCGCGGCATGGCGCGCAACCACGTGGTCATCTACGTGCCCGAGCGCTCCCCAGACTTCGTGGAGATGCTGCGGGCCTGGGGTGGCTTCCTCAACGTGGATGACCTGAAGCAGGGCTACAATCTCGCGCGCGGCGTCTGCACGGGGACGGACTCCAGCCTCGACACGCTGGAAATCATCCCCAACGAGCCCGTGCCCGTGGCGGACCCGAATGACAAGAGCGTCATCTCCTGCATCAACTATCACTGAGCGCGTATGACATAGGATGGTGGCCCATGCGCCATCGTGCCCGTGCCCTGTCCTCGCTCCTGCTGCTCGCGGCGGGATGCAGTCATTTGCAGCCGAACGCGCCAACGCTGCCCACGCTGCCCGCCAGCCACGCGCGTCTGTCCAAGGCTCTGGAGTTGTACGTGGAGAAGTCCCCGGAGTCCGCGGCTGACTCCGTGCCCGCCGCCGGAGAGTTGGATGAGCCCAAGCTGGTCGTGGAGCCCGAGCAGGCCCGCGCCGTCTACGACGAGGCCGTCGCGGTGCTTCGCGGCAAGCCCACTCCGGAGGAGACGAGCGCTGCGCACGATGACCTCCTGGCCGCATGCAGGGCCGGCTTGAAGGAGGCGTGCGACTTCGCGCGCGAGCAGTTCGAGAGCCCCGTGAAAATCTCCGGGCCCCGGCCGGAATTCACGAACGAGGCCTTGGAGAAGGGGACCTTTGCCGTGGTCGTCGTTCGCTGCCAACTGGGCGCGGATGGCCGGTTCCGTGGCTGCAAGGTGCTCGAGAGCGGGCCGGATGGGCTCACCGGGGTGATGCTCGCATATACGTCCAATGCGGTCTTCCAGCCGGCGAGGATCGCGGGCCAGCCCATCTCGATTCCCTATACCATCACCGCCAACTTCAATCCCTACCGGGTCGAGCTCACGGCGGAGCAGCACATCCAGGTGGCGGCGGCTCGGACGCAGCAGTTCCCCAAGAGTCCGCCGGCATGGGCCCGTCTGGCGACCCTGCTTTCGCGTCATGCGCCGGAGAACCCCGCGCTCGCCGAGTCGCTGCGCGGCCTCCATGCCCTGTTGCCCTCCTACTGGTGGCCGGCCAACGAGCTGGCCTGGCTCCATGTGCAGGCCGGTCGCCATGCCGAGGCCGCGCCGTTGGTGAGGCGCGCGCTGGAGAAGGAGCCTGACAACTCCTACGTGCTGGAGACCTCCGCGGCCGTGCTGGCCGCCACCGGACAGTGTGAGCAGGCGCTCGCAGAGCAGCGTCGCGCCGTGGAGAAGCTCCCCGCCGAGTGGCCCGCCCCGGAGCGGGAGCGTTTCACGCGCACGCTGGCGGAGTACCAGCGCCAGTGCGTGGGTGCGGCAGCCGCGGAGGGGGCCTCGACAACCTCGGAGAAGTAGCGGAGCACCGCTCATCCCTGGCGCATGTCCGGTCCCGCCTCGGGAGATTTCGCCGAAGCGGTTCAGTCCCGCTTCGGCGCGAGCTTCTGGAGGGCCTTGTTGGCCTCGTCGTGGCCGCAGCTCCCGCTGCCGAGGAGCTTCTTCTCGCGCGGCTGCTCCGTGACGCGGGTGAGGGCGGGGACGGCATCGTCGTCTCCCAGCTCCTCCAGTCGCCCCGCGGCCCGTGCACGGATGCCGCAGTCCTTCGCGTCCAGCGCGTTGATGTACGCGTGGACCAGGTCCACGCCGCCCGTGGCCCCCGCGGACTCCAGGTAGCGCAGCGCGCCCCACTGCCTCGGCGAGTACGGCTCCTCGGCGAGGTCCTCGAAGTGGTCGACGACGTGCTCCTTCGGGAGGCGGCCGATGAGCTTCTCGAGCGCGTCGCTCTCGTCGCGGGCGTAGTCCTCCGCGAGCCCATCCAGGACGCGGTCCTCCACCTTCGCCCGCGTGTCCTCATCCATCTTGGAGAGGAGGGAGTGCTCGCTCCGGTGCGAGTTCTGCGCGTGGAAGACGGCCGCGCGCGCCCACTGCCACGCGGGCTCCTTCTGGTCCTCGTCCAGCACCGCATCCAGGAGCTTCCGGGCCTCTTCCTTCTTGCCCTCGTCCAGCAACGCCAGCGCGCGCACGGGCGGAGAGTTCTGGTGCACCCCCCACGCGATGCCCACGCCCGCCAGCACCAGCACACCCACGAGCACCGCCAGCAGGCGCGGGTTGCGCCGCAGCGCCGAGACTCCCGCCGACAGCCCCTTCCCCGCGAGCCGCGCGACGTCGCTCAGCCGCTCCTTCACGGGCAGCGCCGCCATGCGCGAACCGATGGGAGCCAGCGCTCCCGTCACCCGGCCCAGCAGCGGCCCGATGCCGCCCGACGAGGTGAAGCGGTCTCCGTAGGGCGGGCCCTCCGCCGCGTGCTGGCAGCGGTAGAGCTGGAGCTGCTCCTCGCGGCCGGGGAGGGTGATGGTGCCGCACGGCTCGGCGGCGGCCTCGGCGCGGTTGCGCGCGAGATTCACGGCCTCGGTGAAGGTGACTTCGCCCGCGGAGGCCACGTGCTCCACCGACTCGACGACCTCCATCGGCTCGCCCAGCACCGTGTCGGCGGTGACGAGCACCTCGCCCGCGTGCAGGCACACGCGCACGTGGAGCTGCTCCTCCGGCGGCACCGTCTGGTTGTGCCGCCACAGCCGGTCCTGCATGGCCATGCCGCACAGCACACCCGCCGTGGGGGAGCGGAACACCACCAGCAGCGCATCTCCGCGCTTCTGGATGAGGCGACCCTCGTGCTCCTTCACCAGCGGCATCAGCAGCCGGTCGTGCGTCTCCAGCATCCGCGCGTTCTCTTCGTGCGTCTGCCGGCTGGTGCGCTCGGTGAAGCCCTGGATGTCGGTGAGCATCACCGTCAGGTTCTGCGGCTTCACCACCGACGCGCTGCCCGACACCGACATCGCGCTGCCGGACTGCCGCGACCCGAAGGCCGCCGTCCCCGTGCGCATCGCGACGGGCGCCATGGCCGGTGAGGAAGGGACATTCCCCGCGCCGAAGGCCACGGTGCCGCTGCCCTGCGGCGGAGGCTGCGCCGTGGGCGAGCCACCCGCGTAGACGGCCGTGCCGCTCGGCCCCGGCGCCGGGTTCTCGCCTCCCGCGAAGACGGCCGTTCCGCTGGACCCCGGAGCCGCCGTCTCATCTCCGCCGTAGACGGAGGTGCCGGAGGACGGCGTGGCTCCGCGAGGTGCGTAGACGGGCGTGCCCAGGCCAGGCGTGAAGGCGGAGAGGGCGGAGTGCGCCGCGGCCAGTGCGTCCGCCAATTCATGCGCGCTCTGCGGCCGCTTCGCCGGGTCCTTCTCCAACAGGCGCATCACCAGCGACAGCAGGCCGATGTAGCGCGACAGCGACGGCGCCGCCCTGTCCAGGGGCAGCGGCGCGTGCGACGCGTGCTGCGCGAGGAAGTGGCGCGGCGAGGGCCCATCGAAGGGCAGCCGCCCGGCGAGCACGCGGTACATCAGCACGCCGAAGGAGTAGAGGTCGCTGCGCGTGTCCACCTTCGCGCCCACGGCCTGCTCCGGAGACAGGTACTCCGGTGTGCCCAGCACCACGCCCACCTGGCTGACGGCGCTGCCGGCCTCGGGCTCCACGAGCCGGGCGATTCCGAAGTCCAACAGCCGCGCCTGCTCTCCGCGCGCGCCCGGGGAGATGAAGACGTTCTCCGGCTTCAAATCACGGTGGATGATGCCCTTGTCGTGGATGGCGGCCAGCCCTTCCGCGAGCTGCTGGAGCAACGGAAGCGCGCGGCCCGGAGGCATGGGGCCGGGGACGAGGACGTCGTAGAGGCTCTGGCCCTCGACGAACTCCATGACGAGGCAGGCGTGGTCGCCGGACTCGCCGAAGTCGACGATGTGCACCACCGCCGGGTGCTCCACGGCGGAGAGGAGGCGGGCCTCGCGCTTGAAGCGCTCGGCCATGCCGGCCTGGGCGTGCAGATCCTGATGCAGGACCTTGATGGCCACCTTGCGGCCCAGGGACACCTGCTCACCGAGGTACACCTCGCCCATGCCACCCGAGCCCAGCGGTCGGAGGACCCGGAAGCGACCTTCGAGAACGAGCGAGTCGGGGGCCAGCACTTGAGAGGCATATAGTCCGACTTCCGGCCGGGGTGCATGTCGTTCCTGCACAGTGCGCCAAGCCCGTCATTACGCCTCGTTGCCTGCTCCACAAGCGGGGGGATTGTCAGAAATTTCGAGGGCTTGGAGGGCGTGGTAGCGTCTGTCTCCCCGCGATGGCCAACGAAAGCGACTCCACCAAGCCCGCCGCGGCGCAGGAAGCGCGCGCCGCCGCCCCCGAGCTGCGCCTGCTGGACCGCAGGGCGTTCGTGGGCTTCCCGGCGTTGGAGGTGCTGCCGGGCCTGCGCATCTCCGACTTCGCGCTGCAGATTCCGGACGTCAGCTTCCCCTTCAACGTCAGTGCGGGGCCCACGCGCTACCAGCGAAAGAAGCTCCTCTTCGGCTTCCTGGAGCTGTCCGTCGACGCGGACCTGGTGACGCGCAAGGTGGCGGAGCTGGCCGGGCGGCTCGCGGGAATCGAGGAGCTGCGGCTGCACTTCCGCCCCGGCTACCTCGAAGGCCAGGGCCGGCTGCCCGCGCCGGAGCGCACGCCCTTCACCTTCAAGGTGGCCTTCGACGCGGACGGGGAGAAGCTCGCCGTCTACCTGTACGACGTGCGGCTGTATGGGTTCTCGTCGACTCCGTCGGTGCAGGTGCCCGGGCTGCTCGCCACGGCGGTGGGCGCGCTGGGGTTGGTGCCGGACGTCGAGGTGCGCGGGGCCACGGGGTTCTCCACGCGCGTGTTGCCCGCGCTGTGCCAGCTCGCGGCGGTGAGCCGGGGCTACAAGATGCCCGCGCTGGACACCGCGCGCCTGTCCGCGGCGGAGGTGTCCAGCACCGGCCTGCGCCTGCGCTTCGCCGCGGGTGGACTGCCTCCTCCGGCCGCTCCGGACGAGGAGCTGATGCTCGCGCTGGAGGGCGCTCGCGCCTTCGCGGACGCGGAAGGGCTGGTGGCCCAGGGACGGCTCGCGGAGGCGCGGCAGGCGTATCTCCAGGCCGGTGACGCGCAGGACGCGCACCCGTTCGCCGCCGAGCGGCTCTTGTCGCTCCTGGTGGCGGACCCGCAGGCGCACGACCTGGCGCTGGACCTCGCGGCCACGTTGCTGCGCCGCAGGGACCGCAGCCCCGCGGCCCTCTGGGGCGAGGCGGTGGTGCGCGAGCGTCGCGGCGAGGGTGCTCGCGCGGCCGAGCGGTATCTCGCGTTGTGCGCGCTCGCGCGTCGCACGTCCGAGGAGTCCGCGGCCTTCTACGCCGCCGAGGCCGCCGCCCGCTGCTCGCGCGACACCGCGCCGCAGGTGGCGGTGAAGGCGCTGCACGAGCTGCTGGGCCTCAAGCCGGACCACCTGCCTTCGCTCAAGGCGCTGGCGCGCGCCTCCGACCAGGCCCGCGACAGGGCCGGCGCGGTGCGGGCGTACCGGCGGCTCGCGGCGCTCGCGAGGGACCCGGCCGAGGCCGCCGACGCGCACGTCCACCTCGCGCGGCTGTGCGCGCAGACGGAGGATGACGTCGCGGGTGCGCGGCTGCACTGCGAGGCCGCGCTGCGGCTGGCGCCGGACCATCCGGACGCACTGCTGCTCCTCGGTGAGCTGTGCCACCGGGGCGGCGAGCACCTGCGTGCGCTGAAGGCGTTGGACCGGCTGCGTGAAGTGGCCATGGCCCGGCACGAGCTGGACCGCGTGGGCCATGCGGACCTGCTCGCGGGCCGCGTCTGGGACGAGGGCCTGAAGCAGCCGGACAACGCGCTGCTGCGCTTCCGTGAAGCGGTGTCGCTGCTGCCCGGTGAGCCGGAGCCGCTGTTCGCCGCCGCTCGCGTGGCGGAGGGACTGGGGCGCTTGCAGGAGGCGCTCGCCGGCTACCAGCAGGCGCTGGAGCTGGCGGGGCCCGCGCCGCGCTCGGAAGGGGTGCGCCATGCCGCGCACGCCAGCCACCACGCGCTGGCGCGGCTGTATCGCACGCGGCTGGGAGACCCGGCGCGCGCTCGCGAGCACCTGGAGGCCGCGCTGGCGCTGGACCCGCGCGACTCGGTGGCGCTCGAGGAGCTGATTCCGTACTTCCGCGCCACCGGCCGCTCGCAGGAACTGGCCGAGGCGGTGGAGAAGGCCGCCGCGCTCCAGGCGGAGTCCGGCAAGCGCGCCGCGCTGTGGGCCGAGGCCGGTGAGCTGTACCGCGGCAAGCTCCAGCAGCCGGAGAAGGCCGAGCGCTTGTTGTTGCTCGCGCTCGAAGCGGACGGCGACCACCGGGCCGCGCTGGAGTCGTTGCTCGCGCTGGCCGAGGCGCGGCGTGACGGCTCGCTGCTGACGCGGTGCCTGTCCTCGCTGGCGCGGCTGTCCACGGACCTGAAGGACCGCGCGCAGAAGTACCGCCGCCTCGCGGTGGCCGCGCGTGATTTGGCCTTCGATTTGGACCTCGCGGTGCACGCCCTCCAGGAGGTGCTGCGCGCGGAGCCGGATGACCTGCCCGCGCTCGGTGAGCTGTGCGCCCTGCAGCGCAAGCGCGCGGACATGTCGGGACTGGCCACGGCGCTGGAGGAGCGCGCGCGCGTGGCGGAGGCGCAGGGCGACAAGCGGCTCGCGGCCGCGGCGCTGCGCGAGCTGGCCGGAGTGCTGGAGGCTCGCCTGGGCCGCGTGGGCGATGCGCTGGTGGCGCTGGAGAAGGCCGCGCGTCTCGCGCCGGACGCAGCGGTGCTGCTGGACCTCGCGGACCTGTCGCTGCGCTGCGAGCGGCCCGAGCATGCGCGCCGCGCGCTGGAGACGCTGCTGTCCACGCTGCCCCGCACGGCGGCGCCGGAGAAGCTGGCGGACGTGCGCGCCCGCCTGGGCCGCGCGTGCGAGATGTTGGGAGACCGCGACGGCGCCATCGCCGCCTACGCGCAGGCCTTCCCGCTGCGCCGGCTGGACGATGCGCTGGCCGCTCGCCTGGAGACTCTCTACACCGAGGCCGGTGAGACGCAGGCCCTGGCCGAGCTGTGGGCCAGCCGCGCCCAGGCGCTCATGGGCGCCGACCGCGCGGAGGAGGCCGCGCCCCTCTTCCTCCAGAGCGCCCGCGCGCTGCTGGAGCGCGGAGAGAAGGCCGCCGCGCTGCTGCGCCTGACGGCCGCGCTGGAGGCGAGCCCCCAGGGCCCGCTGGCCGCCGAGGTGCTGGAGTCGCTGGCCGAGCTGGAGCTGGAGCGCGGCGAGAAGCTGGAGGCCGCGAGGCTGTACGCCCGCCGCGCGGCGCTGGTGCCGGATGCGCGCGCCGGGGCGAAGCTGCTCTTCCGCGCGTCGCTGCTCGCCGCGGGCACCAGCCGCGAGGAGGCCTTCCTCGCCGAGGCGCTGGAGCGGGATTCCTCCTTCGCCCCTGCCCGTCAGCGGCGCGGTGAGCTGCGCCTGCCCACGGACGCTCGCGCCGCGCTGGAGGACTTCGAGGCCGTGCTGGCGCTGCCGCCGGTGGACGCTGACGCCCCGCGCGAGGCGGAGCGTGTCGCCCTCACGCGCAAGGCCGCCACCGCCGCGGTGCGCGCGGGCCGCACGGACTCCGCGCGCCGCCTGCTGGCCGAGTACTGCGCCCGTGCGCCGGAAGATTTGGACGCCCGCACGGAGCTGGCCGCGCTGCACCGCAAGGCCGGTGCCCGCGAGGCGCTGGCGGACCTGCTGGTGGAGCTGTGGCCGCGACTGTCCGGCGAGCCCCGCCGCGCCGCCCGCCGCGAGCTGGCGGAGCTGTCGCTGGGCCTGGGCCGTGCGAGCGCGGCGGTGGACTCGCTGCGCAGCCTGCGGCTGGAGGAGCCGCACGACACGTGGGCCGCGCAGTCGCTGTTGGATTTGCTGCCCCCGCCGGGCACGGGCACGACGGAGGAGGAGGCCGAGCGGCTGGAGCTGCTGGGCACCCTCGTGGCCGCCGCGTCGGGCGAGGTCCGGGCGGAGCTCCTCGCCCGCCGCGCCGTGCTCCACCGCGCCGCCGGCCGCGTGGCCTCCGCGCGCGATGACTTCTCCGAGGCGGCGAAGCTCTCCCGCCGTCCCGCGCCGCTGCTGCTGGCCCTGGCCGAGCTGGCGCGCGAGTCGGGCGACGAGGCCGCCGAGCTGGACGTGTGGCGCAGCGCCGTCGCCGCCGACGCCAACCTCGCCACGCGCGCCCGTGAGCGCCTGTTTGCCCTGGCCACCGCGCTGGTGGAGAAGGACGCGCGCATTCCCGCTCGCGAAGCCCTGCGCGCCGCGATTGCGCTGGAGCCTCCCGCCGCCGAGCGCTGTGACGCCTTCTTCGCCCTGGCCGAGCTGGCCCACCGCGACGGGCAGCCGGAGGAAGAGGCCGCCGCGCTCGCCGAGGCCGCGCGCCAGGGGCCGACGCCTCGCCGCGTGGAGGCGCTGCTCACTCGCGCCGCGCTGCTCGAGTCGAGCGGACGCACCCGGGACGCGAGGGAGAGCCTGGAGGCCGCGCTCGGTCTGGCGCCGCGCCACACTCAGGCCACCGCCGCCCTCCAGCGCGTGCTGCGCGCCCAGCAGGACTGGGCCGCCCTCGCGGAGCTGCTGTCCGCCGAGGCGCCGCACACGCCGCCCGCCGAGGCCACCGCGATGTACGCGGAGCTGGCGGACCTCTACCTCGACCGACTGGCGCAGCCCGTTCCGGCTGAAGCGGCGCTGCGCCAGGCCCTGCGCCTGTCTCCCTCCGACGCGGCGGTGCGCCGCCGGCTGGTGTCGCTCGTCGCCGGGCGCGGTGAGCTGCGCGAGGCCGCCGCGTTGCTGGAGACCGCGTCCGAGAGCGCATCCGCCCAGGAGGCCGCCGCGCTGCTGCGCGAGGGCGCCGGCTACGCCAGGGGCGCTCAGGACCTGGACCGCGCGCTGAAGCTGGCGCGCAAGGCCCACGCGCTGGTGCCCGCGCAGGGCGCCGAGCTCGCCTCGCTGGCGGAGCTCCTCTACCTGCGCGGCGCGGTGCTGGAAGCGCTGCCGCTGCAGGACACGCTCGCTCGCGACGCGGACTTCCGCGCGGCGCCCGAGGCCGCCGAGGTCACGTGGCTGCGCCTGGGCGAGCTGGCCGAGCAGGCCGGAGAGACGAAGCGCGCGGTGGCCGCGTACCGGAAGCTGCTCGCCGAGCGGCCCCTGTGCGAGGCCGCGGTGCAGCGGCTCGCCGCGCTGCTGGAGAAGGACGACCCGCGCGGCGCCTTCGACGTGCTCGTCACCCATGCGCGCGCCCTGGCGCCTTCCGAGGACACGGTGCGGCGGCTCGTCGCGCTGGCGGAGCGGGCTCGCGCGGCGCTGGCGGACGCGGGGGTCGCCGCGTCGCTGCTGGCTCGCGCGGCGGACATGGCGAAGGAGCCGCTGCCGCTGCGGCGCCAGCTCGCGGGCCTGTACCGCGAGACGGGCCGCTCGCTGGAGCTGCTCCCCGAGCTGCGCAAGGTGGCCACGCTCAGCCTCCAGGCCGGAGACGTGGCCGCGGCGCTGGCCGCGTACACGGAGGAGGCCCGGCTCGCCGAGGACACCGGCCGCGCGGACGACGCGCTGCGCGCGCTGGCGGATGCGCGCGACGTGCTGGAGTCGAAGGGCCAGACCGCGGACGCCGCCGCCTGCGAGCGCAAGCGCGCGGAGCTGCTGCGCGACGTGAAGCTGGACCCGACCGCCGCCGAGGCCGCGCTGGAGCGGGCCTTCGCGCTGGCGGAGGACCTGGGCACGGCGCGGCTGGGCGCGGCGCTGGCCGAGCGTCGCGACGACGCGGAGGCGGAGGCCCGCTGGCTGGAGCGCGCGCTGCCGCTGCTGAAGGACACGCACGAGGCGGCGACGCTGCGGCTGCGGCTGGCGCGCCTGCACCTGGGCGTGCTCTCCGACGTGGAGAAGGCGGAGGCCTTCCTGCGCGAGGCCCTGCGCGCGGACCGCTCGCTGTCCGAGGCCGAAGCGCTGCTGGCGAAGCTGCTGGAGAGCGACGGCCGTCTCGCGGAGCTGGCCGCCTGGTACGAGGAGTGTGCCGAGGGCGAGCCGGATGCGGAGCGCCGCGCGGCCCTGCTCCAGCGCGCCGCCGTTCTCTACCGCGACAGGGCGGGACGTCCGGATGCCGCCGCCGCCGCGTTCATCGCCGCCCGCGCCGCGCGCCCGGATGATTTGGAGCTGACGGCCCAGGCCGCGGAGCTGCTGCACGAGGTGAAGCGCCACGCGGACGCCGCCGAGTTCGACGCGGTGCTGCTGGAGGCGGACCCGTTCCGCGAGCCCATCTTCACGCGTCACCTCGCCTTCCTGGAGGAGACGGAGGACCACCAGGCGCTCGCCGAGCTGATGCTGCGCCGGGCCCAGCGGCAGGAGTCCGCCGACGCCGCGGAGAGCTACCTCGCCGCCGCCCGCGCCTTCCGCGCCGCCGGAGCCCGCGAGCGCGCGCTGCTGTGCGAGGACCAGGCGTTCGAGCTGAACCCCGCCAGCGAGGAGGCCTTCGAGCGCGTGCGCGAGCGCGCCGCCGGAGACGTGCGCCGGCTGGCGGAGCTCCTGGCCCAGCGCGCCGCGGCGCTGCCCGCGCCCCAGGCCCTGCCGCTGCTGCGCGAGCGCGCCAACAGCCTGCTGGACGCGGGTGAGGCGCTGCTGGCCGCCGAGGCCTTCGACGAGTACCTCTCCCGCGCCGGTGACGACGTGGAGGCGCTGTCCGCGCGCGCCGAGCTGGCCGCGAAGGGTGGAGGCCCCATCGCCGCGCGGCCGTATGACCGCCGCCTGCTGTCCGCCGGTGGTGACGCGCTGCCGGTGCCGGTGCGCGCGCGCACGTGGCTGCGGCTGGGCCATGCGTCGCTGGGCGCGGGCGCGTACCACGACGCGGCGGATGCCTTCGAGGCCGTGGTGGCGCTGGAGCCCGAGGGCGAGCGCGGCCGCGAGGCGCTGTCGCTGCTGGCCGAGGTCCACTCGCGCACGGGCAACGGGCCGGGGCTGTACCGGGCCTCGCTCCAGCTCGCGCGCCGCGCGGACGACACGGCCACGGCCGAGGTGCTCTACCGCCGCGCGGCGGACCTCTTCGACGACCCGAAGGACGCCATCGACGCGCTGCTGCCCCTGGCGCGTCTGCGCCCCGCCGACGGGGCCGTCATCGACCGCGCCGTGGCGGGCCTGCACGCCCTCGGTCGTCATGGGGACTTGCTGGACGTGTACGCGGCCGGCGCCGAGGCCGCCGGAGGCAAGCGCGCCGCCGAATTGCTGCTGGCCGCCGCCTCCGTCGCCACCGAGTCGCTGGCCGACGAGGACACGGCCTGGGCTCTCACCCAGCGCGCCGCCGAGGCCGCGCCGGAGGACCTGACGGCGCTGCGCGCGCTGGTGGAAGGACTGCGCAAGCGCGGCGAGTCCACGCGACTGCTGGAGGCGCTGGAGCGGCTGGTGCCGCGCGTGGAGGACGCGGACGAGGCGTCCGTGCTGCGGCTGGAGCAGGCCTCTCTCGCCCGCGCCGCCCAGCGCGAGGACGCGGCCCGCGAGGCGCTCGAAGCAGTGGTGTCTCGCGGCCCCGCGGGCGCTGGCTACGCGGACGCGCTGGTGTCGCTGGAGCAGTTGCTGGGCGACGTGCCCGCGCGCCGGGCCGAGGTGCAGGTGGCTCGCGCGGAGCTGGTGTCCGGCCGCGAGCGCCAGGTGCTGCTCATGTCCGCGGCGCGGGCCTTCGAGTCCGCCGGCCGGCTTCCGGACGCGCTGAAGGCGGCGAAGGCCGCGGCGGCGGTGGAGCCGGACGTGGACGCGGCCCTGCGCGTGGCCCAGCTCTACCGCACCTCCGGAGACGCGCCGAGCGCCGCGCGCGCGCTGCTGCAGGCGGCCCGGCTCGCGGCGCCTGAGGAGCGCCCGCCGCTGCTGCTGGAGGCGGTGGGCCTCTGGGAGAAGGCCGGCGAGCACGGCGAGGCGCTGGAGGTCATCGAGCGCATCGCCACCGAGGCGCCGGACATGCTGCCTCCGTCGGAGCTGGCGGAGCGCTTCGGCCGGTTGGGTGCCTTCTCTCGCGCGCTGGACGTGGGCTTCGCGCCCGCCATGGCCGCCGGTGACTACACGGACGCGCTGGCCATGGCCGCGCAGGCCGGTGACACCGCGCGCGAGCGCGAGGCGCTGTGGGCCCTGGCCGGACTGCCGGACGCGGACCCCGCGCATGCCGCTGCTCTGGCGGAAGGCCTGCGCGCCGAAGGCGAGACGGAAGGGCTGCTGGAGCTGGCGGGTGTGTCCGAGGCGCGCGACGCCGCCTTCGCGGTGGCGCTGCGCGACGAGGTGCTCCGCTCGGCGAGCGCCCCGCTGCGTTCCCGCCTGCGTGCACTCGAGGAGCTGTCCTCCGACGCGAGCTTCGCCGCTCGCCTCACGCTGCTGCTGCCCACGCTGGAGAAGCTGCCCGAGGCGCTGGCCGGGGCCGTGCTGGCCAAGGTGCACGCACAGCCGGAGCACGCCCGCGTGGAAGCGCTGGCCATGGCCGCCGACGGCTGGCCCTCCCGGCGCAAGGAGCTGCTGCGCGAGCGCCACGGGCTGGAGTTCGAGCTGGGCCGCTTCGAGGCCGCGGCGCAGACGCTGACGCGGCTCATCGAGGCCGAGGAGGACGCGAGCGAGCGCGCCGCCCTGCACCACGAGCGCGGCGAGCTGCTGCTGAGCCCGCTCGACCAGCCCGAGGAAGCACGCAAGGCCTTCGAGAAGGCGCTGGCCGAGGACGGCGCGCACGTGCCGGCGCTGCGCAACCTGCTGGCCCTCGTCGACGTGGCCGCCGAGCCCGCCGTCTTCGTGTCGCTCGCGGAGCGGCTCTCCGTGGAGGAGGGCCCCGAGGCGAGCCTGCCGTACCGTGAGCGGCTGGCGGATGCGTACGAGGCCCTGGGCATGGTGGCGGACGCCGCCGCGCAGCTCGAGAGCCTCCCGGAGACGGAGGAGCGCCTGGCCCGCCGCGCACGGCTCGCCGAGGAGCGCGGCCTCACCGGCGAGGCGCTGCGCCTGCGCGAGCGGCTCACCGACGAGCCCGCCGTGCTGGAGTCCATCCTCCGCGGCTACCTGGACGCGCAGCTCGTCTCGCCCGCGGCCCGGCTCGCGGAGCGCCTCTTCGAGGCCAGCGTGCTGTCGCCGGAAGTCACCCGCATGGCGGCCGAGCGGCTCGCCTCCTCTCCCGAGGGCGCACCGCTCGCGGCCCGCCTCTGGCCGGAGTTGCTGCGCGCGCAGCCCCTGGACGTGGACGGTTGGACGCTCTACGCGGAGGCCCTGCGCGGCCTGGGTCGCGTGGAGGCCGCGGAGCGCGCGGACGGCTTCGGCGCGGCGCTGGACTCCAGCAGCGCGGCGGCTCGCATGGCGCCCATCTCTCCGCTGCCGGTGCCCTCCGGCTTCCAGCATCCGGTGCCTCCCAACGGGGTGCCGGTGACGTCCGAGCGTTTCCCGCGCCTCGCCGCCGCGCTGCGCCCGCTGCTGTCGTCGATGGGCGCCGGTGCGCTGCGCGTGATGGTGGACCCGGTGGGCGGAGTGGAGGCGTACCTCGCCAGCGCCGAGGAGTTGGTGCTGGGCGCGGGCGCGCTGTCCGCGTTCGGCGCGACGGAGCTGGGCTACCTGTGCGCTCTGGCCCTGGCGCTGGGCGAGTCCGGCGTGAAGCTGGCGCGGCCCGGCGACGTGCCCGGTCTGGCGGAGGCGGCGGTGAAGGCCTTCCGCGCCATGCCGGCCTCGCTGGCGGCGGGGCGGGTGCTGGCGCAGGTGGACTCCGAGGTGCGCGGAGGGGACCCGGCGAAGGTGGAGGTGGGCCTCGTGCTCGCTCGGGGCTCGCTCTTCCGGGCAGTGGCCCTTTCCGTGCTCGACGGCGCGTAGCCGTGTAGCCTGCCCGCGGTATGCACCTGAAGCGCCTTGCCCTTTCCGTCCTCCCGGTCGCGGCTGTCGCCGTGGCCATGGCCTGTTATTCGGACCCGGTGTACCCGGGCAACCAGGTGCTCGGCACCTTCCGCTTCGAGGCGAGGTTGGACCCGTCGCGGACGACGTGCGACGCCTCGGTGCGAGACTTCGCGCAGCTCGACGACGCGGGCGTGTTCCGCTTCGAGGGCACCTTCTCGCGCGACACCGACGCGGGCACCGGCTACTTCACCGTGCAGGGCTACTCGCGCGACGCGGGCTACGCCGGGCAGAACGCCACGTCCACGCTGCGGGCCAATGCCCCGCGCGCCACGTGCGGCACGGGCTGCGAGGACTCGGCGATTGAAGAGACGCTGAAGGTGATGCTCTTCAGCGACAGCCAGGCGCGCGCGCTCAACCGCGACTGCAAGCTGCACGACGGCGGCATTCCTCCGGGCACGGTGCCGGGTCCGACGGAGAATGGCTACGACGTGTCGCTGGCGTGTGGCTCGTTGACGGACGTGTTCCTGCCGGGCACGCGCAACTGCAACTGCCAGCCGGCGACCTGCACCACGTCGTACATCGTCCAGGGCGAGCGGAGGGACTGAGATGGCACGGCGGGCGGTGGTGTTGATTTCGGGCGGGCTGGACTCGACGACGTGTCTGGCCATGGCGAAGGCGAAGGGCTTCGAGCCGGTGTGCCTCGCGGTGGCGTACGGCCAGCGGCACGCGGTGGAGCTGGAGCAGGCACGCAAGGTGGCCTCGGCCATGGGCGTGAAGGACTTCCGCATCGTCAGCATCGACCTGCGTCAGGTTGGCGGCTCGGCGCTCACGGCGGACATCGAGGTGCCGAAAGACAGGCCCGCGGACGAGATGAGCCACGGGATTCCGGTGACGTACGTGCCGGCGCGCAACGCGCTGTTCCTCTCGCTGGCGCTGGGGCTGGCGGAGGTGGTGGGCTCCACGGACATCTACATCGGCGTCAACGCGGTGGACTACAGCGGCTATCCGGACTGCCGGCCGGAGTTCATCCGCTCGTTCGAGGCGATGGCGAACCTGGCCACCAAGGCCGGCGTGGAGGGCGCGCGCTTCACGGTGCATGCGCCGCTGTCCGGCCTGACGAAGGCGGACATCATCCGCGAGGGCGTGAAGCTCGGCGTGGACTACGGAATGACGCACTCCTGCTACGACCCGGATGCGCAGGGCCGCGCGTGTGGCCGGTGCGACAGCTGCGTGCTGCGCAAGAAGGGCTTCGAGGAAGCGGGCGTGCCGGACCCGACGCGCTACACGGAGGGCGCATGACGGCGCGGACGTGGATGGCGACGGCGGGGGCGGTGGCGCTCTGCGTGAGCGGCACGGGGCTCGCGAAGTCGAAGGCGCCGAAGGACGCGGGCAAGCTGGTGGTGGCGACCACGGTGGTGCCGGACCTCGTGGAGGACCTGCGCTACGCGACGCCGGACAACTTCCTGAAGCGGAAGGTGTACCCGGACTCGGCGCGGTGCCTGCTGTTGCCGGAGTCGGCGGAGCGGCTGAAGAAGGCGGCGGACGTGCTGCGGCCGAAGGGCTACCGGCTGAAGGTGTACGACTGCTACCGGCCGCGCGCGGTGCAGTACGAGATGTGGAAGATCATGCCGGTGCCCGGCTACGTGGCGGACCCGAAGAAGGGCTCCAACCACAACCGGGGCGGGGCGGTGGACCTGACGCTGGTGACGCTGGAGGGGAAGGACGTGGAGATGCCCACGCCCTTCGACACGTTCAGTCCGGCGGCACACCACGGCTACGAGGGCGGCACCGAGGCGTCGCGCCAGCACCGCGAGATTCTGCGCGAGGCGATGGAGGGCGCGGGCTTCACGCCCAACCGCATGGAGTGGTGGCACTACGACTTGCCGGACGCGAAGACGCGGCCCGTGCTGGACGTGCCGTTCGACGCGCCGAAGACGCCGTGACGGAACGATGATGAAGAACGGAGGCTCGCGTGCGGCGGGGCGCGAGCCGGATGGGGAACATGGCAATCACCATGAACCCATTCGTACGAAGTGCCGCTCTCTGTGCGCTCCTGCTGTCCACCGCCGCTAGCGCTGAGGATTCCTCGCCGAAGGCCACGGCCACTCCACCGACCATCGACATCGACCCGGCGCTCACCTGCGCTCCGGTGGGCGTGGAGGTCAAAAAGCACGTCGCCGTGGCCCGCCCACGACACTTCACGCGGGACGGCTTCCGGGTGGACCGCGCCCGTGCCGTGACGCCGTCCTGGATGCTCTCGCGGATGCCCGTCGTCGTTCCGGACGGCACGCCCCAGTTGGTTTATCGGGCTCCGTCGGCACAGCGTGGCAGCCCGGACTTCGGACACTGACGCGTACCCGGCGTACGCGCCAGCAAGCAGGCGTGCGCCGGTCCCCCGTGCCATGATGAAACCGTGATGATTGGTCACCCCGTCTGCGGCACGCTGCGGGGCCCTCTCGAGGACAGCCGCACCGTGCTGGCCACCCCATGAAGCCCGCCTTCTTCCATGCCCTGTGTGGCGCCCTCCTGCTCCTCGCCGCGCCCGCGCTGGCACAAAACGGTACGTTTCTCGGTGCCGTCGTCGCTCGCGTGGACCTGCGGCCCATCGCGGGCGTGCGCGTCACCGCCACCTCGCCCGCGCTGAAGACGGAGCAGGTGGCCGTCACCGACGCCCAGGGCAACTACCGCATCCCCCAGCTCCCGCCCGGCACCTACGCGCTCCGCTTCGAGAAGGAGTCCTTCCTTCCCTTCACCAAGACGGACCTCCGCCTGAAGCCCGGCGGCATCGTGCGCGTGAACATGGAGCTGGCCTCCGCCGCGAACCCCGGCGAGACCCGGGCGGTGAATCCCTTCCCGAGCATCGACAGGGGATTGCCCCCCATCACCCCAGAGGCGCCTCCGAGCATCGCCGTCGCGCCTCCCGTCAACGCGCAGGACCCGGCCCGCGCCTTCCAGTCCGTGGCCCCCCTGGCCCCGCCGCTGCGCACGGAGGCAGAAGGCATCGCCCGCTACATGCCCACCTACCTCGCGCCGCGCGAGTCTCCGGGCGACCCGCCGACCTGGGCCCTGCGGCACCTCACCCCGCTGCAGGACGCCACCCAGTACTTCTACCGGGACTCCGACGACTCCTCGCGCAGCCACTCCAAGCCCGGGAGCAACGGCGTCAACCCCACCATCGACACCGAGGAGGACCGCTTCTCCGTCTTCTTCGTCGGCGTGGACACGACGCCGTACTCCGTGGCGCGCGACTACCTGCAGCGCGACGTGCTCCCCGACGAGCGCATCGTCTGGGCCGAGTCCTTCATCAACGCCTTCGACTACGGCGACTCCGGCGATGTCCACGGCCCCTTCGTCATCGAAGCGGAGGGCTTCCCGTCTCCCAGCCGCAAGGGCTACCACGTGGTGCGAATCACCCTGCGGGCCCGCGAGGCGCTCCCGGACGTGGACGTACAGGTGGAGTTCGACCGGGCGGCCGTGGCTCGCTACCGGCTCGTGGGCTACGAGCGCGCCGTCCCCGCACCCGAGTCGCTCGACGAGGACGACGAGCCGAAGACGCCGCTCGCCCCGGGCCAGGCCGTCACCGCCATCTACGAGGTGAAGGTGCACGGCCCCGCCATCGCCTTCGGCACGCTGCGCATCCACTACGACGTCGCGGACGGAGGAAGCTGGAGGCGTGTGCAGAAGCTGCTGCCCTCCAGCGTGCTGCGCGCCTCCTACGCCCGCGCCGCGCCCGCCACGCGCCTCGCATACGTGGCCGCCGCCTTCGCGGAGAAGCTGCGCGACTCCTACTGGACGCGCACGCTCGACTGGGCGCGGCTGGCCGCCCTCTGCGACGACGTGGGCGAGCCCTTCCACAGCCGTCCGGACGTGGTGGAATTGGGCGCGCTCATCCGCAAGGCGCAGGGGCTCGACAAGCGCAAGGACCGCGAAGTCGAATCGACCATGAGAGCCATGGACCAGGACCGCGCCCCGGGGACGGACAACTAGCCCGAGACGATGCTCCGCCGCCTCCTGCCCACCGTCATTGCCCTCGTGCTCGGCCTCGTCGGGCTCGGCTGGGGCCTGGGCTACCTCCAGCGCATCTTCGCCGCCGAGCGCGATGACGCGCAGGCCTCGCTCGACTCGCGGCGCAAGGCACTGGAGCAGTACGCGCGCGCCTCGCTGTCACAGTCACTGCAGGACAGGCTGGAGGCCGCGCGCCCCGCGCTGGAGGCCGCGTCCGTGGACCCGCTCCTCCCCGCCACCGGCCTGTACCTGCGCGAGCGCGGAGAGCAGCTCCTGCCGCGCATGGCCCTCCACGACGCCGGCGACGACGCCCCCGCGAAGGAGCGCTACGCCCGTCTGCGCGCCGGCACCGAGCGCGCGGACGAGGAGGAGGGGGACCCCTGGGCGGAGCGCCTCGCGCTGGTGCGAGCCGTGGAGACCGCCCTGGCCCGCGGAGACCGTCGCGCCTCCACGGTGGCGCTGATGTCCCTGCTCCAGCACCGCGCGCAGTACGTGCTCGCCTCCACTCGCGACGTGCCGGGCCTGCTGGTGGTGCTGGAGTCCCTGGCCGAGCGCGGAGACCCGGTGCCCCAGCTCATGCACGCGCTGGTGCGGGACGGCCTCGCCGATGGAAGGGGAGGGCGGCTGGAAGGGCTCCAGCGGCTGTTGCTCCTGCGCCGCTCGCGCTTCACCGCCACGGACTTCTCCTTCCTGCGCGAGCGCGTGGCTGCCCTCTCCGCGAAGGTGGGCGCTCCGGTCGCGGACTTCGAGTCGCGAGTGAATGAGCTGGCCACCGAGCCGCTCCCGCTACCCCGTACGCTGCCGGGCCCCTCGCTGGTGCGGGCCGGCTATTACCTGGAGCCGCGCGGAGGCAGCCAGGTGCGCGGCGTGGCGGTGGACCCGACTTCGCTGCTGGAGTCCCTCACCCGCGAGATGCGCGAGCGTGGCCTGCTCGAAGTCGACGGGCGGGTGCGCCTCCTCGGAGACGCGGAGGTGCTGTCCCTGGATGCGCTGCCCCTCTCGGTGGACACGCCCGAGTGGGCGCGGGCCCAGGGCGCGCTGGAGCGGCGCTACCGCCTGAAGACGGGCATGGTGGCGCTGTGCGGCGTGCTGGCCGTGGCCATCTTCGCGCTGGCCTTCGTCGCGCAGCAGCGCAAGTTTCGCTTCCTGGAGCTGAAGAGCGACTTCGTGGCCACCGTGTCGCACGAGCTGCGCACGCCACTGGCCTCCATCCGGCTGCTCGCGGAGACGCTGGAGTGGCGGCTCGCGGAGGGCACGGACGCGCGAGACTATCCCGCGCGCATCGTCCGCGAGGCCGACGGCCTGGGCTTCCTCGTGGAGAACCTCCTCTCCTTCAACCGCATCGACAAGGGCCGCTGGGTGCCGAGGCTGGAGCCCGTGCGCCTCGACGAGCTGGTGTCCCTCCTGCGTCGCGACTTGGAAGCCTGGTCCAAGGTGCCGGTGGAGCTGGAGGCCGAGGTCGGAGAGCAGACCTTCCGCGCGGACGCGCAGCTCCTGCGCCTGCTGCTGTCCAACCTCGCGCGCAATGCCTGTGCCTACAACCAACGCAGCCCCGTGCGCCTGCGCGTGGAAGCACTGCCCGGGGGCCGGGTGCGCTTCTCGGACAACGGCATCGGCATTCCCCAGGCGCAGTGGGAGACCGTGTTCGAGGAGTTCGTCCGACTGCCGGGGCAGGGACGGGATGTTCCCGGAAGCGGCCTGGGTCTGGCACTCTGCCGCCGCATCATGCGCCTGCATGGAGGCAACCTGCGCGTCGCGGCCTCCAGCCCCGAGGGCACCACCTTCGAGCTCACGTTCCCCCCACGGTGACGACATGACCTCTCCCCAGCCCACCATCCTCGTCGTGGAGGACGACACCAACCTGCGGCTCGCGCTGCGCGACAACCTGGAGCACCAGGGCGGCTACGCGGTGGAGGAGGCCACCAACGTGCGCGAGGCGCGAGAGCACCTCGCGAAGGGCCAATTCCAGCTCATCCTCCTGGACGTGATGCTGCCGGACGGTGACGGCTACTCGCTGTGCCGCGCGCTGCGCGAGGAGGGCGTGACGACGCCGGTGCTGATGCTCACCGCGCGCACGCTGGAGGACGACGTGGTGCGCGGCTTCGAGGCGGGCGCGCAGGACTACCTCGGCAAGCCCTACCGGCTGCGCGAGCTGTTGGCCCGCGTGGGCGCGCTGGTGAAGCGCTCCGGCGGTGCGCCGACGAAGCAGGTGCGCTTCGCCGGCTACAAGATGGACCTGGACCGCCGCAAGCTGGAGTCGCCCCAGGGCTCGCCGGTGGAACTGACGCGCACCGAGTTCGACCTGCTCGCCTTCCTCGTGCGCGAGAAGGAGCGCGTGCTGCGCCGTGACGACATCCTCGACGCGGTGTGGGGCCGCGATGTCGTCGTGGACCCGCACACCGTGGACAACTTCGTCTCCAGCCTGAAGAAGAAGCTCGGCTGGAACAGCGCCTCGCGCTTCGCGATTCAAACGGTGCGCGGCGTGGGCTACCGCATGGAAATCGAATCACCCTGAGCCTGCCGAAGGACCAGGCCCTACCCAGGTATAAGCGGCAAACCATGGGGTCCGTATCCACCTCCATCCGGAAATGAGTATTTGGCGGAGCAGGTGGGGTTGAGTGTGCGGCGGGGGGCTCGTTATTCAGGCGGGCCATGACGGACACGCTTCGCTACGCCCTGGACGCCACGGTGCTCTCGCAGAAGTCCCCCGGCGAGGCCGCGCCAGCGGTACCCGCGTCTGCTTCCACTGCGCGTCGCAACACGGTGCTGCCGCGGGTGGAATGGAAGGGAGACCGGGCGGACCTCGTCCCCTTCCAGCGTGAGCGCTTCGAGGAGATGCGCCCGCTGGGGCAGGGCGGCATGGGCGAGGTGGTGTTGCTGAAGGACCACGACATCGAGCGACTGGTGGCGCTCAAGCGGCTGCCGGAAGGCGCGGACGTGGACCGGGTGCTGCGCTTCGTGGAGGAGATTCGCACCATCGGGCAGCTGGACCATCCGAACATCGTCCCGGTGCACGACGTGGGCATCGACGAGCGTGGCCGGTACTTCTTCGTGATGAAGCACCTGCACGGCGACACGCTGGAGTCCCTCATCGCGAAGCTGCGGCGCGGGGACAGGGCCACGCACGACCGCTTCGGCTTCCGCGCGCGAGTGCAGGTGTGTCTCGGAGTGCTCAACGCCGTCGCGTACGCGCACCGCAAGGGCATCATCCACCGCGACCTGAAGCCCGCGAACATCATGGTGGGCCCCTTCGGCGAGGTGACGGTGATGGATTGGGGCCTCGCCCGGGCGGTGCGCGCGCCCGCTCCGGCCCCGACACCCGATAGCCAGGGCGTGGCCATGCGCATCCACGCGGTGCCCCCGGTGGGTCTGCGCGAGGCCGCCTCGCTGCGCACGCAGGTGGGCTCCATTGTCGGCACGCCGCTCTACATGTCCCCGGAGCAGGCGCGCGGCGACGACGCGCTGGACGCGCGCAGCGACGTGTACAGCCTCGCCGTGCTGTTCCACGAGTTCCTCTTCCTGAAGCACTACCTGGACGGGCGCGAGTCGCTCGAGGACATCCTGGACGGAGTGCAGCGGGTTTCGCCCGCGGTGGGCGAGCTCCAGTCGAGCCGGCACCAGCAGCCTGTGCCCGCGGAGCTGTCGTGGTTCGTGTCCAAGGGCCTCAAGAAGGACGTGACGAAGCGCTACCAGTCCGTGGAGGAGATGATTGAGGCGCTCCAGGGCTTGATGGAGGGCAACATCGTGGTGCAGTGCCAGCGCACGCTGCTCAAGCGCGGCCTGCACGAGGTGCTGCGCTTCGTGGACCGCCACCCGGTGGCCGTCATCATCATCACCGGCCTGGGGGCGGGCCTCGTGCTGGGGTCCATCGCCTTCACGCTGATGTCGCTGCTGGGATGAAGCGCGGCCTCATGTCGCGCATGCGACGGATGGCTCATCCGAGGCCGCATCCGGCCTGAGTGCCAGGCTGCCTGCTCCCCAGACATGACTGCGCGAACGGGGAGGACAATCTGTCCCGGTACCTCCCGCGTTGTTCCGACAATCCGGCACGGGGCCGTCGCCGCGTGGCCTCGCGTCCACTCGTGAGGCCCTGTCGGCACGTGCATTGCTCCGCACGTGGCGGGTCAGACAAGGAGGCCCGCATGCAGCTCTCAGCCATCATCCGCCAGGCCCGCGAGCAGGGGGCCAGCGACGTCCACCTGGAAGGCGGCATGCCCATGGCGCTGCGCGTGCGAGGCGCGCTGCGACTGGTGGGCGAGCCGCTGTCCGCTTCCACGCTCACCACGCTGGCCCGTGAAGTCGTCGGCGACGACTGGCCCGAGTTCGTGGAGCGCTGCTCGTACGACCTGTCGCGCACGCTGGAGGGACAGCGCATCCGCATCAACGTGCTGCGCAGCGCGCGGGGTGTGGGCTTCGCCATCCGTTTGTTGTCCACGTCACAGGCGACGCTGAAGCGCCTGAACCTGCACCCCGATTTACGACGGCTCGTGGAGCCCACGCATGGACTCGTGCTGGTGTGCGGGCCCACGGGCTCGGGCAAGACGTCCACGCTGGCCGCGCTGCTCCAGGAGCTGAACCTGGAGGAGTCGCGCCACATCATCACCGTGGAGAGCCCCATCGAGTACGCGCTGGTGCCTCGGCTGTCCTTTATTCGCCAGCGTGAGGTGGGGCGGGACACGCCGTCCTTCGCGCAGGCGCTCGTCGATGCGATGCGCGAGGACCCGGACGTGCTGATGGTGGGGGAGATGCGCGAGCCGGAGGTGATGCGCCTGACGCTGAACGCGGCGGAGACGGGGCACCTCGTGCTGGCCACGGTGCACTCGGCGAGCGCGGGTGAGGCGCTGTCTCGGGTGGTGTCTGCCTTTCCTCCGGAGATGCAGGCGGCGGTGTGCGCGCAGCTCGCGGACTGCCTCGTGGGCGTGGTGTGCCAGCGGCTGCGCTACCGGCCCGAGGTGGGCCTGCGCGTGCCCGAGTGCGAGGTGCTGATGGGCAGCACGCCGGTGAAGAGCATCGTGAGGCAGGGGCACTTCTACAAGATTCCCTCCGCCATCGAGACTGGCGCCGCGGACGGCTGCTGGTCCTTCCCGCGCTACGCGGAGTGGCTGGCGCGCAAGACGGATTGGAGCCAGCCTTCCACACCTACGGAGGAGGCGCCCACCGCGGCGCCCGTCGCGGAGCCCTCGCGCGAGTCGCTCCTCCCCGCCGCGAAAACGCGGCCCGCCGTCGTCACGCGGATTCCCGCGCAGCACGCGCGGACGCGGCGGAGCGCGTCTCCCGCGAGTCCCACGGAGTCGCGGTCGCCGGAGGACGGCGTCTTCGTCATCCAGGGCGAGCAGGACGACCTGGTCTCCCTCATCGCCGAGCTGGAAGGCGGGAGCTGAGCGGACGGGGCTTCCGCTCGGGCGGGCGCTGGTCGATTCTTGCGGGGATGACGACCGCGAACGTCCTGCCCCGAATCGAGTCCCTGAAGGTCTCCACGTCCCGCCTCCGTGAGCAGCACCTGCTGTCGAGCGGTGCACCGGAGGGAGTGCCGGTGGTCTTCGTCCACGGCAACGTGTCCTCCTGCCGCTTCTACGAGGACACGCTGGCGGCGATGCCCGCGTCGTTCCGCTGTCTCGCGCCGGACCTGCGGGGCTTCGGCGAGACGGAGCGCGCGCCCATCGACGCGACGCGCGGCGTGCGGGACTTCGCGGATGACGTGTTCGCCCTGCTGGAGAAGCCGGACCTGGTGCCCGCGGGGAAGAAGGTGCACCTGGTGGGCTGGTCCGCGGGCGCGGGTGTGGTGATGCGCCTCGCCCTGGACCACCCGGAGCGCGTGGCCTCGCTGGTGTTGATGTCGCCGATGAGTCCGGCGGGCTTCGGCGGCACGAAGGGCGATGCGTCGGTGGCGCCGTGCTGGCCGGACTTCGCGGGCTCGGGCGGCGGCACGGTGAACCCGGAGTTCGTCCGGCGCCTCATCGCGAAGGACGCGTCCGACGAGAACGACGCCTCGCCGCGCACGGTGATGAACCGGTACTACTTCAAGCCGCCCTTCCGGCTGGAGCGCTCGCGCGAGGACGCCCTCGTGGCGGAGATGCTGAAGATGGCGGTGGGCGATGACTTCTACCCGGGCGACAGCGTGAAGTCCGCGAACTGGCCGGGCGTGGGGCCGGGGACGCGGGGCATGAACAACGCCATCTCCGGGAAGTACTTCGACGTGCGGAGCTTTCCCTCCATCCCCACGCGACCGCCGGTGCTGTGGATTCGCGGCGCGGACGACCAGATTGTCTCGGACACGTCGCTGTTCGACTTCGGCTTCCTGGGACAGCTCGGCGCGGTGCCGGGATGGCCGGGCGCGGACGTGTACCCGGCGCAGCCGATGGTGAAGCAGATGCGGGCCCTGCTCGACGAGTACCGGAGCCGGGGCGGCCACGCGCGCGAGGAGGTGCTGCCGGGCGTGGGGCACTCGCCGCACCTGGAGGCGCCGGAGGTGTTCCGCAAGCTGCTGCTCGGCTTCTTCGCGGAGGTCCCGGCGTAACTTCTGGCGGCCTCGTGGGTTGGAGCCTCTGCCATGCGTATTCTGCTCCTCTGGCCCGTGGTGGCGGTCCTGCTCTCGTGTGGGCACGGCCCGCACCCCTCGGGCGCGAATGTCATCGAGCCGCCGCCCTTCGATGAGGCGCGAGCGGTGCATGCCCTCCAGCGCCTGGCCTTCGGACCTTCCGAGAGGGATTGGGGCGAGGTGCGGCGACTGGGCGTGGAGGGTTGGGTGGAGGCGCAGCTCGCTCCCTCGGAGTCGAAGCTGCCACCCGAGCTGGAGGCGAAGCTCCAGGCCTACCCCACGCTGACGATGTCGATGGCGGACCTCGCGCGCGAGTACCCGCTGAAGAAGGAGCGGGAGCAGGCGCTGCTGGACGGTCGCGAGCTGCTGCGTCCCGCGCTCATCGTCTATGACTTGTCCGCCGCCAAGGTGCTGCGCGCGGTGGAGAGCCCCCGCCAGCTCGAAGAGGTGCTGGTGGACTTCTGGTTCAACCACTTCAACGTGTCGGCGGAGAAGGGCGCGGTGCGGTGGATGGTGACGTCCTACGAGCGCGACGCCATCCGCCCGCATGTCTTCGGCCGCTTCAGGGACCTGCTCGGAGCGACGGCCCGTCACCCGGCGATGCTCTTCTACCTGGACAACTGGCGGAGCACGCGCGACGGCATGCCCAGGCTCCCGCGCCGGGACGCGGCGCCAGCGGCGGGCGCGGACGAAGCCATGATGGAGTCCGAGGAAGCAGAGGACGCGGAGCCCCGTCCCGGCCTCAACGAGAACTACGCGCGCGAGCTGCTCGAGCTGCACACGCTCGGCGTGGACGGTGGCTACACGCAGCAGGATGTCCGTGAAGTCGCGCGCTGCTTCACCGGCTGGAGCATCCGCCGCCCTCGTCGCGAGCCCGAGTTCTTCTTCCGCCGCAGGGCGCATGACTCGGACGAGAAGCACGTGCTCGGGCAGCGGATTCCCTCGGGAGGGAACCTGGAGGACGGCGAGCGGGTGCTGGACCTGCTCGCGCGTCATCCCGCCACGGCGCGGCACATCGCGACGAAGCTGGCGCGGCGGTTCGTCTCGGACACGCCGCCGCCCGCGCTGGTGGAGCGGGTGGCGAAGGCGTTCCTCGACTCGGATGGAGACCTGCGCACGGTGTACCGCGCGCTCTTCCAGTCGCCGGAGTTCTGGGCGTCCGAGGCGCGAGCGGCGAAGGTGAAGACGCCCTTCGAGTTCGTGGTGTCGGCGCTGCGAGCGACGGACGCGGAGGTGACGGTGAGGCCGAGGCTCGTGCAGTCCCTGGCGAGGATGGGTGAGCCGCTCTATCGCGCGCCCGCGCCCACGGGGTTCCCGGAGGTCTCCGCGCCATGGGTGAACAGTGGCGCGCTGGTGGCCCGGCTCAACTTCAGCCTGGAGCTCGTCTCCGGGAGACTGCCGGGCACGCGAGTGAAGCTGGACGCACCGGCCGAATCCACGGCGGAGGCCCAGGTGGACGCGCTCGGCCGCGTGCTGCTGGGAGCGTCGCCTTCGGAGGAGACGCGGGCCACCATCCTCGCTGCGTTGTCGAAGCGGGCGGAGGCCGCCAGTGCCGAGGGCGAGCAGAAACCCGTGGACGTGCCCCTCATCGCCGGGCTGCTGCTCGGCTCGCCGGAGTTCCAGAAGCAATGAGCTCGTCTCTTCACCGGGCGCTTGCTCGATGCGCCAGAGGTCACGAAGCGATGAGCCCGTCGCTGTGCCGTCACTTCGCCACCCGTGCGCCGGAGGTCTCGAATCCATGAGCCCGCGACTTTCTCGCCGCCACCTGCTGCGCGCCCTGGGAATGACGGGCGCGGGCCTCGTCCTCGCACCGGGCTTCCTGGGCCGAGCGCTGGCCGCCAGTGCCAACACGCCCGCCCGTCGCGCATTGGTCACCGTCTTCCTGCGCGGAGGCGTGGATGGCCTGTCCCTGATTCCACCCGTCGAGGACGCGGCGTACCACCGTGCGCGTCCCACGCTGGCGCTGAAGTCACCTGGCAGCGGCCCGGACGCCGCGCTGAAGCTCGACGGACGCTTCGGCCTGCACCCGAAGCTGGAGCCGCTGCTCCCGCTCTGGAAGGACGGCCGGCTCGCGGTGCTGCACGGAGTGGGGCTGCCGGAGCCGGTGCGCTCGCACTTCGACGCGCAGGACTTCGTGGAGTCCGGCACCCCGGGCCGCAAGTCCACACAAGACGGCTGGCTCAATCGCGCCCTCGAAGACGAGGAAGGCAGCGCCGCGCTGCGAGCCGTAGCCCTCCAGCCCACGCTGCCAAGAGCCCTGTTCGGGAGCTCGGGAGCCCTGGCCATGGGACGGCTGGAGGAGTTCCGCCTCCGGGGCGGCAGGCGCGGAGAGCAGGCCGCCAGTGGCTTCAGCGCGCTCTACGCGGGCGCGGTGGACGAAGCCCTGCGCACGACGGGACACAGCGCCTTCGAGGCCCTGTCCCAGCTCGACACGGAGCGCCTGTCGAAGCTGCCCTCCGACTCCACGGTGGAGTACCCGCGAGGCCCGCTGGGTCAACGGTTGCGAGACATCGCGAGGCTGCTCAAGGGTGACGTAGGGCTCGAAGTCGCCGCCACGGAGATGGGTGGCTGGGACACGCACGCGGCGCAGGGCGCGGCCTCGGGCGTCTTCGCCAATCGATGCCAGGAGCTCGCCGGAGCGCTGGCAGCCTTCGCCACGGACCTCGGTCCCAAGCTGGAACACGTCACTGTGGTGGTGCTCACGGAGTTCGGCCGCACGGTGCGGGAGAACGGCAGCCGGGGCACGGACCACGGTGTGGGCAGCGCCATGCTGGTGCTCGGTGGAGGCGTGCGCGGCGGGAAGGTGTACGGCCGCTTCGACTCCCTCGCACCGGAGCACCTGCAGGACGGGCGCGACGTGCCCTCGTGGACGGACGTGCGCGCACCGCTCGCGGAGGCGCTGCGCGCGTGCCGTCCCGGAGTGGACCTGGCGAAGGTGTTCCCAGGCTTCACTCCGCCCGCGCCGCTGGGGCCCTTCGCCACGTAGGCCTCAACGCACGTCGATGGTGCCGACGGGGTCATTGGAGATGAAGACCCCATTGCTGCTGCCGTCGGAGTACTCGGCGAAGAGGGCGTATTGGCCCGGAGCGAACTGCGCGGCGTTGATGGGGAAGAACTGCTGGTTCACCACGCAGTTGCCGTTGGCGGACTGGGACGTGAAGGCCGCCACCTGGACGCCGTCCTGCCGCTTGAAGCGGAAGACGGTGGACGTGCCCGGCTTCGTGCCCGCGGCGGCGAGCAGCAGGCTCTGTCCCCGGTTCACGAAGTTCTGCCCCGCCGGGTAGTTGAAGAAGGCGTGGCTGTAGTCGCCGCAGTTGCTGCTCCCGGGGCGGAAGCTGTTCGCGAAGTTGGTGCCCGCGACACCGCGGCGCAGCCCAATCTGGTCCGGCGCGTCCGAGTTGAAGTTCACGTCCACGCACGAGCCGTCGCAGCCCGGCTGCCCCCGTCCCGACACGAAGGTGTTGAAGTTGAACGTGTTGTGGTGGCTCGGGTTGACGAGCGACTGGAAGGAGCTGCGCACCTGTCCGGCGAACTCGGCGGTGCCGGCGCCGATGAGGCTGTTGTTCTCGAAGGTGCCGTACTGGACGCCGCATATCAGGTCGAGTCCGGAGCCGCCCTGCTGGCCATTGGCACCGCCGAAGTCGCGGGCGTTGTTGTTCCGCACCACGAGGTTGCGAAGTGGCAGCTCATCCTGGACATCCAGGCGTCCGCACGCCTGGAGCTTGATGGCGCGTCCCTGTGAACAGCCCGGGCAGTTGATGTTGGCCGCGCCCACCAGCGTGTTGCCCGTCACGGAGGTGCCGCTGGAGTCGCCCGTGAAGCCGAAGGCCGGGCTGAAGTTGGACACGGAGATTTGAAAGGCCGCACGCTCGACGTTGTTGTTCTCGACGCGGGTGCGGGCTGAGTTCTCGATGGCGATGCCGTTCCTCCCCGCCGACTGGGCACCCACGTCGGTGGCGAAGCCGACGTCGCGGATGTCATTGCCGCGGATGACGCCGCGCGCGGAGTTGACGAACTGGATGCCGCCGCCGTTGGCTCCGCCGCTGGTGTAGTCGGGCGTGCCGAACTGCGAGCCCCTCAGGCGCAGGTTGAGCACCTGCACGTCATCCGACTTGTCGACCATGAGGGTGTACGCGCCCTTGTGGCCGCAGTCGCGGCGAAGCTCCTGGAGGTTGACGCGGAAGTCGCGCAGCACGGCGCCCGGCGCGCGTGTCACGCTGAGGGTGGGCTGGTACTGCCCGGACTGGGCTCCCAGAGGCAGCACGAACGGCGAGCTCTGGCCGCAGGTGTACGTGGGCCTGAGCACGGTGGACGCGCCCACGCCGGAGAGCTGCACGCCCGGCGCGCGGGGGAAGACGATGGGGCGCGAGAGGAGGAAGACGCCCGCGCCCAGGGAGGCGCGCCCGGTGTTGGCCAGGCAGGCGTTGATGGTGGGCGCGTCGTCTCCGCCCGAGGGCACGAGCGCGTCGCAGCTCTGTTGGGCCCGCGCGGTGTGGGGCGCGATGCAAAGGGCGGTGAGGAACGCGAGCACCGCGCTCGCGACGTGGAACCTGTGGTGCGGCATGGATGAGACCTCCGGTGCGTAGGGACTTCGGTGGCCGGGCCACCAAAGCGGCTACGCGAGGACTTCCGGAGGTGGATGCGGGAGCACCTGGCGATGCCCCATCACGCGAGGGGCCGGATGGGGCAGACTGGAGCCCTCATGCTCCGGCTGCGCCGCATGCTCACCCTCCTGGTCTCCACCGTCGCGATTCTCTACCTCGTGCTGTGCGTGGCCGCGTTCGCGCTTCAGCGCTCCATGCTCTTCCCCGCGCCGAAGGCGGCCATCAAGCTCCCCGAGAAACAGGGGTTCGCTCGCCTGCCCCTGAAGGACGGCCTGTACGTGGACACGTACTACCTGCCCGCGCCTCCCGGAGCGCCGACGGTGGTGCACTTCCACGGCAACGGCGAGCAGCTCCTGGGCCAGATGGACTTCGGCACGCGGCTGCACGCGTGGGGCCTGGGCTTCCTCGCCGTCGAGTACCCCGGCTATGGCGCCTCGCCCGGCAGTCCCTCCGAGGACGGCATCTACGCCGCCGCGGACGCGGGGCTCGCCTGGCTGCGCGCCCAGGGCGTGCCTCCGGAGCGCACGGTGCTCAGCGGGCGCAGCGTCGGCACGGGCGTGGCGGTGGAGATGGCGCGGCGCGGGCATGGCTCGCGGGTGATGCTCGTGTCGCCCTACACGTCCATCGCGGACGTCGCGGCGCTGGGCTTCCCCTTCCTGCCGACGAAGCTCCTGGTGAGGGACCGCTTCGACACCTTCTCCAAGGCGCCCGACGTGAAGCTGCCGGTGCTCATCATCCACGGAGAGCAGGACACGCTCATCCCGGTGGAGATGGGGCGCACGCTCGGGACGCGCTTCCCCCACGCCACGGTGGAGACGGTGGCGGGGGCAGGGCACAACGATGTCCTGGCGCGCTCCGGCTCGAAGCTCATCGACCGCATGGCCGCCTTCGCGCTCGGCGGCCCGTAGGGAGTGAGGCTGGCTCGCGAAGCTGCACGTCTCTTCGCGAGCCCGTCGCCTCAGTGCACCATCGACGGCGTGCTCGTGTGTTCGGAGACCTCGCGCACCAGCTCGGCGGTGTCCTCGGCCTGCATGTTCTGGGCGAGGTCCGCCATGGACACCATGCCGCACACGCCGCCGTCATCGTCGATGACAATCAGCCGGCGCACCTGGTTCTCCTCCATGAGGTCGCGGCAGTCCTCCAACGGGGTGTCTTTGTAGACGGTGGCCGTGGAGTGCGTCATCGCGTCGTCCACGTGGAGGGCGTAGGGGTTCTTGCCCTGGGCGACGATGCGGCAGGTGATGTCCCTGTCGGTGATGACGCCGAGCGGCTTGTTGTCGATGTCCACGACGGGCAGCGCGCCGCAATCCCCGTCGACCATCCACTTGGCCGCCTGCTGGATGCTCGTGTCCGGCATGCAGGTGACCGGGTTCTCGGTCATGACTTCTTCCACCTTCATGGGCCTTCTCCGGGAGTTGTGAAGTGTGTCCCTTCAAGGTGGGGCGCACGCGGCATGGCGGCAGAGGCCACCTCAGGGGGACGCCGCCCGGGCGCCCCGGCGCTCACGGACGCGGAGGCCCGCCTGGACGCCTGGGGGGAGCAGGGGCTCGAACGAACGTCAGCGCGCCCGCTCCAGCCCCCACGAGCCGAGCATCCGGTCGAGCGACTCCGCGTCCTCCCACGTCGTCGTGCCCACCAGCCTTCCGTCAGCGGACATGATGGCCGCATAGCGCACCGCGCCCGGCCCGTTCTCACCGAAGGGCGCGGTGAAGCGCAGCGTCCCTTCCGGAGCGCGCTCCACTCGCACCTCGAAGGGGCCCTCGCTGCGTCCATCCGCGAAGGTGATGCGCAGCACGCCGTCGTACCCCTCTCCGGAGGAAGACAGCTCCAACCGCAGCTTCGCGGGCGACTCGCCTATTTCCTCCGGGTAGAAGCGCAGCTCGCCACTCCAGACGCCGGAGAGCGAGTCCCACCGCCCATTCGCTCCCGACGGTAGCGACGGCAGCGTCCTCGGAGGCAGTGGCTCCACGATGTCGCCACGGGCCTTCAGCGCTTCCACCGTGCTCCACGCGGTCTGCTGCAGGAGTCGCGCGGTGGGCTCGGGAAGCGAGACAAGGGTGGCCTCCGCTCCGCGCGGCTTCCCGTCGGGAGTGGGGATGCCGCGCACGGTGGAGGTCAGTCCCTCCGGCGAGCGTCCGAACAGCGTCGCGTACAACGTACATGCCGCCAGGTACGTGCCGGACGGAGCGGGGTGGCTTCCGTCTTTGACATACAGGGCGACGTCCGGATGCTGCTCGCGCACGGTGAGCCACGCGGGCCCCATGGGCACGACGGTGGCGCCGAGCTCTCGGCCCAGCGAGAGAAACGCATGGTTCAGCTGCGCCTGGGCCTCCGGGACCCGCCGCCGGGACCACGTGAGCGAGAGCAGCGTCTTCGCCCCCCGCTGCCGCGCCTCCGCGTTGAACTTCCGCGCGTACGGGAAGAAGACCCGCTCCGGGTCATTGATTTCGAGCCGCCCATCCACGAGCAGCCCGCCCAGCGTGCTCTGCTCCTGGAGGACGACGTAGTCCCAGCCGCCTTCACGGAGGACCTTCAGCGCGTCGCCGTCATCCCAGTGTGTCTTGAGCCGCGCGCCGCCCACCGTCACCGCGCGGGTCTCCAGCAGGAGGGGAGGGGACGCGGACGCGGCCAGCGCCTCCAGCACGCGGGGCAGGTTGTTGTAGTACGTGTAGCTGTTGCCGATGAAGAGCACCCGCGTCGGGCGAGGGCCCGTGGGTGCCTCCCCACGGGGCTTGCACGAGGCCAGCGCCGCGCAGCCGACGGCCAGTGCGACGAGCACCGCGCGCCGGGTACCAGGTCCGAGAGTGATGCTCACCCCTCCTGCGTACTTCAGGGGCCTCCTGAAGCTCAATCCACCAGCGCGCAGATGTCGGTCAGGTGCCCTTCACCTGAAAGGGTCTGGACGATGCTCCCATCCGGAGCGGAGACATAGGTGAACCGCCCGATGGCCAGGACGAAGCCCACCCCAGGGTCGAAGAGGACGCTGCGGCCGGTGGACACCGTCATCACGTTCCCATTCGACAGGGCGGTCTGGTGGAAGGTGCCGGTGGCGACGAAGGTCACCTCGTGGGTGGGGTTGTCGGCGTTCCGCACGGTGACGCGGAAGTTGGGCCAGGTGACGATGAAGCGTCCGCCCGAGAGCTGGAGGGTCTTCGACTGGCCCTCCTGGATGACCGTCACGGGGAAGTCGCAGAGGCCCGTCAGGTTCTCGAACGTGTCGTCGACGTCCGAGGGCGGCTCCGCGAGTGCCGTGGGCGCAAAGGCACACATCGCCAGCACGACAGTGAAAGCAGCAGCCGCGAATACTCTCCGCATGGACTACCTCGAGGTCGGGGGTTGGACGCGCTGCCAGGGTATGCGCGGCCCGAGGTGGAAGACTCTGGCGCGGCGGTGCGCATCACTGTCTTGCGGCGTGCGGGCTGGACGACCGGGGGACGGGGTCAGTCATGAGACCCGTACACCCGTGCGCCACACGGTTCGTGCGCCCGGGTGACATCCTGATGCAGATGGAACGCGAAGCTGAAGGCGTCCCAGTCGGGAAAGCTCCAGACCAGGGGACCGAGTGGGCTGATGATAACGCAGGGCGTCGCTTGCGCGCGGAGGGGCCCGGCCCATACGCTCACGGGCCTCGGTTTCCCCCCAAGAGAGTTCGGATGAGTGTCCCGGCAGCCGCCCCCACGTCTCCCTCCACCGCGCTCGCGGACGCCGCTCGTGAAATCGTCGAGGTGGGCCGCTTCCTCAGCGTCCGCGACTTCGTGCCGGCCACCAGCGGCAACTTCTCGCGCCGGCTCGACGCGCGCACCGCCGCCGTCACGCGCTCGGGCGTGGACAAGGGCGAGCTGACGGAGTCCGACGTCTGGGCGCTCGACATCCACGCGCCGCCGCCGCCCGGCTCCTCCGCGGAGACGCACCTGCACCTGCACCTCTACCGAGACCGGCCGCACGTCCAGGCCGTGCTGCACACGCACTCCATGGTCTCCGCGCTGCTGTCCAACCTGCGCAAGGCCGAGGGCGAATTGCGGCTGAGCGACTACGAGTTGCTCAAGGCCCTGGGCGACAACAAGACGCACGAGACGACGGTCTCCATCCCCATCTTCCCCAATGACCAGGACGTGCCCCGGCTCGCCGCGCGCGCGTCGGAGCTCCTGGCGCAGCGCCCCGAGTGCGTGGCCTACCTCATCGCCGGCCACGGCCTCTACACCTGGGGCCGCTCCATGGCCGAGGCCCGCCGCCACACGGTGGCCCTGGAACACCTGCTGACGTACGAGCTCGAAACGATGAAGGTGCGACGATGAGCCAGCTGACCATCTACCCCGACGCCCACCCCGAAGCCCCCGTGGGCACGTACACCGAAGCCGACGCCATCCGCCGCGAGCTGAACGCCATCGGCGTGCGCTTCGAGCGCGTGGACGCCTCCATCTCCCTGGCGGACGGCGCCGGCCAGGACGAGGTGCTCGCCGCGTACAAGCACGTGGTGGACGCGGAGAAGGCGAAGCACGGCTACAACACCGTGGACGTGGCGCGCATCAAGCCGGACAACCCCAACGCCGCGCAGGCCCGCCAGAAGTTCCTCTCCGAGCACACGCACACGGAGGACGAGTCCCGCGTCATGGTGGAGGGCAGCGGCTGCTTCTACCTGCGCACGCAGGGCCGCGTGTACCAGATTGTCTGCACGCGCGGAGACCTCATCAGCGTCCCCGAGGGCATGCGCCACTGGTTCGACATGGGCCCCCGCCCCGAGTTCGCCGCCATCCGCTTCTTCATCCGTCCGGACGGCTGGGTGGGGAACTTCACGGGTGACGCCATCGCCGACCGCTTCCCCCGTTACGAGACATGAGCGGCGTCCGCGCAATCCTCACCGACATCGAGGGCACCACCAGCTCCATCTCCTTCGTGAAGGACGTGCTGTTCCCCTTCGCGAAGAAGAACCTGGAGGCCTTCGTCACCGCCCACGCCCACGAGCCCCGGGTGCGCGAGTGTCTCGACGGCGCTCGCGAGCTCGCCGGCAACCCGGGCCTGTCCGACGCGGACACCGTGGCGCTCTTGCGCCAGTGGATTGACGAGGACCGGAAGGCCACGCCGCTCAAGTCGCTCCAGGGGCTCATCTGGGAGCAGGCCTACACGAGCGGCGAGGTCCAGGGCCACGTCTACCCCGACGCGGTGGACGGCCTGCGCGCGTGGCATGCGCGCGGCTTCCGTCTGTATGTCTATTCGTCGGGCTCCATCGCCGCGCAGAAGCTCATCTTCGGCCACACGGCCTGGGGTGATTTGACGCCGCTGTTCTCCGGCTACTTCGACACCACCACCGGCCCGAAGGTGGAGAGCCCCTCGTACACGAAGATTGTGCAGGCCATCGGCCTGGCGCCCGAGCAGGTGCTCTTCCTGTCGGACAGCGTGGCGGAGTTGAACGCCGCCCGCTCGGCGGGACTGCGCACGGCCTGCCTGGACCGAGGGGAAGCCGTCATCCCCGCCGGGCATGGCCACCCCACGTTTCACGGTTTCGCCACGCTGGACCCGTCCGCCCTCTAACCCCCCGAGTCGGGAGTCCCCACCATGTCGTCCACCTCCACCAAGCCCGTCATCGGCATCCTCGGCGGCAGCGGCCTGTACCAGATTGACGGCCTGAAGGACGTCACCTGGAAGAAGGTGTCGTCGCCCTTCGGCGAGCCCTCGGACGAGCTGTGCTTCGGCACGCTCGACGGGGTGCAGGTCGTCTTCCTCCCGCGCCACGGCCGCGGCCACCGCGTGTCGCCCAGCGAAATCAACTACCGGGCGAACATCGACGCGCTCAAGCGCAGCGGCGTCACGGACCTGCTCTCGCTGTCCGCGGTGGGCAGCCTCCGCGAGGATTTGCCCCCCGGCACCTTCGTGGTGACGGACCAGTTCATCGACCGCACCTTCGCGCGCGAGAAGAGCTTCTTCACCACCGGCATGGTGGCCCACGTGTCCATGGCGAAGCCGGTGTGCGGGCGCCTCGGTGACGCGCTGGTGGCCGCGTGCGAGGGCCTGGGCGTCAACGTGAAGCGCGGCGGCACGTACCTCGTGATGGAGGGGCCGCAGTTCTCCTCGCTCGCGGAGAGCCGCCTGTACCGGAGCTGGGGCTGCGACGTCATCGGCATGACGAACATGCCGGAGGCCAAGCTCGCCCGTGAGGCGGAGATTTGCTACGCGACGGTGGCCATGGTCACCGACTTCGACTGCTGGCACCCGGACCATGACGCCGTCACCGTGGACCAGGTGATTGCCCACCTGCTGGGCAACGCCGGCAAGGCGCGCGGGCTGGTGAAGAACGTGGTGCCGCTGCTCGGCGCGCATACCGGCCCGTGCAGCAAGGGCTGCCAGAACGCGCTGGACCACGCGCTCATCACCGCGCCTGAGGCGAGAGACCCGGCGCTGCTGGAGAAGCTGTCCGCCGTGGCCGGCCGGGTGCTGCGCAAATGAAGGTCCACGGCAAGCCGATGCGCTCCATCTGGCTCGAGCCCGACGGCGCCGCCGCCGGGGTCATCGACCAGACGCGCCTGCCGCACGCCTTCGTCACCGTGCGGCTGTCCACGCTCGACGAGGCTGCGCACGCCATCCGCAGCATGCTGGTGCGCGGCGCTCCGCTCATCGGCGCCACCGCGGCCTACGGCGTGTGGCTGGCGATGCGCGTGGATGCCTCTGACGCGGCGCTGGAGAAGGCGCTCACGGTGCTGCGCGGCACGCGGCCCACCGCCGTCAACCTGCACTGGGCGCTGGATGAGATGCGCCGCGCCCTGGCGCCGCTGCCTCCGGGCCAGCGCGTGGCCGCGGCGCTGCGCCGCGCGGGCGAAATCTGCGACGAGGACGTGGCCATCAACCGCGCCATCGGCGAGCACGCGCTGAAGCTCTTCGAGGCGGCGTGGGAGAAGAAGGGACGCAAGGGACGGCTCAACGTCCTCACGCACTGCAACGCGGGCTGGCTGGCCACGGTGGACTGGGGCACGGCGCTGGCGCCCATGTACCTCGCGCACGACGCGGGCCTGCCGGTGCACGTCTGGGTGGACGAGACGCGCCCGCGCAACCAGGGCGCGGTGCTGACGGCGTGGGAGTTGGGACAGCACGGCGTCCCGCACACCGTCATCGCCGACAACGTGGGTGGTCACCTCATGCAGCACGGCGAGGTGGACCTGTGCATCGTCGGCACGGACCGCACCACCGCGCACGGGGACGTGGCGAACAAGATTGGCACGTACCTCAAGGCGCTGGCCGCGAAGGACAACGGCGTGCCCTTCTACGTGGCGCTGCCTTCGCCCACCATCGACTGGACGCTGAAGGACGGGGTGAAGGAAATCCCCATCGAGCAGCGCGAGGGCACGGAGCTCAGCGACGTCACCGGGCGCCTGCGCTCGGGGGAAATCGCCACGGTGCGAATCACGCCCGAGGGCAGCCCCGCGGCCAACTACGCCTTCGACGTGACGCCGGCGCGGCTGGTGACGGCGCTCGTCACGGAGCGCGGCGTGTGTCCTGCCACCGAGGAGGGCCTGCTCTCGCTCTTCCCCGAGCGGCGCGGGAAGGCGGCCTGAGCATGGAACCCCGGGCGTTGCGCGAGGCGATGATTGCCACCGCCCGGCGGATGAACACGGCGGGGCTCAACCAGGGCACCTCCGGCAACCTGAGCGTGCGGGTGGAGGGGGGCTTCCTGCTCACCCCCACCGGCATGGAGTACGACGCGCTGGTGCCGGAGGACATCGTCCTCATGCGCTTCGACGGGAGCCACGAGGGACGGCGCCGTCCGTCCTCGGAGTGGCAGCTCCACCGGGACATCCTGGAGGCGCGCCCGGAGGCCGGGGCCATCCTGCACGCGCACTCCATGTTCTGCACCACGCTGGCGTGCCTGCGCCGGGGCATCCCGGCGTTCCACTACATGATTTCGGCGGCGGGCGGCTCGGACGTGCGCTGCGCGCCCTATGCCACCTTCGGCACGGCGGAGCTGGCGCGCAGTGCGCTGGACGCGCTGGAGGGGCGCAAGGCGTGCCTGCTGGCCAACCACGGCATGCTCGCGCTGGGGAAGGATTTGCCGGCCGCCTTCAAGCTGGCGGTGGAGGTGGAGACGCTCGCGGCCATGTACTGGCGCGCGCTCCAGGTGGGTGAGCCCGTCATCCTCGACGACGCGGAGATGGAGCGCGTCATCGAGAAGTTCAAGACGTACGGGCAGCAGCCCTAACCCTCGTGGCGCCACAGGTTCGGACGACTCGCGAACAGCTCCGTCGTCCAGTCGATGAAGGCCCGCAGCCCGGCGCCCAGTTGTCGCGCGGGTGGGTAGACCAGGAACAGGGGCCGGGATTCGGGCCGCCATCCGTTCAGCACCTGCACCAGCTCCCCGGATGCCACATACGGCTCCAATACGAAGCGCGGGGCGAACATGACGCCCAGTCCCGCGAGCCCGGCGGCCAGGTAGGCGTTGGTTTCGTTGAGCGTGAGCAGGCTGCGGCCCTGGACCTCCAGCCGCTCGGCATCGCGGACGAAGACGAAGGGAAGTTCCTTGCCGCTCGGCGAAGAGAAGTAGCTGACCACCGCGTGTGACGCGCCCGCCAGTTCCAGCGGGTGGAGTGGCGTGCCGTGACGCTCCAGGTATTGAGGCGACGCGCATAACCAATAGCAGAGGTCGCCCAGGTGTCGTGCCACCAGGGACTCGTCCTTCACGGCGCCTCCGCGAATGGCGCAGTCGACGTTGTCCGAGAGGAGGTCCACGACGCGGTCGCTCACCCCCAGCTCGATGTGCATCTGGGGGTAGCGCGCGTAGAAGGACGGCAGCGCGGGGATGAGCAGCAGCCGGGAGATGGTCCCACTCGACTCCACCCGCAGGCGCCCCCTGGGGCCGCGACGCGTCTGGGACAGCGTGGCTTCGAGGTCCCGCACCTCGCCCAACAGGCGCAAGGCCTGCTGGTAGTAGGTCATGCCCTCTGGCGTGACTGTCACGCGGCGAGTGGTGCGGTGCAGCAGCTTCACGCGCAGCTGCGCCTCCAGTTGTTGGATGAGTCGGGTCACCGCCGTCTTCGGGCGGCCCAGCGCGTCGGCGGCCTTGGTGAAGGTGCCGCTTTCCACCACGCGGACGAACGCTTCCATCGCCGTGAACCTGTCCATCTTCCACCTCCAGCACGGCATACCGCGTTCGGCCGGGAAGCCCCATGGGCCCGTCGCGCCCCCCGGATTGTTTCAGCGGTGAAACGGAATGTGTGAAGAGCGCCCGTTTATCCCAGGGGATGCGGGGCGTATCTCCTCACCCATGAAAAATCCCCTGCCCCGCGGTGCCTTCCACGCTGTCTCTCGTGCCCTGACCCTGCTGCTGCTGGCCGGCGCTCCACTGCTTCCGTCCACCGTGCATGCGGCGGCGCCCCAGGTGCGAACCCAGGCCCCTGGCTTCTATCGGATGATGCTCGGCGACTTCGAAGTCACGACGCTGTCCGATGGCACCGTCCCACAGACGGTGAGCGAGGTGGCGACACGCACGACGCCGGAGCGGGTCAAGGAGCTGCTCTCGCGCGACCATCTCGAGGATCCGGTCGAGGTGTCCATCAACGCGTTCCTCATCAACACCGGCACGGCGCTGGTGCTCGTGGACACAGGCGTTGGGGGCTTCTTCGGCCCCGGTGTGGGCGGCCAGCTCCAGCAGAGTCTCCGGGCCGCGGGCTACCAGCCGGAGCAGATCGACGTGGTGCTGCTCACGCACATCCATTCCGACCACTCCGGTGGGCTCATGTCCAACGTCGCCCGGGCGTTCCCCAACGCCATCCTTCAGGTGCACGCGCGCGAGGCGAGCTTCTGGCTCGGTCGCGATGACCGGGCGAAGGGGCCGGTAGACCCGAAGTACTTCGAGGAGGCGCGAGCGATGGTGGAGCCGTACCGGGGCGCGGGCAAGCTGAAGACGTTCGGAGACGGGGAAGCCATCGTCCCGGGCATCCGGGCCATGCCGACCCCGGGACATACGCCCGGGCACAGCGCATACGTGGTCGAGAGCCGTGGGCAGCGGCTGGCCCTTTGGGGCGACCTCATGCACTTCGGCTCCGTGCAACTGCGCGAGCCCTCGGTGACGGTCGCCTACGACGTCGATGACCGTGCGGCCGCATCCCAGCGAGCGCGTGCGTTCACGGAGGCTGCGAGGCGCGGCGACCTGCTCGGCCTCGCGCACATGCCCTTTCCCGGCCTGGGCCGGCTTGGCGCGGAGGGGAAGGGCTACCGGTGGATACCGGTCAACTACAGCTCTGGGCAGCGGTGGCAGGGCGCGAAGAGCAGCGCGGAGTGATGCGCTCCAGCGCCACGAGCACAGCCCTTTCGTGGGCGACGGGGTGGAGGCGCTGCGCCAATGGCCTGGCGCCTCACGCCGAGCGCAGGGTGAGAATCGTCACCTCGGTGGGCACGCCAATGCGGAAGGGCATCCAGTGTCCGGTGCCGCCGGACACGTAGAGCTGGTGGTCGCCCTGCCGGTAGCGGCCGAGCATGTACTTGAAGGCGAACCAGAACGCCGGCACACCGAGGAAGGCCACCTGTCCGCCGTGCGTGTGCCCTGCCAGGGTGAGCCGCGCGCCGCGCTCGGCCGCGTGCGGGAAGAAGTCCGGGTGGTGCGAGAGGCACAGCAACACCTCCTCCGGCGAGGCGTCGCGGAAGGACTGCTCCGCGGACCGCTGCATCAGCTCCGTCTTCACGGCGTGGGTGCGGCTTCCCCGGGACATCGGGTAGTCCACGCCGACGACGCGCACGCGCTGGCCTTCGTGCTCGAAGCCGTGGGACGCGTCCACCAGCAGGCGCACCGGGCCGCCGCGCGCCTCCAGGTCGGCGTAGGCGCGGCGGACGGCATTCAGCCCGCGCCAGTGCTCGTGGTTGCCGAGCACCGCGAGCATGCCGTGGCGCGCCTTGCACTCGGAGAGCGCGGCCATGGTGCCGTCGAGCTGCTCCAGGTCGTCGATGAGGTCGCCCGTCATCACCTGGAGGTCCACCTGCGCGTCGTTCATCGCCTGCACCGCGCTGCGCAGGTACTCGGTGTCGATGAAGGTGCCCACGTGGACGTCGGTAATCTGGCCGATGCGGAAGCCGTCCATCGCCTTGGGGAGGCCGGGCAGTCGCACCTCCACCGGGCGCACCGTGAACCCCGACACTCCTGCGGCGAGCCCCGCCGAGCTCGTCGTCGCCGCCAGCACCGGCACCGCGCGGCCCACGTTCGTCAACAGGCTGCGGCGGCCCAGGTCCACCTTCGGGGCAGGAGCTTGTGCACGCTTCGCGGCCCGGCGCTCCACCCACGCGCGCACCAGCACGATGGGTGTGCCGAAGAGGACCACCATGACGGCGGTGAGGGACCAGCCCATGGCGAACACGCGGAAGAGGGCGTCGTCCAGGAGCATCCCGGACCGAAGGCCCGGCAGCGCCGCGAAGGCCAGGATGACGAGCGACAGCACCGCCCCGGCGACGAAGACGCCCAGCCGCCACTTCCGGAGCAGGCCGGGCCACAGCGAGCGCAGCACGGCCCATGCAGCTACGTTGACCCCGAGAATCAGCAGCAGCCGGACCATCTACGACGCTCCCTTGCGGTTGGAGGGAGGACTCATAGCCAGAGGCGGCGGACCGTGCCGTGAAGTTTCGCTAAGCGGGTGCGCGGGAGCCATGAATGGGCGGGAAGGGGGGATGAGCGGTCGGGCCCCTGCCCGGTCGCACCTCCCTCCTACTCGCGAGCCGGGCGGCACATTCCCCGGGAGTCAGCTCCGGCCGGGGCTGGCCATGCGCAGGTGTGCGTGCAGCGTCTCCGTGCGGAGGTAGAGGAACTGCGCGTCGCCGAAGGACAGCGCATCGCCGTCGTTGAGCATGCGCTCCTGCTCGGCGCTCAGGGCCTGGGCATTGACGAAGGTGCCGTTCAAGGAGCCCTCGTCCCGGATGGAGCAGTCATGGGCCTCCGAGTGCCAGCGCAGCGTCGCGTGGACCTTGGACACGGACGGGTCTGGCACCACCAGCGTGCAGCCATCGGTGCGGCCCACGGTGAAGGACTGCCCGTCCACCTCGGGGCGGAGGAAGTGGACCTCCAGGGCGTCGAAGCCGCGCAGCATGACGAAGAGCCGGTCCACCAGCCGGCTGCGGTGGGCCATGCCCACGGTGCGTGCCTCGCCCAGCCGCATCGCCACCTGTTGGAAGACGGGCTCGGGGGGCTGCTGCACGAGGACCACGGGGCCGGAGGCCTCGAGAAAGGCTTCCAGCGTAGCCAGGGCGAACGGGCGAAGTTGCTTCACGGACGGCATGGCGCGCGACGATACCCCGGGCTCGTGCGTCCTTGCCCATTCCGGTGGGGACGCCGTATGGAGTTCGTCATGTCGACGACTTCCGCGCCCCTGCCCACCTATGCATCCCATGAGCCGGGCTGGCGCCACGTTCAGGAGTTGCTGCCTCCCGCTCTCCGGCTCGGCGCGGCTGGAATGCCGATGCCGGAGGAGGAGTGGCGGGACGTGGGCTCGTTCCGCGTCCACCTGGACTGCTGGCGCAGGCCGGAGGCGCCGGCCTCGGTCGTGGTGGTGCATGGAGGTGGAGGCAACGGGCGGCTGCTCTCCCCCTTCGGGGCGATGCTCGCCGGGCTCGGGTACGAAGTCGTGGCGCCGGACCTGCCGGGTTATGGGCTGACGCGGGTGGAGCACAAACGCGCGCTCGTCTACGAGGACTGGCGGGACACGCTGGCCGCGGTGCTGGAGGCGGAGGCCGGCCGCTCGAAGCGCCCGCTCGTGGTGTTCGGCGCGAGCATGGGCGGGATGCTCGCGTATGACGTGACGGCGCGCACGCGCATCCCCGCAGGACTGGTGGCGACGTGCTTCCTGGCGCCTCGGGACGCGGAGGTGCGCCGCCACATGGTGCGCTGGCCGTGGATGGCGGGGCTCTCGGGGCCGATGCTGACGGGGCTGCCGTTCCTCTCGGACTCGCTGCCGGTGCCCATGCGCATGGCGGGCAACATGATGGCCATCGCCAATTCGGCGGAGCTGTCGCGTGCCATCGCGAAGGACCCGCTGGCGGGAGGCACGTGGATGCCGGGGCGCTTCCTGCGCACGTTCCTCGAGTCCGAGCCTCTCGTGTCGCCGGAGTCCTTCGACGTGTGCCCCGTCCTGATGGTGCACCCGGCCGAGGACCGGTGGACGCACGTCTCCGTGTCCCAGCCGTTCTTCGACAAGCTGCGCGTGCCGAAGCGGAAGGTGATGCTGGAGAACGCCGGTCACTTCCCGGTGGAGGAGCCCGGCGTGTCGCAGCTCCGCCAGGCCATGCATGACTTCCTGCGCGAGCGGGCCGAAGCCTCGCGGTGAAGCACTTCTTCCTGCGCGTGGGGGCCGAAGCCTCGTGGTGAGGCGCTTCTTCCTGCGCGTGGGGGCCATGCCCTCGCGGTGAGGCACCTTCGTGGTGCGGTGCGTCGAGTGAATCCGCGCCGCGTGAGTGCTTCCCACCGCGCTCTCGGTCTGTAACATCCGCGTGACGCGAGCGTCTCCGTCGTGGCAGCCCGAGGAGAGCATGGACCTCTCGGGGCCGGGCGGTGGTCGTCCGGGCGGAGCCTCGTGAGGCCCTGGAGGGCCGGGTGGTCGCAGTGAAGTCCTGTGTGTCCGGGGGCAGGCTTCAGGAGCGCCCACCGCCGTGCTGACAACAGGAACGAGCGACACATGAGGGAGCAGAGGCGGAGGTACGGCGCGCTGGCGCTGGTGACGATGCTGCTGGTGGTGTCCGCGTGCTCGGGCGATTCGGAGGACGAGCCCCGGCAGGACGCCGGCACCACGGTGCCGGACTCCGGGAGCTCCGACGCGGGGGACTCGGGCACGGCGGATGCGGGTGCCGACGCGGGCACGGCGGATGCGGGTGCCGATGCGGGCACGGCGGATGCGGGCGTCGACGCGGGCACGCAGCTTCCGCCGCTGGTGGTGCCGCAGGGCTGCAACCCGATTGCGGCGGAGCATGACTGCCTCCTGCCGTTCCCCTCGGACTACTTCCTCGCGGCGGACGCGACGCTGCCCTCGGGGCACCGCGTGAAGCTCACCGAGGCGGCGAAGCTGAAGATGACGGACGGTGGCTCGTTCGACTTCACGGACCTGCACCCGGCGGATGGCTGGTCGCATGGGACGCAGGTGCTCGCGCTCTTCCCGGGCGGCGTGGACACGGCCGGCCTGCCCACGCTGGGCAACCCGCTGTCGGTGACCACGGGGCGCACGGTGCTGCTCGACGCGGAGCGCGGCGCGGGAGTGCTCCACTTCGCTGAAGTGGACCCGCGCGCTTCGAGCGACGCCCGCCGCGCGCTGTTCATCCGGCCGCTGGTGCGGCTGCGCAATGGAGCGCGCTACATCGTCGCGCTGCGCGGGCTGAAGGCGAAGGACGGCACGCCGGTGCCCGTGCCCGAGGGCTTCCGCCGCATCCGGGACAGGCTGACGGTGGGTGACCCGCTGCTGGCGCCCATCGCCGCGCGCTACGAGGAGCAGGTCTTCCCGGCGCTCGCCGCCGCGGGCGTACCCCGAGCCGAGCTGCAGCTCGCCTGGGACTTCACCACCGAGTCGGAGGAGAACGTCACCCGCGACATGCTCGACGTGCGGCGCCTGACGCTGGCGGCGCTGGACGCCACGCCGCCCGCCGTCACGGTGACGGAGGTGAAGGACGACGTGGATGCGAATGTCGCCCGCCGCATCAATGGCACGATTCGCGTGCCTCTCTTCCTGGAGAGCACCCAGCTGGGAGCGCTGCTGGCGAGGGACTCGGCGGGCCGCGTGAGGCGCAACGGAGACGCGGAGGTGCCCTTCACGCTGCAGATTCCCAAGAGCGTCTGGGGGCAGGGCGTGGCGCCGGTGCGCTTCATCCAGTACGGGCACGGCTTCTTCGGCAGCCAGGCCGAGGCGGACGGCTCCTTTGTCCGGCCCTTCATCCAGGCGACGAAGTCCGTGGTGATGACGGTGGACTGGTGGGGCATGTCCAACGTGGACGCGCCGGGCGTGCTGCAGGCCATGGGGAGCAATCCCACGCAGACGCTGCGCTTCACGGACCGCGTGCACCAGGGCATGGCGAATCAAATCGCCGTCACGTACGCGGCGCGCAACACGCTCAAGACGGTGGCGGAGCTGCAGGACAAGGGCGTGCTCGTCTATGACCCGGACCAGACGTACTTCTACGGCATCAGCCAGGGGCACATCCTGGGCGGGACGTACATGGCCCTCTCGCCGCACGTGCAGCGGGCCGTGCTGAGCGTGGGCGGAGCGGACTTCTCGCTGATGATGTTCCGCGCGAGGCCCTTCGCCCAGTTCCTCAACGTCATTGCCCAGACGGTGCCGGACGCGCTGGACCAGCAGAAGTTCGCCGCGCTGACGCAGACGGGCTTCGACCGCATCGACCCGATTACGTACGGACCGCACGTGCTGAACGACAAATACGCGGGAGCGCCGGCCGAGCGCCGGGTGCTGGCGCAGTACGGGCTGGGCGATGCGCAGGTACCGAACGTGGCCACCGAGCTGCACGCGCGGGTGGTGGGACTGACGGAGCAGCTCCCCGCGACGTGGCGCGTGCCACAGTTGGCCGCACAGGACTCGACGATTTTCGGTTCGGGGCTGGTGCAGTTCGACTTCGGGTTGCCGGCGCCGCTGCCGGGAACGGTGGCGGACCTGCCGACGCAGGACAACGCCGTGCACGAGGGCGTGCGCCGGGACGACGAGGGCCTGGCGCAGGTGGACCGCTTCCTGCGGCCCGGTGGTCAGATTGAGAACACGTGCGCTGGTGGCGCCATCTGCCGGGGCGGCAACTGAGGTGAGGGCCGGAGCCGCGCGCCGGGAGGACACTGGCGCGCGGCTTCTCCCATGAGGCTGGCGGGTCCCTGGTATACGAGGGGCCTGGATAGCCATGATTGATTACAACCCGAAGGACTGGTTCACGTTCATCTTCCGGTTCCACCAGGCGGACACGTTCCGGAAGCTGCTGCCGATGATTGTCGCCATCTGCCTGTACTCGGCGCTGGTGGCGTGGCTGGAAGCCGAGGTGTTGAAGCTGCCGGACACCAGCCGGGTGAAGAACATCTCGGTGATGCACAGCCTCTTGGGGTTCGTGCTCTCCCTGCTGCTCGCCTTCCGCTCGAACAGCGCGTACGACCGGTGGTGGGAGGGGCGCAAGCTGTGGGGCTCGCTGGTCAACAACAGCCGGAACCTGGCCCTGCGGCTGAACGCGCTCCTGCCCGCGGAGGACGCGGAGAGCCGGCGGTTGTTCCGGGCGCTGATTCCCAACTACGCCTTCGCGCTGAAGAACCACCTCCAGGGGAAGTACCGCCCGGAGGAGCTCGTGGCGGGAGGGGGCTTCGAGCTCCAGCAGGTGGACCCGGGCAAGCACGTGCCGAACCAGCTCGCGTCCGTGATGATGCGGAAGGCCTACGCGCTGCAGAGGCAGGGCGTGCTGACGGGGGAGGAGTTGCTGTCTGTGAACGCGGAGCTCCAGTCGTTCACGGATGTCTGTGGAGCGTGTGAGCGCATCCTCAACACGCCGGTGCCGTTCTCGTACTCGGTGTTCCTGAAGAAGTTCATCTTCTTCTACGTGATGACGCTGCCGTTCGGCCTGGCGTTCAGCCTGGGCTACTACGTCATCATCGCGGTGGCCTTCACGTTCTACGTCCTCGCGTCGATGGAGCTCATCGCGGAGGAAGTCGAGAACCCCTTCGGCACGGACGCGAACGACCTGCCCACGGACCGCATCAGCGGGAACATCCGCAAGCACGTCGAGGAAATCCTCTGAGGGGTTGATGCTCCGGTGTCAGGAAGCCGGAGGTGGGTGGCGTCCGCGTCGCCGAGGAGGGTGACAACCATGGCGGTACCGGAGTTCGGCAGGGTAGAGAGCCCGAGGCTCGTGCTGAGGCGGCTGCGAGCGGAGGACCTGGACGCGCTGGTGGCCTACCGGAATGACCCCGAGGTGGCGCGGTACCAGAGCTGGAGCGACTACGACGCGGAGCGGGGACGCCACCTCATCGAGTCGATGCAGGGGCGCCAGCCCGGAGAGCCCGGCTGGTTCCAATTCGCGATTGCGCTGAAGGACACGGACGCGCTGGCGGGGGATTGCGCGCTGCGCACGGATGAGGACCCACGCCAGGGCGAGATTGGCTTCACGCTGTCCCGGAAGCACCAGGGGCAGGGATTGGGCACGGAGGCGGTGAGGGTGCTGCTGGGCTATGCGTTCGGCGCGTTGAACATGCACCGGGTCATCGCCGTGACGGATGCGAAGAACACCGCTGCGGCCAGGGTGCTGGAGCACGTGGGCATGCGCCGCGAAGGTCACTTCATCGAGAACATCTTCTTCAAGGGCGCCTGGGGTGACGAGTTCCTGTACGCGATGCTCGGCCGGGAGTGGGCGAGGCATTCTTCGGAAAGCACGTTCTCGAGGTAATGCTCACGTTCAATTGGTGCGTGCGTTGCATGGAGTGGGTTTCAACACCTCGAAACGGCTGAGACCATCTCGATAGTGAGACTCCATGCAACCAAACCGCAAGAGGCGCTCCGGAGCCAGACACTCATCCATTCCTCGGACGGCCAGCAATGGAAGTCAGCGTCGTGTTGACGGTTCGGGACCTGGATGGGACGTTGCGCCTGCTCGTGCGGATGCCCATCACGGTGCACCCGGGGCCGGTAGAGGAGGCAGCATGAGCAGGTACTGGCTCTCATATGATCTGGGGCTCCGAGGAAACTACGACGACCTCTACAGATGGCTTGCCAGATTGGATGCCAGAGAGTGTGGGGACGGTGTTGCGACCTTCACGGCGGACCTGTCGCCCGAACAGATAAAGCGAGCGCTCAAGCCCATTGTTGGCAAGAAGGGGCGAGCCTATCTGGTGGGCCCTGGCAAGGATGGAAAGTGGAGCGGCAAGTGGCTTTTCGGCAGTAGGAGGCCGGCTCCCTGGGTCGGTTATGCCGAGGTTGCGGACGAGGAGCAGGACGAGGCATGAATGTCTGCGTGGATGCCTGCTTCATGCTCGCGCTGTACGACAAGAAAGACGGGCAGCATCAGGTCGCGACGAAGCTCTTTCAGCAGTTCTTCGATTCGGCATCGCACCAGCTCGTCGTTCCCTGGCCCATCCTGTACGAGACGGTGTCGACCCGCATGGCGCGGCGGCGCGAGTCGATGGCGTTCCTCGAGCGCGACCTGACGCGTTTTCGGCGGCAGAACCGTCTGTTGATGTTGTTCGACCGGAAGATGCGCGAGCAGGCGCTCGGTGAATGCTTCGACGAGTTGAAGCGGCACGGCAGCAGCTACCGTGCCTTGAGTCTGGTCGACAGGGTCATGCGGCTGATGCTGCTCAGCCCGAAGCATCGGCTGCACGCTCTCATCACATTCAACAGAGATGACTTCGAAGATGTGTGCGTGAGCCGGAAGATCCGGCTCATCGACTCGTCGGATGACTGAACGCGCCTACCCCGCCGAGCTCACACCCGCGTTCTTCAGCAGGTGGTCGCCGTACTCGTCGCGGAGCTTCGTCTTGAGGAACTTGCCCGTCGAGTTGCGCGGAATCTGCTGGATGAAGAGGTAGTCATCCGGCATCCAGAACTTCGCGAACTGCTTCGCCAGGTGCGCGGCCAGCTCCTCCTTGGTGGCCGTGTGGCCCGGCTTGAAGACCACCGCCGCCAGGGGACGCTCGTCCCACTTCGAGTGCCGGCCGGCGAACACCGCCGCTTCCAGCACCGCCGGATGCGCCATCAGCGCATTCTCCAGCGCCACCGACGAAATCCACTCGCCACCCGACTTGATGACGTCCTTGCTCCGGTCGCAGATGCGCACGTAGCCATCCCTGTCGATGGTCACCACGTCGCCCGTCTTGAACCAGCCGTCCGCCGTGAAGCGGTCCTTCCCCTCGTCTCCGTAGTACGAGCTCGACACCCACGGGCCGCGCACCTCCAGCTCGCCCATGGTCTCCCCGTCCCACGGGAGCTTCTTCCCGTCGTCGCTCACCACCCGCGTCTCCACGAAGGGCAGCGCGAAGCCCTGCGACGCCCTCGCCGCGAGCTGCGCCTCCTGCGACGCCTCCTTCAGCTCGCCCTTCAGCTTCGCCATCGTGCCCACGGGGCTCAGCTCCGTCATGCCCCACGCGTGCACCACCTCCAGCCCGTGTCGCTGTTTGAACCCGTCAATCAGCGACGGCGGCGCCGCCGAGCCGCCAATCAACATCGACCGCACCGAGCTCAAGTCCCACTTCTTCGGCGTCGCATCCAGCAGCGCCAGGATTCCCAGCCAGATGGTGGGCACGCCGCCCGCCATCGTCACCTTCGTCTCCGCCATCAGCTCCAGCAGCGACTGCGGGTCCAGGTGCGGCCCGGGCATCACCAACGTCGCCCCCGTGAAGATGGCATCGAACGCGAGCCCCCACGCCGCCGCGTGGAACATGGGCACCACCGGCATCACCCGGTCCGCCTCGCGCATGCCCGTCACGTCCGTCATGCAGCACGCCATCGTGTGCAGCACGATGGAGCGGTGGCTGTACAGCACGCCCTTCGGATTCCCCGTCGTCCCCGACGTGTAACAGAGCATCGCCGCCGAGTTCTCATCCAGCTTCGGGAAGTCGAACACGTCCGACTCCGCCGCGAGGAGCTGCTCGTAGTCCAGCTTCCCCTCCGGCGCGGGCCCCGCGTCCGGCACCACGATGACGTGACGCAGGCTCGGCACCTGCGCGGCGAACTTGTCGAACAGCGGCAGGAGCGAGCGGTCCACCACCAGCACCGTGTCCTCCGCGTGCCGCGCGATGTAGCCCAAATCGTTCGGGTGCAGCCGCAGGTTCAGCGTGTGCACCACCGCGCCCATGGCCGGCACCGCGTAGTACGCCTCCAGGTGCCGGTAGTGGTTCCAGCTCAGCGTGGCCACGCGGTCCCCGGGCTTCACGCCCAGGCGCGTCAGTGCGTTCGCCAGCCTGCACGTGCGCTTGTAGAAGTCCGCGAAGGTATAGCGGTGCAGCGACTTGTCGGGGTTGCGGCTGATGACTTCCGAGCGCGGGAAGTACGTGCGCGCGCGCTCCAAAAAGTGGGTCAGCGTCAGCGGGAAGTCCATCATCCGTCCGGCGAGCATCGGCACCATCCCTTCGTCGTGAGGGGTGAAAGCGCCGATGCTACCGGAAGCCCGGCGCTCCTTCTCAGGGGCGCCCGGCGATGCCGCGCCGTGTCATCCGAAGAACACCTGGGCGACCTCAAAGAACTCCTTGGGCACCTTCTTCAGCTCGCGGGTGGCGTCCGCCAGGTCCACGCTGATGATGTCGTTGCCCCGCAGGGCCGCCATCTTTCCGAACTCGCCGCGGGCCACCATGTCGCAGGCGTGGACGCCGTAGCGCGTGGCCAGCACGCGGTCATGTGGGGTGGGCGCGCCGCCGCGCTGGATGTGGCCCAGCACGGACACGCGCGTCTCGAAGCCGGTGCGCCGCTCGATTTCCGCCGCGACGATGGTGCCCACGCCGCCCAGGCGCGGCCGGCCCGCCTCGTCCAGCGCGCCCGTGGTGACGAGGTGCTCGCTCTGGTCCGGAGACGTCTTGATGCGCGTGCCCTCCGCCACCACGACGATGGAGAACATGCGCCCGCTCGCATGGCGGCGCTGGATGTGCTCGGCGACCTTCGGCAGGTCCGCGGGGATTTCCGGCACCAGGATGACGTCCGCGCCGCCGGCGATGCCCGAGTACGTCGCAATCCACCCCACGTGACGGCCCATCACCTCGCAGACGATGACGCGCTTGTGGGACTCGGCGGTGGAGTGCAGCCGGTCGATGGCCTCGGTGGCAATCTCCACCGCGGTGTCGAAACCGAAGGTGAAGTCGGTGGCGTTGATGTCGTTGTCGATGGTCTTCGGCACGCCGACGATGCGCAGGCCCTCCTGCGACATGCGCGTGGCGGCGGACAGCGTGCCCTCGCCGCCGATGGCGATGATGGCGTGGATGCCGTTGCGCTCCACGGCGCGCTTCACGCGCTCCAGGCCGTTCTCCACCTTGAACGGGTTGACGCGCGAGGTGCCGAGGATGGTGCCGCCGCGGTGGAGGATGCCGGACGTCGTTTCGCGCGTGAGGCGGAAGTGGTTGTCCTCCAGCAACCCCTTCCAGCCATCCCGCAGCCCCATCATCTCGAAGCCGTGCTCGGCGGCGCGGCGGACCACTGCGCGGATGACGGCGTTGAGACCGGGGCAGTCACCCCCACCCGTGAGAACAGCAACTTTCATATGGGAATGTTCTAACCCGCCCCGCGCCGGACGGAACCCCTCAAATGTGCCTGAGCGCTCACCGGGGGACTTTCCGCCTAGCCGAACACGGCCGGGCGGCGGAGCGTCCATGGGTGCGCTGACTCCAACTGGGCGGCCAGCCGGAAGAGGGTGGCCTCGTCCCCGAAGCGGCCGATGAACTGCACGCCCACGGGCAGCCCCTCCGGGCTCCAGTGTAGCGGCACGCTCATGGCCGGGCACCCCGTCATGTTCGCCATCGGGCAGTAGGGCGTGAAGGCGGCGGCGCGGAAGAGGGGCGCCAGCGGCTCGTCCGGTGGCGAGGCGAAGGTGCCCAGCGGCGCGGGCGGCTCGGTGACGGTGGGCAGCAGCCAGACGTCCACGTCCTCGAAGCGGCGGGCGATGAGCCGGCTGAAGCGCTGCAGCTCCGCCTGGGCCAGCAGGTAGGCCGACAGGCCCTGCGTGAGGCCGAACTGGTAGAGCGCCCAGGTGAAGGGCTCGAAGTGCTCGGGCTCGGGCGTGCGGCCGCTCTTCTGCGCCATCCGGTCGATGCCGTACACGACGCCCGCGGCCCACACCGTCATGAAGTGTTGGCCCAGCACCTCGTCGCCGGGGGCCTCCAGGCTGAGCTCGAGGACGGAGTGGCCCAGGCCCTCCAGCAGCCGGGCGGCGGCCGCGACGGCGGCGAGGCACTCCGGGTGCACGGGCGCGCCCACGGAGTTGCGCAGCGCCAGTCCGATGCGTAGCCGGCCTGGTGGGGCTCCGGCCTCGAGCGCGTAGGGGCGTGCCTTGGGCGGGGCGATGTATGGGGCGCCCACGTCGGGGCCTTCCGTGGCGTCGAGCAGCGCCGCGCTGTCGCGCACGGAGCGGGTGAGGGCGTGGTCCGCGACGAGCCAGTGGTAGGGGTCCGCGAAGTCCGGCCCCGTGGGGTTGCGGCCGCGCGTGGGCTTGAGGCCGAAGAGGCCGCAGCTCGACGCGGGGATGCGGATGGAGCCGCCGCCGTCGGACGCGTGCGCGAAGGGCACCATGCCGCTGGCCACCGCCGCCGCCGCGCCGCCGCTGGAGCCTCCCGGCGAGCGCTCCAGGTTCCACGGGTTGCGGCACGGCCCGAGCAGCTCGCTCTCCGTCGTGGGCAGCAGGCCCAGCTCGGGCGTGTTCGTCTTGCCCAGCACCACGAGCCCGGCGCGCAGGTGGCGCTTCACCAACTCGCTGTCGTGGTCCGGCACGAAGTCCTTCGAGAAGCGCGAGCCGCTGGTGAGCGGGTAGCCCTCCTGCGCGGCGAGGAGGTCCTTCAGCAGGAAGGGGACGCCGGTGAAGGGCCCCTGGGGCAGTGCTCCCTTCGCGCGCAGGCGCGCGGTGTCGAACTGCTTCTGCGTCACCGCGTTGAGCTTCGGGTTGTGCCGCTCGATGCGGGCGATGGCTGCGTCCACCAGCTCCAGCGGAGTGACTTCACCGCGGCGGACGAGCTCCGCCTGGGCTGTCGCATCGAGGCTGACAAAGGGGTCCATGTCCGGACTCTAGCGCTTCCTCCATGTCGGTCGCTCGCGAGGCGCCCGTTCGCCGTGGACAGCGTTCATGCCGCGCCGCATTGAAGTGAACGGGACGGAGACTTCCGCGCTCGCGCGCCGGCTCGGGCTCTCTATGCTCGCGCGCCCTTTTCCGTGGGCGGGGCCTCTTCCGTGAAACTGCGTGTCTTCGACTCCGAACAACAGGCCGCTGTGACTTGCGCGGCACACATCGCCGCGGCGGTGCGTGCGAATCCATCACTGGTGCTGGGACTGCCCACGGGCCGCACGCCGCTCAATGTCTATCGCGAGCTGGTCGCCCTGTCCGCGCGTGGGGCGCTGGATGTGTCTCGCGCCAGCACGTTCAACCTGGATGAGTTCTTCGAGCTACCGCCCGAGGACGCGGGCAGCTTCCGTTCGTACATGGAGCGGAACTTCTTCCGGTACGTGAAGCTGCCTCGCGAGCACATCCACTTCCTCGATGGCAGCGCTCCGGACGCGGAGGCGGAGTGCGCCCGGTACGACGCGGAGCTGGTCGCGGCGGGTGGGTTGGACCTGGTGCTGCTGGGCATCGGCGCCAACGGGCATGTCGCGTTCAACGAGCCCGGAGACTCACTGCTGGCGCCGTGTCACCGCGTGAAGCTGGGGCGCGAGACGCGGCTGGCGAACGCTGGGCTGTTCGGAGACGACGCCTCGCGCGTGCCGATGGAGGCGCTCACGCTGGGCATGGGCGCCATCCTCCAGGCGAAGCACGCGGTGCTGCTCGCGTTCGGCGCGAGCAAGGCCGAGGCGGTGGCGGCGATGGTGAACGGGCCCGTGACGCCGCGCTGTCCCGCCTCGTTCCTTCAACTCCACCGCGACGCGGAGGTTTGGGTGGACCCTGAGGCTGGACGGCTCGTGTCCACGTAGGCTCCGCGCCGGTGCGCCCTTCCGGTGGAAGGAACGCTCATTCCGGCGTCGGTCCGGGTGTGGCGCCGCACCTGGAGGTCGGAAGCGTCATTCCTACCTGGAGGCCTGTGACATCCGTTCGCCGCGCAGCTCGCGCACGCGGCGCAACAGGGTGAGGAACTCCTTGCGGTCCTCCCTGCCGTCGAGCGCGCCCTCCACGAGCGACTCGGCGGTGGCGAGGCTCCAGTTCGACGCCTCGCGTGCTCCGCGCAGCAGGTCCGCGGTGCCCGCCACCGCCGCGGCGAAGCGCAGGTCCGCCGACGCCTCCTTCAGGGATGCGTGCATCATGTGGCGCTCCAGCGTGAAGCGCTGCTCGGCCGCTTCTTCGCCGTGCGGCTTCTTCGCCCGCACTCGCACGGTGGCCAGGCGCGTGCCCTCGCCGGTCAGCTCCACCTCGTACAGCGCGGTGACGGAGTGGCCCGCGCCAATCTCGCCCCCGTCCACAGCATCATTGCGGAAGTCCTTGTCCGCCACGGCGCGGTTCTCGTAGCCCACCAGCCGGTAGCGGCGCACCGCATCCGGCTCGAAGTCCACCTGCACCTTCACATCCTTCGCGATGACCTCCACCATCCCGGAGAGCCTCTCCTGGAAGACGCGCCGGGCCTCGAGCTCGGTGTCGATGTAGAAGCAGTTGCCGTTGCCCCTGTCCGCCAGTCGCTCCATCAAGTCATCGCGGTAGTTGCCCGTGCCGAAGCCGATGGTGGACAGCGTCACGCCCTCGCGGACGTGGCGGGCCACGCTCTCCAGCATCGCGTCCGCGGTCTGGTTGCGCCCGAGGTTGGTGTCTCCATCCGTGAGGACCACCACGCGCGACACGTTGTCGGGACCCACCCTCCGCGCCGCCTGCTGGTAGGCCAGCTCCAGGCCGTCCCCCATCGCCGTGCCGCCTCCCGCGACGAGCGAGTCGATGGCCTGCTCGATGCGCCAGCGCTGCATGGCGGACGTGGTCTCCAGCACCGTGCGTACTTCGCCCGCGTAGGTGGTGATGGCCACCGTGTCCGTCTCGTTGAGCCCGCCCACCGCCAGCTTCATCGCCTTCTTCGCCAGCCCCAGCCGGTCCTCTCCCTCCATGGAGCCGCTGGTGTCCACGAGGAACACCAGGTGCGTGGGCTTGCGCTCGCTCTTCGCCACCCGCCGTCCCTGGAGCCCCACCTTCAGCAGATGCCAGCCCGGCGTGAAGGGCGACGGCGCCGCCTCCAGGTCCACGCGGAAGTCCCCCGTGCCGGGCGTCGGCCCCGGCAGGCGGTAGTCGAAGGCATTCACCCATTCCTCCACGCGCACCGAGTCCCATCCCGGCAGCTCGCCCTCGTTCACCGTGCGGCGGAACATCGAGTACGACGCGGTGTCCACGTCCACCGCGAAGGTGGAGAGACGGTCCTCCCGGACCGAGGTGACGGGATTGGGCTCGTGCCGCGTGTGCGTATTGCCACTGCTGGGGGCTTCCGCGCCGCTGCCGCTGACGGACGCGCCGAGCGTGCGGCGGTTGAAGTCCGACAGGGTCTTGGTCCGGCTCCCCTGGCTGCTGGAGGAGCTGGACAGCGCCGCGGCGGAGACGCCGAAGAGCCGGAAGATGCGGTCGCTGAACAGGGCGAGGCTGGCGAGGACGACCAGGGCCGCCAGCAGGGCGATGCCGCCAAAGGTGAAGGTTCTGCTCATGGGGACCTCGGGGGAAGAGCGGTAGGCGCGGTGGGTGCCTCCTCGTCTCACGCGCAGTGGTGGCCGCGCGTCCGTCATTCGTCCGAGGTCGGTCAATGGGAGGAGGTCGGTCAACGGGCGGATGGCACGGCCAGGGCGTGTGCCGTCAGTGAGGCCGCTCGACCTCGCCACATGCCCCCGGTGATGCACGGCTTCGTCCGGCGCAGTGCCATTCTCCCCGGAGCGTGGTCGCGGGGCGTCCGCTTGTGCGAAGCGAAGAGGTGAAGTCGAAGCTGTTCAGCCGCGCCGCGCGCTCGCGGTGACGCCGGGTTTCGCCTGGGCATTCGCGGGAGCCGGTGCCTTCGCACGGGTGGGCGCCGACGGCTTGGCCTGGGCCACGGGCTTCGCGGCGGGAGTGGGCTTCGCCTGGGCCAGGGGGCTCGGCGTGGCAGCGGGCTTCGTCGCGGCCTGGGTCGCCTTCTGTGTGCTGGGCGCGGGTTTCGTCGCGGCGCGCGCGACCGGCGTCGTGACAGGTGCGGGCTTCACGGCCGGACGGGCACTCACGGGCGTGGGTGTTTTCGGCGTCGTCCGTGCAGCTACGACGGGCGCGGCCGGCCGCGTGTGCTTCCACGCCGCCATCACCTTGGGCACGTAGAACTCCGTCTCTCCGTTCCGAGGCACGCGTCCATTCACCGCGCCCGGGCCCGCGTTGTACGCGGCCACCGCGAGCTTCACGTCGCCGAAGCGCCGGAGCTGCTCGGCCAGGTAACGCGCGCTCGCGTTGATGGCCGTCTCCGGGTCGAACGGGTCCTCCACGCGCAGCATGGATGCCGTCGTCGGCATGAGCTGCCCGGGGCCCATCGCCCCCGCCGGGGAGATGCGGTGCACGCGCGTCTCCGACTCCACCTGCACCAGCGCGCGCAAGAGGCCCGGAGGCAGCCGGTGCCTGCGCTCGGCGGCGTCGATGAGCGGCTCCAGCTCCTCGTGCCCCTCCAGCAGGCACGACGGCCGGTGCTCCGCGTACGCGCGCAGCGCATCGGCTTTCTGCTCCAGGAAGGAGAACGACAGCGGAGACACCGTCGTCCCGCCCAGCCACGAGACGCCCACGTTGAGCAGCACCACGGGCACCAGCGCGCACGGCAGCAGCCATGCCCACACGGGCACGCCGAATCCGCCGCCGCCACCCTGAGCCCGCTTGCGTCCCACGCCCCACCCTTAAGGGCGCTTGGGGCCTCCGTCCAACTTCCGGCGCCCCGCCTTGCCGACCTCCGGCGGCAGCCGCAGCCCGTCCAGCACCAGCGTCGTCAGCGCGTCCGGGAGCTCCAGTGGGTTGCCGATGTCCTCCTCACTCAGCACCGCCAGGAGCAGCCGTTCCACCGCGCCCACCACCGCGAGCCCGCTCACAGCCGGGCGGACGGGTCTCAGTAGTCCATGAGTATGCGCCTTCTCCGTGATGTCCACTGCGTGACGAGCCACCAGCTTCGACAGCTCGGCGACCTTGGTGCGCGCGCCCACCGCCGGGCCCCGGCTCTCCTGGAGGTACAGCCGCACCACCCCCGGGTACTGGAGGAGCGCCCCGACGATGACGGCCGCCACCGCGCGGTAGGCGTCGAACATGGCCTCCACATCTCGCGCCTGCTCGAGGGAGCGGCCGCACGCCTCCATCCCCTCGAGCAGCTCGCCCCGCACCGGCTCCAGCAGCGCATCCACCAGGGCGGCCTTGTCGTCGAAGTACCGGTAGAACGTCCCCTTGGCCACCCCGGCCGCCTGGGTGATGTCGTCGATGGTGACGGCGTCCAGGCCCCGCTCCAGGAAGAGCTTCAGCGCCGCGTCCTCCAGCTCCTTCGTCCGCTCACGCCGGTGGGCCTCCCGCCGCCCGCCCGGACGCCCGGGCCTGCTGCCTGCCTGTGGGGAAGTGTCCGCTCCCGCGCCTCGGTGGGGCTCTTTCGTCGCCATCAGCGTGCACTCCGACGTGTTGCGGTATAGAAAAAGAGTGACCAAATAGTCATCATTCGCAGCGTGGCGTCGGCCGGGCGCCCGCCGGAGAGGCAACGATGATCGGCATTCCACTCGGCTGGGCGTACTCCAATTTCGGGGAATGGGCGCTGCACAAGTACGTGCTGCACGGCCTGGGGAAGGCTCGGGACAGTGTCTGGAGCTTCCACTGGCACGAGCACCACCAGAAGTCGCGGCGGCACGACATGGTGGATGACCAGTACATGCGCTCGCTGTGGACCTGGTCGGCGAAGACGAAGGAGCTCCTGGCGCTGACGGCGCTGGCGGTGGCGCATGCGCCGCTGTTCCCGGTGGCGCCCTTCTTCGTGGGCACGGTGTGGGTCTGCGCGGTGAACTACTACCGGGTGCACCGGCGCGCGCACCTGGACCCGGCGTGGGCGCGCGAGCACGTGCCGTGGCACTACGACCACCACATGGGGCGCAACCAGAATGCGAACTGGTGCGTGACGCACCCGTTCTTCGACAACGTCCTGGGCACGCGGCGCGAGTACCTCGGCGTGCAGCCGCCTGCTTCGCTGGAGTCCGTGAAGCCCGCGCCCGCCGCCGTGCAGGACTCCGTGGCTCCGGCGGCGGTGGCTCCGGCCGGCGCGGCCTGAAGCGCTTCAGCGCGTACGGCGGTTCGCGGCCTTCTTCGCGGGAGCCTTGCGAGCGGGGCGCTTGCCGGTGGGCTTCGCCTTGCGCACGGCGGTGCGGGCGGCTCCCTTCGCGGCGGCCTTGCGTGGGGCGGGCTTGCGCTCGGGCACCGGAGCCGCGCGCGAGAGGACCGTCTCCAGCGCGCGCATCGCGTCCGTGGTGGTGAAGATGCCGAGCAACTGCGTGCCGCGCATGATGACGGCCGAGCCGTACTTGTGGCGGCCCATCTCCCCGGCCACCTCGGCGAGCGGCGTCCCCGCCTGCACCGTGTAGCAGTCCTGGGACATGGCCTCCTCGACGTTGACCTCCTTCGGGTCCACGTCCTTCAGCGTCTCGACGAGGTGCAAATCGCGCTGGGAGACGAGCCCCACCAGGCGCCCGCCCTCCAGCACCGGCAGGTGGCGGATGCCGTACTCGTTCATCACCCGGTGGGCCTCCGCCAACGGGCTCTTCAGCCCGATGGTGTGGACGGAACGGGTCATGAAGCTCTCGATGGTGTCCATGAAGCGAAGTCCTCCTGGCCCGGAAATGGGCTCCAGGAGGGGAGATAGCAAGGCCCCGGCCAGCCCTCCAGCGGGCCACGGCCGGGGCCTTCATGGGCAACAGTCGCGCAGCCGCTGCGTGCCCCGGGTGGGGCCGCGCAAGGGCTGCGTGGCTGTTACCGTCAGAACACGAGGTCGAAGTAGTTCGACCGGGCGCGGATGCCCGCGCACGCCCGGAGGGTGGCCGTCCAGTCCTCGAGGGGCAGAGAGCCGCGGGCGGTGAAGATGAACTCCAGCTCGTCCTCGCGGGCCAGGTCCAGCAGGTCCACGGCGCCGCTGCTGGTGAGCTCGATGGTGTTCGTGGGCGCGGTGCTGGTGCGGCGGTACTCACCGATGAGGATGGTGTCCTCGGTGCCCGGCTTGCGCACGGCGACGCTGGCGCGTTCGATGCCGCTGATGTTCGTGTCGGCCGTCACCTCGAAGACCTTGAGGCGCAGCTCGGTGTCCACGTCGGCGTCCTCGGGGAGCGGGTCGGAGAGGTCTCCGAGCGGGAAGGTGAGGGATTGCTGGACGCTCGCGGTGCCGGGGATGGCGGCGGGGAACTCGAGGTCCGGCTCCGTCTTGCAGATTTCCTCGGCCTCGGCCTCGATGAAGAAGAGCGAGTCACAGCCGGTGGCGAAGAGCGCCGCGGAGAGGAGCAGGACGCGGAAGGAAGTCGTTCGCATGGGAATCAGGCTCCGGCTCTAGAAGAAGTACAGGAGGAACCCCACCTTCACGGAGGGGACGGTGGCGCGCACGGAGAGGTCCCGGGCGGTGATGCTGGGGTCGTTGGCGACGTCCTGGACGATGGCGCTCGCGTCGTCGACCTTGAGCGCCACGTAGCTCAGGCCGAGGTGAAGGAAGAAGTTGAAGCGGCTGGCCGAGCCGATTTCGAGGCCGACGCTGCCTCCGACGTAGTCGTAGGTGACGTCGCTGGTGGACGAGCCGGTCGGCCTGGCGCCGAGCCAGTCGACGACGTCGTTGTACTCGGAGCCGAAGTAGTGGCCCGCCTCGGCGTTGATGGACGGCGCCACGAAGGTCTGCATGGGGAGGAGGCTGACGCCGCCGCGCACGCCGAAGCTGAGCGTGTTGGTGGTGGGGCCCGCCTGCAGGCGCAGCCAGGGCAGCGGCCGCAGCACCGCGGACAGGCCGACGCCGTGGGGTGCGCCCGCGTCGAGCAGGACGCCGAAGCGGCGGAGCTGCGGCTCGCCGGAGGCGTCCTGGGCCAGCGCCGGTGTCGCGGCCGCGAGCGCCAGGAGACAGACGCAGATTGCGCCGTGCTGTCGTAGGGGATGTGCCGTGCGTCTTCTCGTCGGGGATGTCGCCATCGTCATAGGAAGTTCCAGCGTGGTTCCGGCCCGGCGACCATCATTTGGCGGCACGAGCGGAAACGGAAGTCACGTCGAGGGAAATGACCCGCGAATGAGTGCGGGCGGACAGGGATTGTGGGGGACCTGCCGAGCGTATGGGAGCACGTTTTCCGGGGCTGTCGAGTAGGTTGAGGCTTCATGCGCCCGAGGCGGAGCGAAGGCTTCATGACGCGGTGTGGTTGGAGCCTGCTGCTGGCGTGTCTTGTCGCGGGTTGTGCGTCGGTGCCCTCGGCGTCTGACGGGGTTCTCGGGTATGGGGCCGGGCCGCGGCAGCGGGGCCGGGTGGTCGCCATGGCGAGCCCCATGGTTGTTTCCCAGGGCGGAGTGCGGCTCGACACGTTCGAGCAGTTGCTGGTGGCTGCTGGGGTGGACTCCGCGAAGGGGTTGCCTCCTCGTGATGAGGACCTGACTCCGGACGACGCAGCGCGACTGCTGGCATTGCTGCTGACGCGGCCGGTGACGCTGGACAGCTTTCCGCCAAGGCTTGCGGCGAGCCACCTGCTGCGTGAGGTGCTCGCGGGTGGCGAAGTGTCACGTGAGGAGTTGCTGCGGAGGGTCGAGCGCTTCACCCTCGTGGCGGTGCTGAGGCCGGATGGATACCTGGCCTGGACACGCAGCGGACGCACGCAGCAGGGCGTGGGGCCGGTGCAGTGGAATGACGGTTCCTTCCGCGCGGGGCCGTTCGAGCTGGGGCGCTTCTACTCGGGGAAGGGTGGGGCGTTCCGGTTGCTGGATGAGCGGTTGAGGGATGCCGGTGGTGGTGCTCTGGCGGAGGTGTACGACGACGCCGACTACCTGGGGCGCTCGCTGGATGGCGCGGAGGAGGCGTTCGTCGAGCTGGCCGCGGCGATGGGGCAGTTGCTGAAGTTCGATGGCTACACGAATGGCGTGCTGCTGGAGACCAAGGGGCCCGGTTACGCAAAGTTCCTCAAGAATGGGAGCTTCAGGTCATGGTTCCGGGGTGCGGACGGATTTCTTCAGCAGGCGGAGCGCCAGTTCAAGGCGGCAATGGGAACACCCATCCAGTGGCATTTCGCGGAGCGAGAGGTCGCTGACGCAGTGCGAGCCATGCTTCGTGAGAGCGAGCTCGGGGACATCCAGGTGGTCTTCACGCCGGTCCGATGACAGAGAGCATTCGCAGCATGATTGAAACGTACTACGCAGGTGCGTACTGGCCCGGGCGCGTCGAGCCGTTGGAGGCCTACGCTTACCGCGCGGAGACCTTCTTCCACCTGCTGGCCTCCGCGGACCCGACCTTCACGCGATGGCTCGAAAAGGCAGGTTCTCGCTCGGCGGCGCTCGAGCTTCAGTTCACACCGAATGCTGAAACGCTGCTCGGCCTCTTCGAGAAGAAGCAGTACAAGCGCGACGAGGATGGCATCTCCTTCTCGGCCTGGAATGGAGAATCGGATGAGTCAGCAGCGCGGTCCGGTTCGCTTGCGGCCCGATATCGTCACTCCTGGGCGATTTCTGCACGCTAAGCCTTCCGACGGAAGGGCCTGTCCGGGAGCGAGTCTTGTCCGCGGCCACGCTCGAACAGGTGCTGCGAGCCATGGTCCTGGCCTGGGAGCCGGAGTGGGCCATCGTCACGTCCCAGGCTCATCGGGATGAGGTCTTGAAACTCTCCAAGGCGGGAACGTTTGTCGGCTGGGTCATGTACTTCGCGCACAGTCGAGGGACGCTGCCTCCATTGCCAGACCCCGTTCGCACGAAGCCCGTAGGCGACAAAGGCACTCTCGTCATCCTGACCCCTGAGCGCTTCAGTGCCAGCAATCCAGCGCACGTTGAGCTCGCGGCTCATGTGCAGAACCTGCTGGTACAGTCGGGGCTGCTGAAGCCTCTCAGCCCATCACCATCGCCTGTGTGACGACGGCCGGGTCCATGCCCTGGTGCGCGCCTCAAGCACCCACGACGACATGGGCCCGCACCGGGAACGTGCCCATGCCCCGGACGCGAGGCGGCACGGCTGCGCTCGACCCACTGTGACGCCGCCGCCCAGGGCGCGGTGCGAGAGGAGTCCACGCTCGTGTCGCGCAGGCCTGCTTCCGCCGCTTGCGCTCCGTGCGCTCGGACTTCTTCGCGGGCTTACGTCCGCACCTGGCGTAAGCTGTGAAAGCCAGAAAATCTGGCAACTGCTGTCAAACCTCGTGGAACCCAGGAGCTCTTCCGATGCGACTCACCTCTTCATTGCTGGCTGTCTTCGCGGGCCTCACCCTCTCCATGGCGGGCTGCGGCGGCGGCATGTCCGAGCCCGAGCAGGCTCCCGCGTCCGAGTCCATTTCCGTGGATGAGCAGCGCCCCGAGGGGGACGTCACGCAGCAGGCCCTCTGCCCGCTCAAGTGGTACTGCGATACCACGCGCCGGTACTACAACACGGGGGAGCTGTGCGCCGCCGCATGTGGCAGCGTCGCCTGCTACCGTGAGCACCAGTGTGGTGGCGGCTGCCTCTGCCCCTGAGTCACACCGGAGGACGGGCCGAGGACGGGGCGGGGCCGAGGCGCCCGCTCCTTCCTCGGCCGCATCCGGAACGCAACGAACGGAGCCACGTCCTTGAAGGCGAAGCGCGGGTGCTTCTCCCGCGCCTCGCCCATGGACCTCACCGAGGCTCCACGACGGCGTAGGCCCGCACCGGGAACGTGCCCATGCCCTGGACGCGGGGCGGGGCGGCGTGGAATCGGAATCCCTCCACGGGAAGCTGCTCCAGCCCGCGCAGGTGCTCGACGATGGGCACTCCCGCCGCGAGCAACACGGTATGCGCGGGCCGGGTTCCATCTCCCGTGTCGTCGATGTTGACGGAATCGATTCCCACCAGCGCCGCGCCCTGCTCGGCCAGCCACTCCGCTGAGGCCTTCGTGAGGAACGGCGCCTCGCGGCCGTATTGCTCCGTCCCCCAGTGCCTGTCCCATCCCGTGTGGACCAGCACCGCGCGCCCACGCACGTCGTACGGCAGGAACACATTCCGGTCGATGGCGCGCTCGCGACTGTCATCCACCCGCACCACCAGCCCCACGAGGTCCGCGAGCGAGCCGAGCGGGACGGCCGCATGGTCCGCGCCCCCTTCATATCGATGCGACGGCGCATCCACGTACGTGCCGGTGTTCGCCACCATCGAGATGCGCGCGATGTGGAACTCGGTGCCCTGCGCGTAGCGGGCCCGTGAGGCCTCTCGCGTCAGGTGCTCGGTGATTTCGGGACCGGGCAGCCCCGGGTACGTCGTCATGCCATGGCGGATGTCGTGGCTCAGCTCCACCAGCCGCCGCTCCACTCGCGCACCCGGAGGCACCATGCCTCGCGAGCCCTTGTGCGCCTCGCGAATCAATTCCTTGCGGCGCACCTCGACCTTCCCCGCCATCAGCAGCCCCAGGTGCCGGACGAACGCCGCCGCGAGTGCGTCGTCATCGATGTCCGTCCCCGGAATGTCGAGGCGAAACCCTTCCACCTCCAGCCAGCCCCCGTTCTGGAACTCCACCTTCGCATCGAACTGCACGCGCCATTGCTCGGACATGCCCGTTACCTTCAATGAAGCAGTGCTAACGTTCAATCTCGACTTTCTGAAGTAACGCTTGGGACATTCTGAATGGACATCGACCCCCGTCGTCTCCGGGTCCTACGGGCCGTGGCGCTGCGCGGTGGGGTGATGGATGCCGCCCGGCTCCTGCACCTCACGCCCTCCGCCGTCTCCCAGCAGCTCGCCCTGCTCGAAGAGGAAGTAGGGCTCTCCCTCTTCGACCGCTCACGCCGACGCATCGAGCTCACCTCCGCGGGGCGCCTGCTCGCCGCCCGCGCGGAGCGCATCGAGTCCGAGCTGGCCGCTGCCCGGCAGGAGCTCGCCAGCCTCAGTGGCCGAGCCATGGGGCGCGTGGTGGCGGCGGGATTTCCCACGGCGATTCGCCACCTCCTCGTGCCCACCGTGGAGCGGCTCGCGCGCACCCACCCGGACGTCCTTCCCTCCATCGTCGAGCTCGAAGGGCCCGAAGCCCTCCGGGAACTGCACACGGGCGGCGTCGACCTCGTCCTCAGCGAGCACGATGGAGGCGAGATGCCTCCCGCACGTGCGGGCAGCGTGGCCCGGCCGCTGCTCGACGACGAGTACCGCGTCGTGGTGCCCCGACGCTGGTCGCCGCGACCGCGCTCACTGGCGGACCTCGCCAAAGTGCCTTGGGTGGCGGGCTCTCCCGGCACGGCCTGTGCCGAGGCCCTCGACCGGCTCGGCGAGGACCACGGCTTCACACCGCGGCGCGCGCATACGTGCACCGAATTCCCAGCGGTCCTGGCCCTGGTGTCCGCGGGACTCGGCGCCGCCATCGTTCCCCTGCTCGCGCTCGCGGACCTGCCCGCGGGGACGGTCGCGCTGGCCGCGACGCCGGGCGTGGGCTTCCGCCGGCTCTGCGTCTGGCACCGCGCGCCTCGCCCCGCACTGGAGCCTGTCGTGGGCGTCCTCCTCGATGCACTGACAACCGTGGCGGCGAAGCTGGACCCGCTGTCGCTCGCGCGTGGAGTGACGAAGCCGGCCCGCTGAGCAGGCGCGAGGCTCCGTTGAAGTCCCGACGTCCCGCCACCCCGCGGGTCACTACCTGATGCATGGGGCCGGTGAGACCTTCCCCTCCCGGAAAGCACGGACGGCGAGGATGCCATCCGTGTGCTCCGGCCCAGGGCTGGGGGGGACCGGATGATCGACGAAGTCGATCAACGCATGAAGGCGTGGGTGGGCCGCATCGCCGGTGACATCCCCGTGTTTCTCGGGGTGCCGGACCGTGAGTCGCTCGAGCGCGGCGTCTGCCTCTACCTCCTCGAGCTCGGCCCCGCTCCGCCCCCGCGCGGCGGCGGCCGCACCCCGCTGCAAATCTCCGTCTGCTACCTCATCACCACCGGCGGCGAGTCCCCCGAGAGCGCGCACCGCCTGCTCGGCGAGCTCGTCTTCGCCGCGATGGAGGAGCCCGACTTCGACGTGGAGCTCACGCCCATCCCCACCGCCGTGTGGGCGGGCCTCCGCTCCGCGCCGCGTCCGGGCTTCCGCCTGCGCGTCCCCGTGCGCCGCGAGCGCCCGCAGCCCGTCGTCCACCGCGTGCGCTTCCCCGTCGTCACCAGCTCCGTCCCCGCCGAGGTGCTCTTCGGCTGCGTGGTGGGCCCCGGCGACGTGCCCATTCCCGGCGCACTGGTGGAGCTTCCGGCGCTGAAGCTCACCACGCGCACGGACTCGAAGGGTTGCTTTCGTTTTCCCCGCGTGCCGCCAGTGGCCACGCTGGGGCGGCTGGAAGTGCGGGCGAAGGGGGAGGTGCTCGCGCTCGGACCGGAGGCGCTCGCCGCCGAGCCACAGCCGCTGCTCATCCGCCTGCCGCTGAAGGAGGAGTGACGTGCCGAACTACCTGACGCCCGGCGTCTACGTGGAGGAGGTTCCCAGTGGGACACGCTCCATCCAGGGCGTGGGCACCACCACCGCGGCCTTCGTGGGCCGCGCACCCGCCGTGGATGCCCGGCTCCACCAGGCCGTGCCCGTCAATGGCTGGGCCCAGTTCGTGAAGGAGTTCGCCCCGCCCGGGACGCCCGGCACGCCGCTCGCCCGCGCCGTGTATGGCTTCTTCGAGAACGGCGGACGGCGCTGCTTCATCGTCAACATCGGCGACAGCGAGAGCGTCGTGGGCGACCCCCGCAGGCGTCAGGGCGTCGCCGTGTTGGAAGAGGTCGGCGAGGTGGCCATGGTCTCCGCGCCCGGCTTCGCCACCCCCATGGCCTGGGACGCGCTGCTGACCCACTGCGAGAAGATGAGGGACCGCTTCGCCATCCTCGACGCGCCCGAGGACGTGGACGACATAGGCCGCCTCACCAAGGTGGCCACGGGGGAACCGGGCGGCGGTCTTCATCCCCGCGACTCGCCACAGGGCTACGGCGCCCTCTACTACCCATGGTTCTCCGCGGTGGACCCCATGGGAGACGGGAAGACGCTGGTCAACGTGCCGCCGTCCGGCCACATGGCCGGCATCTACGCGCGCACCGACGTCACCCGCGGCGTCCACAAGGCGCCGGCCAACGAGGTGGTCCGTGGCGCCATGCGGCTGGTGCGCGACGTGACGCCGGAAGAGCAGGGCGAGCTCAACCAGGTGGGCGTCAACTGTATCCGCTACTTCCCGCGCGGCGGCATCCGCGTGTGGGGCGCGCGCACGCTGGCATCTCCCGACAACAGCGAGTGGCGCTACATCAACGTGCGCCGGCTCTTCAACTTCGTGGAGGAGTCGATTGCCCTGGGCACCAACTGGACGGTGTTCGAGCCGAACGACCCCACGCTGTGGAAGTCGATTCGTCGCGACGTGAGCGCCTTCCTGCTGCGGCTGTGGCGCGACGGAGCGCTGATGGGGCGCACGCCGGAGGAAGCGTTCTTCGTGCAGTGCGACGAGCAGGTGAACACGCAGGAGAGCATCGACGCGGGGCAGGTCTTCGCGGTCATCGGCATGGCGCCGGTGAAGCCCGCTGAGTTCATCATCTTCCGCATCGGCCAGCACGCCGGTGGCACGGAAGTGGAGGAGGCATCCAATGGCTGAGGCCAAGGCTCCCGAGGCACCGCCGCCGGCCCAGGACGCGGGCGCGCAGCCGGGTGCGCCCACGGACCCGTTCCGCAACTACAACTTCAAGCTGCTCATCGACGGGGTGAACGAAGGGCACTTCCTGTACTGCTCGGAGGTGCACGTGAAGGTGGCCGCGCTGCGCTACCGCGAGGGCGGCGGCGGGCCGGTGGTGCGCCGGCTTCCCGGGCCCATCTCGCACGGGGACGTGGTGCTGCGCTGCGGCTTCACCACGTCGCCGGAGTTGTGGACGTGGTTCCTCGCCACGACGGCCGGCCAGCCCCAGCGCAAGAACGTGTCCATCCTCATGCTCGACGTGGATGGGCTGACCGAGCGGCTGCGGTGGAACCTCAACGAGTGCTGGCCGTCGGAGTGGAAGGCGCATCCGCTGGATGCGCTCGGCCAGGAGATTGCCATCGCCTCGCTCACGCTGGTCTACGAGTCGCTCACCCGTGGCTGAGACACCGCAGACACCCTGGCGCGCCGCCTGGGTGCGCGCCGTGGCCCGCAGGGTGAAGACGTGGGCGGAGTCCGTGCTCGCCGAGGAGGCGGGGACGGCCTCCGCCACGGGAGCACCGCGTCCGGAGTCCGTGCTCGGCGAGGATGCCCGGCTGGCCGCGACGCGCTCGGCGTTCGAGCCAGGCGCGGCGGGCTCATGGTCTCCGGAGTCCGGCATGGCGAGGGCTCCCGCCGCACCTCCTCCACTGGGGCCCATGTCGCCGGGCGCCACACTCGAAGCCATGGAGGCGCGCTGGCTTCGCGACATCGAAGCGCGTCGCAGGGGCCCCGTAGGGGATTGGGTGGCGCGTGTGACGAAGGGCGCGCCTCGCGTGCTGGAGGAACTGGCTCGCGAGGGGCTCGCGCCTCCTGGTTCGCCGCGCGGAGCCGGGGCCACCACCGCCATGCCGCGCAGACCCTCACCGCCCCGCGTGCCAGCGACGACGGAGGAGCCGCGTTCCGTCGTGCAGTACCTGGCTCCTCCTGAAGCGGAAGCGGACTCGCATGTCGCCGAGCCGAGCGTGCGTCCGGCGCCGCCGTTCCCCTTCGAGACCACGGCCCGTGCTTCACGGCCGACGCCTCCACCCGTCGCCGCGCTCTGGCCGGCCATGCCGCCGCGTCGTCCGGAGCCGGAGCCCACGCGGAGCACGCCCCCGCCTTCATGGGGCCTGGGGCCGGAGAACTTCGCGGCGTTCCGCGTGCCTCCCACGCGCACCCCTGTCAGCGCGGAGTCCCGTCCTCCGCTCGCTCCCGTGCCGCGTGAAGTGGCCCTGCTTGAGACTGGCGCTCCCGAGCGCCGCTCTCCGTGGGACGACCTTCCTCCCTTCGCGAGCGGGGAGCGCGTCACCCGCACACCCACGCGCGTGCCCGCTCCCGCGACGACGCTTTCGGAGGAAGGGCCGAGGGCCTTCGCAGAGCGCCTGAAGGCACTGCCGGCCCTGGACCTGCCCCGCGTGCACACGCCCTGGCAGCCACAGGAGGAAGACGCCGGTCTTCGCCCCGAGCCTCGCGAGCCTCCGCGCGGCCGCGTGTCGTACCTGACGGACGAGGGCACGTGGGACGGCGCTCGCGCTCCCGCCGCGTGGAGGCCGCGCCTCGTGGAAGCACCCCCGCCCACGCCTCCCGACGTGCCCGGCACTCATGACGAGTCCGTGCCGGCCACCGCGAGCCCGTGGCCCGAGCTGCCTCCCGCTCCCGCGCCAGAGAGCACGGAGGCGGTGGTGGAGCTCCGCCAGTGGGAGCGACGCCGACGGCTGGACCGCGAACAGCGAGGTGAGTGATGGAGCGCGTGGCCTTCCTCATCGAGCCCGGCGGCGAGCGCATCGGGGCCTTGCTCAACCCCGAGACGCTCGTCATGCGCCGCGTGGCGGGACTCCATCCCCGGCGCGCGCTGGGCGGCTCGCTGCCGTGGGGCGGGCCCGGGGATGACCCGCTCATCTTCACCGGCGGAGGCAGCACGGAGCTGACGCTGGACCTGCTCTTCGACGTGTCACTCTCCGGCTCCACTCTCGAGACAGAGGATGTGCGCGAGCTGACCGAGCCATTGTGGCGCCTGGCGGAGAACGGCCTGCGCGAGGACGGCAGCATGCGGCCGTCGTATGCGCGCATCGTCTGGGGCAAGTGGCTCAACTACCTCGGCGTGGTGGCCGCCGTCGCGGAGCGGCTGGAGCACTTCACGACCACTGGCGCGCCGCGCCGCTCGTGGCTGCGCATGCGCCTGCTACGCGTGGAGGATGAGGCGGGCGCGCCGGAGCCCGTCTTCACGGAAGAGCCTCCGGACGCGGACGAGGTCGCCGCCAGACTGGCGCCCGAGGACTACGAGGCGCACACCGTGCTGGGCGCCAGCGAGGAAGAGGGAGCTCCGGGTGGGCAGCGCCTGGATGAAATCGCATACCAGCGCTACGGGGACCCGTCGCTGTGGCGGCTCGTTGCCGGGCTCAACGGCGTGGCGGACCCCAACAACCTTCCGGCGGGCCAGGTGCTGCGACTGCCCACCGCCGAGGCACTGCGGAGGGTGATGTGAGCCGCATGCGCGGACTGCCAGAGCTGCGAATCGACTGCGGCGGCTCGCCCCTGGCGGCGGCGGAGCTGCGCAGCCTGTCCGCCGTGCGCGTGCAGCAGCGGCTCGCCGCGCCCGCGCAGTGCGAGCTCGTCTTCACGGACCCTCGTGGCAGCCTGGCCTCCTCGGGCATTCCACCGGGCACCTCCCTGCGCGTGGCGGCCGGCTCCGGCACGGAGGACCTCTTCAATGGCGAGGTGACGGCCGTCGAGTACGTCCACGCCACGGGTGGCGCGCGCGAGGTGCGGGTGCGCGGCTATGACGTGCTCCACCGCCTGCGCAAGCGCCAGCCGGTGCGCGCGCACGTGCAGGTGACGCTGGAGGACCTCGCGCGGGAGCTGGCCTCGGGGCTGGGGCTCTCCGTCGACGCGGCGGCGTCCGGGCCGCTGTGGCGCCACCTCATCCAGCATGGCCAGTCCGACCTCGACTTCCTCGTGGAGCGTGCGGACCGCTGCGGCCTCTACCCGGTGCTGCACGGGGACACGCTGAAGCTGCTGACGTTGGAAGGCGAGGGCTCCGCGGTGCCGCTGCTCCTGGGCGAGTCGCTGCTGGAGGCCACTGTCGAAGTGAATGGCGATGCCTCGTGCCGCGAGGTGGCCGCGGACGGCTGGGACGCGCTGCGCGCCGAGTCGCACGCAGGCCACGCGGAGTCGCCGCGCGTGGGCCGCCGCGTGGACGTGGAAGTCGCACCGGGCAGCGTGGGCGGTGAGCCCCTGCGGTCGCTGGTGGACGAGGCCACGGAGGGCGTGCCCCACGCCGACGCCGCGGCCCAGGCCGAGCTGGATTACCGCGCCGCGCGCGAGGTGGTGCTCACCGCCGTGGCGGAGGGCGACGCGCGTTTGCGCCCCGGCGCTCGCGTGGAGGTGGCCGGAGTGGCCGCCGCCGTGGCGGGCCGCTACGTGCTCACCGCCGTCACCCACCTCGTGGACGCGCGCCACGGCTTCATCTCCGAGCTGTCCTCCGCGCCTCCTCCGCGCCGCACACGGGCCCGGGCCTCGGCGGTGACGCTGGGCGTGGTGAGCCGCGTGGATGACCCGGACGGCAAGGGCCGCATCCGCGCCACGCTGCCGGCGTACGGCAACGTGGAGACGGACTGGATGCAGGTGCTCGCGGCGGGCGGCGGCGCGGGCAAGGGACTGATGCTGCTGCCCGACGTGGGCGACACGGTGCTGCTCGCGCTGGGCGGCGAGGACCCGGCGCGCGGCGTGGTGGTGGGTGGCCTGTACGGCGGCGGCGGGTATCCGGACGCGGGCGTGGAGGGCGGCGCGGTGAAGCGCTTCACGCTGCTGACGCCGGGCGGCCACAAGCTGAAGCTGGACGACGACAAGCGCACGCTGCGGCTGGAGGACAGCAAGGGCAGCTACCTGGAGCTGACGCCCGGCGGTGTGCGGCTGCACAGCGAGGTGTCGCTCGACATCGAGGCGCCCGGGCAGGACGTGGTCATCCGCGGGCGCTCCATCGACTTCCGGAGAGGGTGATGCGTTTCCTGACGGTGGATGCGCTGGTGGTGTGTGCCCACGAGCTGGGACGGGTGGGGCTCGTCAACTCCCAGTCCTTCGTGACGGTGGAGGGCCGGCCCGTGCTGGTGCGCGCGGACCCGGAGGGGCGCCCCATCGGCGGGTGTCCCAACATCGGCCCCACCATCAAGCCCTGCACCAGCACGCTCGCGGTGCAGAAGGGCTACTCCACGCTCGTGACGATTGATGGCAAGCCCGTGTGCCTCGACTCGCTGTCGGGGCTGACGGACGGCACCCCGCCCGGCATGGTGAAGTACAAGGTGAATGCCCCCGGGCAGTCGCTGGTGACGGAGGCCGGATGAGCGCGCCCCGCTACCGCACCTGGCGCTTCGCGCATCCGGACTTCGAGATGGCGGAGCTCTCCGGCCTGCGCCTCGCCCCCACGGGCAAGGCGGAGATGGTGGAGGAGCACGCCTCCATCCGCCAGGCCGTGCTGCTGCTGCTCACCACCACGCCCGGCGAGCGCGTCATGCGCCCGGACTACGGCTGCGAGCTGCACCGGCTGCTCTTCTCCAGCAACGACGACACCACCGCGGGCCTCGCCATCCACTACGTGCGCCGCGCGCTGGAGCGCTGGGAGCCGCGCATCAACGTGCTCCACCTGGACGCCACGCGCAGCCCCGAGGCTCCGGAGCGGCTGGACATCTCACTCGAGTACCGCGTGCGCGCCACCGGCCGCACCGAGCGGCTCGCGTATCCCTTCTCGCTCGCGGGAGGCCCGACATGACCTCGCTCCCGTCGCCGCGCCTGGATGACCGCAGCTTCGCCCAGTTGGTGGACCAGGCGCGTGCTCGCATCCAGGCTTCGTGCCCGGACTGGACGGACCTTACGCCGCATGACCCGGGCATGGTGCTGGTGGAGGTGTTCTCGCACCTCACGGAGACGATGCTGTATCGCCTCAACCGGCTGCCGGAGAAGGCGTACGTGGAGTTCCTGCGCCTGCTGGGCGTGCGACTCCAGCCGCCCGCCGCCGCGTCGGTGCGCCTGCGCTTCACGCTGGCGCGTCCGGCGGAGCGGCCGGTGGAGGTGCCACGCAACACACCCGTCACCCTGGCCCGGGCCAGCTCGGGCGCGGAGCCCGTCGTCTTCCACACCGCGGACGCGGTGACGATTCCGGTGGGGAGCACCGAGGCGGAGGTGGTCGCGTACCACTGCGAGCAGGTGGACGCGGAGGTGGCGGGGCAGGGCACCGGACAGCCGGGCCTCACCCTCCAGGCGAAGCGCCCTCCGATTGTCGCGCCCACCGGCACCGGGTTGGATTTGATGGTCGGGGTGGAGACGCAGCCCGGCGAGCTGGATGCGCGCGCCCCGGCCCGCCGCCACGAGGGCCGCACCTACCGCATCTGGAAGGAAGTGGAGAACTTCGCCGCGCTCGCACCGGACGAGCCCGCGTACGTCGTGGACCGGATGACGGGCGCGATTACCTTCGCCCCATCCGCGCGGCTGGCGAACGAGGCCGGCGAGCTGGGCGCGCCGCGCGCGCTGGCGGGCATTCCGCGCGAGGGGAGTCAAATCCTCCTCTGGTATTGGCGCGGCGGTGGCGACAAGGGCAACGTGGCCTCGAACACGCTGGAGGTGCTCAAGGTCCCCATCCCCGGCGTCAAGGTGACGAACCCCACGCCCGCCACGGGTGGCCGGCCCGCGGAGACGCTGGAGAACGCGCTGCTGCGCGGGCCCCAGGAGCTGCACTCGTTGCGGCGCGCCGTGACGGCGGGAGACTTCGAGCTGCTGGCGCTGCGCAGCTCCGGCGCGGTGGCGCGCGCGAAGGCCGTCACGCTGGCGCAGCTCTGGGCCCACGCGCCCGCGGGCACGGTGGAGGTGCTGCTGGTGCCCAACCTGCCACCGGACGTGCAGGGCACGGCGGGAGAGGGCATCACCGAGGCCACCCTGCGCGAGCGCGAGACGGAGGAGGCGCGCGCCCGCATCCTCGCGGAGCTGGACATGCGTCGCCCTCTGGGCACCGCGTGCCAGGTGGAGTGGGCGCGCTACAAGACGGTCCGTGTGCAGGCGCGCGTGGTGGCGCACCGCGAGGAGGACCCCGTCGCATTGCGCACGCGCCTCATCGAGCGGCTCCACCGCACGCTCACGCCGCTGCCCTCGTCGCTGCAGCCGGAGGGATGGCGCTTCGGCCAGGCGCTGCGGGCCTCGCACGTGTACGACGCGCTGCTGGCGGAGCCGGGCGTCAGCTACCTCGACAAGGTACGCCTCATGGTGGACGAGGTGCCGAAGGAGGTGCGCACGCTCGCCGCGGACATCTTCCAGCCCGGCACCTTCTACGCGGGCGGAGGCGAGACGCTGTTCCGCACCGTGAATGACGCGGACGGCTGGGAGAAGGCAGGCCTCTTCCCCGGCGAGGACGTGGACGCGGTGGAGGCGCACCCGACGCGCGCGGGCTACGTGGCCGTGTCCGCGCGGCTGGCCAGTGACTCGAAGCGCTCGCGCATCCACATCTCCTTCGACTGCGGCGAGACGTGGGAGTCCGCCACGCACACGCTGGACGCGGTGGAGGACCTCGCGTGGGCGGAGCGCGACGGAGTGCCCGTGCTGCTGCTCGCCACGCGCGTGGGCCTCTTCGAGCTGATGGTGCGTCCGGGCGCCACGCCGATTCAGGTGCTGGTGGACCCGGCGAGCCAGGACCTCGGCTTCTTCGCGGTGGCGGCCACCACGGACGCGCGCGGCGCCGTCAACGTGGCGGTGGCGGCCATGGGCACGCGCGGCGTCTTCCTCTCCGCGGGCGGCGGGCGCAGCGGCACCTTCCGTCCCATCGGCCCGAAGGGCGCGGACGTGCGCGTGCTGGAGGTGCAGAAGGACGGACCGCGCTCCTTCCTCTGGGCGGGGCTGGCCGCCGCCAGCGGCGCGGACCCGGGCAAGGGCTGCCTGTGCTGGGAGCTCATGGGCAGCGCGGACCCGCCGGACGGGTGGCGGCCCTTCGACAAGGGCTGGGATGGAGGCAGCTGCCTCGCGCTCTCCTTCAGTGGCTCCACCGTGTACGCGGGCAGCCACCGCGTGGGCGTGCTGTGGCTGGACGGGAGCCGCCCGGGCGTGACGTGGAAGCGGCCCGAGGTGGGCTGCGGCCTCCCGCTGCGCGAGGCCGAGCGTCTGTTCCAGCCCGTGTACGCGCTGGCCACGTCTCCCAAGGGCGCGCCGCTGCTGGCCGGTGGCCCGGACGGCGTCTTCCGCAGGCCCGCGGGCAGCGAGCGCTACGAGCCCGTCTCCACGCGCGAGTTCACCGAGAAGGTGACGCTGCCGCCCACCTGGCTCCTCTGCTCCGGCCCGCATGTGCTGGAGGTGGTGACGGACAATGCGGAGCCCTGAGATTCAGCGCCTCCTCCCGGGCGTCTTCCAGCGCACCGTGATGCCGAAGACACCTCTGGCCGCGCTGCTGGAGGTGATGGAGGCGCTGCACGCGCCCAGCGAGGCGGTGCTCGGCAATCTGGCGGCGCACTTCGACCCGCGCCGCGCGCCGGACCGCTTCGTGCCCTTCCTCGCGAGCTGGGTGGGCATGGACCTGCCCGTGACGACGGGCCTGGGCCGGCTGCGCGAACTGGTGGCCGCGGCGGTGGAGATTTCGCGGTGGCGCGGCACGGCGCGCGGCCTGCGCCTGTTCCTCACCACCGCCACCGGGCGCACGGACTTCGAGGTGGATGAGTCGGTGCCCGGCGCGGACGGGCGGCCGCGTCCCTTTCACGTGCGGGTGCGCGCGCCCGCGGAAGTCTCGGCCCACCGGCTGCTGCTGGAGCGAATCATCGAGCGCGAGAAGCCCGCCTACGTCACCTACGAGCTGCAGTTCGTGCAGCCGGCCCAAGGAGCAGGTTGATGCCACGCGCCTTCGACATCACCGCCGTGACGGACACCATCCGTCTGGATGCGGCGGGACAGGGGGAGGTGGCCTTCACGGTCTCCAACGCGCTGCGCGCCCCCGTGCGCGCCCGCGCCACCGTGGTGCCTGACTCAGGGGCGAAGGCGGAGTGGTTCAGCATCGAGGGCGACGCGGAGCGGGACTTCCCTCAGGACGGCACGCAGCAGTTCGCCGTGAAGGTACGCGTGCCTCCGGGCACGCCGCCGGGCCGGTGCACCTTCCACCTGCTCGTGGCGGACGTGGAGAGTCCGGATGAGCGCTACGCCGAGGGGCCCTCCACGGCCTTCGAGGTGGTGGTGGCCACGCTGGCGCCGAAGAAGCCCTTCCCGTGGATATGGGTGGCGCTGGCGGCGGGCGTCGTCCTCATCCTCGGGACGGTGATTGGCATCATCTCCTCGCGTGGCAAGCCGGAGCTGAAGGAGCCGTGTCCGGAGGGCGCGTGTGACAAGGGGCTCGCCTGTACCGGACAGGACGGCGGCGTGTGCCTGCTGGCGGCGGGGCAGGCGTGCGACGGCGGAGCGCTCTGCTACACCGGCTTCTGCAACCGGGGCGGGAAGTGCGAGCTGCCATTGGGCGAGACGTGCACGACGGATGCGAACTGCACGGGCCCGCTGAAGTGCACCGCGGTGCTGGGCAGCTCCCTCTGCATGCTGAAGCCGGACTCGGCCTGTGAGAGGGACAGCGACTGCTCCAGCTTCTTCTGCCGCCCGGACGGCAAGTGCAACCGGGACGACGGGCGCTGCGACACCGACGCGGAGTGTCGCTCGCCGTCCACGTGCAGCCAGACCAAGCTCTGCCAGCTTCCGAACGGGCAGCAGTGCACGCGGAACGAGGCGTGCGTCTCCGGCTTCTGCGCGGGCACCTGCCAGCCCGCGCCCATCACCTTCCAGTGCCCCGCCGGGTGCCCGCCCTTCTCCGCGTGCAGCGGGGGACGGTGCATCCCCATCTCCTCGGGCACGGTGCTCAACCAGGACATGCTCCTCGCCGCACCGAAGACGCGCGAGAGCATCCAGCAGCTCCAGATTCAGAGGAGCGCTCCGCAGTAACTCCAACGGTCGCCACGCGCCATGCCCGAGCTGAAGCCCATCCACGCGGTGCTCATCCTCGTCCTCATCGCGATTGCCGCGCTGTACGTGCTCGGCGTGGGGCTGGGCGCGACAGGCACATCGCCTCGCGCGGTGGACCCGATGGAGGAGGGGCAGAGGCTGAAGGCGCGCTTCCTCAAGCCTCGCGCGGTGACGGCGGAGGAGCTGGCCACGGCGTGCTCCTTCGCTGACGGCGCGCTGGCCGTGCCTCGCGCGGCGACGTGCACGGTGGACGTGAAGGAGTCGGACACGCGCTCCCGCTCGATTGAGCTGACACCGCGCTCAGCGTCCTCCGTGAAGGTGGAGTGGGTGCCGCGTGGCAAGCCGTCGGTGCCGGCCACCTTCAACACGCTCGATGAGGCGAAGAAGCTGGACGTGACACAGGAGGGCGCGGACCTGAAGGTGACGTGCCTCGTGCCCGTGGCGCCGCTGCCCTTCTGCGAGCTGCGCCTGCTGCCCGCGTCCACCGCGAAGGCGGACGCCGGGCGGTAGGACCGGGCCCTACGGCCCCGAGGGCAGCAGCGCGTGGGCGACGTCTATCAGGCGCCGCATCTGCTCATCGGTCATCTTTATGTGCCGGGCCGCGTCCGCCAGGTCCTCTGGAGGGAAGGCGCGCATGGACCTCGGGGTGAACCAGTTGAAGAGGGTGACGATGCCGCGCACCAGGGCCGAGCGGGTCAGGACGGCGGTGGGCGGAATGGAGGCCCCCTTCGTCTGCCTGCCCCGGTCCAACGCCTGCTGGCGCTGGGTGGCGTTCGGCCCGGGCCCCTCTGCCATCACGAGCTGTGCGCTCAGGGTGGAGATGTACCTGCCCACGAGGTCGCAGTAGTGGACCCACTCGTCCTGCGCGGGCGGCTGCGCGTTGTGCGCGATGACCAGCACGCTGCCCACCATGGCCGTGCCCATCGTGCGGCCCTTGAAGACACCCACGACGTCCGGAGCGTCGAGAATCGCCTGTGCCGACGAGGAAGCACTCATCTCGGAAGAGGCAGTCATTCACGAAATGTCGCCTGCGGGCCGTGAGTGTCGCAACCCCGTGCACTGCGGGTGCGCCCCCGGCCTGAGTCGGGAGCGCCCCACTTCATGAGCCGAGGCTCACGTGCGCTTTTACTGACAGGCGATGCCGGGCAGCGCCCGGTACGCACCCTGCGCCGTCCACCGCGTGTACGGCGTGCCGCACGGGCCCGCGTACGGGTCATCCGTGCCGTAGCCCGGCACCCAGTATTCGAAGTGCAGGTGCGGCCCGGTGGAGGCACCGGACGAGCCCACTCGCGCAATCCAATACGCGCAGGAGAGCGACGTGCCCCGGGCGAACTGCTGCGTATAGGCCTTCAGGTGCCAGTACTTGCTCTGCGTGTTGTCCGGGTGCCGCATGATGATGTAGTTGGCCGTGTAGAGGCCGCAGGCGGCGTAGGGATTGGCCTGGTTCCAGTAGTTGCACCGGTCGTAGTACCCATCCACGTTGGCCTCGATGTAGCCCCGTGCGGCGTTCATCGCCCAGACGCCGTAGTCCATCTTGCTGAACCCGCCGACCAGCGCGTAGTCCGTGCCCGTGTGGCCGCTGTAGCGCACGCCGCCGCAGGCGTAATCCCGGCCGCCGTAGTCCTTGTACGCGCTCACCACGCAGCCGCCGTTGCCGCACTGGTCCGCGAGCTGCGACGCGGGGAAGCGGAACATCGTCTGCGCGGAGGAGAGGGCCGGAAGAGCCAGCAGCGAGAAGGCCAGGACCGCGGTGAGTTGCTTCATCAGGGCGCGCATCACTTCTCACCTCCCAGGTCCGGAGCCGCCTCGCCCGTCCGCACGTTCAGCTTCCAGAACTCACCGCCGCCCGCGTTGTAGCGGAGCACGTCCTCGCTCACCCACTCCATGTGGTGGCTGGAGACGGGCGGAGGCACGAAGCCCTTCGGCGGACCGCCGAACAGCATCGTGTTGTCCATGCCCACGTTGGTGAGCTGCCTCGGCGCCGCGCCGTCCACGGTCGTCACGTAGAACGAGGCCACGGTGGTGCGGCCAGACACGAACACCACCGTCCGGCCATCGGGAGAGATGCTGGGCGTCGCGTCCACGCCGGGCCCGTCCGCCAGCACCTTCACGCGGCCCTTCAGGTCGATGATGCCCACGGACGTCTCGTGCGCATGCTGTCCGTCCATGATGAGCGTGGCCACCAGCGCGTCGCCCTTCGCGGTGGGGAACAGGTCTCCGCCCACGCCTTGCGCCAGCAGTCGCTCACGGCCGTTGGCCTCGCGCAGGCGCAGGTTTCCCTCGCCGTCCAGCAGCGCCACATCGCGCCCCACCGTGCGTGCCTCGCGGTACTTGAACTCGCGGTCCACCACGCGCACCGCGCCCGTGTCCTCGTCGTACTGGACGATGGCCAGCAGCGGTACGTCGTCCGTACCCAGCGGCTCCGCGGGAATCTCCGCGACGACGCCCGCCAGCATTCCCTTGCCCTGGCCGAAGAGGTGGACGAACCGGGCCTTCGGTCCGAACTCCTTCGCGACGGCGGGGACGATGTGCTCACGGGCCTTCGTGACACGGCGCAGGTCCGCGGGATTCATGCGGTCCGCCGCGACACTGGCGGTCGCCAGCGTCAACACGGTGAGTGCCAGGAATTGCTTTCTCATTTCACTCCAGGGGTAGAGGGGAAAACCGTGCGGGGGCCTTGTGACGAGATGGGTTTTCCTCAATCGCCCGAACAAGTTGCTTGGAAAGTGATAATTCCCTGGAGGCGCGAGAATTGAAGACTGGGTGTATGTCCACACGGAAAAGCGCCCCCGCGCTGAGCCTCGGGGGCGCCACGCGTCAGACGCGCTACTGCCGCACGACGCGCTTGAGTTTGAAGGGCGAGGGGCTCTCGCTCATCGTGAAGTAGCTCGCGCCGTTGGCCTCGTACTCAATCGCCTCGCCCTGGCCCTCCACGGTGTCCGTCAGCGTCACCGGCGCGGCCGCGAAGGCCGCCTCGAAGCCGCTGCCCGCGGGCGCGCGGAACTCGTACACGGTGCGGTACGTGCGGAGGATGAAGCGCTCCGCGCACGGGTGGATGGCCGCCGCCGTGGTGTACGAGAAGTTCACGTCACTGGTGGTGGGCAGCTGCAGGTTGGAGACGAACACCAGCGTGGACATCGTGCCCGGCGCCGGCAGCGGCTGGGGGAACTTGTAGACCTTGCTCAGTCCGGTGCCCGACTTGGTGATGACGTAGATGTCGCCGGTGGTGGGGTGCACCATGATGGCCTCCGCGTCCTTGGGCGTATCCGGGTACTGGAAGGGGAACTTCTCCGCCGTGAGGTCGCCGCTCGTCTGTCCGCCGCCGATGTTCGGCTCGGGGATGCGGTACACGGCGAAGGTGGACGGAGGCGTGGGGAAGTTCGCGCTGTTGCGGCCGATGTCGCCCATGTAGATGCACTGGCCGGCGGGGCAGGGGCCGGTGGCGACGTCCTCCCAGTCGGCCGGCGTCACGTTGGCCACGTTGAAGGTGCCCAGCGTGCTCGCGTTGGCGGTGCTGATGGCGACCACGGCGGTGGTGTCCTCGTTGTGCACGTACAGCACGCCCGGCGTGAGGCGGCTCGCGGCGAGCCCGGACGGCTCGACGATGGCGGTGGACTGCACGGTACCCACCGTCGTGTACGTGCTGGCGTACGTGTCACCCGCCGTGCACGTGGGCGCGCCGACGGGGCGCAGCGCCACCACCTGGGCGATGTTCGTCTCCGCGTACGGCGAGCTGCCGTTGAACGCGGGCTGCGCCCCCGCCGCGCCCAGGGACAGATGGGCCGCGTCGTAGATGAGCCCCGTGGACGAGGAGACGAGGCACGTCTCGAACGCCTCGGTGAAGCCCGCCGGAGGAACGATGGGGCTGTCCGGGCAGGCCGCGCCCGTCCAGATTTGCGAGCCGAACCACACCGCGAGCCCATTGGACGCGGTGGTGGTGATGGCCGGCGTGTTGAATGCGGAGGTGAGCCCGTTCTTCTGTCCGCTGTGCGTGTCGATGGGGGCGGCGTTGTCCACGCCGGTGAAGGCGGAGAGGCTGCCCGCCATGTAGCTCGCGAGGTCGATGGTGAAGGTGTAGCTCGTGGGCTCGTTGCTCCCCGCGACCTTGTAGGCGACCCAGGCCTTGATTTGAGACGCGCTCTGGTCCGAGCGCAGCACCGTCCAGCCGGCGGGCGCCGTCAGCACGGCGGCGACGTTGTTGCGGTTGATGATGCGCGCGAGCAGCACGTCTCCCGCCACCGTCCCCGCGGGCTTCGCAATCGCAAGGGACGTCATCGACTTCCCGCTGGCGGTGGTGCTGCTCCGGTAGCCGATGGTCGTCAGCGACCAGGCCTGCTGGGACGGGGAGTCGGACTCGATGGGCGTCTCGCGGGTGTCCACCGGTCCGCAGCCCAGCAGGGCGAGGAGCGGGAGCGCGCAGGCGAGGCGTGAGGCGTTCAGCCTGAAGACCTTCAATGTCATTACAATCTCCGAGGGGGACTGTCTGGCTCGGTCGCCAGACATTGCGTCTGTGTTACATGAGCCATCCGCGCATGTATATGTATGGATGAAGGCGGTCCGGTGTGGCTCACGTGCCACGTGGGCCGTGTCCCGCAAGACGCGGCCCGGCCCGTTCCGTCGAGAGAGCGCGCGGCCTGGCGGTTGCAATGGCCTTGCGAGTGCCATGAACCGTGTCTCGACCGCCACACCGCATTCTTCCGTCATCCGCCGCGCGGAGGGTCGCGACAGCGGAGCCCTCGCGTCGCTGTATCAAACCCTCGTGCCCGACAACCCGCGCATCCACGTCCTGCCCGAGCGGGTGGAGGGACTGCGCGCCGACCCCGCGAGCCTTCTCCTCGTGGCCGAGATGGGCGGCGAGGTGCGGGGCACCGTGTTCGTCACGCTGTGCGCGGACGTGATGTACGGCGAGCGGCCCTATGCCGTGCTGGAGAACTTCGTCGTGGCCCCAGAAGCGCGCGGCCAGGGACTGGGGACTCAACTGTTGTCACATGCCCAGGGGCTCTGCCGCGAGCGCGGGTGCACGAAGATGATGCTCCTGAGCGCCCAGCACCGCACCGACGCGCACCGCCTCTTCGAGCGGCTGGGCTTCCGCGGCGACCTCAGCCGGGGCTTCAAGAAGTACCTCGGGAGGGCGTGAGTCCCATGCACTTCGACTGACTCACGCCACGGCCACGCGCTTGAGGCGCAGCACCTTGACGATGGACACCAGCGCGCCGATGAGCAGCAGCACCGCCCAGATGAGCCCGAGGATGGCGACGATGATGGCGCCCACCGCGTCGGTGATGCTCACCAGGATGCCGGGCACGATGCCGTGGAGGAAGGCCACCACGGCGTTGGCCAGCAGCGACGTGAGGTAGAGCAGCACCAGCCCCTTGTTCTGCAGGAAGCGCTGGTGCGCGAGCACGAGGCACACGCCCGCCGCCAGCTTGAAGGTCATCAGCAGTCCCAGCGTGCCGGCCGCGCCGCCCCGGTTGAAGAAGCCCCACACCGCCAGATAGGCAATCGTGCCGAAGGGCACCGCGCACAGCAGGCTCACCATGGTGATGAGCAGCGCGATGGCGGCGACGAGCATGGCGATGCCCGCGAGCAGCACCGCGATGGAGCCAATCAGCGTGGCCAGGCCCTGCACGCGCCCGGTGACGCGCTCGGGGATGATGAGGCTGGCTCCCATCAGCGCGAGGGTGAGCAAGAGCAGCCCGTCCACCAGCGCGAGATAGGGGATGCCCATGCCGGGCGTGGGAGGGTTCTCCTTTTGCGTCTTGAACACGGCATCCGCGTCCACTCCCTCTCCCTCGCACAGCGATTTGTAGAGGGGCACGCACTCCTCGGTGACGCTCGGCGGTGGCGTCGAGGGGCACGGCCTCGCCACGTTCCGCACCGCCGAGCAGTCCGGAGGCGCCTTGGGCAGGAGAATCGGCGAGCCCACCTCCACCAGCACCGAGAGCGCCAGCAGCACCAGCGACACGATGAAGAAGGGTTTGCGTAGGCCACCCATGCGTCGTCCCCCCGTCCGGCGCGCGCGCCGGAGCCGCACGCGCGGTGGAGGATAGGCACGGCGCCAGTGGGCTCCCGGGCCTGGCGGCGCGCGGCGTCCGGCGTCGCACGGGGGCTCCTCCCAGAGGGCAGTGATTCGCCGCTATGCTGCGTAGGAAATGTCCGACCGCGCACGTGTCATGGGGGAAGTCACGTCGGAGTCCCGGCCCACCGACGAGGACCTGCGTCGCAAGCTGGAGGGGCGCGTCGAGCGCCTCGAGGCGGGCCTGCGGCACTACCGGTTGCTGGACGACGCGCTGAGGGACGGCGACTGGGAAGGCCGTCTACAGGCGCGGCCCGAGCTGATGAAGGAGGTACTGGATGGGGACGCGGCGTGCCTGGAGGCGCTGGAGCGCGTGAGGAAGCGCGCGGAGGTGGAGCACTGGCCCGACGGCACGTCGGTGCTCGAGCTCGCCCGCAAGGTGACGGCGTGCCGGGCGCGGCTGGAGACGCTGCTGCGCGAGCGGCTGGGCGAGGTGAAGACGGTGCGCGGCGAGCCCTCGCTGGAGGAGGCGCTGCGCCAGTTGGAGCCCCTCGTCCGCGTCCCGGTGTCGATGGTGCGCGAGCCGGGAGAGTCCTTCGTATTGCACGGCGGGTCGCTGGGAGATTGGAAGCAGGGCGTGGTGGCCATCGGCTATGGCCTGGCGATGCTGACCCTCGTGCCCTTCAGCTTGTACGCGATGACGCAGGCCTGGGGGTCGAAGCCGGATGTGTGGTGGGGGTTGAGCGCGCTTCCGGTGCTCGCGTCGGGGGTCGCCTTCGCGGCCTTCCGGTTGCTGGCCCCGGGCTCCCTCTGGCTCACGCCGCGCCGGCTGGTGTGGTCCCCCGCCCGTGGCAGCCCCATCGAGGTGCGCCTGGACTCCATTCCGGACGGGGGCATCACGACGGAGGAGGCCGGGAAGGTGCTCCGGGTGGAGGGAGACCGGCTCATGCGCCTGCGAGGCCTCGAGCGGATATTCGCGGACAAGCTCCGGCTGTGGCTTGAGATGCTCCGCCATCCGGAGCTCCGGGAGCGGACCGTGCTGGTGGAGCAGCCGGTGGAGATGGCCTGCTTCCGGGCGCTCCTGCGCCGCGGGAAGCTGTGGGAGTCGGGGTACGCGGTGCTGATGCGGCGCATGCTCTTCTTCCTCCCCGAGGCGGAGGCCGGCCCCGCCCTGGTGCGCGCGGCGACGGGGCGCACGCCGGACTTTCCCGCCGAGCTGTCGTCGGTGATGGAGTTGCTGCGCTGGCAGCCCGAGTCGGACGTCGACGCGTACCTCCTCCGCGCGGTGAAGGCGACCCGGGGCGCCGCGTGGCCCTCGGACCTCGCCCGCCACTCCAGCAATGTCCCCCTGGAGCAGGAAGTCCACTTCACCTATGGCAACGAGGTGCTCGCGGGTCGCGCGCCGCGGAGGAGTCTGGACACCATCGAGCGCATCCTCGCCTCGTGGAGACGGGACCCGGGGCCGGCGCTTCCCCCGCCCCGGGACGGCGCCTAGGCTCTCGGTCCGCACATGGCCGAACGCATCCGCTCCGGCGGCGTCACAGGGGAAACGCTCTCCGCCGAGGACATCCGCCGCCAGCTGGAGGGACGGGTGGAGGTCATCGAGGCCGCCCGCACGCGCCAGGCCGAGCTGGAGTCGGTGCTCGGCGCGCGGCGGTGGAAGCGGCGGCTTCGCGCGCGGCCGGAGCTGATTCCGCAGTGGGTGGAGCACGCGCCCGCCGTCACCGAGGCTCTGGAGCGCACGCGCCGCCGCGCGGAGCTGGAGGGCTGGCCCGGGGACACACCGGTGCTGGTGGCCGCGCGCGAGCTGGTGGATGGCGGGCAGCGGCTGACGGAGCTGGCGCGCCGCCGGCTGGCCTCGCTCGCGCCCGTGTCCGGAGCCGCGTCGCTCCAGGAGGACCTGTCCCGGCTGGACGCGCTGGTGCGCAAGGAGGCGGCGCTGACGCTGGCGCCGGGCGAGGTGCTTGTCTTCGACGGGCAGCAGAAGTGGCAGGCCTCGCCCCACATTCCTCCGCTGGCGCTGTTGCTCCTCCTGTGCACCGGGGTGCTCGTGGTGTCCGCCGTCCTCGTGGCCAAGGTCTTCGGCATGGGCTGGGGCCCGGCGCTGCTGATGATGATGGCCACCCTCGCGCCGTTGATGGTGGTGGCGCTGCGCTCCGGACGCGCGTGGCTCACCAGCGAGCGGCTGGTGTGGCAGCCGGTGCTGGGCGAGGCGGTGTCCGTCCCACTGGAGTCCATTCGGCTGGGCGGCATCCATGTGCACCCGGAGTTGCTCGACGTTCGCGTGGAGGGGGAGCGCAAGGTGCACGTCAGGCACCTGCAGGACGCGCATCAGCTCGCCGTGCTTGTGGAGCTGCACCGCCAGCCTCCGCTGCGCGGCGTGGCGCGGGCCGGGGTGAAGCTGGGGGACGTGGCCATCTATCCCGCGATGCTGACGGACGCCACCGGGCGCAGGAAGGGGCATGCCGTGCTGCGCCCGCATGGCGTGTCCTTCGTTCCCGAAGGCAGCGGCCTCGCGGCGCTGCATGCCGTCACGGGGAACGCGGCGGACCTGCCGGTGGAGACGGAGTGGGTGCTGGAGCAGCTTCGCTGGCTGCCGGATTCGGACTTCGACGCGTGCCTGGAGCGCGTGGTGAAGGCCACGGGTGGCCAGCGCTGGTCGGCCTGGGATTCGAGCTACCGCCCGGGGACGCCCGTCTGGAAGGAGGTCCGCATCACCCGCGGCCCGGTGGTGCTGACGGGCGGGGTGGACTGGTCCCGGCAGGACGCCACCGAGCGCATCCTCCGCTCGTGGCCTCGCTCGGGCACGTGAGCCGTCGGCGGGACGGCGGAACGGCGCGCCATCCGCTTGTCATGTCGGGGCCCCTGCAATACGCCTAGAGGCATGTCCTCCTCCGAGCTCCCCGCTGACTTCCTCCGCGCCATCGCCGAGGGCTTCCCTCCGGACTTCCTCACCCGGGAGCCGGGCGAGCTGCAGGAGTTCGGCCGCGACTGGACGCGCGTCTATACGCCGGCCCCCAGCGCCGTGGTGCGGCCGCGAAGCACGGACGAGGTGTCCCGCCTGCTGGCGCTGTGCAACCAGCACCGCGTGGCGGTGGTGCCCTCCGGAGGCCGCACGGGCCTGGCGGGCGGCGCGGTGGCGGCCCGGGGCGAGGTGGTGCTGTCCCTCCAGCGCATGGCCCGCCTGGGCCCGGTGGACCTGCTCGGCAACACGGTGCGCGTGCAGGCGGGCGCGGTGACGGAGGCCGTGCACCACCACTGCGCCGAGCACGGCCTCACCTGGCCGGTGGACTTCGCCTCCAAGGGCTCCAGCACCGTGGGCGGCAACATCGCCACCAACGCGGGCGGCGTGAAGGTCATCAAGTACGGCCTCACCCGCCAGTGGGTGCTGGGCCTGCAGGTCGTCACCGCGCAGGGCCAGGTGCTGGAGCTCAACGGCGCGCTTGAGAAGAACAACACCGGCACGGACTTGCGGCAGCTCTTCATCGGCAGCGAGGGCACGCTGGGCGTCATCACCGAGGCCACCCTCAAGCTGACGCAGCTGCCCGGCAAGCTGGACGTGTTCCTCTTCGCGGTGCCGGACGTGGCCGCGGTGCTGCGGCTGTTCCGCGACGCGCGCCAGCAGACGTCCTTCGGCATCTCCGCGTACGAGTTCTTCACCGACAAGTGCCTCGCGCGCCTGCAGCGCCACCGCAAGCTGCGCTCCCCGTTCGACGCGTCCAGCGGCTGCTACGTGCTGCTGGAGGCGGAGCCGCGAGACTCGGCGGCGGTGGAGGCGTGGCTGGCCTCGCTCTTCGAGCGGGGCCTCGTGACGGATGGCACCCAGGCCCAGGGCGCGGCGCAGGCGGCGGAGCTCTGGGCCCTGCGCGAGGGCATCAGCGAGAGCCTGTCCGCCACCGGCCTGCCGCACAAGAACGACATCTCCTTGCCGGTGGCGGGGCTGGAGGACTTCTGCGCGGAGCTGGAGTCCGTCTTCTCCGCGCGCTACCCGGGCTGGGAAATCTGCCTCTTCGGCCACATCGGTGACGGCAACCTGCACGTCAACATCATGAAGCCGGACGACATGGAGAAGGCCGAGTTCCTCTCCCGCACGAAGCAGGCGGACCCCACCATGTTCGAGCTGGTGAAGAAGCACGGCGGCAGCATCTCCGCCGAGCACGGTATCGGCTTGTTGAAGAAGGACTACCTCGGCTACTCGCGCTCGCCCGCGGAGCTGGAGCTGCTCCGCGCGCTGAAGAAGACGCTGGACCCCCAGGGCATCCTCAACCCCGGGAAGGTCATCGACGCGTGAGGCGCGTGCCTCGGGACATCAGGACACGATGCGCGTCTTGATGTCCGTCGTCAGCCCGGCGATGGCGTCGCACACGGGCTGGGACACGTCCTGGTCCAGGTCCATGACGAGGTAGCCGATGTTGGCGTCCGTGCTGAGCACCTGGGCGTGGATGTTGGCGTTGAGGTCCGAGACGATGCGGTTGATGTCACGGAGCACGCCGGGGATGTTGCGGTGCACGTTGAGGATGCGGTGCGTGCCGGGGATGAGCGGCGCCTCGATGTTGGGGAAGTTCACCGCGCCCGTCGTGGCGCCGGCCTTGTAGAACTTGAGGAGGCTGGTGGCCACCTCCTTGCCGATGGAGGCCTGCGCCTCTTCCGTGGAGCCGCCGATGTGCGGCGTGAGCACCACGTTGGGCAGGCCCTGCAGCTCGGTGACGAAGCCGTCCGAGTTGCTCTCCGGCTCCTCCGGGTAGACGTCCACCGCGGCGCCACCCAGGTGCTTGGAGCGCAGCGCCTTCGCCAGCGCGGGGATGTCCACCACCGTGCCGCGGCTGGCGTTGATGAGGCACGCGCCCTTCTTCATCCGCGCAATCTGGTCCGCGCCCATCATCATGTGCGTGGACGGCAGCGCCGGCACGTGCAGCGTGACGAAGTCCGACACCGCGAGCAGCTCGTCCAGCGTGTTGGCCGCCTGCGAGTTGCCCAGCGGCAGCTTCGTCATCACGTCGAAGTACAGCACGCGCATGCCGAGCGACTCGGCCAGCACGCCGAGCTGCGAGCCGATGTGGCCGTAGCCGATGATGCCCAGCGTCTTGCCGCGCACCTCGTGGCTGCCGGTGGCCACCTTGCGCCACTGGCCGGCGTGCACCTCGCGGCTGCGGTCGAAGAGCTGGCGCGTCAGCACGACGACTTCCGCGAGCACCATCTCCGCCACGCTGCGCGTGTTGCTGAAGGGCGCGTTGAACACGGGGATGCCGTGGGTGTTGGCCGCCGTCAGCTCAATCTGGTTGGTGCCGATGCAGAAGGCGCCGATGGCCAGGAGATTCTCCGCGTGCGTCAGCGCGGCGGCGGGCACCGTCGTCTTGCTGCGGATGCCCAGCAGGTGCACGCCCTTCAGGCGCTCGGCCAGCTCCTCCGGCTTGAGGGCGGAGGAGGTGCGCTCCACCTGGAAGCCCTCGGCGGCCAGCATCTCCTCCGCGGACGGGTGGATGTTCTCCAGCAGCAGGGCCCGGAAGGGGCCCGTGTTGGCGATGGGACGCGTCGGTGAGGGGAACCGGGCAGTGTTCATGTCGCTTTGCGTTAGACCTCGGCTCCAGGGCTGTCAAGCGTGGGGTGAGGGAGCCGCCGCCCGGGTGGCAGGGGGAGGGTGAAGGTGAAGGTGCTGCCGGAGCCGGTGACGCTCTCCACCCAGAGCCGGCCGCCGTGGGCCTCCACCAGCCCCCGGGCGATGTAGAGGCCCAGGCCGCTGCCCTGGCGGGCGGTGCTCCGGGACTGCCAGTGGCGCTCGAAGAGGCGGGGCTGCTCGTCCTCGGGAATGCCCGGGCCGGTGTCGCGCACCATGATGCGGGCCTCGCCGGCCTCGACGCGGGCCTCCACCGTCACGGTGCCGCCCGCGGGCGTGAACTTCACCGCGTTGCCCAGCAGGTTGGCGAGGACCTGGAGGATGCGTTCGCGGTCGCACAGGGCCACCAGGCCCGGTGTCAGGTGGTGCACCAGCCGCAGCTCCCGGCGCGTGGCCTGGGGCTCGATGAGGGCCAGCGCCTCGCCGATGACTTCGCCCACGGGCTCCGGCCGTGGCTCCACGGCCAGCGGCTGGCCCGCGTCCAGGCGGGCGGCGTCCAGCAGCCGGGTGATGAGGCCGAGCATGTGCACCGCGGCCCGGTCCATGGCGGCCACGCGGCACACCAGGGCGTCGCCGCCGGGCAGCCGGGTGAGCTTCTGCTGGAGCACCGCGGCGCTCAGGCGCATGGTGGCCAGCGGGTTCTTCAAGTCGTGGGAGACGATGGCGAGCACGTCCTCGCGCTCGCGCGCGGCGGCCTCGGCGGCCTGGGCGAGGCGTGCGTTCTCCGCGGCGAGACTGCGCTGGAGCTCGGCCTCCTCGCCCGCCTGCTTCCAGGCGCGGACCTGCTCCTGGTGCAGGCGGTTGCTCTCCCGCGCGGCCCGCCACACCACGGCCGTCAGCGCCACCATCATCGTCATGGCGAAGAGGGGCCAGGCAAGCCGCGCCTCCACGTGCCCCCGCCGCACGCCCACGTCGACGAGCACGCCTACGGCCAGCGGCAGCAGGCCCGCGAAGAGCAGCCGGCGCGCCATGACGCCGCCGGCCGCGACGGACGTCACGGTGGCCACGAGGCCCTGGTCCGGGCGCAGGAAGACGATGCCAATGGCCAGGACGAGCTGTGCCGCGGCGTTGTGGGGCGCGGCGCCGATGCCGCCGCCCAGGCGGTAGATGCGGTGCTCCGCGAAGGCATAGCCCAGCAGCACCGTGAGGGGGATGAGCATGGCGGCCAGGGCGAGGAGCTGCGAGCGCGCCGCGCCGAGTCCCCGGCGGTCCACGATGAGCAGCGACAGGCCGAGCAGCGTCAGCGTGGACGCGGTGTGGGGCGACATGCGGCGTCCCGTGAGCAGGCCGGGGAGCTGCACGGCGTTCGGGTACCAGAAATACGACAGGAGGGTGAGGAGGCTCGCGGCGGTCACCAGCGCCGCGGCGACACCGGCGAGCCAGTGGCGGGTGGGGCTGCCCTTCAGCAGCCACGCGGTGGCCACGGCCGTGAGCATCAGGCAGGTGGCGGAGGCGGGCACCATGGCGGGCACGCCGGGAAGGGTGGAGGTGAGCACGTCCCGGCCCCAGAGCGCCCAGCCGGCCAGCACGATGGCGCAGAGGGGGAGCACGAGGGCCACGGCGGCTCGCGGCAGCCGTCCCGCCCTGCGCCAGAGCTGTCGCTGTCGCGTTGGGTCCACGCCCGGCCCCCTGCTTCGGACCATGAACCTATGAATGGCACTCCGGGGCCGCCCGGGCGGGGGAGCGGGCCCTGTCCGGGTGGGTGTCTTCGAAGCCTGCCTGGATACCTTCCGGGCGTGGGAGCGGGGGCTCGAGCTGCGGCCTCAAGCCACGGGCAATGTGAATGTGAACGTCGTGCCCCGGCCCACCTCGCTCACCACCGTGAGGGAGCCGCCATGCGCCTCGATGATTCCACGCGTGATGGACAGCCCCAGCCCCACGCCGCCGCCGGGCGTGCGCGCGGGCGGGCGCTGCATGCGGTCGAACAGCACGGGCAGCACGTCCGGCTCAATCCCCGTCCCCGTGTCCGACACGCTCACCTCCACCACGTCCTCCCGCACCGCGGCCGCGAGCTGGATGACGCCTCCCGAGGGCGTGAAGCGCACCGCATTGCCCACGAGGTTGGAGAACACCTGGTGGATGCGGTCCGCGTCACACCGCACGGAGATGTCCCGCTCCGGCGGCCGCAGCTCCAGGTCGATGCCGCGCTCGTGCGCCAGCGGCCTCAGCTCCGCGGCCTGCTCCATCAGCGTGCTCACCGTCAGCGGCTCCGGCGCCAGCCGGAACGCCCCGGCCTCGATGGCCGCGAAGTCCAGCAGGTCATGGATGAGCCGCTCCATGCGCAGCGTCGAGCGGTTGATGGTGTCCAGGTGGTTTCGCGCGCGCCCGTTGAGCGGGGCCAACAGCGGCGCCAGCAGCGACGTCGTCATGGTGATGACGCTGAGCGGGTTGCGCAAATCGTGGGACACCATGGCCAGCAATTCCTTGCGCAGCCGCGTCTCGGACTCCGCCGCGCGGCGCGCGGTGCGCTCGGCCTCGTAGAGGCGCCCGTTCTCCACCGCCACCGCCGCCGAGTCCGCCAGGGCCTGCAGCAGCGCCACCTGCCGCGTGCCCGGCGTGGTGCGCTCCGCCCAGTACGCACCAATGGAGCCGATGGGGTCCGCGCGGCGGATGGGCACCATGGCCAGGCTCTTCACGAACGTGGCGCGGTACGCGGCGGCGGGCACGCGCTTGTCCGCATAGATGTCCTCCACGACGGCCGGCGCGCGGTTCAGCATCACCCAGCCGGAGATGCACTCGGTGATGGGGAAGCGCCGCCCCTTCCACAGCGGAGCGATGGCCTCCTCGTCCGCGTAGTGCACATGCTCGCCCTCGCGCAGCACGAAGGTGACGCCATCCGCACCGCTCAACTGGCGGGCCGCGCGACGCACCAGCGCCATGATGTCCTCGAGCTCCCGGAGGTGGGCGAGCTCCCGTACGACCTCCAGCAGCACGAGCGCGTCGTCGTGAGACAATTCCTCGAACGGAAGCGGGTCCTGGAACCGGCGCAAGGAGCTCCTCCTCGGTTGGATGGACTCAGCCAACACGTCCGGGAGGCGCAACGTTCACGCGCTCGCCTTGGACGCTCGGAGACTGACCGGGCGGGCAGGGACTTGCTCGCATGCAACCGGGTATATGAATGGCGCGGAGGCGCCGCAACCCCTGGGGGCGGAGCCCTGCGTTGGGTACCTGACAGGGCCCGGACTCCACGAACACGAACGGCGGGGGCCAGGAGCTGGCCACCCGCCGTCGCGCGCACTCACGTGACTGATGTGGCTACTGGAGCGTCCAGGCCACGGTGCCGCTGCAGCTCGAGGTGTCAGCGCAGCCGGCGCGAATCTGGTACGTGCCGCCCGCGCCCGTGGGCACGGTGTACGTGGCGTACGACAGCAGGCCGCAGGCGGCGGAGTCGTCGTTGAACACCACCTGCTGCCCGGCGGCGTTGTACAGGCGCAGAATCGTGTCGCCAGTACCGGAGGCGCCGGACACCGTGCAGGTGCCGAAGGCAATGCTCTGGCCGGCGGTGAGCGGGACGTCGCGGTTGACGGTGTTCTGCTGGGCGTCGCTGGTGTTGGTGGCGTTGAAGGAGAACGATCCGCTGGTGGGCGCCGCGCTGCCTCCCTCCACCGTGTACGACACGGTGCCGCCGCAGCTTCCGCTGCTGTAGCAGCCCGCGCGGATTTCGTAGTTGCCGGCCGTGGTGGCGGTGAAGCTCAGGCTGGAGCCCACGCCTCCGCAGGCGTCGTCATTGGACGCCACCTGGGCGCCTGCCGGCCCGTACAGGCGCAGGTACGTGTCCCCGGTGAAGCTCGCGCCCGTGGCGCCGCACGTGCCCAGGGTGAGCTTCTGCCCCGCGGTGAGGGCCACCACCTTGTTGGTGGTGTTGACCGTGGCGTTGCTGGTGTTGGTGGCCGTGTACGTGAAGCTGCTCGTCACGGGCGGCGGCGCGCTGTTGCACAGCCGCGTGCTGGTGGCCACCGCGCAGTACGCGTCGATGGCGGGGCGCACGTAGGTGATTTCCTCGCCGCCGCAGCCCGTCTCCGAGCACACGTTGACGATGTTGCAGCTCCCGTTGGCGACGTAGTCCGTGTCGCCGCGCACCAGGATGCCGGCCACGGTGTAGCCCGGGTTCTCGTACACGCCGGAGCCGGAGTTGCCGCCGAAGGTGTCCGTGTTGGCCACGAAGTAGTCCAGCGTGCCGGCGCGCGGGTCGCGCACCGCGCCGCCCGAGTCAATCTTGAAGGGGATGCCGCTGCCGGAGCCAATCACCGTCACGCTGGTGCCCGCGGGCAGCGCGCTGTTGCCCGCGCGGATGGGGGCGGGCGTGAAGCGCGGCGTGGCCGCGCGGTCCAGCCGGAGGACGGCGTAGTCCAGTTTGCGGCCATTCACCGTGTCCTGCAGGCGCGCGACGATGGACTTGCACGAGAAGATGTCCGCCGTCGTCACCGTCTCCATCGTGGTGGCGGACGTGCGGTAGAACTTGAAGACGAAGCGCGTGCTGGAGCACGAGGACGCGCTGGTGACGCAGTGGCCCGCGGTGAGCACCAGGTCGTCGTCGATGAGCGTGCCCGAGCAGAACGCCGGCGTCAGGTCATTCAGGAAGCGCTCGGTGGAGCAGAGGTTGTAGTAGCTCTTCAGCGTGGGCGCGGTGAAGGTGACGTTGTTGGGGTTGGACGTATTGATCTTCCCCGAGCTGATCAGCGCCACGGTGGACTGCTGGGCGCGGTCGCGCAGGGTGGCGTCCGCGTGCGCATACACGTCCGTGCGGTTGTCCGTGCCGTAGACGACGGGCTGCTGCTGTCCCTCACCCGTGGATGGGGTGGACGGCGCGGGCTCCGGAGTGGGGCCGCAGGCCGCGACGGCAAGGGTACACAGCAGCGCGCCGAGCAGCTTCCCTCGGGCGGAGGACAGGGAACGAGGCATGGAACGACCACTCCTGGTGGGGACGGGCGATGAAGAGGGAGGCCCGCCTGAACGGCAGGCAGGCCACACTATAGGCGAAACAGGAAGCGGCCGTCAGTGAGCCCCCAGGCGAGGCGGTGCTTCAGTCGGCGTCGGGGTTCTTCAGCCACGCCAGCGCCTCGCCGCGCGTCTCGAAGGTGCGCGTGGGGATGGTGAGCATGGCCCGCTTCGTCATGCGCCAGGCCTGGAGGCCCGAGGGTGGGTCGATGACGACGCGCGCGGAGCGATTCATCCCGTGGAGCTGCGCGTAGGCGTTGAGGCTCGCCATGGCGCTCACCACGTCCCCCGGCATCACCCGCAGCTGGGACTGATCCACCAGCGCGGACCACTCTCCGTCGAAGGAGGCCATGGCCTTCTTCACCTCGGCCAGGTACTCGGAAAGGTCCTCCGCGGTGACCTGCGGCGGATAGACGACCTCGAGGATGCGGTCCTGCGCGTGGACGACAATCTGGAATGGCATATGCGGTGACGGCTCCGGACGGGCGCGCCATCCTAGCCGCAGCCGGCGACAATCCGATACTCGACGACCGCACATCCTCCCTGGAGGGTGGGCCGCCTGCCCTGTCCGGGAGTACGGGGAATGTCAGACCTGGGTGGTACCACCGTCATTCCGGCTGCCCCGGTACCGCCGCGCCGAAGGGGCGTGGCGGCGGAAGGTGCCGGTAAGGGGGTCTCATGAACACGAAGCTGTACGTCCTGGGTGCGGTGCTGGGCGCCGCTCCGGGGCTGCCGCCGGAGGCGCTGTCGGCGCCGGTGGCTTCACCGCAGGAGTCGCGTCCCGACTCGCGCGGGGCTTCGCGGAAGGGCCGCGGAGGCCGCGCGACGGGCGCGACCACGCGCAGCGCGAGTGACTCGGAAATTCCGCGTCACCCGTGCGAGCTCATCACCATCATCCAGGTGCCTTGCGACGAGACGAAGGCCACCTGCGAGTACACGTACTGGAAGTGCCCGGAGGCCGTCAGTCCGCTCCGGTCCTGATCCACGAATGAGCGCGCGCGGGCGGCCGGCTCGCGCCCGCGCCATGCAGTGACAGGCGCGGCGGGTGGGGTCTCGAAAGAGAGGCCTCCACCCGCCGCGCCGGTGTTTTGGGGCGCCATGTTGCGCCGTATTGGCTCCGTCGTGACGCTCGCTCGACCGCTCCGTGACAGCCGCGTGCGACGGTGCCCCCCGAGGTCATCGCCATGCAGACAGACTCGCGTGCGTCTCCCAGCGTCGTCGTGGACCCTTCCGCCGACGCGTTGTTGGGGCAGGTGCTCCACGGCCGCTTCAAGGTGCTGGAGCCGCTGGGCGCCGGCGGCATGGGGCGCGTGTACCGCGCGCTGCAACTGCCGCTGGAGCGCGTGGTGGCGCTCAAGGTGCTGAGCCCCGCGTTCTCCACGACGCTGGACCCGGACTTCCAGCGCCGCTTCCTCCTGGAGGCGAGCGTCACCGCGAAGCTGCGGCACCCGAACACCGTCACCGTCATCGACTACGGGAAGACGGAGGACGGGACGTTCTATATCGCCATGGAGCTGCTGGAGGGGCGCACGCTGGCGGAGCACCTCGCGTCCGGCCCGCTGCCGTGGGCGCGCGCGGTGGACGTGGCGCAGGGCATCTGCCGCTCGCTGCGCGAGGCGCACCGGCTGGGCGTGGTGCACCGTGACTTGAAGCCCGCCAACGTCATGCTGGTGGCGGAGGAGGGCGGCGCCGAGGGCGGCCACGTGAAGGTGCTGGACTTCGGCCTGGTGAAGTCCTTCGTCGCGCAGGAGGGCCGCCTGTCCGTGCCGGAAATCACCCAGGGCGGCACCTTCCTCGGCTCGCCCACGTACATGGCGCCGGAGCAGGCGCGCAACGTGGCGGACGCGCGCAGCGACATCTACTCGCTGGGCGTGCTCCTCTACCACGCGCTGGTGGGGCGGCCGCCCTTCGTGTCGAAGGACGCGCTGGAGCTCATCTTCGCGCACCACAAGGAGACGCCGCCGCACTTCCGCGCGCTGCGCACGGACCTCGTCATCCCCGAGGCGGTGGAGGCCGTGGTGCGCCGCTGCCTGGAGAAGTTGCCCGAGCACCGCTACGCCAACATGGACGAGGTGCTGGACGCGCTGCGCTCCGCCGCCGGTCAGGCGGTGAGCGGCCCCGTGAGCGCGCCGCACGCCGCGCTGTCCACCGGGCCCCAGTCGCAGCCGCAGGGCACCATGGTGCTGGACATCAGCGTGGACGAGGGGCCCTCGCTTCAGCCCCAGCGCGTGGGCGTGGGCGCGCCGTGGGTGGCCGTGGCCGTGCTGGCGCTCGTGGGCCTGGGCATCGTGGGCGCGTACGTGCTGGGCACGCGCGGAGCTCCCACGCCGGTGGCACCGGTGACGACGGCTCCCGAGGCCGCCGCGCCCGCGCCCGCGGCGACACCCGCCGAGACGGCCCGCGCGCCGGTGCGCTTCCGCGTCTCCAGCGAGCCCGCGGGTGCGCGTGTCTTCTGGAAGGGACAGGAGCGCGGCGTCACGCCGCTGGTGCTGGAGGTGCCACCGGGCGCGGACGGCGTGGCCTCCGCGGAGCTCACCTTCATGCTGGACGGCTATGCGACGGACCGCGTGGTGGCGGGCGGCTCGGGCGAGGTGCACTTCACCCAGCGCATGCAGCGCCAGCGCGGCGGAGGGAGCCGGCTCCAGGTTGCGTCCGCGTCCTCCCGTGAGTCCACCGTGGGAGAGCCAGGCCTGAGCGCGCCGGAGTTGCTGAGCGCGCCGACGCCGATGGAGATGCCTTCCCCGGTGAAGCCCGCGAGCGGCACCGTGGAGAAGCAGGCGGTGGCAAGGCCGGCGCGTCCGTCCGGCCCCATCCAGCTACCGGAGGACGCGAAGCCTCCGGTGGAGCTCGCCTCCAACCTGCCTCCCGAGTTCCCCCAGGCCGCGCGCTCGGCCGGGAAGGAGGGACAGGTGGTGCTCAAGGTGGTCGTCACCGAGACGGGGCTGGTGCGCGACGTCACCGTGCTGCGCGGCGAGGAGCCCTTCGTCTCCGCGGCGGTGCGCGCGGTGAGCGCCTGGCGCTACGAGCCGGCCCTGCTGGATGGCCGGCCCATCGCCGTCTACCGCGTGGTGAAGGTGCCCTTCCGGCTGCGGTGAAAGGGCACCTTCGCGCGCTCAGTTCGTCGCCTGGGCCTTGAGGTACTGGTCCAGGAAGGCGCGCGTGCGCGAGTACGCCTCGATTTCGTTCTTCTTCTTGGTGAAGCCGTGGCCCTCGTCGGGGAAGACGACGTACTCGACGGGGACGTTGTTCTTCTTCACGGCCTGGACGATTTCGTCCGACTCCACCTTCAGCACGCGCGGGTCATTGGCACCCTGGATGACGAGCAGCGGCTTGCGAATCTTCTCCGCGTGGAAGAGGGGCGAGACGGCGCGGAGCATCTCCTCCTGCGTCTCCGGGTTGCCCATCTCCTGGTACAGCGCCTCGCGGAAGGACTCCCAGTAGGGCGGCACGTTCTTCAGCGTGCGCAGCCAGTTGGACACGCCGAAGATGTCCACGCCCACGTTGAAGCTGTCCGGGTGGAAGGCCAGCGCCGCCAGCGTCATGTAGCCGCCGTAGCTGCCGCCGATGATGCCGATGCGCGAGCCATCCACGTACGGCAGGCTGGCCAGGTACTTCTTCGCCTCCAGGCAGTCCTGGAGCGGCTCCTTGCCGTGCTTCTGGTCATCCGCGGTGAAGAACGTCTTGCCGTAGCCGGAGCTGCCGCGGTTGTTGATGCCCAGCACCACGTAGCCGTGGTTGACGAGGTACTGGAAGAGCGGGTTGTAGCCCTTGCGCGTCTGCCCACCCGGCCCGCCGTGCACGTAGACGAGCGCGGGCAGTTTGTTCTCCGGCGTGGCCTGGTGCGGCTTGTAGAGGATGTTCGGAATCTCCAGCCCGTCGAAGGACTTGAAGCGCACCACCTGCGAGTCCACCAGGTCCTTCGCGTCGATTTCGGGGTTGAGCGTGTCCGTCAGCCGCGTGAGCTTCTTGGTGCCGAAGTCGTAGACGTAGAGGTCCGTGGGCGCGCGGTCCCCCTTCACGAAGAAGGTCATCCGCTTCTCGCTGCGGGAAATCACCACGCCGGTGAGGTCGCCCTCGGGGAGCTGCGGCAGGGCGAGCGGCTTGCCGGCCTTCACGTCATGGATGCGGATGACGGTGCGGGCGTCCTCGTTGACGCCGGTGACGCGCCACGCGCCGTTGCGGGAGAAGAACGTGTACATGACGTCCCAGTCCGCCTTCTCCACCTCCTCCGTCTTCCCGGTGGCCAGCACGTAGCGGACGGCGCGGTTGAACTCCGAGCCCTCGTCGGTGAGGAGGTACAGCGCGGTGGAGTCCGGGGAGAAGGTGGCGACCTTCCACGCCGCCGAGCCCTTGTGCGGCGTGAGGTGCTTCAGCTCCTTCGTGGCCACGTTGTAGAGGTGGACGTCGCTATCGGCGGTGGTGCGCGTCTTTCCGAGCGCCACCCACTTCTCGTCCGGAGACACGTCGTTCACGTCATAGGCGTCGTCGTTCTGGAAGAGCAGCGTGCGCGCGTACGTCTTCGCGTCGTAGCGGTACAGGTCCATGAAGCGCGGGTCGCGCTCGTTGGTGAGCACGTAGAAGGCGGAGTCGTCGTGGCTCCACCCGACGAAGCTGGCGACGTGCTTCTCGCCCGGCGTCAGGTCCTTCTCCTTGCCGTCCGGCGTGCGCACGTAGAGGTGGGACAGCTCGTTGCCGCCCTTGTCACGCTCGAAGAGGATGCGCTCGTCCTTCGGGAAGTAGCCCACGGCCCAGGTGGTGTCCGTGGTGGAGTGCGTGAGCTGCGTGGGCTTGCCGCCCGTCACCGGCACGGAGAAGAGGTTGTAGATGCCGGTCTGGTTGGACGAGAAGAGGATCTTCTTCTCGTCGGGGGAGAAGGACGCGCCGCGCACGCTCGTCGTCTTCATGAACTGCTCGACGGTGTACTGCTTCGACGGGCGCGGCGTGACGCGCTCGGCGGGGGGCTTCGTGGAGGGCGGGGTGGCCTTCGGCGCGGGCGCGGCCAGCGCGAGGGTGGGGACGAGCGCCGCGGCGGTGAGCGCTCGGGACAGGGTGGACCACGATGGCATTGAAGACCTCTGAGAGGATGTGAGGGTGGGGGGATGCCCGGTTCGCCGCCGGGCCGTCGCGGGGGACGCGCAGCGGCTTGTGAGTCCTGTACGCATGGGGGGCGGGGAGATTGCACGCCTGTTCCGCGCGGAGACTCTCGCGCAGCGCTCCACGCAAGGCGAGATTCTCAACACCCCCCTTCGCGCCCCGGCGGCCGGACTGTCATTCCGAAAGCCTGCGGGTGGAAAAGGTTTCACCTCGGCTGCGAGCGCGCGGTGCAAGCGCGCGGAAGCACTGGGGCGCGCCATGGCACGGCGTACGCATTTCCCACGAGGCGTGGCAAGCCGTGGGGGTGGCGCATGCGGCGCATGCGATTGGGGGAGCTGCTGCTTCACCTGGGACTGGTGACGCGGGAGCAGTTGGAGGCGGCGCTGGCGTACCACGAGCGGTGGCACTGCCGGCTGGGCGAGGCCTTCGTCCAGATGCGGCTGCTCACGCCGGAGCAGGTGCAGCGAGCGCTGTCCAGCCAGCTCAAGGTGCCCTTCGTCCGGGGCGAGCAGATGGCGAAGGTGCCGGCCGCCGTGGTGCACAGCGTGCCGGCGGCCATGCTGACGCGGTGGCGGGTGTGCCCACTGCGCGTGGAACGCCAGGGCTCGCGGGGCATCCTGTACGTGGCCACGGACCAGCCGGGGAACCTGCCTGCCCTGGACGAGCTGGCATTCGTGACCAACTTCACCGTGCGTCCGGTGCTCGCCCTGCCGGAGGACATCGAGCGGACGCTGCGGCAACACGGGCTGGTAGGCACGCGGGGCATCGTCCCCCTCGAGCTTGCGCCCGACGACGGACGCGGCCTCGAAATCTCCCGGGGCGGCGAGGCTTGGCCTGCTTCGGACGCCCGGTCCGGGTGAGCCGCCAGGGCAGCGCCCGGCCCGCCGCCCGAAATGCGGGGCGGGCGAGACGTGTACCCGAGGGAAGTGAAAACCATCCCCTTCCGCGTTGTGTTGGCGATGCACGATTCCCAGACCACTTCGACCCGCGCCTCCGCCCCGAACCTCATCGCCGGTGAGCGCAACCGGTTGGTCGTTCCTGTGCCCGAGGACTCCTTCCGGGAAGCGTTCGAGGAAGCGCGGGAGTGGCTCGACAATGTCCACGAGCGGATGCTGAACGGCCCGGACGAGGTGCTGCGGCAGAACATGCACTCGCTCCACCTGGGCCTCATCACCCTGCGGCGGCGGTGGAGCCCGGAGATGTGGCGGCGCTTCTGCAAGGAGACCGCGAAGAAGCACCCGCTGCGGCCCTTCCTGCACCAGTGCCCCTTCACCCGCCGCGCGTACGAGCGGCCTCGCGGCTACGCCGGTGACGCGGTCCTCATCGACTACCTCTACATGGACCACGCCGCGGACGAGCTGCACGCGGGGCGTGAAATCTACAAGTACATGCACCAGCAACCCAGCTCGCTCAGCGTGCGCGAGCGGCGGGAGCTGCTGGCGAAGGCCATCGACGAGACGGCCGAGCGCGTCCCCGGACAGGCGCGCATCCTCTCGGTTGCGTGCGGCCACCTGCGCGAGGCGGAGTCATCGCTCGCGGTGAAGGAGCACCGCGTGGGCGAGCTCATCGCCTTCGACCAGGACCCGCTCAGCCTGGCGGAGATTTCCCACCACAACCCTCCGGAAGTGGTGAAGCCGGTGTGCGGCTCGGTGCGCGCGCTGTTGTCCGGCAAGACGAAGTTCCAGGACATGGACTTCGTCTACTCGGCGGGCCTGTACGACTACCTCTCGGACGCGGTGGCCACGCGACTCACCGGGCTGCTGTTCGGCATGCTGCGCTCGGGCGGCAAGGTGGTGGTGGCCAACTTCGCCATGTACCCGCCGGAGACGGGCTACATGGAGGCCTTCATGGACTGGTGGCTCATCTACCGCGACGAGGACGGCATGCGCGCGCTCCTCGGCGAGGTGCCGCTGGACCAGCTCGCCGCCCTGCGCCTGTACCGGGACAGCCAGGACAATGTCATCTACCTGGAGCTGACACGGCGTTGACGCGCGGCGCTCGGTTTCAGTGCACGGGCCCCGAGCGGGGCAGGGTGACGGTGAAGGTGGAGCCCTGGCCCGGGGTGCTCTCCACGTCGATGGTGCCGCCCAGCGCCTGGACGATTTCGCGCACAATCCACAGGCCGAGGCCGAAGCCGCCGTAGTGGCGCACGGACACCGCGCGCTCGAAGCGCTCGAAGATGCGCTCGCGGTCCTCCTCGGCGATGCCGATGCCCCGGTCCGTCACCTTCAGGCGGACGAGGCCGTCGCTCTCCTCCAGGTTCAGCTCAATCGGCTTGCCCGCGCCGTACTTCATGGCGTTGGCCAGCAGGTTGCCCACCACCTGCTCCAGCCGCATGGCGTCCCAGCGGCCCACCATGGCGGGCGCGGTGGTGTGCAGGCGCGCGGGGCACTCGGCCCGGGCCAGCGCCTCCTTGCTACGCTCGAGCTGCCCGCGCACCAGCGCCACCAGGTCCACGTCCTCCAGCTTGATGTGGAGCTGCCCCTGGGCGATGCGCGAGATGTCGAGCAGGTCGTTGACGAGCCGCCCCAGCCGCTGCGTCTGCGAGTAGGCGGACTCCAGCTTGGCGCCGAGCTTCTCGGGCGCGAGCGGCTTGTGCGCGCTCGCACGCACCTGGGACTGGAGCCCCTGGATGTGGAGCTGCAATGAGGTGAGCGGCGTCTTCAGTTCATGCGCGGCGATGGAGAGGAAGTCGTCGCGCCGGCGCACCGCCTCCTGCTCGGCGCGGTAGAGGCGGCCCTGCTCCTCGGAGAGGGCGGCGATGCGGGCGAAGTTCTCCGCGTTCTCCAGGGCCGCGCCCGCCAGCACGGCGACGAACTCGGCGAGTCGTTCCTCGGTCTCACCGAAGAGCGCGCCGACCTGCCGGTGGCTCGCCACCACGCAGGCCACCGTCTTGCCGCGCACCTGGATGGGGGCGCATAGGAGAGAGCGCACGCCGAGGAGCTCCATGCTCTCGCTCACCCCGCCGGGCAGCCCCTGGCCCATGACGGCGATGCGGCCTGTCTCCAGCGCGCGGGCCAGTGCCGTGCGGCTGACGCCCTGGGCCTGGAGCTCGTCGTCGGGCAGGAGGCCCTGCGGGTCCAGCACCACGCAGTGCTCGGCGCGCAGCAGCTCCAGCATGGACTGGCGCACGGCCTCGATGACGGCCTCGCGCGACAGGGCGGCGGCCAGGCGGCGGCCGGCCTCCAGCACGCGCGGGAAGCGGTCCACCAATGACAGCGTGCCCACGCCGCCATTCTCATGCTCGCCCTTCTCGGGGGCGATGCCCTCCTCCATGGCCTCCAGCTCGCGGGTGGCCTCCGCGAGCTCCTCCGAGGCGCCGGGCCAGCCCTGCGCCTCGCCCAGCTCGCCGCGTGCCCGCAGCGTCAGCGCGCGCTCGTGGCGCATCTCCTGCGCCTCCGCCACCCGCAGCGACTGTTCCAGGAAGCGGCGCGCGCGCCGGGGGTGGCCGCGCATGGCGGCCAGCAAGGCCCGCTCGCGCAGTGCATGGGGGAGGTTGTTGCGGTAGGTGCGCGCCACGTGGTGGGCGCGCTTCGCCATGGCGTCCGCGCGGCGCAGCAGCGCCTCACGGCGCGCGGGATGGAGGCTGGAGGTCCCCTCGGCGAGCCGGCGCAGCGCGGTGGCGAGCCACGGCGCAATCGGCGCCACGTACTCCTGACGCAGGTGGGCCGCCTCGACGAGCCGCTCGGCGCGCTCCAGCACCTCCACCGCGGCGGCGGCGTCGCCCTCGCGCAGCAGGCGGATGGCCTCGGCCTGGAGGACGCCCGCGTAGCTCTGCGGGTCCGGCTGGTCCGGGTTGGTCAGCTCGCTCTCCAGGAGCGACTTGGGGATGCGCCCGCCGGCGGCCTTGGCCCAGGCCTCCAGTCCCAGCCGCTGCGCGTAGCGGTCCCCCAGCGCCGTCGCGGCCGCGTGCAGCCGCTGGCTCGTCTCCAGCGCTTCCTTCAGGCGGCCCAGCCGGTAGAGGGACATCGCAATCTGGAAGGTGGCGTTGTTCACCTCCCACGGGTCGCCGGTGCGCTCCAGGAGGCGCACCGCCTCGCGGCACTTCTCGATGCAGTCGCGGAAGCGCGACGAGGCGTAGCAGGCCAGCCCGTAGAAGTGCAGCGACTGGCCCTGGCCCCACACGTCGCCCTGCTGGCGGCGCAGCGCGAGCGACTTCTCCGCGTACGCGTACGCGCGGCTGAACCAGGGCAGGGTGGTGAGCGCGGGCGAGTGCGCCGAGTACGCCTGCGCCAGCTCCGGCGTGGGCGGGTAGCGCTCGGCGAGATTCAAGTCACGCAGGTGCGCCCACAGCACGGCCATGCGCCCGCGGCGGTACCAGTAGCCGTAGGCGAGGCGGCTGTAGAGCTGCACGGCCATCATGTCGTTCTCGCCCTCCTCCAGGGGGCGGCGCGCGAGGAACAGGCGCGGGGCCAGCGTGTGGCCCGCCTGCGAGAGGATTTCCCACAGCGAGCTGGCGCCGGTGAGCAGGCCGCGCGGGGGCACCCAACGCCCTAGCAGCTTGAGGCTCTGCTCCAGGTACGTGTTGGCCTGGCCGAAGTCCCCCCGGTAGAAGGCCAGCTCGCCCAGTTGGCCGAGGATGCGGGCCTGCTCCGGCTTGTCGCGGGCCAGGGACTGGGCGCGCTCGAGCTGCTGCCGCGATTCCTCGTAGCGGCCGCGCAGCATGAGGACGTTGCCCAGGCCGGCGGCGATGCGGAAGCGCGTGCCCTGGTCGGCCCCGGCCGCGCCGCGCTCGGCGATGCGGTAGTTGAGCTCCGACGTCTCCAGGGCGAAGCGCTGGCGGGCCTGCTCCGCGGAAGTCAGCGCGTAGGGCAGGGCCTGCTCGTACTCGCCCGCGGCGTCGAAGTGGTACGCGAGCTCGAAGGCGTCCTGCGGGACGCTCTTCGCGGCGGCGCGCGCCGCCAGCCGGTGCAGCTCGCGGCGCTCCTGCGGCGTGAGCATGTCGAGCAGCACCTCGCGCAGCTTGTCGTGCACGAAGGTGTAGCGCGAGCCGTCCGCCCACAGCATGTGCCGGCGGCGCGGCTCGTCCAGCGCGCGCACCACGTTCGCGGGCGTGGTGCCGGCCAGCTCCGCCATGCGCCCCAGGTCGAAGGACTTGCCCAGCACCGCGCCCACCGACATGAGGCGCAGCGCGTCCGGGGGCAGAAGCCGCAGGCGCCGCACGAGGAAGGTGGCCGCCTGCCGCGAGGAGCGCGCGTGCGCCAGGGCCTCCGGCTGCACCTCCCAGCCCTCCGGCCCGGGCACCAGCACGCCGTCCTCGACGAGGCCGTGCAGCACGGCGCTGGCCATGAAGGGGTTTCCCTCGGACAGGCGCGTCACCAAATCGGTGGCCTCGGAGGGCAGCGCGCCGGCCATGGACTCCGCCAGCCGCGTCACGTCCGCGGGGCCGAAGGCGGACAGCCGGAGGTGCGCGGTGGGGGCGAGCCGCCGCAGCACGTGCGTGGGAGAGATGTCCTCGCTGCGGAAGGAGACGACGACGAGCACCCGGCCCCGGGCCTGGCGGCGCGCGAGCGACCAGCCCTCCAGCGCGCGCAGCGTCAGCTCGTCCGCCCACTGGGCGTCGTCCAGAATCACCACGGTGGGCTCGTCCTCCGTGCCCAGCGCGCCCAGGAGCGCGGTGAGCGCCCAGATGCTGCGGCTCTCCCCCAGCGACTCCGGCCCCAGGCCCTGCGTGTTGCTGTGTGGCACGGGGCACAGCACGGGCTCCAGTTGCGGCAGCACCGTGCACAGGCCGGCCTCCTGCCCCGCCAGCCGCTCGCGGAGCAACTGCGCCAGGGCGGGCCGCTCCTTCATGGCGGTGGTGATGCCCGCGGCCACGCCGGCGAAGAGCTGGAAGGGGCGCTGCGCGGCCTGGTCCAGCGCCTGTCCGTGCAGCACCCACGCGCGGTGCTGCTGGGCGCGGGCGGAGAACTCCTCCAGGAGCCGGCTCTTGCCGCCGCCGGACTCGCCCTCCACCACCGCGAGGCGGCCGGGGTCGATGCGCGTGCGCTCCAGCTCGCGCTCCAGCGTGGCCACCTCCTCCTGGCGGCCCACGAAGGACGGCTCGGTGAGGCTGCGGCGCTGGTCGTGCGCGCCGGTGATGAGCTCCGGCTCCGCCTGTCCGTGCGCGAGCGCCTCCTCGATGTCCTTCAGGTCCGCCAGCGCGGACTCGGCGGACTGGTAGCGGTCCGGCGGGTCCGTCTGCAGGAGGCGCGAGATGAGCTCCTCCAATGCGCGCGGCACCTCCACGCCCACCGAGCGCAGCCGGGGCCGCGTGGCCAGATGCTGGCGCAGCACCTCGCCCACGGAGGTGCCGTCGAAGGCGGGCCGGCCGGAGAGCGCCTCGAAGAGGACGATGCCCACCGAGTACAAATCCGACGTGGCCTCCACGGGGCGGTTGAGGAGCCCGGCCTGCTCCGGCGACAGGTAGCGCGCGGTGCCCACGGGCAAATCCCGCAGGGACGGGTCCAGCCGCTCGCTGCGGGACAGGCCGAAGTCCACCAGCGTGGCGTGCTCGAGCGGCACGCCGGAGACGAGGATGTTGGAGGGCTTCACGTCGCGGTGGAGGACGCCGTGGCGATGGGCCTCCGCGAGCGCGGTGAGGATGCTGCACCCCAGGGTGATGGCCTCCAGCATGGAGAGGGGCCCCGCGGAAAGGCGCTCCTCCAGCGTGTCGCCCGCCAGCCAGGGGGTCACGAGGTAGAGCAGCTCACCGGAGGTGCCCAGGTGGCGCACGGGGATGATGGCGGGCGAATCCAGGCGCGAGAGGACGGACGCCTCGTGCTCCAGCCGGTGCCGGGCCGCCGGAGCCACCGCCGCGGCGGAGGTCAGCTTGATGACAACGCGCTCACCGGTCCGTAAGTCGTTGCCCACCCACGTGGAGATGCCGCGGCCGGTCTTCAGACGCTGGACCAGCTCGAAGTGGTTCCCCAGACGTCTCCCGGGCTGCGGCTCTCCGGGAGCGGCGCCGGCGTATTGGAAGCCCTCAGCCATTCAGTGCCCTCGCCCCCAATCGAATCGCCCCTGCGATACGGTCGGCCGTGCGTCCCTCCATCAACCTTGGGTGCCGGAATGGACGGTGCCAAGGGGGAGGCAGGCGCACGCCCTCCGTGCGCTGCCTGGGACATCAACAGTCGTACATGCTCCGCTTCCCACTGGCTCGGCTGGCCGGATGGCGGCCGCTCGGTGCCCATGCGGGAGGACGCGGCCCCGCCACGCCTGGCTGCTTCAAGGCCGCGCTGCCCCGGAGTCGGAGAAGAGTGTCTTCACGAAGTCGAGGAACACGCGCACCCGGGAGGGCAGGTGACGGCTGGGAGGATGCAGCGCGTGGATGGGGCGCTCCTCGCAGGCGTGCGCGTCGAGCACCGTGACGCCCAGGCACTGGTGGTGCGCGAGGTCCGCGGGCGTAGGCTCCGGCGGTGCTTGCACCGCGCGCGTTGCTCCGCGCCTTCCGCAAGAGTCCGGTCAACCGAGCGGCGACTTCGCGCGAGCGAGCATGGTACGAGGGCGCGGGGGCCAAGGGCGCGGTGAGGCCTGCCCGGAGCCGGCCGCGCCTCCCACCCATCCACCGGGCCACATCACAGAGGACACACCCCATGAAGCTGCTGAACACGCTGGCCGCGGCGCTCTCGCTCGCGCTGCTGCTCAACTCCGCTCCGGCCTCGGCCTCCGACTACCCGCCGGACTACCCGGTCTGCAATGTGAATGACTCGCAGACGACGGGGCCCTTCCAGGTCATCCGCCACACCTCGAAGCTGCCGGGCCGCTTCGCCACGCTGACGGTGTCGTACCGGGGATATCTGCGCTCGAAGTACCGGGACGACCAGATCAGCATCTTCGTGAAGCTCAACGGCCAGTACGCGACGCTGCGCGCCAGCGCGGGCACCAACAGCGACGCGTACATCTATCTGAACGCGGGCCAGCGCAACTGCACCAAGTGCTTCCGCTACATGAACATCCCGCTGTGCAACGCGCACTTCGCCGCGGGCGGCCAGGAAGGCGTGTGGGTCTGCGAGCAGCCCTCCGCCTTGGAGAACCACATCTTCCTGTACGGCTGGGACCAGTACGGCAACGAGAACGCGTGGGACGTCTACGTGGCCGCGACGGCCAACGGCGAGTGGGACAGCAACTCGGGCGCCAATTTCTACGCGCGCCTGCCGGCCCGTTCGTCCTGCTGGTAATCCCTTAGTGGTTGTGTGTCGGGCGAATCGTCACGCTTGACACCCCTGGCCCCCCGGCGGAAAAGCCGGGCCACATGGATGGCGGCCCCTTCGTTCCCCCAATGGGCCGCCGGGGAGCCCGGGATTGAAGCTCGCGACGCTGAAGGACGGAACCCGTGACGGCCGGCTCATCGTCGTCAAGCGGGACAACACGGCCTATGCCCTGGCCACCAACGTGGCCCTGACGCTGCAGGCCGCGCTGGACGATTGGGACGCGAAGGAGCCGCAGCTCCGCGCGCTGGCCGCGCAGCTCGAGGCCGGCACGGTGCAGAGCCGGCCGCTCGACATGCGCGCCCTCCACGCTCCGCTGCCTCGCGCCTACGAGTGGGTGGACGGCAGCGCCTACCTCAACCACGTCATCCTCGTGCGCAAGGCCCGCAACGCCGAGCCGCCGCCCACGCTGAAGACGGACCCGCTCGTGTACCAGGGCGGCTCCGGCGACTTCCTCGCGCCCACGGCGGACATCCCGCTGGCCGACGAGGCGTGGGGCCTGGATTTCGAGGGCGAGGTCTGCGCCATCCTCGGTGACACGCCGCAGGGCACGAAGGCCGCCGACGCGGAGAAGCACGTCAAGCTGCTGATGCTGGCCAACGACGTCTCGCTGCGGAACCTCATCCCCGACGAGCTGGCCAAGGGCTTCGGCTTCTTCCAGAGCAAGCCCGCCACCGCCTTCAGCCCCTTCGCGGTGACGCCGGACGAGCTGGGCGCCGCGTGGCACGACGGCCGCATCCACCTGCGCCTGAAGTCCATCCTCAACGGCACGCAGGTGGGTGACACGGATGCGGGCCCGGAGATGCACTTCTCCTTCTTCGACCTCATCCAGCACCTCTGCAAGACGCGCAGCTACACGGCGGGCACCATCCTCGGCAGCGGCACCGTGTCCAACGCGGACCGCGCGCGTGGCATCTCCTGCCTCGCCGAGCGCCGGATGATTGAGACGATTGAGGAGGGCAAGCCGAAGACGCCCTTCATGAAGCCGGGCGACACCATCGACATCGAGATGTTCGACGGCGAGGGCAACAGCGTGTTCGGCCGAATCTCCCAGACGGTGAGGAAGGTGCCGTGAGGAACCCGCGCCTCTACGGCTACTGGCGCTCGTCCTCCGCGTGGCGCGTGCGCATCGGCCTGAACCTCAAGGGGCTGAAGTACGAGTACGTCGCGGTGCACCTGCTGAAAGATGGCGGGCAGCAGCACTCGGCCGAGTACCGCGCCATCAACCCCATGCGCACGGTGCCCACGCTGGAGTGGACCGAGGACGACGGTACCGTGCGCCGGTTGTCCCAGTCGCTGCCCATCCTGGAGTACCTGGATGCGCGGCACCCGGCGCCGCCCTTCCTGCCGAAGGACCTCTTCCTCACGGCGAAGGCGCGCATGCTGGCGGAGATGGTGAACTCCGGTATCCAGCCCCTGCAGAACACGTCCGTCCTGCAGCGGCTCAAGAACGAGGTGCACGGGGACGAGAAGGCCTGGGCCGCGCACTGGAATGCGCGGGGCCTGGAGGCGCTGGAGGCGGCGGTGCAGTCCACGGCGGGCCGCTTCTGCGTGGGCGACTCGGTGTCGCTGGCGGACATCCTCCTCGTGCCGCAGCTCTTCGGGGCGCGGCGCTTCGGAGTGGACCTGGCGCCGTTCCCCACGCTGCTGCGCATCGAGGCGGCGTGCAACGAGCTGCCCGCGTTCCAGGCCGCGCAGCCGGAGAAGCAGCCGGACGCGCAGCCGGGCTGAGCTTCGCGGCAGCGGGCCCTCTCGTCACGGCGAGAGAGGGCCCGGGCTTGCCGCGGACATCGCCTGCGCCGCGCGGTGGATGGCGCTCAGGGCGTGGCGTTCAGCGGCGTGCCTTCCGCTGACCTGTCCCCCAGTCGTTGCACCCCGCGCGGGTGACGCCGGGTAGGGTACGGGCCATGGCATCACCTCAGTCCTCCGCTACCGAGGCCTCCGCGCCCGAGCGTGCCACCGCGCTGAAGGAACTGGCGCTCCTGTTCCTCCGGCTGGGCACCACCGCGTTCGGCGGCCCGGCGGCCCACATCGCGATGATGGAGGACGAGGTGGTGCGCCGCCGCAAGTGGCTCACCCGCGACGAGTTCGTGGACCTGCTCGGCGCCGCCAACCTCATCCCCGGACCCAACTCCACCGAGCTCGCCATCCACATCGGTCACCGGCGCGGAGGCTGGCCTGGGCTCGTGGTGGCCGGTACGTGCTTCATCCTTCCGGCCTTCCTCATCGTCGGCACCATTGCGTGGGCCTATGCGCGCTTCGGCAGCCTGCCTCGCGTGGACGCGCTGCTGTACGGCGTGAAGGCCGTCATCATCGCGGTGGTGCTCCAGGCGCTCTGGGGCCTGCTGCGCACCGTGGTGAAGACGCCGCTCGCCGCTGTCGTGGGCGTTGCCTCCGTGGTGGCGGCCTTCCTCGGCGTGACCGAGTTGCTGCTGTTGTTGCTGGCCGGGCTCACCGTGCTGCTGTGGCGCGCGAGTGAGCGGCGGTGGCGCGGTGCTGGCACCACGTCTGGCCTGTTACCGCTGTGGCCCGTGCTGCCCGTGAGTGCCGTTGCCTCGGCCGTGCCCTTCTCACTGTCCGGCCTCTTCCTCTTCTTCCTCAAGGTCGGCTCGGTGCTGTACGGCAGTGGCTACGTGCTGCTGGCCTTCCTGCGCTCGGACCTGGTGGAGCGCTACGGCTGGCTCACGGAGGCACAGCTCCTGGACGCGGTGGCGGTGGGGCAGGTGACGCCGGGCCCCGTCTTCACCACGGCGACGTTCATCGGCTACGTGCTGGGCGGCCCGTCCGGCGCGGTGCTGGCCACGGTGGGCATCTTCCTGCCCGCGTTCATCTTCGTCGCGCTCAGTGGTCCGCTGGTGCCGCGCCTGCGCCGCTCGTGGATGGCCGGGGCCTTCCTCGACGGCGTCAACGTGGCGTCGCTGGCGCTGATGGCCGTGGTGACGTGGCAGCTCGGCCGCGCGGCGCTGGTGGACGTGTGGACGGTGGGGCTCGCCGTCGTGTCCGCGGTGCTGCTCATCCGCTTCCGCGTCAACTCCGCCTGGCTGGTGCTGGGCGGAGGAGCGGTGGGCATGCTCCTCGGCGCACGCTGAGCGCGAGTCACCCCCCGTACGCGGCCGCCCTGCGCTTCCTCCGGGCGGCGTTGATGGCCAGCCCCAGCACCAGCAGCGGCACGCCGATGACGACGGGCCACAGCCACAGTGGCTCGCCACCGTGCACCACCGCGCGGAACTCGCGTCCCTCGGCCGGTGCGTCCACCAGCTCCGACAGGGGCAGCTTCCACTCCACGGTGTCCTTCTTCTCGTTCACCGTGCCGTTCGTCTCGCCGATGCCCGGCCCGTGGACGCGCAGCGTGACGGTGTTGTTCACGAGGAGGGCCCTCGCCATTCCCTTCGCGAGCTCCTTCGCCGCCTGTTCGCCCGGGTCGCCGCCATCCGCGGGAAGGGCCGCCTTGTCCGGGACGAAGCGCTGCGTGAAGACGTAGTCGCCGCCGTTGCGCTCGATGCGGAAATCCCAGTTGCCCGCGCCGCGCTGCCGCTCGCGAGAGGAGTCGTCCGCGAGCTTCCGGTACAGCTCCGGAAGCTTCGTCGCGTCGCGCACCGTCAGGTCATGCACGACGTGGACGCGGTCGCCCTCTTCGTAGGTCCGCTGTTCCAGCTTCTCGACGTTGGGGTCCTTGGCCAGCGTCGCCTTCGCGGCCTCCTGCTCCTCGTAGACCTGTTTCATCAGGTCCTTCCCGTCGAGCTTGCCGCCCAGGGCCAGCAGCGACTTGGGAATGCCGAGGTCCAGCACCACGCGCGCGGAGCCATCCGGGTTGATCCACACCTCCTGCACGAGGTCGAAGCAGCCGGTCAGCGTGAGCAGCGCCAGCGTGGCGAGCAACCAGGGCGGACGGGGTGTGGAGCGTGGAGACATGGCACCTACTGTGCCCGAGTGGACGCTCCACGCGCCATGGGTCCCCGCCCGCGTCAGCCGCGCTCAGGCGGAGGTGAAGGGCAGGGCGGCCACCTTCACGGTGCCAGTGCCGTCCGCCAGCGTCAGCTCCGTGCCCGGCTCCAGCGAGTCGCGGTGCACGTACCCCAGCGCCACCCGCTGCCCCTTCACCGGCGAGCGCACCACGCTGGTGAGCCAGCCCACCTTCTTCTCCCCGCGCCGCAGCTCCGTGCCCGGCGCCACGTCCGCGTCCCCCAACAGCAGGCCCGTCAGCTTCCGGTTCATGTGTCCACGGAAGGTGGCGCGGGCGATGACCTCCTGCCCGATGTAGCAGCCCTTGTTGTAGGAGATGGCGTTCGCGAGGTTCGCCTCCAGGGGAATGGTGGTGTCCACCATGTCCTGCCCGTACCGGGGCACCCCGGCCTCCACGCGCAGCAACTCCAGCACCTCGAAGCCCAGGGGCTTCAGCCCATGCGAGGCCCCGGCCGCCGTCAGCGCACGCCACACCGGCTCCAGCCCGGCGCGCGGCACCCACACGTCCACGCCATGGGGCTCCAGCGCCGTGTTTCCCACCAGGATGACGCCCTGCCCGCCGAGCGAGGCCGCGCGGGTGGCCTGGTGGGCGAGCGGCTCGAAGGGGCCGCCCAGGGCGGCGGCCAGCACCCCGGCCGAGCGGGGCCCGAGCAGCCGGAGGAGGGCCCATTCCCCCGTCGCGTCGTGCAGCTCCGCGTCCTCGGAGATGAGGTATTTGTCCAGGAACTCCCGCACCTTGGTGCCCGTGCCGGGCTCCAGGTCCAGGAGCAGGTCCGCCTCCCGCTTGAGGATGCGGGCGTCCGCCACCATGGCGCCCTTGGCGTTCACCATGGCCGCGTAGGCCGCCGAGCCCACGGGCAGGTTCTTCACTTCCTGTGTGACCATGCCGTGCAGGAAGGTGGCGCGGTCCTCCCCCGTTATCCGGAGGATTTCGCGGTAGGAGGCGTCGTGGAGCGCGACGGCCTCGTGTGCCGCCCGGTACTCTCCCTCCCCGTTTCCATACCCGGCCACGGCCTCACGGCCGCCCACGTCCATGAAGCGGGCGCCCGTCGCCTCGTGAAGAAAATGCAGAGACAGCGGTTCCATGTCCGTCGCTATATAGAGGCGAAGGAGCGAATGCCACGATGGATGTGAAGCACCTGTCCACCTTCCAGGGTTTCTCTCCGGAGAAGCTCCAGAAGCACAACCTCTTCCAGTCCGGGCGCTTCTTCCTCGACGTCTACTGCGTCGCGCCCGGGCAGGCCCAGAAGCCGCACCGCCATGCCACCTCCGACAAGGTGTACGTCGTGTTGGAAGGGCGCTGCCGCTTCCGCGTCGGCGCCGAGGAGGAAGTGCACGGCCCTGGCGCCTCCATCTTCGCTCCCGCGGGCTCCGAGCACGGCGTCGTCAACGACGGCCCGGAACCCGCCCGACTCCTCGTTCTGATGACCCCGCCCCCGGAGCACGCATGAGCCCGAAGTCCTCCTCCAAGGCCCCCTCTCCCACGGCTCCCGTCCGCGGCGCACTGGCGTTGCTGGTGCTGGGCCTCGCCGAGAGCGGGCTCGCCATCTTCCAGTGGATGCAGCTGCTCACCCTGCGTGAGGGCGGCTCCACCGTGTGCGGCATCTCCGAGACGGTGAACTGCGAGACGGTGTGGAACTCCGCCTTCGCCAGCCGCGTTCACGAGGTGCTCGGCATCCCCGTGGCCGGCCTGGGCCTCGTGTGGGGCCTCGCCGCGGTGGGCCTGTCCGCGCTGTACCTCGCGTGGGCCCGCGCGGGCCGCAACGTGCGTCCCGCGGCCAACGGACTGCGGCTGTTGGCGCTCGCGGGTGGGGTGTCCGTGCCCGTCTTCGCCGCGGTCAGCTTCAGTGCGGGCGTGGTGTGCCCCACGTGCCTGGGCACCTACGTGCTGGTGGCGGCCTTCGTGGGCGTGGCCTGGCGCGGGCTGCCCGGCCCGCTGGCGCCGGCCTCCGGTGAGTGGGGCGCCACGCTGCAGTGGACGGTGGGCGTCTGCGTCGCGGCCTTCCTCGCGCTGCTCCTGCCCGGGCGCGCCACGCCGAGGGCTTCCGACACCATCGCCAGCCTGCTGCCGCCGGCGCCCGTCGCCAGCACCAGCAAGGACGCTGACGGCTCGCCGCAGGCCAGCGTGCCGCCCGCGTCGCTGGAGGACTTCCTCAAGAGCTTGAGCGCGGACCAGAAGCAGTTCATCGCGGACGGGCTCGCGCGGTACCGCGCCAGCCCGCCGCAGCCCGCCGCCGCGCCCGCGCGCAACCTGTACGGCCCGCCGAACGCGCCGGTGAAGATTGTCGAGTGGACGGACCCCAAGTGCCCCCACTGCAAGGCGCTGGTGGAGGAGCTGGCGGTGCTGAAGCAGCGCGTGCCCGAGGGGAAGATGTCGCTGGAGGCCCGCCAGTTCCCGCTGGACGGCACGTGCAACCCGGCGCTGCCCCGCCGAGGCCCGGACGCGCCCAGCGTGCGCTGCGTCGCGGCCAAGGCTCAAATCTGCCTGGAGGGCGCGCAGGACTACTGGAAGCTGCGTGAGAAGATGTTCGCCGCGCAGGCCATCCTCGACACGGAGCGCGTGCTGGAGATTGCGTCTTCCGGCTCGGTGTCCCGCATGCAGCTCGACGCGTGCATGAACAGCCCGGCCACGGCGGCGAAGCTCCATGAGGACTCCGCCTATGCCCTGAAGCACCACATCAACGGTACGCCGTTGGTGGTGGTGAACGGGCGTGAGACGCTGCCGTCGGCGCCGCTGCTGTACGCGCTGGTGATGGCGGACGGCAACCCGAGCGCCCCCGCCTTCAGCGTGCTCCCGCCGCCGCGCCCCGTGTCGGCCATGAGCGAGGACCACGCGGGCCACAACCACTGACGGGACGCGAGGTCCACGCCATGGGCAAGCGCGACAAGAAGGACGAGGCGCCGGCCGCTCCGGCGGCGCCGTTCAACAACCCGTTCGCCGCGCTGGCCGCGAAGCGTGAGGTGCTGCCGCAGGCGCCCGCCGCGCCCGTGGCACCGCCGTCCGCGAAGCCCGAGCCGAAGGGCCCCGCGCGCGCCGTGGTGCGCATGGAGCGCAAGGGGCGCGGCGGCAAGGAAGTGACGGTGGTGGAGCACCTGGAACTGCCCGCGCCCCAGCGCGAGGTGTGGCTCAAGGCGCTGAAGAACTCGCTGGGCTGTGGCGGCGTGGTGGAGGGCGACGCGCTGGTGCTCCAGGGTGACCAGCGTGAGCGCCTGCCGGCGCTGCTGGAGGCGCGCGGTGTACGCAAGGTGACGGTGGGCTGAAACACCACGGGCCCGGTCGCTCGAAGCGCCCCGGGCCCGTGAGTCACTTCGCCGCAGTGTCGATTACAGCGCGGCGATGATGGCGTCGGTGAACTCGCGCGTGGTGGCGCTGCCGCCGAGGTCGCCGGTGCGCACCGCGTTGCCGCTGTACACCTTGTGGATGGCGCCTTCCATGCGGCGGGCCGCCTCGCGATGGTCGAGCCAGTCCAGCATCATCACCGCGGACATCATCAGCGCGGTGGGGTTGGCGATGCCCTTGCCCGCGATGTCCGGGGCGGTGCCGTGCACGGCCTCGAAGACGGCGGTGCGCTCGCCGATGTTGGCGCCGGGCACCACGCCCAGGCCGCCCACCAGACCCGCGCACAAGTCACTGACGATGTCGCCGTACAGGTTCTCCGTCACCAGCATGTCGAAGCGCGTCGGGTCCTTCACGAGCTGCATGCAGAGGTTGTCGACGATGACCTCCTCATAGGTGATGTCCGGGTACTCGCGGCCCACCTTGCGGCAGCAGTCCAGGAAGAGGCCGTCCGACAGCTTCATGATGTTGGCCTTGTGGACGGCCGACACCTTCTTGCGCCCGTTCTTCTTCGCGTACTCGAAGGCGAAGCGGGCAATGCGGGTGGACGCCTTCTCGGTGATGATTTTGAGGGACTCGACCACGCCCGGGACGATGATGTGCTCCAGGCCGGCGTAGAGGTCCTCGGTGTTCTCACGCACCACGACGAGGTCCACGTTCTCGTAGCGCGTCTTCACGCTGGGCACGCTCTTCACGGGCCGCAGCGAGGAGTACAAATCCAACCGCTTGCGCAGGCCGACGTTGGCGGAGGGAAGGCCGCCGCCCACCACGGTGCCGGTGGGGCCCTTGAGCGCGACGCCGCTGCGCAGCACCGCCTCCACCGTCTCGTGGGGAAGGTTGGTGCCGTACTTGGCCACCACCTCGGTGCCAGCGTCCTTGTGCTCGAACTCCAGAGGCACCTTGAGCGCCTCGAGGACGCGCACGGTGGCCGCCATCACCTCGGGGCCGATGCCATCGCCATTGATGATAGTGACAGTGCGGGTGTTCGCCATGGGTGCGGATTCACAGCACAAAACCCCAGGGCCCGAAAGGACGAAAACAGCCCTGATTCAGCGCCAGGCATGGCGGCCATGAGCCGGAGGGGCCGGTGGCGAGGCCGCCCGCCTCCTCCCCGGACAGGGCGTCTGCCCTGGTGCGCCGGCTTAGTGCTCGGTGGTCGACGTAGGACGCGGGGGCGGAGGCGGGTGTCTGCGGGTGGGTGGGCGGCGCTTGTGGATGGCGTAGGGCCGGTAGAAGGACTCCCAGAGCGCGGCGCGGCGGCCCCGGGGGCGCGTGCGCAGCTCGCCCATGGGCGCGCGGATGAAGAAGGACGAGATGAACAAGTAGGTGGCGGCCAGGGTGAGGAAGGCCAGCGCCAGCATCACCAACGGCCCGGGTATCCACGCCACGTGGGCCCGCTCCATGAACTCCGTGAAGTCCTCCGGCGGCTTCGGGTGGCTGTAGACCTTCACGAACCACGTGGCCATGAGGACCATCAGGATGGGCCCATAGGCGCGGTTGAGCCGCGTGGAGATGGCGGAGAAGAGCGACAGCTGGATTTGTGGCCGGGACATCGCCACCGCCAGCTCGCGCATGGCGTCCGGGTCCACCGGCTCGCGCCGGAGCATGGGGGCCCACCACCCGTCCTCCAGCAGACGGACGCGGCGGTTCCACAAGTCGTAGTACCGGTAGCGCCGCGCCTCGATGAGGAGGAACGAAATCACCATCCAGATGCCCACCAGGAAGGTGACGTGTGAGCTCTGCGGCGTGGCGAAGCCGAAGGAGATGACGGCCGCCGTCGTGGTGAGGGCCCAGTTGGTGGTGGTGTCCAGGCGCGTGCGCCACGTGTCGGAGCGGCTCAGCTCGCCGCGGAACAACTGTGCCATGGCCTGCTGAGACAGCCAGGTAGGCTCCAGCAAGTCATTCGGTTTGCGCTCGGTGCCTGCCATCCGTCCCTCCAAGGTGGGCCGGCATGCGATTGATTGCAATGCGTCCCTGGGCAGGCAGCCGGGCAGGCGCCGGGTGGCCATGGCGGGCGGGCGTGCACACCTTCCGTCGAGCGTGCCCGCCGTGAATCCAATTCAAGCCCTCTCCGAGCTCCTCCAGGAGGAGCTCGAGCGAATCGCGCGCCTGTGGGCGAAGCGCCTGCGCGCGGAGACATATGAGGTGGACATCCCGGGGCGCGACCTGCGTGCACCGCTCCGCCGCCTGCTGGACGAGCTGGCCCGGCTGCTGCGCGACAGGGGCGAGGACGCGGTGCGCCTGTGGCCGGAGGTGGTGCGCTCGCATGGCGCGTTCCGGTACAGCCAGAACTTCGACCCCGAGGACCTGACGCGCGAGTTCAAGTCGCTGGAGCAGGTGCTGCTGTACGTCTACGGGCGCCGCAACGACAACGTCATCGACCCCGGCGTGGCGGAGCTCATCGCCGAGCTGGTGTGGGAGGCGGACGCGTCGGCGCAGGCGTCGTACGCGCGGGTGCTGAAGACGGAGGAGGTGCGCTTCCGCGAGGCGGCGGTGATGGAGTCGGTGCTCAACCAGGTGGACGTGGGCATCCTCCTCGCCGAGATGGACGGCACCGTGTCCTTCGTCACGCCGCCGGTGAGCCGGCTGATGGGGCTGCCCATGCGCGCGGTGGTGGGGGCGCGCGCGGCGAACACGCTCGGCCCGGTGCTGCAGCAGGTGAACGCGAAGCACCTGATGGGCGAACCGTTCAAGGTGTCGGACATGCCCTTCATACGCGCCCTCAAGGAGAAGGGGCCGGTGCGCGGGGTGATGATGGTGGTGGAGCGCCCCAGCGGCGGCGAGGCCACGCTGGAGCTCAGCGCCACGCCCGTCTGGGAAGAGGAGGAGCTGGTCGGCGCCATCCAGACCTTCACGGACCGCACCGAGGCGGTGAACAAGACCAAGGCACTGCAGAGCGCGCACGGCGAGCTGCGCCGCCTCCAGGGACGGCTGCTGCAGCGCACCCGCCAGCAGGCGCTGGGGCAGTTGGCCAGCGGCGCGGCGCACGCGCTCAACAACTTCCTCAACGTGCTGCGGCTGCGAATCACGCTGCTCCAGCGTGAGTTCAAGCCCGAGCACCTGGAGGCGCTCGACAAGACGGTGGGGCAGATTGGCGAGCTGGTGGCGAGGCTGCAGGAGTTCAACGTGCAGCGCACGCAGGAGCAGCCCACCGACGTGCCGGTGGACCAGACGGTGCGCGAGGCGCTGGAGCTGGCGCGCGGCGAGCTGGAGCAGCGCGAGCACCCCGTGCACGTGGACCTCGATTTGGGCAATCCCGGGCAGGTGCGGGCGGACGCGGGCTTCTTCCGCGAGCTCATCGTCAACCTGCTGCTGTCCGCGAGGGACCGCATGGAGGGCGGCGGCCGGCTGCACGTCACCACCCGCGCGAATGGCGAACCGTGGCTGACGCTGCGCATCGAGGACGAGGGCCCGCCGTACGCGGTGGAGGAACTGACGCAGCTCTTCGACCCGCTGCGCAGGGACTCGGGCGCGCCGCAGCTCTCGCTGTACCTCGCGGTGGCGCGCGCGCAGGTGCAGCGCTGGGGGGGCGAGCTGACGGCGGAGAACAGCACCACGGGACGGGGCGCGGCCTTCGTGGTGCGGCTGCCGCGCGTGCACGAGGCCCTGGCGGCGCCACGCGGCGAGGCCTCGCGCGCGGAGGTGACGCGGCCGGCGGCGCCCCGCCGCTTCCAGCAGACGCGCCGCGTGTTGGTGGTGGACGACGACTTGGACAACGCGCGGATGATGGCGGAGGTGCTGGGCGAGGAGGGCTACGACGTGCAGGTGGCCCACAGCCCGCAGGTGGCGCTGGGGATGTGGGAGCGCCGCCGCTTCGACGCCGCGCTGCTGGACGCGGTGATGCCGGAGATGAGCGGGTGGGAGCTGGCGCGCGAGCTGCGCCAGCGGACACCGCAGGCGCTGCTCGCCATCGTCACCGGCATGGACGTGCGCGGACAGAACCGCGCCAGCCTGGCGCTGGTGGACGCGGTGTTCCGCAAGCCCATCGACGTGGGCGCGCTCGACGATTTCCTCGGGCAGTCGGAAGGCGGCGCGGGCGAGGGCGAGGCCGCTCCGGAGGGACCGGGTGCGGGGCCCGCGGGGATGCAGCACTGAAGCGAGTCACTCCCGCAGGCGGGAGCGGGCACCGGGCGAGAGCCGGAGCAGCTCGGGCTCGGACTTGAGGCGGCGCTCCAGCTCCGGCGCGACGCGCGTGCTCCAGGCTTGCGAGGCGGTGAGGCGGGACAGGCGCTCCTGGAGGGTCTCCACGCCGGGCGCGCCGGAGAACCAGACGAAGACGTGCTCGCCCTCGCGGACGGGCAGCTTCGTGAAGGTGTTGGGGCTGTACTCCGTCTGGAAGTACGCGGAGACGGGCAGGCCTGCTCCCTCCAGCGCGGGCTTCACGTCGTGCTCGAAGAAGCGGACGAAGTCCTCGTCCACCGGCGCGTCGAAGGCATACACCGTGGCCAGCACCACGCTGGAGGGGACTTCGGTGGCCCCGCGCGCCGGGCGCTCGCCGAGGTGGAAGCCGGAGCCGGGGCGGGAGGGCCTCAGCAGCAGCACGTTGCTGACATCCATCATGGTGCTGTTCGCCACGTCTCGGTTCGCCTGCCACACGGGGCCGCCGTAGAAGGCGGTCAGCCCCTGGTGGCGCGACGTCATGTCGGAGTAGCCCCGGAGCCAGACGAAGCGGTCCGGCCTGGCGAGGTCGCGGAACTCGCCCGGAATGGGCATGCCGACGGCCTCCTGGCTTTCGATGAACTCGCGCTCGAAGAGCTCCACCAGCGTGTCCCGCTGGCCAGGCTTCAGGGTGTACTGGCGCAGCTCGAGAATCTGGCAGCAGGTGTCGTGGGGCATGGACGTGGGGCTCGAATCCGTGGTGGGCCGTGTGCCCGCGCAGCCCAGCGACAGGAGGAAGAGGGAGGCAGCGAAGCTCGGGAGCCGGGGCATGGGGCGCAATCTCCACGGGAGAGTGGTTGCCCTCAATGACCGCTTTGGCTGGCTCTCGTATGACCATTATCCTGAGGCCATGAAGCGAGCCCCCACGGGCATCGTCCCCATCATCGCGGTGGACCGCCGCTCTCCGGTGCCGCTGTACCGGCAGGTGTACGAGGGCTATCGCGAGGCCATCGTCGACCGCCGGCTGCGCGCGGGCGAGCGCTTGCCGTCGACACGGAGCCTGGCCCTCGAGCTGGGCATCTCCCGCATCCCCATCCTCGGCGCCTTCGAGCAGCTCCTCGCCGAGGGCTACTTCGAGAGCCGCGTCGGCGCGGGCACGTTCGTGGCGCGCTCGCTGCCCGACGAGGGGCCACCTTCCGATGCACGCACTCCGGCGCGTGGCACGCCGGGCCGGCGTGTCCTCTCGCAGGCGAGCGCGGCGCTGGGTGAGGGATTCTCGCCGGAGCCCTGGCAGGGAGGCTTGGGCGCCTTCCGCATGAACCAGCCAGCGGTGGACCAGTTCCCGTTCCAGGTCTGGTCGTCGCTGGTGTCGAAGCACTCGCGCAACCCCACGCGGAACCTGCTGACATACGGCGACCCCATGGGGTACCGGCCGTTCCGCGAGGCCCTGGCCGCGTACCTGCGCACGTCGCGCGCGGTGCGGTGCGAGGCGGACCACATCATGGTGGTGAGCGGCTCGCAGCAGGCGCTGGAGCTGTCGGCCCGCGTGCTGCTGGACGCGCGCAGCCCCGTGTGGATGGAGGAGCCGGGCTACTCCGGAGCGAAGGACGTGCTCACGATGGCGGGCGCGCGAATGGTGCCCGTGCCCGTGGATGAAGAGGGGCTGGACGTGAGCGCGGGCATCGAGCGCTGCGCGAATGCGCGGGCCGCGTACGTCACGCCATCGCACCAGTATCCGCTCGGAGGGACACTGAGCGCTTCGCGCCGGCTCCAGTTGCTGGACTGGGCGCAGCGCAGCGGCGCGTGGATTCTCGAGGACGACTACGACAGCGAGTACCGCTACGAGAGCCTTCCCGTGTCCGCGCTGCAGGGTCTGGATAGGGACGCGCGTGTCATCTACATCGGCACGTTCAGCAAGGTGCTCTTCCCCGCGCTGCGGGTGGGGTACATGGTGCTGCCGCCGGACCTGGTGCCGCGCTTCATGCGAGTGCGCGATGCGATGGACATCTTTCCGCCCACGCTCTTCCAGGCGGTCCTGACGGACTTCCTCACCGAGGGCCACTTCGCGCGCCACCTGCGGAAGATGCGGCAGCTCTACCGCGAGCGGCGGACGGTGCTCGTGGACTCACTTCAGCGGGAGCTGGGGGACATGGTGGAGGTGCTCGGCACGCAGGCGGGGATGCACCTGGTGGCGGCGCTGCCGAAGCGGTTCAAGGACCGGCAGATTGCCGAGCGCGCCGCGAAGGAGGGCCTGTGGGCCATGCCTCTCTCGTCCTGCTACCTGGAGAAGTCCACGCGGCCGGGGCTCGTGCTGGGCTACAGCGGGACGGATGCCGCGAGGATTCCGGAAGCGGTGCGCCGGCTGCGCAAGGTCATCCGCGCCAGTTGAGTCCGTGACGATTGCGCCGGCTGTGTCCGGGTGACCGGGCCCGTGACAGTTGTGCCCTGGCTGTCACGGGCCTGTCACAAACCGAGGATAGACTGTAGCCACGGGAGGTGCGCATGACGTGGATGCTTCAAGCAGCCGTGGTGCTTGCAGTCCCGTTGACGATGGGTGGCGCGGTCTGGTCCGGCGTCCGTCTGTACCGCTACGCCAGAGCGAACCGGGGCCCTGCTGCGTCGGGTGCCATGGGCCTCTACTCGCATGGCGGCGGGTTCAGGGACTGGCTGGGCGACCTGATTGACGGAGCCGTGGATTCGGACACTTCCTCCGGCGGCTTCGATGGTCACTGCGATGGCGATGGCCACGCGTGCGACGGTAGCGGTGACTGAGCTCGGGAGTCGGGCGCGGGGGGATGGCACTCCACCGCCTCGCCTGACCTGCTCGACATCAGTCTTGGACTTCTCGTCCGGGCTGTATTCGTAGCGATATCCCAAGGGACACCAGACCTGGTTTCACGACGTCTGCCCGCTCGGTTTGCTCCGGAGCCCGCTCATCGGACTCCAGCGTGACTGTTCGAGAAACGTGCTCGTGCGTCTAGAGTCACGAGGGTGAGTGCTTCCCAGGAACTGGAGCGCATCCGCCGGAAGGTGGAGGCGGGCGAGCGTATCGGCGACGTGGAGCTGGAGTTGCTGCGCACGGAGGCCCGGCGAGCTTCCGGTCCCACGTTGCGGCTCGCGGTGGCCCATGCGCTCATCAACGCGGGTGCCGAGCGCGAGGCACTGCCCCTGCTGGAGTCCCTGCTGCGCGACTTCCCACTCGACGTGTCCGTGCGCCTGGGACTCGCCCGCGCATTGCTCGGACTGGAACGGCACGGCGACGCGGAGGCTCTCCTGCGCGAGGTGCAGGCGCAGGAACCTGATGACCCCGAGGTACTCAAGGTGCTCGCGGTGCTCGGGCTGCGGCGCGGTGAGGCCGACAAGGCCCGCGCGTATGTGCGGGAGGCGCTCGCGAGAGACCCCTTCGACGCGGAAGCACGGCTGCTGAAGGAGGAGTTGGAGGCCGCCGACCTGCCGCCTCCGCCCGCGCCTCGGGAGCAGGTGCTGCGTCCGGAGTTCACCACGGCATTGGCGGCCGCGCTGGCCCGGGCCCGGGTGACGTTCCGGAGGCAGGGGAAGGACCTGCTGGTGAAGCTCGCCTCGGGTGGCGTGGGGCGCGTGGATGTGGGCTCGCTCTACGCGGCGTGGTGTGAGTCGCCGGGCACGGAGGGCCTCACCGCGCACGTGGAGGCGCTGGCGGCTCGGCTGGGTGGGCTCTCCTCGGGGCTGGGGACGGAGGGCGCCGCGCTGGAGTCACGGCTGCGCCCGGTGCTGCGTCCCGCGGACTTCGCGGCGCGGGCAGTGGGCGCGTTGCGCCGTCCGGGGCCCGCGGGCCTGGAGGTCTTCTACGTGCTGGAGGACTCCGATTTCGTGCGCTACCTGCCGGAGTCCGCGCTGGCCTCCGTTGGACTCACAGCCGAGGCCGTGGACGCGGTGGCCTGGAGGAACCTGGAGGTGAGCCCCGCGCCGGTGCAGCCCGTCCTCATCGACCGGGGAGAGGTGAGGCTCGCCGAGGCCTTCTCCGGACTGTGGGCCGTGGCGGCGGGTGACGGCCACGACGGCGCGCGGCTGCTCACCGCTTCGCAGCGGGAGCGATTGCTACAGGAGGCAGGTGACGAACCGCTGCGGGTGTCGCTGGGCCGGAGGGAACTGGCGCTCGTCTGCCGCGAGTCGGACGTCACCGCGCGGGACGCATTGGAGCGGCTGGTGCCCTCGCCGGACGGCATCCCCGGCGTCTTCCGCCTCACCGCGGAGGGACTCACCGCGCTTTGAGTCAGCCCGCGGTGGCCGTGGGCAGGCTCTCCACGAAGAGCACCTCGCGGTAGCCCAGCGTGAGCAGCAGGGCCCGCAGCGAGCGCTCCGCGGAGTCCCGCGCGCGCTGGCGCAGGCGTGAATCGGCGCGCACCTCCTGCTCGAAGGCGAGGCGTGCCTTCTCCAGCAGTTGCGCCGTCTGCGCGCTGTCCAGGTTGGAGTCGATGACCTCCGTTTCGCCGGGACGCAGCTCCACCTTCACCTCCAGCGGCGGCAGCACCACGTACACGCGCGTGCCGGCCACCTGGAGGTGCGACGCGTCGAAGCGCTGGAAGTCGAAGCCCAGGTGCGCGTCCGCGAAGACGATGGCGCGGCCGTGCTGATTGCGAATCGTGTACGCCGCCCAGGTCAGCACGTCCTTCCACAGCGCATCGGTGGCCTGGGGCTCGGGGGAGAAGGCCACCTTCTTGTAGAGGGCGACGTCGAGCGTCTCCAGCCGGGCCACGTCGCGCATCTGCTGCACCACGGACGGCGTGTCCGGCAGCGACGTTGGCGGAGGGCGGAGGAGCAGCCAGGCGCCCACCGCGCCGAGCGTGGCACCCAGGAGGACGGTGAGGACTCGCGAGAGGTGCGCCATGGGGGCAGTGTACCTCCTTCCCTGGAGGGGGCGTCTGGGGCACGGTGTGCGTGTGGAGGAGACGCCTGTGGTGGAGCTGACGGACGAGGAGGTCGAGGCACTGGGGACGCGCGGGTATTTCATCCGCCCCGCGTTCCTTGGCGAGGCGCGGGCCCGCGCGGCGAGGGACGAGGCCCTGTCCCGAGTGGAGTCCGGAGGTCTGCGGCCCGCGGGCATCCGCCGTGGCGCGGACCGCACCCATGACACCTCCGTGCGGGGAGACCTCATCGACTGGGTGCTGCCGCGGCCCGGCTCGCCGCTCGGAGCGCTGTGGGAGTCCTTTCGCGAACTGGGCGAGGCGCTGTCGTCGGGCGCATATCTCGGGCTCGGGCGCTTCGACCTGCAGCTCGCCTGCTACCCGGGCGGAGGGGCCCACTACGCGCGCCACCGCGACGCCTTCCCCGGCCAGTCCAACCGGAGGGCCACGGCCATCTGGTACGCCAACGCGGGCTGGGCGCCCGAGCACGGAGGCGTGCTGCGCCTCTACCCGGAGGGCTCCGCGCCCGTGGACGTGGAGCCCTCGCTGGACCGGCTGGTGGTGTTCCTCAGCGAGCAAATCGAGCACGAGGTGCTGCCCGCCTTCGCGCCGCGCCTCGCCATCACCGCCTGGTACTACGGGCGCGATGCGGGCTAAGCGCGCGACTCACACCAGGGGCGTCAGCAGCACGACGGAGTAGCCCACCGCCGTCTTCGTCCCCGGGTTCTCGTACGAGTGCTTCTGGTCGCCCCGGAACACGACGACGTCACCGGGCTGGAGGTGGAAGCGCTCGCCGCTGGCGATGAGCAGCAATTCGCCGGACTCACAGGCGAGGTACTCGCGGGTACCGGGCGTGTGCGGCACGCCGGTGACGCGCACCTGGGACGGCAGCTCGATGCGGTCGAACTCCATGCCGGGCAGCGGGTCGGGCAGCAGCTTGCGGAGCATGCCCGCGCCGCGCATGCGCACGGGGAGGCTGGCGCGAGGGTAGTGCCGGGCGCTCGCCCGGGGCTTCGCGATGAGCTCCTCCAGTGACACCTGGAGCGCGCCGGCCACGCGGTGCAGCACGGACAGCGTGGGGTTGGCCGCTCCCGACTCCAGGTGCGCCCAGGTGGCCCGGGGCACCCCCGCCAGCTTCGCGAGCTGCGCCTGGGTGGCGCCGCGCGTCTCGCGCAGCGTGCGGATGTTGCGTGCCAGCCGGTCCGGCAAATCCTCTTCGTTCATGGATTGGCAATCTGCCAAGACGTTGGCTGCCGCACCAATACTTTGGCAGCGGCCGTGTATCCCTCCAGGCAAGGAGGACACACGCATGAAGCTGGTCGGGAAGGCCGTACTCGTGACGGGAGCGAGCCGGGGGCTGGGCCAGGCACTGATGGCGACGTTCGCCCGCCGGGGCGCCCGGGTGGTGGGCGTGGCTCGGCACGCCGGAGAGATGGAGGCCGCCGCGGCGGCCCTGCGCGCGGAGGGGCTGGAGGCGCACGCGCTCGCATATGACGTAGGGGACAAGGAAGCCATCCACCCGCTGGTGGGCGCGGCCACCGCGCTGGTGGGCCCCATCGACGTGCTGGTGCACAACGCGAGCACGCTGGGCCCCACGCCGCTGCAACTGTTGCTGGACACCGCGTGCGAGGATTTGCAGCGCGTGCTGGAGGTCAACGTGGTGGGCCCGTTCCGGCTCACCAAGGCGGTGGCGGGCAGCATGGTGGTGCGGGGGCAGGGGCTGGTGCTGAACATCACCTCGGACGCGGCGGTGTCCGCGTACCCGCGCTGGGGCGCGTACAGCGTGTCGAAGGTGGCGCTGGAGCACCTGGGCCGCATCTGGGCCGCGGAACTGGAGGGCACCGGCGTGGGCTTCCTCAACGTGGACCCGGGAGAGATGGACACGCGGATGTACCGCGACGCGGTGCCGGACGCGGACTACTCGACGCTCAACCGGCCGGAGTCCATCGCGGCGCGCCTCGTCGCGCTGGTGGAGAAGAGGGCGGAGTCGTTGCCCTCGGGCACCCGCCTGGAGGCGGCGAAGCTGGAGGCCGCATGAAGCCCGCGCGCTGGCCCAACGAGCGCCCCGAGACGGGACGTCTGCTGCATGTGGAGCCCCGCGCGGGCCGCTTCTCCGACGCGCTCGTGGCGGACCTGCCGTCGCTCCTGCGCCCGGGCGACTTGCTGGTGCTCAACGACGCCGCCACGCTGCCCGCCTCCCTCTCCGGTCGCACCGAGGCGGGAGAGCGCATCGAGTTGCGGCTGCTGTCGCGAGAGCCGGACGACACCTGGACGGCGGTGCTCTTCGGCGCGGGCGACTGGCGCAAGCGCACCGAGGACCGGCCGCCCCCGCCGGTGCTGCCCGTGGGCACGCGCTTCGTCGTGGGCGGGCTGCACGCGCGGGTGGTGGAGGTGTTGCCGCCGTCCCCGAGACTCCTCCGCGTGGCCTTCACGGAGCAGGGCGCGGCGCTGTGGACGGCGCTGTACCGGGGCGGGCGGCCGGTGCAGTACGCGTACGCGGGAGGCCCGCTGGCGCTGTGGCACGTGCAGACGGTGTACGGCGCGCGCCCGTGGGCCGTGGAGGCGCCGTCCGCGGGCCTGCCCCTCACTGGAAGTCTGTTGCTCGCGCTGCGCCGGCGCGGCGTGCGCCTGGCCACGCTGACACACGCGGCCGGGCTGTCCTCCACGGGAGATGAAGCCCTGGACGCGGCGCTGCCCCGGCCCGAGCGCTCGGACATTCCCGCCGCCACGGTGGAGGCGGTGGAGCGCACGCGCTCCGAAGGCGGACGTGTGGTGGCGGTGGGCACCACGGTGGTGCGGGCCCTGGAGGGCCGCACGGCGCAGCACGGTGGGAAGCTGGTGGCGGGAGAAGGGACGACGGACCTGCTCCTGGGCCCTGGCTACGTCCCGCGCGTGGTGCGCGGGCTGCTCACCGGCGTGCACGAGCCGGGCAGCAGCCACCATGCGCTGCTCCAGTCCTTCGCGCCGCTGCCGCTGCTCAAGGAGGCGGCCGCCCACGCGGAGGCGGCCGGGTACCTGGGGCACGAGTTCGGAGACTCGTGCCTCGTGCTGGATGCGTGAGGGACTGAAGCCCGGCGGCCGTCACTGAATCTGCGCCGGCTCCAGCTCCACCTTCACCCAGCCCGGCTTGCGCAGGTCGAAGTTGCGGTACGCCTCGATGGCGCTGCCCATGGGCTCCACGTGCGAGAGGATGGCCGTGGGGTCCACCACGCCGGTGCGCACGAACTCCAGCAGCCGGGGGATGTACTTGCGGTGGTTGCAGTTGCCCATCTTCAGCGTGAGGTTCTTGTTCATCGCCATGCCGATGGGGAACGTCCGCATCTGCTGCGGGTAGACGCCGATGATGGACAGCGTGCCCGCCTTGGCCAGCGCTTCCACCGCCCACAGCAGCGCCTGCGCGGGGGCGTCGCCCGGCACCCAGTTGTCGCCGTCCGGCTTCGTCTTGGGGGCGACCTCCTTCACCTCGCGCTTGAACTCGACCTTCTCGGCCTTGGCGGCCTTCTCCGCCGGGCCGTGGTGAGCATGCATGGAGTCCACGCCCACCGCGTCGATGGCGCGGTCCACGCCGATGCCGTTGGTGAGGCGCTTGAGCGTCTCGACGGGGTCCTCCTGGTCGAAGTTGATGACCTCGGCGCCCTGCGCGCGGGCCAGGTCCAGCCGGTCCTCGTGGCAGTCGATGGCGAAGACGCGGCCGGCGCCCAGCAGCTTCGCGCTGACGATGGCGAACAGGCCCACCGGCCCGCAGCCGAACACCGCCACGGTGTCGCCCTGCTTGATTTCCGCCAGCTCGGCGCCGAAGTAGCCGGTGGGGAAGATGTCGGAGATGAGGATGGCCTGCTCGTCGGTGACGCCCTCGGGAATCTTCACCATGCCCACGTGCGCGAAGGGCACCCGCACCTTCTCCGCCTGCATGCCGTTGAACGGCCCCGTCATCGCCGGGCCGCCGAAGAAGGCCGTGCCCGCGGCGGCCCCGTTGGGATTCGCGTCGTTGCACTGCGCGTAGTATCCGGAGCGGCAGTACACGCAGTTGCCGCAGGCGATGGTGGAGCAGATGACGACGCGGTCTCCGACGTTGAAGTTGCGCACGTCGTCGCCGAGCGACTCGACATAGCCCACGCCCTCATGGCCGAGGATGGTGCCCGGCTTCATGCCCGGCATGGTGCCGCGAATCATGTGGAGGTCCGTGCCGCAGATGGCGCTGGCGCTGAGCCGGACGACGGCGTCCGTCGGCTTCTCGATGTTCGGCTCCTCCACCTCGTCGAGCCGGATGTCCCCAATCCCATGGAAAACGACAGCCTTCATCGCGCGCGCTCCTGCCCCGTGGCGGGGCCCTTGTGCCCAGACGGACGGGCACCGCTTGGGGCGGACCCGTGCGCCATGGAGGCTGGGCATCGCCCTGGGTGGGGGCAAAGCGCGCGCCGCCTCCTCTTCCGGACAGCGGCCGGGCGGACGGGCGCTAGCGCGAGCCCGTGTGGTGGACGTGGAACGACAGCCGCTTGCCGAAGACGCGGCGGAAGTTCACCACCTCGTGCTCCACGTTCCACAGCTCCAGGTCCACCGGGTGGCGCGTGTGCAGGTGCAGCGAGACGCCGTCCCTGCCGTTCGTCACCTTGAAGTCCTTGATGGGCTGGTGGTGGCTCAAGTCCAGCGAGTTGGCCACGCGCAGCAGCGTGGCCAGCTTGCGCACGACGCGGACCTCCGTCGGGTTGAGGCCGTCCATGCCGGAGTGCGCCGGGTCCGGCGGGCTGCGCCGGTGGTAGCGGGCGATGCGGGCCACGAGCTCCCGCTCACGGTCGGCGAGGCCGGGGATGTCCGCGTTCCGGATGAGGTAGTACGTGTGCTTGTGGTGGCGCTCGTAGCTGACCGCGTGGCCGACGTCGTGCAGCAGCGCGGCGACTTCGAGGTAGGGGCGCACGGACAGGGGGAGCTGGTGCAGGGCGGCGAGCCCGTCGAAGAGGGCGAGGGAGAGTCGGGACACCTGGCGCGCGTGCTTCTCGTCGAAGAAGAAGCGCTGGCCCATGACGATGGCGGCGTCGGCGAGGCTGTGGTCCTCGCGGTCCTCGTCCTGGCGGTAGAGCAGGTCCACGAGGATGCCGTCGCGCAAGCCGCGGTTGACGACGCTGACGGACTCGATGCCGAGGTGGCGGGCGACGGCCTCGAGGATGACGGCGCCGGAGACGATGATGTCCGCGCGCTTGGGGTCGAAGCGCTTGCGCCGGCGGTCGGGGGCCATGTCCGCGAGCGTGTCCGCGGCGTGGGTGAGCTGGCGCACGGTGGCGTTGCCGCTGTTCTCGCTGGAGGCGAAGGACACGACGGCGTTGATGGTGCCGGACGAGCCGAGGGCGACGCGGGGCAGGGGAGGGAGGTCCTCTGGGAGCGTCTTGCGGAGGGACTCGGAGACGAAGCTGCGCATGAGGCGGAGCTGCTTGGCCGTCACGGCGCCGGAGGCTTCGAAGACCTCGGTGAGACGCACGGAGCCGAGGTTGAGGCTCCAGAGGTTGTCGGGCTTCTCGCCCACGGCGGTGGCGACCTCGGTGCTGCCGCCGCCGATGTCGATGAGGAGGGAGCGCGTGCTGGGCGGCTTGCGGTGGAGGACGCCGAGGCAGATGAGGCGGGCCTCCTCCTTGCCGCTCACGACTTCGAGGTTGAGGCCGGCCTCCTCACGGACGCGGCGGACGATGTCATTGCTGTTGCGCGCCTCGCGCAGGGCGCTGGTGGCGACGGCGCGCACGGTGGCCTTGTGGCGGCGGCAGAGGGCGGCGTAGCGGCGCAGGGTGGAGAGGAGGCGCTCGGCCGTCTCCTCCGGCATGGTGCCGGTGGCGAAGACGCCCTCGCCGGGGCGGATGGGGTCTCGCTCCTGGTGCAGCGTCTCGAGCGAGCCGTCGGCGTCCGGGCGCGCCAGCTCCAGGCGCACGGCATTGGTGCCCACGTCGATGGCGGCGAGAACGGGCTGGAGGGTCGGAGTGGGCATGTCGTGCCGTCGAGTGTAGGGCGCGACGGCACGTCACGCAGCGGGAACCTCACCGGGCGCCGTGTGACAGCTCGGTGGCAGGCGTGTTCAGTCCAGGAAACGGCGGTCCCAGCGGCGGGCGTCGTCCGGGTCCAGGCCGAGGACGCTCTCGCCTTCACCCCAGAAGGTCCATGGCTCCAGGATGCGGGCCAGCTCCCGGTAGGCGGGCAGGTCCTTGCCCTGTTCCGTGTCACCCGCCTCGGGCCAGAGGCCGAGGGTGATGACAACCCGGTCGTCCTCCATCTCCTGCACGGTGGTTCCGGGAGTGTGGAGACGGGAGCGCAGACCCGCGGCTCCACCCAGCTCACCGAGCACGGGCTGGCCCAGGAAGGTCAGCCAGGAAGGGCTGCGGACGCGCGTGCCGAGGTCTACTGCAATCGAGTCCGGCTCGGGCACGTCCATGCCGGGATATCGAAAACAGTATTTTGATACCTCTTGAGAAACACCCACGAGGTGTGTCGGACAGTTGAATGCGAGCCCCGCGTTTCCTGAGGAGAAGGGGAGCGGCGCGGCAAGTTCGAGCGCCAATTCGCGCACCCAGGAGGGTCCGCGTTCCTCCAGGATTTCGGACGGCAGCCAGAACGAGACAGCGCATATTTCGTTCGGGTAGCTATGGAGGGTCGGGTCATTGGTTGCTCGCCCGTGGTAGTCGAAGCAGTAGCGCCTCCCACGGCTGGTGCTCTCAGACAGATTGATGTTGGCGAAGAGTGGGTACATCAGCGCGCGGCGGGTGTGTTCCCAGGCTGCGTCGTCGAGTCGCTGCCAAAACCCCTCATCGTCCGTGTACCCATCGAATGCGGAGGAGCCCACTGCGCGCAGATATACCTCCAGCGAGCGCATGACCTGGGAAGCGACCTCCGGATGGGGGCGCCTCATATAGAAGTTGATGCACAGAGAGTCCCGGATCAGGAGGGCTCCGCTCTTCGCGTAGATGCGAATCCTCGGATGGTGCTCACTCATCAAATGACTCCCAGCCTTGGCGCAATCATGCGGGGCGGTCTCAGTGGGCTCAATGCCTCTTTGTACACCTTGTCTTGAGTGCGTCCCGCCCGAGGATGTCCTGCGGGGTACAGGCGCCACGAGGGTCGTTCATCGGCGTTCGCGCAGCGAAACTTGAAGTCGTAGACGGCCAGTGCCTGGCGAGGGTCATCGGTGTGGATGACGACGTCGGGGACGATTGATCCCTTCAGATCGCTGAGGGGACCGTCCTTCAGCAAGGACTGCTCTTTCTCACGGCTCACCAGGCTCCATTTCCCCGTTTCAGCGTCATAGAGGTACCTCGGTTCCAGGCTGAAGCCTCCGGGGCGCAGCCTTCCGAGCCTGGCTTGCGCACATTTGCGAGCAACCTCGTGCATCTCCGTGCCGAGCTTCATGGCCAGGGTGACGGGACGGCCCTTCGCGTCTTGTTCGATCTCGGCTTTGCATTGCTCTTCCGTGGGAATCCTTCCCTCGAACAGCTCCAGGAGCACCTGCGAGCGGGCCAGGTCCGCACACTCCTCGAGCGCCCTTTCGAGGGCGCTCCGCTGCTCCATGAACAGCCGCAGCACCTCGGCGGTCATGGCCGCGCTCGTGGCCACCGCCTTCATGCCCGGAACGACGGCCTCTTCCCCCGCCGCAGCCGTACACAGGGCCGGCGTCTGCCGGCATCCTGCCGACGCCGAGTCGAACCGGTAGCTCCTCCGCTCCGGAGTCCCCGCGCACCCGACGAGCACGGCACAAACCACCACCCACGACAGTCGCATGTCCCCTCCCGAAGGAGCGGGACTCTACGAACCGTGCTTCCCCTCCAGAATGAGGGGAACCCGCAACCTGCGTTGCGCTACCTCCGCCGCCTGCGCCCGATGAAGCTCGCGAACCGCTCGGCGAAGCGCGCCACCGCGAGCCCCACCACATCCAGCAGCCACTGCTGCACGTGCGAGCGCCCGCAGTCCTCCAGGAACACGCGCCGCGACACCGCCAGGTGCTTCTCCAGCCACAGCGACGCCTGCGCCGACACGCGCGGCTCCTCCACCTCCACCAGCGTCTCCAGATTCACGAGCGACAGCGGGTCCAGGTTGAAGCTCCCCACCAGCAGCTTCTGCCCATCCACCAGCGCCGCCTTCGCGTGCAGCGTGGACGCCGTCCACTCGTAGATGCCCACGCCCGCGCGCAGGAAGTCGCGGTACAGCCGCATCGTCGCCGCGCGAGCGAACACGACATCACTCCGCCCCGCCAGCAGCAGCGACACCTTCACCCCGCGCCGCGCCGCCCGCTTCAGCGCCCGCACGAAGCTCATGTCCGGAAGGAAGTACGCATGAGCCAGCACCAGCTCGCGCTTCGCTCCATCAATCGCGGCCAGGTACCGCTTGCGCAGCCGGTGTCCGCCGCCGAAGCCCGACAGGAACAGGCTCACCGCTCCGGACGCCAGCGCCGAGGTCCCCGCGTGCAGCTTCGCGCCCAGCTGCCGGCAGATGTCGCCTCGCAGCTCCACCGCCAGGTCCGCCCAGCCCTGCACGTCGCCGTGGTTCGCATACGCATCCCCGATGTTGATGCCACCCAGGAACGCCACCGCGTCATCCACCAGGAGAATCTTCCGGTGGTTGCGCCACGAGCGGCCCATGCACAGCGAGGTGAGCGGGTTGTACACGCGCACCTTCGCGCCCGCGGCCTTCATCGTCTCGGTGAGGTGTCGGCTGGCCTTGATGCTGCCCCAGCCATCCACCACCACCTTCACCGTCACACCCCGGTTCGCCGCGGCCACCAGCGCGTCGACGAACTGCGCGCCAACGCCCTCGCGCTCGAAGGTGTAGACCTCCAGGTGCACCCGCTGCTTCGCGGAGGCGATGGCCTCCAGCATCCTCGGGTACGCCTCCGTCCCGCCGTCCAGCAGGGTGATGCGCTCCGCGCCGTCCTCCGAAAGGGACGGCAGCAGCGGAACGGGCAGCGGGGAGAGGGCGGCTTCGGTGCGCATGGAAGCTCCCACCCTACCGCTCCCGGAGCGCGAGCGGGACAGCCCCCGGGTGAGTCCCGGGCTGTCCCGCCTCACGCCAGGTCAGTCGTCGTGCTTGCGGGCGCCCTTGCCCTTGCCCTTGTGACGGCACTGGTCGCCGTCCCAGTACTGGCTCGGGGCGCACTCCTTTCGCTTGCTGCTGGAACTGTGCGACTTGGACGGAGACGACTGCGCCTCCTTGAGACCGCGGTGGTAGATGCAGCCCTGGAGGGAGGCGAGGGCGAGGAGGGGGACGAGGAATCGAAGGTTCTTCATGGGGGGCACGCAGGGTAGCGGACTCCTCCGTGGAGTCATCCCCCCTCGGACCCGCCTGGCCGGTGGGTGGCCACACGGCCCATCGACGGTGCGCGCATGCTCCGCTACCCTCCGCGTCGTGCCCCCCGCAGAGAAAGCCACCCGTCATCGGAAGATTGGCGCATACCGCGTGCTCGGAGAGTTGGGCCGTGGCGGTATGGCCGTCGTGTACCGCGGCCTACACGAGATGCTGCAGCGCGAGGTCGCCATCAAGGAGCTGCTCCCAGCGGGACAGCGCGACAAGGAGACGCTGTCGCGCTTCCGCCGCGAGGCGCTCGCGCTGGCCGCCTTCCGCCACCAGAACATCGTCACGCTCTACGACCTGGTCGAGAAGAACGACAGCCTCTTCATGGTGATGGAGCTGGTGGACGGGCCCACGCTGCACTCGCTCATCCGCGAGGGGCCGCTGCCGCCCGACGTCACCGGCGTCATCGCCGCGCGCATCGCCAGCGCGCTGGACCACGCGCACTTCCGTCACATCATCCACCGCGACCTCAAGCCAGCCAACGTCATGCTCACCAAGGCCGGCGAGGTGAAGCTGATGGACTTCGGCATCGCCAAGGACGTGGGCCTGGAGGCGCTCACCCAGCAGGGCATGGCCGTGGGCACGCCCTCGTACATGTCCCCGGAGCAGGTGACGGGCGCGCCGATTGATGGGCGCACCGACATCTTCTCGCTCGGCGTGCTCCTCTACGAGGCGCTCTCCGGCGCGCGGCCCTTCCACGGCAAGACGGCGGGCGAGGTCTTCGCGAAGATTCGCGACGGCAAGTTCACTCCGCTGCAGAAGGCGGCGCCCAACGTGCCCGCGCCGCTGGCGCGCATCATCCAGCGCGCCATGGAGGTGAAGCCGGAGGACCGCTTCCCGGACGCGGCCGCCATGCGGCGCGAGCTGGACGTGTTCCTCGCGCAGGAGGTGCAGGTCTCCCACGCGGCGCTGCTCGTCGCCTTCCTGCGCCACCGCAACAAGCTCACGGAGACGGAGGCGCAGCAGCTCCTGCGTCCCGGCGACCTGGACGCCGCGGTGGAGATGTTCGACGAGCCCCGCTCCAGCTCCAACGAGAACCTCAAGTGGGTCATCGTCGCCATCGCCGCGGTCATCTCCGCGGCGGGCGCGGGGCTCTACCTGAGCCAGTCGCAGTGGGCACCGCTCATCGAGCAGCTCTTCCGCTGAAGGCTTCAGGAGGCATCCATGGGACGCATCGTCACCTTCGTGCTGGGAATTGGCGTCGTCGTCGCGGCGCTCTGGTACGCGCTGTACCGGCCCTCGCACTCGGACCCCGAGGCGGCGGCCGCGCGCGGCCTGGAGAACGCGCGCAAGGCCGCCGACCGGATTGAGGGGGACATGCAGCAGCGCGCCGACGACCTGCTCAAGCAGCGCGCCGAGCAGGAGTAGGCGGCGCGGGGCTTCAGGCCTTCTTCTTCTCGTGCGTGACGGTGACGATGGTGCCGATACCGCCGCGCACGAAGAAGTCACCCACCACGGTGAGCTTGCGGGGCTGGATGGCCTTGATGATGTCGTCCGCGATGGTGTTGGTGACCTTCTCGTGGAAGGCGCCTTCGTTCCGGTAGGACCACATGTAGAGCTTGAGGCTCTTCAGCTCCACGCAGAGCTGGTCCGGCACGTAGGTAATCTTGAAGCGGGCGAAGTCCGGCTGGCCCGTCAGGGGGCACAGGCAGGTGAACTCCGGGCAGTCGAAGGCGATTTCATAATCGCGGTCGGCTGCGGGGTTGGGGAACGTCTGGATTTCCTTGGACGGCTGCGAGGGCATGACGGTGTCGTCTACCACACCGACGCTCAGTGTCATCCCGTACGTGGTTGTCGGCTTGCCGGCTGCTCTGGGAGGCATCTGTCGGCCCCCCAACGTGCCCGGCGTCCACCAGCGGGGATTCCGGGGGGAGGGCCGGTTGTCAGCCCGGGGAGGGGCTCATAATCCCCCGTGGGTCTCTCCCCCCGCCCCGTCCACATGCCGCTTCCCACCGACGTCGAAGATGCCTTCTCGTGCCTTCCGCTGGCCCTGATTCGCGTCGGGCCGGACCTTCGCGTCCAGTGGTGCGAGGAGGGCTTTGTCCACAAGACGGGCGTGGAGCTGCGCGCCGGAGGCGACCTGCTCGACGCGCTGGAGCGCGGGCGCAGCCTGGACGCGGTGGAGCGCGCCATCCGCGAGGGCCGGCCCCACACCGGCCATGTGATTACGCGCGCGCTGCGGCAGGTGCGCGTGCAGGTGCGGCCCGCGAAGGCGGGCGAGAAGCCGGGCGCCTGGCTCGTCGTGGAGCCCTCGGGTGTGGATGACGAGGGGGCCTTCTCGCAGGCGGTGCAGGAGATTGCCCGCGCGGTGGGCGAGACGCTGGAGGTGGACAGCGTGTGCGCCGCCGCGGTGGTGGCGCTGGTGCGCTGCGCGCAGGTGCGGCGCGCGGAGGTGTTCCTCTGCGAGGAGGACAGCACGGAGCTGCGCCGGGCCGCGGTGTCGGACCTCGCGGGCGCGGATGCACCGGAGGACACCTTCGACTCGGAGGATGACCCGTTCCGCCAGGCGCTGGCGACGCGGCAGGCGCAGCTCGGAATCCAGCGGGGCTACGGGGACGCCATGGGCTCCATCTTCGCCGCGGTGCCGCTGTGCGCGCCGCGCCGGACGGTGGGCCTGTTGCTGCTCTACAAGGAACAGGGCACGTCCTTCTCCGTGCGCGAGTTGGAGCTGTGGAGCGCGGCGGCGAACCAGCTCGCGGTGGCGGTGGAGAACGCGCGCCTCTTGCGCGAGGCGAAGGCGGCGCTCCAGGTGCGCGAGGAGTTCATGTCCATCGCCAGCCACGAGCTGAAGACGCCGCTCACCCCGCTGAAGCTGGGCCTGTACACCATGGAGCGGCGCATCTCCGCGGGGCAGCCGGTGGAGCTGGCCACGGTGCTCAAGTCGAAGCGGCAGGTGGACCGGCTGGCGGGGCTGGTGGACGACCTGCTGGACGCGTCGCGGCTGGATGCGGGGAAGCTGGCGCTGCACCTCGCGCCGCTGGAGGTGGGGCAGTTGGTGGCGGAGGTGGTGGACCACTTCCGCGCCGCCTTCGAGCGGCCCTTCACCGTGGAGGTGCCGCGCGAGCGCGTCTGGGTGCAGGGCGACCGCGACAGGCTGGAGCAGGTGCTCGTCAACCTGCTGGAGAACGCGCACAAGTACAGCCCCGCGGGCGAGCCCATCGCCGTCACGGTGGAGCGGCTGTCGGGCGAGGCGCGCATCCACGTGCAGGACCACGGCATCGGCATTCCGGGCGCGGACCAGTCGCAGGTGTTCCAGCGCTTCTACCGGGCGCGCAACGTGTCGCACCGCAACTTCGGCGGGCTGGGGCTGGGGCTCTTCATCAGCCACTCGATTGCGAAGCTGCACCGGGGCTCGCTGACGCTGTCCTCCTCGGAGGGGCACGGCAGCACCTTCACGGTGAGCCTGCCGCGCATGGCCGCGCACGAGGTGAAGCGGCTTCCGCGCCGGGTGCTGCTCCTGGACGAGGACCACACGCAGGAGGCGGTGGCGGAGCGTGTGTTGCTGGCGGAGGGCTTCGAGGTGCTCACCGCGCGCGACGGCGCGGAGGCGCTTCGGCGGGCCACGCACCTGCCGGTGGACCTCATCGTCCTGTCCACCAGCGCCACGCATGGGCAGGCGGGCGTCTTCCTCGAAACCTTCGCGACGCTGCCGCGCGCGCGGCCGGTGCCGATTCTCCTCGCGGGCGACGAGCGGCCCTGGTGGGCGCAGGAGGGCACCGCGCTGTGCACCCGTCCGTACCGCCCCGACGAGCTGGTGGCGCGGGTGCGCAACGTGCTGATGGTGGAGCGGCGCAGTCCCGCGACGGTGGTGGCCTCCACGGCCGACGCGCCGCAAGCGGGCGTCAGCTCCCGGGCGTGAGGACGCGGAAGTCCGCCGGGACGACGCCGGCCTTCGACAGCAGCTCGCGGGCCTTCGGGTGGAGGAAGGTCTCCAGCTCCACCTCGCGCTGGGCGGAGTAGCCGCTCTTCAATGTCTCGGGCCGGTAGCCCGGGTGGCACATCAGCTCGATGACGCCGTCCCGGGGCAGCGAGGCGAGGTGCTGCTCGAGGCGCTCCAGCGTCCAGTACGCCTCCGTGCCCGCGTCGCCGATGAAGTGCGCGTTGGTGGCCACGCCGTGGGACTCCAGCGTGCGCCGCATGCCCTCGTCGATGGAGCGCACCGGGAGCCCGGCCGAGCGCGCGGCTCGGGCGAGGCCCTCCAGCACGTGCGGGTGCTGGTGCAGATGCTTGTGCACGTCTACGTGAGTGGCGGGACGGCCGAGCAGCCCCGCGAGGCGCGCGAGCTGCGCGAAGGCCTCGGCCTCCACCACGTCCGCGGGGAGGCTGGCGGCGCGGGACTCCACGAAGCCGCCTTCGTCACCGAGCAGCGCGCGCGGGAAGCCGCTCCACACGGGCGTGCCCCGGGCGAGGTTGAGGTGCAGGCCGATGGACAGCCCCCGGGCCTCGCGCGCGGCGGCCTCGGAGAAGGGGGTGTTCACCATGAAGGTGGCCGAGGAGACGACGCCCTCGCGCATGGCGCGGAGGATGCCTCGGGTGACGGCCGGGTCGTAGCCCAGGTCGTCGGCGTTGATGATGAGGGCTCGGGCGCTCATGGGCGGGGTCTCTCCTTGAAGAAGCGCCACGCCTCGCGCGTGGCGTCCAGGTTCAACGTGCCGTGGTTGAAGTTGGGGTAGCCGGGCCATGCATGCTCGCCTCCCTGCACGGTGCACAGCGAGGCGGTGGCGCTCTCGGGCGCGCAGCCCGTGTAGGCGACGCAGGTGCTGTCCGCCTTCTGGAACGTCCGCATCGGCGTGTCGCCGCAGCCGTTGCGCTTCGCCCAGCGGCGCACCGTCTCCTCGGCGCCGGGGTAGGTGTCTCCGTAGCGGCCGAGGTTGTTGCCGCCCGCGTAGTGGATGAGGTCGTCGGCGGTGCCATGGAAGTGCAGCACCGGCACCGGGCGCGACGGCGTGCAGGGGCTGACGTTCTCCGGACCGGACACGGGAGCGACAGCGGCGAAGCGACTCGCGCGCTCGCAGGCCAGGCGATAGGTGAAGTAGCCGCCGTTGGAGAAGCCCATGGCGTAGGTGCGGTGCGTGTCCACGCACAGGCGCGTGTCCAGGTCCGCCAGCAATGCGTCCACGAAGCCCACGTCATCCACGACGCCTCGGGCCGGGAAGCAACATCCGCCGGCGTTCCAGCTCCTAGGCGAGTCCTGGGTTCCGGAGCCGCTGATTTCCGACGGGCCGAGCGCGCGCGGGTACACGGCGATGAAGCCCTCCGTGTCGGCCAGCGTGGACAGGCCGGTGAGCGTCTCCATCTTCACGTTGTCGGAGCCGAAGCCATGGAAGGCGAGCACGGCGGGCGTGGGCCGGGTGGCGTCGTAGCTGGACGGCACGTGGACGCGGAAGGCGCGCGTGCGGCCGCCGTGCTGCACCGTCCAGTCGTAGGTGCCGGGCCCCACGGTGAGGCCGGTGCAGGCAGTGCGCTCGGGGACGGGAGGCTCCTTGCCGCTGTCGACGGTTGGCTTGCTGCGGGAGTCATGGGTGGACGACGTGCACGCGGTCCCGGAGAGCAGGGCGACGAGCGCGAGGGGGAGGAGAGTGGTGCGCATGGCGGGGCGTGGGCCGGTGACGTGGTGGAGACCTGCGGATGATGCCATCCGGACAGGTGTCTTTTGTCATCCGGACTTTCCGTGGGGCATCCTGCGCCGAACGCTCGGGAGGCATTCACATGGTTCTGCGAATCGTGATGTCCGCGTCCCTCGACGTGCTGCCCAACGGTGGGTAGGTGCGCGGGCAGCGCGCGTCACTTCCCCGTCGAGCACTCCGCCGCGAGGGCCGAGGCCCGGTCGGGGAAGCGCTCCGCCAGCGCGCGCTTCACCTCGTCCACGGCGGCGGTGTTGCCGGTGTGGGCGTGGAGCTGGCAGCGGGCGGTGAGGGCGCGCGGGTCCTTCGGGGCGAGCCGGTCCGCTTCCTGGTACGCGCGCTCGGCGCCCGAGGTGTCTCCCTGCCGGAAGAGGACCGCGCCCAGGTAGTAGTGCGCCAACGACAGCCGCGCGTCCTTGCGAATCGCTCGCCGGAGGAGGCTGGCGGCCTCGTCCACGCGCTGCTGGCGGAAGCGCACGAAGCCCAGCTCCGCGAGGCACGGCGCGTCGTCGTCATTCTCGCGCGTCCACGCGGCCAGCACGGTGGCGGCCTCGTCCAGGCGACCGCTCTGCGAGAGGAGGCGGCCGTAGCGCGGCGTCACCTCGGAGGAGCGCGGCTTCAACGCGTAGGCCTTCGCCAGCGCGGCCAACGCCCCGGGCACGTCGCCCTGGCGCTCGCGCAGCTCCGCCAGCGCGAGCTGCGGACGCAGGTCCCTGGGCGCCAGCGCGGTGGCGTCGTCGATGGCGCGCTCGGCGCGCTTGCCCATGCTCAGCTCCGTGGCCGCACGCGCTTCGAGCAGGCGCGCCTCCACGTCCTTCGGGAACCGGGCGGACCAGGCACCGGCCAGCTCCAGCGCCTGCGCGAAGGCTTCCGCTTCCATCAGCAGGGCTCCGGCGCGGGCGAGCTCCGCGGCCGTCGCGCGCGCGTCGGCGCCCAGGCCGTCGAGCGCGGACACCTTCGCCTCGGCCGACGTCGCGGCCTGAGCCTTCGCCAGCCGCTCGGCGGGAGGAAGGGCAGGGCGCATGAAGTACCACGCCGCACCGCCGCCGAGCCCGCCCAGCACCAGCACCGCCGCGAGCAGGGTGCCCACTCGAGAGGACTTCTTGCCAGGCGCCGCGCCCGCCGTCACATGCGAGTCGGGAGCCGCACGCGGCTTGCCATCCCGCTGCGAACCCGCGCCCGGGTCCACGACCGTATTCGCGCCTGGAGTGCCCGTGCGCGCATGCGGCCGTGCATCCGCGTCCTGCGTGGCGGGCCAGGCCCCGGCCGTGCCCGGCTGAGACAGGGGCCGGGCCGCCACGGTACCGACACCCGCCAGGCCCGGCTGCGACAGGGGGCGGGCCATGGCCTCGGCCCGCTCGGGGGCTCCCGGTTCGCCTCCCGCGTGGCCGTACTGCGGCAGATTCGCGGACCACACGTGCTCCGGAGGCGTGCTCCCGTGCGACGGGTCCGCCATCCGCGCGCGCCGCAGCGCCTGCCGCTTCGAGTCCGTGTCCGGTGGGAAGAGTCTGTCCACGTACGCGGCGAGCTGCTCGTGCGTGGCCACCTCCGCCTCGCCGCCAATGGCCTCCATCGCGTCGATGAACGACTCGAGGCTGTCGAAGCGCGCGGCCGGGTCCCTCGCCAGCGCCGTGAGGCACACCAGCTCCAGCGCCGCCGGCACGGACGGGTCGAACGCGGTGGGCGGCTTCGGGCGCCCTTCCGCGATGCGCCCCAGCACCTCCTCCGCCGTCAGGCCCGTGAAGGGGCGCCGGCCGCAGAGCTGCTCGTAGAGCATCACGCCCGCGGCGAACAGGTCCGCGCGGTGGTCCACCGGCCGCCCGGCGATCATCTCCGGCGACATGTAGAAGAACTTCCCCTTCAGCACGCCGGGCTCGGTGCCGCTGCCGAGCGCGTCCGCCTTCGCGATGCCGAAGTCGATGACCTTCACCGCGCCATTCACGCCCACGTGGATGTTGTCCGGCGTGAAGTCGCGGTGGACGATGCGCAGCGGCCGGCCCGCCTCGTCCACGGCGCGGTGCGCGGCGTCCAGCCCGCGGCACGCATCCACCAGCACGCGCAACGTGATTCCCAGCGGCACGCGCTGGCCGTGCTCCGCGGCCTCCTGGCGCAGCTCCGCGAACGAGCGCCCTTCCAGGAGCTCCATGGCGATGAAGGGCTCCGTGCCCTCCATGCCCAGCTCCAGAATCGTGACGACGTTGGGGTGGCGCACCTGCGCGGTGATGCGCGCCTCGTTGAGGAACATCTGCACGACGCGCCGGTCCGAGGCCAGGTGCGGCATCAGCCGCTTCACCGCCACCGCCGGCCCTCGCGTCCCGTCCTCGCCGATGTGCCGCCCGAGGTACACCTCCGCCATGCCGCCTGTCGCGATGCGCGCGGACAGTCGGTAGCGGCCCACCCAGTAGGGGTTCTGCTCCAGCTCCAAGGTGTCGGCAGTCTATGTGTAGGAGCCCGTCCGCGTCCTGCTCCTGTCGCGCATCCCGGCTGCTCGCCCGCTCTTCATGACATTCCCGGACGGAACTCCCCCAGGAAACTTGCACCCTCCGGCAGTGAAGCCCAGGCTTGTGGATTCAGTGCGTCAAACGGAGGCCCGGCCATGACGGGCGCGGACCGGCTGCTGTGGCTCGTGCACGCGGCGTCCACCCTCTTCATGGTGGGCGTCATCACCGTCATCCAAATCGTCCACTACCCCCTCTTCGCCCGGGTGGGCGCCTCGGGCTTTCCTACCTACGCGGTGGAGCACGGCCGGCGAATCACCTGGGTGGTGGGCGGCCCCATGCTCGTCGAGCTGGCGACCGCCATCTGGCTCGTCTTCCGGCCCCTGCCGCCGGGCGTGCCCGCGTGGATGGCGTGGGCGGGGCTCCTGGCCGTCCTCGCCCTCTGGGCCTCCACCTTCCTCCTCCAGGTGCCCCAGCACGAGGTGCTCCGGGGCGGGTACGACCCTCGGGCGCACCGGCGGCTCGTGTCCACCAACTGGCTGCGCGCAGTGTTGTGGTCGTCACGTGGGGTGTGGGTGCTCTACCTGCTCGCTCGCGCAATGGACCGGGAGTGCTAACCTCCGGGGTCTGTCCGGCCCACGGGAGGAGGGCCCCTGACACGCACGCGCTGCGTCCGGAGGGATGTTGGGCACCGTCCTCAAGGGTGGTTACGTCGTCGAACTGGAACCCGCGCATGTGGAGCGCGTGGACTTGCGAATCGAAGGGGAGCGCATCGTCGCTCGCGGGCCGGACCTGACGCCCGCTCCGGATGACGAGGTGGTGGCCCTCTCCGGCAAGCTCGTCTTCCCGGGCCTCGTCAGCGCGCACCACCGCCTGCACGCGGTGCTCGGGCGCGGCATGCCGCACCCCGCGCTGGAGAACTACCAGGACAGCCTCGAGAAGGTGCTCTGGCCCTACGAGAGCGCGCTGGATTTGGACGCGGTGCAGGTGGCCGGCTGCGCGGGTGGGCTGGAGGCCCTCCAATGCGGCACCACCACCGTCCTCGACCTGCACTCCTCGCCCAAGGCCGTGTCGGGCTCGTTGGTGCGGCTGGCGCGCGGGCTCCATGAGGTGGGCGTGCGTGGCGTGCTGTCCTACGCCGTCTCGGACCGGCTGGGCGCGCTGGGCCGCGAGGAGGGACTCGAGGAGACCGTCTCCTTCGCGAAGAAGGCCAAGGGCCGCTTCCGAGGGCAGGTGGGCGCGGGGCCCTGCTTCACGCTGGGGCCGGACGGCCTGCAGGGCATCGCCGAGGCGCTGAAGACGCTGGGCAACGCCGGGCTGCACCTGCCGCTCGCGGAAGACCCGCTGGACGAGCGCCTCTCCACGGAGCGCTATGGCGCCTCTCCCGTGGCGCGGCTGATGGAGGCGGGCCTGTTGTCCCCCAAGAGCCAGCTGGCGCACGTGGGCCACCTGGAGTGGGCGGACCTCGCGCAGGTGATTGCCACCGGCGCGTGGATTGTGCACACGCCGCGCTCCAACCAGGGCCTGGAGGTGGGCTACGCGCCCGCGCTGAAGTTCGGCCACCGCGCCACGCTGGGTGTGGACGCCGTGTCCGCGGACCTCTTCGCGGAGGCGCAGGCGGCGTACCTGCGCTCGCGCGAGGCGGGGCAGCCCATCGACGTGCTGCGCTACCTCGCCAACGGCCACCGGCTGGCGTCCCAGATTTTCGAGGCGTCCATCGGCTCGATGCGCGAGGGCTCGCTGGCGGACCTGCTCATCCTGGACTACCTGCCGGCCACGCCGCTCACCGCGGAGAACCTCGCGTGGCACGTGGTGTTCGGCCTCGGCAGCCGCCACGTGGAGGCCGTCATGGTGGACGGCGTCTGGCGCATGTGGGCGCGCCGTCCGCTGTCCGTGAATCCCACGGTGGTGGCGGAGCAGGCCCGCGAGGCCGCCGCGGCCGTGTGGGCACGGCTCGCGGAAGCGAAGTAGTATTTCGCGCCATGCTCATTCCCGTACTCGTCGCGGGCCTCTTCAGTGGGGCCATTCCGCAAGTGGGGGACACGGCGCCGGACTTCACGGTGAAGGACACGGCCGGCAACGTGTACACCCTGTCGGAGATGGTGAAGCAGGGGCCCGTCATCGTGGCCTTCTTCCCCAAGGCCTTCACAGGTGGTTGAACCCGCGAGCTCTCGGCGTACCGGGACAGGTACTCGGACATCGAGAAGCTCCACGGCCAGGTCCTGGCCGTCAGCATGGATGACGCGGAGACGCTCGCGCGCTTCAAGGCCGAGCTGAAAGCACCGTTCCCCTTCATTCCGGACCCGAAGGGAGAGGTCGTCTCCAAGTTTGATGTGAAGATGCCGCTGCTCTCCGTGCCCAAGCGCTACACGTTCGTCATCGGCGAGGGACGGAAGATATTGAAGGTGGAGACCGGCAGCGACGCCATCGACCCGAATGGGGCGATTGTGTCGTGTCCCCTGCGCAAGCCCGGCTCGGCGGCGCCGGACGCGGGGACGCCGGACGCGGGCGCGACGTAGCGCGCGGCGGGCCTCACCCCTCGGAAGAGAGGGAGGCCCGCCACCCGCGCAGCACCCAGAGCTGCGCGGCCACCATGGCCGCGGTGACGAGGAACATCACCCACGTCATCGCGGACGCGTACCCGATGCGCAGGTACTCGAAGCCGTTCTCGTAGATGTAGAGCGGCAGGAAGGTGGTCGCGTAGCGCGGGCCGCCCTGGGTGATGACCAGCGCCGGCACGAAGGTGGTCTGAAGGCTCTCCACCACGTCGCGCGCGGCGAGCAGCGCCAGCGTCGGCGCCATCAAGGGCAGCGTCACCTTGCGGAAGACGGTGAGCGCGCTGCCTCCCTCCAGCTCGCACAACTCGTATAGCTCCTCCGGCAGCTCGCGCCGCGCGGCCAGGAGCACCACGAACACTTCGCCGAGCTGGAACACGGTGAGCGCCACCAGTGCTCCGCGCGCGCCCCACGGTGTCAACAGCCAGCCGCTGTCCGCCACGCCCGCCGCCTTCAGCGCCAGCGCCAGCGGCCCGTACAGCGGGTTGAGCAGCCACAGCCACAGCAGCGCATAGGCGATGTCCGGCACCACCGTGGGCAGGAAGACGGACGCGCGCGCCAGCCACCCGCCCCGGCGCAACAGCAGCGCCAGCCCCAGCGCCACGGCGAGCCGCAGCGGCACCGCCATGCCCGCGAAGAGCAGCGAGTTGCCCAGCGCCGTCCAGAAGAGCGGGTCGCTCCAGAGCCGGACGAAGTGCGCCGCGCCCACGAAGCGTGGGGCGCTCAGCGCGTCGTAGTCGGTGAAGGCGAAGCCCAGCGTGAGCAGCGCGGGCAGCCCCACCAGCAGCACCGCCGCCGCGAGGAACGGTGCCGCCAGCCAGAGCATGGCCTCCCTGCCGCGCGGGGCGTGTCCTCTCACGGAGCTCCAGCGTCCGGCCGCGGCGCCGAGTCGAGCCATCGCTTCCCTGCCATGCGGTGCACGTTCCTCATGGCACCCCGGCGTCCGGCCGCGGCGCCGAGTCGAGCACGCCCTGCACGGCTTCATTCAGCTCCACGCCGAGCGTGTTCACCTCGTCGCGCTGGCGCAGCAGGCGCTTCATGGAGCCGCCGGCCTCCTTTCCGGGCCGCACCTCGGCGGAGTCCGCCTGCGTCAGCTTCGTGCCCCCGGGCGGCACCGTGTAGAACCACTCCTCGACGATGGGGTCCGCGCGCGTCTCCACCTCGTTCCACACCGGCGAGTTGGGCAGCCGCCGAATCGTGGGGATGGAGTCCAGGAAGACGCGGGCCGAAGCCGGGCGCTGGTTCGGGTCCAGGAACGCCGGGCCTTCCGCCACGCTGCGCAGCGACGGCACGGTGCGCCCGCTGCGCGATAGCAGCTCCGCGCCCGTCGGGCCGAGGGCGAACTCCACGAAGCGGAAGGCGGCGTCCTTCACCTTCGACGCGCGCGACATGCAGTAGCCGTCCGAGTGCAGCACCGTGGCCTTCTGCTTGTGCCGGGGCAGCGGTGCCACGTCCCAGTCCAAATCCTTCACCTCGCGAAGCGTGGGCACCAGCCGCCGGCTGTTGAGGTGCATGCCCAGGCGCCCGGCCGCGAAGCGCGCCTCGGCGTTCTCCGACTTCGCCTCCTCCAGCGTGGGCGTCACCTTGAAGACGCGCTGCAGGCGCAGGATGTAGCGCAGCGCCTCCAGCGAAGGAGAGCTGAGCAGGTCGAGGTGGTGCGGGTCATTCACGTCGTCCACCACCTCGCCGCCGGCCTGCCAGATGAACGGCGCGAGGCGGGATAGGTTCGGGTCGAAGGCGAGCCCGTGGATGTCGGTGCGCCCGTCCTTGTCCTCGTCGCGGGTGAGGGCCTGCGCCGTCTTGCGGAAGTCGTCCCACGTCCAGTCCGGCTTCGGCTCGGGCACGTTGAGCTTCTTGAAGAGGCCGCGGTTCCAGTAGACGACGAGGCTGGAGACGTTCTGCGGGATGCACTCCAGCGTGCCCTGGTAACGGAAGGCCTCCATGGGCTGCGGGTAGAAGTCCTGCTCCTTGAGGATGGCGCTCTTCGCCAGGCGGGGACCCAGCGGCTCCAGCACGTCCTTGGCGGCGAACTGGCCGAAGCGCCGGTAGTTGAGCAGGAAGAGGTCGGGTGGCGTGCCACCGGAGAAGGCGGTGGTGAGCTTCGTCATGTGGTCCTTCTGCTTCCCAATCGGGACCAGGCGGACCTTCACGTCGGGGTTCTTCGCCTCGAAGGCGGTGATGAGCTCGCGGTAGCCGGCGACCTCCGCCGGGTCTCCGAAGAGCTGGAGCGTCACCTCGGTGGGCTGCGCGGCAGGGGCGGGGGCGCCCGCGTCGATGTCCTCCTGATGCGCCGCGGGTGCCTCGCGCTTGCAGCCGCCCAGCAACGTCATGCCCGCCAGCGCGAGCGCCGCGGTCCACCTCATCGTCCGAGCCATCCGCTCCCTCTCTCCTCGCCGAGGAACATGCGCTGCGCGCCCAGGAAGGCGAGGACGGCGGGCAGCGTGACGACGACGGCACCCGCGAGCAGCACGGGCCACTGCGTGGAGCCGAGCAGCTCCAGCGCGTGCAGCGCGAGGGGCGCGGTGAGCGCGTCCTCGCCGCTGAGGTACAGCAGCGGGTCGATGAAGTTGCTCCACGACAGCGCGAAGGCCAGCAGCGCCACCGCCGCGGTGGTGGGCTTCACCAGCGGCAGGGCGATGGAGCGCCAGAGCTGGACGGGGCCGGCGCCCTCCAGCCGCGCCGCCTCGAAGAGCTCCGCGGGCAGGCGCCGGAAGGCCACCGCGTAGAGGAGCACGAAGAGGGGACTGCCGCCCATGAGCGCCGGGGCCACCAGGGGCACGGGCGTGTTGGTGAGGCCCAGGACCTTGAAGACGGCGAAGCGCGTCAGCCACACGGCGGTGTTGGGCACCATCTCCAGGAGGAGCACCGTGCCGGCGAGCGTGCGCCACCGCCAGCCGGTGGACTGGGCCATGGCCAGTCCCGCCCAGGACGCGGTGAGCACGCTCAGGGGCACCATGAAGACGGCCAGCAGCATGGAGTTGAGGAGCGCGCGGCCGAAGGGCACCAGCGTGAAGGTGGCGGTGTACGCGGCCAGCCCCGCGTCGCTCGGGAGCAACTCCACTCCGCGCGGGGGAGGCAGGCCCGGTGGGCGCAGTGAGCCGGTGAACATCACCACCAGTGGCGCGAGGAACACCACCACCAGCACCCCGATGAGGAGCGCTCGGGACGACGAGCGGAGGAGGCGGGCGGGAGACGGCATCGCGGGCGGGCCCATTCGCGCCCACCGGGAGGCGCGCCGTCAAGCCGGGAGATGGACACGGTGTTGCCAGCAGCCATCCGGAAGCTCATCCTCCACACCGGCGCGAAGACGGGCGTGAAGGTGGAGGACCCAGCCGGCCTGCTGGAGTGGCTGGCGAAGGACCGCTGCCTCGTGACGTTCACCGACGCGAGGGACATCCAGGCCCGGGGCCCCGCGCCGCGGGCCATCCTCCGTGAGTGGATGAAGATGCTATGAAACCCACTCGGGTCCGCGCTTCCGCGCAGCAACTGCGTGGCATCAGTCGGGTCCGCAGGATTTGCACGCCATGGGCCCGCACGCGGGTCTCCCACGCCCCGGCACACCGGCTGCAATCCCGGACGTCCAACCCTGGAGGCATGTTCGATGGCGGCGAAGAAGTCCGAGACTCCGAAGTGGCGGTCCTGGATACCCATCCTCCTGCTGCTCCTGGGCATCTTCGTCATGCAGGAGATAGGGCGCTTCCGCGAGCCGCCGGCCTTCTCCTGGACGGCCTTCCGCGAGGCCGTGGCCCAGGGCCGGGTGGAGTCGGTGGTCATCACCGGCGGACGCATCCACGGTCAGCTCAAGCCGGAAGGCGACAAGCCCGGTCAAAGCTTCAGCACCGTGAAGGTGGATGACCCGGACCTGCTGAAGGAGTTGCTCGCGCACGGGGTCCGCGTGTCGGCCGAGCTGTCGGAGAACCCGTGGCTGATGACGGCCCTCTGGCTGCTGCCGCTGGGCGCGTTCCTGTGGCTGAACGCGCTGCGCGGCCGAGGCTCCGCCTCGCGAAGCGGTGGCCCCGGAGGGCTCTTCGCGGTGGGGCGGAGCAACGCGCGTGTGTACGCGGAGCGCGACATCCCGGTGCGCTTCGCCGACGTGGCGGGCGTGGACGAGGCGAAGGACGAATTGCGCGAGGTCATCGCCTTCCTCAAGACGCCGCAGAAGTACCGCCGCCTGGGCGGGAAGATTCCGAAGGGCATCCTCCTGGTGGGCCCGCCGGGCACGGGCAAGACGCTGCTGGCGAAAGCGGTGGCGGGCGAGGCCGGCGTGCCCTTCTTCAGCATCAGCGGCTCGGAGTTCGTGGAGATGTTCGTCGGCGTGGGCGCCGCGCGCGTCCGTGACTTGTTCGAGCAGGCCCAGTCCCAGGCACCCTGCATCATCTTCATCGACGAGCTGGACGCGCTGGGCAAGGCGCGCAACGCGGGGCCGGTGTCGCACGAGGAGCGGGAGCAGACGCTCAATCAGCTCCTGGTGGAGCTGGACGGCTTCGACTCGCACACCGGCGTCATCCTGATGGCCGCCACCAACCGGCCCGAAATCCTGGACCCGGCGCTGCTGCGCGCGGGCCGCTTCGACCGTCACGTGGTGGTGGACCGGCCGGACCGCGACGGACGGCTCGCGGTGCTCAAGGTCCACGCGGCGAAGGTGCCGCTGGAGGACCCGAAGGATTTGGAGCTCATCGCCGCGTCCACGGTGGGCATGGTGGGCGCGGACCTCGCCAACATCGTCAACGAGGCCGCGCTGCTGGGCGCGCGGCGCGGGAAGGAGAAGGTGGGCCGCGCGGAGCTGGAGGAGGCGGTGGAGCGCGCCGTGGCCGGCCTGGAGAAGCGCAACCGCGTCCTCAGCCCGCTGGAGCGCGAGCGCGTCGCCTTCCACGAGTTGGGACACGCGCTGATGGCGCTGGCCCTGTCCCGGGGCGGCGAGGCGGTGCGCAAGGTGTCCATCATCCCGCGCGGCGTGGCGGCGCTGGGCTACACGCTCCAGGTCCCCACCGAGGACCGCTTCCTGATGACGCGCGGCGAGCTGGAGGACCGGATTGCCGTGCTGCTCGGCGGGCGGCTGGCGGAGGAACTCATCTTCCACGAGTCCTCCACGGGCGCGCACGACGACCTTCAGAAGGCCACGGACATCGCGCGCGGCATGGTGCTCACGTATGGCATGAGCGACGCGCTGGGCCTCCTCACGCTGGACGTGGGGAAACGGTCGCTCTTCCTCGAAGGCGGAAGCGGCGGCGCGCGCGGGGAGTACAGCGAGGCCCTGGCGCAGCGCATCGACACGGAGCTGCGCGGCATCGTCGACGCGCAGGCGGAGCGCGTGCGGCACCTGCTGGCCGAGCGCGAGCCGGTGCTCCGGCACGCCGCGAAGCGGCTCCTGGAGCGCGAGGTGCTCAGCGGTGAGGAGCTGACGGCGCTGGTGAAGGAGCAGGCCCCCGCGCTGAGCGTCGCCTGAGCGCTCGAGGCTCGAAGCGAAGAAGGCGGCGCTGATGAGGGAGCAGCCCCTCACGCCGCGCGTTGCCTGGGTAACGGAAGCAAGGCAGGGCCGCGCTGGTGGTGGACACCAGCGCGGCCCGGGTGCGGCGACTACTGGAGGACGCCGATGAGCGCGGGCGCCGTGCCGTACAGCGTCTGGGCTCCGGAGTAGTCCAGGTCGGACTGCCGGTAGCCACCCGTGCCGCTGGGACGGCACTGGGGGTAGTGCATGACGGAGTTCACGTCGTACGCGTTGACGATGCGCGCGTTCGTCGCCTGCTCCGTCGTGCAGGGGTTGGCCAGCCAGATGTGCTCGTGCCGCATGCCGATGGTGTGGCCGAGCTCATGGCTGAGGATGCCGAGCAGGTCTCGTCCGCCCGACGTGGTGGTGAACGAGACGGGGTCGATGAGCAGCTCGCGCTCCGAGCGGGCGTCGTTCGGGAAGAACGCGGAGGCGTTGGCTCCGCCGAGCGACGTCTGCCGGACGTTGAAGACCACCCCGCTCGTGGCGTTGTTGCACGTCGCCGTCACCACACGGCGGTACTGCACGCCGATGCGACGGGACCACGAGTAGGTGGCCTCCTCCAGCGTGTCCACGAGCAGGTTCGCGTTCGCACCGAAGCTGGCCGTGTCCACGCAGTACGTGAGCTCCATGCGCTGGGGGTGGGTCCAGAGGGTGTCCACGCCACCGGACTGGTTCACCGTCAGGGGCTGCCCGGTGGTGCCGAGCCCGCCCTGCGAGCGCGCGGCCTGGTTCTGGCGGGACCAGGCCATCTCGTTCTCGTAGAAGGCCCGCGCGGCGGCCGCGTCCTTCACGAGGATGTCCTGGTCGATGATGAGCCGGCCGTCGTCGAGCACATGGGCCTCGGCGAGGAACTGCTCGAACGTCTTCGGCTGGATGTCTTCGGAGGGCGCCGTCGGTGCGGACGCGCTCTCCGCGGGCTCATCCACCGGCTGGCAGCCGGGGGCGGCGAGGGCTGCGAGCCCCAGGAGCAACGCGCGGGCGGCGCCTGGGGCCGCCCTGGGGAGTCGGTTTCGAGTCATGGCTGCCCACCGACTAGAACGTGATCTGAACGGCCTTGATGTAGCAGACGCCCGACACGGGCTCGTACGCCACCCACACCGGACGGCCCGCGAGCCCCGCCGCGTTGAGCGTCTCGACAATCTCCTGGAAGTTCGTGCGCGCCCGGGCCAGACGGAGCGTGGAGCTGCCGCCGCAGATGTCCGTGCCCGACGAGTTCGGCCACGTCGAGCGGATGGTGCCGTCCGGGTTCTTGAACTTCACGTACACCTCGTTGTCGCTGGCCTGGTTGACGTCGGAGACCTTCAGGCCGCCGTAGGACCAGGGGAAGTAGCTGTCCGTCGGCGTGGCGTGGGCCACGGCGGCTCCCAGCAGACCGGAGACCACGAGCGCGGAGGTGACGGCCGACAGCTTGAAGCGGTTCATCGTTATTTCCTTTCCGAGCACTGCGTTGAGCCTGCGTTGCTTGCGAGCAGGTGCCCGGTGCTTGTGCAACCGCGTGGCCAGGAAAATCCGATGTCATCTCCAGCGTTTGGCGGGCTGTCCCGCCGCTGTCCCGCTCGGGCGGGCCCCTGTCCCACTCCGCGTGGGACACAGGGCCGCTCACGAGCGCGACGCGCGCAGCGGCAGCACCGGGGAGGCGGCGTCCTCACCCGCCTGTCGTGCCGCCTCGACGTCGAGACCCAGCCGCTCCGCCCAGCGGTAGACCTGGCGCCGGTCCTTCCCGAAGAAGAGCGCGGCGCGGGCGACGTTGCCCTGCTCACGGACGAGCACCTGCCAGAGCTCCTCGCGCGAGGGCACCCTGTCCCTTCCGACAGCGGCCTCCAGCAGCGGCGCGGGTGGCGAGGTGTCGTCGTTCGCGGCGGGGAACTCGCGGTCGCGGAGCAGCCCCGCGATGGATGCGGGAAGGTGGTGGCGCTGCAGCATGCCGCCGTTGGCCCGGGCCGCGGCCGCGCCCAGGCACTGCTCCACCTCGCGGACGTTCAGCGGCCAGTCATGCAGCAGCAGCGCCTCCGCCGCGCTCGCGCTCATCATGGACGGAGACCCCGCGCGCTCCAGGGCGAGGCGCGCGAAGGGGAGGATGTCCTCCCTCCGCCGCCGCAGCGGGGGAAGCTCCATCGTCCAGCCGGAGAGCCGGGCCAGCAGGTCCGCCCGGAACAGCCCCTGCTCGACGGCGCGGAAGAGGGCGTGGTGCGTGGCCGCGATGATGCGGACGTCGACGGTGGTGGCCTCCGCCGAGCCCACCGCGCGCACCTCGCCCTTGCTGAGCGCGCGCAGGAGCTTGGGCTGGAGCGCGAGCGGCATGTCGCCCACCTCGTCCAGGAAGAGCGTCCCCCGGTGGGCCGCGCGGAAGACGCCCTCGGAGGAGCGCACCGCGCCGGTGAAGGAGCCGGCGACGTGGCCGAACAACTCGCTCTCCGCGAGCTCGGCGGAGATGGCGCTGCAATTCACGGGAATGAAGCGGCCCGTGCGCCCGCTCTGCCGATGAAGCTCCTCCGCCACGCGCTCCTTGCCCGTGCCCGTCTCTCCGAGCACCAGCACCGAGAGCGACCGTGGCGCCACGAGCGAGATGTCGCCCCGGATGCGCTGCATCTGGAGGCTCGGGCCGCGCACGCCGGCGCTCTCGGCGAGCAGCGTGGCGCCGGGCGGAAGCTGCATCCGCTCGAAGAGCAGGAGCGAGCCGCCCACCCGGAGCACGTCTCCGTCGCGCAGCGGCACCCGGTCGATGCGCGCGCCGTTGACGAACGTCCCGTTCCGGCTGCCCAGGTCCACGAGGCACCAGCGCCCGTCGTCCTGCTCGCACTGGAGCTGCGCATGGCGCCGGGAGGCGTAGTCGTCCTGGAGGGCGATGTACCCCGCGTCATCCCCCTCCCGGCCCAGCTCGTAGAGCGTGCCACCCAGGGAGATGACGGCTCCGCGCCTGCGCCCGTGGACGACCACGAGCCGGCAGATGGTGTGCTCGCGCTGCGGGGACTCATCGCTCCCGTCGAACGTCTCGCGCATGGCGCTGGGTCCCTACTGGCCGACGGTGCCGCCATCGAGGAGCTGGGGCGTGGACTCGTTGACGAGCAGCACCTGGGGATTCGTGAAGGCGACCGCGGCGGAGTCGCAGCTTGCGTTGAGCTCGATGCGCGACGTGCAGCGGTTGTCGTGTATCTGCTCCTTCACCTCCGCCCACCGGCGGTGGTTGAAGCAGGCGGCGCCGTTGACGGTCCATCCGGCCTCGAACTGCATGCCGGCGTCGGCCGCCGTCTGGACGGGGGGCGTCAGTCCATCCGCGACGTTGATGAGCGTTCCGGTGCGCGTGAAGGAGCGGCCGTCGCCGCAGTAGTCCGCCCGCGCCATCCGTGTGCATGCCTGGTGCGCGGGAGCGAGCCCTCCATCGCGCTCCCACGGCCGGTAGCCCCAGCGGTAGCACTTGGCGATGACGCCCTCGGCGCAACTGAAGGTGATGAGGTCCGGGTCGTCATGGTGCTTGCCCAGCGTGTCCCACCAGCCCGCAACGGCAAGCGCGGCGGGCCTTCCGAACGCGTCCGGTGCGCACAGCGACGACACGCCGCCGTCGGTGGGCTCGCGCAGCTCGTAGAGGAACGTGGAGTTGTCCGAGGCGCGGCCGAGCTCGGGCCACACCTGCGCCAGCTGCACGCGCCGGCTCGTTTCGTTCGACAGCTCCGCCACCACGCTCGCGCCCGCGAGCTGCGTTCCGCGCAGGAGGACACGTCCGGCGCCGGCCACGAGCTCGCCCCGCTGCAGGGAGGCGAACGTGGCCCTGGTGCCGCCGGGGAGCACGAGGGTGGACAGCCGGAAGCCCCGCACGGTGATGCCGGTGCCCTCCGTCCCCTGCATGTTCACCCCCTGCATGTTCACGCCTTGGAGCTGAATCAGGCCCTGCTCCGAGCTCTCCTCCAGGGGCTCGGGAGTCGCGGAAGGTGTGGGCCCGCAGGCAGCCAGCACGGTGAGTGTGAGCCAGGACACGTACACGAGTGGCGTATTCACGTCCCTCTAACGAACGACGGGGAAAATCTTCCCGCAGACGCGCAGGCCGAGGAGCACGTCGCGTTGCCTCGGCTCGCTGGCCTCGTGGTTGGTCAGCCGGCTGGAGAGCTGCTCATGGTAGGAGGAGCCCCCACGCATGATGGGCTGGGACGGGTCGCCATCCGCGTGCGTGAGCTCCCAGACGTTGCCGGCCATGTCCTCCAGCCCGAAGGGGCTGCGTGACGCGGAATGGCTGCCCACCTCGTCGGGGCCGAAGGCCTCCGCCACGCGGCCATAGGTGACGTCATGGTTGAAGTCGTCCTCGGACACCTCCTCGCTCGCGGGGTAGGACCTGCCGTCCGCGCCGCGTGCCGCTCGCTCCCACTCCGCGTCACCGCAGAGACGGGCTCCCGGGACGCGGCCCGTGGAGGACAGCCAGGCGACATAGGCCTGCGCGTCCTCGAAGGAGATGGACGACACAGGGAACTTCAGCCAGTCCTGCTCGGCCCGGCGGGTACGGCCGAGGTAGCGGATGGGGCTTCCGGACTCGGCCGAGTACCGGTGCTGCGTCACCTGGAAGGACAGTCTCCAGCGATTCGGCGCCAGCCGCTTCAGGCCGAGGCTGTTCTGGCGAATCAGTCCCTTCGAGCCCGGCGTGCGCCGCGCGCGCTCCTCGGGAGGCAGGGCCTCCAGGTAGGCCAGCCAGTCCGCGAATGTGACCTCGTGCCGCGCAATCCAGTACGCCTCCGTCGCGCGCTCGTGGATGGGAGGCGCGGCGAGGAAGAACCGGCGGAGCCCTTCGTCGTCCGCGCTGCCCTGGAGGAAGGTGCCGGCGGGGATGTAGACGAACCCCTCGGGCGCCTCGGAGCGCGCGGGCAGGGGGACGCGGAGGGAGTATTCCTTCCCGGCCTTGAGCACCACGGGCAGCCTCACTTCGACACGGCCCGGGGACTGCAACGTGAAGACGATGGAGCCGGCCTTCAGCGGCACATCGCGCAAGGACGAGGCGAGGCCTTCCTGCTCGGTGCGTGTCTCGTAGTGGCCGCCCACACGGAGGTACCGCTCCACGCGGACCTGCGCGCCGGGAGGCTCCGTCTCGACGGTGACGCGGGCCGGTGCTTCGAGCCGCCGCCGTTGCTCACCGTCGAGGTCATGGGCGGTGAGCTGTGTGAGGAACGCGTCGACGGGCGCATGCGGGTCGTGCTCCAGCGCCGACTCGATGCGGTCCGCCAGCAGCCGGGCGAGCCGCTTGTGCAGCTCAGGGGAGGATGGGTCCACCTCGAGCGCCCGCTCGAAGGCGGACTCCGCCTGACGGAAGGCCAGCTCGGTCCGGCGTGAGGCTTCGAGCGCGGTGAGCCACTTCGCCTCTCCGCCCGAGGTGTCGTTGGCGTCGAAGCGCGCGTAGGCCTCCTGGCGCGCGGCGTGGCTGGCCTGCGCGTGCGCTTCCGCCTCGGCGAGGGAGGCCAGCGCCACCTGGAGATGGACGTGCTGCGCCTGCAACCTGTCGTAGCGGCCCTTTCCGGCGGAGAGCAGCGCGAGCAGCAATGCCGCCGGCAGCCCCCAGACGAGCAACAGACGCTGGACCCGCCGGCGTGCGCGCGCGCGTTGCGATGCGCGGAGGAAATCGGCTTCGAGCGTGCCCCACGAGGCGTCCGGTTCCTCGGAGACCTCCCTCAATTGCTTGTTGCCCAGGAGCGCATCCGCGGCGCGGCCGAGCCGCTCCCATTCCCGTGCTGCGCGCTGGACGCGCTCCAGCAGCGCCCGGCGCCGCTCGTCACCGTGCAGCCAGTCACGCAGCGTCGCCCAGTTCGTGATGAGCGCCTCGTGCGCCAGCGCGTAGCTGTCCTCCTCCAGTGCGCCGCCTGAAGCGCTCCGCGCGACGACGAGCCGCCCCCGCACCAGTGCTTCGAGCGCCTGGCGTGAGGCGGGACTCCCCTGCGTCAGCTCGACGCTGGAGCGCCGCGAGCGGGTGCCCTCCGCGGTGACGAGCGACAGCAGGATGCTCTTCGCCGCCTCGCGCTGCGACGGAGGAAGTCCTTCGAGAACGCTGTCCGCATGGCGGGCGAGGCATCCCTCCACACCGCCGAGTGCCGCGAGCGCCTGCTCGGGGATGATGCGTGCGTCCTGCTTTCGCGAGTCCCACAGCTCGGCGAGGGCGAATTGCAGGAGCGGAAGCGCGCCGCTCTCCCGCGCGGACTCGACGAGCCTGTCCACCATCGCCTCGGACTCGAAGCGAAAGCCCTTCGCCTCCGCCGGACGGACGATGACCTCTCGCAGTGCGGACGAGGACAGGGGCCGCAGCCAGAAGAGGGCGCGGCCCATGGCGTCACCCAGCACGGGCAGCGCGGCGAGCCGCGAGAGGAAGGCGCTGCGCACGGTGGCGACGAGCCGGAGCCCCTGTGTTTCGAGGCACAGCGCCGCGAGCGCACGTGCCGCGGCCTCCGCCTCTTCGGGAGCGGCGAGTGTCACCAGCTCCTCCAGCGCGTCCACGACGAGCACGAGGCCGGACCTGCCATGGCGCCGCGGGAGCTGTTGGTCCGCCTCAGCGGGAGGCTGCTGGAGCTGCTGAGACACTCCACTTGGAGTCTGACGGAGCTGTCTGCCCACTTCAGCGGGCGTATGCCGGAGTGATTCCTGAACCGCCGCCTCGGACTGACCGAGCACCGGCGCGAGCACCTCGGCGAGCGCGGACACGGGGCGGCTTCCCGGGTTGAGCGTGAGCATCAACGGCTGCAGCGTTCCCCACGCACCACCCGCGAGCGCGGGCCCCAGCCCCGCATGGCAGAGCGATGTCTTCCCCACGCCCGAGTCACCGGCGATGAGGACGAACGGCTCCGAGCGCAGCAACTCGCAGAGCCGGGTGATTTCGTTGCTCCGGCCGAAGTAGATGGCCTGGTGCTCCGCCTCGAACGGGCGCAGACCGCGGTACGGATTCCCCTCTGGCACGGCCCACACCTGACGGGGCCTCGCGAGCTGCTCCAACGCTTGAAGCAGTGCGTCCCCCGACTCGAAGCGCAGAGCAGGCTCTCGTGACAGGCACTGCTGCACGAGCGCGGCGAGGCGCGGGTCGATGCCTGGCGCGCGCTCCATGAGCACGGGCGCATCCTCGACCTGGATGATGCGCGGAAGCTCCTCCATGCGGAGGTGCGCGAACGGCGCCGTCCCCGTACACAGCTCGAAGACGAGCGCGCCGAAGGCATGGACATCCGTGCGCTGCGAGGCGGGCTGTCCGCGCCACAGCTCCGGAGCCATGTAGAGCGGCGTGCCCACGACGGCCGGTGCTGGCCGTGACCACTCCCTGTCGGACTCGTCACGCGCGGGGCGGGGCGGCAGCAGCCGATGCGAAGCCGCCAGCGTGCTTCCTCCCCGCACCGCGCCATCGAGGTTCGCGGGATGCGTGGCATGTGCCGGCCCCAGCACATCGACATCCGGCTCCTCGTCGTCCGCGAGCTGCGCGAGCCCGAAGTCGAGCAGCTTGACGGTGCCGTCCTCCGTGAGGAACACGTTGGCGGGCTTGATGTCCCGGTGAAGGACGCCCTGTCGGTGGGCCGCGGCCAGTCCGCGCGCGAGCCCTACCGCCAGCTCCAACGCGCGCTCCCACGGGAGCGGCATCGGCAACCGGTCCAGCGACTGCCCTCGCAGGTACTCGGAGACGAAGTACGGGCGGCCGGAGACCTCGCCGGTGCGGAAGACGGAGACGACGTTCGGATGCTGCACCCGCGCAATCGCGCGCGCCTCCTGCCGGAGCCACTCGCGCCGGTGTGGCGAGAGCGGGTTGCGCTCGCGCGAGATGAACTTGATGGCGACCGGGCGCTCCAACAGCGTGTCCTGGGCCAGGAAGACCTCACCCATGGCCCCGCGTCCCAGCAGCCGGACGAGGCGGTACTCCTCGAAGGCCGCGGGCACGCCATCGGGAGGGAGCACCGCCTCGGACGACATCGCTTCTGCCCCTCCATGGGGCGGGAGCCGCGCCCGTCCGCGGTCCCGCGTCATGCCTGCGCCGTCACGGAACGTACGACGCGGCCCCCAGTGTGGGCAAAGAGCCCCGTGTCCCTAGCGGCCGCCCGTATTCGTCGCCCAGACCGGGGCGCCAGCGGCGGTGTAGATGACGACGTTGCCGTCATTCTGTACCAGGAGGAACGCACCGCTCCTGCCGCCGGTGTTTGACGCCCAGATGGCGCGCGGCAGGCCCGTGTAGATGACGAGGTTGCCATCGCCCTGCATGTACACGCCGTACGATGGCTGACCCGCCGTGCCCGAAGCCCAGATGGCCGTGCCGCCCTGGTACAGCACGAGGTGGCCGTCCGTCTGCTGCAAGAAGAGGAAGCGGCCGTCGCACGAGTAGATGCCCTGGCCGATGCCCAGGCCCTGGCCGGCGTTGATGCGGCCACAGCCACCCGGGAGGGCCGGCGCGCCGATGGTCCGGCTGCCGTAGAGGAACGTCGCGCCCTCCAGGTCGCTGTTGGACAGGAACGAGAGGTTGGTGTTCGTCCCGCCGCACTGCGGATAGTGCATGATGGACGACCGGTCATACGGCGTCACGCCGCGCCAGTTGTTGTCCTCGAAGCACGTGCCGGACTCGGGACGGGTGTGCTCGTGCCGGAAGCCCAGCGTGTGCCCCAGCTCGTGCATCAGGATTCCCTCCAGCGACCACGAGGAGGAGAACGCCGTCACGTCGATGTAGATGTTGCGGCTGGCGCGCGGGTAGCTCGGGAAGAAGGCGCGAGCCAGGTACTGGCCGCCCACGTTGACGAGATTCACGTCGAACGTCACGGCGGTGTTGGCGTTGGTGCAGTTGGCGTCCTGGCTGGAGTCGTAGATGAAGTCCACCACCGCGTACCGCTCCCAGTTCGCGGTCGCCGTCGCCATCGCATTCACCACGCGCGCCTTGTTCGCGCCGAAGCCGTTGCTCACGCAGTAGCGCAGGTTCAGCTTCTGCGACGCATTCCAGACGTCATCCGCGCTGCCCACGCGGTTGACGGCCAGCCCCTGCCGCACCGTGGTCAGCTTCGCGTGCGCTTCCCTCAATTCCTCCAGGGAACGCGCCGGCGTGTCGCCGTTGTAGATGTAGAGCCCGCCCTCCCAGGGCTCCTGGTAGACCTTCGACAGGAACTCGTCGAAGCCCATCGTCCCGGTGGCGGTGCTGCCTGGCTCCTCCGCGGGTTGGGATGGAGCGTCGGACTCGGGACCACAGGCCGAGAGGTTGAATGCCAACAGGCCCACGAGGGCCGTCGCGGAGAGGCGATTCATTCACTGTCCTCCATGTGTTCGGCGCGAGCCGGAGCGACGCGGCAACGCGCGGGTTTCGCCGATATCGGCGAAACCTGATAGTCATGGATTTCAGTGAATAAAGGAAGTCGGTTGCGGTGATGTTACCGGAGGTGTTCCTGCTCTCCCTGGTGCGTCGTGGGATGACGCGGGGCGTCCGGATGTGACGCGGGGGCGCGCGGCGTCAGCACCTTGCGGAACCAGGCGAAGGTCTCCACCAGCCCCTCCTCCAGCGACACGCGGGGCTCCCAGCCCAGCAGCATCCTCGCGCGGGTGATGTCCGGGCGGCGCTGCTTCGGGTCATCCTTGGGCAGCGGCTTGAATTCGATGCGGCCTCCGCCGCCGTGCACGTTCCGCACGGCCTCGGCGAACTGGAGAATCGTCATCTCGCGCGGGTTGCCCAGGTTGATGGGCTCGGTGACGTCCGAGAGGGCCAGCCGCACCAGTCCGTCGATGAGGTCCCTCGCGTAGCAGAACGAGCGCGTCTGCGTGCCGTCGCCGAAGACGGTGAAGTCCTCGCCGCGCAGCGCCTGGCTCACGAAGGTGGGCACCACGCGGCCGTCCTCCAGCCGCATCTTCGGGCCGTAGGTGTTGAAGATGCGCGCAATCCGCGTGCGCAGCCCGTGCATGCGCGCGTACGCCATGACGAGCGCCTCGCCGTAGCGCTTGGCCTCGTCGTACACGGAGCGCGGGCCCACGGGATTCACGTTGCCCCAGTAGTCCTCCCGCTGCGGGTGCACGAGCGGGTCTCCGTAGATTTCGGAGGTGGATGCCTGGAGGAAGACGGCCTTCTTCTCGCGCGCCAGCCGCAGGCCGTTCTCCGTGCCGACGGAGCCCACGCGCAGCGTCTCAATCGGGAGCTGCGCGTAGTCGATGGGCGACGCGGGTGATGCGAGGTTGAAGACGCAGTCCACCGGGCCGTCCACGCGCAGGGGCTCGGTGACGTCGTGAATCACGACGCGCAGGTTCCCCAGCGGGGCCACGTCCACGAGGTTGCGCTCGTTGCCGGTGATGAGGTTGTCGAGGCTGAGGACCTCGCCGGCCCCGTCGCGCAGGAGACGTTCACAGAGATGGGAGCCGAGGAACCCCGAGCCCCCGAGGACGACGACGCGCTTGCCCTTGAAGTCATTCATGCGCGCCAAGGTTCCGCGTGGGCACCTGAGCGGCTACCTGTTCCGTGGGGCAGTGTGCCGGGCTGGGAACCTCCCTGCACTCACGTGCAGCGCCACATCCGCTGGTCCGCACTCCGCGCGTTCAGCACCACACGGCGGGCCCCCCTCTGCCCCGGGGTGCGTTGTTCGCGTCCGTCCGAAGGCGTACCCGCATCCGCACGGAGGACACACCGATGCTGAGCGGAATCGCGGCGAAGCCGCAGACGCAGCGCCCTCGCCTGGGCTTCCTCGGGGTGAGCTGGATTGGACGGCACCGCATGGAGGCCATTGCCCGGAGCGGGGCCGCGGAGGTGGCCGTGGTGGTGGACCCGTCCGCGCAGGCCCTGGAGGCGGCGGAGCAGGCGGCCCCGGGCTGCTGGCGGGCGGGCTCCTTCGAGGAGCTGCTGGCGCAGCCGCTGGACGGCATCGTCATCGCCACGCCGAGTGCGGTGCACGCCGAGCAGTCGGTGGCGGCGCTGGAGCGGGGCCTGGCCGTCTTCTGCCAGAAGCCGCTGGGCCGCGACGCGCGCGAGGTGCGGCGCGTGGTGGAGGCGGCGAAGGCGAATGACCGGCTGTTGGGCGTGGACCTGTCCTACCGCTTCACGCACGGCATGCGGCTGCTGCGCGAGCGCATCCGCGCGGGAGCGCTGGGCCACGTCTTCGCGCTCAACCTCGTCTTCCACAACGCCTACGGTCCGGACAAGCAGTGGTTCTATGAGCCGAAGCAGTCGGGCGGCGGGTGCGTCATGGACCTGGGCATCCACCTCGTGGACCTGGCGCTGTGGGTGCTGGACTTCCCGGCCGTGAAGAAGGTGGGCAGCCACCTGTACGCGGGCGGCCGGCCGCTCGCCTCCCGCGAGACGCAGGTGGAGGACTACGCGGTGGCACAGCTCGAGCTGGCGAGCGGTGCTTCCGTGCAGCTCGCCTGCTCATGGAAGGTGAGCGCCGGGTGCGACGCCGTCATCGAGGCGTCCTTCCACGGCACGAAGGGCGGCGCATCCTTCCGCAACGTGAATGGCTCCTTCTACGACTTCACGGCGGACGTCTTCCACGGCACCGCGAGACAGCGACTGGCGGATCCTCCGGATGCCTGGGGCGGACGGGCGGCCGTGGACTGGGCCACGCGGCTGGCGGCGGGTCAGCGTTACGACCCGGAGTGCGAGAGGCTGGTGGTGGTGGCGGACGCGCTGGACCGCATCTACCGGCCCTGAGCGGCAGTGGGCGGGCGCCGCCGGCTGTCGAAGACCTGGGCCGGCGAGCCGTCCACCTGCGTGTCCTCGAAGGCGCCGCTGGTGTACTCGGAGATGACGTTCCGCCAGAAGGCGGTGGCGGAGCGATTCTCCGGGAGCTGCGACACCTCCCACACGCCGCGGTAGCGGTCGAAGATGGCACGGGCGGCGAGCCGGCCGAGCCCTCGCCGCCGCTCTCCCCGGAGGATGAAGAACTCGCTCATCCGGAAGTCGCGCCCCGCCGTCATGTACGGGAAGGGCGCCTCCCCGACGAAGGCGAAGCCCACCGTGCGGCCCTCCTCGCGCAGCAGCAGCGGGTGCACCTCGGGCGAGCGGCTCAGCCACGTGGGCAGGAAGTCCGGCTGCCAGAGCCCCTGCTCGTCCAGCCGGTAGTCCACGCCGAACTCGCTCAGGTCATGCAGGTAGAGCGGATAGAGGTTGCGCAGCAACGGGTGCTCGGCCGGTCCTATGCGGAGTATGTCCAAGGAGCACCTCCCTGGGGGCGCAGCATGACCGGACGGCCTCTTCCCGGCCAGGACACTCTGCTGTGAGTGTCGGGGAAGGGTACACCTGGGAATGGGCGCTGCACGGGCTTGAGGCAGACCTCGACATCGGCCTCTCCCCGCCCTCGCGGCCGTTTGGGCCGCGGAGCCTGAGCAACGTGTACCGCACCACCTACGGCGACGAGGGGGCTCGCCGCTCATCGTGGAGGAGGGCTCGCACGAGGCGCTGCTGGCGCACGATGGCTACTGCGCCTCGCTCGTGCGCCGGCAGACACGCGGGCTGCTGCCGGATACCCACTTCATCGCCGAGCCCTCGCCGCGCAAGGTGTCCGGCGCGGCGTGAGCGGGGCGGGCGGGTTCCCGCTCCCTCCGCTCAGGCGCCTCGACGGAGCGACGTGCCTTTCCGTGCGCACGGAGGGCGCCGCCGGGCCGTGGCCAGCACCGTCAGCGTCCCGAGCAGCCAGAAGGGCCAGGAGAGGGACGCGTCGGGGCCCGCCGCGCTGGTGGCGCAGCCGCTGCCTTCTCCCTTGATGGCCTTCGGCGGCGGCGGGCCCGGTGGCGGGCCGGGCGGCGGGTCCGGTGGGTCGACGACGGCAGGTGGCTTCGTCTCGACAGTCACCGTGTCGGTGGAGGTGAAGGCTCCGTCGCTGACGGTCAGCCTGAAGCGCAGCGTCCTGTGGTCGGCGGCCTCGATGGTGGGCACGAGGAAGCGCGGCTTCATCGGGTCGCTCAGTTTCAGCTCCACCCGCGGACCCTCGAGCTGCTCCCACGAGTACTGCAGCGGCTGCTGATTCGGGTCCGTGCTCCCGGAGCCATCGAGCGTCACCTCCGCGCCGAAGGTCGCGCTCTGGTCGGCACCGGCCTCGGCCGTCGGCCGGCAGGTCCCCGTGTCCGCGGCGATGCCCTCGAAGGGGCCCTCCGTGACACCGGTCAGCGAGATGTTGTCGACCTCCCAGCCGTAGGCCTGGACGAACCATCCCGAGCCCAGGCGGAAGCGCAGCCTCACCGTCTTCCCGCCCAGCTTCGTCCCGAAGTCCACCGCGGTGTTCACATTCATCGCGGGCCAGGCGGTGTTCCTCGCGACATACGCCGGCCGGCCGCGCAGGTTGTTGATGAGGTCCGGGTCCAGCGTCCCGCCGTATCCCGGATTGGCGTGGACGCTCACGTCCTTCCACGTCGTTCCGTCGTCCTCGCTGACCTCGATGACACCTCCGTTCCAGTAGTTCGTCCGGCTGCCCTCCGTGGCGAACGCGAAGTGATGCCGGTGGTCGAAGGTCAGCTTGAACGGGGTGCCGGCCGCCACCTTCAATGGAGGCGACACCAGCACGGTGTCCGCGAAGTCGAAGGCATCCTGCGCGAACCAGTAGTGGTTGACCGCGCTCAGGCTGCTGGCCGGGTCGAGCATCCGCCGCCAGTGTTGGTCGGCGCCGCCCTCCAGGACCTTGGTCTGCCAGGAGGTGGTGTTGCTCTCCACGGAGTCGGTCATCGAGGGGGCCACGTCGTAGTCGAGCTTCAGGACGTGCTTCTGCACGACGCTCGTCTTGCACGAGTTGGGCGCGGTGAGCGTGAAGGTGAGCTCCACGTCCTTCGCGCCCTCGAGGGACGCCGTCAGCTCGATGGGGACCTCCAGCAGGATGGACTCGAAGGGAGGCACCGCGGGGATGGAGAGCTCGTCCTTGGGCAGCGACACCTCGGGCCTGCTGCCGCGCACCACCAGGGTGGTGCCGGAGGCAGAGTCGACATGGCCCAGGTTGGTGACCTTCAGCCGCACGCGGCCGGCCTCATCGGCGTCCAGGATGCCGTCGGCCCGGGCGTCGCAGGAGCGCACGCCGTCGTCGACCGTCACGAGCTCGAGCCGCAGGTCCGGCCGCAGCTCGTCGTCCTCCCGCACGTCGACGAGCTCCTGGGCCATTCGCTGGGGTGCCACCGCGCAGGTGCCGAGCCCGCGATGGGCGAAGGCATCGGCGAGCAGTTTCATGTCGCGAGCGTCCCGCGCCTTCGCGGCCATGAGCAGCGCATCCCGCTGCTCCGTGAAGGTCGGGTCCCTGGGGGCCAGCGCCATGCCCGCGACGACGTAGTCCGCCATGCGCCGCTTCGCCACGGCGAACGACCCGAAGCGCGAGCCGGGCTTCTTCGCCTCGTCGAGCATGGCGAGATAGCCGTCGAAGAGCATGGAGGCCCAGACCTCTCCCGCGTTGTGGATTTCTGAGTTGAGCTCCCCGTTGTCTCGCACCGGGTGCGTGTCGGGCAGGAGCGCGTTCTCGGAGAAGTGGCGGTACCGGAGCGCGTTCTTCGCCGGGTTGCGCGAGTAGGGCACCCGGCGCAGGCCGTAGTAGGGGCTCTGGCCGAAGATGTGCGACGCGTAGCCCCCGACGGCGTACGTCCCGTTGTAATCGAACAGGTCTTTCTCGCGGACCATCATGTGGAGCGCGAGGAAGTCACCCCAGCCTTCGCCCTGCGCCTTGCACTGGAGCTCGGCGCAGTCGACGAGGCGCAGGTGGAGCAGGTGCCCCCACTCGTGGGTGATGATGGTGTTGTCGAGGCTGCCATCCCGCTCTGGAGCGGACAGGCTCCTCATGGTGCCGCTGACGGGGCCATCGGTGAGCTGCTTCTTGAGTGCCTGCCCGGCCTCGTAGGTGATGGAGAGGGTGGGAAGGTCCGTCGTCAGCGCCGGGTCCACGTCGAACATGTCGGGTGGTGGCGCTCCCGCGACGTGGTTGCTGATGATGAGCCCGGCCGCGCCCGCGGCCTCCGCGTTCACCGCCTTCAGTTCGTAGGTGCAGTTTCCCCGGTCCGCCAGGACGATGGCCCCCGTGACGTCGTTCGTCAGGGCCTGACAGGCATCGGTGGTAGACGATGCGCCGTTGCGGGCCAGGACGAGGCGAAGGGAGTCGAGGTTGTACCGCTGCCGGCCGAACTCCGCCCTGCCGGTGGGGTACTCCACGTTGGCGACGCGGAAGGTGCGCTGAATCTCCATCTCCCAGAGGTACATCTCCATCCTCGGCGCCAGTCCGTCGCGCGGGACGTAGATGACGGCGTTGTTGCGCACCAGGGGGCTGGGCCCCCGGTCCTGCGCCTCGGCGAGCAGCGCGTCACCTTCACCACCGCCCAGGCCATGGTTGTCGGTCTGGGCGTTGCCCGCGACTTCGTTGAAGCCAGACACGTAGAAGTAATCGTGGAGCCAGTTGGTCGTATAGAAGAGCTGGGCAATCGCGGCGTGCGTCTGGCTCTCGGGCTCCAGCGGCGTGAGCGCGTGGTCGTAGTCGAAGTAGAAGTTGTGGGAACCCGCTGTCAGGGAGACCCGCTTGTCGCCATTGCCGAAGCCATCCGGGGCGATGTGGTCCGCATAGGCATCGACGTTGTTGCCCCTGGTGCTGGTCGCGTTCGAGGCCAGCCACGAGTCCACTCCGCCGTCGGGCTTCGTCAGCCCATCCACGGTGATACGCGCCGGCGGAACGAAGAAGGTCGGCACGTCGTCGTCCGGCTCTCCCGTGGGGTGGGGGGAGTAGTCCTTCTCGGGGCCGTCTTGAGGCGTCCCGTCAGCGTCCGCCCACACCTGGTACGAGTACGCGTCGCGCGCCAGCCGGTCGCTGCGCTGGAGCGTCCCGCCGTCCCTCGCATCCAGCACGTACTCGTAGCCGCGGGCGGACTCCTGCCCCGGGCGTTCCGCGAGGAGCGCCACGGCATACGCGGGGACCAGCCGGTGGCCCTGGGGGAAGTACACCGGCACGACATGGGCGGGCGTCACCAGGGAGATTCCCGGCCCCTGCTTGTCGGCGCTGGTGGGGACGAGGTCGAAGCGCTGGCCGTCCGCACCGGCGGCGCCCACCTCGCGGACGGCGACGCCGCTCGCCAGTGAAGGCCCGAACATGTCTCCCAAGGCACCCACCACGGCCTGCTCGGGCGAGAGCTGGAAGGCGCCGCGGAAGCCCTTGTCCCCGGCCTCCGCCAGCGCCGCGTCCACCCCGTCGTGGAGGTTGCCCGTCAGGGCCACCAGCCCGAGGTCGCGCGTCATCAGCACCTTCAACTCGTCGTGCATCACCTCGATGCCGCCGACGCGCTGCCGGAAGAACACGATGATGCCGCCCTCGCCCGTGTCGTGGACACGGTGCACGTAGGCCGCCCGCAGGGCCGCGGGCGACAGGCGGTACAGCGCCGCATGCTGTTCCAGATACTCGCGGGCCGCGACCTCGGGCGTGGGCCGCGCCAGCCGGCTGCGTGTCTGTCTTTGTGTGGCCCACACCGTCGTCGGCACGTTGCGCGCCACATCCACGGACACGACGGCCACGTGCTGCGTGTTTTCCACGAGGCCCCCGGCCCGGGTGTCCTGGGCCGGGGGAGCTTCGGTGGGGAGCTCCACCGTGCATCCCGCGCAAATTGCCAGTGTCACCATCACGGTAGACAGCCGGCTCCTCGGATTTCTGAGCACGTGCGCCCCCACTGTCGCGAGCGGGCCTCAGTTTTCAGAGGCCCCGCCATTCACTTGCAGATGTCTGTATCCCGCAGCCGGTTGATGTGCCCGACGGCGTTCCCCTTCAGTGAGCGCGCGTACATCCCCCCGACCCAGCTCCCGTCATTGAAGGTGACGTTTGCATTTGGAGCAAGAACGGTACCATAGAAGCCATAGTTGAAGGCCGTGAGGGTGGTGGCGTCCGGGAAGTTGAAGAGGACGCCGCGCTCGTCGATGCCTCCGCTGAAGACGTGGCCGAAGTTGGTGAAGAGCGGGGAGCTGCCGCGGACGTTGATGACGGCCAGGCTGTCCGCGGGGGCGTCGATGGAGAGCAGGACGGCTCCCGCGAAGGCGCTGGCATTCACGTTGAAGACATTCACCTTGGGGTGGGTGCCCTTCAGCATGACGCCGCCCCACGACTCGACTGTCGTGGTGCCGTTGGCGGCCTGGGCGGCCAGGTCGGACGAGAGGTTGAGCAGCGAGCTGGCGCGGGTGGCGAAGTTGATGGGGCTCGCGCGTGCCACGTTGCCGCGAGGGTAGGTGACGTTGGCGCCGGTGGTAAGGGTTCCCCCGTAGCGCGTATCTCCATACACGGCACCGTTGGTGAGCGAGAGGTTCCCACCCGCCACCAGCACGTTCGAGGTGTCGGCCGCGTCGAGCATCGCGCCCACCGCGAAGTTCAGGAGGGAGATGTTGCGGCCCGCCGCCAACTTGCCCCGGACCTCGTTGCCCTGCGTGTAGTCCTCGAGGACGAAGAGGTTGTACTCCCCGAGGCGGACCTGGATGCACTGCGCGGTGGTCTCCGTGCCGACCGTGACGGTGATGCCGGTGAAGACATTCCCGTTGCGCACGGTGATGGTGGCGATGCCCGGGGCATTCGCCGTCAGGGCGCCATCCGTGGTGATGCTGGCGACGCTCGCGTTCGACGACGAGTACACGGTGCCGAGCGCGGGCGCGGAGATGTCGCGCGTGACGCCGTCGCTGTACCTGCCGTTCACCACCAGCCGCCGCTTCGAGCCCGGGCCGCGAAGGGTGGCGTCGCCGTTGAGCACCTCGATGGAGCTCAGCACCGCCGACGACACCACCGGCAGGACGACGCTCGGCGAGCCCAGGAGCTGACCCTGGGCGTCGATACCGTAGGCGACGAGCTGCACGGAGCCGATGGCCTGCGATGGAATCCGGAACGACGTCGAGAACGGCCCCGCCTCGAGGACGGTCGAGCTGCCACCACCCGCGATGATGACGGTCTGCGGCACGAAGCCCCCGGTTCCGGCGACGGACACCGTCACCGTGCCGCCCGGAGTCACCTGTGTGCCGGGCGCGGGCGACAGGATGCTGAGGCTGCCCGCGAGCGTGGCGATGCCGGAGCCGCCCGTGCCCTCCGCGCGTGGGTGCTCCAGGCCCGTGTTCTCCCCGCTGGCAGGCTCCCAGCCCGCGTTGCCCCCTGGCGACAGGGTGAAGCCCCCGCAGCCGTTCTGTCGGGGCAGCGTGGCGGGACTGGGGACGCTCTGCGCGAAGGACGTCCCGTCGACGGGGCTGTTGAGGAGCGCGACGAGCCGGTCGCGATGGGCCACGTCATTCGTGACCTTGAAGTGCTCGCTGTTGATGTTCGTCGTCGCCACCGCGAAGGAGCTGAGGGCGCTGCCCGTCAGGCCTCCGCGCTGGTCGGCATCGGCCACGAAGATGTCGTGCGGGTCCCCGCAGAACAGCCTGCTGTTCGGGCCGAGGATGAGCTTCTGCCGATCCGACGTGGGGGCCCCATACGTCAGCGGGTGGTACGTCTCCATGTTGCTGTACAGGACGCGAATCTTGTCCGGGAGCATCGCGGAGGCGGGCGTGCGCAGGATGGTCTCCGCGCCATTGCCGGTGATGGCGTGCGTGGGCACCTGGGTCTGCTTGATGGCGTTGAGGGTGGCGCTGGTGGTCTTCAGCTCGTCGATGGCCGCCACGCTTGCGCCTCCGTCCACCTCGAGGAGGATGTTGTGGGTCGTCTTGAGCATGTTGAAGAGCGTGCCCCACGTGGCCGGATGGTTGGTCTTGAGGAAGTCGCGCATCGCCACGACTCCGTCCGCCGTGCGCGTGCCGACATGGGGCGTGTTCACGGTGATGAGCCGGTTGATGCCGCCCGCATCGAAGTTGGTGGCGTTGCGGTAGTTGGCCCAGTCCACGTACTTGCGGGCCAGGAGGCCGCCCATGCCATGGGCAATGACATCCACCTGGGTGACGGCAATCTCCCTCCGGCGCATCTCCTGCAAAGCCTCGTTGACGGCATCCGGGACGGCGAGCCGGTTGGCATCGGACTCGATGCTGGCGGAGCTCGTCGCGGAGTAGTCCGCGCACGTCACCTCGAAGAGGCTGCTCACGGCGATGCCGGAGGCGCCCTTCCAGGCGTCACAGCTGGACCAGATGTCGTGCACGAGCACCAGCGGCGGCCGGATGATGGTGAGCCCGAGCTCGGTGGTGAAACCCGCTCCGGAGGTGGGGAGGAAGTTGCCGGAGAGGGTGAGCGGGCGGCTCGACACCGCCGAGTAGCCCCCGATGTCGAAGTCCGGGGGGCTGGTGTAGAGCGCGAACGCGTAGTACGCGCCACTGACGAGCACCGCATTCACCGTGACGGAGCTGGCGCGGGTGCTGGTGCCCACGGCGCCGAGCCCGCCGCTCGTGGGGCTGGTGCCGCCCACCAGGGAGAACACCATCTGCCCGGGGCCGGGGAGCTTGGCCCGGACGAGCGCCTGCGTGACGCCGTCCGCCGCCACGCCCTGGACGGGCGGAACGCCGGCGGTCGTAATGAGCTGCGCGGGGTCCGTCACCACGGTGGAGAGGAAGGGGTGGATGAGGGTGGGGTTCGGGTTGACCACCTCCATGCTCGAGAAGCCGATGTTGTCGATGACCACCGTGGAGTCGAGGACGCCGTCGCCCAGGTCGCGAACCTCGAACTCCAGGGTGACGGTTCCCCCGCTGAGGACCTCGATGTTGACGCTGCGCAGGTCGGTGATGCCCGCGTCCGGGAACAGGAGGACCTCGGGCGGGTAGGTGGCCGGGAAGAAGTCGACGCCCCACGGGTCATCCGCGAACAGCGTGTCGTAGCCCGTTCCGGCCGCGCGCGTGGAGGACACGTCGTAGAAGGTGGAGCTGTTCACCGAGGCCTGGGCTGCGACCCGCGTGCCGAAGCCGTCGATGACGCGCGCGGTGAAGGTGTCGTTGTATGAGGTGCCGATGAACTCGGGGGACTCGGCGCTCAGGAAGCGGAAGTCGAAGGACAGGCGGTTGCTGCCGCGGGGCACGTTGAGCGTGACGCGGAAGACGACGGAGTCGCCCTCCTCGCCCGCGGGCGGATAGTCCGTGCCCGGCTCGGGCAGGGTGGCGGCGTTGATGTTGCCCGTGCTCATGATGAACAGCGAGGTGCCCTTGCGCGGCTTGGTGTCGCCGTACTCGGGGGCCACCATGGCCGCCTGCGGGTTGGCGGCGGTGAGGCTGGTGCTCGTCACCCAGCCAGCGGGAAGGTCCAGGGCCGTGGCCACCTCCGCGGCGGTGGCGAGCGCGGCCGTGGCCGAGGCGGGCTTCGCGAGCTGGAGGGTGGCGATGCGCCGGCGCTCCGCCAGCGCCTCCTCGCTGAGGCCCCGGGGCGGTGCCACTGCTCCGGAGGGCTGGGGGGCATCTCCCCCACACGCCAGCGCGAGTGCGACGATGAACGGGAGCAGGAAGTCTTTGCGCAGCTGCATCAGGTTCACTCCGTTGCGTGGGAAGCGTGAATCGGATGGCCCGCGGGCCTTCAGGGGCGGGGACGGAACGGCCACCCCGCGGTTGCCCGAAGGGTGGCCGGTTGCTGCTGGGGGCGCGCCCCGGCGTCAGGACCGGGGCACGTCGAGGTGACTCACGTGGGGCGCCGGCCTACTTGCGCTGGAGCGACAGCTGGTAGTCGCGGTGCCAGCGGCTCGGCAGCCGGGCCAGCATGTCGCCGGTCTTCGGCTTCATGGCGATGGACTCGTACCTGCTCTGAATCTGGCCGTCGCCCACCAGGAAGCCATTGGCGTACACCGCCGTCTGGTCCTCGCCGAGCGTGACCTTCTCCGTCTTCGAGCCCACCTTGACGTTGTAGACCTTGCCGCTGAAGGCCTCGCGCGTCACCTCGGTGAGCTTGCTGGGGCCCGTCTTCGTCATCACCAGGTCACCCTGCTGCAGCTCCCGGGCCTGGACCATGCCACGCGCGACGACCTGGATGGGGTGCATCTCCGTCATCAGCAGCGTGCGGCCGGACTCGCTGCGGATGCGCACCATCGGCGTCGTCTCGATGCCCACGGCCGTGTCCATGACGGTGAGGGACGGGCTGTAGGGGTTGGTGACGTGGTCGCCCTTCTTCACGGTCTCGATGGCGACCGGCTTGCCCTCCGCCGTCTCGATTTCCGTCCCCGCCGCGAGGCAGCTGTTGGTGACGGTAATCTTCTTGAAGACGAAGTCCGGACGGATGGCCGCCGGGTCATTGCTGAGGGTGATGGAGGAGCGGTACTTCGTGCCCGCGGAGACGAGGGGCAGCGAGATGAACGCGGTCAGCTTCACCGAGTCCTGCACCTGGCGGCAGCCGTCGTCGAAGAACGCGGCGTTGGTGCCGGTGAGGTCCCAGGAGAAGGTCTTCTTGTCCGTGGTCAGCGAGGTGCGGTTCCAGAACTGGGCCATCTTCGCCGTCAGGGTGGTGCCGTCGGTGACATCGCAGCCACCGCCCACGTTGGTGAGGATGAGCTTGAGGTGGCCGGCGTCGGGGCGCGCCACGCCCCCGTTCAGGTCCATCTTGAGCTGGTTGATGGCCCCGTCGTCGAAGACGTGGCTGCTGGCGATGGAGATGGAGCCCTTCAGCGGCAGCTTGACGGAGTTCAGATTGCCCGTCAGGTCATAGTCGCAGTCCTGGGTCCACGTGCGGTTCAGGCACACCGAGATGAGGTTGTCGTTGAACGCGATGTCGAGCGGCGCGTTGACGGTGAGCCCCGTCAGGCGGGGCGCCTCGTTGACGACGGGGCCGCTGTCGAAGCCGACCTCGGTGTAGACGTACGAGTCCTGGACGCCCCCGGCCGTGGACTCCTCGACCTTATAGGAGGCGACCCGGTAGCGCTTGAGGGTGGTCAGCCCCAGGTTGCCCGTCGCGTTGATGGTGACGTTCTGGCCAGCGTCGAACTCCTCGCGCCAGGTCAGGTCACCCAGTGCGAAGCCGCTCGTGTCCGTGTAGGAGCTGTCCACGTAGGTGTAGATGGCGCCATCGGGGAAGGTGGAGTTCGCGGTCCCGAGGCCGTCATTGGCCACCGGCGTCGTCTCGCCGATGCTGGCCTCCTCGATGAGGTGCATCTCCCGGCGCTCGGCCGAGCCTTCCGTCAGTCCGGAGGCCTCCGGGGGCAGCAGGCCCGGCTTGTACCCCTTCGCCAGGTGGTCCTGGCGCCGCTGCTCCAGGGCCTTGAACAGGTAGGGCGAGTTCTCCGGCGTCTTGCCCGCGAGCTTGAGCCGCGACATGGCGAACCGGTACTGCGACTCGTCCGCGAAGTTCAGGCGGACGCGGACGTCCGGCTTCGCGATGCCATGCAGGTACTTCTGGTCGGAGAGGTACGTGGCCCACTCGGCCTTGGACAGATGGCCGGGCTCACCGATGCCCTGCTGGTTGCGGCCGTGGAACTCGGGCATCGACTCCTGGGGATTCGACGTGCAGCCGGACAGCAGGCCCAGGCCGGCCATGACACTGCCCATCATCAGATAACGACGCATTCGCAACATGGTTTCGTCCTCCTCTGTGAATCACTCGCAGACGTCGGCGTAGTCGGGGCAGCAGTCGCCGTACTGAGCGCACGTCTCGTCGCAGAAGCAGCCGTACCCGGGGCCGCCGCACAGGCCCTTGCAGCTCGCGGTTCCGTTGTTGCAGTAGTAGTTGCCCTGGTTCAGGTCATTGAAGAGGAAGGAGTTGGGGGAGCCGCGCACGTCGGAGACGCAGTTGAGGCTCGCGGAGCCCTCGACGTTGGCCTCGACCTGCGTGGGCCGGGCATTGAGGTGGTCGCTCAGGTACAGGGCCGCGGCGCCCGCGACGTGGGGGCTGGCCATGGACGTGCCGTCGATGGTGTTGGTCGCCGTGGTGGTGCCCGTCCAGGCGCCGAGGATGCTCACGCCGGGGGCGAAGATGTCCACGCAGGTGCCCCAGTTGGAGAACCACGCGCGCCGGTCGGTGTCGTCCGCGGCGGCCACGGTGATGGCCGCGGGCGCGCTCGCCGGAGAGCGGGTGCAGGCGTCGGTGTTCTCGTTGCCCGCGGCGACGACGACAGTCACCCCCGCGTTCACCGCGTTGGTGACGGCGGCATCCACCGTCGGGGTGTGGCCACCGCTGAGGCTCATGTTGGCGACGCACGGCCCGTTCTGGGCGGCACAGTCGGCCCGGACGAAGTCCACGCCGGCGATGACGCCGGCCCAGCTCCCCGAGCCCGTGCAGCCGAGCACGCGGACGGGGTGGACGCGCGCCCTCTTGGCCATGCCATAGAGGGTGCCCGCGGTCGTGCTGGCCACGTGGGTGCCGTGGCCGTTGCAGTCCTCGACGCCGCGGCCGTCGTTGATGGCGGTGAACCCGTTGCCGACGCGGCCGGTGAACTCGTTGTGCCGGGTGTTGAGGCCGGTGTCGACGATGTAGACGTGGACGCCGAGGCCCGTGCGGCCCTGGTCGTTGTAGTTGCCGTCACGTCCCAGCCGCTGGTCCGTGCGGTCGATGCCATCCGCGGGGCTGGGGAAGGAGGTGTTGATGCTGACGACGGAGTCCTCCTCGACGTAGGCGACGGCGGGGTTGTTGCGGAGGTTGTCGAGCTGCGTCGCGTCCAGCGTCGCCGCGAAGCCCGGGATGATGGAGTACTGGTACTGCACGGAGTTGGCGCCGCCGGCCTGGACGACCTCGGCCGCCGCGTCGCTGATTTCCGACGTGGCGACCTCTCCGTCGAACACCACGAGGTACTGCCCGGGAATGGCGAGGCCCGCCGGCGCCTTGTTCAGCGGCGCGACGCGGCTGACCAGCTTGTCCGGCGGCGTGCCCGTGTCCGCCGGGCTCTGCACTTCGCAGCCGCCCAGGCCGAGCGCGAGCATGCCCAGCAGCGGTAGGACGCGGGGATGGGCTACCGGAGTGCGCCCGTCACGTGTCTGCTTCGTCGGCATATCGTCTCCTTGTGTTGCAGGTGAGAGGTGCCCGTGGCTGGCGCGAGCACCCCGTGGGTGGACGTGAGGCATTGCGGCGGCCGGGCTCCGGCGCCGTGTTTGGAAATGAGAGGGGGCTGTGCGACGGCGCGCGCTGGGGGAGGCCCGCGCCGTAAGGGATTCCCGCATGGCGCGGTGCGCACGCGGAGGTGTCACGCAACGGCGACGCCGAGGCCTCTGTATCGATGAGGACTCGCACGCTAAGGACGCACGACCGGAAAAACCTATGCAGAGAATTTAATCATTCACTCAGAGTGAATACTTTCTCTGTGGCTGTGATTGGCTTCGGCGGCGTCGAGCCGCATCAGACCTCGTTGAGGATGCGGCTGATGTTGAGGTCGAGCTGGCTTTCGACGGCGCGCAGGACGCTCGTGAACTCGCGGGAGGAGAGGTCCAGGCGTTCCTTGAGGAGGCGCCGCGTCTCGTCGTGGACTTCCAATTGCGCGCTCTGCAGCCACCTGGAGGCGGTGGACTGGTTGACGTTGAAGAGGGTGCCAATCTTCCGGGTGGACAGGCGGTCCACGAAGTGGAGGCGGAGCAGGTAGCGGTGCTTGCTGGGCAGGGCCGCGAAGGCGTCCTCCATGGCCTGGCGGAACTCGCCCTGGTAGCGCCGCTGGAGGGCCTCCGTCTCGGGATTCCCGTCGGTGGCGGGCAGCATGCTCAGGATGGCGTCACTCACCGAGTCCTCGTCGCGCGTCGAGCGGAGCAGGCTCAGGGCGGTGCGCAGCGACACGACGCGCACCCAGTTGGAGAGGGGGCCCCGGCCCGAGTACTCCGCGATTTTCGGCGCGGCCGCGGTGCGCACCAGCAGCCGCTCGCGCACCTGCTGGCGGATGTCGTCGATCACCGCCGGGGCGAGCTTCATGTGCGCCAGCATGAGGGGGACGCCAGCGATGTGGTGCCGCTCGAAGGCGTCGAGCGCCGTGGGAATGCCCTCGGCGCAGGCGCAGGCGAGGTAGAGGTCTCCGGGGACGAGCTGGGCGAGGAGGGACTCGAAGCCGGTGCCCGGCGCGCAGTCCGGGGCATGGGCGGCGAGATGGCGGACGAACACGTCGGGAGCGAGGGGGATGTCCGGCCATTGGCCGTGGCCCTCCTCCCAGGCGCGCAGCAGCAGGCGCTCGAGTCCTTCGAGGCCAGCGGCCCCTTCGACGCGCCAGCCCGCGCGTGCGACGAATGTCGATGCGAGTGCCAGGCCCCCCTCCTTCCTCACTGTGTCTGTTCTATATCATAATAAGCAGGTTTTACAGTTTAGGCATAAAAAGGTAAGGACTGCGGCGGTGGCGGGATGGCGTTGTATCCGGCGCTCCGACGCGTGGGTGTCCTGTGAGAGTCTTCACTTGAAGTGTATTCAGGGGGAGAGACATTGCCATCCAGGTGCTTGCGCGATGAGGACGTGGTGGCCCTGTTGGAGGGCCGGTTGGCGATGCCGGCGAATGCCGTCGTCCATCACCATGCCGAGGAGTGCTCCGCGTGCCGTGCGCTCCTGGTGGCACTCGTGCGCAGTGAGGCGGCCCAGGCGGAGGTCGCGTCCGCGGCCCTGTCGGTGAGGCACCCGTCGGGCCCGGAGCTGGCGGCGCGTCCGTGGGCCACCTGGAGTCCTCCGAGAGAGGTGGACGAGTTCCGCCTGGTGAGGTTGCTGGGGCGGGGAGGAATGGGAGCCGTCTACCTTGCCCAGGACACCTCGATGGACCGCTGGGTGGCCTTGAAGCTCTGTGTCGCGCTCCAGCCCGACGCGGGAACGCTCGCGAGCTTCGCCATCGAGGCGTGCGCCATCGCCCGCGTCCAGCATCCGAACGTGGTGACCATGTACCGGGCGGGCGAGGTCGATGGACGGCCCTACCTCGTGTACGAGTACGTCGACGGAAAGAGTCTCGCGGAGCTGCGGGTGCCGCTCCCCTGGCGGAGCGTGCTCGACATCTCCCTGGGGCTCTCGCGGGGGCTGAGTGCCGCGCATCAGCGCGGTGTGCTCCACCGCGACCTCAAGCCGGGCAACGCCATCCTGGAGCCCGACGGCACCGTGAAGCTGCTCGACTTCGGTCTGGCCACGTTCGTGGGCGCGGAGCGCTCGGGCCTCGTGGCGGTGCCGGGAGTCGTCGGCACGCCGCGCTACATGGCGCCCGAGATTCGCCTGGGCGCGCCGGCGACGCCGCAGAGCGACCTCTATGCGCTCGGCCTCGTGCTGTTCGAGCTCTGCACCGGCAGGGTGCCTTCCACGCGGCAGGGGGCGCTGATTTCCGAGCTCGTTCCGGGAATCGACCCCGGCTTCGCGATGGCGATTGGACGCTGTCTGGCGGAAGACCCCACGGAGCGCTTCGCCCTCGCGGAGGCCTTGTGCGCGATGCTCGAGCGCATCTCCCGGTCGTCCCCCCTGCGCGTCCAGGTGCCACTCCCATCGGCAGGCGCGGGCGCCAGGGAGGCCTGGCGGGCCCGCATCAGCTTGTGACTTCCGCGGGCCTGGAGCCGGACGACCTCGTCGTGAGCGACCTGCTCACGCATCCGCCGGCGGCTCCGGCGCGGCGTGCGACGCGAGCTGCCCGCTCAGCACCGGGAGCGCCACCTTCACCGCCACCGTCAGCAGCATCAACCCGAAGGCCCAGATGCCCGCCGTAATCTTCCACTCGGTGAGGGTGGGCACGTACTCCACCAGCTCATGCAGGGTGCTGGGGACGAAGCCCGGGATGATGAGCCCCATCCCCTTCTCAATCCACACGCCCACGAAGGCCAGCACGCAGGCCGTGTTCAGCACCGAGACGTGACGCCGGCTCGCCGGCAGGTGCAGCAGCACCGCCGAGGCCAGGTTGAACGCCACCGCCGTCCATATCCACGGCACCAGCGCATGGTGCCCGTGCAGCCCGAAGAAGAGGTACTTCACCGGCCCGGCATGCGCGCCGCCCGTGTAGAAGGCGGTGAACACCTCCGAGCCCAGCATGAAGAGGTTGAGCAGCACCGTCACCCGCATCACCGACGTGAGCGTGCGCTGCGGCCCCTCGCCGATGGGCAGCCCCGTGAACCTCCGGATGACCTGCAGCAGCAGGATGACGAAGGCCGGCCCGGTGATGAACGCGGAGGCGATGAACCGGGGCGCCAGCAGCGCCGAGTTCCAGAAGGGCCGCCCGCCCAGCCCGCTGTAGAGGAACGCCGTCACGCTGTGGATGGAGACGGCCCAGAAGATGGAGAGGAAGACGAAGGGCAGGTACCAGCGCTTGCGCGGCTTCCTCCCCAGGAAGCGCATGTAGAGCAGGTACCCGCAGATGTGCAGGTTCAGCAGCAGGTAGCCGTTGAGCACCACCACGTCCCACGTGAGCATCGACACCGGCCAGTTGAACCGGCCCACGCCGGGGATGAGGTGCCACGCCCGCTCCGGGTGGCCCATGTCCACGACGATGAACAGCAGGCTCAGCGCAATCGCCGCCACCGCGAGCAGCTCGCCCACCAGCGTGACGTCGTGCATCTCATGGTCGTGGTACAGGTACGCGGGGATGACCATCATCACCGCGCCCGCGGCCAGTCCCACCCCGAAGGTGAAGTTGGCCACGTAGAGGCCCCAGGACACGTGGTCGCTCATCCCCGTGAGCACCATGCCCTGCGCCAACTGACGGGCCCAGGCGTTGGCCCCCACCAGGCAGATGGCGGTCAGCACCGTCATCCACGTGTAGAAGCGCCAGCTCCCGTCGGTGCTCATCCACAGCAGCCGGCCGAGGAAGCGGGGATAGTCGAGGACGTGACGAGGGGCGGCCATGGCTCACTTGTCGAAGAAGTAGAAGAAGCGCGGGCGGGTCCCCAGCTCTTCCTTGAGAACGAAGACGCGCTTGTTCTCGAGCACCCAGCGGATGGGGCTCTGCGGGTCCAGCAGGTTGCCGAAGACGCGTGCCCCGGTGGGGCATGCCTCCAGGCAGGCCGGCAGCCTTCCGGCGCGCGTGCGGTGCAGGCAGAAGGTGCACTTCTCCACCACGCCCTGCGGGCGGATGCGGTTGGAGAGGTAGCCCTGGTCCGGGTTGATTTCGTCCGCCGGAATCTCGGGCTTCGTCCAGTTGAAGCGTCGCGCGTGGTACGGGCAGGCCGCCTCGCAGTAGCGGCAGCCGATGCACCAGTTGTAGTCCACCACCACCACGCCGTCCCGCTCCTTCCAGGTGGCCTGGACGGGACACACCTTCACGCACGGCGCGTTGTCACACTGCTGGCACTGCACCGGCAGGTAGTACTTCCCCGGCGCCGGCACCGCGTGTGTGTAGTCCGCGTTGCCGCGCTCCATGTCCAGGCTGCCCTGCTCCATCTCCAGCACGCGGATGTACGAGTTGCCCGTGCGCCGGTCGTGGTTGTTCTCCTGGTGGCAGGCTTCCACGCATTTGCGGCAGCCGATGCAGATGCTGAGGTTGAGCGCGTAGCCGAAGGAGACGCCCTCCTGCGGCGGCAGGTCCTGGATGTCGACGTCGCGGCCGTACTCCCGCTTCGCGTCCATCTTCAGCCGCCAGAGCACGGCCTTCATGTCCGAGGGCGTGAGCTCCTTGTAGTGGCGCTGGAGGAACGCGTCGAGCGACAGGTCCTCCGTCCACTCCGTCAGCGGAGCCAGGGCGTGGGCGAAGGCGGCGGCGCCCAGCGTGGCGCCGGCACCCTTCAGCGCGGTGCGGCGGGTGACGTCATTCATGGGCGTGGCTCTCGGCGGGAGGAGGGTGCAGGGGGCGGGGCGGCATGACAGGGAGGGCCCCCGCGTACTTCGGGGCGTGCGGGTCATGGCAGGACACGCAGTTGTTCCGCGTGCGCCCGCCGCGCGACGAGTCCCAGTAGCCCGTCATGCCGCCGTGCGCGCCGGCCCGGTAGTCGCGCGCCTGGGGGCCGTGGCACTGCGAGCACAGCGTCACGACCTCTGTCATCGGCAGGGGCGCTCCCGTCGCCAGGTGCAGCGACTGCGGGGCGTCCGCCTGGTGGCAGGACGTGCAGGCGTTGTCGCCATGGCGGACCTGGAGCCCGCGGTGGAACGCCTGGAGCTCCCCGGCCGACTGCGGCATCCGCGCGGGCTCCTTCAGGGAGTGGCACGTGGCGCATGGCGCCCTGAGCGGGCGGCCGAGCGCATCCACCGCGCCGGATTCGATGGAGGTGAGCTTCTCCGGCACCAGCACCGTCTCCACCGGCGCTACGTCACCCGGGGGCGGCTGGAGGGGCCGGGGCACGTCGCGCTCACACCCGCAGAGCGTGAGGGCCACGAGCACGGACAGCAGGGAGGATGGAGAGGTCGCGGCCACGGCCTCCTTCAAAGCAGCGTCCATGCCACGCCGTTTCCGAGCAGGCCCCGTGGGCCGCTCGTCCCCGGGACGCAGCCTTTGCTCAAAAGTGTGCTCAGGCATGCAGCATTTGCGCGTGCGCCGGGCCGAGGCTCCGCGAGGGGCCCTGGTCCACCTCTTGCTCAAGGCAGGTGTGGACCCGGAGCGACCCAATGACCTTCAGCAGCCTGGTGCTCACCCTTGAAGACTCCGCCGAGCAGCGTGCTCAGTTGCTCGCTCGGCTCGAGCAGGACGCGCGCATCACGGTGGGGACACCTTTTGAAGAGCGCTGGCTCCCCGTGGTGACGGAGACGGAGACGGTGGAGGAGGGCGAGTCGCTCGCGTACCTCCTTCGCGACCTGCCCGGAGTGCGGTTCCTGGACGTGGTGCAGGTGGACTTCTTCGGCGGGGAGGCCTGAGCCATGGACCGGCGCGACTTCCTCAAGACGACGGCGATGACCGCGGCGACGCTGGCCGCCAGCCGGCTCGCGTATGGCCAGACGCCGGGCGCGGCGCCGTCCGCGGTGCCCTCCGCCAGCGGTGGCGTGAAGTGGGACAAGGCGCCCTGCCGCTTCTGCGGTACCGGCTGCCACGTCCAGGTGGGCGTGGAGGGCGGGAAGGTGGTGGCCATCGCCGGAGACCCGAAGGCGGAGGTGAACAAGGGTCTTCTGTGCGTGAAGGGCTACCACGTGGGGCTCGCGCTCTACGGGAGCGACCGCCTCACGCAGCCGCTGCTCCGCAAGGGCGACACGCAGGTGCCCATCTCCTGGGACGAGGCGCTGGACATCATCGCCGCGCGCATCCAGAAGGACCCGAAGGGCTTCGGCCTCTACGGCAGCGGCCAGTGGACGATTCCCGAGGGCTACGCGGCCTCCAAGTTCGTGAAGGGCGGGCTGGGCACCAACCAACTGGATGCCAACGCGCGCCTGTGCATGGCCTCGGCGGTGACGGGCTTCCTCGCCACCTATGGCGTGGACGAGCCGGCCGGCTGCTACGACGACCTGGACACCTGCGACGTGCTCATCATGTGGGGCAACAACCCCGCGGAGATGCACCCCGTCCTCTTCTCGCGCGTCATCGACCGGCGCTCGCGCGGGGAGAAGGTGACGCTCATCGACATCGGCACCCGCCGCACGCGCACCAGCGCCTTCTGCGACCACGTGCTGCGCTTCAAGCCGAACACCGACCTGGCCATCGCCTGCGGCATCGCCCACCTGCTGCTGGAGAACGGCACCTGGGACAAGGCCTTCGTCGAAAGCAACTGCGCCTTCCGCGCCCCCAGCGAGCCGGCCACGCTGCAGGGCAAGGCCATCACCTTCGAGGAGTACCGGGCGCTGCTCGCGCCGTATACGCCCGAGCACGTGGAGAAGCTTTCGGGGGTGTCCCAGCAGGACCTGCGCATGCTGGCGGGCCTGTTCGCCCGCAGGGACGTGCGCATCACCAGCCTGTGGTGCATGGGCGTCAACCAGCACACCCGCGGCACGGCGATGAACTCGCTCATCCACGGGCTGCACCTGCTCAGCGGCCACTTCGGCAGGCCGGGAGACGCGCCCACCAGCCTCACCGGGCAGCCCTCCGCGTGCGGCACGGTGCGCGAGGTGGGCACGCTCGCGCAGGCGCTGCCGGGCGGCCGCGTGGTGGCGGAGGAGAAGCACCGCCACGAGATGGAGGACCTCTGGAACGTGCCGGCGGGCCGCATCGCCGCGAAGCCGGGCTACCACACGGTGCTGATGTGGGAGCGCTTCTCCACGCCCACGGAGCAGGGCGGGGACATCCACACCGTCTGGGTGCAGGTGACCAACCCGGCCCAGACGCTGCCCAACCGCCACAAGCTGGTGGACCCCAGCCGGAAGCTCTCGGACAAGTTCCTCATCGTCTCGGACGTGTACCCCACGGAGACGACGCGCATGGCCGACCTCGTGCTGCCCTCCGCCATGTGGGTGGAGAAGAACGGCATGGTGGGCAACTCCGAGCGGCGCACCCAGCAGTGGTTCAAGATGGTGCCCCCGCCCGGCCAGGCCCGCGACGACGCCTGGCAGCTCATCGCCGTGGCGCACCGGCTCTTCGAGCGCGGCTTCGCGGGGATGAAGGACAAGGACGGCCGCTTCCTCTTCGAGGTGAAGAAGGACGGCAAGCCCGTGCCCATCTGGGACTTCGCGCACTACTACGACGTCAACGTCGACGCGCACCTCTTCGACGAGTACCGGAAGTCGACGCGCCTCAAGCACAAGGACCTGGCGCCCTACGAGGAATACGTGAAGGCGCGCGGGCTGCGCTGGCCGGTGGTGCAGCAGAAGGACGGGAGCTGGCGGGAGACGCGCTTCCGCTTCTCCGGGTTCGATGACCCGTACGTGGAGAAGGGCCGAGACATCCAGTTCTACCACTCGCCCACGCACGACGGCCGGGCGCAAATCTGGTTCAACCCGTACGAACTGCCCCCAGAGTCGCCCGACAGCGAGTTCCCCTTCTGGCTGTGCACCGGCCGCGTCATCGAGCACTGGCACTCGGGCACGATGACGATGCGCATTCCCCAGCTCCAGCGGGCCATGCCGAGCGCGTACGTGGAGATGAACCGCGCGGACGCGCGGCGCCTGGGTGTGGGCAATGGAGACGTCGTCACGGTGGAGACGCGCCGGGGCCGGTTGGATTTGCCGGTGTGGCTGGGCGGGCGCGGGGAGCCGCCGGAGGGCTCGCTCTTCGTGCCGTTCTTCGACGAGCGGTTGCTCATCAACGAGCTGACGCTCGATGAGCATGACCCGTTCTCCAAGCAGCCCGACTACAAGAAGTGCGCGGCCCGCGTGCGCAGGCGCGGAGGGAAGGAGGCTCGCGGATGAGCGGCGCTCCCCAGGGTGATGGCTCGGGTCTGCCCGCGCGCTGGCTCCACGTGGCCGCGGGCATTGCGGTGGCGCTGGCCTTCACGGGCTTCATCGCGGGCACGCGCCCCGAGCCGGAGCGCCCGGCGCCCGGTTCCGGAGCCGGTGCGCCCGCCACGTCCGAGCGCGCGCCGAGCTACCGCGAGCTGCGCGAGGCCCGGCGCGGGGACAACGCGCGGATGTACGAGGGCGCCATCGAGGCGCTGCAAGCGGGCATCGACCCGCTGAAGCCCACGGCGGTGGCGTCCCTGGAGCAGCGCGCGCTGGCCGTGGAGTCGCGCAGGGCGCACCGCGCCTATGACGGGGCGCCGCCCACCATTCCTCATGAGGTGGACCAGTCCGGGACACCGGGCTGCCTGTCCTGCCACGCGCAGGGCATGAAGCTGGGCGAGCGAATCGCGCCGCGCATCAGCCACCCGCCGTATCAGAGTTGCAATCAGTGTCATGTGGTGCAGGTGGCTCCGAAGCCGCTGGTGCCGTACCCGGACATGCCGGGCAACCGCTTCGTCGGGCGGGCTTCTTCGGGGAATGGCGCGCGCGCGTGGCCGGGGGCTCCGCCGACGATGCCGCACTCGCAGCAGATGCGCTCGGAGTGCGCTTCCTGCCATGGGCCCACGGGAAAGCCCGGGCTGCGCACGTCGCACCCGGAGCGGCAGAACTGCGTCCAGTGCCATGCGTCGTCCGCGGCGCTGGATGGGCGCGAGCCGCCGCCCGGCCTGCTGGACGCCACGCCTCCGCCGGGAGCGGTGACGAAGGAGATGCCATGAGCGCGCAGTCGGGGCTCAGCCGCCGCGCGCTGCTGGGACTCTTCAGGAGGCCGCGCGAGCACGTGGCACCTGCCGCCGTCGCTTCACCTCGCGCGCCGGAGTCGCCCGCCACAGTCGCTCCTCCCCGAGCCTCGGAGCCTCCGGCCTTTTCGCTCGAGGCGTTCTACGCGGGCCGCGCGTGCTCCGGTGAGGCCACCGTGGATGGACGCCTTCCCGTGTTCTCGCTGCGAGAGGGGCTGGCGGGAGCGCTCGAAGCCCGGCCCGCCTCCGGCTCCACGGTGCGCGTGCGGACGCAACTCTGCCTCGCCTGGCAGGGCTCCTTCTGCACCACGTGCGTGGAGCGCTGCCCCGTCGAGGGCGCCATCGTCGTCGACGCGGGCAGACCGCGAGTCGTCGCGGAGCGCTGCGACGGCTGTGGCACCTGTGTGCGCGTCTGCCCCGCCCCCATCAACGCCTTCGAGCTTCGCGCCACCGATGTCCCGGGAGTCACCCCATGAGCACCACGCTGGACACACAAGCACTCCCGGCCCTCCAGGAGTCCATCCTCGACACCGCGACGCTGGCCCGGCTCCTCAGCGACATCCAGGGGCTCGCCGTGGTGGACGAGGTCCTGCTCAAGGGCGGCTCCGTCGACATGGCCTCCTCCCAACGCCACTCCCTGGAGGACGCGATGAGCGCACTCCAGCAGGGCCAGGTGATGGGCGTGCAGGTCCGCTACCGCTACCAGGGCCAGTGCTGGTGGGACACGCTCCTGCGCGCGCCCCAGGGCATCCGGCTCGTGCGCATCTCGCCCGACGTGGCGGCCGCGAGCCGGTAGCGCGTCAGGGCTCCTCGGGCTCGGCCGCCGCGTCTCGCGAACCCGTTGCCGCAGCGGCGATGACGTCTTCAATCCACGTCATCGCCGCCGCCATCGACGGGAAGCCGATGGTGGTGAGCGCGAGCAGCGCCACCTGGCGCACGTCGTCCGGAGAGATGCCGCTGTAGATGCACTTGCGGGCGTTGCTGTGCACGCCGCCCTCGAGCCGCGCGCCCACGGCGATGGCCAGCTTCACCAGTCGCCGCTCGCGCTCGGACAGCGAGCCGGCGCCATGAATGGCGTCCCCGAGGGACTGGAAGGCACGCGCGACTTCCGGATAGCGGGCATTGACACCCCGGAACGTGTCCGGGAGCTTCATGTGGTCCTTCTCGTGCGTCTCGGCCATGGCGGCGGCTTGTAGCACGCGCGCCACCGGGCCTCAGGCCCAAGAACGGGCCGCCGTCCACAGGTGCACCGTTGCACCGTTGCACCGTGCGCGCTCGCGCAGGCCTTTCACCCGCCTCGCCGCGTGCCGCACTTCTTGCCGTGGCGACAGCCGGTGCTCCGAGGGGTGAGACGCGGCACGTGCCTTGCGTTTCCTCCCGTCATGCTCCGGCCCTTCAGCGCCTTCCCACCCGCGAGCGGACCGTCGACGACGCGCGCGTTCCTCGCCCTGTCGCTGGGGTTCTATGTCCTGGCGACCAGCCTCGGTCTGCTGCTGCGCATGTCCTTTCTCCAACCGATGCCCTGGCTGGACTTCGGCCATGCGCTGCACGCGCACTCGCACACGCTGTACTTCGGCTGGGCCGGGCTGGGCCTGCTCACCCTCGCCTACGAGCAGGTCGGCGCCAGGGGGCCTGGGCCCGTCCGGGTGCTCGCCGCGCTCGCGGTCACCTCGGGGCTCACCTTCGTGGCGTTCCTCTACGGGGGGTACTCCGCGCCGGGCATCGCCGTGTCCACGCTGGCGCTCCTCGTGTGGGCGGTGGCGGTGGGGGTGTGGTTCCGCGCGGCCCGTGGCGCCCGGGGCCTGGAGGTCCGCTTCCTGCGTGCCGGCATGGCCTATGTGGTGCTGGCCCTGGCGGGCGCCATGGTCCGGGTGGTGCTGCTCGCGTCGGGGTGGGGCACGCCCTTCCTCGCGCGGCTCTGCGTCTTCGTCTTCCTGCACGCCTTCGCCTGGTTCTTCCTCTTCACCACGCTGGCGGTGCTCATCGCGCATGCGCGAGCCCGGGGCGTCCGCGTGGACGAGAGAGGGCTGGGCGTCAGCCTGTGGGTGCTCGCGTCGACGGCGTGGCTGGGCGCGCCGCTCGGCGTGGCGGGAGGAGACGCAGGCGTGCCCGGTCTGCTCGCGCGTGGCGCCGCGTGGGTGGGCATCGCCGCCGGCCTCGTCTGGGTCCGCGCCTTGTGGCGCATGGCGCGCGAGCTCACCGGCAGCACCGCGGTGGCCTTCCGCTGCCTGTCGGCCTGGTATGGGCTGAAGCTGACGATGGAGGCCGCGGGGGCCCTGGGGCTCGCCACGTGGGCGGCGCAGGCGCGGCAACCCGTCATCCTCTACCTGCACGTGGTGCTCGTCGGCTTCGTCAGCCTCGGCCTCCTCGTTCCGCTGCTGGCGAGGCTGGGAAGGCCGCTGTCGCGAAGCCTGATGCTGCACAACGCGGGGCTGCTGGTCATGGCGAGCGGGCTTGCGCTGCTGAGCGCGGGAACGGGAGGCCTCGCCTGGGCGGCCGCGTGGCTTCCCCGGGGATACACGCTCGCCGCGCTCGGCGCGGTGCTCATCGTCCTCGCGGGCGTCCTCGGACTGTGGGGGATGGCACGCGGGGCGTCATTCGCGCTACGAGAGGAGGCCGTTTCCCGTTGCCGGAGCACCGTGTGACCGAGCTACCTCTTCCGAAGGAGCGCCACCTCCAACCCTACGCGGCCTCGACGTGGGGGAAGGTCCTCTGGTGGGGCCTGGCGGCCATCCTCTTCGTGTTCTTCTACAACTCCTTCGCCCAGGGCCAGGGCGCGCCCCGCGAGAGCCTTGGCACGGGCTTCTACGTCACCCTGATGGGAGTGACGTTCCTGGGGCTGTTCACCTTCTTCTACCTGCGGATACGCCGGTGGGCGACGACCTACAACCGCGGCGTCTCCTTCTCCGGCGCGGGGAACGAGCGGGGTGCGGCGGATTGCTTCGAGGATGCCGCGCGGCGGAGCACCAATGCCATCCAGCGCTCGGTCTCCGTCGCCATGCTCGGACATTGCCTGCTCGCGCTGGGGGAGCCCGCCCGGGCCCTCGAGATGTTCGGCACCGCTGAGCGCTCTCGGAACCTGAAGCGCGGACTGCCCGCCGCGCACCGGTGGATGCCCAACCTGATTGCCTCCTGCTACGCCGTGCTGGGCGACACGGCCTCCGCGCGGGCGTGGCTGGAGGAGGGGCGCAAGCGGCTCGGTGACACGCCGCCCATGTACGCGCTGCTTCCGGAGGTCATCGTCCTGTGCCGCGAGGGGCATCACGCGGTGGCGGTGAAGACGCTCGACTCCCGGTGGGCGGAGGCGGATGCATCGGGCGGGCGGGACGTCCGCCGGCTCAAGCTGCTCAGGGCCTTCGCGCTGGACGCGCAGGATGCATCCACGCATGCGGCGACCATCAACGACGCGCTGGCCGCGACCCAGCCCGTGCGCCCCGGCGACTTCGAGATGCTCACCGCGCGCTGGCCGGAGCTGCGCGCCTTCATGGAGCGCCGGGGGCTCTCAGCGGCCCACGCCGCTTGAGCGCAGGAAGAGGGCGACGGCGCCTCCGATGAGGAGGCTCCACACGGCCAGCGCCAGCAGCGCGTGGCGCCGGGCCTGACGCAGGGGCCAGTCCGCGGACCAGGCCAGCTCGCCCCTCCGGATGCGCCGCCGCTGCCGCCACGTCAGCGTGAGCGCCACCAGTGCCAGCGGTGGGAACACCCACGCCAGTGTCGCGAGCAGTCGCACCAGCTCCACGCTCCATTGACGGTCCTCGGTGGCTTCGACGGGCCGCCGCGCGCACGCCGCGCACCACACCGAGCCCGCCACGCTGCACACGCACTCCAGGCACGCGAACGTGCCGCAGCGGGCACACACCGCCAGCGCCAGGGCCACCGGGTGCAGGCCGCACCGCGCGCCTTCCCTGAGCTGTCCTGCTGACACGCCCACCCGGCCTTCCATCCGCGCCAGCCTATACAGGCTCTCGCGAGGCCGTCAGGGTGGCGTTGCCGCGCCGGTGGAATGCGGAGATGGAGCACGACCCGCGAAGCGAGCCCCGCTGCGAGTCCGCGGGGAGGGTGCCGGAACCCGGGCGCGACAGCACTCGCCCCGGAGTGCCAGACGCGCGTCGTTTCCCCCTACGGCCACGGTACGGGCCCCGTGTCGGCTGATGGTTGGAGCGCGCGTGCGCGGACCTGGTGCGCGGAAAGCGTCGACCCGCGTCCCACTTCGTACCCGTGCCGCATATCCCGCGCTGCTTCTCGTGTGAGGTGTCGCGCACCTGTTCGGACCCCTCCGACACCCCAGGTCACCCCGTCAAAGGGTGACGTGTGAGGTGCGTTCGCCAGTGCTCGCGGGACCGGCACGCGAGCAGGGAGGCGGCGTGGCATGGCACTCCCCGGCCGATCGGCCGCGACCTACGTTGCCCACGCGAGCCCGGGGCTCGGTCATGAGGTCGCTCTACTACCTGAGTACAACATCCGCGCGCGGCGGCCTCCGGTCCTGACGGCGTCGGAGGGGCAATGAAGAGCAAGCAGATTCTGATTACTGGCGGAGCCGGCTTCATCGGCTCGTACCTGGCGGACCAGCTCATCGACCAGGGCCACCGCGTCCGCGTGCTCGACTGCCTCCTCCCTCAAGTCCACGGCGAGGCGCGAGCCCGTCCGGCCCATCTGAACCCGGAGGTGGAATTGCACGTGGGTGACGTGCGCGACGCGGAGGCGGTGCGACATGCCCCGCGGGGCGTGGACGCCGTCTACCACTTCGCGGCCGCCGTCGGCCGCTCGCTGGACGCGGAGCGCGCGCGGGCCATGGGGCAGGCTGCTCGCAGGCGCGTGCTGGCCGAGCACACGTATGCGCACCGTGCGGTGCAGGTGGAGCAGGTGCTGGGCTACCGGGCGCCGAAGCGCGCGGGCGCGCTGGAGGGGGTGGCGTGATGGAGGCCCAGCGCATGCGCATCGTCATCCTCGGCCTGTCGATTACGTCGTCGTGGGGCAACGGCCACGCCACCACCTTCCGCGGGCTCGTGCGCGAGTTGGTGCGCCGGGGGCACGACGTGCTCTTCCTGGAGCGGGATGTGCCCTGGTACGCGGCCAACCGAGACATGCCCCGGCCGCCGTGGGGCCGCACGGAGCTGTACGACGACCTGGTGGAGCTGCGTGCCCGCTTCACGCCGGACGTGCGCGACGCGGACCTGGTGATGGTGGGCTCGTACGTGCCGCAGGGCGTGGAGGTGGGCCGCTGGGTGCAGGCCACCACGCGCGGGCTCCCCGCCTTCTATGACATCGACACGCCGGTGACGCTGGCGAAGCTGGCTCGCAACGACTTCGAGTACCTCTCGCCGGACCTCATCCCCGGCTACCGGCTCTACCTGTCCTTCACCGGCGGGCCCACGCTGCGGCGAATCGAGCGAGAGCTGGGCTCACCCGCCGCGCGCCCGCTCTACTGCAGCGTGGACCCGGAGCTGTACCAGCCCCGGCCCTGCGCCGTGAGCTGGGACCTGGGCTACCTGGGCACGTACAGCGCGGACCGGCAGCCCACGCTGGAGCGGCTGATGCTGGAGGCCGCGCTCGTCTGGAGGGGCGGGCGCTTCGTCATCGCCGGCCCTCAGTACCCGGCGGTGGTGCGGTGGCCCTCCAACGTGGAGCGGGTGGAGCACCTGCCGCCGCCCCAGCACCCGGACTTCTACTGCTCGCAGCGCTTCACGCTGAACGTCACGCGCGCGGACATGGTGCTGGCGGGGTACTCGCCCAGCGTGCGCCTCTTCGAGGCCGCCGCGTGCGGGGTGCCCATCATCAGCGACGCGTGGAACGGGCTGGAGAGCGTCTTCGTGCCGGGGGAGGAAATCCTCGTGGCGCGCACGGCGAAGGACACGCTCGGTTACCTCCGGGACTTGTCGGAGGAGGACCGGCGCGCGCTGGGCGCGAAGGCCCGTGCGCGGGTGCTGGCCGAGCACACGGCGGCCCATCGGGCCCTGGCCGTGGAGCAGTACGCCCGCGAGGCCAGCAGTGGGGCCGCGGCGGGGACTCCGGTGGAAAGGCTCTTCGTGTAGTGCGGCATGCAGTGGAAGTAACTGGGGGGACGTCATGAAGATCGCGGTGGTGGGTACGGGGTACGTGGGGCTCGTGGCGGGGACGTGCTTCGCGGAGTCGGGGAACGAGGTCACCTGCGTGGACGTGGACACGCGCAAGGTGAAGGCGCTCCAGGAGGGACAGGTCCCCATCTACGAACCGGGGTTGGAGGAGTTGCTGCACCGCAATGCCGCCGCGCGCCGGCTGCAGTTCACCACCGACCTGGCGAAGGCGGTGGCGCCCGCGCAGGTGGTCTTCATCGCCGTGGGGACGCCGGAAGGGGAGAGCGGTGACGCGGACCTCCAGTATGTGCTCTCCGCCGCCGAGGAGATTGGCCGGGCGATGAAGCAGTACACGGTGGTGGTGGACAAGAGCACCGTGCCGGTGGGCACGGCCGACAAGGTGCGCGAGAGCATCCGCGCGGTGACGGACGTGGAGTTCGACGTCGTCTCCAACCCCGAGTTCCTCAAGGAGGGCGCGGCGCTGGAGGACTTCCTCAAGCCGGACCGCGTCGTCATCGGCACCACGTCCGAGCGGGCACGCAAGGTGATGGGCCAGCTCTACGCGCCCTTCGTGCGCACGGAGAACCCCATCCTCTACATGGACACGCGCTCGGCGGAGCTGACGAAGTACGCGGCCAACGCGATGCTGGCCACGCGCATCTCCTTCATGAATGACGTGGCCGCGCTCTGCGAGAAGGTGGGCGCGGACGTGGAATACGTGCGCAAGGGCATGGGCGCGGACAAGCGCATCGGCTACCCGTTCCTCCACCCGGGCTGCGGCTATGGCGGCTCGTGCTTCCCCAAGGACGTGAAGGCGCTGGTGGCCACGGCGCGCGAGTTCGGCCTGGAGCTGGACTTGCTGCGCGCGGTGGAGCGCACCAACGCGCGGCAGAAGCGCTCGTTGCTGGCGAAGGCGCTGAAGCACTTCGGCGATTTGGCGGACCGCACGTTCGCGGTGTGGGGCCTGGCCTTCAAGCCGAAGACGGACGACATGCGCGAGGCCCCCGCGGTGGAGCTCATCGAGGGCCTGTTGGGCAAGGGTGCCCGGGTGCAGGTGCATGACCCCGTCGCCGCGAAGGTGGCGGAGCGCTACTTCGGCAACCGGGTGCTGTACGCGCCGTCGGGCTACGCGGCGGCGGAGGGCGCGGAGGGCCTCTTCCTCGTCACCGAGTGGAACGAGTTCCGCAGGCCGGACCTGCGGAAGCTCAAGAGCCTCATGAAGGGGCACGTCATCTTCGACGGCCGCAACATCTTCGACCCGGTGCAGGTGAAGGAGGAGGGCTTCTCCTACTACGGCATCGGGCGCTCGTAATCAGGCGGGCTTCGCGACCATCTCCCGAGGAGGGAAGATTGCCTGCGCGGCGCCGGACACCAGTGCGGAGTCATCCGTCTGGTACCGGGCCAGCCGCGCCAGCCGCTCCGGCGTCCACCCGCGACCCGGAGCGGCGTCGCGAACGAGGCACCACACGGCCACGCGGCGCGCATCCGCGCTGGGGCTCGTGGTGAGCCGCGCCTCCACGGCCTCCAGCTCCACGGCGGGAATCGTGTCCACCAGGGCACGGCACGCCTCCAGCGCGTCCGAGTGCAGGTGGCCCTCCTCACCCATCTGCGCCACCCGCGCGGCCCACTTCACCGCGTTCATCGCCGCGCCCGCGCACTTCACGCGCAGCGGCGCCAGCCGGGCGTCCTTCGACAGCACGCGCTCCGCCGCGCTCGCCGCCTGCATGTAGCTGGCCCGCGACTTCACGTTCAGCGCCAGCAACTGACTCAAGGCCACGGTCAACGCGCGCCGGTCCGAAGACACCGCGTCCAGCATGCCCTCCAGTCGCTCCAAATCCCGTTCGTCGGACCGGTGGAGGATGGCACGCATGGCCGCGGACACCTCGTCGTCATACGGCGAGGCCAGCCGCGTTCCGCAGGCGGACAGGAACGTGCGCTCGACGTCCTTCACGGCGAGATACGCCGCGCGCTGCAGCAGGTCGATGCGGGCCTCCGCCTCGGGCCGGCGCAGCACGCGCCCCAGCAGCGCGGACAGCTTCCGGTCCGACGCCTCCGTGAGCCGGTCCGCGGGAATGTCACCCAGGCGCGAGGCCATGACCCAGTCCGTCCCGTCCACCGCGCGGGCGAGGACGGCCCACGTCGGCTCGCGGTCCAGGTGGTCCCACAGCGCGCGCAGCATGGCGATGCGCACGTCGCGGTGCAGCGACATGCCATCCAGCTCCAGCAGCCGCGCGTAGGCGGCGTCCGAGCGCAGCTCACCGAGCAGGCGCACCACCTCCTTGGCCACGGTGACCTTCGTCAGCGGCACGCCGGACAGCAGTGACAGCACGCGCGAGGGCGGCATGCCATTGAAGGCGCGGCGCAGGCCGTAGATGGCGATGCGCGCGCGAGCATCCTCCAGGCACCGCAGCAGCGTGGGCACGCCCTGGCCCTGGTCACACCGGGCCATGACGCGCATGGCCTTCTCCTGCACGACGGGCCGCGAGTCATCCGCGAGCGAGCACAGCTTCTCCATGGGCGCCCAGTCGATGGCCGCCAGCAGCGCGGTGGCCCACAGCAGCGTGGGCGTGTCGCGCTCGCTGTCCTCGAACATCCGCCCCACCGCGTGCGAGTACGTCGCGCTCTGCTCCGCCGTCCACCGGAAGAAGCCGTCGCCGAAGGACAGCAGCCAGCCCGTCTTCCCCGTCGCGAAGCGGCCGGTGATGACGGGGGCGCTCAGGTAGGGCGTGAGCAAATCCTGCCGCCGGCGGTGCAGGTAGTGGTGGACCACGGGGAAGCAGATGACGCTGGCGTCCGCCTTCAGCAGCGCGGGCAGCAGCCGGTCGAAGGCGCGCCAGTCCTTCTTCCACAGCACGGTGAGCGCGGAGTGCGACTCCTTGCCCAGCCGCAGCGCCACGCGCTCCAGGCCCGAGGCGAGCTCGAAGTGGAAGGGCTCGCCGTCCTCCTGCGACGACGCCAGCGAGATGATTTCCGAGTGCCAGCCGCGGTCGTACCAGCGCCGCACCGTGGTGCCCAGCGTCGCCTCGAAGCGCTCGCGGGCGTGCTCGGACATCCACCGGCTGATGCCCAGCGCCAGCGAGGACCAGGGCGTCTCGTCGCGGACGCCCACGAGCAGCTCCGTCAGGCCGGGCACCAGGGACACCCGCTCGCCCAGGCTCTCCACCAACTGGAGCAACGGGACGCCACTCTCGCGCCGTGCCCAGGACTTCGCGATGTCGAGGATGTGGGGCGCGGCGGTGGACACCTCGTCGTCGAAGAGCTGCTCGCCCAGCCGGCGGTTGACGAGGTTGCCGCGCTCCTTCATGAGCGTGGCCAGCCACGTCGCGCCCCAGGCGGAGTCTCTCCCGAAGACGCGCAGCAGCAGCGACTCCGCGAGCTCCGCCGTCGCGTACGAGAGGTCCGCCGCGTCGAGCGCGTCGCGCAGCATCCGCCCCACGGCCTCGGTGTGCTCGCGGCGCCACACGCGGCGGGGCCACTTCACGAGCGCGCCCAGCATGGCCCCGCGCACCGGGTCCTGCTCGTTCTTGCGAGCGAGCACCAGGGGCAGGGCGCGGTCCACCAGGGCCGTGTCGTCGGGGCGCAGGCCAGGGATGGCCAGCAGCGTGGCCAGGGCCGCGCCGCGCGTGTCGCCCTCGGGGTGGCCCAGGTAGGACTGGAGGACGGACTGCGCCTCGTCCCAGGGCAGCAGGCGCGCGTAGGGCATGCGCTGCTGGGGCCGGGTGCCCAGGGCCACCACCTCTTGCAGATGGCGGCGTGCCTCGCGCTCGCGGAGCTCGCGGGGAAGGGCGCGCAGCAGGTCCAGGGCAATGACGCCGTCCTTGTTGCGCGCGGCGACGCTCCAGCGCGCGTACACGCGGTCCCTCACCTGCGCGTCGGGGATGGAGCGCAGCAGCTCCACGCCCCAGTCGGGCGCCACGTCCACGGCGGCGCACCACGCGTCCACGACGGTGCGGCGCGCGGACTCGGAGAGGCGGGGGAGCAGCAGCTTCGCGTTGCCCAGCGAGGCGGGGGCCGTGCGGACGAGCCACGCGAGCGACTCCACGCTCAGGCGCGGGGCCGAGCGGGCGAACAGCTTCCAGAAGGCGGTGGCGTGCGCATGGCGCTGCAGCAGCTTCAGCGCGGCCTCGGGCCTGTGCATCGCGAGCCAGTTCCAGGCCGCGCCGTCCGGAACGATTCGACGGGAGAGCAGCAGCTCGAACAGCTCCAGCGCCGCCTCGGGCGCCTGGTCCGCGATGCGGGGCAGGAAGATGTTGAGGTGCATGCGCGTGACGGGGTCGGGCTCACCGGGCACGGCGCGCAGTTGCTCGGCGAGCACCTCCGCGAGGATGTCGGGCGCGTAGCGCGCCAGCCGGTTCCAGAAGCGCAAGCTGGGCTTCTCCAGCGCGCGGGCGAGGTGCTTGCGGATGGCACCGGGCGTCCCCAGGGGCACGGCGTCCGCGAAGTCGGGCACGCTCTCGCGCGAGGCGAGCCAGTCCAGGTACGCGTCGATGACGCCCAGGCGCTCCTGCCGCACGAGGCCCCGCAGGATGGCGCCCTCGCGGCGCATGGCGTAGGCCATCTTCAGGGCCTCCAGCGCCTGCGTGTCGTCACAGGCCAGGGGCACCAGGCGGAAGGCCAGCGAGCGGATGCGGCTGGATGCGTCGGACGTGGCGGAGAGCACGTGGGCGCCGTCGCGCCGGGTGAACTGCGCGACGAGGGCCAGCCGTCGCTCGTAGGCGTCTCCCCGGGAGAGTCCTTCCAACGCGGTGCTCACCCCCGGGTCCGTCGGTGCGAGGCGGCCCAGCTCCACCATGCGGCGGACGCGGGCGGTGTGGTGGGTGGAGGACAGCTCGGCACGCAGTTCGGGGAGGCGAGTCTCTCGCATGGCGCGAAGGATGCCCGGCCCTTCGCGTTCCTGACAAACCGTGCCCCGTCAGGACGGGTGACTCAGTGCGCCGCCTCGGTGGGGCTGACGGGGTAGTCCCCCTTCGCGTGGGCCTGCGTGTGCTGGGCGAAGAGGAACCGCCGCACGGCGCCGCGGGTGAGCAGCCCGCACGTGGGGCTGCCCGGCGGCGTGGTGACGGGCAGTGCGTCCACGTCCTCCTGGTCCATGACTCGCAGCGCGTGGGCCAGGTCCTGGTCGGGCGACAGCAGAGGCAGCTTGCGCGCCAGGTCGCTCGCCACCAGCAGCGGGTACATGGACTCGTCGCGCCACACCTCGCGAAGGTGCTCCACCTGCACGGTGCCGTACACCTGGCCGGCGGTGTCGAGCACGGGCAGGGCGCCCGCCTCCGAGGTGAGGAGCAAATCCGCCAGCGGGCGCAGCGGCGTGCCCGCGGGGACGGGGGGCAGGTTCACCATGAGCTGGCGCACCGGCGTGCCCTCCAGCAAATCGGTGTCGCTCTGCACCTTCGGCGCCTTGCGCTCGGTGAGGTAGTGGCAGAGCGCGGAGGCGATGGTGCACGTCACCATCAGCGGGAGGATGATGTCGTGATTCCCGCTCAGCTCGTAGAGCATCATCATGCCGGTGAGCGGTCCGCGGTTGAGCGCTGCCACGGCGCCGCCCATGCCGACGAGCGCGTAGGCGCCGCTGGGCCCGGTGCTGGACGGGAAGAAGTAGTGCACCACCGTGCCGAAAGCGCCGCCGAGCATGGCGCCGTAGACGGCCGTGGGGAAGAAGGTGCCGCCCGAGCCGCCCGAGCCGATGGTGAGCGCGGTGGCCACCACCTTCAGGACGCACGCGGTGACGAGGAAGAGGAGGGGCAGCCGGCCCACGGCGGCCAGGTTGATGAAGTCGTGCCCGCTGCCCCACACCGCGGGGCTGAGGAAGGCCAGCACGCCCGCGCACAGCCCGCCCAGGCCCGCGCGCTGGTAGAGCGGCCGCCGGGCCAGCCACGGCGACAGCCGGCCTCCACCGTGTCCGTGGAAGAAGTGCTCCACGCCGTGCAGGAGCCGCACGAAGGTGAAGGCCAGCAGGCCGCAGCCGATGCCCAGCCCCGCGTAGGCCAGCACCTCGCTGCCGGAGACGAGCTCATACGGGACGCGGCGGAGCATGGGCGCCTCGCCGAGCACGCCCTGGCTGACGAGGGTGCCCGCCACGCTGGCGAGGATGATGGGCGAGAAGACGCGCAGCTCGAACTCGCGCAGGATGATTTCCATCGCGAACACCGCGCCGGCGATGGGGGCGTTGAAGGACGCGGAGATGCCCGCGCCCGCGCCGCACGCCAGGAGGATGGAGAGCTCCTTGCGGCTGAAGCCGAGCACGCGGCCCACGGTGGAGGCGAACGCCGCGCCGCCATAGACGATGGGGCCCTCGCGTCCGGCGGAGCCGCCGCTGCCAATCGTTATCGCGGAGGCCACCAGCTTGAGGAGGCCGCGGTCCGCGGGCACCACGTTGGCGCCGCTCTTCACCGCGCGCACCACCTCCGGCACGCCGTGGCCGTGCGTCTCCGGCCTGTCGCGCAACAGCCGGCCCACCGCCATGCCGCCCAGCGTGGGGGCCAGCAGCATCAGCCACCAGGGCAGGTCCTCCAGCGTCTCGGGGAGGTTGTGCGAGTGGCCGAACACGCTGTTGAGCGCGGCCAGGGCGACGAGCGGGTAGTAGAGCGACAGCGCGCCCAGCGTCAGGAGGGACAAGAGCCGCAGCCGGCGCTTCACCTCGTCGCGGGGGCCGCCAGGCTGGATGAAGTGGGCGATGGCGAGCGCGGCCAGCGCCAGCGGCGCGCCGACGATGGCGTACTCCAGATGCCAGCGCGCCGAGGTGAACGCCTCCATCAGCGTGCGGAACTGGCCCCGGCGCAGCGTGTGCGTCAGCTCGGCGGCACCGAAGGTGAGCCCGCTCATCAGGCCGATGAGGTTGGCGAAGATGCCCGCTGCCAGTCCGCTGTAGAGCCCCACCACCGCGCCCGCCACCGGAAGCACCGAGGGCCCCGGGAGTCGCAGCCGGTTGGACGCCTGGAGGAGGTCGTGTACCAGCCGGCTCGTGACGGCGCGAAGACGCTCCCACCATGCGCGCCGCTGCGCCGCGCTGGATATGAGGACAGCGGGTTTCATTGGGGCTCCCACTAATCAGGCCCGGGCTGTGGCTTCAAGTGCCGTGAGTGGGTTGTCTGGCGGGTGGCACTCCACGCCGGGTGTGGGGCGCGCGCACGTCTGGAGAGCAGGCGGGCGTGCCAGGGACTGGAGGGCCGGAAGGTGGACGAGGGCGCCGTCGCGGCGGGACTTCCTCTCCAGTCGCGCCCCTTCTCTACGGATTCGGAGAGAGCGTCACCACCGCCGCGTGCTCCAGCGTGTGGCCGGTGTTCTCCCCTCGTGTCACCCGGGAGGACAGGCCGTTCTCGGTGAGCGCGGCCCACAGCTCGGTGTCCGCGGGCGGCGCCGCGTCGAGCCGCACGGTGAGCACCGCCGCATCCCCGTCCACACGTGCGCTGACCCGCAGAGGCACCTTGGCCTGCTTCGCGGCGGAGGCGGCCTGCTCGCGCGCCTTCGCCTCATCGCCCACGAAGCTGCGCTCCCCATCCACCACCATCTGCGGCGTGTAGACGCTGTTGTCGTCCCCATTGAGCGCATAGCGCCGCTGTCGAGCGCTGTAGGCGGGCGAGGCGAACGGGTCCTTCCACCCGAGGTCGTCCCAGTAGTCCACGTGGAATGCCAGCGGGATGAGCTCCACGCCCTCCTCCGGCTGGGCCCGAGCGAGCCGCGCCAGCGCGGCGTCAGCGGGTGGACAGCTCGAGCAGCCCTCGGAGGTGAACAGCTCCACCACGACGGGCGTACGGGAGACGGGCGCGGCGGTGAGCAGCACCAGCGGCAGGGCGAGGAGCGCGGAGGTCATGCTCCGGATACGTCCTCGCGAGAGCCCGGGTTACACGCCGCGGGCCCGCCTGCCCGCTCAGGGCGCGTAGCTGCGCGTCGGCAGCCGCGAGCGCACGAGCACCGCCACCCCGGCCAGCAGCAGCCACGGCAGGACATGGGCGGACAACAGGTGCCTCACCGTCCCATCCGAGCAGTGCAGGTGGACGACGAGGAGACTCACCCCGGCGGCGGACAGCCCCGCGGCGAGTGCGCGCACGGGCTGGAAGGCCGAGCGGCACAGCAGCACGAGCGCCACGGCCAGCGGCAGCACCGATATCAGCACCTCGGTCCCCATGCACCCCAGCATGCCCCGCACGGCCAGCCGGCTCTGGAGCCCGGAGCCGCCCATCACCTGCACCGCCGCCACGCCCACGGCCGCCAGGGCCAGCAGTCCCCACGGCAGCCGCCGCCGGATGGGCGCAACCGCCAGGAACGCGCCCCCGCCCACCAGCACCAGCGTGAGCAGCGCCACGCTGGTCACCATCATCGGCGAGGCCTGGTTACCCACCAGTCCGAGCCCGTTCCGGCCGAGCAACACCAGCCCTCCGGCGAACACGGCCGCGTACACGGCGAGCAGCACCAGCAGCTCGCGCCACCACGGCGTGGGCTTCGGGTGCGCCTCCAGCTCCGCCCGGGCCTTCAGGTGTGCGGCCTCCAGCTTCGGGGCCGGGGCCGGGGGCGGCGGCGCCGCGGGAATGCCGCCCAGCACGTCGAAGCCACCCACCAGCGCCCGGCAGTCGTCACACGACGCCACGTGCGCCTCCAGCTCCGCGGGCAGCGGGCCTCCCAGCGAGTCCATCACCCGCGAGCACTCCGGCTTCATTCCTTCGTCTCCTGGTGAAGGGCGGCGAGCAGCTCCCGCAGACGCTCATAACCCCGGTGCGCGCGGACCTTCACCGCGCTCTCGGTGAGCCCCATCGCATCGGCGATTTCCGCGAAGCTCATCCCCTCGAAGCGGTGCAGGAGGATGGGGACGCGCTGGCCTTCGGGAAGCTGGGCCAGGGCACGCTGCACGGCCTGCTCCAGCCCGCTGTCCCGGGGGCCGGGCGCGTCGTCGGGGATGCTCGCGGGCAGCTCGCCCTCGGGCGTCAGCTCCTCCGGACGCCGGCCCCGGCGCTGTGCGTCGCGCGCCGCGTTGGTGGCTATCGCATAGAGCCAGGGCTTGAAGCGCGCGCCGGTCTGGAAGCGGCCTCGCGCGCGCACCAGCGACAGGAAGGTGAGCTGGACCAGGTCCTCGGCCGTGGACGGGCTGCCCGTCAGCCGCGTGAGGTAGCCGTGCACGGGCCGGGCGTAGCGCTGGAAGAGCGCGTCGAACGCCGTGGAATCGCCCTCGCAGAACCGCGCCATCAGCACCTCGTCGGACCGGGCGGCGACGGAATCGCGTGCCGGGTCCTCTCCGGTACGCGCGGGCGTGGCATCGGGTTTCAGCGGGGGCGGCTGGGGCACGCGCGGCGGACTCTACCCCGGGAGATTCCTTCCCGGGGGGCCGTACCCCGGGATGGGCCTTCCCGGGGGAGTTCCGGTCTACTCCGTCAGCGGGACGCCGGCGCGGAGGTGGGCAGGGAGTCCGCGGCGGCGGCCAGCGCCTCGCGCACCTTGTCGCCGGCCACCTTGGCGGCATCTCCCGCCGCGCGCGCCGCGTCCTCGGCGGCCGTCTTCGCGGCGGTCTTCGCCGCGACGAGCTGCGCCCGGGCGCCGTTGGCTCCCCAGAAGCTCGTGGGGGCGGCCAGCTCGGCGCGCTCCTCGGGCGTGTACTTGAGGTAGGCGTACTTCGTGGACTCGGACGGCGTGCGCAGCCCCTCCACCACGCCGAACCAGGAGAGGACCTTCAGCGAGTAGTAGCTGATGTCCACCTCCCACCAGAACCAGCCCTGGTTGGCGGTGTTCTGGTGGTAGTGGTGGTTGTTGTGCCAGCCCTCGCCCAGGGTGATGAGCGCCAGCAGCCAGTTGTTCCGGCTGGTGTCCGTCGTCTTGTAGCGGCGCTTGCCGAAGATGTGGCTCAGCGAGTTGATGGTGAAGGTGCCGTGCCACAGCACGGTGGTGCTGACGAAGAAGCCCCACACCAGCATGGAGAAGCCGCCGATGAAGTAGAGCGCCACGGCCAGCGCCACCGGGGGCACCAGGTGGAAGCGGTTGAGCCACACCAGCTCCGGGTAGCGCGCGAAGTCCTTGATGGCCTCCATGCGCGTGTCCCCGTACTTGTCACAGAGAATCCAGTTCATGTGGCTCCACCAGAAGCCACGCTGAATGGGGGAGTGGATGTCCTCGGGCTGGTCCGAGAAGCGGTGGTGGTGCCGGTGGTTCGCCGCCCACCACAGCACGCCCTTCTGCGTGGAGGTGCTGCCCACGAGGGCGAGGATGAACTGGAAGACGCGGCCCGTCTTGAAGGAGCGGTGCGAGAAGTACCGGTGGTACCCGGCGGTGATGCCCCACATCCGGATGATGTACAGCCCCACACACACCGCCACGTCCACCGGCTTCGCGCCGACCCAGAGGACGGCGAAGCACATCAGGTGGACGGCGAAGAAGGGGATGGAGGACAGCCAGTTGAGACGCTCGTTGTCCGCGGGCTGAACAGAAGAGGGTGTCTGCACGGAGGGCCTCGTGAGCAGGTCGGAACCGAGCGCAAGCTGCTCAGTCCCACCCCGCATCAACACCCCCTCCTGTCATGGCTCTGTCAGGAGGCCGCGGATTGGCGCAGCTCCGTCAGCCAGGCCTCGAAGGCCGGGTGGCCGTGAAGAGGCGCAAGATCTGCGTCCGAGGCGGCATAGGCCCCATCGTTGAAGCCCAGCTCGGTGGCGCGCCGCAGCAGGCGGATGGCCTCCGGCGCATTGCGCGCGCGGGCGTAGGCGCACGCCGCGTCATAGGCGATGGTAGCGCTCGGTGCGTGACGGAGGGCCGCCTCGCCCACCGCTGCGGCCTCGGAGTAGGCGCCGCGAATGAAGAGCACCCGCTCCGCGCAGGTGTAGGCCGCGGCCGGGTCCAACCCCGGGAGCCGGAGCGCGTCCTGCTCGCGCCCCAGGCGGATGAGCGTGCCGGCGTACTCGTGGAGGACGGTGCGGTCCCCTGACGCCTGCCACGCCTGCTTCCACCACTCCACGGCGCGCGTGTCGTCGCCCACCAATGAGAAGGCCGCCGCCACCGCGTGCGGCTCCACGGGCAGGCCCTGCACCTGGGAGAAGTGGTCCAGCGCCATCCGCCCGTGGCCCTCCTTCAGTGCCACCCACCCCAGGACATGATGCGCGTGGCTGGCGAGCGGCACCGTGAGGCCCTCCTCCGTCTCCAGCACCTGGGCGCCCAGCCGCCGCGCGTCGTCCAGCCGGCCCACCTTGAGCGCGGCCTGCGCGTCGCGAAGCTTCTCCGCCAGCGGTCCCCGCAGCTTCGAGGCGTCCGTCCCACCGTCCGTGGTGCGCATCACCTTCGACATGAGGCCGAAGGCCTGCGCGCCGAAATAGCCGAAGAGCACGACGAAGAGCAGGTCCCCGATTCTCAGGCCGAGCACCACGGCGGCCACGCACACCACCAGGGAGAGCCCCTGCGACACCAGGATGCCGCGCCGCGTACCCAGGAAGCGGGTGGCCAGCGTGGTGGTGATGTGCCCCCCATCCAGCGGCAGCACCGGCAACATGTTGAGCACCGCCCAGAAGAGGTTGGCGAGCGTGAAGGTGCGCAGGAAGAAGTCGAGCGCGGGCGTGTGGCCGCGGAAGAAGTAGAGCCCCGCCCAGGAGAGGAATCCCAGCATCAGCCCGAAGAAGGGCCCCGCCGCGGTGATGACCACGCTGCGCTGCCAGGACTGGGGGCCGGGCGGGGCATTGAACTGGGTGTTGCCCCCCAGCCAGGCGAGCACGATGCTCGGCCGCCAGCCGAACATCCGGCTGGCCAGGGCGTGGCCCAGCTCGTGGACGAGCACGGACACGAAGACGATGAACATCCAGGACAGGACGTAGACGCCCATCGCGCTGGCATGGCCGAGCGCGGGGGCATCCGTCACCTGCCGGAAGGGCCAGCCGCCCTGGGCGTTGTCGATGTTGCTCGAGGCAATCATGGCCGACACGAGCAGGTGGCTCGGCTGGACTTCGACGGGAATGCTCCCGAGACGAAAGCGGAACATGGCGGCGGAACTTAACCGTTGAGTCCCTGTCGTGCAGGCTGTTGCGCACGGCCTGCAAGCTCCCGGATGTTCCGCTAGGTTCCCCGCCCTTCATGCCGCAGCTCGGTCCCTACTCCCTGCCGAACCCCTACATCCTCGCCCCCATGGCCGGGGTGAGCGAGATGCCGTTCCGCGTCCTCGCCTTCCGCCTGGGCGCCGCCCTCTGTCCCACGGAGCTGGTCAGCTCCCAGGGGCTGATGAGGGCCAACCAGAGAACCCTGAAGTACCTGCGCTACGACGCCGCGGTGGAGCGGCCGTACTCGCTCCAAATCTATGGAGGGGAGCCGGAGGCCATGGCCCGCGCGGCGGTGGTGGGGAAGGAGTCCGGCGCCCAAATCATCGACATCAACATGGGCTGTCCGGTGAAGAAGGTGACGAAGAACGGCGCCGGCAGCGCCCTGCTGTGCGACGTGCCCCGCGCCGCCAGCATCGTCCGGGAGATTCGCGCGGCCACCGGGCTGCCCGTCACCTGCAAGATTCGCTCGGGCTGGGACGCGAAGAGCCGCAACTACCTCCAGATGGCCGCCGCGCTGCAGGAGGCGGGCTGCGCGGCGCTGGCCATCCACCCGCGCACCCGCGAGCAGGGCTACTCGGGCCAGGCGGACTGGAGCGTCATCACCGACTTGAAGCGCCACTTCCCGGAGCTGCCCATCATCGGCAACGGGGACGTGAAGTCGCCAGAGGACGCGCGGCGCATGCAGGAGACCACCGGCTGCGACTTCGTGATGATTGGCCGCGCCGCGCTGGGCAACCCGTGGATATTCCGCGAGCTGCTCGGCGGCCCGCCCGCCACGCCCGGGGAGCGATGCGCCCTGGTGCTGGAGCACCTGCGCGCGCACCTGGACTTCATGGGGGACCCGCTGGGGGCGGTGCGCTCCTTCCGCAAGCAGCTCGCGTGGTACGCCCACGGCCTGCATGGCGCCGCCGCCTTCCGCGCGGAGGTGAACACCCTGGACGTGCCCGCGGCCGTGGAGGCCTGTGTGCGCCGCTTCTTCGCCGCCGCCGTCCTGGACGCCTCCGGCCCCGGCGAGGAGCAGGACGTGGACTACCGCGCCGCGCTGGGCTGAAGGCTCGCGGCCGGCGGTGGGGCCTGGGGCCCTTCAGCGCGCCGGAGCCACGAGCCTTCGGCCGGTGGCCACGGTGCGGAAGTAGTCGCAGGCGGGGGTGGGGCGGCGCTCCAGCGTCTCGAAGTCGACGTGGAAGAGGCCGAAGCGCGGGCCCCAGCCCTCCAGCCACTCGAAATTGTCGAGCAGGCTCCAATAGAGGTAGCCGCGCACGTCCACGCCGAGCCGCCGCGCGGCCAGCACCTGCGCCAGGTGGGTATGGAGGTAGTGCGGGCGGCGGGCACCGACGCGGTCGTCGATGCCGTTCTCCGTAATCCACACCGGCAGCCCGTAGCGTTGCGTCTCCCGAAGGGACTGGAGGAAGCCCTCGGGCCAGTCCTCCCAGCCGATGTCGGTGAGGCCGCGGCCCCGGGTGTCGCGGTACTTGAACTCGATGAAGGGCGGGCGCGGCACGAAGCGCAGGTGCGCGCGCGTGTAGTAGTTGACGCCGATGAACTCCACCGAGTCGCGCGCCCCGGGGATGTCCGCGCGGGTGGAGGCCACGCCGGGCATGTTCACGCGCAGCTTCCCGGTGACGAGCGCCTCGTGGAACGCGTGGTTGTAGGCCTGCGCCCCCAGCCGCACCAGCGCCCGGTCCAGCGGGTGCCACCACCGGTCCGGCGCGAAGGCGAGCGTGTTCTGCGAGATGCCCAGCTCCACGCGGCCCAGGCGCGACAGCAGCTCCTCTCGCGCGGCCACGTGCGCGCGCACCAGGTTCTCCATGGCCCGCATGGTGAGGGCGCCGTCGGCGATGCCGGGCGGAATGGCCCCTTGGAGGTAGCCGCCGAGCAGCAGCACCATGGGCTCGTTGAAGGAGATGACGAGCGCGTCCAGCCCCTCCAGCAGCGCCGCGCACTGGCGTGCGTACTGGCGGAAGACGTCCACGCTCTGGGGCAGGTGCCACGGCGTCTCGCGGTGGAACCATGCCGGGTGGGTGAAGTGGTGGAGCGTCACCACGGGCCGCAGGCCCCGCGCCTTCATCTTGAGGAGCCGCTCGCGGTAGGCCTCCAGCGCTACAGCGTCGTAGCGCCCGCGCTCCGGTTCGATGCGCGCCCACTCGAGGGAGATGCGGAACGCGGTGGCGCCCACGCCGACGGCGAGGCCGTAGTCCTCCTCGTAGCGGTGCCAGTGGTCCACCGCGCGGCCGCATCTCGCGTCGGGCTCCTTCAGCTTCCCGGCGCGCTCCCACTCGGCCCAGTCGTTCTCGATGCCGCCCTCCACCTGGTACGCCGAGGTGGCGACGCCGAAGGTGAAGTCCGCGGGGAAGGTCTGCACATCGGTGCTCATGGTGGGGGCGCAACCTAGACCCCACCTCCGCATGCGGAAAGCGCCGCGTGCGCCCGCGCTCATGCGCCGTGAAGGTCCGCGCGGCCTTGGTCCGAAAGTGGCTTCGTCGCGTCCGGAGCCGAGAATTCGGCCTCGCGCGCGACGCGCGAATCCGCGTTGGAGTGTCCGCGAGGCACCGTTTCGGGCCTTCGGAAGCGCCCGATGCCGAAAAATCGGCCTTGAAGCGCGTTGCAATACATCACCATGCGTTGACACAGACGCATGTCACCCGTACTCTTCACTTCAAGCACTCACTCCCATCAAGAAGAGTGCAGGGTCCTGGTTGACGGGGCCGAATCAAACGAACCGGAGGATTCTGATGGCTGCCAAGAAGAAGACCGCCAAGAAGGCGACTGCGAAGAAGACCACCACCCGCAAGACCGCGGGCAAGACGGCCAAGAAGGCCGCCGCCAAGAAGGGCGGCGCCCGCAAGGCCGCTCGCAAGGCTCCCGCTCGCAAGCGCGCCTCCAAGGCGGCCGCGGCTCCGGCGACCCCGGAGTCCTGAGCAGCAAGCAGTCATGAGCGGACGTGAGTTGACGTCCGGTGAACGGCTCGGCGAAACCCGCCGGGCCGTTTTCATTTCTGGCGCCTGGAGGGCGGCTCGTGTCACTGCGACCGGTGGAGTTGGAGCAGGTGGTGGCGGAGGTGGGAGCACGCCTCACCGGTGCGGTGGCGCAGAAGGCATGGTGCCCGCTCCCTCGGCTGGCCTACCTCGAGCTGCGCGTGCCTGGCCGCTCGGTGCTGCTGTGCCTGTGTGCGGAGGGAGACCTGTCGCGCGTGTCGGCCGCGGAGGACCGCTTCCCCACACCGGGTGAGCCCGCGCCCTTCCAGAGGTGGCTGCGCCACGAGCTGACCGGCGCGAAGCTGCAGAGTGCCCGCTGGCGCGAGGCCGAGCGCGTGGTGGAGCTGGACTTCGAGCGCGAGGACGTGCGCCGCCGCCTCGTGTTGGAGCTGGGCTCGCCTGGAGGCCTGCTCATCCTGAGTGAGAGCGGCCGCGTGCTGATGCATTCCGGGGAGGGCTTCGCGCAGCGCCGCAACCTCTACCCGGGCGCGGCGTGGACGCCGCCGGAGCCGCTGTCGCCCGACGCGCTCGCGAAGGCGAAGAGCGCGCCCTCGCGCCTCGTGCCGGTGGAGGGCGAGGACCTTCCCTATGCCCGCGCCGCGGAGCGCCTCCTCGGGGCGAGGGACAAGTCGAGCCGCGCGGAGAGCATCCGCCGCCGGTTGGCTCAGCCGTACCGCGCCCGCCTCAAGCGCTCCTCGCGCACCCTGGAGAAGGTGCGCGCCGAGGCCTCGCGCGGGCCGGACGCGGAGAAGCACCGCTCACTGGGCGAGCTCCTGGCGCAGAATCTCTACCGCCTCAAGCGCGGTGCCACCGAGGTGACGCTCACCGCGTACACGGAAGAGGGGCCGCAGGAGGTGCAGGTGAAGCTGGACCCGAAGCGCACGCCGAAGGAGGAGGCGGACTGGCACTTCCACCAGTACCGGCGGCTGTTGCGCGGCGTGGAGCAGGCGCGCCACCGCGAGGCGGAGCTGTCGCGCGAGGTGGCGCAGGCGGAAGGCGCGCTCGCGCAGATTGAAAAGATGGACGAGGCCGCGCTGCTGGCGCAGGTCGAGGTGCTGCAGCTCTCCGCGGGCGCGGAAGGGACGCAGGAGGGGAAGCCCTTCAAGGAGTACGTGGGCCACGGCGACGCGCGCATCTGGGTGGGGCGCGGCTCCGAGGACAACGACACGCTCACCTTCAAGGTGGCGCGGCCGTGGCACCTGTGGCTGCACGCGCGCGGGGTGCCCGGCAGCCACGTGGTGGTGCCGCTCGAGAAGGGGCAGGAGGTGGCGCAGGAGGTCCTTCTGGACGCGGCGCACCTGGCGCTGCACCACTCGTCCGCGAAGGGCGAGCCGCGCGGCGAGGTCAGCTACGTGCCGGTGAAGTTCGTGCGCAAGGTGAAGGGCGGGGCGCACGGGCAAGTCACTTTCACCCGTGAGAAGACCTTCGTCGTGCGCATGGAGCCGGAGCGGCTGGAGCGGCTGCTCAAGTCGCGCCACGCGGAAGTGCCCGCGTCCTGAAGTCACACCGGTGGTGCCCTCGCGGGTGGGCTTGCCGCTCGTGCGCGAGGTGCACGCCTGGCGGTTCCCGTCCGCATCATGGCGAGCGAGCCGGGGAAATCTCCTGAAATGGCGCCTCTTCGGCGCGGTTGACGGGCTGACGGAGGGGAGGCAGGCGGCAGCGGCCGGCCTTGAGTCCCCGAGGTTGCCGGGTACGATGGGCGACCGAGTGACCCCCGAGCACCTCCGCCAGATGTCCTTCTTCCCGCGCGGCATGTCCGCGGCCAACCGGGCCGCGACGGCCGTCGAGCCACGGCCCCAGGCACAGGAAGCTGCGCCCACGCCCGTGCCGCCGCAGCCCCGCCCGCCTCCGCCGCGCAACCGCGTGGTGGAGGAAGCGCCGCGCATGCTCAACCTCACGCCCACGCGCGAGGAGCTGTGGGCGCGCGCCGAGTCGCTCGCCTGGCGGCTGAGCGCGGAGCTGGGCATGCCGGTGCGGCTGTCGGTGACGGACAACCGCTCCACCATGGTGTCCTTCCGCCGGGGCTCCAACGTGCTGCAGCTGCGGCTGCACCACATGTTCCTGGACGCGCCCGAGCCCGTGGTGCGCGCGGTGGCGGACTACGCCGGCCGTGGCCACCGCACCGCGGGCAGCGTCCTCGACGAGTACATCCGCGGGCAGCAGCCGCGCATCCGCCAGGTGCGCCGCGAGTCGGACGCCGACCTCAACCCGCGCGGCCGCTGCTTCGACCTGAAGGCGCTTTACGACGCCGTCAACGCCGCCCATTTTCAGGACCTCATCCAGGCGCGCATCGGCTGGGGCCGCATGCCGCCGCGCCGCCGCCGCAAGTCCATCCGCCTGGGCGTCTACGACCACCAGACGCGCGAGATTCGCATCCACCCCGCGCTCGACAGGCCCGAGGTGCCGGCCTTCTTCGTGGAGTTCATCGTCTTCCACGAGATGCTCCACCAGCTCTTCCCGAGCAACGCGCGGGGCGGGCGCCGCGTCCACCACCCGCGTGCCTTCCGGGAGCGCGAGCGGACGTACCCGCACTACGCCGCCGCGTTGCGTTGGGAACGAGAGAACCTCAGCGTGTTGTTGCGCGGCTGACGACTCCAACGCTCTTTCGCTCGCTGGCTCATTTACCGTTTTACCGAGCGAAGCTCCCCGTGGAGCGTGCTTGACGGGTTCGTGAGGTCCACCCATCCTCCCGAGCCCTATGCGAAGAGCGAAGATTGTCTGCACCCTCGGTCCCGCCAGTCAGAGTCAGGAGATGCTCGAAGCGCTCCTGGAGAACGGCATGGACGTGGCCCGCCTCAACTTCTCCCACGGCAGCCACGAGCAGCACGCGGAGAACATCGCCAAGCTGCGCGCGGCCTCGCTGAAGGTTCGCAAGGCGGTGGGCATCCTCGGTGACCTGCAGGGACCGAAGATTCGCACCGGCCGCTTCGTGAAGGGCAGCACGGAACTGAAGGAGGGCGGCACCTTCCACATCACCACCGACGAGACGGTGCCGGGCACGGACGACATCGTGTCCACCACGTACCCCTTCCTCGCGGCGGACGTGAATCCGGGAGACCGCATCCTGCTGGATGACGGCCTGCTGGAGCTGAAGGTGCTGGAGACGGACAAGCAGAAGCTCATCAAGACGCAGGTCATCCACGGCGGCGCGCTGAAGAACAACAAGGGCATCAACCTGCCCGGCGTGGCGGTGCGCGCGGAGGCGCTGACGCCCAAGGACCGCGAGGACCTCGTCTTCGGCCTCAAGGCGGGCGTGGACTTCATCGCGCTGTCCTTCGTGCGCCAGCCGTCCGACCTGGACACCGCCCGGCAGGCCATGGCCGAGGTGGGCCGCACGGTGCCCATCATCTCCAAGCTGGAGAAGCCGGAGGCGATTGCGCGCCTGGACGCCATCCTCGACAAGACGGACGGTGTGATGGTGGCGCGCGGCGACCTCGGCGTGGAGATTCCTCCCGAGGAGGTGCCGGCCGTCCAGAAGGACATCATCCGGCGCTCGAACATGCGCGGCCTGCCCGTGATTGTGGCCACGCAGATGCTGAACTCGATGATTGACAACCCGCGCCCCACGCGCGCCGAGGCGAGCGACGTGGCCAACGCCGTGTTCGACGGCGCGGACGCGGTAATGCTCTCGGGCGAGACGGCGAGCGGCAAGTTCCCGATTGAGTCCGTGCAGATGATGGAGCGCATCATCCTCGCGGCGGAGTCCTCGGCGCGGGCGCAGACCCAGCCGCGCTACATCGAGGCGCCGCTGGGGCTGCCGCAGCACTTCCCGGACGTGATTGCGCGCGTGGCGTGCGAGGCGGCCCGGGCGAGCGGCGCGACGCTGATTGCCGCCTTCACGCTGTCCGGCGTGACGGCGCGGCTCCTGGCGCACTACCGGCCGCCGGTTCCGATTGTGGCCTTCAGCCCCAACCAGGAAGTGCGCCGCCGGCTGGCGCTGCTGTGGGGCGTGGTGCCGCGCGTGCTGGAGCCCATCCAGGAGACGGAGGCCATGGTGCGCCGCGTGGAGGAGGAGCTCCTCGCGCGAGGCCTCGGCCGCAAGGGCGACCGCATCGTCATCGTCTTCGGCGCGCCCGTGGGTCAGCCGGGCAAAATCAACAGCCTCCGCCTGCACACCATCGGCTGAGCGCTGACGGCGTGAACGGCAAAGGGGCTCGCCCGCCCCTTTGCGCGTTCAGCTCTTCTTCTCGTGGAGCGCGCGGCGCGGAATCTCCGCCTCCACGAACACGGTGAAGAGGTCCTTGTCGAGCTGACCGGAGTCCGCCTCGCGCTTGAGGATGTCGAGCGCGAGCGTGTGCGGCACGGCCTTCTTGTAGGGCCGGTCGCTGGCGGTGAGCGCGTCGTAGATGTCCGAGATGGACATCATCCGCGACTGCACGGGGATGGCCTTCTCCGCGCGAGGGTAGCCCGTGCCGTCCAGCTTCTCGTGGTGGGCGTACGCGATTTCCGGCACGCGGCGCAGCGTGCGCGTCCACGGAATCTGGGTGAGGAAGCGGTACGTGTGCTCGACGTGGCTCTCGATTTCGCGGCGCTCCTCGGGAGACAGCGTGCCGCGGGTGATGGAGAGCGACTGGATTTCGCGAGCCAGCAGCAGCGGCTGCTCCTTCCCTTCCGCATCGTCGAAGCGCAGCTTGCCCAGCTCGTGCAGCCGCTCGAAGCCGCCCTGCGCGAGCACCGTGGGCCGGTTGCAGGTGAGGATGAACTCGAACACCTCGTCGAGCTGCTTCACCTCGTTGGTGAGCCGCTCCTGCTCCTCGGCCTCGATTTCAGCGAGGTGCTTGTCGCCGCGCACCTTCACCGCCTCCAGCCGGCGGCGGTAGCTCTGGAGCTGCAGGTCCTTGCGAGCGAGCTGGAAGCGGGAGCGCAGCCCCTCCAGCTCGTGCGGGTAGAGCTTCTCCGCCTTGACGAGCACCGGCTCGCGCACGCCCACCTTGCCGAAGTCGTGCAGCAAGGACGCGTAGCGCAGCTCCTGGAGCTCCACGGGGGAGAAGCGCAGGTTGGCATGGGGCCCGGTGGAGCGGTGCTCGAGCGCCTGGGCCAGCGCCACCGTGAGGTCGGCCACGCGGCCTGAGTGACCGGCGGTGGTCGGGTCTCTGGCTTCGATGGCGACGACGGACGCGGAGACGAAGCCCTCGAAGAGGCGGTTGATTTCCTCGTGGAGGAGGGCGTTCTCGATTGCGCCGGCGGCCTGGGCGCCCAGCGCGAGCAGGAGCTCCTCGTCCTCGGCGTTGAAGCTGCCGCCGTCGAGCTTGTTGAGGGCCTGGATGACGCCGGTGACGTCGCCATTCGCGTCGCGCATGGGGACGCAGAGGATGGTCTTCGTCTGGTAGCCGCTGGAGACGTCGAACGAGCGGTTGAAGCGCGGGTCCGAGTACGCGTCGGGGATGTTGATGACGGCGCCCGTCTGGGCGACCTGTCCGGAGATGCCGCTGCCCACCGGGAGGCGGATTTCACTCTTGGAGCCCTGGGCCACCTTGCTCCACAGCTCGTTGCGCTCGCGGTCCAGGATGAAGAGCGAGCAGCGGTCCGCCTCCACCACCTTGGTGGCCTCGAAGAGGATGAGGGGCAGGAGCAGGTCGAGGTCGCGCTCGGCGCTCATCGCCTTGGCGACATCCAGGATGGAGGTGAGCTTCGCCAGGCGGCGGCTCAAGTCAGGGGGGTGTGGCTGGGCGTGCTGGGAAAGCACCGGGGCGGCTCCGGGTGAAGCGGCCAGCGGCCGCGAGGGCTTTGCGCGGCCAGCGGCCGCAGGGGCTTCAAGGTTGTAGCACGGGCGACAGGAGCGCCGCCCGGGGGCCCCACCTGTTCGGTCTCCTGCTTCACGGTGGATGCCCTCGGGTACGTTCCGCGCGCCGGGAGTGCGCGAAGCGGGTATGAAGCGCCGCATGAATCGCCGCCCCGTTCGCATCGCTCCCTCTGTGTTGTCCGCTGATTTCGGCCGTCTCGCCGAGCAGGTCCGCGCCGTGGAGGCCGCTGGAGCCGACCTCATTCACGTGGATGTCATGGATGGCAGGTTCGTCCCGAACATCACGCTTGGCCCGGTGGTGGTGGAAGCCATCAAGAAGGCGGCGACGAAGCCGTTGGATTTGCACCTGATGATTGTGGAGCCGGAGAAGTACGTGGAGGCGTTCGCGAAGGCGGGGGCGGACGTGCTGACGGTGCACGCGGAGGTGAGCCCGCACCTGCACCGCACGCTCCAGCACATCCGCGCCGCGGGCGCGAAGCCGTCGGTGGTGCTCAACCCGAGCACGCCGCTGTCGGCGATTGAAGAGGTGCTGGGCGAGGTGGAGATGGTGCTGCTGATGAGTGTGAATCCGGGCTTCGGCGGTCAGAGCTTCATCGAGTCCACGGTGGACAAGGTGCGCCGGCTGCGCGCCATGTTCGACGAGCGCGGGCTGGACACGGACATCGAGGTGGACGGCGGCATCAACGCCGAGACGGCGAAGCGGGTGGTGGCCGCGGGCGCCACGGTGCTGGTGGCGGGCAGCTACGTCTTCGGAGCGAAGGACTACGCGCAGGCCATCCGCTCGCTGCGGCCCTGAGGCGGCGCGGAAGCGCGCGCTGCTCGGGCGTTGCTACGCGCGGGTGCGCGCCACGGTGGTGGCGAGGCGTGCGACGCGAGTCATGAAGGTGGGGTCGAAGGGCTTCACCTCGTAGTCGTCGGCGCCGAGCTCGAAGCAGACGTGACGGGTGAACTGGTCCTCGACGCCGCTGAGGATGATGACCTTGCAGTCGCGGGTGGCGGGGTCCTGCTTGAGCTTGGCGAGCAGGTCGCGTCCGTCCTGGTGCTGGTTGATGTCCAGGATGATGACGGCGGGACGGTGCTGCCGGGCCAGATCCAGGACGCGTTCCGAGGTGGTGTCCGAGATACACGTCAGCCCCGACCGCTTCGCCTCGCGAGCGAGGGCGGAGACGATGAGGGGCTCGTCATCGGAGATGAGGACGACGGGGGGCGTCATGGCGTCTTGCTGCTGCAATTCTATGTGACCTTTTCAACGAGGCAGGAGGGGGCTGCAATCCGGGAGTACCGGAATGTCGGGGAGTTTGGAAGAGGCAGGTGGGGTCAGCGTGGACTGCGGGGCAGGGTGGGACGCCGTCCAGGGGGGCGGGTAGGGAGAGGAAGAAAAGGTGATCCGAGGACGTTGACTCAGCCGGGCGGCTCGGGTACTACCGCCGCACTTCGCCGGTCCCGAGAGGAAACCCACCGGCGGACGGACATATCGGGGAGTGGCTCAGCCTGGTAGAGCACTTGGTTCGGGACCAAGGGGTCGCAGGTTCAAATCCTGTCTCCCCGACCACGTCATGAAGCGGGCTGGAGGCCTTGGGGTCTCCAGCCCGTTTTCATTTTCGGACACTCGAGCTGCCCCTCGCCCGTGGATGCAGGGCCCCTTCCAGTCACACGGTGTGCCGTGCTCTCGCTGGCCGTGGTTCAGGAGGAGTCCTCGCCGTGATATGCACGGCGGGAGGGCAGCCAGCGTGCCACACGCGGAACTCCAGAACGAAACGCCCTTTGCCTTCGAGCAGGTGTACGTCGCGGACGAGGACGGCCGGTCGCTGCTCGTCCTGGTGGTGAAGGCCACCTACGACCTCCGCGAGGACGGGCTCCACCTGTCGGAGAAGCAGGTTCCGGTCGACCTCGGTGGCAAGCACTGGGGCGCGCCCGGCGAGTCCAGCTACAAGCTCGAGCCGGAGGGGGCCTTCTTCAAGCCGGCCACGGATGTGGCGCTTCTCGGCCACGCATACCCTCCCGAGAAGGGCGCCCGGGAGGCCCTGGTGGCGCTGCAGGTGGGCCCCCTGAAGAAGGCCATCCGGGTGCTGGGCGAGCGCACCTGGTTCCGGAGCATGGGCCACATCGCCGCGACGAAGCCCCTGCCCTTCGACAAGCTGCCTCTCACGTGGGAGCGCGCCTTCGGAGGTTGGGATAGGACGGACGCGGCGAAGCCCGCCTTCGAACCCCGCAATCCCGTGGGGGTCGGCTTCCGCGCCAGCCCACGCCACTTCGAGGAGGGGCTGAAGCTCCCCAACCTGGAGGACCCGGCGGAGCCGCTGCGCGAGTTCGGCCAACGGGTAACGCCCGTGGGCGTCGGCTTCACCGCGCCCCACTGGCAGCCGCGCGCGAAGCTCGCGGGGACGTATGACGAAGAGTGGAACAAGACGCGCAAGCCGCTGCTGCCCACCGACTTCGACCGGCGCGTCTTCAACGCCGCCGCGCCGGGCCTCGTTGCTCCGGGCTACCTCAAGGGCGACGAGGCCGTCGTGCTGGTGAACGCCTCGCCCCGGGGACGACTCGCCTTCACGCTTCCCGGCCAGGCGCCTCCGTCCATCACCGTCCGCCTGGGCGGGGCCATTACCCCGGAGATGCACCTGGACACCGTCATCCTGGACATGTTGACCCACCAGGTGAGGCTCCTCTGGCGGGGACACGTTCCACTGGACAGAGGGCCCCATGACGTCCGGAGCGTCGACATCCGGATGGTGTAGACTGGGAGTCCCACGCACACCCGAGGCCCACGATGGCGAACACCGTCGGTGTCAACAAGCTCTCCGTGGTGACGAAGGACAGCAACGGCGTCACCATGGCCTTTCCGGACGTCTGCAAGACGCCCAGTCCGGCCGGCCCCATCCCCATTCCCTACCCCAACGTCGCGAAGTCCTCGGACTCCGACAAGACGGCCGACTCCGTCACGGTGGCGGGCAAGCCCCTGTGCGTGAAGGACTCGAACTTCAGCACCAGCACGGGTGACGAGGCCGGCACCGCGGGCGGTGGGGTGGCCTCCAGCAAGACCAAGGGCAAGGCCGAGTTCGTCAACTTCTCCTTCGATGTGAAGGCGGAGGGCAAGAACGTCGCCCGCGCGCTGGACCTGATGCTGCACAACGACAAGAACACCCCGCCCTTTCCCGTGGTGCAGCCCCCCGTGGTGGCGCTCCCAGGGAGCGAGGAGAAGCCCAAGTGCCCCTGCTGCGGGAAGCCTCGTAAATGAGCGCCAACTGCTTGTTCCTCGCGCTGCCCGCGCATGACTGGGAGCAGCTGCGGAGCGAGCCGGAGACCGGACTCGACGTCCCCACCTCCCCGGTCCTCTATGAAGAGGATGCGGAAGGGGGCTATGACTTCCGCGGGCTGACGCTCCAGGAGGACGTCGTGGACGCGCTCCGGTTCCTCCTGGACGCGATGGAGGAGACGGCGGAGCCCGGCGTGCCCTTCGTGGAGATACAGGCCTCGGCCCGTCCCATTGAAGAGGCGGTGGGCCAGCCGACGCCGCTCGACGGCCAGGCCTGGCACCTGTCTCCCGACGACGTCCGCCGGGCCGCGGCGGGGCTGGCGAAGGTGACGGCCGCGGAGCTCGCCTCCCGGTTCGACGCAGAGGAGATGGAGGACTCCGGCCTCGCGAAGCTCGCCGAGGAGCTCGACCACCTGGAGCCGTGGACGGAGCAGGACCTTGCGTCGCTCCAGGCGTCCTACGCGGAGCTGGTGGCGTACTTCCAGCGGGCGGCCGAACGGCGCGAGGGCATGCTGGTGCTGCTGGAAGACGGCCCGGTCTCCGCGCTCGACCTGTCCATGGAGTGAGGCGGCCATGGCGTACCTGGAGGTGACTCCCCACTGGGAACTGTACGAGGTCCACCTCGACGAGGCGGAGTATGTCGTCGCCCAGTGGGAGGGCGCGCTCACGGCGCCGGACCGGTATCTCTCCCATGTGGCGCAGCGCGAGGCGCGGCTGCTGGCGCACGTGGACGCGCTGGCGCTCGGTGGCGGCGAGGTGTCCCGGCGCTACCTGCTCCCCGCCCTCGCGGCCGAGGCGCCCCTGCGCGTCAGCGCCGCCGCGCTCGCGCTGCTCCAGCAGGAGGGCACCGCCGGGCGTGACGCCGTCCTGGCCGCGCTGACGGAAGGACCGCCCGAGTCGCTGCCCGGCCTCCAGCGGGCGCTGGAGCTCTGCGGGCGCGAGGACGTGCTCCCGGGGTTGGTGGCGCTGCTCACGCCGGATACCGCCCCCGCCGTGGCCGCCGTGGCGCTGGAGGTGCTCGCGGCGCACGGACGCGTTCCTTCCGTGGCGCTCGAGCCCTGGCTGGAGCACCCGGAGCCCGCCGTGGTGGCCGCGGCGTGCCGCGTGCTGCCCTTCACGGGCGCCGCGCTCGCCGCCCCCGTGCTGCGCCGGTGGGTCCAGGCGCTGGAGTCGTCCGAGCTGCTCGTCCGTGACGCGGCTCTGGCGTCCGGGGCGGTGCTCGGGCTGCGCGCCGCGTGGACGCGCTGCCGGCAACTGGTGGCGGCCGGGGGAGAGCCGGGCCGCCTGCCGCTGCTGCTGCTGGCGCAGGGGGGAAATCAGCAGGAGCAGGCGCTGCTCATGGAGCTGCTGGGGGAGCCGCGCTCGCGCGCGGACGCCGTCTGGGCGCTGGGCCATGGTGGCCGGCCCGAGGCCGCGGAGGCCTGCCTTCCGCTGCTGGAGGGCGACGATGCCGGCGTGGCGCGGTTGGCCACGGAGGCCTTCAACGCCATCACCGGCTTCCCCCTGGAGGACGCCCACCTGCTCTCGGAGGACGAGCCTCCGCCGGACGAGTCCCCCGACGCGCCCCTCCTGCCGGAGGTGGAACAGACGCTGCCGCGCGCGGCCCCCGAGGCCGCGCGCGCCTGGTGGGCCCGGCAGCGCGAGCAGCGGCGCTTCGCACCCGGGACGCGCCATCTCGGGGGCGTCCCGTTCTCCGCGACGGCGCTGCTCCAGGCCTTCGCCACGGCGCCCGCGCGGCGCTGGTCCGCCCTGGCGTTGGAGCTGGCCATCCGGAGCCGGGGCCGCCACAACGTCTCCGCGCGCGACTTCAGCTTCCGGCGCCACCGGCGGCTGGCGGCGGTCCAGGGCTTCGCTCCCCGTGGGGAGCAGCCCTTCTCGTCCCTGCTGGACTCGTGAGCGCGAGCACCTCCATGCCTCCCACCCCGAATGCCGCCGAGCCCGCCGTCACCCAGCGCGTCCACGCCTACGTCGAGGCCGCGGGCGTGGGCTCGCCCCTGGGGCCCTTCGTCCAGGCCTGCGCGGCGTTCCGCACGGGGCTGGACCGCTTCGAGGGCGCGCGGGACTTCCACTACTTCGCGGGCGAGGAGAACACGCGGCTGGAGCTGAAGACCTCCGCCCTGCCGTCGGCCACGTTCGGCTTCGCCGCCGCCGGAAGGCTGGTGGCCATCGCCTGCGAGACGTTCCAGGACCTGCGCGCCCGGCTGCCGGAAGGGGCCCTCACGCGTGACACCCCGCTCTTCCTGGCCCTGCCGGACCCACTGGACCTGGGGATGGCGGTGTCCCCGGAGCTGGAGCGCAACGCCGCGCGGCGGCTGGAGTCGCTGGGGCGGCGGGTGCTGTCCCTTACCTTCGAGAACCTGGACTGGCCCTGGCCCGGGGGCCCCTGGCACTTCTTTGGCGGCGGACACGTGGGGTTTGCCCGGGCGCTTCAGGCCGCCGGGGCCTGGATGGCCGGCCGCGCCAGCCGGGGCTGCGTGGTGGCGTCCGTGGACAGCCTGCTGGACGCGGGACTGCTGGAGACGCTCCTGCTCCAGCAGCGGTTGAAGACGGAGGACCAGCCGGTGGGCTTCACGCCGGGAGAGGCGGGCGTGGCGCTGCTCTTGCGCGTCCCCGGCCGCACCCCGGCCGACCTGCCCCGGGGCCGTCCCGTGGTGGAGGCGGTGAGCCTGGGGCAGGGGCCCGCGGAAGACCCGGGGGATGCCCGCGCGCTGGCCTCGTGCGTGCGCGCGCTGAGGCCGTTCCTGCCCGGCGAGGTGGGGGAGCCCTTCTGGGTGACCGACCACAACGGCGAGGAGCTCCGGGGCATGGAGTGGGGCACGCTCCAGACGCTGCTCCGGTCGGAGCCGCCCCACTGGGCGTCCTTCGACGTCTGGTACACCGCCACGGGCTTCGGGGAGACCGGGGTGTCCTCCGGGGCGCTGGGGGTATGTCTGGGGGCCCGGGCCCTGGAGCGCGGGTATGCGCCAGCCCGAGCAGGTATCATCCTGTCCACCGACGAGAGCGGCGAGCGCGCCGCCGTGCTGCTGGCGTCCACGGCCACCTGAGCGGGTGGCGGGGGTTGTGAATCATGGGCAAGAAGAAGAACGACAACTTCACCAAGCAGCCGCTGGGCACCGGTGAGAGCGCCATCTTCAACCAGGACCTGTCCGTCAAGCCGGGGATTTTTCCCGAGCTGGACGACGTGGACTACCCGGCGAAGCTCATGGAGGAGCTGAAGAAGGACAAGCAGGCGGCGGAGAAGCAGGAAGACGACTGCCCTCCTGACATCGCCCACCGGCGCCGGCTGCGCGGCTTCCACAAGTACCGGACGGCGGCCTACACCCACGACCAGGGCAAGCTGAGCAAGAACGGGCGAGACCACTACACGAAGCGGCCGGACTACGGGAAGGAAGCGCTGGACGCCGCGCTGGCCTCGGGCCTCATCAGCCAGAAGTCGTACGACACGCTGAGCGACGACAAGAAGTGGAAGGACTCGATGGCGTTCCCCCGTGAGGGCTCACCGTCGAAGTACAACAAGGACGCCAAGCGCTTCGTGCTCAGCAACGTCAACCAGCACAAGACGGAGAAGGACAATTTCTACCTGACCGGCTCCTGGTATCCCTACCAGTGGACCGCCCACCACCTCATCCCGCACGAGTTGATTTCGGAGAAGAACCTCGGGGACATGGAGTACAAGCTGCTCCAGAAGTCGGGCTACGACGTCAACAACGGGCACAATGGCATCGTCGCCCCGGCCTGCGCCTGGGCCGTGCCCATGCACCAGTTGGTCCAGCACAAGGGCAATCACAACGCGTACACCCAGTTCGTGGAGAAGCAGATCGCCTCGGTGGTGAAGTCCCTCAAGGCACTGGCGGACCAGGTCAAGAAGGAGCAGCCCCCCAAGGACCACAAGACGGTGCTCGCGGACGTCCTGGAGGCGCTGACCAAGAAGGAGCAGCTGCTCTTCGAGCGTATCCTGGCGATCAGCGCGGCGGTCGTCCCGGAAGCCCTGCAGGGGAATCAGAACGCGAGGCCCTTCGTCTCCTTCGCCCGGGGCAAGTCCCTCTTTCCCTTTGGAGTGCTGAGCTGATGGCAGGCAACGATTACTGGGTCCTGAAGACCGACTACACCAGCGCAGTCATCAAGAAGCTGCCGCCAGACGGACCGGAGGCCCACATCCTGGACCGGGGCGAGCCCGCGGCGGCGCTGTTCCCTCCGGGGGCCACCGTGCGCTTCTCGGAGGACTACCCCACTATGCGCAAGGTCTGCGACTTCATGTCCACCATCTTCGGGGCCAACATCGTGTCCGCCAAGGTGAAGCGCATCCTGGAGGCGCAGGGTGCGAAGAACTGTGAGTTCATCCCGCTGACCATCCTCGACCACAAGGGCAAGGTGGCCAGCAAGGAGCACTTCCTGCTCCAGGTGCTGGGCCACGTGGAGGCCGTGGACATGGAGCGCTCCCAGGTGGTCATGAACTCCATCCTGAAGGACCAGATCGACAACTTCGAGCACATGGTGCTCGACCGGGAAGCCATCCCGCCTGATGCGGTCATCTTCCGGCTGTCGCGCAAGCGCGACGAGTTCCTCGTCAACCAGGCCACGTACGAGGCCCTGACGAAGGAGGGCGTCACCGGCCTCAAGTGCTTCAAGGCGGACGGCTGGAACGGAATGGACATTTACTAGCGCATGGAGCTGGACTTCCGCGGCCTGCGCCAGGACTCGGCCCTGGCACTCGTGCTCCTGCTGGGCAAGTCCCTCTGTCCCTTTGGAGTGCTGAGCTGATGGCAGACACCGACTACTGGGTGCTGAAGACCGACTACACCAGCGCCGTCATCAAGAAGCTGCCGCCAGACGGGCCGGAGGCCCACATCCTGGACCGAGGCGAGCCCGCGGCGGCGCTGTTCCCGCCCGGGGCCACCGTGCGCTTCTCGGAGGACTACCCCAAGCGGCGCAAGGTCTGCGATTTCATGTCCACCATCTTCAGCTCCCACATCGTGTCCGCCAAGGTGAAGCACATCCTGGAGGCGCAGGGTGCGAAGAACTGCGAGTTCATCCCGCTGACCATCCTCGACCACAAGGGCAAGGTGGCCAGCAAGGAGCACTTCTTGCTCCAAGTGCTGGGCCACGTGGAGGCCGTGGACATGGAGCGCTCCCAGGTGGTGATGAACTCCATCCTGAAGGACCGCATTGGCAACTTCGAGCACATGGTGCTCGACCGGGAAGCCATCCCGCCCGATGCGGTCATCTTCCGGCTGTCGCGCAAGCGCGACGAGTTCCTCGTCAATCAGGCCACGTACGAGGCCCTGACGAAGGAGGGCGTCACCGGACTCAAGTGCTTCAAGGCGGACGGCTGGGACGGGATGGACATCTACTAGCGCATGGAGCTGGACCTCCGCACCCTGCGCCAGGACGTGGCCCGGACACTCGTGCTCCCGCTGGGCAAGTCCCTCTATCCCTTTGGAGTGCTGAGCTGATGGCAGACACCGACTACTGGGTCCTGAAGACCGATTACACCAGCGCCGTCATCGAGGAGCTGCCGCCGGACGGGCCGGAGGCCCACATCCTGGACGACGGCGAGCCCATGGCGGCGCTGTTCCCACCCGAGTCCACCGTGCGCTTCTCGAAGGACTTCCCCAAGCAGCGCAAGGTCTGCGACTTCATGTCCAACACCTTTGGCTCCAACATCGTGTCCGCCAAGGTGAAACACATCCTGGAGGCGCAGGGTGCGAAGAACTGCGAGTTCATCCCGCTGACCATCCTCGACCACAAGGGCAAGGTGGCCAGCAAGGAGCACTTCCTGCTCCAGGTGCTGGGCCACGTGGAGGCCGTGGACATGGCGCGCTCCAAGGTCGTGATGAACTCCATCCTCAAGGACCGCATTGGCAACTTCAAGCTCCTGGTGCTCGACCGGGAAGCCATCCCGCCCGATGCGGTCATCTTCCGGCTGTCGCGCAAGCGCGACGAGTTCCTCGTCAACCAGACCACGTACGAGGTCCTGACGAAGGAGGGCGTCACCGGCCTAAAGTGCTTCAAGGCAGACGGCTGGAACGGATTGGACATCTACTAGCGTATGGAGCTGGACTTCCGCGGCCTGCGCCAGGACTCGGCCCTGGCACTCGAGGTCCTGCTGGGACGCATCCACCCGGATGCCTCCCGCGAGGAGCTCGTGCGCGACGTGATGGCCGCGGGCGTGTGCTTCCACACGCTGGGCGTGGCCAGCCTTCTGGTGGACGGCTACCCGAAGGACTTCTTCCTCAACCTGGGGCGCGCGGGGGAGAGCTGGCGCCGGCTGCTCGCGCTCTTGCGCTCGCGCGGTGAGTCCCCTCCGCCCGCCACCTGGCAGGAGCCGCTCCTGGGCGCGGTGGCCGCCGGGCACTGGGAGCTCGCGCGGCGCATCGCCCGGGACTCGGCTACGGAGCGGCAGCCAGAGGCCGACGAGTACGAGGATGACTTCGACTGGGCGGTGCTGCTGCGGGAGCTCATCGCCCCACGCGAGGAAGCGCCGGAGCGGATGGACGCGCTGGTGGCGAGGCTGGAGCGCTCCGGGGCGGAGACCTGCGCGGAGCGGCTGGCGCTGGTGGACGCACTGCGACAGCGGGACGCCCAGGCCTTCTTCAAGGCCTTCGAGGCCACCCGGCTCGTGCACGGGGAGCAGACGGAGAAGCTCGCCAACAGCTTCACCACCGACGTGGAGCGCTTCGCGCCCTACCGCTACGTCTGGTTCGAGGGCCTGGCGCTGCTGCGCCTCGGAGAGCGCGCCGGGCTCCAGAGCCACGACCGGTACCTCTACTGCCCACCGCTGGCTCGCGTGCGCATGTCCGTCCCCATCGATGAGGATTGGGTCGTCCGTCTGCCTGCTTGAACGGGGGCGGGGGCACATCGCTGGGTGTCCCCGAAGGCGGTAGACTCCATCGCCTGGATGGGCCCACGCGGGCCCCCGCCACGGGAGCACGCGCATGAGCACAACCTCAGACGCCCCGGAGCCCGGCTCGGGTCCCCGCACGCTGGAGCCCATCCTGGGCAGCCGGGAGGGCTGGGCCGCCGGTATCGACACGCAGGGCCGGATGCTCGTGGACTTCGAGGAGAACCCCCTCGGACAGCCCGTGCCCGCGAGGCTGGCGATGTCGCTCGATGCCCAGGCCCTGAAGGACGCCGTCGCGTCCCGCCAGCGGGTGGTGCTCCTCTTCGAGAAGGGTGACCCGCGCCGGCCCTTCCTCATGGCCCTGCTGCATGAGCCCAGCCCGACGCCGTTGCTGGATGCGCTGCTGGAGCCGGAGCCCGCTCCTGCGCGTCCTCCGGCCGAGGCCCGCGTCGATGGACGGCGGGTCGTCCTGGAGGGGCAGGAAGAGGTCGTCCTCCAGTGCGGCGAAGCCAGCATCACCCTGCGGCGCAACGGGAAGATCGTCATCCAGGGCGCCACCATCGAGACGCGGGCCCGGGGCGCCCACCGCATCAAGGCCGGCACGGTCGACATCAACTGAGCCTTGACCCACCGGGCCGGCGGCCCCTCTCGTGGGGGCTGCTGTGGTAGCCTCTCGCCTCCATCCCGGGCACTGGTGGCGGCACGACGCTGGTGAAGGGGGAGTCATGTCTCGACAGAATTCACCTGCGTTCTCCGTGCAGGTCGGTGCGTATGGCCCCGACGCCCTGAGTGTGTCCGGCATCTCGGGCACGGAGGGCGTCAGCCGGTTGTACGACTTCCGTGTCGACTTCTTCACCCGGGACGGCGAGCCGCTGACGGTGGCGGACCTCGTGGGGAAGGACGCGCTGCTGGCGCTGTCCGTGCGCGACGGCGACCCGCGCTACGTGCACGGCGTGGTGCGCGAGGTGGAGTCGCTGGGCCTGAAGACGGGCCGCCGCCGCTACCGCGCGCACGTGGTGCCCAAGCTGTGGCGCCTGTCACAGGTGCACAAGAGTCGCATCTTCCAGAACAAGAGCGTGCCGGACATCCTCAAGGCCGTGCTCGGCGAGGGCGGCATCGAGGTACGGCTGGCGCTCAGCGGCAGCTACGCGGCGCGCGAGTACTGCGTGCAGTACCGCGAGAGCGACTTCGCCTTCCTGAGCCGGCTGATGGAGTGGGAGGGCATCTTCTACTTCTTCGAGCACACCGACTCCGGCCACACGCTGGTGCTGGGGGACAAACCCTCCGCGCACGCGCCGCTGCCCCAGGGGCAGACGCTGCCCTTGCGCCCGCGCATGGGCAAGGAGGCGGTGGACGGTGAGTTCGTCTTCGCGCTGGAGTCGGTGCACCGGCTGCGTCCGGGCGCGGTGCACCTGAAGGACTTCGACTTCGAGAAGCCGGCGGTGGACATCTCCGGCAAGGGCAAGGCGGCCGAGGGCGTGGCGGCGCTCGAAATCTACGACTACCCGGCCGGCTACGTGGCGCCGGGCGTGGGCAAGGCGGCGGCCAGCGTGCGCGCGGAAGCGGCGGGCATGAGCGGGCGCACGCTGACGGGCGAGGCGATTGCGCCCCGGCTGACGCCCGGCTTCCTGGTGGAGCTGGACGCGCCCGAGGACGGCACCTTCGCGGGCGAGTACCTCATCGCCGAGGTGGTGCACTCGGGCATGCAGCCGGACGTCTCCAGCGGCAGCGAGACGCTGCAGGGCCTCTACCGCAACCAGTTCCACCTCTTGCCCAAGGCGGTGCCCTTCCGTCCGCGACGGCTGACGCCGCTGCCTCAAATCGCGGGGCCGCAGACAGCGACGGTGACGGGCCCCGCGGGCGAGGAAATCCACACCGACGCGCACGGCCGCATCAAGGTGCAGTTCCATTGGGACAGAGAGGGCAAGCGGGACGAGAAGTCCTCGTGCTGGGTGCGCGTGGGCCAGCCGTGGGGCGGCCCGGCCTGGGGCGACGTGTGGATTCCGCGCATCGGTCAGGAAGTCATCGTCCGCTTCCTGGAGGGAGACCCGGACCGGCCGCTGGTGGCGGGGGCCGTCTACAACGGCACCAACACGGTGCCGTATGCACTGCCGGCCGAGAAGACGAAGTCCACGCGCAAGAGCGCCTCCAGCCTGGGCAGCAACGGCTTCAACGAGGTGCGCATCGAGGACGTCGCCGGGGAGGAGGAGGTCTTCACCCACGCCCAGAAGGATGAAGACCTTCTCACCGAGAACGACAAGGACCAGGAGGTGCACGGCTTCGAGGACCTGCTGGTGAAGAAGGACCGCCAGCGCACCGTGGAGGGCAACCAGGAGCTGCTCGTCAAGCAGAGCGATGTGAGCGTCATCGAGGGCGACCAGTCCCTGCTGGTGCAGCAGAACCGCGACACCCTCACCCGCGGCAAGCATGAGGAAGCCGTCAAGGGTGACCAGTCGATGACGGTGGGCAAGATGCTCACCGTGATGGAAGAGCAGGCCGCCATGGAGACGGTGATGGCGGCGAAGGCCACCACCATTGGCGGCGGCTACAGCGTCAACGTGGGGCTGGCCTACAACGAGGCGACGGGAGCGGTGCGAACGACGGAAATCGGCGCCGCGCACATGGAGTACGTCGTCGGCAGCCGCGAGGAGACCATTGGCAAGGACAAGCAGTCCAAGGTCTCCGGCGACTACCAGGCGGAAGTCACCGGGCAGGTCTCCCTCATCGTGGGCACGGACTCCACGGAAAAGGTCGGAGCGAAGTTCCACATGGAGGTGAAGGAGCCGGTGGACTGGACGGCCAAGAGCTTCGAGCTGAAGGCCGACAAGCTCCTGCTCGTCGTGAATGGCAAGCAGGTCATTTCCGTCGAGAAGTCGGGCAACATCCAGCTCTCCGCCAAGACGCTGACCTTGGAGGGCTCGGACATCAAGCTCAAGGGCTCGAAGGTCAAGCTGGACGCGGCGAAGTCCCCGGCGTCCACGCAGATTCAGGCGCTGAAGCAGGCGGCCGTCGCGGGCGTCCCGTTCTGCCAGCAGTGCGAGAAGGACCTGTAGGAGCCCTGGAATGTCCTCACAGGAGAAGGTGCTGGCGGCCATGCGTGCGGAGAGCGAGCCTCTCTTCGCGGTGCTCGATGCGGCCCGGGAGAAGCGGGTCCTGAAGCTCCTCCAGGAGTCGGGCGAGCTGTACGCGTCCCTCTACGAGGGCCCCGAGGGCCGGGAGCTGGAGGAGGTGGCACCGTACCTCGTGCGCCTGCCCGGGGACTCGGAGATGCTCGGGACGCTGGTGCGCGAAGGGTGGGGGAAGAGCTGGGGCGTCTTCCTCACCTCCCAGCTGAATTTCAAGGAGACGCGGCGGCACCTGCGCAAGTTCCTCAAGGTCCTCGATGGGTCCTCGGGCGAGCAGCTCTACTTCCGGTTCTACGACCCGCGCGTGCTGCGCGCCTTCCTGCCGACGTGCACGCCCGCGGAGCGGGCGGAGTTCACCGGCCCGCTGGGCGGCTTCCTGCTGGAGGGCAGGAAGGGCGAGCTGCTGCGGTTCAAGGCGGCTCCACCTACCGGGTGATGACCCACTTCCCGCCCGACTTGCGGAAGATGATGTCGAAGGTCTCCGAGCCGCTGTCGTCCACGAAGTTGAAGCCAATCATCGGATTCCCGTCCCAGCGGGTCAGCTTCGCCAGACGGCCGTTGCCGAACACCACCAGCTCCGAGTCCTCGGGCTCGAGCGGGAAGAGCGCCATGTCGGGGTCCCCCGAGATCTTCTCCAACCGGGCGAGCTTCTTGGCCATCTCCGCCTCGGTGGTGTTGAAGGCGATGGCCAGCTCCTGATTCCGCTCGGCGAACAGGGGCAGGACCTGGGACACCTTCTTCGCGTTCGCCGCATCCCAGATGCGCTGGTACTCGGCGATGAGTTCCTGGCGCGTCTCGCTGGTGGCGGGGATGAGGTCGCTCTGGAACCAGCTCCACCGCGGCAGCGCCACGGGCAGGGTGATGCCCCGGCGCAGCACCGCGCCGCGCCCCTTCTGGGGCGCCGTCGCGAGGACCTCTCCGACGAACACCGTGCCCTCCTCCTTGTCGGCGGGGAACCCGGCCCGGTCGGCGAAGCGGCCGGCGGGTGAGCTCTCCTGGATGCCCTTGGCGGGCTCCTGGAGCTTGCCGGAGAAGCGCAGGCTGGCGATGGGCTGGGCCGTCTTGGCGGGGGCGCCGCTCTTGTGCACCTTCAGCGTGGCGCCGCATCGGGGCTCCACGCCCTCCGCTGCGCCCCGGGGCAGCGGCTTGAGCTCCATCGACAGGATGTTCTCTCCCGCCCGGGCCCAGTGGTTGACGGGGATGTCCGCCACGACGGGCAGCCCCCGCTCGTCGCTCACCAGCGGCACGTCGTTCAGCCGGACGTCGTAGGCGCATCCCGACATGTTCACTTCGACCACCAGGTAGGGCTTGTCCTTGAGCATGCTCGGGGTTCCTGTGTCCTTGGCTCGGGAGGGAGGCTTGCCGGCACGGGCCTGCGTCGCCGCGGTGCACAGCAGCAGCAACAGCAGCAGCCTTCCTGCCCCCCTCACACGCTGCCATCCTTCAGGGGGCGTGGCTTGCTCTCGCGCGGCCACTGGGCCGGCTCCACCACGACGTACTCCTTCGTCGTCTCGTCCTTGAAGGAGCTCTTGGGCTTGGAGCGGAGCTTCGAGCTCGACGTCGCGGAGGTCCCGACCTCGTAATAGTAGGCGTAGTAGACGGTGATGCCGGAGAAGAAGAGCTGTCCACTCAGGCTCGGGCCCTTGTCGGACGAGGCACCGGTGAGCTTGCCCCCGACCTCCGTCTTGGCCCCGACGCTGGCGCCGGCCCCGGCCTTGAATATCCAGAGGGTCCCTTCGGCCGAGGCCTCTCCCTTGATTTCGAAGGAGAGCTTGGCCACGACCTCTCCCGACGGATTCCAGTTCCCGCTCCCGTCGCTCTTCCACTCCAGCGCGCCTTCGACCTTCCCCGCGAGGGTGAGCAGGATGGAGACGTTGGCCTTCGCGCTGACGATGTCCCCTTTGTACCCCGTGGCGGCGCGCTTCTTGATTTTGACCAGGAGCGCGCCGAAACCGCCGGCCGCGTCGCCGGCAACCCGGAGCAGCCAGTTCAGGATGTCCGTCTCGCCGGACGCGCCGATGAACGGGGTGAAGGCGACCTTGACGTTGCCCTCGGTGAGGACCTTGAAGTCCTTCTCCTTGTTCTTGACGCCGCCGCTCAGCTCCAGCTTCGGCCAGAGAATCTTGATCTTGCCGTAGTCGGAGTTGATGTCTCCCAGCATGGGAGCCACCTTGTTCAGGAAGGCCTGCGCTCCGCCGAACAGCTGCCGGGTCAGCGCGTTGTTCTTCTGGTGTCCGCCCTGGGGCGTGGCCGAAGCGCCCAGCGACCACTTGCGGTTGTCGTACTTGACGTCGAGCTTGCCTTCCAGGCCCCACTCACCGTCGACCTTCAGCTTCTTCCAGCCCTGGTTCTGGACGAAGTTGCTGTCCTTGTGCGCGTTGTAGGAATAGCCGACTGAAATCTTCCCGTTCCAGGAGCTCTCCGGAAACGCCTGGACGATGACCTGGGTGCCCGCCTTGTGCGAGCAGGTGCGCGTGCTGACGGCGTACACCTCGGGGTACGAGTTGGGCACCAGCACCCGCTTGAAGAAGTCGATGAAGTCCTCATCGCAGGGGTCCGTGCGCGACGAGTAGATGTTCACCTTGGAGGGGCTCGGCTGGTCCACCAGGACCGCCGGGCCGGTGACGAACACGGTGGGGCAGGCGCCCTGCGAGTTCGGACGGACGTCCACCTCGCACTTCGCGGAGTCGCCAGACTTCGAGGGCTTGCCGTTCTTGCACTTGCCCTTCACGTTGAAGGTCAGCGTGTCGGCCTTGTAGCTGCTGGCAATGACCTGCAGGACGTGGGGCCCGTGGCCAGCCTGGGAGTGCTTCACCAGGTCCACGGTGAATTGCTTGCTGGTGCTCTTGGTGTCGGAGCTCTGGATGACCAGCTCCTCGGCCTTGCAGTAGGGGCAGGGCTGCGTGGTGGCGCCGACCTCCGTCTTGCCGAGCTTCTTCGGCGGAAGGTCGAGCTTGTCCCCCGGGAAGATGCGGTAGGGCGGCTTGCGGGCCTTGAGGTACGTGTTCTTCGCCTTCAGCTCGTTGAAGGACACCTGCTTCTTCTTGGCGATGTTGTAGAGGTTGTCGCCCTTCTGGACGGTGTATTGCTCAGGCATGGCGTTCCTCGTTCTCCGCGTCCGGGGCCGGGCCGCCGAGCTGCGCGGCCTGGTACTCCTCCAGGGCATCCATCTTCGCCACTCCGTCCAGACGGCTGTCCTCGAGAATGGCGCGGGCCCAGGCGGACTCGGGCGCGCGGTCGAAGTCCCAGCCGTAGAGGACGGCGCACTCGAGGTAACGCTGGACGTCGCCCTCGAGCACCACGCCGTACTGCGAGGCGCGCTCCGCCGCCTCGGTGACGTGCTTCAGCAGGCGCTCCTCGCTCCAGGGCTGGGTCTCCTCGGGGAAGACCTCCCGCAGGTGCGTGGCCATCTGCTCCATGAATTGCTCGGCCATGAGTTGGCGCATCGCCTGCAACTGTTCTGCTCGAACCTTGAACATGCGATTCGGTCCCTGCGGCCAAGTGGCGTCCTGGGCCACCCAGGGTAGCACATTCCCCTCTTCGCCAGGGCCAGCCCCGGGCGCGAGTCGAGCTGCCTCCAGCTCTACCCGCCCAGCTTCATGCCCGGCCCCATGAGCAGTGGCGCGCGACCCGTGACCTCCGGCGTCCTGGAGTCCGCGCCCGGCCCGGGCTGCTCGGGGTCCTCGGCTTCGCCTGCTTCCATCCCTTCTTCCAGGTCGCGGGCATCAAGGAGTGGGGATGGGACATCTCCTCGAAGTATCGCTGGGTCGTCGTGGCCGAGAGACTCTCCGGTGTGGCCATCAGCACCCTGGCTGCCTGCTGCATCCGCGTGGCGTTCCATTCCCTGTCATCTTGCCGCCCATGGATGAGCGGCAGACGCGCCTCGGGCATGGACGTCAGAACGAGGCGCTCCATGTGAGCGCGGCGCCGCCTGGGGTCGGCGCGATGCTGAGGTCGGTGAGCGAGGAGATGACGCGGTTATTCCGCTTCCACTCGACGTAGGTGTTGTGGCGGCTGATGCCCACGAGCAGGAGCGGGACGCCCACGGCCGCGAGGGTGCCGCCGAGCACCAGGGAGCTGCCAAGGCAGAAGTCCTGCGAGTCGCGGGGTATCACGCTGGTCTTGCAAAGGGGCGAGGTGAGCAGGTTGACCGCACCCACGCCGGTCAAGATGCTGCCGGCGACGAGCATCCCGGTGCCCGTGGGGGGAGGTTTGCCGTCGAGCAAGTCATTGGCGCGCTCCTGGGCGAAGGCGGGAGCAGAGGCAAGGGTGACTGCTGCGCTCACGAGCACTGCGAGAATGGCTTTCATGAAACGAGGAGAGCGCAGTGCAGAGCGTGACGTCAAGCGCGCTCACAATTCGTGGCGCGACTGGCTTTGTGGTGTCGGCACAGACCTCGCTTCATCCCTCTGCTTGCGCCTGCTCCAAGCCGCGAAGCGTGCTCAAACGACAGGCGTCTTCACGCAATGCTTTTCATTCGCTCCGGCTCGGAATTCCGGGGTGTGCTGCCTGCGCGGTCGCCTCTGTGTCGTCGTGGACATCCTTCGGTCACCTCATCTCCGGTGTCCACAAAACCCGGGGGCTCAATGATTGGAGTTGCCATCTTGAGCCCGCGCTGCAAACGCCGGTCACCTCGGCCCCGAGCGACCTGGCGAGCTGCAGGCCGCGAACGTGCGCCCCCGGCGCAAGCGCTGAGGGATTCACGACTCCCTCGCGCTGCGCCATCAGCACTGTCCGCCTGGCCGCTACTCGACGACGAACGTGGTGTGGTCCACTCCGGCGTTGCCGGTGACGGGGTCGAACGCGGTCACCATGACTTCGTAGGCGCCCTTTTGCTGCACGGACAGCTCGCCCTCGAAGGTGCTGGTCTTCCCGGCGTACTTCAGGGGGAACTGGGTGAGCGGCTTCCCGTTGTGTTTCACCGTGGCCTGCAGCTCGTACCGGCTGGAGTCCCAGAGTCCCTTGGGCTCGGTGGGGCAGCCACACATGAGCGTGAGGTTGGCGCGCAGGGGAATGGTGAGCTTCTTGTCCGCGGCGAGCTTGAGGAACTCGTGAGCCGATGGGGTCAGCACATCCACCACGAAGCCGGGCAGCTCCAGGATGAGGCCATCGCCCTCGATGTGCTTGCCGGGCAGCAGCCAGAGTTGGGTGGTGCTGGTGGCGAGCGCCTGCCGCTGCGCAAGGGGCCCGGACACCTCCACCGTCACCAGCAGCGGCTCGGAAAGGTCCAGGGTGGCCGTGAACTTCGCGGAGGTCTCATCCGCGAGCGGCGTCCCCCGGGCCTGTGGCTGCTTCATCAGCGTCTGGGTGTTGCCCGTCGAGCCGGCGGTGACGCCGCTGGCCAGCACCTGGCCGGACTGCGCGTCCCGAAGCACCACCCGCACGCCCCCCATCGACGTCCCGACGAACTTGCCGTCCCGGGCGCGAGCCCTCACGACCAGCCGCGTCTCCGCTGCCAGGGCCGTCGTGGAGAACAACAGCAGGGTCCAGAGAATGAGGCTCCGCATGACTCGCTCCTTTTCGGAAGGTCTTGAGCGGAGCCACATAACACCGCGTGCGCACGGGGGACATGGAGGACCCTCTCACCGGGCGACCGACCAGGCAATGACGGTGCGCGGCAGGGTGAGGTCCCCGAGCCGCGTGAGCAACTCGAGGACCATGGACCCCAGGCGGCCTTCACCGACGGGTTGGAGGACTCCTGGGCCATGTGCTTGGAGCCCTCCAGGAGAGCACCTGCGCGCCGCCGCTCACCGCAGGCGCAGCAGGGTGGAGCCGGCCTCGTAGCCGCTCCCCAGCACCTCGGGGAAGCCGTCGTGCTCGACGTCCAGCACGGTCACCTCGGATGCCAGGTTCCCCTGGTAGGGCAGGGTCCCGAAGCACGCCGGAGGCTCGTCGCTCATGACCCTGAGGTTCAGGATGCAGACGCCCGCGCTTTCCGGGACGGCGGCGATGAGCTCCCGCCCACCATCACCGTCCAGGTCTCCCGCGGCGAGCCCGTACACGTTCATGTCGATGGCGGAGTAGCTGCTCCAGAACGTGAAGCCGCCCTGGTTCCACATCGGGAGCACGCCGCCCCTGGCGCCCCGACAGCCGACGATGATGTCCTGGTTCCGAGCGTTCTGGCGCTCGTCGACCCAGACCAGGTCCAGCTTTCCATCTCCGTTCACGTCTCCGGCGACAACGTCCACGGGGTTGCCTCCCGTGGGAAGCTCCTCGGCGCTGGCGAACGTGCCCTCGCCCGTGCCACGCAGCAGGACGAGCTTTCGGACCCCGGTGCCACCGGGGAGCAGTATCGGGCCTTCGTCGCGGCGTTCCGCGAGGCGGCAGCTCAGTGGGTGCGCGGGGACTTTTCGGCCCCCTTTCCGCTCTACTCCTTCCCGCCGCGTGTCGTGCCGAGTCCCCCACACGAATTCTTTGACACCCTCTCGGCTTTGGGCACACACCGGCCCATCTCATGGCTTTGGCACCAACGTCGGAATCGATGCGAAGCTCCGCGGATCATGCGCGACGACGATGGTCATCTCCGGGTATCGCGCTGATATCGCGGCCATATGCGCGAGGTTCTCACGAACGAGCCGAGGCTCGACATCTGCGAGGCGCTGCGTGAGCGGGCGCTCCTCCTGCTCGGTGACGCCCTCCAATTGCCAGGCGAGGTCTCCGATAAAGGCGTAGCGCTTGTTGTCCGGAAGCGTCACGAAGACAATCACAGAGCCCGGCGTATGGCCGGGCGCCGGGACGATCACCACCGTGCCATCTCCGTAGACATCATGGCTCTCCGCGAAGCCGAGATAGGGGTGCGCATCGAATCGATACTCTTCGAGATGCAGCGACTTGATGCTTCTTGCCGAGGCCGTGGTGAAGTCTTCACCTTGTACGAAGCTTCGTTCCGCGGGAGGTATCCAGACAGGCACTTCGGGAAAATCCGCGGTGCCGCTGATGTGGTCCCAGTGGGAGTGGGTCAAAAGGATCGCGCGCAGCCGGGTCAGGTCATATCCGCTCGATTGGAGTTGCTCGCGCGCGGTCTTGTGCAGCGAGTATCGTGTCAGGAGCCGAAAGAAGAGAGGCAGCGTCGCGAGGTGCTGTGCGATATCCCGACCGAACCCGGTGTCGATCAAGAGATCACCCTTGGGGTGCTTGATCAGGGTCGCGGTCATGGAGAATTCTCGCGGCTCGAAGAGAGAGCCACCGCGATACCCAAAGGACGCGCTGCGGTAGGTGGCGCCGGTCGGAAGCTGGGCAATCGACATTTCGGAAGGCGCGGAAGCCGGCGGGAGCGCGCCGATCTCGAAGGTCTTCGATACGGAGAACGGCGACGCACGATAGGTAGACAAGAGCCCCAGTGGCAGCAGATAGAGCGAGAGGGAGAGAGCTCGCAGGGGACGAGAGGACGAGCGCAGAAAAGAAAAGCCAGCGACGCAGGCACTGCCAATCAGAGCGCCAGGAACTACCAGCCATGAGGTCGGCCCGTGAGCGCTCAAGAACAAAATCCATACTGCGAGCAGGACCGGCGCGACGCACGTAAGGAACCATTTCATCGGGGATTGCCTGGAGCCTCGGCGCATAGGCGAAGGCGATGCGCTGCTCTCGCGAGTGGTCGGAGAGGTCGTCCACGTGGAGCGCGGGTCCGAAGACATGAACAACTTTGTCCCGGTTGCCCGCGCGAGCCTAGGAAAAAAGGAGACCGGTTGAAGGGGAGGGCTGGAGCGCAGGGGCCGAGGCTGGGCGCTTCGGCGTAGCCGGCAACGGCTCGCCGATGCGAGCGCGCGGCCGGGCTCAGCCCTGGACTTCCGCCCTGAATGCAATCTCGATCAGCTGCTCGGGGAAGGCCAAGGCAGACACGCCGATCAGATTGCTGGCAACCTGCGGCACCGCCTGCTTGTAGACCAGCGGCCGCACCTTCGAACTGGCTGCGAAGGCAGACGGAACGTCGAGCACGAACAGCGTTTCTTCCACCACGTCCGCCATGGTCGCGCCCAGTTCGGCCAGCAGCACCTCGGCATTCTCGTAGGTGCGCTTCATCTGCGCTTCCATGGTCGAGAAGTCCGAGGGCTTGCCGTCCGCGCCCAGCGCTGCCGGAGCGACGAGCTCGCCCCGCGGGGTGTGCGAAAGTTGGCCGGAGACGTAGATGGTGTTGTTCAAGCGTACGGCCTGCACGTAGCCATACGCCTTTTCCCAAGGAACCCCGAAGCTGGCGGTCTTTCGATTCGAGCTGCTCATGATGTCGCCCTCTGAGTGAGTGGAAGCCGGATTCTGAACGGCTCCACCGCCGGCAGCACCCCCCATCCGAGGGAGCCTCGTACTCCTCCGGCGAGGGAGACGCTCTCCGCGCAGCGCGTGACGCAGATGCACCTCGAACGTGTGCGCGAGCAGCTCCAGAATGGCGCGCCCCCACCGGGGGCCGTCAGGTATGCCAGCACCCTCCTGCGGCCTCCACACCGAGAGCAGGCGACGACATCCAGCGCTTTCCGTCCGGCGCAGCAGTCCCGCCCGATCCAATCGCGGCGTGCGCTCCATCGTCGACTCCACCATCGCAGCCTGGGCCGGGCTCTCCTCCTCCAGCCCCGGCTCCGCCCCCGCTTGAGGGAGCAGAAATGGCCGCACTTTCGCGCCTGGAGCGAAGATGAGCTTGCCCCGATTCCGTAGACGGCGCTACCAAGGCCGGGCGTCATTAGGACATGGAGCCCTTCCGGCCACGTACCGCCCCCGTACGTCGTTAGCCTTCGCAGCGGCAATCCCCCTCACGGGGTATGGCCGTGATGAATCTCCGCGCGTTACCTGCTCCATCCGAGACACGGAGGAGCGTACCCATGAGGCTGGATCGCGTAGCCATCCGGAACTACAAGTCCATCAAGTCGATTGAGCTGCGGATTCCCCAGAAGGAAGCACTGCGCCAGGGCTCTGCGGACTTCCTCTCCATCGTCGGGGAGAACAACGCAGGGAAGTCCTCCATCATGGAGGCCATCAGGCTCGCATGCACCGCCAGTATGAAGGCCATGCAGGAGCAGTTTCCAGGCAATGACTCCACCAGCGGGCCGATCGAAGTCGAGCTGGAGTTCGATCAGCTCACTGACAGGGACAGGGAGCTGGCCGCCCTCACCGCGAGCACCTTCTCCGAAGGCGGCCAGCAGCGCTACCGGCTGAAACGCATCTGGAAGGCCCCCGGAGCCGCCTCGGAGAACTGGGCATACACCCCGGGTCGTCCACCTGAGTGCCAGCTCACGGGCTGGACATCCGCCAAGCAGACCCTCACCCTCAAGTCGCTCCGGGCGATGGTGGCAACGGATGAGCTGTGGACGCCGCTCCTCGAGCGATTCTCGAAAGACGTCGCATCCACCAAAGTCACCCTGGACCAGTTCATTGAAATCGCTCGCGAGCTCAAGTCCCCCTTGCTCGTTACCCGCCAGCAAGACGAGTGGACTCCCTATGCAAGCGGTAGCGCGACCGCTCTCGAAGCGGCCCTTCCCAACGTCGTCTATGTCCCAGCGCTTCGCGAAACGACCGAAGAGACGGACGTGGGAGCGAAAGCATCATCGATCCGCAAGATCGTGAACTCGCTGTTCGAGCAGCACCTGTCGAACCACGACCGCGTCGTTCAGTTCAAGAAGGCAGCGGCGGAACTCCAGGACCTTTTCGCCACGGAGGGCAAGCACCGGATCGTTGCCAGCATGGAGGAGAAGCTCACGGAGAAATTCAAGGAACTCATCAACATCAGTGCCGAACTCACGTTCAGCGCACCCGATGTGACCTCGGATCTCGCGAGCAGCACCCAGTTCCGGGTGCTGGATGCGGGCCTGTCCACGCGTCCGGACCACCAGGGCCATGGCGCGCAGCGGTCCATCGTCCTGGCCCTGCTCCAACTATACGTGGAGCAGAACAGGCAGAGCGCGTCGCGCGAGCATCAGCACATGCTCTTCCTGATTGAAGAGCCGGAGATCTATCTGCACCCCGGGATGTGCCGGAGGATGCGCGACACGCTCCTGAAGATCGCGCGGAGCGGTATCGGTCAGGTCATCTGCACGACGCATTCGCCTGTCTTCCTGGACCTCGCGGATCGCCATGACGGCATCGTCATCCTGCGCAAGAAGGAGGGGCATCCCGTCGCCACGCAGCGTACCCAGGATGTGTTCGCGCAGTCCGAGGAGGACCACCAGCAGCGCGCGAGACTCCGGATGTTGCTCAACTTCGACCCGGCCGTGAACGAAGCGTTCTTCTCTGAGAAGGTCTGCTTGGTCGAGGGGGACTGCGAAATCGCGGCGGTCGAAGCTACAGCGAGGAAGCTCCACGCGCTGGGGGAACTGGACCTGACCCGGTACCTCCTGGCGAGGCGTGCAACCACATTCATCAACTGCCGGGGAAAATGGACCATCCCGGCGTTCCAGAAGGTCCTCAATGCCTTCGGTATCGGATATCGCGTCATCTACGACCGGGACCAGGGGGCAAACGCGGACCGGGCGAACGCGCAGATCGACCAACTCCTGACGGGGAACAGTCGCAGCCTCGTCCACGAACCGAACTTCGAGAAGTACATCTTCGAAGAGACATGGACGACCGACAAGCCGTGGATCGTGACCCGAAAGATCGACGAGTCCACATCGCTCAACGACCGGCTTCTGACCTTCTTCGCCTTCGCGCTGGGGCAGCCTCTCGCTCAGTTGAAACCAGAGCCTGTTGTTGCCACCGGCGTGCAGGTCCTGCAGCAACGGCTCCAAGGGCCTGCTCGACGCAACCTCCGGAACAGACTCAAGGAGTACACGGTCCCCCTCGAGGCGATTCAATCCGCACGCAAGTTGAACCAGATCTTTCGTATCGCCGCCGGTCTGAACCTCGCTCCGATCCCAGGTCCGCACCTCCCACTCCAAACCATCGACGGAACGAAGATCGATGCGTTCGCCGTCGTCACTGGCTCATCAATGGCGGACACGCTGCAGGACCAGGACATCGTGGCGCTCAGGTTCCTGGACGGGGTCTATCTTGAGCCGGTCGACAACTCGGAGTCCCCGTCCAATTCCTCGTTGCCGGGCGTCATCGAGAACGATGGCATCTATGTGCTGGCGACCAATGACTACATCGACCAGGGGGCATACACCATGAAGCGCGTGCGGATCTCCACGCAGCCCGACGGAACCTGGAACTGCGAAATCCGCGCAGACAATCCAGAGACACTCTGGGGGCACCGGGGCCGCTTTAACATCCTGAGGACGGATCGGATCCACTTCGCGGCGCAGGTGATCGGGCTGGTCCGCAGGGAGGTACAGGAGCCTGCGGCGCCAGGGAGCGCGGACTTGACCATCATCCCAACGGCCCACGACCAAGCGCTCAATGTCGAGGACGAGTGAGCTACCGGCGGTTCTCAAAGGCCCCGGCGTCAATCAGGTGTTGAGGCACCTGGGGTTGCCCACCGTCCCTGTCCCCTGGCTCCGGCACGTCAGCCGAGGCGACAACTTCCCTGATACAGGGGGCAACTCGCCGCTGTTCGACTGGAACCGGATCGCTTCGACGGACGGGTCGAGATGCCGTGCGATGACATGCGCGGCGGCCAGCGTGGCGTGCCCGCACAAGTCCATCTCGATCTCGGGAGTGAACCAGCGGATCTCGTAATCCTGCCCCCGTGGGACGAAGAAGGCGGTTTCGGCCACCGCGTTCTCCATCGCAATCTGCTGCATCACGGTGTCAGGCAGCCATTGCGCCAACGGGCAGACCGAAGCCGGGTTGCCGCCAAACACCCTGTCGGTGAAGGCATCGATCTGGAATATCGGCAGTCTCATAGGGTGTCCGGGTAGCGTCGTTCGGGGGAATTCCAGCATGAATGCCGGCCAAGGTGTGGGCTTGGGCTGCGCGCCCGGCAGGTGCGCACCTCGAAGGCCCGCCGCCTGCGGCTGATGCGCGAGGCAGGGCTGCTGGCACCGGGCGTGGATGACGTGCTTCGTGGTCTGGTACAACCCAGAGCACCGACGACACTCCGCCATCCGCTTCGTCACGCCCGACGACAGGCACTTCGGCCGTGAGACCGCACTGCTCGCCCGGCGCCATCAGGTGTACCAGCGCGCCCGAGCCCGTCGCCCCGAGCGCTGGGGCCGCGATACGCGCGACTGGCCGCCAGCGGGCCAGTCCGCCTCAACCCTTCCACGCCCCCCACCTCAGCTGTGCAGGAGCGGACGCGCATCGGCTGAATCCTCTCACGCGACAGCTACCTGGACGCTCACCGTTTTGCTTACCCGCGGATGAACTTGAACCCATCGGCCACCACTTCACCGTCGCGGTTCGTCACCTGGAAGAACATGCCAAGCATTGCGCAGAGCCGGACAAACCGCTCGACGCCGGACTTATTCAAAAAGCTCGCGAGGAGCCTCCCGACAGACTCCGCCTGAGAAACCAGGACATAGCTGTCATCGCGCTCAGGCAGCCTTCCGAACTTCTGCTCAACATACCTGACGACCTCTGGCAACTCTTCGTCGGTGAAGAAGCCTTCCATTACGGCAGCCCCCCAAATCCAGAGTGGATTTCGAGCGAGCAACTCTGGCTTCAACTCCGCCTGCTCCGCAGCAAGCTCGTCTATTACCTGCAGCGCTTCGAGTGCCTTCCTCCGCAACACGCTCCTCAAATTCGTAATCGGGAAATTGGCACCGTTCACGCTGACAATCTCGTCAGCCTCCTGTGCCCCACTCCCCAGCTCGGCCCAGTCAGCGAGGCGCATACGGAAGCCTGGCGTACAGACGATGAAGGACAGTTCATCGAACAGTTGCCATGCTATCGATGCACCCAGGAGTGGCACGAGTCCATGTTTGTGGACCGAGAGCAGGATGCTGCTGAAGAGCCTGTCGTAATCCTGGGACATGCTATCCAGGTAGGTATTTCCACATAAGCGCCACAGCTTCTCGTTGACCCGCGAGACGCTGTAGAGCGGCTTGGGGGTCAGCGAGGGCGGCACTTCCTTGATGAAGAACCCGAGCTGGGTCTTGTAGGTCTTGAGAACCACCCTCCTGCCATCGGGTGCCGTTGCATCGAAAACCACCTTTTCGGCCCCGACACCTGCTATGCCTGTCACCGCGATCCCCGAGAAGGTCTCGAACCGCAGGGTCCCCAGCCAGGCTTCATCGATGTTCATGGGGTTTCCATTCCCACAGGCGCGGCATCGAGCAACCAATCATAGGTGTGCAGGTGGACCGCCATCAGCGTGTCATTCAATTCGCCGAGCGCGCTGGACTGACTCGCCGAGAGGTTCGCCCGGCGGCCTCCGACAATCACGGCCATGAAGTTTGGCCGGACATCCCGGAGGTGCGCTCGTGCCGCCGCAAGGTTCTTCTGCATCCACTCCCGGAGGGATTCCACCCGCTCCAGCCGGGCCGCCACATGAGGAGCGGGGCTCGACTCACCAGGGCGCACCAGATCAAGTGAGGTTCTTTCGAGAAACACGAGCGACCAGACCATCCTCCTCGTGCTCTGCATGGGCTGGCCGACGCAGAAATCCGGGGAGAGCTGGCCCAGCTCAAGCCGCTTGAGCACTTCGGCCCCCCTGGCACCCTTCAACGCATTCTCAAGGATGACGGGCGCGCCGCTCAGCAACATCCGGATCGGGCCGGGTTCGTCCGTCGATTCGACAACCTGCAGGAGCCGGGTTCGAAGCGTGGGCGCCTTAGCGGAAGGGCTTCCGCTTGAGGGATGGAGCACGATCTCGCAAATCCTCGCTGCTATCGCTTCAATGCCTTCGCTGGTCTTCAAGGCCAGCCGGTCCGCCAGCATGGGAGAGGCGCTCGCCACGGCATGCTCATCCACGTTGTGCCAGACGGGCAGAATGCGGGTGCTGCCCGGCTGCTCCAGCGCGAACAACCCCCCGAGCTCATTCCGCGTCCATTTCTTGGCGAAAAAGCTCGGGCTGAGGATGACGGCACCAAACCGGCTTCCCGCCAGTCCCGCGTCGATTTTCTCCCTCAGGCTGTCTCCCGGCCGGAGCTCATAGGCGTCGAGCCAAACCCTCAAGCCTCGGCGGTGCAGGGCATCCGCCAGCGGCAGGGCGACGCCCTGCTTGTCCTCTGTGGCATGGCAGATGAACACGTCGTGATTCATGGCTGGATGAACTATAGGCGGAATGGGGACCCTGTTTGAGGAGCGGACTGGTGCAAAGGGGTTGAAAAGGGCCACTGGAGGGTGACGCGCGGACTGTGCGCTGGGCCGGAGCAGAGGCCGTGCCGCCCCTTGCGTGCCTCCGGGGTAGGGACGGTCAGTGGGTGAAGGCGCGGGTGGCTCGGAGAGGTCAGCCAGGGTCGCGTTACCGACGGCGAGTTCCGCGCCCGCGCGCTTCAGCGGACCTGCCGCGAGCGCGACGTGGGCCGGGAGCAGCTCCACGCCGCGAGCCCGGGCGCCCAGGTCCACCAGGTGCCCGTCCTTGCCAAGCCCGGCCTCGTGGAAGAGCCACAGCGCGGTGTGCACGGGCTTCTCGCCGTACATGAACTCGTTGAAGGTCTGCCCGCTGGCCTGGAGGAGGCGCGTCAGCCCAAGCCTACAGGCGGATGAGAATGCGCCGGGGGAGGGACACGGCGAAGTCGTCCGGAGGCTCTTCGCGAGATGCCTTCACCAGCGGGCTGGAGGGCTCCCGGGCCATGCGCTTGGAGCCCTCCAGGCCAGCACCTGCGCGCCGCCGCTCACCGCAGGCGCAGCAGGGTGGAGCCGGCTTGGTAGTTGGTCCCGAGCACCTCGGGGATGCCGTCGTGTTCGACGTCCAGCACGACCACCTCGGATGCAATGTTTCCCGGGGCGGGCAGGGTCCCGAAGCACGCCGGAGGATTGTCGCTCATGGCCCTGAGGTTCAGGATGCAGACGCCCGCGCTTTCCGGGACGGCGGCGATGAGCTCCCGCCCTCCATCACCGTCCAGGTCTGCGGCGGCGAGCCCATGCACGTTCATGTCGATGGTGGAGTAGCTGCTCGAGAACGTGAACCCGCCCAGGTTGAACAGCGGGAGCACGCCGCCCCTGGCGCCCTGACAGCCGACGATGATGTCCTTGTTCCCATCCTGGTCGAGGTCATCGATGAGCGGGTGGCGCGATGGTGGTGAGCAGGTCTCGGGGATGAATGGGGAGTAATCCCTGACCTTGGCCATCGTGCCGTCCGCTCGTCCCTCGAAGATGGCCAGGACGACGTTCGGGAAGGCGCTGGGGAGTACCACCAGGTCCGCCCTGCCATCCGCGGTCAGGTCCCCCAGGGCCAGCCCGATCACGCTGGAGTACGTGGTAATCACCGCGCCGGGCGCGAAGGTGCCATCTCCCTTGCCTCGCGACAGCCTCACGGCGTGAGCGCTGCTCTGGCGCTCGTCGTCCCAGACCAGGTCCAGCTTTCCATCCCCGTTCACGTCTCCGACGACGACGTCCGCGGGGCTGCCTCCCGTAGGAATCTCCTCGGCGCTGGCGGACGTGCCCTCGCCCGTGCCACGCAGCAGGAAGAGCTTCCGGACCCCGGTGCCACCGGGGAGCTGGGTAAAGGTCACCGCGAGCAGGTCCACCTTGGAGTCCGCGTCGAAGTGGCCAGGCAGCAGCCGCCAGGTGCCTTCGGGGGCGGGGGAGGGGGCTCGCGCCACGAGGCCCTCTTGCGCCCGGGTGAGGTGCACCTGGAGGTTGTCGCCCACCAGCGAGGCCACGTCGTTCCAGCCGTCCCCGTCGAAGTCCGCGGAGACGGCGGAGGAGCCAATCTCCGGTCGCGAGGAAGGCTCCGAATCACGCAGCACGCGCACGTCGCTCAATCGGGAGAGCACGGCCAGGTCGGGCCTGCCGCTGCCGTCGAAGTCCGCCATCGCGATGCGTATCGGGTACCGCTGCGCCGCGAGCTCGCGGAACTCGAAGGTGCCGTCGCCCTTCCCGTGCAGCAGGGTGACGCCAGGCGAGAACCCGTCCACGTACGCCACGTCCAGGTGCCCATCCGCGTCCACATCGCCCGTGGCGAGCGAGGCCAGCCAGGCCAGGGCGCCTACGTCGGCGTGCTCCAACAGCGTGACGGGCGCGAGGAAGCGGCCATCGCCGGCTCCCGGCAGGAGCTGGAGCACGGTCTTCCGCGTGTCGGAACCCATCACGACCGCGACGATGTCCAGGTGGCCATCGCCATTGAAGTCCCCGGACATGGCCGAGGCCACGGGGCCCGCCAGCGTCCCGAGGTACTCATGGGTGAAGGCGAGCAGGCCCCGGCCGTGCAAGGCGTGGACGGTGTCGCCCACCACCGTCATATCCTCGAGACCGTCCTCGTCGAAGTCTCCCGCGACGACGATGCCCCGGGGGACGAGGGGCTCCGTGAAGGCCACGGCCAGATTGCCTCCGCCGGTGTGGCGCAGCACGTAGAGGCCCTGGGTGTCGGACACGATGACCTCCGGCGCTCCATCCCCGTCCAGGTCCCGCGCCACCGCGGCGGTGGCCCTGGCGGAGTCACCCGTCCCTCCCAGCGAGGTGGTGACGGCGGCCTCCCAGGACCTGGAGCCAGCCATGCCGAACGCCACCCTCACGGACGTGCCGAGCGAGGCGTCGGCGTCGACGGCAATCAGGTCCAGCCGTCCGTCGCCATTCAGGTCCGCGGCCGTCAGGGCGTCACCCGGCAGCGGATTCACGTTGGGCTCCGAGTAATCGAGGTGCCCGTTCCCCTGTCCGCCCATGGTGCTGAGGCCGAGGCTGCCCTCGTGGAGGACCGCGAGGTCCGGCTTGCCGTCCCGGTCGAAGTCGCCGAGCGCCAGGTCCTTCGCGCCAGGGGCGGGATATTGCGGCACCCGGTGCACGGGGCTGGAGTCCAGGTCCAGCTCGCAGCGCCGGCTCGAGGCGTCCAGCGTCACGGGCAGAATCTGGCTCACGGGGGATGCGCCGGGCACGGTGGCGGTGATGCGCAACCGGGCAGTCGCGGCACCGGGCACGTCGCGCGAGCGGTTCCAGAGGAACTCATGCGCGACGCCTCCGGCGGTGGTCTCCAGCGCCACCAGCCCCGACGCCGTCCCGCTGCCTGCCTGCGTGGCGCGGGTGAACGTCCCGTCTCCGTCGGCGTCCACCTCCACGAGCACGTCGGTCCGCGCTCCATCCGTCTGTCGCAGGGAATAGTGCACGGAGCGGCAGCCCCAATCCCAATCGGGCTTGGGGACCGTCACCTCGGTCAGCTCCGCGGGGGCGGGCCGCGCCTGTGCGCGCAAGGCCGCCGAGGCGGAGCTCGCTCCCACCGCGTTGTGCGCGATGACGGTGACGCGCTGTTCCTTCGTGCTGGGCACGTTCTCCAGGAGGGCCTCGCGCACGCCGGGGCCCACCTCCACACTCGCGCCCGAAGGCGAGGCCTTCACCGTGTAGCCGGAGAGGGGCGCGCGTCCGTCGGAGAGGGGCGGCGCCCAGGCCACCGCGAGCGAGCGCACGCCGGGCGTCACCTCCACGAGGGACGGTGCACCAGGGAGCCCGGGAGTGAGCGCGGGCTCGGAGTCCGTCACCGGCCCGGGGCCCACCTCGTTTCGCGCGGCCACGGTGAAGCGGTACGCGGTGTCGTTCTCCAGCCCGGTGAAGACGGCCGAAGTGGTGGCGCCGTCCACCTGCTGGCTGGCATTGCCGGGCAGGGCCGTCACGACGTAGCCGGAGACGGGCAGCCCGCCGGTATCCTCGGGGGCCTTCCAGGCGACGGACATCGTGCGCACGCCCGGCACGGTGGACACGGACGCGGGCGCGGCGGGGGCGCGGGCTGGCACCACGGACGCGGAGGGCTCGGACTCGGGGCCGGGGCCCGCTTCATTGACGGCTCGCACGGTGACGGTGGTGGCCTCGCCGTTGGTGAGTCCCTCCACCACGGCGGTCCGCTTCGAGCCGTCCATCTCGACGCTCACGCCGCGCGGGTGCGCCGTCACCACGTAGCCGAGGATGTCCAGGCCTCCGTCGGAGGACGGGCGCTCCCAGGTGACGCGCACCTGTCCGTCACCCCGCTCCACGGCGAGGCTCAGGGGCGCTCGAGGCACATCCGGCAGCCGCACGTCCGCCACGCTCGTGGCCGGCCCGAGCCCCACCGTGTTCCGCGCGGCCACGGTGAACTGGTACGTCGCGCCGGAGCGCAGCCCCGTCACCCGCGCGGTGCGCCCGTCCACCGTCACCGCCATCCCCTCTTCGGGCGGGTTGACCGCCACGTCGTAGCCGGTGATGGGACTGCCCCCGTCCTTCTCCGGCTCGAACCAGCCGAGCTCCACCGCGCGGAGCTTCGGAGTAGCCGCGAGCTGGCGCGGCGCGGAGGGCGCGGTCCGCTCGGGGGGCCGCAGTCGCTCGCACTGGTTGGCGTCCGCGACACAGAGCTGGGCGTCGGCGCAGCACGTCCAGCCCTCGTCGCAGGGACAGGGCCGCTCACCCTCGTTCACGGGGTCGACGCAGCCGGTGGTCAGCAAGGCGCCGAGCAGCAGCAGGAGCAGGGCGCGGGAAGGGTGCTTCGTGTGTGTCATTGATTTCAGCCTCCGCCGCTTCAACGCCGCGGCGGGGCGCGCTGGACGAATCAAAATCCGCCCGCGAAGCCGAAGGTGGCTCCCGAAGGGCTCACGTCGGCCAGGGGCACCGCCTCCGCTTCCGGCCAGAAGAGCAGCAGCGTTCCGCCGAGCACCGCTGCTCCGCCCAGTCCGTAGAGCAGCCCGCTCCGGGTGTTGAAGCTCCGGATGCGCGCGTTGCGCGCGGCGGCCTCCGCCTGGGGCATGTCCGCGGTGGTGCCGCGCCGGAGGTCGCGGGCCTTCAGCGTGCTCCACAGGCCCACGCCGGTGGCGGCCGTGCCGAGCGCCAGTCCTCCCCAGCCCAGCCGCTGGCGTGTGAGCCACGGCCCCTGCGCGTCCGCTGCCAGCGGGGCGGAGGGGAACTGGTAGCCGGTGACGGACGCCTGGCTGAAGGGCAGGGTGAAGATGTGCTCGAAGGCCGCGTGCGCGGCGCCTCGCGAAGCCACGCGTACGGGCTCGGCGGAGAGAGACTCCAGGCTCACCACGTCCGGGGCGGCGGGCACGGGGAACTCCGCCGCGTCGCCCACGCGCCACAGGTACACCGGTCCGCGCGGCGGCGGGCGCAAGAGCCGCAGCGACTGGCCGGGCGCGTTGTGGAACTCGGCCAGGCGCACGCCGTTGGCGTCCTCCAACATGTAGTGCGCGCCTTTCGAGCCTTCGATTTCGAGGCGGCGCTGCAGGCCGGGCCGCAGGTCCACGAGCTGCTCGGAGCCCCGGGGCGGGCGCGCGTGAATCTGGGGACGGAAGCGGTCATTGGGGATGGCCGCGTTGGCGCGCTCCACGAAGGCGGCGATTTCGCGGTAGCTCACCTGTCCGTCGCCATCCACGTCCGCCGCGCCGAAGAGGCCGGAGCGGACCTCGTGGTTGAAGACGCCGGCCTGGAAGGCCTCCCACTCGTGGCTCTCGCGCGCGGAGGAGGTGGACAGCAGCAGGCCCACGTTGTCCGCCTGGGCCAGCCCCACCGCGCGGGTGAAGCCCTCGGGAAGGGGACGGCGCTGTCCGCCGGGGCCGCGGCTGTAGGCGAGGAAGTACGAGTAGCACGCGTCGACGATGAGGTGGACGCGGTCGGCGCCGAGCGCGCGCACCACCTGGTCGGAGAGCACGGGCGCGGTGAGGGGGCCATCCTCGAGGCTCACGTAGCCCTCGCCGTTGCGCACGTTGCCGTGGCCCGCGTAGACGACGTAGGCCACCGTCTCCACGCCCCGGCTGTGCGCGAGGGCGATGTCCTCGGAGAGGCGCTTCACGGCGGTGGTCAGCTCGGCGCGCCTGGGGTCCAGGGCCTCGGCGGCGGCCTGCGGGTGCAGGCGGCGGGTGTTGTCGTCCAGTCGCGCCAGCAGGTACGTGCGCGCGCCGAGCAGGCGGAACAAATCCAGGTAGCGCGCGGCGTCGTCGTCCGCGTAGCGCAGCACGGGCTGGTCCGGCTCGCTGCCGCGGTTGACGCCGATGATGAGCGCGAAGGACGCGGTGCGCGCCGCTTCCGGCGCGGGAGCCGGGGTGCTCGCGAGGCCCGAGGCCAGCAGCGCGAGCAGCGGGAGGGTGGAGCTCATGGGAGGACCTGGAGCCTCAGCGTGGTGACGTCCGCGCCGGAGGGGAGCACGGACTGGAGGGAGTCGTCCTTCTCCAGCAGGGCCTCCATGTCCCGCACCGTGAGGGGCGTGTCGAGGAACACCGCGTGAAGGGAGAGCGGACCGGGCGCCAGCGGGTGGGAGATGGCCTCGGGCAGCTCGCGGGGCGCGTCACCGGGAGGAATGGAGAGCGCGGTGGGGTTGCTGGCCGCGTCCGTCCAACTGGGGTGGTACCAGTGGACACGGCCGGTGGCGTCGCGGGCGAAGACCATGAGGAAGCGGTGGGCGTCCGGGTTGCGGAAGGCGAAGGCCAGCTCCTGGTCCGGCCGCAGCGTGGGGCCGAGCAGGGCGGTGTGTCCGCCGGGCTCCACCGCGTAGACGCGCAGTGGTGCTTCGGCGGCGGTGGTGCTCGCGCTCCGGGGCGTGAAGCCCTCGTCGCCGGTGGCGGCGCTGCGCCAGGGGATGCGGACCATGAGGAGCGCGAGGCACGCCACCGCCACGGAGATGAGCGCGAGGCGCCAGGGGGTGGCCGGTGCGCGGGCGTCGATGCCGAGGCCTCGGGCGAGCCGGGTGCGGGCATCCGGTGCGCGCGGGTCGAGGCGAGAGAGGAGGAGGTGGCGCTCGTAGCGCTCGCGGCAGGTGGCGCAGCCGGGGAGGTGGGCGCGCAGGCGCTGTTCTTCGCGCCGGTGGATGCGGCCGGCGAAGTGGCGGTCGACGAGGGGGACTTCGGCGCAGGCGGGAGTCATCGGCCCTCCGGGGAGAGGAGGAACTTCTTGAGGAGCTGCCGCACGCGCAGCTCCCGGTAGGCGAGGGTGGTGCGGCTCACTCCGAGGGCGGCGGCGGCCTCGCGCTGGCTGAGCTGGCGGAGGAAGCGGGCCTCGAAGACGGAGGCCCACTGGGGAGGGAGGTGCTCGCGGCGGAAGCGCCCCAGCAAATCACTGGCGTCGAGCGAGGGTTCCGGGGGCGCGGGCGGCTCATCCCAATGGGGCTCCTCGGCGAGCCGGCCGAGGGCACTCTGCTCGCGCTGCTGCTTGCGCACGGTGTCCACGGCGAGGTTGCGCGCGAGGGTGTGCAGCCACGCGGTGAGCGAGCCTCCGTGGAAGGCGCGGCGCACGCTCTCGTCGGAGAGGAGGCGCAGGAAGACGTCGTGGACGAGGGTCTCCGCATCCACGGGGGACAGGACGCGGGTGGCGGCGCGGTACACGGTGTCGAAGTGCTCGCGGTAACAGGCATTGAGGACGTGGGCATCACCCGCATGGAAGCGGGCGAGCCACGAGCCCTCCCCGGAAGGGACATCGTCGCCGCTCATGCCTACCTGTGCCCACTGGATGCCGGGTCCACGCATGAATCATCCACCGCCTCTGCCCCCAACGCGCGGGGCGGCGGAAGTGGACGAATCTTTTTTCGTGTCATTCCAACGGCTGTTCGCGCGAGCTACTCCTCGTCCGTCACCTTCAGCGCGCGTTTGGCCATACCCAGCGTCACGCCCATGGTGTGGAACGCCAGGCCGATGCCCCAACCCAGCGCGGGCCAGTGCACCCACCACTCGGCCCCCGCGAAGAGGTTGATGAGGGTGAGCCCGCCCATGACGATGGTGTAGCTGCAGCCGTGCGCCACCAGCCCCAGCAATTCCTTGCGCAGCTTCTGGCGGTCCTCGTCCTTCTGGCCACGGGCCGCCAGCGCGACCTCCACCGATGCCTCGCTCAGGCCCATCTCGCGCGCCATGGCGAGCAGCTCCTCGCGCGTCAGGGTCCGCTCGCGGGATTGGCTCCCGAGGGCATGCGCGCTCGCCTCGCGGATGATGTCCGCGGCCTCCGCCTCGGTGAAGTGCGTGGGAGGCGCCTTGGGTCGTGTATCGGCCATGGCCCGGGGACGTTAGTGCGTCACCCGAGCCGCGTCGATATGAGGCCGCCGCGTCCTCCGGCCGCCACGGTACGCGGATGCCCTCGACCCCGCGACGCGTGACCTCGTCGAGCGCCGGGCCGGAGCAGAGGCCGTGCCGCCCCTTGGGGCACCCCCGGCCCAAGCGGCCTGGCCAGGAGGCAGGCCGCGGGGGCGCGAGCCGCGCGGAAGGAGCACCGTCCTCCGCGCGGCTCGCCCGCGCTACGGGCCCACGGCCAGCGGCGCCTGCAAGTCATTCACGAGCGCCTGTCCCCACGTCGTCTGCAGACCGGCGGAGGGGAAGGGGAGGCGTGACAGCGCCAGGTGCACCTGTGTCCCCACGGCGAGGTTGGGGCCGGAGTACGTGAAGACGTAGCGCGTGGTGTAGCCCGAGCTCACGAGCGGGAAGAGCGCTCCTGCCTCGCTCACGGGCTCGTTGCGGAACACGCCGAAGCCGGAGCCAGCGTAGCCGCGCTCGCCGGTGAAATCCCCGATGACGCCGTTGGCGTTGAGGTCCGCTTCGACGAAGGCCTGCGGGGACGCCGAGCCGAACATGCCCACCGGCTGGTCGAACGTGAGCGTCACCGACTCACCGGCGTTCAGCAGGTTGTTGGCGTTGGAGTCGGTGAACTTCGCCACCAGCGCGCCGAGCGGCCTCGCGGACACCGCGTCGCCTCCGAAGAAGTAGCCCGTGCTGCTCCAGGAGGTGCCGTTGTCGAGCGACACCGCGCGGACCTGCACGTTGTACTCGCGGCCCGCGACGATGGAGGCCGTGGGGGTGATGGAGAGCACCTGGCCGCCCAGGCCCAGGCTGGTGGTGACGGCGAGGCTCTGCTTGCCCGTCTCGTCCGTCAGCCGCACCAGCAGCGATGAGGGCTGCACGGCCTGGTTGAACACGAGCTGAAGGGGCTCACCCGGACGGAGCATGTTCTCCGAGGGCGCCTGCGAGCCACCCGCCAGCGCGGACACGTTGCTGGAGACGATGGCGAGCACGCCCGTGGACCGGGGGGCGGGCAGCATGAGGAGGCGCGGCGAGGAGTCCTGCAGCAGCTCGCGGGCGGTGTACACCGTGGTCAGCCCGCCGGACTCCGCGCTGCCGTCGGCGTTGCCGTCCACCGCGGGCACGGTGATGACATAGCTCAGCCCGGAGCCGCTCAGGCCGCCCAGCCGGGACAGCTCCTCGGGAGAGGGGATTCCGGTGAAGGTCACCAGCCCGTCCGCACCGGCCGTGGCCTCGGCGATGACGGAGCCGCCCAGCTCCCCATGCGCTCCGCCGCGCGAGAGGTTCGTCCACGCGGGCGTGGCCTCGATGAAGGCTCGGGCGCCGCTCGCGGGACGGCCCTCGGAGGTGAAGATGGCCGCGCGCACGCTGCCGTCCAGCCTCGCGAGCATCAGCGGCCCCACCAGCGCATTGCCGTTGCCGAGCGGGTAGGCGCCCGCCTCCGCGTTGATGGTGACGGGCACCCGCGTCGCGGCGTAGCCCGCCTTCTGGAGCGACACGAGCAGCTCCGCCCCGGCAGGCAGGCCCGAGAAGGAGAACGTCCCGTCCGCGGCGGTGGTGGTGGAGAGGTGGACCGGCCCGGCGGACAGCGTCACGTCCACTCCGGAGAGCGGCGCGAAGCGGGTGTCGAGCACCTGTCCGGACACGGTGCCGGTGGGGGTGGACGGCTCCTGGCCTCCAGTCGTGGGAGTGCCCGCGTCCGTCTCGACGAGGCCGGGCAGGCCGTCCACGAACGAGGGGCGCTGGGAATCGGCACCCACGGCGGGCTCCTCCCCGGAGGAGCCGCCGCAGTTCAAGAGCATGAGGGACACGACGGCCAGTGCGGCAGCGCGAAGGCGCATGAAGATGACCTCTTGGATGGGGTTGAGCGCGCGAGGGGGACATGCGTTCCGGCCCCGAAACGCCCCGCGCGTGAAAGGGTGAATAGCATCCAGGTCTGTCATTGCCGCCTCCGCGAAGCCCAGACGGAGAGGAAGACGGCGCTCCGAGGTGCGCGACGAGCAGGACCTGACCGAAGGACATGTCCGCGCATTTTCGTTCGGCGGAGGCGGGGGCCGCCCTTCGCTCCCACCGGGGCGGTGCTTCAGCCCCGGACGCGCGCCGCGGCCCGCGGAGCGGCCACGTGCGGCGCTCGCTCGGCTTCACCACTGGCAGGCCGAAACGCCGCTGCTGCGATGCCTCGCCGCGTCATGCAACGGAGTTGTATATGTTCACGGATTGGGTGTATTTATTCACGCGCAGTGTGTGTCATGAGTCCACACCTCTGGAGGACCGTATGCCCCGAAGCGCCCCGTCCCGTCTGAACCCGCTGTCCATCCTCTCGCTCCTCGCCCTCGTCGCGGCCTGTGGCCCCGCGGAGGAGCCGCTCACCTCGGACTCCCCCGAAACGGAGTCCGCACGGGTCGTCATGCCGTCGGAGGTCTCCGGAGCCTACGAGTCAGTCGCCGCGGAGGACGAAGCAGGTGTGCTGGACGAGGCCATGAAAGGCGAGGGCTCCGTGCAGACCCTCGGCAGCCACTACTGCTGCCAGATTACGTGGATCGGGGACCCGCAGCCGTTCCAGTGCATCGGCTACAAGACGGTGAAGGCGTGGGCGGTGTCGAAGTGCGCCGCCACGTCCGCGAGCATCCCCGGGACGTACCCGACGCTCGCCTCCGGGCAGTGCAGCAGTTACGTCTTCTGCAATTAGCGCGTCGCATGGGGTGGCTGTCGAGGATGGCGGTGGCGATTTGAAGTGGGCGTCTGCTCATCCGTGTCAGTCCTTGTCAGAAGCCGAGGTCAGCCCGCAGCCACTGCGACAACGTCGGCTGGGAGACTCCCACCTGGCCTGCCAGTGCCACGGCGCTCACCGCGCCTCGAATGCATCCGTTCCACCCGCTCCAGCAGCAACGCCGCGGTCCCCGCGGATGATTGCTCAACAGTGGCGCGCGGCCCGACGTCAAATGGTGCATCGCGCCGGAACACCTGGATTGCCGTTGACGCAGGACGGTACATGCTTCGTGCCGTGCGCGTACCCCGCTCCATGCTGCCGAGGCTCGCGGTGGTGGCCCTCCTCTCGAAGGCCGCACCGGCCGTCGCCCAGGAGGAAAAGCCTCTATCGGAGCGGAGCCTCGAAGAGCTCATGGCCACGCCGGTGGTGACTCCCACCAAGGAGCCACGCCGGGTGCGCGAGGCCCCAGCCATCATCTCGGTGGTCACGCGCGAGGACATCCGCCAGTGGGGCTTCACCTCCGTGGGCGAGGCGCTCCAGCTCGTTCCTGGACTCTACTGCACGCACGACTACCTGGCGGCGGACTGCGGCGTCCGCGGCATCACCGGTGGACAACGCGGCTACAGCAAGAACCTCAAGGTGATGGTGGATGGACAGCCCATCTCCTTCCGCTCGGATACCACGAACCTCCTGGGGCCCGAGTTGCTCCCCATCGACCTGGTGGAGCGAATCGAAGTCGTACGCGGCCCGGCGTCCGCCGTGTATGGCGCCAACGCCTTCTTTGGCGTGGTGAACATCATCACCCGGCAGCGGCGCGACGCGGTGACGGCCGGCGCGCACGCACAGCTGAATGATGACCTGGGGGGTGGCGTGTCCGCGGAGGTCCTCGCGGGCAGTCACGCATGGGGCATCACGCTGGGTATCTCGGCGCAGCGCAGCGACTATGACGGGCGGCGGCTTCCTTCCTCGTCACCCGACTTCCCGGTGTTCGAACAGGCCCGCAACCTGGAGTCACGTGACGCCATCACCCGGCCCCTGAGCACCCTGGCCACCTTTCACCTCGATGTCGGAACGGTCTCCTCGGAGGTGCTGGCGCGCTATGGCCAGCTCGACACGGTGGCTGAGTTCCTGGACTTCGGGGCGCTCACCCACGAGAACCGGGTCGCACTGCACATGTTCGACGCCCGCGCCAGGACGCGCTGGCAGATGGCCGAGCGACTGGCGCTCGTCGGCAGCCTCGCGCTGGCCACGGGAAGCCCCAGCCAGAGGGAGCGGCTCAGCATCGGCTCGGAAGAATCCTATCCCAGGCGGGACTTCGGCTACGACGCGTGGGACGCGGTGCTCGAAGGGCATGCCCGCCTGTTCCGGGAGGACTCCCTCGTCCTGGGCGCGGACTACACGCGTGACGATGAGGACCTGCTGGAGGTCTTCCGCGTCGACCGCGACACCGGCGAGCAAACGCGCCTCAGCCCCGAGGCGGGGCACAAGCTCTTCACCAACGTCGGCGTCTACGTGCAGTACGTGGCCCACCCGCTGGATGTGCTGAGCCTGACGGCGAACGCGCGCCATGACCGGCACAACCTCTACGGAGACACCACCAACTACCGCCTCGGCGGCGTCTGGACGCCGAGCGAACGCGTCTCCGCCAAGCTGCTCTTCGGAACCTCGTTCAAGGCACCGGCGGCGCTGGAGCTCTACGCCCAGCCCCTGTTTCCGGGCGACGCCGTGGGCAACCCGGAGCTCCGCCCCGAGACGGCCCGGATGCTGGAGGGAGAAGTCCACTGGCAGCCCTTGCCGACGCTGGCCTTCGCCCTCGCCGGCTTCTTGAGTCGTGTGCGTGACAAGGTGGAAGTGGTGCCCTTCGGGTCCAACTTCCAGCCCAGGAACACCGGGCGTCAGGATGGAGTGGGGTTGGAGGCCGAGGGGCGGTGGCTCCTCGGACGGCACACCCTCAGCGGCAGCTACGCCTACCAGCACACCGACACGAAGTCCTCCGACATCTTCCTGGGAGAGGTCTCCACGCCCACGCAGCGCTACCCGCGCGTGACGGCGCAGCTTCGCTGGCAATACCGGGGGCCCGTCCTGGGGACCTTCAGCGCGGCGCTCCGTCATGCCTCCGAGCGCAGGGCCACCGTCGCCAACGTCCGGGCGAACCGGCTCCACTCCTACGAGCTGCCCGCCTGGCTCGTGCTCGACGCCGCGTACCTCCAGTCGTGGGGGCGGCACACGCTGCAGATTCGCCTGGGAAACCTGCTCGACCTCGACGACCCGGAGCCTGGCTTCGGGGGGATTGACGTGCCGAAGCGGGGACGTGAGCTCATGCTCCGCTACAGCTACGAGCTGTAACGGCGCGCGAAGGGGGAGTCTTCATGCGGCTCGGAGTGTTCGCGTTGCTCCTGGCGCTCGGCTGCGACACGTCGTTGTCTCCCGAGCCGCCGATTCCCGACCCGAACCGGGTCCACCTCGGCCTGCTCCAGGCATTCGGCGGGCCGGGCGGTTTCGATGGGTTCTTCGCGGAGAAGGAAGCGCGCCTGGCCATCCAGGAAATCAACGCCGCCGGGGGCGTGAATGGCCAGGAGCTGGACCTGCTGCTGGCCGCCACCGAGCGAGGTGACCCCGACCCCACCGCCATCACGCGAGCGTCAGCCAACGAGTTGGCGGACCTCGGAGTGGTCGCCATCGTGGGGCCGCCCACCAGCTCGGATGTGCTCGCGATTGCGGACCTGGCGGTCTCACGGCGCCTTCCCATCATCTCCACATTCTCCACGGCCGCGGTCATCTCCGAGCTGGACGACGACGACTTCGTCTGGCGCATGCTCCCCTCGGACGAATTCCAGGGTCGGGTGCTGGCGGACCGGATTCACCGGGATGGCATCGACACCTTGAGCATCCTTCACACCAACACCCCCTATGGTGTGGGCCTGGCGCGGACACTGCGAGCCGCCTTCGAGCAGGCAGGAGGACGGGTGTTGGCCCAGGTGTCCTTCCCCGAGGCGAAGACGACCGACTTCGGAAGCGAGGTCGCCGCGGCGTTTGCCCAAGGCGACCCGCCCGCCATCGTCCTCATTGCGAGTGCCTTCGAAACGGCGGGCATCTCCACCGCCCTGCTCGAGCGCAACCCCATGCCCCGGCCCGCGCTGTACGGTGTCGACGCCAGTCGGGAAATCGCGCTCCTGGGGAATGCACCGCCCGAAATCATCACCGGCATGCGAGGCACCCTGCCCACCGCTCCACGGGACAACCCCAGCACGCTTGCCCACGACATGGCCTACCGGAGCGTCCTGGGGGAGGAACCGCAACAGTCCATGCTCCCCGTCTATGACGCCGTGTACCTCATCGCACTCGCCATGTTGCAGGGCGGCGAGAACACCCACGAGGCCGTGCGCGCCCACCTGCGCGAAGTATCCAGGCCCGACTCCTCGGCCCCGGTCTCCGTGGGCGTCGGCACCGAAGAGTTCCTGAAAGCCGCCCGCAACGTCGGTGGCGATCTGGACTTCGAGGGCGCAAACGGCGGCGTCGACTTCGACGCCCACGGCGACATCACCCGCGTCACCTACGAAATCTGGGAGATTGTCAGTGGCCCCGAGGGGCTCGCCTTCATCCGGCTCGAAGAGGTGACCCTTCGCTGAGCCGCGCGACCACCGCGCCCCCGGCTCAGCGGTAGAAGCTGACTTCGTAGGTGAGGTCACGGCGCTCCCCGGGCTCCAGGGTCACCGTCCACTCCACATCGCTGTGGCTGTTGACGGTCGCCAGCCGGTAGTCGTTCCAGTCGTCGGTGCGGAAGTCGTCCACCTTCACGCGCCCGCCAGCCGACACCTGCTCCACCTTGCCGCCCGTGGACAGCCGGACGCGCAGGGGCACCCGCTCGCCGCGCGGGTTCGAAATCGTGAGCGTCCCCTTCTTGCGGATGAGGGCGTACTTGCTCCGGTTGCTCTCCAGCGCGTCTGGCTTGTTCGACAGCTCGGTCTCCTCGTGGAACGAGCGCACTCCGGTGGCGATGGTGAGGGGGACGAGGGTGCTGGTGCCCCTGGGCGTGAAGGTGAGCAGCTCCTGGGCTTGCGGGACCTGGCCACGCATCATCAGCACCGCCCCCGTCGTCAGCGGGTACTTCGTCCCGTTCTTCAGCTCCAGCTGGTGCCATACCTTCCCCTGCGCGAGCCGCAGGGGCGAGCTGCTCCCCTCCGCTCCCGCACTCCCGTATCGCACCGTGTCCGCGTCATGCGCGTCGCGCTTGACGTCCATGTCCAGCGTGTAGAGGTCGCGCGTGGGCACCTCTTCCTTCCACAGGGGCACCACGGCGCGAGCCCCCTTCGGCAGGTCCAATGACGCGAGTGGGTGGATGAAGAAGTCGGCCGACTCCTCGGGCCCGCCGAAGTCCGGGATGGCCGGCGACGCGGTGTCGCCCTCATTGCCGCGCCACTCGCCCGAGCGTTGGGTGAACATGGCGTTGCTCATGTTGTTCTGGGTGCTCATGAGCGAGGGCGCCGCCTGCGCCAGCGTGCTGCGCACCACGCCTTCGAGGCTCAGCGGCGAGGCCACGTCCCGGAAGCGGAAGTTGGGCACCCCGACGACGAGGTCCACGGCGGCCCCTCGGATGTCCTCCAGCTCGTTGAGCAGCTCCGCCTGGAGCGCGAGCGCGCCCTTGCCGCCCTCCCGCATGTCGAGCCGGTACGTGGGAATCCACCGCAACCCCGGCGTGAAGTAGACGAGCCGCACCGAGAGGGGCTTGCCCGCGGCCTGGGGGCCGAAGTCCAGGGACAGGCGCTTGCGCTTCTCCTGGGTGCGCACCTTGCGCTTGCATTCCAGCGTCAGCTTCGGGCCGGACACCCGGCGGATGTCCCGTCCCGCGAGCACCACCGTCCCTCGCTCCGGCACCGCCAGCGCGACGAGCGGCTCCTGCGGAATGGGGGCGGACGCGACCAGGGACTCATACGCGGAAGTCGAGCGTGGCACCGGCTGGACGCCTGGGTCCGCCTCTGGCAGCTCGAGGACGGTCCCCGTGAGGGACAGGCCCTCCAGCTCCACGGTGACCTGTTTGCCCGGGTTCGCGGCGAGGATGGCCGCAGGGGCCGTGCAGGGGGCACGCTCCTCGCGCTCCACCTCGCGCTCCACCCACTCGGCGCGCATCACCCGCACGGCGGGCCCGCTCTCGCTCCACGCCCAGAACGTCCCGAGCACGGCGCCGTCGGGCACCTGCTCCGTGAAGACCTGGCCCCGCGTGTCCGCGGTGGCCTCCGCGTGCTTGAGCAGGAGTGCGTACCCGTCCTTGAAGATGACGACGCGCTCGGTGCGGAGCCGCAGCTCGCCCGAGGGCCCTCCATTCGTCAGCACCGCACCTTCCGCCGTGCATCCGCTCAGCATCATGGCCAACACCCCCGCGATGAGCCGACCCATCTTGTCCTCCGTATCGATGAGGAGCAGGGTACGCAGCTCGGGGCGCGCGGTGTGTAACTCGAATGTAACCGCGGGACGGACCCGCTGATGCGCAAGTGCGCTTCAGCGAGGCCTGGGGCAGGAGCGAGGAGTCGCAACCATCGAAGCAACAGTAATCGAATAACCGAAGCCTCATGCCAGCGAGTCTCGTCCGTGATGGGTCCGGCTTCAGCCCCGCACTCTCGCCACGGCAATGGCGTTGAAACTGGCCAGACGGTACGGGTCCGAATTCTTCGGTGCCTGCGTGAAGTAGCGGGTTGCCATCACGTCCGCCTTCACCACTTCCTCGAGCCCCAAGCCGTGCTGCTCCAGGAAGGCGGGCAGCTCCTCCGGGTCCAGGCCGAAGATGAAGGGCTCGCCCTTGCGCTGCACGTAGCGGCGCTGCTGCTGGGCGCCGAAGGAGGTGTCGCTTCCCTCCACGATGCTCCGGTGGAGAAGGTCGAAGATGATGGCGCTGCCCGGCCCCGACCGCTCGCGTACGAACCGGAGCACCTGCTCCACCGCTGACTGCCGCAGGTAGTACGTCACCCCTTCCCAGAGGAAGGCCGTCCTGGCCGTGGTCGAATAGCCTGCCTCGGTGAGGCGCTGCTCGAGGGAGTCCCGCTCGAAGTCCACTTGAACGTAGGTGACCTCCGCCGGAAGTGCGCCGAAGAGGCGCCGCACCCGGGCCTGCTTCAGCCGCGAGGTTGCGGGGGCGTCCACCTCGAACACGCGGGCTCCCGCCGCGCGCAGCTCCTCGGCGAAGCGGTAGGCGCGCGTGTCATAGCCGGCGCCGAGCACCACCACCTGTCGTGCTCCGCCTCGCACCTCCTGCTGGAAGAAGCCGTCGAAGACCCAGGTGCGCGCGCCCACGAAGGCGTACGAGCCCGGCATCAGCTTCGTGTAGAGCCGCAACGCTGCTCGCCGCAGCGGCTCTACCGAGACCAGCACTTTCAGAGGCGCGGAAAGAAAGCGGACGGCGACGTCGTCGGGCCCCCGAAGTGCCGGCTCGCGGTGCATCGATGCCCGGGCCAACGCCGCCAGCTCCGCGGTTCGACTCGCCTTCCTCGCCATTCGCGCCAATCCTCCCGCGCGCCATCTACTCCGGGCGCGTTGCGGGACGCTACTGGAAGCGCGTGGTCTACTTCTTCGCGGTCACCTGCACGTGGGTCGTCGCGGTGAGCGTTTCAGAGAGACCGCTCACGTCGGTCCTGACCGTGCCGGTGCCGACCTGCTGGCCCCTGACGGTAAGCACATAGCTGGCCGAGCCGCCGGCGGTCGCGGCACTGGACGTGACCCGGAGGTCCTGCGTCGGCAGGACCGGCTCCATGTCGCCCTCGCCGATTGCGTTCTCGGCGCCGACGAGGAAGGGGGTGCCCGGAGCGCCCGGGAGGTTGCTCGGGTCGTAGGCGTACGTGATGTCCTCGACGCCATTGACTCCAATCCAGACCTGGAAGACGCGGCCGCTGAGGGTGCCGAATACGTTGAGCCGGAACTCGACGACCACCCAATCACTGACACCGTCGGTGAGGGTGGTGACGTAGATACCCGGCGCGCCGGTGCCGTCGAGGTCGGTCCAGAACGGCGCCAGGATGTTGTTGGGCCGCGTCGCGCTGGGACCGCCAGGCAGGTCGCAACATTGGTTGTCCTCGGAGGTGCCGCCGCCTACGACGATGTATCCGTTGGAGTCGACGCCGATGCGGGTCCACGTCTGGCCGGCGTACTGGAACGCCGGGACATCGAAGTTGATGAGCTGCTCGTCGCCGATTGGGATCGGACTGACGCCAAATGCGTCGAGCGGGATGTATCCAGCCAACGAGCCGGGAACCACCGCGGGCACCCCCGGACTCGCGTGAGCGAGCGAGACGTCGTGGCGCTGGGCATGACGGGCGTCGATGAGGGTGGCGCCGTCGGCGCCGACGATGAGGAGGTTCTTGCTGGTGACCGTGTCGAGGTCGAGCACCACGTCCTCGAACGAGCGATTGGTGACCGTGACCTCGCACCGCGTCGTCTGAAGGCGCGCGATCGTCTGCGGCACGCAGCTCTGCGAGAGCTCGACGGCGACCGCTGCTGGCGTCGCGGTCGCACCGTGTTCAGCGTGTAAAGCTGCAGGAGTCGGCTGCTCCGTCGCCAGACGAAACACAGGTGCCTCGGAGCCTCGCGCCATCGCGACAGCCGAGGCCAGGCCAACAAGGCAGGAAAGGCTCCCCGCAATGAAGATCAAAGGACGTCTGCCAACGACTCTGGCGCGTCGTGTATCCGGCTGGTTGCGTGGGGTCATGACTCAACCTCCCGTCACGTGAACCCCTACGCTAGTTACGGCGAGGCACTGGAGGAACCGGCGCCACTCGTGCAAGAGCTGTGTCGGGTGCCAACCAGACGGCGTGCTCACCGCGCACACCTTCTATCCGGACGAGTTCATCCGAGGCCTCATCGTCGCCATGGTGCGGAAGTTCAAGCCGCTGGCCCGCGTGGACGTGGACACGTCGAAGCCCAGCCTGTCGAAGGGCGGCGAGACGACGGCCTGGCGCATCACCTGGTAGCGCGCCTCTCCACCCTGGCTATTCGTTCCGGAAGTCCTTCCGCTCCAGGATGAAGCGCTCGAGGTCCTCGTCCTGGCCCAGGTGGCGGAGCGCTCGCGCCTGGTGGCCCGCGTGGCGAAAGCCGACCTTCTCCAGCACACGCCGGGAGCCGGGGTTGCGCGAGAAGCAGTTGGCGTGGATTGACTCCAACCCGAGCGTCTCGAAGCCGTAGCGGACCAGCGCACGGGCCGCCTCCGTGCCCAGGCCCTGTCCCCAGTACGCACGGCCGAGCCAGTAGGAAAGCTCGGCCGTGAGGGGGCGCTCCTCTCCGGGCTCCACCAGTCCCGCCACGCCCATGAGCTCGCCGGAGTCGGGGCGGCAGAGCGCGAAGACGTGGGCGCGCGCGTCCAGCGAGGCGAGCCACGCTTCCGCCAGGCCGTCCTCGAACGGATGCGGGATTCCCGCCGCGTTCGCCGCCACCTCACGGTCACCCGCCAGCCGCTGCACCGCGCTGGCGTCTTCCGGGCGGATGGGACGGAGAATCATGCGGGGCGTCTCGATGGCACGGCCCCGGGGACTGGGCGCGAGCGCGCGGCGGATGACGGGGAGCAGGTCGGTCGCACCGAGCGCGTCCAGGGCCAGGTCCCATCGGCCCTCGGCGCAGAGACCGCTCAGCCCTCCCTCTTCGTACGCCTGCGAGGCCGCGGTCCTCAGTGCTTCGCGTACCGCCTCGGCGACCACGCGCCCGGCCTCGTCACAGCGTTTGCACTCGAGCTCGACGCCCAGGCGGCTGCGCCGTCCCTCCTCCGTGAGGACCCAGGGGCGCACCGTCCACGGCGGGTCATGGCGCAGGTGCTGCCGGTGGCCACACTCGAGGTCGGCAACCTGGTGGCCTTCCGCGTCGAGATGGAAGCCTGTGATTTTCTGCCTCATCGGGGTCCGAGCCTCCGCCGGGTTTTCTACGCCGATGCCAGCCCGCGGAGGAGGAACCGCTCGAGCTCCTCGTCCGCGAGGTGAGTGGACATGGCTTCTCGGGAATGCGGAAAATTTCACTTATGCGCGATAATAGGGCTCGACGGCGTGTTCCGTTATGCACTAGGGTTGCAAAAATCCAACGGAGACAGCGTGCGTGCCTCGGGGAGAGGCGGCACGCCCAATGACTCTGGGGCACCCAGAGGGGGTACGAGACATGTGTCAGCGGCTCTGTGGAAACCACTCGGTACACGACGACAAGCCAGCGAAGGCGGGCTCTTCCCGTCGCGAGTTTCTCTCGGTGGGGGCTTCAGCCCTCGGTGCAGCGGCGGTCTCGTCCATTCCCACGCAGGTGCTGGCTGCGCCCGCGCAGGGGGATGGGGCGCGCGAGAGCGGCGCCAGCGAGCGTGACATGCCGGTGGAGACCGGTGCCGCGCGCCGGCGCTACCTCATCAAGGGCGGTGCGGTCCTCAGCATGGACCCGGGTGTGGGTGACTTCGCCCGGGGCGACGTCCTCATCGAGGGCAAGAGAATCGTCGCGGTCGGGCCCCGCCTGCACGCTCCGGATGCCGCGGTCATCGACGCCACCGGCATGATTGTCATGCCGGGCTTCGTCGACACGCATCACCACCAGTACCAGACCGCGCTGAGGAACTTCCTGGCCGACGGCCTGCTCTTCAACGACGGGCTGCCGCACGGCCAGAAGAACTACCTCGACTACGTCCACTCCACGATGACGCCGGTCTACAGGCCGAAGGATGCCTTCATCGCCGAGCTCGTCTCTTCGCTCAGCCAACTGGACGCCGGAGTGACCACGGTCGTCGACACGTCGCAGGTGGGCCACTCTCCGGAGCACACCGATGCCGTCATCCAGGGGCTTCAGGAAGCGGGCCGTCGCGCTGTCTTCGTGTACTCACCGGGCGTGGGCCCCCGCAGCATCTTCCCCAATGACCTCCATCGAATCCGGAACCGCTACTTCTCCTCGGCTGACCAGCTCCTGACCCTGGCCATGGGCGGAGAGGTGTTCGACGCCGCCTTCCGTACCCAGTGGTCGATTGCGCGCCAGAACGGCCTGCACATCGTGTCTCACCTCGTCGGCAGCCTCGGCCAGGGGACGCTCGTGGAGCAGCTCGACAGTGAGGGGCTGCTCGGGCCCGACATCGAGTTCATCCACGCCTCCCGCCTCTCGGAAGGCTCCTGGCAGGCGATGGCTGATTCGGGCGTCACCGTCTCGATTGCGGCCCCCATCGAGATGACCATGCGGCACGGCCTGCCGCCGCTCCAGACCGCGCTCAATCACGGCATCCAGCCCGCGCTCAGCGTCGATGTCGAGTGCACGATGGCCGCGGACTTCTTCACCCAGATGCGGACCGTCCTCACGCTTCAGCGAGGGCTCATCAACGAGCGCGCGCTCAACGGGGAGACCAACCTTCCCGAGCTCCTCACGTGCCGCGATGTCATCCGCTTCGCCACGGTTGAAGGGGCCCGGGTCGCCCGGCTCTCCCACAAGATTGGCTCGCTGACTCCGGGCAAGGAGGCTGACGTCATCCTCCTGCGGGCGGATGCCATCAATGTGGCCCCGCTCAACAACGTGCCGGGCGCTGTCGTGACGTTGATGGAGCGCAGCAACGTGGACACGGTCATCGTCGCGGGACAAATCCGCAAATGGCGAGGCGCCCTGGTCGGTGTGAACTGGCCTCATCTCCGCGCCGCCCTCGAGGCGTCCAGGGACTTCATCTTCCAGGCCTCGGGAGTCGCGCGCTCGCTCTTCTGAAGAGGGCGCTTCGCGGGCCCTGCGTGAGCGTGGCGCCGGTGGTGGGCTTCGTCCATCACCGGGGCTCGCCATGGCGCACGAAGTGCGACAGAGGCCATTCTTCGGGGTTGTGAGTGCCCCCGAGCCTGGGGAAGGCTCGGGGACATGGAGAAACTCATCCCCGGCCTGCATCACTTCCAGACGGAGACCTTCCGCTCCAAGCAGGAGCTCTATTCACGGCTCGCCGAGGCGCAGAGCCCCGAGGTGCTCTTCATCACCTGCTCCGACTCGCGCGTGCTCCCCAACGAGCTGACGGGCGCCGGGCCGGGGGAGCTGTTCATCATCCGCAACGCGGGCAACATCGTTCCCCCGCACGGCACCGCCAACAACGGCGAGGCGGCCACCATCGAGTACGCGGTGGCGGCGCTGGGGGTGCGCCACATCATCGTCTGTGGCCACACCCGGTGCGGCGCCATGCAGGGCCTGCTGCAACCGGAGCAGCTCTCGCGGCTGCCCGCCATGCGCGAGTGGCTGCGCCATGCCGAAGCCACCCAGCGCATCATCGAGGAGAACTACGGCCACCTGACGGGCCCGGCCCTGCTGGACGCGGCGGTGGAGGAGAACGTCCTGGTGCAGGTTGAGCACCTGCGCACCCTGCCCACCGTGGCCGCGGCGCTGGCCCGCCGCCAGTTGAACCTCTACGCCTGGGTGTACCAGCTCGAGGACGGCTCGGTGCACGCCTACGACCCGGCCCAGAGCCAGTTCGCCCCCGTCGTCGAGGTGGACGGAGACTCCACCCGCGCCCGGGGCCGCTTCGGTCTGAAACAGGTGTTCTGAGCGGCGGGCCGGTCCGCGCCCCAGCCTATTGGGGCGGAAGAATGGGAATCGTCATCACGTTCGGCGCCGCCATGAAGGTCTTGCCGTCGGGGCGCTTGAGCTCGGGGCGGCCGTCGGGGCCCGCGCCATTCTTCCAATCATTGAGCTGGCCCATGAGAAGCCACTGGCCCTGTCCGCTGGGCGAGGTGGGCTGCTGGTAGTGGGCGAAGGCCGTGGCGCCCGTGCTGTCGTCTTTGTGCCCCGTGGGGTGTGAGTAGTCCGCGGGGCCGAGGGTTGCCACGTGGGTGAGGTACTTGCGCTCGTCCAGGAACGCCTTGAGCTCGTCCGGTCCGTTCTTCGAGAAGTTCGCGTGGTGGACGAAGGACAGCGTCTGGCTGTCCTTGTCGTGGAAGGCGTGGACCGCGCATCCGTTGAGCGGCCCGGTGATGACCATCGACGGCTCCCCCGGCTTGGGATGCAGGGGCACGCCCTGGATGCCCGCGAACTTGCCTTCTCCTTCCGAGAGGTAGTGCAGGTAGTGCACCTTCGCGCCTCCAGGCGCATTGGCTGGACTCAGTGCGAGGTTCGCGTTGCCTCCCGGCCGCTGGAAGGCATTCAGCGTGACGACCGATTGGCTCGCGGGGACGAAAGTCCCGTTCGGCGTGGGGAGCGGCAGTCCCGGTGGCGGCGTCATGTTGTACGCGTTCAGGACGTTGTTCTTCGCGAACTTCGCGGGGTCGTCGGCGAAGCCCGAGGTGACGTCCTTGCCTCCAGGCGGCGGTCTCGCCGGAACCTGGACCGAGCTCGCCTGCGTGCTCGGGCCCGACTGGAAATTGTCGTGGCCGCCGCGCGGCTGCGTGGGGGTGGTGGGCTTCGTGGGCTGAGTCGGGGACGGCGACGTCTCGGTCTGTCGCGGTCGGGTGGGCGAGGGCGAGCGGGAGATGCTGCTGCCGAGCTTCTTCATGGGTTCGTCTCCATCAGGGCGCACACGACGCGAGGTCCGGTCCGAGCTTCCCAGTTGTCGGAGCGTAGAACGAGAGCGCCGGGCGTGAAATCGTGATGCCGCGCCCGCGGGTATCATCCGGCCCCGATGCTCGCACTTCGACCCGCCGTCCCCGCCGACGTTCCCCTGATTCTGTCCCTCATCCGCGAGCTCGCGGAGTACGAGCGCGAGCCGGACGCGGTCATCGCGACCGAGGAGTCCCTTCTTCGCGACGGCTTCGGCCCGCGGCCGCTCTTCGAGGTGACAATCGCGGAGTGGAACGCGGAGCCGGTGGGATTCGCGTTCTGGTTCCTGACCTACTCGACGTGGCGGGGCCAGCCGACGCTCTACCTCGAAGACCTGTTCGTCCGCCCCGGCGCGCGTGGGCACGGCATCGGGAAGCGCTTCATGCAGCACCTCGCGCGCGTCGCCGTCGAGCGGGGTTGCGGGCGCTTCGTCTGGCAGGTCCTCGACTGGAACGCGCCGAGCATCGCGTTCTACGAGTCGCTCGGCGCGAAGGTGCTCCGGGAATGGCTCACGTGCCGGGTCGAAGGCCCCTCGCTGGCGGCGCTCGCGGGTGAAGTAGCGGGGCGCGCGGAGCGGTGAGCGCGATGGCACTCCGTCCGCTTCTTAGCTCCGGCTTCTTCTCCGATGAACTCCATCGCTCACCGCCCCCTACGTCGGCGCTCTTATTCGCGCTGCGGCAATCTAGGGCTTGGTGAGTCTGCCTCCACATCCGTGGCTGGCCGGCGACTTCATCTCCTTTATGCTCAACGGGGGAGTTGAAGGTCGCCGTGCGCGAGGCGGCCGGACTGATCAAAGCGTTCCTGGGCCATGGCGCATGTGACGGCACGGACCTGTCATTCGACTCGAACGGGAAGCAGGGCACGGTAGATGAAGAGTACCTCCGTTTTCATCTCGTACGCACGGCAGACTAACCTCGAAAATGCCCAGGCGCTCCACGCCGCGCTCGGCAAGGTCGGTGATGGGCTGGCGTTTCTGGATAGCCGCGATATCGAGCAGCGCGAACACATCCCGGGGACGCTGGCGGACGCGCTGTTCAGCTCCCGTGTCGTCGTCATCTTCCTCGACAATCAATACTTCGAACGGGCGTATTGCCTTCGTGAGTTTCACGCAGCGGCGGCTGCGCCTGCCCTGTTCCCACCTCGTTCGGGAATGGCGCGCAACGATGATTCCGCGATCGTCCTGGCGCTGCCGCCGGGTCCTACTCGTGTGGAGTTGCTTGATCGACTACCGCCCCATCTCCGGCATGGAAACTGGCCCAGGGCGGACGAAACCGGGAAGATCGTCGAATTGGTGCTTGCCGGGCTGAAGGCAGTCGACAGGACGCTGGGAGAACGCCTCTCGTCCGCTGGGGGGCTCGAACCGACGAAAGCCATCCTGTTCCAGCAACCCGCTCCCGAGCGTTCCTCTGGCGTGCCGGTCTACCCGCTCGCGCGGCGGCCTTCGCTTGGCGCGGCGTTCGTGGGCCGTGGGGATGAGCTGTGGCGCATCCATCACGCGCTCGTGACGCTGCGGCGCGACCCGTCGCTCGCCGCAGCGGGAACGGTCGTGCTCGAAGGCGGTGGAGGCTTTGGCAAGACCCGACTCGCGACGGAGTACTTCCATCGCTTCGGCGTGAGCCACTTCACCGGGGGCTGCTTCTGGATCGAGGCCGACACCAGCGAGGAATTGCTGGAGGTTCAGTTCCACGGAATCCTCAAGGCGCTCAGGCCCGAGACCCCCGAGCTTGCCGAGTTCCAGAAGAAACAGCTCCCTGTTGCCGAGGAACTGGCGAGGGCGATTGATGCCTTGCCCGCGACAAAATCCGTCCTGTTCGTCGCGAACAACGTGCCCGAGCCTGCGCCAAGCGAAACACCGAAGCCGCTCTCGACGTGGTGCCCCTCGTTCGGAAGAGTGGCGCTCCTGGTGACCTCCAGGGTGCGGTACTCTCTTTTCGAGGCCGGAGTGGAGGAAATCCATATCCATTCCCTCCCCTCGGAGTCCGCCGTTTCACTGCTCGCCGACAAGGTGCGGAACCAACTGCCGAGCCAGGAGCACTGGGCGCGGATCGCCACCTGGGTCGGAGGTCTGCCCCTGGCCCTTGAGTTGCTGAACCGGCTCTTCCGCGCGCATGCTCTCTCACCCACCAAGCTCTTGGCCCGGCTGGAGAATGAGAGCCCAGTTCGGGGACTAGAGCCCTACCTGCAAGCGCTGCGTGGCCGATTCCCGCGGGATGCATTGCGAGGCATCACCGAGACGCTGCTCCTGTCCTACGAGAAGTTGCCAGAGGACGCCCAAGAGGCGGCCCGACTCATCGCCCAGTTCGCTTCCGAACCCATTCCCGAGGACGTTGTCGACGCGTTCGGCCCTGAGGTCATGAGGCCCGAGACAAAGTCGACGCTCATCATGCGCTCCTGGGTCTCGGAAGTAGTTGGCGGTGACGTCGCATTCCTTGGAACGATGCATTCCGTCTTGGCGGAGTTCTTGCGCCTGCAGTCGGCAATTCCCGAGGCAGAAGCCATCCATGCGTGCAACACGCTGGCCGACGTCATGGATCCAGAACGATGCCGTGCCCCAGAGGACAGGCATCTGATGCGCGCCTGCTTGCCCCATGCGGAGGTGCTGTTCCGACGTCTGCTTCGTGGCTTCCCTCAAGAGCAGCTAGCAGCCCTGGAGCTCGGGTTCAGCATCAGCGTCTTCCTTCTCACTCAGGGAATGGAGCGAAGAGCGCGTGAGACAGGCGAGCAGCTCCTAAAGGAGGCTGTTGCCCTCCTGGGACCCGAGAATCCCACCTCGCTCGATGCCAAGAACAGCCTCGCGACGATCCTCTATGAACTGGGAGAGCTTGAGGAAGCGCAGCGCCTCCACGAAGAGGTACTGGAATCGAAGCGTCGCATCATGGCTGAGCACGACCCGCGGGTGCTGCTCACCCTCCACAATCTTGCCGCGACCGTCAAGCGGCGGGGGCAGTTCCAACGTGCGTTGGAGTTGGAGAAACACGTGCTTGAGGTGGAGATGCGGATCCTTGGTCCGGAGCATCCATCCACGCTGATGACGATGGGCAATCTTGCCTCGACCTTGATGCATCAAGGCGAGTACGCCACCGCCTTGGAAGTGGAGACGGAAGTCTTGGATGTTCGGAGAAGGGTTTTGGGCGAGCTTCATCCCGAGACACTGCTGTCGCTCAACAACCTCGCCGTGGCCCACAGCAAGCTGGGCGACTTCGAACATGGGCTGGAGTTGAGCCGGGAGGGGTTGGACATCTGCCTGCGCATCTTCGGGCGCAAGCACCGTCAGACCATCATGTTCATGCACAACGTTGCGACGGACCTCAAGGAGATAGGAGACCTGCCGGCGGCCCGTCGGTACTTCGAGGAGGCTGTGTCTCTGGCTGAGGAGGTGTTCGGGTCAGAGCATCCAGATACGCTGACCTACAAGGGGCATCTCTCCCTATCGCTGCGGTCACAGGGGCATTTCGCGCTGGCTGAGAGACTCGGGCGCGAGGTGCTGGAGACCAGCGGACGGGTATTGGGCGAGCAGCACCCTGAGTTCATCGAGCGTATGATCAACCTCGCCGAGACCCGTCGTGCGCTGGGAGACCTGCCTGGCACTCGGCAACTCACGGAAAAGGCCGTCGCTCAAGCACAGCGGATCCTGGGGGATGACCACCCCATGACCCTCGTAGCCATGCACAACCATGCCGGAGTCCTGGCCCAGATGGGGGAACTGGAGCAGGCGCTGCGCATCTTTGAACGACTGGTTGATATTAAGCGGCAGAAGTTGGGCGAGGACCATCCCGACTTCTTCATGACCCTGGCGGGCCTCGCGGGCGTTCTCATGGAGTTGGGGCAGTGGCAGACAGCCTTGGAACTGCAACGAAGGGTGCTCCTCGCCGCAGATGCCTCACTCGGGCGTCGGAACCCCTTCACCACCATCTCGGCCGGCAACTTCTTCTCGGCACTCTATCGGCACAAGCGGATGCGCGAAGCCGTACCCGTTTTCGTTGAGTACCTGCAATGGTTGGCAACTGCCGATGTCGATTCCCTTTCCGTCGAGCAGAAGGCGGCCCGCGAGATGGTGATCGCGTTGATGCGCGGGCTTCCCTAGAGCTGGTCTCGAAATTGAGCCAGGGGCCTGATGAAGGCCGCTCGGCCGCCCGGCAGTGCGCGACAATCGTCGATTCGTATGGTCAACGCTGCCGAGTGGACCTGGCCGATGAACAATAGAGCCTCATCGATCACGCATTCTTCTTTGACAGCTCTTTGATGCTCTTGCGATCTAACTTTAGTTTTGTGCCTCCTGGTATTTCAAGCGACGCCTCTGCTGATGCACCTAGCAATGCAGATGCGAGTTGATCTGCTGGATGAAGTGGCTCAGTCTGAACCGCTCTCTCGGCAAATAAGCTGTTCGTGAGCCGCTCAAGAAGCTCGCGCGGAATTTCAGTGCCTTTGTCCTCTTTCCACTCCATAGCCATTTCAACTACCCAACTGGCGCGATCGAGGTCCAGTTGAAATCGCTTTTGCCGGAATTCTTCGTCGGCATGTGCTTGGAACCAATTGTTGTTCCACCGAATGAAGAAGACAGAGGTGCTTGCGAAGGCCACGGCGAACGCCAATTGCCTAAGGATTGTCGAGATTAGCGCGGGCTCTGACGGAGACTGTCCAGAGAGGATGTCCTTGACGCTGAGATATGAATAGATGCCCAGCCCGCCACCAAACACTAGGAGCAGGAGGCTAGTGAAGACGAGTACAGGCCATCGCAGCTTGCGAGTACCTTCAGTCAGTTCAAATTTGGTGCTCCGCTTCTCTAGTTCTTTCTTCAGTTCCTCTCTGAGGTTTCTGCGTGCATATCGGCTTTCTTTGTCGTCAACTTCTTTTAGGCGAGTGGCTAGGGCTTCTTCGCGTCTATTAAGTTCGGCTTCCTTTTTGGCATGCTCAGCTCGAAAGCTTGCTTGCAGTTGTTCATTGTCTTTCAGTAGCGCGTCCTTGCGCGCAAGATACTCAGTCTCAAGCTTCTCTCTTGTTTGCCGGATTTCGTCTGTAACCGCCCTGGTTGCCCTGAGTGTTGCCGCCTCCAACTTGCTGAGTTCTGCCTCACGGATTTCATAGTGCTGCTGAGCTTCCTTGCCAAGTAGATCGATGATTCCAGAGCGAGAGTTGAGCGACTTCAGATTTTCCTTTAGTGCTTTCGAAAGGCCATTGATTTGTTTGCGGCCGACAGGATGTGGAGTGTTGTTGTTGTTTGAAAGCGAAATGTGGAGATTGTCCGTCGCCTGGGTGGGATCGCGATTGACTCGAACAAATAGGTTCGGTCCAAATGCAAAATTGAATGACTTGATTAGATGGGACTGCTCGTTGAAGACCTCCTCGAGCTCCTGGGTCGGTGGGGCATCCCCTTGGAGGGTGGTTGAAGGGCCGCCGACTTCATATTCCAGCGTAACATTGATTCCCGCCAAGCCGTTCTTCGACAGGGCCGAACGGATGACCGTAAAGATCTGCTCGTCAGTATTCTTGATGATTCTGATATTTACATCTTGCCAGTTGCTCATAAGGTGTGCGCGGAAGTTGTGGGGTGGGACGCGTGACGTGTCGCTTACAGCAGCCGTGCAAAAGGGGGCGGCAATGGTGGCGTAGAGTAGAACCGATCGCGGAGTTGAGCGAGCCCCTCGTCCTCGTAACTCTTTTGACGGAAGCTCCCTCCCGGGTACTGCGTTTCGGCTGCCCGTAGTCTTGCTTCGATGAGATCCCTGTCTACATACCAACAGTTCCGTCCATCGTCTTGGAGCGCATGAAGAGGTGATCCTAAGCTTGACCTGCGGAGCCGGGGCAACTCCAGTCTTCACCTTGGAAGAGGGAGGCCCGCGTCCGGTCAGGGCAGTGAGGAGCTTTCCGGTCTCCCTCGGCCGCGAGTTCCTTCATGCCCCTATGGGGGAAAAAGGGCTTCCAGGGCTTCCCGCTCGGCGCTGGCGGACAGTGTGAAGCGCGAACGCCATCCGTGCTCGCGGGCCTCGTTGAGCCACGCGAGCGCGTCCGCCGCGGCTACGCCCCTGCGGAGCAGGGCGAAGTAGAGATGCGCGAACTCGTCCGCGAGCCGGCTGGCGAACGTGAGGGGGTTGTCCACGTTCACGGAGACCTGGACGGAGGGCTCGCTCCCCGGGGCCGTTCCCCGCAGGTGCTGGAGTCGGAAGACAGGGTGCTCCTCCACGTTGGGGAACGTCCCGATGAGCAGGTTGCTGGAGGGATTACTCTCGACGGTGATTTCCAGCCGGCCCAACTCGGCGCGGAGCCACCGCTGCGCAGCCTCCAGCATCCGTAGCTCATGGTCGTACGCCAGGATTTCGATGGGGCGCTGACCCGGCTCGAAGACATCCGCGTCAGTGAGGTGCCGCCAGACGTGCCGCAGGAGCCGATGCGCTGGGGGCTGGCTCACCACGAAGGGGTACCCGAGCTGATTGAGCACCGCGGGGTCATGCCGAAGGCGCCGCGCTTCGATTTGTTCATCGACGCTGATGACGCTGGGGCCATAGATACCCCGTGACAGCCGTGCGGCCTCGGCGCGCACGAACTCCACGCGGCCCACGTCTGCGGGAAGCTCTCCGCGCTGGTACCGGGCCAGCTCCCAAAGCAGATCATCCAGCCGCTCCTCGGCCGGCTGCATGACGATGCGAGAGTGAGAGGCCCAGGTAGTGGGAGCCAGTCCCAGCGCGATGCCGTGGCCGATGCGGTCTCCATAGGAGAGCAGGCCGAACTCGATGGTTTCGTGGATGCGCCGGAGGCCTTCCACCAGGCGGCGGAAGTCCTCTCCCGCGTGGAGAGTGGTGCGCAGGGGAGAGACCTGCCAGCTCGGCCGAAGCTGTGCGAGCCGGGCAGAACACTCGGCGGAGACCGCACGTAGCAGCTGGAAGAGGGGAATCAGCGGCCAGGTGGGTATGGAGAGCTCGAGGTTGGCGACATCCAACCCGCGAAGCACGAGGAGCAACTCGGGACTGTGCCGGAGCGCCCGTGCCACCGCTAACGCCCGTTGTCGCTGATCGTGAAACCACGGCCCATAGCGGCAGCCGAAAGCGATGTGGCGAGGGTCTGCCTGGAGGCGCTTCACACCGCGACTCGTCCACTCCCGGTTCTTGATGAAGTGGAGCACCAGGCCGACCTCCGGCCTGGCTCGCCCCGGCGGAGGCTCGAAACGCGCGGCCTGGCGGGCCACGTTGCGAACGGTGTGGAGGACCTGGAACCACCGCTCGTCCGGGGCTGTCCGTGCCTCCAGCGCGCCCAGTTGAAGGTCCTGGGACTCTACCGCGAGCGCGCTCTCGAAGGTGACTTCATCCACCGACTCACGGAGCGCGGAGATGCGGTTGTAGTGGCGGGTGAACCAGTCCAGCCCCGCGGTTCCCGGGTCCTCGACGAGATAGCGGTAGGTGATGCAGCGGATGCGTTCGTATTGCCAGAAGGTCGCCGCGAACAGCTCATCGGATGCGCCCCGTCTGAGCAGGAGCCCGATGGCCCGGCTCGCGAAGCGGGTCTCGGGACTGGCCAGCCCGGGCGAGGGCTGGAGCCAGCCGGCCAGCGGATCCCTCTCCAGGACCTCGGCGAGCGAAGCGGGGCGTTGCGCCGGCACCGGGCCGATGAGGTGGCGGTACAGCCCACGCAGTTGAGGGAGTGTAAACGTGCTGGGGGCCGTGAACCCGTGCAACTCATCGAGGACCCGGTGATGGAGCCGGAGGAGGTCCCGAGCTCCCCAGGGCCACTCGTTGCGCGAGAGGTCCTCGGGCAGCTCGCCCTGGAGGAACTCGGAGAACGACACGAATCCAATCCGCTCCACGCGCCAGAGGAATCGGCCGAGCACCGTCCGTGTGATGGCTGCAATGAGCAGCATGCGGAGGAAATGCCGAGTGCCGCCGAAGGGAGGCGGCCCGCCCCGCTCCAGCTTGCGCTCCTCCGGAGTGTCACCCGCGAGTCCCCGCATGAGCCCGGACCACAGCGTCTCGAAGGGAACGGCCGCGCCGACGTGCAGGTGGGTCTCCGCTGCGGGCTGGTCGAGCACTCGCGCCAGGGTCGGAGTCACCAGGGTGACGCGGTCCGTGGAGGGTTGGACGCTGGAACCCGCCGCCATGGCCGCGATGACGAGGTCCATGGGTATCCGGAAGGAGAGCCAGCGCACCCGCGAGGCCGCCTCGGCTAGCGGCAGCTCATCGGAATGCCGGAGACCGATGCGGTTGCCCAGGTAGAGGAAGTGCCCCTCCGCGAGCCGGGTGAGCACGTTCGCGAGTGGAACCACGAATTCGCCATTGCGGAACCACACGCCGTCGCGGAGCTGGTTCAGGACTTCTAGGGAGGCGCCCCCTGCGCGTACCCGGAGCGAGTTCTCCAACTCCCTCGCCAGCTTCTCCGTTGGCTCATCGAGAATGCCAGGCGCCGTGCGCGCGAGCCGGATGGTGCGGTGCTCGAAGGCCGCCTCCGAAGTGAACGGCCACGCCTCGACCTCGGCGATCAGGTGGTGGTGAGAGGGCGTTCGGGCCACGGCATCCCTCCTGGACTCAAGGCTTCAACAACTTCGGAGATGACGGCTTCTCAATTTGTACGACCCAGGGGTGGTCCTCACGAGTGCTATCAATCTCACGGATGCCCGTCTCGATGTCGGCGGCTACCACGCCGGACATCTGATTGAGCAAATGGGTCCGGCGAAGATCGCGCAATTCTTGTCGCGTCTGCTCGTCCATCTTCCCGACTGCGGAGAGCAGTCCCGCCGCTGCCGCGTCGGAGAGCCCGGACTCGGGAGCCGCCATCACTCGAGCACGCATGGCCCAGCGCTTGAATTCTTCAAAGCGTTCTCCCGCAGCAAGCGGGATACTCGCCGTGGCGAGAAGCTCCTCCCCCAGGAGCATCCATTCTTCAGGACCGAATTCCGCTGAAGGAGCCACACGGCCAATGATGCGGGACCGGAATACCCTGAGTGCGGTGAGAAGGTACGCGTACCCGAGCTGGTCGATGGACTCCACAAGCAGTTCCTTCCGCCCGGAGAGAATCCTGATCCGCTGCTGGTTGAGCACGCCCCGCCAGCCCGAGAACATCAACTCCCAGTCGAACAGCGCTGGCCAGGAAATGGTGGGCCACTGAGCCTGCAGCTCTCGGATAATACCCCTGATCGGTCTTGCACCCGGCAGCCGGATGGAAAGCCCCGGCCAGAACGCGGGGAATGGATCTGGCGCGCTGGGCACGTCCTCGGAATCGAGGTCCTGTGTATCAGCCCGAAGGTCCCAGGCGATTCGATACAGCGCGTACTGATACGGCGCCATTCCCGGGGGGCCAGGAGGGGTGAGCATGTTGAATGTCAGTCCGAGGTTTTCGTGGCGGACCTCTGATGCAAATTTGTCGAGCACTGGCTGCAGGAGGATGTCGTCGACATACAAGTGCCGCGTGGCCTCTTCAAAACGTATCAAAGCAGCAAGCCCGGTATCATCGTCACGCGTGACAACCTTCCAGAGCTCGTACAACAGCGCTGCAGGGCGTCCCCGGGACGCATAATCCTTCACCGCCGCGAGCCAGGAGGGGAGCAGCTCGAGTGGGAGGCTGGCGAGTTCGCTATTACGTTCCGGTGACACATAATCTGCCAACGTATCCATTCCAGAAACAGAGGACCGGTCCTCGATCGGGACGGAAACTTCGCTGAGCGCTGTCCTGGGATTGAACTCGAGCCTGGAACCGCGGGCAACCTCCTCATGCTCAATCAATGTGAACCAGGGATGCGCGGGGATCATATTATTGATTTGTTCGATCAATCCCCGCGCCGCGTCACGTAGCACCTTCGGTTCCGCGCCCACCTTCCACCGCGCGGTCAGTTCGACGTGAGCAGCGCGACGAGACCGCAAGAATCCTCGAACCGAGGGCCAGATGGGTTCCATGGTTCGGCGGAGCCCCTCCAGGAACTCCCTTGCGCCAGCATTTGACAATCCCGATTCCGGCGCGGCCATGAGCCCAGCGGATCGTATTGCCCACGAGACGAACCGCTCGGACCAGTCTCGATGGCCTACCCCCTGTATGAGTGTGGAGACCTCGCGCGCTGTGATTTCCCACGACTCACGCTCTCCGCCAGACTTCCTGATGTCACCGAAACCAAACTTCAGAATGTCTTCAAACGAGCGGTCTCCCCTGACTGCCTTGACGACGGCATCCAGGAATTCATCCCTATGGTGAGCAAACCAACATACAGCGCGCAAGAAGCGCTGGGCCAACGTATCCACCATCTCGCCTTCAAGTTTGAATCGTCGCGGAATGAGGCGCTCCCAGGCGATTCCGAACAGTGCATGGTCCAGCAGTGTCGGAAAGTCCGGGAGAGGCCATGGAATCGATACAGGCACTTCGACTCGAGGATGAACCAGGGCTCCCAGTGAGACTTGACGATCTTCGACCTCGGCCAGCCCGGAGTCCATGTTCTCGGCGATATTGATCGCGAGAAGCAATGCGGCCGTGAGCCGGGCGGGCACTTGCTTCGAGTCCGCTGTGCGCAGCTCGGTGCGGTTGGGCCGCACGAAATCGATTCGCCAGTTACTCTCAGTTGTTCCCGTGGCGAGGACCCGGGGCACGTCGCGGAGGAGGAGCGGCCCAGTCGTGACAACGAAGCTACTCAGGTGCTCATCGCGTCTTATCAGGTCCTCGAACTGCGAGACCTGATCGTCAGGGATCCGCGGGTCGCGAAGAGCCGAATCCCAGAGCTCCTGAAAGATGCTGCTGACGCGCTCCCAGGGGGCCTTCATTCCTGCTGTCCGCCGCTGGATGTGCGCCACGAGATCCTTGATGGCACGGAGCCGGCTCGGGAAGACCTCCACGAGTTGGGGCTGGAGTTCGAAGAGGTCCAGCAGCGGTTGGGTACGACGCTCCTGCTGCGAGGCGGTGCTCAGGAGGGGTATCTCCTGCTCCAGGAGCACACTCACCTGGGGCATACGTTCGTCCGTCGTCAGGGGCTTCAGGAGATTGCGTTGCGAGAGAGGAATCGTCTTCTCGTAGATCTGCTGGGAGAGCGCCCGCAAACGGCTGGTGGCATGCTCGGGAAGCTGCAGGTGTTCCTTCAGGCTCGCCTCGATCACATCGAGGAAGGTCTGTGAGGTCCCTGTCAGGACGAACGCCACCCGGGGATGCCAGAGCGTGCGGACCAGCTCCAGCAACTCCAGACAGAGGCGCGGGTTCATGTCTGCGTCGTCAATGGCGAGCACGAAGAGCGGCTCGGCCTTCAAGCCACTCCACGCCTTGTAGTCCGCCACCAACGCGTCCACGAAGGCTCGGAAGCTCGTATCGAGGTCCAGGCGCTCCCGCTCCGACTGTTCCAGCTCGAAGGCATAGGTCTCCGGGTCCACGTGGGCCCGGCGCTTCGACAGGTTCCCCTCCCTGCCCGCAGCGACCGACTTCAGCAACTTGCGCCAGTACGTCCGGGACTTCAGCTCGCGCCTGGCCGAGAGAGCCCACCGCTCGGAAGGAGGCGCCGCTGGCGTCGCGTAGCCCGGATCCGCATCCGCCTCCATGGCCAGGATCACCTTCTGGAGCACGCTGGTCAGGTGCATCGCCAGATTCGTGCCCGGGGGGAGCGGGAGCAGGTCGATGTGATCGAGCGGGACGATGTGCCGCTTGGCTTCGTCGAAGTACTTGAGGAGTTCCTTCGTCTCCTCTGTAGGTGGGCGGTTGAGGATGGGTTGCTCCAGCGCATGGAGCAGGGTGATGAGCAGGGCCGTCTTTCCTGAGCCCCTCTCGCCGTCGATCAAGATGACGTGATTGCGGCGCACAGGGTCGATGTGAGGGAGGAAGGTCACCGCGCCCGCAGGCGCATCGAACTCCTGCAAGCGTCTGCCGCTGGGCGGAGCTTTCGCGATCCGGACGAGCAACTCCAGGGTCTGGCGCGCCGCCTTCCGCTGGTCTTCCGTCATGTCCCCCCAGGGAATGATGAAGCTCTCCAGCCGGGGCTCGACGTCCGGCATCTCTCCATCCTGCTTCGATTCAGACTCGCTGTTCTCCATCGCTCCTGCGACGAAGCTGTGCACTCCCCGCGGACCTGAGCAATCAGCACTCCAGCGTACGCTGCCCGATCTTGCAGTCCGAGTTCCTGCTGGGGACTTCCAATGCTCGTAGCGAGAACACTTCCCCCGGGAATTTTTTCCGGTCACGCGCTGGGGTGGGCCGTGCCGTCCTACCCTGAGCCAGAAAAGTGTCGCCTCATCTGACGTGCTGGGCTGATGAGGCCTTGGGAGAGCGAGCAGGCAGGATGCGGTGCCATGCTCGGCTGCATTCGAATCGCAGATGGTGAAGCGGATGGTGGGGCGAGGCTGCGCTTCTTCTGGATGAGAGGCCGGTGCCGGTAGGCCCTGGCACCCTCGGCCAGGTAGCAGGGCGCTAGCTCCTTCAACCGCGTGTCAGTGCCGCTACACCCGCCGCACCTCGCGGATGATGCCCGTGGGCTCGGGCTCTCCCACCGCGACGAGTTGCTCGAGCTCTCCACGAATGAGGAACTCGGCCTGGGCGAGGAAGAAGCGCTTCTCCTCGCGCAGCTCGGTGCCTCGTGCGAGCCCGACGAGCACCATGCTGGGCCGCAGCAGCCGGATGCGGACTCCGGACCCGTCCGTTGCCGAGTCGTCCAGGTTGCCCATGCCCGAGGACGCAATCAGCGCCGCGCTCAGCGCGCTCGACAGCAGCGTGTCCGCGGCCCCAGATTCCTGACTCCAGGCGCGGATGATGAGCGGGATGTCACAGGGCGCACGTTCGAGGAACCCGTTCGCGCGCTCTCCTCGCAGCAGCGCCACCACCGCCACATCCGCCTGCGCCGGAGGGCGGTAGAAGCGCACGGTGCGGCCCTCCACCAGATAGTCGTCGCCTCGGCGCAGCGGCTGGCCGGGAGGGGACTCCACCTCCACCACCTGTCCCAGGGCTCCTTGCGGCAGGACGAAGTCCACCTGCTTCCCGTCGGCGCGCCAGCGGTGCACCGCGAAGTGGAAGGCCGGCTCGCGGCGAGCCGTCAAATCCTCTCCCTCGGGCAGCTTCAGCTTCAGGCTCGCTGCCGTCACTTCGACGAGCTGGGTGACGTCGGCCGCGGGGCCCAGGGATGGGCCGGTGGCCACGTCGACATCGTCCGGCAGCGCGGACATGAGCGCGTCATGGAAGAAGGTTTCGACGGAGACCAGCATGCGGGTGGAACCTCACGACGGCTGGAAGAGCGGGTAGGTGTCGCTCCGGGGGCTCGTCACGCGAAGCTCGGAGAGGGTGAGCTCCCCGGCGGCCCGGGAGCGGACGACGACCTCGAGCGCGGGCGCGGGGCCCGTCGCGGGAGCACCAGGAGGAGGCAGGTCCGCGAGCACGCGCTCGTCCAGGCTCACGCGCCCCTGCGCATCCGGCTTCACGGCGAGCTGGCGCGGGCCCCAGCGCAGCAGCACCTGCGGCGGAGAGGGCGGCTCGGTATCCGAGGCGAGCAGGCGCGGGCGGCTGATGGCCCACGGGCCACCGCTCGTGCCTCCCGTCGAGGGCACCTCACGCTCCAGCCAGGGGCCGGTGTCCTCGGTGCGGTAGAGCGCTGTGCGCGGCGCCAGCCCTCCAGTTCCAGTCACCGTCGCCGCGTCCCCGAGGCTCCAGAGCACGCTCCCCTCGGTGAGGGTGAGCACCGCCCACCAGTTCGTCTTCGCGTCGAGCGCAATCGGCTTGGGCATCTCGAAGGACACCCATCGCGCGTCCCAGGGCGCGTTGCCCCGCTCTTCGAGCGACAGCTCCACGGAGGCGCCCAGGGGCACCTGGCCCGGCCGGCCGAACTCATCCGGGAAGAGGGTCAGCGTGCCCTTCACGGAGCGGGAGAGGGGGCGCAGGTGGAGATCGATGCCGCCGAGCACGCCGCCTCCCTCGGGAGGGGAGAACGCCTGCGCCGCCGCGTAACCCCCGCCGCACCGGTGCGCCTGCGCGGGCTGGGCGGAAGGCTGGGGCGCGAGGGGAATTCGCTCACCGCGAGGCTGATAGCGCGCGAGGAACCGGACCTCTCGCAGCGGCCTGTCCGGCGGCACCTCGATGCGGCCCACGCCCTCTCCATCCGTGGAGAGCGGAAGCGTGAGCGAGTCACCGCCGGGGCTCCACTTCTGCGTAATCGCGGCGGTGTCCAGGGTGAGCGCGAGCCTCCGGAGCCGCGAGGGCGCGGAGGCGCGGAGCGTGAGGGTGACGGGGCCTCCGCGCAGGTTGGCGGGCCACGTACGCTGGAGCGCGGCCCGCAGCTCGTCCCGAAGCATCAGCTCCTGGAGCGGTTGGAGCGGCATCGCGTGGTGGAAGAAGAGCTGCTCCGGCTCGACGAGGGCCGTCAGGTCCGGAGGCCGGGCGGAGGCCTTCACCACGAGCTCCGACACCACGGTGGCGGTGGTCTTCTTGGTGGGGTCCGGAGGCATGGGATTGGCCGGAGTCGTGAAGAACTCCACGAGCAGCCGGCTGGCCATGACTCCAGGCAGGGTCTGTCCGCTGCCCCCCAGCGTGGCGGTGCTGCCGGGAGTGGGCGGGAACCATGGGCCTCCCTCGGCGACACTGACGCGTCCCTCCTTGCCCGTCTCGGTGGTCTTGACCTGGAGGAACGTCAACGGGCGGCGTGCGCCCCAGTCGAGGCTGACCCAATGGATGCCAGTGTTGGCTGGCACGGGCCCGGCACCGGCGCTGGTGGCGATGGTGGCCGTCGCCGGGAGGTCCACCATCACGTCATCCCCCGGGGCCTGGACGGTGAGCGAGGCGCGCAGCAGCTCCATGTCGGCGGGAACATCGAGCGCCACCACGAGACCGGAGGGGTCCACCGGCGCGGTGGGGCCCGCGGGCACCGGCTTCCCGCCGTACTTCAACGTGGCTCCCACGCGCCCGTCGCCCATGGCTCAGCGTTCCGCCTTCGGGAGGACCGTCACGTTGTCCGCCGGCGGCTCCTCCTTCGCCAGCACCTCCTGGAGGACCTGCATGGCGCCCTCGATGCGCAGCAGGGTGGTGGTGAGCTGGGCGCGCTTCGCATCCAGCTCCGAGAGCATCTTCTGTCCGGCCTCGTACTCGGACTTGAGGGCATTGAGCCGCTGCTCGAGGGTGTTCTTCATGAGGGGTTCTCCTGCGTGGCGGCCCGCAGCGCGGCACGCAATTCGTCGAGTTGCTTCTGCTGGGCCTTGATGGCCTCGACGAGCGGGGCGACGAGGCGAGCGTAGCTGATGCCCTTCATCCCGTCGGGTCCCTCGTCGATGACCTCGGGGAAGACCTCCTCCACCTCCTGGGCGATGAGGCCGATGCGCGGGGACTCGTCCCTGGACTCCACCATCCGGAAGCGCGTCGCGCGCAGCTTCAGGACCTTCTCCAGCGCGCCTTCCAGCGGGGTGATGTCACGCTTGAGGCGGAGGTCCGAGCCCTCGAAGCGGCCGTCCGTCGTCCAGATCTTCCCGATGACTTCCAGGCGGTCCCAGAGCTTGACGATGCGGCCGTTGGGCGTCGTCCGGCCCAGAATCATCAGGGCGTTGTAGTCCTTGGCGTTCTCGATGGCCGCGTAACCCTGGGCGTTCCCGATGCCGCTGTGGTTGTGGTCCGTCTTGTTGAAATACACGCACGAGTTGCCGGCATAGAGGTCATTGTTGACCTGAAGCGCCGTGAGGAACGTCGTGCCATTCGTGTCGATGTATAGCGGGATGCCCTGCTCGCCTCTCGCGTCATTGAGCTGGCGGATCACGAAGCCACCATGTCCGCGCGCGGCGAGGTTCCACTTCTTCAGATTCGCCGCGCCATACGTGCTGTAGAGGTCGATCTCCGCCCATCCTCCCGAGCCGCCCGCCTCGATGCGCGTCAGGACGTTGCTCTGCGAGAGGATATGGAGCGCGCTCTGAGGCTGGTTCGTCCCGATGCCGACGGCACCTCCGCGCTGCAGCACGATGCCGTGCGTCCACTCCCAGTTCCCATCAGCCCTGTCGTGGGTGATGTGCAGGAAGTCGCCGTTGGCCCCATTCCGAGAGTGGAAGATGAACCGCCTGTTGGCCGCGTTGCTCCCGAGCAACAGGTCCTGTTCCGTGTGGATGTTGCTCGTGGTCTTGAGACTTCCCTTGGGAAGCTGCGCCCAATCTCCGATGGACAGCCCGCCCTCGCCAATGGCCACCGGGTTGTACAGGGCGATGGACTTGTATTCCTGGGAGGGGTTGACGCGCAGCCAGTCGTCGCCGGAGTTCGTCTCGAGGATGCGTCTGCCGGTGGCGCTCAACAGCGAGGGCCCACCAATCTTGAGGTCGCCCCGGATGACGACCTTGCCATTGCCCCGGGCCTTCAAGCCCAGGTCCTGGTCCGCGTTGGAGCCCGTGGCGTAGAGGGTGGCGTAGGCGATGCCGATTCCCTGCGACCCGTTGGTGTGCCGGAACTCGACGCCATCCGCCTCGGGGCCGAAGTCACCCGTGACGTACAGCCCCCTCACCGTGGCGGGGTGTGCCCCTCCGCGGGCCACCTCCTGGATGTCCAGCCGCGCCCTCGGCGACGTCGCCCCGATGCCCACGTTGCCGGTCACCGTCAGCGAGCCGGAGACAGCACCTCCCGTGACGGCGAGCTTCTCGTTTCCCAGGCCCGTGAGCCTGTCGTAGACGTTGAGGCTCCTCACCGTCAGGGTGGTCGTGGCGTCGACCTGCTTCACCGTCAGCGTCGTCTCCGGGTCGATGCCGCCGCCGCCCAGCTTCTTGCCGTCATCCCCTCCCAGGTGGGTGTGCGTGCGGAGCGCTTCAATCATCCGCACCTGGATGGTGTTCCAGTGCTCGGAGAGGATGGGGTCTCCGGGATTCGCCTTGATGTAGGGGTCGGTCATTTCTTGAACCTCGAAGTTTCGAAGCGGGTGCCGTTGAAGACGCCGGACCAGGAGAGCCGGTCATCGGGCTCGGGGAGCTGTTCCTTGAACTCGATGGCGGGCCCGAAGGACGTCAGCGCGTCCGTGACGCCGGGCGACTCCGGGAAGGTGGTGGTGAGCGCCATGTGGGCCGGGCTCTCGTCCACGGAGACCTCCTCGGCGGGCAGCGTCAGCATGAACTCGATGCGCGCGCGGATTCCCGAGGCCCGGCCGTAGTTCAGCGTGGCCGTCAGCACCCGGACCAGGTCGGGCAGGCCCAGGGCTTGAGGGGGGACGTAGTCGACCGGGATGCGCAGGACGAAGGTGGCGGGGGTGACCTCCGCCCATCGGAACCGGATGTCGATGGGCGGCGACTGCTTGGGGTCCAGCGCCAGCTCCAGGGCCTTCAGCCGGGCCTTCTCCAGCTCCGGATTCCGCCCGGCCGGGAGATAGTTCTGCAGCTCCTTCTTGCTCAGCGTGCCGTAGCTCCAGTGGTTCTCGCCGGGGGCGAGCTCCGGCAGCCCCTGGCCCTGGTTGAACACCGAGAAGCGCGCCGCCTCCGTGTTGAAGCGGAACGGCTGGTTCTCGTCATCGAAGCGCGAGGGGTGCGCCAGGAGCACCGGCTCCTGCGCCGGGCTGCCGTCAATCAGGGGGACGCGTTGGTGGCGCAGCGTGAGCGTCTTGCCGCGCGGCACGCGTCCCAGGAAGAGCACGTCCAGCCCGGACTCGTGGTGGTGCAGGATGGGAATGGAGATGTCCGCGTTCCCGGGCGCGGTCAGGGAGACCTCCGGGAGGGCCGGGTCCAGGCCCTGGTTGAGGGTGAGGAGCCGCTGGTCGGCGGGGATGCCCTGGAAGCGCGCCGACGCGGGAGTCGTCGGGTTGTCATCGAGCTCGACGCGAATCCTCCGCGTGCTCGGAGTGCCGTCCTCCCCGGAAGGGCCGGGGACGGTGAAGAGGCCCACGGCCGTGTCACCCTCCCAGGAGGTCTCCGGCGGTTGCTCGGCCCTGTACACCAGCGACACCAGCCGCAGGAGCGCCGGGGCGGTGTTCATCCCCGTGCGGTGCAGCTCCACGAGCGCGGCGAGCCGCTGGCGGAAGTAGGCGTCCTCCTCGTCCGCGTCGGGTTGCAGTCCGTAGAGCGCGCCCAGCCGGCCCAGCTCGGAGCCCGCCTTCGTGGCGAGCGAGTCGTCCGCCCGGAAGCCCTGGGCGAGCGTGTACCAGCGCGAGCGCATGAGGCGGGTGAGGCCGCCTTCCATCACGCCCAATTCCTGGGCGATGACGTCGAAGAAGAGGTTGATTCTCCCGCCGCTCTGGAGGAGCGGAGGGAGGTACCCCACCATGCGGCGTGCGCGCTGGAACGGGTTCATCCGAGTCCCACCAGTTCCACATTACCGAGCGCCAGTTGCACGCCCAGGGGCACGGGGCGGGTGGACAGGGCTCCGGACATCGCCAGCGAGAGGGAGAGACCGCTGTCCGTGGTGAGCGTCGCGGACAGCAGGTCCTCCGCGCCGGCCTCGTTGCGCAGCGCCGTGCGGAGCGCGTCCCAGGTGACTTCCGCCTGGGGCTTCTTCGTCGCCTGCGCATCCGTGGTGATGCGTGCCGAGTACACCTCCACCGCGCCGCGGAGCGACTGGCGCACCTGCTCGGGCGTGCGCCGGTCCGTGCGCGGGAGCGACACGACCAGCTCCAGGCGGTAGACGAGCGCTCTCGCCCGGGAGATGTCGGGCGGCATCTTCACGAGGTCGATGGTCGGCTTCTCATCGGGCTTGAACTTCCAGTCGAGCCCGAGCTCCCGGCGCGGCCCATCCACGAGCGCCTTCTTCTGGGCATCCCAGACATAGGTGCGCACGGTGAGCTCACTGACGTGGCGCACGGCCGGGTTGGAGAAGAGGATGGACTCGAGCTTGCGGCGGCTCAGCAGCTCACCCGCGGGCACGCTCTCGACGAAGCCGGCCAGGGCCTGCTGGAGCTCGCGGCGGAGCCGGTCGAACGCGGCCTCGTCGAGGTCCGGGTCCACGGACTCCACCTGGAAGCCGGGCCGCAGATAGAGGGTGCGCGCGTAGCTGAGCCGGACGCGGATGCCGGCGGCCTTGGAGTCGCGGATGGCCCGCTCCACCCGCTGCACGCCGTCCGGCTGGTGCTCGAAGTCCGGGTCTCCCACCAGCACCTCGAGGACCCCCGGAGGCGCGTCCGGGGGCTCGCGCACGGTGACCTGCTGCACACCCTGCTGTCGCACGGCGGCGGCGATGGACTCGAGCGTGCCCTTCTCCCCGTCCCGCAGGGCGGTGCGGGCGCGGGCGCGCAGGCTCGCGTCCGTCTCGTCCTGGCCGGTGCGGCGGATGGGGGCGCGGTTGGTGACGGCCTCGATGCCCAGCACGGGGCGGGGCATCACGTCGAGCTTGCCGGGGTCGATGGCGGGCGGCGCGTTCTTGGACGCGTCCGAGTCATCCACCACCTCCTGCACGGGGATGACGACCCGGGTCTCCCCCCGGCGCATCACCGCCTCCTCCATCGTCTCGAAGAGGGGCAGGGGCTGGTTGTCCGTGAGCACGCCCGTCACCTGCCGGCCCGCGGGGATGCCGATGTCCTCCGGGGCAGGCGAGTTGCGGCTGAACTCCACGTCTCCCGTGAGCCGTCCCGCGCGGGCGCGCGAGAGGCCCAGCACGGCCACCACGTTGTCCAGCGCCGCACCCTCGGCCGTGTCGAGGTAGCCCGAGCGGTGCGCCAGCTCGAGCATGGCGTAGAAGGTGGCCATCTCCCGGCCGTAGGACTCCGCCAGCGTGCGGGCCATGCTGCCCGCGTTCTTGTCGATGTCCGGCCCGAGGTTCCCGAGCAGCCGGTCGACGATGGCGCTGAAGGAGGTATCGAGCGACGTGAGGCTCAAAAGGAGATCTCCCAGCTCAGCGTCATGACCATGTTCGCTCCCCGGTTGACCGGGGCGAACTGCACGCGGTTGAAGAGAATCTTCTCGGTGCCCACGGTGATCTGGATGCCCGCCTCGGTCAGCGGCTGCACCGTGCCCGTCGGAGGCGCGGGCAGGGTGGCAGACACCGTGCCCTGGACGATGGTGGCGTTGCCGCGCGAGACGAGCGCCACGTCGGGCTCGCGGTCCTCCGCCTGCTCGGCGATGGGCGACTTCAGCGCGGTGTCCGCAACGTTGGCGGGCTCCGTCCCGGTGCCCACCACGATGGCCCAGCTCGTGGGCAGGGCGTTCTTCTTCCCCAGCAGGAGGTCCGCCAGCAGCTGCTTGCCGCGCGTGGTGATGAGGTTGTGGTGCTGGTACCGCTCCACGAGCGCGCCGCTCAGGTCGCGCAGCTCGATGGTCAGCACCCCTTTCAATCCCGGCTTCTCACTGAGGTCCATGGTGCTCTCCCGAAGTCGTGTCGTGCTGCCAACCGCGCGTCGACGGCCGCTCGCCTCACCCGAGGTCCAACGCCAGCCCGAGCTCCACCTCGTCTCCCGTGGTGGCGAGGATGCTGGCCCGGACATCCACTGCTCCGGGCAGGTCGGGACGGGCGCTGACGGTCAGGCTCGTCACGTCCTCGACGCGGGGGTCTTCCTTGAGGGACTGACGCACGTAGCGGCGCAGCAGGTCCAGGTTCTGCCGGTCCAACGGCTCGCCGATGAGCTCCGCCACCTTGCTGCCGTAGCGAACATGGCCGAGCTGCTCCAGGTGTCCCCGGTAGATCATCAGCCGCAGCGTGAGCGCCTGGACGAGGTTGTCCTTGCCGCTCACCGTCCTGGCGCCGCCCGCGTCGGTGGACCAGTCGAGGTCCACTTCGCCGGTGTCCTTGAAGGCGAGCCGCAGGTCTGTCTTGAGCTCGTCGGCCATCACATCAACCTCCCGGGCCCGGCGGTGGCCCCGGGCGAGGAGGGAATGCCCGGGGTGACCTTGAGCCGCGACATCATCTGGGTGAGTGCGTTGGAGAGCGTCTCCGCCATGGCGCCGGCCAGGTCCGGGATGTTCTCTCCGCGCAGCCCCTCGGCCTGGAGGAAGCCCAGGACGAGGGGTTGGAGCATGGGCTTGGCGGGCGCCGCTCCCATCAGCGAGCCGGGAGACGACGTGGTGAAGCCCGCGATGGCCATGCCCGGCGCGACCTGCACCTGGAGGCAGAAGAGCGTGAGCGCCTGCGCGATGGACTGGGCGATGGCCTTCGCCAGCGCGGGCTTCTGCTCGCCGTTGATTTTGTTGGAGGACAGCGCTCCCAGGGCCATGGGCTCTATCTGCGAGGCACCCGGGCCACCGGCCGGCGGAGGCAGCAGCATGCCCGGTCCCGCCGTGCTCCCCGAGCCGGGCGGAGGCGGCGCGGCCGCGGGGATTCCGGGGGCCACCATGGCCATGGACACGAAGAGGGTGAAGGCCTGTCCGCACACCTGCCCCAGGGCCTTGGCGAGGTCGGGCGCGTTCTCGCCCCGGATGCCCGCCGACTGGAGGGCACTCTTGGCGAGGTTCTCGATTTCGGAGGCGCTCGGAGCCGGCATGGGTCAACCCTTGGCCTTCACCTTCTGCGAGCCCTTGAGCGGCGCTCCGGTGAAGTAGCACTTGTGGCTTCCCTCGGTGATGACGCCGGTGCCTCCCGTGCCCAGGTCGATGTTGCCCGAGGCGTCGACCGTGGCGTCCTTGCACTTGAGCTGCACGTTGCCATCGACCTCGATGCTCAGGTCCTTCTTGCCGACGATGGAGATGGTGTCGTCCTGCTTCACCGTCACCACCGTCTCGCCGGCGGTGATGACCACCGACTGGTCCTTGTCGATGGCGATGGACGTCTTCCCGCCGGGAGGAGTGACGACGCGCCACTCGTCCTCGGCGTGCTCGGGCGGGTTCGTCTGGTCCGAGTAGAGCCGTCCCACCACGATGGGGCGGTTGGGGTCTCCCCCGACGTAGGAGATGAGGACCAGGTCGCCCACGCGCGGCGCGCTCACCATGCCCACGTGCGGAGTGGTGATGGGCACGCGCCGCAGTTCCAGCCCACCCTCGCGCAGCTTCACGTTGCACTCGTGGTTGTGCGCGTCCCCCTCGGCATGGGGGAAGGTGCTCGTCACCTCGCCGATATCGCCCAGGCGCAGCGAGGCGAGCTCGTCGCGGATGATGGCCCGCATCAGGGACACGAGGTCGCTCATGAGGTCGCTCCCGCCAGCGCGGGCTTCGGCGTGCCCGGTGTCAGCGCCTTCTTCGCGGGCGCCGTCACGAGGCGCTCCTCGTACGACTTCAGCGTGGCCGCGAAGTCCACGACGGACTGTCGCAACCGTGCCAGCGCCTCTTGCGGCAGCAGTCCCTTCAAGACCTTCTCCGCGCCCTTGCGGACCTTGTCCATGACGTCGAGCATGGCCCGGGCGGCGGTGGTCAGCGGGACGAGCGCATCGAGGCCGGCCTGCCGCAGGTCGTCCTCCGAGCTCGACGCGAGCCCCCGGGCCTGCTCCAGCGTGGGGTCCAGCGCCTCCAGCATCTTCGGGATGGCCGCCACCTTCTCCAGTTTGGCAATCCACTCGACGAGCTGGCCCAGCACCGTGCCGAGTGCCTGCAGGCCCTGCTTCACCGGTCCGCCGATGCCGAGCTGTCGCACCAGGTCCACCAGCGCCTCGACAGTCTGCGTCTTGAACAGCTCGTCCAGCGCGTCGATGAGCCGGGAGATGCCGTCGACGATGTCGCTCGTGCTGCTCATCACTTCACTCCCAGGTCCTGGAAGGGGGCCATCACGTCGAAGTCCTTGATTTGCATCCCCAGCGCCTGCGCCTCGTCCACCACGCGCTTCAGCTTGGCGAGGAAGTCGCTCGCTCCGGCGATGCCCTTCACGATGCTGAGCGCCGCGCCGAGGTCGACTCCGGTCAGCTCCTCCAGCACGTTGATGCCCTCGGTGGCGAGCTTCTCGATGAACGCCCCCAGGTTGCCGCCGTTCTGCAGGGTGCTGATGAAGTCGCCGATGATTTGGGGATTCACCTTGCCCAGCGCGCCGAGCAGGGAGCCGAAGTTCTTGCCGCTCAGCGCGCCCTGGCCCTTCGTGACGACGGAGCCGAGCTCGTCCGCGCTCAGGTGTCCGAGCAGGCCGGGGTTCTTGTCCACGGCCGACATCAACGAGTCGGGGTTCTGCAGTACCCCGGCGGCATCCACGGCGCCCTCCGCCCACGAGGCGGCATCATTGGCGACGGCGTCATTCACCGCGCCGACGCCCGCGTCGGCGGGCTGGGGAGGCTCCTGATGCTCGCGGACCTTCAGGTAGAAGCTGAACCGGTTCTGATGACCGGCGAGCTGCTTCACCTGGAAGTCGGCGATGATGACCTCGGTCAGGTCGGCTCCGGCGATGGCGTCCGCGGCGAACGACATCGGCTGGGCCTTCGTCTGCGCCTGGCGCAGTTCCTCGAGGGCGGCCTGCGTGTCCTCGCCCAGGAGGATGCCCTCCATCACCACCGTGACGGGCTCACGGCCGAGGTCCTGGAAGACGCTGCCGGACTGCCCGGGGACGCGCTGCTGCACGAGGTTGCGGGCGTCCTCGGTGTAGATGTTCGTCAGGCCGACGAGCTCTATCTTGCCGATGCGTACGGGCATCTCAGAACTCCAACCGGGTGACGAAGCCCGTCTTCATGCTCAGTGTGTGCCGCACCGTGCGCACGCGCAGCACCTTGCCGGAGGCCACTGCATTCACCGGGTGCTCGGAGGGAATCTTGTCGAGCTTCACCAGCTCGCCCGGCTTCACCTTCGGGCTGCCCAGCACCTCGATGAACCCGCGCAGGGGACGGGAGGCCAGCAGCGTCACCCTCGCCTTGGCCTGGGTGGCCGCGTCGTCTCCCGTCCTCACCGCTCCGTCCCGCACCTCCCGCATGAGCTTGCCCGCGCTGGCGGGCTTCACGTTGAACGTGGCGTCCATCGAGGCCTTGCCGCTCACCGAGGACAGGTCCTTCACGAGCCAGTGGGCCTTGTCGGAGCCCTTGGCGCTCGCCGCGCCCTCGCCCCACACCTGCACGCCGTCTTGGGCCGGTGAGACCTGCTCGAGCCCGGTGCGCAGCACCTGCTCCTGATAGGTGAAGGTGTGGTCCGCGCCGCCCTGCTTCGGCGCGGCGAAGTGCACCTTGCCGTCTCCATCCGTGTACACGTCGAAGCCGCACTGCTCGGCCAGCCGTTGGAGGTGGCGGAGCGCTCGCGGTCCTCGGTGGAGCACGTAGCTGGGGAACTTGGGGCCGTCTTCAATCTTCCCCGCGGTGGCCCCGGCCTTCTGCACCAATTCCTTGGCGATGGCTCCGGCCGACATCTGCTCGTACGCGCCCTCCAGGTCGAACCGCGCGAGCTTCGCCAGCCCATCGGCGCCCACGACGATGGTCGTGTCGGGTGAGGCCTTCGTCTCCTGCACCTCGCCGGTGAAGACGGTGGCGCCGCCATTTCCGTCATCGAGTGCAATTGTCGTCTTGTCCCCGGGCTTGGGTGGCGCAGAGCCCGTGGCGACCAGCTCCAGGTAGCAGTGGCCTCCGGCGCCATCCATGGTCAGCGCGCAGGAGATGGAGCGCACCTGTCCATTGCCCGCGCGGGGCTGGCTGGAGGCCTGGAAGGAGCCGACTTTCACCTCGTAGGCGATTCCCGCCATCGGCTCACACCTCCAACCCGTGGCGGCGAGCGGTGTCGCGGAGGATGTCGACGAGTGCCTCTTCCAGCGCGCGTCGGTCCACGCCGGACGAAGCGCCGGACGGCTCCAGGTGGACGTTGACGTTGAACGTGTTGCGCACGGCCTCGCTGGGAGGTGCCTCGGTACTCTGGGCGCTCGATGACCGCTCCGGAGGGAGCGCGGCGCGCGTGAGCTGGTGGGCCCGCTCCATGACGGGCGCCACTCCACTCGTGACCTGCTGGACGAGGACTGGAGTGACAGGGCTCGGTGGACGCGCGAGGGCCGGTGGGTCCGTGCGCTCGGGGGCCGGGAGGAACGTGAGCCGGCGCTCGGGGCGCGGCGCGGCGTCCTGGTTGGAGGGCGGGCTGGAGCGCTCCGCGCGATTCGGGACGGGCGAAGTCGAGGTGGCCTGCTCGGGGCGGGGGAGGAGACGGACGAGTCGCCTGCCAGAAGCGGGTGCACCGCCGGGAGCGGTGGCTCCGCTCGGGAGCGCGGGAGCTGGCGGCTGCAGCGCGGTGGAAGTCTCGCCTCGGCTCGTTGCGAGTGCGCCGCCGGAAGGGGTGGCTCCGCTCGGACTCGCGGAAGGTTGCGGCACCGGGGGCATGAAAGCCTCGCCTCGGCCCGCCTGGAGTGACGGAGCGGGAGTGCCGGCGAGCCGCGCGCGGGGGGCTTCCATCGCGCTCCCGGTGTGCGGCGTCTCCGCCAGGGCGGCGACAAGGGCGCGTTCGGCGGGCTCGGACGAGGAACCGTCCACGTTCCTCGTGTCCGACGCGGCGAATGGGAGCGTGAGGCGCGGTCCGGTGCTCCGAGCTTCCGCCCGTTCGACGGGCTCGGCGGCGAGAGGGGACAGCGTGGAGCGCGGTGCGGCGCTCCCAGCTTCCGCGCGTTCGGAGGGCTCGGACGATGCGCTGTCCACGGACCTCGTCGCCGACGCAGCGAGTGAGGGCGCGGAGCGCGGTCCGGCGCTCCGGGTCTCCGCGCGTTCGGCTTCGGCCGGGAGCGGATGTGACGGGGTGGGCGCGGTCGAGCGGGGCTCGAGATGGGAGATGAAGCGCACGAGACGTCTGTCTCGCGGGCGAGCACCGCTGGGGGAGGACGGTGCGCGCGCGCCTGGCGGAGGGGGAGCGGAGACATTCGAAGCGGCGTCTACGGCCATGGCGTGAGGGGCTTCACCCCGGGCCACGAGTGGCGAAGCGCTTCGCGTCTCGGCGTTTGATACCCTGGCGTCGGAAGACGGGCGGTGAGCCGCTCCGAGGACCGGGGGCTGCGAAGGGGTGAGGCCGGCAGTCGGTTGGCGACTGGCCGTGGTCTCTTCGGCGCCGGATACGGAGGGTGCCGGAGCGGGCTCTTCCGAGGCTTCGGAGGACTCCTGCCCGGAAGTCTCTGGAAGCCGGACGCCCAGATGCTTCGCGATGGACCCCAGCGCTTGGAACGCCGGGCGCGCGAGGAGCGCGGAAAGCTCTCGGGTCGTGGTGGATGAGCGCATCGTCAGTCCTCCACCTGGATGACCACCGCATCGGGATGGTCCGCGAGGCTCGGCGTGCGACGCACGGGAGCGGAGACCGGTCCCACTGGCTCCGCCACCTCCAGCAGCGCGAGCAGCCGCTCGACCTCGGCCGCTGGTGTCTCCCAGACCTGGGACGGAGTCCAGCCGAGCGCCTTGCACAGGCGCAGCGTCGTTCGCGCCAGCGTCTGACTGTCCGCGTCCGCGGCCTTCATCCTCCGGTCCTCGTCGCGCTCCCCGGAGTGGTTGAGCGCGACGGCCACATCGAGCAGCGCGGCCGTGGTGGCGCCGTCGAGCATCGTCAGCTCCAGCCCCGGTGGCTCCAGGGCCACGACGGAAGCGGAGAGCATCGCACGCAGGTACCGCTCCAGGCTGAGCTCCTGGCCGCCACTGGCGCTCGGGGTGAGGCTCTCGCTCAGGGCCCTGGAGCGCTCCGCGAAGGTCCACGGACGCAGCCGGGCGCGCACGGAACCAGCCCGCACCCACCCGTCCGCTTGCAGCCCGGTGCCTGAATCGTACCCACCGGTGGTGGCCCACCACAGCGCCACGGGCGCCAGCTCCTCGACGAGGGGCGCCGGCACCTCCGAGCCCCGCAGCACGTCGCGAGCGAAGCCCTCGGCATCGAACCGGAGCCCCTGCTCGTCGGCGCTGGCGTGACGGTCCAGCGCCCGCAGGTGCTCGTCGAAGCTCCAGCGGCGGAGCCGGACGCGCTCGCCCGTGGAGGTGTCCACCTCCAGCGGCCCGCCAAGGTTTCCCACCTGCACGGAGAAGCGCCGGCCGTCCACCTCGATGGAGAAGGGGACGGCGGAGCCGGACTCCCGAGCCGTGCGCGTGGGCACCTCTGGCACGTGTTACTCCTCGCGGACCCGCGTGGCGGTGAAGGCGTAGGTCGTGGCCGCGCTGCCATGCGCGTCGAGCTGGAAGGCCTTGCCTTCCACGAAGCAGTCATCGAACGACAGCGTGCGCGTGTCGTCGGTGCCCTCGGTGCGCTTCAGGCTCGCCACGAGCTGGAACTTCGCGCGGTCCTGCAGCAGCTTGTCGAGCGCGATGTGGGCCGAGCGGATGACGAGCTCGCCGTGCACGGTGCGCAGGCCGAAGATGACGTCCACCCGCTCGTTCGAGCCGATGGCACGGATGTCCTCGCGCTCGGTGACGACGCGGAAGACGAGGGACTGGAGTCCTTCGACGGGATTACCGTCGACGAGGACGCTGCTACGGTTGGCGGAGAAGACCGTTGGCATCAGCGTGATTCCTCATCAAACCTGGACCGTGATGGTCGCGTAGATGTAGTCGATGGCGCGCACGGGCCTCACGGCCATGTTCACGCGGACGATGCCCAGCGCGAAGTCGGCCTGCGAGGAGTAGACCTCCACCTTGAAGGAGGGGTCCTTGCCGTCCGTGGACGGGACGATGGCCCCGTCCTTCTCCATCTGCACCAGGGCCTCCACCAGCTTCTGCTTGAGGGCGGTGCGTCCGTCGGCGTTGTTCAGCAAGCCGATGAAGAGGTCGCCAATCATCTTCAGCATGCGCACGGCCCGGTCCGCCACGCGGCGGACGTTGATCTGGTCGCCGTCGGTGGTGAGCCCCCGGAGCACGATGGTGCCGCGTCCGCGCTCCAGCACCACGGGGACCACGTTGCCCCGGAGCAGGGCCTTCTGGTCCTCCGTGGAGATGGGGGGCAGGTCGGCCAGCCCCGAGAGCCGCTTGAAGGTGGGCGAGTGGAAGTAGGGGAGGTTGCCCACCAGTCCCGCCACCGCGCCCACCACACCATTGGGCGCCACCAGCACGAACCGGTCGCTCACCAGGTTGCTCGCGAGCTGCGCGTGCGTGTCCGAGGCGCCCGTTCTCGGCACCTGGCCAAACCCGATGCGACCCTTGCACTCGTCGCTCAAGGCGTTGCAGTGGCTGATGACGGCGCCGTAGACGCGGGTCACCTTCGTCAGGTCCGAGAAGTCCTGGACGGCGGCGAGCACCATGTCCACGTCCGCCTCGTCGCGGAGCCTGTCCAGCGCGGCGGCGTAGTCCGCGACGCTCGCGTCCTGCCCGCCCGCGAGGGTGGCCTCACCCGCCTTGGGCCACCCGCTGGCCTTCGACTCATCCACCTTCACGAAGGACGAGCCCTTCAGCGTGGGGGCGAACGTGGCGAGCGTCTGGCCGCGGTACACCTCCAGGAGCTCCTCGCGGCCCGCGACCCGGCGCAGCACCTGCAGGTCGAAGGAGAGGGACTGGTCGATGTTGTCGCGGTACGCGACGCGGACGATGAGGCCGTTGGCCCACGGCCCCGGCGCGCGCGCCTGGACGGGGAGGCCCGCCTTGTCGTTGGTGATGTCCGAGCCGGCCTTCTGGGCCGCGGTCGCCGCATCCTGGCGCGCCTTGGCCGCCGTGTACCTGTCCCCCGCTGCCTCGACCTCCGAGGGGTCAGCTCCCGTGGCGGCCTTGAGCGCGTCCCACTTCTTCTTGGCGTCCTCCGCCAGGGCGGTGGCGTCGCGGACCTCCTTGTCCAGCAGGGCCCGGAAGGCCTTGGCCTTGCTCTCGTCTCCGGCGAGGGTCGCGCGAGCGACGGCCCCTGCGTTCGCGGGGAGTGGCGAGATGACCAGCTCCGAGACGCCGTTGTCGAGCGCCTGCCGCGCCTCGGGAAGGCTGTAGGCGCTGCCGCGGCCCAGGAGCTCGACGTAGCGGGACCAGTTCCCCGCCCGGGTGACCTTGAGCTCGTTCTGCTCGGTCAGCTCGGCCCTCTCGGTGAAGCCGATGAGCCCCAGCACTCCGGACGGCGCGAGCTGCTGGGGCAGCACTTCCTTGACCACCGTTACCTGGACACCCGGAATGATGAGGCCACTGGCCATACGCTCTCCGTACCCTCGTGGACGAGGGGGTGGACGCCCCTGCTCAGGGGGCAGGTTCCCCGGACCGCGCGCACGAACGGCGCTCGCGCACCCCTTGGAGGGACGCGGTCTTCTTCAATCTTCGTGGGAGGACGGAGGAGTCCCGCGGCTGCCAGACGGGGCTCCCTTCGGCACCCGCGCGCTCAGGCGGCGGCGAGCGCCAGACCCGACTTCTTCAGGGCGGCGAGCGTCTCGGCCGCCAGGGCCTCGGTCTTGCCCGCGAGCGCGCCGATGACCTTCATGAGCAGGTCGACGATGGCCACGATGTGGTCGATTCCCGCGTTCACGAAGTCGACGATGACGTTGAGGAAGCGCTTCGCCGTCTCCGCGAAGCTCTGGGCGCTCGCCGGCAGCAGGTCCAGCGTGGAGGCGACCACGTCACGGCCCGCCGTGATGACATCCTTGATGCCGTTGAGCACCTTCGGGTCGGTCAATTGCTTCACCACGCCCGCGACCGAGTCGAGCACGTTGCTCAGCGTGGTCTGCACCGCGTTCAGGATGACCGTCGGGAGCTGCTTGAGAATGTCCTTGAAGCTCTGGCTGGAGACGGCCGTGTACAGCTTGTACAGCGCCTGCTCGATCTTGATCGCGGTGTTGTCGACCGTTGCGAGCACCGTGGAAGCATCCGGCATACGAGCATCCTTTTCGATGAAGGACAGCGAATGACGTCGGACTGGCTCGGAAATCCGTAAGGCAACTGTACTGTCAGAGCGCAGACACAGAGTACGGCCGCGTCTGCTCAGAGCGCAAGTGTATTCCCGCTTTGCGGGTATTGTGTGTACCGCAAGCTTTTGACGCGCTTTGGCGAGGAGCTCCGCGTCGTTATCGCCGTCGCAGGTGGGCCTTCTTTGTAAGAAAACGGTGATGGCTGCGCGAGACGGAGCGCCGTGGGTGCTCTGCCTCATGTGCATCAGGAGCAGTTGCCCGGGGAGTGCCCCTCCATATCGAGGGACTCGAGGACTTTCGTTCTCTGCGCCAGGCGATACTTGGGGCCGTGGACCTCGCGGCGCAACGGCCCCACATCACGCTCGCTCATCCCCGCAACCCACGGGCCCCGGGCAACTCGTTGGAGCGCGCCGCGGGTCTGCGCAACCTGCCGCCAATCACTTTCAACACAATCTGTCTCATCGAGCAGTCCATGGGCAGTCCATGGCAGGTGCTTCGCTCGATTGAGCTGTCGGCCTTGTAGGGAAGCGATGGCCCTGTCGAGCGGACATCACCGCGTGCGCTGGCGGGACAAGGAAATCTTCCGAGCAAGGGCCTGCCGCAGGGGCTCGGGCGTCCCGCTCAACAGGGTCGCGGCCAGCAGGTCATGGGTGAACCAACTCCCCTTCAGGATGTGGGCCTGCTCCAGCTCCCTCCATGGAGTCGCCAGTCGTGTCAGCGGAACATCCAGCAGCTCCGCGGCCAGCTCCGGGCTGAAGTCCGTCTGCGCCACCGCGATGGCACGTGCGAGCTGGAGGGACTCGGCTGACAGGCGGCTCAGGCGACGCTCAATCACCGGCCCCACCCGCCCGGGGGCTGGCATGGACGTGGGAATCGTTCCGTCGAAGTCGCCTGACTCGAGAAGGTGCTTGGCGGTCTCCACGATGAACAGCGGATTGCCCCCGGTATAGGCGCCAATCTCCTCCGCCGCCTTCCCGAGCGCGGGGACGTTCATCCCGTCGATGAGCTCGCGGACCGCGGCAGGCCCCAGGGAAGAGAGCTGGATGTTCCTGCCAAGCCCCGACTCGTCGAGCCGGTGGATGTTTTCCTGTATGGCGGGGGCAAGCTCCTCGGTACGGAAGCTGTTGATGATGAGAGGCGCTCGTTCGGAAGCGAAGAGCGCCTCTTGAACGTAGGTGCCAAGCTCGAAGCTTGCCGGGTCGATGTACTGCCCATCATCGAAGATGACCGCGTCAACGTCCTTGCACAGCTCACGAGCGGCCGTGGCGGTGGCGCTCAAGAACCTCACCTTGTCCTCCGGGGGAGGAGGCAGGGGCAGCGGCTCTTCTTCCAGCTCTGGCATGAACCGGGAGAGCTCGCGCCGGACCCAGGGAGCCATGCGGTATGAGGGGGCCAGCGCCAGGAGTGTCCGAAGACTCCGGGCGTGCGTCGCGTACGGAACGTGGAAGTCTCCAGGCCTTGCATGGAGGAGGACGAATCGTCCTCTCGACCTGGCGAAGTCGGCCGCCAGCCGCGACTTCCCAATCCCGGGAGCCCCTGTGATGAAGATGAATTTCCGCGCGTCGGCGGCAGCCTCGATTTCAGCCCACGCCTGTTCCCGGCCTGCGAGAACGGGCGGGCGCGTCTCCTCCGAAGGCCCGACATCCAGCTCGCGCCGCAGGGTCTCCTGGAATCGCTGGTAGACCTGCAGGGCCGCTGCGCTGTCCCTCAGCATGAAGTGCAGCCGCATCACCCGGCGGCAGGCCTCTTCGGATGTCGGGGCTCGGTCCAGGAACCGCTGCGCGCTCTCCAGGGCATCCCCCAGTTGCCCTTCCTGCTCCAGGCGGAGGGACTGCTGCTCCAGGGAGCGAGTCTGCATCCGCTGAACCTGCTCACGTTGAACGCTCAGCCAGGCCTCGAGTTCCTCGCAGTCGTCATAGGTCGAGCCACTGAGCAGCACTCCGTTGAACGCCGCGGCCTTCGCGTAGTCCTTCGCTGAAAATGCCGCCTTCAGCAGGAGCACGTCCACCGAGAAGTCCTCGCGCAGCCGGAGTGGCTCTCCCCCCTCCACACACTCGCTCCCCGTTGCCTCGCGCAGCCGGTGCAGCAACTGCCGGAGGTTGCTCCGGGCCGTGGCTTCGGTGGATTCAGGCCACAACAGGCCCGCCAGTTTCCACCTCGCGCAGGGCCCTTCGAGTGCCAGGTACGCCAGGAGCGCGGCGGTCCTTCGGTCCAGATGTTTGTGGCCGGTCCGCGCGTTGGAAACCCGTGGGACTCCCAGGAGCTCGAGGTGCACGGCGGCCTCGCGCCGAATCGTCGAGTCCCTGTCTGGGTCCATGCATGCCTCCCCTGGCTCTCAACCTGGAACGCTACCATCCTACGCGTCGCGGCCCGATGGCTTGGCCGCGGACCCGGCCGGACTTCTTCTGGCGGGCGGCGAGCCTGTTTCCTTTGTTCATGCAATCTCTGTCTCAGTTGTAGTGAGGGGCCATGAGTCTGGAGGGGACGGGAGCCGCGTCGTATATCGAGCAGGGCGTCTGCAATGACTGCATGCGAGGACTGCCCTCTGACAGTGTGATGGGACATCAACCTGTGGGAGACATCATGCGGAACGTCGTGGCGCGTCTGGCGGTGTTGTCGTTGGTGGCGTTGAGTGGGCCCTCGCTGGCCGCGGGCAAGGCTGGTGCGTCGGGGCTCGCGGTGAAGCCCCTCACGGAGCAGGACCTGACGGACCACGCGGGCGCGGGCTGCACGTTGGAGAAGGGGAGCTCGGTCTACCTGCTCGACGACCTCGAGAAGGCCGTGGTGCGGGTGGATGGGAAGGTCGTCGAGCTCAAGCCGGCCCGTGCGGACGCCAACCTGTCCGGCCTCGAGAAGAAGGGTGACAGCATCCAGTACGCCGACGCCACTGGGGCGCTCACCGCCGAGGCCGTGATGGTCACGAGCAAGGTGGCGAAGCTCACGGTGCGCAAGGAGGGCAAGACAGCGTCCGTGGAGAAGCTGAAGGTCTCCTGCGGCGACTGAGCCTGGGCGTGGGCCCGGGGCGCTTCCCGGGCCAGAAGGTCATCCAGAAGTGGCGGATGCCGGCGAAGCGGCCGCGCTACTTGATGTTGCCGATGACGTCCATGGCCCCGGAGTCCTTCAGGATCTTCGTGATGTAGGCCACGGTCTCCTGCTGCTTCTGGAGCATCAACTGCGCATGGGCGCGCTCACGGTCCGGACCGGAAAGGCCACTGAGCGCCTTCTCCTCGAGCGCGCTCAGGTTCTGGCTGGCAGCGAGGCCGGCAAGGACGGCGCTATCCGCTGCGCGGGTGATGCTCATGCGGCCCTCCGGGACATGGGCGGGGACATCCTCACGGATTATCGCGGCTCCGCTTCGGGAGTTTCCTCCCAGTGGGGGAACTTCGTGGACGCCTCGTGTGGGTCCACCGGCGACAGGGGCGTCAGCCCTTCGTGCCCACCCGGAGCGTCATGAAGCCCGAGTCGGGGTCATTGCCCGTCACCTCGACGCGGCCTCGGGTGGACCACTCGTGCCGCGCGTAATAGCCCTGGAACGAGGGCTGGACGTTGGTGGGCAGGCGCACCTGGCCCTCGAACACCTTCGTCTCGTTGGCACCGAGCGTAAACGCCGGAGCGATGGGGACCTCCTGCTCGAAGCTGACGCGTGAGTTGTTGCCCATCTGTTGGTTCGAGCTGACGGGCACCTGCACCGTCTCGACCGCGCGCAGGTCCACGAAGACGCCACCGGACTTCACCGGCGCGCCGGTGGAGGTGGCGGTGACGCGCACGGAGAGGACGTCTCCGGGAAGCGCCACGCTGGGTTCATATTCGAGGGAGACGCGGGCAGCGCCACCCGACACCGAATGGGCCGCGCTCTTCAACTTATCCATGAGTCCCATGGCCAGGTCCTTTGCGTAATCCACTGTTTCCGAGGGGTCGAGTCGCCCATGCCTCCGTTGTGATGGCGAACGCGGGGGCTGGTGCGTGCCTCGACCGCCCGAGCGGACGGGCGGGTGGTGGGTCGGGCGGCGAAGGCCGCTTCCCCGCCGGTTGGCATGTCCCGTCCCCGGCCGACTACCGTCGATGACATCTCGCAGCGCTCGGTGCCCGAGCAGTTCGTCACCAGCTCCGTGGTCCGTCCGGACAGCGCCGGCTACATCGTCAACCAGCGCATCCTCGTCGCGGTGCAGGCGGGCGACCTGATGCTGTGGAGCCACTTCGATACGAAGAAGCACGACGAGTCTCCGCCCGTCGCTGGCGATTCGGCGCGTTAGCGCGGAGCGCGAAGCCGGCGCCCAGGCACGGGCGGGGAGCGTAGGATGAGGACATGAACCGCTCTGTCTTGTTCACCTGGGTGCTGGTGTGCGCGCTGTCCTCTGCTTCGCGAACATGGGCCGCCGAGAGCGCGCCCGCGCCCACGAAGACGCAAATCAATGACGCCAAGGCGAAGGAGCAGCTCCTCGGCGAGCATGGCGTGACGCTCCAGTGGCTCGACGAGGGCGGTAAGCGGGGCAAGGCCCAGGTCACCGAGGAGGACGGCCTCCTGAAGCTCAAGGCAGAGCAGCGGGGCGACAAGGGCAACTACGTCACGGTGGAGGGCGTCATCGAGCGCGTGGACGCGAAGTCGTTCGTGCTCGTGGGCAAGGTGGAGACGCAGGTGGACTACATCGCCGGGGGCAAGGCCTGTCCCCGCGAGGGCCGCTTCACCTTCCGCATCACCGGCAAGCGCAAGTACTGGCGCATGAAGGAGATGAACAACCCCTGCGAGGACGTCGTCGACTACGTGGACGTGTACCTGCGCTGAGCCCGACGGGGCAGGCCCTCACACGGGCCCGCCCCGGGAGACTTCTCTCATGAGCTCGACTTCGACGATTCGCTGGGTCCTGTGGGGCGCGCTGGTGACGCTGCACGCGCTCGCGACGGCCCGTCCTCCCGAGGCCATCGCCCCCGCCGTGGGCGGCGCCGTCTACGCGCCGCTCATGGTGCTGAACGCCCTGGGCCTCCCCGTCTACGGGATGGCCCAGTCGGGAGGCTGGGCCCCACCGTCGTGGCTCGGGTGGGCCCTGGTTGCAGTCTTGTGGGCCGCCGTGTGGTGGGGCGTGGCGTCGCTCGCGAGCCGCCTGTGGCTGCGGTCGGAGATGCTCAGGTCCCGTTGATGAGGCGGGTGGCCAGGTTCGGGTCGAACTGGCCCGCGGGCGTGTTGGGAGCGATTCCGCACTGACCGTCGGAATCCCCCGGCACCTTGACCCACAGCAGCAGCTCGGCGCCGCCGCCGGTCTGCGACGTCACGCCCAGCTTGCGCCCGGCGGGGTTGCACCACTCGCCGTTGGAGCCATTGCCGTTGCGGCTGGTGTCCACCACGAAGGCCTTCGTGTAGCCGTAGCGGCTGGACAGCGACGAGTTGATGGCGCCGCCGTAGGACGTGGACTGGGCCGTGGTGAGGTAGTTGGACACGTTGATGGAGAAGCCGCGGATGTTGCGCACGCCGGCCGACTCCAGCCGCTGCGCCATGGTGTCCGCGGCAATCCACGTGGCGTTGCCGCCGTCCAGGTAGGCCCACGTGTTCGGCGCCTTGTCGCGGAACTGCTCGGTGGCGTAGCGCAGCAGGCCCAGGCGCGTCTGGCGCTCGGTGTCGTTGGGGAGGCAGTCGAGCTGGGCGACGGCGTCCGGCTCGAGCACCACCACCGCGGGCCGGCTGCCAATGGCCGCCGCGAAGGCGGAAATCCATGCGCGGTACGCGTCCGGGCTCCCCGCGCCCCCCGCGGAGTGGCTGCCGCAGTCGCGGGCCGGGATGTTGTAGGCCACCAGCACCGGCAGCTTGTCCGCCGTGTCCGCCGCGCCGACGAAGCTGGACACCGCGCTGGTGATGTCACCGCTCCAGTTGCCGAACCAGCGCGCCATCGGCTTGCTGGCGATGGAGGACTGGATGCTCGCCGCGCGGCTGTCGCCGCCGTTGTTCCTCACCCAGCTGGCCGGGTTGGAGTTCGGGTCCACGTAGAAACCGCTCGTCATGCCCAGCGGCCCCGAGCCGGTGCTGCTTCCCGTGGTGAGGGACACGTCGTCGACGCGGAAGGTGAACGCGCCCTTGCCACCGAGCTGGAAGGTGACCTGCCCCTGCGTGGTGGTGATGTTGGAGGTGAAGGGGAACGTGAAGCGCTGGGCCGTGGTCGTGAGGGAGATGTTCTGGTCCAGCGGCGCGGTGTACGGCGAAACGCCGAGCTGCACGGTGACGCGCACCGTGACAGGCGTGGACGACGAGGCGGTGAAGGCCAGCGTATAGGCCTGGGCGTTGTTGAGGGGAATGGCGTCCTGACCGAAGAGCGCGTCCCACGGGTTCGCCGTGCCGCCGGTGACATTCGCTCGGAGCAGCGCGTTCTCCACGCTGAGCTGCGTGTTGGCGCCCTGCCACCACGGCGACCAGGTGCCCGCGTTGAAAGTGCCGTTGGAGACGAGCTCGGTGAGTGCCTGGGACGCGACGGCATCCGGGATGTCCGAGGCGGCGGTGTCCGGCGTGTTCGGCTCGGAGGGCGCGCAGCCCAGCGCGACGCAGAACAGGAGGAGGCCAGGCCTGCACACGGTCTTCATGAGGGTGCGATTCATGTTGTCGAGGGGGATGGAGGGGACGGCACGAGGCACGAGGCCTCGCATGGGGGACACGCCTCGCGCCACGACGGCGCATTCTTCCCATCCATCCTCTCAGTAACAGATGTCAGTCAGTAAGCATCATGGGTGGGAGGTAGTCGCTCACGCGTGTGCGCTCCCACCATGCACCCGTGTCGCGCCGCTCTTTCCAGGTGGTGAAACGGTAGCGATACAGGACGGCGCGAATCACGCGGGGCGGGTGCTCTGGGAAGGGATTGCGCCGCAGCAGCCGGAGCGTGGCCGCGTCGCCTTGCAGGAGCCTCTCCAGGAAGGGCACGAACCACCGCTGCGCATAGGCCGGCGAGAGCGCGGCGAACCACATCAGCCAGTCGAGCCGCAGGTGGTACGGCGCCCATTGCGGCGGGCGCCGCTTCGGGTCCGTGGGCTTGCCCCGGAACTCGTACTCCCGCCACTCCGTGTCCGGCGTGAGGCGCTCGTCATTCGTGCCCTCGACGACGACCTCGAAGCGCTCACGGGTGACGCTGCCGAAGGCGCCGTAGGTGTTCACGAGGCGGAACGGGTCGAAGCTCGCGTTCATCAGTTGCCGCTCGGAGAAGAGGTTGCGCGCGGGCCGGTAGGAGAGCACGGCGAGGAGCACGGACACCGCGAGCACGAGCCAGTCGTGCCAGGGGACCCCTGTTGTGTCGGGCCGCTCCAGCGGCAGCACGTGCCCGAGCACGCCATCATCCAGGGCGGAGGCCGCGAGGATGATGGTGATGAAGTTGAGCCACGAGTAGTTGCCGCTCAGCACGAGCCACGACTGGGTGAGCGCCATGAACAGTCCCGCGAAGGTGGCGATGGGCTGCGGGAAGAAGAGCAGGAACGGCGCGACGAGCTGGGCGAAGTGGCTCCCGAGGACCTCGAGCCGGTGCAGCGGCTTGGGCAGGTGGTGGAAGTACCAGGAGAGCGGGTTGGGCATCGGCTGCGTCTCGTGGTGGTAGTCGAGGCAGGTGAGGTCCCTCCAGCACGCGTCGCCGCGCATCTTGATGAGCCCGGCGCCGAACTCGACGCGGAACAGCAGCCACCGGAAGAGCCAGAGGAGCGGGGCGGGCACGGCGCTCCAGGCCGGGCCGAGGAACGCGGCGAGGAAGCCGGCCTCGAGCAGGAGCGACTCCCAGCCGAAGGAGTAGAAGGTCTGCCCGACATTGACGATGGAGAGGTAGAGCGCCCACAGCACGAGCCACGTCGCGACGGTGAGGGGCACCGGCCATGAGTCGGGCACTCCCAGCACGACGGCGAGCGACAGGAGGATGCCCACGAGCGAGATGCCGACGAGCAGGCGGTCGGAGTAGCGCCAGTGAAAGAGGCTCGGCGCCTCCCAGAAGCGCCTCTGGGCGAGGTAGCGAGGGACGGGCAGGAGACCGTGCTCGCCGAGCAGCGGCCGGAACTGCTCCAGCGCGACGAGGAAGGCACTGAGGTAGCAGAGCCCGATGCCGCGTTGGAGCACGAGCCGCGCAATCCAGAGGTCCGGAGCGTGGAACCAGTCAGGCATGGCTCAACGCTATGTCCGGGCGCTGGCTCCTTCAGGTGCGGCGGCTCGTCCGCCCGGTGGCCTGCTGGCTCGGGGCCGAGTGAAGCCGCGAGGAGAACTGCTGTCCCACGTCCGCGAGACCCGGCTCAGGGCACCCGGGGCACGAGCGTGACGGGGAAGACGTAGCGCCAGTCCTCGGGAACGTGCGCTCCCCGGTCCTGGCGCTCACCGACGTTCCGCGTCCATTCCCCGGGCTGGTGGCCGCCACCGAACGCCGAGGCGAGTACCCGGTCGATGTCCTCGGGAGTCTTCACATCGAAGCGGATTCCCGCGAGCCGGACCGGGCCCTCGAATACGAAGGCGAAGTCGTGGCCGTACTGTGAATAGCGCGCTTCCCAGCGCAGCTTCAGGTCCGCGCCTGTGCGTTCCAGTACCGTCAGCCGGTTGTCGTGCAGGCTCGGCGCGTCGTTGCCGTACCACGCGTCCCAGTCACCTTCCGGACCGACGACGAGCGTCGGCCACTCCGCGAGCGTCGGGTGCCGACCTCCGCTCGCCTCGGCGACCGGGACGTTCGAGGCGTAGGGGGCTGGCTGGCCATCTTCGTTGGAGTGCTCGTCGACGTGGACTTCCAGCGAGTACATCACCGTGGCGCGGTCCGGCTGGTAGCGGTACTCGCGGGCCGTCAGGTCTGGGAGCCACGTACTGACATGGACGTCGATATGCGCGCCTTCAATCGCATGTCCATGCCCGGCCAGGACAAGTGGCTTCGCGGGAGTGGGCGTGTCGGCGGGGACCTTCTCGAGAGCCTCGGGATGGCTCCAGGGAGAGTCCGGCGCCTCGGGCATGGGTTCCACTGCGGCTTCCGGGAGAGGCGAGAGCCGGGCGAGGAACGCGCTGAAGGACTCCGCGCATTGACGCGGCACGAAGAGGTCCTCGGTCTCGCTCGGCGCGTCGCTGTCGAAGAACCAGACGGTTCCCCGGGGGGAGTCCGGCCGGTCCGCGAGCTGCACGCCGAAGCGGTTGATGCTGCCCCGCTGGTTCGCGAAGACCAGCACGTCGGATGGGATGTTCTCGTTCCCGTATTCGAGCTGGAGCCATCCCTTGTCGTGCAGGCCGTGGAGCTCGTCGATTTGCACCTCCCGCTCCAGGCCGTCGCGGAGCCCGGTGTCACATGCTCCCAGGAACGCGCCGTTGTAGTGGACGAGCACCTCCCGGAAGTCGGCGGGCAGCGGATTCGGAAGGCCTCGCTCGAACCGGGCCAGCCGCTCGGGCGTGAGCTCGGGATGGCGCGAGTCGTGACTGACGCGCGAAGCGAGGGCAGGGGGCATGGTGCTGGGAGGCATGACGCCAACCTAACCAGCTTCGGACCTGTCAGGGACAGTAGTCCTGGTTTCAGAACGAGATGGGCCGCGTCGATACGTTCACGTGGGCGGGCCGAGCTTCATCCGCGTTGCTCCGGCCGCGACACCATGCTGGAGGCGTCCGCGCGCCGTCAATCCGCGTCGTCCAGCGCATCGAGGTACGTCTGGGTGATTTCCCGGTAGTGTGGCACGGCCTCCACATCGAGCACGTCTTGCAGCACCCTCCGCGCGCTCGCCAGGTCACCCGCCTCCTTGCGCTGGTCTGCTTCGCTCATGGCACGTGATAGGCGTCGCGAACCTACGCGGATGCGCGTCGCAATCTCCTTCAGCAGTTCGGCGGCGCTCGCATCGCTCTGGAGTGCTCGCTCAACCACTTCTGGAGCAATGGCTACGTCCTTCCCCGTGTCGCGCAGGAGGGTCTCAATCTCATCCGTCACCGAGAAGGGTTGCCCTAGATTGGTGATGCGGTGATTCAGGTTCCGGATTGCATCCCAATTGCGTGGGTCGGGCATTCAGGCTGCTCCAGTGCTGCTTCCAACCTTCATCTGGGTCATCTTCACTCATGGCGGAGGTGGCCAGCTTTGCGCCCGCCATGCCACCCAGGATGGCAGCAGCCTCGGATGCGGAAAGGCCGCAGGCCTCGGGGTTGCCAGGGTGGGTCTGCACGCAGCAAGTTTCCGAGTCCGAACATGGGATGCTGGCGCAACTTGTGAAGAGCCAGGCAGGAGTTACCAGGGCAAGGGCACGCATGCGGCCCGGGGTAGGTTTTCGGTTCGGCATGATTCTCGGGACTCGTGCGAGGAAGCCAGGCGATGGCTCGGTGGTGGGGACGGCTGCATCGTATCGCCCGACGATCTTCACTCACTCCGCCGGGCCAGAAGTGGGAGGACGAGTGGACGGGAAGACGGCCACATAGCACGCGTCCTCGTACACATAGCCGCTCTCGTCACAGTCCTTGGGGGCGAGGGCCAGCTTCAGCCAGCAGCCGCCATTGATGGGCACCTGCCCCTTGCGCGGGCACCGACCGTTGGCATCCGGCCGCAGTTGTCCCGGGAAGGGCTTGGGTGGCATGCCCAGGGCAATGGTCGACCACGCGGACGGCGGCACGGTGGATGGCAGGGGTTCCGTCAGGGCCGAGTCACCGACGGCAACGGTGCCGCCGTCCTTCGCCTCCTCGGTTGCCGAGATGGGGGCGTGTCCGGGCCACATGCTCAGCAGCCACGCGATTCCCAGCGCCACCAGTGGGACTCCCGCAGCGGCCGTGATGCTCCAACGTCTCCTGCTCCCGCCTCGACTCCGGAACGGGGCGCGCCGCGAGGATGCACCCAACTCGTAGGGTCGAGCTTCTTCCGGGCCGCGTCGGCGGCGGAAGGAGGCGCGCCGCCAGGATGCACTCACGTTGACGGGCCGGGCTTCGTTCGGGTTGCCTCGGCCACGCGACGAGGCGGGCCGGACCTCTTCCGATGTGAAGAGAGGCGCATCCGCCTCCGGCCCGGCCTCGCGCGCTGCCTGCTCCAGCGCCTCGGCCAGCTCGCGTGCGCTGCCACGCGCCTCCGGACTCACGGAGAGCATCCGGGAAACGAGGGCATCCAGCTCCACACAGCAGCGTCCATTGAGGACTCGTGGAGAGAACTGGCTCGGGCTCGCCAGCCGCCACAGGCGGGCTCCCTCACCCGCCAGTCCCTGCTCGGGAGGATATTCGCCGGTCACCAGCCGGTACGCGGTGACGCCCAATGCGAAGACGTCATCCGCCGGTCCGGGCGCGTAGGGCACGGCCGGGTCGAGGCCGGGGCGCAGCACGGAGCGCCACGCCTCCGGTGAACGGTATGCCGGCGTTCCGGGAGGAAACGGCGGCCAGGTCATGGTGGCGGCGCCCATGTAGTGGCCGGAGCCGAAGTCGGTCAGGAAGACCTGACCATCTCCATCCCTCACAAGGATGTTGTCGCCTTTCACATCCCTGTGGACGCCCCCTGCGGAATGAGTGGCCTCCAGGGCCCGCGCGAGACTGGCGAGGCATGAGAGCACCTGCCGGGAGGTGGGCAGTTGCTCCGTCGCCCAGTAATAGAGCGGCGCTCCGTCGACACACTCCATGACGAGGTACGGGTATGCCGTGCCGGCCCGGTCCTGCCATTCCCCATGTCCTACGAGACGAGGAACGTTCGGATGATGGAGGCGTGAGAGCAGCTCCACCTCTCGTGCGAACCGCTCATCCCGAGGACGCAGTGCCAGCTTGATGGCCACGGACCCCCGGTGCCCCTCCGCCGCGATAGCGCGATAGACGGCGCCGTAGACGCCGCATCCCCGTCGCTCCAGCACGCGCCATGACCCCACGCGTGTGCCCAGGGGAAGCCGTGCCGGGTTCAGGTTGCCAGACGTCATGAAGGTCTCGTGAGGAGGGTGGCGGGTGCTCCGCCTGCGTGAGCCTACTCCCAGAGCGGGACCTGTTGCGGCGCCGTGCTCCCCCACACGAGAGCGGGCCTGGAGACGTTGGTGAGGGCAGGGGCCGGGACGTCAGGGGACGACGACCATTCGCCGGCCTCGGTGGCTTCTCCCCCAGGCGTCTTCCACCTCTTCGAGCCGAACCGCATCGACGCCAATCCGGAGCCTACCCAGCGCAAGTTGGCCGAGGAACGCGGGAATGGCCTCGATGAAGCGCGCGACGGGGATGCTGCCACCGCCACTGCCGCAGAGGGTGATGTCCACGCCGCGCAGCACGGCGGCACGGAACGAGGCGGTCGCGCCCGCGCTCTCGCCGACCTCGACGAGGCGGATGGGGCGCGCGCTGGAGCCCCGAACGAGTGCCGAATGACCCGAGCGTTTCTGGGCGAGGGCCGAAAGCACCACTTCGGTGGGATGACCCCAGAGATAGTCGAGGATGATGTCGATGCCCGTATCCCCGGCCTCGCGCGCCAGCGCTCGGCCCAGTTCCTCGTCTGGCTGGTCGAGGCGGAGGACTGCATCGGCGCCTTGCTGGCGAAGTGCCTGCAACACTTCCGCGTTCCGCCCCGCCGCGATGATGCGCCCCGCTCCGAGCTGCCTGGCCACCTGCACCGCGAGCTGCCCCGCGATGCCGGTCGCTCCCAGGATGAGGACGGTCTCTCCGGGGACGAGCCGGGCACGCCAGGTGAGCGCGAGCCATGAGGACAGCCCGGGGTTCATGACGCCCGCGACCGTCACGTCATCCAGTCCCTCGGGAAGCGGAAAGCACATCTCACGAGGGACGACGCTCCGCTCGGCCATGGTTCCGTGGGGGAAGCGAGGGAGCCCAAAATAGACGCGGGTGCCGTCTTCGAGTCTCCCCACACCATCCACCCCGGCGACGAACGGGAGCTCGCCGGTACTCGCGAGATGGGCGCCGCGGACAATCGTCCTCACCAGTTGATGGAGCCCGGCCGCATGGACGTTCACGAGGACCTCTCCCGCTGCGGGAATGGGCTCGGGGAACGCGTCGCAGCGGGGCGGCTGCCCCAGGGTGTGTACGACGGCGGCCTTCATCGAAGCGGTCTTGAGAATGGTCTGATTCATGACCTCCAGAATGAAAGTAAAAGCTTATGTACTCAACTTGCATTCCCCCCGGGCCCGGCGGGGGCGAGCACGAGGTCGGAGGAGATGTGAGGAAGGACGGTTCGTGGCGCGATAATTAAATCGGTTGCTTACATTTTTGCCGCTCAGCCGATGCGAAGCTCCGGGCGCAGGGACTCTGACAAGCGGGCGCGCTGTAGCTTTCCATTCGGCGTCCGTGGGAGATGCTCCACCCGGTAGAAGTCGGTGGGCACCTTGTGCGTGGACAGCCTGCGGCCCAGCACCTGCCGCAGCTCGCGCCGAGGAGCGCACGTCGCTCCGGGCCGGAGCTGGAGGAAGGCCGTAAGCGTGGTGCCGTAGAGCGAGTCCTCCCGTCCCCACACCGCGGCGTCCTCCACTCCGGGCAGCTCGCGCAGGGCCGCTTCAATCTCGAAGGGGCTCAATCGCTCGCCGCCCACCTTGAGCAGGTCGTCATTGCGGCCCAGCAGCGTCACCAAGCCGTCCGAGCCAAGCTCCGCGAGGTCTCCGGTCCGCAGCCACCCGTCCTCCACCTTCTCGCGCGTGGCCTCGGGCGCGCCGAGGTAGCCCAGCATCAACTGGTCTCCCCGAACGCACAGCTCGCCCTCGGCGGTGAGCTTCACGGCGAGGTTGCCCACCGGGTAACCGGTGGCGTTGCTCAGGAACGCGGAGTGGTCGCTGCGCAGGCACAGCACGCGCGGGGACAGCTCCGTCTGGCCATAGTTCGTGTACACGTGGCTGTTGGGAAAGGCTTGCAGCAGTCGCTGACGGAGCGGCAGGCCCAGCGCCGCGCCCGCGGAGACGACGTGCGTCACCTCCTGCGTGCGCAGTGGTCCGTCTCCCATCAGGCGCAGCAGCGTTTCGTAATGGGAAGGGACGCCGCTGAGCATCCCCACCAGCCGCCCCTCGTCGAGCAGCGCCTTCAGCTCCACCAGATTGCCCAGCAACACCGTGGGGATGCCCACCGCCAGCGCGGGCAGGAGCTGGCCCAGCAGGCCAAACGAATACGACAGCGGAAGGAACAGCGTCTGCGCCGGCACGGAGTCGAAGTCCAACGAGCTCCGTACGGCGGCCACGTTCGCCTCGATGTTCCTCCGCGAGAGTTGCACGGCACGTGGCGCTCCCGTGCTGCCGGAGGTGAACAGCACGACCGCTGTCTCCGGGTGGTGCTTTGGCACCTCGGCCTCACTGTGCCAGGTGACGGAGAGCGCGTCGTCCAGCTCGAAGCAGCAGCCCAGTCCCTCCCGTCGGGCCTCTACCTCCACGGCGGTCCACTCCGGAGCGAATACGGCCAGAGGGACTCCCGCCTCGTAGAGCGCGAGGAAGCTCGCGACGAACGCGCGGCTCCGGTGTGCACTCAGGATGGCGATGCCGGGCGGCAGTCCACCGAGACGCCGCTTGCGTGCTTCGACGTCGTCGCGAAGGGCTGCGAACGACAACGACTCGCCACCCAGCGTGAGGGCCACGGTGGAGTCGGCCTGTGTGAAGGCGTACGTGGTGCTCATAGGCTGTGCAGCAGCGCGCAGGCCGAGGCGCCGCCGGCTCCCGCCGAGACGAGGAGGACGCGCTGCCCGGGCTTCAGCGGGAGCTGCTCCTTCAGGTGCGCGAGGGCAATGCCCACGCTGGCGCCCGACGTGTTGCCCGTGAAGCGCACCGTCTCCACCACCCGAGCCGGGTCCGCGCCCAGCTTCTCCGTTATCGCCCGCATCAGGTGCAGGTTGGCCTGGTGCGGGACAATCCAGTCGATGTCCGACACCTTCAGCTCGAGCCGGCGCAGCAGCGAGTCCGCGCCCGCGGACATGTTGTCCACACCCTTCATGAACAGCGTGGCCCCATGTTCCATCTTCAGGAACACCTTCGCGGGGTCATCGTTCCGGTGGTGCGGCAGCCGCGAGCCTCCCGCCCGGATGGCGATGATGTCCGCCATGGATGCGTCCGCCGCCAGCTCGCTCGCCACGAACTGGAAGTCCGCCCCCTCGGGGTTGCGGGACACGAGGCAGCTCGCGCTCCCGTCTCCAAACAGCGCCGTCGTCGCCAGGTCCTCGCGGTTGAGGAACTTGGAGCGGATGTCCGCGGCGATGACCAGTTGGTCGCTGCCCGTGGACGACGCGAGCGCCGCGCCCACGTGCACGGCGCTGGTGAAGCCCGCGCACGCCGCGCTCAAATCCAACACGCCGACCCGGTCGATTCCCAGTCGCGGGAGAATCAGCGGCGACGTGGGCGGAGTAGGGAAGTCACCGGAGACGGTGGCCAGCAGCACCTGGGCGATGCGCTTGCGGTCGATGCCGCGCTCCTCCAGCAGTCGCAGCGCCGCCGCGGACGCCACGTCGCTGCACGCCTGTCCGTCCTCCACCCAGCGCCGCTGCTCCACGCCCGTGCGGTGCGTAATCCAGCTCGGCCGCGCGCGGGTGCCCATCCAGTCGAGCACGTCCTGGTTCGTCACCACGCGCTCGGGAAGCCAGGACTTCGGGCCGAGCAGGTACACCGGCTCCGTGGGTTTGAGAAAGCTCATGTCCGCAACACTCCTTCCAGCCGGAACATCGGCAGACCGCCGGTGACGTCCAGCACCGCGCCGTTGATGTACTGGTGTGGGGACAGCAGCGAATCGAGCACCTCGCCCACGTGCTCGGGCTCGCCCAGCGTCCCCTGCGGAATGACGCCGCCCATCCGCTCCACGTAGCGGGACTTCGACCAGTACTTCTTCGTCCGCTCCGTCTTGAAGATGCCCAGCCGCACCGTGTTGGAGAGGACGTTGAACTCGCCGTAGTCCACCGCCAGGTTGCGCATCAGCCCCTCCAGCGCGGACTTGCACAGGACATAGGCGCCGTACCGTCCCGTGCCATTCACGGTGGAGACGCTGGAGATGAAGACGATGCGCCCCCACCGCGCCTCCACCATCGACGGCAGCACCCGGCGCAGCAGCCAGAGGTTGCCCATCAGGTTCGCGGTGACGTCCGCCTCCAGCGCCTCCTGGGGCAATTCGTGGAAGCGGTAGAGCGGAGGCCGCCGCGTCCAGGCATTCAGCACCAATCCCTGGAGCCCCTGTGCCAGCAATTCCGCGAGCGCTGCCTCACCCGTGGCTGGGGCCGACAAATCCAACACCAGTCCCCGTGCCTCCAACCCCTCCGTTCGGTAGCGGGCCAGCGTCGCCTCCAGCGACTCCGCCGACGAGGCCGTCACGAAGACTTCGTCACCCAGCGCCAGCCGGCGGCGGGCGATGGAGCGCCCGATGTCCGAGCTGCCTCCGGTGATGAGCACCCTCATGACGCGCCCAGCTTCCGCACCCAACCCGTCAGCGAGTCGAGCGTGCTGAAGGCCGCCTCGGAGAAGTCGCGGCCGGAGATGCGCAGCGAGAACTCCTTCTCCAGCGCCGCCACGGTGAGCACCATCATCAAGCTGTCCATGCCGTAGGCGGACAGCGGCTCGGACGTGCTGGCGGGGACGTCCTCCATGCCCGCCGCGCGCAATGCATTGCCGATGCGTTCGACCAGCTCCATGCCTCACCCCACCTCGTCAGCGCTTCACCCAGTGCTGCATCGCGAAGGACAGGCCTCCGCCCACGCTCATCAGGAGCACCTGGTCCCCGGGCGCGAACAGGCCTTGCTCCATGGCCTCGGACAGCGAGAACAGGACGGACGCACCGCCCACGTTGCCCACGCGGTCCGCGCTCCACACGAGCTGCGCTTCCAGCCCGCCCACCTCGCAGACCTGCTCGATGAGCTTGCGATTGATTTGATGGGCCACCACCCACCGGATGTCCTTCACGCCCCGGCCGCCGGGGAACATCGCGCCGAGCATCTCCAGATACCGGCGCAGGGCTTCCTCGCGGAGCCGCGTGCCGTCACCCACCATGGCGTAGCCGCCCGCCTCCAGCGTGGCCCGGTCCGGCGGCAGCCGCCCCGGCACCGTGTAGAGGTCCACCAGGCTTCCATCGGTGGAATAGACACAGCGGCGTATCTCGAAGTCGGGGTACACGGACTCGCGCTTCAGCCACACTGCGGCGCCGCCATCCGCGAGGATGAACCACGTCTCCTTCACGGCCGGGTTCATCACCTTGGACAGCGTCTCCGCGCAGCTCACCAGCACGTTGCTATGGCCGCTGCCCAGCAGTGCGACGGCCAGGTGCAGGCTGGCGAGCGAGGTGGAGCAGCCCGCCTTCAGCTCCCACGCGGACGCGTCGCTCCCCAGCCGTCCCAGGATGGCCGCGGCCTGCGAGCCCGAGTAGCGGCTCGTCGTCGTCGTGCCGTGGATGAAGGCCTCCACCTCCGCGCCGGTCCGCCCGCCGAGGGCCTGCCTCGCGGCGGCCAGTGCCAGCGACTCGCTCGTCTCCTCGTCCTCGCGCGGGGGCGCTCCGTCGAACACGGGCAGCCGCGCGAGGTGGCGCTGGTGGAAGCCCAGCCGCGAGGCCACCTTCCGGCCCAGCGCCTCCAACGACTCGGGCGAGCGGCCCCGCTGCTCCGGGTCCAGCGCCAACAGCTCCGCGTTGGACACGGGCCGCCCTCCCGGCAGCGCGCGGCCGTGCCCCAGCACCTGGATGCCCAGGCGTGGCTCGAGCACATTCATGACGCGCGCTCCTCGGGACGGGGTTCGGCGGGCGGCGCCTCCGACTTACGGGCCGGGTTGAAGTGCTCCCACTCGAAGTTCTCCAGCCGCGAGTCCTCGGGCAGCGAGTCCTTCAGGAGTTTGTTGTGCATCCCAATCCAGCTTCGCGAGCCGATGGTGGTGCGAGGCCCCACCACGGCGCCGGCCGCGAGGAACACGTTGTCGCCGATGTTCACCTCGCCCAGCATCACCTTGTCCCCGAGGAACATGTGGCCGATGACGAGGACATTCGCGCCCATCGTGCAGCCCTTGCCGATGGTCAGCAGCGGGTAGTCCGCCAGCACCGCGAAGATGGAGGAGTTGACGCCGTACGCGATGCGCGCCCCCATGGCTCGCCAGTAGAGGTACTTGGTGACGTAGAAGGAGAAGAAGAACGGCTGGAGCCCGGAGATGCGCACCGAGTGGCCCAGGCACAGCGTCATGAACCAGGCCAGGTAGTCCCGGGACATCTCCATCTTGTACGTGCCCGGCCGCATCCTCGGGATGCACAGGCGCACGAACCAGCACACCCCGAGGAACGAGCCCGCCAGGACTCCGGGCGCCAGCAGCGCCCAGAGCGCGAAGGCTGGCTGCTCCCAGCTCCAGCGCAGGTAGAGCGCGAAGCACCACCACGCCGCCAGCGCGGGCGTGAGGGAGAACGTCATCGTGATGAAGTCCACCAGCAGCACCCGCGTGAAGCCGAAGGCCTGCGACTGGTGCTTGAACTTCCGCCGCGCCGTGCCGAGCGCGTCCACCGTGCTCTCCGTCATGCGGCCTCCTGGCGGACGGGAGCGCTCGGCTCGGGGTTGACCTGGTAGAGCGGGAAGTAGGACGCGACGCGCCCCTCTTCGACGTCACGCGCGAGCTGCGGGACTTCCTCCCACGCGTAGACGCGCTCGCCGTCCACCGGGGGCAGCCAGCCCGCCTCCTCGGCGAAGCCCACCGAGGCCACGGCCTCGGAGAAGCGCGCGTAGTGGGTGTTGATGTGCTGGTGGCGCTTGGTGCACTCGGTGGAGCGCGAGAGCTCCATGAGGTCCGCGCCCAGCTTCCACCCGGCGGAGGTGATGACGCCCTCGCGGCCCAGCGCCTTGAGGCTGGCCTGGAGGAGCGGGCCGCCGATGTGGTCGATGAAGATGGAGACGTCCTGTCCCCGGCCGGCCTCCTTCACCCGCGCGAGGAACTGCTTCTCCGACTGCGTGTAGCGCTGACGGTACGCGGCGTCCGCCGCGAAGCGGGCCGGGTCCAGCATCAGGTCGGGGAACTCGCGCCTGTCGAGCGGGATGATGCCCACGGACTTCAGGTGCCGCAGCCGGTCCTCCTGCGAGGCGACCATGGCCACGCGGCATCCCGCCTGGCGCGCGAGCAGGAGCTGCGCGTAGGCCACGCCGCCGCCCCAGCCGACCACGAAGGGGACGGGGCAGTCGGACTCGCTGACCTGGAGGCGGAAGCAGCCCCAGGCGAGCCGCCAGTTGGACCACGCGGTGATGTACCGCAGGGAGAAGGCCGCCCACTGCCGCAGCGAGTGGCGGCTGTTGGCGGGGATGGGGATGAGCACGTGCTGCGGCAGCCGCGTGCGGCGGGCGAGCAGGCCCATGGTGCGGCTGGCGTCGTAGGCCAGCACCTTCACCGGGTAGCCGTGCTCGTCCGCCTCCGCGTTGCAGAACACGAGGCAGACGTCGCCGGGGCGGATGCGGGAGACGTTGCTTCCCGTCTCCACCACGCGCACTACGCCCGCGTTGCCGAGGACGACCTTGTCCTCGCGGCGCAGCCGGCAGATGTCCACGGGCACGCGTTGGATGGCGTGGCCCATGTTGCCCTCCCAGCAGCCGTAGATGGGCTCCGCTACCACGTCCTCGGGACCGGGGTCCGGGAAGGAGAAGGACTCCTCCACCAGTGCCCCTGGGACTGTCTGCCCTCGCTCCCCGCGGTGAAGGACCCAGGCCTGCGTCTCGCGCATGATTCCTCCCATGGCTCGCACGCTCTCGCGGCGCGCCGAAGTGGAAGGGATGATGTTGAAACCTGATTCAGGTTCCAAGAATGCCCCGGGTGCGCGCCCGGGTTGATTCATGGAAGAGCGCGGCGGGTTGCCACGACGCGAGGACTTCAGGGCACGCGGGAGGTTGCACGCCACGGCCATGCCGCGACGCGTGCATGAAGGCACGGTTGAGGCGCTCGCAATCGCGGAGGACCGAAGCGAGACACCGGGTCATGTGACCTGCCAGGGTTTGCGCGGGCACTGAAACGGTGATCAGCAGGGGCGCTCACCGCCGATGTGACGGGGCGGCACTGACGGAAAGTTTCGCGACGAATGCAGTGAGCAGCGGCGCCACTGCTTTGGGGCGCTCGTTGTGGGGCCGGTGTCCGGCGTCGTCGATGACGTGGAGCTCCGCGTGGGGCAGCGCCGCGTGGACTCGACGCGCCTTCCAGCGCTGGACCGGGATGAGCCCCGGGCGCTATCGCCGGAGCCCGTCCTCCGAGTGAGGCGTGCGCTCCATGGGCTCGAAATGTGTGGCGCCAGCCACGGGAGCCGCGAATCCTTCCGCCCATGTTCCGCACCATCGCCGTCGGCTCGACCAACCCCGCCAAGTCCTCCGCCGTGCGCGCCCTCTGCGAGCGCGCCTTTCCCGGCTGCCGCATCGTCGCCATCGAGGTGCCCAGCGGTGTTCCGGAGCAACCCATCGGCGAGCCGCAAACGGCGGAGGGCGCTCGCAACCGGGCTCGGGCGGCGCTCGCCGCGGTGGAGGGCGCGCAGCTCGGCTTCGGCCTCGAGGGAGGCGTGGACGCCGAGGGGCACCTCATCAACTGCGTGGCTGTGGTCTGTGCCGATGGCCGCGAGAATCAGGCGTGGGGCGTGCGCTTCCCGCTGCCGCCCGCCGTCGCCGCGCGGGCGCTGCGAGGAGAAGAGCTCGGGCCCGTCATGGACGAGGTGTCTGGCCGCACCGAGAGCAAGAAGAGCCTCGGCGCGGTGGGCATCCTCACCAACGGCCTCTTCACCCGGGCGGACATGTGGCAAGGCCCGGTGGCCTGCTCCCTCATGCCGTTCCTGCACCCGGAGCTGTACGCCGCCTCTTGAGGCTACTCGCCCTTGCTCGCGACGGCGCCCGGGCCGCGGAGGTCACCCTGGCCCTGGTCATCCGTCAGCACCCAGAAGAGCACGTACGGGTCGGTGCTCAGCTCCACACCCGGGTGGGGGCGCACGGAGACGGTGAGCATCCGGCCATTCTCCATCCCTTCAGGTATGGACCCGCAGCGCCGCGGCGTCTGCGAGCGGCTCGAGGAGCTCCGCGTGCCCTTCTCCACGTCGACCACCTCGATGGAATCGAGCTCGGAGGCACTCGAGCGGGTGGACCAGACCTCGCGCTTCCGGAGCTTGGGGTCATCAAGCAACTCGTGGGCCTCCACCTGAAAGTCGTAGCCCCAGGTGAGCCTGTCCACGCGGGCGAGCTCTTCCGAGCCGAACCTCGTCGAGCATGCCTTGAATCTGGTTGTAGAACGGACCGTTGCCGCTGCGCTTGTCGGCCCGGGCAATCATGAAGGCCTCACCGAGGCAGCCGGGAAGCAGCAGCAGGCTCACAGCGAAAAGAGCACATCGGGACAGGGGGCCCCGCGAAAGGGCCCCCACGCTTCGTGGCGTCAGGGTCATGCGAGGAAGGGCCCGAGCGATTCAAAAGTCGCATCGAATTTCGCATCGCCCCTGATTGCGGGCCCTTACCGCCGCTTCACGGCAGGACGCTGATATTCGCCGCCGCGGTGGCCTGCCCGAAGCCGGTGCCGGTCTTCGCCAGGGTGCGCTGGAAGACGTACACGCCGGGCACGGTGGGGGCGGTGACCTCGAACGTGAAGGTCCGCTCGCCGCCCCGGTGGATGCGCTCGCCGTCATTCAGCGACACGGACGCCACGTCCCATGCAGGCGTCCCGGGCTGCGCCTCCAGCCGGATGGCATTGCCTTCGGACCACGCGGTGGTGCCGGCGTTGCTCAGGGTGACGGAGACCTGGAAGCGCTGCCCCGCGCGCACCGTGGTGGGCACGGACTGGCTGACGAAGCGCGCGTCGAGAGGCCGCGCCTGGAGGTAGCCCTCCAGCACCGTCCTGCGCTGGGGCAGGAACTGCTCGCGCAGCGCCGGGGAGATTTCGAAGCGGCTGGCGTCGGCCGGGTCATCCCGCTCCGTGCTGTGCACGAAGTTCGCGGAGGCAGGCCACGTCAGGCCGCCACCCACCGGCCGGCCGCTGTTGCGCTGGTGGCACCCGCCGCAGGACAGGGCCTGGGCGCGAGCGACGATGTCCCGGGGCGTCAGCGTGCTGCCCACACGAGCGAGCTCCTGGCTGATGGCCTGGTGGAACGCGCTGGGGCCCGCGCCGAGCTGGGCGATGTAGTCATCCGCGATGCCCGGCGCCTGCGAGATGTCCTGGCCGGCGTTGAAGGTGTCCGGCACGCGGTAGTTGAAGCGGTTGAGGTCGTTGATGGCCAGGCTCGCCACCTGCGTGAGGAAGTGGCTCTGGAAGGCCGCGGCCCGCGGGTGCGTGGAGTTGGGGTTGAACAGCTCGCCGTAGGGGTTGGTCTTCACCGTCGCCGGGACGAACTTCAGCGTGCAGGCGGGCAGCGCGGTGCAGTCCTTCAGCAGCTTGAACTCATGCATCAGCCACGGCGTTTCGAGGCCGCCCTGGAGGAACTGGTTGGTGCGCACCTGGCCCAGGCTCTTCGCGTTGTCGCCGTAGTGCGTGGCGCCCACCACCGGCTCGAAGCCCGGCAGGCCTGTGAAGTAGAAGGACTCGAGCCTGCTGGCACGCGCCGCTGAATCTGCCTCGGAGGACAGCGACGCCCAGAAGTCCGCGACGGGCCGGCACCCCTCGATGCCCAGCTCGGGCTTCGGGTTGGGTAGCACCGACTCGAAGATGATGAAGTTGCGGTTCGTGGGCGCGAAGGGGACCTTGGCCAGGACGATGCGGTACTCGCCGCAGTTGGAGCCGTCCACGGGAGCCAGGTCGAAACGGTTGTAGAGGCCCACCGCCACGTAGCTGTCCAGGTTGAGGGCCGAGTCCGGCCGCGCCTGGCTGCCCTCGCTCGGGCGGCACACGTAGGGGAAGCCGTTGAGCGTGTTGCCCTGGTCGGAGCAGTGCGGCATCCCCGGCAGGTCCGCCTGCCCGGGTGCCGGGTTCTGCGTGTCCCAGAGCTGGCGGAAGAGCTGCTCAACGGTGAAGCCCGTGCCGCCGTGCTGCGCCACCAACTGGCTGAACACGCGCCGCGCGCCGAACCGGGCGAGGATGCTCTTCTCCGTCACGGCCAGCGAGCGGCGGGGGTCGAGGGCCGTGGGAGTGGCGGCCGGCTGCGTGGGTGGGGGCGGGGGCTGCATGCCGACACCGGTGCGGTCGGAGTGCAGCGGCACCGGCTCCAGCTCCTCGGTCGCTGGAGACTCACCTCCGGAGCTCTCCTCTTCTGGCGGCATGCCCTCACAGGCGCTCAACAGGGTGGTGGCGAGCACCACCTGGCAGACCCGCTTGAACAGTTCGTGGCTCATGGGACTCCCTCGCGCGGCGGGTGAGCTCCACATGCTTCGTGGAGGCGCCGTTCAGAGGGTTGGACCCGTGGCCTTCTTCTTCGGGCAACCGGGAGTCGCGCGGTGGCTTTTCAGAGCGAGGGCGTCATCGCGGCGAAGCGCGCCCGGCCCAGGCTCAGGAGGTACACGGCGACCATCATGCCCACACCGCACAGCGCCGCCACGTAGTGCGCGGGGGCCAGCGGGTTCTCCTTCATCATCAGGGTGACGACCAGCGGCGTCAGGCCTCCGAAGATGGCGTAGGCGACGTTGTAGGAGAACGACAGCCCGGAGAAGCGCACCGCCGGCGGGAAGGCGCGCACCATCACCGTGGGCACCACGCCCACCACGCCGACGCAGAAGCCCACCGCCGCGTACAGGGGGAACAGGTGCTCCGGCGCCGCGCCCACGCCTCGGTAGAAGACATACGTCATCACCAGCAGCAGCCCGCAGCCCGTCGCCAGCGCCCGGCCCATGCCCATCCAGTCCGCGAGCAGTCCGTAGGCGACGCAGCCCACCGAGAGGCTCAGCGTGGCGATGCTCGCGGCCTCCAGCGCCTGGGCCGGGGCAATGCCATACAGCTTCTGCACCAGCGTGGGCGTCATCAGGATGACCACCACGATGCCGGCCGTGAGCACCCAGGTGAGCAGCATGGAGACCACCACCGCGACGCCATGGCCGCGCAGCACGGCCTTGAGCGGCAACTCCTGCACCAGCGCGCGCCGCTGCCGCATCTCCTCGAACACCGGCGTCTCCGCGAGCCAGCGGCGCAGGAACACGGCGAAGAAGCCGAACACGCCTCCCACGAGGAAGGGGATGCGCCAGCCGAAGGCCTGCACCTCCTCCGGGGTGAAGATGCGGTTCACCAGCGTGGCCACCAGCGAGCCGAGCAGGATTCCCAGCGTGAGCCCCGACGTCAGCGTGCCGCACGCGAAGCCCACACGGTGGGGCGGCACGTGCTCCGAGACGAACACCCACGCGCCCGGCACCTCGCCGCCCACCGCCGCGCCCTGGCAGATGCGCAAGAGGAGCAGGGCCAGCGGCGCCGCGTAGCCGGCCGTCTCGTACGTGGGCAGCGCGCCGATGAGCAGCGTGGGCACCGACATCATGAAGACGCTGAGCGTGAACATGCGCTTGCGGCCGGTCCGGTCGCCGAAGTGCGCCATGATGATGCCGCCCAGCGGACGCGCGAGGTACCCCGCGGAGAACAGGCCGAACGCCTGGAGCTGCCGCAGCCAGTCCGGCGTGTCCGCCGGGAAGAAGCGCTGACCAATCACCGTCGTGAAGAACACGAAGATGATGAAGTCGTAGAACTCCAGCGCCCCCCCGAGCGCGGCCAGCCCGAGCGTCCGGGCATCCTGGCCTGTGAGGGGGCGCTGCGCGGAAGTCTGCCCGGATTCGAGGTTCGAAGGGGTCGCCATGCGTGCGGCCGGAGCATACGTCGCTCAGGCGGCGCTGGCGACGCGGGAGGGCTTCTGCTTCTCCTCGTCAATCGCCTGGCGAATCTTCTGCGAGACGAATTGTGAGAACGGGCCGAAGTGCAGGTACAGCGCCATCAGCGACACCGTGTACCGGATGGAGCCGGGGTTGGACACCAGCGCCTTCGCCAGCGTCTTCCAGAAGTGCGCCCGTGTGGACGTCCGCGAGCTCATCTTCGTCGCCAGCCGCACGAAGCCGCGCAGCTCCTTGAGCTGCTTCATCAAGGACGGCTTGTAGCGGCGGTGGCGCGAGTCCAGCCACTTCCCCGCGCGCAGCACGCGGGGGAAGTACTTCTCCGGGGCGTAGACGGTCTCCACCACCTTCAGGTAGTCGCTGAGGATGTCCGCGCGGGGCCGGCGCGGCGCGAAGTTGATGCCGGCCGTGCACTGGTCGCTCTCGCCGTCCGGCTGGAGGTCGTGGTTCTCGTGCAGGCGTCCCTCGGCGGTGAGCCGGCGGGTGAGCTGCGTGTTGGGCAGCGCGTAGAGCAGGCCCACCATGCTCGCGGGAATGGCGGCGTCCTCGATGCACTCGATGATGCCTCGCGCCACGCTGTCCCGCTCGCTGTCGAAGCCGATGATGAAGCCCGCGTTGACGAACATGCCGTGCGCGTAGATTTTCTCGATGCTCTCGGTGACGGGGCGCCGCGTGTTCTGGCGCTTCTGCATCGCCACGAGCGTCTTCTCGTCCGGGCTTTCGATGCCCACGAAGATGGCGAAGAAGCCCACGTCCCGCATCATCTCCATCAGCGCCGGGTCATCCGCGAGGTTGATGGAGGCCTCGGTGGTGAACTCGAAGGGCCAGTCGCGCTCCTCGAGCCACACCTTCAGCTTCGGCAGCAGCTCCTTCACCAGCTTCTTGTTGCCGATGAAGTTGTCGTCCACGAGGTCGACGTGGCCCCGGTAGCCGAGGTCATGGAGCGTCTGGAGCTCCTGGAATATCTGCTCGGGCGTCTTCGCGCGCGGGCGGCGGCCGTACAGCTCGATGATGTCGCAGAACTCGCAGTTGAACGGGCAGCCCCGGCAGAACTGGATGCCCACGTGGTTGTAGAGGTCCAGCCGGAGCAAATCGAAGCGGGGCACGGGCGAGCGGGAGACGTCTGCCTTTGCCGCGTCCTGGTACACGTGCTTCGCCTCGCCCCGGGCGAAGTCCGCGAGGAAGGGCGGAATGGTGACTTCACCCTCACCGAGCACGAGGTGGGTGGCCTCGTCGTAGACGTGGGGGCTGCTGGTCGGGTCCGGCCCGCCGACGACGACGCACTTGCCCAGGGCGCGGGCCCGCCGGATGAGGTCCAGGCAGTCACGCTGCTGCGGCAGCATGGCGCCAATCAACACGAGGTCGGCCCAGGCGAGCGTGGCGTCGTCGAGTGTCTCGACGTTGCGGTCCACCAGCCGGAGCTCCCAGTCTTGCGGCAGCAACGCCGCCACTGTGCAGAGCCCCAGCGGTGCCGCGGGGTACCGCGCATCGAGGAGACCGCACGTCTCGCGATAGTTCCAGAAGGACGCCGAACGAAACTCCGGGTGGAGCAGCAGCGCGCGCATGGGGGTTCCTGGTACTGGTGGGTGTTTGATGAGCGAGTCTTCCCTTTCAACACCGCGGGGCTCCTGGCCTGTTACTCCGCGCGTATGGAATTGGACATTGGTTGCGCCTGAGGTGCGTGTTCCTCTCACCCAGGGATTTGAGTCCGGATGAAGAAGTTGTGGCTGATGGGAGCGGCACGGCCAGCACGTGCGAGGACTCGGTGGACCGCTGCTCGGAGGCGGAGCTCGACGCCATGCAGGAGTACTTCGACTGCGTCGAGGACCTTCCCACGTGCACGAGCGCGACGCGGGATGCGTTCCGCGAGAAGCGGGTCGACTGCGTCCAGCCCCTCGTGGAGATGGAGGTGAGCGAGGAGTGCGCCGCCGCGTTCCTCCCCTCCGACCTGGAGGTCTGAGGGACGGCATCGCCCGGCTTCCCGAATCTTTTGCGCTCCGCGCGGTGCGCGCGCAGAAGTTGCGCACCGTGCCCGACGCGTTCTGCCCGCCGCCGGTGGAGTGGCATGCGCTGTACCCGAGCGCTCGCAGCGTGTCCCCGAAGGTGCGGGCCTTCCAGGCACTGCTCATGTGAGCTGATGGCTGCGTGAATGTTCGTCTGATGTTGGACTGGAGGCCGTCAGGACGCCCATTTCCCACGTGCTAGCGTTTGCGTGACTCCAGGGAGGGGACGCATGACGGGCACGTACCGCGCGATTCATGAAAGGTCGCTGAGGGAACCGGAGCGCTTCTGGGCCGAGGCCGCCGAGGGCATCCACTGGTATCGCCGATGGGACAGGGTGCTCGATGACTCGCGAGCGCCCTTCTATCGCTGGTTCGCCGGAGGGCAGCTCAACACCTGTTACAACGCGCTGGACCGGCACGTGGAGCAGGGACGCGGAGACCAGGCCGCGCTCATCTACGACAGCCCCGTCACGAACACGGTCCAGACCTTCACGTACCGCGAGCTGCTGGAGCGCGTGGCGCGGTTCGCCGGGGCCCTCGCGCGCCAGGGCGTGACGAAGGGCGACCGCGTCATCATCTACATGCCCATGGTGCCCGAGGCGGTGGTCGCCATGCTCGCGTGTGCCCGCATCGGCGCCATCCACTCGGTGGTGTTCGGCGGCTTCGCCCCGCGCGAGCTGGCGGCGCGCATCGACGACGCGAAGCCGAAGGTGATTGTCTCCGCGTCCTGCGGCATCGAGGTGGCTCGCGTCATCTCGTACAAGCCGCTGCTCGACGAGGCCATCCACCTCGCGTCACACAAACCCTCTGCGTGTTTCATCCTCCAGCGTCCGCAGTTGCGCGCGCTGCTCGTGCAGGGCCGGGACGTGGACTGGCAGCAGGCGGTGGAGGACGCCCCGGCCGCGGACTGCGTGCCGGTGGCGGCGACGGACCCGCTCTACATCCTCTACACCTCCGGCACGACGGGGCAGCCGAAGGGCATCGTCCGGGACAACGGCGGCCACGCGGTGGCGCTCCTCTGGACGATGAAGCACGTCTACGGTGTCTCGCCCGGCGAGGTGTACTGGGCTGCGTCCGACGTGGGCTGGGTGGTGGGCCACTCGTACATCGTCTACGCGCCGCTGCTGAACGGGAACACCACCGTCCTGTACGAGGGCAAGCCCGTGGGCACGCCCGACGCGGGGGCCTTCTGGCGCGTCATCTCGCAGCATGGGGTGAGTGTCATGTTCACCGCGCCCACCGCGTTCCGCGCAATCAAGCGGGATGACCCGAACGGTGAGCTGCTCAGGAAGTACGACCTGTCGAAGTTCCGCACGCTGTTCCTCGCGGGCGAGCGCTGCGACCCGGACACCCTCCGCTGGGCGGAGACGATGCTGCGGCGGCCGGTCATCGACCACTGGTGGCAGACGGAGACGGGCTGGGCCATCGTTGCCAATCCCATGGGCGTCGAGCACCTGCCGGTGAAGGTGGGCTCTCCCACGGTGCCCATGCCCGGCTACGACGTGCGCGTCCTCGACGAGGAGGGGCGCGAGACGGAGCCCGACAAGATTGGCGCCATCGTGGTGAAGCTGCCGCTGCCGCCGGGCTGCCTGCCCACGCTGTGGAACGCGGACGCGCGTTACGTGGACTCGTACCTGAGCGCCTTCAAGGGGTACTACCTGACGGGTGATGCGGGCTACAAGGACGCGGAAGGTTACGTCTACATCATGAGCCGCATCGACGACATCATCAACGTCGCCGGCCACCGGCTCTCCACGGGCGCCATGGAGGAGGTGCTGGCCTCCCATCCCGACGTCGCCGAGTGCGCGGTGCTGGGCGCGGCCGACTCGCTCAAGGGCGAGGTGCCTCTCGGCTTCCTCGTGCTCAAGGCCGGCGTGCAGCGGCCGCATGAGGACATCGTGAAGGAAGTGGTGCAGTTGGTGCGCGACAAGATTGGCCCTGTGGCCGCCTTCAAGACGGCCACCGTGGTGCAGCGCCTGCCCAAGACGCGCTCCGGCAAAATCCTGCGCGGCACCATGAAGAAGATTGCCGACGGCACCGAGTACAAGGTCCCCGCCACCATCGACGACGCGGCGACGCTCGACGAGGTGGCGGAGGCGCTGAGGAAGGCCGGGTACGCCAGGAAGGACGGATAGTCGCGGTCTGAATACACTTTGTGACAGAGTGTCTCTGTTTCACCCAACGCAGGCAGAGGAGACACACATGTTCTCGAAGCTCACGCGTTTCACGTTGGTGCTGGGTGGTGCCGCGGGTCTGGCCCTGGGCGGCTACCTGTCGTCCGTCGTCGGGAGCGAGGCGGAGGCCTCGCCCGCCGCTGTCATGTCCGTGCAGCCGGACATGTCGGAGGCCCTGGCCGACCAGTCCGTGATGGCCTGTAGCTCCACCTGCTATGGCGCCTGCAAGCGGTGCATCCTGGGCGTGTGCGAGGACATCTGTAAGTAGTCACGCCGGCTGAAGCAGGTGCCGCCGCGGCGCTCGGTCAGTGCGCGAGCGCCGCGCGGATGAGGGGCTGGAGGTCGCCCATGAGGTCCACGGAGAAGCCGACCACGCCCTCGTCGTTGCGCTCCAACTGCATGCCGAGCACGGCGTAGTAGCCGGCCTCGCGGTCCATCCACGGCGTCCAGCCGAACGCGCCCGGCGAGCTGATGAGGTCGCAACCCGTCGCGGGCGTATCGCAGTGCAGCCACGCCGTGAGCCCGTAGCGGGCGTCCAGCCCCAGGTCCTTCACGGGCGAGTTGCCAATCACCACGTTGGGGTAGGGCTCGCGCGTCTGGGCGTCGAACAACTCCGGCGTACCGCGCACGAGGCCCGCTTGGCTGCCCTTGTGGAAGACGAGCGCGAGCAGCGGGGCGTACTCGTTCATCGACGCGCGCAGGCCTCCGGCGATGAGCGGGTTGGTGGTGCCCTGCGCCTTGCGGGGGAGGGTGAAGTACGTCACCTCCGGCGGCAGGCCGAGCGGGGTCGCCAGCGTCTCGCGGAAGAGCTGGTTCCAACTCTTGCCCGTCTTCACCTCGGCCATGCGCGCCGCCACCTCGAGGTGCGTGCTGCCGTAGTCGAAGCGCGTGCCGGGCGGGGTCACCTGTGGCGTGGTGGCGATGGTGGCCACGCACTCCGCCAGGGTGAGGTCGGGCTGGAGCGTGCAGAGGTGCTCGTTCTGCATGCCCGAGGTGAAGGACAGCAGGTGGCGCAGGGTGATGTTGGCCTTGTCGCCCGTCCAGCCGAGCACCTCGCCCGTGGTGGAGTCGAGCGTGAGGTGGCCCTGGCGGATGACCTCGAAGAGGACGGCGCCGGCAATCATCTTCGAGGAGGACGCCACCGCGACACGCCGGTCCGGCGCAAAGTCACCCACCATGTGCTCGTACACCTTGCGGTCCTGGGCGTCGTACACGGCGAGGCCCAGTCCCGGGACCTTGCCGGAGCCCGCATCCGCGACCCGGGCCTCCAGGAGCGCCTCCACGGCATCCCACGGCGTGCCCGCGTCGACGGTGCCGCCTCCGTCACTCCCCGCGTCCGAGACGCCCGCGTCGTTCGTCGTCCCTCCATCGGAGTCGGAGGACGAGCTCCCACCACAGGCCCACAGCGTCACACCCAGCGACAGACACAACACGCGCACCACGTTCATGGATGTCTCCCTGACGGCTCCAACACGTGGCGCGGTTGAAGGTTGCGGGAGATTCATGTCACCCGGGCCTTCAGGTCAGTGGCCCAGTGGGCTGAAGTCCCCCGTGCTGTCCACGTGGAAGGGGAGCTTGAGCGTCAGGACGAGGCCTATCTCCCTTCCGTGCCGTGGCTTCTCGCCTCCGAGCCCCGGCGTTTCGGGGCCGGTGAGGGGAATTCCGAAGCGCACGCCCAGCGAGCCGAAGACGAAGGCCACATAGGGAGCGATGTGAAGTCCCGTCGTGGCGACGTGGTTCTTGTCCGCCGTCTCGTGCATGAGCCCCAGCTCCATGCCCAGGAACATGTACGTGCCCTGGATGCCTCCGCAGAGCCGCGCGTACTGGCCTCCCATCAACTGCGCCTGGGCAAAGGCTCCGAGCGCCCCGAGCTTGTCGACGTGGTTGAGCGTGGCCTCCACGCCCAGGCCCAGCTCCCGCTCGTCCTCCTTCGAGCGGCCCGAGAAGCTGAACAGGGGGCCGACGGAGAAGTACGTCTCCCCCTCCGGAAGCTTCATGTCCGCCCGGGCCTCGAAGGCCAGGAGCAGGGCGGGGAGCAGGGCGAGCAGGATGGGCGTGCGTGAGGTCATGCCGCCACCCGGTTGCAATGACCATTCCGGGGACGCCTTCGACGGTGACGAGGCCCTGGCGCTGTGCAGCGGCGTGCACAGCGGGCAGCGGCCGATACGCCCGGCTCAGGTGCTCACTTGTGGGGCAGCGAGAGGTAGTGCGTGCCCAGCTCCGTCAGCGCGCCGGGGGCACCCAGCAGGCTCGCGAAGCACGGGTCATTGGTCCACCGGCCGGTGAACCAGGCGTAGCGGAACACGTCGTCCCGGCTCTCGCAGACGGAGACCATCTCCGCCATCTGCGCCTTCTGCTTCGCGACGGAGTCAATCTGCGCGCCGTCGTTCTGACTGTGGCAGTTGGCGAACTCCGTCACCCAGAATGGCTTGCCGTACTTCTTGAGCCTGTCGAGCTGGCCCGCGAGCCCGTAGTCGTACCAATGGAACGCGAGGTAATCGATGCGCGGCTCGCGGTTGCCATTCGCCGCGCGGTAGGCCGCGTAGAAGGCGTCGAGCCAGACGACGGGGTCCGAGTACCCCTGCATCGTCCCCCAGTTCATCGCCGGGCCAACGAGCTTCCCTCCCGTGTTGGCGGCGACGCTCTCGTAGCGGGGCCACAGCGCGGCCGCGGCCTGCGGCGACAGGTTGGACTGGTCCGTGAGGTTGGGCTCGTTGAGGAGCAGCAGGTATTTGACGTGGGGATTGGCCTTGAGCCAGGCCTCGACGTTGGCCGCGTCGAAGTTCCCGTTCCAGAGCATGGGGATGAAGTCCATGCCGTAGCGCGTGCGGTAGTCCGAGGGCACGTCGCGGTGCGGCCGGGGGCTCCAGTTGTACCACCAGCTCACGCCCGGAGAGACGGCGGCGAGGTCCGCGGGCGTCGCGAGGTCGAAGGCGATGCCGCGCTTGGCGCTCTTCGTCGCGGTCTGGGTGCCCCCGTCGGACGGGGTGGTGCCCGCGTCGCTCGGGCCGTGGGTGCCCGCGTCCGTGGTGACGCCGGCATCGGTCCCCGTCTGGGTGCCCGCGTCGTCGTCCTTCGGCTGCGAGGTGGCCGGGTCACATCCCAGGAGCAGGAGCACCGCGAGACAGGCCGGTGCGAAGGCGCTTCTCATGTGGCTTCACCTCGGGCCGCGAGGGGCCCTGCTGTCGGGTCCAGGTTGCGGGGGAGCAGCTTAGTGCGGAAGGTGAAGAAAGGGGGGGCGGCGTCAGCGGGCGACGTGGATGGGCCGCGCTTGCGGCCGCTGCTGCTGGCGCATGTCGACGAGGATGTCGTACCTGCCCGGCTCGGGCAGCACGGGGCCGGCGGCGAAGCGGTAGAGGCTGCTGACGTCGCGCTCCTCGGGGAAGCGTTCCTCCACGAGCGCGCGGAACATCTCCTTGGCCACCCACTCGGTGTCCGCCGACATGGAGCCGAACTCGTCCAGGTAGCGTAGCGGCGCGGACGTGTCGCTCTGCCGCGCGGTGAGGACGAAGACGCGCGGCTGTCGGGCGGGCACCACCTGCCGCACGCCTTCCTCCAGCAATGCCAGCTCGCGGCGCTGCGGGAAGGCGAACAGCTCCAGCGAGTGCTGGTGGGCGAGCACGGCGCTCACCGCGACGAAGACGCTCAGCAGCACCGTCACCGCGCGCGGGCCGTGCACGCTCCAGCGGCTGCCCAGGTTCATCAGCGACGCGACGAAGTAGACGCTCCACACGCCGGTGAGGGCATAGAGGGTGCGGTACGTGGGCCAGCGCTCGCTGGCGAGGAAGCTGACGGAGTACGCGGCGGCGGACAGCACCACCAGCCCCACGAGCCACGTGCCCACGCTGGCGCGGCCTACGCGGCGGCCGACGAAGAAGAGGCCCAGCGCCACCACGGTGAGCGTCAGGGCCACCATGGGCCAGAAGGCCACCGGCGGCGCGGCGCCCGTCGCGTTGAGGACGTTGAGGGCCAGCGCGTTGGGCAACACCTGGGTGACGAACCACGCCGCCTTGTCGAGGAAGTGCTTCTCGAAGCTGATGCGCGGCGAGGGCGCGAAGAGGCCCAGCGCGAAGGACAGCTTGGTGAGGACGAAGGCCACGCCCAGGCCGGCGCCCATGACGGCGAGGTGCCGCGCCAGCCACCGCGCGGGGGCGCGCAGGTCCGCGTCCTGACGCCGCACCAGCGCGGCCGCGAGCAGCACCGCGTAGAACAGGCCGCTGACCTGGTAGATGAGCGTCGCGGTGCCCATGGCCACCACGCCGCCCAGGCACCACGCCCCGCGTTGCCACGGGGCCTTCGCTTCGAGGCCTCGCCGCGCGAGGGCGTACGCGAGCACCGTCAGCAGCAGCGCCACCGCCTGGGGCCAGCAGATGCCCCAACTCGCGATGACCTGCGCGGACGGCATGACGGTGAGGAACGCGGCGAGCAGCGCCGCGGGCGCCGTGGGCCAGCCCTCCTTGCGCAGGAGCAGGAAGACGGCGGCGCCCAGCAGGCCCAGGCCCATGACGGACAGGGCGCGCAGGCCGCTGAGCCCGTCGATGTTGCCCGCCTCGCGGACCGACGCCTCCAACAGCCAGCCGTACAGCGGACGGCCCATGGCGGCGCAGACGCGGAGAATCTTCCCCGGCTCCTCGCGCGCTTCCCGGAGGATGGCGTAGTCGTCTCGCAGGCCGTAACGCTGGACGACGGCGCTCCCGTAGATGAGCCAGGGCAGGAGGAGGAGCAGGGCGGTGGGGCCCAGCACTCCGAGGGCGCGTGTCGAGGGGCGTGTCAGCAGGGGAGGACCTCTAGCGGCGCGAGCCTACCAGAGCCTCATGACGCGGGGCGGCAGATGTGGGGTCTTCCTGACACCTGGAACTCCAACGAGTCATGGAGCCTCGGGCCCTGGACGTCCAGTGGGGCACACGCCTTCACTCGGAGGCTGTCTCCCAGGTCAGCGCCAGCTCGGAGCGCCAGGTGGTGGGTCGTGTCGTGTCCGTCGTGCCCGCGCGCAGGAAGGTCTCACGCAAGGGCACGGCCGGGACGCGCTCGTGCGCGTGGAGATGCGCGAAGAGCCGTGCCCACGAGGGGCCTGCCGTGTCGGGCCGCCCGGTGTGCACGAGCGTGGCGGCCTGCACCTCGGGCAGTTCCTCCACGTGGACTCCCTCGGGTCGAGCGTCTGGGGACAGGGGCACGCAGAAGGAGACGTCCGCGTCGTCCTCGCGGTACTCCGCCTCGTGGTACAGGCAGAAGGGCGCACCGGCCACGTGCGGCCCGCACGCGGCGAACAGGCGCGGAAAGATGAGCGCAGCGTCCGAGTAGCGCCCCCGGGCGCGGTGCACGGCGGCGCGCACTCCCGGCAGCCAGCGTTCCACCAGTGGCGGGGGCGCGCGCAGATACGCCTCCGCCTGCTCCTGGTGCCGCAGCAGTGAGTCCAGGGCCAGCACCGAGCGCTGCGCGCTGGCGGCCTCCTCGGCGAGCCGGGCGCGTACCTTCGAGAGCTGCTCGGCCAGCGACGTGCCATGGTCCAGCTCCGCGAGCACGCTGCGAATCTCCTCCAGCGACAGGCGCAAGTCCCTCAACGCCCGCAGCGTGTGGGCCAGCGCGATGTCGCGCTCGGTGTAGTAGCGGTAGCCGGACGAGGAGTCCACGCGCGAGGGCAGCAACAGCCCCTTCTCCTGGTAGAAGCGCAGCGCCTTCACGCTCAGCCCGGTGATGCGCGACACCTCGCCAATGGCATACAGCAGTCCACTCACCGCTCCACCTCCGAGAGGAAGGCGCGCACCGTGGAAGCGAAGGACTCGGGCTGCTCCTCGAAGGGGAAGTGCCCGGTGCCCTTCAGCTCCACCAGCCGCGCATGGGGCAGGGCTTCTACCACGCGAGCGGTGGCCGCACGGGGCTGGAGGTCCTCGGCGCCATGGATGACGAGCGTGGGCGCGCGCACCCGGCCCAACCAGGCGCTCCAGTCGTGGTGGCGCCCCAGGCTGAGGTAGAGCCCCAGGGAGAGCAGCCCTCCAGGCGTGCCGGAGTCGGGCAGCAGCGCGCCGGGCCGCTCCTTCCGCACGGCCTGCGTGTAGAGGGGCCCGAAGCGCGCGAAGTGCTCGGACAGCGTGGCCTCGTCCTCCTTCAATCTCGCGGGGAAGTCGAAGGTGCGCGCCATCCAGTCGTCCAGCGCGCGTTGTCCCTCGGCGTCCAATCGCGTGCCCACCTGCGCGAACAGGTCTCCGTCGCCCGCGGGCATCGTCACCAGCGGCGCGGGCGCCACCAGCACGAGGGCCTCCACCCGCTCCGGCCATTCCGCCGCGTAGAGCGCGGCCACCAGCGCGCCGAAGGAGTGGCCCACCAGCGTCAGGCGCTCCTTCCCGAGCAGGCGCCGGATGCGCTCCAGGTCCGCCAGTTGCTCGGCGAGTCCCAGCCGCGCCTCCACCGCCTGCATGGCCTTCCACGTCCCGCCCGGCGGAGCGCCGGTGAGGGGACGAGAGGACGCACCGCAGCCACGCTGGTCGTAGAAGTGCCAGCGCAGGGCGTCCCCGGTGAGGGTGGCCGCGCGCCACGGCGCCGCAGGGGGAAGTCCCGGGCCGCCATGCACGACGACGACGTCCCGGCCCTGGCCCACGGTGACGTGGTGCAGTTCCACCCCCGCCGCCACCTGCCAGCGCGGTGCGTCCGCCCGCTGCCCGGGAGGGACGTCCAGCGTCTCGCCCCGCGCGGCCAGCGTCCGCTCCACCGTGCCCGGCTGGAAGAGCCCGCGCCCCATCCACCACCACGCGCCGGCCGCCGCGCAAGCCAGCAGGACGAGTGCTCCGAGTGCCACCACCATGATGTTCCTCCGCGCCTTCTGTCTGGATGACATGCGCGGAAGGTGGCGGTCTCCCCTTGGGGGAGAGTCAAGCGGCTCAGGCGGCCGCGTCGAGCACGCCCAGCGCGTCCTGCGAGCGGCTCAAACAGTCCGCGAGGAAGCGCAGGTAGCAGTCCAGCCCGCGCGCGCCGAAGGAAGCGAGCTGGGGACCCACCTCCGGCCGCGTGCGCAGCAACTGCTCCATCATGTTCTCGTTGAGGGCCGTGTGGCCCACGTCCACCTCGGCGTGCTCGCGGAGGAAGGTGAGCTTGTCCAGCGTGCCCTGGCCGAGCACCGTCTTCACGTGCGCGAGGATGCGCGGCACCAGCACCACCGCGAGGTAGCCCACCTCGTACTCAATCGCGGCCTGGCCCAGGGGCAGCTCGCCGGTAATCGCCTCGTCGTGCACCTGGCGGTACTGGCGCATCGCCTCCGTGGGCGGCTGGGCCACCAGCGCGTCCGCGTCCAGCTTCGGCGTGCGGCGCGCATTCCAGCGGCCCACCAGCACGCGCGCGTCTTCAATCGTCATCAGGTGGTGGCCGGCCTCGTGCTTCGCGTGGGTGATGAGCGCCTGGCCCAGCTTCGTCTGTCCCAGCGCGATGCAGCGCTCTCCCGCGCCGCGAATCCAGCCCTCCACGGGCTCGGTCATGTACGCGCCGCGCGCGGACCACTCGATGAGGAAGCGCTCCAGCAACACGGGGTCGACGTCCGGCGACAGCAGCGTGCGCACCACGGGCTCGGTGTCCAGGCGCGCGCGGGTCTCCTGCACGTGGGGCAGGTACTGCGTCTTCATCAGGCTCATGACGGTTCCTTCTCGGTGTGGTGGGGCAGGGGCAGGCGGCTCACCGTCTGCTCGTGGATGTGCTGCAGGAAGTCGGGGATGAGGTCGGCGGCGATGAGCCAGAGGTACGGCTTCGCCTCGGACGCCTCGTCGTGCAGGCCGGCGGCTTCGACGTCGCCGGGCTCCTCGGCCAGGAAGACGAAGCTGTCGCGGCCCCTGGCGGCGTACCAGCGGCGCGCCGCGCTCAGCAGGGCGCGGTAGGCGTCACGCCCTCGCGGAGTGAGCGGGAACAGGCGCGTGGCGTCCAACAATTGAAAGGGATTCGTCCCGGGCGGGCCCACCTCCAGGACGGCCGCCGCGAGCGGTGTCACTCCCAGACGCGCGACGAGGATGTGCCGCTCGCGCTCCAGTCCGGCGGCGCGCCACGGACGGGCCGCGTCCTCGAAGTCCAGCGCGTCGGGGCCCAGGTCCAGCGCTTCGACGTAGCTGGCGGGGCGCGTGCGGGAGAGCTGCTCGACGAGCCAGGCGCGTTCTTCGACCGTCGCGGGTCCGACGTCCATCGCTCCGTGTTCATCCGGGCCGTGCGAGTCGACATCAATCATCCGCACCGGGCGCAGCAACACGCGGCCGGTGTTGGCCATCCGCTCCACGAAGCCCACGTGCGCGCGGTGGACGAAGGGCACGGTGGACTCGATGTACGCCGCCATCCAGCGGATGCCCGGGTCGGCATGGGCGTGCTCCACCGTGCAGGTATAGAGCTCTCTCAGCATCTGCCCGGGCGTGCGCTCGTAGCGGATGCCGCCTTGCCGCTTCGCGAGCTGATGCACCAGCCACGTCGAGCGGTACGCCTTCATCGCGGAGAACGTCGCCTCCACGCCGCGCTCCGAGGGCCACACCGTCGTGCAGAGCAGCTCGGGCAACCCACCCGCGCGCCGCCCCAATTCGATGAAGCTCCTACGCCGCGCCTCGAACCACGCGGCGGACCTGCCGGCGAGGTTGAAGTAGCCCGAGTCGACGAAGAGCTGCCAGATGTCCTCCACGCGGGAACCGTCGGTCTTCGTCGGGGGCGCGGTGGGGGCTTCGCGAAGCCACGACGGTGACGCCGCGGGCCTGGAAGCGCATGCATGGTGTGAATTCTCGGGCAGCGGGCGGACCCGTGCCTGTGCGTCGTGCGCCCTCAAGCTTCCTCCGTGGTGTGCGGATGCGCGCGGCAGCCACCTGGGGATGGCGGGTGGGCTCGCTCCTTGCCGGAGCGGGCCGTTCCCGGGCCGCGCACGAAATTCATACGGAGGACGGCGCTCGGTCTGGTCGTCGGGAGCTGCTCACGCGGCGACGCGCAGCAGTCCTTCACGCACGAGGCGGCGGCACAGCGTCATTCTCGCTTCCTCGGTCAATGTGTCTGGCAAATCCCGAATCCGGAACCGGGACTGCTCGAGGACATACCGGAGCGCGGGCTCGCAGAACGCGGGCGCCACCATCGAGCCTCCGTTGAAGCCGAGGCTCACTTCGTCTCCGTTGCGTGACAGCACGCTCGCGTGTCCCGGTCGCGTCTCCAGCTCGCTGTCCGGGCGGAGCTCGCCCAGGCCCTCCAGGGAGCGCAGGTAGCCTCCCGGCCCGGGCCCCACCACCTCGTCCGCCTGGATGAGCTGTGCTTCCATCCTCTCCAGCAGCGGGTCGAGCGGGCCCAGCGCCCGGATGTCATCGGCCAGTTGCTCCGCGAGCTCGATGATGCAGGGTGCCTGCCGGTTGCATCGGGTCCCCACGGGTGCCAGGGAGCGGCGCCAGTGCGCGTGCTTGCTCACCACGGCGCGGATGAGCTCCGCGAGCACCGCGTCCAGCAGCAGCGGCCGGACGCCAATCGACAGGTGGACGGAGCAGCAGTCGCCGGTGACGGCCGAGTGCGGAGTGCCCCTCGGCAGGTACAGCAGGTCTCCCGCCGTCAGCTCGATTTCGCGGACCGGTGGGCCCCAGTCCTCGTCTCCCATCTTCCGGCCCTCCAGGGGGAACTTCTCCTGGGGTGCGTATAGCCGCCACCGCTTGCGGCCGGAGGTCTGGAGCACGAAGACGTCGTGGCCGTCGTGGTGTGTGCCGAAGCCCTGTGACGTCGGCCCGGTGATGTACGCGTTGCCGTTGGCGTAGCAGCGGAGCCGGCGCTGCACGGCATCCACGAGCACGTGCACCGCGGGCCAGCGCCGGTGCACGCCGTTGAGGTTGAGGGTGTAGCCCTCGCGGAAGGCCTGGAACACCTGGCGCGGCGGGGCCTCCTCCTCCTCGTGGAAGACGATGTCGGGCTTCCCCATGGCCACGAGGCGCAATTCATTGCCGCGTGGCTTCACGGTGAAGAGGTATTGCTCCACCTCGTCCAGCCCGAACAGGCCCGCATAGTGATTGGGCGCGTGACGTTGGACGTGGAGGGGTTCCTTCTCCCAATACGCCTCCAGGAAGGCGGGGAGGGACAGCGGGTCGAGCAGCTTGGCGATGGCGCGTTCTGGGTCGGACATGGGTGACTCCTCAGGGATGGGCAATGACCAGAAGGCTGGGGACCCGGGCCGCGACGCACTGGTAGCAGCGGCGCAGCGTCTCCGGGTCCAGCGCGGCGAAGCTCTCGTCCAGCACGAGCAGGTCCGCCTGTTGAATCAGCGCGCGGGCGATGAAGAGACGGCTCCGCTCGCCGTGGGAGAGTTGCCAGCCTGTCTCTCCGACAATCTGCATGAGGCCGGCGGGCATCCGCGCGAGGAGGTCTCCCAGCCCGAGCTCCTCGCAGACGGCCGTCGCCAGCTCCAGGTCCTCCGGCCTCGGCGGCCAGGCACGGCTCATCAGCAGGTTGAAGGCGAGCGTGCCGGAGAACACGTGGTTCTCGTGGAACTGCGGCGCGGCGACGACGCCCTCCCTCCAGCGGTCCGGGCCGAGCGTGCGCCGGTCCAGCCCGTTCAGCAGCAGGAGCCCGGACTGTGGCTGGCGCAATCCCGCGAGCAGCGCGCCCAGCGTGGACTTGCCTCCGCCGGAACGGCCTTCGAGGAGCACGTGCTCGCCCCGGTGGATGCGCAGGTCGCAGCCGTCCAGCGCCGGGGTGTTCCGCTCCGGGTAGCGGAAGACGAGGTGCTGCGCCTCGAGCAGCACGTCTCCCCGGCGGGGATTCAGCGCGACGGTGTTCCCGTCGTCCTGTCTGGGATTGCGCACGAGCACCGGCACGGCGGCGTCTTCCGTCCGGCTCGCGGCGTGGAAGAGGCCGGCAATCTGCTTCCAGGCGCTGCCCGACTCGGCGAGCGCGGACAGGCCCATCACCAGCCGACTGAAGGCGCGGTACGCGAGCAACACGCCGCCCACGCCGATGGCGAGCGTCACCGGCGCGGCGCCGCCCAGCGCGAGCGTGAGGGTGAGGCCCGTCAGGCCCAGCAGCAGCCAGCCGCGCGGCATCAGTCCGGTGAGCAGCACCTCGCGCCGGTCCAGATGCTCCGACACGCGCTGGTACTGTTCCAGCGCGTGGTCCTCGCCGTCGTGCCAGCGCTCGCGTGACTCCTGCGCCAGCCGCGTGCGGTGGCCGACCATGCGCTCGATGAGGTCGTTGGTCATCCCCACGCGCGAGTCGTTCCAGCGCTGCCGGGCCTGTATGCAGCGCCAGCCGCCGTACAGCGTGAGCGCCGTCCACCCGAGCAGGAGCAGCGCGGGCATCGCGCCCACGCCCACCGCGAGCACCGCCACCGCGAAGAGCAACTCCAGCAGCGCGAGCATCCCCGCGAGCCCGCCGTTCAGCGCCAGCGTCTCGAAGGCATCGGCCTCCAGCACGCGTCCGAGCAACTGTCCCGCGCCCTGGCCCCGGACCTGCTCCACGTCCATGCGCAGGGCGCCCGTGAGCATCCGCTGCTTCAGCAGGCCACCGGCCTGGATGCTCAGCTTCGCGGACACCGCCTGGGCCAGCATCTGCACCGGCACCTGGGTGAGCAGGAGCATCGCCCACGCGAGCAGCCATCCCCGGTCCACCTGACCCAGCAGCAGGCCCTTGCCGATGAGCCACCAGGACGCGAGGCCCAGGACGTACTGCGCGGTGTGCGCCACGAGGAGCAGCGCGAGCCGGCGGTGGACGCGCGCGTGCTTGAGTTGGGTGCGGAAGGCCCGGCCCGGAGGCAGACGCAGCAGCCAGCCCACGTCCAGCCACAGCGTGCCCAGCCGCTCGCCCAGGATGAGCGTGCGGACGTGGTTGCGGCGGCGGGCGGGCACCTGCGCCTGGTCCAGCAGCGTCTCCACCGAGGGCCGCACGGGCGCTTCGATGTCCTCGCAGAGCGCGTCGTGCAGCGCGCTCCATTCAATGGTCTCCACCCTCGAGTCCGGGCTCAGCAGGCGCAGCCGTCCCCGGCGCTCACCGAGGAGGACGAGCACGCGCGGCTCGGCGTCTCCAGGGAGCTGCACCAGGGCCGGCCCCGCCCGGTGCAGCAGCGCGTGCAGCTCCGCGTAGCGCGTGCCAACGGGCTCTGCCTCGAAGCCGAGGAAGGTGGCGGCGGACTCGAGCCACGGGCCGATGGGCTGCTCGCCGTTTTGAAGCGACGCATCGGGGACGGGCATCCGCGAGACGTTGCGGCCCGGCATGCCGCTGTGGTGCGCGAGCCGCTGAAGGGCTTCACCCAGCCTCGCGGCAGGCCAGCAGAGCGATGACAGGGAGTGCGTCATGCCACGGCCTCCTCCACCCACGTGTCTTCGCGCTGGGTCTCACGCGGCGCCGTCACCAGGACGCCGTTCTCCATGCGGGCGCGCGTCCAGGTGTCGTTGGACCAGACCTCGGCCTTCGCCTGGGCCTCGGCTTCGAGGAGGGCGCGGTAGCGGGAGCCCGGCCTGGCGGCGAGCACCGAAGGCTCACCGTGCTCCACGACGCGACCGCCCTCCACCACGAGGACCTGGTCGAAGCCCCGCGTCTCCGCGACGTCGTGGGTGATGCACAGCAGCGTCGCGCGGGCCCACCGCTGGCGCGCCCGCTCCAGTAGTTCGTGCCGACGCTCGCGGTCCAGGCCCCGGAACGGCTCGTCGAGGATGGCCAGCCGCACGTCGGACCGCAGCAGGGCCCGGCCGAAGCGCACGCGCTGGCCCTCGCCGCCGGAGACTCGCGCGCCGCCTTCACCGAGCGACGTCTGGAGCCCATCCGGCAGGCGCTCCATCACGGAGAGCAGGTCCGCCGCTCCGATGACGGGGCTCAGCGACGCGGGCAACTCCGACGCCGCGCCATACGTGAGGTTGTCCAGGAAGGAGCGATTCCAGAGCTGCACGGCCGGGTCCACCCACGCCGTCTCCCGTCGCAGCCGCTCCAGTCGCGCACCGTCGAGCGGCGCACCGTCCACGAACAGCGCGCCCGAGGACGCATGGTGCCAGCCCATCAGCAGGCCCACGAGGCTCGACTTGCCGGCGCCCGACGGGCCCACGATTCCCACGTGCGTGCCCGGGGCGATGGACAGCGCCACGTCTTCGAGCACGGTGTGCCCGCCCGCCATTACGCCCACGCCCTGGAAGTCCACCGCCACGCCCCGCGTCGCGGGCGCTTCCTGTTCCGCGTCCACGCCCTGCCTCATGGGCTCGGCCCTCGTTGCGTTCCCTGAGGGGGCAGGCGCGTCACCCGTCTCATCGCGCGCGCCGAGCGGCTCCATCAGGCGCAGCGTCACGTTGCGGTGCAGCGGGTACTGCCGCGCGAGCTGGGCGAGCTTCTGCCCCACCAGCGGCAGGTTGAGCGTCCAGTACAGGAACAGCAGCGAGCTGCTCTGGGCTCCCGTCCGCGACAGGTGCCCGAAGACGAGCACCACCGCGAGCCCCAGGCTCACCAGCGCCAGCAGGCCCTCCATCCACACGGACACCCGCTGGAGCGCCGCCGACGAGCGCGCCCACTCCACCACGTGGCTCTCGTGCTCGCGTCGCAGTGCGCGCTCCGCGCCGTGCGCCCGCACCGACACCAGCCCGAGCAGCGCATCCAGGTAGAAGCGCGAGAGCGCGGCGGAGTGGCTGCGCACCCGCAGCTCTCGCTCGGCGAGCACCGGCTGAATCGCGAGCGGCATCAGCAGCGCGGTGAGCATCAGCCCCAGCGCGGCGGGCGCGCTCCCCGGGTCCAGCCAGATGAGGCCCACCGTGGTGAGCAGCAACTCGAAGACGCCGAGCACGAGCTGTCCACCCAGCCCGGGCAGGAGGCGCAGCCGGTGCAGGCTGTGACAGCGCTCGGCCATGTCGGAGTGGGGCCGGCTGCTGAAGTAGCGGTCATGCATCCGAGGCAGCTTCTCGAGGAACGCCATCCGGAAGCGGACCTCCAGCCTCCGGCCCGTGCGGCGCATGGAGAGGCCGTTGAGCACGTCCAGCCCCAGGCAGATGGAGAGGAAGACGCAGAGCGCGAGCAGGGCCTGGAGCCACTGCGAGAGGAGGCTGAGCCGGTTGCCCACCTCGAGCAGCCCGCGCAGCAGCAGCGCCTCTCCGACGGTGCCGAAGGCGGCCAGTCCCAGCCCCGCGAGCAGCGCGGCGGGGGCCGCGTGCCCATCGGCGCGCAGCATGCGCAGCAGCTCGCGTCCGGGACGGGGAGGGGGCTCGGTCAGCGCGGCGGCGAGCTCCGGCGGCAGGCCCTCGTGAGGCTGGACTCCCTGACGCCGGCTGGAGGCGTGGACCAGCACCGCGCCCCGGAAGGCGAGCAGCCTGTCCGTCTCGCTCTCACCCGGCAGCGGCACGACGGGCCAGTAGGGACGGGAGACGGTGACGGGCTCCAGCGGGGATTCGCGCAGCGACTGGTGGAAGAACGTGTCCACGGCCCGCGCCGCCGGACGTCCCGCCGTCAGTCCACCCGAGCGCACGAGGTAGCCGACCATCTTCCGCGTGGCATCCAGCGCCGCGAGCGGATGCCACCCCGGGTCCGCGAGCGCCTCGCGCAGGTGCCCGTCAAGCTCGCCCTCCTCCAACCCCAGCGCGCGGAGCTGCCCTCGCAGCACCGCGAGCATCGTCTTCGAGCCGGCCCAGTCGCGCCACGCGGGCGCGGGAAGCGCGGTGGTGTGCAGGTACAGCTCGCCGATGAGCCCGCGCAGCGACACCCAGCGGCGGCCCCGGCTCGGGTCCATCACCTGCACCAGCCGGCCGTGGCGCCGCCACACCACGACGAAGTGCGTGGCCCCGCTCGGAAGCTGCACGACGACGATGGCGGGCAGCGCACCCGAGGCCGGCTCCAGCAGATGGTCCGCGGGGACGAGCTGCTGCTCGGCGTCGAGGCCGCAGCGCCGCGCCACCTCCTCCAGCGTGTCGATGGAGGTGCCGTCGACACCCGTCTGGCAGGCCTCGCGCAAGCGGCCGTAGCTGACGGGGATGCCGAAGCCCTCCAGCAGGCACTTGAGCGCCGCGGGGCCGCAGTCCATCCACGAGGACTGGATGACCTCGGGAGCGAAGCGCCGGGGGCCGTCCGTGGGGCGAAGGCGAATCATGAGGCACCTCCCGGCGCCGCGGGCGGGCTCGAGCTCGCCGGAGTGCCCAGCCGCTGTCCCGCTTCGCGGAGAATCAGCGCCGCGGGGGAGACGTCATCCACCGCGACCTCCAGCGTCCCGGGCAGGCCGTGCTGGCGCGGGATGCGCGAGGAACCATCCGGCAACAGCTCGCACTCCACGCGGACCTTGCCGTCCCGGGCCTCCGACGCGAGCCGGCTCACCGTGGCGTTGAGGGCGCCGTACTCCGCCCAGGGAAAGCCCTGCAGGCGCAGCCGCGCCGTCTGTCCGGGACGGATGTGGCCCAGCGCATCCGAGGGGTTGAAGTCGGCCACGACGCGAAGGTTGCCGGGCGGTACCAGCACCGCGAGCTTGTCCCCGCGCTTCACCTCGGAGCCGGACTGGAGCCGCGCCACCTCGCCAATCTGTCCGCTCGCGGGGGCCCGCAGGACGAACAGCTCCAAATCATGGGTGAGGGTGGCGATGCGCGCCTTCGTCGTGGTGATGAGCCCCTCCATCGAGGCCAGCTCCCGCTCCAGCCGCGCCACCTGCGCCATGCCCTGGCTCCTCTGGTTCAGTCGCTCGGAGCGCAGGCGGTCGGCCTCCTGCTCCACGGCTTCCAGCGCCGCGCGCCGCTGCTCGCGCTCCGACTTCACCTTGAGGAACTCCAGCTCGCCAATCGCCTGGCTCTTCAGGAGCGGCTCGAGCCTGGACTGCTCCTGGTCGGCATAGGACAGCGCGGCCTGCGCCTCCCGCTTCTTGGCCTGGGCCTCGCTCAGTTGAGAGCTGCCCGCGAGCCCCGCCGCGCCGAGCGCCTGCTGCTGCGCCGCCAGCTCGCTTCGAAGCGTCTCGAGCTGCGGGAGCAGGGTGTCGAGCCGCGTCTGCTCCTCCTGGAGCTTGAGCCGCTGTGCATTCGAGTCGAGCTCCAGCAGCACCTCGCCCTTCTCGACGTGCCGTCCGATGTCCAGGTGGCTCGTGAGGACGCGGCCGTCCACCTGCGCCTCCACCGGGAAGACGGCGCGGTCCACTTCGAGGCGCGCGTTCTCCGAGACTTCGTACACGGTGACGCGCGCGAAGATGAACCACGCCAGCCAGCCGCAGGTGAACAGCGCGAGGATGAGGAGCACCCGCCCGGCCCGCCGGAAGCCGTCCTCATGCAGCGCGCGCAGCGAATGGGAGAAGTCCGCGGACACGTCACACCTCCCGGCCGATCAGCGACATCAGCCCTTCAGCGAGGCCTCCGGGCCAGCCGATGTAGTCGTGGCCACCGTTGAGCTCGCGATAGGTGACGTCGTAGCCCCGGGCCCGCAGCACGTCGCGCAGGTGGCGGTTGGCGACGAGCTGGCTCGGGCTGTTGCCCGGGGAGGGGCCGCGCTCCAGCAGCCCGACGTTGAGGTAGAAGCGGACGTCCTTCCGGGGCATGGCGGCGAAGCGGGAGGTGAGCCACTCGTTCTCCTCCGCGTCCTCCGGCGCCCACCAGAACGAGCCGGACTGCGACAGCACGTTGCCGAAGACCTCCGGGTGGCGCAGGCCGGCGAACGCCGCCGCGAGCCCTCCGTAGCTCCAGCCGCCCACCACCGTCCGCTCGGGCCGGGTGGACAAGCGCAGCTCACCGCGCACGCGCGGCAGCAGCTCCGTGGCCAGCTCGTCCACGAAGCTGTCGTTGCACGTCAGCTCCGCTTCGCGGTCCGGGTGGTGGAGCAGGAGACAGACGAGCGGTGGGACGCGCCCGTCGGCGACGAGGTTGTCGAGCACGTCCATCACACCGAGCTCCAGGTGGCCCTCGCCGTCGCAGAGCACCAGCAGCGCCGCGTCCTCCGGCGTGGCCTCGCCCAGGGGGCGGTACAGCCAGAAGGTGCGCTCGCGGCCGGAGCCGGCGTGCCGGAACAGGCCCTGCTCCAGCCGCCCTTCCGGGACGTCCGGACGCCGCGCCGCCCAGTGGCGGCCCGGCGCGTCCGGCAGCTCGATGACGGACATGGGCGGCAGCGCGGGATTGGGGGAGAAGTGGCGCGGGTTGAGCGTGTCGGTGCGCCAGGCCTTCATCCGCTCCTGGAGGTACGCCGCCTCCTCCTCGGGCCCCATCTCATGCAGGGGCCGGAGCGGCTCGTCGGGGGAGAAGCAGTACGTCGTGTGCAGGTCACGCCGCACCTTCCACGTGCGGTGCCACAGGTCCGTCCCGGGCACGCGCTCCAGTTGGTTGGAGTCCGGGTTCCAGATGCACTCCAGACCCGGCACCACCACCACGTTGCGCACTGGCCGCTCGGCCCTCCAGACGAGGGTGAGGAGGACGTGCTCCCGGTCCCCCTCCACCTCCTCCAGCAGCGGCGTACCCTCGCGGGTGAGCCGGTGCCAGAAGGCCTCCACGGCGGCGGTATCACCTGCCTCGATGCTGCGTCGAAGCTCGCGGATGCGAGGGCTGATGGCAGGACAGCTCATGGTGATTCCCCCCTACGTGAAGCCTGAAGCGTGAGTCTCAGGCGAACGCCGTCTGCGGATTCGCCTTCGCGCGGCCCACCTCGTCCAGCGTCAGCTCGTTGAGCTGGATGATTCGGGTGGGGGCGATGTCGCGGATGAAGTCGCCGTCGCGGGTGGCCAGGGCGTCGTCGATGAGCCGGGCCGTGTAGCCCACGTGCCGCGACTCGTCCCACATCAGCCTGTCGAGCATCCGCGCGAGCCGCTCCCGCGCTTCCTCCGGGCAGTACGTCATCAGCACCGGGCGGGCGATGAGCTGGTTCACCAGCGTGCGGATTTCCGCCACGTTCATCTGGAGCAGGTTGTCCAGGATGTCCTGGCCGGTGTACGGCGGCAGCCGCTCCGGTTTGTCGCCGAACCGGTAGATGGGCGCGAGCGTCTTGAACTCGGTCCGGAGCGCCTCCGTCACGGTGCCGGGGAAGATGCGCTCCACCATGCTTTGATACATCCGCGAGTGCCGCGCCTCGTCCATCGCGTGCTGCTGGATGAGCGCCGAGACGGCTTCATCCGGCGTCTTGCCGGCCAGGTACCAGAGCTTCCCCGAGCCCCAGCCTTCCGTGGACGCATTGCCCACGATGATGTTGGCGAACCACTCACGATTCCGCGCCATCTCCCGGAACTGGTCGCCGTACCAGGCGGCGCTGAAGGGGGGAGGATGCGCCTCGAAGGTGTTCCTGAGGCATTCGCCATAGCGCTCCAGCGGCCCGACTTCGTGCTGCCGGAGCGATTCCAGGGTGATTTCAGCAACGACGTTCATCGACACATCCTCCCTGTCTGCGCTTCACGGGTTCGGGTTACAGGTGCTCGGGCGCGAACGGGGCGTTGCGCGCGAAGTAGATGCAGTCGAACCCGGTGGCGAGGCCCGCGCGGACGGCCGTCTTGATGTTCAGCTTGCCGCTGGACGACTCGCGCGACTCCTCGATGGACTTCAGCTGGGTGTCCTTCAGCTCGAAGGAGATCTGCGGCTCGTTCCGGTTCATGGATGGGGCTCCTGTTGTGTGGGGTTGATGCGGGGCCGCGGTGACCGGGATTGGTCTTCCGCGTCCCTCAAACCCATGGAGCACCCGAGAGGGGACGTGTGATGCGCGAATCGGCCCGCATCTCGCGCGTCACCCACGCGCACCGCGATGTCCGGCAGCACGCCCTGCTTCCGGGGAACTGCTCACTGATGAACAGCCGGTAGACCCGTGAAAGGCGTAATACTTTGAAACAAAACAAATCCTGAAATGAACGTTTCGCCCGGAACGCACGGCGGGTTCGACTGGGAACGCGCCCCGGGTGAGGGGCGCCAACAACCCGAGTCCTTCGGACTCCATGGGGGGAGCGTATGCGCCATGTGTGGAAGTGGGCCGCCTGTCTCGCGTTGTGTCTCAGCGCAGTGGGGTGGGCCTTCCAGCCGTCCCAGCAGAGCACGCTGGCGAGTCAGGCCTTCTTCAAGCCCGAGCTGTATCTCCCCATCTCCAACATGCCGCTGGAAGAGGCCCGCTCGAAGCTGAAGGGCGTGGGGCCGAGCGCGTGGGACGACTTCTTCGCGCGCAACGGCCGTGACTTCCACGTGTACATGGACCCGTTGACGGGGACGCCGTCCGCCATCCAGGGCTCGATTCCGCTCATCCCCGGCACGGGCGTGGGCAACAAGGTCAGCCTCACCTCGGTGCAGCAGCAGTTGGGGCGCTCCGTGGGGCAGGTGGACGAGGCCGCCGTCGCGGACCTGCTCTTCAAGTTCATCAGCGACAACCAGGCCGCGCTCGGGGTGGACATGCTCCAGCTCGGCGAGCCCCGCGTGACGCAAGTCACGGACGTGCTGTGGCAGGTGCTGATTCCCCAGCAGGTGGACGGCATCCCCGTCCGCCATGGTCGCCTCGTGGCCACCATCAACCACGGCAACCTCGTGCTGCTGGGCACCGAGGCGTGGAGCAACGCCACCGTGTCCACGCGGCCCACGCTCGACGGGCAGCAGGCACTCACGGCGGGCGGCGAGCGCTTCGGCCTCCTGGAGTCTCCCTCGCAGCTCTGGATGCAGCCGACGCTGGAAGTGGCGCCCCTGGCCCAGGCCGACGCGAAGGGCTTCGGTGAAGGCTACCGGCACCAGCTCGTGTGGACGTACGGCTTCCAGAATCCGGGGGAGCAGGAGCGCTGGAAGGTGACGGTGGACGCGGAGACGGGCGAGGTGCTGGCGCTGGAGGACGACAACCACTACCTGGACGCCACCGTGAAGGGCGGCATCTACCCGCTGACCAGCACGGAAATCTGCACCGCGAACGAGGCGTGCGGAACCATGCAGGTGGACACGCCCATGCCGTGGGCCAACACGGGGCTCGCTTCACCCAACAACTACACGGACGGCGCCGGCGTCTTCGCCTACAGCTCCGGCACTGTCACCACCACGCTCAACGGCAAGTACGTGCGCGTCAGCGACACCTGCGGCGCCGTCAGCGCCAGCTCCACCACCGGCAACGTGCAGATGGGCGGCACCAACGGCCAGCACGACTGCACCACCGGTGGCGGCGGAGCAGGCAACACGCCGGCCTCGCGCTCGGCCTTCTACGAGGTCAACCGCATCGCCGAGCTGGCGCGCGGCTGGCTCCCCAACAACACGTGGCTGAAGGGACAGCTCACCGCCAACGTCAACATCAACAGCACCTGCAACGCCTTCTGGAACGGCTCCACCATCAACTTCTACCGGAGCGGCGGCGGGTGCCGGAACACGGGCGAGATTGCCGCCGTGTTCGACCACGAGTGGGGCCACGGCATGGATGACTTCGACTCCGGCGGCGCTCTCAGCAACTCCAGCGAGGGCTACGCGGACATCGCGTCCATCTACCGCCTGCAGGCCTCGTGCGTGGGCTACGGCTTCTTCCACACCAGCGACAGGGGCTGCGGCAAGACGCCGGACGGCACCGGCTACAACCAGAACGAGGCGCAGACGGGCGCGGCCTGGTGCAACAGCAAGTGCTCGGGTGTGCGCGACGCGGACTACCTGGCGCACGCCAACCAGACGCCGGCCACGCCGCAGAACTTCGTGTGCCCCAAGTGCAGCTCCAGCACGGGCCCCTGCGGCCGGCAGGTGCACTGCGCCGCCGCGCCCGCCCGTCAGGCCGCGTGGGACCTCGTCGCGCGTGACTTGCAGGCCGCGCCGTTCAACTACGACTCCAACACCGCCTTCATCCTCGGCAACAAGCTCTTCTACCAGGGCAGCGGCAACATCGGCGCGTGGCACGCCTGCAACTGCACCGCGGGCACGTCGGACGGCTGCGGCGCGAGCCACGGCTACATGCAGTGGCTGGCCGCGGATGACGACAACGGCAACCTGAACGACGGCACGCCGCACATGACGGCCATCCACGCCGCCTTCAACCGTCACGGCATCGCCTGCTCCACGCCCGCTCCCGCCAACGCGGGCTGCGCGAGCGGCCCGGCCACCGCGCCCACCGCCACGGCCACCGGCAGCGATGGCCAGGTGGCGCTGAGCTGGAACGCGGTGCCCAACGCCAGCGAGTACTGGGTGATGAAGACGGAGGGCTACGCCGGCTGCGACTTCGGCAAGGCCAAGGTGGCCACCGTCAACGGCACCAGCTACACGGACACCGAGGTCGCCAATGACAGGCGCTACTGCTACTCGGTGGTGCCCGCCAGCACCAGCGCCTGCTTCGGCCGCGCCGCCGCGTGTGTCTGCGCGACGCCGGGAGGCCCCTGCACTCCGCCGGGCGTGGCCACGCTCACCTCTCCCGCCGACACGGCAGCGGACGTGGCGATTGCGCCGGTGCTCGACTGGGCCGACGTGGCGGGAGCCACCTCCTACGAGGTGCAGGTGGCCACCGACGCCAGCTTCGCCACCGTGGTGCGCTCCGCCTCGGCGCTGAGCGCGAGCACGTGGACCGTGACGCCCGCGCTCGCCAACGGCACGCGGTACTACTGGCGCGTCCGCGCGGTGAACAACTGCGCCAACGGCGCGTACAGCACCGCGTTCAGCTTCAACACCACGGAGACGTCGTGCCAGCCTCCGGCGGCGCCCACGCTGGCGAGCCCCGCGGACGCGGCGACGGGTGTCGCGCTCTCGGCGGTGCTCGACTGGAGCGACGTGACGGGCGCCACCTCCTACGAGGTGCAGGTGGCCACCGACAGCGCCTTCACCAACGTGGCGCGCTCGGCCACGGGGCTGGGCACCAGCACGTGGACGGTGTCTCCGGCGCTGGCCGCCAACACGCAGTACTTCTGGCGGGCGCGCGCGGTGAGCGACTGCGGCGCGGGCAACTACAGCGGCGCCTTCCGCTTCACCACCCAGACGGGCGGCGGGAGCTGCACGGTGGCGATGGCTTCCTATGACGCCTCGCTCGGGACGCCGGCCTGTGGCACCGGGTGCGGGTGCGACACGGGCACGCTGGTCAACAGCCGTGGCAGCCAGTTCCTCGCGGCCGAGCCCAACACGCCCAACGCGCTCGACGGCTGCCCGGATGGTCCCATCGGCTTCTACCACCTCGACGAGAGCATCGACCGGGTGGTGCTGAAGAGCGTGGACGGCGGCCCGATTACCCCGGGCAAGCAGGTGAAGGTGGACGTGACGGTGTGGTGCTACGACGCGACGGACCGGCTGAACCTCTACTACACGACGACGCCGGGCCTCCCCATCTGGACCTCGCTCGCCACGGGCCTGACGTGCACGGGTGCCGGCGCGAAGACGTTCAGCCACACCTTCACCGTGGGCAGTGGTGCCGGGCAGCACGCCATCCGCGCCCAGTTCGTGGAGGCCAGCAGCCCGGCGTCGAGCTGCACCTTCGGCTTCTACGACGACAACGATGACGTCGTCTTCGGCGTGGCCTCCGCCGTCGCGTCGGGACAGTCGCCGAAGCCGGCCACGCAGGGACGGGCTCGAGCAGGCCGGTAGCTCCGGGGCCGCGCGTCTCCGGCGGCCCTGAAGCATGAGAAGGTCCCCTGAAGGACGAAGCCGCCCTTCAGGGGACGTCTCTCACGCCTTGCAGTACCAGGTCATCTGGCGCGACGTCGTCGAGTGATACACGTCGACGTACGTCGTGGACCCGGTCGTGCTCCCACACAGCCAGCGGAAGCGGTTGTCGGACACGTACACGCGCGTCGTCCCACGAGGAATGGTGACGTACGTGCCGCTGCTGCTGAGCATCTTCAGCATTGAGCTGCACGGGTCGATGGTGGTCCCCAGCAGGATGGTTCACCTGCTGGCGCCGGCCATGAGCAGGGCCCGTGCCATGCGGCAGGCGAGGGAGTGTCCGAGGGAGGCGGACCGTGGGGGGCGTGAGGCAGGCATTGCTGGTGACGCTGGCAACTCCTGCCGTGCGGGACCTGAAGCATCCCCACATATGACACCGAAGGCTTCGCGGAAAACGGGCTGTTCGCGAACGAGTTGGCCGAAGAGTTCCATCAGCGGTCGCAACTGGGCCTCGGGCATCATGGGCAGGGCTTGATAGTAGAAGCAGCCTTGGCGGAACAGAGAGCAGGTGCGGCTCTTGACGGTGTTGGCTTTGAGGTAGCGCTCCATGCCCAGTTGCTCCCCGGCAGCTCCCAGCAACGTCAGCAGCGAGAGTGCCAGCGCACATACCAGCAGCAATCGGTCGCGTCGCTCCGGCTCGGTGATGCTCACGGCCGACAAACCCAAGCCGAAGCGCAAGTCCTTGATGTCCCGGAAACTCTCCTCGGTGCAGAAACGGCGACTGTAGAGCGCCACGACTTGGGAGGCGCTCGTCTCACCGACGGCGCGCAGGCTGCACTCACGGGAGCTGAGCCGCCGCTTCCCATCGGCAAGGGGCGCGTCTACGTCGAAGGCGACGCGCTGATGATCGATGTCGAGTTTGACGACGAAGACGACTTCGCGCGCAAGGTCGCGAAGGGCATCCTCAACGCTGTCTCAGTCCGCTACCTGATGCTCCCGGGCCATTACCGGCAGAGCGAGCGGGGCGGCTTTGACTGTGACGCTCAAGAGCTGCTCGAAGTTTCGATCGTGACGATCCCGGCGAACGCGCGAGCTGTGCGCGCGAAGTCGCTCGACGGTGCGGGTGAAGACATCGTCGAGCGCATCGCGAAGCGGGTCGTCGAGCTGCTCGACGCGCGAGCCGAAGGCCGACGACGACGAGAACGACAAGTCTGACGCGGCCGACGAGCAGGGCGCAAAGCCAAACAGTGGCGACGAGCCCGCGCCCGCGAACGAGAGCAAGCCCGAAACGGGCGAGCCGTCGCCTGCCGATGCGCCAAAGGCAGACGACGAGGACGACGAGGCGAAGGGTCTCGACGCCGCCGAAACCGCGAAGGGCTTCGTCGAGGCGTTCAAGGGCTACATCCGAGGGGGTGACAAGGAATGACTCGCGAGCAGGTCGCGGAAATGGTGAAGGCGCTCGGCCCCGAGGTCGCGCGTGAGCTGATCAACGCTGCGGCCCGAAGCGCCCCCGGCCGCGTGGGTACAGACAGGACGACGCGCGAGGGCAGCGTCTACGCGAGCGTCGCGAACTTCGGCGCGTTCACGAAGAGCGTCATCGCCTTGGGTCGCCGCACGGGCGCGGCCAAGCTGATCGACGCCGCGAAGCGCTTCGGCAATGCCGACGTGCAGAAGGCGGTTCAGCTCAGCAAGTTCGACAGCGCGGGCGTGCTCGTACCGATCCAGCAGAGCGGCGAAGTGATCGACTTCCTGCGGCCCGACGCCGCGCTGCTCAAGCTCGGCGTGCGAACCCAGCCGTTCAAGGGCGAGTTGCACATGGGCACGTAGATGGGGACTTCGGTCTTCAAGTGGGTTGGTGAGGGGGAGACCGTCCCGAGGAGCGCGCCGAAGTACGGGAAGCTCGTGCTCAAGGTGCACAAGGGGATGGTCCTAACCGACATCAGCAACGACCTGCTGCGCACGCCGGGCGTCGGTGACGCGGGCGTCGGTGAGGACATCCGCGCGACCGTGGCCGATGGTCTCGACGACGCGGGCTTCAACGGCGACGGTACGGGCGCGCAGCCGAAGGGGCTCTTCGCTCAGCTCGACGGCGCGCACACGTTCGCCAACACGGGCACGACCGCGTCGGCCTACCTCGCCGACATCGACAAGGCGGTCGAGCTGCGGCTGACCGCGCACGTTCGCATGGGCGCTGCGGCGTGGGTCATTCACCCGACCCGCGCGACCGCGCTGATGCAGCTCAAGGATTCGGGCATCTTCATCTTCCGTCAGGAGATGCTCGACAAGGGGACGATTCGCGGCTTCCCCTTCGTGATGACGACGCGCGTCCCGGTGACGCGAATCACGTTCTGTGCCGACTGGCGCCAATTCATCTACGGCATCGACGAGGATCTGATCCTCTCCGAGCACGACACCCGCGCCGAGTACGACGAGACAACCATCCGCGCGATCGTGAAGGACGACTTCAAGCTGCGCCAGCCGAAGGCGTTCAGCTCGATCACCTACCAACCCGAAGGCGTGATACCGCGAAGACCGCCGACGAGTGGGGTGCCCCCGGGCTTACGGTCGCCTTCGGGCACCTGCACCGACCTGGTGTGCATGTGAAGGCAGGTCGCAACGCAACTGCCGGGCAATCGCGATCGGCGCGGGGCACATCCTCGATCCGGACTGGATGAAGGGGCGCACCGGTGGGTGGGAGAACGAGCTGCTCATCGCGCACCTGATGCCGGCGGGGCACGTCGCGGCCTACAGCGTGCCGCTCGTCGGAGGGGCGTTCATCTGGGGTGGAAAGGTGCACCGCTGAGCTGCGGCGGCTCGGACTGGATGCACTCGGTTCTGGCTCCCCAGGGGGCCGCGCTGCGAGACTTGGGCGCGGTCCGAGCACCCTCGCTGTCGAGCGTGGCGGGCGGAACCCCATTTGTAAGGACGTGACCATGCGACGCCGCGCCTGCGCCGCACTTCTGCTCTTTCTCTCAGCCTGCGCTACGTCGGCGCCGAGCCCGAAAGGCCCAGCGGCCCGGAACCCGAGGGTCGCCAACCTCCAGAGAGCGGCGACGCTGCCGTGGGCGGATGGGGGGCGATGCGTGGTGCGGGAGGCATCCAACGAATGGGCCGTGCTTGTGGAGCGGTGCTATCACGCGCTCGATCATGATCGGATCGAGTTTCACGATGTCACGGGAAGATGCTCTGTCGCCTCTGCGGGGGCCGCTGCTATTGGATTGGGTGTCTGCATTCTGGTGGCACCCGAGATAGTCATTGGGGCCGTGATTGTTGTTGGCGTGGTGGTGGTGGCAGTCGCCATCAAAGAGGAGTTGGATGCATACCGGAGGGCATCTCGTGAGCGAGCCAAGACCGAGACTCAAACGCGGCCATCCAATGAGCAGGATCGTTTGACGCACCGCAAGCCCAATCCCGAGCCATCAGGGCAGGACTTGTTTCCTCCGGTGTCTACCGAGCCATTGGAGCGCGATCGCCGCCCGGAGTGCGAGGCCATCCCAGTGCCGCGCGCATCCAAAGATGATCCGCATAACGAGTGCGCCGACAAGTTTCCGCCCAACCGTCATCCCGGCAGGGACGTGAGCGTGGCAGGAATACGCTTTGATGCGCTGCAAGTCGGCGTGCGCGTGCTGTGGGAGATCAAGACCCATCAATTTGATAAGTACAGTGCCTTCGTCCAGGAAATGGAGATCAAGAAGGAAGTCAAGCAACTCAGAAAGGAGCGAGCCATCGCCGTGGCCTGTGGATATGACTTCGTCGTCGGGGTGAGCACCCAAGCGCACAAAGCCGCTCTGCTGCAAGAGGATCCGTTCCTCAAGATCGTCGTCACGGGATGCACACGATGACTCAGCAAACAACCCTCCACCTTATCACCTACGCGCCTGCGCTCGTGAGCAAAGACGGCCGCACGGTTGACGTCATCCATGGAATGGAAAAGGCGCTCCCCGGCTTGAGGCTGAAGTGGCGGCTCTCAGACAGCGGGCGCCCCATCCCATTGACACAACGCGATGCATGGCTCTTGGAAAACATTGAGGACGGGGAATTCCCTATTGTGTGCAACGGGGACAAGAGTTACCCCGTGACGGTTTCTGGAATGGAAAATTCGGGACTCTTCAGCCCAGGCGGTCAGCCCCTGTTTGAAGTCCATGCGAAGTTGCCGCTAGATGCAGCGGTTATCGCGGCAGCGGCGGCTGTGCTTGAAGCCGTGGCGGAGGGAGCACGCGCCTTCTGGGGACGTGCAACACCAGACGCCGCTGCGCTAGACATCGCGTATCAAACAGCACCCACGTTGCAAGGACCGCCGTCCCCACGCCGGGGGCTGCCCGCACTGAAGCTCTTCCATCACCTCCGCTCGCCCGAGATTCCCGCTTACCTTGGGTGGCTGAACTACTGGTCTGCCGCTTCCGCGAAGGCCATCGGGTTCCCGGACCCGGCCCGCGACGCCGACCTGCTCTCACGAGCGCTGCGCACGGCATCGGGCGGGTGGGTCGTGCAGCTCACCGATGCGCCGCTCGATCTCGACAACCCCGCCCACCTGGACGCGCTCCTGCGGGCCTATGAGCGCTTCCCGGAGATCGGCGGGCGCTCAGCACCTTGACCCCTCCGTGCCGTGGTGCGGGGCCAGTTCCCCAGCCGAAGGAAGGGGGCGCTGCGCGGGCGCAGTCGGTGCTAGCCGAGTGGTGCGGCCCGGACATCGGGCCGGGGCTTTGAAGTCGGTGGGTGCGCATTGGGCGGCGTCGCGGACGCGGCCTCCATCGCGGTGACAGCGCGGGCCGCGGCGCTGCCAACCGATTAGAGATGGCCCGCGTCACCGTGCACACCGCCGCCGTGACGCGAAGCTGGCCGCGCGCTACGCGAACGCGTGCGCCCCGGTGGCGCCGCCTGTTGACGCATCGAGCGCGGCGCCGCTCATTCCTTGAGCCAGAACCACCGCCCGTTGGAGCGGAGAGCGCCCGCGAGAAACGCAGAGAAGGAGCCGGAAATCTCTTCGCAGTATTCCGGGTGCGGGAACGCCTCGTTGTAGCCATCCCGGATGGGGTATCGGCCCTCGTGCTGCCGGCTGACGTCGAGGAGAATGAAGTTGCTGTCCTGCACCTCCCCGAGCGCATACCAGGATGCAGGGCCCGCCGCGTCGGTGTCGCTCTTGCGCATGACCACGCGGGCCCGGTGAATCTGCGCCAACGGATAGAAGCGGAACTCGAAGTCCAATCGGTCAAAGAAGTCGGCGCCATCACAGTGAAGGTAGAAGGCGCGCAGGTCAGGGTCCAACCGCCATCCCACGCGCTGCTCGAATGCCGCAATCTGTTCGTGCGTCGCGGGCGGGTTCGGGAAATGGAGCCGAGACACCTCCTCAAGCAACGGTGCCATGGGGACGGGTCTACTTGACATATGGGAGCCTGGGTCCCGCGCTGTTCCACAGGGGAGTCCCCGCGTAGCACTGGTTATAGAGCCCGAACAGGTCCTGATGCAGGTCCTTGGGGCCAGGCCTTCCATTGCTTGCGGGCCGCTTCGGTGGCTGACGGGTTGAGCGTCCCGTAGTTGCAACAACAGCTCGCCATGGGGTACCGGCTTCCCGCCTGCGTCACCCTGCCCTCGAAATCCAAGTGGATGTCCGCAGGCACACTGACCACTGGACCCACCCACCGGCGAGAGGGGCTGGTCTGGCGCGAGCCGCCAGGTGAAGAGGGGTGGCTGCTGGTGGACTGGCCGCGTGGTCTGAAGTGACGCGGGGCGAGCCTCCACGTCGGCAGGGTATGCTCGCGGGCACACCTGACGCGTCGGAGCGGCGAGCCCTCTCGAAGGGGCTGCTGGCCCTGTTGGCCGGGCGCGAAGCAGGCGGGCAGTGGGGACATGGCGAAGATGTCGGTTTCAGTCGATGAGCGGTGTCTCCGGTGCGGTGCGCCGGACACGGGTGAGCGTGCGCGCTGCGTCTGTGGGGCCAGCCTCCTGATGGACGTGGTGTTGAAGGACGCGGTGCGCGACGAGCGCCAGCGCTTCAGTCTCTCGCGCGCCCTGGCGCTGCTCGGCCCTCCGGCGCCTTCCTTCTCGCAGGCCCGCACGGTGCTGGCGATTCCGGGCGACCGCGTGGCTCGCGGCGTCTCCAGCGCCTTCGCGCGGAAGCTGCTGGACGTGCTCGCGAAGCACGGCGCGGATGCGTACCTCCAGCCCTCGGAGCTGCCCGAGGCCACGGCGCCCCGGCGCTCGTCGCGGGTGGGGCTCGTGGTGGCGCTCGGCGTGCTGGTGCTGGGCAGTGCCGCGTTCGGCGTCTGGGTAACGCGCTCTCCCGCGCTGCGGCAGGCGGCGCTCGAGGTCTCCGGCTGGGACCCGGGCGGCCCCGCGCAGCCGGCGGGGCCAGCACCTGAAGAGGGAGCGCTCTCCACGCAGGACATCGCGAAGCTCGCGTCGCCGAGCACGGTGAGCCTGCGCTGCGGCGGCAAGACGGGCTCCGGCTTCTTCGTGGACACGGAGCTGGTGCTGACCAACGAGCACGTCGTCTGCCCGATTGGAAAGGTGATGGACGTGGTGCTGCCGGACGGGCGGCAGCTCCTCGGTGAGACGGTGAAGTCCGACGCGGACCTGGACCTCGCCACCGTGAGCGTGGTGGGAGCGAAGGGGACGCCGCTGAAGCTGGGCGACGTGACGCTCCTCCAGCCGGGCGACAGGCTCGTCTTCATTGGCAGTCCCAAGGGGATGGACTTCACCGTCCACGAGGGGAAGGTGGGCTACGTGGGCCGGGAGTACCTGGGCACCGGCTACGTGCAGTTCAACGCCTCGGTGAATCCGGGCAACAGCGGCGGGCCGCTGCTCAACGGGCGTGGCGAGGTGGTGGGCGTCGTCTCCATGAAGGTCAACGACGCGGACGGCATGGGGCTGGCGCTGCCCATTCCCTACGCTCGCAAGCTCATCAACGTTCCCACCACCCAGGAGGCGACGGCGCGCTGGGAGGAATTGCTGGCGCGGGTGGCTCGCGACGAGCAGCGTGAAATCCAGCGCTACCAGCAGCAGACGGAGGAGCCGCTGCTCCTGTCGGTCCGCCACGTGGGGGAACTGGGGCTGGTGGCGCTGCTCATCGAGCGCTTCGACACGCTCCCGCGCCGCGTGGTGCACCGGGTGGAGATGGAGTCCGAGGGGAAGACGTGCTCGCTCACCCTGGACATCGATTACTGGCGGCCGGTGCGCGACACCATGTCCGCCGAGGAGGATTCGCGGCGCCTGCGCTGGTTCGCGACGAAGGGGCTCACCCAGGGCGTATACGTGGGCGCGGTGCGGCTGCCGGTGGAGGACTGCACGCTCACCGGGGCGGGCAACGCGTCGCTCCGAATGGAGGGCGCGGCCGAGGACGCCGAGCACTTCGACGTCCCGATGAAGGACTTCCACGCCTCGCGCGAGGAGTGGAAGCGCAACAAGGGCGGCATCCAGATGTGGCAGCAGTCCCTGTGGCAGCGGCGCGCGGAGGCGGACCGCTCGCGGCAGGAGGCCGACGAGTGGCGCTCCCAGTTCAGCCGGGCGCGGGCCCGCGTCACCGCGCTGGAGGAGGAGAAGAAGAAGCTGCTGGCGGACGAGGCCGCCGGAGGCGCGGCCACGAAGCGGCGCTGGGAGGTGGAGGTGGAGCTGAAGCTGGCCCAGGGGCAGCTCGCGGACCTGGAGCGGCACGCCGCCGAGAAGAACGTGCCCACCTCCTGGCGGCAGTAGCGGCGGCGTCAGCTCCGGTAGTCCACGAGGGAGATGGCGGTGGCCGCCTCCCGCATCGCCTCGGGGGGAGGCGGGCCCTTCATGTCCGGATGCGCGAGCGACTGGTTCTTCTGGACGAAGCCGCGCAGCCGCTGCTCGTAGGCCGGCAGCGCGGTGGTGAGGTCGCCGCCCGCGGCCTTCAGCTCTCCGGCCAGCACGTACGCGCCCACCAGGGCCATGCCCGTCCCCTGTCCCGCCATGGGCGAGCCGCAGTAGCCCGCGTCGCCGACGAGCACCGTCCGGCCGCTCCACCAGCGGTCCATGTGAAGCTGGCTCATGGAGTCGAAGTAGAAGTCGGGCGCGTCCCACATCGTCTTCAGCAGCCGGGGGACCTCCCAGCCCATGCCGGCGAACGCGTCCGCCACGAGCTGCTTCTGCCGATGGGTATCGCGCCGGTCGTACTCCAGGGGCGGTGACTGGAAGCCGAGGATGACGCGCGCCTCGGTGTTGTTCCGGGCGCTGAACATGCCGGCCATCCTCCCCTCCTCCTGATGGAACACCTGCCAGTGGTCCAGGTTCAGGTGGTTGGGGGCGCTGAACACCGAGAGGTACGTGCCGAGATGCCGGATGAACCGTGCCTCCTCTCCGAACACGAGCGTGCGCACCCGGGAGTGCAGTCCGTCCGCGCCCACCACCAGGTCGAAGGTCCGCGGCGTGCCCCGCTCGAAGGTGACGTGGATGCCTTCGCCGTCCTCGGTGAGCGAGGTGACGGAGTCGCCGAAGCGGTACTCCACGTCGTCGCACGTCGCGCGGTGGAGGATGTTCGCGAGGTCGTCCCGCATCAGCTCCACGTCGTCGCTATTCGTGGCCCCGCCGGTGAGCGTCTCCTCGGTGGTGGACATCAGCGTGTGGCCCTCGCCGTCCACGAAGGACATGCCCCGCATCCGGGTGTGCGCCCCACGAATCTCCGTGAGGAGGCCCATCCGCTCGGCGACAGTGCGCGCGGCGCCCCGGACGTCGATGGCCTGACCTCCGCCTCGCAGGCTCGGCGCGCGCTCCACCACGGTGGGGCGGAAGCCGTGCTGGTGCAGCCAGTACGCCAGCGTGGGCCCGGCGATGCTCGCGCCGGAGATGAGGATGTCGCGTGTCTTCATGGGGCTCTCCTGGTCGGGTACGCCGTACGCTTGTGCTGCGTACGGTGTACGCAGCACTCGGGACAAGCTACGGCGCTCCGAAGCGCTCCTGCAACTCGGATGCGTCTGTGCTAGGACAGCCGGACCGTGGCTCCTGGGGTGCTGTCGCCAGGAGTGACGCTGTACTAGTACAGATGTCCACGAAGGAGGCCTCGATGCGCCGGTCCGGAGAACCGCCCTACGTACGAATCGTCACCGAGCTCCGCCGCCGCATCGCCACGGGAGAGCTGCGCGCGGGAGACCGGGTGCCCTCGACGCGGCAGGTGGCGAAGGAGTGGGGCGTCGCGCTGGCGACGGCCGCCAAGGCGCTGGACGCACTGGGGCGCGAAGGGCTCACGCAGGCGCTACCCCGCGTCGGCACGGTGGTGGCTCCGGCCGTTGCCGGCATCTCGCCCGCATCTCCGTCTTCGCGGCGCCGCCCATCCGTCGAGTCCGACGAGGACCTCTCGCGCGAGCGCATCGTCCGCGCCGCGGTGGCGATTGCGGATTCCCAGGGGCTCGCGGCGCTGTCCATGCGCAGCATCGCCACGCGCATGGGGGTTCCTCCCATGTCGCTGTACCGCCACGTGCCCGGCAAGGACGACCTCGTCCTGCTGATGGCGGACGCGGTGATGCGCGAACTGGAGCTTCCCCGCGTGCCACCGGCCGGCTGGAGGGCTCGGCTGGAGGTGATGCTGCGGCTGCAGTGGACGCTGTATCGGCGTCACCCGTGGCTGGCGCGCGTGCTCTCCCTGTCGCGGCCCCAGCTCATTCCGGCCGGCATGGCCCACACCGAGTGGGCACTGAGCGCGGTGGATGGCCTCGGGCTCGATGCGAGCACGATGCTCCACGTGTGTCTCACGGCGGTGAGCTTCGTGCGGGGCGTCGCCATCGAGTTGGAGGCCGAGAGCGAGGCCGAGGCCGAGACGGGCCTCACCAACGAGGAGTGGCTGGTCTCCCAGGAGGAGCCGATGTCCCGCGTCATCCAGGCGGGGCGCTTCCCCATGCTCTCCCGCATCTCGGAGGAGAAGGACCTCGTCTTCAACGTCGACACCCTCTTCGAGTTCGGCCTGCCCCGGCTCCTCGATGGCCTCGCTGTCTTCCTCGAAACAATCGGGCGCCGGAGCCCCACTGGACGCGGGAGCCCGCACTCACGGTAAACTGGGAGAGTTTCGAAAAAGGGGGAGCAGCAATGAAGATTCAGTCTCGGATACCGACGCAGGTACCTCGCAGGCCCGATGAGTCTGGCAGGGAGCCGGCGGGGAAGAAGGCGGAAGTCTCACCACGGACTTCGGGAGAGGCGACGGCGCGCAGGGCCGGCTTCTCGACGGTGAGTGAGTTCAGCCGCCCGAAGCCCGACATCCAGTCGGAGTTCCGGCGCGAGTTCGGCGCGCTGGCTTCGGACAAGGAGAAGTTCCACGACACCATGCGCACCGTGTTCGGCGACGGCTACAACGCCGTGCAGGCCGAGCAGTACCGGCAGAAGGCGCAGGCCGGAGACTTCTCCTGGCTGCCCCCGGTGAAGCAGGTGCCTGCGGACCAGTTGACCGGAGCGAACGGCGCGTATGACGCCGAGTCCGGCACCGTCTACATCAACCAGGACCTGGACCCCTCGTTGGCCGCGTCCACGTACGTGGAGGAGGCGGGGCACCACCTCGACACGAAGCTCAACTCCAAGGACTCGGCGGGTGACGAAGGCGAGTTGTTCCGCCGCGTCCTCTCCGGCGAGAAGCTGACGTCCGCGCAGGTGGCGGAGATTCGCGCGGAGAACGACAAGGGCACCATCTACGTCGACGGCAAGGCGAAGGAGGTCGAGTTCTGGAACCCCTTCAAGGCCATTGGCAACGCGGCGAAGGCCGTGGGTGGTGCCGTGGTCGGCGCGGCGAAGGCCGTGGGCGGCGCCGTGGTCGACGCGGCGAAGGCCGTGGGCAACGCGGTGGGCACTGCCGCGAAGGCCGTGGGCAATGCGGTGGGGACCGCCGCGAAGGCGGTGGGCAACGCGGCGAAGTGGGTGGGCGTGCGCCTGTTCGACGGCGTGCGCGGCCTGGCCACCGGCGCGCTCAACACCGTGGTAGGTGCGTTCCGCAACGTCGGCGAGGGCATCGGCACCTTCTTCGGGGGCATCGGCAAGCTCTTCCAAGGGAAGTTCGGAGAAGGCTTCAAACAGATGGGCCTGGGCCTGGTGAAGACGTTCGTCCAGACGCCCGTCGACGCGTTCCTGATGATGGGAGGCCGCGCGCTCAGCGCCATCCAGACGCTGATTGGCGTGGAGCCGCCGGGCCGCAAGCTCACCGGTGACGAAATCAACACGCTGCGCTCCGTGTATGGCGACAGCATCGATTACTCATCCATGCGCATCAAGGAGGGCAACTCGGGCCTCTTCAGCACGAGTGGCCGCGCCTTCACGCATGGCAACACCATCTACATTCCCAAGGAGGACCTGCCGCTGACGCCGGACCTGCTGGTGCACGAGTCCGCGCACGTCTGGCAGCACCAGAACGGCGGCACGGACTACATGAGCGAGGCGCTGTGGGCGCAGAACGTCGGTGACGGCTACGAGTTCGAGAAGGGCATCAAGGAAGGCAAGTCCTGGAGCCAGCTCAACCCGGAGCAGCAGGCGGAGCTCCTGCAGCAGGCCCAGAAGGCGGGCTTCTTCAACTCGCCGGGTGGAGGGACGTTCACCTACAACGGCACGGACTACACCGCCTACCTCAACGATGCGCTCGCCCAGATTCGCGCGGGCAAGGGAGCCCCGTAGCCCATGAGGTCGTCACGCGCCGCCACGCTGCTGCTCGGCTTCACCCTCCTGTTCTTCGCCGCGTGCCGCCCGAGAGTCCAGGTGGCACTGGCGTCCGGGAACGAGCGGCTTCCGTCCCCGAGCTTCGTGGTGGAGGACCCGGAGCACGAGGACCGTCCCCGCTATGACACGGTGCAGGTGATGGACCGGGCGGGGCAGATGTTCTGGCAGGTGCGTGCCGAGCCGTTTGGCGACACCGCGAGCGTCCGTCAGTTCACCTACGGCGAGACGCTCCAGGGCTTCGCCGTGCTGGAGGAGCCCAAGCCCCTCCAGCCCGGCGGGCGCTATGTCGTCTTCGTATTGGGGAGCAACCGGGGCTCTCTGCACTTCGACGTGGACGCGGAAGGCGGCGTCCACGCCGTGGAGCCGTGATTCAGGGGGCGGGGCGGACTCCGACGGGCACGTACTGCTGGAGGAACCGCCCCACCTCGGCCCGGGCGAGCTGACGGCCGAAGCCGCCGTCCCAGACGTCGAAGGCGTGCTCCGCGTAAGGCAGCGTGAAGAGCTGGTGCGGCACGCCGTCCTGGGCGAGCCGTGCGGACAGCACCTGTGACGCGTGCGACGGCACCACGGTGTCCGCTCCTCCGTGGATGAGCAGCGTGGGAGGGGCTTTCGGGCTCACGTGGGTGAGTGGGGAGAGCAGCGCGTACAGGTCCTGGTGGCCGTCGAGGGGCACGCCCGTGAAGCCCTCCAGCACGCGTCGGGAGCCCGCGCGGTGCCCGGCATGGGCGGCCAGGTCGCTGGGGGCGTAGAAGCTGATGACCGCCTTCACCGACGTGTCCGCTGCGTCGCAGGAGGAGGAGAACCGCGCATCGCCCGAGGCGTAGGCGACGAGGGTTGCGAGGTGTCCGCCCGCGGACTCGCCGAAGAGGACGAGCTGGTCCGGGTCGATGCCGTATTCGGAAGCGTGGGCCTTCACCCAGGCGATGCCGCACCGGATGTCACCAGGGGCCTTCAGGCCGGTGGCGGGTGGGAAGAGCCGATAGCCGAGGCTGATGACCGGGTAGCCCAGTGAGGTGAGGAAGCCGGCCCACGCACGGGCGTAGGCGCGCTCTCCCGCGCTCCAGCCTCCTCCGTGGACATAGAGCACCGCGGGCCGGGCGGCGGAGGCCGGGGCCTCGGGGAGGAACAGGTCGGCCTGCAGGTCGACACCGTCGACGGTGGCGACGCGCACCGTCTGGCTCGGGAGGGGACGCTGTGCCACGAGGGGACGGAAGTACTCGCGGAGGCTGAGCGGGATGTCGTGGGTCCGAGCCAGCCACCACGCGGAGACGACGGGCATCAGCGCGGCGTAGAGGAGGAGCAGCACGGCCGCTGTCGAGCCCCAGCGTAGCCATGCCCACTTCCCGGACGGAATCGCGTAGGCGGTGAGCAGCGCGGACACGAGGACCGGCAGCAGCAGGAGGAGGCTGTACTCCCGCAGGATGCCCTTGAGCAGGTTCACCAGCGCGGGCGCCCAGGGTGGCGCGAAGAACACCGCCACCAGCAGCAGACAGCCCGCGGGGTTCAGGACCGCCAGGACGGCGAGCAGTGCCAGGAGGCGGGAGGCGCGGAACAGGCGTTTCATCCGGAAGGGGTCAAAGTCGTGCGCGGTGGCGGGCCTATGCTGTCAGGCGGCGCGGGGGGCAGGAGTTGTTCCATCTCCTGCGCCGTCAGCTCGGCCTGGGCATGTCCGATGGCACGACGATAGTCCACGAGTCGCTGCATGAACTCCCTGGCGGCCTTGAGATTTCCCTGACGCGCACGGAGCCGCCCGAGGTCCCAGGAGGCGAGGGCAATGCCGCGTTCGTCGCGGAAGGCTTCGGCGAACTCCAGGGCTTCGATGTATCGCGCTTCGGCCTCACCCAGCGAGCCACGCGACATCTCGACATTTGCGATGCCGAGGAGCGCATCGACTTCGAGGCGCACATCGGCTGCACTTTGCGCAAGCCTTCGGGCTACCTGGTACTCCTGTCTGGCGGTATTCACGCCATCCTCGGCCTCAATCCATGCAGAGACATGTTGGACAAGAGCGCGTTGATAGCGAGTCAGTGAGCGCTGATTGGAAAGCAGGGGGGCTGAGACCATGCGGGCCTCCTCCCGGCTTTCCATGTCGACATGCATCCTCGCGAGCTCGGAACGTATCTCGATGATTGTCAATGTGGCGCCAGTCGTTGAGTTCGCGGTCTCCAGGGCCGTGCGAAGGGTCAACAGGGCTTCATCATGTTTTCCAAGGTCAGCGAGCGCGAGTGCGAGGCTCAGCATGTGGAGTGCATATCCAGGATGGCTCTTTGTAATTTCTGCCAAGATGCGCCGTTGCCTGAGTTCGTACTCGGAGGGCGGTCTCCGGAGCCTTACCAGGGGCTCCGTGCCGATTGAGTCCCAGTCAGCCAATGCGACGCGGCTGGTTGCGAGCGAAAAAGCCTTTTCGAAATTAGGCCATTCGCGGTCGAAAGCTTCAATGGCATCCGCGCGTGCGGAGCCTCCCTCCCGGTACTGCCGATTGAGCTTCTCGAGGAGAGTATCGAAGTAGTTTGAATGCGATAGCGTTGCATTCAGCGAGTCGGACAGTTCGGGGTCGGCCTCTGTTACCTGCCGGACGGGCTGCCACAGCGTGAACCGCCCGACGGCCGTTGAGGGCTGCAAGAGCCCGAGGTGCACCATCTCCACCAATAGGGACTCCTGCCTCTCAGGGCGTACGGGCATCAGTACCTTCTTACTCAGGTCCGCTTCCTGTGCGCTGAGTACCGCACGTGCCGCCTCCATATCGAAGCTCTCTGGAAACACCGAGAGCACGCGGGCACGTTCGAGGAGCGAGGCGTAGTTGGAGATGGAAACGTCGGGTCCCCGCCGGGTGAGTTCCTCCGCGACCCGACGAAGCGGGCCTGGGAGATAGCCGCACGCCTGCGCGAGCCTCCCGGCCTCGTCGCCAACCTGGGGCGCGACCGTACGCAGGAGTGTCGTGGCCGCTCCTGGGTGGAGCCCCTTCAGCGCGACATCGATGACCTGGAGGAAAACGCGGTCGGAAAAGTCCATGAAGGAGTTCTGCTGACGCGAGGTGAGGACCAGCCGCGAGCCGGGCCCCGGAGCCAGGGCTTCCAGCTCCGCGGCAGGAAGGTTGTGCTCAGCGGATGGGTCTGTGAAGCCATCGATGACCAGCATGAGCTTGCGTTCAGCAGTCAGCTCGCGATAACGCGCGAGCGCACCACGCGGGTCATTGCCTGTTTCCACATTCAGTGCGTCGAGGACATCGCGGGCCACTGCTCGCGCGCTGAATGGGGGCGCGCCCTCGCGCCTCTCCACGTAGAACGTCCCATCAGGGAAGTCGGCTGCCGAGGCGGCAGCGATTCGGCGAACGAACTCCGTCTTGCCTGCACCGGAAGGCCCGTGAATGAGGAGGATGGAAGCGCTCTTCTGAACGGCTTCCATCGCAATCTCCAGCTCTCGCTTGTAGCCAAAGAACACGGGGTCGGGTGGAGGAATCCGGAGAAGCGCACCGGTTTCCAGAGGTTCGATGGTGTGCTCGTCACCGAGCAGCGTGCGCAGGCGGACACGCCCTCTTTGAAGTGCAATCCGCTCCGGTCTCGAGGGGTGAAGCTCCAACCGGCGCCACGACCGGACCGTCTCCGACGGCCTCTCCAGGGCTTCGAGGATTGATTTGGAGAGGTTGTCTCGGCCGGTATGGGACGCGTAGATGCCCTGGATGGAAACGAGCGCCTTGGCATCCGGCCAGAATCGAGCGAGGAGTTCCGGGGTCGCCGAGCCCAGATACACGGGAAGCAGGGTGAAGCGGTTGCCCTCTCTGCGCAGCTTCTCGAGGAGGGCTTGGACTTCCAGGGCGCTCCAATTGCTTTCGAGAAATCCCCCCGAGATGAGCACGATTGCGGCATCGCTCTGGCGGATCTCCTCCTCCAACGCGGACTGCAGGGACGCGAGTTTGAGTGTATCTACCCCCAATACCTCGTGGTGCGCGGAGCGGAGGGTCTGGACCATCTCCGCATGCACTGGGGCGGTCGTGCTCAGCGAGGAGCTGATGAAGACCCGCCGGGGAGCCGGAGGCTTCTCCGTCAGTACCTCGACATCGACGACCAGGGGCTCGGTCCTTGGCACCTCGATGCCGGGCCCTGTCGTCCGGCTCTCGGGGCCGAGCTCCACGTATCCGGTGAACAACTTCACCTCGAGCCGGACGCGCTTCATCTTCTCCCGCGCCATCGGCCCCAGCCATTCAGGCATTCCCCCTGAGGGCGGAGCGGGAAGCGTCAATCCCTCTCCAAGGCTCAGCCTGGCCGCGTCCGCTAGACCCTGGGCCTCCTCCAGGTACCGCAGCTCGGGCGGCAGTCGTTCACTGACGCCAGCGGCCCAGTGGCCCAATCCGGACTCCGGATTCCGCACGAGCGCGGCGAGCGCCGAGCGCAGCAGGGTGCGGGTGCGCTCATGCGCATCCGGCGCGCGGCAGAACTGGAGGTAGTTGAGCTCCTCCTCGACGCGCAGCACCGGCGAGAGCCAGCGATGCGCCTCCTCGGTCATCCTCCAGACCTGCTCGTAGCGCTCGGTCCCCCTGGCCGCGAGCCGCTCACGCAGCAGGGCACCCACCCTCTTCTCGAAGACGATTCCCTGCGGGCTCCGGAATGCCACGAGGTCGCCGAGCCAGACGTCTGCTTCGAGCGCGGGAGAGGTACCCGGCATCAACGCGAGTCGCAGCCGCCTCAAGAGATGAGGATCGACGCGGACCGCGAACGAAGCCAGGCAGGCCAGCTCGAAGGCCTGGGGCTGTTCCCGTGAGACCTCCTCGACGAGCCTGCGTGCGGTTGCGAGCGTGCCCAAGGCCAAGGCCTCACCCCCTCTGGAGGACGCCGTGTACGGCCCGGGCCACCGTCAGGCTGCGGTCCCAGTGGAAGAGGTCCATTACCCGCGTCACGGCGGGAGGCCATCGCTCCGGAGGGTAGGGGACGAGCGCCCCCACCGAGCACCCCGCCCGGCGAAGCTGTTCAGCGAAGGCAATCCACTCCTCCGGGTGGGCGGGAGCTTCTCCAGGAGGCGGAATCCCGAGGCCCAGGTCCGTCACGCACAGGATGCGTGCGCCCAGGCGTGGCACCCGCTCGGGGCCATAGGACTTCCACCGGCGCCGGATACCTTGCCCACACCCGCGTGAAGGGCAGGCCACGAAGTGCAACACCTCCAGGGCGCCTCCAGCGAGGTTGCCGAGCTCGCGCTCCAGTCCCGCCAGGTCGAGATGGAAGGGCAGCATGGCATCACTGCGGTCGACCAGCAGTTGCACGCCTCGCGCGAGCGTGGGAACGCGGCGGTACGGCAGACGGAGCAGCGCCTGCCCGCGCGCGACGGAGCTCAGGATGCCGTCGATGTCGATGGGACCCTCTCCCGGAGCCGCCGCGAGACCTCCCAGGATGGCTCGGGAGCGGAGCGGGTCGAGCAGCGGCGCGGGTGCTTCCATCGTGACTTCTAGCGGGGGTTCGGGAGGAAGAGGTGGTGCCGTGGCAAGCCAGTCGGGCAGGGTGGGGCTCGGGTTCCGCGTCGACTTGATGGTCAGGGGAATGGGGATTCCGTCCGGCCCCGGCTGGGGGCTCGGTGGGTGGGCTCGCACGGGAGGCGGAACCGGGATGTTCCCGGGCGGACCTGGAGGCGGAGGCGGGAGTGGAGGCTTGGACTCCTCGACGTGTGAAGCCTCATCACCGGGACGCAGGAGAAGGGCAGCGATGGCCTTGCGCGTTGCCTCGTCTTCCGGACGCAGCCGGGCGAAGGCGCGCGCCAGGTCCCCCAGGTTGGACGAGGCGTCGCGGCTCACTTGCCGGGCCCCTTCCGTCCGTGCTTCCAGATGGTGGACTCAAGCAGCTTCTCGAACTCCGGGGTGCCGGCTCCAATCTCCAGCTCCCGGCACCCCCGGAGGGCGTCGACGTACTCGGCGGCGCTCACCGTCGGCTTGCTTCCAGCGGGCCCCAGTAGGGCGTCCGCCACTGCGGTGCGCAGCCCCTCGGCGAGCCCCGGGAGCTGAGCCCGGCCGATGTCGAGCAACCACTCACGTCCGGGGTACTCGAGCTTGAGCTCGACACACCGGCGCAAGAAGGCCTGCGGAAGCTCGCGCTCATCATTGGTGGTGATGATGAGCAGCGGTGCGCGCGCGGCCGCCGTCTTGACGAGCTGTCCCGTCTCCTCGACCTGGAACTGGAGGGAGCCGAGGGGCACGAGGAGGTTGTTGGGCGTGTCCGGGTCCGCTTTGTCGATTTCGTCGATGAGCACGACGGCACGCGGGTGCGAGCTGCCCAGGTTCGGGTCGTTGCTCCGCGCCGTGCCCTGTCCGCGCATGCCGAGCAGCCGCTGCGTCCTGGCGGCTTCCTCGTCGAAGGCCCACCACAGGACACCCGGGACGACATACGGGGCGTAGTCGGCTCCGAGCCTGTGCCTGGGAGCCTGGGCGTCATGGAGCCGGCGGAGCAGGTCCACCTGCCACAGCAGGTCCCGGGCCTGGGTGCGGGAGGTGACGACGTACTCGTAGTAGCGCCAGCCCAGGAAGTCCGCCACGCTGCGGGCCAGGGAGCTCTTGCCCGTCCCTGATGGGCCGCGAACGAGGAGTGGACGCTGCGTGGCCAGGGCCACGTTCACGGCGAGGACGATTCGTTCGTCGCCATAGACGTAGGCCACGTTCCGGCGCTGGTCTCCCGCTTCCGCTGAGAGCACCGGCGGCGGCTCGACCTTGCGAGGAGGGTCGAACACCTTGCGATAGCGGAGCAAAGGGGTCTCGGACATGGGGCGGAATCCTCAGGAGGCCTTCAGGTACCTGCTCTTCTGGTGGAAGAGTTTCCAGAAGGGTTGTTCGGTTCCCGGCTCGAGTGTGGGCTGGAGGAGTTCGATGTTCGCCTTCCGCGCCAGTTCCTCGTGCACGACGGCGCTTCCGGTCAGGAAGAAGAAGGTGACGCCGGGGAACGCGTTTCGGAGTTCCTGGATGGCGGGCAGGTCCAGTCCATGGAACGGCAGAGCCACGAAGACAGGCTCGTTTTCATCCGTATAGACGCGAACGGCTTCCTGTACCTCTTCGGGCGCCGGAGACGCTGCCTTGAGCTCGTAGGCCAGCGCCTCTCGGATGCGCTCCTTCAGGTTCTCGATGCCCTTGCTGTCCATGACCCCGTCCACCTTCGCCACCTTCCACGCGTCGCTGGGACGGATGGGACAGGCCCCCACCACATACAGCCAGGCCGTTTCACCTTTTTCACCATTCAAGGCCAGCAGCCCGCCGCGCTTCACGACCGCGGGAATCTCGGCGGTGGAGCGGCAGTCCACCCATGAGGTGGCGATGAGTGTCACGGCCTCATCGAGGTCCGTGGGAGGTGGCAATTGCTTGCGAAAGAATCGGACCCCCTTGGGTGCCCGCTCCAGGCCCGCTTCCATGAGGGCAAGGGCGACCTTCATGGGCAGCTCCAGCCCGGGCGTCCAGGGTCCCAGTCTTCCCGCGACCTCCCTGGCCGCGAGAGCCAGGTCCTTCGGGTCCACATTGCGGAGCAGCCATGACAGCCGCTGGGCATTTCGTTCCGCTGGAGAGTCAGGAGAGCGGACGTGCTGGTCCAGGTAGTCCATGACCTGCTGGATGGCTTCGTCCCGAGGGACGTTCTGGCGGACGGCCTGAATCTCGGCGACACCGGAGGGCCCGAGTGCGCTCGCCTCGACACGCTCCGCGGTGACAGGGGGGATGATGACGGAGATGAGCTGGAACCGCCCCTGCTCGCTCCGATGCCGGTAGGCGAGGAGGCTGGCCTCGTACGCCACGTGACGTGAGGCCAGTGCCGCCTCGGAGAGCAACAGCACCGCCGCGTCGCATCCACCAATCCAGGCGTTGAGCAGCGGGCGCCAGTCCTGGTTCAGCTCGATGTCCTCGTCCAGCAGCACCGGGTACCCGGCGGCCTCCAGCCGTTGCACCAGCGCGTCCCGGTACTCCTTCCCCACCGGCTCCTTGGTGGAGTGGCTGATGAAGATGCGGGGTCGGGCTGGAGGGTTGGGCATGGGCGGAACGGTGGCGCAGGACGGCCGCTGCCCATCATATGCGCTCCGCTCATCTGTCCTTGGCCCCGTCCAGGCGGGTGTCGATTCACCCTGCCTCCCGCGACCAGCATTCATCCGTCCGCAGGACCTCTCCGAGCTCGACCGGGCCTCCAGGAGACCTCGGGCGCGCCTTCGGTCCGGGAATCAGCCGGGGGCTGCCTCCATCTTGGCGAGGACGTGGAGGGACGTGGAAGGGGACATACAAGCCATGAAGCTAGTGAAATTTGCAGTTTGATTGCGACATGAGCTTGCATTGCGCCGTTTCTCTTGGAGTCGAGGGGGCCGGACTCTGGAAACGGGAGCGTACAAAGTGATTCGCAGTCTTCTGGTAGCTACAACAGTCATCGTGGCGGCAGTGGCACGACCCGCCCATGCCGCCCGGGAGCTTCCCACGGTGGACGCCTTCGCTCGCGTCCAGCCGTCCGGGAGCGAGCCGAGCGCCCGTGAGCGGGCGAAGGGCGTGGAGGTCGCCCACGAGGAGTCCCGGCTGGGCGTTCCCACCTTCGTCTGGGGGGCGCGTCCCGCGCAGCCCGGCCTGAAGCGCTCCCAGCCGGTGCCGCCCGAGCAGGCGGCGCGAGAGTACCTGGGTGAGCAGGCCGAGCTGTACCGGCTGAGCCGTACCGACGCGCCGCACATCCCCGTGCGGGGCGTCCACCGCGCGCGCAATGGCGCGAGCATCGTCACCTTCGGGCAGGAGGTGAATGGCATCGAGGTCTTCCGCCAGTCGCTGAAGGTGCTGATGGACTCGGACAGCCAGCTCGTCGCCATGTCTGGCTATCTGAGCCCGGTGGCCTCCAATCCCCGGCTGGAGAAGGCCGCCCCGGCCTTCACGCTGGAGCCGCGCGAGGCCATCGCGCGCGCGTGGAGGGATTTGCACGGGGACCCGCTGCCCGCGGTGAGCCTGTCGCTCACGGGGCGTGCCCAGGGCCCCTACACCCACTACGCGCTCACCCCGGGCCCGCGGCTCGTCGTGTTCTCCTCGCCCGCGCGCGTGAAGCAGGTCTTCTTCCCGCTGCCCGACGCGCTGGTGCCCGCCTGGTACGTGGAGCTCGACACCACGCCCGCCAACGGGACGGACGGTGACATGTACGCCTACGTCATCTCCGCGGCGGATGGCCAGGTGCTCTTCCGGCACGACCTGTCCTCCCACCAGAGCTACACCTACCGCGTGTGGGCCGACACGCAGAGCCCGTACATCCCCTACGACGGCCCGCAGGGCAACGCGGCCACGCCGCACCCCACGGGCCTGCCGGACGGCTACCAGGCGCCCTTCGTCTCGCCCAACCTCATCACGCTGCAGAACTCGCCCTACAGCCGCAATGACCCGTGGCTTCCCGAGGGCGCCTTGGAGACGACGGGCAACAACGTGGACGCGTATGTCGACCTCGTCTCGCCCAGCGGCTTCGGCCCGGGAGACCTGCGCGGCAGCCTCGGCGCGGGGGGCATCTTCGGCGACGGCTATGACCTGGGGCTCGCGCCGAGCGTCTCGGACGCGCAGCAGATGAGCTCGGTGGCTCAAATCTTCTTCGTCACCAACTTCCTGCACGACTGGTACTACGACTCCGGCTTCGACGAGGCCGCGGGCAACGCGCAGACCCACAACTACGGTCGCGGCGGCCTGGAGGGGGACTACCTCCGCGCCGAGGGCCAGGACTATGTCGGCCGCAACAACGCGAACATGTCCACGCCTCCGGACGGTACGCGGCCCCGCATGCAGATGTTCGTCTATGACACGCGCGGGTTCCGCACCCTGGAGGTGTCGCCGGAGCACCCCTTCGCGGGGAACTGGGTGGTGGGCGTCTCCGCCTTCGGGCTCCAGCAGTATGACGTCACCGCCGCTGTCGCCTTCGCCGAGGACAGCGTGGCGGTCCCGGGCGGCACCGTGACGGATGCGTGCGAGCCGCTGACGAACGCCGCGGCGCTGGCCGGGAAGATTGCCCTCGTGGACGCGCAGGGCTGCGACTTCCCCACCAAGGCCGAGCGCGTGCAGGCCGCCGGCGCCGTGGGGCTCGTCCTCATCCCCCAGTTCGAGGGAGACACGTTCTTCCCCGTGCTCGGCCGGGCGCCCTCCGTCACCATCCCCGTCGTCTCGGTGGACCAGGGCCTGGGCGCCTCGTTCCGCATCCAGCTCCCCCAGAGCGTGGCGCTCCGGCGGCAGGGGACGGACCGCGACGGCACGCTCGACAACACCATCATCGCCCACGAGTGGATGCACTACATGTCCAACCGCCTCATCGGCGACGCCCTCGGCCTGACGAACAACCAGGGCCGCAGCATGGGCGAGGGCTGGGGCGACTTCTCGGGCCTGTTGATGGTGGCCCGCGAGGGCGATGACCAGGTGCCCTCCAACGCGAACTTCAATGGCGTCTACGCGCGTGGCTCGTACGTCAACAGCGGCGGTGAGAACCAGGGCTACTACTGGGGCGGACGGCGCTACCCGTACACCACCGACCTGACGAAGAACCCGCTCACGCTGCGCTACACGCAGAATGGCGTCCGGCTGCCCGACGACATCCCGGTGAACTTCGGCCGCTCCGGGCTGAGCAACTCGGAGGTCCACAACTCGGGCGAGTGGTGGTCGGTGACGCTGTGGGAGTGCTACACGGCGCTGCTGCGGGACAAGCAGCGCCTCACCTTCGCCGAGGCCCAGCAGCGGATGAAGGACTACCTCGTCGCGTCGATGAAGCTCACCCCCAACGCCCCCACCTTCCTCGAGGCGCGCGACGCGCTGCTCGCCGCGGCGTATGTCAATGACCGGGCGGACTTCGTCCTCTTCGCGAACGCCTTCGCCAAGCGCGGCGCCGGGACGCGCGCCATCGCGCCCCCGCGTGACTCCGCGGACCATGTCGGCCTGGTGGAGAGCTTCGAGACCGGCAAGGACGTGTTGATGACCGGCGTGGAGGTGGTCGAGCAGAAGGGGACGGGGATGTCGTGCGACGACGACGGGACGCTCGACACGGGCGAGACGGTGCTCCTGCGCATGTCGCTGCGCAACAGCGGCGTCGCGCGGCTGACGCAGACGAGCGTGACGCTCACCACCAACGCTCCGAACGTCAGCTTCCCGCTGGGGGCGACGGTGCAGGTGCCGCCCACCGACCCGTTCCAGGTCGTCACCGTGGAGGCGCCGGTCCGGCTCTCCGGCCCGGCCACTCCGGGCGTCATCACCCTGACGATGACCTACCGGGACGTGGAGCAGACCACCCCTGGGGTGCAGACGCGGTCCGTGACGCTGCGGGTGAACACGGACGAGGCGCCGGGCACGGGCATCGTGGAGACGGTGGACGCGGTCAACCACTCGTGGCGCCTGGAGCAGCAGTATCCGGGCGCCTTCCCGTGGACGCGCCAGCATGACGCGGGGGACATGGACTGGTACTTCCACGGACCGGACAACAGCACCAACTCGGACACGCTCCTCGTCTCGCCGCCGTTGCAGGTGGCGTCGTCGGGGCCGTTCCGCTTCACGTTCCAGCACCGCTACGACCTGGAGCAGGACTACGACGGCGCCGTCATCGAGCTGAGCGAGGATGACGGACTGACCTGGACGGACATCGGCCAGTTCGTGACGCCCTCCTACAACGGGTTCGTCCTGCCGGACGGTGGGAACCCCATCGAGAACCGGATGGCCTACAGCGGCCAGAGCGAGGGGTACCCCGAGTTCATCCAGGGCGTCGCGGACCTCGGCACCGCGTACGCCGGGAAGACGGTGCGCATCCGCTTCCGCGTCGGCACGGACGTGAGCGTCGGCGCGCGGGGCCTGGACGTGGACGACCTCCAGTTCGAGGGCCTGGCGAACACTCCCTTCACGACGCTGGTCGCCCACCGCGGCCAGTGCACCAACGTCAACCAGGCGCCGGTGGCGAACGCGGGCTCCGCTCAGACGGCTCTCGAGGGCGCCGTCGTCCAGCTCAGCGGCAGCGGCACGGACCCCGAGGGCGCCACGCTGACCTACGCGTGGACGCAGACGGCGGGGCCGGCGGTGGTGCTCGCCAATTCGAAGTCGACGCGGCCCTACTTCCGCGCGCCGTCGGTGACGAAGGACACGGACCTCACCTTCCAGCTCCGCGTCTCCGACGGTGTGAATGTGAGCGCCCCGTCGTCGGTGACGGTGCGGGTGCGGAACATCCCCGGGAGCCTGCAGGGCAAGACCACCTCCGAGTCCGGCGCGGTGGATGAGGCGAGCGTCACCGGGGCGATGTCGGCTCCGGGCTGGGGCTGCTCGTCGGGTCCGGAGGGCTCCGTGCCGGGAGCGGCGGTCATGCTGCTCGCGGCGCTCGGCCTCGCGATGCGGCGTCCTCGCGCGCAGGGGACGACGGGCTCGAAGCGCTGACAACGGGCGGGACGCGCCGGGCGGAGGAAGGCCCGGCGCGACTCGGCCCGCGAAGTTGTAGCCGCTGAAGGCGTGGGGGGCACGCCGGGCAAAGAAGTGCCCGGCGTGCTGCCTTCGGTCGGGACGCAGCTCCCGGCCGAAGGGGAATCGCCGAACCACCGCTCCGGCTCACTCCAGGATGCGACTTCCCTCGGAATCGGCCTCGGGCTCGCGGAAGCACGCGCGCGCCGCGCCGCAGGCGTGCGGATGCACGAGGTCGTCATCCGGCCCCACGCTCTCGCCCGTGCCGACACACCAGAACGTCGCCGTCGACACGTAGCCGGTGTCCCAGTCCACGGACGCGTCATACCGGACGCCCGGCGTGCCCTTGGAGCGCAGGCGCCGGCAGACGGTGGGTGGCTTCTGCTCTCCGCTGGAGTCCATGCGCGCGCTCCTCAGGCCTTCACCGCGGCGAGCACCGTCCTGCGGACCACCGCTTCCAGGACGGGGACCTTGTACGCGTTCTTCGACAGCGGCGTCGCGCCACTCACCGCCGCCTTCGCCGCCTGCCGCGCGAGCGCCTCGTCCAGCGGCTTCCCCACGAGGAGCTTCTCCGCCTCCGTCGCGCGCCGGGGCGTGGGCGCCACCCAGCCCATGGCGATGGCTGCCTCGCGCACCACCTTGCCGTCCATGCGCAGCACCACCGCGACGTCGCAGATGGGCCAGTCGTAGCTCTCGCGCTCGCCCTGCTTGTGGTACGCGGCCTTCGTCCCCGCCGCGGGCGCGGGGATGCGCACGCGCGTCAGCACCTCGTTGGGCGCGATGATTGTGTCGCGCGGGCGCTTCATGTCCGGAGGCAGCAGCAGCTCGGACACGGGCACCGTGCGCGTCTTCCCTCCCGGGCCGGTGAGCTCCACCGACGCGCCATACGCCACGAGCGCCGTGGCCGGCGTGGAGGCGTGCACCATCACCGTGCGCTGGTTGTCGAAGATGGCGTGGTACTGGTTCTCTCCCTCGCGCACCCGCTCGACGCCGTCGCCTCCGGCCTGGTGGAAGAAGTCATTGCGGAAGTACCAGCAGCGGGGCCGCTGGAGGAGGTTGCCGCCGATGGTGGCGGCGTTGCGCACCTGGGGCGTGGCCGCGTGCTCGGCCGCGTCCGCGAGCGCCACGAAACGGCCGCGCACCTCGGGCTCGCGCGACAGCCGCGCCAACGTCACCAGCGCGCCGAGCTCCAGGCCCTGCTTCGCGTCGTAGCGCACGCCATCCAGGCCCCGGATGCTCTTGAGGTTCACCACCCGGTGCGGCTGGACGACGCCATTCTTCATCAAGTCCAGCAGGTCCATGCCGCCGGCCTTCGCCATGACGGGCTGGCGCTCGTTCGACTCCCCCAGCAGGGAGACGGCCTGCTCCACGGATTCCGCGTCCACCCACTCGAAGCTCTGCATGCGTCCTCCGAATCCGTCTCAGGCCCGCAGCGCGGCGAGCACGTTGGCGGGCGTCATCGGCAGCGTGCGGATGCGCTTGCCCGTCGCGTTGTAGAAGGCATTGGCCACCGCCGCGGCTGTCGCCACGTTGGCGGGCTCGGCCACGCCACGCGCATCCGTGGAGGACTGCGCGCCGAGCTGCTCCAGGACGATGACCTCGATTCGCGGCACCTCGCGCGAGCCGACAATCTTGTATTGGTCCACGTTGGCGTTGAGCTGGTGGCCGCTCGCCTGGTCCAGGTGACGCTCCTCGTAGAGCGCGTAGCTGACGCCCTGAATCACGCCGCCGTAGATCTGGCTCTCTGTGAGCTTGGGGTTGATGGGGCGCCCACAGTCGTGCACCGCGACGACGCGCTCCACCTTGACGATGCCCGTCTCCGTGTCGACCTCCACCTCGGCGAACTGCACGCCGCCGATGCCGTGCCGGCTGATGCTCATGTCCGGAGTGGCCATCGCGTAGCCCTCGTAGTCGTCGCGGCGGTCGGCTCGGTGGGACAATTCGCGCACGCCGGACTTCTTCACCGCCTCGCGGAAGGGCATCGAGGCGGACGGCTTGCCCTTCACGGAGACCTTCCCGTCCGCGAAGACGATGTCGTCCGCGTTCGCCTCGAACAGGGGAGCGATGCGCGCGGCCAGCTCGCGGGCACAGCGGTGGGCGGCGTTGCGCGCGGCGGGCGTCAGCGAGCTGGTGACGCGGCTGCCGCCGGACGCGGGCCCCTGCGGGTAGCGCGAGTCCCCCACGTACGCGGCGATGTCCTCGGGCTTGAGGCCGAACTCCTCAGCCACCACCTGCGCGAGGATGGTGCGTGTCCCGGTGCCGATGTCCTGCGTGGCGCTGAAGGCCTCGACGGAGCCGTCCCCCGACACGCGCACCTCGCACGAGGTGTTCCGGTGGACGAGGTAGACCCACTGCGACTGGGCCATGCCCATGCCCCGCTTGATGGGCCCCTTGTCCGAGCCCGCCGGCCGCCGCTTGCTCCAGCCAACCTTCTCCGCGCCGACCTTGCGCTCGTGCGCGCGGGCCAGCGAGTCGTCCGTGCCGGAGACGTCAATCTTCGCGCGCAGAGCCAGTGCATCCATGCCGAGGCGCTCGGCCAATTCGTCGATGGTCTGCTCCAGGGCGAAGATGCCCTGCACCTGGCCGGGCGCGCGGAAGGCGGCGCAGGGGCCGGCGTTGGTGAAGACGTCGTACTGCTCCACATGCACGTTGGGGCACGCATAGAGCGTGGAGTGGGCGAAGCCCACGCCCGCGCCTCCGGCCACGCCGCCACTCCCGTAGGCCTGCACCTGGAGCGCGACGAGGGAGCCGTCCTTCTTCGCGCCCAGCTTGAGGCGCTGGATGCTGTTGGGGCGGTTGCCGCCGGACACGTGCTCCTCGCGGCGGTCCAGAATCATCCGCACCGGTGCCCGCGCCTTGCGCGACAGGTGGATGGCGAGCAGGCCGTAGTTGCCGATGCCGTACTTCGCGCCGAAGCCGCCGCCGGTGAAGTCGCTGATGACGCGCACCCTGTTCTTCGGAAGCTCGAAGAGCTCGGCCGCCTCGTCCCGCACGCTGCCCAGCCACTGGGTGGACGCGTACAGGGTCAGCATGTCGTCCTTCCAGTCCGCGACGAGCCCGTGCGGCTCCATGGGCACGTGCGTCTGCACCTGGGTGCGGTACTCCGCTTCAATCACCACGTCGGACTCGCTCAAGCCCTTCGCCACGTCTCCGCGGGGGCCCATGCCGCGTGGCTTCGTGTCCGGGCCGCGCACGTTGCCCTTCTGCGGCAGGCCCGGCGGCGCGCCTCCGCCTCCCGCGGTGGCCGGCTGCTCGGTGGGGCCGGGGAAGACGCGGGGCGCGTCCTCCTTCATCGCCGCTTCGATGTCCGTCACGTGCGGGAGCGGCTCGTACTCCACCTTGATGAGGCGGGCCGCGGCCTCGGCGGCGCGGGGCGAGTCCGCCGCCACCGCGGCAATCGGCTGGCCCGCGTAGCGCACGGTGGGGTAGCGGTTGCCCGCTTCCGCCTTCGGGTCCCTCAGCTTCGCGGTGGAGAGGACGCGCTCCAGGATGTGGATGGCACGCACGCCCGGGTAGCGCTCGGCCGCCGAGGTGTCGATGGACTTGATGCGCGCATGCGGCAGCGGTGAGAGGACGCGCTGGCCCCAGAGCATGCCCGCAAGCTGGACGTCGAAGGTGTAGCGGGCGCGGCCCGTCACCTTCTCGATGCCGTCCAGGCGGGAGATGGGCTTGCCGATGGACTTGAGCTTCGCGTTCTCCGGCAGCGGAGGCGGCTCGTCGAGCGGCACCCTCCGGGTGACCTCCTTCAGGCCGGCGCCGACGATGCCGTACTGCATCGCCTGCTCCCTCGAAGGACCCGGGTTGGGAGGCGGCGGCTTCTGGGGGCCTCCCGCCTGCGTCTTCTGGCCGTCGGAGGGCTTCGCGGTGCCCTGCGTTCCGCTGGTGTCCTTGACGTCCTGCATCAGCTCTTCCCCTTGCCCTTGCCGCTCACCTGGGCCGCGGCGAGGGTGGCCTTGAAGACGTTGGGATAGGTGCCGCACCGGCACAGGTGGCCGCTGACCGCCTGCTTCACGTCGTCGAGCGTGCACTTCGGGTTGCGCTCCACCAGCGCGGCGCAGCTCATCACCATGCCGGGCGTGCAGAAGCCGCACTGGAGCGCGTCGTTCTCCACGAAGGCGCGCTGCACCGGATGCAGCTCGTCCCCGCGCGCAAGGCCCTCGATGGTGGTGACCTTCCTACCCCGCGCATCGAAGGCGAGCGTCATGCAGCTCGCGGCCACCTCGCCGTCGAGCCACACCGTGCACGCCGAGCAGGCACCACGGTCACAGCCGACTTTCGTCCCCGTCATGCCGAGCTGGTTGCGCAGCAACTCGGCCAGCGTGGTGCCGGGGTCGGCCTGCACGATGACGGTGCGGCCGTTGATGTCGAGCTGGAGGGTGGACGGCTCGGGCCCGAGGACGGGTGGCGCGGCCTGGGTGGCGGCCTGCGCCACCGTCTGCACCAGCGTGGTGCTCAGCGCAGAGGCACCCGCGCCGGTGAAGAAGGCGCGGCGGGAGAGCCTGGGAAGCAGCGGCTTCGGGGCGGAGTCATCGTCGGATGGGGCCAAGGTCGATTGCTCCTCTCGGCCACATCGTTACCAGGAGCCCCCCTCCGGCCACCCGGGATTGCAGTGAACGGGCGAGGGCAGTTTCGGCTTCTCAACGAATCCCGCCCGGGAACAAAGCCCGAGGACATTTCGTCCCCTCAGCACCACCGCGCGCCTGCTCACCACGAGGCGCCCAGCTCGAGCATCAGCACGTGCTTCTCGTAATTGCCATTCGTGTAGTCGTAGACATGGCAGAGGTAGTCCGGCGCCGTGCACGTGCCGGGCTCGTCCTCCAGGCGCGTGTCCACGTTGGAGCGATTCACGAGCAGCTCGTAGCGCGCGGTGGCTTGCAGCCAGCGCGACAGCCGCGCGCTCACTGCGGTGCCCAGGGTAAAGCGCCAGTCGCGGCGTCGCTTCAGGTTCCAGTCCCGCTCGGTTCCATCCAGCGAGGTGACGCGCAGGAAGCTCTCGTCCAGGTAGTTGCGCCGCTCCAGCTCGGCGTCGAGGCTCGCGTCGAACACCGGGCCGAACACGCCGCGTGCGGAGGCGCCCACGGCATGTCCCGCCCAGCCGAAGGGGATGACGTACTCCCGCGAGGCGCCCGTGGTGTCGGCGGTGGTCTCCTGCACCAACGTGCCGATGCGGTCCTCGCGGTAGCGGTACCACGCCGTCACGCTCCGCGACTTCAGCCGCAATTCCTGGGACAGCGTCGCATCGAAGCGCGGGCCGGTGAGGTAGTCGAACTCGCTGGCGAGGCCGGACTTGCGCGCGAAGGTCACGTCCACCCGGGTGCTGGTGAGCTCGCTCTCGTCCACCGCGAGCCAGCCCCAGCCATTCACCGAGCCCTGCAGCCCGCGGAAGTCGGCCAGGCCGGTGAAGAACAGGTCGCCTCCTCCGGAGAGGCCCACGCGCAGGTGGCGGGCGGCCTCCCACTCGAAGGTGGCCGCCGCGCGATGCAGTTGCAGCGAGTAGTCGCGCACGGACTCGAGCGTGTAGATGCGCTGGCTCCCGCTGTAAGAGAGGTAACCGAAGAGCGAGTCCGAGAGCCGGAGCCGGGCCGCGAGCCCCACGCTGGCTTCCCCGAAGGGGCTCGCGGTCTCCACCTCGGAGCTCGCCCCGGACACGTCGCGCGGCGCCACGCCGACCTGCAGCACGTTGCCGTCGAAGCCGCCAGCCACCGTGGCGTACAGCCGCGAGCCAGGGCCGCTCGCGCGCAGGCCGAAGGAGAGCCGGTCGAGGTACTGGTGCGCGGTGCGCCGGTCCATCGCGTCGAGGGTGAGGGACAGCGCCGCGGTGATGTCCTCACGCGCGACGGCACGGTCGCCCGTGCGCCAGGCGGAGGCTCCGGCCATGAGCCGGGCCCGGCCCGAGCTCGGGTCCTGTTCCGCGGCCTGGAGGAAGTGCGCGCGTGCCTCGTCGAAACGTCCCGCGTCGAAGGCCGCGAGGCCTTGGCGATATGAGACGTCGCTGCTGCTCACGGGCTGTCCCGTGGCCTGGGCGATGAGGGCGCGCAGCTCCTCTATCTGGAGGGCTTCGTTCTCCGAGGCGCCTGAGGCCGCGCGGTCTGCCCACGTCGTGGCGCGCTCGGGGGCGCCCGCGTCGAGCGCGGCGAAGCCGGCGTTCAGCCAGGCGACCCGGGCGAGCGTCGCGTCCGAGGCGGCGTTGGCGAAGGCCTGCTCGGCTTCCTCGAAGCGGCCGAGCGCGTAGAGACAGGCGCCCCTGTTGAAGTTCCACAGGGCCGGCTCCGGTGCGTCCTCCGCGCGCCCCGCCGCGTCGAGCGCCTCCAGCGCCTCGGCGGAACGGCCCGCGCGGAAGCGGGAGAGGCCCACGAGATAGAGGGCGGCACCGAGCCGGGGCGGGCGGGCTGCTTCCTGGGCGAGCTGCTCTGCTCGTGCGTAGTCGCCGCGAGCGAAGGTCTCCTGTGCGGAGGCCAGCAGGTCCTCCGCGTCCGCGGGTTCGTCATGGGCGTCCGTCGAGCGGGCAGAGACGTCTCCTGCCATGGCCACGCGAGGCGTCTTCGCGAGCTCGCCATGGGCGAGCGCCTGTTGCTCCGGAGCAAGCGGATCTGCCGTGGCCACCAGGGCCACGAGCGCAAGCGCTGGGACGACCGTCATGGTCGCGGCTGGTTCGGCGGCGGAGGCAGGGGCTGTGAGGAAGACGGCGGCGGCGCGCCATCCGTCCGAGGAGACGAATGCCGTGAGCGCCCGTCCCCGCCCGACTGGGGCGGCCCGCCACCGGCTCTCTCCCGTTCCCTCTCCGAGCCGGACGGCTTCTCGCGAGAGTCCGCACCCGGTGGAGGACGGACCGCATCCTCGCGCGGCGGCGGCGCCGGGCGCTCCATGCGCATGCGGCCGAAGATGGTGTCCACCTTCTCACCAGGAGCAATGACATCCACCGTGTGCGAGCTGCGCACGCGTGCCCCCGACTCGGGCGCGGGGGCCGGAGGGGCGGGCGTCTTCGCCGGAGCCTCGGGAGGCCGCACCGCGCCCGTCCCCGTGGACGGCGGCGGTGTCGCGGGCGGGGGAGCGGCCTGCTGCTGCGCTCCCGCGGCACCCGCCACGAGCAGCACGAGCACCACGAGGGCGCGCGCTGGAAGGTCCCTGTTCATCCGTCCGTCACCTCCAGCACCACGTCGTGCTCGATGCGCTGGCCGCCGGCACGTGCCTCGGCCGTCACGAGGTAGCGGCCCGGCCGCTGCCCGCGCACCGCGATGGGGATGACGTTGCTACCCGCACTGAGTGCTTGGGTCCACTGGAAGGAGCGCAGCGGCAGTTCCTCTCCGTCCGCCCAGAACGAGAGCCCCTCCGGCAGGCTCACCTGGAAGTCCGCCTGCTCCACGGCCACGTCCGCCGTGAAGTCCAGCTTGATGACCGCCACCTTGCTCACGGGCACCTGCGTGCCCGGCACCGCGAGGGGTTGCGCCGCCTCGGCCACGGTGGGCGGGGCAGGGGGCTTCGACATGGCCCCCAGCACCAGGAACGCGGCGACACCGGCCGCCACACCCACGGACGGCCAGAGGATGGGAGCCCGGTGCCGGAACTGCCAGCGCACCCAGTCCCACCCGGGAGCGGGGTCCGGAGGCCCGGCCTCCACCAGCCGCCGGTGGAGCGCGGACTGGAAGTCGGGCGAGGGCGAATCGTCCCGCAGTGCTCCCAGGCGCTCGCGCAGCGCGCGGTCCTCGGTGTCTTCGGGCTCACTCATTTACCGCTCCTCGGTCCTTGGGACGAAACATCGCCCGGGAATGTTCCCACCGACCCACCCCCACCCGGGGTTCCGGGGGCCTGCCCGCCCGCCAGCAGGGTGCGGAGCTGCGTCCGGCCCCGGGACAGGCGCGACTTCACGGTGCCCACCGGCACTCCTTCGATGGCGGCCACCTCTTCATAGCTGTACCCCTCGACGTCGAAGAGCACCACCGCCGTGCGGAACTCCGCGGGCAGTGCCCGCAGCGCGCGCCACAGCCGCTCCTTCTCCTCCGCGCGGGCAATGCCCTCGTCGGCGGGTACGGCGCCGGATGGGGCGCGGACATGCTCCACCTCCAGCGGCTCCTCCATGGCGCGCTCCCGGCCGGCGCGGCTGCGTGCGGCGTCGAAGAAGACGTTGCGCACCACGGAGTAGAGCCACGTCTTGAAGGCGGACTGGAAGCGGAACGAGCGCAGGCTCTTGTAGACCTTCACCAGCGCTTCCTGCGCCAGGTCGTCCACGTCCGCCTCCGATGCGGCGAAGGCGCGCGCGAAGCGGCGTATCTGCGGCATGTGCGAAGCGATGAGGAGCTCGAAGGCGCGAACGCTGCCGTCCTGGGCCTCGGTGATGAGTGCGCGCAGCTCGTCGTTCACGGTCAAGGCGCCAGTGTATCGGCGCGCGCGGCGCGTCCTGCAAGCACGGAAGCACCGAGTGCCGGGAACACGAAAATAAATCCTCTCGTCCCATGGGCGCAGTGGGCCGGGCACCGGAACACCAAGGAGCACGAATGATGCGCAGGAACAGGGGCAGTCAGTGGCTGGGAGCACTCGCACTCGCCGCGGGTGCGATGACGGTGGGTTGCAGCTCCGACAAGACGGCGGACGAGACCACGTCGGAAGTCTCCCAGGCCGTCGAGGCCGCCTCGGATTCGAGTGACGCGGTGGAGGTGTCCAGCCTCCTGCGCGGGCTGGACAAGCTCCGGCCGCACTCGGTGGAGGGCTTCCACTGTGACGACAGCCCGGACATCACCTATGTGGATGTCTGCGGCCAGAGTCTGCCGGCCACCGTGCACCTCGAGTGGACCGAGTGCGCCGCGCCCTCGCGGCCCGGCGGCGGACACGGCGGTGGTGGCGGACGCGGTGGTGGCGGTGGCGGTGCGCCTCCGGGGGACGGCACGGTGCGCGCCCACTCCACGGACGCGGCCTCTGCTGACGGCGGCGCGCCGGGCGGACACGGCGGGCCTTCCTCGGGCACGGTGGACATCACCACCACGTACACGGCGCCGGAGAACTGCGAGGGCGCGGTGACGCAGGAGCAGACCGTCACCTTCAACATCTCCCGCACCAACTCCGCCGGTGACGTCTCCACGTCGCAGGGCACCACGTCCTCCACGGCGGAGCTGACGCTGGGCTCGCCGCCGCGCACGAAGGCCACGCAGGCGGACGTGACGCGCACGAAGACGGACGCCTCCGGCGCGGTGGTGAGCCAGGTGCACCTGACCGGCTCTCTGTCCGTCGCGTTCTCCGACGACACGCCGCCGGTGCGCACCATCGACGGCTCCTACGCGGAGGAGTCCCTCGACGGCACGCAGGCCACCATCACGCTCGCGGGCATCATCCGGCCGTCGCGCGACGTCTGCCCGTGGCCCACGTCCGGCACGCTGACGCGCGCCACCAGTGACGGCGAGACGCACGTGCTGACGTTCGGCCCCGAGTGCGGTGACGCGACGCTCGACGGCACCGCGGTGGACCTGCCCGAGCGCGGCGAGCGAGGTGGGGGACGCCACTAAGGCCTCCCCGAGGCTCCGCGGCCCGGGGGAGGTTTCATTCCCCCTCGCCAACCCCCGGGCCGCGGCCTCTGCTGTCGGGAGACATGTCTGTCATTGGACATGTCTCGCCCGACCCATCCCGGAGTCAAAACAGACTTGTCCTCAGTTTCTAAGTTTTCGGTTTGACGTCTACTGTTTGGCCTTCCAAGCTTCTTCCCGTTCGTGCGTGAAGCCGACGCGCGGAAGCGAGAACGGGAATGAAGGCGCTCTGGCTGTGCGGAATCACGGTGGCCGTGGCGATGTCGCTGGTGGGCTGTTCGGACGGGCCTGCGGACCCACGGCAACAGGATGAGGCGGAAGGCTTCACGCTGCTCCAGCATGACGAGACGACGCTCGAGGCCCGCTACGGCGCGGGCGGCGCGTCGGTGCGGATGCTGGTGGTGGAGACGGAGTCGAAGGTCGTCGAGGTGACGTACGACTTCGGAGCGCCGGTCATCGGCTTCCACATCGACTTCAACCAGGGCGTGGGCCGCTTCAATCCGAGCGGCGCTCCGCTCGACGCGGCGCAGTCCGCGCTGATGGGCCCGTTGTTGGAGGGCCTCGGCAAGGTGGCGCCGGTGGACGAGGCCCAGCGCACGCGCGTCGAGGACGCGGCGATGCGCCAGACGAGCTTCATGCAGAGTAACCGTTCACCGACCGATGCTCGACTGGTAGGCCTGCTGAGCATCGGACGGTGGGCAGGCGGGCGCTCGACGGTGGCCGCTCGCGCGTGAGACACCGTGGTGCGTGGCGGCGGTGGACCCCAAGGACGCGCGTATCGCGGAACTGGAAGCGCAAGTGGCCGCGCGCGATGAGGTCATCGCCCGGCTGATGGCGAAGGTGGAGGCGCTGACGGCGCGCGTGGCGGAGCTGGAGGCACGGCTCAACCAGAACTCCAACAACTCCTCAAGACCGCCCTCCTCGGACGCACCTGGCACCCCGCGCCAGCCCAAGAAGCCCACGGGCCGGCGTCCCGGTGGACAGCCCGGCCACAAGAAGCACGAGCGCGCACTGCTGGGGCCCGAGGACGTGCAGCACGTCGTGGAGTTGATGCCCAGCCAGTGCCGGGGCTGCAAGGGCCGGCTGCACGGACGCGACAGCGTGCCCCGGCGTCATCAGGTAGTAGAGGTGCCAGTCCTGTCGGCCATTGTTACCGAGTACCGCTGCCATGCACTGGCGTGCTCGGACTGCGGGCTGGTGACGCGTGCCGAGGTGCCCGCGCACGCGCGCAGCGTCTTCGGTGACAGGCTTGCCGCGCTCGCCTCGCTGCTGGTGGGCAAGTATCGCCTCTCCAAGCGACTGGTGAAGGATGCTCTGTCGGACATGCTGGGCGTCGAGCTGTCGGTGGGCAGCGTCAGCAACCTGGAGGGCGAGATGGCCGACGCGCTCGCCTCACCGACGGCCGAGGCCCTCGCCTACGTGCAGTCCTCGGAGGCGGCCAACGCTGACGAGACGGGGTTCGCAGAAGGGCGTGAGAGCGGCCGGGCCCGCCGCGCCTGGCTATGGGTAGTGGCCACTGCGCTGGTGGTGGTGTTTCACATCGCCAGGAACCGCAGCGGCAAGGTCGCCCTCCAACTGCTCGGCGAGGACTTCGCGGGCTTCCTCACCACCGACAGGTGGAGCGCCTACGAGTGGGTGGACGCGGGGCTGCGGCAACTGTGCTGGGCCCACCTCACACGCGACTTCCAGGGCTTCATCGACAGAGGAGGAAGGGGCGGACGGATTGGCCGCGAGCTCATGCGCGAGCGCAACCGCTTCTTCAAGTGGTACCACCGCGTGCGCGACGGCACCCTGGCGCGCGAGGACTTCGAGAAGCGCATGCGCGGCGTGGAACGCAGAGTCGGCCGGCTGCTGCGCAAGGCGGTGCTGCGGGCAGAGAAGAAGACCGCCGGCATGGCCCGGGAAATCCTCCGGTGGGAGAAGTGCCTCTGGACGTTTGTCGATGTGCCGGGCCTCGAGCCCACCAACAATTTTGGCGAGCGCTGCATCCGGCACGCCGTCATGTACAGGAAGACGTCCTTCGGCACGCAGAGCGAGGCGGGCAGCCGCTTCGTCGAACGCATCTTCACCGCCACCACCACCCTCAAGCTACAGGGCCGTGACGTGCTCGCCTTCCTCACCGATACCCTCGCCGCGCACCGCCGCGGCCTGGGCGGGCCTTCGCTCCTACCCGCCACGCCTGCACATCAGCTCACGCTCTCCGCCTGAGCCGGTGAACGGTTACCATGCAGATTGTCCCCGTCGGTGAGGCCCTCACGCCGTACGAGTTCGTCTCGGAGCGCGGTTGGACGCATATCTCCTGCACCTGCGGCAACCAGTACATCGGCTCCGGCTACTACCGTCAGGCGGGCAGGGGCTGTGGCTGCACGGGCGGCTCGGGCAATGGTTGTAAGGGCCGCTGCGGTCAGGGTTGCGGCATCACCAGCACGCCCGCGTGCGTGGGCACGACGGCGTACACGCAGGACTGCGCCAAGCACGACTACGGCCTCGGCAGCTTCTCGGCGGCCTCGGACGACTACACGTTCGCGAGCAACAACTGCAGCTGCAGCGGGGTGGGCACCTGCTACTGAGAACCCATTCCAAGGTCCTCGTCGCGCTGGCCGCTCTCGCTGGGGTGTTCGGCTGCGGCCGTGCTTCCGGCCCCTGTCCCGACGGAGCGCGGCTGCATGGCCGTGCGCCGCCGGAGGGCACCGTGCAGTGGTGCGCGAAGTCCAACGGCACGAAGCATGGCCGCTGGGCGGAGTGGTACTCCAACGGCCAGTTGAAGACGGAGGGCCAGTACGTCGACGGGAAGATGGAAGGCCGCTGGGTGAGCTGGTTCGAGGATGGCGTGAAGCAGCTCGAAGGTGAGTACCGCGGCGGCCTCAAGCAGGGCCCGTGGACCCTCTACTACGAGGAGGGACAGAAGAATCGCGAGGAGGTCCATACCGCGGGTTCCCCGGAGATGAAGTGGACGGCGTGGCGCTCCGACGGGACGAAGTGGGCGGAGGGCACGCTCGTCGCGCACCAGGCGCAGGGGCTGTATTCGGAGTGGCACCCCAACGGCACGCTCGCCGTGAAGGGTGACTACGCGAATGGCGCGAAGGCGGGGGAGTGGAAGTACTGGGACGCGGATCGGAAGCCCTCGGCCACGCCGCAGGGTGACTTCGCGAGGGACTGACGCATCGTGCGCTTCGGTCCGCACGTGAGGCCCGCGAGGCTCCTCGTCACGAGAGGCCTCGCGGCGGCGAGCACATGAGGCTCGTCGGAGTTCTCCTCGCGTGGGGCCTCGTGGCGGCAGGCGCGTGCGACCATCCGCGCACGCCCGAGTCCGGCGACCTGGCGGTGCGAGCCAGCGTCGTGGGCGGTGCGCCCGAGCCGGGCTATCCGGCGGTGGGCGCCATCGTCCCGGTGTCGCCCCTCTGCGGCGAGCCGGAGGCGGAGGCACCCGTTCTCTGCACCGGGACGCTGGTCGCTCCACGAGTCGTCCTCACGGCGGCGCACTGCGTGGAGAACGCCGACGCGCCGCAGGTCCTCTCGGTTGTATTTGCCTCGGAGACTGCGCGCGCATCCGGCACGGAGCGCGTGCGCGTCGTCGACGGGCGGCTCCACCCCGGCTGGCGCGCGGGAGCGCACGACATCGGCGTGCTCATCCTGGCCGAGGACGCGCCCGTCTCACCGATGCCACTCCACCTCGCTTCGCTGCCTCCGGACCTGGTGGGGCGCACGACGCGCGTGGTGGGCTTCGGCCTGGACGACGAGGGCCGGACGGGGCTGCGCCACAGCGGCACCGCGCGCGTGACGTCTTTGGACGAGGGCACCTTCTCCATCGAAGGCGCACCCGCCATGTCCTGCGGAGGCGACAGCGGCGGCCCGTCCCTCCTGGAAGTCGATGGCACCGAGCTCCTGAGCGGCGTCACCGCGTACGGAGACCTCGCCTGCACGACGGGCACCAACACGCGCGTCGACGCGCACGCGGACTTCCTCCAGGCGGTGATGGAAGAGACCACCCGCGCGCCGCCCACGCGGGCACCACTCGACGCGACGGCGGATGCATGCGCGATGCATTGCGAGGCCCACGCCGACTGCCCGCTGGGAATGGCCTGTGTCGACCAATCCGGAGGAGGGCGGAGCTGCGCGGTGGCGGGCCTGGAGGCCGGCCGCTTCGGAGCCCGCTGCTCCGGACCCGATGGCACGCGCCCGTGCGTGAAAGCGGGCGTCACATGCCGGGCGTGGCTGCCCTGTGAGGAGACGACGGGAGGCGGCTGCGCCGCGGCGGGTGGCACTGCTGGAGCGTGGACCTGCGCTACGCTGCTCGGGCTGGCCCGTCTGCGCGCCCGCCGCTACTCCAGGTCTCTGTCGCGTTTTCAGGAAGTGAAAAGTGCGGAGAGGTAGGTGGAGGTCGCAACCTTTCTTCGCCGTCCGCGATAACTCATCTTGAAGACTCCCTCGCCGCCCCCGCGAAGGCCCCCCATGGTGAAGATCAACCGGAAGACGTCCTCTTCCTCCCCCCGAGCCGAGACACCGCCTCCACCGAAGTCGCCCGCCGCTTCCACCAAGAGCAACTCTTCGCCCACCCCGTCGCGGACGAACTCGGTCTCCTCGCCGTCGTCCTCCAAGCCGAAGCCGGCGCGCCAGGATGACTTCGACACGGGGGCGCCGAAGCCGCGCTCGCGCCGTCCGTCCAACGAGAGGACGCAGCAGGTGAGCGGCCCGGAGGCGAGCAACTCGAAGAAGCCGACCACCAACGCGGAAGTCCGCCAGTGGTACCTGGACAAGGTGAACACCATCCCCGAGCTCGACAGGCAGTGGGCCGCCCAGGGCCTCTCCATGGAGGAGCGGGCGAAGCGCGCGGTGGCCATCCGGCACGACGCCCGGCTCGAGGCGCGGAAGATGATGAGCAACCCGCTGGAGCTCGCGATGCTGCGAGCCCGGGACTTCGTCAAGTACGGTAATATCAACGGTCCGACCTTCGACAGCCTGGTGAAGAAGGCCGAGGCCAAGGGGCTCCGTGGCGACGACGTCTTCAAGGAGCTCATTGGCAGCTCGAACCGGACCAACCAGACGGTGAACCAGCACCTCCTCGGAGAAGCGAGGCCGACATCATGACTGCCGAAGAGCTGATGACCCGCAAGCTGAGCTGGTCGAAGGCCAGCGACCCGGAGCACCCCTTCCGCGCCCAGGTGGACGGGCACACGCTGACCATCCGCCTGAATGACTTCCCCGAGGAGCCCATGTACTCGCTCCTCATCGACGGCAAGGAAGCCAGCGACTTCGACGACTGGCCGAAAATCTGGAGCCGTCCAAGCTAGTCGCTAGTTCCCCGGGCGCGAGCCGAACAGCTCGCGCACCAGGTCCCAGGAGTGACGCGGTCCCCGGAACACGGTGAGGACCACGAGCCCCAGGAAGATGAAGACGAAGGGGCCCGAGAGGGCCCCGATGACGGCGCCAGCGAGCAGCCCGCCGAGGCCCGGAAGCAGGCCCGAGGGAAAGCCCAGGGCCGCGCCCACCGCGGCCCCCACCAGCGCTCCAGCCATCATCAAGGGCTCGATGAGGGTCATCGGTTCGTCACTCCCGCGCGATTCACGTTCGCCCGTCGCGAGTCGCTGTTAATCATCCGGCACATGGACGCGCCGTCGCCAGCAGCGCAGCTCGTGCCCCTCACCGTGCAGCGCCGCGTGCGGGGGCTCGTCTTCATCACCGTCTTCCTGGACCTGGTGGGCTTCGGGCTCATCATCCCGCTGTTGCCCTTCTACGTGGAGTCCATGGGCGGCACGGCCACGACGGCGGGCGTGCTGCTCGCGCTCTTCTCCTCCGCGCAGCTCGTCGCCACGCCGCTGCTCGGGCGGCTGTCGGACCGCGTGGGCCGGCGCCCCGTCATCCTGCTGAGCCTGCTGGGCAACGCCATCTCCATGGCGCTCTTCGCGTACGCCACCCGCGTGCACCTGCTGCCCGTGCTCTTCGCCTCGCGAATGCTGGCGGGCGCCACCGCGGGCAACCTCGCCGCGTGTCAGGCCGCCGTGGCGGACGTGACGGACCCGGAGTCCCGCGCGGCGGGCCTCGGCCGCGTGGGCGCCGGCATCGGCCTGGGCATGGTGCTGGGCCCCGTCATCGGCAGCCAGCTCCACGCCTGGTGGGGCGAGTGGGCGCCTCCCACGGCCGCGGCGGTGCTCGCGGCGGCGGCCATGTTGGGCGTCTTCTTCCTCTTCCCCGAGACGCACCCCGACCATGGCCCGGCGCGCACGGGTGGCACGCCGGGCCGGAAGAAGGTGCGGCTGGCCGAGGCGCTGGCCCAGCCGGGCATCGCGCCCATGCTCTCGCTCTTCTTCCTCACCTTCATCGGCATCACCAACCTGCAGGTGTCCTTCGGCCTGCTGGCCCAGGCGCGCTTCGGCTGGAGCGAGCGCGAGGTGGGGCGCCTCTTCGCGCTGATGGGGCTGATGACCTTCGTGCTGCAGGCCTTCGCCATCGGCTGGCTGACGCGCCGGATTCGCGGCTTCACGCTCGTGCTCGCGGGCGCCACGCTGATGGGCGCGGGGCTCGCGTGCATCGCCGTGGCCTCCCAGCCCTGGATGCTGGTCGTCGCCATGGTGCTGGTGGGCACGGGCATGGGCATGCTCCAGCCGGTGCTCGCCAGCCTGGCGTCGGCGCTGGCCGGGCCAGATTTGCAGGGCGGCGTGCTCGGCATCGCCCAGTCGGCGGGCGGGCTGGCGCGCGTGGTGGGCCCCGTGTGGAGCGGCTTCCTCTACTCGACGGTGGCCCCGGGCGCGCCCTTCGTGAGCGGCGTCGTCTCCGCCGTGCTGTCCCTGCTGGTGGCCGGGGCGCTGCGCCACCGCTTCCCGCAGGCGCGCCCGCCTCCCGCCCCCGCGAAGGCCTGAGTCCACTCCGCCCCCGACGCGCGGCGCCAGGAATGACGCACTTCGCGCCACGGCGAGGCGTGTCATGTCAATCAATGAACTGTTTGTATTTCAGTGCGCGCGCAAACCTTCATTTGTGGCCCTGGAAACCTTCAGTGCCTTGGCATCAAAGACAGTCAATGCCTGTTTTCTGGAAAGGAAGTGCACAGGTTTCCGTGTCTGGGCGTTAATAGAGACATCACCCCTGAGTAGGAGACTGCATGAGCGACTCGCGAGGCAGGGTGGTTCTCATCACCGGCGCATCCTCTGGAATCGGGCAGGCCTGCGCGGAGTTGCTGGGCGCGAATGGCCACGCGGTGTACGGCACCAGCCGCCGGCCGTCTCCTGACGGCGAGCGCTACAAGATGCTGGAGATGGACGTCACGCGGGACGACTCCGTCCAGCGCGCGGTGGACGCGGTGCTGGCGGCGGAGGGCCGCATCGACGTGGTGGTGAACAACGCGGGCTTCGTGATGGCGGGCGCCGTGGAGGACGTCTCCATCGACGAGGCCCGGCGCCAATTGGACACCAACTTCTTCGGCGTGCTGCGAGTGTGCAAGGCGGTGCTGCCGTCCATGCGGGCGCGGCAGTCCGGCCTCATCGTCAACATCAGCTCGCTGGCCGGCGAGGCGGGCCTTCCCTTCCAGGGGCTCTACAGCGCCAGCAAGTTCGCCCTGGAGGGGCTCACGGAGAGCCTGCGCCAGGAGGTGGCTCCCTTCGGAGTCGAGGCCACGCTGGTGCAGCCCGGTGACGTGCGCACGCGCGTCCGGGAGAACCGCGTCAAGGCGAGCCAGTCCGGCCCGGGCTCCGCGTACCGCGAGGCCTTCATGAAGGTGCTCCAGGCCGTGGAGGCGGAGGAGGGCGAGGGCATCGCCCCCGCGGCCGTGGCGCAGAAGGTGCTGGCGCTGACGGAGAAGCGGCGTGTGCGCGTGCGCTACACCGTGGGCCACCTGTCCCAGCGCGCCGCGCTGATGGCCAAGACACTGCTGCCCTCTCGCACCTTCGAGCAGATGGTGATGTCCATCTACGGCCTGTCCCGGCGCTGACTTCCTCCACTGTAAAAATAAAGTTCGAGAAATCAGGCTTTCCTCGTGCTACGGGTTTTTGAGAATCCGGACCACGAGGAGGACTGCATGGCCTGGGAGTACGGAAGTGGCGTGGCGAGTCGCTGGATGCTGGCGCTCGCCGCGGGGTGTCTGTTGTTGAGCGCCGAGGCTGCCGCGGCGCCTGTCGGGCAGACCATCTGGCTGAAGGCGTGCTCGACGCAGCAATTCGTCTCGGCGGACCAGAACCTGGGCGCCACCGCGCCGCTGGTGGCGAACCGCGCGTCGGCGCAGGGCTGGGAGCAGTTCCAGGTCATCGACGCGGGTGGTGGCACCATCGCCCTGCGCGCCAGCGAGTCGGGCCTCTACGTGTCCGCCGACACCAACCTCGGCGGACAGCTCGTGGCCAACCGCGCCACCCTCCAGGACTGGGAGCGCTTCGAGTGGGTGGAGCTGGGCAACGGCTCCATCGGCTTGAAGGCGCGCAGCAACGGGCTCTTCGTGTCCGCGGACCTGAACCGCTCCGCGTCCGCGCCGCTGTACGCCAGCCGCACCGCCGTCGGCGGGTGCTGGGAGTCCTTCACCTGGGGCGCCGTGGGCGGAGGCGGCAGCTGGGTCCAAATCTGGGCCGACGAGTTCGACGGCAACAGCGTCAACGCGTCCAACTGGTTCGCCAACACTGGCGTGCACGTGAACAGCGAGCAGCAGCAGTACACGAATTCTCCCAACAACATCCAGGTGAGCAACGGCACGCTGAAGCTCATCGCGCGCAACGAGTGGAACAACGGCTATCCCTTCACCTCCGGGCGACTGGAGAGCGCGGGCCTGCGCGAGTTCGGCCACAGCCGCGTCGAGGCGCGCCTCAAGCTACCGGTGGGCCCGGGCCTGTGGCCGGCGTTCTGGATGCTCGGCAACAACATCGGTCAGGTCGGCTGGCCCGCCTGCGGTGAGCTCGACATCATGGAGAACGTCGGCTACGGCAACTGGACGTCCGGCGCGCTGCATGGCCCGGGCTACTTCGGCAACACGCCCATCACTGGCCAGTTCTACCCGAGCACCCCCGTCAGCGACTGGCACGTGTACCGCACGGAGTTCTCCAGCGCGGACGTGAAGTGGTTCATCGACGGCGCGCTGGTGAAGACGGCGACGCGCGCGGAGGTCGAGCGCTATGGCGCGTGGGCGTACGACAAGCCCTTCTACATCATCCTCAACCTGGCCGTGGGCGGCACCTACCCGAACGGGACGAATGGCGCGACCACGCCCTACTTCGGCGTGCCGCAGTCCACGCTGGACCTCATCCGCCAGACGCCGCAGCAGATGGAAGTCGACTGGGTGCGCGTCTACCAGTGGCAGCAGTAGCCCCCTCGCGTCGAGACCCCTCAAGGAACACACCATGTCCCTCGAAGTCTCTCAGTGGAAGCGCGTGACGCTCGGGGCCGCGTGCCTCGCCACCCTGCTGGCCTGCTCCGCGCAGCCGGAGTCCATCTCCCTCGTCACCGGGGTGCCCGTGGGCGAGGTGGAGTCAGCCGCGCTCGCGACGCGGGTGGTTGGTTACTTCCCCACGTGGGCCGGTGACGTCAACGCCATCCCGTACGACAAGCTGACGCACATCAACTACGCCTTCGCGCTGCCCACCGCGCAGGGCGGGCTCACCGGCGTGAGCGCCACCGACGCGCGGCTGCGCTCGCTGGTGACGGCCGCGCACGCCCGGGGCGTGAAGGTGCTCATCGCGGTGGGCGGATGGAACGACGGCAACGACAGCGCCTTCGAGCAGATGGCCGCCAACGCCAGCGCGCGCACCAACTTCGTCAACACGCTGGTGTCCTTCGTCAACACGGCCGGGCTGGACGGCGTGGACATCGACTGGGAGTACCCGGAGCCCGGCGCCTCCGCGCAGAACTTCGGCGCGCTGGCCCGCGAGCTGGGGGCGGCCATGCACAGCCGCGGCAAGCTGCTCACCGCCGCCGTGGTGGCCAATGGCTACTACGGCGACGGCATCCCCGCGTCCGCGTTCGCCGACGTCGACTTCCTCAACATCATGGCCTACGACGGCGGCCAGCCCCACTCGACGTATGACTATGCCGTCTCCGCGCTGAACTACTGGGTGGGCCGCGGCCTGCCGAGAGCCAAGGCGGTGCTCGGCGTTCCGTTCTACGGCCGCTCGCCTTCGCAGTACGTGGCGTATTCGCAGCTCGTCGCCATGGACTCGCAGGCGCCGTACAAGGACAACGTCGGCGACGTCTATTACAACGGCATCGCCACCATCCAGGCGAAGGCGCGGCTCGCGCTCGGACAGGGCGGCGGCGTGATGATCTGGGAAATCTCCCAGGACACGACGGGCGCCACGTCGCTCCTGAGCGCCATCGCCCAGGTGCTGCAGTCCTCCGGGAGCACCGCGTACCGGCTGGTGAACAAGCTGACCGGCAAGTGCGTGGACATCAATGGCCCGAGCAGCGCGGACGGCGCCACCATCCACCAGTGGGCCTGCCACACCGGCACCAGCCAGCAGTGGGTGATGGAGCCCACGGACAACGGCTACGCGCGCTTCGTGTCGCGCTACAGCGGCAAGGTGCTGGACATCACCGACGTGAGCACCGCCGACGGCGCGCGGCTCCAGCAGTGGGGTTGGGGCGGCGGGGCGAACCAGCAGTTCAAGGCCGTGTCGCTGGGCAACGGCTACTACCGGCTGGAGGCGCGGCACAGCGGCAAGGTGCTGGACGTGACGAGCTGCTGGAGCAGCGGTGACGGCACCGTCCTCCAGCAGTGGACGTGGTCCAACAACGACTGCCAGATGTTCCGCCTGGAGCCGCTGTAGTCGGCATGTGTCCCGGTGCTGCCCTCCTACCGCCAGCGGACGACGGAGGGCAGCACCATGCCCAGCGCGAGCAGGGTGATGGCCAGCCACAGCGACGAGCGGCCGTTGATGGCATGGATGAGGGCGAGCAGGAGCGCGCCCAGGCCACAGATGAGGGGAATGGACATTGGCTTGTCTCGTTTCGTTGACCGCGGGGTTGAGTGGGACGAGCGTGCCGGTGTCGCCGTAGCTCAGTAGACGCCGCACGCGTGAATTTGTGAGCCCCCAGCGGGGGCCTGGCAGTGCCGCCTGGATTCGCGGTCCGGGCCGACGCGGACGTCGTGGATGCATCCCATGGATGCTCCGACGTTCCTGCGCACTTCAATCACGGCCAGTCCGTGAAGCCTTCAGCCATTGAGTGACTCATGACTCCCGGCGCTTCGTCCCGGGGATGGCGCCGGTGATGAATCCGCGCCGCTGAAGATTTCAGGAATTCACACGGCTTCCCGACGCGAGTCCAAGACAGTGCAACAGGCGATGGGCGAGGCAGTCACGGTCCGTCCGGCAAGCCTGTCGCAATCATTTCCAACCCCGAGGAGTAGAGCGATGGCCAATGACATCAAGGTGACGTACCAGAACCTCTCGGACAACAAGGACGGCAGCGTCCTGGTGTTCCTGAAGAACCGAAACGCCGACCTCACCGCCCTGCCGCCCACCGCGTGGCAGGTCATCAGCCGGGTCGGCTTCAATGGCTATCACAACTTCACCTATACGGTGGACACGCAGGTGGCGGTGTCGTGGGACGGCGGCGCCAGCGGCGTGCTGCCCATGAGCGTCGACGAGGGCAGCATCTACGCCCTCAATCAGGTCGAGCAGGACTACGAGCTGATGCAGACGGGTCTGAGCACCGAGGCCAACGAAATCGACGTGGCCAACAACATCCACACGCCGGGTGGCATCGAGGTGACGCTCATCAAGGATGGCGCGCCGGTGATGAAGCAGCCGGGTGTGGGCTTCGGGGACCAGGCCTCCTTCGGTCTCACGCCGAAGATCTACGTGGGCCTGGTGCGCAACGTGGTGAAGAGCTCGACGCTGACCACCGCCGTCATGAGCCAGAAGTTCACCGAGATCGACCTGACGGGTCTGCGCGCCCTGACCTTCGCCCTCAAGGGTGACCGGGAGAAGGGCTACTACTTCTCCGTCATCCAGCGTCTGTCCTGACACATCCAGGCAATCAAGAGGCTTCACCCAACCCCTGTTTCACAAAGGAGCAGAACCATGGCCAATGACATCAAGGTGACGTACCAGAACCTCTCGGACAACAAGGACGGCAGCGTCCTGGTGTTCCTGAAGAACCGCCGCGCCGACCTCACCGCCCTGCCGCCCACCGCGTGGCAGGTCATCGACAGGGTGGGCTTCAATGGCTACCACAACTTCACCTATACGGTGGACACGGAGGTGGCGGTGTCGTGGGACGGTGACGCCAGCGGCGTGCTGCCCATGAGCGTCAACGAGGGCAGCATCTACGCCCTCAACCAGGTCGAGCAGGACTACGAGCTGATGCAGACGGGGCTGAGCACCGAGGCCAACGAGATCGACGTGGCCAACAACATCCACACGCCGGGCGGCATCGACGTGACGCTCATCAAGGATGGCGCGCCGGTGATGAAGCAGACGGGCGTGGGCTTCGGGGACGAGGCCGCCTTCGGCCTCACGCCGAAGATCTACGTGGGCCTGGTGCGCAACGTGACGCAGAGCGAGACGCTGACCTCCGCCGTCATGAGCCAGAAGTTCACCGAGATCGACCTGACGGGTCTGAGCGCCCTGACCTTCGCCCTCAAGGGTGACCGGGAGAAGGGCTACTACTTCTCCGTCATCGACCGCCAGACCTGAGCCGGCAGCCCGCGGACTGCCATGGAGGGGCCGTGCCGGCGCCGCGTGTGCGCGTGCGGCACGGCCCCTTCGTGTTTCTTCCCTTCCCACTTCATGCAGTGCAGCGAGGTCGAGTCATGCCTTTTTCCGAGAACGTGCCCTCCAAGACGCCCTCGTCCCCCGGCGCTGACCCGGCCGCCCAGTCGGTTCCCCCCGGGCTGCCCGTTCGCGCCAGGTCGGGCAGCGTGCTGATGCCAGACCCGGAGTTCCGGCTCTCCTTCACCTGGCAATGCTCCGACGACGGACGGGAGGTGAGCGGCTCGGTGATGTCCGTGACGACGCGCGAGACGCGGCCCTTCAAGCTCGGCGCCGCCCATCCCCGCGAGCAGCTCGAGTTCCCGATGCTGGGCGCCACCGTGGATGTCTGGCTCCAGTTCCCCCTGCCCCATGAGATTCAGCTTCACGCGGAGGCCCAGCCCATCAAGCCCTCGGCCAAGAGGCGCGACCCTTCCTGGATTGCCGTGTGGCTGGTGGGTGGGGAGCATCCCTGTCCTCCCATCGACCCCATCGTGCCGGACGAGTCGCTGGAGGCCTTCTCCTATCTGGTGACACGTCCCGTCGTGCCCTCGTGCTGTGCCAGGCGCCGCGAGCGCTTCATCTTCCGGAATGACCCGGCGCTGCCGCCTCCGCCCCCGTCCACGCCGGCCGAGGCGGTCGGGCCTGAAGCGCCAGCAGCGCCCACTGCCTCCGGGGCGGAAACGCCAGCCGCGCCCGCTGCCGCCGGGCAGAAAGCGCCAGCGTCCACTGCCTCCGGGGCGGAAGCTCCAGCCGCGTCCACTGCCGCCGGGTCGGCAGCGCAGGCAGTGCCCGCTCCCGCCGGACCCAAAGCGCCAGCAGAGTCCGTTCCCTCCGGGGCGGGAGCGCAGGCCGCGCCCACTCCCCCCGGACCCAAAGCGCCAGCAGAGTCCGTTCCCTCCGGGGCGGGAGCGCCAGCCTCACCCATCGCTTCGCGCGAGCCGGAGCAGCAGGTGGCGTCGCTCCTCCGGCTGTATCACTCGTTCTGGTGTCTGGAGGGCCCCCATGAACTCGCTGTCCTCACCCACGAGGCCGAGCAGGTCCTGGGGATGCCGCTGCTGGCGTACCTGTCCCTGCCCGCGACCCGGCAGCTCTCCGACGACACCTGGGCGCAGACTCAGGAGCTCGCTGCCTCCTCCAATCCCTCCACGCGCGCGGACACGCTCATCCTCGTCCTGCGGATGCTCGCCTTCCTCATCCGCCTCCAGCACGGAGATGCGGCCCTGCGCGAGGAGCGGGGCCGCAGGCAGGCGCTGGAGGCCATCGTGGTCCTCCCGTTGTCGGCGCAGCGCGCTCCCGAGCAGAAGGCGGCCGGTGTCGCGACGTCCGACCCCGTCGTCCCCTCCGAGCAGGGTTGGGCGCGCCTGTTCGGACTGGGGCTGCTGCGGAGCATCCGCCAGGCGCTCAAGGGCTACGAGCCGGGGGAGATTGCCTTCACGCTCAACGTCATGCCGCGTGAGAAGCGAGTCTTCTCCGAGCGCCTGCGCCTGCGCGCGGACCACGGGAGCCTGGATGGCCACCGCCATACGAGCTCGAACCAGCAGGTGACGGACCGCACCACGGGCACGGACGTGAGCAAGGAATTGGAGAACCTCGTCGGCTCGCTGAAGCTCGACCGCGACTTCACCCAACTGAAGGAGACCGTCGAGCCCAACGGCCTGGGTCTCACCGTCGACGGAAAGTGGACGGGCTCGAATGACTCCACGCTGAATCGCACCCAGGACGGCAATCGCGAGGCCCACAGGGCCGTCGACCTGGCGACGAACCAACTGCAGAAGCGCGTCGTCCAAGAGCGCGAGCTGCGCCTCCACGAAGAGTACGAGAAGGCCTCGCGCGCCATCCACGACAACCTGGACAGCGACCGCCGGCAGGTGGGCATCTACCGCTGGCTCAAGAAGCTCTACACCATGTCCGTCAAGGAGCGCGGGTCGCGCCTCGTCATCGAGTTCCTCGTGCCGAGCCCCGCGGAGGCCCTGCCGTTCGTCCTCGGGGCCGGAGAGGACGTCCCGGAGCAGCCCGTCAGCCTCAACAGGCTCGTCCCCCCCATCTCCTCCTACCGGGACGTGAACGCGACGAACTACCAGGTGCTCGTGGCCTACTACCGGGCCCGCCGCGTCGTGCCTCCTCCGGAGCAGTCCGAGGGCAGCAGCGCCTACGAGGCCTGGCAGGTCCGCACGTACGATGCCCTCGTCGCGGGCTACCGCAAGCTGTATGACGTCTGGCGCGCGCAGTACTGGCAGTGGGTGCGGGAGTCCCCGTGGAGCCTGCGCGAGCTGGAGCGGGCCGCCCTGAAGCGGCAGTGCCTGGAGGTGCTGCGGGCGCTGGACCCGCGTCCCCCCGAGGAGAAGCCAGCCGCGCTGCGCTACTTCGACGCGGCCTTCGAGTGGGCGGAGATGAGCTACCGCTTCTATTCGTGGGACGTGGGCAGCAAGCCCTCGGCCCAGTCCTTCCACTGGGTGGGCGCCGCGAAGCTCCAGCCGTGCCCGGACCCGCTCTTCCTGAGCTTCCTCCAGGCCAGCTCGGCGCGCGTCCTCGTCCCGGTGGCGCCGGAGTACTGGCGGACGCTCGCCTTCCTCTTCCAGCTCGGGCACATGCCCGCCTGGTCTCCGGAAGAGGTCCCGCTGCCCGAGACGCTCGTGCCGCTGGCCCAGGTGCTCCTGGACGCGTGCGGCTGCGCGCACAAGGAAGCACCGGAGACGTGGACCGTCGCGGTGCCCACCTCGCTCCTCTATCTGTCCGAGGGAAGCCAGCTTCCCGGATGCAAGTAGGTTGGGTGCGGGGCCATGCGAACTCCATTGCCGCCGATGCCCGTCGAGGTCCCCGTGGGAGCGGTCCTCCCCTATGCGGGACCCATCAACTCATGTACTCGCACCGCCCTGGCGGCGCAGGGCTGGCTCTTCTGTGACGGCGCGCAGGTCAGCGCCGTCACGTATCCCACGCTCTACGCCCTCATCGGCCCGCTGTACGGCACTCCCGTGACGGAGGGAGACCCTCCCGCCACCCTGTTCTACCTGCCGGACTATCGCGGGGCCTTCCTGCGCGGCGTCAACCAGGACGCGACGCGTGCGCCCAACGGACAGGGACTGAGAGACTCCGGTGCCGACACCCGCCTCTCGGCCCGCTACGGCTCGAGCGGGCAGGGTGAGGGCAACCAGGGCAACTCCGTCGGCTCGCAGCAGCTCGACGCCTTCCAGAAACACGAGCACCGCTACACGCAGCCCCAGCAGACGGCCGATGTTCCTGGTGACAAGACTCCCACCCAGTCCGGTCTCACCACGCAGGACGCTGACACCCAAGGGGTGGTCGCCGCGAAGGGCGAGGAGGAACCTCGCGCCGAGGCCGAGACACGGCCGCTCAACGTGTATGTGAACTTCATCATCAAGGCCCAGGCCAGCGTCCTGGCGCCCAATGCCGCCGCGGCCGCGGGATGCAAGAACCTGAAGGATTGCTGGGGTGCCGCTGGCTCCGAGACGTGCAAGGGAGGAGGTGGCTCCCCGGGCTGAGCCGCGCGTGCGCGCCACGCGGTGCGGGCCTGGCACGGCGATGGCGGACGAATTCACGCCGAGCCCACCAGACCGTCTTCCAGACATCACTGAAATGGAGGACGTAATGCCAGTGCAGCTCGACTCAATCACATTCTACTGGGGGGCCAATCCGCAGACCAGCGCGCTGCGGATTCGCAGGGACTACGCGACGGCGATCAACGTGCCGGAATGGACCCGCGGCGGCACCAATGAGCCGTCGGCGTATGCGATTGCCCAGGTCCTGGCCGGAGGCAACGTTCCCCAGATTGGGGTGGCCCTCTCCGGTGCCGAGGCGGGAGAGATTCTCACCATCGCGGCGGTGGGCAATGGAACGCCCCTGGGCGACATCGCCCCGCGGGAGGTGGCGTTCGACGAGCACGGCCGGGCCAACGTGCAGATGCCACTCGCCAACTGCACTATCGGGGCGCAGACGGTCGGTGTCGTCAACACGACCTGGGCGTGGACCGCGACCGATGGAGGCGGCCAGGTGACTCAGCTCGGCAACACCACCCACCGCTCGTTCCTCATCCTGGATACGCCGAGCCCTCCGTGGACGCAGAACGGCAGCAACCAGGACCCGTGGGTGACGGCGCTCGAGGCCGCATGCGCGTATGCCCAGGGCGCTGGCGCCGCGGCCGCCGCCGCGGGGGGAATCACCACGGGCATCAACGGCTCGGGAGCGCAGTACAACCCCGCCCCCACCTTGTTCATCAACAACGGCGGAACGGTGAACGTGTACCTCACCACCTTCCTCACCTGGCGCGCGGGTGGCGCCGCCTACCCGATGACGCTCAACTGCTTCGACTGCGGTGCCCTCGTCATGCTGCTGTCGAACCTCCTGGGCGCGACCTACTGGTCCGGCAAGTTCGTGAACGCGATTCTGGGCAATGCCCTGACGACCCTGCCCATCAACGGCATGGGCACGGCGGGCTGGAACATCTGGAACTGGAGCTTCCACGAAGTCTGCTGGGTGCAGTTCGCGACCAACAGCCAGGTCTTCGATGCGGCCTGCCGGCTCAACCAGGCGGCTCCGGTGCTGCCGAGCAACATGCAGTTCGACATGAACTACCGCCCGCTGCTCACGAACGTGAACGTCCAGACCCTCGGCGGCGCGCAGCGGTACCCGGTGCAGTGAGGGAGGCAAGGAGAGACGCCATGTCCACGACCCAATCGCAGTCCAGCATCAACGACGACCTCACCTCGACGCCTCCCTTGACGGGGGGCCTGTTGCTGTACGGCATGCAGGCGGCGTTCGAGTCGCCTGGCGACAACTGGAAGCTCATCGAGCATCTCGATGCGAATCCGCTCGCCACGCCGCGCCCCTCGCGGGCTGTCTGGCAGAACACGCAGGACAAGTCCCAGGCGCTGTACGTGCAGATCGACGAGTACGACAGCGCCGCCGCCGCCAGCGTGGGCCTGGCGAGCCAGCTCGAGCGGTACCAGATGCCCACGATGAGGCGCAGCGAGACGATTGGCGAGGTCTGCTACTACGGCTCCAGGGAGTTCGCGCCCGTCATCTACTTCCTCCGTGCGAACATCGTGGCGTCCGTGACGGGCTTCGGCGCGTCCGCCGCCGAGGTGGATGCCACCGCATCGCGCCTCGATGCATTCCTGAACCTCTATCCACAGTCCTACGACAAGGCGGCGCTGGTCACGGACGTGCAGAAGCAGACCGCCCCAGGCGTCTACCTCATCGACTACGAGCCGCAGCAGCCGCCCTCGTTTCAGTACTTCAAGTTCTTCACGGGCGGCGCGGTGCCGGAGCGGAAGAGCGTCAACCTCTACGTCACGTTGCCGAAGGATGTGGCGGCCACGCGCCTGCAGGTGTTCCTCTTCAACGCCGTCTCGGGCCGCGCGCAGGGCTCCGTTCCGATCGACGTCCCGCCGCGTAGCTAGCCGCTCCGCGGAGAGGTCTTCAAGGGTTCGGGCGGCATCGGTGACGGCCGCCTGAGCCCGCTCATGTGCTCGAGACGGGCTCCTCCCGCACGTCCACACGCATCTGCATGCTGGCGATTGGCTGGGCCTGGAGCGGCTGTGCCGCCTCGGGCGCGGCGCGCTGGCGCTGGAGCTGCGCCGGGCCGCGGCGCAAAGACGTCCGCGCCCGTCGTGTGTGCCCGCACCGGGTGCCTGACCATGATGGCAATGCCCGCTTGCCCGCTGGCGTGGACGCCAGCGCGGGCAGGCGGGTGGTTGCCCTGGGACAGGCGGAGCTTCAACGCGGGACGTTCAAAATGCCTCGGCCCGCCCTTTGCGAAGGCCGCGTTGGGTACGCCGCGCTTCCGGCTTCAGGTCGCCCAGCACGTCGCGCAGCGCGCGGTACGCGAGCTGGATGCGCTTGCGGACGTTGCAGTTCGTCAGCCCCAACTCCTCGGCGATGTCGCAGTAGGGCATGTCGTGTACGAAGCGCATGACGAAGGGCTCGCGCAGCGTCATCGGCAGCGCCTGGACGTGCTCCCAGAGGCGGGAGTCCAGCTCGTCGCGCAGCAGGTTCATCTCCGGCGAGAGGACGGGCGACTCGAGGGTGGCGAGCCGGTCCATCGGCTCGTCCTCGTCTTCGTTGGAGTCATCGCGAAAGCGGCGGCGGCCACGGTGCACGTCCAGGCAGACGTTGCGCAGCACCGCGCCCAGCCACGCCTTCGCGTTGGTGACCTGGGGACCCTGCCGATGCACCGACTCGCACGCGCGAAGCATCGCCATGCTGAACGCGTCGTCCGCGTCCGCGCGGTTTCCATTCATCAGACAGAGGCTCTGGCCGTAGAGATACTCGCTATGGCATTGCCAGACATTCCAGAAGGTTTCACGAGAGATGGACATCGCGGCCTACGGTTCCCATCGCGAATCCGGTCAGCAGGTCCGGGGCTGATCGAAAGCGGGGAACGCTCGAGGGTGTGAGTCGCCGTACGGATGGCACTTCAACGCTTGACCCTGAAAGAAAAGGGTCATGGGGCCGCGTGATGAATATTGATCCGGAGGCTGACATTCGGCTGTCGCGAGCTCGCGATGCGCGCGTGTGTCACAGCTCACCCGCTCGCGCGTCACCAGCCGGAGTGAAGACCGCCAACCTCGCCATCCTCCTCACGCGCGTCGTGCATGACGTGACGCATGACCGCCCTCTCACGTTTGACGAAGAGCGGCGGCTGCGCGACGCGCATGCCTGGTGCGTGGTGCCGACGTGTCGCGCCCGTGGAGGTCGGGTGTACACCGTGCGCGGCGGCGCGTTCCTGGTCACCTTCCCGTCGCCTACTGACGCCGTCCTGTGCGCACTGGAGGTGCAGGCACTTCGCGCGCGTGACGTCGCGCACGCGGCCCGACCCGTGCGGTTCTCGCTGCGGCAGGTGGTGAGCACCGGCGAGGTGTGGCTGGAGCCGGACGACGTCTGCGGTGCGCCGGTGGACCTGGCGGGCCGGCTCCAGGAGGCCCTCGTCGACGGCGGCGTGTTCCTCACCGAGTCCACCTGGCTGGTGATGGACAGGGCGCGCCTGCCCGCCGAGAGCGTGGGTCCCCTCGACCCCGAGGCCCTTCCCGAAGGTGTGCGTGTGTTCCGTGCGCGGGCCCTCATGCCCGGTGAAGGTGCGTCACGGGGCGGCGTCGGCTGGCGCGGCGAGGCGCTCCGCCGGGCGGCGCAGGCGTCGCTGGTGCTGCGCGGATTCACGCGGCGGGTGCGCGACGTGACGTGGAAGCAGGCGGGGCGGGTGGCGCTCGTGCTGGGGCTGCTGGCGGCTCCGCTGGGGGCGGTGCTCGCGTGGCTCTGGCCCTCGAGGGCGGAGGTCGCGCTCGAGGCCCTGGCACGCCTACCCGAAACGGAGCGGGACACGAAGGCGCGCGAGGTGGAGGCGCTGCTCGGTCAGGAAGAGGACGTGGGCGTTCGCGCCTTCCTCCGGGGCCGCCTTCGCGAGGTGCTGGGGGAGCCGCGCCTGGCCGTGGAGGACTATCGCGCGGGCGCGGAGGCGGGACACCCCGAGGCGGTGTCGCGGTTGGTGGAGCTGCTGGGCCACCCGGAGTGCCCGGTGCGTGCCGCGGCGGCGCGGACGCTCGGAGGGTTGTCCGTGGAAGAGGCCCGCGAGCCGCTGCGGGAGCTGGCTGAGCATGGGCCCGACGGCGGAAGTGACAGGTGTGGTTCGCGCCGGGCCGCGGCGCAGGCGCTGAGCAAACTGGAGGGGCCTCCTCGCTGAAGCCACGCCCCCGCCGCGGCGCGCGGGGCCGCGAGCCTGGCGCGTCACGGCGAGACGGCGCGGCGTCAGCGTGGTGAAGGGCGCGGCCTGAATACACCGCGAGCCAGGGCGCCCACTCGCATGGGCACGCTGGCTCGGAGTCACTGCGAGGAGCTGGGGTCGCGGCTCAGGCGGCGAGGGTGGCCTCGTCCACGCCGGCCTCGGCCATCAGCGTGGCGAGCGCGGCCTTGAGCTTGTCCTTGGCGCGAATCTCGAGCTGGCGGGCGCGCTCGCGGGAGAAGCCGAAGTGCTCGCCCAGCTCGCTGAGGGTCATCTCCGCGTCGCCCATGACGCGCTGCTCGATGATGAAGCGCTCGCGCGGGTCCAGGCGGCGCAGGGCGCGCTGCACCAACTCGCGGGTGAGGTCCGCCTGCTGCTTGTCGGCCACCTCGTCCACCGCGGAGGCGGACTCGGACTCGACGAAGTCCAGGTGCGTGGCGTCGCCGTCCTCGCCCATGGGCGCGTCGAGCGAGAGGTCACGGCCGCCCATGCGCTGCTCCATCTCGCGCACCTCGGAGGCCTTCACGTTGAGCTTCCGGGCAATCTCCTCGGCGTTGACGATGTGGCCCTCGCCGGCGCCCAGCTTCTCCAGCTCGCGGCGCGTGCGGGCCAGGCTGAAGAACAGCCGGCGCTGCGCCTGCGTGGTGCCGAGCTTCACCAGGCTCCAGTTCTTGAGGATGCAGTTCTGGATGTACGCGCGAATCCACCACACCGCGTAGGAGATGAGTCGGATGCCCTTGTCCGGGTCGAACTTCTGCACGGCCTTCATCAGGCCGATGTTCGCCTCCTGGATGAGGTCGGACATCTTCAGGCCGTAGGAGCGGTACTCGTAGGCCACCTTCACCACGAAGCGCAGGTTGGCCGTGACGAGCTGGTGGCCCGCGGCGAGGTCCCCCGCGCGGAAGCGGCGCGACAGCTCCTGCTCCTGCGCCTGTGTCAGCAGCGGGTAGCGGTTGATCTCCGAGAGGTACGTGGAGAGAGAGTCGGGGGAGGCGGAGAAGGCGTTGGTGGTCTGCATGGTGTCTCTCGGGGAAAAGAGAACGAATCTCGGGGGACCGCTCGACTGCGGACGGGGGTGGCCTATCGCAATGCGTGTGCCACGCCCGGCAGGCAGCGTTTCCGAGTGGATACGCGGGTTTGCACAAACGCCTCGGGGTGCTTAGGGCCGGTAGTCGGAAGTTTTTTCAGGGTGCCTTGGGGAAGTCTCTTCCGGCTGTTGAGCGGCCAACGCGTGGAGGCCGGGGAGGGCGGGCAGGCGGACAGGCCCTCGGAAGGAGGGTGTGCTCCTTCTTACCTCCCGCGTCATCTCCACCTTTGGCGAATGGTGGATGCCTTCCAGCTCTTCGCCGTCTCCGCCGTGGTGATGGGGGTGTCGCAGACCATCGCCAGGGAGCGCATCTTCGCGCCCCTGCGCGAGCGGCTGGGGGGGAAGGACACGTGGTTCGGGTACCTGGTGTCGTGTCCCTATTGCGTGTCGCACTACGTGGCCTTCGCCCTGGTGCCGCTGACGGGGACGTACGCCATCGACGTGACGGTGGGCGGCTGGCCGGGCGCGGTGCTGCGGTGGCTCCTGTCGTCGCTGCTCGTCACCGTCATCGCCGCGTTCTTCCGGGTGGTGTTCTGGTTCGTGGACGAGACGCAGGGGCTGGTGCGCCGGCGCCAGCGCACCGAGGAGGAGGAGATGGCGACGAAGCGGCTCATGCGCAAGCGCGTGGAGCAGAAGGTGGGCCCGGTGGAGGAGCACGAGCCGTCACCGCCGGCCTCGCACTGACCTGGGAAGGCCCGAGGCGCCGCTCATGCCTGGGGCGCCTCATGCCGAGGGATGGCGAATCGCTGGTCACTCCTTGCCCTGTGCACGCACGACGTCGAGTGTGGCCTGCAACGTGCGCAGTTGCTTCTGGACGTTGGGCGCGTCGGGAGTGGCCTTCAGCTCCTGTGGGCCACGTGTCGATGGGGAAGCGCCGGAGGAAGGCTTCGTTGCCGGACTTGTCCGTATCCATTGCCAGCCAGACGAAGCGGTCCGCGTGGGGGCGGAGGGACGCATCCTTCAGCACCGTCGCGCGCATGTAGCGGCAGGATTGGCACCAGGGCGCCCACGCCTCCACGAACAGGGGCAGGTGTTTCTCTCGCGCCTCGCGGAGCGCGGCCCCGTAGTCATCCTCGATGAAGGGCAGCGCGTGCCCCTCCGTGGCCGCGAGCTTCGTGGGGGCGCTGCTCGTCGCACAGCCAAGGACGGCCAGCAGGAGCCAGGCCGTGTGTCGCAATTGCATGTCGACTCCATCTCGGTTGCATCACGCGGCCCTCAGACATTCTCAGGCGCGAAGAAGTTCCGTCCGCTTGCTCAGAGGGTGAGCTGTGTTGAGACAGACGTCTCCTTCACTTTTGGGACAGGCCTGTAAGCTTTGACTTCCTTGTCCAGTGCGGAGCTACTTCGACCTGCGGGCCGGGACGCCACCTTCACGCGCGTCCGCTCGCGGAGAGCACGCACATGAAATCATTCCTCAAGCCATCGCTCGCGGGCGCGACGCTGGTGGTGACGAGCGCATGCGGTCCCCAGTCTCCGGCCGAAGACACGCGGGCATCCGCGGACGTGGCGGTCTCCACCGCGGCCATCGGCGCGACGCGCGGCAACTATCCGGCGCCGCGCTCGCCGGTGATGCTGGGCGTCCACTCGCCCGACATCGCCAACAACCTGGGCGCGCTGAATGCGATGTTCCCCGGGCGCAAGGGCTGGATTGTGAAGGAGTCCTACAGCACCGATGTGAACTGGATTGGCGGGCTCGTGGGGGAGCTGGCCACCGCGGCGGGGCAGGGCTTCACCCCTGTGCTGCGCGTGGACTACGCGCGCGGCGGCGGCAACATCAACCCGCAGGGCGCGGCGGTGGCCGGCGCCACCATTCCGTGGGAGGGCGGGACGAGCAGCAACGGCTCGTGGGGGCGCTGCTACCTCTCGCCGGACCCGAGCGCTCGCGCAGGCAGCGACATCACCACGCCCGGCGGTACCCACAAGGAGTGCTACCTCGACTACATCCGCCGCGTCCTCTCCGCGCCAAACAACGGCGCGGTGCACACGTGGATCATCGGCAACGAGATGAACATGAAGGGCGAGGCGCTGGGCTTCCCCGGCGGGACGATTCCGTACCACGTCTACGGGGACGTCTACCGGTCCGCGCGGGCGCTCATCCGGGGCACGTCGGGGCACCAGAATGACGCCGTCTTCGTGGGCGGCGTGTCGCCCAACGCGACGGACTTCACCTCCGAGGTCTACACCTCCGGCAAGGACTACCTCACGGGGCTGCTCTACAACCTGCAGCCGGTGGAGGTGGACGGCATCGCCATCCACGCGTACGCGGGGGGCGTGAGCAATTCGAGCGTGGGCCTGGAGACGTTCCGCAAGGGCACCACGGGCGCGGGGCTGGGCTACCAGAACACGCTCAAGTGGATTGACGCCCTGGGCTACTCGCAGGTGCCGGTGCTGCTGTCCGAGTGGGCGGCGAACGTGGAGGGCTCCTCCACCGAGAGCAACGTGGCGAGCTTCATCGGCGCGGCGCTCACCGACATCAACTCGTGGAACGGGGGCGGTACCAACCACGACCTCATCGGCGCCGTCTGGTACACGTGGAACGACGGTGCGTGGCCGCAGCAGTCGTTGGCGCGCTACCCCGCGGTGCGGCAGGCGTTCGCCAACAACTCCAATGTGTACAACGCGGGCGACGCGAACACGGGCTGGGGCGAGTGCGCGCGGCAGCCGTCGACGACTCCGTCGCGGGCGTTCCCCGAGACGGGGAAGACGGTGCGCGGGTTGTTCCTGAGCACGTATGACTCGAGGGGCGGGCTGGCCGTGTTCGGCTATCCGATTGGCGAGGAGGACTGCGGCGTGGACACGCGCACCGGGCGCATCCTCTGGCAGCAGTGGTTCCAGCGGCACCGGTTGGAGTACCACCCCGAGCAGGCGGCGGGCTCGCAGGTGATGCTGGGCTCCATCGGCAGCCAGCTCGCGCGCGAGAAGTATGGCATCAACCCGGATGACTGGACCCCGGGGCAGTCGCAGCCCGCGTCGAACTGCACGCTCGTCGGCCCGTTCGCGGGCGGCGGCAAGTGGGTGTGCGGTTCGTTCCGGGACTACTTCAACGCGAAGGGGGTGGGCGTGCTCGGGTATCCCATCTCCAAGGAATTGGACTTCCAGACGAAGGATGGACGGTGGATTCGGGCGCAGTGGTTCGAGCGCTCGCGGCTCGAATACAACGGCGCGGTGACGCCCATCCCCATCCAGGGAGGCCTGCTCGGGTGCGAGGCGTCCGGAATCACCGGGGCGGGGTGCTGAGGCACTGAGGTGCTGAGCCGGTGCGGGCGGGAGGACTCCGTTCTCCTGCCCGCGCTACTTCGCCGTGGGTGGATGCATAGGGCGGAGCAGGCCCGCGCGGTCGAGCAGCTCCTGCACGCGCGCGGCGAGGGCGACGTGCTCCGGGTTGGAGGCGGTGAAGCGCTCAGGGGTGAGGATGACGAGGGTGCCCTTGTCCTCCACGGGCTCGATGCGCACCGGGGCGGGGAGGGGAGGCACCGTGCCTCGCTCGCGGGAGAAGTACGTCACCCAGCCGGTGAAGGTGCCTACTGCAGGTTCCTGCCAGGTTGAATCGCGGTGGAGGTCGGAGGTGGCGATACCACATTCCGGGTCCCAGGCGAGGGCCATGGCGCGCACCACTTCAGTCAGTACAGGCGCGGTCAGGACCCTCTCCATGACAACTCCCCGACTAGGAGTCTTGAGCAGACAGACTGGTTGCAGCCACCGATTGTCCGAGCCGCAAAAGCCGGTGGCACCGGATGTTTCCTTCGGGTTGTCACCTGCCCAGAGCCAATATTGGAACCCATCCTTGCCAACCCGGTTCTTCTTTTTCAGGAAGCGCCTCATGAAGGCTTCGGCATCCAGCTCGACCTGTCGCTCGCGGGCCTTCGCAAAGGAACTCCCTGGTTCGTGCCACCGGTTCCAGGTCGGCTCCAGCGGCCCAATTCGACGAAAGAAATCCTCCGCGCGTCGAGCGCACGCCTCAACGGTTTCGTGGCGGGGCGGCCAGTAGCAGGCCGAGTAGTAGGTCTCGAGCATTTCGTCGTGAAGTCCTCACGGAGGAACGTGACTGATTTCGACGCCTTTGACACCGCTTTGACTGAACAGCTTGCGTAACGCGTCCGCGAATTTCTTCTCTGCGATGACCCATCGGACGCGCATGCCGTTGGCGGCGCTGAGCTGCCGATTGGCCTGAAGAATGAACTTGTTTGCGCCCTTGAAAAACCACTTCGCGTCCAATTCTCCGTCGAAGAACTTGGCCAGGTTGGGCCCCTTGGCCTCCAGCAGCACGCCTTCCTTCGGGTTGAAGCCGTCGAAGTCCACCTCATCACCATCCACCTTGACCCGGTAGACCCAACCTCTGGGAGCGCCCGTCACCTTCTCCTGGTAGGCACGGGCACTCTCAGGCATCGATTCCGAGGCCTGCACCCATTCCCCCGGGCCACCCGAGGGCAGCACCTTCACGCCAGGGTGTCCGCCACCAGAGCCCATGGCCGCCATGGCGACCGCATTCGGTGCCAGGGTGATGACGAGGTTCCCTTCCACCACCGCCACGGACGTCACCGCGCCCGCGGCCTCCAGCCTCAACCCCAACTGGCTCGCGGCCAGCGCCGCTGCCTCGGTGAAGCGGGGCAATTGGGGCAGCCTCGTCGCCAGCCACGTCGCGCTCCCGACGGTGCCCCGGCTCACCAGCATCGTCGTGGCCAGCACGAAGATGCGAGCACCCTCCTTCCCCATCACCCCGCCGAAGCGCTCTCCCGCGACATGCAGCTCCTGGAACGTGGTGGCCTTGTCGCTCGCCTTCTTCAGCTCCCAGCACGCCCGCACCACCTCCAGGAACGAATCGATTCCCAGGTACGCGAGCATGAGCACGCTCAGCACCGCCGCCGCCTTGGTGAACACCGGCTCCGGGTTCGCGGCCAGCACCGCCCAGGTGACGAGGGCGGACACCACCACCACCTTGAAGAACGTGGGGTTGAAGGTGTCCTCCAGCGCCTCGGCGATGCTCGCGTGCATGGGGTCCAGCGACAGGCCGAGCGCCAGCGCCAGCCTGTCCATAGACGTGAAGCCCAGGCCCTCTTCGAGCAGCGAGAGGCAGTCTCCTGGTGCTTCGTATGCCCGGCACCAACGCCCGTAGTCCTTGCGCAGCGAGAGCTGCCACGCCCTGTCCGCTGCCGCGAATCCGTCCGAGGCAGAGGTCCGCACCAGCCAGCCCGCCTGAGACGCGCGAATGGACAGCGGCACCTCCAGCACCAGTCGCGCCAGGGCCTCCTCGAATGCGTCCTCGTCCACCGGGACGGACCTGTTCGTCGAGGGCGGGACGTACTCCAGCGGCCGGCCCTGTCCCGTCTCCAGCCGCACCACGCGCGAGGTCGAGCACCCCGTCAGCAGCAACACCAGCCACAGCGAGACAGCGCCACGAAGGGTCATCACGGATACTCCCGGTTCTGGCGCCCCCTCACCGCCGGGTGTTGACGCTTCACGTTAACAAGCACCTCCAACGCTTCCGGCCCCCGGGCGCGCAACTTCATTCCGGATTGGTAGACAATGGTGGGCAAGCCCATCGCCCCCATGGGCCGGAGGTCCCCCCATGAGCCCCATCGACCGCAGCCGCAACCTCTCTGTCCCCACTCCGGCGCGCAGCACCGCGACGGCGCAGAAGAACCTGCTCGGCTCGGTGGTGGAGGCCGCGAAGGAGGGCATCGCCGACATCCCCCGCTTCGTGAAGATGGGCGCGGACGTCTTCGAGGCCACGCACCTCAGCGAATTGCGCCGCATCTTCGGCGGTGACGCGAAGCCGGACCGCATGAGCGACGGGAAGTTCGTCGGCGCCAAGGGCCAGTCCTTCCCTCCCGGTACCCCGCTCAAGGACATTCCCGCCGTCACGCCGCTCGACAATCCGAACCCGTCGAAGACCATCCTCTACGTCAACGGCATCATGACCCCCATGCAGGGGCAGCTGCAGGAGATGCAGTCCATTGCCGACACCGCCGACGCGCGCGTCATCGGCATCCACAACGCCACCCAGGGACTGGTGACGGACCTGGCCCAGTGCGTGACGGACAAGCTCGACAAGGGAACCAACCCCGCCGTGGACACGCTCGCGGACACCGTCTACGGCGAGCTCAAGGCCGGGCGTGAAGTCCACCTCATGGGCTACAGCCAGGGCGGCCTCATCACCGCGCGCGCCCTCTTCGACGTGCAGCGCCGGCTGCGCATCGAGGACGGCATGTCCCAGGCCCAGACCGAGCAGCTCATGAGCAAGCTGAAGGTGGAGACCTTCGGCGCCGCGTCGACACGCTACCCGGATGGGCCCCAGTACGTGCACTACGTCAACAATGCCGATGCCGTGCCCACGCTCACCGGCCTCGGCGGCAGCGTGGACCCGCTCGCCTTCATCAAGGACGCGGGCAAGGGCGCCGTGGTGCACCGCTTCACCGACGGCAACCTCAACCCCATCAGCAATCACATGCTGGACACCCTCTACATGAAGCACCGGGTGGACTTCGACGCCGCGCGCGCCGGGCACTTCTAATCACCACAGCCCCTGCTCTCGCAGCAGCGCTCCCAGCGGCCGCGCGCCCAGCTTGTACGCATCGAAGAGCTGTCCCGCGGCCGCCCACGTGGGGTTGGCCCACGTCCCCGCGCTACAGAGCAGCAGGGACGAGCGCAGCTCCTCCGCGGAAGAGAACAGCACGTGCTCGAAGGGCAGCGGGTTCTGGCTGGCGAGGAACACCTGCCGCGTTCCCACCTCCCGCATGCACGCCTCCACCCAGCGCGGGTGCAGGCCGTTGGCCAGCTCGTCGGCAATCGCGAAGTCCTCGTTCACATCCAGGTAGTAGAGGAAGGACAAGAGCCGCTTCTGCCCGAAGCCCAGCTCCGCGTGGGAGAGCCCTCCGCCGTCCGCGCGCGTGAAGTGGAAGCCGAAGCCGCCGAAGCCCACGCGCCCGCCGTTCTCGAAGGAGCGCTTCTCCTGCACCTCCACGCGGAACGTCCCCGCCTTGAAGCCGGCGAGGGACACGAAGCGCGACAGGAAGCTCCGCTCCATCGCGTCATGCCGCAGCTCCAGCACGTCCGGCGGGGCCTCGCGCTCCACCTGCTCGCGCAGCCAGGCCGGCATCCATGTGGGCAGCGCCATCAGCCCCAGCGGGAAGACTTCTCCATCCCGCGCCTCCATCGCGTAGCGGATGTTGCCGATGCGCTCGAACATCCCGAGCGCCTCGTCGAACCGCTGCGGCGCGAGCAGGAAGGTGCGACGGAGCAAGTCCTTGAGCCGCTCCTTCATGTCGCGGTCGATGTACTGCGCCGTCATGAAGAGCAGCGTCCACACCGAGCGGTCCAGCAGCGACCAGTGCATGGTGCGAGACCACGAGGCCTCTCCGTCCACCTTGCAGTCGATGCCCGCCTCATCCGCGCGCATCACCAGCCGCGCGGCGGGAGACGTGAGCCGCAGCTCCACCTCGATGCGGGGGTGGAGCCCCGACGTGCCCGTCTGCGGAGTGCGCAGCGGCAGCAGCTCGGCGCCCTTGCGCGGCGGCTCGTTCGGGTCCGGCGCGACGGCGGTCTGCTCGTTGCGCACGTAGACGTGGAGCTTCATCCCCGGAAAAGTCAGGTCGTATTCGAGGGAGAACGCCTCATGGACGAGGCCGGAGAAGTCCGAGCCGACGACGGTGGAGATGAGCTCCAGCAGCGTGGTCCTCCCGGTGCCGTTCTCTCCCAACACGAGGTTGAGCGAAGGGCTGAACACCAGCTCGGTGCCGGGGGTGACGCTTCGGTAGTGGTGGACCACGAGCCTCGTCAGCTTCATCGTGCTCGCAGCATGGCCACCCCGGCATGGAGGGGAAACACCTCTTTCGAGCCGAGTGTCCACGTCCGCGCTTCGCACGTGCGGGCAGGCGCCGCGAGCCCCGCCTCCGGGGTAGGGTGGTGTCTTCTCCCAGGGGCGTGCGGGGCAATCCGCCGCCGGAAAGGTTCGGGCCGGACATGGACTACCGGAAGCTGTTCCAGGTGCTGGTGATGGGCGGCGCGCTGGTCGGAGGCGCCACGGGCTGCAACCAGGGCAACAAGAACACGGAGGACCGCGCCAGCAGCAACGAGGGCACGGGCGGCTCCGGCTCCGCGGATGCCGGCACGCATGACGCGGGCACCGCGAAGCCAGGAGGCGGCGGTGTGAAGGGCTGGTGACGCGCCGGGCCACGTCGAAAGTCTGGAAGGGCCAGTTCGCATCGCTACACTCCGCCCGCTCTTCGACCCCACCGGTCGAGAAAGGACGAAGTGAGGACGATGAAGAACCTGGCCCTTGGATGTCTTCTCTCCGCGCTCGTGGTGCTGGCGGCCACGCCCGCGGAGGCCCAGCTCGAGCTCCCCGCCGCCAGCCCCTCCGCGAAGGTGATGCAGCGGGTGGGTGTCACCGACATCTCCATCGACTATTCCAGCCCCGGAGTGAAGGGCCGCAAAGTCTGGGGCGACCTGGTGCCCCTCGACAAGCCGTGGCGCACCGGTGCCAACGCGGCCACCAAAATCACCTTCAGCCGTGACGTGACGTTCGGCGGCAAGGCCGTCCCCGCGGGCACGTACTCCATCGTCACCCTGCCCTCGGCGAAGGGGTGGAAGGTGATGCTCAACAAGGAGCTGGGCCTGTGGTCGACGCCCGCTCCGTACGTGGCCTCCAACGACGTGGCCACCGTGGATGCCACCACCACGGAAATTCCGAGCCGCGAGCGGCTGGCGTTCCTCTTCTCCGACACCACGGATGACTCGACGTCGCTCGACATGGAGTGGGAGAAGCTGCGCGTCTCCGTGCCCATCAAGGTGGACTCCACCGCGCACGCGAAGGCCAGCATCCAGGCGACGGTGGACAGCTCCTCGCGCATGCTCGCCAACGCGGCCCGTTACCTGGCCGACACGCAGAAGGACTACCCCGCCGCGCTGAAGCAGGCGGATGCGTCCGTCGCCATCCAGTCCACCTGGTTCAACCAGTGGATTCGCGCCGACATCCTCGCGCGCCTGGGCAACTACGCCGAGGCCCGCAAGTCCGCGCAGCTCGCGTGGGATTTGGGCCAGAAGGACAAGAACTTCTTCTTCCGCGACCAGGTGTCCAAGGCGCTCGCGGAGTGGAAGAACAAGAAGTAGCCCGCGCACGCGAGCCGGGAGCCCTTCAGCGCTTGGGGGCTCCCCTCGCCAGCCGGCGGTAGAGCGCCTCGTAGCGGTCGATGGCGGGCCCGAGCTGGAAGCGCTCGAGCACCACCTCCCGCGCGCGGCGTGAGAAGGCCCACCAGCGCGCCGCGTCCTCCACCAGGTGGAGCGCATGCGCGGCCATGGCCTGGATGTTCCCCACGGGCGCGAGGAAGCCCGTCTCTCCGTGGGTGACGAGCTCGGGGATGCCGCCGATGTCGCTGGCCACCACGGGAACGCCGCAGCTCAGCGCCTCCAGCGCGGCGAGCCCGAAGCTCTCCTGCTCGCTGGGGAGGAGGAAGACGTCCGCGGCGGCGAGCAGTTCCTCGAAGCGGTCCTGCTTGCCCAGGAAGGCGACGCGGTCCTCCAGGCCGAGTCCGCGGAGGTGGCGCTCGGCGGACGTGCGCTCCGGGCCGTCGCCAATCATCACCAGCCGGGCGGGGCGCTGGCGGTGGACCTCGGTGAAGATGCCCACCACGTCGGTGATGCGCTTCACGGCGCGGAAGTTGGAGATGTGGATGAGCACCGGCTCCGGCTCGCGCAGGTCCGGGAAGAGGGGCTGCAGGCACGCGCGGTCTCTCCGGGGCGCGAAGCGCTGCGTGTCCACGAAGTTGGCGATGACGTCGATGGGGACGCTCTCGGGGATGCCGAAGCCCTGCCACGTGGCGCGCCGGAGGAAGTCCGAGGGCGTCGTCACCGCGTCGCTGCGCAGGATGGAGAAGCGCGTAATCGGCAGGTAGCTGGGGTCGATTCCCACCAGCGTGGTGTCCGTCCCATGCAGCGTGGTGACGACGCGCGGCGCCTTGTCGCCCAGCACCTCTCGCGCCATCCATGCGGCCGTGGCGTGCGGGACGGCGTAGTGGACGTGGAGCACGTCGAGTCGCTCGTAGCTGGCCACCTCAATCATCTTGGAGGCCAGGGCGATGGGGTACGTGCTGGAGTGCTGGAGCGCCGGGTAGTCGCTCTCCGTCACCTCGTGGAAGAAGACCTTGCGGCTGGTGCCGTGCAGGCGCACCGGCAGGTCCTTCGCGATGAAGTGGACGCGGTGACCCCGGTCCGCCATGGCGAGGCCGATTTCGGTGGCCACCATGCCACTGCCACCGAAGGTCGGAAAGCAGGTGATGGCCACGTTGAGCGAGTCAGTCATCGGCGTTGGGGGAAGAACAGGGGGCGCGCGAAGCTATTCCGGCGGAAGTGCTCCACCGGGTCGATGAGGCCCATCGTCTCGCGGAGGACATACGGCTCGCCGTACGCCACGCCCACCTGCGCGCCGTAGAAGGCGTCCCGGGCCTCCAGCGAGGAGAGGGACAGCGGAGAGCCCACCAGCGTGGGCGGCGCGTCCGGGCGGGGTTGCACCTGGCTCGCGTAGCAGCGCACCGCGGCGCGCTTCTGCTCGTACACGGAGGTGACGTCCACGACGAAGCTGGGCTCGGCCAGGTGGCGCAGCGGGTAGTAGAGCACCTGCCTTGGTGTGAAGGGCGCGCCAGGTGGCTCGGTGTCGAACTTGCGGACTCCGGCGAAGAACAGCGCGCGCGTCACGAGGGCGCTGGTGGCTTCGTGGTCGGGGTGACGCTCCTCCTCCCACGGCACGATGACGAGCTCCGGGCGCAGGCGGCGCAGCACTTCCACCACGCGGGACACGGCGGCGGTTCGCGTGCGCTCGGGCTCGGAGGACTCGAAGCCGGCCCAGGGATTCACCCAGCCGTCGGGCAGGCCGAGATTCTCTCGGAGGGACAGGCCGAGCGCGCGGGAGGCCGCTTGGGTCTCCTCGGCCCGTGTCTCGGGTGTGCCGCGCGAGCTCTTCTCTCCGCGCGTCAGGTCGATGATGCCCGTGCGGTAGCCCTGGGCCGCCATGCGCGCGAGGAGGCCGCCGCAGAACAGCTCCACGTCGTCCGGGTGCGGTCCGAAAGCGAGGACGTCGATGCCGTAGGTCTCGCTCATGGCGTCAGGTCCTTCAGGACGCCGGAGAAAGGCACACAGGCGTCGAGCACCTGTTTCGCAAAGGCTCGCGTGCCGATGCGCGATGCAATGTGGGCCATGCCGAGGACGCGCTCCTGTGGCTCCCCATTGGGAGTGAGGTACGTGCGCAGGCGGTCCACGCGCTCGGCGGTGGAACTGTCGCGCCGGGCGAGTGCTCGGGAGTACCGGCCCGTGAGGCGGGACACCGCGACGCGCACGGTGCCACGCGTGCGCTGGAGCGCATCCTGGAGCATCGGGTCCAGCGCGAGCAGCGAGTCATTGATGCGGTCCAGTTCCTTCGCGAAGTTGCCGAAGAGACGTGACTCCAGGGCCTCCGGAGTTTCGAGCGGCTGCGCGGTGTCGCGCGCGGCCAGCCGCGTCAGCAATTCCTCTCGCGGTGTGCCTACGTCGTCAGGTTGGAGGCCCAGCTTGCCGAGCCATCGTCGCGTGCGGTCATCCAGCACCCGGAAGCGGGCGCGCGGCACGACGAGCGGCATCGGCCTGCCGAAGTGCGCGTAGAGCGGTTCGAGCTGCGCGAAGTAGGCAATCTCTCCGGGGCCTCCGACATAGGCCGCAGTGGGCAGCCACGTGTCCTGGAGGAGCGGCCGCAGCAGCGCGGACGTGGTGAAGCGGAGCGGCTCCCTCTCCAGCCAGCCGAGCAGCTCGGCCGTCGTCACGGTGCGCCCCTCCGGGTGTCCGACGAGGCTCCACGTATTGGGGCCGCTCGGGTCCATGCGGTAGCGCGGACCGTCCACGCCGTCCGGAGAGAAGAAGCCCAGCGGAGAGCCGGGACGGATGTGGACCTGCTCGGAGAAGCCCGCCTCGCTGAGAGCACGCACGCGGGCGGCGAGCGCGGTGGAGATGGCCTCCGCCTCCAGGATGGAACGGCGATGCACGGGCGCGGCGAGCGGTGCGAGGCGTGCGTCCCGAGGGTCGAGGAACACCAGTCCTTCCTCGGCGAACACCGTCGAGAGCACCTCGGTGAAGGCCTCCGCCAACGTGGCTTCAGGACGGTAGGCGCGCTCCAGCAGCGCGAGGTACTCGTGCGCGTGCGGCTCCTCGCTCAGCTCATTGCGCAACATGGCCAGGGCCGCGGTGACGCTCGGGCCGAGGTGGCGGTGGGCGATGGGCGCTCGCGAGGTGGCCGCGTCGGGGAGCTCCAGGGCCACGCGCAGGGGACCGCCGGTGCGGCGCGGCAGGAAGACGTGGTCGACCTCGGGCAGGTCGTGGTCCTCCGTCTGCAACCAGAAGATGGGGACACAGGGCCGGCCCGTCTCCTGGGAGAGCGCGCGGGCCGCGACGATGGCGGCGGCGGCCTTGTAGAGGGTGAAGAGGGGGCCGAGGAACAACCCCATCTGCTGTCCCGTCACCACGGCCACGGTGCCCGGCCGGGACAGCATCTCGAGGTGTCGCTCGCGCGCGGGGCTGGGGGCGAGGCGCGCGTTGCGGGCGATGAGGACGTCGAGCAGCGCCGGAGGCACGGTGCGAGACGCGGCGGCGGCCACCGCCTCGGCACGTGCGGCCGGCTGGCGACAGCGGTCGGGAAGGATGGAGAGCGCACGCGCATCTCCGCGAAGCCACGCGGCAGAGATCGATGACGTCACGGTCGGGCTTGAATAACAGGTCCGGTGTGGAACGAGCAGGCAACCGACATTTGCGCCGCGCACTTATTCCCTGGCCAATCGCGTCAATCGGCATTCGAGGCTCATGAAAAGGTCACGCGCGCGGCTACGAATGCCTTGTTATAGGGTCCGCCCGAATGCGGAACCTGCTCGGCTTGGGAATGGCGTTGGTCATGAGTCTTGGAGTCGGGTCGACGGCACTCGCGCAGGCGCCTCGACAACCCCACGCAGGAGAACTCGCCGCGGGGCTGCGGCGGCTGGGAGTGACGGGCAGCGTGCTCTACGTCGCGGCCCACCCGGACGACGAGAACACGCGCTTCCTCGCGTACCTCGTGGGCGAGCGCGGCATGCGCGCGGGCTACCTCTCGCTCACGCGCGGCGACGGTGGACAGAACCTCATCGGCACCGAGCAGGACTCGATGCTCGGGCTCATCCGCACGTATGAGTTGCTCGCGGCGCGGCGCGTGGACGGCGCGGAGCAGCTCTTCACGCGGGCGCGCGACTTCGGCTACACGAAGAGCGCGGACGAGGCGCTGAAAATCTGGGGCCACGACGAGGTGCTCGCGGACGTGGTGCTCGCCATCCGCCGCTTCCGGCCGGACGTCATCGTCACGCGCTTCACCACGAAGCCGCCGAACCATGGGCACCACACCGCGTCCGCCATCCTGGCGGCGGAGGCCTTCACCGCGGCCGCCGACCCGAAGCGCTTCCCCGAGCAGCTCTCCGAGGTGAAGCCCTGGAAGGCGGACCGGTTGCTGCACAACACCTCCACGTGGAGCCTGCCGGAAGGCGCGGACATGTCCGGCTACCTGAAGGTGGACGTGGGCGGGTACGACGCGCTGCTCGGACGCTCGTGGGGCGAGGTGGCCGCGGAGAGCCGCAGCCAGCACAAGAGCCAGGGCTTCGGCGTGCCCGCCGAGCGCGGTCCGCTGCTGGAGTACTTCTCGCCGCTCGCGGGGACGCGTCCGAAGGGCGACGTGTTCGAGGGGCTGGACCTCTCGTGGAAGCGCTGGCCGGGCGCGGAAGGCGTGGCCCGCGCGGTAGACGAGGCGCAAAAGGGCTTCGATGCCCGCGCGCCGTACCTCAGTGTGCCGGCGCTCGTCCGCGTCCACGAGGCGCTGACCTCGCTGCCGGAGGACAACCCGTGGAAGGCGCTCAAGCTGCGCGAGACGGAGGCGCTCATCGCCGCGTGCGCGGGCCTGTTCCTGGAGGCTCGCGCCACGGAGCCCTCGGCCGTGCCGGGCTCGCAGGTGGACTTGAACCTCACGGCGCTGAACCGCTCGCCCGCGGCATTGCGGCTCGTGAGTGTCACGCTTCCCGGTGGTGAGTCCGTGGCCGCGAGCAACGCGCTGGCGCTGCATGCGCCGTTCAAGCTGACGCGGAAGGTGGCGCTCCCCCAGGACGCGGCCATCTCGACGCCGTACTGGCTGCGCACGCCCGTGACGGGCGGCCTCTACACGCTTGAGGGCGCGGACCGCGCGCTCACCGGGAGGCCGGAAGGGGAGCCCGCGCTCGCGGTGACGTTCGTCTGCGAGGCGAACGGCCGCCGCATCAGCGTGACGCGGCCGGTGGTCTACGTGTGGACGGACCCGGTGCGCGGTGAGCTCTATCGCGCCTTCGAAATCGTCCCCGCCGTCACCGCGACGCTGGAACGGGACGTGCTGATGTTCCCCAATGGAGCGACGCAGCTCGTGGCGGTGGTGCTGGCCGCGGGCCGCTCGGACGCCAGCGGCAAGGCCCGGCTGGAGGTGCCCGAGGGCTGGAAGGTGGAGCCCGCGGAGGTGCCGTTCCAGTTCGCCGCGCGCGGTGACGAGCGCACGGTGGTCTTCCAGGTGACGCCGCCGAAGGGCGCCACGGCGAAGGGCCGCCTGCGCGCCGTCGTGGAGAGCGGCGGACGCACGGAGTCGTGGCGCGCCCGCACGGTGTCGCACGAGCACATCCCGCCGCTCGCGGTGCGCCAGCCGTCGGAGGCGACGCTGGTGCCCTTGACGCTGGCCACGAAGGTGAAGCGCCTGGGCTACATCTCCGGGCCGGGAGACCGCGTGGCGGAGAGCCTGGCGGCGGTGGGCTACGAGGTGACGGTGCTCCCCGAGGAGCGGCTCGCGAGCGAGAAGCTGGAGCGCTTCGAGGCCATCCTCGTCGGCGTGCGCGCCTTCAACGCCAACCCGCGCCTCGCCGTGCACCGTGAGCGGCTGCTCAAGTACGTCGAAGGGGGAGGGCGACTGGTGGTGCAGTACAACACCAACAGCCGCGTCGGCCCGCTCACCAGCTTCGTCGGCCCGTATCCAATGGAGATTGGTCGAGACCGCGTGACGGACGAGACGGCGGCGATGACGCCCGTGACTCCGAACGACCCGCTGCTGCGCGCGCCCAACGCGCTGTCGGCCTCGGACTTCGAGGGCTGGGTGCAGGAGCGCGGCCTCTACTTCGCGTCCACGTGGGACTCACACTACCGGCCCGTGTTCGCGATGAACGACGCGGGCGAGGCTCCGCTCAAGGGCTCGCTGCTGGTGGCCCGTCATGGCAAGGGTGCCTTCGTGTACACGGGGCTCGCCTTCTTCCGTCAGCTCCCCGCCGGCGTACCCGGCGCCTACCGCCTCCTGGCGAACATCCTCGCGCAATGAGCTCTCCCGCTCCGTCCCTGCAGAAGTCCCCCGCGCCCCGGCCCGAGATGGATGACGCGCCGCCGCTGCTTGGCTCGTGGCGCAACATCTACCTCGTGGTGCTCGGCACCTTCGTCCTGTTCGTCGCCCTGTTCTGGGCGCTCACCGAGGCGTACTCGTGACACTGCTCGACTGGCTGGTCCTCGGCGGCACGACGGCATTCATCGTCATCTGGGGGTTGTGGAAGGCGCGGAGCGCGAAGACGACGGAGGACTACCTGCGTGGCGCGCGCGAGCTGAAGTGGCCCACCATCGGCCTCGCCGTCATGGCCACGCAGGCCAGCGCGATTACGTTCCTCTCCGTCCCCGGGCAGGCCTACGAGGACGGGATGCGCTTCGTGCAGTTCTACTTCGGACTGCCGATTGCGATGGTGCTCATCAGCGCGGTCTTCGTGCCCATCTACTACCGGCTGAACGTCATCACCGCGTACGAGTACCTGGAGTCGCGGTTCGACTTGAAGACGCGGCTCCTGGGCGCGTTCCTCTTCCTCGTCCAGCGCGGGCTGGCCGCGGGCATCACCATCTACGCGCCGTCCATCATCCTCTCGTCGATTCTGGGCTGGCCGCTGGAGCCCACGGTGGTGGCCATGGGGGCGCTCGTCATTCTCTACACGGTGACGGGCGGCTCCAACGCCGTCAGCCAGACGCAGAAGCAGCAGATGGTGGTGATGATGGGCGGCATGGTGGTGGCCGCGCTCGTCATCATCTGGCGGCTGCCGGAGCACGTCTCGTTCGGCAAGGCCGTGGACGTCGCGGGCGCCTTCGGGCGGATGAACGTGGTGAGCTTCGACTTCAACGTGCAGGACCGCTACAACTTCTGGTCCGGCATCACCGGCGGTTTCTTCCTGTCGCTGTCGTACTTCGGCACGGACCAGTCGCAGGTGGGCCGCTACCTGACGGGGCGCTCCATCTCCGAGAGCCGGCTGGGGCTGCTCTTCAACGGCGTGCTGAAGATTCCGATGCAGTTCCTCATCCTGTTCGTCGGAGTCCTCGTCTTCGTCTTCTACCAGTTCAGCACGCCGCCTCTGCTCTTCAACGAGCCGCTGCGCGAGCGAGTGCAGGCCACCGCGCAAGCGGGCGAGTACGCCGCCGTCGAGGCGCGGTGGGAGCAGGCGCAGACGGCCAAGCGCGCGGAGGTGGAGCGCTACCTCGCGGCGCGTGAGGCGGGAGACGCGGCCGCGGAGGCGTCCTCGCGCGAGGCGCTGCGGGGCGCGGCGCAGCAGGCCAATGACATCCGCAAGGAAGCGAAGGCGGTGGTGGCCCGCGCGCTGCCGGGCGTGGAGACGAAGGACTCTGACTACATCTTCATCGGCTTCGTGAAGCGGTGGCTGCCCAGTGGGCTGTTCGGGCTGCTCATCGCCGTCATTCTCGCTGCGGCGATGAGCTCCATCGCGAGTGAGCTCAACGCGCTGGGCGCGACGACGACGGTGGACTTCTACCGCCGCGTCTTCCGGCAGGACGCTTCGGACCGGCACGTGCTGGTGGCGTCCAAGCTGTTCACCGTGTTCTGGGGCCTGGTGGCGGTGAGCTTCGCGACCTTCGCCTCGCTGCTCGACAACCTCATCCAGGCGGTGAACATCCTCGGCTCCATCTTCTACGGGACGGTGCTGGGCATCTTCCTGGTGGCCTTCTTCCTCAAGCACGTGCGCGGGCACGCCGTCTTCGGCGCGGCCGTCCTGTCGCAGGCCACGGTGATTGCGCTCTTCATGCTCAGCGACATCGGCTACCTGTGGTTCAACGTGATTGGGTGCGCGCTGGTGGTGGTGCTCGGGCTGGTGCTCCAGGCCGTGCTGCCGCGTCAGCCGGAGCCCGTCGTGGTGGCGGGCACGTGATAGCGTCGCCGCCATGAGCCTCGTCACCCAGGGCCGTGAGCCTCGGCGGCAGATGGTGCTCCGGCCCCAGCCCGGGTCGAAGCAGGTCGTCACCGCCACCCATGCCTCCGCCGTCACCGTGGAGACCGGTGGCCGTTCCGAGCCCGCGCCGCGCGTGCCCGCGACGCGGATGACCTTCATCATCCACGTGCAGTCCGTCTCCCCCGAGGGCGACGTCCGCTACGACTTCACGCTCGACGCGGTGGACCTGCTCGTCCAGCCCGGCACGTCCGAGCAGAGCATCGAGGGCTTCAAGCAGAGCCTCGCCTTCCTGCCGGGCCTCACCGGCAAGGGCTCCGCGGGGCGGCGGGGCAACACGCTCCAGCTCGCGCTGCCCTCGAGCCTGGAGCCCGCGCGCCGCAAGGAGCTCAACGACCTGGCCAAGGCGCTCCAGTTCGTCGGCAACCCGTTCCCGCAGGAGCCCATCGGCCTTGGTGCCCGCTGGGAGGAGCCCCTCTATGGCTCCGGCCCCATGCCCGCCAACGGCTCCGCCAGCTTCGAGCTGGCCGACATCCAGGGCGAGAGGCTCACCACGCGCTTCCTCATCCAGCAGACCTCGCGAGATCAGGCCGTACCGCCGGAGTACCAGACGCGCACGGATGGCGGAGAGCGGATGATGCTGCGCTCGCAGACGAAGGGCGAGACGGTGTTCCGCCTCGATCGGCTGTGGCCCGCGCGGAGCGAAATGGAGATGCGCGTCCAGGCCGACCTGTCCTCCGAGAAGGAGGACCCACCACGGCGGATGCGCATCATCACCGACGTGAAGGTGCTGCTGGAGGAGAAGGAAGGCTGATCCGACGCAGCACGTAGCCAGGGGAAGGTCGTACCGGGGTGTGAAGCAACCCGGCCCCTCCCTACTTCGATAATCTCTGTTGAGAGACGTGTGGGCCCTCGCTGGGGTGGGGGCCCGTGTATTCCTTTGTCCGCCATGGGCGGACAGTGCGTGGAGTGGGGGCCATGAGAGTCAACGACGGCGGCGCGTCCCGGACGACGGGAACGGGTGAGTCGAGCGGTTCCGGTCAGAGCTCGGCGGCCGCGGAAGCCGAACGCGCCGCGCGCGAGGCGCAGCGTGCCGCGGAGGAGGCCGCGCGTGCGGCGGCGGAGGCGGCTCGGGCCCAGGCAGCGCAGGCCGCCCAGGCGCAGGCCCGCGCGGAGGCCGCGGCGAAGAAGGCCCAGGACGCATTGAAGCAGGCCCAGGCGGCGCTCGAGCAGGCGAAGAAGCAGGGCGCCCCCAAGAGCGAGCTGACCCGCGCCGAGCAGGCCGTCGCGCGCGCCAACACCTCCGCGCAGCAGGCCGCCACGTCCGCGAGGAGCGCCGGCAACCGCGCGTCCAACGCCAGCTCCTTCGTGCCCGCGTCGCCCACCACCGCGCAGCCCACGCGCCAGACTCCGGCCGGCCCGCCGGGTGTCACGCCGGGCTACACGAAGGAGCAGGCCGCCAAGGATGCCACCGAGCTGTACCGCGCCATGAAGGGCGGGCTCACCGGCTGGGGCACCGACGAGGACAAGCTGTTCGCCACGCTGGACAAGAAGTCCCCCGGCGACCTCGCCCTCATCCGCCAGTCTTTCAAGGAGCACTACAACCTCGACCTGGACAGCACCATCCGCGAGGAGCTGAGCGGCGACGACCTCACCCGCGCCAACAGCATCCTCTCCGGCAACAAGGGCAACGCGGGCGCCGCCGCCATCCAGCAGCAGACGGGCTGGTTCGGTGACAAGGACGCCATCATCAAGACGCTGCAGCAGTCCAGCCCCGCCGAGCGCCAGTCCATCGCCCGCTCCTTCCAGCAGATGTACGGGAAGGACCACAAGGACATCCAGGCCTCCTCGCCCGAGGAGTTCATGCGCAAGGCGCTGGAGCCCAGCCTCAACGACGCGCAGAAGACGCAGCTTCGCAGCCTGCTCGCCACCACCAGCGCCACCGCGCCCGCGCAGGTGAACCAGCTCGAGGCCAGCGCCGCGCGCTCCAAGGTGAACGACGCCCTCCAGGGCTTCTTCGGCGCCGACAGCCAGAAGGTCTTCGACACCATCAAGGACCTGCCGCCCGAGCAGAAGAAGATTCTGCTCGCGGACCCGTCGCTCCAGGCGGAGATGCAGAAGAAGCTCTCCAAGGAGGACTACACCCGCGCTCGCGGCCTGCTGGAGGGCAACAGCGCCGTCGCCAGCGCCGCGCAAATCAACAGCGCGACGCAGGGGTGGTTCGGCGCGGACAAGAGCGCCATCATCGACGTGCTGAAGAACACGAAGCCGGAGGAGCTGCCCGCCCTCAAGGCCGAGTTCCAGAAGCAGACCGGCCGCTCGCTGGAGAGCGAAGTGCGGAGCTGGGGCGGCAATGACGCCGCCGTGGGCCTGCGCTACCTCAACCCGCCCGCCGCCAACGACAAGTTGGGCCAGGCGCAGGCGGACGCGGAGCGGCTGCACCGCGCCATGGACGGCATGGGCACCGACGAGGCCGCCCTGCGCGAGGTGCTGGGCAACAAGTCCAAGACGCAAATCAACGACATCGCCGCGGCCTACCGCGACCTCTACAAGAAGGACCTGCGCTCGGACCTGACCTCCGAGCTGGGCGGGCGCGACAAGTTCGAAATCGTCGACCAGATGTTCGACCTGGGCGCGGTGGACATGAACGCGCCGGACGCCGCGCAGCAGCAGGCGGCGCGCCTGCGGGCGCAGCAGAAGTTCGAGCAGAGCGACGGCCTGGGCGTCATCGACACCATCCAGACGTGGACGAAGGGCGAGTCGGACTCGGCGCGGCTGGAGCGCAACCTGACGGCGGCGGAGACGGCCATCTCCACGGGCAACACCGAGGCGGCCAACCGCCGCCTGGGCTACTCCACCGACGACGTCAAGGACCTGCAGGAGACGAAGGACAGCACCGCGGACATGGCCGCCACGGCCGCCGTGGTGGTGGTGACGACGGCCGCGGTGGTGGCCACGGGCGGCGCGGCCACGCCGCTCGCCATCGCGGGCTACGCGTCGCTGGGCGCGGGCACGCGCATGGCGACGCAGGCGTACTTCAAGGGGGACTCGCTCGGCACCGACGGGCTGATGCAGCAGGGCGTGGTGGGCGCCGTCGAGGGCGCCACCGCCGTGATTCCGCTGCCCAAGGGCCTGGGCGGCGGCTCGGTGGCGGCCATCGAGGGCGCGGAGCAGGTCGCCAAGCAGACGGTGATGCAGCGGCTGAAGGGTGCGGCCATCCAGGGCGCGTGGGAGGGCGGCATCAGCGGCGCCACCGGCGGCGCGGTGGACCAGGCCATGCAGAGCGAGACCTGGCAGAACGGGTTGATGCCGGGCCTGGCGCAGGTGGGCAACCGCGCGGTGCGCGACGGCACCATCGGCACCGTGTTCGGCGCGGGCACCAGCGTGGCCATGGACGGCGTCATGCAGGGCGTGTCCCGCATGACGCGGCCCCGCGAGATTCCGGTCGCGGCCAACTCGGACCTGCCGGGCAGCACCACGCGCGTTCGCTACGACAATGGCCGGGTGCGCATCGAGCGGGGGCCGCTGGCCACCGACGCGGACGTGCTCGCGCACATGGAGACGGCGCGCGCGCTCCAGAAGTACGAGGGGCCGCTGGGGAAGATTCGCCAGCTCAAGGACCGCATCAACCAGACGCTCACCGGGACGCCGGGCTTCGGCACCGCGGGCTTCGAGGCGCGCCTGGAGGTGAAGAAGCTCAAGGGCATGCTCGCGGAGCTGGACACCGCGCAGCGGAAGATTGACGAGCGCATCGCCAGCATGGGCGGCCGCCCCGACGCCGCGACGGTGGCGGAGCGCGCGTCCATCGACCGGCAGGTGGCGGAGCTGGAGACCCAGCTGCGCCTGCACGAGACGAACCTCGGCTCGCTCGCCCCGGGCCGTGGCCACGTGGACAAGTACGGCGACGTCGTGCACCAGGAGTTCAGCGGGCGGACGACGGAGCTGGCCGACATCGAGAAGCTGCTCCAGGACCCGAAGGTGATGGAGGCCCCGCTGGTGGCGGTCGTCGACCGCGCGGCGGACATGCAGCGGCTGGGCAAGCTGGACGGCATGGACGCCTGGATTCGCGAGACGGCGGCCCAGGCCCAGGCCGGCAACAAGCAGGAGGTGCTCGCCCGCTTCACCGAGCTGGGCTCGGCGCTGGAGCGCGCCAGCGCGCTGCCCCCCGGGGAGAAGATGGTCCTCACGCCGCGAGCCGCGGCGCCCGGAGCGCCCGTCTCCTTCAGCGCCGCGCAGACGGCGGGCGGCGCGGTCCGCACGCCGGGCCCCCACGAGGTGGCGGCTCGCGGCCTGCTGACCCCGAAGGAGCAGGTGGCGTTCGACATCTGGGCGGACCGCGTGGCCCGCAACAAAGGCCCCGCGAAGCTCGAGGAGACGGTGGAGAAGTTCCTCAAGATGCCGGACGCCCGGCGCGACCAGATTCTGCGCCAGCAGTTCAACGGCATCTCCAAGGCCCTGGAGGAGCAGGACCGCTTCATCCGCCACGCCGGCAACCTGGGGGATTTGACCAACCCCCAGCTCGCCCAGCGCACGATGTCGCCGGGCGGGGTGGAGATCCGCTACGAGGCGGACATCCCCGCGGGGCACGAAGTCACCCAGGCCGAGGTGCTCCAGGCCGCCCGGAAAGAGCCCGTCGTCCTCTTCGGCGACGATGCGACCAAGAAGCCGTATCCAGGCATCGACGGCCTCATCGGCAACCCGCCGCGGCCGATGCAGCTCAAGCGGACTCCGGACCCCTCCAAGCCGGGCATGACGGCCTGGTCCGCCCGCTCGCAGGCCATGGCGGCCCTGGAGAAGGCGCAGAAGCACAACATCCGGAACGTGGAAGTCTACATCGACACCTCCGCGCACTGGACCATGGCGGACGTCCAGAAGAACTGGAGCCTCCCGGACGCGACCTCCATCCAGACGCCGGGCGCCGTTTTCGACAAGGACTTCGTCAAGCGTATCGAAATCAACGCGAAGGACGGCAGAATGGAGGTCATCCTGAAGCCGGATGGGAGCTACGACTTCAGGAAGCTCTGAACGGGGTGAGGAATGGCGGGGCACTTCATCGAAGGTTTCGCACCAGGTGTCGGTCCGGAGGCCGCGGACCGAATCACCGCCGCGCTGGCGCGCGTGGGTCGCACCGTGACGTCGCGGCAGCGGCTGGTGGCGGGGACCCTGCCGCCCGCGGCCGCGCCGGGCACGCTGCGCTGGAGCGTCCACAAGCTGCATGACGAGGGGGGCACCTTCCTCGTCGTCCGCGAGGTGGGTATCGAGCAGTGGGACCTGGCCTTCTTCCGCGCCCTGTCGGCGGCGGTGGATGGCTTCGTCGGCGCATACGAGAAGTACGACTCGCTGTCTCGTGAGGGGCTGGCCGCGTTCCTGGCCGGGCGGACGCTGGAGGTGGCCACGCGCGACCTGACGGGGCCGCTCACCGTGGGAGCGCAGCCCCTGCCGAAGCTGCTCGCGGGGGCTTCGGTGGAAGACGTCCACGCGCAGCGCTTCGCGGAGCTGTGCAACACCATCCCCTTCCGGCTGCGACAGGCGGACACGGTGGTGGCGGAGGACTGGACGGTGTCCCCGCCGAAGGAGCGCTTCGTCCCCGAGAGCCTCGCTCCCGAGTGCCGAATCTTCGTCGCGGACATGGACGCGGCGGGGTGGCAGACGCAGCAGTTCTCGCAGGCGTGGCAGTGGCGCGCGGCCAGCTCGCCCTCGGGCATGGCCTTCCTCGAGCTGCGCCGTGACGGCGCCTTGGACCCGAAGGTCGTGGCGGACCTGTCCAGCAAGCTGTCCCGCCAGGTGCTGGCGGTGGAGCTGACCAGCGGGGGCAAGTCCTTCAAGTGGGCCGAGGCGGACGGCGGCAAGCTGTCCGAGGGCACCGGCCAGGGCGCGCAGGACTTCATCAAGGCGGCCTTCTCGTCGACGGTGCTGATGGGCGAGGGGCCGGGCCTGCTCTTCGGCCGCGGGCCGGATGGCTGGACGCGTCCTGGCGCCGGGGGAGCCACGGCTCCCAGGAAGTAGGCTGGCCCGCGGTTCGCATCACCCAGGCCTGGCCCCGTAGACTGGGGCCTGTCTGGGAGGTTCACCGTGGAGCGCATCCAATCCGTCACAGGCCACCGCGAGGACGGACGGGCCGCGTGCGTGGTGTGCGACGCCGCGCTCGAAGGCTCTCGCTGCGGCCACTGTGGCGCGGCCGTGGCTCCGGGCGGCTACCGCGTGCAGCGGGTCATCTCCCAGTCGGTGCACGGGCGCGTGTACCTCGCGGTGGACGCGGAAGGGCGCCGGGTGGCGCTGAAGGAGCTCCTCTTCGCGCTGGTGCCGGGCGTGGAGCAACTGGATGCCTTCGAGCGCGAGGCCGCGGTGCTGCGCTCGCTGAGCCACCCGGACATCCCCCGCTTCGTCGCGAGCTTCCAGGAGGGCCGCGGGGTGGGGACGCGGCTGTACCTCGTGCAGGAGTACCTGGAGGGTGAGTCGCTCCTCCAGCGGCTGGAGCGGCAGCGCCTGGACGAGGACGAGGCGTGGACGCTGGCCGGGCAGGTGCTGGAGACGCTCCAGGCCCTGCACCAGCGCACGCCCGCGCTCATCCACCGGGACGTGAAGCCGGCCAACCTCATCCTCCGTCCGGACGGGCGCGCGGCGCTGGTGGACTTCGGCGCGGCCCGGCACCTGGCGCGCGAGGTGACGCACGGGTCCACGCTGGTGGGCACCTTCGGGTACATGCCGCCAGAGCAGCTCGGCGGGACGGTGGAGCCGTCGAGTGATTTGTATGCCCTGGGCGCCACGCTGGTGCACGCGCTCAGTGGCCGCATGCCGGCGGACCTGCTCGACGAGGGGCTGGCGCTGTCCTTCGAGCAGCACGTGCGGGCGTCCGAGCCGTTTCGGGCGTTGCTCCGGAGGTTGCTGGCGCAGAAGCGCTCCGAGCGGTTCGGCTCCGCGGCGGAGGCGCTCGCGGCTCTGCGTGCCGCGCGTGCCACGCCTCCCGAAGTCTCTCGGGATGCTCCCGAGACCTCCTCGCCTCCGGTGATGCAGGCCCGGGTAGATGGGGACGCCGCGCAGCCGGCTCCACGGGCTCAGGAGGGCGGGAGCGTCACCGAGGCCGAGGGCCCCCCAACGCTCTCGAAGCGCCGCCGCCTGGTGCGCTGGGCCCTCGTGGGTGTCTCCGTGGCCGGGCTGCTCGTCGGAGCGCTCCTCGCGAGCGGTGTCCTCGCCCCCAGCCCCGCCGTGGTGGTGATGGACCCACCCGATGCCTTCGCTCCCATCCCTCAAGAGCCCCCGCCTCCATCGAGGCCGGCGCCTCCGGGGAACGGCTCGCATCGGAACTTCCGCACGCCCTGGCCGGGCTCCGGCTCCCGCTAGAGCCAGGGCAAGCGGCCAACCAGCCACGCACCTGCGCGAAGGCGTGGCCGCGCGCGCACACGCCCCCGTGGCTCGCCGCCCGCGTCCCCTCGTTTCAGTTCCCGGCCCGACTCGTGCTTTCATCGGTCGTAGCTGGCCTCCTGCTTGCTCTCTTCCGAGCAGGCACCTCGTGCCGCACCCCACCCCATGTCCTCAAACGAATCGGAACCCACTCCGCCCCGACCGCGGTTCCTCACGCGCGTGTTCGGCGAGCTTCAATGGAACCCACCACCCTGGGCCGCCGCCCTGGGCCGCGCCGGTGCCCGCGCCGCGCGCGCCGCTATCGCCAAGGTCCGCCAGCACCCCAAGCGCTTCGCGTTCTCGCTGCTCGCGCTCGTGCTGCTCGTCGTGGGCGCGGATGCCGGCTACCGCTGGTACCAGAACCGCCCCAAGCCGGTGAGCTACGCCCTCAGCGCCACCAACCCTCCGCTGACGAAGCTGGAGGAGCAGCTCCAGCCGATGCCGGTGTACCTGCACTTCACCGGCTCGGTGGCGCGCCTGGAGGCCATCGGCAAGCCCGTCACGGCGGGAATCACGATGACGCCTCCGGTGAAGGGCGAGTGGCGCTGGGCCAGTGACCAGATGCTCACCTTCACCCCGGCCGAGGACTGGGCGGTGGGGCAGGAGTACAAAGTCTCGCTGGACCGCTCGCTGTTCCCGGACCACGTGCTGCTGGACGCGTACGAGACGACCTTCAAGTCCGCGCCGTTCTCCGTGACCATCTCCAACCTCGAGTTCTACGAGGACCCGCGCAATCCGAAGGAGAAGCGCGTGGTGGCCACGCTGACGTTCTCCCACGCGGTGGACCCGGCGACGCTGGTGCGCAACGTCTCGCTGCACACGGGTGAGGAGAAGCGCGGGCTGTTCGGCGTGGGCTCCGACAACTTCCCGCTCAACATCACCTACGACAAGCTCAAGGGACAGGCGTACCTCCAGTCGGACCTCATCCCGATTCCGCCGAAGGACACGCTGATGACGCTGATGGTGGCGCCCGGCATCCGCGCGGCGCGGGGCGGAGAGGCCGCCCAGGACCGGCAGGAGCGCCGCGTCACCATCCCCGGCATGTTCACGTACTTCCACGTGGGCGGCACCGAAGTCTCGCTCGTGCGCAATGACCGCTACGAGCCGGAGCAGGTGCTGGTGCTCAACCTCACCACCGGCGTCTCCGAGGCGGAGCTGCGAAAGAATCTCCAGGTCTGGCTGCTCCCCAAGGACCGGCCCGCGAAGGATGGCCAGCCCGCGGTGCCCAACGCCACGTGGAGTGACTACGGCGTCGCGAGCATCGGCGAGGAGCTGCTGCCGGCCTCCGCGAGGGTGAAGCTGGACGCGGTGCCCACGGACACGGAGTTCGCCACGCTGCACAGCTTCCGCGTCCACGCGGACGTGGGCCGCTCCCTCTACGTGCGCCTCAACAAGGGCACGCAGTCCGCGGGCGGCTACGTGCTGGCCGAGCGCTACGACACCATCGTCCAGGTGCCGCCCTTCCCCGAGGAGGTGAGCATCCTCCACGAGGGCGCGCTGCTCAGCCTCGCGGGTGAGAAGAAGGTGACGGTGATGTCGCGCGACGTGAAGGCGCTGCGCTTCTCGCTCGCCCGGGTGCTGCCGGACCAGCTCAACCACCTGATTACGCAGACGGAAGGGCGCTTCGCCCACCCCGAGTTCGCCTCGTATCGGTTCGACGAGGAGAACATCTCCGAGACGTTCTCCGAGGTGCGCCCGCTGGAGGGCGCCGGCCGCGGCAAGGCGCAGTACGCCGCCTTCGACCTCGCGCCCTACCTCACGCCGGAGAACGCCCCGTCCCAGCGGCGCGGCCTGTTCTTCTTCAAGGTCCAGAGCTGGGACCCGGAGAACAAGACGCCCACCGGGCAGGAGGATGCGCGGCTCCTGCTGGTGACGGACCTGGGCCTCGTCGTGAAGGACAACGCGGACGGCTCGCATGACGTCTTCGTGCAGAGCCTCGGCTCCAGTGCGCCCGCGGAGGGCGTGACGGTGAGCGTGCTGGGCAAGAATGGCCTCCCCGTGGTGAGTGTCACCACGGACGCGAACGGCCACGCCGCCTTCCCGAAGCTGACGGACTTCGTGCGCGAGCGCACGCCCACGGTGTACCTGGCGCGCAAGGGCGAGGACTTCGCCTTCATCCCCGTCAACCGGTATGACCGGCAGCTCAACTTCAGCCGCTTCGACGTGGGCGGCGTGGAGAACGGCACCACGCCGGACCGGCTCTCCGCGTTCCTCTTCTCCGACCGCGGCCTCTACCGTCCCGGTGACACCTTCCACGTGGCGCTGGTGGTGAAGGCGTCCGACTGGAGCCGCCCGCCCACTGGCGTCCCGCTGGAGGCGGCCGTCCTCGACCCGCGTGGCCTGGAGGTCTTCAAGAAGAAGATTTCCCTCCCCGCCGTGGGCCTGGAGTCGCTCCAGTACACGACGGAGGAGACGTCCCCCACGGGCAACTACCAGGTGAACCTGTACGTGGTGAAGGACGGCCAGCGCGGCAGCCTGCTCGGCTCCACCACGGTGCGCGTGGAGGAGTTCCTCCCGGACCGCATGCGCATCACCACGCGCTTCAACGCCGAGCGCACCGAGGGCTGGGTGTCCCCGAAGGACCTCAAGGGCCAGGTGACGCTGAAGAACCTCTTCGGCATCCCCGCCGCCAACCGGCGGGTGACGGCCGAGGTGTCCCTCTCGCCCGCGTACCCGAACTTCCGCAAGTACTCCAGCTACTACTTCTATGACCCGCTGACCGCGCAGCGCACCTTCACCGAGCGCCTGGAGGAGGCCACCACCGACGACAACGGCGAGGTGGAGTTCACCCTGGGCCTGGAGAAGTACGAGAAGGCGACGTATCGCGTGTCCTTCCTCGCGGAGGGCTACGAGGCGGAGGGCGGCCGCGGCGTGTCCTCCGAGGCGTCGCTGCTGGTGTCGCCGCTGCCGTACCTCATCGGCTTCAAGCCGGACGGCGGCCTGAACTATCTGAGCCAGGGCTCCTCGCGCTCGGTGGACTTCATCGCCGTGGACCCGAATCTGAAGAAGGTGGCGGTGCAGGGCCTGAAGGCGGAGCTCATCGAGCAGCGCTGGGTGTCCGTGCTCACGCAGCAGTCCAACGGCACGTACCGCTACCAGTCCGTGCGCCGCGACATCCCGGTGCGCACGCGCGAGCTGCCCCTGGGCGAGGCGGGCTTCAAGTACGCGCTGGCCACCGAGCAGCCCGGCGAATACGTGGTGATGGTGAAGGACGCGGAGGGCGTCCAGCTCAGCCGCGTGGAGTACTCTGTGGCCGGCCAGGCCAACCTCACGCGCGCGCTGGAGAAGAACGCGGAGCTGGAGGTGAAGCTCGCGAAGCAGGACTACACGCCGGGCGACGACATCGAGCTGAGCGTCAAGGCGCCGTACACCGGCGCGGGTCTCATCACGATTGAGCGAGACCGCGTCTACGCGTGGAAGTGGTTCAAGGCGGACGCCACCAGCACCGTGCAGACCATCCGCCTGCCGCCGGGCCTGGAGGGTAACGGCTACGTCAACGTGACCTTTGTTCGCGCCATGGACTCGCAGGAAATCTTCATGAGCCCGCTGAGCTACGGCGTGGTGCCATTCTCCGTGAGCCGCGCGAGCCGCGCGCTGCAGGTGACGCTCACCAGCGCGGACAAGGCCCGCCCCGGCGAGCCGTACCGCATCCGCTACAAGGGTGACCGCGCCGGCAAGGTGGTGGTGTTCGCCGTGGACGAGGGCATCCTCCAGGTGGCCGGATACCAGACGCCGGACCCGCTGGCGCACTTCTTCAAGAAGCGCGCGCTGGAGGTCCGCACGGGCCAGATTCTGGACCTGCTGCTGCCCGAGTTCTCCGTGTCCAAGGCCGTCTCAGCCATGGGCGGTGACGACGAGGGCGCGAACGCGATTGGAAAGAACCTCAACCCCTTCAAGCGCAAGCGCGACAAGCCCGTGGCCTACTGGTCCGGCGTCGTGGACATCGACGAGACGGAGCGGGAGCTCGTCTACAACGTGCCGGACTACTTCAACGGCGAGCTGCGCGTCATGGCCGTGGCCGTGGGCGCGGAGTCGGTGGGCGCGGCGAGCAAGCGCGCCGTCATCCGTGGGCCCTTCGTGATTACGCCCAGCGTGCCCACCTTCGTGGCGCCCGGGGACGAGTTCAACGTGGGCGTGGCGGTGGCCAACAGCGTGGAGGGCTCCGGCAAGGGCGCGAAGGTGACGCTGGAGCTGAAGACGTCCGAGCACCTGGAGGTGCTGGGCGAGGCGAGCCGGCCGCTCGACATCGACGAGGGGCGCGAGGCGAGCACGACGTTCCGCGTGCGCGCGAAGTCGGTGCTCGGCTCGGGGACGCTGGCCTTCACCGCGTCCATGGGCAAGGAGCGCGTGAAGCAGTCGGTGGACCTGAGCGTGCGGCCCGCGGTGCCGTACCTCACGTCCGTGGCGGGTGGCCACGTCAAGGACGGCAAGACGGACGTGGCCGTGACGCGGAAGATGCACAGCGCCTACCGCACGCTGGAGGTGAGCGCGTCGCCGCTGCCCCTGGGCCTGGCGCGCGGCCTGTCCACGTACCTGGACAAGTACCCCTACGGGTGCACCGAGCAGCTCGTCAGCCGCGCCTTCCCGTCGGTGGTGCTGAAGAACCGTCGCGAGCTCACGGGCCAGGGGCCGCAGGTGGCCGAGGCCTCCTTCGCGGCGGCGCTCCAGGTGCTGCGCACGCGGCAGAACGAGGAGGGCGCCTTCGGCCTGTGGGCGGCCAACTCGTACGCGCCCACGCTGCCGAGCATCTATGCGCTGCACTTCCTCACCGAGGCGAAGGAGCGCGGCTTCGCGGTGCCTCCGGATGTCCTCAACCGGGGCCTCACGTGGCTGACGTCGCTCGTGAGCCGCACGCCGTCGGACCTGAACCAGGCGCGCAACGTGGCGTATGCCCAGTACGTGCTCACCCGCAACGGCAAGGTGTCCCGCCAGTCCGTGGTGTCGCTGCGCGAGTGGCTGGACACGAACGCCGCGGAGACGTGGCCCACGGATTTGACGGCCGCGTACATCGCCGCGACGCACAAGCTGCTCAAGCAGGACAAGGAGGCCGAGGCCGCGCTGAAGAAGGTGCGCGTGGGGACGCCGCAGGAGGCGGACTACGCCTGGCTGTATGACGGGCTCGTCTACGACTCGCAGGTGCTCTACCTGGTGTCGCGGCACTTCCCGGAGCGGCTCGAGTCCATCACCGGGGCGATGCTCGTGGGGATGACGCAGCCCATCCTCTCGGAGCGCTTCAACACGCTGTCCTCCGCGTACGCCATCCTCGGCCTGGAGGCCTATGCACAGGCGCTGGGCGCGAAGGGCATGCCGTCGCGCAGCGGGACGGCCATCCTGGAGAAGGTGGCGGACTCGCTCCGCCCGCTCACGATTCCCGACGGGCTCTTCCCGCAGGTGGCCTTCTCCGACCAGGCCACCGGCGTGCGCGTGCAGGGCCCCACGGAGGCGCCGCTCTTCTTCCAGGTGACGCAGGCGGGCTACGACCTGGAGGTGCCCACGCAGCCCATCGTCCAGAAGCTGGAGGTGCAGCGCGAGCTCCGGAGCCTGGACGGCAAGGTGGTGACGGAGGTGCCGCTGGGCGGCGAGGTGGAGGTGCACCTCAAGCTGCGCTCCGTCGGTGACAACGTCTCGCACGTGGCCATCACCGATTTGCTCCCCGGTGGCTTCGAGGTGGTGATGGAGAAGCCGGCCGCGCCTTCCTCGGAGGAGGAGTCCTCCGAGTCGTCCGAGGGCTCCGAGGACGCGTCCGACGAGGGCGAGGGGGAGGAGTCGTACTACCAGGAGCCGGAGCCCGTCGCGGGCGGCTGGGTGCCGCCGGTGGGCAGCGACCAGTCCTCGTTCTCGCCCGAGTACGTGGACGTGCGCGAGGACCGGGTGGTGCTCTACGGCACGGTGGGCTCCAGCGTCACCGAGTACATCTATCGAATCAAGGCGACCAACACGGGCGCCTTCGTCATGCCGCCGGCCTTCGCCGAGGGCATGTATGACCGCGGCGTGAGGGCGCGCTCGGTGGGCTCGAAGGTGACGGTGGCCGCGCCGTGAAACCGCGGTGGTTGCGCCGGGTGTTGCTGACGGTGCTGGGGCTCGCGGTGCTGTACGCCGCGGTGCCCCGGCCGCCGCTGCGCGAGGGGCTGGGCTTCTCGCAGGCGGTGTTCGACCGTGAGGGGCGGCTCCTGCGGCTCACCCTGTCGCCGGACGAGAAGTACCGGCTCTGGGTGCCGCTGGAGCGGATTCCCACCACGCTCGTGGAGGCCACGCTGCTCCACGAGGACCAGCACTTCCGCGAGCACTTCGGCGTCAACCCCGTGGCGGTGGGCCGCGCGGTGTGGAACACGTACGTCGCGCGCGGGCGGCGCATGGGCGGCTCCACGCTCACCATGCAGCTCGCGCGCATCCGCTACGGAATCGAGTCGCGCACTCCGGGCGGCAAGGTGTTGCAGATGCTGCGGGCGCTCCAGTTGGAGTGCACGTATTCGAAGGACGAAATCCTGGAGGCGTACCTCAACCTCGCGCCCTATGGCCGCAACGTGGAGGGCGTGGGAGCTGCGAGCCTCGTCTACTTCGCGAAGGACGTAGAGCGACTGTCGCTGTCCGAGGCGCTCACCCTCGCCGTCGTCCCCCAGAGCCCCGCGCGCAGGGACCCGGGGAAGGATGCCGGCGCGCTGACGGCGGCGCGGATGCGCCTGTTCGAGCGGTGGCTGGAGCCGCATCCGGAGGACGCCGAGCGGCGGGCCCTGCTGTCGCAGCCGCTCCCGGTGCGCACGCCGGAGGAGTTGCCCTTCCTCGCGCCGCACTTCGTGGGCCGCGCGCTGCGGGCGAGCCCGGCGGGCTCCAGCGTGAAGAGCACGCTGGATTTGTCGATGCAGAAGCTGCTGGAGCGCCACGTGCGGCAGTACGTGGAGCGGCGGCGTGAGGTGGGCATCCGCAACGCGGTGGCGATGCTGGTGGACTGGCGCACGCTGGAGGTGCGCGCGGCGGTGGGCTCGGCGGACTTCTTCGACGAGAGCATCGACGGGCAGGTGGACGGCACGCAGGCGAAGCGCTCGCCGGGCTCGGCGCTCAAGCCTTTCATCTACGGGCTGGGCTTCGACCAGGGGCTGGTGCACTCGCGCACCATGGTGAAGGACGCGTCCACCGGCTTCCGGGGGTATGACCCGGAGAACTTCGACGGTGAGTTCGTGGGGCCGCTGGCCGCGGAGGAGGCGCTGGTGCGCAGCCGCAACATCCCCGCGGTGGCGCTGGCGAAGCAGCTCCGCGCGCCCGGGCTGTATGGCTTCCTCCGGCAGGCGGGCGTCACCGGGCTGCGCGAGGAGTCGTACTACGGGCTGTCGCTCGCGCTGGGCTCGGCCGGTGTGTCCATGGTGGAGCTGGTGGAGCTGTACGCCATGCTCGCCAACGGAGGTCTGCTGCGTCCGCTGCGCCTGTCCGTGGACGCGTCGCGCGACGAGGGCACGCGGATGCTGAGCGCGGAGTCCAGCTTCATGGTGCTGGACGCGCTGTCGAAGGGGCCCCGGCCCGCGCAGGCCTTCCGCGCCGAGTGGGCGCGGGACACGGTGCCGGTGTCGTGGAAGACGGGCACGTCGACGAGCTTCCGCGATGCGTGGAGCGTGGGCGTGGTGGGGCCGTACGTGGTGGCGGTGTGGGTGGGCAACTTCGACGGTCGGCCCAACCCGGCCTTCGTGGGGCAGACGGCGGCGGCGCCGCTGATGTTCGAGGTGGTGGACTCGCTGCGCGCGAAGGACCCGGATGTGCGGCGCGTGCACCCGATGCCTCCGCCCGGCGTCAGCCGCGTGCAGGTGTGCGCACTGTCCGGCGGCATCCCCGGGCCTCACTGCCACCGGAAGGCGAGCACGTGGTTCATCCCGGGTGTCTCGCCCATCCGCGCGTGTGACGTGCACCGCGAGGTGCTGGTGGACACGCGCACGGGCTTGAGGACGTGCGCGCCCGGGCCGTCCACGCGCGCGCAGGTATTCGAGTTCTGGCCGTCCGACCTGCTGCGCCTGTTCCAGAAGGCGGGCCTGCCCCGGCGCGTGCCGCCCGCGGAGGACGCGACGTGCGGCCTCGAGCAGCGCGCGAGCGAGGGCTCCGCGCCGCAAATCTCCACGCCGCAGGAGGGCGTGGACTACAACGTGCGCGCATCCGCGAAGGAGCCGCAGACGGTGCCGCTGGCGGTGGTGACGGACGCGGACGTGCGGAAGGTGTTCTGGTTCGTGGACGAGCAGCTCGTGGGTACCGCGCCCCGGGGCGAGCCCCTGCACTGGGCAGCGCGGCCGGGGACGTACGTGGTGCGCGCGGTGGACGACCAGGGGCGCTCGGATGCGCGGACGCTGACGGTGCGGCTGGTGCCTTGAGGACGGTGGGGGTGGGTCTCCGTTGACGGCCTCGGGCCGGGCTTGAAGTATGCTCGGCCGGGAGAGGGCCGCACATGTCCAATGGGAAGAGGAGGGCCGCCAGCCCGGGGCGCTCCGACGAGACGCGAGTCGCTCCAGAGGGGGACGAGGACGCGACGCGGGACATCCCGCTGCTCACCCGTCGCGAGGAGACGGGGCCGCTCGAGACGCGCATGGCGCCGCTCGACGAAATCGACCCGAACGCGACGCGCATGGGGCCGGTGGAGGACCGGCCCGTGCGTGGCGGCAAGGCACGGGGGAGCGAATCGTCAGACGTGCCCACGGACATCCAGAGCCCGAAGCCGTTGAGCAAGGCCGGCGCGAAGCCGACGGGCTGGCTGGCGAAGGCCGGGGGCAAGGAGAAGGACAAGGACAAGCGGGCCAGCCCGGCGCCGGAGAAGGTGGGCGTGGTGCGGCTGAATCCGCTGGAGCCCGCGAAGGGGAAGGTCGCGGCGCAGGACGAGTCCCCGGCGCTGCGGACGATGTTCGCGAACCACTCGGCGCTGCTGGCGGAGGAGCTGCGGCGGGCGCTGGCCTCGAAGATGTATGGCCGGGGGCCGCACCGGGTGCTGCGCATCGACGAGCCGGAGGGGCCGAGCACGGCGGGAGGCAAGCTGGCCCGGCAGGCGATTTCACTGGTGCCGAGGAAGGGCAACGCGCCGTCGCTCATCTGCGGCTGGGTGGACGTGTCCAAGCGCGAGGCGCAGTTGCGCAACTTCGAGGGCGTGGCGAAGCGCTACGAGTCGCACCACGGCCAGCCGCTGGAGATGGCGCCGGAGGAGTACGAGCGCTTCCTGAACGACGTGGAGGACGTGCTGACGAAGGCCGTCATCAAGGTGCGCATCATCGTCCCGGAGGAGCAGGGGGCGGTGCGCATCTCTCCTCCGGTCCATGCAGGACGGAAGGGCGTCCCGATGGTCTGGGTGCTCGCCGTCGCCGTGCTGGCCTTCATGCTGGGCATGTTCGTGGGGCGGATGCCTCACTGAGGCGCCCGCGCACGTTGGACTGAAGTCATGGGCCGCACCAGGCAGTGGGCGACGTCATCCACTGGGAAGGCACTCGTTGCCGAGGTTCTGTCCATGAGCGCCTGAAACAGCACCGCGCCCCGGTCGCGGAGAATCCGCATCACACGGGGCGCGGCATGCACGACGTCAGCTGTGAATCACGGCGTGGGCTGAGCAACGGCCGGAGCGCCCTCGGCGGGCTGGCCCGCGGCGGCGGCAGCGGCAGCGGCCTCAGCGGCCGCCTTCTCCGCAGCGGCCTTCTCCGCGGCCACGCGCGCGGCCTCGGCCTCGGCGCGCTTCTTCGCCTCGGCCTCGGCGGCCGTCTTCATGCTGGCGAAGCCCTTCTCGAAGTCCTTGCCCACCATCTTGTCCATGTCGATGAAGACGCAGAAGAGCTTGCCCATGAAGTCATTCTGGCCGGCCATGGTCCACGACACCTCGGTGCCGCCCTCGGCGGGCTTGAAGGCGAAGGTGGTGATGGCGGTGGACGGGAAGGGCTTGATGAACTCCAGCTTGATGCGGACGAGCTCGGAGGGCTTGCTCTCCTCGATGGTCATCTTGCCTTCGCCGGCGTCGCTGTTGCCAACCCAGGAGTAGACCGCGCCCTGGCCGGACTCCGCGCCAGAGAACGTGGTCTTCATGTTCGGGTCCAGCTTGTCCCACGGAGACCACTCGGGCCACCGGTGGAAGTCGTTGACGAGCACGAAGGCAACGTCACCCTGCACGGGCAGCGTGGCGCTGCGCTGCACGGAGAACTCCGCGGGGCGGGTGGCGACGAAGCCGACGAACAGGAGGATGGCGGCGGCGAGGATGCCGAGAATCTTCTTGAGCATGGGGTGTGTGTCCTCTGGACAAGGGCCCAACCGGGGGACGGGCCGGGCGCGTCTTAGAGCCGCCGGGCGACCCGACGCAAGACGCACCCCGCCGCACGGGCCACCCCCCACGTTGGGGCGCCAAGGGCCACGCACGCCACGCGAAAAGCAGCGCGGCCCGGCGTGAGCACTCCCCGCCGGGCCGCGCATATCACCCCGTGGGACGGGGTGACGTGTGACTCAGTTGTACGTGGCCGTGTACGTGCCGGCCTGCGCGCCGTTGATGAACGCGAAGCCCACGCCCTTGATGGTCTGCGGCACCGTCGTCACGGCCGAGCCGTTGCGCGTCACCGAGACCAGCGTGCGGCCCGTCGCGGTGCGCGTGGGCACCATCAGCGACAGGTTGCGCGCCGGGGAGGCCACGGTGAAGGTGAGCGTCGTGCTGGTGAAGGCGACGGAGGACACCTGCGTGGCCTCGCGCGCGTCGAGCCACGTGAGGAGCTGCTTCGCGGTGATGACGGACACACCCTCGCGCTGGGCGGAGGCGATGATGGCCGCGGAGCCCGAGGCGCCTGCCGACGGGTCCCAGTCCACGTGCATGTTGGCGTTGAAGGCGCCGTAGTAGCCCTTCGTGCCGAGCGCGTTGGCCAGCAGCGTGTCGATGTGCAGCGGGTACGACTGGCCCGACTCGTCCGTCATCTGCGTGGCGAGCTGGTACACGTCGATGGGCGTGCCGTCCACGTCCGCGAAGCGCATGGCCAGGCCCGAGCCGGTGAAGACGCCCGGACGGTCCTGCACCCAGTAGTCCGGCCAGTAGTAGTAGTTGGTGTCCAGCCGGATGCCATGGGCCAGCGACACCTTGGGCTGCGTGGCCCAGTCGCTGAACGCGATGCAGTGCGTGCGGTTGGTGACGGGCGCGGGGATGCCCGGGTACGACGACACGAAGCCCGCGAGCTGCGGCGTGAAGAAGCTCGGGTCCAGCGTGGTGGCCGTGTAGTCCGCGCAGCCGGTGTTGATGTGGAGGGCGTACTCGAAGCCCTGCGCCGTGTAGCTCTGCGCCTGCGCCCCCGTCAGTCCGCCGATGAAGTCGTAGACGGTGCCGCGCACGCACTGCCAGTCCTCCACGCTGCAGCCCGCGGGGCTGGCGTTGAGGTAGTTCTGCCAGCGCTGGGTGATGGCGTAGCCCGGGTGTCCGTCGCCCGTCATCACCACCACCGCCTTCTTCGCGCTGGGGAAGTACCAGAGGCGCGGCAGCGGGACGCTGCTGGTGAGGTGGAGCGTGTTGGCCAGCAGGCGCTGCTGCTCGTCCGCCTGGGGAATCTGGACCTTGTTCAGGTTCACCCAGTCCGGCTGCGGGTCGAAGGACGCGTTGCCGTAGAACATGTCGCTGGCGCGCGCGCCCGGACCGACGCCGGAGCCGTCGCGGTTCTGCCCCTGCCACGCCGGGTTGCCCTGGCGCGTGAGGATGACGGACTTCGCGAGGTCATACGCGAAGGCGATGGCCGTGCCGGTGCCCACCGTGCGCAGCGTGACTGCCGCGTAGGTCGTGGGCGTGGTGGCGTTCGAGTACAGCGTGGCCACCGCGCGCGTGCCCGTCGTCACCGTGTAGCGGTCCGCGGGGCCGTGGTACTGCATCGTCTCCGCGGTGATGCCCGCGCCCGGCGCCTGGGTGGTGTCGATGAGGATGTAGCCGTTGTCCTGCGTGCCCGTGGCCGCGGTGATTCCGAGCAGCGCGTGGAGGTTGGCCGCGGGGCGCATGGCGATGAGGCTGCCGCCCGCGTTCACCCAGTTGGTGACGAGCGTCACCTGCGCCGCGCTTAGCGTCTCCTCGCCGAGGATGAGCACCTTGTAGTCATTGAGCGACACCGTGTTGCCGATGTTGCCCGCGTCGGTGGTGGCGAAGGTGGTGATGCCTTCGGCCTTGAGGATTTCCTTCAGGTAGTCGGTGAAGTGGTTGGTCGGGTCCGTGGCCACCAGCACCGGGCCGGAGCCGGTGACGCCCGGGCGGGGCAGGGCGCTGGTCGGCTCGAACACCACGTCCACCCAGTAGTTGGCGTTCTGGAAGCTGCCGTTGGGGAAGGAGGACACCGAGCCCTGCGCGAACACGCCGTTGCCGCCGCTGGTGGTGCCGGGCAGCGCGTGCAGCAGCGCGGTGTCCACCCCGTTGGCGAGGCCGTTGGCGTCGAAGGCGTAGCCGCCGGCGGGCGCGAAGTACGAGGCGACGTAGGTGGTGCCCGCGGTGATGGACACCGGCGTGGCGAAGCTCACCTGCTGCCACCCGATGGCGGTCTCGTCGATGAAGGTGGCGCTGGCCAGATTGGCGCCCGTGCTGCTCCACAGGTTGCCCACGTGTGTGCCGGTGTTGCCCGTGCCCTTGTAGAAGCGGATGCCCTTCACCCTGCCGTCCACGTCCGCGCGGAACTTCACGCCCAGCTCGGCGGCGACCGGGTCACTGACGCTGGGGGTGCCCGGCGTCGCGGTGGCGGGGAAGAGGCTGTAGGTGCCGGTCGGAAGCGGCGTCGGCGGCGGCACGCCCGTGGCCTGGAAGAGCACGTCCACCCAGTAGTTGGAGTTCCCGAAGCTGTCGGTGGGGAGGGTGCCCGCCGGGCCGTACTTGTACACGCCGTTGCCGCCGCTGGTGGTGCCGGGCAGCGCGTGCAGCGGCGCGGTGTCCACGCCCGAGGCGAGCCCGCCGTTGTCGAAGGCATAGGCGCCGACGGGCGCGTGGTACGAGGCGATGTACGTCGTGTTGGCGGCGATGGCCACCGGCGAGGAGAAGGTCACCTGCTGCCAGCCGGTGGCCGTCTCGCCGGTGAAGGTGGCGGTGGCGAGCAGCTGGCCCGTCGCGCTCCACAGGTGGCCCACGTGCGTGCCCGTGTTGGCCGAGCCCTTGTAGAAGCGCACGCCCAGCACGTTGCCGGCGATGTCACTCTTGAACTTCACGCCCAGCTCCACGGGCGTGGAGTCATTCGTCACCGAGGCGATGGCGGGCGTGGCGGTGGCCGGCCAGAGGGTGACGGGCGCGGCCGGACGGAACACGACGTCCACCCAGTAGTTGGCGTCGTGGAAGCTTTCGTTGGGAAAGGTGCCGGCGGGGCCGTACTTGAAGACGCCGTTGCCGCCGCTGGCCGCGCTGGCGGGCGCGTGCAGGGGCAGCGCGTCCGTGCCCACCGTGAGCCCGTACTCGGTGAAGGCATAACCACCGTTCGGCGCGTGGTACGAGGCCACGTAGGTGGTGCCGGCCGTGACGGGCACGGGCGTGGTGAAGTTCACCTGCTGCCAGCCGGTGGCCGTCTCGTTGGTGAAGGTGGCGGTGGCCAGCAGCTGGCCGGTGGCGCTCCACAGATGGCCCACGTGCGTGCCGGTGTTGCCCGCGCCCTTGTAGAAGCGCACGCCCACGATTTCGCCATTCACGTCGGCCTTGAACTTCACGCCCAGCTCCCCGGCGGAGGAGTCGTTGGTCACCGAGGGAACGGCGGGCGTGCCGTTGCTGAAGAGCGAGTACGTCGTCTGTGCCCGCGCGTTGCCGGCGGGCAGGGCCACCAGCGCCAGGGCGAGCGCGGTGAGCAGGGATTGGAGGGCCCGGAGGGGTCGTCGTTGTCTGTCTGTCATTGGATGGGGTTCCTCGTGCGCCGCGGGGGCAGCGCAGGTGCGGTGGGTATTCCGCGACTCCCCATCCTTCCGCTTAATTGCAGTAGCCACAATGCAACAAAACGTTTTCGAACCAGACGCCGGCCGCGTCTGTATGTCCTCACGCAACTTTTCCCGGCCGGGTGAGCGAACGGCGGGGCGCAACGCAGTTGCGCGTCAGCACTCCGGGAGGCCGACGCTCAGGTTGGCCACTTCCAGCACGTTGACGGCGAGGCCGCCGCGCGCCGTCTCCTTGTACTTGTCCTTCATGTCGCGGCCGGTGTCGCGCATCGTCTTGATGACCTTGTCGAGGCTGACGAAGTGGCGCCCGTCGCCGGACATGGCCATGCGCGTGGCGTTGATGGCCTTCACGGAGGCCATGGCGTTGCGCTCGATGCACGGCACCTGCACGAGCCCGCCGATGGGGTCGCACGTGAGGCCCAGGTTGTGCTCCATGGCGATTTCCGCCGCGTTCTCCACGTGCAGCGGCGTGCCGCCCAGCACCTCGGTGAGCCCGCCCGCGGCCATGGAGCACGCGCTGCCCACCTCGCCCTGGCAGCCCACCTCGGCGCCGCTGATGGAGGCGTTCTCCTTGTAGAGCACGCCGATGGCGCCGGCCGTGAGGAGGAAGCGCACGACGCCGTCCTCGTTCGCTCCCGGCACGAAGCGCCAGTAGTAGTGCAGCACCGCGGGGATGATGCCCGCCGCGCCGTTGGTGGGCGCGGTGACGACGCGGCCGCCCGCGGCGTTCTCCTCGTTCACCGCGAGCGCGTAGAGGTTCACCCAGTCCAGCACGGTGAGCGGGTTGGTGAGGCCCGCCTCGGGACGGCTGAGCAGCCGCTGGTACATGGCCGCCGCGCGCCGCTCCACCTTGAGGCCACCGGGGAGGATGCCGCTGCTCGTGCACCCGCGCTTCACGCAGGCCTGCATGACCTCCCAGATGCGCAAAAGGCCGGAGCGAATCTCCTCCTCGCTCCGCCACGTCTTCTCGTTGGCCAGCATGATGGCGCTGATGGGCTGGCGCGTGCGTTCGCAGTGGGCGAGCAGCTCCGCTGCGGACGTGAAGGGGAAGGGCAGCGGCGTGGTGTCCGCGCGAATCGGGCTCTGGCCTTCGGCCGCCGACTCGTCCACCACGAAGCCTCCGCCCACGGAGTAGTAGACGCGCGAGTCGAGCTCCGTGCCGTCCGCGGCGAAGGCGGAGAAGCGCATGCCGTTCGGGTGGTACGGCAGCGTGCGGCGGCGGTGCATCACCAGGTGCTCGCCGTCCTTGAAGGTGACTTCACGTTGGCCCAGCACGGCCACGCGCCCTTCCGTGCGCCAGCGCGCAATCACCGCGGGAATGGACTCGACGTCCACGCCCTCGGGCGTCTCACCGCGCAGGCCGAGCAGCACCGCCTTGTCGCTGCCGTGCCCCTTGCCCGTGGCGCCGAGCGAGCCGAACAGCTCCACCTTGAGCTTGGAGAGGCGCTCCAGCTTGCCGCCCTCCGCGAGCCGCTGAGCGAACGTGCGTGCGGCGCGCATGGGCCCGACGGTGTGAGAGCTGGAGGGTCCGATGCCAATCTTGAAGAGGTCGAAGACGCTGACGGCCATGGGGGGCGGAACATGCCACGTTTCGTATTCCCTCCCAGCGCCTCGCGGCGAAGTCGCTGTCCGCGTCCGGACGGACGTCGCTCATTGGGATGCCAACGAGCGCCCGCCTGCACGCACGGTGGTTGGGGCTCTGCGTTGGACGCGGTGCGTTGCCGTTGGAGTGCGTTACGTTCGCGTGATGTCTCGCTACCAGTTCACGTCGCGGCACCATGACGTCGACGTCGAGGTCGACCTGTCCCCGCAGCGTCTCGAGCTGGAGGCGGATGACCAGGAGCCCTTCTGGAACTTTCGGCGCCATCCCAGCCTCCGGAAGCCGAAGGAGCGCATCGGAGACTCCGAGGAAATCACACCCCTCGACATGAGTCGCCCCATCCCGCCGTGCCTCTACACCTCCCTGCCCTCGATGGAGCTGCAGTGGACGTGGGCGCCGGCCATGGCCTTCGCGCTCAAGGCCAAGGCCTTCGATGACGGGCTCTACGCGGCCGTCGACCTGCGTATGCAGCACGGCACACCGTCTCTTCCCGGCAAGCGCCACCTCGTCGAGCAGCTCCAGCAGACCGTGCTGAAGGAGTGGCAGCAGGGCACTGCCGAGGTGCTGAAGCCGGTACTGGTCCTCCTGCGCTCCGCGCTGTCGATGACGGGAGAGCTGGAGGAGACGAAGGACCGGAAACTCCAGCTGCTGGTGAAGCGGGCCCTCGCGGAGTTCGAGGCCAGTCCGGGCGCGTCGAAGCCCCTGGGCTTCTACACGTGGACTCCCGAGCTGGAGGCCTTGTTCAAGCAGGACCGGCTTCTCCAGACGCCGCTGCAGGACGACGTGGCGACGTGCCTGTTCTCGGTGCTCCAGTCGGACGCGCTCCTGCTGGGGGGGTGGCGCAGACATCTCGGGTTGCTCGGCCGTCTGACGAATCCGCTGTCCCAGCCTGCGCTCGACGCGGCGTCGGGAGGAGAGCGGTGCTTGTTCCCGCCCTCGGACTCACACGAGGGACGGCTCGTGAAGGCGCTCTTCTCCGAGAGGGCTCCCCCGGAGGACTTCCAGCTCGTCGATGAGTTGATGGCGCGGCTTCGCGATGGCCGGCTCGACAGCGCGCCGACGCCGGAGTCCGGCTGGTATGACCATCAGTTCCACGCGCTGGTTCCCTTCCTGATACCGGAGCGGATGCCGGAGGCGGAGCGGCTCGTCATCGGGCCCCGCTACCGCGCCGAGTTGGAACGGCAGTTCCGTGCGCTTTTCGCGATGACGCGGGAGACCCACATCAAGCAGCTCGAGCAGCTTGCCGCTGGAGGAGGCATCCCGCTCATCGTCGCGCCCCGGCTCTCCGTCGAGCCGCTGGCCGAGTTCTACCGGCGTCGTGCGGAGGGGTACCGCTTCATCCGAAACGTGCTCTGCGAGTTCCTGGGCGAGCTCGCCCTGGCCAATACCCGGCGGGTATTGCCAGGGGGCGAGGAAGAGGAGGTGCCGCTGCTGGAAGAGCTGGTGTGGATGGAGAACCTCTTCCGCGGGGCGCACGCCATCGTCCGGCAGGAGCTGGGCTTCGAGGACAGCCCGGAGGCCGTGCTCCCGGCCTCGCTGCTGACGCGGCAGTGGCTGCGTCAGTGGACGAAGGACGCGGACCTCGCGAGGGACCCGCGGTGTGTCGTGCCCCTGTTCTTCGACATGCAGCGCCAGAAGACGAAGGTCACCGCCGTCCTGGGCTTCCACTCCACCACCGTGAAGGCACGGTTCCTCACGCCGCCACAAGTCACGGTGCATGGACGGAACGGACGCTCCGAGGAGGCATCCGACGTCCTCTTCAGCTACTCCCAGCACGTCACCGCGCGTCCGGTGACGGCGGAGCTGTATGTCTCGCGGGTGCCGGACCGCACCGAGTTCCAGGCCCTCTGTGACGAGCACGTCAGCGCCGAGGCCATCCTGGAGGCCTTGCAGCGTTGAGGGGCGCAACACTTCGTGACCCATCCGCGCATGGAGTAGCAGCAGCGACTCGGAGGTGAGGCAGGTCCCCAGCCACCCATTGGGTGGTTCAGGTAGATTCAGGTACCTCACGGAGGTGTTCTTGTCTCAACCGCAGAAGAAATCCGCAGGCCCGAAGTTCGTGCGCTACTTCGGTCCGGTGCTCGATTCCCTGCGAACGCTGGGGGGCTCTGGTCGCCCTGTTGAAGTTCAGGACCTGATTGCCGAGCGCTTCAGGCTCACCGAGTCCGAGCAGACAGCGCAGCTCAAGAGTGGGTCGCCACGATTCGCGAACCAAGTGAACTGGGCGCGATTCTATCTCGCCAAGGCAGGCCTGATAGACGCCTCTACACGAGGTGTCTGGAGCCTGACGGAGAAGGGGCGAGAGACAAAGCTAGATGCAGAAAAGTCCTTGAGCCTTTTCCGGGAGCTTCATCAGAAGTTCGCGGCAGTCGGGACCGATGAGGCCGATGAGGACGAGAAAGATGCTTCGGCGGGTGACCGTCCCGAGGGCAAGGGGCCTGGTGCCTCGGCTCCGAAGTCATACCGCTCCGAGTTGCTTGCCCTCTTGAAGACATTGCCGCCCGGTGGATTCGAGCAGCTTTGTCAGCGACTGCTGCGTGAGTCGGGATTCGAGCAGGTTGTCGTGACGGGGCGGAGTGGAGATGGAGGGCTTGACGGTAATGGCGTTCTCCAGGTCAATCCATTCGTCAGCTTCCGGGTCTATTTCCAGTGTAAGCGCTACAAGGATTCCGTAGGTCCGTCCGCAGTGCGTGACTTTCGTGGTGCGATGCTCGGACGTGCCGACAAAGGAATCATCATCACCACGGGTGTCTTCACCAGCGAGGCCCGGAAAGAGGCGCTGCGCGATGGTGTGCCTCCGATCGAGCTCGTCGATGGAGAGAAGCTGCTCGATATGTTCGAGCAGCTCGAACTCGGCCTGAAGCCCGTCAAAACGTTCGAGCTGGAGCCTTCCTTCTTCGACGAGTTCCGCGTGTCGAAGTAGCCAGCATTACGAAGATCTCACATCGCTAATAGTTACCAGGCAGCCCAGCTCAGCCGACCGCGGGCTGCACACCCACCGCGGCCTCGGGCGCGCGCTTCATCGCCGGGGGCCGGATGGCGAGCAGGCGCAGGCCGTTGGCCACGACGAGCAGCGTGCTGCCCTCGTGGAGCACCACGGCGTGGCTGATGTGCGTGAGGCCGAAGACAGCGGCGATGATGAGGATGCCGCTGATGCCCAGCGCGATGACCAGGTTCTGCTGCATCACATGCGTGGCCTGCCGCGCCAGCCCCAGCGCGAAGGGCAGCTTCGACAGGTCGTCGCTCATCAGCACCACGTCCGCTGTCTCCAGCGCCGCGTCCGAGCCCGCTCCTCCCATCGCCACGCCCACCGCCGCGGCGGCCAGGGCCGGCGCGTCGTTCACGCCGTCGCCCACCATTGCCACCGAGCCCTTGCGCCCCATCTCCCGCACCGCCGCCACCTTGTCGGCCGGCATCAGCGGCGCCTTCGCCTCGTCCAGGCCCACCTGCTCGGCGATGGACTTCGCCACCCGCGCGTTGTCGCCGGACAGCATCACCGTCCGCTCGATGCCGTAGTCCTTCAGCGTGTGCACCACGTTTCGCGCGCCAGCTCGCAGCGTGTCCGCCACGCCCAGCACTCCGAGGTAGCGCCCCGCCTTGCGCACCACCATCGTCGTCTGGCCCGCCTCCTCCAGCTTGGAGACCTCGGCCGCGATGTCCGCCGGCACCGTGTCACCCTCGAACAGCGCGAGGTTGCCCACGTCCACCGTGTCGGCGCCCACCTTCGCCCGGATGCCCTTGCCGTGGACGGCTTCGCAGTCGCTCCCGGCCGGGGCCTGGATTCCGCTCTCCGTCGCCGCCTCCACCACCGCGCGCGCCAGCGGGTGCGCGGAGAGCGATTCCACCGACGCCGCCGTGCCGAGCAGCTCCTCTCGCGACACGCCCTGCGCCGGCACCGTGGTCAGCAGCTTCGGACGGCCCACCGTCAGCGTGCCCGTCTTGTCGAAGGCGATGGCGTTCACCTTCGCCAGCAGCTCCAGATAGATGCCGCCCTTCACCAGCACGCCGCCTCGCGCCGCCGCCGCCACCGCGGAGAGCACCGCCGACGGCGTGGAGATGGCCAGCGCGCACGGCGAGGCCGCCACCAGCAGCGACACCGCCCGGAGGATGGCCTCCTTCACCGGCGTGCCCAGCAGCACCAGCACCACCGGGAACACCACCGCGCCAATCATCACCAGCGGCGCCACCGTGCGCTCCAGCCGCTGCGCGAAGCGCTGGTTGGGGCCCTTCTGCGCTTCCGCCTCCGCCACCATGTCCACCACGCGCGCGAGCACCGACTCCGACGACAGACGCGTGACTTCCACCTCCAGCAGGCCCTCGCAGTTGATGGTGCCGGAGAACACCTCGTCGCCCGCCTTCTTCGGGACGGGGAGGGACTCGCCGGTAATCGCCGCCTGCTCCAGCGAGCTCTTGCCGTCGCGGATGATGCCGTCCAGAGGGACGCGGTCGCCGGGGCGCACGACGACGCGCTCGCCGCGCTGCACGTCGCCCACCGGCACCTCCACCACGTCACCGCCCCGGCGCACGCGCGCCACCTCGGGACGGAGCGCTCCCAGCGACTCGATGGAGCGCCGCGCGCGGTCCATGGCCCGGTGCTCCAGCGCGTGGCCCGCGGCGAAGAGGAAGAGGAGGAACGCGCCCTCGAACCAGGCTCCCAGCACCGCCGCGCCCAGGGCCGCCACCACCATCATCGTCTCGATGTCGACGCGGAGCTGGAGGATGGACTTCACCGAGCCCCGGATGGCGAAGAAGCCGCCGCTCGCCATGGACAGGGCCCAGACAATCGTGGGCACCAGCGCGGGGAGCCCCGCGAACTTTTCAAGCGCCCAGCCGGCCACCAGCAGCACGCCGGAGACCACCACCAGCGGCATCTCCAGGAGCGGCGCCAGGCCGCCGCCGTGCGCGTGGTGCGAGCATGCATGGCCGCTGGTGGGGACCTCCAGCGCGTAGCCGAGCCGCTTCGCCTTCGCCTCCACGTCCTTCAGCGAGACCTCCTCGCTGTCGTACTCCACGACGAGGCGCTCGCTGGCGTACGCCACGCTCGCGGTGAGGACGCCCTTCAGCTTGCCCAGCCCGTGCTCGATGGCGGTGGCCGCGTCGGCCGACGTCATCCCGCGCACGAACCACGTCTGGTGTTTGTAGCGGGCCGCCACCTCGGCGCCGATGCGCTGCGCGGCGGTGAGGAGCTGCGAGACGCTCACCACCTCCGGCTTGTAGTGGATGCAGACCTCGGGGTGACCTCCGTCCCTCCGGAGGTGCACGTCGGTGACGCCGCGGTGCGCTTCAATCGCGGCCTCCAGCTTCTCGAAGCGGCCGACGTCGTCCGTCTCACCGGGCAGTGCCCCCTCCAGGTCGAGCTGGAGCGCCGCGCCGCCGCCCTCCGCGGGCCGGTGCCCCGGCGGGCGGATGCGCTTCGGCTTGGGGTGATGGTGATGACCATGGTCGTGGTCATGGTCGCACCCGGCGCCATGTTCGTGACCGTGGTCGTGGTCATGACCGTGGTCGTGCGAGCAGCCAGGGCCGTGCTCATGCTTCTCGCCGTGGGCGTGAGCATGGCCGTGGTCATGGTCATGACCGTGGTCATGGTCATGGTTGCACCCCGGCCCGTGCACGTGATTCTCGGCCTTCACCGGGCCGATGACCTTCAGCTCCTTGAAGGAGAACTTCCCGGCGGGCTTCACGGCCGCCAGGGACGGGCCGTGGTCGTGATTGCACCCCGGCCCGTGGACGTGAGGCTCGCCATGTCCGGGCTCCTGCGCTTCGCCGGACGACGCTTCGCTCTTCTTCTGCTCGGACATGGCGTGTCTCTTCCTGGTGCTAGTGGCGGTGGCCGCCGTGCTTGCGGGACGGCGTGGGGGCGGGGGCACTCACGGGCTCGGGCTTCTTCGCCTCTTCCTCCTCGTGGTGGTCCTCGTCCTCGTGCTCCTCGGGGATGGGCTGGGTGAACTTCTGCCCCGCCACCTCCAGGGTGAAGGCCTTGCACGTGGCCGGCACGTCGAACTCCAGCACCGCCGGCAGCCGGCCCTCGTACGACTTCAGCACCTTGCCCTGCTCGTCGTAGAGGGTGCCTCCGGCGGCGACGGTCATCGTCTCATCGACGAGCACCGCCACCAGCTCCGCCATCTCCTCCATGCGGTCGGCGATGCGGTGGCACCAGAGGTGTCCCACGCCCGGGTACGTCTCGTGGGAAATCTCCTCCATCTGCTCCTCGTCCACCTGGTCACCCACGCCGACGAACACGAAGTTCATCCGGGGCAGGCGGCCAGCCGCGATTTCCTTCGCCACCTGCGTGGCGTAGGCCCGCACGTCGTTGCCGTCCGACAGCTGCGAGTCGGTGATGATGACCGCCAGGCCCTGCTTCGCGCTTTTCGACACCTGCTGCTTCATGTGCGCCACGAAGTCTCGTAGCACCGGCAGCATCACCGTGGCCTTGCCGTAGAAGCGCGGCCCCGGGAAGCGGTAGTCCTTCGCCTGCACCGCCGTCAAATCACCGAGCACCTCCAACTGGCTGCCGTCGCCCGTGGCCCAGTAGGCCACGCGCACCGCGCCGTCGCGGTCCTTGCTCGCGAGGTACTCGAGCATCCACCGCATCTGCGGCTCCACGAGGTTCTTCACCGGCGCCAGCTTCGCCAGCACCCCGCGCGGGCCGTACTCGTCCTCCATGCTCGCCGAGCCGTCCATGTAGAGGGCCACGTCCAGCCCCTCCACCGTCGGGTCGTGCAGCAGCGTGGCGGTGACCTTGTTCCCCATCCGATGTACGTCCGAGAACGGACGCACGATGACTTCATGTCCGGCCATCAGTGGTGGTCCTCGTCCTCGTCGTGGTGGTCCTCGTCCGGCAGCGGCTGGGTGAAGCGCTGGCCGTTCACTTCCAGCGTGAAGCTCTCCGTGCCCTCGGGCACGTCGAACTCCAGCACCGCGGGCAGCCGGCCCTCGTACGTCTTCAGGACCTTGCCCTTGTCGTCGTAGATGGTGCCGCCCGCCGCGACGGTCATGTTCTCGTCGACGAGCACCGCCACCAGCTCCGCCACCTGGGTGATTTCCTTCGCGATGCGGTGGCACCACAGGTGACCCACGCCCGGGTACTCGGTATGGGCGATTCGCTCGAGCTGCTCCTCGTCGATGCCGTCACCCACGCCGACGAGCACGAAGTTGAGGCGCGGCAGCTTGCCGGCGGCAATCTCCTTGGCCACCTGCGCGGAGAACTTCTCCACCTCGTCCGCGTCGTGGAGCTGGCCGTCGGTGACGATGACCGCGCACCCGCGGCGGGCGCCCTGCGGCACCTGCTCCTTGAGGTACTTCACGTAGTCCTTCAGCGCGGGCGTCAGGTACGTGTGGCTCCCGAGCTTCTTCGCGCCGGGGAACTTGTACTGCTTCACGTCCACGCCCTTCAGCTCGCCGACGACTTCCACCTCACGGCCGGACGCGCCGCTGGCCCAGTAGGCCACGCGCAGCATGCCGTTGCGGTCCTTGGTGGCCAGGTACTCCAGCATCCACTGCACCTGCGGCTCGACCTGGTTGGCGGCCTCCTTCAGCGGCGCGCCGCGAATCCACTCCAGGAAGCTGCGGGAGGGCGTGTTGTACGTGTACTCGTCCTTCATGCTGCCCGACGCGTCCATGTAGATGGCCACGTCGAGGCCCTCCACGGTGGGGTCGTGCAGCAGCACAGCGCGCACCTTGCCCTCCTCGACATGGAGGTCGGAAAACGGCTCTACCGGCTTCTCGTGTCCCATGTGTTCCCCCTGCGGATGAAGCGCGACGGTATCGCCCCCCAGGCAGGCGTCGCAATGAGGACGCTCAGTCGTCGAAGTCGCTCATCCAGTCTGGCTTCTTCACTCCCGGAGAGGGAGCCGCCGAGGGGGCCTTGGGCTTCGCGGGTGCTGGGGAGGCAGGCGTGGACGCGCCGAAGTCCGCCATCCACGCGGGGGTGCCGGGCTTCGCGGGCGGAGGCGGCGCGGTGAAGGCCGGCTTCGCGCGCGTCAGCTTCGGCTGCGTGCCGCCCGGGTGCGACGTCGCGTGCGCGTCCAGGAAGTCGCGCATCCAGTCATCCGGACGCGGCGGCTTCGGAGGCTCGCGCGGGGGCAGGGGACGCTTGGGCACGGGCGCCGAGACGGGAGGAAGGGGCGTGCCTCGCGGAAGCGGCGCGCTGCCCCCGGCCCGCACCAGCGAGCGGAGCACGCGTTCCGTCTCGCTCGGCCAGCCGGGGAGCGCCTCGAGCGCCTTGCGCGCTACCTCGAGGAAGCCGGGCGCGCCGGCCTCGACGGGCACCTTCACCTTCTCCGCGCGCAGCCACTCCGCCATGCGCGTGAGCAGGCCCGGGTGGTTGCGCCGGAGGATGGCCACGTCGCCCTTCACCTCGTAGCCGCGCATCTCCAGGTCGGCGATGGCCATGGCGCGGCTGGGCACGGGCAGCTCCATCCCCGCGAGCGGCGCCGGGCCTCCGTTGGCGCGCGCGTCCTCCTGCAACTGCGTGAGGACGTCGTGGAGGATGCGCGCCACCATGGGGCCATTGGACGCGTTGCCGACCTGGAGCTCCGGCGGCACCACGGGCCAGGCGAGCACCAGCCCGCGTCCCTCCGCGAGGCGCTCGGGGCGGTCTCCGGGGAGCAGCGCGTGGTAGCCGCGCGGTGCGGCCGGGCTCTCCGGCGTCTGCACGTAGTGGAAGGCGTCCGCCGCGCCGTGCACCAGCCCGGCGAGCACGTCGCCGCGCGTCACCGTCAGCTGCCCGGGCACGCGCATGGGCGCGTCCGAGGGCCACGGGCCGGAGAGGTGGCCGTAGAGATACACGGGGTCGTTGAAGCCCTCCGCGTCGGCGGGGTGCTCCACCAGCTCCACGGCGAAGAAGTAGAGCTCGGACGCCGCGATGCGGCGCGGCGTGCGGCCCGAGGCCACCTCGTGGTGCGCGAGCTGCGCGCGCGTGGCGGGGGGCAGGGCGTCCCGCTCGCTGGCGGGGACGACGTGCACGTTGCCCACCGCGTCGATGCCCACCACCCACTCCTGCTCCAGCAGGTGGGGCGCCTCCAGGCGGAAGGCGTCCACCACGTGCGTCATCTCGGAGGCATCCGAGATGACGGGTTCGGCCGCGCTGGCGGCATGGGGGACGAAGTAGCGGGGATGGCTCACGGCGGAGTTGAACGCTCTCTCTCGCGTCTACTGGTCGTCGCAGGGCGTGCCCAGGCGGATGCCCTCGTAGACACCCAGGTCGTTGTAGATGAGCGGCAGGTTCTCGCTCACCGGCACGTGGCGCAGCTCGAAGGACTTCTTGGTGTTCTCAATCCACATGGACGTCTTCTCGCGGTCCAGCACCAGCCGGAGCTCGCCCTTCTTGGTGGAGAAGATTTCGCCCTCGGAGTCCGAGACGACGTTGGTCATCTTCTGCGGCTTGAGGGTGCCGCGCGGGCCGATGAAGACGCGGTAGCTCTTCTGCTGGGCCGGGTGGTAGCCGCGGTCCACGTAGTAGTAGTTGCCCTTCGTGTCACGCAGCAGCGCGTGGGGCGCGTACTGCTGCGGGTTGGGCTGGTACGTCGCCTTGCGCAAGAGCTCCGCCGCCTGCGAGCCCTCCACCACCTTGAGGGGAATCTCCTTGGTGCCGCAGTGCAGCTCACAGGAGCTCTCCTTCTTGTCCAGGCGCACCGAGGAGATGACCCGGTAGTCCATGCCGCGGAAGTTGGGGTTGGAGTCCTTGTTGAAGAAGCGCGGGTCCAGGAAGGAGTTGGACGACGCGTACGGCCCGGGGCTGGCCACCTCGACGAAGGTCTTCCCGTCGCCGTAGTACATGACGCCCTGGTTCTCGTCCTCGCGAGGCGGCGCCATCACCACGTAGTGCCCCTTGCCGTCGGTGCACACGGAGGTGGCCTCCATCAGCATCTTCTCGCCGAGGTTCTCCTCCTTGCCCCAGGGCGGCGTGACGGTGTCGGCGGCGTGGGACGCGCCGCACGCGAGGGACAGGGCAACCGCTGCGAATCGCTTGAAGTTCATCGGGAAGGGCTCCGGCTACAGGTTCTTCTTGAAGAACTTCGTGGCGTACTGCTCCTGGTTGCTGGCGTCCTTGGAGGTCGTCCAGATGAGGCGGTCGGCCTCGAGCTTCGTCTGCAGCTCCGGGCCGAAGCGGCAGCTCACCTGCTTCACCTTCTCCTTCACCGTCTGCTTCGCGACGTTGGAGACCTTGCACAGCTCCTGCAACGCAGTGAGCGGGGACTCGCAGTAGTTGGAGATGCTCAGCTCCTTGAGCTGGTCGTCGGTGACGGTGCTCCAGTCGATGGCGGCGGACACCGAGGTGCCGCAGGCGTTGTTCATCTCCAGGAGCGTCGCGGCATAGGCCTTGTCCTGCTGGGCGGCCTCGCCCTTGCGGTCGAACGCCATCAGCTTCGCCAGCGTGCCGTCCTGCTGGAGCTTCTGGTACTGCGCGTAGACCTCCTCCGACTTGAGGGCGGCCGTCTTCTTCTCGTCGTAGGTGACGCGGATTTCCTGCTGGCGGCCGGGCACGTACAGCTCATAGGTCTGGTCGCGCACGACCAGCGCCGAGTAGTCACGGCCGTGCCACTGCGTGGTGTAGTTGAATCGGTCCGAGCTGCGGGAGCTCCAGTCGCGCAGCTCGTAGGGGAAGACCTTCCCGTCGAACTCGGAGCCGGTGCCGCGCACGCGGAGGAGGTACTTCTTGGCGGAGCGCGGCGAGAGGGGCACCACCGCCACCTCCTCGCCCTCCGAGCCGGAATACACCTTGCCTGCTTCCACCGGCGCCGCCGCCAGGGCCGTGGAGGCTCCCAGCGCGACTGCCGCGACAATCATTGCGACCAGGTTTCTCAAGCGAATCACCTCGTGATGCATGGGAGGGCCTCCTTGGACAAAGGCCCTGTGGGTCGATGTTCCCTGTCGGGTCAGAAATCGATGTCGTACTTCTTGCAGAACTGACGGAGCTTCGGCTTCTCCGAGGCGGCGGCCTTGTCCCATTCCTGCTTCGCCCGGGTCAGGTCCCCCTGCGTGCAGTAGGCGCGGATGAGGATGGAGAACGACTTCGCGGGCACGACGCCGGTCTGCTTGCGCTGGCTGAGCTTCGCCAGGCGGATGGCCTCATCGGAATTGCCGGCCTTCAGCGCACGCTCCGCCTCCTCCACCACCTGCCGCACCTCGTCCGGGAGGACCTCCTTCGACTCCGGACGCTGCGTGGGCCGGGTGGAGCCCGGCTTGTCCGTCGTGGTGGTGGCCACCGTCGGAGGCGTGGCCGTGGGGCCCGGGTCCGGCGTGGGCGTCGTGGATGGCGGAGGCTGCACGGCGGTCTGGCTACCATTATCCGTGCCCGCCGCGGCCAGTTGCGTCCCAGTGGGGCTGCCCGTCGCGGGCTGCTGCACGGCGCCGGCCTGCTGGGTGCCGTTGCCAGTACCCGTCGCGGGCTGCGGCACGGGGGTCTGCGGATTCGTGTTCGGCACGGTGGAGGACGTCCCAGGACGGCCCATCCACCAGACGACGCCACCCCCCGCGACGAAGAGCGCCACGGCCGCGGCAATCAGCGGAGCCCGGCCCTTCGCCGCCGGTTGCCGCGCCACCGGCACCGCGACGGGCTGGGGCGCCACGGGCGTGGAGACCGGGGCGGCGACGGGCTGGGGCGCGACTGCCACCGCGCCAGACTGAGACCCGGGCGCCATCGAGAAGGGCGCGGGCACGGGCTGCGACGGAGGCGTCGCCGCGGTGATGGGCAGCGGCGCGCGCGGGGGGACGGCGTCGAGCTTCTGGGAGATGAGGGTGGGCTCCAGGGCCGGCGGATCCATCCGCGGCACGCCCGAGGGCTCGGGCTGCACCATGCCCATGTGTCCCGTGGACGGCCCGCCGCTCTGGGGCTGCACCATGCCCATGCGCCCGGTGGAGGGGCCGCCGCTCGCGGGGGCTCCTCCGAAGCGCTCGGTGCCCGACCCGCCATTGCCCATCTCCACCACGCCCATGCGGCCCGTGGCGTCCGGCGCCACCCTCACGCTGCCCGGAGCCACCGTGGCTTCGAATCCCTCGTCCCCGTGGTCCTCCGTGGGCAGGGCGATGCCCGACGGCACCTTGACGCCCGACGGTGCCTTCACGGGGCGCGGCGCGGGCTGCGCGCCCGACGGCGGGGACAGCGTGTGCAGCGGGCTGCCCGTCAGCGCCTCCACGAACGAGGCCACGTCCGGGAAGCGCTCGTCGGCGCTCTTGGAGAGCGCTCGGTGCACCGCGGACACGGCTTGCGCGGGGGCCTCCGGGCAGAGCGGGCCGAGGGGATCGGCCGGCTCGTACACCACGCGGAAGATCATCTGCGCGAGCGTGCCCGCGCCGAAGACGGGCTTGCCGGCCATCATCTCGTAGACGATGCAGCCGAGCGCGAAGATGTCCGTCCGCGCGTCGATTTCGCGGTTCTTGCCCATCGCCTGCTCGGGCGACATGTACTGCGGCGTGCCGATGAGCGTGGCTTCCTGCGTCTGCAGCGTCTCCGAGGTGAGGACCTTGGAGATGCCGAAGTCGAGCAGCTTCACCCGCTGGCCCACCACCCCGCCGGAGTCGGTGGGCACCAGGAAGACGTTGGCCGGCTTCAAGTCTCGGTGGACGATGCCCGCGCCGTGCGCCGCCTGGAGCGCCGAGCCCATCTGCCGCGTATAGGAGAACACCTCGTCCATCGGCAGCCGCCCGCGCTCCAGCCGGGACTGGAGGCTCTCTCCGCGCAGGAACTCCAGCACCAGGAACGGGGTGCCGTCCTCCAGCGTGTCGTAGTCCAGCACCTCGACGATGTTGGGGTGGCCGAGCCGGGAGGCGATTTCCGCCTCGCGCCGGAAGCGGGTGAAGATCTCCTGGGGCAGGCTCTCGCCGCCGCGCAGCACCTTGACCGCCACCTGCTTGCCGGGAAGGCGCAGGTGCTGGGCCAGGTACACCGAACCCATGCCTCCCCGTCCCAGCACGGAGGCAATCTTGTAGGTGTTGCGCAAGACGGTGTCGGTACGGAGGTCACCGTCGGAGGGTCGGGTCATGGGGTCGGGGCTCGCGGGTGTGGCGAATGCTGATTTCCCACCATTCCATCCTCCCACCCCACCTACAGGCAACCCTCCAGACGTCGTATCCCGAACCGGGCCGGGAAATTGACGCGGAGCGGAACCCGGGAGGGTGGCCCCGGTGTCCCAGACTCCTGATTTCCCGACAGGGGACACCCGGTGGCCTCGGGATCCGCTGGTGGGTTTCCGCCAGCCTGCTAAGGAAGCAGGCGCCTATGTCGACGGACAAACCCAAGGACACGCTCGAGGTTCGCGTCCGCCGCATCCACCGCAGGGACCTCAACCGGACCTGGGAGTTCCTCAAGCTCGTCTTCCGCGACGTCAATCGCGAGACGGTGGAGTACCAGCGCCCCCGCTCCAAGCGGCGCTTCATGGAGGTCTACACCTCCGAGTGGATTGAGCAGCTCCTCTACGAGGTGGACGGGGAGATTGTCGGTTACTCGGAGTGCGCCTTCGAGGCCACCGGCGACGACAACTGGGTGAACCCGCGCTGGTTCGAGAAGCGGGGCATGCGGCCGCTCTTCGTGGAGGAGCTGGCCGTGCACCCGGACTACCAGGGGCGCGGCGTGGGCAGCTTCATGATGGATCAGCTCCAGCACCTGGCCCGCACGCGCGGCTGCACGCACCTGGTGCTGGAGGTGGCGGAGAACAACGAGGCCGCCCTGGCGTGGTACCGGGCTCGCAACTTCTACAAGCTGGATGCCGCCATCTTCATGGCGCAGAAGGTGCCCGGCGAGCCGGACCTCCTGCCCCCGCGTCGCCTCAAGCGGCGGCCGAAGGTGTCCCCGGAGGCCGCGGCGAACCCCAACACCGGCCCCATGCCGGAGACGGCCACCGCGAAGCCGGCCGGGCGCAAGGGGCGCGCGGCGGCGAAGAAGGGCGGCTGAGACCTCAGGGCTTCGAGGGTGCCGGCGCCAGCGTGCGGGTGAAGAAGCGCACCGCGTCCGCGGTCAGCTCACGGTGGAGCTTCTCGCGGTCCACGCCGGGCGGGTCCAAGCAGATCTCCTGCGCGTCCTCCTTCGACTCGGGCGTGCACGGCGCGAGGAAGACGTAGTGCCCCGCGCGCGGGATGAGCGTGTACTCCGGCGGCGTGGGCAGCGAGGCGCGCACGTGAGCGGCGTGGTCCGCGACCGGAAGCACCTCGTCCTTCGCGGCGGCGTACAGGCGCACGGGCACCTTCAGGTTCTTCAGCCCGGCCTTGTCGAAGAAGACGCCCACTGGCGCCATGGTGAAGATGGCGCGGATGCGAGGCTCCGCGGTGTCCCTCAAGTCCGGCCGCGTGACGCGCACCTTCGGCAGAATCCCGCAGAGCACGGTCTTCTTCTTCGCGTTGCAGTACTTCTCCAGCCGGCCGAAGTCCGGCACTCCGCCCGCCAGGAGCAGCGTGGTGTAGCCCCCGGCGGAGAAGCCCAGCGCGCCCACGCGGCCCGGGTCCACCGAGGGACCCACCGTCGGGTCCGCCAGCACGCCATCGAGCAGCGCCCTGACCTGGATGGCCCGCCCGAGCCACACGGCGTCCGTCCCGGCCGCCGGGCCATTGGCGTCCTTGAAGCTGGCACCCGGGTGGTCCAGCGACGCGACGATGAAGCCCTCGCGGGCGAGCGCCGTGGCGAAGTCATGGTGTCCCCAGCGGCTGCCGCCATGCCCATGGGAGATGAGCACCAGCGGGTAGCGGCCGGGGACGGGCTCCAACTCGCGCCCCGCGTCGGCGCGCCACGCCCCCACGGAGAGCGGCTCGGCGGCTTGCGAGGAGGGATAGAAGACCAGGCCCGCCATGGGGCCTCCACCGACGGGGTCTTTCAGCGCCAGCTCGCGGAAGCCCACGCCCTGTGTCTGGGCCGCGGCCGAGGTGGCCAACAGGAAGGTGAGGAGCGCGAGGGTTCGGGAGAGAGGGCCGGGCGTGTTCATGCCGGTCATCACGCTCCGGCGACACTTTCATTGCAAGCGTACGTTGATGGCGCTTCCCGGCCGCGGAAAGGACGGCGCCCGTGCGCCCCCGCGAGGAGGGGAGCACGGGCGCTGGAGGACTGCTTCCCCAAGGAATCTCGCCGTCAGGCGGGCAGCGGCACGGAGGGGCCGCGCGGCTCGGCGGGCTCCGCGACGGAGGCCGAGGCCGCAGCGGCGGCGGGCACGTGCGGCGCGCCGGGCGCCACGGGCACCTCGCCCACCGTCTCGCCGTGCTGGCTGAGGTCGAGCCCCAGCTCCTCCTGCTCCCGCGTGACGCGCAGCGGGACGAAGAGGTCCACCAGCTTGTAGAGCAGGTACGAGCCCACGAAGGAGAAGACGGACACCAGCACCAGCGCCAGCATGTGCATGGCGAACGTCTTCGTCTGCCCGTGGATGAGGCCCACGTCCTTCGCCAGCACGCCCGTCAGCACCATGCCCACCACGCCGCCCAGGCCGTGGCAGGGGAACACGTCCAGCGTGTCGTCAATGGCGGTGCGGCTCTTGAAGTGCGCCGCCGCGTTGCTCACGAAGCTGGCCACCAGGCCCACCACGATGCTCTGGCCCACGGTGATGAAGCCCGCCGCCGGCGTCACCGCCACCAGGCCCACCACCGCGCCCACGCAGGCGCCCATGCCACTGGGCTTGCGGCCGCGCAGCCAGTCGAAGGCCATCCACCCCAGCATCGCCGCCGCCGAGGCCGTGTTGGTGGTGGCGAAGGCCAACGTGGCCAGCGATGAGGCCGACAGCGCCGAGCCCGCGTTGAAGCCGAACCAACCGAACCACAGCATGCCCGTGCCCAGCATCACGAAGGGGACGTTGGCCGGCGTGTGCGGCGTGTTCTCCACATGGACGGTCCGGCGCCCCAGCACCAGCGCGCCCGCCAGCGCCGCGAAGCCCGCGGACATGTGCACCACCGTGCCGCCCGCGAAGTCCAGCACGCCCCACTGACGCAGGAAGCCCTCGGGGTGCCACGTCCAGTGCGCCAGCGGCGCGTAGATGAACAGCGTGAAGAGCACCATGAACAGCAGGTACGCCTTGAAGCGCACCCGCTCGGCGAACGCGCCGGTGATGAGCGCGGGCGTGATGATGGCGAACTTGAGCTGGAACAGCGCGAACAGCAGCAGGGGAATGGTCGGCGCCAGGTCCGGGTGCGTCTCGCCGCCCACGCCGCTGAACATGAAGAAGGTGCGAGGGTCGCCAATGAGCCCGTGGAAGCTGTCACCGAAGCTCAGGCTGAAGCCCACCACCACCCAGAGCAGGCTGATGACCGCCATGGCGATGAAGCTCTGCAGCAGCGTGGAGACCACGTTCTTCAGCCGCACCATGCCGCCGTAGAAGAAGGACAGGCCCGGCGTCATCAGCAGCACCAGCGCCGTCGCCGTGAGGATCCACGCGGTGTCCGCCCCGTTGATGGGCCCCCCCTGCTTCACCTGCGCCGCCGGGCTCACCAGCAGACCCGCTACCCCCACGCCGACCAGCAGGGCCACCGCCAACCACTTCTTCATTGCGCCTCCTCACGGAAAGCTGACGCAATGCAGTATGGATCTGGCTTCTTCCAATTTCAATGTGGGATGGCCTTCAGGATTGGTTCTTTAGTCTAAATCCGTCGGTATTTGTTCTTCGGATGCCCATTTTCAGCGGCGGTAGGGTGGGTGGCCCGCCTGGCTGCCTACTTGACCTGGACCTTGCCGTTCTTGATGTCGAGGTTCTCACCGCCCTTGAGGACCACGGCGCCGGCGTCCGTCTGCACGGTGCAGGGGCCCGAGCCCTGGATGGTGACGGAGGCCGTCTGGCTGTGGCCGAACGTGACGCTCGTCTTCACGCCGCTGCACACGGCCGACCACGTGTAGTCGCGCGAGTCGCGGTTGTAGTAGCGCACGGTGACGGCCGCCGACGCCGCCGACGCCGCGAGCAGGGCCGTCAGGAGAGTCACCGCGGAGAGCTTCGTCTTCATGTTCTTCATCCCCCTGGATGGGAAGCCTTGCGCCCCGCCCGGACCGGCCTCGCGGGACAGGGATATCCACGCAGTCATACGTCCCATCCCTGACATCCGCATGCCTGGGTGTCCTGCCTCCCCGTGGAGTCGTTCACGCTCGTAGGACCTCATGGGTGACTCCTGCTGCTGCGCCACTCCGGGTCATGGTGGAGCTGGACGCGGAGCATGGCTCCCGTGACACGGCGGTCCCCGAGTCGGGCGTGCCGCTTCCGTGAAGGCTGGAGCGGCGGCTTTCAGGGCGTGGAGGTGGGGGCGTCCGGCGGGGAGAGGAGCTGCTTCGCGGGACGGGTGCGCTCCAACTCCTCGGGGTGGAGGCGGAACCAGCGGGCGATGAGCATCACCTCCTGCGCCTCGTGCGCGCGCAGGCCGAGCGTCTCCGGCTCGGGGCGCTCGAAGATTTCGCGGGCCCTCGCCTCGACGAGGGCGTGCTCCTCGGGGCTGCCGGGGGCGGGGAGCTCATCGCGCACGCTGCCCCGACGCACGACGTAGGTGCGGTCCTCTCCGCCGTGGCCGGGCACCGTGTAGACGAAGGAGAGCTGCTTGAGCGTGCGGCCCAGCTCGACAATCCAGCCGCGCATCAGCTCCAGGCGCTCGGCGCGGTCCCTCAGCTCGGCGGCGTACTCGAACTGGAGGCGGCGGGCCGCCAGGGCCATTCGTTCGCGCAGCAGGGTGAGCGGTGTGTCCGACGTGCCTTCGAGGAAGGCCCGGGCCTGCACGACGCGCGCATGGTACTCCGCATGCGTGCAGCCTCCCGCGCACGGCGCGAGACAGCGCGAGAGCTGGCCGCGCATGCACAGCGGCTCCTGCTTGAGGGGGAAGAGCTGGAACTGGTCCGCCAGTCGCATCGGCGTGTCGGAGGGACAGTCGCGCAGCTCCAGGAGGTCGCTCACCGCTCGCACCACCTCGGTGATGGAGTCGCGGCCGTGGAAGGGGCCGAAGTAGTCGCCGCTCTCTCCATTGGCGCGGCCCACGACTCGCAGCCGGGGCACGGGCTCTCGCGTGAGGTGGATGAAGCAGTGGCCGCGGTCCTTCTTGTGCTCCACGTTGTAGAGCGGGCGCTGGGCCTTGATGAGGCGGAACTCGTGCAGCAGCGCGGCGAACTCGCTGGCCGTGTACTCCCATTCGACCCGATGCGCGTGGGAGATGATTTCGGCCGCCTTCTCGCCGTCGTCCGCGCGGAAGTACGAGAGGAGCCGCGTCCGCACGCGCACGGACTTGCCCACGTAGAGCAGCTCTCCCGATGGGCCGAACATCCGGTAGACGCCGGGGCGGTTCTCGGCGTGCTCGCGGACGTGGGCGAGCAGTGATTCGACGCGGGAGTCCATGCGCGGAAGAGAGGCCGGCCCGTCACGGCGCGGGCCGAACGCCCCACGGTACCTCGGTGGAGTGGTCGGTGGGTGGCGGCGTCCCGCACGTGCCGGTGCACGGCCGGAGGGCGGGCGGCCCGGCGCCCCAGGGAGCGTCCTGTTCGGAAATGTCGGGGGTTCTGCGCCGCCAATGTCCCGACATTTCCGAACAGCACGCTGCCAATCGCGTCCTGGGCCGGCTGGTGCCGGTGCTGATGTCGTGGAGATTCCGCGGTGACACGGGCGGCGTCGCGCGCCAGAAGCCGCGGACGTGCCGATGCCGGTGCGCATGCGCCGTGGCTTCCAAGCGGGCGACACGATGGTGTCCTGGTTTGTGAAGTTTTGTCAGGGCACTTGTCTCATTGACTTAACGGCGTTAAGTGAAGAGGCGTCGTCAACCCCTCGCTGCCCGTGGTCCCGCGTCTCCGCGCCAGGGGATTCGTCTGTCCCGCGCCTGCCCGCGCGCGGAAGAAAAGGAGTCACCGTCATGGTTCGCGCCCCGTCGCCGACCGTCTCCGCCGCGCTGCTCGGCGGCTTCGCGGTCCTGCTCACCGGCATGCTGTCCTCCGGTTGCTCTGGTTCGGCCTCCGCGGCCTCCACTCCCGCCGCTTCGGGCGAGGCCCCCGTTCGGGTGCGGCTCGCGCCCGTCGTCACGGAGGAGGTGGCCCGGCCCGTCCGCGCCAGTGGGACGCTGGCCGGCAAGCAGGAGGTGCGCCTGTCGACCAAGGTCGGCGGCGTGGTGCAGACGGTCTCCGCCGACGAGGGGCGGAAGGTGAAGCGCGGCCAGGTGCTCGCCGCGTTGGACCTGTCGGAAATCGGTCCGCAGGTGGCCCAGGCCCGCGAGGCGCGTGAGAAGGCCCTGCGGGATTTGGAGCGCGTGAAGGCGCTCCACGCGCAGGAGGTGGCCACGCTGGCGCAACTCCAGGACGCCACCACCGGCTATGAAGTCGCGGACGCCGCGTGGCGCGCGGCCGCCTTCAACCAGCGGCAGGCCGCCGTGCTCGCGCCGTCCGACGGTCGCATCCTCAAGCGCATGGTGGAGCCGGGCGAGGTGGTCTCCCCGGGCCAGCCGCTCTTCCTCTTCGCCAGCGCTGACAGTGGCTGGGTGGTGCGCGTGGGGCTGGCGGACCGCGACGTGGTGCGCGTGAAGGAGGGCGACTCGGCCGAGGTGACGCTCGACGCGTACCCGGGCCGCACCTTCCCCGCGCGCGTCAGCGAGGTGGCGAGCGCCGCCACGCCGGGCGTGGGCACCGCGGAGGTGGAGCTCGCGTTGGACTTGCGCTCCTCCGGAGCCGAGGTGCCGCGCCTGCTGTCCGGCCTGTCCGCGAAGGCGGTGGTGACGCCCTCCGAGCGGCAGGCGGTGCAGCTCGTCCCGGTGGAGGCGCTGCTGGAGGGGGACGGCGAGGTGGCCAGCGTCTTCACGCTCGACGGCGACGGCCGCACCGCGCGCCGGCAGCGTGTGCGGTTGGCCTTCCTCTCCGGCACGGACGGGCGCGCGGCGCTCTCGGAAGGGCCGGGCAGCGGCGCGCGTGTCATCACCGACGGCGTGGCCTTCCTGCGCGACGGACAGACGGTGGCGGTGGTGGACGCGCCCTCCGACGGCCCCACCTCGCGCCGCTGATTCCACCCCCCTTCACTCGCGAGGCACGCCATGCAGCTCTCCACCGCCGCCGTGAAGAACCCGCAGTTCACCCTCGTCGTCTTCGCCATGCTGGTGGCGCTCGGAGTCTCCAGCGCGCTGTCCATTCCGCGCGCGGAGGACCCGGTGTTCCCCATGCCGGCTTTCACCCTCGTCGCCGTCTACCCTGGCGCCAGCCCCCGGGACCTCGAGCAGCTCGTGGTGGACCCGCTGGAGGACGCCTTCGAGGAGCTGGAGGATGTGAAGGAGGTCCGCAGCCAGATGGAGGACGGGCTCGCGCTCATCAACATCGAGTTCGACGCGTCCGCCGACCCCGACGACAAGTATTCCGAGGTGCTGCGGCAGGTGAACGCCACGCGGCCGAAGCTGCCCGCGAACCTCGCGCGGCTCGAGGTGGAGCGCTACAGCGCGGCCAACGTGAGCGTGGTGCAACTGGCGCTGGTGGGGCCCAACGTCCCGGCGCACGCGCTGGAGCGCAAGGCCGACGCGCTGGCCGAGCGCCTGTCCAACGTGACGGGCGTGAAGAAGGCCGAGGTCTTCGCGGTGCCGAAGCAGGAGGTGCGCGTGTCGCTCGACATGGAGCGACTGACGCGCGCGGGCGTGCCGCTCCCTCAAGTACTGCAGGCCTTGGGCGGGGCCAACGTCAACGTGCCCGCCGGCAGCGTGGACGTGGGCTCGCGGCGCTTCAACGTGCAGACGAGCAGCGAGTTCACCTCGCTGGAGCAGGTGCGCGCGACGGTGGTGGGCGGCGGCGCGCAGGGCGTGGTGCGCCTGGGGGACGTGGCGGACGTCTCCTTGAGGGACCAGGACGCCGTGCACCTGGGCCGCTTCAACGGCGAGCGCGCCGCCTTCATCAGCGTCACGCAGAAGGAGGGGCAGAACGTCTTCGCGGTGCGCGACGCGACGCTGGCCGCGGCGCACGAGTGGGCGAAGGAGCTGGCTCCGGGGATGCGGCTGGAGACGGGGTTCGACCAGTCGCTCCAGGTGGGCCGGCGGCTGGGTGGCTTCGCGACGGACTTCGCCCTGGCGCTGGCGCTGGTGTTGCTGACACTGCTGCCGCTGGGCTTCCGCGCCAGCCTCATCGTCATGGTGTCCATTCCGCTGTCCCTGGCGCTGGGCCTCGTCGCGCTGGACTTCGCCGGCTTCTCGCTCAACCAGCTCTCGATTGTGGGCTTCGTGATTGCGCTCGGCCTGCTCGTCGACGACAGCATCGTGGTGGTGGAGAACATCGCCCGCTTCCTGCGCACGGGCATGGGGCGCGTGCGCGCGGCGATTGAAGGCACGTCGCAGATTGGCCTCGCGGTGCTGGGCTGCACCGCCACGCTGGTGCTGGCCTTCGTGCCCCTTATCTTCCTCCCGGGCACGTCCGGGCAGTTCATCCGCAGCCTGCCCATGGCGGTGGTGTTCACCATCCTCGCGTCGCTGCTGGTGTCGCTCACGGTGATTCCGCTGCTCGCCAGCCTCTTCCTCAAGGAGGACTCGCACCCCGAGGGCAACCGCGTGCTGCGCGCCTTCCACCACTTCATCGAGCGCAGCTACCGTCCGGTGCTGCACCGCGCGCTGGCCAGGCCCGTACTGACGCTGGCGGTGGCCGTGGCGCTCTTCGCGGGCAGCCTCGCGCTGGTGCCGGTGGTGGGCTTCAGCCTCTTCCCCAAGGCGGGCACGCCCATGTTCCATGTGAAGGTGGAGACGCCGGACGGCACCAGCCTTGCCGAGACGGACCGCGCGGTGCGCTTCGTGGAAGAGGCCCTGCGCAGGCGGCCCGAAATCGCCAGCGTGTCCGCCAACTCCGGCCGCGGCCATCCGAGCGTCTACTACAACGTGCAGCCCGAGGCGGAGCGCTCCAACACCGGCGAGGTGTTCGCCGAGCTCCACGCGTACCACCCGGACCGCACGCCCGCGATGTTGGACAATCTTCGAAGGGAATTGGACGCGTACCCCGGCGCCCGCATCGAGGTGCGCGAGTTCGAGCAGGGGCCGCCCGTCGAGGCGCCGGTGGCCGTGCGGCTGGTGGGGCCGGAGCTGGACACGCTGCGCAAGCTGGCGGTGGACGTGCAGAAGGTGCTGGAGACGACGCCGGGCACGCTCTACGTGAAGAACCCCGTGCAGACGCGGCGCACGGACCTGGAGGTGGAGGTGGACCGCGAGAAGGCGGGCCTCGTGGGCGTGTCCGCGGGGGAGGTGGCCCGCACGGTGCGCTTCGGACTGGCGGGCCTCAACGCGGGGACGTTCCGCGACTCGGACGGCGAGGACCATCCCATCCTCGTCCGGCTGCCGTTGGAGTCGGGCGCGTGGCCGGAGTTGGGCGCGCTGGAGCGGCTGCACGTCCCGAGTGTCACCGGCAGCCTCGTGCCGCTGGGGCAGGTGGCGAAGGTGCGGCTGGAGGCCAGCCCCAACCGGATTACGCACCACGAGGGCGAGCGCGCCGTCACCGTCACCGCCAGCGTGGCCAATGGCTACAACACGGACAAGGTGACGCAGGGGGTGATGGCGCGGCTGGACAAGGAGTTGAAGCTGCCCTCGGGCTACCGCTGGGAAGCGGCCGGTGAGCTGGAGAGCCGGAAGGAGAGCTTCAGCGGCGTGTCCGCGGCGGCCATCATCGCGGCCTTCGGCGTGCTCGCGGTCCTGGTGCTGGAGTTCCGTACCTTCAAGAGCACCCTCATCGTCGCGTCCGTGATTCCGCTGGGCCTGGTGGGCGGCATCGCCGCGCTGTTCCTCACCGGCAACACGCTGTCCTTCACCGCCTCCATCGGCTTCATCGCCCTGGTGGGAATCGAGGTGAAGAACAGCATCCTGCTGGTGGACTTCACCAACCAGCTCCGCGCGAGGGGCGTGGCGCTGGACGCGGCCATCGAGCAGGCGGGCGAGACGCGCTTCCTCCCCATCCTGCTCACCACCCTGACGGCCCTGGGCGGCCTGCTGCCGCTGGCGCTGGAGAACAGCAGCCTCTATTCGCCCCTGGCGTGGGTCATCATCGGCGGGCTCATCTCCTCCACGCTCCTCACCCGCGTGGTGACGCCGGTGGTGTACAAGTTGTTGGCACCGGAGGTGGAGCCGGAAGCACCGTCCACGGCCGGAGAGGGGAGTGGCACCCCGCTCCCCGCCACACCCGCGCCAGCGTGAGGTGTGGCATGACGCGGGGTGGAAGTCGCGACGTCACGGAAGGGCACCATGGGCATCAAGGAGCGGCGAGAGCGGGAGAAACAGGCGACGCGGCAGCTCATCCTCGACGCCGCGCGCGAGCTCTTCGTCAGCGAGGGCTACGAGGCGGTGACGATGCGCGCCGTCGCGGAGAAGATTGAGTACAGCCCCACCGCCATCTACGTGCACTTCAAGGACAAGGCCGCGCTCATCCGCGAATTGTGCGCGCACGACTTCCTGCGCTTCGCCGAGGTGCTCAACAAGGTGGCCCGCGTGCAGGACCCGATGGAGCGCCTGCGCAAGCTGGCCCGGGCCTATATCGCCTTCGCCCAGGAGCACCCCAGCACGTACAAGCTCCTCTTCATGCAGCGCCACCCGCCGGACTTCGGAGAGGAGTCGGAGAGCGGAATCCAGCAGGGCAACCCGGAGCAGGACGCGTACGCCTTCCTCCAGAAGCAGGTGCAGGAGGCGCGCGACGCGGGCTGCTTCAAGCCCGAGTACACCGACGTGGACCTCGTGGCCCAGACGCTATGGGCCGGCCTGCACGGCCTCGTGTCGCTCAACCTCGTCATGGAGAAGGACGAGTGGCTCACGCTGAAGCCGCTGGGGAAGTCCGCGGACCTGATGGTGGACCTGCTCCTGGGGGGCTTCGCGCGCCCCCCAGGCAGCAGCGGGACTACGCGGGCTCGATGAAGTTGAGCCGGTAGCCGTCCGGGTCGGTGATGATGACCTCGCGCGTGTGCCACGGCTGCACCACGGGGCCCTCCACCACCGCGCCCTGGGACTGGGCGCGCAGCAGCAATTCGTCGAGGCCGCTCTGCCCCTGCGTGCGGAAGCCCACCAGCACGCCCAGGCCCCGCCGCCCCTCCAGCTTCAGGAAGGGAGGAGGGGTGACGAGGTAGACGTCCACCGCCCCAGCCCACTGGAGGTGGACGAAGGGCGGCTCGGAGCCCACGTGCTCGAAGCCCAGCGCCTCGTAGAACGCCTGGGAGCGCGCGGTGTCCGAGACAAGCAGCTTGACGAACGCCGGGGTCACTTCGCGAGGCCTTCGGCCTTCAGCGCGGCCTGCACCGCGGGACGGGCGGCCACGCGAGCCATGTAGGCCTGCAGCGAGGGGAAGGACGACAGGTCCAGCTTCACGTGGGGCGCCCAGTTCGTCACGGTGAAGAGGTACGCGTCGGCGACGGAGAAGAACTCGCCGAGGAGGTAGGGGCCCTTGGAGGCGAGCATGCTCTCCACGAGCTTGTAGCGCGCCGTGAGCCGCTCCTTGAAGATGGCCTTCCCCTCCTCGGGGAACGCCGGGTTGAAGAGCGGGCTGTAGCCCTTGTGCAGCTCGGTGGAGATGAAGTTGAGCAGCTCCTGGAGGCGGTAGCGCTCCATGGTGCCGTTGGCCGGGACGAGCTTCTTCTCCGGCACCTTGTCGGCGATGTACTGGACGATGGCGGGGCCTTCCGTCAGCAGGCCGCCGTCGTCGAGGCCCAGGGCCGGGACGTAGCCCTTGGGGTTGATGCTGAAGTAGTCCCCGCCGTGCTCGGTCTTCTTGGCGCGGATGTCGACCTTCTCCATGTCGAAGGAGAGGCCCGCCTCGCGCAGGACGATGTGGGGAGACAGGGAACAGACACCCGGGGAGTAGAAGAGCTTCATGTGTGTGGAATCCTCGTGCCCGACGTTGAAGGGCGCGGATTTCTGCACACGTCGCGGCCATCGCGCCACCGAATCACGGTGCCTGCCTGCTCTGTCGTGCGTGCAGCCGGGATGCGGTGGGCCCTGGGACTACCGGGTCCCTTCGGCCCGGGGTGACCTGGAGCCAGCCCGGGTGATAATTCTCCAAGCGTCGGCGACGGCCCGGGGAGCCCGCTCGACCTCTTCATCCCAGAGACCGCCCGGCCCCGCGGGCACTCGGAACCACGTCCGGGCCTGCGGGCCCGGTTCGGAAGGACCCTATGCGCTTCAATCGGTTTGTGTTGCTGCCCCTCGCGCTGCTCGCGCTGGGCGCGCTGCCGGCGTGCTCGAACGAGGACGACAACGACGATGACGAGACCTCCGATGCGGGCACGCGCTCGGACGCGGGCACGGGCTCGGATTCGGGCACCGGGACGGATGCCGGCACCGGCGCCGACTCGGGCACCTATACCTTCCCCGACGCGGGCGCGGACCCGGGCGTGAGCCCTACCGCCACGTGCCCCACGGGCGCCCTCATCTGCGAGTCCTTCGCCAACAGCGCCGGCGGATGGTCCTCCAGCTCAGACCGCGCCTCCGTCGAAGTCGTCGGCGGCCGGCTGCACATCATCACCGCGGACGGCGTGGACGAGAGCAAGGCCCCGGTGGGTCAGGACTGGGACGCGATTGGCCGCTGGGAGAAGCGCATCCCCGCCTTCGGCACGCAGCTCTTCGTGCGCGCGCACGTGTACATGCACTCGCTGCCCGCCATCTTCGGGCAGATGGGCACCTTCTTCGTGCTGTCGAACCTCGATGCGGACTTCGGCGGCATCGAGCTCCAGGTGATTTCGGATACCGGCTTCGCGCTGGATGACTGGTCCTTCCGCGAGGTGCAGGGCTGGGAGCGCCAGCCCACCCCCGTCACGGTGGGGATGGCCAAGGGCCAGTGGGTGTGCCTGGAGTGGGAGGTCCGCCGCGCCAGCGCGTCCGCCACGGAAGGCACTGCCAAGATCTACAGGAATGGCACCCTGGCCTGGGAGATCGCCGGGATCGGCATGCGCAACTTCGACCGGTTCGCCGTGGGCTACGGCTTCGTCCACCCGCAGGGCCAGTCCGCCTCGGAGACGTGGATCGACAACGTCGCCGTCAGCAGCACGGCGCGCATCGGCTGCCAGTAGCACCGTCGCATCCGCCGGGACGCGGTGGCCCTTGGGCCTCGCGTCCCGGCTTCAGCTCCGGTGCGGTGAGCCGTCCTCCCGTGTGAGGCGTGCCGCTCCCGCGCTGGTCCCCGGGGCCCTCGCTTCCCGGCTTCAAGCGCCGCGCGGTGAGCCTTTCTCCCGCGCGGAGCCCTTCTGCCCATGGCGCTTCTGATGAGAACCGGTGCCCTGTCAGGTCCGTGCGGCAATCTTCGTGTGTTTCGGACACGAAGATATCTGGGAGCAGGTCATGTCGCTGAAGGGAATCGCGCAGGAGACGGTGGGAATCGTGGAGCGGGGAGAGTACGTGGCGCCGTCCGGGCGGCCCGTCTCGATTGGTAACTCGGTGGAGCGTGCGCGGAGTGGGACGGTGCTCTACCGGCCCGGTGACTTCGCGCGGCTGCCCCGGCCGGAGGCACTCGAGGATGCAGGAAGGCCGCGCATCGAGGTGACGTCGGAGAAGACGGGCGCCGCGTCTCGACGGTTGGTGGAGGAGGAAGGTGTCACGGGCGTCGTCGCGCTCAACTTCGCGTCGGCGAAGAACCCGGGCGGTGGCTTCCTGGGCGGGGCGAAGGCGCAGGAGGAAGATCTGGCGCGCTGCTCGGCGCTCTATGAGTGCCTCCTCACGCAGCCCGAGTACTACGAGGTCAACCGCGCGGAGCGCTCGCCGCTCTACACGGACCACATCATCTACTCGCCGGAGGTGCCGTTCTTCCGGGACGAGCGGCTCGACCTGCTGGAGCGGCCCTTCACGGTGTCGGTCATCACCGCGCCCGCGCCCAATGCGGGTGCGGCCCGGAGGAACGCTCCGGAGTTGGTGCCCCACGTGCGCGACGTGTTGCACGCGCGGGCCCTGAAGGTGCTCCAGGTGGCCGCGCACCATGGACACCGCACCCTGGTGCTGGGCGCGTGGGGCTGCGGCGTCTTCCGCAACGAGCCGCGAGACGTGGCGGAGGCCTTGGCCAGCGCCCTCGACGCGCTTCCTGGCGCCTTCGAGCGGGTGGTGTTCGCGGTGTGGGAGCGGGGCGAGGAGCGGCCCAACCAGCACGCCTTCCGTGGGCGCTTCGGCTGACCCGGGAGGGCGGATTCAAGCCGGTTCAATCCCCGCTCCTGGCCGTTCCGCGCGACAACCCCGTGGCTGCACGTGGGGAGGGGCTGGCGCGGTTTTCAGCGGCCCAGCCGTGCCAGCTTCTCCTTCACGGTGCCGGCGGCGGGGCCGTTGGGCAGCAGCGCGAGGTAGCGCCCGTAGGCCTTCGCCGCGTCCGGCTTGCGCTCCAGCTTGACGTACGCGTCGCCCAGGTTGAGGAAGGCGACGGCGCGCTGCGGGTCCAGCTCCAGCGTCTTCTCCAGCCACTTCACCGCCTCGGCGTAATCGCCCTTGCGGAAGTAGACGAAGCCCACGTTGTTGGTGGCCTGTGCGTCCTTCGGGTCCAGCTTCACTGCGGCCTGGAACTCGGCCAGCGCCTCCTCGTAGCGCTTCTCGCGATACAGGGCCATGCCCCGGTCGCTGCGGCGGCGGGCCTCCTCCGCGGGCGTGGCGGGCGGCACCGTCGCGGCCGCCACGGAGGGGCCGGCATCCTGCAACTGCGAGAGCTGATTCCTTGCCTCCTCCAACTCGCGCGCCAGGGCCTGGTTGCGCGCCGTCTTCGCGGCGATTTCGGAGCGCACGCGCTCCAGCTCCGCGTTGAGGCGGATGGCCTCGGTGTCGAGCTGCTCCGAGCTCTCACTGAGGAACTCGCCCTCGTGGGTGAGCTCGAGGACGAACTCGCCGCCCTCGCTGCCGGGCATGCTGCCGAAGGCGGGCGTCTGCTTCGACAGCGAGGACACCGTGGGACCCACGTACGCGGCCAGCTCGGAGGCGGTGACGTAGCCGTCGGTGTTGAGGTCCGCCTGCCCCTCCAGGCCCTGCAGCAGCGTCCACGTGAAGATGGAGTGGCCGTTGGGGCCCTGGTCCGCGACCTGCTCGTCGGCGCCGCCCGCGGTGAGCACCTGGCGCACGCTCCGGCGCGTCACCTCCTGGAGGTACTTGCGCACGTCGCCGCCGGCCGGGGCTCCGCCGCGCGTCAGCGCCAGGCCGCTGTAGCAGGCGTCCATGACGAAGAAGGCGTGCTTGGCGGGCATGGCCTCGCTGATGTCCTGGAAGTTGGTCATCGAGATGGCCGTGCTCTGGTAGTTGGACGTGTCCGCGTCCACCGGGACGATGTAGCCGAGGCTCTTCCCGTTGGGCAGGCGGCGGGTGATGCCGTGGCCCGCGAAGAAGACGAAGACGCGGTCCTCTCGCTGCACCTTCTTCGGGTCCGCCAGCGCGTCACCCAGCACGGAGAGGATGCGCTCGCGCGTGGCCTCGCCGTCGAGCAGCACGGTGACGTTCTCCGGCTTGAAGCGGTACTTGCGCACGAGCAGCTCGCGTACGCCCTCCGCGTCATTCACCGCATAGGAGAGCTTGGGCCACTTCTGGTACGCGTTGATGCCAATCACCACGGCCCAGCTCTCGCGGTACAGCGCGCCGGGGGTGGGGGCGGCGAGCGCGGGCGCGGCAGGCACGCCGCCGTCCGCGGCGTCGCCCACCAGCTGCGTGCCGTCCCAGAGGACGAAGCGGTAGCCGCGCGACTGGAGCGTCTCCAGGATGAGCGGCAGGGCCTCCGTCGTCTGGCTGTGCACGTCGTGCAGCAGGATGACGCCGCGGCCGTTGGCCTCCACCTGCTGCACCACGCGGTTGGCGATGGAGGTGGGGATGGGGTCGCTCCAGTCGAGCGCGTCCACGTTCCACAGGAAGGCCTTGAGCTGACGGGCCGCGAGCGCGGAGGCGACCTTCTCGTTGCGCGCGCCGTAGGGCGGGCGGAAGAGGGCGATGCGGCTGTTCGTCACCTCCTCGATGATGCGCTTCGACTCGTCGATTTCCTTCTCCAGCCGCGCGTCGCTGAGCTTGGGCAGGAAGGCGTGCGTCAGCGAGTGGTTGGCGAGCAGGTGCCCCGACTGGAGGATGCGCTCGGAGTACGCGGAGGCCTCGGTGCGCTGGAGCGCGGTGCCCGCGTCACCTGCGTCCTTGCCGCGCACGGCGACGTTCTGCCCCACCTCGAAGAAGATGGACTTGACGCCGTACTTCTCCAGCGTGGCGAGGATGTTGGGCGTGAACTTCGGATGCGGGCCGTCGTCGAAGGTGAGCACCAGCGTCTTCGGCGGCAGGGAGTTGCCGGTGATGATGCCCGGGTCCTCCTTGCGCGGGCCCTTGCCGCGCAGGCCCTCGTCGAGCGAGCCCAGCGTGTCGTCGAAGGACTTGAGGATGGACTCGCGGGTGAAGCGGCCCTTGAGGAAGGTGACGTAGGCCTCCCAGGCCTCGCGGCGCACGGCCATGCCACGCGTCTCGAAGCGGCCGAAGACGGCCTGCATCTCCTTCTCGTAGCGGGACTGGATGGCCTGGAGCGCGCGCTGGTCCTCCTCGAGGCGCGCGAGCAGCGGCGCCTTCCACGCGGGCGCGGAGGACAGGGCGGCCAGCGCGTCGCGCACGTCCGTGAGCGTGTCCTTGAAGGCGAGCTTGTCCGCGTCGTGCAGCTCGGCGTCCTTCTCCAGCCAGTCCAGGAAGGAGGTGACGGACGCGGGCTCGGCGCCGGAGGTCAGCGCGGCGCGGAGCGCTTCTTCGAGGGACTCCAGCGCGTGGCGGTTCTCCTCGAAGAGCATGCGCCCGACGATGGACGCGCGCTCGCGGGTGTCCTCGTCCAGCGTGGCCTCGTCCGCGGCGAGGACGATGTTCTGCCGGTAGCGGGTGACGATGCCGGCCCAGGCCTCACGCGCGGCTGCGTCTTCCTTTGCGGGCGCGGCGGCGGTGGTGCTCGCGTCCGGTGCCTGCTGGGGCGCGGCGGTGGTGGCGGGTGCGGCGGGCTCGGGCTTCTCGGCCGAGGGCGGTGTGCCCTTGCACGCGACGAGGACGAGCGCGGTGAGCCAGGGCAGGGCGCGGCGCCAGGGTTTCAGGAGCGGGGCGGAAGTCTGGCGGGCGCCAACGGAATGGGGAGTGCTCATGCGTGGGGTGCGGTCCCCCGGAGCATGCCCGGTGGGACGCGAGGACGCCAACCCACCGGCCCGGTTCACTCCCATGCGTGCTGTGTCAGGTCGCCTGACGCTCCCGGTGTTTCCCGAGCCGCGCTCCACCACCTGCGCCCCCTCCCACCTCGGAGAAGGGGGCGCAGGGCACGGAATCACTTCTTGGCCGAGGAGTCCTTGCACTCCGTGGGCGGATTGATGTCCGGCATGGGGTCCTTGATGGGACCCCTCTCCTCCTCGACGACGCTGCGCTCCTCGTCACTCAGGTCCGCCGCCTGCTCCTCCTCGCTGGGAGTTGCCGCCGCGCCCGCGAAGCAGTTGCCGTCCACCTTGATGAGCCCCGTCTTGCAATTCCACGAGGGCTCACCGGTGCACACGCTGACGCGGTAGTGCCGGTTCTGGCCATTCGGGAGGTTGCCGCCAATGAGCGGAGACCCCTGGCGGCCCGGCGAGCCGGTGAAGTAGGGCGAGTAGCTGAACGTGGTGGACATCTGCTGCAGGTTCAGCCCGTTGGGCGCCTGACCCGCGAACCACCGGCCCCACTCGTAATCAAAGGTCCGGTTCCACCAGCGGTCGCTCTCCTGGACCGTCACGAAGTAGTGGTTCTCGCAGCTCGTGGGGTCGGCGTTCAGCTTGATGTTGCTGGCGCAGACGTTGATGGGAGAGCCATCCGCCGGCGGGTTGATGCCATTGATGTTGAAGTTGGGCGTGGCCGGAGCCGCGTTCGAGACGATGATGTTGGTGGACACCGTCTCCACGGTGGACCAGCCGATACAGGTCCAGTTCCGCTTCTCCAGCGTCACCGTGGCCTTGTACTGCCCCGCCCCGACGCCCACGTTGTAGAAGGGGAAGTTCGCCCAGGAGGACGAGGTCTGATACTGCATCGATGAGACGAGATTGCCATTGAGGTAGAGATTGGCCTTGATGCGATAGGGATTGGCCCCGCAGGTGTTGTAGGGCCCGCAGCTCCCTCCGATGATGATGATGCCGGGACAGTACTCGTACGACACCATGAAGTTGCGGGTCCCTGACCCGCAATAGCCGAAGTTGTTGGCGGAATAGCCCGAGGTCGTCGAGCTCTGGGTCAACTTGGCTGCGCCCGCCTCTGACACAGAGGGAACGGCGGCGAGCAGCGCGACCGCTACGATCAACATCGATTTCGTCATGAAGCCCCCTCCTGGAATGGAGTGGTGCCTTCGTTCTGCAGCCAACATGCCGGCGGGTGCTCCCGAGCGTCGGTGCCCCGGGCGTCGCGGCCCGTGTATCAATCCATGTTACACGCGGCTCAATGCTGTGACGGTTCGCGCTACAAGCGGCCACGCCGAGCCTGGGTTGTTCTGCTCCGAGCCATGTCTCATGCGCGCCGGAGGGCGTGCGGCCAGCCGAGCGCCCGTTGGGGAAAGGCCTGCACGTGCGCATCGTCTCCGGAGGCCGCCCGCGCTGGGGCCGCGACCTTGAAAGGGGGAGACATGGCGACGGGAGCACTGCGAGGGCCCGACCTCCAACGCATGACGCACGCGGGACGGGAGGCCGGAAGGAGCGGCGTGGTGCTGGCGGCCCGGGTGGGCTACGCCGCGCGCGCGGCCGTCTACGCGGTGATTGGTGTGCTGGCATTGATGCTGGCCGCGGGCCACGGCGGCCGCACCACGGACACGCACGGCGCGGTGGTGGAGGTCGCCCGCCAGCCCTTTGGCTCGGTGCTGCTCGCCCTGCTCGGCGTGGGCCTGCTGGCCTTCGCCATCTGGCGCTTCGTGCAGGCCGTGCTCGACGTGGAGGGCAAGGGCCACTCCGGCAAGGGGCTCGTCACGCGCCTCGTGCTGGCGGGCAGCGGGGTGATTCACGCCAGCCTCGCGCTGTTTGCCTTCAACCTGCTGCGCGGCCATGCGCACCGGGGTCGAGGCACGCAGGGCATGACGGCGGAGCTGATGTCGAAGCCCTTCGGCCAGGTGCTCGTGGGCGCGGTGGGCGTCGCGGTGATTGGCTTCGCCGTGTACCAGTTCAAGCAGGCGGCGAAGGGGAAGATGCTGGAGAAGCTCAGCCTCACGGGCCTGGCCGCGCGACGGCGCACGTGGGTGGAGCGCATCAGCAAGGCCGGTGTGGCGGCCCGCGCGGTGGTGTTCCTGCTGGTGGGCACCTTCTTCATCCAGGCCGCCGTGAAGGCGGACCCGGGCGAGGCGGGCGGGCTCGGCGAGGCGCTGGGCGCGCTGGCGGCGCAGCCGTTCGGCCCGTGGCTCCTGGGCCTGGTGGCGTTGGGGCTCGTGGCCTATGCCGTGTACCAGCTCCTGGAGGCGCGCTACCGCCGCATCGCCACGCCTTGATGCGGCCACCGCCGCATCGACTCGCCTCGATGCGGCCACCGCCGCATCGACTCGCCTCGATGCGGCCACCGCCGCATCGCTGCTCCAAGACGCGATGACGGGAAGGCTTGCGTCCCAGGGGGCCGGCGCATATCCAACGCGCGCCGGAACACCTGGGAGGCGTCATGTCGGGACACGAGCATCGCTACACGGTGGCGTTGAAGTGGACGGGCAACACGGGCGCGGGAACGGCCAGCTACCGCGCCTATGAGCGCGCGCACGAGCTGAGCGTGGAGGGCAAGCCCGTCATTCCGGGCTCGTCCGACCCGGCCTTCCGCGGAGACCCGAAGCGGTGGAATCCGGAGGAGCTGCTCGTGGCCTCGCTCTCCGCGTGTCACAAGCTCTGGTACCTGCACCTGTGTGCTGTCGCGGGCGTGGTGGTGACGGACTACGTGGACGCGGCGGAGGGCCTGATGGCCGAGGACGCGGATGGCGGCGGCCACTTCACGCGCGTGGTGCTGCGCCCGCGCGTCACGATTGCCGCGGGCTCCGACCGGGAGAAGGCCCACGCGCTCCACCACGAGGCGCATGCGAAGTGCTTCATCGCCAACTCGGTCAACTTCCCCGTCAGCCACGAGCCGACCACGCTCGTCGAGACACCGCGCACGTAGTCACGCGGCGCCGACGGGCGGCGCGCTTCACAGCCGGGATTCGTGCAGGGAGACGGCCGGGAGCATCGCCTCGGGAGCCAGTTGGGGCTGCGGGCGGACCAGGGCCGGGTAGGCGTCGATGGGGGCGGCACAGCCCACCACGAAGTCAGCGGCCTCGCGCAGCTTCGACAGCGCGAGGTCCGTACAGTGGACGGTGATGATGGGGAGGAAGCCGGGCTCGCTCATCCACTTCACCGCGCCGGAGAGTTGGTGGGTGTCCAGGAAACCCATCACGGCGTCGCGTAGTGCCCGCCCCTCATTCGCCGCCGCCTTGAGGACGTTTCGCCGGTCTCGCTCCACCGCGGGGACGTAGGGCTCGGACTCCTCGCGCGGCATGATGATGGTCTCAATCCACATCGGAGCGCCTCCGGACGGCGGGCCCGATGACACCGTGGCGACTCCAGCAACGAGCCCCGGGCATCGGATGATGGCAGGCATGATGCGCTTTTTGGCGACGGTCCGTTTCACTCCCGGCGCCAATTCCTTCTGAGAAGGCGTCACCCTGTCTGAAACTGGAGTGTGTGAGCCTCGCACCCCATTGCCGAATCGGGCCACCGGTGCGGTACGTCCGGGGGCCTGGCCCCGCATGTATACGGGAGGTGACAGACGCGCCTGACGAGCGACCTTCCAGGACCGCCCACCGCCGCACTGCCAGCGCGGGTCATTCCGGCCCTACAATGGTTGACCAATGCACACGACGTCTCGTCAGGGGTTGGGGCCCCCCGCTGTGTTCGTGGGCCGTGCCGAGGAGGTGCAGCGCCTCGGCGGCATGCTGCGGCGCGTGCGGACCGGCGTCGTCTACGGCCTGCCGGGCGTGGGCAAGTCCGCGCTGGCGGCGGCGGTGGCGGCGCGCTACCGCGGCCCCGTCGTCCACCGGCGCATCCGTCCCGGCGACACGCTGGACGCGGTGGTGGATGACGTGCGCCGCCTGCTCAGCGAGGCGCCCGTCGCGCAGGCCCTCTCGGATGCGTCGCGCCTGGAGGAGCTGGCCCTGGCGCTGGAGGCGCGCCGCGCGCTGTGCGTGCTGGATGATTTGCACGGGCTCAAGCCCGCCGAGCGCGCCGCGCTGCTGGAGGAGGTGGGCGGGCGGTTGAGGCAGGGCGCGCTGCTGGCCACGTCGCGAGAAGCCGTGCCCCGGCGCGCCTCCTGTCCGGACCGCTTCGAGCTGCGGCTGGACGGCCTGCCGGAGCCCGCGGCCCGTGCGCTGTGGGAGCAGCTCGACGCGCTGTACGGCACGCGCGAGGGCTTCGATGCCGCATGGGCCCGCTCTCGCGGAGTGCCCTTCCTCCTGCGCCGCGCCCATGCCGGCGACGCGGGAGACGACGAGCCGGTGCGCGCGGCGTTGGCGGCACTGCCCCCGGATGAGCGGAAGCTGGCCGCGGTGCTGGCGCTCAGTGAGCTGCCGTTGCCGGCACAGGCGCTCCAGGGCGTGCTGCCCGGCGGCGACGCTGGCGAGACACTGCGGCGGCTGGGCTCGCGGCTGCTGGTGGAGACGGACGCGCAGGGGCGGCACGGCGTGCACGACCTGGTGCGCGACGCCCTCACGTCGATGCTCACGCCGGATGAGGCGCGCGCCGCGCACGAGTCGTTGCTGGCACTGCTCGAGCGTGAGCCGCTGCCCGCCGTGGTGCGCGTGCGCGCGGTGTGCCGCCACCTCCAGTCGCTGGGCCGCGGCAGCGAGCGCGCGGCCTTCATCGTCACGCAGGCGGAGGCGCTGGTGCGCCTGGGCGCCGCCGCCGAGTTGCTCTCGCTGCTGGACTCGCTGCCCGCGGAGCTGCGCACGCCCGAGGCCCGGTTGGCCCGGGCCCGCGCGCTGGTGCGGTTGCTGGACCTGCGCCGCGCGCTGGCCGAGCTGCTGGAGCTGCGCGCCGCGCTGGAGGCGACGCCCGCGTCTGATGAGGACACGCTGCGCGAGGATGTGGGCACGGTGCTGGTGCGCGTGGCGCTCTTCTCGCTGGAGGTGGACACCTGCGAGAAGACGCTCGGCGCCATGCCCATGCCGCGCCAGCCGGAGGTCTTCCTCCAGCAGCTCCTGGCATGGGCGGCGCTGCGCTTCTTCCAGGGCCGGCTGGACGAATCACTGGAGATGCTCGACTCCGCCGCGGCCGCGTCGGAGGACAAGCGGGTGCTGGGCTGGTGCGCCTACGCGCGCGTGCTGATGCTGTGGATTGAAGGCCGCGACAGCGAATTGGCGGAGCCGCTGGCCCAGTGCGTGTCGCTGCTGGAGGGCGCGCCGCTGGACTCGCGAGGGCCCATGGTGACGGCCATGTCCGCGGGCATCCTCAGCCGGCTGGGCCGTATCACCGAGGCGGAGGGAGCGTTGGCGAAGGCGCGCGAGCGGCTGGGCCGGCTGGGCGCGCCCCGCCTGGCGCTGGAGCTGGACTGCATCGCCGCGTGGTGCCTCGCCGACCGGGGGGAGCGCCGCGCCGCGCTCGCCGCGCTGCGGGACACGGAGGCCCGCGCCGAGCACGCGGGCTACCTCTTCGTCCGGCATCTCTCGCGCCTCGGCGCCGGACGCATGCTGTTGGAGCTGGGCCGGCGCGCGGAGGGACTGGCGCTGCTGGACGTGGTGGAGTCCGACGCCCGCGCTCGCGGGGCGCATGGGTTGGCCCGCGCCGCGGAGGTGGCGCGCGCGGTGGACGTCACGCGGCAGGTGGCATTGCCCGCCACGGTGGAGCCGCGCGAGGTGCGCCCGGGTGTGGCCGCCCGCCAGCGCGCCCTCGCGGCCCTGCACGCGGCCATGCGGAGCGACAGCGTGCGCGTGGCCGGCCTGCTTGCCTCGCTCGACTCGCTGACGCGCGGAGAGGACTTCGCGCTGGAGCGCGCGCTGGGGCACCTGGCGCGGGCCCTGCTGCATCAGCGCGCGGAGCGGCCCCTGGATGCACAGGCCGCGATGGAGGCCGCCGCGCGCGATGCCTCGCTGGGAGAGGCGGACCCGGAGCTGATTCCGGAGCTGGCCCGCGCGCTGGCGCCGCGCAACGCGCTGGTCTCGGGTGACGCGCCGGGCGTGTCCGACGCGGTGGTGGTGGACGCACGCCAGCACGTGGTGCGCACCCCGGGGCGCACCGTCTCGCTGGCGAAGCGCGTGCTGCCGCGCCGGCTGCTGTACGCGCTGGCCCGTCAGCCGGGGCGCACGCTGCCGAAGGAGGCCTGTGTGCGCGCCATGTGGGACGCCGAATACGACCCGCGCCTCCACGACAACTCGCTGCGCGTCCACGTGAGCTTCGTGCGCGAATTGCTGGAGGGCACCGGCGCGCGCGTGGTGTTCGAGGACCCGGGCTACCGGCTCGACACGTCCGAGGGCTTCGCCTTCATCAGCGACGAGCCCGACACCGCCTGACGGCTCCAGCGCCTACAGCGGCAGGTTCACCACGAAGGCCGCGCCACCGCCGGGTGGCGACTCCACGTACACGCGCCCGCCGTGCGCCTCGATGATTTGCCGGACGATGTAGAGCCCCAGTCCGAGGCCGCCCTTGTGCTCGGCGTTGGGGTTCTGCGCGAAGCGCTCGAAGATGCGCTCGCGGTCCTTCTCCGCCACGCCCGGACCCTGGTCCCTCACCACCAGCCGGACGGGGCCTCCCTCGTGCGTCAGCGACACGCGCACGGGGCTGCCCGCGCCGTACCGCAGGGCATTGGCCATCAGGTTGCTCACCACCTGCTCCATGCGCAGCCGGTCGAAGCGACCCCGCGCTGGCCCGTCCACCTGTGCGCTCAGCGTCACGCCCGCCAGCCGTGCCTCGTCCGCGAAGCGCGCCACCAGGTCCGACACCACCGCGGCGAAGTCCCCTTCCGAGAACTGGAAGTCCAGCTTGCCCGTCTGGATGCGGCTGACGTCCAGCAGGTTGTCCACCAGCGCGCCCAGCCTGCGGAGCTGGCGCTCGGTGATGTCCAGCTTCGCCGCCACCTTCGGCGCCGCGAGCGGCTCCGCGGGAGTCGTCTCCGCCATGCGCCGCAGCATCTGGAGCTGCAGGCGCAGCGAGGTGAGCGGCGTGCGCAGCTCGTGGCTCGCCAGCGACAGGAAGTCGTCGCGCGTGCGCACCGCCTCCTGCAGCGCGGCCTCCGTCTCCTTCAGCGTGGTGACGTCGAGGATGGCGCCGCGCACCACCACGACGTGGCCGGCCGTGTCGCGAATCACCTTCGCGCGGCTGATGAGCCAGTGCCACGAGCCGTCCGGCCACCGGGTGCGGAACGCGGAGGCGTATGAGTCCACGCCCTGGGTGAAGAGCGAGGCCACCTGCGCCTCCACCTCGGGCCGGTCCTCCGGGTGGATGGAGGCGAGGAAGCGCTCGTGGGTCCACTCCCGCAAGGGCTCCGGGTAGCCGTAGAGCCGGTCATGCCCCTCGGAGCGGAACACCTGCCCGGTGGCGAGGTTCGTCTCCCAGACGGCCATCTGCGCCGACTCCAGCGCCACCTGGAAGCGCTCGCCCAACTGGCGGTAGCGCTCCTCGGTGCGCGCCACCTCGCTCTCCGCCTGCTGGCGGCGGGTGATGTCCGCGGCCAGCACCCATGTCTCGTCGCCCACGGCGCGGACCGTCACCTCCAGCCACGTGCGCGAGGGCAGCTCCGCGAGGAAGCGTCCGCCCTCGCGCGTGGTGAGGGTCCGCATCAGCCGCTCGTGGAACAGGCTGCCCGCGAGCTCGGGCCAGGCGCTCCAGGGTTCCTGTCCCCGCAGCCGGTCCGCGGGCAGGCCCAGCAGCGAGGCGGCGCGGCCATTCAAGTCGCGGATGCAGCCGTGGGCGTCCAGGGAGAGGAACCCCTCCTCCATCATCTCCTGCAGCACGCTCAGGCGGGCCTCGGGAGAGAGGCTCGTCTCGTCGGCGGCCACCGAGGGCAGGAGAGGCCGCTCGGGGGCGCGGCGCTCCTGTGGCTTCAGGGAGATGAAAGGCGGCGGTACGGGACCCATCTCCCCACTCAACGTCTCTCGCGTCTCCGAGACCGTCAAGACGTCCGCGGGCTCCGCTCGTCCGAGGACCTGGGAGGCGGCCTGCGCCTCGTGTGCCGTGTCTTCGCGCGGCCCCGGTGCCGGGCGCGTCCCATGCGCGCTAGTTCCCAGACGACAGCGCCGTGGGGTCCTCCAGCGGCCCCGGCATCACCCAGAGCCCCTCCGGCTGGAGGTAGGCCTGGTCGAACGCGAAGAGGATGCCCGTCCAACGGTCCCAGAAGGTGGCCCAGTTGTACTCCGTGGGCGGCGAGGTGAACGGGTTGCCGTCGCGGTCCGGCTGGCTGTACGCGTAGTCGGCGTAGTTCCACTTCACCGTGCCGAAGTCCGTCGTGAGCAGCGGCGTGAGCATCTGGAGCAGCGCCGAGCGGGACACCTCGTCCGAGCGGGGCGAGGACGGCGTGAAGACGGGCTGTGCCATGTCGTGTTGCTCTCGCCACGCGATGAAGTTGTTGCCCATGGCGATGAGCGCGTCGCGCCGGGCCGGCGTGGGTGCGAGCCGCGCCTCTTCGTACACGGCGAAGGCGGCCACCAGCAGGCTCTTCCAGTGCATGCCCGGGAAGAGGACTTCGAACTCGTACGGGCGCGGTGTGTCGCCCGCGTGCGCCAGCGCGAAGTCATACGCCAGCCGCGACTCGGCGGGCACCGCGCCGTTCAGGATGAACTCCGTCAGCACGCGCTCCGGCGTCACCGTGCCCGCGCCCGCGCGCCAGTCGAGGTACAGCCGCCCCGCGCCGCCGATGTCGCCATAGATGGCGAGGTTGCCCTCATGCAGCGTGCGCTCCATCGTCACGACCACGCGCTCCGCCTTGTCCAGCGGGAAGAAGGCGGGGGCGCTCCAGTAGAGGGCGGCGAAGCGCGCCGCGGTGGTGGCCAGCGTGCGCGGGTCCGCCAGGGCGTTCCAGTTCATCGCCGTGGCCAGCGCCGCGAGCGACGCGGCCGCGTCCAGGGGCAGGCCATACACCAGCAGCTCCAGGCCGAGGCGCTCCGCGGAGAGCCGCACGCTTCCGGTGAGGCCCACGCGCTGGAGCGCGCCCAGCACGGACAGCGAGGGCCGAGCGCGCGCGGCATCGATGATGCGCCGGGCGATGGCCGTGCCGAGCATGCCCTCGCCTCCGGTGCGCGAGGCGTGCGGCGCGAAGACGTACCAGTTGGGCCGCACGCCGCTGGCGCCACCGGGTGGCAGCGCCGGGTCCAGCACGGTGCCCATTTCATACGCGAGCTGGATGTAGCCCTCGGTGATGCGGCGGTTGTCCTCCAGTGGCGTCGCGGCTCGCACCCGCGAGGGCACGGTGAGCAGCACGGTGGTGAGGAGCAGCAGCGCGGAAGAAGCGCGGAGCGGGAGACGGAGCGGGAAGAGGTGCATGGGAGGACCAGGAGCTGCGGCGGGGACGTCAGGAACTAGCCGCTGTCCGGAATCTTCCAAGTCATTCAACGCGAAGCGAGCGAGAACTGTCCGGCGGAGGACCCTCGGGCCCGTGTTGAAACGTGCCCATTTGTCAGGCCGCGATCGGCGCGGGTGAACAGAACCGGGGCTGGCATGTCCATGGAACGACGTGCTGTATGTCTTTGGGGATGGAGACCTGGGCCTTCGGTACACCCCCCAGTGCCCAAGAAAAGGAGAACCGGGTTCCATGTCACGAGGGGTTCATCGCGCTTCTGAGTACCGGGTTCATCCACCCCTCCGGATGGGGCGGGGCGCCCCGTCCGGTGTCCACGCAGACTCGTACGAGGAAACGCATGAGCTGGAATGGAACGCAGGAGAGGCGGGTGGGTTTGTGGCTGGCGGTGATGGTGGTCATTGCTGGCTGCGGCCCAACGGAAGCGCCACCTACGACATCCACGCCGCCCGGCGCGCTCGCGAGCACCGCGAGCACGGCCCAGGCGCTGAACAGTGACAACGGCTTCTCCGTGAACGGGCTGTCGTTCAACGGGTTGTCGTTCAACGGCCTGTCCTTCAACGGGCTGTCCTTCAACGGATTGTCCACGAGCGCCTTCGCCAATTGGTTCCACCAGGACCCGGCGCTCGCCAGCCTGGTGATGCGCTACGTGGTCCACTGCGCCGTGCCGGCGGGGCAGACGCGCACGTATACGGCGGATGGACAGACGTACACGTGGCCCGGCGGGCTGGGCCTCGCGCCGTTCTGGGCGGGAGGCGCGCCGGCCACGCTCACCGAGCAGCAGGTGGTGTCCGCGTGCCTCGCCGCGCACGCCAACAAGTACAACCAGCACGTGCCCATCTCCGTGCTGGGCCGGCGCGCGGACGGAAGCTTCATTCCCGTCACCGAGGACGAACTGAAGCAGTACAAGTGGAAGGAGTCCTGCTTCTTCGGCAACCTCTTCACCGACGAGGGCGTGCACGTGGGCCGCGACAAGGGCCGGCTCAAGCCGCGCGAGAGCTCGTCGCGGGCCTGTTCGGTGGTGGCCAGCCGCGGGGACAAGGAGGACGAGGTGGCGGAGGAGCTCGACTCGGAGGACACGTCCTCGGGCGAGTCCAGCGACGACTCCGCCGAGGACCTGGAGCTCAACCGCCGCCGCTGCGCGCCGCTCGTCTACATCGGCCGGTGCGCGCGGCACTGCGTGCTGGACGAGTCGAAGGCCTTCTACGCGACGTGTACGTGGAATGGCGTGACGTACCCGGCCCTCACCACGCGGCTGGACAGGCGCAACCTCTACAAGTGTGGTGACGGCATCTGCCAGCCCACCGAGTCCTGCGGCGAGAAGAACGATTACCTCTCCTGCAAGGACGACTGCGGCACCTGCGGCTGAAGCACGCAGGAGCGGGGGCGGCGTCACCTTCGACGCTGCCCTCCGTCGTCCGACTCAGGGGCAGGAACCGCAGTCCAGCCCGCAGCTGTCATACCGGTTGGAGGTTCCGCACCGCTCGGTGGCCTGGCACACGGTGTCCCCGCACACATGGACGTCCTGGACGCGCAGCCGCGTGGTGAGGGGCCGGTGGTAGGTGGTGCCGTTGTACGTGCAGGACGTGAAGAAGAGCCCGCTCGCGTCCAGCGTGCAGTACGTCGTGCAGGAGCCCACGTACGTCAGGGGCGCGCACGGAGTGGTGGACTCGCTGCCCCCGTTGAACAGCGGGCCGCATGCGCGAGAGGTGCTCTCGCCGGGCCCCAGCGGCTCGCGCTCGGAGCCCACGAAGATGCCCTGGTCCGAGAAGAGGTTGCCGAAGAAGCAGGCCTCCCGCCGCGGGTGCGACGTCAATTCGTTCGCCGTGTAGGAGATGGGCGTGCCCGCCGCGTCCCGGCCGAGGACGGAGATGGACACCTCCTCGCCGAGCCGGTTGGCGTGCGCGCCCATGCACGCGGACACCATCTGTTGTTCCTCCAGCGTGGGCGTCTGGCCCGAGGCCCAGCCGGGCGCGAGCCCCAGCCCGCCGGGCCAGGCGTACTGCTGGCCCGTGGACGGCTCCGTGTAAGCGCGAGTCTGCCCCGCGGGCACGGCGCAGCGGACCACGTAGCGCATCACCAGATTCGCCGTGGCGGGATTCGACTGGAACCACGTGTTGAAGGCGCTCGTGGACAGGCCGTTGAAGGACAGCCCGTTGAAGGACAGGCCGTTGAAGGACAGCCCGTTGAAGGACAGGCCGTTGAACGACAGGCCGTTGAGGTCTTCCATCGCCTGCTCCTGTCGTGCGCGCGGCGGGGGTGTCTCCACCTCCACGGGGCCGCAACCCGCGGCGAACCCCAGCACGGACATCAGCACGCGATACGTCTTCCTGAACCTGCTTGCTTGCATCGGCTCCTCGGTCTCCAGGTCTCATCGGGGGGCTCACGGGGAGCCCGCTCCGAGAAGGCCACCCCGGGAGCGCGAGCACGGTGCCGGTGGCCTTCTGCGCGGGAAAGTTGCATCTGCATTGCGCGTGCGGAAGCCGGGGGGCCCTGTAGGCCTACATGCTCGTCCACATTCGGGGCGTGGGCCCGGCGCCGGGGGTGTGCGCTCTCGTCGCGCAAGGGATGCCCGTCGCGCACGGGTAGCTCGCGACTCGCGATGCGAGGACGTGGACAGTGGCTCCTGGCATCTCGGGGCAGTTGGTGCGTGGCGTGGTGGACGCTGCCTCGTTCATCCGTCCGTTGCCGGATGCTGGCCCCGTCGATGCCGCACGCATGCGGGCGGCGCGGATGGGCGGCGTGGAGTTCACGTGGTCAGATCCATATCCACGTGACGGGTTTGACCGTTCCTGGGGTGCCCGGCTGGCACGGCGGGAGAGGGCGATGGGAGAAGTCTTGCGAAGGCTGACGCTTCCACCGACGAGCACGCTGCGGGCGGTGCCCGGGCATGCGACGGAGCGCGACGAGGCTCCGTCACGGGCCGCGCCTACCGGAACGGTGGCACTGGTCTTCACCGACGTGCAGGGCTCCACGCGGCTGTGGGAGCGGTGCAACGCGGGCATGGGCGCCGCGCTGCAGGTGCACGACGAGGTGCTGCGCTCGCTGTTGGCGCGCGGCAACGGCTACGAGGTGAAGACGCAGGGCGACTCCTTCATGGTGGCCTTCCCCACCGTGCCGGAGGCGCTGCGCTGGTGCCTGGAGGCGCAGGAGGCGTTGCTCCGCGCGCCCTGGCCGGCGGACCTCCTCGCGCAGCCGGAGGCGGCGGAGGAGCACGGCCCGCGCGGGCTGCTGCACCGGGGGCTGCGCGTGCGCATGGGCATCCATGTGGGCGAGCCCGAGTGCCGCCAAGACGAGCAGACGGGGCGCACGGACTACCTGGGCCGCATGGTCAACGTGGCGGCGCGGGTGACGTCGGCGGGGCATGGCGGGCAGGTGCTGGTGAGTGGTAGCGCGTGGGCGCAGGTGGCGCCGGCGGTGGGGTCGCTGGGCCGGCCCGCGGTGCGCCCGCTCGGCGCGTTTCGGCTGAAGGGCATCGACGACGCGGTGGCGCTGGTGGAGGTGCTGCCGGCGTCGCTGTCGGAGCGGCGCTTCGGCGCGCCCCGGGCGCCGCGCGACAAGCAGGGCAACGTGCCCGTGGTGCGCGACGGCCTCGTGGGCCGGAATTCGGAGCTGGCGTCGCTGAAGCGCTGGCTCGCGGACGGGGTGCGGCTCGTCACCGTGCTGGGGCCGGGCGGCATGGGCAAGACGCGGCTGGCCTCGCACTTCGGCGCGCTGGAGCTGGAGTCCGGCGCGTGGGAGGGCGGCGTCTGGCTGTGCGAGCTGGCGGAGGTGCAGTCGGCGGACGCGCTCTGTCACGCGGTGGGCCAGGCGCTGGGCGTGGCGCTGCGGCGGGACGGAGACCCCACCGAGCCCGTGGAGCGGATGGGCCGCGTGCTGGACGACTGCGGGGACGTGCTCGTCATCCTCGACAACCTGGAGCAGGCGGTGCGGCACGTGCCGGCCACGCTGGGGCGGTGGATGGCCATGGCGCCGCGCGCGCGCTTCGTCACCACCTCGCGCGAGTCGCTGCGCCTTCCCGGCGAGCGCCTGCTGGATTTGACGCCGTTGTCCGTGCCGGAGGTGGGCGAGTGGCGGCTGGAGGAGATTGCGCGCTCGGACGCGGTGCGCCTCTTCGTGCAGCGGGCGCGCGAGGCGCGGGGGGACTTCGAGCTGACGGCGGAGGAGGCACCCTGCGTCTCGGACATCGTGCGCCAGTTGGACGGCATTGCCCTGGCGCTGGAGCTGGCGGCGGCGCGTATGTCGCTCTTGAGCGTGAGCCAGCTGCGGGAGCGGCTGTCGCGCCGCTTCGAGCTCTTGCGTGGAGGCCGGCGGGACGCGAGCGCGCGGCAGGCCACGCTGCGCGGCGCCATCGACTGGTCCTGGAACATGCTGGAGCCCGCGGAGCAGATGGCGCTGGCGTGCTGCTCGGTGTTCAGCGGTGGCTTCACGCTGGAGGCGGCGGAGGCGGTGCTGGTGCTGCCGGACGACGCGCCGGTGCTGGAGGTGTTGGAGTCGCTGCGCGCCAAGTCGCTGCTGCGCGTGCTGGAGTCGGAGGACCCGCGTGGAGAGCGGCGGCTGGGCCAGTACGAGAGCATCCGCCAGTACGCGGCGGCGAAGCTGCGGGAATTGGGCGGGGCGGAGGCGCTCGCGCAGCGGCACGCAGACTGGTACCTCGCGCTGGCGCGGGGGCTGCGCGAGCGCGTGCGCAGCCCCGGGGGTGCGGAGGCGCTTCGGCAGCTCGCGCTGGAGCGGGAGAATCTCCTGGCCGTGTGTGACAACGGGCTGCGCGTCATGCCCGCCACTCCAGCTTCGGTGGAGCGCTCGCTGGAGGCGCTGGTGGCGCTGGAGCCGGAGGTCGTCACGCGCGGGCCGGTGAGCCTGTTGCTGGCGCGGCTGGACTCGGCGCTGGCGCTGGCGAGCACCGTCGCGGCCTCTCCGCGGCTTCTGGCCGAGGCGCTGGCGGCGCGGGGCCGGGTGATGCTGGAGGCGGGACACCTGGACCAGGCGCGCAAGGACCTGGAGGCCGCGCGCGCCGCGCTGCGGGGGCTGGGCGTGGTGGCGGGGGAGAAGCGCGTGCTGGTGGACCTGTCCATCGTCGCGCGCCACGAGGGCGAGGTGCCGCACGCGTGGGCGCTGGTGCGCGAGGCGCTGCGGCTGCCGTCGGGAGAGGACCGCTGGCTGGAAGCGTACGCGGTGGGCAACCTGGGGCTGGTGGAGCAGGCGCGCTGTGGCGCGGAGGCGGCCATTCCGCACCTGCGGGACGCGCAGGTGCTGTTCCGCTCGGTGGGGGATGTGACGTTCGAGGTGGGCTTCCTCACCAACTGCGCGGTGGCCATCGGCGAATCGGGCCGCACGCGCGAGGCGCTGGCGCTGTTGGAGGAGGCGATGACTCGCGCGGCCAGCGTGGGAGACCGGGCGGGGCATGCGCTGGCGCGGCTCAACCTGGGCTGCTTCCTGTTGGAGGAGGGGAGGGCGCTGGACGCGCGCGAGCACCTGCTGGCGGCGGGGCGCATGGGGCGTCAGTTGGGCCAGCGGCTTCTGGAGGGCACGGCGCTGGGCGAGCTGGGGCGCGCTGAGGCGGTGCTGGGCGCGCTGGAGGATGCGTGGGCGCGGCTGTCGGAGGCGGTGTCCGGGCTGGGGCGCGTGTCGCGAGGGCAGGCGCTGCGCTTCGCCATCCACCGTGCGGCGGTGGAGGCCTTCCTGGGAGACCCGGCGGCCGCGGAGGCGAGCTTCGTGGTGCTGGAGGGCGCGCCCGAGCTCCAGGGAGACCCGGTGCTGCGCGAGCTGGTCGCGCTGCTGCGGGGCGCGGTGGACGTGTCGTGCGCGAGGGCCGCGCCGGACGACGCCGAGCGGATGAGGATGGCCCGGGAATCGCTGCGGCGCCGTATGGAGCGGGCGCGCTGTGCTCCGGCGGAGTCGGCCTCCTCCGACCTGCGCGGCGCGCTGCGCTTCCTGGAGGGAATGCTTGGCTCATGCGCATTCGGCCCGCCCGGCCGGGGCTGAGCACGGCGCGCACCGGGCGTGTTAAGCACGGCGCATGGCGGACATGCGCTTCGAGTCGAAGACCCTGGAGCCGCGCGAAGGCGCGCCGAGGATGCAGGGGTGAGGGACTCGAAGAGTGTGCAGCGGCTCGAGGCGGCGGTGCGTGCCGCGGTGTCGGAGGAACCCGCGCCCACGGCGGCGGCGCTCCTGCGGGAGGACGTGCCGCCGGTGGCGCATGGCTGGCTCCTGTTGTGCCTGCTGCGGCAGGTGAGCCGGCAGCGCTGGATGCTGCGGATGGTGAGGGAGCGCATCACCGGACGCGGGCTCGAGGAGGACGAAGGAGACGTGCCGGGGTACGCGGGCTGGCGGTACTGCTTCCATGGCAGCGGCTGCTACTTCGAGGGCCCGGGCGAACTCATCGACATGGACTTCCTCGACGAGGAGGGCGCGACCATCGACGCGTACTTCTTCGCGCAGCGAATCCAGTCACTCACCGCGCCCGCGCTGCCCGAGTCCCGCCTCCGTGCGCTCCTGCCCGGTGCCTCGCTGATGGTGGACGCCATCGACGACCTGCGCGCCGGAGGGCTCTTCGGGCGGCCCGAGCTGTCGAACACCTTTCGGCTCCCGCCTGGCCTGGAGGCGCTCGCGGAGGCCGCCGCGACGCTGGACCTGTCGAGCGACGAAGCCACCACGCGGTGCTTGGCGCACCTGCGCGACTTCGAGGCGCTGGCCGCTCGCCCGGGCGGCGAGGTGTTCCAGGAGAAGGCCGAGGCCATGCGCCGCTCCCGTCGCGACTGGCTCCTCGCGCACGCCGGGACGCCCGGGACGGCCAAGGATGCCCTCGCGGCCCTGCGGGGGCTCTCGACGGACGAGGAGCAGGTCCGCGCCTGCACGCGCGTCATCGAAGGTCCGGTGTCTTCCTCGACGGGGGCCGCGGTGGAGCGCCTGGACGCAATGCCAGGGGCCGCGGGCAGCGAGGCCGTGCTCCGCCTCGCGTTGCAGCGGCTGTCCCCCAGCGAGCACCACCCCTATCCCATGCACGCCGCCGCGAAGTACCTCCTCAGGCGGAACCTCGAGCGGGAGCGTGTGCTCGCGGCGATGCTCGCCTTCGCACGGGTGGACCCGGTGAAGGGGTACGGCGGCAACCCATTCATCGGAGACTTCGCGCTGCTCGCGCTGGAGTATGCGCACGAGCACGCGCGCGAGTTGGTCCGGCTGGCGCTGCGTTCCTCCGTGCCCGCCTCGCGGCAGCTCGTCACGGCCGCGCTCTTCGTCATCGACCGTCCCTGGTGTCACCACGAGCTGGCGGCGGCCCTCCAGGAATCGGACCGCGAGGCGGGCGCGCTGATGCTCGCGGTGGCGCTGTCCCGGAGCCAGTCGGACCTGGCTCGCGCGATGGCCGCGCGCTGGCAGAGGGAACACCCGCTGCCTCCGTCGGAAGGCCCGGGATTCACCTGGGCGGAGGTGGAGGACGCGAACGCCTCCGGCTGGTTCGACGCCGAAGTGGAGAAGGCACGCAAGTGGTTGGCGCAAGCGGGGCCCCGACTCCCCGAGACGCTTCCCTGACGCGTCACTTCCCGGAGCGCACCGCCGTCAGCAGGTCCATGTGCAGGTAGCGCGCCTTCGCCTGTCCCGGCTTGAAGACGAACACCAGCTCCTGCCCGTCCTCCGTGCGGAAGCTGTCCTGCCGCGCGCGCTGGAGCGGCTTCGCCGAATCCGTGGTCAGCACGAGCTGCTTCCCATCCCACGACACGCCGAAGCGCACGAGGTCCGCGTGGGTATACGTCCCCGTATAGCGCTCCGCCTCCACGGCGGTGAGCGGCGGGTCATCCGGGAGCGGAGCGGGTGGGGCCGGCAACCCGAAGACGGTGCGCGAGATGACGTCCAGCGACTTGCGCAGCGTCACGCCGTTCTTGTTGGTGAGCAGGAGGATGGCGCCCTGACGCTCCGGCACGAAGCGGAAGTGCGAGCCATATCCCCGGCGCACGCCGCCGTGCTCGAACACCTCCGTCCCTCCCAGCTTCAGCCGCACCAGGCCGAAGCCATAGCGTGCCTCCTCCGGCCCCGCGCCGGGCAGCGGCACCTGCGCCGTGAAGAAGTCGCGCACGGAGGCCTCGGGCAGCACGCGCCGCTCACCGTCCAGTCCACCCCGCATCAGCACGGAGGCGAAGCGCGCCAGCTCGCGCGCCGAGGAGTACGCCGAGCCCGCCGGGTACATGGCCGTGTTCTCCGCCATGGGCCGCACCACCTTGAGCGCACCACCGTCCTCCTCGTGCCCCTGTGAGAAGTCGGAGGTGATGGCCTCCAGCGGGCGCAGCGTGGCGCGCTCCATGCCCAGCGGTTGGAAGAGCACCTCGCGCATCGTGTCCGCGTAGGGCTTGCCGTGGACGCGCTCCAGCACCAGTCCCGCCAGCCAGTACCCGGGGCCGCTGTACGAGAAGACATCTCCCGGAGTCGTGAAGAGGTAGTCGCCCTTCCAGCCGCGCACCATTCGCGCCAGCCCCTCGTCGTCCTTCGTCTGCACGGAGGGGGACGCCTCGCGCATGCCCGCCGTGTGCGAGAGGAGCTGGCGCAGCGTCACCTTCCCCAGCGCCGGGTTCAGGTCCTTCACGTACGTCCGCACCGGGACGTCCAGCCCGAGCCGTCCCTTCGCCGCCGCGTCGAGCACCGCCAGCGAGGTGAGCATCTTCGTGGTGGAGCCCAGGCGGAACAGCGTGTCCGGGGTGACGGGCGTGCGCTCCTCGCTGCTGCGCACGCCGAAGGCCCGCAGGTACACCGTCTGTCCGCCCCGCACCACGGCGACGGCGGCGCCCGGTGCGCCCGTCTCGCGTAGCTCGTCCTCGACGGCGCGGGTGATGGCCGACTCCTGCTCCGGTGTCAGGGGCCCACCGTCCGGCGCCTGCGCGGCGGCGGAAGCACGGAGGGCCACCAGCATCACGACGAGCGCACCCGTCCGGAAGACCTGTCTCACCGTGTCCGCCTCCGCGCGTGGGGATATCGGGCACATCGACACCGGAATCCCAGCCGGCATTCCCGGCCCTTCCGTCCGCCCCGGACGCATCCGCGTATCCACGTGACGCAGCCTCAGGCCCGCGCCGCGCGAGCCACGCGCGACGTCCGAGTGGAGCACGCGGTGGAGGCGTCCTGGCACCGGCCCTGCAATCGCGCCGGCCACACCCCTTCCCCAAGAGAGACGCGATGCGCATCCACGCCCGTACCCGGCCGTCCCTGAGGTCCACGCTCGTCGTGGCGACACTGGGCGCCCTGTCCCTCCACTGCAAGGACTCCGAGCCCTCGCCCTCGCCGCAGGTTGATGCCGGCACGAATCCGCAGACGCTCTGCAACGGCGTCTTCAGCACCGGGGCGAAAATCAGCGTCGCCAACCCGCAGCCCCTCGGCGACGTGCCGCTGCCCGAGCAGTCCTTCTGTGACTTCCACACCTTCGCGTGGAACCAGTTCCTCTACCTGACGCAAATCGTCGAGGACGGGAACGACCCCGTCACGCCCACCAAGCCCCGCTTCCTGTCCTGGGCGCCCTGGTACAACCTGCTGAAGCCGGACGGCTCGCCGGCGCCGGGCGCCTTCCCCGGCGGCACGACGACGCTCGAGGTCGCGATGCTCGACCAGAAGCAGGCCGGCGCGGGGCAGGACGCGCTCGTCGACGTGGCCGGGCAGACGGTGCTCTACGACATCCGCTTCAACCCGTCGCTCTACGACGCCGTCGTGAGCGCCGGCTACTACACGCAGGCGGGCTACTACGCCTTCTGTCAGCCGGATGCGGGAAGCCCGCCCTTCTCGGACTGCACCAACCCGCAGCAGTTCTGGCTGCCGTGGGGAGACGGCACCAGCGCCAACCTGGGCTCCATCGAAATCAAGACGGCGTGGCGGCAGTTCCCCAACAACGACTGTCCCTCCACCGTCATGTACTGCGCCGGCACCAACCTGGGCCTCGTGGGCCTGCACATCGCGCAGAAGACGCCGACGCATGGCGAGTGGGTCTGGGCCTCGTTCGAGCACATCGCCAACACGCCGGACTGCAACCCCGGCTCCAGCACGCCCATCAATCAGAACTCGCCGCTGGGCACGCCCTGGTCGTTCTTCAACCCGGCCACCGTGCCCGCGGGCGTCATGTCGTCGCAGACGTGCGGCGTCACCCCGGCGAGCCCGCAGTGCAACCTGGACCCGCATGCTGGCTCGGGCTTCAAGCAGGTGAACATCTGCCGCACGGACGCGCTGCCCGCGGGCGGCGCCAGCAACGCCAACTGCGCCGTGGTGAGCTCGTCCAACGACGACCCGAACGCGAACAGCGGCGGCAACGTGTCCTGCCTCAATGCCACGTTCCGGCCGCAGCTCACGGGCGTCTGGAAGAACTACCAGCTCATCGGCACGCTGTGGACGAAGGGCACCCAGTCCCCCAACAGCGACTTCTGGATTCAGACCTTCCAGCAGCCCAAGCAGGGCGTGCCGGAGAAGACGGCAGTGGGCTTCCCGCACCTGGCCAACACCACGCTGGAGACGTACCTCCAGACGGGCTCCACGGCGTATGACCCGAACGGCTCGTCCCTCTCCAACGCGGACAAGGCGGGCTGCTTCGGCTGCCACAACCCGGTGGCGCAGAACACGGACACGGACCTGAGCCACTTCCCGTCCAAGTTCGACGACTTCGAGAAGCCCCGCGTGCGCGCGCGGCGGTAGCTCGGGCTCCCTTGGCACCTGGAAGGTCGTGACTATCTTCCCGCGCACGTTCGGACTCCGGGGCCCCGCGCCCCGGGGCCTTGCACAGGGAGGACGGAATGCAGAGGAAGACGCTGCTGGCCATGGCGCTGGGCGCGCTGGTGCTGGGCGTGGGCTGCCATCGCAACACCCGCGAGAGCGCCAAGGACGACATGGAGCAGGCCGCGGACAAGACGGGTGACGCGGTGGAGAAGGCGGCCGACAAGACCGAGGACGCCGCGGAGAAGGCGGCCGACAAGACGGGCGACGCCGTCGAGTCCGCGGGCGACAAGGTCGAGGACGCCACCGACAAGTAGCTTCCTCGTGAAGCGCAAAGCACCACGGCCCGCTCCGGAATGTGTCCGGGGCGGGCCGTGTCGCACGGGGACGATGCGTCAGCGTCCGACGCGCAGCGTATACGTGTAGTCGATGGGCGCGCCGAAGGGAGCGAGGGCGCGGACATTGACCACGTGCTCGCCCGGCGCGAGGTGGAGCATCAGCCACCAGCCATCCGTCACGCCGCGCTGCTCGCCGCCGACGAGGCACGGGTCGGGAATCTTCCCCACGAGGCTCGGGTCCGCGTCGAAGGTGAAGAGGCCGCTGGTGTGGCGGTGGCGGCGCACGTCGATGCGCCGGCCGTCGATGGTGACGACGAGGTCCTGCGTGCCGTTGTTGAAGTCGATGGCGCCCAGGCGGAGGAAGTCCTCCAGCGTCTGACCCGGCGCGGGCTCGAAGGACGGGTCGGGGCAGGGGTAGTCGTTGATGATGACCCACAGCGGCACCAGCACCGGCTTGTTCCTCGGGACGCGGCAGGTGCGCTGGAACGTGGTGTCGAGGTCATAGACGGGCACGAAGAAGACGGGGCCGTCCTGCTCCTCGGCGCAGTCCTGGTCCAGTATCAGCATGGGGCTGCGGTCCGCGGGGACGCGGAAGTGCCAGCGGTACCACTCCTTCGCCCACTCCGTCACGGTGCGGCCGCGCACGCGCGCATGCGGCGGGAGCACGACGGCGCCGTGGCCCAGGGCCTGCGCGTCGAGCGTGTCCTCGGACTGCGCCGTGTCCGGCGTCTCCTCGGCGACGGTGGGCTCCTCCCCCACGCAGCCCGCGAGCCAGCCGGTGAGCACTGCCACTGCGATGATGTCGCCCCTCATGTGTGGACCCTCCTGAAGTGAGGGTTCCAAGTTAGAGGGCCGCGGCGGCCCCGTATTGTACGGGCTTGCGCTGTGCGCGCCCCGCGTGGGCCGCGGCCCGGTAGGCCCCGGGCGTGAGGCCCAGCGTGCGGCCGAAGTGCTTGATGAGGTGGCTCTGGTCCGTGAAGCCGCTGGCGAGCGCCACCTCGGCCATGGGCAGCGTCCCAGCCAGCAGCTCCTGCGCGCGGCGGAGGCGGAGCGAGCGCTGGTACACCTGCGGCGTCTGTCCGAGCTGCCGGTGGAAGGCGCGCACCAGGTGCCACGGGCTGAGCCCGGCGGCGCTCGCCAGTTCCTCGAGGGTGATGTTGCGCGTGGGGTCCGCTTCCAGCATCTCGCGCGCCCGGCGCACGCCCGGAGTACTCACCGGAGTGCGCCGTCCCCGCCGGGTCAGGCCCGCGTGGCGCCGCAGCAGTGTCACCAGCAACCCGAGCAGCCGCTCCTCGCGCTCCAGCCCCGAGGCCGCGGCGTCCTTCAGGGCCTCGAACGCGACGGTGAAGGACGCCAGCAGCTCCGCGTCCTGGAGCATGGGAGAGGCGAAGCCGGGCAGCGTCCCGGGGGACGCACCCGCCTCCTCGGCCGCGCGAGTGAGGAGCTCGGGCGGGACGTAGAGGATGCGGTAGGCCCACCCGATGTTCGCGTCCACGGCCCGGCCTTCGTGCATCTCCCCGGGGGCGATGGCCAGCAGGCTGCCCGTCGAGGCCACGACGCGCTGCCCCTGCAGTTGCATGGCATGCGCCCCCGCGTCGTAGGCCACGAGGGAGAAGACGTCATGTGAGTGCTTGGGCGAGGACCACCGGGTGTGGGCCGTCTGGTGCAATTCCAGCCCCGGCACTTCCGGAGCCACCCAGAATCCTTCTGACGTCCGCGCGCCTCGTGGCATTGGTTCTCCCCCCCTTTGGGTGACGCCCGCCCGGAGCGGTGCGTCCCTGCTGGGAGGGACAACGTCCGGCGAGGCCGGACGTACTGGGGGAATGCGCACAACCCCGTGCATGCGGGGGACGGAGGGCGTATGGAACAGCGCGTGAGCCCTGCTGACCCCCGCGGAATCCTCTTCGACCTCGACGGCACACTGGTGGACTCGCTGCCGGACATCATCGACAGCTTCCTCTACGGCTTCGCACACCTGGGGCTGCCGGCGCCCGCGCACGCGGAGGTGCGAGCCCTCATCGGCCAGCCGCTGGACGCCATGTACTCGCGCTTCGCCCCGGAGCATGTGACGACCCTGTGCGCGGTGTACCGCGAGCACTACCCGCGCAACTTCCTCAACCGCTCACGCCCCTTTCCCGGCGTGGAGCGTGTGCTGCGCACCCTGCGCGAGCGGGGCTACCTGCTGTCCGTGGCCACCACCAAGCGCGGCGACATCGCTCGGCGCTTCGTGGACGCCCTGGGCCTGGGCGGGCTGCTGCACCACGTGCAGGGCACGGACGGCTTCCCGCACAAGCCCGCGCCGGACGTGCTGCACCACGCCCTGGCCGCGCTGGGCACGAAAGGGCTGTGGATGGTGGGCGACACCACCCTGGATTTGCGCGCGGGCCAGGCCGCGGGCCTGCGCACCTACGCCGTGACGTGGGGCACCCACTCCCACGAGGAGCTGGCCAGCGCCATGCCCGACGAGCTCCAGCCCGACCTGGAGCGGCTGCTGGAGCACCTGCCGCCCCTCGCCTGAGGCGCGGACGTCGCGGACCGGACGGACGCCGGATTCCGGGTTCCACTTCGACGGGGGCATGGGATTGTCGCGACGCTGGCGCCGCGCTTGGGGCGCCATGCCACGTCCCCCATCTCCGGAGTCGCGCATGAAGAACATCCTTGCCTCCCTGTGTACCCTCGCGCTGTGCGCCCTCGTCATCGGCTGCAAGGGCGGCGACAAGGAGCCGGCGGCGGGCGAGGCGAAGTCCGAGGCGAGCGCGCCGAAGCCGGGTGGCAACGCGCTCACCATCAAGGGCAGCGACACCATGGTCATCCTCGGCCAGCAGTGGGCCGAGGCCTTCATGAAGGCGCACCCGGAGCAGCGCATCCAGGTGACGGGCGGCGGCTCGGGCACGGGCATCGCGGCGCTGCTCAACGGCACCACCGAAATCGCCATGTCCAGCCGCCCCATCAAGCCGGCCGAGTCGCAGCAGGTGCAGGCCCGTCACAAGGTGGAGGCGAAGGCGACGGCGGTGGCGCGTGACGGCGTCACCTTCTACGTCAACGAGGCCAACCCGCTGCGCGCGCTCAGCCTGGACCAGCTCCAGGCCATCTACCTGGGCGACGTGAAGAACTGGAAGGACGTGGGCGGCCCGGACGCGCCCATCGTCGTCTACTCGCGTGAGAACTCGTCGGGCACCTACGTCTTCGTGAAGGACGAGGTGCTGAAGGGCGAGGACTTCACCCCCGAGGCGCTGACGTTGCCGGGCACGGCCGCCGTGGTGAACGCGGTGTCCAAGGAGAAGTGGGGCATCGGCTTCGGCGGCGCGGCCTACGGCAAGGGCATCCGCGAGCTGGCCGTGAAGGTGGGCAGCGACGAGGTGGCGCCGTCCGAGGAGAACATCCAGTCCGGCCGCTACCCGCTCAGCCGCGACCTGTTCTTCTACACGCGCGGCGAGCCTGGCGGACAGGCGAAGACGTTCATCGACTTCGCGCTCTCGCCCGAGGGCCAGGCCATCGTCACCAAGGTGGGCTACTTCCCGCTGAAGAAGTAGCTCAGTCCTCCGCCTGGACGTCCTGGGGCTTCACGCCCCACTCCTGCAGCACCTGCGCCTCCTCCTGGGCGCTCCGCGTCTTCTTGAAGCGGGCGCCCGGGACTCCCTTCACGCGGCGCTCGCACGCGGCCCAGGTGGAGTGGCGCTTCACGGCGCGGCCCACCTCGCTCAGGTAGGAGTACGCCTTCTTGTTGGAGCTGGAGCGCTCGCCGGGCGACTTCTCGGGGATGGACGTGTCCTCGGGGAGGTCCATCACCGCGACGCCGTAGCTCTGCAGCGGGCCGGAGTAGAGCAGGGGCGTCTTGCGCTTGGAGTACGCGACGGCGATTTCGTCCACGCGCTCGTTGGCGGGGATGCCCGAGTGGCCCCGGAGGTACTTCCATTCGACGGCGGCCTCCTCGCCGGAGAAGGTCTTCTTGCGCTCGGCGAGCAGGGCCATGAGTCGCTTCCAGTACGCGGCGTTGGCCACGTCGCCGCCCTCGGCGGTCTTCCACCCGCGCTTCGCCCAGCCGAAGGCCCACTTGGTGATGCCCTGGATGACGTAGGTGGAGTCCGTGTAGATGTGCAGCGGCCCCGGCGCGCGCTCCAGGTGGCGCAGCGCCTTGCCCGCGCCGGTGAGCTCCATGCGGTTGTTGGTGGTCTCCTCCTCGTGGCCTCCCAGCTCCGTCACCTGACCGTCGGGCGTGACGATGATGACGCCCCAGCCTCCAGGGCCGGGGTTGCCGGAACAGGCACCGTCGGTGAACACCAATGTGGCGCGACTCTCCATGGGCGCCACCCTATGCGGCCACGCCCCGGGGCCGCCAGGGAGACGAACGCCGGAGGTCGTCTCCGGAGCAGTGAACAGGTGACGGCGCTCCGGATGTCACTCCGGAGCGCCGCCGGTGACTCGGAGCGTGTGACTACACGCGGGGGACCTTGGTGGTGCCCGTGGCCCCGGGCGTCGTGGCGTTGGCGCCGAGCGTGTCGGTGTGGCCCACCTTGAGGTGGTTGTGGACGTCCTTCACGCCGAGCACGTCCTCGATGAGGTCCTCGATGATGCGCTTGTCGCGGCGCTCCTCGACCAGGCCCGTCAGCGTGACTTCGCCGCTCTTCACCTGGACCTCCACGTTCTCCGCGTTCACCCACCCGTGCATCAGCCGGTCGTAGATGTCCTCGCGGATGCGGTCATCCGAGCGCGTGTACGCCTTGGGGCTCTTGCCCAGCTTGCGCACGCCCTCGCGGACCCTGTCTCCGAACCGCTCGAAGGGGCCGCGCTCGTCCATGTCCCGGCGCAGGTGGAGCCCGTCGTTCCTGTCCCTCGCCACGTAGGTGCCGAAGCCGCGGTCCTGGCCCCTGTCGTAGCCGAGGTCCCTGTCGGACCCGCCGCCGCCGAAGGTGCCCGGCACGCTGTACTGCCCGTAGCCCGGGCGGGCGTTCCCGTCATTGCCGGTGAAGCCTTGCGTGCGGCCGAAGTGGTTGGGATTGCCCTGGAAGTTGACTCCCGGGTTGTAGTTGTAACCGGAGTTGTAGTCCCGGTTGTAGCCGGGGTTGTAGTCGCGCTCCGGGTCGCGGCCCAGGTAGCGGCTGGAGTCCTCGCGCATGTTGCGGCCGTAATCCTCGTAGCCGCGGTTGAAGCCGCTGCCCATGTACCCCTGCCCGCCCTGCCACGGGCCACGCTCCTGTCTCGGCCCCGGTTCACTGCCGCGGTAGCCGCTGTCGTCGAAGTCCCGCTCGCGGACTCCCCAGCGGTCCCGGTCGTCTCCGAGGTAGCGACGATTCTCGTAGTCCCTGTACGCCATGGCGTGCATCTCCTTCGAGCGTGCGCGTGCGTGTCACGTGACGGTGACGGTTCAGGCCGGGTGTCGTGGCGGTGTCACGTGGGGCCCGCGGCGCACGGGGCTCGCGGGTCCACGGGAAGACTGGGACGTCAACGCCATGCGGCAACGGGTGGCCGGGGACGCGTCGCCAGTCCGCCTGCTGGGCAATCACCGGCCCGCGAGGCGCGACGGCCGGAGAATAAAGGCGCGGCTCACCGCAAGCGCGCGAGGTCCGCCACGGTGTCCACGTCCTCACCCCCACCGGGCAGGGGGACTTCCGTCACGCGAGCGGAATCACGGGCGATGACGCCGCGAGCGCCCTGCTCGGGAGTGAGGGCTTCGAGCTCGGGGAACATGGCGCGGGCGAACAGCGCGGGCACGCCCCGGGTGCCGTCGTACGAGGACGCCACCACGGCCGAGCCCGTGCGCTCCCACGTGTCCACCAGCGTCTCGAGGTGCGCGGAGTCCACGCGGAGCTGGTCGCACAGCATGATGAGCACGGCGTCCACGGAGGATGTCCCCGAGAGCGCGCGCACGCCCGCGACGAGCGAGCCACCCGGGCCCGAGGCCCAGTCCGCATGCTCCACGAGTTGCACGGACAGGCCGGTGAGCTCGGCGGCCACGGCCTCACGGTGCGCACCGAGGACGACCACCACGGGGCCGCACTTCGCTACGATGGCCGTCTCCGCGGCACGACGCACCAGCGTCTTGCCTTGATGGAGTAGCAGTTGCTTCGGACGGCCCAGCCGCGACGAGCCGCCGGCCGCCAGTAGCACGACGCCGACCGTCACATGCGCCTCCGAGCGATGAGGGTGGCCAGCAGAGAGGGGCCTTCAACCGTCAGACGGATGTCTCCCGCCCTCACGCCAGCTTCCGAGCCGGAGGCGGCGCCACGGAGTGGATGGGTGCCCGCCGCTCGCGCAGCTTGCCGCCCTCGCGCTCCGACACCACGGCTTGCAGCTCGGCGACGATGGACAGCGCAATCTCCTCCGCGCCCTCCGCGCCCAGGTCCAGGCCCACCGGCGCGTGAAGCTTCTCCAACTGCGCGGCCGTCGGTGTGGGGGACAGCTCCTCGAGCAGCCGCTCCGTGCGCGAGCGGGGCCCGAGCACTCCGAGGTAGCGCAGCGTCTTCGGCAACAGCCGGGGCAGCAGCTCACGGTCCATGGGCAGGCTGTGCGTCATCAGCACCGCGAGCGTGCGCGGCGACAGCGTCAGCGCGTCCACCGCGTCGCGAGCCTTCGCCGATACCACCGCGTGTGCGAGGGGGAACCTGCGCCGCAGCGTCTCCGCGGGCCGGTCCGCCACGACGGTGACCTGCCAGCCGAGGCTCGCGGCCTGCGACACCACGGGCGCCACGTCGAAGCCGCTGCCGAAGAGCACCAGCGGGTGCGGCGGCTCCACCACCTCCACGAGCACGTCCGCGCCTCCGCACGGCCCGCTCCACGTCCGTCCCGCCTCCAGCGCCTCGCGAGCGGCCTCGTGCACGGCGTCGCGCAGCGCGCCGGACAAATCTCCCTCCGCCGAGCCGTCCTCGCGAACCCGCAGCCGCGAGCCCACCGCATTCGCGGGCCCCCGGTACACCGTGGCCACCACCGCGCGGCGTCCCGCCTGCCGCTGCTCGGCGGCGAAGGTGAGCGCCTCCTCGGCCCCGCCTTCACAACGCTCCAGCAGCACGTCCACCACGCCGTTGCACCCGAGCGCGAATGACAGGCCGCCCTCGTCCTCGGCGTTGTCTCCGGTGGAGTCGTAGCGCAGGAGCCGGGGCCCGGTGCTCGTCCAGAAGAAGGCCTTGCGGACGATGTCGGACTCCAGGCATCCGCCGCTCACACCACCGGCCAGCCACCCGTCCTCGCCCATCAGCATGCGGGCTCCGGGCTTCCGGTATGACGAGCCGGACACGGCGACGACGGTGGCCAGCACCAGCGGACCGCGAGCCCGCTGCCGGGCGCGGAGGATGGCGTCGAGGTCTTTCACTTCGCGTCCTCCAGCACGTGAGACACGGCGTCGGGAAGGCGGGAGTCGGTGTGCATGGACGTCTCGGCGCGGCAGCCTATCACCGCTCCCGCGCGCCTTCGCGGCCGGGTGCTCAGGCGAAGGCGCCCACCCCGGGAGTTGTCGTCACCACGACGGTGTGCCCGGAAGGAGTCTCGCGAGGGCGCTCAGCCGATGGGCTTGCGCCCCAGCACCTGCACCACCGCGGCTCGGCCCGTGTGGAGCTTCCCCTCCAGCACGTCCCGCTCCCGCTCGCGCAGGGTGGACAGCTCCAGTCCCTCGAAGTCCTCGCGCAGCTCCTCGGCGGTGTAGAGCAGCTCGCGCACGGGAGGCCCGCCCGTGTGCATGGCGAGCTGGGCCGGCGTGTACGCCTCCAGAATCAGCAAGCCCCCGGGCCGCAGGCTCGCGACCGCGGCCCGGTGCACCTGCCGGCGCAGCGGCATGGGCAGGTGGCAGAAGATGGAGATGATGGCGTCCCACGCGCCCGGCGCGAAGTGGAAGTCCGCCAGGTCGCTGACCACCGTCTCCACGGAGACGCCGTGCTCCGCCGCCAGTCGCTCGGCCTTGCGCAGCCCCACGTCCGACGCGTCCACCGCCGTCACCCGGTAGCCGAGCGACGCGAGGAACACGGCATTGCGCCCCTCACCCTCACCGAGGCTGAGCACGTGCACGGGCACGGGGGGCAGCGCCGCGGCGGCTTCCGCGAGGAAGTCGTTGGGCTCCGTCCCGTACACGTACTCCTGCACGGAGAAGCGGGAATTCCACTGCGAGCGCGCACTGGGGGGGCCTGCGTGTGTCATGAAGCGCCTCCTCGCGCGAGTGTGCCGCAATCCGCTTTCCTCCGCGAACGCGAGCGTTGATGCTGCGCGCGGATGGCGCCTGGCGCAGGGGGCTCGGAGGATGGTCCTCCGGGGGAGAGCGCGGGCCGTCCTTGGGGAGCTCGAGAGCGATGGGATTCGAGTCTCGCCGGAGCGTCGACCTGACGTCCGGCGCGAAGGAGCATGAGGAAGAAGCGCCACGGCACCCGCCGCGCATCCGGAAGCAGTGGGCCGCGTTCCACCGCGACCGTTCCAATGAGCTGGTGCTGCCCGCGCCGGAGGAATGGCGCCCCGAGCACGCGAAGCTGCTGCGGGAGCAGCGGCAGCGAAGGGCCAACATCGAAGCGCGCGAGGGGACGGGGACGGGCTTCCACGACGAGACCTGCTGGCAGAAGATGCCGGAGCTTCCGAAGGACTACTCGGAGCTGCTCGTCGAGCGGCCCTTCGACGGGAAACCTCCTCGCGAGACGCACGAGGTCGATGACGAGGTGGCCTTCCGGAAGGCCGTGGACGCACAGGTCCGAAGTGAGCGGAGCTGGGGGAAGTGGAAGCGCATCCTCCTCTCCCTCCTGCTGTTCCCCTGTGTGTTCGGCGGCATCGGTGCCTCGTTGAAGGACTCCCTGGGGATGAACGGGGCGAGGGTGGCGGGACTCGTCGGATACGTGTTCTTCGTGTGGATGGTCACCGGGCCCTGGCGCCGGGAGACGCGCCGCCTCGCCGAGGCGCGCTTCAAGGAGCAGTGGCCCGAGTACTGGCGAGAGGCGCTCGCCGCCCACGCGGAGCACGCCACCTGGGCGGAGAAGGAGCGCGAGCGGGTGGAGTGGACCCGCAGGGTCGTGGCCGGCGAGCCCGAGGCCGTCCTGGACTCCGTGCAGCGCGAATTGGAGGCCCTGGAACTGCCCTGCGAGTCGAAGTGCGAGTTCCTCTTCGAGGACGCGGAGCGCGTGCTCATCGCGCTGGACCTGCCCGAAATCGACGACGTCTTCGACGAGGATGAGCAGCGCATGCGGTGGGACGGGGCGATGGAGACGAAGGGCAAGCGCAAGAAGGAGGAGCGCAACCTGGACTACCTGCGCCTGGTGGCGGGCCTGGGGATGCTGGTGACGCGGACCGTCTTCATGGCCGCGCCCACCTTGCGTCAGGTCACGGTGGCCGCCTTCACCCAGCGGCGCAAGAGCGGCACGGGCAGCGTCGCCTCCGAGTTCGTCTACGAGGCCGTCTTCAGCCGTGAGGACGCCACCTGGGACCCGGAGATGGTGGAGCCGCGGTACGTGCTCGACAAGCCCACCAATCGCTTCTTCCTGGGGCCCGACAAGAAGCTGACGCGAATCGACCCGCCCTCGTGGTGGGCCACGTTCGCGAAGGCGTGAGAACAGGGGCGGGGCCGCACGGAAGCGCGGCGCCCGCCCCGCGCGTCTCAGTCGGCCCGAGCTCTGCGCCTTGCACCCAACGCCGCGAGGAGCATCAGGCCCAGCGGTCCGGCGAAGCCCGCGCCGGTGGACGCACAGCCGCCGTCGTCATCTCCATCCGGTTGAGGGGGTTCGGGCATGATGCTCGCATCGGCCTGCGAGCCCGTGCCCGCGTCGGAAGCTCCGGCATCCGCGGTACCGGCATCCGCGGTACCGGCATCCGGAGGAGTCCCCGCATCCGGCCCTTCCGCTCCAGGCGCTGGTGGGTCTCCGAACGCGCCGATGTGTGCTGGCTCGACGCGGGCGCGTATCTCTCCGGTGGTGTGCTTCACGTACTGCCTGTCCACCAGGTGGCCGCTGGCCTCGGCGGGAGGCTCCACCGCCGTGCCGCGCAGCGCGGAGGCGTTGGTCAGGTGGAAGTCCTGACCCGCGAGGCTGACGAAGCCCGGGTCGCTGCCGGTGACGTTGTCGCCGGTGTCCACCACGGCGCCGGTGACGGTGCCGAAGCTGGACACGTAGCCGGGCTTGTACCAGTTGCCGCCGTGGCGCAGCGTGCCCGCCTCGTCGGTGAGGGACAGCGTGTTGCCACCGGCCGTCACCACCACCGCGTTGCTCGTCACGTACGCCGTCTGCGCGTTGTCGGACAGGCGCAGCAGCGTGGTGCGGTCCGTGCGCGAGGACACCACGGTGTTGTGGAAGAAGTAGAGGTTGCGGCGGTACGTCGCGGTGTCGCCGTTGTCACCGCCGAAGTGGACAATCTGCCGGTTGCCCGCGCCGTCCGGCTCCAGCAGCACGTTGCCGTAGACGAACGTCCGTGCGTAGGACGGGGCCGCGCGCAGCGTGGCGCTGTCGGACTCCACCAGGTCCAACTGCCGGTTGCCGCCCTCAATCCAGTTGTAGCGGATGACGGTGCCGGCGGACCGGTCCTTCAGGTTGTTGCCAGGGCAGCCCGAGCACAGCGGACCGAAGTGATTGAACTGATATGTGATTCCGAGCGACTCGGTGTACGCGTTGTGCTCGTAGATGCTGCCCGCGTTGCCGTTGCCGTGGATGTCATTGCCCTCGACGGTGACGTCGGAGGTGCCATTGGCGATAAACAGGCCATTGCCGCTGTCCTCGAGGATGCAGCCGCGCAGGGTGATGTGCTCGCCCTTCTCGATGAAGATGGCGGCGGCGTTGGCCGCGTACGTGGAGGCGCCGTTGCGTCCGGTGAAGGAACCGCGAGCGCGGCGCAGGTGCAGGTTCTCCACCACGAGGTACGCGGGCAGCGTGTCCGCGGGCGAGTTGGAGCCGCCAATCTTGAGGATGCCGCGCTCCTCGCCCCAGTAGTTGAGCTGCGAGCGCGTGGTGGCGCCTTCACCGACGATGACGGGCAGGTTGCCCGCGGCGTCCTTCACGCCACGCACGGTGATGGGCGCGGCGGCGGTGCCCCGGCGGCCCAGCACCCACTTCTCCGCGTAGGGCGTGGAGCGGGCGTGGATGAGCACGGTGTCCCCGGGCGCGAGCGACTCCCAGGGCACCGCGCCGATGGACGTGTAGGTCTGGCCGGGGCCCACCCGGTACTCGGCGGCCTGGGCGGCAAGCGACGGAATCAGGACGAACAGCGCGATGCGCGGCAGGTGCATGCCACGAGTCTGGCGCGTCCGCCGAAGCACGGTCCACCGAGAGCTTCACGTCTTTCACGACTTCATCGCGTGAGCCGGGAAGTTTGCAGGAGGAGCGCGCCTCGGGGGGCTGGATGAATCCCCGGGGCTGAGGTGTAGTTCCCATCTGCATGCCCGTCCTGCGCTACGTCTTCACGTTGAACGCCGTGCGTGAGCTCGGTCGCCTGGCTCCGGACATCGCCCGTGCGAGAGCGGAGGCCTCGTGGGACGAGTGCCTCCAGGGCATCCGCGAGGCGTGCACGTTGTCGCTCGGCATGGAGTTCGACACGCTGGTGTGCTTCGACGCGCGCTCCGTGGTGCGCCTCTTCGCGCACGCGGAGCAGGCGCGCATCCTCGCCCGGCTGGTGGACGAGCGGGCGCGCGTCTTCGCGGAGCGGGGCCTCTACCAGGCCGCGCTGGAGGACACCGTCTACGCGGGGCAGCTCCTGGCCTGCTCGCGACAGCGCTTTGGCGTGTCGCGCGACGCCCATGCCGCGGACACGCTGGCGCGCGAGCTCCGCGAGCTGCCCGAGACGGGCTGAAGCCCGCGCCTCACGAGGCGACGCGGGCCCGGGGCCTGCGCACGCGGTCCACACCGCACGCCACCGCGTGCCGCGCGAGTGCCTCGTCGAGCGCCGCGTCGTCCAGCTTCACGCCCTTCTCGCGCCACAGGTTGTCCACGTGCAGCGTGTCCTCGCGCACGCGCGCCTCCAGGCGGCCCACCAGCGCGCCCCGGTGAAGCAGCGGGCACACGTACCAGCCCCACTGCCGCTGCGAGGCGGGCTTGTACACCTCCCACACGTAGTCGAAGCCGAAGGCCACGCGCACCAGTGCGCGGTCCCACAGCACCGGGTCCAGCGGCCCGAGGATGCGCATGCGCGCGTCCGGCTCCGGTAGCTCGCGAGCGCGGAAGCCCCTCGGTGCGAGGTAGCGCCTCGGCGAGCCCGGCACGGACACCTCCTCCAGCACGCCCTCCTTCACCAGCGCGTCCGGCAGGGGCGAGGTGCGCACGTCGGTCAGCGTGGACCAGTGCGGCCCGGTGACGCGGCTGAGCAGGCCCGCGGCCTCCACGCGCTCCACCAGGGCCCAGCGTCCGAAGCTCTCGTCCACCGGGCTGTCCGCGTGGCGGGGCAGGGCGCGGCGGGGCACGTCGTACACCTTGCCGCCAGGAGCGCGTCCGCACACCACCACCTGGCAGCGCGTCCACAGCACCTCCAGCGCCATGGCGGTGGCGCGGCTGGTGCCCTTCCAGCCGCTCCAGTCGATGGGCACCACGGGGCCGTGGTCCGTCAGCGTCTTCGAGGAGGCCGGGCCCAGTTCCTCCACTTCCTTGAGCACCGCGTGCAGCACGGCCTCGGGCACGCGCTTGAGGCGCTCCTGCAGGCGCCACCACGGTGCCTGGATGGCGCGCTCGCGGTAGTAGGGGAAGGCGCTGGCGGGCAGCAGGCAGCGCTCCTTGGCGAAGTGCTCGAAGGCATGGCCCGGCATCAGGTGGCGGTACACGTCGCCGCGAGTGATTCCGTTCACGCGCGCCAGCGCCACGAGGTCCGCGTTGGTGCCGATGACGTCGAGCGGGTCGAGCTGGATGCAGCGCAGCGCCTTCAGCAGGGCGCGCACGCCCCTGGCGCCCGGAGGCAGCGTGTCGCGCGCCAGCCCGAGCTGGCCCACGAGGTAGCGCCGCGCTTCATCCGGTTGCAATGTCACGGGAGGAGGCAGGGAAGACGGAGGCACGGCGTGGGACGTTACCAGTCCGCCGCGTGGGTGCCTCGCTCCTCAGGCACGCGCCTACTCGCGCTGGGACACGGGCTCCTCGCCGCGTCTCCGAGCCTCCTCGTCCTCGTCGGGGTTGCGCGACTCGGGCTCCGGCTCCAGCCGTGCCTGTCGCTCGCTGGCCTCCCAGGACTCGTCCGCGTCGCGGGCATGCACGCGGGCGGCGGCCTTGTCGTCCTGCGAGCCCGTCCACGTCGTGTGCCCTCCGGCGTAGCCCTCCAATGGCCGGGGCCCCCGGCGGGCCTCCACCTCCAGGTCCTTCTCCTCCTCTTCGCGCAGCCGCTCCCGCTCCTGTTCCCGCTCGCGCTGGTGCTGCCTGTCGATGGGGTTGTCCGCCATGGTGCCGTTGCCTCCTGCCCCAAGGTGCGGCCCGTCCTGGGAGGACGGCAGCGGGGGAGGGGGCGCTCGCGCCCGGACGCATGCCCGGCGGGCGCGCGGGCACGGTCCAGTTCCTCCTGCCGCCGCGGGACAACGCGGGCCAGCCCTTCGCGCGCGGACTTCGAGCGCGCGCGCGGCTCACTTCATCCGCAGCACGACCTTGCCCGTCGCCTTCCGGGACCCCAGCTCGTGCAGCGCCTGGGCGCCCTGCTCCAGCGGGAAGACGCTGCCCACCACCGGCTCCAGCACGCCCTGGTCCGCCATGGCCTCCAGGTCCTTGGCGATGGTGGGCGTCAGCGACGGCTCGTGCAGGAGGAAGCCGCCCCACGCCACGCCCACCACGTCGATGTTGCGCAGCAGCAGCCGGTTCACCTGCACCTCGGGGATGCGGCCGCCCGCGAAGCCCACCACCAGCAGCCGTCCCTCGGGCGCGAGGCACTTGAGGCTCTTGTCGAAGATGTCGCCGCCCACCGGGTCCAGCACGATGTTGGCGCCCAGGCCGCCCGTCTTCTCGCGCACCTGCGCCAGCCAGTCACCGGTGGACAGCAGCACCTCGTGCGCGCCGGCCTTCCGCGCCACCTCGGCCTTGCGCTCGTCGCTCACGACGGCGAGCACGCGCGCGCCCGCGCCACGCGCCACCTGAATCGACGCCGTCCCCACGCCGCCCGCCGCGCCGTGAATCAGCACCGCCTCGCCCGCCTTCACCCGGCCGCGCCGGTGCAGCGCGAAGTGGGCCGTGTGGTAGTTCATCACCACGCCCGCCGCCTGCTCGAAGCTCCAGCGCTCGGGGATGGGGAACACCATCTCCGGCGGAATCGCCACCACCTCCGCGAAGCCGCCCAGCCCGAAGCTGAACGCCATCACCCGCTGCCCCGGCTTCACCGCCGCGTTGGCCGGCGCCTTGCGCACCACGCCCGCCACCTCCACGCCCGGCACGAAGGGCAGCGCGGGCTTCATCTGGTACTGCCCGCGGGTGAGCAGCAGGTCCGGGAAGCTCGCCCCCGCCGCCACGACGTCGATGAGCACCTGGTCATCCGACTCGGGCTCGGGAAGGTCCACGAGCTGGAGCCCATCTGGCCCGTCCAGCCGCTGCAGTTGCAGTGCGCGCATGTCTCTCTACCTCCAGGGTGGGGCCCTAGAGTAGCGGCCACAGCCCGCCGCGCGAGGAAGGAAATCGCGCGAAAAATGCGGCGCACGTCAGGGCCCGCGCGCCGCGCGCGTCCTTCTCCTCGCAGGCAAGGTCGACGGCGGCACCGCCAGATACCGAGCCACCCTTTTGAAGCGCCCGGCTGGTGAGTCCCTACACGCACTCATGTTGGTTCGAATCCAACTTCCGCCACCACATGGCGGAATAGCCAAATGGTAAAGGCACTCGACTGCAGATCGAGCATCACCTGATGGCTTCACCCCTCGGGCGCTTCAATGCCTTTCACACGTTTCGACGTCCGGCCGGAGCGGCCCTACACGCACCAACGCCCGTTGCCGCCGGTTCGAGTCCGGCTCTCCCGACTTGCTGACGGGAGATAGCTCAGAGGTAGAGCGCGAGCCTGATACCAGACGGCTTCTCCACTCGGACGTCATCCTTCTCCACGCATGAGCCGGCCGCGCGATGCAGAGTGCCTCCCCAAGGCACCCCATCGACGCGGCCCGGACGCGTTCCTTCCCACGGCCTCGCGCGCGCGGACCCTGCCTCCTGCTTCCCGGCCACGGAGGTCGTTCCGGCGCGGCGCCGGAGCGCTTTTCTTCGCCGTCTCGCGCGCGGACCCCGTGAACGTTCTTCCGGCCACACATCTCTTCGTGAAAAAGCGCCGATCTGGATGTGACCTGTCACGTTCTCTAGTGGTTTCCACGGACCCGGCTGGGTCCTTCTAAGCCCATGGAATTTTTGGCTTTCACTTACATATCTTGGATTTTAAGAGATCGTGACTAAGTGAAATAATCGAGCAACCTTGAAATAGCCGTAACCGTTATGCGACCATGCTTCCTAATCTTTCCGCTTAGGAGGATTACATGGTGCAGAACAAGCGAGTGCGTGGGGCACTCGGAATTGCAGCTCTCTCCGTAGTTGTTGGTTGCAACGAGTCCACCCCTGCTCCCGAGGCCAACAAGCCCGCGGAGGCCGCCCATACCGCGGCGTTGGAGAGTGGCCAGAACATCGTGGAGAAGGACTCGGCGGGTATCGCCAAGTTCATCACGGGAAATCTGGCCGCCGCGCCGGAGATTCCGGCCACGGGTGCGGGCTCCCTGACCCGGGACGCGCTGGCTCCGGTGGTGGACGCGGTGGCTCCGCTGTTCCACCTGGCTCCGGCCGACCTGGTGTTCAAGAAGGGCTACACGGACGCGCAGGGCGACAGCCACTTCCGCTACGACGTGGTGCACAACGGCATCGCGGTGTTCGGTGGTGAGTTCCGCCTGCACGTGCGCGCCGGTCAGGTCATCGCGGCGAACACCAACGTTCGCAGCGACCTGAAGGCGGAGGCGAAGCCCGGCATCGACGCCGAGGCCGCGGTGTCCTCGGCGGGGTCGGACCGCGAGGCGCTCGAGGGCTTCGTCACCAGCCGCGACACGGAGCTGGTGTACTTCCGCGACGGCGACGAGCTGCGCCTGATGTACAAGGTGCTGCAGACCGGCGTGAAGGCGGACGGCACGCCCGTGCGCGACATCCTGCTGGTCGACGCGAAGAGCGGCGACGTGCAGCTGCGCATCCCGACCATCAAGGAGGCGCTCAACCGCCGCCTGCACAACCTCAACCACGGCACCTCGCTGCCTGGCCCGGTTGCGCGCGTCGAGGGCGGGGCTCCCGTGGCTGACGAGGTGGTCAACACCAACTACGACCACCTGGGCACCGTCTACAACTGCTACAGCACGCTGTTCGGCCGCGACTCCATCAACAACGCGGGCGCGATGCTGATCAGCTCGGTGCACTACAGCAACAACTACGTCAACGCCTTCTGGGACGGCACCCAGATGGTGTACGGCGATGGCGACGGCGTGAACGCGTCCAACCTGGCGAACTCGCTGGACGTGACGGCGCACGAGCTGACGCACGCGGTGACGGAGAACGAGTCGGACCTCATCTACTCGGGTGAGTCCGGCGGCCTCAACGAGTCGCTCTCCGACATCTTCGGCGCGGTCTGCGAGTGGTACGGCGACGGCCAGGGTGAGGTGTCTCCGCGTCACTGGCTGGTGGGTGACGACGTCTGGACGCCGAGCATCCCGAACGACGCGCTCCGCTACATGAACAACCCCACGCTGGACGGGGACTCGCTCGACTACTACCCGGACTACTCGTCGGGCGTGGACGTGCACTACAGCTCGGGTATCTCCAACCTGGCGTTCTACCTGCTGTCGCAGGGTGGCACGCACCCGCGCGCCAAGACGACCACGGTCGTCGCCGGCATCGGCATCGAGAAGGCCGCCAAGATCTTCTACAAGGCGAACGCGGACCTGCTCCTGCCGTCGTCCAACTTCGAGGCCGCGAAGACGGCCACGGAGCAGGCGGCGACGCAGCTCGGCTACGACGCGGCGACGGTCACCTCGGTGAGCAACGCGTGGAAGGCCGTGGGCGTGGGCGTGCCGGTTCCTCCCCCGGTGACGGAGCCTCTCGAGAAGGACCTGCCGATCACCGGCATCTCCGGCTCCAGCGGTTCGCTGAAGTACTACAAGGTGACCATCCCCGAGGGTGCGTACGACCTGACGTTCACCCTGTCGGGTGGCACGGGTGACGCGGACCTGTACGTCCGTTACAACAACGCGCCGACGACCACCACGTACGACTGCCGTCCGTACCGCTCGGGCAACGAGGAGACCTGCGCCTTCGCTGCTCCTTCGCACGGCGACTGGTATGTGATGCTGCGTGGCTTCAGCTCCTACTCCAACACCTCGCTGAAGGTGACCTGGAAGGGTGGCTACATCCCGGTGCAGAGCGGCGTGCCGTACAAGTACTTCAGCGGCGCGGCGGGCTCGTCGACGGTGTTCACCATCAACGTGCCGGAGCGCAAGCCGGGCAGCGGCAAGAACAGCCTGTACGTCTCGACGGGTGAGGGCTACGGCAACCCCGACGTGTACGTGAAGCTCGGCTCCGCCCCGACGAAGTCCGACTACGACTGCCGCAGCGTGAAGGAGCACATGTCCGAGACGTGCAACCTCCTGAACGTGCCGGCCGGCAAGTACTACATCGAGGTCTTCGGCGCGAAGGGCGGCTACGAGGACATCGCCTTCATCGCCTCGTTCCTCCAGTAGTCGATAGGTCCGAAGCACCGGCGCGGTGAAAGCCGCGCCGGTTGGGGCCCCGGGTCATCCGCTTCGCGCGGGTGCCCGGGGCTTCGGCGTTTCAGGGACGGCCCGCGGGCCTCAGAGCGGCCGGACGGTGGGGCCGGGGAGGATTTCGCGCATGAAGCGCTCCAGACCTCCGCCGCCGCGGTGCTTCCACTGCATGGGGTAGCCCAGCGACACCTCCTCGAAGCGCACGCCGTCGCGCCACAGCGTCGCGGGCATGTGGAGGTGCCCGGAGACCACCACCTCCGCGCGGAAGCGCGTGTGCCAGTCCTCCGTCTTCTTCGTGCCGCACCAGATGGAGAAGCGGGGGATGCGCGGCAGGCGCACGTGCTCGTAGCGCAGCGGGTAGTGGTTGATGAGCACCGTCCTGCAGTCCGCCGGCAGTGCCTGCAGGCGCGCCAGCGTGGACTCCACGCGCGCGGCGCACCAGGCGGCACGGTTGAGGTAGGGCTCCGGGTGCAAGAGCACCTCGTCCGTGCACAGCAGGTCCTCCTCCCACGCCCACTCCAGTGCCCGCTCCGCCGGGACATGGTCCGGACGGAACGAGTAGTCGTAGCCCAGGAACATGGGCACGAGCACGCGCGGCGGCCCCTCGCCGGGCCAGCGCGGGTAGGGGTCCTCGGGGGTGAGCGCGCCGTAGCTGCGGCACAGCGCCACCAGCCGCTGGTAGCGGGCTTCGCCGCGCAGGGGCGGCTGCTCCGACGGCATCGTCCACAGCTCGTGGTTGCCCGGCACCCAGAGCACCTGCCGGAAGCGCTCGGTGAGGGTGCGCAGCATCAGCTCCATCTCCGCCAGCGTCTCGCCCACATCGCCCGCGACGATGAGCCAGTCCTCCGGGTGCGCGGGGAGGGCCTGGAGGGCCTGCTTGTTGTCCGGGTGGCGCAGGTGCAAGTCGCTGATGGCGTAGAGCTTCATGGCGCGGAAAGCCGGCACCTTACTCCGCGCCCGGGCGCGCGTCGTCCCCGGCCTGCCCCTTCGGGTTGCCGCCGGATTGGGTCATCATCACCGGTACCCGGAGAGGGGAGCCGTGAAGTGAAGGACCACTACGTTCGTTTTCCCGCCCTGCCGCTGACGCGGGCCGATGTCCTGGCGCGCCTCGCGCCCGTCTTCCAAACGGAGGGTGTCCTCCCCACCGACGAGGACTGCGAGGAGCTGGCGCTGGAGGCGCGGCTCCAGCAGCACGTGTGGACGGGGCGCACCGCGCCATGCCGCAGCGTGGAGGACGCGCTCGCGCAGGCCGAGGCGTGGCAGGGCGTGGCCATCCACTTCCGCTACACCGTGGAGCACGTGCACCACGAGGTGTCGCTGCTGCTGTGGAACTACCACCGGAGGGATTTGACGACGGTGGCCCTCTACGAGTCCGAGGAGCTCTTCGAGCGGCAGCAGGAGCACCCCGCCACCTGGGCCCGCGCGCGCCAGCTCTTCCTCGCCATGTCGCGCGCGCTGGAGGCCTCGTTCAGTCAGCTCGAGGAGGACCCGGAGCTGAGCACGCCCACGCTGTACGAGGTGTCCGGCGTGCTGGAGCGCGTCACCGCGGACGGCGAGGTGCCGTACTTCCTCGCGGCGCGTCCAGAGGTGCTGCCAGAGGCACTGGATGCCGTGCGCGCCGGCCCCACCTGCCGCGTCCTCCGTGAGCAGGACTACGTGGTCATCGAGGACGCGCGGATGGGGACGCCTGGAATGGCCTGACCCGAACGTCGCAGGAGGAGCCCTACCGCGAGCTCACAGTCCGAAGCGGTCCCGATGCTCGTAGTAGCAGTCACGGCAGAACGGCTTGTTCTTCGTCGCTGGGTGTTCATCGCCGCAGCCGTGACAGTATCGGTCCGTGTAGTCGGGATTGCTGAAGCGTGCCCAGACAGCGTAGTGGGGCTCGCAATACGGCCTGTCCGGATCCAACTCCAGCTCGGTGCCGCAGCGGATGCAGTGCCCCTCCGCGTCATCCTCTTCGTCTTCGTCCTCGAAGATGATGTCGTCGTCGTCGCCGCCGCGCAGGAAGGGGACGTCGTCCTGGCAATTCGGCAGGATGTCTTTCCGAAGTAGCCTGATGGCGGTGCCTCGCGAGCCCGGCTTCCTGGAAGCGCTGGTCGCCGAGGGATGGGGACAGAGCTGGGGCGTATTCCTCACCAGCCGGGCGAGCCTGCCGGGGGTCCGGCGGCACTTCCGCCACTTCTTGAAAGTGGAGGAAGCGCAGACAGGCAAGCGGCTCTACTTCCGATTCTATGACCCGCGGGTCCTGCGGGCCTTCCTGGCCAGCTGCACGCCCCAGCAGCGGGCCGCGCTGTTCGGGCCGGTGGAGTGCTTCGTCCTGGAATCCGCCAGCGGAGAGCCGCGCATCGAGGTCTGCGCGGAGGCGACCGCGGACTCGCGCCCGGTGGCGGGGTGAGGCGTTTGGAGAGGACGCATGCTGAAGCTCAGCGCTGAGCAGTTGCTCGACTTGGAAGAAGCCTGGCGTGAGATGTTCGACCGTCAGCTCGCGGAGCAGTACCGGCGGGATGTCCCGGAGGCGACGGGCGCGCTGGACGACGCCACGCTGCTGGCCCGGGTGACCGCGGCCCACGAAAGGGCCCGGAAGCATGGCATCCGGACCCAGCGAGGCATTGCCCAGTTCGTCGGGCTGGACCTGATGGCCGGACCCGGGTTCGACGAGGTTCCGTCCGTGCGGGCCCTGCTCGCCAATCCCGTCGTCAGTCCGGACTACACCATCGACCTGCTGACGGAGCAGCTCGCGAGCGCCGTGCAGGGCCGCGCCTGAGTCACTCCCATGGGCCGTCCCTGCCCCCTACCTTCCGCCCGTTACCCCACCCACCATCCTCTACGATGCGGTGCTGGCGCTGGTGAGTCTGGGCGTTACCGTTTATGCCGCATCCAAGGTCCGGGACTCGGCGAAGGCCGTGCCGACCGACGTCGCCGATACCCGGACGAAGTGCAAGGAGAAGGAGGAGAAGTGCCCTGTCTGTGGCATCCTTCCCAATCCAACCCCAGGGAGCCAACCTCCGTACCTGAACCCGCCGCGAGTTCCCAGGGATTCAGAGACGATTCCCCCGCTCAACCTGTTCAAGCGGACCAGCATGCGCGTGAAAGGTGCCCAGGTATTCGAGCTTCCCAATGGCTCCTTTCGTCATCGCGACCCACTTCATGTGGGCCGCGGCGCCGAACTGGAGACCTACAGCTCGAGCGGGCAGCACACCGGAGCTGCTTGTCCCCACTGCGGGGCACTGAAGCCAGGGTCGGTCGACCCGAGGAAGAGGCTCAGGATGTAGCCGGACACCGCGGGTGTCCCCATGTGGAGGTGCCGGATGCTGCTGTTGGGTGCGTGCCGTGAAACACGTTTTCAGGAAGACATCTACATCGCCCGAGTGCGCAGCGGCCACGCTCAGCTTCTCGTCAACTCGGGGTACTCCGGGCTGCGCATCGTCGCCTGTCCTTCCGGCGAGAGCGTGCGGCGGCTGGCCTTCCCGGATGCCGTGACGGACTACTCGATTGGCAATTGCCTGGTCTCCCCGGATGGGCAGCGCTGCTACCTCTTCCCCTCGGAAGAGCAGTTCGCGCTGGAGGTGGATTTCCAGGCGGACTCCATGCGTCGTCTCGCGCTCTCCCCCCAGATGGAGCCGCCCACGGGACTCTGCTGGTTCTCCCCACGGCTGCACGTCTGGGACTTTCGGGGCAGGGAGTGGACCGTGGGGGACGACCGATTCATGCCAGTGACGGAGCCCTCGGAAGGGGAGCGGGCGCTTCGAGACTTCCGTGCGTCACTCTCGCGACTCACGGGCTACACCGTCACCCGGATGGACCCGGCGGGACGAGGCTTCTACGTCCTTGGAAACGAAGGGGACCGTATTGGCTTCATGCCGGCGGACGACAGGCCCCTGCTTGTGCAGCAGGATGGGAGCGCTATCGACACGACCCATCTCGGAGGCCACCTGTTCGTATGCTTCGAGAGTCGGGTCGTGCAGTACTCGGCGGGACAGGAGCGGGTGGTGCTCGAGGCCACTCCAGACGAGTTCTTCCTGGCCACCCATACCGTCGAATCCGGCGGAAAGCCGTACCTGGTCGTGCTCGCGTCCACCAAGGACTACGGTACTTCCATCCTCAAGTTCTTCCCGCTCGGTACCTGAGCACGGGGAGCGATACGTGGGGGACAGGGGCGCTCCGGACACCTGTCCGGTCCCCCCTGGGCCGGCCAGGTGCCGCAGGCGCGGAGGCCCAGCCGGCCAGTCTTTCCAACGGGTGCAACTTGAGGGCGGTACGTGGGGCAGTACTACTGACGAAGTTGTCACTGGACCCGTATGGTCGCGTGTCCACCCTCCGCGGCGCAGCTCCACGGGAAACCCGACGTATCAGGCCGGCTGGGGCGCCACACCCGCGACCAGCTCGCGCAGGAGCGCGTGCACTTCTGACGGCGGCGCGGCGCGGTCCATCCAGGTGATGCCGAGCGTGCGCAGCGACAGTGGCGGCAGCGCCGCGTGCAGCGCGCAGAGGGTGCGTGGGTAGCGCGCGCGCACCTGCTCCAACAGGTTCAGTCCGTCACCATCTGGTAGCAATTCTCCGCTCACCACGACGGCGGGAGGCTCTTCCCTCACGAGGGCGAGCGCCTCCGCCACGCCGCGCGCGAAGCGCTTGCAGCCTGGCAAATCCCTCACCAGACGCCGCATCGCCGCGAGTGAGCGTGGGTCTTCGTCCACGAACAGGAAGGTCAACATGGCTTCACATCCACTGCCGCATGACCCGTGAGGTCGGTGTGATGCACGGGGTCACCAGCCTACAAGACTACCCAGGAAGTTCTTGGATGCCAACCTCTCAAGTCATATCGACATAGGCGGACCCGGTAGGTTAACGACCCCATGGAAAAGACACTCGCATCCCGCCTCGGAGGAGCTGCGCGCCTCGCCCGGACCCGCCTCAACCTGACCCAGGCGGACGTCGCGGAGCGCATCGGCATCGCGAGCGAAGTCTATGGGCGACTGGAGCGCGGCCACATGCTGCCGAGCATCCAGACCTTCCGCAGGCTGTGCGTGGTGCTCTCCATCTCCGCGGACGAAGCGCTGGGGCTCAAGCCGTCGCAGGAAGTGAAGTGGGCCGCGGAGCCGCCGAGCGATTACGGCGAATCCGCCGAGTTGCGCCGCCTCATGCGCCGCGCCCGCCAGCTGGACCGCACCGCCATCCGCATCCTCAGCGTGCTCGCCGCGCAGTTCAAACCGAAGCCGGGCTGACCGAATCTCCACGCCATTCATCTCCGGGGCGCCTCCGCTCCCAGTCGCGCGAGCCGCTCGCGCAGCTTCTTCGCGGACGGGAAGCCGTTGAAGAGCAGGACTTGAGGATGGGCCTCCAGCGCCTCGCGCCCCGCCGACTCCCTGGCCAGCGCGCGGTCCACTCCCAACAACAGTCCGTGGTCCGGCCGCGAGCGCAGCTCCTCCAGCCTCCGCGCCAGCGGTGCCGCGTGCCACGCGTGGAAGAGCTCCAGCGCCACTTCGCGCTTCGACTCGCGGTGGCGGAAGGTCAGGTCCGGGACGCACAACCCGGCCGCGCCCATGTGACGTGGCAGCGGCGTGAGGTCCAGCTCCCATGTGTCGTCCTCGAAGCCCCGCGCGAGCGAGGCGACCTCCTCCGGCACGTGGCCCAGCGAGGTGGGGAGCGGTGACACCAGCGGGTCCTTGTCACTGAGCGCGAGCGTGGCGTGCTTGCGCGCCGTCTCCACCGTGGCCGTCAGCTCCCATCGGCCGAGCACCGGCACCACGGAGAGGAAGGACGCGAGCTGCAGGCCGTACTTCTTCTGCAGGGCCAGCATCGCCCCCGGGCCTTCGACTTCCAGCGACCAGTCCTCGCCGACGTGCCGCACCTCGGCCACCAGCCGGCAGAACTTCAGCCAGCGGAGCACCTTGCGCACGCGCAGCAACTCGGGCGCGAGCGCCCGCAGCGTGAGGCGCCGTGCCGTCAGCAGCGGGCCCTGCGCGAGCGCGAGGTTGTAGCGGTCCACCAGGGCCTGCGCGGTGAGGGGCTCGGCATCCCAGCCCACCAGCCGCCGGTGCCCCGGCAGGTCGGAGTAGAGCGCCTCGCGGACCTCGGGCAGTGGCGCGGGCAGGGCCTGCGCGAGCCGTGTTTCGTAGGACTCGACGGTCGCGTCAGGAGGCAGCGTGCGCAGCACCGAGGCCGCGGTCTTCAGCCGCTCCCAGCGCGCTTCGCTCACGCCGGGGGAAGGCTCGTCGAAAGAGAGCCGGTCCAGCAGCAGCTTCACCAACCCGCGCGCCACTTTGGGACGCGTGAAGGCGCCGGCTTTCAGCCCGAAGGACTCCTCCACGTCGTCCAGCATGACGCCGCGCGAGGCCTCCGCCTCGGCCAGCAGCTCCTGGGCGAAGGCAAGCAGCGCGGCGTCGTCGCGCTTCACATAGGCGGGGCGTAGCACGCCCTCACGGACACGGTATGCAAGGAGGTCGCGCGTCAGCACCTCACGCCTCCCCCTGGTACGCGTCGTGCTGGCGCCGCCGCTCGCTGATGCCGCTCTCCGCCGTCTGCGCCGAGCACACCTCGTACAGCAGCGCGCGCTTCCCCGGGCGCTTGCGGAGGATTCGCCCCAGGCGCTGCACGTGCTCGCGCACGCTGCCGCTTCCGCTGAGCACCACGCCCACGCGCGCGTCGGGCACGTCCACGCCTTCATTCAGCACGCGCGAGGTGAGCAGCACCGGGAGCTCGCCGCTCGCGAAGGCGGCCAGCAGGGCCTTGCGCTCCGGCACCGGCGTGTGGTGCGTGAGCGCCGGCAGCAGCAGCCTGCGCGCCAGCGTGTAGACCGTCTCGTTGTCGTCGGTGAAGACGATGACGCGGTCCTCGCGGTGCTCCAGCAGGATGCGCCACAGCACCTCCTGCTTGGCGCTGGAGGTGAGGGCGATGCGCCGCTGCTCGCGATAGGCCCGGTACGCCGCGCGGCCCTCGTCGCTGCGCTGGCTCTGCGCCAGGAAGCGCGCCCAACCTTCCGGCGTGGAGAGCTGCACGCCCAGCCTGCGCACGAAGCCCACGTAGAGCGCCCGCGCCGCGTCGTAGCGCGCCTTCTCGTCCGGCGGCAGCGGCACCTCCACGCGCTTCACCTCGTAGGGCGCGAGGTATTCGCCCTGAAGCTCGCGGATGTCCGTGCGGTGCACGCGCGGCCCCAGCAATTCCTCGCACACGCGCTCGCCGCCGTCCGTGCGCTCCAGCGTCGCGGTGAGCCCCAGCCGGTACGGCGCCAGCGAGCCCTCGGCCACGAAGCGGTAGCTCGGCGCCGGCAGGTGGTGGCACTCGTCGCAGACGAGCAGGCCGAAGCGGTTGCCGTGGAACTCCGTCTGCAGCGCCGCCGAGTCGTACGTCGTCACCGTCAGCGGCTGCCTGTCACTCACCCCGCCGCCCAGCAGCCCCACCGGCACGGAGAAGTGGCGCGCGAGCACGCCCTGCCACTGCGCCATCAAGTCCAACGTGGGCACCACCACCAGGGTCGGCCGCTTCACATGGGCAATGGCCAGCACCGCCATCAGCGTCTTGCCCGCGCCCGTGGGCAGCTCCACCAGGCCCCGGCCTCCCGCCTTCGTCCACGCGTCCAGCGCCGCGCGCTGGTGCGGAAAGGGCTCAATCGGAGAGGTGAGTGCCAGCTCCAGCGGCTCGAAGCGCTTCGCCTTGTCCTCGTACGGCAGGCCCAGCTCTCGCAGCCGCAGCACCACGTCCCGGTAGTGCCACGCGGGCGCGCGGTACACCCCGGTGCGCACGTCCCTCTGGAACAGACCAAGCAGGCGGGCGTCGTCCGGCAGCACCGGGGCCACCAGGGTGCCGCAATCGAAGTGAAGCTCGGTGGGAGTACCCATACGCGCGCGGGGGAAGTAGCTCGGGAACCCGCGTTTCGCCACCATCAAGAAAACCTGGAAGGTTGGGCTGTCGCCTGACCTCCCGTTCCCCCACCGGCCGGGGTCCTCTCTTGCGGAGGGGGGAGGGTTCACGGTACCCAGCGCGCGGCATGCGTCTCATCTCGCTCGTACCCCTGCTGTGCGGCCTGGCCGTGGTGGCCCAGGCCGGTCTCAACCGCCGCTTCGCGGGCCAATGGGGGCTGCTCAGTGCGGTCCTCATGAACATGGTGGTGGCGACGGTGGCCACCTTCGCCGTCTACGTCGTGGCGCGCTCGGTGCCGGGCTTCTGGCCCGAGGCCGCGGCGCCCGCCGGTGGCCAGGGCCGCTTCTTCGACGGGCTCACCCCCTGGCACCTGCTGCCGGGCCTGTGCGGCGTGGTCATCGTCCTGGGCATGCCGTGGGCCATCGGCCGCCTGGGCGCGGTCCAGTCCGCGTTGCTGCTGATGGGCGCACAGCTCCTCACCAGCATCGTGTGGGATGCAATGGTGGAGGGGCGCCCGGTGACGCTCGCCCGGGGGGTGGGCACGGCGGTCGCCTTCGTGGGGGCCGCCATCGCGGTGTGGAAGGGCTAGATTCTACAGGCGATGCGCCGCGTTCTCATCGTCGGTCCCCACACGCCCTCGCGCGAGCTGTTGCGACGCATGCTCGAGGAGCCGGGGCTGTCCGTCTCCGCGACGGGCGACACGGATGATGCGTTCGCCGCCATCTCCTCCGCGCCGCCGGCGCTCGTGGTGGTGGACCTGCGCAGGCCGGACGAGGACCACCCGCTGTTCCTCGGGCTGCTGCGCAAGCGCCACCCCGTGCTGCCGGTCATCGCGCTGGTGCCCGGCCGGCTGCGCATCTTCGACGGCCGGCACGAGAATGTGCGCGAGGCCCACGGTGAGACGACCGAGGCCCTCCAGCACCTGCTCGGCGCGGTGAAGCAGGCCATGGACGACCTGCTCGCGCAGGACCTGCTCCGCGTGCTGAAGCCGCCCGTGGGGCAGGCCTGACGCGCGGAGCCATGCGGGCCGGGAGGGGGCATGGGCGGGACGGGGGCCTCGCGGCTACGCTGGACGCCATGGGTGTCGTCCGCTTCGTGCCGCTGCTGCTCCTCCTCATGCTCGTTCCCAGGTCCGGCCGGGCGCAGACGACGGAGGAGGGCGCGTGGAATGCGTTCCCCGAGAGCACGCAGGCGCCTACGGAGGAGGCCGGCGCGCCGTTCGAGCCCATCGACTTCCCCGGGCAGACGGCCAACACGGCCGTGGACGCGGCGCCCACCGACACCGGTGCTGCTTCGCCCGAGGTCCTCACGCCGCCCGCGGTGGAGGACGCGGCCGAGGTCCCTGTTGCGTCGCCCGAGCGGTATGAAGCGAGCGCTGAAGACATCCATCCTTCCGTGGAGGACGCAGCCACCGAGCCGGCTCAGGCCTCCGCGCGAACGGAGTCCCCTTCGCTGAGCCTCCTGCCCTCGCCGAACGCCACGGCCCCCTCGGTGTACCTGGAGCCGGAGCCGCTCGGGGTGCCGCTGCTGCGCTCGCTGCTCGACCTCGCGGGGGCGAGCGCGCTGACGCTGAGCGGTGCCGCCGCGATGGATGCCCTCGTCGGCACGCGCTGCTTACGGGAGACGGAGCGGATGTGCATCCTCACGTCCTTCCTCACCACCTTCCTGAGCGTCGCCGGGACCGCGCCCGTGGGCGCGTGGGCCATCGGCAGTCTTCTCGGGGGTGAGGGGAAGCTCTGGGCCGCCTACCTCGGCGCGGCGATGGGCATGGGCCTGGGCGTCATCGGCACCATGCCCACCATGGCCTTCGGCAAGGGCGTCATCCTCGGCGTCGCCGGGCCCATCGGCGCCGTCGTCGGCGCGGTCATCGGCTACGAGGTCTCGCACTGGCGCGCGGTGCGCGGCGCCTCGCGACTCGCGGAGCGACGCGGCGTCACGGTGACGCCGCTCGTCGCCACCACCCAGGGCGGCAGCGTGCTGGGTGGGATGATGGGGACCTTCTGATTAGAGGCGCAGGCGGTAGCCCAGGCTCGCGAGGAAGCCACCCGCGTTGACGTCACCGGTGGTGACGAGGTCCACCGGGGCGAAGTGGTAGTGCGCCTCCAGGAAGGCGCCTCCCGAGCCGAGCGGCATCTCGATGCCCGCCAGTGCCTGCAGGCCGAAGCCTCCGTCGCTCTCCGAGGCCACGGTGCCGAAGATGTCCGACGTCGCGCGGTGCAGGTACAGGCCGGGGCCGCCGCCCACGTACGGCGTGAGCGTGCCGAGCGCGTGCTCGAAGCGGTACACGGCCGACAACTGGAAGGCCACCTCGCGCAGGGCGACGGAATAGCTCCCGTCCGGCGGCGGCGCGCCGAAGCCACCGAGCTGCGGGTCCGTCACCGTGCCCGTCAGCTTCGGCCGGTGGTAGTTCACCTCCAGCACCACCGCGAGCCGCCGCTCCAGCAGCGGCGTGACGTAGCCCACCTCGGCGGCGAGGTAGAGGTCTCCGCTCAGCGGCGTGGTCGTCTTGAAGAAGCCCACCTTGGGGGCAATCAGGATGTTCCTGTCGGGCCCGTTCGAGGTCGAGGGCTCCGAGGCGGCGAGCGTGGAGAGCGCGGCGAGCAGGGCAAGGGCGTTCATGGCGCGGACGCTCCGCAGTTCTCGGGAGACAGGGCGCACGCCGTCGTGTTCGACGCCAGGCCCGCTCCCACGGTGACGGTGAAGCCTCGGGACGCGGGCACCTCGCCCACCGCGCCTCCCGGGTCCCCAATCTCGAAGGCGTAGGGGCCTCCGACCACGATGCCGTTGGGGCACGCCGGGCCGGTGGCGTCCGGCTCGTCGAAGCCGGAGCAGCTGGGCACCACCGCCGTCACCTGCGCGGGCGACTGGTAGGTGATGTCGCGCAGCGGAATCCGCACGACCTCCGACGGATTCGTCTTCAGCGGCGCGAGGATGAAGATGCTCGGTGGCCCCGTGAAGGCGCGCTGTGCGCCAGTTGGCGCGTTGGTGAAGGTGACAGCGTCGTTGCTCAGCTGGCTGCCGGTGCGTGGCGACACGGTGATCGTGCCCAGCCGCGGGTAGGTGATCCGCACGGCCTGGGACAGCGTGCTGGCGCAGCCCTCCGTGCTGGTGAGCACCAGGTCGTAGACGCCCTCGGGCGTGCCGGAAGGAATCTCCGTCTCGATGCGCGTGGCCGACGGGACGTCGAGGACGAACAGCGAGCGCGTCGCGCCGTCGGCTCCGCGCAGGTCGATGGTTGGGAAGGTGCCGGTCCGGAAGCCCGTCCCGTTGATGACGATGGGCGTGGGTTCCACGAACGAGTAGCCGCTCGCCGGAGGCACCACGCTCGTGACGGTGGGAGGCCCGACGACGACCACCGCGTCCGCCAGCGAGGTGCTGCCGCCCACCGGGTTGCTCACCTCCAGCGTGTAGCTGCCCTCGGGGAGCTCCGCCGGCGGCGTCGAGTCCCGCGTGGGCACGTCCAGCAGCAGCAGTTCCGCGCGCACGTAGAAGACGCGGTCCCTCGTCAGCGTGAGCGTGGTGGGGCCGCGCAGGGTGATCTCCGGCAGCGCCACTCCGGGCGGGTCGTCCTCCAGCACATCCGCGGGCACGGGGGCGAAGGACTCACCGGCCACCTCGAGCCGCCAGCCACGCTCGCCTCCCTGCGCATTGCAGATGCGCGGGGGCGTGACGTTGCGGGTGAGCGGGTTGATGGCTCCCTGGATACGGGGCGTGGGGCCTTCCGTCGTCCGGGAGCAGGCGACGAGAGCGAGCAGGGCTGCGGCGGCCGGCAGGCGCAAAGCGGTTCTCCTCCACCTCAACGGGCGCGCGGCACGTTAGGACGGTCCCCCCCGGGGGCCGGAGTTTTTTCCGGTTTCCCTCCGGCCCCGGGCCCGGACGCACGCCGCATTCTCCCGCAAGCAACGGAAATCACAGGGCTTCTGGCCTCTGGCAGGGACTGGCACGGGAGATGCTTCAACCCCCCCTCGGCTGGGAACGGCGGGTACGGCGGACGGGGGATGGGGGCGTGGGGAGCGCCGTACGTGCCGGGCAGGTGGGGGCAGGGCGAAGTCGAGGCGGTGCCTGGAGTGGGGAGGCAGGTCTCGCGGGCGTGGGCCGGAGCAGACAGGCCGGCAAGGGGGAGTGGCGGCGCGGGTGCAGCGGCACTTCGGAGTTCGGAGGACTGCGAGCTCGTGGCGGTAGGGGTGGGGCGGGGAAGGCGATGGACTCCGGCGAGGTGGGGCCTCGACGGAGTCCGGTCCACGGCGGATGGAGGGGCGGCGGGTTGGAGGGGCGGCTCGCCGTCCTGTTCGGGTGGAGCGGCAGGGCGGGGCGGTCGGGCATCGCGGAATCGGGGTGGGCGGCATCGCCGTCCGTACCGGTTCGGGCGGTGGAGGCGGAGGAGGTGGAGGCGGGCACGCTCCACCAGGGTGCGGCAGGTCGGGATGGCGGTGGTGGGGAGTTGGAGGCGGTTCATGGGGGCGGCGTCAGCGCTCACATTGCTGGGATTGTTGCTGACGGCGCGGGTGGCGCTGGCGGCGGGCGCGCGGCCCTCGGCGCCTCCGGCGTCCCCGGCGCGGGTGCAGGCTCGGGTTCAGGACCCGGAGCGGCTCGCGCCCTTCGGGTTGATGCTGGACGCGGGGATGCCCGAGGGCGCGGGGCTCTCGTTGTCCTTCCGTCCCCGACACGAGCTGCGGTTGCACCTGGGCGCCACGCACAACGGCATTCGCGGCGGCGCGCGCGCGGGGCTCACGCTGCTGCCCCTGCGCGGGTGGATGACGCCAGCGCTGACGCTGGAGTTGGGCCATGCGGAGCCCGCGGACGCGCGCAGCCTGGAGCGGAGGATGTCGGACCGGACGCTGCCGCCCAGCCCTTCCTTCGAGCGCGTGGGCTACACGTACGCGAGCGCGCTGCTGGGCCTGGAGGTGCAGGCGCCCGGCAACCTGACGTTCTTCATCCGGGGAGGCTTCAGCGTCATGGAGCTGTACGGCCCCGGCATGGAGGACCTGGACGAGCCCTACCGCGACGCGCTGGCGCCGGAGGAAATCAAGCCCTGGCGGGTGCGCAACACGCGCCCCACGGCGAAGCTGGGCTTCCTGCTGTCCTTCGGTTAGCGCACGCGCGCGGCGAAGAACTCCAGCGCCTGGTCCTCCGCCCAGAACCGCGGCCGGTACGCACGGCCGCCGACGAAGCCCACGTGTCCGCCGCGCTCGGTGAGCACCACGCTCAGCAGCGGGTTGTCGGTGGCGCTCGGGGGGATGACGGGGGACTCCAGCATCGGGTCATCCGCGGCGCTCAGGAGCAGCGTGGGCCGGCGGATGGAGTGCAGCCGGGGGCCGGAGGACGCCTCGGCGTAGTAGTGCGTCGCGTCCCGGAAGCCGTGCAGCGGCGCGGTGACGGCGTCGTCGAAGGCGCGGATGGAGCGCGCGGCCTCCAGGGCCCTTGTGTCGAAGGCGCCGGGGAAGCGCTTCAGCTTCTCGCGCGCCTTCTGCTTCAGCGTGCGCAGGAAGCGCTCGCGGTACAGCCGGTGGAAGGGGCCGGGGCCGTCAATCTTCCGGCAGCAGGCGTCCAAATCGTACGGCGCGCTGATGGAGGCGGCCGCGTCCACGGGCGCGCTGTCGCCCTGTTCCTCCAGGAGGCGGCACAGCACGTTGGCGCCCAGCGAGAAGCCCACTGCGAAGAGGGGGCCGGTGACGCGCGCGCGAACCTCAGTCAGCACCAGCAGCGCGTCGTGGATGTCACCCGAGTGGTACGAGCGCGCCAGCCGGTTGGGCTCGCCGCTGCACGAGCGGAAGTTGAGCGCGGTGGCGCCCCAGCCGCGCTCGGCCGCGCCGCGGAGGATGGCGGTGATGTAGCCGGCCTGGGACGAGCCCTCCAGGCCGTGCAGCGCCACCACGTGCGGCGCGCCGCGCGGGCCGTCGAAGGTGTCCAGGTCGACGAAGTCGCCGTCGGGCAATTCTCGGCGCTCACGTCGCGCCGTGGGCGCGTGGGTGGGGCGCACGAGCGACGCGTAGATGGTCTGCGCGTGCTCGTTCGCCAGACCGGGCGCGGGGACGAAGGGCTGGGTGGGCTGGAATCGCACGGGCCCGGGATAACGCCCATGCGGCCGGGTGTCTACCCGCCGCGGCTTCCGGAAGGCGTCCCATCGGAGGGGCGGGCGGCGGCCAGGCGGCGGGCGCTGCGCATGGTGGGACAGCCCTGCTCCTTCACCGCGCGGGCCTCCTCCGCGAGGCCGAAGAGGTCCAGGTACTTCTTCACGCGCTCGTCCAGGGTGGGCGCCTCGATGAGGCGGCACACCTCGTCCGCGGCGTAGTCGCGACAGACGGACGGGCGCTGCTCGTACACGCGGCAGAGGTTGTCCTCGCCGAGGTGCGGGCAGCGCAGGCCCAGCGGCTTGTCCAGCGCGGCGATGTCCGGCGCCACGCAGCAGGCGCCACAGCAGGTGCACTCCATGGATGGTTGACCTCGGTGACTCAACGCGGGACGACCTGCTCCACCTTCCCCAGGTTCGTCACCGTGAGGCGGACGCCCTGGCCTTTCCTCCACGCCAGGAAGTCCTGCTCGCTCTTCGGCTCCAGCACGTGCTGCTTCTGGCCGTCGTCCTCGTAGCGGATGTGGACGGCGTATTGCTCCTCGCGGCGCAGCCGGTCCACGCCGCTCATGGAGAGCTCCGGCCAGCGCGGCCGGTCATCCGTGCCGGAGGACTCGCGGCGGCCCACCTGCTTCCACTCGTAGGTGTCGTAGATGCACTGCGTCGCGTAGACGGGCTCGGTGCGGTAGCGCGTCTCGTTCTGGCAGTCCTCGTAGCTCTCACTGCAGTACTTCGTCACGTCCTCGCACACCTCTTCCACGAAGCCGTTGCCCTTGTCTCGGCGGCGGCACTTCTCCTCGGTGCCGCAGGCCACGCGGCGCGACTTCGTCCGGCACACCCGCTCCGTGCCGTCCGCCACCCGGCGCGTGCCGCGCTGGCGCGAGACGCAGTCGCGCACGTTGGTGACTCCCGCCACCTCACCCGCGCCGTTGACGGGCATGCGCGGAGACGTGCCGCGCAGCTCGTCCTTCCAGCCCGTCTTCGCCACGGGCGTGAAGCGCTCCTGCACCACCGCGCGCTTCCACTCCGTGCCCGTGACGTCACCGTCGTACTCGTGCGTGCGGCTGCCCCAGATGCCGAACACGGCGGAGCCGAAGCAGCAGGAGAACAGCAGGCCCAGCGCGATGAGGCCCTTCTTCCCCATGCCCTTCTTCGGCGGCGCCACGGGCTGGGGCGCGGCCTCGGGGGAGGGGAGGTCCTTGCTGGTGGTCGCCTTCGCGTCGTCGGTGCGCTCCGCGCTGCATTGCTTGCAGCGGGGCATGTCTCCGCGGTTGGCGGCGCCGCAGTAGGCGCAGAACCAGTCCTCGCCCGCGCCGGCCAGCTCCAGCGCCTGCGCGTCCGAGACGCCCTCGCGTTTCGCCTTGCCCGTCTTCGCGTCGACGTCGCCGAAGTCGAACTCCGACTCCCTGCCCGTCAGCTCGCGGGGATTGCCGCAGTTCGGGCAGAGCTTGTGGCGCGCGAGGATGCCCTTCGTGTCACAGGACGTGCAGTTCCAGGTCCCCTCGATGATGCGGGTGCGCTTGGCCATGGAGGTCCATCCTATCCGGCGGAGCGCTCGGACCCGAGGGCACGAGCGGGGAGGCGGGTGCACCGGGCCGTGGGCTCCGTCTCCCTGGCAGGGCGCTCACACGGAGGGGGCGGGACTCGGGGGATGATGCGGATACGCCTGGCCGCGGGCTCCATTGCGCCCCGCGCGGCGCTCACGCACAGGGGAGAAACGAGGATGAGGTGGCGACACCAGGCCATGGCCCCCATCCTTTCCGCCTTTGCTCTCAAACCCAGAGCGCACGAGGGAAGGGGATACTCGCGGCCGGAGGCAGGCCCGGCCGCAGGGGCCGTAGCATGGGCAGCGAGCCGTCCCTCGCCACGCGGGTGGCTCCGGGCATGCGCGCCAGCAGCGCGGCGGTGGCCGGCTCCTCCCACAGCACCACCTTCGCCAGGCCCGCCCGGTGTGCCACGGCGCGCGCCGTCTCCAGCAGCACGGCGGCGTCCGCGTCGGAGCGGGCGTCCAGCATCAGCACCACCAGCTCGCCATAGCGGGCCATCATCGCCCACAGGGCGGTGGAGTCGCCCACCGTCGCGCCGCACGCCTCGGGGCGGGGACGGGGCAACAGCTCCGAGTAGACGCGCTCGCGCTCCAGGTGCCAGTCCAACTGGGCGGGGCTCGGCCAGAGATAGAAGGGCGCGTCCGGTCGCCGTATCCGCTCCAGCGCCGCCGCCACGTCCGCGTCTCGGCGGAGCGCGTCCACGCGACGTGAGGCGGATGCCTCGCCGGCGGGCAGGTTCCAGTCCCAGGCGGGCACCTCCTCGTAGCCGGAGCGCCGGTAGAGGGGCGCGCCCACGTCGGAGAAGAGGACGGCCGCGTGGCCCTTCGGCGAGGCACGCTCCAGCTCGGTGGCGACGAGGTCCATCAGCCGCGTGGCATGGCCGCGGCCGCGCAGGTAGTCCTCGGTGAAGACGCTGGCGATGGAGAAGCTGTCGCCGTGCGCGTAGCGGCCGTCCGCGCCGCGCAGGTAGCTGTCGTTGTGGAACGTCTCGCACGAGGCGAGCACGCGGCCGTCGTCCTCGCACAGCAGCCACGTCTTCATGCCCGCGGCGCACCACGGGTGGGAGCGCAGCCGCAGCTCGCGCTGATGGAACTGCTCCACCGTCAGCGGCGAGCCCCAGGCAGAGTGCGTGACGCGGTCTCTCTCGGCCTTCTGCGCTTCGGTGGCAAGGACCAGGTGCATGGCGGCGCAGGCTAGCCGCGCCCGTCCTCACGCGCAGCAGACGGCGCGTGCGCCTCAGGCCCGGCTCACAGCCGCGTGGTGTACGGGAAGCGGACGTGGAGCTGGAGGTAGGCCTGGCCCACGTGGAAGATGCCGTCGCGCACGCGGTCCGGCAGCCCCAGGCCTCCCAGCTCCTGCGGCACGTAGAGGGCGGACTCCCAGCCGAGGCTGACGAGGAAGCGCTTGGAGAACTGGAGCTCCAGGTCCACGCCCAGCTCCGCGCCGGGCCGCAGGAAGTGCGTGTTGGGCAGCGTGTCCGAGTGCAGGTACGCGTACGTCAGCAGCAGCCCGCCGCCCACGGACAGACGCACCGGGCTGCGCGACAGCGGCAGGCCCAGCGACAGCGGCTTCCACGTGGCGCCGTACATGCCGGTGTGACGCGTCTGCGGGGAGATGATGAGCGTGTCCGGGATGAAGATGGACGGGGAGATGCGAATCTCGTCCACGCTCTGCGCCTGCTTGCGATAGCGCTTCGGGATGTGGCGCTGATTCTCTCTCAGCCAGTCACGGTCCAACACCGCATCCACTGAGATTTTGAGACCGGTGTGCACGGGCTGGTCGTCGAAGACGGGGCCGAAGAAGAAGAACGCGGCGGGCCCCACGCCTACGTCGACGGGGACGGTTACGCGCTGGGCGGAGGCCCATGCCGGCAGCAGCAATGCGGAAAGCAGCAGGAGTCGGGTGGGGTTCAAGGGACCTCTCGGGATCCACGGCGGCTGGAATCGGCAACTGGGTATTGAATCACGCCCTCTCCATGGAGCAGGAAGGGGCGGCTTCGAACTGGAGACCCCAATGCTTTCCGCAGCCCTTCTGATTGCCACGTCCCTGCAGGCTCAGGCGCCTGCTCCCACCACTCCCGCTCCCTCCGCGCCCCGGGCCGCTCCGGCGTCTGAGCCCGCTCCTGCCCCGGCCAGTGCCGAGGAGCGCGCCGCCGCCGCCGCCGAGCGCGCGGCCGCCGCCGCCGAGCGCGCCGCCGAGGCCAGCGCCCGCGCCGCCGAGGCCGCCGAGCGCGCCGCCACCGCCGCGGCGGGCCAGCCTGCCGCCGCGCCCGCTGCCGGCGCGCCTGCCGCCGCTCCGGCCGAGGCCGCTGCCGCCCCGAAGAAGGCGGTCTGGGACGTCACCCTGGGCGCGGGCCTCATCTCGCTGACCGGCAACGCCTCCACCTTCACGTTCAGCGGCCTGGCCAGCGGGCAGCGCAAGACGGAGCACTGGATCTACGCCTTCAAGGCGTACGGCTCCTACGGCCGCAGCCGCCCGCCCGAGCTGGAGGGCGAGGAGTCCCTCGCCCAGGTGGTGGCCCTCAACGCGGGCGCGGAGCTTCGCGGCGACCGCCGCTTCACGCAGGTGCTCAGCGGCTACGCGCTGATCGGCTCGGAAATGGACCACGTGAAGAGCGTGGAGTCGCGCAGCTACGGCGAGGGTGGTCTCGGCATCCTCTGGTGGGACGATAAGACGCCGGAGGGCAAGGAGTCCTACCTGCGCACGGACGCGGCCTTCCGCTACGCGCACGAGACGCGCTTCCAGTACTACCCCACGCGGCTGGATTTGGAGGACGTGGACCTGGGCGGCCCCCGCTTCGGCGCGGTGTTCCGCTACGGCCTCAGCAAGAACGTCCTCTTCAAGGAGGACGTGGAAGTGCTCCTCAGCGTCATCGGCGACTCGCGCGTGCTGGCCAGCAGCCAGACGCAGCTGTCGGTGGGCCTGACGGAGGCGCTGTCCCTGAGCGCCAGCTTCCTGGTGAAGACGGACAGCGCGCCGCCCCCCGGCAAGGTGAACACCGACACCGCGCTCGCCCTCAACCTCGAGGTGAAGCTGTAGCGGCCGGCTGAAGCAACGCGGCGCCAGGGACGTCCCTCGGCGCCGCGCGCTCCCAGCCGTGAGGTGAAGCCACAAGCCCGCAAAAGCAACGCGGCGCCGGGGAAGTCCCTCGGCGCCGCGCGTGGGTGGGGCCTTCAGCAGGCCCCGAAGCCTTCCGAGTGACTCAGTGGCCCTCGGACTGCTCCTCGGAGCCGTGGTGCCGCACGCCGCCGCCGAAGCGGCCTTCCTTCACGTTGGCACCGATGTCCGGGGGCTGCAGGTCGCTGTACTGCGAGCCGGGCGGGTTGGCGGGACGGAAGCGGGTGCCGAGGTCGATGAGCGGCACCGCCAGCATCAGCATCACGAAGAGGATGGACACGGCGAACACCAGGCGGTTGGCGCCTTTGTGGTCGATGAGGTGCATGAAGTACAGCGTCACCAGCGTGCCCTTCGTCGTGGCGATGACGAGCGCCAGCAACAGACCAAAGCTGGGCAGGTGCATCTTGCCGGTGAAGACGGTGACGAGCGTCAGCACCAGGAGGGCGCCCCAGATGATCCAGTAACGCCCGGCGCCGTGGTGCTCCTCCATGTTGTGTGCTTCCTGGCGGGATTCGTTCGCAATGGCCATGGTGGAGGAGTCCTTCAGACGAGGTACAGCATCGGGAACAGGAAGATCCACACCAGGTCGACGAGGTGCCAGTACATGCTGCCCAGCTCGACCATCGTGTAGTTGTTCGGGCCGAAGTCACCCTTCCGGAGCGCCCGCACCATGGAGAAGGTGAGGACGATCATGCCGATGATGACGTGGAGGCCGTGCAGCGCCGTCGAGCAGAAGTACACCGTGAAGTACAGCGGCGCGCCCGGCAGCTGGATGCCCTCGTAGAAGTAGTACCGGCCCGGCAGGGTGCCGATGTGGAACTTGTGCGAGTACTCGAAGTACTTGATGACGAGGAAGCCACAGGCCATCAGCAGCGTCAGGGCAATCTGCACCGCCACCATCTTGTTCTTGCCCTCCTTCGCGTAGTGCACCGCGAGCGCCGCGGTGAGCGAGGAGGTGATGAGGACGACGGTGTTCACCGTGCCCAGCGTCAGGTCCAGGCTGCGGCTGCACGCCGCCCACGCCTCCGGGAAGAGGAAGCGGTAGACGCCGTAGCAGACGAAGAGGCCCGCGAAGAGCAGGATTTCCGTCGCCAGGAACAGCCACATGCCCAGGCGCGCCGCGTGGTTCTGCACCTCGAGCGACGCGAAGTGCATGGCGAGCCGGGGGACGGGAGCCGTCGTCCCGTCGGCGGTGGAAGCACTAGACTGCATCGGGCACCTCGGCCTTCTTCGGATCCACGTAGAAGTGCGGCTCCTCGGGGTAGGTCGGCTGCGGACCCACGAAGTTGTGGGTCGGCGGCGGAGACTCGGTCAGCCACTCGTAGCCCTTGCTGCGCCACGGGTTCTTGCCGGCGACCTTCCCGAAGAACAGCGCGTACGTCAGGTACATGGCGATGATGACGAAGCCGAACGCCAGCAGCGAGGCACCCGCCGTGGAGGCCACGTTGAGCGCCTGGAAGCGCTCCGGGTACTCGTAGTAGCGGCGCGGCATGCCGTTGTTGCCCAGGAGGAACTGGGGAATGAACGTGGCGTTGAACCCGAGGATGATGAGCGCCGCGGACACCAGGCCCCAGCCCTCGTGGTACGTGCGCCCGAACATCTTCGGGAACCAGTAGTGGAGCGCGGCCAGGAAGGCCATGATGGTGGCTCCCACCATGATGAAGTGGAAGTGCGCCACCACGAAGTAGGTGTCGTGCCAGGGGATGTCGAGCGACGTCGTGCCCAGGGCGATTCCCGTCATGCCGCCGAAGACGGTGAAGAACAGGAAGCCGCAGAAGTAGGCGAAGGGCGTCTTGAAGTCGACCGCGCCCTTGTAGACGGTGCCCACCCAGTTGAAGACCTTGATGGCGGTGAACACGCCCACCAGCATCGTCAGCACGCCGAACAGACCGCCCGCGAAGGTGGACTGGCCGGAGACGAACATGTGGTGGCCCCAGGCGAAGAAGCCCACGAAGGCGATGCCGAGGGAGGAGTACGCCACCGCGCGGTAGCCGAAGATGTTCTTGCGGCTGAAGGCGGAGACAATCTCGCTCATCACGCCGAAGGCGGGGAGCACCATGATGTACACGGCCGGGTGGCTGTAGAACCAGAACAGGTGCTGGAAGAGCACCGGGTCACCGCCGCGGGCCGGGTCGAACAGGCCGAACCCGAACAGGTTCTCCACGGTGACGAGCACCAGCAGCAGGCCGATGACCGGCGTGGCGAGCACCTGGATGCAGCTGGTGGCGTAGATGGCCCAGACGAACAGGGGCATCTTGAACCAGGTGATGCCAGGGGCGCGCATCGTGTGCACGGTGACGATGAAGTTGATGCCCGTGACGATGGAGCTGAACCCGATGATGAAGGCGCCGAAGAGCACGGGCGCCACCGTCGTCGTCGTGTGCGTGCTGTAGGGCGCGTAGAACGTCCAGCCCGTGTCCAGGCCGCCGTTGAGCATGCCCCACAGCGCCAGCACCGCGCCGCCCAGATAGATGTAGAGCGACAGCAGGTTCAGGCGCGGGAAGGCCACGTCCTTGGCGCCCAGCATCAGCGGCAGCATGAAGTTGCCGAAGACGGCCGGAATCGCCGGAATCATGAAGAGGAAGATCATGACCAGGCCATGGAGCGTGAACGTACGGTTGTACGTCATCGCGTCCATGATGGTCGGACCGGGCGTGAGCAACTCCACCCGGATGAGCAGCGCGAAGATGCCGCCCACCAGGAAGAAGAGCAGGACCCAGAACAGGAACATGAGCCCGATGCGCTTGTGGTCCACGGTCAGCAGCCACGACTTGATGGTGGTGCCGTCGACCAGGTAGCTCGGGTGGTGGTCGTGGTGCTCGTCGTGCGCGGGAGACGCGCCCGGGGAGGCGATGCTACTGGATGGCGTCATAGGCGGGTCCCTCGGAAGCGCCCTCGCGAACGTTCGGAGTGCGCAGCGACTTGATGTACTCGACGATGGCGGCCGTCTCCGGGCCCTGCAGCTTGCCCTGGTAGGTCGGCATCACGTTCTGGTAGCCAGCGACCAGGTGGGCGCCCGGGTCCATCATCGACTGGGTGATGTAGGCTTCGTCCACGCGGATCTCCTGCCCGTCATCGAGCTTCTCCACGCGGTCAAACATGCCAAGGAAGGTGGGGCCGATGTGCTTCGAGCCGTCCACCGAGTGGCACTTGAGGCAGCCCTCGGAGCCCGCGAGCACCTGGCCCTGCTCCACCATGCGGGCCACCGGCGGCACCAGCGAGGTGTCCGCCAGCGCGTCCTGACGGTCCTGCAGGCGGCCGCGGCGCTGCTCCTTGATCCAGACGTCGTACTCCTCCGCCGGGAGCACCACCACCTCGGCCAGCATCTTCGAGTGCGACAGGCCGCAGTACTCGGTGCACAGCACCTGGTACGTGCCCGGCTTGGTCGCCTCGAACCAGATCTGCGTGTAGCGGCCCGGCAGCGCGTCCTGCTTGATGCGGAAGGCCGGCACGTAGAACGAGTGCAGCACGTCGCGCGAGGTGATGAGGAGGCGCACCGGGCGGTTGGCCGGGACGTGAAGGACATTCACGCCGTTGGGCCCCTCGGGGTACGCGAACTTCCACATCCACTGCTTGCCCATGACGTAGACGTCCATCGCGTCCTTGGGCGGCGTGGTGACCCAGGTGAAGTCCCGGAAGCCGATGCCGAACCAGGCCAGGAAGAAGACCAGGGGCACGGAGACGAAGAGGAACTCCGTCTTCAGCGTGGGGACGACGTACTCCGTCGCCTGGGCCGGGAGGCGGCGACGGTACCGGAAGAACATGAACAGGGCCGCCAGGCCGACGCCCGCGGACATCACCATCGTCGTGCCGACGACGAAGTGATGCAGCAGGTCGACCCGCTCCGCGAACGTGGACGCGGCCTCCGGGAGGAACAGGATGTTGTTGAGAAGCTCGCTCATGCCGCCGCGCCTTTCTTCAGCTCGCGCCTCCAGAAATAGATCAGCATCGTCGCCAGGGCGCAGAACACCAGCGTGCCGCCCAGGCGGATGAACCCGAAAATGTAGAAGCCATACCGCTTGCTCGCGGTGTCATACTTGAAGCAGGACATGACGACGCGGTCGAAGCTGGTACCCACGCGGCCTCCGGCCGCCTCCAGCAACGCCAGCTTCATGTCCTTGGGAGGGAAGTTCACTCCGTAGAGGTACCGGGAGATGCTTCCCTCGGGGGTGATGGCCAGCACCACCGCGGGGTGCGCGTACTGCTTGGTGCTGGAGTCGTACGTGTACTTGTAGCCCACCGCGCCCGCGAGCCGGTGGATTTCGGCGTCCGTCCCGATGAGGAAGTGCCAGGGCGCGCGCTCCGGCTTGCCCATGGACTGCAGGTGACGGCGGCGGCGGTTGATGCTCTCCGCCGCGGTGTCCTCGGGGTCGATGCTGACCGTCACCGCCTCGTAGTCCTGCCCGAGCTCCAGCCCCAGCTCCTGCATGGCCTTCACCTGGCCGTTGAGGACCAGGTTACAGAGCATGGGGCAGTTGTAATACACGAGCGTCAGCAGGGTGGGCTTCGTCTTGGACAGCACGTCGCCCAGTTTGACCTCGCGTCCCTCCTCGTCCGTGAAGCGCGCGTCCAGGGGGAGCGGGTCCCCCAGGTGCTCCTCCACGTCCACGCCCTTCACCTGAGGCGGCAGGTCCTGCTGGGCCTCGACGATGGCGCGAGGCACCTTGCCGGCGCCCGGCATGGCGGACGCGGACAGCGCAGTGCCGAGCACCAGCGCCGCCGTGAGCAGTCCCAGGCCGGTGGCACGTGGGTGGACGTGGGAGAGAGCGGGCTTCATGGCAGGACGGCTCTTACGTCAGGGGGAGGCCGGAAGCTACTGCCTCGGTGACGCAGGGCCGCCGTGGGGCGGAGGCGTCTGCGGGGCAGGCGACGGAGGGGCCGGGGTGGGGGCCGGCGGCGGGTTGCGCGACTCGGTGATGACCCGCTCCATGGCCTCGTCGAGGGTGGGATGGGCCTTCACGCCGGGCTGGTCACCCCAGCCGGCGCCGAGCGCCTGGTGCTGGCCGCCAATCTTGTCCGCCGCGTGCCAGTCCTGCTCGAACAGGCGCTGGTTGACGATGCCGACCTCGTACTGCCCCAGGGCGGCGGGCAGCGGCGGCGGGCCGTTCGGCTGCGCCTCCTCCATGGTGCGGACCTGGATGCGCCAGGCCCAGAGGATGCCCACCAGGAAGATGACGAGCGAGCCGACACCGATGCCCACCACCTTGCCCATGACGAGGTGGTCTTCCTCGGCCGCAACGCCGTGCGCACCGACGATGACGCGCGACTCGAGCTCCGACTGGGTCTTCTTCATGGCTGCACGTACCTCAGGGACTCGGCGATGTAGGGGTCCTTCACCGGGAGCGTGAAGTTGTTGCGCGCCTGCATGAGGGCGAAGCCCACCGAGATGCCGCCCACGCCGAGGAACGCCGTCACCAGCGTCCAGTGGAACGTGGGGCCAGTGCTACCAGTCAGCGCGGGCCACACCAGCCAGTACAGGTCCACGAAATGGATGGCCAGCAGGTACACCGCCACCACCGACAGCTTGCCCGGCTGCAGCTTCAGGTTGCGCGACAGCAGCGTGAAGAAGGGCACCACGAAGTGCAGGAAGAAGATGGCGATGGAGACCGGGCGCCACGGGCCGAAGATGCGCAGGCCGTACCAGGGCGCCTCTTCCGGGATGTTGGCAATCCACACCAGCAGGAACTGGGAGAAGGCGATGTAGGCCCAGAATGCCGTGAAGGCCAGCATCAGCTTGCCGAGGTTGTGGAAGTGGTCCAGCTTCACGACGCTGCCGTAGAGGTTCGCACCCGTGGCCCGGGCCGTGACGATGGTCAGGACGCAGAAGGCCGCCAGGAAGCTGCCCGCGAAGTAATAGACGCCGAAGATGGTGGACTGCCAGAGCGGCGTGAGGCTCATCAGCCAGTCGAAAGAAGCGAAGGTGATGGTGAGCGCAAGGAAGGGCAGCGAGCCCGGGGAGAACCGGCGCTGCTTCACCGTGAGGTCCAGCCCGCCCACCTCGTCCTGCTTGACGCTCCACGAGCGCAGCCGCCACGACACGAAGGCCCACACGCCGAAGTAGAGGACCTGGCGGAAGTAGAAGAACCCCGGGTTCAGGTAGTAGTGCTGCTTGTGCGCCAGGTGCTCCACCTCGATGCCGTGGATTTCCGCGGCCAGGGGCGAGCCCGGCCACCACGGATACAGGTCCTTCACCATGGCCAGCAGCGGCAGGAACAGCACGACGAAGATGGGCACCGAGGCGGCGGCCGTCTCCATGGTGCGGCGCAGGACGATGAGCCACTTCGCCTTGGCCGTGTGGAAGATGGCCACCATGATGAGGAAGGCGACGCTGATACCCAGCCAGTAGACGAAGGCGATGAGGTACGCGTGCGCGGCCTCTCCCTTGGCGCTGGTGGCGAAATAGCCGGCGAGGGTGGCCAGCAGGCCGAGGACGCCCACGCCGAACGCGGGAACCATCAGCTTGGGAGTGGCGGTGTAGCGCGCGAGGTCCGAGGCGCGCGCGGTGGTGACGGGGGGACTCATCGGTTCTCCTGCGGAACGGGCGTCTCGCCCGAGCGCGTGTTGCGGGCCGCCTGGAGGGCGCGCACGTAGGCGACCACGGCCCAGCGCTCGCCCACGTCGAGCTCACCCGAGAAGGACGGCATCACGCCGTAGCCCTCGTTGATGGCGGCATAGAAGTGACCGGCCGGCTTGCCCTGCAGCTCCAGCAGCGAGGGCGGCAGGCGCAGCGCCATGTTCTCCGCGACGATGCTGTTGCCGTCGCCGAGCACGCCGTGGCACTGCGAGCAGACGATGTTGTACTTCTTCTGACCGAGCGCCAGCAGCTTCTTGTCCACCTCGACGGGGATGTTGGCGACGAGCGTCCCGTTGGTGCGGCCGGTGCTGATGCCGGGGTTGCCCACCGGGCGCTCACGCGGCACGGTGCCCGCGGGCGGCGTGCGCATGGCGCGGCCGTCCGCCCAGAAGTCGGACGCCTCGTAGTACTCGTACTTCGCCTGCACCTCCATGCGCTGGAGGAACTCGGAGGAGACGTCGCAGCCCGAGAGCGCGACGAGTCCGGCGGCGGGGATGAGCCACCTCATTCCTTCTCTCCCGTGACGAGGGTCACCTGGGTGGCGCCCAGGGACTTGAGCTGATCCATGACGGCGGTGGCGTCCTGACCCGTCGGCTGCGGCACGCTCAGCCAGTAGCCGTGCGTGGAGGCGCTGCGGAAGGCGTCGGACTCGAAGACGGGGTGGTACGGCTGCGGCAGCCGGCTCAGGGCGAGCAGGCCGAAGAAGATGCCGAACGCGGCGAAGAGCACGCTCAGCTCGAACGTGATGGGCACCCAGGCGGGCAGCGACAGCAGCGGGCGGCCGCCGATGTTGAGCGGGTAGTCCACCGTGTTCATCCACGTCTGCATGGCGAGCGCCGTCACCAGGCCGGTGAGGCCGCCACCCAGGGCGATGAAGGGCACCTTCGAGGGAGGCAGACCCAGGGCCTCCGAGCCGCCGTGCAGCGGGTACGGAGAGTAGGTGTCCATCCCCTGGAAGCCCTTCTCGCGCATCTGGCGGGTGGCATCCACGAGGGCGTCTGGCGTGGCGAACTCGGCCAGGACCCAGGATTCGAGGACTGTGGCTTCCATGGCTCTAGTGGGCTCCGTGGGTGAGGGTGCCAGCGCCGGCTTCCGCACCGTCGTGCGCGTTCAGGTGGGCGGCGTGCTTGAGCTCGAGCTGGAGCTCCTTCACCTCGCTCACGGCGACCGCGGGCACGAACTTCAGGAAGAGGAGGAACAGGGTGCCGAACAGGCCCAGCGTGCCGATGTAGATGCTCCAGTCCACCCAGGTGGGCGCGTAGATGCCCCACGACGAGGGGAGGAAGTCCTGGCTGAGCGAGGTGACGATGATGATGAAGCGCTCGCACCACATGCCGATGTTCACCATGATGGAGGCCACCCACATGATGGGGATGCTGGTGCGGCACTTCTTGAACCAGAAGATGTTCGGCGTGATGACGTTGCAGGCAATCATCAGCCAGTACACGCCGGCGTAGGGGCCCGTGGCGCGGTTCACATAGAAGGTCCAGTACTCGTACTGGTTCTGCGAGTACCAGGCGATGAAGTGCTCCATCATGTAGCCGTAGGACACGATGAGGCCCGTCGCCAGGATGACCTTGTTCATGTTCTCCAGGTGGCGGTCCGTAATCACGTCCCGCAGGCCCAGGTACTTGCGGGCCGGCACCATGAGCGTAATCACCATCGCGAAGCCGCTGAACACGGCGCCGGCCACGAAGTAGGGCGGGAAGATGGTGGCGTGCCAGCCGGGGAGCAGCGACACGGCGAAGTCGAAGGACACGATGGTGTGCACCGAGACCACCAGCGGCGTGGAGAGGCCGGCCAGCAGCAGGTACGCAATCTTGTAGTTGTGCCAGTGACGGCCCGAGCCGCGCCAGCCGAGGCTGAAGAGGCCGTAGATGAGGCGCTGCGCCTTCGTCTTGGACGAGTCACGCAGGGCGGCCAGGTCCGGGATGAGGCCCACGAACCAGAACAGCGCGGACACCGTGAGGTACGTGGAGATGGCGAACACGTCCCACACCAGCGGGGAGCGGAACTGCGGCCACGCGCCCAGGGTGGAGGGGTACGGGAACAGCCAGAAGGCGAACCAGGGGCGGCCGGTGTGGAGCAGCGGGAAGAGACCCGCGCACATGACGGCGAACAGCGTCATGGCCTCCGCGAAGCGGTTGATGCTCGTGCGCCACTTCTGCTGGAAGAGCAGGAGGATGGCGGAGATGAGCGTACCGGCGTGGCCGATACCGACCCACCAGACGAAGTTGATGATGTCGAAGGCCCAGCCGACGGGCTGATTGTTGCCCCACACGCCGATGCCGCGCGCCAGCGTGTAGGTGACGCCGATGACGAGCAGGCCGAGGGCGCTGAGCGTCAGGCCGAAGAGCATGAACCAGCCCTTGCCCGGCTTGGCCCAGACGTGGGCCAGGAGCGTCTCGTTGAGCGAAGCGTCGTCGTGGTGCCGCGCGACGAGGTCCCGCGGCTCAAGCGGGTCGAGCGGAGCGGTGATAGCAGTCTCAGCCATGATTAGTGGCTCCCTTGGGTGGCCGCTTCAGGCTTCGCGGGCTCGAGGGCGGGGTTGGGGTTGCGCACGCGGATGAGGTGCGAGGTACGCGGGCGGGTGCCCAGCTCGTGGAGCAGCTTGTACGCGCGCTCGGTGTTCTGGAGCTGCGACACGCGCTGCTGCGGGTCGTTGAGGGAGCCGAAGGTGATGGCCTGCGTGGGGCAGGTCTGCTGGCAGGCCGTCATCAGCTCCTTCTCCTGGATGAGGCGCTTCTCCACCCGGGCGTTGATGCGCACGCGCTCGATGCGCTGGACGCAGTACGTGCACTTCTCCATGACGCCGCGGTTGCGGACCGTCACGTCCGGGTTCATCAGCATCTTCTCGGTGGAGGTCTTGCCGGAGGTGTAGTGCAGGTAGTTGAAGCGGCGGACCTTGTACGGGCAGTTGTTGGAGCAGTACCGCGTACCGACGCAGCGGTTGTACACCATGTCGTTGAGGCCCTCGTCCGAGTGCACGGTGGCGTTCACCGGGCAGACGTACTCGCAGGGGGCCTTCTCGCAGTGCACGCACATCACCGGCTGCATGACCATCTTCGGGTTCGGGTCCAGCTGCTTCTTGGCCTCGTACTCCGGCGCGTCCACGAAGTAGCGGTCGATGCGCAGCCAGTTCATCTCGCGGCTGCGGGCCACCTGCTCCTTGCCCACGACGGGGATGTTGTTCTCCGCCTGGCAGGCCACCACGCACGCGCTGCAGCCGGTGCAGCGGGACAGGTCGATGGCCATGCCCCACTTGTAGCCGTTGCCGTAGTCGTACCCGGGCAGGTTGTCCTGGATGCCCGGCTTCAGCTCGCCCTTCACGCGCTCGAGGATGTGCTCCGTCTCCTTGGACGGGTGCTCCAGCTCGGACACCGGCATGTCCAGCGCCACGGGGCGGCCTTCCATGCGCCAGTGCGTCTGCGTGAGGCTGAACTTGTAGCTGCCCTTGGCCGGGGTGAGGGTGGCGCCGCCGTCGAACCAGGGAGCGGCGGTGCGGCGCAGGACGTTGGCGTTGAAGCCCACGCCCTTGGCCACCACCTCGTGCAGGCCGTTGCGGCCGTAGCCCAGCGCCACCGTGACGGTGTCGTCGGCGTGGCCGGGAACAATCCACACCGGCACCGTCAGCTTCTGGCCGCCGTAGCTCAGCTCGGCGAGGCTGCCCGGCTGCAGGTCCTTCAACTTCTTCGCCGTCTCCGGGCTGATGAGGGCCGCGTTGTCCCACACCATCTTGGTGATGAGCTCGGGCAGCTCCTGCAGCCAGGCGTTGTTGGCGAAGCGGCCGTCGAAGACCTTGTAGTCGTGGACGAAGTTGATTTCGAGCTCACCGGCCGCGGGCGGGTTGTAGCCCGTCACCAGCGCGGTGGCCGCGCCGAAGTCCGGCGTGCCCGTGGCGGCGGCGGAGGCGGTGCCGGGGATGATGCCCTCGGACACCCACGTCTCCCAGCGGGTCTCGAAGTCCGCCGCGGCGGCGCCGGACTGGCCCTGCCAGTACTCGCGCAGCAGCTGGTACGCGGGGCGGTAGGACTCGGCGAGGAAGAGCGCCAGCAGCTCGGACTCCGGCACGCCGTTGAAGAGCGGCTGGATGAGCGGCTGGGCGATGGCCACCGTGCCGTCGGCCGCGCGGCCGTCGCTCCACGTCTCCAGCGGGTGCGCCGCGGGGACGAACCAGTCCACGTACTGGCTGGTCTCGTCCTCGTAGAGGCCCGTGTAGAGCACGGAGAGCTTCGCGCGGTCCGTGTTGGTGGCCGGGTTCAGCAGCTCGGCCAGGCCCGCGTCGCCGGGCAGCGAGTAGACAGGGTTCCACGAGGTGATGACCAGCGTGTCCACGCGGCCGGCCTTGATGTCCTCCACCAGGGCGCGCACCTGCGAGAGGCCGGTGGCCTCCGCCACGGGGGCCGCCACGTAGTGGACGGTGGTGCCGGTGTTGCCGAGCGCCGCGTTGATGGCGTGGGCCAGGACGTGGACCGCGGCGGGCTGGCGCTCGCCGGCGACGACCAGGGTGCGGCCGGGCTTGGCGGCGCGCAGGTCCGCGACGACGGCCTGGACCCAGGCGTTGAGGTTGTCGCCGAGCTGCGCCTTGCCGGCGGCGGCACCCGCGACACCCGAGGCCGGGCCGCCAATGGCCTGGGCCACGGCGGCGGCGACGGCGAGCACTTCCGAGGACTTCACGCGCAGGCGGTGGTCCGCCATGCCGCCGGTGATGGAGAAGCGGGCCTCGGCGACGTAGAGCCGGTTGAGGGCGCCGTTCTTCGGGTCGCGGCGGTCCGCGAACTGGCGGGCGTAGGTGAGGTTGGCGGGACGGCTCTCCAGGAAGTCCGCATCCAGCGAGAGGATGATGTCCGCCTGGGAGAAGTCGTAGCGGGCGGAGACGGGCTGGTTGCCGAAGAGGGCGCGGACGGCCTCGGACTCCGCGTCCTGCGTCTGCGCCGTGTAGCTGTAGAAGCGCGCGTTGGGCAGCTTCTTCAGGATGCGGTTGCGCAGGTCGCCGATGAAGGGCGAGTTGATGGGGTCCGTGAGGAAGCGCACGCGGGCGCCGCCGTCGGCCGGGCCGGCCTTGTTGACCAGGTTGGCCGTGTCCTCGGCCAGCACGCGCAGGGCGCGGGGGCTCTTGCCCTGGCGCAGCACGCGGGCGCGGTTCGGGTCATAGAGCGAGAGCAGGTAGGCCTGCTCCCACGGGCCAGCGGAGCCCTGGTTGATGGGGTGCTGGGGGTTGCCCTCAATCTTGATGGGGCGACCCTCGCGGGCGGTGATGAGCAGGCCGGAGGTGTGGCCGGCCAGCGTCATGCCGGACGCGTAGTGGAGCGGGTTGCCCGGGGCCACCTCGGGCGGCGTCTTGGTGTACGGCAGCAGGCGCTCGTCCTGGGGACGGGTGCTGCAGGCCGTGGCGCCGGCCAGGGCCAACGACGCGCCGAGCAGCTGCATGAACTCGCGGCGGACGAAGCCGCTGGGCGGCAGGTCCGCGCCGACGGGGAACTCGGGTCGGGTCTCCTCGAGGTACTCGGGGGTACCGAGGCGCTCCTCGAGGCTGCGCCAGTAGGTCCGGCCGTAGCCGGGCTCGCTGGCGGAGGCGTTGGCGGCGGCGTGCTCCAGCGCCTCACCGACGGCGTCAGCCGCGGGGGCGGGCCGGTCCGAGACGACCGGGAGCGCGAAGGAGGAGGTTTCCTGCGACGGGGCGGCGTCGCGCTTCGTGTTCATCGGTGGCATGTGGAGCAGCTCGTGCGCGAGTGGACGTCGTACTCTTCCTTCAGCTTCTTGCCGAGCGCGGCGGCCTCTGCCTTGTCAGCCGGCGGCGACCAGGTCATCGAGGTGATGAACTCGGCCGGGCGCAGGTTGGGCTCGGGGTTGCGGTGGCAGTCCAGGCACCACGCCATGGTCAGCGGCGCGTGCTGCTCGACGGCGGCCATCTGGTCGATGCGGCCGTGGCAGGTGGCGCAGCCCACGCCCTTGTTCACGTGGATGGAGTGGTTGAAGTAGACGAAGTCCGGCAGGTTGTGGACGCGGACCCAGGGAATGGGCTGGTCCGAGAAGAAGGCCTTGCGGACCTCGACGAGGTACGGGCTCTTGTTCCACACCTGGGCGTGGCAGGACATGCACACCGTGGTGGAGGGGATGCCCGCGGAGGGCGACTTCTCCACCGTCCAGTGGCAGTACCGACAGTCGATCTGCTCGTCACCCGCGTGGTGGCGGTGGTCGAACTCGATGGGCTGTTCAATCGGCATCTGCTGGTTGGTGACGTACGGCGAGCGTACGTAGGCCATGAGGCCGCCGATGCCGATGGCGGGCACGGCGAGGAGCGCCGCGGCGGACAGCCGCGACACCGTGTTCGTCCAGCGTGGGAAGAGAGGGCCGCTCATACCAGGACCATGGGCAAGGGGACTTCAGCAACAGCGGTGACAGGAGGGCGAAGGGAGGCGCGTACGTGGCCGGACGCGGGGAGCGAGAGGTCGTTCCCGGCCCTGAAAGGGCGGGCGGGCGGCGGCTCCTGGCGCGCGGAATCCGAAGCAGTCACGTCCAACGAAACCTCTATGCGAAGCGCCGTGGGCGGGGCCCTCCTCCTTCTCCCAACCCTGACGCGGCGCGGGACCATCATTCATCGACACGGCAGTGTCAACCATTCTGATGTAACGACAGTCGGATACCACTTTCGCGTGCGGAGGCGGCAGGTTGCGGTCGGGAGGAGATGAATCTCTCTTCTACGGGGCGGAAGGGGCGTTTGAGCGGCAGCATGTCCGGGAGGATCAACGCGCTCCCCCGGCGCCCAGAGACGACAGCTTCCAGCGCACGCGGCGTGAGACAGCGGACGTCTTGCTACAGGCGGTGACAGAGGAAGTCATCCGCTTCATCAGCGCCTGGATGCCCTCACTCCGTGTCTTCTACGTCCGGTTCGCGCCAGCGTTCGCGGCGCCGGGCCAGGAGCTTCTCCACCAGTTCCCGGGCGCGCGCGTCGCGGCGGTACTTCACGTCGTGGCGGCTCTTGCCCTGGTTGCAGCGGGCACAGGCCAGGCCGAGGTTGGTGAGCGCGTCGGTGCCGCCAGCCGTCTGCGGGAGGATGTGCTCGATGGTGGCGCGGCTGATGGGCTCGCCATCCAGGCCCACCCAGAGGTACGTGTTGCAGTGCAGGCACTTGCCCACCCACGCCTCGCGGCCGCGGTGCTCGCTGCGCTCGAAGGTGGTGTCGGTGGCGATGATGCCGAGGATGCGGCGGCGCTTGGCGGTGCTCATCCTACACCTCGACGACGGCGGGTTCGGCGATGGCGAAGACGCGCTCGCCGGAGCGGCGAGAGACGTTGAGCCCTCCGGTGAAGGCGCTGAAGGCAGGCAGCACGCCCACGTCGCGGCCCACATGGAAGCAGGGCAGACGGAGGCTGTCTCCTCCACCGGACAGTCGCACCATGGGATGGAGGTGGCCCGCCCACACGTAGCGGCCGGGCGTGGGCTCCGGGTGGTGGGCGAAGCGGAAGGGGCCCTCGTCGGCGTGGGACTCAAGGACCTCGAGGCGCCACTCGAGAGGAAGCGTCTTCACGTGGCGGTCGTGGTTGCCGCGCACCAGCACCAACTCCACGGAGGCGTGGGACTCGCGCCAGGCGGCGAGCCGCTGGACGAGCGCGGGCGTCAGCCCCTGGCGGGAGTGGATGAGGTCGCCCAGGAGGAGCAGGCGGCGAGCGCCGGTGGAGGTGAGGGCGGCGGACAGGCGCGCGAGGTCATCCTCCAGGACGCCGCCGGGCAGGGGGATGCCGTGCTGCTGGAAGCTCTCCGTCTTGCCCCAGTGCAGGTCCGCGACGGCGAGGACTCCGGCCTCGGGCCAGTGCAGGGCGCGCTCGGGGAGCAGCTCCAGGAGGGTGCCGCCTACGCGGACCTGGCATCGTCTCGCGTCCATCGCTCCTTCAATCGCTCCACGCGCTCCAATAGAGACTCGTTGGAGACGCTGGCGCTGATGCGCTCGACGACGAGCGGGAAGCCCAGGGGCGTGGGCCTGCGCACGTGGACGAGCTCCACGGGGCTCTTCTCCAGGCGCTCCAGCGTGCGGCCCAGGCGGCCCTGCTCGAATTGCTGCTCCAGCACCTCGCGGCGGGCCTGGACGAGGAGGAGGTTGTCCGGGTCGTACTTGAGGAAGACGTCATAGAGGAGCGAAGAGCTGGCCTGCACCTGCCGCGTCGACTTGCGCGCCCCGGGCAGCCCCGGCAGCACCAGCCCCGCCACGCGGGCGATGTCGCGGAACTGGCGCTTCGCCAGCTCGCTGACGTTGACGCTCTCCAGCACGTCCTCCACCAGACGCTCGCGGGTGAAGAGGGCGGGGCGCAGTGCCTCCTCGAAGGGGAAGGGCGCCGGGGTCAGCAGCTCCAGGCCGTAGTCATTCACGGACAGGCTGAAGGTGGCCTTCTGCAGACGCGTGAGGCGCAGGGCGAGCAGTGCGGCCAGGCCCTCGTGTACCAGCCTCCCCTCGAACGGGTAGAGGAAGAGGTGGTGGCCGTCGCGCGTCTCGCATACCTCCGCGAGCAGCGTGCCTGCCGCGGGGATGCGAGACAGCCGCTCCTGCGCTTCCAGCACGGGCCAGGCGGCGGCGAGCTCGTCGGTGGTGACGTCACCGTGGCGGGCGCTGTCGAGGGTGCGGCGCACGGCGTGGGCCAGTGAGCTGGAGAGCGGCAGGCGGCTGCCATTCCAGCGCGGTGTCTGCGTGGCCTTCGCCTTCGCGGGCTTCACGTAGGCCGTCATGTCCTTGAAGCGGCTGAACTCCAGCCGCTTGCCCGCGAAGAGGAAGGTGTCACCGGGCCTGAGCCGGCTGATGTACGCCTCCTCGATGTTGCCCAGCTTGCCGCCGCTCCAGTAACGCAGTTGCACCACCGCGTTGGATGTAATGGTGCCGATGTTGAGGCGGTGCAGGCGGGCGATGCGCGCGTCGGCGACGGTGAAGCGGCCCTCATGCTCAACCACGCGGCGGAACTCCGGATAGGCGCGCAGCGTGAGGCCTCCCTCGCGCACCAGGGCGAGCGTCCACTCGAACTCATCGTCGGTAAGGTGCGCGTAGGCGGCGGCGGTGCGGACCTCGTCGCGCATGGCTTCTCGCGTGAAGCCTCCACCCATGGCGCACGTCACCAGGTGCTGCGCGAGCACGTCCAATGGCTTCCCCGGTGGCGTGCGCGGTTCCACTTCGCGGCGGAGGATGGCGTCCCTGGCAGCGGCCATCTCCACCAGTTCCAGCGCGTGTGTGGGGACGAAGAGGATGTGGCACGTGGCACCGGGGCGGTGTGCGCTGCGGCCCGCGCGCTGCATCGTCCGGCCGATGCCCTTGGGGCTGCCCACCTGCACCACGCGCTCCACGGGCCCGAAGTCCACGCCGAGGTCGAGCGACGACGTACACACCACGATTCGCAGTGCGCCGTCCTTGAGGCCGGCCTCCACGCGCTCGCGCTCCTCGCGGTCGATGGAGCCGTGGTGCAGCGCGACGAGGTGCTCCCACTCTGGGCGGGCGAAGCGCAGACCCTCGAACCAGCGCTCCGCCTGCGAGCGCGTGTTGGTGAAGACGAGCGTGGGCTGCTCCGGGTCCAGCCACGCGGCCGCGCGCGCCAACATGGAGAAGCCCAGGTGGCCGGACCAGGGGAAGCTGTCCACCGAGTCCGGCAGCAGCGTGTGCACCGCCACCGGGCGCTCCAGGTCCGCGCTCACCAGTGTTGGCTCCTGGCTGGTGCCCACGACGTGACGCGCGGCCTCGTCCAGGTTGGCCAGCGTGGCGGACAGGGCCCACGTGCGCGTCTCCGGAGCGAAGCGGCGCAGGCGGGCCAGGGCCAGCTCCATCTGCGTGCCGCGCTTGGAGCCGAGCAGTTCATGCCACTCGTCCACGATGACGGAGCGCAGCGAGGAGAACAGCTCCGAGGCGCGCTCGTTGGAGAGGAGGAGTGAGAGGGATTCCGGCGTGGTGATGAGCACCTCGGGCAGGCGTTCTCGCTGGCGCTGGCGCACGGAGGAGGACGTGTCTCCGGTGCGGCTCTCCACGTCGATGTCCGCGTCCAGCACGCGCAGCGGCTCCAGCAGGGCCTTCTCCACGTCGCGTGACACCGCGCGCAGTGGCGTCACGTAGAGGACCTGGAGTCCCTTCTGGCCGCGCTCCGCCACGTCCGCGAGCGGAGCGATGTAGGCCGCGTAGGTCTTTCCCGCGCCCGTGGGCACGTGGATGAGGCCGCTCTCTCCGCGTGCGTACGCGGCCCAGGCCTCCTCCTGGAACGCGTATGGCGTCCAGCCTTTCGATGCGAACCAGCCGCGCAGCCGCTCCATGGGCGTTCCCATCTGCGGCGTGGTGGTTGCGGTGCTCTCCGCTGCGCGGCGGCGTCTGACAGTGCGGCGGCGTTTCTTCGCGGGAGGGCCCTGCATCGCGGGGGCTCCGCCGCCTTCGTTGCCGGAGCGCAGCGCCTTCCTACGAGCGGCAATCTGGGCCCTCAGGCTTCGCGACCTACCGGCTGGCATGGAGCAACTCCTTCAGCGAGTCCAGCGTGTCCGCGTCCTGGGGCTTCTTGTCCGTGCGCCAGCGGGCGATGCGCGGGAAGCGCAGCGCCACGCCCGACTTGTGACGCGGCGAGGTCTGGATGCCCTCGAAGTGCAGCTCGAAGACCTGCTCCGGCTCCACCGAGCGCACCGGCCCGTACTTCTCCTTCGTGTGCGCGCGAATCCACCGGTCCAGCCGGCCAATCTCCTCATCCGTCAGGCCGGAGTACGCCTTCGTCACCGGCTGCAGCTCCGTGCCGTTCCACACCGCGAAGGTGTAGTCGGTGTACAGCGATGAGCGCCGGCCATGGCCTGGGTGCGCGTAGAGCAGCACCGCGTCCACGGTGAAGGGGTCTATCTTCCACTTCCACCAGTCGCCCCGCTTGCGCCCCGTGAGGTACGCGGAGTCGAGGCGTTTGAGCATGAAGCCTTCGACGTTGCGCTCACGCGCTTCGCCTCGCACCTTCGCCAATTCCTCCCACGTCGACGCCTGCACCGCCGGAGAGATGGGAAAGCGCGGCCGGTCCTTCAGCAGCGCCTCCAGCTTCGCGCGCCGCTCGCGCAGGGGCAGCTCGCGCACGTCCTTTCCACCCAGCTCCAGCAGGTCATAGGCGATGAAGGCCGCGGGCGCTTCCGCGAGCACCTTCGGCGTCAGCTTCTGCCGGCCGATGCGCCGCTGGAGCTGCGCGAAGGGCAGGGGCTTGCCGTCTTCATACGCGAGCACCTCGCCATCCAGCACCGTGCCCTCGGGCAGCGCGGCGGCTCCCTCGGTGATTTCGGGGAAGCGCTCGGTGATGAGCTCCTCGCCCCGGCTCCACAAATACACGCCCCCCTGTCTGCGAATGAGCTGCCCACGGATGCCGTCCCACTTCCATTCCACCAGCCAGTCCGCGCGGTCTCCCAGGGACTCGGGCGGCTGCTCCAGCGGCGAGGCCAGATAGAAGGGGTAGGGCCGCGAGCGGTCTCCATCCGAGACATCCGGCGACACGAGCTGCTTGAAGAAGCCCGGTGTCGGCGTCCACGTGCCCATCAGCCGGTGCGCCACGCTGGGCGGCGGCAGTCCCGCCACCTGCGCCACCGCGCGAATCACCAGCGTCGCGGAGACGCCTACGCGCAGCTCGCCGGTGAGCATCTTGTTGAGCAGGAACAGCTCGCGCCGGGGCATGGCCCTCCACCACGACACCACGCGCTCGCGCTGCTCGGTGACGTCCAAATCCCTCAGCGGCAGCAGGCGCTGCTCCAGCCAGACGGAGAGGGGCAGTTCCTCGGGCTCCGTCGGCCGCTCCAATCCATCGAGCAGCAGGGCGATGACCTCCGCGAGGTCTCCCACGGAGGCGTAGACCTCCTCGAAGAGCCAGCCGGGAATGCCTGTCAGTTCCTGCGTCCACCCCACCAGCAGCTTCGTGGTGAGCAGCCGCTTCAGCTTCTGTCCCGTGAGGAAGTACAGCGCCCATGCCGCGTCCTCGGGGGGCGCTTCCTTGAAGTAGCGCACCAGCGCGTCCACCTTCGCGTTCGTGGACGTCGTCTGGTCCAGTGCTTCGTAGAGGTCCGCCAGTCGCCTCACACGTCAGTCCTCCGCCTCGCCCTCGAAGGGCGTGGCCAGGGGCGCCGCGTCCACGCCGGCATCTCTCAGGTAGTGCGCCAGCGGCTCCGAGTAGCCGTGCGTCACCAGCACCCGCTCCGCCCGCGTATCCGCCACCGTGCGCAGCAGGTCCGGCCAGTCCGCGTGGTCCGACAGCACGAAGCCACGGTCGAATCCGCGCCGGCGCCGGTTGCCTCGCACCCGCATCCACCCGGACGCGAATCCCGTCTCGTGCTCACCGAAGCGGCGCATCCACGTGGAGCCGCCCGCGCTCGGTGGTGCCAGCACCAGCGCTCCCGCGAAGGACGTGCCCTTCTCCACCTCCGACACCAACTGTGTCGGAAGCATGTGCACGCCCGCGTCGCGATACACCTCGATGAGGCTGTTGAGGGCGCCGTGCACGAACACCGGCCGGTCCGTCAGCCGTGCAAGCTCCGCGAGGATGCGCTGCGCCTTGCCCAGCGCGTAGCAGAACAGCACCGCGGAGCGCCCCGACTCGCGGTTGGTGTGCCACCACTTCAGGATGTCCTCCGCCACGAGGCGCGTGTCGTCCCAGCGATAGATGGGCAGGCCGAACGTCGCCTCGGTGATGAAGGTGTTGCAGCGCACCACCTCGAAGGGCGCGCACGTCGGGTCCGGCGCGCGCTTGTAGTCGCCGGACACCACCCAGACCTCGCCCTTGTGCTCGATGCGAATCTGCGCGCTGCCCAGCACGTGGCCCGCTGAGTGGAAGCTCACGGTGACGTCATGGATTGTCAGCCGCTCGCCATACTCCAGCGTGTCGATGGTTGCGTCCGAGCCCAGCCGCCGGTGCAGCAGCCCCTCGCCTGCTCGGGCGCCCAGGTAGCGGCGGCTGCCACTGCGAGCATGGTCTCCGTGCGCGTGCGTGATGAGGGCTCGCTCCACGGGACGCCAGGGGTCGATGTGGAAGTCTCCGGGTGCGCAGTACAGCCCCTGCGGCGTCACCGTGATGAGCGGGAAGGGATGGGAGGCGCTCAAAGCCTCATTCAGATAGCGAGGCAGCCTGATGGTGGCCACCCGAGGTGTGTGTCCTCCCTACGGACCATTGCCTCCCGGCATGCCCCTCTGGCACTCACGTGTCACAAGGGGCGGAAGGACGCCCTTTGGGAATATCCCGTCCCCTTGGATGGATGTGCCGGACGTGGGATGACACCAGCACCTCCTGCCTGGATGCTTTCGCATGACGCCCGCCCTGTTGCTGTCGCTCGTCCTCTCCCAGTCGCCCGAGCCCGAGCTCCACTACACGGCCAGAGCCCTGGATGAGGGCGCAGACCCGGCGAAGCGCGCCCTGGACAGCTATGACTTCACGACGTTCGAGCCGTCCGGCAAGGCGGAGCGTCTCTATGTGGGCGTGGACGAGGCCAACCTCCGCGAGACGGCCGCCGCGGATGGAACCGTCGTCACCACGCTGCCGCTGGGCGCCGCCGTGCGCGTGCTGAAGCGTGGGCCGGAGCGTCTCAAGGTGGGGGAGTACGTCAACCACTGGTACATGGTGGAGTACCTCGACCCGGCGGCCGACAAGCTCTTCAAGGGCTGGCTCTTCGGCAACACGCTCACGCCGTTCCGCTTCGAGGCCGACTTCGACAACGACGGCGAGCAGGAAGTGGCCACGGTGGTGATGAGCGGCGACTTCAAGATTCGCGTCCGCGTGCTGGAGCCGAACGTGAAGCCGCCCCGTCGTGTCAGCAGCGTAGACATCGTTCCCGCGGGCCAGGCCTACATGAGCGTGGACGGCGGGGCCGCGAAGGTGGCGCTCGTCCCGGCGAAGACGGCGGGGCTGGCGCTGGTGCAGGTGGACTCGGCGCCCGAGGCGTGCAGCGACTACAGCACCACGTACGTGAGCTACACGGTGCCGGGGAAGAAGAAGGGTGTGCTGGGCAAGGCGAAGCTGGCGTTGGAGGTGGGGGGGCTGTCGGATCCGCCCAGCGTCTCCTCGTTCAAGGTCGCCTTCCAGCCGAAGCAGCAGGGCCTCACGGTGGTCCGTACGAACAGTGAGGAGGATGAGTCGGGCAAGGAAGTGAAGACGACGGAGCGCACGAAGTACAAGCTCGCCGATGGCGTCTTCTCCGAGGTGAAGGCCTCGGGCGCCATGGCGGAAACGAAGCCCTAGAAGGGCAGAGCCAGTCATGAAGATGGATGCACAGGAGCGGAAGTCGGCCTATCGCCAGCTCGCGGAGAAGGGCGAGGCGGTGCCGGTGTCGGTGGAGCTGCCAGCAGACCTGGATACGCCGCTGTCGGCGTACCTGAAGCTGGGCGGCGGCTCGCGCGGCTTCATCCTCGAGTCCTGCTACGGCGGGGAGCGCTTCGGGCGCTACAGCCACGTGGGCTCGCAGCCGGCCGGGCGCGTGCGCCTGGACGCTACCGGAGCCACGTTGTGGCGTGGCTCACGCGAGGAGCGCCGTGAAGGCAAGCCCCTGGACGTCCTGCGCACGTTGTGGCGCGAGCTCGCCGTCGCACGTCTTCCGGGCGAGGCCCCGTTCCTGGGCGGGCTCGTGGGCTACATGGGCTACAACTGCTTCTCGTGGCTGGAGCCCACCGTGCCGGACCGGCACGCGCGCGATACTTCATTTCCGGACTCGGAATGGCTTATCTGCGAGGACTTCGTCACCCATGACTCGCGCACGGGCACGCTGAAGGCCACGGCCATCGCACGGCCCTCGATGCATGGCAGCTCGGCCGCCGCGTTGAAGGACGCGGAGGAGCGCGCGCAGGCGCTGGCGGACAAGCTCCTCAAGCCGCTGCCTCCGGAGGCGTATGCGCCCGGTCCTCGCATGCGCGGTGATACGGCGCCTGTCGCCTGCTGGGACCGCGCCGGCTACGAGGCCGCGGTGGAGCGGGCGAAGGAGTACATCCGCGCGGGAGACATCTTCCAAGTGGTGCTCGCCCGGCGCTTCGAGGCGCTCGGTGCGCCTCCGCCGCTGTCGCTCTACCGGGCCCTGCGGCGCGTGAACCCCTCGCCGTACCTGTTCCTCGTGGAGCTGGGTGAGGCGCGTGCATTGGTGGGCGCTTCGCCGGAGCTGCTCGTGCAGGTGCGCGACGGCGACGTGGTGGTGCGGCCGCTGGCCGGTACCCGCCGTCGTGGCGCTACCGAGGCCGAGGACCTGGCGCTGGAGAAGGAGCTCCTCGCCGACGAGAAGGAGCTGGCCGAGCACGTGATGCTCGTGGACCTGGGCCGCAACGACGTGGGCCGCGTGGCGGCGCCGGGCTCGGTGCGTGTCGAGGACATGAAGGTCATCGAGCGCTACAGCCACGTGATGCACATCGTCTCGCAGGTGCGCGGGAAGCTGGACTCGAAGTACGACGCGCTGGACGCGCTGGCCAGCACGTTCCCCGCGGGCACCGTGTCGGGCGCTCCGAAGATTCGCGCGATGCAGATCATCGACGAGCTGGAGCCGCAGCGGCGCGGGCCGTACGCGGGCGCGGTGGGCTACCTGTCCTTCTGCGGCACGCTGGACGTGGCCATTGCCCTGCGGACCTTCTTCGTGGACGGGGACAGGACGATGTGGACCTCGGGCGCGGGCCTGGTGGCGGACTCGGTGCCGTCGAAGGAGGCGGACGAGACGGAGGCCAAGGCCGGTGCCATGGCCGCCGCGCTCCGCCTGGCTCGCGAGGGAGGTGGCCGGTGATTCTCGTCATCGACAACTACGACTCGTTCACCTTCAACCTCGTCCAGTTGCTGTACACGCTGGGCGCCGAGGTGAAGGTGGTGCGCAATGACGCGCTCGACGTCGCGGGTGTGGCGGCGACGGGGGCTTCGCACCTCGTCATCTCTCCAGGGCCGTGCACGCCGCACGAGGCCGGTGTCAGCGTCGCGGCAATTGCCCAGTCCCGCGTGCCGGTGCTGGGCGTGTGTCTGGGACACCAGTCCATCGGCGCGGCATTCGGTGGGAAGGTGATTCGCGCTCCGGAGCCGGTGCACGGGAAGGCGGCTCAAATCCAGCACGGCAACACGGGCGTGTTCACGGGCGTGAGCCAGGGCTTCACGGCGGCGCGGTACCACTCGCTCATCGTCGAGGCGTCCACGCTGCCCTCGGGCCTGGAGGCCACCGCGTGGAGCCAGGACGGGCTCATCATGGCGCTGCGTCACCGCACGAAGCCCGTGGTGGGCTTCCAGTTCCACCCCGAGAGCGTGCTGACTCCCGAGGGGCCGAAGCTGGTGAAGAACTTCCTCGACGGAAGGCTGTAGGCGTCAGACGCGGTACTTCACCCGGGCCATCGATGGAATGAATGGCCCGGGTGGGGCGCGTGGCCCGTTCCTGCTAGCGCACGGACGCCACGGGGAGCCGGGTCGTCGTGGCGGCGTCCGCCGTTCCGGTCGTCGCGACGGCGCGGCCGGCGAGCTGGTCTGCCAGGTGCTGCGTCAGGGCGACCATGGTCATGGTGGGGTTCCAGGAGCCTCCCGCGGGCCAGAGGCCTCCGCCCGTGACGTAGACGTTGTGGACTCCCCGGGGCCGGTAGTCCAGCCCGACCACCGCTTCTTCACCCTCACCAATCCACAGGGTGGAGCCCTCGTGGACCAGCCCCGGCACCCGGCGCTGCTCGCGGGGCGGACGCTCCTTCTGCCACGTGCCCTCGTTGGGCGCTCCATGCCAGTACTCGACGTGGGAGCCGCCCTGCGGAGACAGGGCCAGCTCCAGCATCTGGAAGGTCCCCTCATCCATGGTGTCCCACGTCGCGCGGTCCGTCTCATTGGCCAGGACCTGCAGCATCACGTTCGTGGTCGGGTCCTTCTCCCCGTCCAGGCGCAGCCAGTTGTCGCGGTTGCGGAAGTCCAGCTCCCCCAGCACCGCGCAGACGAAGACGAGGTATTCCTTGGAGCTCTTGAGCTGCGTGGGCGAGGCCGTCGCCACCACGTCGGGCATGTACCGGGCCGCTCGCTGGGCATTGCGCTCGGGTTCCTTGTCGGAGAGCACCGAGAGCTGGACGTGGTACTGCATTCCACTCTGGGCATTCGTCCCGGCCATGTAGATGGCGGCCAGCTCCATCTCCGCCAGCTTGCTCGCGAACGCGTAGTCCTTCCTCGGCACCCGGGCCACCACCGAGGTGATGAAGTGCGCGGTGAAGCGCGTGCCCGCGTGCTTCACCTGGGGGAACGAGTTCAGGAGCAGCGTGGTGGGTGGGAGGGTGCCCATGGCCAGCACCAGCTTCGCGTTGCCCAGGTTGACGACGCCTCGTGACGTCTCGAGCGCCGTCGCCACGCCGTCCTGCTGGCGGATGCGGTTCACCACGCAGTCCGTCACGATTCTCATCGGGCTCCCGGTGCCCTCCGCGCTCAGCGCGGCCTGGCGGGTCGCCAGGTCGAGCAGCGGCGCGGGCGTGGAGAACTTCGCGAAGTCGAGGCCCTCCTGGATGCCCGCCCCCACCGCGATGGGCGCGGCCATGGAGCGCGTCGCGGAGGTGATGCGCCCCAGATTCTCGGCGAGCATGGACTGCAGCTTCTTCTGCATGACGCCGTAGATGGGCCGCTGCCTGGACGTCTTCGCCAGCGTCACCTCGTCGAGGTCGTTGTCGATCTTGTCCGCGGGGATGACGTTGAGCAGCCGCTCGGCGTCGGGGAAGCGCTCCTCGGCCTCGCGGATGATTTCCTCGGGCCAGTACTCCATCTCCTCCCGTGTGGGGCGCGGGCACCAACTGCTCCACTGGATGCTGCGGCCACCGAAGAACGGCACCATCCCGTGCTGGAAGCCGATGTTTCCGGGCGGCTGCCCCGCGGTCCTGGCCGACAACGTCCAGGGGAATGTCTCGCTCAGTCCCCCCAGGGTCTGCTGATAGGGCAGCGGCAGGTTCTGGAAGTGCTCCGGGAGGAAGAAGGGGCCCCGCTCAATCAGCAGGATGCGGCTGTTGGGATTGTGCTTGTAGGTCCGCTCCGCGAAGGCCAGTCCACAGGGGCCGCTGCCGATGATGATGTAGTCGAACCGCTCGAGCTCGCGGACCTCCTTCCAGGCTTCCTCCGTGAGGAAGTACACGTGGTCCATGATTTTCTGCGGCGTCGGCGACTGGGGCCCCGGTGCCGGAAACCCATAATTGAAGTTCGGTGACGACGAGACAGCGCTCATAGACCCCCCGGGCCCGCGTATGTGGTGGATGGCTGCGAGTGGCTGTCTTGGAATGCGTGAGCACAAAGACAGCCATGTCCGGGATACACCAGAGTCCAGGCCGGGCCCGAGTCGAGAGCGTGTATCGCGGCGGAGTCCGGCCTGGAGGGTCAAGCCATGAACCGACTGCCCGCCAAGAGTCTTAAGGGGAAACCGCAACCCCTCAGCGCAGGTGCGTCATGTCATTCCAGGTGACGATGACGGGCTGCGTGCCGTCACCGTCGAGGCTGAGGACGCTGATGGACGCGGTGCCCAGCATGAACATCCGCCCGCAGTCCGGGGGCAGGCCCAGCCACCGCGCCGCGAGCACCCGCAGCAGGTGGCCGTGGGCGAAGATGAGCACGTCGCCATGGACCCCGCGGACTTCCGCGATGACGCGGTCCACGCGGGCGCCCACGTCCGCAGCCTTCTCTCCGTTGGGCGCTCCATCCTTCCACAAAGCCCAGCCCGGGCGTTCCTTGCGGATGTCGTCTCCGGTGCGGCCCTCGTAGTCGCCGTAGTCCCACTCCATGAGGTCATCCCGCTTCCGGGCCACGTCGCCGTAGCCGGCCAGCGCGCACGTCTCCGCTGCGCGGCTCAGCGGGCTCGTCCACACCTGAGCGCAGTGCCAGGCCTTCAGCGGCTCCGCGAGCAGTCGGCCCATCCTCCGCCCGTCTTCGAGCAACGGGATGTCCGTGCGGCCCGTGTGCTGGCCACTCCGGCTCCACTCCGTCTCACCGTGACGGACGAGCACCAACTGGGGACCTCGGGTCTTCATGGCGCGCATCGTGCCAGACGGCGCTCCGGAGGACCCGTGTCTTCCGCGTGGGAGCGCACGAGGCTGGACAGTCTCGCGCGGGCGGCTGACAAATACGCATCCGCACGGGACGCCTGTATCCTCGGCGCCATTTCTCTCCGAGCCGCCGTCCAGGGCTTCCCCGTGAAGGAGCGCTCCACTTGAACACCGTCACATCTTCCCAGCCGAAGGAGATAACCCTGCGCGGGGTGACCCTCGGGGTCCTCATCACGCTGGTGTTCACCGCGGCGCAGGTCTACCTGGGCTTGAAGGTCGGCCTCACCTTCGCGACCTCCATCCCCGCGGCGGTCATCTCGATGGCGCTCCTGAGCGCCTTCAAGAACGCCACCATCCAGGAGAACAACATCGTCCAGACGCTGGCCTCGGCGGCGGGCACGCTCGCGTCCGTCATCTTCGTCCTGCCCGGCCTGTTGATGACCGGCTGGTGGACCGACGTGCCGTTCTGGCCGACGTTCGGCGCGTGTGCGACTGGCGGCGTGCTCGGCGTGATGTACACCGTGCCGCTGCGTCGCGCGCTGGTCTCCGCCTCCGACCTTCCCTATCCCGAAGGCGTGGCGGCCGCCGAGGTGCTCAAGGTCGGCACCTCCTCGCGCTCCGGTGCAACCGAAGGCAAGGCCGGCCTCATGTCCGTCATCTGGGGCAGCATTGCCTCGGCCCTGTTCGCGGCGGCCGCGGCCGCCAGGCTGATGGCGGGTGAGGTGGCCGGGTATTTCAGGGTGGGCGGTGGCGCCACCGGCATCGGTGCCGCCAGCTCACTGGCGCTCATCGGCGCGGGACACCTGATGGGCATCACGGTCGGCATCGCGATGCTGGCCGGTCTGGTGATTGCGTGGGGCATCCTGGTTCCGGTCCTCACGTCCATGACCCCGATGCCGGACGCCACGGCGTCGGAGCACGCGCTGCGCGTCTGGAGCTCGCAGGTGCGCATGCTCGGCGCCGGCGCCATCGGCGCGGCGGCCATCGTGACCCTGGCGGGGCTCGCGAAGCCGGTCATCGGTGGCCTGCGGTCCGCGCTGGAGACGGCGCGGCGTGCCGGGACGCAGGGCCAGGCGCTCGAGCGCACGGAGCAGGACCTGCCCATCCGCACGGTGGGGCTGGTGACGCTGCTCTCCCTGGTGCCGGCCGGCTGGCTCCTGGCGAGCTTCCTCCAGGGCACCGTGCTGGCGCACCTGAGCGTGCCGCTGGTCGCCGTGGGCATCGGCTATGTCCTGCTCGCGGGCATCTGTGCCGCCGCCGTCTGCGGCTACATGGCCGGCCTCATCGGCTCGTCGAACTCGCCTGTCTCGGGCATCGCCATCCTGACCATCCTGGGCGCCGCGCTCAGCGTCGGCGTCGTCGGACGGCAGGTGACAGGGCCCGAGGCGGCCCCCGCGCTGGTGGCGTTCGCGCTGTTCGTCACCACGGTGGTGCTGGCCGTGGCCGTCATCGGCAACGACAACCTGCAGGACCTGAAGACGGGCCAGTTGGTGGACGCGACGCCCTGGAAGCAGCAGGTGGCCCTGCTCATCGGCGTGGTCGCCGGCTCGGCCGTGGTTCCGCCTGTGCTGGCGCTGCTGAACAGGGCCTACGGCTTCGCGGGTGCACCCAACTCCAATGCCATCTCGGCGCAGCCGCTGGCCGCGCCTCAGGCGACCCTGATTTCAACCCTGGCCAAGGGCGTGATTGGCGGCAACCTGCGGTGGGACCTCGTGCTGTGGGGGGCCGCGCTCGGCCTGACCCTGGTTGTCATCAACTTCGTGGTGAAGAAGGCCAGCAATGGCCGCTACAGCCTGCCGCCGCTGGGCGTGGGCCTCGCCATCTACCTGCCCAGCACCGTCACGGCGCCGGTGGTCGTGGGCGCGCTGGCGGGCTGGGCCTTCGAGCGCGCGGCGAGCAAGCGGAGCTGGGGCGAGGCCGCCAACCGCCTGGGCGTGCTCGTCATGTCCGGCTTCATCGTGGGCGAGAGTCTGTTCAACGTCGCGCTGGCCGGGTTGATTGTCTCGACGGGCAAGGGCGAGCCGCTGGCGCTGCCGCTCGAGCTGGGGGAGGTGCCGGCCATGCTCATCGCGGTGGTGCTCGGCGCCATCGCGGTGGGCGGGCTGTACCGCTGGGCGGCACGGACGGCGCTCCGCATCTCGACCTGAGTCTCCGCGAGAGGGGCGGGTGGAACCGCCCCTTTCTCAGCGCCCGCTGCTCAGCGCTTGAGGCCGCGCTTGATGTCCGCGCACAGCGCCTTCGCCGCGCTCGGCCCGTCCGCGTGCGCGGCACGCACCAGCGCGCTGCCCACCACCACGCCGTCCGCGTGCGCCGACAGCGTGCGCGCCTGCTCCGCCGTGGAGATGCCGAAGCCCGCCACCACCGGCACCGGTGATGCCTTGCGCACCAGGTCCAACCGCTGTGACAAGTCCGCCGGCAATTCCGCGCGCATGCCCGTCACACCGGCCACGGACACGCAGTAGACGAAGCCACGCGCTTCGCGGGCAATCGCCTCGGCGCGGGGCTTCGGCGTGGTGGGCGCGCACAGCGGAATCAGGTCCACGCCCGCCGCGTCGAACGTCGCTCGCAGGTTCGCGCTCTCCTCGGGCGGTAGGTCCGGGAGAATCGCTCCGGACACGCCGCGCTCGCGCGCCAGCTTCGCGAAGCGCTCCTCGCCCATGGCCATGATGACGTTGACGTACGTCATGATGACCAGCGGCGTCTGCGGGCAGCGCTTGCGCACCTCGGGCACCACCTCGTCCAGCACGCGCTTCAGCGTGGAGCCCGCCTTCAGCGCGCGCTCGGAGGCGCCCTGGATGACGGGGCCGTCGGCAATCGGGTCGCTGAACGCCACGCCGATTTCGATGATGTCCGCGCCACCCTCCACCAGCGCGGCGAACACGTCCACCGAGCGCGGCAGGTCCGGGTCTCCCGCCATGGCGTATGCCACCAGGACGCCCTCGCCCCGCGCCTTCGCCTTCACGAAGGCCTGCGCAATCTCTCCGCTCACGAGTTCACCCCCACCGGCGGCGGCACTCCGCGCGCGGAAATGGTGGCCACGTCCTTGTCGCCGCGGCCCGAGCAGTTGATGACCAGGTACTTGCCCCTGCCCAGCTCGCGCGCCAGCTCGCGGCCTCGCGCGAAGGCGTGGGACGTCTCCAGCGCGGGGAGGATGCCCTCCGTGCGCGCCACCTCGTAGAAGGCCGCCAGCGCCTCGTCGTCCGTGGCGGTGCGCACCTCCATCCGCCCCGTCTTCGCCAGGTACGCCAGCTCCGGCCCCACGCCCGGGTAGTCCAGGCCGGCGGAGATGCTGTGCGCCTCCTGAATCTGGCCGTCCTCGTCCTGGAGCACCAGCGAGCGCGAGCCGTGCAGCACGCCCTCCGTCCCCAGCGTCAGCGACGCGCCGTGCTGCTTCGTATCCAGCCCGTGGCCTCCGGCCTCCACGCCGACGAGCCGCACGTCCTTGTCGCCGATGAACGGGTGCAGCACGCCAATCGCATTCGAGCCGCCGCCCACGCACGCGATGATGGCGTCCGGCGGCTTCCCGAAGGCAGCCTGTGCCTGCGTGCGCAGCTCCTTGCCGATGACCGACTGGAAGTCGCGCACAATCGTCGGATACGGATGCGGGCCCGCCGCGCTGCCGATGACGTAGTGCGTGTCCGCCACCTGCGACACCCAGGTGCGCATGGCCTCGTTCATCGCGTCCTTCAGCGTGCGCGAGCCGGACTCCACCGGCTTCACCACCGCGCCCAGCGCGCGCATGCGGAAGACGTTGAGCGACTGGCGCTCCACGTCCAGCGCGCCCATGTACACCTCGCAGGGCAGGCCGAAGAGCGCGCACGCGGTGGCCGTGGCCACGCCGTGCTGGCCCGCGCCCGTCTCCGCGATGATGCGCTTCTTGCCCATCCTCTTCGCGAGCAGCACCTGGCCCACGGTGTTGTTGATTTTGTGCGCGCCCGTGTGCGCGAGGTCCTCGCGCTTGAGCCACACGTGCGCGCCGCCCCACGCCTCGGTGAGCCGGCGCGCGGGCGTCAGCGTCGTGGGCCGGCCCACGAACTCCTTCAGCACGCGCGCGACTTCCTCCGCGAACGTGGGGTCCGCGCCCGCCTTCGCGTAGGCCTCTTCCAGCTCCAGCAGCGCCGGCACCAGCGTCTCCGGCACGTAACGCCCGCCGTAACGCCCGAAGCGTCCGACGGTGGTCTCCGTGGTCATCGTCTACTCCCAGAGGTTGATGGACTTCGCGAGCCGCACGAAGGCGCGCACCGCGTCCTGGTCCTTGATGCCGGGGGCCGACTCCACCCCACTGGCCACATCCACACCGTACGGCCGCGTCGCCCGCACCGCCTCGGCCACATTGGACGGCTTCAGGCCTCCGGCGACCAGCACGGGCACGCCGATGCCCGTCAGCGAGGCCACCAGCGACCAGTCGAAGCCGACGCCTCCGCCGCCGTACCCGGGAGCCGCTCCGTCCAGCAGCAGCCCCGCCACGTCACCCACGCCCACGTACTCCCGAGCGCGCGCCACGTCTTCCGGCCCACGCACGCGCAGCGCCTTGATGACGGGCACGCCGTAGCCCGAGCAGGCCTCCGGCGGCTCGTCTCCATGGAGCTGCACGGCCGTGAGGCCGCAGTCGCGCACCCTCGCGCGGATGTCTTCGGCGGACGCGTTGACGAACACGCCCACCACCGCGCCCAGGGGAGGGCGCGTGGCGGCCAACTGCGCCGCCTTGACGATGTCCACGTAGCGCGGGGACTTCGCGTAGAAGTTGAGGCCGAGCGCGTCCACGCCCGCCTCCCACGCGGCCTTCGCGTCCTCCAGCCGGGTGACGCCGCATACCTTCACGCGGACGCTCATACGGGGGAGCCCTCCGCGCCGATGAGGCGCCTCAGTGCCCGCCCGGGCTCCGCCTCGCGCAGCAGGGACTCGCCCACCAGCACGGAGTCCGCGCCCGCTTCTCGCGCGGCGACCAGGTCCGCGAGCGTCTTGAGCCCGCTCTCCGCCACGAGTGCGCGGGCACGAGAGCGCAGCCTCGGCATCACCCGCAGCGCCGTGCCCGTGTCCGTCTTCAGCGTGGCGAGGTTGCGGTTGTTGATGCCCACCAGCTCCGCGCCCGCGGCCAGCGCGCGCTCGGCGTGCGCCTCCGTGTGCGCCTCCACCAGCGCGGCCACGCGCACCTCGCGCGCGGTGGCAAGCATCTCCCGCAGCTCGCCGTCCTCGAGCGCGTCCGCGATGAGCAGCACCGCGTCCGCGCCCCACAGCGCGCTCTCCTCCACCTCGCGCGCGGCCACCAGGAAGTCCTTGCGCAGCACCGGGACGGACACCGCCGCCCGCACCGCCACCAGGTCTTCCAGGCTGCCGCCGAAGTCCGGCCCGTCCGTCAGCACGCTGATGGCGCTGGCCCCCGCGGCTTCATAGGCCCGGGCCACCGCCACCACGTCCGCGTGCGGAAACGCGCCGCCCGAGGGGCTCTTGCGCTTCACCTCCGCGATGACGCTCACCGGACGCCCTGGCACCTTCGCCACCAGGGCCTCCGCGAAGTCACGCGGCGCCGGACGCGGGCGCGGCGCCATGGGCGGACGCACGGCCAGCTCCCGGCGCTTGCGCGCCATGATGAGGTCCAGCGTCCCGGAGGACGCCGCCCCTTCCCGCTGTGCCCCGCTCACGACGCGGCCCCGTGCACGAGCGCGTTCAGCTTGCGCAACGCCGCTCCCGAGTCGATGGCGTGCTCCGCCTTCCGCACGCCGTCGCGCAAATCGGACGCGAGCCCCACCACCACCAGCGCCGCCGCCGCGTTGAGCACCACCGCCGTGCGCAGCCCGGAACGCTCCCCGTCCAGCAGCGAGCGCAGCCGCTTCGCGTTCTCGTCCGCGTCGCCGCCGGCGATGGCCTCGCGAGGCACCACGTCCAGCCCCGCGTCCGCAGGCGTCACCGTGAAGGTCCTCACAGTGCCGTCCTCGCGCAGCTCCGCTACCCGCGTGGGCGAACAGGGAGAGATTTCGTCCAGCCCGTCGTCCCCGTGCACCACCCACGCGCGGCGGCTGCCCAGGCGCCCCAGCACGCGCGCCGTCTGCTCCACGCGCCTGCCGTCGAAGGTGCCCAACAGTTGGTAGCGCGCACCGGCCGGGTTGGTCAGCGGACCCAGCAGGTTGAACACGCTGTGGAAGCCCAAATCCCTCCGCGCCTGCGCCACGTGCCTGAGCGCACTGTGGTGCGAGGGCGCGAAGAGGAAGCCCACGCCGTGCTCGTCGATGTCGCGCGCGACACGCTCGTGCGGGCGCTCCATGGAGACACCCAGCGCCGCCAGCACGTCCGCGCTGCCGCAGCGGCTGGAGACGGCGCGGTTGCCATGCTTGGCGACCGTCACCCCCGCCCCGGCGGCCACGAAGGCCACCGCGGTGGAGATGTTGAAGGTGTGCGCCCCGTCACCGCCCGTACCGCACGTGTCGAGCACCACCTCCGCCTTCGGAGCGAGCTTCGCCGCGCAGGCCCGCATGGCCTCCGCCGCGCCGAGGATTTCGTCCTCCGTCTCGCCCTTCATCTTGAGCGCCGTGGCGAGCGCGCCCACCTGGGCAGGCGACGCCTCTCCCGCGAGCATCAGGCCCATGATTCGGGCCATCTCCTCGCGGGTGAGGTCGCGCCGGCCGATGACCTTGCCCAGCGCATCCTTGAGCGTCATGGCCTACCCCAGTCTCACGACTTCGCGGCCCATCGCCTGGGCGATGGCGCGAACTTCGTGCATGGCCTTGTCGAACTCGGAGAAGTCCAGCGACTGGGCGCCGTCCGACTTGGCGCGCGGCGGATCCGGATGGACCTCGACGATGATGCCGTCGGCTCCCACCGCCGTCGCCGCGCGCATCATCGCCGGCACCGCCTTGCGCACGCCGATGCCGTGCGAGGGGTCCACGAAGACAGGCAGGTGCGAGAGCGCCTTGAGCATGGGCACCGCGTTGAGGTCCAGCGTATTGCGCGTCATCGTCTCGAAGGTGCGGATGCCGCGCTCGCAGAGGATGACCTGCGTGTTGCCGCGGGCGACGATGTACTCGGCCGCCATCAGGAGCTCCTTGATGGTGGCGCTGATGCCGCGCTTGAGGAGCACCGGCTTGCGGCGCTCGCCCACCGCCTCCAGGAGGCTGAAGTTCTGCATGTTGCGCGCGCCAATCTGGAGGATGTCCGTGGCGTCGCACACCGCGTCCAGCGTGGCGGTGTCCTTCACCTCGGTGGTGACGAGCAGGCCCGTCTCCTTGCGCGCCTCGGCGAGCAGCGCGAGGCCGTCGCCCTTGAGGCCCTGGAACTCGTAGGGGCTGGTGCGGGGCTTGAACGCGCCGCCGCGCAGCATGGTGGCGCCCGACTTCTTCACCGCGTGCGCCGTCTCCAGAATCTGCTCGCGCGACTCCACGGAACAGGGGCCGGCGATGACATGGAACGCCGCGCCGCCGAGGGTGAGACCGCCGATGCTCAGCTGCGTGCTCTCCGGCTTCACCTCGCGGCTGACGAGCTTGAACGGCTGCGAGATGGGGACGGCGTCAGCGACGCCAGGGAGGACGCGGAAGGGCTCGGGTTCGACGGCGCCGGGGTTGCCGGTGATGCCGATGGCGGTGCGAGTGCCCCCTGGAATCGTGTGCGGTTGCCAACCACGACGGCGGATCTCGTCGTTCACACGCTCGATGTCCTGGGCCGTCGCGTCGGGTCGCATCACGATCAACATGGGAGTTCCTGCTTTCTCTCCGGGTAAAGGTGCTGGTGAAGAGGCCAGCACCAGCTGTCCAGGCTAACGGGCAGCCTGACTATGTTCAGCCACAAGTGTCCGTTGCCCGCAACCACCCGGGAGTCTCACTTGTGCCCGAGCTGGTTATCAAGCCAGGGTGAAGGGTTTGTGGCGTGGATGTGGGAGGGCACGTGTCGAACCCGGACGTCATCGTCGTGGGCGCGGGGCTTGCGGGGCTGGCGTGCGCACGGGCGCTCGTCTCGGCGCGGCTCCAGGTGTTGCTGCTCGACGGAGCGGACGCACCGGGAGGCAGGGTCCGCACGGATGCCCACGAGGGCTTCCTGCTGGATAGAGGTTTCCAGGTGTACCTCACGGCCTACCCGGAGGGCCGGCGGGCGCTGGAGCTCCCCGCGCTCGGACTTCGCCGCTTCATCCCGGGTGCAAAGGTGTGGCGTAACGGGCGGCTTCACACCGTGACGGACCCGTTGCGGAGGCCGGTGGAGGCGCTGTCGCACCTGTTCGATGGGCCCGGGACGTTCGGCGACAAGCTGCGCGTGCTGGAGCTGCGGCAGGCGGTGATGTCCGGCGAGCTGGAGGACCTGTGGCTGCGGCCCCAGCGCTCCGCGTCGAAGTACCTGGGGGAGCTGGGCTTCACGGACGGCATGCTGGAGGGCTTCCTGCGGCCCTTCTTCGCGGGCATCTTCCTGGAGCGCGAGCTGGCCACGTCGAGCCGCTTCCTGGAGTTCGTCTTCCGCATGTTCGCCACCGGCGACACGGTGGTGCCGGAGCGGGGCATGGGCGCCATTCCGGAGCAGCTCGCCGCGAAGCTGCCCTCGGGCGTGCTGCGGCTGCGCGCGCCGGTGGCGGACGTGTGGGGCCACCGCGTGCGGCTGGTGGATGGCGAGACGATTCCCGCGAAGGCGGTGGTGGTGGCGGCGGACGCAGCGGGCGCGCTGTCGCTCTTGCCCGGCCTGCCTCCGCACGCGATGAACCGGGTGACGTGTCTGTATTTCGCCGCGCCGGAGCCTCCGGTGCACGGGCCGTGGCTGCTGCTCAATGGCGAGGGGCGCGGCGTGGTGAACAACGTGGCGGTGATGAGCGAGGTGTCACCGGCCTACGCGCCCGCGGGGCAGGCGCTGGTGTCCGTGTCCGTGGTGGGGGCGTCCGCGGCGGCGGAGGTCCTGGAGGCGCGGGTGCGTGAGGAATTGACGGGCTGGTTCGGCAATGCCGTGTCCGCGTGGCGGCACCTGCGCACGTATGTCATTCCCAATGCGCTGCCCGCGCAGCCGCCGTCCGCGCTGGAGCCTCCGCGCCGCACGGTGCGGCTGTCTCCGGGGCTGTATGTCTGCGGAGACCACCGCGACAACGGCTCCATCGACGGAGCGCTGGGCTCCGGCCGGCGCGCGGCGGAGGCGCTACTGATGGACCTGGGGCGTTGAGGGCTGGTGGCCGGGCCGGAAGCGGTAGGTGAGGCGCGGCGACAAATCCCAGATGAAGCCGAACTGCACCGTGTGGATGGCCGGGCGCAGGTACAGGATGTTGAGGTAGTCCTGGCCCGAGACGAAGCGCGCGAAGAGGCCGACACCTCCGAGCACGTCCGGCACATACGCTCCCTGCACCAGGAGGCGGTAGCGGGCCACTCCGGGGCCCGTCTTGGAGAAGACCTCCAGGCTCGCGTCCGCGCTCGCCACGCCGGAAAGGAGAGCCAGGTCCGCGAGGTGCTCGGCGTAGCCCAGCTCCAGGCGCAGGCGGTTCGGCCCGTACGTCGCGAACTGCTCCGAGTCGATGGTGCCGGGCAGGAAGTCGAGCCACCGGGGATTCACCTCGCCCACGAGGCCCACCTGGAAGCGCCGCTGCTCGTAGCGGTTCGCGTCCAGGGTGAGGAGGGCCACGTGGCCGGCGAGCTGGAGGAAGTTCGTGGAGAAGTCGCCGGAGCGGACGTTGAGCTGGTCGACGTTGCCGGAAGGGCAGGGCGGGGCGCTCGGGTCGTCCTCGTCGGGGATGCGGCGGTTCTCGTCGTAGCGGCAGTACTGCTGGCCGTTGGAGTGGTGGCCCAGGCTCGCTCGCAGCCCCCACATCGTCAGTGCGCGCGGCCCGCGCTGCTGGAACCAGAAGCCCTGGTAGTTGAGGCGGGGGATGTATGACGGCGGCCGGACGGGCGAGGAGGTGTCTCCCACCATCCGGATGCGGAGGATGAAGCTGACGGAGACGGCCTGCAGGAAGCGGTCGCAGCGGGCGTTGCTTTCGACGCGGTTGAGGTTGTTGAAGAAGAACAGGTGCGGCGCCACCTGGGCTTCGAAGAGCAGCGGCGTGTTGATGTCGGGGCCGAGGGCCGGCGCGTTGTAGTGGATGTAGTTGCGCTCGAGGAACTCGGCGCGAGGCAGCAGCCGCCCCGGGCCCAGGTCCTGGAACATCGCGTCCTCGCAGAGGTCCGGTGGCTCCTCGATGGGATTGCCGAAGATGTCCGTGCCCTGCCCGGGGGGCTGCTCAGCGGGAGCGCTTCCGGGGCTTTCGCTGGGAGGTTCCTCCTGACTGTTTGCCCCCGCGGGCGCTGGGGCGCTTGCGAGTGCCAGGAGCACGGCGGCGAGCAGGGCGCTCATGAGCGGAGACCTTTCCAGAGTCATCCTCGGGGGAGGGAAGCACGGTAGCGTTGCTGTCTGCCATTGCCAGTGCGGCTCGGGGCGCGGCGAGCGGGGTGGGGAGGGGGCCCGTCGGGTTCAAGACCGGGAAGTGGTCGGCATCCCAGCCCACGGACTGGTAGTTGAACGTCCCGGGGAACCGGGTGCGCAGCTCCTCCATCTTCTGGATGAAGGCGTCGAAGCTGCCGTCGTCGAAGCGCACCAGCCACGTGGTGAAGAGTCGGGGCCGGAAGGTCCGGCCGGGCCTGGAGAGCTCCGCTTGGAGCTCGGCGAGGGCGGCCTTCTTGTCCTTCGCGGACATCCCAACGACGTCCACGGTCACCATGGCCAGAAAGGGGGCGGGCATGGGCCGGCAGTGTGACATGGCTTCGCGGGTTGCGAAGCGCTCCCCGCAGGGCATATGCGGGCCGCATGTCCCAGCTCGTCCTCAAGCTTCGCGATTTGAACAGCGCCATGGTGATGGCGTGGCGCAAGGCGTTCTTCGGCTGTGAAGGCGTGGAGGTCTCCGGCGGCGACATCTTCGGCGAGCGCGCGGATGCCATCGTCAGCCCGGCCAATAGCTTCGGCTACATGGATGGCGGCATCGACCTGGTCTACAGCCAGTTCTTCGGCTGGGACCTCCAGACGCGCCTCCAGGAGCGGCTGCGCGCCGAGCACCAGGGTGAGCTGCCCGTGGGCTCGGCGCTCATCATCGAGACGCGCCACGCGGAGATTCCGTGGCTGGTGAGCGCTCCCACGATGCGCATTCCCATGGCCGTGCCCGACACGGTGAATGCATGGCTGGCATTTCGCGCCACGCTGCGCGAGGTGCAGGCGCACAACGCGGCCAATCCTCGCAAACCCATCCGGAGCCTGCTGTCCCCCGGGCTGTGCACCGCCGTGGGCCGCATGCCGCCCGAGCGCGCGGCGCGGCAGATGCGGCAGGCGTGGAACGTGGTCATGCTGGGACAGCCGTGGCCGCCTGCCTCGCCGGGGGCCACGCTCCAGGCGCACTTCGACCTCATCGCCTGAGCGACGGCCCGGCCATGCCGGCTGATGCTGTTTGATATGTAGATGCAGGCCGGCGTGCCCTTGTCATCCAGGCATCGTCGCGGGCAGCATGCGTTCCCTACGCCTTTCCACGCTGGGGGACGCATGGCTGAGAAACGATTGCGCGGTGTCGTGGGTGCGGCATGGCTGTCTTTGATGGCGGGCGCCTGCACGGAGCTTCCTCCCCCGGAGGCGCCTCCTGAAGCGGTGCGGGCTTCCGCCTCCGCATTGGACAGCCCCGCGGCGGAGGGAGGGCAGCCATTGATGCCACCACCCATCCCGGAGCTGGAGAAGGACATCCCTCTCGTGGGACTGGGGACCTCACAAGGCGCGGCCATTCCCTGGCTGGCAGAGGTCCCCGAAGGCGTGAAGGACCTGAAGTTCACAATCACCGGCGGCACGGGTGACGCCGACCTGTACGTGCGCTTCAACACCCCCCCATCGACCACCGTCTATGACTGCCGCCCGTACAAGTCGGGCAATGAGGAGGAGTGCGTCTTCCCGGCGCCAGCCCATGGGACGTGGTGGGGGATGGTCCGGGCCTTCACCAACTTCTCCAACGTGACGCTGAAGATGACCTGGAGGGGCGGCTACATTCCGCTCGAGCCCGGCGTCGAGGTCACCGGCCTGTCCGGAGCCGCGGGCTCATCCCAGATGTTCACCGTGCGGATTCCGGAGCGCGAGGACGGCGGCGAGCGCAACGTCCATGTCCGGCTCCGGGGCTCGGGGAACGCGGACCTCTACGTGCAGCGGGAAGCGGAGCCGACGCGGAGCGCCTATGACTGCCGCGGCCTGAACGAGCACAGCACCGAGAACTGCAACCTCAACGGCTTCGCGCCGGGGCGGTACTTCGTCGAGGTGTTCGGCGCGAGGGAGGGCTACTCGGACGGCTCGCTCATCGTCACGTACGACTGAGGGCCGTGCCGCATGCCCGCCCCGGTCCTGCTCGGGGCGGGCTCATGGTGCGTCAGGGCGCCGGAGACGCGGCGTGGCCCGGCGAGCCCGGCGGAGGCATGGGCTCCACGCGGGCCATGCCCTGCATCGAGCCCGGCGCACGGCCCTCGCCGTTCGCCGTCGCCAGCTTCAGGCCGAGGACGGTGCGGCTCTTCAGCGCCACGTTGCGCTGCGCCACCACCTCGCGCACCGGCACGTCCACCGAGCCCAGCAGCTCGCCGCCGCGCGGGTCTTCGATGAACACCTGGAAGGTGAGCGGCGTCTCGTCGAAGGCGTTGCCGAGGATGACGAACTCGGACTCGAAGCCCGTGTAGATGCCGTGCTTCGCGGGCGTCGTCAGGCGCGTGCCGTCCGGCAGCAGCACCTCCACGCGCACGCGGGGCTGGTTGTCCTGGGGAATGGCCATGGCCATGTCCATCACCACGTCAGACAGGCCGCGGCGCTCCGCCATCTGCGCCAGGCGCTCGGCGAGCCGCGCGAAGATGGGGCTCGTCACGCCCACCCAGGCGTTGCCGTCCGGACGCACGGGCGACACCAGCAGCGAGCGCACCGAAACGCGGTAGGGACGCGGCTCCACGCGCTCCAGCTGTTGCGTGGCGTAGCCGTCATCCTGCCCCGTGCGCACCGCGCCCCGGTACGCGTCCGCGGCCCGGTTCCAGTCGCGGTTGACGAGCTGCCGCTCGCCCTCGCCGACCATGCGCACGTACTCCTCCGCCGGCGCGGCGCGGCCGCCCTGGCGCAGGTCCAGCGCCGCGCGGTAGCGCTCCTGCGCGAGCGCCCAGTCGTGCTGCTGCTTCGCGGCGTCGCCCTCGCGCGCCAGCCGCTCGTACTCCACGGTGACCCACTGCTCGTACTCCGCGTTGATGCCCTGCGCCCAGCCGGCCAGCGAGCCGTCCAGTCCGGAGACGAGCTGCGCCAGCCCGTTGGCCGCGATGAGGTTGCGCTCCTGGCGGTAGCCGTCCGCGCGGGCCTTGCCGCTGGTGACGATTTGACGGCGCACCTGCTCGGAGCGGGTCTTCACCTCGGGCGCCTGCGACAGCTGCGTGGCCCGCTGCATATCGTCGACGGCCTCGGGGAAGTGGCCGGTGCGCGCCTTCTCGGCCGCGCCTTCCAGCAGGCCCATGGCCACGCGCGTCGCGGCGCGCACGCGGAAGGCGGCGAGGTCCGCGTTGCCGCCGTCGATGGAGAGCGCGAAGTCGGACTCGGACAGCGCGCAGTTCCAGTCATCCACCTGCGCGCACGTCTGCGCGCGCTTCTGCGCGTCCTGGAGCGCCTGCTCGCGGGCCTGCTCGTACTTGCCCTTCAGCTCCATGTCGTCCGGGTCGTTCGCCACCGCCTGGCGATACGCCGTGTACGCACCCTTCCAGTCACCCACGGCGGCGGCGCGGTCTCCCGCCTTCTCCGCGCTCGCGCATGCGGCCAGCACGATGGCGGCCACCACTCCAAGGACTGCTCGCTTCATGTCGGGGAACCCCTCTCCAAGTGGCCCGGAGGATAGCGCAGACCTACACGCGTCCGAGCGAGTCGCCGGATACCCGGGATGCCGGCGGAGGCCTGACGGGCTCCGTGGCCGTTGCAGGGGCTCGCCCGCCTGGCTGGCGTCAGTCTGGCCGCTGCCTCCTCGGGGAGGGCCACGCGCTGGAGCGAAGCGGGGCGGACCGGGTGGTGCTGCCCTCGGCGTGACTGCAAGGGCTCCCTCGCGCGGGCCGCCAGCCGGCTCGCACGGTGCTTTCCATGGCCTCGCCAGCCGGAGAGGGCGTCTCCAGATTCGAGTGGGGGGACGCCATGCAGGCCGACGCACGCGACGCATTGGAGCAGCGAATCCACCAGTACTGCCAGGAAGGCGACGTGGGGCGCGCCGTGGAGGAGGCCCTGGCGGGCTACGGGGCGGAGCTCATGCGGTTGCTGGGCTCGCTCCTGAAGGACCGGGAGCGCGCGCGCGAGGCGTACGCCATCTTCAGCGAGACGCTGCTGATGGACCTGCCGTCCTTCCGCTGGGAGAGCTCCTTCCGGACGTGGGCCCACCGTGTCGCGCGCAACGTCGCCTACCGGATGGCCGCCGCGCCCTCCGGCCGCGAGGTGCCGATGAGCGAGGGCGCCTTCGAGCACCAGGCCCACCACGACTGGTCCCGCACGCGCCCCTGGCTCCGCACGGACGTCAAGGACCGCATCCGCGCGCTGCGCTCCCAGCTCGAGCCCTATGAGCAGACGCTGCTGGAGCTGCGCATCGACCGGCGCATGTCGTGGACGGATGTGGCGAAGCGGCTGGCGGACCCGGACGAGCCGATGTCATCCGAGGCGCTCGCCCGGAAGGCCGCCGTGCTGCGCCAGCAGTTCCAGCGCATCAAGGCCCGGCTCCGCGCTCTCGCGCGCGAGGCGGAGCTGCTCTCCCGCGAGTCCAGTCACGCCTGAATCTTCGTTCACATCCGGACCTTCGTGACTCTCTCTCCTCGGTGACTGCCACGGAGATGGAGGAGGGGATGTCCGACGAGCCAGGTCCACGGACGGGATTGCCACCCAACCTGCGGCCCTTCGCGCGCAGCACGCGCTTCCGCCTCATGGGGCGCATGGGCGAAGGCGGCATGGGCACCGTCTACCGGGTCCATGACACCGAGCTCCGTCGCGACGTGGCCCTCAAGGTGATGCGCCAGTCCGGGCCCTCCGCGCTGCATGCCCTCAAGCGCGAGTTCCGCTCCCGCGCGGGCATCAGCCATCCCCACCTCGTCCAGTTCCACGACCTCCTCGTCGGCGATGACTACTGCTGCTTCAGCATGGAGCTCGTCGAGGGCCGCGACTTCCTCAAGTGGGTCCGGCCCGAGCTCACCCGCGCGCGGCGGCTGCCCGTTCCCCACGAGGCCGGCGTCGTGTCGCCGGACCTGGCCCCGCTGCCGCCCGAGGCCGCCCCGCGCCTGCGCGCCGCGCTGGTGCAGCTCGTGCGTGGGTTGCAGGCGCTGCACGCGTCCGGGCTCGTCCACCGCGACATCAAGCCGGCCAACGTGCTCGTCGCGCCCGAGGGCCGCGTCGTCATCGTCGACTTTGGCCTGGCCACGGAGCTGCTGGCGGGGCCGCTGTCGCGAGGCGGCTCCTCCGCGGCGGGCACGCTGCCGTACATGGCCCCGGAGCAGCTCCAGGGCGGACCGCTCACCCCTGCGTCGGACCTGTATGCCGTGGGGCTCATGCTGTACGAGGCGCTCACCGGCTTCCGTCCCTTCCGCGACGAGACGGCCTACTTCCTCACCGGAGACCCGGAGCTGCTCCTCCAGCGCCGGCGCACCTCGCCCCCGCCCGACCCGCGGCGGCTCGCGTCCGGCGTCCCCGACGACCTGGCCGAGATGGCCATGGCGCTGCTCTCCCTCACGCCCGGCGCGCGGCCGGACGCCGGCACGCTCCTGGCCCGGCTCGCGCGCGAGCTGCTCCCCGAGGACGCGCCGCTCTGGGATGGGGACGCCCTCTTCGGACCTCCGAAGGCCTCCTTCGTGGGCCGGGCCACCGAGCTGGCCGTCCTGGACGACGCGCTCCGCGCCGTCTCGCGCTGGGGCCGGCAGCTCACCGTGGACATCCACGGGCCCTCCGGCATCGGCAAGTCCACGCTGGTGCGCGAGTTCCTCCGGCGCCAGGACATCCCGCTCGTCCTCAAGGGGCGCTGCCATCCGCGCGAGGTCGTGGCGTACCTGTCGCTGGACCCCATCGTCGACGCGCTGGCGACGCACCTCTCCCAGCTCGGCGCCGCGGAACAGACGGCGCTCGTCCCGGAGCATGCGCACGCCCTGGTGCGCCTGTTCCCCGTGCTGGGGCGGGTGCCCGCGCTCCGGAGCCCTCCATTGCCCGGCGCACTCCCCTCGGATGTCGAGCTGCGCCGGTTGGGCACCGAGGCCCTGCGGGAGCTGCTCACCCGCCTGTCCCGCACCGGCCCGGTGGTGGTGTGGATTGACGACGCGCACTGGGGAGACGCCGACTCGGCGCGGCTCCTGGAGCAGCTCCTGCGCGAGCCCGCCCCGCCCGCGCTTCTCCTCGTGCTCACCCGGCGCGATGGGGACGACGGCAGGGCGTGCCCGGTGGGTGGACTGAGCCTGCCCGCGTCCCGCGTCCGCGACCTGCCGCTGGGGCCCTTGTCGACGGGAGAGGCGAAGGTGCTCGCGCGGCAGTGGCTGGAGGGGACGCCCATGAGCGCGGAGGACCTGCGCTCCCTGGCGGGACAGGCCGGAGGCAGCCCCTTCGTCATTGGCGAGGTGGCCCGGTACTTCGCGTCCGCCGCCAGCCGGGGCGCGGCGCCGGACGTCACCCTCCCGCTCGACATCCAGCGGATGCTGGCGGAACGGCTCCGTGCGCTTCCGCCTCCGCAGCGCGCCCTGGTGGAGGTGGCCTCCGTGGCCGGCGTGCCGGTGCCTCGCGACGTGCTGCTGACGGGAGCGGGGCTCGACACGGGAAGCCGGCCGCTCGTCTCCACGCTCTGCGATGCGTCGCTGCTGCGGCTGGGCTGCGGTGAGCACGCGGACGCGGTGACGACCTACCATGACCGCACCCGCGAGGCGGCGCTCGAGCTGCTGGGCCCCGCCTCGCGCACGCGGCGGCACCAGGGCCTGGCCCAGGCGCTGGAGCAGTCCGGCTCGGACGACTGGGAGCTGCTGGTGGCCCAGTGGGAGGGCGCGGGCGAGCCGAAGCGCGCGGGGCGTCACGCGGTCCGCGCCGCCGACCGCGCCGCGCATGCCCTGGCCTTCGAGCACGCCGCGCAGCTCTACGCGAAGGCGCTCGAGCTGCTGGGCGAGGAGGCGGACCGGCCGGCGCTCCTGCAGCGGCTGGGAGATGCGCTCGCCAACCTGGGCCGGCGGGCGGACGCGGCCGTGCGCTACCTGGAGGCCGCGGCCGCGCTCGGGGACACGGACCCGGACCGGGTCCACACGCTGAAGCGCCACGCGGCCGAGCAGTCCATCAAGTGCGGTCAGGTGGCCAGGGGCTGGCGGCTGTTGCGCGGCGTCCTCGCGGACGTGGGGGTGCCCGTGCCGCGCTCCCGGCGGCACGCGCTGCTGTCGGCCACGTGGAACCGGCTCCGCTTCCTCCACTCGCACCGGGAGCCGACGGCGCGCGCCGCCAGCCAGGTGCCCGCGGGGGAGCGCCCGGAGCTGGAGGCGCTGTGGTCGGCCTCGTGCAGCTTCGCGCAGGTGGACAGCGTGCTCGCGGATGCGTTCCGCATGCGCTACTTGCGGCGCGTGCTGGAGGTGGGCGACGCCTCCTCCGTGTGCCGGGCCCTGGCGTGCGAGGCCGCCATGGAGGCCCACCTCAAGGGCCGGTGGATGGAGCGGCACTCCCGGAAGCTGGTGGCGCAGGCGGAGCGACTCGCGCGCTGGACGGGAGACGCCTGCGACGAGGGCTGGACGCTGCTGGCCCGCGCCACCCGCGCCTTCACCCACGGCGAGTGGCTGGAGGCCCTGGACGCGTGCGAGCGCGGCGAGAAGGTCCTCCGCGAGCGGTGCACCGGCGTCTCGTGGGAGCTGGACATGCTCGCGGCCTACCACCAGGGCGCGCTGGCGATGCGCGGGGAGCTGGGACGGCTCGGTGAACGGCTGGAGCTGCTGCTGGAGGACTCCACGCGGCGCGGGGACATCTTCGGCATCATCGAGAGCTGCCTGGGCGACTGCATGCTGCCGTGGCTCGCGCGCGGCCAGGGCTCGCGGGCCTGGGCGCTGGCGGGCGAGGCGCTGGAGGCCCTGGAGCACGGCTTCGCGCCCGCGAAGGACGAGCGCGAGGCGTGCGACGTGGCGCACTCGCACCGCGTCAGCTACTGCCTCTTCGTGGCCCACGTCCACACCGCGCTGTACGAGGGCCACCCCTGGACGGCCTGGCGCGAGGTGCAGTCGCGGTGGGCCGGGCTGTACCGCGCCACGCCCTCGCTGCGCTTCTACGACGCGCACGTGCGGCACGCGCGGGCCCGGGTGGCGCTCGCGGCGGCGGAGCAGTTGGGGCCACGGCAGTCGCCGCCGACGGACGCGGAGGCGCGTTGGACGCGGCGCGCCCTGCTGGCGGACGCGCGCGACCAGGCCCGCCGCATCGACGGAGAGTCGCTGGCGATGGCCAGGCCCCTGGCCGCGCTGGTGCGCGCGGGAGTGGCCCGGCTCGAAGGCGACGTGGAGACGGCGCGGACGCTGCTGGTGGAGGCCGTGGCGGGCTTCGGGGTCGCGGACATGGCGCTCCACCGGGAAGCCGCGCGGTACGCGCTGGGCGCGCTCATGGGTGGGGAGGAGGGCGCGCTGTACCGCCAGCAGGCGGAAGCGTGGATGCGCGACCAGGGCGTGGTGGACCCGTGCGCCATGGCGGCCACGCTGGCGCCCGGCCTGGGCCTCCGGCCGCGCTGAAGGGCTCACGCCCCGGGCTGGGGCGCGAGGGGCTTCATCAGCGTGTCCAGCAGCTCGCGCACCCGCTGCAGGAAGGACTTCAACGCCTCCCCGCCTCCCGAGGCCGGGAGGGAGACGAGCAGGGGCAGGGCCAGGGGTTCCAGACGCAGCACGTCCCAGACGTGCGGCAGTCCCTGCGCGAAGAGCTTCGCGTCCAGCTCTCGCAGGGGGGCCAGCTCGGGCAGCTCGTACTTCTCCGGGTCCCAGATGCGGCAGTACTCGCCGATGGGCGTCACCCGGAACTCGGGCGAGCCGGTGAGCGTCCCCTGGCCGCTGTACTCGGGCACGGCGGGCACCGACGTGGTGGGGACCGCCATGTCCCGGCGCCGCGCCTCCACCAGCGGCGGCTCCTGCAGGTGGGTCAGGTAGTGGTCGAGGATGGCGTTCACCGCGTGGCGCGCGGACTCATTCGCCGACTCCATGGTCGTCATGCGCGTGAAGGTCTTCAGGTACGTCCCCGCGAAGACGAGCTGGTCCCAGTGCACCGGGTAGCCGCCGTGCGGGGCCTGCCACAGCCCCGCGGGAAGCCGCTGCTCCGCCAGGTTCTCCACCTCCGCTCCGAGCGGGTCCCACGGCTCGGTGCCGGGCCTGCGCTCCCAGTCGCCGGCGATGGGGATGAGGTACGGCGCGCCGTTCTTCACGGGGCGCTCCGGGCCGGCCTCCTCGCCGGTCCCGAAGTGGATGAAGCGGTCCAGGTGGAACCAGGACGGCTCCGGCAGGGCGAACGCGAACTGGCGGGCCTGGGGGAGCGGCGCCTGGTGTTGCTCGGTGGCCTGGCGAATCTGCCGCCATACCTCCTGCGCAATCTCGTAGCGCGAGCAGTCCGAGGGACTCGGCATGCCCGTTTCGTTCACGTACCAGTTGCCGATGTCCACGCTGAGCACCGCGCCGAAGCCGTCCTGTTCGAGCGTGGGCGGCGTGGTCCAGTACTGCTGGCTGTTGATGGCGGACAGGCCCCAGGGCGCATCGAGGAAGTAGAGGTAGCCCTCGGCGAGGCGGACGGACGCGGGGAAGAAGAACTGGATGCCGGTGAGCGTCTGGAAGCGGTCCCACGGGACGTGGCCGGGGAGCACGCCGTCCTGGCGCGGCTGCTCCGGCTCGGACCCGCGCGGGTTGGCTGGAATCGTGGAGGTGAAGCCGCGCAGCCCGTCGATGACGCCGATGGGCGGCAGGTCCTTCGTCACCGTCTCCGCCGTGACGGCGTCCGTGGCCACGACGTAGTAGTCCACCGGCTCGTCCATGCCGAAGCGTCCCTGGCCGTAGGAGTCCTGCTGCTCGGGTTCCTTCTCGCCCTTGCGCACGAAGGCCACGAGGCGGCCCGCGTCATCGAGCGCGAACCGCACCAGCTTCGCATCGCTGAACTCGACGCCCAGGGACTCCTGGAGGTAGCGGCGCCAGGGGCGGAACCACGCGGACGTGGTGGGCCCGTTGAGGGTGCCGTCCGTCTTCGGCAGCGGCAGCACGTTGTTGAGGTAGAGCTGCGCGAGCGTGTTGCCGTTGGTGCGCGCGTCGCCCCACGTGCCGTCGAACGCGGCGAGCACGCGCGGGGCGAACTGCATGTCGCGCTTGAAGGCCTCGCTGTACTTGTAGCGGCGCGCGCCCGTCTTCGGCTCGTAGCCCTCGAGGTACTCCCACCAGGAGATGCCCTCGTAGTCGGCCTTCCTGCGCGCCGAGCAGGTGCTCATGTACCGCCAGATGCGCAGGGTGAACTGGAGCATGTCGGTGACGGGGTAGCCGGACGAGACGAGGTCCTTCAGGTCCTGGAGCATCTCGAAGGCCCGCGTGGAGGGCGCGCGGCGCAGGAAGCGGATGCGGCGTCCCTTCGCGGCGATGCCATAGAAGCTGGAGGGGACGAGGTTGTCGAAGACGCGGCGGCCGGTGGGCCGTCCCACGTCGTCGAGGATGGGAATCTCCACCAGGGTGGAGAAGAGGTTGCGGTAGTACGAGGGGAAGAAGCGGAAGCCGTGCTCGCCGGGCAGGAAGTGCAGCACCTCCAGCGTCAGCTCGTCCTTGTCCTCCAGCGGAGGGAAGGGCTCTCCCAGCTCCTCGGCGAAGCGCTCCTGTTCCTCGTCCACGATGATGACGCGCTCCGGTGCGAGGTGCGGCGAGGGCCGCTCACCCGAGAGGATGGCGCGCTGGAGGTATTCCTTCACCACGACCGCCTGGTCGCACCGCTTGAGGTAGCGCTGCCTGTCCGGCGAGCCGGAGTCCGCGTAGCCCGGCGTCTTCGGCACGCGGATGTGGAGGACGCCGGGCGACTGGCCGCGGAAGAAGCCGGCCCAGGCGATGAACTCCCGCACCATGTACTGGTTCTCGATTTCCCCCTCCTCGCCAGGCGCGAAGCCCGGGGTGAAGGGGTAGCGGAGCTGGTACCTGCCGCTGGTGGTGAAGGTCCCCTGTCGAGGAAAGTTTCCCAGGGCGCCCTTGCCCGCGCGCATGAGCTGCGAGCGGGCCAGTCCTCCCACCGAGGGCCCGTTTTCGGGATGGCCCGTCTCGTCGTACTCGCGCGCGGGCTCGTAGAGGCACACGCGGAAGCCGCGGCGGGCGAGCTCGTGCGCGGCGGTGAGCCCGGCGATGCCTCCGCCGTAGATGTGCACGCGCCCAGGGCCCTCTCGGTCGGGGGGGGGCCCGGTTGGTGGCAGGTCGTCCTTCTGTCCGGCCATGCGGCGCTCCTCCTCACGGAGATGGAGCCTCCGGTCAGACGATGTTCACCATCGCTTCCAGCGGCTCGCGCAGCAGCTCCAGGAAGGAGCGCAGGGCCCGGGCGTCGTCCCCCGACTCCAGGTCCGCCAGCAGGGGCAGGGCCAGGGGCTCCAGTTGCAGCACGTCCCAGACATGCGGCATTCCGGCGGCGAAGAGCTTCGCGTCCAGTTGGCGCAGCGGCTCCAGTTCCGGCAGCTCGTGCTTCTCCGGGTCCCAGATGCGGCAGTACTCGCCCACGGGCGTCATTCCGGACGCGGGCGGGCCCTGGCTCCCCTGCAGGGGTGTGGCAAGCCCCGCATCCCCCCGCACGGAGTGGGCCACGTAGTGGTCGAGGAGGGCATTCACCGCATGACGCGCGGACTCGTTCGCGGACTCCATGGAGGACGTCCGGCTGAACGTCTTCAGGTACGGGCCGGCGAACACGAGCTGTCCCCAGTGCACCGGATAGCCACCGTGTTGCGCCTGCCACAGGTCTTCGGAAAGCGCCTCTGGAGGTCGCGCCGGAGGGGCGGGCGCCCACGGGTCCCACGGCTCGGTGCCTGGCCTGTTCTCCCAGTCGCCCACGCCCGCGACGAAGGAAGGCGCCAGGGCCTTGCCCGGGCGCTTCCGGCCGGTGCGCGGATTGGCCCGGAAGCGGATGAAGCGGTCCACGTGGTACCAGGACGGCTCCGGTAGGGTGGCGCCGTGGGTGTGCGGCTCGAGGGCCGCGCGGAGCTGCCGCCAGACCTCCCAGGCCAGCTCATGCGGTGTGCATCGGGTGGGCCGCTTCACCCCGGGCTCTCTCACGTGCCAGCGGCCGATATCCACGCTGAGCATCGAGGTGAAGCCGTCCCTGGCGAGCGTGGGCGGAGCCGCCCAGTACCGGTCGCTGTTGAGCACGGACAGTTCCCACGGCGTGTCCGCGAGGTACAGGCACCCTTCGTCGAGGCGCACGGAGGTGGAGAAGAAGAACTGGATGCCGGTGCGCGTCTGGAGCCGGTCCCAGGGCACGTGGCCGGGGAAGTATCGGCTCCGACGCTGCTGCTCTCCCGCGGACCCGCGAGGGTCTGCCCGTATCCGTGAGGTGAAGCCCCGCAGTTTCGCCACGACGCCGACGGGCGGAAGGTCCTTCGTCATCCGCTCCGCCGTGACGGCATCCGTGGCCATGACGTAGTAGTCCACGGGCTCCTTGGTGTACTCGAACACCACCCAGGCGCCCGTGTCGGGCTTCTCCTCCTCCTCGTTCCAGCCCATCTCGTACGTGCCGGTGACGTAGGGGACGAGGCGCTCTTCCTCGTAGGCGAACCGCGTCAGTTGGCCCCGGACGAACTCCACCCGCAGGTGCTTCGCGAGGTGGTCGCGCCAGGGCCGGAGCCACGCGGGTGTGGCGGGCCCGTTCGGCGTGCAGTCCTTCCGCCTGCCCGGGCGCAGCATGTCGAGGTAACGCTGCGCCAGCAGGTTGCCCAGGGTGCGCGCGTCACCCGCGTCCGCGTCGAAGGCTTCCGGCAGCCCGGGTGCGAAGCGCAGGTCGCGCTCGAAGCCTTCTCCATACGTCGCGCCATTCGCGTTCAGGTACTCCCACCAGGAGCTGCCCTCGCACCCGGTCTTCCTGCGCGCGGAGCAGGTGCTCAGGTAGCGCCACAGGCGCAGGGTGAGCCGCGCGGTGTCGGGCGTGCGCGGGCCCGAGGCGTGGTGCAGGGACGGGAGGCCGCGGCCCCCGGCGGCGAGGCCCTGGACGCGCACGGGCACCAGGTTGTCCGACAGGCGGCGTCCGGTGGGCGTGCCGTGTGCGTCCAGGAGGGGCACCTCCTCCAGGGTGGAGAGGAGGTGCCGGGAGCAGGCGGGGATGAAGCGGAAGCGGTGCTCGCCGGGCAGGTAGTGCACCACCTCCAGCAACAGCTGGTCCTTGTCCGGCATTGGCGGAAAGGGCACTTCCATCTTCTCCGCGAAGAGCTCCTCCGCGTAGTCCACCCGGATGACCCGCTCCTGACTCAGGGCCGAGCCTCCCAGGGGGAAGAACCCCACCAGCGAGCCATCCGTCACGAATTTGTGCAGCGCCCGCGCGGCGGCCTCGCGCGTCGGCGTGTATTCATGCTCCTTGGGAGGCGGCGGGCGGATGAGGAGGATGCCGGGGAACACATCCGCGGGGTGGAGGTCGCTGCGGTTCAGGAAGTCGAGGGCGCGCATCGGCATCAGGCTGCCGTTCGGCCCGGTCCAGTCGTCCGTGTAGTCGTAGAAGTAGCGGAACGCATCGCTGGTGGTGAGACGGCCGTCCCCCGGGAAGTTTCCCGGCGCGCCCTTCGCCACGCCGATGAGCTGTGAGCGGGTCCTTCCTCCCACGGCCAGCGTGGGGTTTCCGTCCGAGACGTTCCACTGCCCCATCTCGGGCCGGCCCAGCTCGTCGTACTCCTGCGCGGGCTCGTAGACGCGGACGCGGAAGCCGCGGCGAGCCAGCTCGTGCGCGGCGGTGAGCCCGGCGATGCCGCCGCCATAGATGTGGACCCGGGCCGGACCGATGCGGACGGGGGCCGGTTCTTCATCAGAAGACATACGGTGCTCCCAGGCGAAGCGCGTCCAGCGTCGTGCGGACGCGCTCCAGGAAGGTCTTCATCGCCTCGGCACCTCCGAACGGCTCGAGCGGAGACAGGAGCGGCAGGGCCAGGGGCTCCAGGCGCAGCACGTCCCAGATGTGCGGCAGGCCGAGGGCGAAGAGCTTCGCGTCCAGCTCGCGCAGGGGAGCCAGCTCCGCCAGCTCGTTCTTCTCCGGGTCCCAGATGCGGCAGTACTCGCCCAGCGGCGTCATCCGGAAGTCGGGCGTGCCGGTGAGCGTCCCCTGGCCGGGGTACTCGGGCACGGAGGACAGGGCGCTCGCGCGGGCACGGCTTCGCACCTGCGCCTCCTCCTCGGGCGGAGGATGGGCGAGGTAGTGGTCGATGATGGCGTTGACGGCGTGGCGCGCGGACTCGTTGGCCGCCTCCATGGTCGTCATGCGCGTGAAGGTCTTGAGATAGGTGCCCGCGAAGAGGAGTTGGTCCCAGTGCACCTGGTAGCCCCCGTGCGTGGCCTGCCAGAGCCCGCGGGGAAGGAGGCGCTTCGGCTGCTCCTCGGGCTCGGGCGCCAGCGGGTCCCACGGGTCCGCGCCGGGCCTGCGGTCCCAGTCCCCGACGATGGGGATGAGATAGGGCGCGCGGTTCTCCACCGGGCGCTCCTTGCCCAGCTTCGCGTCGAACTCGAACCGGAGGTACCGGTCCATGGAGTACCAGGCGGGCTCCGGCAGGGGGAACTCGAACTGGCGGGCCTGGGGGAGCGGCGCGTTGTGCTGCTCGGTGGCCTGGTAGATCTGTCGCCAGACTTCTTTTGCAATCTCGTGGCGTGAGCTGGTGGAGGGACTCGGAGCTCCGGGCTCGCGCACGTACCAGTTGCCGATGTCCACGCTGAGCACCGAGGCGAAGCCATCCATGGCCAGGGTGGGTGGCATGGCCCAGTACTGCTGGCTGTTGATGGCGGACAGGCCCCACGGCGCGTCGAGGAAGTAGAGGTAGCCCTCGGCGAGGCGCACGGAGGAGGGGAAGAAGAACTGGATGCCGGTGAGCGTCTGGAAGCGGTCCCACGGCACGTGGCCCGGAAGCACCTGGGGCTCCCGCTCCTGCGCGGGCTCGGGGCCGCGTGGGTTGGGCGGAATCAGCGTGGTGAAGCCGCGCAGTCCTTCGATGACGCCGAGGGGCGGCAGGCCCTTCGTCACCTGCTCCGCCGCCACCGCGTCCGTGGCCACGACGTAGTAGTCCACCGGCTCCGCCGTTTCCTGGCTGTCGGCCATGTAGGCCGTCGTGTCCGGCCGCTCCCCCATGGAGTTGTCCCAGGACCGCAGCAGCCCGTAGACGTAGGGGACGAGCCGGCCCTCGTCATCGAGCTCGAGCCGCGTCAGCCGGCCCTCGCGGAACTCGACGCGGAGCGACTCCTGGAGGTAGCGGCGCCAGTGACGGAACCACGCGGGCGTCGTGGGCCCATTGAGCGTGCCGTCCGTCTTGGGCAGCGGCAGCAGGTTGTTGAGGTAGAGCTGCGCCAGCGTGTTGCCGTTGGTGCGCGCGTCTCCCCACGCGCCATCGAACGCGGCGAGCACGCGCGGGGCGAACTGCATGTCGCGCTTGAAGTCGTCGCTGTACTTGTATCGGCGCGCGCCCGTCTCCGGCTCGTAACCTTCGAGGTACTCCCACCAGGAGACCTTCTCGTACTCGGCCTTCCTGCGCTCGGAGCAGGTGCTGAGGTAGCGCCAGATGCGCAGGGTGAACTGGAGCATGTCGGTGACGGGGTAGCCGGACGTGAAGAGATCCTTCATCTCTTGGAGCACCTCCACGGGGCGCGTGGAGGGCGCGCGGCGCAGGAAGCGGATGCGGCGTCCCCTGGCGGCGATGCCGTAGAAGCTGGAGGGGATGAGGTTGTCGAAGACGCGGCGGCCGGTGGGCCGTCCCTCGTCGTCGAGGATGGGCGTCTCCACCATCGTGGAGAAGAGGTGGCGGTAGTACGAGGGGAAGAAGCGGAAGCCGTGCTCGCCGGGCAGGAAGTGGGCCACCTCCAGCGTCAGCTCGTCCTTGTCCTTCAGCGGAGGGAAGGGCACGCCCATCTCCTTCGCGAACCGCTTCTCCTCCTGGGTGACGATGACGATTCGGGACGGGTCTATCTGGACGTCGGCCCACACGGGAGGTGAGACCAGCATGTCCCGCAGGGTCTCCGCGGTGACCTGGCGCGTGGGCGTCCGTTTGCCGCTGAGGGGCTCGGGAATGCGGATGTAGAGGACGCCGGGGAAGCGCTCCTGCTGGGGGCGCAGGTCGCTCTGCAACAGGAAGTTCGACGCTTCCGTCGGACTCAGTCCGGAGTCGGTCCAGTCCCGGGAGTAGTCGTAGACGAAGCGGAACGCATCGGAGGTGACAGCGCTTCCGTCTCCGGGGAAGTTCCCCCGGGCGCCCTTGCCCACGCGGAGGAACTGCGAGCGGGCCATGCCGCCCACGGCGAGCTTGGGGTCCGTCTCCAGGCCCGAGGCGTCTCCGGGCTCGTGCCGTCCCAGCTCGTCGTACTCCTGCGCGGGCTCGTAGATGCGGACGCGGAAGCCGCGGCGGGCCAGCTCGTGCGCGGCGGTGAGCCCGGCGATTCCGGCGCCATAGATGTGCACCCGCGCGGGGCCGCGGCGCACGCGTGTCGACGTGTCTTCGGCCATGGTGCGCTCCCGCCTCACCAGAAGGTCTGCTTCTTCTCCGGCTTGGGGACCTTGAGCATCGTCTCCAGCCACTCGCGCACCTTGCGCAGCAGCTCCAGCAGCGGCTCCAGCCCGCCCGGCTTGCCGAGCGACGGCATGAGTGGCATCGCGAGCGGCTCCAATCGCAGCACGTCCCAGACGTGGGGCAGGCCCTGGGCGAAGAGCTTCGCGTCCAGCTCGCGCAGCGGCGCCAGCTCCGCCAGCTCGTTCTTCTCCGGGTCCCAGATGCGGCAGTACTCGCCGATGGGCGTCATCCGGAACTCGGGCGTGCCCTTGATGACCTCCCGGTCGTCGAGCGTGGGAAGCATCGGGCTCCGCGCCGCGGAGGGAATGGGCGGGCGGGGCGCGATGCCATGCTTGTAGAGGTAGTGGTCGATGATGGCGTTGACGGCGTGGCGCGCGGACTCGTTGGCCGCCTCCATGGTCGTCATGCGCGTGAAGGTCTTGAGATAGGTGCCCGCGAAGACGAGCTTGTCCCAGTGCACCGGATAGCCGCCGTGCGTGGCCTGCCACAGCACGGCGCTGAGGGGCGTCTGCGAAGGGGGCGGCGGGGGGCGGAGCGGGTCCCACGGCTCGGTGCCGGGGCGCTTGTCCCAGTCGCCCATGATGGGGATGAGGTAGGGCGCCAGGTTCTGGCTCGGCCGCTCCACGCGCGACGCGGGGTCGGTCTCGAACCGGATGAAGCGGTCCAGCGAGTACCAGGCCGGGTCCGGGAGCGCGAAGTCGTACGGGGCCGAGTTGGGCAGCGGCATCTTGTGCAGCTCGGTGGCCTGGCGAATCTGCTCCCACACCGCGTGGGCAATCTCGTCCCGCGAGCAGTCCGCGGGGCTCGTCTGGCCTTCGAGGAACCAGTTGCCGATGTCCACGCTGAGCACGGCGCCGAAGCCGTTCCGGTCGAACGTGGGCGGCGTGGCCCAGTACTGCTGGCTGTTGATGGCGGACAGGCCCCACGGCGCGTCGAGGAAGTAGAGGTAGCCCTCGGCGAGGCGGAAGGCGGCGGGGAAGAAGAACTGGATGCCGGTGAGCGTCTGGAAGCGGTCCCAGGGGACCTTGCCGGGGAACTCGCCCTTCTCGCGCTCCCGCGGCTCACCCGTCTCGCGCGGCTTGACGGGGACCTTCGAGGTGAAGCCCCGCAGCCCCGCGATGACGCCGATGGGGTCCAGGTCCTGCGTCAACGTCTCGGCGGTCGCCGCGTCGGTGGCGATGACGTAGTAGTCCACCTTCTCCGCGGAGGACGGCTCGTCGCGCTGCGTCCTCACGACGGGGTCGGTGACCACCAGGTCCGGCTCCGCCTTGGGCTTGCCCTTCGGCGTCCAGTAGGGCGTGAGCTCGCCGGTCTCCGGGTCGATTTCCAGCCGGCTCAGCTCGCCCGCGTGGAACTCCACCTTGAGGTATTCGCGCAGGTAGCGGCGCCAGGGGCGCAGCCAGGCCAGGGTGGTGGGTCCGTTGAGGGTGCCGTCCGTCTTGGGCAGCGGCAGCAGGTTGTTGAGGTAGAGCTGCGCCAGTGTGTTGCCGTTGGTGCGCGCATCGCCCCACTGGCTGTCGAAGGCTGCGAGCACGCGCGGGGCGAACTGCATGTCGCGCTTGAAGGCGTCGCTGTACTTGTAGCGGCGCGTGTTCGTCTTCGCGTCGTAGCCCTCCAGGTACTCCCACCAGGAGATGCCCTCGTAGTCGGCCTTCCGGCGCTCCGAGCAGGTGGACATGTACCGCCAGATGCGCAGGGTGAACTGCGCGGTGTCCGAGGCCGGGTAGCCCGAGTCGGTCAAATCCCTCAGCTCCCGGAGCATCTCGGCGGGGCGGGAGGGCGGCGCGCGGCGGAGGAAGCGGATGCGGCGTCCCTTCGCGGCGATGCCGTAGAAGCTGGAGGGGACGAGGTTGTCGAAGACGGTGCGGCCGGTGAGCCGGTTGTTCTCGTCGAGGAGGGGGGTCTCCATCATCGTGGAGAAGAGGTGGCGGTAGTACGAGGGGAAGAAGCGGAAGCCGTGCTCGCCGGGCAGGAAGTGCACCAGCTCCAGCCACAGGCCTTCGTCCTCCAGGCTCGTGAGTGGCGCCATGGCCTTCAGGTCCTCGAGCTCCCGGGCCTCCCTGGCTCCCAGGAGGACGACGCGCGCGGAGTCGAGCTTCAGCCGGCCAGGGTAGGGGTCCGTGGTCAGGAACTGGTGGAGCGCCCGCGCGTTGCGCCTGCACCGCTGACCTGGTGGCTGGTTCTCGTCGACGTCCGAGGGGACGCGGACGTGGAGCACACCCTGCCCCTCGCCGCGGTTGAAGAAGCCGCAGGAGCGCAGGAAGTTCTCCACCTTCTCCTTCACGTTCGCGGGGACGTTGCTCGTGCCGTCGCCCGCGTCGAAGTCCTGGCCGTACGCCAGGTAGATGCGGTTGGGCTCGGTGGGCTCGCTCCCACCGACGAAGTTTCCTCGCGCGCCCCAGTCCACGCGGAGGAACTGCGTGCGCGCGAGCCCGCCCACGGCCATGCGGCGCTCCACGGGCAGCGGCAGCCCTTCGAGCTGGCCCGTCTCGTCGCACTCCTGCGCGGGTTCGATGACGCGCACGCGGAAGCCCCGGAGCGCCAGCTCGTGCGCGGCGGTGAGTCCGGCGATGCCGCCGCCGTAGATGTGGACACGGGCAATGCCCTTCCGGGCGGGAGGGTTTCCCTCGTTGCCGCCCGCGACGGGGGCGGCGTTGGGCTCGGACTTCATGGGGTTCACCTCGCGGTGGAAGGAGAGGAAGGAGCGCCCTCGCGGCACACCGCGCGCAGCCGCGCGAGCAGCGAGGGGAACGAAGGGCAGCGCACCGCCCCGTGGACGTAGGTGACGAGCCCCTCGTGCAGCGCCATCAGCGAGGGCACTGGGGCCACCACCTCCAGCGCATCGGTGAGCACGGCCTGGGTGAGCGACAGCCGCGCGTCCAGCACGTCGGCGATGACGTGCCGGCCGGTGAGGAGCAGCGCGTCCGCCTCGGGCCCCGCGGGCTCCACGCGCGCGCAATCCGCGGCGAAGGCGAGCTGGAAGCGCTCCGCGCCCACGCACACCTCCACCCTGCGGCCCTGCAACTGCGTGCACATGCGGGCGTGCAGCGCGGGCTGCTCGCTCGCGAGTGCCGTGAAGGACTCGGAGAGGAGCCGGCCCACCGGGCCTTCAGTCGCGGATGAGCTCATAGACTCCGGTCGCCTCCAGCTCGAAGGGTTCTCCGCCGATGCACCCGCGCGACACGACGCGGCCGCTGAGCTCGTTGAGGACGGACACGGTGCAGGGCTCGCGCTCGCCGGGGGTGATGACCTGGGCCAGCTCCTCCGCGGCGAAGCGGAGGTGGAAGGTGTCTCCGCCGGTGTCCACGCGCAGCTCCGTGCTCGCGGGCAAATCGCAAGCGGTGCCCGGTGCGAGCAGCGTCATCTCCGGCGGGACGGTGAGGCGGTGCGTGGGCTGGAAGCGGCCCTGGTGGACGAGGCGGATGTCGCGGTCCCTGAAGGTGCGCACCGCGCCGCCGCTCCTCCAGAGGAAGAGGGACTGGTAGCGCACGCTCGTCCGGCGCCGGTCCGTCATGCGGGCGAAGACGGCGCTCCACCGGTGCGCAGCATCGGAGGGCAGCGCGTGGGCCCACTCCCAGGAGAAGTCGCCGCCCCAGCGGAAGTGGCCCCAGTTGTGGTCGTGGTACGCGGGCGCTCCGTCCACCCGGTACGTGTGGCCTCCGAGGGTGACGGTGCCGCGCGCCTCCAGCCGGGGGACGACGACCCACGAGAGGTGCTCTCCCGGGGCGAGGGGGTGGTTGGTGAAGAGGAGCGGCCGCATGGTGGGCACCAGCTCCAGCTCGGCGGACAGGGAGTGCTCGCGGAGGGAGAGGGCGAGGAGATAGCGGCCCTGCTCGAAGCGCAGGGTGTTGGGGCCGAAGCGCGCGTCGATGTGGCCGGGGAGGACGTGTACCTCGGAGTCGGGGAAGCGCTCCATGGCGCCGGACCAGGTGTCGCTTCGGACGAGCACGGTGAGCCGCGCCACCTCCGCGCGTCGAGGGTCGAGGGCCCACGGGTCGTCCTGGAGGCTGAAGTTGACGAGCAGGTGCGCCGGCCCGGCGTTGACGAGGAAGTACTGCCATTCCTTGTGCCCGCCCCGGCCGCCGAGCCGCGCGGGCGAGCGCCGGAAGTAGTCCAGCCGGGGCAGCAATTCCGCGAGCTCGCTCGCGAGCCCACCATGCGGTTCCTCGCGCCGCATGGTCAGCGCAGCAGTTCCCGGAGCCCGGGCGGTGCCTCCGCGCGCGGGGGGCCGGGGGCGCGGGCACGCGACTCCATGCGCGGGCCGCCAGCGGAAGCGGGTCGAGGTTCGTTGACGGGCACCTCCATGGGCGGTGCCTCGCGCGGAGCCGCCGGACGAGCGGCGTCGTGGACGGGCGCGAGCATGGAGAGGAGCCGGCTCCGGAACGCGATGAGCCCGAGCACGAGGTACGGGAAGCGCCCCTCGCTGGAGGGCCGCTCCCGCGAGGGCGCCGGGCTCTCGGAGCCAACCCCCGGCGCGGGCAGCAGCGCGTCCAGCCGCCGCAGGGAGGAGACGAGCCCGAGCAGCAGCAGCACGGGCAGGTTCTCGTCGCAGTAGTCTTCACGGACTTCATCGAGGCTCGCCATTCCGGGGCTCACCTCCGGGAGGGTCGGCGGGCGTGGCCCGCGCGGCGGCGAGGTTGGGGGACTCCGCGCTCCGCAGCAGCGCGTCCAGCCACGCCGAGGGCAGGACGGTGTTCGGGTCCTCCTCCAGCATGTCGAGCCCGAGCGCTCCCCACAGCTCGCTGGCATGCCGCATCAGCGGAGACGCGGCGAGCGCCGTGGCCCACGCTCGTCCCTCCGGCGTGGCCGCGAAGCGCCGCCCCTCGGCCACCAGCGCGGAGAAGGCCGCCTGCGCCGCGACGGGGTGCTCGAGCAGCAACAGCCGCGCCCGCTGCACGAGCGCCTCCACCTCGCCCGAGTGCGGAGGTGCTCCAACGGAATTCGTGGGCGCGGCCCCCGTGCCCGAGGGCAGCGTGCCCTGGAGGAGCACGCGATGGATGCGGTGCAGTTCCTCCCAGATGAAGGAGCGCACGCGCAGCGGCTCCAGCCCGGCTGGCGTCACCGGCGTGCCCATCAGCAAACGCAGCAGCTCGTCCATGGCCCCTCCTCACCGGACCCGCGCCAGCACGTAGGCCACCAGCGAGTCGAGCGGCCGCCGATGCACGGAGTCGGGCAGCCACGCGTGGCACTCCGCCAGCCGCCGCTCCGCGTCCTCCGCCCACTTCCGGGCCACGCCCTGCGCATGCTCCAGGCTGCCCTGGCGCTCGATGAGGGACAGCAGCAGGCGCACGTCGGCCTCGGTCTTCACCGGGCTCCGCGGGCCCTGCGTCCGCAGCGCCTCCCTCAGCCGGGCCTCCCCGGGCGGAGTCAGCGCCCCTTCCTCCCGCAGCTCCGAGATCAACGTCTCGAGCGCGGCCCCGGACGCGGCGACTGGTTCGGTGCCGGGCTCCTCCGGGCGGGGCAGGCGGAGGATGCGAGCCACTTCCTGGCGCTCCGGCGCGGACGCGCCGCGCAGCATGTGCAGCAGCATGAGGGTGCGCTTGCCCTCCCAGAGGTCCCCGGCGATTTCCTTGCCGTAGTCCGACTCCTGGCCGCGCAGGTTGAGGACGTCGTCCTGAATCTGGAAGGCGATGCCGAGCGAGCGCGCGAAGGCCGCGAGCGCGTCGATGCGCTCCTGCGGCGCCCGCGCGGTGATGGCGCCGACGATGACGGGGGTGATGAAGCTGTACCAGGCCGTCTTCTGCTCCACCATGCGGACGTAGTCGTCATCCGTGACGTCGAGCACGCCGCCGCGAATCCACTCCAGCTCCAGCGACTGGCCCTCCACCGACTCGCGCGTCATCCGCGCCACCGCCTGGAGGATGCGCAGCGCCGGCCCCAGCCCGAGCACCGCCACGTTGTCGAGCAGCGGCTGCAGCGCGAGGGCCAGCATGGCGTCCCCCACGTTGACGGCGATGGGCAGCCCGTGCGTGCGGTGCAGCGTGGGGCCCCCGCGGCGCATGAGCGAGCCGTCCTCGATGTCGTCGTGGATGAGGAACGCGTTGTGGAAGAGCTCCAGCACCGCCGCCGAGCGCACCACCGCGTCCAGCTTCCCGCCCAGCGCGCGGCACGTGGCGATACACAGGGCGGGCCTGAGCCCCTTGGCCTCACGCAGTGGGTAGTCCAGCATCAGCGCGTAGAGCGGTGATGCCTCGCGCTGCTCGGCGGGGATGATGCGCTGGATTTCCTGGAGGGCGAGGACGCGGCAGTCCTCGAGGTAGCCCAGCAGCTCCTCCGAACCCATGAGCCCGTCTCCCTGCGTGTCTCGGGGAGGCGGAAGGTGGCACCTCGGTCCGGATTGAGGAGGAGGCCCCGAGGTCGCGAGCCCTGTCGGGAACCGCGCAGCAACCAGGAGGGTAGGGTGGGTCAGGGGGGACTAGGGGGACGTGGGTTCTCCCGGTTAGTCTCCTGTGCGACTCTTCCCGGAATTTTCCTCCATGAGCGCTTCTCCGCACCCCTCCTCACAGTATCGCCCGGACCTGGATTTCATCCGGTTCGTGGCCATCATCCTGGTCCATGTCCACCACGTGGGGCTCATCTTCGGGCCCTTCAAGTGGATTGTGAAAAGTCCAGTCGAGCTGACCGAGCTGAAGAACCCCATGCTCGCCGCGGGACAGGTGCGGCTGCCGCTGCTGCTGCTCATCTCCGGCGTGGCCACCGCCTACGCGTTCCGCCAGCGCTCGGTGAAGGCGCTGATAGGGGACCGCGCGAAGCGCCTGCTGGTGCCGCTGCTGTTCGGCGTCTTCTTCATCACCCCGCCGCAAATCTACATCGAGCGGCTCCTCCAGGGCCGCTTCTCGGGCAGCTACCTGGAGTTCTGGCCGTCCGTCCTGCAGTTCGTCCCGTGGCCGGCGGGCAGCCTGAGCTGGCACCACCTTTGGCTGCTCTGCTACCTGTTCCTCTACAACGTGCTGATGGTGCCGCTGTACATGTGGCTGCGCACGGAGAGCGCCCAGCGCTTCTGCACGTGGTTCGAGGGGTGGGTGACGCGCGGGGTGAACGTCTGGCTGCTGTTCCTGCCATCGGCGCTCATCAGCATCGCCCTGCGGAACTACCCGGCGAACATGGCGCTCATCAATGACTACTGGCTGTTCAGCCACCTGCTCTACTTCTTCGTCATCGGCAACTTCCTCGGGCGCAGTCCCCGCTTCTGGGACCTCCTGGTGGAGAAGCGCAAGCTGATGACGGTGGTGGCGGTCATCACCGGCGGAGCCATCATCCCGAACATCGACCGCCCCTATGCGGTGACGGTGCTGATGCACTACCTGGCCGGGTGGTGCTTCATGCTGGCGGCGCTCGGCTGGGCGCGCACGCTCGTCACCACGACGAAGCCGTGGCTGAAGTACGCCCGGGACAGGGCCTTCCCGTTCTACATCCTCCACGAGGTGGTGCTGGTGGTGCTCGCCTATCCGCTGCTGAAGCTGCCGATGGGCCCGTGGGCGCTCTTCGCCCTCATCACCGTCATCACGATTCTGGGGACGTGGGCGCTGACGGAGGTCTTCTTCCGGGTGCCCGTCCTGCGGCCCCTCGTCGGCCTGAAGTTCCGCCGCAACACGCCGCGCGCGACGGTCGCGGAGCCGCAGCCCGCGATGAGCCCGCCCGCGGTGTGACGTAGGCCGGAAGCACGGGAGCGGGAGCCGCGAGCACGGCGGCTCCGCTCTGGTTCCCGCTCACGTCGGCTCGCCCGAGAGGGCGGGCCGGGCATCGGAAGGGGCCGCCAGCGTCCGCGGCCCCTTCCTTTCACACCGCAATCAGCTCGCGGTCGGTGGAGTCGCGGCCGGCTGCGCGGCCTCCTGCACCGGCGTCTGCGCCACGGCCGCGGTCCCGCTCAGGGGCGACTGCGCGGCCTGCGCGGCCACCTGCGTGAGCAGCCCCGTCATCCGCCGCGCGAAGCGGTTCGGGTCGGAGATGGTGCTGCCCTCGGTGAGCAGCGCCTGGTCGTGCAGCAGCTCAATCCACTCCGTCACCTGTGCCGCGTCCGGCTGCCGCTCGTGCACGGCCTTGAGGTGCGCAATCACGGGGTGGTTGGGGTTCACCTCCATGATGCGCTTCACGCGAGGCATGCCCATGCCCTTGCCGCGCTGCTGGAGCAGCCGCTCCAGGTACGCGGGCGAGCCGCCCTCGGGCACCACGAGGCACACCGGCGAGTCCGTGAGCCGGTCCGACACGCGCACCTCGCGCACGGAGTCGTTGAGCACGTCCTTCATCTTCGCGGTGAGCGACTTCAGCCCCTCCGCGCGCTGCTCCTGCTCCTTCTTCTGCTCGTCCGTGGCCTGGAGCTTCAGGTCCGACGTGAGCGCGGACACGAGCGGCTTGCCCTGGAACTCGCGCAGGCCCTGCGCGGCCCACTCGTCCACCGGGTCCGTCATGTACAGCACCTCGTAGCCGCGCTGCTTCAGCGCCTCCAGGTGCGGGCTGTCCGCCACCGCCTGCCGGGACTCGCCGTAGATGTAATAGATGGCCTCCTGGCCCTCCTTCATCCGCGACACGTAGTCCGCCAGCGAGGTGTGCCCCTCCTCGCGCGAGCTCTCGTAGCGCAGCAGGCCGCCAATCTTGTCCTTGTTCTCGGCCTCGGTGGCCAGCCCCTCCTTCAGCACCGTGCCGAAGGACTTCCAGAACTCGCGGTAGTCCTCCGGCTTGTCCTTGGCCAGCTTCTCCAGCAGCTCCAGCGACTTCTTCACCACGTGCTTGCGGATGGCGCGCACCACCTGCGAGTCCTGGAGCAGCTCGCGCGACACGTTCAGCGGCAGGTCATCCGAGTCGATGACGCCGCGCACGAAGCGCAGCCACTGCGGCACCAGCTCCTCGCAGCGGTCCATGATGAAGACGCGCTTCACGAAGAGGCGCACGCCGCGCTGCTGCTGCGCGTTCAAGTCGAACGGCGGGTGCTTGGGCACGAAGAGCAGGCCGGTGAACTGCTGGTTGCCGTCCGTGCGGAAGTGCGTCCACGCCAGCGGCGGCTCCCAGTCGTGCGTCAGGTGCTTGTAGAACTCCTGGTACTGCTCATCCGTGATTTCGGACTTGGAGCGCTGCCACAGGGCGCTGGCCTTGTTGACCACCTCCAGCGCGGTCTCCGTCTTCGCGTCGTCCCCCGTCCCGGTGGCCTTCTTCACCTGGAGCTTGATGGGGTGACCCACGTAGTCCGAGTACTGCGTAATCAGCGTGCGCAGCCGGTACTCCTCCAGGAACTCCTTCTGCTCCGGCTTGAGGTGGAGGGTGATGGCGGTGCCGCGCGTGGCGCGCTCGGCGGGCTCCACCGTGAAGGAGCCCTTCGCGTCCGACGCCCACTTCCACGCCGGCAGGTCCTTGCCGGGAGCGCGGCTGACCACCTCCACGTGGTCCGCGACGAGGTAGGCGCTGTAGAAGCCCACGCCGAACTGGCCGATGAGCTGCACGTCCTTCTGGCCGCGCTGCGCCAGGGACTCCAGGAACTCGCGCGAGCCGGAGTGGGCGATGGTGCCCAGGTTCTTCACCAGCTCGTCATGCGTCATGCCGATGCCGGTGTCCTCAATCGTGAGGGTGCCCTTGTCGGCGTCCGGGATGATGCGCAGCTCCAGCGCCGCGTCATCGGCGAGCAGCTCGGGCTCGGTGATGGAGCGGAAGCGCAGCTTGTCGAGCGCGTCGGACGCGTTCGACACCAGCTCACGGAGGAAGATCTCCTTGTGGCTGTAGAGCGAGTTGATGACCAGGCTGAGGAGCTGGTTGATTTCCGCCTGGAAGGCGTGGGTTTCCCGCCGGGGGGAGTTCTCGACAGTCATGTAGAAAGGCCTCCAGCGCCCCCATGGAGCGCGAGCGTCGCTTCCCCCATAACCATGGAAATGGACCTGTCGAGGGCTGGAGCCCGGAGGCCTGTCCACCGGCCGTACCGGCGGACGCCCCCGGGGCTCCTCCCACCCAGGGCTACGGGGTGGCGTGGATGTGCGGGTAGTTGTACCCGAAGTTGCTGTCCCAGTACGTCTGCCCGTTCACCTGATAGCGGACGTAGAACTGGAGCGCGCTGCCGGAGATGGCCGGGACGTGGGCCTGCCAGCGCTCCACGTTCTGCGCGTTGGGACTCTGGATGTAGGCGTACGCGTAGGTGTAGCCGTTGACGTACGAGGCGGCGGCCTCGTGCGAGGTGGCCCAGTTGTCCGTGGTGTAGACCACCGTGACGCTCTTCGTGTACGCGAGGTTCTTCACGTCGATGCTGACGTCGAGGTCGCCGTTGTCGCGCCAGTAGCTGGCGTCCACGAGGACGTGGGTGCCATTGAGCAGAGGCCCGTCATTCCGGCCGAGGTGGTAGTTGGCGCCGCCGTTGTTGTCCCAGTAGGAGGTGCCGCCCACGACGAAGCGCGCGACGAACTCCAAATCACGCGTGGGCTGCGGCTCGGTGCCCCAGCTCTGGTACTGCTGCGTCACCTTCCAGAGCTCGAAGCCGTTGTTGGCGGGGCCCACGTAGGACGCGGGGAGCAGCACCCAGGAGCCGTCGGGCTGCTTCTGCTGGATGTAGACGAACTTCTCGTACGCGAGGTTCTTCACGACGAGCGTATAGCTGACGTCCTGCCAGACCTGGCCGTAGTGGCTGCTCACGGCGCTGAAGGCCTTCAGCAGGCGGACCTCGTCCGCGGCGAAGGCGGGCGCGGAGGTGAAGCCCAGGGCGAGCGTGGCGAGCACGGCGAGCAGGGCACGCCAGCGGGGAGCGGATGCGGTGGTTGTCTTTGTCATGTCGGGGGTTCCTCGCGAGCCCGGCTCGGGGGGCCGGGCACCAGGTGCCTGGGTCATCCAGGGCCCGCGCATGTTGTCAGCCCATTCCGACGTTCGTCGCGCCGCGTTTCGTCATCGCGGTTCACTCGCGGAAATCCCCTCCCGCTCCTGCCGCCGCTCGGAGCGTTGTATTTGCGCGTGAATGAATTTCTGAAGCCTTCGAATTGGAGGCAGTGAGGTGAGAGGCCTCAGGTCCACACCCTCCAGTCTGGAGCGGAGCGCCTGGGTGAGTCCGGAGGGCTTCACACCCAGCAGGGCCGCCAGGGCCCGGCGCGGAGACGTGCGTGCCCATTCGAGGTGCTCCGGGGTGGGCTCGCGACCGGCGAGCTGCCGGAGGAGGGACGGCTCCTGGAAGAGGAGCCCTTCCGGAGAAGACTTCAGCAGAATCACTCTCATGGGCAGGCCCATGCGTTCTCCGTCCGGGTTCATGAGCGAATAGGCATACGCCCTGTCCCATTCACGCGCGTCGGCGCCTCGCTTCCCACGCGGGCCCAGTACCAGGGCCACGATGGAACCTCCATAGGAGAGGGCGCGAGCACGGCTCACGGCGTGGACCCAGTCACGCCCGGCAATCAGCTCGACGCTTTGCTCGAGCTCGGGACCCAACAGCCTGCCCAGCACGACCGCGGCGGCGTCGCTGGACGTCACGACGTAGGGCTTCATTGAAAGTCCTCCTGATGAAGGGATGGTCCAGGACGCCAGCCTCGACGGCGGCGCGCCACTTGCGTCGCAGGGCCGAGCGCATGCCGTGGCTCAGGGCCAGGGCGATGTCCGTGTCATTCCAGAGCAGCACGTTTCGAATCGGGTGCGCCGTCAAGGCCTTCAACGCGGGCCACGTGAAGCCACTGGTGCTGAACAGCAATCCCACCGCGGGCGGCGGGCGGCGCTGCATCCGCAGGGCGAGTCTGGCGATGGCATCGAAGCCGATGGGCTCGGCATGGTCCTTCGCCTCCACGAGACAGGCGAGTCCATCCACGTAGATGCCCCCATCTATTCGAGGGTGCTCGCGTAGGGCCATACGACTCGTGCACCTTCGAGCTGGAATGCCCGCAGCAACAGGAACTCGAAGGCTCTGCCAGGGGCCCAGCCCTCGATTCTCTCGCGCAGCTTCACCCGTTCCCAGAACGCGAGCAGCTCGACCTGTCCCATCCCCTGCACCCTCCTTGCGTACTCCTCCTCGACGCCCACGCCACCACCTCCTCTATACAACCCATGAGGTAGAGGAGTCTACGTGCTACCTCTGACATGCGTTGGATGGAGGTGACACCGTGCATCAGCAATACCCCTGCCACGCAGCCACCACTCGCCACACGGCGTGCTGTCGGGCGCCGCCGCGTTGGAGTAGGGAAGGGGGCCATGAACCGTACCCTCCTGTCCCTCGTCGGCGCGGCGCTGCTGTCGGGCGCTGCCTCCGCCGCGGAGAAGACTCCCGCGCGCGTCCCGGATGCCACCGAGCTGCAGCGCATGACGGCGCGCTTCGCCCCCGTCGAGCTCAAGGTGGACCTCAAGGCCCTGCCCGACTCCGAGAAGCGCGCCCTCGGCAAGCTCGTCCAGGCGTCGAAGATTGTCGATGCCCTCTTCCTGCACCAGCGCTGGGCCGGCAACGTGACGCTCCTGCTGGACCTGCAGCACGACGACACGCCGCTGGGCCGCGCGCGCCTGCACGCGTTCCTCCTCGACAAGGGACCGTGGAGCAGCCTCGATGAGGCGCGCCCCTTCCTCCCCGGCGTGCCGCCCAAGCCGGACGCCGCCAACTTCTACCCGGCCGGTGCCACCAAGGCCGAAGTGGAAGCGTGGGTGAAGTCCCTCCCCGAGGCGCAGCAGAAGGAGGCCACTGGCTTCTACACCACCATCCGCCGCGGCACGGACGGCAAGTTCATCACCGTCCCGTACAGCGTCGAGTACCAGGGCGAGCTGACCCAGGCCGCCACGCTGCTGCGCGAGGCCGCCGCGCTCACGAAGCAGCCCACGCTCAAGGCCTTCCTCAACGCCCGCGCGGACGCCTTCCTGTCCAACGACTACTACGCCAGCGAGGTGGCGTGGATGCAGCTCGACGCCACCGTCGAGCCCACCATCGGGCCCTACGAGGTCTACGAGGACAACTGGTTCAACTACAAGGCCGCCTTCGAGTCCTTCCTCGGCCTGCGCGACGAGGCGGAGACGCAGAAGCTGGCGAAGTTCAGCGGCCAGCTCCAGGCGCTGGAGAACGAGCTGCCCATCGACGCGAAGATGCGCAACCCGAAGCTCGGCGCGCTCGCGCCCATCCGCGTCGTCAACAGCCTCTTCTCCTCCGGTGACGCCAACCGCGGCGTGCAGACGGCCGCCTACAACCTCCCCAACGACGAGCGCGTGACGGAGAAGATGGGCTCCAAGCGCGTCATGCTGAAGAACATCCAGGAGGCCAAGTTCGAGCGCGTGCTCGTCCCCATCGCCAAGGTGGCGCTCACCGCGAAGGACCAGCAGGACGTGTCCTTCGACGCCTTCTTCACGCACATCCTCATGCACGAGCTGATGCACGGCCTGGGCCCGCACAACATCACCGTGGAGGGGAAGCAGACCACGGTGCGCCAGGCGCTCCAGGTGGCGTCCAGCGCACTGGAGGAGGCCAAGGCGGACATCTCCGGCCTGTGGGCGCTGCAGCAGCTCGTGGACAAGGGCGTCATCGACAAGCAGCTCGAGCGCACCATGTACACGACGTTCCTCGCCTCCGCGTTCCGCTCCATCCGCTTCGGCGTGGACGAGGCGCACGGCAAGGGCATCGCCCTCCAGCTCAATCACTTCCTCGACACCGGCGCGGTGAAGGTGAACGCGGACGGCACCTTCGCGGTGGTGCCGGAGAAGATTCGCCAGTCCGTCACCTCGCTGACGAAGCAGCTCATGGAGATTCAGGGCCGGGGTGACCGCAAGGCCGCGGAGCTGCTGCTCGCGAAGATGGGCGTGGTGCGCCCGCCCGTGCAGAAGGTGCTGGAGAGGCTCAAGGACGTGCCGGTGGACATCGAGCCGCGCTACGTCACCGCCGAGGAGCTGGCGCGCGAGTCCGCTGGCTCCACGTCCGATACCGCCGTGCGGAAGTAGCCACCGGCCGTCGTCCCGTCCGCCGCGCGGCGCTTTTCCATGCGCGGCGGGCGGGGCATGGCCAGTTAGCAGGAGAGATGGAGACTCCGGCCCGCCAGCCCCGACCGGCACCGCCCGACCCCTGGGGCGTCGTCCTCGCGTTGTGCATCCTCGCCGCGTGGGGCGGGCACCTCGTCTACCTCTTCGCCGCGCCCGGGCTGCCCTGGGATGCCCCGCTCACCTGGCTGCACGTCGCCCTGCAGGCCTGGCTGTGCACGGGCCTGTTCATCACCGGCCATGACGCCATGCATGGCACCGTGTCCCGGCACCGGTGGGTGAACGAAGTCGCAGGCACGGTCGCCTGCTTCCTCTTCGCGGGGCTGTCGTACCGCCGGCTCGTGGTGAATCACCGCGCGCACCACGCGCAGCCGACGGGTGACGACGACCCGGACTTCTCCACGCGCACCCAGGCCTTCTGGCCGTGGCTGGCGACGTTCATGGTCCGCTACACCACGCTGCCGCAGCTGGGCGTCATGGCGGCCAAGTTCAACGTGTTCGTCTTCCTGGGCGTGTCCCAGCCGCGCATCTTCGGCTTCTGGGTGGTGCCGGCGCTCCTGGGCACGCTGCAGCTCTTCTACTTCGGCACGTACCTGCCGCACCGGCGCCCGGAGACGCCGGACATGGCGCCCCACCACGCGCGCACCCAGCCGCGCAACCACCTGTGGGCCATGCTGTCCTGCTACTTCTTCGGCTACCACTGGGAGCACCACGAGTCGCCCGGCACGCCCTGGTGGCGGCTGTGGCGGATGCGGGACGTCCGCGCCCGGGAGGCGGCCCGGCTGGCCGGACTGCTGCGGGAGCAGGAGGGCGTCTCCCGGTAACCGCCGGACGGGTTGGGCCGTATAACAAGGGCCATGAGCGACAAGCCGCCCGCCGAGCCTCCCAGCTCCGAAATCACGCCCGAGTCGCACTACCTGCGCCGCCGCGAGTTCCTGAAGAACGCCGGCCTCTTCGCGGGCACCGCCGCCGCCGTCGCCGGAGGCCTGTACCTGCTGGGCCGCAAGCAGACGCGCTTCATGGACGCCTACGTCCCGGACGCGGGCCTCGTGACTGCGCCGGTGGCGAAGGGGAAGGGGCCGTACGACACCGACGAGCCTCGCACGCCGTACGAGGACGTCACCACGTACAACAACTTCTACGAGTTCGGCCTCGACAAGAACGACCCGGCCCGCCTCGCGCACACGCTCAAGCCCCGGCCGTGGACCGTGGTGATTGATGGCGAGGTGCACAAACCCCAGACGGTGGACATCGACCAGCTCACGTCCTGGTTCCCGCTGGAGGAGCGCGTCTACCGCATGCGCTGCGTGGAGGCCTGGTCCATGGTGATTCCGTGGCTGGGCTTCCCGCTGGGCGGGTTGCTCGAGCGCGTGGAGCCCACGGGCAACGCGAAGTACGTGGCCTTCACCACCCTGCATGACGCGGAGCAGATGCCCGGCCAGCGGCGTGGCACGCTGGACTGGCCCTATGTGGAAGGCCTGCGCCTGGACGAGGCGATGCATCCGCTGACGCTGATGGCCACGGGGCTCTACGGGCGGCAGTTGCCCAACCAGAACGGCGCGCCGCTGCGGCTGGTGGTGCCGTGGAAGTACGGCTTCAAGGGCATCAAGTCCATCGTCCGAATCTCCCTGACGCGGGAGATGCCTCCCACCACGTGGAACCTCGCCGGGCCGGACGAGTACGGCTTCTACGCCAACGTGAATCCCGCCGTGGACCACCCGCGCTGGAGCCAGGCCACGGAGCGGCGCATCGGCGAGGGCTTCGAGCGCCGTCCCACGCTGCCCTTCAACGGCTATGCGGAGCAGGTGGCGCACCTCTACGCGGGCATGGACCTGCGGAAGTTCTACTGAGCGACTGTCATGGCTTCGCGTCCGTTTCCCTGGCTCAACCCCGCCCTCGCCGTGGGCGGCCTCGCTCCGCTGGCGATGATGGCCGTGCAGGGCCCTCGTGGGGACCTGGGCCCCAACGCGGTGGAGGCAGTGCTCAACCAGACGGGGCTCTTCGCGCTGGTGCTGCTGGTGGCGTCGCTGGCGTGCACGCCGCTGCGGCTCGTCTTCAACTGGACGTGGCCCGCGCGCATCCGCCGCACGCTGGGCCTGCTGGCCTTCACGTACGCGGCCTCGCACTTCCTCGTGTACGCGGTGCTGGACCAGGGGCTGAAGCCCGGCGCGATTCTCGAGGACATCGGCAAGCGGCCCTTCATCACCGTGGGCTTCACCGCGCTGGTGCTGCTGGTGCCGCTGGCCGTGACGTCCACGAATGCGTGGGTGCGCCGGCTCGGCTTCCCGCGCTGGCAGAAGCTGCACCGGCTGGCCTATGTGGCCGCGGTGCTGGGCGTGGTGCATTTCGTGTGGCGCGTGAAGAAGGACGTCACCGAGCCGTTCATCTACGCCGCCGTGCTGGCGCTGCTGTTCGCGATTCGCGGCGCGGAGGCCCTGCGCAAGCGCCGGGCTCGCGACTCGAAAAGCGAACGCCGGGCCCGTCCCGCCTGAGCGGTCCGGAAGCCCGGCGTCGTTGCTGCGACTCCCTCGGTGCCTACTTGCGCGGCAGCGGGAGGATGGTGTCCACCAGCGTCATGAGCTGCGCGCAGCTCACCGGCTTGCGGACGAAGGCGCTGATACCGGCCTTCTGACCGAGCGCGCGGACCTCCGCCACGTTCGGGTCGCCCGTCATCATCAGGATGGGGACCTTGGACAGCTTCGGGTTCGGGCTCGCGCGAATCTGCGCCGCGAAGTCCGCGCCGTTCATTCCGTCCATGTGGAAGTCGGTGAGGATGAGGTCCACCGGACCCGACTCCGCCACCTTCAGTCCCTCTTCGGCGGACTCCGCCTCCAGGAACTCGAAGTTGCGGGCCATCAGGTAGATTTTCAGCAGCGTCCGGATGGAGCGGCTGTCGTCCACGAGGAGGACCCGCTGCGGCGCGGCGCCCGCGGCAGGGCGCGCCCCGAGAGGTCCGGCCTTCTCCGTCGTGGAGCGGTTCGGTACGGGCTCAGGAGAGGGGAGGGTTCCGGCCTTCATCGGATCATCAACCTCAGGTGGGGCTGTTCCCCTGGAAACTTTGTCATGTTGACGGAAGGACAGGCCGAAGTCAAAGCGGAGGCGCTCACGGGACTTCCACGATGAAGGCCTGTGTCGGGTCGGAGGGGAGTCCTACGCCAGGGGCGATGTTGGGGTCCAGTTCGTTGGGGACACGCCACGTCTGGCCGGTGGATTGGATCAGCACGAGCGTGTAGCGCCCCTTGGGCAGGTCCCTGAGGGGAGCAGGCGCCGAGGGATTGCTAGCGTCGAGCGCCTGCGGCCGCACCACCACCTGCAATTCCGGAATCACGGCGGGCGTCATGCGCGGGTTGCCCTGCTCATCCGTGAGGGCGGCGATGGGTCCATCCGGAACCAGGCCCGCGGCGAGCACCACCAGGTCCGGCCTGCCGTCCTGGGTGCCGTCGGCGTGGGGGTAGTCCTCGCCGTCCACGTCCAACACGCCGTTGCGGTCCAGGTCGTTGTCCTCCACGAGGCCGGCGGGCACCTTGTTCGACAGCTTGCGCACCACCACGCGCGGCCAGAGGTCCGGCACGCCGTCCTTGTTGGCGTCGTCGGGCACGCCGTCCCTGTTGGCGTCCACGTAGCTGACCATGAAGCCGGGCGGGCGCTGGTCCACCGCGCCGCCCTGCACCACCAAGGGACGCAGCCGCAGCACCTTCTGGGTGGAGCCCATCAGCCCGTCGCCCTGCGCCACCTGGAAGGCAGGCCGGTCCAGGGGCACGCGGGCCGTGTCGGAGAAGCTCACCGAGACGCCCGCGAGCGGCTGGGGCTCTCCGTCCGCGTTCTCCGTGACTTCCAGCGTGAGGGGCTGGCCGGTGGAGGGGTCCACCGCCGCGCCGCCCACGTCGCCCTCGTTGGGCTCGCTGGTGACGCCGTACCAGGGGTTGAAGTCCGGGCGGTGGCACGGCTGCGTCGTGGTGGCGCCGCAGGTGTCAGCGTCGATGAAGCCGCGCAGCATGTAGCGCCCCTTCGGCACGAGGCTGAAGGTGAAGGGCGCGGTGAAGGGGCCGGGCAGGTTGCCGCCCAGCGCGGGGCCGAAGAGCTGCTCCGCGGGGACGACGGTGAAGGCGATGGGGCGGCCCGTGCCCTGCGGCGGCGGAGGCCGCTCCGCGTCGTAGAGGAACACGATGGCGTTGCCCCTCGCGCGCGAATTCACCACCAGGCTGCCCTCGATGCGGGCGGTGTGGGTGTTCTGCCGGAAGTCCGCGGTGGGGACCACGGGCGGGGCCTCGCAGCCGAGGCCGATGACGGAGGTGAGGACGAGGCCCCCGAGGGCCTTCGTCCAGGACGGGGTGGGGCGGCTCATGGAGTCACCGTCAGCGTCGCGTAGACGCGCCGCTCGATTCGATTGCCGAAGGGATGCTGGGAGTGCGCGCCGGTCATGTTGCTGCCCACCAGCGCCACGTCCACCGTGTCCTTCACGGCCTCGTAGCCCACGCGCGCGTTGACCACGGCATAGGCCTTCAGGGGGTTGGAGAGGAACTCGATGCTGGTGGGGTCCGCCGCGGCGGGCTCGCGCTCAATCCACGTGGTGGACGAGGTGAAGGACGCGTCCAGGCCGAACTCCAGGTCCGCCTTGGTACGGTAGGTGACGCCCGCGTACAGCTTGAGCGCCGGCGCCTGGCTGCACGGGCCGCACTCTTCTTCCTCCTCGCGGTCCGAGGAGACGTTCTGGAAGGCGATGCTCGCCTTGAGGCCGAGGCCGTCCACCGGGGCCATGTTGGCGCCCACCTCCAGGCCGCGCGCGGTGTAGACGGCGTCCTCGTTCTGGAAGAACGAGCGGCCGAGCAGGTATGAGCCCGTCTCCGCGTCGTACGAATCACCGGCCGGCAGCCGCTGCACCGCGGACAGGCCGATGAGGTCCCTCACCGTGTTCTGGTAGAGGGCCACGTCCCAGTCCAGGCCCAGCTCCGCGGCCTCGCCGCGCCACCCCAGCTCGAAGGCGGTGAGGCGCTCGGCGCGCAGGGTGGTGCTGCCGGTGGTGAGCGCGCTGGCGCCGTTGACGCCCGGCACGGGCACGGGGATGCGCGTGTACGACTCGAGGAACGTCGGCTCGCGGAAGGCGGAGGCCGCGCTGGCGCGGAAGGCCTGGCCCTCGAAGGGGATGAACAGCGCGGACACGCGCGGCGAGTGCGCCAGGCCCGGCGTGCCGTTGTCCAGCAGCGGGTGCCGGTCCACGCGGTAGCTGGCGACGAGCCGCAGGGGCTCCACCAGCCGCCACTCGTCCTGCACGAAGGCGGCGGCGTGGACCTCTTCACGCAGCGGGCCGAGGTAGTTCCACGCCACGCGCTTGAGGCGGCCCTCCACGCCCACGTTGAGCTGGTGCTCGCCGCCCAGGTGGAAGGCGCGCGCGAAGAGCAATTCCGCGTTGAAGAGGTTGGAGCTGAGGCTCGTGCCCAGCGAGCGCTGGCCGATGGCTTCGTACTGCGGCCCCGCGTCACCGGAGATGTGGTTCCAGAAGGTCTTCAGCTTGAGCGGCCCCAGCTCCACGTCGCCCTTGGCGTACGCGTTGACGCCGTCCATGAAGTAGTTGCGCAAGAGGCCCAGCGGATAGATTTCCGTGGTGTAGCGGTGCACGCCGCCGGACAGGCCCACCTTGCGGTCGTCCGCGAAGGTGTAGACGGCGGACAGCGTGCCGCGCGCGCCGCGCAGACCGATGTCCGGGTCCGGGTCCTTCAGCTCCATGTCCGGCCGGTTGCTGGCGAAGTCGCGGCTCCACTTGTCCGCCTGCGAGTACGCCACCGAGGCGCGGTAGCTCAGCGCGCCCGACTTGCCGTGGCTGAGGAACGAGCCATTCACCGTGTTGCCGGTGCCGCCGGTGACGGAGAAGCGCGCGCGCGGGCCGGTGCCCGGGGCCTGGGTGATGATGTTGATGACGCCCAGCATGGCGTTGGCGCCGTACAGCGCGCTGCCCGGGCCGCGAATCACCTCGATGCGCTCGATTTCCTCCAGGCCGATGGGAATGGAGGACCAGAGCGTCAGGCCGAGGAAGTCCTGGTACTCGGTGCGGCCGTCCACCAGCACCAGCACCTTGTTGGCGATGCGCTGGTTGAAGCCGCGCAGCGACACGTTGGCGCTGCCCACGCCCAGCGCCATGACGTCCGCGCCGGGCACGCGGCGCAGGAGGTCCGGCAGGCTGGTGGCGCCCGACAGGCGGATGTCCTCCTGGGTGATGACGGTGGTGGCGTTGGGCGCCTCCAACGAGGACTGGGCACGGCGGCTCGCCGTCACCACGCGCTCCTCGTAGGGCACCGCGCCCTGGTCGGCGGCGGACGCGGCGGCGTCGACGGTGGCCGGGCCCGCCGCCACGGTGGTGGGGGCGGGGGCCGCGGGCGTGGCGCCACCGGCGGGCATGGACTCGGCGCGCTCAATCGCCTTCTCCAGCCGCTCCAGCAGCGAGCCCAGCTGCTGCTGTGCCTGGATGCTGGCGGGCGGCGGCGGCATGGGCAGCGCGGACTTGTCCTCGGGCGACGTGGACGCGGTGGTCTCCTCGGCCTTCAGCTTCTGCTCGAGGACGGCGATGGTGGTCGTCACCGTGGACGCGTCCGGCGGGTTGCTGGCGAGGTAGCGTTGGTACGCGTCCAGCGCCTCCTTCAACCGGTCGGCGTCGTGGTACGCGCGGGCGATGTTGTAGAGGACGTTGGGGTGCGGCTTGATGGCGTACGCGGCTTCCAACTCGGCGATGCCCTCGTCGTACTGCTTCTGGGCGATGAGGCTCATGCCGTTGCGGAAGTGGCGGCGTGCTTCGAGACGCGCGTCCGCCAGGGCCTCCCCCGCGAAGAGACACAACGCGAGGAAGCCCGCACGTTTCAGGGCTGAGGGGGTTTTCACTGGTACGGGTTGTCCTTGTAGGTCGACGAGCCGGAAGCCTTGCCGGGCTTCGTGGCCGCCTTCTTCTTGGGCTGGAGCTTCTGGAGGAAGCGCGCCTCGGGGGCTTCACCCTCGGCGGTCACCTTCACGGACTGGTAGCCCGCGAGGCTGAAGGTCAGCTCCGCGCTGGCCTTGCCACCTGCCTCCGGTGTCACCTCGAGGTTCAGCGGCGTCTCGCCCACGTCCTGGCCCCGGTACGTCACGCGCGCGCCGCTGGGCTCGCTGGCGATCAGGAACCGGACCGGCTTGACGGGGCTGAGCTCGGCCAGCGCCAGCTCCTCGTCCTCGGCGCCCAGCACCGAGGGCGCCGCGGCGGCCGCCGTGGGGCGCGCGGCGGGGGCTTCCTGCGCGGGCATCTGCGCCGTGGCGGACAGGGGGAGCGGCTGGGGCATGGAGGGGCGTGTCGCGAGGAACGCGGCCACGCCGAGGCCCAGCACCAGCGAGCCCGCGAACAGGCCGATGAACAGCGGCTTGCGGTTGGGCTTTGTCGCCTCCTCCTCCACGGAGATGTCCAGCGCCATGGTGCTGGGGCCGGAGCCGGTGGCGGAGAAGGGGCCGCTGATGGGGCCGCTGCCGGTGCTCGTCAGGCGCGGGCCGCTGAAGACACCGCTGACGCCGACGCTGGAGGCCAGGCGGCGCATGGCCTCCAGCACCTCGTCCATTGACTGGTAGCGCTCCGCCGGCACCTTGGCGAGGCACTTCATCACCAGTGCTTCCACTTCGGCGGGCACGCCGTGGCTGGGCCAGATGGCGCCGAAGGCGGGAGGCGGCTCGTTGATGTGCTTGACGATGACGTCGATGCTCTGCGACGCGAGGAAGGGCGGGCGGCCCATCAGCATCTGATAGAGCACCACGCCCATGCTGTACACGTCGCTGCGCGGGTCGGCGACGTTGCGCGCCTGCTCCGGCGCCATGTACTGCGGCGAGCCGAGGATGATGCCGGCCTGGGTGAGCGACGTGTCCTGTGGAACAGGGCCCGCGTCGCCGATGAAGGACTTCACGAGGCCGAAGTCCAGCACCTTCACCACGTCGTGGTCCGTCTCCTGGTTGAGGACCATGACGTTGGCGGGCTTCAGGTCGCGGTGGATGAGGCCGACCTTGTGGGCCTCGCGCAGCGAGCGCGCCACCTGCTGCGTGATGTTGAGCGCGCGCGCCCACGGCAGCGGGCCCACCTGCGTGATGAGCTGGCTGAGCGTGAGCCCGTCCAGGTACTCCATCGCGATGTAATAGATGCCGTCGTCCGTCTTGCCGTAGTCGATGACGGTGACGGTGTTCGGATGGCGCAGCTTCGCGGTGACGCTGGCCTCCAGGAAGAAGCGCTTCTGGAAGCCCGGGTCCTTGCCCTCGCCGTACTGCGGGTTGAGGACCTTGAGGGCGACCAGGCGGTCCAACGGCGCCTGCACGGCCTTGTAGACGCGGCCCATGCCGCCGGCACCGAGGGTCTCCAGGATGCGGAAGCGCTCGTTCAGGACCCTGCCCAGCAGCGGGTCCTCCATCTCGGGGGGCGCGCCGTTCGTTGGGGCGTTGCTTTCGATCATGTCTGCCCCCGGCGACCGGGAAGGCATGCGACGCTCCGGTCGAACATGCCCCGCGATGCTAGCACTGCAAACCTCCAGTGCCCAAGCGACCTGCCGGGTTGGCGCAGTGCGGCAAAGGCCGAGATTCCGGCGCGAGCGGTGCAACGTCGTGCATCTGACACGTTTCCGGGCCTGCACTCCGGGTGACGCGGGGTGGGACGCGGGCCCGGTTGTCTGCCTGCTTGTGCACGGACGCCGCGGGGTGGGCGCGTTAGGGTGCCGCGGATGAATGCGCGACTGTCCGAGCTGCTCTCCTCCGCGCCGCCATATCCCCGACGGGTGGTGTGCATGACGGAGGAAACGACGGAGGTGCTCTACCGCATTGGCGCTGGAGACCTGGTGGTGGGCGTGTCCGGCTTCACGGTGCGGCCGCCGGAGGCGCGCAGGAAGCCGCGCGTGTCGTCGTTCCTGGATGCGAACTTCGAGCGCATCCTCGACCTGAAGCCGGACCTGGTGCTGGGGTTCTCGGACTTGCAGGCGGACCTCGGCCGCGAGCTGTGCAAGCGCGGCGTGCCCGTGTACCTGTTCAACCAGCGCTCGGTCGCGGAGATATTGCAGGCGGTGCGGCTGACGGGCGCGCTGGTGGGCCGGGCGGAGGACGCGGCGCGGCTCGCGGACGAGCTGACGGCGAACCTGGAGCGTCACGCGGAGGCGGCGGACCGGTTGCCGCGCCGGCCGCGCGTCTTCTTCGAGGAGTGGCACGAGCCGCTCATCTCCGGCATCCGCTGGGTGTCCGAGCTGGTGGAGTTGGTGGGTGGCGAGGACGTGTGCCGCGAGTCGCGCGCGTCGCACGGCGCGAAGGGCCGCATCTTCGAGCCGGAGGAGGTGGCGCGGCGCAAGCCGGACGCGGTCATCGCGAGCTGGTGCGGACGCAAGGCGAAGCGGGAGAAGATTGTCGCGCGCCCGGGCTGGGCGGAGGTGCCGGCGGTGGTGGAGGACCAGCTCTACGAGGTAAAGAGCACCTTCATCCTCCAGCCGGGGCCGGCCGCGTTGTCGGACGGGGTGGCGCAGCTGGCGCGGATTGTCTCCGCGGTGGCGCGCGGCGAGAAGCTGCCGGAGCTGCGCAAGGGAGATTTGCGGGCCGCGGCGTGACGTCAGGGGCGCGCGGCGAGAGGCTTCCGGAGTTGCGCAAGGGAGAGTGGCGGGCTGCGGCGTGGTGTCGACATGAGGCCTGTCGCGTCTCGTGGCGCGCCATGTCCGCCCGGCCGGTCCATCGGGTACCCGCGTCATGACAGGGCCGCGCGCCCGACGTTGCCACTGGCGATGAGCGTGGCTCATGCCAGGATGCGCGCGTGCCCCTTCCGCTGCTCGCCCTCCTCGTCGCGCCACTTGCCGTGGTCTCTCCGCGGACGCCGGATGCGACCGCGCCTTCCGAGCCCGCGCCGACGCGAGAGCCGCCTGCGACTTCCGGTGCGACCGCGCCGTCGCCGGCTCGCGCCGCTTTCGTGGAGGAGGAGGGCACCGAGCCCCCGGCGGTGCCTCCGGGCGCCGCCTCGCTGGAGGACGCGGAGGCACAGAAGGCGAACTACGAGGAGGCCCTCGTCGCCGCGACGTTGAAGCAGCAGGGCCGCGAGCTGGAGCCCGAGCCCGAGGGCAGGGTGCTCGAAGAAATCCTCGTCTCCACCGAGGAGGTCGTCGCGGAGACGGACCCATACCCCGGCTTCCTCAACATCTTCCACGTGCGCACCCGCGAGGAGGTGGTCCGCCGCGAGGCGCTGATTCAGCCCGGCCAGCGCTACTCCTCGGCGCTCGTCGAGGAGACGACGCGCAACCTGCGCTCGCTGCGTCTGTTCTCCGTGGCGCGCATCGTCCCGGTGAAGGGGCGCGCGCCCGGTACGGTGTCGCTGCTCGTCGTCACGAAGGACCTGTGGTCGCTGCGGCTCAACAGCGACTTCTCCGCGGTGGGCTCGCTGCTCCAGTACCTGCGCCTGCAGGGCACGGAGCAGAACCTTTTCGGGCGCGGGAAGAAGCTGGCGGTGGACTTCACGCTGCGGCTGGACACGCTCAGCCTCGGGCAGAGCTACACGGACCCGCGCTTGTTCGGCAGCCGCTGGTCCCTCGCCGAGTCCGCCGCCATCATCATCGGCCGTGAGAGCGGCCGGGCCGAGGGCTCGCGTGGAAGTCTCTCCGTGAGCCGGCCGCTGTACTCGCTGTCCACGCCGTGGAGCACCAGCGCGTCCGTGGCGTGGAACGTGGAGACCAACCGCGTGTACCGCGGCGCGGACATCTGGCAGCTGCCGTTCCCCGACGGGCCCGCGGTGCCCTACGTCTACGAGACGGAGGAGGTGGCCGGCGGAGTCTCGTACACGCGCTCGTACGGCACGCGCTACAAGTGGAACGTGGGCGGCACGCTGGGCGCGTACCACTACGCCTATGACCCGCCGGCCGCGTCCATGCTGAGCGACGCGCAGCTCGACTGGTTCCGCCGCAACTACCTGCCGCGCGCCGAGGACGCCGGCTACGCGTCACTGTCCCTCCGCGCCTTCGAGGCCCGCTACGAGGTGCTGCGCGACGTGGACTCGTACGCGCTCTCCGAGGACTTCCAGATGGGGCACTCGGCGTCCCTGACGGTGCGCTATGCGCCGCCCGTCTTCGGCACCGAGTCGCACTACGCGGAGCTCGGCGTGGCGGCGCGCTACCGCTTCCGGCTGGGCGACGCGCTCACCACCGCCTCCGCCGCGGCGGCCATCCGCCGGCAGCTCGGCGAGGGCGCGGAGTGGAACAACCGGCGCTGGGCGGCGGAGCTGTGGCAGGCCTCGCCCAAGGTGCTCGGCGGGCGCTTCGTGGCGCGCGGGCTCCTGGATGTGAATATCGACGACCTGTTCGACCGGGTGACGCTGCTCGGCGGTGGCAACGGGCTGAGAGGCGCGCGCGTGGACGCGTACTCCGGCAAGCGGCTGCTGCTGTTCAACGTGGAGTACCGCACCGCGCCGCTCGTCGTGCGCACGGTGCACCTGGGCGGGGTGCTGTTCTTCGACTCGGGCAGCGCGTTCAACGACAAGCCGCACATGGTGCACACGGTGGGCGTGGGCGCGCGGCTGCTGTTCCCCCAGTTCAACGTGATGCCGTTCCGCTTCGACTTCGGCTACGTGCTCAACGACACGAACCCGCCCGTGGGCAGCCGCTTCTCCATCGCCGGTGGTCAGCTCACCGACTTGAGGCCCGGCTTCCTGGACTCGCCGCTGTAGACGCGCGTCACGGCGGCTCGGTGCGCAGCAGCTCGCGGAACAGCACCTCCGCCACGTCGCGGAACAACTCCCCCGATGCGAGCAATCCACCGCAGTGATGCGGCTCGCGCGCCAGCGTGAGCGCCACCGTCTTCTTCAGCACCGCGTCCCAGAACGGCTCCGAGCCCTCGGGCAGCAGGAACTCGCGGATGACGGCCTTCGGCCACGGCAGCACCGTGGTCGGGTCCGCATCGCTCAGCGACGTGAAGCAGTCCAGGTCCACGTCCAGCAGCACCTGCTCCGCGCCCTCCAGCACCTCGCGCACCAGGTCGCCAGGAGCCGGGTGGTTCCACGCCTCCGCCGCGCGGTCCACCGTGGGCACGACGACGAGCCGGTGCGCTCGGCCCCGCGTGTCCACGTACGAGTCCCCCACGAAGGCCCCGCGAGGCCTCGCCCGCGCCACCAGCAGCGCATCCCCCACCAGCCCCGCCTCCATCGCCGCGAGCAGGTGGTCGTAGTTGCGCACATCCAGCGCGTACCGCGCGTGCTCGTCCAGCGCCCTCACGCCCGCCGAGCGGTCCGGCACCGCCTCCGGCCGCCTCGGCACCACCGTGTCCAGGTGCCTGTCCAGTGTCACCAGCAGCGCGGGCGGCCCGGACTCGCCCAGCGCGAAGGCCCACGAGGGCAGGGCGAGCCGGTGCGGGTCGAAGACGTACGCATCGTTCGGCCCGCGCCCGCCACCCAGTCCCAGCCGGATGACGCCGGCCAGCCGCAGGTGCCGCAGGGCGTCGTCTTCTGTCTCCATGACCTCGGGAATCCTCCCGCCCGGCAGGCGTTTGTGCGGGCCGCGTGGCGGCCGAGTGTAGGCTTCCCCGCACCTTTCCATGAAAGGAGACCCGCCCCCCGCGGGTATTCGACTACGCATGCGCCAGGTCCTCACCGCAGCGCTCTTCCTCGCGAGCACCCCCGCTTTCGCCCAGGAGCAGAAGCCCCTACCCGTCATGTCCCAGCCCCAGCGCAAGCCTGACCCGTTCCTGCGCCAGTACTCGGAGACGCGCCGCTTCATGAGCGGCCGGCCCGTGGGCGTGAAAATCGCCCCGGACGAGAAGTCCGTCCTCTTCCTGCGCACCTCCCCCACCTCCAACGTGCAGATGCTCTACGCGTTCGACGTGGAGTCCGGCCAGGCGAAGGAGCTCCTCACCCCCGAGGCCATCCTCAAGGGCGCCGAGGAGACGCTCACCCCCGAGGAGAAGGCCCGCCGTGAGCGCATGCGCGTCAGCGCCCGTGGCTTCACCGGCTATCAAATCTCCGAGGACGGCACCCGCCTGCTGGTACCCCTGTCCGGTCGCCTCTACGTGGTGGAGCGCGCCACCGGCAAGGTGACGGAGCTCAAGACGGGCGCGGGCACGCTGGACCCGAAGTTCTCTCCGGACGGCAAGCAGGTGGCCTACGTGCGCGAGCACGACGTCTACCGCATCGACATCGCCGGCAACAAAGAGCAGCGCGTCACCACTGGCGGTACCGAGACGAAGACGCACGGCCTCGCCGAGTTCGTCGCCCAGGAGGAGATGAGCCGCTTCTCCGGCTACTGGTGGAGCCCGGACGCGAAGTCCATCGCCTACACCGAGTCCGACACCTCCGAGGTGGAGAAGCTCACCATCGTCGACGTCATGCACCCCGAGCGCGGCGGCGAGGACTTCCCGTACCCGCGCCCCGGCAAGGCCAACGCCAAGGTGCGCCTGGGCGTCACGTCCGCGTCCGGCGGCAAGACGGCGTGGGTGAGCTGGGACGTGGCGAAGTACCCGTACCTCGCCACCGTCACGTGGCCCAAGGGCGGCCCGCTCACCATCCTGGTGCAGAACCGCAACCAGACGGAGGAGCAGCTCCTCGCGGTGGACCCGGCCACGGGCAAGACGCGCGAGCTGCTGACGGAGAAGGACGAAGCCTGGGTGAACCTGGACCAGGACTTCCCGCTGTGGCTCGAGGATGGCAGCGGCTTCCTCTGGTACACCGAGCGCAACGGCGGCCCCGAGGTGGAGCTGCGCAAGGCGGACGGCTCGCTGGAGAAGAGCGTGGTGAAGCCGGACGCGGGCTTCCGCATGCTGGCGCGCTTCGTCCAGAAGGACCGCACGCTCTACTTCAACGGCGGCCCCAACCCCACCGAGGTCTACCTGTGGCGCGTGAAGGACGGCGGCGCCCCGGAGAAGGTGTCCAGCGGCGCCAACGGCCCTGGCACCGAGGGCGGCACCGTCTCCAAGAATGGCGGCCTGGTGGTGCTCAATGCCTCCGGCGCGAAGACGATGTCGAAGTCCACCGTCCTGCGCGCGGATGGCACCCGCGTGGGCGACCTGCCTGAAATCGCCGAGGAGCCGCCCTTCGTCCCCAACTTCGAGGTGCGCCAGGTGGGCCCGAAGAAGTTCTGGGCCTCCATCACCCGCCCGCGCAACTTCAAGAAGGGCCAGAAGCTGCCCGTCATCGTCGAGGTGTACGGCGGCCCCACCACCACCGTCGTGTACCAGAACATGGCGGCCCATCTCATGGCCCAGTGGATGGCGGACCAGGGCTTCATCGTCGTGAAGTTCGACGGGCGCGGCACCCCGCTGCGCGGCGCGAAGTGGGAGCGCGAGGTGAAGTACGACTTCGCCGGCGTCACGATTGAAGACCAGGCCGCCGCCATCCAGGAGCTCGCCAAGGAGGTGCCGGAAATCGACATCAACCGCGTGGGCATCGAAGGCTGGAGCTTCGGCGGCTACATGTCCGCCCTGGCCGTCCTCAAGCGCCCGGACGTCTTCAAGGCCGCGGTGGCTGGCGCCCCGGTGGTGGACTGGCTCGACTACGACACGCACTACACCGAGCGCTACCTCGGCGTGCCCCAGGAGCACCCCGAGGCGTACGAGAAGAGCTCGCTGCTCACCTACGCGAAGCTGGACAAGCCCATCGGCAAGCTGCTGCTCATCCACGGCACCGCGGATGACAACGTGTACTTCTTCCACACGCTGAAGCTGTCCGACGCGCTCTTCCGCGCCGGCAAGCCGCACGACCTCCTCCCGCTGAGCGGCCTGACGCACATGGTGCCGGACCCCGTCGTCACCGAGCGCCAGTGGGAGCGTGTCATGGACCACTTCAAGCGCAACCTGTAGTCCCCGCGGCGCACACCGCTGGAAAGCAAGAAGCCCGGTCCCTGCGAGGGGGCCGGGCTTCTTTCATCTGCCAGTCCGAAAGGAGTGGCTGACGGGCGCGTTACGCCGCGCGGACGTTCTGCGCCTGCAGGCCCTTGGGGCCGCGCGTGACTTCGAACTCCACCTTCTGGCCCTCGGCCAGGGTGCGGAAGCCATCCATGTTGATGGCCGTGTGGTGACAGAACACGTCCTCACCGCCCCCGTCCTGGGTGATGAAGCCGAAGCCCTTCGCGTCGTTGAACCACTTCACGGTACCGGTTGCCATTGCACTTCCTCAGTCTTGCAAGGCGGCGTCTTGAGAGCCGCCTTTTCGTCCCGCCCCCCGACTACCGGGAGACATCTCGCTTTGTAGTGAAACGGCCGACTGGAAGTCCAGCCGGCCGCCCGTGAATGCCCGAGTTCCTTAGAGCCCGGGACTCATATTCTGTATGTCTCCTGCGGGTTTCCGCGAGGAGATGGCGAGTCGCGTCAGACCTCCAGCAGCAGGCGCTCGGGGTCCTCGATGCACTCCTTCACGCGCACGAGGAACTGCACGGCCTCGCGGCCGTCCACCAGACGGTGGTCGTACGTGAGGGCCACGTACATGATGGGCCGGATGACGACCTGGCCGTCGCGCGCCACGGGGCGCTCGACGATGTTGTGCATGCCCAGGATGCCCGTCTGCGGCGGGTTGAGGATGGGCGTGGACAGCATGGAGCCGAAGATGCCGCCGTTGGTAATCGTGAAGGTGCCGCCCTGCAGGTCGGCCAGGCCCAGCTTGTCGTTGCGGGCGCGGGTGCCGTAGTCACCGACAGTCTTTTCCAGGTCCGCCAGGCCCAGCTTGTCCGCGTTGCGCACCACCGGCACCACGAGGCCGCGGCTGCCGCTCACCGCCACGCCGATGTCGTAGTAGTGCTTGAAGATGACGTCCTCGCCGTCGATTTCCGCGTTGATTTGCGGGAAGGCCTTGAGGGCCTCGACGGACGCGCGGATGAAGAAGCTCATGAAGCCGAGCTTCACACCGTGCTTCGCCTGGAACTTCTCGTTGTACTTCTTGCGCAGGGCCATCACCTCGCCCATGTCCACCTCGTTGAAGGTGGTGAGCATGGCGGCGGTGGACTGCGCCTGGATGAGGCGCTCGGCCACGCGCTTGCGCAGCGGCGTCATGCGCACGCGCTCCTCGCGCGCGGCGTTGGGGCGCGGGCCGGACGGCACCGCCGGGACGGCGGCGGGCGCCTGCGCCGGAGCGGCCGGACGGTTGATCTGCCCGAGCACGTCGTCCTTGAAGATGCGGCCACCGGCGCCGCTGCCCTTCACGCCGGTGAGGTCCACCTGGTTCTCCTCGGCCACCTTGCGAGCGGTGGGCGTGGCGCGGGTGTCCACGGCCGCGGCCGCGGCGGCGGGAGCAGGCGCCTGCACCGGAGCTGGCGCGGCGGCCGCGGGCTTCGCGGCGGCGGCACCGGCACCGGCCTCGATGAGGCCCAGCACCTCGCCCACGCGGACCTTGTCGCCCTCCTTGAAGGCGATGCTGGCCAGCGAGCCGGCGGAAGGCGCGGGCACGTCGATGGTGACCTTGTCCGTCTCCAGCACGACGAGGGGCTCGTCGGCGGAGACCGCGTCACCGGGCTTCTTGTTCCACTTTCCGACGACGGCCTCGGTGATGGACTCGCCCAGGGGGGGCACTTTCAGTTCAACGGCCATTCTTGGTCCCTCGGAAGATGGCTTCCTCGATGATGAGCTGCTGCTCGTATTCGTGAGTCTTGGGGAAGCCGGTGGCAGGGCTGGCGGCCTCCGCGCGCCCGATGTAGCCGATCTTCAGCGGCTGTTGCGAGCGCGTGGACGCCAGGTCGTGCAGGCGGGGGAACATGAAGTGCCAGCCGCCCGCGTTGCGCGGCTCCTCCTGGACCCAGAGGAGCTCCGCGAGCTTCGGCATCTTCGCGACGAGGCCTGCCAGCTCGTCGAAGGGGAACGGGTAGAGCTGCTCGAGCCGGACGATGGCGATGCTGTCGTCCTTGCGCTCGTCCCGGGCCTTGACCAGGTCGTAGTAGACCTTGCCGCTGCACAGGATGAGCCGCGTGACGCCGGCCGGCGCCACCTTGTCCAGGATGACCTCCTGGAATGCGCCCGTGGCCAGCTCGTCAATCTTGCTGGTGGCCTCGGGGCGGCGCAGCAGGCTCTTGGGCGACATGATGACCAGCGGCTTGCGCACGGGGCGCACCACCTGGCGGCGCAGCAGGTGGAAGATCTGCGCGGGCGTGGTGGGGTAGCAGACCTGGATGTTGTCCTCGGCGCACAAATCCAGGAAGCGCTCCAGACGCGCGCTGGAGTGCTCGGGGCCCTGGCCCTCGTAGCCGTGCGGCAAGAGCAGGGTGATGCCGCTCAGGCGGCGCCACTTGCTCTCCGCAGCGGCGATGAACTGGTCGATGATGATTTGAGCGCCGTTGGCGAAGTCGCCGAACTGGGCTTCCCAGATGGTCAGGCCGTCCGGCACGTCCAGGCTGTAGCCGTACTCGAAGCCGAGCACGCCCATCTCGGACAGGGCGCTGTTGTAGATGTGGAAGCCACCCTTGCCGGTGACGAACTGGCGCAGGGGCACGAACTTCTCACCCGTCTGCACGTCGTGCAGCACCGCGTGCCGGTGGCTGAAGGTGCCGCGCTCGGCGTCCTGGCCGGTGATGCGGACGTTGTAGCCCGCGGACAGCAGCGTGGCGTAGGCGAGCGACTCGCCCTCGCTCCACTGCAGGTCGCCGCTGTCCAGCATGCCCAGGCGCTTCTTGATGACGGTGCGCTCCACGTCGCGGTGGACGTTGAAGCCCTCGGGCACCGTGGACAGCTTCTTCAGCGCGTCGCACAGCACCTGCTTGTCCACGCCCGTGGACACCTGCGGGGCGCTCTTCAGCGAGCCGCCCTTGTACGGCTTCCACAGGCCCTCCAGCGCGCTGGGCTCCTTGAACTGGCTCTCCTGGCGCGCGCGGGTGAGCGCCGCGTCGAAATCCTGCTGGCAGCGCTGCTTGATGGCCTCGGACTCCTCCGCGGGGATGCGGCCCTTCTCCGCCAGCGCGGCGGCGTAGAGCGTGCGCACCGTCGGGTGCTTGCGGATGATGTCGTACATGGCCGGCTGCGTGAACGAGGGCTCGTCGCCCTCGTTGTGGCCGTAGCGGCGGTAGCAGACGAGGTCGATGACGACGTCGCTCTTGAACGTCTGCCGGTACTCGGCGACCAGCCGCGCCACGTGGACGCAGGCCTCCGGGTCGTCCCCATTCACATGGAAGATGGGGATGTCCAGCATCTGCGCGATGGCCGTGGCGTAGATGGAGGAGCGCGAGTCGTGCGGGTCGGTGGTGAAGCCGACCTGGTTGTTGATGACGACGTGGACGGTGCCGCCGGTGGTGTAGCCCTTGAGGCCGGCGAGGTTGAGCGTCTCCGGCACGATGCCCTGGCCGATGAAGGCCGCGTCGCCGTGGATGAGCAGCGGCATGACGCCGGTGCGCTCGGTGTCACCGCCGCGGTCCTGCTTGGCGCGCACGCGGCCCTCCACCACCGGATTCACGCACTCCAGGTGGCTGGGGTTGAAGGCCAGCGACAGGTGCACGCTCTTGCCCTGGCGCGTGGTGCGGTCCGACGAGAAGCCCATGTGGTACTTCACGTCGCCGCGGCCGAGGTAGGCCTTCGGGTCCTTCGGACCGTCGAACTCGCTGAAGATTTGATCCGGCTTCTTGCCGAGGATGTTCGTCAGCACGTTGAGGCGGCCGCGGTGGGCCATGCCGATGACGACCTCCTTGAGGCCCATGGCGGTGCCCACCTCGGTGATGGCGTCCAGCATGGGGATGAGCGACTCGCCGCCGTCGAGGCTGAAGCGCTTGGCGCCCACGTACTTCGTGTGGAGGAAGTGCTCGAAGCCCTCCGCGTAGGAGAGCTGGGTGAGGATGTGGCGCTGGTCCTCCACGGAGAAGCCGGTGCGGTTCTCCGCGTGCTCCATGCGCTGCATCAGCCAGCGGCGCCGGCCGCTGTCGAGCATCTGCATGAACTCCACGCCGATGCTGCCGGTGTACGTGCGGTGCAGGCGGCCGAGGAGGTCACCGAGGCGCACGCGCGGCTCGGGGAAGACGTTGTTGCACTCGACGAGCTGCTCGCGCTCGCGGGCGGAGAAGTGGCCGTCGTCCACCATACCCACGTCGGCCACGTGCTCCAGCGGCGGGCGGGGGCGGTCCAGCGGATCCAGCTTCGCGCGCAGGTGGCCGCGCAGGCGGAAGGCGGTAATCGTCTGATCCACCTTCGCCTGCAGTCCGACGACATCCTGGGCGACGGCGGGAGCGGGCGCGGCGGCGGGGGCCTGCGCCACGGCCTCTTTCAGGGCCGCGGCGGCGGCCTTGCCGTTCGCCTTGCCAGAGGCGGGGGCCACGGGGGCCGCGGCCGCCTCCAGCAGCCTGGTGCTGAAGATGGGTCTGCCAGCACCGTCATTGCGCTCGAAGACCTCGCGCCAGCTTGCATCCACGCTGGTGGGGTCCTCGAGGTAGCGGGCGTAGAGCCCTTCGATGAAGTCGATGTTGGCGCCGGAAAGGAACGTGTCCTGGAAATTCGCCATGGCGGTGTCGTCTTTTACTGGGAAGGGCGCCCCGATGGGGGTTTTTCGCCGCATCTTGTTGAGCCTCCGTGGCTGCCCGGACGCCGGTCCGCTCAGCGGGAAGCAGATGGATTCATGCGCCACGTGAGCGTGGCTTCACCCGGGAAAGCCCCGTCCCCCGGGAGCACTCGGATGCCCAGGCGGCGACGGTCGACGAGGCAAACGGCCTTGGCCGCCTTGGCGCAGTAGTCAACGGTCAGCTTCGCGGACCGCATCCCCGGGCCGGCCCGCACCTCTCCGGCGTCCGTCACCTGCGCATCCGTTCCGTCTCCGGGCGCGGCCGGCCGCTCCGCCTTGCCCGCCACCGGAGCGGAAGCGGAGCGGACGTCGTCATCCACCACCACCGGGTGCTGGATGCCACGGCGGGCGATGGCCTCCGCGTCCTGGCGCTACGCCCCAGGTGGCGCCCGGGTTTCGTCCCGCTCCACCCGGCAGGAGTGGTAGACAGCGCGCTTCCCACTCACTTTCCGACGAGGCCGCCTTTCATGCTGCTCCAAGGCAAGAAGCTGCTCATCACCGGGGTGCTCACGCCCCAGTCCCTCGCCTACGGCATCGCAGAGCACGCGCTCGCGCAGGGCGCCGACATCCTCCTCACGGGCTTCGGCCGCGCCAAGTCCCTCACCGACCGGAGCGCCAAGCGCCTCAAGCCCGGCCTGGAGGTCCTGGAGCTGGACGTCACCAACCCCGCCCACTTCACCGCGCTCACCGAGTCGCTGCGCCAGCGGTGGGACCGGGTGGACGGCGTGCTGCACTCCATCGCCTACGCTCCCGAGGACGCGCTCGGCGGCAACTTCCTCAACACCCCGTGGGAGAGCGTCCAGACGGCGTTCCGCATCTCCGCCTTCTCCCTCAAGGAGCTGGCCGTGGCGTGCCTGCCCCTGATGACGAAGGGCGGCTCCATCGTCACGCTGGACTTCGACAACCGCATGGCCTGGCCCATCTATGACTGGATGGGTGTGTGCAAGGCGGCGCTGGAGGCCACGGTTCGCTACCTCGCGAGGGATTTGGGCCCCAAGGGCATCCGCGTGAATGCGCTGGCCGCGGGCCCGCTGGCCACCATCGCCGCCAAGGGCATCCCCGGCTTCAAGTCGCTGGAGCAGGGCTGGGGCAAGCAGGCGCCGCTGGGCTGGAGCGCGAAGGACAGCCACGACATGGTGGCGCGCACCGCGTGTGCTCTGCTCTCCGACTGGCTGCCTTCCACCACGGGCGAAATGGTGCACGTGGACGGTGGCTACCATGCGGTGGGTGCGCCGCCGGTAGAGCCGGAGACCGAGGGCGCGGAGTCCCCGACCCACGCGCCCAAGCCGGCAGCCGAGTAGCCGTTTTCCCCTAGCCTGCGATGACTCCGGGAATTGTCCCGGGGTCATCGGGCACCTGCCCGCTCGGTATCAAGGCGGGCCCGACGTGCCCCGCTTTCTCCCGTGAGAGCGCTCACGGTAGAGTCCTCAACAGTCGCAGGGGCTTCCCGCATCAGCGCGGGCCTTGCGGAGGAGCCGCATCACAGTGACCACCCAGAGCACCAACGTCTTGCTGGTGGACGACAGCCCGACGGTCCGCAACATCGTCAAAATCTATTTGATGAACCTCAAGGTCTCGACCGTCGAGGCCGACGATGCGACGCGGGCGCTGCAGATTCTCCGCCTCGTTCCGGTGAGCCTGGTCATCGCGGACATCAACATGCCCGGCATGGACGGCATCACCTTCGTGAAGGAGGTGCGCGCCAGCCAGATGCCCCAGGTCCGCTCGGTTCCCATCCTCCTGCTCACGGCGGAGAAGAACGCGGACCTGCGCCAGAAGGGCACCGAGGCCGGCGCCAACGCCTTCATCCAGAAGCCGGTGTCCCACCACGAATTGACGGAGACCGTCCGTCAGTTCCTCTCGAAGGCCTGATGCCGTGAGCCTGCCGTCCCTGCTGCTCGTCGACGACAGCGACGCGATTCTCGCGCTGGAGCGCGCCATCCTCTCCGGCCACTACACCATCCACACGGCCAGCAACGGCCGTGAGGCCCTGGACAAGGTGGGCCGGCTCCTGCCGGCGGCGGTGCTCCTCGACTTGTCCATGCCGGAGATGGACGGCGACGAGGTGCTCCAGCGGATGAAGGCGGACCCCGCCACCGCGGACATCCCCGTCATCATCATCTCCTCGGAGAAGTCGCGCGCCGAGGCGTGTCTGGGACTGGGCGCCGAGGCCTTCCTCGCCAAGCCCTTCCGCGCGGACGAGCTGCTGCACACGGTGGGCGAGTCGCTGGCCAGCGCGCGGCGCCGGGCCCGCACGGGCTCGCTGCTGGTGCTGCGCGTGACGGTGGGCGAATTGGAGTTCGCCATTCCGCTGGACGCCGTGCGCGAGGTGCTGCTGCACCCGGCGACGCGGCCGCTGCCCACGGGCCCGACCTACCTGCGCGAGTACGTCGAGGTGCGGGGCCACGCGCTCTGCGTGCTGGACGTGGCGCGCCGGCTGGGCGTGGAGCACAAGCTGGCGCGCGTGGAGCGCATGCTGGTGGTCATCGAGGTGGACGGCATGGCGTTGGCGCTGGCGGTGGACACGGTGAAGGACCCGGAGGAGTACGCCTCCACGGACATCGAGCGGCGCGAGCGCGTGGGCGGGGCGGACCATGGCCCGCTGCGCGAAGGGCTCATCGGCATGCTGCGGGCCGGAGGGCGCGCGCTGCCCATCCTGGACCCGAAGGTCTTCATCGCCCGCGGCCTGCTGCGGGAGCTGCCTACGATGCTGGAGGCCGCGGAGGCCAGGCGGACCGCATGAGCGGAGAGCTCGACCCGCGGCTGCTCACCCGCGCGCGGGAGGTGGTGGCCGCCATCACCGGCTTCCGCGACGACGCCATCGCCACCGAGGCGGTGGAGCGCGTCATGCGGGCGGAGCTCACGCGCGGGCGCTCCGCCGTGGACCTGCTCGGAGAGCTGATGCTCCCGGTGTCCCCGCTGTCCTCCACGCTGGCGCGCGCGGTGCTGGTGGGCGAGACGTACTTCTTCCGCCAGCCGGAGCACTTCCGCTTCATCTCCCAGGAGGGCGTGCCCGCGGCGCTGCGCCGGGGCGCGCTCGCGCTGCGCGGCTGGAGCGCGGGCTGTGCCACGGGCGAGGAGGCCTACTCGCTGGCCGCGTGTCTCCAGGCGTCCCTGCCGCACGGCTTCCCGGTGGAGGTGCTGGGCACGGACCTCCAGGAGTCCAGCCTGGAGACGGCCCGCCGCGCCACCTACGGCTCCTGGTCCCGCCGCGAGTCCGCGCCGCGCCTGTTTCCCCTCTACGTGGAGACGGGGGAGCGCGAAGTCACCATCCTCCCCGTCGTCCGCCGAGTCACCACCTTCGCCCAGGGCAACCTGTTGGCACCCCTGCCGGAGCGGTTCGGCCGCTTCGACTTCATCCTCTGTCGCAACGTGCTCACCTACTTCACTCCCGCCGCGCGTGACGCGGCGATTACGCTGCTGTCGCGCACGCTCAACCCGGGCGGGCTGCTCTTCCTGGGCGCTGTCGAGGTGGACCGCGTCCCCCCGGGCATGGTGAGGGAGGGGCCTCCAGAGCTGCAGTGCTTCCGCCTCCTCGGCCCCGGCGAGTCCGCCTCGCCGTCCTCGTCGCGCACGCGCGCCTCCGACAGCGTCCGGGCCCCCGCGAAGCCGGAGCGTCCGGCGTCGCCCCCGGCCGCGAAGCCGGCCCGCGTGGATGCCGCGCCGCCGCCCGTGCCCTCGCGCATCCACCTCAGCGCGCTGGAGCGCATCGAGGAGGGCGACGAGGTCGGCGCCACCGCCGTGCTGGAGGCGCTGGTGCGCCAGTCGCCGGACTACCTGCCGGGCCTGTTGGAGCTGGCCCTTCTTCGTGAGCGCTCCGGAGCGCGCGAGGCGGCCGTGCCGCTGATGCGCACGCTGCGCTCCCGCGCCGAGCGCCTCCCGCCCGACCAGTTGGTGGACGGGCCCGAGGCACTGCCCGCGCGCTTCTACCAGGCGTCCGCTGACGCCTACCTCAATCAGGGGACGCTGGAATGAAGGTCACCCCGCGGACGATGGAAGAAGCCCAGGAAGTGGAGGCGCGCGAGCTGCTCGAGCGGCGCGCGGCCCGCCTCCGCGAGCAGGGCGAGACGGCGGTGGAGGAGGCCGTCCACTGGATTGCCGAGTTCCCCCTGGGCGAGGAGCGCTACGCGCTCTCCCTGGAGTCGCTGCGCGCCGCGCTGCCGCTGAAGATGGTGACGCCGGTGCCGCTGTCGGCCCCGCACGTCGTGGGCGTGCTGCGCTTCCAGGGCCAGGTGCTGGCCGCGCTCAGCCTCGCGTCGCTCCTGGGCGGCCACGGCTGGCGGCAGGACCCGGCCGTGCTGCTGGTGGTGGACCGCGGTGACGGCGAGCTGTGCGCGCTGGACTGCGAGGCCATTCCGCGCCCCACCACGCTGCCCATGAGCGCGGTGGAGGCCGCGCGCGTGCGCGCCGAGGGCGCCGTCATGGAAGTCTTCACGCAGGACCGCCAGCTCATCCACTTGATTGACTTGAAGCGTTTGTTCGCCCAGCGCGGCACGGGAGGACGTCATGCCCGTTGATCCGCTGCTGCAGGGGCTCGTCGCCGGCTTCGCCGTCGAGGCCCAGGAGGTCGTCCAGAAGGTCACCATGGACCTGCTGGAGCTGGAGCGCGACGGCCTGGAGGTGGACTCGCTGTCCAAGCTCTACGTGCGGCTGGGCCGCCACCTCCACACGCTGAAGGGCAGCGCCGCGTCGCTCGGCATGCAGGACCTGAGCGACATCGCGCACAAGCTGGAGGACGCGCTCGCCCCGCTGAAGGCCAACCCGCAGAAGATGCCGCGGCCGGTGGTGGACATCCTGCTGCACGGCCTGGACCTCTTCCTGCTGCGCGCCCAGGCGCACGCGGACGGACGCGGCGACTCGCTGCCGGACCCGGCCGCCGCCCTGGCCCAGCTCGTGGCGGACGCGCCGCCTCCGGAATCGGCCGCGGCCGCGACGGGCGCTCCCGTCTCCCTGGCCATGTCCGTGCCCGCCGCGCAGGTGGCCGTGGAGGCCCCCGCTCCGGCCGCCGCGGCCGAGTCCGCCCCGGCGATGCCGGAGCTGGCGCCCGAGTCCGCGGACGCGGGCTGGCGCGTGTCGGCGCGGCAGGTGACGGCGCTGATGCGCGAGGTGGAGCGTCTGCGCGAGGTGCGCCTGCGCTTCGAGGAGCGCGGCCGCGAGCTGGACCGCGTGGTGACGCTGCTCGCGAAGCAGGGCCTGCTGGCGGAGACGGCGGAGGCGCGCACGCAGCTCGCCGGCACGTCGCGCTCGCTGCGCACCGACGGCGAGGAGACGGGCGACATCGTCGATGCGCTGGAAGAGGGCCTCAAGGCGATTACCACCCGCCCGGTGCGCACCATCCTGGACCCGCTGCAGCGCATGGTCCGCGACTTGTCCCGCCAGCTCGGGAAGGAAGCGCGCCTGTCGGTGGTGGGCTCGGAGCTGTCGCTGGACCGGCGCCTGCTGGAGAAGCTCCAGGGCGCGCTGGTGCACCTGCTCCGCAACGCGGTGGACCACGGCCTGGAGATGCCGTCCCAACGCGAGCGCGCGGGCAAGCACCACGAGGGCGCGCTGACGATGCGCGTGGAGCAGCAGGGCAACCTGCTCTACCTGGAGTGCGCGGACGACGGCGCGGGCATCGACGTGGAGCGCGTGCGCAAGGTGGCGGAGTCGCGCGGGCTCGTCACCGCGGACGAGTCGGCGCGGCTCAACGAGAACCAGGTGCGCGACCTCATCTTCCGGCCCGGCTTCAGCACGCGCACGGACGTGACGGACACCTCCGGGCGCGGCGTGGGCCTGGACGCGGTGCGCGCCTCGGTGGAGGGGTTGCAGGGCCGCATCGAGGTGGCCAGCGCACAGGGGCAGGGCACGCGCTTCATGCTGACGCTGCCGGTGGACCTGGGCAGCTCGCCGGTGCTGGTGGTGCGCGCCACGGAGACGCTGGTGGGCCTGCCCATGCTGGCGGTGGAGGCCACGCAACTGGCCCGCGCGGACTCGCTGCGCCTGGGCAAGCGCCGGGCGCACATGGAGTACCAGGGGCAGCTGTTGCCGGTGGTGGACCTGGGGGCGCGGCTCGGCCTGCGCGCCCTGGCGCCACCCACGGAGGGGCAGCCGCTGCTCATCGTGCAGAGCGGTGGCAAGCGCGTGGCGCTCGCGGTGGACGCGGTGGTGGGAGACAGGGACCTGGTCATCCGCCCGCTGCCCTCCGAGGTGCGCGACGTGCCGGCCTGGCAGGGCGCGGCCACGCTCAGCCGCGGTGAGCTGCTGCTCATCTGCCGCCCGGACTGGCTGGTGTCGGACTCCGGACAGGCGCAGGTGGTGGCGCAGAAGCGGGCGCTGGTGGTGGACGACTCGCTCACCGCGCGCGCGCTGCACCGGGCCATGCTGGAGGCCGGCGGCTTCACGGTGCACCTGGCGGCCAGTGGCGCCCGGGCGCTGGACCGGCTGGCGACGGACACGTACGACGTCGTCATCTGCGACCTGGACATGGAGGAGATGGACGGCGTGCAGCTCATCGCGAAGCTCCGCGAGAAGAAGGAGACGGCATCGCTGCCCGTCATCCTCGTCTCCGCGCACGACAGCGCCGCGGCCCGCGAGCGCGGCCTGGCGGCGGGCGCGGACGGCTACCTCAGCAAGCGTGAGTGTGCCGCGGGCCGCCTGCTCGCCGAGGTGCTGGATGTCATGAGCCGCAGGGGGACTCGCACGTGAGTCTGAAGCGGTCCATCCGCGTCCTGGTGGTGGATGACTCCCCCACCATGGCGAACACGCTGACCGCGCTCCTCACCGAGGAGCCGCGGATTGAAGTCGTGGGCCGGGCTGGTGACGGTAACCGCGCCGTGCAGCTCGCGAAGCTGCTGCGGCCGGACGTCATCACCATGGACCTGCTGCTGCCGGGGCTGGACGGCCCGGCGGCCATCGCCGCCATCATGTCCGCGGCGCCCGCGCGCATCCTCGTGGTGAGCGCGGTGGCCGAGCAGCGCGGCGTGGACCTGGGCTTCCAGGCCATGAATGCCGGCGCGCTGGAGCTCATCGGCAAGCCCAACGTCACCAACGTCGAGGAGCTGCGCAAGTGGGGCAGGGACCTGGCCCACTCCGTGTGCCTGATGGCGGAGGTGCCCGTCATCTCGCGCCGCCCGCGCACCGGCGTGGTGCCGCCGCCGGTGCCCACGGGCGCCCGGGTGGATGTCTTCGGAATCGTGGCCTCCACCGGTGGCCCGCCCGCGCTGGCGGACCTGCTGGCGAAGCTGCCCAAGGACTTCCCCGTCCCGCTGCTCATCGCGCAGCACATCACCGTGGGCTTCACCCAGGGCATGGTGCGCTGGCTGTCCCAGGTGACGCCGCTTCCGGTGGACATCGCCAAGGAAGGCGAGCGCCTGGAGCCGGGCCGCGTGTACTTCCCGCTCGACGGGCACGACCTGCTGGTGGACGCGGGAGGCGTGGCGCGGCTGCAGCGCACCCGGGGCGGGCCGTGCCCCAACGGTGATGTGCTGCTGGCGTCGCTGGCCTCCGTCTTCGGCCGGCGCAGCGGCGGCGTGGTGCTCACCGGCATGGGCGAGGACGGCGCGCGGGGCCTGTTGGCCATCCGCAACGCGGGCGGCGTCACCTTCTCCCAGGACGAGGCCTCGTCCGTCGTCTTCGGCATGCCTCGCGCCGCGCTCGAATTGAAGGCCACGGACCAGGGCGTGCCCCTGGCCTCGCTGCCCGAGCTCATCCTCCAGAGTTGCTCATTGCCCGGCTTCCGCGCCCGGGGCGAGGGAGGTTCCTCCCGATGAGCCCCGTTTCCACCTCACCCGTCCGCCCCCGCGACACGGGTGCTGTCCTGACGCAGTCCCTCCGGTGGTGATTCCGTGAATCCTACGCAACCGTCGCTCACCGCGCAGCTCACCCAGCAGTTCCGTCAGTCCCTGGGGCTGGCGCCGAAGTTCATCCTCCTCACCGCGGTCATCAGCTCGACGCTGGCCCTGTGCCTCACCGCCATCGCCACGCAGCGCCTGGAGAGCGGGCTGATGGCCAACCACACGGAGGAGGGGCAGTTGGTGGCCCGCAGCATCGCGGTGGCCGCCGAGCAGGGCATCACCGCGGGCGACGGCACGCTCCAGCCCATGCTGACCGTCAGCCGGGACAGCGACGACCTGGAGTACATCTTCGTCCAGGACGCCAGCGGCGCCATCGTGGCGCACTCCTTCGCCAAGGCCTTTCCGGAGCCGCTGAAGGCCGCCATCCTCGCGGCGGGCGATTCGGGCGTGGTGGACCTGGAGGCCGACGGCGAGAGCCTGCACGCCATCAACGTCGCCGCCCCGGTGGCGGGCGGCAAGCTGGGCACGGTGCACGTGGGCATGGCCCTGGAGCACATCTCCGGCCAGGTGAGCGAGCTGCGCTGGCGCATGGCGGGCTTCGCGCTGCTGCTGGTGGTGCTGGGCGTGTCGGCGTCCGCGCTGTTCGGCCGCAGCATCGTCGGGCCGCTGCGCAACCTGACGGAGGTGGCGGGCCACATCGTCGAGTCGGGTGACCTCACCCGTCCCATCCAGGTGAAGAGCGGCGACGAGGTGGGCCGGCTGGCCAACTCCTTCGCGCAGATGGTGGGCCGGCTGCGCGAGGTGACGCTCAACCTCCAGCAGGCCGCCACCGCGCTCACCCAGTCCACCGAGCACCTCAACGCCTCCTCCACCGAGCAGGCGCAGACCATCTCCCGTCAGGCCGCCGCCCTGCAGGAGACGCAGGTGACGGCGCAGGAAATCAAGCAGACGTCCATGCTCGCCGCGCAGAAGGCGGAGAGCGTGCTCAGCGTCGCCGAGCGCGCGGACGCGCTGGCCAAGTCCGGCGAGGCCTCCATCGAGCTCACCATGGCGGGCCTCAACGACATCCGCGCCCAGGTGGGTGAGATTGCCCAGAAGATTGTCGAGCTGGGCGAGCGCACGCAGCAGATTGGCGGCATCACCCAGACGGTGAAGGACCTAGCGGACCAGTCCAACATGCTCGCGCTCAACGCGGCGATTGAATCCGTCCGCTCCGGTGAGCACGGCAAGGGCTTCGGCGTGGTGGCGCGTGAAATCCGCGCGCTGGCGGACCAGTCCATCCAGGCCACCACCCGCGTGCGCGAGCTGCTGGACGACATCGCCAACTCGGTGACGGCCGCGGTGCGAATCACCGAGCGCGGCGCCGAGCGCATGGAGTCGGGCCTCGCCCAGGTGCGCAACAGCGGGCAGAACCTGCGCGAGCTGTCCTCCATCGTCCAGGACAACGCCGCCGCCGTCCGTCAGATTGCCGCCGCCGTCAGCCAGCAGAACGTGGGCATCAACCAAATCACCCTGGCGGTGAACGACCTCTCCAAGATGATGGACGAGACGGTGGCCCGCATCGGCTCCACCGGCGAGGCCGCTACCACGCTGCAAATCATCTCCGAGCAGCTCTCCAGCGCGGTGAAGAGCTACCGCGTCGGCTGAAGCACTCAGCGCCGTCTCGAAGCACCCGGCCTCGACTCCGCGAAGGAGCCGAGGCCTTTTCATGTCCCGCTGCCACGGGCCATGACGCCGGCACCGCCTCGCAAGAGAAAGGCCCCGACTCCACGTGAGGAGCCGGGGCCTTTTCATTTCACGTCGCAGCCGGTGACTACACCGGGGCGGCTTCGGCGGCGGCCGGCTGCGTCTGCAGCTTCAGGCTGTCGCCCTCGACGTCGTAGCGGGCCACGCCGCCGTTCTTCAAATCCCCGAAGAGGAGCGCCTCGGCGAGCGGCTTCTTCAGCGAGTTGTCCACGAGGCGGGCCATGGGACGCGCGCCGAAGGCCGGGTCGTAGCCGTGCTCGGCCAGCCACGCGCGGGCGGCGGGCGTGAGCTCCAGCTTCACCTTCTTCTCGTCCAGCATCTTCTGGAGGAGGCGGACCTCCTTGTCCACGACCTTCAGGATGATTTCCGGCGGCAGGCCGGAGAAGAGAATCCACCCGTCGAGCCGGTTGCGGAACTCCGGGGTGAAGGTGCGCTCAATCGCCTTCTTCGCGCGGGTGGCATCCGCCGGCTTCTGCAGGTCGCCGAAGCCGATGGCCTTGGTGCTCATCTCCTGGGCGCCCGCGTTGGTGGTGAGGATGAGGACGATGTTGCGGAAGTCGGCCTTGCGGCCGTTGTTGTCCGTCAGCGTCGCGTGGTCCATCACCTGGAGCAGGATGTTGAAGAGGTCCGGGTGGGCCTTCTCGATTTCATCCAGCACCAGCACCGCGTACGGGTGCTTGCGCACGGCGTCCGTGAGCAGGCCGCCCTGGTCGAAGCCCACGTAGCCCGGAGGCGCGCCGATGAGCCGGCTCACCGTGTGCTTCTCCGAGTACTCGCTCATGTCGAAGCGCAGGAACTCCACGCCCAGCGTCTGCGCGAGCTGCTTGGCCAGCTCCGTCTTGCCCACGCCCGTGGGGCCGGAGAAGAGGAACGAGCCGATGGGCTTCTCCGGCGCACGCAGGCCGGAGCGCGCCAGCTTGATGGCGCTGACCAGGTCCTTGATGGCCGAGTCCTGCCCGAAGATGACGCCCTGGAGCTCCTTCTCCAGGTTCTGCAGCTGGATGCCCTCGCTGGCGGACACGCTCTTGGCGGGAATCCTCGCCATCTTCGCCACCACCGTCTCCACGTCCGCGGCGGTGACGTTGTTGGTGCGCGTGCCCTCCGGCTTGAGCCGCTCGGCGGCGCCCGTCTCGTCGATGACGTCGATGGCCTTGTCCGGCAGGAACCGGTCGTTGATGTGCTTGGCGGACAGCTCCGCCGCGGCGCGGATGGCCTCCGTGGCGTACTTCACGCCGTGGTGCTCCTCGTAGCGGCTCTTCAGGCCCCCCAGGATGAGGACGGTGTCCTCCACGCTGGGCTCGCCCACCTCAATCTTCTGGAAGCGGCGGGACAGCGCCCTGTCGCGCTCGAAGGCGGACTTGTACTCCTGGAACGTCGTGCTGCCGATGCAGCGCAGCCGGCCGCTGGCCAGCGCGGGCTTGAGCAGGTTGGACGCGTCCATCGAGCCGCCGCTGGTGGCACCGGCACCCACAATCGTGTGGATTTCGTCGATGAAGAGGATGGCGTCCTTCTGCTCCTGCAGTGCCTTGAGCACGCCCTTGAGGCGCTCCTCGAACTGGCCGCGGAACTTGGTGCCCGCGAGCAGCGCGCCCATGTCCAGCGAGTAGACGACGGAGTTCTTCAGCGCCTCCGGCACCCGGCCCTCGTGGATGTGCAGGGCCAGGCCCTCTGCAATCGCCGTCTTGCCCACGCCCGCCTCGCCCACGTAGAGCGGGTTGTTCTTCCGGCGGCGGCAGAGCACCTGGATGGTGCGCTCCAGCTCCTTCTCGCGGCCGATGAGCGGGTCGATTCGCCCTTCCTTCGCCTCGATGTTGAGCTGGGTGGTGTACGCCTCCAGCGGGCTCTTGCGCGGAGACTCACCCTCGTCGTCATCCCCCATGGCCGCGCCGCGGCTGGGAGCGCCCTCGGAGGCCTCGCCCCCGGCGCCCTCTTCGCCCTTGGAGATGCCGTGGGAGATGTAGTTCAGCAGGTCCAGGCGGGTGACGCCCTCCTGCTGGAGGAGGTAGAGCGCCTGGCTCTCCTCCTCGCGGAACATGGCCACCAGCACGTCGCCGCCGTCGATGAGCTTCTGCTCGGCGGACAGGGCATGCATGGCGGCGCGGTGGAGCACGCGCTCCACGCCGATGGTCTGCTGGGGCTCGGCTTCCACGCCCTCGGGCAGCCGTTCCACCGTCTCCTCCAGGAAGGAGGCCAGGCGCTCCTGCAGGCGCTTCACGTTGGCGCCGCACGCCTTCAGGACTTCACGGGTGCGTGAGTCCCGGGTGAGCGCGAGGAGCAGGTGCTCCAGCGTCAGGTACTCGTGGCGCATCTTCCGCGCCTCTTCCAGGGCGGTGCGGAAGCTGGCCTGCAACTCTTTGGCAATCAGCGGTCCTGCCACGTTTCAACCTTCCTCGGGTTCCATGGAAAGCCGCAGGGGAAACCCATTCTCCTGAGCCGCGGCCTCCACCGTCTTGATCTTCGTCTCGGCGACCTCGAACGTATAGACGCCGGCAACCCCGACTCCGTTGTAATGAACGTGCAGCATGATCTGCACGGCATCCGTCTCCGACTTGTGGAAGATCTCCTTCAGCACGGCGACGACGAACTCGCGCGTCGTGTAGTTGTCGTTGTGCAGGAGCACCTTGTAGAGCGGAGGCTTCTTGAGCTTCTGCTTGGGTGCTGTCTCCGTGACGACGGAGGTATCGTGCTCGTGCTTCTGCGCCATGGGTGTGTCGGGCTCCCTTTAATGACGATGGGAGGAGGGATTTTCAGGCCCCCTCCTTGAAACCAGTCTCCGCCCGCCACTGGGGCAGGCCGCCTTCCACGGCTGCCCGCTCGTGGGCCAGGAAGCCGCGCACGGCGCGGTCCAGCCCGGGGTGGAGGAGCAGGTGCGCACTGTATGTGAGACGCGGCTCGAATCCCCGGGTGAGCTTGTGCTCTCCGCCGTGGCCCGGTTCGAAGCGCTCCAGCCCCCGGGCGATTCCCTGCTCCACCGGGTGGTACAGGCAGACATTGAAGTGCAGGAAGGGGTGCTCCTCGAAGCAGCCCCAGTAACGACCATACAGCGCGCCGGGGCCAGCGAGGTTGAACGCGCCGGCCACCAGCCTCCCTTCCCGGCGCGCCTCCACCCACTCACAGCGGTGCCGGAAGCGGGCGAGCATCCGCGCGAAGAAGTCCGGGGTGAGAAACCGCATGCCCCACGGGTACTTGTCCACCGTGGAGACATACAGGCGCCAGGCGGTGTCCGCGTCCACGTCCGCCAGCGCGTCGCCGCGCAGCGTCCGCAGTTCGATGCCCTGCTCGGCGGGCGCGCGCATCTCGCGGCGCAGCTGGGTGCGCCGCTTGGAGTGGAAGCGGGCGAGGAAGTCATCCAGGGTGCGGTAGCCCTCGTTGAGCCACTGGTACTGGATGCCCAGGCGCAGCGCGAAGCCCTGCGCCTCCAGCACGGGCAGTTCCTCCTGGGTGGGGAAGAGGACGTGGACGCCGGACAGGCGCTCGGCGCGGGCGTACTCCAGCGCGGCGGCGTACAGCTCGGCCTCGCGCGCGTGCCGGTCCTCACCCGGGGCCACCAGCACGCGGCGGCCGGCGGCGGGAGTGAAGGGCACGGTGATGACGAGCTTCGGGTAGTAGCGCAGGCCCGCGCGCTCGGCGGCGGTGGCCCACGGGCCGTCGAAGACGAACTCGCCGTGGCTGTCGTCCTTCAGGTACGCGGGAGCCGCGGCGACCAGCCGCGCGCCACGCCACAGCGTCAGGTGACGGGGATGCCAGCCCCGCTCCGGCGCCGCGCTGCCGCTCTCCTCCAGGCACTCGAGGAAGGTCCACTCCAGGAACGGAACGCTCGCCTCGTCCACCAGGGCATCCCACGCGGCGCGGGGGACCTCGGTGATGGAAGGCAGGATGCGCAGGGTGGTGGGCAGCGAGGTGGACATCGGCGCGGGGTCGGAGTCGGTGGCGTGGGCGACGAGCCCTGGGCTCGGTGACGCGAGCCTATAACGGTGCGGCCCCGGTGCCGCCAGCCGCGCCAGGGGGCTACTTCCCCCGTGTCAGCTCCGCGGCAAGGAAGCGCCCGGCCTCCGCCAGCCCGTCGTCACCCCGGCGGCGTCCCTCGTCCGTCTCCATGACCCGGCGCGCGGCGTCTCCCGCGGTGCCGATTTCCAGGTCCACGAGGATGAGGAAGGCGCTCCAGGCGGGATTCAGCTCCGCGACTCTGCCGGGACGCAGGGGGCGCTCGGCCAGCGTGGTGGCCACCTTCTCCAGAAGGCCGTCGTCGGTGAGTCGCTTCGACTTGCCCCGCATGGCGGCCCATGCGGCATCGAGGAGCGCGGGCAGCATGCGCCCGGCGAGCGCGGTGAAAAGCCGCTGCGAGGCCTCTTCCTCGTCGATGTGGTGGGCCCGCGCGTACGTGGGCATCAACTTCGCCGCCACCACGGCGCGGGTGGCGAGGTGGGCGAGGCGGGGAGGGTAGGACACTCGAGGCTCCGGGGCGCGGACGTTACCAACGCACCAGCAGACGGTAACCCTCGGGGTTGCGTTCCTCCACGGTGATGCGCGGCTGGACCTTGGCCAGCTCCAACATGTGCTCCAGCCCGCCCGCCGTGAGGTCCGGCCGGTTGTAGCGGTCCTTGAACTGAATCCGCTGGCCGCGCTCGCCCGCGGGCGTCAGCGTCACCTCGATGTCCGGGCGCCCCATCATCGACAGGTAGCGCGGCACCCGCTCCAGGGCGCGCAGGGGGCCAATCATCGGCAGGGCCACCGCGGCCACGCGGCCGATGAGCGTCGCCGCGAAGCCCGTGACGAGCTGGCGTCCGAGCTGCCGGTACGCCTGCTCCTCGCTCAGCTCCGGATAGATTTCCAGGCGCGCCAGGGCCGTGGCCCGCTGCCAGAGCTGGACGGGGTAGTCCATCTCCGGCTTCTTCATGTCGTAGCCGAGCGCCTCCAGCTCCGCCGCCAGCCTCCCCTCCGCCTTGAGGGCCCGCACGAACAGCCCCTCGAAGACGCTCGCCGGCACGCGCGGCGTCGCGACGGTGGGCTCCGGGGTATGGCGGTGGCTGCTCATCAACATGACCCCGCCAGTATAGCGGATTCCACGGAGGGTTCTGAAATTTCTTGAAATTCTTGTTGACGGGCAACGGAAGGGAGCGGGGAGGTTTGCATCATGGAGAGTCAGGTTGCTATGGGGCAGCCGGCGCCTTACAGGAAGGGCCTCAGGAGAATTGAATGTCGGTGAACATCCAGCTCGAGTGGACCCCGAACCCCAGCACGCTGAAGTACGTGGTGGACCGGAGGCTTTTGGCCGGCGGCGCGCTGAACTTCACGAAGCGCGAGGACGCCCAGGCGAAGTCTCCGCTGGCGCTCAAGCTGATGGACGTGCGCGGCGTGACGGCGGTGATGATTGGCAGCAACTTCGTGACGGTGACGAAGGGCGAGGAGGGCGAGTGGGACGAGCTGAATGACTCGGTCATGGCCACGCTGGACTCGCACCTGACGGCCAACGAGCCGGTGGTGGACGAGGCGGCGGTGGCGGCGGCGCGCGAGGCGACGGCCGGCGACGGCGGCTCCATCCAGTCGCGCATCCAGGACATCCTGGACAGCGAAATCCGCCCGGCGGTGGCCATGGACGGTGGCGACATCACGCTGGACCGCTTCGAGGACGGCATCGTCTACCTCCACATGAAGGGCTCGTGCGCGGGCTGCCCGTCGTCCACGGCCACCCTGAAGATGGGCATCGAGGGGCGCCTGCGTGAGGCCATCCCCGAGGTGCTCGAGGTGGTGTCCGTCTGAGGCGCAACGTCAAAGCCTCGCAGGTCCGGCGCGAGCTCCTGCCGGACCAGTCCCCGGCGCTCCTGCGTGAGCTGCACCTGCTCACGCGGGAGGGGAACCTCAACGCGGACGCGCTGCGCAAGCTCAAGCAGGTGAACCACCTGATGGGCCTGCTGCGCCCCGCGATTGAAGACGTGCAGGCGCGCCACAAGGACGCCGTGCTGGTGGACGCGGGCAGCGGCAACGCCTACCTCGGCTTCGTCCTGTACGAGCTGTACCTCAAGGACGCGCCCAGCGGCACGCTGCTGTCGATTGAAGGACGCCCGGAGCTGACCGAGCGCGCGAAGGGGCGCGCGGAGCGGCTGGGCTTCCAGCGGATGCAGTTCCAGACGGCGCACATCGACCAGGCGCAATATCCGGAGCGCATCCACCTCTTGATGGCGCTGCACGCGTGCGACACCGCGACGGACGACGCGCTGGTGGCGGCCATCCGCCACGGGGCGGACCACGTGGCGGTGGTGCCGTGCTGTCAGGCGGAGGTGGCCGCGCAGCTCAAGGAGAAGCGCCCGGTGGTGGCGACGAGCGGCTCGCTGTCGCTCCTGTACTCGCACCCCTGGCACCGGCGGGAGTTCGGCTCGCACCTCACCAACGTCATCCGCGCGCTGACGCTGGAGGCCTTCGGCTACCAGGTGACGGTGACGGAGCTGACGGGCTGGGAGCACTCGCTGAAGAACGAGCTGATTCTCGGGCGCAAGGTGCACCGGGAGAACCGCCGCGCGCGCGTGCAGTTGGAGCGGCTGCTGGCGGAGACGGGCGTGACGCCGAAGCTGACGCGCGAGCTGGGCGTGAAGCCCACCGTGCCGTCCGAGACGGAGCCGTCCGCGCCGGAGTCCTCCGAGGCCCCGGAGCCCGCGGGCGCCTGAGCCCGCACGGTGGGCCGCGCACGAGCGGCCACCGTCCGGGCTGGAGTAGAACGGCCCTCATGGCGGAGACGGTGAAGCGGTCGGAGTTGGTGGCGCTCGTCGACATGGACGGGACGCTCTGCGACTACCAGGGAGCCATGCTGCGGGATTTGGAGCGGCTGCGCAGTCCCGGCGAGCCTGCGCTCACGGAGCAGTTCGAGGACACTCCGTGGCTGCGGGCACGGCAGGAGCTCATCCGCGGGCAGCCGGGCTGGTGGGCGCGGCTGGAGCGGCGGCAGCACGGCTTCGACGTGCTCAACGAATTGCGCGCGCTGGAGTTCGAGCTGCACGTGCTCACCAAGGGCCCGTCGAGCTCGACGAATGCGTGGGCGGAGAAGCTCCAGTGGTGCCAGGCGCACGTGCCGGACGCGCGCGTCACCGTCACCATGGACAAGGGGCTCGTCTACGGGAAGGTGCTGGTGGACGACTGGCCGGAGTACATCCATCGCTGGCTCACGTGGAGGCCGCGCGGGCTCGTCATCGTCCCCGCGCAGCCGTGGAACGAGGGTTTCTCGCACCCGAACGCGCTGCGCTACGACGGCACCAACCTGGCCGAGGTGCGAGCGCGGCTGCGCGCCGTGAAGGAGGCCGCGCTGGGCGAGGCCCCCTCCCACGGCGGATAGCGCCGCTCAGCCCTTGCTGAACGTCTCCGTCCACTGCTTCCAGAGGGCGAAGATGGCCTCCTGCTGGTCGCCCCGGAAGTACTTGTCGTCACCGGCGCCGTGGGGCACGCCGAACTCCACGCCCCACAGGCCCACGGAGTCCGCGCGCTGGTCGTTGAACAGCGTGTCGAAGTACTTGCTCAGCTTCTTCGTGGAGGCCGCCGCGTCGCTGCCTCCGTCGAAGCCCGACTCCGCGATGACGTACGGTTTCTGGAGGTTCGCGGCCAGCTCCCAGTCGTCCTCGGGCTCGTCGTCGTACTTGTGCACGCTGACGTAGTCGATGTTGGGGTCGCCGTAGAGCGCCACCTTCTGGGAATCGTTCAGGCCCGCCTGCCGGGTGGAGACGATGCCCGGGGTGATGAGGTGGTTCGGGTCGATGGCCTTGATGCGCGCGGCCATGTCTCGCATGAACGTCACCAGCGCCTTGCCGTCGCCCGTGGGGTCCTTCAGCTCGCCCGCGATTTCCCACGCGAGGATGTTCTTGTTGTCCTTGAAGCGCGTGACGAGCGTGTCCACGAAGGGCAGGTAGTTCTGCTTGTAGCCCCCCGTAATCCAGTCGTGGCCGAGCAGCTTGGACTTGAAGGCGGGGTTGGGGTCGTCGACGAGGAACTTCTCGTCGCCGCCGGGCCGCAGCGCGCCGGCCTTCCACTTCTGCCCGTGCTCGGGGTGGCCGTCAGGCGTCCAGAGGTTGTAGCGGGACTCGCTGTAGTTGCCCGCCAGCACGAGCGTCATCTTGATGCCGCGCTTCTCGCACTCGTCGAGCGCGCGCTGGAGCCGGTCGCCAATCTCCTGGGCGCTCATCTCGCTGTTCGCGAGCGCGACGCGCACCTCCTTCACGCCGTGCCGCTGGAGGCCGTCCAAATCGGTGGTGAGCTGCTCGGGCGTCTCGAAGAGGAGCGGCTGGATGTTGGCGGTGACGTGGCGGAAGGGCTTGCCGTCCAGTGACAGCCGGCCGTTCCGCACTCCGACGAAGCCCGGCGGGGTGAGCGAGCCGGAGCCCATGCCGTCGACCGCGTAGGGCGAGCCCATCCGCTTCCCGTCCTCGGTGAAGGACTGCACCTTGTTGGTGCCCATCAGCACCATCCATCCGTTCTGGAAGTGCTGCACCTTGAGCGTGCCACCCGGGGGGAGCGCGTCGAGCAACCCGCGCACCTCCGGGTCCTGGGCGAACGGCCACTTCGTGTCCCTGGTGACTTCCTCGGTGCCCGAGTTCGGGAAGCCGAGGGCCGAGTTCGTGCCCAGCCGATGGTTCGTGTAGACGGGGTCGTTGTAGGCCTTGAAGAAGGGGCCGGCGACCTCGAAGGTAGCCCAGTTCTTGCGATTCGACGGGTCCATCGGGTTGCTGTCCCGGCAGAGCGTATAGAGCTGCATCCGCGGGTTCTTGTCGTCGGGGAAGTACCGGAAGAAGGCAGGCACGTCGCGGTTGCCGAGCACGTTGGAGCGTCCCGCGACATAGGCCTGGGTGTTGCGCACGTTGCCCTTCTCGTCGCGCATCAGCGCGTTGACGCCCGCGCCGAGCACGTCGACGAGGTTCGTCTTCGCCTTCGCCTGCAGCTCGGGCTCGGCGATGGACTTGCGGAACTGCTCGTTCCATCCCCGCCACTCATCCTCGGTGGCTCCCACCCAGGGCGCGTCGGGCACGTTGATGATGGGCCGCTCCGAGGGCAGGTCGCTCCGAAGCGTGCCGTTGAAGCCCGGCTCGGTGGCCTTGGCGGCGAAGGCCGTGCGCATGTCCATGCTCTGGAAGCTGCTCGCCTTGAAGACGGGCCCGGCGGGCAGGGATGGCGAGGCGGGTGCACCGGCCTGCCCGAGCCGCGCTTCCGCGTCGCCTGAACGCTCGGAGAACTGGCTCTGACCTCGGAGCTGCGCGCCCATGTCGCGCAGCCCGCTGGCGAGGCGGAGCATTCGCGAGGCCTCTGCCTTCTTCGCCGCGGCCTGCTCCTGCGCCCGTTGCCGTTCCTGCTGCTCGACGGCTTCCCGCTCGCGGCGCAGGGCCTCTTCCATTTCCCGGCGGGCCTGCTCGGCTCTTCGCTCCGCCTCCCGCGCCTGCTGGTCCACGGTGTCCGGCGTGGGTGCTGCTTCGTGCGCCGGTGGCCCCGAGTCCGGCCCGTTGGCCGCTGCGTCTTCACGCGGCTCTGGCGCTGGATTCAGACGGACTTCGGGACTGCTTCCCCCAATAGACAGGTCCCCCATGTGCTTTCTCCCCCTGCGGTCCGCCCCCCAAGAGCGGACGTGCTGCAACCCAATATCGAGGCCGTACGCCTCGGTGTTGCGCGTGGGACGAAAGAGGGACGAATGGTGCGCGCGCGACAACTATCTCTACGATTGCTGCTCGAGCGCTGCGTCTGGCGGATGGGGCAACGTTGTTCAGAAGGGCGCGGGCCGCTCGAAGGAGACGCGCTGCCCCGTGCCCGGGTGGAGGAACGTCAGCGCCTCCGCGTGCAGGAACAGGCGCTCACCGGGGTGGCCGTAGAGTCGGTCTCCGACGATGGGCGCGCCCAGGCCGAGCGGATGCGCCGCGTGCACGCGGAGTTGGTGCGTCCTGCCGGTGTGAGGGAAGAAGGCCACGCGCGTGCGCTCACCCAGGCGCTCCAGGACCTGCCACTCCGTCACCGCGGGCTTTCCGTGCACGGGGTCGTGAATCTGCCGGGGCCGGTCATCGAGGTCCACGCGCATGGGGAAGTCGATGGTGCCGCGCTCGCCCTTCACGAGCCCCTGGACCCAGGCGACATAGCGCTTGTGCACCTCGCGATGGAGGAACTGGCGTTGGAGCGTCGCATGAGTCCGCGCGTCGAGCGCCGCGACCAACAGCCCCGAAGTGTCCAGGTCGAGCCGGTGGACGAGCAGCGGGCCCGTCGCATGGGGATACCGCTCGCGCAGTCGCGTGAGCACGGAGTCCGTCAGCGACGCCTCCCGGCCGGGCACGGAGAGCAGGCCGTGCGGCTTGTCCACCACGACGAGCCAGGTGTCCTCGAAGAGGATGGACAGTCCGTCACTCGTCGGCGCGGGAGGCGCGAAGGCCCGGGGCGGAGCGACGGACAGGCCCTCCAGCATGTACGGGAGCAGGGGCCCGCACTTGTCTCGGCACGCGGCATAGAACGCACCGGAGACGCGGCCACCCGAAGGAGGCGGAGCGCCCCACCAGAACTCCGCGAGCGCCAGCGGCTGAAGCCCGAGCCTGTACGCGTGCGCGAGGAGCTTCGGCGCGGCGCAGTCCGCGGCACCGGAAGGCGGCTCGCCCGAGGTGAACAGCGCGCGAAGGGGACGGCGCTCACCCCGCGCGTTCGGCACCACGTACGTGTCATGGAGCCGCTTCATGAGCGCACGGCTGACGATGCGCCGCAGCCGGTCCAGTGCTCCGAGCCGCCGCTCCAGTCGCTTCAGCTTCGACGCGAGTGTGCGCCGTTCTTCTTCCTGTGCCGCATCCATCCGACGCGCTTCCGCCTTGTCACCCCGGCTCTCCTGGTCCAACGCATGGAGGGCCGCGCGCTCCGTATCCGCGAGCGCTGCCCTGCGCGCATGACGTTGCTTCCGCCGCTCCTCGTGCCGGCCGCGCATCGCGGCGCGCTCCGCCGCATGTCGCGCCTGCTGTGATTCGCGCGCCGCCCGCAGCTCCACCAACTCCGGCGACGTGCGCAGTTCCTCCGCACGCCCATGAAGCGCCTTCACCAACGCTTCGCCCTCGGGCTCCAGCCTGGAGCGGACCTCCCGCTCGAACAGCGGCGGCACGAAGCCCGGCACATCCCACCGTCCCGCGAGCATTCCGGAGAAGGCTCGCAGGAACCCGATGCGTCCACCGGGCTCGCTCACCACGAGCACGCCGAACATCTTCCCGCCCTCGCGGCTGTCGAGCAGCGCGGCCGGAATCCCGGGGGCCACGTGCCCCGCGCGGAGCTCCGCCTGGAGCTGCTCCGCCGCCCGGCGAGCAAGCACGTGAGGGCCCTGCTCGTCGAACGGACTCGGGAAGCGGCCCGCGACGTCATGCGGCGCGGGGGGTGCGTCGAACGGTGTGAGCCACGTCTCCACGGCCTTTCTCCCTAATACGAAACCGCGCGAGACGCGCTGGCTCACTGCACGTACCGCATGTCCGGCGGGTGCTTCACATGCGTCGAAAGCGGCGCGCGCGACGTGCGAGGATGCGCGGATGATGGAAGGACTCGTCGAGGGAGTGGACGGAAGGTTGCGATGCCGCTGGGCGGGGAGCGCGCCGGACTACATCGCGTATCACGACACGGAGTGGGGCCGGCCGGTGACGGAGGACCGACGCCTCTTCGAAAAGCTCTGCCTCGAAGGCTTCCAGTCGGGCCTGAGCTGGCTCACCATCCTCCGCAAGCGCGAGGCCTTCCGCGAGGCGTTCCTCGGCTTCGACTTCACGCGCCTGGTGCACTTCACCTCGAAGGACGTGGAGCGGCTGCTGGGCAACGCGGGCATCATCCGCCACCGGGGCAAGATTGAGTCCGTGGTGAACAACGCGCGCCGCGCATGCGAGCTGGTGGAGCAGGAGGGCTCGCTCGCGGCGTTCCTCTGGCGCTTCGAGCCCTCGGAGGACAGCCGGCCCCGGCGCCTCACGTGGGAGGTGCTGCGGAGCATGCCCACCACACCCGAGTCCGTCGCGCTGTCGAAGGAGCTGCGCCAGCGCGGCTGGAGCTTCGTGGGGCCCACCACGTCCTACGCCTTCATGCAGGCGATGGGCATGGTGAACGACCACGTGGACGGTTGCGTGCACCGCGCCGAGGCGGAGCGCCTGCGCCAGTCCCTGCGCAGGCCGGGGTAGACGCGCTACCGCGCCGGCGCCGCCTGTGTGTCGAGCGTGCCGGAGCCGAGGGCCTGCTGGGCGAGGCCGGACAGGCGCTCGGCCACCGACTGCACGGAGCTCGTGACGGTGCGCGTCTCCTCCACCACCTTCAGCGTGCGCTTCATCTGCCCGGACAGCTCCTGGATGGCCTGGGCAATCTGGGCGGTGCCTGCGTCCTGCTGGGCCACGGCGGCGGTAATCTGGCGCACGCTGGAGCTGGTGTCGCTGATGATGGCGGCCAGCTTCTGGAGCTGCGCGCCCGAGGTGCGCACCGCGTCCACGCTTCCGCGCACGCGCTGCTCGCCCTGCTCGCTGACCTTCGCGGCCTCGCGCATGCTGGCGCTCACGCCGTCGAGCACGTCGCGGATGCGCTCGGTGGCCCGGATGGACTGGTCCGCGAGGCTGCGCATCTCCCGCGCCACCACGCCGAAGCCCTTGCCGCTGTCACCGCTGCGCACCGCCTCAATCGCCGCGTTGATGGCCAGCATGTTGGACTGGTCCGCCAGTGTCTTCACCGCGTCCACGATGCCGGTGACTTCGCGCGTGCGCGTTTCCACCGCGAGGATGTGGCGAGCCATCTCGGACACCTCGGTGCGGATGGCGGAGAGGTCCGCCAGCGTGCGCTCCAGCGCGGCGCCGCCGTCGCGGCCCACCTGCTCGGCCGTCTCCGCGGAGGAGGCGAGGATGCGCGTCTTGTCGGCCGTCACGTGGGAACTCTGGCGGATTTCCTCCACCGTCGCCTCGAGCTGCTGGAGCGCCGTGGCCTGACGGCTGATGCCGGCCGTCTGCTCCTCCGCCGTGGCGCGGAGCTGCTGCGCCACCGCGGCCAGCTCTCCGGCGCCGCTGCCCATGCTGTCGGCGAGCTGGCGCACCTCCGTCCTGCGCGACTCGAGCTGGCGCGTGTGCAGCGCGAGCGCGCTGACCACCAGCGAGGAGCGACGTCCAACGATTCCCACCAGCGACAGCGTGAGCACCAGGAAGCCCCAGTGGACCAGGCTGACGCCCGTCTGCGCCAGGCCGAGCATGGGGAGGATGCTGAGGACGAAGAACAGGAGGACGAAGCCCAGGCCGGCGGCGAAGATGCGGGCATCGACGTTGCCCTTCCAGGCCTCCACGGCCACGACGCCGAAGCAGACGAACATGCCGGGCATCGAGTAGAGGACGAACGGGTTCAGGAGCCAGATGGCCGTGGGCGCGTCGACGATGACGAGCACCGACAGGAGCACGGCCGGGACGGAGACCACCGCCGCGAACCGGCGGAACCAGCGCAGCCGGCCCTCGCCCACCATGTCCGAGACGAACCACGCGAGGCCGGGGAGGATGCCGTAGGAGCCCTGCAGGATGAGGCGCGTTCCCAGCGTGGGGTCGTTCCAGAGCGACATGAACAGGCCGCTCGCGCCGAGCATGAGCACGCCCGAGCCCGCGGAGAAGACGGTGAGGGCCACGAGCAGCCGCCCCTGACGGCGCACTGCGGCGGCGCCCGCGGACACCAGGGCGATGGCAATCAGCACCACGCCCATGACGAAGGGCGCCAGTCCGGTGCGCGTCGCGGCGCCCAGCAGCTCGTGCTGCGCGCCCACCAGCACGTCGCGCGTCACGCCGACGGTGGGACCGCTGCTCTGGATTCGCAGCAGCACGCGCTGGCCCTTCATCGCGGGCGGCAGCGGCACGAGGTGCCAGGACATGTTGTCCATGCGCTCGCGGTCGGAGGGATTTATCGTCCCGCTCGCGTAGAGGCGCTGGCCGCCAGCGTAGACCTCGAAGGCGGTGGCGACGTTGCCGAGGTAGAGCGTGGGCTCCTGCCACGGCCCGTCCGGGATGGGGATGCTCAGCCAGAGCATCGTCTGGGTGCCCCGGCCCGGCGGCTCGCGGTACGCGGCCACGGGTTGCCAGCCGTCCTCCGTGCCCGACAGCTTCGCCCAGTCCGGAGTCTTGTCGGCTCCGAGCGGGGAGTCGCCCCAGCGGTAGCGCCAGCCGTCCACCACGTGGACCGTTGCCTGTGTCGCCGCCGCGTGGGCCGGGGGCGCCAGCATCAGCACGAGGAGCAGCACGGTGCCAAGGGCCGCGAGCCGCGAGGACCTGGAGGGGAGGGGAGATTCCGTGGGTACGAAGAAGAAGGCTCGGAGCAGACCCATGTGGTGGGAATGCTCCAGTGCCTGAGACATGGATGTAAATAGGGTCTGTATCGCCTCGCCCGGCTGCCGGCTCGTGAGTGCGCGGCTTTCACTCAATTCCGTGTTTCACGTCTGTCATTGCGCAAATTGCGCAGCCCGGCTGTCCGCCAGGCAGGCTCAGACGCACTGCGGCGTGGGGGCGAGGCCCGAGGTTCCTCGGGGAGCGAGGGGGCGCGCTCACTTCGACTTCGCGGCGCGTTGGAAGGCCTCGCGGGCGCGCTGGATTTCCGGCCGGTGCTGTTGCGCCCAGGTCGCGAGCACCGTCACCGGTTCGAGCAGCGTTCGTCCGAGCCGCGTGAGCTCATAGTCCACGCGCGGCGGAATCGTCGGGAACACGGTCCGCGTCACGAGCCCGTCTCGCTCGAGGTTGCGCAGCGTGAGGGTCAGCATGCGCTGCGAGATTCCCTCGATGGCGCGCTTGAGGTCGCTGAAGCGCATCGTGCCTTCGCCGAGGTTGACGATGACCAGCACGCTCCACTTGTCGCCGACGAGACTCAGGATTTCGCGCGTCGCGACGCAGTCGTCGTCGTAGCTCCTGGTCATCTTGCCGTTACCTGGTGACTTCAATGTGCCTCCTTCACGGCGTCCGCGCGGTATGCAAGTTAGCCAAGGTCACTATTTGTGACCAGGCACACAAAGGTAACCAGCATGACCCCGAGAAATGCCATGGCTGCTCCGGTCGGCGGCAGCGCGACGCCGTCCAAAGCTCTTCACGTTGGCCTGTGGGTCGTCCAGGCGCTCCTGGGGCTCGTCTTCGCGGGCACGGGCCTCTGGAAGCTGATGACTCCCGTCCCGCAGCTCGCGGCGATGATTCCGTGGGCGGGACAGGTTCCGGCGGCGTTCCTGTACGCGACGGCGGTGGTCGACCTGTGCGGCGGGCTTGGCATCGTCCTGCCCGCGCTCGCGCGTATCAAACCGGGCCTGACGGTCCTCGCCGCGCTGGGCTGCGCGGCGCTCCAGTTCAGCGCGATTGTCTTCCACGTCTCGCGTGGCGAGGCCGCGAATACTCCGTTCAACTTCCTGCTCGTCGCGCTCTCGCTCTTCGTCTTCTGGGGACGAGGGTACAGGGCGCCCATCCAGCCGTGAGCCCCTGCCAATCCACCCCACTCCGGCTCATGGCCGCGCGGACGAAGGATTCGTGAGCAGCAGGCGGCACCGCAGGCCGCCGTTGCGCACGGGGAGGTTCCGCGCTTCTGGCAGGTCCAGTGCCTTCACCAGCGTGTTGTCGTCAGGGAGAATCACCGCCGCGCGCCAGCCCGAGAAGCCGCGCCGCAGCGTATGGCCCAGTGCTTTGTACAGCCCGGGCAGGTCTTCCGCCTCACCCACGCGCTTGCCATACGGTGGATTCGCAACCACCAGCCCGGGTCCTGCCGCGGGCGCCGCCAGCGTGCGCACGTCATGGCGCTCCAGCGTGAGCGTCACGCCCGCACGCCGCGCATTGCGCCGCGCCGTGCCCAGCGAGCCCGCGTTGATGTCGAAGCCATGGAGCGCCGCGCGAGGCACCGGCAGTGCCTCCGCTTCCACGCGCGCCTTGAGCCGGGCCCAGGCCTCCGCGTCGAAGGAAGGGAACGACTCGAAGGCGAAGTGACGCATCAGCCCCGGCGCACGACGCATGGACATCCACGCGCCTTCGACGAGGAACGTGCCCGAGCCGCACATCGGGTCCACCAGTGGCTCCGTGCCTTCGTACCCCGCGAGCCGCAGGATGCCCGCCGCGAGCGTCTCGCGTAGCGGCGCGCGGCTCACCTCCTGCCGGTAGCCGCGCCGGTGCAGCGGCTCGCCGCTCGTGTCCGCGCTCACGGTGAATGAGTCACCCTCCACGCGCACCAGCAACGTGAGGCCCGTGCCTCCGCCCTCCTCGTCGAGCGCTCCCGCCTGCTCCAGCGAGGGCAGGCCCCACGCATACGCGGCGGCGGAGAACACCACATCCGTCCCCGGCACCTGCGAGCGGTGCATGCTCACCGACAGCTTGGGCGGCGTGCGGCTGTCCCAGACGCGTGACAGGTCCAGCGCGCCGAGCCGGTCGGCGAGCGTGTCGGAGTCTCCCGCGCGGAACGCGCCCAGGCGCAGCAACACACGGCTGGCGGTGCGCAGGCGGAGGTTGGCCTCCTGGTGCAGACCCGCGGGCCCTGTCAGCTCGATGCCGCCCTCCATGCGGAGCGGCTTCCAGCCCAGCGCGGCGGCTTCCGCCTCCAGCGCGGGCTCCAGTCCGGGCAGGGTGGATATGTAGACCTGTTCGTCGCTTCTGGGAGTCGTCACGGCGCCGCCCATTGTCCGCGTCCCGGCGCGGGCCGCAACGACTCATTCCAGGCCGGGCTCCCGCGGGCCGCGCGACGGCTCACGGCGCCGGAGCGGAGGGCTGCTCCGACGATTGCCGTCTCACGGGCTCGGAAGCCGGGTCGTCGCCATAGACGCCGCGGTACCGCTCGGGGAGCAATCCGGCCACCCGGCGCATCATCGCGTCCACCAGCGCCTGACGCGCGTCACTGGCCCCGGCCACCTCCGGCTCCAGGTCCTCCACGCGGAACGGCTTGCCGAAGCGCACGATGACGTCCGCCTCGTAGAGCCGCTCCCCGCCCATGTCCCTGTCATTGATGGGCATCAGCTTCTCGGTGCCCTGGAGCGCCACCGGCACCACCGGCACGCCCGCGCGCTTCGCAATCAGCGACACGCCCTTCTTCGCCTCGAGCAACGCGCCGGTGCGGCTGCGCGCGCCCTCCGGGAAGATGAGCACGGACTTGCCGCCCTTGAGCGTCTCCACCGCGCGCCGCATCGCCTCGATGTCCGGCGAGTTCGGTTTGATGGCGATGGTGTCCATCACCTCCGACGCCAGCCGCGTCATCGTCGTGCTCTGCAGCTTCACGCCCGCGAGGAAGGCCACCTTCCGGGGCTGGAAGGCCCGTTCCAGTGTGAAGCCGTCCGCGTTGGACAGGTGGTTGCAGATGAAGAGACAGGGCTCTTCTGGAATGTTCTCCCGTCCCTTCACCACCTCGTGCGCCAGCGTGTCCCAGACGCCGTTCATCAGCGCGCGCACCACGTGGCGTCGCGCCTTTTCCGGCAGCCTGGCCATCAGCTCGAAGAGAATGCGCAGCACGCGTCCGTTGCCTCCGTCTCGGAACGACCCCGAGAGCATGACTCGGCTGGAACCCGGGCGTGCGGCCATGTCTCCGGGCGCTCCAGTCCCGCCACTACCCACCAGAAGATGTAGTCCTGCTGACACGCGCCGGTCATCACCGGCGCCCGTCCGCCGTACGCCCGCACGGCCGGCCGTCGGACAGCCAACGCTCTCCACCGACCGCGGGACAGACCTGCTCTGCCTCGACATGGCCACGTTTCACAAGGCGGAACGAACGCCGCCGCGCGTCAGACGCACGGCGCAAAGGCTTCGGCGCCGGGGCCCGGGTTGGGCTAAGGGATGATGCATGAGCGCCGAAGCCCCCGTGTCACGCGGAAGTAGAAAGCCCGTGGAATATGAGTGCACCGTTGCCAGCGTGCGCATGGACACGCACGACACGGCCACGCTGTTCCTCGACTTCGGCGGCGCGCCGCTGGAGTACAAGGCCGGGCAGTTCCTCAACATCGACCCGCACCAGTTCCCCGCGCTCGGCCGGCTGTGCGCGTACCTCCAGGAGCAGAAGGGCCGCAAGGAGCCGCAGCGCTCGTACTCGCTCGCCTCCGCGCCGCACGAGCCGCTGGTGGCCATCACCGTCAAGGACGAGGAGTTCATCCCCGGCCTCACGCGCTACCCGCCGCTGTTGTCCCCCTTCCTCGTGCACGGCCGGCTCACCGGCGCGCGGATGAAGGTGACGGGCTTCATGGGCCCGTACGTGCTGCCGGACGACGTGGAGGAGCGCACCGGGCACATCGTCCACCTCGTCGCGGGCTCCGGCGCGGTGCCCAACTTCGCCATCCTCAAGGACGCGCTCCACCGGAAGCTGAAGCCGCGCCACACGTTCCTCTTCTCCAGCAAGACGTGGGGCGACGTGCTCTACGGCGACGAGCTCAAGACCCTGGAGCTGGAACACCCGGACCGCGTGCGAGTGGTGCATACCCTCACCCGCGAGACGGACGAGTCCCGCTTCGGCCCGCACGTGCGCAAGGGGCGCGTGAGCGAGGCGCTCCTGGAGGAGCTGATTCCGGACCGCGACACCTGTCTCGTCTACGCGTGCGGCCCGGCGATTACTCCGTGGGACCGGCGCAAGGCGCTGGAGACGCGCACGCCCGCGACACCGCGCTTCATGGAGACGGTGCTCGGCCACCTCCACGCGCTGGGCATCTCCGACAAGCGCATCAAGCGCGAGACGTACGGGTAGGTCCGCACACGCGGGAATCCATCGACGGGACGCTACAGGGCGGGGCCGGGTTGTAGAAGCAACCACGTTGGCCCCGAGCGAGTGTATAAGCCTGACCGGTCCCTCGAATCGGAGTTCCCGTGATGCCGTCACATCGCGATGTCTGGCGCAGGGCGCTGGTGCTCGTGGGGAGCGCGCTGCTGCTCTCCTGTGCGAAGGAGAGCCCCGCGCCCGCCGAGCACGACGCCGTGGCTTCCACCTCCACGCCGCTGGCCGTGGCCCCCGGTTGGACCGCGACGGCGTCCATGGCCAGTGCGCGCTCGCAGCATGCCGCCGTGCTGCTCGGCTCCGGCAAGGTCCTGGTCGTCAATGGCAGCAACAGCACGGGCGCCATCACCGCCGCGGAGCTGTACGACCCGGCCACCAACGCGTGGACCTCCGCGGGGACGACGGGCAGCCCCGGCATCATCACGCAGGCGCTGCTGCTCCCCGACGGCCGGGTGCTCGTGCTCCCCGGTTCGGCCACGAGCGGGCTCCTCTACGACCCCGCGACGAACACGTGGTCGGCCACGGGCGCCATGGTGCAGGCCCGCTTCCAGCCCACCGTCACCCTCCTCGGCTCGGGGCAGGTGCTGATTGCCGGTGGCACGACGAGTGGTGGAGTCCGGGTCGCCACCGCCGAGCTGTACGACCCCGCCACCAATGCCTTCACGGCCACGGGCAGCATGACGGCGGGCCGGAATGCGCACTCCGCCACGCGGTTGCAGGACGGCCGGGTGCTGGCCATCAGCGGCTTCAGCGGCAGTGGTGAAGTCCCCGGGGCCGACCTCTATGACCCCGCGACGGGCACCTGGACCTCCGTCGCGCCACTCCTCGTCGGGCGGCACTACTTCACCAGCACGCTGCTGCCGGACGGCCGGGTGCTGGTGGCCGGTGGCTTCGGCCCCACCCAGGCCATGTCCCAGGCGGAGCTGTACGACCCGGCGAGCAACACGTGGACCGCCACGGGCAGCATGGCCTTCGTGCGCTCGGGCCACATGGCCACGCTGTTGCCCGACGGCCGGGTGCTGGTGTCTGGCGGCTCCCAGTTCAGTCAGCCCGCGCAGCAGGTCTCGGAAATCTATGACCCCGCCACCGGGACGTGGTCCTCCGCGGGCAACATGGTCGCGGGGCGGGAGAACCACACCGCGACGCTGCTCCCTTCCGGCAAGGTGTTCGTGACGGGCGGCCACAGCGGAAGCGGACCCACAACCTTCTTCGCGGCCACGGAGCTCTACGACCCGGGCGTCAACGCGTGGACCCCGGCGGGCGTGCTGGGTGGCACCCGGGAAGACCCCCTGGTGGCCCTGCTGCCCACGGGCCGCGTCCTCGTCGCCGGAGGCCGGGACGGCGGTGGTGCGGCGCTCGCCACGGCGCAGCTCTATGACCGGGCGGCCAACACGTGGACTTTCGCGGCGTCCCTCTCCATTCCCCGCGAGCGCGCCACCGCGACGGTGCTGCGCTCTGGCGGAGTGCTCGTCGCCGGTGGCCTGAGCGGAGGCAACTCGGTGGGCTCCACCGAGCGCTACGATGCGGCCACCAATGCCTGGAGCCCGGCCGCGGCGCTCGCCGGTGCCCGTCACTTCCACACCGCCACGCTCCTCGCCGACGGCCGGGTGCTCGTCGTGGGCGGGCAGCAGGGGGCCACGGTGCTCGCGACGGCGGAGCTGTATGACTCCACCGCCAACACGTGGACGCCCGCGGCCTCCCTCGCCACGCCCCGGTCCGCGCATGCCGCCACGCTGCTTCCGGATGGCCGGGTGCTCGTCGCGGGAGGACGTAATGCCGGCGGCGTGGCGCTCGCCTCGGCGGAGGTCTACGACCCGGCCACCAACACCTGGGCCACCGCCACGGGCCTCGCGCAGGGCCGCGAGGGGCTCACGTTGACGCTGCTGCCCTCCGGCCAGGTGCTGGCGGCGGGCGGGCTCTCGGGCGCCGCGGCGCTCACGTCCACGGAGCTCTACGACACCGGCACCAACTCGTGGGCCGCCGGCCCCGCGCTGTCCCAGGCCCACGCGTTCCACGCCGCGACGCTCGCGCCGTCGGGCAAGGTCCTCGTGGCAGGAGGCCAGAGCGCGCCGGGCACGCCCGCCACCACGGCGGATGTCTACGACCCCGCCATCCGTGACTGGACGCCCGTCAGTGCCCCGCTCTCGCGCGGAGGGCTCATCGCCGCCGCGCTGCCCTCGGGTGAGGTGCTGCTCGCGGGCGGCAACGCGGCGACGAGCGCGGAGCTGTTCGAGGGCACCGGCGCGCAGCCGGCAGGGCGCCCCGTGGTGAGTCAGCCGGACGTCCTCTTCCAGACCTGCCCGACCGCGCTCCAGGGACAGCGCTTCCGGGGCATCTCGGGTGGAGGCAGCGGCAATCAGGCGGATTCCCCGGCGGACTTCCCCCTGGTGCGGCTGCGGGGCGCCGAGGGCGGACGGCTCTGGACGCTGCCCGCGACGGCGATGTCCGCCACGAGCGCGACGGTGACCGTCCCGGCTGACGCCCCGACGGGGCCGTATGCCCTGTCCGTCTTCGCCAATGGCATTCCGGGCGGGCGCATGGTGACGGTGGTCGCCAACACCGCGCCCACGGTGCAGGCCCAGTCGCTCTCCACGGCGTTCGGCGTTCCCGTCGCCATCACCCTCGTCGCCAACGACCCGGACGTGGGGCAGACGTTGACCTGGACCATCGTCACGCCTCCGGCCCACGGGACGCTGAGCGGCACGCCGCCGAACCTCACGTACACGCCCGCCCCGGGCTACTCGGGCCCCGACAGCTTCACGTACCAGGTCCGGGACTGCGGTCTGGACAGCACCGTCGCCACGGTGGACCTCAGCGTCGGGAATGCCGGGGACACGACGCCTCCCACCCTCACGTGTCCGGGGACGCAGAGGGAGGAGGCCACGAGCGCCTCGGGCGCCACCGTCACCTGGACTCCGGCGACGGCGACGGACGACGTCACCGCCAGCCCCACCGTGACGTACTCGGCGGCCTCGGGCAGCAACTTCCCGCTCGGCACCACGGACGTCACCGTCACCGCCACGGACGCCGCGGGCAACACGTCCACGTGCACGTTCCAGGTCATCGTCGAGGACACCACGCCTCCGACCCTGACGTGCCCGGGGAACATGACGGTGAACTCGGAGGGGCCCTCCGGCACGCCCGTGACGTACGGCTCCACCCAGGTCACCGACGCCGTCTCTACCCCGACGGTGACTGAATCGCCGCCCTCGGGTAGCAGCTTCCCGGCGGGGACCTCGCGCGTCTCCATCACCGCCACGGACGCGGCCGGCAACTCCGCGCAGTGCATCTTCGAGGTGACGGTGCAGACCCAGGTGGTGTCCATCGCCGGAGGCGGCTGCCAGAGCACGGGCAGCGGGACGGCCTCGTCGCTGGTGCTCCTGGTGGGAATGGCCTTGTGGAGCGGGCTGCGCCGCCGCCGCTCCTGAAACAGCTCGCACGAACCCCCTTCTTCGCGAATGGACCTCTCCTTGCGTACACAGGCTCCGTGCCGGGCGCTGGCCGCGCTGCTGGCCGTCTTCCTTGCCCCCGCCGCTCTGGCCCAGAGCGCCGGGCCCATCATTCCCATCGACCTGGAGCGCCTGCGCTTCCAGCCCGGTGCCACCGACTCGATGTTCGTGGACACGGGCCACGTGCTGCCCGAGGGCGGCTACCGGCTGATGCTCATGGCCGGCTACGAGCGCGGCATCCTGCTCCTGGAGGGCGGTGATGGCATCGAGCGCGACATCATCGACTACCGCGTGGCGGGCTGGCTCGCCGGTGCGTGGTCTCCCACCGACCGCCTGGAGCTCTCCGCGAAGCTGCCCCTCATCATCGCCCAGGGCGGCAGTGGCGCGGACGAGCTGGCCGGCGTGTCGGAGCCGAAGTCCTTCGGGCTCGGGACGCCGGAACTGGGCGCGCGCTACTCGCTGCTGCGCCGCGAGGACGGCGCGCCGGTGTTCCTCGGCCTCGGCCTGGACATCGGACTGCCCGGCGGAACGGCGAGCGCCTTCGGCCGGCAGGACGGCTGGGCGGGCTTCCAGATTGCGCCCCGCGTGGCAGTGGGACGCGAGGTGGGTCCGGTGTCGCTGGGTGCCAGCGCGGGCGTGAGGATTCGCTCGACGGAGGTCGAGCCCGGCCGCGACTTCGGCACCGAGCTGGAGCAGGGGCTGGTGGTGGCCACGCGCGGCGAGGGACTGCGCGGCGAAATCGCGCTGGAGGCGGCCGAGTCGCTCGTGGAGCCGGACGTGGCGCTGGAGCTGCTCGGCGGCCTGCGGCTGCCGGTGGGCGGCGGCTTCGAGGCCTTCGCGATGGCGGGGCATGGCTTCACGGACATCCCGGGCACGCCCTCGCTCCGCATCAACGCGGGTATCGCCTGGGCGCACACGCCGCCCGAGCGCGAGGACCCGTGCAAGGCTGGACGGACGCACACGCCCGAGCAGTGCCCGGACCAGGACGACGACGGAGACACGGTGGCCAACGGGAAGGACCGCTGCCCGCTGGAGGCCGGCGCCGTGGAGAACCAGGGCTGCCCGGACCGCGATTCGGACGGCGACTCCGTGGTGGACCGCGAGGACGCGTGCCCCAACGAGCCGGGGCTCCCGCGCTACAAGGGCTGCCCCGCGCCCGACGCGGATGGCGACGGCGTTCCGGATGACGAGGACGCCTGCCCGAAGGAGCCCGGCGACCCGGCGAATCGCGGTTGCCCCGTGCGCGACACGGACGGCGATGGCATTCCGGACGACAAGGACGCCTGCCCGAAGGAGGCCGGGGACGCCGCGCACAACGGCTGCCCCGCTCCGAAGGAGACGCCCACCGAGCAGCCGCCCGAGAAGACGCCTCCGCCCGAGGAGGCGCCTCCGGCCGAGGTGTCGGGCCCGCCGATGGACCACCACGTCCTCTTCCCGACGGGAGAGTTCGCCCTCCAGGAGGAGGAGAAGCGGCAGTTGGATGCCATCGCGGACTACCTGAAGGCCCACCGCCGGCTCTCGGTCCGCATCGAGGGGCACACGGACAACACCGGTCCGGAGGAGCTCAACCGCAGGCTGAGCCAGCAGCGCGCGGACATGGTGCGCAGGTACCTCATCCAGCGCGGCGTCGCGGCCTCTCGCCTCACCGCGACGGGCTATGGACCGAGCCGCCCGCTGAATGGGAACAGCACGCCCGAGGAGCAGCGCCTGAACCGACGTGTCGAGTTCATCACGGAGACGACCGGCAAGGCGCCGAAGCGCTGAGCCATCGAGGCCGAGCGCGCACAGGGGAACGTTCCGCCCCTGATTCACTGGCGCCCGTCGTGGGATGTCGCTACGACGGGCGCCCGCTCCCATTCCAGGAGGCACGCATGGCCAACATCACCCTGAAGGGCAATCCCATCCACACCGCGGGCAGCCTGCCCGCCGTGGGCAGCGCGGCCCCGGACGCCACGCTCACCGGCGTGGACCTCGCCGACAAGAAGCTCTCGTCCATCCCGGGCAAGCGCGTGCTCAACATCTTCCCCAGCGTCGACACCAGCGTGTGCGCGACGTCGGTGCGCACGTTCAACAAGCGGGCGACGGAGAAGCCGGGCGTCACCGTCATCAACGTCTCCATGGACCTGCCCTTCGCCCTCAAGCGCTTCTGCGGCGCCGAGGGCATCGACAGGGCGCTGACCTTCTCGGGCTTCCGCGGCGACTTCGGCAGGCAGTTCGGCGTCACCATCCAGGACGGCGGCATGGCCGGGCTCTACTCGCGCGCGGTGGTCGTCCTCGATGAGACGGGGAAGGTCCTCCACGCCGAGCAGGTGCCCGAGATTGCCCAGGAGCCGAACTACGAGGCGGCCCTCGCGAAGCTGTGAGGCCAGGCGCGCGGCGCCTCAGTGAGGCAGCGCCGCGCCCGTGGGGCGGATGTTCTGGTTGATGCGGAAGAGGTTCTCCGGGTCGTACTGGGTCTTCACCTCGAGCAGCCGGGCGTAGTTGTCCCGGTACGTCGCCTGCACCCGCTCCTGGCCCTCCTCCATCATGAAGTTCACGTAGGCGCCGCCCGCGGAGTAGGGGTGCAGCGCCTCCCAGTAGTCCTTCGTCCAGGTGGTGATGGCCTGCGCCTGGGCCGGTGACGGGTCCACCCCGACGATGACCTCGGCCCACTTCACGTCGCGGAAGCTGAAGGCGGTGTCCTTGGGGCCCACCCGGTGCACCGCGCCGTCGATGGGGTAGAGGTGCATGGAGGACTGCATCGTCGGCATCTGCCTGGCGAACTCCTCGTGCCGGGCGATGGCCGCGTCGCTCAACTCCTTCACGAAGTCCGCGCGCCAGTACCACTGGTGGCCTGGCGGGTAGAGCGCGTCGAAGGCGGTCTGCAGCATGGGGAAGGGCATGGGCTGCACGCCGTGCAGCACCGGGCGGAGCGCCAGCACTGGAGCGAACAGCTCATCCGCCCGCGCGGGGTCTCCGCTGTAGCACCACATCACCGCGCACATCTTCTTCAGGTGCAGCTCCTTCGGGAAGGGCGGCCCGGGCGGGACGGTCATGAAGGCGAAGAAGCCGTTGAGCTCCTCCGGCGCCGAGAGGATGAACTCGCGGTACCACTGCATCACCTCGGCGGTGCGCTCGACGGGCCACAGCGTGGGCCCGCCGAGGATGGTGTCCACCGGGTGGGCGCGGAAGAGGAACGAGGTGACGACGCCGAAGTTGCCGCCGCCGCCTCGCACCGCCCAGAACAGGTCCGGGTACTGGTCCTCGCTCGCGGTGATGAAGCGTCCGTCGGCGAGCACCATGTCCACGGCGAGCAGGCTGTCGATGGTGAGGCCGAAGCGCCGCGAGAGGTGCCCGATGCCGCCGCCCAGGGTGAGCCCTCCCACGCCCGTGGTGGAGATGATGCCCGAGGGAACGGCCAGCCCGAAGGCGTGCGTGGCGTGGTCCACGTCTCCCCAGACGCTTCCGCCCGCGACGCGCACCGTGCGCGCGAGCGGGTCCACCCGGACGCCGCGCATGCGCGACAGGTCGATGGCCAGGCCCGCGTCACAGAGGCCGAGCCCGCCGCCGTTGTGTCCGCCGCCGCGGATGGACAGGGGGACGCGCTGCGCGCGGGCGAAGGCGACCGAGGCGATGACGTCCGCCACGTCGGCGCACCGGGCGATGAGCGCCGGGCGCTTGCGAATCATGGCGTTGTAGAGACGGCAGCTCTCCTCGTAGTCAGCGTCCTCGGGCCGGACGAGCCCGCCGCGCAGGAGGGCCCTCAGTTGCTCGACTCGGTCGGGCGTCAGGGTGGGCGGAAGTCCTGCGCCGCCCTCGGTGCGCCCACGCGGGGTGTCCAGACTCATGGTGCTCTCCTCCCCAGGGGCCGCGGCAGGCGCGCCCCGCACTCAGTTCCAAGCTAGGAACGGGAGCGGATGCACTGGCAGGCGCGCGAGACAGGGCGTCAAGGCACGCCCCCGACGGTGGCGGCATGGGGGCCGCTCGGCGGGTCCGATGCCATGGCGCGCGGGACTCCGCGCTCCAGTCGAACGCTCCGTGTGCATGGCTGCCCTCGAGAGGAGACGTGGAGACGGACGGGCTTCCCCATGACGTGTTGCCCGCGCCCTCTCGTTCCCACGCTCATGCGATTACAGCGTCGATGGCAGCTGCACCGTGGTGTCGAAACGGCCGAGACGGCGTGTGCACAGAAGAGCACGCACGAGTCGTTACGAGTCGTTTCGCGACGGCGGGGGCGCGGAGCCGCGATGCTATCTTCCGCGCCCATGTACCTGCGAATCGTGCTCGGCCTCGTGCTGATGCTGGCCTCGTCGGCGTGGAGCCAGCCCGCGGCTTCCAGCAGCCCCTCTTTCCATGACCGCATGGCGGCCGCGGCCCGTGCGTATGATGACCTCGACTTCGAAGCGGCCCTCGTGGAGCTCGACGCGGCGAAGCTCGCCGCACGCGACGACGACCAGCGGGCCCAGGCGGCCATCTACCAGGGATTCGTGCTCGCGGACCTGGGGCGGCGGCAGGAGTCGCTCGCGGCCTTCCGCGCCGGCCTCTCGCTGCGGCCCGATGCGAGCCTTCCGGTGAAGGTGTCCCCCAAGGTGACGCGAGACTTCGAGGACGTGCGCAAGAGCGTGCAGCGCAACCAGTCGCGCAATCCCCGCACGCCGGCGGACGCGCCGCGCACGGTGCAGGACCCGCAGCTCGCGCAGACTCCGCCGTCTCCCGACATCCTTCCTCCCTCGGCGCTCGCGACGGAAACGGAGGTGCGCTCCTCGCGCTCCTCCCTCGTGCTCCCGATTGCACTGCTGGGCGCCGGCGCGGTGCTCGGCGGCGCGGGTGGCTACTTCGGCCTGAAGTCCCGGAGCAGCGTGGACGCCGCGCGCGGCGAACTCTTCTACGACGACCGGGCCGCGCACCTGGACAGCGCGCGGGGGCAGGCGCTCGCGGCCAACCTCCTGCTGGGCGCGGCCGTCACCGCCGCCGCCGGAGCGGCCATCACCTGGTTCCTCACGCGCGACGACACCCCGTCGCAGCGAGCGGAGGTCTCGCCATGAAGCGCGCCTTGGCCCTGGTGGGGCTCGGGGTTGGGCTCGGGTTGGTGTTCATCACCTGCACGGTGCCGGACATCGCGGAGCTCGAGGAGGAGAATCCCAGCGGATGCAACGCGGACCACCCCTGCGACGTCCGCGTGCTGCTGACGTACGACGGCTTCCGTCCGGGCTGCGTCGCGCTGCGACTCGTGGACGTGGAGGACTCCTCGAAGACGCTGGAGCTGCGGGTGGACCCTCCGGTGACGGAGGCGAGCGGCACCCGCGAGACGGGCTTCATGCGCAGGCCCGGGTGGAGCAGCTCCGTGAAGGTGACGGCCTCCGCCCGCGAGCACGCGTGCGACGGGAAGGTGGTGGCCAGCGTCACGGCCGACAAGGTGCTCATCCCCGCCCAGGGGGCCGCCGAGGTCGTGCTGACGCTGAGCGCGGTGGACGAGGACGGCGATGGCTACGTGAGAGAGGACTCCGGGGGCACGGACTGTGATGACCACGCGGCGTCCATCTCCAAGGGGATGGAGGAGCGCTGCGACTTCCTGGACAACGACTGCGACCATGTCGTGGACCCGGCGCCCGTCTGTAACGGCGTCGAGTGGAAGGCGGAGCCGCTCGTCGCCGGCGCGCACCTGCGGGACGTGGCCCCGCACGCGCGCGGCCGGGCCTGGTTCGTGAGCGACAACAACGACGTGGTCGCCTCCGTGCGCCGGGAGGCGGACGGCGGCGTCCAGGTGCAGCAGTTCACCGACTGCCTCGGAGGGTGGGCCACCGCCTGGGCACGGCCGAGCGACGGGCGCGTCTTCATGGGCTCCTGGGAAGGCCGGCTCGCGACGCGGACGATAACCGCCGCGGAGCCTTGCTCGCGCGCCGCCTTCGACGGAGGCGCGGCGGCCATCCAGGACATGGTGGGCTTCGAGCAGGATGGAGGCACGACGCTCTACGCGGTGAACGAGGCGGGGGACATCGTCCGCTGGGACTACCCGGCGCCCCCGGCGCGGGTGGCGCACGTGGAAGCGGACCTCCGCTCCATTCATGGCACCGAGCCGCGGACGCTCATCGCCGTGGGCTACGCCATGGGCGGCGAGCCCCCGACGGCATCTCCGGTCGCCTACCGCTACAACCCGGATGGAGGGCCCTGGCTGCAGGAGTCGCTGCCGCCGTCCTCCACCGGGCAGCACGCCCTCCACTCCGTCCACGTGGTGAGCCCGGGCCTGGCGTACGCCGCGGGAGACCAGGGGCTGCTCCTGGAGCGCGAAGGGGGCGTGTGGCGCACGAAGCCTGCGTACCCCATCTACGTGGATGGCGGCGTCTCGCCCGACATCTTCGACGTGGTGGCCTTCGGCAAGGGGGCCGTCTTCGCGCACCTGGACACGGACGACCTCGTGCGCTTCGACGGAGAGCAGTGGCGCGACTTCCGCTTCGGCACCCAGGGCTTCACGACGCTGGAGGGGCTGACGTCGGACGAGCTGTGGAGCGCGTCCCAGGACGGCACCATGTTCCACTGGGGGCCGTAGGCTCCGGCGAGGAGCCTACGGCTCGAGACGATGCGGGGCTCAGCTCTTGCCGGGGCCCTTGCCGTCGTGGAAGTTCAGCATCGCGACGGCGGTGTCGAGGTCCGGGTGCTTGAGGTGCTCCACCTCCTTCTGGATCTGCTTGTACTGGCTGGTGGTGACGCGGGGCATGTCGCCGTCGATGCGCTTCTCGTAGAGGGGCTCTCCGGGGCGGTCCTTGTGGATGAAGCGCTGGTCGATGTACTCGGCGCGCTCGGTGCCACGGCGCATGGTGAACTGCGTGTCCACGAGGATGTTGGGGTTGCCGCTGATGGCCTTGTCCGCGGGAATCATGGCCGTGTTGGCGCCATGGGAGGCGGAGGCCAGGTTCTGGCGTGTCTGCGTCTTGCTGCCACCCTCGCCATGGCCCATGCCGTGGAGGATTTCGTAGTCCGTCCCCTTGTCGGCGGTGCCGAGCTTCTGCTGGTACTTCGTCGAGCTGGGCTCACCGCCCGTCATCTCCTTGAAGACCTTGGTGTGCTCGCTCTTGTCGCGGTCCGGCACCGAGGTGAGGACCTGCTGGGGCCCGAGTCCCCGCTTGTCCGCGGCGCCCTCGTAGAAGATGCCCTTCTTGTCCTTGGCCTGGCTGCCGTAGTGGGCCAGCTCGTTGAGTCTGTCCTCGGGACCGTCCTTCACGGTGCGCAGGGCGGACATGTCACCCGTGCGAGCGGCATGGACGTCCTGCAGGCCCGCCTCCTTCTGTTGCTTGTACAGCTCCGCGGCCGAGGGCGGCTGGCCGCCCGTCGCCGCGGCCCGCTTGGGCCGCTTCGAGCTGCTCGGCTCGAAGTCGTCCGGCGCGGGGCGCTTCTTCCCCGTGGAGGAAGACGCACTGGCCTGCGTGGACTGCGATGGCGACGGGCTGCGAGGGGGCGTGGAGCTCGTGGGGCTCGGCGACCGCGGCACGTCGACCTTGGGGCTCTTGGGGATGGAGATGGAGGGAGGTCGAATCTTGGGAGGCATGGGGCTCCTTCAATGGGAGATGCGATGCCTGCACCCTATGACAATGAATTGCATGTGTAATCACCCAGAAGAGTGAGGCCGACTTCTGGGAGTTGATTTGTCAGAGATGGAAAGTTGCCCTGACGGCGGGGAGTTTTGTCTATGGGAAATCCCCAGGGTGGGCGCCGCACTCAGAGGCCCTCACCCCGGAGCTGGATGGGGGCGGCGGGCCACGTCGCGGCGGTGAAACTCCGTTGCGGGAAGACAGCGCTCCGTGCTGGCGTCCGGTGAACATCCACCGAACGGACCGCTGCGAGAGGTTATGAATCGTCCTGTATTGCTGACGCTGGGGTGTGTGGCCGGGCTGCTGGTGTGGGCGGGGTGTGGAGGGGGAGAAGGCGGCACGAAGGACGGTGGCGCTCACGAGGATCCGGTGGACGCCGGCCACGACGCGGGCGCCATCGTCACCGACGCGGGCTCCGACGCGGGCACCGGTGGGAACACGGATGGCGGCACGGGCGGTCCCAACGCCACGGTGGCCGGCGCAGTCACCGTGCCCTATCCGACGCTGAACCATCTGACGGTGGAATGGGCCTTCACCGGCGATGCCAACGCCAACGGCGTGGTGACGGTGCGCTACCGGTCCGCGGGCACCAGCACGTGGCGCGAGTCGATGCCGCTGCGCCGCGTGTCAGCGGGCGACAACGAGGGCTTCAGTTGGGGCAGCCGGCACTCGGGCAGCGTGTTCGACCTGCAGCCGGGGACGTCGTACGAGCTGGAATTGACGCTCACGGACCCGGACGGCGGGACGGCCACGCGCACGGCGAGCGCCACCACGCGCGCGGTGCCCGCGCCAATGGCGGGTGCGCCCGTGAAGGCCGTGACGCCGGCCACCTTCGCGAGCGTCGCCGCGAGCGCCCAGCCGGGGGACATCCTCCAGCTCGGAGCGGGCACGTACAGCGGCTTCACCTGGGAGAAGGACGGCACCGCCGGCAAGCCCATCCTCCTTCGAGGCACCTCGGGCACCGTCATCAACGGGCAGGTCAACCTGTTCGAGCGGAGCTACGTGCACCTGGACGGGCTCACGGTCAACGGGCGCATCCGCTTCAACGGCTCGAAGCACGTCGCGGTGACTCGCTGCACCGTCAACGCCAGCAGCACCTACGGCGGAGACGGCATCGTGACCTACCTGCGCGCGGAGAACGCGTACATCGCGGACAACGTCGTGACGGGCCTCACCACGTGGGCCGAGTCGTCGCTCGGCGTGGACGGCGACAACCTGGGCGAGGGCATCGCCGTCACCGGCCCGGGGCACGTCATCCTGCACAACCGCGTCACCGGCTTCCGCGATGGAGTCTCCCTGCTGGAGGACGACGAGGCGGTGGACCAGTTCAGCATCGACATCCTGAACAACGACCTCGACGGCAACGCGGATGACGGCATCGAGGCGGACTTCTGCTTCCACAACTGCCGCATCGTGCGGAACCGGCTCACCCACAACTTCATCGCGATGTCGTCCCAGCCGGGCCTGGGTGGGCCGACGTACTTCATCCGGAACGTCGTCTACAACGCGGTCCACGTGGCCTTCAAACTGTACCGGGGCAGCTCGGGGGACGTGCTGCTGCACAACACGGTGGTGAAGAACGGGGACGCGTTTGGCATCTACGCGGGCCGGCCGGTGGGGCGCCTGTACACGCGCAACAACCTGTTCATCGGAGGCCCGGGCGCGAGCTTCAACGGCTACAGCAGCGGCTCGGGGCGCGTGCTGGCGCTCGCGGACCTGGTGACGGCCGGCGCGGACATGAACCATGACGGCCTGGGCTCCACCACGGGCACCTTCACCGGGACGTGGGGTGGCACCAGCTTCACCAGCCTCACCGCGCTGCGCGCCAGCACCCAGGAGAAGAACGCCGTGCAGGTGGACCTCGGCGTCTTCGCGGCCTCCGTCGCGTACCCGTCCGCGCCGATGACGAAGTCCGCGGCGCCTGACCTGCGCGTGCGCGCGGGCTCGGCCGCGGAGAACGCGGGGCAGGCCATCCCCGGCATCAACGACGGCTACAGCGGCGCCGCGCCGGACCTCGGAGCCTACGAGGTGGGCGCTGCGTTGCCGGTGTACGGCCCCCGGCCGTGAGGCGCGGGGCATGCCGCAACGCTGTTGCATGAATGCCATATCGCCCGAGGAGGTGATTCCTTGCGCGGTGGAGCACATCTCCCGCTCGCCTCGCGAGGCGTGAGGGACGTCATGGATTGGTGTCGTTGCCCCGGCACCGGATGGAAATCCCTCCATCCGGTTGTCCGGAGTGCACCATGTCCCCTTGGAGTCCCTACACGCGGCGCGTCTGGTGGAGCACCCTGTCCCTGGCGCTCGCCCTGAGCGCGGGCTGCGGCAACACCTCGGCGGTGCCCACACCCGAAGCACCCGAGGCCGTCCTCCCGGTGTCGTTGGACGATGCCTTCGTCGCCATCCCTCGTGAGCTGAGCCCCGGCGAGCAGCAGCACATCGCCCAGAAGCTCGACGGCGTGGTGGACGACGCGCGCGCCAGCTTCTACCTGGCCATCCGGCGCAGCGAGCTGCACCAGCAGTGGTTCCTCTCCGCCTACTCCAAGCAGGCCCACCCGGGTGGCGTGGTCTACACCGCGGCCACCTCCCTGGGCACGCGGGTGGTGAGCTTCGAGGAGCAGAACGGGAAGCTCTTCGTCTTCGACGTCGACACGCGCAAGGTGATGAGCGACGTGTTCCATCCCCAGGTGCTCGTCGAGGCGTACCCCATCGTCACCGGCTACGCCCCGTTCAACCGCCTGCCCGGCGCCAGTCAGTACGTGCTCATCGACCCCACCGAGGGCCTCAACCGCTTCGGCGTGGTGGGCGACAAGCTGGGGGAGAGCGGCGTCCACTTCCAGGTGGAGCTGAGCTTCGCGCAGCGCTTCCGCCGCATCTCGGACGGCATCACCTTCGAGCAGGTCTACACCGGTTATGCGGACGTCCCGGACGAGCTGGCCCCGGTCTTCATGGAGGACAACGTCTTCCGCACCGCCGGCACGCTGGGCATCGCCCTGCGCAGGTACTCCGAGGGCCCGGGCTACACGCCCACCCCGCTGCCGCCCCGGGAGCACTACTTCCGCGGCGAGCGGCGAATCATCCCCAACACCGCCGCGCAGGTCATCGAGCAGGTGGCGGTGAAGTGGAACGTCCACCCGGGCATGACGCCCATCCGGTGGCACATCACCGACGCCATCCTGAAGGCGCAGCAGGACCCGCGCTTCCAGGACTATGACCTCGTGGGCGCGGTGAAGCGCGGCATCGAGGGCTGGAACGCGGTGTTCGGCTTCAAGGTGTTCGAGGCGGACATCGGCGACAGCGGCCTGAGCTTCGCGGACGACGACCAGAACGTCTTCATCTTCGACACGGACGAGATGATGCCCTTCGCCATGGCGAACTGGCGCACCAACCCCAACACCGGGGAGATTCGAGGCGCCAGCGTCTACTTCCCCGTGAGCTGGGTGCTGGTCGCGGACGAGGAGCTCGACGGGGACGCGGCCCTCTCCGAGCTGGCGGAGCCGGCGCCGCGCGCTCCGCTCCGGCTGTCATGGGCTGGCATGAGCGGCGCACCGCTATGTGACTTGCATGCCTCGGACCTGCTCCGGGCGCGAGCGGCCTCGGGCAGCAGCGGCCTGCTGGCGGGGCTCACGAAGAAGCAGAAGGTGGAGCGGTTCCTCACGTTCATCGTGCTCCATGAGATTGGCCACACGCTGGGTTTGCGGCACAACTTCGCGGGCTCGCTCGTGTACGACGGCAGTCCCGGCAGCCTCTACTCCTCGTCGGTGATGGACTACGTCATCAAAGACGACGCGGCTCGGATGGAGGGACCGGGCCCGTATGACGTGCAGGCCGTGCGTTACCTCTATGGCCTGTCACCGTCGCTGCCCACCCAGGCCTTCTGCACCGACGAGCACCGGCGCACCGACCCCTACTGCAGCACGTATGACCGCTTCGCCGAGCCCATCTCCGGGCACCACGGTCCGGTGTACCTGCGGGCCCAGGCCTTCATGCTCAACAGCACGCTGCCGTGGAGCCGGTTCGTCTACTACTTCATCTACCAGGTCCACCCGCTCCTCAACTTCGTGCGCGTGGCGGAACCGCAGGCCCAGGTGACGGCCTATGAGCTGGCGATGACGAACCTCCGTCCGCCGATGGTGATTCCTCCGGGGGCCTCGCCGAGCTACGTGGCCCGCGCGGACGAGCTCACGCGGCGCATCTTCGCGCGGCTCTACCTGGACCCCGCCTCGGAGCGGGACGAGTTCACCTCCAACCCGAACCCGACGCCGGAGCTGATGTCGAGGATGCTCCCGGACATCAAGGCCATCCTGCTCAACACGGACGGGGTGCGCAGCCACACGGCCCGCCGCACCATGGTGGATGTGCTGAAGGCGCAGCAGACGCTGGGGGCCTACGCCACCCTGCGCGAGGCGCGCGACGTGCTGACGGCGGGGCTTCCCTCGCTGAGCGGGGATGAGCGCTTGCAGACGGAGGACCTGGTGGCCCGCATCGGCGTGGCCCTGACGCCGTACTTCCGCTGACGGAAGGGGAGTGCCCGGCAGCGGGGGGACTGCCGGGCACTCCGCGTCACTTCAATGCTGCGGAACCCGGGCTTGCGGCACGCCCACCGCCGTCGGACGGGAGATGCCGAGCGCGGTGGTCGCGGCGACGAGCGCCACGAGCGCGGCGAACCACCAGCCTCGCAAGAAGGTGCCTCCCGGGTCCGCCGCGTCCGCGCCGCCGAGGATGACGACGAGGATGCTGGTGCCGAGCACCATGCCCACCTGCCGGCTCATGTTCACCACGGCGCTGCCGGTGGAGCTCTGGTGCGAAGGCAGCTCCACGGTGGCGGAGGCGATGGCCGTGGGGAACGCCAGCCCGTTGCCCGCGCCCACCAGCAGCCAGCCGGGGAGGACGGTGGTGACGTAGCCCGCCTCCCCGCCGACGCTCGCGAGGAGGACGGCCGCGCCCAGTCCCTGCAGCAGCGCGCCCGCGCCGGTGATGACGCCCACCGGGAGCTTCCTGCCCAGGCGCTGTCCGATGATGGCGAAGAGCGGAACCATGCAGGGCCCCGGCGCCACCGCGAGCCCCGTCTGGAGCGCGGTCCAGTGCCAGCGCTGCTCCATGAAGAGGATGACGGACAGCAGCTCCGCGGCGAACGTCACCGACAGCAGCAGTACGGTGATGTTGGACCACGCGAAGGTCCGGTGCTTGAGCAGGGACAGCTCGATGACCGGGCTCGGGTGCCATGCCGAGCTGATGATGAAGGCCACCAGCGAGGCCGCGCAGACGCCCCAGCAGAGCACGGCCGCCGTGGAGCTCCATCCCCAGCCCGGTGCCTCGATGAGGCCCAGCGCGAGCGCCCCGATGGAGACGATGAGCAGCACGCTGCCCAGGAAGTCCGGCAGGTGCGCGGCGCGCTCCTGCTTGACGGAGGGGACGAACCGCGAGGCCGCGAGGAACGCGGCGATGCCGATGGGCAGGTTGAGCAGGAAGATGCCCTTCCACGACGAGGCCACGAGCAGCCCGCCCACCACGGGCCCGGCGGCCCCCGCCAGCGCTCCGCTGGACGCCCAGATGCGGATGGAGCGCGAGCGCTTCTCCTCGGGGAGCGCGGTGAGCACGAGGCCGAGGCTCGCGGGTGTGAGCACCGCCGCGCCCACCGCCTGGAGGCAGCGGAACGCCACCAGCACCCACAGGTTTCCGCTCAGTGCGCAGCCGAGGCTGGCCACCGTGAAGAGCACGAGGCCGAGCTGGAAGCCTGCCTTGCGCCCGAGCGTGTCCGTCAGGCGCCCGGCGGGGACGAGCAGGGCGCCGTAGAAGATGGTGTACCCGTTGAGTACCCAGCTCAGGTGGGACAGCGACGTGACGGAGAAGTCCGTGCCGATGGCGCCCAGCGCCACGTTCACGATGAACATGTCCAGGGCGGCCATGAACACCGCCGAGCAGAGAATCACGAGCACGACGGCCGGATGGGCCGCCGTCGCGGAGGGCCGGGCGTTCATCACGGAAGCTTGAGCGCCGAGCGCAGCGTGGTGTCGAAGGCGGAGTCATCCAGCTTCGCCCTCGCGGCGAGGAGCGCCTCGGCATCGGCGCCGGCGGGCCAGCGGAACTTCTGCTCCGGCGCCTCCACCGCGTCGGCGATGGTGCGGGCGATGGCCTCCGGAGGCGTCAGCTGCTCCCGGGGAGGGTACTGGCGCCGGAGGGGCAGGTACGGGTCATCCTTCCCGAAGTGCGCACGCGGGTCGTCGAGCGCCCCCGTTCCAACCAGCCCGGGCTCCACCACGACGACGCGGACGCCGAAGGGGCCGAGCTCCAGGCGCAGCGACTCGCTGAGCGCCTCCAGGGCCCACTTGGTGGAGCAGTAGATGCCCGTGAGCGGGAGCGACATGCGGCCCACCACGGAGGAGATGTTCACCACCGTGCCGGAGCGGCGCTCGCGCATCGCCGGGGTGAAGGCCTGAATCATCCGCAGCGCCCCGAAGACGTTCGTCTCGTAGAGGTTGCGCACCTCCTCGAAGGGGACCGACTCCAGCGGCGCCACCACGATGTCCGCCGCGTTGTTGATGAGCACGTCCACCCGGCCGGCCTGTTCAACGGCGCGGCGGACGGAGGCGTCATCCGTCACGTCGAGCGCAATGCGCTGCGCGACGGGCAGGTCCGCGAGCGTCTCCACCTTGCGTGCCGTGGCGATGACCTCGTGCCCCCGCCGCGCGAGCTCCAGCGCCGTGGCCCTGCCCAGCCCCTTCGAACTGCCCGTGATGAGAATGCGTGACATCGGTGTGTCCTCTCGCCTGTGAATCGCGGTATGGGTTGATTGCCTGTAGCTACAGGTAATCGGGTGAAGAAAATGGCGGTGGGGTGGGGCCCCTGCCGCCTGGAAGGTTGTCAGTCCTGCGCGGCGCGCGCGGCAATCTTCGGCAGGGCGCGGAACGCCGAGTCCCAGGTCGCCGTGGAGACGCGCTCCTGGAGGCGCTCCTGCACGGCGCGCCAGAGGGGCACGGCCCTGGTGAGGACCTGCTGTCCGGAGCGGGTGATGGAGATGTACTTCTCTCGCCGGTCCTCGCCGGCCCGGGTGGCCACCCAACCCTCCTCTTCGAGGAGGCGGAGGTTGCGCGTCAGCGTCGTCTCCTCCAGTTGGAGGCCCGCCGCGAGGTCCCTCACCCGCATGCCCTCGCTCTTGTGGAGGTGGGCGAGGATGGAGAACTGGGTGATGCGCAGGTTCGCGGGCCTCAGCGCGTCGTCGTACATCCGCGTCACCATGCGCGTGGCGCGCCGGAGCGTCTCGCAGAGGCACGGCGTCGGAATCGGGCTGTCGGGGGCCGTGGAGTCCATGTTGCCTGTATATGCAGGCAATAGCGGCGGCGCAACGGAATCAGCCCGGGCCGTGTCTGTACGCGCCGAGGGGCGGGCGTCCGCTCAGGCCGCCGCCCGGCCTCCGATGGAGGCGCCCGCGCCGGGGGACAGCCGCTGGTAGAGCGGGCCGGCCAGCATGGACACCAGGCCCACGGCGAGGAAGGGCAGGATGAAGCGCCCGGGCGTCAGCGGCGTGGTGTCGCTGCCGCGCGCGAGGTGGAGCATCAGGCCTCCGAAGCTGATGCCGAGGCTCATGCCCATCTGCTGCGTCACCACCGACAGCGTGGACGCGTTGCTGATGGCCCGCTGGGGGATGTCCGCGTACGCCACGGTGTTGAGCGCGGTGAACTGCAGCGAGCGCATGAAGCCGGCCACCACCAGCGCCGTGACGATGAAGGGGATGGGCGTGGACGTGCGGAAGACGGCGGGGAGCGCCGTCAGCACGGCGGTGACCACGTTGGAGGCGATGAGCGTGTTGCGGAAGCCGAAGCGCCGCAGCACCTTGGGCGCCACGGGCTTGCACGCCAGCGCCCCGGCGCCCGTGCCGATGGTGACGAGCCCCGCCTGGACGGGAGTCCAGCCCATCGCGAGCTGGAACAGCAGCGGCAGGAGGAACGGCGTCGCGCCCAGGCCCACGCGGACCAGGGTGCCGCCGATGAGGCTCGCCCGGTACGTGTCGAAGCTCATCAGCCGCAGGTTCAGCACGGGCCGCTCCTTCTTCCGCGCATACGCGATGTACGCGGCGAGCCCCGCCACGGCGATGCCCGAGAGCACGAGTTGCACGGAGAGGGGGACGAGGCCCACGCCCACCGTCTCGGCCGCGCCCATCAGCGCGGTGATGGCGATGGCCGCGAGGATGAAGCCCTTCGTGTCGAACGGGCCCGGGTCGGGCTGGTGCAGCGGCGGCACGAAGCGCAGCACCGCGAGCATGCCCAGCACGCCGACGGGGACGTTGATGAAGAAGATCCACGGCCAGCTTCCGATGCCCAGGATGAAGCCCGCCAGCGGCGGCCCCACGAGCGGCCCGACGAGCGCCGGCATGGTGAACCAGCTCATCGCGGCCACGAGCCGCTCACGTGGCGCGGAGCTCACCACGATGAGCCGGCCCACCGGCGTCATCAGCGCGCCACCCACGCCCTGGAGGGTGCGGAAGAGGACCATCTGCTCCAGCGTCCGGGAGAAGCCGCACAGCACCGAGCCGGCCAGGAACACCGTCATGGCCACCATGAACACCCGCCGGGGGCCGAACCGGTCGGCCACCCAGCCGCTCGCCGGGGCGACGACCGCGAGCGCCAGGATGTACGAGGTCAGCGCCAGCTTCAGGTGGACCGGGTCGGTGCCGAAGGCCGTGGACAGCGCGGGGAGGGCCGTGGAGAGCGCCGTGGAGTCGATGAACTCCATGAACAGCGCGCTGGCCACCGCGAGCGAAGCCAGCCGGGAGCCGCGCGCCGACGGAGCGTGGTGAGGGGCGGACGGTGATGGTGCGGACACCCTCGTTCTTATGTACCGGGCGCCGGGCCCTGGCCATGTCGAGGAGGCGGGCGCTGTACCTGGCGTTATGGCCCCTGAAAGGGGAGGGAGGCCCGGGCTTCCTTCCCTGGGGCCGGGAGCACACCCGGTCCTCGTGCTTCCAGCAGCGGCTCACCCGGCGGACGCGCGCGAGGACGCGGTGGGCAGCCACAGCTCGAAGCGGGCGCCGCCGCCGTGCCTCGCCATGGCGCGCACGGTGCCCTCGTGCGCGAGCACCACGCGCCGGACGATGGCCAACCCCAGGCCGCGCCCGTTGGCGCGCGTGAGGAAGAAGGGCTCGAAGATGCGGCGCGGGTCCACGTCGGGGATGCCGGGCCCCTCGTCCTCCACCACCAGGCGTACGCCGCCCTGCGCCGGCTCCACCGCCAGCCGCACCCGGCCGCCCGCGGGGGACGCCTGCACCGCGTTGCGCACCAGGTGCGTCACCGCGAGCTGGAGCAGCGTCTCGTCGCCCTCGATGGTGGGCGTTTCGGGGGCCTCGTCCACGGTGAAGCGCAGCGTGGGCGCATCCGGCGGGCCGTGGAGCTGCCCGAGCGCGCGGCGCACCAGCTCGCCCAACTGCACGGGCCGGGGGCGCGGCTCCAGCGGGCGCACCACGTCGAGGAGGTCCTTGACGATGTCCTCCAGCCGGATGACCTCTTCCTCCAGCATGCCCACCGCGGCCTGACCGGTGGGGCCCAGGTGCGCCTCGCGCCGCAGCACCGCCACCGCGTTGAGGATGGCGCCCAGCGGGTTGCGCACCTCGTGGGCCACCACGCCCGCGGCCTCGCCCAGCACCGTCAGCCGCTCGCGCGCCACCAGCTCGTCCTGCAGCCGTGACACCTCGTCCAGCCGCACCGCCAGCGTCTGGTGGTGGCGCACGTTCTCCAGCGCGCCGCCCAATAGCTGCGCGAAGAGCTCCAGCGTGCCCGCGCCCGCCGGCGTAATCGTGGTGCCCTGCACGGAGAGGATGCCGTAGGGCACGTCGTCCACGAGGATGGGCGCGTCCAGCCCCTGCGCCTCCGGTGGGTAGAGCTTGCGGATGTTCGCCAGGACTTCCGGCGGGTGGATGCGGCTCACCACGGCGAAGATGTCCGGATGGAAGGCCGCCTTGCGGCGCCCCAGCACCTCGCGGAAGTGCGGCACGGCGGCGGAGGGAATCCGCACGTCGCCAATGGGCATGCCGTAGAGCCGCTCGGCCTCGGCCACGCTGGCGGCCTCCTGGCGCATGGGCCCGTGCCGGAAGATGTCGCCCTCCAGCCGCATGACGGTGACGTAGAAGCCCTGGCGGTGCACGGCGTCCACGGCCTTCTCCAGCACCGTCTGCTCGTCGCGGCAGTGCACCATGTCCGCGGCGGCCGCCGCGAGCGCCTCGGTGAGCCGGCGCACGGAGTCCTCGCCCTCCGCGTTCTGCATCAGCACCACCGTGTCTTCCGGCGTGAGCCCCGGTGCATGGTGGACGCTCAGGGTGAGCTGCTGCCCGTCGGCGCGCCGGATGCGGACCCAGCGAGGCTGCTCGGGGCGAGGGCCGCCGCGGGAATACGTCTCGTAGATGGGCTCCACCCAGCCGCGCTCCTCGGGGATGAAGCGGGCGATGATGGCGGTGACGGGCATGGCCAGCAGCTCGGGCAGCGGGACGCCGAACACGTGGGCCATGGCCGCGTTGGCGTGCAGCAGGTGCTCACCACGGACCACCGCGGCGGCGATGGGGAGTCCTTCGAGCAACCGGTAGTCGACGGAAGAGACGGACACGGGCGTCATCCTGGGGGGCACCCCGAGCGTCCGCAAGCCGTCACTTCGCTGCCGCGGGAGCGTCTGTGCAATGGCTTTCGCCGCACCCCGTAGGGATGGGCGAGGGGCAAGAACGGAGGTACCGACAATGAACTTCCTGAACGTGATGGGCCGCGATGACCTGGAGTTGAAGGCGGTGATGGCGGTGATGGCCGCCTTCGTGATGACCGGGGCGGTGTTCCTCGGTCAGATGCTCTAGGCCGCGAGCCCTCGTCGGGCGCTACTTCTTCGGCGGCTTCGCCTTGACGAGGAACTTCTGGATGAACTCCTTCTCCTCGGGGCGGAGGTGGCTGAGCCGGAGCCCGTAGCCGCGCGGGTTCTTCCCGTCCTCGAGTGAGTTCTCCCAGATGACGGAGCTGCGCAGCGTCATCACCCGTGCCGGGTCATCGAAGCGCAGCGTCAGCTCCACCTGGGTGCCCAGCCGCAGCGGCTTGTCCGTGGCGATGAAGAGCCCGCCCGAGGACAGGTTGATGATGCGGTGGTCGGTGAAGATGCCCGCGTTCTGAATCGTCACGCGCACGTCCGCGTGGATGCGGTCATCGGAGCGGCGCTCCAGACCCACGAACTCGGCGGCGGAGTACGTAGGCGCTGCCGCCGCCTTGCGCACCGACGGCGCGGGCGCGGGGGACTGTGAGGGCAGCGTGTGCGTGCGCAGCGGAGGCGAGGGCGCCGCGGGCGGAGGCGCCACGGGAGCTCGTGCCGGCATGGGCGCGGCCGCCATCTGCACCACGGGCGGAGGACGGGGCGGCGGCGCGGCCACGGGAGGCGCCACCGGTGCGACGGGCGCACGTGCCGGAGCCACCGGAGCGACGGGCGGCCTCACCTGAGCGACAGGGGCGGCGACAGGAGCCACCGGAGCCACGGCCGGCGCGGCGCCATTCATGTCCAGCCGCGGCGGGGCGGGGCGGGGCTGCTGCGCACCCTGCATGTAGAGCGCCTCGGCCTCGCGCATGCGCTTCGAGAGGAACTCGAAGATTTCCGCCGACACCTTCTTCAGCTCCGGATGCGTGTCCGGGGCCATGTGGTCCGGCGTGAAGCGCTTGGCCATGCGGAAGTAGGCCAGTCGCAGCTCGTCCAGGCTCGCGTGCGGCTTGACGCCGAAGATGTCGTGGGCGGACAGATTCTGCAGGCCGCGCAGCTGGGTGCGGAGCCGCTCGGCCTGCTGCTGCTCCACGGATTGAGAGGGGTGCGCGGTGGCGAACAAGTCGCGCAGCTCGGGCATCTCCTGCAGGGCCACCCATTGGGTGCCGTCCCGCGAGGCCCGCACCGCCGCCTTCAATCGCCCGGAGGCGATGAGCTCTCTCAGTGCTTGGAGGGCCAGCGGGCCCAGCACGCGTCCGAGGTTGTCCGCAACCCAGTAACCGACAGCAGGAGACGACACGCAGACACCCCGTGAGTCAGTGAGCCAGCGCCTGGCGCACGGCCGAGGCGATTTCCAGCGGGTGGAAGGGCTTACCCACGAAACCCACGGCGCCCGCGGCCATGGCCTGCTCCACCACGGGCTCGGCGTCCATGCTGCTGATGACCAGCACGCGTGTCGTCGGAGAGACGCTCTTGATGGCCCCCAGCACCTCCAGGCCGCTCTTCTTCGGCATGAAGAGGTCCAGGAACATCACCGCGGGCTTCTCGCGCGCGGCTACCGCCAGTCCCTCTTCTCCATCCGCCGCCTCGAGCAGTCGCAGCTCGATGCCTGTTTCGGAGATGACGTCCTTGAGGATACGGCGCACGAAGCTGTCGTCGTCGACGAGCAGCAGAGTCGGAGTCTCAGGCATGGCGGCGCATGATACCTGACCCGGCGAGGTCCGCATGGGCCACATGAAGGCGCCTGCCTGCCTTTTGGGTTATGGGAGGCCCATGTCCACCGACAAGGCACTCTTCCACTTCGAAGCCCAGAAGCACGCCTACCTCGAGGACCTCAAGGCCCTCGTACGGATTCCCAGTGTTTCCTTTCCCGGCTTTGACGCGGCCGAGGTCCGCCGCAGCGCCGAGGCCACCGCGAAGCTCCTCAAGGACCGTGGTTTTGAAAACGTTCAGCTCCTCGAAATCGAGGGGGCCCATCCGTACGTCTATGGCGAGGTGCTCAAGGCGCCGGGCAGGCCCACGTTGCTGCTGTACGCGCATCATGATGTCCAGCCAGCCGGGGATGCGGGTGCCTGGAAGAGCCCGCCCTTCGAGCCCGTGGTGCGGGACGGCCGGCTGTACGGGCGCGGCTCGGCGGACGACAAGGCCGGCATCGTGGTGCACACGTCGGCGGTGGACGCGTGGCTGAAGGGTGCGGGCCGGCTGCCGCTCAACGTGAAGGTCATCATCGAGGGCGAGGAGGAGATTGGCAGCAACCACCTCTCCGCGTTCCTGAAGAAGCACGCGGCGCTGCTGAAGGCGGACGCGATTGTCCTCACGGACACGTCCAACTTCGACACGGGGCTGCCGTCGATTACCACCGCGCTGCGCGGGCTCGTCACGGTGGACGTGGAGGTGCGCGGGCTGAAGCAGGCGGTGCACTCGGGCATGTGGGGTGGGCCGGTGCCGGACCCCGTCATGGCGCTGTGCCGCATGCTGGCCACGCTGACGAACCCGGATGGCTCCATCGCGATTGAGGGCATCCGCGAGCGCGTGCGGCCGCCGACGGACACGGAGCGCGCGAGCATCCGCTCACTGCCGGGCGACGAGGCGTATTTCCGCGAGCAGGTGGGTCTGTTGCCCGGCGTACAGGTGCTGGGCGGCGGGCAGCACGTCTGGGAGATGAACTGGCGGCAGCCGAGCCTCACCATCAACGCCATCCAGGCCAGCAGCCGCAAGGACGCGCGCAACATCATCTGCGACTCGGCGTGGGCGCGCGTGGGCATCCGCATCGTCCCGGATTTGGATGCGCGCGACGTGGAGGAGCGGCTGAAGGCGCACCTGCGCAAGGTGTGCCCGTGGGGTCTGGAGGTGGACTTCCACACCGAGGGCGCGTCGGGCTGGTGGTACACGGACCCGTCGCATCCCGCGTTCCAGGCGGCGTTCCGCGCGCTGGAGAAGGGCTACGGCGGCAAGGCGGTGGCCATCGGCTGCGGCGCGTCCATTCCCTTCGTGGAGCCCTTCGCGCGCGAGCTGGGCGGCGTGCCCGCGCTGCTCATCGGCGTGGAGGACCCGTACACGTACGCCCACTCGGAGAACGAGAGCCTGCACCTGGGCGACTGGGAGAAGTCCATCCGCAGCGCCATCCACATCTACGAGGAGCTGGCCACGGCGCTCGGCGGCCGCTGACGAAGGTGCGGCCGGTGAGGGCGGGTGCGCGGAAGGTTCGTGCCACGCCCTCGCTGGCCGGTGTCTCACGGGAGCGGGTTCTCGTCCTTGGGGCGGTCCTCACGCCCGTCCTCGTAGCCCTGCTCGTACGAGTCCTTTTCGTACTCCTCATGGTTGGGCTTCTCGTCCACGCCGGGGGTGTCCTGCTCCGGCTTCGGCACGCCTGAACCACCCACGCCCTGTTGCTCCTCGCCAGACTTCCCGGCGCCGCCGGTGGCCTTCACCATGCCGCCGACCTTCTCGATGTCGCGGCCCACCGCGGCGATGCCCTCGCCCACCTTGTTGGGGACGAAGCCCGCTCCCTCGATGAGGTCCCCCGACAGACTCTTCGCGCCGCGCACGCTGGTGCGCACGGCGGTCTCCGCCTCCTTGCCCGTCCACTTCGCCGCGTGCTCCAGGTACTGGCCGGAGGCGGCCAGCTCGTGGCCCGCGCGGCTGGCCTCGTTGCGGGACCACGCCTCCTCGGCGGCGAGGTAGTGCGCGTTCGCCAGCGCGTGCGCGGCGCTCGCGAGCGACTGCTTCAGCTCGGCCGAGGACTTCACGCTGCGGTCCTCCACGCCCTTGGCCACCTGACGCAAGTCTCTCGCGGCGTCCTCGAGCCCCGTCTTCGCCTCGCCACCCGCGTGGGCCGCGGAGAGCTCGATGGCCGCGGCCGCCTTGCGCAGGTCCTGCGCCGACTCCTTCCGGTCGCTGCTGAACTTCGACTGCGCGCGGGTGAGGTAGTCGTCGGGCACCTCGGCGAAGGCGATGGTGACGTCCTCCACCACCGTGTCGTCCTTCGCGGACTGCTGTTGCGCGGACTGGTGTTGCGTCTCTTTCCGCGGGTCGTAGGACGAATGTTGCGCCCACGCGGAGGAGACGCAGAGAGCTGCACCCAGGATGAGGGCGGAAGTGGAGCGCACGTCGGAACCTCCCGAGGTCGGGGCGGGGTTGCCCCTCCGGGACACTGAGGACGGTGTCCGGCCGCTGGAACCCGCGTGGCACCTCGGGCCGAGGCGCGGCGAGGAGCGCCCGGTCCGCTCCTCGCCGCTGAATCCGGCTTTCGTGGTGACGGAGCGGCGGGTGGAGTAGACCGGAGACGCGAGGGAGGGTGCTCACATGGCTTCGGCTTCTGGCGTGAATGTCGGCGCGGCTGTGGGGTTCCTGGTGGCCATCGCCTTCGACGTGCTGATGCCGGTGGCGGCGGTGCTCTGGGCGCGTCGCCGGCTCGGCGTGGCGTGGAAGGTGGTGGGCTGGGGCGCGGCGGCCTTCGCACTGTCCCAGCTCTTCACCCGCGTGCCGCTGGTACAGGTCCTCCAGTACGTGCTGCGCGAGCCGCTGAAGACGTCTCCGACGTTCATGGCCGTGTGGCTCGCGCTCCTGTGCCTCACCGCGGGCCTCTTCGAGGAGACGGCGCGCCTGCTGGCCTTCCGCGGGCCGCTGAAGGACTTCCGGCGCTGGAAGGACGCGGTGGGCTTCGGCTTGGGGCACGGCGGGCTGGAGTCCGCGGTGCTCGTTGGCGGCATGGCCGCGCTCGCGCTCATCAACATGGTGGCGCTGTCCCAGGTGGACCCGTCCACGCTGAAGCTCCCTCCGGAAGCGATGGAGGGGGTGCGGAAGGCAAAGGAATCCTTCGCGGGGCTGCGCTGGTGGGAGCCGCTGCTGGGCGCCTGGGAGCGCATGGGGGCCATGGTGTTCCACGTCGCCATGTCCGTGCTCGTGCTCCAGCGCTTCGTCCGGGGGCAGGTGCGGTGGTACTGGCTCGCGGTGGGTGCCCATGCGCTCTTCAACGGCGTGGCCGTGGTGGTGGGCCAGTGGGCGGGCGCGGTGGCGGCCGAGGGCGCGGTGACGGTGCTCGCGCTCCTCTGCCTGTGGCTCATCCTCCGGCTGCGGCCCCGCGAGCCGGAGCCCGTGCCCGCGGTTACTTCGGCCTGAAGCGGTCCGTCGCCTCCACCAGCGCGGACGTGTTGCCGGGCTCGTTCGCCGAGTGGCCTGCATCCGGGACGATGACGAGCTCCGCCTCCGGCCAGGCCTTGTGCAGCGCCCACGCGCTCTCCGGCGGGCACACCACGTCGTAGCGCCCCTGGACGATGACGGCCGGGATGTGGCGGATGCGGTGCACGTCGTCGAGCAGCTGCGTGTCGCTGCGCAGGAAGCCCTTGTTGATGAAGTAGTGGCACTCGATGCGCGCGAAGGCGAGGGCGAAGGAGTCCCCCGCGTTGCGCGCCACCAATTCCGCGTTGGGGTACAGGCAGCTCGTGCGGCCCTCCCACACGCTCCACGCGCGCGCGGCCTCCTGCCGTGCCTGCGCGTCGCTTCCCATCAGCCGGCGGGCGTACGCGGCCAGCAAATCCCCGCGCTCCTCGGGCGGAATGGGCGCGAGGTAGTGCTCCCACGCGTCCGGGAACATGGCGTCCGCGCCGCGCTGGTAGAACCAGTCAATCTCGCGCTTGCGCAGGAGGAAGATGCCGCGCAGCACCAGCTCCGTGACGCGCTCCGGGTGCGTCTCCGCGTAGGCCAGCGACAGGGTGCTGCCCCACGAGCCGCCGAAGAGCTGCCACCGGTCGATGCCCAGGTGCTCGCGCAGCTTCTCCATGTCGGCCACGAGGTCCCAGGTGGTGTTCTCCTCCAGGCTCGCGTGCGGGGTGCTCTTCCCGCAGCCGCGCTGGTCGAAGAGGACGATGCGGTATGCCTCCGGGTCGAAGAAGCGCCGCTGCCGAGGGTCCGTCCCGCCGCCCGGGCCACCGTGGACGAAGACCACCGGCTTGCCCTTCGGGTTGCCGCATTCCTCGTAGTACACCTCGTGGAGAGGGGACACGCGCAGGCGACCGGTGTGGTAGGGCTCGATGGGCGGGTACAGCGTACGCAACGGCTTGGCAGAGGCGGACACGGGGCTCGCTTCGTGGAAGAGAAGGAAGGCTGTCACCGTACCAGAGCGCTTCCGCCCCCTCTCCTTGCTTCCCCCACGTTGTCGCCCGTCCCGAGGGCAGGGAGACGTCCGTCAGTGGACGCTGCGCCGGCTGCTCTCCGGCCGTGCTGGTTCGGGCACACGCGATGTGACGTCGAAGTTGCCCGGCCGCAACGCTGACTTTGCGGGCAACGTGGACACTTCCGTGGACTCCAAACCCCCGGAGCGTCCCATGAACATCGCCTCCCTGATGAATCCCCCGAAGGCGCGCGCCACCCCCGCCCGCGAGCCCCGGCTGCGGCTCGTTCGTGTGCAGGCCACCGTCCTCGCCCAGGGCGCGTGGAGCGCGATGAAGGACAGCGTGCGCGCGTTCCGCCACATGAAGGACGTGCTCACCGGCGGCTACGCGCACGCCCGGCCGTAGCCGACGCAGCGCGGGGAGTTGGCCACGCGTAGCCAGTGGCCGGACAACCTCAGGAGGGCGCGCCCGGGCTCGGGCTGGTTCCCGGGTTCGACGGCGCGTCCTCCTTCGGCGGCGGAGGCGGAATGCCCTTGCCGGCCGGCGCCACCATCCGCACCTCGGTCCGGTCGTCGAGCGCGAGCCCGTCGCCCTTGGGCTCCGTCTCCGTCACCGAGATGACGTCCCCGCGGTTGAGCTGCATGAAGCGCTCGTTGCGCTCGTTGCGGTGCTTCTCCTGCATCGCCAGGCCCACGCGCCCCTCCGCGCCGCAGCCGATGTAGCGCTTGCGCCCCTTGCCCTCCAGCGGCTCGGAGACGATGCGGAACAGCCGTCCCGGCGGCAGCTCCGGCCAGGCCTCTCCCTTCGGCGCCAGCACGAGGTAGCTCATCTTCAGCGCCTCCTTGTGCAGGCTCGCCGCGCGCGCCAGCTCCTCCACCACGCGAGGCATGGGCCAGGGCCGCTCCGCGTGGCACCAGTCCGTCTCCTTCACCAGCGCCGGGCACGCGCCCCGGTACATGCACGGCGCGCGGATGGCGTAGCCGCGCTCCACCATGGCGTCGCGCACGTGGAGCAGCGCGCGGCTCGTCTCGCGCAGCGCCGGCTCCATGACGAGCAGGCTGCCGCCGCGCTTCACCTTCGCCAGCGCCGCCTCCAAGAGCGCCGCGCGCGGGGCCGTGGCCGCGTCACCGGTGCCGTACAGCTCGTTGACGACGTGGCCCATCGTAATCAGGTCGAAGTTGCCCTCCGGCAGCGGGGCGCCCTTCTTCGTCGGGTCCCACTCGCGCGTGGCCAGCGCCTCGCCGGCCTCGGTGGCGAGCGCTCGCGCCAGGTTGAGCGCGGCCTTGCTGCGGTCCGCGGCCGTCACCTCGCTGGCGCCCGCGTCCATGGCGGCGAAGGCCACCGGGCCCGGGCCGCTGCCCAAATCCAGCACCTGCCGGGGCCGGTTGGGCAACTCCCCCAGCACCTGCCGCGCCTGCGCGTAGGACACCGGCCAGTAGAAGAGCAGGTAGGCGCCGAGCAGGCGCGGGTCATCCATGTACCGCGCACCGGCGAGCTGCCGCTCGCGCGTCAGGCCGAGGGAGAGCTGGCGGACGCCCGCGCCGACCTCCTTCACCTCCTGCGGGGTGAGGCGCGTCTCCGGCCCGTCACTCCGCCCGCGCGAGGCACGCCACACGGCGATGAGCCTCGGCATCCACCGCTCCAGGTCCTTGCTGTACGCGTTGCTCATCCCGACCGCACCTTCACTTCGTGGCGCGCCGTCTCCGGGGACGGGCGCGGTCCACGTCAATCCGTTGTCATCCCGCCAAGGCTTCAACGGGAAGGTCGCCACCCGGGGGCGACCGCGTTAAACCCTGGTTCCTCATGATTTCCGTTCGCGGCCTGCGCAAGCACTACAAAGTCCACAAGCGCCCGCCGGGCCTGAAGGCGGCCCTCCGCTCGCTCGTCCACCGCAGCTACACCACGGTGAAGGCCGTGGACGGTATCTCCTTCGACATCCGCCCGGGCGAGCGCGTGGGCTTCCTCGGCCCCAACGGCGCCGGCAAGACGACGACGCTCAAGGTGCTCTCCGGGCTGCTCCACCCCTCGGACGGCGAGGTGACGGTGGACGGCCACGTGCCGCGGCTGCGTGAAGAGGCCTTCCTCAAGAAAATCATGCTCGTCATGGGGCAGAAGCAGCAGCTCCTCTGGGACCTTCCTCCCTCGGAGACCTTCGAGCTCAACCGCGCCATCTACGACGTGCCCCAGGCCCAGTACAAGCAGACGATGGACGAGCTGATTGGGTTGCTCGACATCGGCGACCTCATCGGCAAGCCCACCCGGCAGCTCTCCCTGGGCGAGCGGATGAAGTGCGAGCTGGCCGCGGCGCTCATCCACCGCCCGCGCGTGCTCTTCCTCGACGAGCCCACCATCGGCCTGGACGTGTCCATGCAGGCCACCATGCGGACGTTCATCAAGGACTACAACGAGAAGTACGGCGCCACGCTCATCCTCACCAGCCACTACATGGACGACGTGGCGGCGCTGTGCCCCCGCGTCATCGTCATCGACAAGGGCCTGTTGTCCTACGACGGCAGCCTGGACGCGCTGGTGCAGCGCGTGCGCCCGGAGAAGCGCGTGGTGCTGCGCCTGTCCGAGCAGGTGGACGCCGCGCGCCTGGCTCCGCTGGGCGGCCGGGTGGTGACGCACGAGGCCGGCACCGCGGTGCTCCAGGTGCGGCAGGAGGCCGTCAACGCCACCATCAGCCGCGCGCTGGCGGGGCTGCCGGTGACGGACCTCACGGTGGAGAACGCGCCGCTCGAAGAGGTGATGAGCGAGCTGTTCGCGGAGAACAAGGCGCGCCGCGAGGCGGCCTCCCATGAAGCCCCGGCGGGCGAGTCGGTGCCGGCATGAGCTTCCGCAACACCCTGCGCGCCATGCCCACGCTGCTCAAGGTGGGCTTCGCCGAGGCGGTGGCCTACCGAGCGGAGATGCTCATCTGGGTGCTGTCCACCACCATGCCGCTGGTCAACATGGTGCTGTGGATGGCGGTGGCGCGGAGCGCGCCGGTGGGCCGCTTCGGGCAGGCGGACTTCGTGGGCTACTTCCTCGCCACCTTCGCGGTGCGCCAGCTCACCAGCTCCTGGGCCGCGTGGCTCATCAACTGGGAGGTGCGGCAGGGCACGCTGTCCATGCGCCTGTTGCGCCCCATCTCTCCGCTATGGGCCTACGCGGCGGAGAACATCGCCGGCTTCCCCATGCGCCTTTTGGTGGCCGTGCCGGTGACGGTGCTCGCGGTGGTGCTGGTGGGGAGCCGGGCGGTGCCGCAGCACGCGTGGCAGTGGGCCTTCTTCGTGCTCGCGGTGCTGGGCGGGTGGGCCATCTCCTTCCTGGCCAACGTCACCATCGGCGCGCTGAGCTTCTTCCTCGGCAGCAGCCAGAAGGTGATGGAGGTGTGGCTCGTCCTGTACTTCGTCTGCTCCGGGTACATGTACCCGGTGGAGCTGCTGCCCGCGGGGCTGCGCACGGTCATCGACTGGCTGCCCTTCCGCTACCAGATTGGCCTGCCAGTGGAGTTGATGACGGGCGCGCACGAGTGGCGGGAGGCGCTGGCGCTGCTGGGCGCGCAGTGGGCGTGGGTGGCGGTGCTGTCCGGCGTCGCCGTGGTGGTGTGGAAGCAGGGCGTGCGCCGCTTCGCGGCGTTCGGAGGGTAGGGCGTGGGCACGGTGCGGCGTTATTGGCGGCTGTTCGGCATCCAGCTCAAGGCGTCCGGCCTGCTGGCGCTCCAGTACCGCGCGGACTTCTTCACGGAAGGGATTACGTCCCTCTTCTGGACCTTCACCGCGCTGGCGCCGCTGTTCGTCGTCTTCGGCGAGCGGCCCGTGGTGGAGGGGTGGAGCTTCGGCGAGTCGCTGCTGGTGGTGGGCTGGTTCACGCTCCTGCAGGGCATCCTCGAAGGGGCCATCAACCCCAGCCTCACGGGCGTGGTGGACCACATCCGCAAGGGCACGCTGGACTTCGTGTTGCTCAAGCCCGCGGATGCGCAGTTCCTCGTGTCTACGCAGCGCTTCCTCCCGTGGCGCGCCTTCAACGTGCTCACCGGGCTGGGGCTGTTCGTCTACGCCTTCGCGAAGCTGGACCGGGTGCCGTCGGTGACGGGCGTGCTGTCGTCGGTGCTGCTGCTCGGCACGAGCACGCTCCTGCTCTACTCGCTGTGGATTCTGACGGTGAGCGCGGCCTTCTTCGTCGTGCGCGTGGACAACCTCACGTACCTCTTCACGTCCATCTTCGACTTCGCGCGCTGGCCGTCCTCCGTGTTCCAGGGCGTGGCCAAGGGCGCGCTGACGATTTTCTTCACGTACGTCATCCCCCTCGCGCTGATGACGACGTTCCCCGCGGAGGCCATGCTGGGGCGCCTGCCGCCGCACGCGCTCGGGGGCGCTGTCGTGGGCTCCGCGGTTTTTGCCTGGATTTCGCGACGCGTCTGGCTGCGCTCCATCGGCCACTACACGTCCGCCAGCAGCTAGCCCGCCTGCCCTCCAGGGCTGGGTACGGGTGGCCCCACCCGGGGCGTAGTGTTCACTTCTGACCGACGCAATGGCCTCCGGCGCGCGGGCTGGAGTAAAGGCGACAAGGCGTGGGCCCCCGCCCACGTTCCCCCTCAAGTCGCAAAAAAGGACCTCCTCCCCATGAATTGCCCTGCTGGGTTCGGCCGAATGGCCGCGCTCGTGATGACGCTCGCCATGGCGGGCTGTTCACACGAGGATTTTTCAGAAGCGCTGAATAACCAGGAAGCCTCGATCGAGGTGCTGAGCGATAGCTCGACGTGGACGCCTGCTTCCAACATGTCCACGCAGCGTGTGGACCACACCGCGACGCTGCTGCGCTCCGGCGCGGTGCTGGTGGCGGGTGGTCAGACAGCGAGCACGGAACTCTACGACGTGAAGGCAGCCCGCTGGTCCAACGTGGGCTCCATGGTGGCTGTGAGGCGGCGCCACACCGCGACGCTGCTGCCGTCCGGGAAGGTGCTCGTGGTGGGCGGTGACTCGGGCGCGTCCTCCACCGGCACGGCCGAGCTGTATGAGCCGTCCACCGGCCAGTGGACGGCGACGGGCAGCCTGGACTCGCTGCGCTCGGGCCACACCGCGACGCTGGTCTCCACCTCCTCCGGCCCCAAGGTGCTGGTGGCGGGCGGCGAGGGCGCCAGCGGCGGGCTCGCCACCGCGCGGCTCTACGACGTGGCGACGGGCACGTGGGCGGAGACGGCCAGCCTGTCCACGCCGCGGGTGGGGCACACCGCGACGCTGCTGGCGTCCGGCAAGGTGCTGGTGACGGGCGGGCGAAGGGGCCCGGGCGGCACCTTCCTGCGCACGGCGGAAGTCTATGACCCGGCCACGCTCACGTGGACGGTGGTGGCGGCCATGAGTGGCGTGCGCTCGGGCCACACCGCGACGCTGCTGTTGTCCGGCAAGGTGCTGGTGGCGGGAGGCCTGGTGGACGAGCTCACCGCCACGCGCACCGCCGAGCTGTATGACCCGGCGAGCGGCACGTGGACGCCCACCACCAGCACGCTGCCCATGGAGCGCGCGCAGCACACCGCGACGCTGCTGCACTCGGGCGAGGTGCTCGTCACCGGCGGCACCGATGGCGGCGAGCCGTACCTCCAGACGGTGGCGCTGTACGAGCCCACCAGCAACCGCTGGTACACCACGTACTCCATGACGACGAGCCGGCTCGGCCACACGGCCACGCTGCTCAACACCGGCGACGTGCTCGTCGCGGGTGGCCGTCCGGACGGCGGGCCGGCCACCGCCACGGTGGAGCGCTACGTCGCGCCGGCGCCGCCGTGGCGGCTGACGGGCTCCATGACGGCGACGCGCTACTTCCACTCCGTCACCACGCTGGACTCCGGCGCGGTGCTGGCGGCGGGCGGGACGACCACCAGCAACAGCGCCCTCATGGGCGCCGAGCGCTACGACGAGCACGACGGGACGTGGGTGGCGGCGGGCACGCTCGTCACGCCGCGCTTCCTGCACAGCGCCACGAAGCTCGCCTCCGGCAAGGTGCTGGTGGCGGGCGGGCAGAGCACCTCGTCCGTCTTCCTGTCCTCCTCGGAGGTGTATGACCCGGCCACGTCCGTCTGGTCGACCACCCCGGGCGCGCTGGCCACGACGCGCTCGCGCCACACCGCGACGCTGCTGAACTCCGGCGGGGTGCTGGTGGCGGGCGGACGCTCCGGCTCCAGCTTCAGCACCCTGCTCAACACCGCCGAGCTCTTCGACCCGGTGACGAACACCTGGCGCGCCGCCCCGAGCATGAGCAAGAAGCGCCTCTACCACACCGCCACGCTGCTCCAGTCCGGCCGCGTGCTGGTGGTGGGCGGCACCACGCCGGACGGGGACACCAACACCGCGGAGCTGTATGACCCGGCCACGGACACGTGGACGGCCACCGGTTCGCTGACGGCCACGCGCTACGGGCACGTGGCGGTGGGGCTGCGCGACGGCCGGGTGCTGGTGGCGGGCGGCTGGAGCGGCCGCGGCACCACGGCCACCGCCGAGGTGTACGAGCCGTCCACCGGCACGTGGTCCACCGTGGCGTCCATGTCCGCCGCGCGCTACGGCCCCATGGCCACGCTGCTGGAGCCCTCCGGCCGCGTGCTGGTGCTGGGCGGTGACGGCGGCACCGGCGTGGGTCTGCTGGACTCCTCGGAGGTGTATGACCCCGTCACCGGCCTGTGGACGAGCGGCGGCACCATGTCCACGCCGATGACGAACACGAACGTGGCGAAGCTGCCCGGCTCCGGCCGCGTGCTCGTCTGCGGCGGCCTGGGCACCAGCGGCGCCCTCGCCTCCACCGAGCTCTACACACCCGCACTCTGAGCGCACTGCGTCAAAAGTCCGTCCCTTCTGTGAAGGGGCGGACGGACGGACTGAGGGTGGAATCCGACTCGTTGACTCAAATGTCAACCGTGCGAGTTTTGACCTGCTCTCCCGGGCAATCCGGGAGGCGCAAGTGTTTCAAAACCCCCCTCAGCAGGTGTGAAGGAGCCGGAGATGAAGAGGCTTCAGGCAGTCCTCGTGACAGCGGTGTGCGCGGGAGTGCTCGGGCTTTCCCCCGAGGCCCGCGCGGGTGCGGCCAGGACGACGTACCCGGTGGTGTTCGCCCACGGCATGGCCGGGTTCGACGACATCCTCGGCTACGACTACTGGGGCAACGACTACGGCATGTTCGTGGGAGATGCGTGTGACGCGCTCCTCGAGACGGACTGCAACGAGGACATCGACGCGGGGCAGAAGTCCTTCGTGGCGCAGGTGGCGCCGTTCCAATCCTCGGAGGTGCGGGGCCTGGACCTGGCCAACGACGTCGAAGGCTTCATGGCGACGGCGGGCGCGTCGAAGGTGAACCTCATCGGCCACTCGCAGGGTGGCATCGACGCGCGCAAGGCGGCGCGGGTGCTGCGCGAGCGGCGCGGCGCCACGACGGTGGCGGTGCTGGTGAGCGTGTCCTCGCCGCACCGGGGCTCGCCGGTGGCGAAGTACATCCTGGACCTGAAGCCGGGCGTGACGAGCGTCATCGCCGCGCTGGCGAAGTACTACGGCGACATCGTGTACGCGTCGGGCAATGACGCGTACGCGGCCGCGAAGCAGCTCGTCTTCAACGACTACGCGTCCACGGACGGCGTCACCACCGGCATGAAGGCGTTCAACACGACCTACCCGGTGAGCACCAGCTACGCGGGCCGGTACGTGTCGCTCATCACCGCGCAGAACGGCGTGAATGTGAACCCGGCGCTGTACCTGCTGAGCGAGTTCCTCTTCGACATCGACGGGGACGGGTACTGCGCGAATGACGGCGACAACGACGGCGCGGGCGGCTGCGGCGACGGCGTCAAGAACGAGGCGGACGACGATGGCCTCGTGGGCATCAACTCGCAGCAGATGGGCTACCGCCTGCGCTACACGGAGTCGACGTTTGGTTTCGACTCGGTGGCGAACGACACGTCGCTGGCCGCCGTGACGGACCTCAACGCGCCGCCGAGCGCGACGATGACGTCCACCTCCAGCGTCATCTCGCAGGACCACCTGGACGTGGTGGGCGTGGGGCCGGACACGTTCGACGAGCCCGAGTTCTACGCCGCCATCTTCCAGTACATCGCGACGTACGACTGAGCAGTGACACGGGCGGGGCCCGGGTGTGTCCGGGCCCTGCCGGCTTCACGCCCCCGGCTGCGTCTCCTCCGCCTCCACGCCGTAGTACGCGAGGCACTCCACCTCGCGGCCGCGCACCACGCGCCTGCCGTGGAGCGGACCGCCGTGCGCGGTGACGACGGTGCACTGGCCCTCCTCGTCGTCCTTGTCGAAGTAGAGCACCACCCAGTCCTTCGTGGTGCCCTGCTGGTGCGCGAGCGCCGTGTTGGAGAACAGCGCGCGGATGTTCCACCCGTCCACCTTGCGCCGCAGCACCGGCAGCCACGCCTCGCCCGACGGATTGAACCGGCGCGGCGCAATCGTGCGTAGCTCTCCCGCCGCCGCGCGCCGCCGGTACTCCTCGTCGATGTCCAGCAGCAGCCCGATTTCCGGCTGAGCCCCTCGCGCCGGAGCCGCCCGCAGCCGCGCCGCCCCGCGCCGCTGTCGTCCCAGCCGCGCGGCGAGCAAGTCGCGCACCTGCTGCCCGCGCCGGGGCCCGAAGCCGTCCACCTCCTCCAGGCTCCCGTCGTGCGCCGCCTGCTCCAACTCCTCCAGCGTCCGCACGCCCAGCTCCGCGTGAATCCGGTGCGCCAGCTCCGGGCCGATGCCGGGCACGCTCGCGAGCAGTTGCTCGGGCGATGCCTCGGACTCCAGCCGGTCCAACAGGCCCAGTGCCCCCGTCCGGACGAACTCCGACACCGCCGCGGCGATGCTCCGGCCCACTCCGGGCAGCTCGCGCAGCCCGGCTTCACCCTCCGAGGCGAGCACCTCCGCCACCGGCTTGGGCCACCGCGCAATCGTCGTCGCGGCCTTGCGGTACGCGTTCACCCGGAAGGGCATGGCGTCCTGCTCTTCCAGCAGGTCCGCCACCCGCTCCAGCAGGTCCGCCACGTCGATGTTGTCCTTCCATTCCACGCCCATGGCTACCTCGAAGGTGGGGCGGCGGAATGCCAACGGCCAGTCCCAGTCCCCCTCACCCGCGGCAGGGCGGGCGAGCAGGCGAGAGGTGGCGCTCCACCTCCGTCGGAAAGGCCCGCCACGCCGCCCGGTCTCCGGCCTGACCGCCCGGCGCTCGATGCGGGCTGCAAGGAAAGACCGCGCGTGATAGTTGGCCTCCGGTCATGACGAACGAGCTCGACAGGGAGGTCGCCCGTAGGCGCACCTTCGCGATCATCTCCCACCCCGACGCGGGCAAGACCACGCTCACGGAGAAGCTGCTCCTCTACGGCGGCGCCATCCACCTGGCCGGCAGCGTGAAGGCCAAGCGCGCGCGGCGCCACGCCACCTCCGACTGGATGGAGCTGGAGAAGGAGCGCGGCATCTCCGTGACGTCGTCCGTCCTCCAGTTCGTCTACCGCGACCACGCGGTGAACCTGCTGGACACCCCGGGCCACCAGGACTTCTCCGAGGACACCTACCGCACCCTCGCGGCGGCCGACTCGGCGGTGATGCTCATCGACGCCGCCAAGGGCGTCGAGCCGCAGACCAAGAAGCTCTTCAAGGTCTGCCGCATGCGCGGCATCCCCATCTTCACCTTCGTCAACAAGCTGGACCGGTACGGCCGCGAGCCCCTGGACCTCATGGACGAGCTGGAGCAGGTGCTCGGCATCCGCTCCTACCCGATGAACTGGCCCATCGGCATGGGGCCGGACTTCCGCGGCGTCTATGACCGGAAGGCCCGCGTCGTCCACATCTTCTCCGCCGAGGGCTCGCACGGCGAGTCGGAAGTGGCGGAGCGCTCGGTCTCCATCGACTCGGATGAAATCAAGACCGTCCTCACCGAGGCCGAGCTGGCGAAGCTCCACAGCGACATCGAGCTGCTGGACATCGGCGGTGACGAGTTCACCCGCGAGAAGCACGACTCGGGACAGCTGTCGCCCATGTTCTTCGGCAGCGCGATGACGAACTTCGGCGTGCGCCCCTTCCTGGACGAGTTCCTGGACCTGGCGCCCGCGCCGACGTCCCGTCCCACGAAGACCGGGCCTCGTGAGCCCACCAACCCCAAGTTCGCGGGCTTCGTCTTCAAGATTCAGGCGAACATGGACCCGGCGCACCGAGACCGCATCGCCTTCATGCGCGTGGTGAGCGGCCGCTACACGAAGGGCATGAGCGCCTTCCACTCGCGCCTGGGCAAGGAAGTGCGCCTGGCCAAGCCGAGCCAGTTCATGGCCGCCGAGCGCACGGCGATTGAGGACGCCTGGCCGGGGGACGTCATCGGCCTGTTCGACCCGGGCCAGTACCGCATCGGCGACACGCTGGCCGAGGGCGGCACCGACGTGGAGTTCGAGGGCGTGCCCCGCTTCAGCCCGGAGTTCTTCGCCGTCGTCCGCTCCAAGGACCCGCTGCGCCGCAAGCAGATGGAGAAGGGCCTGGAGCAGCTCTCGGAAGAGGGCACGGTGCAGATCTTCCAGCAGCTCCAGATGGGCATGAAGGACCCCATCGTCGGAGTGGTGGGCGCCCTCCAGTTCGAGGTGCTGCAGTACCGGCTGGAGCACGAGTACGGGGCGAAGATTGCCCTGGACCGGCTGCCCTTCAGTCACGCGCGCTGGGTGGTGGGCCCCAACTTCGACCCCAAGTCGTTCGACTGGGAGGGCAACCGCCAGACGGTGCAGGACCGCGACGGCCTGCCGCTCGTGCTGTTCCGCGACGACTGGGCGCTCCAGCACGCCGAGGACAAGCACCCGGAGCTGAAGTTCCTCTCCGAGGCGCCCATGCTCCGCAAGGCGGCGGAAGCGGCCACCGGTTCATGAGCCAGACGACAGCAGCTCCCGCCGAGGGTGGACTTTCCGGGTAGGCCCCATTATGCGCCCAGGAGCAGTCCGCACGCAGTCCGGAACCCGCCACCCGCGATGCCCGAGCGTAGCCACCACAGCGAAGTCGTGGGTGCCTGGCGCGACGGCTGGGCGGGGCACCTGTCACAGCAGGAGCTGGTGGATGTCTTCGACCGCGCCCTGGCCACGCTCTGGCGCCGGGCCCACCTGAGCCTGGGCGAAGTCACCCTGATGGCCATCGTGGACCGCGTGCTCCACGAGGGCGTCAGGGTGTATCCCCACCTGGCGCCGCTCAAGCTGGAGGCGAGCGGCACGGACTTCGGGGCGCTGCGCGAAGCCGCGCCACGGGTTGCCGTGGCGCTCCTCGAGGAGTCACTGGTGTTCCTGGTCGTCGAGTTGCTGCGGGTGCTCGGCGTGCTCACCGGAGAAATCCTCACGCCGGGCCTCCATGCGGAGCTGCGCAAGGTCCAGCCCCAGCCCGCGGACGAGAGGGGTGGAAGCTCATGAGCGCTCGCACGGAGCGGCAGGTGATTGCCCGGCTGGAGACCGGCATCCCCAACCTGGACGCCATCCTCCACGGCGGCCTGCCCAAGGGGGTGATGACGGTGCTCGCCGGGCCTCCGGGCTCGGGGAAGACCATCCTCGCCCAGCAGATCTGCTTCCACCATATCGCCCAGGGCGGCCGGGTCCTCTACTTCAACACCCTCTCCGAGCCGACCGCGAAGACGCTGCTCTACCTGCGGCCCTTCGCCTTCTTCGACCCGGCGAAGCTGGACGACGCCATCCGCTTCATCGACCTCGGGACGATGCTCCGGAACCAGGGGCTGGAGCTGACGAGCAACCTGCTGATGGACCACCTCAAGCAGTTCCAGCCCTCCATGGTGGTCATCGACAGCTTCAAGGTCTTCGACGACCTGTCCCATTCGAACGAGGAGCTGCGCAAGTTCACCTACGAGCTCGCCGTCCGGCTGATGGCCTGGGAGTGCACCACCTTCCTGCTCGGAGAGTACAGCCCCGAGCTGTTCGAGCATCCGGCCTACTCCGCCATCGATGGCATCATCGTCGCCAAGCAGCAGGAGATATCCGGGGAGCAGCAGCGGCTGCTCAGGGTCGTCAAGATGCGGGGCACCTCGCACAGCCGTGAGGACCATCCGTTCGTCATCACCGATGCCGGCGTGGAGGTCTACGCGCCGAGCATCACCCTGCGGCGCGAAGCGGGCATGCCGCGGGGGCAAGGGGCCACTCCCCGCATGAGGACGGGCATCTCCCGGCTCGACGACCTGCTCGGCGAGGGAATCCCCCTGGGCTCCAGCATCATCACCTCGGGCGTGGCGGGCTCGGGGAAGACCATCCTCGGGCTGGAGTTCCTCTACCGGGGCGCCCGGGAGCACGGCGAGAGGGGCCTCTACTTCTCCTTCGAGGAGACCGGGGAGCGCCTGCGCGCCACCGCCCGCGGGCTCGGCTGGGAGCTGGACCGGGAGCTGGAGCGGGGCACCGTGCAGCTGGTCTTCATCCCCCAGCCGGACATCATGGTGGACCGGGACATCCTGGAGATGCAGCGCCGCGTCGCGGCCTTCGGGGCCCGGCGCGTGGTGGTCGACTCGATGTCCGTGTTCCTCCACAGAATCGAGGACAAGCGCATCGTGCGGGACAAGGTGTTCTGGCTGGCGAACATCATGCAGAACCACCAGGCCGTGGGCTTCTTCGCCAATGACATCCCCGCGGGCACGTCCCAGCTCACCCGCTTCGGCGTGGAGGAGACGGTGATGGACGGCATCCTCCACCTCAGCTGGGAGATGGAGGGCCTCGACCGCCACCGCTACCTGGAGGTGCTCAAGCTGCGGAACACCGCGCATGCCCGGGGACGGCATTCGGTGACGATTGGCGCCGGGGGCTTCTGCGTCTACCCGCGCACCGAAAAGGCTCCGCCCCTGGAGCCTCGGGTGCCGCCCGCGCCCCGCAGGGCGAGGGTCTCCTTCGGGGTGCCAGGGCTGGATGCGCTGCTCGACGGAGGGCTGCTCGAGGGGAGCGTGTCCCTGGTCTCGGGCAGCCCGGGCACGGGCAAGAGCACGCTGGGGCTGCACTTCGCGCTGGAGGCGGCGCGCCGCGGGGAGCGCGCGCTGTACCTCGCCCTGGACGAAGAGCCCACCCAGCTCCTCCAGGCCGCCGAGGCGCTGGAGCTGCCGCTGCGCGAGGCGATGGAGGCCGGGCAGGTGGAAGTCCTCTACCTGCCACGCGAGCACCTGCATGCGGCGCGCGCCCTCCCCATCGTGGAGAGCCGCATCCGCGAGCTGGGGCCTTCCCGGGTGGTGCTCGACAGCGCCAGTGACATCGAGGCGCAGGAGCTCGTGTCGGAGGAGCTGCGGCAGTTGCTCCATGCCCTGGTCCTCCGCCTGCGCACCCTGGGCGTGACGAGCCTCTTCACCCTCGAGGCGCGCTCGCTCTTCGTCACGGACGCCATCAGCGAGCGCGGACTGTCCCCGCTCGCCGACAACATCTTCATGTTCCGCTATGCCCGGGAAGAGGGCCTGCTCGTCCCGATGCTGACCGTGGTGAAGACGCGCGGCAGTGGCCACGATAGTGGGAGCCATCGCTTCACCCTGGGCAAGGGGGGGCTGCGGTTGGATGGCGGGAGCGGGAACCTGACCCCATCTTCGGGAGAAGGTCCGAAGCCGCGGCGCCGTCCGGCCTCCAAGCGGGGACGCCGGAAGTAGCGCTCCCCCGAGGGCCTGGTCAGGAGGTCCTCGCGTGAAGGAAGGGAGCCTGTCGGATTCCGGGCCGGGCTCGGGCGCTCCCACCCCGCCCACGCGCGCGCCCGCCGTCTTCCGCGAGCTGGAGCATGCCCGCCGCCACCTCGGCTACCTCTACGAAATCAGCAAGCTGCTCACCGGCTCCACGAAGATGGAGCACACCTTCCCGGAGCTGATGGCGCTCGCGACCCAGACGCTTCCCCTGCGCACCGCCCGCCTGCTCGAAGGGGTGGACGCGGCCGGTGAAGCCTGGCTGGAGCGCCCGCGCGTGACGGTCTGGCGAACCGTGGAGATGACGGACGAGCAGCTGGGCGCGGAGGACGAGCAGGCGGCCGCCACGTATGCGTACCTGGTGGGGTCGAAGGCCATGGAGTCCCCGGCGGAGGCGGGGGTGGGGCTGGACGGAGTGGAGGGCTGGCCGCTCCCGGAGCCGCCCACGCGTCTGGAGCCGGGCCTGGTCACCCTCCCGCTGGTCTCGAAGGGGCGCGTCTTCGGAGCGCTCCAGGTGGAAGCGGACGGAACCCTGGAAGAGGAGGGGCTCGCCTTCCTCGACGCGGTGGCGAACCAGCTCGCGGCCACGCTGGAGCGGCAGTACGCGCTGATGCGCGAGGTGCGCCTGCGTGAGCGCGCCCAGGCCCTGGAGCGCGTCCAGCGGGAGCTCCTGGAGCGGGAGCGTCATGCCCTCCGGGAGGCGCGGGAGGCCCACCGGCGCCAGGCCTTCCTGGCGGAGGTGGGCGCCGCGCTGTCCTCGTCGGTGGACTACCGCTCCTCGCTTCCGGGGCTCGCGCGCCTGCTGGTGCCCGAGTGGGCGGATTGCTGCGCCATCGACCTCCTGCGGCAGGAGCCCGGCGGCCGGGGGGAGCGCATCGCCCTGATGGCCGCCGAGCCTCCCGGTACCTCCCTGGGGCAGGAGTCCTTCGTCAGCCGGGCGCTGGCGTCCCATCCCTGGATGGCCTCCCCGGTGTCGCCCGAGAGCCTGCCGCCGGAGCACCTGGGCGTGGAGCGCGCCGAGTGGAGCGGGTTCCCGTCCAACCTCCGCCTGCCCATCCGGGTGCGTGGGCGCACGCTCGGGGTGCTGAGCCTCGTGGCCGCCCGGGCGGGACGGTATGGCCCCGCCGACTCCGTCCTCTTCGAGGTGCTGGCCCATCGGCTCTCGGCGCTGGTGGACGTCACGCTGCTCTACCAGCAGGCCCAGGAAGCCGTGCGCTGGCGCGAGGACCTGCTCGCGGTCGTCTCCCACGACATCAAGACGCCGCTGATGGTGGTGCGGATGAACACCGAGCTGCTCAAGCGGGCCGCGCGCCCCGATGAAACGGAGCACCGGCGCCTGGCGAGCACCTTCAAGGCGGTGGACCAGATGGAGGGGCTCATCGGCGGGCTCCTCGACCGGGCGCGCCTGCAGGGCATGCCGATGCCGTTGGCGCTCCAGTCCTTGTCGGTGGACGGGCTCTTCCAGCAGGCGCTCGAGGTGCTCCGGCCGCTCGTCCAGGACAAGAACCAGTCGCTGACGGTGGAGGTGGGGCCCGGAGCGTCTCACGTGCGCGCCGACAGGGCGCGCGTCCTCCAGGTGCTCGCCAACCTCGTGGGCAACGCCATCAAGTTCACCCCCTGGAGTGGCACCGTCGCCTTGAGGGCCCGGCGGGAGGCGGGGCAGGTGTGCATCGCGGTGGAGGACTCCGGGCCCGGCATCCCCTCCCAGGACGTGCCGCACCTGTTCGAGCGCTTCTGGAAGGGGCGCGGCTCGGGCAAGCTGGGCACGGGGCTGGGGCTGAGCATCGTCAAGAGCATCGTCGAGGCGCACGGCGGCGCCCTCCGGGTGGAGTCCCGGGAAGGGCACGGCAGCACCTTCTTCTTCTCGTTGCCCGTGGCGGAGCCCGGAGTGGCACCCGCCGCCTACTTGTAGGGCACCACCGTGCCGCCGCGGAACGCGGAGTCGCGCAGCACGAGTCCTTCCTTGCAGAGGCGCGCGGCCTTGGGGCCGACGAAGAAGTCCTTCGGGTCGCCCTTGCGGTAGGTCTTCTTCACGAACTCCTCAATCTCCATGAACAGGCGCCGGAACTTGTCGGGCGCCGCGTTCTTCCGGCCCGTCTGCGCGGTGATGTCCAGCTCCGCCCAGAACTGGCCGTTGAGCAGCTCGCCCTCCTCGTTGGTGCGCGAGCGCTCCATGAAGATGACGGGCGAGCGCACCTCGTCGATGCGCCAGTGGCCCTTGTCCGGCCCGCGCTTCACCTTGTCCACGATGGCGGCGCCGATGTCGACAGCCACCATGTAGAGCTCCTCGGGCGGCAGGCGGGGGATGTTCTCCATGGTGGCGCGGAACGTCTCCCAGTCCTCGGGGACACGGCGCGGATACACCTCGAGGTTGAAGCGCTCCAGGAAGCGGAAGAAGGCGACTTCATCATCGGGGGACATGAAGAACTGAAGGACGTTGGCCATCGCGCAGCCCTCATACCCCCGAGTGCGTCTGTCGCGAAAGCCCGCCGAGAAGCGCGCTATGAAGCCCCGGCATGGATACCTGGCTGCTCTCCCGAATGCAGGAGCTCCGCGACCTCCAGGGCCTCATCGGCCTGGCCACCTGGGACCAGGAGACGTACCTGCCCGCCAAGGCGGGCCCCGCGCGCGCCCACCAGCTCTCCACCGTCCAGGGCCTCCACCACGAGCGCCTGGTGGACCCCCGGCTCGGTGAAGCCCTCGCGAAGGCGGCTTCCCAGGACAGCCTGACGGAGGACGAGCGCGCCATGGTGCGCGTGCTCAGCCGCGAGCGCGAGCGCGAGGTGCGCGTGCCCTCCGCGCTGGTGAAGGCGCTGGCCGAGGCCCAGAGCCGCGCCCTCCATGCGTGGCGCGAGGCGCGGAAGGAGAAGCGCTTCGCCGTCTTCCAGCCCGCGCTGCGGCGACTGTTGGAGCTGCGCCGCGAGCAGGCGGACGCCTACGGCCACGGCGGCGAGCGCTACGACGCGCTGCTGGAGGGCCACGAGCCCGGCATGCGCGTGGAGCGGCTCACCCCGGTGCTGACGGCGCTGCGCGAGCACCTCATCCCCATGGTGGGGAAGCTCGCCTCCGCGCGCCGTCCCGTGCCGCCCCTCTTCGACGGGCGCCGCTACGACAGGGACGCGCAGTGGGCCTTCACCCTGCGCCTGCTGAAGGACATGGGGTTCGATTTGGAGGCGGGCCGGCAGGACCTCAGCATCCACCCCTTCACCGGCGGCACGCACCCGCTGGACGTGCGCCTCACCACGCACATCGACGAGTCCAGCCCGCTGTCCGCCATCTTCAGCACCATCCACGAGGCGGGCCACGGCCTTTACGAGCAGGGCTTCGCGCCCGAGCACTACCGCACGCCGCTGGCCGCCGCGCCCTCCATGGGCATTCACGAATCACAGTCGCGGCTCTGGGAGAACATCGTCGGCCGCGGCCGGCCCTTCTGGGAGCACTACTTCCCCGCGCTGCGCGCAGCCTTCCCGGACGCGCTGCATGGCGTGGACGTGGAGGACTTCCACGCGGCCGTCAACGAGGTGAGCCCCTCGCTCATCCGCATCGAGTCCGACGAGGTGACGTACAACCTCCACATCGCCGTGCGCTACGAGCTGGAGCTGTTGCTCGTCCGTGACGAGTTGCCGCTGTCCGAGCTGCCCGCCGCGTGGAACGCTCGCATGGAGAAGTACCTGGGCGTGACTCCACCCGATGACACGCGCGGCGTGCTCCAGGACATCCACTGGGCCTGGGGCGAGCTGGGCTACTTCCCCACGTATGCGCTGGGCAACCTCTACGCCGCGTCCCTCTACCGCGCCGCGGAGCGGGCCCTGCCGGACCTCTCCGGCCACCTGCGCCGGGGCGAGATGCTGCCGCTGCGCGACTGGCTGCGCGCCAACGTCCACAGCCAGGGCTTCCGTCTGCCGGCGGAGGACCTGGTGCGCGGCGTGACGGGCAGCGGGCTCACCGACGAGGACTTCCTCGCGTACCTGCGCGAGAAGTACGGCGCCCTGTACGGCGTGTCGCTCTGAGAGAGCGTCCGCGAAGTCGCGGTGTCAGTGGGCGAACAGCAGGGGCCTGCACGCGCGGGCCAACTGCAGCGCATCCCGGGCGAGCGCGTACGAGTCCGGGTCCTCCGCGTCCAGCCACGCGGTGCGGGCCACGCGGTTGCCCAGCTCGAAGCACAGGCTGGCGGTGCGGCGGGCCAGCCGGCTCTCCTTGCGCAGCGCGCGCACGTTCAGCTCGCACAGCTCCGCACACTGCCGGAGCAGGCGCACCATCTCCCCGCCCACCGGTTGTCCACGGGCCACCAGCCGCGCCATGCCTTCCTCACAGGAGGCCTGGCACTGGAGGCTCGCGGCGATGCAGCGGGACACATCGGCGCGTGCACCATCCATTCTGGCTCCCAGCATTGCGCGCACCTCCGTGAGGAGGACAAAGCTATGCACGCTCGTCCGGGTGGCAACCTGAACTGGGGGGCCCTCGGGTACGTGTTCAACGGTGCGCCGTCACAACGCTCACCCGCGGACCCTGGCAACGCCCACCCCTGGACCTTCGGAGCGTGCACGGGCGCACATCCCGGCACCCGCCGTCAGTAACGCGCGAGGAATCGCTCCAGGCCGGGACGCAGGGCCTTGCGTTGAGCAATGCACAGGTCCACGCGCTCCAGGGCCTGCGCCAGGGTGCGCTCGCCGCCCTCCATCCGCTCCGCGTGTGGGCCCAGGAAGTCGGCCGCCTGCTGGCGGTGCTCGGCGTCGCAGAAGAAGCCGCCGCTGGCCAGCAGCCATATGGAGACGTCGCGCGGCAGCCGCTGGCGCAGCGGCTCGAAGTGCTCGCGCAGGAAGCCGAAGGCGCCCACGCGGGTGGGCGGCTCGGAGAGCTGGGTGAAGAGGATGGGCAGCGCCTCGCGCGCGTCCATGTCCGGGGCCAGCAGCAGCTCCAGGCTGGCGCGGGACAGCGCCGGGTCCTTGAAGCTGCCCAGCGCGCCGATGATGAGCTCGCGCTCGCGGTCGCTCGTCGTGGTGCGCAGGGCCTCGAGCAGGCGCCGGTGCAGGGCGGCGTCGCCTCCGGCCGCGGCGATGCCGAGCACGGCGGAGGCCGCGTCCGTCGAGAGGACGCTCCGCTTCTCCAGCCAGTGCAGCGCGAGCTTGCGGGCCTCGGCGCGCAGCACCGCGTCCTGGCCCACGGTGGCCACCATCCACACCAGCGTCGGGCGCAGCATCCGCTCGTCCTCGCTCTCGCCCGGGCGGGACACGAAGCCCAGCCGGCGCGCGAGCGGGCCGAAGAGGCCGCGCACGAAGCGCGCGCGGTGCGGCAGGAGCGTGTCGGGAACGAACTCGTCGCGCACGCTGCCCACCACGCCCGCCGCGCCCTCCACCAGGTCCGGGTCCTCCGGGCGCAGCAGCCGCGTGGTCAGCGTGAGCGCCTGGGCCACGTCCAAATCCCCGCTGGCCACGAGCGCCTGCGCGTCGTCCATCAGCACGCGGCGCTCGGTGACGCTCAGCCCCTTGCCGCCCCGGCGCGTCAGCCGCTCCAGCCCGTCCCCGGCGAGCAGCGCGTGGTAGTAGCCGCGCCCGTCCGCGTTGGGGTGCACCTGCTCCGGGCAAGTCTTCGCTTCATCCAGCACCCGCGTGCCCGTGGGCTCGGTGAGCACCGTGCACGCGCGGCCCTCCGTGCCGCCGGCCGTGTAGCGAACGCACACGGGCACCTGCCACGGCTTCACGTCCTGGCCCCCGGGAGAGCCCAGCGGCAGGTAGCGCCGCTGCGCCAGCGCGAGCTTGGGTGGCCCGTCCTTCGGGCACTGAAGCTCCACGGACACGAGCGGCACGCCGGGCTGGTCCAGGAAGGTGGAGAACGCGGACGCCACGTCCCGGTCCACGACGGTGGAGAGGGACTGGAAGAAGTCCTGCGTGGTGGCGGTGCGGCGCGCGTGGGCCTGGAGGTAGCGGCGCACGCCGAGCTGGAAGGCGTCCGGCCCCAGCCAGGACTCGAACATGGCCAGCACCGCGGCGCCCTTGCCGTAGGTAATCCCGTCGAAGGCGCCGTTGATGTCACCAGAGGATTGGATGGGCTGACGGATGCTGCGCGCGCTGACGAGCTGGTCCGACTCCATGGCATGGCCGCGCGCCTCCACGCGGCGCACGTCCCAGCGCCAGCCGGGCTGCCACTGCGTGATGACCTTGAAGGCGAGCCAGTCCGCGAAGGACTCGTTGAGCCAGAGGTCGTCCCACCACTCCATGGTGACGAGGTTGCCGAACCACTGGTGCGCCAGCTCGTGCGCCTGTGTCTCCGCGAACATGCGCTGGCGCCACACCGAGTCCCCCTCCAACGGCCCCAGCATCAGCTGCGCGCCGAAGGTGATGAGGCCCGGGTGCTCCATGGCGCCGCCCGGCCCGCCGGGCACCGCGAGCACGTCCACCTTCGCGAAGGGGTAGGGCATGTCGAACCATGCCTCCAGCTGCTCCAGCAACGGCGGCGTGGCGCGAGCGGCCCAGGTGGCCTCGGCGCCGCGGCCGTGCGCGACGAGCATGCGCACCGGCACGCCATTGCGGCCCGCCTTGCCCGCGTCCACCACGTCGAAGGGCCCCACCGCGAAGGCCACGAGGTAGCTGGGCAGGGGCGGCGTGGGCTTGAAGCGCACCGTCTTCCATCCGTCCGCGCCCGCGTCCTCGCGTTCCACCGGCGAGTTGGAATACGCGCCGTCCTCCGCGCGCACGCGCAGGGTGAGCTCCCAGGGAATCTTGAAGCCGGGCTCGTCGAAGCAGGGGAAGGCGCGCCGCGCGTAGAGCGCCTCGAACTGCGTCATCGCGTACCAGCGTCCGTTCTCCTCCGCGCGGAAGACGCCGGAGTCCTCGCCCGCTCGCGCGCGGCCCGTGTACTCCACGTGCAGCGTGGCGGTGCCCCTACCCAGAGGCTCCTCGGGGACGAAGGCGATGTGGTCGCCCACGGGCAGCGCGGCCACGACCACCTTCCGGCCATTCATCTCCAGGGTGGCGGCCTCCACCGAGAGCTCCTCGCCATGGAGCCACAGCTCGCGCGGCGGCGCGTCCACGGAGAGCTCGAGGTCCGCCGTGCCGCGGAACGTGTCCTGGCGCGGGTCCAGCTCCAGCGTCACCGACTGCCGCAGGGGCCGCACGCTCCGGTCCAACCGAAGGCCCGGGGGCGTGAGGGCGCGCGCCTCCGCATCGGAGGGAGGTCGGGCGCGGGCCGCCGGTTTCGCGGCCGGGGCGACGGGGGCGGGCGGTGGCTCGTGCCGCGTGCTCACGCAGCCCGCGAGGGTGAGCGCCAGCAGGGGCCCTGTGGCCGCGCCGAGGTATCCGAGCCGCATCGGGAAGGTCTCCACGTTCGCGGGACAGGACATGGCGGCCCGCGACGCGCGCGCATTCCACCACTCGCGTGCTCGCGGCGGTAGCGTCCCGCGTGGGTGTCAGGACTGACGCGGGAGGGCCTGCACGACTGCCTCCCTGCGTGCGGGGAGAAGATTGCGGTGACGGTGTCACCGCATGTGTCAGGCGTTGAGCACCGGGAACTTCGCGAGCAGCTCGATGAGGGCCGGCCCATAGAGCCGCAGCCGCTTCTCGCCGAAGTAGGGCACCTGGGCCAGCTCGTCCAGGCCCTGGGGCGGCCGGCCAGCCAGCATGTCGAGGATGGGATTGGGCAGCACCACGCTGGGCGTCACCTTGCGCTCGGTGGCCTTCTCCACGCGGAACTGCTTGAGGGCGTCCTCGCGCTTGCGCCGGTTGGCGTCGCGCGGTCCCTTGGCCTCGCGCTCGGGCTCCAGCTCGCCCTTGCGGGACTTCTCCACCAGGTCGCGCACCACGGCGAGGACTTCGTCGCCGAAGGTGCGGACGAACGCGCCGCGCACGCCGGCCATGCGCGCCAGCTCGCGCGGATTGGCGGGCAGCTTCACGGCGATGTCGCCCATCGCCATGTTGGAGAGCATGCGCCCCATGGGGACGTTCTCCTTCTCCGCCCACTCCAGTCGCTTGCGGTGCAGGGCTTGGGCGATGGCGTTGGCCAGGGCGAGCTGCGCGGGATTCAGCCCCGCGCGCGGCAGCTTGGGCTTGAAGTCCGCGCCCACGTCGGGCCGCGCCACGGCCTCGTCACACAGGCGGACGCAGTCCAGCAGCACCTCTTCCAGGATGTCCGCCTCGCGGCACGCCTCGCGGACGTTGCGCCCCAGCTCGCAGAGGTAGCGCACGTCGTTGGCGATGTAGTCGCGCATGCCGGCGGGCAGCGGGCGGATGGAGAAGTCGGACTGCTGGTGCTCCTTGGGCAGCTCCACGCCCAGCCGCTCGCGGGCGACATCGGCCAGGCCCACCTTGGGCCAGCCCAGCAGCGTGGCCGCCCGGTGGGTGTCGAACAGGCCCTGCACCCGGACGCCGACCTCGGCGAGGAACTGCAAGTCCCCCTGGGCGGCGTGGAAGAACTTGGTGCGGGCCGGGTCGGCCATCAGCGGGGCGAGCAGGCGGGCTTCGACGCCCGGCTGGAGCGTGTCGAACAGGAAGACGTCTTCGTCGGTGGCGAGCTGGAGGAAGCACAGCCGGGCGCGGAAGGCGTGCATGGAGTCCGCTTCCAGGTCCACGGCCACCTCGCGCGCCTCCTCGAGCTTGCGGGTGGCGCTCTGCGCCCCTGCGGCATCCACCACGTCCACGGCACCCTGCGGGTAGGTCGGCATCGGGCTGGGCAGGCTAGCGGACCCGGGCTCCCCTTTGAGGTGTTTTTTCCCGGGCCGCCGCTAGGATGGCCACGCCGATGAACGACGTCCAGCGCCTGGAAAAGACTCTGCTTGGCCACATGGGCCGGGCCATCGCGGACCACCGCCTCATCGAGGCGGGGGACCGCATCATGGTGGGCGTGTCGGGAGGCAAGGACTCCTACACGATGCTCCACCTCTTGCGGGAGCTGCAGCGCAAAGCGCCCGTGAAGTTCGAGTTGCTGGCGGTGAACCTGGACCAGGGTCACCCGGGCTTCCCCGCGGACAAGCTGGAGGCGTACTTCCAGCGCGAGGGCTACGCCTACAAGATGCTGAAGGAGGACACCTACAGCATCGTCCTGGAGAAGACGCCCCCCGGGAAGACGCAGTGCGCGGTGTGCTCGCGCATGCGCCGCGGCATCCTCTACACGTCAGCGGTGGAGCACGGCTGCACCAAGATTGCCCTCGGCCACCACCGGGACGACCTCATCCACACGCTCCTGCTCAACCTCTTCTTCGCCGGCTCGCTCAAGGCGATGCCGCCGCTCCTGAAGAGCGACGACGGGCGCAACGTGGTCATCCGCCCGCTGTGTTATGCGCCGGAGAAGGACATCGCGAAGTTCGCGGAGCTGATGCAGTTCCCCATCATCCCCTGCGACTTGTGCGGCTCGCAGGAGAACCTCCAGCGCAAGCGGATGCAGAAGCTGATGGAGGAACTGGGGAAGGAGATTCCGAACGTCCGTCAGAGCGTGCTCAACGCGATGATGAACGTGCGGCCGACGCACCTGCTGGACAAGACGCTCAACCCCGACCCGCTGAATGCGCCGCGGGAGGACGGGGTGCCGACGACGGAAACGAAGGATACGCAAGGGAGCGCCAGCCCATGGCTCGAGAGCAGGCAGTGACAGCGCGCAAGGAGCGCAACGGCGCGTTGGTGGAGGCGATGCTGCTGGCGGCGATGGCCGACGGCAACGTGTCGCAGCGGGAGATGCAGACGCTGCTCACCCGCGTGCTGGAGCGGCCGGAGTTCGAGGGCACGAAGCCGGAGGAGCTGAACGCGCTGGTGGAGACGAGCGCGAAGCGGCTCTCCGAGGCCAGGGACCTGGAGGAGGTGCTGGCCTCGCTGCGGCGCCGGCTGCCGGACCACAAGAACCGGATGCTGGCCTTCGGGCTGGCGGCGGCGGTGGCGCTGGCGGACCAGCGGGCCACGCGCAACGAGCTGGGCCTCCTGAAGACGTTCCAGGCCGCGCTGGGCATCTCCGAGGACGAGGTGGCGCAAATCATCGACGTCATCGAGAACGGCGGCAGTCTGGCGGAGGCGCTGGGCGAGCCGCTGGAGCGCCTGTTCGCGGAGGTCATGGTGCTGGTGAGCGCCGCGGACGGGAGGCTGAAGGAAGCGGAGGCCCGGGCGCTGGTGGAGAGCTTCGCGGCGGACCCCCTCTTCGAGAACGTCAGCCCGGAGCGCGCGCAGAGCTTCGTGAGCGAGGCGGTGTCGGCCCTGGCGGCGGAGGGGCTGCCCCAGCGGCTCCAGGTGCTGGCCCACGGGCTCACCACCCACGTCCAGCGGGTGAAGGCCTACCGGCTGGCCACGAAGATTGCCCACGCGGGGGGCGAGCCGAGCCTGGCGGAGCAGCGCATCCTCGACATGCTCCAGGCGACGTTCGGTCTGGCCGACGACGAAGTGGCGCGACTGGGCAGGGAGGGGTAGTTAGGGGGCTGAATGACCCTCCAAGTCCCATCCGGGCCCCGCCACTCGTTCCGCTTCGGGCTTCCTCCCTCGCTGGGCAACGAGACGGCACGGGAGCGCGCGGAGCGGCTCGCGGCGTTCCTCCAGCGGGCGCTGGGCAAGATGGTGGAGGTGTCCGTGGCGCCCAGCTACGAGACGCTCGCCAAGGACCTGTTGTCCGGGCGGGCGGACGCGGCCTGGGCGCCGCCCTTCGTCTGCGCGCGCATGGAGGCCATGGGCGTGCGGGTGGTGGTGCGCGGGGTGCGCCGGGGCATGTCGTCCTACCGGGCGGCGCTGGTGTGCCGGGCGGGGGCGGGGCTGACGGTGGAGCGGCTGAAGGGCACCACCGCGGCGTGGGTGGACCGGGATTCGGTGGCGGGCTACCTCCTGCCCACGGCGTACCTGAAGGCGCAGGGGCACGAGCCGACGCGGGCCTTCTTCGCGCAGCACTTCACGGGCTCGTACCGGGGCGCGCTGGAGGCGGTGCTGGATGGCAAGGCGGACGTGGCGAGCGTCTTCTGCCCGCCGGCCTCCACGGGCCTGTCCTTCGCCACGGGCGTGGAGGACGTGCTGGGCGCGGGCTCCGGACGCCGCTTCGAGCTGATTGCATACACGGACGAGGCGCCCAATGACGGCGTGCCCGTGGCCATGGGCCTGCCGCCGGAGCTGGTGAGCACGCTGGAGTCCTCGCTGCTGGGGCTTCAGTCTTCGCCGGAGGGGCTGGCGCTGCTGAAGGACATCTTCAACGCGGACCGCTTCGAGCCCGCGCCGCGCATGGGCTACCGCGCGCTGTACCGGGTGGCGCTGGCGAGCCTGTAGGGCGACGTCCCGGCGGCTTGTCGTGCGAGGCCCGTACGGGGTTGACTGCACGGGAATGAGCCTCCCCTTTCGCATCGCATGCCTCGCGGGTGCCGTACTGGTCGCCGCCGGCTGCGGCGGCATGCGCCAGCGGCTCGCGGAAGAGGGGTACCTGCGACAGCAGCTCTACGACTACGCCTATGACGTGCCGCTGGAGCGCCTCTGGGCCGAGGCCCGGGACGTGGCGGGGGCGTGCGGCGGCGGGGAGACGGCGGAGGATGGCGTGCGCACGTGCTCCGTGCCCGTGAGACCAGGGGAGGGCGACATGCCGACGTCCTCCGGGTTCCTGCTCCGGGGCTGGGAGGCGGAAGGGCGCGGTTACCTGCACATCTTCCGTGTACGGCAGGGCACGCCGGCGCCCCAGCCCTCGGACCTCTCCGCGCGCGGTGGACCTGGAGCTGAAGCTGTTGGAGCGCTTCCACCCGGAAGAGGCGCGGAAGTTCCAGGAGGGCGCGAGGAGCGCCGGTCAGCGCGCCCGGTAGCGCTCACTCCATCCGCACGACGAGCACCGAGGGGCGACCCGGGGAGACATCCACCTCGCGCCTTCGCGTGAGACCAGCTCCGCGCGCAGACGGACCAGACACTGGTTTCACCCACGGGAGCGACGCAGCGCTCCGGGATGCGGCCCGCCTCCACGAAGACCACCAGCTCCCCCTCGTCCGGTGCGGCGGGCGTCACGGGCTCCGGCCAGGCCCGCTCCAGCTCCGGCAGCTCCGCGCGTCCCAACCGCCGAGCCTCCTCCACGAGCTTCGGTATCAGGTGCTCCAGGTGCGAGGGTGCCCCCGGTGGCGCGCGCCGCGTGACGCGCCAGGCGTCCAGGTAGTCGATGAACGCCGAGGTCTCGTTCCCCTCCAGCTCGTGTGCCAGCGCGCTCACGTACAGCCCGAAGGCGAGCCGCTCCAGGTCCGCGCGGAAGTCATCGTCGAAGGGCACCAGCGCGAGGTTGCGCTCCAGCTCCGTGCGGTGCCGCGCCTCCAGGTGCTGCTTCAGGTGCAGCGCATCCGTGAGCCGTGCCTCCACCGCCGCCTCCTCCCACCGGCCGAGCTGGAGGTAGTTGAGCGCGTTCAGCGAGTGTAGCGCCTGCCGCTCCAGCGTCCCCATCCGCCAGGGCGCGCTCCCGAAGAGCTCCTGCGACAGCCGCACCGTCTCGCGCTCGTCCGCGAGCTCCGCTGCCTCGTGGAGGGCCCGGGCGCTCTGTTCCCACTCACCGGCCTGATGCAGCAGCGCGCCCCGGTCCGCCAGCACCAGCAGCCGGTCCAGCGACTCGTGCTCCGCCTCGGTGTCCAGGGCCTGCAGTGCCTCGGGGTAGCGCCGTGCCTCCGCCAACTCACGCACCCGGGCGGTGTGCCGCACGTAGCTCGGTGAGCAGGCGCACCAGGACAGCAGGAGCAGGAGCCCGAGACAGAGGGTGAGGTGGGAAGGGGCCATGGTGTCGCTCATGCTACTGCGTGTCGCATTTCTCCAATGCAGGCACGGGGACACGGCGGCAGGATGCGCGCCCATGACCGAGCTCAAGAGCTACGAAGGTGGCTGTCATTGCGGGAAGGTCCGCTACTCCGTGAAGCTGGACCTGTCCCAACCCCTGGTGTCGTGCAACTGCTCCATCTGCCAGAAGACGGGCACGCTGCTGAGCTTCGTGCCCGTGGAGAGCTTCACGCTGAAGTCCGGTGAGAAGGACCTCACCGACTACCAGTTCAACAAGAAGGTCATCCACCACCTGTTCTGCTCCACGTGCGGCGTGCGCTCCTTCGCGCGCGGCATCGTGCCGGGCGGCAAGGAGATGCACGCCATCAACGTGCGCTGCCTGGACGGCGTGGAGCTCGACGGCCTGAACGTGAAGAAGTTCAACGGCCGGGACCGGTAGGTGCGCCTGCCGCTCGCCGTGGTCTCCACGGCGAGAAGGCCCATCCCCACGGGAGGCGTCCCGGCGTGAAGCGCCGTTACCGCTCGCCCTCGCCGTGGCCTCCACTGCGAGGAGGAACGCGCCGGGGCGGGGGAGACTCCTCCGCCCCCGCGGGCCGCGCGGGCTTCGGCGGAGTGGGCTTCGCGGGCGCTGCCGCCGCGGGCATCTTGTTCACCGTGGCGGTGCGGACCGGAGCGGCGGGCATGGGAGCGGCAGGCGTGGTCGCATGGGCTCCCGCGCTTCGGCCCGGAGTGGCGGACGCACTCGAAGCGGACGGCGTGGCACCCGCGCCCTTCACGGGCGTCGAGGGTGCCGACGCGCTTCCCGCCTGCTTCACGGGGGAGGCTGAAGCGGAAGAGCTCCCCGCTGTCTTCACCGGCGCCGCCGACGCGGACGAGCCTCCAGAGGACTTCACCGGCACCGCCCCGGGCGTCGAGCCGCCACCCTGCTTCGCCGTCTTCGCCTCGGCCCCGGTGCCGCCCGCCGCGAGCCGCGCCGCGAGCTTCGGGTCGTAGTGGATGACGGTCGGCTCCGCGGCGAAGCGCTCCTCCTCCAACTCCTCCGCGTACATGTCCTGCATGAACGCAGCGAGGTGCGCGGGCGTGGCGTGCAGCTTCTGCTGCATCAGGAACTCCTCCAGCGCGAGCTGGAGCTCCGCCGCCGTGGAGAAGCGCTCGTCGCGCTTGCGCGCCAGCGCCTTGAGCACAATCGCGTCCAGCGCCTTCGGGATGTCCGGCACCAGCTCCGACGGCGGGACAATCTTCGCCCCCACCACCGCCTTGAGCGTGGCGAACTCCGTGTCCCGCTTGAACAGGCGCGCGCCCGTCAAAAGCTCGTAGAACACCGTCCCCAGGCCGAAGATGTCCGAGCGGCAGTCCAGCGGCTCGCCCCGCGCCTGCTCCGGGGACATGTACGCGTGCTTGCCCTTGATGGTTCCCACCATCGTCTGGGACAGCTTCCCGGACGCCTTCGCCACCCCGAAGTCGATGAGCTTCACGCCACCGTTGAAGCCCACCAGCACGTTCTGCGGCGACACGTCCCGGTGGATCAGCGCCAGCTTCCGCCCGGACGGGCTGCGCGCGTTGTGCGCCCCGTCCAGCCCCGCCGCCGCGTCCGCGATGATGCGGCACTTGAGCCCCAGGGGAATCGTCACCTTGCGCTGCTGTGCCCTCAGGCCCAGCGGCCCCACCGCCTCGCCATGCACGTACTCCATGGCGATGTAGAACTGCCCGTCCACGTCGCCCAAATCGTAGATCTGCGCGATGTTCGGGTGGTTCAGGTGCGCGGCGATGCGCCCCTCGTCGAGGAACATCTGGATGAACTCGTCGTCCTCGGACAGGTGGGGCAGAAGCCGCTTCAACACCAGAAGCTTCTGGAACCCCACGGGGCCCTTCTGCCTCGCGAGGTAGACGGCCCCCATGCCGCCGACGGCGATTCTCCGGAGCAGCTCGTAGCGGCCGAACGTTTCCACGACGGCCGCCACGATAGCCGCGCCGGGGCTGGGGGAGGAAGCCCGCGGCGCGTCATTTCCCGAAACGCACGGGCTCCCCTGTCAACCCCCGAGTCCGTGAAACCTCATGGCGAGGCCGGAGGGGCCTTGCACACGCTGCGGTAGCGGACCTCCACGGCCTGTCCGGGCGTGGGCACCGCGCCGGCGTTGAAGACGACGGAGTTGCGGGCCGCGTCATACGTCCACTGGCTGGCGGGCAGCACCTGCCCCTGCACGCGCACCGTCATCTCCGCCGTGCCCGACGGGTCCGCGGTGAGCGGGAAGTCCGCCTGGAGGGCCCCGGCGCGCTGGATGACGGACTCGAGCAGCGGGCGGTAGTCCGAGCGGCAGATGGAGTCCACCTGGCCGCCCGTGCCCTTCGCCACGCTGACGAAGCGGTCTGCCTCGTTGCCTGCGGTGGAGCAGCTGCTGTCCGTGGGCACCAGCGCGTAGAGCTGGCTGCGGTGGGACATGCCCGTGCCCTTCAGCGTCTGGAGGAACTGGATGTAGCTGTCCGGGCTGAAGCCCGAGTTGTCGTCCTCGTCGGCCAGCACCACCACCGCCATGCGCGCCGCCGCGCGGGTGAAGCCCGCGTTGCCGTCGTTGGGCTGCGCGGTGCGCGGGTCATCCACCTGCTCGGAGAGCGGGGCGGACAGGGCCGCGCGCATCGTCTCCAGGCCCTGGACCAGGTTGTGGCACAGGCCCACGTCCAGGTTCTCCTGGATGTCCGCCGCCGCGTTGCCGGCGGTGCCGGACACCACGCGCGGGTTGCTGCCATTCACCGGGAAGAGGCGCCCGGCCTCGCCGCCGTTGGCGCCGCCGCCGCACTGCTGGCCGCGCGCCACGAGGCCCGTGCTGGTGACGCCCACGCGCACGTCCACGCCGTGCTGCTTCGCCGTCTGCAGCCAGTCCGGAATCGCCGCCTTCAGCCGGCTCTGGTACGGCGACATGGTGGTGGTGTTGGACACCACGAAGAGCACGTCGAGCTGGCTGTCCGTGCCCTGCGTGTAGCGGTCCACCTGGATGCCCTCGTGGTTCGTCTCCGCGAGCAGCGGGACGAGGAACGGGGCGGCCTCCGTGTCCGTGCGCAGGTACAGCGGGCTGTAGTGCTGGCCGTGCACGTTGCGCGCGTAGCCCACCTCCAGCTCGAAGCCCTCGCCCGGCCCCAGCACGCGCGGCGTGTTGAGCGGCGTCAGCAGGGTGAACTGGTTGCTGGTGCCGTTGCCAATCTCCGCGCCGGACACCGTAATCGGCTCGCTGCAGCGGTTGGCCACGTACGTCCTGCGCGGCGCCGCGGCGCAGTCGTAGCGGATGGGGCCGAAGTCCACGAAGGACGGCGTGGCCACCAGGCAGCTCGCGCGCGACACGCCCTTCAGGGGCAGCGTCACCGTGGGGTAGGCCGGGTTGTTCACCGTCATCTTCAGCTCGCCCGTGTACGAGCCCTCGGCGGGAGGCCGGAAGGCCACCATGGCGCTGAAGGCCGTGTCGTAGACGACGACGCCACCGGTGAGCTTGCCGCCCGGCATGAAGAAGGCGCCGCCCCCGTCGTTGGAGATGTGGATGTCCTTCACCGCGCACTCGGCGCGGCCCGGGTTGCGGAAGTAGAAGCCCAGCACCGCGCCGCGGCCGGGCACCACGTTGCCGAAGTCCATGGCCGGCTGCGGCAGCAGCTCATACACGCACGGGCCGCTCGCGCGGGCGCGGCCGGTGAGGACGATGGACCGCTCCGGGTTGAACATGTCGTCCGAGCGCACGTACAGCGTGGCCTGCCAGTTCCCCTCGGACTTGGGCTCGAAGTAGACCTTCAGCTCCAGCGCGTCGTTGCCCGGGGCAATCGCCAGCGAGTTGGCGTCCAGCGTGGGCCAGGCGCCGCCGCTCCACGCGTAGCGCTGCGTGCCGCGCGTGGGCACGTCCACGGTGAACTGGGCGCTGGCGCCGTCCGCGCGCACGCCGGTGACGTGCAAATCCCCATTGCTGCCCGCGTTGGTGATGCGGATGACCTTCTCCACCTTGCCGCCCACCGGCAGCTCGCCGAAGTCCAGATTCACGGGCGTCACCGCCAGCGTGGGCCGGCCGCCGCGCGCGTCCAGAATCACCTGCGACTGACGGTCCTTGTCGGACGCGTAGTGCACGGTGAGGTCGCCCACGTTGGGGCCGGAGAAGCGGGCGGCGAACTCCATCTTCACCTCCACCGTCTCGTCCGGCTGCACCACGCTGCCCTCCGGCTTGGACAGCGGCACGAAGGCGCGGTCGCTGGTGACGAGCTTGGAGATGGTGACGGGGCGCCAGGTGATGTTGCGCGCGCGGGTGAAGGACTCGGTGCGCTCGTGCACCGGAATCTGGTCGAAGGGCACCGGCGCCGGGTCGAACGCGAAGGCGTTGGCCACCGAGTTGCCCTTCAGGTCCACCACGGACGGCGTGCAGCCCTCGCATGAACGGACCTCCAGGCGCGCGCCCATGCTGCCCAGCGTCCGGGGCAGGTACTTCGTGCTGACCTTCTGCGAGGAGAAGGGCGGGATGGTGATGGTGTCCGGGGTGAAGGGGTCCGGATTGTCGCCTTGCACCACCAGCGTCAGTGGCAGGTCCACCGGGTTGGTGACCGTCACCTCCAGCGTGCGCTCGCTCTCCACCTCCAGCGTCTCGTAGTCCAGCAGGGGCGGGTACACGCCGATGGGCGTGGGCGTGCCCATGCCGGTGACGCGCACCTGGCCCTCCGCGCCCTGGTTGGCGTCCGTCGTCACGTGCACCGTGTCCTCGGAGGTGCCTTCCTTCAGCGGGTGGAAGCGCACCTTCACGAGGTGCGACTCACCGGGCTCCACCCTCCCGCCGCCTTCCCCGAGCTCCACTTCATAGGAAGGGTTGTCGCCGAGCTTCAGTGCGTCGAGCGCGAAGAAGGGCACGTACCCGACGTTGCGGATGCGCACCTCCTTCTCCCGCCACTCGCCCACCGGCACCTCGCCGAAGTCGAGCACGTCCACGTCCAGCACCGCCGTTGCCTGCACCGCGCGGGTCTGGTCCCCCTCGTGGCAGGCCACCCCGGTGGTGGCGAGCAACGCCAGCGCGAGCACACGCCCCCTCAGCCCCATCCTCATCTTCCGCTCCCCACCCTTCTCCCCACACGCACCCGACCTGGCCTCGTGCGTGATCCACCGCGCCCTCCCCAATCAAATCGCGTACCAACCGGCTCGCGTCCGGGTGGGCTCGTGAAATCAGGAGCTTGGAGGAGGAAGTCCCCGAAAGGACGACAGGTGGGAACGGCCTTGCCCTGGAGGGTGAAAGGTTTTTCCCGACCTTTTTGGAGGGCTTCAGACCGCGCGGATGAAGTCGGTGACGGCGCGGGCCACGGCCTCGGGCTGCTCCATGTGCACGTGGTGGCCTCCGGGGACGGTGAGCGGCGCCCCGGAGAGCGTGGGCAGCCCGTCCAGCCGGCGGCGCAGCACGGCCTCGGGTGGTGCGAGCCCCTCGCTTCCGCGCAGCAGTCGCACGGGGCACCGGACTCCGGCCTGCACGGCCATCCACTGTGCCTCGTCGTACGCCATGCCGAAGCGGCGGCGGTGGCGTGGATCAAACGTGAAGGCCACGCCGTCCTCGAAGGCCTCCGTGCCGTGGCGGGCGAGGTGCAGCGCGGCGGGCTCGGGCAGGGACGGATTGTTCTCCCGCAGACGCGCGGCGGCGGCCTCCACGCTGGGGTATCGCTTGCGGTTGGGCGGACGGTGCACGTCGTCGAGCGAGCCGCGCAGCCGCTCCAGCGCGCGGGCCGGGTCTCCCGCGGTGGGGCCCAGGCTCTCGATGAGGAAGACGCTCTTCACCACCTCGGGCCGCGCGGCCGCGTAGGCCAGCGAGACGATGCCTCCCAGCGAGTGCCCGACGAGGTGCACCGCGTCCAGGCCCAGGGCCACGCGCGCCAATTCCACGTCGAGCGAGTAGTCGCTGAAGCTGTAGGTGCCCCCGCCGCCCACGTGCCCGCTGCGGCCCATGCCCCGGAAGTCCAGCAGCACGAGGCGCCAGTCCAGCGGCAGGTGCGCGGTGAGCGCGTCGAAGCTGTGCGAGTGGTCCAGCCAGCCGTGGAGGAACAGGACGGCCGGCGTGCCCGACGCATGGCGCTGGCGCACGTGGAGGGCAAGGCCCTGGGCATCGACGGTGAACGACTCGAAGGGTGCGGACACGGGAGCCTCCTGCCCCCGTGCCTTACCCTGTCGAGGCTCGCGAGAGAACCGCCGCCTCACGCCACGTGTGGCCGGAGGGCGGCGGGAGGAGTCTTCTCTATCGCTCGGCCGGAGCGCGCGGCGGGCCGCCCGTGTCGGGCTTCGACAGCACCAGCGCGAGCTGCCGCGCCTGGTTTTCCGTCGCGCAGCGGTACTCCTGCATCTTGCCGTTGTCCTTCTCGATGCGAATCACCCAGACGTCGTTTTCCTGAGTCACCGTGGGCCGTTGAGACATGTGGCGGTTCCTCCCCACCGTGGGAGAAAGCATGTCCCGTGCCGGACACTGGAGCCCTGCCAAGCGCTCGGAATTCCAGGACAGCACCCCAAATCCAGACGCATGGGGTGACAAAAATTGTGCAGCGTTGCGACAATTCTGGCGCTGGTGGGTCGCACTTCCTTGCGTAGTACCCCAGGGTTGGGTCGCGTTGGACCCCGACCCCTGGCCATGGTCATTCCATTGCGTCTGGCCACTCCCAGACGGAGCGCCAGGCGCCGGTGGCCTGGGTGCCCTCGATGAAGCGCGCGTAGAAGGGGTGGCCGCTGAGCGTGGCGGAGTCACCCACCACGAAGAGGTGCCGGCGCGCGCGGGTGAGGGCCACGTTCATACGGCGCAGGTCCGTGAGGAAGCCGAGCTGCCCCTCTCCGTTGGAGCGGGTGAGGGAGACGAGGATGGCGTCCTTCTCCCGGCCCTGGAAGGCATCCACGGTGTCCACTTCGATTTCGGGATGCAGCGCCTCCACGCGCTCGCGCAGGCGGTGGGCCTGGGCGCTGTAGGGCGCAATCACGGCCAGCTCCCGCGGTGACAGGCCCAGGGCGAGCAGGGCCTTCACGCGTTTCTCAATCAGGTCTGCCTCGCCGTCGTTGAAGAGGCTCTTCGTGGTGGGCTCCACCTCCTCGTCGAAGCCCTTGCCGGCGGTGTCGAGGTAGAGGACGGGCGGGGCGTCCACCTCGGCGCCGGGGTTGAGGACGTCCGCGAGCGTGCGGTCCGCCACGGAGGGGTGGGCGCGCAATTCGCCGCCGTACATCTCGCGCGAGGGGAAGTCCATGATGCGCGCGTTCATCCGGTACTGCTCGCGCAGCATGCGCTTGACGCCCTCGCCGTGGTCCTTGAGCAGGCGCTCGAAGAGGCTGACGCCGAGACCGGCCTTGGCGGCCTCCTGCGAGAGGACGGCGGGCGGGAGTTGCTGCGGGTCTCCGGCGAGAATGACCTTCGGCGCGCGCAGGAAGCCGAGCAGCGCGAGGGGCTCGGTGGCCTGGGTGGCCTCGTCGAGGAGGGCGAGGTCGAACTCCTCGTTGGAGAGCACACCGGAGTCGAGGCTGGCGAGGGTGACGCAGATGACGTCCGCGCGGGCGAGCACGGCGCGCACGGCCTTCTTCTCCAGCGCGCGGGCCTCGTCGAGCATGCCCTTGGCCTCGGTGGTGGACGCGCGCGCGTTGGCGAAGCGCTCGCGGCTGCGGCCCTGCGTGCGCTGGCGGCGCGCGTAGCCCAGGAGCGAGAAGGCCTCGTCGAAGAGCTCGCGCGAGACGACGCGGTCCGGGTGGTCCTCCACGACGATGTCCAGCGTGTGCTCCTGGAGGCGCGGGGCGACGCGGGCGGGGTGGCCCACGCGGATGGCGCGCAGGCCCTTGTCCAGGCAGAGGTCCAGCAGGTGGTCCACGGCCGCGTTGCTGGCGGCGGTGCAGAGCAGACGTTGTCCGCGCGCGACGGCCTGCGCGGCGATTTCGGCGAGCACGGTGGACTTGCCGGTGCCGGGCGGGCCGTGGACGAGGAAGAAGTCCTCGGAGGCGAGCGCGCGGGCGGCGGCGTCGAGCTGCTCGGGGTTGAGGGGGCGGGTGGGCTCGAAGTCGGCCGGCTTGTCGAAGCGCGGGGGCTCGTTGCCGAGCACCACCTCGCGCTTGCGGCGCTCGGCGCCCTTGTCCATGGCCTTGATGCGCTGGAGGCCGGCGCGGAGGCGGTCATACGTGACGTCGTTGGGGACGACGTCGAGGCGCAGCAGCCCCTCGTGGACATACGGCGGGGGCGAGCGGTCGAAGGCGAGCTGGATGCGCGTGGCGGTGGCGCGGGAGATGAGGGCGCGCGCGGGCTCCTTCACCTCGGCGCGGCGGGGGAGGATGGCGACGAGGTCGCCGTTGTGCAGGCGCGTGGGAAGGGCGCGGCGGTCGGCGCGGGCGAGGGTGACGAGGAAGCGGCCGCCCAGGCCCACCTCCTCCTCGATGGACTCCAGGTCCAGGACGGACAGGCCGTGCTCCTCGCGCTCGGCGAGGGAGAGGCTCTCCGCGAGGGAGGCCAGGCGGGCTTTCTCGGCCTCGCGCTCCCGGGAGAGGAGCGCGCCAAGGTGGTCGAAGAAGGAGACGTCACGAGCCATGGGCACGTCATGCCACCAGGGCGCGGGGACGGCCAGCGGTTCGGAGGGGCTCGCGACTCTCATGTCGTCGGGCACGCGTCAGGCCATCCGGACTGGAGCCGTTCAGGGGGGCGCGGCGCCGAAGCCCGATTTCTCGGCCTCCGCGCTGGCCACCGCTGACAGCATTTGCTTCGGCTGGCCTGGCAAGGGCGGCCGGCCTCCCGGCGGGTAGACTGGCGTCAGGCAGGAGCACGGGCAACAGAGGGCAATGTGTCGGACTTCGACCACTCCAACATTCTGTCCAACCGCGGTGCGCCGGGGCGCGTCGTCGGGGACACGGGCGCCAATGGGCTGCACCAGGTCGCCTACCACCTGCTGGACGGGGTCTACTCGGACGCGCGACGGGGGACCTGCCAGGACTTCACGCTGGAGGTTGGCGCGGACGGCGCCCTCTCCGTCTTCTCCACCGGCCGCTCCGCGTCCCCGCCGGAGCTCGCCGAGACGGTGCTGGGACGCACCATGCAGAAGAGCTCGCGGCGGATTGAATTGAAACTGGGCTGGGACAGCATGCTCGAGGATTGGGGTTGGGGCGTCAGCATGCCCATCGCCCTCGCGCTCTCGTCCCGCTACGAGGTGGACACGTGGGACGGAGCGCATCAGTTGCGCCTGTCTGGAATCGAGGGCTGTCCCGTGGGGAAGCCCCGGGACGTCCATCCGGCGGAGCCGCTGCCCATCGCGGCTGAGAAGGGCATCCGCATCCGCCTCGTCCCTGACGCCGCCCTCTTCGAGACGACGACGTTCGACGCGGAGAAGCTCTTACGCCGCTGCCGCGAAATGGCGTTCCTCGCTCCCGGGCTGCGGGCCCTCTTCACGGACCAACGGACGCGAGCGAGCACGCGGCTGCACTACGCTGGAGGCATCGTCGAGCGGCTCCGGGAGCTCACCGCGGACGTGCCGCTCCATCATCCCGAGCCGCTGTCCTTCGACGTCCAGTGGGAGGGCCTCCGCGTCCGGTGCGCGCTCCAGTGGTGTGAAGACGAGGGCGGCGTGTACTCGTATGTCAAATCGGTTCGCACGCGCAGGCACGGCGTGCACGTGGACGGCGTCTTCCTGGCCCTCCAGGAGGCCCTCGCGGTGCTCATGGGGGCGCGGGCCCGAGCCTTCTCCAGGACACGCCTCGAGCGCGGGCTGCGGGCCATCATCGCCCAGGAGGGCGCCGAGGTGATGATGCCGTACTGGTGGCCCACCGAGGACCGGCTCGAAGCCGATGACCTCGCGCATGCCGTGCGCGACCAGCTCCTCCCACGGATGGTGGAGGCCCTGCGGGAGCACCCGCTGACGCCCTGGCTCGTGGAGCACGCGCGAGCGCGGCCCCGTCCCGCCGTGGTGACGAATCGCCGGCCGCGCGACTGAATCCACGAGGCCGAAAGGATGCGCGCGCCAGAGGGAAAACAGGTGGCCGGCGGGTAGACTCTCGACAGAGGGATACGGGTGACTGAGAGCTACAGCTACGGGGCGTCCGACATCGTCGAGCTCGACTTCGTCCAGGCCGTGCGCAAGCGGCCGGGGATGTACGTCGGGGACAATGGCGCCGCTGGGCTGCACCGCCTCGTCTACTCCATGCTGGACGCCGTCTACTCGGACGCACGGCGGGGCGCGTGCCGGGACTTCACGCTGGAGGTTGGCGCGGATGGCGCCCTCACCCTCGTCTCCACCGGCCGCTTCTCGTCCCCCGCGGAGCTGGCCGAGGTGGTGAGGGGACGAGGCATGGGGCAACGGACGCCGCTGGGGCCCGAGTGGGGCCGGGACAGCATGCTCGATGATTGGGGCTGGGGCGCCTGCATGCCCATCGCCCTCGCGCTCTCGTCCCGCTACGAGGTGGACACGTGGGATGGAGCACACCAGTGGCACCTGTCCGGAGTCGAGGGCCGTCCCGTGGGGGAGTCCCGGGAGGTCCAGCCGGCGGAGCCGCTTCCCATCGCCGCCGAGAAAGTCATCCGCATCCGCCTCGTCCCTGACGCCACCCTCTTCGAGACGACGACCTTCGATGCGGAGAAGCTCTCGCACCGTTGCCGCGAAGTGGCGTTCCTGGCCTCCGGAGTGAGGGCCCTCTTCACGGACCGCCGGACGGGGGAGAGCACGCGGCTGCACTACGCCGGAGGGCTTGCCGAGCGGCTCCTGGAGCTCATCGGGGATGCGCCACGCCTCCACCCCGAGCCGCTGTCCTTCGACGCCGAGTGGGAGGACTCCCGCGTCCGGTGCGCGCTCCAGTGGTGCGAAGGCGAAGGATGCAGTGTCTGGTCCTACTACTACGCGGAGCGCATGGACAGTCGCAGGCGTCGCGCTCACGTGGACGGCGTCGTCATGGCTCTTCGCGCGGCCCTGGCAGACCTCTCGGGCAAGCAGGCAGTCTTCTTCTCCAGGCCACGGCTCGCACTCGGTCTCCGGGCCGTCATCTCCGCGGACGGCGCGGAGAACCGGATGCTCTTTGCGCCGCAGACGATGGAACGTCTCGCCACCGATGTCTTGATGAGGACCACGGTGCGCGACCAGTTGCGCCCCCGTGTGGTGAATGCCCTGCACGGGCACCCGCTGACGCCCTGGCTCCTGGAGCACGGGCGCAGCCGGCCTCGACCCGCCGTCGTGTCGAGGCGTCGGCGGCCACGCGACTGAAATAAACGGGGCCGGTGCCCCTGCCCGGAATGCACCGGCCCCGCTTCACATCAAAGCTAGAAAATCTTTCCGCCGCTCACGATGAGGCCGTAGTCGGCGTCGATGGCGGTCGTCTCAGGGCGCGCGTCCTGGACGAGCTCGTCCGCCAGCACCTCCACGGTCCACGTGCCGGCCGCGGGATTGGCGAGGAAGACGTTCTCCACCGTGTCCAGCTTGTTGGACACGCCACCCGACGTGGACACGTTGCCCGCCGTCAGGCCGTTGTTGCCCCAGTAGATGACGCCAGAGGGAGACGTCACGCGCAGGGACAAGTCGTTGATGCGCGCCTGCGCGGCGCCCACGGTGCCGGCGGGGTCCGTGTACACCAGGGTGACGTTGAGCTCCGTCTGTCCGGTGGCCACGCTGACGTTGTACGTCTTCTTCGACAGCGGCGTGAGCACGTCCGTCTCGTTGATGATGCTCGTCACCGCCGCGCGGTCATACAGGCGCTTCACGTCCGCAGTGCCCCAGCCCTGCTTGTACCGGTCCAGGTCGCCGTTGGTGCCGCCCGCCGGCCAGTTGTAGCGGTACGCCATGTTGATCATCAGCGCCTTCGCGGTGGCCATCTGCGGGCGGCTCGCGAAGACGTCCGTGCCGCCGCCGAAGCCGCTCCACACGCCGTTGTGCCACATCTGGAACAGGAGCCCGAAGTGGCCCGCCGTCTGCGGCGTGGCCGCGCTGGTGCCGCTGAAGTTGTAGTACGACGTGTTGCTCGTGTTGTTGGCCGAGCGGATGGCGTCGTAGAAGTACGCGAGGTCCGGCTTGATGCGGCCGTCCGCCGCCGGGCCGATGCTCGCGCCGCCGTTCCAGCGGTCATCCGCGCGGTTGGTGTTGTCGTAGTGGTACATGCCACCCACGGAGACGATGTTCTTCGCCCACGCCTGCGGCCGCGAGTTGCGCGTGCCCGAGTTGCTCTGCGACTGCGTGCTCAGGATGGGGTACTTGAGCAGGTAGTCATCCACCTCGGCGGAGATGGTGGTGTACGTGGTGCCCAGCGCGCTGCCCACGCTCGACGTCTGGAACACCGCGCGGTACGCGCCGGCCGGGTCCGTCAGCTCGCGGTTGATGTCGTAGCGGGACTTGGTGCCGCCGAACTGCGTGGACTCGCTGTAGAGGAAGAAGATGCCCTGGCCCGAGGGCAGCAGGCCTCGCGCGTTGGTGTCCACGCCCCGGGCGAAGTTGATGCTGTAGCACGAGGTGCCGTGGGCGCTGCCCGCGCTGGACGTGCTGTGGATGATGGGCGCGTTGGCCCACTCCTGGTGCGTGGTGCGCAGCTCGGTGTCGAAGATTTCGCCGCGCACGCCCTGGCCCGTCCAGCCCTTCAGCGTCTCCAGCGCGGCGGCGCCGCCAATGGCGCGCACGTTGTTCATGTCCACCTCGCCGGGCCCGCCCCAGCGGTCGATGAACTGCACCGCGTTGGAGCGCACCAGCCGCTCGAGCTGCGGCTGGGTGAGCGTGGCCTCCACGCGCCAGCCGCCCGGCTCCACGAGCTCCACGGTGCCGCCCAGCCTGCGCACCAGGTCCGCCACCTCCGCCTGCCGCGCCGCCCCGTTCTCACCCACCATGATGGAGTAGCGCTGCGGCTCCAGGCGCGCTGAGCGGCCGAGCAGCGACTCACGCAGCGGCGCCTCCACGCGGTACTCCGGATGGTACGGGCCCACCCACCGCACGTAGGGCAGCTCCGCCACGCGCTTGTGCGCGCTCGCGTCCAGCTCCACCAGGAAGGTGTGGTCCGTCAGGAAGCGCAGCACCTTGCCGCCCGAGGCTTCAATCGCCGCGCGGAACTCCGGCAGCGGCGTGCCCTGGAACTGGACCAGCTCCAGGGTGTTGTCCGGGTCCGCGGAGAGCAGCCCCGTCACCAGCGGCATGGCGCCGCGCAGCGGGTCGAACCGCGTGCCCTCCAGGCGGATGAAGTAGCTCGTGGGCTGCACGCGGCCCATGAGCTCCGTGCCGCCGCGGCTGTAGGCGAAGAAGTCCTGGCGCACGCCGTCCGCGCCCTCCTCCTCCCACGTGTGGAGCTGCACCGCCGTGGCAGGCACGTCCACCGTGCGCAGGGAGCGCACCGCCGCGTCCGTGCGGTGGAAGACGCGCCCCGCGCCGGTGACGAGCGCGAAGCGGCCCTCGGTGCGGCCCTCGTAGCCCGCGACGAGGCCGGCCTTCGCCACCGCGGCCGACTCCACGAGCCGCGCCTGCCCGAGTGCTTCCGAGGCGCGCGCCACGCCGGGCCGTGCGTCCGGCTGCCGTGCGGCGAGCGCCGGCAGTGGAACAGTCATGCCCCAGCCCAGGGCCAGGACGGTGAGCGGGCGCCAGCAATCCGAGTACGGCGAGAAGGGAAGCTTCATCTCGGTGTCTCCTCTGCAGCGGGTGGCAACAGCATCGGGAAACAAGGAAAACGAGATGACTTAGATAATTCAGATATTCACGGAGAGTCAATTCGCCCCCCAGGTAGATGACATCCGCGCGTGCCGGTGCCACTCCATGGGGAGGGGCGTCAGAGGTTGGAGTGGCGTCGCGTCGGAAGGGGCTCCGCCATGGAACTGGTCCTCTTCATCGGTCTGCAGGGCTCTGGGAAGAGCAGCTTCCAACGGCAGCGCTTCGCGGACACGCACGTGCTGGTGAGCAAGGACCAGTGGCCTCACGCGCGCCGGAAGGAGGCGAGGCAGCGGCGGTACATCGCCGAGGCGCTCGCGGCGGGGCGCTCGGTGGTGGTGGACAACACCAACCCGTCGCCCGAGGAGCGCGCGCCCCTCATCGCCCTGGGGCGCGAGCACGGCGCGCGCGTCGTCGGCTACTACTTCGCGTCGGACCTGAAGCGGTGCCTGGAGCGCAACGCGCAACGGCAGGGACGGGCGAGGGTGCCGGACGTGGCGCTGTTCGCCACGGTGAAGAAGCTGACGCGGCCGAGCCGCGCCGAGGGCTTCGATGCGCTGTACCACGTGACATTGACGGAGGAAGGCGACTTCCGCGTCGAGGAATGGAAGGAGGAGGCCGATGGAACCGGATGAGCTGGCGAACCGAATGCGACAGGGGGAGGTATTCCACGGCCTGCGCCTGCTGCCGGGCGCGTGGACGGTGCTGCGCGTGGACGGCCGGGGCTTCTCGCGCTTCACCGGCGAGCGCTTCGAGAAGCCGTTCGACCCGGCCTTCCACCAGTTGATGGTGCGCACCGCCGGCGCGCTGCTGGAGGACCTGCAGGGCATCTACGCGTACACGCAGAGCGACGAAATCTCCGTCCTCTTCCGGCCGGAGTGGTCGCTGTTCGACCGCTCCATGGAGAAGCTCGTCTCGCTGTCGGCGGGCCTCGCCAGCGCCACCTTCACGCACGCGGCGGGCGTGCCGGCCATGTTCGACGGCCGCGCGTGGCTGGGCACCAACGTGCGCGCGGTGCTGGACTACTTCCAGTGGAGGCAGTCGGACGGCACCCGGTGCGCGCTGCACGGCTGGTGCTACTGGACGCTGCGCAAGGAGGGCCGCACGGCGACGCAGGCCACGCGCGAGCTGGACGGGCGCAACGTGGGCTACAAGAACGAGTTGCTCTTCCAGCGCGGCATCAACTTCAACGAGGTGCCGCTCTGGCAGCGCCGGGGCTCCGCCATCTACTGGGAGCAGTACATGAAGGAGGGCGTGGACCCGCGCAACGGCCAGCGCACGCAGACGTCGCGGCGGCGGCTCAAGGTGGACTCGGAGCTCCCGATGAAGGAGGCCTACGAGGGCTACCTGCGTGACATCCTCGCCGCGTCCGAGCCCACGCCCGAGACGTGACGGAGGGCACGGCGGCCTCTAGCCCGCCGTGCCCGGCTTCTCGTCGAGCGGCAGCACCTTCCACAGCAGGGGCTTGTCGTACTGCGGGGGAATCATCCCCAGCGGCCAGCCCTCGGCGGTGACTTCCGCGTACTGGTAGCTGCGCCCACCGAACCGCAGGCGGGTGCCGTTGCCGGGCAGCCCCACGCCCACCGCCGCGTGCGACAGCGGGTCCGAGTAGAGCAGCACCGCGTCGATGCCGGCCTGCCGAAGCAGCATCACCGCCAGCAACGCCTTGGAGTCGCAGTCGCCCCTGTCCTCCGCGGGCACCAGCGCCGGAGGCACGACGCCGAAGGGCTCGTCCGCGGGCAGCTCGTAGTGGATGCGCTGCACGAAGCCGAGGATGAGCTGCGCGGCCTGCGAGGCGTCCAGTCCGCGCTCGCGGATGGAGGTGACGAAGCGCTCGCCCAGCGCGCGCACCGGCTCCGCGTTGGTGCGCATCAACTCTTCGTAGATGCAGCGCATGTCAGCGGTGCACCCGACCGGGGCGTTGTAGGTGAAGCGCTCGGGGCCCAGCGAGCGGTAGCGCAGCCGGCGGCCCAGCGCGGCGTGCTCCTCCTCCAGCTCCAACATCAGGTCCGTGCCCAGCCCGTAGGCCAGGGAGTGCTGCGGGGGGCTGATGTTCTCCGCCTTCCACTCGTAGTTGCGCGCACGCTGCGGCGGCGTGCCGGAGGGAAGCAGCACCGCGCCCAGGTCCACCACGCGCACGCTGCTCGGGAAGCCGGGCAGCGGCGCGCGCACGTCCAGCTCCGCCAACCGCCCGAGCATGCCCAGCCCGCAGCAGCAGAAACAGCTCCCGAAGGCGATGACCGCGAGCAGCACCTTGAGGAGCGTCTTCGTGGAGCCGGAGGCCATGGCCGCGCCCTCCCGTTCCGTCACGCGGGCGCGCGCAGCGTCCCCTCGGGGAGCTGCGGGAAGGGGATGAGGCCGTTGAGCGCCGCCTGGAGCCCCGGCGCCGTCAGGAGCGCGAGCACCACCAGGATGGCGGAGAGGATGAGCGCGGCGGCGACGTTGCCCTTGCGCACCTCGGCGAGCTCGTCGATGCCGGGCGTCATCCTGTCGTACAGCAGGACGCCCATGGCCAGCACCGCCACGCCCACGCCCAGGGACAGGCCCACGTGCAGCACCGCGACGGCGAGCAGCTTGCCCACCATCAGCGGTTGGAAGGGCGGGGTGCGCACGGTGAGGTCCACCGCGTCCGACGTGGCCTGCACCGCGTGCTGCACCAGCAGGCCCAGCGACAGCAGGCTCGCGGCGTGGACGACGCCGGCGGCGGTGTTCCCCTGGCGCAATTCCTCCACGGGGTTGGTGCCGAGGATGCGGCTCAGGCCGCGCAGCCCGAGCCAGATACCCAGCGCGGCGACGAGGCCGCCGAAGACCACTTTGACGAGGCCGACGAGCAGGAGGACGAGGTCCATAGCAGACGCGGCGCCCGGGGGGGCCGGACGCCGCGCCGCGGGACTCTACCGCTCAGGGCGTGCCGAAGTCCTGCGTCCAGTAGTGCTTGTAGGTGCTCGTCGACGACCAGGCGTAGCCGATGCCAATCTGGCGGAGGCCGGGGTTCATGATGTTGTTGCAGTGGCCGGTGCTGGACATCCAGCCATTCACCACGGCGGCGGCGGTGGAGTAGCCCGCCGCGACGTTCTCCGCGGCGCTCCGGTACGTGTAGCCCGCCGACGTCATCCGCTGCCACGGCGTGGTGCCGTCCGAGCCGGTGTGGCTCATGAAGTTGTTCGTCGCCATGTCGCGCGAGTGGTGGCGCGCGGCACAGCGCAGCCGCGTGTCCAGCGTGAGCGCGGGCGCGGGCGCCTTCGCCACGCCGCCACAGGTGGCACCCGCGGCCCGGCGCTGGTTGACGAGCGTGAGCACCTGCGACTCCAGGCTGGCCCAGTTGGTGTCCCACGTCGTCACGTCATCGCAGTACGCGAAGGAGGTGACGGCGTTGGACGGCTCGGAGGTCTCCACGGCGGGGACGAGCGCGCCCTCGCCCTGCTCGGTGGTGGCGGGAGTCTCGGGAGCACCGCAGCCGCCGAGGACGGCGGCACCCAGGAGGAACAGCGGAAGGGAGCGGGAGGCCATGTCGGTTCCTTTCGTGAGACGCATGAAGCGGCCCGCTTCGGGGGAAGCAGACCGCTCGCGCATCCTGCCTGCTCCTCTTCGGGAGTCGAGGGAGGACCTGACCAGGGCCCGCATGCCCGCGTGGTTCCGTCAGCCCACCCCATTGCAGCAGTAATTCAATATCTGCTTTTCGCTCCAGCGAGAGTGAAGACTTCCGGGACGCCAGCGCGCTGGGGGGAGAGAAGCGGGCGCGCTGACGTCCCGGTGCCGGCGGTGACTACTCCGGCGGTCCCCGCCTCGGTGGCGGGGCGTGCTTCATCTGCTCGTACTCCTCATCGGTGAAGACGCGGCTGCGGGTGAGGAAGCGCACGCCCAGCGGAGACTCCAGGCTGAAGCCCGCGCCGCGCCCCGGCACCACGTCGATGGTGAGGTGCGTGTGCTGCCAGTACTCGAATTGCGCGCCGCCGATGTAGACGGGGCAGCCCTCCACCTCGCCCAGGAAGACGTCCCGCTGGCCGATGCGGAACTCGCGCTGCGGGTAGCACATGGGCGCGCTGCCGTCGCAGCAGCCACCGGACTGGTGGAACATCAGCGGCCCATGCGCTTCGCGCAGTTGGCGGATGACGGCGGCGGCCTCGGGCGTCACCGCGACCCGTTCCACCATTAGAAGAAGCCCAGGGCCTTGGGGCTGTAGCTGACGAGCAGGTTCTTCGTCTGCTGGTAGTGGTCCAGCATCTTCTTGTGGTTCTCACGCCCGATGCCGGACTGCTTGTAGCCGCCGAAGGCCGCGTGCGCCGGGTAGAGGTGGTAGCAGTTGGTCCACACGCGGCCGGCCTCGATGGTGCGCCCGGCGCGGTAGGCCTGGTTGATGTCACGCGTCCACACGCCGGCGCCCAGGCCGTACAGCGTCTCGTTGGCGATGCGCATGGCGTCGTCGAAGTCCTTGAACGTCGTGACGCTCACCACGGGCCCGAAGATCTCCTCCTGGAAGATGCGCATCTTGTTGTGGCCCTGGAAGACGGTGGGCGTCACGTAGTAGCCGTCCTTCAAGTCACCGGGCAGGTGCGCGCGCTCGCCGCCGGTGAGGACCTTGGCGCCCTCCTTCTTGCCGATGTCGATGTAGCCGAGAATCTTCTCGAGCTGGTCGCTGGACGCCTGCGCGCCGAGCATCGTCTCGGTGTCGAGCGGGTTGCCCGGCTTCACGCGCTTGACGCGCTCCAGGGCGCGCTCGATGAACTGGCCGTAGATGCGCTCGCTGATGAGACCGCGCGACGGGCAGGTGCACACCTCGCCCTGGTTGAGGGCGAACATGGCGAAGCCCTCGAGCGCCTTGTCGAAGAAGTCGTCGTCGTGGGCCATGACGTCGTCGAAGAAGATGTTCGGGCTCTTGCCGCCCAGCTCCAGCGTCACCGGGATGAGGTTCTCACTGGCGTACTGGAGGATGAGGCGGCCGGTGGTCGTCTCACCGGTGAAGGCCACCTTCGCCACGCGGTTGCTGCTGGCCAGGGGCTTGCCGGCCTCGATGCCGAAGCCATTGACGACGTTGAGCACGCCTTCCGGGAGGAGGTCCTGGATGAGCTCGGTGAGGACGAGGATGCCGACGGGCGTCTGCTCCGCGGGCTTGAGCACCACGCAGTTGCCCGCCGCCAGCGCCGGGGCGAGCTTCCACGCCGCCATCAGGATGGGGAAGTTCCAGGGGATGATTTGCGCCACCACGCCGAGCGGCTCGTGGAAGTGGTAGGCGACGGTGTCGGCGTCGAGCTCGCCCGCGGAGCCCTCCTGCGCGCGGATGCAGCCGGCGAAGTAGCGGAAGTGGTCGATGGCCAGCGGCAGGTCCGCGGCGAGCGTCTCGCGCACGGGCTTGCCGTTGTCCCACGTCTCCGCCACCGCGAGCATCTCCAGGTTCTGCTCCATGCGGTCCGCAATCTTGTTGAGGATGTTGGCGCGGACGGTGGGAGACGTGCGGCCCCACGAGAGGCGCGCGGCATGGGCGGCGTCGAGCGCCTTGTCGATGTCCTCGGAGGTGGAGCGGGCGACTTCACAGAAGGGCTGGCCGGTGACGGGGCTGATGTTCTGGAAGTACTGGCCACGGGCGGGTTCGACCCAGCGACCGCCGATGAAGTTCTGATAGCGGGCCTTGAACTTCACCTTCGAGCCGGGCTGATTCGGGGCGGCGTAGAGCATTGACGCACTCCTTCACGTGGGCTGCGGGTTGGGACGCCGCCGTCCCAGAGCAGCACGCGTGCCAGCAGCGCATGCACCGACGTCGCGGCGCGTCGTGTCCCGCTCTGCGACACTGTCGCGGACACAGGTGGAGCACGGCGCGACACAAGCGTCCCGTGGCCCGGCGCGTCACGGTGGACAATGCGAACGCGGTGCCGAGGTACCGCGCCTCACGAGCGGGGCGGCAGCGTGAGGCCGAAGCGCTCCACCATCCGGTACAGCGTGCTGCGGGCAATGCCCAGCCGGCGCGCGGCCTGCGCCACGTTGCCGCCGCTGCGTGCGAGCGCTTCCTGGATGGCGTGGGCTTCCAGCTCGCGCAGCGCACGTGGAGCGCCGTCGTCGGTCCTCGCGGGCGCGGCTGCCACGGGCTCCATGGGAGGGGGCGTGGAAGCAACTCCAGACGCGGCGGGCATCGGCCCCTTTCCCAGGTCGGGCGGCAGCGCATCCACGTCGAGCACCGGCGCACCTGCGGCCCTCACGAGCGCGAGTCGCAGCACCGTCTTCAACTCGCGCACGTTGCCGGGCCATCGATGCGCGGAAAGGCGCGCGAGCGCGGCGGGGGACAGCGTGGGCCGCACCTGGCCCGAGGCCTCCGCCAGTCCATCCAGAATCGCCTGTGCCAGCTCTCCGACGTCCGAGCGCTCCCTCAGCGGAGGCAGCCGCAGCATGGCTCCCTGGAGGCGGTAGTACAGGTCGGAGCGGAACGTGCCGGCACGCACCGCCGCATCGAGGTCCCGGCACGTGGCTCCGATGAGCCGAAAGCGCGAGTGCCGCACGCGCGACTCACCGACGCGCGAATAGCTCCCGTCCTCCAGCACGCGCAGCAGCAACACCTGGAGCGCCGGAGGCATCTCCGCGAGCTCATCGAGGAACAGCGTGCCGCCGTCCGCCGCCGCGAGCTTGCCGTCCGCGCCTCCCGAGCGTGCGCCCGTGAAGGCGCCCGGCGCGTGACCGAACAGCTCGCTCTCCAGCAACGAGGGAGACAGCGCTCCACAGTTGACGGCCACGAAGGGGCCCGAGGCTACCGTGCTCGCGGAGTGCAGGGCCCGCGCGAGCAGTTCCTTCCCGGTCCCCGTCTCCGATAGCAACAGCACCGGAAGCGGCGTCGGAGCGAAGCGTGCCGCCTCGCGCAGCGTGGCGCAGAGGTGCGGGTCACTCCCCTTGAGAGCGGCCCAGGGTCCGCTTTCCGGGAGCACGGCGGCGCGCGTTCCGCTTGCCGCCGCGGTTCTCGAATCGCTCGCGGGAGTTGCCGCGACCATCGGTGCCTCCACCGGCCGCGTCCGCGACACGAGCGGCTCCAGCCTCACGAGCACCGCGAGCGTCGCGCCACCGCCGCTCTCGCCCACCGCCTCCGCATGGACCCGCCATTGCGTGCCCCGCTCGGAGGGCCGTACCTCCAGCGATTCACCGCGCAGCGCCGCCACCTTCAACTCCTGCCACGACAGCCCGAGCACTCCATTCGTGCTCGTGGCCAATTCCTCACCGAGCAGCGTACGTGCCGCGCCGTTCGCATGGCGCACACGCCCCGGTGCCTCGACGATGAGCACCGGCCCATCCTCGCGAGCCAGCCGTGCCTCGAGCCCACCACGCGCGGCCGCCGCCACGCGCGCCCAGGCCACCTCGCGCAGGCGGGCCTCGGCCGCGTACGCCATGCTCACCACCGCCACCAGCACGAGCGGGTCCGCCGCGGTGGCCGGCCCCGTGACGTCCAGCACGCACACCAGCTCCCCGAAGGGGTCATGCACCGGGGCCGCGTAGCAGACGAGCCCATGGTGCCGCTGCGCATAGTGCGCGGGTCCGACCACGGCCACGGAGGAGGCCTCCGTCAGCGCGGTGCCGATGGCATTGGTGCCCCGAGACATCTCATCCCAGCGCGCGCCCTCGATGAGGCGCACCGCGTCCGCATGGTCCCTGAAGTCCCCGCCCGACGTGCGCGTGGCGAGGATGACGCCGTCCCGGTCCGCGAGCAGCGCCACACGTCCCGAGGGAAGAGGCGCCGCCGCGAGCACCTCCATCATTCCCCCGAGCTCGTGCCACACCGGCTCCAGCCGCGCGCGCCGCTCGACGAGGGCCTGATGTCCGACGCTGGGGCCTTCATCCGGCAGGCCCGTGCTCGGCGCGCCCAGCATGCGCGAGCGCTGCCAGCGCGTCAGGATGGGATGCAGCTCCGAGCGAGCACCTGCCTCGCGGTCGAGCGCACCGGCGAGGAACTGCTCCCAGAGGAGCGGGGAAGCGCTGAGGGTGAGCGTACCCAAGAGGTCCCATTATGCCGCCAGCCCTCGCGAGATGCTCACTGACGCAATGCGCCGTCTCGCGTCCAGAGTCGGTCGGCTGGCAGCTCCAGCACGGAGGCCGCGGACGCGTGCAGTGACTCGGGCGCCAGGCGTCCTTCCCGCGCGGCACGGCCCAGCCACTCCTGGATGGTTCCGCCGGTGCGCTCGTAGCCGTCGGCCTTGAGGAGCCCGTAGAGCCCGGCGGCCAGCACGTGCATGCCGTCATCGGCCTTGCGCCAGCGCTCGCGTGCCGGAACGGCGACACCGAGCCGCTCGTTGATGAGCTGTTCCAGCGCCTCGACGGTGTCCTCGTCGAAGAGGCCCTTGAGCGTGGTGTACCCGAAGCTTGGGTTGTGCTCCGCGATGATGCGGGCGAGCAACGTGTCCCGGCCCAGCACGTCCATCGCCGCGCGGGTGGAGGGATGCTCCGAGTCGAAGGGCGGGTGCAGGATTTCGTGGGCTGCAATCCGGATGACCACCTCGTTCGGGTACGTCTGGTGCGAAAGGAAGCGCTGGCCGATGACCTTGATGCCGTGCGGCTGGGAGAAGTGCAGCAGGTCGATGGTGATGTCCTGCTCGAGTCGGCGGCCCACCAGCCGCTCCTGCTCGGCGATGACGTCCACGCCGGCCAGCCGCTGGAGCAACGCCGCCGCGCGCTGCTCCACGCGGTCTCCGAGTACCTCCCGGCGGAACGCGGGGAAGCCGGCCGTCTCCAGCGCTTCGAGCACGTGGGCCAGCGCGGGACGGGACGCGAGAAGCCAGTCCCACGCCTCCTGCTCCCAGTAGGGGCTGGCACGGAAGCCGGGCAGCAGCTGCGTCTCGGCGCTGGCGAGCGAACTGCGCAGGTCCGAGAGCGTCTCCGTCGGCCCGGCGGAGAACACCACGCATAGGAACGGGCCCATCATCCGGTTCTGCTTCGCCGAGGACTCCTTGAGCTGCTGGAGCGTGCGGACGGCCTCGGGGGCGAAGCGAGGGAGGAAGCGCGCCAGCTCGTCGGCGTAGAAGCGCGTGTAGAAGGAGTCCCCGGTCAGGGGATTGAGGAAGCAGAGCGCGTCCATTCCCTCGCAGCCGCCGGCCTTCCAGCGGGTGCGAGGGGTGGCCGCCGGGGCTCGCGTGCCACGTGAGGTACAGCCCACCGAGGCGGCGAGGGGAAGGGTGAGCAGGGCGGAGAGGAGGTCGCGTCGGTTCATGACCTCCGGGTGTAGTCGCTAGCGGCGAGCTGCTCTTGAATCCAGTTGACCTTTGGGAGGGGACGCACGCCGGAGGGCCGCGGGCGTCCAGCCTGTGAGAGCGAGCACCTCGCGAGTCATGTGCGCCTGGTCGCTGAAGCCCAGCTCCAGGGCCACCTGCGCGAGCGGTGACGTCGAGCGGGGCAACCGCCGCCAGGCCTGGAGCGCGCGCACCTCGGCCCGGTAGCGCTTGGGCGAGACGCCATAGGCGCGCTTGAAGCCGCGAGTCACCGTCTCCACCGCGAGGCCCATCGCCTCCGCCCAGGCCGTCAGCCCCAGTGCGGGATTGTCGCGCAGCGCCGCCGCGAGCAGGTCCGGCCAGTCCCCGGGGCCGACGACAGGTGCCACCAGTGTCGAGGCGACGAGGTCCGCCGCCGCCGCCGGGTTCTTCTCGGCCAGCCTCACCACGGCGTCCACGTCGCGAAGCCGCCCCGCGGACAGCTCCGGCGCAGAGGAGGACAGCGGCAGGTTGAGGACGACGGCCCCGGTGGTGTCGAAGTGGTTCGCATGCGCCTCGAAGGCGCGGTGGAAGACCACGGTGCCCTCGCGCAGCCGGAAGCGGCCGGAGTCGCCCGCTTCGACATATCCGCCAGCGATGATGACGGCGGTGTACCCCGTTACGTGCCGGTGGCGCTCCAGCCGGGCTGCGGCCGGGAAGCGCTGCCGGGCTGCCGGCTCCATCGCTGTCTTCAGCTCGGACATCGCGGTCTCACAAGGCGGATGCAGTCGTTCCATCCTGTAACCTGGATACGGAGCGCGCGGGAGGGAGTCCAGTCCAATGTCGCGCGGTTCGCCACCGTGGGGCCCGCCATCGGGCTCATGGTGTGGCGGCGCAGGGGAAAGCCCACCTGGGCGGTCGAGGGACGTCTGCCCGAGAGTGCCGGCGCATCGCGATGGCAGGCGCTGGAGTGGCTCCGCTCGCTCGTCTACGGTGCGCGCCATTCTCGTAGTGAACCCGAGGAGGCGCGCATGACGGCTTCGGTCGAGGAGGAGGGAGCCGAGCCTCGAGCCTCACGCCTGCTGCTGCGCAACCGGGCCTTCCGCTCGCTGTGGACCGCGCGAGTCGTCTCCTTCACGGGAGACTCGCTCAGCCTCGTGGCGCTGATGCTCCATGTCGCCGGAACCACCGGGCAGGCGCTCGCGGTGTCGCTGCTGCTCCTCGTTGGAGACTTCGCTCCCGCGCTGCTGGGACCCCTCACCGGAGCCATCAGCGACCGGTTCGACCTCAAGCGGGTGATGGTTGCCTGCGAGCTCATCCAGGGCGTGCTCCTGCTGACGCTCGCGCTCTTCCTCCCGCCGCTGCCCGTGCTGCTGGCCCTGGTGGGACTGCGCGCGGTGGCCGGACATGTCTTCCAGCCCGCGTCCCGTTCCGCCGTGCCGGCGCTGGTGAAGGAGCGCGAGCTGGAGGTGGCGAACTCCACCCTCGGCTTCGGCACCAACGCCGCTGAAGCGCTGGGGCCCTTGGTGGCCGCGGCGCTGTTGCCACTCGTGGACATCCGGGGCGTGCTCCTCATCGACGCAGTGTCGTTCTTTCTCTCCGCGCTGATGCTGCTCCCGGTGCCTTCACTGCCTCCGGCCCCGAGTGGGGACCACGGCCCAGCGCCGTCGCTCTTGCGACAGGCGAGGCTGGGCCTCGGCTACATCTGGAGCGCTCCCGCCGTCCGCGTCATCGCGTTGGGCTTCTGCGCCGTCGTCGCGTTCAACGGCGTCGATGACGTGGCGCTGGTGGTGCTGGCGAAGGACACCTTCCACGCGGGGGACTCGGCGGTAGGGCTCCTGCTGGGCGCGGTCGGCGTCGGGTTGGTGTGCGGCTACGGGGTGCTGGCGCGCTACGGTGCTCGCGCGTCGATGCCGCTGCTGCTCGTCCTCGGCTTCGCCGTGAGCAGCGTGGGCAACCTGCTCACGGGCCTGGCCTGGGCCGTCTCCGCCGCGCTCGCGATGCAGACGGTGCGAGGGCTCGGCATCGCCGCGATGGACGTGGCCTGCAACACGCTGCTTCAGCGCGTGGTGCCGCCGGGAATGCTTGGCCGCGTCTTCGGCAATTTCTACGGCGCGATTGGCGTGGCCGCCGCGGTGTCCTATCTCGGCGGCGGCCTGCTGCTGGATGCCACCTCGGCTCCAGTGACGCTGATGGTCGCCGGAGCCGGAGGCGCGCTGGCCACGCTCGTGGTGGCGCTCACGCTGCCAGGCGCGTTGCGCAGGAGCCTGGCAGCGCGAGACGCCGGACCCGACGAGGTCAGACGAGTCGCTTCCCCTTGACGAACTCCGCGCCCAGCAGATTGCCGCGATGGTGGATGGGGTCCAGCAGCACCTTGCGAATCCTCCAGCCCTCGGCGGTCTTCTCCACGTCGTGCGTGTAGCGGATGACGAGCGTCCACTCCTGGGGCACGCCGTTCAGTGAGAAGAAGTGAGCGACGTCGGCGTAGGCCATCACCTGGGCCTCGGTGGCGCTCTTGAAGTGCGTCCGCACCGTGTTGGCCGTGGCGTGCTGGACGCGGGTGTACGGGGCGAGGGCATCGCTCCCCAGCTTGCCCATCTCTTCGCGGGCCAGGGTGATGGGCTCGCCGCCGAAGAGCCGGGTGTAGTCCGCTATCAACTGGGGCGTGAAACAATTCACCCAGCGATTCCAGTCTCCGGTGTCCTTGCCGAAGTCGATGGCCTGCCCGTACTCCGCAACCAGTTCCCGAACGGCAATCCAGTCCAGCACGTACTGCAGGTCCTGACCCTTGAACATGGTGTACCTCCCGTGAGGAGCCCGGAGCTTCCGACGAATCAGGGGCGCTATGGAAGGGAAGGGGGTTGCATGGACACCGGTGTGACAGGAGCAACACGGTTCCGGCGCTCGCGGATGCGCGGGTACACGGCGCGGAAGAAGGCGAACCACAGCACGCCCGCGAGCACGTCCACGGCGTAGTGGTAGCGCAGCACCAACGTGGACGACACGATGGCGAGCGCAACCGGTATCAGGACCTTGAAGCGCCGCGGATGCGCGAGCCGGTCATGCTCCAGCAACACGAGCGTGATGTACGTGTGCAGGCTCGGAAAGATGTCGTAGGCGGAAGAGCCGCCCGCCACCACGGCCGCGTTCAGCGAGGTGAGCCACCCGCCCTCGATGGGGATGGTGAACAGCGCGGGCCACGCCACCGCCGGTCCGAGTCCCGGCACGAGGTAGTAGCCCGCGATGCCCGGCACGTACGCGGAGAAGACGTGCACGAAGAAACGCTCCGCCCGCGCGCGAGGCCCGATGACGGCCCACGCCATCGCCAGGTGCAGGTACGCGTGGAAGGCGAGGTAGCTCGCGCTGAACACGTCATTCACCCACGGTCGGCTCCAGCGCTGGAGCCACACCGCCGGCGTGACGCCGAACAGGCGCTCGTCCCAGGCGAGCAGCACCGCGTCGTACGAAGGCAGCCCGAGCGCGGGCACCGTGTGCTTCACCGACGCGTAGAAGAAGAACGTCGCCGCATACGCGAGCAGCAGCCGCATGCGGAACGAATGGGAGAGGAGCCACCCCTGCCATACGCGGAACGTGTTGTCCGCGATGCGTGCCCGCTGCACGCCGGACGTGGTGCCCGCGGCATCGGCGAGGCGCACGCCCATCGCATGGGCAGCGCCGTCCAGCCGCGCGAGCAGCGCCACGCTGGCCACGAACAGCACCGTCGCCCCCAGCACCTGTGAGGTGACGGGCGAGCCGAAGCCCGCGACCAGCACGAGCGCCAGCGAGAGCACCGCGCCAAACGAGGCGAGCAGCACCTCGTGCAGGTACGGCCGCTCAGGCATCCGGCGTGCCGCTCGGCGCCGCGCGCACGAGCGAGCCGGTGACGACGCCGCGCACGAACGAGAAGTAGGACGGGATGAAGGGAGCCCTCTGGGCCAGCAATTCCGCGCGCAGCGCGCGGTGCAGCTCGGGGAGGTTGTACCAGGGCACGCGCGGGTACAGGTGGTGCTCGAGGTGGTAGTTCTCGTTGCACATGAAGAAGCGCGTCACCGGGTTGGACAGGATGGTGCGCGAGCCGCGGACCGGATGGTTGCTCTCCGGGAGGAACGTGTGCTGGCTCATGCCCCGGATGTTCACCAGCGTGTTGATGACCACCATGGGAATCACCCACGCGTGGAGCAGCACCGCCCCGGGTACGAAGGCCACGGCGAGCGCGGCGGACACCGCGAGCAGCGCCACCTCCAGCTCAATCCACCGGCGGTCGGAGGACGTGCCGTGCCGCCAGCCCAGGATGGGAATCATGGTGATGTAGGCGGGGTAGCCGAGCAGCAGCCGTCCCATGTGCATCGCCATCTCCAGCCAGCGGCGCCCGGTGTAGTTGCCGTAGTGGTCCGGGTCCTTCCCGCCGCCGAGGTCCACGTGGTGCCGCAGGTGGAGCACCTTGTACGCCGCGAAGTTCTGCAGCACGGGCAGCGCGCACAGCATGCCTCCGAGCCGGTTGAGCCACCTCCGCCGGGACAGGCTGCCGTGCACCGCCTCATGGGTGAACAGGCTGATGCCATGCAATGACGCCGCGGCGAGGACGTACAGCACCGCACGTAGGGGCCATGCGAGAGCAGGGTTCTCTCCCGCGAGCTGGACGGACAGCACCGCCGCGACGACGTAGAGCGCGAGGAAGAGCAGCAGCCGGGGAATGTGCCGCGCGTCGACCTGTTCCAGTGCACGCAACTGGGTGGATGTGAGGGCTTCTGTCGGCAACGGCATGAGCTGGTCCGGTGGGTTCGAAGATGCCATACAGTTGATGCAGCCGTCGATTGCACCTCCTGCCATTCATACCGCTCGTGAGCCCAACGCCGTCGCCGTACAGACTGAAGTTCGCTGTCGTTCGTGAAGACCCCGAGCTGGAGCTGGCGCTCATCGAACGCACGAAGGCCCGGGCCGTGCTCACGGTGGCCTCCGGTGGCTGCACCCTCCTCACGCTCGCTCGTCGCCACCCCGGGTTGGAGTTGGTCGGCTTCGACTTCAACCCGCGCCAGCTCGCGCACGTGCGGGAGAAGGCGGGCGCGCTCGGCACCGTTCCGTGGGTGCGCTTCAATATGGGCAGCGCGGACCCCGCGGGCCTGAACCAGCGCGGCGAGTTCGAGGGCCTCTTCCGCACGCTCCGTCACTTCATCGAGGAATTCGTCGCGCCCGCGCGGGAGCTGGCCGCCTTCTTCGAGCCGGCCACGCCTGGCGCGGATCGGCAAGCGATGCTCGCCCGCTGGTTCGCTTCGCCGTACTGGCCCGTGGCGTTCGAGCTCGCGCTCGCGGTGCCGTTCCTCCACGCCATGTTCGGTCCGGCGGCGACGCAGCACGCGAAGCCCGGCTCGTACCCCGGCTACTTCCAGTCCGTCTTCGAGCGGGGCCTGCGCCGCGAGGACGCCCCGCGCAACCCGTTCCTCCAGCACGTGCTGCTGGGCCTCTACCGCGTGGAGGACGCGCCGGAATACCTGCGTTCGGACCGGCCCGTGCCGCTCACGCTGGTGGAGGGCTCGCTGCCGGACGTGCCCGGGCTGGGGCGCTTCGACGTCATCTCGCTCTCCAACATCTTCGACTGGTCGGACGACGCGCTCGTCGCGAGCTGGGCGGGGCTGCTCGCCCGTGAGGCGCGGCCGGGCTGTGCGGTGCTCCTCCGGCAGCTCAACAACCAGCGCAACCTCCGGCGCTTCTTCGAGCCGGCCTTCGCGTTCGACGACGCGCTCGGAGCACAGTTGCTCGCCAGGGACCGCAGCCTCTTCTACGAGCGCATCGAGGTCGGCTTCCGCAAGGCCCCGGGCACATGAAGGACGTGCGCTTCGTCGTGGCGCGGCCGGACTCGCTCGCGCCCTATGTCGAGCGCCTGCGCCAGTTGGAGCAGGGCATCCTCTATCCGCTCGCCGACGGGGCGGACCACTTCTTCATCGACCACGGGCCGGAGTACCACCCGTTCTTCTCGTCCATGGGGGAGGCGTACTTCCTGCTCGCCCTGCGCGGTGACGAGCTGCTGGGCTCGGTGACAGGTGTGGCCCGGAAGGTCCATCGCGGTGAGCGCGCGCTGGACGCGCTCTACATCTGCGACCTCAAGCTGGCTCCGCACGCGCGCGGCACGGGGCTGTCGCGGCGGCTCATCCTCGAGGGGCTCCTGTATCTGTTCCGCATCCCCGCGCTGCGCCGCACGCGGTTCCTCTATGGCGCGGCGATGCGTGGCGCGCGCGGTGATGTGATGCGCACCGCGCGAGGGTGGAACCCGCTGCGGATGGGACGGCCGGCGAGCCGGCTCGCGCTCTACTTCGTTCCTCCTTCGAAGCTCGCGGCGCTGGAACCCCGGGGAGGGCCCGCGCGTCCATTGGGAGACGGGCTCTGCCTGGGGCCGGCCCCCGGGCGGAGGCTGGAAGGAGCGGGCTGGTGCAGCACGGCGGGTGCGAAGGACCTGCAGCGGCTGTCGACCCGGAGCCCCTGGCCGCTGGTCCACCTCGCCGCTCCGCCGAGCGCCTGGCTGCACGGCTGGGCGTCCTATCTGCGCACGTGTGGTGAGGAATGGGTGGCGCGGGGTACGGACGCGCTGGCCTGCTTCAGCATCGACGAGCGGTTGGAGGACCACGTCGGCTGGTTGCGCGGCGCGGGGCTCCCTCCCGACTCGGTGTGTACCGTCTATTCACTCGACCTCTCCTTTCCGATAGAGGCGCCAGCATGGGTGCACCTTCCCTCGTCCGAAATCTGAAGCTGCGCCAGCGCATCGCCGGGCTGAAGGCGGAGTGGAACGCCCTGGACGCGCCCTACCTGCGCTCGCTGCGGGACGGCTCCTTCGAGCGCGCGGACTTCGTGGAGACACAGGTCCAGTTCTTCGCCGCCGTCGCGCACTTCTCGCGGCCCATGGCCATCCTCGCGAGCCGGCTGCCCCGGCCGGAGCAGCGGCTGCCTTTGGTGGAGAACGTCTTCGACGAGCACGGGCGCGGCCACCTGGCGCACGGCCATGAGCGCACGTTCCGGCTGTTGCTGGAGCGGCTCGGCGTGGATGGGGCTCGCGTGGGCCGCGCGCCCTGGCCGGAGGTCCGTGCGTTCAACGCCGCGCTGACGGGGGTGGCGTCGTTCGACTCGACGCTCACGGGGCTCGCGGTGTTCGGCGTCATCGAGGACCTGTTCAGCGGCATCTCCCTGGAGCTGGGACGCGGCATCGTCTCGCGCGGCTGGCTGGAGGCCTCGCAGGTGGTGCACTACCCCACGCACGCGACGCTCGACGAGGAGCATGCGGACGGCTTCTACCGGCAGCTCGACGGGCCCTACGACGCGGACGCGCACACCGCGGAGGAAATCGAGCAGGGCCTCCTCCTGGGCGGGCACCTGTTCCTGAGTCTCTACGACGACCTGTACCGGGCGCGTGGCCGCGGGTAGCCGGGACGTCAGCGCCGCGTCATCACGGAGCGCAGCCAGCGCCACCCGGTCCCCAGGCCCGGAGAGATTCGCAGGAGCGTCCAGTGGAGCCGCGCGGCCCCGGGCCCCTGAGGTCCGCTGGCCAGCGGTTCGAGCAACGCCAGTGCCTCGGAGCGTTGGCCCTGGCGCGCGAGCAGCAGGGCCAGGTCCAGCTTGGGCTCGAACAGGTCGGGGTCGAGCGTCAGCGCTTCCTGCAGGAGGGTGATGGCCTCGCGCCGCTCATTCCGGCGGTTGAAGTGGAACCGTCCGCGAATCAACGCGCGGACGGCCTCGGCGCGGACTCCCTTGGAGAGATGGAGCTGGGACAACTGCCGCCAGAGGTCCACGCGGTGGGGAAGCGTGTCCGCGGCCTGCGCGTAGACGGCGATGGCCTTGTCCGCGAACCCCTTCTCCAGATGCCCCTGGGCCGCGGTTTGGAAGCTCTGAAGCGCGGCCTCGGGCTGGTTGGCCCGGGCCAGGAGCGGTGCCAGCTTGCCGTGGACGACGGGGTCCTTGGGCTCGAGCTCCAGCGCCTTGCGATAGCCCTCGATGGCCTTCTTGAGCCGGCCCTTGGAGCGCGCGAGGTCCGCCTCGGCGATGAGCTCGGAGCGAGTCCTGGGCGCTTTCCGTCCGAAGAGCATGGCGTCAGTCTACTGCGACAGTCTGGTAGGGCGTTGGCGCACGATGGGGATGTGCGAGAGTGCGGACACGCATCCATGGACGAGAAGCGCTACCCCATTCCGGCGGGGCTCCACCGGGTGGAGCAGGACATTCAGCGAAGCCGTTTCATCACCACTGCCGCTCCCGCACCGACGGTGGAAGAGGCGAAGGCCTTCATCGCCCGGGTGCGTGAGGAGTTCCCCGACGCGAACCACAACTGCTGGGCGTACGTCGTGGGGCCTCCCGGCTCGACGGCGCAGGTGGGCATGAGCGACGACGGCGAGCCCCACGGCACCGCGGGCCGGCCCATGCTCACCGCGCTGCTGCACGGCGGAGTCGGTGATGTGGCCGTGGTCGTCACGCGCTTCTTCGGCGGCACGTTGCTCGGGAAGGGCGGGCTGGTGCGCGCCTACACGGGCTGCGTGCAGCAGGCGCTGGAGAGCCTTCCCACCACCGAGCGTGTGCGCAAGGTCCGACTCTCCGTCGAGCTGGAGTACGCGAGCATCGACGGTGTGCGCAGGCTGCTGCCCGAGTACGAGGCCACGGTGGTGTCCGAGGAGTACGGGGCGACGGTGGGCTATCGCTTCGAACTGCCCGTGACCCGCGTGGACGCGTTCCGCACTGCGCTGACCGACCTGACCCAGGGGCAGGTGCTCCTCGGAGAGGTGGAGTCCGAAGGTTGACCGGGGGGCCCGCACGGTGGAGCCTCCGGAGCGATGAGCGCAGGTCCCGACCTCTTCTCCGCCTCCGTCGACATGAACCGCTTCGCACCGCTCGCGGAGCGGATGCGCCCGCGCACGCCCGATGAGTTCATCGGGCAGGCCCACCTGCTCGGCCCGGGTGCGCCGCTGCGCCAGCTCATGGAGCGGAAGTCGATTGTGTCGTCCCTCTTCTGGGGGCCGCCGGGCGTGGGCAAGACGACGCTCGCGAAGATGCTGGCGTCGAGCGTGGACGCGGAGTTCGTCATCCTCTCCGCAGTGTCCGACGGCATCCCCCGCATCCGCGAGGTGGTGGCCGAGGCGGAGCTCCAGCGCAACCGCTACTCGCGGCGCACGGTGCTCTTCGTCGACGAAATCCACCGCTGGGCGAAGAATGTCCAGGAGCAGGCGCTGCCCCACGTGGAGAGCGGGCTGCTCGTCCTGCTCGGCGCCACCACGGAGAACGTCAGCTTCGAGGTGCGGCCCGCGCTCATCAGCCGGTGCCGTGTCTTCCAGCTCAAGGAGCTCACGCTGGCGGACCTCCAGCGCGCGCTCACCCGTGCGCTCGCGGACGAGAAGCGCGGGCTCGGCACGCGGAAGCTGACGGTGAGCGAGGAGGCGCTGACGCTGTTGGCGAAGGGCGGCGCGGGTGACGTGCGCAAGGCGCTCGGCGCGCTGGAGCTGGCGGCGAACCTCACGTCCGACGGCGCGGAAATCACCGTGGAGACGGCGCGCGAGGCCGTGGGCACCAGCCTGTCGCGCCACGACAAGGACGGGGACGAGCACTTCGATTTGCTCAGCGCGCTCCAGAAGTCGTGCCGGGGCTCCAACGCGCAGGGGGCCATCTTCTGGGCGGCGAAGCTGCTCCAGACGGGCGACGTGGTGTCGCTGTGGCGCCGGCTGAAGGTGATTGCCGTGGAGGACGTGGGCATGGCGATGCCCGAGGCCATCACCATCGTCCGGGCGTGCGAGGAGGGGTTCCATTCCGTGGGCATGCCGGAGGGCCGGCTCTTCGTCGCGCACGCGGTGGTGACGTTGGCCACGGCGAAGAAGAGCAACCGCGCCTACCAGGCGATGAACGCCGCGATGGAGGCGCTGGAGCAGCACCCCAACGCCGCGCCGCCGTTGAGCCTCCGCAACGCGCCCACGGAGCTGATGAAGGACCTGGGCCACGGCAAGGGCTACCAGCCCCCGTGGAACTTCCCGAACCACTACGCGCCGGGGCAGACGTACCTGCCTCCGCCGCTGGAACGCTCCGTCTTCTACCGCCCGAGCAAGGAAGGCTACGAGGCCGAGGTCCACGAGCGCATGACGCAGTGGTGGCGCGAGGACAAGGCGGCGAAGGGGGAGTAGCTCTGGGGGCCGTGGACCGGGGATGCCTTCTTTGAAGAGTCGTGCGCGCTACGCTCGCGTCTGATGGCGGCGGAGGCTCGCGAGGCGGAGGCGTTGCAGATGCGTGCCGGAGTTGTCGAGCCGGCGCGACTGGCTGCTCGCGGCCGGAGGAAGAGCGGCGCCACGTCACGGCGCTGACGGAGCGCGTGGGCGAGCTTCGCATGCCGCTGGAGTGCGCGAACGCTGCGCGCGATGACGCACTTACTTATATAGGCCAGCGCGGCAATGATGGGTTTTCCTGGCTATGCGGATATTGCATGCCTTGTGGCTTTCGTTGGTTGCCGTGTCCTGGCTGGGCTGCACCACCGTCACCAGGCCCCCCATGCAGCAGGCATGGGAAGAGGCGGAAGTGGAGTGCCAAACGGCCGAGGAGGACCAGTGCGTTTCCCTGCTCTGTCTGGGAGGCGCCTGCGGCTTCTATCCGTGCGGGAGCTTGCCTGGTGAAGCCGAGCCAGCTCGCTTTCCGCCAACACGTCCTCCCGCCGCTGCGGCAGCACCGGGCATGGGGCCTCAGCTGAATTGGGGGGCCGCGCAGAACCTGCCCAAGGGCTCCGTCATGGTGTTTCCCGACTGGGGCGGTGCTCCGCAACAGGTCATCCCGCCTTCACGTCAGCTCACGCCCGGTCGCTGGGAAAAGCATCACATCTTTCCCCGGGCCGAAGACCTTGCTCGGTGGTTCGAGCGCCAGGGCGTCAAGATCCACAACTACACCATGCCCATCCCTCGCGAACTTCACAGACGGATTCACGATGGTGATGGACGCGGAGGCGCATGGAACAAAGCGTGGCGCGACTTCGCGGAGCGGTATCCCAATGCATCTCCAACCCAGATTTTCCAGCACGCGGGCGAGCTGATTCACCGATTCGAACTCGTCGGTGGCCCCATTCAGCCCTACTATTCCCGCCCTGGAGCGTGAGGTCTTCCGGCAGATGAGTCGGTTCTTTTGGCTGCGCGAGGATGAAGCGGTAACGGCCAGCTACAACGCTGCTCACCGATGGGGGCTTCCCGGAGCGCATTGCCACACGTGCGGTGCCACGTGGGCGAGCCCAGCGCATCATTACCCCGCCGTGGACCTGTCGCAGTTGCCTGAGCGCCGCGAGTTCGAGAAGGCCCGACCCGAGCCGTTCCGCGAGTTCGCGCGTCTGCGGGAGCTGGTGCGCCCTCTAGCGCCGCCAGATGCCGCGTTACCTCCCGGCACGAACTTCGGCCCTCTGGTGGGGACTGCATCCGGGAAGTTCGGCGCATTCACGTCCCAGGGGAACATCCTGTGGCTCGTGCGCCGTGACGCGCTGGAGTCCCTCCAGACGGAAGGCCTGCGCGGGCTGCTGGGCTGCCGCACGGAGCTGCGATTCCGCCAGAAGAACCCGCCGGAGCTGCTGGAGCTTCAAATCGAGCCGCGCGGCCGACTCCATCCTGACTGTATTCCCCCGGACGAGCCTCCACCGTGCCCGACCTGTGGCCGAAAGGGCTTTGGGCGGCCGGATGAACCCATTCTGGATGCGGCCTCTCTGCCTCCGGAACTGGACGTGTTTCGGGTCGGCAACTTCGCAACGATGGTCATCGGCACGGAGCGCTTCATGGATGCCGTGCGCCGCCTGGAGCTGGACGGCATCACGTTCCGAGAGCTGCCGACGCGCTAGTCCTCGGCTACGACGATAGCCGCGAGGCCTAAAGTCAGACACGCAGGCTCGTCATGAGGCAGTGCCCCGCGACAGGCGCAGTCGGTGCGCCACCTCCGTGCGCAGGTCGGCGAAGGGCAGGTGCCATCGCGGGTCCCCATCCAGCCGCCACGCCTTCACCGGGATGAGGTCCTCGCGCGCGAGCGCCTGGTGAAGCCGCGTCTCCTCGTCGGGCTCGCGCGAGAAGCCGAACGGGTTGCGGAACTCCGCGCCCTTCAACCGCGAGTACTTCGCATCATCGTGCGCGACGAGCGCGAGCAGTTCCTGCCGCCGGCCTTCGAGGTAGTCGAAGAAGGCTGCATCGAAGGGACGGACGGCGGCGCGCTGCTCCGGCTCGCGCATCACCCAGCGTGCCCAGTCGTAGCCGAAGACGAAGTCGTGCGCGTAGCGGAAGCGCAGCGGAGAGCGGACGCCGAAGCCGTGGCACAGCGCCACCACCCGCCGCGCGAAGGCCTCCATGTCACTCGGTGCCCCAGCATCCCAGAGACATCGGACCGGGTAGTCGAGGTCCCAGAAGACGTTGCTCGGGAAGTCCGCCGCCAGCGCCTCGACGATGGCACAGAGTCCCTCGACGAAGGCCCGCATCTGGGCTTCATCACCCTGACCCGCCGTCACCCGCTCCGCCAGCTCGCACGGCGTGGGCGCGCAGGCCCGGTCCGGCGCGAGCGATGCCCGCGCGCCGAGCAGCGGCTCCAGGCGCCCCAGCCGGGCACGCAGCACGTTGTCGAGCCTCCTCATGCCCGTCACCCTCCCGGAGCCTCGAGGTTCCGCCCTCCGGAGGACCGCGTCAATGCTTCACTCCCCACAACCGCCACACCCAGAACTTGTGCAGCCGCCGGCCGCGGAACTCGCTGACGAGGGGAACCGCGTCGCTCATCGCGGTGAACCGGTCCGTCAGCTTCTCCGGCGGCCCGGGGCCTCCCTCCTCCATGACCCAGAGCACCTCCTGTCCGGGAGCCAGTGGCACTTCTGGCCATAGGTCGTACTGACTGAATCTCGCCGGAGGCGCGGTGTCCGTGACGCGGCCCGTCTGGTACGCCACCTGCGACGCGAGCTGATAGTCCGGCGCGTAGATGGCGGCCACGTTGCGCGCGTCCAGCCCTGGGAAGAGCTTCTCAGGCGTCGCCAGCTCGCGCAGCACCGTCCACCCGTGCGTGCGCCACAGCACCGTGTCCCGCTGCGCGCGCACCGCCACCACCGGGAAGAACACGTGCGAGCCCACCACCAGCACCACGGCGATGGCGGAGACGGCGGCGGCCCGCTGCCACACGGGGCGCATACCGGCCACGCCTACGCACGCCGCGACGTACGCCGCCGCCGGCCAGTTGGCCTCGCCCGGTGTGCGCGCCGCCGCGTAGCCGAAGAAGAGCAGCGGTACCACCGCCGCCATGCGCAGCAGGAACTGCTCGCGCGGGCCGCGCACCGCGTACACCAGCGTGAGGGGGAACAGCACCGGCCCGCCCAGCGCGAGCTGCCCCGCGAGGTACTGCCCGAGGGTGTCCCATCCGCCGCGCCCGCCACTCAGGCCGTGGTGGAACTGGAAGAGGAAGCCCACCCACTCGTGCCGCGCGTTCCACAACACCACCGGCACGAAGCACAGCACCGCCAGCGCGCCGGTGAGCCACGCGCCCCAGGGCAGCCGCCGCGCTCGCGCCGCTGCCAGCAGGAAGGCGAGACCCAGCAACACCGCCGGGTACTTCGACAGCAGCGCCAGCCCACAGGCCAGCCCCGCCAATACCCAGCGCTCGCGCCACAGGGCCCACAACGCCAGCGTCCAGAAGAGGAGCAGCGGAGAGTCCGGCGTCGCCCACACGCCCGCCACCACGCCCGCGGGCACCACGCTCCACAGCGCCGCCGCGCGCCACGCCGCCTCTCGGCTGCCGTACACGTCCCGCGCCAGGCCCCACACCGCGGCCACCGTGCCCAAGCCGCACACGAGCGCCGTGGCGTGCACGCCGAGCACGGCGATGAGCCACGCCACCATGGGCGGATGGTCGTAGTACCCCCACGCGAGGTGCCGCGCCCATTGCCAGTAGTACGCCGTGTCGAAGTAGACGTCCGTCCCCAGCGCGAGCACGAGCCGCGCCACCATGCCCACCGCGAGCACGGCGAGGCACGCCTTCATGCCCGGGCCGGCGGGAGGGGAGGGAGCGGGTGAGGGGGGCGGCGGGCTCACGCCTTTGGACAAAGCGCACCAGGCGCCCGTTGGCCAGAGGCCTGTGGTGACCTTTCTGCTTGCTCGCACTGCGGGCGGTCCCTATCTCGGAGGAAGGCCCCCACCCAGGAGTCCCCATGGCCGCGCATACCCCGCCCTCTGGCCCCACCAACCGGCTGGGCCAGGAGCCCTCGCCCTACCTGCGCCAGCACGCCCACAACCCGGTGGACTGGTACCCCTGGGGCGAAGAGGCGCTCGCGCGGGCGAAGGCGGAGAACAAGCCCATCCTGCTGTCGGTGGGCTACTCCGCCTGCCACTGGTGCCACGTCATGGCGCACGAGTCCTTCGAGTCGCCGGACATCGCCCGGCGGATGAACGAGGGCTTCATCAACATCAAGGTGGACCGCGAGGAGCGGCCGGACCTGGACCAGATTTATCAAGGCGTCGTGCAGCTCATGGGGCAGGGCGGGGGCTGGCCGCTCACGGTGTTCCTCACGCCGGACTTGAAGCCCTTCTACGGCGGCACCTACTTCCCGCCGGAGGACAGGTACGGCCGCCCCGGCTTCCCCCGGCTCCTGGCCGCGCTGCACGACGCGTGGATGAACAAGCAGGACGACATCCAGAAGCAGGCCCGCGCCTTCGAGGAGGGCCTGGGCGAGCTGGCCGCCTACGGCCTGGACGCGGCCCCTGGCGCGGTGTCCGCCGGGGACGTGGTGGCCATGGGCCGGTACATGTCCCAGCAGGTGGACCCGGTGTACGGCGGCTTCGGCGGCGCGCCCAAGTTCCCCAACCCGATGAACCTCGCGCTGATGCTGCGTGCGTGGCGGCGCGGCGGCGGGGAGGCGATGAGGGACGGCGTGTTCCGCACGCTGGAGCGCATGGCGCTGGGCGGCATCTACGACCAGCTCGGCGGAGGCTTCCACCGGTACTCGGTGGACGAGCGGTGGCTGGTGCCCCACTTCGAGAAGATGCTCTACGACAACGCGCAGCTCCTGCACCTCTACGCGCAGGCGCAGCAGGTGGAGCCCCGGCCGCTGTGGCGCAAGGTGGTGGAGGAGACGGTGGAGTACGTCCGTCGCGAGATGACGGACGCGGGCGGCGCCTTCTACGCGGCCCAGGACGCGGACAGCGAGGGCGAGGAGGGGAAGTTCTTCGTCTGGCGCCCGGAGCAGATTCAGGCCGCGCTGCCGGAGTCCCAGGCCGAGCTGGTGCTGCGCCACTTCCGCGTCACGCCCTCGGGCAACTTCGAGCACGGCACCACTGTGCTGGAAGTCGTCGTCCCCGCGGTGGAGCTGGCGCACCAGTGCGGCATGTCGCCGGAGCAGGTGGAGCGGGAGCTGGCCGCGGCGAGACAGTTCCTCTTCGACGCGCGCGAGCGGCGGGTGAAGCCGGGGCGGGACGACAAGATTCTGGCGGGCTGGAACGGGCTGATGATTCGCGGGCTGGCGCTCGCCTCGCGCGTCTTCGAGCGGCCGGACTGGGCTCGGCGGGCGGCGGCCGCGGCGGACTTCGTGCTCGCGAAGCTGTGGGATGGGACGCGGCTGGCGCGCTCGTACCAGGACGGGCAGGCGCGCATCGATGGCTTCCTGGAGGACTACGGGGACTTCGCCTCGGGGCTCACCGCGCTCTACCAGGCGACTTACGACGTGAAGTACCTGGCGGCGGCGGACTCGCTGGTGCGGCGCGCGGTGGAGCTCTTCTGGGACGCGGAGAAGGCGGCGTACCTCACCGCGCCGCGCGGGCAGAAGGACCTGGTGGTGGCGACGTATGGCCTCTTCGACAACGCCTTCCCCTCGGGCGCGTCCACGCTGACGGAGGCTCAGGTGGAGTTGGCGGCGCTCACCGGGGACAAGCAGCACCTGGAGCTGCCGGAGAAGTACGTGGCGCGGATGCGCGACGGGCTGGTGAAGAACGCCATGGGCTACGGCTACCTGGGGCTCGCGGCGGACGCGCTGCTGGACGGCGCGGCGGGCGTCACCTTCTCCGGGACGCGCGAGGCGGTGGCGCCGCTGGTGGCCTCCGCGAATCACGTCTACGCGCCCACGTTCTCCTTCGGCTGGAAGGAGGCGGGCGCGCCGGTGCCGGCCCTGCTGAGGGAAATCTTCGAGGGCCGCGAGCCCGTGGGCGGGAAGGGCGCGGCGTACCTCTGCCGGGGCTTCGTCTGCGAGCGGCCCCTCACGGACGCGGAGGCGCTGGCCCAGCGGCTGGCCGCGCCCCCGGCGGGTGCCTGAGCGTCCGCGGGCTCAGGGCGACATCGTGGCTTCGACTTCCTCCACCTGCTCGAGGCGCCGGTAGCCTTCCCGGGCCGTCGTCGTCGCGTCGATGTCGGTGAGCGAGAGGTCATCCACGTAGAGCGAGCCCACCCTGTCGATGGACATGCCGAGGCTCAGCCGGCGGGCCGAGCTGGGGGCTCCCGCCGTCGTCCACTCGGCGCGGGTGTAGCTGCTGACGGCCGGCAGCAGGGGGCCCTGGCTCCAGTAATCCCAGACGCCCGAGCTGTCGCGGATGTATGCCTTGAAGCGCACCTGCACGGTGGACTTGTACCAGGCGGAGATGCGGTAGCGGTGGCCGGTGGCGGCCGCGGGCGAGCACGTGCCGCTGTCCTGCAGGCTGATGAGCTTGCGGTCGCCGCTGGTGTAGCTGGTGATGCGCACCTGCTGTGCCCAGCTCCCGCTGTGCGCGTCCGAGGTCCGCGTCCACGTATACGTGTTGGTGCCGAAGCCTCCTCGCTGCCAGCAGTCCGGCGTGCCGTCGCCGTTGCTGTCCGTCTCCAGCGACGGGTTCTTGAAGAGCTGCGAGGGCGGCCAGGGCACGGGCGGCTTCAGCGAGCCGCCGACCACGGTGTCCATCAACGCCACGGTGGTGCCGCGCGAGACGCGCGGGGCCAGCCAGTCCAGGAAGGCCGTCAGGTTGGCCGGAGAGATGGAGTACTGCTGCGGCGGGTCGCACGGGCCGCAGATGTGGTGGAAGACGATGGGCACCCAGCCGCCTCCCGAGCTCTCCGCGTTGGTCACCCACGCCTTGAGCGTGTCGAGCGAGGTGGTGTCCTGCACCGAGCCGTGCGTGCGAATGGCATACACGTCCGCGGCGGGCACCGACTCCGCATAGGGATTGCTGGTGCTGCCTCCGGGCGAGCGCAGCCCGCCGCTCTCCCGAGCCGAGTTGTAGTTGCAATCAATGACAATCTGCCGCGTGGTGGAGTTCTTGTCGCCGAACGGGTACGCGAAGGACGTCACCCGGAAGCCGGCGTTGAGCAGCGCCACCCGGTCATTGCAGATTTCCTTCCGCTGGTCGTCCACCGAGAGCGACGTGAGGTGCGGGTGGGTCAGCGTATGGCCGCCAATCTCGTGCCCGGCGTCCCGGAGGGCGCGTAGCTGACCGAGCGTGAGGCGGCCCGACGTGCCCAGCCTGCCGCTGATGATGTAGAAGGTGCCGCGCATGCCCCGCGCCTCGAGCATGGCCGCGGCCTGAAGCTGGCTGGCCACACAGTCATCGAAGTTCAGCGAGACGATGACCTGACCGGGGGCCAGCGCACTGGCGCGTGTATTGGATTCCATGATGTCCCCCTCCGGGATGAAAATTGTCATCCCCCAGCACGAAGTCTGTGCATGCGGGGCATCATGCGCATGGTGTCCGACGCCAAAACGCGCGGGGCGCGGAAGGCCCTTCCAGGCCCCGCGCCCCGCGATGTCACTCACGTGTGCCGGTGAGGACTAGAACAGCCGGATGCTGCTCGACTGGGCTCCCGAGCGGACGCTGCGGAGCTGCTGCGCATTACCGTACACGTTGGCCTCGGCGCAGGTGCCCAGCGCGCCGATGTAGCGCACGTTGATGGTGTCCGCGGTGCCGCGCGGGCGGACGATGATGCCGCTGAAGCGCACCAGCGTGTTGCGGTCGCCCGCGTCGAGCGGCGTCTCCGGCGTCTTGTAGCCCACCGTCAGCGTCAGGCCGTCCGCGGACACGTCGGCCGTCACCGTCTCCGAGGCGCCGTTGTTCGCCTGGTCCGTCACGAAGCGGCCCATGTTGCCGTCCGCGTCGATGTCCGAGGTGAACAGCTGGGCGACCCGGCAGTCCGCCGTGCTCGGTGCCAGCTCCACCGGCCGGTTGAACGTCACCACCAGCTTGCCGTCGTTGCCCAGCAGTGCGTCCGGGTCATCCGCGTTGGAGTACAGCGCGTAGAGGACGGCGTCCGTCGCGCCGGGGTTGGCGACGGACATCGCCTGCTCCGGCTGGCTCATGCCGGCGACGATGTCCGTCTGGCCCGACAGCACGCGCCCGTCCACCGCGCTGCCCAGCACCGCCTCGCAGTGGTACGGGGCGCCGTTGACGAGCTGCGCGCCCGGAATCACCGCGATGCCGTTGGCGTCCGAGGTGCCGCTCACCGTGGTGCTGCCCGTCGCCTCCGGCGCCAGGAAGCTGCCCGCCGTCTGCAGCGTGTTGGTCTGGTCGATGCGGTACTGACAGTTCACCTTCACGTCCGGCACCGCGCGGCCATTGAGGTTGACGAGGAAGCGATAGTCCACCGCGAAGCCCGTGGGGAACATGCGCAGGTTGACGACCTCCTGCGCGCTCTCCTGCTTCACGTCCTCGTCCCACGTCTGCATGGTGTAGCGGCCCATGAAGCGCTCGTAGCCCGGGGCCTGCGCGAAGATGGGGAACTCCTCGCCCAGCGGAATGCCATCAATCTGGTAGCAGCCGTCCGCTTCGATGCTGTTCTCTTCGGACAGGTCGCCCTTGCCGCAGGGCTTCGCGCGGTGGAACTCGCCGCGGATGACGGCGTACACCTGGGACTTGGAGGCGTCGTCGTCATCGAGGTTGTTCTTGCCGTCGCTCGCCTGGAAGAAGTTCATGCGCTGGCCGCTCTGGCCATCCACCACGAACCCGACGATACGACCTTCGCCACCGTCGCCGCAGCCCATGGCCGCCGCGAGCGTGAGTACACCCAACGCCTTCTTCAGCTTCTGCATTCTGGCCCCCCTCGGGAGTGTGTTGAGGCAGGGGCCCTGAATAGTCCAACCGTCAACGCGTGGCCATGGGGCTGTGGGACTGGGGCCCGGGACACCCGGCCAGCAGGTGCGGGCGGACGCTCACTTCACGTCCGTCACCTTCAGTGAGCCGATGAGGGGGGTGATTTCCGCGTTGCCCTCCTCGCCGAAGCCGAAGTGCGTGGCATCCGCCACCACCTGGTTGAAGGTGGGGTCCATCTGGGTCCACTCCCCCACGAAGGCCTCCACCCACTCGTGCCAGTAGAGGGCGGGCACGCCGTCGGAGTTCACCATGTAGATGACGCCGTCCACGCGCCGCGCCGGAATGCCCGCCGCGCGCAGCAGGGCCACCGCCAGCAGCGAGTGCTCCGTGCAGTCCCCGCGCCGCTGGCTCAGCACGTCCGTGGCCCGGTCCGCGCTGGCGCCGTAGTCCTTCGTCAGCATGGTGGCCACCCAGGTGTTGATTTTCTGGGCCGCGCGGTATGCGTCCTTCTCGTCACCGACAATCTTCTTCGCCTGCTCGCGGATGGCCGGGGCGTCGCTCTCCACGATGATGGAGGACTTGAGGTTCTCCCCGCCGTCCGGGTCCGTCACCGGGCGGGGCTTGCGCGCGGCCTCCGCGGGCGCGGCGGCCGACAGCGTCACCTCCACCCTGCCGTCCGGGAGCGCCTTGAATTTCTGCCGGTACGTCTCCTCGCGGAACTTCTCCGGCAGCCCCTGCACCACCAGCGTCACCTTGCCCGGCACCGCGCGCGCGGCCTCGGGCAGCGGCTTGGGCAGCACCACGCGGGTGAGGCCGAACACCTCCACCAGGTCCAGCCGCTTCGCGACGGCCTCGCGCTCCTTGCGCGCCTGCATCGTCTGGCCGAAGTCCACCAGCACCACCTCTCCGTGCTGGGTGATGTACGAGGTGATGGGCACCTTCTCCTTCTCCGACAGGGTGCTCACCTTGCTGAGCTTCACCTTCACGCCGTTGACCACCCGCTGCTCCGGGGGCTCCATGGTGGTGGTGAGCGCATACGTCTCCAAGTCGAGCCCGTCGAGCGTGAAGCCCGTCACCTGCGCCTTGCGCAAGAGGGCCACGCGCGTCGGGTCCGCGTCCTCCACGCGCTCCTTCGCGGGGGGCTGCTTGGGCAGCGTCTCGTCCGGGTGGCCCGGGCGCTTGCGCACCACGCGCACGCCGTCGTCGGTGGCGGTGCCCTCCAGCACCTGGTCTCCGCCGTCGCCCTTCTGCGTCACGGTGAAGGACAGGAGGCGCCCGCCGGGCTTCGCCTCGTAGATGCGCTCCTCACGGTGCAGGCGCTCGGACAGGCGCGTGGACACCATGGCCTTGAAGACGAGCTGGTTGGTGGCCTTCACCCGCGTGGGCTCGCCGGGCAGCAGCTCCACGTCCGTGAAGAGCCAGCCCACCTTCTTGTCCATGAGGTAGAGGCCGAAGTACTCGCCCCCCTTCGGGCGGGGGGCCTTCACCACGTCCGAGACTTCGGCCTGGGCCTTCGCGGGCGCGGACCTGGAAGCCGCGGCCCCCGGAGCCGCGGACTTCTGCGCGGGCGCGGCGGGGGCCTGGGCGAGGGCAACGGGCGCGCCCGTCAGCAGGGCGCACAGGGACACGGCGGCGAGGGGCGTCAGGCGAAAGGGGCGGGTCATCACGCCCCTTCTAACGAGGGAAGGGGCTGTTGTCTTCAACCGCCCCGCGCCGCGTCCTCCGCGGAACTACAACCGCTTGGTGAGGATGATGAGGTCGTCGCCCACCTTGTAGAAGTCGCGGATGCGCGCCTCCTCGCCGTACTTCATGGACGCGTAGAAGCCGCGCGTGGGGCCGTAGGCCTCCGTGGCGCTCGTCTCCACGCGGATGAGGCGGCCCTTGCGGCGGCGCAGGTCACCCTCCATGCCGGACACCAGCGCCGCACCCACGCCCTGGCCCCGCACCTCGGGCGCGGAGGCAATCCAGTACAGGTCGTAGGAGTCCTCCGTCATCGGCGTGGGGCCGTAGCAGACGTAGCCCACGAGCTGCCCGTCCCGCTCCGCGACGATGATGGAGTAGTCCCTGTTGCCCGCCGTCAGCGCGATGTCCACCAGCTCGATGGCGACCTCAACCTCCTGCGGCGAGAAGGTTTCGATCCTTCGAATCAGCGCGGCGAGGGGCTCCCTGTCCTTTGCGGCGAGTGGCCGGATGTCCATGTGCTCTCTCGAGAGCGACCTCCACGAGCCGGGACGCCAGGGCCGCGTAATCCATGCCGGCGGCCTTGGCGGCCTTGGCGAACCCGGCGCTCGGGTGGAGGTCACAGTTGGGGTTGATGTCGATGACGTAGGGCACGCCCTCCGGAGACACCCGGAGGTCGACCCGTCCATAGTCCTGACAGTCCAGTGCTGCAAACGCTTCCAGCGCCACCTGCACGCACCTCGCCTCCAGCGCTCCGTCCACCTGGCAGGGCCCGCTGGTCGTATCGCGGTACTCGTCCGAGTCCGGCTCCCACTTGGCGGTGTAGGAGACGATGTTCGGCCGCTCTTCGAAGGTACGGCCGAAGTGAATCTCCGTCAGCGGCAGTGGCTGGCGCGGCTGGTTGCCCAGCAGCGGGACGTAGATTTCACGCCCCGGAATGAACTGCTCCACCAGCGCGGGCTGGTGGAAGGTGCGGAGCACCGCGTCACAGGCGCGCACAAGCGCGGCGCGGTCACGGACGACGGAGTCCGCCGTGACGCCCACGCTGGCGTCCTCGCGCGCGGGCTTGACGATGAGGGGCCACGGCAAATCAATGGCGAGCGCGTCCTCCAGCTTCTGCACCACGCGGAAGGCGGGGGTGGGCACGCCGCGCGCGCTCAGCACCTCCTTGGCCTTCGGCTTGTGGAGCGCCAGCCCCAGCGAGAGGGCGGACGAGCCGGTGTAGGGCAGCCCGAGCGCGTCCAGCAGGCAGGGGACCGCCATCTCTCCACGGCTGTCCGCCGCGAGCGACTCGCAGAGGTTGATGACGAGGTCCGGCTGGCGCCGGCGCAGCGTGTCCACGAAGTCCAGCCGGTCGCCCTCGATGGCGAGCGGCTCGGCGAGGGTATCTCCGCGGGAGAGGGCCTCGGCCAGCGCCGAGGCGACGCGCACGACATCCTCGCGGGCCTCCCGTCCGGGGTCGTCCTCGAGGAGGTCGTGGTCGCGGTTGTGCAGCAGGATGATGTGCATTCGTAGGTGGCGGAAGGGTTAGCACGTCCCCCGCATCGATCCCAGTCCGTGGATGACGGTTGGCTACCTCCTGGGCTACCTCCCAGAAGGGTATGAAGTACGGTTGGCTACCTCCCGGAGAGGTATCCAGGAGTATGGAAAGAGGACCATGCGCATTCGCGACCCCATCCACGGCACCATCCCCGTCTCCGACGCGGAGAAGGCCGTCATCGACAGCCGGCACTACCAGCGGCTTCGCTACGTGCGCCAGCTGGGCTTCGGGGACCTCGCCTTCCCGGGCGCCACGCACACGCGCCATGTCCACTCCCTGGGCGCCATGCACGTGGCCTCGCGCGTCTTCGGCGCGGTGGCCTCGCGCTCGTCCCTGCCGGACGAGGTGCGGGAGCGCTTCTGTGCGGCCGTCCGCCTGGCGGTGCTCTGCCATGACCTGGGCCACATGCCGCTGTCCCATGCCTCGGAGCGCATCGCTCCGAAGCGCGCCCTCCTGCGCCTGCCCTCCTGGCTGGACGCCACGGCGGAGGGCGAGCAGGCCACCCACGAGGACTTCACGGCGAAAATCCTCCTCGACAGCTCGCTGACGCCCATCGTCGAGGAGCACTTCGGCTCGCTGGGAATCTCGCCCATGGCGGCGGTGGCGCTGATTACCGGCGCGAAGCCGCCGAAGGACCCGGGCTTCACGCACCAGGGCGTGGACTGGGCGCCGCTCTTGCGCGCGATTGTCTCCGGCGAGCTGGACGCGGACCGCATGGACTACCTGCTGCGGGACTCCTTCTACACGGGAGTCAACTACGGCCGGTACGACATGGATTGGATCATCAACAACCTCAACCCGGCGGTGAAGGACGGGCGGGCGTACCTCGCGCTGAGCCGGGCGGCGGCGTTCGCCTTCGAGGACTTCCTGCTGAGCCGCTACCACATGTTCGTGTCGGTGTACCTGCACCACACGTCGGTGAACTTCGACTACATGCTGCGGCGCTACTACGAGGAGTCGCCCGGCGAGTTCGAGATTCCGGCGGACCCGGAGGCCTTCCTCCTCTGCGACGACTCGGCGCTCTGGTACACGCTGCGCCGCTCGAAGAACCGCTGGGCGGAGCGCATCAGCCGGCGGCAGGGCTTCAAGCTGCTGGCGCAGTTCACCGAGCGTGACACGGGCTACGACTTGGACGTGCTGCGTAGCGCGCTGGTGTCGAACAACTTCGAACACTACGTCGTCGAGTCGCAGAACGTACTCAGCAAGTATGCCTCGGGCCCCGGAAGCAAGGGGCCGAGCCTGTTCATCATCGACGCTTCCACGGGGCGTTTGACGGAAGTGGCGCGCTACACGCCGCTGTATCAGCGCTACAGTGGCGCGGTGCGCCTCATCCGTCTGTACGTAAGGCCGGACCAGGCGGAGAAGGCGCACGAGCTGATGGGCCGGCTCCTCGGCCAGACGGTGCAACCATGAGCGAGCGTCTCCCTGGTCTGGGCCTCGGCCTGGACTCGTCACACACCCCCGTCGAGCCCCGTCCGTCCTCGGTGGCCGTGCTCTACCGGCGCGCGGCCACCGGCGTGGAGGTGTTCTGGGTTAAGCGCGGCAAGCAGCTCTCCTTCGCGGGCGGCTTCTACGCCTTCCCGGGCGGGAAGCTGGACGCCGCGGACGCCGAGGTGCCCGTGCACGGCGCGACGGGTGAGGAGGCCGCGCTGCGCTCGGCCGCGGCGCGCGAGCTGTTCGAGGAGGCCGGTGTGTTGGTGGCGGAAGGCGCGCAGGCGCTGTCCCCCGAGAAGCTGAAGGAGCTGCGCACGGCGCTGCTGGAGGGGAAGCGGGGCTGGGGAGAGATTCTGAAGTCGGAGGGACTGGAGCTGCGGGCGGAGGACTTCCGCGCGGCGGGCCGCTGGGTGACGCCGCCGTCCCTGCCGGTGCGCTTCGACACGCGCTTCTACCTGGTGGAGGCCCCGGCGCACTCGAGCGCGGAGTGGTGGCCCGGCGAGCTGGCCGAGGGTGCGTGGGTGACGCCGGCCGAGGCGCTGGCGCGGTGGGGCGACGGCTCGGCCTTGCTGCACCCGCCCGCGCTGCACGCCTTCCAGGTGCTGGGGCACTTCACGGACGAGGCGGACGCGCGGGCGCGGATGACGACGCCGCCGTACTGCCCGGGCTACGTCGCGCAGCGCATCGAGTTCCAGCAGGGCGTGCGCGTCGTCGCGCTGGAGACGCCCACGCTGCCGCCGGCCACGCACACGAATGCGTACGTGCTGGGCAACGGTGAGCTGCTGGTGGTGGACCCCGGCGCCTCGGACGTGAAGCAGTACGCGAAGCTGTTGTCGCTGCTCTCGGGGCTGAAGGCGGAGGGCTTCAAGGTGGTGGCGGTGGTGCTCACCCACCACCATGGAGACCACATCGGCGGTGCGCGCGCGGTGAAGGAGCGGCTGGGCGTGCCGCTGTGGTGCCATGCGCGCACGGCGGACCGGCTGGACTTTCCGGTGGAGCGGCTGCTGGAGGACGGCGAGGTGCTGGAGCTGGCGGGCGACGTGCCGCAGCGCTGGCACGTGTTTCACACGCCGGGGCACGCGCAGGGCCACATCTGCCTCGTGGACGAGCGCAGCCGGGCGGCGGTGGTGGGGGACATGGTGGCGGGCGTGGGCACCATCGTCATCGACCCGCCCGAGGGGAACATGCGCGAGTACCTGACGCAGCTCGCGCGGCTGAGGGACTGGCCGGTGACGACGCTGTACCCCGCGCACGGCTCGCCGTTGCCGGACGGGCCCGCGAAGCTGGAGGAGTACCTGAAGCACCGCGCGCTGCGGGAGACGCTCATCCTCCAGGCGCTGCCGCCGCAGGGAGCCACGCTGGCGCAGGTGGTGGCCACGGCCTACGCGGACACGCCGCCCCTCTTGCACCCGGTGGCCGAGCGCAGCGCGCTGGCCACGCTGGAGAAGTTGATGGAGGAAGGGCGCGTGCGCGAGGAGTCGCTCCAGTACTTCCGCGTGTAGTCGCCACGCCGTCGTTTCGGGGGCAGGATGGGCGGCATGCTCGTCACCGAGGATGCACTCCGGAGGTTTGTCGTCTCGTTGCGAAAGGGCGCCGCGGCGGCGGAGTCCTCGCCCGCCGTGCGGGACTTCGCGGAGCGCGCCCGCACGCTCGACCCGCGCAGCCTCGTCCGTGAGGGCACGGCGCTCCTGAAGAAGGAAGAGGACGCGGCCATCGCGCGCGTGGTGCTGCGGACGTTGCGGGGCCTGCTCGGCGACATCGAGGAGCATGGCGCGTACAGCGAGTACGCCGACGAGAAGCAGTTCGTGAAGAAAGCCGTCTCCTCCTGGGAGAAGCAGGTGGACGACGACGCGGATGACGTGCTGCTCGCCGACGACCTCGAAGGCTCCCTGGTGACGGTGGTGCACACGGCCGACATCACGCCCGCGGAGGTGAAGGCCTGGAAGGTGCTCAGAAACAGCCGCCGCCTCGCCACGGCCGTGACGGCCCTGGTGAAGAAGCCCGTCTCGCCGTGGTTCGCCGAGCTGGTCGCGGCGTACATCGGGCGCGAGGTATGGCACATCGGGAAGGGGGCGCGGGGTGAGTCCTGGCAGTCGAAGCTCGACGACGTGCCGGTGCTGCTCGGCTTGCTGCCCAGGCTGGGCACGCCTCCAATCTTCACCCCGCGCGTGCTGCGCGCCGCCAACCTGGTGATGCTCTGTCACAAGCACGCGCCCACGCGTGAGGCGCTGGCCGCGATGGGCGCTCTCGAGGACTCCGCCGCCGACTCGGAGCGCGCCGCGCGAATCAATCGAAGGGCCGCCGTCAGGGCGAGTGTCCGCGCCGCGAATGCGCAACGGACGACGAAGACGGCGCAACGGACAACGAAGACGGCGCAACGGACAACGAAGACGGCGCAACGGACGACGAAGACGGCGCGCAAGAAGACGACCCGCTGAAGCGCCGGGCCGCGGCCGCTCTCAGAAGCGGCCCATCAGCCCGAGGCGGGGCCCGTGCTCCGTCATCCCCGCCACGGGCACCACACGGACCTGGGACTTGTGCGAGAGGCGTGGCGGCGGAGCGGGCGTGGCTGAGGGCTGGGACAGCTCGTAGCCCGCGGTGGCGCCGGCAAGGGGCATCACCAGCAGCGCGAGCGAGAGCGCGTCACTGTCCTCCGTGTCCAGGAGCAACGAGCCCAGCAGCGCGCCGCCCCAACCCACGAGGCTCCCACCCGTGGTGGCGAGCAGCGTGCCCCGGCCGCCCATGACGCGACCGCCGACCCACGTGCCCGCGGGGATGCCAATCAGCACGCCGGCGAAGCCACCCACCAGCGACACGACGCGGCAGTCGTCGCAGCCCACCGTGGGCAGCGCCAGGACATAGCCGGCCACCAGGCCGATGGTGCCCGCGACGATGCCGCCGGCCGTGCCTCCCACCAACTCCAGCGCCACGCGGGGCACCGGGTCCTTCGCATGCGCGACGGCCGGGCCGGGCCGGGACGGCTCGCTGAGGGACGACGTGGCGGCGTCCTCGCGTTGTTCCAGCGTCTCGAGTGTGTCCGCGCCCTCGGCGGAAGGGCTCACGCGCGAAGGGCGGTCCGTCCCGGGCGCGGCGACGGGGATGAGCGGGGGTGGGGTCAGCTCGGAGGTGGGGACCTGGGCCGGCTCCTCTCCGGACGTCTCCTGCCCCCACGCGGCACCGGGGCCCGTGAGGAGGAGGAGCGTCAGCGAAAAGGACAGCAATCGCGAGGACTTCACCCGGGCCACGCTACCGCAAGGCGGGGCCCGCCGTCGCGTCGGCTCAGCTCGCGGAAGCCTCACTCACACGCTGGGCGCGGCCCCGGCGGCGCAGCATCAGCCAGACCAGGGGCGCGGCGGCCAGGAGCGCCTGGGGAACGAGCGACCAGGCGTCCGGATAGATGCCCAGCAGGTCCACGGTGAAGAAGCGCACCGGTGCCAGCGGCAGGGCACCCACCTCCTGCAGCGAGTGCAGGCCCTTGCCGAGCAGCATGACGGCGGTGACGAGGAGGACGATGGTGGACGCGTTGAAGAGCGTCTTCATGGGCAGCCGGTAGCCCATGCGGTTGACGAAGAGGACCAGCACGGCGATGGCCAGCACGCCGAGGAGCGCGCCCCAGGCCACGCCCGCCGGGGAGTCCAGCGCGAGGCCCTGGAGGAAGATGGCCGTCTCGAAGCTCTCGCGGAGCACGGCGGTGAAGGAGATGAAGAACAGGCCCGCGAGGCTGCCGCGCCCCAGCGCGCCCTGCATCTTCTGGCGCAGCTCGCCCATGAACTGGCTCATGCTGGAGCGCGCGTTGAGCCACAGCGCCGCGTACAGCAGCATGCCCACCGCCACCAGCGCGGCCACGCCCTCCATCCACTCGCGCTGCGCGCCGGCCAGCAGGTGGCGGAACAGCACGTAGGAGATGGCGCCCACCACCAGCGCGGACATCCACCCGGCCTGCACCACGCGGATGTGCTCGGTGGCCTTCATCTTCTTCAGCGCCGCCAGCAGCGCGGCGACGATGATGGTGGCCTCGAAGCCCTCGCGCAGCATGATGAGCAGCGTCAGCCACATCGTGGACACGAGGTCCGCCGAGCTGCCCGTGCTCCGGCGCGCCTGGTCCAGGATGGACACCAGCTCGCGCCCGTCGTCCTGCAGGTGCGGACTGCCGCTCTCCGCCGCCAGCCGCGCCTGGAGGAAGGCCTTCTCCAGGCGGAGCACCAGGTCCGGGTCTCTCGCGCGCAGCTTGGGCTCCACCGGCTCCACGCCGTTGAGGTACGCGTCCAGCAGCGCCGCCTTCGCGGCCGCGGGGTTGCCGGCGGCGCCCTGGCGCATGGCCTCCTCGATTCCCTCGCGCGCGGCCAGCAGCGAGCGCTCCTCGTCCGCGTCCGGCAGCTTGCGGCGCAGGCACGAGAGGTTCTCCTGGCCGAACTCCTTCACCAGGTCGTCATCGGTGGAGTTGGCCAGCTTCTCCAGCGAGGCCTTCGGCGGGGTGCCGTCGCACGCGGGCTGGCGCAGGGTGAAGACGAAGAAGGCCAGCGACCAGCGCTCCTCCTCGGAGAGGGTGGGGTAGGCCGGCATCGCGGTGCCCGGCACGCCGAAGCTGGTGGTGTTGAAGGCCTTGTAGGGCGTGAGGCCGCCCATCAACTCCGCGTCCTGGAAGTTGGCGGGCGTGGGCTCCATGGTGGCGGCGATGGGCACGTTGGCGTGGCCGTCCGCGCCGTGGCAGGCCGCGCAGTTCGTCTGGTAGAGCGCCTCGCCGCGCTTCAGGTCCGGCACGCGGCGCGGGCTGCGCGCGAGGCCGCCGGCCAGCACCAGGTCCTCCACCAGCGCGCCGCAGTCCTTGCTCACGCCCTGCGCGTCCTGTGCCTTGTTCACCCGGTCCTGGATGGCCTTCACTCGCGGGACGAAGGCCTCCGCCGCGGGGCCCAAATCTTTCGCCGCGTCCAGCGCCTCGGCCGCGAAGCTCTTCTGCTCCGCGAGCTCGAACTCCGACTGGGACTCGATGGCGTTGGGATAGTCCGCCTCCAGGTACTGGAGGATGCCGATCAGCCGGTGCCAGGTCCGCTCCTCGGAGGTGCCCGCGGCGCGGGCCGACAGGGGCAGCACGAACAGCAGGCACAGCACGGACAGGGCGGCGCGATTCATGCCCACCGGTCTACCAGCCGAGGGACTGTATTTCAATCTTGCGAATCAATATCAAAATTACGGCACATCAAACGCCCGATTAGACTGCGTCGGGTGTCAGCGGGCTTCCGGGGCAGCGTCCGAAAGGACTCAGGGAGGCTGCATGAACCGGGACATCCCCGCGCCGAAGCCCGCCGCACCGCTGAAGATGTACATCCTCATCCGCGACTCGGTGCCCACCGGGCACGCCGTGCTGGCGGCGGCGCACGCGTCGCTCGCGGCATACCTGAAGTTCAAGGACACGCCCGAGGTGGCCGAGTGGCTCTCCGGCCCGTTCTACAAGGCCGTGTGCCGCGTGACGGACGCGGAGTTCGAGCAGGGCCGGGCCTGCGAGGCGCATGTGGTGCTCACCGAGTCCGCGCTCGGTGGCCAGGAAGTCGCCATCGCCTTCAAGCCCCGGCGCGAGTGGCCGAAGGCGTTCCGCTTCTTCCGCCTGTACCGGTGACGCGCCTCAGCGCTCGTAGGTGAGGAACGCGTGCGGAAGCTCGGCCTCGGGGTGCTGCTCGTCCTCGATGAGCCGCCAGGCGGAGAGGTCCACGTCGGGGAAGTACGCGTCGCCGGGAAACTCGCGGTCGATGCGCGTGAGATAGAGCCGGTTCCACCGGTCCATCGTCTGTGCGTAGACGTCTCCGCCACCCGCGATGAACACCTCGTCATCGCCGCGCGCGCGGGCCAGCGAGAGCGCCTCGTCCACCGAGTGCGCCACCGTGACGCCCGCGGGTGCGTAGTCCTTCTGCCGCGTGACGACGATGAAGGTGCGGCCCGGGAGCGGTCGGCCGATGGACTCGTACGTCTTGCGGCCCATGACCAGCGTGTGGCCCATGGTGAGCTTCTTGAAGCGGGCCAGGTCCGCGGACAGCCGCCACGGGAGCTGGTTGCCGGCGCCGATGACCCGGTTGGAGGCCATGGCGACGATGGCGGACAGTCTCATACGGCCACGGGCGCTTTGATTGCGGGGTGCGGGTCGTAGCCTTCGAGCGTGAAGTCCTCGTACTTGAACGCGAAGAGGTCCTTCACGTCGGTGTTGAGGCGCATGCGCGGCAGGGGACGCGGCTCGCGGGAGAGCTGCGTCTTCGCCTGCTCCACGTGGTTGAGGTACAGGTGCGCGTCACCCACGGTGTGGATGAACTCGTGCGCCTTCAGGCCCGTGACCTGCGCCACCATCATCGTCAGCAGTGCATACGAGGCGATGTTGAACGGCAGCCCGAGGAAGATGTCCGCGCTGCGCTGGTAGAGCTGGCAGGACAGCTTTCCGTCGGCCACGTAGAACTGGAAGAGCACGTGGCAGGGCGGCAGCTTCATGGAGGGCAGGTCCGCCACGTTCCACGCGCTGACGATGTGCCGGCGCGAGTCGGGGTTCTTCTTCAGCCCCTCCACCAGGAGCTTCATCTGGTCGATGTGCTCGCCGTTGGGCGCGGTCCACGAGCGCCACTGGTGGCCATACACGGGCCCGAGGCTGCCGTCCGCGTTGGCCCACTCGTCCCAGATGGTGACGTTGTTGGCCTGGAGCGTGTGCACGTTGGTGTCCCCCGCGAGCATCCACAGGAGCTCATGGAGGATGGACTTCACGTGCAGCTTCTTGGTGGTGACGAGCGGGAAGCCCTGCGTGAGGTCGAACCGCAGTTGGTGGCCGAAGACGCTGAGCGTGCCAGTGCCGGTCCGGTCGCCCTTCTTCGTCCCATGGGTGAGGACGTGGTCGAGCAGGGAGAGATATTGCCGCATGCGGCCATGTAGGATCGCCGCCAGTCTGGATCAAGTCTTTGATGTATTCGTCCGCCTTCCCGTGGACGTCGCACACTCGGTGCCGTTACAAGCCGGCGGCGATGAAGATCTATACGAAGAGCGGAGACGCCGGGGAGACGGGTCTGTTCGGTGGCGGACGCGTGCCCAAGGACGACGAGCGCGTGGACGCGTACGGCGAGGTGGACGAGCTCAACGCCACCATCGGCGTGGCCCGCGGCTTCACGATGCCGACGGACCTGGACGCGCTCCTGCACCGAATCCAGGACCAGCTCTTCACGCTGGGCGCGGTGCTGGCGACGCCCACGGGGACGAAGGCGTCCTCGTACATTCCGGAGCTGAAGGCGGAGTGGGCGGAGGACATGGAGCGCGCCATCGACAGCTTCGAGGCCGAGCTGCCGAAGATGACCCACTTCGTCCTCCCCGGGGGCACCCAGGCCGCCGCGGCGCTGCACCTGGCGCGCACCGTGTGCCGCCGCACGGAGCGCCGCACCGTGCCGCTGTTGCGTGAAGGGAAGATTCCGCAGGCCGTGGTCGTCTACCTGAACCGGCTGTCGGACCTGCTGTTCGTCATGGCGCGGCTGGCCAACCACCGGGCTGGCGTGCCGGACGTGAAGTGGATACCGGAGAAGCCGAAGAGCACGCCGTAGAAGACGTCTGATGGAAACGCTGCCCACCGCCCAGCTCCGTGAGCTCGCCAGCCTCGTTGGCTTCGACCTGGTGGGCTTCGCGCGCGCCGAGCCGATTCCGCCTGCCTTCCTGATGGAGTGGCTGGAGTCCGGCTACGCGGCGGACATGGACTGGATGGGAGAGCGGGCCGCCGAGCGCCTGGACGTACAGAAGCTGCTCCCGGGCGCGAAGACGGTGGTGGTGTTCGCGAACAACTACTGGCGCGACGACGAGGAGACGGTGGACTCGCCCATCGCCCGCTATGCGCGGGGGCGCGACTACCACTCCACGCTGCGGGACAGGATGAAGGCCTTCCGCAAGTCGGTGGCCACCATGTTCCCGGGCCTGGGCACCTACGGGAGCGTGGACAGTGGCCCGCTGATGGAGAAGGTGTGGGCGGCGCGCGCGGGGCTGGGCTACGTGGGGAAGAACGGCTGCTTCATCACCGAGCCGTATGGCTCGTGGGTGCTGCTGTCCACGCTCGTGCTCGACGCGGAGGTGGACGCATATGGCGAGGGCCCGGCGGTGGACCGGTGCGGCTCGTGCCGCCGGTGCCTCATGTCCTGTCCCACGGGAGCGCTGGTGGGCAACGGCCGTGTGGACGCGCGGGCGTGCCTGTCCTACCAGACGATTGAGAACCGCGAGCGCGAGGTGCCCGAGGCGTTCCGTCTCAAGTTCGACAACCTCATCTTCGGCTGCGACATCTGCCAGCAGGTGTGCCCGTTGAACCGGCGTCCGGTGTTCGCGGAGCACCCGCGCTTCGCACCGCGAGCGATTGCCGAGCTGGGCACGCTGGAATTGGCGGGGCTGACACCGGAACAGTACGAGCACCTGGTGCCCGGTACAGCGCTGGCACGCGCCCGTTACGACGGGCTCCGGCGGAACGCGGTGTATGCACTGGGCGTCGCGAAGCGGGCGGACTCGCGGCGGTTGCTCGAAAAGCTCTGCGGGGATGAAAGCGAGTTGGTACGTACAGCGGCGCAATGGGCGCTCAGCCAGCTCGACCCCTGACCTCCACGACTGCTCCTTCTTCGCTGGGCCTGGTGTACGCCGGGATGTGTGTCCAGGTGTTCATCAGCGCGGGCACGTACCTCGCGGGCAAGCGGGCGATGACGGAATTGCCACCGCTGACGGTGGTGCTGTGGCGCTTCATCCTGAGCGGCGCGGTGTTCGTGCTGCTGCTGGGGCTGACGCCGGGGCCGAAGCTGCCGCCGCGCCACGAGTGGAAGCGGGTGCTGGTGCTGGGCCTCCTGGCGGGGCCGGTGAACCAGGCGTTCTTCTTCTACGGCTTGTCGAAGTCCTCGGCGGCGCACGCGGCGCTGTTCTATTCGCTGACGCCGATGGGCGTGTACCTGCTGAGCCTGGCGCGAGGGCAGGAGCGCGTCTCGGTGCGCGCGGTGGGCGGCATCGTCACGGCGTTCGTCGGCGTGGTGGTGCTGCTGCTGGGGCGGGGGCTGGCGGACGCGAGCGGCTCGCTGCTGGGGGACATGCTCATCCTCGGCGCGGTGGTGGCGTGGGTGCTGTACACGACGGAGGGCAAGCCCTTCGTGGCGGAGCACGGGACGATTCGCGCGACGGCGTGGAGCATGACGGCGGCCACTCTGATGATGCTGCTGATGGCGCCCGTCATGGCGAAGCCCACCGAGGTGCTGGCGGCGAGCAACGTGGCGAAGGGCTCCATCGTGTACCTGGGGCTGATGACGTCGGTGGTGGCGTACCTCATCTGGTACTACGCGCTGTCGAAGGTGCCGGCGTCGAAGGTGGCCATCTTCTCGAACCTCCAGCCGCCGGCCACCGCGCTGGCGGCGTGGGCCCTGCTGGGCGAGGCGCTGCACTGGGAGATTGCGGTGGGCGGCGTGCTCGTGCTCGTGGGCGTGAGGTTGACGCAGACGGCGCACGTGCGGCCACCGCCCTCGGCGCCGCTGCCTCCGGAGGGCGAGCGGCAGGCGGCGTAGTCTCGCATCCAGGGGACTCGACGCCGTCTACCAGGCCATTCCAGTGGACTCGTGCATCCTCGAACAGTCTCGGGAGGATGCGGAGGCTGGAGAGTGGCTTGCCAACGTGCCAGGGCTCGCTCTACGAGGCTGCTGCCGCGAGAGGTGAAGGCGTGCTCGTCTGCCTGATTTGAGTCACCGCCCCGTGCGCCATGCCGGGAGCGGTGCCCTCATCGCCCGGGTTTCGCGCTCAGTACTCCTTCAACAGCGCGCCGGCCGTCGTGAGTCCGAGCCGCTTGAACAGCGCCGCGAGCTTCGCCTTCGGTATCAGCTTCTTGGCGGCGGCCTCGATGCGGAGGAGTGCAAAGGCGAGCTCATCGAGTGACTTGAAGGCCGGTGCGACGGTGCCTTCCTCGTGCGCGTAGCGGACGACTTCTCCGGTGGTGACATCGAGGAGGAACATCTCGCCGGAGCCATCACTTGCGATGCCGACGTACTTGTCGTCGTTGGCTCCGTACAGGTCCTCCTTCTTGCAGTCGAAGCCATAGCTATTGAAGTCGAACGCGAGGGTCATCACCGGCACGCCACCGCCGGTCACCACGTCGTCGAGCAGGCGACCCGCGGGAACCTTGCGAACCTTTTTGCTGCTCGGTTTCGAGATGCGGCGCTCCTTCGGGAAGAAGCGCGCCGCGTCCGCCGCGAAGTCGCCGCGCTCGATGTACCCGGTGATGGCACCCGCCTCGATGTTCTCACCCCACTCGGTGACCTTGGTGGGGCTCGCGTCGAGGGGCGTGCCGTCCTTGTTGAAGAACGTCGCGCTCTTCAGCTTGCCCTTGGAGAAGACCGCCGTCACGCGATGGGGCCAGGGCTTGGGAACCTTGAAGACCTTGGGCAGGAGCGTGGTGCCGGCGTGCTCGAACAGCGCACCACCATTGGTCGGCCCGATGACCCAGTCGACGGTGCCGTCGATGACACCGTCACGGAGCTCGACCCGCAGCGTGTCCGGGAAGTCGAAGCCGGGACGGAAGCGCACCTCGACCAGCGCGCCGTCCGCGAACGTCGCAATCATCGTGCCGGTTGGTCCCGTCGGCAGGCCAAGCGCGGCCTGCATGGCCACGCGCGGCGCGTACTCGGACATCTCGTGGTAGCCGAGCGACCACTTGATTTTGCCGTCGAGCTTCCCGTTCTTGCGTGTGGCGTCGAGCAGCAATAGGCCCGACGGATGGATCCACAGCCGCTCACGCGCCTCGTTCGGGCCACCTTCGCGCCAGAGGGCAGCGTCGGCATCAAAGGTCGCTTCGGGGGGGACGTTCTTGGGTCGCGTCATGGCGGCGGAGTCTATGTGCCTCCGCCTTCGGCAAGTTTCCGCTCATGCACGACAGGGGAGTTCATCTTTCCCCGCACTGAAGCAGACGTGGTCGTTGCGTTGATTGGAAATCGAGAAACTCTTGTTGCCGGGTGTCATGACGGCCAGGAGTCACCGTCCCCGTGAGGCACGCCGGGGTGGCTTGGGTTCGGGGCCGGTGGATGGTGGTGACTCCGCGACGGTGCCGAACTGCTTCGTGCACAGGGCCACGAGCCACTCCATGAAGACGCGGACGCGAGGTGGTGCCTTCCTCGGATACGGATGGACCAGCGCGAGCGGCATGGGCGGAGGCCGCATCTGGGCCAGCACCTCGCGCAGCTTGCCCTCGGCGATGAGCCCCGCCACCCGGTACTCCGGCACCTGGATGAGCCCGAAGTGGGCCAGGCAGCCGGCGTGGTAGGCCTCTGAGTCCGTCACCGTCAGCGCGCTCGCCATCCGCACCGTCTTCAGCTCGCCGCGCACCATGAACTCCAGCGGGTACGGCTTGCCGGTGGAGCGCTCCAGGTAGTTCACCGCGTGGTGCCGCTCCAGCGCCTCCAGTGAGCGCGGCTCTCCGCGCTGCGTGAGATAGAGAGTGCTCGCGCACGTTACCTGCGGCATCGGCGCCAGGCGCCGCACCACGAGGTTCGGCGTGTCCACCACGCCCGCGCGCAAGGCGCAGTCCACGCCTTCTCGTGCGAGGTCGACGGCGCGGTCTCCCGTGCCCACCTCGACTTCCACCTGCGGGTAGCGCTCTCGGAACGTGGGCAGCGCGGGGATGACGACGTACGCCGCCATGCCGCCGACCATGTGCACCCGCACCTTGCCTCGCGGTGTGCCTTCCCGTGGAGACAGCTCGGCCTCGGCGTCCTCCACGTCCGCGAGCACCTGCGAGCAGCGCTGGTAGTACCGCTGGCCCTCGGGCGTCGTGTTCACCTCGCGCGTCGTCCGGTGCAGCAGCCGGACGCCGAGCCGCGCCTCCAGTTGCTGCACGGCGAGCGTGACGGTGGCGCGTGGCAGCCGCAGGTCGGCCGCTGCCTTGGTGAAGCTCCCCAACTCGACGATGCGGGTGAACACGCGCATCGAATCGAAGCGGTCCATGTCTCATTGTTCACTGAGGCTGAACAGCGAATGCAATCTGTTCGTCGCCTCGACGCGGCGGTGGTCCTGCTTCGAGGGCATGGAAGAGGAAGCGGGCCGCCGCATGAGAGGACACGGCGGCTCGTCGAGGGTGCTCGTGGTGGGGCCGTACTATGGGGTCTGCGTGGGCGGAGGCGGAGGAGTCTCAGGCTGACCCTGAAGCTTCTGCTCCAGTTGCTTTGCCTGGTCACCGGTGAGGACTTCGATCTTGGAGGTCTTCTCGGCGCCGGTGGCCGGTTCGAAGGAGACCCGCACCGCGCTTCCTTCGGAGAGCTGGTTCAGCTCCACCCGCTGACCCTCGCGCTCAATCTTGGTATCGGCGCTGATATGGAACCAGGCGACCGGTTCGTTGGGATTGTTGGCGTCGGCCACGGCGATGTTGTCGCCCTGGACGCCAGTGATGAGGCCATCCCGGTGCTGGGAGACGCCGGGTATGGCGGCGCCGACGTCCTTGCCTGCTTCCTTCGTGCCCGCACAACCCAATCCGAACCCCAGTGCACCCAGCGCACCGAGGAGCACCACCCTCTGTCGAGTTCTCATGTCGTCCAGCTCTTTCCGGGGAGGGGCATTGCCCGACCCCCTGGCAAGCTGGGGCGCGGCGGCATCAGGTCGCAATAGAGACTCCGCGACATGGACGCCCCGACGGTCGGCTGGGGCTGGGCCAGGCTGCCTCGCGGGAGGGACGATGGGGCGCGGACCCGTGGGCACCTGCTGTCTGGCGCTCCCTCCAGCGCTGCGCCGGGTCTCGTGCTCGTGCGGGTGGCGAGGAAGCCAGCGTAGGCTCGCGCAATGCTTCGTCCGGGTGAGGACCTGCTGCGTGTGGAAGACCGGCTGTGGGTGCTGACCGCGCCGACGGGGAAGGGCATCTACGACTTCGCCTTCGACCGGTTCTTCGCGTGTCGCCGCCCGTACGCCCTGCCCGGGTCGCTCGAGGTCATCGCCCGCGTCGGCGTGTGGAACGACTACGCGGAGCGTTACCGCGAGCTGGAAGCGGAGGGCGGGCGACTGGTGCACTCACCGGAGCAGCACCTGCTGGCCACCGAGCTGCCGCACTGGTACCCGCGCCTCACGGACCTCACGCCGCGCAGTGTCTGGTTCGACGAACGGCCAGATGCGGAGACGGTGGAGCGGCTGCTCGGGTGGCCCGTCTTCGTGAAGGGCGAGCGGCAGACGAGCCGCCACCAGAAGTCCCTCTCCATCATCGAGGGCCCGGAGCAGTTCCGCCGCGCGATGGAGGTGTATGCGAAGGACTCCATCCTGCATTGGCAGCGCGTCGTGTGTCGCGAGCTGCGCCCGCTGCGCCGGGTGGAGGAGGGCGCACCGGACCGCATCCCCAGCTCCTTCGAGTTCCGCACCTTCTGGTGGCGCGGCGAGTTGGTGGGGTGGGGGCCCTACTGGTGGCAGGGCTCGTCATACACGATGAACGCGGAGGAGCAGCGCGAGGCGCTCGGGCTGGGCCGCGAGGTGGCGCGGAGGCTGGCCGTCCCGTTCCTCGTGGTGGACGTGGCGCAGGAGGTCTCCGGCCGGTGGATTGTCATCGAGTGCAATGACGGCCAGGAGAGCGGCTACGCGGGTGCCTCACCCTTCGCGCTCTGGCAGAACATCCTCGACGTGGAGCGCGCACGCGGCCCCACGCCGTGAATCAGTATCCGTACGGCGGATGACGTGCTGCGGGGCATTGCCGGGTTGAGCCGTTCGGGTCATCCCTCGACGGATGCAGAAGAGGGCCGAGAAACCGGAGTGGCTGCGGGTCGCCGAGGAGTTCGAAGCGAGCGGGCAGACGCAGCGAGAGTTCGCCGAGGGCCGCGGACTGCGGCTGAGCACGCTGCAGTCGTGGGTGTACCGGCGTCGGCGCCAGGTGAGTGCCGAGGCGGAGCCGCCCGTGCGCCTGCTGCCCGTGCAGGTGAGTCCTCCCCTCAGGGCCGAGGAGGTGACGGTGGAGGTGCTCACCGTCGGCGGGGCGCGCGTGCGGTTCTGTCCCGGGACGGACGTGGACTACGTGGCGCGGTTGGTGGCGGCGCTGGGGCGCACCGCGTGCTGACGCTGCCGGCCTCGGTGCGAATCCTGCTGGCCACCTCTCCGGTGGACATGCGTAAGTCGATTGATGGGCTCATGGCCCTGGTACGCACCTCGTGGGGCGAGGACGTCTACTCCGGGCACCTCTTCGCCTTCGTCAGCCGGCGGGGCGACAGGGTGAAAATCCTCACCTTCAGTCGGGGCGGCTTCGTCCTGTACTACAAGCGCTTGGAGACGGGCCGCTTCCGGCTGCCGCCGGTGGACGCCGACGCGCAGTCGGTGCCGCTGGACGCCACGCAATTGGCGATGCTGTTGGACGGCATCGACGTGGCTCAGGTGAAGCGCCAGCCTGCCTGGACTCCCCCGGGGCGTCCAGGTACCTGAGCACGTCACGTGGCGAATGCCCTACCCGGGGCGGTGTTGAGCCCAGGTGCCGCGAGAGCTGCCCCTCGACCATTTCTGCCCCTGGCGCGAGGAAGCCGAGGAGCTCAAAGCGCGCCTGACCTCGTTGGAGGGGAAGATGGCGGCGCTGGAGCGCCACGTCTTCGGACGCAAGGCGGAGCGCCTGCCGCCGGTAGCGGCCGAGCTGCGCGCGGACGCAGCGAGCGCGCAGGCGCAGGCGACGCGGGACGAGGCGGCGCTGAAGAAGCGACGCGAGCGCGCGGCCCGCAAGGCGGAGGAGGCGCCCACGCGCGAGATTCGCCACGCCGTCCCGGCCGAGGAGCGCCACTGCCCCGCGTGCGGCAGCGAGGACTTGAAGCCGCTGGGCAAGGGGCGCACCACCGAGGTGTACGAGTACATACCCGCCCGCTTCGAGCGCCAGGTGCACGTGCAGGAAGTCCTCTCGTGCAAGTGCGGCCAGGGCGTGGTGACGGCGCCCGCCCCCGCCAAGGTGGTGGACAGAGGCGAGTACGGCCCGGGCTTCCTGGCGCACGTGGTGACGTCCAAGTGCGCTGACTCCATGCCCCTGCACCGGCTGGCGCAGCGGATTGAGAGAGGCGGGGTGCCGATGAGCCGCAGCACCCTGACGGACCTCTTCCACCTGTCCGCTTCGGTACTGCTGCCGCTGTCCCGCCACCTCTTGCAATGCATTGCGTCCGCCGAGGTGGTGTGGGCCGACGAGACGCCGCTGCGCGTGCTGGACGTGAAGAAGACGAAGTTGGGCTACCTCTGGACGTTCCTCACCCAGAACGAGAAGGGCCAATGGCTCATCGGCTACCGCTTCAGCATGGGCCGCGGGGGCAGGACGCCCCTGGACGTGCTGGGCGGCACGACGGGCGCGCTCGTGGTGGACGGGTACACCGGCTACAACCCGGTGACGCTGCCGGACGGGCGCACCCGCGTCGGATGTTGGGCGCATGCCCGCCGTCGCTTCTTCGACGCGCTCGCCACCGCGCCCGAGGCGCGCGAGGCCCTGGACCTCATCCTGGCCCTCTACCGGGTGGAGGCCCAGGCGCGCGAGGCGGACGTGGTGCGCACGGCCGCCCACCGCGAGCTGCGCCAGCGGCACAGCGTGCCCGTCCTCGCGCAGTTGCGCGCCTGGCTGGAGACGCAGGCCCCACGGCATCCGCCCAAGGGGCCACTGGGGCAGGCCATTTCCTACGCGCTGAAGCAATGGGACGCGCTGAGCCGCTTTGTCTCCGATGAACGACTCCCGTTGGACAACAACCGGAGCGAGGGTGCCCTGCGAAAGGCAGCTCTGGGCCGCAAAAACTTTCTCTTCGTCGGCCACGAGGCCGCGGGTGAGAACCTCGCCGGACTCTACGCGCTGGTAGCCACCTGCGAGGTCAACGACGTCAACCCCGAGGAGTACCTGGCCGACGTGCTGCTGCGCGTGCAGACGCACCCCCACTCGCGCATCGGCGAGCTGCTGCCCCACGAGTGGAAGCGCCTGCGCGCCGCCGACTCCTCCTGAGCACCCTCGCTCAGCTCCATCCCGTCCACCTGCTCACGCCCTGGGACGTCGTGCTGCTCGCGACCACTGCCGAGCACAGCACCCGACCGTCTTCAAGCGGCTCGGCACGGCGTTCGCCGGACGGATACGTGAATCAAGCGGCGACTCGGGCGAGGGCCACTCAGTCCCCGTTCGGGTCCCACTCCGAGATGTCCTTCTTGGGTTCGGGCGGAGGTGTCTGCTTGGGCGGCGCCTTCGTCGTCGCCGTCGACGGCTTGCGCTCGGGCGCTGGCGCCGGCAGTACGGCGGGCTCCTCGTCCAGCAGCGGGTCCTTCTTCTCTGTCCCTGTGCTCGCGGTGGCCGCGGGCTTCGCCGGCTCGGACTTCACGGGCTCGGGCTCGCGCGCGGGAGCCGGCTTCTCCTTCGCACCCTTCGCTCCCGACTTCGCCACGGGCTCGGGCTCCGGCTCCGGCTCCGGCTTCGCGTCCAGCGGCTCCAGGCCCTCCAGCCCCAGCGACTTCTCGGGCTCCGGCTCCTTGTCCGACGCACGGTACCCGCTGCGCTTCGCGGGCGTCCCCGTCACCAGTTCCTCCGCGTCCGTTCGGCTCGACGTCGCCCGCGAGCCCGGAGCACCACCCCTCGGCCGGGGCGAGCCCACCGGCGGCTGTATCTCTTCACGCGACGTTTCGGAGGCAGGGGAGTTTTATGAAATGCATTTAATGTAGGGAGGTGTTGTTGATGCTTGTGTCGGGTGGCAGTTAGTTTAGTTCGCGACAGCCGCAATCTCTAGCAGGATCTCTCTGCCGAAGGGTGTTGCGTATGCCGATGGGGATATCCTCCTCCCTCGAAGATTCGCGAGCCTTGGGGTTGGTAGTCCCATTCCAATGGACGCGCACTCGCTGTCCCTGTGGTACACCTTGAAAGCGGTGAAAGAAATTGTGCTCGCAGCGGGCCCACCACTTTGTCTTTGTTGAATCTGTGGGCAAGCTGTGCCGTAGGATATGCTTGGCCGCGCGAGGCAGATGTGATTTTCCCTGTTTGTAGTTAGGGCTTGATGGGTCGTGATGACCTGGGTCTTCATATTCAGGCAGTACTGATACGTGCCTTTCAAGCGCTACGATGTGAGATGGGGTAGTGCTGGGAGTCCAAAGGTTCTCTAATTGCTCTGCCCGAGTAGATCCATCAACTGTTGTCACGACTGGATGTAGTGTGATTGTTTGCCATGGAATGTTGTCAAAGCTCAAGGTTAATCCATCCAGATCGAGTGCCGCGCGCACGCCTGTGGCGGCTTGCCCATAGATTGTGGCAGAAACGCGGTCGGTATTCGGTTGGAAAGAGCTTACATTCCCTGACGTGTCAAACCATGGCCCTTCGTTCAGGACATGGCGAAGTAACATTGCTGCAACATGATCCTGAGCCGCAAGAGCTTTCAGTGCCTTTAGTACCGTACTGCCATCCGGCAGTTGCATTGCTCCGATGCCATCGGGCACTACGGGAACGATGAATGCTTCATCATGCTGGGTTACGCTTTGCCGGATGAAGTGAATTGTTTGTGCCAAGGTTTTCAGCAGATCGACGCCACTGGGCCGCGCTGTTGGTGATGTGTGGCCTGCAGATAGTTCATTTAGGACGATGTGTGCATTGCTCATGTTTCGCTCTGCGTGGGGATTGGCTCCAGCAGGACATCAAGGAGGCGCTCGTTTTCGTCAAAAAAGCCGTGGGGCCAATGTGGAATGCGCCCACGCCGATCGATGTTCAAGGTGCGTACAGGCTCATCGCTTCTCGGCGAGAAGAAGAGTACTGTGACGTCGCTTGGTTTGATGTTGCCTTGATGTACAGCAACCCGAATGCCATTGAGTACATGGTCGCTGTGGGTTTCGACTAGAACTTGCACGCCGAAAGCGGCTGCTCGGGCGCACAGGGATCCTATTCTTGCCTGGGCGCGCGGGTGTAGATGGGCCTCGGGATTCTCAATTACGACGACGTCGCCTTGGCGAGATGAGAGCAGCGCAACCAGAACTGGTAGTACATATGTCATACCAAAACCAACATGCTGGGGACGATGCAGGTCCGTTACGTCGCTTGTGCGCACCCCAAGTGTTACGAGGTTGGTGTTCGATACCTTTTGTACTTCGATTAGGGCTCCGGGGAATATGTCAGACAGCCATGCTTCGACTTGTCGCGGAAAAGTCAAAGTATCAAGTCTGCTTGGATGGCGTAAGTCTTGGTCAACGATGAAGTCGCTGTTGACGAAGAGGCTTCCGACGGCTCGTTCGGCTCGCGGGCCGAGAGTTTCGTGTCGTTGCGGCTCTTCAAGAGGGTATGTTTGCTCGGGGCCAACGCGGTCTGCGGGAACATACTTTAGCGTTCCAAGTGCTCTGAGCAGTTCGACGGCAGATGATATTTCGCAGAGTGCAGCAGGGATGAGAACTCCACTTGCTTCTCTGTGTTCGTTGGCCGCATCTGTGGTTGACCATTTCACTTTGGAAACAGGTACAGACAAGGCCTCGCGAGCGGATTCGATGCTGTTGAAGTCCCATTCGATGTTGATGTGATTGGATGAGATTTCAATTTTAAAGCCTGTGCCTCCATTTATTTTGTCTACAACATCACGAAGGCTTCCGAGTGAAAGCAAGGCTCCATTTAAGGGAAGCGTCCTTCGTAGTGTCGCGCTCTCAACGCCGTCTGCCAGGGCTTGGTGGAGCAATAGCAGTGCTTGGAGAGCCGTTGACTTCCCACCTCCATTGAAGCCGGTCAAGAGTGTGAGCGGCCCACAAGGAATGTTCTGGTCTGAGAAGCACTTGAAATTCCTCAGGTGGAGTTTATGAATCACCGATCGCCTCTGCCAGTTTGAGTTCTGCCATTTGGAACCGGGTTTTCACGTTCTCGGGTGACGTCGTTGCGTAGGTGATTGCATTTGAGTATTCGCGTTGTTGCATGAGCGCGTTGACGGCTTGTCGGACTGTTTGTTCTTTGTTTAGAATTTGTGATTCGTCGTAGCGTGCGAATAATTCTGAAAATACATCAAACAGGGCTACGTTGAATGGCTTTCTGCGCTCGGCGGGATCACTATATTTTCTGAAGGCGCGGTTTCCAAAGATGTGGTGGTTGATTCTCATGCTCTTTCGAAATGCATTTACGAGTTCCGAGTGCTTTGCTTCTGGGAGTTTGTTGATTTGATCCAGTGCGCTTCCGAGAAACTCGTCAAGGTCTCCGGAGCCTCTCTTGATGTAGTCTGTCCAGCCAAGCACGTGAAACGCGAGGAATCGATTAACTACCTCGCGGTCTCGCATGTTGTTTCGATGTGTCTCTGTGTTTAGGACTTCATCGGTTGCGCGTATAAATTCTTTGGAACTACTCAGTTCGCGCAAGAGGCGAGTTGCTGGGCCGTTGTACAAAGCATTGCGCATTTGCTGACGAGTAAGGGGGACGCCTGAGTTGACGCGTTCGAAAATGTCGAGGCGCACTCGATCTGGTACTTTGGGATCAATCAAATAGAGCGTCAGTTGGCCATCTTCGAATCGATTCTGAAGTTTCTGTGGGAGCATTGAGAATGTCTTCCCGTGAAGCTCTTTGTTGCTTGGGATATTGAGGACGAGGTCCCCGGCATAGAAGCGGTTAAGCGTTGAGAGACGCTGGAGACCATCTACGACAACAAGGCGCCCAGCAGCATTTTCAGCAAGATAGAAGACGGGCAGTGGAATCCGCATTAGTACGGATTCTATAAGTCTGCTCTGTCGATCTTCTTTCCAGATAAAGTCCCGCTGGAAATCCGGATCCAAGACAACCATGGTTTGGCTGATTCGTCGAATGACGTCAATGATTGATCGGACCTCCGTTCGAATAAGCAGGTTGTCTAAGGGATATGTGTCAATGGCTTGCTTTGGTGGATCGTCTCCCTCGATTTCTGTGCTTGAATCATTCTGCTGGTCATTGGTGTTTGATGGAAGTCGGCTCATGGCGGCCTTTGAGGCAAGTCTTCTCGGGTATGTGCGAGATAGGTGCGAGTGTGCGTGGTGGCGCTTGTCTTCTTCAGGGTCGATTCACTCTTTGGCGGAAGCTTCCATTCCTTTAAGTGAAGGGGACGTGGTTTGGGTTGTCGTTGCGTTCGGATAAGCGAATCGAATCTAGAGTCTCTCCAGCAGTTCAGTCCCCGTTCGGGTCCCACTCCGAGATGTCCTTCTTGGGCTCGGGAGGAGGAGGCTGCTTGGGCGGCGCCTTCGTCGTCGCCGTCGACGGCTTGCGCTCGGGCGCCGGCGCCGGCAGCACGGCGGGCTCCTCGTCCAGCAGCGGGTCCTTCTCGGACGCGGTGCTCGCGGAGGCCGCGGGCTTCGCCGGCTCGGACTTCACGGGCTCGGGCTCGCGCGCGGGAGCCGGCTTCTCCTTCGCCCCCTTCGCTCCCGACTTCGCCACGGGCTCGGGCTCCGGCTTCGCGTCCAGTGGCTCCAGGCCCTCCAGCCCCAGCGACTTCTCGGGCTCCGGCTCCTTGTCCGACGCACGGTATCCGCTGCGCTTCGCGGACGTCCCCGTCACCATCTCCTCCGCATCCGCGCGGCCCGACGTCGCCCGAGAGCCCGGGGCACCCCTCGGCCGGGGCGAGTCCGCGGGCGGGGGCACCTCCTCACGCGGCGCCTCCGAGGCTCGATAGGACTCCCTCTTCTCCGTCCCACCCTTGGAGTCGGACGAAGACGTGTCACCGTACGGGTCGTCCTTGTGGGAGCGCTTCGGTGCCGGCGCCTCGTCGGCCCACGGGTCATCCTCCCGGATGTCCTTCTTCGACGGCTTCTTCTCGGACGAGTTCCTCCGGGACGGGCGGGGCTCGTCGTCCGCCACGCCGGGCGGCAAATCCTTCAGCGACGAGTGCCGGTTGGCGCAGTGGTCCAGCGTCTCCTGGCACTCGGCCAGGCACTGGGTGAGCTGTTTGATGGCGCGGCCGCTGCCGCCATATTCGATGGAGCAGTCCTCCTTGCACGTGGCGTAGTCCTCCTGACATCCGGTGGGGACGGCCGCGGCGGCGGGGCTGGAGGCGAAGAGCAGGGCGAGGAGTGGGTAGGGACGCATGACGAATGCGAAAACTACCAGTCTTCTTCCCTCGCGGCGTCAGGTGCCCGCGCTATGGTCCGCACTGTTGGCACTCACGCCAAGAGGAGGCACATGGCCGTCAGGGTGGGCATCATCGGGAACCACGGTCTCGGACAGACGCTCGGAGTTCTCGGTCGGGGGGAATCCCACACCCTGGAGACACCCTTCGGCCCGCACGCCGGCTCCATCGTCACCACGGAACTGGAGGGTGTGCCCGTCGTCTACGTGTCCCGCCATGGGCCGGGTCATCTCTACAACGCCACCCGCGCCCCGTACCGCGCCAACCTCTTCGCGCTGAAGATGCTCGGCGTCACCCACGTCCTCGCCACTGGCACCGTCAGCAGCCTGCGCGAGCACCTCCAGCCGCTTCAGCTCGTCCTGCCGGACCAGGTCATCGACCGCACCTACCGCCGGCCCTGCACCTTCTACGACGACGTCGCCGTCCACGTGGAGCTCGGCCACCCCTTCTGCTCCACGCTCCGGCAGGTGCTCGCCTCCGCCGCGGACCCGCTGGGCCCCACCGTCCACCGCGACGCCACCTACGTCTGCATCGAGGGCCCCTCGCTCAGCACGCGCGCGGAGAGCCTCCTGTACCAGGCCTCCGGAGCGGATGTGGTGGGCATGACCGCCATGCCCGAGGCCCGCCTCGCGCGCGAGGCCGAGCTGCACTACGCCATGGTGGCCCTCGTCTCCGACTACGACGCGTGGCGCACGCCGCCGCCGGAGCAGGCGCATGAGGACCGGCTGATGCAGGTCTCCCACCACGTCCAGTCCGCCACCCTCACCGCCGCCGCATTCATCCGCCGCGCGCTGCCCCGCATCGCCGAGGGCCGCGGCAATGCGTGTCGCTGTGACTCCGCGCTCGCGCTGGCCATCGCCACCGAGCGCACCCGCATCCCCGACGAGGTCCGCACCCGGCTTCGTCCACTCCTGGGCAGATACCTCCCGCCCAACGTCGTCTGAGCCGCCGGCTGCCCGGACGGGCGCCTGCCTGCCCGCCTGCTGCCAACCCTCCTCGCCATCCCCACCTTCGTTCCCCCGGGGGAAAGCGAGCGAGGAGGGGAGATGCGACTGCCCAGGCTCAAGTACCTGACGTGGCGTGAGTTCGGCCGGCGCCTCGTGAAGGAGTTCCAGGAGGACACCGTCACCGACATCGCCGCGCAGCTGTCGTACTACCTGCTGTTCTCGCTGTTTCCGTTCCTGTTCTTCCTCTTCACGCTCGTCGCGTACATGCCCTTCGCGCCCGGCGCGGTGGACGCCATGGTGGACCGCATCCGTCCCCTCGTCCCCGGCGATGCGCTGGGGCTGGTGACGGACCATCTGCAATCGCTGGTGAACCAGCCACGGCCGAAGCTGCTGACGGCCGGTCTCGTCATCGCGCTGTGGACGGCGTCGCGCGGCGTGGATGCCCTGCGCAAGGCGCTCAACCTCGCCTACGACGTGTCGGAGTCCCGTCCCATCTGGAAGACGCAGGGGCTGGCCATGCTGGTGACGCTGATGGGCTCGCTGCTGATTCCCCTGTCCTTCACCCTGTTCCTGCTCGGCGGGCGGCTGGGAGAGTGGCTCGCCAACAAGCTCCACATCGTCAGCGCGTTCTACGTCCTCTGGTCCTGGCTGCGCTGGCCCTTCACCGCGGCGCTCGTCATGCTGGCGCTCGCGCTCTGCTACTACCTGCTCCCCGACGTGAAGCAGCGGTTCAAGTACATCACCCCCGGCTCGGCGCTGGGCACGGGCAGCTGGCTGGTGGCCACGTGGGGCTTCACGCAGTACGTGGAGCACTTCGGGAAATACAACGTCACCTACGGCTCCATCGGCGGCGTCGTGGTGCTGCTCTTGTGGCTCTACATCTCCGGGCTCGTCTTCATCCTCGGCGGCGAAATCAACGCCATCCTCGAGCACGCGTCCGCGGAGGGGAAGGAGAAGGGGGCGCGCGACTTCAACCAGCCCGCGCCGCTGGAGCCGCCCATCATGACGCCCGGGGCGGCGAAGAGCGCCAGCAGCGCCCACAAGTCGCGGCTGGCGCGCTTCCGGTGGAGGCGGCGCGTGGCCCGGGGCCAGTCCCCCGAGCCCACCCTGCCGGAGATGGAGGGCGAGCCCCCCTCCCACCTGCACTGAGCGCTACTTCTTGCCCAGCTTCTGCTGGATGGCCGGCAGCCCGCCCGGCGCGTTGTTGCTGCCGCGCAGGTTGTTCTGCGAGATGACCTTCTGCAGGTGGGCGATGCGGTCCTTGTTCGCCGGGTGCGTGCTCAGCCACTTCATGAAGGCCGGCGATTCACCCTGCTCCTGCTGGAGCTTCTGGAAGAAGGTGATGAGGCCGCGCGGGTCATACCCGGCGCCGGAGGCGTAGCGGGCGCCGTACTCGTCCGCCTCGGTCTCCTCGCTGCGTCCGTGCGCGAGCATCGTCCCACCACCCACGAGCTGCGCGGCGATGGAGGCTACCGCGCTCGGGTTCTGCCCCAGCGCCGCCTGGGTGACGGTCTGCAGGCCCATCTGGTTCACCATGGCGCGCGCGGAGTGACGGCCCACCACGTGGCCCGCCTCGTGCGCCATGACGCCGGCCAGCTCGGCCTCGTTGTCCGCCGCCAGCAGCAGGCCCGTGTAGACGTACAGGTAGCCGCCCGGCGTGGCGAACGCGTTCACCGTCTTCGGGTCGTCGATGACGTTGACCTTCCACTTCACCCCGGGCCGGTCCTTGGTGGCCTGCCGGAGGATGGGCGAGGAGATGGTCTTCACGTAGTCGACGACGGACGGGTCCTGGACGTATTTGATCTTCTCCTTCGTCTCCAGCTCCTGCTTCACCTGCTTGCCGAGCTCCTCCTCCTGCTCGTCGGAGATGAGGGTGGCCGCGATGGCCTTCTCGGCGGAGATGCGCTGCTTGGCGCAGCCCGTGGAGAGGCCCATTGCCAGGGTGAGGCCCAGTACCATTGAGAGGATTCGCTGCATGACCGGGTGTTCCTTCCTTTCCGTCAGTTGTGCGTCTTGAGCGAGCCGGACTCTTGGGCAGCGCCCGCCTCACGGCAAGCGCCGCGTGATGCTTCGTCTTCGCGGGGACGTGCGGCCGGCGGAATCCATCCAAACGGGGGATGCGCCGCCCCGCGTCCCCACCGGGGGGCCCGGCGAGCCTTGCGGCACGCGGACGCGGTACGGACCTTTGGGGGTACGGGTGCCCCGAATGGGGCGCCGAGGGAGGCGCGGATGTCACGTCCCGTGTGGGTGGGCTCGCTGGGCTTCGGCCTGGTGAGCGTACCGGTGAGGCTCTACAGCGCCGTCAGCCCGAGGCAGGTGCAATTCCACCTGCTGCATGACGCGGACGGCGCCCGCATCCAGAACAAGCGGGTGTGCTCGGCGGACGGCGAGGAGGTTGCGTACGAGCACGTGGTGAAGGGCTACGAGCTCGCGGACGGTCGCCACGTGGCGGTGACGCGCGGGGAATTGGAGGCCTTCGACCCGGAGTCCAGCCGTGTCATCGAATTGGAGGACTTCGTGGAGGCGGGGGAGATAGACCCCATCTACTACGACACGCCCTACCACCTGGTCCCCGCGGAAGGGGCCGAGCGGGCGTACTCGCTGTTGGTGGCCACGCTCCAGGAATCGGGGCGCGTGGGCATCGGCCGCTTCGTCCTCTACCAGAGGGGACACCTGTGCGCGGTGCGGCCCCATGGACGTGGGTTGCTCCTGTCCACGCTCCACTACGCGGAGGAGGTCGTCTCGCAGGACAGCCTCGCGGAGCTGGCACTCGCGGGCGCGCGCCCCCATGAGCGCGAATTGGAGGCGGCGCTGCACCTCGTGGAGGCCCGCGCCACGCACTTCGAGCCCCAGCGCTACCACGACGTCCACCGCGAGCGGCTGCTGGCCTTCATCGAGCGCCGCGCCGCGCGCACGCGTCCGAAGGGGGCGGAGCGGCGGCCCGTGGTGCACGCGGGGGCCACGGCGGGGGCTCCATCACAGAGTGATTTGCTCGCGGCGCTGGAGCGCAGCGTGGCCGCGCTCCGGGCCGGGCAGCCGCTGCCGCCCGAGACGGGCTCACTGCGGCTGCGCCCCCAGGCCTCGGCACGCGAGGTCCGGGAGCGGAGCGGTGGTGAGACTCCCAGCTCCAGCACCTCCGAGCCCCGGGAGAAGAAGGACGAGGGTGAGGAGCCTTCCGCCTGAGCTTCTCGCCGGGAAGGAGTCCGGCGACGACTACTTCAGCCGGCCCTCACAGGCGTCGTAGTCGATGTTGGAGAAGTACGCGTCCACGTACTTGCCGCGCTCGTTCGCCTTGTAGTCCGGGGTGAAGGCGTGCTCCCACGCGTCCATGATGATGATGGGCTTGAAGCCGGCGATGTTGTTGGTCTCGTGCAGGGTGATCCAGTGGTTGGACAGCCAGCCCGTGCGCGGGTCCTGGAACGTCACGGCCCAGCCGATGCCCGGCATGGTGGCCACGGCCTTGAAGTCCGTCAGCCAGTTCTCGAAGGAGCCGAAGCTCTCCTCCATGGCCTTCTTCAGCTTCCCCGGAGGCGAGCCGCCCGAGCCGCCCGGCTTCATGTTGCCGAAGTAGTACTCGTGGAGGACCATGCCGTTGTACTCGAAGCCCAGCCGGCGGGTCATCTCCGCATAGGCGGGGTTGGTGCCCGCGGCCTCGCCCTTGAGCTGGAGGCCCGAGAGCGACTCGGTCAGCTTGTTGGTGCGGTTGACGTAGCCCTCGTACAGCTTGAAGTGCGTGTCGAGGACGGCGTCGCTCAGGCCCTTGAGGCCCTTGAGGTGGGGGAACTGCATCGGCGTGTACTTCTTCTGGGGAACGTCCGCCATGCTGCCTCCGAAAGAAGGGGTTGGGACAGGTCCGAAAGGCGCCTGCATAGCGGAGGCAAAAAGCCCCGGCGTGAAGAAACTCGGGCGGGTGTGAGCGGCAGGACATGTCGGAAATGCGCGCGCCGCCCCCGGGCCCGGTGCTATGTGCCCGAGCGGATGCCTGAGCTTCCGGAAGTGGAGATTGCCCGGCGCAACCTCGTGCGCTGGTTCAATGGCCGGCGCCTCGTGCGGGCCGAGGCCGACGACACCCGCATCTTCCGAGGCGCCGAGCGCCGCCGGTTCTCCGAGCTGTCCGGGCGGCTGGAGTCCCTCGTCCGCCGGGGCAAGTACCTCCTCTTCGCCTTCGAGGGAGGACGGGGCCTGTTGGGCCACCTCGGCATGACGGGCAAGTTCGTCCGCCGCACGGAAGCGCAGAAGGAACCCTACAGCCGCGCCCGCTTCCACCTCGACGACGGCCACGTCATCCACTTCAGCGACCCGCGCATGTTCGGGCGGCTGGAGCCTGGCCCCGCCGCCCTCCTGCGGGAGATGGACGTGGTGAAGGCGCTGGGGAGGGACCCACTGGCGGACGGCCTCACCGCGGGCCAGCTCGAAAAGGCCGTGGCCCCGTCCCGGCAGCCCCTGAAGGTGGCGCTGATGGACCAGGCCCGCATCACCGGCCTGGGCAACATCCACGCCGCCGAGGCCCTCTTCCGCGCGGGCCTCCACCCCTCCCGGGAGCCCGCCTCCCTCACCCCCGACGACTGGAAGCGGCTGGTGGCCGCCATCCGGGCCACCATCGACTTCGGCCTGAAGGAGCAGGAGGGGGAGGAGCCGGTGTACCTGGAGGAGGGCCGCTCGGAGAACCCGTTCCTCGTCTACGGCCGTGCCGGCGGCCCATGCTCCAAGTGCGGAACGCCCGTCGAGTCCTTCACCCAGGGCGGCCGCACCACCCACTTCTGTCCGAAATGCCAGCCCCGCTCAGGCGTTCACGCGCCAAAGCCTCGGGCCAGTAAGCGTTGACACCCCCATGTCCCGTGGCTTGAATCGCCCGCCTTTCAGACCCGGCCGCCCCGCGCGGCCCTGGAGAATGTTGCCCATGTCTCACGCCCTGCTGGCGGCGCTGCTCGTCGCTTCGTCCACGGCCACCGCCCAGACGCCGGTGCCCGACGGTGGCACGCCCGCGCCCGCGCCCGCCGCCACCGAGGCCGCGCCCGCCGCGCCCGCTGCTCCCTCCGCTGAACCGGCCCCCGCCGCTGGCGCCACCCCGGGTGAGTCCGTCACCCGCGAGGACCTGGATGCCGCCAAGCAGGAGCTGCGCGAGGAGATCCGCGCCGAGGCCGCCAAGCAGTCCGTCGACTCCACCGAGTGGAACGAGGAGTTCCCCGAGGAGAAGAAGAAGCTGGAGGTCTTCACGCTCGACGGCTACTTCCGCGTGCGCCCCACGCTCTTCTACAAGTTCGACCTGGGCAAGGCGCCCGGCGACGAGCTCTTCCCGCGCTCGCCCCGCGGCGCCTCGGAGAACACCCAGTCCTTCGCCACCATGCGCCTGCGCATGGAGCCGGTGTTCAACGTCTCCGAGCAGGTGAGCATCAAGACGGAGATTCTCGGCCTGGACAACGTGGTGCTGGGCTCGCAGCCGGACTACCTCTACCCGGGTGACCAGCGGAACCTCTTCGGCATCTTCTCGGAGAGCCAGGACTCCGCCGTGGACATGCTGGAGGACTCCATCAAGATTCGCCGCGCCTACGGCGAGGTGAAGACTCCGGTGGGCATCCTGCGCTTCGGCCGCATGGGCAGCCAGTGGGGCCTCGGGATGCTGCGCAACGACGGCACCTGCTTCGACTGCGACTTCGGCGACACGGTGGACCGCATCCAGTTCGTCACCAACCCCTTCGAGGGCTGGTACGTGACGCCCATGCTCGACTTCAACGCCGAGGGCGTCGTCGACGGGCGCGGCTCGCAGGGCGAGCCGGTGGACCTCACCCAGGCCGACGACAGCCACGGGCTGGTGCTGGCCATCGCCCGCCGGGACACGGACGCGGTCATCCGCTCCAAGCTGGACAACAACCAGGGCGTGCTCCAGTACGGCCTGCACTTCACCTACCGCACCCAGAACTGGGAGTACGACGGCAGCACGACGAACGGCTCCGGCACGGGCTTCATCCCCCGCTCCGCCGAGCTCTACGTCCCGGACCTCTGGCTGCGCTACGAGGAGCGCACCTGGCGCCTGGAGTTCGAGCTGGCCGGCCAGTTCGGCAACATCACCAACCGCGCCACGGACGTGAGCGGCATCAACGACCCCACGCAGAACCAGAGCCTGCGCATCGCCCAGTTCGGCGGCGTGGCCCAGGGCGAGGTGAAGGTCGCCAACAACAAGCTGTCGCTCGGCCTGGAGGTGGGCTTCGCCTCCGGTGACAAGGCGCCCGGCTTCGGCAACTACCCGGCCCGCGCCGGCACCGGCAGCAACGGCGCCACCGCGCCGGGTGACGTGGAGGGCCCGCAGTACAGCTGCGGCTCCGGCGGCTGCTCCGACAACGCCATCCGCAACTTCCGGTTCAACCGCGACTACCGCGTGGACCTCATCCTCTGGCGCGAAATCCTCGGCGGCATCACCGACGCCTTCTACGTGCGCCCCTCGGCGAAGTACTCCATCACGGACGGCTTCGACCTGTACGGCCGCCTCATCTACTCGCAGGCGCTCTACGCGGAGTCCACCCCGTCCTTCACGAGCAAGGCGCTGGGCGTGGAGGCCAACGTCGGCGCGGACTACAAGACGGAGGACGGCTTCATCGCCGGCGTGGCGTACGGCATCCTGTTCCCGATGAGCGGCCTGAAGACGTACGGCTCCATCGGGGAGGACCTGGAGACGCCGCAGACCATCCGTGGCTGGCTGGGCATCAGCTTCTAGCCATGCGCCGCGTCCTCCCGTCCGTGTGTGTCGCCACCGGCCTCGCGCTGGTGCTGGTGGCGTGTGGCATCAAGGGTTCGCCGAAGCCACCGGCGCCGCCGCCCGCGCCGGCCACGGAGACGCAGCCGCCTCCGGAGGACCCCAACCGCGGCCCCCTCGAGCCCTCGGGGCCCACCCTCACGCCGACGGCGGACGCGGGCATCGTCGCACCCGGCGACAACGAGCCAACGTGAACCACTTCAACTGGCGCAAGGGTGTGCTGCACGCGGAGAGCGTGCCGCTGCCGGCCATCGCCGAGTCGGTGGGGACGCCCACCTACGTGTACTCCGCGGCCACGCTCACCCGGCACTTCCGGGTGGTGTCGGAGGCCTTCGGCGACACGCCGCACCTCATCTGCTACTCGGTGAAGGCCAACTCCAACCTCGCCATCCTCCGGCTCTTCGCCGGGCTGGGCGGCGGGTTCGACATCGTCTCCGGCGGCGAGCTGGCCCGAGTGAAGGCGGCCGGCGGCGCGGCGGAGAAGACGGTGTTCGCCGGCGTGGGCAAGACGCAGGAGGAGATGGAGGCGGCGCTGGCCGCGGGCATCCTCCTCTTCAACGTGGAGAGCGCCGAGGAATTGGAGGCGCTGGACGCGGTGGGCCGCCGCCTGGGCCGCCGCGCGCCCTTCGCGCTGCGCGTGAATCCGGACGTGGACGCGCGCACGCACAAGTACATCTCCACCGGCCTGAAGACGTCCAAGTTCGGCGTGCCCTTCGAGGAGGCCGTCGCCCTCTACACGCGCGCGAAGAAGCTGAAGGGCGTGCGCGCGGCCGGGCTGGACTGCCATATCGGCTCGCAGCTCACGCAGGGCTCGCCCATGCGCTCCGCGCTCACCAAGGTGGCCGGCCTCTACACGGAGCTCAAGGCGCAGGGGCACCCGCTGGCGTACCTGGACGTGGGCGGCGGCCTGGGCATCACCTACACGGACGAGACGCCTCCTTCCCCCGAGGAGTACGCGCGCATCGTCCTGGAGGCGGCGAAGGGCACCGGCGCGCACCTCGTGCTGGAGCCGGGCCGCGCGCTGGTGGGCAACGCGGGCGTGCTGCTCACCCGCGTGCTGTACCGGAAGAAGACGCCCGCGAAGCACTTCGTCGTCGTGGACGCGGGGATGAATGACCTCATCCGCCCGGCCCTCTACGAGGCGCACCACTCCCTCCAGCCGCTGGTGAAGCGGCGCGGGAAGGCGGTGGAGGTGGACGTGGTGGGGCCGGTGTGCGAGTCCACCGACGTGCTGGCCCGGGCGCGGCCCCTGGTCCTCCCCCAGGCGGGCGAGCTGTATGCCTTCATGAGCGCCGGGGCTTACGGGATGAGCATGGCTTCCAACTACAACTCCCGTCCCCGGCCGGCCGAGGTCATGGTGGATGGGGAGGCGTGGAGGGTTGTCCGCGAACGGGAGCGCGTCGAGGATCTCTGGCGCGGCGAGCGGGCCTAGCCGTATAAGCGCCGGCATGAAGACCTTCGAAGGCTCCATGACGGCGCTGGCCACCCCGTTTCGTGACGGGGCGTTCGACGAGCAGGCCTACCGGGCGCTGGTGCGCTACCAGATTGAAGGCGGCACCAGCGTGCTCATCCCGATGGGCACCACGGGCGAGTCGGTGACGATGACGCCCGACGAGCGGGCCCGGGCCGTCAAAGTCGCGGTGGAGGAGTCGAAGGGGCGCGCGGCGGTGGTGGGCGGCGCCGGCTCCAACAGCACGGCGGAGGCCATCGAAGGCGTGAAGCGCGTGCGCGAGACGGGCGCGGACGGCACGCTCATCGTCACGCCGTACTACAACAAGCCCACGCAGGCGGGCCTGGTGGAGCACTTCCGCGCCATTGCGCGCGCGCACCCGGGCTTCCCGATTGTCGCGTACAACGTGCCGGGCCGCACCGGCGTGGACCTGCTGCCGGAGACGGTGCAGCGGCTGTGCGACATCCCCGAGGTGGTGGCCATCAAGGAGGCCACCGGCAACATGTTCCGCGCGCTCGAAATCCTCGAGAAGTGTGGCGACCGGATGACGCTGTTGTCCGGTGACGACTTCACCGTGCTGCCCTTCATGGCCTGCGGCGGCAAGGGCGTCATCTCCGTGTCCTCCAACGTGGCGCCGCGGATGATGGCGGACATCGTGTCCAACGCGCGCGCGGGGAATTTCGCCAAGGCGCGCGACATCCAGGTGCGGATGAACAACCTGCACCGGTTGCTCTTCGTGGAGTCCAGTCCCATTCCGGTGAAGTGGGCGCTGCACCTCATGGGCCTCTTCGGGCCGGAAATCCGCCTGCCGCTGGTGCAGATGACGGAGCCCAACGCGGCGAAGCTGCGCGACGAACTGCGCACGCTGGGGCTGCTCAAGGCCTGAGGGCCGATTCTTCATTGCCAGGAGCGCCGGCACTCATGATTCGCACCGTCATCACCGGCGTCACGGGCCGCATGGGCAGCACGCTGCTGCGCCTGGCGCGGGACGCGGAAGACCTGAAGGTGGTGGGCGCCACGGAGCGCCCGGGCAGCGCCGCGGTGGGGCTGGACGCGGGGCTTGCCGCGCGGCAGGGCGCGCTGGAGGTCCAGGTGGTGGATGACCTGGGCCGTGCGCTGGACGCCGCGAAGGCGGACGTCGTCATCGACTTCACCAGCGCGGAAGTCAGCGTGGCCCACGCGAAGGCGTGCGCGGCGCGTGGCGTGGCGCTGGTGGTGGGCTCCACCGGCTTCTCCCCCGAGTCCACCGCGGCGCTGGCCTCGAGCGCGAAGTCCATTCCCATCGTCGCCGCGCCCAACATGTCCGTGGGCGTCAACGTCGTCTTCCGCATGGCGGCGGAACTGGCGCGGGTGCTGGGGCAGGGCTTCGACGTGGAGGTGCTGGAGGCGCACCACCGCATGAAGAAGGACGCGCCCAGCGGCACCGCGCTGCGGCTGGCGGAAGTCCTGGCCGGGGCGCTGGGCCGCACGCAGGACGACCTCACCTTCGCTCGCCACGGCATGGTGGGCGCCCGGCCGGCCAACGAGATTGGCGTGCAGACGCTGCGCGGCGGGGACGTGGTGGGCGAGCACACGGTGTTCTTCTTCGGCGAGGGCGAGCGCATCGAGCTCACCCACCGGGCCACCAGCAGAGACCAGTTCGGCTTGGGCGCGCTGCGCGCCGCGCGCTGGGCGGTGGGCAAGGCGCCAGGGCTCTACGACATGGCCGACGTGCTCGGCTTCCAGAGGTCCGCATCATGACGACGGCGCGCTATTGCCGCTTCCAGCACGAAGGCCGTGCGCACCACGGCCGCGTCGAGGGCAGCGAGGTGGTGGTCCTCACCGCCGCGCCGTGGGCCGGAGGCAAGGACACGGGCATCCGCCGCTCGCTGTCCTCGCTGACGCTGCTGGTGCCCTCGGACGCATCCAAGGTCGTCTGCATCGGGCAGAACTACCGCAAGCACGCGGAGGAGATGGGCAAGCCCGTCCCGCCCGAGCCGCTCATCTTCATCAAGCCCTCCACCGCCCTCAACGGCATGGGCTCGCCCATCCGCATTCCGAAGGCGAGCCAGGAGGTGCACTACGAGGCGGAGCTGGCGCTCATCATCGGCGAGAAGGTGAAGGGCGCGGACGAGGCGACGGCCGCGCGCGCCATCTGGGGCCTCACCTGCTTCAACGACGTGACGGCGCGCGACATCCAGAAGCGCGAAATCCAGCACACGCGCGCGAAGGGCTACGACACCTTCGCCTGCGCCGGGCCGTGGGCCGTGACGGGGCTGTCCCCGCTCGACTTGCGGATTGTCTGCCGGGTGAACGGGCAGGTGCGCCAGGACAGCCGGACGTCCGACATGATTTTCAGTCCCGCCCGCCTGGTCTCCTTCATCTCGCAGGGCATGACGCTGCTGCCGGGCGACATGGTGAGCACGGGGACGCCGTCGGGTGTGGGGAAACTGGAGGCAGGGAACACGGTGGAGGTGGAGATCGAGGGAATCGGAACCCTGGTCAATCCGGTTGAGATTGAGCCTTGAGCACCACCGTCTACGTCGGGCTGGGTTCCAATGAAGGTGACCGCGAGGCCCACCTCGTCGGCGCCCTGACTGCACTGTCCCGCATCGACGCGGTGGCGGTGCTTCGCTGTTCCTCCCTCTTCGATAGCGCCCCCGTGGGGCCGCCGCAGCCGCGCTACCTGAATGCCGTGGTGGCGCTGGAGTGCGACCTGCCGCCCCAGCGGTTGCTGGTCATCCTCCAGCAGATAGAGAAGGACCTCGGGCGCCGCCGCGAAGTGCGCTGGGGCCCGCGCACCATCGACCTGGACATCCTCCTCTGGGAGGGACAGGTGGTGGCGGACCCGAACCTCCAGGTGCCACACCTGGAATTGCACAAGCGCCGCTTCGCGCTCGAGCCGCTGGCCGAGCTGGCGCCGGAACTGAAGCACCCGGTGCTGGGCGTCACGGTGCAGGAGCTCCTCGGGAAACTCGCCCCGCAGGACGTCCGCAGGAGCGAGGCCACGTGGTGGCCCGAAGCGAGCTACTCGAGCAACGACTCATGAACCTGTCCCTTGCCCTGGCCACCGCGGCGCTGCTCTCCGCCGAGCCGTCCAACCTCCCGCCCGGCCACCCGGCCATCCCCCCGGGGACCACGGCATCGCCCGCCAACCCGCCCGCTGCCGCGCAGGGCACCACTGCCGGCTCTGGAGCCCTGCCCGAGGGGCATCCCAGCCTGGACGGTACCGGCGCCGCGGCCCCGTCGGGTGAGCTGCCCGCGGGCCATCCGCCCATGTCGGGCACCGGCCGCGCGCCGCCGTCCGCGGAGGAGCTGCTGCGTCAGCTCGACTCCACGGAGGGGCTGAAGGAGCGCGAGAAGACGTTCGACATCGCCTCGTCGCTGGGGCGGCTCTACTACGTGAACGGCCGCAACACGGACGCCGTCACCTACCTCCTGCAGGCCGAGGCGCGGGCGAAGCCGGCGCGTGATTTGTTCCTCGCGCAGCGCAAGAAGCTGGGCAAGACGCCCGTGCCGACGGCGGACGCGGCGGGCTGCGGCTTCTCCGCGGGCACGACGGTGGAGGACATGTCGGCGGCGGCGCAGGAGCGCGCGAAGAAGGGCGACACCGCGGGCGCGGCGGCCTGCGCGCGAGCGGCGCTGGCACCGGTGCTGGACGTGGAGCTGATGCGCGCCAACGCGCTGGTCCTCTCCGGTGACTCGGGCGGCGCGCTGGCGGCGTACGGCGCGGTGCTGGAGGTGGAGCCCACGCACGAGGAGGCGCTCTACTCGCGCTCCGCGCTGCTCTTCGAGACGAAGGGCGAGGACCTGGCCGCGCTGAAGCAGGCGCGCGCGGGCTTCGACGCCATGCTGGCCGCGCACCCGGGCTCGCAGCGCGCGCCCATGGCGAAGCGGCTGAGCACGCTGGTGGACGAGACGGTGAAGGCCGGTGGCCGGAAGAAGCTGCTCGCCTCGCGCGCGGAGGACCGGCGCATCCGGCTGTCGCAGGCGCCCACGACTCCCGCGATGCCGGACGCACCGCGCCCGCTGTCGCAGGAGGCCATCGACGCCGTGCAGAACACCGAGCGCACGCCGGAGCTGGAGCAGGGCCTGGCGAAGCTGGTGGATGAGGGCGAGGAGCACCTGGCTCGCGGCCGCTACCAGGAGGCGCTCGCCAACTACACGCGCGTGGTGCCCTTCCAGCCGGAGAACGGCCGTGCGAAGGCGGGCATGGCGTGGGCGCTGGTGGGCCTGGGCCGTCCCATGGCCGCGCGCGTGTGGGGAGTGGCCGTGCAGGCCGACCCGGCTGCGGTGGAGAAGCTGGGCGACACGCTCAAGAGCAAGGGCGACGAGAAGGGCGCGAAGGCGCTCTGGGAGAAGCTCGCCGCCGACGCGCCGAACTACCCCAACCGGGCCTCGCTGCAGGCCAAGCTGGGGCAGTAGGCGCGCGCTTTCAGGGGGCCGGCGGGGACACCTCGCACGGCCACCACGCGGGCGGGTTGGCGCGGTCGTCCCAGCGGTTCCTCGCGATGTCGATGACGCCATACGCCTTCACGTTGCCATCCACGCAGAAGCGCTCCGGGTGCTCCTTCACGAACAGCGTCTGCGTCGCGTTGCCGAAGTAGTGGGAGCACCACGTCTCGGCGCCTTGCGGAATGGGTGACGTGGCGGGGGCCCGCTCGGGGAAGGTGACTCCGTAGGCGTCCTCGCACGCGAGCTGGTTGAAGGACTGCATGTCGGTGTCGATGATGACGTTCATCGACACGCGGCCCCGGTGCAGGAAGCAGCCGTCGAACGTCTGGGGCTCTTCCTCGCTGTAGGGACCGAAGCGGTACTCCGCGACGGAGTAGCCCTGCGAAGGCTCCGGGCATGAGGCGAGGTGCTGGTAGAGCGGATGGAGCGCGCCCTCGCGGTAGACAATCCAGTAGTAGGACTGGGACTCCTGCGTGTAGCCCTCCTGGAAGCCGATGACGGTGTCGGGGCTCGTCGTCGCGGTGGTGCTGACGATGTCGAGCTGGCCATTGTCGTTGCCGTCCACGTACATCACCACGCTGGCGAGGCCCAGGCGTGAGCCCGGCTCTCCATTCAGCACCGAGGCGGGCGGCAGTTGGTGGATGGGGATGCGCACGGTGGTGGGCGTGCGCGCGTCCACCTTCACGTCCATCGTGGCGCGCTGGTAGTCATAGGGCGTGTCCAGGCTCAGGCACTTGAGGGTATTTTCCCCGGGCTGCAGCGCCTTGAAGCACTCCAGGGTGCTCTCCGGGTAGCGCTCCCAGACGAGCGCGGCGCGCAGCTTCTTCGCCTTCGCCTCGTCGAGCTCGCCGCCGGTGGCCTTCAGCGTGCCCTCCACCGAGAGCAGCGTCTCGTCCTCCGCGTCGTCGCCCAGGATGTCGCCGCAACCCGCCAGCGTCAGCAGCGCCAGCATTCCCGTCGTCAGGGTCCTACGGACCTTCCATGTCGTCATGTGCCCTCCGCTCCGTCTTTCGAAGTGAGCACCGGGCCGGTGACGCCCGCTCCATTCCGAGGCCCGTGTTCTCGGGGAGGGGCGCGGGCGTCGCCGGCCGGTGCGACGGTGGAGACGCCTGACGCGCATTGCGCGGGACATGCGCGCGGAGATGCTTGCTTCACAGACCCCAGGTGCTGCCGAGCAGCAGCGTGGGCACGGGGCTCAGGCGGAGCACGCCGTCCTGTCGCGTCAGCGCGACGTGGCCGCCCAGGCGCGCGAAGAGGCCTGCGCGCGCGCTGATGGGAAGCTCCGCGGAGAGCGCGGCGAAGACGGCCGCACCGGCGCCCGCGCGGAGCCTCGTGGCGGGCAGGTCCATGCTCTGCCGCCGCGCAGCTTCGAGGCTGCTCGCGCGCTGGAAGATGCCCAGCACGCCGACGCCCGCGTGGGCTCCGGCCCAGATGCGGTCGAATGCGCCCGCGATGCCCACGCCGCTCCAGGCGCCGAGCTCCACCTGGTCCAGCCGGAGCCGTTCGGTGGAGGCGCGGGTGACGCCGAGCGTGAGGCCTCCGACGAAGGAGGGCCCCAGGCGGCCAGGCTCCTCGAGCGCGCGGAACACGCCGGCCTGTGGACCCCAGCCTCCCGAGGGCGTGGCGGCGCGGCCCACGCCGAGGCCCGCTTGCAGTCTCCAGCCATCGCTTTCCAGGAGCGCGCCCTTGCGCTGGTGGAGGGCCAGCGTGCGCACTTCGAGGGACTCGGGCTGGAGGCGCTGGCGCTCTCCCCATGGGAGGTACACGCGGCCGAAGAGCACCTGCGCGCCCCGGCGGACCTGGACGCGGTAGCGGCCGGCGGGCAGTGCCACCTGCACCGGTGTGTCCGGACGGGGCTCCACCTCGGCCATCACCTGGAGGGTGCGCTCCTCCACGAGCACCACGCTGTCGCCCACGGCGGGGGGCAACTCCAGCCGTGCCTGTGAGCGCTCCAGCGCGGTGAGGAACAAGTCTCCTTCGCCCGCGAGCTGGCTGGAGAGCTCGGGGTGCTGCACCGCCGCCGTGGAGCCGTGAGAGCCCATGAGGGTGCGGTGGTAGACGTGGTGATAGGCCTCCGCGAGGCTCACCCGTGCGTCGCCGTCCACGTCCGCCGCGCCGCGCAGGCCCGAGATGAGGTGGTGCGTGAAGTAGGAGCCCTGGAGGTTGTCGGACTCCTGGGCCACCTCGTGCGCGCCGGCGGAGGTGATGAACACGCGGCCCTCGGGGCCGACCTGTCGGACGAAGGACACGTCGAAGGCGGGCGCGGAGGACAGGCCCTTCGCGCGTCCGCTCACCACGGCGCCGCTGTGACAGGCGTCGAGCACGGCGACGGAGACGGTGGCGGGCACGTCGGCGAGCAGGCGCCGCAATTCGGCGAGGGGCAGGGCTTGTCCTCCGAGGTGCAGCGAGGATTCGTCGCCGTGGCCCGAGTAGAAGAAGAAGAGCAGGGTGCGCTCGCCCATGCGCCGTGCTTCCTCGATGCGGCCACGCACCCGGGCCAGGGCGAGCCGCACGCTGGCCGGGTCCTCGCCGCGCAGGAGGATTCGGCGGTCCTCGGGCACGCCGCCGAGCTGGCCGAAGAGTGCGTCCATGCGCTCCGCGTCCCGCTCCGCCCAGCGCAGGGGCTCGTCCGTGGCGAGGCCCACGTTGTGGCCCACGCTGAGCGCGAAGCGGCTCTCCGCGTGGGCGGGGACTGTTGCCATCAGCGCCAGCGTGAGCGCCAGTCTCGCGGCGTGCGCCCTGGCCGCGGTCATGGCAGCTCCTTGGGCAACTCCCGCACCGCATGGCGGGTGCCGGCCAGCGGGGAAGGGTGGGGAGGAAAGTCCGTGCTCCTCGCTGCCGCTTCCGCCCAGCGCAGCACTTCCTCCGGGGAAGGGGCGCCGTCCTCTCGCGGGGCGAGCACCACGGCCAAGGCCTCACGCTCAGGCGCCGCGTCCAGTTGCAGGCTCCCGGGGAGCACGAACCGCCCGGACTCCATCTTCACGGGGCCTCCCGTTTGCGCGAAGCCATGCAACGGCGTGGCGCGCCCGCGGTCACTGAGCGCCACGACGTACACGGTGCCGCCCTCCACGTCCTCCACCTCGATGCGCACGCGGTCTCCCGGGCGCAGCACCACTCCGGGCCCCTGCTCGAAGACGGCCTCGCCGCGCTTGATGAGGACCCGCGCCGTGAGCCCGCCTCGCACGCTCACGTGGTCCCCGGTGTCGCCGTTGGAGGGCAGGGCGCGCACCGCCACCAGCGTCAGCACCGCGCAGAGAGCGAGCGCGGGAATCGCCCATCGAGCGGTCGCAAGGGGGCTGCGCGCGTGTCGTGCCTCCAGCGCGCGTTCACGCAGGGCGCTCGCGAGCCGTGCCCACCCGGTACGCGCTTCCGTGGCCCGCTGCGCGTCGAGCCGCGCTCGCACCGGAGTGAACGGCCGCGCCTCCGCGAACGCTCGCTGCGCGGCACGCCGGTTCTCCAGGTGCAGTGCGAGCGCCGGAGACGCGCGCGCCGCCTCCTCCACGCGCAGGGTCTCGTCCGGGGGCAGCTCCCCGCACAGGTAGCGCTCGAGCAACAGGTCCGGCATGCCCGGGAAATGGGGCACGGATGGAGAGCTCATACGAGGGCGGTTCCTTTCTGCGGGACGGCCGCGGGGGCATCCAGCAGCCTCCGCGCGATGTCGAAGAAGGCCTGGAGCTTGCGCTGCACCGTCTTGCGCGACACGTCGAGCAGCGCGGCTATCTGCTCCTGCTCCAGCTCATCCAGGAAGCGGTGCGCGACGATGCGCTGCACGTCCTCGGGACAGTGCGCGAGCACGTGGCGCACCAGGTCCGCGTCCATCAACCACCGCTCCAACGCATCATCCGGCGCGGCCCGGGCCCCCGGCGTCGGCGCGCGCAGGGCCAGCTCCGAGGCGGCCTCCGTGCGCCGGCGCCGCAGCACCGAGAAGCACTGCCGGTCCGCCACCGTGAGCAGCCATGACAGCGGCGAGCTCGCACCGCGCAGGTGCCGCAGGTGCGCATGGGCCCGCAGGAACACCTCCTGCGTCATGTCCCACGCCAGGGCCTCGTCACCCAGCAGCCGCCGGCACCTCCGATGCACGGCTTCGCCGTAGCGGCGGTAGTACCCCTCGGTCAGGTCGACGTCGTCGTCCGGCTCGCTCAAGGACAGCCCTCGCGTGGGTCCAGGAGGCGACCCCGGGCCATTGTCTCCAGGCCGGGTTGGGGACCCGGCGGGGGAGACGCGCGAGCAACTTTCCGTGGGACATTCCGCGGCGAGGCTTGACAGGCCCCGCCTCCGACCCCGGGGCTACCGGCCGTCCACCGTCAGACGAACTTCGCGGCCAGCAGGTCCTGCACGTCGAGCAGGCCCACGGCGTTGCCCTCGGCATCCACGACGGGGAGCTGGTCCACCCTCAGCTCGCGCATCTGCGCGGTGGCGGCCATCACCAGCGTCTCCGGCGTCACGCAGCGCGGGTGCTTGCCCATGACGTCTCGCACCGGCACGGTGAAGTCGGTGAGACCGTCCTCCACGCGGCGGCGCAAATCGCCGTCGGTGAAGATGCCCACCAGCTTCCCGCCCTTGTCCACCACGCACGCGGCGCCCGGACGGCCCGGCGTCTTCGTCATCACCCCCACCACCTGCGACAGGGGCGCCGTATCCAGCACCAGCGGGTTGGCGGGGCCGCTGCGCATCAGCTCGAAGACGCGCTGCACGGAGCGCCCGAGCTTCCCGCCGGGGTGTAGCAGCGCGTAGTCCTCCGTGCCGAAGGGCCGCGAGCGCAGCACCGCCATGGCCAGCGCGTCCCCCAGCGCATGCAGCGCTGCGGTGGACGCGGTGGGCACCAGCCCCATGGGGCACGCCTCTTCAATCGGGCCGATGTCCAGCACCAGCTCCGCGCCTCGCGCGAGCGGGCTCCGCGCATCCCCCGTGAGCGCGATGACCGGCGTGGCCATCCGCTTGAACGCGGGCAACAGGCGCAGCAGCTCCTCCGTGGAGCCGCTGTTGGACAGGGCGAGGACGACGTCTCCGCGCGCCACGCGGCCCAGGTCTCCGTGCACCGCCTCGGCCGGGTGCAGGTACACCGAGCGGATGCCCGTGGACGCCAGCGTGGCGGACAGCTTCTGGCCGATGTGGCCCGCCTTCCCCATGCCGGTGACGACCACCTGGCCCGCGCACTCGCGCACCAGCTTCACGGCCTGGACGAAGGCGTCGCCCAGGCGCTCCGTGACGTTGAGGATGGCTCGCGCCTCGGCCTCCAGCACGCCCTTCGCGTAGGCGAGCGTGGCCTCGGCGTCCGATGCGGGAGCAGAGGGAGCGGGGCGGCCGGGGAGGGCGCGAAGGCGGGGCTTCTTGGCGGCGGAGCGAGGGGCGCGGGCCATGGTGATGGCCGGACCTTCTACCCTTCAGCACCCCACGGTGGCCACCCTTGACGCATGGGAGGGCATCGGTTACGCGCCTGCTCGCCTGGGCTTCGCGGCCCGGGTACATCCACCTTCATTCAACCGCAGCTACTTCCCAGGAGAGGGACGAGATGAAGTTCTTCATCGACACCGCAGACGTCGAGGAGATCCGCAAGGCCTATGCGATGGGCTGCGTGGACGGCGTCACCACCAACCCGTCGCTCCTCGCCAAGGTGGGGCGCCCCCTGGAGGAGACCATCCGGGAAATCTGCGCCATCGTGGACGGGCCCATCAGCGCCGAGTGCGTCTCGCTGGAGGCGGAGGAGCTCGTGAAGGAGGGGCGCGGCCTCGCGAAGATTCACGACAACGTGGTCGTGAAGGTTCCCATGGGCGTCGAGGGCATGAAGGCCGTCAAGGCGCTCACCGCCGAGGGCATCCGCACCAACGTCACCCTCTGCTTCTCCGCCAACCAGGCCCTGCTCGCCGCCAAGGCCGGCGCCACGTACATCTCGCCCTTCGTGGGCCGGTTGGACGACATCTCCCAGGACGGCATGGAGCTCATCTCCAACATCCTGGAGATCTACCGGAACTACGACTTCACCACGCAGGTGCTCGTGGCCAGCGTGCGCAACCCGGTCCACGTCCTCCAGGCCGCGCGCATGGGCGCTGACGTCGCCACGCTGCCCTACAGCGTCATCACCCAGCTCGCCAACCACCCGCTCACCGACGCGGGCATCAAGAAGTTCCTGGCCGACTGGGAGAAGGTCCCGAAGAGCGCCAGGCCCCCGGCCGAGCGCTAGCCAGGCTGCGAATCATGACGGCCACCCGCCTGTCCGCGGAGGATGGCGAGGTGGCCGGCATGGTGCAAAGATAACCCAGACATTTGAAGACAAAACAGGTATTCCCGTCTTTGGCTGGGAATATTTACATTCGTGTAGTGTTTAAATAGATTGCCGCGCCGATGCTACGCGCGCGCGTCGTTCGATTGTTCGTGCTGGCGGCGGTCCTCGCGTTGCCTGGAATTGCTAGCGCGCAGGTCGTTGTCGGCCTCTATCCGGTACAGGGAAATCTAGAACCCAAGCTCCTCGCGGATGCGCAGGGGCTCATCGTATCCGGAGTCCGCTCCAGTGACCGGCGGCGGGGGACGTTCATCCTGCGCGCCCCCGTGCCGTTGAAGGCGTCGTGCGCGCCCCGGGCGACGACGGAGTGTCTGGCGGAGCTCGGGCGTGGGGGCGCCGTCATCTACGCCGAAGCGGCGCGGGCCGACGGGGAGGTCTCCGTCACCATGTCGCTGATTACCGGCCAGGGGAAGCGGACGGAGCCCGTCAGCTTCCGCTTCATCCCGGGGTTCCTGGACCTGCGGCCGGCGCACTTCGCGGTCGAGCAGCTCGAGAAGGCCCTCACCGCGCTGTCCTCTGACGCCGTGGCGGACGCCCCGGCACCGGTGGATGCACCGACCCGGCCCCAGGAGGATGTCCGCACCGAGCCGCGGTCCGTGGCGGCCGCGCCGGCGCCCTCCACCGAATCCGGCTCGCGGTACGAGGAGGACCCTGCGTCGCTCTCCGAGTCGCTCGACGGCGAGCCCCGGCCGAGCTCGTCCTCCAAGTGGATGCGGAAGACGGGCATCTACGCGACGGTTGGCGGCGCGGTCGCGCTGGGCGCCGGCGGATTCTTCGGCCTGCGCAGCAAGAGCCTCACCAACGACCTCTCGCGCCGCTACACCGGGGGCCTCCTGGTGCCGGCGGACCGTTCCAAGTACGACCAGGTGAAGACGTACAACACGTTGGCCAACACCCTGATGATTGGTGGCGGCGTCATCGCGCTCACCGGGCTCACCTTCTGGGGTCTGTCGGCCGTGTCGTTCGAATCGGATGGCGACGGCGGCGGCAACGTCAATGTGGGGGGCAGCTGGTGATTCGCTCGTTCGTGGTGTGTGGTGCGGTGCTGTTCCTCGCGTGCACGGATACGGCCCCGGGGCTTTGCGAGAACGACTCGGGCTGTCTGCCGGGCCTGCGCTGTGAGCAGGGGGTCTGCGTCGGGTGCGGCGGCGATGACCAGTGCAATGCCTGGGAGGCCTGTTCGGCGGACCGGCGGTGCGAGCTGCGCGCGGGCATGTGCGAGACCAAGGCGCATTGCCAGGCCTGGGAGGTCTGCGGGGAGGACCACGCCTGTGCGCTCGGAGAGGGCCGCTGCGTGTCGGCCGCGCAATGCCAGCCCTATGAGGACTGCAACACGGAGACGAAGCTCTGCGAGCTCCAGCAGGGCCGGTGCAGCACCTCCAACGACTGTGCCGGCAGCAGCTATCTCTGGGAGCCGACGTGCGGGGACGACAACTGGTGCCACACCGATATGCCGGCTGGGAACGACGTGCTCATCTGGGGCACGCTCTCGGAGGGGTCCGGCTGCCACGATGCCGTCTCCAGCGTCCTGTCGCCCTCGCGCGTGCAGGTGGGCTTCGGCTGCGGCAGCGACACCATCTTCGACCATGCGGTGCTCTCACCCGACGGCCGCATCTACTACGTCGATGGGGGTGAGAAACCACAGCGGGTGAAGATCTTCGTTCCGGATAGCTTCAAGCTCGAAGGAAGGAACCGCTCGTACCCCTCGGATGGAAACCTGGATGACATCAAGCTCGCGGCGCCCGGGTGCGGTGCCTCCGTGGACGTGGAGAGCTTCGTCATGCAGGCGGGCACCGGCGCCATCCTCTACACCTGCGACGCCACCAACGTCTCGGACACCACGTACTACAACTCCACGGGGGAGGTCGTTTCGTCCGGACACAAGTTGCATGCGTGGAACGCCGAGGGCTTCATGCTCGGCCTCGAGCGCAGCTCCAGCTATAGCGACTGGGTCGTGCGGACTCCCGACGGAACGTTCATTCCCGTCACCGGGCTTCCGGTCGGCATCTCGCTCCTCGACGCGCGCGCGCACCCGACGACAGGCTTCTGGCTGGCCCTCTACACGTTCAACTCCGAGGTCACTGCCCAGCAGCGGTGGCACGTCACCAATGACGGCGTCGCCACCCTCGAGGGCACGTACGGTCCGTTCCCGGAGAACGTCGGCGGCTCCTCGTTCACGTCGGCGCTGGACAGCGCGGGTTCCCTGTACACCGAGTCCTCCCGGACCGAAGAAGACAAGGTGTTCGTCGACGTCGTCGTCAAGCGGACGATCGACGGCGCCACCGGCACCCTTGTCTATTCCGAGGAGGATGCCCCGGACGAGGTGAACTACTCGTCGAACTACACGCGGCTCTTCAACTTCATGCACATCTCGTATCTCTTCGGTGGCCCCTAGTCCGCTGACCGGGTGAAGGCTGCTCGATACCCGCACCGACCCGGCTCCGGGGCGCATCCGCGCGTCCCGGGCCGGCGCGTGTGCCGGCGGCCGGACGGGGTGTACTCCTGGAACTTACGCCTCCGTCGGCCGCCTGACTGCCCTGCGGAGGGAACCGGCAGGGCAGGTGGGAGCCGCCCGGGGCGGGAGCCCGGCTCATAGGACTGGCGATTTCGCGGCGCGGCATGTATTCGTTGACTCCAGAGTCAACGAGCATCCCGAGTCACGAGGAATCGCATGGAATTCCAGCTCACCGAAAACCAGCGCGCACTCCAGGAGGCCGCGCGCAAGTTCTCCCGCGAGGTGGTGCGCCCCAAGGCCGCCCACTACGACGAGACGGCCACCTTCCCCCGGGACTTGCTGTCCACCGCGTGGGAGCTGGGCCTGCTGAACATGGCCATCCCGGCCGAGTACGGCGGCGTGGGCCTGTCCCACCTGGAGCAGGTCATCGTCGCGGAGGAGCTGAGCTGGGGCTGCGCGGGCGTGGCGACGTCCATCATCGCCAACGACCTGGCCAACCTGCCCATCATCCTCCACGGCACGGAGGAGCAGAAGAAGCGCCTGCTGGGCCACTTCGCCGAGCGGGTGAAGTTCTCGTCCTTCTGCCTCACCGAGCCCGAGGCCGGCAGCGACGTGGCCAACATGCAGACCACCGCCGTGCGCGACGGTGACCACTACGTCCTCAACGGCGCCAAGTGCTTCATCACCAACGGCGGCCAGGCCGAGCAGTACACGGTGTTCGCCACGGTGGACAAGGCGAAGAAGCACAAGGGGATTACGTGCTTCGTGGTGGAGGGCCGTCCCAAGGGCCTCACCGCCAGCAAGCACGAGAACAAGATGGGCCAGCGCGCCAGCGAGACGGTGTCGCTGACGTTCGAGGACGTGCGCGTGCCCGTGGCCAACCGCATCGGCGAGGAGGGCCAGGGCTTCGCCGTCGCCATGGCCACCCTGGACAACAGCCGCCCGCTGACGGCCATGTTCTCCGTGGGCATCGCCCGCGCCGCGCTCGAGTACTCCATGGAGTACGCCACCCAGCGCAAGACGTTCGGCAAGCCCATCATCGAGCACCAGGCCATCCAGTTCATGATTGCCGACATGGCCATGAACACCCACGCCGCCCGCATGCTCACCTACGAGAGCGCGTGGCTCTTGGACGAGGGCAAGCGCAACAGCCTCCAGTCGAGCTACGCCAAGTGCTTCGCCGCGGACATGGCCATGAAGGTCGCCACCGACGCGGTGCAGGTGTACGGCGGTTACGGCTACATCAAGGACTACCCCGTGGAGAAGCTGATGCGCGACGCCAAGCTCATCCAGGTCTACGAGGGAACCAGCCAGGTCCAGCGGCTCGTCATCGCGCGCGAACTGTTCAAGTAGAAAAGCGGAACTGAGGCCGGCGGCCGTTTCCCGTTGCCGCCGTGCTTCCCGGATGCCTATTAACCCGGACTGTTCGCGCGCCGCGTCAACCCCGCGCGTACGGACTGTCTCACAGACTTCAAACGTCTCCCGGTAAGGAGAAGCACCACCGTGAAGATTCTCGTCACCGCCAAGCGCGTGGAAGACCCCGAGTCGAAGATCAAGGTCAAGCCCGATGGCTCGGGCATCGTTCAGGAGGGGCTGAAGTACAAGATCAACCCCTTCGACGAGATTGGCGTCGAGGAGGGGTTGCGCCTCGTTGCCAAGCACCAGGGTGAAGTGGTGGTGGTGTCCATCGGCGGCAAGGAGGTGCAGGAGCAGCTCCGGCACGCCCTCGCCATGGGCGCCAACCGCGCGGTGTGGGTGAACCACACCGGCCCCCTGGACCAGCTCGGCATCGCCGGCCTGCTCCAGAAGGTCGTGGAGAAGGAGAAGCCGGACCTCGTCATCCTCGGCAAGCAGTCCATCGACGATGACCAGAACCAGGTGGGCCAGTACCTCGCCGAGTTCCTCGGCTGGGGCCAGGCGACGTTCGCCTCCAAGGTGGAGTCGCTGGAGAGCGAGCAGGAGAAGAACAAGGTCCCCGCGCTCGTCATCGGCGCGGACGGCAAGACGGTGCGCGTGGTGCGCGAGGTCGACAACGGCCTGGCCACCCTGGAGTGCCAGCTGCCCGCCATCGTCACCACGGACCTGCGCCTCAACCAGCCGCGCTACGCCAGCCTCCCCGGCATCATGAAGGCCAAGAGCAAGCCGATTGAAGAGCTGACGCCGGCCAAGCTGGGTGTGGACGTCACGCCGAAGATTCAGGTGCTGAAGATGTCGGCGCCTCCCGCGCGCAAGGCGGGCATCAAGGTCGCCGACGTGCCGGCCCTGGTGGAGAAGCTCCACAACGAGGCGAAGGTCGTCTGATTCTGCGAACTATCTAGAGATTACGGAGCCACCAGATGCCAATCGTTCTCATCATCGCCGAGCAGCAGCCGGACGGGCACCTTCGCAAGGCCACCTTCAACGCCATCACCGCGGGCAAGCAGCTCGCGGAGAAGGCCGGCGGCGAGCTGCACATCGCCCTCATCGGCAAGGACCCCGCGAAGGTCGCCGACGAGCTCAAGGGCACCGGCGCCAAGGCCGTGCACGTGGGCGCCGCTCCTGCGCTGGAGCACTACCTCGCCGAGACGTACGCCCCGGCCCTGGCCACGCTGGCCACGGACATCAAGGCGGACTACGTGGGCATGGCCTCCACGGCGCAGGGCAAGGACCTGATGCCGCGCCTGGCCGCCCGCCTCAAGGCCGCCATGGCCACGGACGTCATGGGCTTCGGCGGCAGCGGGGCCGACGTCACCTTCCACCGCCCCATGTGGGCCGGCAACGTCTTCGCCGAGGTGAAGCTCACCACGCCGGTGAAGGTGTTCAGCCTGCGCGCCACCGAGTTCTCCCCGGCCGCGGGTGGCCAGGGCGCCGCCGAGGTGAAGACCTTCACCCCGAAGGTGGAGGACTCCAAGACGAAGTACGTCGACTTCAAGGAAGTGAAGAGCGCCCGCCCCGAGCTGACCGAGGCGCGCGTGGTGGTCTCCGGTGGTCGCGGCACCAAGGGCGACTTCAAGGAGATTGAGGCCCTGGCCGACGAGCTGGGCGCCGCGGTGGGCGCGTCCCGCGCGGTGTGCGACGCGGGCTGGGTGCCCAACGACTTGCAGGTCGGCCAGACGGGCAAGGTGGTGGCCCCGGCGCTCTACATCGCGGCCGGCATCAGCGGCGCCATCCAGCACCTGGCGGGCATGAAGAGCTCGAAGACCATCGTCGCCATCAACAAGGACCCCGAGGCCCCCATCTTCCAGGTGGCGGACTACGGAATCGTGGCGGACCTCTTCAAGGTCCTGCCCGAGCTGCGTGCCGAGCTGCACAAGCTGAAGTAGTCCCCGGCACACGGCCGTGAAGCCGCGAGGGGCGACGTGGGGACCTTCCCCGCGCCGCCCCTTCGCTTTTGGGGCATGCCCCTACAGCTCGATGTCGTGGTTGCCCTTGGCGTCCTCCTCGGGCGTGTCCGAGTCGCGGCCGGGCGGCTCGGCGCCGAAGGGCGGCTCGGGAGGGACGGGCGGCTTCGGCGAGGGAGGCGGCATGGGCGGCCCATCCTCCTCGGGCTCCGGCTCCTCGGGTTCCGCCTCCTCACCGGGCTCCGCGCCCTCGCGCAGGTCGATGACGCGGCCGTCCTCCAGCTCCACGTTGAGGGTGCGGTAGTGCCACTCGGGGTCGCCCGGCTCCTGCGTCGCGTCCACGTGCAGGGTGCCGTCCGCGCGGGGGCCGTCGAGGGGGATGTCGAAGCGGGCCTCGGTGCGGCCGTTGGTCGAGTTCACCGAGGACTGTCGGGGCAGGCCGGTGTCGATGGGCGTGCCCAGCTCGTTCCTCACCTGGTCGTCGCCGGTGGCCATCGCCACCGCCTCCGTGTACGCCCCCATCTTGGAGAGCGACGAGTAGGCGAACCACGCGATGCCGATGCCCAGGCAGCCGCACGAGGCCAGGGCCCCCAGGCACCCCACGGGTACCACCCACTTCCAGTTGCGACTCCACCAGCCCCGCTGGGGAACGTGAGAACCCTCGGGTACCGCGTCCATGGACTCGTCCTTCCTTCGCGCGCACAGATGGCAGGCAGGCGCGCGTCCCCTCATATCGGGCCCGGGCGGAGCGCGGTAGAAACCCGCACGGGCCGGTGTCGGCTACGAAATTCGAAGGCCAGGGTCATGCCGTCGCGGAAGAACCCCTCCATCCACGTGCTGCTGGGCGTCCTGGAGGCCCTGCCCCCCGGGCAGCGGCTGTGGGTGCATGGTGTGGGGGCCAGCCTCGCCCCCTTCCTGCGCGGCGGGGACGCGGTGCGGGTGCTGCGCTGCGGGCCCGGGGCGCTGGCGCGAGGGGACGTGGCGCTCCTGCGCCAGGGCCGCCAATTGGTGGCGCAGGTGGTGGTGTCCACGCGCCCGTGGCGGACGGCTCCGCTGCTGGGAGGCGCGGACGTGCCGGGCGGGGTGACGCTGGGGCGGGTGGTGGCGGTGAAGCGCGGGCAGTGGGTGGTGCCGCTGCCCCGGCCTTTCCGGCCGGCGTTGTGGATGACGCAACGGGCGCTGGCGGCGGTGTGGGCCCGGCCGGGAGGGCGGGTAGTCTACCGGAGCGTGCGGGACTTCTTCTTCTCCGGCTGGTCACGGCCCTTCCGGCGCCGGCTCGTGGGGCCGTTGGAGGTGCGCCTCCTCCGGGCCGACGACCTGGACGCGCTGCTCGTCTACGCGGGCGAGCGGCTGGTGGTGTCCACCGGCTTCCTGCGCCGCCAGCTCCGCGAGCGGTGGGGGGTGGACGCGGCCGGGCGGCGCGGGGCCGCGGCCGGGGCCTTCGACGCGGAGGGCCGCATGCGAGGCTTCGCCTGGGTGGACTCGTACCGTCAGGAGGCGCTGCCCCTGGACGGCGTCTGGGTGCGCTCGCTGGTGGTGGCGCCGCGGGCCCGGCGGATGGGGGTGGCCACGCGCCTGTTGACGTGCCTCATGGAGGAGGCCCGGCGCCAGGGCGAGGTCCGAGTCCAGGCGGACGTGGACGAGGACAACACCGCCTCGCTGCGCACCTTCGCGGGGCTGGGCTTCCGGCCCGCGCCGCCCGAGCTGACCCGGAAGGCGAACGAGGCCTGGGACGCGGCGGGCCGGGCCAAGGCCCTGGTGGTCCTGGAGCGCGAACTGGCGCCGTGACGCGCCGGGGGGTTGCGTTGGGGCCTCGGGGTGCGCCAAAAGCGTCCCGCCCCGAGCCCTTCTCGCAGCGAGGACTTTTGTGAGCACGCCCGCCTCCGTCACGCCTACACCACCCGCCTCTTCTCCCAAGCCCGATGAGGACGGGACGTGGCTCAACGCCGACCGCGTCTTCATGGGCCTGTTGGTGGTGGCCTTCCCCGCTGCCATCGCCTCCCACTTCCTCTTCCCGGGTGTGTGGACGTTCATCCTCTGCTCCATCGCGCTGATTCCGCTGGCGCGGCTGATGGGTGAGGCCACCGAGGTCATCGCCCACAAGCTGGGCAGCGGCCTGGGCGGCCTGATGAACGCCTCCTTCGGCAACGCCGCGGAGCTCATCATCGCGCTCGCCGCGCTGCGCTCCGGCCACGCGGACGTGGTGAAGGCGTCCATCACCGGCGCCATCCTCGGCAACATCCTGCTGGTGCTGGGCGCGGCGATTCTCGCCGGTGGCCTGAAGTTCCGCGTGCAGAAGTTCAACACGACGGCGGCGCTGTCCGGCTCGTCCATCATGTTCCTGGCGCTCACCGCGCTGGCCATTCCGGACCTGTTCCACGCGGTGCGCGGCTCGGCGGCGGACGCGGTCCTCTTCCCGATGTCCGTCACCATCTCCGTCATCCTGCTCATCGTCTACGCGCTGTCGCTGCTCTTCTCGCTGAAGACGCACGCGCACCTGTACGCGGGCGAGGACCACGGCACGCCGGAGGAGCTGCCGGCGTGGGGCACGAAGAAGGCCACCATCATCCTGCTGGCCGCCACGCTGGGCGTCGTCATCGTCGCCGAGTTCCTGGTGCACGCCATCGAAGCGGCCATTGCGACGTTCGGCTTCACGCACACGTTCGTGGGCGTCATCATCATCGCCGTGGTGGGCAACGCGGCCGAGCACTCGACGGCCATCATCATGGCGCTGAAGAACAAGATGGACCTGGCGTTCAACATCGCCTTCGAGTCCTCGAAGCAGATTGCCCTCTTCGTGGCGCCGGTGCTGGTGCTGCTGTCCATTCCGCTGGGGCAGAACCTCACGCTGGAGTTCAGCCACATGGAGGTCATCGGCATGGCGGTGGGCACCGGCGCGGCCACGCTGATTGCGCTCGACGGCGAGTCCAACTGGCTGGAGGGCGTGATGCTGCTGGGCGTCTACGCCATCCTCGGTGTCACCTTCTTCTTCATCCCGTAACGCGTCCTGAGCACCTCGACTCCCGAAACCCTTGGCGGCGCGGTCCGCCCGGAGCGCACGCAGCGGCTCCAGGCGGACGGGGCCCTGGCCCTCATCACCCTCTTCTGGGGCGTCACCTTCGTGGTGGTGAAGGACGCCCTGGGGTATGGCGACCCGTTCTCGTTCCTCACGCTGCGCTTCTCCGTGGGCGCTGCCGTGCTGAGCGCGTTGGCGGGGCGGAAGGTGCTGAACCCCGTCAACCTGCGACGGGGCCTGGTGCTGGGCGCGTTCCTCTTCGTGGGCTTCGCGCTGCAGACGGTGGGGCTCACGCTGACGACGCCGTCGCGCTCGGCGTTCATCACCGGGATGAGCGTGGTGTTCGTCCCGCTGCTGTCACTGGTGCTCTTCAAGCGCGTGCCGAAGGCCACGTCGCTCATGGGCGTGGTGCTGGCGGCGGTGGGGCTCTACTTCCTCACGCGGCCGGAGGCCGGCGGGGAGGGCGAGGGCCTCGCGCGGGGCGACGTGCTGACGCTGGGCTGCGCGGTGGCGTACGCGTGCCACATCACCCTCACGGAGCGGTACGCGCCCAAGGAGGGCGTGGCCGGGCTGGTGGCGGTGCAGTTGTGGAGCGTGGCGCTGTTGTCCGCGCTGTGCCTGCCCTTCGTGACGCGGCGGGTGGAGTGGCATCCGTCCTTCGTGGCGGCGGTGCTGGTGTGCGGCGTGCTGGCCAGCGCGGTGGCCATCAGCGTGCAGACGTGGGGACAGGCGCGCACCACGGCGGTGCGGGCGGCGGTCATCTACTCCATGGAGCCGGTGTTCGCCGCGGCCTACTCGGTGGCGCTGGGCTACGAGGTGCTGGGCGCGCGCGAGTGGGCGGGTGGCGGGCTCATCCTCCTCGGCGTGCTGGTGTCCGACGTGGGCGCGGCGGCGTGGGCGTGGTGGCGCTCGAAGTCCCGCGGCGGGTAGTGGCACGCCGGGCAGCCGGGCGGGCAGGGTGGGGAAGAGAGCAGGGCCAGCGCCGCCGGGACGCGCTATATCCGGGGCCCTTCCCATGAGTGTGGAGCTGCGCCGAAACGGGATGCACCTGACGGGCACCCCCCTGTCGCTGGATGCGAAGCGGAAGTCTCCGCTGTGCTTCGTCAGTCATGGGCACTCGGACCACATCGCCCGGCACGAGCGCACCATCGCCACCGCGGCCACGCTGCGCTTCATGGCGCACCGGTTGGGGCCGGTGAATGCGCCGCTCGCGGTGCCCTACGGCCAGCCCTTCGAGTTGGGGCCGCTGACGCTGGAGCTGCTGCCTGCGGGTCACATCCTCGGCAGCGCGCAGCTCCGAGCCATCCGCTCGGACGGGAAGCGCATCGTCTACACGGGCGACCTCAACGTCGCGCCCTCACTCACCGCCGAGGCCACGGTGGTGGCCGAGTGCGACACGCTCGTCATCGAGTCCACCTTCGGTCATCCGCGCTACCGCTTCCCGCCTCGCGCGGAGGTGCTGGGCGAGGTGGAGGCATGGATTCGCAAGCACCTGGAGCGAGGCGCGGTGCCGGTGCTGCTCGGCTATCCGCTGGGCAAGAGCCAGGAGGCGATGAAGTACCTCGCCGGCCGAGGCTTCAAGCTGGTGGCGCACGAGTCCATCTATGAAGTCGCTCAGCTCTACGCGGAGCTGGGCGTGCCGATTGAGAACGTGCGCCTCTTCACCGGGAAGGTGGATCCGGGCGAGGTGCTCTTCATTCCACCGCACCAGGCACGAGGAGGCGCCCTGGCGGCGCTGTGGCCCAGGGCCACGGCGGTGCTGACGGGCTGGGCGGTGGACCGGGGCGCGGCGCGGCGCTACGGCGCGGACGTGGCGTTTCCGCTGTCGGACCACGCGGACTTCCCCTCGCTGGTGTCCTACGCCAAGGCCACGGGCGCGAGCGAGGTGATTACCTGCCACGGCTTCGCGGAGGAGCTGGCGCAGGCGCTGCGCGACGCGGGCATCGACGCACGCCCGCTCGGAGGCAAGCCGCAGCAGCTCACACTCCTCTGAGTTAGAAGAACGCCCATGTCTCCCCGCTCCCCGCAGCTGTCCGGACGCACAGTGCGAGTCCTCGTGTGCACCGAAAAGAAGACCTTCGTCACGCATGAGCTGGCCGAGACGAAGGTGACTTTCGAGGGCATCGAAGGGGACAGGCACGCGGGCCTCACGCGGCCCGCGGACGTGCGCACGCCCTGGTTCCCCAAGGGCGCGCCCATCCGCAACACGCGGCAGTTGTCGCTCGTGTCCTCAGAGGAACTGGCCCAGGTGGCGGAGACGCTGGGTATTCCCAAGGTGCTCGCGTCGTGGCTGGGGGCCAATCTCGAAGTCGCGGGCATCCCCACGCTGACGCAGCTTCCGCCGGGGACACGGCTGTTCTTCCCCGAGGACGCGGTGCTCGCGGTGGAAGGGGAGAACGAGCCGTGCACCGGGCCAGGGCGCGTGATTGAGGCGCACCACCCGGACACGGAGAAGCTCGCGAGCCGCTTCGTGAAGGCCGCGTGGCAGCGACGGGGCCTCGTGGCCTGGGTGGAGCGGCCCGGCCTCATCCGCGCGGGCGATGAGGTGCGGGTGATGCTGCCCAGGCCCGTGACGTACGTGCTTCCGGTGGAGTCAGCTCGCGGGAAGATGTGAGCGGCCAGTCGCCACAGGGGTGGATGAATCGCGGCACGGCTCCCTTCAGTTGCCGCGTGACCCTTCCAGTACCCAATCCGAAGGGCGCGCCGATATCTGGTATCGGTCGCTTTCCGGAAACCACCACACCGTCATCTCCGACGCCTTCTCGCCGAGAGCGCAGCGCACCGCGACATCCAGCCAGACAACGGCGACAGGGCCGTGGCGCCGCTGGCGAACATCTTCGAATCGTTTGTCCGAGAGCGAAAGCACCTGGAACGGTGCCAGCTTCCTCATGCTCTCGACGTAGATGTCGAGCGGCTTGTCACTCATGCCTGGCGGGAAGAACAGTTGACCGCGAGCATCCGCCAGCCTTCCCGCATTGAGGTGGTCGAAGTGATCGCGGACGAGGGAAATGGCGCGAGCGACAATCTGCTGCCTCTTGTCTTCTTCCATGACTGACTCGCAAGGGTCTGCTGCGGCTAGAAGTTGGCCGACGAGAGATGCGGCCCGAAGTAGACGCCACCCTCGGACTCGAACACCGTGATGATGTAGCTGCCGTTCCCGCCTGTTGCTTCGTACTGCACGGCCCGGAAGTCACTGGGGTCGTAGCCGAGTTGTCTGAGGTCGTTGATGACGCCTTGATTCTTCACGGGTCCGATGTCGCCAATGCGTCCGGTGATAGACGCATCCTCGCCCAGGGCGGCACTGGCAGCTTCATCCAGGTCGAAGTACTCGCGACTGGAGGAGGTCGGGGCTCGCTTGGATGGAGCCGGTGGGCTGCCTCCACTGCCTCCGGACTCATTGGACATCATGAGGACGTCCAGCGCCTTGGCCCCCTTCCTGCCCGCGTCGACCACCATCACCCCGCCGACGGTCACCGAGGCGGCGCCGGCGAGCGCCAGGGGGACACCCAGCACGGCGCCGAGGCCATCCGTGGCGATGGTTCCGCCAGCGCCCGCGATGATCGCCCTCAAACCGCCCAGGATGCTGCTGAGCCCCTGGTACAGCTCGTAGAGGCTCGCGGCGCCCATGCCCACTCCAAAGCCCAGGCGCCCCTCCGTCGACATGTTCTCGGGAAGCGGCAGCATGTACCCGAAGGGCAGCAGCCCCGCGCTGACGCCCATCGTCGTGCCGGCGAAGAACTGCGTGAGCCGGTACTCAAGCAGGCTCTGCTGACCGCTGATGGGATTGATGTTGGCGGTGGGGTCGTACCTCGGGGCACGCACGATGGTCTCCATGCCCGGCGGAGGCCCCGAGCCACCCCAGCCCGAGCTCTCGTAGCCCTTCTCCTGCATGGCGCGCGGCGCGATGCGGAAGGAAACATCGTGGTAGCCCGGCATGTACTCGAAGAAGCCGCGGCCCTGCCCGATGTCCGGTGAGCGAGATTCCGCAGGGGTTCCTCCCACCATGCCTCGGGAGACCCAGCCGCCGTACCAACTGTCGTAGTACCAGATGCGCTCCGTCGCGACGAAGCCGGACGGGTCCGTGAACCTCAGCGGGTTGTTGAAGACGTAGCTGTAGCGGTTGAAGGACTGGCTGAAGAGCGGCGCCTGGACGAAGGGGTCCGGGCTGAGGAAGTGGCCCAGCTGCGGGTCATACATGCGTCCGCGCATGTTGATGAGGCGCAGCTCGTCGTCGTGCTCATGACCCGTGAAGCCGTTTCTCACCGTCCCGGACGCCGCGGTCTGCGGCACCGTCAGGTCATCCGGCCGGCGGCGCTGCCCGAAGGGCTCGTACTTCGAGCGGCCCACCACGGCGCCGGTGGCGTCCGTCACCGTCTCCACCGAGCCCAGGTGGTCCGGATGGAGATACAGCCACTGCTCCTCCACCGTCGCCCCCACCTCCTTCCATTGCACCTGCGCCACGGAGCGTCTGGCGCCCATCACCTGGAACACGTGCGTCACGGTGCCGTCCGGCGCCTGGCGCCGCTCGTACAGCCCGCCCAGGTACATCGTCACCGAGCCGTCCGAGCCCGTCTTCACCGTCCGGCGGTTGTGCGCGTCGTAGCGGAAGGACACCGCGAGGGCGCCGTCCGTCACCGACGAGGGCAGGCGGAAGCCCGTGTACTGCACCTGCCGGCCCGGAGCCTCCACCTGGTTGCCGGCGTCGTCGTAGTGGTAGGTGCCCTCGCTCGAGCCCGTCACCGCGTGCGGCCCCGCCGTCCCCGCTCCGTAGGTGTACGTGCCGGCCACGCCCGTGCCCTGCAGCACCGTGCGCGACAGCAGGTTGCCCAGGTCGTCGTAGCCGTACTCCTGCACCGACGTGCGGCAGGCCTGCGTCACCGTCCAGCGCGTCAGCCGGTCCAGCGCGTCGTAGGCGAAGTCCTCGGAGGTCTTCGACAACCGGTCGAACCGGCCGCGCAGGTTGCCGTTGGCTTCGTACGTGTAGGCCAGCCCCTGGATGGGGGTGCCGCCGGGCTGGAGCTTGGAGTCGATGAAGCGCAGCCGCCCCAGCACGTCGTAGAGACGCCGCGTCACCACGCCGTTGCCGTACGTCTCCTGGGAGAGCTGGCCCGTCGGCGTGACGGCGTCCGCGCGCCAGTGCACCCTGCCGCTGGCGCCCGGCTCCTTCACCACGTTGAGCTGGCCGCTCCAACTCGTATACCCGTACTCCACCTTCAGTCTGTGGCCATTCACGTCCGGGTAGGTCACCTGCAAGGGACGACCGTAGGTCGCGTCGTAGCCCTGCTCGAAGACATGGACCTGCGGCGCCGTGCCGCCCGGGCCGCCCACGCTCCAGGTCTCCGTGGAGGGCCGTCCCAGGGCGTCGAAGGTGTGGACCACGCTGATGTCGTCCAGCGTGGTGGTCGGGTCTCCCTTCCGCGTGCTGCCAGTCAGCCGCCCCAGCGCGTGGGCTCCCTGGTCCCACTGGAAGACGGACTCGCCATCCGGGCCGGTGAGGTGCACCACCCGGCCGAGCGCGTCGGGCTCGTACACGGTGACATCGCCGTTGCCGTCCCGCGTCTCCACGACGTCGCCGAAGGCGTTGTAGCGCGTGATGTCCTCGCCCGAGTCGGGGTCCACCTGCCGCGTGCGGCGGCCCCACCGGTCGTACTCCACCACCACCGTGTTGCCGTCGCCGTCGAGGCTGCGGCGGAGCAGCCCGAAGGGCCCGTACTCATAGGTCGTCGCCACCACGACCCCCGGCTGCTTTTCGTCCTCGCTGCGCACCGTGCGGCCGTTCGCGTCCACCAGCAGCCGGCGGACGTTGCCCTTCTCGTCGACGGTGCGGGTCCAGATGCCCTCGGGCCTGCCCTCGTAGCTCGTGATGACGGTGTTGCCGTCGGGCCTGGTCACCCGGACGCGGCGGCCCAGCAGGTCATACTGGTACGCCGTCGTCACCGGCCGCGTCCCGCCGCGCGGGTTGGGCGTGCGGACCTCCGAGAGCTGGCCCAGCCCGTTGTAGACCTGGGAGATGTCCACGAAGGTGTTCATGTCGAAGCCGCGGCTGCGACTCGACACGGCCCGTCCCAGCCGGTCATACCCCGTCCACGTCTCCTGCCCACCCGCCGTCCGCGAGTGCACCTGGAAGACCTGCCCCGGAACGTCGTCGTGCGTGTAGCTCACCGCGGTGTCCGCGTCCGTGGGGCCATCCTCCTTCCGCAGCCGGCCCCAGCCGTCGTACTTCCACTCCGTCCGCACGCCGTTCTCGTCCACGCTGGCGGCCAGCACGCCCAGGCCTGAGTGGTAGGCGTACTCCACGGTGTGGCCCGCGGCGTTCGTCATCCAGGCCGGGGTCGTCCGGTCCACCGGGTCATGTCCATAGGTGGTGATGCGCGCCGGCAACCCGGGAGCTTCGCGCTTCACCTGCGACACCACCCCGTCCGCGTCCCGCACGAAGGTGGTGGTCAGCTCCGTCTGCGGATCTCCCGTCTCGATGATTTCCCTTTCGAGCAGCCCGGTGCCGGGGGCGTACTCGAGGCGCCGTGCGCGCGTGGTGGACATGCCGCCCACCGTGCTCTCCTCCTGGACGCGTGTGGGCAGGCCCACGAGCCACGTCGACGGGGTGTTGGAGTACGTGGCGCTCCAGGTCCCCTCGTCACCGCCCAGGGTTTGCTGCGTCTTCGACAGCAGGTTCCCGTAGAGGTCGTCGTACTGCCAGGTCGTGTCCGTGGTGCGCGAGAAGCCGGAGGTGGTCGGGGCTCCCAGCGCATGGACGAGCTCCGTCTCCCTCGCGGTGGAGGGGAGCAGCGTCACCACCTGTGAGATGCCGCTCGTCCCCGGGCGAGTGGTGCTGCGGTACACCAGCGAGCGCTCGCGGACGGTGCGCCAGCCGTTGTCCACCAGTTCCATCGTCTCGTGGACCGGCTTCATGGCCCGGGGATAGTGCGTGCCCACCCTCGTCTGGTGGTCGTACTCGGTGCGCACGACGGCTCCCGTCTGCACGTCGGTGGTCACCACCGCGGCGAAGCCCAGCCACCCCCTGCCGGCGAGGTCCACCCGGCCGTCCTGGTAGAAGAACTGCTTCGCGCGCGTGGGCTGTCCCTCGCCCGCGTCCACCCGGTGCTCGGACACCACCCAGCGGCCCTTGCGGACGCACGCCCGCGGCAGGCCGCATGCCGTGCCGGGCTGGTACACCGATGAGTCACTGATGGTTTTGTAGAGGAACGTGGTGACGGCCCCCAGGCCGTCCTCGGCCCGCACCAGCAGTCCCGGCATGGGGCCCGTGCGCTTGTAGATGCGCAGCGTGCCGTTCACCACCTGGGCCATGTCCGTCATCCCGTCGCCATTCACGTCGAGCACCTGGGACAGCAGGTAGCCCGCGGGGGTGGTCCTCCCCACCGGCATGGGGGGCACATAGGGACTCAAACCGGCATCCCGGGCGAGCAGCACCACGGGGCTCTGCAGCCCCGGCCGCGCGTCCATCAGCAGCAGGTCGTCGCGCCCATCGAGGTCGTAGTCCAGGACGCGCACGCCATTGTCCTTCGACCAGGCGCTCGGCTTCGCGAAGTCCGGCAGGTTCTGCGCCACCGGCGCGGCGAAGCCGTTGCCGGTGTTGAGCAGGATTTCGATGTCGCCACCGGCCAGGGGAGAGCGGAGGGCATCCGGCAGCCCGTCGCCGTTGACGTCCGCGAACACGTATACCTTCTCGTTGACGTCGGTGCGGACGAGCGTGGTCTCCTGCTTCGTGAAGACGCCGTTGCGCTTCTCCACGGCCCAGTAGCGCTGGCCCACCGGGAAGGAGAACCCCGTCTTGTCGGTGACGAGCAGGCTCATCCGCCCGCTGGCATTCAGGTCCAGCGCGAAGCCGATGTTGTCACTCCAGAGCGAGGCATTCACTGGCAGGAAGGACTGCAGGACTCCGCCAGCGTTGGGCCGGTAGGAGAGCTGCGGCTGCCCCGTGGTCTGGTTCAACACCTGGAGGAGCTCCACGGCTCCATCTCCCTCCAGGTCCGCGAACCGTACGTCCCCGGCCTCGCCGGTGTCCTGCTGCACGAAGCCGCCGCTGCCACCCAGGTAGTTGTTGAGCTGACGCGGAGGCGGAGGGCCGCAGCTGGGCTTCTGCACGATGCTGACGTCGGTGCGGCCGTCGGCGTTGAGGTCGAACCAACGGCCGTTCTCCCCCTCCATGGGCGAGGAGCACGTGACCGGAAGCGCCAGGTCCACGGGCGCGCCGACGCCCGTGCCCGACGGCAGGGTCTTCCGCACCACCCACTTGAAGAAGGCGGCGTTATACGCGTCGTACGTACCGGTCGCCTTGCGGTACAGCAGGTCATCCCGTCCGTCGCCGTCCACGTCCGCGGGCTGGAGAATCCAGATGTCGCGGTCGCTCGAGACGCCGGCGCGGTCCGTCAGGTCGGTCGCGCCGGTGTCTATTTCAGACAGGGTGAGGCCGGGCTGGGAGTAGAGGAAGGCCAGGGGCCGCTTGCAGACCCCGCTCCCATCACACTCGCTGACGGTCCGCAGCTCGCTGCTGCCATGGAAGGTGGCCTGGACGTAGGTGAACACGTAGCTGCGCAGGAGGCCCGGCGCATCCGGCCGGGGCCCGTGCATCCTCAGCGCCTTGAGGCGCTTGCGGGTCCGGAGCTTGAAGCCGGAGACGTACTGCGTGCTCGCGTCCGGCCGGGCCTCGTACTCGAAGTAGACGAAGCGCTTCGGGGGGGCCCCGGCGCCCAGCGACGAGCCCGTGTACTCCATGCGCGTCAGCAGGTGCTCGTAGCCGGAATGGGCCGCGTCGTCCTCCACGGTGTAGTGCATGGAGAGGAAGTTGCCGCTGCGGTCCTCCACTCGCGCGAGCGCCCACGCATAGCGGTGGGCCAGCCCGTCACGCGTCGTGCTGAAGTCCGTGTCGCCTGCGGGCGCGACGCGGATTCGCTCACCCGTGAAGGTGGAGCCGTTGAGCTGGCCGTAGGTGAGGACCTTGCCGTCCTTGAGGTAGACGCGGAAGAAGGCGGGGCCCATCGCGTCCGTGTCCAGGGAGACCACCTTGGCGAAGCTGTCCATCTCGGTGCGGTACTCGGTGCCGGCGGCGCCGTAAGCGCCCTGCACCGCCACCAGGCGCTGACCGTCCAGGCAGAAGGCATCCGCTGCCGTGAAGGTGATGGGCTCCGCGGCGCCGTCCTGGAGGACCGTCCGCCTGCATCGGGTGATGCGGGACGAGCCGGACAGGGTCCAGCCCATTCCCAGCGGCCCGTTGCCCGCGTTGCCGGCGTAGCGCAGTGACAGGTCCGGCTGGATGCTGGCGCGGCCGGCGGGCACCCACAGGGGAATGGTGTAGGTGGCCTGGCCATCCGGACTCACGCCAGAGGTGCTGTCGACGTTGCCCGCGGCGTATCCGCCCTCATCGGCCTCTGTCGGAAGGAGGACCTCCGCCGGAAGGGCGAGGGGCTGGCGCTGCATCCCGGGCTCCTGCTCCCGGACCTTCTCCTGGGGGGCATTGCCCGGGCCACAGGCGCCGAAGACCCAGGCGGACACCACCATCGCTGCGAGCAGCCGCTTCATCGCACTTCCTCCAGATTTCCAAAGGGGGAGCCCCCGCGCCTTCCGCGCGCCAGTGGGCATGAGTTCCAGGGTGACGGACGCGGCGCTTCAGTCCGCGGGGTTGATGCAGGCAGGACTGCTCTCGAGGCGGCAGACCTCGCCCTCGTCGATGCCGTCGTCGCAGTCGTCGTCCTCGCCGTTGCACGTCTCCGGCGGCCCCACGCAGGCGCCCCACCGGTTGTCGAGCCAGACGCCGCCATTGGTGGGCCGGACCTCGCACACCTGGTTCACCCCCGGGCACTCCCCCACGGAGTTCGTGCAGGGACGCGTCATGCTGCCCGTTCCTCCGCCGGGGACGTTGTCCACGACGCCGTCGAGGTCGTCGTCACAGGAGTTGCAGTCCTCGGCGCGGGCCGAGGCGGGTTGGCACGGGCCTGAGCTTCCATCCGCGCGGCACTCCGCCGTCGAGCCGGGGCAGGAGGCCGTCAGCTCCGAGCACGCGCGGCGCGTTCCTGCCTGGTACCTGCACGTGTACTGGCCGCTGACGCACGTCTCCACGCCCCCGCAGCCGGACGGGCTGGTGCACGCGTTGCGCGTCAGGTTCTCGTCGACGAGCCCATCCGCGTCGTCGTCGCAGTTGTTGCACGTCTCCGCGCCCACATTGCACAGCGGCGCCACGGAGCAATTCGAGGCGCAGGCCCGGGTGCCGGCCTTGTTGCCGCAGCCCTGGCAGGCCACGGTGCCGCCACAACCCGAGCACGCGCTCCACACACCGGAGGTGCACGTCCGCATCCCCGCCTGACTGCACGCGTTCGGATTGCAGGACTCCGTCAGGGGCGCGACGTTGGTCCCATTCCAACTGTTGTCGACGAAGCCGTCCCCGTTGTCGTCGCAGTTGTTGCAGACCTCTGGGCCGACGTTGCAGCCGGTGACCTGGCAGGACTCGGTACAGGCCCTGACGCCCGCCTGGCCGCCGCACCCGGTGCAGGCCACGGTGGCGGTGGCATCGCATCCGAGCCCTTCATAGCCGCCGTCGACGCACATCTTCCGCGACACGCAGCCGTTGGGGAGCTTCGTGGAGACGATTTCTCCGTCCTTGCACATGGCAGACGCCTCGCGCGGGAGCAGCCCGACGGCCAGGACGGAGAGGAGGAGGAACAGCGGGTGCGCTCGGGACATGGACGGGGCGCCTTCTGGAATGGCCATGGACCGGAGGAACTCTCCGGGACCTGGCGCACACCCGTACCAGGGGGGAGTGATGGGAACGTGACGGGCCGTGGGAGCCCCCGGAAACACCACGGGGCCGCCAGGCCCGGAAGCGTCTCCGAGCACAGCGGCCCCGCGGGCCTCGCCATTCACTCAGACGTCAGACGTCCGGCGACTGGACGATGAGCTTCTCCTTGCCGCAGACGTCACAGCGCACGTGGACGAAGAGGTCGTCGTCGCTCTCCTCGGGCACCTCGCCCTCGGGCACGCCGAGCTCCGCCTTCGCCAGCGCGGCCGCCTTCGTCGGGATGTCCTGCGCCTTCAGCGCCTGGACGTACGTCATCTCCCGGTCATGGCACTCGCGCGTCTCCGGGCCGTTGATCCACGCGGGCTCCATGCCCTCCGGCAGCCGGCTCACCAGCTCCAGGTTGGACACGGACTCGGCCAGGTACGCCAGCCGCCGCAGCCGCGCCTCCTCCGGCAGCGCCGCGAAGACCTGGAAGCCCTCGAACAGCGCGTTGCGGTCCTCGCCCGTCGCCGCCTGCGCCAGCTCCATCGCCTGGTCGCTCGACTCCAGCGCCTCCTCCCAGTTGTTCTCCGGGTTGAAGCCCGCCTCGAGCAGCGACGTGTAGAGCTGCGTGGCCGCCAGCCGGCGCCGCGCCTCCTGCAGGTGCTCCACCACCTCGTGCACCAGCCGCAGCTCCAGCAGCGCGCCCGTGGTGCGCGGGTCGATGGAGCCCGTCAGGTCATCCACCTCCACCTCTTCCCGCAGCGCCGCCTTCAGCACCTGCGCCGCCGAGAAGCGCGCCAGCGGCAGCACGCCCACCTCGCGCAGGTACATGGCCGCCACGGAAGCGTCCTTCGCGCCCATGCGCACCGCCTTCTGCGCGCGCTCCACCACCGCCGGGTCCGCCGCCGGCTTCTTGTTCTCCAGCCGCGTCTTCACCGCCTCGCGGTACAGCGTCTCCAGCGAGCTGCCCGGGGGCAGCCGCTGCGGCAGGAGCGGGCGCAGGCCCGGCACGTCCAGCACCCACAGCGGCGGCATGGCCATGCGCTTGAGCGCGCGGAAGAAGAGCGAGCCCGGCGGGTCCTGCGGCCGGAAGGGCGGCAGCTCGTCGCCGCTCGGCTCACCACCCTGCATGACGGCGGCCGCCTGCACGCCCAGCGCCTTCTCGCGCTGCTCACGGGTGAACGCGGTGATGCCCTGGGCCGGCGGAGGCGGCGGAGGCGGGGCCTCCTCGCCGTCCAGGCCGACGACGCGGTCCATGTCCACGTCGTCCATCTCCACTTCTTCCAGGCCCTTGGCGCCCGTGAAGTCGCAGCGCAGGAGCTTCAACTTCTCGAAGGTGGCGCCTTCCAGGTTGGCACCGCGGAAGTCGCAGTCCTGGAGTCGGCCGCCGTGGAAGTAGGCGTTGGACAGGTCCGCGTCCCGGAAGTTGACCTTGGACAGGTCGCACCGCTCCCACTCGGAGCCGACGAGGCCCAGGCCGGAGAGGTCCGTGTTGGCGGAGAACAGTTGGCTGAAGGTGGCGCCGGTATGGTCGGAAGGAACCTGACCGGACTTGCGCATCCGGTTCCATTCCGCCGAGCCACTCTGAAGAAGCTTCTCGATACTGGGGGCTTTCGCCATGGACCGGGGATTATTCGTGTGGTCTGGTCCGTGCGCCAGCACAAATGATCGAGTACCGAATCGAAGCCGACACCGCCGGGATGCGGCTGGACAAGCACCTGCGCAAGAGGCTCCCCAATGTTCCGGTGAGCCACCTGTTCAAGATGATTCGCACCAAGAAGGTGCGGGTGAACGGGAAACGTGCCCAGCCTGAGCAGTTGCTAGCCGAGGGAGACGTGCTCACCATCCGCGGCGACGCAGACCAACTCACGGCCGACGACCGTCCAAAATCGGACCGTCCAAAGCCCCCGCCCCCGCCGGTGGACCCCAGCCGGCTCGTCATTCTGAAGGAGGACGACTGGCTCATGGCCGTGGACAAGCCCAGCGGTATGGCCGTCCATACCGGCAGCGGCATCACCGGCGGAACGCTGGTGGACTACGTCCGCGCCTACCTGGGCCCCAAGGCCGTCCGCAACGACTTCGCCGCGTCCCCCGCCCACCGGTTGGACCGCGAGACGTCCGGCGTCATCCTGGTCGCCAAGCGCCGCCCGGCGATGGTCCACTTCACCGAGGTCTTCACCGAGGGCCTGTCGAAGAAGCGGTACCTCACCCTGGTGAAGGGGCGGATGCCCAAGGATTCCGGCGTCATCGACCTGCCCCTCTCGGAGCACCAGCAGACGGCCGAGTCCAAGGCCCGTCGCGGGGTGAACATGCAGGAGGCCCTCACCCGGTGGAAGGTCGTCAAGCAATCGGGCGACGCAGCGCTCCTGTCCTGCTCCATCGAGACGGGGCGCACCCATCAGATAAGAAGGCATCTGGCCGCTATCGGACACCCGGTGGCGGGCGACAAGAAATACGGTGACTTCGCCTTCAACCGCGACGTGCGGGCGCGCTGGGGGCTCAAGAGGCTGTTCCTGCACGCCGAGCGCATTGAATTCCCGCATCCCGATGGCGGTGCGAAGGTGGCCGTGGAGGCCCCCCTCCCACCGGAATTGAGGGACGTGCTCAAGCGGGCCGCACTGGTGCCCTGAAGCCCGCAAGGTTCCGAAACGCGTATGGCCGACCCCAAGACTCCTGACCGCAGCCGCTCGAAGCTGGTGCTCGACGGCGTCCCTCACGGGCGCTGGTGGAAGTTCCTCCTGAAGGCCGCTGCGTGGCTGACGCTCACCGGTGCCACCGCGGCCGCCGTGGCCGTGACGGTCATCTACTACAAGTACTCCGAGGGGCTGCCCGCCATCCCCAAGGTGGACGAGTACTGGCCGCCCATCGTCACCGAGGTCTACACCGACGACGCGGTGCTGGCCGGCGAGTTCTACAACGAGCGCCGCAAGGTGGTGCCGTACGAGCGCATCCCCAAGCGGCTCGTGCAGGCCTTCATCGCCAGCGAGGACTCCAGCTTCTTCGACCACTTCGGCGTGGACGTGCTGGGCACCGCGCGCGCCGGCTTCAAGACGGTGGCGTCCAAGCTGGGCCTGCGCTCCGGCGGCGTGCAGGGTGGCTCCACCCTCACGCAGCAGACGGCGAAGGCCGTGCTCATCTCCGCGGAGGGCTACAAGAGCGCCACCGCGAAGACGCTCACCCGCAAGATTCGCGAGGCCATCCTCGCCTTCCGGCTGGAGCAGGCGCTGACGAAGGAAGAGATTCTCTACCTCTACCTGAACAACGTCTTCCTCGGGCACCACAGCTACGGCGTGCAGAGCGCGGCGGAGAACTACTACCGCAAGGACGTGCGCGACTTGACGCTGGGGGAGATGACGCTCATCGCCGGCCTGCCGCAGGCGCCCAGCCGCTACTCGCCCTTCCTGCGTCCGGAGGCCGCGCGCAAGCGCCGCTCGTACGTGCTGCGCCGCATGCTCGACGAGGGCATGATTTCGCAGGCCGAGCACGACGCCGCCAACGCCGAGCCGGTGAAGGTGTACCCGGTGGAGGACGTCTTCCACGAGTTCGCCCCGTTCTTCGTGGAGCAGGTGCGCAAGGACGTGGTGGACCGGTACGGCAACCCCGTGCTGCTGAAGGAGGGCCTCAAGGTCTTCACCACCATGGACAGCGAGCGCCAGCGCGCCGCGCAGGACGCGGTGCTGGACGGCCTGCTCTCCGTGGACAAGCGCCAGGGCTGGCGCGGGCCGGTGCAGCAGCTCGCGAAGGCGGAGGACATCAAGGCCTTCATCGACCGCGCGAAGAAGGCCATGGGCAAGCAGGAGCTGGTGGAGAACCGGCTCTACGTCGGCGTCGTCACCGCGATTGACTCGGACGGCAAGGGCGCGGACGTGCAGGTGGGGCCGTACCCGGGCCGGCTGCCGCTGCTGGGCATGCGCTGGGCGCGCAAGGTGAACCCGGAGGGCTACTACCCGGCGATGATGATTACGTCGGTGAAGAAGGCCATCGCCGTGGGCGACGTCATCGTCCTGCGCCACGTGACGAAGAAGGACCTCACCGACGACAAGGAGCAGTGGGACAAGAAGCTGGCCGAGGAGATTCCGGACGAGGGCGTGACGCTCTTCCGCCTGGAGCAGACGCCCGAGGCGCAGAGCGCGCTCGTCTCCATCGACCCCCACCGCCAGTACCTCACCGCCATGGTGGGCGGGTACGACTTCGACGACAACGAGTTCAACCGTGCGTTCCAGGCCTGCCGCCAGCCGGGCAGCTCCTTCAAGCCCTTCGTCTACTCGGCGGCGCTGGAGCAACTCAACTGGACGGAAGCCACCGTCATCGTCGACTCGCCGATTGTCGAGCACGACCCGGACAACAAGGTGTCGTGGAAGCCGGAGAACTACAGCGAGGAGTTCGTGGGCGACGTGCTGCTGCGCACCGCGCTCGTCAACTCCATGAACATCCCCGCGGTGAAGACGTTCGCCGCGGTGGGCGTGAAGAACATGGCCGCGTGGAGCCAGAAGCTGGGCCTGTCCACGCCCATGAACATGGACTTCTCCGCGGCGCTCGGCTCGTCGTGCGTGTACCCGGTGGACCTGGCCAACGCGTACGCGACGTTCAACCGCTACGGCCGCAAGAAGCCCACGTACTTCATCCGCAAGGTGGAGGACCGCTGGGGCCGCACGCTGGAGGACCACACCGCCTTCGACGACCCGTGGGCCCCGCTGCAGGACCGCGTGGCCGCCGGCTACGCGCGCCTCTTCGAGCCGGGCGAGCAGGTGATGAGCCCCGAGACGGGCTTCATCCTCACGCACCTCCTGCGCGGCGTGGTGCTCCAGGGCACCGGCGGCCCGGCCACGAGGCTGGGCAAGCCCGCCGCGGGCAAGACGGGCACCACCAACGACTCGTTCGACGCGTGGTTCGCCGCGTACACGCGAGACCTCGTGACGGTGGCGTGGGTGGGCTACGACTTGAACCCGCACCCGCTGGGCCGCTACGAGACGGGCGGCCGCGCGGCGCTGCCCATCTGGCTCAACTACATGAAGCGCGCCCTGGAGGGCCGGCCGCAGGGCGAGTTCTACCCGTGGCAGTCCATGGACCTGGTGCGGCTCTACATCGACAAGAAGACGGGCAAGATTGCCCCGCCCGGCGCCAAGGGCGCGGAGCTGATGTTCTTCAAGAAAGGGACGGAGCCCAAGGACGCCGTGCCCGACAAGAACCAGGTCGACGTGGACCAGTTCATGATGGGCGCGCAGTAGTCCGGCGTCGAAGCGGAATCATGCGAGGCCCCGCGGCCCCTCTCGGGAGGGCGCGGGGCCTTCGTGTTTCGCGAGGGGCTCAGCGCTTCGCGCCGTCGCGGAAGCGGCGCGCGGGCTCGAGGTGTCGCTCCAGCGCGTCGCGCAGGCGGGCCTTGTCGGGGCCTGCTTCCAGCACGGAGCGCGTGGCGGTGGGCACCACCTGCAGCTCGCGCCCGGCGAACAGGCGCTTCAGGTCATCGAAGCCCGCGCCCTGCGCGCCGATGCCCGGCGTGAGCATCAGCGTGCCGCCCAGCCGCTCCACCACGCCCCTGTCGCTGTCGGGCAGGGTGGCGCCCATGACGGCGCCCACCACCGGTGGCGCGCCCGTGCCGGGCTTCTCATTGTACGCGCGGATGTCGTCCGCCAGCGCCTCCGCCACCGTGCGGCCGTCGCTTCCCTTCGACGTCTGGAGGGACGTGCCCTCGGGGTTGGACGAGCGCACCACGATGAAGGCGAAGGCATTGGCCGCGCGAGCCAGGTCCAGCGTCTTCACCAGCGCGCCGAAGCCCAGGTACGCGGTGAAGGTGGCGGCGTCCACGTGGTACGCGCTGTCCGGCCCGAAGAGGCTCTGCGCGTACGCGTCCATGGTGGAGCCGATGTCACCGCGCTTCACGTCCAGCAGCGTGAGGGCGCCGGCCTGCTTGAAGCGCTTCATCACGTGCTGGAGCACCTTCAGGCCGTCGGGCCCGTGCCGCTCGAAGAAGGCGCTCTGCGGCTTCACCAGCGCCACCGTGTCCCCGGCGGCGTCGGCCAGCCGGTCGCAGAACTCGCGCAGGCCCTGGGCGGTGTCCGGCAGCCCCCAGCGGGTGAGCAAATCCTTCGACGGGTCGATGCCGAGACAGAACGGCGAGCGTTGGTCCGCGAGCGCGTTGAAGTTGGAGACGAACGGTGGAGCAAAGGTCGTCATCGGGCTTTCTCCGGGCGGAAAGGCGTCAGCGCAGCCGGCGCGCGGCGGCGTCGAAGAGGGGATTGGGCAGCACCTTCGCGAGGCGCGTGGGCAGCGCGAGCTGCCAGGGGAAGGACAGCTCCGTGTCGCCGCGGAGGATGCCCTTGCCCATCAGCTCCACGGCGGCGTCCGTCTCCATGAGGAAGGGCATGGGGAAGTCGTTCTTCGCCGTCAGCTCGCTCTTCACGAAGCCGGGGTAGACGCAGGTGACGCGCACGCCGGTGCCGGCGAGGTCCACGCGCAGGCTCTCCATGAACGTCGCGAGGAAGGCCTTGGACGCGGAGTAGGCCGCGTGGCCCGCCAGCCCCCGGTACGCCGCGAGGCTGGAGATGCCCACCACGTGCCCGCGCCGCCGCTCCACCATCCGCGGCAGCACGGCCGTCAGCGTGGCGGCGGCGCCGGTGACGTTGGTGTCGATGATGCTCCGGACCTTCTCCCACTGCATGCGCTTGCCGTTCGTGACGCCGCCCACGCCCGCGTTGGCCACGACCAGGTCCAGGCCGCTGCACTCGCCGTCGAGCTCGCGGATGCGCTCCATCGCCGCCTCGGCCTGGTTGACGTCCAGTTCCAGGGGCTCCACGGTGGCGCCCGCCGCCTGGGCCTCGGCGGACAGGGCCTCGAGCTGGGGCAGCCGCCGTCCGGCGGCGAACACGCGCAGGCCGCGCTTGGCCAGCCACAGCGCCAGCCCGCGTCCCAGGCCGCTCGACGCCCCCGTCACCAGCGCCGTCCGGTAGCTCATCTCCGCCATGCAGTGCTCCTCCGTGCGTCTGGCTTCTCGCACGGTTGGACGCGAGGGGGGACACAAATGTCGCGGGACGTGTGGACTGGCGGGCGGGCGTCCAGCCCCAGGGGGCCACGGACGTGTCCGGGGGCTGCGTCGCCAGGCCGATGGCATGTGGGCCTGCCCGTCCGCACCTTATGGTCTCCGGGGAGGACGGGGCATGACGCCATGGAACAGCGTGATGGCGGTGGATGACGACGCCGACATCCTGCTCGCCTTCAAGGACGTGCTGGAGATGGAGGGCTACAGCGTGCTGCTCGCCCGCAGCGGGCGCGAGGCGCTGGAGCTCCTGCGGCGTGGCGCGCGCCCGGCCGTCATCCTGCTCGATTTGATGATGCCGGACATCAGCGGCTGGGAGTTCCGCGAGCTGCAGCTCGCCGACGCCACGCTCGCCTCCCTCCCCGTGGTGGTGGTCTCCGGCCAGGGGGTGAGCGCGCGGGACGTCGCCGCGCTCGGCGTGTCCGGGTACCTCAAGAAGCCGGTGGACCTGGACCAGCTGCTGGGCACCGTGGAGCGCTACGTGCGGCGCCCGCAGGCGCAGCCGCAGCATGCGTGACAGGGCCGCTACAGCACGGACCAGTACGGCTTCAGCGCGTCGCGACTGGCATTCAGCGCGTGCTTCGCGTCCGCGTGCGTGGGCCGGGTGGGGAATGAGTCCTTCCGCCCGGCGAGCACCTCCACGCAGGCGTGCACGGACTGGGACAGCCCCTCCAGCGAGTAGCCTCCCTCCAAGAGCAGCACGAGCCGGCCGTCACACACGCGCTCGGCCATGGACTTCACCGCCGAGCACATCGCCGCGAAGCCGCGCTCGGTGAGGTCCATGCCTCCAATCGGGTCGTGCTGGTGCGCGTCGAAGCCGGCGGACACCAGCACGAGCTGCGGCCGGTACGCCTCGGCCACGGGGAGGAACAGCTCCTCGAACAACATCCCGTAGTCCGCGTCCGAGTTGCCCCCGGGCAGGCCGATGTTGAGGGTGTAGCCCTCGCCCTCGCCCACGCCGACCTCGGGCGCCGCGCCCGTGCCGGGGTAGTACGGGTACTGGTGCACGGACTGGTACATGACGTCGCGCCGGCCCCAGAACGCCGCCTGCGTGCCGTTGCCGTGGTGCACGTCCCAGTCGAGCACCAGGACACGCTCCGCGCCCAGCCTGCGCCCGGCCTCCGCGGCGACGGCCACGTTGTTGAAGAGGCAGAAGCCCATGGCCCGGCCCGGCTCGGCGTGGTGCCCCGGCGGCCGCACCAGCGCGAAGGCATTGCTGGCCTGGCCCTTCATCACCGCCTCCACCGCCTGCACCGACGCACCCGCCGCCAGTCGCGCCGCGTCCACGCTGTCCGGCGACACCTGCGTGTCCGGGTCGATTTGCGCCGGGTGCCCGCTCAGGCGGTCCAGGTAGGCGAGCAGCTCCGGGGTGTGCACCGACGCCAGCTCCGCGTCCGTGGCCGAGCGGGGCGACGCCATCAGCGTGCCCGCCACCGGCGTGCTCGCCAGCACGCCCAGCACGCGCTGCAGCCGCGCGGGGGACTCCGGGTGGCCCTGGCCCGGGTCATGCCTCTGGAAGAGCGGGTCGGTCAGCAGCAGGGTAGCGGTCATCACGTAGAACCTTACGCATCCAGGCACGGGGAAGTCAGGTCCCCACCGGGCGGAGGGGCGGGGTGGGGGCCCCGGTTCTTGCCCTGCCGGTGATTCAGTCCCTACAGTGCCCGGGCTTGACTGCCCGCTTCAAGAAACCCGGCCTGCGAAGCCTGCTGCTCGGCTCCTTCGCCCTGGTGCTCGCCCTCATCCTCGGGACGCTCTTCTTCGTCGTCCCGTCGCGGGTGGAGGCCTATCTCGAGGGTCGCCTGCTGAAGCACGGCGAGGACAAGGCCGAGCAGATTGCCCGGGTGCTGGCCGCCCAGTCCGACACGGGCTCGTCCACCGGCCTGGGAGACCTGCACGGAGGCGACGACGACTTCGCGGTGCTCGGTGTCGTCGCCGCGGATGGCCGGATTGTCATCACCCACCCCGCGCCGCCCCCGCCCTGGTTCGAGCAGGAGCTCCGGGCCCGCTCGCCGGGCGCGCCGCTGGACGGCTTCCGCTTCTCCAATGGAGACAGGGCCGTGGCCCGCCCGGTGTCGTTGCGCGAGAGCGGCATGGGGCAGTCGCTGGTGGTGGTGGACTTCACCGGGCTGGACTCCATGGTGTCCTCGCTGCGCCACGTGGTGCTGCTGGCCTTCGGCATCGGCCTGGCGCTGTTCCTGGTGGTGGCCTTCTTCCTCTCCCGCGCGTTCATCCTCGTGCCGCTGGACGCGATGATGAGCATGGCGCGCCGGCTGGCGGAGGCGGACCTCACCGGCCGCGTGGACGTGAGCACCGAGGACGAGCTGGGCAAGCTCGCCGAGGCGCTCAACCGCATTGCCCAGAGCTGGCGCGACACGCTGGGCCGCGTGCGCGGCGTGTCGGACGTGGTGGCGGGCGTCATCGAGCAGATTCACCGCACCGGCACCACCGTGTCCTCCGGCGCGAGCACCGTGCAGGCCCGCGTGGAGGAGACGTCCTCCTCCATGGTGGAGATGATGGCCTCGCTGCGCGGCATCGCCGAGAACGTCGAGGTCCTCTACCAGAGCGCCGAGGAGAGCAGCTCCTCCATCATGGAGATGGCCGCCACCAACGACGAGGTGGCGGAGAACGTCCAGGCCATGGCCGCCAGCGTGGAGGAGACCACCAGCGCCATTGAAGAGATGACGTTCTCCATCAAGGAGGTGGCCAAGAACATCCAGGAGCTGTCCGCCTCCACGGAGGAGACGTCCTCGGCCATCAGCCAGATGGACGCGGCGATTGGTCAGGTGGAGACCAACGCGAAGGAGACGGCCCGCCTGTCCGAGCAGGTCTTCGAGGACGCGAAGACGGGCGTGGAGTCCCTGCGCAAGACGCTCACCGGCATCGACCGCATCAAGGAGACGAGCCGCACGGCCGCGGGCGTCATCGACAGCCTGGGCCGGCGCATCTCCGAGGTTGGCAACATCCTCAACGTCATCGACGACGTGGCGGAGCAGACGAACCTGCTCGCGCTCAACGCGGCCATCATCGCCGCGCAGGCCGGCGAGCACGGCAAGGGCTTCGCGGTGGTGGCGGAGGAAATCAAGGACCTGGCCGAGCGCACCGGCGCGTCCACCAAGGAGATTGCCGAGCTCATCCGCAGCATCCAGGAGGAGAGCCGCAACGCCGTCGTCGTCATGAACCAGGGCGTGCGCAACGTGGAGGAGGGCGTTCAGCTCGGCCGCGAGGCGGAAGGGGCGCTGCGCAAAATCAACGAGAGCACGGAGAAGTCCACGCAGATGGTGAAGGCCATTGCCCGCGCCACCGTGGAGCAGGCGCGCGGCAGCAAGCAGGTGACGGCCTCCATCCACCGCATCAGCGAGACGGTGTCGCAGATTTCCAAGGCCTCCAACGAGCAGGCCAAGGGCGGCGAACAAATCATGAAGAGCGCGGAGAAGATGAAGGCGCTCACCGCCCACGTGCAGCGCAGCAGCCAGGAGCAGGCGCACGGCAGCAAGCAGATTACGCGCTCGATTGAGAGCATCAACGAGATGGTGACGCACCTCAACCGCGCCCAGAAGGAGCAGACCAAGGGCAGCGAGCAGGTGCTCAAGGCGGTGGAGACCATCAAGGGCGTGTCCGAGCACCAGACCCGCTCGGTGCGTCAATTGGAGGAGGCCATCGACAACCTCCAGCGGCAGGCGGAAATCCTCCGTGCCGAGGTGCGTCGTTTCCGCGTGTAGACGTGCGCGGCGCGTGGGAATGGCTTAGAGAAGAGGCCGTACATGGCCACTCAAAGTCAGGTCTCCGAGCGCGCGGTGGTGTTCCTCATCGGCGCGGTCCAGTTCGTCAACATCCTGGACTTCGTGATGGTGATGCCGCTGGGGCCGGACTTCGCGAAGGGGCTGGGCATCGCCGCCTCGCACATCGGCACCATCGGCGGCGCGTACACGGCGGCGGCGAGCGTGGCGGGGCTCGTGGGCGGCTACTTCCTGGACCGCTATGACAGGCGCAAGGCGCTGGCGGTGTCCATGCTGGGGCTGGTGCTGTCCACCGCGGTGGGCGGGCTCGCCACGGGGCTGTACACGCTGCTCCTGGCGCGCGTGGCGGCCGGCATCTTCGGTGGGCCGGCCACGTCGCTGTCGCTGTCCATCATCGCGGACCTGGTGCCGGTGGAGCGGCGGGGACGCGCGCTGGGCGCGGTGATGGGGGCCTTCTCCATCGCATCGATTGCTGGCGTGCCCATGGCCCTGTGGCTGGCGGAGTGGGGCAGCTGGCGCACGCCCTTCCTGGTGGTGGCGGTGCTGGGGCTGCTCGTGGCGGCGGGCGCCATCTTCTACCTGCCCGCGGTGCGCGGCCACCTGGACTCGGGCCGGCCGGTGCACACGGTGGGCGTGCGGGAGTTGCTCTCGCGCGGCGACGTGCAGCTCTCCTACGTCATGACGGCGCTGGTGATGATGGCCAGCTTCGTCATGGTCCCCAACATCTCCGCCTACGTGCAGAAGAACCTGGGCTACCCGCGTGAGAGCCTCGGCTTCGCGTACTTCGTGGGCGGGCTGGTGAGCTTCGTCACGCTGCGCGTGTCGGGCCCGCTGGTGGACCGGCATGGCGCCTTCGTCGTGGGCTCGGTGGGCTCGGCGCTGGCGGTGGTGTCCACGTACATCGGCTTCGTGCACTACCCACAGTGGCTGCCGGTGCCGGTGCTCTTCATGGCCTTCATGCTGTCCATGGGCATGCGCAACGTGGCCTACAACACGCTCACCTCGCGGGTGCCCGAGAATCCGGTGCGCGCGCGCTTCATGTCGCTGCAGTCCGCCATCCAGCACATGGCCGCCGCGGTGGGCGCCTTCGTCAGCGTGCAGCTGTTGACGGACCTGCCGGACGGCACCCTGGGGGGCATGACGAAGGTGGCCGGGTTCTCCATCGCCCTCGCCCTCCTGGTGCCGCCGATGATGCGGACGGTGGAGCACCGGGTGCGCGCCCGGGAGCAGGCCCGGGCCCTGGCCGTGGCGCCGGCCAAGGGGGGCGCCGTCCCGCTGTCCCCCGAGGCCTCTCCCCACTCGTGATGGGGCTTTTTGCCCCGCCTGCCCGCCTGCCACCCTCCCACGGTGTCGGGCGGACGCATGGAAGCGACGAGCGGTTGCGCCGGCCCGTCCGGGGCGCGATAACCCGGGCTGCTTTTCCCGGGAGCGCGTCAGGACATGTTCAACATCGGCGCAGGCGAGATGGTGCTCATCGCGGTGGCCGCGCTGCTCATTCTCGGGCCGAAGCGGCTGCCCGAGCTGGCACGTGGCATCGGCAAGTTCATGCGGGAGTTCCGCCGCCAGACGGACGAGGTGCGCAACGTCGTGGAGCGGGAGTTCTACACCATGGACCAGGACGTCTCCGCGCCCACGCCGCCCGTGCGCCCCGGGTCGTCCTTCTCCAACACGCCGCCCCCTTCCTCGGTGAGCCTGCCCGAGGCCCCCGTCCTTCCTCCCGATGCCGCGAATGCGAGCCCGGTGGCCCCGGCCCCGGACGCCGCCGCGCCGGCCCCCGCCCCGGGGACGACGACGCAGGTGCTGGAACTGGACGCGTCCGGGCCCCGTCCGGCGGAGCCCTCCTTCCTGCGCGAGGCCCCGCAGGCCCCCGCGGCCGAGCCGGTGGCACTCACCCCTGATACGCCGGTCCCCGTCCCCGGCACGGTGGCGCGCAACGCGCCGAAACGGAGCTGAGCCCTGAGCCCCCCGCCCGTCTCCCCGGAGCCCGAGCTGCGCATGAGCCTGATGGAGCACCTCGCGGAGCTCCGCTCGCGCCTGTTCAAGTGCACCATCGCGGTGTTGGTGCTGGGCGCCGTTTCGCTCGTCTTCGCCCGGCCCATCTTCGGCCTGCTGATGCGGCCGGTGCTGGACGCGCTCCCCGAGGGCAACCGCGCGCTCATCTACACGTCCGGCATCGAGGAAATTAACGTCCTCATGAAGGTGGGCGTGTACTGCGGCATCTTCCTCACCACGCCCGTCATCCTGCTTCAAATCTGGGGCTTCGTATCGCCGGGGCTGTACCCGGAGGAGCGCCGGTTCGCCGCGCCCTTCGTGGCGTTCGGCTCCATCGCCTTCATCCTCGGCGCGAGCTTCTGCTACTTCGCGGTGCTGCCCTCCATGTTCAAGTTCCTCCTCAACGAGGAGGAGACGCTGGCGCTGGAGCAGCGGCTGGACACGGCCCAGTTGCGCGCGGAGGACGTGCTGCGCTTTTTGCGCGTGGGTGACGCCGAGCGGGCGGGCTCGCTCGCGAAGGAGACCAACGAGCTGTTGCGGGCGACCGGCGAGGGCCAGGTGACCGAGCCCAAGCAGGCGCCCGCGGGGGGCGTGGAGCTGCGCTCCCGGCTGGACGCGCTGGGGCGGCTCCTGGACTCCGCCTCGGAGGGGTTCGGTACCCAGGCGCGCGGCGTGCTGAAGCAGGCCGTGGAGAAGCGCGTGGAGGCGGTGAGCGCGTTCGGCAAGCAGGACTACGTGGCGGCGGCGGCGGCCATGGACAGCGCGGTCAGCCTGGTGGGCGGCGCGGCGCCTACGCACTCGGAAGAGCTGCAGGAGGTGTGGAGGCTGGAGAAGGAGCTGGCGTCCGGCATCGCCCAGCACGAGGCCGCGAGGTGGACGCGGCCCATGCTGAGCATGGACGAGCAGCTCTCGCTGGTGCTGCTGCTCATCCTCGCCTTTGGCATCATCTTCGAGCTGCCGCTGGTGATGGCGCTCCTGGGCGTGGTGGGCGTGGTTCAGTCGCGATGGCTCTTCAAGTACCAGCGCCATGCCTTCGTGGTGTGCCTCATCGCCGCGGCCATCATCACCCCCACGGGCGACGTGGTGAATCTGTCGCTGATGGCGGGCCCCATGCTGGCCTGCTACGAGCTGGGCGTGCTGCTGGTGTGGCTGGTGGAGCGGCGGCGCGCGCGCAACGCGGCGGCAACCGAAATCACCCCGGCGTCCTAGTCGTCCCCGTCCTCGAGGAGGCGCCTTGAAGCTGTCCCGCCGCCAGGTCCAGGTGAACCTGCGCTACCTGCGGGCGCTCATCCGGCGCTTCCGCACCACGCTGGTGTTGTCCGCGGCCCTGTTCATCCTGGGGCCGCTGCTGTTCTGCCTGCGCTACGTGGGGCCGGACGGCACCGGCATCACCTTCGGTGAGGGCCTGCACCACGTCTACTTCCTCATGTACGGCCAGCCGTCGCTGCCGTACGTGCGCGACTGGGTCATCGAGCTGGTCAACCTGGTGATTCCACCGGTGGGCATCGCCCTGGTGGCGGACGGTGTGGTGCGCTTCGCGTACCTCTTCTTCGCCCGGCACAAGAACGACAAGGAGTGGATTGAAGTGGTCACCGAGACGATGAAGGGCCACGTCGTGGTGTGCGGAGCGGGCCGGGTGGGCTACCGCGTCGTCACGCAGCTCCGTGAGATGGGCCGCGACGTGGTGGTGGTGGAGAAGCGCGAGGACGCCGCCTTCGTGTCCGCGCTGCGGGACGAGCAGGTGCCGCTGCTCATCGACGACACGCGCAGCCCGCTGTGCCTGCCGCGCACCAACGTGAAGCACGCCTCGGCCATCGTCTGCGCCACGGACGATGACCTGGCCAACCTCAACATCGCCCTCGACGCGCGCAAGCTCAACCCGGACATCCGCGTGGTCATCCGCCTCTTCGACGATGACCTGAGCGGCAAGGTGCGCGACACCTTCAAGGCGGAGGCGCTGTCCAGCTCGTCGCTCGCCGCGCCCGCCATGGCGCTGGCGGCCATGGACCCGCGCATCATCCACTCCTTCCACCTGGGCAAGCACCTGATGGTGGTGTCCCAGTTCGACGCGCGCGAAGGGCTGCCCGGGCTCAACATCGCCAACCTGCGAGACAGGTTCGGCACGCTGACGCTGTCGCTGCTGCGCGCCGGGGAGGAGAAGCTCAACCCGGCGGGTGAAGAGGTCATCCACGCCGGGGACGTGCTGACGCTCCAGGCGTCGTACCAGGAGTACCGACGGCTGCGCGCCTTCACCCGCGAGTCCGAGCCGCCGACGTGGTCCCACCACACGTCCGCCGCTTCGGAGCCGTCGGGACAGCGCAAGACGGGGTGAGCGGCGCTATGCCACCTGGGCGCGGGCGGCTGAGCCCAACCCGGGCGGCAGCGCGAGCGCGCGGGTGAGGAGCGCGGCCATGGAGTCCCACTCCACGAGGAAGCCGTCGTGCCCGTACGGGCTGGACAGCACCGCGTGCTCGGCGTGGAGGCCGTGCTCTCGCAGGCGACGGGCCAGTGCCTCCATGTGGTGCGGGAGGAAGAGCTGGTCCTGGTCGATGCCCACGCACAGCGCGCTCGCGCGGATGCGAGGCAGCCCCCGGTCGACGCAGCGCGAGACGTCATGGTGGTCCATGGCCCCCAGCAGCGCGAGGTACGCGCGCGCGTCGAAGCGCGCCTCCAGCTTGCGGCCCTGGTGCTCCAGGTAGCTCTGCACCGGGTATAGCGCGCGCGAGGACCACGCGGCGGGACGCGCCTGGCCACGCTCCAGTCCCGCTTCCGCGCGGTACGTGAGCATCGCGAGCTGCCGCGCCAACTCGAGCCCGCGGTGCGGCGCCTCCGGGAAGCCCGGGTCCAGCAGAATCGCCTGCCGCGCCACGTGGTTGAAGCCCACCACCCATGACGTGGCGGACTCGGCGGTGGCGATGGGCGCGATGCGCGCGAAGCGCTCCGGCGCCAGCGCCGCGAGGCAGAGGACAATCATCCCTCCCAGCGAGCCGCCGGTGACGAGCTCGACCTCCTCCACGTCCAGCGCGTCCAGCGCGAGGAGGATGCTGCGCGCCTGGTCCCACGGCGTAATCGTGGCCGGCAGCCGTGCCTCGTCCTGACGCAGGTCTCCCTTGCCGACGGGCGGCGGCGGTCCGAAGCGCACGTCGTCGAGCCGCCCCGGGAAGCCCTCATCCGCGGGGCCGGTGGTGCCGTAGCAGGAGCCCAGGTTGTTGAAGCACAGCAGCCGCACGCGCGCCGGGTCCAGCGCGCGCCCGGGGCCGATGAGCGGCTCCCACCAGCCGCCCTCTCCACCCGCGCGCATGTCCCCCGTGAGCGCGTGCACCAGCAGCACGGTGGGGACGCGAGCGGGGGCGCGGGTGATTCCATGGGGGCGGGCGCGCTCGACGGCGTTGCGCTGCTCGGTCACGGTGCGGCGGACGACGCGCAGGGTGCTCGCGCGGGCCTCTTCTTCCGAGAGCACGCGCGCGTGCGAGTGGAGCCAGGGGAGGTCTTCCTCCGGACCCCACCACCAGCCACGGACGAGGTGATTCGAGACACGTGCGCCGGCCTCGAGCTTCAAGCCGGGCAGGGCGAGGTCGAAGAGGCGCGGAGTGGGCGCGGGGAATGGAGTGCTGGGCGTGGGCATGGGACGCGGGTTCCTCGGGTAGAAGGGGCGAGGGAGAGCGCGCGTCCAGGAACGACGAAGCCCACCAACCCTCGCGGGTGGGTGGGCTCCGGTGGCTCGTCAGTGTCGGTGTGGACGTCAGCCGACGCTGGCGGGCTGGGGCCCACCCGGCTTCGACATTCGACACATGGAGCGGAAGTGCTTCATCGCGGGTACGGATTAGTCCTCTGCCCGCGGCGAGTCAAGCCGCGCATCCCTGAAGGACGTTGCGAGATGTTCAGTGAGTTCCAGGGATATCAGGGGCTTCTGGATGGCTTCGCCGCTACGCCATGGGGGAGGCGGGCCGGGTGCGGGTCGAGGGCATGCTGTTCGGAAATGTCGGGACATTTCGCCCGGGTCGTTGCGATGACCGGTTGAGACCGCCCGCGCAAAACCCCCGACATTTCCGAAGAGGACGCTTCCGCAACGCTCCCGGAGGGGCCGTCCGCGCGGCGCGACGCGAGGCGGGTCGGGATGCGCGCAGTCAGCTGAAACCGTCACGCCGCCGGAGCGATGACGACGTGCGCGTTGGCCGTGTACGGCGCCAGCGCGCCGATGTGACCGGGCCGCGCCTTCACGCGCTCCAGCCACGCGGCCACGGCGGGGTAGCGCTTCAAATCGATGCCACCCTCGGGCGCCACGTGCGCGTACGCGTACAGCGAGATGTCCGCGACGGTGGGGCGCTCGCCCACGAAGAATGCGCGCCCGCGCAGGTGGCGCTCCATCGCGGCCAGTGCTTCGTGGCTCCGCTCCGTGCGCAGGCGGAAGGTCTCCGGATGGTGCGAGGCGCGTCCCGTCAGACGCCAGAAGCGCACGGTGCCCACGTTGGGCTCCACGCTGTTCTGCTCGAAGAAGAGCCACTGGTGGACGTGGGCGCACTCGAAAGCATCCTCGGGCAGGAGCGGCGTGCCGCGCGCGAGGTAGAGGAGAATTGCGTTGGACTCGGCGAGGAAGCGGCCGGGTTCCGGCTCCAGCACGGGGACGCGCCCGTCGGGGTTCTTGTTCTGGAGGAAGTCCTCCGTGTGGCTCTCTCCCGCGAAGATGTCCACGGGCACCAGCTCATAGGGCCTCTGGAGCCAGGAGAGCAGGAGGCGGACCTTGTAGCCGTTGGCGGAAGGGGCATAGTCGTACAGACGCATCAGGGACTCCGGAAGGGGTGGAACGCGAGGCAGGGTAGGGAGCACGCCCCGGCCGGACGACCCGCTCCTTGCGGCCTTCGGCGGCGCCAGGTGGGCGCAAGAACCGGGTTGTTTGCACGCGGTCCGGCGGCCATACCCAGGAGCAGGAGCGACCCTTCCATGGCGACCAGCGACTACGCACGAATCGAGCAGGCCATCCTCTACCTCGACGCCCATGCGCGCGAGCAGCCGTCCCTGGATGACGTGGCCGCGCACGTGGGCCTGAGCCCCTTCCACTTCCAGCGCCTCTTCACGCGCTGGGCGGGCATCAGCCCCAAGCGCTTCCTCCAGGTACACACGCTCAGCTCGGCCCGCCGTCTGCTGGCCGAGCGGCGCAGCGTGCTGGACACGTCCTACTCCGTGGGCCTGTCCGGCGGCGGGCGCCTGCACGAGCTCTTCGTCACCCTCACCGCGATGACGCCGGGAGAGTTCAAGCTCGGCGGCGAGGGGCTCACCATCCGCTACGGCATCCACCCGTCGCCCTTTGGCGACTGCCTCATCGCCGCCTGCGAGCGGGGCATCTGCGGCCTGCACTTCCTCACCGGCGAGTCCGCGGAGGAAGCCCTGGCGTCGCTGAAGGAGCAGTGGCCCCACGCCACCTTCTTGGCGTCGCGCGAGGGCACCGCGTCGTGGGCGGAGCGCATCTTCCCCGAGGCGCCTCCGCGCGAGCCCACGCCGCTGTCGGTGCTGGTGAAGGGCACGCCCTTCCAGGTGCAGGTGTGGCAGGCGTTGCTGCGCATCTCCCCGGGGCAGGTGGCGACGTACGAGGACATCGCCCGCGCGATTGGAAACCCCAAGGCGGTGCGCGCGGTGGGCTCGGCGGTGGGAGACAACCCGGTGGCGCTGCTCATCCCCTGCCACCGCGTGCTGCGCAAGACGGGCGTCTTCGGCGACTACCGCTGGGGGCCCGCGCGCAAGAAGGTGATGCTCGCGTGGGAGTCGCTGCGCTACGGCGCGGAGAACGACGACGGCGCGGCGCGGGCCGCGCGGGCCTGAGCCTCGCTCACGGGCCCTGGAGCTTGCGGAGCGCTTCGAGCGCCTCGTCGAGCCCGACGACGAGGAACAAGAGCAGCGTGGCGACGAGCGCGGCGTTGGTGAGCCAGTTGTTGCGCAGCGCCCCTATCCACGCGCGCCGGTTGTTCATCACCAGCAGCGTGGCGGCGAGCAGCGGCATGAAAAGCGCGCCCACCACCGCGTAGGCGAGCTGTGCGCGCTGCAGCGGCGCCCACAGCATGGGCAGGGGGACCAGGGCCAGCGCCACGAGGTACAGGCGCCAGGCCCGGGTGTTCCTCAAGTCCATCTGCGGCTCGGGCCGCTTGCCGTGGATGCGGAGGAAGTCCGCGAAGAGGTAGGGGACGCCCTCCCAGACGCCCAGCAGGCTGGTGAAGACGGCGCCCCAGAACCCGAGCAGGAAGAGCCAGTAGCCCGCGGGGCCCATCACCTCACCGAGCCGCTGCGCGAGCAGGTTCGCCACCTTGAGGCCGCTGCCCTGCAGCTTCAGCGTGGAGCCGATGAGCACCATGCCCATGCCGAACATGCCCGTGAGCGCGTAGCCCACGGCGAGGTCCGCCTGGCACGTCTTCAGCCACTTCGCCCCCTCGCGGCCCTTCTCGCGAATCCAGTAGCCGTACGAGAGCAGCGTCACCGTGCCGCCCACGCCGCCAAGGAGTCCCAACACCCAGGCCGTGCCGCCCTTCGGTAAGGCTGGAAGCACGAGGCCTCGCGCGGCGGCGCCCCAGTCCGGGCCCGAGCCCACGGCGGTGAAGAGGACGGCGACGAACATCAGCGCGGTACACGCGGCCATCAGCTTCTCGAAGAGGCGGAAGCCGCCGTACCAGACGAGCCCCAGCCCGACGAGCGAGTGCACCACGCCCCAGATGCGTCGTGACGTCTCCGCGTCGCTGCTCAGCGGCAGCAGCGCGTCGCCCGCGGCGCCGCACGCGGAGATGAGCGCGCCGCCGGTGAAGAAGCTCCAGCCGAGCAGGTAGATGAAGAAGACGTAGCGAAGGCCCGCGCCGAACCGCGCCCAGCCCTCCAGCACCGTGGTGCCGGTGGCGAGCTGCCAGCGGGCGATGCCCTCGTTGAGGAACGCCTTCAGCACGGAGCCGACGACGGCGGCCCACAGGATGGACACGCCCACCGTCGAGCCACCGAGGCTCGCGGTGAGCAGGTCGCCAGCGCCGACGCCCGTGGCCGCCACGAGGATGCCGGGGCCGAAGCGAGCCATCAGCCCGAGTCGGGCCGGAGGCGCGTCGGCGGTGGACTGCGCGGGAGGAGAGACGTTGGCGGTCATGGGGCCGCGAACGCTAGCCGTCACTCCCGCGTGAGACCAGCGACGGTCAAGACATCCGCGCCACGAGCTTCAGGGGCAGGTTGCGCAGGAGGAAGCCCACGGCGGCCCAGGGCCAGCCGGGCACGTAGGCCTTCACCGGCTCGCGCTCAATCGCCTTCACCAGGGCGCGCGAGCCCTTCTCGGAGTCCACGGCGAACGGGAGGTTCTTCGCGCCCGCGTTGAGCTCCGTGTGGATGTAGCCGGGGAAGATGGTGCTGACCTTGATGCGCGTGCCGAGCAGCTCGGCTCGGATGCCCTCGGTGAGCGTGGAGAGGCCGGCCTTCGTCGCGGCGTACGCCGTCAGGTGCCGGGGCATCCCACGCATGGCGCTCATGGAGGAAATCGTCACCAGGTGCCCGTCGCCCTGCTTGCGGAGGATGCCCACCGCCGCCTCGCACTGCGCGAGCGCGGAGACGAAGTTCGTCTGGGCTGTCTGCACGTTGGTGGCGAAGTGGCCGGTGCCGATGCGCTTGCCCAGGCCGATGCCCGCGTTGACGATGATGCGGTCCAGGCTGCCGAGCTCCTGCGCGAAGGCGTCGAACACGCTGAACACCTGCGCGTGGTCATTCACGTCCAGCGCGCGCACGGAGATGGTGATGCCCGGGTGCTTCTGGAGCAGCTCCGCCTTGAGCGCGTCCAGCCGCTCGGTGCGGCGCGCGCACAGCGCGAGGTTGCGGCCCAGGGCGGCGAACTCGCGCGCCATGCCCTCGCCGAGACCGGAGCTGGCGCCGGTAATCAGGATGTTCTTTCGCATGGAGGGCGGCCCTCAGCGGTAGGTGAGGAGGGCTCGCTGCGGGCCCTCGAAGTGGCTGTGCTCGTTCAGCGTGGAGAGGAAGCGTCCCCGCTCGCTGTAGACGACCTTGGTGACGCCGCAGTTGGCGAGGGCCGTGTTGAGGCGGAAGGCGTGCTCGTCCGGAATGCGCAGCAGGTCCTGGCAGATGGCGGTAATGGGGCCGCCGGAGGTGAACACCAGCGCGCTCCTGGAGGCGCCCAGCTCGAGGATGAGCTCGTCGAGCGCCCGGATGCAGCCGTCCCGGAAGGTGCGCCAGGACACGGTGTACTCGTCGTCGTGCCGGCCGCTCACCCAGCGGGCCACCACTTCCGTGAAGAGCTCCTGGAACGCGCGGCGCGGCTCCGTCGCCGAGGCGATGTCCTGCATCAGCAGCGTGCGGTCCGCGTAGCGCGGCGAGTGGCGGACGATGAGCTCGTCGAGGTCGAACTCGTCGAACCCCGGCACGCGCTTCGGCGGGGCGTCTACCTTCAGCGCGGCGAGGCACGCCTCGGCCGTCTGCCGGTGGCGCGTCAGCGTCCCCGTCACCACCGCGTCCACGCGCGGCAGCCTCGAGCGCAGCGTCTCCCCGAGCACCCGTGACTGCGCCACGCCCGTCTCCGAGAGCTGGTCATAGTCCGCGGCCCCGAACGAGGCCTGCCCGTGCCGGACGAGGTACACCACACCCATCAGCGGGCTCCCTTCGTGCGGATGAGCCGCTCGCAGCGCAGGCCGAGGTAGTTGGCCAGCAGCCAGTAGTTCTTGAACGTCGGGTTGCGCGTCTGCTTGTGGTGATAGCGGTAGTAGATCTGCTGGATGATGACCACGAGCCGGAACAGGCCGTAGACCTCGTAGAAGGTCCAGTTGCCCGGCTTCAGCTTCATCTTGTCGAGGTAGTACTCCACCACCTCCTCGCGCCGCAGCATGCCGGGCAGGTGCGTGGGCTGGCGGCGCGTCATCCGCAGCATGAAGTTGTCATCCGCGTGAATCCAGTAGGCCAGCGTGTTGCCCAGGTCCATCAGCGGGTCGCCCAGCGTGGCCATCTCCCAGTCGAGCACGCCGATGACACGCGTGGGGTCACCCGGGTCCAGCACCACGTTATCGAAGCGCCAGTCGTTGTGGATGATGCAGGTGGCGACGTCATCCGGCGTGTTCGCCTTGAGCCAGTCGCGCACGCGCTTGAAGCTGAGCACGTTCCAGGTGCGCGCCTTCTCGTACCGGTCCGACCAGCCTTCAATCTGTCGCTTCGGGTAGCCCGGCCCCTTGCCCAGCGACGTCAGCCCCACGGAGGCCGCGTCCACCTGGTGCAGTTCCACCAGCTTGTCGATGACGTTGAGGCAGAGCTTGCGCGTGGTGGCCTTGTCGAGCTCCAGCCCGCGCGGCATGTGCTTGCGCGGGATGATGCCCTCGACGCGCTCCATCACGTAGAAGTCCGAGCCGATGACGGACGCGTCCTGGCACAGGCCGACCATGTTCGGCACGACCGGGTAGGCCGGCTTGAGGGCCTTCTGCACGTTGTACTCGCGCGACATGTCGTGCGCGGACTTGGCCTTCGTGCCCGCGGGAGGGCGGCGCAGGATGAGGTCCCGGTTGGGGTACTTCAGCCGGTACGTCCAGTTGGAGGCGCCGCCGGAGAACTGGGTGATTTCCGGCGTGCCCTCCAGGGAGGGAACGAGGGCCTTGAGCCAGGCGTCGACAGCGGGGACGTTCAGTTCCTCGCCGGGGCGGACGGCGCGTCCCTGGTCGATGGGGCTGTTGGAAGGCATATGGCGCGTTCTCTCCCTCAGGTCGTCGGTGCGGGGCCGGGGCTCGGGCGCATCCGGGCGGTCCTCTTGCGCATCACCTTGACGTACAAGTCGCGCGGGAGGAAGCGCTTGAGGAACCACGCCTTGCGGCCCTCCGCGTGGGGCAGGACGTAGAACTCCTTCTTCTCCACCGCGCGGAAGACGTCGTTGGCGATGTCCTCCGCGGTGATGGACGAGCGCTCCAACAGCCGCGCCATGGTGGCCCCCAGCCGCGGGTCCGTGGTGCGCAGCGAGTCGCCCAGGTTCGTCTTGAAGAACGACGGGCACACCACGCTGACGGCGATGTTGTCCTCCGCCAGCTCGTTGTGCAGCGTCTCCGACAGCGAGACGACGGCCGCCTTGGTGGCGTTGTAGCTGCTCATCATCGGCACATCGAGCAGGCCCGCCATGGAGGCGACGTTGACGAGGTGCCCGTGGCGCTGTCGCTTGAAGACGGGGGTGAACACTTTGCACCCCCGCACCACGCCCAGCAGGTTGATGTCGATGATCCACCGCCAGTTGTCGATGGACACGTCCTCGATGGCGCCGGCCTGCGCGACGCCCGCGTTGTTCACCACCACGTCCACGCCGCCCCAGCGGGACTGGAGCATCTCCGCTGCCGCGTGGAGGTCCTCCTCGCGCGTCACGTCACAGCGGAGGAAGAGCCCATTCGCCCCGAGCTCGGCCAGCGTCTCCGCGCCCCGCGCCTCGTGGAGGTCGGCGATGCAGACCTTCCACCCCGCGCGAGCGAAGCGCAGGGCGATGGACTTGCCCAACCCGCTGGCGCCACCGGTGATGAAGATGCGCTTGTCGGACATGTCGTTCAGCTCCGGGAGTAGCCGCGCTTCGCCAGCTCGATGCGGGCGATGAGTCCCTTGTGCACCTCGTCCGGGCCGTCCGCGAGACGCAGCGTGCGCGCCTGGGCGAAGAAGCCGGACAGCATCGTGTCCTGGGACACGCCCGCGCCGCCGTGAACCTGGATGGCGTCGTCCACCACCTTCTGGAGCACGCTGGGCGCGGCGACCTTGATGGCGGAAATCTCCGTCATGGCCCCGAGCGCGCCGACCTCGTCCATCTTCCACGCGGCGTAGAGCGTGAGCAGCCGCGCCTGGTCGATGGCCACGCGCGCCTCGGCGACGCGCTCGCGGTTGCCGCCGAGGTTGAGGAGCTGCTTGCCGAAGGCGGTGCGCTTCATGCCGCGGTCAATCATCAGCTCCAGCGCCTTCTCCGCCGCGCCGAGGCACCGCATGCAGTGGTGGATGCGGCCGGGGCCGAGCCGGCCCTGGGCAATCTCGAAGCCCATGCCGGGGCCGGAGATGATGTTGGAGAGGGGCACGCGCACGTTGTCGAAGTGCACCTCGCCGTGGCCGTGCGGCGCGTCGTAGTCGCCGAACACGGGCAGCATGCGCTTGATGTTGACGCCCTTGGCGTTCGTAGGCACCAGCACCATGGAGTGCTGGTGGTGGCGGTCACCGCCCGTGTCGGGCGTGCGGGCCATGAAGATGATGATTTTCGCGTTGGGGTGGCCGAGGCCGGAGGACCACCACTTGCTGCCGTTGAGGACCACCTCGTTGCCGTCGAGGGTGGCGGTGGCCTGCATGTTGGTGGCGTCCGACGAGGCCACGTCGGGCTCCGTCATGCAGAACACGGAGCGGATGTCGCCCGCGAGCAGCGGCTTGAGCCAGCGCTCCTTCTGCTCCTCGGAGCCGTACTTCCAGAGCACCTCCATGTTGCCGGTGTCCGGGGCGTTGCAGTTGAAGACCTCGGGGGCGATGAAGCTGCGGCCCATCTCCTCGGCCAGCGGCGCGTACTCGAGGACGCTGAGGCCGGCGCCGAGCTTCTCGTCGGGAAGGAAGAGGTTCCACAGGCCCTCCGCCTTCGCGCGGGCCTTCAGCTCCACCATCACCGGCGGCACCTTCCACGTCGTCCAGTCACCGCCGTGGCAGTGGGCGTTGACGTAATCGCGGAAGCCGGCCTCCGCCGGTTCGATGTGCTCGCGCATGAACCGCTTGATGCGCTCCAGGTAGTCCTTGGTACGGGCGCTCGGTTCGAAGTCCATCGCGGTCCTCCTTCTGACGTGGGTACCCCCATCCTCCGCATCCGGGCTTGATGCATCCAGTGAATGTTGGTCATGTGTTGGTATGAACCCAGTTCAGGATTCCGCCCGGCTTGCCCGGCTGGACCTCAACCTCTTCCGGGTGTTCGACGTCGTCCTCCGGGAGCGGAACCTCACCCGGGCCGCCGAGGTACTCTTCCTCAGCCAGTCGGCCATCAGCCATGCGCTCGCCCGCCTGAGAGACCAGCTCGGGGAGCCGCTCTTCGTGCGCGAGGGCAGGGGGGTGGCGCCCACCCCGTTCGCGGAGCGGCTGGCGCCGGACATCCGCGAGGCGCTGGCGCTGCTCGACGGGGCCGTGCACCACACGCGCGGCTTCGAACCGAAGCGCGACGTGGGCAACCTCGTCATCGCGATGACCGACATGCTGGAGCCGTCCCTGCTCCCGCACCTCGTGGAGCGGCTGCGGAAGAGCGCTCCTGAGGCGCGCGTCACCAGCGTGCGGCTGGACCGGCCCCGGCTGGAGCGGGACCTCGCGTCGGGGCGGTTGGATTTGTCCATCGACGTGGAGCAGCCGACGAGCGCGGAGCTGCGCCATGAACCATTGCTGCGCGACACCTTCTGCGTGGTGAGCCGGCGCAGGCGCAGGCTGGATGTGGCGGCGTACATGGCCGCGAAGCATGTGGCCGTGTCGTCGCGCCGCACGGGGTTGACGGTGGAGGACCTGGTGCTCAGCCGCCTGGGCTACCAGCGCGACGTCACGGTGCGGTGCCGGCACTACGAGGCCGCGTTCCACATCGTGTCTGGCTCGGACCAGCTCCTCACCATGGCGCGGCGCCGCGCGGAGGCGCTGCATGCACTGCTGGGCAACCACCTCCTGCCCATGCCGCTGTCACTGCCTCCGCTGGAGCTGCATCTTTACTGGCACAGGCAATCGGACTCGGAGCCGCGTAACAGATGGCTGCGCTCGGAGTTGCTGTCGCTCGCGAGGGAGCTGGGGACGGGGTAGGGCGCACGCACCGATGGCGGTGCCCGTAGCTACAGACAGTTGAAGTACACGTGTCATCGGATACCCACGTTCCCTGCGGGCCCTCTGCCGGGCGAGGATTCGAGCCCATGAGCGGACGCGTGAATCTCCTGGTGCCCGAGGTCCGGGCCAATCCCTATCCGACCTATGCCGAGCTGCGCCGGTCTCCGGTGTGCCAGGTGGACCCGGGTGGTTACTGGGTGCTCACCCGGCATGACGACGTGGTGGCGGCCTTCAAGAATCCGGCGGTGTTCTCCAGCATCGGCATGCGCGTGGCGACGAAGCCGGCGTGGCTGGGGCACAACCCGTTCGCGGACTCGATGATTGGGATGGACCCGCCGAACCACACGCGGCTGCGGGCGCTGGTCAACCGCGCCTTCGGTCCGCCGGTGCTGGCTCGCCTGGAGCCGCGCATCCGTGGCTTCGCGGGAGCGATTGTGGACCGCATCCCCGAGGGCCGGGAGGTGGACTTCGTGGACGCCTTCTGTCTGCCATTGCCCGCGAGCGTCATCGGCGAGCTCATCGGGTTGGACCCGGCACAGACGCATCTCTACAAGCGCTGGGCGGACGACCTCACCAGCATTACGTCCATTCCCCCCGGCTCCGCGGAGTCGCCGCGCATGGCGGAGATTCGCGCCACAGTGAAGGAGACGGAGCACTTCATGGGGCGCGTGCTGGCCAGCCGCCGCGTGGAGCCTCGGGATGATTTGGTGACGGACCTCATCAACGCGCGCGTGGACGGTGAGCAGTTGAGCGACGCGGAGTTGATGAACTTCATGTTCCTGCTGCTGGTGGCGGGGCTGGAGACGACCATCCACCTGATGAGCCACGCGATGCGCGTGCTGATGGAGCGCCCGGATTTGCTGGAGCGCCTGCGGGCGAACCCCGCGCAGATTCCGCGCTTCCTGGAGGAGGTGCTGCGCTACGAGCCGCCGGTGCAGGCCATCATGCGCGTCACCACCGCGGACACGGAGATTCGCGGTGTGACGATTCCGAAGGGCTCACCGGTGGCGCTGATGATGGGCGCGGCGAACCGGGATGAGACGCACTTCCCGGGCGCGGAGACGTTCGACATGGACCGCGAGGGGGTGAACAACCTGCCGTTCGGCCATGGCGTGCACTTCTGCCTGGGCGCGCCGCTCGCGCGACTGGAGGTGAAGCTCGGACTGGAGGCGCTGCTGACGCGCTTCGCCCGCTTCACCCCGGCCGGGCCGATGGAGTGGAACCGCTCCATGACGGTGCGCGGCCCGGTGAAGATGCCCGTGGTGGCCCACGCGAAGTGAGCGCATCGAAGCGCTTCGAGCGGGACATCGGACGCCGGAAGTTCGTCCTCTGGTGTAACGAGCGCCTGGCCCGGCAGGCGGAATCCCTGTGTTGATGGTCTCCAGGAAGCGCTGATTCCTGGTCATCGGTCGCCCGGAGTTCCGTGACTTCGTGGCCGGCACCGTCGGCGCGTGCAGCCAAAAAGTTGAGGGGTGGGGAGTGCGCCGGTGGAGTCCGCGGTCGCGCGCGTCCTGAAAAACGGAAGGCCCACCAGCGACACCTGGAGGGCCCTCCTGGAGGCGCGCCCTGGTGTGCGAGAGGGGCGGGCCGGTGAGGCAGGGGTAGCGCAGTCCGGGGCGTAGCGCCAGAAGTCGGCGCGCGCGGGAGGCTGCGCGTGGAGTCGCTGCGGTTGGCGGTGTGCGGTCGGCCGGAGTGCCGACGGCTGTTTCAGCTGTGCACCGGATGCGACCGGGGCCAGCGCTACTGCGAGCGGGCCTGCGGCAGGAGGGCGCGCGCGGAGTCGGTGCGTGCGGCCGGGCGGCGCTACCAGCGCACGCGGGACGGGCGGCACGCCCACGCTGCGCGCCAGGCTGCATACCGGGAGCGACGCAGGAAAGTGACGCATCAGGCTCCCCCGGAGGCGGCTCACGAGGCGACGGTGCCACTCGCGCCGGTCCAGGCCACCACGCAGGTGGCCTCGGAGCCGAGCGCAGCGAGGCCCCCTCCGCATGCACTGCCGCCTTCTCCCGCCTGCACGTTCTGCGGGCGCCAAAGCCCCTTCCTCCGCCACACCACCTTGGCGCGCACCCGAGTGGGCCCGCGTTGGCGGCGCGGCCTTCCGTGAGGAGGTGGGCGGATGATTGCCCCGGAGGTACGTGCCCGCATCCGCCGGCTGCACTACGCGGAGCACTGGCCGGTGGGCACCATCGCCACGGAGTTGGGCCTGCACCACGACACCGTGGAGGCGGCCCTCGAGGACGTGCAGGTGGCCCCTGCCGATAGGAGCACGGTGAAACCCACCGTGCTGGGCCCCTACACGGACTTCATCGACGCCACCCTCAAGGCCCACCCGCGCCTGAGGGCCACGCGCCTTTTCCACATGGTGAAGGCCCGGGGCTACCCGGGGGGCTACGAGCAGGTGAAGCGCTACGTGCGGCGGGTGCGCCCTGGGCCCCAGGCCGAGGCCTTCCTGCGCCGCTGCACCCTACCTGGCGAAGAGGCGCAGGTGGACTGGGGCAGCTTCGGCAAGGTGCAGGTGGGGCGGGCCTCCCGGACGCTCTCCTGCTTCGTGCTGGTGCTGGGCCACTCGCGCGCCATGTACGCACGCTTCTTCCTGGGGCAGACGATGGAGTGCTTTCTGCAGGGCCACGTCCAGGCCTTCGAGGCGCTCGGGGGCGTGCCTCGCAGCCTCCTCTACGACAACTTGAAGTCCGTCGTGCTGGAGCGGGCCGGAGACGCCATCCGCTTCCACCCCCGCGTGCTGGAGGCCGCCGGGCATTACCACTTCGCGCCCAAACCCTGTGCCCCCTACCGCGGCAACGAGAAGGGCAAGGTGGAGCGCACCATCCGCTACCTGCGCGATTCCTTCTTCGCCGCTCGCAGCTTCCACGGCCTGGACGACCTCAATCGGCAGCTCAAGCGCTGGGTGGACGAGGTGGCCCACCAGCGTCGGGTGCCCGGCGACGCCTCGGGCCGCACGGTGGCCGAGGCACTGGAAGACGAGCGTCCCCGCCTGCTGCCGCTGCCCGCCCACCCATTGCCCACCGACGTGGTGCGCCCCGCCTCCTCCGGCAAGACGCCCTACGTGCGCTTCGACGGCAATGACTACTCGATTCCGGATGGCCTGGTACGCCGTCCTCTCACGCTGGTGGCCTCTGCCACCACGGTGCGCCTGCTCGACGGCGCCCAGCAGGTCGCCTCGCACGTGCGCAGCTGGGACAAGGGCGCCCTCGTCGAGGACGCCCAGCACCTGGCCGCGCTGGCCAGGAAGAAGGCCCACGCCCACGAGCTGCGCGGACGGGACTTGCTGCGCGCCCGCTGCCCACGCGCCGACCAGATGCTCCAGGCGCTCGCCGACCGCGGTGACAACCTCGGCAACCACACCGTGAAGCTGCTGGCGCTAGCAGAGCGCTACGGCGCCGCGGAACTGGACGCCGCCCTGGCCGAGACGCTCGAGCGCGGCGCACTCGGGCCCGCCTCCGTCGCCCACGTCCTCGACCAGCGACGCCGTCAGAAGGGGGCGCCTCCGCCGCTGCCCCTGGTGCTGCCAGATGACCCGCGCGTGCGTGAGCAGCGCGTCCCCCAGCATTCCCTCAACGCCTACGACGCCCTCCTCGAGGGCGACCCGGAGCAAGCACCATGATGCCCCTGAAAGAACGTCTCACCGCCCTCGGCCTGAGCCACACCAGCGACGCACTCGATGACCTCATTGCCATGGCCACCAAGCGCAGGTGGGGGCCGACCGAGCTGCTGGAAGCCATCGCCGAGGAGGAGACGAAGGACCGGGCTCGTCGCAGCGTGGAGCGGCGCCTGTCACGCAGCAAGCTCGGCGCGCTCAGGACGATGGCCGACTTCGACTGGGGCTGGCCCAAGCGCATTGACAGGCCGGCCGTCGAGAGCGCCCTGGCCCTGGACTTCATGGCCCGCCCCGCCAATGTCGTCCTTGTCGCCCCTCAGGGATTGGGCAAGACGATGATTGCCCAGAACATCGCCTACAACGCCGTGCAGGCTGGCCACTCCGTCCTCTTCACCACCGCCTCCCAACTGCTGCTCGACCTGGGCAGTCAGGACTCCGCCAGGGCCCTGGACCGGCGCCTGAAGCACTACTGCACCCAGGCGGGTCTGCTCGTCATCGACGAGATTGGCTACCTCTCCTACGACGCCCGGAACGCGGACCTGCTCTTCCAAGTGGTGTCGCGCAGGTATGAGAAAAAGCCGATTGTCTTGACGACCAATCTGCCGTTTTCGGAATGGACCACCATCTTCCCCAACGCCGCGTGCGCCATCGCTCTCATCGACCGCGTCATCCACCACGCCAGCATCATCAGCATTGAGGGCGACAGCTACCGCCGACGCGTGGCCGAGGAGTCCCGCGCCGAGCGCAAGGCCAAGAAGGGCTGACCCCCTCCGCGTCCCACTGCGGCCAGCCGGCCCCGCTCTCCCGCTCCGCGGTGGGGGCGGGGCCGAGCTGCATCCGATGACCAGATTTCCGCGCTCCGCGATGACCGCCAACAAATCCCTGTTTGGAGTCCTAGCGCGAATGCACGCGGGATGCTCCCGGTTTGAGGACGGTCAGTCCTTCGACTTCGGCGGCCTCTGGTTCTCCTTCTCCCAGCGGGGCGAGGAATTGTGGCTGGGAAGGCCGGTCATCGAAGGCCAGCTGGTTCTCGGAACGGAGGCGGATGTCACTCCGCTCCTGTCGTGCCTGGTGCGTCAGTTGGCCCTGACGTCGCGCGTGGGGGCGGGGCCCGCCGAGGCCCGGCTCGTCGACAAGGTGGTCCTGGAGAAGGGCTGCCTGGACCTTCGTCGCATCTACCTGGGGCGCATCGAGGCGGAGCAGGGCGACTCGGGGTGGTTCATCGGGAGCGCGGACAGGGATGAAGCAGAAGGGCAGGAACGTGAGCTGACAGCCCTCTCGGTCTGGCAACTCTTCCACCTGCGGCCCTCCGTCCTGGACGTTCTGGCCCTGCCTCCCGGATACATGGCCATCCTGTACGGGGATTCCATTGAGGCCGTCTTGAATCCCTCGAACGAGAACGTGTGGCGGTAGCGCTGTTCACGCTGGATCGCTGACGGGAGGCATGGGCCGCGCTGGCCTCGGATGGCTAACAGCAGTCCATCCAGGCCGAACATGGTGACCAGGGCGACGACTCCGTTTAGGAACGGCACCCGCCGCAGTAGCGCAAGCAGGACGAGGTCGGTGAAGAGGGATAGCACCAGTTGCTCACTGCCGCAGTGACGCGTTTCCGGGGTTGAGAACTGGTTCCCGGCTCTGAACGTTCGAATTCCGCTTGGAATAGGTAGAGCGCTCGTTGATTGGCTGCTGGTCATTGGCTGCTAAGCAGCCTGCGCAGCTCTGGATGGTGAGGGAAGTCTCCGAGCGCAGCCTTGACGAGAGTGTCCTGGCTGATTTCTGCGCCGCCGCCGCCTTGCCGGAGCGTTCGGAGCGCCGCGAACCAGTTCGCTCGCCCCGTGCTGGTGAGGCGAAGTCGCGATAAGTCACCACCGGCTCGGGCCCATATCTCCTGGTCCTGCGGACCCGCAGGGTAGAGGTCAGGGAGAATCTCCTCAAGTTGGCGCCACGAGTCACGTAAGGTCTGCACGGCTGTAGCGGTCCCCGTGCTCTTGGTACCGCCACGGTCAAGTGCTATCGCGAAATTGTCTTCAAGGTCACTCGCCTTGAAGATTGGGTGCTGACGGCCAGGCGCGGCGCCACGCACCTTCTCGGAAACGTAGTTGAAGACCTCGAAGATGCGGATCAGCCCGTCGCCGTGCGTACGGGCGCTCCCCCGCAGGGCTTCTACGAGGTGCTGTGTGAATAGGCTGTTCGTTGCTCCCGCAAGAACGAGGGATGTCTCGGACGCTCGCGACGATGCGATGAGGACGCGGCCAGTCCCCTGCGCCAACCGATCCAGCGACTTCTCGCTGAAGCCGAACTCAGGAAGTGGAACGCCGTCGGCAGCCTTGAAGCTGCCGGCTCCGCCGGAATGGCATGCGTCAATGAGCACCACGACACGTTGCGCCGTAATGCGCGAGAGCGCGGCCGAGAACTCCGCTTCCGACAGGACCGTCGACGTGAAGTTCGCCGGGTCGCAGTCAATAGGGACGAGGGCGCTCTCGGGGCTCGCCGGGGTGCCGATGCGTGCGCCGTGACCCGAGAAAAAGATCACCACTGTGTCGTCGGGTTTGGCCCGAGATGCGAGCGCCGCGAGCTCGCGGCGGAGCGCGTCAAGCGAGGCTTGTCCATCCAGCAGCAGGGTCACATTCTTGGGCGCATAGCCGCAATGCGTCGGCGAAGTGAGTACGGCGGCGACCTCGCGCGCGTCGTTTATGACTGCGGTGGGTAGCGGGGGGGCCTTTGGGTAGGCCGCGACGGCTATCACTAGGGCATGCCCACCTGGAAAGCCGGTCTTCGCAACCGCATCGATTTGATAATCCACGTTCATCGCTTCATCCTTGTCCCGCGCTCAGCGGTACCCACTCCTAAACTCCGGGTCAGCGGCCAAGTACCGCAGTTGGTCGTTCTGAGGGAAATCGCGGCTCATCTCCTCGATCAGATGGCGGGAGCGCGGTCCCTTGCCACGACGGATCTGCCCTATCGCGTCCCGCCAGCGGGCGAGGCCGCTGCCGTAGCTCTGTAGGTCGGCATGCCGACCTCCGGCTCGCTCCCACAACTCGTTGTCGTCTGGCCCTTTCGGGTAAAGGTAGGCCGCGAGTTCCTCCAACACCTGCCACTTCTCGTCGGATGAGATGGATGAAAGTCCGAGAGACCAGCGAGTGAAGGCGCTGATCATCGTATAGCAAATGCTGAGCGCGGGTTTGAAGTCGTCTCGTCCAAGCCGCACGCAGTCAGCCATCTGATTTACCACGCGCTGCCAACGTCTCTCGAGAACAAGACGGCCGAGCGCGTTGGCGTCGGCCACCGGAAGGGCGTGGCGTGATGTGGCTAGTTCCTCTAGCCGGTGCAGGAAGCGGGATTCGTCGTAGCCAGACAACGCCGCGACGATCCGGACAACCGCACCTACGTTGGTTTGAAGCAGGGCTCGCAGTTCCTGATCCAGCGGGCTGCTGGAGAGAAGGACATTCTCGAGCTGTCGATCGGGAGCGTATGGCACGGCCGTCGACGTAGCGTGCTTTAACCAGCCGGCGGCCGTCGCCCTTAGTAGGTTGCTACGAGCAGTGCTTCCGACCCGAGGCCAGACATCCGTGCGGTGAGGATAATCACTGAGATCGGCGACCGGCGACGTAGACAACGCTGAGATCAGGTCCTCATTGGCCGGGTTGCCGTCGATGAGATTGTTGAGGACGACGGTGAAGGCCTGCCATGGATCGACCGGCCCTTTCCACGCGTCTAAATTGATTGTCAGTGCGCCTGCCCAAACCTGCTGGGCGGTCGCGGCGCGGAAATCGACATCTTTCAAGAGCTGCGGCATCCGCGCGACTTCTTCGGAAGCAATGCGCAGGACGCGCGGGTCGGCCGTCTCCCACGCAGCATCAAGCGTTTGCACTGGCGTCGCCTGACGAATGGCTGCTCGCACGCCGTCCATGTGCGTCGGATCGGCATCGATGAAGAGCTGCCGATGGAGCGCCTCGTGTGGGCCGAGGCTTGCGCCAGCTGCGGCACCGTGAAGATGCAGCCAACGCTTAGATAGTGCGAGCGCCATCACGGCATCGCCGACCCCTTGAGGTAAATTGTGAGGCGCAGCCCTCACGAGGCGCGCCTCAATGTCACGGTCGGCGGGGAGGTGCTCGAAAAGCGCGGTCAGTGTGGCGGGGCCTGCGTTTGCCCATCGCCAGAAGGCAGCCGGGAAGAGCGTCGATGCAGAGCGCGACGCTTCGGCCAAGCCGGCGAGGATCGCCTTCTGCCATGCGGGGATTGCAGCTGCAGGTGATATGGCGTCGTTGATCACCGACAGGAACTGCTCGTCTTCCGCAGGGGCGAACCGGTTCCTCGCAGCCCAAGCCCGAACGCCAGCCCATACGGTGTCGGCTGTAGCAAACGCTTCGGAGCCTAAATTCCTAAGCAAGAGAACGTCGTGCGCCGAGGCTAGGGACAGCCGGTCAATGAGTCGATCGACAAGCCTCGTCTTGCCCTGCACGCCCGCAGCGGGATCGGGGGAGAGCCGCTCCACCAGCCGAAGAACAGCGACGCACTCGTTGAAGTTTCGTGTCGAAGCCAATCCGAGTTCGTAAGCCCGCTCAAGGAGGGATAGGTTAGCGAGGTCGTCGAGCCGCGCACCGATCTCGCGCGCAAAGCCCAGGATAGGTTCTGCTCCCGCACCTCCGCTGAGGATTGCGGCAGCGTGCGAGTTGGTCTTTAGCGTGGTGGATCCTACGATCCGGTAGCCAGCCCAGCGAGCCGCTAAAGCTGTCGGGGTGCAAACGAGCGAGGGCTTTGGCACATCGACCAAGTCCTGCGGCCCGAAGCTCAGCCGAAAGGCGAAGCCGGCCCGCAGTTCGGGCCAGAGATGAAACCACAAGGAGACCACCAAGTCTTCAAACCCCTGGTGCCCGATCCGGACCACAGGTCCGGCTCCACGGATTGTGAGGGCTTCGGCGGTAGAGACCAAATCGACGGCCACAGCAGGTGTTTCGGTGGACGTCGAGACTTCACGCGATTCCAGCGTTGCGGGCATCTGCGGGGATGCGCTCAGCAAGGCCAGGAGCGACCGTAGATCAGTCGTCGATGATACCTCATCGAGCGATGCAATCACGGCGTGCGAGAGGACCATGCCCGCCCGTGTAGCGGCCGAATCGGAGAAGGTGCGCGCGAGGACGTAGCGATCGCCGTGCGGGAAACCGCTTAGGAAAGGGGACCAAATTGCACCGGGCGGGGCGGTGTCGGGCAGATCCAGGCGCGACGTCAGTTCGGAAGAAAACCGGCCGTGGTCGCTTGACACCCGCAGGGCGTGTCCGCCGCGGACCTCTCCATAGATAGCTTGTTGGACCTTCATGCTTCTGCCGGAGTGAGGTTCAGGAGGCTTTGGTCAAAAGATGCTGGATCGGCAACGTTAGATCCGGCGAGCGCGCGCCGTCGGGCAGAACGATGTAGCCAAACTGCTCTGGGCCGCGCGCCGCGTATTCCATGTCACGATTGCGAGGGCTGAGTGGTCGCTCCAGCGCTGAGAGACCGAGCACGCTTGGTTCCGCCCAGGTGCTCACCAGAAAACTCGAGAACATGGGCAGCCGTCGCTGCAGAACCGCAGCGGGCCTGTCGTCGGTTCCTAGCTCGTCCCAGCAACTGAGCAGCACGCAAAGACGTGGGTTGCGGAGCGGTTCTGGGCTGATCGCCCCGCGAACATAAACAAGCATTTGAAGAAGCTCAATCAGCCTAGCTTGATCGGAAATCTGAATCTCACGATTTTCACCGCCTGCTTTTTTCAGGTCGCCGAGCGGGCGCGAGAAGATGTCGTCGCTCATGCGGGTCTGCTGGAGGCGGACGAGCAGTAGCCAAGCTGGCGTGGAGAGCACACGCGCGCGCCACGCAGCCGGAATGCGTCGGGTCGACGACATGGCCTTGATCTGCTCGCCCCCATAGTCTGGCCACACGAGTTCTGCCTTGGCGCCGTGGGCATCGGTAATTGGCCAGATGCTTTCGACATAGGTCGTCGTGGCCGTATGACCCGCTGCCATCCCTTCATTCAGGCTCTCCATCGCGGCTTCAAATGGTTCTAGATTGGTCGCCGCCCCGTCCATGCGGAGCCGGCCGTCGCCCTTCATCAACCGCTTCAAGATTTGGGCTCCGTAATGCGTCTTACCGACACCAGACTCGCCGATGAGCAGGATTGAGTTATCGTTGGCGCTCATATTCACCTCACGCCAAACATGAAGAGCGGGTCGGCGCTGCTCGCGGTGGCCGGAGGCAAGGACACGCGCTTGCGATGGGTGTTCAGCGTCCAGTCAAGTAATTCGACGAGGCCTTGACCTATGCCGGGCGCGCTCTGGTCGCTTGGTGCGATGCTCACCGAGAACTCTAAAGTTTCCGGCATGAGGCCTAGTACGGTTCCGCGAATCGCCTTCTCCATTTCAGGCGCGACAGCGACATCGGACTTGGTCCAGACGAGCGCCACCGGGCGGGTCGAGCGCTCGGCAGCCAACCGCTGGGCGAGGAGCTGTAATGAGCCGCGGGCTGAGCCCATGTTGGGGCCGGAAAGGGCTTCACGGTCGGCGATCAGCAGAAAGACGTCGGCGTGCTCTGCCACCCAGCGGGCACCTTCCCCATCGACAGCATTGCGATTCACCGCCCACTTTTGAAACCACTCACCGGGAGCGTCGGTAAAGAGATAGTTGCGAGTCTGCTCGCCGCCATCCCTGAACGCTAAGTGCAACAGACCGGGCGCCCGCCCACCCCGGCTGCTCGTGTGCGGCGGGAAGTTTGGCTGCTGGCCGGGCTTCCACCGAAGTGCGCTGGCCACGGCTTCCCAACCCGCGAGCGAATAGGAGCCGGCGAACTGGCGCTTCTCCGCACCGGTTAGACCGCGACCGACGAGCAAATACCAAGCCGCAAGCAGCGTAGTCTTGCCGGCATTCTGCGGCCCGGCGATGCCGACGACCAGCGGCTTGCTGCGGCCCGCGACAAAGCCGAGATCAACGAGGCCAAGTGCGCTCCCTGACCAAGGCAGGAGCAGCTCGTCCGTAGTGGCTTCATCTTGCGTGCCTGCTTTCTCGCGGCCTTTCCAGGCCTGGCACTTGGACCGGTCGAGGAAGCCTAAATCGCAGGTGCTTTCGGGCGCGAAGCAGGTCGGTCGTGAGCACGCGTTCATCGGGTCTTGAGCCCCCGTTTCCTTGTTTCGGCTCCCTCTTTGGTCGCGCGTGTTGCTTGCAGTTCCCGGAAAATCCATGTCGCCCACTCCGACATCGTCAGCATCGTAGTCGCCGGCACTCCGACCCGCGCGCGGAACGCTTGAGCATCGAGCGGAGGCCGGCCGGCGCCGTGGCCCACGAGGCCGAGGATGGGACCCCGGCCCATGGGAGGAGGAACCAGCTCTGTTGCAGCGTGCCTTAACGGCGTCAGATCGTCGGAGCATACGGCCTCCGTTAGAAGCTCACCGATTGGTCGGGTACTGCCCGAGCCGAGGGTGGGCAGGCTCATGACCGCCTCGTGCAGGAACGCGGCGACGCTAGCGGGCGAGAACGTTGGCACCTGTATGTGCAGGTCGAAGGCCATCAGTGCTGCCGCAGTCGAAGGCGGCAGTTTGCGATAGCTGACATGGGCGCTCGGAGAGTAGAGCGTCTCTTTCCACCAGAGCAGGTTGTTTCGCCGCTGGAGGCCTGCAGTTGCGCCGCTCACTTCCCTAAGCGTTCCATCAACATGTGCCGATACGGCCTGAGCAAGACCCTTGAGAGGAGAGGCCAGGTCGATTGGTTTGAACTTGGCTCCTTGCACCGCCGCGCCGAGCGCCTCGACTAATGCATCCGCCAGTCGATTACTGAACTCCGTAACCCAATTCGCAGGGTTGCCGTGCGGCCAATAGGGGTTTCCATTTGTTTGTCCTGTTGCGTTATTCGGACCGGCGGCAGCTTCGATCTTCTTTGCCAGCGCGGCTTTTTCTATGGTCACTTGCGACGTGCCGAGTTCAATCGCGGCCGGAGGTTGGAATGCCATTGTCGGCACAGTGATCGTCTCGGGTGTCGCCCACTCGGCTTCTGCACGGACGTCAACGCGCTGCTCGATGCTCGCGATGACATCTACCCAGATAGCGCGCTCGTTGCCGGCCTCCATGAACGGCAGCGCGTTTCGTGCCGACGTCACGAAGGCAACGCCGACCTTGTCATTTGCACTAGCCGCCCGGGTGAGAGCATCAAGCAACAGGGCGCGAAGTACGGCGACCGGCGTCCCAGAGAAGGTGTTCACGTAGGTGGCCCAGCGATTCTGAAGCGCGGTGACGGCCTCCTTAATCACCGGGTCATCAGGAGGCGCTTCGGGGTCGAAGGCGATAAGTGCATATGAGGCTGCCTTAGAAGGCGCTCTCTGCAGTTCGAGCGCTAGGTCAGCCGCAGTCTCCCGTAGCTTTTCCAGCTTGGTGTCATCTCCACCGACGTTGATGAGGCCCGCGCCTAAAAAACGAAGTAGGATTTGGTCACTCACGCAGAAGTCCTGATCCTTGCTGGGCCGTTCCTGGTTGGGCCGCCGTTGCCACCACGAGTGGTTGCGCGCAATCCAAGTGCGCATTGATTCTTACAGATGCTGTCCGAATGGTGCTGCATTGTTCGGACAATTAGCAAGGGTTGCGGTTCACATGCAGATGCTCACGCGCGCCGTAGCCGGCGTCGACGCAGGAACTGCCAGCGGTACACGATGCGTGCCGATGGGCGCTCTGGGAAGGTGCTGCCCAAGGCGTTGTTCGGCGTCAAGGATGGTGGTTGGTCCATCGCATCGCTCACTATGAGAGTCGGAAACTCTGCAGCAGCCTCTGATGGCTGCTCGTTCGTGAGCCGCAGGGCGTCAAGCGGGTGTTCCTCGCGGTGCAGCGGTGGTGCGCTGGTTCCGGATGGCCAGCAGCAGTGCGCCCAGTCCGAAGAAGATGGTGACCAGGGCGACCACTCCGCCAAGGTAGGGCACCCGGCGCAACAGTGTCAGCAGGACGAGGCCCGTGAACAAGGCCAGCACAAGTGAAGGCCCGTGCCTGCCGAACCTCTCCAGTAACTGCCTGCCGATGAGCATCCCCACTACCGGGAAGCTCGCGAACAGCGCCAGTGCGTAGAGCCCCAGCACGAACACGCCGAGCCACCAGCCTCCCACGATGAGTCCCACCGCGACGAGGACGGAGGCTGCGATGGGCGCGGCAACGAAGGCCACCAGACCCAGGCCCAGGCTCTGCCAGGGGCGCTCCCGCAGCACCGCCGGAGCGCTCCTCGCGAGCCGGGGCGCCAGGAGTGCCAGCAGCAACCCCAGCGCGAACAGTCCGACGATGGAGCGCACCCAGAGATAGAGCACCCCGAGCGCCGTACCCGCCGCGCTCTCACCATGGGCACGCGTCTGTTCCACCTTGCCCGTCACCACGCCCGGAGGCACCTGCACCCCTTTCTCGGAGGTGATGCTCAGGTTTCCGCCGATGCTCGCGCCTTCGGCGAAGTTCAGCGTGTTCACCTCGGCATCCACGCTGCCCCGTACCGGCGCGCTCAGCGTGAGCACCTGCGAGGCGGCCCGCATGTCCCCTCCCACCTGGGAGCGGACGTCCACCGAGTTCCCCGCGATGAGGAGGTCTCCCGGGATGTTCCCCGCGGGAAGAAGCCGCATCTTGTTGCCGGCGAGCAGCGCGTCCTTGCCTACCGTGGCACCCAGTTGGAGGTTGTTGGTGGCGCTCCGGAGGCTGCCGCCCACCTGTCCGTTCGCCACCGTGTCCGCCGCCGCGGAGAGCACGTCGCCATCCACCTTGCCTTGCAGAATGACCTTCCGCGCGGCCATCACCACGTCGCCGTGGACCGTGCCCTGGATGGTCACCTCATTGGCAAAGGCATACAGGTCATCGTCGATGACCTCCTGCGGACCGATGACCACGGTGTCCCCGGTGCGCAGGTCCGCGGCGCGCGCGACGCCGGGCAGTGCCACGCCCGACACAAGCATGGCGAGCACCCATGCGACCGGTACCCGCGCCCTTCCGTGTGATTGCATGGACCTGACCGTGGACATGGCGCTCTCCCGTGCTGGTGGCCTTCGAGGCAACCGCTGGGCACGCCCACTCCTGGGGGCAAGTCCGAGAGGGCGGGAGGAGACTCCAGCGCCCGGCCTGCCCCCCGGTGTGCGCGCCAGGGAGCAATCGTGTGCTCACGCCTCGATGTCGAACGCGACTTCGAGACCGAGGTGAGCTCAGCTCGTTGGAAGCGGTTCAACCCGGCACACGCCCGAGCGGAAGGCGGGGAAGCCGCTCACGGGGTCGCGCTTTGCGTCGGAGATGAGCCGGTTTGGGTTCGCCTGCGCCCAGCCGGCTGGCATGACCACGCACTCGGGGTGCACGTCCTTCGTCACCACCGCGCGGAGGGTGATGCGTCCGTGCGGCGAGACCACCTCCACCTTCGAGCCGTGGACGATGCCCGCCCGCGCGGCGGCGTCGGGATGAATGAGCAACTCCGGCTCGCGCATGCGGGCCGTCACCGAAGGGCTCTGCGCGAACTGCGAGTTGATGCGCGCGCGCGGCCTGGGCCCCGTGACGAGGCGAAGTGGGAACTCGGCCGAGAGAGCCTCCGTCGGAGGCGTCCATTCGGGCAGGGCGGGTTGCCCGACGCGCTCGAGCAGGGTGGACGCGAACTCCGCCTTTCCCGTCACCGTCCCGAAGGTGGGCTGATAGCCCTCCGCCACCTCGGGGCGGGGCTGCACAGCGGCCTCCTCCATCCAGGGAATGCGCGTCGCCTTCATCGCTTCGTGGAACGTTGCCCAGGGGAAGTACTGGCCGAGGCCCACTGCGTGGGCCAGCCTGGTGAGGATCGTGAAGTCCGGCATCGACCCGGGCTGAGGAGGCACGAGGCTCTGGCCCGCCACATCCTTGTCGTCAGCGTCGACGTCCTCCGATTCGGCGAAGGTAGACGCCGGGAGCACCAGGTCGCTCACTCGCGCGCTGTCGGAGAGATACGGATCCACGCAGACGAGCAGCTCCAACCGGTCCGCTGCTCTCTCGAGCCGGGCTGTGCCCGATGCCGTCACCAGCGCGTTCGACGCCCACAGGATGAGCGCGCGAACCGGGTACGGCTGGTCGTCCAGGATTGCGTCCGCCAGCAGCTCGCCTTGTGCCTCGCGGTTGAAGATTTCGTAGAGCGGAAAACGCCCGCGGCCGATGGGCGCAACGTCGAGGGGCGGAGGCACCGGCTCGGGCGTGCGCATGCGATACAGCGCAGGCAGCATCTCCTCGAGAAAGCGCGGTCCTACCGGCGACAGAAGGCTCCTTGGCTCGTGCGTGCCGTCAAAGCGCCCGCACAGCACCTCAATGGACGAGATGGCTCGCACGGTCTGTACGCCGTTCTCGTGGTGCTCCACGCCGAGACCCTGCCAGATGCCCATGGGCCGGTCCTGTGCCATGAGCCGCGCCACCTTCTCCACGTCCGCGGCCTTCACCGAGGTGATTGCCTCCACACGCTCGGGGGGATACTGGGAAGCGAGCTCCGCCAGCCCGTCGAATCCCACGGTGTGCTTCGCAACGAAGCTCTTGTCATGGAGACGCTCGCGGGTGATGACGTGAATGAGGCCGAGCGCCAGCGCGCCGTCGGTGCCTGGACGCGGCGCGAGGTGCACGGTGGCTTCCTTCGCCAGCGTCGTCCGTATCGGGTCGATGACGACGAGGTTCCCATTGAGCCCCTTCCCCGAAACGACGTGCGCGAAGGGTGGGGCCGTGACTGGCGGATTGGCGCCCCACACCACCAGCGTCTTCAGGTTGCGGAGATCCGGCGTGTACTTCGTTCCCACCGTCAGGGCCTGCCCCATGCGCAGCGATGCCTCGCAGAGGCTCGCGACCGTGGCGACGTTGGGGCTTCCGAAGGCGCGTGCGAAGCGGTGGAGGAAGCCTACCAGCGGGTGACGTACGAGGGGCCAGCCGGTCTGGATTGCGAGCGCCCTGGCACCGTATCGCTGCTTGATGACCTCGAGCCTCTCCGCAAGCTCTCCCAGTGCGTCGTCCCAGCTGATCTCGTGAAGCTCCTCTCCGCGGCGAAGGAGCGGGTGCGTCAGGCGGGCGTGGCTGTGCACCAACTCGCGCAGGGCGTAGCCGTGCTCGCACACGAATCCGCGCGTTTTCGATTTGAGGTCGCCCTCCACCTTCACCAGCCGCTCGCCCTGTACCGTGGTCACCACGCCGCAGTGCATGAGGCAGAAGCGGCAGGTTCCGGAGGTCTTCTTGAGCGGTGCCTGCACCCGGCCTGCGACCGCGAGACCCAATGCGCTCGCGCCGACTGCCGCGATGGGCGCGGCCTTGAAAAGATCGCGCCGGGTCCACCTCTTCCGAACGATGGTCTTCGCCGGCGTTCGGCTCATGTGCCACCTCCGCCAGACTTCCGCGCGCCCCGGCGATTCCGCGGCGCCTTCGGCGCGGCCTCCTGGTCAGGGATGGGGAGGATGCGAATCGCCTGGGCGCTCTCGGGGCACGCCTCTTCGCACAGCCCGCACCCAACGCACGCCTCGGGGTGGAAGAGCGGTGCTTTCTGGGGGCCGACGAGCTCCACCGCCGACTCAGGGTACGGGCACACCTGGTAGCACAGCCGGCAGATGCCCTGACCGTTCCACGGGAGGCACTTCGAGCGCGCCAGCACCGGAACGCCCATTCGCACCTCTCTCGCGATGACGTCGGGGTCGGCCTGGAGAGGCACCAGGGCGTCGGTGGGGCACACCTGCGTGCACTTCATGCAGAGGATGCAGGCCTTATGGACGGTGTCGATGAAGGGCATCGCCTGGTCGAGCGAGAACACCGACGGGAAGCGGATGCAGTTGGTGGGACACACCTCGGCGCAGCGGAAACAGCCGATGCACGCCTGCTCGAAGGCGCCAGGTTCGAGTGCCCCAGGCGGGCGAATCTTCTTCGGGCTGGCCCGCGTCCTCTTCGGCACGACGGCCAGCAGGGTGGCCGCGGCAATGGCGCCTATGAGTGGGCGGCGGTTCACGTCTTCGGCTCCGACAACTCTTGTTCCACGCGCTCCACCCGCGGCGATATCAGCCGCACCACAGGTGGCGCGGAAAGGCTCCACGAGAGCGCCTTCGTCGGACACGACGCGATGCACTTGCCACATCGCTCGCAACCCGAGTCCAGCGTGTTCGTCATGGGCGACTGTCCCAGGTTGCACACCACGTCGCAGACCGTGCAGTCGGTGCACTTCGCGCGCTCGTTGTGCACGCGCACCGGAGACAGGCTCGCGAGCACCGAGAACATCGCGCCTCCGGGGCACAGGCTGCGGCAGAAGCCCGCGCGAGAAACGAAGGTGTCGAAGAGGAACGCGCCCACCACGACCAGCGCCGCCGCGCCAAACGAGCCGTAGAAGATGGCGCAAAACACCTCGCGACCAATGATGGCGGGCGGATAGACGAGCGGCACCAACACCGTTCCGGCCAGCCCGCCGACGACGAGCACTCCGACCATCACGACGAAGGACGTAACGCGGGGCACCCTCAGGTCCGCGAGCGGAACGCCCAGCCGCGTCAGCACCCAGCGCGCCGCGTTCGCCGCCGCCAGAATGGGCAAATAGGGGCACGCCCAGCCACAGAAGAACCGGCCCAACAACACGATGAGCACGACCCCGGGGAGGACTGTCCACGCCCAGTTCCACGACAAGCCCCGAAAGAGAGCGACGGCCAGGGCCTCCAGCGGGTCGACCAGTTCGAACACCCCAACCCAGATGCTCGTCGGTGCGCCGTAGAAGGGAGGCGGCGCGTCAGGCATGGCCTGCGCCAGCTTCGCCCAGCCAGAATCCGCGGCGAGGCCGGCGCCTTCCACGTCCAGCGCGTGGAGGTGCCAAAGCGGTAGCCCGAAGGTCAGCGCCACGGAGACGCCCAGGAAGAGCCTTCGCATCCACTGGTAACGCCGTCCGTGGCGCAGGGTGATGTCGAGGGGCTGTAGAGGGCGCCTTGTCATCCTGAGCGCATTCTGGTCCGGAACCACCCAGGAGGCCAGGACCCGCGCGACAGGGGGTTGGGGGCTGGCGCAGCGGCGCGAGGCGGGGCGAACCGAGAGACGGGAAGGGACTCCAGCGCCCGTCGTGCCCCCCGGTCCACGCACCGGGGAGCAGCCGCGTGCTTACGCCTCGATGTCGAACGCGAGCGACGCCCGCTCACCGGGTTGCACGTGCAGCAGGCCTTCACCTGTAGCGAGCGCACCCGCCGCCGCCGTCCAGGGCTCCACGCAGACGAAGTCCTTGCCCTTCAGCGTCCACACCACGAGCAGGCGGAACTCCGGGCTCCACGACAGGTGCACCGGCCGGTTCCCCGGCCCACGCTCCAACTTCGTCCCAGGACCGGAGTGGTCCCTCAGGTGCAGGTCCACCTCCTGCTGCGTGAGGTCCAAGCCCGTGAAGGGCACCTCGCGCTTGAGGCGGTTGTCCCAGGCGTGCGTGGCATCCGTCTCCACCGTCGCTCGCGCCTTCAATGCCTCCGGCACCCGGAAGTATGGGTGGTAGCCCAGGTGCAGCGGCATCGGCCGCCTGTCCCGGTTCTCCACGTCGAAGTCCAACGTCAGCCGCGTCCCCACCAGGGAGAAGGTGAGCTGCGCGTCGAACTCCCATGGGAACTGCTTCAGCGTCTCGTCGGAGGAGGAGAGCGCCACCACCAGCAGCGAGTCCTCCGCCTGCCGCACCTTCCACGGCAGCTTTCGCGCGAAGCCGTGCTGAGGCAGCGAGTACATCTTCCGGTCCGCGGGGTACGCGTCCCCGGGCAGCGGCCCGGCGATGGGAAAGAGAACAGGAATGCCGCCGCGCACGTTCTTCGCCGGGTCGGCGACGGTGGCCTCGTCGAGGTACAGCACCTCGTCGCCATCCACCGTCATCCGCGTGACGAGGGCGCCGCGGGAGGGAATCACCTCCACGCGGCACCCGCCGTCCACCAGCGCGTACGTGTCCAGGCCGGCGATGCCGGGGAACGGACCGCTCATACGCTCCTCAGATGGCGCCCTCGTGCGGGTCGCTGTCCATGAAGGGGTACGACACCTTCGTCGGCGGCACGAAGTTCTCCTTGATGGTGCGAGGGCTCGTCCAGCGCAGCAGGTTGAGCGCCGAGCCCGCCTTGTCGTTGGTGCCGGACGCACGCGAGCCGCCGAAGGGCTGCTGGCCCACCACCGCGCCCGTGGGCTTGTCGTTGATGTAGAAGTTGCCCGCCGCGTGGCGCAGCTCGCTCAGCGCCGTGTCGATGGCCTTCCGGTCCCGCGCGAACACCGCGCCGGTGAGCGCGTACGAGGCCGCCGCGTCCACCTCGCGCAGCGTCTCCACGTACTTCGAATCCGGGTACACGTGCAGGCCGACGACAGGCGCGAAGATCTCCTCGCGCATGATGCGGTGCTTCGGGTCCTGGAGCTGCACGAGCGTGGGCTTGATGAACCAGCCCTCCTTCCGGTCCACCTCGCCGCCCGCGACGACGGTGGCGCCGTTGTCGCTCTTCGCCAGGTCGATGTAGCCCGACGTCTTCTTGAAGGACTTCTCGTCGATGACGGCGCCCATGAAGTTGCGGAAGTCCGTCACGTCGCCCATGCGAATCTCGCTGATGAGCGCCTGGAGGCGGGGCTTCAGCTTCGGCCACATGGACTCGGGCACGAAGATGCGGCTGGGCGCGGAGCACTTCTGGCCCTGGTACTCGAAGCCACCGCGGACGATGGCCACCGCGAGCGCCTCCACGTCATCCGCCGCCGACGCGTGCGCGACGATGAAGTCCTTGCCGCCCGTCTCACCCACGAGGCGCGGGTACTGCTTGTAGCGGGAGATGTTCTCGCCCACCGTCTTCCACATCAGGTTGAACGTGGGCGTGGAGCCGGTGAAGTGGATGCCGCCCAGGTGGGGGCTCGCCAGCACGGGGTTGCCCACCGTCGGGCCGTCACCCGGCAGCATGTTGATGACGCCGTCGGGCAGGCCCGCCTCGCGCAGCAGCTCCATGATGTACCAGGCGCTGTACGCGGCGGTGTTGGACGGCTTGAAGAGCACCACGTTGCCCATCAGCGCCGGTGCCACCGCGAGGTTCATGGCGATGGACGTGAAGTTGAACGGCGCGACGGAGAAGACGAACCCGTCCAGCGGGCGGTAGTCCGTCATGTTCCACGTCTGCGGCGCGTTCTCCGGCTGCATGGCCAGAATCTGCTCGGCGAAGTGGACGTTGTAGCGGAGGAAGTCCACCGCCTCGCACGTGGCGTCGATCTCCGCCTGGTGGGCCGTCTTGGACTGACCCAGCATGGTGGCGGCGTTGATGATGGGGCGGTAGCGCGTGGCCAGCAGCTCCGCGGCGCGCAGGAAGATGGCGGCGCGCGACTGGAACGGCATGCGCGCCCAGTCCTCCTTCACGGAGAGGGAGTTCTGGATGGCCTGCTCCACGGTGCCGGCGTCGGCCTCGTGCAGCGTGGCGAGCACGTGCTGGTGCTTGTGCGGCATGCGCACGGTGTCCGTCTTGCCGGTGCGCACGTGCTTGCCGCCGATGATGACGGGAATCTCGATCTGCTCGGCGCTCATCCGCTTGAGCGTGGCCTGCAGCTCGCGGCGCTCGGGCGTGCCGGGCGCGTAGGAAAGGACGGGCTCGTTCTTCGGAGCCGGGACGCGGGTGGTGGCGTTGATCACGCGGGTTGACCTCGGGACGGAGACGAAGGGCGGGGGAGCATAACGAACCCACCCCGCCGGGGCAGCGGGTAAGCAGGCGCGGTATGTCCTAAACCCCTGGATTTTCCAGAGGCTCCCTGTCCTCCGGGTGACATTGGCTGATGGACTCTATGCACGGCTACGATGTGGGGCATGCGCATCCTGCCCCGCAGTCCCGAGCTCCCCTCGGCCCCCGGGCTGACCGCCCTGGAAGACGCGATTCGGAAGGACCTGGAGCGGTTGGAGTACCCGAAGCGCCCGTGGGTTCTGCCGCGCTGCACCAGGGCCGGGCAGCCGGTGCTGGACGTGCTCATCATCGGCGGCGGGCAGAGCGGGCTCACCGCTGCTTTTGGCCTGATGCGCGAGCGCGTCACGAACCTGCTCGTAGTGGATGACGGCGAGCCGGACCTCGCGGGACCGTGGAAGACCTTCGCGCGCATGCACACGCTGCGCACGCCCAAGCACCTCACCGGGCCGGACCACAACCTGCCCAACCTCTGCTTCCAGTCCTGGTACGAGGCGCAGCACGGCGACTCGTCGTGGGAGTCCGTGGAGCGCATTCCCAAGGAGATGTGGGCGGACTACCTCAACTGGTACCGCCGCACGCTGGAGATTCCCGTGCGCTGCCGCACGCGGGTGGGCGCGCTGAGGTGGAGCGCGGAGGAGGAGTGCTTCGTCGCTCCCCTGACGCACACCCGAGAGGGCGAGGCGGGTGTGCTGTATGCGCGCAAGGTGGTGCTGGCCACCGGCATCGACGGCTCGGGCCGGTGGGAGGTGCCGTCCGTGGTGGCCGGCCTGCCGCGTGAGCTCTACGCCCACACGCGCGACGACATCGACTTCGACGCACTGCGTGGGAAGAGCGTGGGCGTGCTGGGCGCGGGCGCGTCCGCCTTCGACAACGCGGCGGTGGCGCTGGAGCACGGCGCCGCCGAGGTGCGCCTCTTCTACCGCCGCAAGACGCTGCCCAACGTGAATCCCTACCGCTGGGCGGAGTTCGTGGGCTTCCTCAAGCACCACGCGGACCTGCCGGACGCGGACAGGTGGCGCTTCATCCACCGCATCATCGAGATGGGACAGCTCCCGCCCGCGGACACCTTCAAGCGCGCGCGCCACTTCCCCCGGTTCCACCTGCACGGCGAAAGCCCGTGGCTCTCCGCGGAGGAGGTGGGCGGCAGGGCCCGCGTCCGCACGCCGCATGGAGAGTTCACCTTCGACAAGCTCATCGTCGGCAGCGGCACGGTGACGGACCTGTCGCTGCGGCCGGAATTGGCGGCGCTGTGCGAGGACATCGCGCTGTGGAAGGACCGCTTCACGCCGCCGAAGGGGCAGGAGCACGCGGACCTGCTGCGCCACCCGTACCTGGGCGAGCACTTCGAGTTGCAGGAGAAGCAGCCGGGCCGCGCGCCGTACCTGTCCTCCATCTTCAACTTCACCTTCGGCTGCCTGCTGTCGCTGGGGTTCGGCGGGGCCAGCATCTCGGGGATGAAGTACGGCCTGCCCCGGTTGGTGGGCGGGGTGACTCGGCAGCTCTACCTGGATGACCGGGACGCGTTCTTCGAGTCCCTGGAACGCTACGACGAGAAGGAATTCGAGCCATGAGTGGAGAGCAGTTCGTGCTGCGCAGCCGGCGGGTGCTGGCGCCCGGCGGCATGCGCGAGGCGGCGGTGGTGGTGAAGGACGGGAAGGTGGCCGCGGTGGTGGGCCCCTCCGAGATTCCGGCGGGCCTGCCGGTGACGGACGTGGGCGACAAGGTGGTGATGCCCGGCGTGGTGGACTGCCACGCGCACATCAACGAGCCCGGCCGCACCGAGTGGGAGGGCTTCGAGACGGCCACGCGCGCCGCGGCCGCTGGTGGCATCACCACCGTGGTGGACATGCCGCTCAACTCGCTGCCGCCCACCACCACGCTGGACGCGCTGATGCTCAAGGCGCGTACCGCCGAGGGCCGCTGCCAGGTGGACCATGCCTTCTGGGGCGGCGTCATTCCGGGCAACGCGGACCAGCTGGAGGCGCTCATCGACGCGGGCATCTCCGGCTTCAAGTGCTTCCTGTGCCCGTCCGGCGTGGATGAGTTCCCGCACGCGGACCGAGCGGTGCTGGACGTGGCGATGCCGGTGCTGACACGGCGGGGCGTGCCGCTCATCGTCCACGCGGAGCTGGAGTCTCCGGTGCGGCGCCGCGCGGCGGAGGCGGACCCGCGTACGTACCGGGGCTACCTGGAGTCGCGGCCCAAGCGCTGGGAGAACGACGCCATCCGGATGATGGTGGAGCTGGCGCGCAAGCACGGCACCCGTGTGCACATCGTCCATCTGTCGTCGGCGGAGGCGCTGCCCATTCTTCGCGACGCGCGCAGCGAGGGGCTGCCCGTGTCCGTGGAGACGTGCCCGCACTACCTCTCCTTCACCGCGGAGGAAATCGAAGACGGCGCCACCCACTTCAAGTGCGCGCCGCCCATCCGCGAGGCGGAGAACCGCGAGCGGCTGTGGACGGGGCTCGCGCAGGGGGACATCGAGTTGGTGGTGTCGGACCACTCGCCCTGCACTCCGGCGCTGAAGCACCTGGACAAGGGTGACTTCGGCGCGGCGTGGGGCGGCATCGCTTCGCTCCAGCTCAGCCTGCCGGCGGTGTGGACGGAGGCGCGTCGTCGCGGCCTGGGGCTGGAGTCGCTGGCGCGCTGGATGTGCGAGTCGCCCGCGAAGCTGGTGGGGCTGGCCGGGGTGAAGGGCTCGCTCGTGCCCGGGGCGGACGCGGACCTCATCGTCTTCGACCCGGAGGCTTCCTTCACCGTGGAGCCCTCGCGCCTGCTACACCGTCACCCGATTACGCCCTACGCGGGGCGGACGTTGAATGGCGTGGTGGAGATGACGTTCCTGCGCGGAACGAAGATTCACGAGCGCGGTCAGCCGTTGCCGCGCCCGATTGGACGCTGGGTGCGCCGCCCCGTCGCGGCGCGCGTCGCTGCCTGAAACACCTGGGACACCTGGAGACAGACACATCATGCAAGCACCCGAAGAGGGAAAGCTGCGCGTTGGCTTCACCGAGCTCATCGACCTCGCCGCCGAGCACGTGGGCGGCAAGGCCCTGCTGGCCAGCGATGAGTTCTTCGCGGGCAAGGAGAACCTCCTGAAGCCCGGCCGGGGCGTCTTCATCCCCGGCAAGTACACGGAGCAGGGCAAGTGGATGGATGGCTGGGAGTCGCGCCGCAAGCGCGTGCCGGGCCATGACTGGTGCATCCTCCAGCTCGGCCTGCCGGGCGTGATTCGCGGCGTGGACATCGACACCAACCACTTCCTCGGCAACTTCCCCGAGTACGCGTCCGTGGATGCGCTCGAGGTGGAGGGCTCGCCTTCGGCCGAGTCGCTGGTGGACGCGAAGTGGACGCGCATCCTCCCGCAGCTCCGGTTGCAGGGCGGCTCGCGCAACCTGTTCCCGATTGCCAGCGAGCAGCGGTGGACTCACCTGCGCCTCAACATCTACCCGGATGGCGGCGTGGCGCGCTTCCGCGTGCATGGCGAGGTGCGGCCGGACTTCGAGAAGCGGGTCCGCGCGCATGGCTCGGTGGACCTGGCGGCGGCGGAGAATGGCGGCACGGTGGTGGCGTGCAACGACGCCTTCTTCGGCGGCAAGGACAACCTGATTCTTCCGGGCCGCGCGGCCAACATGGGTGAGGGCTGGGAGACGCGGCGCAAGCGCGTGCTGCCGGGCTTCGACTGGATTGTGGTGAAGCTCGCCGTGCCGGGCAACGTGCAGAAGGTGGAGGTGGACACCGCGCACTACAAGGGCAACTTCCCCGAGTCCGCGTCGCTGGAGGGCTGCTACCTGCGCGAGCCGGTGGTGGACTTCGCCAACGCGCACGACATCACCTGGACGGAGTTGCTGCCGCGCACGAAGCTGCAGGCGGACCACCGGCACTTCTTCGAGTCCGAGCTGCGCGCGCAGGGGCCCTTCACCCATGTGCGGCTGAAGATCTTCCCCGACGGCGGCGTCAGCCGGCTGAGGGTCCACGGGCGGCCGGCATGAGCGCGGCGCTGGAGAGGTTCAACAAGCTGCTGCCCTCGGAGGCTCGCGCGGAGCTGATGCGCTGCTGCGGCTCCTCTCGCTGGGCGGACGCCATGGTGCGGGCGCGTCCCTTCAGCGACGCGGAGCACCTGTTCTCGGAGGCCTCGTGGCTCTGGAAGCAGACGGGGCCGGAAGACTGGCGCGAGGCCTTCACGCACCACCCACGCATCGGCGAGTCGCAGCTCCGCGCGAAGTTCGCCTCCACCGCGTCGTGGTCCTCGCAGGAGCAGGGCGGGGTGCAGGGCGCGGACGAGGCGGTGCTGAAGGGCCTGGCAGACGGCAACGTCGAGTACGAGAAGCGCTTCGGCTTCATCTTCCTGGTGTGCGCCACCGGGAAGGGCGCGGCGGAGATGCTGGAGTTGCTGCGCGCGCGCCTGGACAACCCACCGGACGAGGAGCTGCGCATCGCCGCCGAGGAGCAGGCGAAAATCACCCGCATCCGATTGGAGAAGCTGCTGGCGTCATGAGCACTCTTTCCACGCACGTTCTCGACACGAACCGGGGCCGGCCGGCCTCCGGGGTTCCCATCACTCTCGAAGTGCAGGCCTCGGGCGGCACCTGGAAGGAGCTGGCGCGCGGAGTCACCAACGACGACGGCCGCGTGCGCGACTTCCTGCCGCAGGGCTCCCGCGTGGAGCCGGGCATCTACCGGATGACCTTCGATACGGGGGCGTATTTCCGGGCGCTCGGCGTGAAGGGCTTCTATCCGTCCGTCACGGTGTTGTTCGAGCTGGCCTCGCCGGACGAGCACTACCACGTGCCGCTGCTCCTGAGCCCCTTCGGCTACTCCACCTATCGAGGGAGCTGAAGCAGGCGCGCGTCAGAGCTTGTGGCCCAGAGCGGCGCGGCGGGCGTCCGTGTCGCTCCGCAGCAGGGCGTGAATCTCGGTGATGAGGACCTGCGGCTTCACCGGCTTGACGAGGTACACGTCCGGCTGCGGCTGGCTCGAGGCGCCACCCGCCTCGCGAGGCTGGTAGCCGCTGACGAAGATGACGGGGATGTCCTTCAACGTGGGCTCGGCGCGGAAGCGGCGACACAGCTCGTAGCCGTCCATGCCGTCCATGTTCACGTCGGACAACAGCACGTCTGGAGGCTGGGCGAGCGCCTGGGCGAGGCCTGCCTCGCCGTCGGGGGCCGTGGTGCAGTCGAACTCGCCGGACAGCAGGAGACGCAGCGTCTCTCGCATGGTCCACGAGTTCTCGACGATGAGGACCCTTGGCTTCAAGGCACACCGACTCCCGAGGTGGTCATCAACGGCTCCAGCATCACCGCACCGCGCACGGCGAGCAAGGGGTCCGCATCGCCCCCAGTCGGGGCATGCGTGCCCCGGTGCCCGCCGCCCCGCGCGGGTCCATCCCGAAATGGGTCGGACTACTCCTCGGGTGGGGGATTCACGAGCCCCCGGCGGGACACCTCGGAGTCGGGTTCCTCGTCGCCGCGCGCCTCGCGCTCCGGTACCTGCTCCGTGTCCCACTCCTCGCCGCGTTCCACCCGGGCCTCCCAGTCCGTGTCGGCGATGGGGCCAGGGCTGGCGTCGCGCTGCTTGCGGTTCAGCTCCCGGGCCGTCTCGGCCGCGCCCCTGTCCTGCGCGTCCTCGAGCTGCCCCCGGTTGCGCGGTTGAAAGTTCTCCCCAGCGTGGAAGCCCGCCTGCTGGTCGTCGCCAATGTCCCGGGGACGTTCGTCCTTCGGGCCCTTGCCCTTGTTGCCCGCCATGGTGCGCCTCCGTGCGTGCCTCGTGCCCGACTCAAGTTCAGAAGCGGCGGCGCGCCGGGCAAGCGTCGCCCGTCCGTCCGTCCGGGTGGTGGGCTAGCGGGGCGCTGCCGTGCCCTGGTGCGCCAGTGTCGGGCCGCCCCGGGAGAGTTCCTCCACCACCGCGCCCAACCCTGCCGTGGGCGTGGCGATGCGGCACGCCGCGCCCCCATGGACGAGCCCCACCACGCGCATGTGCGAGTCCACCAGCGGCGCGCCCGAGTCTCCCGGCCGGCCCCTCATCGTGGTGAAGAGGGCGGCTGGCACCTCCGGCAGCGAGGGGCAGCGCCCGAGCCGCTCCAGCACGGCCTCCTGCGCATCGCCGGGCCTGTCGTTCCGCCCGGGGAAGATGAGCGGCTCGCCCGGCGTGGGCAGCGCGTCCGCCACCTCGAGCCCGCGCACCGGCGCCCGGGCATCCAACCGGATGACCGCCACGTCCCGTCCCCGGTCCACGTGGACGTAGGTGCCACCGAGCCGCTGTCCGTTGAAGAAGGACAGGTCCACCCGCGCCTCCAGCGGTTGGACGCAGTGCGCCGCCGTGAGGGCATGGCGCCCGTCCTCCACCACCACGCCCGCGCAGTGCCCCAGTCCCAGCGTCACCGTGGCCGCCGACACGTCGTCCACGTCCGGAGGCGTGCCGTCCTCCACCGGGGCGCCTCCATCGCACGACGCCACCGTCGCCACCGCCAGCGCTCCCACGCATGCCAGCCACCACCTCGAGCCCGCGCGCATGCTTCGCCTCCGTCCGTGGGTGCGCCCCTTCGCGGCGGCGCACCTGCCGGGAGGATGCGCACCCACCGCGAGGCCCCTTCAGGCAGGGCTGTCCGGCAGCCGCGCGGCCGGGGCGCGCGCCGGTTGTTACTTGCCTGTGCACGATGAATGGAGGTCCGCTGTTACCCGCACCAGCCCCACGGAACGTGCTCGTACCGTGGAAACGTGATATTCCATCGACCTCTGGATTCCGCCAAACCCCGGGTCCCACCGCACCTCTGTGAGCGACGAGGAGAAGACAACCGTCCTGGACGAGCGCAGCCGTCCTCCAAGCTCGTGGGGGGACCGCATCCGCACGCCCATCACCCTGCCGGGAGCCTCCGGAGAGCGCCGCTCGCTGGACGTGGGCATGGTGGTGACGGGGCGCTACCAGGTGGAGGGGCTGCTCGGTGAGGGCGGCATGGGCCGCATCTGGCTCGCGTCGGACCTGCACGAGAAGCGCCGCGTGGCGCTCAAGGAGATGCAGGTCCCCGCGGGGCTGACGGCCGGGAAGACGGAGGAGCTGGTGCTGATGTTCCGGCACGAGTTCTTCGCGATGAAGAAGCTCCAGCACCCCGGCACGCTCAAGGTCTTCGACTGGGGCATGACGGAGGCCGGCAACCGCTTCATCACCATGGAGGTGGTGGACGGGAAGGACTTGAGCACGCTGGTGCGCGACGCGCCGCTGGACACGCGCACGCTGTACCGGGTGCTCATCCAGATGGCGCAGGTGCTGGCCTTCCTGCACTCGCGGCTGTACGTGCACTGCGACATCAAGGCCAGCAACGTGCGCATCACCCGCTCCGGCGCCGTGAAGCTGATGGACTTCGGGGTGATGCACCAGCTCGGCACGCCGAGCCCCGGCCGGCTCAAGGGCACGCTGGAGTACCTGGCTCCGGAGTGGCAGCGCGGCGCGAGCATCGACGGGCGCGCGGACCTCTACTCGCTGGGGGTGATGGCCTACTACCTCGTCACGCGCCAGCTGCCCTTCAAGCGCGCCACGCCGGCCGCGCTGCTCGCCGACCACCTGACGCGCCCGCCGCCGCGGCCCTCCACGCTGGGGCCCGTGGAGCCCGCGTTGGAGGAAATCATCCTCCAGCTGCTGGCCAAGGACCCGCGAGATCGCTTCCAGGACGCGAGCGAGCTCCTGGAGGCGCTGTGCCAGGCCAGCGGCGAGCCGCTGCCGGAGGAGCCGCTGTCGGCGCGCGCCAGCTACCTGCACGTGCCGGAGGTGGTGGGGCGCGGCGCGGAGCTGGAAGCGCTGATGAACGGGCTGGCCGAGGCGGACTGGGGCCAGTCGCACGCGGTGCTCATCGGCGCGCCCGCGGGCGTGGGCAAGACGCGGCTGCTCCAGGAGTTCGAGCTGCAGGCGAAGCTGGCCGAGCTGCCCTTCGGACGCGGGCAGTGCCGGGCGGAGGCCCAGGCGCCGCTGGCGCCGATTGCACAGGCGCTGCGCAGCCTCGTGCCGCACACGCCGGTGGAGATGATGGAGCGGCTGTCCCCGAAGCTGGGGCGGCTGCTGCCGGGGCTGTTGGGGCCGGAGGGCGGCTCGGTGCAGGCCGTGGGCGAGGAGAAGCTGGCCTTCTTCGGCGCGCTCGCGGAGTGGGTGCAGGCGCTGGGGCGCCAGATGACGCTGGTGCTGTGCTTCGAGGACCTCCACTGGGCGGACAGCGCCACGCTGGAGGTGCTCAACGTGCTCATCCGCACGCTGCACGGCACGCGCGGCATGGTGGTGGGCACGTTCCGCTCGGGTGAGCTGAGCCGGCTGAGCCTCGCCTTCCAGACGGTGGACGAGAAGCTCACCACGCGCATGGACCTGGAGCCCTTGACGGCCGAGCACGTGCGCACGCTGGTGGAGCTGGTGCTGCCGGGGTTGTCGGTGCCGCGCGAGTTCGTCACGCGGCTGCACGCCACTACGGGCGGCAATGCCTTCTTCGCCACCGAGTGCCTGCGCGCGCTGGTGGAGGCGGACGCGCTCAAGCGCGTGGGCGGGCGGTGGACCGCGGCGGAGGGGCTGGACACGCGCCCCTTGCCGGCGAGCATCCAGGACGCGGTGCTCGCGCGCCTGGCCACCTCGCCGCCGGAGCAGGTGGCGCTCCTGCGCAGGCTGGCGCCCGCGGGACGCAGCCTGGATTTGCCCATGGTGCGCGCGCTCGCGGACCTGCCCGAGGTGGAGCTGTTCGCGGTGCTGGACGGCATCGTCGAGCGGCAGTTCCTCCAGGAGGCGGAGGGGCGCTACGTCTTCACGCACGACACCGTGCACCAGTCCGTCTACGACAGCACGCCGGAGTCCGAGCGGCGCGTGGCGCACGGGCAGGTGGCGCTGGCGCTGCAGACGCTGCACACGCAGCGGCCGGACTTATCCCGCACGGTGGGTTGGCACTACCTGCGCTCGTCGGAGCCGGAGCTGGCCATCGGCCCGCTGCTGGACGCGGGCCGGGCGGCGATTGAAGCGCAGGCGCTGCTGGAGGCCACGCTGCTGTTGAAGGAGGCGTCGGCGCTGCTGGAGGCCGCGCCGGACTTCCCGGGGCGCGACAGGCTGCTCCTGCGCATCTGGGTGACGATGGTGGAGGTGGGCTACTCGAGCGACCCGCCCACCTCGCTGGCCTTCGTGGAGAAGCTCTTCGCGCACTGGGCGGCCACGGTGGACTTGAAGGAGGGCCAGCAGCAGGCGTGGGAGGCGCTGGAGGCGGCGTGCGCCGCGCCGGAGTCCGAGCGCCCCGCGCGGCTGCGCGAGGTGCTGCGCGAGCGCGAGGCGGATGCGTACGCGTCGCCCGCGGACGTCTTCTGGAAGCAGGCGGAGCTGCGGATTCTCCAGGCCATGGCGCTGGCCATCGTCGGGCGCACGGCGGAGCTGTCGGTGCTGCTGGAGCGCGTGCAGGCCGAGCAGCCGGAGGTGTCGCCGTACCGCGCCGGCGTGCTGCTGTCGCAGGCGGTGCTGTGCGCGTACACGGGCCGCTTCGCGGGCGTGCTGGAGACGCAGTACGAGCAGTTGGCGCGCCTGCGCGGGCTGCGCGAGGCGATGGGCCGGCTCCCCCGGCGCCTGGCGTGGGCGCTCGGCATGGGCGGCTACATGATGAACATGAACCTGGCGCTGCGCGGCGAGCCGCTGGACGCGCAGGCCACGCGCGACGGGTACGCGGTGGCGGAGGCGCACGGGTTCACGGACGTGCGGGCGTTCCACCTGTTCGCGGTGGTGACGCGCGCGGCCTTCACGGGCAACGCCACGGCCTTCGTGCCGGCCTTCACGGAGAAGACGGACCTGGTGCGGCGGCTGGGCAACCCCCGGCTGATGGAGCGCAACCTGGCCATCTTCACGCCGCCCTACTACCTGGAGCGCGGTGAGCACGAGCACGTGGCCGCGGTGGTGACGCGCGCGGAGACGCTCGCGGGCGTGCTGCCTGGAGACAGGTGGCTGCAGTGCCACGTGCAGGTGTACCAGGCCTGCCGCGACGTACTCTTCGAGGACGCGGCGGCGGCGCGCAAGTCGTTGCCCCGGGCGCTGGAGGCCACGCGCGAGGGCGGGCTGCGCATGGAGACGCTGCTGCGGGTGTACCAGTCGCGCTTCGAGCGGGAGCAGGGGAATCTCCTGGCCGCGTTGGAGGCGGCGGAGGCCGCGCTGGCGCGGGCGCTGGACCCGGTGCTCGCCAACCCGTGGGATGAAATCATCGCCCGCCGCGCGGTGGCGGCATTGCGGCCCGGGGAAGAGGGCACCGCGCACCTGCGGCGTGCGCTGGCGCTGGCGGAGCTGACGGGCAACGTGCTCCAGATGGGGCTCGTGCACCTGGCGCTCGCGGAGCGTGAGCGGGTGACGGAGGCCGCGGTGGTGGAGCTCGAGACGGCGGAGGCGCTCTTCACCGAGGCGCGCGCCACCAGCCTGCGGTCCCTGGCGAGCTCCGTGCGCGGTGCGCTGCAGCGGCGCGCGGGTGTGCGGCAGAGCGCGTAGCCTGTGCGGCTCCTCCGGGGCCGGCGCTGTACCGCGCATCCCCCAGCGGCGGCGTTAGAGTAGCCGCATGGCCCCTGCTCCCCTGCGCTTCTGTCTGGACTACCTGTCCCCGTACGCCTACCTCGCGTGGACGCGCATGCCCGCCATCGCCGCGCGGCATGGCCGCGTGGTGGAGCCGGTGCCGGTGCTGCTGGCGGGCCTGCTCAACGCGCTCGGCAGCGTGGGGCCGGCGGAGATTCCGCCCAAGCGCGTCTACGTCTTCAAGCACACGTTCCGCATCGCGCACGGGTTCGGCGTGCCGCTGGTGCCGCCGCCGTCGCATCCGTTCAACCCGCTGCTCGCGCTGCGTGTGACGGCGGCCGTGGACGACTGGGAGGCCCGGAGCCGGCTGGTGTCCGCCCTCTATGCCTCCACGTGGGGAGGAGGGAAGGGCGCCGAGTCACCCGAGGCCGTGTCCGCCGCCATCCAGGCCGCGGGGCTCGACGCTTCGGTGCTGCTCGCCGCCGCGCAGACGCAGGAGGTGAAGGACCGCGTGCGCCGCAACACGGAGGAGGCGCTCGCCGCCGGAGCGTTCGGCGTGCCCAGCATCCTCGTGGACAACGAGGTCTTCTTCGGCGTGGACTCGCTCGGCCACCTGGAGCAGTACCTGCGTGGCGAGGACCCCCTCTCCCAGGTGGACCTCGAGCGCTGGAGCCATCTGCCGTCGACCGCCTCCCGGCGCTGAAGCCCGACTTCTTCGAGGTCCTCCCCGCATGAACGTCCTCGTCGAGCTGGGCATCGCCGTCGCCGGCCTCGTGCTCGCCATCGTCCTGCTGTCGCTCAACCTCTGGCGCGCCATCCTCTTCCTCTTCCCCGCCAGCGTCCGCGTGGAGCCCGAGGCCCCCGCCGACCAGATGGACCTGCCCGTGGAACTGGAGTCCCTGGCCACACAACTGAAGGCGCTCGGCTTCGTGCCGCTCGGCAGTCACGAGGAGAAGCCCCGTCTCCAGAAGGCCACGCGCTCCTACGACTGGGCCCACCCGGGCGAGCGCGTCTTCGCCACGCTGCACCTGGCCCAGGACGACGCGCCCCGGCTCTACCTCCTCACCCCGGTGGCGCCGGAAGGCTTCGTCATCACCGCCGGTTACCGCCGCCCCGCCCTGGAGGTCCCCGGCGTCTATCGCTCGGGTTCACTGGAGGACGCTTCGCCGGAGCGCCTGCTGCGCGCCCACCTGCGCCGCCTGGAGGGCTTCAGCCCCAAGGGCGACTTCACCTGGGAAGGCCGCGTGGAGGCCGGGCGTTCCTGGTACCAGGGGCTCGGCCGCAAGGAGATTCGGCGGCAGAACCTCCAGGGTTTCCTGTGGACCGTCATGGCGTTGGCCATCGTCGCCAGCGCCTTCCTGGGCAAGCGGGGGCCCTGACGACCCGGGCATACACATCACGACGTCACGGCGTGCGTGCACCGCGCGCCCGTTGAGAGTAGGTAGACGACCACCATGAAGAGCGTGTCCAAGACCGAGGAGATCTACTTCCTGTCCGGCAAGCGCACCCCGTTCGGAACCTACGGGGGCAGCCTGAAGGACCTCAGCGCCACCGACCTCGCCGTGGAGTCGGCGAAGGCGGCCCTCGCCCAGGCGAAGGTGTCCCCCGAGGACGTCCAGCACGTCGTCTACGGCAACGTGGTGCAGACCAGCTCGGATGCCATCTACCTGCCGCGCCACGTGGGCCTGCGCACCGGTGTGCCCGTCCCGGTGCCCGCGCTCGGCGTCAACCGGCTGTGCGGCTCCGGCTTCCAGGCCTTCGTCACCGCGGCGGAGATGATGCTCACCGAGCAGGCGAGCGTCGTGCTGGCCGGCGGCACCGAGTCCATGAGCCAGGCGCCCCACGTCATCCGCGGCGCCCGCTGGGGCCTGCCGCTGGGCAAGGGCAACCTGGAGGACATGCTCTGGACGGCCCTCACGGACAGCTACACCGGCCAGGCCATGGCGCTCACCGCCGAGCAGCTCGCGGTGGACTACGCGCTCACGCAGGACCAGGTGGACGAGTACGCCGTCCTCACCCAGAAGCGCTTCGCCGCCGCGCAGGAGGCGGGCCGCTTCAACGACGAGATTGCCCCCGTCACCCTCAAGGGGAAGAAGGGCGACACCGTCGTCGCGAAGGACGAGCACAACCGCCCGGACACCACGGTGGAGGGGCTGCGCAAGCTGCCCAAGGTCTTCAAGAAGGACGGCGTGGTGCACGCGGGCGCGGCCAGCGGCATCTGCGACGGCGCCGGCTCCATGGTGATGGCGGCGCGGAGCTTCGTGGAGAAGCACGGCCTCAAGCCCATCGCCCGGCTCGTCAACTGGGGCATCTCCGGGTGCGACCCGAAAATCATGGGCATTGGCCCCGCGCCGGCCATCCGCCGGCTGCTGGAGCGCGCGCAGTGCCAGCTGTCCGACGTGGACCTCTTCGAGGTGAACGAGGCCTTCGCGCCGCAGTACCTCGCGGTGGAGAAGGAGCTGGGCCTGCCGCGTGACAGGACGAACGTCAACGGCGGCGCCATCGCCGTGGGCCACCCGCTGGGGGCCTCCGGGGCGCGCATCACCACCACGCTGGTGTACGAGCTGAAGCGCCGCGGCGCGCGCTATGGTATCGGGTCCGCCTGCATCGGCGGTGGCCAGGGCATCGCGGTGCTGGTCGAGGCGCTCTGATGGCCGCACAAGACACGGGACGCGAGATGAGCAACGAGGTGGACGCGAAGACGGCTCGTGAGCGGGCCAAGGCCATCGCCGAGCAGCGCCGCGCCGAGCGCCGCAACCGCAAGCGCAAGTGCGTGGTGTGTGGCGTGGAGGAGAGCGACAAGACGCCCTTCCACGCGCACCCCGAGGGCATCGGCCCCGCGTGCAAGGACGAGGTCGCCTGCCTGACGCGCAAGGCCGCCGGCAGCCGGTGAAGTCCCGGGCTCGGGCCCCGCGCCGTCCCCCGGGCGGCCCGGGCCAGCCCCCGCCTACTGTCCGACGAAGAACGGCGGGCCCTCCGTCCCCGGGTGGGAGCGGTGTCCAGCCGGACGCGCCGGGGCCGGATTGTCGGCCCCGTTTCTTGAAGGTGGAATCGTCTCGGGGTAAACGTCCAGAATCTCTGGTTTAGACGAGGGTCGGAATGGGCGTTATCAGCTTCACGGGAGTCAAGGTGTTCTCCACCACTCTCGCGAGGGATCGCGAGAACATGGGTGAGAACATCACCAAGTGGCTCAAGGAAAACCCCAACGTCGAAGTGGTGGACAGAGTGGTGACGCAGTCCTCCGACAAGGAGTTCCACTGTCTGACCATCACGCTCTTCTACAAGCCGAAGGCCTGAGCGGCCCCACGGCGGTAGGAAGAGTCGGTGTGCGAGGGCGCTCTCCCTGGTGACGGGGATGGGCGCTCTCTGTCGTTTGGGGTTGCGAAGCGGCCGGGGTTCCACCACCTTTGGTCGGCTCTACGTTCGGCGAGTGGGAGGAGTACTGAATGCGACCGATGCGCGGCTTCGGCGGCAGGGGTGGTGGCGGGCTGCCCGGCCTGGATACGACGGCGTCCAAGCTGACTGCCGCGTTCGTGGTGGGCTCCGCCCTGTTCCTGCTGGCGGCCCGGATTGGGAACCAGGCGCCGCTGCTCCTGCTCTATCCGGACGCCGTCTTCCGCCAGCTCTTCCTGTGGCAGCCGCTGACGTACGCCTTCATCGAGGATGACCCCATCAGCATCATCTTCGGGGCGATTCTCCTCTGGTCCATCGGCGGCTGGCTGGAGCAGACGTGGGGCTCGAAGCGGTTGCTCGTGGCGGCCGTGGGGTGCACGGCGCTGGCGGGTGTGCTCACCGCGCTGTTGAGCTTCTTCTTCCTCCTGCCGGGCGGCTACCGCGGCGGCTGGGTGATGTGCTCGGTGTTGTGGGTGGCCTACGGGCTGACCATTGGCCGGGGCGAGACGAACTTCTGGGGCATCCCCCTGTCGGGCAATGCGTTCGCCGCCATCGGCGTGGGCTTCGTCGTGCTGCGCATCCTGACGATTGGCTTCTACAGCCAGATTCCGCAGGTGCTGGCGCTGCTCCTGGTGTTCGCCTACGTGCGCGGCGCCAACCCGCGCCGGCTGATGCTGCACTTCCAGCACTGGCGCCTGCAGCGGCAGCTCAAGGACCGGTCCAAGCACCTGCGCGTGGTGCCGAAGAACCAGAGCCGCCCGGACCGGGACCAGTACCTCAACTGAGCGCGGGACGAAGGCATCGCCGGACGGCCGCGCTCAGTGCGCGGCCTCGGGGTGCCCGTACTGCTTGAGCTTGCGGTAGAGCGTGGCCACGCCGATGTCGAGCTGCTCGGCGGTGCGAGCGCGGTTGCCGCCATTCTGGGCCAGCACCGCGAGGATGTACTCCTTCTCCATGTCCTCCAGCCGGCGAGGGTTGCCGGTGGGCACGAGGCTGGGCGGCGCGGCGCGGACCTCTTCCGGCAAGTCCTCGCGCTCCACGCGTTGGCCCTCGCACAGGGCCACCGCGCGCTCCACCGCGTTGCCCAGCTCGCGCACGTTGCCGGGCCAGCCGTAGCGCAAGAGCTGGTCCGCGGCCTCGGGAGACAGCGCCGCCACCTTGCGCCCCAGCCGCTCCGAGGCCTCCGCGAGCAGCAGCCGCGCCAGGGGGAGGATGTCCTCGCGCCGCTCGCGCAGCGGAGGAATCTTCAGCTCGATGACGCGCAGGCGGTAGTAGAGGTCCTGCCGGAAGCGGCCCAGGCGCACCTCCTCGGCGAGGTCCCGGTTGGTGGCGGCCACCACGCGCACGTCCACCTTGCGGCTGTTGTTCTCGCCCACGCGCCGCACCTCCTTCTCCTGCAAGGCGCGCAGGAGCTTGGCCTGCATGGACGGCGGCACCTCGCCCACCTCGTCGAGGAAGAGGGTGCCGCCGTGGGCCGCCTCGAAGAGGCCCGCGCGGTCATGGGTGGCGCCGGTGAAGGCGCCGCGCGCGTGGCCGAACAGCTCGCTCTCCAGCAGGCTCTCGGTGACGGCCGCGCAGTTGACGGCGACGAAGGCCTTGTGCGCGCGGCTGGACTCGTCGTGGATGAGGTGCGCAATCCGCTCCTTGCCCACGCCGCTCTCGCCGGTGACGAGCACCGTGGAGTCCACCTTCGCCGCGCGGCGCGCCAGGTTGATGACCCGCTGCATGGACTCGGAGCGCGCCACCATGCCGGCCGGGTCCTCCGTCACGCCCGCGCGCGCCAGCGACTGGCGCTTCGCGCGCAGCTTGCGCTCGGCCTGCTTCAGCGCGTCCGTCACCTGCGCCAGCACGCCCTCCATGCACTGCGTCTCATAGAAGCGCAGCACCTCGGTGCACTCGGTGCTCCACTCCTCGGCGGGGCGGCCCACGAAGTGGCAGGCCGCGTCGCCCCGGCCCACGCAGCGCAATTCCGTGCCGTAGATGGGCTTGCCGTTGACGTAGCTCATGTACCCGGACGCGAAGCCGGTGAGGCTCCAGCACACCGGCTGGTCCGCCTGGCCCAGGTGCAGCAGGTGTTGCTCGGCCTCGTAGGAGTCGCGCCATAGCGCTTCGGCGAAGGGCTCCGGGCCCTCCTCGGGCTTGCGCTCCACGCGCTCCATGCGGACCTGCCCCTGGAGGGTGTGGATACGGCCGCCGGCCCGGCGCCAGACGGACTCATCCGGCCAGGGCACCGCCTTCTTGAGCGCCTCCGCAGTCCGCCAGCCGTGCGCGTAACCCAGGCGCGTGAAGATGCCGCGCGCCGCCGTCATCCCCAGCAGGTCGATGAGCTCCTTGCGCAAGAGCCCCAGCGCCACCGGGTCCATCAGCATGGCCCGCTGCCCGGCGAAGTGGATGAGGCCGCCCCCAGGTTCGAAGGACAACAGCTCGTTCAAGCCCAGCTCGAATCCGCCAGCCACGGTGTACTGCTCCCTTCCAGAGTGAGTTGTCTATCTATCGTTATGAGAGTCCTCTTGCACGCGCCGCCAAGGGAGTGGAGTGATTCCAGGGGTTTGGCATGTCGCGTGTCCTGGTCTCGGGGTTGCACTAGATGGCGCCCATCATGGGCGACGGACTGGACAGGCGCGAGGTACTGCAAGGGGCGGCGGCCGTGGGAGTGGCCGGGGCGCTTGGCGCGGGCCAGGCGGGCAGCCGGGCGATGGCTCCGGCGCTGTTCGTATCCCACGGCTCTCCCATGGTGGCGCTGGACTCGGACGACTACCCGAAGGCGCTGAAGGCCTTTGGCGACAGCGCGGCGGCGGCGCGGGCGCTGGTGGTGGTGTCGGCGCACTGGGAGACGGAGGGCGAGGTGCGCGTCTCGGCGAGCGCCCAGCCCCCGCTCATCTATGACTTCTATGGCTTTCCGGAGCCGCTCTACCGGCTGAAGTACGCGGCGCCGGGAGCGCCCGCGCTGGCCTCGGACGTGGTGGCGCGGCTGAAGGACGCCGGGCTGCCTGCTGTGGCGGATGCGGAGCGGGGGCTGGACCACGGCGCCTGGGTGCCGTTGCTCCACGCCTTCCCGCAGGCGACGCTGCCGGTGGTGCAGGTATCGATGCCGTATGGAGCGAGCCCGGCCGAAGTGGCACGGATGGGCGAGGTGCTGCGTCCGCTGCGCGCGCAGGGCGTGCTGCTGATGGGCAGCGGCGGCATCGTCCACAACTTGCGCCGGCTGAATTTCCACGAGAAGAACGCGTCCGTGGAGCCGTGGGCCCAGGCCTTTGATGGTTGGATTGCGCGGAAGCTGGAGGCGCGGGACTTCTCCGGCCTGCAGCAGTGGTTGGATGCACCGAATGCACGGCTCGCGCATCCAAGAGCCGAACACCTGATGCCGCTGTATTTCGCCCTCGGCGCAGCCCTCCCCGAGGACAGACTCACCCCCGTATTCGAGGGCTTCCATCACGGAACCCTGTCGATGCGCAGCTTCGCGCTGCGCGCTTGAAACCGCTGTACCCCAAGGAGCACACCCCCATGAAGACCTCTGTGAAGAGCGCTGTTGCCCTGATGTTCGCCCTCCCGTCGCTGGCCCTGGCCTCCGCCTGGGACGTAGACGGCGCGCACTCCGCCGCCGGCTTTTCCGTGCGGCACATGATGGTGTCGAACGTGAAGGGCTCGCTGGGTGAGGTGAAGGGCGCCGTCAACCTGGACGACAAGGACATCACCAAGTCCACCGTCGAGGCGACCATCGACGTGAACGGCATCAACACCGGCAACGGCAAGCGCGACGAGCACCTGAAGTCGCCTGACTTCTTCAACGTGGCCCAGTACCCGACCATCACCTTCAAGTCGACGAAGGTAGCGAAGGCCGGCGCGGGCAAGCTGAAGGTCACCGGCGACCTGACCATGCACGGCGTCACCAAGTCCGTCGTCCTCGACGTCGAGGGCCCCTCCAAGGAGGCGAAGGACCCCTGGGGCAACACCCGCACCGGCGTGGCCGCCACCACGAAGCTGAACCGCAAGGACTTCGGCCTGACCTACAACCAGGCGCTCGAGACGGGCGGCGTGGCGGTGGGTGAGGAAGTCACCGTGAACCTGGAGCTCGAGCTGGTGAAGAAGGCCGACGCGGCCGCCAAGCCGGCGGCTCCGGCCACGGCCACGGACAAGAAGTAGTCGTCCGCAGCGAGCACTCTCGCTGAACGACGGAGGGGTCTCCCACGCGGGAGGCCCCTCTTTCATTTGGTGCTGAAGATTGCCGCTCTGAACGACGAAGGGGCCTCCCACCACTGTGGTGGGGGCCCCTTTTTCGTTTCGCGGGCGGGTGGGCTTCGGGCGCGTTCAGCCCTCGGCCACGGCCTGCACGCTGGAGCGGTAGATGAAGATGCGGGCGGTGTTGGTGCGCTGGTCCGCGGGGATGACGAAGAAGCCCGGGGTGGCGCCCTTGAAGTCCTGCGAGAAGCCCGCGACCTGGCGGCCGTCGTTGAAGGTGACGCGAATCTTCTGGCCCTCGGCCTGCGGCTGGCGCGCGCCGGCGGTGAGCATGAAGAAGATGGCCTTCACGCGCTTGCCGGGAATCTGCTCGGGCGCGTAGCCGGTCTGCTGCTCCAGGGAGATGACCTCGTCGAGCAGGTCCGCGTCGCGGATGGTGCCGCGCTTCACCTGTCCCTCGACGGTGTGGATGATGACGCGGTGCTCGCCCTCCACGAAGGAGGTGAAGGGCGCCGAGTCCGCCACGGCCGGCTGGGGGAAGAGCGGGTCACGCGCGGCGCGCACCTGGTTGGCGGGCGTCGGCGGCGTGGGCTCGGCCACGGGGGGAGCCACGGCCGGCACGGAACCGGAGGCCCGTGTGGCCGTCACCGCGGGCACGGAGCCGGAAGCCCGGGCGCTCGGGGCGGCCGCGGGCGGAACGACGGGCGTGCTCGTGGAGATGCGGGACGCCGGGGCGGCGCTGGCGGGAGTCCGCACGGCGGAGGCCACGGTGGCCGCGGCCATGACGGGAGCGGGCGGCGCGGGCGGAGGCGGCGGCGTGTAGACCGCGGGAGGCGGCTCCACGGACTCCTCCACGAGGTCGATTTCCGCGAGCTCCTGCTCGAGCTCCACCGGGACTTCCTCCTCGACGGTGGCCGCGGGCGTGGCGTCGAAGCTGACGTCCACGGACTCGGGCTCGGTCGCGGAGAAGTCCTGCGGCGCGGTGTCGAAGGCGCTGGCGCGGGACTGCCAGGCCGGCGGAGGCGGCGGCTCCTGCTCCCACGGCACCGACTCGGCGGGCGCGCTGAAGGACGAGGCCGTCTGGGCGGGCGTGGAGCTCCACTCGGCCTCGACTGGCGCGTCCGCGAGGGAGATCTCCTCGGCGGGAGTCTCGCTCCACTCGGCGGCGGGCTGCTGCGCGCTCCACGCGGGGGCGGGTTCGGACTCCGTCGTCACCCACTCGGGCTGGACCTCTTCCGGAGCGGCCTCGGCGCCGGGCGTGGCCCACTCGGCCTGGACGGCGTCGGCGGGCAGCTCCTCCACGGGGGCGGCCCACTCGGGCTGGGCGGCCTCGGCGGCGGGCGCGCTCCACTCGGGCTGCGCAGGCGCCACGGCGGTGGCGTTCCACTCAGGCTGGGCGTTCTGGGTGCCGTCGGCCGTGGGCTCGGCCCACTCGGCCTGCACGTCCTCGGGAGCGAGCTCCTCGACGGGCGCGGCCCACTCGGGCTGGGCGGCCTCGGCGGCGGGAGCGGCCCACTCAGGCTGGGCGCCTGGGTCCGCGGCGTCCGTGCTCCACTCGGCCTGGACGGCGTCGGCGGGGAGCTCCTCGACGGGAGCAGCCCACTCGGGTTGCGCTGCCTCGGCGGCGGGGGCGCTCCACTGGGCCTGGGCCGTCGTGGGAGTGGCCTCGGCAGCGGGCTCGGCCCACTCGGCCTGGACGTCCTCGGTGGCGACTTCCTCGGCCGCGCTCCACTCGGGCTGCGCAGGGGCCTCGGCAGCGGGCTCGGCCCACTCGCCCTGGACGGCGTCGGCGGGCAGCTCCTCGACGGGCGTGGCCCACTCGGGCTGCGCGGTCTCTGTGGCGGAAGCGGCCCATTCAGGCTGGGCAGGGGCCTCGCCGGCAGGAGTCGACCACTCGGCCTGGACGGCATCGGCGGGCAGCTCCTCGACAGGGGCGGCCCACTCGGGCTGGGCAGGAGCCTCCGCGGCGGGGGACGACCACTCGGCCTGGACGGCGTCCGCAGGCAGCTCCTCGACCGGGGCGGCCCACTCGGGCTGGGCCGTCACGGCGGCGTCTTCGCTGGCGGGGGGGGCCCACTGTGACTGCGCGGATGCGGTGTCCTCGGCGGGCGTGGCCCACTCGGGCTGCACCGCCTCGACCGGAACCTCCTCGGCGGGCGTGGCCCACTCGGGCTGGACCGCCTCGGCGGGGACTTCTTCAGTGGGCGTGGCCCACTCGGGCTGAGCCTCGGGCGTGGCCCATTCGGGCTGCGTGCTCTCGGGTGCAGCCGTGGCCCATTCGGGCTGTGCGGCCTCGGGCGTTGCCTCGAGCGGCGCCTCTTCGATGGGCGTGGCCCACTCGGCCTGGAGCTCGACCGGTGCGGACTCCTCGGCGGGCGTGGCCTCGGCGACCGGCGTCTCCCACTCGGCGGCAGGCGCCGCGCTGGCGGGCGCGTCACCCGTCGCGCTCCACTCGGAGGTCGAGGCATCCGTGGTGGACGGCTCGGAGGCCGATGCCCACTCGGGCTGCAGCTCGATGGCCGCCGAGTCCTCGGTGGTGTTGTTCCAGGACTGGCCGGCCGTGCCCATCTCCGACACGAAGTCCGCATTGCTCGCGAGCGGCACTGCGTCCGCGGAGCTCGCACTCCAGTCGGAGCTGGTGGACTGCTCCTCGCTCACGAGCGGCATCGCATCCGCCGAGTCCGAGCTCCAGCTGGCAACCGTGGACGGGCTCTCGCTCCGGAGCTCCACGCCACGGTCGTCGGTGGACGTGAAGCTGCGGTACTCCACGAACTCGCCCGCGGCGGCGAGCGGCACCGCCTCTTCGGGATTGCCGCTCAGGTCGAACATCTCCTGCGCGGACGGCGGGCCCGCGTACTCGTGAGCGGCGGGCGAGCCGGAGCCCCCCGCGACCTCGAGCGTGTCGGCCTGAAGGTCCGGGCCCACCTGCACCGGGCGAATCTCGAGCGACGGCACGTCCGAGGCCGCGAACGGAGACCCGGCCGGAGCGGGCTCCGCCTCCGCGCCGAGGTCGGCGACGTCGAGCGTGGGCGGCTCCGTGCTCTCGGGAGCCGACTCGATGTCCATGACATCGAGCGACGGCTCCTGAGTGGCGTCGGCCGCGCTCAGCTCCATCGTGGGCACGTTCTCTTCAGCGCCGAAGGACGGAGTGGCAGCGGGCTCCTCGCTCACGTCGGAGGCGTCGAGTGCAATCTCCTCGGAGCCCGCGGGCGTGTTCTGCTCCCACGTCGCGCCCGTGTTGTCCTGAGCGGCGGCCGAGGCATCGGCCTCGGTCACGTCGGAGGCGTCGAGGGCAATCTCCGCCTGCGCGGCCTCGGTCACGTCAGAAGCGTCGAGGGCAATCTCCGCCACGCCCGACAGGTCCTCCGAAGCGCTCTCGACCTCCACGCTCGCCGGAATCGTCGCGTTCTCGGCGGAGACGCCGAGCTCCGCGGAGGCCTGAGTCTCTGCCGGAATTCCCGCGTCCCAGGTGCTCGACGCGCTCTCGGCGAACGAAGTCGTCTCGCTCGACGTGCCCGCGTTCCACTCGGTGGCCGCGCTGTCCGCGCCCCAGGCTCCTTCCGAAGCCTCAACAGCCGGAGTCGCCTCGGCAGAGGCTTCAGCGGTCCAGGTGTCCGGGGTCGCTTCCGCAACAGGAGTCACGTCAGCCGGGGTGCCCGTGTCCCACATTGCCTCAGCGTCGGAAGTCGTCTCGGCCGCAGTACCCGTGTCCCATGTGCTCGCGGTCGTCTCCGCGGTCGGAGTCTCCTCGCCCGCGCTCCACTCGCTGACCGCGTTCTCGGCAACCGGCGTCGTTTCGCTCGTGCTCCACTCGGTGGCCGCGTTCTCGGCAACCGGCGTCGCTTCGCCCGTGCTCCACTCGGTGGCCGCAGCATCGACAGCCGGAGCCGCGCTGTCCGCACTCCACTCGGTGTCTGCAACCTCGGTAACAGGAGCCGCTTCGCCCGAGCTCCACTCGGTGGCCACAGCATCGGCAACCGGAGCCGCTTCGCTCGTGCTCCACTCGCCGGCCGCAGTCTCCGCGACCGGAGTCTCCTCGCCCGTGCTCCACTCGGTGGCCACAGCTTCGGCAACCGGAGCCGCTTCTCCCGAGCTCCACTCGCCGGCCGCAGTCTCCGCGACCGGAGTCTCCTCGCCCGTGCTCCACTCGCCCGGCGCGTTTTCGGTGGCCGGAGTCGTCTCGGCCGAAGCACTCCACTCGCTCGAGCTCTCCGCGACCGCAGAGGGCTCGGCCGAAGCGCTCGCGTCCCACGAGCTGGCTGCACCCTCAGTTGCTTCGCCCGCGCTCCACTCGCTCGCGGCGCTTTCGGTGGCCGGAGTTACCTCGGCCGAAGCACTCCACTCGGCCGCAGCAGAGGTATCCGGAGCCGCCTCGGCCGAATCGCTCCACTCGGCCGCAGCAGAGGTATCTGGAGCCACCTCGGACGCATCACTCCACTCGCTCGCAGTGGCCTCGGTAGCCGGAGCCACCTCGGACGCATCACTCCACTCGCTCGCAGCGGCCTCGGAGGCCGGAGCCACTTCGGACGCAGTGCTCCACTCGCTCGCAGCGGCTTCGGTAGCCGGAGCCACGTCGGACGCAGCGCTCCACTCGCTCCCGCTCTCCGCGATCGGAGTCACCTCGTCCGCGGACACGGGCTCGAGCATGTCGGAGGCATCGAGCGGAATCTCCGCGTCCCCGGCCTCCGCCTCGGTGACCACGTCCGCGTCCTGGGCCATGAGCTCCACGGCGCCATCCGCGGCCGGAGTGGCCTCCGCGAGCTCCGCGACGTCGATGATGTCACCCGCGTCGGCAACCTCGGCCTGCGTGGCCTCCACCGCGAGCGGGGCGGATGCCCACGCATCGTCCATGGGCGCGGGCGTGAGCTCCTCGGCCAGCAGCGGCTCGCTCTCCGCCGTCGCGTCGACCAGCTCGACCTCGGACGAGGCCACCTCCAGCTCGGAGGCGGACTGCTCCCCATCCGCGGAGGCCACGGGCGCGGCCGGAGTCTCGGGCGCCGATTCGACCTCCATCGACAGGTCGGCGAACGACGCCTCCAGCGATGCTTCCTCGGCGCTGGCAGCAGGAGCCGGCGCCTGCTCCGGCTCGCCGACCGAGGAGAAGTCCTCCTCCGCGGTGACCACCGGCATCGACTGCGGCGCGGCGCCCGGCTCCGACTCCATCAGGTCCGCGGTGACGTCCGCGAACGAGGCGGACGGATCCGGCGTGGCGTCCACCGCCACATCGCCTTCCGTCACCTCCAGCACGTCCTCGGAGGAGGCCGCGGCGGCGGGCTGCTGCGCTTCCTGCTCCGGTGCCGCCGTGGTGGCGGCCGGAGTCATCCACGGCGCGGGCTCGCTCAGCGCGGGGATGTCGATGTCGTCCGCGCTGAGGGCCAGGGCGTCCTGCTCGACCGGAGCCTGGGGCGCATAGGCGTTCGGGTCCTGCGGCGCATGGTCGGGGTAGGGCTGCGGCTGCGCATAGCCCGCATAGGCCTGCTGCTGCGCGGGGTCCGCGGCATAGCCTTGCTGCGCGTTCGGATCGGCCGACCACCCGGCATACGCCTGCTGCGCGTTCGGGTCATAGCCCTGCGCGTTCGGGTCGTACCCCGGCTGCGCATACGCCTGCGCGTTTGGATCGTACCCTCCCTGCTGCGGGTAGCCCGCGTAGGCCTGCGCGTTCGGGTCATAGCCCTGCTGCGCATAGCCCTGGTTCGGGTCGTACCCCGGCTGGGCGTACGCGTTCGGGTCGTAACCGGGCTGCGCGTAGCCCTGGTTCGGGTCATAGCCCGGCTGTGCGTAGGCCTGATTCGGGTCGTAGCCCGGCTGCGCATACGCCTGGTTCGGGTCGTAGCCCGGCTGCGCGTAGGCCTGGGCGGGGTAGGCGTACCACTGGCCGTCGGCGCCGTAGTAGCCCTGCGGCTGCTGCGCGTAGGCCTGGGCGGGGTAGGCGTACCACTGGCCGTCGGCGCCGTAGTAGCCCTGCGGCTGCTGCTCATAGGCCTGGGCGGGGTAGGCGTACCACTGGCCGTCAGCGCCGTAGTAGCCCTGTGGCGCCTGCTGCTGCCAGGAGGCATCGGGCACGGCGGCCGAGTCCTGGATGCCCAGGAGCCCGCGCAGCTCGTTCCAACGAGCCTCCTCAATGGGAGACAGGCTTCCCAGCTTCCGCTTCTCGTCCAGGAAGCGAAATTCTCTCATCGCCGCACGCGTGTCCGACATCCGTCACCTTGCTGCGGACAGCGTACAACCCAGGCTCCTGTCGCAGCGTATATGGGGGGCTGCGAGTGTAGGGGACTCCCGGGGAGGGGTAAACCAAATGGACCGGGCTCGGCTGGCCGCCTCCCCTACAGGATGCCTTGCTGCACGCGCCAGTCGAGGCCCACGAGGGTTTCCCCGTAGTGCTCCCGCAGGGCGTCCTCGACGGGCTTTCCCGCACCCACCTCCCGGATGAAGGTGATGAGCAGTTCAACCCCACCTCGGCGCACCAGCTCCTTCACCGCGAGGGCGGACGTTGCATAGGCAACGTCCGGGTTCCGGGTGAGGATGAGGGACACCGTCGCCAGGTCCGCCAGGCGAGGCAGCTTCTCGGCCTTGGCCATGCTGACCATCATCTGCTGCACGTTGCGGCTCCGAGGGACCTCCACCTTGAGGTAGCGCCACTCCACGTACTCGGCCAGCCCCTCGTTGAGCCAGACGGGCAGGGGCTGCTCGGGAATCTTCATGAACTCGTCGAGCACGGCGTGGACGTACTCGTGGACCAGCGTGGCCCGCGTCTCCTGGGTCAGCTCCGCCGCGTCGTTGATGCGGATGGCGTCATCCGAGTAGATCCCCGCGACGACCTGGCCCCGCGTCTTGCCGAAGTGACGGGAGAACTCCTCGCGGGTGTAGAGGACGACGTCCACCGACCCCCGGCGTGTCTCACCGAGCATGTGCTGGGTGAAGTCATAGGCCTCGTCCAGCGCGGCCACGATCTGGCCCTCGTACTCGGCGCGCTGGCCGAAGTCGCGCGCGTTGTTGAAGTAGCGGATGGTGAAGCGCCCGTTGGAGCGCGTGCGCATGCCGCTCGCGTCCGTGCCGGACTCGTAGGTGAGGCTCACCCGGCGCATGTCGCCCCTGTCCTCGTCGCGCCCCGCCGCCGGCTCCACGTCCGGCGTCACGCCCTGCCGGCCCTGCTTCCCCTCCTTGCCTTCCTTGCCTTCCTTGCCCTCCTTGCCGGACGGGCGCGGCGCTGACGTGCCGTCGCCATTCATGAGCTGCTCGAGCCGCTCGGCCTCCTTGCGCGCCGCGCCCTCCTCGCTCGTCTTCGCGCGGGCCTGCTGAGCCAGCTTCTTCGCCTCGGCGGCCTCGCGCGAGCGGGGCGGCACCTTCGCCAGCACCGCCAGCGCCCCTTCCGCGTCCTGCTCCTCCAGGAGCAGCCGGCCCAGCTCCAGCGGGAAGGAGCCGTCCTTCGGGTGTTTCTCCAGGCCCCTGCGCAGGGCGGCCTCGGCGGAGGCGCGCTGGTCCGTCTTGCGCGCCGAGCGGGCCAGGCACCGCAGCGCGCCGGGGGACTCCTCGTACACGGTGGCGCGCTCTCCCAGGGAGAAGGCCATCACCGGGTCCTCGTCCAGCAGGGCCTCGCACCCCTTGAGGAGCGCGGCGGAGATGGTGCGGCGCTGCGCGTCCGGCACGTCCTTCACGTCACCGGAGGCGAAGGCCAGGTACAACTCCTCCCAGGCGCGGCTCGCGGCCAGCTCCTTCGCCTTCTGGGCGGACGGAGGAGGCGCGGCGGCGAGGACGAGGGCGACGAGCAAAGCACGCATGCCCGCCAGTATGGCCGAGCCCCCGCGCGGTCATGCAAGACCCACGAGGGATTACTTGCGCGCCACCTGCCACCCGAGCTGCTGCAGCGACTGCATCAGCTCCTCGATGTGGCCGGGGCCGGTGGTCTCCAGCGTCACCTCCACCATGGCCTCGCCCAGGCCCGCCTTGGAGAAGGCGCGCTCGTGATGGATTTCCACCACGTTGGCGCGCAGGTCCGCCACCTGCGTGGTGAGCTTCGCGAGCATGCCGGGCCGGTCCGGCAGCCGCACCTCGAGCTGCACCAGGCGCCCCGTCTTCACGAGGCCCCGCTCGATGATGCGGCTGATGACGTTCATGTCGATGTTGCCGCCGCTGAGGATGATGGCGGTGCGCTTGCCCTTCGCCTGCGGCACGTCGCCGCTGAGCAGCGCCGCCAGGCCCACCGCGCCCGCGCCCTCCACCACGCTCTTCTCCTGCTCCAGCAGCGTGAGGATGGCGGCCGCGATTTCCTCCTCGTCCACCGCCACCACCTCGTCCACGTACTTGCGCACCATGGGGAAGGTGAGCTCGCCCACGCGCTTCACGGCGATGCCGTCGGCAATCGTGGTGCCCGCGGCGGTGAGGTCCATCAGCTTTCCGGCCTCGATGGAGGCCTTCATGCTGGCGATGGTGGACGTCTGCACGCCCACCACGCGGATGCCCGGCTTCTTCTCCTTCAGCGCGCACGCGACGCCGGAGATGAGCCCGCCGCCGCCAATGGGCACGAGCACCACTTCCAGGTCCGGGCACTGCTCCAGCAACTCCAGGCCGATGGTGCCCTGTCCGGCGATGACGTGCGGGTCGTTGAAGGGGTGGACGAAGACGGAGCCCTCCTCCTTCTGGATGCGCAGCGCCTCCGCGTAGGCGTCGTCGTAGTTGGAGCCCTTGAGCACCACGCGCGCCTTGTACTCGTCACGCGTGCGCGACACCTTGATGAGGGGCGTGCGCTCCGGCATCACGATGGTCGCTTTGATGCCGAGCCTCAGCGCGTTGTACGCCACGCCCTGCGCGTGGTTGCCCGCCGACGCGGCGATGACGCCCCGGCGCCGCTCGTCCGGCGTCAGCGTCAGCAGCTTGTTGAGCGCGCCGCGCTCCTTGAAGGCGCCGGTGCGCTGCAGGTTCTCCATCTTGAAGAACACCGCCGCGCACTCCGTCTTCTCCGTGAAGTAGTCCGACTGCGGGCACGGCGTGGGGCGGATGACCTCGCGCAGGCGCTCCCGCGCGGCAAGGATGTCCTGGAGCGTAACCATGTGGGCCGCGTGTACCGGATGCGGGCCCCGGGCGGAAGAGACACGCGGCGGGCTGCCCTGCGGCCGAGCGTCCCGCCGCAACGCGGCACGTCCACCGGAGGACACACGGCGAGGACGTGCCGGGCCGCGTCAGATGCCGCGCAGCACCGTGGCCTTGCCCACCCGGCCGATGGCCAGGATGTAGGCGGCCGTTCGCATGGAGACCTTGCGCGAGCGGGCAATCTGAGCCACGCGCTCGTAGGCCTCCTTCATCGTCTTCTCCAGCTCCGCGTTGACGCGCTCTTCTTCCCACGACAGGTGCTGGAGGTTCTGCACCCACTCGAAGTAGCTGACCGTCACGCCGCCCGCGCTGGCGAGCACGTCCGGCACCACGAAGATGCCGCGCTTCTCGAAGATTTCGTCCGCCTCCGGCTGGGTGGGGCCGTTGGCGCCTTCAATGACCAGCCGGGCGCGCACCGCGTTGGCGTTGTCACGCGTCAGCACGTGGCCCAGCGCCGCGGGGATGAGGACCTCGCAGTCCGCCGCGAGCACGTCCTCGTTGGTGCACGGCGTGCCGCCGCCGAAGCCCGTCACCGTGCCGGTGCGCTTCACGTGCTCGAAGAGGGAGGGGATGTCCAGGCCCTGCGGGTTGCGCACGCCGCCCAGCACGTCCGACACCGCCACCACCACGCCGCCGTCCTCCCAGAGGAGCTGCGCGGTGTGGCTTCCCACGTTGCCGAAGCCCTGCAGCGCGAAGCGCGTGCCCTTCACCGGGAGGCCCAAGTCCCGCATGATTTCACGGCACACGTAGAGCAGGCCGCGCCCGGTGGCCGCCTCGCGCCCCTTGGAGCCGTAGAGCTCCAGCGGCTTGCCCGTCACCACCGCCGGCGAGTGGCCGTGGTAGCGCGAGTACTGGTCCATGATCCACGCCATCACCTGCGGGTTGGTGTTGACGTCGGGCGCGGGGATGTCACGCGTGGGGCCGATGACGTCCTGCACCTGGTCCACGAACTTGCGGGTGAGGCGCTCCAGCTCCTTCAGCGACAGCTGCGACGGGTCGCAGGCGATGCCGCCCTTCGCGCCGCCGTAGGGGACATTCACGACGGCCGTCTTCCACGTCATCAGCGACGCGAGCGACGAGCACTCGTCCTGGTCCAGCAGCGGGTGGTAGCGCAGGCCGCCCTTCATGGGGCCACGGCTGTTGTCGTGTTGAATGCGGTAGCCGAGGAACGTGCGAATCTCCCCCGAGTCCATCTCGATGGAGACCTGCACCTTCACCTCGCGCAGGGGCGTGGCGAGCAGCGTCTCGATGGGGGTGCCCACGTCCATGATCCGCGCGGCCTTGCGGAAGAAGTAGTTGGTACCCTCGACGGCGCTCATGGCTCGGAAGACTCCTGGAGGCGAGAGGGGCTCCGAGAGGAGCCCGCATCGCGCGCGAGACCTTAACAGAAGGGGTGGGATACCATAGGAAACAGCCATGCCGGCCGGTTCGCCTGACACTTCTCCCGCGAGCGGACATCTCCAGGGACTGGCCCGGCGCATCCGCGCGCTGCGAGAGCGGCGGGGCCTCACCCAGGAGGACTTCGCCGCCCGGTGCGGCATCTCCGTCTCCTTCGCGTCACTGCTGGAGCGCGGCGAGCGCAGCCCCAGCTACGAGACACTCCTCCAGGTGGCCTCCGCGCTGGAGTTGCCCCTGTGGGAATTGCTCCGGCTGGACGACACGCAGGACGCGGGAGTGCACCGGCTGGAGGACTTCGTCCGGGCGCGCCGGCTGTCGCGCTCGGACCTGGACCGGCTGCTGGCGGTGGCGGAGGTGATGTTCAGCGATGCCGCCCCGGCTGGAGACGCGGAGGCGCTCCGCCGCCCCGAGCCCGCCCGCTGCGGCGAGCCCGGTTGTGGCAAGCCCGTGCTCGCCCGGGGCCTGTGCGCCGCCCACTACCATCGGGAGCGGCGCCGGAAGGCGGCCGAAGAGGCGGGCACCGGGGACTGACGGGCCCGCCTTCCTTCCACGTCTACTTCTTCTTCGCCCGCTCCACCTTCAGCGTGCGGTCGCCGTGTGGCTTGCCATGCGTGGCCTCGAAGCCGGCCGCGTCCTCATCGGCCACGAAGACGTACGCGTACGTGGGGCGCAGGTCCATGCGCACCACCTTGCCAGCCGGAGCCCCCGCGGCTTCGAGCGCGGCGGTGACGCCCGTCTCGTCCAGCCCGTCCTGTCGGCCCAGGCCCACCCACAGGCGCGTCTGGCCCGGCACGTCCGGCACGGACTCGGGCCTCGGGCGGCGCTCCTCGCGCGCGCCGCGCGGGCGGTGGCGCTCCACCTTCAGCGGCTTGTCGCCGTGCGGCTTGCCGTTGAGGGCCTCGAAGGCCGGGGCGTCCGCCTCGGCCACGTAGGCGTAGCCGTACGTGGGACGCATGACGACCTTGAGCACCTTGCCGGCAGGCGCGCCCAGGGCCTCCAGCGCGGCGGGCAGCTTCGCCTCGTCCATGCCGTCATCGGTGCCCAGGTTCGTCCACAGCTTGGCCTCGCCGGGGCCCGCGTCCGGGGACGGGGGCGGGCGGGGCGTGGACTCGCGCTCCGTGCGCGGCTTGCTGCGCTCCACGCGCAGCGTCTTGGTGCCATGCTGCTTGCCGTTGAGCGTCTCGAAGGCGGTGACGTCGTCCTCCGCCACGAAGACGTACGCGAAGGTGGGGCGCAGCTCCGCGCGCACCATCTTCCCCAGCGGGGCGCCCGCATCCTCCAGCGCCGTGGCGATGCTGCCCGGCCCGAGGCCATCCGCGGTGCCCAGGTTGACCCACAGCTTCACCTCGCCGGGGCCCGCCTCCAGCGCCGCGCTGCTCCGCTCGCCGCGCTCGCGCCGGGGCTCGTCCCGGCGGGGACGCCGCTCACGCTCACCGGGCTCCGCGCGCTCCGGCCGCTCGGCGCGGGCCGGACGCTCGCGGCGCTCCTCGCGCTCACGACGCTCCCCGCGCTCGCGCTTCTCGCCGCGCTCCCGGCGGCCACCGTCGCGCGCTTCCGGCTTGCGCTCCTGCGCGGGCTCGCGCCCCTCGGCCGCTGCTGCCGCGGCGGCCTTCTCCATGCGCAGGTGGCTGAAGAAGTACTTCAGCAGGAAGGCGATGAGGTCATCCGCGTCCGGCCGCGTCTTGAGCTGCGAGGCCAGGGGGAGGAAGCCCTCGAAGATGGAGGCGCCGGCGGCCTCGTGGATTTCGCGCACGTGGCGCTCGGTCCACAGGCGCATGGCCTCCTCGGGCGCCGGCATCTCGCGCATCTCGAACTTGATGCCGTACTTCTTCTCCAGCGTGGTGTACGTCGCCAGCTCGCGCCCGGAGAAGAGGTTGATGGCGGTGCCCTTGTTGCCGATGCGGCCGGTGCGGCCCACGCGGTGCAGGTACACCGCCGCGTCCTCCGGCAGCGAGTAGTTGATGACGTACTCCAGCCCGGAGATGTCGATGCCGCGCGCCGCGATGTCCGTGGCCACCATGAAGGCCACCTCGCCGCGCTTCACCTTGCCCATCACCCGCTCGCGCTCCTTCTGCGGCAGGTCTCCGTTGAGCAGCTCCGCGTCGAAGCCGTTGCGGTTGAGCACCGCCGTCACCAGCGCCGTGTCGTCGCGGGTGTTGCAGAAGATGATGGCGTTCTGCGGCTCCTCCTTCTCCAGCACGTAGATGAGGTTGCGCGGCTTGGGGAAGGCGTCCGACACGTCGTAGCGGATGTGGTGGATGTGCTCCACCGTGAAGACGTCGCCGGACAACAGCAGCGTCTCCGCGTTCGTCGTGTAGCGGGCGATGAGGTTCTGGATGTCCGTGGGGACGGTGGCGCTGAACAGCAGCACCTGGCGAGTCTTGGGGAGGCGGTCGAGGATGCGCGTGACTTCCTCGTAGAAGCCCTGGTTCAGCATCTCGTCCGCTTCGTCGAGGACCGCGTGGTCGCACCCGTCCAGCTTCAGGTTGCCGCGGTTGATGTGGTCGAAGACGCGGCCCGGGGTGCCGACGATGATGGGGGTGCCTTCCTCGAGCGCGTCCTCCTGCTGCTTCATGGAGGCGCCGCCGTAGATGGCCGCCACCTTCACGCCCTTGTGCTTCGCCAGCGTCTTCAGCTCGTCGGCCACCTGGAGCGCCAGCTCGCGGGTGGGGCAGAGGATGAGGGCGCGCACGCGCTTCTCGTCCGCGGGAATCTTCTCCAGCAGGGGCAGGCCGAAGGCGGCCGTCTTGCCCGTGCCCGTCTTGCTGCGGACGATGAGGTCTCGTCCCTCCATGGCCGGCCGGAAGGCGCGGGCCTGGACGGGGGTGGGGTTGGTATAGCCGCGCTCCGCCAGTGCACGGCGGATGGGCTCGGAGAGGTTCATCTCGTCGAAGCCGATGTCCGCGATGTATTCGGCGGGACGCGTCGGGGCTTCATCAGGCGCCGGGCTTCCCGGCGTGGGCTCTTGGTTGTCGCTCATCAAGCATGGGCATAGCCCCTGCATTACCCTCTGGCAACAATCGCTGCACTTTGCTGTATGGAGCGCCCATGGCGAATGGGAGGAAAAGAACCAAAGGGGCGGCTCCCCGCCCTCGCGCGAAGCGCCCGGCCAGCGAGGTGGTGGACGCGGAGGTCGTCGACGCCCAGACGGAGGGCGCCGAGGCCGAGGCGCAGGTGGACCCGGACTCCGTCGAGCCAGACCCCGCGGAATTGGCGGAGGTGGAGCCCGAGGAGGACGTCTCGGGCCCCCTCGTGCCCACCCGGGCCCTGGCCCGGGCGGAGGCGTCCAGCCTCACGACCAAGGACCCCCTCCAGGCCTACATGAGCGAGGTGCAGCGCCACCCCCTGCTGACGCGGGAGGAGGAGGTCTCGCTCGCCCGGAAGTACCGGGAGACAGGGGACGTGAACGCGGCCTACCGGCTGGTGGCCTCCAACCTGCGCCTGGTCGTCAAGCTGGCGCACGAGTACCACCGCAACCCGCTGTCCCTCCTCGATTTGGTGCAGGAGGGCAACATCGGGCTGATGCAGGCGGTGAAGAAGTATGACCCCGAGCGCGGAGTGAAGCTGAGCAGCTACGCCGCGTGGTGGATTCGGGCGTACATCCTCCGCTACATCATGGACAACTGGAAGATGGTGAAGCTGGGGACGACGGAAGCCCAGCGGAAGCTCTTCTTCAAGCTGCGCCAGGAGCAGGAGAAGCTCATCGCCCAGGGCTTCGAGGCCAGCCCCAAGCTCCTGGCGGAGCGGCTCAACGTCTCCGAGCAGGACGTGGTGGAGATGGACCAGCGGCTGGGTCACGACGAGGTGTCCATCGACGCGCCGCTCAGGGGCGACGAGGACTCCGGCGCCACGCGCGCGGACCGCTACCTGCCCTCGGGTGCCATCGGCGCCGACGAGCGGCTCGGCGCCGAGCAGCTCAAGGCCCTCTTCCGCGAGAAGCTGGCCGAGTTCGCCCGCACGCTCGAAGGCAAGGAGCGCTACATCTTCGAGAACCGCCTCACCTCCGACGAGCCCCTCACGCTCCAGGACATCGGCGACAAGTACGGCGTCAGCCGCGAGCGCGCCCGTCAAATCGAGGCGGCCCTCATCAACCGGATGCGCGAGTTCATGCGCGAGCACATCCCCGACTTCGACCTGGTGGCCACTCCCAAGGCCTGAGCCTCCAGGAGGCAGCGGGGACTACCCTGATAGCCGGGAATACACGGCCGGGCGGTGGCGCTATGCTGGCCGCCTGGCACCGTTCATCTCGACTCCAGGGGGCTCTTCATGACTCGCATCACCCGCGCCGCGGGACTGTGTCTCGCGCTGGCGGCGCTGGCGCTCGCCGGCTGCTCCGGCTCACTCCGTCACAACTACCTGCGTGACCAGGCATCGCGTCACGTCTACCAGAAGGAGTTGGCGGAAATCTGGCCGGTGGTGCAGGCGGTGCTGAAGGAGCGGGGCCTCTCGTGGCGGGAGAACCCGGGTCGCTTCGTGCTGGAGACGGAGTGGCGCGAGTCCGGCGGCGGCACGCTGGGACCCACCACCTCCTCGCGCTTCCTCGTGGAGGGCGTGCGCGTGGCCAACGGCGTCGGCCTGCGGGTGATGCGGTTGGACAGGACGCAGCAGTCCATTGGCGTGGGCTACACGGACGGCGTGGCTCGCACCAACCGCGAGCGGGCGTTGGCGGCGAACAACAGCACCGCCAGCGGCTCGCTGCCCGTGGAGAACCGCTCCTCGAGGGACTTGGAGCTGGAGCTGGAGCTGCTCCAGCGCATCGACCCGGAGGCGGCGGCGAAGCTGGAGACGGACGCGAAGCGCGCCCATCCTTGAACAGCGGCTACTTCTTCCAGGGCCGTGAAATCACGCAGGCGTTGATGCCGCCCACGCCCATGGACAGCTTGCCCGCGCAGCCCGCGGGCGCCGCCACGGCCTCATCGAAGACGAAGCGGCTGTGCACCTTGGAAATCTGCTTGTTGAGCTCGGTCTGCTTCAGCGGCGTGGGGAACACCTTCCCCTGGCCGTAGCCCAGGTACTGGGCCGTCAGCTCCCAGCCGCCGCCCGCGGCCATGCCGTGGCCGAAAGTGCCCTTGCGCGCGGTAATCAGCACCGTGCCCGGCAGCACGTCGCGCAGGTTCTGCACCTCCAGGAAGTCACCCGGCGTGGCGGTGGCGTGCAAATCCCAGCTCCCCACGTCCTGCGGCGTCAGGCTCGCGTCGGCCAGCGCCTCACGGATGGCCAGGGTGGGGCCCTCCTTGGACGGGGTGATGATGTGGTCCGCGTCCGCGGTGACGCCCACGGCCACTGGCTCCATGCCCAGCGGCTTGAAGCCCCGGGCCGTGAAGTGCTCCAGGTCCCCCAGCACCCAGACGGCGGCGCCGCCAGCGATGTGCGTGCCGCGCAGCGCGGTGAGGGGCTTGGACAAGGCGGCGTCCGCGGAGATGACGCGCGCGTTGTAGAAGCCGCCCACGACGAGCGGGCTGGGCGCCGCGTCCGTCATGCCCATGACGACGGCCTTGGCCTGGCCCAGCTGGATGGCGTTGATGGCCAGCCGCAGGCCGTAGCCGAAGGACGAGCACGCGGCCACCGGGGCGAACGTCATGCCGGTGATGCGCCCCATCATCGAAATCTGCGAGGCCGGCGTGTTGTGGATGTTCCACAGCACGTTGGAGGAGACGGCGTTCCACGGTGGCTCCGGCGACATCCACTTCTTCTGGAGCCGGGCGTTGCGGGTGCGCTTCTCCTTGATGACGGCCAGCTTGGCGGACTCGACGTCGCCCTCGTCGGGCACGCCGATGGCCTCAATCTCGCGCAGCTCCTCCAGGTACTCGCGCAGCTCCACGGAGCGGCCGGCCCAGTAGTGCCACCACGCGTCCTCGGCCTCGTCGCGCGTGGCCTCTTCCACGGTGCTCGGCTCCGGCGGCAGGCCCGGCAGGGGCTCGCGCGTCTCCAGCCACTTGCGCAGCACGGAGTTGCGCTCCGGCGCGGCCCAGAAGCGGTCCCACCGGCGCTGCGCACGGTACAGGTCCAGCGAGATGTTCTGGATGGTGGGCAAATCGCCCAGGCCGGTGCCCACGTAGACGTGGGCGCGGCTCCCCAGCGCCTGCAGCTCCTGCTCCAGGCCCGGGTTCTGCTGGAGCGACTGGATGAACGCGCCGATGGCGAACTGCGTCGGCTGGCCCATCTTCCTCTCCAACTGGGAGAAGCGATTGGCCGGGAAGCGCGCGTCAATCCACGGCTTGTAGTCGGTCAGCTCGAACTCCGGCATGCCGACGAGGAAGTTGTCCGGCCCGAAGCCGTTGAAGGGGGACAGCCAGCTCTCGGCGGACTGGAGGTTCCGCTCGAAAGCTTCGATGTTCCTGGACTTGGGGGCAACGACACCCCAGCCGAAGATACCGACTCTACGCACGTGAGGCTTTCCTTCGCCGCTAGGGGGAGAGCGGCTCGATTTTCAGATTGTCGAAGTGCACGCGGGTCTTCCAACCGGAGAACCCGAAGTACTGGTTGCGCGGGCCCACCAGCGGGGCGGAGTCCTGGAGGGTGAGGAAGGGCTGGCCGTCCAGCTCCCACGCGATGTGGCCGCCGCGGCGGGTAATCTTGAAGTGGTGGTGCTTTCCGGGCACCACGACCTGGCCGTCTCGCACCGCGCGGTCCGGGGTGTGCTCGTGCTGGCGGGCGATGGCGGACTGCGTGTTGCGCCAGCCGCCGAGGATGAAGACATAGCCCGTGGCCGTGTACTGGAGGCGCAAGTCGCCCGCGTAGAAGGAGCGGCCGTCGCCCCAGGCCTCCACCTTGATGTCGCCCTCGGGGCTGTCCGACCAGGCGTCGAACTCAATCATGGCGTTGGTGGGGATGGGCTGCTTCAGCCAGACGGGGCGGTTGTGGATGAGCTCCACCACCAGCGCGCCGTCCTCCAGCTTCACCGCGGAGGGGTTGGTGACGTTCCACGCGTCGCCTGGCGTGGCGCGGTTGAAGTCGTCCGCGTAGGGGCCGGGCGGCGGTGTGGGCGCTGCTGCCGCGGGCGCGGTGGGCGGCAGCCGGTCCGGCGTGTCCACGCGCAGGTTGTCGAAGAAGATCTGCGACTCGTTGCCGGACAGGCCGAGCCTGTCATTGCCGCGGCCCTTGAGCGGGAAGGGGTCGTCCAGCTCGAGCATGGGCTCGCCGTCGATGGTCCACTTCAGCTTCGTGCCGCGCCGCTCGACGCGCCAGTGGTACGTGCGGCCCGCCTGCACCGGCGTGCCACGCGCCTCCACGCGCACCGCGGTGTCCTTGTCGTAGACGCCGGAGGCGACGAGGTCCGCGCCCTCGTTGCCATTGCGGCTGGCGCGCCGCTTGAGCACGTCCATGCTGGGCGCGCCCATGTCCTTGCGGGCGATGACGGACAGCGAGTTGTTCCATCCGCCGTGCACGAGGACGTAGCCCGAGGCCGGGTCCACGCCGTTGCCGAAAATCTCCAACCGGACATCACCCTCCGGAGCCTCGGACCGCACGTCGAACTCGACGGCCACGTCGTCCGGCAGCGGGGCCTGCAGCCAGAGCGGGTTGTTCTTCACGCCCGGCGCGAGCAGCTCACCGTTCACCTCTCGCCAGAAGCCGCCGGTGGAGAAGAAGTCGCGCTTCACCACCGCCGGGTCCGAGAAGTCCTGCGTGTAGGGCACCGACGTCGTCACGTCGGCGTCACCGCGGAAGAGGGCGTGGTGGATGAGGGGGAACTGGATGAGGACGACGAGGCCGACGAGCACGGCCCAACCGCGGCGGGACAGCCCCTGGGGCTTCACCCACCCTTCCGTCGCGGGAGCGGCCGGCCCGGGGGAGGGCTCCGGTGCCGACTCCTGCGGCTTCTCCTTGTCCTTTTCCTTGCGCCTGGCCTGGCCCATCAAGTCCTTACGGGGGATTCCGGGGGGAAAGGCGGCGGAATGTACGCGCCAGGACGGTGGAGGTAAAGCGCGCCGCGGTCGGGGTTACTTGACTCCCCAGCGCTTCTCGAGCGCCCGCTGCTCCGCCTGGCGCTGCTGCTGTCGCTCACGCTCGCCGCGCTGCTTGTCCGCCTCCTCGGGGGAGGGGCGGACTGCCAACTGGTACACGGCTCCGGCAATCGCGAAGAGGCCCGCCGCGACGATGACGCCCCACGGGCGGCTGGCCACCGCCGCCACCAGCCCGCCGAACTGGTGCAGCGCGGCGAGCGCGCCGATGACGAGCAGCCACGCGCCGACGGCCGAGGAGACGAGCGCGCTCACCACGCGATGCAGCAGCGCACCCACCAGCCCGCCGATGATGAAGCCCGGCGCGAAGCCGAGCAGGTAGTCCTGGGGCCCGGCAATCTCCCCGGCAATCAGGCCCAGGGGGATGCCCACGCCCACGAAGGTGATGACCGGGGGGAAGAGGAAGCCCAGCGCGAGCAGCACGGTCGCGACGATGATGGGCAGCTTCGCCACGTCCGGCAGGCCGAGCTTCGTGGCGACGATGCCCGTGCACCACACGCCCAGCAGCGCGCCGATGGGCCCCGCGAGCACGCGGAAGAGGCGCCCTCCGCCCGCCAGCAGCAACACCACCCCGGCGACACCGAGGACGATGCCGGACCACATGGGCAGCAGCCGGTAGATGCCCACCCAGCCCGAGGGGTTGAACGTCTCGTACGCCTTCAGGGCCTGGATGAGGCCTTCCATTGCTTCTGCTCCTATTGCTTCGCGCAATGCCGTGCGCGCCCGGGACGGGGCGCGAGCCGCTCCAGCTTATGCGTAACGGGACATCGCGAGCACCAGCAGCACGATGAGGACGGCCGCGGCCAGCAGGGCAAAGCCGTACAGGCTTCGGGGGGTGGAGGTGCGACGGAGCAGCTCCTCGGCCTCGGCCCGCTCCTCGGGGGAGGGGTCTTGCGCCAGGATGCGCTCCGCGTCCTTCCGGGCCCCGGCCACGTCGCCCGCTTCCTTCCGGGCCCAGGCGGCCTTCACGTCCGGGGACCCGGGCTCGGGAGGCGTCTGTCCGCCTTTTGCCATGGGGGCCCTCTATACCGGGGAATGCGCATACCCGTCGACGGTATATAGAACCTCCCCATGTCCTCCCGGCGACTGACGCGTCGAACCCTCCTGCTCGGCACCGCCGCGCTCGCTCCGCTGCTGGCCCGGCGGGCGGACGCCTTCGGCGAGAAGAGCCGCTTCATCCCCGCGGTGGCCCGCCACGGCGGCCGCTGGGACGCGCGCCTGTCCGGGCTGCGTCGCATCGCCTGGGAGCTGCAGCGCCGCACCTCGGTGGAGGTGGTGCCGGACGCGCGCCCCTACGCGCTCAGCTCGCCAGAGCTCTTCGAGTATCCGTTCCTGTACATGGGCGGCGAGGGCTCCTTCCCCGCGCTCACCGAGGAGGAGGTCACCAACCTGCGCCGCTACCTCACCTACGGCGGCTTCCTGCTGGCGGACGCCAACGACGGCAGCGACGGGGACGGCTTCGACGCGTCCTTCCGCCGGGAGATGGCGCGGGTGCTGCCGCAGAACCCGCTGGCCGAGGTGCCCTCGAGCCACGTGGTGTTCAAATCCTTCTTCATGCTGGACGCGGCGCCGGGCCGGCTGCTCAACAAGCCCCAGTTGATGGCCTCCATGCTGGGCAAGCGCGCGGCGGTGCTGTACTCGCAGAACGACCTGGCCGGCGCGTGGAGCCGCAGCGAGTCCGGCGACTACGAGTTCGATGTGTCTCCCGGCGGCGAGCCCCAGCGCGAGCTGGCGGTGCGGCTGGGCATCAACATCTGCATGTATGCCCTCTGCCTCGACTACAAGGATGACGCCGTCCACCTGCCGCTCATCCTCAACAAGCGGCGCTGAAGCAGCACCGGCCTGACGCCGAAAGCCTGGATGAACTCGCCCACCTTCAACGCCTGGAAGCTCGTCAGCCTCTCTCCGCTCCCGCAGTGGGCGCTGGTGCTGCTCGCCCTCGGACTGGTGCTGGGCGTGGCGCTGGCCGCCTGGGGCGTGCGCCGCGAGCCCTCGCGCTACCGCCGCGTCCTCCTCTGGCTGCTTCGAATCGGCGCCGGCGTGGCCGCGCTCTTCTTCCTCCTGGAGCCCGGCATCCGTCACCTGCAGGTGGCGCGGATGAAGAACCGCGTCGCCGTGCTGGTGGACCGCTCCGCCTCCATGAGCTTCCCCTCCGAGCCCGGTGGCCCCACGCGCACCGCGCAGGTGGCCTCCTTCCTGGAGAAGGCCGCGCCACAACTGGCCGCGCTGCAGGACCGCTTCACGGTGGAGATGTACGGCTTCGACCCGGAGCTGGCGCCGGTGACGCCCGCGTCGCTGGCGAAGGACCCGGCGCGCGCGGGCACCACGGATTTGCTCTCCGCGGTGCGCGCGGCGGCGGGGGCGGGGCAGGGCTCTCGCAAGCTGTCGGGCGTGCTGCTGTTCAGCGACGGCGCGGACAACCAGGAGCTCAAGGCGGGCGTGGTGGGCCGTGCTCGCGCGGCGCTGGCGGATTTGAATGTCCCCGTGTCCACCTTCACCGTGGGGCAGGAGGCGCTGAAGGACCTCGCGGTGGAGGGGCTGAAGGTGGATGACTTCGCCTTCGTGCGCAACTCGCTCACCGTGGAGGTGGAGATTCACGGCCGCGGCTTCAGCGGGCGCGAGATTCCGGTGGTGCTCAGCCAGGAAGGCAAGACGGTGGCGAGCAAGACGGTGCGCCTGGAGTCCTCGGACGACGTGAAGCCGGTGTCCTTCACCTTCACGCCGGACCAGACGGGGCGCTTCGTCTACACGGTGACGGTGCCCACCTTCGCGGACGAGGCGGTGGCGGACAACAACACGCGCTCCTTCACGCTGAAGGTGATTCGAGACCGCGTGCGCGTGCTGCTCGTGGTGGGCCGGCCCTCGTGGGACGAGCGCTACCTGCGCGGCCTGCTGCGCCAGGACGCCAACGTGGACCTGGTGTCCTTCTACATCCTCCGCACGCTGTCGGATGACCCGGGCGTGTCGAGCGAGCGCGAGCTGTCGCTGATTCCCTTCCCCATGGAGGAGATTTTCGACACGAAGCTGGACACCTTCGACGTCGTCATCTTCCAGAACTTCGGGCACGCGGACCCGTCGCTCTCCATCTCCGAGTACGAGCGCAACCTGGAGCGCTACATCCACAACGGCGGCGCCTTCGTGATGATTGGCGGCGACAGCGTGCTGGGCGAGGGCCGCGCGACGATGCCCACGCTGATGGAGGCGCTGCCCGTGGCGGCCGCCGGCCCCGCGAATCCGGAGCCCTTCAAGGCCCGCGTGACGCCCGAGGGCCTGCGTCACCCGGTGACGGCCATCGCCACCGGCGCGGCGAGCACCGAGGCCGCGTGGGCCGAGCTGCCGGCGATTCCGGGCGCCAACCTCACGACGGCGCGCCCCGGGGCGACGGTGCTGCTGGACGTGCCGCACATGACGGCGAATGGGAAGAACGCGCCGCTGGTGGCGGTGTGGGACTACGGTCGGGGCCGCGCGCTGGTGATGGCGACGGATGCGTCCTGGTACTGGGCCTTCGAGGCGCACAAGGACGGCTCGCCGAACCGTGCGTATGACCGCTTCTGGGGCAATGCGCTGCGGTGGCTGGTGAGGGACCCGGACCTGACGACGCTGAAGGTGACGGCGGACCCTCCGTCGGTGGAGCCCGGCAAGCCCGTGGGCGTCGTGGTGCAGGCGCGCATGGCGGACTACCAGCCCGCGCAGGACGCGCAGGTGCGCGTGGAGCTGTTCTCCGTGGCGACGCAGAAGCCGGTGGCGGTGCAGACGGGGGCGACGGGCGCGGATGGCGTGATTCGGCTGGAGTTCGCTCCGCCCGCGCCGGGCCCGTACAAGCTGCTGGCCTCGGCGAAGAAGGGTGAGACGGACCTGGGCTCGGGCGAGGACGCGGTGGCGGTGCGCGCCGTGGGGCCGGAGCTGTCGGATGCCTCGGTGCGGCCGGAGCTCATGGAGTCGATTGCCAAGGTCACCGGTGGCAAGGCGTACAAGCTGCCGCAGGATGGGCTGCCGGATGTGCCGCTGCTGGACCCGCCGGTGGTGGAGGTGGGCCGCGCGAAGGACCAGCCGCTGTGGGACCGCTGGTACTACCTGGTGGCGCTGATTGCGCTGCTCGGCGCGGAGTGGTTCGCGCGGCGCCGCTTCGGCTACGTGTGAGCGGGGCGTCGCTGTAGCACGGGTGCCGGGTGCGGTAGACAGTCGCCTGTCCCCCACCCGGAGTTCCCGTGCGATACGCCCTCGCGCTTCTCCTCTTCATCCTCCCGCTCACGCCATTCGCCCAGCAGGCCGCGCAGTCGGACCTCGACGCCGCGATTCAGCGGACCATGGAGACCTTCGAGGTGCCCGGCATCGCCGTGGCCGTGGTGAAGGACGGCAAGGTGGTGCTCGCGAAGGGTTACGGCGTGCGCAAGCTGGGCGAGAAGGCGCCGGTGACGGCGGACTCGCTGTTCGGCATCGCCTCCAACACCAAGGCCTTCACCGCGGCGGCGCTGGCGATGCTGGTGGACGAGGGCAAGCTCCAGTGGGACGACCGCGTCATCGACCACCTGCCGTCGTTCCAGATGTTCGACCCTTACGTCACGCGTGAGCTGACGATTCGCGACCTGCTCGTGCATCGCAGCGGCCTGGGGCTGGGCGCGGGAGATTTGCTCTACTTCCCGCAGTCCACCTTCACCGAGGAGGAAATCGTCGCGCGGCTGCGGCGCATCCCTCCGGCGAGCAGCTTCCGCAGCAGGTACGCGTACGACAACATCCTGTACCTCGTCGCGGGGAAGGTCATCGAGAAGACGAGCGGGAAGACGTGGAGCGCGTTCATCCGCGAGCGCATCTTCGCGCCGCTCGGCATGCGCACGAGCAACACCAGCGTGACGGCCTTCCGCCCCGGCACCAACGTGGCGATGCCGCATGCGAAGGCGGACGGCGTGCTCAAGGCGATTGCACCGGTGCCCTTCGACAACAACGCGCCGGCTGGCGGCATCAACACCAGCGTGAATGAGCTGGCGCGGTGGATGCTGGCGCAGTTGGACCGGGGTGTGGTGCCGGGCACGGATGGGAAGAAGCGGCTCTTCAGTGAGGAGCAGTCGCGCGAGATGTGGTCCGCGCAGACGGTGCTGCCCATCAAGGAGCCGTCGAAGGCGCTGGCCGGGATTCGCGCGAACTTCGCTGCGTACGGACTGGGCTGGAACCTGCGCGACTACCGGGGCTTCAAGCTGGTGGGGCACACGGGCGGACTGCCGGGCTACGTGTCGCGCGTGGTGCTCGTGCCGGAGCAGCGGCTGGGTATCGCCGTGCTGACGAACCAGGAGGCGCGCGGCGGGTACGAGGCGCCCACGTGGACGCTGCTGGATGTGTACCTGGGCGCGCCGGGCACGGACTGGGTGGCCGCGTACAAGGCGGACGATGCGGAGAAGGAGAGCAAGGCGCAGGCGGTGGTGGGCGCGGCGAGCGCGTCGCGCAATGCGCAGTCGCGGCCGTCCCTTCCTGTCGATGCCTACGTCGGGAAGTACCGCGATGCGTGGTACGGCGACGTGGCCATCGCGAAGGAAGGGGAGAAGCTCGTCCTGCGCTTCAGCCGCACGCCCGCGCTCACGGGCGAGCTGGAGCATTGGCAGTACGACACCTTCGTGGCGAAGTGGAGGGAGCGCACGCTGAACGCGGATGCGTATGTGACGTTCTCGCTGAAGCCGGATGGCTCCATCGGCGAGATGCGGATGCAGCCCGTGTCGCCAATGACGGATTTCAGCTACGACTTCCAGGACCTGCTCTTCACGCCGGTGAAGGAGGACGCGGCCGGCGCGGTCGCGGGTCCCGTGCACTGACGCAGCTCGCGGGTGCCCCTCCCCAGCATGGGAGAGGCACCCGCCACAGGGACGGCTACTGCGCCTTCTCCACCACGCCGCAGGCGATGCGGCCGCCGGCGTCGCCGGTCGGGTCGGTGAAGTAGTCGTCCTCCTTCGTGTGCACCATCACCGCCGAGCCGTCCTTGTCGAAGAGCTGCTTCAGCGTGAGGCCGTTCTGCGCGAAGAAGTCGAACTTCACGCTTCCGGTCTGGTCCACGTAGAGGTTGGGCAGGTCGCCGTGGTGCTTGCCCTTCGGCGACATCATGCCGTGCGCCTTCTTCGTCGGGTTGAAGTGGCCGCCCGCCGTCTTGAAGTCCGGGGCCTCGCACTTGCCCGTCTCGTGGATGTGGAACGCGTGCTGGCCCGGCGGCAGGTTGCTCAGCGTGCCCTTCACCACCACGCCCTGCGCCGTCTGCTCCAGGGTGACTTCACCCACGTCCTTGCCCTGGGCGTCCTTCACCATCGCCTTGGCCGTCTCGCCCTTCGGTGGAGCCTTCTTCTCCGGAGTGGCTGCCGGAGCGGCGGGCGCCCCCGGCTCCTTGCCGGTCTGCTCGGCCCCCTTGCCCTTTCCGTGCTGCTCACCCGCGCTCCCCTTGCCTTGACCCTTTCCCTCGCCCTGGGCGGGCGGCGCGGCCTGCGGGGCCTGGGCCAGCGCGGGCATGGCGGCGGTGAGGGCTGCGGCGGTCAGCAGGGCTCGAATCTTCATAAGTCGGTCCTTCCTCCTGGGTAGGTCGCTGCGGAGAAGCGGCACACTAGCGACTGCCCGAGCGCGGTGCCGGGGAAACCGTGCGGGCTTTCAAGAGAGACGCCCCGGAACCGTTCACTCCTTCGCGGGAGCCACCAGCGGCACCGGCACCACGCGTGAAGCACCGAAGGCCGGGGCCCAGACGTCCTGCACCTCGGGCCCGTTGAGGAACGTCACCAGCGCGCGGAAGGCCTCCAGCGGGCCTCCGAGGCTCTCCGCCCACTGCTGCCCCCGAGGCGAGAGGTTGGGCACCAGCGGCCCCAATGCCTCCAGCGTCGACGCGGAGCGAGTGACGGCGAGCCCTTCATCCCGCAGGCGCCGGGGCACGTACAGCGGCGCGAAGCGGGCGTGCCGGTGGTCGTGCACGCAGCCCTCCTCCTCCAGCAGCGCGGCCGACAGTGGCAGCTCACGCACGTTGAAGAGGAGCTTCACCGCGCCCAGGTGCGGGTCATACGGCCCACGCAGCCGATGGTCTCCACGTGGAATGAGGCGCCGGTCCAGGTAGCAGTACGCCCGTGCCTCGTGCGGCACCGTGCCTCGGTGCCTCGCGCCTCCGTAGCGGAAGAACGGGCGTACGTGGCTCGGGTCCACCTCCAGCGGTGGGCCCACCTTCAGCTCGCGCAGCTTGGGCAGCAGCTCCTCCGGCAGCCCATGGGCGCGCGCGAAGTCGGGCAGCTCGTCCATGCGGGCCGCGGCGAAGGCTCGCACGCGGGCCAGCAGCCGCTCCGCATCCGCGTCCACCAGCAATTCGTCGAAGCGCGTCTTCACACCGGGCAGGCTCACCGGGACGAGCGTCGTCAGCGGCTCGCCCTCCGCCCGCCAGCGCGCGTCCAGCTCGGAGGCTTCCGGTGCAGTGGGCGCGAGGCGCCATTCCGGTGCCTCCGGCGTGAAGCCCTGCCACACGCCTCCGCGCTCGAAGCGCGGTGCCTCGCGCGGACCCGGCAGCGAGGACCACACGGTGATGCACGTGCGCACCTGCGTGCCGGAGAAGGCGCCGGGGCCCAGGTCCACCACCTCGCGCAGGGCCAGCGTGGCCAGCAGCGACTGGCGCAGCGGCGCATAGAGGAACGCGTCCAGCAGCGTCGCGGGCGTGATGAAGGCCAGCACGCCGGGACGCGAGACGAGCCGGTGCGCGGCCACCAGCAGGAAGAAGGCGAAGTCGTCGCGCAGGCTCGTGCCCGGAGGCAGGGCCAGCGGGAGCAGGGCACGCAGCCGCGCGTAGGTGCTCGCGTCCTTCAGCACCGGCGACGTGCCGTTGTACGGCGGGTTGCCCACCCACAGCTCGCGGTGCTCCGACGGCGTGGCGGCGACGAGCGGCTCCAGACCTCCGCGCAGCGCGTCTCCCTCGCGCACGTCGGCGCCGGGCACGCGGGACTTGCAGGCGCGCGCCACCTCCGGGTCCAACTCCAGGCCGCACAGGCGCGCATCGGGCCGCAGCCTCGCGGCTGCCGTGAGAAATGCGCCCGCGCCGCACGCCGGGTCAACCACCGTGAGCGGGCCTTCGCCCAGGTGCGCCAGCGCGAGCGCCAGCGTGCGCTCCACCAGCGGCGCGGGTGTGAAGAACGCACCCGTCGCCTTGCGGTCCAGGCCGGGGAACCGACGGACGAGCTTCTCCTCATCCACCTCCAACGGGCTGCTGGCGGCGCGTCGCATCAAATCCCCCCATCCACTCCACCGACATAGCGCGGGAAGACCCGGTCCGTCGTCCTCGCGCCCCCTGTCCTCGCGCGCGGCTGTGTCCTTCGCGTCAACTCACCTGCCCCGCAGGGCGAAGCACCGCATGCCAGTGTCTCCGTGCACACGCACCGTTGACCCACGGCGGCGGGGCCGGCGCGCGTTGAGTGCCGGCACCGGGGCCCGCGCTGGCGGGTCATGGCCGGAGGGAACGGGGCGCTCGACCTCGCGGCGACCATGACCCCCACACGCCGCATTGCCCCGCAACTCCTGCCCGCTCGCGGAGACCGTTCCTCCCGCGGCCCCGTTCAGCATCCGCTCGCCCTCCTCCACCTGGGGGACCCCCGGGTTACGCTTCTCCGGCCATGCACTTCCGAAGGTCTGCTCTTGCGTTGCCCTTCGTCGCCGCGCTGCTCCTCTCCGCCTGCGCGTCCCCACCTGTCCACGAGTGTCCGCGCTTCGACGGGGAGCTCTGCGAACAGGAGCTGGCGAATGGGAACCTGGACAGAGCGGAGACGTACTGCGACCTGGGCCTGGAGTTCTCCCCCAAGAACCCGGACCTGTGGGTCACGAAGGGCCTCATCGCTCTCCAGCGGCAGGACACCTCACAGGCGAAGCGGCACATCCTCAAGGCGCTCGAGTACGACCCGGGCTACCTGCAGGCGCACCTGAGCCTGGGCTACGTCCACCTGGAGGAGGGGGCCTACGAGTTCGCGCGCGAGCGCTTCCGCAAGGCCCTGGAGGTGGACCCGGGCTCCCTCGACGCGCGATATGGCCTGGGGGTCGTCCTGTTCAAGCTCGACCAGCGGAAAGAGGCTCGGAAGGAGCTCACCGCCGTGCTGGATACCGACCCCGGCAATGTTGGCGCCCACCTTGCCCTCTCGCGTCTGGAGTTCAAGGAACAGAACCTGGAGGGCGCTCGGCAGCATCGCTCCAAGCTCACGGAACTCGCGCCAGGGGAACCGCTCTACTGGCGTGACCTGGGCGCGGTGCTGCTGCACCAACGCCGCTACGGCGAGGCGGAAGCGGCCTTCCTCCAATGCTTGCGCCTGCCGGAGCCCTACGCCGACTGCCAGGAGGGGCTGGCTCGGGCGCGGAAGAGCAGGTGACGCTCAGGGCGTGGTGCCCGCGTGCGGCCGGCCGCCGGTGGGACTCGCTCCGGTGGCGGGCCCGCGTCGCGTAGCCGTCCGTGCCGCCTCCCACCCTCGGAAGACGGCCATGCCCGCGAGCATGGACGCGACGAAGAGCACCAGCAGGGGCGCGCCCTTCGCGAGCGAGACGAGCGCCGGCCCCGGGCAGTAACCCGCCAGGCCCCAGCCGATGCCGAACAGGGCCGCGCCGCCGACGAGCCGCCCGTCCACGCGCGTCTGGGGCAGGTTGGGAAAGGCCGGCGCGAGCACGGGCCGCGTCCGGTGCAGGATGAACCTGCGCATGACGGCGTGCGTCCCGACGGCACCGGCCATGAGGAAGAGGAGGCTCGGGTCCCAGGCGCCAGTGACGTCGAGGAAACCCATGACCCGGGCCGGGTCCGTCATGCCTCCGATGCCCAGGCCCACCGCGAAGAGCAGGCCGGCCAGTCCAGCCATCAGGTGGGTCTTCATCACGCACCTCCCATCAGGTGACGCATCACGAAGACGGTGCCCATGCCGGTGGCCACGAAGACGGTGGTCGCCACCAGCGAGCGCTTCGAGCCGCGTGCCACGCCGCAGACGCCGTGGCCGCTGGTGCAGCCACTGCCCAGTCGCGAGCCGAAGCCGACGAGCAGGCCCGCGAGGGCGATGATTCCCGCACTCGACACGACCGGGGCTCCAATCGCTCGAGGCAGGAAGGCCAACAGCAGGGCGCCGCCGAGCACGAGGCCGCCGATGAAGGCCACGCGCCAGCCGACGTCTCCGCTCGAGGGCGTGAGAAGCCCGCCGGTGATGCCGCTGACGCCCGCGATGCGTCCGTTGAAGAGGAGCAGGAGGGAGGCGCTCACGCCGATGAGGACGCCGCCCAGGAGGGAGAGGAGGTAGGGGTTCATCGTGAAGTCGCTCGAAGAAGAAAGGGGGTCATTGTATTGCGTGCGCGTCGGGCCGCACGAGGCCGCAGGCTCGATTCGCGGGGACGGCCACGTCGATCTGCTTGGGCTTCGGCAGCCCGAGGTGGTCCATGATGTCGATGAACTGCTCGCGGCTCTTGCCGGCGACGCGCTTGTTGAAGCGCTTCTCCTCGCCGATGGTCGTCACCGTGTGGCCCTTGTAGTCATGCGCGGGGTAGACGAGCGTCTCGTCGGGCAGGGCGAACAGCACGCGGGTGATGGAGTCGTAGAGCGTGCTCGCGCTCCCGTTCTGGAAGTCGGTGCGCCCGTTGCCGCGGATGAGGAGCGCGTCCCCGGTGAAGACGCGGTCGCCCATGAAGTAGCTCACGCTGTCGTCGGTGTGTCCCGGTGTGGCGAGCACGCTGAGCGCCAGCGCGCCCACGCGCACCACGTCCCCGTGGCTCACGTGGATGTCGGCGCACGGGGCTCCCGCCGCGCCTCCCACCACCCTGGCGCCTGTGCGCTCCCGCAGGAGACCCGTGGCGGTGACGTGGTCGGCGTGGACATGCGTGTCGAGGACGTGACTGAGCGTGAGGCCCAGCTCTCGCACCAGCGTCAGGTCGCGCTCCGCCTGCTCGGCGACCGGGTCGATGAGGAGCGCCTTGCGGCTGGCCAGGTCGGCGATGAGATAGGTATAGGTCGAAGACGTGGCATCGAAGAGTTGTCGGAAGAGCATCGTCGTGGCCCCACACGTTGAGAGTCAGGCCGATGGAAACAGGATTCACCGGGCAGCCGGAACAGGCGCCCGCCGTCCCCCCGGTCGGGCGTTTTCGAGGAGGCCCCTTCAATGGCGGCGAGAAGTGACGTGGAGTTGATTGCGGCGGCACGGGAGGGCGACGACGGAGCCCTGGACACGCTGCTCGCGCGGCACGAGCGTCAGGTGTACCGCTTCGGCCTGCGTATGTGCGGCTCGGAGGAGGACGCGAAGGAGGTGCTTCAGGAGACGCTGCTCACCGCCTTCCGGGGCCTGCACGCCTTCCGGGGCGACGCGGAGCTGTCCACCTGGCTCTACCAGGTGGCGCGGAGCCACTGCTTCCGTGCTCGGAGGCGACGGGCGGGAATGCCCGAGGAGCACCTCACGCTCGACTCCCCTGATGCGTCCGGAGTGCCCACGGAAGGCCCACGTCCCGACGAGAAGGCGCACGCACGGCAGATGGGCGAGGTCCTCCAGGCCGCCATCCTCGCGCTCCCGGAAACATATCGGGAGGCGCTCATCCTCCGGGACGTCGAAGGCCTGTCGGCGGAGGAGTCCGCACGCGTGGTGGGCATCGAGGTGCGCGCCCTCAAGAGCCGGCTGCACCGTGCGCGCATGCAGTTGCGGGAGCACCTCTCCACGCTGATGGGCGAGGACGCGGCGGCCGGCGGTCAGGGATGCCCGGAGCTGGCGCAGGAGCTGTCCGACTACGCCGCGCAGGACATCGACCAGGCCACGTGTGTCCGCATCGAGGACCACCTCGGGCGCTGTGCGCGCTGCACCGAGGCCTGTGAGTCCCTCAAGCGCACCGTCTCCCTCTGCCGCCGCATCCCCGGCGACGAGGTGCCCGCGCCCGTGCGCGCGGCGGTGCGGCAGGCGCTTCACGGGGCCGTGACACCTCGGGCCTGAGGCGTCCCAGGCGCCGCACGCGAGGACGGGCACGAGGCCCGGGCACTTCGGCACGCCGGGTCTCGGCTCCGTCCTCTCATCCATCCACTTCGCCGTGACGCCTTCGCGTTACGCGCACTGCGCACGAAAACGGGTGCGGGACCCGGGCCCCTTGGTGACCCGGGTCCCGTCCCTGCCCTCCCGTCGAGGAGGAGCGGGAGGGCGATGTCGTCGTCAGGCCTTGCTCGGGTGGACTCCGGCCGGCGGCGTGGCGGAGGCCGTGGACACCGGTGCCTCGGGCGCGGGGATGCTCGGCGTGGGGGCGCCCACGTGCATCCGGTGGCGCACCTCGGCGAAGCGGTCGGCGGCCTCGCGCTCCGGGAACAGCAGCGACACCACCACGCCCACCACGATGGCCAGCGGGATGGTGATGATGCCCGGGTTCTTCAGCGGGAAGATGGCCGTGGCGTTCTTCAAGAGGTCCACCTGCACCGTGGGTGACAGGAAGATGAGCACCACTGCGCTGAACGTGCCCGTCAGCATGCAGGCCACCGCGCCCCGCGTGGTGAAGTTCTTCCACGCCATGGACAGGAGCAGCGCGGGGAAGTTGCCGCTCGCGGCGATGGCGAAGGCCAGGCCCACCATGAAGGCCACGTTCTGACCCTTGAAGATGACGCCCAGGATGATGGCCAGCACGCCCAGCGCGAAGCTGGCGATTCGCGCCACCCGGAGCTGCTCGTGCTCCGGCGCCTTGCCCTTGCGCACCACCGAGGACCACAAGTCATGCGACAGCGCCGCCGCGCCGGACAGCGTCAGGCCCGCCACCACCGCGAGAATCGTGGCGAAGGCCACCGCGGAGATGAAGCCCAGGAAGCCCGTGCCGCCCACCACCTCGGCCAGCATCGGCGCCGCCATGTTGCCGCCCTTGTCCACACCCGTAATCGCCGTGCGGCCCACCAGCACCGACGCGCCGAAGCCGAGGATGAACGTCACCAGGTAGAAGTACCCGATGAGCCCCGTGGCGTAGAACACGCTGCCGCGCGCCGCCTTCGCGTCCGGCACCGTGTAGAAGCGCATCAGGATGTGCGGCAGGCCCGCCGTGCCGAACATCAGCGCCAGCCCCAGGGAGATGGCCTCCAGCGGGCTCGCCACCAGCTTGCCGGGCGCCAGCGTCTCCGGCCCGTACTGCGTGGCCGCCTCGTTGAAGAGCGCCACCGGGCTGAAGCCGAACTTGTAGAGCACCGCGACCGCCAGCGCCGTGGCGCCCGCCAGGAGCAGCACGGCCTTCACAATCTGCACCCACGTGGTGGCAATCATGCCGCCGAAGAGCACGTACAGAATCATCACCGCGCCCACGATGACGACTGCCGTCTCGTACGACAGGCCGAAGAGCAGGTGGATGAGGTTGCCGGCGCCCACCATCTGCGCAATCAGGTAGAAGCTCACCACGGCGAGCGTGCCCAGCGCCGCGGACAGCCGCACCGGCGTCTGCTTCAGCCGGTACGCCACCACGTCCGCGAACGTGTACTTGCCCAGGTTGCGCAGCGGCTCGGCGATGAGGAACGTCACCACCGGCCAGCCCACCAGCCAGCCGACGGAATAGATGAGGCCGTCGAAGCCGGACATCGCCACGAGGCCGGCGATGCCGAGGAAGCTGGCGGCGCTCATGAAGTCGCCCGCCAGCGCGAAGCCGTTCTGCGCGGCGCTGACGCCGCCGCCCGCGGCGAAGAACTCGGAGGTCGACTTCGTCTTGCGCGCCGCCCAGTACGTAATCGCCAGGGTGATGCCGACGAAGAGGAGGAAGAAGATGATGGCCGTCGTGTTGGGCTGGCCCAGCTGCGTGCCCGGAGGAGTCGTCGGGTTCATGCCGTCCTCACTTCTCGTTCCGGTACTGGTGGAGGGCCCGGTCGTACTTGCCGTTCGCCCAGAGGATGTAGATGCCCGTCAGCACCCACGCGGCCAGGATGACGAGCACGCCCAGCAGGATGCCGATGGACAGGCCCGGGGTGATTTGATGCCCCATCAGCGGCTTGTTGAAGGCCACCAACAGGATGAAGCCGAGGTACGCCACCAGCATGGCCGCGGTGAGCACCGCGGCCACCTTCCAGCGTGACGCGGCCAGCGCTTCGAGCGCTTCCTCTCGGGAACTCGATTGCATCGACGTTTCTCCTCTCATCGCTTGGCCTGCGGGGGCATGCCCTTGGCGAGCAGTTCATCGAGCACGGCGGGGTCCGCCAGGGTGGTGGCGTCACCCAGGTTGTCCGTCTCGCCGGAGGCAATCTTGCGCAGCATGCGCCGCAGAATCTTGCCGGAGCGCGTCTTGGGCAGGCCATTGACCAGCACCACACGGTCCGGCGTGGCGATGGGGCCGATGACGTGCCGCACCTGCTCCTTGAGCGCGCCCACCATCTGCTCCTGTGAGGCCTCCGCCCAGTCCGGCTTCATGGTGACGAAGGCGCAGACGCCCGTGCCCTTCAAGTCGTGCGGGAAGCCCACCACGGCGGCCTCGGCGACGGACTCGTGGGCCACCAGCGCGCTCTCGACTTCAGCGGTGCCCAGGCGGTGGCCGGACACGTTGAGCACGTCGTCCACGCGGCCCGTAATCCAGTAGTAGCCGTCCTCGTCGCGGCGGCAGCCGTCGCCCGTGAAGTACAGCGAGGGGAAGCGCGAGTAGTACGTCTCCACGAAGCGCTGGTGGTGGCCGTACAGCGTGCGCGCCTGCCCCGGCCACGAGCGCGCCAGGCACAGGTTCCCGGTGACGCCGTTGCCCTCGATGATGCGGCCCTCGTCATCCACCAGCACCGGCTCCACGCCGAAGAAGGGCAGGGTGGCCGAGCCCGGCTTGCACGGCGTGGCGCCCGGCAGCGGGGCGATGAGGATGCCGCCCGTCTCCGTCTGCCACCACGTGTCCACCACGGGGCAGCGGCCCTCGCCCACCACGTCGTGGTACCAGCGCCACACCTCGGGGTTGATGGGCTCGCCCACCGAGCCCAACAGGCGCAGCGTCTTGCGCGAGGACTTCTTCACGAAGCCGTCGCCCTCCTTGATGAGGGCGCGCAGCGCGGTGGGCGCGGTGTAGAGGATGGTGGCCTTGAGGTCGTCCACCACCTGCCAGAGCCGGCTCGCGTTGGGGTACGTGGGCGTGGACTCGAACATGACGGTGGTGGTGCCCGTCGCCAGCGGCCCGTAGAGGATGTAGCTGTGGCCCGTCACCCAGCCCAGGTCGGCGGCGCAGAAGTGCACGTCGTCCGGCTGGATGTCGAAGATGTAGCGGAACGTGGTGGCCGCGTACGTGAGATAGCCACCGGTGGTGTGCAGCACGCCCTTGGGCTTCCCGGTGGAGCCGGAGGTGTAGAGGATGAACAGCGGGTCCTCCGCGTCCATCCACTCGGCGGGACAGGTGCCGCGGTGCCTGGACATCTCCACGTCCAGCCAGTAGTCGCGGCCCATGCGCATGGGGACTTCCTTCGACGTGCGGCGCACGACGAGGATGGACTCCACCTGGGTGAGGCCCTCCACCGCCTCGTCGGCGATGGCCTTGGTGGGGACGAACTTGGGGCCGCGCGGGCCCTCGTTGGCGGTGACGAGCACCTTCGCGCCCGAGTCGAGGATGCGCTCGCGCAGCGACTCGGACGAGAAGCCGGCGAACACCACCGAGTGCACCGCGCCGATGCGCGCGCAGGCGAGCATGGTGTAGGCCAGCTCCGGCACCATGGGCAGGTAGATGCAGACGCGGTCGCCCTTGCGCACGCCGTGGGCCTTCAGCACGTTGGCCACGCGGCCCACGTGGTGCTGCAAGTCGCGGAAGGTGATGACCTGGTACTCGCCGGGCTCGTTCTTCGCCCAGATGATGGCGGGCTTACCAGGGCGGCTCTTGGCGTGACGGTCCACGCAGTTGAAGGCGACGTTGAGCTTGCCGCCGGCGAACCACGAGAAGTCCACCGCCTCGGCGTCCACGTCCAGCACGGTGTCGGGCTTGTGGAACCAGGTGAGCTGCTGGGCCATCTCGCCCCAGAAGGCCTCGGGCTGCTCCAGGCTCTGCTTGTAGAGGCGCTGGTAGTCCTCCAGGCTCTTCACGTGGGAGGTCCGGCTGAACTGCTCCTTCGGGGGGATGAACGCGTCCTGGGTCGAGGTCATTGCGGGGCATCCTTGGGGCGACAAGAGTCAGTAGAAGAGCTGGAGCTGGGCCGTGCCGGTGATGCCGGTGTCGGCCTCGGAGATGTCGCCCGCCTTGGAGATGGCGACCTCCGACTTGAGGTTGAGGGTGTGCTTCTGGAACCAGATGTTGAAGCCCGGCCTCAACACGAGGACGTCCTGGTTGACCACGCGCGAGTTGAAGTACTCGCCGGAGACGACGGGCTCCCACTGGCCGATGCGGTAGCCGACCTCGGAGAAGAAGCCGGTGCCGCTCTGGGGCGCGTCGAAGCCCTGGCGGTAGTGGTAGACGCCGGTGTTGAAGACGACGGCCTGGTCCCCGGCCAGCGGCAGGTCGAGGAAGACGTCGGTGGCGAAGTTGGCCGAGTCGTGGACGCCGGTGGCGGTGGCCACGGCGGAGGGCTGGTAGTCGGCGCCCACGCCCACGGACAGGCGCGGCTTGTCGTCGAAGTAGATGCCCTGGAAGAAGAGGTCCTCCTCGCGGGTGAGGAAGTTGTACCGGACGCTGGCCACGCCGCGCGGCAGGTCATCCGGGTTGACGTTGACGCCGTCGGTCGTCTTCTTGCCCTCGGCGCCGTTGAGGATGGCGGCGCGGAAGCCGAGCGGCCCCGCGAAGCCGCGCAATTGCACGCCCACGTCGCGCCACACCTTCCCGACGCCCGGCGTGAAGCGGATGACGTTGGAGTGGTAGTCCACCGTGTTGAGTGCAATCGCGCCCTGCAGGTTGTGGCGCGACAGCGGGGCGATGAGGAAGCCCGCGTCCACGAAGAGCTTGTCCGCGACCTCGTAGGAGGCGAACGCGTCCTGCACGTAGAAGGCGACGTCGAAGTTGCCGTCCTTGCCGAAGTTGGGCTGGTCCGTCTCGAAGAAGAAGGACAGGTGCTTGGTGACGCTGCCGTAGACGAGCAGCCGCGTCCGCCGCAGGTAGAGGTCCGTGCCCACGTCGCCCACGGGGGCGCCGTCCTTGATGAGCTGGAACTGCGGCTGGAGGAGGAGGCTGATGTTCAGCACCGCCTCGTCGTTGATTTGAATCTTGCCCGCGGCCGCGGGGCCGGCGGGCAGCAGGACCATGAAGGCCAGGAGCGACAGCAGGCGTGAGGGGGCAGGGCGCATGCCCGCCGCATGAGCAATGCCTCTGCCAACGCTCGCTACCCGGAGTTTCAGGACCTTACAGGTTGGCCCGGTGCGTCAGGATGTTACGGAAGGTGACGTGGGCGTTACCGCGGTAACGATTCATGCAATGCGTCGTAACGTGAGCACGCGCCTGCCTTTGGAGGCAGGCGCGGTGCGTCAGGCACGCATTGTGGCGTCAGGCGGGCTTGGAGTTGGAGTGGTCGTTCGCCTTGCCCAGCAGGTAGCCGCCGTGGCTGATGGCGAGGAGCGCGACGAAGCCCTGGGACAGGGGCGGCAGGCCGCCCGTCTTGCCGGCCATGACGGAGGCGGCGACGTCCATGAAGTAGCTCACCGCGGCGATGAGCGTGAAATAGAACATCTGCACCTTGGCGAGGTCGACGTGGGCGGTGTTGCCGACCTCGTCACCCTGGAAGAGGTCCGAGACGCGGGCGTCCTGAAGGCTCTTGTTCGCGTAGAGCGTGCCCTGGCTCGTCTGGGCGAGGTCGTCCTTGGACTCGTTGAGCTGGGTGGACGTGTTCTGCATCAGCTTGTCGTCCGGTTTCCGTGCGCGCTTGGCGCCGAGGATGAGCGGCGTGCCGAGCAGGGACGTGGTGGAGATGCCCATGGCCAGCCACAGCTCCTGGGGGATTCCGATGTCCACGGCGTCCGCCGTGCCGGCCTTCACGCGCGAGATGGCCATGGTGAGGTAGCCGCCCATGACGACCACCGTCCAGAGGGCGGCCTGCACGCGCGAGAGGCTCATCAGGTTGCGCTCGTTGATGAGCACGCCGAAGGGCGTCCCGGAGATGGCCTGGCCGAGCACGAGGAGGAACATCGCGAGCGCGCCGGTGGTGGCGACGTAGCTCCAGCCGGGAGCCACGAACCACGACGTGGCGAGCACCACCAACGGCAGCGCGCCCGTGAGGAAGAGCAGGCGACTGTTGGTGTCTTGTTGAGGAATGGATGTGATTGCCTCGGCGCTGCCTGGTCTGGGCTCACCGACTGCGAAGGATTTCTCTGCCATGACGTCCCCCCGGGATGTGGTGGAGCCTTGCTAACGAGCTGCCCGGACATACCGGTCTATCCAGGGGTGGAACCCTCGGGTCCCTGACACTCGGCCTGGACTCCAGGGCGAAGTGACTCCGCGCGCTGCTCCTTCGGCTCCGCCGAGCGTCAATCCGAGACACAGGACCGCGGCTGTTTCAGGACGCAGGACGGAGCGGCCGCCGCGTGGCTGGAGCTCCTTCCGTCACTCGTGCGGCCTCAGCCTCGCGAGATTGGGGCGGAGCGCGGCAGCCACACGGTGAACGTGGTCCCCTCCGCCTCGTTGGAGCGCACCTCGACGTGGCCTCCGTGCGCGCGGGCAATCTGCTGGACGATGAAGAGGCCCAGCCCCAGACCGGAAGTCGGATGGCCCTGGTCCGTCGCCCGCCGGAAGGGCTCGAACAGGTGCGGGAGCAGGTCCGCCGGAACCGGTGGGCCCGCGTTGTGGACCTCCACGCACACGTGCGCTCCCTCGTCGTGCAGCACGAACTCGACGGGACTGTCCACGGGGCTGTAGTCCAGCGCGTTCTTGCCCAGGTTCCCGAGGAGCTGCGTGAGCCGGTCGGCGTCCCATACGCCCTGGAAGCGCTCTCCCCGGACGCTCAGCCGGAGCTCCCGTTGGGGATGGCCCACCTCCAGCTCCTCCTGCACCTGCTGGCAGAGGGAGCGCAGGTTGGCCGGGCGGGTGCTGATGGGGATGCCACCCCCCAGCCGCCCGCGCGTGAAGTCGAGCAGGTCGGAGACCAGCCGCTCCATGCGCTCGGCGCTGAGGGCGATACGGCGCGCGGCCTTCAGGTGGCGCGGGACGGCGCACTCCGAGCGCATCAGCGCGTCGGCGGACAGGAGGATGGCATTGAGGGGGTTGCGCAGGTCATGCGAGACGATGCCGAGGAGGCGCTCGCGGAACCACGCCGTCTGCCGCAGCTCCTCCTCGATGCGCTTGCGCTCGGTGATGTCGGTGTTGACGGCGACCGCCCCGACGATGTCATCCCCGATGCGTACGGGGGCGGCGGCGCAGCGCACCACCACGTCCCGGCCCGTCTGCAGGTGGCGTGAGCGGACCTCCTGGGTGACCGCCTGCCCGTGGATGGCCCGCATGAAGGGCTCCTCCTCGGGCGTGAGGCGGTGGCCATCTTCCATGGACTGGTTCCGCAGCCGCTCCCCCAGGGTGGCGATGTTCTGGTTCAGCTCCTCCAGGGACGTGAAGCCGAGCATCTCCAGCGCCGGGGCGTTGGCCAGCTTGATGCCGGTGGCATCGCCCACGTAGAGGGCATCCGGGATGGCCTGGAGGATGGCCTGGAGGGTGGCCGCGCCGCGGGTGAGCTCCTCCGCGGTGCGCTTGCGCTCGGTGATGTCGAGCGCCGTGCCCAGGAAGCGGATGGGGCGCCCCGAGGCGTCTGCGTGGGTGCGGCCCTGCGAGTAGACCCACCGCTCCTGCGCACCCGCGAGCGGAATGATGCGGTAGTCGGTGGAGAAGGTCCCGGTACCGCCAGGCGCCAGCGCCTGCTGGACGAGGCGGTCGACGCGCTCGCGCTCCTCGGGATGCACGCGCGAGAGGAAGAGAGGGTAGTCCACGGGAGCATCCGCTGGCAGCCCGAAGAGCAGACGCGTTCGTCCGTCCCACACCAGCGCGCCCGTCGTGACGTCCATCTCCCACGTTCCCAGCTCCAGGGCCTCGGTGGCCAGGCGCAGCCGCTCCGCGGCGAGCGCGTCCCTCCGCTGGCGAGAGCGCACCCGCTCCGTCACGTCCGAGGCGACGGCGATGACGGCCTCCGCCCGTCCCCGGGCGTCGCGGAGGGGCTCGTACACGAAGTCGAAGTACACGTCTTCCAGGCCCCCGCCATCCAGGCGCGCCAGCCTCGCGGGCTGCTCCCTGCCGACATAGGGCTTGCCGGTGGCGAGCACCCCGTTCAGCAGCTCCTCGAAGCCCTGGCCCACGGCCTCGGGCAGGGCCTCGAAGAGGGGCCTGCCCAGCACCTGCTCGGGACGGCGGCCCCAGAGGCGGCACACCTGGGGATTGGCCAGCTCGATGATGTAGCGGGGGCCCTGGAAGATGGCGATGCCCGTCGGCGCCTGCATGAAGACCGTGTGGAGCCATTCCCGCTGACGCGCGGTCTCCTCGCGCGCCTGGGTGGCCAGCGTCAGGGACGCGTCGCGACTGCGCGACAGGTGGATGAAGTCCGTTACGTCCTGCACCCGGTGCAGCAGGTAGCGCACCTCGCCCTCGGCGGACAGGACGGGCGTGTTGACGGGACTCCAATAGCGCTCCTCGAAGCCGCCTCCTCCGGCCTCGGGACGGCGGATGTCGTACTTCTGCACGGACATGGTGTCCGGCGCGCGAGTGGCCAGGGCGCGCTCCAGCGAGGCGCGCAGGTTGCGCGCGCCCGTGGCATTCGGGTCCGTCGGGTTGTCGGGGAACACCTCGAAGAGGGGGCGGCCGAGGATGTCCTCGCGGGTCGTCTGGGTGGCGCGCAGGTAGGCGTCGCTCACCGCGATGATGGTGAAGTCCGCGTCCGGCGCGACGACGAGGTACGCGTCCGGGCTCTTCTCGAAGAGTTGCCGGAAGTCGGGAGTCGGAGGTGGAGGCATGGCGAGCACGTGCGAGCTTGCACATTGAGTGCTGCCCGTGCGCTGGCGAAGCGCACGTCTTGACGAGTAGCCGATGCTGTCGCCCTGCCCGGCGAGCTGGCCGGGAGACGAGGCCGGTGTCAGGCCCGCGTGCGTGGGATGCCGAGCTTCTGGCGCTTTTCCCACAGCGCCTTGCGGCTGATGCCCAGGCGCTTCGCCAATTCCGTCTCGCCCATGTGGTCCTGGTTCTCCAGTACGAAGCGGCGGAAGTACTCCTCCATCGAGTCCGGCGAGTCTCCCGCCTCCTCGGCACCTGGCTCGCCAAGGTCGAGCGCTACCGCCTCGGCGCCTCCCGGCGGCTCCAGCGCCAGCAGGTCCGGTGTCACCACCGGGCCGTCCGCGAGGATGATGGCGCGCTCAATCGCATTCTCCAGCTCGCGCACGTTGCCCGGCCAGGGATGTGACGTCATCGCCATCATCGCTTCCGTGGAGAACGTCGCGACGGGCTTGCCGAGCTGACGGCACACCTTCTCCAGCAGGTGCTTCGCCAACGCGGTGATGTCCTCTCCGCGCTCCCTCAGCGGTGGCAGCCGTATCTCCACCACGCGCAGCCTGAAGTAGAGGTCCTGGCGGAACAGTCCCTCCTGCACGCGGCGCGGCAAGTCCCGATGGGTCGCCGCGACGATGCGCACGTCCACGCGGCGAGGCCGTGTCGAGCCCACCCGGCGCACCTCGCCGTCCTGCAACATGCGCAGGAGCCGGGCCTGCGCGGGCGCGGGCAATTCGCCAATCTCGTCGAGGAAGAGCGTGCCTCCGTGCGCCGCTTCCACGAGGCCCGCGTGCGCGGCCTGGGCTCCCGTGAAGGCTCCCTTCTCGTGGCCGAACAGCTCGCTCTCGAGCAGCCCCTCCGGAATCGCCGCGCAGTTCACCGCGACGAGCGGCCCGTCCGTCCTCGGGCTCTGCGCGTGGATGGCCCGCGCCACCAGCTCCTTGCCCGTACCGGACTCGCCCAGCACCAGCACGGTGGCGGGGGAGGGCGCCACCTTGCGCACGCGCTCGAAGACCTCGCGCATGGCCAGGCAGCTCCCGACCATTCCGCTCACGGGGTGCGCCTGCTCCACCTCGCGCTTCAGCGCCGCGTTCTGCCGCGCCAGCTTCCCCTCGCGCAGCACCCGCTCCACCTGCATCAGCAGCTCGTCGTGGTCGAACGGCTTCGCGATGTAGTCCACCGCGCCCAGCTTCATCGCGTCCACGGCGGACTTCACCGTGGCGTAGCTCGTCATGATGAGCACCGGCACGCCCGGACACAGCGCAATCACATCCGTCCCCGCAGCTCCCGGCAGCCGCAGGTCCGAAAGCACCAGGTCGAACGAGTCCAGCTCGTAGTCCGTCGAGGCCTCGTGCACGCTGCCCGCCTCGGACACGTCGTGCCCCGCGCGCACCAGCAGGCGGCGCAGCTCCGTGCGGATGATGGGCTCGTCCTCGATGACCAGGATGCGACTCATGCCAGGGCTCCCCGTCCGGTGCGGACTCCCTGCTCCGTCTGGCGCGGCTCCGGCAGGCTCACCGTCACGCTAGTGCCTCCCCCGGGGCGGCTGTCCACCTGCATCACGCCTCCGTGCTCCCTCACGATTCCCGCCACCAGCGCCAGCCCCAATCCCGTCCCCTCGCCTGGCTGCTTGGTCGTGAAGAACGGCTCGAAGATGCGCTGTGCCAGCTCGCGCGGGACGCCAGGTCCCCGGTCCAGCACCCTCAGGTGGACGTCTCCCTCGCTCGCCTCCGCCTCCAGCTCCACCACCGCCCCGTCGGGCGAGGCGTCGATGGCGTTCGTCAGCAGATTCACCAGCACCTGCTCCAAGCGCTGCGCGTCGCCCATCACCTCCAGCCCCTCCGGGCAGCGGTGCTCGAAGCGCAGCCCGCGGTCCTTCCTCGAACCCCGTGCCAGCCTCGCGAGCTGCACCGACTCCGTCAGCAGGGGGCCCACGGCGACTCGCATGAAAGGGCGTGCCTCTCCGCCCACCGTCCCCGCGTGGCTGAAGCCCACCAGGGCCCGCACAATCGCGTCGATGCGGCGGCACTGCTGGAGGATGAGCCCCACGCGCTCGCGCACCGCCTCCGCGTCGTCCAACTCGTACTTGAGGTTCTGCGCGAGGCTCGCAATCGCCGTCAGGGGATTGCCAATCTCGTGCGCCACTCCCGCCGCCACCCGGCCCAGCGAGGCCAGCCGGTCCTGGTGCGCCAGCCGCGCGTCCACCGCCTTGCGCTCCGTCAGGTCCTCCACCAGCAGCGCCATGCCCTCGGACGCGGTGCCGCGCTCTCCCGCGGCGGACAGCGAGCGGTGCAGCCGCAGCACGCGCTCGCCTCCGCCCACGGTGACGCGCGTCTCCGTGTCCTCCTCCGCGCCGGCCGCGAAGCCGGACAGCAGCACACCCCAGGGCTCCGGCAGCGCCGCGAGCAGGTGCCCGCGCACCGCGCCCGCCTCCACGCCGGACATCCGCTCCAGCGTCGCGTTCCAGATGACCACCTCGCCGTCCGGCCCCACCGCGCACACGCCCAGCGGCAGCTCCTCCAGGACGCGCCGCAGGTAGCGCCGCACCGACTCCAGCGCATGGACGGTGCCGCCCTGCATGCCTCGCGCGTCCCGCAGCCGCTCCTCCACGAAGCGCAGTTGCTCCGCCAGCGCGGTGCGCGCCCCAGGCTCCAGCCGCAGCGCCTCCTCCACCGTCAGCCGCGCCAGCACCGGGCCGATGAGGCCCGAGAGATTTCGCTCCACGCCGTCACGCAGGCGGCGCAATTCCGCGGGCCGGCGCTCGTCCGGAGGCAGCCCCAGCGCGGCCAGGGCCCGGTCCACCTCCGCCGCCGCGGCCTCCTCGCCCAGCAGCGGCACGAGGCTCCGGCGGAACTCCTCCGGTGAGCCCGCGGCGACCTCGCCCGAGGCCAGCCCCGGCGCCTCGCGCGTGCAGGCCCTCGCGGCCTCCGCCTCGCGCGTGGACTGCCGCGTGGCCAGCGACACCGCCACGAAGGCCAGCACGTTGAGCGTCAGCGACGCGAAGGTGGAGAAGCCCCACGGCTCGTCCGAAGGGAAGCCGAGCAGCACCGCCACCCGCCGCGTCCACGCCACCACGCCGGGCGAGGCCCACAGCGGCACCACCAGCGTCACCGCCCACATGACCGCGCCCACGCCCAGGCCCGCGAGCAGTCCCGCCCGCGTGCCGCGCTTCCAGAAGAGGAGCCCCAGCACGCCCGGCGCGAACTGCGCCACCGCGACGAAGGACACCAGCCCCAGGTCCACCAGCCCCGTGCCGCGCGTGTCCAGCAGCCGGTAGAAGCCGTAGCCCGCGAGGATGATGAGGGCGATGAGCAGCCGCCGCGCCCACAGGAGCCAGCCGTACAGGTGCGGCTGGCCGCGCGCGTAACCCAGCGGCAGCACCAGGTGCGTGAGGCACATGGGCGCCAGCGCCAGCGTGGTGACGATGACCATGGCGCTCGACGCGGACACTCCGCCGATGAAGGCGAGCAGCGCCAGCACCGTGGCTCCGCGCGACGCCGGCACCGCGAGCACGTGGAAGTCCGCGGGCCAGGGCAGCCCCAGCGCGTCGCCGCTCCACAGCACCACCGGCACCATCAGGTTCATCACCAGCAGCACCAGCGGGAAGGCCCACGTCGCGGTGGACAGCGCGTCGCGCTCCGGGGCCTCGGTGAAGGCCACGTGGTAGCTGCGGGGCGTGAGGAAGGCCGCCGCGCAGGACAGCGCCAGCAGCGGTGCCCACGACGCGTCTCGCGCCGGACGCTGCAGGCCGTCCACCGCCTCCGGGTGTGCATCCAGCCACGCGAGGAAGCCATCCACGCCGCCGAACACCGAGGACACCGCCCACAGGCCCACCGCCACCAGCGCCACCGCCTTCACCAGGGACTCGAAGGCGATGGCCAGCATCAGGCCCTCGTGGCGCTCGCGGGGCGTGAGGTGCCGCGCGCCGAAGAGGACGGAGAAGCCGATGAGCACCGCGCAGAAGCCCAGGCCCACCAGCGTGGGCGACGCGGAGGGGCTGAGCACCTTCGCGGACTCGACGACGGCGCGCACCTGCAGCGCGAGGTACGGCAGGCTGCCGGCCAGCATGAACAGCGTCACCGCCGTGCCGGTGGACTGGCCCGGGTAGCGGAAGGCGAGCACGTCTGCCAGGGAGGTGAGCTGCAGCTCGCGTGTCAGCCGCAGCAGCGGGCGCCACAGCACGGGCATGAGCAGGCACGCCAGCGTGACGCCCAGGTAGATGCCCAGGTAGCGGAAGCCGTGCCGCGCCGCGTACCCCACGCTGCCGAAGTAGGACCACGACGTGGCGTACACACCCAGCGCCAGCGAGTACACCAACGGGTGCTGGGTGATGCGCGCGGAGATGCGGCCGCGCTCGGCTGCGTAGGCCACCAGGAACAGCACCAGCAGGTACGCGACGGACGCGGCGACGAGCGAGCCCAGCTCAAGCGTCATGTCCACCGCTCCGGTGCGCCGCCCAGAAGCCCAGGCCGATGACGCCCAGCCACACGAGGAAGGGCAGCCAGCCGGGCGCGCCCTCCGCCAGCCACAGCCGTCGCAGTGGGGAGCCGAAGACGAGCACCGCGATGGCGAAGACGAGCAGTGACGGCATGGCCGGCGCGTCGGGCTCGGAGGGGCGCTTCATGGACCCCGAGGATAGCAGGCGGCGCGCTTTCGCGAGGGGCCGGGGCCGCCTGGTTCCCGGCCCGCGGTAGCATTCAGTCACGAGCAGGCGGGCTCGGACACGCCGGGAGCGCGGGTGGCATGAGGCATGCCTGCGAAGCGATGAGGCGGAGGGCCGGTCCCCCGTAGCCCATGCGCGGCCCGGGCTGATAATCCAGGGTCCACATGGCGGACGTCCCTTCCTTCTCAGAGCTCTCCCAATTCACGTTGGACCGTCCCTCGCTCCGACTGCTCCCGGAGTCCTTCTGCCGCCGCAACAAGGTGGCGGTGCTGGGCCGCGTGGACCCGGCCGCGGAGGACGCGTCGGTGACGGTGGGCATGGTCCAGCCGGACAACCGCGTCGTCCTCGAGCTCATCAGCGACTTCCTGCGCCGCCCGCTGAAGCCCGTGCGCCTCAACCACTACGAGGTGGAGTCCGCGCTGGAGGTGGGCTTCGGCGCCGGGCCTCGCGTCACCGCGGACCTCTCGCTGAAGGCGCGCGTGCCGCTGTCCGCGGCCCCGTCGCCCGTGGAGCTGCTGGACCACGTGCTCGCCACCGCCGTGGAGCTCAAGGCCAGCGACATCCACGTGGAGGGCTACTTCGACGACGTGGACCTGCGCTACCGCATCGACGGCATCCTCCACCAGTCGTACACGGACATCGACCCGCGCTCGCTGCCGGAGGTGGTCAGCCGCATCAAGCTGCTCGCCGGGCTGGACATCACCGAGCGGCGGCGCCCGCAGGACGGCCGCTTCCGCGCGCTGTTGGAGGGCTCCGAGGGACGCAAGCTGGTGGACTTCCGCGTCAGCGTGGTGCCCAGCCCCGTGGGCGAGGACGTGGTCATCCGCATCCTCGACTCCAGCGTGGGCCTGGTGCCGGTGGAGAAGCTGGGCATGTCCCCGGAGATGCAGACGCTCTTCCTGCAGCTGCTGTGCAACCCGGAGGGGCTGGTGCTCGTCACCGGGCCCACGGGCAGCGGCAAGACGACGACGCTGTACTCGGCGCTGGCCCGGCTCAATGACGGCCGGAGGAAGATCATCACCGCCGAGGACCCCATCGAGTACTACGTCCCCAAGGTGAACCAGAAGCAGGTGACGGCGCAGATGCCACACGCCACGCTGCTGCGCGCCATGCTCCGCCAGGACCCCAACGTCATGCTGGTGGGCGAGGTGCGTGATTTGGAGACGGGCAGCATGGCCCTCAACGCGGCGGCCACCGGCCACGTGGTGCTGGGCACGTTGCACACCGCGGACGCGGTGGGCTCGGTGGCGCGGCTGCGCGGGCTGAAGCTGGACGACGTGGACATCAGCGACTCGCTGCTCGCGGTGCTGGCGCAGCGGCTGGTTCGCCGCGTCTGCGAGAAGTGCGTGGAGCCCGTGCAGCCCACGGCGGAACAGGAGTCGCTGCTCGGCCCGCTGCTGAAGGGAATCCAACCGCACGCGGGGCGGGGCTGCGAGGCGTGCCACCACACCGGCTACAAGGGACGCCTGGGCATCTTCGAGCTGCTGATGGTGGACCCGGACCTCCAGGACCTGATTGCGCGCGGCGCGCCCGCGGTGGAGCTGCGCCGGCATGCACGGCGGCGTGGCATGCGCACGCTGGTGCAGGACGCGCTGGACAAGGTGGCCGCGCGCACGACGACGCTGGCGGAATTGCTGCGCGTGGTGCCATACCGCCACATCCTGATGACGCGCGACGAGGCGCAGGCCGCCGGGTAGGATGCCGGCCGCACATCACGGGTGGGGGAGCAGGGCAATGCTGACGGTCCAGGAGTTGCGAGCGCTGAGCAGGCGGCTGACGGAGCCGTTCTTCTGCAAGCAGGTAGGGCCTTTCGTGCTGGTACAGCGGCCGCCCAGTCCGGTGATGGCGCAGCTCGCGCTGAAGATGGGCGCGGCCCGCACGACGATGGCGCGCGACATCCCCAGCCTGGAGCGCCAGCAGGTGGCCCTCTGGCTGCACTTCGACGCGCTCACCGTGGCCACGCTTCCTCCCGTGGAGGGGCAGGACGTGCTCACCGTGGGCCGGCAGCCGGACTGCGACCTGGTGGTGAACGAGCCCTCCGTGTCCAAGCGCCATGCGGAGCTCCACTGGCACGGCCCCTCCGTGGGCTGCACAGTGGTGGACCTGAAGTCGAGCAACGGCACCTTCATCAACGCGAAGGAATTGCCGTCGGGCGGCGAGGCGCACGTGCGCGACGGCGACCTCCTGGGGTTCGGCGACGCGACGTTCGCCTACCTGTTCGCGTCGTCCTTCTACGCGAAGATTCAGCGCATGGCGCCGTGAGCCCTGGTGCCCGGCGCGCCCAGGGGCTACCTGAGACGCATGGGCACGGAGGGGATGATGCAGGCGGCCGGACACGGGGCAGCACGGCTCCTCAAGGGCACGGCGTCCGGGAGTGAGCCCGGAGCTCCGGAGTCCAAGGCCGAGGAGTCGCTGGAGACGCGCGAGCCCGCGGCGCCGCTGTGCTGCGCGCGCTGTGGGAACGTCGTGACACGCGAGCGCCACCGCATACCGTTCAACGGCCGGCACTCGCACACGCGCGTCAACCCCTTCGGCATCGTCTTCCACTTCGGGTGCTTCGCCCAGGCGGAGGGCTGCACCGCGGACGGCTTCCCCACGATGGAGGCTACCTGGTTCCCCGGATTCGCGTGGCAGGTGGCGCACTGCGCCGCGTGTCGCACGCACCTGGGCTGGGTGTTTCGTGGCGAAGGTGACTTCTTCGGGTTGCTCCTCGACAGGCTGACCCTGCCGTCCTGAGCATGCTACGCCATTGCAGGTACGGGCAGCGCGCATCGGGAGGGGACGCACGTGGACACGACATCTGGAGAGTACGGGTCACCGAGGGATGAGCAGGAGCTGGCGGCCGCCGCGGACATCATGACGCAGTCGTATGCCATGGCGCCGGCAGCGGCGGCGACGTGGACCCAACGCGTGGGCGCGTCGGGCCTGCGGCTGCTTCGCGAGGGAGGGCGCGTCGCGGGGACGCTGGTGTCCATTCCGATGGGGCAGTGGTACGGCGGACGGAATGTGCCCATCATCGGCGTGGGTGGCGTGGGTGTGTCTCCGGTGCACCGGGGCCGAGGCACCGCCACGCGGTTGATGCAGAGCCTGCTGCGTGAAGCGAGGGACTCGGGCGCGCCGCTGTCCGCGCTGTATCCCGCGACGCAGCCGCTGTACCGGCGCGTGGGCTACGAGCACGCGGGCGCGCGGTACGAGGTGCGGTTGCAGGTGCCCATGCTGAACGTGAGCGAGCGCACCCTGACGCTGCGGCCGGTGGAGGCGAAGGACGAGGCCTCCGTCGCCGCGTGCTACCAGCGTGCGGCGCAGGGGCGGCAGGGCTGGCTGGCGCGTGGGCCGTACGTGTGGAACCGCGTGTACGCGCCGAGAGATGGGGCGGCGACCGGGTACCTCGTCGAGGGCGCTTCCGGTGTGGAGGGGCACCTGTTCGTGGTGCGCAAGTCTCTCGCGGGGTGGAAGCAGGAGCTCTTCCTGTCGGACGTGGTGGCGAACACGCCCGCGGCGGCGCGGCGCATCCTGAGCTTCCTCGGGGACCATCGCTCGCTGGTGGGCGAGGCGTACTGGTTCGGCGGTGCGGATGACCCGCTGCTCCTGCACGTGCTCGAGCAGACGTACACGGTGAAGCTGGACATGTACTGGATGGTGCGGGTGCTGGACGTGGCGAAGGCGCTGGAGGCGCGCGGCTGGCCGCCCGGGCTGTCCGGGGCCCTGCACCTGGAGGTGGAGGACGACCTGTTCCCGGAGAACCGCGGGCGCTACGTGCTGGAGGTGTCGGACGGCGCGGCGCGTGTGCGGCGGGGAGGGGATGGCAGTCTGCGCCTGCACGTGCGCGGGTTGTCTCCGCTCTACACGGGCTTCCACTCCGCGGAGGCGCTGCGGATGGCGGGGATGCTGGAGGCGGATGACGCCACCGTGCGCGCGGCGGTGGCCCTGTTCTCCGGGCCGCAGCCGTCCATCCGGGACATGTTCTGAAGCGGGCGGCATGCGCCAGTCCCTGACAAGCGGCGGGTGCCGCATGCAACGCGTCTCACCCCAAGACGGCCCGTCTCACCGCCGGGCGTTGAGCGTGGCGCAGGGTGTACTCGAACAGCCGCGGATGCCCGTCGAGCAGCTTCAGCGTGTGTGCCAGGTGGAGGATTGATGCCATCACCACATCGGCGGCGGTGAATGTCCCTCCCACGAGGTATTCACGGCCGCCGAGGCCCACGTCGAGGGTGTCGAGCAAGGCCTTGAGGCGGGGCCTCAGCTTCGCGAGCGCTTCATTCGAGCTCGCGCTGGCCTTCTGCTCCTCGGGCAACTGAGCGTGCCTGTAGAGCTCCACCACCACGGGGTCGAGGCTCACCTCCGCGAAGGCCATCCATTGGTAATACGGGCCGCGCTCCGCGGAACCCAACGGCGGCGCCAGGTGCTTCTCCGGGAACCGGTCGGCCAGGTACAGGCAGATGGCCAGGGACTCGAGCAGCGTGACATCTCCATCCACCAGGGCGGGGACGTCGCCCAGCGGACTCACTGCCAGGTATTCAGGGGTGAGGTTCTCCTGTCGGGCGAGGTCGAGCCTGACCAGTTCGTACGGCACTCCGAGCTCCTCCAGCAGCCATCGGGGACGGACCGCTCGGGTTCTGGGGGCAAAGTAGAGCTTCATGTGTGGCGCTCCTGAAGATTGCGATTGCGGGAGGCGACAAACATGCGGCGGCCAGGGCGTCCTGACAATGCAGCCACAGGCGAACTCATTGTCAGGCTAGACTTGACGGTCATGATTTCACCAGCCGACATGCTGCTCTTCGTCGCGGTCGTTCGAGCGGAGAGCTTCACCCGGGCGGCGCGCCAGCTCGGCATCACCAAGCAGACCGTCAGCGAGCGCATCCGCAATCTGGAGGAGCGGCTCGGGGTGCGGCTGCTCGAACGAACGACGCGGCGCGTGCGGGTCACCGGGACCGGAGCGACGTACTACGAGCGCTGCGCCGCCATCGCCGCGCAAATCGACGAGGCGAACAGTGAGGTCCAGAACCGGCAGGCGGAGCCGACCGGCCTCCTGCGAGTCTCCTCGCCGACGTTCTACGGCCGGCGATACCTGGCGCCCGTGGTTTCGAAGTACCTCGCCCTTCATCCCCAGGCGCAGGTGGAGTTGGTGCTGGCGGACCGCCGTGTCCACCTCATCGAAGAGGGGCTGGATGTCGCGATTCACATCGGCCCGCTCGACGACTCGTCGCTCGTGGCGCGAAAGCTCGGCGAGGGGCCGGTCCATTTCGTGGCGAGCCCCCACTACTTGTCGAAGTACGGCACGCCGAGCGCCCGGGAGCTCCACTCCGCGCGCTGCATTGGCGTCAGTGCGTTCGAGACGTGGGTGGCCGAGGGGGTGAAGTTTCGAATCGACCCGGTCCTGACGGTGAACGACCTCGAACTCGCGTGCGAGGCGGCAATCGCCGGGGTCGGCATCGCGCGCGTCCCGGCCATCCTCTGCCGGGATGCAGTCCGTGACGGCCGGCTGAAGGTCCTCTTCGGCCCCAGGCCCGCGGCGCTGCGGGCCATCCACGTCGTCTATCCGAGCCGGGTGAATCTTCCGGCAAAGGTCCGGCTCTTCGTGGACGCCCTGGCAACCCTGGTCGAGCCGATACTTCCGCTGCACAGCGGTCCTCGGCGAAAGCGCTCGTGATGGGACGACTTCACTCCAGAGTCCCACCTCACTTTCCGTCGAGCACCTGCTGGCGCGCCCTGAGCGCTTCCCGAGCCTTCGCTTCATCGCCCTGGGACTGGAAGGCCACGGCTGCTCGCGAGTAGAAGCCGGCGGCCTCTTCGAGGAGGGACGAGCGGGAGTCCTCTGCGGCTTGCAGCAGGGCGGGCGCTGCGCGTCCAGGGTCTCCAGCCTGGAGCCAATGCTCGGCGACGCGGGCGGCAGGCGCCCCCCGTGAGGCGAGTGCTTCGGCCGCCTTCCGGTGCAGCACCGTCTTCACCGGTGGCGGCATGGTGGCCACCACCGTCTCTCCCAAGATGTCATGGGTGAACTCCGCGCCGTGCACGACCTGCGCCGCCTCGAGCTCGGTCCACTGCTCGAGGAGCCCGGCCAGCTCTGCTCCGAGCACCACCGACGCCAGTTCCAGCGAGAAGTCTCCGCGCAGCACGCCCAGCAACCGGGCCAGCTGCAGCGCGGGGGTGGACAGCCGACGGAGGCGGCTGTGGATGATGAGCCCCACCTTGCCGGGCGGAGGCAGATGCTTGGGCAAGCCATGCTTCAGCCCATCCGTCTCCAGCAGGTGCTTGAGGGTCTCGAGCACGAAGAGCGGGTTGCCCAGGGTGTAGCGGGCAACCTGTTCGGCGAGCCCCTCCAACCCCGGCATGCCCAGGTTGGCGAGCAGGCTCTTCACGCCCTCGGTGTCCAGCGGGCCCAGCTCCACGAGGATGGCTTGCCCCTCGGACACGCTCTGCTGAACGACGGTCTCGACGTCTGCCTGCAGCTCTCCCTTCCGGTAGCAGTGCACGCTGTGCAGCGGGACGTGGGGCTCGGCCAGCAACTGCCCGAGGATGTAGTGGGCGGCCCGGGCACTGGCATCGTCGACGTACTGCACGTCGTCGTAGCCCATCGAGTCGTAGCCCCGCTGAAGGGCCATCCGGTGCAGCTCTGCCTTGGCCTGGTAGAAGCGCAGGCGATCCTCTTCGCCACTCATGGGCGCGGGTGGCTCGCCAGGCCCGGGAATCAGCCGGGTCAGCTCGCGCAGCACCCACGGAGGAGGCGTCACCCCTTGCCGCTCCAATTCCTTCAAGAGCTCACGGAAGGTGCGTGCGTGCGTTCCATAAGGCACGGAGCGGTCTCCCGGACGGCCTGAGAAGTAGAGGGGACGTCCCTTGGAGGAAAGGAACTCCTTCATCAGGCGTGTCTTGCCCACGCCGGGCTCGCCACACAGGACGATGCCCTGCCCGGCCTCCCAGGCCGCCTCCATCAATGCCCACTCGCGCTCCCGTCCCGCGAGCACCGGCGGGTTCAACACGAGCTCGGAGAAGGGCTTCGGAGTCACTCGCGAGGGCGGGCGGGCGCGCGCCAGGAAACGTTGCTCAAGTGCCTCCAGGGCTTCACACAGCGCCTCGGCCGATGCAAAGCGTTCACCAGGCTCTCGTGCCAGGCACCGGGAGATGATGGAGGCAATTGCTGGCTCCACCTCCGGAGCCACCTGCGCCAGGGGGGAGAACGGCTGCCGCTCCACGGCTTCTCGCAGCGACTGGCTGTCGTGGGCCCGATGCGGTGTGCTCCCGCTGCACAGCTCATAGAGCAGTACCCCGAGCGAGTAGAGGTCACTCAGCGCGGTCGCGGGCTCTCCGCGCCACACCTCGGGGGCCCTGTAGAGCGGTGTTCCGACCATCCCTGTCGCGGCGGGCCTGGGGAGGTCTCCAGACAAGAATGGCTGAGCCGCGCCGGAGGTCCGGGGGAGGTCCACCGTGTCTTCGTCAGGACACGGCGGAGTGAGGCGGCCCTCGCGCCTGGGGAGTGTCAGCTTCTGCTCGGGCATGCCGCTCGCCAGGTCCAGGAGCTTGGCCACACCGAAGTCGAGCAGCTTGAGCTGCCCCTCCTCGGTCAACATGGCATTGGCGGGCTTCAGGTCCCGATGCAGCACGCCGCGACGGTGCGCCGCCGCCAGTCCCCGCGCGAGGCCGAGGGCGAGCTCGAGGACGAATCTCCAGGGCTGGGGCTTGGGGAGCTGGTCCAGGCTCTCGCCGCGCAGGAGCTCCGAGACCAGATACGGGCGGCGCTGCACCTCACCCACGCGGTAGATGTGCACCACGTTGGGGTGCTGCACGCGGGCAATGGCGCGGGCCTCCGTGCGGAAGCGCTCGCGCTGGGCTTCACTGGGCACCAGGCTGGCGATGAACTTCACCGCCACCAGCCGGTCGAGCAGCGTGTCCCGGGCGAGGTAGACCTTGCCCATGGCGCCGCTGCCGAGCAGTCGCAGGAGTTGGTACTCGTCAAACGTCGTCGGAGGTTCCCAGGGCGATGGCTTCATGGGTGCGCTTCAGGGCAGGTGTGCCTTTGCCGCCACTCCGCCGGGGAGCCTTCACGCCTTGCCGAGCGGATGACGGCGTGCGCGTCGATGCGCGCACACCCGAAGCTCAGCATGGCACCCTATGCTCGCCGCGAGGCCGGGGCATATCCGACGGCGGGGTCTGGGGACCGTGTGACGGCGAACGCCTGCTGACGGCCCGAGGCTCGGGTGCACGGGCCGGGAGGACGGATTGGCGCCGCGGGGCTGCTCGGGCCGCACCTTCACATCGACTTCGCGACCATCTCCCGAGCCGTCTCGACGAAGAGGCGCAGCGGCTCGGAGCGCTGGGCGCGGCTGGGGTAGTAGAGGAAGAAGCCCGGGACTGTCGGCGCGTAGGGCTCGAGCACCCGCTGGAGCTTCCCGGTGCGGAGCCGCTCCTGCACCGCCGGCTCGAAGGCGTAGGCCAGCCCCACGCCCTGCTCCGCCAGGGTCAGACTCAGCGCGCTGTCATTGGTGACGACGCCCCCGCGCACTGGCACGCGCCACGTCCTGCGGCCGCGCTCCAGCTCCCACGCGTAGAGGGTCCCGGTGGCTTGCAAGCGGAAGGTGATGCACTCGTGGCGCAGCAGGTCCTCGGGGCGCTCGGGCGTGCCGTGTCGCGCGAGGTAGTCGGGCGCGGCCACCACCACGAAGCGGAACGCGTCGGTGAGGCGCACCTGCACCATGTCGCGCTCGATGGCCTCGCTCAGTCGCACGCCCGCGTCGTAGCCCTCGGCCACGATGTCCACGAAGCGGTCCTCGACGACGACCTCCACCTCCACGCGCGGGTGGCGCGCGCGGAAGGCGGGAAGCACCGGGGCGATGACGAAGGGCACCGACGCCCGGGGTACCGATAGCCGCAGCCGGCCCACGACCTCTCCCGGCTGAGCGCCAACCTCGGTGAGTGCGGCGAGCGCCTGTCCCAGGGCCGGCCCCGCGCCCTCCACGAGACGCCTCCCCGCATCCGTCAGCGACACGCTGCGCGTCGTGCGCGTCAGCAGCACCACGCGCAGGTGCTCCTCCAACTGCCGCACTGCCTGACTCACCGCGGAGGCGGAGATGCCGAACTCGCGCGCCGCCGCGCTGAAGCTGCGCAGGCGCGCCACGGCGAGGAACATCTGGAGCTGAGGGAGGAGTGCCGTCTTCATCGCGAGAGTCCCTTCGAGGGCTGCGACTCATTACCAAGCCTGGCTTCAAAGCCCATTGTCTCCGAGCGACTGGTCCCCGACGGGGCCGGGGGCTACCTCTATCCATGTTGCTGCAAATCCCGCCCGGCCCGCCGGGGGGCATCCAGGAGAAGAAGCGATGCAGAAGCGCAGACTCGGAAACAGTGGACTGGAAGTCTCGGCCATCGGCTTGGGCTGCATGGGACTGAGCCATGGCTATGGACCGGCCACGGATACGCAGGAGGGCATCAAGCTCATCCGGGCGGCCGTCGAGCGCGGCGTCACCTTCTTCGACACCGCCGAGGTATACGGCCCGTTCAAGAACGAAGAGCTCGTGGGCGAGGCCCTGGCTCCGCTCCGGGACCAGGTGGTCATCGCCACCAAGTTCGGTTTCGGCTTCGACGCCAGCGGCGCCCAGAGCGGGCTGAACAGCCGTCCCGAGAACATCAGGAAGGTGGCCGAGGCCTCGCTCAAGCGGCTCAAGACGGACCGTATCGACCTCTTCTATCAGCACCGCGTCGACCCGAACGTGCCCATCGAGGACGTGGCGGGCACGGTGAAGGAGCTGATTCAGCAGGGCAAGGTGAAGCACTTCGGCCTGTCCGAAGCCGGCGTGCAGACAATCCGGCGTGCGCACGCGGTCCAGCCGGTCGCCGCCCTCCAGAGCGAATACTCGCTGTGGTGGCGGGAGCCCGAGAAGGAAATCCTGCCGACGCTGGAGGAGCTCGGCATCGGCTTCGTGCCCTTCTCGCCCCTCGGAAAGGGCTTCCTCACGGGCGCCATCACCGAGACCACGGCGTTCGACAGCAAGGACTTCCGCAACATCGTCCCGCGCTTCTCGCCGGAGGCCCGAAAGGCGAACCAGGGCATGGTGGACCTGCTCGGCGAAATCGCGGAGCGGAAGAAGGCGACACGTGCCCAGCTCGCGCTCGCCTGGCTGCTGGCCCAGAAGCCGTGGCTGGTCCCCATCCCGGGGACCACGAAGCTGCATCGCCTGGAGGAGAACGTCGGAGCGGCGGCCGTCGAGCTGACGCCCGCCGAGCTCCGCGACATCGGTGCCGCCCTCGCCAACATCACGGTGCAGGGGGACCGGTATCCCCCGCACCTCCAGGCGCTGGTCGGTCGCTGAGGCATGACTTCCAGCTCCGAGAAGAGGTTCTTCGGCGCGGTGCTCGAGCCGCTCGACGTGACCTGGGTGGGGCAGCGGGGACGGCGGCCCTGGGGGCAGGGCCGCCGCATCGCCCTTGCGCGACACGAGGTGACAGTGCTCACAGGCACCGTCGCGCGTTGTGCACGGCGCGCCGGTGCCGAGCGCCGTCACTCAGGGTGCGACGGTGTTTCCCCCGACGCACGTGATGACGGTGTTCGTGTAGTAGTTGGACGTGGTCCCCCCACTGGAGCCCGGAGGGCAATGGTCGTAGAAGCCGACGACCTTCGTCTTCGCGGCGTCCGAGTAGTACGTGGTGAGCCAGTTCTGGTTCGGGCCAATCGCAGCCTCCTGTTGTCCCGCCTGGATGTCGGCGGGCGGCTGCTTCTCCACGGTCTCCGGACCACAACCCGACAGCAGGGCCACCATCAGGCCCGTGAGACCCAGCGTCTTCTTCATGATTGTTCCTCTTCTCGGTGCGGGTTCTACAGACGGCACTTCAGTGTGTTGCATTGGGGAACGGACGGACGCGGCTACCACGTGGCGTACACCTGCGGGAGCCAGCCCTGAATCCGAGAAGCGTCGAAGCGAATGCCGCGGCGGTGATGGGCCTTCGGTCCATGGGCACTCCCTGCGGGCGGGGTTGCCAGGGAATCGTGCCGCAGTGAATGCGGCAAAGTCCAGCCGCCCAGAATTTCTGGGGCCGGATGATACAGCTCCTGTACTGATGTAACCCGGTGGGGAGTGGCGAGAAACGCCAGGCAATCCCATTCAGGAGCGCGTGCGGCTTTCCGGCGAGCCGCCGCTGCGGGAGTCCGCGAGCGATTGGCCCGCTCGTGTCAAACCACACGAATCCCGACGCGCACGTCGCGTCCAGTGTCTACATGTATCGCTGTGTGCGTGGGCGTCAGTGCCGGGCGTCGGGCATGGGCGTTCCCACCTCGCGCTCCATGTCAGCCTGGGTGCCGACGCCCAGTTGGGTCATGAGGCTGAGAGCGTCGTAGTACTGGCGCATCTCCGCAATCTTTCCGTCGCGCAGCTCGAAGACCTCGATGAAGCGCAATTCGAGGGGACTGTTCGAAGCGGGAATCATCGCGCCGCCCGGTCCCCTGAAGGGACCCGCGTGGGTGCCCCGACCGGTGAACTCGGCGACGACGCGGTCTCCCTGGACGATGAGGCTGGTGAGGTCCACCTGTCCGTCCGGGATGGCGGTCGCCCAGCTCTCGCAGTGGTCGAGGAACACCTCCGTCTCGTCGAAGGGAATGCTCTGCACGATGGCATCCGGATGCGCCAGGGTGTGGATGAGCTCCAGGTTCTTCTCGTTGAAGGCCCGGTAGAAGTCCCTGACGACCGTTTCGTTGTCGCGGGTTGCCATATGTGTCCCTCCTCAAGTGGCCGGCGTGCGGAGGACCGAGGGGTCGGTCGCGCCGCCGCACACCGGCCCATCTCTCGGAGCCGGTCCCCCGACTGAGTTCGGGACGAGGCGTCCGATGTGCAAGGACCGGGGCCCTCGCGCGAGCCGGCCTGCTCCCTCCCGAGGGTCGTCCAGAGGAGCGCGGCACCCCGGGTGAGACATGTTTCACCCAGGGCCCGCCACCCCCCGGGCTTCACGGCGGGTGCCAGGTGGCCAGATACGCGGTGCCAGCGCGGTTGTGACGTATTCTCGGCGTTCCGGCAGGGGCGGAAGTTCCGGGTTTCCCCCTCCCGCGCCATTCGACCATGCACGCGCCTCGTACCCTCATCGACCTCCTGGAAGAGCGAAGCCTCACGCGCGCCGAGCACACCCTCTACACGTTCCTGGAGGACGGGGCCGGGGAAGGCACCGCGCTGACGCGGGGCTCGCTGTACACGCAGGCGCGGCGCATCGGCGCGGCGTTGCAGGCTCTGGCCTCCGCGGGCGAGCGCGCGGTGCTGCTGTACCCGCCCGGCGCGGAGTACCTCGCGGGGTTCTTCGGGTGCCTCTTCTCCGGACTGGTGGCGGTGCCCGCCTATCCGCCGGACCCGGCGCGGCTGGAGCGTACGTTGCCGCGGTTGCGCTCCATCATCGACGACTCGCGCGCCACGGTGGTGCTCACCACCTCGTTCATCGCCTCCATGGCGGAGGCCCTCTTCGAGAGCGCGCCGGACTTGAAGGCGCTGCGCTGGGTGGCCACGGACGCGCTGGAGGCGGGGGGCGAGTCCGCGTGGCGCAAGCCGGAGGTGAAGGCGGATTCACTCGCCTTCCTCCAGTACACGTCGGGCTCCACCGGCTCACCGAAGGGCGTGATGCTGAGTCACGCCAACCTGCTCCACAACCTGGAGCTCATTCGCGGCGCGTTTGAAACACGCGATGACAGCGTGGGGGTCATCTGGCTGCCGCCGTATCACGACATGGGACTCATCGGCGGCATCCTGGTGCCGCTGTATCAGGGCTTCCACACCGCGCTGATGTCGCCGATGGAGTTCCTCAAGCGGCCGCGCTTCTGGCTGGAGATGCTGACGAAGCTGGGCGGCACCATCAGCGGCGGTCCCAACTTCGCCTTCGAGTTGTGCGTGCGCCGCATTCCTCCCGCCGAGCGCGAGGGGCTCGACTTGAGCCGCTGGGAGGTGGCCTTCTGCGGCGCGGAGCCCATTCGCGCCGAGACGCTGGCTCGCTTCACGGAGGCCTTCTCGCCGTGGGGCTTCCGGCGTGAGGCCTTCTATCCCTGCTACGGGCTGGCCGAGGCCACGCTCATCGTCTCCGGCGGCGCGAAGAGCGCGCAGCCCCGGTTGCTGGAGGTGGATGCGGCCGCGCTGGAGAAGGGACACGCGGAGACGCCGAGAGGCGAGGCTCGGACGCTGGTGGGCTGCGGCGGCTCGCTGCCGGAGCATCGCGTCCTCGTGGTGGACCCCGACCTGCAGCGCATCTGCGCGCCGGGAGAGGTGGGCGAAATCTGGGTGAGCGGGCCCAGCGTGGCGGGCGGCTACTGGCAGCGGCCGTTCGAGTCGACGAGCGTCTTCGCGGCGCGGACCAACAAGAACGAGGGGCCGTACCTTCGCACCGGCGACCTGGGCTTTCTCGAAGAGGGCGAGCTGTACGTCACGGGCCGGCGCAAGGAGTTGCTCATCCTCCGGGGGCGGAACCTCTACCCCCACGACCTGGAATTGACGGTGGAGCGCAGCCATCCGGCGCTGCGTCCCGGATGCGGCGCGGCCTTCAGCGTCGAGGTGGATGGTGAGGAGCGGTTGGTGGTGGTGCAGGAGGTGGACGCGCGCAAGGTGACGGGGTCGATGGAGGACGTGGCGGGCTCCATCCGGCAGCGGCTGTCGGAGCTGCACGAGGTGCTCCCGCATGCGCTGGCGCTCATCGAGCCGGGCAGCCTGCCCAAGACGTCCAGCGGCAAGGTGCAGCGCCGCGCGTGCCGGGCGGCGTTCCTCGCTGGAGATTTGAAAGAGGTGTACGCCTGGAGCGTGGCGCTCGGTGAGCTGGCTCCGAGGGCGGTGGCCCCGGTCGACTCGGCGAGCCAGTCGTCAGCGGAGGGTGGGGCGGCCTCCAACGAGCCGGACACTCTGCGGAACGTTTCCGTCGATTCGCTGGGTGTGAGCTCTCCAGGCTCGGCGCCGGCTGAGGGGGGCACGGGCGCCGGAGTCGTGACTGCCGAGGCATCACTCGCGAGCCCCTCGGCCCCGGCGCCTGCCGACACGGTCGAGGCGTCACGCACGGACGCCCCGGCCTCGGCGCCTGCCGACGCGGCTGTGAATTCCGGCGCGCCGCCAGCCGAGGCATCCCTCGCGAATTCCTCCGCGCCCGTGGATGAGTTGCTCGAGCGAGTCCTCGCGCGCGTGGCGCTTCGCCTGGGCGCTCGTGTGGAGACGCTGAACGCGGCGGCGCCGCTCTCGCGCTACGGCCTGGACTCGCTGGCCGCGGTGGAGCTGGCTCACGGACTGGAGAAGGACCTCGGGGTGGCGGTGCCGGTGGAGTTGTTGCTGGGTGGCGTGAGTGCCTCCGAGCTGGCGCGGGAGCTCGCGAAGCAGCGCTCCGCGGCGGGGCTGCTCCCGCCCATTCCCCGTGTGCCACGGACTGGGACGCTGCCGCTGTCCTTCGCGCAGCAGCGGCTCTGGTTCCTCGACAGGCTGGAGCCGGCCAGCGCCTTCTACAACGTGCCCGTCGCCTCGCGGCTGGAAGGCCGGCTGGATACGCGCGCGCTGGAGCGTGCCCTCCAGGCGTTGGTGCAGCGGCACGAAGCGCTCCGCACCGTGTTCGTGGAAGAGCAGGGGGAGCCGGTCCAGCGCATCCGGGAGACACTGCCCCTGCCGCTGGCGGTGGTCGACCTGCGCTCACTGTCCACGAAGGAGCGCGAGGCGGAGGTGCGGCGGCTCTCCGAGGAAGAGGCCCGCTGCCCGTTCGACCTGGCCCACGGGCCGTTGCTGCGAGCCGTGCTCCTGCGCGAAGGCGACGAGCACCACGTGCTGCTCCTCACGCTGCACCACATCATCGCGGATGGCTGGTCCATGCGCGTGTTGGTGCGCGAGCTGGCGGAGCACTACGAGAGCTTCCTCTCCGGCCGCACGCCCTCGCTGCCCGAGCTTCCCTTGCAGTACGCCGACTACGCGGCATGGCAGCGCGAGTGGCTTCGCGGCGAGCGGCTCGAGAACCTCATCGAGTGGTGGCGCACGCGTCTCGCGGATGCTCCTCCGGTGCTGGAGCTTCCGACGGACCGGCCCCGCCCGAAGACGCAGTCCTACCGGGGCGCGCACGTTGCACGGCGCGTGGAGCGGGCCACGTGGGAGCAGGTGAAGGCCCTGGCCCAGAGCGAGGGCACCACTCCGTTCGTCGCGCTGCTCGCCGGCTTCCAGGTGCTGCTGCACCGCTACACGGGCCAGGACGACCTCGTGGTGGGCGTGGATACCGCGCACCGCGGTCGCGCGGAGACGGCGGACCTCATCGGCCTCTTCGTCAACCAGCTCCCGCTGCGCGGAGACCTGTCCGGCGACCCGGGCTTCCGCGAGCTGCTCGCGCGCCTGCACCCGGTGGCGCTGGACGCGTGGGCACACCAGGACCTGCCCTTCGATGAGCTGGTGCGGGCACTCAACCCCGAGCGCAGCCTCGCGCATGCGCCGGTGTTCCAGGTGAAGCTCGTGCTCCAGGACGCCGCGCCCGCGCCGCTGCGGCTGCCCGGCCTGTCGCTGGACAGCACGCTGGGCGATACGGGCGCCACCAAGCTCGACCTCACACTGTCCGTCACCGACACGGACAGCGGTCTGGAGCTGCTCTGCGAGTACGCCACCGACCTCTTCGACGCGGACACCGCTGGCCGCATGCTGGAGCACCTGGGCACCCTCCTCACGGAGGCCGCCGCCGCTCCGGAGCGCCGCATCTCCGAGCTGGCGCTGCTCTCGCCGCAGGAGCGCCGCCGTGCGCTGGAGGAGTGGAGCCACACCGCGCCCGCCATCGCCGACTTCTGCGCGCACCGCCTCTTCGAGGCCCAGCTGCTCCGCACGCCCGATGCTCCCGCCGTCTCCACGGGTGAGCGCACGCTGACGTACCGGGAGCTGGAGGCCCGCGCCAACCAGCTCGCCTGGCACCTGCGCGCCTCCGGCGTTGGTCCGGACGTCGTGGTGGGTGTGCACCTGGAGCGCACGCCGGAATGGGTGGTGGCGCTGCTCGGTGTGCTCAAGGCGGGCGGCGCCTTCCTGCCGTTGGACACCAGCCAACCTCCCGCTCGGCTGGAATGGATGCTGCGCGAGGCCCGTGCGCCCGTGCTCGTCACCCGCGAGGAGCTGGCGGACCGGCTGCCCTCGCATGGTGAGTTGCTGGTGCTGGTGGATGCGGACCGCGACGCGCTGGAGCGCCAGCCTTCGACGCCGCCGAGGCCCGCTCCGGACGTCACGCCCGCGCACCTCGCCTATGTCATCTTCACGTCCGGCTCCACGGGGACGCCGAAGGGGACGCTGCTTCCGCATCGCGGCCTGAGCAATACCGCCTGCGCCCTCCGTGACGCATTGGGGCTGCGGGCCGGTCATCGCATGTTGCAGCTCGCCGCCATCGGCTTCGACGCCTCGGTGGCGGAGGTCTTCGCGACGCTGTTCTCCGGCGCGGAGCTGTGCCTCGCACCGGCCGAGTCGCTGCTGCCCGGGCCTCCGCTCCAGCAGGTGCTAGCGGAGCGCGGCATCACCACGTTGCAGGCCACGCCCACGGCGTTGGCTCCGCTGGAGCCGGAGGCACTGCCCGCCCTGTCCGTCGTCGCCTCCGTCGGAGAGGCGTGCACGCCCGCGCTGGCGGCCCGCTGGAAGCCCGGCCGCCGGCTCCTCAATGCGTACGGCCCCACCGAGGTGTCCATCTGCGCCACCGTCGAGCTGGACGTGGACCCGGTGCGGCCATCCATCGGCCGCGCCATCGCCGGTGCCCGCGTGTACGTGCTCGATGCGCGGATGGCTCCGGTGCCTCCCGGTGTGCCCGGCGAGCTGTACGTGGGCGGCCCGGGACTGGCGCGGGGCTACCTGCACCGTCCGGAGCTCACCGCCGAGCGCTTCGTGCCGGACCCGTTCTCCTCGACGCCCGGCGCGCGGCTGTACCGCACCGGAGACAGGGTGCGCGTGCTGGCGGACGGACGGCTGGAGTTCCTCGGCCGGCGCGACGCCCAGGTGAAGGTGCGCGGCGTGCGCGTGGAGCTCGCCGAGGTGGAGGCGGCGCTGGCTCAGTACCCCGGCGTGCGGCAGTCCGTCGTCGTGGCGCGCGAGGAGCGCCTGGTGGCGTATGCCGTCATCGACGCGCTGGAGCCCGCGGCGCTGCGGCGCTTCCTCAAGGAGCGGCTGCCGGAGGTGATGGTGCCCTCCGCCTTCGTGCGGCTGGACGCGCTGCCGCTCACCTCGTCCGGCAAGGTGGACCGGCAGGCGCTGCCTTCGCCCGACTCGGTGCGCCCGGAGCGGGACTTGGCCAACGCCGAGCCGCGCTCGGAGCTGGAGCAGCGCATCGCCGAGGCCTGGGCGCGAGTGCTCGGTGTTCCGAGCGTCGGCCTGCACGACCACTTCTTCGATGACCTGGGGGGCAGCTCGCTGCTGGTGGTGAAGGCCAGCACGCAGCTCCGTGAGGCGCTGGGCCGGGACGTGCCCGTCACCCACTTCTTCGAGCACCCCACCGTGCACGGGCTCGCCGCGCGACTGGAGCGTGAGCAGCAATCCGAGCCTGCCCCGGCGAAGGCGCCGGAGCGCAGGGACTTCTCCGACGAGGGCTCTGGAGACATCGCCATCATCGGCATGGCCGGTCGCTTCCCGGGGGCGCCGGACCTGGATGCCTTCTGGCGCAACCTGCGCGGTGGCGTGGAGTCCATCTCCCGCTTCTCGTCCGAGGAGCTGGAGCCGTCGCCGCTGTTCCCCGACTCACTGCGGAGCCACCCGGACTTCGTCCCCGCGGGTGGCGTGCTGGAGAGTGCCGACGCTTTCGACGCACGCTTCTTCGAGGTGTCCCCGCGCGAGGCGCAGTGGATGGACCCGCAGCAGCGGCTCTTCCTCCAGTGCGCGTGGAATGCGCTGGAGGACGCGGGCTACGACCCGGAGCGCTCCGAGGGGCTCATCTCGCTCTATGCCGGCGCGGGCTCGTCGGGCGGGCACGTGCTCTCGCTGCTCGGCCAGACGCGGAGGGACCCGGCCTCGCTGTTCGAGGCGCTGGGCACCACGACGGGAGAGAACGCCGCCACCAAGACGGCGTACAAGCTGAAGCTCGGCGGTGAGAGCCTCAACGTCTACACCGCGTGCTCCACCGGACTCGTGGCCGTCCACCTGGCCTGCCGCTCCCTGCGGATGGGGGACTCGGACGTGGCGCTGGCCGGGGCGGTGAAGGTGTCACTGCCGCAGCGCACCGGTTACCTCTTCCAGGAGGGAATGATTCTCTCGCCCGACGGGCACTGCCGCGCCTTCGACGCGCGCGCCCGGGGCACCGTGCTGGGCAACGGCCTGGGCGTCGTCGTGCTCAAGCGGCTCGCCGAGGCGCAGCGCGACGGAGACCGCATCTATGCGGTCATCAAGGGCTCCGCGCTCAACAACGACGCGGACGCGAAGGTCAGCTACACGGCGCCCAGCGTGCAGGGGCAGCGTGAGGTGATTGCTCGCGCCCTGAGCGCCGCGGGTGTGGACGCGGCAAGCATTGGCTACGTGGAGGCGCATGGCACCGGCACTCCGCTGGGCGACCCGATAGAGATTGCCGCGCTCACGCGCGCGTACCGCACGCACACGGACCGGACGAGCTACTGCGCCATCGGCTCGGTGAAGACGAACATCGGGCACCTGGACACGGCGGCGGGCATCGCCGGCCTCATCAAGACGGCGCTCGCGCTGCACCACGGTGAGCTGCCTCCGAGCCTCCACTTCGAGCGGCCCAACCCCGAAATCGACTTCGAGAAGAGCCCCTTCTTCGTGAACACCACCCTGCGCCCCTGGCAGCGGGGCGCGGAGCCGCGCAGGGCGGGTGTCAGCTCGTTCGGCATCGGCGGCACCAACGCGCACCTCGTGCTGGAGGAGGCGCCGCCGAGGACGGTGGGGAAGGGCAGCTCGCGCGCTCGCCAGTTGGTCACGCTCTCCGCGCGCACTGCTCCCGCGCTGGAGGCGATGTCGCGCGCGCTCGCGGACCACGTGGAGGCGCACCCGGAAGTGGACCTCGCGGACCTGGCCTTCACGCGGGCCCTGGGGCGCAAGGCCTTCGAGTTCCGCCGCACGGTGATTACCCGCGACACCGCCGGCCTGGCGAGGACGCTTCGCAAGAAGGGCACCGTCGTCGAGGTGAAGGATTTGGAAGAGGCCCGCTCCGCGCGCGTGGCCTTCCTCTTCCCGGGCCAGGGCGCGCAGTCCGTCCGGATGGCGCACGAGCTCTACACGTCCGAGCCCGCCTTCCAGCGGGAGTTGGACGCCTGCCTCGCGCTCCTGTCTGGAGCCGGGCTGAAGGAGGACCTGCGCGCGGTGCTCTTCCCCGAGCCGGGCGCGGAAGCACAGGCCGCGGCCAGGATGGCGGAGCCCCGCTTCGCGCTGCCGGCGCTGCTCTCCGTGGAGTACGCGCTCGCGCGGATGTGGATGGTCTTCGGCTTCCGTCCCTCCGCGATGCTGGGGCACAGCTTCGGTGAGTACACGGCGGCGTGCCTGTCCGGCGTGCTGTCGCTGGAGGACGCGCTGCGGCTCGCCGTGGTCCGCGGCGAGCTGATGTCGCGGCTGCCGCCAGGGGGCATGCTCGCGGTGGGGCTGTCCTCCGAGGAGCTGATTCCGCAGCTCTCCTCCGAGCTGGAGCTGGCTTCCTACAATGGCCCGTTCCGCTGCGTCGTCTCCGGACCGCTGGCGCCGCTGGAGGCGCTGGAGCGCGACCTCAACAGCCGGGGCGTGGGCGTGATGCGCCTGTCCGCCGCGCATGCCTTCCACTCGCGCGCGGTGGAGACGCTGATGCCCGAGCTGGAGCGCGTGGTGTCCGGGCTGACGCTGCGGGCTCCGTCGATTCCGTATGTCTCCAGCCTCACGGGGACGTGGATTCACGCCGACGAGGCGATGTCGCCGCGCTACTGGGCCCGGCAGATGCGCGAGCCCGTCCGCTTCACCGCGGGCATGGACTCGCTGGTGAAGTGGGGCTGCGGTTGGTTCATCGAAGCAGGCCCGGACCAGCAGCTCGCCGCGCTCGCGAAGCTGCGGCTGCGCACCGAGCGCCATGCGCTCGTGGTTCCCTCGCTGCCGAAGAGCGGCTCGACGACGTCGGAAGGAAGGACGCTGTTCGAGTCGCTGGGCGCGCTGTGGCGCGCGGGTGCGACTGTCGACTGGGAGGGCTTCTACGCCCATGAGCAGCGGCGGCGCGTCTCGCTGCCGGGCTACCCCTTCGAGGAGCGCAGCTTCCCCGTGGAGGCGCGGCCGGTGCTCCCGGTGGAGGCCGTCTCGCCGACGGTCTCCGTCCCGAAGGAGGAGAGCCCTCGCACGGTGCCGGTGGACGCGGCGCCCCGGAGCGACATCGAGCAGCGGTTGATGGAGCTGTGGCGCGAGCGGCTGGGCATTGCGGACATCGGCCCGGACGACAACTTCCTGGAGCTGGGCGGCAACTCGCTGATGGCGGCGCAGTTGCTCACGCGGCTGCGTGAGGCGTTCCGCGTCCAGATTCCCCTCAGTGATTTGTTCGAGGCCCCCACGGTGGCCAGCCTCGCCGAGCGCATCGAGACGCGGCTCCAGGCCGAGCGGCCCGCGAGCACCGCGACCGCCACCGTGACGGCGATGCGGCCCATTTCCCGCACGGGCGAGCTACCGCTGTCCTACGTGCAGGCGCGCGTCTGGGAGCTGGAGTTCCAGGAGCCGGGCAGCTCCATCTTCAACGAGCCGCTGGCGGTCCGCATCTCCGGCGCGCTCCGCGTCGCCGAGATGGAGCGCGCCTTCAACGGCGTCATCCGCCGGCACGAGTCGCTCCGCACCGTCTTCCCGCAGTCTGGCGCGAAGGCCCTTCCGCGCATCCTGTCCGAGGTGCGCATCCCGCTGCCCGTGGTGGACCTGCGCGACTTCGCGGAGGACCGCGAGGCGGAGGCGATGCGCCTGGCGCGGCTGGAGCCCGCCGAGCCCTTCGCGCTGGACCGGGGCCCGCTCGCGCGGGTGCGACTCTTGTGGCTTGCGGAGACCGAGTACGTCCTGCTCGTCACCATCCATCACATCGTCGCGGACACGCTCTCGCTGGTGAACTTCATCCGCGAGGCGGTGGCGCTCTACTCGGGCTTCACGCTCGGCGTCTCGGTGCCGTTGCCGGAGCTGTCGGTGCAGTACCTCGACTTCGCGGCGTGGCAGCGCAAGGCGCTCGCGGATGGCACCCTGGCGGCACAGCAGGCGTACTGGAGACAGCGGCTCGCGCGGCGGCCCGGACCGCTCCCGTTGCCGTTGGACAGGCCGCGTGTGCCGGGAGCGCGCAGGCGCGGTGCTCGGCATTCGTTTGCCTTCTCGCGGAAGCTGGGCGCGGCGCTGAAGGCCTTCAGTCAGCGCGAGGGGCTCACGCCATACATGACGCTGCTGGCGGGCTTCAAGGCCCTCCTGGCCCGGTGCTCGGGGCAGGAGGACATCCTCGTGGGCACGTCCATCGGCAACCGCACGCGGCCCGAGCTGGAGCCGCAGATTGGCTACGTGGCTCACGCGCTGGCCCTGCGCACCAGCCTGGACGGAGACCCGGGCTTCCGCGAGCTGGCGCTGCGCGTGCGCGACACCACGCTGTCCGCGTTCGCCCACCCGGACGTGCCCTACGAGCAGCTCCTGGAGGAGCTGGAGCCCGGCGAGGAGATGCGGCTGTCGCGGCTGTTCGACGCCATCTTCCTGCTGCACACGCAGGACGTGTCCGCGCCCATGCTGGAGTTCCCCGGCCTGCGCCTGGGCTACTTCGACGTCACCGGGCTGCCCGCGCAGTACGGAACGTCGCTGGCGGACCTCACGCTGCTCATGCGCGAGGACGAGCACGGCTTCTCCGGCACGCTGGAGTACGCCGTCGACCTGTTCGACGTCTCCACCATCGAGCGGCTGCTCTCGCAGTTGGAGACGTTGCTGGCGGACGCGGTGGCTTCGCCGGAGAAGCCGCTGTCGCAGCTCGCGCTTGGAGATGCGGCCGTGGAGCGCCGGACCTCCGAAGTGGTCGAGGCGGCCACCCCGGTTCTTGTTCCGGCGCTGTTGGCTGCGCAGGCGGAGCGGACTCCGGACGCGGTGGCGCTCCGCGAGGGAACGCGCCGCCTGAGCTGGCGCGAGCTGCGTGAGCACGCGCACTCATTCGCGACGGAGCTGCGTGCTCGGAACGTGGGGCCCGGTGTTCCGGTGGCCGTGTGCCTGGAGCCCTCGCCCGAGCGGACCGTTGCGCTGTGGGGCATCCTGGCGTCCGGTGGCGCCTTCGCGCTCGTCACGGAAGATGAGCTCGGTGGACTGTCGTCCCTGGTCACGCCGCTTCTGATTGTGTCCGAGTCGCTGCCACTTCCGTCCAGCGTGGATGCGGCGCGCGCCCTGCGTCTGTCCCTCTCTGGCGAATCACGCGCGGCGTCCGATCTGCCCACGGTGGAGTCGGACACGCTGGCGTGCCTGATGCCTCATGAAGGGGCGGGGCAGCGGGTGATGCTCAGCCACCGCAACCTCGTGCACCACTTCAACGCGCTGGACTCGCGCGTGGATGCTCGAGCGGGCGAGACGTGGCTCGGTGCCGATGGAGCCGGAGACCTGGAGACGCTGTGGGCGCTCTCGCGCGGGCTCACGGTGGCGTTCCCCTCGAAGACTCCCGAGCGCTCCGTGGCCCCGCGCGCCGAGAGCACGCGGAGGCCGCTGGACTTCAGCCTCTTCTACTTCGCCAACGACACGGAGGCGTCCGGCCGCGGTCGCTATCAGCTCCTCATCGACGGCGCGAAGTTCGCGGACACCCACGGCTTCAGCGCGGTTTGGACGCCCGAGCGGCACTTCCATGCCTTCGGTGGTCCGTACCCCAGCCCCGTCGCCACCAGCTCGGCGCTGGCGATGGTGACGGAGCGCGTCTCCATCCGCGCGGGCAGCGTGGTGCTGCCGCTGCACGACGCCATCCGCGTGGCGGAGGACTGGTCCGTCGTCGACAACCTCTCCAACGGCCGCGCGGGCGTGTCCTTCGCGACGGGCTGGAACGTCAACGACTTCGTCTTCGCGCCGGAGAACTTCGACCAGCGCCCCGAGGCCGTACGCAAGGGCGTGGAGGAGGTGCGCACGCTGTGGAAGGGCGGCACCGTGCGCCGCACCAACGGGAATGGCACGGAGGTGGACATCTCCATCCGTCCCCGTCCGGTGCAGGCCGAGCTGCCGATGTGGCTCACGGCAGCCTTCAACCCGGAGACCTTCCGGCTGGCCGGAGAGCTGGGCGCGGGCCTGCTCACCAACGTGCTCGGCCTGGGCCAGGACTTCGAGGAGCTGTCGCGAAAGATTGCCCTGTACCGCGAGGCCCGCCGCAAGGCGGGGTACGACCGGGGCCACGTGGTGCTGATGCTGCACACCTTCGTGGCCAGCAACGTGGAAGAGGTGAAGCGGCAGGCGCGCGAGCCGCTCATCCGCTACTTCCGCAGCTCGGTGGAGCTGTTCAACAGCCTCGTGGCGAGCCAGGGGCCGGGCTTCGACGTGCGCGGCCTCACGCCCGCGGACATGGACGTGCTGCTGGAGCAGGGTGTCTCGCGCTACCTGGAGGCGGGTGGCCTCTTCGGCACGCCGCAGACGCTCGCCGCGCGCATCGAGCAGTTGCGCCAGTGCGACGTGGACGAGGTGGCCTGCCTCGTCGACTTCGGCTTCGCTCATGAGGTCGCGATGGAGGGGCTGCGGCACCTGGACGTGCTGCGCCAGGAGAGCCAGCGCGGACAGGGACGCGTGCACGAGGAGTCTTCGGCCGCGCCGCTGGCGGAGGTGCTGCGCACCGCGGCTCCGAATCATCTGCGCGTGACGGCCGCGCTCGCCCGGACGCTTGCGGGGTTGCCGGATGCGGCGTCGGTGCTCACGCCCGTGCGCACGCTGGTGGTCGAGGACGCGGACCGGCTGCCGGAGGACCTTGTTGCGTCGTTGAAGGCCGCGGCGTCCGTGCGCGTGGTGTCCCCTGTGCCCGTGGTACCCGAGGGCCGGGAGGGCACGGCGCCTCGGTTCATCCTGGACGGTGCGGGCCGCCGCGCTCCCGTGGGCGTGGTGGGAGAGGTCTTCATCGGCGGAGACGCCGTGCCGCTGGGCTTCTGGAATGCACCGGAGGCGTCACGCACGCGGCTGCGCGTGTCGCCGGAGGACTCCGGGGGCCGGCTGTTCGGCACGGGTACGCACGCGCGTTATCGCCCGGACGGTTCCGTCGAGCTCGTGGCGCGGCGTCTCGCGCCTGCCCGAACCGGGTCGGTGCCTGCACACGCAAAGGGGAGCGTGGAGGCCGTCACGTCCTCGGCCTGGCATCCCGCACGTGGCCGGAATGAGCTGGCGCCCCTGCCCGCGAAGGGCGCCGTGGAGGCCGCCCTCCGTCCTGCATCGAGCCTCCCCGCGCCAGTCCCAGCCGACTCGCTCATCCCGCGCGTGGCGCGAGGTGGCGTGCTGCCGCTGTCGTTCGCTCAGCAGCGGCTGTGGTTCCTGGACCAGTTCCAGCCGGGCACCGCGCTCTACAACATCCCCTCCGCGATGCGACTGGAGGGCACGCTCGACGTGTCCGCGCTCGGCAGGGCCTTCGCCGAGCTCATGCGCCGTCACGAGGCGCTGCACACCACCTTCCAGGCGCGAGAGGGTGAGCCCATCCAGGTGCTCGCTCCCGATAGCGTGGCCACCTCGCTGGACGTGACGGACCTGGGCCACCTGCCGACGGCGCAGCGCGAAGAGGAAGCGCTGAAGCTGGCGCGCGAGGAGGCCAGCCGTCCCTTCGATTTGTCCAGGGGCCCGCTGTTGCGTGCGCGGCTGCTTCGCCTGACGGACACGGAGCATCTGCTGCTGGTGACGATGCATCACATCGTCTCGGACGGCTGGTCCATCGGCGTGCTCATCCGCGAGGTCGTCGCGCTCTACGAGGCCTTCGTCTCCGGCCGGCCGTCGCCGCTGCCTCCGCTGCCCATCCAGTACGCGGACTACGCGGTGTGGCAGCGGGACTGGCTGAAGGGCCCGGTGCTGGAGGAGCAGCTCGCCTGGTGGAAGGACCGGCTGGCCGGGGCACCGCCCGCGCTGGAGCTCTTCACCGACCGGCCTCGCACCACGGACACGAGCAGCCCTGGCGCCTCGCATCGGGTGCAATTGCCGCTGGAGCTGATGAAGGGCCTGCGCGCGCTCTGCCGGCGTGAGAAGGGCACGCTCTTCATGGGGCTCCTCGCGGGCCTCCAGGCGCTGCTGTCCCGCTACACGGGGCAGGAGGACCTCTGCGTCGGCTCGCCCATCGCCGGGCGCACGCAGCCGCAGACGGAAGCGCTCATCGGCTTCTTCGTGAACACGCTCGTCCTGCGCACGCACCTGGACGGGGACCCGAGCTTCCTCGACATCCTCAGGCGGGTGCGCGAGGTGACGCTGGGCGCGTACGCGCACCAGGACGTGCCCTTCGAGAAGCTGGTGGAAGTGCTTCAGCCGCCGAGGCAGGCGGGCCACACGCCCTTCTTCCAGGTGACGCTGGTGCTGCTCAACACGCCGTCAGCCGAGCTGGCCGCGCGCGGGCTCACCTTCCGCCCGGTGGACGTGGACAGCGGCACCTCCAAGTTCGACTTCACCCTGGTCTGCACCGAGACGCCCCGGGGCTTGAGCACCGTGCTGGAGTACCGCAGTGACCTGTTCGAGGCCTCGACGGCCGCGCGGATGATGGAGCACCTGCGTACGCTGCTGGAGGACGCCGTGGCGCGCCCGGAGCGCCGGCTCTCCGAGCTGGCCCTCATGTCCGAGGCCGAGCGGCGCCGAGTGCTGGTGGAGTGGAACGCCGCCGCGGTGGACACCACGGACGAGCTCTGCGTCCACGAGATGTTCGACGCCCAGTCCGCGCGGACGCCCGACGCGGTGGCGGTGGTCTTCGACGGCAGCCAGCTCACCTACGCGGAGCTGGAGCGGCAGGCCAACCAGCTCGCGTGGCACCTGCGCGCGAAGGGCGTGAACACCGGCGACCGGGTCGCGCTGTGCCTGGAGCGCTCGCCGGAGATGGTGGTGTCGGTGCTGGCCGTCCTGAAGATGGGCGCGGCCTTCGTGCCGGTGGACCCGCAGTACCCCGCCGAGCGACTGGCCTTCATGCTGGAGGACTCGGGCGCGCCGCTGGTGCTCACGCAGTCGCACCTGCTCCCGTCGCTGCCCCAGGGCATGGTCGCGCGAGTGGTGTGCGTGGACACGGAGACGGAGGCCTGGTCGCGTCTGCCCGATGACGCCCCGTGGTGGCCGCTTTCGCCGGACGCGCTCTGCTACATCATCTACACGTCCGGCAGCACGGGCCGGCCCAAGGGCATCGCGGTGCCACACCGCACGCTGTCCGCGGTGGTGGCGTGGCAGCGCCAGCGCTCCGTGCGCGCGAAGGCGAGGACGCTGCAGTTCGCCTCGCTCAACTTCGACGTCACGTATCAGGAGATGTTCGCCACCTGGTCCGTCGGCGGCACGCTGGCGGTGCCCACGCAGCGCGTGCGCCAGGACATGCCGGCGCTGCTCGACTTCATGGTGCGCCACGACGTGGAGCGAATCTTCCTCCCGTTCATCGCGCTCCGGGCACTGGTGGAGGCGGTGGCCCACGCGAAGCAGTTCCCCCCGCACCTGTGCGAGGTGGTGACGGCGGGCGAGCAGCTCCAGGTGACGCCCGCGCTGGTGTCCTTCTTCGAGCGGATGCCGGAGTGCGTGCTCGAGAACCAGTACGGCCCCTCGGAAGCGCACGTGGTGAGCGCATACCGGCTGAGCGGTGCACCTTCTACCTGGCCGCTGCTGCCGCCCGTGGGCAGCGCGGTGCCCGGCACTCGGCTGTACGTGCTGGACGTGCATGGCCGCCCGTGCGCCATCGGCGTGCCCGGTGAGGTGTACGTGGGCGGCGTGCAGGTGGCGCTCGGCTACCACGACAGGCCGGAGCTGACGGCGGAGAAGTTCGTCCCGGACGCGCTCTCCGGTGTGGCGGGCGCGCGGCTCTACCGCACGGGGGACCGTGCGCGCTGGAGGGAGGACGGAGTCCTCGAGTACTTCGGCCGGCTGGATGGCCAGGTGAAGGTGCGCGGCTTCCGCATCGAGCTGGGCGAGGTAGAGGCCGCGCTGCGCGACGCTCCCGGCGTGCGCGAGGCCGCGGCGATGGTCCGAGAGGACACGCCGGGCGACAAGCGACTGGTGGCCTACGTGGTGCTCCAGCCGGACACGGCGTGGGACCCGGAAGGCCTGCGCCAGACGCTCGCGCGCCGCATGCCCGAGTACATGCTGCCCTCCGCGCTGGTGCGGCTGGACGCGCTGCCGCTGATGCCCACGGGCAAGCTCGTGCGCAATCTGCTGCCCGCTCCGGACGTGGAGAGTCTGCGCGGCGAGGCGCCCCTCATCGCGCCGCGCAACCCGCTGGAGCAGGCGCTGGCCGAGGCCTTCGCCAGCGTGCTGAATCTCTCGCACGTCGGCGTCACCGATAACTTCTTCGCCCTGGGCGGGCACTCGCTGCTGGCCACACAGGTCGTCGCGAGGCTGCGCACCGCGCTGGGCGTGGAGGTGGCGCTGCGGGAGATGTTCGAGGCGCCCACGGTGGAGTCTCTGGCGCGGCGGCTCGAAGCGCGGATTCCGTCGGAGCCGCGCCGGGCGTCCGCGCCGGGAATCACGCCTCGCAAGGACACGGGCGACGCGGACCTGTCCTTCGCCCAGCAGCGACTGTGGTTCCTGGACCAGTTCCAGCCGGACAGCGCGCTCTACAACATGCCGGCCGCGCTGCGGCTGGAGGGCGTGCTCGACGTGGCCGCCCTGGAGCGGGCCTTCACCGAGCTGGTCCGCCGGCACGAGGTGCTGCGCACCACGTTCGCCTCGCGGGACAACCGCCCCGTCCAGGTCATCGCGCCCGCGCCGGAGTGGGCGCTGGAGGTGGAGGACCTCTCGGGACTGCCCGAGCCTGAGCGGGAGGGCGAGGCGATGAAGCTGGCGCGCGAGGAGGCGCGCCGTCCCTTCGACCTCACCGAGGGCCCGCTGCTGCGCACGCGGCTGCTGCGCCTGTCCGAGCAGCACCATCTGCTGCTGGTGACGATGCACCACATCATCTCGGATGGGTGGTCCATCGCCGTGCTGACGCACGACATGGTGGCGCTGTACGAGGCGGCGCTGGCACGGCGTCCGTCGCCGTTGCCTCCGCTGCCCATCCAGTACGCGGACTACACGGTGTGGCAGCGCGAGTGGCTCCAGGGCGAGGTGCTGGAGACGCAGCTCGATTACTGGCGGAAGCAGCTCGACGGGGCACCGCCCGCGCTGGAGATGCCCACGGACAAGCCGCGCACCGCGGACGCCCTCAACCCGGGCACGTGGTTGCGCGTGGAGCTGCCGGCGGCACTCACGCAGTCGCTGACGGCGCTGTGCAAGGGCGAGGGCGCCACGCTGTTCATGGGGCTGATGGCCGGACTCCAGGCGCTGCTGTCGCGCTACTCGGGCCAGGATGATGTCTGCGTGGGCGCGCCCATCGCCGGTCGCACGCAGTCGGAGACGGAAGGGCTCATCGGCTTCTTCGTCAACACGCTGGTGATGCGGACGCGCCTCGACGGCGACCCCACGTTCCGCGAGCTGTTGGGCCGCGTGAAGGACGTGACGCTGGATGCGTACGCGCACCAGGACGTCCCCTTCGAGCGGCTGGTGGAAGCCCTCCAGCCTCCGAGGCAGCCCGAGCGCACACCGTTCTTCCAGGTAGCGCTGGTGATGCTCAACACGCCCACGACGGAGATGACCGTCCCCGGGCTCAAGCTGAATCTGATGGAGCTGGACAGCGGCACCGCGAAGTTCGACTTCACGCTGACGCTGAGCGAGACGCCCGAAGGCCTGCGCGGCGCGCTGGAGTACCGCACGGACCTGTACGAGGACCGCACGGCCGCGCGTTTGGTAGAGCACCTGCGCACGCTGCTGGAGGACGCGGTGGCGCACCCCGAGCGCCGCCTGTCCGAGCTGTCCCTGCTGTCCGAGGCGGAGCGCCGCAAGGTGCTGGTGGAGTGGAACGAAACGCAGATGGGGACGGCTTCCGTGGCCAGCGTGCGCGAGCTCGCGGCGGCCCAGGTAGAGGGGAACGACACGAAGGTGGGCAGCACTCACGCGGCCTGCGTGCACACGCTCGTCGCGTCCCAGGCAGTGCGGACGCCGGCCGCGGTGGCCGTGGTCTTCGAGGATTCGCGGCTGTCGTACGCGGAGCTGGAGCGCCGGGCGAACCAGCTCGCGCACCACCTGCTCGCGCGGGGCGTGAGGCCGGGAGACCGGGTGGGGTTGTGCGTGGAGCGCTCGCTGGAGCTGGCGGTGGGCGTGCTCGGCATCCTGAAGACGGGGGCCGCGTACCTGCCGCTGGACCCAAGCTATCCGGCTGAGCGGCTGGCCTTCATGTTGGAGGACTCGGCCGTGGCGGTGGTTGTAACGCAGGCGTCCCTGGCTTCGGCGCTGCCGGCCGGGAACCGCGTGCTGCTGGACACGGAGGCAGCGGAGATTGCGCGCCAGCCGGAGGGAACTCCGGCGCTCGACGTGTCTCCCGAGTCCGCGTGCTACGTCATCTACACCTCGGGCAGCACGGGGCGGCCGAAGGGCGTGGCGCTGCCGCACCGGGCGCTGTCGAACCTGCTCGCGTGGCAGCTCGGCCAGTCGGTGAAGCCGGACGCCACCACGTTGCAGTTCGCGGCGCTCAGCTTCGACGTGTCCTTCCAGGAGCTGTTCTCCACGTGGTGCGCGGGCGGCACGCTGGTGGTGCCCACGGCCGACACCCGGCGGGACATGCCCGCGCTGCTCGGCCTCATGGAGCGCCGGGGCGTGGAACGAATGTTCCTTCCGTTCGTCGCGCTCCAGGCCCTGGCGGACGCGGTGGCCCAGGGCGCGCCGCTACCGCGAAGCCTGCGCGAGGTGGTGACAGCGGGCGAGCAGCTCCAGGTGACACCCGCGCTGGTGTCCCTCTTCGAGCGGCTGCCCGGGTGCGTGCTGGAGAACCAGTACGGCCCGTCCGAGACGCACGTGGTGAGCGCGTACCGGCTGGAGGGGCCGCCGGCATCGTGGCCGCGCCTGCCGCCCATCGGCTCTCCGCTGCCGCACACGCGCCTCTACGTGCTGGATGAGCGCGGGCAGCCCTGCGCCATCGGCGTGCAGGGTGAGCTGTGCATCGGCGGTGTGCAGGTGGCGCACGGCTACCCCGGCCGTCCCGAGCTGACCGCGGAGCGCTTCGTGCCCGACGCGTTCTCCTCCGAGCCGGGAACGCGCCTCTACCGCACGGGCGACCGGGCCCGCTGGAAGGCCGAGGGCGTCATCGAGTTCCTTGGCCGCATGGACGGTCAGGTGAAGGTGCGCGGCTTCCGCATCGAGCTGGGCGAGGTGGAAGCGGCTCTGCGAGACGCGCCCGGTGTGCGCGATGCCGCCGCCGTGGTGCGCGAGGACGTGCCCGGCGACAGGCGGCTGGTGGGCTACGTGGTGCTCCCGCCTGACGCCACGTGGGCTCCCGAGTCGCTGCGCGAATCGTTGCGCGGCCGGCTGCCCGAGTACATGGTGCCCTCGGCGCTGGTGAAGCTGGACGCACTGCCGCTCACTCCGAGCGGCAAGCTGGCCCGCCGCCTGCTGCCCGCGCCGGATGCCGGCAGTCTGCGCGGTGGGGGGCCCTTCGTCGCACCGCGAAGTGAGCTGGAGCAGTCGCTGGCGGACGTCTTCGCCAGCGTGCTCGGCGTGCCGCGCGTGGGTGTCACCGACAACTTCTTCGCCCTGGGAGGCCACTCGCTGTTGGCCACGCAGGTCGTCTCGCGCCTGCGCTCCGTGGTGAAGCTGGAGGTGCCGCTGCGCGAGCTGTTCGAAGCTCCCACCGTGGAGTCGCTGGCCCGCCGGCTCGAAGGCCGCATGTCCGGCATGGCGCGAGGGCCCGCGGTTCCGGTCATCGTCCCGCGCACGGTGGAAGCGGAGTTGTCCTTCGCCCAGCAGCGGCTGTGGTTCCTGGACCAGCTCCGGCCGGGCACGCCGCTCTACAACATGCCGGCCGCGCTGCGGCTGGAGGGGGCGCTCGACGTGGCGGCCCTGGAGCGGGCCTTCACCGAGCTGGTGCGCAGGCATCAGGCGCTGCGCACCACGTTCCGCGCCACGGAGGGGAGGGCGGTCCAGACCATCGCTCCCGCGTCGTCGTTCCGCTTCGTCGTCGAGGAGGTGGGGCACCTGCCGGAGGCCGAGGTGCTCCGGCTGGCGCGTGAAGAGGCGCGATTGCCGTTCGACCTCGCGAAGGGCCCGCTGCTCCGCACGCGCCTGCTGCGCCTGTCCGAGCAGCACCACCTGCTGCTGGTGACGATGCACCACATCGTCTCGGACGGCTGGTCCATCAGCGTGCTCATCCGGGAGATGGCCGCGCTCTACGAGGCCTTCGTCTCCGGCCGTCCGTCGCCGCTGCCTCCGCTGCCCATCCAGTACGCGGACTTCGCGACGTGGCAGCGCGAGTGGCTCCAGGGCCAGGTGCTGGAGGCGCAGCTCGGCTACTGGAAGACGCAGCTCGAAGGCGCGCCGCCCACGCTGGAGCTGCCCACGGACCGTCGACGCACTGTCGACTCGGGCAGTCCGGGGGCCTCGCTGCCCATCGAGCTGTCGCCCCGGTTGACCCGGGCCCTGACCACGCTCTGCCAGCGCGAGGGCGCCACACTGTTCATGGGCCTGCTGGCCGGCCTCCAGGTGTTGCTGTCGCGGTACTCGGGACAGGACGACATCTGCGTGGGCGCGCCCATCGCTGGCCGCACGCAGGCGGAGACGGAGGGGCTCATCGGCTTCTTCGTCAACACGCTCGTTCTGCGCACCCGGCTGGACGGAGCCCGCTCCTTCCGCGAGCTGCTCGGCCGCGTGAAGGACGTGACGCTGGGCGCGTATGCGCACCAGGACGTGCCCTTCGAGAAGCTGGTCGAAGCGCTCCAGCCGCCGAGGCAGCCGGGCCTCACGCCGTACTTCCAGGTGGTGCTGGCGCTGCTCAACACGCCCGAGGCGAAGCTCGACCTGCCTGGGCTGCGGATGGAGAAGCTGGAGGTGGACAACGGCTCCGCGCGGTTCGACGTGTCGCTCGTCTTCAGCGAGACGCCGGACGGCCTGCGCGGAATGCTGGAGTACCGCACCGACCTGTATGACGCCTCCACGGCCGCGCGAATGGTGGAGCACCTGCGCGTGGTGCTGGAGGAGGCCGTCGCCTGGCCAGAGCGGCCCCTGTCCCGCCTGCTGTTGATGTCCGGCGTGGAGCGGCAGCTCGTGCTCGGGGCGTGGAGCACGCGCGGGGCTCCGCGGCCCATCGAGGCGAGCATCCACGCGCTGTTCTCCATCCAGGCCGCGAGCACGCCGGATGCGGTGGCCCTGGTATCCGGAGAGCAGCAGCTCACCTACGCGGAGCTGGAGCGCAGAGCGAATCAGCTCGCGTGGCACCTGCGCTCGCGAGGCGTGCGGCCCGGTGTCCGGGTGGGTGTGTGCCTGGACCGCTCCGTCGACCTCGTGGTTGCACTGCTCGCCACCCTCAAGGCGGGCGCGGTGTATGTGCCGCTCGACCCGGGCCAGCCCGCGGAGCGGCTGACGGCGCTGGTCCAGACGGCGGTGGTGGGCGTCCTCGTCACCCGCGAGGCGCTGGCGGATGAATTGCCCTCTGCCTCCACCCTCTTCGTTCTCGTGGACTCCGAGTCGGCGCTCATCTCCACCTGGCCGGAGGTGGACCTCGGCATCGACTTCGGGAGCGAGGCGCTGGCCTACGTCATGTTCACCTCGGGTAGCACCGGCCAGCCCAAGGGCGTCTGCGTTCCCCACCGGGGCGTGGTGCGGCTGGTGAAGTCGGAGCCGTTCATCCACTTCGGCCCGGAGGAGGTGCTTCTCCAGCTCGCGCCCGTCGCGTTCGACGCGTCCACGCTGGAAATCTGGGGCGCGCTGCTGCACGGCGCGCGGCTGGTGCTGGCTCCGCCACGCGAGCTGTCACTGGAGGAGATGGGCGCGTTGCTCGTCCAGCACCGTGTCACCACGCTGTGGCTGACGTCCGCGCTGTTCGGGCAGATGGCTCGGCACCAGGGTGAAGCGCTGGCTCGCGTGTCGCAGGTCCTCGCGGGCGGCGACGTGCTGCCGGTGCAGGCCGTGCGGGAGCACCTCGCGCGACTGTCCGAGGGCGCGGTGCTGGTCAACGGCTATGGCCCCACGGAGAACACCACGTTCTCCACCACGCACACGCTGCGGCGAGGGGACCCGGTGGGCGCGTCGGTGCCCATTGGCCGGCCCGTGGGTAACTCCACGGTGTACGTCCTGGATGACTCGCTGGAGCCGGTGCCCGTCGGTGTCCCGGGAGAGCTGTACGTTGGGGGAGACGGACTGGCCTGGGGCTACCTCCATCGCCCGGACCTCACGGCCGAGCGCTTCGTCCCGCACCCGCACTCCGCCACGCGAGGCGCACGCCTCTACCGCACGGGCGACAGGGCCCGCTGGCGCGCGGACGGCACGTTGGAGTTCCTGGGCCGCACCGACTTCCAGGTGAAGGTGCGCGGCTTCCGCATCGAGCCGGGCGAAGTGGAGTCCGTGCTGCGCCAGGCGCCAGGCGTGACGGAGGCCGTCGTCGTGGCACGCGAGGACGTGCCCGGTGACAAGCGCCTCGTCGCGTACGTCGTGGGCCCGGCGGGGGAGGACGGCCGCGCCCTGCGCGCCTTCCTCGGACAGAAGCTGCCCGAGTACATGGTGCCCTCCGCGGTGGTCCGGCTGGAGGCGCTGCCCCTCAACGCCAACGGCAAGGTGGACCGCAAGGCCCTGCCCGCACCGGAGGCGCCCGTCTCGGACGAGGCCCGCTTCGTCGCGCCTCGCACGCCCGTGGAGGAGCAGCTCGCGTCCCTCTGGGCGGAGGTGTTGCGCGTGGAGAAGGTCGGCATCCACGACGACTTCTTCGAGCTGGGAGGCCACTCGCTGCTGGCCACGCAGTTGCTGTCCCGCATCCGCGGCGTCTTCTCGGTGGACCTGTCGCTGCAGGCCGTGTTCGACGCGCACACCCTCGCGGAGCAGGCCGCGCGCGTGCAGTCCTTCACGAAGCGGCAGGAGGCGTCGCACCCGCATCCCATGTCGCGCCAGGAGCGCATGCCGCTGTCGTTCGCGCAGCAGCGACTGTGGTTCCTGGACCAGCTCGAGCCCGACAGCCCCACGTACAACATCCCCATCTCCCTCCGTGTCGAGGGTGCGCTGGACGTGCCCGCGCTGGAGCACGCCTTCCAGGAGGTGGTGCGCCGGCACGAGGCGCTCCGCACGGTGTTCGTCGAAACGCCCGAGGGGCCCGCGCAGGTGGTCGTCCCTGACGCGGAGCTGCTGCTGGCGGGCGCGGACCTGAGCATCCTTCCGGAGGAGGCGCGTGAGCAGGAGGCGCGCAGGCTCGAAGCGGAGGAGGCGCTGCGGCCGTTCGACCTGTCGAAGGGCCCGCTCCTGCGCGCGACCCTGCTGCGGCTCCAGGAGGAAGAGTTCCTCCTGCTGCTGACGATGCACCACATCGCCTCGGACGGCTGGTCCATGGGCGTGCTGGTGCGCGAGGTGGTGACGCTCTACGCCGCGCACCGCGAGGGCCGGCCCTCGCCGCTCCCCGCGCTCACGTTGCAGTACGCGGACTATGCCGCCTGGCAGCGCGAGTGGTTGCGAGGCGACGTGCTGGAGGCCCAGCTCGGGTACTGGCGTCGCCAGTTGGCGGGCGCGCCCTCCGTGCTGGAGCTGCCCGCCGACAGGCCCCGGCCCGCGGTTCGCTCGTACCAGGGTGCGCGGCATGTCTCCACGCTGCGCCCGGAGCTGGCGCAGAAGCTGGAGGCATTGGCCCGTCGTGAAGGCGCCACGCTCTTCATGGTGCTGATGGCGGGCTTCCAGTCGCTGCTGCACCGCTACAGCGGGCAGACGGACCTCGTCGTGGGCACGGACGTGGCCAACCGCAACCACGCGGAGACGGAAGGCCTCATCGGCTTCTTCATCAACCAGCTCGTCATGCGCCTGCGGCTGGAGGGCAACCCTTCCTTCCGCGAGGTGCTGGAGCAGACGAAGCGCGTGTCCCTGGACGCGTACGCGCACCAGGACCTGCCCTTCGAGGAGGTGGTGCGCGCGCTCAACCCGGAGCGGAGCATGGCGCACGCGCCGCTCTTCCAGGTGAAGCTCGTCCTGCAGAACATGCCGCTGAAGCCGCCGGAGCTGCCCGGCCTGAAGCTGCACGTCGGTGAGTCCGACGCGGCCGCGTCCAAGCTCGACCTGACAGTGCTCGTCAGCCCCATGCCCGAGGGGTTGGTGTGCTCGTGGATGTACAGCACGGACCTCTTCGAGTCCTCCACGATGGAGCGCCTGTCGCGGCACTTCGAGCGCGTGCTGGAGGCGGTGGTGGCGGAGGAGGGCCGGCAGCGGCTGTCCGCGCTGCCGCTCATGACGGACGCGGAGCGGCACCGGGTGCTGGTGGAGTGGAACGACACCGCGGCGCCGTATGCGCGCAAGTGCATCCACCACCTCATCTCCGAGCAGTCCGCTCGGACGCCGGAGGCGGTGGCCGTGGTCGCCGGTGACGAGAAACTCACGTACGCGGAGCTGGAGCGGCGGGCGAACCAGCTCGCGCACTGGCTGAAGTCCCTGGGCGTGGAGCCGGAGACGCGCGTGGGCCTGTTCGTGGAGCGGCGGGCGCATGCGCTGGTGGGCCTGCTCGGCATCCTCAAGGCGGGCGGCGCGTACGTGGCCATCGACCCGGCGCACGCGCACATGAGTGAGCGTGTCCGGCATGTCCTCGACGATGCGAAGGTGCAGGTCATCGTCACCGAGGAGGCATTGGCCAGCGAGCTGCCCTCGCAGGGAGGGTTCCTGGTCAGCCTCGACGCGGAGGACGGGCTGTTGCAGTCGCAGCCCGAGGAGGCTCCGGACAGCGGCGTGGTGCCGGGCAATGCCGCGTACGTCATCTACACCTCGGGCAGTACGGGACAGCCGAAGGGCGTGTGCATCGAGCACGGGCAGCTCGCCTGCTACGTGGCTGGTGTGAGCCGGAGGATGGAGCTGCCGCAGGGCATGAGCTTCGCCTCGGTGTCCACGCTGGCGGCGGACCTGGGCCACACCGCGCTGTTCCCCACGCTGTGCGCCGGAGGCGCGGTGCATCTCGTGGGGACTGCGGCTGCGTCGGACCCGGCGCGGCTGTGGGCGTACGGGCGGAAGCACGGGGTGGAGGGGTTGAAGATCGTCCCCACGCACCTGGAGGCGCTGCTCCTGGACGAGAGCGCGCGCGACCTGTTGCCGCGTAGGCGGCTGGTGCTGGGCGGAGACCGGGCGGAGTGGGCGCTGGTGGAGCGCGTCCACGCGCTCGCGCCGGAGTGCGAGGTGTTCAACCACTACGGCCCCACCGAGACGACGGTGGGCGTGCTCTCCGGACGGGTGGAGCGTGGCGAGCGCGTGCCGGGAACGCGCTCGGTGCCGCTGGGTCGGCCGCTGGGCAACGTGCGCGTGTACGTGCTGGACGGGTATGGCCAGCCGGTGCCTGCGGGCGTGCCGGGTGAGCTGTACGTGGGCGGCCAGAGCGTGGGCCGCGGCTACCTCGGCCGGCCAGACGGGACGGCGGAGCGCTTCGTTCCGGATTCCTTCAGCGGTGAGGCCGGTGCGCGCCTGTACCGGACGGGAGACCGCGTGCGCTGGCTGGAGGACGGGCGCATCGAGTTCCTCGGCCGCGTGGACCATCAGGTGAAGATTCGCGGCTACCGCGTGGAGCCGGGCGAGGTGGAGGCCACGCTCGCGCAGCACCCGGGCGTCAGCGAGTGCGTGGTGGTGGTGCGCGAGGACGTGCCCGGGGACAAGCAGCTCGTGGCGTACGCGGTGGGACGCACGGGCCGGACGCTGGATGAGCCCGCGCTGCGCGAGCACCTCGCGGCGAGGCTGCCGGACTACATGGTGCCCTCCGCGTTCGTGGTGCTGGAGGCGCTGCCGCTGACGTCCAACGGCAAGGTGGACCGCAGGGCGCTGCCGGCTCCGTCGCGGAATCGAGCCGGGGCGGAGTACGTGGAGCCTCGCACGCAGACGGAGCAGCGGCTGGCCGGACTGTGGAAGGAATTGCTGAAAGTGCCCCGCGTGGGCGTGCGCGACGACTTCTTCGACCTGGGCGGGCACTCGCTGTTGGCCACGCAGGTGGTGGCGCGCGTGCGCTCGCTGTTCGACGTACATCTCGCCGTCATCGACCTGTTCGAGGCGCCAACGCTGGAGGGACTGGCCGCGCGCATCGAGGCGGGCACCACGTCGGACTCGCCGCTGGTGACGTTGAGAAAGGGCGGTGACGCGAGGCCCTTCTTCTGCGTGCACCCGGTGGGTGGCGACGTGCTCGCCTACCTGGAGCTGGCGAAGCGGATGGACGCGGACCAGCCGTTCTATGGCTTGCAGGTCCCCACGGACGGCTCCGGCGACACGGTGGAGCAGATGGCCGCGCGCTACCTGGAGGCCGTGCGCGAGGTGCAGCCGGAAGGCCCGTACCTCCTCGGCGGCTGGTCCATGGGAGGACGCGTGGCGTACGAGATGGCGCGGCAGCTTCGTGAGCGCGGGGAAGAGGTGGGGCTGCTGGTTGTCATCGACGCGCTCGGCCGCACCGAGGCACCACCGGCCGAGGAACTGGAGGCGGAGGTGGTGCTGGAGTTCGCGAGCCACCTGACGCGGCTGGCCAGCCTCCACCCGAGGGCGGCGGAGGTGCTGGACCACGTGGACGCCGTGGAGCTGGCGGCGGTGCTGGACGAGAAGCCCGGCGCCGATGCCGCGCTGGATGCGGAGGCGTGCTCGGAGCTGCGGATGCTCTGGCGGACGTTCGCTCGGAACCGGCGGGCATCTCGCGGGTACGAGCCGCGGGCCCTCGATGGCTCACTGGTGCTGCTGCGTGCGGCGGAGGGGCCGCCGGGGCAGGCGGAGGACCTCGGTTGGCGGGGGCTCGCGAAGGGTGGGGTGGAGGTGTTCGAGGTGCCGGGTGACCACTTCACCCTCGTGGCCGTGCCTCACGTGGACCCGCTCGCCGCGCGGCTGCGGACCCTGCTGGCGCGGGCCCGCTCAGGGGAGACGCTGCAGAGGGCCGGGTAGACGGAGCGCGGTGGCCGGTGGCCCGCTCGGGTCGCCGGCTACCGTGGCGAGGTGCCGTACTGCTTCACCTTGCGCAGCGACTCACTCGCGGCCTCGCGCAGCGCTTCCTCGGGCGCATCCTTCAGCGCCTCCAGCGCAGCGGGCACTTCCTCACCGGGGTAGATGATTTCGCCCAATCGCTGGACGGCGAGCACGCGGTCGGCCAGCTCGCCGCGCCGCACCTCCTCCAGCAGATAGTCCCTGTAGCTGGCGAGGAAGTGGTTCTCCGCGTCCAGCATCCGGGCGCAGAGCGAACGCAGGTGCTCGCGGTCCGCCAGGCCCTCCGGTACCCGATAGCCCCAGCGCTTGCGGCACGCGTAGATGTCCACGAACAGCGGCGACCACGCGTCATTCACATACAGCCGATGCGCCTCGATGGCGTCCTGCTTGGACGACGTGTGCCTCCCCGCCTTGCGCGCGACCTCCGCCGTGGCGATTCGACAGGCCAGGGTGACCAGCTCCTTGAATCCCCGGTGCAGCGCGCCGTTCGCGTCCATCGACTCGCGGTGGTCATAGCCATACAGCTGGCCGCGAGGGTCCGGGTAGCCGAGCGGGTAGCGCAGCGGCTCGCCCTCGGCGCGTGCACGGGCCCGCTCGATGAACATGTGGGGCCGGTGCATGCAGTAGCGCAGCCACCGGTCCATCGGCATCAGCGGAATCCGCTCGCGTTGGTCCTCACCGGCCAGCAGCACGGAGGACAGCTTCAGGTTGACCTCGCCATGCTCCAGCAGCCGGGCCTCTTCCACCGCGCTCAAATCCAACGGGAGGCGCGACAGGGGGCCGATGGCGCGGCGCAGCCGGGTGCAGCGCTCCAACTCTCCCTCCTGGAAGCGCTCCTTGAAGACGAGCACGAGGTCGACGTCGCTGTCCGTGACGGCCTCGCTCGTCGCGTGGCTGCCCAGCAGGTAGACGGAGCGGAGCCGTCCCGGAAAGGTGAGCTGGCACAGGCTGATGAAGCCGAAGAGGACGGCGTTGACCTGCATGTCCTCCGTGAGTCCGACCAGGGAAAGCTCTTCGTCCACCACGTGCGCTCCTCGGCTGACGGTTGCAGCCCGTCGGGAGTTTCCGGTGGAGACGGGACGGAGGCAACGCACTCATGGTTTCATCGCGTCCGCTCATGGCCCGCCGCTTCACGTCCCCCGAGGAGAAGGACCTGCGTCCCCTGCTGGAGTCGGGTGCGCCCATTCCCATCCCGGAGGTGCGCCGCATCCTCGGGCTGGGGGAGATGCCCCATGCCCACCTCCTGGCGGAGGACACGTGGCTGCTCGGGGGCCGCGTGGTGCGGTGGCTCAGCGGCGAGATGGGGGGCGGGCGGGACGACGGGGACTACGACGTGTACTGCGGCTCTGTTGCCGCCTTCGAGCGGACGGCGCGGCGCATGCTGGAGAGCGGCTACACGCCGTGCCGGAGGCGGGGCCCCGCGACGACGTTCCAGTGGCTGATGGGAATGGCCCTCGGCCGTGACGAGCATGCCCGGTGCTCCACGGAAGAGGCCCGCGCCGTGCCCGTGCAGGACCTGCTCCGGCTCCGGCGCTTCGCGGATGGCAGTGAGATGTACGTGCTCCAGTTCCACTCGCCCGAGGGGCATGTGCTCCAGGTGGTGCACCTCCCGTCGCTCTTCCGCGAAGGCGTTCCACTGCACAACCAGATGGCCTTCACGGACCTGAGCATCTGCCAGTTCACCCTGGACGACCGGTACCTGCACGCGGGGCCGCACTCCTGGGAGGACTTCCTCCAGCGTCGCGTCCGCGTGGTGGAGATGGCCCGTCCGCATCGCACCGCCCAGCGCCTGGTGAAGTACGCCCTGCGCGGGTTCCGGCCGTACGTGTCGACCGTGGGCACGGTGTACGGCGCCTGGTTCGCGGAGGCGCTGGGCCGGCGGCCTGGCTCTCCGTAGCACGCGCCCCCGCCAGCCACGGCCCTCCTCGCGGCAATGGTGGGACGACGACATTCCGCCAGTCGGCCTCGCCGCTGGCGCTGGATTCCTGCCCCGGAGCCAGTGGCCCTCCCGATGCGGCCCGCCGCCGGATACCGCGCGGGATGCGGGTGGTGATAGGAGCGCGGGGTCCTCATGACAGGGAGACGTGGATGCGGGCTTTCGTCACCGGCGGCTCGGGCTTCGTGGGCAGGAACCTCATCGCGGCGCTGAAGGCGCGCGGGGACTCGGTGCGTGCGCTGGCGCGCTCTCCTTCCTCCGTGGCTGCGGTGACGGAGGCCGGCGCCGAGCCCTTCGAGGGAGACCTCTCCGACGCCGACAAGCTGAAGTCCGGCATGGAGGGCTGCGACACCGTCTTCCACGCGGCGGCGTACGTGACGGGCTGGGGGCCGCGCGAGGAGTTCTACGAGGCCAACGTGCGAGGCACGGAGCGGGTGCTGGAGGCGGCGCGCGCGGCGGGTGTGAAGCGCCTGGTACACGTCAGCACGGAGGCGGTGCTGGTGGACGGCTCGCCGCTGGTGAATGTGAACGAGACGTGGCCGGTACCGGAGCGCCCCATCGGCAACTACCCGTCCACCAAGGCCGAGGCGGAGAAGCGGGTGCTGAGCGTCAACTCCGCGGACCTCACCACGGTGGCGGTTCGCCCGCGCTTCATCTGGGGCAGGGGCGACACGTCGCTGCTGCCGCAAATCATCGACGCGGTGAAGGCGAAGCGCTTCGCGTGGTTCAGCGGCGGGCGCTACCTGACCTCCACCTGCCATGTGGCCAACTGCGTGGAGGGCATGATTCTGGCGGCGGAGAAGGGGCGCGGAGGCGAGGCATACTTCCTCACCGACGGCGCGCCGGTGGTGTTCCGCGACTTCCTCACCGAGATGCTGAAGACGCAGGGCGTGGACGCGGGCACGCGCACGGTGCCGTTCGGCCTGGCGGCGACGCTGGCCACGGTGACGGACCTGCTGTGGAGCACGTTCCACCTGAGCAGCCGGCCGCCGCTCACCCGCGCCGAGCTACTGCTGGTGGGCCGCGAGGTGACGGTGAGCGACGCCAAGGCCCGTCAGGAGTTGGGCTACCAGGGCCACATGACGCGGGAGCAGGGCCTGCGCGAGATGCGCGCGGACGCCGAGGCGAAGTCGGCCCGCGCGTCGTGAGCCGGCTCAGGCGGCCACGAACTGCCGCTCCACCAGCCGGCGGTACAGGCCCCCCTGCTCCATGAGGGAGGCGTGGTCTCCGCTCTGCACCACCTGTCCGCCCTCCAGCACGAGCACGCGGTCCGCGTTGGCCACGGTGGACAGGCGGTGGGCGATGATGAGCGTGGTGCGGCCCTTCATCAGGCGCTCCAGCGCTTCCTTCACCAGGTGCTCGCTCTCCGCGTCGAGCGCGCTGGTGGCCTCGTCGAGGATGAGCAGGCGCGGGTCCTTCAGCACGGCGCGGGCAATGGCCACGCGCTGCTTCTGGCCGCCGGACAGCTGGATGCCTCGCTCGCCCACCAGCGTGCCGTAGCCCTCCGGGAAGCGGGAGATGAAGTCGGCCGCGTTGGCAGCGCGGGCCGCGGCCTCCACCTCCGCCTGCGTGGCGTCCATGCGCCCGTAGCGGATGTTGTCGAAGATGGAGCCGGAGAAGAGCATGGGCTCCTGCGCCACCACGCCAATCTGCTGGCGCAGCCACTCCGGGTCCAGGGTGCGTAGGTCGCGCCCGTCCAACAGCAGCCGCCCGCCCTGCGGGTCATACATGCGCGCCAGCAGGCCGGCGATGGTGGACTTGCCCGCGCCCGAGGGACCGACGATGGCCACCACCTCGCCGGGCTGTACCGCCAGGTCGACGCCCTGGAGCACGGGCGCGTCCGGCCGCGTGGGGTAGGCGAAGCGCACGCCCTGGAACTCGAGCCGGCCCTGCAGGCCCTCCAGGCGCTCGCCGCCGGAGATGGGAATCTCGGGCTGGCGGTCCAGCATCTCGAAGACGCGCTCCGCGCTGCCGGAGGCGCGCATGAAGTCCGCCCACAAGTCCGTGAGCCCGCTCACCGACATGGAGACCAGCGTGGTGTAGACGAGGAAGGAGGTGAGGTTGCCCACCGTCAGGTCGCCGCGCAGCATCAGCCGGCTGCCGTACCAGAGCACGATGGAGCCGGCGGCGAACCCGCTGAAGGAGGTGCCGGCGATGAAGAAGGCGGACAGCCGTGAGCGCCGGTTGGCCAGGGTGTTCGCTTCACCGATGGCCTCCATGTAGCGCACCACCTCGTGGCGCTCGGCGGCGAAGGAGCGCACGGTGCGGATGCCGACGAAGATTTCCTCGGCCACGCCGTTGGAAGCGGCCAGCGCGTCGTTCACCTTGCGCGACGTCAGCCGCATGCGCCGGCCGTACACCACGGCGGCCACCACCACCGGCGGCACCACGACGAGCATCAGCAGCGTGAGGGAGGGCGAGGTGTAGACGAGCAGCGCGAGGCCGCCAATCACCTGCGCCCCGCTGCGCAGCGCATTGGAGATGTTGCCGCTCACCGCGTGCTGCAGCACCGCCGAGTCCGCGCCCAGCCGGCTGATGATTTCGCCCGTCTTGCTCCGGTCGAAGAAGGCCACCTCCTGGGACACGAGGTTGGAGAAGAGGCGCTCGCGCAGCCGCATCACCACGCGCTCGCCCGCGCTGGTGAAGAAGTAGTAGCGCAGCGCGTGTGCCACGGCCTGGAGCACGAAGACGGCCGTCATCCACAGGGTGGCCTCGTCGATGAGGCGCTGGTCCCTGGCGCCGAGCGCCTCGTCGATGATGAGGCGGATGGCCTGCGGGAAGGCCAGCGACAGCGCGCTGCCGACGAACAGGAAGAAGATGCCCACCGAGAGCCTGCCCGCCTCGGGGCGAGCAAGGCTGAGGATGCGGCGCACGGTGACTTGGGACTCTGCGGTGGACATGGGCGTCGAATCGTTTCTGGGGCGGCGGGCTTCAGGCCGCCGCGGCCTGCCTGCGCTCGCGCGTCTCGAGCGCGAGCCGCTCCAGGGTATCCAGCGCCGCGTTGTCCCGGCGCAAGGCCTTCAGTTCCTCGGACAGCTTCTTCACGCGCGCGTGCAGGGCCTCGTCCTTCAGCAGGGCCTCGACGCGCTCACGGATGGCCTCGGGCGTGGCCTTGTGCAATGGCAGGTGGTAGGCCAGCCCCTGCTGCTCCAATAGCAGGGCATTGAGCGGCTGGTCCGCGAACAGGGGGATGATGAGCATGGGCAGGCCGTGGCGCAGCGCCCGGCCCACCGCGCCCCAGCCACCGTGCGTCACCAGCGCGGAGACGTGGGGGAAGACCTGCTCGTGCGGGACGTAGGCCTCGGTGCGGATGTGGGGGCCCAGGTTCGTGGGGACGTCGCGGGCGCCGGCCGTGGAGGCCAGCACCGGGCGGCCCAGGGGATTGAGCGCCTCCAGCACCTTGCGCATCAGCCCGTTGTCCTGGCCCACGCTGGTGGTGCTGACCAGGAGGGTGCCCGGGGCGATGGGGCCGAAGGACTCGGCCTTCGCCTTGGAGCTGCCGTCGAAGGCGATGGTGCCCCCGTAGAGTTGGCGCTCGCGGCGGGGAATGCCGTCCAGCACGTTGCCGGGGACCATGGCGAGGTGGAGGTCGCTGGAGCCCATGGTCTGGAAGAGCTCGGCGTGCTTCGCCGCGCGTGGAGGCAGGCCCAGCTTCTCGCGCGTGCGGTGCAGGGGGATGAACGCGTCCGTCAGCGCGTGCGCGAGCCGGGGCATCTTGTGCGCGAGCTTGCCGGGCGGGGAGGCCCGCAGCAGCAGGGGCAGCCCGTCCGCATCGATGACGCTCCCCAGGTTGCCGGTGCTGATGGCGGGGATGCCCAGCTTCTCCGCCGCGTACCCCGAGCCGAAGGCGAAGTAGTCGTACACCACGCAGTCCACCTGCTCCTGGCGCAGGAGCGGCTCCAGCTCCTCGAAGTACGCCTCCGCGCTGCCCAGCACCGCACGCCGGTAGCAGACGTACCACCAGGCCCGGCGCGCCAGCAGGGAGACGTGCATCCATTTGGGAATCGTCTCGCGCGCGGCGTCCAGCCGGTCCCGGATGCCCCGGTAGGTGCGCGCCTGCACCAACTCCGCCCCCGAGGCCTCCACCTCACCGGGGACGGCCGCCTCGGTGAAGACGAGCACGCGGTGGCCCCGGGAGACGAGGCCCTGGGCCAGGTCCAACACGCGCGTCAGGTGGCCCTTCATCTGGCCTTCGCCACCGGGCGTAATCATCAGGAAGGTGGCCCGGCCGCTGGACGGCGCCGAGGACGGATGGCTCTGCATGGGAGACCTCGGGAGGTGCCTCGGGGCCCGGGGTGTCCCGGGCCACGCGGGGCGTCAGCGCAGGAAGTACTCGGCCTGCACGTAGGGCATGTCCGCGGGGATGCCGTGCTCCGCGCAGTACGCGAGCAGCTTGCGGGACTCGACGAGCTGGGGCGAGTTCTCGTGGTAGCCCATCACCATGACGTGCCCCATCCACGGCTCGCGGCCCATGGCGTAGATGTAGACCTGACCGGGCTCGAGCCGCCGGACGATTTCGATGGCGCGCACGGCGTTGGAGCCGTTGAGGCGCCGCGACTGGTCCATCTTCCGCTGCAGCGGCGTGGGCAACAGCGGCCCATACATCCAGCTGAGCGGACCGCCCTCGGACTCCATGCCCAGCCACATCATGTCGATGTGGCCCACCTCCCGGTGGACGTGCTCGTACAGGCGCGGCTCCAGCGCGTTGGAGTCCGCCGCCATCAACAACGACTTGCCCTCCAGCTTCACCAGGTGGGCCAGCTTGGCCTGGATGTCCAAATCGCCATGCTCGCCGATGAAGGGCAGGCCGATGAGCTCGCCCCCCTTCATCGGGAGGGACTCCAACTCCGCCAGGGCGACGACGTTGTTGAAGCCCGCGTGCTTGAGCATCAGCTTGAGCGACGGGTCCGCCAGCCGGCCGCCGCCGGCCGCGGGGACGACGACGGTGCCGATGCGGTGCCGCAGCTGCAGGAGCGGCTCGAACATCAGGTGGTCGGCGTGGCCGTGGGTGATGAGGACGTAGTCGATGTGCTCGGGCAGGTCCGCGAAGGTGTAGCGCGGCAGGTCCGTGGGGAAGTCGTAGCTGACGACGGGGTCCGTGAGGATGCTGACGTGGCGTGACTCGATGAGCACGCACGCGTGGCCGAAGTAGCGCACGCGCACGCCGTCGCCGTCATACCGGGGCGCGGGGCGCGGAGGCTCCTCCGTGAAGAAGGCAGCGAAGGTGTCCCGGTCCTTCTCCTGGATGCCCAGCGCCTCGCGCACCGGCTCCACCGGCGCGGGCGTGCGGCGCATGGCGAAGAGCTGGTCGATGGCCTCGTGCCGGTAGGGCACCTTCACCAGGAGGCTGCCGTCCGCTGTATCAAGACGGGGAGTGCTGAAGACATACGGCCGCGCGTCCTTGTGGATGAGCCGCATGGACAGGCTCTGCGACGACTCGCGGTGGAACGGGCTGCGGTAGAGCAGTGGCTCGAAGAAGCGCGGCGTGGCCCGGTTGTTCAAGTCATACGTCAGCTCCACGTAGCCGCGCAGCAGGTCCGGGACGCGAGGGTACAGGTCCTCCAGCGAGTAGCCCTCGGCGGTGGCCAGCAGCTTGTCCAGCTCCAGCATGGCCTTCGCGTACTGGAGCGACAGCGCCTCTTCCTTCAGCGTGCGCTCCAGCAACTCCTTCACCTCGGCCACGCGGTCCACGCCGTAGTTGAGGTAGGGTCCACCTCGCAGGGCGGGGCTCTTCAGCGCCGCCACGTGGATGGCCGGGTTGGCCACGAAGGACTCCATGATTTTCACATGGAGGTTGGCGACGAAGAGCGGCGCCGTCATGGGCGAGGCGAGAAACCACCACGCGTACCATTGGTTGTAGAGCGGCTCGGTGACGACGTTCTGCTTCAGGTACAGCGCTGGCTGAGACATCCCACGGTCCTCGGTGAAACACGCCCGCCCAGGTGATGGCGGGTCGTCCGGGCTCACGGTCGCGAGTCGGGGAACCCGACCGGCCGCGGGCATCGCCCAGTTTGCCACAAGCAATAAAGTTGTATAGGTGTCTTCTCAGTGAAAGTCGTTTTAAGGGCGATTACAGGGCTCTCGGCCAAGCGCGCTCTTCTCGTCAAGTTGGCTTAATCACCGAGGAATGTAATGTCCGCAGTTCGCTTCCCGCGTCCCGGGTCGTTGGTTGATATCTTGTTGGCGCGGGTGGAGGAGAAACCGGGGGAGCGCCTCTACAGCTTCGTGGAGGAGGAAGGGCCCGACACGGAGCTGACGTACCGCGAGCTGGATGTGCGGGCGCGGCGGATTGGCGCGGCACTGCAGGCGTCCACCGCTCCGGGTGAGCGCGCGGTGTTGTTGTATCCGCCGGGGCTGGAATACGTCGCGGGTTTTTTCGGCTGCCTCTACGCGGGCGTGGTGGCGGTACCGGCCTACCCTCCGGACCCGATGCGGCTGGAGCGGACGCTGCCGCGGCTGCGGGCCATCATCCAGGACGCGCGGGCGACGGCGGTACTCACCACGTCCTTCGTGCTGTCGATGAAGGAGGCCCTCTTCGAGCTGGCGCCGGATCTGGCCGCGCTGCGGTGGGTGGCGACGGACGAGCTGCCCGAGGGCGGGGAATCGGGCTGGCAGCGGCCGGAGCACGACGCGCAGTCGCTGGCGTTCCTCCAGTACACCTCGGGGTCCACGGGCACGCCCAAGGGGGTGATGCTCAGCCACGGCAACCTGCTGCACAACCTGGGGCTCATCTCTTCGGCCTTCGGCGTGCGGGACGACAGCGTCGGCGTCATCTGGCTGCCGCCGTACCACGACATGGGGCTCATCGGCGGCATCCTCCAGCCGCTGTACCGGGGCTTCCCGTGCTCGCTGATGTCGCCGCTGACGTTCCTGAAGAATCCCTTCCGGTGGTTGGAGGTGCTGTCGCGCACGGGGGGCACCATCAGCGGCGGGCCCAACTTCGCCTTTGATTTGTGCGTGCGGAAGGTGACGGAGGAGCAGCGCCGGACGTTGGACTTGAGCCGCTGGGAGGTGGCCTTCTGCGGTGCGGAGCCCATTCGCGCGGAGACGCTGGAGCGCTTCGTGGAGGCCTTCGGGCCGAGCGGCTTCCGGCGGGAGTCGCTCTACACGTGCTACGGCCTGGCGGAGGGGACGCTCATCGTCACGGGCGCGACGAAGGGCCACGCGCCGGTGCTGCGCGAACTGGACCGCGAGGCGCTGGAGAAGGGCCTCGCGGAGCCGCCGCGCGCGGGCACGGTGGCGCGCACGCTGGTGGGCTGCGGCGCGGTGCTGGAGGGCCAGGAGTTGCGGGTGGTGCACCCCGAGCTGCGCGAGCCCTGCCCGGTGGGCGCGGTGGGCGAAGTCTGGGTGACGGGGCCGAGCGTCGCGCACGGTTACTGGCAGCGCCCCGAGGAGACCGAGGCGGCCTTCCAGGGGAAGCTGGTGGACGGGCGCGGGCCCTTCCTGCGGACGGGGGACCTGGGCTTCCTCGACGCGAATGGAGAGCTGTTCGTCACGGGGCGGCTCAAGGACCTCATCATCCTCCGCGGGCGCAATCACTATCCGCAGGACCTCGAGCTCACCATGGAGGGGAGCCACCCGGCGCTGAGGCCGGGCGGGGGCGCGGCCTTCGCGGTGGAAGCGGGCGGGCAGGAGCGGCTCGTGCTGGTGCAGGAGGTGGACCTGCGCCGCTACTCGAATCTGCGTCAGCAGTTGGAGGCGGCCGAGGCCGCGCTGGGCGCCATCCGTCAACGCCTCGCCGAGGGGCACGAGGTGCGCCCCCACGCGGTGGTGCTCATCGAGCCGGGGAGCCTGCCCAAGACGTCCAGCGGCAAGGTGCAGCGCAGGGCCACCCGCGCAGCCTGGCTCGCGGGTGAGCTGCGCGTGGTGCATTCCTGGGAGGAGGAGGGCCCTCCGTCCGATGGTGGCCCTTCCGGTGGACCGTCTTCGGGCGGCGCTCCCTCGGGTGGACCGTCTTCGGGCGGTACTCCGTCAGGAACCACGGGCGGCGGCACGGTGCGTGCCCTGGGCGGAGAGGGCGAGCCGACGCGACTGGAGGCGGTGCAGGCGTGGCTCGCGGCCCGGCTGGCGGCGCGGCTGCAGCTGCGGCCGGAGGAGCTCCGGGTGGAGGAGCCCATCACCCGCTACGGTCTCGACTCGCTGGCCGCCGTCGAGCTCGCGAACGAGGTGGAGACGGGGCTGGGCGTGGCGCTGCCCATGGAGGTGTTGCTGCAGGGGCCGAGCCTCTCCGAGCTCGCCCGGCGCATCGTCGCGAAGCGCGATGGGGGCGCGCGCGTGGCCCTCACCCGCATTCCGGGCGAGGGTGCCGCGCCGCTGTCCTTCGCGCAGCAGCGGCTGTGGTTCCTGCACAGGCTGGAGCCGGGCAGTGCGCTGCACCACATCCCCGCGGCGGTGAGGCTGTCCGGCGAGCTCGACGTGGCGGCCCTGGAGCGCGTGCTGGGTGAGCTGACCCGGCGCCACGAAGCCCTGCGCACCACGGTGATGGAGCAGGACGGAGTGCCCGTGCAGCGCGTGCTGCCCGCCGTGGACGTGGCGCTGCCCCTCGTGGACATGTCGGGCGTGCCCGCGCCGAGGCGCGAGGCGGAGCTGCAACGACGCCTTCGGGAGGAGGCGCGCCGCCCTTTTGATGTGTCGCAAGGGCTGATGCGGGCACTGCTCGTGCGGGCGGACGTGCGCGAGCACGTGCTGTTGGTGGTGGTGCACCACCTCGTGGCGGACGGCTGGTCCATGGGCGTGCTGGTGCGCGAGGTGGCGGCGCTCTACGCGGCCCTGCGCGAGGGCCGGGACGCCGCGCTGCCGCCGCTGGCGGTGCGGTACGTGGACTACGCCGCGTGGCAGCGCGAGTGGCTGAAGGGCGAGGTGCTGGAGTCGCAGCTCACGTGGTGGCGTCAGCGGCTCGCGGGGGCACCGCCCGTGCTGGAGCTGCTGGGAGATGCTCCGCGCCCGCCGGTGCAGACGTACCGGGGCGCGAAGCTGCCCGTGCGCTTGTCCGCGGAGCTCACGCGGGCCGTGCGCGGGCTCGCCGTGCGCGAGGGCGTCACGCCCTTCATGGTGCTGCTGGCCGCCTTCCAGACGGTGCTGCACCGCTACTCCGGCCAGGAGGACGTGTGCGTCGGCACGCCGGTGTCGGGCCGGCAGCGCGCGGAGGTGGAGGGCCTGGTGGGCGTGTTCATCAACACGCTGGTGCTGCGCACGCACGTGGAGGGCCGGCTCACCTTCCGCGAGATGCTGGCGCGGGTGCGCGAGGTGACGCTCGGGGCGTATGCGCACCAGGACGTGCCCTTCGAGCTGCTCGTGCAGGCGCTGCAGCCCGCGCGCTCTCGGAGTCATGCGCCGCTGTTCCAGGCCATGCTCATCCTCCAGCCCGCCTCGGCCGCGGCGCCGTCGCTGCCCGGCCTGGAGTCCCGCCTGGAGGATGTGGACACCGGCACGTCGCAGTACGACGTGACGCTGTCGCTGCACCAGGTGAAGGACGGGCTGGAGGGGACGCTGGAGTACAGCACCGACCTCTTCCTGCCCGCCACCGCCGCGCGACTGGCGGCGAGCGTGGCGACGTTGCTGGAGGGCGCCGTGGCGCAGCCCTCGCGCACGTTGTCGCGGCTGCCCCTGCTGCCGGAGGAGGAAAGGCGGCGGGTGTTGGTGGAGTGGAACGCCACCGCGCGTCCGTATGAAGAAGCGGGGCTCGCGGCGCTGCTGGAGGCGCAGGCGGCCCGCACGCCGGACGCGGTGGCGCTCGTCTGTGGTGAGCAGCGGCTCACGTACGCGGCGCTGCACCGCCGGGCCAACGCGGTGGCGCTGCGGCTGCGCGAGCTGGGCGTGGGGCCCGAGGTGGTGGTGGGCCTGTGCGCGCGCCGCTCGGTGGAGTTGGTGGTGGGCATGCTGGGCATCCTCAAGGCCGGCGGCGCCTACCTGCCGCTGGACCCGGGCTACCCGGTGGAGCGCCTGGCGTACATGCTGGAGGACTCGGGGGCGCGGCTGCTGCTGACGCAGGCGTCGCTGGCCGGCACCCTGTCTGTCGAGGGCGTGCGCCCGGTGCTGCTGGATGCGGCCGAGTCGCGCGACGCGGAGTCCGCGCGGGGCCCTGGCCATGGCGCGGGTCCGGAGCACCTGGCCTACGTGCTCTACACGTCCGGCAGCACGGGGCGTCCCAAGGGCGTGCAGGTGCTGCAGCGCAACGTGGCCAACTTCTTCGCCGGCATGGACGAGCGTGTGCCGGTGGGCCCCCGTCCCGTGTGGCTGGCCGTCACCAGCGTCTCCTTCGACATCTCCGTGCTGGAGTTGTTGTGGACGCTGGCGCGCGGCTTCCAGGTGGTGGTGCACGGTGACGAGGTGGGCGCGGCCGCGGTGCTGGCGGGACTGCGCGCGCACGGCGCCACGTATCTGCAGGGCACGCCGTCACTGGCGCAGGCGCTGTTGCTGGAGCCGGGCGCGGAGGACGTCCTCGGCACGCTGCGCTGCCTGATGGTGGGCGGCGAGGCCCTGCCTCCCGCGCTGGCGGAGTCACTGGAGCGGCGGCTTCCCGGACGGCTGCTCAACATGTACGGGCCGACGGAGACCACGGTCTGGTCCTCCACGCACACGGTGGTACCGGCCGAGTCGCCGGTCTCGATTGGTCGGCCCATCGCCAACACCGAGCTGTACGTGCTGGACGCGCAGTTGGGCCCGGTGCCGGTAGGCGTGGCGGGAGAGCTGTACATCGGCGGCGCGGGCGTGGTGCGTGGCTACCGGGGTCGTCCGGAGCTGACGGCCGAGCGCTTCGTGCCCGACGCCTTCAGCGGCCGGCCAGGAGCGCGGCTGTACCGCACCGGAGACCTGGCGCGCTGGAAGGCGGATGGGACGCTGGAGTTCCTCGGCCGCGCGGACTTCCAGGTGAAGGTGCGCGGCTTCCGCATCGAGCTGGGAGAGGTGGAGTCCGCGCTCGCGCGCCACCCGGACGTGCAGGCCGCGGTGGTGCTGGCTCGGGAGGACGTGCCCGGCGACAGGCGCCTGGTGGCGTACGCCGTGCCTCGCGCGGGGCTGACGCTGGACGTGGGCGCGTTGCGCGAGCACCTGCGACGCGGGCTGCCGGAGTACATGGTGCCGTCGGCCTTCGTCGTGTTGGAAGCGCTGCCCCTCACGCCCAACGGGAAGGTGGACCGCAAGGCGCTGCCCGCGCCGGAGGGTCGCTCGCTGGAGCCGCGCCGCGAGGCCTTCGTCGCGCCGCGCACGCCCACCGAGGAGCTGGTGGCGGGACTCTGGGCACGCCTGCTCCAGGTGGAGCGGGTGGGGCTCCACGATGACTTCTTCGAGCTGGGCGGGCACTCGCTGCTGGCGGCCCGGTTGGTGTCGGCACTGCGCGCGTCGCTGGGCGTGGAGGTACCGCTGCGCGAGGTGTTCTCGGCGCCGACGGTGGCTCGACTGGTGGAGCGGCTCCAGGCGCTGTCCCGGGATGAGTCGTCCTCCGCTCCGCCGCCGGTGCGGCCCGTGCATCACGAGGGGCCGGCGCCGCTGTCCTTCGCGCAGAAGCGGCTGTGGTTCCTGGACCGGATGGAGCCGGGCAACTCCGCGTACAACATCTCCGGCGCGGTGTGGCTGGAGGGGACGCTGGACGTGGCCGCGCTGGAGGAGGGACTCCGCGAGGTCCTCCGCCGGCATGAATCGCTTCGCACGGTCTTTGGTGAGTCGGAGGACGGGCCCGTCCAGATGGTGCGGCCCGTGGAGTCCGGCCCGCTGCTGGACGTGGTCGAGCTGAAGGGAGCCGAGGCCGAGGCGCACCGGTGGGCTCGCGAAGAGGCTCGGCGTCCCTTCGAGCTCACGCGAGGACCGTTGCTGAGGGCCACGCTGCTGCGGCTCGGTGAGCGTGAGCATGTGCTGCTGCTGTCGATGCACCACATCGTCTCGGATGGCTGGTCGCTGCGGGTGCTGGTCCGCGAGGTGGTGCAGGTCTACGGCGCGCTCGTGGAGGGCCGTGCTCCCGTGCTGCCGGCGCTTCCCGTGCAGTATGGGGATTACGCGCAGTGGCAGCGTGAGTGGCTGCGAGGCGAGGTCGTGGACGCGCAGTTGTCCTGGTGGCGCGAGCAGCTCGCGGGGGCGCCGCCGGTGCTGGAGTTGCCGACGGACCGGCCGCGTCCGGCGGTCCAGGGCTTCCGCGGTGCGCTCCTGCCGGTGCACCTGCCCCGGGAGCTCTCCAGCGCGCTGAAGACGCTGAGCCGCGCCGAGGGCGTGACGCCCTTCATGGTGTTGCTGTCAGGACTCCAGGTGTTGCTGTCGAGGTACTCCGGACAGCAGGACGTGAGCGTGGGAACTCCGGTGGCCGGCCGCCACGGAGCGGAGGTGGAGGACCTCATCGGCGTGTTCATCAACACGCTGGTGCTGCGCACGAAGCTGGAGGACGGAGCGTCCTTCCGTGAGTTGCTGGGTCGCGTGCGCGAGGTGACGTTGGGAGCCTTCGCGCATCAGCACCTGCCCTTCGAGCGGCTGGTTCAGGCGCTCCAGCCCGAGCGGCGGCTGGGGTACTCGCCGCTGTTCCAGGTGATGTTCATCCTCCAGCAGGACCTCCAGTCGGAGCTGGCGCTCCCGGGGCTGCGCGCAAGCCTGAAGGATGTGGATGTCGGCACGTCCCGGTTCGACTTCACCCTGTCGCTCGCGGACACGGCGGAGGGCTTCCAGGGGACGCTGGAGTACAGCACCGACCTCTTCGAGGAAGCGACGATGCAGCGGATGCTCGGGCATCTGCGCGTGCTGCTGGAGGCAGCCGTCGCGGAGCCGGAGCGTCGCGTGTCGGAGCTGCCGCTGCTGACGGAGGCGGAGCGGCGGCAGGTGTTGGTGGAGTGGAACGCGACGGAGCAGGAGTACGCGCGCGAGTCGAGCATCGCGGAGGAGTTCGAGCGACAGGTGGCCTTGAGGCCTGAAGCGGTGGCGGTGGAGTGCGGGGAGGAGAGGCTGACGTACGCACAGCTCAACGAGCGCGCCAACCAGCTCGCGCACTACCTGCGCGGCAAGGGCGTGGGCGCGGAGGAGCGCGTCGCACTGTGCCTGGAGCGCTCGGTGGAGTTGGTGGTGGCGTTGGTGGCCATTGCCAAGTCGGGTGGTGCCTACGTGCCGCTGGAGGTGGAGTACCCGCGAGCGCGGCTTGAGCACATGGTGGAGGAGGCGAAGCCACGCGTGGTGGTGACGAAGCGCGCGCTGGCGGAGCGACTGCCGGTGGAGGGCTTGGAGTGCGTGCTGCTGGAGGAGGTGGCTGAGGCACTGGCCCAGCAGCCGAAGCACGCACCTCGCAGCGGAGTAGGCGGCCGGAACCTTGCGTACGTGGACTTCACGTCGGGAAGCACGGGGAAGCCGAAGGGAGTGGGGACGGAGCAGAGAAGCGTGCTGCGGACGGTGAAGGGCGCCAACTACGCGCACCTGGGGCCAGAGGAGACGTTGCTGCTGATCGCGCCCGTGTCCTTCGACGCGTCGACGCTGGAAGTGTGGGGCAGCCTGCTGAACGGGGCGAGGTTGGTGGTGTACCCGGCGGGCCCGGTGGGGGACGTGGAGCAGTTGAAGAAGGTGGTGAAGGGGCAGGGAGTCACGACGTTGCACCTGACGGCGGGACTCTTCTCGCAGGTGGTGGACGCGGACGTGGAGGTGCTGAAGGGGCTGCACCAGTTGCTGACGGGCGGAGACGTGGTGTCGGCGCCGCACGTGAAGCGAGTGGTGGAGGAGTTGGGAGTGCCGGTGACGGCGTGCTACGGCCCGACGGAGAACACGCTCTTCACCAGTTGCCACCGGATGACGAGGCCCGAGCAGGTGGGCGAGGTGGTGGCGATTGGGCGGCCGATTGGAAACACGCGGGTGTACGTGCTGGACGGGGCGTTGAAGCCGGTGCCGGTGGGAGTGGCCGGAGAGCTGTACGCGGCGGGCGAAGGCGTTGCGCGTGGCTACATCGGCAGTGCGGAGCTGACGGCGGAGCGCTTCATTCCGGACCCGCATGCCTCCGTCCCCGGAGAGCGGATGTACCGCACGGGAGACCTCGCGAGGTGGCGAGCGGACGGGGTGCTGGAGTTCCTCGGCCGAGCGGACACGCAGGTGAAGGTGCGCGGCTTCCGCATCGAGCTGAGCGAAGTGGAGGGCGCGCTGCGCGCTCACCCCGCGGTGAAGGATGCGGTGGTGGTGGCCAAGGGCCAGGGCGCCGGAGAAAAGCGCCTCGTGGCCTACGTCGTCGGCCACGGTCCCAACTCACTGGACGTGAGCGAGCTGCGCCATGGCATGAAGTCGCGGCTGCCCGAGTACATGGTGCCCTCGGTCTTCGTGGCGCTCGATGCACTGCCGTTGACCTCGAACGGCAAGGTGGATCGCAAGGCACTGCCGGAGCCGGAAGGCGTTCGCCCGGAGCTGGCGCGCGAGTACGTGGCGCCGCGCACGGAAGTGGAGAAGGCACTGGCCGACGTCTGGGCGAAGGTCCTTGGGCTCGACCGCGTCGGCGTGCAGGACAACTTCTTCGAGTTGGGCGGCGACTCCATCCTCACGCTGCAAGTGGTCTCGCGAGCACGCAGGACCGGAGTTGAGATCGCTCCGAGACAGCTCTTCCAGCGGCAGACCATCGAAGAACTGGCGCAGGTGGCGAAGTCGGCGGTGAGCGTGGCGCAGCAGGAGCCGGTGGAAGGACCGGTCGAACTGACGCCCATTCAGCGGCACTTCTTCGCGCAGGGGCGGAACAAGGCTCACCACTTCAATCAAGCCGTCCTGCTGGAGGTGAAGGCGGGGACGGAAGCAGCGGTGCTGGAGAAGGCGCTGAGCGCAGTGGTGAGGCACCACGACGCGCTGCGGATGCGGTTCGAGAAGGTGGAAGGGGAGTGGCGTCAGCGCAATGCCGGGGTGGAAGAGGCCGGCAGCCTGAAGCTGGAGCAGATGGACCTGCGCGGCGCGGGCGCGTCGGAGCTCGAGCGCGTGGCCACGCAGGTGCAGGGCAGCCTGGACTTGGAGAAGGGGCCGCTGGTGAAGGCGGTGCTCTTCGAGATGGGAGAGGCGGGAAGGCGACTGCTGGTGGTGGTGCACCACCTGGTGGTGGATGGCGTCTCGTGGCGGGTGGTGGTGGAGGACGTGGAGAGGGCGTGCGAGCAGGCCAGCCGAGGGGAAGAGATTGAGCTGGGCCCGAAGACGGCCTCGTACCAGCAGTGGGCGAAGAAGCTGGGTGAGTACGCGGGGACGGTGGAAGGGGAGCTGGCGTACTGGGAGGAGCAGGGCGCGAAGTCGGTGGCGAAGCTGCCGGTGGACGTGGAGGGCGGGCGGAATGAGACGGGGCTGGAGGGAGAGGTCCGCCTGGAGCTCAGCCGGGAAGAGACGGGAGCGCTGCTGAGGGAAGTGCCCGGTGCGTACCGCGCTCGCGTGGACGAAGTGCTGCTGGCCGCGTTGACGGCGGCGCTGGCGAAGTGGAGTGGGCCGAAGGAGCGCAGCGCGGAGGGTTCGCTGAGCCTGCGCGTGGAGCTGGAGGGCCACGGGCGCGAAGAGGAAGTCGGGCTGGACGTGTCGCGCACGGTGGGTTGGTTCACCAGCGTGTACCCGGTGGTGGTGGCTGCGCCTGCGCAGGAGACAGCTGGGGCGTGGGTGCGCGCGGTGAAGGAGTCGGTGCGGCGCGTGCCGGGCAAGGGCCTGGGGTACGGACTGCTGAAGTACCTCGGCAACGAAGAGACGCGGCGCAAGCTGGGTGCACTGCCCAGGGCCGAAGTCATCTTCAACTACCTCGGTCAGGTGGACGGAATCGCAGCCGAGTCGAAGCGCTTCGCTCTTTCGACGGATACTTCAGGAGCGGCCCAGGCGACGGGTGAGAAGCGCGGGCACGTGCTGAGCGTGAATGGGCTGGTGGTGGGCGGCCGGCTGGAAGTGGCCATCGAGTACAGCCGCGAGCTGCACCACCACGAGAGCATCAACGCGCTGGCGAAGGAGTACGAGGCGCAGCTGAAGAAGCTGCTGCGCGAGAAGCAGGAGCCGGATGCGGGATTGTGGACGGCGGTGGACTTCCCGCTGGTGAAGGCCAGCACGGCGCAGTTGGAGAAGGTGCTGGGCCGTGGCGAGGGCGTGGAAGACGTCTACCCGCTGTCTCCGCTGCAGCAGGGGCTCCTCTTCCACTCGTTGCTGGAGCCCGGAAGCGGCGTGTACGTCGAGCAGCTCACCTGGGAGGTGCGCGGTGGCTTGGACCTCGCGGCCTTCAGAGCCGCCTGGGAGCGCGCGGTGGAGCGGCTTCCCGTGCTCCGCACGCGCTTCGCGTGGGACGGCTTGGAGGAGCCGCTGCAGGTGGTGCAGGGCGCGGTGGTGCTGCCCTGGGAGGATCTCGATTGGAGCGGCCTCGGGCAGGCGCAGCAGCGGAGCGCGCTCGATGAGTACCTGAAGGCGGACAGCCGCCAGGGCTTCGAGCTGGGCAAGGCGCCGCTGATGCGCATGGCGGCGATGAAGCTGGGCGAGGACCGGTGGCGGTTCGTCTGGAGCCACCACCACCTGCTGCTGGACGGCTGGAGCCTCGGCCTGGTGCTGGAGGAGGTCTTCAGCACCTACGAGGCGCTGAGCACGGGCGCACAGCCCAGAGGCAAGGCCCGCCCCGCCTATCGCGAGTACATCGCGTGGCTGGCGAAGCAGGACTCGAACAAGGCGGAAACCTACTGGCGCGAGGCGCTCCAAGGCATCAGCGCCGCGACGCGGCTGCCGCTGGAGACTCGTGGTCAGCAGGGGGCCAGGGGCCAGCACGAGTCGAGCGTGCTGCTCACGGATGCGGAGACCTCGGTGGTGCAGGCCTTCGCTCAGCGTCACCAGGTGACGGTGAACACGCTGACGCAGGGCGCCTGGGCGCTGGTGCTGGGACGTCACGCGGGCGAGTCCTCGGTGGTGTTCGGCGCGACGGTGGCGGGCCGGCCCGCGGAGCTCGAAGGCGTGGAAGGGATGGTGGGGCTCTTCATCAACAGCCTGCCGGTCCGTGTGCGCCTGCCCGGAGACGAGTTCGTCGCGGAGTGGCTGAAGGCCTTGCAGAAGCAGCAGGCAGAGCAGCGGCAGTTCGAGCAGAGCGGACTGGTGCAGGTGCAGGGCTGGAGTGACGTCCCTCGCCGGCAGCCGCTCTTCGAGAGCCTGCTCGTCTTCGAGAACTACCCCATCGATGACTCCATCAAGAGCAGGACGACTCGGCTGAACGTGCGGGACGTGTGGCTCGGAGAGAAGACGAACTATCCGCTCACGCTGTCGGTCATCCCCGGCGACCGGATGCGCTTGCGGCTCGCGTTCGAGACGCCGCGCTTCGAGCCGAGCGGGATGGAAGTGCTGCTGAAGCAGTGGAGGGGCGCGCTGCTGGAGTTGGTGGCCCGCGCGGACGAGCGACTGGCGGACGTGTCGCTGCTGACGGAGGCGGAGCGTCAGCGGGTGTTGGTGGAGTGGAATGCGACGGGGCAGGAGTACGCGCGCGAGTCGAGCATCGCGGAGGAGTTCGAGCGTCAGGTGGCCTTGAGGCCGGACGCGATGGCGGTGGAGTGCGGGGAGGAGAGGCTGACGTACGCGCAGCTCAACGCGCGTGCGAATCAGCTCGCGCACTACCTGCGCGGCAAGGGCGTGGGGGCGGAAGAGCGCGTCGCGCTGTGCCTGGAGCGCTCGGTGGAGTTGGTGGTGGCGCTGGTGGCCATTGCCAAGTCGGGTGGTGCCTACGTGCCGCTGGAGGTGGAGTACCCGCGCGCGCGGTTGGAGCACATGGTGGAGGAGGCGAAGCCACGCGTGGTGGTGACGAAGCGCGCGCTGGCGGAGCGACTGCCGGTGGAGGGCTTGGAGTGCGTGCTGTTGGACGAGGTGGCTGAGGCACTGGCCCAGCAGCCGAAGCACGCACCTCGCAGCGGAGTAGGCGGCCGGAACCTTGCGTACGTGGACTTCACGTCTGGAAGCACGGGGAAGCCGAAGGGAGTGGGGACGGAGCAGAGAAGCGTGCTGCGGACGGTGAAGGGCGCCAACTACGCGCACCTGGGGCCAGAGGAGACGCTGCTTCTCATCGCGCCCGTCTCCTTCGACGCGTCGACGCTGGAAGTGTGGGGCAGCCTGCTGAACGGGGCGAGGTTGGTGGTGTACCCGGCGGGCCCGGTGGGGGACGTGGAGCAGTTGAAGAAGGTGGTGAAGGGGCAGGGAGTCACGACGTTGCACCTGACGGCGGGACTCTTCTCGCAGGTGGTGGACGCGGACGTGGAGGTGCTGAAGGGGCTGCACCAGTTGCTGACGGGTGGAGACGTGGTGTCTGCGCCGCACGTGAAGCGAGTGGTGGAGGAGTTGGGAGTGCCGGTGACGGCATGCTACGGCCCGACGGAGAACACGCTCTTCACCAGCTGCCACCGGATGACGGCCGCATCGCAGGTGGGCGAAGTGGTGGCGATTGGCCGTCCCATCGGCAACACGCGGGTGTACGTGCTGGACGGGGCGTTGAAGCCGGTGCCGGTGGGAGTGGCCGGAGAGCTGTACGCGGCGGGTGAGGGCGTTGCGCGTGGCTACATCGGCAGTGCGGAGCTGACGGCGGAGCGCTTCATTCCGGACCCGCACGCGAAGGTGCCTGGGGAGCGGATGTACCGCACGGGAGACCTCGCGAGGTGGCGAGCGGACGGGGTGCTGGAGTTCCTCGGCCGAGCGGACACGCAGGTGAAGGTGCGTGGCTTCCGTATCGAGTTGAGCGAGGTGGAAGGGGCGCTGCGCGCTCACCCCGCGGTGAAGGATGCGGTGGTGGTGGCCAAGGGTCAGGGCGCCGGAGACAAGCGCCTCGTGGCCTATGTCGTCGGTCACAGCCGAGACACCCTCGACGTGGCCGAAGTCCGCCGCAACCTCAAGACCCGGCTGCCCGATTACATGCTTCCGTCGGCGTTCATGCCGCTGGAGGCACTGCCACTCACGTCCAACGGCAAGGTGGACCGCAAGGCCCTGCCGGATGTCTCTGGTGCTCGCATCGCCTCCGACCAGCCGTACGTCGAGCCGCGCAGCGACATCGAGCGGCAGCTCGCGAGCATCCTGTCCGAAATCCTCGGCGTGGAGCGAGTCGGCATCCACGACGACTTCTTCGAGCTGGGAGGTCACTCCCTGCTCGCGACCCGAACCATCTCCCGCATTCGCAGCGAGCTCGGCGTCGAGCTGCCGCTGAGTGCGCTCTTCGAAAACCCGAGCATTGCCCGGCTCTCCGTCCACCTGGTGCAGGCGCAGTCCACCCATGCCGACCCAGAAGAGCTGGAACAACTGCTGGCCCTGCTGGAGCAGGACGCCGGCGGCGACATCGAAGCCCTGCTCGCATCAGGGCACGCGGAATCCCGCGAGGAATGACATCCATGAGCGACATCCATCAGCGTATCGCGGCCCTCTCGCCCGAGAAGCGAGACCAGCTCCTCCGCCAGCTTCGCAAGAAGGACGCCCAGGCGGCGCGTCCGGCCATCACCGCGCGTCCGCGTGAGAACGGGACGGCGCCCCTCTCGTTCGCCCAGCAGCGCCTGTGGTTCCTCGACCGCATGGAGCCCGGGACGCCCACGTACAACATGCCCGCAGCCGTGCGGCTCGAGGGCGTGCTCGACGTGGCCGTGCTGGAGCGCTGCTTCGCGGAGTTGCTCCGCCGCCACGAGTCGCTGCGGACCGTCTTCCGAGACGAGGACGGGCAGGCCGTCCAGGTCATCCCGCCGCCGGCGCCGCTCGCGCTGACGCTGCATGACCTCAGGTCGTTGCCCGAGGCGGCTCGGGAGGAGGAGGCGCGACGGCTGGCTCGCGAGGAGCAGCAGAAGCCCTTCGAGCTCACGCGCGGGCCGCTCCTGCGCGCCACCCTGCTGCGGCTGGGCGAGCGCGAGCATGTGCTGTTGCTCACGATGCACCACATCGTCTCGGACGGCTGGTCCATGGACGTGCTGGTGCGCGAGATGGGCCTGCTGTACGCGAACCTGTCGCGCGGCCAGTCGAGCCAGCTTCCCGAGCTGGCCGTGCAGTACGCGGACTATGCGCTGTGGCAGCGGGAGTGGCTCCAGGGGGCGGTGCTGGAGAAGCAGCTCGGCTGGTGGCGCGAGCAGCTTACCGGGGCACCGCCGGTGCTGGAGCTGCCGACGGACCGTCCGCGTCCCTCGGTGCAGAGCTTCCGTGGCGCGAGCTGCGAGTCCCTGCTGCCGCGAGCGCTCTACGAGCGGCTGAAGGCACTGGGGCAGGCGGAGGGGATGTCGCCCTTCATGGTGCTGCTGACGGCGTGGCAGACGCTGCTCGCGCGCTATTCGGGGCAGGAGGACGTCTGCGTCGGAACGCCCATCTCCGGCCGGCACCAGTCCGAGCTGGAAGGGCTCATCGGCTTCTTCGTCAACACGCTGGTCGTGCGCACGAAGCTGCCCGTTGAGGCGAGCTTTCGCGAGCTGATGAAGCGCGTGAAGGAGTCCACCCTGGGCGCGTACGCGCACCAGGACGTGCCCTTCGAGAAGCTGGTGGAGGAGCTGAAGCCCGCGCGCAACCTGAGCTACTCGCCGCTGTTCCAGGTGATGGTGAACCTGGAGCAGGCGAAGCCGCAGCGGATGGAGGTCGCGGGTCTCACGCTGACTCCGATGCCGCAGGCGGACCTGTCGGCGAAGTTCGACCTCGAGCTCCTCTTCAAGGAAGAGCCCGAGGGACTGCGCGCCGTGCTCGTGTACAGCACGGACCTGTTCGAGGCGGAGACCGCGAAGCGGATGCTCGGGCATCTGCGCGTGCTGCTGGAGGCGGCCGCGGCCAATCCGGAACAGAGACTCGCCGAGGTGTCGCTGCTGACGGAGGCGGAGCGTCAGCGGGTGTTGGTGGAGTGGAATGCGACGGGGCAGGAGTACGCGCGCGAGTCGAGCATCGCGGAGGAGTTCGAGCGTCAGGTGGCCTTGAGGCCTGACGCGGTGGCGGTGGAGTGCGGGGAGGAGAGGCTGACGTACGCGCAGCTCAACGCGCGTGCGAATCAGCTCGCGCACTACCTGCGCGGCAAGGGCGTGGGCGCGGAGGAGCGCGTCGCACTGTGCCTGGAGCGCTCGGTGGAGTTGGTGGTGGCGTTGGTGGCCATTGCCAAGTCGGGTGGTGCGTACGTGCCGCTGGAGGTGGAGTACCCGCGAGCGCGGCTTGAGCACATGGTGGAGGAGGCGAAGCCACGCGTGGTGGTGACGAAGCGCGCGCTGGCGGAGCGACTGCCGGTGGAGGGCTTGGAGTGCGTGCTGCTGGAGGAGGTGGCTGAGGCACTGGCCCAGCAGCCGAAGCACGCGCCGAAGAGTGGAGTGAGTGGGCACAACCTGGCGTACGTGGACTTCACGTCGGGAAGCACGGGGAAGCCGAAGGGAGTGGGGACGGAGCAGAGAAGCGTGCTGCGGACGGTGAAGGGCGCCAACTACGCGCACCTGGGGCCGGACGAGACGTTGCTGCTGATTGCGCCCGTGTCCTTCGACGCGTCGACGCTGGAAGTGTGGGGCAGCCTGCTGAACGGGGCGCGGCTGGTGGTGTACCCGGCGGGCCCGGTGGGGGACGTGGAGCAGTTGAAGAAGGTGGTGAAGGGGCAGGGAGTCACGACGTTGCACCTGACGGCGGGACTCTTCTCGCAGGTGGTGGACGCGGACGTGGAGGTGCTGAATGGGCTGCACCAGCTGCTGACGGGCGGAGACGTGGTGTCTGCGCCGCACGTGAAGCGAGTGGTGGAGGAGTTGGGAGTGCCGGTGACGGCATGCTACGGCCCGACGGAGAACACGCTCTTCACCAGCTGCCACCGGATGACGGCCGCCTCGCAGGTGGGCGAGGTGGTGGCGATTGGGCGGCCGATTGGAAACACGCGGGTGTACGTGCTGGACGGGGCGTTGAAGCCGGTGCCGGTGGGAGTGGCCGGAGAGCTGTACGCGGCGGGTGAGGGCGTTGCGCGTGGCTACATCGGCAGTGCGGAGCTGACGGCGGAGCGCTTCATTCCGGACCCGCACGCGAAGGTGCCCGGAGAGCGGATGTACCGCACCGGGGATTTGGCGCGGTGGCGAGCGGACGGGGTGCTGGAGTTCCTCGGCCGAGCGGACACGCAGGTGAAGGTGCGTGGCTTCCGCATCGAGTTGAGCGAGGTGGAAGGGGCGCTGCGCGCTCACCCCGCGGTGAAGGATGCGGTGGTGGTGGCCAAGGGCCAGGGCGCCGGAGAAAAGCGTCTCGTGGCCTACGTTGTGCCGAAGGCGGAGGGCTGGCCCGGTGTCTCCGGGCTGCGTGAGCACGCCAAGTCGCGGTTGCCCGAGTACATGGTGCCGTCGGCCTTCGTGGCGCTGGAGGCGCTGCCGCTGACGTCCAACGGCAAGGTGGATCGCAAGGCGCTGCCGGAGCCGGAAGGCGTTCGCCCAGAGCTGGCTCGCGAGTACGTGGCGCCGCGCACGGAGGCGGAGAAGACGCTGGCCGACGTCTGGGCGCAGGTCCTGGGCATCGACAAGGTCGGCGTGCAGGACAACTTCTTCGAGCTGGGCGGCGACTCCATTCTCACGCTGCAGGTGGTGGCGCGTGCGCGGAGGGCCGGCTTGGAGATCACTCCGCGGCAGCTCTTCCAGAAGCAGACGGTGGCGGAGTTGGCGCAGGTCGCGAAGGCCGCGCTCGAGGCCGGTGAGCAGAAGCCGGTGGAAGGCCCCGTGGCGCTGACGCCCGTGCAGCGTGCCTTCTTCGAGCAGGCGCGGAGCCATGCCCATCACTTCAACCAGTCACTGCTGCTGGAAGTGGCGGAAGAGGTCGAGGCCTCGGCGCTGGAGAAGGCGCTGAGCGCGGTGGTGAAGCAGCACGACGCGCTGCGGATGCGGTTCGAGAAGGTGGAAGGGGAGTGGCATCAGCGCAACGCCGGAGTGGAAGAGGCCGGCAGCCTGAAGTTGGAGCAGGTGGACCTGCGCGGCGCGGGCGCGTCGGAGCTCGAGCGCGTGGCCACGCAGGTGCAGGGCAGCCTGGATTTGGAGAAGGGCCCGCTGGTGAAGGCGGTGCTCTTCGAGATGGGAGAGGCGGGAAGGCGACTGCTGGTGGTGGTGCACCACCTGGTGGTGGATGGAGTGTCGTGGCGGGTGGTGGTGGAGGACGTGGAGAGGGCGTGCGAGCAGGCCAGCCGAGGGGAAGAGATTGAGCTGGGCCCGAAGACGGCCTCGTACCAGCAGTGGGCGAAGAAGCTGGGTGAGTACGCGGGGATGGTGGAAGGGGAGCTTTCGTACTGGGAGGAGCAGGGCGCGAAGCCGGTGGCGAAGCTACCGGTGGACGTGGAGGGCGGGAGGAATGAGACGGGGCTGGAGGGAGAGGTCCGCCTGGAGCTCAGCCGGGAGGAGACGGGAGCGCTGCTGAGGGAAGTGCCCGGTGCGTACCGCGCTCGCGTGGACGAAGTGCTGCTGGCCGCGTTGACGGCGGCGCTGGCGAAGTGGAGTGGGCCGAAGGAGCGCAGCGCGGAGGGTTCGCTGAGCCTGCGCGTGGAGCTGGAGGGCCACGGGCGCGAAGAGGAAGTCGGGCTGGACGTGTCGCGCACGGTGGGCTGGTTCACCAGCGTGTACCCGGTGGTGGTGGCTGCGCCCGCGCGGGAGTCGGCGGGAGCGTGGGTGCGCGCGGTGAAGGAGTCGGTGCGGCGCGTGCCCGGTAAGGGCCTGGGGTACGGGCTGCTGAAGTACCTCGGCAGCGAAGAGACGCGGAACAAACTGGGCGCACTGCCCAGGGCCGAAGTCCTCTTCAACTACCTCGGTCAGGTGGATGGTCTTGCAGCGCAGTCGCAGCGTTTCGCCCCGGCGAAGGAGAAGGCCGGCGCGGCGCAGGCAGCGGGTGAGAAGCGCGGGCACGTGCTGAGCGTGAATGGGCTGGTGGTGGGCGGCCGGCTGGAAGTGGCCATCGAGTACAGCCGCGAGCTGCACCACCACGAGAGCATCAACGCGCTGGCGAAGGAGTACGAGGCGCAGCTGAAGAAGCTGCTGCGCGAGAAGCAGGAGCCAGATGCGGGATTGTGGACGGCGGTGGACTTCCCGCTGGTGAAGGCCAGCACGGCGCAGTTGGAGAAGGTGCTGGGCCGTGGCGAGGGCGTGGAAGACGTCTACCCGCTGTCTCCGTTGCAGCAGGGGCTCCTCTTCCACTCGCTGCTGGAGAGCGGCAGCGGTGTGTACGTGGAGCAGTTGGCCTGGGAGGTGCGTGGCGGCTTGAAGGTGGACGCCCTCAAGCGCGCGTGGGACCTGGTGGTGGAGCGGTTGCCGGTGCTGCGCACGCGCTTCGTCTGGGAAAACCTGGAGGCGCCGCTGCAGGTGGTGCACCGCTCGGTGCAGGTGCCCTGGGACGAGCGCGACTGGACGGGCCTGGACCGTGAAGGCCAGCAGCGGGCTCTGGACGCCTATCTCCAGGAAGACGCCCAGCGCGGCTTCGAGCTGGGCACTGCTCCGCTGATGCGCATGGCGCTGATGCGCCTGGGCGAGGATGCGTGGCGGTGCGTGTGGAGCCACCACCACCTGCTGCTGGATGGCTGGAGCCTCGGCCTGGTGCTGGAGGAGGTCTTCAGCACCTACGAGGCACTCGTCACCGGAGGCGAGACGCGCGGCCGGACGCGCGCGCCGTATCGCGAGTACATCGCGTGGCTGGCGAAGCAGGACTCGAAGAAGGCGGAGGCGTACTGGCGCGAGGCCCTCAAGGGCATCACCGCGCAGACGCGCCTGCCGCTGGAGGCTCGCAGCCAGAAGCCGATGGCGCAGGAGGAACTGGAGCTGCTGCTGACGGAGCAGGAGACGTCGGCGGTACAGGGCTTCGCGCAGCGTCACCAGGTCACGGTGAACACGTTGGCGCAGGGCGCCTGGGCGCTGGTGCTCGGCCGGCATGCGGGCGAGTCGGAGGTCGTCTTCGGTGCGACGGTGGCGGGCCGCCCTGCGGAGCTCGACGGCGTCGAAGGCATGGTGGGCCTCTTCATCAACACCCTGCCGGTGCGCGTGAAGCTCGGTGGCGGCGAGCCGGTGGAGTCCTGGCTGAAGGCCCAGCAGGAGCAGCAGTCGGAGCAGCGTCAGTACGAGCAGACCCCGCTGATGCGGGTGCAGGCCTGGAGCGAAGTGCCGCGCGGCCAGTCGCTCTTCGACAGCCTGCTCGTCTTCGAGAACTACCCCATCGACTCGTCGCTGAAGGGGCGCGCGAATCGTTGGGAGGTGCGCGACGTCCGCGTGAAGGAGCGGACGAACTACCCGCTCACTCTTTCGGTGATTCCCGACAAGCAGTTGCGGTTGATGCTCGCCTACGACGTGTCCCGCTTCGAGCTACGCGGGATGGACGCGCTGTTGAAGCAGTGGAAGGTCGCACTGCTGGGCCTGGTGGCCAGCGCCGGCAGGCGTGTCGAGGACGTGCCCCTGCTCACCGAGACCGACCGCCGGCAGGTCCTGACGTCGTGGAGCGGCACTCGCGCGCCCTTCCCGGCGGAAGTCACCCTGTCCTCGCTCTTCGAGGCGCAGGTGGACCGCACGCCGGATGCGGTGGCCGTGGAGCTCGCCGCGCAGCGGCTGACGTACCGCGAGCTGGATGCGCGGGCGAACCAGCTGGCCCGGCGCCTGCGTCAGCTCGGCGTGGGGCCCGAGGTCCGCGTGGGCCTGTGCCTGGAGCGCTCGCTGGACGTGGCGGAGGCGTTGCTCGGCATCCTCAAGGCGGGCGGAGCGTACCTGCCGCTGGACCCGATGCTGCCTCGTGAGCGGCTCGCCTTCATGCTGGAGGACAGCGGCGCGCAGGTGCTGCTGACGCAGCGTTCGCTGCTGGAGCGCTTCCCGCAGGCGGCGGCTCGCGTGCTGTGCCTGGACGAGGAGCGCGAGGCGCTGCTCCGGGAGAATGGCGAGCGTGTCGCCTCGGGTGCGGGGGCCGGCAACCTCGCGTACGTCATCTACACCTCGGGCAGCACTGGCCAGCCGAAGGGCACTGCCGTGGAGCACCGCGGCGTCGCCAACCTGGTGACGCACGAGGCGGTGGCCTACGGCATCGGGCCCGGCAGCCGGATGCTCCAGTTCGCCAACCTGAGCTTCGACCTGTCGGTGGAGGAGATCTTCACCACGCTGTGCTCCGGCGGCACGCTGGTGCTGGCGCCCTCGGAGCGGCTGATTCCGGGTGACACGCTGTGGGCGCTGCTGCGCGACGCGGGCATCACGGTGCTCAGCCTCACGCCCGCGGCGCTCGCCGTTACTCCGGCCGAGGGCCTGCCCTCGCTGCGCACCGTCATCTCGGGCGGCGAGGCGCTCCCGGCGGACGTGGTGGCGCGCTGGGCTCCGGGCCGGCGCTTCATCAACTCGTATGGCCCCACGGAGGCCACGGTGGTGGCCACGCTCACCGATTGCGTGGCGGATGGCCGCACGCCGTCCATCGGGCAGCCGTTGGCCAACGTGCGCGCCTACGTGCTCGATACGCGGGGCGCGCTGGTTCCCATGGGCGTCGCCGGTGAGCTGTACCTCGGCGGCGTGGGTGTGGCTCGCGGCTACCCGGGCCGTCCGGAGCTGACGGCGGAGCGCTTCGTACCGGACGCCCTGGGTGGCGAGCCGGGCGCTCGCCTGTACCGCACGGGTGACCTCGTGCGGTGGCGCGAGGATGGCAGCCTGGAGTTCGTGGGCCGCGTGGATGCGCAGGTGAAGGTGCGCGGCTTCCGCATCGAGCTGGGCGAGGTGGAGAACGCGCTGCGTGCGCACCCTGCGGTGAAGGACGCCGTGGTGATGGCTCGGGGCGAGGGAGCCGGCGGCAAGCGACTGGTGGCCTACGTCGTCGGCCACGGGGCAGTGGACGCGAGCGAGCTGCGTCGGGCGCTGAAGGAGCGACTGCCGGAGTACATGGTGCCGTCGGCCTTCGTGGCACTGGAGGCGCTGCCGCTGACGTCCAACGGCAAGGTGGACCGCAAGGCGCTGCCGGAGCCGGAGGGCGTTCGTCCGGAGCTGTCGCGCCGGTACGTGGCTCCGCGCACGGAGGTGGAGAAGACGCTGGCCGGCGTCTGGGCGCAGGTGTTGGGCCTGGACCGCGTTGGCGTGCAGGACAACTTCTTCGAGCTGGGCGGTGACTCCATCCTGAGCCTGCAGGTGGTGGCGCGGGCGCGGAGGGCCGGCCTGGAGGTGACGCCGAAGCAGCTCTTCCAGCGGCAGACGGTGGAGGAGCTGGCGCAGGTGGTGAAGGCGGCCGTGGCCGTGGCGCAGCAGGGCCCGGTGGAAGGGCCGGTCGACCTGACGCCCATCCAGCGGAGCTTCCTGGAAGAGGCGTGGAAGAAGCCGAGCCACAGCAACCAGGCTGTCCTGTTGGAGGTGAAGGCAGGGACGGACGCAGCGGTGCTGGAGAAGGCGCTGGGCGCGGTGGTGAGGCACCACGACGCGCTGCGGATGCGGTTCGAGAAGGTGGAAGGGGAGTGGCGTCAGCGCAATGCCGGGGTGGAAGAGGCCGGTAGCCTGAAGTTGGAGCAGATGGACCTGCGCGGCGCGGGCGCGTCGGAGCTCGAGCGCGTGGCCACGCAGGTGCAGGGCAGCCTGGATTTGGAGAAGGGCCCGCTGGTGAAGGCGGTGCTCTTCGAGATGGGAGAGGCGGGAAGGCGACTGCTGGTGGTGGTGCACCACCTGGTGGTGGATGGCGTCTCGTGGCGGGTGGTGGTGGAGGACGTGGAGAGGGCGTGCGAGCAGGCCAGCCGAGGGGAAGAGATTGAGCTGGGCCCGAAGACGGCCTCGTACCAGCAGTGGGCGAAGAAGCTGGGTGAGTATTCGGGGACGGTGGAAGGGGAGCTTTCGTACTGGGAGGAGCAGGGCGCGAAGTCGGTGGCGAAGCTGCCGGTGGACGTGCAGGGCGGGAGGAATGAGACGGGGCTGGAGGGGGAAGTCCGCCTGGAGCTCAGCCGCGAAGAGACGGGAGCGCTGCTGAGGGAAGCTTCCGGTGCATACCGCGCTCGCGTGGACGAGGTGCTGCTGGCAGCTCTGGCCTCCGCGCTGAAGAAGTGGCGCGGCCTGGAGCGCGTGCGCGTGGAGCTGGAAGGCCACGGGCGCGAGGAAGAAGTCGGGCTGGATGTGTCGCGCACGGTGGGTTGGTTCACCAGCGTGTACCCGGTGATCGTTGATGCGCCTGCGCAGGAGACGGCGGGGGCATGGGTGCGCGCGGTGAAGGAGTCGGTGCGGCGAATTCCGGGCAAGGGTCTGGGGTATGGGCTGCTGAAGTACCTGGGCAGTGATGAGACGCGGAACAAGCTCAAGGCGCATCCCAGGGCTGAAGTCGTCTTCAACTACCTGGGCCAGGTGGATGGCGTGGCTGCGCAGTCGCAGCGCTTCGCTCCGGCGAAGGAGAAGGCCGGCGCGGCGCAGGCAGCGGGCGAGAAGCGCGGGCACGTGTTGGGCGTGAATGGGCTGGTGGTGGGTGGCCGACTGGAAGTGGCCATCGACTACAGCCAGGGCCTGCACCGGCGAGAGACCGTGGAGGAACTGGCAGGACACTTCGCGCACGAGCTGCGGCGACTGGTGCAGCAGCGCACGGACGCGGACGCGGGACTGTGGACGGCGGCGGACTTCCCATTGGTGAAGGCCAGCGCGGCGCAGTTGGAGAAGGTGCTGGGCCGTGGCGAAGGCGTGGAGGACGTCTACCCGCTGTCTCCGTTGCAGCAGGGCCTGCTCTTCCACTCGCTGCTGGAGAGCGGCAGCGGGGTGTACGTGGAGCAGTTGGCGTGGGAGGTGCGCGGTGGGCTGAAGGTGGAAGCCCTCAAGCGCGCGTGGGACATGGCGGTGGAGCGGCTGCCGGTGCTGCGCACTCGCTTCGTCTGGGAGGGCCTGGAGGAGCCGCTGCAGGTGGTGCATCGGTCCGTCCAGTTGCCCTGGGAGGAGCGCGACTGGAGTGGCCTCGACAGGGAGCAGCAGCGGAGCGCGCTCGATGAGTACCTGAAGGCGGACAGCCGTCAGGGCTTCGAGCTGGGCAAGGCACCGCTGATGCGCATGGCGGTGATGAAGCTGGGCAACGAGGGCTGGCGGTGCGTGTGGAGCCACCACCACCTGCTGCTGGATGGCTGGAGCCTCGGCCTGGTGCTGGAGGAGGTCTTCGGCACCTACGAGGCCCTGGTGACGGGCGCGGAAGCCCGAGGCCAGACGCGCGCGGCGTACCGCGAGTACATCGCGTGGCTGACGAAGCAGGACTCGAAGAAGGCGGAGGCGTACTGGCGCGAGACCCTCGATGGGGTCACGGCTCCGACGCGCCTTCCGTTGGAAGCGCGAGCCGCTAAGGGCCAGACGGCGCAGGAGGAGCTGGCTCTGGAGCTGACGGAGGAAGAGACGTCGGCGGTGCAGGGCCTCGCTCAGCGTCACCAGGTGACGGTGAACACGCTGACGCAGGGCGCCTGGGCGCTGGTGCTGGGACGTCACGCGGGCGAGTCCTCGGTGGTGTTCGGCGCGACGGTGGCGGGCCGGCCCGCGGAGCTCGAAGGCGTGGAAGGGATGGTGGGACTCTTCATCAACAGCCTGCCGGTCCGCGTGCGCCTGTCGGGCGACGACGTCGTGGCGGAGTGGCTGAAGGGTTTGCAGAAGCAGCAGGCGGCCCAGCAGCAGTTCGAGCAGAGCCCGCTCGTGCAGGTGCAGGGCTGGAGCGCGGTGCCTCGCGGTCAGCCCCTCTTCGACAGCCTGCTCATCTTCGAGAACTACCCTGTCGATGAGTCGCTCAAGGGACGTGCGAGCCGGTGGGACGTGCGGGACGTGCGCTCGAAGGAGCGGACGAACTACGCGCTCACGCTGTCCGCGATGCCCGGGGCGCGGCTCAAGCTGAAGCTCGTCTATGAGACGCCGCGCTTCGAGCAGCACGGGATGGAAGTGCTGCTGAAGCAGTGGAAGGGCGCGCTGCTGGAGTTGGTGGCTCGCGCGGACGAGCGACTGGCGGACGTGACGCTGCTGACGGAGGCGGAGCGTCAGCGGGTGTTGGTGGAGTGGAATGCGACGGCGCAGGAGTACGCGCGCGAGTCGAGCATCGCGGAGGAGTTCGAGCATCAGGTGGTCTTGAGGCCTGACGCGGTGGCGGTGGAGTGCGGGGAAGAGAAGCTGACGTACGCGCAGTTGGATGCGCGTGCGAATCAGCTCGCGCACTACCTGCGCGGCAAGGGCGTGGGCGCGGAGGAGCGCGTCGCACTGTGCCTGGAGCGCTCGGTGGAGTTGGTGGTGGCGCTGGTGGCCATTGCCAAGTCGGGTGGTGCCTACGTGCCGCTCGAGGTGGAGTACCCGCGCGCGCGGCTGGAGCACATGGTGGAGGAGGCGAAGCCACGCGTGCTGGTGACGAAGCGCGCGCTGGCGGAGCGGCTGCCGGTGGAGGGCTTGGAGTGCGTGCTGCTGGAGGAGGTGGCTGAGGCACTGGCCCAGCAGCCGAAGCACGCACCTCGCAGCGGAGTAGGCGGCCGGAACCTTGCGTACGTGGACTTCACGTCGGGAAGCACGGGGAAGCCGAAGGGAGTGGGGACGGAGCAGAGAAGCGTGCTGCGGACGGTGAAGGGCGCCAACTACGCGCACCTGGGGCCGGACGAGACGTTGCTGCTGATTGCGCCCGTGTCCTTCGACGCGTCGACGCTGGAAGTGTGGGGCAGCCTGCTGAACGGGGCGCGGCTGGTGGTGTACCCGGCGGGCCCGGTGGGGGACGTGGAGCAGTTGAAGAAGGTGGTGAAGGGGCAGGGAGTCACGACGTTGCACCTGACGGCGGGACTCTTCTCGCAGGTGGTGGACGCGGACGTGGAGGTGCTGAAGGGGCTGCACCAGTTGCTGACGGGCGGAGACGTGGTGTCTGCGCCGCACGTGAAGCGAGTGGTGGAGGAGTTGGGAGTGCCGGTGACGGCATGCTACGGCCCGACGGAGAACACGCTCTTCACCAGCTGCCACCGGATGACGGCCGCCTCGCAGGTGGGCGAGGTGGTGGCGATTGGGCGGCCGATTGGAAACACGCGGGTGTACGTGCTGGACGGGGCGTTGAAGCCGGTGCCGGTGGGAGTGGCCGGAGAGCTGTACGCGGCGGGTGAGGGCGTTGCGCGTGGCTACATCGGCAGTGCGGAGCTGACGGCGGAGCGCTTCATTCCGGACCCGCATGCCTCCGTCCCCGGAGAGCGGATGTACCGCACGGGAGACCTCGCGAGGTGGCGAGCGGACGGGGTGCTGGAGTTCCTCGGCCGAGCGGACACGCAGGTGAAGGTGCGTGGCTTCCGCATCGAGCTGAGCGAGGTGGAAGGGGCGCTGCGCGCACACCCCGCGGTGAAGGATGCGGTGGTGGTGGCCAAGGGCCAGGGCGCCGGAGACAAGCGCCTCGTGGCCTACGTCGTGGCCCACGACCCCAAGGCCTTCGATGTCGCCGCGCTGCGCGAGTCCCTCGGTACTCGCCTGCCCGAGTACATGGTGCTCTCGGCGTTCATGTCGCTGGAGGCACTGCCGCTCACGTCCAACGGCAAGGTGGACCGCAAGGCCCTGCCCGAGATGGATGGCGCGCTGCTGGAGCGGGCTCGCGAGTATGTGGCGCCGCGCACGGACGTGGAGAAGACGCTGGCCGACGTCTGGGCCCAGGTGCTCGGCTCGGAGAAGGTCGGTATCAACGACAGCTTCTTCGAGCTGGGTGGCCACTCGCTGCTCGCCACCCGCGCCATCTCCCGCATCCGCGAGGCCCTCGACGTCGAGCTGCCCCTCAAGGCCCTCTTCGAGGCGCCCACGGTGGCGCAGCTCGCCTCTCTCCTCCAGCGAAGCGCGCTGGCGCCGGAGTCGCTCGCGCCGCCGCTCGTCGTGGCGGACCGCTCACGGTCGCTGCCGCTCTCCTTCGCGCAGCAGCGGCTGTGGTTCCTGGAGCAGCTCGCTCCGGGCGGCTCGCGCTACAACATCCCCGCCGTCTTCCAGTTGGAGGGCACGCTCGACGTGGCCGCCCTGCGGCACGCGCTCCACGCGCTGCTCCAGCGCCATGAAGCGCTGCGCACCTCCTTCGCCGGTGAGGCCGGACAGGTGTGGCAGGTCATCGCTCCCGACGTCGAGCCCGTCCTCTCACTGGACGACCTGCGCCACTTCCCCGAGTCAGAGCGCGAGGCCGAGGCCCTGCGCCGCGCGACGCTGGAGGCCCAGCGTCCCTTCGACCTCCGTCAGGCCCCGCTGCTGCGGACCCTGCTGCTGCGGCTCGGTGAGCACTCACATGTGCTGGTGCTCACCGTGCACCACATCGTCTTCGACGGCTGGTCCACCCAGGTCCTCGTGAGGGACCTCGCTGCGCTCTACGAGGCTCGGCGCCGCGGCACCGAGGCATCCCTGCCTCCGCTGCCCATCCAGTACGCCGACTACGCCGTGTGGCAGCGTACGTGGCTCCAGGGCGATGCCCTGGAGTCGAGGCTGTCCTGGTGGAAGCAGCAGCTCGCCGGGGCCCCTCCCGCCCTGGAGCTGCCCACCGACAAGCCCCGTCCGGCCGTGCAGTCCTCCCGTGGCGCGAGCCACCCGGTGGTGCTGCCGCGTGAGCTGGCGGACCGCCTCACGGCGCTCGGCCAGCGCGAGGGCGCCACGCCCTTCATGGTCATGCTCGCCGCGTTCCAGGCGCTCCTGTTCCGCTACTCGGGCCAGGAGGACATCAGCGTGGGCTCGCCCGGCGCGGGCCGTGCCCAGCTCGAGCTGGAAGACGTCATCGGCTTCTTCATCAACACGCTCGTGCTGCGCACCCGCCTGTCGGGCCGGAGCTCCTTCCGCGAGCTGCTCGCCCGTGTCCGCGAGGTGACGCTCGGCGTGCACGCGCACCAGGACGTGCCCTTCGAGCGGCTCGTGGACGACCTGCGCCCGGAGCGCGACCTCAGCCGCAACCCGCTCTTCCAGGCGTGGTTCGTCCTCAACCCCGAGGAGCCCATCGCCCGCGTCCTGCCAGGACTCTCCCTGCGGCCGCTCGCGCTGGAGGACCCCACCACCCAGTTCGACCTCACGCTGTCGCTGGTGGACTCGCCCGAGGGCTTCACCGGCGCCCTGTCGTACGCCACGGACCTCTTCGAGCCGGCCACCATCGCTCGCATGAGCAGCCACCTGCGCACGCTCGTGGAGGCCCTGGTCGAGTCGCCGGACGAGTCCCTCGCCTCGCTGCCCATGCTCGGCCACCCCGAGCGTGAGCAGCTCCTGCTCGCGTGGAACGACACCGCCCGTCCCGTCACGGACACGCCCGTCCACCGCCTCTTCGAGGCGCAGGTGCGAAGGACTCCGGACGCCGTCGCCATCTCCTTCGAGGGCCAGGAGCTCACCTACGCGGAGCTCAACGGTCGCGCCAACCAGCTCGCGCACTACCTGCGCGCGCGCGGCGTCACGCCCGACGTCCTCGTCGCGCTGCACGTGGACCGCTCGCTGGAGCTGATGGTGGGCGTGCTCGGCATCCTCAAGTCCGGCGCCGCCTACGTCCCGCTGGACCCGGCGCTGCCCGAGGAGCGGCTGGAGAGCATCGCCGACGAGGCCCGCGCTCCGCTGCTCCTGACGCAGGACTCGCTGGCGGACCAGCTCAGTCACCGCGCCGCCCACACCCTGTGCCTGGACCTGGACTGGGACCGCGTGGAGCGCTACCCGGACACGGACCCCGACGGCGGGGCGGAGGGACATCACCTCGCCTACGTCATCTTCACCTCCGGCTCCACGGGCACGCCCAAGGGCGTCATGCTGGAGCACCGCGGCCTGACGAACACCGCGCTCGCCTGCGTGGAGGCGATGGAGATTGGCCCCGGCAAGCGGGTGCTCCAGTTCTTCTCCAGCGGCTTCGACGCCTCCGTCTGGGAGATGTTCCCCGCCCTGATTTCCGGCGCGCGGCTGCACCTGGCGAGCCGCGAGAGTCTCCTGCCCGGCACGCCGCTGAAGACGCTGCTCGTCGAGCAGGCCATCACCACCCTGACGCTCACCCCGTCCGTGCTGGCCCAGCTCCCGCCGGACGCGCTGCCCGCGCTGAAGGTCGTCACCGCCGCGGGTGAGGCCTGCACCGCGGACGTCGTGGAGCACTGGAAGCCGGGGCGGCGCTTCATCAACGCCTACGGCCCCACGGAGACCACCATCTGCGCCACGCTGAGCGCGGACGTGGACGCGGCGCGGCCCACCATCGGTCAGCCCATCACCAACGCTCGCGTGTACGTGCTGGATGCGCACCTGCAGCCCGTGGCCACCGGCCTGCCCGGTGAGCTCTACGTCGGCGGCGCGGGCGTGGCGCGCGGCTACCTCGGCCGGCCCGAGCTGACGGCGGAGCGCTTCGTTCCGGACCCGTTCAGCGGCGTCCCCGGCGCCCGGCTGTACCGCACCGGCGACCTCGTCCGCTGGCTGCCCGCGGGCTCGCTCGAGTTCCTCGGCCGCCTGGACAACCAGGTGAAGCTGCGCGGCTACCGCGTGGAGCTGGGCGAAATCGAGTCCGTGATGCTGCTGCACTCCAGCGTGCGCGAGGCGGTGGCGGTGGTGCGCGAGGACTCGCCGGGCCTGCAGCGGCTGGTGGCCTACTACTCGGGAGACGCGGCGCTCACCGCCGCGGAGCTGCGCACCTTCCTCCAGGGGCGGCTGCCCGAGTACATGGTGCCCTCGGCCTTCGTCGGCCTGCCCGCGCTGCCGCTCAGCTCCAGCGGCAAGGTGGACCGGCAGGCGCTGCCCGCACCGGAAACGATGCGCGCGGAGGAGGACCACATCGCTCCGTCCACGGAGACGGAGCAGCGGCTCGCGGCCATCTGGAGCGAGCTGCTCGGCGTGGAGCGGGTGGGGGTGAACGACAGCTTCTTCGAGCTCGGCGGTCACTCGTTGGTGGCCACGCGGCTCCTGTCGCGCATCCGCCAGAGCTTCGGAGTGGAGCTGCCCCTGCGCGCCCTCTTCGAGGCCCGCACCCTGGCCGAGCAGGCCGAGCGCCTGGACTCCCTCGCGGGACGCGGCCACGAGCAGGTGGGCGCGGCCCCGCGGCGCATGCCTCGCAAGGAGCGCATGCCCCTGTCCTTCGCGCAGCAGCGGCTCTGGTTCCTGGACCAGCTCGAGCCGGGCATGCCCTTCTACAACATCCCCATCGCGGTCCGAATCGAGGGCGCGCTGGAGGTGGAGGCCATGGACCGGGCCTTCCAGGAGGTGGTGCGCCGGCACGAGTCGCTGCGCACCACCTTCCACAATGGCGAGGACGGCCCGGCGCAGGTGGTGCAGACGGATGTGCAGATGCCGCTCGTCCGGGTGGACCTGCGCGACGTGCCCGAGGCGCAGCGCGAGCAGGAGGCGCTGCGGCTCCAGGAGGACGAGGCGCGCCGGCCGTTCGACCTCGCTCGCGGCCCGCTGGTGCGCGCCACGCTGCTGTGGCTGCGCGATGACGTGCACCTGCTGCTCCTGACGATGCACCACATCGTCTCGGATGGCTGGTCCATGGGCGTGCTCGTGCGCGAGGTGGTGGCGCTGTACGCGGCCTACCGTGAGGGACAGCCGTCGCCCCTGCCGGAGCTGGCGGTGCAGTACGCGGACTACGCGGCCTGGCAGCGCGAGTGGCTCCAGGGCGAGGCGCTGGACGCGCAGCTCCGCTACTGGAAGCAGCAGTTGGAGGGAGCGCCCTCCACACTGGAGCTGCCGGCGGACCGGCCGAGGCCCGCGGTGCGCAGCTACCGTGGCGGCACGCACGTGTCGATGATGAGCGCGGAGCTCGCCAAGGGGCTGGAGGCACTGGCCCAGCGCGAGGGCGCCACGCTCTTCATGGTGCTGATGGCGGGCTTCCAGTCGCTGCTGCACCGCTACAGCGGGCAGACGGACCTCGTCGTGGGCACGGACGTGGCCAACCGCAACCACGCGGAGACGGAAGGCCTCATCGGCTTCTTCATCAACCAGCTCGTCATGCGCCTGAAGCTGGAGGGGGACCCCACCTTCACCACGCTGCTGGCCCAGGCGAAGCAGGTGTCGATGGACGCGTACGCGCACCAGGACCTGCCCTTCGAGGAGGTGGTGCGCGCGCTCAACCCGGACCGCAGCACCGCGCACGCGCCGCTGTTCCAGGTGAAGTTCGTGCTCCAGAACATGCCGGTGTCGGCGCTGGAGCTGCCCGGCCTCAAGGTGAGCGCCGAGGGCGCGGACCCCGCCACCGCGAAGCTCGACCTGACGGTGCTGGTGAACCCGCGCGCGGACGGACTGGTGTGCACGTGGATGTACAGCATGGACCTGTTCGACGAGCCCACGCTGGCGCTGCTCGCCGAGCGCTTCCAGCGACTCCTGGAAGACGTGGTGGCGGAAGGCGGACGGCAGCGGCTGTCCGCGCTGCCGCTCCTGTCGGACGCGGAGCGCCAGCGCGTGTTGGTGGAGTGGAACGACACCGCCGCGCCGTACGCGCGCCAGTGCATCCACCACCTCGTCTCCGAGCAGGCCGCGAGGGCGCCGGACGCGCTGGCGGTGGTGGCCGGTGACGAGCGGCTCACCTACGCGGAGCTGGAGCGCCGGGCCAACCAGCTCGCGCACTGGCTGAAGGCGCTGGGCGTGGAGCCGGAGACGCGCGTGGGCCTCTTCGTGGAGCGGCGCGCGCACGCCATGGTGGGCCTCCTCGGCATCCTCAAGGCGGGCGGCGCGTACGTGGCCATCGACCCGGCGCACTCGCACGTCAGCGAGCGCGTGCGGCACGTCCTCCAGGACGCGAAGGTTCAGGTCATCGTCACCGAGGAGGCACTGGCCAACGAGCTGCCCTCGCAGGGCGAGTTCCTGGTCAGCCTCGACGCGGGCGACGGACTCCTGGAGTCGCAGCCCGAGGAGGCGCCCGAAAGCGGCGTGCTGCCGGGCAACGCGGCGTACGTCATCTACACGTCGGGAAGCACGGGCCTGCCCAAGGGCGTGTGCATCGAGCACCAGCAGCTCGCCTGCTACGTGGCGGGCGTGAGCCGTCGGTTGGAGCTGCCCCAGGGCATGAGCTTCGCCTCGGTGTCCACGCTGGCGGCGGACCTGGGCCACACGGCGCTGTTCCCCACGCTGTGCGCGGGCGGGACGGTGCACCTCGTGAGCAAGGAGACGGCGTCGGACGCCGGGCTCATGGCGGCGTATGGCCGAGAGCACCAGGTGGAGGGGCTCAAGATTGTCCCCACCCACCTGGAGGCGCTGCTCGCGGCGGACGACGCCGAGGCGCTGCTGCCGCGCAAGCGGCTGGTGCTGGGCGGTGACAAGTCCGAGTGGGCGCTGGTGGAGCGCATCCACGCGCTGGTGCCGGAGTGCGAGGTGTTCAACCACTACGGCCCCACCGAGACGACGGTGGGCGTGCTGTCCGGACGGGTGGAGCGCGGCGCGCGCGTGGCGGGCTCGCACACGGTGCCGCTGGGCACGCCGTTGGGCAACGTGCGGGTGTACGTGCTGGACGCGTACGGCCAGCCGGTGCCTCCGGGCATTCCGGGCGAGCTGTTCATCGGCGGCGAGAGCGTGGGCCGCGGCTACGTGGGCCGGCCGGAGCTGACGGCGGAGCGCTTCGTGCCGGACGCCTTCAGCGGCGTGGCCGGGGCGCGGATGTACCGCACGGGAGACCGCGTGCGCTGGCTGGAGGGCGGCCGCATCGAGTTCCTCGGCCGCGTGGACCACCAGCTCAAGATTCGCGGCTACCGCGTGGAGCTGGGCGAGGTGGAGGCCACGCTCGCGCAGCACGCGAGCGTGGGCGAGTGCGTCGTGGTGGCCCGCGACGAGGCCGGCGGCAAGCAGCTCGTGGCCTACGCGGTGGCGAAGCCGGGCAGCACGCTGGACGAAGCCGGGCTGCGCGAGCACATGACGGAGCGGCTGCCGGACTACATGGTGCCCTCCGCCTTCGTGGTGCTGGAGGCCCTGCCGCTGACGTCCAACGGCAAGGTGGACCGCAAGGCGCTGCCGGCTCCGTCGCGCGTGAAGGCGGAGACGTCGTACGTGGCGCCACGCACGGAGACGGAGCGGCGGCTGGCGGCGCTCTGGCAGGAGCTGTTGTCCGTGCCCCGCGTGGGCGTGCACGACGACTTCTTCGACCTGGGCGGCCACTCGCTGCTGGCCACGCAGGTGGTGGCGCGCGTGCGCTCGCTGTTCGACGTGCAGCTCGCCGTCATCGACCTCTTCGAGGCGCCGACGCTGGAGGGACTGGCCACGCGCATCGAGGCGGGCACGTCCTCGGACTCGCCGCTGGTGACGCTGCGCAGGGGCGGGGAGTCGCGGCCCTTCTTCTGCGTGCACCCGGTGGGCGGCAGCGTGCTGGGCTACCTGGAGCTGGCGCGGCGCCTGCCTCCGGAGCAGCCCTTCTACGGGTTGCAGGTGCCGGCGAGCGGTGCTGGGGAGACGGTGGAGGAGATGGCCACCCGCTACCTGGAAGCCGTGCGTGAGGTGCAGCCGGAGGGACCGTATCTGCTCGGCGGCTGGTCCCTGGGCGGGCGCGTCGCCTACGAGATGGCGCGGCAGCTCGAGGCGAGCGGGGAGCAGGTGGGCCTGCTCGTCGTCATCGACGCGCGGAGCCGTGACGAGGCCGCGCCCGACGAGGAGTGGCAGTTGGCACTGGAGTTCGCCGACCACCTGTCGCGCCTGTCAGGCATCCATCCGCGCGCCGCGGAGGTGCTGGAGCTGGTGGACGTGGTGGAGCTGCGCTCGCTGCTGGAGGGCGCGTCCGGTGCCGACCTGGGCCTGGAGGAGGAGGCCTGCGAGGAGCTGCGCGGGTTGTGGAAGCTGTTCGCCCGCAACCGGAAGGCCGCGCGGGCGTACGTGCCCGGGCCCTACGGCGGCTCGCTGGTGCTGCTGCGTGCCGACGAGGCTCCGGCCGGGCTGGAGGCGGACCTGGGCTGGGGCGCGCTGGCCCGGGGCGGGGTGGAGGTCGCCGGGATTCCGGGCGACCACTTCACCCTCATCGCCCCGCCGCACGTGGAGGCGCTGGCCGCGAAGCTCACCGCGCTGCTGGAGCGGGCGGGCGCCAACCCCACGCTCAAGACCGGGTAGGCCCTCCGTCTCCCGGGCCGTACTTCTCGAGGCGGCGGAGGGACATGGCCGCCGCCTCACGAAGCTCCGGCTCCGGCGCTGACTCCAGCGCCTTCAGGGCCGCGGGCACCTCGCCGCCCGGGTAGACGATGTCCCCCAATCGCCGGGCCGCATCCACGCGGTCCTTCACCTCTCCCCGCCGCAGCTCGGCCAGCAGGTAGTCCTTGTAGAGCCCCAGGAAATGGTTCTCCGCCTCCAACATCCCCGCGCACAGCGAGCGCAGGTGCTCCCGGTCCGCCGCTGCTTCCGGCACGCGGTAGCCCCAGCGCGTGCGCGCCGCGTAGATGCCCTCGAACAGCGGCGTCCACGCGTCGTTCACCAGCGCGCGGTGCGCCTCGATGGCCTCGCGCTTGGAGTAGGTGTAACCGCCTGCCTTCACCGCCACGTCCGCCGTCGCGAGCCGGCAGGCGAGGGTGACCAGCTCCTTGAAACCACGGTGCGCGTTGCCCTGCGCATCCAGCACCTCGCGGTGGTCATACCCGTAGAGCTCACCGCGCGGGTCCGGGTACTGGAGCGGAAAGCGCAGCGGCTCGCCCTCGCCTCGCGAGCGGGCGCGCTCGATGAAGACATAGGGCCGGTGCATGCAGTAGCGCACCCACTTGTCCAAGGGCATCAGCGGAATGCGCTCGCGCAGGTCCTCGCCCATCAGCAGCAGCGAGGTTCGCTTGAGGTTGACGGTGCCCTCCGTCAGCAGCTCCTCTTCCTCGACGACGTTGGCGTCCAGCGGGAGGTTGAGCAGCGGCCCCAGGTGCATGCGGAAGCGGCGGAAGCGCTCGCGCTCGCCCGGCTGGAAGCGGCCCTCGAGCACCAGCGTCAGGTCCACGTCGCTGTCGCCCACGGCCTCGCTCGTCGCGTGGCTGCCCAGCAGGTAGCAGGCCCGCAGGCGGCCCGGGAAGACCATCTGGAACAGACCCAGGAAGCCATGGAGGACGCCGTTGAGCTGGAAGTCCTCCGTGAAGCCGACCATCGAAAGCCCTTCATCCATGCTGTCATCCTAGTGTGCCCCCCATGAATCAGGTCAGACCTGAATACGACGTGGTGAGCTGATGGTCCGCGACTTCAGTGAGCGCGAGCGGCAGGAGCTGAGCGCCCTGCTCGGCGTGAGCGACTTGCGGGACACGGAGGCCCTGGTGAATCGGGAGCCTGTCCTCATCGAGGACGTGCGCCGCGTCCTCCAGCTCCCGCCGATGCCCCACCAGGGCCTGCTGGACGAGGAGACCTGGATGCTCGGGGGCCGCGTCGTGCGGTGGCTCGGCGGGGAGATGAAGGACGGGAAGGACGACGGGGACTACGACCTCTATCCCGGCTCGGTGGCCGCCTTCGAGCGGGCCTACGAGAAGATGCTCTCGGGCGGCTACACTGTCTGCCAGGTGGAGTACTCGCGGCCCTGGTTGAGGTTGCCCTCCGTGCTGCGTCGCCGGCCGCCTCGCCGTGAGGGCTCCGCGGCCGATGCTCCAAAGAGGGCGGCCGGGCCCCGGGTGCGCACGCTTCCGGATGGGCAGCAGACGCACTCCGTGCAGATGCGCTCGCCCGAGGGGCACTTCCTCCAACTGGTCTACATCCCCTCGCTCTATCCGGAGGGGCCGTCGGTGCAGGGCCTCATCGCGCAGACGGACCTCAGCATCTGCCAGTTCACCCTCGATGGCCGCTATCTGCATGCCGGGCCCTACACCTGGGCGGACTTCATCCAGCACCGCCAGCGCACCGTCTTCATCCGCAGCGCGCGCCGCACCGCCGGCCGCCTGGTGAAGTACTCCCTCCGGGGCTTCCGGCCCTATGCGCAGGCCGTGCAGGACGTGTCCGGCACCTGGCTGTCCGAGCGGATGGGGCGCAAGGCGCGTTCCGCCTGAGGCGCCTTCCCTCCACTTCGGGCCGGGCACGCGGCGTCGCGGTGCGCTAGCGTGCGCTGGACGCCGTCGCCCGAGGAGGGAGCGCCATGCGCAGGTTCGAGTTCGTCGAGGGCAGCAGCTCCAAGTTCTGGGAGCCGGAGCTGAAGGGCAACACCTTCATCGTCACGTTCGGCCGCATCGGCACCGCGGGCCAGCGCAAGGAGAAGGTGTTCCCCGACGAGGCCTCCGCCCGGAAGGAGTACGACAAGAAGGTCGCCGAGAAGCAGCGCGAGGGCTACGTCGAGGTGACGGCCGGCGCCCCCGAGGCCTCCGCCGCGCCTCCGCCGCCGTCCAAGCCCGAGAAGGCCCCGCTCCCCCGCCGCGTGCCGCGCGCGTCCCCCACGCCCGAGGCCGTGAAGGTCGCCGCCGATGCGCTCGCCGCGCTGCGCGCCCGGCTCGGGTGGAGGAGCTGGGAGGTGACGTCCCGTGCTCGCCGCGCCCGCCGCGCCCTGCGCGCGCTCGGCGGCGTGGACCCGGCCGCGCACCCGGAGCTGGCCGGCGTCTTCACCGCGCTGATGGAGCGCGTCGTGGCCACGCCGAAGGAGGGCCGCCTGCCGCTTCGCCATGCGCTGTCGCTGCTCGGCGCGGTGGACGTGGCGGCCTTCGTGCGCGCCACCGAGGTCTGGCGCCGCACGGTCCAGGCCGTCCCCGTCGCCTCCGTCCTCGCCCAGCAGGCAGCCAGCCTCGGCGAGCCGGAGCTGGCGCTGCGTCTCGGCATGCTGCTCGCCGAGCGTCCCGGTCTCGGCGGCGCCCTGTCCGAGGACGCCTGGGCGAAGCGCTGGGCGGAGCTGCGGCCCCACGTGGAGTCACACCTGACCTCCGCGGGCGGCTCGCTCGCCGCATGGGTGAAGGGCGTGGACGCCGGGAGCGACGCGCACCTCGCGAAGCGGCTGGCCCGCCTGGAGGCCTGAGCCGCACGCCAGTGCTAGCGTCGGCGCCATGACGAGCATCACCCCACGAGGGCTGCTGGCGGCGCTGTTGCTGCTGGCGGCGGGCTGTGCCTCCGAGAGCGGCGCCACGCGCGGAGGTTCTTCCTCCGACGCGCGCGTGCAGGAACTGGAGGCGCGCAACCAGGAGCTGCGCGAGGAGCTGCGCCGCAAGCAGGCTGAAATCGAGCAGTCCTTCAGCACCACCACTCAGGCCGAGGCCACAGCCGGCCTGCGCGGTCTGGACTGCGCGGGTGTCACCGCCGCCAGCGCGCCCGCGAAGGGCATGCCCCGCTCGGGCACCGTCCACTCGCAGGTGAAGCTGAGCCACCGCGCCTTCCAGATGACGCCCAGCTTCGCCGCCGCCCGCAGCAACGGCGGCTGGAGGGTGTCCCCGGGTAACTGCCAGGTGACTCCGCGATGAGCGCGCGCACGAGTCGTTACGTCACGTGGGCGCTGCTCTCCGCCGCCTCGCTGTTCGCGGGCTGCGCGACGGACCCGCGCGCGCGGATGAAGTCGCTGCAGGACGAGAACCGTCAGCTCACGCAGCAGGTGCAGGCCGCCGACCAGGCCGTGCAGGCCTCCGCCGCATACCTCGCGGAGTTGCAGTCCCCGGCGACGGCCAATGGCGCCTTCTCGCTCTACTTCTCCGCGGACTCGCTGGAGCGGATGGCGACGCAGATGGTGCCGTACCGGATGCCTGGCAGGGACTTCAACAGCAAGCTCCAGGGCGAAATCGTCGTGGAGCGCGTCACCGACTTCCAGTTCCTCTCCCGCAACCGGCTGCGCTGCCGGGCCCACATGCGCGGCGAGAAAATCAAGTACACCGGCAGCGTCCCGTCCTTCGCGAAGGGGCAGGTGAAGGAGTTCGAGCAGGCCGTCACCAAGGGCGCCATCGCCGACATGGAGGTGCAGCTCACGCTCGACGGCGCGCGCGTGCTGGCCCGCGCCGAGGCCACCGACATCCGCCTCAAGGCGAAGCGGGACTCCAGCGCGGAGAGCCGCCTCCAGGACGAGATGAACAAGAAGGCGCTGCGCCTGCCCCTGGTCTTCGACATGACCATCCAGGGCAGCGGCGCCGTCCCGCGCCGCCTCCTGGTGACGGGCAACCACGTGGTGGTCACCTACGCCCCGTGACGCTCAGCCCGGACCGCCGGACGCGGCGGCCGGGGTGGTGGCGTCCTTCGAGGGCGTGGCGCCCGGTGCCCGGTCCATCTCCTCGGCGGGGAAGTTGCCCGCCGCTTCCAGGTAGCGCTTGGGCTGCACGAGGCGCTTCTCGCGGGGCTTCAACCCCTCGGGCTCGATGAGCTGCGGCTCGCTTCCGGGCGCCTGCTCCACGCGGTGCCCGTCGCAGAAGAGCCACACGGTATGGCCGTCCCCCTCCTGGCGCGCGTAGTACACGTCCGGCCGCCCCACCTGGGGCTTCTCCGGACACCAGTTGGAGCGCCCGGTCGCCTCGCGCTGGGGCGCTCCTTCCCTCCACTTCTCCCGGGCCTCGCTCAGCGCCGTGATGGTGGACGTCGCCTTCAGCCGCGCGCTCGTCGCCTCCAGCAGCTCCGTGCCCCGCCGGGAGATTTCCGGGAAGGCGCCGGAGTTGCGGAAGGAGCACCGCCCCAGCGCCGTCAGCGTGCCGCGATGCGCCTCCATGACGGGCGGCAACGTCCGCGTGGCTTCCTGCGCCAGCGCCCGCGCATTCTCGTTCTCCGGCCCGTCCAGCTTCTCTGTCTCAGTCAGGTAACGCGCCAGCAACCCGTTGACCGCCGTCAGCTCGTCCGCAAGCCACCGCTGCTCCGCGTCACAGGGGCTGGCCTTCGCGGCCGCGTAGTCCCGGTACTCCACCCGCGACATGCCCAGCGCGTAGTGCTTCGCGGGCGGCACATGCTTCGCCGAACACGCGAGGAGCGTCGCACCCAGGCCCAGCCACATCCGACGTCGAAAAGTACCCACCATGCGCCGGAGTCTGGCACGCGATTTGACTGCAAACAAATGTCACGCCGAGTGCCAGCCGGTGGCGCGAGGGCCGGGGCGGACCGAGCGAAGGGCCTCGCGCGCGGTTGTTGTGTGACGGTGCTGTGACACGGATGCAAGAAGGAGGTGAGCTAGACGGGGGCTTCTTGTGGCCTGACGCCGCGGCGTTTCAATGTGGTGACGACGGCGCAGGGGAGAACCCACCATGTGGAAGCTTCAGCTTGGATGTCTCGCGCTGGCGTTGCTGGCGGCCTGCCGGTGCGGCGGGGATGGCGCCTCGGGTGAGGGGACGTCCGCCGGCAGTGCGAGCCGCGCGGCCTCGAGGCCCCGCAGCGCGCTGGTCCTCACCGTCGCCTATGGCAGCGAGAAGAAGACGTGGCTGGAGGAGCAGGCGCGCGCCTTCGAGGCCACGGGCGCCACCACGAAGTCCGGCCGCCCCATCCACGTCGAGGGCAGGGCCCTGGGCTCGGGCGAGGCGGTGCAGGAAATCGTCTCCGGCCGGCTGAAGGCCCACGTCTACAGCCCCGCCTCCAGCGCGTACCTGCCGCTGCTCAACAGCGCCTGGACGCAGGCCACCGGGCGCACGCAGCCCTTGGTGGGGCAGGGCGAGCCGGTGCTGCTGTCGCCCATCGTCATCGGCATGTGGAAGCCCATGGCGGAGGCGCTCGGCTGGCCGGGCAAGCCCATTGGCTGGGCGGACCTGATGAAGGTGGCCGCCAACCCGACGGGCTGGGCCGCGTACGGCCACCCCGAGTGGGGCCGCTTCAAGCTGGGTCACACCCACCCCGAGTTCTCCAACTCCGGCCTCTTGTCCGTGCTCGCCGAGGCCTACGCGGGCGCGGCCAAGACGCGCGCGCTGCACGCCGCCGACGTGGAGTCGCCGAAGACGCTGGAGTTCCTCCAGCAGGTCGAGGGCACGGTGGTGCACTACGGCAAGTCCACGGGCTTCTTCGCGGACAAGATGCTCCAGCGCGGGCCCGGCTACATCTCCGCCGCCGTCCTCTACGAGAACCTCGTCATCGAGTCCTACGGGAAGCAGACGGACGCGCCCTTCCCGCTGGTGTCCATCTACCCGGTGGAGGGCACCTTCTGGTCTGACCACCCGTACGCCACGCTGGACGCGGAGTGGGTGGGCGCCGAGGAGAAGGAGGCCGCGGACGCCTTCCTCGCCTTCCTCAAGGGACGTCCCGCGCAGGAGCGCGCGCTGGCCCTGGGCTTCCGTCCGGCGGACCCGGCCGTGCCCATTGGCGCGCCGGTGGACGCGGCGCACGGCGCGGACCCGAAGCAGCCGCAGACGCTGCTGGAGGTGCCGGACGCGCTCGTGCTGGAGAAGCTGCTTGCCGTATGGCGCCAGACGAAGAAGCCCACCGACGTCATCTTCGTCTTCGACAAGTCCGGCAGCATGCAGGGCCGCCCGCTCGCCGAGGCGAAGGTGGGGGCGAAGCGCTTCCTGGAGACGCTGTCGGACCGCGACGAGGTGACGCTGCTCTTCTTCGACAACAACGTGTACGCGCCGGTGGGCCCGCGCGCGCTGGACGCGCAGGGCCGCGCGGAGCTGGCCAGCCGCATCGACAACACCATCGCCGCCGGAGGCACCGCGCTCTACGGCGCCACCGAGGCCGCCTACAAGGTGGCCCGCGCGCGCGCCGCGCAGTCGCCGGGCCGCATCCACGCCGTCATGGTGATGACGGACGGGCGCGACGAGAGCAGCAGCATCTCCCTGGCCCAGCTCAAGCAGGGCCTCACCTCCAGCGACGAGCAGGACGCCGCGGTGCGCATCTTCACCATCGCCTATGGCGACAGCGCGGAGGGCGGTGTGCTGGACGGCATCGCCGAGGCGGGCAAGGGCTCCAGCGCGAAGGGCAGCGTCGACGACATCGTCCAGGTGTACCGGGACATGGCGTCGTTCTTCTGAGGCGGGGTGCGGACATGGCCGGCGGCGGACGACACAGGGGGGGACATGGCCGAGCGTGAGTCCACGCTGGTGCGGCACTTCCCCCGCGTGCTGGCGCGCTCGGCGGGCGGCACCGTCAACCTCGCGGTGGCGGGGGCCTCGGCGCTGGGCGCGGCGGCGTTCCACTCCTGGCCCGTGCTGGCGCTGGGCGGCGCGGCCTATGTGGCGCTGGTGGCGTGGGACCTGGCCACGCCCACCTTCTGGCGCGAGGCGCTCAACGGCAACTCCGAGATGGAGGCCTTCGCGCGCCTGCCGGACCCGGACTCGCTGAAGGACGCGCGCGTGCGCGACGCGGTGCGGGCCATCGCCGCCGCGCGTGCCCAGTTGGAGCGCACGCTGAAGGAGTCGCCGGAGTCGGTGCGCTCGCACATGGGGCTGGCGCTGTCGTCCCTGCACGAGCTGGAGGGACGCGCGGCGCGGCTGACGGTGCGGGGCGAGGAGCTGGCGCGCTTCCTCGGCTCGGTGGACGCGGGCACGGTGCGCGAGCAGATTCGCCTGGCCGCGGAGCAGGCGGCGGGCACGCGCGACGCGGAGGCGCGGGCCCAGTACGAGAGCGCCCGCGCGGCACGCGAGGAGCAGCTCGCGGCCCTGGTGGACATCGACGCGGCGCGCGAGCGGGTGCTGGCCAACCTGTCGCGCATCGCCGCGACGTACCAGGGGCTGCCCGCGAAGGTGATGCGCCTGCACGCGCTGGATGCGCAGGCAACGGAGAGCATGTACGGGGACCTCAACGAGGAGCTGGGCCGGATGAATGGCGAAATCGGCGCGTTCGAGGAGACCCTGAAGTCCTTCCATGAGGTGCGAGTCGGCACATGAAGCCCAAGGTCCTCATCATCATCGGCTTCCTCGCCGCGGTCGGCGGGGTCTTCTATCTGACGTCCCAGCGCAACGGCGGGGCGCAGGGCGGCGCCGCGACACCCTCGGGCTCCGTGCCATCCGCGCGCGGCGAGGTGACGGAAATCTCCTTCCTCTACAGCACGGAGAAGAAGGACTGGGTGGAGTCCGCGGCCGCGTCGTTCCAGCGCGAGCACCCGGACATCAAGGTCAACCTCATCGGCAAGGGCTCGCTGGACGCGGCGCAGGCCATCCTCGACGGACGCGAGAAGCCCACGGTGTGGAGCCCCGCGGACAGCGCGGTGCTGCGCATGCTGGCGTCGGACTGGGCCACCGAGCCCTCGCGCGGGCCGCTCTTCGCCACCGATGGTGAGGGCGCGCCGCAGCCGCTGGTGATTACGCCGCTCGTCTTCGTGGTGTGGGAGGACCGGGCGGAGGTGCTGCAGAAGGCCAACGAGGGCAAGGGCGTGTCGTGGAAGGCCATCCACAAGGCGGTGGCAAGCGACCAGGGCTGGCCCGCCATCGGCGGCAAGCCGGACTGGGGCTTCGTGAAGCTGGGCCACACGGACCCCACGCGCTCCAACTCCGGCCTCCAGACGCTGCTGCTCGCGACGATGGAGTACTACAACAAGCGCAGCGGCCTGACGGTGAGTGACTTGCTGGACCCGAAGTACCAGGAGTGGATGAAGCAATTGGAGAAGGGCGTCTCCCGCTTCGAGACATCCACGGGCACTTTCATGACGGACATGGTCCGCTTCGGCCCATCCAAGTACGACATCGCGGTGGTGTATGAGAACCTGGCCATCTCCCAGATTGCCAACGCGCAGGGCCGCTGGGGCAACCTGAAGGTCTACTACCCCGCGCTCACGCTCTGGAGCGACCACCCGGCCGCGGTGCTGCAGGGGGACTGGGTGACGCCGAAGCAGAAGGCGGCGGCGCTGGAGTGGCTGCGCTACCTGCGCAGCCGGTCCGTGCAGGAGCGCGCGCTGGCCTTCGGCTTCCGGCCCGCGGACCCGGCGGTGCCGCTGAAGACGCAGGACCCGAACAACCCCTTCACGCGGCTGGCGTCGCACGGCATCCAGGTGGACGTGCCGCCCGTGGCGGAGGTGCCCGAAGGGCCCGTGGTCCGCAACCTCCTCACCATGTGGTCCCGCGTGGTGGCCGCCTCGCGGTAGCGGAGGCGGCGCGACAGGGCTTGCCGCGCCGTTCCGCCCGGTGCGGGCGCTACTTCAGCGTGTAGCGGATGGTCCGGTCGGTGTTGTTGGTCAGCTTGCCCGACTGGTTGCCCACGGGGAGGTTTTCCTGGGGCACCTTGTAGCTCTTGGCCGCCTGGTCCCCGAGGCGGACGCTGCACGTGCCCATGCCCTCGGGCCCCTCCCACTTGAAGGACAGGCTCGTGAACCGGTCGCGCTCCCAGGGGTGGCCCGCGCCCGGCCTGAGGGTGCCCGTCTCCACCTTGCCGGTGCCGTACTCGTCCTGCGACGCCTCGAGCGGCGGGTAGCGCGCCTCGAACGCGGCGAGGTGCCGCTCCACGTCCGAGTACGCCACGGCGTCGCGCCGGCTGTACTTCGTGTCGAGGATGATGGTGCCCCCGCGCACGCTCGCGGTGACGGTCGCCACGTTCATGCCGCCCTCGAACACCAGCGTCTGCGGCCCGACGATGACGTTGCTGGAGATGACCTCGCCCAGGACGAGGTCCCGGAACAGGCCGAAGTGGTACGTCGGCTTGACGATGAACTGGGCCGCCGAGCCCGAGAACAGCTCGTGCTTGAACACCGCTCCCTGGCCCGACATGCCGATGCCCGGCGAGGCCAGCTCGCCCGAGTCGTTGTAGATGATGATCTGGTCGGGGCGGTCGGCGTTGCCATCCTCCACCAGTTGCTGGACGCCCTCGGTGTAGATGACCTTCCAGCGCTTGCCGAGCAGGCTGTTCTTCTTCTGGCTCGCCTTGTAGACGCCCCGGCCGTTCAGCTGCCGGTAGTTGGAGAGCATGGCCTGGTAGTCGACCTGCCACTCGACGCCCGTCTCCCCGCCGTCCGGCGCGGTCGACTGCAGCCACGACACGCTCTCCAGGCCGACGGAGTCGGGCAGCGTCTGGTACAGGCCCATGGTCCACGTGCGGCCGGTGTTGTTGATGAAGTCGACGTACATCTTGCTCATGACGTGCTCCTCGCCCCGCGCATGGCGCGGGTGTTGGGTGGGTTGTTGGGAACGAGCGCCGCGCATCCGCCGGTGGGCCGGGCGTTGCCCTCAGCGCTCATGGGGAAGACGGCCGAGGATTCACGCTGCTATTTCGCCCGGTATTTCCCGCTCGCGCGGCACGTCGGGGAGCGCATCCGTGCCGAGCGCCTCGCGCAGCTGTCGATACGCGAGGAACAGGCGGCGGCGCACGTTGACGGGTGTCAGGCCCAGCTCGCGGGCGATGTCCGCGCTGGCCAGTCCTCTCTCGAAGCGCAGGATGCACGGCCACCGCAGGTGCGGAGGCAGTGCGTCCAGGTGGTGGCGCAACAATGAAGACTGCTCGTGCTCGAGCAGCTCCTGCTCCGGAGAGGGTAACTGCGAAGCGAGCTCCAGGCCGGGGGTGTCCGCGTCCAGCGGGGACGCTTCCGCGTCGCGGCTCCACGCACGAAGCGTGTCCGTGCACGTGTTGAGGAGGATGCGCGCCAGCCAGGCCTCCACGTCCTTCAGATGATGTTGCTGCGCCTCGAAGGCCTGGAGCGCCCGGAGCATGGCGTTGCTCAGGGCGTCCTCCGCGTCGGCACGGTGTCCGCCCGTGCGTTGCAGGCTCAGCTTGAGGAGCTTGGGCCGGAGCTCGCGCCACACTGCCCAGAAGCGGCTCGTCGTCGTGTCGTCCATGGCTTCCCCGGAATTCGCCAGGAGCGCGACAGCAATGCGCGTGCCCTCGCGGGGAGGCCTCCGGGAGGTGGGGCTGTTCCTGCAACCCGGCTGCAATGTCAGCCTTGGGCCACCGGGGGTGGGCGTCCTCGTGGCAGTCCCTTACATGTGACAGGGACCTCACCCTTGGGGCTGGGACGAGGTCATGGGATGGCCCGCCGCGTCGGTTCGGGAGGGCGACACGTCGCTCCTGGCGGACCGTCACATCGGCCTGGAAGGCGCCCACTCCAGATGTCTGCTCATTCGTGGACCAGGCGGCCGGAGGGGCTTCCAGGGGAGGCCCTGGCCACACCGTGCGTACGCCGCCACCTTGCCGAGCGGAGGGGAGGGCTACTCATGACGAGTCCCAGTCAATGTATGAGAATCATTGCCATGGCGCTGTGCTTGTGCACGCTGGCAGGGGTGCCTCGGGCGGCGGCCTTCAGCGACACGGACGCGGTGAAAGTCATTGGGTTCGCACGCACGCAGCTCGCGGACACCACGCGAGAGATGCCGGACGCGACGTATTCCCCGAAGGCGGGGCGGTCGGACGGGACGTGGAGCCGCGTGCGCAACACGGACCTCATCGCGTGGACGCAGGGCTTCTTCCCCGGGAGCATGTGGTACCTGTTCCAGGTGGGCGGCGAGCCCCTATGGAGGGACCGCGCGGACCGCTGGACGCGGCCGCTGGAGCTGCAGAAGACCAACACGCAGACGCACGACCTGGGCTTCAAGCTCTTCTTGAGCTTCGGCAACGCCTACCGGCTTACCGGTGACACGTACTACCGCGACGTGCTGCTCAGGGCGGCCGAGTCGCTCGCCACGCGCTACAACTCGCAGGTGGGCATCATCAGTTGCTGCGACTGGAACTCCAACTGGCAGGTGCCGCTCGTCACCGACACGATGATGAACCTGGAGCTGCTCTTGTGGGCCTCGCAGAACGGCGGCCGGCCGGAGTGGCGGACGATGGCCGTCAACCACGCGCTCAAGACGCTCCAGGACGCGGTGCGGCCGGACGGCAGCTCCTTCCACTACGTGGACTACAGCCGCACCACGGGGGCCATCCGCTCGAAGGGGACGTTCCAGGGGTACTCGGCCAGCTCCACGTGGGCGCGCGGGCATGTGTGGCTCATCTATGGGTACACCATGGTGTACCGGTACACGGGTGACACGCGGATGCTGGACGCGGCGCGGAAGGTGACGGACTGGTACCTGGCCCACCTGCCCGCGGACATGGTGCCCAACTGGGACTTCAACGCGCCCAGCATGTCGAAGGACTCGTCCGCGGCGGCGGCCGCCGCGTCCGCGCTGCTGGAGCTGAGCACCCTGGACCCGGACGCCACGCGGAAGGCGCGCTACCGCGACGCGGCGCTGCGCACGCTCGACTCGCTGGTGTCCCCGGCGTACTTCGCGGAGGGCACGAGCAGCCCGGGCCTGCTGCTGCACGGCGTGGGGCACTTCCCGGCCGGGCAGGAAATCAACACCACGCTCATCTACGGCGACTACTACTTCCTGGAGGCGGTGCTGCGCTTCAACCCGAAGCCGCCGTACCCGTGGTACTCGAAGACGTCCTTCTACCAGAGCCAGCACCTCATCGGGACGAGCAACACCGGTGTGCGCACCATCCAGTTCGACATCAACCCGCGCGCCTCTTCGCAGGACGGCACGGTGGGCTACTCGGACAGCTCCACGAACATCGCCGGGTACGGGAGCCTGAACCTCACCGTGCGCATGAACACGGATGGCTACTTCGACGTGCGCAATGGCGGGGGATACGCGGCGCTCACCCGGGTGCCCTATTCGTCGGGGCAGACGTACCACGTGCGCATGCTCGTGGACCTGGGCGCGCAGCGCTACAGCGTCTGGGTGCGCCCGCCGGGAGGCACGGAGATTCAAATCGCTGACCGCTATGTGTTCCGCACCGGAGCGCCGGGCATCAATGACCTCGGCCGGGTGTCGGTGAGGACGGTGCTCGCGGACAGCGACTTCCGGGTGCTGCGGCACACCATCGTCGCGGGCGCGACGGCGGGGGCGGCGGCACCCGAGCCCGACACGGGCGCCGAGGTGCTTCCGGCCGCGCTGCTGGACGGCATGGGGGACGCCGAGCGGGATGATGCGGCCCGAGAGGACGGCGACAGCGGCGCCGTGCGCGAGGGTGACGGGCCTCCAGGCGTGGTGGAGGACGCCGACGCGCGGCCGGACCCGGCGCCGACTCCGCCGCCGGACCAGGGTGTGCCCGAGGTGGCGGACAATGTACCGGGCCCGGGTGGCTGCGGTGTCACGGGGACGGCAGTGCTTCCGCTGGGGTTGCTCGCGCTGGCGGGCCTGGCCCTGCGCGGCCGGCGCAAGCGCGCGTTGAGTTGAAGAGCTCGGAGCCGGAGGCCATCCCGCGCGTGAGGTGCAAGCGCGCGGGGCACTGAGCCTCGGTGGTGTAGACCCGCCTCCCTCCGTGCCATGCGCGCGGAGGGAGGCCGCGTCGCTTTCAGATCATCCCGTCCCAGCCGTGGTCATTCCGGCGGAAGGAATCGCGGAGGGTCTCCACGAAGTCCGCGGGCAGCGGGCCCTGCTCCAGCGTGCGCAGGTTGCGCCGCAGGTTGTCCAACCGCGCGGTGCCCACGATGCACGTGGACACGCCGGGGACATGGGCCGCGAAGCGCAGCGCCACTTCGCTCCAGTCCATCCCGCGCGCGTCGAGCGCCATGGTGCGCATGCGGTGCCAGTACTCGCCGAGGTCGTGCGCGCCGGGACGCTCCGCGAAGCGCCAGGGAGCGTTGCCCAGCGGCCGCTTGGCGATGACGCCCACGCCCTTCTCCCGGGCCCACGCGACGCCCCGGTCGATGGCGCGCTGGTCGAACAGGTTGACGGACGTCTGCACCACGGTGAAGGCACCGGTGCCCAGCGCATACTCCAGCGCGGCGTTGTCTCCGGAGTAGGCGGCGGCGCGCACCTTGCCGGCCTCCACCGCGCGCACCAGGGCGTCAATCAGCCCGGGCCGCTGAATCACCTCCACGGGGCACGAGTGGAAGTGCACCACATCGAGCACGTCGGTGCGCAGCCGCTGGAGCGCCTGGTCCACGCCACGGGAGATGCACTCGGGCGTCCAGTCCTCCACGCCGGGCACGCCGTAGCCGCACTTGGTGGAGAGGACGAGCTCGGAGCGGCGGCCGTGCAGGTGCCGGCCGATGCGCTCCTCCGACAGGCCATAGCCGGGCGCGGTGTCGATGAGGTTGATGCCCGAGTCCAGCACGCCGTGAAGCAGCGCGCCGGCCTCCGCCTCCGCGAGGTCCGGACTGCCCACGTGCCCGGCACCGAAGCCGAGCACGGACACGTGCAGTCCGGTCCTTCCCAGGGGGCGGCGCTCCATGGAACCTCCTCGCGTCGTGGCGGGTGAGGTCCACAGCATGGCACGCGAGCGGCGGTGTGGCCCAGGATGGCGCCACACCACCGCTCGCGGCTCACGTGGAGGGGAACCGCACTACTCAGTCCTCGTTGTCCTCGCCGCCGTCGTCGTCGTGGTCCTCGCCGCCATTGCGGTCATCGTCGTCGAAGGCGTCGATGGAGCGCTTGATGGCCTCTTCAATCTTGGAGCGCGCGTCGCTGGAGCGCGGGTCCAGGCGCTGGCCGCTCTCGCCGGTGAACCAGCCGCTCGGGTCGATGTTGATGGTGACGTTCTGCGTGGCGTCGGCCGTGATTTCGAAGCGGGCCTCGCGCTCCTGCTCCACCGTCAGGCTGGAGACGAAGCTGAAGGGCTGCCCGTCGATGGTGCCGTCGATGATGACGGACGCGCCCTTCTCGGCCAGCTCCTTCAGGCCCGCGTTGTCGCCCGCGTCGTCCACGGACACCTTGCTGATGCCGAACTCGATTTCGTCGTAGGTGCCCGTCTCCACCTCCACGTCGCGAAGCTGCACCACCGTGCCCTCGAGCGCGCTGCCGGACAGGTCGATGAGGAAGGGCCCCGTCTCGTGCTTGCTGTCGCCGCCGTGGTCGTCCGTGGTGCCCGCGTCGCTGGAGTTGTCGTCGGCGTCATCGCCCTCCAGCTCGAGCTCCAGTTCCTTCACGGAGAGCCGGACGCGCTCGACGATGATGCCGTTGGACAGCGTGAGCCGCTGAGCGGACTGGCCGGGGACGGCAGCGGCGCCCTTCGCGGCACCCACGCGCGTGCTCAGGCCCACCGCGGCGGGCTCACTGCCACTGCATGCGGACAGCAACATGATGGACGCGCACATTCCCAGGTAACGACGCATGGCTTTCTCCTGATGTAGGGGCCCGGTCCGCGGCACCTTCCGGCCGCCGCCGCGGTGATGTCCCCTCGTGAAAAGAAGGAGTCGCGGTCCGAAAATCGGCCACGGGCGGGGATTTCCTTCGCCATTTCCACCTCGGGTGCCGCACCGGGACGGAAAGCCGCACGTCGGGTATGTGTGTGGCCGAAATGGGGCCTCGTGACTCCTTCCCTTTAGACGGGGTACTCAACGGGAGTCATGGCGTGTTTCCGCAGACCCAGCTCGCTGTCGTTGGCGTGGGCCTCGCGTGGCGAGGGCGCGGAGGCCATTCCGTGACGGAGGAGCAGCTCGCCACCAGCATCCAGCGCGCCGCGCGCGGTGACCAGTCCGCGTGCCGCGAGCTGTACCAACGCTTCCACGCCTCGGTGCGTCGCGTGGCGCTCGGCTTCTCCGCGCTGGGACCCGCGGAAGTGGAGGACGTCGTCCAGGAGACCTTCGCCCGCGCCTTCCGCGAGCTGCCGCGCCTCCAACATCCACGCGCCTTCGGAAGCTGGCTCGTCACGATTGCTCGCCACCACGCGCAGGCGCTCAGCCGGGGCGCGCAATTCCGCGCCCGAGCAACAGAAGACCTGACCCACCAGGTGGACGTGGCCGCGCCTCCGCTGCCGCCCTCGCTCGAATTGGAGCGGCGCGTGGCGGTGGTGCGCGCGCTCATCGAAGGGCTGCCCGACGGCCCGGAGAAGGAGACGGCCCGCCTCTTCTATCTGGAGGGTGAGCTGAGCGCGCGGGAGATTGCCGAACGCCTGGGGCTCGGCAAGAGCGCGGTGACGATGCGCCTGGAGCGCTTCCGCGCGCGGGTGAAGCGAGAGCTGCTGGCGCGGCTGTTGGCCGCGGAAGTGGAGTGAGCCATGGGCGACACCGTCAGGCACCTGGACACGGAGGGCTGGCGCGAGCTGCAGCAGCGGGAGCCGCAAGCGGTGCGGTACTTCGCCGCGCACCTCGCGACGCCCTGCGACGTCTGCGAGGACTTCCTCGCGTCGGAGTCGGAGTCGGAGCAGGAGGACACCCTCAACCTCGACGCCATGGCGGACGAGGCACTCGGTGAGCTGTCCGGGCCTCCGAAGGAGGACGCGGTGGGCTGGGCCCGGCTGCGCCGCCGGTTGAACGCGCCGAAGCGCGCGTGGCTGGCCGGAGCCGCGGCGGTGGCGGCGATGGCGGCCGTCCTCGTCATCTCCCTGCGGCCCGAGGCGGTGACGGTTCCACCCGAGCCATCGCGTGGCATCAAGGGCGGCGTGCCGCTGGTGCTGGAGCTCGCGGCCATGGCGCGGTTCTCCAATGGCCAGACGCCTCCGGTGGCCGACGGCGCGGTGCTGCCGCCCGAGGCGGTGGTGCTGCTGCACTACCACGCCACCGAAGCCTCCGACGCGCTGCTGGTGCGCGAGGCCCCGGGGCTGCCCACGCAGGTGCTCGGGCGCTATGAGCTGGAGCCGGGCACCCACCCGCTGCGCGAGGGCACGGACCTGGCCGGCGTCTCGCTCGAAGGGGAGCAGGGGCCGGTGACGCTCGTGCTGGTGGCCTGGCCGAAGGGGCCCGGTTCGCGTGAAGCCATGGAGCAGGCCGCCGAGCAGGCGATGGCTCCCCCGGACGCGGTGCAGGCCCGACTACGCCTGCGTGTCGAGCCGGGGCATGCTGCGCCCTGAGGAGCCTCGTCTGTCTCGCCCTCTGTCCATCCTCGCGCTGCTTCTGGCCCTCGCGCTCTCCGCCTGCCGCACGGTGGAAGCAGGCGAGAAGGGCCGTGTCGTGCGCGTGCGGCCGGAGGACGTACCGGCCTCGGCCCAGGCAGGCGAGCGGCACGCGCTGCTCATCGGCATCTCCGACTACGCGGACCCGTCGTGGCACCACCTGCTCTACGCGGGCAAGGACGCGGAGGACCTCGGGCGCGTGCTGGCGGACCCGGCGCGTGGCGGCTTCCGCTCGGTGACGGTGCTGAACCGGCCGGAGCAGACGACACGGCAGGCGATTCTCGGAGCTCTGCGCGCCCTGGAGTCCCGCACCTGGCGTCCGCAGGACGTGGTGGTCGTCTACGTCTCCGCGCACGGCACGCTGGCACGTGACTGGTCCGGTGAGCTGCAGCGCTATCTGGTGACGCAGGACACCTCCTTCCGCGACGTGCCCGGCACGGGGCTGGAGATGGTGGAGCTGGAGCGAGCGCTGGAGCGGCTGGGCTCGCGCCGCCGGGTGCTGGTGCTGGCCACGTGCCACAGCGGCACGGGCAAGTCGTTGCTGCCCCCGTCCGTGCGCGAAGAGCTGGCGCGCACCAAGGCCGCCTTCCTACCGAGGCCGCTGGAGGAGGCGAGCCGCGCCTCCATCATCCTCTCCGCCAGCGACTGGGGCGAGGCCGCGCGCGAGGACGACGCGCTGGCCAATGACATCTACACGCACTTCCTCATCGAGGCGCTCGACGGGCGCGGAGACCGCAACCGCGACGGCGCGGTGAGCGCCACCGAGGCGCACGACTGGGCCCGCCGCAACACGTGGGCCTATACCCAGGGGCGTCAGCGCCCGAGCGCGCAGATTCTGGAAGTGGGCGCGGACCCGGTGCTGCTCGCGGGCGCGCTGGAGCGCCCCGGCCAGCCCGAGGTCTTCTCCTACAGCGCGCGCCTGGAGGGCTTCACGCTCAAGGTGGACGGCGAAGTCGCGGGCGAGCTGCCCGGCGGAGTGGTGGTGCCCGAGGGCAAGCGCCGGCTGGAGCTGCGCAAGGGCGGGCGCGTGTTGTGGGAGGACACCGTGGCGCTGGAGGCTGGCGAGCGGCGCGAGCTCGAAGCGCTCCTGTCCCGCGCCACCTCGGGCCCGCGCCGCACCGTGGCGTTGGAGGCGGGCGCGCTGGGGTTTCTCGACGCGCGCAGCCGGGAGCAGGTGCTGCCGGCCTCGGTGCTCGCGGGTGTGGGTTTGCGGCTGGACGGCGTGTTGCTGGACCGGCGCCTGGACGTCTGGGTGGACGTGGCGGCGGGGCAGGGGCGGCGGACGCTGCTGTTGGACCCGGGAGGCTCGGTGCCGGTGCGCCACCGCACGCTGCTCGTGGGCGTGGCCGTGGGGCCGTCGTGGTGGTGGGGGCCCGTGGGCTTCTCCACCGGACCGCGTGTGGCCGGTCTATGGCTCCAGCGCTCCTTCCAGTTGGACCTGTTGAATCGGAACGAGCGCTACCTCACCGTCTGGCCCGGCTGGATGGCGGGTGTGTCCTGGCGCTTCAGTCCGTCGTTCGTGGTGGATGCGAAGGCGCAGTTGCTGTGGGCGTATGTCCCGGTGGACGGGCAGACGCGCATGGTGGGCTTCGGAGGCCTGATGCTGGGCGGAGGGTATCGGTTCTGATGCGCACGCCAGGATGGAAGACGGCCCTCGGACTGCTGGGCGCCCTCGCGGCCTGCGGCGGCTTCAACAACGGCCCGCTGGAGTCCGGCACGGTGCGAGGGCGAATCGTCGGCGCCGAGGCCGACGTGGCGCTGGTGAGCGTGCTCGGCCAGCCCGAGCTGCGCGCCGGGGTGGACGCGGAAGGCCGCTTTGAATTGGCCAACGTGCCCGCCACCACCGTGGAGCTCTTCGTCGTCGCCTCTCGCACGCGCGCCGCCCGCTCGAAGGTGGTGGCGCAGGGCGCGCGAATCACCGATGTGGGCGATATCCAGCCCGCGCCCGGCGCCTTCATCACCGTGCGCGTGTCGGACGGGAATGGCGGCGTGCCCTCCCGCGCCGAGGTGGAGGTGGACGGCACGGTGCTGGACGACATCAAGGTGGATGTCACCACCGGCGCGGTGCGCGTGGGCCCGCTGCCCGCCGGCTGCTACGAGCTGGAGGTGAAGGCCGACGACGTGGACGACTTCGAGGAGGACGTCTGCGTGAGCGAGGGCGAGGAGTTGGTGCGCGACATCACCCTGCGCTCGGACGACGACGGTGGTGACGACGACCACGACGGCGGGAGCGATGACCGTGACGGCGGCAGTGACGACCGCGACGGCGGTGACGACCCCCCGTGAGCGTCAACGGCCGCCGCGAGCGGCCAGGTCGATGAAGCCCCGAATCCAGATGAGGTTCACCGCGTGGCACTTCGCCAGCGGCGTGGGCGTCGTCGTTTCGAGCGCACAGGCGTAGGGCACGCCCTGGCGCATGTACCAGTCGGTGACGCTGCCGTCGTGGTACTCGATGAGACCGTCCGCGTCGGTGACGTTGTTCTCGTCCACCTTCTGGTTGCGCACCACGTGGACGTGCTGGGCCGCCGCGTCCACCATCGGGCGGTACGCATTCTTGTCCCCGAAGGTGTACGCGTACGTCGCCTCGCCTCCCAGGTAGTTGTCCTGGTGGATGTCGAGCGCGGCACCGGGCGGAGGGAAGCGCGCCAGGTCCGAGCGCACGGCCCGCGTCTCCTTCGGGCCGCCGTCGAACATCACCCAGCGGAGGATGGGCTGCGGGCGGTTCAGCTCGCCCTTCCACTCGCCGGGGGCGACTTCGTAGCGCATGAAGTCGTTGTTGGGTTTCTCACCGCTGCGGTTGTAGCGGGTGCCGTCCTCGAAGCCGGAGGGGTTGATGCACGGGTAGACGCGCAGCCCCACGCCGCGCTCGCGCGCGTAGGCCGCCACCTCGGGGAAGTGCTCGGCCAGCGTCAGCGGGCCGGCGGGCTCCTCGCCATGGAAGCCGGAGGTGATGACCAGCCAACGTTCGCCCGGGACGATGAGCCGGAAGAGCGGGTAGTCCTGGCCACCCTCCGTGACGCGGCCGTACTCGGCCACTTCCGCGAGCGTCACGAAGGAGCGGATGCGCTGGGCGTAGTCGGTGTAATTCACGTACCAATGCTAGCCGTGGCGCGCTCCGCCGCCCACCCGTTCCCACCTTCGTACAGGGCCGTGGCGTTCAGTGCCCCACGGCCCCGGACCTGCCGCGACCGTCACTGGATACCAGCGCGCTCGCGGAACTCGTTGGCCAGCTCCTTGCGCTGCTCCGGCGTCAGCGTGCCGTGCACCTCCAGCGCCGCATCCGTCATCTTGTGGGCGAAGGCACGCATGGCGTCGATGCGGGCGTCCACCAGCGCGTGCAGCTGCTGCGCGTCGGGGTTGTCGGACGCGAGCTGCGCGAAGGCCTCGGCGCGGGCGCCGTGCTGCTCCTCCATGAGCTTCGCGCCCTCGTCGAAGAGGCGGTCCTTCACGGCGTTGATGGACTGGCGCTGGGCGTCGGTGGCGTCCAGGTCCTCCAGCTTGTCGTTCAGCCGCCAGGTAATCATCTGCTTGATGCGCTCGGGGTTGTGGCCCCAGCCATGGCCGCCGCGGAAGGCGAAGCCACTGAGCAGGACGACGGCGAGGACGGCGGAACCGGCGATGGCGAGCTTCTTCATCATGACACTGTCTCCAGGGGCCTTCGGCCCCGTCAGGGGTTGTCGACAGTGCCCAATGTGCCGGCCGCCCGTTTCGTGGGCTTGTACCGGCGGTGAAGAAGTGTGAAGGGCGCGCCCGGCTCTGGATGCCTCGCCGCGCCCGGAAGCCGCGCCGGCCCGCCCGGCCGCCGGGCAGGAGGCCGCGCAACACCCCGAAATCGCATCGGAGTCCAGCGCCGCGGACGCCCGGAAGCGGGCGCCGGAAGGGCCGCGTCGTTACTTTCTTCGCCCCCGCTTCCGCCCGTGGCAGAAGAGGCTCCAGGGCCGATTTGTCGGCTCCGCCGTCGCCTACCCATGAAGTCCGGAACACTGGACTGGCGAGCAGGGGAGCGCAGCCCTACTGTTCAGCATCTCCTCGTTCTGGAGTGGTTCGAGCCCATGTCCTTTACCCACCTCCACCTGCACACCCTCTACTCGCTCCTCGATGGGGCGATTCGGATGAAGGACCTCATCAAGACGGTGAAGGAGAAGGGGATGACCAGCGTTGCCGTGACGGACCACGGCAACATGTTCGGCGCCATCGACTTCTACAAGAAGGCCAAGGACGCCGGCATCAAGCCCATCCTCGGCATGGAGGCCTACGTCGCGGGCCCCAAGGGGCGCGAGGACCGCTCGGAGAAGGTGTCCCACCACCTCATCCTCGTGGCCAAGAACGCGGAGGGCTACGCCAACCTCCGCTACCTCTCCTCCACCGCGTACATGCAGGGGTTCTACTACCACCCCCGCATCGACAAGAAGGTGCTCGCCGAGCACAGCAAGGGCCTCTTCGCCCTCACCGCGTGCCTCGGTGGTGAAGTGACGAGCGCGTGCTTCCGCGGCGACATGGACCACGCCCGCAAGGCCGCGCAGGAGTACAAGGACATCTTCGAGCCCGGGCACTTCTTCCTCGAGGTGCAGTCCAACGGGATGCCCGAGCAGGACAAGGCCAACGAGAACCTCAAGCAGCTCTCGCGGGACATGGACATCCCGCTGTGCGCCACCGCGGACGCGCACTACATCAAGCGCGAGGACGCGCGCGCGCACGAGTTGCTCATGTGCATCGCCAGCGGCAAGACGCTGGCGGACGGCAAGCGCATGAAGCACTCCACGGACAAGCTCTACGTCACGAGCCCCACGGAGATGCTCGAGGCCTTCAAGGACATCCCCGAGGCCGTCCACAACACCCAGCGCATCGCCGAGCAGTGCAACCTGGAATTGAAGCTGGGCAAGCCCATGCTGCCCACCTTCAAGGTGCCGGACAGCCACACCCCGGACAGCTACATGGCGGAGCTGGCCTACGAGGGCCTCCGCGCGCGCTTCAACGAGCTGGCCGCCACCGTCACGTACCCCATCGACCGCGAGGTGTACCTGGACCGCCTGAAGCTGGAGATTGGCGTCATCCAGAAGATGGGGTTCAGCGGCTACTTCCTCATCGTCCAGGACTTCATCAACTGGGCGAAGAAGCAGGGCATCCCCGTGGGCCCGGGCCGTGGCTCCGGCGCCGGCAGCCTCGTGGCCTACGCGCTGGGCATCACCGACCTGGACCCCATCCCGTACAACCTCCTGTTCGAGCGCTTCCTCAACCCGGAGCGCGTGTCGATGCCGGACTTCGATATCGACTTCTGCCAGGACCGCCGCGACGAGGTCATCCAGTACGTCGGCCGCAAGTACGGCGAGATGAACGTGGGGCAGATCATCACCTTCGGCTCGCTCAAGGCGAAGAGCGTGCTGCGCGACGTGTGCCGCGTCTTCGCGCTCCCGTTCAGCGAGGGTGACCGCATCGCCAAGCTGGTGCCGGAAGTCCTCAACATCACCTTGAAGGAGGCCATCGAGATGGAGCCTCGCCTCAAGGAGATGATGGAGACGCCCTCCAACATCGGCGAAGTCGAAGGCCGCCCCGTCACCACCAAGGACGTGCTCGAAATCGCGCTCGCGCTGGAGGGCCTGCACCGCCAGCCCGGCATGCACGCGGCCGGCGTGGTGATTGCCGACAAGCCGCTCTGGGAGTTCGTGCCCGTCTATCAGCCGCCGGGTGAGAAGACGCTCATCACCCAGTTCGCCAAGGACGAGGTGGAGGCCGCGGGCCTGGTGAAGTTCGACTTCCTCGGCCTGAAGACGCTCACCGTCATCCAGCACGCGCTGGACCTCGTGAAGCGCAACCACGGGAAGGACATCCCTCGCCACGAGATTCCGCTGAACGACGACAAGGTCTGGGAGCTGATGGCCAAGGGCGACACGGCCGGCGTCTTCCAGATGGAGTCCAGCGGCTTCACGGAAATGGTGGTGAAGCTGCGGCCGTCCTGCTTCGAAGACGTCATCGCCGCCGGCGCCCTCTACCGCCCGGGTCCGCTGGACTCCGGCATGGTGGACGTCTTCATCAACCGCAAGCACGGCCGCGAGAAGGTGTCGTTCCCGCACCCCGCGCTGGAGCCGGTGCTCAAGGACACGTACGGCGTCATCGTGTACCAGGAGCAGGTGATGCAGATTTCGCAGGTCCTGGGTGGCTACACCCTGGGCCGCGCGGACCTGCTCCGCCGCGCCATGGGCAAGAAGAAGGCCGAGGTCATGCAGGCCGAGCGCGCCGGCTTCCTCGAGGGGTGCGCGAAGAACAACGTCGACCTGAAGGTGGCCGGCGAAATCTTCGACCTCATGGAGAAGTTCGCCGAGTACGGCTTCAACAAGAGCCACTCGGCGGCGTACGGCCTCGTCACCATCCACACCGCGTGGCTGAAGGCGCACTACCCCTGCGAGTTCATGGCGGCCCTTCTCTCCTCGGAGAAGGACAACACCGACAAGGTGGTGAAGCACATCGGTGAGGCGCGCGAGTCGGGCCTCGAGGTGCTGCCGCCGGACGTGAATCAGTCGGACCTGCACTTCGGCGCGGTGAGCGGGAAGATTCGCTTCGGCCTCGGCGCCATCAAGGGCGTGGGCGAGGGCGCGATTGAATCGATTCTGGATGCGCGCAAGGACGGCCCCTTCAAGAGCCTCTTCGACTTCTGCGAGCGCGTGGACAGCCGCAAGGTCAACCGCAAGGTGCTCGAAGCGCTGGTGAAGGCCGGCTCCTTCGACTTCGAGAAGCGCCCGCGCCGGCAGCTCTTCGAGACGATTGAGAAGGCGATGAACCGCGGCTCGTCCAGCCAGAAGGACAAGGCCGCGGGGCAGAGCTCGCTGTTCGGCATGCTGGCCGGTCCGTCTTCCGGCGGCGGCGGCGGTGGGCTGAAGGACGACTACGTCGCGGTGGAGGAGTGGACGGAGAAGGAGCGGCTGGCGCTGGAGAAGGAGGCCATCGGCTTCTACGTGTCCGGCCACCCGCTGCACCAGTACGACAAGGAGCTCAAGCGCTACGCCAAGCCGATTACGGCCGTGCAGCGCGCGCGCAAGGACGACAAGCTCACCGTGGCGGGCATCGTCACAATCTTGCGCGAGCGACCCACCAAGACGGGCAAGCGCATGGCGTGGGTGACGATTGAAGACCTGTCCGGCTCGATTGAACTGGTGTGCTTCCCGGGCAAGGAGGGCACGCGCAACGTCATGGGCAGGGACGGCAAGTGGGCCAAGCAGGGCCCCAAGCCGGGCTTCGAGCACTGGGAGCACCTGCTCAAGTCGGACGACCCCATCCTGGTGACGGGCACGGTTCAAATCAGCCAGCGCGACGAGGAGTCGCCCACGCCGGAGCTCATCGTCGACGACATCCAGAGCCTCAAGGCGGTGCGCGAGAAGCGCACGAAGCGGCTGGAATTGCGCGTGCCGGCGGACCTGCTCACCGAGGAGCGCGTGGCCAAGCTGCAGGAGCTGGCGAAGAAGTACGCGGGCGCCACGCCGGTGGCCGTCAGCGTGCTCTTCCAGGGCGAGGCCGAGGCGCTCATCGGAAATACGTCCATCAAGGTGCAGGTGAATGACGACCTGCTGACAGCGGTGGACCGGCTGTTCGGCATGCGCGTGGTGGAGTTCGGCTGAAGCCAGGCGGCGGTGCCCGGCTCTCCGGAGCCGGGCCTGCCGGGCTTCATGTGACTGAGGAACGGAACAACCCTCCGCATTGAGCTGAGTCTGCTACCAACGCGACGATGCTCTTTGAGGCACTCGTGAGGCACCTGCCCTCCAGGGCGATTGGCCCCCGTGGAAGCCGGGCGCTAAAATGCAACTCCATGGCAAACACGGTCGGCGTCAACAAGATGTCCGTGGTGACCAAGGATTCCAACGGGGTATCGATTGCATTCCCAGACGTATGCAAGACACCGGGCCCGGGTGGCCCGGTTCCCATACCCTATCCAAACGTCGCCAGGTCCTCTGACACCGATAAGGGTACCAAGCACGTCAGCGTGCAGGGGAACCCCGTCTGTGTGAAGGATTCGAACTTCAGCACCAGCACGGGCGACGAGGCCGGTACCGCTGGAGGCGGAGTCGTGTCGGGGAAGACGAAGGGCAAGGCGGAGTTCGCGAACTTCTCGTTCGACGTGAAGTTCGAGGGCAGGAATGTCGCCCGGGCTCTGGACCTCATGTTCCACAACGACAAGAACACGCCCCCTACGCCCCTGATGCAGCCGCCCGTCGTGGCACTCGGCAAGAGCGATGAAAAACCCAAGTGCCTGACCTGCAAGAACCCCGTGGATGAGTGATTGCCGTGAGTGCGGCTGGCAAGCTCGCCATGGGCTCCGCCCATTCGAAAGCACAGCAGGAGCTTTGGGAGGAGCACCTTGGCGAGGCCGCGTTCCTGTGGACCTTGTGGGAGGGCGCCCTGGTCTCTCCTGCCTATACCCTGGCGGAGCTGGCTGAGGGGCCAGAAGAGCGGCTGCGGGCGCACCTGGATGCCCTGGTACTGAGCGGCTCCCATTCCCGCCAGAAGCTGCTGATGCCAGGCCTTTCCTGCGATGAGGCGGACGTCGTCACCGCCTCGGCGCTGGCCCTGCTCTCCTCGGGAGAGGAGACTGCGGAGGCGGCGGTCCTCGATGCGTTGGAGCAACGCGAGCCAGCTGCGCGCTCCTGGCTGCGCCGGTCGCTGGAGCTGGGCGCCTCTCCGCGCGTCCTGAAATCGCTCTCTCGGCTGCTCGCCTCGCCGGAGCCCGCTGTGCAGGCTGCTGCCCTGGAAGTGGTGGCCTTCAGGGGGGAAGATCCAGGGCCCCTGCCGGGAGAACTGCTTTCGCATCCCGCTCCCCAGTTGGTGGCCGCGGCGCTGAAGGCTGCTCGCATGACCCAGGGGCCTGTTTTCGCGCAGGGTGTCCTCAAGGCACTGGATGCGCCGCACGCCGAAGTACGCACCGAGGCCCTGCTGACGGCGCTGACCCTGGGCCTGAGCCCGGCCTGGCCCTTGTGCAGGAAGCTGGCTGCGGGGCCCACTCCAGATGGAACGGCCTTGCTCCTCGTGGGACTCGGGGGGAACGACTCCGACCTGGAGCGGTTGCTGGAGGCCGCGAGGGCTTCCGGCAGCCGCGCGGAGGCCGTCTGGGCCCTGGGCTTCAGCGGGCGAGTCGAGGCGGCGGAATGTTGCCTGCAACTGCTTGGAGATGCAGCGCTCGGTAGGCTGGCGGCGGAGGCATTCTGCGCCATCACCGGTCTGCGCCTGGCAGGGCCCTACGAACGCGCGCCCCTGGAGCCTGAGCTCCGTGAGGAAGAGGACACCTCGGATGAAGTGGGGGGACCAAGGCCCGAGGACAAACTGCCCCTCGCGGCGCCCGAGGCCGTCCACTCGTGGTGGCGGAAGCACCGAAGCCGCTTCGAGCGCGGCGTGCGCTACCTGCTGGGCAGACCTCTGAGCGTGGCATGGCTCACGGAGGCCATCGAGCACGTGCCCATGCGGCGGCGTCACGTCCTGGCCCAGGAGCTTGCATTGCGCAGCCGGGGACGATTCCTCCTCCAGACCCGGGGCTTCTCCGCGATGCAACGGGCCGGGCTTCGAGTGGGCCTGGAAGGACTGGGGCGGCTGAGCCTGAGCCAGCCCTTCCAGGAACTGCTGGCCATGACAAGGCCTCCTCGCCCAATCCCCATTCCCCAGCGGGGCTCAGACCGCCCGCGACAGGGCGTACGCCCGCATCCGGGGCGGCTGGCCATTACCGGGCTGGGCATGGTCTCGGCTCTCGGTGACGATGTCGTAGCGAGCTGCGCAGCCAGCCGCGCCGGCCTGTCCCGTGTCTCCTCGCTCGGGGAAGCGCAGGTGTGGGACCCCGAGAGCCGGCAACTCGAGCCGGCCCGGGGCATCGCCATCCCCTGGCTCACGGAGGGTTTCTCCAGTATCGGTCGCCTCGCGGTGCTCGCCGCGGAGGCCTTGCTGGACCTGCTCTCGCGAGTCCATCAGGGCCCAGGCTCCCGGTGCGCGTTTTATCTCTGCGCCCCGGGCGGCTACTACCTACAGCAGCAGGATGCGCGGGAAGGCGTCCCGGCCTCTTTCCACGAGGAGCGCCGCGCCATGTGCCAGCAGCGCCTGCTCCCCGCCCTTCTCCGGGCATCGAGGCTCCACACGAGGCTCCAAACGTCCCCCAAGGTGCAGCCCCTCGCATTCGGGGAAACCGGCTTCCTGCTCGCGCTGCAGAACGCGCTCCGACAACTCGAAGCCGGCGCGGTCGACTCCTGCATCATCGGCGGCGTCGACAGCCTGGTGGAGCCTCGCCTCGTCGAAGTGCTCGACCAGATGCGCTTGTTGAAGACGCCGGGCAACCCGGTGGGCCTGCACCCTGGGGAGGCCTCGGCCTTCGTGCGCGTGGAGCGTTGGGACGCTGCCGTCAGGCGTGGGGCCCAGGTCATGGCAACGCTTCAAGCGCCTTGCGTCGAAGCGGAGACATTCCACCGCTTGTCACGCACGCCGGCGCTGGGTGTAGCTCTCGTGCGTTGCATCCGGCGGACGCTGGGCGCGCTCGGCGTCCCGGGGGAGCAGGCGCTCAGGGTCATCGCGGCCCTGAATGGTGACGACTACCGCGCGACCGACTGGGGGCACGCGCTCGTCACCCTGCGCTCGCAGGGCTACCTGGCGGAAGCGCCCACGTGGTACCCCGCCGCCTCCTTCGGCGAGACGGGCGCGGCGGCCGGTTTGCTGGGAATCTGCATGGCGGTCCGTGGCTTCGAGCGGGGCTACCTCCCGGAAGGCGGCGCGCTGCTCTGGGTGAGCGGCGATGACGGCAGCCGCGGCTCGCTCCTGCTCCACCCACCTGAACCCATGGAATGAGGCAGCTCCATGACATCTCAACGGCACTGGCCAGAGCTCCCTGAGGCGGACAAGCACCCGGAGGAGGACGCCTCCACGGGCTGCATCTACAAGCATGTGCCGGGACACGAGAAGAGCCCGACCTATCCAGCCTGCGCCTACACGTACAACAGTGTCGAGGAGTCGGAGAGCGTCTCGCGCAAGCGCTCCCTCTATGAGCTGGACCCCGATGACGGCCTCAGGGGCTCCTGGCGCATCGGCCCCAAACAGCGGCTGACCGCCGCGGAGCGGTTGAAGGGCAAGAGCTTCGCCGAGAAGAGAGCCCGCGGCCCCATGCCCGAGAGCGGAACGAAGGACTCCCACAAGCCTGTCAGTCCCTTGGACGAGAAGGGTGCCTGGAACTTCGGGAAGGGACAGAACTACAAGAGCGAGCTTCGTCCCTTCTTGCATGAGCACCACCACATCCTGCCTGCGGAAACCGTCTTCGATTGTCTCGAAAAGCAGGAGGAACGAGAGATTCTCCAGACTCACATCAAGTACAACATCAACTCCAGGCTCAACATGATCATCCTGCCGTGCACCTGGGATGTGGCCCAGCTCCTGGGGCTGCCCAGGCATAGAGGCCGGCACGGCAAGCAGACTGCCTACGCCGCACGCTGCATCACGGAGCTGAACAAGTTCCGGGCCAGGTTCGACCAGATCAAGAACGAGGGTTGTGAGGGAACCAAGGCCAGGATCGCGGCCGATACCAGGCGGCAGCTCGAGCGAACACAGCAAGAGATATACTGGCTGCTGGTGAAGTGGGGCCGGGCCGAAGCGCTGGCAGGCCGCGGGGCACACATCAACAAACTGCCCATCACCCTCATGATGTAATCCCTCACGCCAGGGTAACAGTGATGAGCCATTTCATCTTCGGAGCTGACGCCACGAAGCCGGAGTATTGCCAGGTTTGGAAGTATCCGAGCGCGATGTCCAATTTCTACAAGCCCACGCTCGGCAAACCCATGGGCACCGAGTACCCGGAGGGATTGAGCTTCCATATGGCGCCTGAGGTCTCCGGAAGCCGCATTGCGGACGTCATTCCCAACACCCTGAGCTACCTGCTGGTGTCCGCTCGGATGAAGGAGCTGCTGGCCCAGCACGCCACCGAGCCCATCGAGTTCCTCCGTTTCACCCTGCTCAACCACAAGGGGCGCGTCGCCAGCGACGAGTGCTACATCGCGAACGTCCTCGGTACGCGAGACTGGGGAGACATGGAGCGGAGCATGGGCTCCAGAACCACTGCTCCGGGCGGCGAGCGGCAGTTCGACCGTCTGCGGCGGCTCTACCTGAAGGACGACCAGGTCGACCCGAAGGCCAACCTCTTCCGTATCTCCATGATGCCCCGGGTGATTCTGGTGCGGGAAGAGCTCAGGGCCTTGATGGAAGCGCAGGGGATGATGGGAATGGTCTTCCATGGCCTGGGGACGAAGGTCGACATCCAATGAGACATGACCCGCTGGAACTGGCGCGGGAGAACTACAGCTTCCAGCTTCAGCGCGCACTCGAGGCGGTTGAGGAAGGCGACGCCACCGCCGAGGACCTGGCCACCATCGCCTTCTCCTACCGCATCCTGGGAATCTGCGCCCTGCTGCGGGACATGGACGGGGAGCAGTTTGCAAGGCTTCTGCGCAAGTCGGGACTGGCCCGCTTGCATCTCCTGCGGCTGGCCAACGCGGGAACCCAGCTCCCAGGCCAGGTGCTGGCCATCAGCAAGGACACGGGCTTTGTCGCCGCGCTGGCCGCAGGGGACCTGGATACCGCGACGCGCATCGCGGAGCGCTCACCCGACGCGTTCCTGGAAGGCGTTGAGTACGAGGAGGACTTCCTCTTCTTCCATTTCCAGCAACGGCTGCTGCGCACTCCCCGAGATGATGCCGCTCTCCGGGGCACCCTCGACCGCTGGACCCGCGCGGTGGAAGGCGAGCCCACCGTCTACCTCTCTGTCTGCCAGGCCTTGCTGGAAGCAGATGATGCCGCGTTCCACTCCACGCTCGGCGAGGTGCTCGAGACGCGAAAGGAGAGCCTCCGGAAGTACCGGAAGCAGCTCGACTTCGACCGGGAGCTCGATGCCACGGAGGGGAAGGTGTACCTCAATGGGCTCGCCCTCGTGCGACTTGCGCAGTCCCGTGGGGTCGCCATACCTGAGCGGCTGGAGCTGATTCCGCGGCTGGCCCGGGAGGCTTCATGTCCCGCGCTGCCAGAGGATGCCTGGCTCAGCCCATGAGATGGGACTGCCTGGCTGCTCCATGCCTGCCATCCTTTGCGCTCATCGATTGAACGTACCCGGGCTAGCTTCAACTCCCCGGACCGTCATCCCCGATGCCGCGTCGCTCCCACGGACGTTGGCGACTTCTGCCAAAGCCAGGGTCGGGGATTGTCATCGTACGCAGGGGCATCGTCGATGCGGTGGCGCGACAGAGGCTGGATTGAGTGAGGTTCCGGGAGTTCGACACTCGCTGAGGAGGAATGGATGGACGGCACGTACAAGTCGCTGCGAATCGAGAAGGGTGAAGGCATCGCCGAGTTGGTGCTCACCGGCCCGGGCAAGGGCAACGCCATGGGCCCCGACTTCTGGCGGGAGATGCCCGAGGCGCTGAAGGTCCTGGACGAGGACGACAGCGTGCGCGTCGTCCTGGTGCGTGGTGAAGGGAACAACTTCACCTACGGGCTCGACTTGATGGGGATGATGGAGTCCCTCGGGCCGCTGCTCACCGCCGAGGGCAACCTCGCGCTGGAGCGCACGAAGCTGCTCAAGCTGATTGGGGAGATGCAGCAGGCCACGGAGGGCGTGGCCCGGTGCAAGAAGCCCGTCATCGCCGCGGTGCACGGCTGGTGCATCGGCGGGGGCATGGACCTCATCGCCGCGTGTGACTTCCGGTACTGCTCGCAGGAGGCGAAGTTCTCCCTGCGCGAGGTCAAGGTCGGCATCGTCGCGGACCTCGGCGCGTTGCAGCGGCTGCCGCGCATCATCGGCGAGGGCAACACGCGCGAGCTGGCCTACACCGGCGGCGACGTGGACGCGGCGCGGGCGCTGCGCATGGGGCTGGTGAATGAGGTGTTCCCCACGCCTGAGGCATTGCTCACCCAGGCGCGAGCCACGGCGCGGAAGATTGCGGACAACCCGCCGCTCGTCGTGCAGGGGGCGAAGCAGGTGATGGAGTACTGCGCGGACAAGTCCACCGCGGACGGGCTGCGGTACGTGGCGGTGTGGAACTCGGCGTTCCTCCAGTCGCATGATTTGACGGAGGCCTTCTCCGCCTTCGCCGAGCGCCGCACTCCACGCTTCCAGGGGCGCTGACCTGCAGTCGGGGAGAACTCCCAATGGCACAGCGCCGGATGTTCGAGTACCGCGTCGCCCAGTCGCAGGAGGGGCGGATTACCTTCGTCAATGGCCAGTGGGCGGGAAGGGTGCCTCTTCCGGAGGCGTCCAAATCTCCCAAGCCCTTCGAGTCTTGCGACGGCCTGCCGGAGTGGCTCCAGGCCGAGGGGCTTCATGGCTGGGAGTTGGTGTCCGTCACCGTCGAGGCAGCAGGCGGGCAGAACCTGACCCGCCTGTACCTGAAGCGCGAGGTGGGCTGACGGGTGGGGGGCTTCCGCCACGGTGGGAGCGGTGAGAGGATCTCCTCATCTCATCATCGTGCACGTGCAGCGGGAGCCTGTCGGAATGACGGAGAGCATCGCGTTGCTGGGGTATGGGCGCTTCGGTCGCGCCCTCTCGGGGTTGCTCCTCGAAGCCGGTGTCCCGCATCGGGTCCATGACCCGCGGCTGGACACGGTGCCTCCGGAGCTGCGCGCGGGCTCGCTCGCGGAGGCGGTGGGCGGCTCGGGCCTCGTGGTGCTGGCCATGCCGGTGGGGGCCATGCGCGCGGTGCTCCAGGAGCTGCGCCCGCACCTGACGCCCGCGCAGACAGTGATTGACGTGGGCAGCGTGAAGGTGCGGCCGGTGCAGGTGCTGGCCTCGGTGCTGGGCCGGGACATCCCCTGGGCCGGGACGCACCCCCTGTTCGGACCCGCCAGCATCGCTCGCGGGGATAGACCCCGGCGCACCGTGGTGTGCCCCAACGAGCTGCACCCGGACGCCGTGCGGAAGGCCCGGGAGTTGTTCGAGCGGCTGGGGTGCGAGGTGTCGGAGATGTCTCCGGACGAGCACGACACGCTGATGGCGCGTACGCACGTGCTGACGTTCTTCCTGGCGCACGGCCTGATGCGCGCAGAGACGGGGAAGGGCCTCCCGTTCGCGCCGCCGAGCTTCCAGCCCCTGGCCCGCCTGGTGGAGTACGCGAGCCAGGAGGTGCCGCACCTGCTCGGCGTGGTGCAGTCGGAGAACCCCTACGGCCGCGACGCGCGCGTGTCGTTGATGGACGCGCTCATGCGGCTGCACCTGGAGCTGGAGGCCACCAAGGCATCGGAGGAGCTCACGGCCCCGGAGCTCCTCCCCACGCCGCCGGGCCTGACGGAGATTCGCGAGCGCATCGACGCGGTGGACCACGAGCTGGTGCGGTTGCTGGAGCGCCGCGCGCGGCTCGTGCAGGAGGCGGCGAAGGTGAAGGCGGAGAGCGGCCTGCCCTTCCCGGACTCGGCGCGCGAGGCGAGCCTGCTGAAGGTCCGGCGTCAGTGGGCGTCGGAGCAGAAGGTGGACGCCGACGCGGTGGAGGACGTGTTCCGCGCCGTGCTGCGCTTCTCGCGCCGGGCGTCGCGGGACTGAGGCGGCGAGGGCGCCTCAGGCGGACACCACGGACGTCGGCTCCATGACGAACAGGTCGCCCGGGTTCTGGAGGAAGTACTCCTCGTCGCGCGCGAGCCGCAGGCGCATCACCGTCTCGCGCCCCGTCTGGAGCGTGTCACCCGCCTTGAAGCGCGCATTCGAGCCGCGCAGGTACTGCCAGATGCGCTCGAACATCATGAAGGTGAACTGCCCCTCCTCGTGACAGTGGGCGAGGCGCGCGAAGTCGGGCAGGCCCAGCAGGTGCGCGCCGAAGGTGCGCATCCACACGCCGGGAGTGCCCTCGACCTCCATCTTCACCAGGCCGCAGAACAGCAACTGCAGCGGCAGCGCGCGAAGGTAGTCGAGCCGGTCCTCGCCAGTGGCGCACAGCGGGGCGATGGGGGCCACGTTGTGGGCGTCGGAGTTGACGACGAGGAAGGCGCCCCGCGAGGCCAGCGCGCCGGTGATGGCGGCAAGCGCCACGTACTGCTCGAAGGGCGAGGACTCCTTGCCCGCGTACCACAGCAGCAGGTGCGAGGAATGTTCGCGCGCTCGCGCCTTGAGCTCCGGAGCGTAGTGCGAGGGCTCGAGGCAGGGCTCCAGCGCGGCGGACGGCATGGGCGCGTCGAAGCCCGCGAGCTGCACCACGTGCTCGCCCCAGTGGATGAGGCCGAGGTGTGCCCCGGCTTCCTTCTCCCAGGGCATGGTCGTGTAGGTGGCCTTGCTCAAGGCCGGGTGCCAGGTGCGCAGCGCGGACTGCACCTGCTCCGGCTCGAGCTGGAGCGGGCCTTCCACGAGGAGCTGGAGGCTCCGCCCGGACCGGGTGTCATCCCCGACGTTCCACTTCAGGGGACGGTTGGACGCACTCATGCCGGGACTCCCTGGGCTGATGAAGGGACTACCGCTGCACGGTGAAGGTCGGGTTGAGGACCTTCATCGTACCCTTCGTCACGCCGAACTGCTCGTGCACCGCCGCGCGGCGCACGGTCTCCGCGGGAGAGATTCGTCCAGCCAACAAATCCTGGTACGCGGACAGCACGCGCGCCGCTTCCTCACGGGACTCGCGGACGAACTCCACGCGGTAGCGCCGCACGCCGCGCTCCAGCAGCCGGGGCACCAGCGACGCCGCGCTCTGCGCCTGCGCGTTGAACACCGTGTTGCGGCAGCCCACGTCCACCACCACCGGGTGCTCCAGTCCCTTGTGGTCCCTCAGGGACACGCGGTGCTTCTCACACGGCCGCCCGCAGCTCCGGTAGTCGCGCCCGTGCGACAGCGTGTGCGAATACACGCAGTGCTCGGTGTGGAACGTCGAGATGTGATGGTGCACCGCCACCGTGAAGCGCTCCGCCGGCAGGTGCTCCAGCATGGCCCCGAGCTGCACCGCGTCCAAATCATGCGCGAAGGTCAGCGTGTCCAGCCCCAGTCCCAGCAGGTGCAGCGCCGACACCGAGTTGGTGACGTTGAGCGAGAAGTCCCCATGCAGCGCCGGACGCGACTCTCCGGGCGCGGGAGGCTTCTCCAGAAAGTGCATCATCGCGCCCCAGTGGCGCACCAGCACCGCATCCGGCTTCAGCTTCGCGATGCGTGCGTCGTAGCCCTCCTCACCGGGCTTCTGCACGCGCACCGTCGCAATCGTCACCTTCAGCCCGGCCGCGCGTGCCCGCTCCACCGCGCGCTGCAGGCCCACCAGCTCCATCCAGTCCAGCTCCACCTCGGGCAGCCCCGCGGCGATGACGGCCTCCAGTTGCTCGTCCGTCCGGCACAGCGGCAACAGTCGTGCTCCCTCGGGCACGGGTGTCGCGACCACGCGCTCGCGCAGCGACGCGCGCAGCCCCTCCAGCGTGGAGCCCTCGTTCACCGTGCGCACCGGGCCGCGCGCCACCGCCTCCGCCAGTTCCGCCACCAGCTTGCGCCGCAGCGCCTTCAGCTCCGACACCGGCAGGTGCAGCCCCGGCGCCAGCGTGGACACATCCAGCCCCGCGAGGTGGAACGGCGTCCCGCCCAGCGCCGCCAGCTTGTCCTTCAAGAGCGCCGCATCCATGCCGCCGCCGCGTGCCTCCGCCAACGGCACCTCGCTCGACATCGTGCACACGTGCCCGCCACGCGCCTTGCCCGTCACCGCCAGCGGCCCGCCGGCCGTGCCGGATACCGCCAGCTCCAACGGCACGCGCCCCTCGGGCTCGCCCTGCGCCAGCAATTCCTCCGTGCGCTTCGCCAGCGAAGGGTCGCTCGTCATCCACACGCGCTGGCCCGGCGCCACGCGCGCCAAGTCAGGCCCCGGGTTGCCGAAGCCCAGCACCCAGCCGCGCCCCTTGCGCTCCACGCGGAACAGCGGCCCGCCCGGCTCGTGCTTGTCCTCGGGGTGGCCCGCGTCGAACACCACGCCCATGCCGGGACGCGGGGACACCTCCGCCGCCACCGGCGCGTCCGTGTCCAGCGGCGAGGACACCTTGCCCTGCGGCGTGTCCGGACGCTCCTGCTCTTGTCCCAGCCCGCCCGTCCAGGGGCGGCCCTCCGGGTCATCCACCACGCGCACGTCGCGCCCGTGCACGGACTCCACGAGGCCCAGGTACATGCCGCGGTGCTTGGGGAAGCGTCCCTCCACCAGCGTCTGGTGGTCCGAGCCCGCGAAGAAGCCGTGCGAGAAGCCCCGGCTGTACGACAGCGTCATGTCCGCGAGGTCCTTCTTCAGTGCCCCCGCGTCGGGCTTCCCCTCGGACACGCCGTCCACCCAGCGCCGGTAGCCCTGCACCGCGGTGGCCACGTACTGCGGACCCTTCTGCCGGCCCTCAATCTTCAGCGAGTGCACGCCGATGTCCACGAGCCGCGGCACCGCCATGACGCCCGCGAGGTCCTTCGGGCTCAAGAGGTACTGCACGTCGCCCAGCTCGCGCGTCTGCCCATCCACCACCAGGTCATACGGAAGCCGGCACGACTGCGCGCATTGCCCGCGATTGGCGGAGCGCCCACCCCACGCCTCGCTGGTGAGGCACTGGCCGCTCCACGACATGCAGAGCGCGCCGTGGATGAAGACCTCCAACTCGATGTCCGTCTCCGAAGCGAGCCGGCGAATCTCCGCCACCGACAGCTCGCGCGGCACCACCACGCGCGTGGCACCGAGGCCCCGGGCGAAGCGCGCCCCTTCCGCGCTGGAAATCGTCATCTGCGTGGAGGCGTGCACCTCCATCTGGGGGCACACCGCGCGGGCAATCAGCGCCACCGCCGGGTCCTGGACGATGAGCGCGTCCACGCCCGCCGCGGCCACCTGGCGCAGGATGTCCTCCACCACCGGCAATTCGGGCTCGAACACCAGCGTGTTCAGCGTCAGGTACGCACGGGCCCCGGCGCGGTGCACGAGCGCCAGCGTCTGGGGCAGGGTGGCGAGCGAGAAGTTCTCCGCACGGGCGCGTGCGTTGAAGCCCTCGTCCAGCCCGAAGTAGATGGCGTCCGCGCCACTGGCCAGCGCGGCCTTCATCGAGTCGAGGTCCCCCGCGGGGGCGAGGATTTCAGGACGGCGACGGGAGGTCATGTCGCGTCCTCTAACACAGCCCCCCAGCCACTGCCGTCCGGTACGCGAAGGCCGTGGCGCGGTGCGGCAGGTTCTGTTCAAGTCGCCGCCTGGTCGCTTCCACAGGAGACGAGTCAATGGCAGATGGCGTGTTCCGGGACGGGCTGCTCGCGGGCAAGGTGGCGTTCATTTCCGGCGGCAGCAGTGGCATCAACCTCGGCATCGCCGAGGCCTTCGTGAAGGCGGGTGCGAAGGTGGCCATCAACGGCCGCAACGTGGAGAAGCTGGAGGGCGCGGTGAAGGGCCTCCAGGCCCACGGCACCGCCATGGGCGTGGCCGCCGACGTGCGTGACTTCGCCGCCGTCACCCAGGCCCTCCAGAAGGTGCGCGACGCGTACGGCGAGCTCGACATCGTCGTCTGTGGCGCCGCCGGCAACTTCCCCGCGCCCGCGCTGGGCATGTCCTCCAACGGCTTCAAGGCCGTGATGGACATCGACGTGCTGGGCACCTTCAACATCAGCCGCGCCGCCTTCGACCACCTGCGCAAGCCGGGCGCCTGTCTCATCAACATCTCCGCGCCCCAGGCCTACCTCCCCATGGCCATGCAGGCCCACGTGTGTGCCGCCAAGGCCGGCGTTGACATGCTCACCCGCGTCCTCGCGCTCGAGTGGGGCGGCTCCGGCGTGCGCGTCAACACCATTACCCCCGGCCCCATCGACGACACCGAGGGCATGCGCCGCCTCGCCCCGAGCGAGGAGGGGAAGCAGAAGATCATCGAGGCCCTGCCCCTGCAGCGCTTCGGCAAGAAGGAGGACATCGCCCGGCTCGCGCTCTTCCTCGCGTCGGACGCGGCCTCCTACATCACCGGCTCCATCATGGTGTGCGACGGCGGCCAGTCCCTCCTGGGCGGCGGCGCCCTCATGGCCGCGCTCATGTAAACCCGTGTCACGACTGGCTGACGGGCACTTCACCGCACCGTGACGTTTCATTGGCGTTGCAAGTTTGCGGTCGTACACTACTTCTGGGAGTGGATTGTCTGGTAGAAGTCGATGCAACCCCGCGCGGGGGGAATTTTCGCGCGGGGTCCTGCCCGCTTCCGGAGACATCCATGTCCCGTCCGTCTTCCTCGCTGGCCCGCCTGCTCGGGCTGAGCGTGCTGTGCCTGGGTGTAGCCCTGGGCTGTGGTGATGAGTCCGACCCACAGCCAATCCCCACCCCGAAGCCGCTGCCTGATGCCGCCGTCTCCCGGGTGGAGGTGAGCCGTGCCTCGCAGGTGGTGGCGGACGGCGAGGACGCCGTCACCATCACCGTCACCGTGAAGCAGAAGGACGGCACGCCCATGGAAGGGCGCACGGTGCGCGTGGAGGTGTCCGGCGACGGCAACACCGTGACGCAGCCGGCGGCGAAGACGAACGCGGAGGGCCGCGCCACGGCCTCGGTGGTGTCTTCCAAGGCGGGTTCGAAGACGGTGACGGCCTCCGTGGACGCCGACGGCGGCGCGGTGGTGCTGGGCACGCGTCCGGTCATCGAGTTCATCGCGCAGCGCCCCACGCGGCTGGCCTTCACCGCCACCGCGCTGTCGGCCACGGCCGGCGCGCCCATCGGAGCGTTGGAGGTGACGCTGAAGGACGGGAAGGGCCGCACCGTGGCGGGCGCCACGGACGAGGTGACGCTGTCGCTGGCCGCGGGCCCGGGTGACGCGACGCTCGAAGGCACGCTGAAGGCGCACGCGGTGGACGGCGTGGTGCGCTTCACCGAGGCGGTGCTGAAGAAGGCGGGCACGGGCTTCCAGTTGAAGGTGGAGGCCGCCGGCCTGGAGGGCGCCACCAGCCCCACCTTCGCCGTCGCTCCGGCCGCGGCCGCCTCGCTGGAAGTCGCGGGCCTTCCGGCCACGGCCACCGCGGGCGCCGGGCAGAGCGCGCAGGTGACGGTGAAGGACGCCTTCGGCAACGTGGCCACGGGCTACACCGGCACGCTGGCCGTGACGTCCTCGGACGCCACCGCCACGCTGCCCGCCTCGCATCCCTTCACCGCGCAGGACGCGGGCCGCTTCACCTTCGCGGGCATCGTGCTGAAGCGCGCGGGCAACCAGCACTTGGACTTCCAGGACGGCGCCGTCGCGGCGCTGAAGTCCCGCCAGGACGTGGGCGTGGTGGCAGGGCAGGTCGCCGCGCTCGCCATCCAGCAGGCGCCCGCCAGCGTCTTCGTGCGCGCGACGCTGTCCCCGGTGGTGGTGCTCCTCCAGGACGCCTTCGCAAACAACGCGGCCGTCGGCGCGCCCCGGGTGACGATGAGTCTGGCGGCGGGCGGCACCGGGCTGGGTGGCGTCCTCGAGGCGACGCCGGTGGACGGCGTGGCCACCTTCTCCAACCTGCACCTGGACGACGAGGGCTCCTTCCAGCTCGTCGCCTCCGCCCAGGGGCTCCAGTCCGCGACCAGCGCGGCCATCGCGGTGGGGGACAACGTGGCCCCCGCGACGCCGGTGCTCGCCGCGGGCGCGTCCACGCCGGACAGCGTCACCGTGACGTGGACCGCCGTGGGTGACGACGGCAACCAGGGCCAGGCGACCTCGCAGGAGCTGCGCTACTCGGTGAGCCCCATCACCACCGACGCCGAGTTCAACGCGGCCACTCCGGTGGGCGGCGTCGGCGCTCCGGCCGCGGCGGGCCAGCCCCAGTCCGCGACGATTCAGAACCTCACGCCCCGGCAGACGTATCACGTGGCGCTGCGCGTGACGGACAACCGCGGCAACAGCGCGCGCTCCAGCAGCCTGATGGTGCAGACGCAGGACCCGGCGGTGGCGCAGCTCGTCTTCACCCCGCAGCCCGCCAATGGCACCGCCGGCCAGCCGCTGGCGCAGGTGGTCGTGGAACTGCAGGACGCCAACGGTGACGTCGCGAGCTCCTCCACCGCGCCGGTGACGCTGTCGCTGGTGGGCAACCCCAACGTGGAGCTGGCCACGGTGTCCGCCGTCAACGGCGTGGCCACCTTCACCGGCCTGCGCGTGGACAAGGCCGGTACGTACCACCTGTCCGCCAGCGCCAACTCGCTGACGAAGCAGAGCAACGCGTTCACCATCTCCCCGGCCGGCGCGCACCATGTGGCGCTCACCGGCCTCGTGGCGCTCGTCACCGCGGGCGTGGCGGGCAGCCTGGAGGTCACCGTGTACGACGCGTTCGACAACGTGGCCACCGGCTACGCCGGGACGGTGCACTTCTCGTCGGACGACGCGCAGGCGCAGCTCCCCGCGGACTACACCTTCGTTCCGGGCACCGACGCGGGTCACCACGTCTTCAACGGTGTCGTGCTCGTCTCGGCGGGCCCCCGTCGGGTGACGGTGGCGGACGTGGGCAATGCGCAGCTCGCGGACTCGCTGGACGTGGAGGTTGGCAGCGACGCGGCGGACCACCTGGAGCTGGCGGGGCTCGCGGAGGATGTGACGGCGGGCGCGTCGAGCTCGCTCGTCCTCAGCGCGAGGGACCGCTTCGGCAACATCGTGACGGGCTACTCCGGCACGGTTCACTTCTCTTCGAATGACGCGCAGGCGGTGCTTCCGGCGGACTACCTCTTCGCGCCGGGTGACAACGGCCAGCACACGTTCCCCGTGACGCTGCGCACGGCGGGCGCGCGTTCCGTCACCGTGACGGAGCAGGGTGGTGGGGGACGGAGCGTCACGGCGAACACGCGCGTGGCCCCGGCCGCCGCTGCCCATCTGAGGCTCCAGGTGTCCACTACCGCGCCGCTCGCGAACGAGCCGGTGAGCGTGACGGTGACGCTGTTCGACGCGTACGAGAACCAGGCCTCGGGCTACCGGGGGACGGTGACGTTCGAGGCGCAGGGGGGCACCGGGGCCAGCCTGCCGGGGAACTACACGTTCACCGAGACAGACGCGGGCCGGCACACCTTCGGCATGACGTTCGCCACCGTGGGCAACATCACCCTGGTGGTCCGCGACGTGGCGGCCGCGGCGCTGCAGGCCAGCGAGCCCATCACCGTGGCGCCGGGCGCGCTCGCGCGGCTCGTCGTGGACCGCACGCCTGGGCCGGTGGTCGCGGGTCAGGGCGTCATCTACACCGTCACCGCGTACGACAGCGCCGACAACGTGAAGACGGACTACACCGGCACGGTGACCGTCTCATCGACGGATGCGAAGGCCGTGCTGCCGGAGCCCTATGCGTACATCCCCGCGGACAACGGCCGGCACGCGTTCGTCGTCATCTTCGAGACGGCGGGTGCGCAGTCGGCGACGTTCCGCGACGTTCCGCGCTCCGTGGAGGGCGTGGACGACGTCACGGTGGAGGCGGGGGCGCCGACGCGACTGGTGGTCGTCAACGCGCCGACGACGGGCTCCGTGCGTCAGCCGCTCGCGCAGCTGCGCGTGGCGCTGAACGACGCGTTCGGCAACACGCCGCGCGTCACCTCGCCGGCGATGACGGTGCAGCTCATCGGCCCCGCGGGCGCCACGCTGGGTGGTACGCCGACGGTGAATCCGGTGGACGGTGTGGCCACCTTCGCGAACCTCTCCGTGGACCAGGAGGGCACCTTCCGCCTCTCCGTGACGGCGGAGAACTCGGGCTTCGCCGCGGTGGAGGCGGAGGTCGTCATCACCGACGACCAGGCCCCCGCGCCGGCCTCCACCTTCTCCGCGTCGCTGGTGGACAACAACACCGTTCGCCTGACCTGGCTGGCCACGGGTGACGACGGCAGCGACGGACAGGCGGCGAGCTACGAGCTGCGCCGCAGCACCAGCCCCATCACCGCGGGCAACTTCGGTGACGCCACTCTGGTTTCCACCAACGCGCCTCAGTCGTCCGGTGCCCAGGAGGCCGCGGTCGTGGGCCTCCCGCCCGCGCAGGCGACGACCTGGTACTTCGGCCTCCGCGTCCTCGACGGCGCGGGCAATGCCAGCTCGCTGGTGACGACCTCCATCGAGGTTCCCGGACCGTGCGGCGGCGTGGTCTGCCAGCCCCAGCCCTCGGAGTGCGCCGAGGACGGCCGGGGCGTCTACGTCTTCACCGCGACCTGCTTCGTCTCCAACGGCCAGGCGGCGTGCGACAACTCCGCCCGGCTCACGGTCTGCGAAGGTCAGGACGCGGTCTGCTTCCAGGGCGCCTGTGGCACGGCGCCTGCGCCGGCCGCGGGACAGTTGGCCATCAGCGAGGTGATGCACTCGCCCGACTTCCCCGTCACCGAGTACTTCGAGCTGACCAACACGACGAGCGGGCTGCTGGACCTCACCAACCTGACCGTCACCTACGATGACGGCGACGGCAACGTGCGGAACTTCAACGTGGAGTCTCCGAACGACCAGCCGCGCGTCGTGGCCGGCGGGGACTCCTTCGTCATCGCCTACGACACGGACATCTTCTCCAATGGCGGAGTCGTCGTGGACTACGCCACGCCCTCCAACTTCATTCTCGACCGCAAGGGGCACCTCACGGTGAGCATGGGCAGCACCGTGGTGGACGACCTCGTGTACACGCTCAACTTCCCGCAGACGGGGAACGCCTCCATGAACCTGTCCTCGGTGGTGGTGGGGACGCCGGCGCACCAGCACCTCTGGTACTGGTGCGACTCCATCGCGCAGCTGCCGGGGGCGGGGGGAGGCCATGGCACGCCGGGGCTGCCCAACGAGACGTGCGACGTGGTCATCAACCCGCCGGTGGACTACTGCGCCATCCAGTTCCCGAAGACCATCGACACGCCCATCCTGGTGAACACGCCACAGACCATCTACAGCCGCTTCTACGACGCCCAGATCTCCAACCGGAACCAGAGCGGCAACGACAACTTCCCGTTCATCGTCGCCGAGCTCGGCTACGGCACGGATGCCAGCGCTCCGCAGAACTGGACGTGGGTGCCCGCGCCGTTCAACGCGAGCTACACCGCGACGTCGGAGCCCAACAACGACGAGATGGTGGGCACGCTGAACATCGGCACGGCGGGCAGCTACCTGTACGGCTTCCGCTACCGCTTCACGAAGGGGCCGGCGGGCGCGGACACCTGGGTGTACTGCGACCAGAACGGCGTCGTGACGGGCACGCCTCAGTACGGCACGGTGACGGTGGTGGCTCCGCCTCCGACACCCATCACCAACCACGTCGTCATCAGCGAAATCTGCGGTGGCAACGGTACCGGCACCGCCTCGACGGACGAGTTCATCGAGCTCCACAACCCGACGAACAGCGACGTGAACATCGGCGGCTGGCTGGTGCAGTACAAGTCGGCCACGGGCACGTCCTATACCGGCACCGTCACCATCCCCGCCGGCAAGGTCATCAAGGCCCGGGGGTACTTCCTCCTCGCGGGCGCCACCTTCAATGGCGGCGGTACGACGGCGGATGTGTCGTACACCTTCGACCTCTCTTCCTCCACCACGGCGGGTGGCCACGTGCGCATCGGCCCGGGGCTCACCACGAGTCCGTCGGACGTGGCGGTGGACAAGGTGGCGTGGGGCACCGGCAACAGCCCCGAGGGCGCGGCGGCTCCTGCCCATCCGGCCGTGGGCGGCAGCCTCGAGCGCAAGGCGGTGTCCACTTCGACCTCGACCACCATGGCGGTCGGCGGCGCCGATGCCGCCCGTGGCAACAGCTACGACACGGACAACAACTCGCTGAACATCGTCACCCGCGCCGTGCGCCAGCCGCAGAACTCGACGAGCGCGACCGAGCTGCCGTAGTCCACTGAACCGTTGAGAAGTCCAGGAGGCCGCATCCGGCACCCACGCCGGGGCGGCCTCCTGCTTTTTCCGCCGCGGAAGGCTGCTGCCCCGGGCATGCATGCGCATTACCCTTGCCGCCCCTACTTATCTGAATCCAGGTTCAGGAGCAGACAGTGCCCGCAGAGACTCTCGTCCCCGACGCCGCTCGCCTCATCACCTGCCCGCCGGCCGAGTTCCGCCGCTCCGGCGAGGAGGCCATCGCCTCGGCCCGCGACGGCATCGCCCGCCTCAAGGCGCTACGCCCTCCGTATGACACGCGGAAGGTGTTGGAGCTCTATGACGAGGCGATGGCCGCGCTCGACGACGCCAGCTCGCGCGCCGCCGTGGCCCGCCATGCCCACCCGGACGCCGCCATGCGCGAGGCCGGTGAGGCGGCCGAGCAGGCGCTCGAGACGCTCATCAACGACATCCGCATGGACCGGGGCGTCTACGACGTGCTCGCCTCGCTGGACCTCTCCAGGGAGGACGGCCCCACGCGCAAGTGGATGGAGAAGGTGCTGCGCGAGTTCCGCCGCGCCGGCGTGGACCGCGATGCCCCCACCCGCGCCCGGGTGAAGGAACTGCAAGAAGAGCTGGTCCGCATCGGCCAGGAGTTCAGCCGCAACATCCGCCAGGACACCCGCACGCAAGCGCTGCCCCCGTCCGCGCTGGAAGGCCTGCCGGACGACTACGTGCGCGCCCACCCGCCCGGCACGGACGGCCTGGTGCGCATCACCACGGACTACCCGGACATCGTCCCCTTCATGACGTACTCGAGGGACGCGAAGGCGCGAGAGCAGATGTGGCGCCTGTTCCGCCTGCGTGGCCACCCCGCCAACGTGGACGTGCTCCAGCGCATGGTGGCGCGGCGGCACGAGCTGGCCACGCTGCTCGGCTACCGGAACTGGGCGGCGTACTCCACCGAGGACAAGATGATTCGCGACGAGCAGTCCGCCGCGGACTTCATCGAGAAGATTTCCGCCGCCTCCGGCGCGCGCATGAAGCGCGACTACGACATGCTGCTGGCCCGCAAGCGCCGCGAGGTGCCGGACGCCCCGCGCGTGGACCCGTGGGACCAGGCGTACCTGGAGGACCGCGTCCGCGCCGAGCAGTACGCGTTCGACTCGCAGGTGGTGCGGCCGTATTACGAGTACACGCGCGTGAAGCAGGGCGTGCTCAACCTGACGGCGCGCCTGTTCGGCGTCACCTACCGTCACGTCCCGGACGCGCCGGTGTGGCACCCGGACGTGGAGGCCTACGACGTCTACGAGGGCGCGGCGCTGCGCGGGCGCTTCTACCTGGACATGCACCCGCGCGAGGACAAGTACAAGCACGCGGCCCAGTTCACCCTCACCAGCGGCAAGACGGGACTCCGCCTGCCGGAGGGCGTGCTGCTGTGCAACTTCCCCCGGCCCGGCGCCGAGCCCGCGCTGCTCCAGCACAGCGACGTGGAGACCTTCTTCCACGAGTTCGGCCACCTCCTGCACCACATCTTCGGCGGCCACACGCGCTGGGCGGGCGTGTCCGGCGTGCGCACGGAGTGGGACTTCGTGGAGGCCCCGTCGCAGATGCTGGAGGAGTGGGCGCGTGACGCCGCGTGCCTGCAGACCTTCGCCCGGCACTACCAGACGGGCGAGCCGATTCCCGCGGACATCGTCGCGCGCATGCGCCGCGCGGACGAGTTCGGCAAGGGGCTGTGGGTGCGCCAGCAGATGTTCTACGCCGCGCTCAGCCTGGAGCTGTACCGGCGCGAGCCGAAGAGCGTGGACGCCACCGCGCTCGTGCGCGAGCTGCAGGGGAAGTACACGCCCTTCCCGTATGTGGAGGGCACGTACTTCCACCTCTCCTTCGGGCACCTCGACGGGTACTCGTCCAACTACTACACGTATATGTGGTCGCTGGTCATCGCGAAGGACCTCTTCACCGTGTTCCAGCGCAAGGGCATGTTGGACCCCGCGCCCGCGCAGGCCTACCGCCGCGAGGTGCTGGAGCCGGGCGGCTCGGACGACGCCGCGAAGCTGGTGCACGCCTTCCTCGGACGCGACTACGACTTCCGCGCGTACGAGGAGTGGCTCAACAAGGCGGCCTGAGCGGGCGCAGCCGACCCTTCCCGGGCGCCTCCTCCCGCGGGGCAGGCGCCTGGCCCGCTCCTCCCCCGGAGCGGCGCTTGCCTCGGTCATTCCCGGGCGCGGTGACGGACGGATGAGCATGCCTGCCCCCGGGCCCACCCTCGGGGAGCCTGCTTCCCGTGCGTGCCGCCTCGCGCGCGAGACCTATCCTGATGGGAGAGGGGCTCGCCCTTTCCAGGGGAGGCGCGACGCATGTCCGAGGTGATGGAAGCCCCCGTGGGCAGGCGGCCGGAAGTCACGCCCAGGGAATCCGCGACGCGGGTCTTCTTCATCACGGTGGTGGCCGCGCTCGGTGGCTTCCTGTTCGGCTTCGACACGGCCGTCATCAACGGCACCGTCGGCGCGCTGCGGAGCACCTTCGACGCGAGCAGCTGGGCGCTGGGCTTGTGTGTCTCCTCGGCGCTGCTCGGCTCAGCGGTGGGGGCCTTCTACGCCGGGCGGCTGGCGGACCACTTCGGCCGCACGCGCACCATGATGGTGGCGTCCGGCCTCTTCGCGGTCAGCGCGCTCGGCTCGGGCTTCGCGTTCTCGTTGTGGGACCTGGGCCTCTGGCGCCTGGTGGGCGGCGTGGCCGTGGGCGGCGCGAGTGTCGTCGCACCGGCCTACATCGCGGAGATTGCGCCCGCCCACCTGCGCGGACGGCTCGGCTCGCTTCAGCAGATGGCCATCGTGGTCGGCATCTTCGTGGCGCTGCTCGGGGACTTCGCGCTCAGCCATGCCGCGGGTGCGGCCGCCAAACCCCTCTGGTTCGACTTCGCCGCCTGGCGGTGGATGTTCTGGACGGGTGTGCCGCCCGCGCTGGCGTATGGCATTGGCGCGCTCATCATCCCCGAGTCCCCGCGCTACCTCGTGGCGAAGGGGCGTGAGCGGGAAGCCCTGGACGTGCTGCGGGACATGCTGGGCGCCGCGGCCCCCCTGCGGCTGGTGGAGGTGCGCGCGTCGCTGCGCGAGTACCGGCCGCCGAAGCACGCGGACCTGAAGGGGCCCCGCTTCGGCCTGCTGCCCGTGGTCTGGGTGGGCATCGTCCTCGCGGTGCTCCAGCAGTTCGTGGGCATCAACGTCATCTTCTACTACTCCAGCGTGCTCTGGCAGGCGGTGGGCTTCTCCGAGCACGACTCGCTGCTCATCACCGTCATCACCAGCATCACCAACATCCTCACCACGCTCATCGCCATTGCCTTCGTGGACCGGCTCGGCCGCAAGCCGCTGCTCCTCGCGGGCTCGCTCGGGATGACGCTCACGCTCGGGACGCTGGCCTTCATGTTCACCACCGCCCCGCTGGACGCGCTGGGCAACCCGGTGCTGCAGGGAGCGCGAGGAATGACGGCGCTGGTGGCCGCCAACCTGTACGTCGTCTTCTTCGGCTTCTCGTGGGGGCCCGTCGTCTGGGTATTGCTGGGAGAGATATTCCCCAACCGCATCCGCGCGCTGGCCCTGTCGCTGGCGGCCATGTCGCAGTGGGTGGCCAACTTCATCGTCACCGCCACGTTCCCCGTGCTCGCGCGCGCGGGGCTCGGCTGGGCGTATGGCCTCTACGCCGCGGCCGCCGCGTTCTCCCTGTACTTCACCCTCACGCGGATTCGCGAGACGAAGGGCCGCGAGCTGGAGCACATGGAGGACGCCTGACGCGCGGGGCGGCGCCTCAGTTGCGTCCCCAGACGCGCGGGGCCTCGAAGCGGAAGAAGCCGCTGGCCTCCTCCTGGGCGATGATGTCCGCCTCGGTGCCGAAGTAGCGCGCGCGCACCTCCAGGAGGCGCGCCTCCAGCTCCTCGCCGGACAGCTCCTTCGCCAACGCCGCGCGCTCCGCCATGTACCGCGCGCCCGCGTCCCAGCGGCCGTCGCGCGTCCTGTCCAGCACGTCCCAGCGCTGCAGCGCCTCCTCGTTCAGCCCCATCTCCTGGCGGATGGTGCGCAGGCTCTTCGAGCGCTCCGCGGGCGTCATGTCCGTCAGCTCGCGCTGGATGGAGGACAGGTCCAGGAAGCGGTTCATCAGCTCCTGCTGGTGCCGGGCGACGTACGCGTCCGACGTCGCGCCGTGTATCTCCTTCAGCCGCTCCTTGTACGCGGACAGCTTGTCCGTGAGTCTGGCGCCCTCCATGGCATCCAGCGCGTGCAGCGTGTCCGCCACGGCCTGGTTCTTCAGCTCCGCGGCCCACAGGTGCTCCGCGATGTCCTTGCCGAAGAGGCGGTTGCGTGCGTCCCAGATGGCGGCGTGGCGCTCCTTCTCGCCCAGGCCGCGCAGGTACGCGTCGTTGTCCTTCACCCACTTCTCGTAGTCCTCGCGGTTGCGGAGCAGCGCGGCCAGCTCCTCGTACCGCTCGGGGAAGTTCTTCTTCAGGAAGCCCAGCAGCTCCTCTCGCCAGCGGTCCGGGCTGCGCTTCTGGAAGTAGCGCATCAGCGCTTCCAACATGCGCATCTGCACGGACGGCTCGTCCAGCCGCGCGCCATAGCGCTCGCGCATGGAGGCCGCGAGCTGTTCCAGCTCCACGTCCGCGTCCGGCTCGGAGGCCTGGGGCGCGGAGGCGGAAGGTGCGCCGGTGGTGGCCACCGGCGCGGAGGAGGGGAGGGCCGCCTGCGGACGGGCACCCGGTGATGCCGCGCGGGACGGCGGCGGCCCCACGGCTGCCTGGCCCGGGGCTGTCAGCCACAGGCCGGCGAGCAGGCAGAGCACGCTCACCACACCCCCCAGCATCATCTTCGTCCGCGTTCGCATCCGGCCCCTCCCTTCCGTGTGCGTCAGTCGTTCTTCGCGATGTAGTTGAAGACGGCCGCGTAGAACTCCTTCTCGTCGAAGGTGTCCACGCCCAGGCCAATCACATCCAGGTGGTCCTGGTTGATGAGGGACGACGAGGACGTCATCTGCAGCGAGCTGGGCGCGTTGATGTTGGACACGTAGCCCAGCGCGCTGTCGATGCTGAGGCTGTTCAGCACGAACAGTTGGTCGGTGTAGCGGAGCCGGTAGCCCATCTGCTGCGAGTTGATGCCCACCAGGCCGTCGTCATCGTCCTCGGCCTTGAGGCCGTCGCCCTTGCCGGCGGCGCCGTCATTCTCACAGTCGTCCAGGCAGTACCCGTCGCCGTCGATGTCGAAGAAGAAGCCGCGCAGCAGGTACAGGGCGGGATTCACGCTGAGGCCGGACTGGGCCGTCAGCACCGACGCGTAGTGGGACGCGTAGTTGCTGCTGATGGGGTAGTTCACGTTGAACTGCTTCGCGCCCGTCACCTTGCCGTCGTTGGCGTCGTAGTCGTTGTAGACGAGCGCCTTGGTGGCCGCGTAGCCGTCATTGCCCGACCCGTAGACGACGTTGCCGTAGATGCGGAAGAGGGCGTCGATGACGCTGGTGACGCCGGGGCCCAGGTCCAGGATGAACTTGGCCACCGGCGAGCCACGGTGCGGCGAGGAGATGCTCAGCAGCACCTTCACCACCGTGCGGCCCTTGCGCTCGCGCAGCACGCGCGCGGCCTTGCGCGCGTCGATACCGCCCTGCGAGTGGCCCACGAGGCTGACGTACGAGACGCCCTTCGTGGCCATGTAGCCTTCGATTTCGTCCGCCAGCTGCAGGCCGCGCACGTCCGAGCTCTGGAGCGGCTGCACCGCGGCGACGAAGGACTGCTGCCCGCTGTCGATGTCGCCGTTGCAGGTCACCTCGAGGAACTCGTTGCACGGGTCCCCGACGAAGGTGCCGTAGTCATCACCCCAGTAGTCATAGCCGAGGATGTTGTCGAAGCCGCCCAGGCCATGGGCGAAGACGACGGGATAGGTGGTCTTCTCCGCGGCGGCCGAGGCCGGCGAGGACACACCGAGAAGTCCCACGGCCAGCGCGGCCAGGAACAGGGAACGCTGCTGCTGCATACGGGCTCCTTCGTGCGGGGGAAACGAAGCAACTGCGCACACTGCGGCGGCATGTGTCCGGTGAGACATATCCAGACGCATTCCCGCCTTCCTGAACAGGGTGGCGAGAACAGAACACCCGGAGTGTTAGTGCCCGTGATTGATTTGTCAGTCAATACAGTGCGGCGTGTTATCGCGTGGCGCTGTGCGTCAGGGGACAGGTGTCTCGCACCGGGGCGCGATATCGCGCGACGCGTCAGGAGACAGGTGTCTCGTACCGGGAGGCGATATCGCGCGGCGCGTCAGGAGTTGTGGCGCGACGTGTCGCGACGCGCAATGTGTTTGGCGTGCTGCGTCGAGATGGGTATTTCTCCCCACTTCTTCGCGGGGGCTGCGTGCGACAGTCTCACGCGGCGTGGCCCCGCCATGTCGTGCGCCGGGGAGGGAGATGGACTGGAAGCACTGGTTGAAGTGGAGGCCGTGGAAGCGGCGCGTGGCGGAGGCTGGGGCCGCGACGCCAGCCGTGCCACCGGATGAGCATGCGGCGCTGCGGGAGCTGCTGTTCGCGGACGAGCCGCTGGACGGAGTGGCGCGCTTCGTGCGCGAGCAGGAGGCGCTTGGCGGGGGCGTCAGCTCGTTGTGGAGGCGTCTGGCGGGTGTGGCGGAGCTCGTGGCGCGCAGAGAGCACCCGCGAGCCGTCGAGGAACTGCGCCGACTGATGGACGACGAGGGGCACGATGCGCGCTCCTGCTTCCAGTTCTGGAACTTCCTGCGTCAGCTGGGGGAGGTACCCGCGCCGGACATCGCCACGCGCGTGTTGGGGCTCGTCGTCGAGCATGCGCGCCACGGGGCTCCGGAGATACTGGCCGCGTACTGGGACGGTAACGCGCGGCTGCTGGACGCGAAGGGCGCCTTCCGAATCTTCACGAAGCCCGCTCCCGCCGTGGTGGACCACATGCGCAGCGACCTGAGCGTGTGCCGACCGCTGGCGGAGGCGACGCGCCCCGCGAGCAGCCCGAGGTCCGTGCCGCCCGTCGGCTCGCGGGGCCGCGTCACCGTGCTCACGCCCGCGGGCCTGCGCGTCCGCGAAGGCGAGTGGGAGAAGTTGCGGGCTGATGAGCTCAGCGGCCCCGTGCTCCAGATGGCGGACGCGCTGCGCGAGCGACTGATGCAGGGAGTCGCGGAGATGGGGCCGCCGACTGAGCTGGGGGTGATGGCCTCGCCGGGACCTGATGGTCCGGACGGGGAGGGCGGTCCTGTGGTGCATTGAAGACACGGTGAGTCGCCCGGATGGAGCCGCACCGGGCGGCGACGTGGGGCCATGCCTGTGTCCAGGTGTGAGAAGCACGGTCGGGTGTGTCGGCGGTGCTCCACCTGCCCGCCTCCAGTCTGGGCGACAGGACGCCATTCCAGAGGACGCGAAGTTCTTCCGGTTGGGAGAGCAGACGGACCGGCTCATCATCCGCTCGGACCTGATGGAGCGGCTGAAGGCGGAGGGCTGCACGGGCCTGAGCCTGCGAGCCATGGGCGAAGACCTGCACTGAAGGAAGGCGTGGGCGGGGCCAGTCACGCGAGCCAGTGACGGCCCCGCGGACGGAAGGCTCCCTCGTGTCAGCGGCCTCTGGTAGCGTCCGACGCAGGAGGTTGAGCCTGGATGTCCCTACCTGTCTCGTGGGTGATGGCGTGGTTGGTGCTCATGGGGGCGGCGGCCCCCGGGCAGCCTCGCGAGGGCGGGAGGCAGAAGGCGGAGCAGGTCATCATCCTGCGGGGCGATGAAGGACCGGCCTCGTACGTGCTCCGTGTGGCGCCGGAGGCGGCGACGCTGGTGCTTTTCGGCATGCCCTTGCTGCGAGAGGAGGTGGACCTGCGGCCGCTCAAGTCCTTCGAGCGCGCTGAAGTCACGGAGCGCTCCCTGGTGCTCCGGCCCGCGGTGGCACTGCCCGCCGATGCGCCCTTGCGGCTCACGGTGCGCTTCGCGGACGGCCGGCTCCCACGGCAGGTGGAATTCACGCTGACGTCCGCGCCAGACGTGGTGGACACGCAGGTGGAGGTGCGGCGCGCGGTGGAGCCGGAAGCACAGCTCGCCGCCGAGCTGACGAAGCTGCGCGGGCTCTGTGCGGCGACGGAAGCCGGGCTGGCTCCGCTGCGCGCCCGCTGTGCCCGCGCGGGGCTGGCCGGTCTCTTCGTGTCCGGAGAGATGGACCGCGAGAAGGGCGTCAGGGCCTACCGTCTCGAAGCAGAGCCCGTTGCGCTGGGGGTCACGCAGAAGAAGTTTGCCACCGTCTTTCGCACGGGGGACACCGTCATGGTCGGACTGAGACTGGAGAACCCTTCCGGTGGGGCGCCGTGGGTGGCGGGGCCGGCGCGGCTGGTGCGGTTTGATGTACGTGGTCAGTCCCTGGGCGAGGCGCAGCGAGTGCCTGTCCTCATGGAGCCGGAGCGGCTGGCTCCCGGAGGAAGCGCGTGGGTGGCGGTGCAGTGGGAGGAGCCGCCCGGGGCTCCCGCCGCTGCGGTTCGGTTGGAGGTGGTGGACGAGAGTGGACGAGGCGTCCGGTGGGAGCGGCTGGAGCTGCAGCCACCGGTGGTGGCCGTCCCCCGGCCACCGCGTGGTGTGAAGGAGGCGCCATGAACGGAGCCGGGCATGGCGCGGACGAGTCCGTGCAGGTGCTGTCGCCGCTGGCGCTGCCCGAGGGGACGCAGGTGGGGCGCTGGCGGGTGGTGCGGAAGGTGGGCCAGGGAGGCTTCGGCACCGTGTACGCGGTGCGAGAGGCGGGCGTGCCCACCGGCCCCTGTCATGCGCTGAAGCTGGCGCAGGTGCCAGAGGATGCGGGCTTCGGCCGGGAAGCAGAGGCGCTGCGGCGGGTACGTCACCCCGGCGTCGTGCGGCTGGTGGAGGCGGGGCGGTGGCAGGCACGGGGAGCGGGCTACCCCTACCTGGTGCTGGAGTACGTGTACGGCGAGGGCCTGTACCGCTGGGCCTGGCTGCGCAACCCAACCGCGCGCCAGGTGGCCGGCCTGCTGCTCCAGGTCGCGGAGGCATTGGGGGCCGCGCACGCGCTGGGTGTGCTGCACCGCGACTTCAAGGGCGGCAACGTGGTGGTGCGCCCGGATGGGCGCGTGGTGGTGCTGGACTGGGGCGCGGGTCTGCACCCTGAAGCCACCGCCCTCACCTGCACCGCGCGCGTGCCGCCGGGCACGCCGCTGTACTACAGCCCCCAGGTCCTGCGCTGGCGCATGGGCGCGATGCGCGGTGGGGGAGGGCGCTACCCGTATACGGAGGCGGACGAGGCCTACGCGGTGGGCGTCACCTTCTACCGGTTGCTGGCCGACGAATACCCCGCGCCTCAAGTGGCAAGGGTGGAGCTGGGAGACGGTCTGGAAACGCTCGAGCCGCGTCCGCTGGTCCTCCTCAACCCTCGCGTGCCTCCGCCGCTGGCTGCCCTCGTCATGCGGTTGCTGACGCCCCGTCCGGAGGCGCGTCTGGGGCGCATGGTCGAGCTGGCCACGGAGCTGTGCCGGATGCTGGAGGACGCGGGCGTTGCGTGGGACGAGCCCCTCTTCGAGTGGTATGGCGGCCCCGGCAGCCGCTCTCGCACCACCGACGACGGCGGCGTGTGGGGGCCGCTGGCGCCCGGGCATGAGGCCGCCCTGCTCAGGGACAGGATGCATCGGCCGGACCTGTTGGCGGACAAGGCCGCGGAGCGCTGGTTGCGGCGCCGTCACCCCCAGGCGCTGGCCACGCGGGAAGCCAGTGTGGCGGAGCATGGGCTTGACGGGGCGAAGGGGCTCCCCGAGGACTCCCGGCCGGTGGAGGCGGGAGAGCCGGCGGCGGTATCCGGCGGACGCAGGGCCCGGCGTGGGGGGCAGGTGGCCCTGTTGCTGGCGGTGGGGCTCGCGGGGGCGCTGGTGCTGGAGCGCGACAAGGTCCCAGCAATCTCCTCGGGAGAGGACGCGACGGACTCCAAAGTGGCGCCCATTGTCGGGCTCCCCCATTCTGCCGGCGCCGGGGAGGCCCCAGCTTCTCCTCCGTCACGTCCGCCCCAGGAGCAACCCATGCCCACTCCCTCTGCCCCTCCCGTTCGTGCGCCGGGCCTCGTCTCCACCCTCAAGCGCGGCGCGTTGGCCTGCGGCGCGGCCGCTGCCGTGGCCTGCTCCGGCCCCCAGGTGCGCCCCACGCCCGGCACTGCCTGCCCCGACGGGGCGCTCGAGGCCATGAGGAAGCTCGGCCTCGAAGAGGGGCAGCAGGTCGACATCTACGTGCGCGCGGGCAAGCCCGGCCGTCCCGGCACCCCGCTGTTCGTGCGCGACGGGGACATCGTCAGCGAGGTCTTCGAAAGCTCCTCGCTTCCGGACGGTACCCTCATCGAGGGGCGGCTGTGGACGAGGGGGGAGACCGTCATCGGCCGCTACACGGCGCTGGAACTGCCCAACGGGCGGCGCTACCCCGTCTGCCTCGTGCTGTGCGATGAGGACGGCTGTACCAAACATTCCCAATCAACCGAGGACGCCCCGGCCATCGGGCATGCCGCGGTCTTCAAGGTGGTGGACGTCTTCCCCTGAGCCGCCAGCGACTGTTGATGTAAAGCCTCTTGCCAGAACGGGCCTCCCGGCGCGAGGACGCAAAAGCAGATGCTCGGGACGTTCCAGGTCGTTCCGTTCCTACCGCCCCCATGGGTAGCCTGCTGACTGTCCCGACGCGGAAATCCCTCCGTGAGGGCGGCAAAGGAGCCCGCACGTCATGGCCGGACCGAAGGCGCCCGCGAGCGAGGGTGAAGTCCTCCTGCACGAAGGCGGTGTGACGTACTCGCTCGTGAAGGACCTGGGGCTGGACGCGCAGGGGATGGACCTCTTGTTGGCGCGGCGAACCTCGGCAGGGACGGACGAGCCGCGCCTGCTCACGCGCCTGTCATTCCCCGAGGACCTCACGTCCTCGCCGGAACAGCTGCGGGCGCGGCGGCGCCTGGAGGAATCGGTCCGGCTGGCTACCTTCCTGCGCCATCCGGCCATCGCGCGGGTATACGGACTGCATGCCGTGCCCGGCGCGCTGTACGTGGAGCAGGAGTACGTGCGCGGCCTCTCCGTGGACGACCTCGTGACGGTGGCCCTGTCCCGGGGCCGCGCCTTCCCTGAGTCCTTCCTCGTGCACGTGGGGCTCCAGGTGGCCGAGGCGCTCTCCGCCGCGCACGCATGCCGGGACGCGCGGGGCACGCCGCTGGGCCTTCTCCACTGCCATCTCCACCCATGCCTCATCTACGTGGAGCCGGGCGGCGCGGTGAAGGTGATGGACTTCGGCCTCGCCGGGGTTCGGCTCCCGGGCCGCGTGGAGGCTCCGGCGCCTCCTCCGCGCGGCGCGCTCTTCTTCTGCGCACCGGAGGCCCTGTTCCTGGAGGACGTGGACGCGCGGGCGGACCTCTTCTCGCTGGGCGCGGTGCTGCTGGAGCTCGCCACGGGCCGCAACCTCTACAACCGCCCCGACGTGGTGGAGACCCAGCTGAGGAAGCGCCTCAGAAAGCAGGAGCGGGCGCGCATCGCGAAGGGACTGACAGCCGCCTCCGCCGCGGGGCTATCGCCCGTCACATACCCCCAGGTGGCCCTGCAGGCCGCTACCTTCGAGCCCGAGGACGTCGAGCGCCTCGCGGCGCAAGTGTCGCCTCCGCTGAGAGTCATCCTCGCCCGGCTGCTGCGGCGCGACCCGGAGGAGCGCCATGCCACGGCGGAGGCCCTGGCCGCCGACCTGCGCGCGCTGCGCGAAGAGCAGGGCCCGTGCACGGACGCCGACGCGGCGGAGGCCGTGCGGCGGGCCCTGTCCGGGGCGGGGCGGAGGCTCGTCGACTCCGAGCTGGGAGGCGAGCTTCGCGACGCGCTCGCCCCGGACGAGGTCAGCACCGGGCCGTGACGGCACACGCCACCGGCCCGGGCTTCACGGCTACAGCTCGACGGGCGTCTTCTGGATGCGCCAGATCTCCTCGGCGTACTGCTTGATGGTGCGGTCCGAGGAGAAGATGCCGCCGCGGGCGACGTTGATGATGCACTTCTTCGCCCAGCCATCCGTGTCCTGGTACGCGCGGACGACCTCTTCCTGCTTCGCCATGTACGACATGAAGTCGGCGAGCACGAAGTAGCGGTCCTCGTCGAGGAGGCTGTCCACCAGCGGCTTGAAGAGGCTCTTGTCCTCCGGCGAGAAGAAGCCCGAGGAGATGAGGTCCAGCGCCTCGCGCAATTCCAGGTGCCGGTTGTACTCGTCACGCGGGCGGTAGCCCTCGCGCTTGCGGGCGATGACCTCGTCGGCGGTGAGGCCGAAGAGGAAGAAGTTCTCGTCGCCCACCGCGTCGCGAATCTCCACGTTGGCGCCGTCCAGCGTGCCCAGCGTCAGCGCGCCGTTGAGCATCAGCTTCATGTTGCCGGTGCCGGAGGCCTCCATGCCCGCCGTGGAAATCTGCTCGGACACGTCCGCCGCGGGGATGATGCGCTCGGCCAGGCTCACCCGGTAGTTGGGCGCGAACACGACCTGCAGGCCCGTGGTGCCCGCGTCGCTGTTCACCACCTCGGCGATGCCGTTGATGAGGCGGATGGTCAGCTTCGCCAGGTGGTAGCCCGGCGCCGCCTTGGCGCCGAAGATGAACGCCCGCGGGTGGATGATGGAGGACGGGTCTCGCCGGGCCTTCATCCACAGCGCCACGATGTGCACCGCGTTGAGGAGCTGGCGCTTGTACTCGTGCAGACGCTTGATCTGCACGTCGAAGATGGCGTCCGGATTGAGCTGCACCCAGCGCAAATCCCGGATGTGCTGCGACAGGTCCTCCTTGTTGGCGCGCTTCACCTCGCGGAAGGCCTTGCGGAACGCCGGGTCCTCCGCGTGCGGCTCCAGCTTGCGGAGCTGGTCCAGGTCCGTCGCCCAGCCATCGCCGATGCGCGACGTAATCAGCTTGGACAGACGCGGGTTGCACCACGCCAGCCAGCGGCGCGGGGTGACGCCGTTGGTCTTGTTGTTGAACCGCTCGGGGAACATGGCGGCGAAGTCCGGCAGCACGTCCCGGCGCAGCAGGTCCGTGTGCAGCGCGGCCACGCCGTTGACGCTGTGGCTGCCCACCACCGCGAGGTGGGCCATGCGGATCTTCTTCTCCGGGCCCTCCTCCACGAGGCTCATCCGCCGCATCTTCTCCATGTCGTACGGGTAGCGGATTTGAACCTGGCGCAGGAAGCGCTGGTTGATTTCGTAGATGATTTCCAGGTGGCGCGGCAGCAGCCGCTCGAAGAGCGTGGCCGGCCACTTCTCCATCGCCTCGGCCAGCAGCGTGTGGTTGGTGTAGCCGAACACCGCCTGCGTAATCCCCCACGCCTCTTCCCAGAGCAGGCGCTTCTCGTCCACCAGCACGCGCATGAGCTCCGCCACGCCGATGGCCGGATGCGTGTCATTGAGCTGGATGGCCGCCTTGTTGGGGAACTCCCTGAAGTCGGAGTGGTTCTTCAGGTAGCGCCGGACGATGTCCGCGATGGAGCAGGCGACGAAGAAGTACTGCTGCTTGAGGCGCAGCTCCTTGCCGGCCTGGAAGGCGTCGTTGGGGTAGAGGACCTTGGAGATGACCTCCGAGTCGTTCTTCTCCACCACCGAGCGCTCGTAGTCGCCCGCGTTGAACAAGAGCAGGTCGAACTCTTCCGAGGCGCGCGCCTGCCACAGGCGCAGCGTGTTGACGGTGTTGTTGTGGTAGCCGGCGATGGGCGTGTCATACGGAACGCCAATCACCGTCTTGCCGCCCACCCAGCGCGCCACGGGCCGGCCGTCTGGGCCCTGGTGGTGCTCCACGCGCCCGAAGAATCGCACCGGCACGGCCTTCTCCGGCCGGACGATTTCCCACGGGTTGCCGAACTTGAGCCACTCGTCGGCGCGCTCCACCTGGTAGCCGTCGACGATGTCCTGCGTGAAGATGCCGAACTCGTAACGGATGCCGTACCCCATGCCGGGGTAGGAGAGCGTGGCGAGCGAGTCCAGGAAGCACGCCGCCAGGCGCCCCAGGCCGCCGTTGCCGAGGCCGGCGTCGGGCTCCATCTCCAGCAGGTTGGTGAGGTCCACGCCCACTTCGCGCATGGACTCCGCCGCGGCCTCGTGCATGCCCAGGCTCAGCAGGTTGTTGCCGAGCGCGCGACCCAGCAGGTACTCGGCGGACAGGTAGTACGCGCGCTTCACGTCCTGCTCGTAGTACGTGCGCGCCGTCTTCACCCAGCGGTCCGCGAGACGGTCTCTCACCGCGAGCGACAGCGCCATGAAGCGGTCATGCGCGGTGGAGGTCTCGTAGTTCTTGCCACGCGAGTAGCGGACATGGTCCAGGAAGGAGCGGCGCAAGCTGGTCGCGTCGCTTCCCGTGCGGCCGCTGTCATCGTTCGTTCCCGCCTGCGCGGCACGGGGCTGCGTGACAGGGGTCTGCGCCTTCAAGGGTTCAGCCATCGGGTAGGAAGTCCTCCGGAAGACCTTCATTTATCGCGATTGGAGCCAATCGCTCCACTGCTGCGTCATGACTCTGCTAGAAGACGCCTGCAAGGTCAGCGGGCCTGCACGCCTCAGCACGGAGATTCCTCCTCGATGCCCAGCGACAAGAGCGAACTCGCCCAGCGGATCGCGCTGACGCGTCCCGAACACACCGTGCGGGGCTTCATCTTCAACTCCATCCTCGGCCTCGTGTCCCGGCAGGCGGGCAGCGAGGCCGTGGCCCGGCTGCAGGAGTTGGTGAAGATGAAGAGGCCCATCGACTTCTTCTCCTATCCTGCAGCTGACTTCCTGCGCCTGCTCTACGCGGCGGTGGACGTGCTGGAGCCGTTCCACGCCTCCGTGGATGATGCCTTCCGCGCCTGTGGCGCGGCCACCGTGAGCGGCTTCTTCGAGTCCCACGTGGGCAACACGCTCATCAAGCTGGTGGGGCGGGGAGACCCGAAGCGGGCCTTCGCCAGCACGTCCACTGTCTACCAGACGCTGGTCAGCTACGGCTCGCATGACTGCGAGCCCCTGGACGGCCGGCGGGTGATGATTGTCTTTCGCGGGGACATGCAGCCCATGCGCTTCCACGAGGGCAGCCTGAGGGCCGCGCTGGTGGCCGTGGGCGGCGGCCAGCAGAGCGTGGTGGAGGGGACCTCCCGCGCGCTGGACCACTCGGAGTTCCTGCTGCAGTGGTAGTCAGGTGGCGTCCTCGCCGGGCGGCCGGCCTCAGCCCCGCCGTCCGGCCCAGAAGAGGTTCGTGTCCGAGGCGTCGCTCGTCAGCTCGAGCGTGGAGAGCCCGCGCTCCGGGCTTCCTTCACAGAGCACCTGGAGCTCACCCCGCTCGCGGTGCAGCACGCGCCAGTCTCCCACGTACTCCATGAAGGCGCGCCACGGGTTGCGCGCGTGGAGGTTGGTCAGCAGCACGCGGCCGCCGGGCGCCACCAGCGGCGCGAGGATGTCCAGGAAGCGCTCGGCGACAGGGGCCTTGAGGTAGTCCAGGAGCCCGGCCACCACGAGCACGTCGTGCCCTTCCGGGTGGCGGAGCCGCTCCAGCAACTCGCGCTGCCGCAGGAGCTGGTAGGTGGACACCTCGACGTAGTCCACCGTGGGCGGCGGAGCGACGCCCGGGCCGGAGCGGCGGGTGAGCACCTGGAACTGGCGGCGGCAGTGCTCCAGCGGCGCCGGGTCGAAGTCGCAGAGGGTGAAGTGGCCCGAGGCACCGGCGGCGGCGTACTCGCGCAGCGTGTGCTCCGGCCCGCAGGCGAAGGAGAGGACCCGCAGCGGCCGGCCCACCTCGCGCTCGTGCTGGCGCAGGTGCTGGAGCACCCACGGCGGGCGGGCGCGGTGCGCGCGCGCGGGGCCGCACTGGAGCGCGTAGTTCGACAGCAGGCGGGCGAAGGTGGAGACGCCCTCGTCCTGCTCGTTGAAGATCATCTCCACCATCAGGTAGTCCCCGGGGTAGCCCAGGGGCTTGTCCGCGGCCCGGCGGATGAAGGGGCACTGGAGGAAGACGGGCTGCACGCGCGCGTGGTGGTGCTCCAGCGCGGCCTCGCGCTCCTCCTCGGAGAAGCCGGCGTCCAGCTCCGTCAGGTGCGCGTAGGCCGCGTCCAGGCGGGTGGTGAGCACCGGGAGGTAGCGTCGCAGGGCCTCCGCCTGCTCGCGCTGGAGGGCCCGGCGTTGCTCCGGGTCCCTGGGGAATCGCGACAGCCGGGCCGGCAGGCCGTGCGAGAGCTCCTCGTCCAACCCGAGGAGCTCATTGTGGAGCTGCTCCGACAGCGCGATGAACTCGGCGACGGAGGACATACGGCTCCTTTATGTGAGAGGGCTTATGGCTGCGTGGGGGCGACGGGGGCGTGGGGGGCCTGACCGGCGACGGCGGCCACGGACACGGCCTCCATCTGCGCGGCGAGCTCATGGGCCTTGGCGAGGAAGTCCGGCAGCAGCGACTTGGGCAGCGGGTCCGCGCGCGGGAAGACCTGGTTGAGCGGGTTGACGTAGCCGCCGTTGCGCTTGAGGCCGAAGTGCAGGTGCGGCCCGGTGGAGCGGCCGGTGTTGCCGGAATAGGCAATCACCTGCTTCTGGCGGATGCGCGCGCCGGCGCGGATGCCGTCGCCGAAGCGCGACAGGTGCATGTACTGCGTCTCGAAGCCATTGGCGTGGCGGATGACGACCATGTTGCCGGCGGCGCCCGCGTTGCCCGCCTGCGTCACCGTGCCGTCCGCCACCGCCCACACCGGCGTGCCAATGGGCGTGCCGTAGTCCACGCCGTTGTGCGCCTTCATGTACTGGAGCACCGGGTGGAAGCGGCTGCCGAACCTGCTGGTGACGTGCGCGTACTTGAGGGGGCTCTTGAGGAAGGTCTTCTTCGCGCTGGCGCCGTCCTTGGTGAAGAAGTTGGGCTGGCCGTCCGGCAGCAGGTAGCGGAAGACCTCCTTGTTGCCCACGAGGCCGCCCGCGTAGGTGGCCGCCAGCACCTCGCCGTAGCGCAGCACGCGGCCCTTGGAGACGAACTTCTCCACCAGCGCGCGCGCCCGGTCGCCCTTGCGCACGTCGCGGTAGAAGTCGATGTCCCAGGCGAACACGTCCGCCAGCACCATGCCGATGGCCGGGTCCTCGCCCGCTTCAATCGCCGCCTCGTACAGCGAGGAGTTGATGTCCAGCGTGACGACGGACACCTGCTTCTCCACCTCGATGGAGCGCTTGCTGCCCACGTACTTCTCGCCGTCGCGGCGCACCTGCCACTCGTCCACCAAGCTCTGGCGGTAGTCGAAGAAGTCCAGCTCGCCCTCGCGCATGACGAGCCGGAACTGGTCCCCCACGCGCGACTTGCGGAAGTCGAACACGCCCTCCAGCGCGGAGATGACGGCCGTCACCTGTGCGTCCGGAAGCTGCGCGTCGTGCAGTGCCTGGGCCAGCGTCTGTCGCGGCTCGATGCGGCGGTTCTTGATGACGTAGCGGGTGGCGGCTTCGGAGGCCGAGGCCGCCAGCAGGGCGAGCAGGCAGAGCAGGGGGGCGATTCGCATGGGGCGGAAGCCGAGTGTAGTGGACACTCGCGCCCATGCCCAACTGCCGTCCCAACAATTCCCGCGCTCGCCCGCTGGCCTGCCCGGGAACCCGCCGGGTAGGGCTTCCCGCGGGGCCCTACATGAAATTGTTACCGCATTGCTGAAGGGCCCGTAGGCACTACAGCTCGACCTGCTTCTCCGAGTGCGTCGTCCCGTCGAAGCGCAGCATCACGCCCTTGTTGTCGTACCGGGTGACGATGTTGACGGGGCGCCGCCAGAGGGACTGGAGGTTGCGCAGCGTCTCGCGGGCGTAGTCGCCCTTGAGGTCCTGCCCGTCGTGCTTGTGCGCGAGCAGCAACTCCGCGCGATTCTCATGGTTGCCGTCCACCACCTCGATGATGGGCTGCCCGAAGTTGGTGAGCCCCTGGAGGAGCTTGCTCTTCACCTTGCGGAACTCGCGGTCCATGATTTCCCACGAGTTGCGCTTGTCGTTGAAGCCATACACGAAGAGCTTCTGCTCCATCGCGAACTCGGGCGTCAGGAACGTGTCGATGAAGGTGATGTCGTTGTAGTGCTTGCGGACCTCGAAGATCTTCTCGCGGCCGGCGCCCAGCTTCTTGTCCCAGGAGCGGCGCGCGCGGAGGTCATCGCACTCGTCCCACTCCTTGCCGAACCGGCCCTTGTTCCACCGGTCTTCAATGTCCCGCCACAGCTCGATGCCGAGCTTGTAGGGATTGATGGCGCCGGGGCGCGTCCCCATGGTGCCCGAGTGGTGGTCCGCGTAGTCGATGATTTCGTCGTCCTTGAGGGCCCGCCGCGTCATGATGGTGGAGTGCCAGTAGCTGGCCCACCCCTCGTTCATGATTTTCGTCTGGCCCTGGGGCGCGAAGTAGTAGGCCTCGTCGCGCAGAATCGCGAGGATGTCCGACTCCCACGGCTCCAGCGGTGCGTGCTCCAGCAGGAAGAGCAGCACGTCGCGCTGCGGGCGCTCGGGGAACTTCTTCGCGCGCAGCTTCTCGTCCTCCACGCGCTTGCGCTGTGAGTCGAGGAACTCGGAGGGGTTGATGAAGCCACGCATGTACTCGCGGCCCACCTTGAAGCCCTCCACGCGCTCGTTGGCTTTGACTTCCTCCTCCGCCTTCTTCGGGTCCGGGTTGCGCCGGATGTGCGGCGCGTGCTGGTCGATGAGGTTCTCGAGGCTCAGCGTCCGGTCGATGAAGTCTTCGACTTTTTCCACGCCAATCTTGTCAATCCACCGGCGCACGCGGGTGGCGTGATTGGCCATGTCATCAATCATCCGGCGGTTGGTGTGCCGGAAGGAGAAGTTGTTCTTGAAGAAGTCGCAGTGCCCGTAGACGTGGGCCATGACGAGCTTCTGGTCCACCTCCGGGTTGCTCTCCATCAGGTACGCGTAGCAGGGGTCGTTGTTGATGACGAGCTCGTAGATTTTGCTCAGCCCGTACTCGTACCCCTTCGCGAGCTGCTCGTACTCCATGCCCCAGCGCCAGTGCGGGTAGCGCGTGGGGAAGCCGCCGTACGCGGCCACCATGTTCATCTCGTCGTAGGACACCATTTCAAAAATGGTGTCGAAGAAGTCGAGGCCGAACTCCTTGGCATAGCCGTGGATTTCGTCCCTGAGCGCGGCGAGGCGGGGTGTCAGGCTCTTGGGCATGGGGCGCTTGCTCCAGTGGCGTGGTGTCCGCGCTAGCGGCCCTTGCCGAGGAAGTCCTTGATGGACGCGTAGATGGCGTCCTTGTCCGCGATTTCGCTCAGCGCGACGTTGGTTGCGTCTCCCACCGCCTCGCGCAAATCCTTGATGAACTGCCCGCTGCCGTAGGGCGACTCCACCTGCCCGTAGGCGAACTGGTTGACGTTGGGCAGCACGTCGTTGCGAAGCATGTCGATGCACTGGCGCGTGTCGTCCGCGCTCCAGTTGTCACCGTCGCTGAAGTGGAACGGGTAGATGTTCCAGGCGCTCTTCGGGTAGTCCGCGAGGATGATGTCGCGGCAGAGCTTGTACGCGCTGCTAATCATCGTCCCGCCGGACTCGCGGGTGTGGAAGAACGTGTCGCGGTCCACCTCGCGGGCCACGGCGTCGTGGATGATGTAGCGCGACTCCAGGCCCTTGTACTGGTGGCGCAGCCACGTATCCAACCAGAAGCTCTCGATGCGGACGATTTCCTTCTGCTCGTCGCCCATCGAGCCGGACACGTCCATCATGTAGATGATGACCGCGTTGGTCTCCGGCAGGTTCTGCAGCTTGTAGCTGCGGTAGCGCCGGTCCTCGCGCATGGGGACGATGATGGGCCGGTTCGGGTCATACGTGCCCGCGGCAATCTGACGCCGCAGGGCCTGCTTGTAGGTGCGCTTGAAGTGGCGCAGCGACTCGGGGCCGGTGGTGTTGATGCCGGTGTAGCGAATCTTCTGCGTGACGATTTTCTCGTTCTGCCGCCGCTCGATGTTGGGCAGCTGCAGCTCTTCACCCAGAATCTGGGCGAGCTCGTCGAGGGTGACGTCCACCTCGAGGGCATGGTCGCCCTCGCCTTGTCCGGCCTGGTGGCCCTCCCCGGGCTCCACGGCCCCGGGGCCGAGCTGCTGACCCACCTCTCCATCCCCCTGCCCGACGCCGCCCTGCTCCTTGTGGCCGTACTTGAAGCGGGGGATGTCGATGAACGGAATGGGGATGGAGATGGCGTCCTTCCCCTTCTTCCCCAGCATCTCGCCCTTCTGCACGTACTTGCGCAGGTTGGCTTTGATCTTGCCGCGGACGATCTGTTTGAAGCGGGAGTGGTCCTGGTGGATCTTCAAGGTCACGACGGCTCGCCTCTCTCCTGGGGGTTACTCCTTCGCGTCGCCTCGGGCGAAGATGCTGGCCACGAAGTTCAGCACGTCCGTGGAGCAGATCTCGCAGTAGCCGTAGTTCTTCATCATCCGGTCCTTCACCAGGTCGATCTTCTCCTGGGTCTCCTTGTCCACGACGGAGGAGACGAGGTTCTTGAGCTTGATGCTGTCCTTCTGGTCCTCGAACAGCTTCAGCTCCAGTGACTTGTGGAGCCGCTCGTTGGTCCGGTAGTTGAAGGTCTTCCCCTCGACGGCCAGCGCGCCGATGTAGTTCATGATTTCGCGGCGGAAGTCGTCCTTGCGGCTCTCGGGGATGTCGATCTTCTCCTCGATGGAGCGCATGAGGCGCTCATCCGGCTCCTCGTAGAGGCCGGTGTACTTGTTCTTGACCTTCTCCTTCTGGGTGTAGGCCTTGATGTTGTCGATGTAGTTGCCGCACAGCTTGCTGATGGCGTCTTCATCGGCGGAGATGGCGCGTTGGACCTCGTTCTTGACGATGTCCTCGTACTCCTGCTTCACGGAGGTGAGCAGCTCCTTCATCCGCTTGCGCGCGTCCTCGCTGTTGATGAGCGAGTGCGTCTTGAGGCCGGCCTCCAGCTCGTTGAGGACCATGAAGGGGTTGATGCAGCCCTCGCCCTTGTCGCTCACCAGCGCGTTGGAGATCTTGTCCTGGATGTAGCGGGCGGAGATGCCCTCCAGGCCCTCGCGCACGCTCTCCTTGCGCAGCTCCTTGATGTTGTCCTCGGTGAAGTTGGGGAGCGTCTTGCCGTTGTAGAGCTTGAGCTTCTGCAAGAGCGAGAGATTGTGCTTCTTGGGCTCCTCCAGGCGCGTGAGGACGGCCCACATGGCGGCCATCTCCAGCGTGTGGGGGGCGATGTGCTTGCCTTTGATGGCGCGGGAGTTGAAGTCCTTCTCGTAGATCTTCACCTCCTCGGACAGCTTGGTGATGTACGGGATGTCAATCTTCACCGTACGGTCTCGCAAGGCCTCCATGAACTCGTTGTTCTCGAGCTTCTTGTACTCGGGCTCGTTGGTGTGGCCGAGGATGACCTCGTCGATGTCCGTCTGGGGGAACTTCTTCGGCTTGATTTTGTGCTCCTGCGACGCGCCGAGCAGGTCGTAGAGGAACGCGACGTCGAGCTTGAGGACCTCGACGAACTCGATGATGCCGCGGTTGGCGATGTTGAACTCGCCGTCGAAGTTGAAGGCGCGCGGGTCCGAGTCCGAGCCGTACTCGGCGATCTTCCGGTAGTTGATGTCACCGGTGAGCTCGGTGGAGTCCTGGTTCTTCTCGTCCTTGGGCTGGAAGGTGCCAATGCCGACGCGGTCCTTCTCGCTGAAGACGAGGCGGTTGACGCGGATGTGGCTTGCGACCTTGGCGAAGTCGCCCTGGTACTGCGTCATCAGGTCCTTGAAGACGAAGCGGCAGGCGGGGCAGAGCTCGGAGCCGTCGGGAATGGTGTAGCCGCTCTCCGGCGGGGACAGCTCAGCGTAAATCTTCGGGCGCCATTCCTTGAGAATGAGGTTGAGCGGCTCCTCATTCATGGGGCACTTCATCTTCTCCTTCACCGTGGTGCCGTCCGGCAGCTTCTTGTCGGTGACCCAGGAGAAGGTGTACGCGGCGCCGTCCGGCGTCTTGGAGTAGTCCTCCATGCCCTTCTTGAGCAGGCGGGCGATGGTGGACTTGGACGAGCCGACGGGGCCGTGGAGGAGGATGACGCGCTTCTCGGTGCCGTAGCCCTGGGCGGCGGACTTGAAGACGTTGACGAGCTTCATCAGCGGCACATCGAGGCCGAAGATGGCGTCCTTGCCGCCGAACTTCTCGTCGCTGAAGAAGTGGTAGCGGATGAGCTTCTTCTTGTTGTCGATGTACTCCGTCTTCCCGTGGCTGAGGATCATGTCGTAGATCCTCTGGAAGGCGGTGCGGGTGACCTTGGGGTTCTTCCGGACGATATCGAGGTAGTCCTCGAACGAGCCTTCCCAGGTGAGCTCAGCGTAGGTCTTCGCGTCCTGGAGCGCGGCGATTCTGGAGACCCACGAAACCTTCTCAGCGTCCTTCATGTCTCTCCCTCGGGGCCGCCTGGGGTGCGGAGGAGCCGCGCCGACAGGGGGCCAGAATGGTGAACCTGGAGGGCTGGAATGCCATTCCACAAACACCCCGCCGAGGTCCCAGGCACAAACAGCCCTGCTGCCCCTTCGGGACCCCGCCGCGGAGTGGGACCGCGCGTTACGCTCGTGGTGGGGTTGGACGCCGTGCGGGCGCACCCCCTCCACGGGGTGAAAAGGCACTTTGATTATAAGGTGCCTCGCCCACGGGGGTAGGGTCCCCCCCTCGCGCGAAGGGTATTGAACGCCCGGTGGGTGGATTTCCGTGCGCCCGGCGAGGCCGGACTGTTACCTAGCTGTGGGGCAGCGTGCCCGTACGTTCCACATGTCGGCGCGCGGCCTGCACCGCCCAGGCGGCGAGCGGCCAGAGTACCGCGCTGAAGGCCAGCAGGGCGCCCCAGGTGGGTAGAAGGCGCTCCATGCTGGCGCCTTCGAGCGCCGCGGCGCGCAGTCCGTGCAGGGCATGGGTGGCGGGCAGCAGCCGGGCGGCCATGCGCAGCGTCTCGGGCAGCACGTCCACCGGGTAGAGCACGCCGGCGAACAGGTAGCTGAGCATGTCGAGCGCGTAGGCGAACGGGTCTCCGCGCTTGAAGACGAGCACGAAGGCGGCGGACAGCAGACCGAGCGCGCTGAAGGTGAGCACGCTCAGCCCCAGCGTCACGGCGAAGGTCAGCGGGTGGACGGAGAGGCGCGCGCCGAAGAGGAGCGAGCCGGCGACGAGCAGGCCGCACGCGCGCACGAGCGAGCCCGCCACGGGGCCGGCCGCCATCAGCGCGACGACGTGAAAGGTGGAGAGGGGCGCGGCGAGCAGGGGCTCCAGCGAGCCGTCGTTCTGCGCGGCGCGCACGGCGTTGCCGAAGCCACGCTGCAGGCTGCGCAGCAGGGTGGCGGTGGAGAGGCCCACGAGGGCGAAGGAGTAGTAGTCCACGCCGTAGCGGCCGCGCACGGCGGGGGCCTCTCCGACGGTGCGCGCGAGGAAGTAGAAGAGCGTCAGCGTGAAGAGGCCGCCGGCCACGAGGAGCAGCCCGTTGAGGCGGTAGGCGGTGGCGATTTCGAAGTCGCGCCGGAGGAAGGCGACAAGGCGCCTCATGCGTCCTCCGCGGGTTGCGAGGCGAAGACCTCGTCGGCGGCGGGCTTCACGTCCGCGAAGGTGCCTGCGGCGGCGATGCGGCCCGCGTCGAGCAGGAGGACGCGGTGGGCCACGGCCTGGACTTCCGCGAGGTCATGGCTGGCGAAGAGGACGGCGGCGCCGCGCGAGGCCGCGTCGGTGAGCACGCGGTTGCGCACGCGGCGCGCGGCGCCCGGGTCCAGCGAGCGCGTGACTTCGTCGAGCAGCAGCACGCGCGGGCGGTGGAGCAGGGTGCGCATCAGCACCACGCGCGCCCGTTCTCCGCTGGAGAGCGTGCGCGTCTCGCGGTCCAACAGGCGGCGGGCCTCCAGCGTGTGGGCGAGCTCGTCGATGCGCGCGTCCACCTCGCGCGGAGGGACGTCGTAGAGCGCGGCGTAGAAGCGGAGGTTCTGCCGGGAGGTGAGGCGCGGCGCGAGGCCTCTGTCGTCACTGAGCGCGGCGCCCACGTGGCGGCGGACCTCGGGTCTGTCCTTCACCACGTCGCGCGAGGCCACCCGGGCGGTGCCCGCGTCGGGCAGCAGCAGGCCGCAGAGGATGCGCAGCAGGGTGGACTTGCCGGCGCCGTTGGGGCCGATGAGGGCGACGACTTCGCCCGCGTCCACGTGGAAGGAGATGCCGCGCAGGGCCGGGCGCGAGGGCGCCACGCGGCCCCGCAGGCGCGCCCAGAGGCCGGGCGGCGGGTACGTCTTTTCAAGTGCTGCGACCTCGACCTCCGGCATTGACGGCATTGGAGCCGAAAACGCGCACGGTGTCTTGGGCGCAGGTGCGCGTGGGACGGCGGAGGCTCGGGCAGTGGACGCACTCGGCTTTGGCGCTGATGGGCTCACGAGGCCCGAGGCCGGAATCGTGCACGGTGTCTCACGCGCTGGACGCCCGGGGGCGCGAGTGTCCTCGGAAGGACGGTGAGCACGCGGCGTGCATCAGGCCCCGGCGTCACCCGACCCAGGGAGTCGAGTCATGTCCACCTTGCTTGTCGCATCCTGTCTGCTGGGCGCCGTGCTGTACGGCCTTCCATTGATGACCGCCGAGGACGTGGTGGCCACGTCGCTGTTGGACGCGGGGGCGGAGCCCCGCAGGGCGCTGGTATTGATGCATCAGCCGGGATGGGCGCAGCGGGCGAAGCTCTCGGTGGCGTCGGAGGTGGAAACAGTCTCTGGCATGGGCCCGGACGGAGAGCTGCGCACCGAGTATGGCCCCGAGGTGGTGGTGCCCCTGCACCTGGACCTTCCCGCTACGAGCGTGGATGCGGGGGCCAGGTTCCGGACGGGGCCGGGCAGGCTGGTGCCGCCGGACCCGTGGGCGACGCGGCAGACGGCCCGCTACCGGCTGCGCGTGGGCCAGCCCGAGGTGCGCGCCGCGGACGACGACGGAGAGGGGCACGCCTTGAAGCTGGCGCAGGCCCTGACGGGCATGAGCGGGCGGCAGGGCGAGGTGGTGCTGTCCTCGACGGGCGCTCTGGTGGAGGCGTGGATGGACCTGCGGAGCGGTATGTCCTCGGCACTGACAGTGCTGATGCGCGGAGCGCTGTCCTCGGACTGGCTCGCCACGCCGCAGTTCCCCGAGGAGCCGGTGGGGCCGGGCGCGCGCTGGACGGTGGCCCGGGCCCATGGCGTCGGCGGGCTGTCGGTCATCTCCTATGAACTCGTGGAGTTGCGCGGCCCCCACGGGCGGCTGAAGTTCCAGCTTCATGCGAAGCGGCCAGGAGGCCCGAGGGAGCCGGTGGCGGAGGGGGAGCTGCGCTTCGATTTGCGCCGTCCCCTCCCGGAGCGGATGGAGGCCCTCTTCACCTCCCGCGCCTCGCCGGGCCCTCGGGAGGGGCGGGAGGTGATACGTCGCACCCGCGTGAAGCTGGAGGCAGGCGGGCTCCAGCCGGTGGCACAGCGTGTGAGGGTGGCGATGCCTCCCTGAATGGTTGCGGCTCCATGGAAAACCCGGAGTGGGGAGTGGGGGCTTCGCGGTGGGTGAAGCAGGGAACGCCCTGCGAGCAGGGGAGCAGGGGGCGCTGGCTTGGCTTTGGCCCCTTCCTGCGTATCCTGCCGCGCGAAATGGCGACCGCCCCCTCTGCCCTGTCCGTTCCACCGTCCCCCGCGCCGAATCTCTCGGCGGTGCCCGCACCCGCGCCCGAGCCGAGCACCCGGCTCCTCATCGGGCTGCTGCTGGTGGCGGCGCTGGTGCCGCGCCTGCTGGTATTCGCCGTCAACGAGAACCTCTACGGCGACGCCGTGGTGCGCACGGAGCTGGCGGAGCGCTGGCTGGACAATCCGCACGTCATCAAGGCGTACGGCGACGGGGCGTACCAGTTCGGTCCGCTGCACATGTACCTGGTGGGCGCGGCGTTGTCGGTGATGGACCGGGAGGTGGCGGGGCGCGCGGTGAGCCTGCTGTTCGGCGTGCTGTCGGTGGTGCCGCTGTTCGCGCTGACGCGGAGGCTCTTCGGCTGGCGCGAGGGTGTGGTGGCCGGGCTGGCCTTCGCCGCCTGGGGCATGCACATGCAGTTCTCAACCACGGCCGGCAGCGAGGCGGTGTCGCTCTTCTTCATGCTGGCCGCCTTCGCGCTGTACGCGGAGGGCGTGGACGAGAACCGCTTCGCGCCCATCTTCCAGGCGGGGCTGATGCTCAACTTCGCCTGTGCGCTGCGCTACGACGCGTGGATGTACATCCCGCTGCTCACGCTCGCGCTGTGCTTCAGCAGCGAGGACAAGGTGGCGGCGGTGACGCGGGCGGTGGGCTTCGGGTTGACGTGCCTGCCGTTCCCCCTGCTGTGGATGCAGGGCAACGAGCTGATGCATGGGGACCCGTTCTACCCGGTGAAGGCGGTGGAGGACTTCCATCGCAACTGGGTGCTGTCGTCGGCGGGCTCGGGCCCGGCCATCGGCTGGCGGCTGCAGCAGCTCGGGTTCTGGCCGGGGATTGCCCTGCTCACGCTGTCCCCCGGCGTGGCGCTGCTGGGCATGTGGGGCATGGTGAAGGCGTGGCGCGCGCGCCCGGACACGCGCTGGCTGGTGGCGGCGGCGGTGGTGCCGGCGGCGTATTTCACCTTCCGCGCGGTGGTGCTGCTGACCTTCGTGCCGCTGGGGCGCTTCACGGTGACGCAGGTCGCGGTGGTGCCGGTGTTCGTGGCGTTCGGCTTCGCCGCGCTGGTGGGCCACCGCGGCGCGGGCGTGCGCAAGGCGCTGGCGGGCGTGACGGCGGTGCTCGCGGTGGCGGTGCCGGTGGCCCTGGGCCTCTTCACGTTCCGCGCGGAAGGGCGCTTCCAGGACACGCTGCGGCCGGTGAGCCCCACCTCCACCAACCCGGTGGCGGTGATGAAGGTGGCGGACTACGTGAAGGCGGAGGTGGCCAGCAAGGGTGGTGCGGTGGCCATCGACGACGACCCCAGCTACATGGACCTGCAGCTCGCCTTCTTCTCCGGCCTGCCCGAGGAGCGGATGGCGCGCGTGCGCTGGGACACCTTCCGCAAGCGCCTGCAGGAGACGCAACCGGAGGTGCTCATCCGCTTCGAGCAGGGCTCGCTGGTGAAGGACGCGGGCGTGAAGCTGGAGGGCCGCACCCTGGTGCTGGACGGCGTCGCCTACGAGGAGCTGGACGGCTTCTCGGCGCCGCTGCACGTGTACCGGCGCCGGCCGTAGCGCGGCGCCGGCGGCTCACGACTCCGAATCGTAGTCGTCCGGGTGGTAGTCGGAGTCGGACGGGCGGTGGGCGTCCAGCCATCCCTGGAGGATGAACTGGGCGGCCACCTGGTCGATGACCTCGCGGCGGCGGGCGCGGCTGACGTCCGCCTCCAGCAGGGTGCGCGTGGCGGCGACGGTGGACAGCCGCTCGTCCCAGAGCTCGACGGGGAGGCCCAGCGCGGTGCCCAGCGTGTCCGCGAACTTGCGTGAGGCCTCCGCGCGCGGGCCCTCGCTGCCGTCCATGTTGAGGGGAAGTCCCAGCACCACCCGGCTCACGTCGTGCTCGCGCGCGAGGTCCGCGAGCGCGCCGAGGTCCGCCTTGAGCGAGGTGCGCCGCACGGTGGTGACGCCCTGGGCGGTCAGCCCGAGGCCATCCGAGACGGCCACTCCGATGGTCTTGGTGCCCAGATCCAGGCCCATGGTCCGCATGACGGCGGGACTCTAGCCCCAATCCCCCGCCGTGGACCGCCCCGTCCGCGGGCGGGGACGTGCGTTGGAAGTCGCGTGAGCCAACCCGTGGATTTCGTTGGGGGAGCGGCGGCACCGCGGCCGGCACCGCCGCTGCAAACCCAACAGGCACAGCGCGGCGTCAAACACCAACCCCGCCGCGCGAGAGGGCTCATGCTCGACTTCCTCAAAGGTGCGGCCAACCTGCTGGCCGGTCCCATGTCCTCCGTGGTGGACATGGCGGGTAACGCGCTGGGGCTGCCACCGCTCATCACCAACGCCGTCAAGGCCGTCGGAGGAGTCGCGACGGGCAACATCATGATGGCGGCCAGCGGCGCCATGGGCGTGGCGAAGGAGCTGTCCCAGAACCCCGCCGCGAAAACGGAGTACTGCCCGCCGTCCTCGGGAGGCGGCATCAAGCCGGGAGAGGGCTATGCGTCCTCTTCACCCGTCCTGGCCCCGGGCAGCAGCCCGCTGGACCCGAAGATGCTCGACTACGCGGACTCGCTGAGGGTGCTGGAGGCGAACTTCACCCAGCTCGACTACCTGGACGGCAAGAAGAACGGCTCCCTGTCGAAGACGGACCTGGAGCGCATCGCCGGTGACGGCAGCCTGTCTCCGCAGTTGCGCAACGCCGCGCGCTTCATGTTGGAGAACAAGGGACTGTTCATGCGGCTGGATGCCGGCAGCAAGGTGCTCAACTTCGGGCCCATGGGGTTGCTGTCCAAGGACCGCTTCAGCCTCAGGGACCTGCGCAGCGAGCTGCAGCGCGTGGAGGGGGAGTTCGCCCGCTACGGCCGCCCCGAGCGTCCGGGCAGCAGTCCTCCCGGCGGGTGCGGACCGGGTGGCGGGACGCCGCCGACGCCGGGGACCGGCTCTGCACCCCCGTGTGGTGGTCCGCCCACGCCGACGCGGGGCAACGACACCTCGCCTCCGGGTGACAGGCCCCCCGCTCCGCCTTCGCCGACGCCGGGCACCTCGGGGAACGGCGTGGACCCGAACTTCGCCGAGTACCGCGACGCGCTGAATGTGCTGAACAAGAACTGGGACACGTTCGACTCGGCGGTGGGCTCGAAGGACAACGTGATGACGCGTGAGAATCTCGAGGCCATCCTGAGCAACCCGGCGGCCTCGTCGACGCTGAAGCGGGCCGCGCAGTTCTTCAAGGACCACCCCGAGTACTACGACCGGTTGGAGATGGCGTCGGGTGTGGGCGGCCGCGACGGAATCGTGGGGCGGCCCGACGTGACGGCGGCGCTGAAGCAGGCGGGAGACGCGCAGGGCTCGTCGGGGACGCAGGGCTCCTCGGGCGCGGGTAAGCCGGTGGGGGGTGGCACGAGCGCGAGGAGCATCGTCGACAACCCGAACATGAGCGTGGAGGACAAGGTGCAGGCCATCCTCATGTCCATCGCGGAGAACACGGACGACGAGCTCCTCGGTGTGTTGAACGAGATGGCGGACCAGCGTGACCAGCGCGCCACGCTCGGTACCAGCGATGCGGACAAGCAGAAGGCCGCGAAGCTCGACAGCAGCATGCAGGAGCTGGAGCTGCGCCTGCAGAAGCTGATGGAGAAGCGCAAGGCCATGTTCGAGCTGATGAGCAACATGTCCTCGAAGTTCCACGAGATGGCGAAGACGGCCATCTCCAACCTGCGGAGCGCGTGAGCCTCCATGGGACGCATCATCAAGCACGAGGGAGCAACGGCCATGCAGATGGAGAGCGGAGCGGTGCGGCGGCTGAAGTCCTTTGCCCGTGGGGAGTCGACGTGGGCGGAGGTGGAGGGGATGACCTTCGAGGAAGCGAAGGCCATTGCCCAGGTGGGGTGCGACCTGGCGGGGGCCGGCCGGCTGGAGGAGGCGCGCATCCTCTTCGAGGGGTTGGTGGAAGGGAACCCGAAGGACACGGCGGCGCGCGCGGCGCTGGGCACCGTGTACCAGAAGCTGGGACGGCTGGAGGAGGCCATCGCCGAGTACAGCGCCGCGCTGGCGCGCGAGCCGGGCAACCCGGTGGCGCTGGCGAACCGCGGCGAGCTCTACCTGCGCAAGGGAGACCGTCAGGGCTTCACGGACCTGGCGAACGCGGTGGACGCGGACCCGCACGGTGAGACGGCGGCGGGGCGCCGGGCGCGGGCGCTGGTGAAGGCCATTGCCCTGATGGCGGTGGAGAAGCTGAAGGAGGACTCGCAGTCGTAGGGCGGGTCCGACGAGGGGCCGCCGGGACGTTGGGGAGCGGACCGGCGGCGGCAGTCGGCGGGTGGGCTCGCGAGGGGCGAGGACGGGAGGCGCGGGGAGCCCACCTGCCGGCCGCTTTTTCGGGTGCGGCGCTACGGCTTCGGCGGAGGAAGGGCGGCGAGCCGCTCGCCAACGGGCGGGTGGCTCATGCCCTTGAGGACGACCCAGCGGGGCGGCTCGGGGTCCATCTTGTTCACCCGGGCGGCCTTCACGAGCATGCGGCGGAAGGACTCCACGTCGCCGGTGAGGCGCAGGGCGTATTGGTCCGCCTCGCGCTCTCGCTCTCGGGAGAAGGCGCTGGAGATGGGGTTCGTCAGCAGGATGACGAAGAAGAGGAGCAGGGAGAGGAGGGGCAGGGTGCGGATGTCCGCGAAGCGGGTGGTGCCGAACCAGCCTCGGGAGGCGGACAGGTGCAGGAGGCGGTCGAAGGCGAAGAGCAGGGCCAGCAGCGCGAGCGAGGCGGCGATGCGGCCGGGCCACTTCGGTTCCAGGACGTGGCCGGCCTCGTGGGCCACGGCGGCGAGGACTTCATCTTCCGTGAGCTCCTTGAGGATGACGTCGTTGAGGATGATGGCGCGCGTGGGGCCCTGGCCGGCGAAGTAGGCCTGCACGCGGCGGGACGCGACGGAGGTCTCCTCCACCCGCACGTCGGAGAAGGTGATGCCGGCCCGGGTCATCAGCTCCGTCATCCGCGTGCGCAGGGGGCCCGCGGGCAGCGGCTTCTGGTCGAAGTAGAGGCGGCCCCGGTACGAGTCCAGGGCCGAGGACACGAGCATGAGGAGGGCCACGGGCACGCCCAGCACCAGCCACCAGCGCCGCACGCGGCGGGCGAGCCCGTACAGTCCGATGACGAGCGCGGAGAGGCACACCGCGGCCAGCAGCTGGCCCTTGAACATGTCCGACGCATAGGCGCTCGGCGTGTAGTTGGACAGGCCGTGGCGGTGCTCGAGCGTGTATTGGAACCAGACGTCCACCGGCAGGTAGACGAGCTTCACGAAGAGGTCCATCCCGAGCGCGAAGAGCACCGCGGCACCCCAGCCGGGCTCTCCCCACAGCCTGTCCATGGTGCGGAAGAAGGCGCGGCTGACGGGCGCCGTGCGCAGCGCGCCGAGCCGCCGCTCCAGCCCGGCCGCGAGCGCGGCGGCCGCGCGGTACAGGGGCTGGACGAGCACGCCGAGCAGCAGCGCCAGGAGGGCGAAGCGCGCGAAGGGCTCCACCGCCGCCCGGATGTAATAGGGCAGGTGGTAGGCGTGAATCTCCGCGAGTTGCTCGGCGGTGAAGAGGGGCTCCATGAAGGAGCCCGAGGCTACGTCGAGCGGGCCCGGCTGCCCAGCCGGGCCAGGGCGTCAGGAGTGGGGCTCGGCGCCCGCCGCGGGCGGTGCGGGATGCGAATCGGCGTCGGGCTCGCCTTCCGCGTCCGCCAGCAGCAGGGCCTTCACCTTCGCGAGGCTCTCGCGGGTGCGGTCCACGAAGGCGCTCTGCGAGCCGATGCGCTCGGCCGTCTCCAGCGTGCGCTCGTAGATGCTGATGGACTTGGTGAGCAGCACGCGAATCTTCTTCCGCAGCTCCTGGCGGTAGACCTGGGCCTCGGCGGCGTCGAGCTCGGAGGGCGCGGGCGATTTCACCATGTGCTCGTAGAGGTTTTCATAGAGGGCGCCAATCTGCGCGCCCGCGGCGGTGGCCCAGTAGCCGTTGCCCACGCGGATGGAGCGCAGGTAGTGGCCCTGCGCGGAGAGGAGCAGCTCCGCCTTGTAGTTGAGGTCCTCGGCCAGCTTGTCGCTGCCCTTCGCCGGGTCCAGCTTCACGTCGTCGTAGTGCAGCCGGTAGATCTCCCCGATGAAGAAGTGCGCCTGCGCCGGGAAGTAGTCGTCCACCTCGTCCTTGTCGGCGAGGCCCTCGTAGGTGGAGATGGACCTGCGCAGCGCCTTCTCCGCCTCGTCGGAGCGGCCCGCCTCCAGCATGCAGATGCCCTGCTGCACCTGGGCCTCCAGGCGCTTGTTGATGGGGAGGTCCTGCCGCTCGGCGATGGTGGCCAGCAGCGTGGCGGCCTCGTCGTAGCGCTCCAGGTGGTACTGCGTCTCCGCCACGCGGAAGGAGGCGTCGAGCGCGTCGCCCGTACCCTTCGCCGGGTCCGCCAGCTCGGAGAAGCGGTGCCCGGCCTCCTCCCATTCCTTCAGGCGCTGGTGGGCGAGGCCCGCGTTGTAGAGCGCCGCGCGGCGGTGCTTGCTGTCCGGGTGGAAGTCCGCGAGCCGGCCGAAGTAGCGCGCCGCCTGTCTGAAGTCATTGGCCGCGAAGGCCGAGGTGCCTCCCGCGAAGAGCTCCTCGTCGTTGAGCTTGTCCAGCTCCAGGTCCGCCGTCACCGTCACCGGGTCGAACTGGATTTCCTGCTTGGGGGGCGTCCCCTGGCCGTCCGCCCGCGCGGCCGAGCCCGTCGTCCGGCATCCGGACACCACCAGTCCCAGCGCCGCGAGCCACCACCACCGACGAGTGACCGACATGTGCGCTCGCTCTCTCCCAATCACGAAGTGCGTCCTCCTGCTCCCAGGCCGGCGGGCCCGGTCTGCCTCCAGGACATCGCGGAGGCCCCGGGGGTTCCCACCGTCGCGGGTGGGCGCGCCGAAGCTTAATGCGCCCCCGCCGCCCGCGCCTCCCCGGCCGCCTGCCCTCCGGACGGGAGGAACGACGTGCCGGGCAGGGACGTCCGACAGGGCGGCTCCGTCAGGAAAGCGACTCGTCTCCTAGCAGGTAGCGACCGGTGCGCCAGAGGGCGGTGATGTCGTGCACGTCCAGCTCGAAGCGGGGCACCTGGATGATGGGGACGCCCGGGCAGGCGGCCTGGAGCTGGGAGATGCCGGTCGAGTCCTGCTCGGCGAGCACCTGGAGCTCGCGCAGCGTCTCCTCCACCTTGGCGCGGCGGGTGGGCGTCAGCGTGGCCGCGTCCGTCCACAGCGCCTCGTCCGGCATGGGGTGCACGCGATTGACGACCAGCGCCACCACCTCCATGCGGTGCTGCTTGAGCAGCGAGTGGAAGTGGATGGCCTCGTCCATGCGCTCGGGGTGGGGGCTCGTCACCAGCACGAAGCCGGTGCTCGGGTCCTCCAACAGCTGCCGCACGCCGCGCGCGCGCTCGCGGAAGCCCTCGTTCATGGAGGAGATGGAGAGCATGAAGTTGGACAGCTCCTGCAGCATCTCCGTGCCGGTGAACTTGGCCAGCGCGCGCATGACGTAGCCGCTGCGGTTGAAGAGCGACAGGCCCAGCTTGCCCGCCTTCAGCGCGGGCGCGAGGAGCCACTTCGCCGCCTCGTTGTCGAGGAAGTCCAGCACGCGGTTGGGCGCGTCCAGGAAGTCCAGCGCGTGCGCGGTGGGCGGCGTGTCCAGGACGATGAGCTCGTGGGAGTTGCGGCGGCGCAGCTCCCAGAGCTTCTCCATGGAGATGTACTCCTGGCTGCCCGCCAGGGCCGTGGAGAGCGACTGGTAGAAGCGGTTGGAGAGGATGCGCTCGCGCTGGTCCGCCGGGGCGACGCGGGTAATCAGGTCGTCCCACGTCTGCTTCATGTCCAGCATCATCGCGTACAGCGGCGCGCGGGCCGTCACGCCGAGCGGCTCCAGCGCGGTGGCCGGCACCTGCGTCTCCGCGTTGCCCAGCCCGGTGAGGCCCAGCGAGTTGGCCAGCCGCTTCGCCGGGTCGATGGTGCACACCAGGCTCTTGCGCCCGTCCACCGAGGCGCGCAGGGCCAGCGCGGCCGCCGCCGTCGTCTTCCCCACGCCTCCCGAGCCCACGCAGATGAGGACGCGCTTGTCCGCGAGCGCGGACGCCAGGGCCGTCGTGCTCACGTCTCCCCCGTCACCATCGGTTCGAGGTGCCCCATGACCTGTTCAATCGCGTCCCTTCCGAACTCGGGAGTGAAGAGCCGTGGCACCGTGAAGAGCGGCGCGTGCAGGTTGCGCTCCAGCTTCGTCCCCGCGAGCACCGCCTGCGCCGCGCGGTCGTGGTGTGCCTTGGCCACCGCGTGCAGCTCCGGGTGGCCGAGCAGCGCCTCCAGGTCCGCCTCCGTGAAGCGCTCGGGAAAGGCCTGGTTGAGCACCGCCGCGTGCGTGCGGATGTTCACTTTGTCACGCAGCGCCGCGTGCAGCTCCAGCGCCTCGTTCACCGGCATCTCCTCCGGCAACGCCACCAGCACCGTCGCCGTCACCGCCGGGTCCACGAGCAAATCGCGCATCTTCTGGGCTTCACGGGACATGGGCCCCGGAGGCACCGTCTGCACCAGCACCTGCGGCACGCTGAGGAAGGAGATGGCGTGTCCGGTGGCCGGCGCGTCCATGACGATGGTGTCGAAGCGCGGGCGCCCGTCCGGCCCCGTCTCCTGCAGGTGGTACATGATCTTCCCGAGCAGCACGAGCTCCTGCAGGGAAGGGATGAAGCGCAGGAAGTAGCGCACCAGCCGGTTCTCGAAGACGGTTTTGTAGAGCGTCTCGAAGCGCAGCACCATGAGGCCGTACTCGCGCATGGCCTCCTGGGGGCGCACGTCCACCGCCCAGAGGTTGTCCTCCAGCAGCGTCACTTCGGGGCCCGCGGCGGGGCGCTCGAGGAAGCGGCTGACGCGCTCCTGCGTATTCACCTCGCAGACGAGTGTCTTGCGCCCCGCGCGCGCCGAGGCCAGGGCCAGGGCCGCGGCAATGGTGCTCTTGCCGACGCCGCCCTTGCCCGAGACGATCCACAGCCGCTTGTCGAGAAGTCCGGCCATAAAAGAGAGCGGCGAACCGTAGGAATCGTGTCTCCAGGAGTCAACGCGTTTGGCCGCTTCTTGTTGCGCTGCTTGACACGTCGCGTTGGCCCCTCACAGAGTGCGGCGTCTTTTTCCTGACTTCCTGAAGGCCCTGCGGGCCCCACGCGCGAGGATGCGCATCCCATGCTCAAGAACAACCCGGTGATGAAGAAGCTCGTGGAGACGGGCGAGGAGCGGATTGGCAAGCTGGCGCAGCAACTGCTCTCCAACGAGAAGTTCGTGGCGGCGGTGCAGACGCTGGTGTCGCGCTCGCTGGCGGCGAAGGGCACGCTGGACAGCACGCTGCGCACGGCGCTGTCGGCCATGAATCTGCCGTCCACGGCGGACCTGGAGCAGCTGCGCTCGAAGGTGGATGACCTGGAGCGGATGCTGACGTCCGTCGAGGGTAAGGTGGACGCGCTGGTGGCGGCGAAGACGGGCGCGAAGAAGGAAGCGAAGTAGTCCGGCCGGGGGGGCCATGCGGCGCATCGCCTTCATCAACGAGAAGGGCGGCACCGGCAAGACGACGCTGGCGGTGAACACCGCCGCGTGGCTCGCGCGGGAGAAGGGCCTGCGCGTGCTGCTGGTGGACCTGGACACGCAGGGCCACGCGGGGAAGGTGCTGGGCGTGGACGTGCGCACGCTGCCTCGCAACGTCTTCCACCTGCTGACGGACGAGGCGGTGCGCTTCGAGGACGTGGTGCGGCGCTCGGCGGTGGAGGGCCTGGACGTGCTGCCCGCGTACAAGGAGATGGCGGACTTTCCGCTGGTGGTGGCCTCGGACGCGCGCCGCGCGCACCGGCTGGCGGACCGGCTCATGGCGGCGGAAGGCGCGGGCTATGACGCCGTCGTCTTCGACGCGCCGCCGTCCATGGGGCTCACCACGCGCAACATCCTCGTGGCCGCCACGGAGGTGGTGGTGCCGGTGGCGCTGACGTACCTGGCGCTGGACGGCTGCGCGGAGCTGGCGGACACGGTGCGGCAGGTGGGCGAGGCGGAGGGCCGGCCCGAGCTGCGCGTCACCAAGGTGGTGCCCACGCTGTACCGGAAGACGGCGCTGGCCGAGGCGATTCTGGAGCGCCTGAAGGCCTACTTCCCGGACGCGCTCGCGGCCACGCCGCTGGGCTTCGACGTCAAGGTGGACGAGGCCCAGAGCCACGGAAAAACCATCTGGGAATACGCGCCGAGGAGCCGGGGGGCCCGCATGCTGGCGGCCATCGCGGCCGAGCTCCACGGCGGGCCCGCCCCGAGGAAGAAGGGGCGGGCGCCGAAGGTTGCGTGAGGCGCGGGCCGTGGAAGCCGGCGCGCCCCGCGTGGGCTACGGCTGCGGCTTCTTCTGCTGCTCGACCTGCTCGAGCTTCTTCTCCAGCTCCTCGAGGCGCTGGGTAAGCGCCGCCATGTCGCGGCCCAGGGCGGGGAGGTTGCCGGTGAGGTTCTCCACGACGTGCTTCACGCGCTCGTCAATCTTGCGCTGCCAGTCCTCGAACGCGCGCTGGCTGGCCTTGAGCAGGTCGGCCGGGTTGAGGCCGGCGCCGCCGCTCGCGGGCTCGCTGGAGGTGACGTTGGCGGACGGCTCCTCGGGGGTGGGGGCGTCCGTCTTGCCGGTGGATTCGTCGCGGCGCAGCAGCTTGTCGAGGCGGGACTCGGCCTCTTCACGGATGGAAGCCACGCGCGGGGTGACCTCCTTCTGGATGAAGCCGGAGATGGACTCGCCTGGGTGGCGGATGATCTCCCGCAGCACCGACAGCGGCATCTGGTTCTTCTTCTTCTCCTCCTCGAAGATGATCTGCGCGAGCGTGACCGAGGTCAGGTCTTCCTTTGTACGGTTGTCGACAATCCGTACCTCGGTCCCTTCCTTGATCATCGCGGCGATTTCATCCAGCGTGACGTACCGGCTCTCCACGGTGTCGTAGAGCTTCCGGTTCGTGTACCGCTTGATGATCTTGGGCTCCTTGCTGGGAGCGCCTGCTTGCTCGGCCTCGCTCATGTGTCTCTCCGCCCCTTTTTTGGGCTCGACTCCAAGCCACGTGCCCCGCCTGAGTCTCGCAGGGGCGAACCTCGTAGCAGAGGGGTTGGAAGCGAGCAAGCAACGAGAACCCGGCTCGCCGTGCCTCTCCGCTGCCCCTATACTCGCGACTCCAGCCGGGCCTGCTGAATGATCGTCAAGTGCGAGCGGTGCCAGACGCGGTTCAAGATCCCCGATGAGAAGGTGACCGACAAGGGGGTCAAGGTCCGCTGCACCAAATGTCAGAACACCTTCCGGGTCACTCGTGAGACCGCCGCGGGTGAGGCGGGTGCGTCGCCTGCGCCCTCTCCTGGCGGAGAGGCGGACCCATTCGCTCCATTCGGGGTCGCTCCAGACCCTCGAAATGTGGAGATAACCAAGCCGGGGTACTTCGCCCAGGGCGTGGAGGCCACCCGGGGCCCGCCTGCCCGACCGGCGGCTACACCGTGGAACAGTGTGGACGGGGACCTCGACACGGGGGACGGTGTCTTCCACGAGCCGACCCGTGTCGGTCCGGTGCCGCTGCCGCCCGCGGCCCGCACGCCGGCCACTCCGTTCGATGCGCCCGGAGCCATGGGGGCCGTGCCGCTGCCGGCGCCCGCTGGCGCTCCTCCGGTGGGGCCGGCCCGGCCCATGACGACGGGGCTGTATGGCGGCGCGGTGCCTCCCGCCGAGACGCAGGGGGGCCATGCGCAGGGTGGGGCCGTGCCGCTGCCGGGGGCCGTCGCCGCCGTACCGCTACCGGGCGTGGCGGGGCCGAGGCCCGCGGGGGCCGTAGCTCCCGCCGGGACGGGGCGTGGGGCTCCTCCCGGGACTCCAGGTGCGGTGCCCGCTCCGGTGACCATGTTCGGTCCGCAGAAGGCCGGGGCCCCGGCGCCTCGGGCGGGGCAGGGCGGCGGTGCGCCCCCGCCTCCTCCGGCGCCAGGCGCCGTGGCCGCGCCTTCGGGGACGTCGGCTCCTGTCGGGGGGCCTCCTCCCACTGCCCGTGGTGCCGTGCCTGCTCCCGGTCCTTCCGCCCCGGCTTCGTACGAGCTGGGAGGACCTGACCCGTTCGCGGACCTGCTCGGGGCTCCGGGCGCTTCCGCGCCGGCTGCGTCAGCGGGGGCATTCGACCTGCTGCCTTCGCCCAAGGCTCCCGCGCCCGCCGTCCCGGGTCGCGCTCCAGGCATGCCGTCTCCCACGGCTCCGCCGGCCGCGGAGGCGCTGCGCCGGGCCGCGAACCCTCCGGCCTCCGCGCCTTCCGGGGCGGTGGCGATGGGCCCGGTGCGGCCGGCTCCCGCTCCCACGACTTCCTTCCCGGGCGAGGACCCGTTCGGCTCCTTCGACATCGATGACGCCACCGTCACCGACATCCGCCCGACGGCCTCCGCGTCTCCGCCGGCTCCCGCGAGCGAGGAGGACCCGTTTGGTGCCATCGACGTCGATGACACCGCCGTCACCGCCACGAATGCGCCCCTGCCAGCTCCCGCCGGCGAGGACCCGTTCTCGTCCATCGACCTGAAGGGTTCCAAGGGCGCGCCTTCCCCGGCCCCGTCCCGGGCGCCCGCGAAGGGCGCTGCTCCGGCGCCGCTGCCCCCGCCTCCGGGCGAGGACCCGTTCGCGTCCATCGACCTCGGTGGCCCCCGCTCGGCTGCTCCGGCCGCGCGGCCCGCCGCGCCCGTGCCACAGCCGGCCCGGGCGCCCGCTCCACCTCCGCCGTCCGCGCCGGCAGACCCCTTCGACCTCTCCGGTGGCGCGGACCCGTTCGGCGAGCACGCCGGCTTGCAGCCCACCGACACGGGCCGCGCCGAGCTGCTCGGGGCTTCGCCTCCGGCCCCGGACGACTTCTCCGCTCCCACCGACGCCGGTACGGGCTCGCTGCTGGCGGACGTTCCCCCGGTGGAGGAGGCCCAGGAGTTCAGCGTCACCCTCGGCAGGGTGGGCGCGCCCGGCGCGGGCTCCGTCGAGGTGCTGGACATGGGCGCCGTGCCGGCCGCGCCCGCCGTCACCGTGGCCCGGCCCACCGCCCGGCCCGAGGACGTCGGCATCCCCCAGAGCCGTCCTCCGAGCCGCGCCCGCAAGGTCACCGCGCTCATCGCCAACCTCGTCGTGGCCTCCGTGCTCGTGGTGGCCTGCGCCGCCGTGGGCCGCGTCTACCTGCGCGAGGGGCGCGTGGACCTGTCCGTGCTCTCCCCGGACCACCTGCGCACGCTCGTCGCCCCGTCGCCCCGGCCCCTCGTGGCCCTGGACGTGACGAACGCCCTCTACGACACGAAGTCCGGCCGCCCGCTCTTCTTCGTCCGGGGCGAGGCGGAGAACCGCTCCGGCGCCGCCACCCGCATCCGCGTGCGCGCCGCGTTGTTCGACGGCAGCCAGCGGGTGCGCTCCGCCGAGGCGCTCGCGGGCGCGCTGCCCACGCCCGAGGAGCTCTACGCCGTGGGCAACTCGGAGGCGGCCACGGCGCTCAGCCAGCGCCTGGACGCGGCTGCCACCCTCGTGGCGCCCGGCGCGAAGGTTCCCTTCCTCGTCATGTTCCAGGAGTACCCGGCGGACCTCGGCGGTTTCCGGCTGGAGGTCACCCTGGAGCCGGTGCCGCCCGCGACGGCGGAGGCCGGCGGCCGCACGGAGTAAGTCACGATGCCCACCTCGGACGAGGCCCGCACCGTCGCCCGCTTCCTTCACGCCCTCAGCGGCGGCCCGGATGTTCGCCGCAAGGCCGCCGCGCGCGAGCTGGCCCGCAGGGACCCGCTCGACGCCAACGAGCTGGTCGGCGACCTCATCGCCCTGGCCCGGAGCGGCTGGGCCCCCGCCTCCTGCGTGCTGCCCGACTTCATGGCCGCGCTGGAGCAGGAGACCGAGCACATCCCCCACGTCGAGGCCCTGCGCAGGCTCGCGCACGTGCAGTCGCTCGACGCGGTGGCGGACCTCTTCGCGCAGGGGCCCGCGCAGATGGAGATGGACGCGGACGCCGCCGCGCGCGCGGACGCCAACGCCTTCTCGCAGTCCCTGGGCCACCTCAAGCAGCAGGCGCGGCTCACGAAAGACCCGGACACGCTGTCCCGCCTCGCCACCGTCAGCAACCCGTCCGTGCTGCGCAACGTGCTCATCAACCCGCGCCTCACCGAGGACCTGGTGGTGCGCATCGCCGCCCGCCGGCCGGCCCGGCCCGAGCCGCTCATCGAAATCTGGAAGTCGCCGCGCTGGTCCGTGCGCCACGGCGTGCGCCGGGCGCTCGTCTTCAACCCGTACCTGCCGCCGGAGATTGGGGCGAAAATCGTCCCGCTGCTGAGCGCCACGGACCTGCGCGAGCTCGTCGCCAGCGGCAACCTGCACCCGGCCCTGCGCGAGCAGGCCTCCCGGCTGCTCGCCGAGTCACCGGCCGTGCGTCAGGTGCCCGACAGCCCGGGCCCGGCGCGACGTCCCGGCCCCCACGGGCTGGACTGAAGGCCCGCGGGCCTACCGGCGGCGCGGGGAGTTCGGGTCGGTGAACTCGGCGTCGGTGCTGCCCCGGCGCGACGGGCCCAGCGACTTGGGGTTCACGTCCACGAGGTCCTCGCCCTTCGAGGCCTTCTTGAACGAGTAGACGAACTTGCCCACGGCGTTGCCGAGCTGACCCATGCGGGCGGCCGAGAAGACCACCAGCAGGATGAAGCCGAGGACGATGATTTCTCCGAGGCCGAGGCCCAGCATGGTGAGGGCACAGTGCAGCAAAGGGCCGGGGGAGGCAAGCCGCCCGTCCACCTCTGGACGCGGACGCTCGCACCGTTGCTGCGCGGAAGGTGCTTCCATCGCAGACTGCGGCCCATGCTCCTGCTTGCCCACCGCGGCGCCAGCGCCGATGCCCCGGAGAACACCCTCGACGCCTTCACCGAGGCCGCCCGCCAGGGCGCCGACGGAGTGGAGCTGGACGCCATGGTGTGCGGCTCCGGCGAAGTCGTCGTCTGCCACGATGAGCACCTGGACCGGCTGGCGCGCCTGCCCTGGGACGTACGCGGCACGCCCTGGTGGAAGCTCCAGCGCGCCGACGTGGGCTCGCCGCTGGGCTTCGCCCCCGCTCGCATCCCCCTGCTGGAGGAGGTGCTGGAGGCGCTGCCCGGACACTTCCTCGTCAACATCGAGCTGAAGTGCGACCGCTTCGACGACGGCGGCCTCGCGAAGAAGGTGGCGGAGTTGGTGCGCCGGCGCGGGCTGGCAGAGCGCGTCGTCGTCTCCAGCTTCAACCCGATGTGCCTCTTCCGGCTCGCCGCCGTCGCGCCCGAGCTGCGTCGGGGCTTCCTCATCGACCCGGACAAGCCCTGGGCCGTGCAGGCGTACGGGGTGAGCCCGCTGGTGTCCTCACACTCCGTCCACCCCTTCCACGAGGCCTGCACCCCGGAGCGGGTGGCCGCGTGGCGCCAGTCCCACCTGCGAGTGGCCGCGTGGACGGTGGATGACCCCGCCCGTGCCGCCACGCTGGAGCGGATGGGCGTCAGCTACCTCATCACCAACCGCCCCGGCGCCGTGCGAGCAGCGCTCAGGGCCGCCGCGTAGCAGCGGCCTGGAAGCCGCGGCTTGGCCGGGCTCAGAAGTCCAGGCCGAGCGTGGTGTTGAAGGCGAACACCGCCGGCACGCCCACCGTCTCCTCGGAGTTCGGGTCCGGCTTCACGCTGCCCGTGCGCGTCAGCGACAGCTCCGCGCCCAATTGCAGCACACCGCCGATGAACCGCACGCCGCCGTACAGGCGCTGGTTCATGTTGTCTCCGAAGGAGACCTTGTTGTACTCGGCCGTGTCCTCCAGCGCCGCGCGCGAGTTGTCCTCCGTGGAGTCCTCGTAGGAGCGCGCCGGGTTGAAGTCGAGCCGGCTGGTGGTGGCGCCCACGAAGCCCAGGTCCAGGCCGCCGTAGGGCGTCAGCGTCACCATGCCGCCCAGGGGGAACTGCTTGCCCACGCCGATGTCCAGGCCCAGCACCGTCAGGCTCAGGTCCTTCGCGCCGAACAGGTGCGAGACGTGCCCTCGTACGGCGACGTCCGGCAGCCAGGTGAAGCCTTCGTTGACGGCCCACTTCAGCTCGCCCGTACCCACCACCTGGCTGCTCTTCTCAATCCAGCCCACGCGCCCGCCCAGCTCCAGCGAGAAGGGCAGGCCCTTGCGCACGTGGAAGGAGGGGATGAGCACCGAGGAGGGCTGCGCGCTCTCCGTGGGGATGAGGAGGCTTTCCCTGTCCGGCAGCGACACCACGGACAGCTCCGCGTTGACGGCCCAGGCCGAGTGGCCCGTCGTCTCCGGCGGCATCAGGTTGACGGACGTCATCGCCGCGCCCATGACGCGCGCGAAGGCCTGGAAGTCCGCGTTGGCGAACGCGTTGGGATTCGGGCCGTCCGGGTCCGGATTGCCGATCTGGTAGATCTGCAGGTCGTTGTCGTCCGCGTACGCCGTCGTGCCCGAAGCAAGGGCCGCAAGCACCAGCCACCGACTGAACGTCCGCATTCGCGTCACCGCCTCCGGGGGCGCACGAACCGGCCGGGGGGCGCCCAACGCGTCGGACGCTAACGCCTGCCTGCAAGGAGCGTCAACAAAACGGGCGGCCCCTCCCGAAGGAAGAGCCGCCCGGATGGAGGCGGAAGGCGCCGTGAGGCCCGTGCCTACTGCGGCTGCGGCTTCACCGTGGTGGCCGAGGTGCCCGGCGCCGCAATCTTCTGGGCCACCTCCGCCGGGCGGCGGCGGATGACCAGCGTGCGGCGGCTGGCGAAGTCGGTGTCCTCGCGGGCCACCACCAGCACGTTGTTGTTGCCCTCCTTGAGCGCGAACTCGGTGGAGAACTTCAGCGTGTTCGGCTCGCCGCCCTTCGGGTCCACGCCCTTGAAGTAGACCTTCTGGTCATTCACCAGGACGTAGACGTCAAGGAGGCCGTTGGGGTCGTTCACCGCGCCGGAGAGCGTGAACTTGTCCCCGTTGGCCACGAGGCCACCGGCGGCCGGGTCCACATCCAGGCGGATGTCCGGCGGACGGTGCTGCGTGGCCCACGCCAGCTTCGGCGCCGTGGCGCGGCCCGCCGTCTTCTGCTCGCGCGCGTCCTGCGTGCGCACGAAGGCGAAGCGGCCCTTCTCCAGCTCCACCCGGTAGAAGCCCTTGGTGACGGCCTCGACGGGCAGCACCGTGGCCCCGGACACCTTCGCCACCGGGCGGGCATCCGCCGCGGGAGCGTTGAAGAGCTCCGCCTTGTCGTTCACCCGGACGAAGGACTTCTTCGGCTCCAGGGCGGCCGCCGCGGCGTCCGTCACCGGCAGCTCCAGCTTCTCCATGACGAACTCCTCGAGGGGCTCGTCGATGATGGCCAGCTTCAGCGGGAAGGTGTCGCCCTTGTAGCCCTTCTTCACCTCCAGGTTGAAGCGCGCCGTCTTCGTCTCGCCGGCCTTCAGCTCGCCCAGCTTGAAGCGGCCCTTCTCGATGAAGATGTTGGCGTCCCCGCCATTCTTGATCTGCGTGAACGAGTCCAGCGCCGGGCCGGTGCCCGCGTTCGTCACGTCCAGCACCACGGAGACCGTCTCACCGCGCTGCACGACGCCGTCGCCGTTGCAGGTGGCGCAGTCGTCGATGATCTGCCAGTTGAAGGCGAAGGCGGGACGGGGCAGCTCCACGAAGTTGAGCTCCGCCACGCGCGTCTCCGGCAGCTGGCCATTGTCGTCGAAGAACCTCACCGTCACGTCGTCGCGGCGGCTGGTGAGGTCCTTGGGCAGGCGCACGTTCACCTTCCAGGACTTCTTCTCACCCGGGTTCAGCGCGCCGAAGAGGAACTCGCGGCGGTCCAGGAAGGCGTTGTCGCTCTCCGTCCAGGCGCGCACGCGCTTGAGCGGCTCGGTGCCCTTGTTCTCCGCGGTGACGACCATCTCCAGCACCTCACCCGCGGCAATCTTCGCGTCCGGGCCCGGGCTGAGCGTGGCGGCGAGCTGCACGTTCTTGGGCGTGGGGCCGGCGCTCCAGTCCACACCCAGCGCGGCGATGGCGGCGTTGATGCGGCCCTCCTCGTCCTTCTGCTTCTGGTTCACGAAGGCCTTGCCCTGCTGGAGCTGCTGCTTGCGGTTGCTGGCCGGGGCCTTCAGCACGTAGTCGCGCGCGAACTGGACCTCGAAGTCCTCCTTGATTTCGTCCTGGGACTCGGCGTCGAGCTGGTCGTCGAGGTCCTCACCCTGGCCGGCCACGTCCACGTCCAGCAGCGGGTGCTCCTTGTCGCCGTGCTTCTTCTCGCCCGCGGCCTTCTCGTTGGCGGCCACCTTCGGGTCCTTGGACTGCTCCTTCGCGGCGGCGGCCTGCTGCTGCTTCTCGTCCACCTTCAGGTACTTGAGGCTCTCCAGCGGCTTCTCGCGGTCCAGCACGTCCTCGCGCTTCTTGGCGACGGTGGAGGACTCCGGGTTGCCGAAGTGCTGGTCCAGGTCCGCCTCGCCCATGGAGCGGCGCGGGGCGAACACGTCCAGGCGCTCGTCGGTGACGCGCGTGGGGACGAGCTGGATGTCCGGGACGATGCCGACCTCCTGGATGGAGACGTCGCCCGGCGTGAGGTACTTGGCGATGGTCAGCTTCAGCGCGCTGTCATCCGGGAAGTCGTACAGCACCTGCACGCTGCCCTTGCCGAACGTCTGGCGGCCGATGATGACCGCGCGGTCCAGGTTCTTCAGCGCGCCCGCCACGATTTCGGACGCGGAGGCGCTGCCCGAGTTCACCAGCACCGCGATGGGGAAGGAGTCCTCGCCCTCGGTGGGACGCGCGCGCTTCTCCTCGCGCAGCTTGTCGGACAGGCCCACCGTCGCGACGATGGTGCCGCTGGAGAGGAACGTGTCGGAGACCTGGATGGCCTGCTCCAGGAGGCCGCCCGGGTTGCCGCGCAAATCCAGCACCAGGCCCTTGAAGCCACCCTTCGTCGCGGCCTGCTTGCGGATGTCCGAGAGCGCGGCCTCGAGGTCACGCGTGGTGTTGCCCTGGAAGTTCTTCAGGCGCACGTAGCCGACGCCACCGGCGAGCAGCTTGTGCTGGACGCTCTCAATCGAAATCATCGCGCGCGCCAGCGTCATGGCGCGGGGCTTGTCCCAGCCGTCGCGCTCCACCGTAATGGTGATGCGGCTGTCCACCGCGCCGCGCAGCTTGGACACGGCCTCGTTGAGGTCCATGTTGACGGTGGACTCCTCGCCAATCTTCTTGATGCGGTCGTCCTTCTGGATGCCGGCGCGCGCCGCGGGCGTCTTGGGCAGCACCTTGACGACGGTGAGGTTGCCCTCGCGCATCTGGATGACGAAGCCGAGGCCGCCGAACTCACCCTTGGTGGAGAGCTTCATCTCCCGGTACAGCTCCGGGCGCAGCAGCACCGAGTGCGGGTCCAACGTGGACAGCATGCCGTTGACCGCGGCGTACTCGATGTCGCGCGTCTCCTCGATGGGGCGCATGTTCTTCGACAGGAAGTCGAAGACGTCCTTGAGGGCGAAGGACATCTTCCACAGCGAGTCGACGTGGGCGATGTCGAACTCGCGCTGCTTGCCGTTGACGTTGATGTTCAGCTTGCCCGTCTCGGCGTTGCCGTCCACGAGCACGTCGGGAACGCTCTTCTCGACGTACTCCAGCGAGGCAATCATCATCTCCTTGGGCTTCACGCGCTTGGGGTCGACGTAGTTCTCCTTGACGTACAGGATGACCTTCGTCAGGACCCGGAGGCTGTTGAGGTCGTGCTGGGCCTTCTCGCCCTTGGCGGCGGGCAGGCTGCCGTCCCAGGAGCCCTGGCCGGCCTCGGCTGCGCCCATGGTGAGCGGCAAGGGCGCCCGGTTACTGCCCACCAGGGCCCAGGCCCCGAGGAGCACGGCAACGGCGGTGATGCGGCGGAAGAAACGCGGCATGTGATTCATCCAAGCTGGAGCGCCGAGACGCCCCTGGGTATTGCGTGAAATGCCCTGAGATTCCGAACCTTTGTGAAGCGGAAAACGTGCGCTGGGAGCGGCCGGGCAAGCCTAATCACGGCTGCCGGGTGCTTCAAGGCATCGCCTTGCTGCTGAGGATGCAGAACGTCCCTGAACGTCATTGCGTTCCCGCCACGTCGGGAGGACAGCCGGCCCGGACGTTTATTTCAGGGCACCGGGTGTGGCGTCCGGAGGCGGAGGCAGGAGGTTGGCTTCGCGCAGGCCGCGGTAGAGCAGGGTGCCGGCGATGATGGCCAGGGGCAGGAAGAAGGTGTTGAGGATGGGCACCCAGAGCAGGACGTAGACGCCCGCGCCCAGGCCGAGGCAGAGGGCGCGCCGCTCGCGCAGCATGCGGCGCACGTCCGCGAAGGCATAGAGGTGGCGGGTCATGGGGGCGGCCAGGTACTCGCCTGCCATCCAGGTCATGGTCCACAGGCTGCCGAGCACCGTCCACAGCACGCTGCCCACGCCGGGCACCAGGTGGAGGGGCAGGAGGATGGCCAGCCCCACCATGAGGAAGAAGAGGCGCGCCAGGGTGTGCGCCACGCCGGTGACGATGCCTCGCACGAAGCCCGCCAGCGTGAAGGGCGGGCCGTCGTCGCCGCCCACCACGGCCTCCGTGGTCTCGGACAGCGGGTCCTGCAGCGGGGCGAGCAGCAGGGGAGGGACGATGTTGGCGCCCACCACCCAGACGACGAGGGCGGACAGCACCAGCACCGTGTACCAGCCAACGCGGCCGTACCAGGACTCGGGGAGGGGCCAGTACCCGGCCAGCAGCCCGGGGGCGTAGCGGTACAGCAGCCAGGCGAGGCCCACCAGCGCCACGGCGGTGACGGCCGCGCAGAGGGCTGACAGGAGGAACAGGCGCCGGGAGCGGAAGAGGAGCGAGAAGGCGCGCCCGAGCAGTCCCAGGCCCTGGAAGAAATCAGACAGGCGGGATTCGGGCGCGAGGCGGGGGATGGCGGAGTGTGGGGTCATGAAGGGGCCATGCGCAAATCAGGGCGGGTCCAACGGCTCACGTTATATAGGGCGCGCCCATGTCCCTCGATCTCAAGCGCGCGGCCTCCGAGCCCATCACCTCCGTCGACATGCTGGTGGCCGGCTTCCGGTCCGCCGAGAAGCCCCGGGACGAGCACCGGCTCGGCCTGGAGCACGAGAAGTTCATCTACCCCGCCGGGTCCGCGACGCCCCCGTCCTATGAAGGGGCTTCGGGGATTGGCGCGCTGCTGACCCGGCTGGCGCCCAACGGCTACACGCCCTTCCGCGAGACGCCCGAGTCGCCGGTCATCGCCCTGCAGCGCGGCATGGCTACCATCTCCCTGGAGCCGGGCGGCCAGTTCGAATTGTCCGGCAGCCCCTTCCGCACCGCGCGCGAGGCGCACGAGGAGAACCTGGGCCACCTCAAGGAGGTGAAGGCGGCGGCGGACGCGCTGGGCCTGCGCGTCGTCTTCCTGGGCTACCGGCCCACGGTGACGCCGGCGGACATGCCGTGGATGCCGAAGACGCGCTACCTCGTCATGCGGCGCACGCTGCCGGAGCGCGGCCGGCTGGCGCTGAACATGATGCTGATGACGGCCACCGGTCAGGTATCTCTCGACTGGGCGGACGAGGCGGACTGTATCCGCAAGACGGTGGTGGTGGCGCGGCTGGCCCCGCTGATGAATGCCCTCTACGCCAACAGCCCGCTGGTGGAGGGCAAGCCGTCCGGCTACCTGTCCTTCCGCAACCGCGTCTGGGACGAGGTGGACCCCACGCGCTGTGGCTACCTGCCGGCGTTCTTCGACGGCTCGTTCTCCTACCGCGCCTATGTGGACTGGGCGCTGGACGCGCCGCTGCTCTTCCTGCGCCGCAACGGGGAGTATCTGCACCCCAAGCTCACCTTCCGGCAGCTCCTGAAGGAGGGCTTCGAGGGCAAGCCGCCCGACTTGAACGACTGGACGGACCACCTGTCCACGCTCTTCCCCGAGGTGCGGCTGAAGAAGGTGCTGGAGGTGCGCGGCGCGGACTGTGTGAATCCGGCGATGACGGGCGCACTGGGGGCGCTGTGGCGCGGCATCCTCTACGACGCCACCGCGCTGGACGAGGCGGAGCGCCTCCTGCCGAAGCTGAGCTTCGCCGAGCACCAGGCCTTCCACGACACCGCGCGCCGCGAGGGCCTCGGCGGGAAGCTGGGCTCGCACGAGCTGAAGCGGCTGGCCGCGGAGATGGTGGCCATCTCCCGGCGCGGCCTGCAGCGGCTGGACGCGGCGGACGCGCCGCTGCTGGACCCGCTGGCCGAGGTGGCCGCCTCGGGGCGCTCGCCCGCGGTGGCCGTGCTCGAGGCGTGGGAGAAGGACCCCCGCCCCGAATCGGTGCTGGCGCGCGCCTCGCTGTGACGCGAGGGGCGCGGGGCTAGAAGCGCCCGCCGATGGTGATGTTGGCGTTGAAGAGGCTGCCCTTCTCGTCATCACCGTCGGGCGACTGGACTACGTTCTCGCTCCCGAGGACGCTGTACGTGGCGCGCGCGCCGGCGACGATGTTGCCGAAGCGGTAGTCCAGGCCGGCCGCCAGCGGAATCTCCGTCTGGACGTCGTTGTCGTAGAAGCCCTCCGCGCCTTCCGAGGGGTTGAGGTAGCTCAGGCCGCCGCCAGCCCCCACGAAGGGTCGCCACTTCTCGTCCAGGAGCGGGCCCACCTTGGCGAGGAGGCTGGCGTTGTGGCGCCAGATGCCCTCGCCGCTGTCCACGCGGTTGTCGTCGATGGCGAGGCGCTGGCCCTGGTAGCCGGCTTCGACGCCGATGAGCGGTTGAATCTGCGCGATGGCGGTGATGCCCAACAGCGGTCCCGGGTTGGTGTTGTCCGCCAGGTCACCCGTGAAGCCGCCCACGCCCAGGCCCACTTCGACGCCCACCGGGGGCCGCTCGTTGAGTTTCAGCTTCGAGCCCACGTTCTGGGCCTCAATCGCGAATGCCGGCGCTGCCAGGCACGCGGCCGCCAGGGCGGCCCCTCTCCACCACGTCGAACGTCGCATCGCATACCTCCCCGAAATGTCGGTCAGCGGAAAGGTGGCCATGCGTTGACCGGGCTCCAGGGATGGCCGCTGCGGCGGACGCTGGCTCGCACGGACGCGGCGGGAGTGGGCTCGCGGAGCTGGAGGAATCCTTGCGCCCTAGCGGCGGCCGAAGAGCTTCTTCAGTCCGGACAGCAGGCCGCCCGGACGCGCCTCGGGCTCGCCCTCCAGGGGGGAGCGGCCGATGAGCGTATCGCGGGCCGCGTCGTCCAACTCGTCGCCGGCCAGGGAGACGGGCTTGCGCTTCACGCCCGGGAGGGTGGCCTCCAGCGAGAGGGCGCCATCGGCGGTGAGCGAGAAGTGCAGCTCGGCTTCGCCCGGACGCTCGACGAAGAGGGAGAGCTTGCCGAGGTACTCGTTCTCCGTCGCCACGGGCGAGGGGCCCTGGAAGAGAGCGAGCTCCATCGCGCCCGGCACGACGGGCAGCACCAGCGTCTTGCTGGTGGGCAGGCGGGTGTTGCGCTCCAGCACGCGGCGCAGCGTGCCTCCGCGCTCGGCGACGCCGATGGGGGCGGAGAGGACTTCGGACACGGAGGCGGCGGGCTTGCCGGCCTCCGCCAGCAGCAGCCCCTGGCCGAGCAGCGCCGCGCCGAGCGCCACCGCGCCGCGCGGGTCCACGTCGTCGCGCACCGGGACGCCGAGGCTCTCCTCCAGGCGGCGGCGCACCAGCGGCGCGCGGCCCTGGCCGCCCACGAGCAGCACCGCGTCCAGGCCCTGCGGAGAGAGTGCGTTGGATTCCAGCACCTCGCGGACGACGGCCACCACGCGCTGGGCGAGGTCCGCGGTGAGGGCCTCCACGCGCTCGCGGGTGAAGGGGGGCAGGGTGCCTGGGGAGAGCGCGACGTCCACCTGCTCGCGCTCGGAGAGGGCCACCTTGGTGGACTCGGCGGCGGTGCGCAGCGGGGCCCAGTCGAGGACGTGCTGGGGCCGGGGCACGCCCTGGTCCGCGAGGTCCGCGGCGAGTGCCTCCGCGATGCGGGCGTCGAAGTCCATGCCGCCCACCATCGCGTCGCCACCGGTGGTGATGACCTCGAGGTCGTCGCCCGTCACCTGCACCACGCAGACCTCGAGGCCGCCGCCACCGAGGTCCACGACGAGCACGCGCTTGCGGGCGAGGCCCTTGCTGTGGCCGTACGCGAGCGCCGCGGCCGCCGAGGCGGTGAGGATGCGCTGCGCGTCGAGCCCGGCGAGCGTCGCGGCCTCGCGCAGGGCGGCGCGCTGGCGGTCGGTGAAGTGCGAGGGGGCGCTGATGACGGCGCGCGTGGCCTTGCGGCCGACGAAGGTGGCGGCGGCGTGCTTCAGCTCGCGCAGCACCAGGGCCGTGAAGAGCGTGGGAGCGATGAGCCGGCCGCCGAGCTCCACGGCCGCGTCGCCGCTCGGGTCCGCGGAGATGGGGAAGGGGAGCTGGCTGGACAGCTCCCTCAGCCGAGGCGAGCGCGCGCGCAGGCCGAGCAGCCGCTTGAGGCCCGTGGTGGCGCGGCGTGGGGCGCGGTCGGCTTCCACCTGCGCGGCGGGGCCGACGAGCAATTCGCCACTGCCGTCCACGGCGACGAGGGCCGGCAGCTCCGTGCCGTCCGTGCCGGGGAGCGGGACGAGCTTCACGGTGCCCTCGTGGAAGACGGCGACGCGCGCGTGCGAGGTGCCGAGGTCGATGCCGAGGACGACCTCGGGAATCGAGGGCACCGGCGTGGGCGCGGAGACGGGCACGTCGAGCAGCGCGCGGCGGCGGTTGCGCACGGCCTCGGCGTCTTGCGCCGCGGTCGTTGGTGGCTCGGGCTCGGTGGCGGCCGGCGGAGTGGGCTGGACTTCAGCGCGCTCCGGGGGGGCCGGTGCGGTGGGCTGAAGGACTTCAGCACGCTCCTGGGGGGCCGGCGCGGGCGCGGTGGCCTCGTTGTCAGCCGAGGCTTTCTCCTCCTCTGGCTCCGTCAGGCTCGCGGTGATGTCGAAGCCGAGGTCGTCGTCCTCCGACCTCGTTTCGAATGGGGCCGGCTCCTCGGGTGCGAAGGCCTTGGGTGCTTCGGCCACCGGTGGAGGTGCTGGCTCCTCGGGCGCCGCGGGCTCCTCCCGCTCGGGAGTCTGGGTTTCTTCATTTGCCGCCGCCCCGGCCGGTGGCGTGGCCTGTGCCTCCGTGGGCGCCGGAGCGGGCGCCGCCCGTCGCGCGGGCTCGGCCGCGCCGCTGCGCCGGGCCACCAGGCGGTCGATGAGCGCCTTGCTCGACGCGTCCAGCTTCACGAAGCGCACCGTCATTCCGGCGCGCCCGCCGCCCGCGTCCACCTGCGCCTTCACCACCACGCCTTCACCGCGCAAGAGCCGCGTGCCGTCCGCCAGGACGAACTCGAACGCGAGCCCCGTCCCTTCCGGCTTCAGCGCGCGCGTGGCGACGAAGACTCCGCCGCGCGCCACGTTCGAGCCGTACTTCTCGATGAACTCGTCCTCCGTCGTGTACGGAAGCCGGATGCGCAGGGGGAGGAGCTTGGACGCGAGTCCGCTCATCGCAGGGGAATCCGTACGTCCCCTCCGGACCCCTGCATCACCAGGTGCAGGCCGTCTTCCCGCAGTGCCGCCGGGGGGAGCTCGAACAGGAGGACCACGTCGGTGCGCTCCTCGGGCGCCCAGGTGCGACGCAGGGGCCGCGTGCCCGCCACCACCTGCGCGTCACGGGCCAGGGGAAACCTCTGGTTCCCCGCGCCTACCACCTGCGCGCCATCCATATCCAACGTCAGGGGCGCCGCCCCCACGTTCTGCGTGATGAGCCGCACGCGGAGGAACAGGTCCTCCGTCGTCAGGCCCACCTTGCCCGAGCCCTTCACCGAGTGCGAGGACTCCAGCCCGGTGAGCTTCACCGCGAGGGTGTCCACGTGCACGGTGGCGTTGGTCTCGGGAAGCGCCAGCTTGCGCTCCGAGGACTCGTCGAGCCCCGCGGCCAGCCCCGCCAGTTGCGCGTTCGGGGCGCCCCGCGTGGACTCGGGGCCCCGGGAGGGGGGGCCTCCCTGGTTCACCCGGTCCACCTCGGCGCGCAGCTTCTGCAGCGTCCGGTCGTCGCCCCCGCCCTCGGCGCCACGCGCGGACTCCTCCTTCGTGCAGCCCCCCATGAGGAGGGCCGCCGCGGTGAGGAGCGCCGCTGGCGCCAGGGAAGGGGAGGACCGGAGGCTCACGCCGCGCCCGCGCCCTTCACCAGCTCGTACAGCTTGTCGAGCGCCGCGGGCAGCTTCGCCGCGTCAGGCCCGCCGGCCTGCGCCATGTCCGCCTTGCCGCCGCCCTTGCCGCCCACTTCCTTCGCCATCTCCCGCACCAGCGCGCCCGCGTTGATGCCCTTGGCCACCACGTCCTTCGTGGCCGCCACGAGGATGATGGCGCGGCCGTCCTTCTCGCCGCCGATGGCCACCACGCCCGAGCGGATGCGGTCTCTGAGCTGGTCCGCCATGCCGCGCAGCACGTTGTCGTCCGCCGCGTCCACGCGAGTGGCCAGCACCTTCATGCCGTTCACCTCGCGCGCCTGCTCCAGCAGGTCCTTGCTGCCCGCCGTCTGCGCCTTGACGGAGACCTCCTCCACCTTGCGCTCCAGCTCCTTCACGCGGCGCTGGGTCGCCTCGACGCGCTTGGACAGCTCCTTCGGATTCGTCTTCAGGAGCTCCGCCGCGCGGCGCAGCTCGTGCTCCTGCTCGCGCACGTACTGGAGCGCGCCGATACCGGTGAGCGCGATGATGCGGCGCACGCCGGCCGCCACGCCGCTCTCGCTGGTGATCTTGAACAGACCGATGTCACCGCTGCGGCGCACGTGGGTGCCGCCGCACAGCTCGGTGGACTCCGGGTGCACGGTGACGACGCGCACCGTCTCGCCGTACTTCTCGCCGAACATGGCGACGGCGCCGGACTTCTTCGCGTCCTCCAGCTTCATGACGCGAGTCTCGGACGACGCGTTGTCGCGAATCCAGCCGTTGACCAGGTCCTCCACCTGCTCGAGCTGCTCCAGCGTCGCGGGCGAGAAGTGAGAGAAGTCGAAGCGCAGGTAGTCCGGCGCCACGACGGAGCCCGCCTGCTTCACGTGCTCGCCCAGCACCAGCTTGAGCGCCTTGTGCAGCAGGTGCGTCGCGGAGTGGTTGGCGCGGATGGACTTGCGGCGCTCGTTGTCGACGCCCGCCTGCACCATGTCGCCGACCTTGAAGGTGCCCTCGGTGACCTCCACCGAGTGGACGACGAGGCCCGGCACCGGGCGCTGCGCGTCCTTCACCTGCGCCACCGCCTTGCCGCCGTGGCCCACGATGCGGCCGGTATCGCCCACCTGGCCGCCGGACTCGCCGTAGAAGGGCGTGCGGTCCAGGACGAGCTCCACCCTGTCGCCCTTCGACGCCTCCGTCGCCTCCGCGCCGTTCTTCACGATGGCGCGGATGCTGCCCTCGCCCTCGTGGCCCTCGCCCTCGTAGCCGAGGAACTCGGTGGTGCCGAGCCGCTCCGCCAGCTTCAGGTAGAGGTCGCCAAGCGCCTGGTCCTTGGTCTTGAACGGGTCGTTCCGGTCCGCCTCCTCCTGGAGGAGGTCCTCGAAGCGCTTCAAATCCACGTCGAAGCCGCGCTCACGGGCGATGATCTGCGTGAGGTCCCACGGGAAGCCGTAGGTGCCGTGCATCTTGAAGACGACGTCGCCGGAGAGCTGCCTGGCGCCGGACTTCTGCAGCTTCGCCAGCTCCTCGTCGATGAGCTTGAGGCCCGTCTTGAGCCGCTCGCGGAAGCTGGTCTCCTCGTGGCGGCAGACCTCGAGGATGAAGGTGCGGCTCTCGCGCAGCTCGGGATACGCGTCGCCCATGAGCTCGATGACGCGGTCGACGACCTTGAAGAAGAAGAGCTCGTCCAGGCCGAGCTGCTGGGAGCCGTGCCGGACGGCGCGGCGCATGATGCGGCGCAGGACGTAGCCACGGCCCACGTTGTCGGGCGTCACGCCGTCCGCGATGAGGAACGCCGCCGCGCGGCTGTGGTCCGCCACCACGCGCATGGAGGCACCACCCTCCTGCGTGTAGGTCTTGCCGCACAGCTCGCTGACCTTGGCGATGATGTTCTGGAAGAGGTCGGTCTCGTAGTTGGAGCGCTTGCCCTGGACGACGGAGGCGATGCGCTCCAGGCCCGCGCCCGTGTCGATGGACGGCTTGGGCAGCGGAATCAGTGGCGCGTCCTTCTCCTTGCGCTCGAACTGCATGAACACGAGGTTCCAGATTTCGAGCCAGCGGTCACAGTCACACGCGACGCCCTGACACTTCTTGCCCGCCGCCTCCTCGACACAAGGGATGTCGTTGCCCTGGTGGTAGTGGATTTCGGAGCAGGGGCCGCACGGGCCGGTGTCGCCCATGGCCCAGAAGTTGTCCTTGTAGCCGAGCTTGAGGATGCGCTCGCGGGGCACGCCCTGCTTCGCCCACAGCTCGAAGGCCTCCTCGTCCCAGGGGATGCCGCCCTCGCCGTTGAACACGGTGACGGCGAGGCGCTCCTTGTCGAGGCCGAGCACCTGGGTGACGAACTCCCAGCCGTACGCGATGGCGTCGGGCTTGAAGTAGTCGCCGAAGGAGAAGTTGCCGAGCATCTCGAAGAACGTGTGGTGGCGCGCGGTGTAGCCCACGTTGTCGAGGTCGTTGTGCTTGCCGCCGGCGCGCACGCACTTCTGCGAGGTGGTGGCGCGGGTGTAGTCGCGCTTCTCTCGGCCGGTGAAGACGTCCTTGAACTGCACCATGCCCGCGTTGGTGAAGAGCAGGGTGGGGTCGTTGGCGGGCACCAGGGAGGAGGAAGCCACGCGGCGGTGGCCACGCTCCTCGAAGAACTTGAGGAACGCCTCGCGAATCTGGGAGGCGGTGAGGGCGGAAGGCATGGTGTGGGTATATGCCACAACAGGACGCGGCGCAGGAGTTCTTGGAGGGTGCATGGGTGGGAGGACGGCCCACGCTCCAGGGGGCTGACCTGGACGGTGGTCTGCTAGGGGAGGGGGTGACGGCGGGCCGGGACGGCCGGATGGTGTCCGGGCGGACGGTGTCGGATGGGGGACAGGGGGGCCGGGGGAGCGTCCGCTGCCGACCTCGGGCCCGAGGGCCGGGGCGGGTGGAGTGCTCGCGGAGTCGGAGACGCTGCCTGGCTGGCTGTCGGGCAGGCCGGAGCGGGAGACTCGACGTTCGACTTCGGGGGACGCGGCGGAGGCGATGAGCTCAGGGCGGGTCCGCTGCTCGAAGGTGAAGCGGCGTTTCTCGTGTGTCCGGCCATCGGGCTCGGGGCCGTCCTTGTTGCTGTGCGCCTCACCCCTCCGCTTTCTTCAGTCAGCTCATCTGGAATGCAGTCGCGCTTCGACGGAGTGGCTGGAGTGATTCCATGATTCGTGAGCCCAGGGCCGTTCTCGATGACGTGAATGCAGCCGTGCGGGCTGGCCCGGGAGAGTCGCTCGCGGACCTCATGGTGGAGTTGACCGCCGCTCTCTGCATGGATGCGCGATTTCCCCAGGATGCGTTCGACCAGGTGGTGGCGCTGCTGGGCGACGCGACGTTCTGGGCCCACGAGGATGCGTGGCAGCTCGTGAAGGAGCTGGATTCGAGCTGGGAGCTTCTCTCGGCGGAGCAGCGGAGGGTGCTGTGGCCGCTCCTGCTCGCGGGCTTCGGCAGGGGCACCAACCCGATGGGGGCCTTCGTCATCGGCGAATTGATGGGAGGTCGATACGGCGGTGAGGAGGCGCTGGAGGCGCTCTCAGCGCTCGCGGAAACCGCCACCATGCCGGCGAGAGGCATGGTGCCTCATGGGCTCGAAACCCTGGCGCGAAGCACGGAGACTGCTGAACTGAGGCGGCGTGCCATTTCCAAACTCCAAGCGTTGGAGAAGGACAACGAGGTCCAGGTTCGCGAAGAGGCTTGCATTGCCCAGAGGAACGCATGCGAGCCATGAGAACGCTGTAGGCATCCTCGTCTTCCGCCTGTCTTTCTGTCGACATGCTCCTGGCAGTTTTCCTGTTTGGCTGAAGCAGACGGGATTGGTTGGGAATGTTGAGAATATTTAAGTAGTCAACATTGACCCGATTGGTTTACAAGGCGCGACTCACGTTGTGTGGGGTCGATGTGCCGACTGAGCAGGGCTCGGGGACCTCGTGCGCGGACCACACCTTCGTGTTTCTCCTCGGAGGTCACCGCGGTGTCACGGCCCCTGTTTGCCTTGAGTCTGGCAGGCTTCATTTGTTTGACCTTGTCGGCCTGTGAGAAGCCTGCGCCGCGGGAGACTCCAGCAGCCGTGGACCGCCTCGTGCTGCAGGAGCACCGCCCGGAAAAGGCCTCCAAGCCCACGAAGGAAGTGGGCGAGGACTGCACGCAGTATGGCGCCAGCGAGTGCCACACGGGGCTGTGTCTCCATGCGGCCCCGGGAGGGCGGAAGCAGGGTTACTTCTGCAGTATGGCCTGTCGTGACGGCGCGAACTGCCCCGAGGGTTGGGGATGCGCGCAGATGTTCCCCGGGCAGGAAGGGAATGTCTGTGTTCCTCCCCAGGACTGGACCGGGAAGACCGCTCGCGGTGCGTCCGCTGAGTGAGGCGTTGGCGATGCGGTTTGCGTGGATTGGCTCCTTCAAGGTGCGTTGACGCCATGGACATCCGGATTCTTCAGAAGGCCGCTCTTCTCCTCTCGATACCCCTGCTCGTTGCCCTGGCTGGCAACGAATCCAGCTCCGCGGACGGCGAGGAACTTGTCTCGAGCGCACAGGACTATGTGTGCGAGGACCATGGGTACGTGTCGTGCGGCCCGCAGCCACCCGAAGGTTTTTGCTGCAGTCCGGCTCGCAACGAGGTCTGCACCAACTCGTGGTGTTGTGCTCCGGGCTTTTATGGGTGTGGCCCTCGTGGAGGAGGCCATGCCTGCTGCCCGCCGGGGACCTACTGCGTCCAGGAGAGCGGGAGCTGCGTTTTCCCCGAAAACTGTCCCGAGGGCCGGGTGCCTTGCGGCACGGTGTGCTGCGGCCTCTATGAGTTGTGCGACCTGGAGAGCAACACCTGCATCCCAATGGGCGGAGGAGGGCCGACGCCGGACGGAGGCGTTGGAGACGGTGGCGTGGCTGGAGGGGGTGGGCCATTCGGTGGAGGGCCCAGTCCGTTCAATCCCGAGCCTCCCCCGTGTCCGGGAGGGAAGTGCGAGTGCAATCCCGCGATGGTGGGAGACCCGGTCCACCTCCTGGGCGGCAGCAGCATCGTTCCCGTGACGGACGTAGAGGTGCCGGGCTCGTTGGGCGCGCTCACCTTCAAGCGGTACTACACGTCCAGCACCGCCATGTGGGCGACAGGAAGCCCCCTGCAAGGCGCACCCAAGCCGTTTGGTGCGAGTCCCTTGGCCGCGAACTCGGTGGAGTGGTGGCATGAGTACCTGTCTCTGGTGCGGGTGCAGAGCGATGTCTGGTCGGTGTGGCTGCCCGCTGGCGGCGTGATTCACTTCCAGCCCTGCACGGGCACGCCCTGCACGGCCCTTCCGCACGCCACCAATAGCAGCATCCCGGAGCGAATGGTGCGCACGGCCCAGGGCTTCCTGCTCAAGGCGCAGGAGGGGGACGCCCTCGCTTTCGAGGCTCCGTTCACCCCCAGCGGTGGCCAGCAGCCCGACCGCTACTTCTTGAGCGAGGTGCGGACGCGCACGGGCGTGGTGCGCCTGCGTCTCAACTATGCGCAGCCCGCGATTGCCGCCTCCTGTCCCACGGGAGGGCCGGGAAGCGGCTCGGGAGTGCCGTACCTGTCCACCGTCGAGAGCGCGGGGCTGACGCTGGGTTTCGAGTACCGCGCGCTGTCGCCCGCCGGTGGTGGCACCGAGTGCGTCATCGACCGCGTGAATCTCGTGGCCTCCGGGCAGACTGCGCTCCTGGCGGCCCAGTATGCGTATTCATCGGATGGGGTGGCCGAGCGGCCCGGGCGTATCGCCGAGGCGCTGTGGGGGACGCGGACAGAGTCCTACAGCTATGGCAATAGCCAGTTGGTGCAGACCTCGTCGGACGGCATGCAGGTGGTGCACACGCAGTCGTTGGATGGAGGCGTCATCGCCTCTTCGGCGCCGGGAGAGAGCATCACGATTGCGGGCTATGACCAGTGGGGAAAGTGCCAGCCAGGCTCCAACTGCTGCGGTGCGGTGCCCATGCGCCGTACCGTTTCCGTGGTGAGCGCTGGCAGTGGCAACGGTCAGGATGGCGGGGCCGCGCTGGTTCGGACGCTCGAGTTCCTGGCGCCACTGAGAGGCGAAGGCGAGCCGCGGCTCTACCGCACGGAGGACAGCTGCTCGCAGAGTTTGGCCTGTTCACCGGGAACGACGCAGGTGGAGTGGGCGTGCGGGACGGAGACCTCGCCCGGGTATGAGAAGGCGCGCAAGGACAAGCGCGGCAACTGGGAGGTCTACACCTACGCCACGCCGGACGCGGGTATGCCAGCGGAGAAGGTGGCCGAGTCCAGGGGCGCAAGCTCCATGGCTGGCACCGGCGCGCTGGAGACGGAGTACTTCCAGTACACGGATGGTGCCGGGGGGACGAGGTTGCTGGCGGCCTCCGAGAAGCCGAGCACGCTGGGCGGGACGGGCGCGCGGGCGCGTACGGCGTACCAGTACGAGGCCGCCACCAACCGGATGAAGGCGACCATCCGCAGTGGCTGGACGCGCGTACGCACGGGCGTCGGGACGTGGACGACGCAGCCGCGCTTCGTCGGGACGTTCTACTTCACGGTGCGCGTCGCGTCGGGTGAGTCGCAGGTCGACCCGTTGGGCCGGATGTTGGAGGTCCATGGCCCCTGCGGGGTGGCCAGTGAGGCGGCCACGGACTGCACGGGAAGCGACTACCCGCTGACGCAGTACCACTACTGGCCGTCGACGGAGAATTCTCCGAAGCGCAACCGCCTGAAGGCCACGTATACGTACGCCACCCCGACGGCGTCGCCGCTGGTGACGACGTACGCGCAGTACGACGCATGGGGCAATGCCACGGAGGTGACGGACGCCAACGGTGTCACCACCTATTCCACCTTCGACGAGACGCGCCTCGCCTCCTCGCGTATCGGCAGCGGCGGGACGACGTACTACGGCTACGACAATGACCGGCTGGCCTGGGTGCGGCACCCGGATGGTGACTACGACGTGTCCTGCTACCGCACGGGGACGTCGGGGGCGTGCACGGGTGGGACGCTGACGGACCAGTTGCAATGGAGGGCGAAGGCTGCGGACGCCACTGCTGCCACCTGGAGCGAGCGGGTGGAGTACACGTACTGGCCGGACGGCACGGTGCGCGAGGAGCGCTACCTGAGCTCTACTTCCAGCGGACCGGAAGTCCGGCGCGTGGTCCAGTATGCGGCGGATGCGCACAAGCGGCCCGCCTGGCAGACTTGGGGGAAAGGCGCCGGGAGCTACACGCAGGTGCGTCTCTTTGACGGTGCTGACAATCTCATTGGCCTCGGGTTGCCATACAACCAGCCACCGGCATTTTGCAGTGGTGTCGGCACTTCGGGGTTGCCGTCCGCCCCCCAATGTGCCGGCTTCGCGTATGACAGGGCCAACCGCCTCGTCTCCGCGGACGCGAACTGGAACGGCGCGGCCGAGCGGAGCTGCTTCGACTACGACGTGCAGGGGAACACGACACTGGTGCGCACGGGGTGCTCCACGTCCAGTGCTTGCTCGAGCTGCACGCAACCTGCTTCGCAGTACACGTATGACGACTTTGGCCAGGTGGTGGAGGTGTCGTTGCCACAGGCGGAAGGGCCCATGCGTTACCAGTACGACGCTGCGGGCAATGTCATCCTCAAGGAGACGGAGGCCATGCGGCGGGCGGGTGAGGCCGTGGAGTACCAGTATGACGCGCTCGCTCGTCTGACGGAGGCGGCCCGCCTGTACACGCAGCCTTCTTCAGGGCGTGAGGTGCTCTACTCGCTGCGGTATGACAATTGGGGGACGGTGGATGCCAGTTGTCCCCAGCCGCTGCGCACGGCGGGACGCCTCCGTGCTCGAGTCGACTCCTTCGGCACCACCTGGTACCAGTATGACGAGGCGGGGCAAGTCTCCGGTGAAATCCGTCTTCGCACGGGTGCCACGACCTGCACCAGTGCCAGCCCGCATACGCTCTATCAATACACCGCGAATGGCGCGCTCCGGCAGGTGCGCTACCCGCGCGGACGCACGGTGACGTATGTCTACGGAACGGGCGCCACGGCGGACAGGATTGCGGCTGTCGATGTATCGCTGTTCGACGGCACTGCGTGGAGCACCACCCGGCTGGTGGGCGGTGTTGTGTGGGAGCCGTATGGAGGGCTCCGGGGCTACCAATTGGCCCATCCCACCACCGGCGGACTGAGTGGCGTGGAGTACATGCTGGGCGACAACAGCTCCGCGGCTCCCTCGTCGACAAGTGCGTGCTCCGCCACGCCTCCCTCCATGGCCTCGTCGGACGGGACGGGACGCCTTCGCTCGCTCCGCGTCACGGCGGGGGCCTTCAGCCCCGGACAGGGGGCAGGTGACATCTTCAAGCGCACCTACACGTGGACGAGAGACCAGGTGTGGGCCACGGACACGTGCATCCTCGGCGCCACCGTCTCCAAGCAGGAGTCCTTCTACTATGACGGGGCGCTTCGTCTGACGAGCGCAGGGGCGCTCAACCAGCCAGGGAACTCATATTCCTCACGGGTGTATCGCTACTCAGGCCGTGGCAATCGGACCTCGGAGGATGAGGACTCGATTCGCTCGACGACGCTGACGTATGGGGCGCCGCCGCTTGTCGACAGGTTGCTCACGCGCGTGTACTCGACGGACACGGCCGCCGCGCAGGAGTACACCTACGACGCGGATGGCCGGGTGCTGGAGAAGCGCCTGGGGCGCGTCAGCGCCACTTCGTCAATGCGGCCCTGGCTGGCTTTCAGTTATGGGCCGACGGCGGAGGTGGCCACCGACACGGTCTTCCGTGCGGCGACTGTCAATGGCCTAGCCTACAACTACTACTACGACGCCCTGGGGCGCCGTCGCGCCAAGGTGTACCCGTCCGGGGCTCGCGACGAGTACTTCTACGACACGGCGCACCTGCTGCTGAGCGACCAGGGGAACAACACCGTCGCCGGCGCTGCTGCCTACCACGTGGAGGACGACTACGTGTGGCTGGACGGGCGGCCCGTGGCCCTGGTGCGTGGACGGTTAGGCGCGGATTGGACCCGGGCCTCGGACACCTCGACGGACTGTACGCGCAATGGCGATGCGGCCGCATGCGGTGTGTATTTCCCGGTGACGGACCACATTGGCATGCCCATCGTGATGCTGGACTCCTCCCGGCGCGTCACAGGGTTTGGGGAGCATGACCCATTCGGTCAGCTCAATCGCATGTCCGTGGTCAAGGGGACGGCGCACCCGTACGCCAACAACGAGCTGACATCCGTGGGGTCCTGCCAGCAGAACGTCTACAGCAGCCAGAATCCGTCCACGAGCCTTCGGTATCGGGTCTGGTTTGGAATGGTGGACACGGAGTCCAACGGGGGTACTCCGGTGGACTCCGCGGTGGTGCGAAATTCGGCGGGGGCGACCTTGGCCGGGCCCATCGGCGGGCGACTGCTGGGGCCCCAGGTGACGCCGTGGGTGGATGCGTCCAGTTCGGGTTATGTGGGCGTCATCTTCAGTTCGAATGCGAGCAACTGCTGTCCGACGGCGACGGGGGGGCTCGACTGCAACACTGCGACGTGCTCACAGGCGCCCAGCTACCCGTACGGTGGCGTGTCCGTGCAGGCGTGTGAGTACCAGCGGTTCCAGACGGGGGCGCAGCCGTTCTGGACGCCACTGCGGTTCCCGGGCCAGTACTACGATGCAGAGACGGATTTGTTCGAGAACTGGAACCGGTACTACGACCCGAGCACGGGTCGATACCTTCAACCAGAGCCGATGATGCAATGGCCTCGCTTTGCAGCCAACCAATTGCGTCATGACTCCACAGTCGCTGCTTACAGTTACGCTTCGAATAATCCCGTTGGTAGGTACGATCCCAACGGCTTGTTGGATGTTGGGTTTGGTACTACCACATATATCGCAATCGGGAGTGCGCCCGGAGGCGGAGTCATTGTCGCCGTGGTGGTGGGGGGGGTCGTAGTAGGGACAATGGTTGTAGCAACAGTGGCTGCCGCAGAGGCAATGAATGAGCCTGGTGCGGGAACGCCTGATATTGATTCGCTTATTTGTGGCCCCGGCTCTTCGTATATGAAGTGTGAGGACTTGGAGTGGGACTTTGATTATAATTTCAAGGATGCGGATGAAGCCATGTGTCAGTTTCCAGGTGGAGAACGGAAGAAGCCAAAGGCGACGACGGACGGACCGTGCCCCGGTGTTGGACAGCATTTCAATGTCCGAGACAGTAAGGGGGATCGCTACGGCTCCATCGTTTGTTGCCCGTGTTGTCAGGGGCCGTCCTTTGAGAGACGCTGTAAAGATGTGTAGGAGGAACGAATGAGCAAGGAACTCACACGCCAGGCAGTGGAAGAATGGCGTTTTTCCATCACCACAGGGGAGGCGGTGGATAGGGCTCGATTGTTTCTTGCAGTTATTGCGTTGTTCCCTCCCCACGCTCTTCTCGAAGGTCTGAAAAATTGTCTGGAAAGGGCACTTGTACTTACTGAGATTTCCGATGCAGAAATGCGAAGGGTGAGGTTCTACCTGGATGCGGGGCCTGATGCGCTTCCACGCTGGCCGCGGCAGAGGCTCAAGAAGGAGGTGGAGGATATCCAATTGGGCGGGCCTGCTGGTCCTCATGTCTCAGAGGCGCTTTCGGAATTCGTTCTCGCGGGTCGATCAGTACTTGATGTGCCTCAATTCGTGCTCATGGTGTGGGTCTCATTCCATGAGTGTGTGGCTGCCTGGGTTGAAGCCGACGATGCGGAGCGAAACCCGGGTGAGTGGCATCGAGAGGATGCGGAGCGCGAGAATTGGTCATCGGAAAGAGAGGGAACCTCTGCCGAAGCTACGCGACTGGCCATGGCGCGTGCAGTCGCGCGACGTATTTCTGATCCGCAGCGGCGGTCGCAATATCAGAAGGCTTGGCTGGTTGTTGCTGACGAACTGCTGCGCCTCAGTAGTTGAGTCCGGAAGGACGTCGTCAGTCTTGGGGGCGAACCGGACGCGCCTGACCAACGATGTAGCTCAACACCCTCGGTCTCGATTCGTTGCCTGTTCACTGGGTCTCAGCTGCCGCGCGGGAATGCCCGCCACCACCGCTCCGGGCGCCACGTCGGACATCACCAGCGCGTTCGCCCCAATCACCGCCCCGTCTCCCACCGTGACGGGGCCGAGAATCTGCGCGCCCACACCGACGAACACATTGCGACCGATGCGCGGCACACCGGCCATTCCGGGCCTCGGTTCCACGCTGACGTTCTGTGAAAGGAAACTGCCCTCTCCAATCTCAACCCCGGGCGCCACCACCACGCCCATGCCGCCGTAGCCCAGTTCCACGCTGACGTGCAGCCGTGCCTCCAGGTCCACGTGACACTGGTGCATGCGCGTGCCCACCGCCGCCACCACTTCCGGCAGCACCGGCACTCCCCACGTCTTCAACCGCTTCGCGGCCCAATAGAAGGTCAGCGCCGTCGGACCCATTTCTTCACCATTCTCCGGGCCACGGGGGCCCAGCGGAACTTCGCCCGGTACAGCGCCCGGCCTCGCAAGGAATTGCGGTAGATGAACAGCCAGTGATGCGGACGCACCGTGTCCGTCCACTCGCGCTTGAAGGGCGCGTCGTCGCCCAACAAATCCAGCTCCATCACTTCACGGCCGATGCAGTCCTGGATGAGCCCCTCCGTCAGCAATTGCCCGGGGCTCACCTCCGCGAACCGCTCGTCGTAGCCCGGCTTCATGGCCAGGTAGCGGCCGCCGTACTCCAGCCCGTACTGGAACGCGATGGCCTGGGTTCCCAGCCGCAGGTAGTACAGCCCCAGCCAGCCGGCCTTCGCCGCCACGCCCGCCAGGTCCGAGTAGAAAGCCATCCGCTTCTGGCTCTGCGCAATCGCCGTCCCGCGCCGCGCCTTCCAGCCGCTGCGCTCCAGCGCGAAGCCTTCCGCGAGCCGCTCCGCCAGCCGCTCTCCGCCCGTCACCCGCTCCAGCGTCACCCGGCCGCGCTCCTCCAGCCGTCGCCTCCGACGCCGCAGCGGCTTGGACCTCCGTCCGCGCTCCTCCTGCCACGCGTCCACTGAGTCCGGCAGCAGCGCGTACGGCGAGCGCGCGCTCTCCCATGTCCCGCAGGGCATCCCCACCCGGCGCGCCGCATCGAGCACCGCGAAGGCCGCGCCGCCCTCCGGCACGTCCGCCAGCCGCAGCACGTCCCAGCTCGGGTCCTTCATCAGGTGCGCGAGGAACGCCGTGCCCGCCCGGCGCGGGTCCTCCGCGAGCAAATCGAAGCGGCACGAGTGCTTGTTCGTCAGCGACAGCAACTGCCGCACCGGCATGCCGTACTGACGCCCGTGCTGGGCCCGCAGCGGTAGCACCGCCACCAGCCGGCCCTCCGCGTCGCGCCCCGTCAGGATGCGCAAGCGGCCCTCCGGCGCGAAGTGGCGCAGCCAGCAGCGGAGGAACTCGTGACGGTAGAAGACCTGGTCGTCCGTGCGCACCACCAGGTCGTTCCACTCCTCCTCCAGCGCGTCGAACGCGGCGAGGTCCTTCACCTCGTTCACGTGCAGGGCCCGGCGCGCGTAGAACAGCGCGCGCTTCCGGGCCCCCGGCGTCGTCTCGTTGTGCCCCGGTGCTCCTGCTCCGGCTCCGGCGCGTTTGCCCGGTGGCACTCGCGCGATGCCGGGAGCATCCGGGGTGGGAAGCTCCTCCATCGAATCCCCTCCTCGGGTGGTCACGACGCCGCTAGCTCGCCGGGTCGCCCGCGTCGTCCACCGGCGCACGTGTCACTTGCGTCTCCTGGGTCGCGGGCTCCCGCTCGTCGTGAGGCTTTGCGTGGCCCCCCTCCAACGGGGACCTGGGCGCCGCCACCACCGGATTGTTCGCGCCGGGCGCGGGCCGGGGCACCGGCACCGCCACGTCGTCGCGCTTCGCCTCCAATGCCTCCTCGAACACCTCTCGCAGCGGCTGCGCGGCCACCGGCTCCGCCACCTCGGGCCGCGTTGGCGCCGGCGCCGGGAGAGCAGGGGCCTCTTCTGTCTTCGCCCCGCCGAAGCCCGCGAACAGCCAGCCGCCCTTCTGCCGCTCGTAAAGTCTGCGCGTCTCCAGCGCCGCCCTCGCGTGCGACACGCGGCCCGCCACCAGGTCCTCCAGCAGCAATTCACTGAGCCGACGCCGCTGCACGCTGTCCAGGTAGTCGAACACCTTCTCCACCTTGCGCGTGACGGACTGCATGAAGGTCGAAGTCCCCGTGTGCTTCAGCGCGGCCAGCTTCGCCTCGTGCGTGGCCCGCGCCTTCTCGGCGAGTCTCCGCAGCCGCTCGGCCTCCTCGGGAGTCTGGGCACTCAGGGCCAGCCGCGGTAGCGCCACCCGGGCCAGTCCGGAGTCCACCAGTCCGGAGTCCGCGAACGTCTCCAGCGACTCCAGGGCACGCCGCCGCGCCTCCGCCGAGCTCTTCCCCAGGGCCTCCAGCGCCGCGCCCACCCTGTCCAGCGCCATCCACCGGTACACCCAGTCCAGGCCCGTGCCCTTGATGTTCTGCGCGCCCATGATGCTCACGCTCAGCCCCGGCGGGACGGCCCGTGCGCATGCGTCGATGACCTGGTCGCCCGTCGCTCCCGCGTCATCCACCGGGACGATTTGCTCCAGGAACAAGTCGCGGTGCGCGTCGCGGAACTTCCGGTGGAATGCCGCCACCTCGCTCGCGTCCACGCCCGCCCGGGGCAGTGCGTGCCGCAGCCTCGCGTGCACCACCAGCCGTGCCAGCGTGTAGAGCGCGTGCTCGCACACCTCGTCCCTCGTCGCGGGTGTGAGCACCTCCGGCAGCGAGGCATCCTCGCGCACCGGCGTCTCGTGCAGCGCCGCCTCCAGTAGCGGGCCCACCTCGCGCTCGAGCTTCGAGCGCACCTTGCCCACCGCCACGTGCTCGTCCGCCGTGCCCAGCGCGGACTCCACCGCGGCCGCCAACTCCGGCGTGCGCACGGCGGTGAGTCCCGCTCCCGCGGCGTACAGCTTCAGGCGCTCGAAGAAGGCCTGGAACGTGGGGCGCGGAATCTTCAGCCGCGCCATCTCGCGCGTCAGGCGGGCCTCGGGGCGGCTCGTGTCCGCTCCGTCGACGAGGTCCTCCGCCGCGACGACTTCCGTGCGCTGGAGATAGCGCTCCAGCGCGTCACGCACGTACTTCTGGAGGCCCTCCAGGTTGGTGCCGATGAGGACGTGCCGGTCCGCCGCCGCGTCCTCCACCATGATGCGGGCGAAGACTTCCGAGCGCGACACGCGGTCCCACCGGTTGTTGATGACGGTGATGACGGCGCGGTCCGGCTGCGTCTCCGGCTCCACCGCGTCCAGCCCGGTGCGGACCCAGTTGTTGAGGAAACCCGTGCGCTCGTTGGCCGAGTGGCCGTTGATGAAGGTCAGCTTCCGGCCGCGCACCTTCGCGGTGGGGAACACCTTGAGCACGCCAATCTCCGGCTGGACGTGCTCGGCCATGAGGGCCAGCGCGTACGAGCGCGGGACGCCGAGCTGCTCTCCCAGCGTGGCCACCAGGGCCATGTTGCGCGGGTGCTCGCGGTAGGGGAACAGCGCGAGCAGTTCCTCCGGAATCAGCTCCGCCTCCCACCACGCGCTGTGGTGCAGCGCCGTGCCGCCGTCCTTCGCGGCCCGCTGGAAGAGGGGCAGGAAGTGGTCCTCCGTCGTCACCACCCGGCCGCCCTTCGGCATGAACTTCGTGATGACGGTCGCCACGTCCATACCGGCCGGGCCCTGGATGTCCTCGTGGTCCGGGTACGCGTTGGTCAGCGTGGCCACGTCGTCCTTCATCCAGTCGTTCTGCAGCAACTCAACGAAGTTGGGCTGCAGCGCCATGCACTCCCAGAGGAAGACCTCGGTGCCCAGGCGCGCGCCCAGCTCCACCATGTCCTTCTGCTCCCAGATGGTGGCCTTGTCGTAGGGGCGGAAGATGAAGAACTCCGTCGGCGCTCCGCCCGGCGCGGAGTGCACGAACATCGCCTCCGAGCCCGTCGTCTTCGCGAAGACGTCGAAGCCCAGGCCGGTGAAGAGGGCCGCCTTCAGGCGCTCGGTGCCGGACTTGCCGCGTGTGCCCCAGCCGCCGATGCACAGCGGCACCTGCGCGCGTGCCTTCCGCACCCGCTGCCGCTTCACGTACGTCTCGCCCAGGAACACCGTGAAGAGCGCCGCCGTGAAGATGCCGAGCGCGGCGATGCCGTTGCCGCCGTTGGTGAGGAAATAGCCCTCGCTCTCCATGATGCGCTCGGTGAGCAGCGCGAAGAGGCCGCTCTCCAGGCCCATCAGCGCGGGCGAGTGCAGGCGTGGGCCCTGGCGTGCATCCGGGTCTCCGAAGAGCGTGGACAGCGGGCCGGGCACGGAGGCCTGCTCCTCGTACGGCGTGAAGTGCACCAGCACGCCGAGGTCCTTCTCCACGTGCTCGATGAAGCGGCGGCGCTCGCGCGGCTCCTCGCCTTGAAGCGAGGTGAGTCGCAGCGCCGAGAGCTGGCGGTACTCGCGCGTGATTCGCAGCCGGTTGCGCAGCCGCCGCGCCAGCGAGGGCGGAGGCACCAGCACCGTGGTGCCGTGGCTGCTGAACAGGTGCACCTTGCCGTTGGCCTTGAGTGGCAGGTCCAGCAGGTCATCCACGGTGGGCAGATGACGGCCCCATCCGCCCTGGCTCGCGACGTGGACGCGCTCGCCGGGGACCACCGTCTCGGTGATTTCGTCGAGGTGTCCCGGGTGCGCTCGCAGCGTGCCCGGCATCGTCCGGCCGATGGTGTGCTGGAAGGCCTGGCGCTTGTTGGGCGAGGGCGTGCGCAGCTCGTGGAGGATGCGCCACAGCCGGCGCTTCTGCCGGTCCCCCTGCCACAGCGTCAGCGTGCGCTCGGAGCGCTCCGCGTAGAGGCCGTACCCGTCACGAGAGAGGTCCGCGAGGATGGCGCCCAGCCACGCGGGCTCCTCGGGCAGTGGCGGCAGTCCGTCCGGCAGCGGCTCCAACGTCACCTTGGTGCGGCCGCCGGGGCGCAGCTTCTCCACGCGTTGAGCCAGGTAGCGCGTCCACGCGACGCGCGCCGGGTCCGCGGTGCGGCGCAGTACCTGCTCGGCGTTGGCGGCGGTCTCCAGCACGAGGCCCGCCGTGTCCGGGCGCAGCCGCAGCGCGGCCACCGCATCCGTCAGTCTTGTATGCGCCTCTCCGAGGCTCGGACCGAGCGCCTCCGCCAATTCGGCGGACTGCTCGCATGCCACGCGCAGCACCAGGGCGTCGGTGTCCTCGCGCAGCACGTCCACCAGCAGGGCGAGCGTGGCGGCCTGCACCGGCGCTTCCCGACGCACGGCCTCCACGGCCGCGAGCACCGCGGCGGTGCGTACGCGCGGCGTCTGCGTGGCACCATCCAGTCCGGCGAGCTGCCGCAACAGGAACTGGCCTTCCACGCGCGGCGCCACGAGGCCGCACAGGCCCATGCGGACGAACTCGCTCGGGTCGTGCGCGGCGACCTCGGTCAGCAGTGGCAGCAGGTGTTCGGCGGGGAGCAGCGGTGTCGCGAGCTCCAGCGCTTGCCGCCGGAAGAGGAAGTCCTTCGCGGAAGGGTAGGGGCCGCGCAGCCGCTGGCGCAGTAGTGCGAGCCCCGCCAGCGGGTCTGTCACCAGCAGCGCGCGCAGGGCCTCCGCCTGGAAGAAGGGGCTCGCTTCCTCCTGGCCCACGAGGCTCGAAAGCGTGGCGCCGGCCTCCGTCAGCGAGGCCACCGACGCGGGCTCCTGACGCGCCAACGCGTGGAAGCACTCCAGCGCGGCCAGGCGGTTCTGCGCGCGGGGGGCGCCCACTGCGCGCTCCAGCAATTCGCTCGCGAGGGACTGCAACTCATCCGCGTGCGTGCGGCGCGTCTCGTCATCCAGCCGGCTCAATACTCCCGCGAGACAACGCAGCGCCGTCTCTTCTTCCTGAAGGAGTTGGTGCCGCTTGCGCTCCAGTCGCTCTCGCAGCGCGTCCAGGCCCATCCAGCGGTCCAGCGCGCGTAGATCCTCTCGGCGCTCCTTGCGGTCCTTCACCGTCTGGGTGATGTGCTCGACGAGGACCCGGCGGCGCGCGTCCCCTCCCACGGCTTCGTTGTAGCGGTGGGTGAGGGCGTCGGACTCGGCCTCCACCACGGCCACCTCGGAGACGAGGGTCTGCACGGCCTCGCGCAGCCAGAGCGCATGTCCATCTCCGCCGTCGTGTGGGCGCGGGCAGGACTCCCGGAGTCGGTGGGCGAGACGGGCCACGGCGGCGCGGCGGATGCGCCGGTGCAACGGTGGGAGGGCCTCCAGCAGCAGCTCTTCCAGCGGATCAGACGACGGGCTCATGTCGGGGGCAGAGCTATGCACTGCCCCCGAACGGTGCTCCCGGAGGGCACCACCGCGTTGGGACGAGGACACTTCAGTCGAGCGAACGTCCTGCATCGAGCAGCTCCTCGAACTCCTCCTCGGGAGGAGTGATGTCCCGCAGGCCACGGCCGCCCATCCAGTCCCAGCGCGCCCCCACGGAGAACACGTTCTGCAACCCGAAGGGGTCTGACAGCAGCGCCCGGTCCTCCGCGAAGAGCATCAGCCGGCTGCCGTTCCCCACCCACACGTTCCAATCCAACCTGCCCGCCAATCGGTGCCGCAGATACGCCTGCGAGCGGTGCTCGTCCTGCATTCGCCGGGTCAGCTCGTAGCCCAGCTCCGCGCGCGTGCCGCGCAGCGGTCCGCCCAGCAGGGCCGCCCACCTCGCGCCGCCGCCCGCGTGGTCCAGCGTGCCCAGGTCCGCGTTGGTGGTGGCGAACGTCCCCACCGTGCCCACGTGGTCCTGGAAGGGCTGCCAGCGCAGCGTCAGCCTCGGCTGCAGTCGCTTCGGGTGGTCCTCGCCGTAGCGCCAGAAGACGCTCTGGTCATACCGGTCCGGGTCCACCGCCGAGCCGCCGTGCGACGTCTCCACCGCGAGCCCCAGGGCGGGCACCAGCCCCAGGTCCGGGCTCAACCGCACCCACCGGTCCACCGAGGCCCATCCGCGCGCGCTCCAGCGCAGCGTGTCCTCCACCGACTGCGTGAAGAAGGAGCCATGCAGGTTGAGGCGCAGGCTGAGCGGCAGCTTCGTTATGTAGAGGCCAGTGCGAGCGCCGAACACCGTGGGCTGGTCCACCGGGTAGCGCGCCTCCGGCTCGATGCGCAGCCACGCGCGGTCCTCCACCAACTCGCGGCGCAGGCCCACGCGCACATCCAGGCCCGAGCGTAGCGGGCGCTCCACCAATTCGCCCTCTTCGACTTCCTCGCGGCGGAAGGCCACCTCGGCCGAAATCATTCCCGGGCCGCGCGGCTGCTGCGTGGGCGGCACGCCCTCCGGCAGCAGCGACAGGCGCGGCGGCAGCGCGGGCCACGGCAGTGGCTCGAGGCCGGAGGACGCCTGCTCCCACCAGCGCCCCTGCGCCGCGTCCGGCGGCTCCGCCACGCCCAGGTCCACGCGCACCAACGCCTCGCCCTCGGGCGACTCCAGACGCACCTGGTGCGGGCCCTTGCCGGGCAACAGCAGCCACGTCTCACCCGCGCGACCCACCGGGACGGAGAGGCCCTTCACCGTCGGGTCCGCGTCCTCCGGCAGGCCCAGGCGCACCGTTGGGCCGTCCTCCGAACCCTGCGCGCCCGCGCCTCCCGTGCCTTCGCCCGAGGGCACCACCACGCTGGAGAGCAGCACGTGGCGCCCCGCATGTGGCGACACGGCGCGCGCCTGGATGCGCAGCGCGCCCGGCCCGAGCACCGTCATCACCACCGGCGTGCCCGGCTTGCTGCGCAGCAGCGTCAGCGGCTGCTGCGAGGACAGCGGCGCGGCCTGTCCGCCCGAGACGGACGGGTCCACGAAGCGCACAAGGCCGAGCGCCGGCGCCGTGTTGCGCCCGTGCAGCACCTCCACCTGGTGCCGGCCTCGCGCGCCCAGCACGAAGGTCAGCAGCGCTGTCTTCCCGTCCTCCACCTGCTGCTCCATGACGGTGCGGCCGTCCACGCGCAGCGCGAAGGTGCACGGCGGTCTGGGGCCGTCCGCGCCCACGCGAGGCGTGGAGCCGCACAACACCTGCGCACCCACCGGCCTCGGCTCGCGCACGTCCAGGCTCAGCACGCGCGAGCGGCCCGAGGGCAGCAGCCGGCCCTGCTCCAGCGGCCACGGCGGCGCCAGCAGCGCCTTGCGCACCGTGTCCGCGGTGCCCGGCTCCTCCGGGTCACCGTCTGCGAGTGCGTCCAGCAGGCCCGCCGCCTGCTCCGCGTCGCGCAGCCGCTCCCAATGCGTCCATCGGCCCGCCAGCGCGCGCATGTGCCGCACGCGTGGATGGTCCGCCCAGCCTTCCAACTGCGCGGCAAGCGCGGCGCCCAGCGGGGCACCACCCTCGCTCCAGGACTTCGGCGAGGACTCCAGCCGCTCCAGCAGCCCCAGGGCTTCCAAGCCCACCTGCGGGAGGTTGGTCTCACGGTACAGCGCGACGAGCGCGAGCGCCGCCGCCTCATCCTGGCCGGAAGCCGCGAGCCAGCGCGCACGGAGGTAGCGCTTCGCCACCGTGCCCGTGCCCTCGGAGCTCAGCGCCTCCAGCGCGCGCTTCGTGCCCACCTCGCGCGCCTTCGCCACTCGCGCCGCGAGGTCCTCCTGCTCCGCGCCCGGGAGCACGGAGTACGCGGGGGACACCATCGTGGGCGCGTGGATGGCCTGGCTGAAGCGCACGCCCTCACGTGCGTCGTCCTGCAGGCGGCCCAGCAACGCGAGCAGCCGCCGCGACTGTTCCGGCGACAGCTTGCGCTGGTCCTTCAGCAGCGGCACCAGGTCCGCGCGGGCGTAGACGTCCTCCTGGAGCGAAAGCAGCAACTCCGCGCGAGCCAGCCGCGGCTCCGCTTCCTCCGGCGCCTCGCGCAGCCGTCGTGACAGCGTGAGCAGCGTGTCCATCGCCGAGGTCCCCGCGAGCGTCACGGCCGGCGCCACCGCGTCCAGCGAGCCCGTCGCGCCCCGGCGCACCGACAGCGAGGCGACGAGCGGCGGGGTGTTGCCCTCCACCTCGAACCACACCTCGCGCGCCAGCGGCGGCAGCACCACCACCGCGGACACCGGCGTGCTGGACGTGCCCTCCGCGCCTTCGAGCGCGTGGTGCCGCGAGTTGGAGCGGCCCGGCATCAACACCAACTTCTGGGGCCGGCCCACGTCCGTGTGCAGACGCAGCGTCACCGGCCTCGAGATGTCCCCGAGCCCGCGAAGCTGGAGCCGCACCGGCGTGGGAAGCTTCGCGTCCGGCACGCGGAAGCGCACTGCCTTCTTGTCCGCGCGCACCGGCCACTGCGTGCGGATGTAGCCGACCTCCGCCACCGTGGCCGGCGTCTCGGCGGGCGGCAGCGAGAGGTATGCGCTCGCATCGGCTCCGCCCTCAAGGCGCACGGCATGCTCGCCGGGCGGCAGCGCAATCTCCACGGGCTCCACGGTGGACAGCGGCAGTAGCGGGAAGGCCTGCTCGCCCACGCGCAGCACCATCGGCTTCGCCGTGCGGGACGATGAGACGATGTACGCGCGCAGCAGCGTCGGCGCTTCGGCGGGGCCGGTGGCATGGACGTGGGCGGTAGCGCCCGGCGTCAGTGGCCAGAGGGCACCGTTCGAGGGCGTGCCCTCGTCGTCATCGTGGGCCTGCACGTCCAGCCAGCGCGTGGGCAGCAGTGCCGGCGCGTTCTCCTCCGGCGTGGGCATGACGCGCGACCAGCGGCTCGCGCGCCACCACGCGGAGCGGTAGCGGCGGCGAATCTCGTCGGAGAGCGGCTCGGCGCGCCAGGCCAGCTCCAGCGCAGCCAGCTCGCGGCTGCGCAGTGGGTCTCCCAGGGGGAGTCGTGCCACCAGCGCGGCGGCCTCGGCGGCGAGCCAGCCCGGCTCCGGGAAGGACGGCGCGGTGCCGAGCAGCGCGTGCGCCTCGTCCGTCTGACGCATGTCCAGCAGCATCCGCGCCGCGCGCAGGCGCAGGTGCCAGGCCAGCGGCGTGGGGGCCGCCTTGCCTTCCAGCGCGCGGAGGGCTTCCACCGCCTCCGGCACCCGGTCGCCACTCGCCTCGTCCAGCGCCACCAGCGCGCGGAGGAGGGGAGACAGGTCCTTCACGTCGTCGACAGCGGTGATGCTCGAATCGCCGGAGGCCAGCTCCGGCGCGAGCACGACGAGCTGACGGCGCAGCAGCGCGGCGCGCGGAGACGCATCCGCCTTCACCGCGTCCCACGCCTTGCGCGCGTGGTCCACCCAGGTGGACTCGTTCGCCAGCGCCTCGCCCAGCTTCGGCCGGCGGGACACCACGCGGGCGCGCAGCAGCACGTGGCTGCTGTCCCAGTGCACGCGGTAGGCGTGCTTCCCCGGACGCAGTGCGACGCGTACCTCGTTCTCGGTGCCCACGCGCTCTCCCGAGGGCAGCAGGCGCGGACGGCGGTCCTCGGGCAGCGCCACGTCGGACGCGCCCTCCACCCAGGCCGGCTCCGGTGCCACGTCGGCGAGCGCCAGCGTCGCGCCCTCGCTGCGCACCTCCACCGCGATGGGCGGCGTCTGCGTGCCTTGCAGCACCGGGCGTACCTCCAGCACGAGCACGCCGGGGCCTTCCAGCTCCACGGCCCAGCTCCCGGTGCCCTCCGCGGGACGCACCCAGGGCGCGTTCATTCCCTCCAGCGACACCTCCGCGCCGGGCGGGCGGGGCCAGGAGACGCGCAGGCTCGAGCCGCGCAGCGGCGATACCTGGGTCCACTCGCGCAGCGCCGCGGCCTTGCGCCAGTCTCGCAGGGCGGTGCGCAGGGGCGCGTCGTCCGGCACGCCTTCCGCGAGGGTGGCCTCCAGCTCCGCGTCCAAGTCCAACCGCGTGCGCAGTGAAGCCTGGAATGGCAGCGGCGGGCGCGGGCCCTGGCCGTCCACCCAGCGCAGCAGCGCCTCGCGCATGGCCTCGTCGGTGTGCGTCGTCTCGTAGGGCTGAGGGCGCTCCACCCAGATGCGGCCGGGCTTCGTGGCCGTCACCACCCAGATGCTTCCCGGGCCCATCGGCTCGGCGAGGTACCAGCGGCCGGGCTTCTCCGGCACGCCTTCCTCCTCCAGTCTCAAGTGAGGGCCCTGCGCTTCCGTCGCCACGGGCACGCGCACGAAGCGCAGCGTGCCGGGCGTGCCCGTGACGCGCGCCACGTCCAGCGGACCGAGCCACAGCGCGGCGCCACGCTCGGGCCCCACCTGCACGGCGCCCGTCACCTGGGGCACGCCGTCCGGCACATACGGCGCGGCGGCGCGCACGTCGACGGGGGGAACGGGAGCGCGCACCGGGCGCACCTCCCAGCTCAGCCCCTCGACGGAGCGGAGCGTCTCCGACGGAGCTGCGGCGAGCACGGCCATGGGCAGCATGGCGAGCAGGACTGCCAGCGAGACGAGTCGTGTGCGGCGTCGAAGCGGAGACATCGGCGCTCAGTCCTCCAAGGGTGCGAACAACACCTGGCCCAGCTTCACCAGCCGCTCTCCGGAGGAGAGTGACCTGCGCGCCTGGGCCGACAACTCGAGGTGGAGGAAGTGCGCGCATTCGTACGCCTGCAGCAGCCGACCCTGGGCGTTCTGCGTCCCGCCCAGCACCTGCGCCCCTTCCGGGTACAGGCGCACTCCCTCGCCCCACAACTTCACCAGTCGCTTCGTCACCAGGCGCGTCCACGTCGTGGGCTCGCGCGTGCCGGAGCTGACCACTGCAACCAATGACTTCTCCCGGCGCCTGGCGTCCGTCATCGCGGCGCCGAAGCCGTGGAGCTGCACCACGCGCGGCGCGGCCAGCGTGCGGGCCACTTCATTCGTCACCTCCTGGAAGAGGTGGTCCGGGTTGTGCGCGACGTCGGCCGGATGCTCCGGGTCCTCGGGCGTCTCTCCCGGGTTGCCGTGGTAGCGGTGCGTGGTGGCCGTCATGAAGACGCGGGGACGCAGCGCCCTGGGCGCGCAGGAGAAGAGGCCCACGCCGATGCCCTCGGTGCCCTTGTCGAACCACGGGTGCGGCACCTGCACGACGTCGTCCGTCGCGGGCCCGGTGCGGATGACGTAGGCGCCCGCGCCGCGAAGGCGCTCGGGCTTCTCGCGCAGCACCCAGAAGGTGTCCTGCTTCCCCTGCCAGACCTCCAGGCGGAAGCCCACGGAGGAGGCGAGCTTCTCCGCTCCGGCGGGCGGAGCCGCCTTCTCCGGCGCGGCCTTCAGGAGCGCGGGAATCAGCTTCGCGAAGGCGGCCCGCTCCTCCAGCGTGGTGGGGTGGAACTTCACGGCGGACAACTTCGGCCACAGCCCGGCGAAGCGCGCGTCGGGGATGCAGCCCTTCGTCGCGCGGACCGGACTGGTGGAGTCATCCGCTTCGTTCGCGGAGGTTTCAGCGACGTCCGCGTCGGACTCCGCGCCGTCGGCTTCTTCATCCTGGCCCGTCGTGCCGCGCACGGGCTCCTCGCGTCGGGTTCGCGTCTGCGAGCCCTCCGGCAGCGGTTGCGTGCGCGATGCGCCGGGCGAGGCTTGCGGCGCGGAGGGCTGAGCAGGCTCGGACATGGACGTGGGCACAGCGCGGGAAGCGGGCCTGTCGACGGGCTCGGATGCGAGGGCGAGCGGCGTGAGTCCGGGCGCCGCCAGTGCGCCCGCCGCCAGCCATCGCGCGGCCCCTCGAAACAGGCCGCGGCTCACAGCGAGTCCTCCAGCTCCCAGCCCGAGCGGTTCCACTCCTGCATGGGCTGCTCACTGTCGGCGTGGCCGAACATGAAGAAGCGCGCCCACACCGCCGAATCACCCAGGCCCTGCGGCACCACGCGCACGTGGTGCAGGCCCGGAGCCAGGTCCTCCCCCAGCGTCACCGACAGGGTGCGCGAGTACCACCGCGCCTGCGGCCGACCCGCGGGCGTGGCCGGCGCACGAGTGGATGCAGGCAGTGGCAGTACACGCGAGGCGCGGGTGATGCGGGGCAGCAACACGCCACTGCGGCGAAGCGGCTGGCCGTTGTCCAGCGTCACCGACAGCCGCTGCTGCGGACCGCTCTCCGGCTGCTGCGTGTAGACGACGATGTTCACCGTGATGGCGCCCGCTCCCGGCTTGCGCACCGGCACGAGCAGTCCCTCGCCGCCCATCTGGTACACGGTGCGCGCCCCGAGCCCGCCGCCCGTCACCGGAGGCCGGTTGAGCGTGGCCGTCAGCCCTTCCACTGACGTGCGCAGCAGCACCTCGTGCTCACCCGGTGGCAGCGGCGGCAGCAACTCGCGCGCGCGGGTGGAGCGCAGCGTCCAGCGGTGCACCGGCGCTCCGTCCAGCACCACCTCCACCTCGCTGCCCAGTCCCTCGGCGCCCTCCAGCGACAGGCGCAGCTCCGGCCGCGACGGCGAGCGCGCGTCGAAGCGCGTGCGCACCGGCTGTCCCGGCGTCAGCACCGTGGACAGCCCGCGCGTCGCGTCCGTCACGCCCTGCACCGGCTCCAGCACCTCCTGCGTGTCCGGGCTGCCTGACGGCTTGAGCACCACCGTGCTGCCCGAGGGCACGGACACCGTCTCCAGCCCCTCCGGCTCCAGGCGCACCTGGCTCAGCAACTCCAGCCGGGCCCCACGGCGCGTCAGCTCCGTCACGTTGGCCGGACGCAGCGGGTACCAGGTCCGCTTGTCCAGCGGGGCATTGCGCCAGCGCACGCCTTGCAATCCCTCGTCGAGGTACGGCGCCAGTCCCGCCATGCCGCTCTGCGGTTGCAGGTACGTGGAGAGGAACACCGCTGTCGGCAGCGAGGCATGCACGCGCACCTTGCGAGCCCCGGCCGGGAGGAACACGCGCGCGCTGGTGGGCACGGACACCGGCATCGGCCGGTCCGTCACCTCACCGGTGCCCTCGTCCGTCGTGGCCGTGCGAGCCTCCGAGCACGGCAGCAACTGTCCAGGCACCTGAGGCACGTCCGCGCTCTCGTAGGCCGCGGGCTGGAGGCCCACGTCCATGCGCGTCTGGCCCATCACCTTGCCGTGCGCATCCAGCACCGTGAGCAGCAGGTTCGAGGGCTTCTCGTCCGCTGTGATGCCGAGCCGCCGCGCGTCCAGCCGGAGCAGCCGCCCGGCGGCGTCCATGTTGGCGTCCACTTCCAGCTCCAGCGTGGAGCAGCCCGGGCCGGTGACGAACGCCTCGGTGCGGCGCGTGTCGGGGAGCCAGGCGATGCGCGCGTCGGGCTGCGCGGTGGGGCGCAGTTCCTCCGGAGCGAGCCACGCACCCGCGGGGCCCTCCACCGTGTAGCGCAGGTCCTCCGTGCCCGCGTTGTGGATGGACAGCGTGTGCACGCCCTCGGGCACGTCGAGCACGTGAGACACCGGTGCGCCGCTGCTCAGCGCGGGCAGGTCCCAGGTGCGCTCCTCGCCGGTGGAGCCCAGCGCGCGTACATTCACGGGGCCCGCGGGAGTGGGCGTGCCGCCCTCGGTGTCCGGCGCGGTGCTCCACAGCCACAGCACCGCCTGCGTGGGGCCCTGGACGTTGAGGGCCACCGCGCTGCCCGCACCCAGTCGCTCCTGCTCGGACTCGGCCACCTCCACCAGCGGCAGGCGGAACGGGGTGCGGTAGACGGGCTCGATGAAGTAGTCGGTGCCGGCCTCACCCTCCGCGCTCAGCCGCTCCCACTTCTCCTCCGCCAGCTTGTGCCGCGTCTCCGCGGACAGCTTCTCGAAGGGGAGGAAGGTGGTGCGCTCCACGCGCTGCTCGGCGCGCAGGTCCTCCGCGCGCTGCGACGTCAGCAGCGGCAGCCTCCGTTGGGTGCGCACGTATACGCGCACCAGCAGCGTTCCGTGCGTGCCCGCTGGCCTGAAGTACATGACGGCCGGCTCGGGGCGCGGCGGCGGGGGCAGGCGCACGAGGAACTCGCGCTCGTCCGTCACCTGGACGTTGGGGTCCGTGGCGAAGGCGCTCTCCTGCAACCACGTACCGTCCTCCTGAGGCTGCGCCTTGCTCTGCCGCGTGCGCGTGAAGAGGGGCTTCTCCAGCAGCACCCGGTCCGGTCCGCGGAGGAGCAGCTTGAGGCCGTACTGGTATTGGCGCTCGGGGGCGTAGGTGGTGCCCTCGGGCAGCATGAGGTGCGTGACGACGCGGAGCTCCTCGGCGTCCGAGGGCACCTTCACGCGCATCTCCTTGCCCGGCTCCAGCCGGTAGAAGACGAGCCGCTCGGCGCGGGCGAACTTGTCGTCGCGCAGCGCGGCGTTGGAGCCGGCGCTCTTCACCACGCTCGCGCTCGCGGCGTAGATGAGCCCCAGGGTGACGACCAGGCCCGCCAGGGCCAGCAGGGCGCGGGACCTCGTCTTCATCGGCGTCCCTCCGAGGACGTCAGCTCTCCAGTGAGCACCACCGACTGCCGGTGACGCAGGGCCTCGTCCACGGCCTCCTCCAATCCGTCGACTCCCGCCACCAGCTCCAGGCGCTTCGTGGGCGAGGGGTGCTGCTGCAGGAAGTACACGCCGCGCAGCACGTGCCGTCCCTGGCGAGCCTCCACCAGCAGCCAGGGCAGCCCGTACGCCGCGCTGTACCCAGCGCGCACCGACTGCGTCACCGCGCCGGAGCGGCCCGCGCGGGCCAGCATCCGCAGCTCGTGCACGTTCTGCTGCAGCACGTACCGCTCGGCGCTCGCGGTGAGCGCGGCGAAGCGCTCCTGCAGCACCGCGGGCGCGGGCCGCGAGGACGTCTGGAGGCCGGGCTCCAACAGGGCCTGCACGGGCGAGCCCTCGGGCGGCGCTGGCTTCGCGAGGCCCGCCAGCGCCAGCTCCGAGGCGACGAGGCGGGGACCGACGAAGGCGCCGCGCAGCGGCTCGGACAGCCAGAGCGTGGCGACGCGCGCGCCGCCGAAGGTGCGCGAGAAGGCCGCCTGCGGGCTCGCGTCCGACAGGCCCGCCAGCTCCGGCGAGCCGTCGTGGTAGCGCACGCGCGAGGACAGCCAGCCCAGCGGGCCGCTCTTCGCGAGGAGCCGCTCCACGTCCTGGGGCCGCTGCTGCGGCTGCAGCACCGGGCCACCCACGTCCACCAGCACGTCGGCGTTCACGGCGGGCCGTCCCGAGTAGCCGCGCACCTGGAGGATGAGGCCGGTGCGCTCGGGCAGCGCCCGGTGCACGGCCTGGTGGAAGGCCTGGAAGGTGGTGCGCAGCTGGCCCTGCGTGGCCGGGTGCATCGCGTCCGGCGAGGTGCCCTGCATGGCCACCACCAGCGCGCGGCCGCGGGCCTCCTGCCACGCCTCCAGCGCCACGGCCAGCGTGCCCTGCTCGCGGTCCGGCGCGGGCACGCCGAAGGCCAGCGTCCCCGAGCCCGGGCGCACCAGCAGCGCCGCGCCCGCGCGCCCGAAGTGGCCCTCCTCGTCCGTCACCCACCAGCATGGACCGTTGTCGGCGCAGCCCTCGACGGGGCGCACCTCCATGCCCATGAGGCCCGCCATGGCCTGGGCCCAGCGCGCGCGCAGCGGCTCCGGCAGCGCGTGGCCGCCACCACCCAGCAGCGGCGCGGCCACCTGCTGCTCCAGCACCAGCAGCTCCGCGTCGGTGGGCTGCGGCGCGGCGCCCTCCGCGTACGGCGCGGACTCCGGCGGCGACAGCAGCGCGGCCCGGGCCTGCGCCAGTGTGAGGGGCGCGGGCAGCTCCGGCAGTCCTTCCAGGGCCAGCGTGGCCAGGTCATGCGGGTGCGCGCGCAGCACGCTCAGCCGCGCCTCGCCCCAGGACTGGCCGGGCTCGGGCGGAGCCACGTCCGTCACCGTCGCGCCGGGCCACAGCTCTTCCAACGCGCCGGGCACCCGGGCACCGGGCTCGTGGAGCTGTGCCTTGCCGGGGGCGACAGACGCGTCGGCGCGCACCTGGACGCGCTCGCTCGAGGAGAGGGCCACGTGCGCGTTGCGCAGCGGCGCGTCCGGCTCCACGAGGGCGTCGCCGGTGCGCAGGCCGGCGCCCACCGTGTCCAGGCCGCTGGCGATGATGGCGCGGCAGCGCACGCGCGCGCAGAGGGCGGCGGAGGCCTCCGCGCTCGGGGCCTCCGTCAGCGGACGAGGCACCTCCAGCACGGGCCCGGGCGCGCCCGGAATCAGCACCGCGGTGTCCCAGCCCCGTTTCCCCTCCACGCGCTCACGCTCCACCAGCGCGAAGCGCTTGGGCGCTCCGGCGGACGCGTCGGACAGCGAGCGCAGCTCCAGACCCAGCGTCTGCGCTCGCTCGCGCACCGCGCGCTCCGCCTCCGCGCCGCCCGTCTCCAGCCACGCGCCCACCGCGCGCCACAGCGCCACGTACTGGCGCAATTCGCTGTTGCGGCGGCGCAGCGGCACGCCGCTGGCGTCGTTCTCACGGGTGGTGGCGCGCGCCAGGGCCATGACGCCCAGCGGGCTCCGGTCCAACCCCAGCCCCGGCGCTCGCGTGGTGAGCGTCTCCACGGGGAGCGCGGTGGCGGGGCGCGGCTCCACCAGCGACAGGCCGAAGCCCACGAGGCTGCCCACGACGAAGCCCGCCAGCGACGTGTGCACCGTGGCCAGCATGACGCGCGCCACGGCCTTCTTCTGCAGAATCTTCACCGCCAGCAGCGTGGGCACCAGGTAGCCGAAGCCGAACAAGTCGGTGACCTTCAGCCCCGGCACGCGGCCGCCCAGCGCCCAGCCGATGCACCACTTCACGAAGAAGCCGAGACAGAAGACGAGCACCGTCTTTCGAGGCCCCTCCAGGTTGAGTGTGCGCAGGCCCGGCATGGCCAGCAGCGCGCGAGTGCCGCCCACCAGCAGCAGCACCTCCAGCAGCGTGGCCACCAGCTTCGCGGGCTCCAGCCACGTCAGCGCCAGCAGCGCCGGCACGAGGATGCCGTTGAAGTCCCAGCCGTATCGGAGGTTGAAGCGCGCGGCCAGCAGCGCCGTGGTGAGCAGGATGATGTAGGCCTTGGGACTGGCCAGGAAGTCCTGCGCCACGTCCTCGTACATGAGCTCCAGGCTGGAGAAGGACAGGTTGGTGGCGGGCAGCAGCACGAAGCGCAGCAGCGCGTAGGTGAGCACCACCGGCACGCCCACCTGCCACAGTCCGCGCCGGAGCTTCAGCTTCCAGAAGGCATTGGCCGTCAGCGGCACCAGCACCAGGCCGATGCTGTGCAGGCTGCGGTCCAGCGCGAAGGACGTGCCCCACCGCGCGTCAATCCACCGGCCCACGTGTGGCAGCAGCACCGCCTCGCTGAGCGCGCGCACCAGCACGCTGGCGAGGACGATGGCGAAGAAGCGGTCTCTTCCGAAGAACTCGCTCCACGCGCCCGTGCGGCTCATGCCCGCCGAGAGCCCCAGCGCGAGCGCGTAGGTGAGTATCGCCTCCGCGACAACGGTGACGCCCGCTTCCGGATGGATGACGAAGACGGAGGCCAGGTAGCCCGGCACCACCAGGCCCACGAACACCCACCCGAACGTCTCGGTGAGCAGGGCGAGGATGAGCACGCCCACGAGCACCGCCGCCAGAATGGAGGTGTCGAGGGAGTAGGCCGGAAAGAGGGTCAATGTGGAGAAGAGCGCCATGGCGTCGCTCCGCGCCAAGCTAAGGAGCCTCTTCTCACCGGCCAGTAATGCCCCCCTGATGACGTGTGGAGCGTCGTCCAGGGAACCAAAGCGAAACGCGCGACTGCCGGACGGTGGACAGTGCCACCGTCAACGGGTGCAGCCGCGCGTCCTTCCGGGCGCGTGAGCGCGTGCGTCAGCGTGTCAGCGGCACATGGCGTGCACGCACCGCGCGCCCGGGTGGATCAGCGACACGCGGTGGACACGGCCACCGCGGGGCAGCCCATGCCATTGCCCGGAAGTGAGCACGGCACGGTGTCCGCGAGCGCCTGGACGACGGCGTCCGCCGCGGGGCCGGAGGCTCGCAGCGCCGAGGACTGCTCCAGGTGGAGGAAGCGGTCGGTGGCGGCGGAGGCCTCGGCGAAGCAGGCGTCTCCGGCACCGTTGTCGATGCGGCCCTGGACGTTGGTGGTGCCGCACAGCGCGCGGTGCTTGCCGGCGTCGTCGGGCGCGTTGCACGAGAAGGCGCGCCGGGGGCTTGCCGGCAGGTGCTGGTTGAGCGCGTCGCGCAGGCGCACGGACAACGAGCCGGTGCGGTCCCTCGACGTGCCGTCGCTGACGACGGCGGCCTCGGGCCCGTTTCCCTCCACGTCCATGCCATGGACGCTCACCGCGATGCCGGCCGGGTAGGTGTCACGCAGGGCGCGGTGGGCGGAGGTGAAGAAGTTGTTGGCGTAGTGCGCGGCGTCGGACAGGCGCAGGCCGTTGGTGCCGCAGACGGCGGTGGTGCCGCTGCACGGGCTGGCCGCGGCGCCGGCGCAGCGGTTGGCTCCGGTGATGAGCAGCGCGCGGGCGCCCAGCGCCACGAGCTGCTCCGCGCCCTGGCGCAGCGTGCCCGCGTCGGAGTCCGCGTGCGGCGTCTCCAGCCACATGTCACGCGCGGGCGACATGTTGATGATGAAGGTGCCACCGCCGCGGTCCGGAACGGTGTCCGCGAGGACGAGCCACGCGTGGCCCGTGTCGTCGTCGCTGTACGTGGAGAGCGAGTAGCCGAGCTGGGAGAAGTCCAGCACGCGCTCCGCGGAGGGGCCGGTGGACAGCAGTTCCCGGAAGGCTCGCTCGAAGGCGGTGAGCTCGGTGCCGCCCGGCTCGCGGAAGCCCTCGCTGCCCTGCGCGGTGATGGGCACCGCGCCCAGCCACGTGCGCAGGCTTCCCTGCTGCACGGCCAGGCCGGCGGGTAGCGCGCACTGGCTGAGCGGAGCCGTGGCGTCGGTCTCCGGCGTAGCGGAGGTGGACTCGTCGGAGCCTGTTCCGGGCAACGAGGTATCGGGAGTCCTGCCGGGCTCCGCCTGCGACGGCGCGGGAGACTCCACGCTGCCCGGCGCGTCGGATGTGGCTCCGGTTCCACCAGAGCCCGAGCAGCCGACGGCGGCGAGGAGCATCAGCGAGAGGGCGAGCGAGCGCTTGTAGAAGGTCGTCGTCATTGACCAGACCGAACAGGCGACTGGGGCGGACCATTCTTCACCGCGCATCCGGCACGGGGCGGGCCACGGGGCGGTTGCTCGCACGTCCGCTCCGCGGCGGGCGAGGCCGCGTGCTCAGTAGAAGAGGCGCGTGGAGAGGATGAGGCGCAGCGCGTTGCCCGCGCGGCCGTCCTGGTCCTGCCTGCGGCCGAAGAGCAGCTCGGAGCCGATTTCGAAGGAGCGCATGGGCCGCACCTTGAGGTTGCCGGAGAGGTAGTGCGTCGTCTCCAGCGTGGAGGCCGGCAGCGACGGGGGCGGCGACACGTCCAGGTAGCCGTAGGCGAACGTGGAGGCGAGCCACTCCGTCCACTGCGGCTCGAGGCCGACGTAGAAGCCGAAGGACGTCACGGGCTCCAGCCGGCCCGGGGCCACCACCACCGCGTCCAGCCCCTGGCCCTGCATGTCGCTGATGTAGTTGCCCAGGCCGCTGCCGTAGTGGACCTGCGCCGACACGCGCCACTTCGAGGGACTCCACGTCCACAGCCCGTTCACCATGACGCCGCGCCCCAGCGCCGTGTCCGCGGCTGGGCCTTCGAGCTCGTAATAGGAGAACCACCGTCCCAGCCCGGCGACGCGGAGGTTGCGTCCCTCGCCGAAGCTCCACTCCAGCGAGAGCGCCAGGTCCATCAGGGGCGTGCGCACCGCCTCGGTGTCCGGATTGAGCAGCGTGATGTCCGGCTCGGGCCGCTCCAGCGACACCTGCAGCAGGAGCGAGCCCAGCGTGGGGCCATAGCGCAGCATCTCCCGTCGCGCGGCCAGCATGGAGCCCGGCCCCTGGAAGTCGAGCGTGTCGGGGATGGACTCCAGTCCCATGAAGGTGGACCACTTGCGTCCCGCGAGGAAGGGGCCGACGGACGCGTACACCTCGTAGACGCGGAAGTCGCCGCCGCTGGAGCCCTCGCCGTAGAAGTCACCGGACACGTGGCCGATGAGGGGCCCCAGCCGTGAAAGCTTGCCGCCCTCGAAGAAGAGTCGGCTCTGCTTCGCGTTGAAGTTGAGGTTGGGCCCGCGCTCCCGCGAGCCGACGGGAATGGACGCGGCGACGAAGTCCTCCTCGTTGCCGATGGGCTTGAAGTCGTAGTTGAGGTCCACCTTGATGCGGCCGCGGAAGGTGACGTAGCCGCGCTTCAAGTCTTCCTCGGAGGCGGGCCCCGTCTTGACGACGATGCCCGTGAGGTCCGGGTCGATGAGTGCGCCCGGGACTTCCTCCGGCTCCGCCTCGGTGGAGGGCGGCTCGGGCTGCTCGGACTCGACGGCCTCCTCGGCCATGGGCTTTCCGCCGTCGGGCGCCGTGCCCGCGTCGGAGGCCGCGGGCGCCACGCCGGGAGTGGGGAGGGCGAGGGCGCCGGCCGCGACGAGCCATAGCGCGCACAGCACCACCTGACCGGCACTCCGCATGGGGGCCCGCTCCCGGCTTCCGAGGGGGAAGTGGAGGGAGAGGATGCGGAGTCACTGCCGGGCGAGCACCACGCCCCGGAGTGCCGCGCCACTGTCGCTTGGTCCGCTTCGCACTCCAGGCGCTCCTGGTTGCGGCGCGACTCGGTGCGCTTCAGGCGAGTCCCCGGACACGGTGAGGAGCGTCACCTCGTCCGCGCACACACGAGACATCAAGCGGCGCCGCCCGCGCGCTTGAGGGCCTCCTCCACGTACTGGATGCCTCGGGGCGTAATCGCCTTGCCCTTCTTCGTGTCCTGCGCGTAGCCGCTGTGCAGGCGCAGCGCCTTGGCGGCGTTGGGCGCGGCGTAGGTGACGCCCAGCTCGCCCCAGAAGCGCGACATGGTGCCCGACGTCACCTCCACGTCCGCGTCCACGGAGCGCGCGAGGTAGAGGGGAATGAGCGAGCGCACGAGCTGGTCCTTCTGCTTCCCGGCGGAGACCAGCGCCTCGTGCCGCGGGTGCGCCTTGAGCGCCTCCACCAGCCGGGCCACCACCGCGGATGCGTCCGGCGGCGCGGCCGACTCGCCGCCGTTACGCGCGGACTTCTTCGCCTTCGCACGCCCCTTCGACGCCGCGCCCTTGCGAGCCTTGGGCGCGGAGGTCTCCGAGCTGTCGCGGGCCGGGGCCTTCGCGCTCTTCGTGGCGCGAGGCTTCTTCGCCTTCGCGGCCTTGGCGGTGCGCGCGGCCTTCGGGGCGGCGGGGGTCACCGTCTCGGCGGAGGCCCTGGGAATGACAGGCTCGGGAGGCGGCTCGGCGGCTTCAGCGACGGGGCGCGGGCGCGGCGTGCGCTCGACCACGGTCGGCGCGGACGCCGGAGCTGGAGCCGGAGCGCGGGGCGGTGGAGCATGCGCCACGGCCTCGTTCCTCGGCGAAGCCGTTTCGCGCGAAAGGCCCAGCCTCACGCGCACCTCACCCACGACACCACCCAACCCCACCTGATGGAGCAGACCTTCCAACCGGGAAGTGAAAGACACCTGGCAGCCCTCCTGGAGCCGCGCACATTACCCCAGGATGGGACTGATCCGGATCAGGGGTGTGCCAAAGGCCCCACCACCCCCCGGATCCAGGGGCGTTGGGGGCTCGGGTGTCTCACTCCCGGGACGGGGCCGGGGCTTCAGGGCAGGGTGTTGAACAGCCCCTGGGCGTTGGGAGCACCCCACCCGGTGGGGATGTCCCAGCCGGGGCCGGCCACGTGCTGCCGGTCGGTGACGCCCACGGTGATGTCCCGGAAGGACTCCTGCACGGCGGGTAGCGTGTAGAGCTGCGAGTTGAGCCAGCCCGCCGGAGGCTTGTTCTGGGTCAGGCGCGCGCTGTTCACCACGGCCACCAGCCCCGCGAAGACGGGCGAGGCGAACGAGGTGCCCGTGTTGGGGCTGGTGACGCCCAGCCACGTGTACCAGTACCCGGTGTCCGCGTTGAGGGCCACGTCCGCCACGGCGCGGCGGACAGGCGGTTTCGGCAGTCCCTGCTGCCACTCGGGTGTGGGGAAGGTCCGGCTGATGCCCGAGCCCGAGTAGAGCCAGGCCACGTCGCCCGTGACGTTCATCCCGTTCATCTTGAGCTGGGTGCCGCCCACGGAGGTGACGTAGGGGCTGGAGGAGGGCACGTCCACGCCCGCCGAGTCACCGCCCGCCGCCGCCACCGTGATTCCGAGCGCGGCGGCCATCATCGCGGAGGCGCTGTACTGCTCGTGGACCGCCCTCGGCTCCGAGTCCTCGCGGTGGGCGAACGAGTCGGTGATGACGGACACCTCGCCCCGGGCGATGGCCTCGTTGAAGGTGTAGATCATCGACGTGTTGCGAGCGTCCGGGCCCATGTAGACGATGACGTCCGCCTCGGGGGCCATGACGCTGGCCCACTCCACGTCGAGCTGTCCCTCGCGGTAGCGCGTCCCGGGCTCTTCCATGGTCATCACCACGGTGGGGTCCGCGCGCTGCACGCCGAAAATCTTCCAGAAGGCGCGCAGGTCCTTCCACCGGAAGCCCGCGCCGATGGTGACGCCCAGCTTCACGCCCTTGCCGCGGAAGCCCTTCTGGTACAGCGGCGTGAGGCCGTACGCGCTCGCCACCTGCTGTGGGGTGAGGCCGTCGGTGATGGGTTGGGGCTGGTGCGTGGGCACCTCGCCGAACTCGCCGCCCAGCGGGCCCGGCTCGGAGGGCAGGTCCACCGCGACGATGGAGGCGATGCGCTCCTTCACGTACTGGGGCGCCTTGATTTCCACTTCGGGCGGCAGACCGTACACGTTGTGCGGGTCATTGCCTCCCTGGGGAGACTTGCGCTCCAGGACGATGAGCTGGACGCCGAAGGCCGCGTTGAACTGGCCCACGGTGCCGCTGAAATGGATGAGCAGCCGGTTGGTGGCGACGCGCTCCACCTTCAGTCCCACGGACTGGAGATGGTCCGTCACCAGCTTCACGTCCTGCTCCCACGGCGCGTGACGCGCGTTCCACTCCTGCGGCGTCATGTACTTGCGGAAGCGCTCGCTCTTCGGGTCATAGATTTCCTTGATGGACGCCTCCAGCTCCGCGCGGTTGCGGATGGGCAGCGCCACGAGGCCGCGGATGAGGTCCGTGTTCGGCGCGGGGCCCAGGTCCGTGTACACGCCGGGCATGGGCGCGGGCACGCCGTCCGGTGTGGGCGCGGGCGTGTGGTCCAGGTTGTCCGGCAGCGGCGGCGGGCCGTCCGGGTCGGGCGGTGGAGGCTGTGGCGCGGGAGGCGGAGGCGCAGGCGGTGGCGGCTCGGGCGTCGGCGTGGGGGCTGGCTGCGGAACCGGCTCGGGAGGATGGGTGCCGCTTGGCCGGGGCACGGAGACCAGCCGGTCCGAGTCGCGGCAGCCCGCGGCGCTCAGGGCCGTCAGGACCAGCAGGCCCGCAAGGATGCTTGCTCTCATGATGTGTTCCCCCAACCCATGCGGCGCGCACGCACCAGCCCGCCGCCTCCCATGTCCCATCCCCCGTGAGGAGGACCCCTGGCATGACTGCCGGAGGGAAGGTGGGTGCGACGCGGAGGGTGTGCAACTGTTCGCCAGCGGGCAGAGGGCGCTAGAGTGCGCAAACCCGTCCCCCCATGCGGCTGCTGCGAACTGCACTCGTCCTCGTCCTCCTCGCGCCCTGCGCGGCCCTGGCCCAGGGGGATACCCGTCTGGCCTTCCTCGGGAAGCAGCTCCAGCAGGGCAAGGACCCGCGCACGCGCTCCCAGGCGGCGCTGGTGCTGGGCGCCACGGAGGACCCGGAGGCGGTGCCGCTGCTCTGCGGAGGCCTGAAGGACGCGAGCGAACTGGTGCGCGCGGCGGTGGCCAAGAGCCTGGCGAAGCTGCTGGAGCCGTCCGCGCTGGGCTGCCTCCAGGCGCACAAGGGCGAGGCGGACGCGGCGGCGAAGGCGGCGGTGGACGACGCGGTGGCGGCGCTGAAGGGGTACCAGGCGCGCCCGCCGCGCTTCTACGTGGCCATGGACGCGCTGAAGGACCGTACGGGCAAGCTGCCGGCGGACCTGGTGAAGGCGACGGAGGCGCGGCTGCGCTCGCGGCTGATGCGCAGGGGAGGCCAGGTGGCGCCGCCGAAGGAGTCGAAGGCGGCGGCGAAGGGCGCGCTGAAGAAGCTGGGCGTGCACGGCTTCCGCATCACCCCGGAGATACGCGCGACGGAGAGCGGGGGATTGCAGGTGGCCATCGTCTGCCTGACGTACCCGGAGATGTCGTTGATGGGGCAGGTGGAAGTGAATGCGGCGGGCGCGCAGCCCGGGGACCTCCTCAAGGCGCTGGTGCCGAAGGCGGTGGAGGAGGCGGCGGAAACCTTCGAGTGGAATGGCGAGACATGACGACGACAGCTCCCATGGCGGCGACGAAGCGGCGCTGGCGCAACTTCCTCCTGGATACGAGCTTCCAGCTCAAGCTGACGGCGTACATCGTCGTCGTGACGCTGGTGTTGTCGGCGCTGCTGGGCGTGTTCCTGGTGCGGGCGGCGCGGGTACTGATGCAGGAGACGGCGGCGGCGGTGGAGGCGCGCTCGCGCGCGGCGGAGGTGAGCCGCGAGCTGTCCGGCGCCACGCTGTCCAACGAGCTGCTGGCGCGGATGAACGACCCGGAGTTCGAGGCCACCTTCCGTGAGAAGGCGCGCGCCATCGACGCGGCGTACGAGGCGGAGCGCTCGGCCATCGTCGCGCAGCGCGCGGAATTGGAGTGGCAGCAGCGCCTCACGTGGTGGGTGCTGGGCGGGCTCTTGACGGGCTTCACGGTGGTGGTGGCGCTGGGGACGATTGTGGTGACGCACCGGGTGGCCGGGCCGCTCTTGCGCATCCGGCGCATGGTGAACGAGGTGCACGAGGGCAAGCTGCGCCCCCCGCCGTACGGCCTGCGCGACGGCGACGAGCTGCGGGACTTCTTCGAGGACACGCGGAAGATGGTGCAGCGGCTGCGCGAGCTGCACGAGGAGGACGCCAACACGCTGTCGAAGGCACTGCTCGCGGCGGAGGGCTCCGGAGCGTCGCCGGAAGCCCTGGCGGACCTGCGCGCGCTGGAGGCCCGCTACCGCGCGAGGCTGGCGCAGTAGCGGGGCTCGCTGCTTCAGTGCTTGCGGGGGCGGAGCTTGCGAAGCTCTGCCTTCAATGCGGCCAGTTGCTGTTCCGCCGCCGTCGCGCGCCGCCGGGCTTCCTCTTCGCGCCGCCGGGCTTCCTCCTCGCGCCGTCGTGCCTCCGCCGCCAGGAGCCGCTCCGCCTTCCTGCGCCGTCGGGCCTCCGCGTCCGCGCGCTGCTGGGCCTTGTCGATCTTCTCCCGGAGTTGCTTCAGCATCTCCGACGACTCGAGCAGCAGCTTCTGGTCCGCCCACAAGAGCAGCCGGTCGTCCCGCACTTCCAGGTCCAATCCCAGCACCTTCGAGACGTATCGCCCCTTGCGCGGCTTGATGGGCACGTACGTGCGTGCCGTGCGCGACTTCAGCCGGTATCCCAGCAACTGCTCCCGTGAGCGGTCGTAGATGAAGTACTCGGGGATGCCCAGCCGGGCGTAGCGCTCCACGTTGAACTGGGCGTCCTTCTTCCGGTCGCCCCCGACGTGGACCTCCAGCACCCAGTCCAGGCCCTTGCCCTCGTCGCTCACGAGCCACTTCCCACGGCTGTGAGACTCGACGTCGAACACCACCAGCACGTCGGGCGCGAAGCGCCGCTCCCCCGGGGAGTAGACCGGTAGCTCCGAGCCCACGTACACCTTGCGCCGCCGGTGGCCGAAGTACCCCTTGAGCACGTCGAGGGCCCGGTGTTTGCCCTCCTGGTGCCTGTCTCCCTCCGGCGGCGACATCTCCCAGTCCGGAACTTCATCAGGCAGCGACTCCACCACCTCCGCCCGCTCCTCGGGCCCCATCGCATCCCACTCCTCTTGCGTGGGAGCTCGAGGGGAGGCCTGCCCACGACGCCTGTCATCCGCGTGCCATCCCATGCCGTGAGAGCGTGAGGCTGGCACCCTCGCGCGTCAATGCCTCACGGTGCATGGCAAACGGCGCGCCAGTCGGTGCCTCGGCACACCCGTGCGAGCAGTGCATCGGCGTGTCTCCGCTCCGCATCCAGAAAGAATGAACACGTCCAGTCGCACGGACTTCTCATGCGCTCTCGCGCCAGGATTTTCGAACGAATCTGGATTCAACCGACGCGAGGCTTCGCGTTCAGCCCCAGGAGCGCGCCGGGTCCTGGTCCACGGTGAGCCCGGTCTCCTTCAGCACGGCGTGGATGCGCAGGCGCGCCTGGGCCCACGGGAGTGCTTCCACGCGGTAGCCGTCGAGCGCGTTCATCAGGTGCCCGCGGTAGCTCGGGTGGCCCGGGTCCGCGAGGATGACCACGCCCCGGTCGGTGGTGGAGCGGATGAGCCGGCCCACACCCTGGCGCAGCAGCAAGAGCGCGCGAGGCAGCCGGTACTGGAGGAAGCCCAGGTACTCGCCACCACCGCGCACCAGCGGCTCCTCGCGCGCCGCCACCAGCGGGCGCAGCGCGGGCTCCAGCGGCAGCTTGTCGATGAAGACGCAGCCCACGCCCCGGCCCGGGATGTCCACGCCCTGCCAGAAGCTCTTCGTGCCCAGCAGCACCGTGCCCGTGTCGCGCTCCTGCCGCGCCGCCAGCGAGCGGCTGTGCCCGCGCGACTGCCGCATCACCTCGATGCCCAGCGGCTCCAGTCGCGTCCGCACCTCCGCGCCCACGCGCTCCATGCGCCGCGTGGATGCGAAGAGCCCGAGCAGGCGCCCGCCCATGGTCTGCGCCAGCCCTGAGATTCGCAGCGCGGCCCACTCCACGAAGGCCTCCTCGTGCGCGCGCGGCGCGTCGGTGACGAGCACCACCAGCGCCTGCTCCCGCAGCCGGAAGGGGGAGGGCGCGCGCACCAGCTTCGGCGCGGGCTGCTCGCCACGTCCGTCCAGGCCCAGCCGCCGCAGCACGAAGGGAGCGCCGTCGCCGATGCCCAGCGTGGCCGACGCCATCACCAGCGAGCGCTTGCTCGCGGCGAAGTCGCGCGACACATACCCGGACACGTCCACCGGCTGCGCGCCCACGCTCCAGCGCTGCTTCTTCGGCTCCGCCGTGGCCGCGTAGCACCGCCCCGGCGCGGGCTCGCCGGACAGCTCGCCCGCGAGCACCGCCAATTCACCCAGCTCCGTGGTGGCACCGGACAGCTCGCGCTCCAGCGCGGGGTTGCGCGCCGCCAACTCCGGCAGGGCCGCCAGCACCCGCACCGCGAGCAGCGTGTGCAGAGTCTGGAGTGCGCCGCGAACCGCCTCGAGCCCGTCGCGCACCGGCTCCCAGGCGGGCAGGGCGCGCACGGTCTCCGTCACCCGCAGCTCGGGCGCATAGGTGTCCTCCGCGTCCTCGCCCACGGCGGTGGCGCCCGGCTCGCACAGCGCCGTCACGCTCGCGCCCAGGCCGCGCGCCTCGTCCAGCAGCCGGCGCAGTCCGTCCTCCACCTCGCCCATCAGCGCGCGCGACTCGGCCCGTGCGTGGCCCAGGGCCCGTCGCAGCTCCGCGAAGAGACCGCGCCGCCCATCGCGTCCGTGCAGCCGCTCCGTGAGGCGCTGGAAGGCCAGGTCGGACAGCTCCACGGCCAGCGCGGTGGTGGCCACGTCCTCCACCTCGTGCGCCTCGTCGAGCACCAGGTGGTCCAGCTTCGGGTAGCGCGCGGGCCAGGCGAAGGCGAGGGACTGGTTGATGACCAGCACGTCCGCCTCGCGGGCCTGCGCCACCGCCGAGTGGTAGAAGCACTGGTGGAAGTGCGGGCACTTCTCGCCCAGCGTCGTCGCCGCCTCCGAGCGCACCGCCGGAATCAGCCCGTACATCGCCGGGAAGCGCTCTCGGAACCAGTGGCTCAGGCGGTCCAAATCACCTTCGCCGCTGCGGCGCATGTACGCGCGCAGGTACGCCCGGGGCGCGCGCGCGGCGTGGCCCATGCCGGGCTCCACCCGCGTGGCCTCCAGCGCGCGGCGGCGGCAGAGGTAGTTCGTCTGGCCCTTGAGCAGCGCGTAGCCGAAGGCGCCATTCATGGCCCGGTGCAGCCGGGGCAGGTCCTTCTCCAGGAGCTGGTCCTGCAGCGTCTTGGTGTGCGGCGCCACGCCCACCTTGCGCCCGTTGCGCGCGGCGAAGAGGGCCGCGGGCGCCAGGTACGCCAGCGATTTGCCCGTGCCCGTGCCGGCCTCCACCGCCACCTGCCCGCCGTCCGACAGCGTGCGCGCCACCGCCTGCGCCACGTCGAGCTGCGCGGGCCGGCTGAGGAAGCCCTCGCCCATGCGCTCCAGCGTGCCGCCCGCGCCGAGCACGGCCGTCACCTCGTCCGGACGTACCGGCAGGAGCGGAGTGTCCTCGTCCGCTTCAATCGTCGCGCCGCCCGCGCGCCGCCGCTCCGGACGGCCACGAAGAAAGCCCTGTGCCTCCAGCTTCAGCGGCGTGGACACCGCCCGGCACGCTTTGCGCAGGCGCGACAGCAGGTCCACCAGCGGCCACTCCTCGTAGTCGAAGGCGCCGTGCGCCTCCTCCTCGAGGCCCGCGTCGGCCTGCGCCAGCCGCAACTCCGCGCCCGGGCGCGGGTCCAGCATGGAGAGCAGCTCGGAGATGTCATCCCCGCGTCCGTCGCGGATGCAGCGCTCCATGGCGTGCACCAGCACGGACGCCACCGCCTCGCAGTCCGACACGGCCCGGTGCGGCTGACGGAGCGCCAGCCCCGCCCACCGCAGCAGCGACTCCAGCGAGTGGCTGGGCAGCTCCGGGTGCAGGTAGTGCATCAGCTCGCACGAGTCGAGCACCGGGGCACGGATGCGTCCCAGCACGTCCGGCAGGAAGCTCTTCTCGAAGGGCGCGTTGTGCGCCACCACCGTCCACCCGGTGAGCAGCTCGCGCAGCTCCGCCGCGTCGGTGCCGAAGCGGGGGCGGCCCATCAGGTCCGCGTCCGTCAGGCCCGTCAGCCGGCGGATGGTGAGGGGCAGGGGCCGAGACGCCGAGTACAGGCGCGCGAAGCGGTCCACCTCGCGCCCGCCCTCGTAGAAGACACAGCCCAGCTCGATGACCTCGTCCACACGCGGGTCCAACCCCGTGGTCTCGAGGTCCAGGAAGACATGCCGGGTGAAGAGCTCCGCCGCGCCGCCCATGCAGGGCGCCAACCCTAAGGCCGACTCGCGGCGGAGGACAGAAAACGGCCGACGCCGTCAGTCCACCATGAACACGCCGGAAATCATCTTCCCCATGGCGCAGCCGTACACGAGCTTGCCGGACTCCTTCGGGGTGAAGGTGATTTCCACCGGCTTGTCGAGCGGCAGCGCGGTGTTGATGTCGTAGCCGTCCATGACGATTTCGGTGGCGCACGTCTGGTCCGTCTTGCGCGTCACCACCAGTTTCACCGGCTCACCCTTCTTGAGATTCACCGGGCTGGGCTCGTAGCCCTTCTCCGTGACGGTCAGCTCCACCACGCGCACGCCGTTCTCCCGCTTCTCGGGCGCGGAGGGCGCCGCGGCCTCCGCCTTCGCGGCGCCGGAGTCCTTGGCGCACCCCTGCAGCGTGGCGCCGGCGCCGAGCATGGCGGCCGTCGCGGCCAGGGCGAGCCAGGGCTTGATGATGCGGGAGAGGAACGGGCGCATGGTGTGTCTCGGTGGAGGAAGGGAAGGGGACGGCGCCTCGGAGACGCAGGCTCTCAGGCCTCGTCCTCCGAAGCGCTCTCGGCGGCCGGAGGCTCGAAGCGGAGCAGGGCGTGCAGCGGCACGAAGACCTCGTGCCCCGTCTCGCCGAGCAGCAGGTCGAACCGGCCCACGTGCATCAGCGGCAGCTGCAGCGTGATTCCGTTGCGCAGCACCAGCTTCACCGTCTGACCGATGTGGTCCAGGAACGCGCGAGGGTCCGAATACGGACGCTTGTCCGGCTGGCGCGCCACGGCCGCGGGCTTCTGCGTGAGCTTCGCGTCGCGCTCCAGGCCCGGCAGCAGCCGCTCCCAGTCCGCGCGGCGGGCCAGCAGCACCACCTGCAGCTTCTCCAGCCGCCCGGTGCGCTCCAGCGTGAAGGCGATGGGCTCGTCCACCTGCAGCGTGTCCAGCAGCGAGCGCTCCGCCAGCACCACGGAGACCTCCCCCTTGGTGCTGATGAGGTGGGTGAGGAACTCGGCGACGATGGCGTTCTCCACCTCGCCGCGGGCCTGCTTGATGGCGGCCTTGCGCTGCGTGCGCTCCTTGCGCGCCATGAACTCCGCCACCGTCATGCCGCTCTGGAGCACGCCGAAGGCGTCACCCAGCGACAGGCCCGGCGTCTGGCCCATGAGCTCGTACACCTGGTCGAAGCGCTTCGCCTCCTCGGCGTGCAGCTTGCGCCAGATGCGGCACTTCATCTTCCCTTCCAGCTCGCCCTTGGCGATGCGGGCCGGGACGTGCTCGCGCACCGCCAGCGCCTGGATCTGCTCAGGCGTGGGAGGCGGGCGCGGCGTGGAGGGACGGAACCCGCCCGGACGCCCACCGAAGCCACCCGGACGGGGACCGGCGCCGGGGCCACCGGGACGCGGGCCCATGGGACGCGCGCCCGCGCCCGGCCCCATACCGGTACCGGCCGGACGGGGCGTGGGCGCCACGCCCGGCGAGGGGCGCGGCGTGGGCGTGGGCGTGGGTGCCGGAGCCACGCCCGCTGTTGGCCGGGGCGCGGGGGCCGGCGAGGGAGCCGGGGCCGGGCTCGTGGGCCGGGGCGTGGGGGTGGGCGTCGGAGCCACGCCGGCCGTGGGCCGGGGCGTGGGCGTCGGGGCCGCGGGCCGGGGCGTCGGAGTGGGGCGCGGCGTGGGCGTCGGGGTGGGAGTTGCCGCCGTGGGGGTCGGCGTCACCGGGGCGCTGCCGGGTGTCGAGGCCGGGCGCCGGATGACTTCAACCGCGGGGACCACCCGCCGTGTCTTCCTGTCGTTCACAGTCGTACGTTACCTGATGCGAGTTTTCCGGGCATGCCCGGCTTCACGGCTGGAGGGAGGCTGTAAGGTCCACCTTCCATCCGGACGGCTCCCGTACCATCCGGACCTCGTGGTTGCTGCCGGCGGAGCGCACGAGCACGGTTGCCGTGTCGCCCTCCTCACGGACCAGCGAGACCTCCGTAACATCCGGAGGGGGAGGCACATTCGCGAAGAAGAGGTCCAGCGGCTCCGGCTTCTCGGTGCTTCCGGAGGCCTCGCCCACCGCCTTCGCCCGCTCGGTGAGCACGTCCTGGGTGGCCTTGGACAGCACCGCCCAGGCGTCCTTCCTCTCGCCCTTGCGTACCTTGTCGTAGAAGGTCCGGTAGGCGCCCTGTGGGGTGTCCTGGCGGTTGCAGCCGGCCACGCCTAGGCCAAACAGGACCAGGGCCAGAAGCCAGGGCATCTTCACGATCAGGCGCATGGAACCAGGGATTTAGGTCAAAGCGCTCCCGGGGGAAAGCCCGAGCTTCATCCATGTCACGCGGCGTGCTGATGGACGCGATTGCGTCCCGCTCCCTTGGCCGCATAGAGGCTGGTGTCCGCCGCCATCAGCAGCGCTTCCGCGCTCGCCAGGTCGGCCGCGGGCACCGTGGCCACACCCAGCGAGGCCGTCAGCCGCACCAGTGGCGGTGTCCCCTCGGTGCTCTGGGGCTCCAGCCCCAGCGCCGCAATCGCCTCGCGCACGCGCTCGCACACCTTCAGCGCGTCCTCCGGCCCCGTCTCCGGCAGCAGGGCGATGAACTCCTCGCCGCCGTAGCGCGCCAGCAGGTCCACCTCGCGCAGCCGCGTCCGCGCCGTCTGCGCCACGGCCTTGAGCACCTGGTCCCCGAAGGGGTGCCCGAAGGTGTCGTTGATGCGCTTGAAGTGGTCGATGTCCAGCATCACCAGCGACAGCGGCGAGCCGTAGCGCCGCGAGCGCGCGAACTCCTCGTTCAGCCGCTCCTCGAAGTAGCGCCGGTTGAACAGCCCGGTGAGCGCGTCCGTGCGGCTGAGCGCCAGCAGCTCCTCGCGCCGCCGCGCCAGCTCCTTGTTGGCGCGGTCCAGCTCGCGGTTCTTCTCCACCAGCGCGTCCTGCAGCACCTTCAGCCGCAGCATGGACTTCACCCGCGCCGACAGCTCCAGCATGTCGAAGGGCTTCACCAGGTAGTCGTCCGCCCCCAGCTCCAGCCCCTCCACCTTCCCCGCCGCCTGCCGCGCCGTCATCAGAATCACCGGGATGAAGCCGAAGCCGTCCTCCCCCGAGTTCGCCTTGATGATGCGGCACACCTCCACGCCGCCCAGCCCCGGCATCTCCACGTCCATCAGGATGAGGTCCGGCCGCGCCTGCCGGATGGCCGACAGCGCCTGCGTCCCGTCGTGCGCTTCCTTGAAGATGTAACCCTGTGGCGCCAGTCCCTCGCGGACATGACGGACATGCGCCGGGTCGTCATCCACGATGAGCACCGTCCGGCCGCTGAGCTCGCCCCCGGGAGACGCACGACGGGCGACCTCCAGCGTCCTCTTCCGTTCGCCGTCCGCCATCGTGTTTCGCCCCCGGTGCAATCATCCCGCGTCGCGAGAATGACCGCAATTCTCACCTGCCGAGGTGGGGAAGCCAAGAGGGCGGGCAAGTGCCCGTCATCACGGCGTCATTGCGGCTTGCGCAGCCGGGCCCGGTACACCGGCTCTCCGCTCGCCAGGTAGCGCCGCTCGCGGGTGGAGGGCACCTCCTCAGGATCGTAAGGATGGAAGACTCCTGAACCCAGGGGGTTCTGGAAACCCACGGATTCCAGGGTGAGGAGCATGGCCTCGCCCCGGTCCTTCACGTCCGTGCGCATGTCGAAGAGGCCTCCGGGTGCGAGCTTTGTGTACAGGAGCTGCGCGAAGGCGGGCTGGATGACGGCGCGCTTGGCGTGGGCGCGCTTCCACCAGGGGTCGGGGAACTGGAGGTGGATGGCGGCGAGCGAGTTGGGGGCGAAGATGCGGGGCACGACGAAGGTGGCATCGGCCTCGACGACGCGCAGGTTCTTCAGGCCGGCCTTGTCTCCGCGGGCCTGGGTGTCGCGCGCGTACTTCTTGCGCCACTCGAAGGCGATGAAGCGCACCTCGGGGTGGCGGCGGCAGTACTCCAGGGCGTGGCCTCCGGCGCCCGAGCCGATCTCCAGCTCCAGCGGGCCGGTGAAGCCGAACTCCGCGTCCCAGTCCGGAGGGGTTTCCTGGGAGACGAACTTGAGTCCGACGGGGTCGGGCAGCAGACGGGGACGGGCCATGGGAGGGGGGCCTCAACCATGGTGGCGCCCGTCTTGGCCAGGGAAAAACGCCCGGCCCCCGGGCTCCGGGGCTTGAGGTATACGGAGGGCCATGAAGGTCTACCACTCGGTGGCGGAGGCGGGCCGGGCGCTGGCCGGCCAGGCGCTCGCGCTGGGCAACTTCGACGGCGTCCACGTGGGCCACCAGGCCCTCTTCTCCGAGGCCCGCCGCCATGGCGCCGCCGCGGCCTTCACCTTCCACCCGCATCCCGGCAAGGTGCTCCAGCCGGAGCTGGCGCCCAAGCTGATCACCCTGCTGCCGCGCAAGCTGGAGCTGTTCGCGCAGTGCGACCTGTCCGCCGCCGTGGTGCAGCCCTTCACCCGGGACTACGCGCGCACCCCTCCCTCGGAGTTCGAGGCCGCCCTCTTCGACGCGCTCGGCGTGGCGCACGTGGTGGTGGGCAGTGACTTCACCTATGGCGCGGCCCGCGCCGGCACCGTGGCCACGCTGCGCGAGGCGGCCGCGAAGCGCGGCGCGCGGGTGCACGTGGTGGTGCCCGTCACCGTGGACGGCGTGGTGGCGTCCTCCTCTCGCGTGCGCGAGTACATCCTGGAGGGGCGCGTGTCCGCCGCGAAGCGGCTGCTGGGCCGCCCCTTCGACCTGGACGGCACGGTGGTGGCCGGGGCGGGGCGGGGGCGGGGCATCGGCTTTCCCACCGCCAACGTGGACACGCAGAACGAGCTGCGCCCCGCGCCCGGTGTCTATGCGATTCGGGTGCACCTGCCCGGTGAGGCAGGCGGACAGGGCACGTGGCACGCGGGCGCCGCCAATATCGGCGTGAAGCCCACCTTTGGCGGCACCGAGGTCACCATCGAGGCACACCTGCTGGACTTCTCGGGTGACCTCTATGGGAAGGAGCTGCGGGTGCAGTTCCTGGAGCGGCTGCGTCCCGAGCAGCGCTTCGGCTCCGTGGCGGAGCTCGTCGGGCAGATCAAACGTGACGTGGAGGCCGCGCGCACCGTCATCGCCGGTGTGGGTGACTGAGCGTTTTCCCGTGTCTCTTCAACGGGTTGACCTGCCAAGGGAGCAGGCGGGGCCGCCTTGACGCGAGCGCGCGGCTCCCCTCTAATTCGTAATCAGGAACCGTGCCAGGAGCCCCCGTGGCCCCTGTCATCTCCCCCTGTCTCCTGAGTGCGAGGTGGGCTCCAGCCCCTCTCGTTCCTCTTTTCCTCAAGGAAGAGGCTTCAACGAATGTCCGGTCGACTCGGTGAACTGCTGGTTCGCGAGAACCTCATCTCCATCCAGCAGCTGCGCAAGGCCCAGGAAGAGCAGCAGAAGAACGGCACGCGCATCGGCACCGCCCTCATCAAGACGGGTGCCATCGAGGAATCGAAGCTCACCGACTTCCTCTCCAAGCAGTACGGCGTCCCGGCCATCAACCTGAAGGACTTCGACATCGATCCGGAAATCATCAAGCTCGTGCCCAAGGAAGTGGCCGAGAAGCATCTGGTGATTCCCGTCAATCGCGCCGGCCCGTCGCTCATCGTGGCCATGTGCGACCCGTCCAACATCTTCGCTGTGGACGACCTGAAGTTCCTCACCGGCTACAACATCGAGACGGTGGTGGCCTCCGAGGTCTCCATCCGCGAGGCGATTGAGCGCTACTACGCGGAGAAGGGCCCCTCCCTCGAGGACATCGTCGGCGACGTCACGGACGACATCGAGACGGTGAAGGAGGAGACGGAGAACCTGGATGAGATGACCAAGGCCGCGGACGACGCGCCGGTGGTCAAGCTGGTGAACCTCATCCTCATGGACGCCATCAAGAAGCGCGCGTCCGATATCCACATCGAGCCGTACGAGAAGGACTTCCGCGTCCGCTTCCGCATCGACGGCGTGATGTACGAGGTCATGAAGCCGCCCATGAAGCTTCGCAACGCGATTACGTCGCGTTTGAAGATCATGGCCTCGCTGGACATCTCCGAGCGGCGCCTGCCGCAGGACGGCCGCATCAAGATCAAGATGGGCGGCGGCAAGGAGATGGACTTCCGCGTGAGCGTGTGCCCCACGCTCTTCGGCGAGAAGGTCGTGATGCGTCTGCTCGACAAGAGCAACCTCCAGCTGGACATGACCAAGCTGGGCTTCGACGCGCAGCCGCTGGCCTGGTTCAAGGAGGCCATCGACCGGCCCTACGGCATGGTGCTGGTGACGGGCCCCACGGGCTCCGGCAAGACGACGACGCTCTACTCCGCGCTCGCCAGCCTCAACGGCGTGGACACCAACATCTCCACCGCGGAAGACCCCGTCGAGTTCAACTTCGCCGGCATCAACCAGGTGCAGATGCACGAGGACATCGGCCTCAACTTCGCCGCGGCGCTGCGCTCCTTCCTCCGCCAGGACCCGGACATCATCATGATTGGTGAGATCCGCGACTTCGAGACGGCGGAAATCGGCGTGAAGGCGGCGCTCACCGGCCACCTCGTGCTCTCCACGCTGCACACCAACGACGCCCCGGGCACGGTCAGCCGTCTGCTCAACATGGGCATCGAGCCGTTCCTCGTGACGGCCTCGCTCAACCTCATCCTCGCCCAGCGTCTGGCGCGCCGCCTGTGCCCCGCGTGCAAGAAGCCGGCGGAGAAGGTGGACGAGCAGGCCCTCATCGACGCGGGCGTGCCGCCGGACAAGATGGGCACCTTCACCATGTACGAGAAGGTCGGCTGCCGCGACTGCAATGACCGCGGCTACCGGGGTCGCGTGGCCATCTACGAGGTCATGCCCTTCTGGGACGGCCTCAAGGAGCTGGTCATCAACGGCGCCTCGGCCGCCGAGCTCAAGCAGGAGGCCATCCGCCTCGGCATGAGCAGCCTGCGCATGTCCGCCCTGAGGAAGATGATGGACGGCCTCACCACCCTCGAGGAAGTCGTCGGCAACACCGCGCCGGACCGCTTCTAGTCACTCCTCCCCCCACCGCGTCACCCGAAGGACATCCCCCCGTGGCCAACCTGCACCAGCTCCTCAAGGCGATGGTCGAGAAGGGCGCTTCCGACCTCCACATCACCACCGGTTCGCCGCCGCAGCTCCGTGTCGACGGCGAGCTCGTCCCCTTGAAGACGGCGCCGTTGACTCCCGTGGAGACCAAGCAGCTCTGCTACTCCATCCTCACGGACGCCCAGAAGCACAAGTTCGAGGAGGACAACGAGCTGGACCTGTCCTTCGGCGTGAAGGGGCTGTCCCGCTTCCGCGCCAACATCTTCATGCAGCGTGGCGCGGTGGCCGGCGCGTTCCGCACCATTCCCTTCAAGATTTTGACCTTCCAGGAGCTGGGCCTGCCCCCCGTCGTCGCGGAGCTGGTGAAGAAGCCCCGCGGCCTCATCCTGGTGACGGGCCCCACGGGCTCGGGCAAGTCCACCACGCTGGCCTCGATGATCGACAAGATCAACACCGAGCGTCATGAGCACATCATGACCATCGAGGACCCCATCGAGTACCTGCACCCGCACAAGAACTGCCTCGTCAACCAGCGCGAGGTGGGCGCGGACACGCGCAACTTCAAGACGGCCCTCAAGTACATCCTCCGCCAGGACCCGGACGTGGTGCTCGTCGGCGAGCTCCGCGACCTGGAGACGATTGAGGCGGCGCTCACCATCGCCGAGACGGGCCACATCTGCTACGCCACGCTGCACACCAACAGCGCGGTGCAGACCATCAACCGCATCCTGGACGTGTTCCCGCCGTACCAGCAGCCGCAGGTGCGCGCGCAGCTCTCCTTCGTGCTCGAGGGCGTGATGAGCCAGGCGCTGGTGGCCAAGGCGGGGGCCCCCGGCCGCGTGCTCGCGCTGGAGGTGATGGTGCCCAACCCCGCCATCCGGAACCTCATCCGCGAGGACAAGGTCCACCAGATCTACTCCTCCATGCAGGTGGGCCAGGCGAAGTACGGCATGCAGACCTTCAACCAGGCCCTGGCGGCGCTCCTCATCCGCCGCGTCATCTCCCAGGACGAGGCCTTCGGCCGCTCGAGCGACCCGGAGGAGCTGCGTAACATCCTGGCCACCGGTGGCCAGAACCTCCCGGGCGTGGGCCAGCAGCGGCCAGCCGGGGGAGCGGGTGGTCGTTAGTTCTGGGAATTTCGAATCCGGGGTTAGACTCGCGCGGCGTCCGCGGAGGTCCAGGTCATGGCAGCACCTGCCGTTCAACAGAAAGCCGTAGCCCCCAAGAAGAACACGTCGCTGTTCCTCTGGGAGGCGAAGACCAAGAGCGGGGAGACGAAGAAGGGCGAGATGGAGGCCTCGGACACCGAGGCCGTCAACGCCCGCCTCAAGTCCCTGGGCCTCAACCCCACCAAGGTGCGCAAGAAGGGCGCCCTGGATGGGGACCTCGTCCTGCCAGGCATTGGCGGGGTGACGGGCAAGGACATCCTCATCTTCACCCGTCAGTTCGCCACGATGATCGACGCCGGCCTGCCGCTGGTGCAGTGCCTCGACATCCTGGCCAGCCAGATGGACAACCCCGCCTTCAAGAAGGTGTTGTTCGCCATCAAGGGCAAGGTGGAGCAGGGCAGTACCTTCGCTGACGCTCTGAAGGACCACCCCAAGGTCTTCGACGAGCTCTACACCCAGCTGTGCGCCGCGGGTGAGGTGGGCGGTATCCTCGACTCCATCCTCAACCGCCTCGCCGCCTACCGCGAGAAGAACGAGAAGCTCAAGGCCAAGGTCAAGAGCGCGATGACCTACCCGGCCATCGTCTTGCTCGTGGCCGTCGGCGTGACGGCGCTGCTGCTCCTCAAGGTGACGCCGGTGTTCGCCAAGATGTTCGCGGACTTCGGCTCGGAGCTGCCGGGCCCCACCCAGTTCGTGGTGGACCTGTCCGAGTGGGCCCAGAGCAACTGGTACTGGGTCGCGGGCGGCATCATCGTGGTGGTGGTGTCCTTCTCCGCCAGCTACAACAACCCGAAGGGCCGCGTGTTCTGGGACAAGGTGTTCCTGAAGATGCCGCTCTTCGGCCCGGTGATTCGCAAGGTCGCGGTGGCCCGCTTCACCCGCACGCTGGGCACCATGCTCTCCTCGGGCGTGCCCATCCTCGACGCGCTCGACGTGACGGCGAAGACGGCCGGCAACCGCACCGTGGAAGCGGCCATCTACTACGTGCGCGGCAAGATTTCCGAGGGCAAGAACATCGCGGGCCCGCTGGCGGACACCAAGGTGTTCCCGTCCATGGTGGTGCAGATGATTGGCGTCGGTGAGGCCACCGGCGCCATGGACACCATGCTCAACAAGATCGCCGACTTCTACGACGACGAGGTGGACGCGGCGGTCAGCGCGCTCACCTCCATGATTGAGCCCATCATGATGGTGTTCCTCGGCGGCGTGGTCGGCGGCTTCCTCATCGCCATGTACCTGCCCATCTTCTCCATTGCCGGTGCCATCAAGTAGTTCCCCGGCCCCGGGCACGCGAGCGGTGGATGCAGGCAGTGTCCGCTCGCGCCTGGTGTGGCTGGTGCTGTTCCGCACCGTGGCGGCGAGCCTCTCGCTCGTCATCACGGTGGCGCGCCTGCTGCTGCAACCCCTCCAGGAACCCAGCCGCACGGACACGCTGTCGCTGGCGGTCATCATCGCCGCGTACGTGTCGACGGTGGTGGTGGGCCTGCGGTTGCGGTGGGGCAGGGCGGGACGGCTGGACGCCTGGGTCCAGGTCGTCGGGGACATCGTCATCGCCACGGGGCTGGTGTACCTCAGCGGCGGCGAGGACTCGCCCCTCACCTTCCTCTACAGCCTGGCCGTCATCGGCGCGGCGGTGGTGCTCGACTGGCGCGGTGCCCTCTGGGTGGCCGTGGCGTCCGGCGCGTGCTTCTCCGTCCTGGTGATGGGGCAGCGGCTGCTGGGGAACGCCCCCATGGCCCCCCTCTTGCCGAGCCGGGGGCTGTTCGTGCTGGGCAGCAACCTGCTGGCGCTCGCGCTCATCGCCGTGCTCGCCGGCTACCTGTCACGCCAGCTCTCCGCCACGGGCGGCGCCTTGTCGGCCCGCGAGGCGGACCTGCGGCGGCTGGGGCGGCTGCAGCAGCAGATTGTCACGTCCATGTCGTCGGGGCTGCTGACATGCGACGCCCAGCGGCGCGTCACGTACGTCAACCCCGCGGGCTGCGCGATTCTCCAGATGGACGAGGTGGGCAGCCTGGGCGTGGACCTGGAGTCGCTCATGCCTGGCGTGTCCGGGCTGGGGCCCCGCTCGCCGCGCAGCGAGCTGGTGGTGGGCTCGGGCAGTGGGCGGCGCATCCTCGGCCTGTCGGTGACGCCGCTGGAGGGCGAGCAGGGCGCGCTGCTGGTGGTGTTCCAGGACCTCACGCGGCTGCGGCGCATGGAGGAGGACCTGAAGCGCTCGGACCGGCTGGCGAGCCTGGGGGCCCTGTCCGCGCAGCTCGCCCATGAGCTGCGAAACCCGCTGGCGGCCATGCGGGGCTCCGCGCAACTGCTGGCCCAGGACGCGCGGGACGAGATGGGGCAGAAGCTCACCAACATCCTGCTGCGCGAGTCGGACCGGCTGGCCCGGCTGGTGGAGGACTTCCTGCGCTTCGCGCGCCCGCCGGAGCCGGTGCGCCGCCCCGTGGAATTGGAGTCGCTGCTGGTGGAGACGGTGGACATGTTGCGGGCGGACCCGCTGGCGCGCGACGTGCGGATGGAGGTGACGGCGCCGGAGTCCCTGACGGCGGCGGTGGACCCGGACCAGCTTCGTCAGGTGCTCATCAACCTGGTGCGCAACGGCTTCCAGGCGGCCGGCCCCCGGGGTGAGGTGAGGGTGGCGCTGGCGAGGGCCGAGCACAACGCGCGCATCCGCGTCTGGGACTCGGGCGGGAGCATCACGGAGGAGATGATGGGGCACTTGTTCGAGCCGTTCTTCACCACCCGGGACGGGGGCACGGGCCTGGGCCTGTCCACCGCGCACTCCATCATCCGGGCGCACGGCGGGGCCATCCGCGTGCGCTCGAACCGGGACGAGGGAACGGAGTTCGTGGTGGAGTTGCCGTTGTGACGACTTCGCAGGCAGGCGAGGGGGGCGTGCGAGGGCACGTCCTGGTGGTGGACGACGAGCTGTCCATGCGGGAGTACCTGGAGCTGCTGCTCCACCGCGAGGGCTATGCGGTGACGAGCGTGCCCGGCGTGAAGCCCGCGTGCGAGGCGCTCGTGCGGGACGGGGTGGACCTCGTCATCTCCGACATGAAGCTGGGCACCGGCAGCGGCCTGGACGTGCTGCGCGCCGCCCGCGCGAGGCCCGAGCCCCCGGAGGTCGTGCTCATCACCGCCTACGGCTCGCCGGCCGCCGCGGTGGAGGCCATGCGCGAGGGCGCGTATGACTACATCTGCAAGCCCTTCGACAACGAAGAGCTGCGGCTGCTCGTGCAGAAGGCGCTGGAGAAGCGCCTCTTGCGCCAGGAGAACAGCGGCCTTCGCGCACGGCTGCTGCCCGGCCTGGGCGTGGCGGTGGGGCAGAGCCCGCGCATGCAGGCGGTGTGGGCCCTGGTGGAGAAGGTGGCCCCCAGCCGCAGCACGGTGCTGGTGACGGGCGAGAGCGGCACCGGCAAGGAGCTGGTGGCCCGCGCCATCCACATGCGAGGCAGCCGCGCGGCGCAACCTTTTCTCCCGTTCAATTGCGCGGCCCTCAACGAGGGCACGCTGGAGAGCGAGCTTTTCGGCCACATGAAGGGCGCCTTCACCGGGGCCACGCATGAGCGGGCGGGGCTCCTGGTGTCCGCGGGTGAGGGCACCGTCATGCTGGACGAGGTGGGAGAGATGCCGCTCGCCACGCAGGTGAAGCTGCTGCGCGTGCTCCAGGAGCGGAAGGTGAAGCCGGTGGGCAGCTCGGCGGAGGTCCCCTTCAAGGCCCGCGTCATCGCGGCCACCAACCGGCGGCTGGAGGCCGAGGTGAAGGCGGGTCGCTTCCGCGAGGACCTCTTCTACCGTCTCAACGTGATTACGCTGGAGCTGCCCCCGCTGCGCGAGCGCCCCGGGGACATCTCCCTGCTGGCGAGCCACTTCCTGTCGCGGCTGTCGGAGGAATTGGGGCGGCCGGCCCTGCGCTTCGCGCCGGAGACGCTGGCGCTGCTGGAGCGCTACTCCTTCCCTGGCAACGTGCGTCAGCTCCAGAACATGGTGGAGCGCGCGGCCACGCTGTCCGACTCGGACCTGCTGGGCCCCTCCACGCTGCCCCCCGCGGTGCGCGGCGAGGCCGAGCCGATGACTCCCTCCAACGAGGGCGGCGAGCCACGGCTGGGCGCGGGCTTCAACCTGGAGCGCCACCTGGACGAAAGCGAGCGGCGCTACCTGCTCGCCGCGCTGAAGCAGGCGGGCGGCGTGAAGACACGCGCGGCGGAGCTGCTTGGCCTGTCCTTCCGTTCCTTCCGGTATCGCCTGGCCAAGCACGGCCTCACCGAGGAACTGGAGCCGGGTGGGGACGCCGAGGCCTGGAAGCGGGAATAAGGCGCGGCGGAGATCGACACTTCTCGTCAGTCCCGCTGCCCAAATTTGTCAGCCCTGCATTCCCCAAATGAGAGCTCCGGCTCTCTCCCCATGGAAATCAGCCACTTTGGACGGTTGCGGGCGCTGGCATGCCGAGTGCTAAAGTCCTCTGCGGGCGCAGTGCCCCAGCCAAGAACCTCCCCGAGGAACCCCCAATGCGCGTTTCCCGCTTCAACCCCCGTAACCGTGGCTTCACGCTCATCGAGCTCATGATCGTGGTCGCCATCATCGGTATCCTGGCCGCCATCGCCATCCCGAACTTCATCAAGTTCCAGGCGCGCTCCAAGCAGTCCGAGGCCAAGACCAACCTCAAGGCCCTGTTCACCGCGCAGAAGGCGTTCTTCTCCGAGAAGGACCGCTACTCGATGTTCGCCAACGAGATCGGCTTCGCTCCCGAGCGCGGCAACCGTTACGGCTACATCGTCGGCACGGGCGGCGCGAACGAGAACCGCTCTGGTCCGGCCATCAACAACCCTGCTGGCACGGGCATCTCCAGCATCTCCGTCGACACGAACCGCTTCAACGGCGCGGTTGCTGTTCCGAACCCCAGCGTGGCGAACTTCGCCTCGGACACGCCTCCCTACGACACCACGTGGGGCGTGCAGCAGACCTGCCCGAACTGCAACTTCTTCGCGGGCGCCCAGGGCAACGCGGACAACGAGGTCACCACGGATGACTGGGTGATCGCCGGCTTCGAGGGCCACGGCCTCATTGGCGGCTGCTCCGAGGCGGGCGCTGTCGCCTCCGGCACGCCGTACAACACCCGCAACGACGTCGCCTGCGACAACTGACGTGGAATGAACGGTGGCCCGGCCACTGTTCTTCGGGCCGCCTTCCATCTGGGAGGCGGCCCTTCTCCTTTTCAGGACTTCGGGATGCTCACGCGGATCGTAGTTTTGTGCCTGGCCGTCTGCTCCATCGTCATGATGGCCGACAAGCCAGACAAGCCCTTGAGGACGAAGGACGGCCCCATCCTCCCACGCCGGGAGATGCTGGAGGTGCTGGGGGCCTCGCAGAAGCCGCTGCTGGCCGACTTCTACTGGCTGCAGGCCATCCAACAGATGGGCCGCGCCAATACCGACACCGAATACCGCGACGTCTACTTCTACGCGGACCTGGCGACCGACCTCGACCCGAAGTTCCGCTACGTCTACGAGTGGGGCGCCATCGCCACGCCCTTCAATCTGGGCCGCGAGCAGTGGGTGAACACGGATTTGTCTTCCCGGCTGCTGTCCAAGGGGCTCAGCCACCTTCCGGACGACCGCCGTTTCATGTTCCAGCTCGCGTACAACAAGATGACGTACCACGGCGACTACAAGGGCGCGGCGGACCTGCTCGTGAAGCTCTCGAAGTACCCTGACATGCCGAGCTACCTGGGCCAGCTCGCGACGCGTCTCTACGCCCAGGCCGGCAGCTTCGACTCGGGCCTCCACGTGGCGGAGATGTTGCGTGACAGCGCCGAGGACGATGAGTCCCGGGCCTTCTACGAGCACCGCATCAAGGAAATCCTCCGGGAGCGGGTGCTCACGCAGATAGACCAGGCCATCGAGGCCTACCAGAAGGACCATGGTGAGCGTCCGAAGACGGTGCCGGACCTGGTGCGGCTGGGCTACCTGAAGTTCCCGCCCCAGGACCCGTTGGAGGGGAAGTTCTTCATCGACCGGCGGGGGCGCGCTCGCTCCACGTCCGGACTCTACAGGTTGGAGATGTACGACAACGCCAAGAAGCAGGAGCTGCGGGAAGACCTCGCCGCGGGTGGCATCATGGTCGACGAAGAGGAGGGCACTCAATGACGGCGGCCCCGAAGCTCGAGGCTCCGCCCGTGGCGGCTCCCGTCGCTGACGGCAGCCAGCCCGTGCGCATCCGCGGCCTGTCCAAGACGTACCGGGTGGGCTTCTTCCTCAACAAGCACGTCAAGGCGCTGCAGGGCCTGGACCTGGACATCGCGCCGGGGCAGGTCTACGGGCTGCTCGGCCCCAACGGCGCGGGCAAGTCCACCACCATCAAGATTCTCATGGGGCTGGTGCGTGCGTCGCAGGGGCAGGCGCTGCTCTTCGGCGAGCCGCCGGACCGCCCGCACGTGCGGCGGCAGGTGGGCTTCCTGCCGGAGAACCCATCCCTCTACGAGTACCTCACCGGGCGCGAGTTCGTGACGCTGGCGGGGCGCATCTTCGGGCTGAGCGGACATGACCTCGACCAGCGCGTGGAGCGCGTGCTGGGCGAGGTGGGCATGGGCCGCGCGTCGGACCTGCAGATCCGCCGCTACTCCAAGGGCATGGTGCAGCGCACGGCCCTGGCGCAGGCGCTCATCAGCGGGCCGCGCCTGCTGGTGCTGGACGAGCCCACCTCCGGCCTGGACCCGCTGGGCCGCCGGCAGATGCGCGACATCATCCTCGCCGAGCGCGAGAAGGGGACGACCATCCTCTTCTGCACGCACATCATCTCGGACGTGGAGGCGCTCTGTGACCGCGTGGCCGTGCTGGTGGGCGGGCGGCGCGTGCAGGAGGGCAGCGTGCAGGAGCTGGTGTCGGCGCGGGCGCCCTCGATGGAGATGGTGGTGCACGGCCTGCCGCTCGAGCAGCTCCAGGCGCTGGGCTTCACGTACGAGCAGGTGCAGCAGCTCGACAGCCGGGTGATGCTGCGGGTGCCGGACTCGGACGCGCACAAGCTGCTCCAGGCCATCATTGCCCAGGGCGGGCGCGTCAGCCGCATGCAGCCCGCGCGTTTCTCGCTGGAGGACCTCTTCCTCGAGGCGATGAAGCAGGCCGGCGGACAGACCGTGGGAGGAGAGATTCAGGGATGAGTGCTTTTACCGCCATGGCGTGGAACGGCTTCCGCGAGGCGCGGCGCAACCGGGTGACGGTGCTCGTGGCCGCCTTCGCGCTGGTGCTGCTGTTCGCCACCACGCTCGTCACGGAGGTGACGGTCAGCACGTTCGACCGCGTGGTGACGGACTTCGGCCTGGGGGTGATGAGCCTCCTGCTCGTCTTCCTCGCCATCTTCCTGTCGTCCGGGCTCATCAGCCGCGAAATCGAGCGGCGCACCATCTTCCTGATGGTGTCCAAGCCGCTGTCGCGCAGCCGGTTCCTGCTCGCGCGCCTGGCGGGCAACATGCTCACGCTCGGCGTGCTGCTGGTGGCCATGACGTTGCTGTTCTGGATGCAGCTCGTCATCCACCGCAGCCCCATCACCCAGCCGCAGATGGCCGCGCTCTGGGGGCTGTACCTGGAGCTGTTCGTCCTCACCAGCGCCGGTTTCCTGCTGTCCACCTTCGCCAGCCAGCTGGTGTCCGCGCTGGTGACGACGGGCCTGTACTTCGCGGGCCACCTGTGCGCGGACATCTACAACCTGGGCACGAAGTCCAAGAGCGAGTTCGTCGTCTGGGTGAGCAAGGCCGTCTACTACGCCCTGCCCAACCTGGAGCGGCTGAACTTCCGGCCGCGCGCCACGTACGTCATCGAGGTGGCGGCGTCCGAGCTCGGCAAGGCCACGCTCTACGCGGTGGGCTGGGGCGCGCTGTTCTGCGTGCTGGCCACGCTCGTGTTCGAGCGACGCGACTTCCGCTGAGCGCGCGCTAGAATCCGAAGCCGCGCGATGCAGACCCTCCCACCAGGCTGGATTGAGACCGTCTTCACCCTCTTCCTCCTGGTGTTGGGGCTGTGCATCGGCAGCTTCCTCAACGTCGTCATCGCGCGAGTCCCGGAGGGGCTGAGCATCGTCCGGCCGGGCTCGCGCTGCCCGAAGTGCGGCCACGTCCTCGCCTGGTACGAGAACATCCCGCTGCTCTCCTGGCTGGCGCTCCGGGCGCGCTGCCGCGGGTGTGGGACGCCCATCTCCGCGCGCTACCCGCTGGTGGAGCTGCTCACCGGGCTGCTCTTCTTCGCGTGCCTGCGCCGCTTCGGCTGGACGTATGAGCTCGTGCTGGCGCTGGTGCTCGTCACCCTGCTGGTGCCGCTCACCTTCATCGACCTGGACCACTGGATTCTGCCGCTGTCCATGACGGTGTCCGGCACCCTCGCCGGCATCGCCCTCGCGGTGCCCCGGGGGATGGACGCCTTCTGGGACGCGCTCATCGGCGCGCTGGTGGGCTTCCTCGCCTTCCGGCTCATGGAGTACGTGGGCTGGAAGGTCTTCAAGAAGGAGGCCCTGGGCGCGGGGGACAAGTACCTCGTCGCCATGCTGGGGGCCTTCCTCTCCTGGCGCGCGCTGCTCGGCATCCTCCTCTTCGCCTCCATGCAGGGCGCGGTGGTGGGCATCCTCATGCTGCTCTTCACTGGCCGCGCCGGGCCGCGCACCGAGGAGACGCCGGCCTCGGGGGCGCCGCCGGGCTCGGAGGCGGGCACCGCCGAGGAGCCGGAGGGGGAGTTGCCGCCGCTCACCATGACCTGGGACTTCACGCGGCCGGGCCTGCCCTCGTGGAAGCGCCTGGTGCTGGTGCCGTTCTGCCTGCTGTTCCAGCCCATCCCCGACGCGCCGCTGGACGAGGAGGGGCAGGAGGAGGACTGGGTGCCGGACCGCACCAGCATCCCCTTCGGCCCGTGGCTGGCGCTGGCGGGGCTGGAGTTGTTGCTGCTGGGCCCCTGGCTGGGACGGGTGCTGCCGCCGGACATCGCGATGATGCTGGGAGGCCTGCCGTGAGGCCGGCGCTCGCGCGGTGAAGTGGCGCATCGCCAGCGTGGCCTTCCTGCTGGGCTCGCTGTCCACGGGGCTCACCTGGCTGTCGGTGCAGCCGCTCCTCATCCGGTTGATGGAGGCGGTGCGGAGGCTCGCGCCGCCGGGCAGCACCGAGGCCGCGGCGCTGATGCACGTGAAGGGGCTCCTGCCGATGGTGCTCGGGCTGAGCCTGGTGGTGCTCACGGTGCTGGCGTACGTGGTGCTGGACGTGATGGTGGGCCGCCCGCTGCGCAGCACGGAGGCGGTGGTGGAGCAGTTCGGCCGGCTGGAGTTGGACCCGCACCTGGTGCCCACCCAGGGGGGGCCGCTGCTGTCGCGCATCCAGCGCGCGCTGCAGCGCATGGCGGAGGCGCTGCGCGTGGAGCAGGCCCTCACGCGCTCGCAGATGGAGTCGCTGCGCGAGGCCAACGCCCGGCTGGCGCGCGCGCAGACGGAGCTGGTGTCCTCGGAGCGGCTGGCCACGGTGGGCCGGCTGGCGGCGGGCGTGGCGCACGAGGTGGGCAACCCGCTGTCGGGCATCCTCGGCTACGTGGCGCTGGCGAAGCTGAAGGCCAACACGCCGGACCTGAAGGACTTCCTGGAGCGCATCGACCACGAGGTGCAGCGCATCGACCGCATCATCCGCGGGCTGCTGGACCTGGGGCGTCCGGGGACGGCCACGGTGGCGCCGGTGGAGCTGGGCGCGGTGGTGGAGACGTGCGTGCGGCTGGTGCGGGCCGCGCCGGAGTTGGTGGGAGTGCGGGTGGAGCTGGGCTTGGAGCCGGGGTTGCTCGCCCGGGCGGACCCGGGGCCGCTGTCGCAAATCATCATCAACCTGCTGCTCAACGCCGCGCAGGCCATGGGAGGGCAGGGGAGCGTGCGCGTCCGCACGAGCCTCGAGGGGGCCGAGGCGCGGCTGGTGGTGGAGGACTCGGGGCCGGGCATCCCCGCGGACGTCATGCCCCGCCTCTTCGAGCCCTTCTTCACCACCAAGGGCCGGGAGGGCACCGGGCTGGGGCTGGCGGTGTCGCTGCGGCTCGCGCAGGTGATGGGCGGCCGGCTGCTGGCGGAGAACGCGCCCGGAGGCGGCGCCCGCTTCACCGTGTCCCTGCCGGCGGCATGAGGAGAAAAGGGCCTCCCTACCAGCCAGGAGCTATCGGCCTCCTCGCGGCTGGGGGATGATGTGCTGGAGACGGTCATGTCCCTGTTCCGCACCATTCTCGTCGCCGACGACGAGCCCTCCATCCGCCACATCCTCACGCTGGTTCTCACGGACCGCGGCTATGAAGTCCGCGCCGTGGCGGACGGCGACGAGGCCCTGCGCGAGCTGGCCGCGCGCGACTACGACGTGCTGCTGTGCGACGTGCGGATGCCGAGGAAGGACGGCCTCACCGTGCTGCGCGAGGCGCTCGCCCAGCACCCGGGCCTCACCGCGGTGGTGATGAGCGCGTACGGCTCGCAGGAGCAGGCGCTGGAGGCCGTCTCCGCCGGCGCGTTCGACTACGTCCAGAAGCCCTTCAAGCCGGAGGAAATCGTCTTCGTCCTCCGCAAGGCCGAGGAGCGCGAGCGGCTGGTGCGGGAGAACCGCCGCCTCAAGGAGGCCAGCCTCCCGTCCGCGCCGGAAGGACACATCCTCGGCGCGAGCCCCGCGCTGCAGGCGGTGCTGCGGCAGGTGGCGCGGCTTGCGCCGGTGGACACCACGGTGCTCATCAGCGGCGAGAGCGGCACCGGCAAGGAGCTCATCGCCCGCGAGCTGCACGCGAGCAGCCCCCGCGCCGCCATGGCCTTCGTCGCCGTCAACTGCGGCGCCATCGCCGCCGGCCTCATCGAAAGCGAGCTGTTCGGCCACGCCAAGGGCGCCTTCACCGATGCGCGCTCCGCCAAGCGCGGCCTCTTCGCCGAGGCCGATGGTGGCACCCTCTTCCTGGACGAAGTCGGCGAGCTGTCGCTGTCCGCCCAGGTGAAGCTGCTCCGCGTGCTCCAGGAGGGGGAAATCCGCCCGGTGGGGGAGAACCGGGTGGAGAAGGTGGACGTGCGCGTGGTGGCCGCCACGCTGCGGGATTTGGGCAAGCTGGTGGAGAAGGGCGAGTTCCGCGAGGACCTCTACTACCGCCTCAACGTGGTGAACCTCCGCATGCCGCCCCTGCGCGAGCGCCGCGAGGACGTGCCGCTCCTGGCGCGCGCCTTCATCTCCCGCTTCAACCGCGAGCTGAACCGCGAGCCGCCCATCGAGGGGCTCTCCCCGGACGCCGAGGCCCTGCTGGCCGCGTACGCCTGGCCGGGCAACGTGCGCGAGCTGGAGAACGCCATGGAGCGCGCCGTGTTGCTGGCGGACACATCTCTCATCCTTCCGGCCAATCTGCCCGACAAGTTGTGGGCCGCGCCCCCACCCGGTCCCACGGGCGCGGTGGCGGGCACCTCGGGTGGGGCGGCGGGGGCCGCGCTACAGGAGGGTACGGACCTGTCGCTCAAGCGCGCCATCCGGGAGCTGGAGGAGTCCTACATCCGCGCGGCGCTGCGCCGGACGAAGGGCAACCGCACCCGGGCGTCGGAGCTGTTGGACATCAGCCACCGCGCGCTGCTGTACAAGATCAAGGAGTACGGCATCGACCCGGATGCCGAGGCGGAGCGGGGTTGAACCTGCCTGCCTGCATTTGACGGAACGCGCCAGGGGCCGGAAAATCGGGCTTGCGCGACGGTGTTGAGGGGCCCGGCGCATCACTGGCGCCGCTCCCGTCCGTCCGGAGGGCAGGCGGGCTCCAGGCACTTTCTAGGAGGGGTTGACGGCCGGTGTTACGCTGGCCGCCTCTCGACGGAGTCAAGCATGGCGAAGGGCAAACTGGCACTCGGCCTGGACATCGGATCGACGTCCATCAAGATGATTCTCCTCAAGGAGCAGCGCAAGCGCGGCGAGATTGGCTACGCGTTGCAGAGCTTCGGGATGAAGCCGCTGCCGCCTGAGGCCATCGTCGACGGAGCCCTGATGAACTCCACGGCGATCGTCCAGGCCGTGCAGGAGTTGATGTCCGAGCTGAAGGTGAAGGGCAAGGAGGTCGCCATCGGCGTCTCCGGCCACTCGGTCATCATCAAGAAGATTCAGATGCCCCGCATGTCCCAGGACGAGCTCGAGGAGAGCATCCAGTGGGAGGCGGAGCAGTACATCCCGTTCGATGTGAAGGACGTGAACATCGACACGCAGATCCTCGACGGCGGCGGAAACGACGCCACCGGGCAGATGGACGTGCTGCTGGTGGCCGCCAAGAAGGACATGATCAACGACTACACCACCGTCGTCTCGGAGGCGGGCCTGTCACCCGCGGTGGTGGACGTGGACGCCTTCGCCGTCCAGAACATGTTCTCCGTCAACTACGACCTCCCGGAGAAGGAGACCGTGGTGCTCATCAACGCGGGCGCCTCGGTGGTGAACATCAACATCATCGCCAACGGCGTGACGGTGTTCACCCGCGACGTCACCATCGGTGGCAACCAGTTCACCGAAGAAATCCAGAAGCAGCTCAACGTCTCCTACGAGGAGGCCGAGGCGCTGAAGATTGGCGGCAACAGCGCGGACGCGGACGCGGTGGTGCCCCAGGAAGTGGAGCGGGTGCTCTCCAGCGTCGCCGAGCAGGTGGCCGGTGAAATCCAGCGCTCGCTGGACTTCTACGCGGGCACCGCGGCGGACTCGAACTTCAGCAAGGTGTACCTGTCGGGCGGCACGGCGAAGATTCCCGCGCTGTTCAAGACCATCGAGGCGCGCACGGGCGTGCCGGTCGAGATTCTGAACCCCTTCCGCAAAATCGAAGTGGACAACCGCAAGTTCGACCCCGCGTTCATCATGGACGTGGCGCCCATGGCGGCGGTGGCCGTGGGATTGGCGCTGCGGCGCCCGGGCGACAAGGCTGCCTGACCGGTCCACCCCTTAGGAGACGACGCACATGATGATTCGCATCAACCTGCTGCCCGTCCGGGCGGTGAAGAAGCGGGAGATGGGCCGGCAGGTGCTGGTCCTCTTCGCCCTCGTGCTGATTGGCGCGGGCATGGGCAACTACTTCTGGTACGCGGACCGGGACGGTGAGCTGCAGCGCCACCGCCAGGGCATCGCGCAGACGCGGGCGAAGATCGCCGAGCTGGAGAAGGTCATCGGCGAGGTGAAGAACATCAACGCCCGCAAGGCCGAGGTGGAGAAGAAGCTGGCCGTGCTGGACTCGCTGCGCAAGGGCCGCAACGGCCCGGTGCGCATGCTGGACGCGCTCGCGTCCGCCACGCCGAAGAAGGTCTGGCTGAAGACCTTCAGCGAGGCCAGCAACGCGGTGGCCATCGACGGCGCCGCCCTCAGCCACGACGAGGTCGCCGAGTTCATGCGCGGCCTCAACGGCGTGGTGTGGACGCCGAAGGGCATGGGCCGCCTGGTGGACCAGCGCCGCGACAGCAAGACGTCGCGCGTGGAGCTGCTCACGGCCGAGGCCACCGTCGAGGAGTTCCCCTCGGCGGAGGTCACTCCCTTCTTCAAGAACATCGACCTGACCAGCGCGGTCCAGGGCAAGGAGTCGAAGCCGGGGACTCCGTCCCTGGTCGACTTCAAGATCACGCTGACGGCCAACTACGCCATCTGAGAGGCCCGCACGCCATGGACAAGTACCTGGATCAATTCGCCAAGGCGCCCCCCGCCACCAAGTTCGGCGGTCTGGCCATCGCCGTGATTCTGATGACCGTCGCCAACTTCTTCCTCGCCATCTCCCCCACCGAGGACCAGATCAAGGGCGAGCTGGCCACGCGCCGCCAGCTGGACCTGGAGCTCGCGGAGAAGAGCGAGATCGCCCAGAACCTCAATGACCGCCGGCGCGAGATGGACGTGCTGGAGCAGAAGCTCAACGAGGCGCTGACGGAGCTGCCCGAGAAGAAGGACATCGAGGAGCTGCTCGCGCAGATCAACGACATCGGCAAGAAGAGCGGGCTCGAGATCTCCAGCGTGACGCCGGACAAGGAGTTCGTGGGCGGCGGTGAGTTCTTCGCCCGCATCCCCCTGAAGATGACGGTCAGCGGCAACTACCACGAGATCGCCCTCTTCCTGCAGGAGATGGCGAACATGCGCCGCATCGTCAACGTCAACAACATCAAGCTCGAGCAGCCGACCCTGCAGAACGAGAAGGTCGTCCTGAAGAGCAGCTTCCTGGCCACGACGTTCCGCTTCGTCGAGCAGTCCTCGGCGTCGGCGAGCGCGAAGAAGAACTAGAAACTTGATCCGCCCGGAAAGTAGGGCGACAAGGGGATTGAGGATGAAGACGTTCAAGGCCACCATGACCACCGCGGTGCTGGCGCTCTCGCTGGCGGCATGCGACGACGCGCCCCCCCCGGCTCCGGCCCCGCCGACGAAGCCCGCGGCGGTCGTGGCTCCGGCCCCGGCGGCCCCCGCCGCGGCGGAGACCGCGGCGGCCGTGGCCCCGTATGTGTACACGTACAACCCGGTGGGCAAGCGTGACCCGTTCCGCAGCCCGGTGGATGAGCTCGGGCCGGTGACGCCCAGCCCGGTGGCTTCGTGCAACGAGCCGCTGTGCGCCTTCGACCTGGATCAGCTCAAGCTGGTGGCGGTCGTCACGGGTGACGCCAACCCCATCGCCATGGTCGAGGACCCGGTGGGCCGCGGCCACATCGTGCGGCGCAACACCCGCGTGGGGCGCCAGGGCGGGAAGGTGACGCAGATCCTCCGTGACTCGGTGACGGTGACCGAGGTGTTCTCGGGCAACGGCGAAATCATCAAGAATCCGGTGACGCTGCAGCTCAAGCCCGACGATAAGCAGGACCCCGCCTACAACATGATGACGGGCAAGAACTACGGGGAGTAGCGCCCCCAGAAGGCGCTCCCGCGGGCGGTCGCCCGCTTCCAACTTGTTGAGGGGACGCATGCTCGAGAAGAGCGCTGTGACGAGGGGCAAGTGGATGTTGGCGGCCGCGTGGGCGGTCGTCCTTGTTGGCGCCAGGGTTCAGGGCGCCGAGCTGAACACGCTGCGCAACCTGGATGTGTCGCGCACGGGGTCCGGGGCCCAGGTCGTGGTCACCGGCACCCGTCCGCCCACCTTCACGGTGTTCCGCCTGAGCGGACCGGAGCGGCTGGTGGTGGACCTCTCGTCGGCGGATGCCACGGGAATCAAGGGCCACCACGACGGCTCCGGCCCCGTGGCGGGCGTGGTGGCGTCGCAGTTCTCGGACGAGCGCGCGAGCGTCGGCCGGGTGCTGCTGGCGCTGGACAAGGCGTCCCAGTACGACGTCCGCGCGGACGGAAACCGCGTGGTCATCTCCGTGGACGGCGCCGCCGCACCGGCCGCATCGGAGGGTGCGAAGCGCGCCGAGGCCGCGAAGGCAGCGGAGCCGGTCAAGGCTTCGCCCGCCGCCGCGCCCGTCGAGGCGAAGCGCGCCGAGGTCGTGGCGGCCCCGGAGCCCGTCAAGGCGCCCGTGACGGTGGCGACCGCGTCCCCGGCCGCCGTGAAGCCCGCCGAGCCGGCTCCCGCGCCCGCCGCCGAGGTGGCGGAGGCGCCGCGTGCGCCCGCGAAGCAGGCCCTGCCGGAGAACGTGGTGGCCGCGGAGGCCGACGAGCGCGAGGTCGCCCATCCGGCGCAGCGCATCACCGGCCTGGCCTTCTCTGATGACACCCTGCGCATCCGCGCGGATGGCGACATTGCCCGCTACGAGGTGCTGGAGCTGGCGGACCCGCCGCGGCTCGCGGTGGACCTGTACGGCGTGGGCCTCGCGACCCGTGCGCCGCGCGTGAACAGCGGCGCGCTGAAGGACGTGCGCGTGGGTGCCCACGCGGACAAGGTGCGCCTGGTGCTGGACGTGCGCGGCGAGATGCCCGCCTACCGTGTGGACCGGGCCTCCAAGGGCCTGGAGGTGGTGCTCGGCGGCGCGGTGGCGCGCAAGGCCGCGCCCCGGCCGGAGCCGACGGAAGTGATGGCCTCGGTGACCGAGGTGGAGCCCCTGCGCAACACGCCCGAGCCGACCCCGGCGCAGGCGCCCGCCAACGCGTCGACGGTGGAGGTGAAGGACCTCTCCTTCGAGGAGAACGGCGCGGGTGGCCGCGTGGTGATGAAGCTGTCCGGCACGGCGGGGTGGAAGGTGGACCGTCCGGACCCGCGCAGCGCGGTGCTGACGCTGGACAACGCGCGTCTGCCCAAGAAGCTGGAGCGCAGCCTGGACACCAGCGCGCTGGACACGCCGGTGAAGATGGTCAGCGCCTTCAGCGTCCCGGGTGAGGGCCGCAAGGTGCGCGTGGTGGTGGCCGCCGACGGCGCCATCGAGGAGAAGGTGACGCAGAACGGCGGCACGCTGTCCTGGCGCCTGGACGTGCAGGGCGTGAAGACGGAGCAGGTGGCCGTCGCGCCGCGCACCGCCGGCTTCACCGCCGAGGCGCCGGCCTACGCCGCCGAGGGCGCGCCGCAGCAGGCCCGCTACCGCGGCAAGCGCGTCTCCTTCGAGTTCAAGGACATCGACATCCAGAACCTCCTGCGCGTCATCGCGGAGATTTCCAAGCGCAACGTCGTGCTCGCGGACGACGTCACCGGCCGCGTCACCATCCGGCTGCGCAACGTGCCCTGGGACCAGGCGCTGGACCTCATCCTGCGCACCAAGCAGCTGGGCAAGGAGGAGTTCGGCAACATCATCCGCATCGCCCCGCTGAAGACGCTGGAGGAGGAGGCCCGGCTGCGCCAGGAGCGCAAGAAGTCGATGCAGCAGCTGGAGGAGCTGCTGGTCAACCTCATCCCGGTCAACTACGCGGTCGCCGCCGACATGTCCTCGCGTGTGAAGGACGTGCTCAGCGAGCGCGGCTCGGTGACGGTGGACACCCGCACCAACGTGCTCATCGTGAAGGACGTCCGCGCCAACACGGAGAAGGCCCGCGCGCTGGTGCGCAGCCTGGACACGCAGACGCCGCAGGTGCTCATCGAGAGCCGCATCGTGGAGGCCAACACCACCTTCAGCCGCCAGCTGGGTGTGCAGTGGGGTGGCCAGGCCCTCGCGTCGGCGGCGACCGGCAACACCACGGGGCTCATCTTCCCCAACTCGGTGGCCGTCACGGGCGGCTCGCCGGGCGCGGGTGGCAACGGCCTGCCCGGCACCCCGAACTTCGCGGTCAACCTGCCGGCCTCGGTGGGTGAGGGCTCCGGTGGCGCGTTGGGCTTCGTGTTCGGCTCGGCGGGTGGCGCCCTCCAGCTCAACCTGCGCCTGTCCGCGGCGGAGAACGAGGGCACGGTGAAGACCATCTCCGCGCCCAAGGTGACGACGCTGGACAACAACACCGCCCGCATCAGCCAGGGCGTGTCCATTCCCTTCAGCCAGACGTCCGCCAACGGCGTGAACACGACCTTCGTGGAGGCCCGCCTGTCGCTGGAGGTGACGCCGCACATCACCCAGGACGGCAGCATCCTGATGTCCATCAACGCCTCCAACAACCAGCCGGACCCCGGCAGCACCGGTGCCAACGGGCAGCCCTCCATCCAGCGCAAGGAGGCCAACACGCAGGTGCTGGTGAAGGACGGCGACACCACCGTCATCGGCGGCATCTACGTCCGCCGCGGCAGCACCGCCACCTCGAGGGTTCCGTTCCTGTCGAGCATCCCGGTGCTGGGCCTGCTCTTCAAGAACCACACGGAGCGCGATGACCGGCAGGAGCTGCTCATCTTCATCACGCCCCGCATCCTCAACCGGCAGACCATTGCGCAGAGCCTCTGAGTCGCTGCGCCGCCTCTTCAGGAAAGTGTTCGCCCTATGAAGATGAAGCACACCATCGTCTCGGCCCTGCTGGCGCTCGGCCTGAGTGGCTGTGTCGAAAGCACGCCCGCCCTCCAGATTCAGGGCGCCTCCGCGCAGGCGCCGGATTGCAGCTTCGGCACCTCCAGCAGTGCCGGGCTGCTCCGCGGTTCGGTCGACCTGTTCTTCCGGCCGGGCGGCGGCTACTCCGCGGTCTTCGCCGTCACCTCCAACCTGCAGGCGGCCCCCATCGAGGTCGGGGATCGGCCGGTGTCGGGGGACGAGGACCACAACACCATCTACATCACCGAGCTCGAGCTGAGTTACTCGTCGCCCACGGAGGGCTTCGAGTTCACCGAGCCGGAGGCCACCGTTCCCGTCTTCGGGACGCTGGACGACGAGGGCAACCTGCTCCTCAACATGTTCACGGCCGATGTGGCTACGGACCTGTTGAACTTCGTGCCGACGGGCGGCCCGGTCGAAGTCCTCGTCACCATGAAGCTGAAGGGCAAGCGCGCGTCGGGTGACGAGGAGGAGTCCAACGAAATCGTCTTCCCGGTATCGGTGTACCGGTCGGGTGCGGGCCTCGCGGAGGCGGTATGTGGCACTGGCGGGACGTTTGCTCCGCCCGCGGACCCCTGCGACCAGCGCGGCCTGAACGGCGTGTTGCCCGAGTGCGAAACGGCTCCCTGAGAGCATCCCGCTTGACCGGTCGCCGCCTGCCTCCTAAGAGCCCAAGCCCATGTCCTTCCGCACGCACCTCGAATCGGTGGTCAACCAGGTGGATGGAGCCCTCGCCTGCAGCGTGATGGGCTTCGACGGCATCGCCGTCGACACCTTCCAGCGTGACGAGGCCGCGGAGCTGGAGCTGAGCGGCGCCTGGGTGGAATACGCCAACCTTCTCACCCAGCTCCGTCACGCCGCGGAAGTCCTGAAGACGGGCGCGGTGAGTGAGGTCAGCGTGAACAGCGAGAAGGTGCTGACCGTGATGCGGCTGGTGTCACCGGAATACTTCCTGGTGCTCGCCCTGCGCGCGGACGGTAACTACGGCAAGGGCCGCTACGTCCTGCGCGTGACGGCCCCCAAGGTGCGCGCCGAGCTCTAGGCGCGCCGTGCTTCAAGGTGCGCGCCGAGCCCCTGGTGCGCACCCTGTCAAGCAGTAGTCCAGCCGACACACCCGGCCATTCCTTTCCCCTTCCCTTGCGAGGGGGGCATGGGCTACACACCCCCGACTTTTCAAGCTTTCGAGTGTGAAGGAGTCGGTTGCCATGGCTGGTTTCGTCGATACGTCCGAGTTCCGCAATGGTCTGAAAATCGAGATTGACGGTGAGCCGTTCGTTATCGAGTACTTCCAGCACGTGAAGCCCGGCAAGGGCTCCGCATTCGTTCGTACGAAGATCCGCAGCCTCCTGTCCGGGCGCGTCCTGGAGCCCACCCTCAAGTCCGGCGACAAGGTGGGCCTCCCGGACATCGAGGAGAAGGACATGCAGTTCCTGTATGTCCAGGGCGATGAGTACTACTTCATGGACAACCGCAACTACGAGCAGACCTTCCTCAGTGAGAAGGTGCTCGGAGAGGCGAAGAACTTCCTGAAGGAGAACATCACCGTCTCCGTGCTCTACTGGAACGGCAAGGCCATCTCCGTGAACCTGCCCAACTCGGTGGACCTGAAGGTCATCAAGTGCGACCCGGGCGTGCGTGGCGACACCGTGTCCGGCGCGCTCAAGCCCGCCACCCTGGAGACGGGCTTCACCGTCAACGTCCCGCTCTTCATCAACGAGGGCGACGTGCTCAAGATCGACACGCGTGAAGGTGGCAAGTATCTGACGCGCGTGGCCACCGCGGGCTAGTCGCGCCGGGCCCACGGCGACTTCGAGGGAGAGGGGAACGCGAGAATGGCAACGAAGCGCAAGTCGTCCCGGGCGTCCGAGCCCGCGGGCGCGCCGGCCGCCGCTGGCGCGCGCGACGCGGGCAACACGTCCCTGGACGTGGATGCCCTGCGGCAGATTGTTGAAATCCTCGAGGCCTCGGATGTGACGAGGCTGGTGTGGAAGCGCGGCGAGGAGAAGCTCTTCATCCGTCGCGGGCACGCGCCGGAGACCACCATCGTCCACCACGCGGCCCCGGCCGCGGCGCCCGTGAGCGCGGGCGTGGAGTACACCGCGCCGGTCGCGGCCCCCCGGGCCGCCGCTCACGTATCGGCGCCCGTCGCGACGATCACCCCGGCTCCGGCCGCGGAGAAGCCCGGCCACCTGGTGACGAGCCCCTTCGTGGGCACGTTCTACCGGACGCCCGCGCCGGACCAGCCTCCGTTCGTGGACGTGGGCTCGGTGGTGAAGAAGGGCCAGGTGCTCTGCATCATCGAGGCGATGAAGCTGATGAACGAAATCGAGTCCGAGGTGTCCGGCCGCGTGGCGGAGATCCTCGTGGAGAATGGCCGCCCGGTGGAGTTTGGCCAGGCGCTGTTCCGTATCGAGCCGGCCTGAGTGCCCTAGCGGGCGCGCCGCCTCCCGCGAGCTGACGCGGGCGGCGCGCTCCTTCCGGGCCCGGCCCCTGACGGGGAGACACCCACGTGTTCAAGAAGGTGCTGATCGCCAACCGCGGGGAGATTGCCCTGCGGGTCATCCGCGCCTGCCGTGAGCTGGGCATCGCCACGGTGGCGGTGCACTCCACGGCGGACGCCAACGCGCTGCACGTGCGCTTCGCCGACGAGGCGGTGTGCATCGGCCCGCCGGCGTCCAAGGAGAGCTACCTCAACATCCCGCAACTGCTCTCCGCGGCCGAAATCACCCGCGCGGACGCCATCCACCCGGGCTACGGCTTCCTGTCGGAGAACGCCGAGTTCGCGGAGGTGTGCGAGAACTGCAAGATTCGCTTCATCGGCCCGCGTCCGGAGATGCTCCGGCTGATGGGCAACAAGGTCCGCGCCCGCGCCGCCGCGCGCGAGGCGGGCCTGCCGCTGCTCCCGGGCAGCCCTGGCACGGTGAAGGACCCTCGCGAGGCGGAGGCCTTCGCGCGGGAGATTGGCTTCCCTGTCATCCTCAAGGCGGCCGCCGGTGGCGGCGGCAAGGGGATGAAGATCGTCCGTGAGCCGGGCGCACTGGCCCAGGCGTTCGCCACCGCGCAGGCCGAGGCGATTGCCTCCTTCGCCAACGGCGACCTCTACATCGAGCGGTACGTGGAGAAGCCGCGCCACATCGAAATCCAGATTGTGGCGGACGAGCACGGCAACATCATCCACCTCAATGAGCGCGAGTGCTCGGTGCAGCGCCGGCACCAGAAGCTCATCGAGGAGAGCCCGTCGCCCGCGCTCTCGCCGGAGCTGCGCAAGAAGATGGGTGAGGTGTCCGTGCAGGCGATGAAGAAGCTCGCCTACAACAACGTGGGCACCATCGAGTACCTGCTCGACGAGCGCGGCGAGTTCTACTTCATGGAGATGAACACGCGCATCCAGGTGGAGCACCCGGTGACGGAGCTCGTCACGGGCATCGACCTGGTCCGTGAGCAGATCCGCATGGCGTACGGCCATCCCCTGCGCTTCAAGCAGGAGGACATCCAGATTCGCGGCCACGCCATCGAGTGCCGCGTCAACGCCGAGGACCCGATTACCTTCGCGCCCTGGCCGGGGAAGATTACCGGCTATAGCGTGCCGGGCGGCTACGGCGTGCGCGTGGACTCGGCGGCCTACGAGAACTACACGGTGCTGCCGTACTACGACAGCCTCCTGGCCAAGCTCATCGTCCACGCCGAGGACCGCGAGACGGCCATCCGCCGCATGCAGCGCGCCCTGGGCGAGTATGTGGTGGAGGGCATCCGCACCAACATCCCGTTCCACCGGGCCGCGCTGGCGGAGGAGTCCTTCCAGGAAGGCCAGTACGACACCCGCTTCGTGGAGCGCCTCCTGGCGAGCGAGACGGGCCACCGCCGGCTGAAGAAGGCTGTTGAAGAGACGCCGTAACGCACGTCCACCTACCGTGGCCTCCCGCCTGGAGGGCGGCCACGCGAGCGGATGATCTGGCACCGGGGGGAGCCGGGCTGTTTCTTGACCCGCGTCGGAGCTTTCCGTTAGCCTCCGACACTCCCCACCACTGAGGATGGAAACCCGCGAAGTTCAAGGGGTTTCGGCCTGCCGGAAGCCCACCGCTCGATGGACAAGAACAAGATCATCGAAGCCGCCGCGAAGCTCGTCGCGAAGGGCGCCTACGACAAGGCCATCAAGGAGTACCAGAAGGTCCTCGAGGTCGACCCGAAGGACATCCGGGTCCTCCAGAAGATGGGGGAGCTGTACCAGAAGAAGAACGACAACGCCCAGGCGGCGCACTTCTTCACCAAGGTCGCGGAGAGCTACTCCTCCGACGGCTTCTTCCTGAAGGCCGTTGCCCTCTACAAGCAGGTCCTCAAGCTCAACCCGAACCTGCTGGAGGTCAATCTCAAGCTGGCGGAACTCCACCAGCAGCTCGGGCTGATGTCCGAGGCGATGGCCTACTTCCAGATTGTCGCCAACCACTACGACAAGGCCGGGGATACCAAGGCGTCCCTCGATACCTTGAAGAAGATGGTGGATCTCGACCCGGAGAACGTGGCGTCGAAGATCAAGCTGGCGGAGCTGTACGCGCGCGAGGGCATGACGCGCGAGGCCGCGCAGGAGTTCAAGCGCGCCGCCGAGTACCTCAAGCGCAACGCGCGCGCGGACGACTGGCTCCGCGTGGCGGAGCGGCTCTCCACGCTGGAGCCGGAGAACCTCCCGCTGGCCAAGGAGCTGGCCGTCTCGTACCTGCAGCGCGGCGACCAGAAGCGCGCGCTCGCCAAGCTCCAGGTGTGCTTCAAGGCGGACGGCCGCGACGTGGAGACGCTCACGCTGCTGGCCCAGGCGTTCCAGGGGCTGGGGCAGACCTCCAAGACGGTGTCCGTCTACAAGGAGCTGGCGAAGATCCACCAGGAGCGCGGCCGGCTCACCGAGGCCGAGGCCGTCTGGACGCAGATCGAGGTGCTGGACCCGGAGGACCCGGACCTGCTCGCGCGCCGCGCGCCCGCTCCGGCCCCCGTGGAGCAGCACCAGCCCGTGGCGGCTCCGCAGCCCGCGCCGTCGCCTCGCGCCGCGCCCCAGCAGGCCGCGGCTCCCGTCCAGCCGGCGCCCACGCCCGCGCCCGCCCCGGTGGCGCCGCCGCCTCCGGCGGGCATGGGCCGGGAGCAGCTCGCGAAGCTGCTCACCGAGACGGACGTCTACGTCAAGTACGGGCTCCACGACAAAGCGCTGGAGCACCTGCGCAAGGTCTTCACCGTCGACCCGGAGAACCTGGACGCGCACGAGAAGGCGTATCAAATCTACGTCGCCTCGGGGAACGCGGCGCAGGCGTCCGAACAGCTCCTCAACGTGCTGCGGCTGTGCACGCGCGCCGCGGACGTGCAGCGCGCGCAGCCGTACCTGCTCACCATCCTCAACGAGAACCCGGCGCACCCGGAGGTGCCCGCGTTCCTTTCCGTGCTGCGCGTGGACGGCCCGGTGGCGGCCGCGCCGGCGGCGGTGGAGTCGGTGGGCGAGGACGCCATCCTCGTCGACTCCAGCGACGACGAGATTCTCGTCGCGCCTCCGCCGGAGGACGCGCTGCTGCATCCGCCCGGCGACGAGCTGGCGCTGGCCACGCTGCCCTCGGCCGACTCGGACGAGGTCATCGACGATGACGGGGACTCCGCCGTCGTCAGCGAGGAGGCCCTCGTCGGCGAGGCCGTCTCCGCCGAGCACGACGTGTACGGCTCGCCCGCGCCGGAGGACCTGGCGGCGTCGGCGATGTCCGACGAGACGCTGGTCTCCGAGGACGACGGGCTGGTGCTGACGGACGAGCCCGGCATGGCGCACGTGGACGACGAGCCCCTCGTCGCCCCGTCCGATGACCTGGGCGAGACGGCGGCCTACTCGCTGGAGGACGAGTCGCTGGCGGAGGAGGCCACGGCCACGTCCATGGAGGCGCTGTCGCTCGGCGACGAGGACGAGCCTCCGCCGACGATGATTCGCGCGCCCTCGCGGATGCTGCTCCAGGAGGCCGCGCCGGACACCCTCCAGACGCCCGCGCTGGAGGAGGACGAGGCGTTCGCGGAGGCCGCTCCGCTGGACGTGGAGGACATGCCCACGCGCGTGGGCATCGCCCCGCTGGACCCGTCCATGCTGGAGGAGGACGAGGCCGAGGTCACCTCGACGGCCCTGGGCGACACGCTGGACTACGAGGAGCCCACCGCCTCGCACGCCATTCCGGCGGCGCTCGCGGAAGAGCCCGCCGCGGAGGCGGACTTCTCCGCGCCCGAGGACTTCTCCGAGCCGGAGGACTTCTCCGAGCCCGAGCAGGAGGCCATTCCCGAGGCCGAGGCCGAGGCCGTTCCCGAGGAGGAGCCGGCGTCCGAGGAGTGTGACGAGGCGTCGTTCTTCCTCGACCAGGGCCTGCTGGAAGAGGCGCGCGAAATCCTCGAGACGGTGATGATTGCCTTCCCGGGCCACGTGCGCGCCGGGGAGCTGATGGCGCGGCTGGAGGAGATGGAGGCCGGCGGTGGCGGCGCGGAGGCCGAGGAGGCCTCCGCCGAGCCGGTGTCCGTGCCGCATGTCCAGCCCGTGTCGGAGCAGGAAGTCACCGGGGAGCGCGACGCGTTCGACCTCGCGGCGGAGCTGGCCGGCGAAATCGACAACCTGGGTGACGACTCCGCGTCCGCCGCGCCGGCGGCGGAGGAGGACTTCCAGTACTCGGTGGAGGAGGTGTTCTCCGAGTTCAAGAAGGGCCTCGCCAAGGTGGTGAAGCCCGAGGACGTGGACACGCACTACGACCTCGGCATCGCCTACAAGGAGATGGGCCTGCTCGACGACGCGCTCCACGAGTTCGACGTGGCCCGCCAGGGCTGCGTGGGGACGAAGCGCGAGCTGGACTGCATCACCATGATGGGCATGCTCCAGCTGCTGCGCGGTGACGCCGCGGCGGCGGTGCAGGTCTTCCGCGAGGGGTTGGCCAGCCCGCAGGCCACGGCCGAGCAGAGCAAGGCGCTCGGCTTCGAGCTGGCGGCGGCGTACGAGGCCCTGGGCGAGCAGGGCAAGGCGCTGTACCACTACCAGCGCGTCTCCGCGGTGGACGCGAAGTACCGCGACGTGGCGTCGCAGATTTCCCGGCTGGCCGCGGTGGCGGAGCCGGAGGACGACCCGCTGCCCATGCCGGCGGCGGCCAATGGAGCGAAGGCGGGCGGCACGGCGGCGGCTGCCGCGGCCGTGGCGCCCACCCCGATGCCGGCGGCTGGCGCGTCCAAGGCGCGCAAGGTCGGCTACCTGTAGTCTCCCCCGAGGTCCGGCGACCCCATGACGACCTACCTCGACTTCTTCGAGCTGACCCAGGAGCCCTTCTCCAACGCTCCGGTGAGCCGCTTCTATTACAACTCCGCGCAGCACTCGCAGGCGCTCACCCGGCTGATGCACGCGGTGAGCTACATGAAGGGCCTGTCCATCCTCATCGGGGACATCGGCGCGGGGAAGACGACGCTCGCGCGCCGCATGCTCGACTCGCTGCCCGAGTCCGAGTACGAGGCCGCGCTGCTCGTCATCATCCACTCTGGCATCACCGCCAACTGGCTGCTGCGGCGCATCGCCCTGCAGCTGGGCGTGGAGAACCCCGCGCAGGAGAAGCTCGCGCTCCTGTCGCAGCTCTACCAGCGCCTCCTGCAAATCTACGAGTCCGGCAAGAAGGCCGTCGTCCTCATCGACGAGGCGCAGATGCTGGAGACGCGGGAGCTGATGGAGGAGTTCCGCGGGCTGCTCAACCTGGAAGTGCCGGAGCGCAAGCTCATCTCCTTCGTCTTCTTCGGCCTGCCCGAGATTGAGAAGAACCTGAAGCTGGACCCGCCGCTCGCCCAGCGCGTGGCCATGCGCTACAAGCTGGAGCCCTTCACCGCCGAGTCCACGGAGGCGTACGTCAAGCACCGCCTCCGGCTGGCCGGGTGCCCGCGCATGCCCTTCACGCCGGAGGCGCTGCTCGCGGTGCACGAGCACTCGTCGGGTTCTCCGCGCGTCATCAACACCCTCTGCGACAACGCCCTCTTCGAGGCCTTCCTCGCGCGGCAGGAGACCCTCTCCGCGGAGCTGGTGCACCGCATCGGGAAGAACCTGGGCCTGCAGGGCATCAACACGCCCGCCAGCGGAGCAGCCGAGGGAGCAGGCGCTTCCGTCACGGCGCTGCCACGCACGGCGAACAGCAAGGTGGACCTGGCGGAGATCGACCGCTACCTCGAAGGGCTGGGTAAGCTGTAGGGGCTTTGTCCTCCCCGAGCCGCAACAGCGCGCGCAGGGCGCTCCTGGTGGTGCTCCTCCTCCTGTCGGGGAGCATCCTGCTGTTGCGGATGCAGGCCACGTGGGACGTCGCCTGCACGCTGGCGCGGCGCAACCTGCCGGACGTGCTGGGACTGGACGTGGGCATCGGCCGGTGTGAGCTGGACCCGCTCAACTCGCGCGTCCTCGTCCACGGCTTCTCTCTCTTCCTGCCGGGCACGGACACGCCGCTGGTGGCGGCGGACATGGCGGAGGTGCAGCTCGGCTTCCTGCGGCCCCTCTCCGGCCGGGTGACGCTGGGGCTGGTGAAGGCCTCGCATCCCCGCGTGACGCTGGACTTGTCGCAGCCGTCGCCGCGGCCCGCGAAGAAGTCCGAGGGCTGCTTCCTGGACCCGCTGAAGCGGCTGCGCGTGGCGAGGCTGGACGTCACCGGCGCGGAGGTGCGGCTGGCGCTGCCGCAGGGCCGGCGCGTGGAGGTGGGCGAGCTGGACGTGCGCTGGGCGGAGCGCTGGGGCGTCATCGAGCTGGACGTGGAGGCGCGGCGCGGCCTCGTGCGGCTGGGGCCGGACGGGCAGGAGTTGGCGCTGGGGCAGCTCGCGGTGGCGGGCGCGGTGGACCCGGACGAGGCGCTGCTGGAGCTGGAGCGCGCGGAGGTGTCGCTCGACGACATCACCACCACGGTGTCCGGCCGCGTGGAGAACCTGTGCGACCCGAACCTCGCGCTGGACGCGCAGGTGTTCCTCCCGCTGCGCACGCTGTCCCAGGCGCGCCTGGTGCCGAAGCCGGCCACCGGCCACCTCTGGTCCCGCGTGTCCATCGCCGGCAAGCCCTCGGCGCCCGCGGTGTCGCTGGAGCTGTCCGGCAGCGGGCTCGGCTATGAGCGCTTCGGGCCCACCAACCTCACCGCGCGCCTGTCGTACTCGGGTGACGAGGTGCGGGTGGAGAACCTGGTGGTGCCGGTGGGCGCGGGGAGGGTGAAGGCCACGGCGCGGCTGGGCCTCACGCCGAACCTCCCGCTGGAGGTGTCCCTGTCCACGGAGGACGCGTCGCTGGGCCGAATCCTCGACAGGGCGGGCGTGAAGGGCGCGTGGGTGGACTTCCCGGCCACGCTGGACGCGCAGCTCGAGGGCAACCTGCTGCCGCGCTTCTCGCTGGCCGGCCCGCTGGATTTGCGCACCGGCCCCTTCGTGCTGGCCACGCGCCCGTATGACGCGCCGGAGGACTCGGGGCTCACCATCCTCGAGTTCGACAAGGGGCGCGCGCAGGCGCAGGTGCGGATTGCGGCGGACCGCGTGTCCTTCAACCACATCACCGCGGAGTCGGGCCGCTCGCGCGTGCACGGCGACGTGGCGCTGCTCATCGGCGAGCGGCTGGGGCTGGACATCCACGGCCAGGGCGACCTGGAGCTGTCCGACTTCGGCCACATCGCCGGCCTGCAGTGGGCGGGGCGGGGGAGCGCGACATATTCGATTACGGGCCCTGCGTCCGAGGTGAAGGTGGAGGCGGGCCTGTCCCTGCGCGACTTCGTCTTCTGGAACCTCGCGCTGGGCGTGCTGCAGGGGAAGCTGGGCTATTCGGACGGGGTGCTGGCCTTCCCCGCGTTCACCGGCCAGAAGGGGCGCACGCAGTACTACGGCAAGGCGGGAGTGTCCTTCGGGCGGCTGCTCGGCCTGCGCCTGGAGGTGAATGTCCCGCAGGGGCGCACCGAGGATTTGGTGGACGTGGTGGCGGGGCTGAGCCCGTCGCTCGCGGTGATGCAGGGGACGATGGGCGGCACGGCCACCGGGCGCGTGGAGGTGGACAGCCCGGTGGAGAAGTTGGAGGGGCTGGTGGCCTTCGATGTGAAGGACACCACGTACTTCGGCCGCCGCCTGGGCGACGGCGCCCTGCGCCTGCGCTTCGTGGACGGCAAGGCGATGGTGCTCGAGCGCACCGTGCTGAAGGGGCCGCTGGGGCGCACGTGGGCGGACGGCACCTTCACCTTCGCGGGCGGGCTGGACTACCGCTTCGGAAGCGACGGCCTGTCGCTGGCTGAGACGGTGGGGCCGGAGCTGGCCGAGCGCATGGGCATCACCGGCACCCTGGTGATGGATGGCACCGTGTCCGGCACCGCCGAGGTGCCGGTGGTGGACGCGACGCTGCGCGCGCCGCGCATCACCTTCGCCGGCCGCAACCTGGGCGCCATGGACCTCACCGGGCGACTGGTGGGCAAGGACTTCGAGGTGAAGGGCCACCCGTTCCAGGACGCCTCCGGGCGGCTCGGCTTCAAGGTGCAGGACAACTGGCCATATACGGCGCAGGGCTCGTTCTCCCTGCCGGAAATCCGCCCGCTGCTGCCGCAGGAGCCGCTATGGGCGGGCGTGTCCGGCTCGGTGTCCGGCACGCTGAGCGCGAAGGGGCAGCTCCTGGAGCCCGCCGGCTCGCAGGTGAATGCCACGGTGGACAAGCTGGTGCTGTCGCGCGACGACGTGCACGGGGAGAACGTGGGCCCCATCGTCCTCGCCTACGCGGGGAGCCGGCTGGACGTGCAGCCCTTCCGCTTCCTCGGGCCGTACGTGGACCTGACGCTGGGCGGGTGGATGGGGCCGCGCGGCATGGACGTCACGCTGCGCGGCGGCTGGGACGTGCGCATGTTGGAGTCGCTGTTGCCCGCCAGCGTGGAGCGCGCCACCGGGCGCATCACCGTGGACGCGGAGGCCAGCGGCACACCGGAGTCCCCGTCCGTGGTGGGCACCGCGGAGCTGCTCGACTTGCGGCTGGCGCTGCGCGACTGGCCCGTCAACGTGCGCGGCATGTCCGGGCGCCTGGAGATGACGGGCCAGCGCGTGCTGCTGGAGCACCTGCAGGGCCAGCTCAACGAGGGCCGCGTGTCCGCGCGCGGCGACGTGCGCATGGAGCGCTTCCTGCCCACGCGGCTGGGCCTCACGGTGCAGCTCGATGAAGTCCCCTACCGCCTCACGGAGGATTTGCCCGGCACCTTCTCCGGCCTGCTCCAGGTGAGCGGCCCGGCCCATGGCTTCACCGTCACGGGCGGGCTGGACATCGTGAAGATGCGCTACCAGAAGGCGCTGGACGTGGAGTCGCTGCTCAAGTCGCTCCAGAAGCGCACGTACACGCCCACCGGCTCGGTGACGTCGTCGACGGGCGAGCCTCCCAAGCCGCTCGTCATCTGGGACGTCAACGTGCACTTCGGCGACGTGCGCGTGGACAACAACCTGGCCAAGGCGCGCTTCCTGGGCGACGTGCGGCTGACGGGCACGGACCTGAAGCCCGGCCTCCTGGGGCGCGTGGAGCTGGCGGAAGGCAGCCAGGCGTTCTTCCGCAACAACCCCTTCACCATCAACCAGGGGCAGGTGGAGTTCCAGGACGCCACCGGCATCGACCCCGTCTTCGAGGTACAGGCGCAGACGCAGGTGCGCGAGTACACGGTGAAGCTGCACGCCTTCGGCAAGCCGGCGGACCCGCAGATTCTGCTCTCCTCGGAGCCGGCGCTGGTGGAAGGGGACATCGTCTCACTGCTCACCCTGGGCTTCACCTCGTCCGACAAGGACACGGCGGCCTCGGCGAGCGCCGGCCTGGCGGCCGAGGCCCTCTTCAATGTCTCGGGGCTGGACCGGCAGCTCCAGCGCTTCCTGCCCAGCAACCCGGTGTTGCGGGATTTGTCCCTGCAAATCTCCACCACCTACAACGACGCCACCCGCCAGGCGGAGCCCACCGCACAACTTGAGTCGAAGTTCCTCAGCGAGCAGCTTAAAATCGGTATGACTCAACCGGTGAGCGGGCGCGGAACGCGGGCGCGCGCCGAGTACCGCTTCGACGACCGACTTTCCGCTCAGGCCCAGTGGGACAACGAGAACAGCGAAGCCTCGTTTGGAAACCTCGGGCTCGAGCTGAAGCTGAGCTGGGAGGTCGAGTAGCCCGCGCCGTCATGGCGTGGGTGCTGCTGCTGTGCGTCCTCGTGTCGGGCGCGGCGGCGGCGCAGCCGGAGGGCGAGTCCTGGCCGGAGGTGGTGGCCGTGGAGCTGCACCTGCCGGGCGGCGCGGACGCGGAAGGACTCGCCGGGCTGGTGGCGGTGCGCAAGGGACAGACGCTGGCGCCGGGCGCGGTGCGGCACTCGCTGGAGCGGCTGTGGGCCACCGGGCGCTTCACCGACGTGGTGGCGCGCACCCTGGAGGTTCCGGGCGGCGTGCGGCTGGTGTTCCAGCTCACGCCGGTGGCACGGCTGGCGCGGCTGCGCTTCGAGGGCAACGCGGTGCTGTCCGAGGCGGAGCTCATCGAGGCCAGTGGCCTGCTGGAGGGTGGGCCGCTGGACGCCGAGGAGCTGGAGGGCGCGGTGTCCTCCATCCTCCTGGCGTACCGGCGCAAGGGCTACGACTCTGCGAAGGTGACGGTGCGGCAGGAGCCGGTGACGGACGGGCTCCACGTGCTGATGACCGTGGAGGAGGGCGTGCCCACGCGGGTGCGCATGGTGACCTTCACCGGCAGCCCCGGCTTCCCGCTGCCCCGGCTGCTGGAGGTGCTGGCGATGCGGCCGGGCGAGGTGTTCGACCATGCGCGCCTGGACTCGGGACTGGAGCGGCTGCGCACGCTGCTGCGCGAGGAGGGCCACTGGCGCGCGCAGGTGGGGACGCCCTCGGTGCTGGTGGAGGGCAGCGCGGCCACGGTGGCGGTGCCGCTGTCGGCGGGGCCCCGGTACCTGGTGCGCTTCCATGGCAACCGCCGCTTCCCGGCGACGCTGCTGGAGCGCGTGCTGGCGCACGACGTGGCGGAGTCGCTGGACGAGGTGGTGGCGGGCCGGCTGGCGCGGCGGCTGGAGGCCTTCTACCGCCGCCGCGGCTTCCACGACGTGCACGTGCGTCCGCGCGAGGTGGTGCGTCCGGACGGGGAGCTGGCGGCGCTGGCCTTCGACGTGGAGGAGGGGTTGCCGCTGCGCGTGACGGAGGTGCGCTTCCACGGCAACCAGGGCGTGACGTCGGAGCAGCTGCGCGCGCTGCTCACGGAGCGCGTGCGCGCGGGCGAGCCCCGTCCCGAGCTGGACTTGCGCCTGCTGGATGACCCGCTGAACGCCGAGGGGCGTCTGGGCCCGGAGCAGGGGGACCTGGAGCCGCCGCCGGACCCGTCCACCGTGTACGTGGAGGACGCGTGGCTGGAGGCCGTGGACGCGATGAACGAGCTGTACCGCGAGGAGGGCTTCCTGTCCTCGGCGGTGACGTTCCGCGGACTGACGGTGGACGTGGCGAGCCACTCGGCGGTGGCAGACTTCGACGTGGAGGAGGGCCCGCAGGCGCACATCACCGAGCTGCGCTTCGAGGGCGTGCCGAAGGACGTGCCGCTGGTGGGCGTGAGCATGAAGCTGCGCAAGGGTCAGGCGCTGAGCTTCGACAAGGTGGAGGATGCGCGGCAGACGCTGGAGCACTTCCTGGCCCAGTTCGGCTACCTCTTCGGCAAGACGACCACCGAGACGAGCGTCGTGGAGGACGGGAAGGCGGCGACGGTGGTGTTCCGCACGGACCCGGGCCCGCAGGTGCGCGTGGGGAAGATTCTGGTGCAGGGGCTTACGCGCACGGACCCGGACCTGGTGCTGGCGAACCTGGAGGTGGAGGAGGGCAAGCCCGTCGCGTTGGACCGGCTGACGGAGGGCCAGCGGCGCCTGGCGCGGCTGGGCGTGTTCCGTCAGGTGGACGTGGCGCTGGCGGACCCCACGCGGCGCGAGGAAACGAAGGACGTGCTGGTGACGGTGCAGGAGCGGCCCCGGCTGGACGGCGAGGTGTCCGGCGGCTACTTCCTCGTGGACGGTCCGCGAATCACCCTCGACACGGCCTACCGCAACCTGGACGGCATGGGCCTGAGCCTGCTGGCGCGCGGCAAGGTGAACTACGCGGGCTGGAGCGCGGAGGCGCTGTCCACGGACCGGCGCATCGCCTGCTCGCAGCCGGGGGCGGACGGCGGCCCGGCTCCGGGCTGCGACGCGGAGCTGCAGGGGCTGAGCGGACTGGGCGGACGCGGCAACCTGGCGCTGGCGCAGCCTCGGTTGTTCTTCCTGCTGCCGTTGGAAGTGGGCGCGCGCCTGGACCTGATTGGCGAGCGCGTGCACCGGCCTTCGTACGTGTCCACGCGATTCGCGGCGGCGGCGGCGCTGGACTGGGCGGCGGCGGGGTGGCTGAACGTGTCGCTGTCGTACGAAGTGGAGAACAACCGGCTGCGCTCGCGCGCGGGCGTGCTGGAGTTGCTCAACCGCGCGGACCAGGAGCGGCTGCGCTACCCGTTCGGCGACTTCACGCTGCACTCGCTGCGGCCCTCCGTCACGCTGGACTTCCGGGACGACCCGACGAATCCGCGCCAGGGCGTGGTGTTCATCTCCAGCGCGGAATTCACGCGGGGCCTGAGCGTGAGGCCCACGGACGTCGCGGGCAACCGCGTGGACGGGTACCCGATTGACGGCGTGAAGCTGTCCGGAAACCTGAGCGGCTACATCCCGCTCGGGCGGCGCGCGAGCATGGCGCTGTCGGCGCGCGCGGGCACCATCATCCCGCTGGAGCAGGGTGCGCAGGCCATCGGCTCGAAGCTGTTCTATCTGGGCGGCTCGTCCAGCCTGCGTGGCTTCCGCGAGGACGGCGTGCTGCCGGAGGACGTGCGCGGCGTGTTGCACCAGCGACTGCAGGACTGCCGGGCGCTGATTACGCCTGCGGGGTGCTCGGAGGAGCTGAAGGCGGTGCTGGCGGGGCAGGTGCCGGCGAGCCAGGGCGGCGAGCTCTTCACGCTGGGCAAGGCGGAGCTTCGGCTGCCGGCGCTGTCTTCGTTGGATTTGGGCCTGTTCTTCGAGGCGGGCAACCTGTGGTTGGACCGGACGGCGTTCGAGCCGGGGCGGCTGCGGTACGCGGCGGGCGCGGGTCTGCGGTACGTGACGCCGGTGGGCCCGCTGGCGTTCGACGTGGGCTTCAACCTGGACCCGGACGAGACGGTGAACGAGGCGACCACGCAGTTCCACTTCAGCATCGGCACGTTCTGAAGGAGGCCGAGGGTGCGCATGCGCGGGCCAGCGTGGATGGCGGCGTGGGTGATGCTGGGGCTCGTCTCCGGCTGCCGGCACACGCAGGCGGAGAGCACGAAGGCGGAGCGTCCCAAGTGGATGCCGCCCGAGGGCGACTGTCCGCGCGGAGCGCTGTTGCAGATGGAGCGGCTGGGGTTGAAGCCGGGGGACAAGGTGCCGGTCATCGTGGACGCCATCCAGGACCACCCGGGGCCGGCCCGGTACAACTACAGCTTCGTGATTGCGCTGCCTCGGGACGAGGGAGAGAAGAAGCTGCCAGGGGCGCGCATCGGCGGGCGCCTGTACGTGACGAAGCACCGGGTGTTCGGCCGGTATGACCGCATCTTCCTGCAGGAGAGCGGAGGCGTGTCCGTGCCCTTCTGCGGAATCCTGCTCGACGCGCGCTGGGACAAGGACGGCGAGGGCCTGATTGCCTATCCGAGCCCGATGAAGGGCTTCTCCGTCGTGCAGGACAACACGGGCGTCATCCAGGTGGTGGATAAGTATCCGTGAGGCTTTGTGAGGTTCATTCCGGCTTCATGCCGGTGCGGACCATGGCGAGGTCGATGGACTCTTGAAGGGCCGTTCGATAGCGGCCCTTTCGCATTCGTTTCACGCGTGACGCCGTATCCGCGATGAACGGTCTGACCAGGGGAGAGTCTTCCTCGCCCAGCTGAATCCATCTGCCGAGCATGGCGGCAGTCGTTACTCGGCCTTCGGTGGAGGAGAATCCAAGCCGCGTCAGTCGCTTGAGCTCCAAGACGAGAGTTGTCGCAGGTTCCGCGGGCATGCATGCCCTGTACAGGATTCTTTCCGCGACCCGTCTGGCCATCTCGCGGCGCACGAACGTCGACTTCGTCTTGGCCTGCATCCTCCGGAGGAATCGCAGCATCTCCGCCCGGAACACCGCATGGGGCTCATCGTGCAGGGCAATCTCGGTCCGGCCTAGCGTCTCGCCGAATTCATGTGCGAGCTTTTGCTGAGGGCTCATTCGACTGCGGGGCACTTGCGTCCTCCGAGCGTTCTGGTCGGCCAGTAGCCGCGTTCCCTGCAGAGGTCGAAGCACTGCTGGCAGACGGTGTTTCCCCAGTCGCCCGAGTTGCGGCGGTTCGCCACCTTCGCCTGCTCCATGCATTTTGTGTACAGGTCATTGCAGCGGTCATAAGGCTTGCCGTCCCCCTTTTCCTCCAGGCCTTCCGTGGTTTTGGGCGGAACGACCGGGCCCGGGTTCGGAGGCTTGGGGGCCTTCGGCTTTGGCGTCCTGGGCGCCGTCCCCAATTGCTCACACGCTGCTTCCGAGCCGTTCTTGCACGAGCAGTCGACGGTGCTCGCGCAGCCCGGTCCAGGTCCCGGCCCCACGGACTGACGCAATGGCCGCGAAGCACCGGCACAGCCTGTGAGCCACAAGCACCCCAGTGCCAACCACAGGCATGCACGCGTGCCTCCGAGCGTAGCAGGGGGACTCCATCGAGAAGCAGGCAGGCTCGAACAGTGCATCGTCGGGACTTGACCGTGGCAGCGCAGGACTCCAGGCTGGCCGAAGCGTGTCGTCCCTCCCTGCGCTACAGTCCGCACCGTGTTCTACGCGTGCGTACGTGCGGTGGTGGCCCTGTTCCTGCGGCTCTTCTACCGGGTGAAGGTGAATGCCCCAGAGAAGGAGCCGGAGGGGCCCGTGCTCTTCGTGGGCAACCATCCCAACGGGCTCATCGACCCCGCGCTGGTGTTCATCCTCACGCGCCGCAAGGTGACGTTCCTCGCCAAGGCGCCACTGTTCAAGATGCCTGTCATCGGCTGGCTGCTCCGGGGTCTCGACGCGCTGCCCGTGTATCGCAAGCAGGATGACCCCACGAAGATGGCGGGCAACGAGGGCACGCTCGATGCCGCCAAGGGCGCGCTCGTGCAGGGCCGCGCCATCACCATCTTCCCCGAGGGCAAGAGCCACTCGGAGCCCGGGCTCGCGGAATTGAAGACCGGTGCCGCGCGCATCGCCCTCAACGCCGCGAAGGAGGGTGCCCCCGTCCGCATCGTCCCCGTGGGTCTCACCTACGCGGAGAAGAACGTCTTCCGCAGCGAGGTGCTCATCGACGTGGGCCCCGCAGTCGAGGTGCAGTCCTTCCTTCCGAAGGACGCGGCCTCCGAGCCCGACACCGTGCGCGCCCTCACCGAGCGCATCGCCGAAGGGCTGCGCGCCGTCACGCTCAACCTGGAGCAGTGGGCGGACCTGCCGCTGGCGCAGCTCGCCGAGCAGCTCTATGCCTTCAAGCAGGGCGGGCCGCTGGACGCCGAGCGGCTGCGGCTCTGGGCCCGCGGCGTGCAACTCTTCCGCGCGCAGGAGCCCGAGCGCTTCGAGGGCATCCGCGCCCACCTCGCGGCCTTCAAGCACCGCATGGAATTGGTGCAGGCCACCGGCCCCGAGGACCTCGCGCTGGTGTACCGGCCCGGCAACGTAGTGCCCTTCGTCGTGAAGAACCTGCTCGCGCTGGTGCTGGGCCTGCCGCTCTTCGCACTGGGGCTGTTGCTGTTCTGGCTGCCGTACCAGTTGCCTCGCGCGGCGAGCCGCAAGGCGGAACTGGACGTGCAGGCCACGGTGAAGTTCCTCACCGCCTTCGTGGTGGCCCTGGTGTGGTGGGGCGCACTGACAGTGGCGGCAGGGTGGTGGGCGGGGCTCCCCTGGGGCGTGGCCACCTTCCTCGCGGTGCCGCCTCTGGCGCTCTTCACGCTCTACTTCGGGGAGCGCTGGGAGGCCCTCCGCCGCGACATCACCGTGTTCTTCACGCTGGGCAACCGCGCGCGCCTCAAGACGATGCTGCTCGCGGACGGTGAACGGTTGGCCTCGGAGGTGGAGCGGCTGGCCGGTGAGTACCGCCCGAAGCTGGACGGCACCTCGCTGTCCGGTCCCGCTCCCGTGACGCCCTGACGCGGGGGCTTCAGCGCGTGCGGGGCACGGCCTCGCGGAACTTCTTCGCGCCCAGCAGCAGGGCCAGGCCGCCGAGCAGCACGGGGATGGCGTTCAGCTCAATCGCCGTGCGCAGGTTCGCCGCGTCCGCGATGCCTCCGATGAGCGTGGGGGAGATGGCATCGCCCAGCATGTGGATGAACAGCACGTTCAATCCCATGGCGAACGCGCGGAACGCGGTGGGTACGCAGTTGACGATGGCCGCGTTGATGGGGCCGCTGTTCAGGAAGATGAGGAACTGCGCGACCGCAATCGCCGCGAAGGTCGCCCACGTCCCGCTGATGTTCACCGCCAGGTACATGCACGGCGCCGCCAGCAGCAGGCCGATGCCCGACATCCACAGCCCGCCGCCCTCGCGCCTGCGGTCCAGCCTGTCACCCAGCCAGCCTCCGGCCAGCGTCCCCGTGAGCCCCGCGACGGCGGTAATCGCGCCGAACACGAAGCCCACCTTGCCCGGGCTCTCCACCCAGAGTTGCCGCTCGCGCACGAGGTACGTGGGCATCCAGAAGCCCAGCCCGCCAATGGAGAACGTCATCAGCGTGTAGCCCGCCGTCGTCGCCCAGAAGGCCGCATTGCGTCCCAGCCCCTTCAGTCCCACCATGAAGGGCAGTTTCAGCGTGGCGTCCGGCCCATCCATGGCGCCGCGCTTCGGCTCGGGCATGAAGAACGCCAGCGTCCCCAGCACGAGGCCCGGCACCGCGCCCGCGAAGAAGGCGTGATTCCACGGCTTGAGCGCGTCACCCAGCACGTAGCCCAGCGCCGAGCCCACCGGAATGGCGATGTAGAAGAACGCCAGCACCCGCGTGCGCAGCGCGCGCGGGTACAGGTCCGAGATGATGGAGGGCGCCACCGCGCCGTAGCCCGCCTCGCCAATGCCAATCACCGCGCGCGCCACCAGCAGCGCGATGAACGACGTGGCCAGCCCGCTGGAGCCCGTGGCCAGGCTCCACAGCAGCACGCCGCCCGCCACCAGCAGCTTGCGCGGCATCCTGTCTCCCAGGAAGCCGCCCAGCGGCGAGGCCAGCATGAACACCACGATGAACACGGTGCCCAGCAGGCCGGACTGCGTGTCGTTGATGCCGAACTCCTTCTGGATGTCCGGGAGCGCGGCCGCGACGATGTACCGGTCGAGGTAGTTGACCAGGTTGATGAGCGTCAGGACGAACAACGCGAAGCCGCCGTTCGCCGCGGGCGAGATGGGCGAGGCCGCGGAGTTCGCGGCAGGAGTTGCGTTCATGGCGAGGTGGCTCCGGCTCCGAAGCGGTGCGCGAGCAGTCCCCAGCGCAGGCCCCTGTCACTCACGTGGCACGCGTCCAGGCCCAGCGCCTTCACCGCCTCGAGGAGGATGAGCGCGCCGGCGGGGATGACGTCCGCGCGCTTGGGCTGCAGGCCGGGCAGGGCGCGGCGTTGCTCTAGCGGCAGGCCGCACAGCCGGTCCACCAGCGCCTCGAGCTCGGTGACGGACAGCGTGCCGCCGTGGACGGCCTCTGCGTCGTACGGCGCAATGGCGTGCTGCACGGCATAGAGCGTGGTGACGGTGCCGGCCACGCCCACCATCAGCGCGCCGGGCGGAGGCGGGGGCAGTGCCTTGAAGGTGTCGCGCAGGTGCGTCTCGATGCGCGCGCGGTCCTCGGCCGTCAGCGGGTCCGTGCGCACGAAGCGCTCGGTGAGCCGCACCGCGCCCACGTCGAAGCTGTGCCGGAAGTCCACGTGCCCGGCCGGGTTGCCGTAGATGAACTCGGTGGAGCCGCCGCCGATGTCCAACACCAGCAGCGGACCCGCCGCCTCCGACGCGAAGTCCGCGTGCACGGCGGCGAACGAGAGCTCCGCCTCCAACTGGCCGGAGATGATTTCCACCGTCACGCCCGCGCGCTCCTTCGCCGCGGCGAGGAACTCGGCGCCGTTCTGCGCGTCACGCGCCGCGCTGGTGGCCGAGACGGCGATGCCCTGCGCGCCCAACTCACGGGCCTCGCGGGCGAAGGACTCCAGCACCGCGAGCGTGGCCTCCATTCCTTCCGGAGACAGGCGGCGCGTGGCGTCCACGCCCCGGCCCAGGCGGGTGATTTCCGCGCGCTCCTGCACGGCTTCGAAACGGCCTTCGGGGGTGCGCTCCGCGACCAGCAGCAGCACCGAGTTGGTTCCCACATCAATGGTGGCGAAACGCGGCATTCGCGGGAGCCTACTCAACGCAGCAGCGCTTCCAAAGCATCGGCCAGAACCTGGTACTCGTCGTGTGTGTTGTAGAGCTGGGCGGAGACGCGCACGTGACGCGCGGGCGCCTTCGGCCAGGGGACGATGGGCACTTCGATTCGGTACTCGTCGAAGAGGCGCAGGTGGAGCGGGTCCACGTAGAGCGGTGGCTCCGGGGGCGCGGGGAAGCCGTCCGGCAGCCGCGCCGTCGCCATGCTCCCCACCATGTCCTCCGGGCAGTCGGGCGTCACCTTCAGCCGCTCGCACAGCAGCTTCCGCGCGGCCAGCGCCTTCTCGCGGTTGGCCCGCATCACCTCCGGCCAGCCGCCGGGTAGCAGCCCACCTACGACGCGAATCGCATGCGGCACGCAGAGCGCGGCGGACGGGTCATGCGTCCCCAGCCAGTCGAAGTCCAGGCGGAAGCGCGAGCGGTCCGTCCGCGTCGAGTTGTGCCCGTGGCTCACCACCAGCGGCTTGATGTCCGCCTGCAAATCACGCCGCACGTGGAGGAAGGCCGCGCCCTTGGGCGCGCACAGCCACTTGTGGCAGTTGCCCGTGTAGTAGCCCGCGCCCAACTCGCGCAGGGACAGGGGCAGCATGCCCGGCGCGTGCGCGCCGTCCACCAGCGTCTCCACGCCCCGCTCCCGGAGGGCGGCGATGAGCCTCGCCACCGGCATCACCACCGCTGTCTGGCTGGAGACGTGGTCCACCAGCAACAGCCGCGTGCGCGGCGTCACGTGCGCCAGCACCGCGTCCACCACTGCATCCGGCGAGGGAATGGGCCACGGCAGCTTCGCCACCACCACCTTCGCGCCCCAGCGCGAGGCCGCGTACTCCAGCGCGTTGCGGCTGGCGTTGTACTCGTGGTCGGTGGTGAGCAGCTCGTCACCGGGAGCGAAGCGCAGCGAGCGCAGCGAGCGCAGCACCGTGTTGACGCCGGTGGTGGCGTTGGTGACGAAGGCCACGTCGTCCGCTTCGGCGCCAATGAAGGCGGCCAGTGCCTCGCGGGCCGAGTCCAGCAGCGGCTCGACTTCGCGGTGGAGGAAGCGGACCGGCTCCGCCTCCATGCGCGCGCGCAGCTCGGACTGCGCTTGCAGCACGGCGGTGGGGCAGGCGCCGAAGGAGCCGTGGTTGAGGAAGCGGACCTCGGAGTCCAGGCTCCAGTGCTTGCGGAAGGGGGCGCTCATGCGCGGGCACTCGACCCGACGCGGCGCCCCCTGTCAACGCGAGGAGAGGAGGCTCCCTCGGAGGAGGGGCGCCCTCACGACTCGCCGCGCCGTCAGGGCTTGCTGGGCAGCTGGGTGGGGTGGTTCTTCGTGAGGTCGACCTGCGTAAGGTCGGACTTCAGCACGTAGGCGAAAGCGCCGCGCGGGTTCTTCTGATGCGCCTTGAGGAAGCTCAGGGCGATGACGTTGCCCCCCGCTTCCACCGCGATGTGCTTCAGTTCCTCGACAATCTGCTCGCGAGTCAGCGCGGCGCCCCGGCGCGTGCGCAGCAGCACATGTCCGAGCACCACGTGGGGCGCGCCCTCGTCGACGACGAGGCTGCCTTGGCGGGTATCGACGCCTTCGGGCAGTGCGTCGATGAGGACGCGCACGGGCTGCTCTTCCCCCGCCTGCGCGGGCTGCATGCGCACGACGCGTTCCTGGGTATGGGAGTGTCCCCCGCCCGAGCCCGGGTTCCGCGCCAGGAAGCCGCTGGTGTAGCGCTCCACCAGCATCATGTCCTCGGACAGCCGGGCTTCACCGAAGGAGGTGTACGTGACGGTCGGCGGCACCGGCCCTCTGGAGGCGCAGGCGCCCAGCAGCGTCGCGGCGACCAGGAGCAGGGAGGCAGTCTTGAGCATGGCAACCTCGAAAGGAAACGCAGGGGCGCGAAGGCTACACCCGCCTCCTACCCCCGCGTCGAGGACTCACCGGCATCCCGTCCAGTGGAGTACCGGTGGGCCAGACTCCAGTCTCACTCCGCCTGCGCGAGCGGCGCCCAGTCGGGCGTCAGCAGCGTGCCCTTCTCGGCGCGCAGCGGGAGCTGGTTGTTGCCGTCCGCCGTCATGACGAAGAGCTGCGTGCCGCCGTTGCGCGTGGACGTGAAGACGATGAGCCGCCCGTTGGGCGAGAAGGCCGGCTCCTCGTTGTTGCCCTGGTCCTGCGTCAGGCGCGTCACCTTGCCCGTCTCCACGTTGACGGTGAACAGGTCGAAGGCGTTGCGCTCGTCGCGCGCGGTGAAGGCGATGAGGTCTCCGCGAGGCGACCAGTCCGGCGTCTGGTTGTAGTTGCCCTGGAAGGTGAGCCGGCGCACGCCCGAGCCGTCCGCGTTCATGACGTACACCTGCGGGCTGCCGCCCCGGTTGGACACGAAGGCGAGGCGCTTGCCGTCCGGCGACCACGCGGGGCTGGTGTTGAGGCCGTACGGCGTGTCCGTCACCGCCTTGGCGCCGCTGCCGTCCGCGTTGGCCACGTAGAGTTGCGCGCTCTCACCCTCCGCCAGAGCGTAGGCAATGCGCTTGCCGTCCGGCGAGTACGCCGCGCCGGTGACCATCTGCCCCTCGGCGATGAGCGAGCGCGCCTCTCCGCCCGGCTTCTGCACGAAGATGTCCGGCTGGCCCCGGCGGTACGTGGTGAAGGCCACCTGCGCGCCGTCCGGCGAGAGCGCGGGGAGGATGTTGATGCCGCCCTTGGTGAGCGCCTTCGGGTTGCCGCCGTCCCAGTCCGCCACGACGATGTCGCGATTCTGCCCGGCCTTGCGCACGTAGGTGATGCGCGACAGGAAGGGGCTGGGCTCGCGCGTGAAGTGCCGGTAGAGCGCGTCCGCCAGCCGGTGCGCCAGGAGCGACGCGTCGTCTGCCGGGGCGTCCTTGGAGACCTTCAAGTCCTCTCGGCCGGTGCCGACGTTGAACAGGCGCAGCTCGCCGCGAAGCACGCCGCCGTCCTGTGCCAGCGACACCTTCACCAGCGCCTCGGCGCCCACGTCCGCCCAGCGGCTGAACTTGATGCTGCCGGCCGTCATGCCCTCCGTCGCGTCCGCGGTGAAGCTCTTGCGGTCCAGCACCTGGAGGATGCCGGAGGCGGCGAGGTCGAAGCTGAAGGACGCGTCGAAGGCGGGGGCCAGCTTCTTGCCACCCTCGTTCTGCGTCAGCGGCGCGGGCACGGCCACCGGCAGCGGGCGGAAGTTGGCGCCGGAGATTTCAATCGTCGGCGCCTGGGCAAGCGCCGCGAGCGGGAGGAGGACGAGGGAAAGGAGCAGGGCTTTCATAGGGCGTTGAACACCAGGTTGACGCCGCTCTTCTGCAGCGTGTCCCGGAGGTGGTCCGGCGGGGGAGAGAAGGGCGCCGCCTTGCGCACGGCGGTGACGACGGCGGAGTCGAACAAGTCGTTGCCGCTGGGCCTGGTGAGGCTCACGTCCAGCACCTCGCCCGCGCGGCCCAGGCGCACCGCCACCATGGCCTTGAGGTGCAGGCGCTCGGACTCCGGAATGGTGTCCGCCACGCTGTAGTGACGGCGCACCTGCGACTGGAGCAGGCCGAAGTAGCGCTCGCCCTCGGCCGTCGCCGAGTCGCCGTCCGGGTCGCCATCCTCCGCGCCCTCGGCCTCCTCGGGCTCGGCCGCCTTGGCCGTCTTGTCGAAGGCGCCGAAGAGGCGCTTGCGGCGGTCCTCGCCCGACGTCTCGCCCTTCACGGGCGCGGGCTTCGGCTGCGAGGAGGGCTCGGGCTTCACGCCCGGAATGGGCACCGCCACCGCGGCCGACGAGGGCGGAGGCGGCGCGTCCGGAGCGGGCTTGGGCGCGTCCACCTGCTTGGGCGGAGGCGGGAGCTGCTCCTTGCGAGGCAGCAGCTTCGGGTCCCTCGGCTTGCCCAGCCGCACCAGCGAGGCCTTGATGGGCTTGGCCTCCAGGTCCACCTGGGGCCCGGAGGTGAAGCGCGCGTACAGCACCGCCGCGAGCAGCACGGCGATGTGCCCCGCGACGGAGAACGCCACGAAGCGCGACAGCCGCGTGGGACGCGAGACGAGCAGGCTGTGGGCCACCGCGGAGTCCGTCATGGGCTAGCGCTTCGCCTCCTTCGACTTGCCCTTCTTCTCGTTGGACGTCTTGGCCCCACCGGACGGGTCCGTAATCATGCCGACGTTGTTGATGCCCGCGCGCTGCGCCGCCGCCATCACCTCCACCACCACGCCGTACGGCACGTCGCGGTCCGCGTGGAGGTAGACCTCCTTGTCGGCCTGCGCCTTCGCGTTGGCGGCCAGCTTCTCCGCCAGCTCCTCCAGCGCGACTTCGGCGTCACCGATGTAGACCTTGCGGCCGGCGTCGATGGACAGCACGAGCTTCTTCTCCGTGGCCTCCACCGGTGCGGCCTTCGTCTCCGGCAGGTTGACCTTCACGCCCTGCTGGATGAGGGGCGCGGTCACCATGAAGATGATGAGCAGCACCAGCATCACGTCCACCATGGGCGTGACGTTGATTTCGCTCATGGTGGTGCGGCCACCGCCGCGGTTGCCTCCGCTCATTCCCATGGCAGGCCTCGCCTAGCGGAAGAAGTGCCGCTTGATGATGTTGAGGAAGTCCGCGGAGAAGTTCGACATCTCGGTGTCGAACACCTTGATGCGGCTGACGAACGAGTTGTAGGCCACCACCGCCGGAATCGCCGCGAACAGGCCCGCCGCCGTGGCGAACAGCGCGTTGCCCACCGGCGCGGCCACCGTGGCCAGCGTCGCGTTGCCCTGCTCGGCAATCTGGTTGAACGCGCTGAGGATGCCGATGACGGTGCCGAACAGGCCCACGAAGGGCGAGGCCGCGCCCACCGTGCCCAGGAAGGACACGCGCGCTTCCAGCTCCGTGATTTGCGCCGTGGACGCGCGGTTCAGCGCGCGCTCCACGTTCTCGATTCCGCCCATCCGCTCGGCCATGGCGCCCTCGGCGCCGCCTTCCTTGGCCTGAGCCAGCTTGCTCAGCTCCTCGTAGCCGGCGCAGAACACCTTGGAGAGCGGCGAGCCATCCAGCTTCTGGGCCGTCTGGTAGATGGCCTCCAGCCGCGAGGCCTTCCAGAAGGTGTCGAGGAAGGTGAGAGATTGTGCGCGAGCCTTCGCGAGCTGGGCCGCCTTCATGGCGATGAGGGCCCAGGAGGCGACGGAGACGGCCATCAGGAGCAGCAGCACGGCCAGCTCGATGAAGGATGCGTCGCGGATGATCTCCACGTAGTTCATGGCGCCGAGCGCCAGGGGCAGGTGGGGCGTCATGGGGTGGAGGCCGTAACACTCCGATACAACAGGGTCAAACATTGGAGATACGCCCGGTTGCTTGAAGCGGAATGCGGCCTTGGCTGAATAATTCCCGAGGGTGGCCGTCCGGAGTGGTTGTAACGGGCCGAACACCTACCACCCCACGAAGGTTCCCCATGAACTCCCGACTGCTGGTCGCCTTTCTCTGCCTGGCGGCGGTTGCCCCTGGTTGCGTCATCCACGACCACGACGACCCGGGCTACCCCGGTGACGCCACGTTCCGCTGGACGTTCGGTGGTCTGCGCTGCGACGAGGACCGCGACATCAAGGGCGTCAACATCACCATCCCCGGCGAGGTGCTGGAGAACGATGGTTACTATCCCTGCCAGGCCAACGGCTTCGACGGCATCGTCCTCCACGACTTCGTGCCGGGCGCCTACAGCTTCACCATCGAGGCCGTCAGCTACTCCAACGAGCGCCTCTACTACGCCAGCGGCACCTTCCGGGTGGACGGCGATGTGACGGTGAGCGTGGACCTGACGCCGACGGGCGCGCCGCCCTCGTTCGCGTACCTGAGCTGGCAGTTCCCGCCGAACAACGTCAGCCAGAACCCCAACTGTGCGCAGGCCGGCATTGCCTCCATCGACGTCCGCGTGGATGACGGCGAGTGGGCCCACTTCGACTGCACCCGCGGCTGGGGCGCCAACAACATCCAGACGCCGTACCTGGAGCCCGGCAACCACAACGTGGAGTTCGTCGCCGTCGATTCGAGCGGAGCCCCCTGGTACTACTACAGCGGCACCATCAAGACGCAGGCCGGCACGCCCACCTCGCACACGGCGGACCTGTGGGCCATCGGTGGCGCCTCCATCCGCTGGGACATCGTCGCCGGGAGCCAGACGCTGACGTGCTCGCAGGCCCGCCTCACCGAGGTGCGCATCAACTTCCGCGACGCCTTCACCGGCGAGCTGGTGTACGGCATCTTCGGCGACGGCCACGGCTGCAACGACGCCCCGGTGGTGTACGAGTTCCTCCGCCCGGGCCGCTACAAGGTGGAGATGTACGCTCAGGGCTCGGACGGCCGCGAGTATCTCTCTCCGGACAACGGGCCCTTCATCGACGTGATTGCCCACCAGTTCCCGGGCCCGAACAGCGCCCTCACGGTGCCCCTCGTCCGGCTGTAACGGTTACCGGCAGTCAGGTTGCCTGCTCGCGAAGTGAACGGAGGGTCGGGGCACACAGCCCCGGCCCTTCGTCGTTTCCGGGGGGGCCGCTGGCGCTGGCATCAAACGTGATAGGGACACTCCGCATGCGGCAAGGCAGCCACAGTCCCATTGGTGTGTTCGATTCCGGTGTCGGAGGGCTGACGGTCCTCAAGGCCCTCATGGCCCACCTCCCCCACGAGAGCACGGTGTACCTCGGTGACACCGCGCGGGTGCCCTACGGCACCAAGTCCGGCGAGGTGGTGACGCGCTATTCGCTGAAGAACGCGCAGTTCCTCATGGAGCGCGGCGTGAAGCTGCTGGTGGTGGCGTGCAACACCGCCTCGTCGGTGGCGCTGCCGGCGCTGGAAGCGGCGCTGCCCATTCCGGTGGTGGGCGTCATCGCTCCCGGCGCGAGGGCGGCCCTGTCGCGCACGAAGGGCGGCGGGGTGGGCGTCATCGGCACACCGGGCACCATCCGCTCGGGGGCCTACCAGCGCGCGCTCGAGGCCGGGGACCCGCGGGTGCGGGTGAAGGCCCGCGCCTGCCCCCTCTTCGTGCCGCTGGCGGAAGAAGGGTGGACCACGGGCGACGTGCCCTTCCTGACGGCGCGCGAGTACCTGGCGGAGTTCGCCCGCGACGGCGTGGACACGCTGGTGTTGGGCTGCACGCACTACCCGCTGCTCAAGGGCGTCATCGCGGAGGTGGTGGGGCCCGATGTGTCGCTGGTGGACTCGGCGGAGGCCACGGCGGAGGCGGTGGCGGAGCTGCTGAAGGAGCGCGGCGGCCTGGCCTCGGCGGCGCACACCGCGCCCACGCACGAGTACTACGTCACCGACGTGCCGGAGCGCTTCGTGGACGTGGGAGCGCGCTTCCTCGGCCGGCCCATCCCCACCGCGGAGCAGGTGGACCTGACGTTCTGATTCGGCCCTTCCGGGCCCGGACCGGGTGACGTCCTCGCCTCCGTTGCGGAGGCGGCGTCACCCGGCCGTACCGCGCCTCAGGCCGACGGGCGCGTGGAGACGGGAGCCGTCGAGGTCTCCTCGGTGGCCTTGGTGAGCAGCTCCTTGGCCGCCTGGACGACGGGGGCCTCGGCGTCGGACTGGGCCTTCACCAGGGCGAGCGCGGCCTCGTCGCCGATGTCGTCCTGGCGCGGCAGCAGGCCGGTGGCCCAGGTGATGAGGCGCTCCAGCGTGGGGAAGAAGTGCACCGCGTTCAGCGGCCAGTTCAGCCAGCCCACGGTGATGCAGTAGTACTTGTTGTACGGCGCCGTGTGGTGGATGCGGTGGTGGTCCGGCGGCAGGATGAGGTGCACGCGCTGCAGGAAGCCGATGAGGGCCGGCGGCGTGTCCATGTGCGACCACTTGTGGAACTGGTTGGTCGCCATCACCCAGAAGATCATCGCGCCCAGGAAGGCGGAGACGAACACCCAGCCCGGCCCCGTGTGCGGCATGGCCACGGCCATGATGGCCACGGGGATGGAGATGAGGCAGTTGTTGCCGTTGGTCTCCACGAAGTCGTGGCGGGTGATGGCCTTCTCGTCCACGTGGTGCTCGCGGAAGGGGCGGATGAAGGCCTTGCCCAGCAGCGGCATCTTCGTGGAGCCCCATGTGTCGCCCATCCAGTGGACGAAGCCGGACACGAAGTCCGCGGCGAGGTAGCCCAGCAGCACCGCGCTGAGCAACAGCCACGTGCCCGTGAAGGGGTTGCCCCAGAGCCGGTAGGCCAGCGCCAGTTCCAGCGAGACGAAGGTGACGATGGAAGCAATCTCCATCGCGCGAATGGCGGGCGAGTAGCCCCCAGCCAGCACCTGGGCGTCCTGCTGGCGCACCTTGTTCTTGATCTCGTTTTTCTTCATCCGTGGAGTCCTGGACGTCGGCGGCGTTGAGCACCGCTCACGTCAGGCTGTACGTACCCCAGCCGCTTTCGGCTTTTCAACGGATGGGCCCCAACTTCCCGAGGGCTCGCACGGCTGGTGGGCTCGGGACGGGGCGCGTGGCGGGCTCGCGCAAGTCTTGCGTCACGCCCGGCGGGCAGGCGCCCGTCTGCGGGCGGCGGACACGATGACGCTTACCTTGTGTCGTGGAGATCCGGCTGGTACGGTCCGCAGCCTCGGCGATGACGAAAACCTTCGAGAAAGCCGTCACCGGCTTCAACCACAACATCAAGCACAAGGGGAAGGTCTACCACGTCCAGACCGAGGACTCGGGCGTCAACAACCCCCACATCATCACCCACCTGTTCGTGGGCGGGAACATCCTCGCGTCGAAGAAGACGTCCTACGCGGACATCCTCAACGCGGAGAACCTGTCGGAGGTCGTTCGCGAATTGATGGAGGAGCAGCACAAGGAGATGCTGCGCAACCTCATCAACGGCGTGTACGACAGCTACGAGTCCACGGCGCGCAGCTACCAGCCCGGTCAGTTGGAGACGGACGCGGCGCCCGTGAAGCTGCAGCCCGGCCAGCCCATGGCCCCGCGTCCGGTCCAGCCGCAGGCGCCCGCCGTTCCCTCGGCGCCGGTGTTGCCGCCCGAGGTGGCCGCCGCCCGCGCGATGAAGGAGAAGCCGAAAATCAACGAGGTCGGCGTGGAGACCCTCTTCGGCGAGGACCTCATCTCCGAGAAGAGCCTCGACGAGGTCATCCTCAGCTACCTCGCCGGCGAGGGCGAGCAGTAGCACCGCCCCTCCCGCGCCGGGCCGCCTTCCAGGTACGCCCGCCCGGCCCCGGACAGACCCTGTACAAGCACTGGACACCCCTCGTCCCGTCAAGGGGCTGTGGGCGCTCGGCGTCTGGACGGCCGCGGACGGGGGCTGACTACGGCAGCACCCACTGCACCCACGTCACCCCGTACACGGTGAGCACCAGCGCGGCCAGCACGTCCAGCAGCACGCCGGACTTCATCATCACCGGCAGGCGCACGTAGCCGCTGCCGAAGACGATGGCATTCGGCGGCGTGCCCGCGGGCAGCGCGAAGTCGCACGAGGCCGCGAAGGTGCTCACCGCCATCAGCGGCCGCGAGGCGGGCAGCACGTTGAGCATGACATTCACGGTGGCGGTGTTGGAGGCGATGGCCGACAGCAGGATGGTGACGGTGGCCACCACGCCGTGCTGCGCGAGCCCCGGCAGCGACTCCAGTCCGGACAGGCGGGAGATGAGCCAGGCGGACAGGCCGCTCGCCTCGATTCCGGCCGCGAGCGCGAAGCCGCCGCCCAACAGCAGCAGCGTGTCCCACGGTACGCGGCGCAGCGCGGCCAGCGACAGCCGGCCCGCGAGGAGCAGCACCAGCGCCCCGGCAATCGCCACGCCCGCCTCGTAGTGCTTGCCCGCCAGCTTGAAGCCGTCGAAGGCGCGGGCCACGTGCGGGGCGAGCAGGGCGCGCAGCGGGTCTCCGAAAATCCACAGCACCGCCGCGACGAGGAACACGCCGCCCACCACGCGCTCGCCGCCGGACAGGGGGCCGAGCCGCGCCAATTCGCTGGCGATGACGTCCCCGCCCTGGCCCGGGCCCATGGCGTCCTTGCGCGCCCAGCGCCACAGCACCGCCCAGGCGATGGGCAGGAAGATGAGGACGAAGGGGAGGGCGGCGACCATGTACTCCACGAAGCCCAGGTCGGTGCCCAGCCGCCGCGACACCACGCCCGCGAAGACGGAGTTGGTGGGCGAGCCAATCTTGGTGCCGATGCCGCCGATGTTGGAGCCATAGGCCACGGCGAGCATCAGCGCCGCGCCGAAGTGCTCCAGCCGGCGCCCCTCGGTGGCCTCGAGCTGCGTCACCAGCGCCATGCCGATGGGCACCATCATCACCGCCGTGGCGGTGTTGGAAATCCAGAGCGACACGGCGGCGGTGGCGGCCAGCATGCCGAACAGCAGTCGCCGGGGCCCGGTGCCGATGGCGCGCATGATGAGCAGGGCGATGCGCCGGTGCAGGCCCCACTGCTCCAGCCCGGCGCCCAGGGCCATGCCGCCCATGAAGAGGAAGATGTACGGGTCGACGAAGGGCTGCGCGGAGTGGCCCACCGCCGCGACGACGCCCTCGGCGCCGAACACGCCCAGCGCGGGGAAGAGCACCAGCGGCAGCAGCGCCGTCCAGCCCATGGGGACGGCCTCGGTGAACCACCAGAGCGCCATCCACGCGGCCACGGCGGCGGCCGCGGCGGGGCGGTGGCCCATGCCCGGAATGGAGTGCAGCCCGGAGGGGATGAGGTACACGAGCGCGGCCACGATGGGTCCACCGATGCGCCCCACCCACTGGCCCGTTGTCGTACGCGGAGCGGCCCGCTGGCTCATGGCCCTGCACGCTCGCACAGGTGACACCACGGGTGGGAGGGGAAAGCCGGCCTGGTCGCCGTGCGTGCGTGGGGTGCTCTCGCCGGGCCGTGCTAGGTTGGCGGCCCTCCCGCGCGCGCCATGATTCAGTTCTTCCACGTGTACAAGGCGTATCCCGGCGACCCGCCGGTGCTCTCGGACATCAACCTCAACGTGGAGAAGGGCGAGTTCGTCTTCCTCACCGGCCCGTCCGGCGCGGGCAAGACGACGCTGCTCAAGCTCATCTTCTGCGCGGAGAAGGCCACCAAGGGGCAGATTCTGGTGGGTGGCCGCAACATCGCCCGCATCCGCGAGTCCGCGGTGCCGTACCTGCGGCGCAACATCGGGGTGGTGTTCCAGGACTTCAAGCTGCTGCCGCACCGCACCGTGGAGGACAACGTGTCCTTCACGCTGGACGTGCTCGGCGTGCCGCGCGCGGAGGCCCGCGAGAAGGTGCGCCGCATGCTCAAGCTGGTGGGGTTGGAGCACAAGGCCGACTCGTTCCCCCTGCGCCTGTCGGGTGGAGAGCAGCAGCGCGTGGTGATTGCGCGCGCGCTCGTGAATGACCCGACCATCCTCCTGGCGGACGAGCCCACCGGCAATCTGGACCCGGCGCTCACGGTGGAAATCATGGACCTGCTCACCCAGGTCAACGTGCGCGGCACCACGGTGATGGTGGCCACGCACGACGCGACGCTGCTCGCGCGCTACCAGAAGCGCACGGTGCGGCTGGAGCGCGGGCAGATTGTGTCCGACGAGGACGGCGTGAAGGCGGCGCGGCGGATGGTGGCCGGATGAGCGTGGCGGCGAAGGCGGCGTACTTCCTGCGCTCGGCGGGGGGGGGGCTCAAGCACTCGCCCTTCGTGCACTTCATCGCCGTCACCACCATCGCCATCGCCCTGTTCTCCGCGGGCATGGCACGGGGCGCGGCGCGGGTGCTGGACAACCTCCTCGCGTCGCTCGGCGGCGAGGTGGAGGTGACGGTGTACCTGTCGCCCGAATTGGGCGAGGACGAGGTGCACGGCGTGCGCATCCGCGTGCAGGAGGTGACGGCGGGCGAGGTGACGCTGGTGCCGCCGGAGGCCGCGCTGACGCGGCTGCGCACGGAGCTGGGGGATTTGGGCGACGCGCTGGCGGAGCTGCCGGAGAACCCGCTGCCCGCGACGCTGGAGCTGCGCGTGCCTCCGGAGAAGCGCAACCCGGTTGCGCTCCAGGCGCTGGCGAAGGAGCTGCGTGCGCTGCCGGGCGTGTCGGGCGTGGACTACGGCGAGGCGGCGGTGGAGCGGCTGACGGCGATTGCGCGGGCGCTGCGGTTCGGCGCGCTGGTGGCCTTCGCGGTGGTGCTGGGCGCCACCGTCATCATCGTCGGGGCCACGCTGCAGCTCGCCATCTACGCGCGGCGCGGCGAGATTGAAATCCAGAAGCTGGTGGGCGCCACGGACCGCTTCGTGAAGGCGCCCTTCCTGCTGGAGGGGCTGCTCCAGGGGCTGATGGGCGCGGGCGTGGCGCTGCTGGGGCTGTGGACCTTCGGGCACGTGATGGGGCCCACGCTGGGCTCGCTCTTCGCGTTCCTCCTGGGGCCGGGCGTGGCGGCGCCGTGGGTGGAGCCGCGGCTGGCGCTGGAGTTGGTGGGCGCCGGGTGCGGCCTGGGCCTGGGCGGCAGCTTCGTCGCGGTGGGGCGCTTCCTGCGCGTATGAGCCGGGCGCGTCTCCACCTTCCGCTGGCCGTCTCCCTGGCCGTGTCCCTGGCCGTGTCCCTGGTTGCCTCCGCCGCGTCCGCGCAGCAGCACGAGGAGGCCGAGCAGGCGGCCGTGCGCGAGAAGCTGGCCACACAGCGCGCGACGCTGGCGCTCATCGAGGCGAAGAAGCTCTCCGTACTGGAGGGCGTGGAGCTGATGGAGGAGATGGCGGCCTTCTCGCGGCGGCGCGTGCGCTCGCTGGAGGGAGACCTGGCTGTCTTCAAGCGCCGCGTGGCGCTGGCCGAGCGCGAGGAGGCCGTGCTGCGCGAGGCCCTGCGGCTCCAGCTTCGCCGGCTGTCTCCCCGGCTGCGCACGTTGTACCGCCTCATGCGCCGCCGGCCGCTGGAGGTGCTGCTGTCCGCCGAGGACTTCTCCGCGCTGGTGTGGCGCGCCCGGGCGCTGGAGGCCAGCATGTCCGGAGACCTCGAGCTGCTGCGCGCGGTGCAGCGCGTGGCCCACCTGCAGCGGCAGGCGACGCTCGAGCTGAAGCGGCTCCAGACGTCACTGGCCTCGCGAGTGGCCTTCCTCCAGGAGCAGGAGAAGCTGGCCCGCGCGCAGCAGGAGGCGCTGGAGGAGGTGGTGGGCTCGCTGGCCGGCGAGGCCGAGCTGGCGAAGCGCGCGGTGCGCGAGCTGGAGCAGGCGGACGCGGAGCTGACGCGCGTGGTGGCGGACCTGAAGGAGTTGCCCGCCACGCACGGCTTCGGCGCGCTGAAGGGCAAGCTGCCCCGGCCGGTGAAGGGCGTGGTGGAGGTGGGCTTCGGCAAGGTGGTCAACCCGCGCTTCAACACCGTCACGGTGCAGAAGGGGCTGGACATCCGCGCCCCCGCGGGCGCGGCGGTGCAGGCCGTGGCCGAGGGCACCGTGGCCTACGCGGGCTCGCTGCGCGGCTACGGCAACCTGCTCATCCTGGACCACGGCGACGGCTTCCACACGCTCATGGCCCACCTCGCCACGATTACGCCCGAGCTCGGCGCCACCGTGGTCGCTGGCGACGTGGTGGGCGAGGTGGGCGACACGGGCTCTCTCAAGGGCGCGTACCTGTACTTCGAGGTCCGCAAGGCCGGGCAGGCCGTGGACCCGGCGCTGTGGCTGGCTCCGTCGCAGTGAGCGTGCGCCCGCTCACGCGCGCAGGTGGGTCAGGCCCTTCTCTTCGATGAACCAGCGGAGGCAGCTCTTGCGGAGCTCCTTCTGCTTCGGCGTGAGCCGGGCGCGGTTGTCGAGCTCTCCCTGTGCGACCTCGAGGAGGAAGCCCTCGGCCGCCGGACTCCATGCGAAGTACAGGGGCCAGAGCCACTTCGCGTCGAGCTTCGTGAGGCCGGAGGGCCCCGGCACGCGCTGCCACAGCCGCGTCCACGCCATCAATGCCGGTGCGAGCCTGCCCGCATCGAGCTTCGCGAGCGCCTGCCCGTGCGCGGCCCACTCCTTCCTCGGCCGGTCGCAGCTCGCCCAGTCGTTGGCGAGCAGGGCCTCGTACGCCGCCACCACCACCGCGACGCCGTCCGCATCGAGCCCGGTGGTCCTCACCGCGTCGAACAAGTCCCTGAGCGGGTCGTACCGCCCACGGTGCTCGGTGAACTTCTCGCGCAGGCGCTCCCAGAGGCGGCCCTCGAAGCCTCGCAGCACCGCAGCCTCGTCGATGACGGGGAGGGCCGCGAGCCTCGCGAGCCAGTCCAGCAGCGGCCTGCGCCGCGACGAGGACTCGCGCAGGAATCCATCCACGTCCTCACCGGCGCGGAAGGCATCGAACAGGGCGCCTTCGAGGGCGGAGGCGAGCCGGATGGCATCGCGCCGGTCGGCGTAGGCGTCGAGCACGCCACGGGCCCGCTCGGTGAAGGCGACGCGGTCCCCGAGGGAGACGGCGTCTTGCTCGGCGGCCTTCCACAGCGGCTTGGATTGGGCCACGGCCTCGCGAAGCAGCACGAACGCGAGCGGAGTCCCCACGGCCGCGGCCGGTGAGGCAGGAAACAGGCTCCAGGGCTGTGCGCCCCATTGCGCGAGCGCCTGGCCTCGCTCCGCCGGAGTGCGCCTCTCGTCGCGGAACCACGCGGGCTCGAAGCAGGGCGGCACCGGAGCCAGGGGAGCACTGTTCCGCTCCGCGAGGATGCGCGCGACGCGGCGCACGTCGTCGCCGTGATGGTCCCACTGCCACGGCAGTCCTCCCGCGATTCGCAGCGCGCGGGCCGCGCGGTAGTCCGCGAGCGCGCCCTCCAGGTCCTCGAAGGCCTCGCGCATGTTGCCGCGCGCCAGGTAGTCCTCGCACTGGAAGGTGCGCTCGCTCACCGTCTCACTCGCGTGCGCGCGGACCTCGTCGCGGACGTCGCGCGGAGTCGCCTCGCTCATCCGCTCCGCCATCAACTGCGTGGCCCTGGCGAGCAGCCGCGCACGCTCCACGTCGCTCGGCACCCCCGGCTTCTTCGGCGTCTTGCGGTCCGCGCACGGGTCCTTCCCCTCCGCGCGAAGCGTGAGGCCCCGCGCCACCCGCGAGAGGGCGCGAGCGCGGCGCTCCATCACCTCACCGGCCCCCGAGAGTCCCCGCTCCATGAGGCCCGGCATGTCCTGCGACACGAGCGCGTTGGCCCGCGTCCAGTCGGACTCCGCGCCGGGGTCGTCGAGGTACAGCCGGCACTCCCAGCGCTGGAGGAGCGTCTCGGGGAGGCCCACCCCGTTGGCCACCAGCACATCGAGCAGCGCACGCGCCTCCGCATACGCCGAGGCCTCGAAGAGCTTCGCCGCGAGCTGCTGCACGACGCCGAGCGCGACCTCGTACGCGGCCCCATCCCGTTCGGTGAGCAGGTGCAGGAGCGCGGGCCAGGCCACGACATGGAAGCCCAACCGGTTGGAGCGCAGGAGGTACTGCACCGCGCGCGAGAGGCACGTCGCCACCGCGAGCTGCTCCACCGCGCTGCGAGAGCCGGCGAAGGGCGCCACCGCCTTCGCGATGCTCCCCGGCGTGAAGGACCGCCTGCCCGTGAGCATGGAGATGACGGGGGCCCGCTTCTGCACGGCCTCGCGGAACGCCGGGGGGATGAGGTGTGGCGAGCCCGGCGCCGGGCCGCCATCCCAGTCGAGGTCCCGCTCCTCGAGGCGCCGCCAGAGGAGCACCGCCTCCTCGGGAGCCTTGGCCGCCACCGCGAGCGCGAGGTCATGCAGCGCCTGCTTCGTCTCCCGCGCGGCATGGAAATGCGCCCACGCGCTCCAGGTGCCGCTGACTCCCAGGGGGGCTGCCGTGAGCGCGGGGATGAGCGCGGGCACGTCCACCTCGAGGCCGGCGCGCGTCCTCGCCCAGAAGCGTCCGGAGAGGAGCAGGAACGCCGAGGCCCGTCCGACAACCTCGACGTTCCGCTCGCCGACGCGGAATCGGACGATGAGCGACGCGCCACGCTGCTCCACCTGGAACCGGGGCAGGGGCCACGCGCCGCGCAGGAAGTGTGCGGCATACGCGGTGAACAGCCGGCCGAGCCCGTCTTCGAGCGACGGCACGGCGCCTTCACCCGGTACCGCATGGACAGCAGGAAGCGACTTCGGTGACCCGATGGAACCCAGACTCGAAAGATGTGTCACGCCAATAAGACGCATTCACCCCGAGGAACTTGCACCGGCAGGCCTCGGAACCGGCGCCACCCCGGCTGTCCGCCCTTTTCTGACGCATTGCGGCGAAATGTCCCGGCCGTTGTTATGCTTCAAGGCGTCCCCTTTGCGAGGAGCGGGCGCACGCATGGACTTGATGGGCGGGGTGCAGAAGGTGATGCGGCAGATGCTGGTGGCGCGCGGAGTCGAGTCCTCCACCGTCGAGGTGGCCGGGCAGGCGCTGCACCACTACTCCCTGAAGGGCGAGGGCAAGGGGCCGCCGGTGGTGCTGGTGCATGGACTGGGCGGCTCGGCCAACGGCTTCGGGCGCACCTTCTTCTCGCTCGCGAAGCGCTTCTCGCGCGTGGTGGCGCCGGACCTGCCGGGCCACGGCTTCTCGACGGAGTACTGCGGCGGCCAGGTGTGTGTGCGCAACCAGTTCGACGTGCTGCGCGCCTACGTGGAGCAGGTGGTGGGCGAGCCGGCCTTCGTGGTGGGCAACTCGCTGGGCGGCGCCATGTCCGTGAATCTGGCGGCGGAGGTCCCTCAATGGGTGCGCGCGCTGGCGCTGGTGGCCCCGGCGGGCGCGGAGCTGCCGGAGGCGGAGAACACCGCGCTGCTCAACTCCTTCGTCGTGCGCTCGCCCGCGGAGGCGCGTGCCTTCACCCGGCGGCTGTTCCACCGGCCTCCGCTGCCCGCGCTGCTCTTCGCCTATGAGCTGCGCCGCTTCTACGACACGCCCACCGTGCGGGCGCTCACCGCGGAGGCGTTGGCCACGCGCGCCAGCCTGGAGCCGGCGAAGGTGCGCAACCTCGCCATGCCCGTCCTCTTCCTGTGGGGCGGCAGCGAGCGGCTGCTGCCCTCGGTGACGCTGGAGTGGTACCGCGCCCACCTGCCGTCGCACGCGCGGGTGGACGTGGTGGAGGGCTTCGGCCACGTGCCGCAGCTCGAGCGTCCGGACGAGCTCGTGTCGCACCTGGTGCGCTTCGCCGACGCGTCCGGACTCTGAGGCCCGGTGTAGACTCCGACACGGCCTTCCCAAGCCCCCCTCCCGGGAAAGGACGTACCGACGTGACGGGTCTCCCCCAGCCGTGGCGCGCGGCGCTGGCCGCCTTCCTCCTTTTGACCGGGCCCGCTGGCGCCGACGAGAAGACGAAGGACGGCGCCCGGGCCTCCGCCGCCACCGGCCGCGCCGAGCGGGCCGAGCGCGACGACGCCACCTACCGCCAGCTCGAGCTCTTCGCGCGCGTGCTCTCCTACGTGGAGAACAACTACGTGGAGCCGCCGGACCGCGAGCGGCTCATCCAGGGCGCGATTCAAGGCATGCTGGAGACGCTGGACCCGCACACCATCTACATGCCCCCGGAGGTGTTCCGGGAGATGAAGATAGACACCTCGGGCGAGTGGGGCGGGCTGGGCATCGAAATCGCGCGCAAGGGCGAGAAAATCGTCGTGGTGGCTCCCATCGACGACACGCCCGCGGCTCGCGCGGGCCTGAAGGCGGGCGACCAGTTGGTGGGAATCGACGGCGAGTCCACGCAGGGCATGGACGTGGGCCGGGCGATGCAGAAGATGCGCGGGCCGGCGGGCGGGCGCGTGTTGCTCACCATCATGCGCGAGGGCTTCAGCGCACCCCGCGAAATCGCCATCATCCGCGACCACATCCGCATCGTCTCCGTCGAGGGCGCGCTGTACGGCGGCATCGGCCACGTGAAGGTGAAGAACTTCCAGGACCGCACGGACCTGTACCTGCGCAAGGAGCTGGACCGGCTGCGCGCGCTCAACGGCGGGAAGGAGTTGAGCGGGCTGGTGCTGGACTTGCGCAACAACCCGGGTGGCCTCCTGGACCAGGCGGTGGCGGTGAGCGACCGCTTCCTGCCGGGCAACCTGCCCATCGTCTCCACGCGCGGGCGCGACGGCCGCAACGCCACCGAGGAGCGCAGCAAGGACCGCGACACGGAGAAGGACTACCCGCTGGTGGTGCTCGTCAACGCGGGCAGCGCCTCCGCGTCCGAAATCGTGGCCGGCGCGCTCCAGGACCACGGCCGCGCCACCATCATGGGCACGCAGACCTTCGGCAAGGGCAGCGTCCAGACGGTCATCGAGCTGGAGGACGGCTCGGGCCTGAAGCTGACCATCGCCCGCTACTACACGCCCAAGGGCCGCAGCATCCAGGAGCGCGGAATCACGCCGGACTATGCCGTCCCCGACGAGCAGGGCGGCAAGGCTCCGCGCGACGTGGTGCGCGAGAAGGACCTGCAGCGCCACTTCCGCGCCGAGCCCACCGCGGGCACCGAGACGCCTCCCGCCGCGCCCCACGGACTGCCCGAGGGCCTCAAGCCCTGGGACGTCACCGCGGCACTGAAGGATTATCCGCTGAAGGTCGCCCTCGACTACCTGCACGGGCGCGTCCCGCCGCAGGCGCGCACTCCGGCTCGCGCGTCGGGTCGGTGATGCCTCGTTCCTGCTTGCATTTCGCCGCGTACTCCGTTTGATGCGCAACGAAACAAAGGGTGAACGAGAGATGCGACCTTCGAGCATTCGCGTGCTGCACGCGGCCCTGAGTGGGTGGTTGGTGGGCCTGCTGGCCGTGGGCCCCGCGGCGGCACAGACCTCCATGCCCGCGCGGTTGATGCCCCGGGCGCTGTCCGCCGCCTCCACGGCTCCGACAGTGACGGTGGTGGCCATTCCGCTGGACGCGGCGGCCCGCACGGAAGCGGCCCGGCTCGCGTACCTCGCGGAGCAGGCGGTGGCGCGCTCGGGCCGTCTGCAGTTGGTGCGGCTGGCGGACGCGCTGGACACGGCGGGCCTGCGTGAGCGCGAGGCCGGCGCTGCCGAGGCCGCCGCCGCGATGAAGGAGGGCCAGCGCGCCTACGACGAGCTGGACACGCAGCAGGCGCTCCAGCAGTTCGACAAGGCGGTGCGCGCGTACGAGGCGGGAGACTTGTCCCAGCACTTCGGCGAGCTGGTCCGCGCGCGGGTGATGAAGGCGGCCTCGCAGGTGGCCAACGGGGAGAACACGGCGGCGCAGCTCGAAATCCGCTCGGTGCTGGCGGTGGACCCGCGCGCCCAGTTCTCGCCCAACTTCTTCCCTCCGGACGAGATGGCCTTCGTGGAGAAGGAGCGCAAGGCCGCGCTGGCCGCCGGGCGGACGTCGCTGACGGTGCACTCGGAGCCGGTGCCCGCGCAGGTGTACGTGGACGGGCAGTTCCGCGGCGTGTCGCCGGTGTCGCTGACGGACCTGTCGCCCGCGGACCACTACGTGACGGCGGTGGCGCCGGGCTACGCGCTGGCGCAGCGCCGGGCGCGCGAGGGCGAGACGACGCTCACGCTGAAGCCGGTGCCGGCGCAGAAGGCGCTGCAGCTGTCCACCGACGCGGCGGCGCGCAAGCCGGAGAGCCCGGAGCGCGACAAGGCCCTGCGTGAGCTGGGCGCGCTGGCCGGTGTGACTCAGGTACTGGCGCTGCTGGTGCGGGGTGGGGCGGGGGCGGGGCCGCTGGACGTGACGGGGCTTCGCCTGGAGGTGGCGGACGGGCACAACGCGGCGTACGCGCTGGCCTCGGTGCCGCGCGGTGAGGGCATGGCCTCGGGCTCGGAGGCGCTGCTGGCGGGGCTGGTGGCCGCGGACGCGCCGCGCCAGTCCGGCAAGCCGGTGACGCACTTCTCGGGTGGCAACAGCGCCTCGCGCCGCACGGTGGGCTACGTGCTGATGGCCACGGGCGTGGCCATGCTGGCCGGCGGTATCTACTTCGGCATGGAGGCCTCCGCGAAGGAGGACGACTTCCGCCGCACCCCGCAGAACAGCCCGCGCGCGCAGGACCTCAAGGACACGGGCAAGACGTACGCGCTGGTGGCGGACATCGGCGTCATCGCGGGCCTGGCCGCCGCGGGCCTGGGTGGCTACTTCGCGTTCGCCAACGGTGGGAGCAGCGGTGGCGGCAAGGCCCCCTCCCCCGCGCGTGTGAGCCCCGCGGAGCCCGCGCGCACGACGCCGCCCGCGCGCACGACGCCGCCTCCGCCCGCGCGCACGACACCGCAGGACACGAAGCGCGAGTCGCTGCCCATGCCGCCGCCGCCCTCGGGCACGAAGCCCCGGAGCGAGTCGCTGCCCATGCCGCCGCCGCCCTCGAAGACCACGCCGCCCGCCACCCCCGCTCCCGCTCCCGCTCCCAAGGAGGAGCCGCCCGCCCCGTCGCGCACGGACAGCAAGCGCACGCGCGAGGAGGAGGCGCGTCAGCGTGAGGAGGAGCTGCGCAAGCGCCGCGAGGAGGTGGAGCGCCAGCGCCGTGAGCTGGAGGAGCAGCGCAAGAAGGAAGAGGAGGTGGCGGCCGCGAAGCGCGAGGAGGAAGCGAAGCGCAAGCGCGAGGAGGAGGAGCGGCGGAAGAAGGAAGAAGAGGAGAAGAAGAAGAAGCCTGCTCTCGACGAAGACGACCTCCGGAACTACTAGCCATGCGCCGTCCCCTGCGTTCTCTCGTTCCGCTCGTGGCCCTGTCCCTGGGGCTGTCCGCGTGCAGCCTGCTCCTCGACTTCGACGAGGAGGGGCAGCCCTGCGACGAGCGCAATCAATGCCTGCCGGGCTACGTCTGCCGTGACGACGCGTGCGTCTCCGACGGCAGCGGCACCGGCGATGCCGGCACGCGTTCGGATGCCGGCACCGGCGCGGACGCTGGCACCGGCGTGGATGCCGGCACCGGCGTGGATGCTGGCACCGACGCGGGCAACCCCTGAAGCCCGCGCACGCGGGGACGGGACTTTCTACAGTCCCACCCGCGTGTCCCCGGGGCCGCGCCGTGTCCTGAAGGACACGCCTGCCCGCCTGCCCCGGAGTGTGCGCAACCCCTCGTTCCGAGGGGAAACCGATGCGGAACGTCCGGCCCGGCACGGACGCGGTGTGGTTGGCATCCTCCGTGCTCTGTCCCGTGTCCAGGAGGCGTCAACGACATGGGCAAGCGCGTCGGAGTTCTGATGGGGGGCTGGGGCGAGGAGCGGGAGATTTCGCTCAAGACGGGGGAGGCCGTGGTGGGGGCCCTGGAGTCCCGCGGCCACCAGGTCACCCGCATCTTCGCCGGCCCCGGCCTCGACAGGGCCCTGCGCGCCGCCGAGCTGGACGTGGCCTTCATCGCGCTGCACGGGCGCATGGGCGAGGACGGCCGCGTGCAGGGCCTGCTGGAGCTGCTGGAGCTGCCGTACACCGGCTCGGGCGTGCTGGCCTCCGCGCTGGCCATGGACAAGCCCATGGCCAAGAAGCTCTTCCGGCTGCACAACCTGCCCACCCCGGCCGGCTACCGCGTGGGGCGCGAGGACGCCGAGCGCGCGCTGGAGCGGCACGGTGACCTCGGCTTCCCGTGCGTGGTGAAGCCCGCGTGCGGCGGCTCCTCCGTGGGGCTGGCGCTGGTGCACGAGCCGCAGGCGCTCGTCCCCGCGGTGGCGCAAGCGTGTCGCTTTGGCGGCGCGGCGCTGGTGGAGCGCTTCGTGGCCGGCCGCGAGGTGACGGTGGGCATCCTCGGCGACACGGTGCTGGGCAGCTGCGAGATTGCCACCCCGCGCCAGGGCTTCGATTACGACGCGAAGTACAAGGGTGGCTCGCGCTACTTCTTCCCGCCCCGCCTGTCCCCCACGCGTGTGGCCAACGTGGAGTCGCTGGCCCTGGCCGCGTACCGCGCGCTGGGCTGCCGCGGCTACGGTCGGGTGGACCTCTTGTGCTCGGACACGGACAACGACGTGGTGCTGGAGGTGAACACGCTGCCGGGCTTCACCCCCACCAGCCTCCTGCCGAAGATTGCCGCCCAGGCCGGCCTGGACTTCGCGGAGCTCACCGAGCGGATTCTCGCGCTGGCCACCCGCGACGAGGCCGGCGTCACCGAGGCTCCCGCCGTGGCCCCCGTCCCGGCCTCCGTGGAGCCCCGCCGTGCCGTGAGCTGACCCCTCGGGTTGGCCCCTCCACCGGCGCCGCCTGAAGCCCCGGCGCCGGCCCGTCAGCACCGTGAGATGGCTGTGACGCGGCGTGTCGGTTTCCCGTGAACGGAACGTTCAAATCCGGGGAATAGTTTGACACGACCTTGACGCGTCCCTATTGTCCGGCGCCGATCATTCCCGGAAGATTAAAACCTCGTCTTTTCGGGCACATACGGAGCGGGGGCTCACCAGACCCATCTGGCGGCGGTCAGCGTGAGACGGGTGCCGGTGCCGCCGCGCAGGGCAGGACCGCGGGCCACGGGGGCCGAGCGGGAGGGGCTGAGCGTCACCGATGACCACCGTCGAGATCATCTTCCTGGGCGTCTATTTCAGCGTCCTGTGCGTGCTGGCGGTCTACGGCTCGCACCGGTACCGGATGGCGTTCCTGTACTACCGGCACAAGTTCAAGCTGCCGACGCCGAAGGGCTCGCTCGAGGCGCTCCCACGCGTAACCATCCAGCTCCCCATCTTCAACGAGATGTACGTGGTGGAGCGCCTGGTGGACTCGGTGTGCCGCATCGAGTACCCGCGCGAGCTGCTGGAAATCCAGGTCCTGGACGACTCCACGGACGAGACGTGTGGCATCGCCCGCGCGTGCGTGGAGCGGCATCGGCAGAAGGGCATCGACATCGTCTACATCCACCGCACCAACCGCCAGGGCTTCAAGGCGGGCGCGCTGGAGAACGGCCTGAAGCTGGCCAAGGGCGAGTTCGTCGCGGTGTTCGACGCGGACTTCGTGCCCAGCCCGGACTTCCTGCAGCGCACGGTGCCCTTCTTCGCGGATGACAAGGTGGGCATGGTGCAGGTGCGCTGGGGCCACCTCAACCGTGACTTCTCCATCCTGACGCAGGCCCAGAGCATCTTCCTGGACGGGCACTTCATCATCGAGCACACCGCCCGCAACCGCTCCGGGTGCTTCTTCAACTTCAACGGCACCGCGGGCATCTGGCGGCGCGGCACCATCTCCGACGCGGGCGGCTGGCAGCACGACACGCTCACCGAGGACCTGGACCTGAGCTACCGCGCGCAGCTCAAGGGCTGGCAGTTCATCTTCCTGCCCGAGGTCATCTCCCCGGCCGAGGTGCCGGTGGACATGAACGCCTTCAAGAGCCAGCAGCACCGCTGGGCGAAGGGCTCCATCCAGACGGCGAAGAAGCTGCTGCCCACCATCCTCAAGAGTGATTTGCCCATGGCGGTGAAGCGGGAGGCCTTCTTCCACCTCACCAACAACATGGCCTATCTGCTGATGGTGCTCCTGTCCGTGCTGATGCCCATCAGCATGGTGGTGCGCTTCCAGCACGGCCTGTACGGCACGCTGTTCCTGGACCTGCCCTTCTTCATCAGCGCCACCGCGAGCGTCTGCGTGTTCTACGTGGCCGCGCAGGCGGAGATGGGTGTGAAGGGCTGGGCGCGGCTGAAGTACCTTCCGTTCCTGATGAGCCTGGGCATCGGCCTCGCCATCAACAACGCGAAGGCGGTGCTGGAGGCGCTGCTCAACCAGCAGTCCGGCTTCGCGCGCACGCCGAAGACGGGCGCCGAGGGCAAGAAGGTCGTCGCGGTGAAGAAGACCTACCGCGGCAGCAAGACGCTGATGCCGGTGGTGGAGCTGCTCTTCGCGGCGTACTTCACGGGCGCGCTGTGGTTCGCCATCGACGCGCGCATCTACACGTCGGTGCCGTTCATCATCCTGTTCCAGGCGGGCTTCCTGTACGTGGGCGTGTCCAGCCTGCTGCAGGGCCTGGGCCTGTCCGGCAAGCTGAAGCTGGCGGACGCGGCCCAGGCGGTGAACACCGCCGGTGAGCAGCCGCGCCGCGCGGCCTGACGCGACACTCCCTCTGGGATTCAAGAAGGGGTGGGGCCACGGAGGCCTCACCCCTTCGTCGTTTCAGCGGCCCGCGTCGGGCTCGCCGCGCAGCAGCACCTGGCGCAGCCGCACGGTGGGGGCGCCAGAGGGCGCGGTGCGGCAGCCCTCGTCGATGGAGGTGCTGGCCGCGGAGCGCAGCGTGAGGCCCGCGTCGCCGCATGCTTCGACTTCGGTGGGGAAGGTGACGGGGCAGGGCGCGCCGGAGCTGGCGAAGCCCGTGGCGTGCGTCTGGCCCACGAAGCCCTCGGGTGTCCGCTGGAGGACGATGGTGGCGGTGCTCGCGTCGGGCGCGTCGGTGCCGCCGTCCGCGTGGGCTCGCAGCACGGAGAGTGACAGCGTGCCGCCATCATCCTCGCCGTGGTAGAGGAACGCGGGGTTCCCGGCGTGGAAGTACTCGCCTGCCTGGTTGCTCTCGCAGCCCGGCGGCACGCGGATGGGAGGCGGAGGTGGGACCTGGACCTCCGTGCGCGGAGGTGTCTTGGCGGGGCACGCCGTAAGGGAGAGAACACTGAGGCCGACTGCCAGCGAGGACAGGACGCGGTGCATGGGGAGCGGATATTCGCCCAACGGCACGACGCGCGGGACTCTGTTTGATTCCCCTGGGATGACTCTCTAACCTTCGGTCCGTCATGAGCCCTCACCGACTCGTCCTTTTCGCCCTGGTGACCGCCCTGGCGGCGCCGTCTTCCGCCTTCGCGCAGGACGATGACCTCCTCGCCCCACTCACCCCACAGTCGAAGCCCGCCAAGACGAAGGGCGGGAAGACGAAGGTTGTGAAGAAGAAGCCCGCGCGTGAGAAGCCCGCGAAGGTGACGAAGAAGCCCTCGCGCGCGAAGAGCGGCGCGACGGCGCGTGGCAGCAAGGCGAGCAAGAAGCCTGTTGTGGAGCCGGAAGACGACATTCTGGCGCCGCTGGCTCCCCGGAAGACGGAGCTGATGGTGCGCATCATCGGCGGCGTGCGCGGGGCGAAGCTGCAGGTGGACGGCAAGGACGCCGGCACGCTGAGCGCGGCCCCCATCCCCGTGGAGGTGACGCCGGGCGAGCGCGTGCTCGTGGTCCGCAAGCCGGGCTATGCCGAGTACTCGCGTCGCATCGACGTGCAGGAGGGCTCGCAGCAGGAGATCTCCATCTCGCTGGACGCCACCATGGGCTTCGCCAACCTGCTGGCGGACGTGCCGGAGACGGTGGTGCTGGTGGACGGCGTCGAGATGGGGCCGGTGCCGCAGGCCAACGTGATGCTCAGGCCGGGCTCGCGTGAAATCGAGTTCCGCGCGCCGGGCTTCAAGCCCGACGTGCACAACATCACCGTCTTCGCCGGCAAGAGCTATACGGTGGAGGGCACGCTGCGGCCCCTGGTGGACACGTCGGTGGCCACCAACACGGATACGCCCAGGAAGCCGGCGCTGGACCCGGCCAGCAAGCCCGAGACGTCGCCGGCCCTGTCGCTCGGGCCGGACCCGGAGCCCGAGGCGGAGGTGAGCTCCGGCAAGCCCTGGTACGGCCGCTGGTATGTGTGGGCCGGCGTGGGCGCGCTGGTGGCCGCGGGCACGGTGGGCGCGGTGATGGCCACGAAGACCGAGACGGCCCCGGCGCTGAGCGACACGGACGTGTGCGGCGGCCCCTGCGACGCCGTGGTGTCGAAGCAGGGCGCGCGCCCCGCACGTGGTGGCGGGGCTGGCGGTCTGCGCATTCCCGCGCACGCCTTCCAGTTCTGATTCCCCCGAGGCCCGCCGCCCTCAATGGGGAGAGGGCCTCACGTTTTCGCGGACGTCTTCGGCCTCGGAGTCGTCGCACCGCCCGCGCTTCTCGCGGGCGGGCGGTGGCGCTCGGACGTGGGCGGCGGCTTCCAAGCCCCGCGCTCCTGTAAGCGCATCGCGGCTCACTGGCCGCGCAGGTCGTCCTCGGGCGAGGGGCGCGAGCCCGGCACGAGCACGAGGTACACGTCGCTGACGCGGCCCACGCCCCAGTAGTCGAGCGCCGTGGCGCGCACCTGGAAGGGCTCGGACTCGGGAAGCAGGTTCGTGAGGTCCACCTCGCCGGCGTCGAAGGTGAAGGCGCGGCGTCCCAGGCTGTCCACCTGCTCCTTGCCCAGATGGACGCCCTCGGTGAAGCCCACCACGGCGGTGCGCGTCACCTGGCCCTTCGCGTTCAGCACCTCCAGCAGCATGAAGTTGTCCACGGAGATGCCCAGGGTGGCGCGGGCGTCGCCGTAGAGGCGGGCCCGGGCGCCCTCCAGCTTCAGCAGGGGCGTCTGTCCCGTCGTCACGATGCGGGGAATCCGCTCGCCCTCGCTGGTGTCGATTTCCATGTCCTCGCGCCGCTTCTCGAGTGTCTCCGTCTCCTGCGCGGGAGTGTCCAGCAGGAGCCGTACGGCGCGGGGAGTGGAGGAGGGCGTGGCGGGGGAGGTGGGGACGTTCCGCGCACAGGCCACCAGGCCCCAGGCGGCGGCCAGGACGAGCGTTCGAGAGTGCATGCACCCCCAGGGTAGACGAGCAGTGGTGGCACCGGTCAATTAGCATGGCCCGCATGCGGACCTTCCTGCGTGGATGCCTGTTGTGGGGTGTGCTCTCCGGTGTCCCCGCCTGGAGCGGTCCACCGTCCGCACCTACGCCCGCGAGCACCCCGGACTTCTCGCCCGAGGTGCAGCTCTGCCTGCAGCACCTGAAGCCCGCGGAGCGCGCGCGGGCCGCGAAGGTGCTCGGGCCGCTGGAGGAGCTGCCGCGCTACCGGGTGCAGCTCGACGTGGACCCGAAGGAGCGCCAGGTGACGGGCCGCGTGCAGGTGGAGGTGGTGGCCCGCGGCAGGCCGCTCACGGAGCTGTACCTGCGGCTGACGCCCAACGCGCAAGGGCGCCAGGTGACGCTGTCCGAGGCGAAGCTCGGCGGCCAACCGGTGAAGCTGGAGCGGCCGGAGCCCACGCTGTACCGCGTGCCGCTGGCGGAGCCGGTGCCCGTGGGCGCGGCGGCGGTGGTGGACGTGGCGCTGAAGGCCACCGTGCCCCAGGCGGAAGCAGGTGGCGGTGGAATGCTGTCGGGGCTGCTGGGCGGAGGCTCGCGCGGCAGGGGCGGAGACCACGGCGCCTTCTCCGCCACGGAGGACTTCATCAGCCTCGTGGGCGTGGTGCCCCTGGTGCCGCCGACGGACACCGACGGCCAGCCCTGGGCCGGGCCGCAGGGCATTGGAGACCTGGGGCTCTACGAGCCCGCGCACGTGCTGGCCACCATCACCGTGCCCTCGGGCTGGGCGGTGCACGCCACCGGCGCGCCCATGGGAGAGGTGCCCGAGCGCAGCGGCCGCGTGCGCTTCGCCTTCGCCGCGGCGGCCGTGCGCGACTTCCCCATCCTCGTGTCGAAGGGCTACGAGCACTCCACGGCCACGGTGGGCGGCGTCACGGTGGAGAGCCACTACGCGGCGCGCGACAAGGCGGCGGGCCAGCGCGTGCTGCAGTACGCGAGCTCGATGCTGGAGGAATACGAGCGGCGCCTGGGCCCGCTGCCATATACGCACTTCCGCGTGGTGGAGGCGCCCCTGTCCGGTGGCGCGGGCGGCATGGAGTTCCCCGGGCTCGTGACGGTGGCCACGTCGCTGTACCGCGGCGCCGCGGACCCGGCGGAGGCTCTGGCCGGGCTCAAGGAGATGGAAGGCCTGCAGGAGCTGCTGAGCGCGATGGGGCAGGGCGGCAACCCGGCCCTGGCGCACCTGGGCGACGTGCTGGAGCGCACGCTGGAGTTCACCGTGGCGCACGAGGTGGCGCACCAGTACTTCGCGGGCCTCGTGGGCTCGGACCCCATCAAGATGCCGGTGGTGGACGAGTCCCTGGCCCAGTACGCCGCGCTCCTCTACGTGGAGTGGAAGCACGGCAAGGGGGCGGCGGACGCGCAGCGGAAGGAAGCGCTGGTGTCGGCGTACCACCTGTACCGGATGTCCGGCGGGAAGGACGGCAGGGCGGACCGGAGCACGGACAGCTTCGCGGACGAGTTCGAATATGGCGCGCTCGTCTACGGCAAGGCGCCGCTGCTGCACCACGCCTCGCGGCAGCTCGTGGGCGACGCGGCCTTCCTGCAGGCGCTGCGCGGCTACGTGGACACGTACCGCTTCAAGTGGACGTGCGGGGACTGCTTCACGCGCGAGCTGGCGAAGGCGAGCCCCCCGCACGCGAAGCGGCTGGAGGCCCTGCGCGTGCGCTGGTGGCAGGAGGCGCGCGGCGACGAGGACCTCGGCAAGCCGGACCTCTCGTCGATGCTCGGCGGCCAGGAGCTCGGAGACCTTGGCGACCTCGGGGACCTGAAGGACATGCAGCTGGACCCGGCGTCGCAGCAGCTCCTGGAGCAGCTCATCCAGGGCCTGCAGGGGGAGTGAGCCCCCGGCGTCGGGCTCTCAGTCGAACAGGGCCTGGACGAACTCGCGCGGCTCGAAGCGGCGAAGGTCGGCAATCTTCTCGCCCACGCCCACCCAGACGACGGGGAGCTTCAGCTCGTCGCAGATGCCGATGATGACGCCGCCCTTCGCGGTGCCATCCAGCTTCGTCAGCGCAATCGCGGTGACGCCCACGGCCTCGTGGAACTGCTTGGCCTGCTGAATCGCGTTCTGCCCGTTGGTGGAGTCCAGCACGAGCAGCACCTCGTGCGGCGCGCCCGGCAGTGCCTTCTCCATGACGCGCTTCACCTTCTTCAGTTCCTCCATGAGCGGCGCCTTGGTGTGGAGCCGGCCCGCCGTGTCGGCGATGACCACGTCCGCGCCCTCGTCGCGCGCCTTCTTCACCGCGTCGAAGATGACGGAGCCCGGGTCCCCACCCTCGACGCCCTTCACGAGCTCCGCCTTCGCGCGGTCCGCCCACACGTCGAGCTGCTCCGTCGCGGCGGCGCGGAACGTGTCGCCCGCGGCGAGCACCACCTTCTTGCCCTGGCCGGTGAGCTTCGCCGCCAGCTTGCCGATGGTCGTCGTCTTGCCCGCGCCGTTGACGCCCACCACCATGACGACGTGCGGGGGGCCGCCACCCTCGAGCGTGCGCGGCACCGGCAGGTCCACGATGCGCGCCACCTCCTCGCGGATGAGGCCCTTGATGCGCTCCGGGTCCTTCAGCTCGTTGCGCTTGAGCTTCTCGCGCGCCACCTCCACCAGGTGGTTGGCCGTCCGCACGCCGATGTCGGCCGTGAAGAGGATTTCCTCCAGCTCGGCCAGGACGGACTCGTCCACCTGGCGCTGCTGGCCGAACAGCCCGTTGAGGCGGGCCATGAAGCCCTGGCTCTTCGTCTTGTCCAGGCCCTGCGCCAGGGTGCGGCCGGCCTCGGCTTCAATCTTGGCGCGCGCGGCGGCTTCCTCCGCGCGGCGGGCCTCCTCGGCGGCGGCGGCCTCGCGGGCGCGCTCCTCCTCCATCAGCCGCGCGGCCTCGGCCTGCTCACGCTTGCGCCGCTCGCGGGCCTCGTCGTCGGCGGCCTTCTTCGCGCGGTACTCGGCGCGCTTCTCCTCCTCCTCGCGCTCCTTGAGGTCGCGGGCCTCCGCCTCCAGGCGGGAGCGCTCGGCGGCGTCGGTGGTGGTGCGAGCGGCGCGTGCGGCCTCCTCGCGCTGGCGGGCGAGGGCGGCGGCGCGGGCGTGGGCCTCGTCCACCTCGCGCAGCCGGGCCTGCTCCGCCTCCGTGGGCGGCAGCTCCACGCGGAGCTGGGGCCGCTCCGCGGGCAGCGCGGGCTTCTCCTTCTCCTCGGGCGCGGGGACCGTGGGCTTCTTCGCCTCGGGCGCGCGCTTGCGGAAGAACATCTTCCGCGCGGCCAGCACCATCAGCAGGACGAAGAGGCCCGCGGCGCCGATGCCGACGACATCGCCGACGGGGAACCCCTCGGACGGGGGCGTGCCGGTGCCCGGCTGCGTCGTGCCACCGCCCGGCGTAGGGGCGGGGGAGGGGGCGGGCGGCACCTGCGCGGTCAGGATGTCGAGGGCGTTCGGGGTCTTCATATTCGCGGCCTCGCATACACCAACACGCAAGTGGATGCAGCGCCCGTGGCCGGGTAGAACCCACGGGCCATGCGCCTCAAGCTCTCCACTGTCGTGCTTCCGTCGCTCCTCCTGCTGGGCCCCGCCTGCATCGTCGAGGCTCCCGGCGGCGCCAGCCCGGAGGAGCGCCGCGCATCCACCGTCGCCCAGGTGCCCCCGCTGTCGCTGCGCAACGGCGCCAACCTCGGCGGCAAGGTGGAGCTGGCGGGCGCCACGATTCTGCCCGGCCGCATCACCCCGGGAGAGCAGGCCAGGGTGACGCTCTACTTCAAGGTGCTCCAGCCCATCGAGGACGACTACCTCGTCTTCGTCCACGTGGAGGACGCCGAGGGGCGCATGGAGCGCATGAACGTGGACCACAAGCCCGCGGGCGGCCTCTACGCGACGTCGCAGTGGAAGCCCGGCGAGACGGTGAAGGACGAGTTCAACGTCTACCTGCCGGCCAACGCCCCCGCGCGCGCGCTCAACATCTGGCTGGGCCTGTGGGAGCCGCGCACGGACTCGCGCCTGCGGCTCACCAACCCGGACGCCGTGCGCAACGACGGGAGAGACCGCATCCTGCTGGGCCAGGTGCCCGTGGCGCGCTGAGCGGCGGCAGAGGGAAAAACGCCGGAGTGGTCCTCTAAGCCGGGTTCTGTTCCCACCCCTTTCGAGGTGGGCGGTGAACATTCATCTAGGGCCCTGGTTGCCCAGGGACCTCATCAGCGAGCAACCCGAACGCCTGGGACGGGCCATCCCTGTCCCTCCAGACTGCGAGGGACGCGCTCCTATTGGCTCTTGCTCCAGGTGGGGTTTACCGTGCCGTCCGAGTCACCCCGGACGCGGTGCGCTCTTACCGCACCGTTTCACCCTTACCCGCCCCTTGTGGAACGGGCGGTTTGTTTTCTGTGGCACTTTCCTGCGAGTCGCCTCGACTGGCCGTTAGCCAGCACCCTGCCCTCTGGAGCCCGGACTTTCCTCCCGCCACCCGTGACTGCGGTGGCCAGCGTTCACCCGGACCACTCCGGCACCGTGCCCTTACAACAGGCGGACGGCGCAGGTCCACTCCAGGGACAGAGAAGGAATCAGGGGCCTGACGGCGAGCGTCGGAGCGACTTCTTCGCGGCCAGGAGCAGGGCGCGAGCCGGCGGTCCGGCTCAGCTCCCCCGGCGCTCGGAGCGCATGGCGCGCGAGCGGGCCTCGCCCCGCTCTCCCGGTGGCACGGCGACCTCTCGGGGCGCTGCGCCCGGCACGGGGCCGGCGGAGGGCTCCACGCGTGGCTGCTGCACGGAGGCCTCGGCGGCGGCCAGACGCCCGGCGGCCTCCTCGATGAGCTGACCGAGGTGCTCGCGGGTGAGGCCGCGGAAGGCACGCACCGTCGACGGCAACGGCTCCTCGCGCGCGATGTGGCGGAGGATGTCGGCGATGGACGGCGCGGGCATGACGGCGGAAGCGTTGGGGCTACTTCGCCGCCGCGGGCGTCTCTTGCAGGGCCTCCACCGCGTAGATGATGCGGTGGCAGGACGGGCACACGTCGGTGCCGAGCGTGGTGCGAAGCTGGTTGTAGAGCTGCGGCGGCACGTTCATGTTGCAGCCCTGACAGGTGCCGGCGACGACGCCGACCAGCGCGGGCAGCTTCTTCTTGCGCACCGTCTCATAGCGGCGGAGCAGGGTGGCATCCACGCCCTGGGCCACGCCGGAGCGGCGGCCTTCGAGCGCCTTCACCTGCGACTCCGCCTCGCCCAGCTTGCCCTTGAGCTCCGCCATGCGGCCGGACAGGCCCTGCTGCTTCGTGGCGAACTCGGCCTCCTTCGACTTGATGGCCTCGCGCGCCGCGCCGAGCTGCTTCGTCAGCTCGGCCAGCTCCTCGGCCATGGTCAGGTTGGCCTTCTTGGCGATGTCGATTTCACGGGCCAGGGCGGAGTACTCGCGGGTGCTGCGCTGCTCGCTGAGCCGCGCCTCCCACTTCTTCACCTTGTCCTTCTCGTCCGTGATGTTCTGCTCGAGCTGCGCCTTCTGGCGCTCCATGTCCGTGAGCCGCGCCCGCTCGGCCTCGATGGCGCTGCGGGCCACGCCCAGCTCGCGCTCCAGTTCGGCAATCTGACGGGGGTGAACGTCCGCTGCCTTCCGGAGCGAGGCGACCTCGAGGTCCACGTTCTGCAGCTCCGCCAGCGCTTTCAATTTCTCCCGCAAAGTTGCTGCCTCCCACAGGGCCGCACCGTGTACGGCCGCGCTCTTGTACCAACAAGGGTGATGGGGGTCCAACGCCCAAATGGCCCATGCGTCATCCCTCGGGCTCCGGGCAGGCATGCTGCATTTGAAACAGCTTCACGCTCCAGTTAGACCGGGCGCGTGTTCCGCCCCGTCCTGTTCGCGTCCCTCCTGCTCGCGCTCGCCTCCGGCTGCCGCGAGTCCGCGCCTCCTCCAGCTCCGGTCTCCGCCGGAAATCCAGACACTCCCGCCGCGCGTCCGGCACCCGCCGCCACGGGCTGGGGCACCGTCGAGGGCCGTATCCGGCTTTCCGGGACTCCGCCGCAGCCCGCGCGCGTCCCCACCACCGGCACCGTGGTGTCCGTGTGTGGTGAGCAGGCGGAGGACCGCTCGCTGGTGGTGGGCGGCGAGGGCTCGCTCGCCTACGTGGTGGTAGCCGCGAAGGACGGCGCCGCGCTGCTCGCGGCACGGCAGGCCCCGCCCGAGCCGGTGTTGGACCAGAAGCGCTGCCTCTATGACCCGCCTGTCCTGGCCGCGCGCGCCGGAAGCACGCTGGTGCTGCGCAACTCGGATCCGCTGGTCCACAACGTGCGCGCGGCCTCCGGCGCCAACCGCGCCTTCTTCAACGTGGCCATGCCGCTGGAGGGCATGACGGTGCGCCGCCCCCTGCCCACCGTTCCCGGCGAGGTGCCCATCCGCTGCGACGTGCACCCCTGGATGCACTCGCTGGTGCGGACGTTCGACCACGGGTACTTCACCACCAGCGGCGCCGACGGCCGCTTCCGCCTGGAACTGCCCGAGGGCAACCACACCCTCGTCTTCTGGCACCAGCGCCTGCCCGAGTTGGCACGCACCGTGAATGTGAAGAACGGCGAAACCGCCCGGGTGGACCTGGAGTGGGCGGTGGACCAACTGAAGTAGCCGGGGCAGGCGACTCGGTGCGGGGCCCCGGCGCGGGGGGGGGGAGCCTTCAGTCGGGGAAATATTTTCGGCGCTCGACGTATAAGTGGATGAGGGCGCCGATTTTTTGATCCATCTTTCCGCTCTTGCGGAAATATTGCTATAAGAGTGGCGACACCAAGAAAAGGGGGCCGCGTCATGCATCAGCCGAAGAAGCAAGCCAGTCCGACGAGCGACACGAGCACGGTGGAGTCGCCCCGGAAGGCGGCATCGCGACCGGTGGGCATGCAGGAGATGGGGCCCGGCCTCTACGAGCAGATCCGCCGGGCGCTCCTGGAGCTGAAGCCCGCCTCGGGAACCTGAGGGCAGTCCACCGCCACGTCTGGCGCGCCCGTCATGCGAGCGCGCCCGGGCGGCAAGCCACGACATCGCTGTCCTGAAGAATGCAGAAGGGGCTCCCGGCTTGCGCCGTGGAGCCCCTTGGTGCTTCGGGACTAGATGTCGTCCTCTTCCGGCTCGGCACCGGCTTCTTCGTCGTCGAAGCTCTCGAGCTCTTCCTCTTCCTCTTCACCCGCGGCGGCTGGCTCCTCCGGCTCGATGGGCTCGATGACCTTCGGGGCCGCGGCCAGGCGGCCACGGCGGCCCTCGGGCTGGGGCTTGAGGGCCGGGCTCTCCCGCTGGTCCGCTCCACACTTCGGACAGACGGGGTCCGGCTTCTTCATGTCGTAGAACTTCGTCTGGCACTTGTAGCAGACGTACTTCGTTCCAAGATCCTTCGCCGGCATTCGCCACCTTTGGAAAGGCCAGTGGATACAGGAGAGGGCGCGTGAATAGTTGGGCTGTCGGACAGAGTCAACCTGTGGTTTGCGCGGGAGATTTCTAGCGGTAGCATCCGACCCGCGTTTTCCCCCGGAAGCCGGACGCTCCCCTTGAACTTCACCTGCGACAATTGCCAGAAGCGGTATTCCATTGCGGACGAAAAGGTCCGCGGCAAGACGGTCAAGGTCCGCTGCAAGAACTGCCAGAACGTCATCACCGTCGAAGGACCGTCCGCCCCATTGGAGGAGAGCACCCGCGTGGTGTCCCTCGCGGACGTGGAGCGCATCCGCGCCCAGGAGCGCTCCCTCGCGGAGCCCGAGGCCCCCGCGCCTGCCTCCGCCGCCGCGGCCCCCGTCGCCCGCGCGCCGGCCGCCGCCCTCCAGACGCCCTGGGATGACGAGCCCACCCGCGCGGTGCCCCTGAAGCCGGCGGGCTCGCCCTGGTTCGTCATGGTGCGCAACAAGCAGGAGGGGCCGCTGGACGAGGGCGCCCTCCGCGAGCTGGTCGCCACCGGCACCGTCAGCGGGCGCAGCTTCTTCTGGCAGCAGGGCATGGCGGACTGGAAGCGCGGCGCGGACATCCCGGAGCTCGCGGGCTTCTTCGCGCCGCCGCCCGCGCCCGAGCCGCCCCCTCCGCCGCCTCCCCCGGTGGAGGCGCCGGCACCGGCCCCCGCGCCGGCCCGCGCCCAGCGGGCGGCTCCAGCCCGCCGTGAGCCGGAGCCCCAGCCCCAGGCCTTCATGCCGGAGCCCGAGCCGCAGCCGGCCCCGGACGACCAGCAGCCCGAGTGGGACCCGGACCAGGACGCGCCGGAGCGGACCTACTTCGGGGAGATGGACCCGCGCATCCAGGCCCAGCCGCAGCCGCAGCAGGGCCGGCGGGGCCAGGCCGCCGCGAGCGCCGCGCCGCTCAACGACGACCTGTTCTCCGACCTGGACCTGCCGGGCAACCGGGGTGAGGACGAAGGCCAGGCGCAGCACGAGGACCCGCTCGCCGCGCTGGGCGGTGGGGACCCGGAAGAGCGCGAGCCGGTGGAGGACACGCGTCACTTCGCGGCGAAGTCCGGCGTGACGCGGCGCAACCCCGCGTGGAAGTACGCCGTCGCGGTGCTGTTGCTGCTCATCGTCCCGCTCGGCGGCGCGTACGTGCTGTCGGAGACGCTGGGCGTGGTGCCCCTGCGCGTGAAGACGGTGGACGCGGAAGGGCATCCGGTGGAGCAGCCCATCTTCTCCACGCGAGGCGTGGGTGCGCTGCGCGACAAGTTGCTGGGACGCGAGCCGCCTCCGGCCCCGGCGCCGAAGCCCGCGGCCCCGCCCACCGAGAAGCGTCCGGCCGCGCCCCCCGCGCAGCCTGAGTCCGCGCCCGCGCCCACGGGCCAGGCGCCCGCGGGTGGTGGCGCGCCGACGGGCGTCGCGCCGCCTCCGTCCGCCGAGCAACTCCAGGCCGTCTACGCGGACTCGGGGAAGAAGGACGTGGGCCCCGACGTGCGCAAGGACGCGGAGGTGGCCGCGACGGACTCGGACGACGTGGGTGGCCCCTCGGACGAAGAGGTGGAGCGCGTGGTGGACAAGGCGCAGGACGCCTTCAAGGCCTGCGTGGAGAACGAGCTGCGCAAGAACCCGTCCTTCCGCGTGGGCAAGGTGACGCTGACGGCCACGGTGGGCAGCTCCGGCAAGGTGAAGGCCGCGACGCTCGACAAGAAGGACCTGAACCGCTCTCCCGTGGGCGCCTGCATCAAGGACCGCGCGAAGAACATGGTGTTCTCCGCCTTCTCGGGTGATGACATCGACCTCGAGATTCCGCTCGTCCTCTCCGGGACGATGTAGCTGTCCCGGCTGTGAGCACTCAGGAGTCGGACCAGGCGCGGGCCGCGACTGGCGGCCTGCCCCGCGCGGTGGTGCTGCTGGGCGTGGTGTCGCTGTTCACCGACGTGAGCAGCGAGATGATTTTTCCCCTCCTGCCCGCGTTCCTCGCGGCGCGCTTCCCGGCGGCGCCGCTCTTGCTGGGCGCCATGGAGGGGTTGTCGGACCTGGTGTCCGCGCTGCTCAAGTACCGCTCCGGCCTGTGGGCGGACCGGGCGCGCCGGCTCAAGCCGCTGGTGCTGATGGGCTACTGCGTGTCGTCGCTGGCGCGGCCGATGATGGCCTTCGTCACCCTCGCGTGGCAGCCGCTCGTCATCCGCTCTCTGGACAGGGTGGGCAAGGGCGTTCGCAGCAGTCCGCGTGACGCCATCATCGCGCACTCGGTGCCGGAGGGCGCGCGGGGGCGGGCGTTCGGCTTCCACCGGGGCATGGACCACGCGGGCGCGGCGGTGGGCGCGCTGGTGGCCATGGGGCTGGTGGCGCTGGGGCTGCGCGCGGAGCAGGTGTTCCTCGCGGCGGCGGTGCCGGGCTTCTTCGCGGTGCTGTGCATCCTCGTGGTGAAGGAGCCCGAGCGCGCACCGGAGGCGGCGGGGCAGGGCTCGGCGCTGGTGCCGGTGCCGCGAAGGCTCGGGTACTACCTGGTGCCGGTGGTGCTCTTCGGCGTGGCGAACTCCACGGATGCGTTCCTCCTGCTGAAGCTCACGGAGGAGGGAGCGCCGGCGGCGCTGCTGCCCATGGCGTGGCTGCTGCTGCACGTGGTGAAGGCGGCCGTCTCGTATCCGGCGGGCTGGCTGGCGGACCGGCTGGGCTCGTCGCGCGTGGTGCTGGCGGGGTGGGGGCTGTACGCGCTCAGCTATGTGGCGCTGTCGCAGGTGCGCGGTGTGCCCGCCACGCTGGCCGTCATGGCGTTCTACGGGCTGTACCACGCGCTGGCGGAGGGGGCGGAGAAGTCGCTGCTCACCTCGCTGGTGCCGCCGGAGGCGCGGGGGCGGGCCTTCGGGCTCTACAACGGGCTCACGGGTGGAGCCTCGCTGGCCGCGGGCCTGTTGTTCGGAGCGGTGTGGACGCGGTGGGGCAGCGCGCCGGCCTTCCTCTCCGCGGGCCTGCTGGCGGCGGTGAGCGCGGTGCTGCTGGTGGTGCTGCTGCCCCGGGCCCGTCCCGAGGCGGCGCCGGTGGTGTGAATCTACAAATCGAAGTCGCCGGAGGGTGGCTTCTTCTTGCCGCGCTTCGCCCGCTGGCGCGCCTCGCGCACCTCGGCGCGCAGGGCCTCGGTGGCTTCGCGGTCCACGCGTAGCGTTTCCAAGTCCAGCACGTCGCCTTCGCGCACCCCTTCGGGCAGTTCGCTCAGCGGACGCGTCTCCTGCCGGCCCTCCACGACGAGCACGGCGACGTCGCCTTCGATGCGGTCCAACGTGGCGCGAGTCATTGCGCGACAGCTCCTCTACGGATTGCAGTCCCGGGCCGGCCGACGGTTGCGGGCGGCTTCCTCGCGGGACTTGAAGACGACGAGGTTCGACGACTTTATCTTCGCCGCGTTCCGGCACGATGGGAGGTGGAAGACGTCCGTCTTGCTGCTGCCGACGTAGGTCTCCGACTGCGCGGCGCGCGACTCCGTGCTCTTGCGAGGCGTGCGCGTCTCCGTGCGAGACGGTGACGGCGCATCCGCGGCCGGCAGGTCGTCGATGTCCACCACCTGCCCGAACTGCGTCGGGTTCGTCGAGCTCCGCGTGCCCTGCGTGCCACGGCCGGGCGAAGCCTTCGCCACCTCCGGCTTCGTGGCGCCCGGCTTCGCCGTCTCCGCCTTCGGAGCCTGGGCCACCGTCGGCGCGGCTGTGTCCTCGAGACCGGTGAACGTGTAGCGCGTGTCCTCCGGCACACCTTCGGGCAGGCGCTGCGGGGTGACGACGAGCTGCTTCCCATCGCTCACCACCTGCACCTCGCCCGAGACGTCGGTGCGGAACACCTGCGCGCCCGCCGCCTCCAGGCGCTTCAGCGTGGCGGCGGCCGGTGCGCCGCCCTGGTGGCCCACCGAGATGACCGCCGCGCGAGGGTGCACGGCCTGCAGGAAGGCACTCGTCGTCGGCCCATCCGAGCCGTGCGCCGCCACCTTGAGCACCGTGGACCGCATGGGCGTGCCGAGCGCCAGCAGGTGCTCCTCCGTCTTCGCATGCGCGTCCCCCGCGAAGAGCACCGCCGTGTCGCCATACGTGAGGCGCAGCACGACGGAGTTGGCCTCCAGCGAGGCCTCGGGCACATCCAGCAGCTTCTCGGCCGGGTGGCGGGGCCACAGCACGTTCAGCTCCGCGCCGGGGCCCAGCGGCAGGCGGAGCGGCGCGTTGGGCGTGGACGGAGGCTCCGTGGAGACGAACTCCACGCCCATGCCGCCGAGCCGGGTGAGCAGCGCGTCGTACTCCGGAGGCGTGGCCTCGAGCTGCGGCTCCATCAACTGCTTCGCGCCCACGCGGCGCAGCACTGCCTCCACCGAGCCATGGTGGTCCGCGTGCGGGTGCGTGAGGATGACCAGGTCGAGCCGCTGCGTGAGCAACTCCGGCAGCCGGTTGAGCAGGTGGTCCGCCGCCGTGGCGGGCCCGGTGTCCACCAGCACCGTGTGCCCCTTCGGCGACACGATGAGCGCCGCGTCCCCCTGGCCCACGTTGAAGAAGTAGACGTGCAGCTTCCCGTCCGGACCCGCGCCGAAGTAGCGGCGCGCCTCGGCGGGGCGGGGGGCCGCGGTGGGAGGCGGAGGTGCGGGCGGTGGAGGTTCCTCGCAGGCCGCCGTGGCCACCAGCACTCCCAGCAGGCACAACAGACGCGGGCTCATGGGTGGCAGTCCTCGGCGGGGCGGCGCTCGCGCAGGGCGGCGGCGCGGCTGGAATAGACGGTGCGCTCGGACTTGGAGCGCTTGAGGGTGGCGCAGTCCTCGCGGTGGAACACCTTGCTGCCCTTCAGGCTGACGTAGGACCCCGCCTCGCTCCGCGAGGACACAGGAGCCGACTCCATGGCGCTTCGCGAGATGACGGTGCCGCCGGCGCGCGCGCCGGGCTCGGGCTCCTTCTCTCGCGAGCCACCGTGCGCGCGCTTCGTGCTGGGGAGGATGGGGCCGAGCGCGACGGGACCGGGCTTCACCGTGCCCGTCACCGTCATCGGCGCGGCGCGGCCCTTCTCGGAGCGCACCGTGACGGTGGTGCCGTCGCTCACCGCCACCACCTCGCCGTCCAGGTCGGTGCGCAAGACGCGGGCGCCCGACGCGTCCAATCGCTCCAGCGCCTCGGCGGTGGGGTGGCCGTAGTCGTTGCCCGTGCCGCAGGAGATGACGGCGGCCTGCGGCTTCACCGCCGCGAGGAACGCCGCCGTGGACGAGTGTTTCCCGCCATGGTGGGCCACCTTGAGCACGGTGGCGGAGAAGTCGATGCGCTTCTGGAGGAGGGCGGCCTCCGTGTCCGGCTCGGCGTCGCCAGTGAAGAGGAAGGCCGTCTTCCCGTACGTCAGCTTGGTGACGATGGAGTTGGAGTTCGGGTCCGAGCGCGTGTCGTCCAGGAAGGGCTCCTGCGGCACGCGGGGCCAGAGCACCGTGAGCGAGACGCCCTCGCCCAGGCCGATGGTGAGCAGCGTCTGCGGCGCCTGCGGGTTGGGCTCCGGGTTCATCACCTGGCCCACCGAGTCGCCCACCACGTCCAGCAGCTCCCTGTACGCGTCGCTCGGGTGGTCGAAGCCCGGGTCCATGAAGCGCTTCGCCCCCACCGTCTTGAGCGCCTGGGCCATGCCGCCCAGGTGGTCCAGGTGTGGGTGGGTGAGGATGACCAGGTCCAGCGGCTCCTTCACCAGCGCGCGCAGGCGGCGGGCCAGGTGCTCGCGGCCCTCGGGCGGGCCGCCGTCGATGAGCACCGTCTTGCCCGTGGGCGACACGATGAGCGCCGCGTCCCCCTGGCCCACGTCGAAGAAGTACACCGTGAGCGGCTTCACGGCGGGAGCGAGCGAAGGCGCGGCCCGGCCCGGAAGCGAGGCGAGCAGGAGGACGACGAGGGTGAGCAGCCGGGCAAGAGACGTCACGCAGCGGACTCTACCGCCCCGCTCCGTCCCTCGGCATCTGGCTGGGCGGCGGATGCGTGCTACCCGTGCGAGCGCTTCCCGAGGGGCGGGAAGTGGGCTATGGGGCCCGGCATGTCCGACTCCCAGGACGTCTTCGCGAAGTTCCTCGAGGAGCTCGCCGACCAGGCCCGCCGCCGCATGGATGCCTGGAAGGACTCCTCTCCCTCCGAGCCCGGTGCTCCCGCTCCGGACACGATGCCGTCCACCCGCCGCGTGGACATGGAGACCCTCCGCTCCCCGGCGGACCTGGCCCCCTACATCGACCACACGCTGCTCAAACCCGAGGCCCGCGCCGAGGACGTGGTGAAGCTGGCCGAGGAGGCCAGGAAGCACGGCTTCGCCACGGTGTGCGTCAACAGCACGCACGTGGCCACCGCCGCGCGCGTGCTGGACGGCTCCAACACGGTGCCCATCGCAGTGGTGGGCTTCCCGCTCGGCGCGTCGCTGCCGTCCGCCAAGGCCTTCGAGGCCCGCGAGGCCATCCGCGCCGGGGCGCGTGAAATCGACATGGTGCTCAACGTGGGCGCGCTCAAGTCGCGCGACTATGCGCTGGTGCACCGGGACATCGCCACCGTGGTGGAGGCCAGCCGCCCACTGCCGGTGAAGGTGATTCTGGAGACGGCGCTGCTCACGGACGAGGAGAAGGTGCTCGCCTGCGCCCTGTCCAAGGCCGCGGGGGCCGCCTTCGTGAAGACGTCCACCGGCTTCGGCCCGGGCGGCGCCACCGCCGAGGACGTCGCGCTGATGCGCCGCGTGGTGGGCGAGGACGTGGGCGTGAAGGCGTCCGGCGGCATCCGCTCCGCCGAGGATGCGATGAAGATGCTGCGCGCGGGCGCCAACCGCCTGGGCGCGTCCGCGTCCGTGGCCATCGTCAGCGGACAGTCCTCCACCGCGAAGTACTGACACGGGGGCGAGACGTGAACGCGAAACAGCGAGAGGAATTCAAGAAGCTGCTGCTGGCGCTCCACGCCGAGCTGACGGAGAAGACGCCGCGGAAAATCGAGCCCAACCGCACCGACGACGCGCGCATCGGCGGTGACGAGGACGAGCAGCCCCTCAACGAGATGATGCAGGCCATCGCCTCCAACCGGAACCGGAACATGGACGGCGTGCTGGCCCGCGTGATGAAGGCGCTGGGCAAGCTGCGCGACGACCCGGACTCCTATGGCGAGTGCGAGGAGTGCGGCGACGAATTGCCCCTGGGCCGCCTGCGCGCCATGCCGTACGCGGAGTACTGCGTGACGTGCCAGTCCTCCAAGGACGGCCCCAAGGGCCCCGCCACGCGCAAGAAGCTCACCGACTACACCTGAACTATCACCCCTGAACAGCAGGCGCGCGAGCCCGTGCTCCGTGCGCCGCTTTCGGCTACACGAGGCCCACGCGCATGGACACCACCGGACTGAGAGAGCGGGCGGAGGCCTGGCGTCAGGCGGACCCCGACACCGACACCGCCTCGGAGCTGGCGCAGTTGCTGGCGAAGGGCGACTGGACGGAGCTGGCGGACCGCTTCGCCGGTGATTTGGAGTTCGGCACCGCGGGCCTGCGCGGCGTGCTGGGCGCCGGACCCAACCGGATGAACCGCGCCGTGGTGCGCCGCACGACGGCGGGCCTCGCGCGCTACCTCAAGGCGCACGTGCCGGACGTGGCCACGCGGGGCGTCGTCGTCGGGCGTGACGGACGCCGCCTGAGCGCGGAGCTGGCCGAGGACACCGCCGCCGTGCTCGCCGCGGAGGGCATTCCCGCGCACTTCTTCCCGCACCCGGTGCCCACGCCGGTGACGGCCTTCGCCGCGCTGCACCTGAATGCCGCCGCGGCCGTCATGGTGACGGCCAGCCACAACCCGCCCGAGTACAACGGCTACAAGGTCTACTGGGGCAACGGCGCGCAAATCATTCCCCCGCATGACACCGGCATCGCCGCGTCCATCGCCAGGGTGGAGCCCGCCAACCGCGTGCCGCTCATGACGCCCGCGGACGCGCGCGCGAAGGGGCTGTGGCGGGACTTGAGCAACGACGTGGGGGAGGCGTACCTGCGCGCCATCCTCGGGCTGCGCGTGCACCAGCGCGGCTCGGACACGCTGTCCATCGTCTACACCGCCATGCACGGCGTGGGCGGCCTCTGGGCCGAGCGCGCCCTTCGCGAGGCGGGCTTCCCGCGCTTCACCCCCGTGGCCGAGCAGCAGCAGCCCGACGGCCGCTTCCCCACCGTGCGCTTCCCCAACCCGGAGGAGCCCGGCGCCATGGACCTGTCGCTCGCCACGGCCGAGCGCGTGCGCGCTGACCTGGTGCTGGCCAATGACCCGGACGCGGACCGGCTCGCCGTCATGGCGCGCGACGCGGATGGCCGCATGCGCATGCTCACCGGCAACGAGGTGGGCGTGCTGCTGGGCCACTACGCCCTCACCCAGGGCACGAAGCGCGCGAGGCCGCACGTCGTCACCACCATCGTCTCGTCCACGCAGCTCGGCGACATCGCCCGCGCGCTGGGCGCCGCCTATGACGAGGTGCTCACCGGCTTCAAGTGGATTGCCAACCGCGCGCTGGAGCGCGAGCGCGCCGAGGGCACGCAGTTCGTCTTCGGCTACGAGGAGGCGCTCGGCTACACCGTGGGCACGGTGACGCGCGACAAGGACGGCGTCGGCGCGGCGCTCGTCATGGCGGACCTCGCCGCGTGGTGCCAGTCGCGCGGCACCACGGTGCTCGGCTACCTGGAGGAAATCCAGCGGCGCCACGGCCTGTACGTGGGCGCCCAGCGCAACGTCACGCTGCCCGGCTCCGCGGGCGCCCAGGTCATCCGCGCCATCATGGACGCCTTCCGCGCCTCGCCGCCCGCGCGCATCGGCACTGCCCCGGTGAGCGCCGTGCGCGACTACAAGCAGGGCTCGGGCGGGCTGCCCCCGTCCAACGTGCTCGCCTTCGAGTTGGAGGGCGGCGGCCGCGTCACCCTCCGGCCGTCCGGCACCGAGCCGAAAATCAAGTACTACTTCGAGCTCAAGGAGTCGCTCACGTCCGGAGAGCCCCTGGCCCGCGCCCGCGAGCGCGCGGAAGGGCGGCTGGCCCGGTTCATCGATGACTTCATCGCGCTCGCGCGTGAGCGCGGACAACCCACGTGAGTCTTGAATCACACCTCAGTTCGACTGGCCGTGCCCCCGCGCGGCCCTCTCCAGAAAGGCACCGTGTGAAGCGTCTCGTCCCCGGATTCCTCCTCGCCTGCTTCCTGGCCCTTCCCGGCACCGCGCTGGCGCAGCGCGGCCAGGGCTGGTCCATCCTCGCCGCCGACACGCTGGGGCGGGGCAACACCGCCTTCTCCGGGCAGATTGGCTGGCCCGGCCTCACGCTCGGCCTGCTGCACGGCGGCTCGGAGCGCTTCGACATCGGCGGCAAGTTCACCTTCAACTGGGGCCGCGAGGGCTGGGTCCGCTACACGGACCCCGGCATCAAGTTCCAGGCGTGGATGCGGCTGATGCTGGCGCAGACGGGCAACATCTCCCTGGCGCTCACCTTCCAGCCGGGCCCGTTCTTCTACTTCGACGACGACGACACGGACGTGGGCCTCGCGCTGCCCGTGGGCCTCGTGGTGGGCATCCCCGCCGGCAGCGCCGTCATGGTGAACCTGGGCCTGGACCTGCCCTTCCACGTCTACTTCGGCGAGGGCATCGGCCCGGTGTTCCCCATCCTCGTGGGCGGCGGCCTGGAGTACTTCATCGACCGCAGCCTCGCGGTGAACTTCAACGTCCGGATGGGGCCCTCGCTGATTCCGGACTACGAGGCCACCGAGTTCACCCTGGAAGCCCTCATGGGCGTGGCCTACCGCTTCTAGGCGGCAGGCCCGCCGTCACGGTCGCTACCAGGAGGACGTCTGCTCGGGCAGCTCCACCGTGAAGGTGCTGCCCAGGTTGACGCGGCTCGTAACCGTGAGCCTGCCGCCCATGGCCTCCACCAGGGCGCGGGCCACGGTGAGGCCCAGGCCGGCGCCCTTCTCCGGCGCCTTCGTCGTGTAGTAGGGCTCGAAGACGGCCCCGATTTCGTCCTCGAAGATGCCGATGCCGGTGTCCTTGACGAACATGCGGGGGCCGAAGTCTCCGAAGATGTCCGGCAGCTCCACGCCCACGTGGATGCGGCGCGGGCGGTCCGTCACGTCCTCCACCGCGTCCGCGGCGTTGGCCAGGAGCTCCACCAGCACCTGCTCCAACTGGCGCCGGTTGAAGACCACGGCAATGGGGTCCTCCGGCAGCAGCACCTTCACCTCCGCCGAGCCGAGGCGGCCGGCGACGCGCATCCGCTCCACCACGCCGGGCACCAGGTCGCGCAAATCAAAGCGCTGGATGTCCTTGGGGCTGGTGGGGCCGAGCGACAGCAGGTGCTGGCCGTGCAGCCGCATCTGCTCGCCCGCCACGCCCAGCTTCCTCAGCTCCGCGGCGTCCGGCGGCAGGCCCTGCAGGGCGCGGCTCTGCACGTGCGCCAGGGCGCGCTGCATGTCCTCGCCCACCCGGCCCAGGTTCTGCGCCACGTCCGCCGCCAGCGTGCCCAGGCGCGCCAGCCGCTCCATCTCCACCCAGCGGGTGCGCGGGTCCAACAGCGCTTCCGCGCGCTGGCCGCCCGCCTCGCGGTGGGCCTTCAGCTCCAGCAGGGTGTGGATGCGGACCTTCAGCTCCAGCGGGTCCAGCGGCTCGGTGATGAGCAGATCATCCACGCCCGCTTCCAGCACCTCGCGCCGCGTCTGCCGGTCCGCGCTGGGCGTCAGCATCAGCACCGGCAGCGTCGGGTTGCCGCCCATCTCCGCCTGGAGGCGCCGGTAGGCCGCGAGGCCGTCCGTGCCGGGGCGCTGCACGTCCAGCAGCACCAGGTCCGCCGCCTGCCGGGACGCCGTCGCCGCCGCCCCCTTGCCGCTGGCGGGCAGTACGTCGTAGCCGGCCGGTGAGAGGATGGAGTACAGCCGCTCCATGCCGCCCGACTGCACGTCCACGGCCAGCACTCGGGGCCGGTACGCCGCAGCTGTTCCCGTCGTCTCCAGCATCACGCCACCCCCACCAGGTGACCGGGCAGCGACACCCGGATGTATCCACGCAGACCCTACGGACCGCATACCGGACTGGATGCGACTTCCCCCCCGGAGCCTGCGTCCAGTCCGGTACGCGGTCCGAAACCAGACCCGCACCATGCGAGGCGCGTGCCGGGAGGGGTGGGGGACTTCGATCGCCGTCTGACGGAACGGAGGCGAAAACAACCCTGTAAAGGCGCGGGGTTGTACTGTTGCCTCCAGGGCGGAACCCCCACTGGCGGTGTTGCACACGCGACGGGTGGGGGTCAGTCCTGACCAGGAATCAAAAATGACCCGGGTTCAAAAACACCCCGGCCAATGGACGGGCTTACCGCGACTCCTGCTGGTAGGGCACGCCGAGCGCGGCGGGGGCGTTGCCACGCTGCCCCTGGAGGGTGAGGAGGGCAAGGGTGAGCACGTAGGGGAGGGCCTGCAACACGCCCTGCGGTACGACGTCCAGGAGGCCCGGCGCGCTGGAGGCGAGGCCGATTCTCAGCGCGTCGCCGAAGGTGAAGAAGAGGGCGGCGAGGAAGGCGCCCACGGGCGTCCAGCGGCCGAACACCATGGCGGCCAGGGCGATGAAGCCCAGGCCCGCGGGGGTGTGCTGCTCGAAGCGGCCCAGCACGCACGTGGACAGCACGGCGCCGCCCAGGCCCGCCAGCAGTCCTCCGCCCAGCACCGCGCCCCAGCGCAGCCCCGCGACGCTCAGGCCCAGCGTGGCCACGGCGTGGGGCTTGTCACCCACCGCGCGCAGCCGCAGGCCCAGGGGCGTGCGCGCCAGGAGGCCCTGGAGGGCGAAGGGCAGCACCAGCGCGAAGTACGTGGGCGCGGAGTGGCCGGACAGCGCGCTCAGCACCGGCACGGACTCGAGGCCGGGAATGGCCCAGTGCGAGGGGCCCTCGATGGCCGGCGTGCCGTTGGGGCCGTATTGGGACTCCAGCAGGTAGGTGCCGCCGGCCAGGGCCACGAGGTTGAGGGCGATGCCGGACACCACCTGGTCCGAGCGCCAGCGGATGCTGAGGAAGCCGTGCACCGCGGCCAGCGCTGCGCCCGCGAGCATGCCCATGGCGATGGCCAGGGGCAGGGGCATCTTCAGCGCCGCCACCGCCGCGCAGAAGGCGCCCACTCGCATCATCCCCTCCACGCCCACGGACACCACGCCGGCGCGCTCGGAGAGCACCGCGCCCAGCGCCGCGAAGACGAGCGCGGGCGCCGCGTCCAGGGTGGAGAAGAGCAGCGCGCGGAGAATCTCAAGCACGGGGCACCTCCGCGGTGGACGCGGTGCTGGAGGTGGCGGCGGGCGCGGAGGACTCGCGGCGGCGCAGCAGGGCGAGCCACACCAGGCGGCCGGCGACGAAGAGGAGCGCGAGGCCCTGGATGAGCTCGGGGAAGCTCTTGTGCACGTCGAGCAACTGCATGCGCGTGCCGCCCGCGCGCAGCACGCCGAAGAAGAGCGCGGCCACCAGGGCGCCCAGCGGGTGGTTGTTGCCGATGAGGGCGATGGCGATGCCGTCGAAGCCGTAGGGGGCGCCCAGCGTGCCGGGGTAGCGCCCCTCGGTGCCCAGCACCAGCACCGCGCCCGCCAGGCCCGCCATGGCCCCGGCCAGCGCCATGGCCACGCCGGTGCGACGGACCACGGGGACTCCGGCGGCGCGCGCGGCCTCGGCGCCCAGGCCCACCGCGCGCGTCTCGAAGCCGGAGCGCATGCGCGTCAGCCACAGCCACAGCGCCACCGCGAGCAGCACCGCCAGCGGGAAGCCCAGGTTGAGGCGGGACAGCTCGCCCAGGAGCCGGGGCAGCACGGCGGTGGGCTGGATTTCGGCGGTGCCGGTGATGGACTGGCCGGCCTCGGCCACGCCGCGCAGCGGGCCGATGACGAGCCAGTTGTCCACGAGCCGCAGCGCCACCCAGTTGAGCATGATGGTGGAGATGACCTCGTGCACGCCCCGGTAGAGCTTGAGGAGCGCGGCGAGGCCCGCCCATGCGCCCCCCGCGAGCGCCGCGGCCAGGAGCGCGGCGGGAATGTGCAGCACCGCGGGCAGGGACACGTGGGCACCCACCACGGCGGCGGCCAGCGCGCCGAGAATCATCTGCCCCTGCGCGCCGATGTTGAACAGGCCCACCTTGAAGGCCACCGCCACGGACAGGCCGGTGAGGGTGAGCAGCGCGGCCTTCATCGCGGCCTCGCCCAGGGGACGGGTGATGGCGGTGGCGGCGCCCCCGTCGAAGTAGCTCGGCCAGTTGCCGATGCCACCCCATAACATCTGTAGATAGGCCGCGGTGGCGGTGCCGGGCGTCATCGTCACGGCGATGAGCGCCCAGCACACCACGAGCGCCAGCAGCACGGAGAGCACCGATGGGAGGGCCTGCCTCAGGCGCTCATGCATGACCCGGCTCCGCTCCCAGCATGCGGCGTCCCAGCTCGCGCTCGTCGAACTGCTCGCGCGTGAAGTGGCCCGTCACGCGCCCCTCGAAGAGGACGTAGACGCGGTCCGACAGGGTGAGGACTTCCTCCAGGTCCAGGGACACGAGCAGCACGCCGGCTCCCTGGGCGCGCGCCTCGCGCAGCTTCGCTTGCACGTGGGCCACCGCGCCGATGTCCAGGCCGCGTGTGGGCTGCACCACGACGAGGAGGCGGGGCCTCGCGTCCAGCTCGCGGGCCACGACGACCTTCTGCTGGTTGCCGCCGGACAGGCGCTCCAGCGCCATCGTCGGGTCGGGCGGGCGCACGTCGTACGCGTCGAGCAGGGCGCGCGTGCGCTCGTGGCGCCCGGTGAAGTCAATCCAGGGCCCCTTGGCGAAGGGCGGCCGCGTGTGCCGGCCGAGGGCCACGTTCTCCTCCACGGTGAGGGCCTTCACCACGGCGCGGCGCAGCCGGTCCTCGGGCACGTGGCCCACACCGCGCTCGCGAGCCCGGGCCGGAGTGAGGCCGGCGAGGGGACCTCCGAGCAACGTGCCGCTCCCCGAGGTGAGTGGGCGCAGGCCGGTGAGGACCTCGGCCAGCTCGCGCTGCCCGTTGCCGTCCACGCCCGCGATGCCGACGATTTCGCCCGCGTGCACGGTGAGGTCCACGCCGCGCAGCGCCGGACGGCCATTGTCACCCACGGCCTGGAGCCCGCGCGCTTCGAGGAGGGCTTCGCCCGCGGATGCCACCGGCGACCTCGGGACGGCCATGGCGGGCGGTGGAGCATGCTCCGCCGTGCCCGGCCCGGTCCGGTGCCCTTCACCCACCATGAGGGACGCAAGCTGCCCCACGGTGGTCTCCGACGCGCGCACCTCGGCCACCACGCGCCCCCGGCGCATGACGGCGACGCGGTCCGCCACGCCCAGCACCTCCTTGAGCTTGTGGCTGATGAGCACCACGGTGCGCCCCTGCGCGACGAGGCCTCGCATGACGTGGGCCAGCTCGTCCGACTCCTGCGGCGTGAGCACGGCGGTGGGCTCGTCGAGCACGAGCACCTGCGCCCCCCGATGCAGCGCCTTGACGATTTCCACCTTCTGCTGAGAGCCCACCGTGAGCGTGTCCACGCGGGCACGTGGCTCCAGGTTGAAGCCGAAGCGGGCGCACGTGGCGGCCACCTCGCTGACGGCGCGCTCCAGGTCGAACAGGCCGCGGCGCGTGGGCTCGCGGCCGAGCACCACGTTCTCCGCCACCGTGAGCGTGGGCACGAGCATGAAGTGCTGGTGCACCATGCCGATGCCCCGGGCAATCGCGTCGCGCGGGCTCTTGAAGCGCACGGGCTGCCCGTCCACGGACAGCTCGCCCTGGTCCGGCTGGTAGAGCCCGTACAGGACGTTCATCAGGCTCGTCTTGCCCGCGCCGTTCTCGCCCACCACGGCGAGCAGCTCGCCCGCGCGCACGTCGAGCGACGCGTCCTCCAGCGACACGCAGTTGCCGAAGGCCTTTCGGATGTGCCGGAGGGAAATCAGGGCGCGGCAGCCTGGAAGGAGACGAGGTCCGCGTGCACCGCCGGCACCTGGAGCTGCCCGGAGATGATGCGCTGGCGCAGCGCCTCCACCTTCTGCAGCGCCTCGGCCTTGCCGGGGAAGTCCAGTCGCACGTCGGCCATGCCCACGCCGTTCTCCTTGAGTCCGAGCACCTGGTCACCCGCGGAGAACTTCCCGTCCACGAGGTCCTTCGTCGCCTGGTAGATGGCCAGGTCGGTGTACTTCATCATCGACGTGAGGATGGCGTCCGGCGCCACGTGCGACTGGTCCGAGTCCACGCCAATCGCATACACGTTCTTCCCTGCCGCGCGCGCCTCCTTCACCGCCTGGATGACGCCGATGCCATCCGCGCCCGCCGCGTGGAAGAGGATGTCCGCGCCCTTGGCGATGAGGTCCTGCGCCACCTGCTTGCCCGCGGCCATGTTGTTGAAGCTGCCCGTGTAGACGGCCATGAGCGACTGGGCGGCCTGGGGGTTGGTCGTCTTCACGCCCGCGCGGTAGCCCACCTCGAAGCGCTGGATGAGGGGCACCTCGATGCCGCCCACGAAGCCCACCTTGCCCGTCTTCGTCACCAGACCGGCCAGCGCGCCCACGAGGAAGCTGCCCTCGTGCTCCTTGAACAGCACGGTGCGCACGTTGGGCAGCTTCAGCACCTTGCCCTGCGCGTCCAGCACCTCGCTGTCGATGAGCAGGAATTGGGACTTGGGGTTCTCCTGCGCGGCGGTGCGCACGGCGTTGGCCAGCATGTAGCCGTTGCCGATGGTGAGCTTCGCGCCCTGGTCCACGAGGAGCTGGAGGTTGGGGGCGTAGTCCTCCTGCGCCTTGCTCTGGAGCACCATGGGCTTCACGGGCAGGGGCTGGATGGTGGAGGCGATGGACGACAGGTAGGGCGGGAGGGACTGGCGGACCTCGTCGGGCGAGGCGTCCACGTACTTGCCGCCCTCATAGCGCTTGCCTGCCGCGTACAGCTCCAGACCGCGCAGCGCGGCATCGTTGAAGGAGTGGTCACCGCGCCCGCCCACGTCGATGACGAGCCCCACGGGGATGGGGGCGGCCTTGGTCGGCTGCTGGGCGGCGGCGCTGCCCTGGGCAGCGGCAGGGGGCGTTTCTTCCTTCTTCGAACACGCGCACAGGAGGGCGGCGAGGGCCAGGACGTGGAGACGGAGCATCATGGGCCGCTATCTAGCAGATGAAGCCCGGGCTTTCCCTTTCCCGGAGTGCATGGGGGGCCGTGTTCCTGCTATGGGCAGGGCCGTGCAACCCTACGAGCTCATCAAGGCAAAGCGGGATGGAGGCCGGCTGGACCCGGCGGACATCCGCGCGTTCATCCAGGCATACACGGCGGGGACGGTGGCGGACTACCAGATGGCCGCCATGTGCATGGCCATCTTCTTCAAGGGACTCGACTCCAAGGAGCTGGGCGCCTGGGCGCGCGCCATGCTGGAGTCCGGCGAGGTCCTCGATTTGTCGGACACGCCGGCCGTGAAGGTGGACAAGCACTCGACGGGCGGGGTGGGGGACAAGGTGTCGCTCAGCCTGGCGCCGTTGGCGGCCGCGTGCGGCGTGCCGGTGCCGATGATTTCGGGCCGAGGCCTGGGCCACACGGGCGGGACGCTGGACAAGCTGGAGTCCATTCCGGGCTTCAACGTCAACCTGCCCACGTCCGAGTACCGGCGGCTGGTGCGCGAGGTGGGCTGCTGCCTGATTGGGCAGACGGCGCAGGTGGCTCCGGCGGACAAGAAGCTCTACGCGCTGCGCGACGTGACGGCGACGGTGGACTGCATCCCGCTGATTGCCTCCTCCATCATGAGCAAGAAGCTGGCGGAGGGCATCGACGCGCTGGTGCTGGACGTGAAGGTGGGCAGCGGCGCCTTCATGAAGCGCGACGAGGACGCGCGGCTCCTGGCGCGGACCATGATTGGCCTGGGCGCGGAGATGGGGAAGAAGGTGGTGGCGCTCCTCACGGACATGGACCAGCCGCTGGGCCGCAAGGTGGGCAACGCGCTGGAGGTGATGGAGGCGGTGGACATGCTCCGCGGCGAGGCTCCGGATGACTACACGGAGATCACCTACGCGCTGACGGCGGAGATGCTGGTGCTGGGGAAGAAGGCGGCGACGGTGGACGAGGCGCGCGAGAAGCTGCGCAAGGTGGTGGAGGACGGGAGCGCCGTGCGGAAGTTGAAGGAAATCGTCCAGGTGCAGGGTGGAGACCCGCGCGCGATTGATGACTACTCCCTGCTGCCGCAGGCGAAGTCGACGGTGGACGTGGTGGCGCCGCGCGACGGGTGGGTGACCGCGATTGACACCGAGGGCGTGGGCCTGGCGGGTGTGGCGCTGGGGGCAGGGCGGCAGCGGGTGGACAGCAAGATCGACCCGGCCGTGGGCTTCACGCTGCTGAAGAAGACGGGCGAGAAGGTTGCGAAGGGCGAGCCGGTGGTGCGCGTGCACTACAACGACGCGGGCCCGGTGGAGGGCGTGAAGGCGCGCCTGCTGGCCGCGTACAGGTTCGGGGATGCGGCGCCCGTGGCTCGGCCGTTGGTGCGGGAGCGGGTGGAGTAGTTCCCGCTGCTCTGTGTCGTGCTAGATGCGCGGGGCATGATCGACCACGTCATGCTCCGAGTGAGGGACTACGCCGCGTCGAGGCGCTTCTACGACGCGGTGCTGGGGACGCTGGGCTACCGGATGGTCATGGACTTCGGTGACCGGGGTGGCTACGGCGACTCGCGCAAGCCGTACTTCTGGATTGGCACGTCGCAGGAGCCGCATCCGCGCACGCACATCGCCTTCATGGCGAAGGACCGCGCGGCGGTGGATGCGTTCCATGCGAAGGCCCTGGAATTGGGCGCGAAGAGCGACGGCGCGCCGGGCCTGCGCTCGCACTACCACCCGAACTACTACGGGGCGTTCGTCATCGACCCGGACGGGCACAACATCGAAGCGGTGTGCCACACGCCGTAGGCCTGTTCCCAGGTCTGGTCAGACGCTGTCGCGGCCACACGTCCCTGGCGCGCCGCCAACGAAGGGAAGCGCGCCATGGGGAACGAGGTCGAGACCGAGCTGAAGTGCCTCAAGTGTGGAGGCCCGCTCGGAGAGTCCACGGTCGAAGGGGGCATCGTCTCCACCCCGTGTCTCTCGTGCGGCTATGTGATGCAGGGGATCTACTGTGCGGCCATCGAGCCGCAGCCCCTCTGGAACATCCGCATCCGCTGGCGGGGCAAGGGGCCGACGCTGAAGGAAGCGGCCCTCTTGCGGCAGTTCCTTCCCGGGCATTGGCGCTACGCCATCCAGGAGGTGCGCGACATGTACGCGAGCTCCACGGAGTGGTCGGAGCGCATGCTCTCGAAGGACATGATGCTCCAGCTCCGAGCGGCCGCGGAGGCCCGGGGCTTCCAGGTGGAGACAGAAGAGGAGGGGAAGTACGTCCCCGAGCTCCGATTGCCCCTGGAGCCCGGCAGCTTCTACGGGGCCCGGTTCAGTCCCTCGTTCCACGAGAAGGGCCTCATCTCCGCGACCTTCAGCGCGTCCGGTGACACGGTGACCATCGCCAGCGAGCACGGTGCGATGCCCTCGGAGACCGTGGCCATCCCCACGGAGAGGGGCCTGCGGTTCCTCGACGAAATCGCGGCGCTGGATCCGCTGGGCATCCCCGATGCGTGGGAGATGGGCCTGGATGGCATGAGCGTGAGATGCCTCATCCGTCAGGAGGGCGGTACCCGGGTCTTCAGCGCCTGGAGCCCCGACCCCGAGCGCTTTCCCAGGCAGCACGGCTTCAACCTGGCGCTCTACCGGCTCGCCACGGACCTGGCGCGCGAGCCCGTGCTCATCGAGTTCCTGGAGAACCTCCACAGGTATCTTCAGGCCGGGCTGCCCGTGAAGGTCTTCGAGGGCACACCTCGTCGCATCCGATTCTTCGGCACGGTGTCGAGCCTGGAGGCCGAGGCACTGGACACGTTCTTCGCTTCGCTTCCTCCCGAGGAGCCCCTCCTGATGGACCTCTCGGGCCTCCACCGCATGGGCACGGTGCTCCACCCGCGCTTCGTCCGATTCCACGCGCGACCCGGGCGCACGGCGTGGTGGGTGAACAAGGCGGCCTTGCTCCACCTGACCGAGGCTGGGCTCCCGGCGGACTGCCTGCACTCGGACCTGGAGTCGGCGCTCGCGGCCTTGAGCGCGCCCTGACGCATCCATTGCTTCACCCCGTTCCCGGAACGCGCCATAACGGGCACGGCCATGAACCAGGGCGCAGCGCTGTACATCCATCCGGGCGTGAAGGTCCGGCCGTGCGAGTGGGGCTACGGCGTCTTCACCGACGAGCTCATCCCCGCCGGAGAGCTCATCGAGGAGTGTCACTACCTCAAGGTGCTCCACAAACACGCGCGGATGCCGCCGCTCGACGACTACGTCTTCCAGATCAAGTGGGGCGAGAAGGAGGAGCACCGCGAGGGGGACTGGGTCGCGCTCGTGATGGGCTACGGGATGATCTACAACCACTCCCAGGAGCCCAACGCCGCGTACTACCGCGCCGTGGACCGCGACCTCTTCTGCTTCTACGCCACGCGCGACATCCACCCTGGCGAGCAGATCTGCATCAGCTACGGCGAGGACTGGTGGAAGTCCCGGGGCCAGAAGGTCCCCGAGTGACGCCCCGGTTCATCCGGGCTGCATAGCACCGTCCGGGTTGTGCCATGACGCAGGGCGTGGCCCCTTGACACCCCCGGTACAAGGCCCCTGGCCCCTCCCTTCGGACCCCCCATGCATTTCGGCGCCTCCTGTCGGGAAAGGTCCGCGTATGATGCGCCGACGATGCACTGTGACGAACGGGCGGAGGCCTCGGTGGGGGCCTCCGCGATTCATTTCCAGCACGAGGCTGGACTCCCTGTCGGCGGACAGCCGCCGTCCCTCGCGGACGTGGCCGGGCCGGCCTGCCGGGTGACGGCGGTGTCCAAGCCGTCCCCGGGGCACATTCTTCCGGCGGTGGCGCGAGCATGAGCGGCAGGGAGGCAACGGCGATGGCCGAGAGGAACGACTCGATGAGCAGCAAGGCCGAGGACCGGCGCGACTCTCCCCGGGTGCCCATGCGCTTGAAGGTGCGCCGGGCGGGAAGCTCGGAGGACTTCGAGACGCGGGACGGGGACTTGTCCCTGGGGGGCTGCGCCTGGCAGGGCACCGGCCTGGAGGCGGGCGCGAAGGTGGAGATCCGCTTCAAGCTCCCCATCCTCCCCGACGAGGTGGAGGCCAACGGCGAGGTGCTCCACGTGACGAACGGCCCCCAGGGCCCGCTCGCGCATGTGCGTTTCATGGAGCTGCCGGTGGAGGCCGAGCTGGCCATTGCCCGTCACCTGGATGACGTGGTGGCGCAGGGCGGCGGCACCCGCTAGGCCCACGCGGCCTGGCGATTCACGGAGGCGTCATGGCGGATGACATTCCCTGGGAGCGCCTGTTCGAGGAGGCCGCGCGGGTCCGCTCGCGCGCGCACGTGCCGTACTCGCGCTTCCCCGTCGGCGCCGCCGTCCTCTACGCCGACGGCGCGGTGGTGGCCGGCTGCAACGTGGAGAACGCCACCTACGGCCTCACCGTCTGCGCCGAGCGCAACGCCTTCGCCGCCGGCGTGGCCCAGGGCCACGACAAGCCGGTGGCCGTGGCCATCGTCGTGGACACGCCGGAGCCGTGCCCGCCGTGTGGCATGTGCCGGCAGGTGATGGCCGAGTTCGGTCCGCCGGGCCTGCCCGTGCGCAGCCGCACCCCGAAGGGCGGCGAGGCCCGCTACAGCCTGGGCGAGCTGCTGCCGCACGCCTTCACGAAGGACTTCCTCTAGAAAGAGACTCGAGCACCCCCGTGGATCTGCTCCTGACTGGCGGCACCGTGGTGACGATGAACCGCGAGCGCGAGGTGCTCGTGGCGGCGGACGTGCTCGTCCAGGACGGGCGCATCGCGAAGGTGGGGCGCGGCCTCAAGGCCCGAGGCACGAAGCGGGTGCTGGACGTGACGGGGAAGGTGGTGCTGCCCGGCCTCATCCACGGCCACCTGCATGCCTGCCAGACGCTCTTCCGCGGCCGCGCGGACGGGCTGGAGCTGTTGGACTGGCTGCGCGAGCGCATCTGGCCCTTCGAGGCCTCGCACGACGCGGCGTCCATGCGCGCGTCCGCGGACCTGACCTTCGCGGAGCTCATCCGCTCGGGTTCCACGGCGGCGCTCGACATGGGCAGCGTGCACCACTACGACGCCGTCTTCGAGTCCGCGCGCGACTGCGGCTTCCGGCTGGTGGGTGGCAAGGCGATGATGGACGCGGGCGCCGCCGTGCCCGAGGGGTTGCGCGAAACCACCACCGAGTCGCTGGCCCACAGCCTCGCGCTGATGGAGCGCTGGCACGGCAAGCACGACGGGCGGCTGCGCTACGCCTTCTGCCCGCGCTTCGTCCTCTCCTGCACGCCGGAATTGCTGCGTGAGGTGGCGAAGCTCGGTCGCGAGCACGGCGTGCGCATCCACACGCACGCCAGTGAGAATGCAAAGGAGACGGAGGCGGTGCGCCAGTACACCGGCGGCCAGGACAACGTCGCCTTCTTCCACACGGTGGGCCTGTCCGGCCCGCACGTGACGCTGGCCCACTGCGTGTGGCTGTCCCAGGAGGAGCAGGACATCCTCCGCGACACGCGCACCGTGGTGTGCCACTGCCCCGGCTCCAACCTCAAGCTGGCGTCCGGCATCGCCAAGGTGCCCGAGCTGCTGGAGGACGGCGTCGCGGTGGCGCTCGGCGCGGATGGCGCGCCCTGCAACAACACGCTCGACATCTTCCACGAGATGCGGCTCGCGTCCGTGCTCCACAACCCCCGCGTCGGGCCGCGCGCCATGACGCCCATGCGCGTGCTGGAGATGGCCACGGTGCACGGCGCGCGGGCGCTCGGGCTGGAGGACGAGGTGGGCTCGCTCGAAGTGGGCAAGCGCGCGGACATCACCGTGGTGGACGTGAGCGGCCTGCACATGGGCCCCACCGCCGAGGACGTGCTGGCCCCGCTGGTCCACTCCGCGCGCGGCAGCGACGTGGTGCACGTGGTCATCGACGGCAAGCCGGTGCTGAAGGACGGCGTGCTCACCACGCTGGATGCGCCCTCGGTGCTGGCCAGCGCCAACGCGCACGTGGAGCGCATCCTCCGGCGCCGCAAGCGCGCGCGGGGCTGAAGGCCCGCGCTCAGTTCGGCAGCCGCACCACGAAGGACGTGGACCAGCCGGGCGTGTCCTCCACCGCGAGCTGGCCGCCATGTGCCTCGGCGGCCAGGCGCGAGAAGTAGAGCCCCAGCCCGTAGCCGCGGCGGCTGTCCTTCTCCGCCTCGCCCTGGATGTACTTGTCGAAGATGCGGGTGCGCGTCTCCGGCGGAATCGGCGGGCCGTCGTTGCGCACCGCCAGCCAGCGGCACTGCGAGTCCGTGCCCGCCTCCAGCCGCACCCGCCCGCCCGTGGGCGCGTACCTCAGCGCATTGTTGGCCAGGTTCTCCACCACGCGCACCAGCAGCTCCGAGTCGCCCATCACCTCCAGCTCCGGGGGCGCCGCCACGTCCAGCGTCAGCCGGCGCGCGCGGGCCACGCCGTCCAGGGAGCGCCGCACCTCCTCCAGCAGGTTCGCCGCCGGGAAGGCCACCTTGCGCGGCTCCAGTCGGCCCTCCTCCAGGCGCGGCACGTCGAGCAGGTCGGAAATCATCCGGTCCAACCGCGCGGTGACGGCCAGGCCCGTCTGCACGGCCTCCCCGAGCACGCCCTTGCCGCCCGGCACCTCCTGCTCCATCCACGACAGCGTCATCGTCAGCGCGGACAGCGGCGAGCGCAGGTCATGCACGAGGAACTGGGTGAGCTGCTCCTTGTCGCGCTGCAGGGCCTGGAGCTGGTCGTTCCTCGCCTGCGCGTCGCCGAGCATCCGTTCGATGGTGCGCCGCGCCTCCTCCACGTCCTGGAAGCGACGGGCCTCCAGCGCGCGGTCTACCTCTGCGTGAGACAGCGCCACCGCGAGCTGCCGCAGCCGGCCGGTGCCGTAGTGGCTCGCCGCCGCCACCATGACGAGCACCACCAGGGCGATGGCCACCGCGCCCCAGCCCACGCCCGCCTGCCGCATCAGCGCGGCCTGCGCCACCCACGCCAGCAGCGCCGTGCCGTAGACGACACTCCGCCGCAGTGTCAGCCCGCTCAGCCCCACCACCAGCGCGAAGAGGCCCAGGCTGAAGCCCGCCACGCCGGACGGGAAGGGCGAGTGCGGCATCGCAACGTGTTGGAGCCAGTACACCAGCCCCACGTCCACCGGCGCCTGCACCACGCCCAGCCACCGCGCCACGGGCCGCTTGCGCAGCACGTACAGCGCCCCCGCGACGAGCAGGTACGCCGCCAGCACGGGCGGGTATGTCGCCCAGTCCGCGCCGCCCGACAGCCACAGCACCGTGCTGAGCCCGAGGAAGACGGTGGTGCCCACCAGCCGCACCGCCGCGCCCGCGCCCAGCACGCTGCGCCGCTGGGCCTCCACCGCCCGCGTCAGCGCGTCATCAAAAGAGCTCGGGGGCGGGGAGGGGGACACGTCATCCTGGGTTTTCCCTGCTTCCTCCCCGACGGGCAAGCCTCAAGCTCGCACCGCAGGGCAGCCGGGCGGCGCTGCGCACGGGCGCCGGGGGCCTTCCCACCGGCCGTCCGTGCGTGATTTTCAGGCGTCAGGCAATGAGCTTAGGTAGGAGCGCGTAGCAGTTGTCAGAGTGTTGGGACTGTGGCTGCTTGCTTCCCCGGGTATCGTGTAAGGTGGATTCAAGTAGGGCTGGATGGAGGTAGACCGACGACATGTGGGAAAGATTCAAGAGGGCAATGCGTAGCTTCGCCGGCTTCTTCGTCTCCTCCATCGAGGATCCGGAGCTCATCCTCGAGCAGAACGTTCGCGACCTGAACGACCAGGTTCCGAAGATGAACGAGTCCATCGCCATGGTCCGGGCGAATGTGACGCTGCTCGAGAAGGAGAACGCCAAGTACCTGGAGGACGTGCGCTCGCTGACGGCCAAGGTGAAGGCCGCCATCCAGGCGGGCCGTGACGACCTGGCCGCGCAGTACGCCGCCAAGCTCCAGATTGAGAAGGACGCGCTGGGCCGCAACGAGGCTCAGCTCTCCACCGCCCGCCAGGCCTACGAGAAGGCCCTGACGGTGAAGAAGGCGTTCATGCGCGAGAAGGAGCGCAAGACGCAGGAGGCGATGAACGCCATCCGCGAGGCCCGCCGCGCCAAGTGGCAGGCCAAGGTGGCGGACACCATGGAGTCCTTCACCGTCGCCGGCATCGACTCGACGCACGACGAGATGCTGCGCAAGGTGCAGGAGAAGTCCGCCGTCAACGAGGCCCGCATGCAGATGGCCCTCGAGTCGGTGGACCACATGGCCGTCAACATCGAGGAAGAGGCCGAGAAGATGCAGGCCAACGAGCTCGTGAAGCAGATGAAGATGGAGATGGGCCTGCTCGAGAGCCCCGCGCCCGTGTCGGAAGTGGGTGGCGGCACCGAGAAGACCATCGGCAAGAAGGTGGGGGTGGAGTAGTCCTCCCCCGTAGGGGAAGAGGCCAACGGGACTGACGGATGAAGCTCCACCGCGGGCCAGGCCTCTTCCTCTTCTTCATGCTCTGCGCGCTGGGCGCGGGCTGGGTGCTCGCGTCCCGCCTGGGCTACCTGGACCGGCTCCAGGCGCGCTTCTTCCCCGCCGCTCGCGAGGCGGTGCGCCTGTCGCCGGGTGACTTCCCCGCAGGTGTCGCGGCCCCCGTGGCGGACGTGGCGTCGGTGCCACTGCGGCCCGTGCTCATCGGCTTCACGCCGCGCGGCTCGGCGTCGGCGCTGCTGGTGGCCACTGGCGGCGCGACGACGCTGGACAACCCGGTGCCTCCGGCGGGCGCCGCGCAGGGCTTCCTCAAGACGGCGTATGCGCTGGACGCGCGCGCGGTGCTCTTCGCGCGTGAGGAGGAATTGCGTCAGGCCTTGGCCATTGGAGCGGAGAACGGCGGCGTGGACATGGCCATGCTCTCCGTGGACCGGTTGGCGGCGTGGGCTCCGGGGCTGCGGGACGCGGCGCCGCGCACGTTGCTGCTGGTGGGGCGCAGCCGGGGCCAGGAGGCGCTGGCGGCGGTGGGCGTGCCGGACCTCTCCGCGCTGCGGGGCAAGCGGGTGGGCGTGTATCCGTACAGCTCCTCGCACTACTTCGCGCTGTGGGTGCTGGCGCGCGCGGGCCTGAGGACGACGGACGTGCGCTGGGTGGACCTGCCTTCCACGCTGGACGCGGGCCGCGCGCTGCGCGAGGGCCGGGCGGACGCGGTGGTGGGGCTGTGGGGTGACGTGGAGCTGGCGGCGCGTGACAGGGGCGGGGCGGTGCTGGCCACGACGGCGGATGCGCCGCACCTGGTGGCCACGGTGCTGGTGGCGCGCGGGGACTTCGCGGCGCGCTACCCGGACGCGGTGCGCCGGGTGCTGCGTGGACTGTTGGATGCGGGGCAGAGCGTGTTGAAGGACCCCACGGCGGGGGCGCGGATGCTGGGCGAGGTGGCGCCGTACCTGGGAGACCCGATTGAGGCCATCCGCAGCGCGCCGCCGGCGACGCTGGCGGACAATCGGGCCTTCTTCGGCCTTTCCGGTGAGGCGCCCGTCACCTATGACGAGCTCTTCCAGAGTGCCGCGGCGCTGTTCCAGAAACTGAAGCAGGGACCGCGGGTGCCTCCCGCGGAGGACACGCGTGATCTGGGCGCGTTGAAGTACGTGTCGGAGGCGCGAGGCCCCTGATTCGAGCCCGGTGACGCGGGGAAGGGAAGGACGGACGTGGCGAAGTCGCCCAACTACATCAAGGCCGCATTCATGATGCCCGCCAACCTGGTGGGGTTGAGCACTGCGGCGGCCTCGTCGGCGATGACGGGGGAGCCCCTGCCGATGCTGGTGGCCCTGGGGCTGGAAGGTCTCTACCTGGGCGTCATGTCGTCCATGAAGCGCTTCCAGCGCGCGGTGCGCGCGAAGACGCCGGACGACCCGGAGGCGGCACGCAAGGCGGTGGACGCGCTCCAGTCGGACCTGGCGCCGTCGCAGCGCGAGCACTACCAGCAGCTCCTCGGGCTGAAGGAGAAGATTCTCGCCAACTACAAGAAGCTGCCGGGCGGCAAGGTGCTGGTGGTGGACAGCGAGCCCCGGCTGGACGCGCTGCTCACGTCCTTCCTGCGGCTCATCTCCACGCTGAATCAGTACCGGTCCTACCTCAACAGCTCGGACCGCGAGCACCTGGAGCGCGACGTGCGCGAGCTGGAGGAGGACCTGGCGCGCGAGACGAATCCGCGGCTCAAGGACGTGAAGCAGAACCGCGTGGACATCCTCCGCAAGCGCCTCGCGCGCTTCGAGCAGGCGGGCGAGAGCCGCGAGGTGGTGAGCCACCAACTCGCGGGCATCGAGGACCTGATGCGCCTGACGCATGAGCAGTCGATTGCGATTCGCGACCCGGAGAGCGTCAACCGCCAGCTCACCGTGCTGAGCGCCGAGGCCGAGGCGACCGAGGAGTCCGTGCGGCAGATGGAGCAGTTCCTGGAGTTCTCCGAGGAGACGCGCGGCCCGCTGCCGCACGGGACGCGGGTGCGCTGAGCGCAGGCGCACGGGACGCGGGCGTGTTGAGCGCCATCACCTGCTTGCTCCGCCGGTACTGCCCGGGCGGGATGCCGGCCCAGCGGCGGAACGCCTTGCTGAAGGAAATCTCGGACTCGTAGCCCACGGTGTTCGCGATGTGCGCGAGCGTCTCCGTGGAGCCCGTCAGCAGGCCCGCCGCCACGTGCATGCGCCGGGCGGTGACGTACTCCATGACACCCGAGCCGACGAGCTCTCGGAAGCGGTTGGCGAAGACGGTGCGTGACAGGGCCACCGCCCTCGCGAGTGAAGCCACCGTCCATGCGTCCCCGGGACTCCGGTGCACCAGCGCGAGCGCGTGCGCAATCTGCCGGTCCGTGAGGCCACGCAGCCAGCCGCTGCCGTCCGACGGAAGGCTCGCGGCGTAATCGCGTACGGCCTGCACGAAGACGATGTCCGCGACGCGCTCCGCGATGGTCTGGAAGCCCGGCCGTCCCGAGGTGGCTTCGTCCATCAGCAGGCGGAGCGAGCCTTCGAGCCAGCTCGGCCTGCGCGCGTGGAGCACCGTGGGGAGCGCTTCGACGAAGGGATTGCGGCGTGCGTCGCGGAAGCTGAAGACGCCGTTGATGATGCGCGTGAGTGGGCCCGGGCCGGAGATGCGGAGCCGGTTCAGTCCCTCGATGCGGCTGTCCGGCGTCCAGGCTCCGTCATGGCCGTTGGCTTCCAGCACCTGCTGGAAGGGAATGCGGCGGGCGCTCCGGTCGGACATGAGGGCATGGGGCGTGCCGTGGGGGAACACGACCAGGTCGCCCGGCGCGAGCTCGATGGGCGCGCCGCCTTCGACTTCCAGGAGGCAGCGTCCCTCGACGACGACGTGGAAGGGCGCGCCTCCGGTGGTGCCCTTGTCGAAGCCCCACGGAGCCTGGAACTCGCCCAGGCTCAGCACGGTGCTTTCGAGGCGCAGGTCGCGCAGGACGTCGCTCAGCAGGTCCATGCTCGGGACGATCGGTTAGGAAATCCGTACCCGCAAGCATTCACGTCTCACAGTGAAGCGGCCACTGTGTCCTCCAACAACGTGGAGGAACGCATGCGAGTGTTGATGACAGGGGCCACGGGATTCATCGGCTCACGGGTGGCGGCCCGCTTGAGCGAACGAGGACACACGGTGGTCGCGGCCGTGCGGGACGCGGAGGCAACAGGGCGATTGAGGGCTGAGGGGGTTCCGGCTCAACCGCTCATCGCGTCCCTTGCCGAGGTGGACAGGCTCGCGGACGCGGCGCGGGACTGTGACGCGGTGGTGCATCTCGCGTTCGACTTCGCCTCGGGGCTGGAGGCCGCCATCGAGCGGGACAGAGCCGTGGTCGCGGCGTTCGCTTCCGCGCTCCGGAATACGGACAAGCCGCTCGTGGTGACTTCGGCCACTGGCCTGCTGGGCAACACCGGCGCGACTCCGGTGGACGAGGGCCATCCGCCACAGGAAGGCTTCCGTCTGGCGATTCGCCACCGCGTCGAGGTGGACGTGCTCGCCGAGGCCGCGAAGGGCGTGCGCGCGAGCGTCGTGCGGGTGCCCATCCTCGTGCACACGGCGGCGGGCGGCGGACCCATCGGAAGGCTCATCACCACGGCCCGCCGGACGGGTACTTCGTATTGGATTGGCTCGGGGGAGAACCGGTTGCCCTGTGTCCATCTCGAGGACCTGGTGGACCTCTACGTGCGCGCGCTCGAAGCCGCGCCACCGGGCCACGTGTACAACGGCCACGGCTCGGACCTCACCCTGCGCGAGTTCGCCGAGACGGTGGGCCGTGCCTTCGGAGTGCCCGCGAGGAGCCTCCCGCCCGAGCAGGCCGTGGACCACTTCGGCCCGTTCTTCGCGACGCTCCTCCCCGTGGACAATCGCGTGTCGAACGCGCGAGCACGCACCGAGTTGGGCTGGGAGCCCTACCGCACGCGGCCTTCGCTCGCGGAGGACCTCACCGCGCTGGGGCGGGCGAGCCGCGTCTGAGAGCGAGCCTTCACGCGGCCTTTCAAGCAAGGCCGCGCGAAGTGCTCTCACAAACGACTCAGTACACCGTGCTCTGCCACGGGAACAGGTACGTGAGCGGCAGGTACACGCGGGCGGCCCAGGCGGACTCGGTGTGCCCCGCGCCCTGGGCCACGTTGTAGTACAGGTCCGCGCCCTGCACGTAGCCATCCGCAGCCAACGCGTTGCGCATGCGCGTCGTCTCCGAGAGCCCGTCGTTGTTCGTGCCCGCGTCCAGGTAGAAGCGCAGCGGCAGCTTCACGGTGGACTGCTCCACCTCGACCGTCATCGCCTGGTTGTTCCACCAGAACGAGCTCGACAGCCCCGCCACCTTCGAGAACACGTCCGAGTGCCGGCGGCCGATGTAGAACGACACCAGCCCGCCCAGTGACGAGCCCATCAGCGCGGTATTCGCCTTGCCCGGCAGCGTGCGCAGGTTCGAGTCCACGAAGGGCTTCACGCTCTCCAGGATGAAGCGCTCGTACAGGTCCGCGCCGCCGCCGCCGTAGGTGGCGTCGCAGCAGGGCGTGTACTCGTAGATGCGGTTGGAGCCCGTGTGGTCGATGCCCACGACGATGACTTCGTCCATCTGCCCGTTGCCGATGAGGCTGTTCACTGTCTCGTCCACGCCCCACTCGACGCCGTAGGACGCGGTGGCGGCGTCGAAGAGGTTCTGCCCGTCGTGCATGTAGAGCACCGGGTAGCGCTTGAGCGGATTCTCCGAGTAGCTCGGCGGCAGGTAGAAGCGCAGCGTGCGCGTGTTGCCGAGCTGCGGCGACCAGAAGTTGTCGAACTGCGTCCGAGTGCCCTGGGCCGGGTTGAAGAACGGGTACACGTCCACGGTGGTGCCCGCGCGGACGTGGTAGTTGGCCCCGATGGACCACTTCGTGTCGTTGATGAGCGGCTTGACGTCCACGTCCCCGGCGCTGTTCGGCCACGAGTACGTCCACACGTTGCCGGACGTCCACGTCGCGTTCTGCCCTGTCGTCCAGGACAGCGGGGCCGCGCTGCCGCGGACGGTAATCCGGTTGCCGTAGCCCACGTCGTAGTGGACGCGGAGGGTAGAGGCCACGGCCGGGGTGCTCAGGATGAACGCCAGCAGCAGGCCCGGCACGAGCGCCAGGCGGAGGGGGGACGGAGGCATGGGGTGTGGGTCCTTCCGTGATGCGAGGGGGCAGGGAGGCATCCAGCAGGGCAGGGGACCGCTCAAGAGACTCCCCGGCCACCCTGGTCTGCTTCGTTCGCGCGGGAACGGGCCGGAACAGGACCCGACCTGACAAGGCCTCTCGCGCCCCATGGGCCCTGGAACGCCGGACGCTGGTAACCCACGCCACGCGTGAAACCCGGGCCGGGACGTTGCCTGCCCGTCATCCGCCCCCCTGGCCTGGGGCCGGTCCTACACGCCACCCACGAATAAATTGACTCTCCGGCCCAGCCGTCCTGTCCTGCCGGGATGTTCCGCCGAGCCTGGCTCCCGACCCTCTTCCTCGTGCTCGCCGTCGCGGGCTGCTCACGTTGTGGCAAGGAGGCTGGCCCCACCGGTTCGAGCGCCGCCGCTGGCCCCGCCCGCTATCTCCCGAAGGACGCGCACGCCGCCGTCGTCATCAACGACCTGGGCTCGCTCGGGGAGAAGCTGGCGCGCTTCCAGAACCTCAAGGTCGCCTCGTTCGCCGCGCAGCTCCAGAACTTCTCCTCCGCCGAGGGGTACGTGAACGCGGTGATGCGGCAGGTGGGCGTGGACCTGCGCAGCCGCCAGGCGCTGGAGGCCGCTGGTGTCGCCCCCGCTCGCGGCGCGGGCGCGGCGTTCCTCGGTGGCAACCGCGCCGTCTCCATCCTCGGCGTGAAGGACGCGGACACGTTCCAGGAGACCTTCGCCAAGTTCGCCCGCACGCGCCTGGGCGCTTCGGAGACACAGAAGGCCTCCGTGGACGGCGGCAACCTCGTCACCTTCAACCGCCCCGGCAACACCGAGCCCGCGCTGGGCATCCTCTTCCTGAAGGGCGCGGACTACGCGCTCCTGGGCGCGGGCCCCTCGGTGGCCACGCTGCGTACGCTGGCCACGCTGCCGCAGGAACAGTCGCTCGCGAGCGAGCCCGTGCTGGCCGCATCCCTCGCGCGGCTCCCCAAGGAGCGCGACTTCCACGTGTGGCTGCCCGGTGGCAGCGGCCTGCTCGTGCCGGCCGGCACCGTTCAGGGCATCACCCTCACGGGCCGCATCGAGGAGCGCGCGGTGACGCTCAACGCGGACGCGCCGTGGCCGGACACGCAGGCCTCGCTCGCCGCGTTGGATCCGCTGAAGGACACCTCCGACCTCACGTCCGCGCTGCCCGCGGACAGCTTCCTCGTGGCGCGCTTCCGCGGAGACCCGTCGCACCTCGACGGCGCGTGGCCGTACCTGCTGGGGGGCTACATCACCCGCGCGGTGCAGAAGAGCGGGCTCGACATGAAGACCGAGGTGCTCGACAACCTCAAGCCCGGCATGGTGCTGGGCCTGTCGCTGTCGCCCACGGTGAACCTGGGCATGGGCATGCCCGCGCTCGACTTGCGCCGCACCAACCCGTTCCGCTTCGTGCACCTCGTCGCGCTGGCGGACACCGAGGACGCCGCGAAGACGCAGTCCACGCTGGAGAAGCTGCCCGCCATGGCCGAGGACTTCGGCGCGAAGGTGGAGTCGTCCGACCTGAACGGGCAGCGCGTCTACCTCACGTCCTACCGCGCGGGGGAGGGCGCCCACTTCGCGCTCGGCCCCAACGGACGACTGGTGGTCGCCGCGCCCAAGGCCCGGCTGGAGTCCACGCTGGCCTCGCTCGCGAAGCCTTCCAACGAAAGCCCGGTGGCCGCGGACCTGAAGGACGCCGGCAAGGACGCCGCCTTCTCGCTGGTGCTCGATTTGCGCCGCCTGTCGGACGCGGTGAAGAACCTGCCCTCCGAGGCGTGGGGCATCGGCGGCTTCGCAATCAAAGCCACCACCGTGCGCTGGCTGGAGGCCACCGATGACCTGCGCGCGGTGACGCTGGCCGTGTCGCGCAAGGAGCGGGCCCTGCAGGCGGAACTGTCCCTGCGCCTGACGCCGGCCGCGCCCGGCACCACCACCACCCAGCCGGCCACGCCGTGATTCGCGCTCGCGACGTCGTGAAGGAGTACGTGGACGGGGACGGCACGAAGGTGCGCGTCCTCGACGGTATGTCCCTGGATGTGGAGGACGGGGACTTCGTCGCGGTGGTGGGCCCGTCCGGCAGCGGTAAGTCCACGCTGCTGCATCTCCTGGGCGGGTTGGACGTGCACTACCAGGGCGAGGTCGAGGTGGGCGGCGTGAAGCTGCGCGGCCTGGACGACAAGGCCCTGGCGCGCTTCCGCAACACGCACGTGGGCTTCGTCTTCCAGTCCTTCCACCTCATCCCCAACCTCTCCGCGCTGGAGAATGTGCTCTTGCCGTCGCACTTCGGCGCGCCGCACCTGGACGGCCGCAAGCGCGCGGAGGCGATGCTGGAGCGCGTGGGCCTGGGCGCGAAGAAGGACCGCGCGCCAGTGCGCCTGTCCGGCGGTGAGCGACAGCGCGTGGCCATCGCCCGCGCCCTCTTCAGCGGCCCCAAGCTGCTGCTGTGCGACGAGCCCACGGGCAACCTGGACTCGGCCACCGGCGATGGCGTCATCCAGTTGTTCAAGGAACTGCATCGCGAGGGACTCACCGTGCTCGCCGTCACCCACGAGGAGCGCATGAGCGCCGCGGCCCGGCGCGTGCTGCGACTGAAGGAGGGGCGGCTCGTGGAGGAGCGCGCCGACCTGCACCTGGCCACCCGAGGTGCCCCGTGAGGCTGGACGCGCTGTCCCGGCTGGTGCGGCTGAGCCTCGCGCGCGAGCGCAAGGGCGCCTTCTTCTCCGCCTTCGGCGTGGCCATGGGCGTGGGCGCGCTCGTCTTCTTCCTGGGCCTGGGCCTGGGTGTCGGCCGCGTCATCCGCGAGAAGATCTTCCCCACCGACGCGAGGCTGGTGGACGTGGTGCCCTCGGCGGTGTCGCTGGGCTCGCTGCTCGGCGGCGGCAAGCTGGACGCGGCCACGGTGGACCGGCTGCGCTCGCTGCCCGGCGTGGAGGATGCGTACCGGAAGATGAACGTGCGCGTGCCGGCGGTGACGCGCTACGACGGCGTCTTCTTCGGCACCCGGCTGCGCATGGGCATGGAGGTCCTCGCCGTGGGCGTGGAGCCCGGCCTCGTGAAGGGCGACGTGCAGATGGGCGAGTTCAAGGACCCGAGCGAGGGCCAGCCCATTCCGGCGCTCGTGTCCACTCGCCTGTTGGAGCTGTACAACAAGACCTTCGCCCCGGCGCGCAAGCTGCCGCAGCTCTCCGCGAACATGCTTGTCGGCTTCGGCTTCCCGGTGGAGTTCAACCGCTCCTACGTGGCGGCCACCGGTGGAGGGCCCACCCGCTCCGCGCAGACGCAGGTGGTGGGCGCGTCGGACCGGGCCATGCTCGCCGGCATCACCATTCCCCTCGACACGGCCGTCCGCATCAACCGCGAGGCTGGCGTGGACGCGGAGAACTTCACCGGCGTCACGCTGGTGGCGACGGACCCGTCGCAGGTGCCCGGCATCGTCGACGCGGTGAAGGCCATGGGCCTCGAAATCGACGACCAGGAGCGCCGCATGGCGGAGAACACGGGCGCGGCGGTGGCGCTCGTCACCTCGGCGCTGGCGCTCTTGTCCATCCTCATCTGCCTGCTCGCGGCGGTGAACATCGCCCACGCGCTGTCGGCCTCTGTGCGTGCGCGCGCGAAGGAGATTGGCGTCATGCAGGCGGTGGGCGCGTCGCGCGCGGACGTGCGCGGCATCGTCCTCGCCGAGGCCGCGGTGGTGGGCATCGCCGGAGGCGCCGTAGGCACCGCGGTGGCCCTGCTGCTGGCCTTCGTCGTGAATCGGCTGGCGACGGGCTACCTGCCCAACTTTCCCTTCAAGCCCGACAGCTTCTTCTCCTTCCCCTGGCCGGTGGTGGTGGGGGGCGTGCTGCTGGGCCTCTTCGCCGCGCTCGCCGGGGCGTACTTCCCCGCCCGCCGCGCGGCGGCCACCGACCCGGCGCGTACGCTCGCAGGATGACGCTCCCCTCGCGCAAGACACTGCTCGGCAACGTGCTGAGCCTGGCCGCGCTCGCCTGGATCTACGGCGGCGACCTCATGGATGCCGTGCGCGCCCGGAGCGCGGAGGTGGCCGCCTTCAGCGCGCTGCCCTCGCCGGTGGGGCCCGCACTGGTTCTCTCCCTGGCCGTGCTGGCCGCACTCATCGTCGGGGTGGGCATCGCCCAGGGGAAGGGTGAGGGCTTCAAGGGCTTCCGGCTGCTGCCCATCCTCCTGGTGGGCTCGCTCTTCGCGGACCTGGTGCTGGCGGAGAGCCGCCTGCCGCTGTCCTCGCTGGACGTGGCCTCCATGTCGCTCCAGCACTTCCACAAGCTCGCCCAGGAGATGGCCACGGAGCAGTCCGTGCCGGACGACCCGCGCGTGCTCCAGCCGCTGCTGGAGCAGCTCGGCAAGCCGCCGTACCTCGTGCACGGCGAGCCGGTGGCCGCGTACGCCCTCCAGGTCCGCAAGGACTGCGAGGGCCCCGTGCGCGAGGCCCCGGGTGTCCGCCCTGGAACATTGCTGTACTGCGTTGCCCCCGAGCGAAAAGGGGCCTGGGTGACGCTGGTGGGCCTGCCGGCGGAGCAGCACTTCGGCGCGCCCGCGGTGCTGTCCGTCGGCGGCGAGACGCGCTTCCTCCTGGTGCAGCCCACGCCTCCCGACGAGGAGCCCGAGGCAGAGGCCTTCCGTGACGGCGAGGTGCCCGCCATGGAGGGCCCCGCGCCCGACGCGGGCACCTCCCGCGTCCAGCCCTGAGCCACGGCGGCCGTCCGGAGAGGGGGCGGCCAGCCTGCCTGGCGGGGGGCGGGAGGCTCACCCGTGGTTGACCCTATGGAGTTGCGATCGCTAGGCTCCTAACGAACGGACCCTCCCCCACGTGACGACCACTCAACCGAAGCGTCAGCCCATCCCCTTTGGGAAGTACCTCCTTCTGGACCGCATCAATATCGGCGGCATGGCGGAGGTGTGGCGCGGGAAGCAGTTCGGCGCGAGCGGCTTCGAGCGGCTCGTGGCCATCAAGCGCATCCTGCCGAACATCGCGGAGGACGAAGAGTTCATCTCGATGTTCATCGATGAGGCGAAGATCAGCGTCCAGCTGACGCACGCCAACATCGCGAGCATCTACGAGCTGGGGCAGATCGCGAGCAGCTACTTCATCTCGATGGAGTACATCCCCGGCAAGGACATGCGGGCCATCTTCGACCGCTGCCGGAAGAAGGGGGAGCCCGCGCCGGTGCCGCTGGTGGCCTTCTGCGTGTCCAAGATGTGCGAGGGCCTGGACTACGCCCACCGGAAGAAGGACGGGATGGGGCGGGACATGAACATCGTCCACCGCGACATCTCGCCGCAGAACGTCCTCCTCTCCTACGAGGGCGAGGTCAAGGTCATCGACTTCGGCATCGCCAAGGCGGCGGGCAAGGCCACCAAGACGCAGGCCGGCATCCTCAAGGGCAAGTTCGGCTACATGAGCCCGGAGCAGATCCGCGGCCTGCCGTTGGACAGGCGCTCGGACGTGTTCGCCATCGGCGTGTGCCTCTACGAGATGCTGACCGGTGAGCGCCTCTTCGTGGGCGACAGCGACTTCAGCGTCCTGGAGAAGGTGCGCAAGGCCGAGGTGCCGCCGCCCTCCACGTACAACCGGCGCATCCCCGAGGTGCTGGAGAAGATTGTCCTCCGGGCGCTCGCGAAGGACGTGGACGAGCGCTACCAGTACGCCAGCGAGCTGGGCGACGACCTGCAGCGCTTCCTCATCACCAGCGACACCATCTTCAGCCGCAAGGACCTCGCGCAGTACATGAAGTCCACCTTCGCGGAGGAGGTGGAGCGCGAGAAGCAGCGGCTCCTCGAGTACGCGGACATCAAGCCGCCCGACGGGATGATGGCCGCGCTGGAGGCCGCGTCCTTCAACACCCCGCCGTCCGCGCCCGCCCCCGTGGCCGTGCCGCAGCCGGCCCCCGCGCCGGTGCCGGTGGTGCAGCCGGTGGCCGCGCCGCCGCGCGCGACGGCGTCCATGGGCGTGGTGGCCCCCAGCGGCGGCAACAACGCCAACAACAACGGCGTGCGCCGCTCGCCCACGCTGGCCGCGCTGCCCAAGCTGACGGCGGCCACCGCCGCGCCCGCGCCCAAGGAAGACGAGGTCATGGCCACGCAGCTCGTGTCCAGCGACCACGTCTTCGACGACAGCCCCGAGCCCACCACGCAGCCGGGCGCCAACGTCGGCCGCGCCGTCACCCCGCTGGAGACGCGGGCCGTGCGCCCGGAGGACGAGGAAGAGGAGTCCGTCACCGGCAAGACGGCCGTGCTGCCGCCTCCGTCCTCCTCGCTGCCGCCCTCCGCGCCGCGCCTGTCGCACGCGAGCATGCCCGCCGTGTCGCCGCCCGCGCTGTCGCCGGCCATGCCGCCGCGCGCGTCCATGGGCGTGCCTACGCTGTCGCCGGCGGATGCGCCGTCTTCGTCCTCGCAGCGCCCCTCGCGCGGCGGGGAGGGACTGCCGCGCATCGTCCGCGACGTGCCGCCGGACCTGTCGCAGGGGATTCCGCGCTCGGCGCTGCCGCCGGACGTGTCGCAGGGCATTCCGCGCTCGGCGCTGCCGCCGGAGGTGAACCAGGGGTATTCGCGCCCGCCGCCCGTCATCGGCCAGGGGCCGGGGGCCCGCGCGGGTGCCCCCGTCGCGCATGAGGATGAGGACGACGACCAGGAGCGTCCGACGGCCGCGGTTCCCGCGCTGGCGGGCCGGGGCCTGGACAAGCGCGTGATGCTCTTCGGCGCGCTGGGCCTGGCTGCGCTGCTGGTGCTGGCCGGCGTGGGGTTCATCGTCTCGCGGCCGGGCACCGGCTACATCCTGGTGGACCTGCAGGGAGTGCCGGCCGAGGCCCGCGAGTCCGTGAAGGTGCTGCTGGACACGCAGCAGGTGGCGGTGGGCAAGGAGACGACGCTCCTGAAGGAGGTCACCGCAGGCCAGGTGATGGTCGTGGTGAGCGCGGAGAACTACAAGCCCTTCACGAAGACGGTGGAGGTCGCCAAGGGCAAGGACGTCACCCCCGTCCACGTGGAGCTGGAGAGCATGGTGCGCACGGCGTCCCTGATGCTCGACACCGAGCCCGAGGACGCCGAGGTGAAGGTGGACGGCAAGGTGGTGCGCCCGCGCGGCCGCAAGGACCGCTTCATCAAGAACGTGCCCATCTCGGGGCAGGAGTGGGCGGTAGAGGTCAGCGCTCCGGAGTTCAAGACGGCGTCGCAGAAGGTCGCCGTGTCCGGGAGTGACCCCGCCGAGGTGGCCCTCAAGCTGCAGCCCCTCGTGGTGAAGGTGCCCGTCCGGGTCGACTCCAAGCCGGCTGGCGCCGCCATCTTCGTGAACGGCCAGGACCTGGGGGTTACCCCGGCGGTCGTCCAGGTGCCCGCCGGCACCCGGCAGATCCAGCTCAAGCTGAAGTGCCACGACGAAGCCTCGGTCGACGTGCCAGACTCCGAGCCGGGGCAGGGAGCGGCCACCGCGCGGGTTTCCCTCAAGCGGCAGCGCGGCTGCCGTTAGCCCCAGGTCCGCTCCCTCCGGGGGGCGGGCCAGCCTGCTCCCCGGACGGAGGAGCGAGAGGAGGCGTGTGTCTGTGAGCAAGGTGCGCAAGGTCAACAAGGCGGATCCGCTGGCGGATCTGCCCCGCTGGGCGCAGCAACTGGCCCGGAAGTACTACACGAAGACGGTCAGCACGTTCCTGCTGTACGGGGCCGTGCGGGACTTGCAGCCCCTGCAGATGGAGGACGGCAGCCGCGGGTTCGGCACCTTGAAGACGTTCCTCTCCGAGGAACTCTTCGGCGGCCGGGACCACGTCCTCTTCTATGACCGCTCGTCGGGTGTCCGCTCCGCCACCCCGGAGACGCAGAAGGACCTGATGCGGACGCTGTCCGGCTACGACGCGATGTACGGCACGGACTACGCCAAGGTCATGCCGCGCGATCCGGGCCGGGCGCTCCAGATTCTGGAGAACTTCCTGCGCATGCGCGTGAGCGAGGGCAAGTCCCTGGCGCTCATCATCGACTTCGCGGAGACGCTGGTGCCGGGCGGGGAGATTTCCCACCTGTCCTCCGAGGACCGCTTCGTGCTGGCCACGCTGGACCGGTGGGCGCACGACCCGCAGTTCCTCGCGGGCGACGTGTCGGTCGTGCTGCTCGCGGAGAACCTCGCGGACATCTCCCCGCGCATCAGCCGCAACCCCTATGCGGCGCCGATTGAGCTGCCCCTCCCCACCGAGGAGGAGCGGCTGGAGTACGTGCGCTACAAGCTGGAGGGCAAGCGGCTCCAGTCGCTGTCGGACGTGCCGCTGGCGGGCCTGGCGAAGATGACGGCGGGCCTGTCCCGCATCAACCTGGACCGTGTCCTCACCGAGGCGCTGGAGCGCGAGGTGCGGATTACGCCCGAGCTCCTCAAGGAGAAGAAGAAGGAGATCATCCAGGCGGAGTGCCACGGCCTGCTGGAGTTCATCGAGCCGGCGCACACGCTGGAGTCGGTGGCCGGGCACGGCAAGGCGAAGGAGATGCTGCGGCAGGCCGCCAGCGCCCTGAAGAAAGGACGCCTGGAGGTGATGCCCATGGGCTACCTGCTCACGGGCCCGGTGGGCACGGGCAAGACGTTCATGGTGAGCTGCTTCGCCGGGGAGATTGGCATCCCCGTGGTGAAGTTCCTCAACTTCCGCAGCCAGTGGCAGGGCGTCACCGAGTCCAACCTCGAGAAGATCTTCAACCTGCTCAAGGCCCTGTGGCCGGTGGCGGTGATGATCGACGAGGCGGACACGTTCCTCGGCAACCGCGACTCCGGTGGCGACTCGGGGACGAGCAGCCGCGTGTTCGGCTCCATTGCGTCCTTCATGGGCAACACGCAGTACCGCGGCAAGATTGTCTGGTTCCTGATGACGGCGCGCCCGGACCTGCTGCCCATCGACTTGAAGCGCCAGGGCCGCGCGGAGGAGCACATCGCGCTCTTCTATCCGCAGACGGACGCGGAGCGGGACGAGCTCTTCAAGGTCATGTCCAAGAAGACGGGCGTGGCGGTGGAGGGCGTGGAGTCCTTCGCCACGCTGATTCCGGAGGGTGTGCGCGCCTTCAGCGGCGCGGACATCGAGGCCGTCATGGTGCGCTCGAAGTTCCGCGCGCTGGCGGCGGGCCGCGAGTCGGTGGGCAAGGAGGACGTGGCGGCGGTGCTTGCGGACTTCGTGCCCCCCAGCTACCCGCTCGAAATCGAGCTGCAGAACCTGGTGGCGGTGCAGGAGTGCACCAGCCGCGAGCTGCTGCCCGAGGGCTTCCGCAAGCTGGACCGCGACTTCATCACCCGCCGCGTGCGTGAGCTGAAGGCGCTGCTGGAGTCGTAGTCGGCTGAAGGTCGTCCACGTGCTCCACGATGGCCACGCGGTCTCCCGCGGAGAGCGCGTCGTGGAGCACGAGGATGGCCTCATTCGAGTGACGGATGCAGCCGTGGGACACGTCCGCGCCGAGCATGGCGGGGGCGTTCGTTCCGTGCAGCTCCTCGCCGGAGTGGCGCCCATCCGCCCAGGACAGGTCGAGGATGCGCACGCCGAAGACGTGCGCGTCGTTCCAGAGGCGTGCGCCCGCGACCTCGGCGGCGGCCTGGTCCAGCTTCGCGCGGATGACCTTGAGGCCCGTGCGCGTCGGCGTGGCGGTCGCGCCCGTGGCGTTGGGGAAGATGTCCACGAGGCGCCCCTCCGGGTCGAAGAGGAAGGTGCGGTGCTCTCGCAGGGCCACCACGACGCGGACGGGTTGGCCATCGAAGAAGGAGGAGGGAAGTCCCCGGGACTGGCCTCGAGCACCCGGAGCGGGGGCCAGGGCGTCCAGTGCGCGCAGGGTGGTAGCGTCCAGCGTGCCCGTGGGCCGCACGGCGGGGAAGGTGCGCGAGGCATGGACCTGGAAGTTGCGGAGCGCTCGCGCGGTCTGCTGACCGAAGGCGCCGTCCGCGCCGCCGTGGAGCGCGAAGCCCATGTCGAGGAGCGCGGTCTGCACGGCGCGCAGGCCGTCGCCCTTCGCGCCGGACCCGAGGACCTGCTGCCCCGAGGCTACGTCCGCGAGCTGGGGCAGGCCCGTGAAGCGCGCGTTGGACGGAGGCTCCGGCAGGCGGAGTAGGGCAGAGGGCGCGGCCTGCGACGGTGGTTGTGGCAGGCGGGGCACGGCTGAGCTCGCAGTCTGGGACGGTGGCTGCGGCAGGCGGAGCGGTGCTGGGGTCACCGCCTGGATGGGTAGCTCTGGGAGTCGGGACAATGCCGTGGCCGAAGCCCGAAGCGAGGGGAAGCCGGCGGAGGCGCCCGCGACATTGAGCGGGCCCGATGCTTCCGGAATGCGATTCGCCTCGGAGGTGCCAGCTCCGTCAGGCGGCGCTGTTATCGACACCCTCGTTGATGCATCAGCCCGCGAGCCGTTCGCCGTCCCATAGAGCGGACGACCATCCATCAGCTGGCTGGCATTCGGCTGCGCGGACGGCGGCTTCGGTGCAGCGGATGCTGCCCGGGTCGTGGCGTCTTCCTTCGGAGGTCCGCCTTGAACGTCAGGTGAGGAGAGCGGTGAGCGTGCGTCGGTGGCAGAGATGGATGGGGTCATCCCCGCCCACAGTGCAAATCACCCGCCCAGGCTCACGGCGCGCTCAGATTGAGCAGCTTGCCCACGGGGATGGTGCGGTGGTCCTTGATGTTGTTCCACCGCATGATGTCCTCGACGGAGACGCTGTAGCGCTGCGCCACGGACCAGAGCGTCTCGCCCTCGGCGAGCGCGTGCGTGCGGGCCGCCGGCTTGGAGCCCAGCGTCTTCGCCACCACCGTGCCGGAGCGCTCCTGCACCTGCGCCGTGGCCACATTGCCCTCCGGCCACACGTATAGCAGCGAGCCCACCTGCAGCGTCGGGTTGCGCCGGGTGAGGCCGTTCCACTTCTTCAGGTCCTCCACCGTCACGTTGAACTTCGTCGCCACCACCCAGAGGCTGTCGCCGGACTGCACGCCGTACGTCACGCGCGTCTTGCCGTTCACCTTCTCCGTCTTCACCGGCCCCGCGGCCACCGGCCCCTTCGGCGTGCCCGCCGGCACCTCGTCCTCGGGCCGCACCACCACGCCGCTGCGCCGCGCCTGCGCCACCTTGTTCGCCAGCGCGCCGCCCGCCGTGCCGCTGCCGCCCTTGCCCGTGGGCACCGGAATCACCAGCTCCGCGCCCAGCTTCAGCGTCCGCACCGACTTGAGCTGGTTCATCTGCAGAATCGCCTCGGACGCCGTGCCGTACCGCTCCGCGATCTGCGACAGCGTGTCCCCGCGCTTCACCTTGTGAATCTTGAAGGCCAGCCGCTCGGCGGGGGCCATCTTCTTGTAGTTCTCCGCGAACCGCTCGCCCGCGCCCTTCGGCACCCGAAGCTTGTATGGGTTCTTCGTCGTCGCGGGCGGCGTGCACCAGCGGCGCAGCTCCGGGTTCAGGTCCTGGATGTCCTTGACGCCCACTCCCGCCGCCCGCGCCACCACGTCCAGGTCCGCCGCATCCGTCAAATCCACGTCGTCGAACTCGAGCACCGGCTCGGGCTCGAACTCTTCTTCAGCGAAGCCGAAGGCCGTCGGATTCTTGGCCACCAGCGCCGCGGCGATGAGCTTGGGCACGTAGTGCTTCGTCTCCTTCGCCAGCCCGCGCTCCTCGGAGAGCAGCCAGAAGTCTCTGGTGCCGTGCTTCTCCACCATGCGCCGCACGCGCCCGGAGCCCGTGTTGTACCCGGCCCACGCCAGGTACCAGTGCCCCAGCTCATTCTTGAGGTCCTTCAGGTACGACGCCGCCGCGCGCGTGGCCTTGATGGGGTCTCTCCGCTCGTCCACCCAGAAGTCCTGCTTCAGCCCGTACTGCTTGCCGGTGCTCGAGATGAACTGCCACGGCCCCGCCGCGTGCGCCCACGAGTACGCATTGGCCGAGAAGCCGCTCTCAATCATCGCCAGGTACACCGTGTCCTTCGGCAGCCCGTACTGCTCCAGAATCGGCTGCATCACCGGCATGTACCGCGCGCCGCGCGACATCCACTTGCGGAACCAGCGCCGGCCCGGGCCCTGGAAGAACTGGATGTACTGCGCCACCAGCGGCTGCATCTCCACCGGGATGTCGTAGCGGTCCTGAATCTGCCCGACGTCGAAGTTGGCCAGGTCCGTGATGAGCGGCAGCGCCTCGGGCGTGTCGTCCTCGCGGAAGGTGGGCTCGTCCAGCGCGTCCAGCATCCGCATGCGCAGCGGGTTGGCGAGCCCCAACCGCCGCAGCGACTGCATGACCTCCGCGTTGGGACGCGCCTGCGGGTCCAACGCCGCGCCCTCGAGCGCGCGCAGCTCCTCCAGCTCCGCGGACTCGGCTTCCACCTCCTCGCTGGTGGCTTCCTCCTCTTCCACCGCGGGCTCCTCGGCGGCGGTGGCCTCGGTGGCGGCGGGAGGAACCTCACCCGTCAGCAGACGCTTCTCATCCGTGGCCAGCACCCGCATGCCCGGAGGAGGCGGGGGCATGGGCGGAGGGGCGCCCTCCGAGGCGGGAACCGAGGCCAGGGCGAGCAGCAGGAGGGGAAGATGCGGCATGGAGTCGCGAACCGAACCTGAGGGCGCCCAGAAGCAGGCGGAACCCCGAAGTATTCGCGCTTTTTCTTGACAGTCAAACAAGGAGTCGCGGCGTATGGTCCCCGCAGGACGCCCTGTAGGAGAAGGCGTCCAGGCGAGCCCAGGAACTACGGCGCGGACTTCTTGCTATTCGCTGGCTTCCCGTGCCCCGGCCCGAGGATTCGCGGCAGGTACGTCGCGAAGTCGAAGTGGGGCGAGTTCTCCGGGTTGTGGCAGGTGATGCACACCGACTCGCCCGGCGAGGCGAGGATGTTGTCGGTGGACGGCGCGTCCTCGTGCAGCGAGCCCGGGCCGTGGCAGCTCTCACAGCCCACGCTCTCGCGGCCGGCCACCTTGTCCAGCCGGCACACGCCGCCGGGCTGCTGATAGCCCGTCACGTGGCAGCTCACGCAGTTGAGGTGGAACTGCTTGCCCTGGGCCTCCAGCGTCTCCCAGCCGTGGGGGTGCTTCGTCCTCTCGTAGACGGGGAACGCGTCCTCATGGCAGGTGCGGCACGAGTCGTTGCCCACGAAGGCCGCCTCGCCCTTCTTCGGCTTGGGGCAGTCCTGGCCGTGCTCCTTCGCCCAGGCGAGGTTCATCTTCCCCACGTCCGCGTCGTACGCCGTCACCAGCGCCTGCGCGTCCGGGTTGGACGGGAGGCCCGACTCCAGCGCGACGAAGCGCAGCGTGAAGCCGTTGGTGTCACCCGGCGGCGCGGCGGGCGCCGTCAGCAGCGCCTGCTTGCGGGCCACCAGCTCGTCCCGCTTGCCCTGCTTCAGCGCCTTCAGCTTCGGGTCCACGCCGGGCAGGGTGATGTCCTTGTCCAACAGGGCGAGGCGCTGGTCCAGCGCCGCCACCTCGCGCTCCGTGTCGCCCTGGCCCTTCCGCGGCGAGAAGGGGCCCGGCTTCGGCGCGTAGCCCAGGTCCACGCGCAAGAGCGAGCGACCCTTGCTCTGCAGCCCCACCACCGGCACCGCGGCGCGCACCAGCTTGTTCTGCTCGCCGCTGAGCTCCGAGGCGGTGCGCGTGGCCACCACCACGTCCGCCTTCAGGCCCGGCCGGTCCGCCGCCGCCTGCGCCGCGTCCAGCGTGGCGTCCAGCAGGGCCAGCACGAAGTCCGCCCCTTCCGCGCGGGCGCGGGCGCTGGCCTCCACGAGCTGTTCCGGCGTCTCGGCGGCCACCACTCCCACCTTGCGCGCGCCCGCGGGCAGCACCTTCACCGCGCCCGGGGGCAGCTCTGGCAGGCCCAGCCCCTGGCGGAAGGCCGCGCCGCGCGTCTCGTCCAGCGGGCCGGTGGCGCGCACGGACAGCCCCATCAGCCGCATGGCGTCCGCCAGGGCCTTGGCTTTTCGCTCCTCCTGCGGGACCTGGGCGGGCTTCAGCTCGGGCTCGCCGAAGAGGCTGTTGCCACCGTCGATGTAGAGGACGGGCAGGGCGCCCTTGCGCGCCTCCGCCACCTGCGCCGCCGCGCGGGCGATGCCGCCGCGCATGTTCTCGCTGCAGCCGCACGGGCCCAGGTAGCCGCGCGTGTCCGCGGAGACGAAGAGGACGGCTCCCGGCGCGTTGCTGCCGGGCGCCGTGGCCGCGGGCGTGGACGGAGTGGTGCCGGCTTCCGGGGCGGCGGGCGGCGCCGATTCCTTGCGCATGCACCCGGCGAGCGACGCGCCCAGCAGCGCGGCGACGAGGACGCGGCGCATGGGCGTCACCAGAGGATGCTCTGCACCAACTCGTCGATCTTCTCGCCCATCGCCTCCAGGCCGTTCACCTTGGAGAGCGAGCCGTCGGCGCCGACCTGCTCGGCCAGCTTGGACAGCTCGTCGTCCGGGAGACTGGAGAATAGGACGATGGGGATGTCCTGCGTGCCGTACTCGTTCTTGAGCGTGCGGCAGATGTCCGTGCCCTTGGCCTCGGGCATGTGGATGTCGGTCAGGATGAGGTCCGGCCGCCAGCTCTGGAGCGTCTTCTCGAACTCCATCAGGGTCGAGGTGGCGACGACCTCGTAGCCCCGCGCCTCGAGCACCGCCTTCTCCATGGCGAGCGTGATTTCGCTGTCGTCAATCAGGAGGATTCTTCGCTTCTCGGACACGGCGACCTTCCTTGGGGCCGTTTCTATCCTACCCCCAACCGTCACACCAACGGTTTCCCATGCCTTGAGATGGGGACGGATGCTCCCATGTCCGGCTGTCCACCGTCGCACGCTCGGCCGCCCGAGGGGCAGCCCCGGTTCTTCCGGCGTGACGCTCGAAACGGAGTATGGAAGGACCTCATGATGCACCGTGACACCCGGAGCCTGAGAGCCCTCCTCCTCGTCTGGAGCGTCGTGTGGAGCCTGCCCGCCGCCGCGCTCAACAACGGCCTGGGGCAGCCGCCCCCCGGAGTGGACCGGCAGACGCCCCATTCCACGGTCCAGGGCTTCCTTGCCGCTGCCCACCGGGGTGACTACGCCATTGCCGCCCACTACCTGGATTTGGACTTCATCCCCCGCGCCGAGCAGGCCGAGCGCGGCTACCAGCTCGCCCGCCGGCTGAAGTACGTGTTGGACCGGAAGCTGGCGGTGGACCTGTCCTCCCTCAGCAAGGAGCCGGCGGGGGACCCGGCGGACGCGCGGACGGACCTGCTGGGCACCATTCCCCTGGAGGGCGCCAACGTCCCCATCCGCGTGCAGCGGGTGACGTCGGAGGGCGCGCTGGTGTGGGTGTTCAGCGAGTCCACCGTGCGGCAGGTGGATCCGCTCTTCGCGGAGTACGGCCCGCGCGTGGCCGAGTTCCTCCCGCCCATCTTCTTCTCCAACCCGGTGCTGGGGCTGGAGCTGTGGCAGTGGCTGGGCCTGCTGGTGGTGCTGCTGGGCAGCTTCGTGCTCTCGGTGGTGGTGGAGCGGCTGCTGCTGGCGTTCGCCCTTCGGCTGGCGCGCTGGACGCGCATCTCCTGGGACGACGAGATGGTGTCCGCGGGCCGGGGGCCGCTGAAGCTGGTCGTCTTCGCCGCGCTGCTCGTCGCGGGCACCGCGTTCCTCCGCCTTCCGCAGCCGGTGCAGACGTTCTTCAACCGGGTGGGCTACTCGCTGGGCGTCATCTCCCTGGCGTGGTTCATCCTGCGCTTCCTCCGCGTGTCCGCCGCCTTCGTGCAGACCCGCGTGTCCGCGGAGATGAAGGACGCCTCTCGCGCTCGCAGCGTCAGCACGCAGCTGGTGGTGCTGCGCTCCATCTTCGAGGTGGCCACCTACGTCATCGCCGTCGCGCTGCTGCTCATCCAGTTCGACGTGGTGCGCAGCGTGGGCGTGTCCCTGCTCGCCTCGGCCGGCATCGCCGGTATCGTGCTCGGCCTCGCGGCGCAGAAGTCCATCTCCACGCTGCTGGCCGGCATCCAGCTCTCCATCACCCAGCCCATCCGCATCGGCGACCAGGTGGTGGTGGAGAGCGAGTTCGGCACCATCGAACAGATTACGCTCACCTACGTGGTGCTGCGCGTGTGGGACCAGCGCCGCATGGTCATCCCCATCACCCAGTTCCTCGACAAGCCCTTCCAGAACTGGAGCAAGGGCAAGACGCCGGAGATGCTCGGCGCCGTCACCCTCCAGGTGGACTACTACACGGACATCAACGCCCTGCGCGCGGAGCTCACGCGCATCCTGGAGAACGAGGGGCGGCAGATGTGGGATGGCCGCGTGGGCAGCGTGGTGGTGCTGGAGGTGGAGGACCGGACGCTCACCGTCCGGGCGCTGGTGAGCGTGGCCAACTCGGACCTGCTCTTCGACTTGCGCGCCCTGGTGCGCGAGCGGCTGGTGGAGTTCCTCCGGAACAACCCGCAGTGGCTGCCCATTACGCGCACCGAGGCCCGCCAGGTGCCCCCGCCGCAGCCGCCTTCGGACGGGAGGCAGGCGCCTCCTCCCTCGACTCCTCCCCGGGCCTGAATTCCTGGAACTCCAGCCACTTGGGGGCCCATGCGGCAGGGAGTCCTTGCCTGTCGGGCAGGGCCCCTTGAATATTCCGTGTGCCGCGCCGTCAGAGCGCACGAATTCACGCACCTACTGCTCGGGGGAGTCTTCGAGATGAAGCGTCATGCCAGGTTGTGCGGGGCCCTTGTGCTGTTGGCCGCCGCCGCGCCGCTCACCGCCGGCGCGCAGGAGCGCGGCCGTACGGATGGGCCCGAGGAGTCGGAGTACGGCAAGGGCGGTTACGACGACCCGGGCGGCCAGGGAATCTCCCTCCAGCTGGACTGGGGCGCCGCCGTCAACGCCGAGGAGCCGCCCCGGGGCGCTCCGGAAGGCCCGCCGCTGTACGTGGGCGCCACGCTGTCGCTGTGGGGTGACGACTGGTACGCGCTCGACATGAGCACCGCCTACGTCTTCGACGGCGGCCGCTTCATCGGCATGGTGGGCCCGCGCTTCCGCACCTGGGGCTGGCCCGTCGTCTTCACCGCGGGCCTCAAGGCCGGCGCCATCGTGATTCCGGAGGGCGAGGGGCTGCGCTTCGGCATCGAGCCCAACCTGGGCGCCGAGTTCGTCCTGGGCAACCGGGACAACATCATCATGGGCCTCAACTACATGCCCGACATCCCCATCGGCGATGGTGGCATCACGCACCGCCTGGGCATGTCCGTCGGCTACAAGTTCTAGAGGAGGCCCACCATGCTTGCCCACGTTCTCGCCGCCACGCTCGCCGTGGCCGCCAGCCAGGCGCCCGTGTCGGTGTCAGTCAGCGGCCGCGGAAGTTCCCAGGTCAACCTGCCGTTCCCTTCGGGCAACGTGCAGACCTACAACATCATCCAGTGGGACCCGAACCAGCTCCCGCGCATCTACGAGCGCTCCGACCAGCTCCCGCTCACGGACGAGGAGCTGACGAAGCTGTCCCAGGCCGGCTTCGAGCCCGCGCAGCTCGTGAAGATGATTGAGGAGCGCCGCTGCGCCTGCGACGCGAGCGCCGACGGCCTCATCCGCCTGAAGAAGGCGGGCGTGGACAAGAACGTGCTGGCGGCGGTGTCCCGGCACGGCCTGGCCCCCAACCGCGAGCTGGATTTGCTGGTGACGCTCGACTTCACGGGCGAGAGCCGCACCGCGCGCGAGGCCTTCCTGTACTTCTTCGTGGACGACGGCGACATCACCCGCGTCTTCTCCGCCAACATCCCGGAGCTGCTGCAGCGCCGCAACAGCCACGAGACGATGGTGGACCGCAGCGACATCCTCATCGCCCGCACCGTGCGGCGTGTGCAGTTGGCGGGCAAGGTGCCGCTGAAGACGTACGGCCCGCACAAGGTGCTGGTGGCCGCCAGCGCCAGCCCCACGCTCACGCACCCCTCGCAGCTCACCGACCAGGAGCGGGCGAAGTCGCAGACCTACAGCTTCGACTACCCGCGCGCCTCGCTGCAGAGCCTCTGCCGCCTGACGGCCGGCTACCGCCGCGACGCCGTGCTCACGTACAAGTGGAACTTCGAAGGCAGCCGCTTCGAATGCGAATGGAACTAGGAGTCACCGCACCATGAACCCCCGCAGCCTGCTTCTGTCCGCCTGCCTCGCCGCGTCGCTCTCCGCGTGCTACGGCCCGCGCGCCTATACGCGTGGCACGTACGAGGACCCCAACACCATCGAGATGCTGTCGGACCGCTTCAACGAGAACGACCTGCAGCTCATCGCCAAGAAGATGGCGGCGTCGCTCGCCGAGTCGCCGCGCTTCCAGCAGCCCCGGCAGGACGGCTCGCTGCCCATCGTCCTCGTGGGCAAGCTGAAGAACAGCACCTCCGAGCACATCGACATGCGCTCGCTGGGGGACAAGATTCAGACGGCGCTCGCGCAGACGGGCCGCTTCGCGCTGGTGGACCAGCAGGCGCGCCAGGACATCGCCGAGGAGTACGAGTACCAGCAGTCCGGCTACGTGGACCCGAACGCCGCCAAGGGCCCGGGCAACCAGGCGTCGGTGGACTTCCTGATGACGGGCGACCTCGCCTCCATCATCCAGGAGGTCGGTAACGACAAGCTCGTGTACTACAAGATGACGGCGAAGCTGAGCAACGTGCGCACCGGCCTCATCGAGTGGACGGACGAGAAGCAGATCCGCAAGAAGTTCGAGAAGCAGGGCGTGAGCTGGTAGCCGGCGGACGGTGTCCTCCCCGCGAAGGTCCGCTTCCATGAGCCTCCACTCTCCTGGCCTGTCCCACCGCTTCCGGTGGGGCGGGCTGGCGCTTTTGAGCCTGCTGCTGATGTCCGGCTGCGCGACGGGTGACTACGTCGCCCGCACGCGAGACGTCCGCACGGCGTACCAGTCCGAGGACTACCAGCGCGCGCTGGACGCGCTGGAGGCCACGGCGCGCACGGCCGTGGACAAGGACCGGCTGCTGGTGCTGCTCGACAAGGGCATGGTGCTGCACGCCTCCCGGCAGTGGGCGGAGAGCAACAGCGTGCTGGAGGAGGCGGAGCGGCTCAGCGGGCAGCTCGACGCCATCTCCGTCACGGAGGAGGCCGGGGCGCTGCTCTCCAACGAGCGCAACCGTGCGTACCGCGGGGAGGACTTCGAGAAGCTGATGATTTCCGTCCTCCAGGCGCTCAACTACGCCGAGCTGGGCGACGACGAGGCGGCCATGGTGGAGGTCCGCCAGGTCAACGAGCGCCTGGAGAAGATGGTCGCCGACGAGAAGAAGCCGTACGAGCAGCTCGCCATCGCGCGCTACCTCGGCGGCGTCATCCGCGAGGGCCAGCGCGACTGGGACGGGGCCTATATCGACTACGCGAAGGCGTACGAGCTGGAGCCCCGGCTGGGCGCGCTGGTGGAGCCGCTGCTACGGCTGGCGAAGCAGGCCGGCCGCGACGAGGCGTACGCGGAGCTCATGCAGAAGTACCCGGACGTGCCGCACGCGCCGCTGGCCCCGGGCGAGTCGCAAGTCGTCGTGGTGGTGGAGGCGGGCCTGTCCCCGGAGAAGGAGCGCGCCTCGCGGGATGGCGGCGGCGGCGGCGCCCTGATTGAGGTGCCCGAGTACCGCGACCGGGGCAGCGCGCCGGTGGTGGAGGTGGCGCTGGACGGGGAGCCACAGCGGGCGGTGACGGTGACGTCGATTGCCGACGTGGCGCGCGTGCACCTCAACGACCGCGTGGGGCGCATGCTGGCGAAGCAGCTCGCGGGCGTGGCGGTGAAGGCCGGCGTGGCGGCGGGCGTGGGCGCCCTGACGAAGAGCGAGGAGGCGGGTGTGCTCACCTTCCTGGTGCTCAGCGCGTTCAACGCGCCAGACCTGCGTTCCTGGTTGTCCCTGCCCGCGGAGTTCCAGGTGGCGCGCTTCCGGGTGAAGTCGGGCAGCCACGCGGTGCGGGTGCAGGCCCACGGCCGGACGACGGAGCACACGGTGGACGTGAAGCCCGGCCGGGTGGGGCTCATCGTCGTCCGGCGCTACTGAAGGTGGCGCGAAGGTCGGCGGGCGGTCAGAACACTGATTCGGTATCGGTGTTCTGATTTGAGGTAGGGTGCGCGCCCCATGTCGTCCGTTCCGGCCACGGTGGCCCTCTATTCGCTCATCATCGTCCTCGGTGCACTCCTGGGCGCGGTGGTGGTGGTGTGGAACGAGCGGCCCACGCACCTGGTGCGCTTCCTCGCCTTCGCGGCGGGCGTGATGCTGGGCGCGGCCTTCTTCCACATGCTGCCGGAGGCGTACACCGGCGGCGGCTGGTGGGCCTTCGCGCTGGTGCCCGGAGGCTTCGCCTTCCTCCTCGTGCTGGAGCGCTACCTCGTGGCGCACGCGGGCGAGGACCTGCCCGGGGACCACATGTCCGGCACCGGTGAGCCGGCGGCGCCCGGGCAGGTGCTGGGCTTCACGGCGTTCCTCGGGTTGTCCACGCACACGCTGTTCGACGGAATCGCGCTGGGCTCGGCGGTGGAGGAGGGCGTGGGGCTGATGGCGCTGTTGGCCATCGTCGCGCACAAGGTGCCCTCCGCGCTGTCGCTGGCGACCATCCTCAAGACGGAGGGCCGCTCGCGGGCCTCCATCCTGCTCTTGTCCACGCTGTACGGGATGATGGTGCCGGCGGGCGCGCTGCTCTACTTCGCCTTCGACGCGGCGCTGCACTTCGAGAGCCTCGCCGCGAAGGCGCTGGCCTTCTCCGCGGGGACGTTCCTCTACATCGCGGTGTCTGACTTGCTGCCGCACGTGCACCGGCACGGCAAGGACCAGCCCGGGCGCAACGTGCTGGCGCTCTTCGCGGGGCTGCTCGTGATGTTCATCCTCGCGAGAGTGATGGGGCACCCGGCCGGGCACTGAGCCGGGGCCCATCTCCCGCCCCGGAACGGATTGCGTGCCGGGGAGTGCGCCGGAACCGGTGGACCCCTCCCACTTGGAGGAGGGGCCTGGGGAGCGGCCCACCGGCTCAGGCGGCTGGGGTGAGTCGTCGCGCGAGTCGCGCCTCGGCGAGGCCGCGGATGACCTGGGTGCCGAACTCCGCCAGGTCGCCCGTCTTGCGCAGGAAGGCCACGCCCGGGGGCGTCACCACCGCGTCCAGCGCGCTGTGGAGGATGATGGGGATGTCGCGCACCGCCGCGTCCTCGCGCAGGGCCCGGCAGAGCTCGAGCCCGTTCATCCTCGGCATCGTCACGTCGGTGATGATGAGGTCGGGAAGCAGGAGCTGCGCCATCGTCAGGGCTTCCTGTCCATCCGGGGCGGTGGCCACGGTACAGCCCAGGTTCTCCAGGACCCGCGTGTAGAGGCGCAGCAGGGAAGGGTCGTCATCGACCAGCAGGACGGTATGCATCGTCGCTCCTCGAAGCGGATGGGGGCGGCAACGCCGCCGTGCGGGGAGATGGGGCGTCGTCGCGGGGGATGTGAATGGGCGCGCGGGCGCGAGCACCGCCCGCCGCGCGCCCGGAGGGGCCCGAGGGCGCCCGGCTGCCCGCCTGCTTCGGGCTGCAAGGCGTGAGAGACGGACGCACCCTCCCGGGGGAGCTCCACATCTTCCGGCCCGTGCCGGCGCCGATGCGTCTCATGGGCCGCCAACCGAGGAGGCCGCGCCATGCTCACCGTGGGGGACCTGATGACCCGTGACGTCATCACGCTGAAGGAGACGGACGGTCTGCTTTCCGTCGATGACCTGCTGAAGCGTCAGCACATCCGGCACCTGCCCGTGGTGAGCGAAGGGAAGCTGGTGGGGCTGGTGAGCCACCGGGACCTGCTCCGCGCGTTGGGGCGGCACCTGCCGTCCGCGCCCCAGCCGGTGGTCATTGGGGACATCATGACGCGCGGGCCGGAGACGGTGACGCCGGACCTGCCCGCGCGAGACGCCATCCACAAGCTGCTCGACGGCCGCTTCGGCTGTCTGCCGGTGGTGGACGGCGACGGCAGGCTGGTGGGCATCGTCACCGAGTCCGACTTCCTGCGGCTGGCCTCGCGGCTTCTCGACGCCGCGGAAGGGAGACGGGGCGAGGCGAAGGAGTCCGGTGTCTCCGTGTCCTGAAGGCCCGCGCTTCTTCTTGCTTTCTGCGTCGGGGACCGGAGGATGCGCGCGCCCTCATGGAAAAGCGCACCGACTGGTACGAGCACCCCGAGTACTACGAGGCCATCTTTGGCACTGATACGGTGCGCGAGGTGGACTTCCTCCAGGCGCTCAGCGAGCGCCACGGCTCCGGCGGCAAGCTGTGGCTGGAGCCCGCCTGCGGCGCCGGGCGGCTGGTGGCCGAGGCCTCGAGCCGGGGCCTCCAGGTGGTGGGCTACGACATCTCCGAGGCGATGCTCGCGCACGCGCGTCGTCGCCTCACGCCCGCGCAGCGCCGCCGCGTGCGGCTGTCGCAGTCGCGCATGGAGGCCTTCGCCGAGCCGTCGCTGGAGGGGAGCGTGGACCTGGCGCACTGCCTCGTCTCCACCTTCCGCTACCTGGACAGCGAGGCCGCCGCGCGCGAGCACCTCATCGGCACGCGGCGGCTGCTGAAGCCGAATGGCATCTACGTGCTCGGCTTCCACCTCACGGACTACGCGCGCACCGCGCCGGAGCACGAGCGCTGGGTGGGCCACGTGGGGAAGGACAAGGTCGTCTGCAACACGCACGAGGGCCTGCCCGAGCGCCGCGCGCGCCGCTCCCCCATGCGCAACCGGCTGCGCGTCACGGGGCCGGGGAAGGACTGGCTCATCGAGACGACGTGGTTCTTCCGCACGTACAGCGCGCCCCAGGCCAGCAAGCTCTTCCGCGACGCGGGCCTGCGCGTGGTGGCCATGTACGACTTCGACTACGACCTGGAGTCGCCGGTGCTGCGTGGCAGCCGCCGGCTGGACCGCGTCTTCATCCTGCAGCCCGCGTGACGCTCAGTCGCGCGCGTCGGCCTTGGCCAGCACGTAGCAGAGCTCGCGCAGCGCGGCCCGGCGCATGGAGTCCACGTCCGAGAAGCCGCCATCGCGCGCGGCCCGGGCGAGGGACTCCGGCATCAGCCGGCCCTGGCGCTCCTCGAAGTACCAGCGCCACAGCATGTCCTCGGTGATGCCCGCGTCCTCCAGCCGGGGCGTCGCCATCCCCGCCGCGGCGAGCACCCGCTCCTTGTCACGGGCGCGCTCCAGCAGGTCCGAGTACTCGCCCGTCAGCCGCAGGTGGTCCGCGAGGTGCCGCAGCACGTCCGGCTCGAAGAGCGTCTCCACCCAGCGCACGTGGGACTCGTCGCGCAGCAGCCGGCCCAGGTCGTCCACCTGCTGCTCCGCCTGCCAGCGCTCGAAGGAGTCCGGTGCCAGGCCCCGCTCCTGGCGCAGCGCCTCGGCCGTGTTGCGCAACTCCTCCTCGCCGGGCTCGCGCCGCAGCCGGCGGGCCTCCTCTACCGCCAGGGCCCGCGCCATGCTCGCGCGCCGAGCCGCGCCCAGCGTGCCGCGCAGGCGCAATTCATCCAGCAGTGACTCCGGGGCCACGCCCTCCAGGGGCTTCGCGTCCCGCTGCAGCGGCAGGCGGCCCGCGCGGCGCAGCGCTTCTTCCCAGGCATCCGTGTGCTGGAAGGGGAAGCTCACCGTCTTCGGCAGGAGGCCCACCTCCAAGTGCTCGCGCAGGCGGCGCAGCAGGGTCAGCGCGTCCAGCTTCTTCTGGTCCACGCGGCCCGACGGCAGCCACGCCTCGAGCGCCTGGAGTTGCGAGGCCAGCACCCCCTCCCGCGCGCCGCGCGCCAGCACCACCGGCCAGGCGCGCTCCACGTAGAAGAGTGACCTGGCCACCCGCTCCAGCGTCGTGCGGGTGGTCTCGGTCACCACCTGCGAGAGCCACGCGGAGGAGAGCGTGGCGCTGATGTTCACCATCGCCTCGGACAGCGGACGCCAGCCGTCCTCCTCGCCCGCGTGCGCCACCGCGACGTCCGAGTCGTCCTCCAGCTCGCCGCGCTGGTAGGCCTCGAAGATTTCGCCCACGCCCTCCATGCCGAAGGGCGCCAGCTCCGCCGCGCGCAGCGCGCCCATGCTGGCGGCGCCGAAGACGTGGATGCCCTCGGCCATGGCCCAGAGGATTTCCTTGTGCCACACCGCGGGCACGTGCTCGAAGAAGCCGTCGATGATGCCGATGGCCACCGGGTTCTCCCGCGCGGCCCGGTACACGTCGCCCTGCTGCACGGGCGGAAGGTAGATGGCGTCCAGCTCCGCGCGCGCTTCCTCCGGCCGCAGCGTGGGGCCGGTGAAGATGAACACCTTCTTCATTCCTCGCGCTCCCGAAGCACTCGCTGCGCCCGCGGGCCGGGCACATAGCCCGGGGCCTCGTGCGTGGGCTCCAGCCCCGGCACCACCACGCGCACCACCGGTACGCCCAGCTCCGGCTTCGTCAGGTCCACCGCCACCACCTGGGAGAGCCCGGCGGCGCCCAGCTTCCCCAGCACCCAGGCCAGGTCTTCCTCCAGCGTCGTGCCGTCGTGCGTGGGCACCAGGTGGAAGCGGCGCACGGGGGCTTCCTCCCGCAGGCGCACCCGCATCCGCTCCGCCGCGACGCCGTCCTTCGCCGCCTCGTAGGCCTTGCGGTGCAAATCATCCCGCGCGCCGCTGATGCGGGTGAGCCGGCTCTGCGCGGCCTCCGTCAGCGCGCGGAGCAGGGCCACCTCGCGCGACGGGTGGCAGCCCATGCCGCTGGCCACCGCCACGGGGCGGAAGGGCTCCGGCTCGCGGTCGACGATGGAGCAGGTGAAGGCGGGGACGCCCACGTCGCTCGTCGTCTCCCACGCGCCCACGGCCACGCTCGCGCGCGCGTACTTCTCCAGCACCACGCGGCACGCCGGGTCGTCCACCGAGTCCAGGTCCAGCCGCGTGGGCGCCTGGGCTCGGGGGCCGCGCGCGTGCCAGAGCGTGGTGGCGTCCCGCTCGATGACTTCACACAGGCCGTGGAGCGTGGCCTCCACCACGTGGTTGCCGGAGGCCAGCCCGTTGCTGCTCATCAGGAACGCGCCGCTGCCGGTGGGCAGGGGCAGCGTGTAGTCGGTGTGCACCAAATCAAAGGGCAGCCAGAGCGTGCTGCCCTTCATCAGATTCACGCCCTCCACCCACAGCATGCGCCAGTTGTCGTGGAACAGGCTCACCGACAGCCGGGGCAGGCCGGCCACGTCCACCACGGGCTCGCGCAGGCGCAGCTCGTTGTACGTGGCCAGCTTCAGCGGCAGGGAGATGTGCTCGGCGTGGTAGCCCTCCACGGACTCCATGAGGCCGGACGCCTTCGCCGCATCCATTGTCAGCCCCTTGCCCTGCGACACCGCGAGCGAGCGCGCGTTGGGCCGCGTCACCATGACGACGGGGATGCCAATCGTGTCCAGGCCGGTGACGTTGGCGATGCGGGTGATGCCCAACATCGGCATGAGCCGGCGCACGCGCTCCAGCGTCTGCTGCGGGGATACCGCCCGGCGTGCGCCGAGGCGAAAGCTCTTGGGAGTACCGGCGGAGGACAGGGCCACTTCCGGTGTGCGGAGGGCGTTGCGAAGGGGCATCAGAACTTCCGGGACGCGAAGGGAGAGGCGTCCTGCTCCTCCGCGTCGAGTGACTTGCTGGGGGAATAGCTCAACAGGATGCTGTTGAGGTTGAGGAGGAAGCAGGTGACGGGCTCTGCGGGCGCGCCCAGGCTCGCCATGGCCTCGCGCGGGGCTTCTTCTTCCGAGCACGAGCAGTCGCGCCCGACGTGGTGCGGGATGTTGGCCACCACGGCCTCGTTCTTGAGCAGCGGCTTGATGGCCTTGGCGAGGTGTTTCATGTCGTGGGGGTGCGAGGGGTCGAAGGACTTCGCGTTCATCCACGTCTCGGTGGGCAGCCAGTAGATTCTACCATCCGGCGCGTAGAGCAGCAGGTCCGACTCGTCCACCCAGGCCTTGGCCGTGGCCCTCGGCGCCGGGCGGTCCCCGCACTCGTGCAGCGTGGCGACCAGCTCGGCGGGGTCGGCGCCCGGCTTGACTCCCTTCACCTGGGCGACCTTCGTGGTGATGTTGACCGTCACCTCCACCTGGGCTGGATCTCCGCTCTTCCCGCCCGCCTCGGAATTCACGTGAAACCGGACAAGGTCCGTCACGTTCTCCGGTTCGTTTGGGTTGTCCTTCGGTACACCCATCACCTTCATGTCGGTGGTGAAGCCCTCGAGGATGTTGACCTCGTTGGGCTGGAAGAAAAGGTACACGTACTCCTTCGTGCTCGATGAGGTCATGGGTTCCTCGATGGATGGGGTGAACGGCGAAGGTGACAGCGTCACAGGTAGCCGAGCCGCCGAGCGGCTTCACAGGCCAACGTGAGGTGCTCGCGGGCGGAGGCGGTGTCCGCCCCGGCCGCCACCGCCGCGGCCAGCGGGGTGGAGAGCGCCTCGGGCAGTCGTTGCTGACTCGGCGCCAGCATGGCGCGCGCGTGCTCCAGCGCTTCGGGTACGCGCCCGTCCGCCAGCTCCACCGCGAGCAGCGGCCAATGCGCCAACCACTGGAAGGGGTAGACGAGGGACAGGGGACGCCACAGCCGGAGCGCCTCCGAGCCGGCCTCGCGAGCGGCCGGGCCATCTCCCGCGCGCAGGGCCCCCCATGCCCGGTTGGCGTGCGCCGCGCCCACGTAGTCCGCCATGCGCGCGGTGGTGGCCACCTCCAGGCTGCGGCCCGCTGCTTCGCGCGCGGCGTCCACCTGCCCCCGCAGCCGGAGGATGACGGTGAGGTACGTGAGGCAGCGCGTCTGCAGCGTCACGTCGCCCAGCCGCTCCGCCTCGCGCAGCGACAGCTCCATGCCGGCCTGCGCCTCCTCCAGCGCGCCGTGGAAGAGCAGCACCGAGGCCAGCACGCACCGCGCGCCCGCGCGCTCCAGCTCTCCGCCCGCCTCCAGCGCCGCGTCCGTGTAGGCCCGCGCGTGCGCCACCGTGTCCGCGGAGGCCTGGTAGCGCTCGCTACGAAGTTGCATCTGCACCAATGAGTTGAAGAAGCGGGCGCGCTGGAGGGGCGTGCCGTGGGCCTGCACCACGGGCCGCACGCCGTCCACCAGCGCCCGCATCTCGTCGAGCTGCGCCAGCCAGTAGTGCACGGTGATGCGCTCGCCCTGGAGCTGCACCCACTCGTGCCACCAGGCCTCGGCCTCGGACGGTGACGAGGAGTACGCGTCCGGCGCGGGGCCCAGCTCGGCCTCCGCGCGCGCGTAGACGCGCAGCGCTTCCTCGTTCTGATGGTGCGTCTGCAAGGCCTTGCCCACCTTCCGCAGGACGTTGGCGCGACGGACGCGCTCGCTTTGCGGAATGCGTGCCAGGGCCTCCATGAAGGCCGTGCGCGCCTCGGCCTGCCTGCCGGTGAGGGCCAGCACCTCACCCAGCGCCTCCCAGACGTGCTCCAGCGCCACGGCCTCCACGCCCGCCGCGTTCGTCGTGGACGCGTCCGCGTCCCGCTCGGACGCCGCCGCCTCGCGCAGCGCGGCCTCGTAGAAGGCGATGGCGTCGCCGTTGGCGTACGCGGCCCGGGCCCTGTCCCCCGCGCGTGCGTACCAACCGAACGCGCGGCCCGCTCTCGCCGCGCGGGACCAGTGGTGGCCCAGCGCGGCGGCGTGGTCGTCCTGCTCCAGCGTTCCGGTGTAGCGGCGCTCCAGCCACTCCGCCGAGCGCCGGTGCAGCGTCTGGCGCGCGTCGGTGGGGACGCGCGCGTAGGCCACCTCGCGGAGCTTGTCGTGCACGAAGCGCAGGCGCCCGCCGCCGGACTCCTCCAGCACCTGCCGGCGGCGCAGCTCCGCCACCGCCTCCAGCCCCGCGGGCTCCGACAGCGCGGCGATGGTCAGCAGCATCTCCGCGTCCTGCTCGCGGCCCAGCACCGAGGCCGCCTCCGCCAGCGCGCGTCCCTCCGCGCCCAGGTCCGCCAGCCGCCGCTCGATGAGCTCGACGATGCTGCCCGGCAGCGGGAGGGGCCGGTGCGCGGTGCTGCCGCCCGCCTCGAAGAGCCACTCGCCGGACGGGGCGCGGAAGAGCAGGCCCGCGTCGATGGCGGCGCGCAGGTACTCGGCGATGAAGAAGGGGTTGCCGCTCGTCTCGCGCACCAGCACGTCCACGAAGGGGGCGGGCACCTCGCGCAGCGCCAGCATGCCGCGCACCATCTCCCCCGCGCTCGCCGCGTCCAGCCGCCCCACCTCCACCCGCACCACGTCCGGCGCGCCCACGAGCGTGCGCAGCGCCGCGCCCATCTCGTCCATGCGGTACGTGCCCACCAGCAGCACCGGGTGCGTCGAGAGCTGCCCCGCGCCCAGCTCCTGCAAGAAGCTCAGCGTCAGGTCATCCGCCCACTGCAAGTCATCCAGCACCAGCAGCAGCGGCTGCACCTCCGCGAAGGCCCGCAGCGTGTCGCGCAGCGCCGCCAGCACCCGGGCGCGCGCCTCGGGCGCCGGCAGGGCAGGGGGCTCGGGCCAGGCGTGCTGGCCGGGGAGCTGCGCCAGGGACGGCTCGTACGCGGCGAGCACGCGTCCGCGCGGCCCCAGCAGCCGGTCCGCTTCCCGCGTGCCGCGCTCGTTGCAGCGGTCCGCCACCGCGAGCAGCAGCGGGCGCAGCGGCTGCAGCGGCGCCGCGTGGACGTCCGCGCCTCCGGAGTCCAGCGGCACGCACTCGCCCGTCACCACCGCCATGCGCCGCCACGTCGCCTCCGACGCCAGCTCCAGCGCCAGCCGCGTCTTGCCCGCGCCGCTCTCTCCGCCGAGGAACACGCGCCCGCCCCGGCCGCGAGACGCCGCGTCCAGCGCGTCCATGAGGCGGCCCAGCTCGCCGCCGCGTCCCGCCAGGTCCGGCCGGTAGAGATAGGCCGGCGTCCGGGGCGTGGCGCCGTCTCCGCCGCCCTCCGCGCCGAGCGCGTCCAGCGCCGCCGCCACGTCCTCCGCATAGCCGGGGCGCTCCTGGGGCTTCTTCGCCAACAGCCGCAGCGCCAGCGCGTCCACGCCTTCCGGCAGGCCCTCCACGCGCCGCGACGGGGGCACCGGCGCCACGTGGAAGTGCTGGTGCGGCACGGGCCCCTCGCGGCCGGGGAGGAAGGGAGGCCGGCCGGTGAGCAGCTCGTAGAAGATGCAGCCCAGCGCGTAGAGGTCCGCGCGCGCGTCCACGAAGCCGCCGCGGAGCTGCTCCGGCGCCATGTACGCGTCGCTGCCCACCACCGTGCCGCCCACGTCCAGCGTCTCGCGGCCCCGCGAGCCGCCGAAGCGCGCGGCGATGCCGAAGTCCACCAGCACCGGCGTGCCGTCCGGGCGCAGGAAGACGTTCTCCGGCTTGAGGTCCCGGTGGACGAGGCCGTTGGCGTGCAGGAAGGCCAGCGGCGCGCACAGCCTCCGCACCAGGTTGAGCACGGAGCGCAGGCGCTCCGGCGTCACCGGGCCCGCCTCCTGCCCCGCGCTGGCGCCGCGCAGCGTCTGCCCGCGCAGCAGCTCCATGGCGTACCAGGGCAGCCCGTCCGACACGCCCTCGGCCACGATTCGCACCACGCCCGGGTGCCGGAGCCGACGCAGCGCGTGAATCTCCCGCCGGATGCTGGCCAGGGGGACTTCGGAGGCGGCGCGGACCGTCTTCACGGCCACCGCCTCGCCCGTCTCCGGGTGCTCACCCCGGTACACGACTCCCATGCCCCCCTGGCCCAGGACTTCCTGGAGCTGGTAGGGACCGATGGTCGCTCCCACCCCAGGCAAGGGGTGGAGCCACGCGGGAGATGTCATAGAGGGCGAGTAGCATAGCGATCGCCCCCCTCTCCGTCCGCGACAACGGGCCTGCGTCCTGGTTGGACGCGCGTGCGTCCCAGCAGGACGCGCCAGGAGGGCACCTCCACCCCCCTCTCGGGCCATCCCCTTGAAAACACGTGAAACGGGGTGTCTGGCACGAAGCCCGCATGGTGTTTTCGCGTGGCGCCACGGGAAACCGGGCGTCCCGCCGTCATGGAGGTCCGAGAACGCGGAGGGAGGGGCCGCTCCTTCCGCGTTCTTCATCTCCATCTCCGCTACACTTCGTCCCTCTTCCGCAGCGGCCCCGAGGGGTTGGCTCGGATGATGGTTCCGGACGGAGGCGAGTGGATGCACGACGAGATGGCGCAGTTGCTGACCGCACTGCGGGCGGCAAAGGATTTCGAGACCGCCGCGGCGGCCACCCTGCGCCGGATGTTGGCCATGGCCCAGGAAGCGGTTGCGTCCAGTCGGTACGCAGCCCGGGCCCGCGTCCTCCGCGGAATCGTCCACCTCCGCCCCGGCGAGGCCTACCGCCGGCTGGCCGCGCTGGATGTGGGGTCCTCTGAGATTACGGATGCCAGTGTGGGTACGCCCTTCTTCACCTCGGCCACGGCGTGGCGCGCGGTGGTGGAGCACCGGTGCGCGGTGTCCATCGACGTCAACGTGGGCACGGTGCAGCCGCACGCGCCCAACGCGCCGGTGACGGGTGACCCGGGGCTGGCGGGCTTCCACAGCAACGAGAGCCGCCAGCGCTTCCTCGGGCGCCACGCCACGCACGTGTGCGTGCTGCCGCTGCGCACGCCGGGCGGCAGCATCGAGGGGATGATTTCTCTCGAGGCGGACTGCCTCGCCGCCATGGGCCAGGAGTTCGTCTGGCTGTCGGTGGGGGACAAGCTGCAGCTGCTCGCGGACGTGGCCGCGCCGTACCTGGCCGGACTGCCGCAGCGCCCGGTGGCCACGCCGGAGGTGGACGAGTTCCTCCCGGTGGTGGGCCGCTCCATGGCGGAGTTGCTGCCCATCCTCCGCGTCTTCGCTCTGCAGGATGAGACCATCCTCATCAGCGGCGCCACCGGCGCGGGCAAGTCGCGGCTGGCGCGCTGGTGCCACGAGCGCTCCAACCGCCGGGGCAAGCCCTTCGAGACGTTGGACCTGGTGACGGTGCCCGAGGACCTCCAGATGGCGGAGCTCTTCGGCTGGAAGAAGGGCGCCTTCACGGGCGCGGTGCGCGACGCGCCGGGCAGCGTGGCGCGTGCGGACGGCGGCACGCTGTTCATCGACGAAATCGACAAGCTGTCGTTGAAGGCGCAGGCGGGCCTGCTGCACCTGCTGGAGTCGCGCAGCTACCGCCCGCTGGGCGAGGGCACCGGTGAGCGTCAGGCGGACGTGCGCTTCATCATCGGCACCAACGCGGACCTGCACGCGGAGGTGCGCGCGGGCCGCTTCCGCGAGGACCTCTACTACCGCGTCAACGTGCTGCCGGTGCGCATGCCCGCGCTGCAGGAGCGCACGGACGAAATCCCCATGTGGGCGCGGTACATGGTGAACCGCCGGCACCGCGAGCGCTCGCCCGAGGGCAGCGCCCGGCTGACGCCCGAGGCGGAGCGGCTGCTGGTGGGCGGGAGCTGGCCGGGCAACCTGCGGCAGCTCGACAACATCGTCCGCCGCGCCTACACGCTGGCCATGGTGGAGCAGACCAGTCCCACGGGGGAGCTGGTGCTGCAGGACAAGCACGTGGCGCGGGCGCTCGACTACGAGCAGGTGCCGGGTGGCAAGCCGCTGCCAGAGGCGCTCCGCGCGGCCGCGCAGGCCTTCGTCGCCGAGGCGCGCAAGCGCAATGCCCCGCTCGACCTGGACCTCGCGGATGCGTTCCGCGGGTTGGTGCTGGGCATGGCCATCCGCCAGGTGGGCCGCGACGAGGGCTTCCGCCTGCTGGGGCGCGAGAGCCTGGTGAAGAACCGCAACCACCACAAGGCGCTCAAGCGCGAGCTGGAGAAGGTGGAGGCGCTCTACAAGGCCCTCGGCGAGGACGCGTCGCCCTTCGCCGACCTGCTGTCGGAGGACGAGGCCGCCTGATGCGGGGGTGCCCGCTCCTTCCGGGCACCCCCCGCGCGACGGGCTTCAGCGCGGAGGGCAGGGCGCCGCGACGGTGCCCCGCGCGGTGATGCCCGATGCGCCCCGGGCCAGCTCGTCACAGACGAGCGAATGGAGCCGGAAGGCCATGCGCGCCTCCTGGATGACCTCCTGCACCTCGTCCGCGTCCAGCTCCAGCCCGTCGAGGCGCGAGTGGAGGCGGACGCGGAAGGCCGCCAGCTCGGACGCGGTGAGCGCGTCGTAGAAGCAGGTGCCCCGGCCGTCATCCAGCTCGAAGGCCTCCGCGATGCGCGGCGCCCGGGCCGGCCCGGTGAACAAATCCAACATGCACCGCGCATACGCATGCGCCACCAGCAGGTGCGGCGCTTCCTCCGCCACCTCGCGAAGCCGCTGCGCGTGCACGCGGGCCTCCAGGCACGCGAAGGACTCCGTGCGCGTCTCGCCGCAGAAGTAGACGAGGTCCGCCTCCAGCGCGCTGGCGCGGCGCAGCTCCGGCAGCAGCAACACCGGCGTCAGCGGCGAGTCCACCACGCGCGGCAGCACGCCCTCGAAGGCGGTGTACAGGTAGTGGAGCTGGCGCAGGTAGCTGACGTAGTGCTGGGCCCGGACGAACTGGCCGTACACGCCTCCGTCCCAGTTGTCCGCGAACAGCGTCTCCAGGAAGAGGGAGCGCTCCGCCTGCTGACGCGCCTTCGCCGTGCCTTCCTCCAGCAACACGGAGAGCGGGGCGGCCGCGGACTCGCGAGGAAGCGCGGAGGCCTCCGCGCCGGACTGGCGCCGCACGCGCGCGGACTGCTCCGTCCGCGGCAGGCGCAGGGAGCCGGTGGCGCTCACTGCTTCCACCCACCCGAGGTGAGCGCCGGCTCCGCCGTCACGAGGGGAGACTCTTCCCGCTCACCGAGCTGCTGGAGCGCCTCGGCCAGCGTCATGCCGATGGCGCGGAGCACCTCCTCCTCCACGCGAATCGTCACCGGGCCCATCGCCAGGTGGATGTGCCCACAGGAACACCGCGTCACCTCCGCGCACGGGCCCCGCGCCAGCACCGTCTTGCCGCATCCCTGTTCGAGCATCGCGTCTCCCTGATTTTGATTTTGATTATCGAAATCAATAAAATGATGCACGAAGTCGCCGCGGAGAGCAAGCGCCATCGTGTTGCAGGTCGGGGAGTGGGCCCGAGAAGCGGGCCTACTCGGTGGGCCTACGGAGTGTCGCGTCCCATGGGCTCGCGCTGCCCGTCGCGCAGCCCCACGAGCACGCTGGCGCCGCTGTCCGCCACGCTCAGCTCGCCGTAGCGCGCCCCGGCGTAGCGGTCCGCGTGGCCCTCCTGGAAGAAGAAGGCCTCCGCGCCCAGGCGCACGCGGTCGTCCCGGACGCGGTAGCGCAGCTTGAGCTCTCCCGGCGCCAGCGGCGTGTCCGGCGAGTCGAAGCGCACGAAGCGCCCCACGCCCTGCTCGTCCAGGCGCAGCACCAGGTTGCCGTCGTGGGGGCGCGCCTCCAGCTCTCCCTGGCGTTCGCGGCTGATGGCGTAGTCCAGCACCATGTAGTCGCCCTGCATCAGCGAGCGCGGGTCTCTGGGCGCCAGCTCCAGCAGCACCGGCTGTCCCCGGGCCAGCACATATTCCTTCTGGACGACGAGCCCCGCGGGCGCGCCGAGGGCGAGCACCAGCCCGCCGAAGATGACCGCAGCGCGCATCACCGCACCTCCGCCGTCGCGGCGGGGAAGCGCCGCGCGAGGAACGTCCGCAGGCCCAGGAACACCAGCCCGCTGCCCGTCAGCGCGAGCGCCTTGGCCAGCAGGGTGAGCCCCAGGTCGTAGTAGTACCAGCCGCCCGCCGCGAGCAGGAACGCCGCCGCCAGCCCCAGCAGCACCGTCGAGCGCCGGTGGAAGCCGAGCACCATCATCCCCGCCGCGGTGATGATGGTCGGCGTGTGCAGCGTCATCAGCGCCAGCACGCCCAGCGCGACGAACACCGCCACGCCCGCCACGCCGGACGCCTCCAGCTCCAGTTCCTTCATCACCCGCCACGCGGTGTACAGCGTCAGCGCCGTCAGCCCCAGCGTGAGCAGCGCATCCGGTACGGACACGCCGTGCATGCGCAGCTCACTCATGACCGCGCCGGCGAAGTTGAGCGTGAGCAGCGCGCCCATGAGGCCGCAGGCCAGCGCGAAGGCGGAGGGGCCCACCAGCTCGCCCCAGCGTCCGCGCCGCAGCCGGGCCTGCTCCAGGAGGAGCCAGTGCACGAGCACCGCGCAGCCGAGCAGCCCGAGCTGCATCCCCAGTTCGCCCAGCGCCTTCCACAGCAGGAAGACCGCCGCTCCCGCCATGCCCAGGGCCATGAGGAAGCGGAGGATGGCATCCGGGAAGAGGGCGAGCAGCACCGCGCCGAGCACGAGCTGGAGGACGGCTGGCGTGATGTCGCTCTCCGTGACGATTGCGAAGCCCGTCTCCACCATGGCCAGGCCGGCGAGGCACAGCGCCAGCGCGAGCTGCTCCATGAAGGCGCCCCGCGTGGCCCGCCGCAGCAGCGTGGCGCCGGCGCCGATGATGAGCCCGAGGAAGCCCATCAGCGCCTCTTCCTTCCAGAGGCCGACGCAGCCGAAGAAGCTGAGCAGGAACGACGCGGCCACCCACGCGCCGAAGCCGGCGAGCGCCTTGACGAACCACGGCGTGGCCACGTCGGTGCGCTGGTACACCTCCAGCGCGGTACGGGCCCGGGCCTCGGTGTCGGGAGCCAGATGCCCTTCCGCCTGGAGGCCCTTCAGCACGTCTTGAATCGAGGGGCGCGCCATCTCAGGCCTCCTCCGCCGCGCCCGTCGCACGGGCCTCGTTGCGCAGCCACCAGACCGCGAGCCCCACCTCGCCGATGATGATGAAGGGCATGATGAAGAGGCTGAACTCGTCCACGTTGGCGTCCACGATGAGCAGGCGGCCCACCCACGTGGTGGCGAGCGTCATCGCGGACAGCACGCCCACGGTGAGCAGGAACAGCTCGCCGTGCAGATGGCGGTGCAGCGCGTAGTCCGCCGCCAGCGAAGCCAGCACGAGCAGCAGCGCCACCCCGGCTCCGGGGCCCACCTCGGACGGCGCGACGATGAACGCCACCGCCGCCGCCAGCAGCGGGGCCACCGTCGTCACCGCCATCGTGCGAGGCACCCACCGTGCCCGCAGCCAGGACACGCCCGCGTTCGCGAAGTGCTCGTACGTGGCCCACGCGAAGCCGTTGAGCAGGCCCAGCCCCACCGCGAGCCACGCGGCCGTGTCTTCGTCGCCGCCGAGCACCTGTCCCCAGAAGAGGATGACGCCGGTGTTCACGAGCACGAGGAGGAACAGCCACAGCGGCGCGAAGCGGGCCATCGCCACCCACGGGAGGATGAGCACCGCCCAGCCGACGAACAGCTCATACGGGTCCGCGCCCGTCTGGTACGCCTGCCCATACACCGCGAGCAGCGCCCCCACGAGCACCGCTGAGGCCAGCAGGGAGAGCTGGCTGGCGAGCCCCTCGCCCAGCCGCCACGCGGCCACCGCGGTGCCTGCAATCGCCGCGGCGATGAGGCCCAGCTTCCCGAAGCGGTGCAGGGCCGCCCAGTTGTAAGCGAAGAAGTAGATGACGCCGGAGAGCACCAGCAGTGTGCCCAGGCCCATCAGCGTGGTGGACAGGAAGCTCCGCCACTCGGAGCGGGGCGGGGTGGCCACGGACAGGTGGAGCGCGCGCTGCAGCGCGGCGGGCGGAAGGACTCCGGCGTCCGCGAGCGCTCTCAGGCGTTCGGGTGTGGCATCCAGGTCGAGCAAATCTTTCGGCACGCCGGGCAGTGTAGCCGTTGCCCGGGTCGGACGGTCCAGGCCCCGGGGTTGGGGCCACCCACACCGGGCTCGCCCGCATGCCGTTGGCCACAATCTTGGCGGCATCCCCGAGTGCCCGGGTATCGTCACCACGCCCGGCGCGGAAGGCGCGCCGCGAAAGAGGGAGCGCTCTCCAGATGGCGACCATGAAGTGTCCGAAGTGCGGCCGTGCTCTCGACGTGACGGGGCTCGCTCCGGGCTCCGGGCTCACCTGCGCGTGCGGCAACGTGACCACCGTCACCGCCGGCTCCAGCCGGAAGACGCTCTACATCATCCTCGGCGTGGTCGCGGTGCTGCTGGCCTGCCCGTGCGTGGGCATGTTGTCCGCCATCGCCATCCCCAACTTCCTCAAGTTCCAGGCGCGCTCGAAGCAGGCCGAGTGCAAGGCGAACCTGAAGGCCTGGTTCACGTGGCAGAAGGCGTACCACCTCGAGAAGCGCGCCTATGACCTGAACCCTTCGGCGCGGGGCTTCATGCCCGAGCGCGGAAACCGCTACGCGTACTTCGCGGGTAATGGCCCCATGACGTCCCGCGCGGAGGCGGCGGTGGAGCCGCTGCCGGACGCGGTGGGAGTGGACGTGGACACCTTCAAGTTTCCCAACATGCGCTCCGTCTCCGCATCGGACCTGCCTCCGGGGGTGGCGGACCGGCTGGGTATCTCGGGCCAGTGCCCCGACTGCAACATCACCCTGGCGTGCGCGGGCAACGTGGACAACGACGACACGCTGGACGTGTGGATCATCTCCACCCAGGACCTCGACCTGCAGGACGAAGAAGGGCAACCCGTGCGGGCCGGCATCCCCGCGAACATCGTGAACGACATCATGAACTGACGCCGGGTTGCTCCGCTCGCGCATGAAAGCCACGCCCAAGCCGCTCCTCCTGCTCGCGGACAGCTCGCTCCTGTTCTGGCGTGACGGAGACAGGCCGTTCCTGGCCTGTCTCCACGCGTTGCTCGGGGACGTGCAACCGCGAGCCGCGTATCTCGGCGCGTCCAACGGCGACGTGCCCGACTTCTACGAGCTCTTCACCGGGGCCATGGAGGGCGTGGGCATCTCGCGCTGCCGGATGATTCCCTCACGGCCTTCGGACGAGGACCGCGCGTGGCTCGCGAGCGCGCACGTCATCCTGCTGGCGGGAGGTGACCCGCTCCTCGGCTGGGAGACCTTCCAGAGGAACGGCGTGGAGTCGCTGCTCCGACAGCGCTACCGCGAGGGTGCCGTCCTGATGGGCATCTCCGCGGGCGCGATGCAGCTCGGCACGCGGGCGTGGCCGGAGCATCCGCCTCCCGGAGCGTTGCCGCTGTTCCCGGTCCTCGGCCTCGCGCCCTTCCTCGTCGGCGTGCATGGGGCTCCGGACTGGAAGGAACTGAAGCGCGCCATGCACGCCGCGGAGCCGGGGGCGCGTGGAATCGGCATTCCGCTGGGCGGTGGTGCGCTCGTCCATCCGGATGGGACGCTGGAGCCCGTACGCCATCCGGTGGCGCTGTTCCAGTGGGAAGGGGACGTGCTTCGTCAGTCGCTCGTGACGAGGTAGGGCTTGGGGAGGGGACGCTCCTCACAGTCGAGCGCCGTGCCGTCCTCCCACGCGAGCATCAACAGGTCCGCCGGCCCGTCGAGCGCGATGATGGGGTGGTGCCAGAGCCCGGGGCGGTAGTTCACCCCCTGGCCCGGGCCACACACGAAGGCGCGAAGCTGGGACAGGTCCGGCTCGCCGCGCGCGTCGTCCGGACACACGACGACGAGGAAGCGCTGGCACGACAGCGCCACGAACATCTGCGACGAGCACGGGTGGCGCTCCAGCAGCTTCACCTCGAAGGGCAGCGTCTTCGCCACCGAGCGGAACACCGCGAGGTTGGGCTGCGCCTCGGGCCGGCTGCCTCCGAGTCGGGCCACCCGGTCATACCGGGTGGCGGTGCCCTGGTTGGCGCTGGAGCCTCCGGAGAGCCCCAGGCCGATGACGTCTCCGAAGGGAGCGAAGGCCTCACGGGTGAGGGGTTGTGCTCGAAGTGGCGTTCGCATGCCTCGCATCTTGCCTCAACCGGGGGAGGTGGCTGTTAGCATCCGGGGCATGAGGACAGGGTGATGGGCTCCGTCAGACAGAACCTCCGGCTGCGCTGCTCGCTGCTCGTGCTGTCCTCCCTCCTCTTGCTGGGCGCCTCACCTCCCCAGAAACCCATGAGCTCGACTCCTCCTGTCCCGTCCCAGGCGCTTCCTCCTCCGAAGGCGCTCGCCGAGCGGTGGTCGGATGTCCACTCGAAGGACCTCCCCGTGGCGCCGCTGGTGCGGCATGGCGACGTGGAGAAGCACCTGAAGGACCTGCGCGAGCGCGCTCCGGACCTCTTCGGCCTGGAGGAGGTGGGGCACTCGGTGGAGGGGCGCGCGCTGTACCACGTGTCCCTCGGCACCGGCGCGCGGCACGTCCTGCTCTGGTCGCAGATGCACGGCGACGAGCCCACCGCCACCACGGCGCTGCTCGACTTCTTCGAGTACGTCCGCACGCACCGGCAGGAGCCGTGGGTCGCCCGGATGCTCGGCGAGCTCACGCTCCACGCGGTGCCCCTGCTCAATCCCGACGGCGCCGAGCGCTTCCAGCGCCGCAACGCGCAGGGCATCGACATCAACCGCGATGCGCTGGCGCTCCAGACGCCGGAGGCGCGGGCCCTCAAGGGACTGCGGGACAGGCTGAAGCCCTTCATCGGCTTCAACCTCCACAACCAGAGCTGGCGGCATGCGGTGGGCCGGACGGGGCGCCCCGCGTCCATCTCGGTGCTCGCGGCGGCATTCGACGAGAAGCGGAGCGACAACCCGGGGCGGCTGCTCGCGAAGAAGGTGTGCGCGGTGATTCGCGACGCGGTGGAGACGCTCGCGCCGGGACAGGTGGGGCGCTACGACGACTCCTTCGAGACGCGCGCCTTCGGCGACAACATGACGCGCTGGGGGACGCCCACGGTGCTCATCGAGACGGGCGCGTGGACGTCGATGCCGCCAGACGAGCCGCTGGTGCGGCTCAACTTCGTCGCGCTGGCCACGGCATTGGAGGCACTGGCCACCGGCAGGGCCGCCGAGGCGGACATCACTCGCTACGACTCCATTCCGGAGAACTTCAGCTCGGGGCTCGTGCAGGTGCTGCTGAAGGACGTGGGGCTGTTCGGCGCGGATGGGAAACCCTTCACCGCGGACGTGGGCATCGCCGTCACGCGCGAGGTGCACCGGAAGGGTGGCCAGCTCGCGCTCGTCCATGTGGGCAAGGTGGAGGAGCTGGGAGACCTGCGCGTCCTGGGCGCGATTGAGACGGTGGAGGGTAGGGGACTGTTCGCCGTGCCGTCGGCGGGGCAGTCCGCGAAGGAGGGTGACACCCTCCGGCTGGAGAAGCCCGGCAGGGACGTGGTGGAGCTCGGGCAGTCCGGTGAGCTGATGCTCCTGAAGCCGCTGGGGCCCGCGTCCACCTTCCGCGTGGAGCGCATCCTCCGCTTCGACGGGTGAGCGCTCAGCGCACGGACGGCTTCGCCGTCCACGCGTCGACCTTCGCGACCTCCTCCGAGTTGCCGGCCTTCTCGAAGAGGCTGCGTGCTTCCAGGGCGAGACGCTGCGCGTTGGTGTGCTGCCCCAGCCCCCACATCGCCTGGGCCAGGAAGAAGCGCGCGTGGCCCGCGTCCTGGGGCTCGGCGTCCTCCAGCCCTCGCACGGCCGTCTCCAGGGAGCGCGCCGCCTCCGAGTACTCGCCGCGCCGCAGGGCCAGGCGTCCCAGGTCGATGAGCACCAGCGCGGTGAGGGGGTGGGTGTCGCCCACGGACTTGTGCAGCACCCCATACGCGCGGCGCAGGTGCGGCACGGCCTCCGCGTCTCGTTCCGCGTCCAGCAGGCTCTCTCCCCAGCTCTGCTCGAAGATGCCTATCTCCTGACTGTCCGGCCCCTTCGTGCGCTCGATGATGGCGATGGCCCGCGCGAAGCGCGACTCGGCCTCCGCCCAGTCGCCCCGGGACAGGAAGCAGCCCGCCGTGTTCTGCAGCCCGTTCGCGACCTCGGGGTGGTCCGGCGGCAGCGCGCGCTGGACCCGCACGAAAGCCTGCTCCGTGGCGGCGCACGAGTCCGCCTCACGCCCCATCCGGTCATAGACGACAGCGAGGTTCGTCCACGTGGAGGCCTCCAGCGTGTCGTTCGGCACCTCCGCGCGCTGCTGGAGGGCCAGCGCCCGCTGGAGCGTGGCCATGGCCCCCGCGTAGTCCCCGGAGTACGACTGCGCCGCGCCCAGGTTGCTCAGCACCAGCCCCAGCTCCTGCTCCGCCGAGGGGCCCTCCGCCTCGAGCGCCTCCGCCGCCCGGGCGAAGTGCTCGCGCGCCTTGGGGTAGAAGCCGGACCGGTACTCCATCATCGCCAGGGTGTTGTTGTACTGGCCCCTCAACGCGTGGCTGATGCCCGCGCGCTCCACCGCCACCTTCGCGTAGCGCGCCAGCCGTTCTCCGTCCTCGTACCTGTCCAGCCGGCTGCCCACCACGCCCACCAGGCCGATGCGCGCGCGGGCCAGCGTCTGAAGGTCTCCCGCGCTCTCGGCCGCAAGCGATGCTTCGTGCAGCGAGGCTTCCGCCTTCGGGAACTCTCCCAGCCGCTCCTCCAGCGTTCCCTGCTGGAGCCACGCCTCCGCCTCGGCTTGCGGCAGGCCCGCCTCGTGGGCCTCCTTCACCACCGCCCGCGCGCGCTCCACCCCCGCGGCGTAGCGGCCCGCGGCCATCAGCGCGCGCGCCTCGGACAACCGTGCCTGGAGCTGCGCCTGCACGGGCTGCTTCTCCGGCGGCACCGGCGGAGCGCCCGAGGCCAGCGCGCTCCAGTCCGAGCACGCCGTCAGGTCCGGCAGCGAGCGGCTCGCCCGCGGCGCCTTCTGCACCACCTGCGCGTCCACCGTGGTGAGCACCTCCGCCAGCGCGCGCAGGTCTCCCCGTGCCCGGTCCAGGCACGCCAGGCGCAGCGCGAGCATTCGCTCCGGTTGCGAGCGCTCCACGTGCGTGGCCACGCACGCCTCGCGCCGCGCCTCCGTCCACTGCGCCGCGTACGCGTCCAGCGCGCCCGTCACGGCCCGCGAGACGATGTCCGCCTGGGGCACGCCGCTGCGCGCGAAGGCGGCGCGCACCGCCTCCCTCCGCGCGCCGTCCCACGCGCCGTCCAGCCGCGCCACGCCCACGCACGCCTCGGCCCGCGCCCGCAGCAGGGCCCGCGCGCCCACCGGTGCCGCCGCCACGCCGAGCAGCGCCGCGCCCACCGCGAGCCAGCGGCGCCGCTGGCGGGCCGGGTCTCTCTCCAGCTCCGCCACCAGCGCCTCCACCGAGGGGAAGCGCTCGTCCGGCGAGGGGCTCAGCCCGCGCAGCAGCGCGCGGCGCACGGACGCTGGCACCGTCCTTCCCGGAGGTGGCGGCCGCACCCGGCCTTCCCACATGGCCTCGCGTATCCGCACCACGTCCGCACCGGCGAAGGGGCGCTCTCCGTACAGCGCCTCGTACGCCGCCACGCACAGGCTGAACTGGTCGCTGCGCGCGTGGGTGCCGCGGCCCTCCAGTTGCTCGGGCGCCATGTACACCGGCGTTCCCATCAGCGCGCCGGAGCGGGTGAGGGACACGTCCAGCGGCGCGGCCCCATCGCTCTCGCCAGGGCGCTCCGGAGCCTCGCCTTCCTGCAAGCGCGCCAGCCCGAAGTCGGTGATGCGGGCGCGCCCGTCGCGGCCCACCATGATGTTGTCCGGCTTCACGTCGCGGTGGACCAGCCCGGCCGCGTGCGCGGCGGCCAGGCCGTGTCCCGCGTCGGACACCACGCGCACCACCTCGCGCCACGTGCGGGGCCGCTCCGCCAGCCATGCGCTCAGCGTGCCGCCGTCCACCCACTCCATGGCGACGAAGACCTGCTCCTTCCAGGTGCCCACGTCGAAGACGGGGACGACGTTGGGATGTGACAGCCGCGCCAGCGCCTGGGCCTCGCGCAGCAGCCTCGCGCGCGCCTCTGTGGAGGGGCCCCGCCGCGCCGGGTGCAGCAGCTTGAGCGCCACGCGCCGGTGCAGCTCCGGGTCATAGGCCGCGTACACCACGCCCATGCCGCCCGCGCCCAGCGGCTCCAGCAGCACGTACCGCCCGAGCGCCGTGCCTCGCGCCAGCAGCGGCGCGTCCGCCGCCGGGGAAGGCTCCGTCCCGGCGGGAGACACCGTCCGCGTGGCGCCTCCCTGGTCCGCCAGCAGGGCCACCGCCTCCAGGCACTCCGCGCAGTCGCGCAGGTGGTGCTCCACCGCCTCGCGCTCGCCGGAGGGCAGCGAGCCGTCCGCGAAGGCGACGAGCTTCTCGTCGTCGGGGCAGGGCGTCACGGACGGGCTCATGGCCCGAAGCCCTTCGAGAGTGACAGGTGGACCTGGCTGCGCACCAGCGCCATGAGGGACTCGAAGTCCTCGGGCCCCAGGCGCAGCGCCTCCATGAGCCGCGCGCGGATGCCGGCGAGCAGCCGCTCGCGCGCCCGCGCAATCCACCGCGCGGCCGTGGCCCGGTGCACGCCGTACGTGCGGCCGAGGTCGTCGATGTTCAGCCCCTTGGCGAAGTGCAGCCGCAGGACGTTGACCTCGGTGTCCTCCAGGTCCGCGAGCGCCGAGCGGAAGGCCTGCTGGAAGGCCTCGCGGTACTCGCCCTTGATGAGCGCCAGCTCCGGGTCCGGCGAGGGCATGGACAGCCCCGTGACGAGCCGCTCGTCCAGGCTCACCGGCTGCACGCCCCGGCGCAGGTTGAGCGCCACGCGCGTGGCGACGACGCCCACCCACGCCTCCAGCGGGCCCCGGCCGGAGTACTCCAGGAGGCGGGGCGCGCTTCCGCCGGTACCAAGGAGCAGCTTCTCGCGCACGTCCTGCCGTACCTCCTCGATGAAGGCGGCGGACGCGTCCACGCGGCGCGCCGCCTGGGCCACGCGCTCGCGCACGCGGCGGTCCAGCTCCTCCTGCGCGCGGGCGTTGCCGGCCACGCACGCCATGGCCAGCACCCTATCTCGTACATACACGGTTGCAGATGTAACACCGTCGCGGAAGCTCTTCCGCAAGGCCTCGCTCAGCCGGGAGGGCTCGACGCCCCAGGCCTCGCACGCGGGGGCGGCGGCCTCGAGCTGCGCGCGAAGCCACGCCTCCCAGTCCTGCGCAGGCGCCGGGGAGACTTCGTCGGGGTCGGGGAACTCGGACTCTGCGTCGGATGACATCTGCGGGCCCGTGAAGACAGGACCCGCATTGTGCCCGGGATTCGCGGTGGGATGAACCCCCACCAGCCATGTGAATGGCATCCGGGCGCTCGGGCTCGAGGCATTTCCCCGAGCCCGTCCATGAGAGTCGCGCTCAGCCCTTCGCGCACCACTTGCCGAACGCGCGCTCCTCCGCCTGGCGGCCGCGCTCGCGCAGGCCGGTGAGCAGCTTCTGCTCGTCCATCGTCCCGTCCAGCGTCTTGTACGTCAGCCCCGGCTCCCAGTCGCCGCTGGCGGTGGCGTCCTTGTGGACGCGCTCGAACTCCTCATGGAGCTGCACGGCGTACTGGTTCACTGCCTTGCACCGCTCCACGCGGCCCGCGTCGCGGTGCACCTCGCCGCGCCGCACGAAGTGCTGGAGCTGGTTGTACAGGGCGGCCGCGCGCGAGCCGGAGGCCTCGCACACCAGCTTCTTGTCGGTGGAGCCGCACGGCGTCGTGGAGAGGCTCGTGTCCTGGGCGTAGATGCGCACCGTGGCCGTCTTCACGCGGATGAGGCCGCGCGTCTCCAGCCCCACGGGCGCGGACATCACCACCACGTCCTTGCGGTTGAGCCCGGGGAACTCGCGCTTGAAGGAGCTCTTGATGTCCGCGGGGATGGCGCCCGGCTTGGGGAACTTCTTGCAGTCGAGCTGGTGGGCCGCTACCGGCGTGCCGATGGACTGCCAGGGCCCGTAGCGGCCGGTGCCCGGGTGCTCCTCGATGGAGTGGAAGCCGTAGTCCACATAGCCGCAGCCGGAGAAGCGCTGCGTCTCCAGCTTCGCGTACGGGTACGTGTCCTCCTCGGCGAGCCGCTGCTCCTCCAGTGCCAGCTCGCACAGCGCGAGGGACACGGGGACGTCCAGGACGCCGATGTCCACCGGGCCCGAGTAGCGCAGCACCGTCGCGTCCACGCGCGCCGCCCGGTCGAGCTGCTGGTGGACCTCCGCCTCCAGCTCCTTCGGCGCCACGCCGGGCCCGCCCGCGTTCCGGCACGAGGAGATCGCGTCGTCCACCAGCTCCAGCGCCTCGCGGTCCACCTGTGTCACGCGCGTCCCATCCCCGAAGGCCTGCTTCGCGCGCGAGCCCGCCCGCTCCATCAGCTTCTTCTCGATGGCGAGCAGCCGCGCGCGGGCCTCCTTCAGCCCCGGCGCCCCTTCCTTCGGCGCCTCCGGGCCGAAGAGCGCCTCGCGCAGCATGAAGTGGGGATTGGACCAGGTGGTCAGCCGGCCCGCGTCCAGGTCCTGCTCCAGCGCGTTCAGGTCCTGCTCGATGCCCGCCGCGCTCGCGGGCGTGGCCGTGAATGAGAGAACCGCCGCCAGACACGCCGTGCCGATGTGCTTCCTCATGAAGGATTTCCTCCGGTGTTGCTCACGGACACACCCGGGTGGAATCCGTCGCATCGGAAATTTTCGTGGGGTGGTCACTCCAGAGGCCACGTCGGGTGGTCACTCGGGTGTCCACCTGGTCACTCCAGTTACCACCCGCGACAGCGTGAATCCCTGGGACGCAAGCCCCGCTTTCCTCTGAGAGCGCCTCTCCGCGCGGCTCGCGCGAGGGCTGGCATGTCCCCTGCTCAGGGAATTCGCGAAACGCCAGGGCACACCCTCGATGCCCACGAGCAGGGGCCCCCTCACCCTGGCGTCTGCCTCTGCCCTGGGCGCATCCCTCCACACTCATGACCCGAAAGTTCGATTGGCTCTCCTCCGTCACGGCGATGTTCGCCGGACTGGCCGCCGTGGCTGGCATCCCGACGTCCGCCGAGGCCGCGCAGCAGGACGTGTCGCCGGAAATCGTCTCCGCGATGCAGCGCGACTTGGGCCTCACGGAAGCGCAGGTTCACCGCCGTCTCGCCTTCGAGGCGAAAGCTCCCCAGCTCGAGAAGAGCATCCGCCAACAACTCGGCGCGAAGTTCGGCGGCGCGTGGCTCGACAAGGATGGTGGCCAGCTCATCGTCGGCGTCACCGACGAGGCCGGCGCCGCGAAGGTGCGTCTGGCCGGCGCGGTGCCCCAGCGCGTGGCCCGCAGCCAGGCGCAGCTGGAGCGCGTGAAGGCGGAGCTGGACGCCAACGTGAAGGCGCTCTCGCCGGCCATCCACTCCTGGTACGTCGACCTGCCCACCAACACCGTCGTCGTGTACGCGGACGCGGCCACCCCGTCGCTGCGCCGCGCGGACACCTTCATCGCCAGCAGCAGCGGCGCGAAGGACGGCTCCATCCGCGTGGTGTCCTCCACCCAGGCGCCGCAGCTTGCCTATGACGTGCGCGGTGGAGACCCGTACTACTTCAGCAACTACCGGTGCTCGATTGGCTTCTCGGTGAACGGCGGCTTCGTCACCGCGGGCCACTGTGGCGGCGCGGGTACGGCCACCACCGGGTACAACGGCGTGGCGCTGGGCACCATCCGGGCGTCCGTCTTCCCGGGCAACGACTTCGGCTGGGTGGCGACGAATGGCTCGTGGACGCCGCAGCCGTGGGTCTACAACTACAACGGCGGCAACGTGATTGTGGCGGGCTCTCAGGAGGCCCCGCTGGGTGCGTCCATCTGCCGCTCCGGCTACACCACTGGCTGGCGGTGCGGCACGCTCGACGCGAAGAACATCACGGTGAACTACTCCGTCGGCCCCGTGTACGGCCTGAGCCGCAGCAACGCGTGCGCGGACGGCGGTGACTCGGGCGGCTCGTTCATCTCCGGCAATCAGGCGCAGGGCGTGACGTCCGGCGTGGCGGGGACGTGCGCCAATGGCAACCCTCCGCAGACCTTCTTCCAGCCCATCAACCCCATCCTCAGCACCTACGGCCTCACGCTGCGCACCACGGGCGGCGGCAGCAGCGGCGCGTCGTTCGTCTCGCGCTGGAATGGCAAGTGCATCGACGTGCCCAACTCCAACTTCTCCGACGGTGTGCAGCTCCAGATGTGGGACTGCAATGGCACCAACGCGCAGAAGTGGACGTGGGTCAACGGCACGCTCCAGGCGGGCGGCAAGTGCATGGACGTGGCCTGGGCTTCGACGGCGAATGGCGCGGCCATCCAGCTCGCCAACTGCAACGGCAACGCCGCCCAGCAGTTCGTGCTGAGCGGCGCGGGTGACCTCGTCAGCGTGCTCGCCAACAAGTGCGTGGACATCAAGGACTGGAACTCGGCCAGCGGCGCGCGGCTGCATATCTGGGACTGCGCCGGCACCGCGAACCAGAAGTGGGACTACCGCTGAGCTGAGCCGAGCGCTCGTCGTGAGCCACGTCCTCGAAGCGGGGACGTGGCTCAGGGCTGCCGGTGCTGCTTCGCCCACGCCGCGACATCTGGCGTGCGCGCCTCCACCCAGCGGCGGAACTCCTCGGCCTGGGACAGCTGCCCCTGGCTCACGCCTCCCGAGGGAGGATGGCCGAAGAAGCGCGTGTGGACCTCCTGCGCGAGCGTGCCGACGTCCACGCCGTGGGCCTTCGCCAGCCGCTCGATGAACTGCTGGTAGTCCGCGCCCTTCATGCCCATCGCGTTGGCGCCCTGGCTCAGGCTGTCGAAGTGCAGGGGCGAGCGCGCGAGCTCCGGGTGGTCGGCGACGAGCTGCTGCACCTGCTCCGGCGACATGCGCGCCTCCTGCCGCAGCCGCTTGTCGAGGAGGTCCGGCCCCAGGTCGATGAGGTCCTGCGCCAGCTTCCCATCCATGCCGCTCTCGGTGAGCAGGCGCACCTGCGCGCCACGCGTGGCGTACTTGTCCGGGTCCAGGTACTTCACCGTGAGCCCGCCCAGGAACAGCGCCGCGCCGACGAGCTGCGCCCCCGGAATCCACTCCGTCAGCGCGCCGGCGCCCATGAGGATGGCGCCCAGCGACTGGGCCCCGGACGCGGCTGCCTTCCAGTACTTGCCCTCCTGCACCGCCTGGAAGCTCTGGATGCCGTCACCCACCGCGCCCAGCAGGCCGCCCACCGCGGACGCCTTGCCGAGCGCGCCGCGGAGGACGGGCGCCGCCTTCTTGAGCGCATCGAGGATGAACGTCGCCCCGTCTCCGCCGACGCTGAGCCCGTCGCCGACAATCTTGAGCTTCGCGGCGAAGTCCGCCTGGCTCCACCCCGCCGCGTCCCCGACGGCCGCCGTCGTGGTGACGAGGAGGCCCAGCCCGCGCAGCGCCTGGCTCCGGGGAGATTCCGGGTCGCCCGGCAGGCCCGTCTCCTGTTCCTTCAGGAGGCCCCGGAGGGACTTCGTGATGTCCTGGACCTGCTCCTTCGAGGTGTTCGGCCCGATGCCGCGCAGGAGCTTGACGTACTCCTTCATGTCCTTCGGGACCATTCCGAACAGCTCGGCGTTCTGCGCGAGCCCGTTGAAGATGGCCTCGGCCGTGTCCTTGTGCTTGAGGCCCGCGGCGATGATGGCGCCGGAGCCCGCGCTCTTCACGAGCGCCAGGGCGAGCTTCTCGTCGAAGTCCTTGAGGTCCTTCAGCTTGCCGACGGTGCCGAGGAACGTCGGCTGGTTCGTCCCCTGGGCGGCCAGCTGGGACGCGAGGTACGCGGCGCCGGACTGCGACTCCGCCATCCGCGGCAGCTCGCGGGCCAGCGCGGTGACCTCCGCGCCGAGCTCACCCGAGGGAGCACCATCTGGAGCGGCGCTGGCGAGCAGCTTGCTGAGCCGCTCGAACTCCGCGAGGTCCTTCTTGCGCTCGGGGTCGTTGAGGTAGGTGGCGGTGAAGGCCTGCCGCTGCTCCGGGGTGAGGACCTTCGCCGGGCCGCTGAGCAGCTCCGTGAGCTGCCGCTGGTGCCGCTCCGCCTTGTCCGCGTACCCGGAGAACTGACTGCGAATCCCGTCGATGCTGCTCCACAGCGTGTCGTGAATGGCCTTCGCATCGAGGCTGTGGGAGGGGCCGACATAGCCCGGAGGCTGGGCCTCGTCCCTCGTCAACGAGCGCTCCATGTCGAACGCGAGCCGCGAGCCGATGCCGGTGGTGACGGCGGTCCGGACGGCGTTGCGCAGCGAGATGCTGTCGAAGCCCGGCGGTGCGTCCTTCGTGAAGAACTTGCCCACGAGGCCGGCGGTCGGCTCCCCCAGCCGCTCGGTGGCGCGCGCCAGGATGAGGTACGTCTTCTGCTCGCGGGCGCTCTCCTCCTTCGCCAGCTTCTCGAGCACGGGCTTGTCGTGCTCGAGGTCGGGCGGGCGCTGCCCCTTGCCCGGGTGGAGGACGCGCTCCGCCTCTGGCGACACGCCGACGAACATCTGGCCCATCTTCGCGAGGGAGGGCTCGGCGGCGCGGACGAAGGCCTCCTGGTAGGCGGGGTCCGGGTTGCTGGCGATGAACTGCTCGAACTGCTGGGCTCCCTTCTCCAGGCTGTTCTGGAGCGTGCTCGCCAGGGCCTTCGCGTCCTGCTGCGCGCGCGCCTTGACGTCCGTGCCGGCCGCGCCCGCCGTGGAGACGCTGGCAAGGCCCACGCCCGTCGGGAGCGAGAAGGGCTCCGGCAGCACCGGGGGCAGGTTCGCGGCGGCCTGGTCCAGCAGCCGGGAGACGTTCGTGCTCGCGCTGGCACCGGCGCTGGCGCCCGCCGCCGCCGCGGCACCGGCGCCGCGCGAGGCCCCCTGCAGGGCGTTGAAGGACGGCGTGCCACCGGTGGGAGAGAAGAAGACGCTGAGCTGCTGGCGCGTCATCGCCACGGGGCCGCCGGTGTGCAGCGGGTCGGCGACGAGGTACTTCCCGTCCTGCGTCTTGCCGAGGATGGCGTTGAGGTGGCCGATGTCCCCGTTGCCCATGCGCTCGGGGAACTGGGCGCGCCAAGCCGCGTTGGTGGCGCCGTTGGCGATGACGGGGTTGCCCGCCGCGAGCTGCTGGTCCAACGCCTCCCAGCCCTGGCCGTAGCGCGCGGTGAGGCCCGCGTTCTTGATGCCGTCGGACACCATGGTGCCGCCGGTGAGGTCGTGGTCGCGGTCGAGCAGCGGCACGCGCGTGCCGTCCGACGCCTTCACGTAGGTGAACTCGGACTCGCGGCGCGGGCTCATCAGCGCGCGCGCATGGTCCACCTGCTGCTCCTTCGTGAGCCCCGGCGGCATGTGGCCCGTGTACGCCAGGGACATGGCGAGGCTGGCCGGGCCGCAGTTGGTGCTGCCGCGCGGGCCGTATGGGTTGTACTTCGTGGTGAACTGGGTGATGAACGCGGCCTCGGCGGACATGGCCGGGCCTTGCGTCTTCCCGCCCGGCCGCGCGGACTGCGCGAGCGCCTTCGAAAGCGCCTCGCGGGTGCCGGCCTCGTAGTGGCCGTTGGCGGTGACGCCGCGGTCCTTCTGGAACTTCTGCAGCGCCGCCTCCGTCTGCGGGCCGAACAGGCCCGGCCCGGTGGCGACCTGCTCCGGCGTCAGGTAGCCCAGCTCCACCAGCGAGTCCTGGAGCTGCTTCACGTCCTCGCCGGTGTCACCGCGCTTCAGGTTCTTCTCGGGGACGGGCCAGGGCTCCTCGGGCGGCGGCTCGGGAGGAGGAGGCGGCGGTGGGGGCAGCAGGCGCTCCCGGTGCGCCGCGGGCGCGTCCTCGAAGCGGGAGGTGGACTCCCCGCCCTCCGCTCCGGGGGCCCCCTCTTCCCGGACGATGTTGGCCTCGGAGACCTCGCGGGCTTCGGCCTTGCCCGTGTCTCCGGATGAAATGGTCTGCGTTGAATATGACGGACCGTCGACTCGCATGACGTGATGCCCCCCTCTGATACATCCGAGATGTTTCTGCCGGGATTATCCGCTGTCATGACGGGAAGTTGTCCCGTCACACCCACCGTGAAATCAGTCCGGAAACGACTTCGCGGCTACGCAACTCATACGAGACGATTGCGACGCTGATTCTTGAGACGCTTTTTACGGGCCTCCAGGGGCTGGGGCGTCTTCGCGTCCTGCGTGGGCGGTGGCTTGAAGCCCTGGACGGTGTAGCTGCGCGCCTCGTCGAGCAGCCACTCGCGGAACGCGGCGAGCCCCGCGTGGTCATCCGAGCGCGGCGGATATACGAGGTAGTGCGCGCGGTCCGTCTTGAGACATTCGTCGAAGAGCGGCACCAGCAGGCCTGCCTGCACCAGCGGGCGAATCAGCGTCATCCGTCCCAGGGCGATGCCGAGCCCCTCCACCGCGGCGCGGTGGAGCGTCTCCGTGTCGTCGAAGTTGGCCACGAAGCGCCGGGGTGGGGTGCCGCCGTAGCGCTCGAACCAGGCACCCCAGGAGAAGGAGCCCAGCAGTGGGAAGCGCTCCAGCGTCTTCAGCGTGGGCCGCCCCAACCGCTCGATGAGCGCCGGGCTCGCCGTCGGGGTGACCCAGTCGTCGAACAGGTGCACGGAGCGCAGTCCCGGCCACGGCCCCTGGCCGAAGCGCAGCCCCGCGTCGATGTCCATCTCCTTCTCGAAGTCCACCACCGTCACGCTCGATTGCAGGTTGATTTCGAGCCGTGGCTGGAGGGCAACGAAGCGCGGCAGGCGTGGCACGAGCCAGCTCGTCGCGAGCGAGGGCAGCAGCGTGAGCGTCAGCACGTCATCGCGCCGCGCGCAGTACGGCTGCATCGCCCGCTCGATGGCGTCGAGGTGCTCGGCGACGCGCTCGAAGAGGCGCCGGCCGTCGGCCGTGAGCTCGACGCCGCGCGCGTTGCGCACGAAGAGGCGCTGGTCGAGCTGTTCCTCCAGGCCGCGAATCTGGTGGCTCAGCGCGCTGACCGTCAGGTGCAGTGCCTTTGCCGCGCGCGACAGGTTGCCGTGGCGCGCGGCCGTCACGAAGCCCTGCAGGGCGTACAGGGAGGGGCGGGGCATCTTCAGTCACACCCTTGAAGAGGATTCAAAGCAGGGTTGCAAAATCATCGCTTTTTCCCCGGCGAGCATGTCCCTACCTTGAGTCGTGTTCAACAAGGCAGGCGGGGAGACGCGACATGAGCATCTACAAGGGGCTGTTGATGTTGGAGGGATACCTGACTCACGTCGAGCGCGTCGAGGACACATCGTGCGGCCATGACGCCGGGGCGGCGGAGTCCCGCCCGGTGGGGGACAGGCGGGTGGCGACGCTGCGCGCCGTGCCGGGGCCGGAGCCCGTCAGCAAGGAGCCGGGCTGCGCGGCGGGGGGGGGCTGCTGAGAGGTTGTTTCAACGGGGTGCCGTCAGGTGGCGGCGAGGGACTCGCCAAGCTCCCGCAGCCGCCGCAGGTCCCTACCGGGAGGCGCGCCGAAGAGTCGGCTGTACTCCCGGCCGAACTGTGACGGGCTCTCGTAGCCCACGCGGAAGCCCGCCGTGGCCACGTCCACGTCCCCGCTGAGCAACAACCTGCGGGCCTCCTGGAGCCTCAGCCGCTTCTGGTACTGCAATGGGCTCATGGCGGTGACGGCCTTGAAGTGGTGGTGCAGCGAGGAGGTGCTCATGTGCACCTCGCGCGCGACGTCCTCGATTCGCAGGGGCTCCGCGAAGTGGGTCTTGAGCCAGCCGATGGCGCGGGCAACGCGCTGCGACTGGCTGTTGGCCGAGGCAATCTGCTTCAGCCGCCAGCCGTGCTCGCTCTTGAGCAGGCGATAGACGATTTCGCGCGTGGCCAGCGGGGCCAGCGCGGGGACGTCCTCGGGTGTGTCCAGCAGGTGCACGAGGCGGAGCACCGCGTCCAGCAGCGACGTGGACGTGTCCCCGACGAACAGGGCCCGGGAGGGGTTGCGCCGGGGCTCCTCGGGCAGCTTCGCGTGCAGCATCAGGTCGGCGATTTCGCCGGGGTCCAGGTCCAGGCGGAAGCAGAGGTAGGGCGCCGCGGGCGTGGCGCGCGTCACCTGTCCCGTGACGGGCAGGTCCACGGACACCACGAGGTGCTGCGGCGGCGCGTACGAGTAGACCTCGTCGCCCAGAATCACCTTCTTGGCCCCCTGCGCGACGACGCACAGCGCGGGCTGGTGCAGGGCAATCAGCGGCTCGCCAGGGCGCGAGGCCCGGATGAGCACCACGCGGGGAATCGCCGTCTCATGGATGCCGTCGCGCGGGGTGAGCCGCGTCATCGCCGACGCCAGCTCGCCCAGCCGCTCGGGGACTTCCATTGGCTGCTTTGCCATCACGCTCGTTCCCATGGAGTATCAGACTACTCATTCTCCCTGGACGCGGCCCGGGTTCCGCGCGTCCTTGCAGGAATAGGCTAGAGCTCTCCAGGAATGGTCTACCGGGGGAGGCACCCCAATCTCTACATCTGCACCCGTCACGGGGCGCTCATGCCCCGATGCACTCGAGACGGGAGCACACATGTCTGGCATCGAAGGAAAGGTCATCGCCATCACCGGGGCGAGCAGCGGAATCGGGGAGGCAGCGGCTCGGCTGCTGGCCCGGCGTGGGGCGCGCGTGGTGCTGGGCGCGAGGCGCACGGACCGGATGGAGACGCTCGCGCGGGCCATCAACGCGGAAGGCGGCTCGGCCCGCTTCCGGAAGCTCGACGTGACGAGCCTGGAGGATATGGAGGCGTTCATCGGCTACACGCGGGCGGAATTGGGCCGCGTGGATGTCCTCATCAACAACGCGGGTGTCATGCCGCTGTCGAAGCTGGAGGCGCGCAAGGTCGACGAGTGGAACCGGATGATTGACGTGAACATCCGAGGCGTCCTGCACGGCATCGCCGCGGGCCTGCCGGTGATGAAGCAGCAGGGGAGCGGGCAGTTCATCAACCTCTCGTCCATCGGCGGCCACGCGGTGTCGCCGACGGCGGCCGTGTACTGCGCCACCAAGTTCGCCGTCATGGCCATCTCCGAGGGGCTTCGCCAGGAGGTGGGCGGTGATATCCGGGTGACGGTGATTTCGCCGGGTGTCACCGAGTCGGAGCTCGCGGAGAGCATCACCGACCCGCTCGCGGCGCAGGGGATGAAGGAGTTCCGGCGGATTTCGATTCCCGCCGACGCCATCGCCCGGGCCATCGCCTACGCCGTCGAGCAACCCGACGACGTGGACGTCAGCGAAATCATCGTCCGTCCGACGGCCAGCCCCTACTGAGCGGGGACGCGGCGCGGGCCTCAGAAGCTCCCGGACACCGCGAGCATGGCCCCGCCGCGCGCCGGCACCACCGATACGCTCCTCTCACGTTCCGAGAGAGAGGACGGCGCCCGCCGGAGGTTGACGGCGCTCGATGAACCCCTGTCTTATGCGCCCCTGTCGCATTCTGGACACCAGATGAGGGGGACTGGACATGTTCACGCGTGAGTGGAGACACGAAGTATTCGAGGGGCCCATCCGCCTGACCGGGCGTTCGATGCAGGTCCTCTCGGTGCTGCTCACGGGAGCCATGCTCTGCATGTCGCTGAGGCCCCTCGCGGCGGCGGCCCAGACACAGCAGCCGTTGCGCATGCCGGTCAGCCGCCCGGCGCCGCCGAAGCCGCTGCACAGCGAGGAGACGCTGGCGCTGACGCTGGCGGCGCTCGACGCCACGCTGGCCCATGCACCCGCGAAGGCGAGGGCGGACGGGACGGAGCTGGCGACCCTGCGCGAGAAGCTGGTGACGCTGGACCGCGAGGCGATGGCCGACTTCGCCCGCGCCGAGCAGAGCGTGAAGGCGCTGGGGCTGGGCCCCGAGTTCCTCAAGCGGCACCAGGGCACCGTGGCGCAGTACCGCGCGCGCATGGCGGACCTCCAGTCCAAGCTCGACGTCGTGGCGCGTGGCGGGGACGAGTCGAAGCGCGGGCTCGCGCGCGACGAGGCGCGGAAGCTGCTCGCGAAGACGAAGGAGCGGCCCGGGAACCTTCCGCTGGACCCGCGCCGCCTGCCGTTCCACGCCCCCGAGGGAAAGACGCGGGAGCCCCTGTCCTCCCCGAAGGACCTCCGGGCCCGACTGTTCGCGAAGACGGCACCTGATGCGTCCCTGCGCTCCGCCGGTGAGGCCGGTGCCGCGGCGGAGGGCCTGGCCGCGCCCACGTCCGCGGACCTGTCCGGCACGGACGACGTGCAGCTCACGCAGGCCATCCGGGACCTGGCGGACTCGCTGGACCACCATCCGGTCCGTATCTACAACTGGGTCCGCAACAACATCCGCTTCCTGCCGACGTACGGCTCGGTGCAGGGCTCCGCGATGACGCTGGCGTCGCGGCAGGGCAACGCGTTCGACACGGCGAGCCTGCTCATCGCGCTCCTGCGCGCGTCCAACATCCCCGCGCGCTACGTGTACGGCACCGTGCGGGTGCCGGCGGCGCAGGCGATGAACTGGGTGGGTGGCGTGTCCTCGCCGCAGGCCGCGCAGGACCTCATGGGGCAGGGCGGAATCCCCAATGTCGCCATCATCCAGGGCAATCGCATCAGCCACCTCCAGGTGGAGCACGTCTGGGTGGAGGCGTGGGTGGACTTCACGCCCTCGCGCGGCGCCATCCACAAGCAGGGCGACACGTGGGTGCCTTTGGATGCGTCGTTCAAGCAGCACACGTTCACCGCTCCCATGGACCTGGCGGCTGAGACGTCCATCGACTACGGCGCGGTGGCGCGCGGCATGGCGCAGGTCGCCGAGACGTCGCCGGAGGGTGGTGTCACGGGGCTGTACCCGGGCTACCTGCGCAAGGAACTGGAGGACGCGCTGGCGAAGACGGTGGAGAAGCTCGGGGACCGGATGCAGACGCTCACTCCCGAGGACGTGCTCGGTTCCGCGAAGGTCGTGGCGGATGATTCGATGCTCCTCGCCGGCACCCTGCCGTACCAGGTCGTCGCGCGCGGTGCCTCGCCGAGCGCACTGCCGCCCGGCCTACGGCACTCCGTCAGCCTCACGCTCTACGCGTCGCAGCTCGACCGCGCGTATGAGTCGCCGGAGCTGACGTACACCGTCAGCCTGCCGGTGCTGAACAGCCAGCGGCTCGGTGTCCACTACCGGCCCGCCACGCCTGGAGATGCCCAGCTCATCCGGAGCTACGTCGACCAGGGGGCCTCCTCGCTGCCCGTGTACCTCATCCGCGTCGTCCCCGAGGTGCAGGTGGACGGAGTGGTGGTGGCGCAGGGCAGTCCGGTGACGATGGGCCAGCAGCAGATCTGGGAGCTGTCGCTCCAGGAGCCGGGCCGGGCCGCACCGCCCGACGCGTACGAGGTCGTCGCCGGCAGCGAGGTGGTGTTCGGCGTCAATGGCAACGGCGTCACCCGGAAGGTGCTGGAGGACCGCTTCGCGTCCCATCCATCCGACTCCGTGGCGGAGAACCTGCACGAGGTGGCCCTCACGTACTGGTACCAGCATGACCTGTTCGACGGAATCGCCGCCGCGACGCACCGGGTGCACACGCAGCGGCTGCCGTCGGCCGGCCTGTTCGCCACGCCCATGGACGTCCGCTACTGGTTCGGGCTGCCGCGCAGCGGCACCTTCGCGTCGTACGTCATGGACGTGCAGCGGGTGACGGTTGCCGTCACCGCGGACTCCGCGAAGCAGCAACTGGACTTCATGTCCCAGGCCGGGCTCCAGGGCTCGTACCTGGAGGGCTCGGTGTTCGAGCAGCTCTTCCGCCGCTTCGAGGGGACGGGCCAGTCGACGGCGCAGGTGTTGGTGGACGCCGCGGCGGAAGAGATTCCCATCTACCGCATCGACGCCGGCAACGTGGGCACCGTGCTGCCGCTGTTGAGCATCTCCGACGACGTCCGTCAGGACATCGTCAACGGGGTGGCCGCGGGCAAGGTCATCACCATTCCGCAGCGGGAGCCGCGCGGTGTCACCGGCTACATCATCCAGGACCCGCGCACGGGCGCCGCCGCGTACCTCATCGAAGGCGGGCTCAACGGCGGGAAGCAGGGCAACTGTCAGGAGGAGCCGGAGCCGGTGCGAGTGCCCACGTGGCTGGCGGACCTGTTCCTGTCGCTGCTGATCCTCGCCGTCCTGGCGGCCGCCATCTACGTCATCGTCCAGTCGGGGGGCACGCTCCTGCCGCAGGCTCTCGCCGCACTGCGGGCTGTCGCCGCGGGCGCGCTGCTCTTCGCCGGCAATGCCTACGCGGCGCAGCGCACCCCGTGCTGCACCGTGAAGCCCGTGCCCCACCTGGGCGGAAACCCGGTGCACAACCTGTGCGCGGACCTGATTGGCCCCAACGACCACCCGGGCATGGACGCCAACGTCGGCGGGCGCAACTTCGATGCGGTGACGGACAACGGAGTGCTGTGGGAGGTCAAGACGTACAACTTCGCCAACTGCACCAACCCCTACTGTCTGACGGTGCTCATGCCCCGCCTGGTCGCCCAGACGAATGCACAGCTCCAGACGGACAAGGAGCTGGCCAACAGCTGCGGCTACCTGATGGCCTTCGGCGCGGGCGACCCCACCTTCGCCGCGATGATCAGCCCCACCGGCTATGACATCCTGGCGGTGCGGCCCGACATCTGCCTGCAGCCCATCAAGCCGTGACGAAGGTGAAGCTCCCCGACGCGCCGCTGGACGTGGAGCGCCCCGAGCATGTCGGGGCGCTGGTGCGGGCCTATGAGCGCTTCGACGGAGTTGGCGCTCGCGTGTGACCCGAAACCGCCGCTAGCCTGCCCGGCCATGACGGAACGCCAGCACGAGCTCATCAACCTCATCCAGAAGATCAACGACCTGCACTACATCGAGACCTACAACCGGGTGGAGATGGAGGAGGCCGCGTACCTCCAGGTGCTGCGCAAGGCCCAGGAGAAGAACGCCGAGCTCATCGCCGACATCCGCCGGATTCTCGATGAGGGCGTGAGCCTCGACTTCAAGACCATCAACAACCACACGCCCCTGGCCGTCGCGGTGACGCACAACAACGTCGAGGTGGTCCAGCTCCTGATGGACCATGGCGCGGACATCCGCGAGACGAGCGACTACGACACGCCGCTGCATCGCGCGGCGGAGTTCGGAGCGGACCGGGTGGTGCGGTTCCTCATCGAGAAGGGGCTGGACCCACGCAGCAAGACTCCGGGTGGAAGGACAGTCCTGTCCGCCGCGCGAAGCTCGAGGCACAGCAAGAATGTCGTCCCTCTGCTGGTCGAGCTGTTGAAGCCGACGAAGTCGCAGCGGCCCCCGCCGCCGAAGAAGCTGAAGGAGCTCTCCGAGGAGAACATCCTGCGCTACCTGGCAGGCCCCGTGCCTGCCAACGTCGAGGCCCGTGATTGGGAGTCGCTCAAGGCCTTCATGGACAGTGTCTTCGTCGAGGAGTACTCGGTCACCATCGACCGGCTCTACGAGGACATCCAGGAGCAGGGCGCCATGCGGCCTCACCTGGTCTTCGCCTGCATCGACCTCATCCGGCAGGTCTCCACGAAGGCGCCCGCGAGCAAGACGCTGAAGAAGGTCTCCAAGGCGGTCCACGCGCATCACGGCGACCTGGTCGTCGACGGAGACCAGGGCGTGCGCTCGCTGATGGTGACGGGGAACCTGACAGTGAAGGGGAAGGCGTCGAACCCGCAGGGACGCCAGTTGTTCGTCGGGGGCGATTTCGAGTGCGACACCCTCTACACGGAAGGGCCCGTGGTCATCGGAGGTGACCTGCGCGCCCGTGTCGTCGACGCCTACTACAACGACTACGCCCTGGAGGTGCGTGGCGTGCTGAAGGCCGACACCCTGAAGGTGGAGAAGCACCAGGTGAAGGCGGGCCGCTTCGAGGTGAAGGAGCGCATCGACAAGTAGCAACGAAGGCTCGAGCCATGCCGGCCCGAATAACGCGGCGGGAAGTCGATGGGTTCCGCTCGCTGCACGGCGTGGTGTCTCGATGTACTCATGTGCAACACGATTGCGTCCCGCCGGGACTTTCCCGCGTCGGCGGCGGACGCAGCTCCGGCTCGCTGAGGACCGCCGTTCCTTCCAACTCCGAGCCAACGGGTTGACGGCGCACGGTCAGGCCTGGTGGCCCGTCGCTTGCTCATGCTCCGGCCCGGCCGCGCTCAGCCCCCGTGCCGGCCGCCACCGCTTCAGCACGCTCCGGAGACCCTCACATGAGACCCATGTACCAGTACGGCGCAGCCGACGTCGGCTATGGCCAGCGCATCCAGCTTGGCACCTCGAGCCCCATCGACCTGAGCGGTAGCTCGTCCTATTCCATCGGCTTCTGGCTGCGCCCGCGTGCCCCCTCGTACGACGGCATGCTGCTCTCCTCCGGCGCGTCCTATTACATCGGCCTGCACGGCATGGCGCTCACGCTGTGCATCCCCGGCATGAACACGCCGCGGACCTCGAGCATCGAGCTGCTGAAAGACCGGTGGCAGTACGTGCTGCTCGTCTTCCAGTCGACCGGCACCACCCAGGGGAGCTACTCGCTCTCCGTCGATGGGACGCTGCTCCTCGAGGGCTCCATCTCGCGGGTGCTCGCCACCAACGGGCTCTTCACGCTCGGCACCACCACCGACGCGCAGTTCTGCAACGTCGCGTTCTACTCCGAGGCGCTGCCGTCCGAGTCGCGGCAGCCGGTGTGGGACGTGCCCGCGCCGAGCAGCACCCTCGCCGCCTGCTACAGCTTCGCCGATGGCTCCAGCACCGATGTCTCCGGGCACGACCGGGGCGCCGCCAACTTCCTGGGCGGGGCGCGGGTGGTCATGGTGGCGCCGTCGCTGCGACTCACGAATGCGGCTGTTGCCCCCTCGGCGCTGGATGGCCTCCGGGTGGTCGCGGACGGGGCGCCGTTCAGCTTCCAGGCCTGGTTCAACGCGAATGCGCCGTCCGAGTTCCAGTCCCGCGACAAGACGTTGTTCTCGTGCAGGGACCGCGACAGCTCCAACGCCTTCTCGTGTGGGTTGCGCTGGAACGGCCAGACGTTCGACATCCAGGGCAAGGCGACCGTCGGGTCGAACGGATACAGCATGGAGAACAACAACCTCCCCATTCCCGCTGGGAGTTGGCATCACCTCGCGGTCACCTATGACGGTGCGACCCTCCGGTTCTACCTGGACGGCGTGTACGCCAACTCGATTGCCAACATCGGCACCTGGTCGATGTCGAACCCCATCTGGTTGTTCGGCACCAGCTACGAGCCGGGTGTCGCCAGTGGGGGCGCCTTCGATTTCCAGGGTCACCTCCAGGCGGTGGGCCTCTGGTCCCGCGCGCTCTCGGACACCGAGGTGCAGACCTACATGACGACCGACCCCACCCAGGTCGAGGGCTGCGCCGCGTTCTATGCCTGGAACGGCATCATCCTCGCCAACCAGGTGACGGGAAACCCGCCGACGATGATGAACACGGTGGTGCCCGACATGGTCATCACTCCGCCCTCGGATTCGACGCCGCCGCCCGTGCCGGCCGCCGAAGCGAAGAGCAACATGTCGGCGGCCTGGCGAATCCAGCCCGCCGCCCGGTGGTCCTCCGAGGAGGTGGCGTACCCGGAGCAGAGCCCGATTTCGCGCGAGCAGGTCGAGGCGATGATTGCCGCCTACGAGCCATACCTGAAGGACGTGCCGGAGGAGATGCGGGGCCGGCTGCGCTCGCTCTATCGCAACAACGTCTACCTGGGGCTGTCGCGGACGTCCGGGCCCGGCGGGATGCCTGTCGGCGCCATCGCCGGCAAGGTGGTCGACGGCGCCTACGTCTTCTACCACTACACGGAGAAGGGCCCCGTGGAGTGTGGCCGGATGGAGCTCTCCGTCGACGCCGAGTGCGTGGGCTGGGTGATATCGGTCGCCGCGACCTCGCTCTGTCTCCTGCTGTCCGCGTTCGGGCTCGGCTTCTCGGCCGCGGCGACCGTGAACGCGCTGAGCACCAGCATCCGGGCGAGCACCACGCTGCTCAATACGCTCAAGGTCGCACTGGCCGAAGGCGCGCAGGACGCCACGATGGTCATCACGGTGGTCAAGGTCCTCTACACGGGAGGCACGCTCGGCAAGGTGGCCGGCTCCATCCTGACGGGCCACTGGTGGACCATCGCCCTCAACGCCGGCGTATTGATTGCCAATGTCGTCGGCCTCTTCGTCACCGGTGGCGCCTATCTGGCCATCGTGCTGGTGCAGCTCGCCCTCAATCTGGCCGTCCTGATTGCGGTCCTCCTGCAGAAGCCGGACAACTGCTGCTAGCGGACAGGCCCTGACGCACGTTCCCCATCCAGGAACGACTTCAGCTCCGGCAGCACGCGCTCGGGGTGGTCCTGGTGGGGGCTGTGCCCGGCGTCCACGCGCAGCAGCCGCGCGTGGGGAAACCGCCGCGCCGCCTCCTCCGCGAGCGACATGGGCAGCACGTCCTCCCGCTCGCCCCAGACGAGCAGCACGGGCACCTGCACCTCGCCCAGCCGCTCGCGGCGGTGGAACACGGGCCCCACCACCGGCACCAGCGTGTTGAAGGCCCGCGCTCCCGCGTCCCGCCCCTCCGGCACCGCGAGCAATTCGTACCCCAGCGCTCCCAGCCGCTCGCCCAGCGGCGTGGGAGGCGGCGGCATCAGCCGAGACCACGCCCACGGCCCCAGCGAGCGCGCCAGCCGCTCCGGCCCGGCGCGGAAGAACAGGCGCGACTTGCGCTCCATCTCCGGCCCCAGCCCCATCGCATCCACCAGCGCCAGCCGCTCCACCGGCACCCGGCCGCGCAGCGCCAACTCCAAACCCACCAGCCCGCCCAGCGAGTGGCCCACCACCGCCACCGGCCCGGCCTCCAGTTGGAGCAGCAATTCCTCCACCGGCTCGGTGAAGAAGCGCACCCCGTCCTCCGCCGAGGCCGTCGCGGCTTCCGGCGCGGACGACATCCCGAAGCCGGGCAGGTCCACCGCCAGCACCCGGTGCCCCCGGGCCAGCGCCGTCAGGTAGGCGAACCACGTGGACGCCGCGCCGCCCCGGCCATGCAGCAGCACCACCGTGGGCCCCTGACCCCCCTCCAGGACTCGAAGGGCCCCGCCGCCCGGCAGCCAGCGCACCGTCGCCGTCACCGCCGGGGCCAGTTGCCCCAACAGCCCCGCCTCCACGCCCCCCACCGCCGGAGCCTTCGCCGGGGCCTTCATGGCCGGCCCCCTGGACGGACGGGGCGGGCCGGCTTCCACCAGGAGTGGAACGTCCGGGACTGGGACGGGGCAGAATGGGACATGGAAGGGGCGCTCCAGGAGGGGCGGACGGGCACCCAACTTACTGGAATGCCCGGGCTTCTGCGGTGTTGAGCCCGATACCCGGTAACCCCTAGGCTGCCGCCGCCAGTCCGACACGAGGCGACATGAACACCGACATCCGCGCGCTCACCGAACGCGTGCAGCAGGAAAGCAGCTTCGTCGAGATCCTCAACCAGGAGACCGGCAAGGTCATCGTCGGCCAGCGGTACATGCTGGAGCGCATCCTCATTGGCCTGCTCTGCAACGGGCACGTGCTGCTGGAAGGCGTCCCCGGTCTCGCCAAGACGCTCACCGTGCGCACCGTGGCGGATGCGCTCAGCGCCACCTTCATGCGCATCCAGTTCACCCCGGACCTGCTGCCCGCCGACGTGGTGGGCACGATGATCTACAACCAGCAGGCCGCCAACTTCACCGTCCGCAAGGGCCCCATCTTCGCGAACATCGTCCTCGCGGACGAAATCAACCGCGCTCCCGCGAAGGTGCAGTCCGCGCTGCTCGAGGCCATGGCCGAGCGCCAGGTCACCATCGGCGACCAGTCCTTCGGGCTGCCCTCTCCGTTCCTCGTGCTGGCCACCCAGAACCCCATCGAGCAGGAAGGTACGTATCCGCTGCCCGAGGCGCAGGTGGACCGCTTCATGCTCAAGGTGAAGGTGGGCTACCCCACGCGCGATGAAGAGAAGGTCATCATGGACCGGATGTCCGGCGGCGCCGCGCCGAAGGCCCAGAAGGTCATCGGCCTGGAGCACCTGGTCCGCGCGCGCGAGCTCGTCCACCACATCTACATGGACGAGAAGGTGAAGGAGTACATCCTCAACGTGGTGTTCGCCACGCGCGAGCCGAACAAGTACGGCCTCAAGGACCTCGCGGACTACATCCAGTTCGGCGCCTCGCCGCGCGCCACCATCTCGCTCGCGCAGGCCGCGCGCGCGCACGCCTTCCTGCGCCACCGCGGCTTCGTCACGCCCGAGGACGTGAAGGCCATTGCCTTCGACGTGCTCCGCCACCGCATCGCCATGACGTACGAGGCGGAGGCCGAGGAGCTCACCACGGAGAAGATCATCCAGCGCGTGTTCGACCGCGTCGAAGTCCCCTGACGCATCCTTCCCCGAGGCGCAGGCACTCCCGTGCTCCCCAAGGACCTCATCCGCCGCATCCGCAAGCTGGAGATTCGCACCCGCAAGGTGGTCTCCGACATGCTCGCGGGTCAGTACCACTCGGTCTTCAAGGGCCGAGGCATGGCCTTCTCCGAGGTGCGCCAGTACCAGCCCGGTGACGAAATCCGCATCATCGACTGGAACGTCACCGCGCGCATGAACGAGGCCTACGTCAAGGTCTTCACCGAGGAGCGCGAGCTGACGGTGATGCTCCTGGTGGACGTCTCCGCGTCGAAGGAGTTCGGCTCCAAGGAGCGCACCAAGGCGGAGATTGCCGCCGAAGTGGCGGCGCAGATTGCCTTCAGCGCCATTGCCAACAACGACCGCGTGGGGCTCATCCTCTTCTCGGACCGGGTGGAGAAGGTGGTGCCGCCTCGCAAGGGCCGCACGCACGTGCTGCGCCTCGTGAGCGACATCCTCACCTTCAAGCCGCAGGGGAAGGGGACGGACCTGGCCGCGGGGCTCACGTACCTGACGCAGGTGGCGAAGCGGAAGGCGGTGACGTTCCTCATCTCCGACTTCCAGGCGCGCGACTACGAGAAGCCGCTGCGGTTGGTGGGGCGCAAGCACGACCTGGTGCCGGTGGTGGTGGAGGACCCGCTGGAGGAGGCCTTTCCGCGCCTGGGGCTGGTGGACATGGAGGACCCGGAGACAGGCGAGCGCTTCATCGTCGACACCAGCGACCCGCGCGTGCGGGGCCGCTTCGCCCGCGCCATGCAGGCCGCGCGCGACGAGCGCCGCAAGCTGTTCAAGAAGCTGGAGCTGGACCACGTGGAGCTGCGGGCCGGCGATGACCACGGCAAGGCGCTCGCGCAGTTCTTCCGCGCGCGGGCCCGGAGGATGGCGGCGTGACGCGGCTTCTTCCCGTGCTGGCCCTCCTGCTGGTGGGCGTCCCCGCGCTGGCGCAGCAGCAGCCTCCCGGCGCTCCCGCGCAAGAAGCGGTGCAGCCGCAGAACGTCTCCGCGCGTGTGGAGCCGAGGCAGGTGCGAATCGGCGACCCCTTCGTCTACGAGGTGGTCATCACCCACCCGAAGGACCACCGCTACGAGCTGGTGCTGCCCAAGGAGACGGGTGACGTCGAGGTGCTGGACCAGACGCGCCAGCGCCAGGATGGGGCGGACTCGGCCACCACGACATTCGGCGTGCGCATGTCCGCCTTCGCGCTGGGCACGGTGCCGCTGCCGGCGCTGACGTTCGACGTGGCCACGCCGGACGGCCCGAAGAAGTTCTCCCTGCCGGGGCGCGACGTGGAGGTGACGTCCACGCTGCCTCCGGACGCGGACGGGAAGGGCGCGGACCTCTTCGACTACCAGCCGCCGCAGGAGGTACCCATCCGCTCGTGGCGGCTGGTGTTCGCGTTGCTGGGCACACTGGCCGCGGCCGCGCTGGCGTGGGCGCTGTGGCGCTGGTGGAAGAACCGGCCCAAGCGCGAGGTGGTGGTTCCGGTGCTGCCCCTGGACGTGCGCACGCGCAAGGCGCTGGACACGCTCAAGGCGGAGAACCTGCCCGCGCGCGGCCACGTGAAGGACTTCTACTTCCGGCTGTCCGAAATCATCCGTGGCTACCTCGGTGAGCGCTATGGCTTCGAGGCGCTGGAGTGCACCAGCTCCGAGCTGATGGCGTCGCTGCGCCGCATGCCCACGCCCGGGCTTCCCGAAGACGCGCTGATGCGCTTCGTGTCCGAGTCGGACATGGTGAAGTACGCGCGAGCGGAGTCGTCGCCGGAGTCGTGTCGCGACGCGCTCGCCTTCGGGTACACGCTCATCGAGAAGACGTACGTCCCGCCCCCGCCGCCCCAGGCCTCCGCCAATGCCGCCGCTCCCCACGTTCAATAACCCGGAGGCGCTCTGGGGGCTGCTGCTCGTGCCGCTGCTGCTGGTGCAGGCGTGGCGGGAGCGGCGCGCCCGCGCCACGCTGCGCTTCTCCGCCGCGCACGTCTTCGCCCGCAATGGCAAGGGCCTGCGCAGCTATCTGCTGCCCCTGCTCCCGCTGCTGCGCGCGGTGGCGGTGGCCGCGGCCGTGCTCGCCATCGCCCGGCCCCAGGCGCGCGACTCGCGCGTGCGAGACTTGTCGGTGGAGGGCATCGACATCGTGGTGGCGCTGGACTTGTCCACCTCCATGGAGGCCGGCGACTTCCGCCCGCAGAACCGCCTGCACGTGGCCAAGGAAGTGCTCAGCGAGTTCATCGCCAACCGCGTGAATGACCGCATCGGCCTGGTGGTGTTCGCGGGCGCGGCCTACACGCAGGCGCCGCTGACGCTGGACTACGGCGTGCTGAAGGAGGTCATCAAGCAGCTGCGCACGCGGGTGCTGGAGGACGGCACGGCGATTGGTGACGCGCTGGCCACGTCGCTCAACCGCCTGCGCGACTCGGAGGCGAAGAGCCGCGTGGTGGTGCTGATTACGGACGGCGACAACAACGCCGGGAAGATTTCGCCCATGGACTCGGCCAACATGGCCCAGGCGCTGAAGGTGCCCATCTACACGATTCTGGTGGGCAAGGGCGGCAAGGTGCCCTTCCCGCAGGGCACTGACTTGTTCGGCAACACCGTGTGGCGCGAGACGGAGATTCCCATCAACCCGGAGCTGATGCAGGACATCGCGGACCGCACCGGCGGCGAGTACTACCGCGCCACCGACCCGGAGGGCCTGCGCGCGGGCCTGCAGAAGGTGCTCGATTCGCTGGAGCGCTCGAAGCTGATGGAGGGCGGCGCCTCCGCCACCTACCGCGAGGAGTTCCACCCGTTCCTGCTGGCCGCCTTCGGCCTCGCCGCGCTGGAACTGCTCCTGCGCGCGTCCTTCCTGAGGGTCTTCCCGTGACGCCGCCCGTGGAACCCTGGCGCTTCACCTTGCTCGGCTACCAGGTGGGGCTCGCCCAGCCGTTCTACCTGTTGCTGGTAATGGTGGGCGTGCTGCTGGGCACGCTCGCGCTGGTCGGTGCGCTGCGCCGCCGCTCGCGCGTGCGCGCGCTGTTGAACGAGCGCCACGCGGAGCGCTTCACGCCGGGCGTCTCGGCGTGGCGGCCGGCGGTGCAGGGCGGCATGTACGGGCTGGGGCTGGCGCTCTTCGGCTTCGCGCTCGCGCAGCCGCAGTGTGGCACCAAGAGCGAATTGACGAAGCGCCGCGGCATCGACGTGGTGGTGGCGCTGGACGCGTCCAAGTCCATGCTCGCGCGCGACATCCAGCCCAGCCGCCTGGAGCGCGCGAAGCTGGAGCTCACCACGCTGCTGGACGAGCTGAAGGGCGACCGCGTGGGGCTGGTGGTGTTCGCGGGTGATGCGTTCATCCAGTCGCCGCTGACGTCGGACTACTCGGCGGTGAAGCTGTTCCTGCGCGCGGTGGACCCGGAGGTGATGCCCCAGGGTGGCACCAACGTGGGCGCGGCGCTGAAGCTGGCCAAGCAGGTCCTGGACAACGCGGACCGCGGCTCGAAGGAGCGCGTGGTGGTGCTGCTGTCGGACGGCGAGGACCTCTTCGGCGAAGTCTCCGAGGCCACCGAGGCGCTGAAGGAGGCCAACGTCCAGGTGCTGACGGTGGGCGTGGGCTCGGAGTCCGGCGAGCCGATTCCCGTCTACGACAGGCGCGGCGAGTTCGTGGACTACAAGAAGGACGCGAACGGGGAGACGGTGATTACGCGCCTGGACCGCGCGGGCCTGACGGCCATCGCCGAGGGCTCCGGTGGCACCTTCTTCTACCAACCGCGCGGCGTGGCCATGTCGCAGGTGGTGGAGCGCATCGAGCAGATGCAGAAGAGCGAGCTGGAGAGCCGGGTGACGGTCCGCTACGACGAGCGCTTCCAGGCCTTCGCCATTCCGGGGCTGGCGCTGCTCGCATTGGGCATGTTGCTCCTGCCGTCCTCGCGCCGGAGGTCGTCGACGTGAGCGCGCGCATGGAGCCCCGGAGTCGCGCCGCGCGCCTGCTGGCCTGCATGCTGGTGGTGTCGCTGGCGGTGCCTTCACCGGTGTGGGCCGCGGGCCCGCTGGAGAAGGACCACCCGCTGGTGCAGCAGGGCCGCGAGGCCTACGCCGCGGGCCGCTATGAGGACGCGTTGGCGGCCTTCGAGGCGGCGAAGAAGGAGAAGCCCAACGACCCGGTCATCGACTTCAACCGCGCGGACGCGCTGGCCAAGCTGGGCCGCATCCCCGAGGCCGAGCAGGTCTTCCAGGGCGTGACGGAGTCCAACCGGCCCGACCTGCGGCAGAAGGCCTGGTACAACCTGGGCAACCTGCACGCGACGACGGGAGACCGGCAGGAGGCGCTGAAGGCCTACCGGCGCGCGCTGACGTTGGACCCGCAGGACGTGCAGGCCCGGCACAACTACGAGGTGGTGCTGCGCAACCTGCCGCCTCCGCAGCAGAACCAGCCCGACGGTGGCGCCGATGGCGGCATGGACGGCGGCAGCGACGGTGGGCGTCCGGATGCGGGCCAGGATGGCGGCACGAAGGGTGACGGCGGCACGCCGCAGGACGGCGGCATGGACGGTGGGGCCGACGGCGGCGCGGATGGCGGCAGCGGGGATGGTGGCTCGGACGGCGGCGCGGATGGTGGTCAGGGTGACGGCGGCAGCGACGGCGGCGCGGATGGTGGCGCGGACGGCGGGCAGCAGGGACCTGAGCAGGGCGACGGTGGCGCGGACGGCGGCGCGGACGGTGGCGCGGATGGCGGCCAGGACGACGGTGAGGGGAACCCGCAGGACGGTGGCAGTGACGGCGGCAGCGCGGGAGAACAGGACGCCGAGGAGTCCCGCGATGGTGGGGCGAGCCCGGCGGACCTCGACCGGCAGGAGGCGGAGCGCCTGCTGGATGCGATGAAGCAGAACGAGAAGAATCTCCAGCTCTGGCGTTTCCAGCAGAAGAAGAAGCAGAGGAAGCCCAATGAGAAGGACTGGTAGCGCTCGCGGCGCTCTGCTGGCCGTGCTCGCCCTGCTGGCCACCGCGCCGGCCTGGGCGAACGACGACCTGGATTTCTACCAGACGGTGGACCGCGAAGAGGTGGGCAGCCAGGACACCTTCCGTCTCACCGTGGTGGTGGTGGACGCGCCGCCCAACGCGCAGGTGCAGCTGCCCGAGTCGGAGGACTTCGAGGTCCTCTCCAGCTCGCGCAGCAGCCAGCGCTCCATCTCGCTGTCCGGCGGCGGACCGGCCGTCATCCAGGACGTCACGCGGTACGTGCTGGTGATGCGGGCCAATCGCGCCGGGCGGCTGAAGATTCCGCCCTCGCAAATCACCGTGCGCGGGAAGACGTACCGCACGCAGCCGGTGGAGATGAACGTGAGGACGGGCCGGCTGGGGCCGCAGCCGCAGGGCCAAGCCGGCTCCTCGCTGCCGGACCCGTTCGCCAACCTTCCGCGGCAGATGCCGGACCCGTTCGGCGACGACATGGAGGACGAGCCCACCATTCCGCGCGGCGACTCGGACCTGTTCCTGCGCGCGAGCCTGGACCGGGACGACGTCTACGTCGGCGAGCAGGTGACGCTGTCGCTCTACATCTACTCGCGGGTGGACCTGTCCAGCGTGGACTCCGTCACCATGCCCAAGCTGGAGGGCTTCTGGACGGAGGAGGTGGAGAGCCCCACGCAGCTGTCCGGCGAGCAGAAGATTGTGGATGGCATTCCCTACCGCGCCTACCTGCTGCGCCGTCGCGCGCTCTTCCCGGTGAAGCCGGGCACGCTGTCGATTACGCCCGCGGAGGCGGACATCACCACCGGCTTCCTCTTCGCCGGCCACCGCGTGCACCGCGTGTCCAACGGGCTGAAGGTGAAGGTGAGGCCGCTGCCCCCGGGCGCGCCGCCGGGCATGGCCAACGCGCAGGTGGGCTCCTGGCGGCTGTCCATGGACGTGTCGCAGACGCGCGTGGAGCTGGGCCAGCCGGTGACGGTGAAGGTCATCCTGGAGGGCGTGGGCAACGTGAAGAACGTCAGCCCGCCGAAGCTCACCGCCCCGTCCGCGCTCAAGATTTATGACCCCACCACGACGGACAAGGTGGCGCCGCAGCGCAACCGCGTGCAGGGCCGCCGCGTGGTGGAGTACCTGGTGATGCCGCAGCGCACGGGCACCTTCACGCTGCCCGCGCTGGAGTTCCCCTACTTCGACCCGAAGCAGGAGAGCTACGAGGTGGCCCGCACCGAGCCGGTGACGATTACGGTGGAGGCGGGCGCGGGCGGCGTGTCGGCGCTGCCCTCGTCGCCGACGCACGTGACGGACGCGGCCAACGAGCAGAAGAACGTGCTGACGGCGGGTGGGCTGCGGCCGGTGCGCTACCAGGCGAAGTTCGTGGCTCCGTCCGAGCCGCCATGGAAGCGCGGCTTCTTCCTGCCGGCGGTGCTGGCGCCGCTGGGGCTGCTCATTGGCGTGGCGCTCCTCGGCGGGGTGCGCGGGAAGCTCGCCACCCGCACGGAGGCGGACCGCGGCCGGCAGCAGGCGAAGGCCGCGCGCAAGCGACTGGCGGAGGCGGAGAAGCTGCAGGGCGGCGCCAACGTGGGGGCCTTCTACGCGGAGGTGGAGAAGGCGCTGCACGGCTTCCTGGAGGCGCGGCTGGGCGTGCCGGTGGGCGGCCTCACGCGCGACGTGCTCGCGGAGAAGCTGACGGCGGCGGGCGCGGACGCGGAGCGGCGCTCGCGGGTGCTCTTCGTGCTGGAGGCGTGTGATTTGGGCCGCTACGGCGGCGGTGGCAACCCGGCCGAGCGACAGAAGGTGATGGATGCCGCGGCGGCGGCCATGGAGGGCTGGGCGTGAGCGGCTACTACACGCCGGAAGAGGCGCAGGACGTCTTCCTCAAGGCCAACGAGGCGTACGCGCGCGAGGACTACGCGGCGGCGCAGCAGGGCTACGAGAAGCTCCTGTCCCACGGCCACGGCGGTCCGGACGTGCTCTACAACCTGGGCACCGCGCACCTGGCGCGTGGAGACATTGGCCGGGCGGTGCTGGCGCTGGAACAGGCGAAGAAGGAGGGCGGCCGCGCGCCGGACCTGGAGGCCAACCTGTCCGTGGCCCGCGCGCGGCAGGTGGACAAGGTGGTGGGCGCCACGGCGGACGAGGAGTTCCTCCCGCGCGTGACGGCGGCCACGGACGGCAACGTGGTGGCGTGGACCTTCCTGGGCACCTGGGTGGCGGCCTTCGCCCTGGTGCTGCTGTGGCGCGCGCTGCGCCCGGGCCGGCGCACGGCGGTGGGCATCATCGCCGCGCTGCTCTTCGCGGTGGCCATCCCCTCCGGCGTGTTGCTGGCCGCGCACGTCTGGGTGGAAGAGACCGTACACGAGGCCGTGGTGCTGTCCCCCACGCTGGTGGCGCGCGAGCTGCCCCAGGCCGGCGCCCGCTCCATCTTCGAGGTGCATGCCGGCCTCAAGGTGCGGCTGCTGGAGGAGACGGGCCGCTTCGTCCGCATCCGCCTCCCCAATGGCCTGGAGGGCTGGGCCGAGCGCGAAGGCGTGGCGGAAATCTGAAGCCCGGGCGGACGCCTGCCTCTCGGGTGGGCGTGACGATGCATGGAAGGGGGCGCTGTCCCGCGGCTAGACTCGTGCGGGCGGACGACTTCCGGGAGGGCGTGGCTCCGTGTTCGAAGTCCAGGCGCTCGTCGGCAAGAACCGGCTGGTGGTGCGCCTCTGGGGAAACCTCGACGACGTGGAGGCTCGCCAGATTGGCGACGCCGCCGTGGGTGCCATGGAGCGGCTGCGGCCGGGGTTCGACATGGTGTCCGACCTGAGCGGCCTGGGCGTGGTACCCCCGGAGGCGCTGAGCCAGCTCCGGCGCATCATCGAGGCGGCGCGGGCCAGGGGCTTCCGCCGGGGCGTGCGGGTGGTGGGGCGCTCGGCGGAGGCCGCGCTCCAGTTCGAGCGCGTCAGCCGGGCCATCGGCCACGAGGCGCACCTGGCCTTCTCACTGGAGGAGGCCGAGCGGTTGCTGGACGGCGGCTGGATGCCCTGAGGCGGGCCCGTGCCGGGCTTCAGCTCCGCCGGCCGGTGAGGCGCGAGAAGAGGCCGCGCTTCTCCTGCTTGCGCTCGCTCGCGGCGGCGGCCACGAGGCCCGTCACCTTGAGCAGGTTCTGCTGGAAGACGGGGTTGCCCGGCTCCAGCTCCACGGCGCGCTCCAGCAGGGAGGCGGCGCTCGCGTAGTCCTTGCGCTGGTGGACCAGGATGAGGGCCAGCTTGCTGTAGAGCGCGGCGGCCTCGGGCACGCGGTCGATGGCGTGTGTGAGCACTTCAATCGCGCGCTCTACCTGGCCCTCGCGCTCCAGCCGCACGGCTCGCTGGAGGAAATCCTCCGCCGTGGCCGGGGCCTGGTGCTGGACGCGGGCCGGGACGGGCCGGGGCGGCGGAGGTGCCGGCGCGGCGGCACGCGGAGGCGGGGCGGGCGGCGGAGGACGGACGGGCGCGGGCGGCGGCGGGGCCGGCCTCCGGGCCCTGGGAGGCGGGGCGGGCTCCTCGTCGCCGAGCGCCATGGGCTCCGGCACCAGGAAGTCGTTGCCGTCCAGCACCGGCAGCTCGTCGGTGAGCGTGCGCAGGTCCGGGGCACCGGGCACCCGGTGCAGCTCCACCACGCCGCGCTCCAGCAGGGCCTTGAGGACGACCTTCACCTCGATTTCCGGCAGCCGCGCCGCGCGCGCCAATTCGGGCACCGGCTGCACGCCGTCGATGAAGGACGCGATGTGTGCCTCGAAGGGGTGGAGCGGTTGCAGCGCGATGTCCAGCCCGGCGCGCAGGTGCGGCACGGTGTGCGCGTCCATGGGCACGGTGAAGCGCGCCGTGGCCAGGTCATGCGGCGTGGGCTGCAACGGCGGCGGCAGCGGCACCTCCAGCGTCCGCGTGCGCTGGGGCGGCGACAGCATCGCCCGGACGATGGTGGGCTCGGTGATGACGTACTCGCCGCTGGCCTGCTCCGGGTCCAGCAGCAGCCCACAGTGCGCGCACTGGAAGTCGGCCCTGCCTACCGGGCCATCGCACGCGGGACATTCGAGTTTTGCAGCCATTTCCGGCTCATCATAGCGCCCGGGGAAGTCGGGCGCCGGGGCGCCGGGGTGCCGCATGCCGACTTCACATGTCTGTCAGCCCGTCTAATCAGCAGACAGGCGAAGATGGGATGTGGGGAGGGGGCAATCGGTGGGGGTGGGGCTTACGTATGCTCGGTGCGGGCTGCACCCGACAATCGGCGTCACCGCTCTGTTGCGCGGGGGGCTCGCGGGGCTATACCGCGCGCCGCGGGTGACACCGGCATCGGGGGTGATGCAGGGGCCTTCCGCGCCGTCCCGCAGTGGTCTCGAGTCGCGTCCGGAGAACCATGGCTGGCAATTTCCAGGCACCCTTCCACATCCTCCTCGTCGAGGATGAACCGGTCATCCGGGAGCTGGTGCGCTCGATGCTGAGCGATGGCACGGTGGACGTGGTGTGCGCGGCCAACGGGCTGGAGGGGTTGAAGCTGGCGCGCAGCCAGACGTTCCACCTCATCCTCATGGACGTGGTGCTGCCGCAGCTCGACGGCATCTCCGTGTGCCGCATCCTGAAGAGCGACCCGGCGACGGCGGCGGTGCCGCTCTACATGCTCACCGCGAAGGCGAAGAAGTCCGACATGGAGAGCGCCACGCTGGCCGGTGCGGATGGCTACATCCACAAGCCCTTCCGGGGCGCTGAATTGATGGCGCTGGTGGAGCGGCTGCGCGCGGGTCCGCTGAAGACCGAGCCCGCCTGAGCCAGTCGCTGCGCTTCAGGGCAGGCGCGGGTGGAGGAAGCGCGCCAGCGCGAGGAAGTCGTCCCAGTCCAGCTCGCCGAACTCCAGCGCCACGCCGTCCACCTCGCGGCGGCGGATGGTGCAGGTGGTGAGGATTTCGCGGTCCCCGGGCAGGGGAATGCCGATGGCGAGCTGCTGGAGCGAGTCCGCTGCGTGGGCCTGGAGGAAGAGGCCCGCCATGGACAGGTCTCGCGCCTGCACCGTCACCGTCCGGCCCCCGAGGAACACCTTCACGGGGAGGGGGGCCTCGACGCGCGGGTGGAAACGCTCGACCGCCTTGGGATTGCCAGTGGGAGTCATCACCGGTGCAGCTCCTCTCCGTGCGACAGGGTGCGACAACTCTGAGGCACGGAGCCGGAAGGGCAAGTTTCCGTCCGCCACCGTCCGTCCCGCTGGACGGACCCGCCTCCCGATTCGCGGAGGCCCGGGCCCGCCCGCCACGCGTCCATGTGCTCGGGATTGCTGGGGTCGTGCGCTGGCATGCCGGCTGAAGAAGGCCCTCCCGCAACCCACCGCAGGAGCGTGCCCATGGACCAGAACAACCGGATTCCCTCGCTGACCATTACGCAGACGGTGCCCCGGCAGACGCCGAAGAACGAATTCGGGGCGGTGCTGGCGCGCGCGGCGCAGGAGGTGGTGCGCTCGGGCTCGGGCCTCGTGGGAGGCATGATTCCGGCGGGCCCCATCCTCAGCGCGGCGGTCTCCAGCACCAAGACGGCGATGTCGATGGCGGCCACCACCGGTAGCTCCAGCACCACGGTGCCCATGGCGGCAGGCAGTGCCGGGAGCGCGGCGGGCAGCACGGGCGCGGCGACGGGCAGCGGCGACGCGTGGGATTTGCTGGAGGCGCAGCGGGCGCTCAGCGCGGACGGCCAGAAGTTCAACATGGCCTACCTCGCGCTCCAGAACGAGATGCAGAAGGAGAGCCGCGAGCACAACGCCATCTCCAACATCATGAAGGTCCGCCACGACTCCGCGAAGGCGGCCATCAACAACATCCGCTGAGGAGCCGGGCGAGCCATGGCCATGGACAAGCTGGGCCCGGTGGGCGGAGCGGGCGCGTCGCCCGCGGTGGAGCCCGCGCGGGAGAAGTTCGGCAAGGTGCTGGAAGAGGTGAAGGGGCCCGCGCGCGGAGCCGGGTTGCCGGTGGCCACGGAAGGGCCGCCGCCGGGCGCGCGAGTGGAAGCTCCGCGAGGGCCCGGCCGGGTGGAGTCCGTGAGCCGCGCCTCGCCGGGCTGCGCGGAGGTGAAGCCGGGCGCGTCGCGGGTGGACTCGGTGCAGTCGGCGCGCGAGCAGCAGGCGGCGCAGGTGCTGGACAGGGTGGGGCAGGCGCAGAAACGGCTGGACCACATCCTCAAGCTCGCTGAGTCCGGCCGAAACTTCAGCACCGCGGAGTTGCTCGCGATGCAGGCCCACGTCTACCGGGCGAGCCAGGAGCTCGACCTCGCCGGCAAGGTCGTCGAGAAGGCGACCGGCGGCGTCAAGCAGGTCCTCCAGACCCAGGTTTGAGGAGTACCCATCATGCGATTCCCTCCCCGACGCTGTCTCATCTTCCTCCTGCTCCTCGGCCTCACCGCGTGCCGGGAGCGCATCCAGCACGGCCTCGACGAGCGGCAGGCCAACGAGCTTCAGGCGGTGCTCATCGAGCGCGGGCTCGACGCGCGCAAGGTGCCGGAGGCGGGCAAGAAGCCCACCTGGTCCATCGAAGTGACGGACGAGCACGCTTCGGACGCGGTGCGAATCCTCGCGGAGCTGGGGCTGCCGAGGCCCGCGGAGGAGGTGGGGTGCGACCTCTTCGGCGGCGGGCTGGTGCGCACGCCCGTGGAGGAGAGCGTCTGCCGGGTGCGCGTACTGGAGCGGGGCCTGGAGAAGACGCTGCAGACGGTGGAGGGCGTGCTGATGGCGCGCGTCCACCTGGTGGTGCCCGCGCCGGCGAGGCCCGGTCAGACGCCTGTGCCCTCGAAGGCCTCGGCCATGCTGCGCGTGGCGCCGGGCAACGCGGCGCGGGTGCGGCAGTCCTCGGAGACGCTGCGGGCGCTCATCGCGGGAGGTGTGGAGGGGTTGTCGCCGGACGCGGTGTCGCTGCTGGTGGACGAGGTCTCCACGCGGGTGGAGGTCCCGGCGGGCGGGGGCGTGTCGCTCCTGACGAGGCTTCGCGCCCTGCTCGCGGTGCTTGGCGTGGTGGTGACGGGGCTGGCGGTGGCGCTGGTGCTGGTGACGCTGCGCATGCGTCATTACCGGGACCGGGATTCGGCGCCGTCCTCGTCTCCCACGCCCGCGCGGCCGGTGCTGACTCCGAGCGCGGCGCGCAAGGTGGCGTGAGCGGCCGGGAGAGGGCGTCACCATGGAAGCGACACGTGTGGGCCGGGCCACCCGGCCGAACAGGAAGGCGAAGCCGCCCGTCGCGATTCCCGCGCCGGACGAGCCGCCGCTTCAAGCGAAGCCCCTACCTCCTTTGGGCCTGCCGCTGGAGCGCTATGCGCTGGTGGCGTGGGTGCTCGGAAGGGAGCGGGCGGCGGAGCTGCTGAGCGGGCTGGGGACGCGTGAGGCGGAGCGCGCGAAGGAGCACCTGCTGCGCATCGCGGGGCTGCCGTCGGCGCAGCGGCAGGCGAAGGTCGCGGTGGAGTTCGGGGAGCGGGCGGACGCCGCCGCGAGGCTGAAGGCGCTGATGGAAGAAGCGTCGGAGCCGCTGCGGCGGGAAATCTTCCGGCGCCTTCCCCTCTACCACCGCACCCTGTTCTCCGGGCGTCAGGTGGAGGCCGCGGAGTCCGGGCCGCCGTCCGCCTTGGGTGCCCTGGCCGAGCGGCTCATTCGAGAAGCCACGCGCTGAGTTTTCGAGCGGAGCCATCCCGGCCCGCGCACCCGGCATCCCGCATCCGGATGCCACGTCTCTTCAACCCCGCGACATCACGAGCGCGACACCTGGCGGGTGCCGTGCACGGGGTGTGTCCCAACACCGCCAGGGAGCATTCGATGAACACCGATGTCGAGCAGTCCGTCACCCGGAAGGTCCGCCCTCTGCGAGGGCTGGGCTCGCGCCGATTGACGCGGGCGCACGTCGCGCTCTCGGAGCGGCCCCGGGTCGCCGGGCTCGGCCGGGAGGCGTTGGCCGTGGTGGCGGACGTCTTGTCCCGAGAATTGGATTGCCCGGTGAGGGCGGAGGCGCGGTTGCTGGAGGCCACCGTGTCTCCGGCGACGGGGCTGGCGCAGCCGGCGGTCTTCGCGTTGCTGGAGCTGTCGGCAGTGGGCGGAACGGGCGTGCTGGAGCTGGAGCCTGCACTGGCCTTCGCCATGCTGGAGCGCATTGCCGGAGCGGGGCAGCGGCCGGGCGTGGTGACGGAGCTGGCGCGGCTGGAGGAGGCGACGCTGGCCTACCTGCTCCTGCTGGCGCTCTCCGCGGTGCGCTCCCAGGGCGTGCTGAACCCGAAGCTGGGGCCGCGGCTGTCGGGTGTGACGATGCGGCGGGCGGACGTGGTGGCGCGGCTGGACGCCAGGCAGTTGCTGGTGGCCATCGAGCTGTCGCTGACGGTGGGGACGGTGAGCGCGGGAGGACGGCTGCTGCTTCCGGCTCCGGTGCTCCAGACGGTGTTCCAGGAACTGCCCGTGGAGCGCGGTTCGGACATCGCGCCGGAGGTGCTCGCGGCGGCGCTGGAGGCGCGGTGCCTCATCGGCCAGACGCCGCTGCCGGCCATGGCGCTGGAGTCGCTCGCGGTGGGGGACGTCGTCCTCTTCGAGGGGGTGCGCCGCGAGGGCGAGCGCCTCCTGGGCCAGGGGCGGCTCGTCACCCGTGGCTTCGCGCTGGTGGGGAACTTCCTCCCCGAGGGCTTTTCGCTGACGCGCGCGCACGAAAGCGCGCATTCCCAGGAGTCGGACATGGTGGACCTGAAGGAGCTGCGCGAGGGCATGCCCCCGCTGCCGGTGGACGTGGAAATCGAGCTGACGCGGGTGATGGTGCCGCTCTCGGAGCTGGCGGCGCTGAAGCCGGGTGCGCTGCTGCCGCTGCACATCAACGCCAACGAGCCGGTGCTGTTGCGCGTGGGCGACCGTGCGGTGGCCCGTGCGGAGCTCGTGGAAATCGAGGGCGAGGTCGGTGCCCGCGTCCTGGCGCTGCTGCCATGAGTCCGAGCGTGCGGAGGAAGCTCTCATCCCTGTCACCCCGTGCGCGTCTGTTGGCCGCGGGGGGCCTCGTGCTCGGGCTGACGGCGCTCGGGCCGCTGGGGGGACTATCCATGACCTCCGTCGCGCGAGGGCTGCTGGTCGCGTTGTCGTTGGGGGGCCTGGGCTGGTGGCTGCGCCGGCGCGGGGCCTCGCGGCCGGACGTGCCCCAGTTGGCGAGGATGCAGGTCATCTCGCGGACGGGGCTCTCGCAGCGCTGTGGGCTGGCGTTGGTGGAGGTGGACGGGCGTGGCTACCTGGTGGCCTTCGGGGACTCGTTCGCGGAGATTCGCGAGACGCAGGAGCCGGAGGACGACGTGTTCGCACGGGCACTGGCGCAGGCCCGCCGTCCGATGCCGAAGCGCCGCGCGCCGGGGCGGAGCAAGGGAGTGGGGCGATGAGTCGCGTGTTCCTGGCAGTGGGCCTGCTGGCGCCGGCCCTGGTCTCCGCGGCGGAGACCTCGCTCTCGAAGATGTCCTACGCGGGCAGCCCGCTGTCGATGATGGGGATGCTCGCGGTGATGTCGCTGTTGCCGTTCGCGGTGCTGATGCTGACGAGCTTCTCGAAAATCGCGGTGGTGCTGTCGTTGGCACGCTCGGCGATGGGAACGCAGCAGGCGCCGCCGACGCTGGTGCTGACGGGGCTGGCGGCGGTGCTCACGGGCCACATCATGGCACCGGTCATGGATCGCATGTACGACGCCGGGCAGGTGGCGTACGCGGAGGTGGAGTCGGGCTCGGGGGCGCAGATTCTCTCGGCCGCGGCGCGGGTGTCGGAGCCGCTGCGGGCCTTCCTGGTGAAGCACGGCAGCCCGGATGAGCGGGCGCGCTTCGTGGACCTGGCGCGCGAGCTGCGGCCGCCGGAAGAGGCGGAAGCGGTGCACGAGACGGACCTCTTCGTGGTGATACCCGCCTTCGTCATCACCGAGCTGAAGGAGGCCTTCCAGATTGGCTTCCTCATCTTCCTCCCATTCCTGGTGCTGGACATGGTCATCGCCAACGTGCTGCTCGCGCTGGGGATGCAGACGTTGTCACCGAGCCAGGTGAGCCTGCCCTTCAAGATTCTCCTCTTCGTCGCCGTGGATGGCTGGGCGCTGCTCGCGCGTGGCCTCATCCTCGGCTACCGGTGACGCCATGACTCCGGATGCCCTGCTCACCCTGGGGCGCGAGGCGCTGTTGTTGATGGTGCTCGCCTCGTTGCCGCCCATCGGCGCGAGCCTGCTGGTGGGCTTCCTGTCGAGCCTCTTCCAGGCCACCACGCAGCTCCAGGAGAGCACGCTCGCGGTGGTGCCCAAGCTGTGCGCGGCGGTGCTCGCGCTCGTCCTCGCCGGGCCGTGGATTGCCGGGCAGCTCACGCGCTTCACGCACCAGCTCCTCATGCTCATCGCCGAGGTGGCGGTATGAATCTGGAGCCGCTGCGTCTTTGGATTGAGGCATTGAGGCCGGACATCGTCGTGGTGGCGCTGTGCGCCGCGCGGCTGGTGCCTATCGCCTTCCTGTGCCCGCTGCTGGGCGGGCAGGCCACACCCACGACCGTCCGCCTGGCACTGGTGCTCGCGCTGTCGCTCTTCCTGCGTGTCGAGGCGCGCGTGGAGCTCATGGCGCCGGTGGAGACTTCATTGGAGCTGGCGGCGCTGGTGGTGCGCGAACTGGGTTATGGGATGTCGGTGGGGCTGGTGGCGGCGCTGCCTTTCGACGCGGCGCGGATGGGCGGTCGCTTCATCGACCTGTTCCGGGGCACGTCGGCGGAGGCGAGCCTGCCCGCGGCGGGCAGTCGCGAGTCGGCGACAGGGGACGGGCTCTATCACCTGCTCGTGGCACTCGTGGTGTCCGGAGGGCTGTTCCCGCAGGTGCTCGCAGGGTTGCTGCGTGGCTTCGGCGTGGTGCGGCTGGGAGCCTTCGTTCCGACGGAAGCCGCCACGATGCACGTCGTCGTGCTGGCGGGAGGCGCGCTGGCCACGGGACTGGCGGTGGGAGCCCCGGTGGCGGCGGCGGCGCTGACGGTGGACTGCTTCCTGGGAATGGCCTCACGGGCCGCGCCACAGGTGAACCTGCAGGAAGTGGGAGCGCCGCTGAGGATTCTCGGAGGCGGCGCGCTGCTGTGGCTGGGCGTGGGCGTGCTCTGCGAGCGACTGCTGGCGGGTGTGCTCTCCATGGACGGCGCGTTGGCGCTGCTGGGCGAGGCCGCGCGATGAGCGGCGAGAAGACGGAGCAACCCACGGCGAAGCGCCTGCGAGAGGCGTGGCGCAAGGGACAGATTCCGCGCAGCCGGTTGCTGACATCCAGCGCGGTGACGCTGGGAGGACTGCTCGGCTTCACGGCATTCGCACCCGAGGGCTTCATACGTCTCCAGGACTGGACCGCGCGGCTGTTCCTCGAGCAGGGCGGCGTGGGCGCGTGGCGGGAGGGACTGTGGATTGCCGCGAGGCTCTGCGCTCCGGCGCTGGGAGGCGCGCTCGCTGCGTCGCTCGGGGTGTCCGTCGCCACGGTGGGCTTCGAGCTGGAGACGAGCCATGTGGCGCCGAAGCTGGAGCGCATCAATCCCGCGGCGGGGTTGAAGCGGATCTTCAGCATGCGGCCCCTGGTGGAGGTGGCGAAGGCATTGGCGGTGGTGTCGCTGGTGGGGGCTCTTGTCTGGAGCGAGGTGGAGGAGGTCGGTCCGGACGCACTGCGCGCCGCATGGCTGGGCGGAGCGCAGGGGCTGAGCGTGCTGGTGGGGCGCCTGGGCGGGCTCGCCGTCCGGCTCGCCTGGGTGGTGCTGGTGCTGGGCCTGGGGGACTACGCCCTCGCACGTCGACGCCACCTGAAGGACCTGATGATGAGCCGCGAGGAGGTGAAGCGCGAGCACAAGGAGAGCGAGGGCGATCCGCGTCAGAAGGGACAGCGGCGGGCCCTGCAGCGACAGCTCGCGCTGGGCGGGCCGGCACGTGGAGTGCAGAAGGCCACGGCCGTGGTCGTCAACCCCACGCACATCGCAGTCGCCCTCCGCTACGACGCCCAGGAGTGTGAGGCGCCCTACCTCGTGGCGAAGGCGCGCGAGGACGAAGCCCTCGACCTTCGGGAGGAGGCGCGGCGGCTCGGAATTCCCGTGGTCCGGGACGTTCCGCTCGCACGCAGCCTCATCCACTACGACATCGGGGAGCCCATCCCCGAGGAGCTGTACCAGGCGGCCGCAATCGTGCTGCGCACCGCGATGGAGGCGCGAAGCGTGGACGACCATCCACGGAGACAGACGCCATGAACCCGCTCTCGAAAATCTTGTTGAAGGCCCGGAAGTCCTCGGACGTGGTGCTCGCGGTGGCGATGGCCGCCGTACTGGGTGCCCTCATCATTCCCCTGCCGGCCTGGGCGCTGGACGCGGGGCTCGCGGTGAATCTGGCGGCGGCGGTGGCGTTGCTGGTGGCGGCGCTCCGGGCGCGGGACGCGCTGAAGGTGACGGCGTTTCCCACGCTGCTGCTGTTCACCACGCTGTTCCGGCTGGCCCTCAACGTGTCGTCCACGCGGCTGGCGCTCGCGGAAGGGCACGCGGGCGAGGTCATCCAGGCGTTCGGTGAGTTCGTGGTGCGCGGCGACTACGTGGTGGGCGCCGTGGTGTTCGCCATCCTCACGTTGGTGCAGCTCCTGGTGGTGACGAAGGGCGCCGAGCGTGTCGCGGAGGTGTCCGCCCGCTTCACGCTGGACGCGATGCCGGGCAAGCAGATGTCCATCGACGCGGACCTGCGCGCGGGGGCCATCGACCAGGCACAGGCCCGACGGCGCCGGAGGGACCTGGAGCGCGAGTCGCAGATGTTCGGCGCCATGGATGGCGCGATGAAGTTCGTGAAGGGAGACGTCATCGCGGGCCTCGTCATCGTCGCGGTGAACATGCTGGGAGGCACTGTCATCGGCGTGCTCCAGGGCGGAATGTCCCTCGCGGAGGCCGCGTCGACCTTCGCGCTCATCGCCATCGGAGATGGGCTGGTGTCGCAGGTCCCCTCGCTGTGCATCGCGGTGGCCGCGGGCCTCGTCGTCACGCGAGTGGCCTCGGAGAATGAGGAGGACTCGCTCGGCCTGGAGATTGGCGCGCAGTTCTTCGGCGAGTCCCGGACGCTCTGGGTGGTGGCGGGGCTCTGTGCGGCGCTGGCCCTCATGCCGGGCATGCCGCACCTGACCTTCCTGATGCTGGCGGCGGGGCTGGGCGGGCTCGGCCATGTGCTGAACCAGCAGGGGCCCATGGGAGACGGCGAGAAGGAGGGCAACAGTCCTGGCGCGGCCCCTTCAAGCCCCGCCCCGGGGGCGCCCCCGGAGAGTGCCGCGGTGCCCGTGGGAGTGTCGCCGCTCACCCTGGACCTGGCGCCGGACCTGACCGTGTTGGCGGAGGAGGGTGGAGCCTTCGTCCACAAGACGCTGAACGCGGTGCGGGACGAGCTGTTCTTCGAGCTGGGCGTGCGCGTCCCCGGCATCCGAGTGCGGACGCAGGCCGCGTACCTGTCGCCCGGGGAGTACCGCATCCTGGTGGACGAGGTCCCCGCGGGAGGAGGGCAGGTGGCTCCCGGCGCGCTCTATGCGCTGGCGCCCCCGGACGAGCTCGCCTTTCTCCAGGTGAAGGCCGAGCCCGCGGTGGAGCCCGCCACCGGCGCGCCCATCAGCCGAATCACGGAGCCCGGACGGGCCCTGCTGGAAGCGGCGCAAGTCCCGCTGCGGCGCCCGGGAGGGCTGCTGGCGGACCACGTGAAGAGCGTGCTGAGGGCCCGTGCCGCGGACCTGCTGGGGCTCCAGGACGTGCAGGGGCTGCTGGAGGGACTGGAGGCCCAGGCTCCCGCCCTGGTGAAGGAGGCCCTGCAGAAGGTGCCGCTGCCGCTGCTGACGGACGTGCTGCGCAAGCTCCTCCATGAGGGCGTCAGCATCCGGGACTTGCGCGCCATCCTGGAGGCGCTCGTCTCGCCCACCACCGAGGGCGACGCTGTCGCGCTTGCGGAGCGCTGCCGTCAGGCGCTGCGCCGGTACCTCAGCCACAAGTTCGCGCCCACGGGGCCGCTGTACGCCTACCTCGTGGACCCGGAGGTGGAGGAGGTGCTGCGGGCGACGGGACCTCGGGGGCCCGCGCCCGACCCGGAGCGGGTGGCGGAAATCCTGGAGGGAGTGCGGCAGGTGGCCACGGGAGGGCGGGCGGTGCTGCTCACCGCGCCGGATGTACGCCGGCCTCTGCGCAGGCTCTGCGAGGGCGCGTTCCCCGACGTCGCGGTACTCACCTACGGCGAGCTGGACGGTGCCCTGCAGATTCGTCCCATCGGCCGGCTGTCGCCCGTGCCGGTGGGACGCTGAGACGACGGAAAGGGCTCAGAGCCCCGTGCCGGTGCTGGGGCCCTTCGTCTCCGAGACGGAGGGCAGGTCCGTCTGGGCCTGCTGGGGCGGCGGACGGTTGACGCGGTCTCGCAGCTCCTTGCCCGTGCGGAAGAGCAGGCCGCGCTTGGGCTTCACCGGGATGACCTGGCCCGTCTTCGGGTTGCGGCCCTGGTAGCCCTGGTAGTTCTTCACGTGGAAGGCACCCAGGCCACGAATCTCGATGTTCTCCCCGCGGCAGAGGGCGTCCTTCATCGACTCGAAAATCGTCTCGATGGTGGCCTCAGCCTGCTTCTGCGTCACGCCCCGCTTGGCGACGAGGATGTTGATCAGATCGGACTTGAGCATCGGACGCTCCCGCAAACCCGGTGACCCCTTGGAAACAGGGCACTCTGGCCCTCGGTCGAATCCTGAAAACATAACAGAACGCCTCCCCCATGCAAGCGAGGTGGACTGCCAACCACCCAGAACCTTTACGGATTTCCGCTGGCCGCCACCCTGGGTGGCTCGGAAGCCACGGGCTCGGCCAGTCCCGGGCGCAGGGGCACCACCAGGTCCAGCCAGCGGGTGCGGCGCAGCATCTCGATGCCGGCGCAGTCGGCTTCCTGGAAGAGGGGCTCCATCTGCTCGAAGCCGGGCGCGCGGGGGCCGTTCCACGACTTCGAGTCGCCGCTGATCATCACCCCGTGCACGGCCAGGGTGGTGTCCGCCAGGGTGAGGGTGGCCGGGTCCCTCGCGGGGCGGAGGCCTCCGCGGCGCAGGCGCTCCAGCAGTTCCGCCTCCACCATACGGTCCACGACTTCGTGGACGAGCGACTCGGGGACCCGGAGACGGGTCGCCAGCTCGCGGGGCGTGGGGGCCTGCGTCCCATCCACCCAGGCGAGCGTGGCCTCCTGGGCGATGCGGGAGGCCACCAGCTCGTGCGCGCGCGGGTGGCTGCCGAAGGCGAAGAGCGAGTCCCGGAACGCGGCGTGCTCCACGGCGTAGGAGAGGCGGGCTCCGAAGAGGAGCAGCAGCCAGCTCACGTACACCCAGGCGAGGAACAGGGGCAGCGCGCTGAGGGATGCGTAGATGGGGTTGTGGCGGAAGCTGCGGAGCGCGAACTCGGCGTAGACCTGCTTGGCCACCATCCACCCCAGGCCCGCCACCAGCCCTCCCGCGAGGGCCGAGCGCACGCGCACGTGGGAGTAGGGCGTCCAGAAGTAGAGCAGGGTGAGGCTGGCGATGGCGACGAGGGTGGTGCCCACGAAGATGAAGGCGGGGGCGTGGGGGGCGTGTGTCTGCAGGAAGTCGCGGACCTTGCCCGTCCCGGAGAAGGAGACCGAGAGGAAGAAGGGGCCGAGTAGCAGCAGGCCTCCGTAGATGAGCAGGCGGATGCCCCAGGGGCGCTGGCGGCGGATGCCCCAGAGCTCATTCACCGCGCCATCGAGCTGACGGAGCAGCGAGCCCGCGGACATCATCACCGCGAGGAAGCCCACGCTGCCGATGGCAATGCGGTTGCTGGGCTGGAGGTACCGGTCGAGGAATTCGGACGTCTTGCCCACCACGCCCGGGTCCAGCAGCTCGCCCACGACACGCCGCAGCTCGGCCTTGAAGCCCTCCTGGTGGAAGGCGCTGAGCAGCACCAGGGCCACCGTCAGCAGGGGCACCAGGGAGAACATGCTGATGTAGGTCAGCGCGGCGGCGCGCAGCCGCAGGTTCTCCCCGCGGAAGCCCTGGGCCACGGTGCGCGCGGCCATGAAGGTGTCCGTCGCGAAGCGCCCCACCTGGGTGCGCTGGGCGGGCGCCCAGATTCGGAGGGCCCAGGCCAGCGTTCTGTCCCGGGTGGCCCGCATCCACGTCAGCGGGTTGGCCATTACAGTCTCCCCCAGACATTGCGAGGCGGGTGGGCATGCGCCCGCTCGCAACAGGCGATACGGCGCCTCGTAAGGGTCGGCCCGCGTGGGGGAAAGGAAGAAATCATCCGAGGGAGCTGGCCGGGCCCCGGAGCTGACGACGCCCCGCGGCAGGGGGCCCCAAGGGTAGCCAAATCGAGGCCCCCGGGGCCAGTCCGCCCCAGGACGCCTGGAGGGACAGCGCCTCCCAGCCGACACAGCCGTCCGACGCGGAGGTGAGTCACGGCCGGGGCCGCGCCGGATGGACTCACGGCGCGGTGATTCAGGAGGCCTGCTCCCTCGCCCTGCCTGCGGCCGTCACGCGGTGTCAGGGGCGCACTGGAGTCAAACGCGCAGCAGCCCCCGGCGCCGTGGCCGTCACGCGGCCTCAGGGGGAAGGGACGGATTCACACGCGAGTCAGCGCGCAGGTGCTCTCGCCCAACGGGCTTCACGCAGCCTCATGACGAGGTGGGCTCACTCGCTGAACAGGAGCCCGGCGCCCTCGCCCTGCGGCCGTCACGAGGCTTCAGGGCTGGAAGTTGAAGTCGAACGCGCAGCGGAACTCCGCGCCCTCGCCCCGCGGCCGTCATTGAGCCGCGGGACGAAGCGTCGGATTCACACCGCGGACACTCAGGCCGCGCCGCCGCCCGACGGCTCGGAGCCGCCACCCGACGACGAAGGCGGAGCCGGAGGCGTCGAGCCTCCACCGCCCTCACCACCAGAAGAGCCCTGGCCGCCGCGCTCACCGCCACGGTCCCCGCGCTCGCCGCGTTCGCCACCCCGGCGCTCACCGCGCTCGCCCCGGTCTCCACGCTCGCCGCGCTCACCGCCCCGGTCTCCGCGCTCACCACGCTCGCCGCCGCGCTGCTCACCACCTCGCTGCTCACCACCCCGGTCACCCCGAGGACGGTCGCCGCCCCGGTCGGGACGACGGCCCTCTCGGCGGTCATCTCGCCGGTCGCCGCCGCGGTCTCCGCGCTCGCCACCGCCGCGGTCTCCACGCTCACCACGGTCGCGGTCCCTGCCGCCGCGGCGGCCCTGGTCCTGGCGCCCGTAGCCGCCGCCGCCGTTGCTGTCCGGCTTGCGCTGCTGCATGGCCAGCTCGCCGTCACCGGAGCCCGGCGACGAGGCCACCTTGTGCTCGGGGCCCGTGGCCGAGCGGCCGTAGATGTCGTACTGCTCGCGGTGGTAGTTCTGCTGCGCCTTGACCTGGATGGACTTGTTGTACCGGTCCATCAGGTGCCGCAGCTCGTTGCGCTCCTCGCCCTGGAGCAGGCGCGCCACCTCCGCGTTGCAGTTGATGACCAGCGTGGAGTCCTTGTAGCCCGGCGCCTCGCGGCGAATCTCGCGGAAGATTTCGTACGCCACCGTGGTGGCCGTCTTCACGAAGCCGTTGCCGTCGCAGTACGGGCAGTCCTCGTGCAGCATGCGGCCGATGGACTCGCGCACGCGCTTGCGCGTCATCTCCACGAGGCCCAGCTCGGAGATGCGCAGCACGTTCGTCTTCGCCTTGTCGCGGCCCAGCGCCTCCTGCAGCGCCTTGAAGACCTTGTCCCGGTTCTGCGCCTTCTCCATGTCGATGAAGTCGCAGATGATGATGCCGCCGATGTTGCGCAGCCGGAGCTGGTAGACAATCTCCTTGGCCGCCTCGACGTTGATCTTCGTAATCGTCTCCTCGAGGCTCTTCTTGCCGACGTAGCGGCCCGAGTTGACGTCGATGGCGGTGAGCGCCTCGGCCTGGTCGATGATGAGGTAGCCGCCGCTCTTCAGCCACACCTTGCGCTGGGTGGCGCGCTGCAGCTCCTGCTCGATGCCGTACGCGTCGAAGACGGTGTCGTCGCCCTCGTGCAGCGCGACACGGTCTCTCAGCGCCGGGTCCTGCGCGGTGACGAAGCCGAGAATCCGCTCGTACTCCTCGCGGTCATCGACGACGAGCTTCTCCACGTCGTGCGCGAAGAGGTCGCGCGTGGCACGCAGGATGAGGTCCAGGTCCGGGTGAAGGAGGCCCGGGCCGCCGCGCTTCTCGTTGCGGCGCACCACCTGGTTCCACACCTCGATGAGGAACCGGATGTCGCTCTCCAGCTTCTCCTGGGGAACGTTCTCCGCCACCGTGCGGACGATGAAGCCCGTCCCGGGCGGGCGCATCTTGTCCACGATTTCGCGCAGCCGGCGGCGCTCCTTCTCGTTGGAGATGCGGCGGCTGATGCCCACGTGGTCCACCGTGGGCATGAAGACCAGGTGACGGCCGGGGATGGAGATGTGCGAGGTGAGCCGCGCGCCCTTCGTGCCGATGGGGTCCTTCGAAATCTGGACCACCACCTCCTGCCCCACCTTCAGCAGGTCCTCAATCTTGTCCGTGCGGCGCTGCTTGGGCTTCTCCTTCTCCTCGTCGCGCTTGTCGCGGCGCTTCTCCTCCTGCTGGCGCCGGCCCTTGTCCTTCTCGCGGTCCTTCTCCCGGCCCTCGCGGGAGCGCGGCTCGCGGGCCTCCCGCGCCTCGCGCGGCGTGCGGCGCTCACCGGAGACTTCAGCGGGCCGCGCGGCCGGCGCCGGAGCGGATTCGCCGGCGGCGGGCGGGGGAACGATTTCGCCCAGCGCCGTGGCCGCCGGCGGAGGCGGCTCGGCCTGGAGCATCGCCGCGGCCACCGCGGCGGCGGTGACGCTCGCGTCCGTCGTGGACTCCGTGGACGGCACCTCGGCGGCCTCGGCGGCCTCGGCGGCCTCGGCGGCCTCCGGAGCGGGCACCGGCGTCGCCTCCGTCACCTCGGGCACCGGGGCCGTGGCCACGGCGGAGGACTCGGGCGCCTCGCTGACGGCGGGGGCCTCGGCGGTGGCCGTGGGCTCCGCCGTCTCCACCGGCGCGGGCGCGCGCTCCGGAATGCTCACGGCCGGCGCATTGGCGGCCAGCTCCATCACGGTGTCGCGCGGCAGCGACTCGGCGAGGTGCAAGGCGGCCTCGCCCGTCAGCTCCTCCACCTCGGCCTCCACCACGGGGCCATGGGTGTGGGCGGCGGCCTCGGCGGCGTCGGCCTCGGACTCGGTGGGGACGTCCGGCGCGTCCTCGTGCTCGCCCTCGGTCAGCTCGAACTGGGCGCGCGCGAAGTCGGGGTCGTAGACGACGTCACTGACGTAGAGGAAGGCGGCCTTCTCCAGGCCGATGTCGACGAAGGCGGCCTGCATGCCGGGGAGCACCCGGACGACGCGGCCCTTGTAGATGTTTCCTACAACGCCCTTGTCCTTCTTACGCTCGAGGTAGAACTCCGCGATGTGGCCGCCCTCGACGAGCGCCACGCGCGTCTCGCGACCCGCGGCGTTGATGACCAGGATGCTGCTCATGGACGAATCCTGCACGCGCGCGCGGTAGGGCGGACCTCACCGGACGGGAGGCGGCAAGACGCCGCGCCTCCGAGCACGCTGCGATGGGAGAGGCGGCCTCCGGTGGACCTCCGGCGAAGCCGACCCGCCCGGTACGTCCGGGTGAGATGCGTCTCGCGCTGTCGAGGGCCGAGGGGACCACCGCCTGCTCCTCCGAGTTCATGTCGCCCCGCATTGCGACCGGCACCGTGCCGGGCGAGGCCTTGTCTTCTTCACCGCGCTCGAATCCCTCCACCACGCGCGTGCCGCCCGCTCTTCTATCCGCACCCGGTCGGTGCCCTCTCTGGGCCACCTTGGGGGGGCGACTGGAGCCTCGGTGCAGCTGGCGCGCCCGGAAAGACTGGAAGCGCAACCCGTCAAAATCCCTACCGGACCCGACCTCCGACAACGCGGAGCGTCACACAACCGTCCAGAAACACGAGGAGTTTTCCACCGCCTGCCCACGGTGTAAAGCCGAGAAACGGCTTCCATCCACTGTCGGGCAGATGATGGGTGCCTGCCCGGCCGGGCTTCAGGCCTGGGCCGGGGCCTGCTTGCGGCCCTCGGGTTTGTCCAGCCGCCCACGAGGCCGGCGCACCAGCCTCAGGCCCGTCCACGTGGCGTCGATGAGGCAGATTTTGTTGTCCACGAGGCCGATGTCGAGCGCCGCGTGACGCACGAAGTCCTCGGAGAGGCTCGTTTTCACGCCCTCGCCGCCGGGCCAGCACACCCAGATGCCGCCGGTGAGGGCCATGGCGCGCGCCAGCGCCGGCAGCCGCTGCACCAGCTCCTGCGCGTCCGAGGTGAAGAAGAGGATGACATCCAGGCCTGTCTGCGCGGTGATGAGGAACTCCACCCCATCCGGCAGCGGGTTGAGCTTCTGCACGAAGCCCCGCGGCGGGTTGATGACGGAGACCTTGGACCCGGCCCGGATGCCCAGCATGGCCGGCAGGGAAGCCAGCGCGTAGGGCGTCATGACGTGCGCTCCACGATGAAATGACCGAACTCGCCGGTGGCCTCGCCGTCCGTGCGCTCCACTCCCGTGACGCGCGCCTGCTGCGGACCGCGATGACACCAGCGGATGAATTCTTCCAGAGCGGTGGGTGCGCCCTCCGCCACGGCCTCCACGGCGCCGTCGGAGCGGTTGCGCACCCAGCCGGAGAGGCCCAGGCGTGAGGCCTCGACGCGGGCGCTCTCACGGAAGAAGACGCCCTGCACCTTGCCCTCGATTCGCAGCGTCACCCGCCGCGCGCCACTCATGGACCCCAAGCCTCACCTCTAGGCGTTGGACTGCAGAAGCTGCAGGAACGCCTGCTCGTCCAGGATTCTTACCCCGAGTTCCTGCGCCTTCTTCAGCTTGCTACCGGCATCATCGCCGGCAACGAGAAAATCGGTCTTGCGCGAGACACTTCCCGCCACCTTGCCGCCACGCCGCTCGACCTCCTCCTTCGCCTGCTCGCGCGTCATACCCGTCATGGCCCCGGTGAGCACCACCGTCTTTCCCACGAACGGGCCGCCCGAGGCCACCTGGGGCGGGGCCGGGGAGACGCCCGCGCGCAGCAGCGCCTCCACCGCCTCGCGGTTCTGCGGCTCCTGGAAGAAGGAATGGATGACCTGGGCCATGACGGGGCCCACGTCCTTCACGCGGGTGATGTCCTCCAGGCTCGCCGTGAAGAGCTGGCGCACATCCGGGAAGGCTTCCGCCAGGGCCTTGGCCGTGGCGTCGCCCACGTGGCGGATGCCCAGCGCGTAGAGGAAGCGGCGCTGGGTGGTCTGCTTGGAGTGCTCCACCGACTCCAGCAGGTTGTCCGCGCTCTTGTCCCCCATGCGCTCCAGCGTCAGCAGCTTCTCCTTCGTGAGCGCATAGAGGTCCGCGAAGGTCTTCACCGTGCCGGTGGACACGAGCTGCGCGGCCAGCTTGTCGCCCAGGCCTTCGATGTCCATCGCGATGCGGCTGGCGAAGTGGCGGATTTTCTCCACGAGCTGCGCGGGGCACGAGGCGCCGGTGCAGCGGATGATGGCCCCGTCCTCGTCCTTCACCGCCGCCGCGCCGCACACCGGGCAGTGCTTGGGGAACTCGAAGGGCTTGGAGTCCTGGGGGCGCTTGGAGGGCACCACGGAGACGATTTCCGGAATCACGTCACCCGCGCGGCGCACGAAGACGGTGTCGCCCCGGCGCACGTCCTTGCGGCGCAGCTCGTCCTCGTTGTGCAGCGTGGCGCGCGCCACCATGACGCCGCCCACCTTCACCGGCTTCAGGTGCGCCACCGGCGTCAGCGCGCCCGTGCGGCCCACCTGGATGCCGATGTCCTCCACCAGCGTGGACTCCTCCTCGGGAGGGAACTTGTACGCCACGGCCCAGCGCGGGCTCTTGGAGACCTGGCCCAGGCGCTTGCGCAGGTCCTCGCTGTCCACCTTCACCACCATGCCGTCCACCTCGAAGGGCAGCTCGTGGCGGCCCTTGAGGGAGGCGTCGTGCCCCTGGCGGACCCCGTCGATGCCCTCGGCGCGGACGTAGCGGTTGATGGGCAGGCCGAGCGTCTTCAGGTACTCCAGCTTCTCGATGTGCGAGGTGAAGTCCGGCACGCCGTCGCCGGGGACGCACTCGTAGAGGTAGATGGACAGCGGGCGCGCGGCCGTCATCTTCGGGTCCAACTGGCGCAGGCTGCCGGCCGCGGCGTTGCGCGGGTTGGCGAAGAGCGGCTCTCCCTCCTCCTCGCGCTTCTCGTTGAGCTTCTGGAAGTCCACCTTGCGGATGAAGACCTCGCCGCGCACCTCGAGCAGCGCGGGCACCTTCACGCCGTCCTGTGGCAGCAGCTCCATGGGCAGGCTGCGCACGGTCCGCAGGTTGGCCGTGACGTCCTCGCCCTTGTTGCCGTCGCCGCGCGTGGCGCCCTGCACGAAGACGCCCTTCTCGTAGCGCAGGGAGATGGCCAGGCCGTCGAGCTTCGGCTCGCACACGTAGGTGACCGAGGGCAGCCCCACCAGCTTGCGGATGCGCTCGTCGAACTCCTGGAGGCCTTCATCATCGAAGATGTTGGCGAGCGAGAGCATGGGGACGCGGTGGACCACCTCCCCGAACTCCTCCACCGCCGCGCCGCCCACGCGCTGGGTGGGCGAGTCCGGCGTCTGCAGGGAGGGGTGCTTGTCCTCCAGCGCCTGCAGCTCACGCATCAGCTTGTCGTACTGCGCGTCGCTGATCTCCGGCGAGTCGAGCACGTAGTAGCGGTAGTTGTGGTGCGCCAGCTCACGGCGGAGCTCGCGGGCTCGGGCTTCGGCTTTCTGGAAGTCGTCCACGATGTGCGGTCCTTACCTCAAAACCCACCGCCGGAGAGCGCGCCTCACGCGGGCCTCCAGCGTCCGCGCAATCTAGAGCGGAGGGCCGACATGACGGCACGTCCCTCCAGGATGGACACGCCACTGGCCGCGGCGACCACCCACGGGGTAGGACGCGAGTTCCGGACCCGTGGGCCTTCGCGGTCGCCGACGGGGCGCACGGCGCGGTGGAAGACCCCGTGGATGCGGCCGGGAGGTGATGGTGGCACGCCCTCGCGGAGCGGGTGGGGAAGGGGAGGACGGGCGTGCGTGTTGCCTCCCGGCGCGGGCCCCTTCGCGCGGCAACCCGCGGAGTCCTTGCTTCCGAAACGAAGCGTGACATGCGGGCCGGGGGGCTCGCGGAAATGTGGGCCTTCCATCTCCTGTTGGTCATCAGGAAGAGATGGACCCCGGGCCAAGCAAGGATGCCTTGACAGCTCAGGAGGGGGTCAATAACGTCCCCGCGCGGTTCATGGCGCAGGTGTTTCGACGGCGCCGTCTCTTCCCAACCACCAGGCCTCACGCCCGCGCAGTCCCGTTCAGGGATTCCGGCGGGGCCGTCCTCCTGGAAGGTGCTTCCGAGGGCCGCGCGGACATCTCCCCGCATTTCCCCCCGTCCGACGCCTCGGTCGCCCCGTTCCTCCCCAAGCGTTACAGACATGCGCAAAGCCCGTACTTCGAGAGAGAAGGTTGTCGCCACCGAGGTGGAGGCCGACGAAAAGCCCCGCCGCAAGCGCGCGGCGAAGACGGCCGACCGGGACGAAACCGAGAAGCCCTCACGCACCCGCCGCGCTCGCCGCGACGACGAAGCCGCCGCCGAGCCCGAGGTCGCCGCCGAGCCGCCCCGCCCGGTGCTCACCCCCATTTCCCGCCCCGTGCGCGACGACGACCTGCAGGAGGCGCGCATCTCCGGTGGTGAGGAGGAGCAGCCGGCCGCCGCCCTGGCTCCTGCTCCGGAGGCCCCCGAGGCCCCCGCGATTACGGAAGTCACGCGCGACGGCGCGCCGATGCAGGTCATCAAGCTGAACGACCTGAAGCGGATGAAGATCACGGACCTGGCGAAGATGGCCCACGACACGGGCATCGAGGGCTACCAGGGCCTGAAGAAGCAGGACCTCATCTTCGCGCTGCTCGGCGGCATCGCGGACAAGCGCTTCGAGGTCCACGCGGAAGGCGTGCTGGAACTGCTCAGCGACGGCTTCGGCTTCCTGCGCAGCGCGGACAGCGACTACCAGCCCAGCCCGGACGACATCTACGTGTCCCCGTCGCAGGTGCGCCGCTTCAACCTGCGGCCCGGCGACACGGTGACGGGCCCCATCCGTCAGCCGCGCGAGGGCGAGCGCTTCTTCGCGCTGCAGAAGGTGGACACGGTCAACTTCGCGGACCCGATGTCGGACGCGGCGCGCGAGCGCATCCTGTTCGACAACCTCACGCCGCTCTATCCGACGCGCAAGCTCAAGCTGGAGCACGAGTCGTCGGAGATGACCACGCGCATCATCGACATGTTCTGCCCCATCGGCCTGGGCCAGCGCTGCCTCATCGTGGCGCCACCGAAGGCCGGTAAGACGGTGCTCCTGCAGAACATCGCGCACGCCATCAGCCGCAACCACCCGGACGTCTACCTCATCGTGCTGCTCGTGGACGAGCGCCCCGAGGAAGTGACGGACATGGAGCGCAGCGTGCGCGGCGAGGTGGTGTCCTCGACGTTCGACGAGCCCGCCACGCGCCACGTGCAGGTGGCGGAGATGGTCATCGACAAGGCCAAGCGCCTCGTCGAGCAGAAGTACGACGTCTGCATCCTGCTGGACTCGATTACGCGTCTGGCGCGCGCCTACAACACGGTGGTGCCCGCGTCCGGCAAGATTCTGTCCGGCGGCGTGGACGCCAACGCGCTCCACAAGCCGAAGCGCTTCTTCGGCGCCGCGCGCAACATCGAGGAGGGCGGCTCGCTGACCATCATCGGCACCGCGCTCATCGACACCGGCAGCCGCATGGACGAGGTCATCTTCGAGGAGTTCAAGGGCACCGGTAACTCTGAAATCGTCCTGGACCGGAAGCTGATGGAGAAGCGCATCTTCCCGACGCTGGACATCAACAAGTCCGGCACGCGTAAGGAGGAGTTGCTCTTGCCGCCGGGCGACCTCGTGCGCATTACCGCCCTGCGCCAGGTGCTCCATCCGTTCACGCCGATTGACGCGATGGAATTTGTGCTCAAGCACATGCGTCCGACGGCGTCGAACGCCGACTTCCTCGGCTCGATGAACCGGTAAACCACCGGATAGGAGGGCCCATGCGCCGCCCCGTGCTCATCCGCCTGTTCTCCCTTGTCGTGGGAGTGACACTCGGAGGGATGGCGGGATGCGATTTGGGCACCCTGGACCCGCCGACGGATGACCCTCCGCCGGTGCTGTCCGACAAGACCTGCTACAGCGATGACGACTGCGTGGCCGATGCCTGCTGTGGGCTCGGCACCGCTGTCACCCACGTGACAGAAGGCCCGTCGTGCAGCGGTGTCAGATGCACGGGGGGCTGTCCGGCGGGCTCCATCGACTGCGGCCGCTGCATCCCCATCTGCCGCGGCTCCCGCTGCGACTCCGCCTGCACCGCGAATCCGTGAGCGCCTGCGCTACGCCGCCGGAGGCCGCGCCGCTTCCGCCTCCACCGGTGCCACCACCACGGGCGCCGGCTGGGCCTTCATGCGTGCGTAGTCGAAGCACGCCACGAGGATGGAGGCGACGGGCACGGCGAAGAGCGCGCCCATCAGGCCGAAGAGCCGCTCTCCTGCAATCAGCGAGAAGGCGACGATGACGGGGTGGAGGTGCGCCGCCTGTCCCATGATTTTGGGATTGAGGAAGTACGCCTCCAGCGCGTGGATGCCGACAATCCACGCCAGAATCGCCAGGGCCTTCTGGAAGCCGTCCGCGAGCGCGATGAGGACGATGGGCACCGAGCTGAGGATGGTGCCGAAGATGGGGATGAGGCTGAGCAGCGTGGCGATGGTGGCGAGCAGGAACGCGAACTTCACGCCGAACAGCAAGAGCCCCACGAAGGTGAGCGCGCCGTTGACGATGCAGATGGTGACCTGGCCGCGCACCACGCCCGAAAGGGAGCGGTCGATGCGCTGGACGAGCTGGCGCGCGTCGTGGATGGACTCCGGCGGAATCAGCGTGCCGAAGTAGCGGCGGATGGCCTGCGCGTCGATGGAGAAGAACGCGCCCACCATCAGCACGAAGAACAGCATGAACACGCTCGCCGCCACGCCGGCGACGATGCTGCGCGACACGTTGACGATGTCGCCCAGGTTCTCCCGCGCCAGCGATGAGGCACGCTTCACCGTGTCCCCGAGCAGCTGCTCCAAATCCAGCGCGAGGCTGAACTGGCCCGCGTGGGCCGCGTCGTCCGCGCCCTCCAGCGCGCGGTTGGAGAGGGCCACGGGGATGCCACGCTCGGTGAGCCACGCCTCGCCCTTCTGCGCCAGTTCCTGCACGTGCTCCGGCGTGAGCGAGTTGGCGAAGGTCATGGCATCGCGGCTGACGCGGGCCAGCTCGCGGTAGAGCTGCGGCACCAGCGCGACGAAGAAGAGGTACACGGCCACGAAGAAGCCCGCGTAGATGAGCAGAATCGCCACCCAGCGCGGCACGGGCCGGCCCGCCACCTTCCACCGGGTGATGCGCGCGACGAGCGGCTGCACGAGATAGGCGATGAGCGCCGCGCCGGCGAAGGGCATCACCACCGAGCGGAAGGCAACCAGCGCCACCGCGATGGAGAACCACAGCGCCCCGAGGATGAGCAGTCGCTTGCGCCGTTCGTCCGATGGGGTGCGGGAGATGGAGGAAACGTCCTGGGGCTGCGACATGGGCACGGGCTTATGGCAGTACCCCTTCCCTGGCAAGGTGGGAGCCCGTCAGGCGCGTGGCTCCAGCTCGAGCCGAAGTTTCGACTCCAACTTGTCCAGGCACTCGCGCATGTGCTTGCGCTTGATGCGCCCCTCGGTGGCTTCGCCCAGGCCCGTCATCTGCTCGGTGAGCCAGCGGCTGAGGAAGAGCAGGGGCAGGCGGTCGTCCGGCCCCAGGCCGTGCTCCAGGTAGCGCTTGTTGCGCATGTACTCGTCATACGCCTCCGCCTCGTGCGACAGCTCCCAGCGCGTCAGCCGCAGCGCCTCGGTGTAGACGGCGGGCGAGGGGCGCGGACGGGGCTCGGTGAAGAGGGGCGCGAAGCTGCCTCCCGTGTCCAAATCCAGCTCCTGCACCGGCGGAGGCCACTGCTGGAGGTCCTTGGCCAATATCCGCGCCACCTCCTCCAGGAGTTGTTCCAGAAGGGTGACGGGCTTGAGGTCGAAGAGGTGGTCCCAGCGCGACGGCATGCTTCCTCTCTACCTCAGGACGCTGAAGCCGGCAGCGACAGCGCGCGCAGCAACGGGGGCGGGGCGGGCTCTCCGTAGCCCAGGGCCAGCTCGCGGCGGATGACCTCGTACACCGACCGTTTGGTGAGCAGCTCGCCGTGGCTCACCCCGGGCACCTCGATGTTGAAGACGTTGGGCTGCCCCTCCACGTCCACCATGGCCGAGGGCCAGCGCGTCACCCCGTCCATGCGCGAGTAGAGGGACACCAGGCGCACGTCGCGCGGGAAGGCGCCCATGCGGAGCTGCTTGAGGAAGGGCGACACCGGCGTGAGCTGCCACATGCTGCGGCTGAACCAGCCCAGCGTCGCGCAACCCAGGTACGCCAGCCGCGAGCCCAGGTGTGGCGTGCCCAGCGTCATCAGGCTGCGCACGCGCTGGTCCCCACCCAGCCGCTTCACGTAGTAGCTGCCGATGAGGCCGCCCTTCGAGTGGCCCATGATGGTGAGCGGCCCCATGCCCGGGAAGCGCGAGTACATGCGCTCCACCTTCTCGCGGACCTTCCTGGCCAGTACGTCGATGCCGTAGGTATTGAAGCGGTCCATCGCCCCACCCAGGTGGATGGACCAGACGCAGTAGCCGTCCCGCCGCAGCCGGTGCTCCAGCACCTCGAAGACGCGCCGGGTGCTGAAGAAGCCGTACAGCAGCAGCACCGGCTTGGGGCAGTCCGTGAAGTCCGTGCGCCGGACGATGCGGTTGGCGTTCGGGTCCAGGTGCACGTAGCCCGCGAGGTCCCGAAGCTGGCGCTTCCAACGGCGATACCGCAGGACGAAAGGATTCATGTCGCACCCCGGCGCTCCCCGCGCCGCCTGCGAACAGGATAGGGAGCGTGCCCCGCGCGCGCCGGCCCGCCCCCCTACGTGGGCGCTTCCGAACGCGGAGTGCTCAACGTCCCGCGTCGCCCCCGAGGGCACCACCGTCGGGAATCCCACCGTCTCCCGTACCGGCGTCCGGGCTTCCCCCGTCCGCGGTGCCCGCGTCTCCGCTGCTCTGGCAGCACGCCGGCACCTGCGCGAAGTACAGGCCCGCCTGCGAGCAGGGGACGCGGATGTCGCGCAGGTAGGCGCTGCAGCCGCGCACCTGCCGGTCTCCCTCGCACACCGGCGCGCCCGCGTCCGCCGGACTGCAGACCTTCAGGTCGAACGTGCACACCGCGCGCGAGCGGTAGAAGCGCGCGTCGTTCCGATTGCCGGGGACGACGGTGCAGGTGGTGCCGGCGCCGCAGTCCTGCACGGTGGGCCCGGTGGAGCAGGGGCCCACGGCGCAGGCGGTCTCACAGTTGATGGCCTCCGAGTCATCGCAGCGCGGAGCCTGCGCGCACAGGTCGCCATCCGAGCAGGCAGAGGTGAAGAGGAGAAGGAGGACGAGCGGAGCTGTGAGACGCGGCAAGGGATGCCTCGGGCGGTTCAGGTGAAGCGCTCGAGGAAGTTCAGCAGGATTCGTGGTCCGGCGGGAGTGGGTGAAATGCCCGCGAGCAATCGAGGCACCCCCTCGCCCGGTGCGGCGCCCCGTGCGACGGCGTCCCTGTCGAGCCCTTCCTGCCGCGCGAGGATGACCGCGCGGATGGCGTCCGTGGGGGCCTCGGGGTGGAACTGCACGCCGCGCACGTTCTTCCGGAAGGCCAGCGCCTGCGCGGAGGTGTTGGCGTTGCCCGCGAGCACGCGCGTGCCCTCGGGAAGCTGGGAGACGATGTCCTCGTGGGTGGCCTGCACGGCGAAGCGCTCGGGCAGCCCGTCGAAGAGGGCGTCCTCGCGGCCCTCCTCGGTGAGCGTCACCTCCACGGTGCCCGTCTCCCGTCCGTTCGGATTGCGGGACACGCGGCCGCCGTACGCATGCGCGAGGAGTTGCTGGCCGAAGCACACGCCGAGCACCGGCATGCCGCGCTCGCCCGCCTCCACCATGAAGTCCGCAGCGCGCTCCATCCACGGCGCGAGCTGCGTCACCGACGCGGGTGAGCCCGTCATCATCACCACGTCGTATCCGTCCGCGCTCGCGGGCAGCGGGGCGTCGCGGTGCACGTGGAGGATGTCGAAGCGGTAGCGGGACAGTCCGATGGTTTGCAGAAACCAGCGCTCGTAGTCGCCCACCGAGAGGCGCACGGACTCGGCCGCGTCGCCGGCTTTCAGCAAGAGGACGTTCTTCACCGCGGCAGGTTGCCGCATCCGTGCCTCGTTCCTAACGTCACGTGCCACGCGTGTCCGCTCCTGAGCAGTGGGAGAGGGTCGCCCGTGTGATTGGGGCATCCCGATGATGGACGCTTGCTCGCTCACTCCTCGGCTCATCGCTCCCAAGGTGCACATCGACAGTCCGCACGACGAGGCCACCGGGCACGGTGGCTGGAAGGAATGAATCCATGCCGACGCGTTCCAAGGCGAAGGTCCTCACGCATCCAGCCATGGCCCGCCGGGCCCGAGCCAAGGAGCGCGAGCCCGCACGCGGCAGCGTCCACCGCGAGGACAACGGGTCGGACTCGCTGCGCCGCTGGCTCGACGAGCGGGGCGTGAAGAAGGTGAAGGTGGCCGCGGCCGACATCGACGGCATCTGGCGTGGCAAGTACATCTCCGTGGACAAGTTCCTCAGCGCCGCCAAGGGCGGGCTGGGCTTCTGCGACGTCGTCTTCGGCTGGGACATGGGCGACGAGCTGCTCGACAACACGCAGGTGACGGGCTGGCACACCGGCTACCCGGACGCGCACGCGAAGGTGGACACCACCACGGGCCGCATCATTCCCTGGGAGCCGGACACCGCGGCCTTCCTCCTGGACTTCGTCAACGAGGACGGCTCGCCCTTCGAGGCCAGCCCCCGGCAGTTGCTCCAGAAGATTGCCGCGCAGGCGCGGGAGCTGGGCTACCTGCCGCGCTTCGGCGCCGAGTACGAGTTCTTCATCTTCAAGGAGCAGCCGCAGACCCTGAAGGAGAAGGGCTTCCAGTCGCTGACGCCGCTGACGCCGGGCATGTTCGGCTACTCGTGGCTGCGCACCTCGCAGAACGCGTCGCTGGTGCACGCGCTCATCGACGGGTGCAGTGGCTTCGGGCTGGAACTGGAGGGCTTCCACACGGAGACGGGCCCGGGCGTCTTCGAGGGCGCCATCCGCTACGACGACATCGAGAAGGCCGCGGACAAGGCCGCGCTCTTCAAGACGGTGGTGAAGGAAATCTGCGCGCGCCACGGCCTCACCGCGTGCTTCATGGCGAAGGTGAACGCGAAGCTGCCGGGCTGCTCGGGGCACGTGCACCAGTCGCTGTGGGACTTGAAGGGCGAGCGCAACCTCTTCCACGAGGAGGGCGCCCCGCACGGCATGAGCCGGCTGATGCGGCACTACATCGGCGGACAGCTCGAGCTGATGCCCGAGCTGACGGCGCTCTACTGGCCCACCATCAACAGCTACAAGCGCAGCGTGGAGAACACGTGGGCGCCCACCACCGCGACGTGGGGCCTGGAGAACCGCACCACCGCCATCCGCGTCATCGGTGAGAACGCGAAGGCGATGCGAATCGAGTACCGCCAACTCGCCGCGGACATGAACGCGTACATCGGCATGGCGGTGAGCCTGGCCGCGGGCCTGTGGGGCATCCGCAACAAGGTGGAGCCGCCCGCGGCCTGCAACGCCAACGCGTACGCGGAGACCGACGCGCGGCCGCTGCCCCGCAACCTGAAGGATGCGGTGGCGCTCCTGAAGCACAGCGAGCGCGCGAGGGAGTTGCTGGGCGAGGGCTTCGTGGACCACTACGTGCGCACGCGCGAGTGGGAGGTGCGCCAGTACGAGCGCGCCGTCACCAACTGGGAGCTGGAGCGATACCTGGAGCTCATCTGATGAGCACGACGGAGGAAGCAGTGATGAAGCCGTTCGACATCCCCACCGAGCCCCGTGTCACGGAGATGGCGTGGCCCACCCGCATCGTCTTCGGCGCTGGCGCGCTGCAGCGGCTCCCCGCCCAGGCCCAGCGATTGAAGATGAAGCGTCCGCTGCTGGTGACGGACGCGGGCGTGGTGAAGGCGGGGCTCGCCTCGCGCGTGCTCGAGGTCCTGAAGGGCGCGGGGCTGGACTGCGCCGTCTTCGACCGCGTGGAGCCCAACCCCACCGAGCGCGACGTGTTCGCCGGCCTGGAGGCGTACCGCAAGGGGGGCTGTGACGGCATCGTCGCTCTCGGTGGCGGCAGCGCGCTGGACGCGGGCAAGCTGGTGCAGCTCCTCACCACGCACGAGCCGCCGCTCAGCCGCTACGACGACGCGAAGGGCGGCGACCAGTACGTGCGGGATGACCTACCGCCGCTCATCGCCATTCCCACCACCGCGGGCACGGGCTCTGAAGTCGGGCGCTCGGGCGTGGTGACGCTGGAGGACACGGGCCGCAAGACGGTCATCTTCAGCCCGTACCTGCTGCCGAAGGCGGCCATCTGCGACCCGGAGCTGACGCTGGGGTTGCCTCCCGGCGTCACCGCAGCCACGGGCATGGATGCCTTCACGCACTGCCTGGAGGCGTACCTGGCCAATGGCTTCCACCCGCTGGCGGACGCGGTGGCCATCGACGGCATCCACCGCGTGGGGCGCTCGCTGGTGACTGCGGTGAAGGAGGGCAGCAATCTGTCCGCGCGCACGGACATGATGGTTGCGGCCATGGAGGGCGCCATGGCGTTCCAGAAGGGACTGGGCGCCTGCCACGCGCTGGCGCACGCGCTCACGCCCATCTCCGGCGTGCACCACGGCCTGTCGAACGCCATCGTCCTGCCCGTGGTGATGGAGTTCAACCGCGCGGTGTGCACGGCGCGGCTGGCCCGCGTGGCGCAGGCCATGGGGGACACGTCCAACTCGCGCGAGGAAGTGCTGGCGGGAAACGCCATCGACCGCGTGCGCAAGCTCAACGCGGCCATCGGCATTCCCGCGCGGCTGCGCGACGCGGGCGTGCAGGAGAAGGACCTGCCGCGCATCGCTGACAAGGCCTTCCAGGACGCCTCTCACCTGAGCAACCCACGCAAGGTGACCGAGGCCGACCTGCTGGCCATGGCTCGCGAGGCCTTCTGAGCGGGCCGCGAGCCTGACGACCCGAGGCGGCCGTTCGCGGCCGCCGTGCCCGCGTGGCGTGATGGCGGGTGATGCCTCGAACCGGGAGGGAGGCCCAGGGGCCTCCCTCGTGTGACTTCAGGGGGTGTTCGAGGACGAGCCCGGCACGTTCACGGTGCCGCCGTCCGGGAGCACCGGCGCGCCCGTGCCATTACCGCCCGCGCCGTTGCCGTTCGCGCCGCCATTGGTGCCGCCGTCCGAGCCCACCACCGCGCCCGTCACCGGCGGCGCGGTGTCCTCGGGGCTGAACTCCAGCATCTCCACGAACACGCGGCCGGGCAGGCGCAGGTCCATGGCGTTGATGCGCTCCTGGCCGCGCAAGTCATAGAGCTGCTGCGCCACCGGGCCCGCGGGGATGCGGTCATCCGAGAAGAAGATGTACATGAGCACCTTCCCCTCCTGCACGGGGATGCGGAAGCTCGTGTTCGCGATGGGCTTGTTCGGGTCGCACCGGATGGAGCGGTTCTCCCGCGTCAGCGTCAGCTGGCGGATGACGCCCTTCTCGGACACCGTGTACAGCATGCAATAGGGGAGCTGTCCTTCCGCGGGGATGACCTCCACCGTCGCCGGCCCTGTCTTCCGCAACTGCGCGCGAGCCGGCCGGTCCACCTTCTTCCCGTCACAGCTCCCACTCGCCGCGGCCACCGCGGCCATTGCCAGCACCACACTCCAGCGCTTCATGCGTCCCTCCCTCCCAGGGGCGTGGAAGAACCAACGTCTGCGAGGCCAGCGTACTTCGCGGCATTGGACTTGGGGGAGGTCATGGCATCTCCCGGGGCACTTCCCGGACGCCACAACGCCCGCCAGTGCACACCGCCACCGGGCGTGTCCTGGGCGGCGCACACGGAGGGATGGCGCAACGGTCTCCGCGCTCCCGGCACTCGCGCACGCGCGCTTCGAGGGCCCGGGCCTCCGCTACCGGCACCGCTCGGCCGGAGCACATCCGAGCGCAGCATTCCCCCTCGGGAACCAGCGTGATTTCGCAGTCCGCGTCGTCGCGGCACTCGGCAGCCAACGCGGCGGAGGATTGTCCCGTCGCACCCGCGTCGCTCGAGGCCGTGACCTGCGTGGACCCGGACTCCAAGACGGTGGAGCTGCCACTGTCGGTGGATTGGGGCGCTGCGTCGTCCTGTCGCGTCATCGGTTCCACCGAGCGCGCGCAGCCGAGGCACAGCAGGAGGGAGCACAGCAGCAGGGAAGGGCGCATGGCGTGCATCGTCTCCCAGGTGGCTCGTGATGTCCGGGGTGCTTTCACGCACCGGGTGCCCCGCCCGTGAATGTGACACCGGGCGGGGCGGTGCTTCAGGGGCTCACGGGCAGCCGGAGCTGACCTCGAGCGCGTCGTAGGCCATCCACCCGTTGCGCTTGGTGCCGGTGGCGGCGATGACGTAGCCGTAGATGAACTTCATCGTCCCCGACTGCACGATGTAGCGGCCGGCGCTGTTCGCCACCCAGAGCGGGATGTCGATGGACGGCGGGCCCGCGTCCGTCGGCACGTCGAGGCGCTGGAACTTCGTGCCCGCGGGGAAGTGGTCCACCGCGGGGCCACCGAGTCCGAAGCCCGGCACGTTGAAGGCGAGGTTGATGGAGCGCAGGCCGTTGGCGCGAACCAGCGGCAGGTAGTCGCCCGCGCGCTCGTTGGACGACGTGGAGTCGTAGACCACCTTCTTCTCCGCGAGCGTGGTGTCGTGCCAGTTGCGCACGGCGTAGCAGCCCAGCTTCGCCAGGCCCGCGCCCAGCGCGGAGACATGGCCCACCTTCTGCTCGAAGGACGTCCGCCCCAGGATGGCAGAGATGGGCAGCCACCCCGCGCTGGAGTTGGAGGTGGATACGGCGAAGGCGTGCGCTTCACCCGCGAAGGTGCGCGTCTGGCCGTAATTGAAGGCGGCGCTCGTGCGGGTGTTGGTGCCCATCACGGTGCCGTTGCCGTCACGGATGGGGATGCCCGTCACGATGCCCCAGTTGTCATCGGCGGGGTCGTTGGTGGGCACGCGGTTGCCACCCGACTCCTGCAGCTTGCAGTTGTACGGGCTCGCGATGCAGTAGGTGCCATTCACGCCCGAGTACGCGGCCTGCTCCCGCGTGGAGAGGCCCTCTCCCGACGCCGCGCTCTCGTCGACCGGTCCCGGCCCCCCGCAGGCGGCGGCGCCGAGAGCAAACGCGAAAAGCAAGGAAATATAGTTTCGCATGTTCTCATGGGATGTGAGGAAGAGCCCGGGTGTCAATCCGGGTCACCCAGCTCCCATGAGTCGGTGCGTCGCGCAGTCAACGCGGCGCTATTTCGAGAGCTGGTCGAGCCGGGCCACGGTGCGCGGGGCGCCCATCATCACCGCGGCGATGAGCGCGGTGTTTCCGCTGGCATCCTGGCGGTTGATGTCCGCGCCGCGCGCGAGCAGCAGCTCGAGGACCTCGAGTCGGTCGAACATCGCCGCGTACATGAGCGCGGTGCGCCCGTCCGGTCCGGCGCCGTCCACCGGTGCGCCTCCGTCGAGCAGCAATTCCGCCATGCGCACGTCGCCCTTGAAGGCGGCGCCGGCCAGGGGCGTCTGTCCCTTGTCGTTGGCGCGCGTGGCGTCCGCGCCGCGCGAGAGCAGCAGCTTCGCCACCTCGGACTGCCCCGCGTACGCGGCGAGCATCAGCAGCGTGTTGCCGTCCTCGTTGGTGAGGTTCACCGGCAGCCCCGCGTCGAGCATCTCGCGGAGGCGGTCGGCGTTACCCTGCCGCGCGAGGTTGAACGCCTCGCGTGCGGCCGCGAGCGCTCGGGGGTCGATTTCATCGGAAGGAGGAGGCGGGGACATGGGGGACTCCTGCGTGAGCAGGCGGAATGTACACGCCCGTCGCGCGAGGCACGCGCGGTGCCCCCGCGCGAAGTGGTCTGGATGACCCTCGGTGGAGCACGGCACCCAGGTGGTGCCCGATGCAGCCTGGTGCTCCGGATGCGCTGAGCGGACTGGAGAACGAGGGGCCCGGGACCTCCTACCCGTTTGGCTACACACGTGTGGGGGACCAGGTCTTCTTCACGGCGGACGACGGCGTACGCGGCCGCGAGCCCTGGGCCCTGCCGGTGGCGTGCTTCCCGGACGTCGAGGACTGACGCCCGCGTTGGCGCTACTTCGCGCGGAGGAACTGGATGTCGCGCCCGCTCGCATCCGCGGCGGCGAAGGTGAGCAGCCGCTCACCTTCTTCCGTCACCTCCGCGCGCTCGGCGGCCGACAGCCGCTTGAAGGGCTCGATGAGCAGGGTGGTGGAGCCCTTTCCCTGCTGGAGCTTCCAGGTGCCTCGGAAGATGCCGTCCACGAGCAGGCTCCCGGGCACCAGTCCATTCGGGGTGATGGTGCGCTTGCGGTCCTCGTCGGAGATGACGCGCGTGCGGTCCGCGTGCGAGAGGAGCAGGTTGTCGAACTCGGGCAGGAAGCGCACCGGAGCGGGCGTGTCCGCGTCGGGCCTCGGTGCGTTGGGCAGGTCGAACAGCTCGCGGCCCTGCTCGTCGCGGAAGGTGCGCAGGCTCGGGCGGAGCCGCTCGACGACTTCGCCCAGTCGGGTGAGCCCCGACCAGGCCTGCACGTCCATGACGGAGGCGGGGCCGAACGCGGCGAGGTAGCGCAGGACCAGCTCATCCACGGACGCCGCGGTGTCGAGGGGCTTTCCCAGCCAGGCCTCCACGGTGGTGCAGCGGGCCAGGCCGCCGACGCCCCAGACGCCACGCGGTGGCACCTGCACCAATGGTGCGAGGAGGCGGATGGCCTGCGCAAGCGCGGTGGGCTCGCGGTCCGGCCAGCGCTCCGCGAGCTTCTCACCGAGCTCCGTGTACGTGAGCGGCTCCGCCTCGACGTGCTTCCGTCCCGCCGCCACGAGCGCCTCCAGGTCCATGCCCACGAGCTTCTTGCTGTAGGCGGAGCCCGTCTTGAGGGCGCGCTCCAGCATGGGCTGCACCAGGATGCGCAGCATCCGCGCGTCGTGGCCGGTGACGAGGTGGAGCGTCCCGCGCATCAGGACGAGGCGCACCACCTGCTTGTCGATGAGCAGTGTGGACAGTTCCTCCTGGCGGAAGCCCTGGAGCCGCGTCCACAGGCCGTAATACGGCGCGTTCGGCGACTGGGCCTGGAGGCCCACGAGGTGCTCCACCGCCTCCAGCGACGGCATCTTCGAGCGGCGGAGCAGCAACTGCCGCTCCAGCAGGGCGCGGTTGAGGGCGCGCTGGCTGAGCACCTGGGCCGGGCGGCTCGCCTTGCGGCGCGTGGACACGGTCGTGGGCTTTCGGGTGGGCAGGGTCATCCTCGTCCGCTTCGGCGCCTTCGGTGGTGCCGACGTTCCTCCCTCCGATGCCACGGCGAGCGCGGCGTTGGAACCCCTGGCGGCGATGCCGGCGGGAAGGCCAAGGGGCAGGAGCGGAAAGAAGAAGGAGAGCATGTCGGTCTCGATCCGGGCGTGGGTGGGTGCACCGAGAAGACGCGGCAGCGTCATCGAAGGTGACAGCGCTACCTTGGGCCTCGGCGATGACAGCCTTGTGTCAGGTATGTGGGATGGCCCTCCGTTCTGGATTTTACCCGGGTGATATTGACGAGCGAATATTACCCGGGTAATAACCTCCGCGCCGGAGCGAGGAGGGCACGTGCGTCAGGAGAAGTCGTCGAGGGATGGGGCGGGGTACATGGCCTTCGCGGGGCCGCGCTGCATCGCCTCGGGAGGGTTGGCGGAAGTCGCCCTGAAGGTGAAGGCGTGGGGCGATGGTGGAGAGACGCTGCCGGCCGTCATCTACGAGGGCGCGACGGGCTTCCCCGTGCATCCGGACCTGCGTGGGACTCGAGAGGACGTGCTTCGCAGGCTCGAAGCGCGGCGCGCGCGGGCCGCTGCCGACACGAAGGACCCGGAGGAGCCGAAGCGGAGTGGGCCCGGGCGGCCGAAGCTGGGCGTGGTGTCGCGTGAGGTGTCGCTCCTTCCGCGCCACTGGGATTGGCTCAACGCGCAGCCGAGCGGTGCGTCCGCGGAATTGCGCAGGCTCGTCGAGGCCGCGATGCGGAGCGGGGAGGGGCGCGAGCGGGCACGGAAGTCACACGAGGCCGCGGGCCGCTTCATGCACGCGGTGGCCGGAGACCTTCCCGCCTTCGAGGAGGCCTCCCGCGCCTTCTACGCGAAGCGCTACGAGCGCTTCGACCAGCTCGTCCAGCCATGGCCCAAAGACATCCGTGAGCACGTCCGCCGGTTGGTCGCCGTCGCCATTCGCGACGAGGCCGAAGTGACGCGTGTCACCTCCTGACGGTGTTGCGCCTCCGCGTAAGGACCGCACGCCCTTCGAGGAATCTGTCGTGGAATTCTTCCTGTTGTATTTCCTGCCCATGCCGCTGGCATGGGCGAGCTGCTCCGCCAAACCCAAACGCCTCACCGTCGTGAAGGACGCGGCCGGAGCGAAGAAGGACTCCCGCCGTCCGAGGCCGGCATCGAAGAAGCGCCGTGCTCCGTCCGTGCCGCGAGCGACCCGCCATGGCGGTGCGCGGACGGGGGGCAGGGCACGGGCTCCGTAAGCTGCGCCGTCACCAGGGCATTCGCTCGTCCGTGCCGCCGAACATCGCTGGATAATCCTTGTAGTGCGGCAGGTCGTCCCGGATGGGGAGCAGGGCGTGCTGGCACTGCACGTGGAACGTGGGCTGGAACGTGCCCTTCGGCAGCAGCAGGGCGCTGATGCTGCGTACGCCCAGGCCCTTGGGCTCGGCGAAGAGGCGCGTGCCGCAGTCCCGGCAGGTGGCTCGCGTCGTGGTCTTCAGGGCCCAGAGCGCGGGCTGCCCGGCCACCAGGCGCGTCTGCGGAATGCGGTACATCGCGGCGGGGAGATAGGCGGCGCCGTGCACCACCTGGCAGTCGTCGCAGTGGCAGTAGAAGTGCGCCACCGCCGCGCCGCTCAGCTCCAGCTTCACCGCGCCGCACAGACGCAACAGATAGCGCCCGGTGGAGTCGAGGCCGATGGCCGTGCGCGGGTAGGGCGCATCCCCCACGGGCGTGCCCTGGAGCGACGTGCGCTTCCCTTCGCGGACCACGTAGCCCAGCCCGGAGATGGCGTGCCAGACCTCCGAGGGCGGAGCGCCGAAGTGGGCACGCCGCTCCCGTGACAGGTAGAGGGTGACGGTCTCCCGGGAAGGCTCGCCGTAGGTGGTGCCTCGTGACGCCGCGAGCCCCACGATGTGCACCGGCTCACCCGTGCGGGGCGCGTAGTCGAGCGGATGGTTGGCGCGGAACGGGAAGAAGAAGTTGGCGTTGATGGCGACCTGCACACCGTGCCGCGCGGCGAAGCCGCTCACCGTGTCGGCTCGCACGTCTCCTGATTTCGAGGGCTCGGCCGGCGTCACGACGAAGTCGATGCCCGGTGCCGCCAGGTCCACGCGGACGACATGGGCCACCATGGCTCGCGGCGACACGCGCACCTCGCGTGTGTACTCCACGCCCTCGAACCACACCTCGTGCACGGGCTCCGGAGGGCCCCGGTGTGTGAACCAGGTCCAGTACCCGCCTCCGATGCAACCGGCGACGCCCGGAATCACCAACGCGAGCCCGCACGTCCACCGGAGCCACCGGCGCACCCGCCAGCGGCGTAGCACCCAGAAGCCCAGGGCCAGCAGGACACAGGCGCCGGTGAGGATGAGTGGACCCATACGGGTGGAGCATTATGGGAGGGCGCCCCCGCTGGCTCCAGACGGCCCAGGTATGATGGGCACCCCTCGCGGGTCGACCGGGCCCAAGCCTTCTGCTCCATCCATCCTGCGGACGGTGCCCTCATCCCTTCATCGCTTTGGACGCGACTCATCACCTTCGCGGAGGCCGCGGCCCGGAAGTCTCGTCAATATGTATAAGCGCTTACGGAGTCCCTTGTCGGAATGTGTAAGTGCTTATATTTTGTCGCTGGGGACGTAATGACGGACGCGCCTCCTTCGTAGGGACGAACACGCCACGCAATGGAGTCACCATGAAGTCCCTCTTCATCAATGCTGAGAAGCAGGTCCGCAACGGGTGGAAGGTGCTGGGCTATCTCGTCATGACGTCGCTGTGCGTGTTCGGCCTCGTCATCGCTCGCAGGGCCCTGCCCGCCGCCGTGCGCCCCTTCGTGCCGGAGCCGTTCCTCGCGTTCCTCGGTGCGCTCATCCCCTCGTGGGTCTGCGCGCGGCTGGAGCGCACGTCCCTCGCAGCTCAGGGGTTCGCGCTCCATCGGCGTGTGGGGCGCGACTTCGGGCTCGGCACACTCGGTGGAGCCCTCCTGGTGGGGCTGGTGGCCTTCGTCGTCTGGCTGTTCGACGGGTTCCACTTCGTGCGGGCGCCGGAAGGGGCCGCGTCGAACGTCGTGAAGAGCGCCTGGACGATGCTGGCCGTCGCGCTCTTCGAGGAGACGTTCTTCCACGGCTATGCCTTCCAGCGCACCATCCGGGGCGTGGGGCCTCGCTGGGCCCTGCTCCTGTTCTCCGTGTTCTTCGCCCTCGCGCACCCCTTCAGCGAGGACATGGCGGGAAGCATCAAGCTCATCGCGCTGCTCAACATCTTCCTGGCGGGCTGGATGCTCGGCTTCTGCTACCTGCGCACGGGCAGCCTGGCCCTTCCCGTCGGCGTGCACTTCGGATGGAACTGGGTGCTGGGTGGCCTCGGCTTCGGCGTGAGCGGGAATGCCTCGAAGGGCCTGTGGACGCCGGTGTTCCACGGCAAGGCCCTCTGGCTGACGGGCGGCGACTATGGCCTGGAGGCATCCGCCGTCAGCGTCGGCGTGCTCGGCCTCGTCGTGGTGGGCCTGGTGTTCTGGAAGGGCACGCGGGCGCAGCCGGAGGCGGCCACGCACGTGCCTCCGGACGCGTCCTCCGCGGCGGTGGCGTAGCGGCTAACGCCCCTCGGGCCGGACGTAGACGACGACCTGCGGCGTCTCGTCGAGGTACAGCCCCGTCACCGGCGTCTGCGTGCCGAAGGCCTGCCACGTGAGGAACTCGTGCTCGCGGAACTCCTGGTGGTACTGGTACGCGACGATGTCCGCCTCGAAGGGGCTGCCCACCGGGCGCAGGTCATTCCGCAGCATGCCGTTGCGCTGGTAGTCGCGGAACGAGCCGCTGTGCACCTCGTGCAGGTACAGCCGCGCCCCAGGCTTCGCGTGCTCGTTGATCCACGGCAGTACGCCCGTCACGTGGCTGGACCAGAACTGACGCTGCATGCCCAGCGTCGCCGCGCCGGGAAGCCCGCCCGCCAGCTCCGAGTACGCCGCCGTCCCATACGGGAAGACGCGCACCAGGTACACCAGCGCCGGCGCCAGCAGCAGCACGAAGACGGGCGCCGCCACCACCGCGAAGGGCAGGGCGGGACGCTTCGCCTTCAGCACGTCCCACAGCGCCGAGCAGCCTCGTGACACCGCCGCGCCCGCGAGGATGCCCAGGAACACCATGGACGGGAACCAGTGCTTCACCCCGCCGAAGTGCGGCACCTGCGGGTGGCTGATGATGACGATGGACGTCACCGCATTCACAGCCACGAGCAGCTCGGGCAGCGTCACCGGCCGCGCCACCCACGCGCGCGTGCGCTCGAAGAAGCCCAGCACCGCGCGCGCCACCACGGCGAACAGTCCCGTCACCATGGGCACGAAGAGGCTGGTGGGCACCGTCAGCGCCGTCTTCACCACCACGTAGCTGAGCGGGAAGGGCGGCTCGCGCAGCAGCGTCCCCAGGTAGAACCAGGCGTAGTGGTTGTGCTTCGCGTGGAAGGCCAGGTACCACGCCGTGCGCTCCACCGGCTCGTGCCAGAGGTACGGCCAGTGGAGGTAGAAGATGACCGGCCCCAGCACCGCCATGGCCAGCACCGGCACCAGCGCGCGCGTCACCGGGCCGTCCACCGCCTTCACGCCCTTGAGCACCCACGCGCCGCCCGCGGCCAGCCCGACGAAGAGCAGCGTGTGCGGGCTGAGCAGCAGGAATTTCCTCTGGAAGTCCTCGCCTCCGCCCAGCGACACCAGCAGCCACCCGTAGAGCGCGGCCACGCCCACGAAGACGCCCACGAAGCGGTAGAGCCACGCGCGCGCCTCGGGCCGGCCCTCGCTTGCCGTCCATGCGCGCCACAGCGCGAAGGGTGTCAGCACGAAGGGCATGAAGAGGGCGTTGTGCTTGGTGGCGATGGCGAGCCCGAAGGCCACGCCGCACCACACGCCCCACTTGATGTCCTCCAGCGCGCGCCAGAAACAGTACACGACGAGCAGCCACATGGCCGCCACCGGCACGTCGAAGCATGACAGCTCCGAGTTGAAGTACTGCCGGGGCACCAGCATGAAGGCGAGCGCGGCGAACAGCCCCGCGGTGCGCCCGTACAGCGCGCTGCCGAGGAGGAAGCTCAGCGCTGGAATCAGCGCGGCGATGGCGAAGGCCGGCAGGCGGAAGGCCGTGGCCGAGCGCACCCAGCCCAGCCCGTCGTGGAAGAGCAGGTGGCTCAGCCCGAACAGCGTCTTCATCAGCGCCGGGTGCTCGTGGTTGTAGTCCCACGCGCGGACGATGGCCGCGTCCGTGAAGGCCTTCGCCGGTGAGTGGAAGAGCAGCCGGAACCAGCTCGCGTAGCCCTCCGCCGCCGCGAAGTAGACGCTCTCGTCGCGCGTGAAGCCCACCGCGGACTCGGTGAGCAGCAGCGCCACGAAGGCCAGCACCCACAGCGCCCAGGCCAGGCGCTTCTCGTCCCGAGTGGGAGCCCGGCCCATCATCCTCGCACCCCCACCGCGGGCTCCACCGCGAGCACGTCCAGGCACACCTGCCGCCGGTCCGCGTTGTCCGACTGCACCCAGACCTTCACCGCGCGCGGCTCACCCTCGGGCAGCCGCACCTCGGCCTTCTGCACGCCCTCCACGCCCGGCGGCACCACCACCTCCAGGAGCCGCGCGCCGCTCTTCGCGTCGTCCACGCCGAGGTTCGCAGGCGTCAGCCGCGCGTCCTTGAGGTGCGCGTGCTCCCAGATGATGCCGCCCTCCAGGCGCAGGCCCACGCCGCCCGGAATGCCGTCGAACTCCGCGACGAGCCGCTGCGGGCCCCCCGGCGCGTGCATCCACAGGCAGCGGCGCGGCTCGTAGAAGATTTCGTGCCACTCCGGCGCGACGTAGAGGGAGTTGGGGCCGGGGCAGCGGTGCGCCTGTCCGTCGAAGGCACAGTCGCGGCGCGTGCCGTCCGGCGCTTCCAGATACACGCGGGCCTTGGCAATCGCGTCCGTGGCCGTGAAGCGGCGCGGCCGGTAGCGGCCATTCTCGTAGAGCGCCAGCGACAGCGGCCCCTCGTGCACCGGGGGGCCCACCGCGCGACGCTCGGGCATGAAGGAGGCGAGGAAGTCGTCCTCATCCGAGCGCGGCAGCTCCGGCTGCCCCAGCACCCAGACGCGCGGGTGCGCGGAGAGGTCGTCCTTGTCCGAGCCCAGGTAGCCGTACACCGGCACTCCGGGCGGGAGGAAGAGGCGGGCGCGCTCCGTCCACCAGGGGAAGAGGAGCACCGCGTCGCCGGGACGGGCCTCGGCCTTCAGGCGCTCCGCCACCGCGCGGTAGTCACCTTCGGATGGAAGGCGGCCCGGCAGGCGCAGGTGGAAGACGAGGCACAGGAGTGCGACGAGCAACAGGCCCCCCAGCTCCACGAGGGGCAACGCACGCAGGAAACTAGGACTTCGCAAGGCGGATCTTCTGCTCGCTCTTTTCCCGGCAGAAGGTGCAGAAGATGGGCTCGCCCTGGGCGAACGACGGCGTCCAGGGCGGGTACATCGAGCACCGCGGGTCCAGGCAGTGGTGCAGCTCCCAGAGGTGTCCCAGCTGGTGGAGCGCGTGGCGGGCCACGGCCTTGTAGCCGCTCTCCAGGTCCTTGTGGGGGTTGATGCTGAGGATGGCGCGGTCCTTGCCGTGCCACGCGAAGCCGGACGTGGGCGCCATGCCGCTGGGCAGCTCGCGCTCCTTCAGCTTGCGCGTGGTGAGTAGCAGAATCTTGTCATCCTTGTAGGAACGGATGCCCTTCACGTCGTGCAGCAGCTTCTCCGCATCCAGCGGCTCGGAGAAGCCGGCGGGAATCTCGGCGCTGCCGGAGTGCTCGCTGCCCACGCCGAACGCCGTGTAGAGCGTGCGGTTGAACTTCGCGAGCTGCTTGTCGTCGAAGGAGTCCAGCGTCCAGACGCGAATCACGGTGCGTCACCTCGCCCTTCTCTATCCAATGCTGCTGTCACGCGCCCTCGGGCGGCTTGGCCTTGGGCGGGCGGCCACGCTTCTTCGGGGCCGCGGGTTCGGCGCCCTCCGCCTCGGGCGGCTTGGCCTTGGGCGGGCGGCCACGCTTCTTGGGCGCGGGTGGCTCGCCACCGGCCTCGGCGGCCGTGACTTCCGGCTTGGGCTTGGGCGGACGGCCGCGCTTCTTGGGCGCGGGCGGCTCGCCACCGGCAGCGGCCTCGGGCTTCGCCTTGGGCGGACGGCCGCGCTTCTTGGGCGCTGCCTCCTCGGAGCCCTCGGCCTCGGCCTCCTCGCCACCCTCCTCGGCCCCCTCCTCCTCGGACGACTCGGCCGGAGCCTCCTCGTCCGACGGCAGGTCGAGGTCGCTGTCCAGCCCGAGCAGGTCGCCGTCCAGGCCGAGGTCGTCCTCGTCGCGGGCGAACTCGGCGGCGGTGCGCTTGGGGCGCTCGCGGCCGGGCGGGAAGAGGACGATGTCGATGGCGTCCTCGGCGTTGACCTCGGTGGTGCCGAGCGCGGCGGCGACCTCCGACACCAGCAGGTGCCGGGCATTGTCGTAAAGCTCACGCTCCTTGGTCGGGAGCGGGCGCAGCTCACTGAGGACCTGGAGGCCCTTCACCACCTCGGCCAGTCCCAGGATGCCGCCCTGGGTCATCCGGTCCAGGTTGGTGCGAGCGCGCTGCTTCCAGTCCAGGTCGGCCTTGTCGCTGTCCGAGCGCAGGAACTCGAAGATGCTCTCGACATCCTCGGCGGAGGCCACCTTTCGCACGCCAATGGCGGTGACCTTGTTGGATGGCACCATGACGACGGCGCCGTCTTCTTCACGCTTCATCGTGACGAAGGTGAGCTTCTGGCCAGCCACCTCCTTCATGTCGATGGCGGTGACGCGGCAGACCCCCTGGTTCGGATAGACGACCCGGTCGCCGACCGCGAGCTGGAGTGACGCGGACCCTTCAGGCATGTCCCCCTCACGGGCGAGGTAAACGTCAGAGGAGGCCCGGGCTTAGCACCGAGCCGCGCCGGACGCTACGAGTTTACCGGGGAAGTGCCGCCGTCCGTGCGTCCGCCGCCTGGGCCCGCAGGAGGGAGCCCAGGAGCTCCTTCTGCCGTGCGTCCAGCGCCGCCTCCACCTGGGCCTCCGTCGGCTCCCCCTCCACGCCTCCCGGCTGCGCATCCACGCGCGCGGACACTCCGAGCGTTCCCATCAGCGCCACCCCGAACACGAGCACTGCCACCAGTTTCTTCATGGTGATGCCTCCAGGCCGCCCAGGGTAGGGGGCGCGCCCGGATGATCAATTTTTCGGCAACAGGTCGCTGCACGGCGCTGCACGGCTGTAGCGCCACCAGCGGCTAGCGCGTGGGCGTGTCGAACATGCGCCCCGGCGCCCGCACGGGAGGCGGGCGGGCGGGCGGCACCACGGGAGACACCTCGAGCAGCAGGGTGCCCGTGTTGTCGGCCAGGTGGTCGTCCGGGAAGGCGAGCATCAGCCAGGAGGCCCCTCTGAGGCGCACCGGCTGACCCACCTCCAGCAATTCGAGGACGCCGGACTCGGTGTCGGGGCCCTCACCCGCGCCATAGAGGCCGAGCGCCCGGCCCACGGGGCCACCCTCGTAGCCCCGCGTGCGCGCGGGCTCGGGGCTGTCGCGCAGCACCACCTCATAGGTGGTGTACGGGTCCAATTGGTGCAGCACGAAGCGGTCCGCGCGCGACAGCTTCAGCGCGTGCGCGCGCGCATCCAGGCGCACGGTGGTGACGGTGCCGCTGTCCCGCTCGCGCACGCGCACCTGGAGGGCGCCGTGGTTGTCCTCCTTCTTCGCGTCCAGGAGGAAGACGTAGAGCATGGTGGCGTTGCGCACCAGCCGCTCCTCCGGGCCGACGAGGCCGAAGGACTCGTGCGCGGGGAGCATCTCGGTGCCTTCCAGGAAGTAGCCGGCCTGCTCCACCGTCGCGGAGCCTCCCGTGGACAGGCGGCCCTCCAGGCGCACCGCGTACGTGCGCGTCGGGTCCAACTTCACCTCCGCCGCGGACTCGAAGGGGACGCGGAAGGCATGTCCGACGGCGGACAGCGTGACGCGGCCGATGGGCATGGTGGCCTCCTGCGGAGGCGGCGCGCGCACGGGCTTCGTGGAGCCTGCCTGCTGCGAGGCGCCGGGCGCCATCCTCGGGCGGAGGCGCGCGTGCACGGCGAGCGTGGTGCCGCGCTCGGCACGCACCGTCTGGCTCCACGGCACCATGCCCGTCACGTGGACTTCCAGCAGGTGCTCGCCGTCCGCGGGCAGGTGGGTGATGAGCGCGGGCGTGCGCGAGGGCAGGGGCCGGCCATCCACGCGGATGGTGGCGCCCGGCGGCGTGGAGCTCAACTCCACGGAGAAGGTGCCCGTGTTGCCCACCGACAGCATCGCCACCGTGGCGACGAGGGCCACCGCCACCGGCGTGCCCAGCACCACCCCGCGCGGCAGGCGGAGCCCTCGCGCCACGGACGCCGTCCGCGCGGCATCCGGCGCGGGCGCTTCGTCGGGCATCGGCGCGACGGGAATGGGCTGCGTCACGGCGCTCGGCTGCTCGGCGGCGAGCGGCGGTGGGGCAACGGGCAGCCTCGCGGTGCTGGAGGACTCCGCGGCCAGCGAGTCGGGTGGAATGGGCTGCGTCGTGGGGCCGGTGGACTCGGCGGCGAGCGAGTCGGGTGGGATGGGCTGCGTGGTGGAGCCGGGCTCGCCCGCGTCCTGCACGGCGGGCAGCGCCAGGGAAATGCGCTCGGTGTTGCGGCTCCCCTTGCGCGCCGGTGCATCCAGGGAGGACGCCGTGTCGCGCGGCTGGGTGGGCTCGCGCAAGGTGCGGCGCTCTCCGCTGCCCTGGGGCCAGCGGGCCATCTGCGCGAGGAACTCGCGCGGCAGCAGCACGGGGCGGCCGTCCTCCACCAGCTCCGCCTCGAAGAGGTAGCTCATGAAGTGGGCGCGGGCGCGCGGAGAGACGTCCGGCGCGGCCGTGTGGAGGTATCGCCTGAGGGCCTCGGCGAAGGCCTCCGCCGTGGGGTAGCGCTGCTCCCGCTCCACGGCCAGCGCGGTGAGGAGGATGCGCTCCAGCGCGGGAGGGAGGTCCGGGTTGAGGTCCCTCGGGCGCGGGAAGTCGCCGAGGGCAACCTTGCGCAGCACGTCCGTCACCTTTCCCTCGAAGGGGAGCCGCCCGCACAGCATCTCGTAGAGGATGACGCCGGCGGCGAACACGTCCGTGCGCGCGTCGAGCTCACGGCCGCGGGCCTGCTCCGGGGCGAAGTAGGCGTACTTGCCCATGACCTCGCCCTCGTCGGCGGCCTCGTTGCGGCCCGCGAGCCGCGCCTTGGCGATGCCGAAGTCCACCAGCTTCACCTGGCCCTCGTAGGCGAGGAGCACGTTCTGCGGGCTGACGTCGCGGTGGACGATGTGGAGCGGACGCCCGCGCTCGTCCAGGCGGGTGTGCGCGTAGGCCAGCCCCTCCAGCACCTCCACCGCGATGAGCAGCGCCAGCGGCTGCGGCAGCGTGTACAGCCCCTTCTCCCGAGCGCGCCGCAGCACGCGCGACAGCGGGTGGCCGTCCACGAACTCCATGGCGATGAAGTACTGGCCGTCCACCTCGCCGAAGTCGAAGACCTGCGCGATGTTGCCGTGGCTCAGCCCCGCGGCGATGCGCGCCTCGTTGACGAACATCGACACGAAGGCCGTGTTGCCCGCGTAGCCGGGAAGGATTTTCTTGATGACGACAGGCTTGGTGACCCCCGCCGCCGCCGTCATCCTGGCGCGGTAGATCTCCGCCATTCCGCCCGTCGCGATGCGCTCGAGCAGCTTGTACTTGCCGAAATGGAGCCCTTCGGAAGGCTGCTGCACGTTCGTTCCGGCTCCTTCGGGTGTACCGGGGCGTAGCACCTGCCCTCCACGCCGCCGCCGCAGGGTTGCGGCAGGCTATCATGGGGTATGCACAACACTAATGCAGGAAAATTCCGTTGAAACCGCTTAATTGCCCTTTATTTTTGGTCCTACTTGTCACCACAGCGACCTCCGCATGGGGGGAACCCGCGATTCTCCTGGCTCCCGCGATTGGAAGGTCGGACGGGGTACTCCTACAGGGCCGGGTGTTGAAAGAGGCTCCTGCCAGAGGCAGCACCGCGTTGTCTCGGAATGTGAGAAGGCTGACAGCAACCAACTGGGAAGGCGCCCGGGTGGAGGTGTCCTTCCAGGGCGTGGTGGCGGCGGTGACGAGCGGCCATGACGGGGCCTTCGAGGTGAACCTGCGGCCGCCAGAAGGCCAGCGCTTCCCGGTGGGGACGGCGGAGGCCGAGGCGAAGGTGCAGGGGGCGCAGACGAAGGCGCCGGTGGAGGTCATCGCGGATGCGGCGCCGCTGCTGGTGGTGTCGGACTTCGACGACACCGTGGCGGTGACGCAGGTGACGAGCCCGGTGAAGCTGGTGGAGTCGGCGCTGCTGAAGGACTCGGACACGCAGGAGGTGGTGCCGGGGATGGCGGCGTTCTACGGGTGCTTGAAGGGCACGTCGGCGCCGGCCTTCGCGTTGGTGAGCGGCTCGCCGGTGCAGTACCTGCCGCGCATCCGGAGCTTCCTGTCGCGCCATGGGTTTCCGGCGGGCTTCGGGGTGTACCTGCGGGACATCGGCCCGAAGACGCTGTCCGGCTACAAGCAGCCCGCGATTCGGCGGCTGCTCCAGCAGTTCCCCCAGCCGGTGGTGCTGGTGGGGGACTCGGGAGAGAAGGACCCGGAGGTGTACGCGCAGATTCGCGACGAGTTCCCCGGGCGGGTGAAGGCCATCTACATCCGCGACGCGGGGAAGACCGAGGACGCGAAGCGGTTCAAGGACATGGTGCTGTTCAAGGAGTCCGATGACGCGGCGGCGCACGCGGTGAGCGCCGGGCTGGCGGATGCGGCGTGTGTCGCCTCGGCGTTCCCGAAGGCCGTGCCCGTCGTCGCCCCCGCGGGCGCCACCGTGAAGCAGACTCCGCCGTGATGAGTCGGGCATGGGCACGGAGGGCGTTGCTGTCCGGGCGACCCGGTGGAGCTCCACGTCGGTGGGCGGGGCTGGGGTGTGTCCTGTTCACGACGTTGCTCCTGTCGGTGGGTACAGGCTGCCGAGATGAGAAGCCCGCCGAGCCTCTTCAGTCCTTGAAGCCCGAGCCGCTGCCGGCGCTCGCTTCGGGGAGTGGGGCGGCGGACGCGGGGGCCGTGGCTCGGGACGAGGCCGTGCCGACCGCGCCTGTCTACGGGGAGGAGGTGCCCGAGGCGGCGCTGCGGCTCGAGCTGGCGGGAGAGCAGGTGCGGCTGGGGGCGGAGACCTTCGAGGCCATGCGTCCCGCGGACGCGGCGCGTCTGGCGGAGCGGGTGAAGGGCCGCGAGGTGCTGCTGGTGTCGGACGCGGACACGTACCTCGTGCAGGTGTCCGAGCTGCTGACGGTGCTGCGGGACTCGGCGAAGCGGGTGTGGCTGAAGCACCCGGACGGGGCCGTGGCGTATCCCGTGGTGCTGAGGGATGAAGAGGGCTTCCGCGCATGGCTCGCGGAGGTGGCGCCGGGGAAGCTGCGCATCATCCAGCGCTCGGATGGTTTCGAGCTGACCACGAGTGTCGGCAAGCTGCCCGGGCCGGATGCGAACGGGCCTTCGGTGCCGGTGCGCGGAGGGAAGCAGGACCTCGTCACGCTGCGCCGGGGACTCGGGCTGTTGAAGGGGCGCTTCAAGACGTCCGAGGACATCTGCCTCGTGCCGTCGTTCGGCACCGAGTTGGCGCAGGCGGTGAGGGCGCTCGGCGCGGTGTACACGGCGAATGGTGAGCCGTTGTTCGAGACGCTGTGCCTCATCTACCCCACGCCGCGCGGGGCGAAGGACGGAGGCTGAGGCGTGGGTCAGGGCAGCTCGCCCACGCCCGCGAAGGCCGTCATCCACGTGGACTCGTCGCGGGCCCTCGCCGCGTAGACCTCTTCCTGCAGCGAGGGGATGGGCCAGCGGTAGCAAGCCGTCTTCTGCACGGCCTTCTCCCAGATGCCCAGCTCGACCCAGCGGTTGACGGCCTTCTCCATGTCCGGGCCGTGGTGCATCAGCTCCGCGCTGAAATTCTGCAGACGCATTCCCCGGTCCAGTTCCAGATGCGAGCGCTGCTCACGCAGGCGCGCACCGATGTCCCAGAGCATCCGTCCCATCCACCGCTGGTCGTTCTCGGAGAGCTGTGCCTTGGTGGCCTCGGCGCGCTGGTGGAGCAGGAGCCCGAGCGACAGGCCCTGCGCGAGAAAGACACACCTCCAGGCGTGATGGCCCGGAACCCGGAGCAGGCCGTCGAAGAGGGCGCGCATCTCCAGGAAGAAGTCCCCGTTCGAGGGCTCCTTCCATTTCGGAATCGCAGCCATCTTCTCGAGCGTCTCCAATTCCGAGCGCTGGAAGGGCATCGTGGCAGTGCTGCCTTTCAGCAGTGAGAGCAGCGCGAGCTGAAGCGTCGGCGGAGAGGTCTCCGCGAGTTGCAGGAGCCGCTTCTCCACGTCGTCGAAGAGGACCGCCGCGATGCTGGGGTCCGTGTCGGCCGAGGTGAGCTGGGTGTAGAGCGCCATCAGGAGTGGCACGGAGGACGTGTCGCGGATCCGCTCCAGGACCCAGATGGGGTCTGCCTTGCGCTTCACCAGCGTGACATCCAGCGCCACCAATGCGAAGCGCTGGGCCTCGCTGGCCTGTTCCCAGTTCCGCTCGGGAAGGTCGAGCAGGTGGCCGATGGTCATGGCGTCCGGAAGCAGCGGGCTCTTCGAGAAGTCAGGCTCGCCGAGCGCCCGCCACGAATCGAAGAAGGCATGTCTCCAATCGGGTGCGCCTGGACGGCGAGTGATGAGCTCGAGCAGGAGTTTCGCCTCTGCAGTGTCCTTCATGCCCTGGACACCGAGGGTGTTGCGGACCTGGTCCCAGTGGCCCTGCTCCAGGTCGATGCAGGCGAACAGGAACAGGCCTGGTGGGTAGCGCCTGTCGAATCGGAGCACCCAGTCCGCCTCTTCGCGAGCCTCGGGAGCACCGGCGAAAACGAAGGGTGCGGCCATTCGGGCGAACTTCGCGGCCTGGGCTTCGTTCTCCACCTGCTCTCGCCAGTTGTAGGCGGCCACACCTCCGCCCGCGATGATGGAACCGAGACCGAGCGACCAGTGCAGCACTCGACGGCGGGACCATTTCCGCTCGGGCACGGTTGCGTCTCGTGGTTCTGGGGGCGCGCTGTCGTTGCTCACGGAGGGCTCGGGATTCGAGGACACGGGGGGACAGGCCCCGATGCTACCCTCGATTCGATGACTCCCACCGTGAGACATGGCGTGGTGCTGCTGCTCCTGGCCCTGTTCCAGGGTGGGTGCCTGGCGGAGTCCTCACTGGATGGAGGGGAACTGAAGTGCGGCCCGAGGGACCTGACGCCCGAGTGCTGCCTGAAGCAGAACCCCGGCGATTGGCAGAAATGTACCGGCACATCAGGTCCGACCGAGGCGGGCATTTCCGTGGCCATGAAAATCGCGTCCGTGGGGGCCGCCGCTGCACTCGCGCTCCAGCCCATCATCGGTTCCGCCGAGAGTCGAGGCGTGGAACTGGCCACGGACCTGCGTTCCGATGTCGAAGCGGCCATCTTGAAGTGCGTGCGTAGAGCGGACCGGCAAGGCAACGACCATTACTTCGATGGCGAGAGCCCGAGTCGGGAGCAGTGCGCCGAGCTCAAGATGGAGGGGCAGACTTGGGGCATGTACCTGGGGGCGTTCAAGCACAAGCTGGCGTGGGACTGCATTCACGAGGCACTGAAGGAACTGCTACCCCGTCGCTACTTGTTCGAGCCCCGCTTCCGCTTCAACGAGCTGACAGGGGAATGGGAGTACCTCACTCCAAAGGCAGTGAATCAGATTGTGTCGAGCCTGGGGTGGAAGGGATTGGAAGGCACCATCGTGCCGGACATCGTCATCATGGATGAGCACGGCGTCATCATTCATGTCTATGACATGAAGTTCCCCTGCCCGGAGAGCAATGCCGCCAGTTGGCACTACTACTCCAAGGGACGATGGGAAACCTACACGCAGGATGATCTCTACTCCGCGGCTCTGCACGTGCAGCCCAAGCGTGTCTCCCCACGAGAGGGAGTGCGGCAGTAGTACACGGCAGGAATCAACGATGCACTACCCAAGACTGCGATATGTAAACAGCGAGGGCTTCCAGGTCGCGAGCGATGCGGTGGTCATGTGTTTCTATTTTCAGCATGCTCACCGCGAGATTTCAGTGGCCGTCAGGCACGCCCTGGATTTGTTTCACGAGTATGTCCATCCGTTTCGGGTTGCTTGGTGCATTGCTCGCGAAGAGCAATTCGAGCCCCTTGACGACGCAGAATGGGAACGAGTCCTCCAGGAGATGTTGAGGGCTGACGAGTCAGCGTTCATTCAATTGTCAGGAAGCCCCAATGTTGATGGGCCTTATGTGGATTACAGAGGACTGCGTTGTTACCCGTTACCCTGGCCGAGGCGTGAACGCGACGTAAGCGCTCTGTACCTGCGCGTGCCTACGGAGTCTCTGGAGAAACAAGGTCCGAACAGGGTGCGTCAGCTCGCCCTCGACATGGCGCGAGAACTCCCATTCGCCACGGGATTCGTAGACCTTGCTCTGATCGGTGGAGGGCTGGATGGAGAGGGATCCGCCCTCGTGCGTAACCGCTACCCAGGTATCCATCTGGACTGGGGCGGCCCCGACATCCGCATCGCCACCCACGTCGACGGCGTCCACTGGATGAACTTCCTCGGCCAGCCGGTGCTCGGTCAGCTCGGCGGTGTCACCGGTCTCCGCGAGCAACTGAACCTCCCCGGCATCTCCATCCAGGAGCTCAGCAACGACCGCGTCCTCATCACCCTGGGCGACGCACCAAACCCCGGTGACACGGAGTCCGGCGAGACGCTCCCGCTCCACCGTGCGCTCGCCCGGCTTCTCGAGCCCCATCTCTACCGGAACTCCCGCCCGCTCGGACGGATGACTCCGGAGGACATGCGACGCTGGGAGCGCCGCTTCCTCGACTGAGCCTCCACGGCCCTCCGCATCCGCGTGCCACCACCGGGCGCGGCTGCTACTACCTCCCTGTCCCGCCGCACCCTAGATTGCTCGCGGCGGGCGCTTGCCCGTCTGGCGGAGGGACACCCCTTCCGCTTCCCCGGAGGTCGTTGATGGTCGCCGTACTCGAGCCCGCTCATTCCAAGGAAACATCCGCCGGCGGCGCGTTCCTCTTCCAGGACGTGGGCGCCACCCGCATCGTCACCCCGGAGACACTCGCTGAAGAACAGCGCCTCTTCTTCAAGACGGCCCTCCAGTTCTCCCGCGAGCAGGTCCTCCCCCAGGCCGAGCGCATCGAAGCCAAGGACAACGCGCTCCTGCGCGACCTCCTCCGCCAGGCCGGTGAGCTCGGACTCCTCAGCGTGGACATCCCGGAGGCCTATGGCGGCACCGGGCTCGACAAAACGACGTCCCTCCTCCTCGCCGAGGCCATGAGCCTCAACGGCTCGTGGTCCGTGACGTTCGGCGCGCACACCGGCATCGGCACGCTGCCCATCGTCTGGTTCGGCAACGCGGCCCAGAAGCAGAAGTACCTCCCCAAGCTCGCCACCGGTGAGTGGGTCGCCGCGTACGCCCTCACGGAGCAGGGCAGCGGCAGCGACGCGCTCGGCGCGAAGACGAAGGCGGTGCGCTCGCCGGACGGCAAGCACTGGATTCTCAACGGCTCCAAGCTCTACATCACCAACGCCGCCTTCGCGGACGTGTTCGTCGTCTTCGCCAAGGTGGACGGCGACAAGTTCACCGGCTTCATCGTCGAGAAGGACACTCCCGGCCTCACCGTGGGCCCGGAGGAGCACAAGATGGGCATTCGCGGCTCGTCCACGTGTCCCCTCTACTTCGAGGACGCGCGCGTGCCGGTGGAGAACCAGCTCGGCGAGGTGGGCAAGGGCCACAAGATTGCCTTCAACATCCTCAACTACGGCCGCCTCAAGCTGGGCGCGGGCGTGCTGGGTGGCATGAAGCTCCAGCTCCAGAACGCGCTGCGCTTCACGCAGGAGCGCAAGCAGTTCGGCACCCCCATCGTCCAGTTCCCCCTGTCGCGCGAGAAGCTCGCCCGCATGACGGCGCTCATCCACGCCGTGGAGAGCATGACGTACCGCACCGCCGGCCTCGTGGACGCGCGCCTCGCCGGCCACGACAAGACGGCGCCCGACTACGAGGCGCGCCTGCTCGCCTCCGTGGAGGAGTACGCGATTGAATCCTCCATCATGAAGGTGCACGGCTCCGAGTCGCTCGGCAGCCTCGTGGATGACGCCGTGCAGCTCCACGGCGGCGCCGGCTACATCGAGGAGTACCCGGTGGAGCGCGCCTACCGCGACGCGCGCATCAACCGCATCTTCGAGGGCACCAACGAAATCAACCGCATGCTCATCGTCGGCATGCTCCTCAAGCGCGCGGTGAAGGGCGACCTGCCGCTGTTCGCCGTCGCCGGCAACGTGGCCGACGAGCTGTCCCGCGGCGAGCGTCCCCGCGCGCGTGGCCAGGACGCGCTGGCCCCGCAGGAGGTCGCCGCCGAGTCCGCCAAGCGCCTCGCCCTCCATGGCCTGCGCATCGCCGCGGAGACGTTCGGTACGGATTTGGAGAAGCACCAGGAGGTGCTCGCCGCGCTGTCGGACGTGGTGATGGACGCCTTCGCGCTGGACTCCATGGTGACGCGCACGCGCCAGGCCGCGAGCCAGGGGACGTTGGACCCCGTGCGCGTGGCGCTGACGCAGCTCTACGCGCTGGACGCCGTGCCGCGCGCCTTCGACCGGACGCGCCGCGCGCTGTGCGCCACGCTCCAGGGCGAGGCCCTGGACAAGGAGCTGAAGCGCCTCACGACGCTGGACGTCTTCACGCCGTACAACCCCGCCGAGCTGCGCGAGACGGTGGTGACGGCGCTCGAGTCCGCGGGCGGCTACCCACTCAGCCAGGAGTAGACGCGGTCGGGTGGTGCCTCACGGCATCCGCGTCACCGCGTCCATGCCGAAGCTCACCCGCGCCTTCCACGGCGCGGGGGGCAGGGACGCGAGGGCGAGCAGCGCGTCCAGCCGCTTCTGCATCTCCGGCCGCAGCCGCCCGAAGGTGGCGCCGAAGCCCGGCGTCACCGTCTCCGAGTGCTTGCGCGGCACGGTGGACGTCCACACGACTTCACCGTGCAGCATCAGCGGCCCCTCCTGGAGGTCCATCTCCAGGAGGAAGGGCGTGCCCACGTGTACCTTGCGCGGCATCGTCGGGGCCTGCACCTCCAGCCCCACGCCGCCCTTGGAGATGTCCCGCACCAGGAAGGTGGGGGACAGAGGCGTTGCCTCCACGGCGCGCAGGTGCAGGGGCAGCCGCGGGAAGCGGCGCAGTCCGTCCTGTTCCTGGGCGGAGTAGATGCGCTGCAACACGGCGTCGAGCGCCGTGCGGTCCTGGCCCGCGCCGTAGCGCACGGTGAGCAGGTAGCGCTGCGCCTCGCGCGGCTCCACCTGCACCACCTCACCCAGGACTTCGACGGGCTTCGGCACGCCCCCCGCGTGCAGCTCGAAGGTGAAGCGAGTACCCAGCGGAAGGCTGCGGCGCGTCTCCAGCGTGACGCCACCCTGCCCGACGCTGCGCGTGTACTCCCCCACCAATGACTGCGGGGTCTTGTAGGCCACCTTCAGTCGTACGTTCGTATTCACGCAAAGGACACTCTGCGCCTGTCCACGGGTGGAACTCAAGTTTGCCCCCTCTCACCAGGTAGGGCGCCGCGATGCGCTAACTACCGGACCTTCCAGGTCTGGAGGGACTTCCGGTTTCAGTCCGTTTGTGCCGCCGCGCCCTCGTGGACTCCGGCCGCTGGAGGCGCGGGGGGCTCGCGGATTCCAGCCCGTCCCGCGGGGCGGTTTGTGGATTCTTGCGCCCGTGGTGCTACGGACCTGTAGCAGGTGGACGCGCGAGCACCGTGACGCGCCGGTCCAGGTGTCTCGCACCAACGAACCTCTGTTCCAACCTGTTGCGGTTTCTTGACCCCCCCCAGGGGGACGCGTATGTATGCCGCCCGGTAGTGGCAAGGAGTGGGAAGGAGTGGAGCTTCATCCCGTAGCGGGTTGAAAAGGTGGATCGTCCCGCGTGTTCCGAGGCGTCTATGAGCACCAGATCGACGCGAAGGGGCGGACGAGCCTCCCGGCGAAGCTCCGGGAAACGCTGGTCGCCACCTACGACGAGCGGCTCATCGTCACCACGGCGCTGGACAAGTGCCTCCACGCGTACCCGGTGCGGGAGTGGGAGGCGCTGGAGGCCTCACTCGCCCGCCGCAACCCGATGGAGCCGGGGGTGAAGACGCTGATGCGCCTGTACGTGGCCAGCGCGCAGGAGTGCCCGCTGGACAAGCTGGGGCGCCTGCTGATTCCGCCCACGCTCCGCGGCTACGCCGGGCTGGAGAAGGACGTGGTGTGGGCGGGGATGGTGAAGGTCATCGAGCTGTGGAGCCGCGAGGGCTGGGCGAAGGCGCAGGAGGAGGCCCGCCAGGAGGCGACCTCCGCGGATGTCATGAAGGTGCTGTCGGAGCTGCGCCAGCAGTAGCGGGAACGTCGACAGGACTCAGAAGTCCCGAGAGGGTGGCAAGCGTATGAACCAGGTTCTGGAGGTGCGGAGGGGGACGGGCGCGGCGGTGGCCACCGGGCGCGTGGAGACGCTCATGCTCGAGGGCGAGCTGAGCGAGCAGGACCTGCTCGAGCTCTGTGATGACCTCGGCCGCAAGCTGCAGCGCGGCGTGCGGCAGGTGGTGGTGGACTTCGCGGACGTGGGCCACCTGAACTACCGGGGCGTCAAGCCGCTCATGGCCCGCGCCGACGCCTTCCGCCGTGCCGGCGGTGACGTGAAGCTGTCCGGCCTGTCGCCGTACCTCGCCGCCATCTTCCGCGCGGCGGGCGCGCACGACGCCTTCGAAATCTACCCGCACATGAACGACGCCCGGGCCGCCTTCGCGCTCGCGCGGGCGCCCTTCGTCTGACGGCCCGTGGCGGCCCTGGACTTCCAGCACCAGACCGTCCTCCTGCGGGAAGCAGTGGACTTGCTCCAACCGGGAGTGGGGAAGGTGATCATCGACGGCACACTGGGTGGCGGCGGCCACACGGAGGCGCTCCTCGCCCGGGGCGCCACCGTGGTGGGCGTGGACCGCGACCCGGTGGCGCTCGCCGCCACCACCTCGCGCCTCGGCGGCAACCCCCTCTTCCAGGCCCGTCAGGGCAACTTCGCGGACCTGCCCCGCGTGGCCGCGGACATGCTCCCGGTGGACGGCGTGCTGGTGGACCTGGGCGTCTCCTCGCCCCAGCTCGACGTCGCCGAGCGCGGCTTCTCCTTCATGAAGGACGGCCCGCTGGACATGCGCATGGGCGACACGGGCCCCACGGCCGCGGAGCTCATCGCCTCCACGGACGAGCGCGACCTGGCCCACCTCCTCAAGGAGTACGGCGAGGAGCCCTTCGCGCGGCCCATCGCCCGCGAGCTGAAGAAGGCGCTGCCCACGCGCACGCTGGAGGCCGCCGAAGTGGTGAAGCGCGCGGTGCCGCGCAAGGCGTGGCCGCAGCGCATCCACGTGGCCACGCGCACCTTCCAGGCCCTGCGCATGGCCGTCAACGGTGAGCTGGAGGCGCTGGACGCGCTGCTCGCCGCCATCCCCAACCTCCTCAAGGTGGGCGGCCGCGCGGCCGTCATCTCCTTCCACTCCCTGGAGGACCGGAAGGTGAAGGAGGCGTTCAGGGACATGGTGGGCCGTTGCACCTGTCCGCCGGGGCTGCCGGTGTGCGCCTGTGGCTGGTCGGGCGCGTTCGCCCTGGTGACGAAGAAGGCCGTGGCCGCCTCGGAGGAAGAGGTGGAGGCCAACCCCCGCGCTCGCAGCGCGCACCTTCGCGTGGTGGAGAAACTCCGATGAGCAAGGCGACTTCCAGGTTGGGTTCTTCGCGTGGCTCCGTCTCCGTGACGGGCGTGCTGATGCACCTGCTGCCCGCCGTCCTCCTCTTCGCCCTCTTCGCGGGCGTGGGCATGCTCCACGTCACCAGCCGCGTGCTGGTGGTGGACATGGGCTACCGCCTGTCTCGCGCGGAGGCGGAGAGCCGCACGCTCACCCGGGAGAATGACCGGCTGAAGCTGGAGCTGGCCACGCTCAAGGCCCCGGCGCGGCTGGAGCGCGTGGCGCGCGAGCAGCTCGGCATGGCCATGCCCTCCGGCGGAGCGGTGGTGTCGGTGGCCGCGGACAAGCCCGCGCGCGGCGACGCCCGGGCGGACGCGCGTGGCACCGAGCCGTCCAACGTGCGGGTGGCCGGGCGCGGCGCGACGGGGGACGCGCGGTGAGGGACTTCAAGGCGGCGCGGGCTCCGGAGCCCAACGCGAAGTGGCTGAAGCTGCGGGTGCGGCTGCTGTTCGGCCTCTTCCTCGGCCTGCTGGGCGTCGCCTTCGGTCGCGCGGTGTACCTCCAGGTCTTCGAGCAGGAGAAGCTGCGCGGGCTCGCCCAGGACCAGTACGTCCGCCAGATTGAGATTCCCGCGCGCCGCGGCGACATCTTCGACCGGCGCGGCACCCCGCTCGCACAGAGCGTGGAGGTGGACTCCATCTGGGTGGACCCCTCCATGCTGCCGGACATCCGCTCCGCCTCGCGCGCGCTGGCCAAGGCGCTCAAGGTGGACGCGGACGAAATGGCCGCCCGCCTGGGCCGCGCGAAGCGTTTCGCGTGGGTGAAGCGCCAGGCGAAGCCGCAGGAGGTGGAGGCCGTGAAGGCGCTCGGCCTGCCGGGCTTCGGCTTCACCAAGGAGCCCAAGCGCTTCTACCCGCAGCGCGAGCTGGGCGCGCACGTGGTGGGCATGGTGGGCATGGACGGCCACGGCCTGGAGGGCCTGGAGCTGGCCTTCGAGGACGAGCTGTCCGGGCAGAACTCGCGCATGTCCGGCTTCCGCGACGCCAAGGGCCGCAAGCTGCTGGTGCAGGGCGCGTTGGACCCGCTGGAGCGCCAGGGCGCCGCCGTCACCCTCACCATCGACCGGCACCTCCAGTACGTGACGGAGAAGGCGCTGGCCAAGGCGGTGGAGGAGGCCAAGGGCGTGGCCGGCATGGCGGTGGTGCTGGACCCGCGCACCGGTGAGCTGCTGGCCATCGCCAACCACCCGCGCTTCAACCCCAACAACCCCGGCGCGGGCTCGCGCGGGGAGATGCGCAACCGCGCCGCGCTGGACACCTTCGAGCCCGGCTCCACGATGAAGCCCTTCGTGGTGGCCGCCGCGCTGGACCAGGGGGCGATTACCCCCGACAGCGTCTTCTTCTGTGAGAACGGCGCGTGGCCCATCGGCCGCCACACCATCAACGACACCCACTCGTACGGGTGGCTGGCCCCGCGCGGCATCCTCCAGGTGTCCTCCAACATCTGCATGGCGAAGATTGCCCAGACGCTGGGGCGCGAGAAGCTCGTCTCCGGCTACCACGCCTTCGGCTTCGCCGAGCGCACGGGCCTCGCGCTGCCGGGCGAGGGGCGCGGCGTGATTCCCTTCCCCAAGGCGGAGGTGGCCCTGGCCACCCAGTCCTTTGGCCAGGGCATGACGGCCACCGCGGTGCAGATTGCGTCCGCCTATGGTGCGCTGGCGAACGATGGCGTGCTGATGCGGCCCTACCTTGTTTCAAAGGTTGTGGACCCGGATGGGGTAGTCCTGCTGGAAAACCGCCCCACGGAAATGCGCCGGGTGGTTTCTTCCAAGGTGGCTCGTCAGGTGGTGGGCATGCTCGAAAGCGTGGTGGACAAGGGAGGAACCGCGCCCCGGGCCGCCATGGAGGAGTACCGCGTGGCGGGCAAGACGGGCACCGCCCAGAAGGCGGACCCGGTGGCACGGGGGTACTCCGACAAGCGCATCGCTTCCTTCGCCGGCATGGTGCCGGCCGAGTCGCCGCGTGCAGTGATTCTCGTCGTAGTGGACGAACCGAAGACGGACGTATACGGGGGGCTCGTGGCTGCCCCTGCTTTCAAGGAGATTGCGACCGCCGCCATGGCCCACCTGGCCGTGCCCCCGTCCAAGACGGTGGCACCCGAGGTGGCCGTGGCCGCCGTGTCCCCCGCGCCCGCGCAGGCGAAGCCGGTGGCCGTCAAGGCCTCCGTGCCCGCGCGGCCGGAGATGGGGGACGCGGTGACGGAGACCCCGGAGCCCGGCACGGTGCGTGTGCCGGACGTCCAGGGACAGGTAGGACGTGAGGCCGTGGTGAAGCTGCTCGCCGCGGCCCTCGAGCCACAGGTAATGGGCAGTGGACGTGTGGTGTCTCAAACCCCCGCCGCCGGCTCGCTGGTGGAGAAGGGGGCCCGGGTGACGCTGGAGCTCGCGACGCGGCAATGAGGCCGCGCTCGCTCCAGGCCCCGCGCTTGCAAGACGTGTGAAGGGGAAGAGATGAAGCTGACGGATGTCCTCGCAGGATGTGGTGCCGAGCAGACCTCGGGCGGCCGTTCCGCGGTTGACGTCACCGGTGTGACGCAGGACTCGCGGCGCGTGAAGGCGGGGGACCTCTTCGTCGCCATTCCTGGCACGAAGGAGGATGGGGCCCAGTTCATCGGCGAGGCCGTGTCCCGTGGCGCAGTGGCGGTGGTGTCCGAGAAGCCGGTGCCTTCCTCGCAAGTGCCCTTCTTCAAGGTGGGCAACGCGCGCAAGGCCCTGGCCATCATCGCCGCCAACTTCTACGGCCGTCCCGCGGACCAGCTCACGCTGCTGGGTGTCACCGGGACGAACGGGAAGACGACGACGACGTATCTGCTGGAGGCCATGAGCACCGCGGCCTATTCGTCCACCGGTGTCATCGGCACGCTGGGGTACAAGTTCGCGGGCAAGACGGTGGAGAGCAGCAACACCACCCCGGATGCGTTGGAGCTGCACCGCATCTTCCGGGAGATGGTGGACGCGGGCGTGGAGACGGTGGTGATGGAGGTGTCCAGCCACGCGCTCGCGCAGGAGCGCGTGCACGGGCTCACCTTCAAGGCGGCGGGGTTCTCCAACCTGACCCGCGACCACCTCGACTACCACAAGGACATGGAGGACTACTTCCAGGCGAAGCGGAAGCTCTTCGCCGAGAGCCTGTCCGCCACCGGCGTGGCCGTGGTGAATGGCGACGACACCTACGCCAGCCGCATCTACAACGAGCTGCGCGGCCAGAAGCGCATGGCGTGGAAGTTCAGCCGCGCGGGGGCCGGGGAGATTTCCGCCTCGGACGTCACCTTCACGCTCCAGGGCATCAAGGGCACGCTGAAGACGCCGGCTGGTGACATCCCCATCAAGAGCAAGCTGCTCGGGCCCCACAACCTGGAGAACATCCTCCTGGCGGCGGGCATTGGCCTGGGGGCGGGCTACTCGCGCCGCGAGGTGCAGGAGGGCATCGAGCGCATGATGCCGGTGGCCGGCCGCATGGAGCGCGTGGAGAACTACGGCCCCGGTGGCGCTCCGGCCGTCCTGGTGGACTACGCGCACACCGACGACGCGCTGAAGCGCGCGCTCGAGGCGGCTCGCGCGCTGGCCAAGGGCCGCGTCATCACCGTCTTCGGCTGCGGTGGGGACCGCGACAAGGGCAAGCGTCCGCTGATGGGCGCGGTGGCGGCCGAGGCCGCGGACCTGGCCATCGTCACCAGCGACAACCCGCGCACCGAGGACCCGGACGACATCATCGGCGAGGTGACGCCGGGCCTGGAGAAGGGCGGCCTGCGCCGCATCTCCGCGGGCAAGGCGAAGTCCGGTGAGAAGGGCTACCTCGTGGACGCGGACCGCCGCGCCGCCATCGAGCTCGCCATCGGCCTCGCCAGCGGGGACGACGTCGTCCTCATCGCCGGCAAGGGCCACGAGACGTACCAGCAGGTGGGCACGGAGAAGCACAACTTCGACGACCGCCAGGTGGCGGCGAAGGCGCTGGCCAACCGCACCCCGTAGTCAGTACCCGTGAGCGCGGCCCGGCCCGGCCGCGCTCGCACCCCCCACACCCCTATGTCAGCCCGATTCAACGACGATGAGGTGGTGCAGGCGACCGGGGCCTCCCGGCGCGGAGGTCCGGCCCCGGCCGCGTTCTCCGCCGTCTGTACCGACACGCGTGCGCTCACCCCGGGCTGTCTCTTCGTGGCGCTCGTCGGCGAGCGCTTCGACGCGCACGCCTTCGTGGACCAGGCGGCGAAGGGTGGGGCGGCCGCGGCCGTCGTCGCTCGCGGCCGCACGGTGCCCGCGCTGCCGGAGGGCTTCCCCCTCTACGAGGTGGACGACACGCTGAGGGCGCTGGGCGCCCTGGGCCGTCACCACCGGCAGCGCTTCAAGATTCCCCTCTGCGCGGTGGGCGGCTCCAACGGGAAGACGACCACCAAGGAGATGGTGGGCGCCATCCTCGCCACGCGCGGCCCCGCGCTGAAGACGGAGGGCAACCTCAACAACGAGGTGGGCGTTCCGCTGACGCTCTTCCGCCTGGAGCCCCAGCACGTGGCCGCCGTCATCGAGGTGGGCATGAACCGCCCCGGTGAGATTGAGCGGCTCACCCGCGTGGTGCAGCCCGACGCCGGTGTCATCACCGTGGTGCAGCCCGAGCACCTCGAAGGCCTGGGCAGCATCGAGGGCGTGGCCGAGGCGGAAGGGGAGATGTTCCGCGAGCTGGGCCCCGCGTCCACCGTCGTGGTGAACATCGACGACCCGCTGATTCCGAAGCAGGCCGCGCGCAGCAAGGCGAAGAAGCTGACCTTCGGCCGGGCCGAGGGCGCGGACGTGCGCCTCGTCGGCGTGGAGACGCGCGGCCGCGAGGGCATGGTGGCTACGGTGCGCTACTCCGGCCGGGACTGGCCGGTGCGGCTGCACTTCATCGGCCCGCACAACGCGCAGAACGCCACGGCGGCCTTCGCGCTGGCGCTGGCGCTGGGCTACTCGCCGGAGGAGTGCGTGCGTGGCCTGGAGACGGCGCGGCCGTACGCGCGCCGCCTCAATGTGGTGGACGGCAAGGGCGGCGTGACGGTGATTGACGACTGTTACAACGCCAACCCCGCGTCCATGGACGCGGCGCTGGAGACGCTGGGCACGCTGGTGCCGGCCGGCGGCCGTCCGGTGGTGGTGCTGGGGGACATGCTGGAGCTGGGCCCGGGCGAGCTGGAGGAGCACGCGCGCCTGGGCGGGCGCGTTCCCGGGCACGCGAAGCTGGCGGCCTTCTTCGGTCCCCGCTCTGTCAAGGGATGGGAGGCCGCATCCATGGGCAATTCCGCTGCCCACTTCACCGAGGTGGAGCCGCTGGTGGCCTGGCTGTCGCCCCAGCTGCGGCCCGGTGACGTGGTGTTGGTGAAGGCCAGCCGCGGCATGCGGCTGGAGCGGGTGGTGGCGGCGCTGACGGGCGCGCCAGCCCCCGGAGGAAACCACTAGTGCTGTTTCTCCTCTACGAGCTCATCCAGAACTCGGAAGCGGGTCGCGTCCTCAACTTCCTGCGCTACCCCACCTTCCGCATCATCGCGGCGGGCGTCTTCGCCCTGCTGCTCGGCATGCTCATTGGTCCGCGCATCATCGCCCGCCTGCGCCTGAAGCAGCACGGGCAGAGCAACGTGCGCGAGGACACGCCGGACACGCACCAGAAGAAGAAGGGCACGCCCACCATGGGCGGCTCGCTCATCCTCATCTGCATCGGCGCCGGCACGCTGCTGTTCGCGGACCTGGGCAGCCGCGTCGTGTGGGTGATGCTGCTGCTCACCTTCGGCTACGGCTTCATCGGCTTCCTGGATGACTGGCTGAAGCTGTCCAAGCGCAACTCGAAGGGCCTGGCCGGCCGCAAGAAGATGGCGCTGCAGACGCTCTTCTTCCTCGTTGCGGTGTTCGGCCTGCTCACCACGTGGACGCACCCGGATGGTTCCTTCGGGCCCACGCTGCTCATCAACACCAAGCTGACGCTGCCGTTCATCCCCACGCGCTGGTTCAACCCGGACCTGGGCTGGTTCTACGTGCCCTTCGCGTGGATTGTCATCGTCGGCACGTCCAACGCCGTGAATCTCACGGACGGCCTGGACGGCCTGGCGATTGTCCCCACCATCGTCTCCGCGATTACCTTCGCGGTGCTTTGCTACGTGGCGGGCACCACGCTGAGCATCGCGGACTACGAGACGATGGGCGGAGTGCAGAGGCAGTTGGTGGCCACGCCGTTGTACCAGTACCTGGGCATCCTCCAGGTGCCGGGCGGCGCGGAACTCGCCGTGTTCTGCGCGGCCATTGTCGGCGCGGGCATCTCCTTCCTCTGGTTCAACACGTATCCGGCCTCGGTCTTCATGGGAGACATCGGCTCGCTGGCGCTGGGTGGCGCGCTGGGCGGGCTGGCCGTCCTGTCCAAGAACGAGGTGGTGTCCGCCATCATCCACGGCATCTTCTTCGCGGAGGCGCTGAGCGTGATGATTCAGGTGGCCTCCTTCAAGATGACGGGCAAGCGCGTCTTCAAGATGGCCCCGGTGCACCACCACTTCGAGCTGAAGGGGCTGGCCGAGCCGAAGATCATCGTCCGTTTCTGGATCGTCTCCATCCTCTGTGGTGGCGTGGCGCTCCTGTCGCTCAAGCTGCGCTGAAGCCGCGGCATAGGGGGCACTGCCATGACGTTGTCGCTGTCCGGTCAGAAGGTGCTCGTATTCGGCCTCGCGAAGAGTGGCGTGGCGGCGCTGCGCCTGCTGTGCCACCACGGCGCGCAGGTGACGGCGCTCGACGCGCGCACCGAGGAGGCGCTTGGTGAGGTGGGCCGCGAGGTGAAGGCCCTCGGCGCTTCGCTCGTCACCGGACCCACGCCGCCGGGCCTGCTCGCGTCGCAGGACCTCGTGGTGGTGAGCCCCGGCGTGCCGCTGTCGCTGCCGGAGTTCGAGGCGGCCCGCAAGGCGGGCGTCGCCATCTGGGGCGAGGTGGAGCTGGCCTCGCGCCTCCTCACCGACGTGCCGCTTTTCGGCATCACCGGCACCAACGGCAAGAGCACCACCACGGCGCTCACCGGTGAGCTCTTCATTCGCGGCGGCCGCCGCACCTTCGTGGGTGGCAACCTGGGCCGGCCCTTCTCCGAGGCCGCCATGGCCCCGAAGGACTGGGACGCGCTGGTGGTGGAGCTGTCCAGCTTCCAGCTCGAAGGCATCCGCACCCTGCGCCCGCGCGGCGCGGCCATCCTTAACCTCACTCCGGACCACCTGGACCGCTACGCCACGCACGCCGACTACGGCGCGGCGAAGGCCAGAATCTTTCAGAGCCAGCAGGCCGGTGACTTCGGCGTGGTCAACGCCGACGACGCGGACGTGATGGGGCTCGCGCGCACGGCGAAGGTGCCGGTGTACGGCTTCAGCATGACGGGCCGCCCGGTGGCGGACGCGCCGAAGCTCGCGGGCCTGGCCATCGCGGAGGAGGGTGGCTTCCGGCTGGACTTCCTCGACGAGCGCTACCGGCTCACCAACCGCGCGCTGCGCGGCGCGCACAACGCGCAGAACGCCATGGCGGCGGCGCTGCTGGCGCGGCTGGGCGGCGTGGCGGCGGACGCGGTGCAGGCGGGGCTGGACAGCTACCCGGGGCTGCCGCACCGCATGGAGAGCGTGCGCGTGCTGGACGGCGTGGAGTGGGTGAACGACTCCAAGGCCACCAACGTGGACTCGGTGCTGGTGGCGCTGCGCGCCTTCAAGGGCGACCTGTGGCTGATTGCCGGCGGCAAGGGCAAGGGCGCGCCGTACGCGCCCATGGTGGACGCGGGGCGCGGCAAGGTGAAGGGCGTGCTCACCATCGGCCAGGACGCGGACACGCTTGCGAAGGCCTACGCGGGCCAGGCGCCGGTGCACGCGTGCGGCACGCTGGACGCGGCGGTGAAGAAGGCGCGCGAAGTCGCGAAGGCGGGGGACACGGTGCTCCTGTCGCCCGCGTGCGCGTCGTATGACCAGTTCAAGAACTTCGAGGACCGGGGCGACACGTTCAAGCGCCTCGTCGGGGCGCTGTGACGGCCATGAAGACCACTCCTCCCGCGTCCGCCCCCGTGCGGTTCGACCCGATTCTCCTGTGCGCCGTGCTCGCCCTCGTCGCCTTCGGGTTGGTGATGGTGTACTCGGCCAGCGCGGTGCTGGCGCAGGACAAGCTGGGTGACAGCCTCTACTTCTTCAGGCGCCAGCTCACCGCGGCCGGCATGGGCGTGGTGGCCATGGCCGTCGCCATGAAGGTGGGCTGGCGCAAGCTGGCGCGCTGGGCCTACCCGCTGCTGCTCATCGCCGTTGTCCTGCTGATTGCGGTGGCCATTCCGGGCATCGGCACCACGGCGGGCGGCGCGCGCCGGTGGATTCGCCTGCCGGGCTTCGGCCTCCAGCCCGCGGAGGTGGCGAAGTTCGCCTGGGTCGTCTACCTGTCCTACTCGCTGGCGAAGAAGCGCGAGAAGGTGGCCACCTTCTCCGTGGGCTTCCTGCCGCACCTCGCGCTGTGCGGCGTGCTCGTCCTCTTGTGCATGCTCCAGCCTGACTTCGGCAGCAGCGTGCTGCTGGTGTTCATGCTCTTCGTGCTGCTCTTCGCGGCCGGGGCGAAGCTGAGCTACCTCGTGGGCTCGGTGCTGCTGGCGCTGCCCATGGCGTACGTGGCCATCGCCACGAGCCCGTACCGCATGAAGCGCATCCTCGCCTTCCTGGACCCGTGGGCGCACCGGCACGACGTGGGCTACCAGGTGGCCGAGTCGCTCATGTCCATCGGCTCGGGCGGTGTGCTGGGGCTGGGGCTGGGGGACGGGCGGCAGAAGCTCTTCTTCCTGCCGGAGGCGCACACCGACTTCATCTTCTCCATCATCGGCGAGGAGACGGGGCTCATCGGCGTGGGGCTGCTGGTGACGCTCTACGCGGTGGTGCTGTGGCGCGGCGTGCGCGCCAGCCTGGCGGCGGGGGAGACGTTCGGCACGTACCTGGGGCTGGGCATCACCTCCATCATCGCCTTCCAGGCCACCGTGAATATGTGCGTGGCCATGGGGCTGCTGCCCACCAAGGGGCTCACCCTGCCATTCGTTTCCTACGGCGGTACGTCGTTGGTGGTGCTGATGGGCGCGGCGGGCGTGCTGCTCTCCCTGAGCGCGAGCGCCGAGCCCGCGCGCGTCGCACGGACGGGCACGGACATGCGGGAGGTGACGGCGTGAAGGTCCTCATCGCGGGCGGCGGCACCGGTGGCCACCTCTTCCCGGGCATCGCCCTGGCGGAGGAGGTGACGACGCGTCATCCCGGCAACGAGGTGGTCTTCGTGGGCACGGAGCGCGGCCTCGAGGCGCGCGTGGTGCCGAAGGAGGGCTACCCGCTGGAGTTGGTGAAGGTGCAGGGCCTCAAGGGGAAGAACCTCGTCGCCTTCCTCAAGGCGCTCATCGCGCTGCCGCTGGCCTTCATCGAGTCCTTCCGCATCCTCGCCCGGCAGAAGCCGGACGTGGTGGTGGGCGTGGGCGGCTACGCCAGCGGGCCGGTGGTGCTGGCCGCGTGGCTGATGGGCATCCCCACCGCCATCCAGGAGCAGAACGCGCTGCCGGGCATCACCAACAAGCTCCTGGGCAAGGTGGTGCGCGTCGTCTTCACCGCCTTCGAGGGCGCGCACCGCTTCTTCCCGGAGAAGAAGGTGCAGCTCATCGGCAACCCCATCCGCCGCAAGCTGATGGACAACTACCTGCGCAGCCACGTGGCGCATGAGCGCTTCTCACTGCTGGTGTTCGGCGGCAGCCTCGGCGCGCGAGGTATCAACCAGCGGATGATTGAGGCGCTCGATTCCCTGGGGGATTTGAAAGACGGGTTGCACTTCGTCCACCAGACGGGGAAGAACGACCTGGAGCAGGTGCGCAAGGGCTACGCGGAGAAGGGCTTCCAGGCGGACGTGGTGGAGTTCATCGACGACATGTCCGGCGCATATGCCAAGGCCGACCTGGTCGTATGTCGCGCCGGCGCGACCACGTTGGCGGAGCTGACGGTGTGTAAGAAGGCCAGCATCCTGATTCCCTTCCCGCACGCCACCGATGACCATCAAGCCGTGAATGCGAAGGCGCTCGTGGACGCGGGCGCGGCGCTGATGTTCCGCGAGTCGGAGCTCACCGGGCAGAAGCTGGCGGACACCATCCGCGCCCTGAAGAGCGACCCCGCGAAGCTCAAGAGCATGGAGAAGAAGGCGGGCCTCCTGGGCCGCCCGGAGGCCGCGAAGGAGCTGGCCGACGTGTGCGTGGACCTGATGGTGCAGGCGTGGGGCCCCAACGGCCGCGAGCGCACCCCCACCGAGCCGAAGAAGACGCCGAGGAGTGAGTCGTGACGAAGAACAAGCCGCCCAGCCTCTTCAAGACGCGGCACGCCGCGCAGGTGCACTTCGTGGGCATCGGCGGCATCGGAATGAGCGGCATCGCCGAGGTGCTGCTCAACCTGGGCTACCGCGTCTCCGGCAGCGACTTGAAGGAGAGTGACATCACCCGGCGCCTCGCGCGCATGGGCGCCACCATCTTCGAGGGCCACAAGGCGCAGAACCTCGTGCAGGCGGACGTGGTGGTCATCTCCTCCGCGGTGCGCAAGGACAACCCCGAGGTCGTCACGGCGCGGCAGCGGAAGATTCCCGTCATCCCCCGCGCGGAGATGCTCGCGGAGCTGATGCGCCTGAAGTACTCCGTCGCGGTGGCGGGCAGCCACGGCAAGACGACGACGACGTCCATGGTGGCCACCGTGCTGAGCGCGGCGGGGCTGGACCCGACGGCGGTGGTGGGCGGCAAGGTGAACGTGCTCGACTCCAACGCCAAGCTGGGCAAGAGCGAGCTGATGGTGGTGGAGGCCGACGAGAGCGACGGCAGCTTCCTCAAGCTGCACCCGTCCATCTCCATCGTCACCAACATCGACCCGGAGCACATGGACCACTACGGCACGCTGGACGCGCTCCAGTCCGCCTTCGTGGAGTTCTGCAACCGGGTTCCGTTCTACGGCCTCAACGTCCTCTGCCTGGACAACCCCAACGTGCAGGCGCTGCTGCCGCGGATTGAAAAGCGGTTCGTCACGTACGGCAGCTCGCACATGGCGGACTACCGGCTGGAGAACGTGCAGCTCGACGGCTTCACCACCACCTTCCAGGCCTTCCGCCGCGACGAGTCGCTGGGCGAGTTCCGCGTGCGCATGGTGGGCGCGCACAACGCCTTCAACGCCCTGGCCGTCATCGCCGTGGCGGAGGAGATGGACATCCCGCTGGAGACGGTGCGCGGCGCGCTCGCCGAGTTCGGCGGCGTGCAGCGGCGCTTCACCGTGCGCGGCGAGGCGCAGGGCGTCACCGTGGTGGACGACTACGGGCACCACCCCACCGAGGTCATGGCCACGCTGGCCGGTGCGCGCAAGGCCTTCGGCCGGCGCGTGGTGGTGGCCTTTCAGCCGCACCGCTACACGCGCACGCACGATTTGATGAAGGAGTTCTCCACCTCCTTCAACGATGCGGACGTGCTCTTCGTCACCAGCGTCTACGCGGCGGGTGAGGACAAGATTCCGGGCGCCACCGGCGACGCGCTGGCGGACGCCATCCGCGCGCACGGCCACCGCGACGTCACCTTCGTGGAGAGGCGCATGGATTTGCCGGCGGCGCTGCTGCCCCGGCTGCGCGAGGGCGACATCGTCCTCACGCTGGGCGCGGGCGACATCACCCAGGTGGGGCCTGATTTGCTCACGCTGATGGGCACCACTCCGCTGTCGAAGGGCTGAAGCGGCCATGGTGGAAGCGGGCGTGAGGACGGCGCTGGCGGAGCGCGTGGAGCGGCTGTCCGGCTGCGAGGTGAAGCCGGGCGAGCCCCTGGCTCCGCTCACCAGCGTGCGTGTTGGAGGTGCGGCGGAGGCGCTGGTGCGCCCGCGGACTCCGGAGGCGCTGGTGGCGCTCCTGAAGCTCGCGCGTGACGAGGGCGTGCCGGTCTCCATCCTCGGTGGCGGCGCCAACACGCTGGTGGGCGATGGCGGGGTTCCTGGCTTCACCGTGAAGCTGCCGTCGGACCTCTTCCCCGAGGTGGCGGACGTGGGCCCCGAGGAGGGCCGCCTCACGCTGGGCGCGGGCGCGGCGATTGTCCGGCTCATCAACCTCATGCGTGGCAACGGGTTGGTGGGCGCGGAGTTCCTCGCGGGTATTCCCGGCACGCTCGGCGGCGCGGTGGCGATGAATGCCGGCACCAAGAATGGCGAGGCCTTCCGCGCGATTGAAGCCGTGGAGGTCGCCACCGCGGACGGGGTGGGGTGGCTGACGAAGGCGGAGATTCCGCACGCCTACCGCCACTCGGAGCTGCCCCCGGGCGGCGTGGTGACGCGGGTGCGCTTCGTCCTCCACAAGGGGGACGTGCGGACATCCAAGGCGGCCATGGACGCGGACCTCGGCTACCGCAAGCGCACGCAACCGCTGAGCCAGCCCAACTTCGGCAGCGTCTTCACCAACCCGCCAGGCGACCACGCCGGCAGACTGATTGAACTCGTCGGCCTCAAGGGGCATACGCTGGGCAGCGCGCAGGTCTCCACCCTGCACGCCAACTGGATTGTGAATCTGGGCGGTGCCTCCGCCCGCGACGTCCTGGGCCTCGTCAACCTCATGCAGCAGCGGGTGCGCGAGGAGACCGGTGTCGTCATGAAACCCGAAGTCAAGCGCGTGGGAGAGTTCCTGCCATGACCCCGAATCGCGGCGCCTTCACGAAGGACGAGCTCAAGACGAAGCGCGTGGGCGTGCTGTATGGCGGCCTGTCGTCGGAGCGCGAGGTCTCCCTGCGCACCGGCGCCGCCGTGGCCGGGGCGCTGCGCTCGCTGGGCTACGACGTGGTGGAGGTGGACGTGGGCCGTGACTTGCCCGCGCGCCTCACCGCGGAGAAGGTGGACGTCGCGTGGCTCGCCGTGCACGGCCGCTACGGCGAGGACGGGTGTCTGCAGGGCCTGCTGGAGTCGATGTTCATCCCTTATACGGGCAGCGGCGTGCTGGCCTCGGCGCTGGGCATGGACAAGGTCTACGCCAAGCAGGTCTTCGTCGCGCACGGCATCCCCACGCCGGCGTACCGGGCGTTCAGGGACGCGGAGTCCGCGCTGGCCGCGGCGGACTCGCTGCCGTTCCCCTTCCCGGTGGTGGTGAAGCCCAGCCGCGAGGGCAGCAGCGTGGGCGTTCATATCTGCAAGCAGCGCGAGGACTACGAGGCCGCGGTGCGCGACGCGGCGAAGTACGCGGGCACGTTGCTGGTGGAGCAGTTCGTCAAGGGACGCGAAGTGCAGGGTGGCGTCCTGGACGATGAGGCCCTCGGCGTCATCGAGGTGCGCGCCGCGCGCGAGTTCTACGACTACGACGCCAAGTACAAGGCGGGCTCCGGCACGCAGTACCTCTTCCCCGCGCCCCTCCCGCCAGATCAGTATGCCCGGGTGAACGAGGTGAGTCTGGCCGCGCACAAGTCCCTCGGCTGCAGCGGGGGCTCGCGCTCGGACGTCATCATCACCGAGGGAGGGGATGTGTTCCTTCTGGAGATCAACACGCTGCCCGGCATGACGGCCACCAGCCTCCTGCCGAAGATTGCCGCCGGCCGCGGAATCGACTTCCCGGCCTTGTGTGAGCGTCTCCTCCTCGGCGCGTCGTTGAAGGCCTGAGCTTTTTTCGGCACGCCCGACGCAACTTCGCGCCGGGCATTGTCGACAATTTCCGACGCCCCCGGTCTACGCCCCTCACCAGTCGCCAGCGCTACAGCGACGTGCCTGTAGCCAAAAACTGGCGTGGAGATCCATCCGCGCGCAGCATGCGTGCGAACGTCCCGAGACCCATGGCCTTTGGCAGAACGCGAAATCGCCGCCGTCAGGATGCCGCCCAGCAGAAGGAGGCGGTCAAGGGCGCCGTGCGCACGCACGGCCCCGGCGTCCTGAAGGCGCTGACGCTGACGCTCGCCACGGGCCTGCTGGTGTGGGGTGGGGTGGCGCTGCGCAACTGGGCGCTGACGTCGCCCCGCTTCGATTTGGCCGCGGTGTCCTTCTCCGGCCTGCAGCGCGCCTCGCGCGTGGAATTGTTGAGACTGGCGGCGCTGACCAAGGGGCAGAACCTGTGGACGCTGGACACGGGCGCCCTGGAGCGCGCCATGTTGCAGCACCCCTGGGTGCGCACGGTGGAGGTGACGCGGCGCTTCCCCAACCGCGTGTCGGTGGAGGTGACCGAGCACGTGCCGGTGGCGCTGGCGGTGCTGAGCGAATTGTACGTCCTGGATGAGGACGGTGAGCCCTTCAAGCGGGTGACGCCGGGGGACGGGCTGGATTTGCCGCTCGTCACGGGGTTGGACCGCGAGGGCTACGTGTCGGACCCGGTGGCGGCGCGCGAGCGCCTGCGCAAGGCGCTGGAGGTGGCGAGCGCCTATGCGCGGCTGTCACCCGACAAGTCCGAGCGTCTGTCCGAGGTCCGCCTGGAGGCGCAGGGCCTGGCGCTGGTGACGGCGTCCGCTCAGGAAGTGCGCCTGGGAGAAGGGGATTCCGAGGTCAAGCTGGAGCGTCTCGCCCGCGTCCGGAAGGAGTTGGGTCAGAGGGGACTTGCAGCGGAGATCATTCACCTGGATAACCGTGCCCGACCCGGTTGGGTGGCGGTGAAGCTTTCGAGTCCTGTCTCCGAGAGGAACGGGACCTCGACGCGGTAAGAGGATGCCCCTTTCACGAGAGTGGGGGGCCTGGGAGGGTTGTCATGGCGAAGCAGAAGTCGGGGGAGATCATCGTCGGCCTCGACATCGGCACGACGAAGATCTGCGCCATCGTCGGCGAGCTGACCGACAGCGGCATCGACATCATCGGCATCGGTACGCACCCGTCGAAGGGTCTGCGCAAGGGCGTGGTGGTCAACATCGAGGCGACGGTTTCTTCCATCCGTCGCGCGGTGGAGGAGGCGGAGCTGATGGCGGGGGCCGAAATCTCCCACGTCTACACCGGCATCGCCGGTGGCCACATCAAGGGCTTCAACTCCCAGGGCATCGTCGCGGTGAAGGACAAGGAGGTCCGCGAGGCGGACATCGCCCGCGTCATCGACGCGGCGAAGGCGGTGGCCATTCCGCTGGACCGGGAGGTCATCCACGTCCTGCCGCAGGAGTTCATCATCGACGACCAGGGCGGCATCAAGGAGCCGCTGGGCATGGCGGGCGTGCGCCTGGAGGCCAAGGTGCACATCGTCACCGGGGCCGTCTCGAGCGCGCAGAACATCGTCAAGTGCGCCAACCGCACGGGGCTGAATGTCTCGGACATCGTCCTGCAGCCGCTGGCCAGCGCGGAGGCGGTGCTGGGTGAGGACGAGAAGGAGCTGGGCGTGTGCCTCGTCGACATCGGCGGCGGCACCACGGACATCGCCATCTTCTCCGGCGGCTCCATCGTCCACACGGCGGTGATTGCGCTGGGCGGCAACAACCTCACCAGCGACATCGCCATCGGCTTGCGCACGCCCGCGCACGAGGCCGAGCGCATCAAGCAGAAGTACGGCTGCGCGCTGGCGTCCCTCATCAACAAGGACGACACCATCGAGGTGCCCAGCGTGGGCGGCCGCCAGCCGCGCGTGCTCGGGCGGCAGATTCTGTGCGAAATCCTGGAGCCGCGCGTGGAGGAGATCTTCCAGCTCGTGCACCGCGAAATCCAGAAGTGCGGCTACGAGGACCTGCTCGCCTCGGGCGTGGTGATTACGGGTGGCTCCACGCTGCTCGCGGGCATGCCGGAGCTGGCGGAAGAGGTGCTCGGGCTGCCGGTGCGCCGTGGCATGCCGCGCGGCATCGGCGGGCTGGTGGACGTGGTGAAGAGCCCCATGTACGCGACGGGCGTGGGCCTCGTCGTCTACGGCGCCAAGCACCTGGACCGGCGCATGTTCCGCATCCGCGAGGAGAACGTGTACAAGAAGGTGAAGGGCCGCATGCGCGAGTGGCTCGAGGAAATCTTCTGACGGCCTGAGCCTGCCTGCCTGCCGCCGCATGCGAAGGGGTGCTCCGCGAGGGGCGCCCCTTCTTGCGTTCCGGCCCGTGAGGGGCCTCTCGCGCCCAGTTGGGGCGTCAAGCTGTCCGGTTTCCAGAATCTGGATCCGTGATTCGGATTGTCCTCGGGGATGCGGGGGGGGTGGGTCGTCGAAGCCCTCGGAAACGCGAGGGGCACGAGGTGGACGGGGGCTGGCTTCGGGATTGCTTTGTGCGGCCGTTGCTGCCGGGACCCCCATTCCACCCCGTGCGGCGCTGCCCCCATGAACGAGCACACCCACCCCCCCACTTCGCCGGCCCGGCGCGTACGTGCCTGCCTGCCTGCCGCGGGCCTGTTGGCGCTGCTGTGCGCCGCGCTGGTGGCTCCGGTCGCGTCCGCCGAGCCGGACACGTTCGGGCTGGGCAACGGCCAGGATGGCAACCGGGTCATCAACACCGGCACCGGCACCGTCATCAACAACTATGCGCAGGTGACGGCGAACCTGGCGGCCGGGCAGAGCGTCATCCCGGTGAGCACCACGACGGGCTTCGCGGCCAACGACCTGGTCCTGTTGCTCCAGGCGACGGGCCTCAATCCCATTCCCGCGTCGGGCGACAACACGGGCATCAACCTGGCTGGCAACGCGGTGGGCCGTTGGGAGCTGGCGCGTGTGACCAGCGTCTCCGCGGGGGCGCTCACCATCACCCTCCGCGCGCCGCTCACGAAGTCCTTCGCGGCCAGCGTGACGCAGGTGGTGATGGTTCCCGAGTACCAGACGCTGACCATCAACGCGACGCGCAGCATCGTCGCCCGGGCCTGGGATGGGGCCACGGGCGGCGTCGTGGCGTTCCTGTCGCAGGGCGTGGTCGACAACTCGGGCGGCATCTCCGCGGCGGGTCTCGGGTTCCGTGGCGGCATCTTCCTCAATGGGCAGGGGGATGGCTGCAACGGGTTCGATGCGGAGTTCCCGGATGGCGCGTTGAAGGGAGAGGGTGTGGTGCCCTCCCGCTTCACCGGGCTCGACCCGTTCCCGCCTCCGGTGGGGACGACGGGCTATGGCAACGTGGCCAACGGAGCGGGTGGTGGCATCTGCCATAACTCGGGCGGCGGTGGCGGTGGCGGCGCTGGCTCGGGTGGCAAGGGCGGACGCACGTGGAGCGGGGAGGCCTTTCCGGCGCGCGACGTGGGAGGCCGTGGCGGCGTGCCGATGACGTATTCGCCCGTGGACCACGTGCTCTTCGGTGGCGGTGGTGGCTCGGGACACGGCAACGACAACCTGGGCGGCCGGGGTAATGCGGGCGGCGGCATCGTGTTCATTCGTGCCGCGTCGCTGACGGGCGTGGGGACGATTTCCGCGGATGGCGTGGCGGGCGAGAACGCGCGAGGCGGTGGCAACGACGCGGCCGGCGGCGGCGGCGCGGGTGGCACCCTCTACCTCCGTTTCACGGGGACTCTCACGTGCGGCGCCAACACCGTGACGGCCCGGGGCGGCGCGGGAGGAAGCTCCATTTTCGCCGAGCCCCATGGCACCGGCGGCGGCGGCGGCGGCGGGCACGTGCTGATGCAGGGCTCCACCATTACCTGCACCCCCGCGGTCACCGGTGGTGCGGCGGGCACGCAGCCCGCCGCGGGCGCTCCGGATGGCGTCACGTATGGCTCGGTGGCTGGCAACCCGGGCGTCGTCACCCTCCTGCCGAACGCCTTCCCGGGCCCGCTGGCCGCGCCCGTCGTCATCACGCCCGCCAACGGCTCCACGGTTGGGAACCGTCCTCCCTTCACGGGCACGGCGCCTGCGGGCTCGACGGTGGTCATCTCCGTCGACGGTGTCGAGCTGGCCCGCGTGACGGCCGACGCCTCGGGCAACTTCACGTTCACCCCGACGTCCGACCTGACGAACGGGACGCACACCGTGAACGCGATTGCCGAGCTGCAGGGAGTGACCAGCCCCGTCAGCAACACCAACACGTTCAACGTGGTGACGGATAACATGCCGCCGGATACGACGATTGTCAGCGGTCCGGGCGCGTCGACCAATGCCACGACGGCCACCTTCGACTTCAGCTCCAACGAGAGCCCGGTGACGTACGAGTGCTCGCTGGATGGCGCGGCCTTCACGGCCTGCGCGGATCCGGTGACCTTCACGGGCCTGGCCGTGGGCAACCACACGTTGTCGGTGCGTGCGCGTGACGCTGTGGGCAACGTGGACCCGACTCCGGCGACGTATTCCTGGACGGTGGACCAGACCGCTCCGGACACGACGATTGACAGCGGCCCCGCGGCGGTGACGAGCGCCACCACGGCCAACTTCGACTTCAGCTCCAACGAGAGCCCGGTGACGTACCAGTGCTCGCTGGACGGTGCTTCCTTCGTGGCCTGCACGGACCCGCAGTCCTTCACGGGGCTGGTGGACGGCAACCACACGCTGGCCGTTCGCGCGGTGGACGCCGCCGGCAACGTGGACCCGACGCCCGCCACCTACGCGTGGCGCGTGGACACCACGCCTCCGGACACCATCATCGTGAGCGGCCCGTCCGGAGTGACGGCCTCCACGACGGCCAACTTCGACTTCAACTCGCCCGAGAGTCCGGTGACGTATCAGTGCTCGCTGGACGGCGCGGCCTTCGTGGCCTGCACCGACCCGCAGTCCTTCACGGGGCTCGCCCAGGGCAACCACACCCTGGCGGTGCGCGCGGTGGATGCGGCGGGCAACGTGGACCCGACGCCCGCCACCCGCTCGTGGACGGTCGACACGGTGGCTCCGGACACCTCGTTCACCAGCACTCCACCGCTGATGTCGAACTCGGCGGTGGCCAACTTCGACTTCAGCTCCAACGAGAGCCCCGTCACCTACGAGTGCCGCCTGGACGGCGCGGCGCTGTTCACCCCGTGCGCGGACCCGCAGACCTTCCCGGGCCTGTCGAACGGCAGCCACACGCTCCAGGTTCGCGCGGCGGACAGCGCCGGCAACGTGGACCCGACGCCGGCCACGTACACGTGGACCGTCGACACGGTGCCTCCGGACACGGTCATCGACAGCGGCCCCACGGGCTCGACGACCTCGACCAGCGCCACGTTCGACTTCAGCTCGCCTGATAGTCCGGTGACGTATGAGTGCTCGCTCGACAATGGCACCTACGCGGCGTGCACGGACCCGGTGACCTTCACGGGCCTCGCGGATGGCAGCCACACGCTGTCTGTTCGCGCGGTGGATGCGGCGGGCAACGTGGACCCGACGCCGGCCACGCGGACCTGGACGGTGGACCGCAGCGCTCCGGACACGACGATTGTGAGCGGCCCGGCCACGGTGACGAACGCCACCACGGCCACCTTCGACTTCAGCTCCAATGAGAGCCCGGTGACGTATGAGTGCTCGCTGGATGGCGCGGCCTTCACAGCGTGCACGGACCCGGTGACCTTCACGGGCCTGGCCCAGGGTGGCCACACGCTGTCGGTGCGTGCGCGTGATGCGGCGGGCAACGTGGACCCCTCGCCCGCGACGTACTCGTGGACGGTGGATACCACTGCCCCGGACACGACGATTGTGAGCGGCCCGCCCGCGCTGACGAACAGCGCCAGCGCGACGTTCGACTTCAGTTCCAACGAGAGCCCGGTGACGTACCAGTGCTCGCTGGACGGCGCGGCCTTCGCGGCCTGCACGGACCCGGTGACCTTCACGGGGCTGGCCGATGGCAACCACTCGCTGGCCGTTCGCGCGGTGGATACGGCCGGCAACGTGGACCCGACTCCGGCGACTCACACCTGGACGGTGGACCGCACCGCGCCGGATACGACGATTGTTACCGGCCCGGCGCTGATGACCAACGCCACCACGGCGACGTTCGACTTCAGCTCCAACGAGAGCCCGGTGACGTATCAGTGCTCGCTGGACGGCGCGGCCTTCGCGGCCTGCACGGACCCGGTGACCTTCACGGGTCTCTCGGAGGGCGGTCACACGCTGGCGGTTCGCGCGGTGGACAGCGCCGGCAACGTGGACCCGACTCCGGCGACGTACTCCTGGACGGTGGACCGCACGGCGCCCACGCGCCCGGTGGTGACGGCTCCGGCGGATGGCTCGGTGGTGCCGACGCAGCAGCCGACGTTCACCGGCACGGCGGAGCCGGGCACGGTGGTGACGGTGGTGGTGGACGGCCAGGTGCTGGGTACCGCGCCGGTGAATGCCTCGGGTGCGTGGAGCTTCCCCAGCCCGGTGGCGTTGGAGCAGGGCCCGCACACGGTGGTCGCCACGTCCATGGACGCGGCGGGCAACGTCAGCGAGCCGAGCAACACGAATGGCTTCATCGTGGACACGGTGCGTCCGGACGCGCCGGTCATCGAGCGCCCGGCCGACGGTGCGACGGTGGCCACGCGCCGCCCGACGTACCAGGGCACCGCCGAGCCCAACGCCCAGGTGACGGTGACGGTGGACGGCCGCGTGGTGGGCACCGTCACCGCGGATGGTAACGGCCGCTGGAGCATCGTGGAGACGACGGACCTGACGGACGGCTCGCACACGGTGGACGCCACGGCGACGGATGCCGCGGGCAACATCAGCGAGGCGACGTCGCATGACTTCCTCGTCGACACCACCGCGCCGGACACGCTCATCGTCTCCGGCCCGGCCTCGCGCACCAACGCGACGTCCGCCACCTTCGACTTCGACCAGGTGAACGGCGGCGTGCGCTACGAGTGCAGCCTGGACGGCGCGGCCTTCACGGCGTGCAACGACCCGAGCACCTTCACGGGCCTCATCGAGGGCAACCACACGCTGGCCGTGCGCGCCGTCAATTCGACTGGCACGGCGGACCCGGAGCCGGCCACGTACGCGTGGACGGTGGACCTGACGGCGCCGACGCTGCCCACCATCGAATCTCCGGCCGACGGCGACACGGTGGGCACCGCGACGCCCACGGTTACCGGCACCGGTGAGCCAGGCAGCAGCATCTTCCTGGAGCTGGGCGGCGCCACGTATGGCCCGATTCCGGTGAATGCCCAGGGCGAGTGGACCTTCACCGTGCCCGTGCCGCTGGCCGAGGGCCCGTACACGGTGACGGCCACCAGCGTGGACGCGGCGGGCAACACGGCCGGCCCGGTGACGAGCACCTTCATCGTCGACCTGACGGGCCCGGACACGCTCATCGTCTCCGGCCCGGCCTCGCCCACCAACGCGACGTCGGCCACCTTCGATTTCGACCAGACGGGCGGTGGCGTCTCCTACCAGTGCAGCCTCGACGGCGCTTCCTACGTGCCGTGCACGGACCCCAGCACCTTCACGGGCCTCGCTGACGGCGAGCACGTGCTGCTGGTGCGCGCGGTGGACGCGGTGGGCAACGTGGACCCGACGCCCGCCGAGCACCGGTGGACGGTGGACACCGCCGAGCCCGACACGCTCATCGACTCGGGCCCCGCGCTGGTGACCAACTCCACGACGGCCACCTTCGACTTCGAGGCCTCCGAGCCGGGCTCCACCTTCGAGTGCAGCGTGGACGGCGCGACCTTCGTGCCGTGCACCGACCCGGACACCTTCGCGGGCTTCGCCGAGGGTGAGCACACGCTGGCCGTGCGCGCGGTGGATGCGGCCGGCAACGTGGACCCGACGCCGGCCACCTATACGTGGACGGTGGACCTGACGGCTCCGGCCGTGCCCGTCATCGTCACGCCGGCCAACGGCGCGGTGCTGGACTCGGGCGTGGTGACAATCTCTGGTACGGCGGACGGCGCCACCTCGGTGACGCTGACGCTCAACGGCGTGACGTATGGCCCCATCCCGGTGGATGCCTCGGGCAACTGGACCTTCACGCCTCCGGCGACGCTGGCGGATGGCCCGTACACCATCTCGGTGGTGGCGGTGGACAACGTGGGCAACACGAGCGGTCCGGCGACCTCCACCTTCACGGTGGACACGTCCGCTCCGGACACGGCCATCGACAGCGGCCCGGCGGTGCTGACTCGCGAGACGACGGCGAACTTCACGTTCTCCTCGAACGAGAGCCCGGTGACGTACGAGTGCTCGCTCGACGGCGGGCCCTTCACGGCCTGCCCGGCGCAGGCGAGCTTCGGCCCGCTGGCCGACGGCGACCACACCCTCGCGGTGCGCGCGGTGGACGCGGCGGGCAACGTGGACGCGACGCCGGCCACGCACACGTGGACGGTGGATACGCAGGCGCCGGTGGTGACGCTCACCACGCCCGCCAGTGGCGCGGTGCTGACGAATCCGCAGGTGACGTACTCCGGTACGACGGAGCCGGGCGCCACGGTGACGGTGGTGGTGGACGGCGTCCCGGTGGGCACGGTGACGGCGGATGCCGGCGGCAACTGGACGCTGCCGGTGGGCACGGTGCTGGCGGAAGGCCCGCACTCCGTCACCGTCACGGCCACGGATGAGGCGGGCAATACCAGCCAGCCCGTGACGCACGCGTTCACGGTGGACGCGCTGCCGCCGGACACGTTGTTCACGTCCACGCCCCCGGCGCTGACGAACAGCACGAGCGCGACGTTCGGGTTCGGCTCGGACGAGTCGCCGGTGACGTACGAGTGCAGCCTGGATGGCGCGGCCTTTACCGCGTGCCCCGCGGCATACACGCTGAACGGCCTGGCCGAGGGTGAGCACATCCTGGCGGTGCGTGCGCGGGACACGGATGACAACGTGGACCCGACGCCGGCTACGTACTCGTGGACGGTGGACACCACGGCGCCGGATACGGTCATCGTCAGCGGCCCGGTGCTGGTGGACGCGCCGACCACGGCCACCTTCGACTTCGACCAGACGGGTGGTGGCGTGGCCTACGAGTGCCGCGTGGACGGCGCGGCCTTCGTGCCGTGCTCCGACCCGAGCACCTTCACGGGCCTGGCCTCGGGCAACCACACGCTGGCGGTGCGCGCGGTGGATGGGGCGGGCAACGTGGACCCGACGCCGGCCACGTACACCTGGGCGGTCGCCGCCGACACGGACGGCGATGGCCTGACGGACACCGAGGAGATTGCGCTCGGCACCGACCCGAACAACCCGGACACGGACGGTGACGGCCTGACGGACGGCATCGAGGTCAAGGTCGGCGAGACGGACCCGCTGGACGACGACTCCGACGACGACGGCCTCATGGACGGCACGGAGGACGCCGACCACGACGGCATCGTCGACGCCAATGAGACGGACCCGAACATCGCGGACACGGACGGCGACGGCCTGACGGACGGCCTGGAGTTGGGCCTGACGCAGCCGGAGGGCGACGACACCGACCCGGCGCACTTCACGCCGGACGCGGACCCGAGCACCACGACGAATCCGCTCAACGCCGACACCGACGGTGGCAGCGTGCGCGACGGCGTGGAGGACGCCAACCACAACGGCCGCGTGGACGAGGACGAGACCGACCCGCTGGCGGCTGCGGACGACAAGGACGCGGACGGTGACGGTGTGGATGACGACACCGAAATCGAGCTGGGCACCGACCCGCACGATGCGGACACGGACGATGACGGCGTGCTGGACGGCGTGGACGGCCTGACCGACACGGACGGCGACGGCCTCATCGACGCCAGGGACCCGGACAGCGACAACGACGGCATTCTCGACGGCACGGAGCGCGGTGTGACGCTGGAGAACGCTCCGGCTGACACCGACACCTCGTCGCCCAACTTCCGCCCGGATGACGACCCGAGCACCACCACCGACCCGAAGAAGGCGGACACGGATGGCGACGGGCTCAACGACGGCGAGGAGGACGCGGACCACAACGGTCGCGTGGGCACGACGGAGACCGACCCGAACAAGGCGGACACCGATGGCGACAGCCTGAACGACGGCACCGAGGTGCGGGGCGCCAACCCCACCAATCCGCTCGATGCGGACTCGGATGACGACGGTCTGCAGGACGGCGTGGAGGACGCCAACCACAACGGTGGCCTCGACAACGGCGAGACGGACCCGAACAACCGCGACACGGACCAGGGCGGCGCCAACGACGGTGAAGAGGTCAATGGCGGAAGCAACCCGCTGGACGCCATGGATGACTTCATTGTCGTGGGCCGTGGCTGCAGCACGGGTGGGGCGGGCACCTTCGCTCCGCTGGCGCTGCTGCTCCTCGCGCTGCCGCTGCTGGGCCGCCTGCGCCGCGCGGGCCGGCGGTCCGCGCGGGCGCTGGTGGCGGGTGCGGCCGGTGGCGTGGCCCTCACGGGCGCGCTGGTCGCTCCGGCGGCCGCGGCGCAGGTGCCGGCTTCGCAGGCCATCGACGTGCAGCAGTACAAGCCGGGGCCGGGCGCCGGGGACATCCTCGGCGTGCACAGCGCCCGCGTGCAGAGCCACCTCAACTGGAACGTGGGCCTGTCGCTCAACTACGGCGACAAGCCGCTCGACTTCCTCGACCCGAGGCAGGACCGGTTCATCACCGCGCTGGTGCGCAGCCAGGTGGGCCTGGACCTGATGGGCGCGGTGGGCCTGTTCGACCGCTTCGAGCTCGGCGTGCTGCTGCCGGTGACGTTGCAGGACTCGGAGCCGGCGCCGCAGGTGGACTCCAGCTTCTCCAACGGCGTGGGCTCGGGAGGCATCGGTGATTTGCGCCTGGTGCCCAAGGCGCGGCTGTTCGAAAGGGACTCCTTCGGCCTCGCGTTGGTGGTGCCGGTGATTCTGCCCACCGGTGGCGCTTCGGACTTCCTCGGAGGCTCGGGCGTTGGCGTGCAGCCGCGCCTGGTGGCCGAGTATGGCCAGCGGCTGCGCCTCGCCGCCAACCTGGGCGTGGACCTCCGCAAGCAGCAGCAGCTTCGCAACCTGGTGACGGGCAACGCGCTGGCCTTCGGTGTCGGCGCGGAGCTGCCCTTCACCCTTCGCGACGTGCCGCTGTCCGCCGAGGCCACGTTGGTGGGCGCCATCGGCTTCAAGGAGCAGGACGTCGAGGAGCGCCCGTTGGAGCTGCTGGCGGCGCTGAAGTACCGCGCGCTGAGCGGCCTCTCCGCGCACCTGGGCGCCGGCCCCGGCCTCACGCGCGGCTATGGCACGCCGGGCTTCCGCGTCCTCGCGGGCCTGAGCTATAGCCCGCCGCCCTCGCGTGAGCCCGAGCATGTCGCCCCGCCCGCGCCGGTGGACACCGACGGCGACGGCCTGATGGACCCGCAGGACCGCTGCCCCGTGGAGGCCGAGGACAAGGACGGCTTCGAGGACTCCGACGGCTGCCCCGACCCGGACAACGACCAGGACGGCATCCTCGACGGCGCCGACAAGTGCATCAACGCCCCGGAGTCGAAGAACGACTTCCAGGACGAGGACGGCTGCCCGGACGAGGTGCCCCCGCCGATGGACTCGGATGGCGACGGCCTGCTGGACCCGGACGACGCGTGCCCCGCTCGGGCCGAGGACAAGGACGGCTTCCAGGACGAGGACGGCTGCCCCGACCCGGACAACGACAAGGACGGCTTCGCGGACGTCGTGGACAAGTGCCCGAACGAGGCCGAGGTCATCAACGGCGTGGAGGACGAGGATGGCTGCCCGGACAAGGGCAAGGTGAAGGTGCTCGTGGACGGCGAGCGCATCCTCATCCTGGAGAAGGTCTACTTCGCCACGGGCAAGGACGTCATCCTCGCGCGCTCCTTCCCTCTGCTGAAGCAGGTGGCCGCGGTGCTGCGCGCCAACCCGCAGGTGGAGCTCGTCCGCATCGAGGGCCACACCGACGACCAGGGCAACGACGCGATGAACCTCGACCTGTCCCAGCGCCGCGCCGCCAACGTGCGCCAGTTCCTGGTCACCGAGGGCATCCTCCCGGTGCGCCTGGAGGCGGTGGGCTATGGCGAGACGAAGCCGGTGGACACCAACAAGACGGCGGCGGGCCGCGAGAACAACCGCCGCGTGGAGTTCACCATCCTCCGCGTGGGCAAGGTGGAGGTGGAGCGCGAGGCCCAGTGAAGTACCGGCCATGACGGCCCGGTGAGCACTACCGGATGATGCGCGAGGGTGGTCCTGGACATGGCTCCGGGACCACCCTTCGCGTTTCAACCCACGCGTGATTCCGACCCGCGGAGGCGTACCGCTTTTCGCGAGTCAAGAGGTGAAGTGCACCCACCGCGCCGCACCGCGTGCACGCGGAGTCGCTGCGTAAGTGCGCGTCAGGACTCGGAGGTGACGCATCCTGCTACAGGCGCGTAGCGGAATACTTGCCAAAGAGCGGGACTTGCTGATGATTGTGGAGGTTGGGAGTGCGCGCGCTGCACCGCGCCGCTCCAGCTGAAAGGACCGCCATGGATCAGTTCGATCAGAACAAGCAGGCCGCCAAGATTCGGGTCGTGGGGGCAGGTGGGGCCGGCTGCAACGCGGTCAATACGATGATTCTGTCGAAGCTCGACCGGGTCGACTTCATCGCCGCCAACACGGATGTGCAGGCGCTCGCGGCGAGCAAGGCCCCGACGCGCCTCCAGCTCGGTCAGACGCTGACGAAGGGCCTGGGCGCGGGTGCCAATCCGGAGATGGGCCGCGAGGCCGCGCTGGAGTCGAGGGACCAGATTGCCGCGGTGCTCGAGGGCGCCGACATGGTGTTCGTCACCGCCGGTATGGGTGGCGGCACCGGCACGGGCGCCGCGCCCATCATCGCGGACATCGCCAAGAGCCTGGGGTGCCTCACGGTGGGCGTGGTGACAAAGCCCTTCCTCTTCGAGGGCAACAAGCGCCGCAAGCAGGCCGAGCAGGGCATCGTGGAGCTGAAGGCCGCGGTGGACACCCTCATCACCATTCCGAACCAGCGCCTGCTGTCGCTCTCCAACGAGCCCATGCCGCTCCTGGAGACCTTCAAGCGCGCGGACGAGGTGCTGCTGAACGCCGTGCAGGGCATCAGCGACCTCATCCAGTACCACGGCTACATCAACGTGGACTTCGCGGACGTGAAGACCATCATGAGCGACAAGGGCTTGGCGCTCATGGGCACCGGCCACGCGTCCGGTGACAAGCGCGCGCTCACGGCCATGCAGCAGGCCATCTCCAGCCCGCTGCTCGAGGACGTCTCCATCGACGGCGCCACCGGCCTGCTCATCAACATCACCGGCGGCCGCGACATGACTCTGCAGGAGGTCAACGAGGCGCTGACGCTGGTGCACGACGCGGCCGACAGCGAGGCCGAAATCATCTTCGGCTCGCTCATCGACGACCAGATTCAGGACGAGGTGAAGATCACCATCATCGCCACCGGCTTCGTCCACCGCGACGCGCCCAAGGCGCGCCCCGTGGCGCCGGTGGTGCAGGTGCCCATGTCCCGTCCGACGCCGGCGGCCCTCGCCAATGCGCGCGAGGAGGTGGCCAGCCTGGTGCCCGCCAAGGGTGGCGCCCCGCGGCCGCTGTCCGCCGTGGAGGGCGGCAAGGCCATGAGCACGCGCACCGCGGTGGTGAAGGACGCCGCGCTGCCGCTGGACGAGGACCAGTTCGACATCCCCACCTTCCTCCGGCGTCAGGGCCAGACGGAGCTGCCGTAGCAGGGACGGCGGGGAGGTGGCGCGGGGGCCGGTGCTAGTGGCCCGGAAGCCGCGCCACGCTCGCCTCGTCGCGGCCGGCCAGCGTGTCCGCGCGGTCGAGGAGGTCATCCACCTCCTCGTACAGCGCGTCGACGGTTTCCGGACGCCGGGGCGCGGGCAGCACGCCCATGCCGGACAGCTCCTCCAGGCGCGCGTTGGCGCGCTGCAGGAGCTGGAGGGCCTTCAGCAGGGACAGTCCGCGCTGCGTGCCCTCCTGGGTGAAGAGGGTGCCGCTCTGCGTGAGCGCTTCGAGCGTGGTGCGCACGCTGCGGACGCGGTCCGCCTGCTTGGAGCGGTAGAGGTCCAGCCGCTTCGCTCGCCGCGCGCGGTGCAAATCGACGACGCCGCCAGTGCCTGGGGAAGAGGGGGGCTTCACGTGCGGCAAGGTACGTCAGGGCCTCGCAACCCCGCAAATTTACGGGACTGTACCAACCTGTTGCGCGCTCTCCCGCATGCTTGTCACGGAAGGGGTCGAGGGTTAGGTTCGCCGCCCTTCGTAGGGGAGGCCGACCGCCATGTTCCAGAAGCTGCTCATCGCGAACCGGGGAGAGATTGCCCGCCGCATCGGCGTGGTGGCCCGGGGGATGGGTCTCAAGACTGTCGCCGTCTACTCGGACGCCGACGTGGACCTGCCCTTCGTGAAGGAGGCGGATGAAGCCGTACGCATCGGCCCCGCCGCCGCGAAGGACAGCTACCTGGACATCGCCGCGATTCTCGACGCCGCGAAGAAGACGGGCGCCCAGGCCGTGCACCCCGGCTACGGCTTCCTGTCCGAAAATGGAGAGTTCGCCCAGACGTGCGCGGACGCGGGGCTCACCTTCGTGGGCCCTCCGCCCGCCGCCATGGCGCGCATGAAGGACAAGAGCCAGGCCCGCAAGCTGGTGGCCGCGGCCGGTGTGCCGGTGGTGCCCGGCAGCGACGGCGTGGTGCCGGACGTGGCGGGCGCGCTCGCCGCGGCGGAGCGCATCGGCTACCCGGTGCTGTGCAAGGCCGCCAGCGGTGGCGGCGGCATCGGTATGGCCGTCGCAAAGGACCCGGGTGAGCTGGAGAAGGTCTTCCGCCAGTGCACGGACCGCGCGAAGGCCGCCTTCGGCAAGGAGGGCGTCTACCTGGAGCGCTACTTCCCCGCGCCGCGCCACATCGAGGTGCAGATTCTGGGAGACCACCACGGCCACCTCATCCACGGCCTGGAGCGCGAGTGCTCCATCCAGCGCCGGCACCAGAAGGTGGTGGAGGAGGCCCCCTCCGTGCTGTTCGCGGACGGGAAGAACGCGGCCCTGGCGCAGACGCTCTTCAACGCCGCCGTCACCGCCGCGAAGACGTTCGGCTACGCCAACGCGGGCACGGTGGAGTTCCTCTACTCGGACGGGCAGGTCTACTTCATCGAGATGAACGCCCGCCTCCAGGTGGAGCACCCGGTGACGGAGCTCACCACGGGGCTGGACCTCATCGGCTGGCAGCTGCGCATCGCCGCGGGCGAGCGCCTCACGGTGAAGCAGGAGGACGTGAAGCGGCGCGGGGCGGCGCTGGAGTTCCGCATCTACGCGGAGGACCCGGTGAAGTTCTTCCCCTCGCCGGGCCCGCTCAAGGTCTTCCAGCCCCCCACGGGCGAGGGCGTGCGGCTCGACTCGGGCTACGCCGAGGGCAACACCGTCACGCCGAACTACGACCCGATGATTGCCAAGCTCATCATCAGCGGCGAGACGCGCGCGCAGGCCATCGAGCGCTCCGTGAAGGCCCTCCAGGACTTCCGCATCGAAGGCATCAAGACGAACATCCCGCTCCACCTGCGCATCGTGCAGGATGCGGCCTTCCGGGCCGGCGAGCTGGACACGCACTTCCTGGAGCACCACGCGAAGCCGGCGTAGAGCATCCAGCCCCACCCCCACCCCTGAGGAGGAAGGTTTCATGGCGGACGTCGCGGCGCACATCACCGGTACGGTGTGGAAGATTGAGGTGAAGGTCGGCCAGCAGGTCAACGCGGGCGACACGCTCGTCATCCTCGAGTCCATGAAGATGGAGATGCCGGTGGAGGCCGAGGAGGGCGGCGTGGTGAAGGAGATTCGCTGCAAGGAGTCGCAGTCCGTCAACGAGGGCGACGTCCTCGTGGTGCTCGGCTAGCGGTGCAGCCGTCCCAGGAGCCAACGCTCCATGTGGAGGACCGTGAGGGCGGCATCCGCGTCCTCACGGTGTCGCACCCGGCCCGCCGCAACGCGCTCAACGACGCGCTGCTGGCGCAACTGGACGCGGCGCTCGAGCCCGCGCCGCACGTCCGCGCGCTGCTGGTGCGCGGCGCGGGCGGTACCTTCTGCTCCGGCTACGATTTAACGCGGCTGGGCCCGCCCGGTGAGGACGGGCTGTTGCCGGATGACCCGCTGGTGGCGTGCCTCCTCAAGCTGGAGGGGCACCCGGTGCCCAGCGTGGCGCTGGTGCAGGGCGCGGCGGTGGGCGCGGGCTTCGACCTCGCCGCCTCGTGTGACTTCCGCATCGGCACGCCGGACGCGGTGTTCCTCATGCCTCCCGCGCGGCTGGGCATCGTCTACTCGCCGGAGGGCCTGGCCCGCGCGACGCGGCTGGTGGGCTTCTCCCGCGCGAAGCAGCTCTTCCTCACCGCGCGCAAGCTGGACGCGCGCGAGGCCCTGGCGTGGGGCCTGCTGGACGAGTGCGTGGAGGACGCGGAGGCGCGCGCACTGTCCCTGTGCGCCACGTTGGCCGCCCATGCGCCGCTCGCGGTGTCGGGGATGAAGGAGTCCTTCGGCCGGCTGGCGCGCGCCCCACTGGAGGACTCGGACCGGGCCCGCCTGCGGGAATTGCGCGCGGCGGCCTTCGGCAGCGAGGACGCGAAGGAGGGGCGGGCTGCCTTCCTGGAGAAGCGCCCGCCCCGCTTCACCGGCCGCTAGTCGGCGAGAGCCGCGGCGGCCGGTGACGCGGTTGCACCTGTCGCTCAGGTGTCGCCGAACAGCTCGCCCATGCGCAGCTGCAGCGCCGAGGCAATCTTGTACAGCGAGGAGATGGAGGCCGAGGACTCCGCGCGCTCAATCTGCGACAGCAGCGACACGGACAGGCCGGTGCGCCGCGCGAGCTGCTTGAGCGTGAGCTCCTGTGTCTTGCGCGCGTCGCGGATGGTGCGGCCAATGGCGCGGTGCAGGTCCGCCTCCGGGTCCTGGGACAGGCCCTTCTTCTGGAGGGCGTTGCGGACCGCGGTGATGAACTGCTCCGGCTCCATGGGCTTCTTCACGTAGTCGGAAGCCTGGGCCTTGAGCGACGCGACGGCCGTGTCCACCGTGGGGTACGCGGTGGCCACAATCACGGCGACGTCGGTGTCGTACTTGCGAATCTGCTCGAGCACCTCGGTCCCGGACATCTGGGGCATCATCATGTCCAGGATGACCAGGTGGAAGTCCGAGCCGCGGAGGATCTCCACAGTCTGCGTGGGGTCCGTCGTGGTGACGACCTCGTAACCTTCGCGGGTCAGCACCAGCTTGAGGTAGTCGCAGTTGTCCTGCTCGTCATCAACTACCAGGATGCGAATCTGCACAGCGTCTCCTCGCTGCAGGTGAACAGCGTCGGTAGGGGGCGGATGTGGAGCTCGGGGAGGGGCAAGCATCCACAGCCGGCAGTGGACGGGTCAGCCTCCCGGATTCTTCTGTTGCTGCTGCTTCCCCGTGTCGTACGAGCGCAGCCGCTCGAGCACACCGGCGCGCAACGGGTGATTGTCAGGCGCCAGTTCCAGATAACGGCGGTAGTGGTCCGCGCCCTTGTCGATGTTGCCCAGGCGCGCTTCCACGGTGCCGAGCATGAGGTGGCAGTCCGCGTTGTTGGGCGCCACCTGCGTGCACTCCTTGGCGAGCCGCAGCGCGTCCCGGTACTTGGCGTCCTGCTTGGCCTTCAAGAGCTCGCGGATGTCGGAGAGCAGCTTGTCCACCGACGGACCCGAGCCGGCGGGAGGCGTGGGCTCCACCGGGGTGGTGGCGCTGGCGGGCGTGGGGTTGGGCGGCGGGGGCGTCACGGCGGCGGCCTTCTGCTTGGCGTCAGTGAGCTGCGCCATCAGCTTGGAGTGCCGGGCCGCGAAGACCTTGGTGCCGGAGATGCCGGTCAGCATGGTCTCCGCCTCGGAGAGCTTGCCGGCCGTCAGGGCCGCCTCGGCGTTGGCGAGCTGCTGCTGCACCATTGACTCCGCGCGGGCCATGTCGAGGAGATCCTCCGCCTCCTTCGGCCGGTTGCCCTGTGCGTCCTTGGCGTTGGAGAGGAAGTCCTCGGCCCTTTCGAAATTCTTGTCCTCGAAGATGGCCTTCCGGGCCAGGGCCAGCCGCTGCTCCAGCGTGGGGCCGGTCGGCTCGGGGGGCGCCTCGGGCGGAGCCTCCGGGGGCGGCTTCGCGGCGTTGACCGGCTCGGTGCCGGTGGCCGGCGGCTGCTGCTCCTCCGGGTCCTGGTGCGCCACGGGGTTGACCGGGGGAGCGGATTGCTCCGAGCGAAGGAAGTAGAGGCCCGCGGCGGTACCGCCCAGCAGCAGGGCGACGAGGCCCGCCACCAGCGGAAGCTTGGAGCGCGAGCCGACCTCGCTGGCGGGCACGTCGTCCGCGGCGTCGCCGGCGTTGAGGAAGCGCAGCTTCACGTGGCCCAGCTCGATGATGTCGCCGGAGCCGAGCGTGGCCTGGGCGTAGCTCTCGCCATTGACCGTCATCCCGTTGGCGGACTGCATGTCGATGACGCGCCACTCACCGGTCTCCTCGCGCACCAGCTTGGCGTGCGTGCGCGACAGGGAGCGGTGGTCCAGGGTGATGTCGTTGTCGTCGGTGCGGCCGATGCGGAGCTCGGTGCGGATGCACGCGAACTCCTGGCCCTTCAGCTCGTCGGGCGTGAGCACCAGCAGGCGGGGCGCGTCCTCGGCGGGCACGTCCATCACCTTGCGCGGGCGGTCCGCCTCCACCTGATCCAACCGGATGATGGAGGTGGAGTGCCGGCGCACGTCGGCGGCGTTGGAGGGCGGGGTGTGGTCGAGCTCGTCCCCATCGCCGTCCGAGTCCTCGGCGGAGGGCGCGGCGGAGGCGTCCTCCTCCTGCTCCTCGTCCGAGTCCGGCTCACTGCCCATGGGCTCGAGCGCGGGCTCCGTCTTGCGGAGGGCCGAGGGCACCTTGGCGGTGATGGGGCCTGACACGCTGGCCGCACCTTCCGTCTGTAGGGCCAGGTCGTAGTCGCCGATCTGGATCAGGTCCCCCTCCTTCAGGGGTGACTGACCCGCGATCCGCTCGCCGTTGATCCGGGTGCCGTTATAGCTCCCCAGGTCTTCCACCACGACGTGGCCATTCAGTCGTACCAGTCGTGCGTGACGGCGAGACACGTTCCGTTCCGTCAGGCGGATGGTGTTTCCCTCCTGACGGCCGATGGTGATCTCGTCACGCACGAAGGGAACAACGGTCTTGCGCCCCTCGTCGTCTTCGATGATGAGCTTCAGCACGGGTCCGATCCGCGTACAGTCATAGCAGAACGGGCTTTACCTGTACAAGCCATGTATCCCCCTCAAAAGACAGGGCTTTCTCCCCAAGAGGAGGGACAACCGGGCTTGTTGTCCATCGGTCAGTCGGCCGTGGCGGGGGGATGGCGCACCCTCCCCTGGGTCACATTGGCCCTGGCCGCGGGTCTGATGGCGGTGCACGCCGTGCTGGGGCTGGCGGGGCCGGTGGACGTGGACGCCCTCGTGCGGTGGGGCGCCAAGGCGGGGCCGTTGGTGGTGGAGGCGGGTCAGCCGTGGCGACTGGTGACGGCCAACCTCCTCCACCGGGACTGGCCGCACCTGGGACTCAACCTGCTCGTGCTGGTGGCGGCGGGAGTCGCGCTGGAGCGCATGTGCCGGCGCCGTGACTACGTGGCCCTGCTGGTGGCGGCGGGGTTGATCACCATGGCGGGCTCGCTGGCGTGGTCCGGAGCGGTGAGCGTCGGAGCGTCGGGGCTCGTCTATGCCTGCGTGGGAGCGCTGCTGGTGCTGGGCCGGCGCTACCGCGGTCGGCTCGGGAAGCGGTGGATGTCCGGGGAAAGCGCGTTACCCACGGTGCTCATCTTTCTCTGGATGGGATGGACCTCGGTGGGCGTGGACAACGCCGGGCACCTGGGCGGGCTGCTCACGGGGTTGCTGGTGGGCGCCTTCCTGGAGCCGCGAGCGCTCAGCCGTGGGCTCGCCCGGCCGCTCGGTCTGGTGGTGGCCGCGGGCGTGGTGGCGGCGCTGGTGGTGGGCGAGCGCTCTGGTTGGCGGGTGGAGCGCGACGACGGCTTCGGCGTGTCCGTGGTGCTGCCGGAGGACTGGCGCGGCGAGGAGGACGGGCAGGGGCGGCGCTCCTTCTCCAACGGGCTGCCGGGACTGGGACGGGCGACGTTCTCCGCCGAGGTCATCGAAGTGGGCGAGCCCGGCGACGGCGCCGTGCAGGCGCGGCACTTCCAGGAGGAGGCGCTGGTGCCCGGCGCGCCGGGGCCGGTGGGGCGCACGCTGAAGGTGGCGGGCCCCGTGGCGGCGCGCGTGGGCGGACGGGACGCGCGGCGGGTGAGCGCGGAACTGGAGGGGCCCGGAGGACGGACGCACCTCATGGCCTTCTTCGTGCCGCGCGGCGAGTGGGTATACCGGCTCGTCTTCACCTGGCCCTCGGCGTACCCGGCCTACGAGGCGGTGGTGAGCCGGATGGTGGCGGAATTGCGCTTCGGCGAGCCCGCGCTGTTGCGAGAGGCCCGGGCCCGCGCGCTGCTGGTGCCGGGCGCGCCGGGACCGCTGCGAGCGCTGGGGAGTGAGCTGCGCCGCTGGGGGCTGGCGGAGGAGGCGGTGGCGCCGCTGGCGGAGGCGGTGCGGCTGGCACCTTCGAACGTGGAGACGCGGGTGGAATTGGCGCGCGCTCTCTTCGAGACGGGCCGCGTGGACGAGGGATGCCACGCGGCGGCGGAGGCGCGGGTGTATGGGCCGTCGGACACGGGCGCGCTGGAGGCCGGCGTGCGCTGCGAGCTGGCGCGCGGCGACGTGGCGCGCGCCCTGGAGCGGCTGGAGGAAGCGCGGCGGGTGGATCCGCGAGACGCGCGGCTGCGCGCCGCGGAGGTGGCGCTGCGGGCGGTGATGGAGGCGCCGGGGCGTCTCGGCGCGCCCGCGCGCGGTGCCGTCAGTCCTCGTCCTTGAGCAGGAAGTCGTTGTTGATGATCTTGAACGACAGCCTGCCGCCGCCCAGCGTGGGGGAGGGGCGCTCGACGAGCGGCCTCACCACGATGCCCTCCTTGCGGTTCTTCGTGCCCGCGTAGAGGCCCTGGGCGAGCTTCAGGTAGTTCTCCAGGCCGTGGTCGAACGTGCGCGCCGCCTCGCCGGTGATGACGTGCTCCACCGGCACGGTGCGCAGCCCGTGCTCCGCGCAGAAGGCGATGAAGTCCGCGTGGCCCAGGAAGCAGCCCGTGCGCGTGTCGTGGACGCTGAAGATGAACAGGTCCGGCTCCGTGAGCCCCAGGCGGTTCTTCTGGATGCCGGGGCCGCACAGCTCGCCCTGCACCGCGAAGCCCGGAGGCAGCACCGTCTCCAGCGCGTACTTCGCCGCCATGGCCCACACCGGGCCTGCCCCGCGCTTCAGCGACCAGTTGCGCGAGCACGCCACCAGCTCGCCCTCCAGCGGCCGGAAGAACGTGGTCGACGTCCCGTCCAGCTTCGTCGTCACGAAGAAGTCGTGGCCCCGAATCTCGTCCAGGACACCCAGCGCCGACTGGAGCCGGATTTCATCCGTCCTCGGCACCTGGCCCGGGAACGGGCCTGCGACGCCCCCCGCGTCCGGCAGCGGCGGCTCGAACTTCACGACGCCGAGCACGTCGCGCACGTCCGTCCCCTGCAACGGCACCTCGCCGGGAAGGATGGACGTGGGCAGCGCGAGCCCCTGCGACAGCACACCCCTCAGGCGCGCCGTCTTCACCCGGAAGCTCCTCGGCCGCAGGAACTCCGCCCACTCCTTCCCCTCCGGCAGCAGGCTGTCGATTTCGAAGAAGACGCACGCATCCCCGGGGGCGAACTCGCTCTTCCTCACCACCACGTCCCAGCCCATCACCCGCGCCTTCAGGATGTTGTCCGCTCCGGGAATGGGCTCCAGGTGGTCGATGCGCTGAATCGAGACGAGCTTTCTCTCCATGAGGCCCTCCTTCCCGCTGGCGGAAGCGCCGGGGCTCCCAGGGGACGGAGTGCGCCACCCGGACTGACAGCAGTCTACGCGACGGCCAGGGCCGCCCCGGTCCGTGCCTGCTCGGCCGCCGGGGCCCGGGCCCGAGCCTCCTTCACCACGAGGACGAGATAGAGCACGTCGAAGAGGAAGATGGAGACGCAGAGGAAGTGCAGGAAGGACAGCCCGCCCAGCCACGGCTGCGTCATGCCGATGACGTGGTGGCACTCGATGGAGGTGCCCAGCGTGCCCAGCATCTTGCACAGCGCGGCGGGCCAGGACAGGCCCACGCCTCCCTGGTGGCGGCGCGAGAAGTAGAAGAAGACGAAGCTCACGCTCATGACGAGGTTGATCATGAACGCGCCCACCAGCCCGAGCAGGTCGTGGTACTGCACGAAGAACGTGTACAGGCCGATGCCCGCCAGCACCGTGGTGCCCGCCACCACCGTGAAGAAGTGGCGCTTCACCTCCGGAATCGTCTGCAGTGCGCGCCCGTAGCGCAGCAGCTGGTAGACGATGACCAGGTCCACGAAGAACCACACCCGGTCGAACAGGTGCCACAGCGGCACCGGATTGGGGAACACCCACGACGCGAGGAACTCCCACGCCAGGTTCATGCAGATGGCCACCAGCGGCAGCCCGTAGGACTTGTCGCGGAAGCACTGGCGGATGATGAAGGCGTAGGCCAGCACCCAGAAGACGCAGCCCACCTCGCCGACGATGTTGAACCAGGCCAGCGGGTCATATGGCCCGCCGGGGACTGGATTCTCGGGGAACAGCGCGTCCAGCATCTCAGGCCACCTTCCGGGAGAGCACGCGCGGCGTCAGCGCTTCACGGGCCGCGGCGAGGACATTGCCGAAGCCACGAATGGCCTCGGGCAGGGTGGAGCGGCGCTCGGGCGCGAGCCGCCACTTGGACTGGAGGTCCTCCGGCAGCGTGAAGGCCGCACGAGGGCCTCCGTTGCCGGCGCGCACCATGGCCGCCACGAAGTCTCGGCTGACGAAGCGCAGCAGCTTCGCCGCGAGCGGCGTGCGGTCTCCCATCCACCCCACGAGCCCGCCCACGCAGCGCAGGCCCTCGGGGATGGCGGCGGTCCAGTCCGGCTTCGGCACCTGGAGCATGTCCGCCACGTTGATGCCTCGCCACTGGTCCTGGTCGAGGAAGAAGTGGATGAAGCTGGCGGGCAGCCCCTGCAGCGGGCCGGGCACCAATTCCTTCAGGCCTTCGATGAGGGAGTGCGTCATCACCACGCCCTCGGGGGCGACGGCAATCTGCCGCTCGCGGATGAGGTACGTCAGCTCGCGGGCCTCGTCGAGGGTGGTGGGGATGAGGCGCGCGTCCAGGCCGAGCACATGGCCCACCGCGCCCCACGCGTGCAGCCATGCTTCCTGCTGCCGCAGGGAGAGGGGCACGTCGAGCGCCTTCAGCCCTTCGAGCACCACGTACGAGAAGGTCATCAGCGTGCCGGCCATGTCCTCCTGGTTGATGGGCGCGCCCAGCTCCGCGATGTCCCACGGGCGGGAGGTGTCCTGGAGGATGAGGTGGCGCACGGCCGCGTGCATCAGCCGCACCTTCTGCGCGGTGCACACGCCGCGGCCTCCGGGCTCGAGCCCGCCGCTGCTCATGACGTCCACCACGAACTGCGCCGTCTCGAAGAGGCGGCGCACCGGGGCCTTGCGCAGGTAGCCGGTGCGGTCCAGCACCTGCACGCCCTTGCGCGCGGCGTAGGACGCGGGCAGCGAATAGAAGCCGAGCACCGCGAGGATTTCCGGCCCGAAGAGGTCGAAGAGGGACTGGGCCTGGTGCAGGCGCTCGGTGTCGATGGCGGGCAGGTCCTCGGACGTGCGCGCGAGGTAATCCAGGACGTAGGGCGGGAGCTGCGAGGAGGGCGCATCGCCGTTCGAGACGAGCCCGCGCATCAGCAGGTTGACGGCATCCACCCTGCCTTCGGTGTACAGCCGCGCGATGACGGAGTCCGCGAGCGGATCTCCACGCATCCGCAGCGCGTCCAGGGACGCGTGGGTCCAGAAGCTCGGTGCCATGGTTGGGTCCCGGAGGGCTCGGGAAATGTGCCCTCCATGACTGCGATACGGACCCTCACGCTGTATTTGGTCGTTGCCATCGCACGCTTCACCGCGGGTGGAGCCGTGTCACCACCGCGCGCTGAAGGCGCGCACCGCGAGTCCCGCGCCGGCCGTCCACTCGCTCGCCCTCGCGAGCCCCGCGTCCTGGTGCACGTACGCGCCGGACAGTTGGAACACCACGGGCTGGTCCTGCACCGCGAAGAGCACGCGTTCCACGCCTGCTTCCCCTCGTGCGCGGAAGAAGGTGCCGCCCTCGAAGCCCAGGCTCCAGCCGGCCAGCCCGGACGCTCGCAGGGCCCAGAGTCCATCCCCGGACTCCAGTCCCATGTCCACCATCAGCGTGGTGAAGGGCGACACCGTGTGCTCGGAGCCATCGGGTGAGCGGCGCAGGGTGTGGCTCGCGGCGGGGCCGATGCCCAGCCACACGCGCCCCGTGTCCGCGCGCACCGGGTCCACCAACAGGCCCACGCGTGCCGTCTCGAGCGTCCAACCCGGGCCCTCCCAGACGCGGCGCTCCAGGTGTCCCAGGCGCGGAGCGAACGTCACATCGAAGGGGAATGGGATGCGCACCGGGCGCGCGGTGGGCAGGAGGATGAAGCCCTCTTCGAGGTGCCGGCGCAGGTTGCCGTCATACGCGGTGGCGGTGAGCCCGCGTCGCTCGCCGCCCCAGGCCTCCACGCCGAGCAGCCGGTGGCTGTTGAACCACGGCGTGCCCTTGCTGTGACTGGTGCGTCCGGTGCGGATGAGGATGCCGGCCCGCACGGACTGCGCTCCCTCGCCCTCCTGCATGCGCAGGCCGGTGCCCAACAGCAGCCCGTCTCCCGGGTCGAAGCACACGGGATATTGCTCGCCCCGCTCGTCCGTGCGCAGGCATGCCTCTGTCTCCGTCGCCGGGGCCTCGGCGGGGACGGCGAAGGCGACCGAGGAGGCGAGCAGGAACACCAGTCGGAGCACGCGCACGCGCCTACTCCCTCACTGCCGAGGCCATGGGCGCCGAGCGCCGCGCCGGGGCCCACAGCGAGAAGCGCAGCCCCGCCGAGGCGGACCACTCCCACCGCGCGGGCACATCCGGCAGGTCACTGCGCCACACCCCGCGCCCATCCACCACCGCGCTCAGCGGTTGGTCGTTGATGGCCAGGAGGATGAGCTCGTAGCCCGCATGCACCTTCAGCCGCTCCGGCCGCAGAGGGCGCCCCTCTACCGCCTCCGCGAGCAGCACCTTCTCCGCCTCAACACCCAGGCGCAGGTGGTGGAAGCCATCCCGGTCCAGCGTCAAATCGCCTTCCAGCGCCGCGCCCGGCACCACCGTGTTGAAGCCATTCTTGTAGTCGCGCTCCGCCGCCGCACCCGCGCGCACGCGCACGTACGACACCATGTCCTTCGAGTGCCACAAATCCAACGTGGCGTGCACCGCGCTCCAGGTGAGGAAGCCCGCCTCGACCTCGTCGCGCTCCAGCTCCTCCACGCGCAGGAACTCCATCCACAGGCCCAGGTTGATGTCGATGTCGTACCGCCGCGGCTTGCCGAAGAACGTCGTCACGCGGAAGAGCGGCTCGTCGCGCTCCACGCTGAAGTCGTAGCGCATCAGCGTCGTCTCGAAGGACGGCTCGCCCAGGTACAGCTCCGTCTCCAGGAAGCGCAGCCGGTGCAGCCGCCGGCCCTCGCCGGGCAACTCCACGGAGATGCCGAAGTCCGCGCGCATGCGGCCGTCCATCTCTCCGTCGCGCCACAGCGGCGCCCACGCACCGCCCAGCCAGATGCGCCGGTTCAGGTCGAAGTTGAACTGCATCACGCGTCCGCGCTCGTCGCGGTACCAGCCGGCGGGCGTGTCCGCGATGGCGGGCTCCAGCCGGTACGTCTTCAGCCGCTCCGCCTCCGGGACATAGGACTCGTCGGTGCATAGCCCCACGCGCTCCAGCGGGCGGTCCGTCTCCAGGCCGTCCGCGTCCAGCTCGTGCACCGGCGCCACGAGGCACCGCCGCGTCGAATCGTCACACTGCGCCCGCCACTTCCCGGAGGGCACCGCCTTCGTCGGCGGCAGCGTCAGGCACACCGTGAGGACGTCCGGATTCTGCGGGGGCAGCGGTGAGGCGGGGGGCTGGAGGACGGGCGGGCCGCCAGGCTCCTCGGCCGGGCGGGGCTGTGCGTCGGGTGGTCGGGCCTCCTCGTCCTCGCCGCCTCCTGCCTGTGCGAGCAGGAGGGCACAACCCAGGGCCACGGCGGGTGAGAGCATGAGGTCTCCTCGAAGGGACGGCCCGGTGAGGGTGGGGTGAAGAAAGTCGGGAAGGGCCGGCGCCGGCAACCGTTACAAAGGCCGTGCCCCCGGTTGGTAGCCGGGCTTTCGCGGGGTTGGACTCCCCATATCGTGCAGGCTCCTGCACAATGGCGCGTCCCCCTGCACAGCCCACTGGCCCCGTGGCCGTGGTCGACCCCAGGGGGCGGCGGGGATATAAGGCCGCGGCCCGTGCCTACATGCGCGGGCCATCCGCCAGAACGACTCAAGGAGCTTCAGCCCGTGGCGAGCGAAGGCGAACAGCATCAGGAGCAGACCTTCACCGAGGCCATTCTCGGCAAGGAGACCCTCTCCGCGAATTGGATGAAGCGGTGGCTGGCGCTGCCCTTCAGTACGCGCGTCCTGGTGGCCACGGCCGGCTTCGCGGCCCTGCTCTTCCTCCCGTACCTGGGAGCGGTGGGGCTGTGGGACTGTTGGGAGACGCACTACGGCGAGGTGGCTCGGATGATGATCGAGCGCCGCGACTACGTGTACCCCTTCTGGGAAGGCTCCTGGTTCTTCTCCAAGCCGCCGCTCACCATGTGGATGCAGGCGCTGGGCATGCAGGTGGTGGGCACCGTGCGCACCGATGGCGCGGTGGGGCTCTACACCGAGTGGGGCATGCGCATCCCCTTTGCCCTGCTGAGCATCACCGCGGTGGCGCTGCTGTCGCTGGCGGTGTCGCGCGTGGTCAGCCGCCGCGCGGGCCTGGCCACCGGCTTCATCCTGGCCACCATGCCGCTGTACTTCCTGCTCACGCGGCAGACGGTGACGGACACGCCCTTCGTCACCACGTTCGTGTGCGCCATGGCGTGCGCGCTCATCGGCCAGCTGGATGAGACGACGAAGCACCGCGCCGCGTGGTGGTACGGCTTCTACTTCTTCGCGGGCCTGGCCACGCTGGCCAAGGGCCTGCTCGGCGTGGGCCTGCCCGCCGTCATCCTGGTGCTCTACGCCGTGCTGGCCGTCATCCCCTGGGACGGCGCCAGCGTGGAGCGGCACCTGCGCTGGCTGACGAACAAGGGCTTCCGCAAGGACGTGCGCGAGGGCCGTCTGCCCATGCCGGTGCTGTGGGGGCAGATGTACAAGATGCACCTGGGCACGGGCATCCTCGTCTTCCTCGCGGTGGCGGTGCCCTGGTACCTGACGATGTCCCTCTTCGACCAGGTGGACGACGAGGGGAAGCTCTTCTGGTACCGCTTCTTCATCCACGACCACCTCAACCGCCTCACGGCGGGCGTGTACACCACCACGCCGGGCGGCACGTTCATCTACTTCATCGAGCAGGGCGGCTACGCCATCTTCCCCTGGGTGGCGCTGCTGCCCGGTGCCTTCGCCGTCGTGTCGCGGCTGAAGCTGCGCTCGGCGAGCAAGGCGGACCACCTGGCCGTCATCGCCGTGCTGTGGGTGGCCTTCTCGTTCTGGCTGCTGGCCTCCAGCGCCACGAAGTTCCACCACTACGTCTTCCCCGTGCTGCCGGGCCTGGCCATCCTGCTGGCGCTCTTCGTGGACCGGCTGTGGGAGGAGGGCATCTCCGAGCACTCGGTGAGCCTCATCTTCGGGCTCGTCCTCTTCATCCTCGTGGGCAAGGACCTGGCGGAGAACCCGAAGAACTTCACCGACCTGTTCGTCTTCAACTACGACCGCCCGTACCCGCAGGACCTGGTGACGAAGCCCATCGCCTTCTTCGCCTCGCGCCCGCTGTGGACCGGTGACCTCGTGACGCTGGTGCTGCTGGCCTTCGGCGTGTACCTGTCCTTCGACGCGTTCTCCCCGCGCGCGAAGGAGAAGTCGTCTCCGGGGACGCGCGCGGTGGCGCTCCTGCTGCTCCTGTCCGGCGTGGCCACGCTGGGCGCGGTGGCGTCGCAGGCGCAGGTGTCCGCGGCGGCGCTGATGGGCCTGGCGCTGCTGGCGGTGGCGGGCTTCCTGGGCTGGCAGGCGTCGCGTCCGGGCACGGAGAGCCGCGCCACGCTGCAGACGGTGGCGGGCCTCATCGCGGTGGCGGGCGTGGCGCTCGCGGTGCGTGGCTTCCGCCATCCGGTGGCGGAGGACCCGCTGCTCAAGGCGCTGTCCGAGCCCGTCAACATCAAGGCCACCCTGGGCTTCACCTTCGCGGTGGCCGGGGCGCTGGCCGTCGTCGCGGCCATCCTGCGCGCGCGGGTGATGCTGTTCGGCACCTTCTGGGCGCTCGCGGCGGGCGTGGCCCTCTGGTTCAACTGGAGCCACTGGGTGGACCTGTCCCACCACTGGACGCAGCGCGACCTCTTCTGGCGCTACTACGCGCAGCGCCAGGCGGACGAGCCCATCGTCGCGTACATGATGAACTGGCGCGGCGAGACGTTCTACTCGCAGAACACGGTGGAGCAGTACCGCAGCAGCGACGCCAACACGCGCATGCGCAACCTGGCCCTGCGGCCCGGCCGTGAGTGGGTGCTGGTGGAGCACAACCGCCTCAACCTGGTGCGCAACGCGGTGGGCCCGGACAAGGTGGTGACGCCGGTGGACCGGGACATCAACAACAAGTTCGTCCTGGTGACGGTCGATTGAGCGGTATCCACGTCGAGGGCCTGGGAAAGCGCTTCGGGGACCGCACGGCGGTGGAGGGACTCTCCTTCCACGTGCGGCCCGGTGAGGTGTTCGGCCTGCTCGGGCCCAACGGCGCGGGGAAGACGACGACGGTGCGCATGCTCACCGGCCTCCTCACCCCCAGCGAGGGCGAGGCCACCGTGTGGGGCCACCGCGTGGACCGCGACGGCGAGTCGCTGCGCAAGGTGGTGGGCCTGCTCACGGAGCAGCCCGGCCTCTACGACAGGCTCACCGCGCGGGAGAACCTGCGCTTCTTCATGAAGCTGCATGAATTGGACGAGGCGAAGGCCTGGCCCCGCTCGCAGCACTACCTCCAGCGCTTCGGGCTGGGCGGGCGCGAGTCCGAGCCGGTGGGCGGCTTCTCCAAGGGCATGCGCCAGAAGCTGGCCATCATCCGTACGCTGGTGCACGACCCGCAGGTCATCTTCCTCGACGAGCCCACCAGCGGCCTGGACCCGGAGTCCGCGCGCACCGTGCGCGACGCGGTGGCGGAGCTGGCGTCGGAGGGGCGCACCATCGTCCTGTGCTCGCACAACCTCTCGGAGGTGGAGCGCCTCTGCGAGCGCGTGGCGGTGGTGAGGCGGACGCTCCTGGCCATCGGCCCCGTGCGTGAATTGCGCCGCGCGGGGCATTCGCTGGACGTGCACGTGGAGGGCGAGGCGGAGCGCTTCATCAACGTCCTGTCGTCATTGCCCTTCGCGCCCAACGTGCTGGCGGAAGGGGCGCGGCTGCGCGTCATGCTGACGGACGAGGGGAACGCGCCGGACGTGGTGGCGTGCCTCGTGGGCGCGGGCGCGCGCGTGCACAGCGCGGTGCCGGCGCAGCGGCCGCTCGAAGAGGTGTACCTGGACCTGCTGCGCGAGGAGAGGGGGTAGCCCATGGCGTTTCGTCCTCGCCGCGCCCTGGCGGTGTTCTGGAAGGACTTCCTGGACCTGCGCAAGAACGTGGGCCTGCTGGTGTCCATGGCGGTGCTGCCCACCATCATGGTGGTGGTGCCCATTGGCGTCGTCTGGTCCTACGTGCGCAATCCCAACCACGCGGACCTGCGCAGCGTGGCCATGTTCTACGACCCCAGCCTGCCGCTGGGCGCGAGCGCGGCGCGCTTCCTCATCGACAAGACGCTCGTCGACTGGTTCGGCATGTTCCTGGTGATGCCCGTCTTCGTCCCCATCCTCATCGCCTCGCAGAGCGTGGCGGGGGAGAAGGAGCGGCGCACGCTGGAGCCGCTGCTCGCCTCGCCGGTGACGGCGGCGGAGCTGGTGACGGGCAAGAGCCTGGCGGCGCTGGTGCCCGCGGTGGCGATTACGTGGACGGCCTTCATCTTCCTCTGCATCGGCGTGGACATCGTCGCGTGGCCGCTGGTGCAGATGCCGCTGATACCGGACGCGCTGTGGACGTTCGGCATCTTCGTGATTGCGCCGCTCTTCGCCTTCTTCGGCAACGGGGTGGCGGTGCTCATCTCCGCGCGGGTGAGCGAGGCGCGAATGGCGCAGCAGCTCTCCGCGCTGGTGGTGCTGCCCATCGTCGGCATGGTGGGCGGACAGGTGGCCGGCTTCCTCAAGGCGGGGCTGGGCTACTACACGCTCCAGGGCGCCGTGGTGCTGGTCCTGGACGCGGTGCTGCTGTGGGCGAGCATCCGCCTGCTGGACCGCGAGCGCCTCGTGAGCCGCTGGGGCTGACGTCCGCTCCAGGGCCATGACGGCCGCCCGGTGGGCAGGCCGCTAGGCAATGGCCAGTGAAAATGGCATGTTGCGAGCAAGCAGCCGGGCGACGGCGGGCGCGCTTTCGTCGCGGGTGCCACGTTCTTAAGAGGAGCGGGTGGCGGTGCGGGTTGACCGGCTGCCGACGCGGCCACGGAGGCGCTGACGAGCAATGGGTATCTTCGACAGCATCAAGGGCGAGGCGAAGCGCAACTTCATCGCGCGCGCGGATTCGGCGAAGGGCGACATCATCTACAAGTATCCGGAGAACAACATCCGGATGCTCACCCAGCTCACCGTCGACGCGGACGAGGTGGCCCTCTTCGTCAAGGACGGCAAGGTCGAGGGGAAGCTGGGGGCCGGCCGGCACTCGCTGGACACCAACAACATCCCCTTCCTGTCCCGGCTGATGGAGTCCTTCACCGGCGGCAACCTCTTCATCTCCGAGGTCTTCTTCGTCTCGGTGCGCGAGGTGGCCGGCGTGAAGTTCGGCGGGCCCATCGGTGACGTGCGAGACCCTGAGACGGGCCTCGGCATCGGCACCATGGTGTACGGCGACTTCTCCATCCGCGTGACGGACCCGGAGAAGCTGGTGGTGGGCCTCGTGGGTATGGGCCGCACCGGCAACGACGAGCTGCTGGGCTGGTTCAAGAACCAGGTGCTCAAGGTGACGCGGGACCGCATCGCCGAGCTGCTGGTGAAGAAGCGCTGGCCGCTGCTCGACGTGACGAGCGGTGCGTACACGGAGGAAATCGAGACCGAGGTCATCGCCGGGCTGAAGCCGCACGTGGACACGTACGGCCTCACCGTGGTGCGCATGGGCAACTTCCACGTCAGCATCAAGCCCGAGGACGAGGCGACGCTGAAGAAGCTGTCCAAGGACGTGGCCTACTCGCGGCTGGCTGGTGGCTTCCAGCAGTACGCGCAGGGGCAGGCGATGCTCGGCGCGGCCGAGGGCATGGCCAAGGGCGGCGACGGCAGCGGCAGCGGCACCGCGCTGGGCGGCATGGGCATGGGCATGGGCTTCGGCATGGCCCAGCAGTTCATGAACCAGCAGCACCAGCAGCAGCCCCAACAGCAGCAGCCCGCCCCCCAGGCGGCTCCCGCAGACACGCGCAGCCCCGCGCAGCGCCTGAAGGAAATCAAGGAGCTGAAGGACGCGGGCGTGCTCTCCGACGAGGAGTACAACGCCAAGCGCGCGGAGCTGATGAAGCTGCTGTAACGCCGCGCTGATGCGCGAAGTGACTCAGGGCCTCCATCCACCGCGGATGGGGGCCCTGTGCGTTTCAGCGCGTCCTGGCCACACTCCACCGCGCCCGGGGCAGGTCGGGCCCGCCCTGCGCGGAACGGGCGTGCGCCTCGTGGCTCAGCGCCCGTCGCCCGCCTGCGGAACCGCCTTCGGGGTGCTCTGCTGCTTCTCGGGCGGCGGGGTGAACTCCTCCAGGCCCGGCGCCGGAGGCGGCTGCGTGAAGTCCTCGAGGCCCGGGGCTGCGGGGAGGATGGCGTCCTCCACGCCCTCCAGGTTGAGCTTCATCGGCACCTGGAGCGTGGTGCCCAGCCGGAGCAGCAGCACGTCCGGCGCGATTCCCTTCTCGCCAATCGCCTCGGCCACCTCGCGCGCGGACAGCGCGTTGCCCCTGGCCCACAAGTCCTTCAGGAACGCGCCCGACTGCTGCGAGCGCCACCACGCCGGCCCGAAGCGCGCCTTGAGCTGCGCCTGGAGCTGCCCCGCGAGGAACCACGCGCGGAAGCTGTCCGCCGACTGGAAGAAGTCCTCCTGGTCCACGAGGTAGCGCGCCACGTCCTCGTCCGTCATCGGGATGTCGTCCGTGCGCGACATGATTTCGCGGTACAGCTCCTTCGGGTCCGCCTCCACGCGCCGGTGCAATTCCAGCTGGTACAACAGCCGCCCCGCCGCGTGACGGATGAGGTACAGCTTGTGCGCGCTGGACGCCGCCAGGTACTTCGCGCGCTGCTCGCCCGCGACGCCCGCGTGCTCCTCCAGCCACACCGGGTCCTCCACCAGGTCCGCGAAGAGCGCCGAGTACGCCTCGCCCACCGTGGGGTTGCCCAGCCGCGCCAATTCGAAGCGCGTCTCCTTCGTGAAGGCCGAGTGCAGCGCGTGTCCGAACTCGTGCAGCACGCGCCCCTGGTGCAGCACGCCCGAGCCCGGCTTGAAGGACAGCCGCACGTCGTCCGGTACCCGCACCGCCAGCGCCAGCGGGCGCGAGCTCTTGCCGCGGATGTCGCGTGAATCAATCTTCACGTTGGGCATCTCGCCCAAATCAATGCCCATGCCCGCCAGCGTGCCGTGCGCCTTGAGCAGCGACTCGCCCTTGGGGAAGGCGTCCTCCACCTCGCGTGATTTGAACAGCCGGGGGATGTCCGCGCGGGTGATGTCCTTGAAGGGCACGCCCAGCTCGCGCTGGCTCAGCCGCTCCATCACCACCCGGTACGGCGCCTGCGTGGCCTGGAGGATTTCCTCCGCCAGCACGCTCAGCTTCGCGAGGTCCGCCTGCCGCAGCTCGCCGCCGAAGGCCTCGTACGAGGAGAAGCCCAGCTCCTTCACCAGCTCCTCCGCGCGCTCCTCGCGCCGCCGCAGCGTCTGGTTGAGCCGCTCAATCCCGGGCGTGGCCGCCGAGTACATGGCCCGCCTGCGCGCCACCGCCCGCTCGTTGGCGAGCAGCCGCTCCAAATCCCGGTAGCGCAGGTCCTTCCCGTCCACGGTGAAGGTGAGGGACGCCTCCAGGTTGGCGGCCGCGTCGTTGAACTCGGCGAGCGCGCGCGACAGGTACTCACCGGCGAAGTGCGAGTGCAGCGCGGTGAGGGCGCGCAGCTCGCGCGGGTCCGTCGTGAGCTGTCGGAGCCGGTCGATTTTGCGGATGTTCTCGATGCTGAAGAGCGCCTCCTTGCCCGAGTACGTCCCGGCGACGTCCACGTGGCGCCCCTCCGTCCAGAACACCCAGACGAGCCGGTGCTGCGCCTCGAGGAGCGCTTCCGCCTGCATGGACAGGTCCTTCACGTCGGCGGTGAGCTGCTGCTGCTCGGTGAGCGCCTTCCGGGCATCCGCCGGTGGACCTTTGGGACAGGCGGTGATGCAGAAGGCGACAGCCAGCAGCAGGGGAATCCTTGGGTGCATGTGGGGCCTCATGTTACTTGCGCTCTGCCCATGCCCAACCTTTCTCGATGGCGGGCCGCCCGGGGCCGCCAGGCCCTCTACTCCGCCCTGCGACGTTTCTTTGCCGCCCACGACTACCTGGAGGTGGAGACGCCGCTCCTCATCCCCGCGCCCGGCATGGAGCCGCACATCAACGCCTTCGAGGCCGGCTTCATCCCGGAGACCGACGTCGGGCAGGCTCGGACGCTCTACCTCCACACCAGCCCCGAGTACGCGATGAAGCGCCTGCTCGCCGACGGGGCCGGGCCGCTGTTCCAAATCTGCAAGGTGTTCCGCAACGGCGAGGTGTCCCCCACGCACAACCCGGAATTCACCATGCTGGAGTTCTACCGGCCGCACACGGACTACCACGGCATCATGGCGGACCTGGAGGGCGCGCTCGCGGAGGCCGGGCGCAGCGCGACGGAGGGTGAGCCCGGCGCAGACCCGGCCTTCTTCACGCGCACCCCGTACGAGCGCCTCACCGTGCGCGACGCCGTGCTGCGCGCCACCGGCGTGGACATCCGCGTGCATTCGGACGGGCCCTCGCTCAAGCGGGCGGCCGAGGCCGCGGGCGTGCGCACCGGCGACTCGGAGAGCTTCGACGACGTCTTCTTCCACCTCTTCCTGCAGAAGGTGGAGCGCGGGCTGGGCTTCGAGCGGCCCACCTTCCTGATTGAGTACCCGGCGTCCATGGCGGCGCTCTCCCGCTTGAAGCCCGGTGACTCCGCCGTGGCCGAGCGCGTGGAGCTCTACGCCAAGGGGCTGGAGCTCGCGAACGGGTTCTCGGAGCTGACAGACCCGATAGAACAGCGGGCCCGGTTGGTGGAAGAACAGGAACTCAGGCGTAGGCTGGGGCGGTCCGTGTATCCACTGGACGAGCGGTTCCTTGACGCGGTAGGTCGAATGCCACCTTCGGCGGGCATCGCCGTGGGGCTCGACCGAATCCTGATGCTGCTGCTCGGGGTCCAGCGCATCTCGGATGTCCTCCTGTTCCCCGCCCACGAGTTCGTGTGATTCGCAAGCTCCTGCAGACGGCGTTTGCCGGGACGGCGGCGGTGGGGCTCACGGGCGTGTTCTCCACCGTGGTGTCGGCGCTGTCGCTGAAGGAGGACTCGCGCGACGCGGACCGGGCGCTGAACGTATGGGCGAACATGGTGCTGGCGTCCGCGGGCGTGCGGCACGAGGCGGTGGGGCTGGAGCACATCCCCGCGGACAGCCACGTCGTCTTCGTGTGCAACCACCAGTCGCACTACGACGCGCTGGTGCACCTGGCGCACATCCGCAAGCACACGCGGTACGTGGCCAAGGCGGAGCTCTTCAAGATACCGGTGTTCGGCGCGGCGCTGCGGCGCTCGGGCAACATCCCCGTGGAGCGCACGGGGGGCGGGGGAGACAGGGCCCGTCTGTCCGAGGCGGCGCGGGCGGTGCGCGAGCGGGTGAGCGTGCTCTTCTTCGCGGAAGGCACGCGCAGCGAGGACGGCCTGTTGCGGCCGTTCAAGAAGGGGGCCGCGGCGCTCGCCATCCAGGCGGGCGTGTCGGTGGTGCCCATGGCCGTGTCAGGCACACGGCTCATCCTTCCCAAGGGGGGCAGGGCGGTGCGGTGGGGCCAGCGCGTATCGCTGGTGGTGGGCGAGCCCATCTCGACCGAAGGCCTGAAGATTCAAGACCGCGAGCCGCTCACGCGCCGGCTGGAGGACGCGGTCGCTCAACTCTATTCCGAGGCCTGCAAGCGCTCGGGAGACGTTCCATCATGAAGAAGCCCGTACAGACCACATCCCAGGCTCACCCGTGGCATGGCATCACGCCCGGGGAAGACGCCCCGACCATCGTCACCGCGTACATCGAAATCGTCCCCACGGACGCCGTGAAGTACGAGCTGGACAAGGAGTCCGGTATCCTCAAGCTGGACCGCCCGCAGCGCTTCAGCAGCCAGTGCCCCACGCTCTACGGCTTCATCCCGCAGACGTACTGCGACGAGCTGGTGGCGAAGCGCTGCGCCGAGCGCACCGGCCTGAAGGACGTCCGCGGCGACGGCGACCCGATTGATATCTGCGTGCTGACGGAGAAGGTCATCTCCAACGGGAATCTGCTGGTGCGCGCGGTGCCGATTGGCGGCTTCCGGATGGTCGACGGCAACGAGGCCGACGACAAGATCATCGCGGTGCTGGAGTCGGACCTGGTGTACGGCGAGCTGCAGCACATTGCCCAGTTGCCGCGCGCGCTGCTGGACCGGCTCAAGCACTACTTCCTCACGTACAAGCAGATTCCGGGCGAGGGGAAGCGCAGCGTGGAAATCGCCGAGGTGTATGACCAGCCCGAGGCGCTCGAGGTCATCAAGCGCAGCATGAAGGACTACGAGCGGCTGTACGGCACGAAGGCCACGACGACGGTGAGCCGTGCGCGGCCGGCGCGCAAGGCGCGGACGCGGGCGCGCGCGGGCTGAAGGTGCCCCGGGGCAGACCCTGACCTGCTCTGGAGTTGCACCTGCTGCCTGGACCTGGCCCATTGCTCCCTGTCACCCGTTGCAGGCGGTGACAGGTGCGGAGCGCCGCTGAGGCGCTACCGCGGGCCCGAGAGCCGCGGCAGGCGCACGGTGAAGGTGGTGCCCTCCTCCGGCGTGGAGCGCACGTCGATGCCCCCGTCATGAGCGAGGACGATCTGCCGGGTGATGAAGAGCCCCAGGCCGAGGCTGCCCTGACCCGGCCCGGCCTCGGGCCCCCGCCGGTAGGGCTCGAAGAGGTTGGACATCACCTCCGGGGGGATGGCGCGACCTGCGTTCTCGTTGTGCACCTCGAGCAGGAGGCTCGAGTCCTCGCTCCGGGTGGACACGCGCACGGGTGAGTCGGCCGGACTGTGCTGGAGCGCATTGCCCACCAGGTTGGTCACCACCTGGGCCAGGCGATCTCCATCCCACTCGCCCCGCCCCTCGCCGCTGGAGTGGAACGCGATGTACCGGTCCGGATGGGCGAGCCGCACCTCCTTCACCACGCGCAGGACATGCTCGTGGAAGTCCTGGGGCACGCGGTGGATGGGGATGCCCCGCATGCGGGCCTGGTTGAAGTCGAGCAGGTCCCGAATCATCCGACTGGCCCGGTCCGACGCCGCTCGGATGTGGCTGGCGGCCTTCGCCGTTCGCTCGTCCGCGTCCTCGCGCTTGAGCAGGCTCGTGGCCGACAAGCTGATGGCGTTGAGGGGGGTGCGCAGGTCGTGGCTGACGATGGCCACCACGTCCTCGCGCACACGGATGGCGTCCTGGGCCTCCTGGTAGAGGCGCGCGTTGTCGAGCGCCATGGCCGCGCGATCGGCCACGCCTCGGGCCACCTCCAGGTCCGTCGTGGCGCATGTGGGGCGGGGCTGGCTCCAGGCGAAGGAGATGAGGCCGAGCTTGCGGCCCCGGGCCACCAGCGGGACGAGGAGGAAGGACTTCAGGCCGAGCGTCTCCAGGAGGGCCCGGTGCTCCGGGTCACAGGCGAGGGCGGCCAGCTGCTCGGGGGAGGGCTCCGGCTCGGCCAGGGGCACGCCGCTCTCCAGCACGCGCAGCATGTCGCTGGGGTGTCCCAGGTGGAGGGGAGAGGGCACCGAGCGGCGGATGAGCGCCTGACGCTCGGGCTCGCGTGCCGCCACCTCCAACCGCTGCAACCGCCCGTCCTCCCCCAGCAGGCCCACCAGGCAGTAGTCGGCCAGATGGGAGACCACGAGCGAGGCGAGGCTCTTGAGGGTGATGGGGACGTCGAGCGACTGGGACAGCAGCGTGCCCACCTGGACGAACAGGGCCTGGGCCTCCTCGGCGTGCTTGCGCGCGGTGATGTCGCGCACGATGCAAGTGAAGATGCGTCCCTGCGACAGGCGGGTCTCGCTGACGGAAAGCTCCAGCGGAAAGAGGCTCCCGTCCTTGCGCCGGCCCCGCACCTCGCGCCCGCCACCGAGCAGCTTGTGGGTCCCCGGTTGGAGGGTGCCGCTCAGGTGGGGCTCGGGCACCAGGTCGCGGATGTCGCGGTCGAGCAGTTGCTCGGGGGGATGGCCGAAGATGCGCACGGTGGCCGGGTTGATGCTCTGGATGCGGCCCCACTCGTCGATGGTGAGGATTCCATCTACCGCCGTCTCCAGGATGGCCTGGAGCCGCTGGGCCGTCGCGCGCAGCATCTCCTCGGCCTGCCGCCGCGGTGAGATGTCGCGGGTAATCATGGCGAAGCCTCGCGGGTTCCCCTGCTCGTCGCGCAGGGCGGTGAGCAGGATGTCCGCCCAGAACCGGCTGCCGTCCTTGCGCACCAGGGGCATGTCCGCGCGGTACTGCCCCTCGGCGCCGGCGAGCCGCAGGGCCTCCTCGGGGACCCCGGCCACCACGTCTCCGGGGAGGAAGAAGAGGGACATGGAGCGGCCGAGGACCTCCGGCGCCTTCCAGCCCTTGATGCGCTCGGCGCCCGGATTCCAGCTCGTCACCCGGCCCTCGGGGTCGAGCATGAAGATGGCGTAGTCCTCCACGCCCTCCACCAGCAGACGGAAGCGCTCCTCGGTCGCGTTCTCGGCGCGCTTGCGCTCCGTGATGTCCAGCACCGCGCTGGCGACGAGGATGACCTCGCCGGCCCGGTTGCGCACCGGGGCGTGGTTGAAGAGGTAGTGACGGACCTCTCCGCCCGTCGTGGAGGAGGTGACCGTCACCTCCTGGCCGAAGACCGGCTGCCCCGTCTCCAGCACCTGGCGGCGGATGGGCTCGAGCTGGCCGGCCATGTCGGGAGCGACCTCGTTCACGGTGCTGCCCAATATCTTCCCGGTGGGCACGCCGCTCATGTCGGCCAGCATCTGGTTGACGCGCACGTAACGCAGGTCGCGGTCGAGGAAGGACAGCCCCACGGGGGCGGTGGTGAGCAGGGTGTCCAGCAGCGCCAGCGCCTCTTCTGCCTTGCGGCGCGTGCGAACCCACTCCGTCACCTCCACCACGTGCGCGACGACGCCATCCACCTGGCCGTCCGGCCCATGGCTGGGCGTGTAGACGAAGTTGAAGAAGGCCTCATCGGGTGGCCCTCCGTCGGGTGGGTTCACCCACACCGGGGCCTCGTTGCCCGCGATGGGTTTGCCCGTGCGGTAGACGTTGTCGATCAGCTCGCCGTAGCCCTGCTCCACGAGCTCCGGAATGGCCTCGAGCAGGGGCTTGCCCACCACGTCCCGGCCGCGGCGCTGGGCGAAGAAGGGATTGGCCAGGGTGACGATGTGCTCGGGCCCCTTCATCACGAAGATCATGACCGAGGAGAGCTGGAAGAGCGCGCCCAGGCGCTCGAGTTGGGCTTCGGACTCGCGCAGCAACAGGGCCCGGGCGTTCTCGGCCTCCTTGCGCTCGGTGATGTCCGTGGAGATGCCGCCGATGGCCGCGGGTGTGCCCTCGTCCCCGGGCAGGGGAAACTTCACGGCCAGGTACGTGCGCGGCCCAGAGGGCCGGTGCACCACCTCCTCGGTGACACGGGTGTGGCCGGCCAGGACCTGGGCATCGTTGGCCCGGAACGCGTCGGCGGTCTCCGGGGGGAAGAGCGAGCGGTCGTCCCGGCCGAGAATCTCCTCGCGCGAGCGCCCCACCAGTTCCTGCGCGTGGCGGTTGGCCACGAAGTAGCGTCCCTCGGTGTCCTTGGCGTAGATGGCGACGGGGGCATGGTCCAACAGCTCCTGGAGCCGGAGCTCGTCGAGCCGCCGCGCCGCCTCGCGCTGGAGGGTGTGCTCGTCCACCGCCTCGGCGATGCCGTGGACGATGAGGGAGGCGAGCGTGCGGAGTTCGGCCAGGGTGACGCGCGCGCCCGTCTGCTCCACCGAGTCGAGGATGCACTCGTGCAGCAGGCCGTACTCCCGCACCAGCTCTCCCAGGTCGAAGCCGATGCGCAGGCGCTGGCGGCCGTGCTCCCGGGCCTCGGTGCTCTCCTCCCATACCGCGGCGTCGCCCCGCCGCCCGGCCCGGTGCAGCACCGCCGCCAGGTTCTGGAGGTAGTCGCCGATGTGGTCCTCCAGCACGCCCTGGGAGCGGGGCGTCGGGGCCAGCTCTTCGCGCAGCCGCTCCACCCAGTGGTGGACGATGTCGTCATGTCGGGCCTCCAGCACGTCCACCAGCGAGGCCGGTTGGGACTCGGGCTGATGCGTCTCGAGATTCACGGCGGCATTCCTCCCCCGGAGGTGGAGACAACGGCTCCATCCGATGATGGAGATGCCAGCGCGCGGACGGGAGATTCCCCTGCCGTACCAGCGGGCGGACAGGGGAGGGCATTCCCGCTCCCGCGCGGACGGCGCCTGGGCCCGCTGAATGCTCGAGCGGCAGTCAAAGCGCTTGTCTAACGGACCTCCAGCAGCCGCACGCGCTTGTAGATGCGGCGGTCCAGCGGCATGCGCGTGTCGATGAAGCCGAGCGCTTCGTCGAACTCGAAGGTGAACGTGGGAATGGGCGGGCTGATGGAGAGGATCAGCTCGAACTGCCAGAGGCTGACGATGCGCTCCCGGCCACTCACTGCTTCGGGTGGGGGCGGAGGCAGCTTCTCCGCAGCGGCGCGCACGTCCTTGACGGCTTCCTGGTCGACCTCCGGCTGGTGACTCGGGTCCACGAGCCTCACGTCCAGGAGCTGGCCCTGCGCGTCCTGCACCACGCGGATGGTGGCCCGGCGGGTGGCTCGGAACTCCTCGCGCATCTTCGCGCGCATCTCCTGGCGGGCGCGGAGCGCGGTGTCTCCCACGGTGCTGACGGGACGGCGCCGGTCGGACTCCGGTGCGTCCTTCGTGCCGAAGGCGCCTGAGGCGCCGTAGTTCTCCGCGCGCTCCAGCCAGATGCGCGAGAACGCGCGGCTTCGCTCCAGGCCCATGTCGAAGTAGCCCTGCAGGCCGTGCTCCTTGACGGAGCGGTCCGCGTCCCAGACCTTCAGCAGCGCCTTGCCGAGCTGGCTGAAGTACGGGTGCACCAGCCCGCGCTCCACCTTGCCCCGGCCGACGCCCTCCGCGACGAGGTCCTGCACGAGGTCCTGCGCCGTGGGCGGCGCGTGCGGGTCCGGGACTCCCGCGTCGAGCACGGCCACTGGCGAGTCCTGGTCCGTGCGCGGCGTCACCACGCGCGCCGCGAGCAACAGGGGCGCACCTGTGGGGTCCGCACGGGGAAGGTCCGTGGGCAGCAGGTCGGCGCGAGGTGCGTCCGTTATCGGAACGTCGGAAGCAGGGGGCGGCGGCCTGGGTGATTCTTGGGACGGAGTGACATGAGTTGCCGACGGAGCGGTGCGTGGCCGCTGTGCGATTCGGACTCGAAGAGGCGCCGCCAGCGGCTCGGGCGGTCGTGGGGCCACCCGGGTGTCAGCCATGGGCGACCCGGCCACCTCCACCTCGACCCACTCCACAGGGGACGCCACCTCCGCCACCGGCTCCGGAGCCCGGTGCACCTCACGCGGCTCTCCCAGCCCCAGGAGGAACCACAGGAGCCCATGGACACCCAGGCTGGCCGCGAGCGCTGGGAGGAGTCGTCGAGGGGGAGCCGGCGACATGGCCCCTGCTTTTAACCCCGCCCCCTCGCCGCGCCCGTCAATCCGCGGTGGAAATGGGAGGAAGGGTAGGAAAGTGCACCCTCCCGCGCTTAGGCTCGTCCTACACGGAGGAGTACACCCAGGATGGCGACCTCGCTGCTCGCGACGGATGGCTACAAGTTCAGCATGGCGGAGGCCGGCTGGCCCCTGCGCCAGGAGACCTTCTACTACTCGCACCGCAAGGGCGGTCTCCAGGTCATGCCGTTGGACCTCGCCGCCTTCGTCAAGGCGCTGATCCCCGAGCCGAAGCCCGAGGACTACGAGTTCCTCGCCCGCTACGACTACGAGATGGGCGTCGGCTTCAAGGCCGCCATCCTCCGCAAGGACAGGCTCACCGTCCGCGCCATTCCCCGCGGCGCGCTCTTCTACCCGCGCGAGCCCATCCTCACCGTCACCGGCCCCTCCGCGCTCGTGTCCTGGGTGGAGCCGCTGCTCCTGCAGCTCAACTACCGCATTCAAGTCGCCACCCAGGCGCTCTCGGACCGCGACACGCTGGCGCGCGCCCTCGCCACCGTCACCTGCGAGGAGCAGAAGGCCATCGCCCTGGAGACGCTCGACGCCGTCGGCGTGAAGCCCGTCCCCATCACCGTCGACTCCGAGGGCTACCTGCGCCGCGTGCGCGCCTCCGTGAAGGAGCTCGTCGACATCGTCGAGGACCCCTCGCGCATCTTCGAGGTGGGCCTGCGCGCCGCCACCTGCCAGGAGCACCACGAGCTGGCCCTGCGCGCCTGCAAGGAGGCCGGCGTCCAGCGCACCAGCAACGTCGAGGGCGCGCGCAAGCTCGGCATGATTCCCGTGGGCACCATGGGCCATGAGCACGTGCAGCGCTACGGCTCGGACGAGGCCGCCTTCCGCGCCATGCGCGAGCGCCGCCCCAGCCGCTCCAGCTACCTGCTCGACACCTTCGACACGCTCACCTCCGGCATCCCCGCCGCCTTCCAGCTCATCCGCGAGGACCCGTCCGCGCAGGACTCCATCCGCTTCGACTCGGGCAACAAGAAGCTCCAGTACCTCTACGCCGTCACCCGCGCGCGCGACGCGGGCGTCCGTCCCGTCAACATCCTCGAGGACGGCCTGGACGCGCAGGCCACCCGCGAGTTCGAGGACCTGCGCCGCCAGGTGGGCTGGGAGCCGACGGCGCAGTTCTACGGCTACGGCGGCCACATCGTCGCGCGGACCATGGACTGCCCCTTCACCCGGGACCGCGTCGCCGCCATCTACAAGCTGGCTCGCACCGGCCACACGCCCGTCATGAAGTTCGGCAACGAGCTGGCCGAGGGCAAGCAGAGCATCCCCGGCACGCCCGTCCTCTTCCGCCGCCGCCATGGCTCCGGGCCCATCGGGCTCGTCGGCCAGGAGGGCGAGCCGGTGCCCGAGGGCTACTTCCCCCTCATGGAGAGCGCGTCCGAGGCGCCGTCGCTCGTCGGCGCGCATGAGTCCGCCACCGACGCCCGCGTCGCCTATACCCCGGCCACCCAGGCGCTCGTGGAGGAGCTGACGCGGCGCCACTTCCCCCGCGGCCGCTGAGCACCTTTTCGCGCGAAGGTCATCCCGAGGACGCCATGCCCCTGCCCATGCCCCGCTTCCATGACGACGCGCGCGCCGGTCAGCTCCAGTTGGAGCGCGGCGCCCAGGTCGCCGAGGAGGCCCGCCGCTACGCCGCCGAGCACCGCATCCGCCCCGCCCGCGAGGACAAGCTCCGAATCGCCGCCTTCGGCATCGACGTGCAGGTGGCCTTCTGCACTCCCGGCGCCAGCCTCTTCGTCCCCGGCGCCGTCGAGGACACCCAACGCGCGCTGCGCTTCCTCTACTCGCACCTGGACCGCATCACCGAGCTGGTCTTCTCGCTCGACACCCACCGGGCGTTCCAAATCTTCCACCCCGCCTGGTGGCGCGACGCGGAAGGGCGGCCTCCCGCGCCGCTGTCGGTGATTACGGCCGCGGACGTGCGGTCCGGGAAGTGGCAGGCCACCCGCTACCCGGAGGAGAGCCTCGCCTACTGCGAGCGGCTGGAGGCCAGCGGCCGGTACGTGCTCACCATCTGGCCCTACCACGCGCTCCTCGGCGGCCTCAGCCACGCGCTGGTGCCCGCCGTCTACGAGGCCAGTCTCTTCCACGCTCTCGTGCGCGACACGCCCACGCACTTCGAGCTCAAGGGCGAGCACCCCCTCACGGAGAACTACTCCGTCCTCTCCCCCGAGGTGACGGAGGTGAAGGGGCAGAAGGTGGGCGAATTCAACACGCGCCTCTTCGAGCACCTGATGTCGTTCGACCGCGTGTACGTCTTCGGGCAGGCCAAGTCCCACTGCGTCCTGTCCACGCTGCAGGACCTGAAGCAGCACATCGAGCGGACGGACCGCTCGAAGATGGGGCGCATCTTCATCCTCGAGGACGCGATGAGCCCCGTGCCCGCGCCTCCGCTGGACCCGCTGCCTCCCGCGCTGGACTTCCCCCGCGTGGCGGACGCCGCGCTCCAGGACTTCCGAGCCGCCGGCATGCGCGTGGTGAAGACGACGGACCCGCTCGACGGCTGAACCGCTCCCTCCGGCTCCGGGGCGGCGGTGGTGTTGCCTCCATGAGGTAACATTGCGCCGTTGTTCCCGGCCTCCAGGTTGTGCCCTACCGCTTTCGAGGAGGCCTGGAAGAGCGTCGACGCCGAGTGAGTGCCTCTATCGCCCCTTGAGCCGCCCCGCGCACCACCGCGCCGCGGCCTCGCAGAGCGTCTTCGAGGGCGAGTCTTCCGGATGGGCCTGCGTGGCCAGCTCCACCACCTCGTGGAAGAGGTCCAGCTCCAGCCCGTCCTCGCGCTTCACGGTACCGGCGAAGAGCACCACCGGCGTGCCGTGCTCGCGGGCCAGCCGGGCGATTCCACCCGGGCCCTTGCCCAGGGACGTCTGCCGGTCGAAGCGGCCCTCGCCGGTGAGCACCACGTCCGCCAGCAGCACGCGGCGCTCCAGGCCCAGCGCGCGAGACACCAGCTCGTAGCCGGGCACCAGTCGCGCGTCCGCCAGCGCCACCAGCCCGAACCCGAAGCCTCCCGCCGCGCCCGTGCCGGGCCAGCCCGCGGACGTGTCACCCACCACGAATGCGAGGTGCGCCAGCGCCGCTTCCAATTCCTCCACCGCCGCGGCGTCCGCGCCCTTCTGCGGCCCGAAGAGGCGCGCGGCACCGTCCGGCCCCTGCAGCGGAGACGTGACGTCCGTGGCGCCCAGCACCTCCACCGAGCCCAGCCTCGGGTGGCGCCTGCTGGCATCCACCCGGGCGAGACGGGAGAGCGCGGCGCCTCCGGGAGGCAGCGGCTGTCCCTGCGCGTTCAGGAAGCGGTAGCCCAGCGCGGACAGGGCGCCGGTGCCTCCGTCCGTCGTGGCGCTGCCGCCAAGCCCGACGATGAGGCGCTCGCAGCCGGCGTCCAGCGCCGCGCGCATCAGCTCGCCGGTGCCGTACGTGGAGGCGCGCCGCGCGTCGCGTGCCTCGGGGGGCAGCAACGACAGGCCGGAGGCCGCCGCCATCTCCACCACCGCCGTGCGCCCGTCCTCCAGCAGCGCCCAGTGCGCCTCCACGGGCGCGCCCAGCGGGCCCTGCACCACCTGCGTGCGGCGCTCACCGCGCGTGCCAGCGAGGAGCGCGTCCACGGTGCCCGGGCCGCCGTCCGCCAGCGGGGCGATGTCCAGCACCACCTCCGGTGAGCACTCGCGAATGCCCTTGGCCATCGCCTCCGCTGCCTCGGCGGCGGTGAGCGTGCCCTTGAACTCCTGAGGTGCGACGAGCCAGCGGGGAGAAATCACGGGGTGGGCACCGGGTCCTTCCTGGGAGCGTCCGAAGGCGTCGATGAAGTGTTGGCGGGAGGCGGGGCGGGCCGCACGTCCAGGCCGCCCTCCGGCACGGCGCGCGACTCGCACCGCTCCTCGAGTCCGAGCTGCACGCAGCGCTCGCTGGCGCTGCACCGGCCGCGGCAGGGCAGGGGCTCGCAGTAGCCGGTGACCGCGTCACACGCCGTGCCCACGGGGCAGGTGGCGTAGCAGCCTCCCGCGGCGCGCTGCGCGGCGGCGCTGCCCATGGCGATGCTGGTGTTGATGAGCGCGTTGACGACGGCCCCGTCCGCGCCCCGGCAGCCGGCGAACACGAGCAATGCGATGAGCCACCGACGCTTTCCTGCCGCCCTCATCGCGCTTCGCTCTCCGGCCATGGCGTGAGTGCAGGTCTACCACTCCGCGGGCGTTTCGGATCCGCGGTTCCGCACGCCAGGGACACAGGTATTCCGGAGTTGCTGAGTAGCCGTGAGTCCAGGCACGGAATCATGGCGTGGAGGCCCCCCCGGGCGGCGCGTGGGGGGCCGCATCGGCCCAGGCCTCCGCGTGCCATTCCAGCAGGGGCCTCGGCGCCTTCAGGGCCGGGGCCACGCGCTGGGAGATGCGCTCCAGCCGCTCCAGCAGTGCGCCCACCGTTTCAGCCGGCTGGCGCACGGGGCCGCGGATGCGCTCGCAGAAGAAGGTGCGGCAGCCGAAGGGCCGGTCCGCGTACACGCTGCACCGCTTGCCCGTCGCATCCAGGTACGGACAGCCTCCGTCCTCGCGCGGCGGGGGCAGCGGGCGGCCCCGGGAGAGCAGCTCCCACTCCGGTTGCCACAGCCAGGGCTGGCGGCCGGTGCGCGCGAGCTGGCAGCACTCGCCGCTGGCCGGACAGGAGAAGGGGGCGTACGCAGCGTCCGCCTGACGGTAGACGGTGCGCACCTCCTTGAGTGCCCGCTCGCGCTCCCGCGTGCCCCCCGCCGGCGCGTCGTCGTCCTGCTCGTCCCAGTCCCGCGTCCGCATGTCTCCGGTGTTCTCGCACGTCTCCCGGGCCGGGGTCGACGTGCCCGGTCAGGTGTCCTCTACAGCACGCGGAGGACGAAGCACTTGAGGTACCGCGTCTCGCGCAGGTTCAGCAGCACGGGGTGGTCCCTCCCAGCGCCGCGCCGCTCGATAATCTGTACCCGCCGCTTCGCGTCCGCTGCGGCCGAGGCCAGCATGTCCTCGAACGCCTGCTCGTCCACGTGGTACGTGCAGCTCGCGCTGATGAGGATGCCGCCGGGCCTGAGCAGCTGCATGGCGCGCAGGTTGATTTCCTTGTACCCGCGCAGCGCCGAGGCGATGGCGTCCTTGTTCTTCGCGAAGGACGGCGGGTCCAGGACGATGGTGTCGAAGTGCTTGCCCTCGTCCACCGCGTCGCGGAGGAAGTCGAAGGCGTTCGCCACCACCACGTCCAGATTGGACAGCTTGTTGGCGGCGGCATTCTCGCGAATCAGCCCGGCCGCGGCGTCCGAGATTTCGATGGCCGTCACGTGCTTCGCCCGCGTGGCGAGCTGCAGCGCGAAGCCGCCCACGTACGCGAAGCAGTCCAGCGCCTCGCCGTGCGCGTAGTGCGCCGCCATGACGTGGTTCTCCCGCTGGTCCAGGAAGGCGCCCGTCTTCTGGCCCTCCAGCAGGTCCGCGCGCATGCGCACCATGCCCTCGTCGAAGGACACGGGGCCGGGCAGCTCACCCCGCAGCAGGCCCTTCTCCGGCGTGAGTCCCTCCAGGTTGCGCACGCCCACGTCCGAGCGGTTGATGATGCCGCGCGGGTGGAACTGCTGCTCCAGCAGGTCCACGAAGAGCGCCTTGCGCTGCTCCGTCGCGGGCACGAGGAACTGGCAGCTCAGGTAGTCGCCGTAGCGGTCCACCACGAGGCCCGGAATCCCGTCCGCCTCGCCATGGATGAGGCGGTACGTCTTCTCGCCGGGCAGCGCGCGGCGGCGCAATTCGTCCGCGGCCAGCAGGCGCTGACGGAAGAAGTCCGCGTCCACCGCCACGTCGTCGAAGCTGAGCCAGCGCAGCGAAATCTTCGACTGCTTCGAATAGAAGGCCTTGCCGAGGAACCAGCCGCGGCCGTCCACCACGCGCACCACCTCGCCGCCCGCGAGGGCCGGGTCGCCGTTGAGGTCGGCGCGGTAGATCCACGGGTGGCCGGCCTGCCAGCGCTCGACGCCCCGGCGCACCAGCGACACCTGGGGGAGGCCGTCCGGGCCGATGTCCGGCGTGGTGCGGTCCGGGGCGGGCTTCTCCGGGCGGGCGTGGGGGCGGTTGCGGCCCTGGGGCGGGGAGGAGGGCCTCCCAGCGCGGTGGGGAGACGGGGGCTTGGGGGAGGTGGGCATGGCGTTGGCGGCGTATACTCGCAACCCGCGTGAGATACGAGTTGCTCCTCCAAACGATGACGCCGGGCGTACCCTACGAGCCGGCGCGGGTGGATGCCCTGCTGGCCGAACGGCGGGTAGCCGCCCGCCCGGACGGCCTGCGCGTCTGGCGCCTGCGCGGCGGGGAGGTGGAGGTGGCCGAGCTTCGGGAGGGCGGCCAGGTGGTGGCCACCGAGCTGCGCGTGCCGCTGTCGGACCGGCCGGACCTGGTGCGGGAGGTGGTGACCGAGGCGGCGACGCTGGCCGCCGAGGCCGGGGCCCGGCTGGTGGACCCGCAGCTCGGCCGCTCGCTGGGCGCCAATGACGACGGCGTGGTGGTGGAGCAGTACATGCGGACCGCGTGGTACGCGGGGCACGTGGCCGGCATGTCGGAAGTCATGAGCGTGCCGAGTCCCTCGGCGACAGGGGACTCGTCGAGCATGTTGCCGTCGGGGCGCCTCATCCTCATCGCCATCGGCGTGCTGTTCGCCCTGTACGTCGTGGTGGACAGGCTGCTGTCCAATCTCGCCGGAAGCTGAGCGGCGCGGGGCCGGTTGTCCGGCACGGGGCGGGGCGGCGCGTTAGGGTGGGGGCGTGTTCAAGTACCTCCTGCTCGCCTTCACCGTGGTGCCCTTCATCGAGCTGTACCTGCTGCTGGCCATTGGCCGGGAGGTGGGCTTCGTGCCCACGCTCGCCATGGTGCTGCTGACGGGCCTGGTGGGCGCGTGGCTCGCCCGGCGGGAGGGCAGCCGCGTGATGCGGAGCTGGCGCGAGTCCATGGCCCGCGGACAGGTGCCCGAGGAGGGCATCCTCAGTGGCGCGCTGGTGCTGGTGGGCGGCGCGCTGCTCGTGGCGCCGGGCGTGTTCACCGACGTGGTGGGATTGCTGTTGCTGCTGCCTCCCACGCGCCGCCTCGTGGCCGCGCGGGTGCGGAAGTCCCTGGAGCGCAAGGTGCGCGACGGCGCGGTGCGCGTCACCACCGTGGGCTTCGGCGGTTTCAGTGGTCCGAGCAGTGCGGGGCCGTTCTCCGGGAGCGTCTTCGATGAGGGCCCCGGAGCGCCGTCGCGCCAGCGGCAGCAATCCCAGGCCGAGGTGGACGCGGAGTTCTCCGAGGACGAGCCGAGGCACTGAGGATTGGCTGAACGGCGGGTGTCCCCTGGCTCAGCGGGAGACGCCGCGAGGCGTCCCGTGGAGGCCCGCTCAGCGCAGCAGGTAGTCGCCGGCCACGAAGCCGAGCGTCATCGCCAGCACCAGCAGCGCGCCCTGCAGCTTCGGCGGCGCCGGAAGAGGGATGTCGAGCAGACGGCAGCCGGCGCCGATGGCCAGCGCGAGGACGAGTCCGACAATCGCCATCATCACGCGCGCGTCCTCCGCGTCTCACCCGTGGGCCCGCCACAGTTGACCTTGCTGTGCGCGGGGTGCTTCGCCAGCCACGCATCCGTCACCACGTAGCCGCTCGTCATCGCGACCACGAGGAGCGCGCCCGCCAGCAGCGGCGGCGCGGGGGCGGGAATGCCCAGCCAGCGGCAGCCGAAGCCGATGCCCAGGCCCAGCAGCAGTCCGATGAACAGTTTCAGATTCAAGGCAGGTCCTCCTCCAAGGTGACGTTGCGAGATGTGGATGGCGAGGCGGTGGCGAAGTGGCGCACCACCGGAGGCTGCGCACCGCGATGCAGCGTGCGGAGCGCGTCCTGGATTCGCTTCTCCTCGTTCGTGACGCGCTCGTGCTGGCGCAGGTGCTCCATCCAGGACGCGACGAGGAAGTATTCGAGGAAGCAGCCAGGTTCGGCCGCGTCCTCCATCACGCCCCACTGCATCGCTCCGTCGCGCCGCCGCGTTTCACCGAGCAGGTGCAACTGGTGCAGGAACTCGTCACGCGCCACGGACTCGATTCGGTACTCCACCGTCACCAGCACCGGGCCCCGGTCAGGGGCCATGTCACCGGCCACGGCGGGCGCGGGCCAGTGCTTCGAAGGCGAGGTGTCCCGCCCCATGGCCGCGCTCAGCCGGAAGCGCAGCGAGAAGAATCCCGCGACCACCGCCGACGCGGCAGCCGCTGTCAGCGCGACTTCGGTGCCGGCCTGCTGTGCGACGGTGCCCCAGAGCAGGCTGCCGCCCGCCATGCCCGCGGAGAAGGTCCCGATGTAGAGCGCCAGCGCGCGGGCCCGGACCCACGTGGGCACCGATACATGCGCGGCCGTCTGTAGCGAGGACAGCACGACAATCCACGCCGCGCCGCTGAACAGCATCGCCAGCCCGAGGACGCGCACGTCCCGCACGGCCGCGAGCGTCAGCATGGTGACGGCGTAGAGCAGCGTGGCGCCCAGCACCAACCGGTCCGCATCCAGCCGGCTGCGCAGCTTCGGCAGGACGATGGCGCCAGCGACGGCACCCAGGCCCATGCAGCCCAGCAGCGCTCCATACGTGCCCGCACCCGCGGAGAGCTGCTGGCGGACCACGATGGCCAACTGCGAGGGCAGGGCGCTGGCAAACACGAAGAAGCAGGCCGACTTGAACAGCACCGACCGGAATTCGCTCGCCCGCGCCGCGTAGCGGAGCCCGGCCCGCAGCGCGAGGCCGAAGGGCTCGGAGGGCAGGGACGAGACCGGTGCCACCCGCCGCCAGCGCCACAGCACCATCACCACGCCCAGGAACGACACCGCATTCATGGTGAATGCCCACGCCGCGCCGAAGCGCGCCACGATGAGCCCGCCCAGCGCGGGGCCGATGGAGCGCGCGATGTTGACGCCGATGGAGCTCAGCGCCACCGCGGGTGCCAGCAGCGGGCGTGGCACGAGCTCCGCCGTCGTCGCGGCCTGCGCCGGCATGGCCATGGCCGCGCCCGCGCCCATCGCGAAGGTCAGCACCAGCAGTGTCCCCGAGTCGAGCCGGTCCGCGTGCGCCAGCAGCGCGAGCACCGTGGCCATGACGAGCATCCACAGTTGCACCACGATGAGGTAGCGCCGCCGGTCGACGATGTCCGCCAGCGTGCCGGCCACGAGCGCGAACGTCACCACCGGCAGCGTCGTCGCGGCCTGCACCGAGGCCACCATCAGCGGCGAGTTCGTGCGCTCCGACATGAACCATGCGGCGGCGACGTCATGCACCCAGGTGCCGATGTTGCTGGCCAGCACCGCCAGCCACAGCGCCCGGAAGGTGGAGTGGCCGAGCGGCGCCCACGCGCCCACGGCTGGCGCAGGGGGCGCGGACGTCCCTATGGCGGTGGCGTCAGAAGACATGGCACGCGCAGCCGAGCGCACCCCAGAAGCTGAACAGCCCACCGTGCTCGTTGGAGCGGCTCGGGGGCTTCACGCGGTGCGCGCTGCACATCTCACCGGGCGCGTGCACGTGCCTCCGTTCGTTGGCGAGCCCCAGGCGCGCGGCCGGAATCGGCGCACCCTGGTAGCCGCCGAAGCGATTCACCGGCGACCAGTCCGGCATGGCGCCCGGAAGGTTGGGGGCGAGCGGGCCGAACTCACCAGTGCCGTGCACCACCCGTCCGCCCAACACCGTCAGCACGCTGGTGATGTCCTTGATGCCCTCTTCCTCGACGCCGAAGAAGTCCGAGGACAGCAGCGCGAAGTCCGCGAAGTAGCCCGGCTTGAGGAGCCCCTTGCGGTCCTGCTCGTGCGAGAACCAGGCGCTGCCGTGCGTCCAGAGGCGCAGCGCCTCCTCGCGCTCCAGGCGGTTGTCGTCGCCATACATGGGCAGCCCGCCCACGGTGCGGCCGGTGACGAGCCAGTACAGCGACACCCACGGGTTGTAGCTGGCCACGCGCGTCGCATCCGTGCCGCCGCCCACCGGGATGCCCGCGTTCAGCATCCGCCGGACCGGAGGCGTGTGCGCGAGCGCCTGCGAGCCATAGCGCTCCGCGAAGTACTCACCCTGGTACGCCATGCGGTGCTGGATGGCGATGCCGCCCTGCAGCGCGCGGATGCGGTCGATGTTCCGCTCGGAGATGGTCTCCGCGTGGTCGATGAACCAGTGCAGGCCGTCGAACGGCACGTCGCGGCTCACCTTCTCGTAGACATCCAGCACGCGGCTGATGCTCTCGTCGTAGGTGGCGTGGATGCGGAACGGCCAGCGGCGCTCGGCCAGCAGGCGCACCACGGATTCCAGCTCGCCCTCCATGCCTGGCGGCAGCTCCGGACGCGGCTCGCGGAAGTCCTCGAAGTCCGCGGCGGAGAAGACGAGCATCTCTCCCGCGCCGTTGTGGCGGAGCAGGTCATCACCCTGGAGCGGCTTCAACAGCTTCGACCAGCGGTCGAAGTCCGCCAGCTCGCCGCCCTTCTTCTGCGTGAAGAGGTTGTAGGCGATGCGCACCGTCAGCTCACCGGACGCGTGCAGCCGCTGGATGATGTCGTAGTCCTCCGGGTAGTTCTGGAAGCCGCCGCCCGCGTCGATGACCGAGGTGATGCCCAGCCGGTTCAGCTCGCGCATGAAGTGGCGCGTGGAGTTGAGCTGGTACTCCGGCGGCAGCTTTGGCCCCTGCGCCAGCGTGGCGTAGAGGATGAGCGCGTTGGGGCTGGCCAGCAGCAGGCCGGTGGGGTTGCCCGCCCTGTCCCGATCGATGCGCCCACCAGGCGGGTCCGGCGTGTCCTTCGTGTAGCCCACGGCGCGCAGCGCGGCGCGGTTGAGGAGCGCGCGGTCATACAGGTGCAGGATGAAGACCGGCGTCTCCGGCGCGGCGGCGTTGAGCTCGTCGAGCGTGGGCAGGCGACGCTCGGCGAACTGGTGCTCCGTGAAGCCGCCCACCACGCGCACCCACTGCGGCGCCGGAGTGCGCGCCACCTGCGCCTTCAGCAGGGCCATGGCGTCCGACAGCGAGCGGACGCCATCCCAGCGCAGCTCCATGTTGTAGTTCAGGCCTCCGCGAATCAGGTGGAGGTGGCTGTCGTTGAGGCCGGGAATCAGCCGCCGGCCACGCGCGTCGATGATGCGAGTGCCCGGCGTCGAGTGCTTCAGCACCGAGGGCTCGTCCCCCACCGCCACCAGGACTCCGTTGGCGACGGCCAGGGCTGTCGCTTCCGGATGGTCCCGGTCCAGCGTGGTGATTCGGGCGTTGCGGACAATGAGGTCGGCCATCGGTGCAAGTCTCCTGCGGGTACTGTCGGGTCGAGCGTCGCGGCGCGCTCAGTGGCCGCCTTCGGAACCGCCGAACATCGTCTTGGCGTACTGGATGCCGAGGCCGTAGCCGCCGCCGTGCGTGGAGGCGATGCCCGTCGTCAGCGCGTAGGTGGCGCTCCGGGCCCAGTCGCGCTGCAGCTCCAGCAGGTACTGCACGCTGGTCATCGGCACCGCGCCGGCCTGAATCATCCGCTGCACCGCGCGCTCGTGCGCCTCGTCGGAGACGTCACCGCAGGCGTCGGTGATGACGTACGCCTTGAAGCCCTGGTCGATGGCCGACAGCACCGGGCCGACGATGCACACGCCAGTCCAGAGGCCGGCGATGACCAGCCGGTCCTTGCCGAAGCCATTGACGGCCTCGATGACATGCGAGTCCTCCCAGGCATTCATCGTCGTGCGGTCCCGGACCTTCGCGTCGGGGAACGCCGCCGTGAGCTCGGGAAACAGGGGGCCGGAGAAGCTCTTCTCCGCGACGGTGGTCAGCAGGGTGGGGACACCGAAGCCAGCGGCGGCCTTGGCAATCATCGCGGTGTTGTTGCGCAGCTGCACGATGTCGATGGACCGGGTGGCGAACGCCATCTGCGACTGGTGGTCGATGAGGATGAGCGCGTGGTCGCCGGGCGTGAGGAGGCTCTTTCCCGGGGTCGGGGTTGCCTTGGGCATGGAGGCTTCCTTGTGAGATGTGAGGAGGGGTGAAGCCCGACGGACAGGTGTCCGCCGGGAAACACGTGCATCAGGATACTGATGCGGGTCCGGGCGTCTTCCCCCGTTTGGGGGAGCGCGTCCTCACCTGGCGGGTCGCTCGTTGCGAGCGGTGCGGTGCGCGCTCAGCTGCGCGTGCCGAGCCGCGTTCCGCCACTGATGCTCGCATCCAGTGTCGTGGAACCCGCGCGCCACGGCCGCGCCTGCGCGAGCAACCAGCGCCCGAAGCGCGCCAGCAGCGCGCACACGACCAGCAGCGCCGCGGCCACGCCCAGCGCGGCGGGCACGCTCAGCGTGGGGCCGATGTGTCCGGCCAGGCCCGCGATGTCCGCCCAGCCGTAGACCACCGGCAGGTGCAGCACGTAGACCCAGAGCGACAGCCGGCCGAAGGGCGCCAGCAGCCCGCTGAGCCACCGCGGCGCGAGGTTCACCGCGCCCAGCACCATGAGCCCCTGGCCCACGCGGTACATCACCATCCACGGGCTCGTGGGAGCCCAGTCGGAAGGCACCACCCGCGTCAGCGCGAGCAGCCCGGCGCCCAGGGCCAGCAGCGCCAGCCCCTGCGGCCAACCCGGGCGCAGCAGGTGCAGCGCCTGCGCGGCCAGCGCGCCCGCGAAGAAGAACCCCGCCCAGGGGAAGAAGGGGAAGCGGCTGCCCTCGGCGCTGCCGATGAACTGCTGCAGCGGCCCCGGTAGCCCCGCGCCGAAGCGCCACATCGCCGTGCTCGCCAGCGGGATGCCCACCGCCAGCACGAGCAGCACGACTGACCGGCCCCAGCGCGGCGGTGCCAGCGCCAGCAGCGTGGAGCCCAGCAGGAGCGCGAAGCCGATGCATTGGAGCGCGTCGAAGGTGAAGACGTGCGAGAGCATCTGGGCCGACCAGCCCATGTCCCGCACCGCGCCCCAGCCCGGCCAGTGCAGCAGGTAGCCGAGGAAGATGAGCAGCAGGGAGCGGCGGAAGCGGCGCCCGTAGGTGTCGCGCGCCGCGTTGGGCTTCGTTCCCAGCGCCGCCACCACCGCCCAGCCACTCACCAGCAGGAACAGCGGCGCGGTGATGCCGCGGAAGGCCCAGTAGTGCTGCACCCACGGCAGGGCTCGCGCGGCCGGTGTCAGCAGCGCGTCCAGCGTGTGCCCCAGCACCATCGCCAAGACGGCGAGCCCACGCGCCCCGTCGAGTCCGGGGTGACGGGTGGGCTGCTTCTCGAAAGTGAACGAGGGGGCAGGTCGTTTCACGCGACCCGGAGCATAGGACGATGTGCGGGCCACGTCTCGAAAACGCACAATGGGAGAGGCGCCCAGACAGGTTGTCTGGTGCTACATGCCTGGGACATGCGACCGACCCGACGTTTGCTTCTGGGCCTGCTCCTCGTCCTGCCGGGCACGTCCGCGCTCGGGGCCTCCTCGGGGGATGACTGGCTGGGCACCGACAAGGCGAAGCACTTCGCCGTGTGTACGGTGCTCGCGGGCGCGGGCTACGGCGGTCGGGCGCTCCTGTTCGAGGAGCCCTCGGCGCGGTGGATTGCCGGCGCGGGGCTCGCGATGGGAGCGGGGCTGGGCAAGGAGCTGTACGACACGCGGAGTGGAGGCTCCGGTTTCTCCGTGAAGGACCTCGCGTGGGATGCAGTGGGGACGGCCACGGGGCTCGGCGTGGCGTACCTCGTGGACCGCTTCGTGTTCGGACGTGACGAGCCGGCGTCGCGGTCCGTGGCGCTACGCCCCGGTGCCTCGCTCATCCCCGCTGAGCCCGGTCGTTGGGGGCTCGCCCCGGGTGTCACCCTCGCTCTTGTCGGACGCGAGGGCCCGGCGGCGATAGAGGGGCGGGAGGACCTCCACCTCGCGCGCCGCGTCTCCCGCTCCGTTCCTGCCGTCGTCCTGCATCCATCCTCCTCGCCGGAAGCGCGCGCGGCGCACCAGACCGATGCCCCGCTGGTACTCGCTGAAACACGCGGAAGGACGAGGTAGCCGCGCGCCCCTGTCCTCGCAGGCACGGCCCGCCGGGCGGGCAGGGGAGCGCCTCCGGGCTCGTGCGTCCTGATGGATGCGGAAAGCTCGGGTGGGGGTGCGTCACATTGACGCGGAACGCTTCCTGCAAACCTGCTGTTAGCGTCGCGCCCGTCTCCGGCTTTCGCGGAGGGCCCACATCCCATGCTCCGAAATCGCCTGCTCCCGCTCCTCACGTTGTCTGCCCTGGGCGCCGCGGCGCTCCCCGCGTGCGAGCGCACCCCGGAGCCCGTGGTGGCACCCGCGCCCGCGCCCGCCGCGCCGGCACCTGTCGCCGCGAAGCCGCGCGCGCCGAAGCCGCTGACGCCCGAGCAGCTCACCCACTTCTTCCAGCCGCTGCCCAGGGCGAAGGACGCGAAGCCCGAGCCGAAGGACACCGAGGTCCAGGTGGCGCTGGGGCGCATGCTCTACTTCGAGCCGCGCCTGTCGAAGAACCACGACGTGTCCTGCAACACCTGCCACGGCCTGACGACGTTCGGCGTGGACAACAAGCCGCTGTCGGACGGGCACAAGGGGCAGAAGGGCTCGCGCAACTCGCCCACCGTGTACAACGCGGGCGGCCACATCGCGCAGTTCTGGGATGGGCGCGCGGATACGCTGGAGGCGCAGGCGCAGGGCCCCATCCTCAACCCGGTGGAGATGGCCATGCCCGACGAGAAGCGCGTCGTGGCCACGCTCAACTCCATCCCCGAGTACACCGCCCGCTTCCGCGAGGCCTTCCCCGGCGAGAAGAAGCCCGTGTCGCTGGCCAACGCCGCGCGCGCCATCGCCGCCTTCGAGCGTCGGCTCACCACGCCGTCCCGCTTCAGCCAGTACCTCGCGGGCAGGCACGACGCGCTCACCGAGCAGGAGCAGCGCGGCCTCCAGCTCTTCGCCACCACCGGCTGCACCACGTGCCACAACGGCCCGGCGGTGGGCGGCACGTCCTTCCAGAAGCTCGGCCTCGTGGAGGACTACCCGGGCCTCACCGACGCCGGCCGCTTCGACGCGACGAAGAACGAGGACGACCGGGGCAAGTTCCGCGTGCCCACGCTGCTCAACGTGGACAAGACGGGCCCGTACCTCCACGACGGCAGCGTGAAGGAGCTGCCCGCCATGGTGCGCCTCATGGCGAAACACCAGCTCGCCCGCACCCTCACGGACGCCGAGGTGGACGACCTGGTCGCCTTCCTCAAGAGCCTCACCGGCGAGCTGCCCTCGCAGGAGCTCATCTCCGCGCCGCCCCTGCCGCCCAGCACGCCGAGGACGCCCAAGCCGGACCCGTCCTGAAGCGTTACCTGAAACGCGCGTGAAACGTGCGTGGCGCCCCGCGCGTTGCTAAGCAGCGGGGCCCATGGACCGATTCTTCTTCTACGCCCACTCCGGGCTCCGCTACCTCGTGCTGCTCGCCGGGGTGCTGGCCCTCGCGTACTTCGCCTTCGGACTCGCCACGAAGCGGCCCTTCGACAAGGGCGGGCGCATCCTCGGCGCCTCCTTCGCGGGGCTGCTGCACACCCAGGTGCTGCTCGGCATCCTCGTGCTGGTGACGCGCGTCTACTACCCCGCGCTCATCGGCCACATCGTGATGATGGTGCTCGCGGCCGCCACCGCCCAGGTGACGATGTCCCTCAACCGCCGCCGCCCCCAGCCCGCCTTCGTGCTGCCCCTGATTGGCGTGGTGCTGGCGCTCGTCTTCATTGTCGGCGGCATCATGGCCATCGGCCGCGGCGTGTTCACCTCCACCGCGATGTGATGCGGCCGTATCGCGAGCGCGGCGCCCCCTTGCGGGAAAATGCTGCGCTCGCGCGGGCCTCGCGGCGCAAAAGCTGCGCTCCTTCAGCCGCTGATCCCCACAGTCCGCCTCTGTGTTGGCAAGCGGGCATCCTGGCCCTCTCATTGCAGTCATGACGCTGCGTGCCGGGCACTGAGCCCGGCCTCCCTTTGGAGGGGCACGCAGCGATGCGGACACAAGCCCTGGGCGGACGAAGGCCGAGATTCACGCGCGGCCTGTCCCCCGTCATTCAGCTCCTGGTCGTGCTGGTGGCACCCGCTGCGCTGGCGCAAGGCACCGCGCAGGGGGCGAAACTCTTCACCCAGCGTTGTGGCTCGTGCCACTCGATGGGCGAGGGCGACCGCGTGGGCCCCGACCTGCACGGCGTGCTGGAGCGCCGCGACGAGGTCTGGGTCACCCGCTTCCTGAAGAGCCCGGGCGCGCTCATCGACTCCGGTGACGCCGTCGCCGCCGGACTCCTGAAGCAGTTCAACGGCGTGCGCATGCCGGACCAGGCGCTCACCGACGACGAGCGCGCCAGCCTCTTCGCCTTCTTCCGCGACTGCACCGCGAAGGGGAAGGGGAACTGCAAGCCGACCCCCACCGCGAAGCCGGGCACGGACGCGACGCCGGAGGAAATCGCTCGAGGCCGCCGCCTCTTCGAGGGCGCCGAGCCGCTGGCGAATGGCGGCGCCGCGTGCCTCGGCTGCCACGACGTGCGCGGCGCGGGCGTGGCCGGCGGCGGCACGCTGGGCCCCAACCTCACCTTCACCTTCGCGCGCCTCGGAGACCGGGGCGTGACACCGCTCCTGGCGAAGCTGGACACGCCGCTGATGCGCGAGCTGTACGCGAAGACGCCTCTCACGGAGGAGGAGCAGTACGCCGTGAAGGCATACCTCGCGGACGTCTCGCGCGACGGCAGCCGGCCGCGCAAGGACAGGGACTTCTTCTACCTCGGCGTCGTCGGGCTCATCGCCGCGCTGGGATTCATCGGACTCGTCTGGGGGCCGCGCGGGAAGGACCCGCGCGCCCACTGACGGCGCTGCTCGTGCGAGGCCACCCGTGAGCGACTCCCTCCTCTTCTCCTTCCTTCCCTACGCGGCCGCCGTTACCGCCGTGGCGGGCACCGTGCACCGCCTGTCCACGCGCGAGCCCAAGCGCGCCCCCAGCGAGCCGTGGACGCCCGCGGGCCGCGCGGTGCTGGCCGGCGGCGTCACCGTGGCCCTCAACCACCTGTTGGGGCTGGCCGCGCCCAAGGCCATGCAGGCCTTCAGTGCCTCTCCGGCGCGCCTCTTCACGCTGGAGGCGGTGAGCCTCATCGGCGGCCTGCTGCTCGGCTGGGGCCTCTTGAGCCTCACCCTGCGCCGTGCGCGTGAAGGCCAGTGGGTGCTGGCCGGCTTCCTCGGCCTGCTGCTGGCGCAGGTGCTCACCGGCGTGCACATCGCCGTGACGCTGCGCTGGGCCTCGGCGTGGTACCTCCACCTCGCGGTGCCGTACCTGCGCTCGGTGCTGGCCTTCCATCCGGACGCGACGCCGCTGGCGCAGGCGCCGCTCGTCTTCCAGGTCCACCTCCTCTGCGGCTTCGTGCTGCTCGCGCTGGCCCCCTTCGCCCGCGCGCGGAAGGTCGCCGCCGTGGCGCGGGTGCCGCAGGCCACCGAGCCGAACCTCCTCGCCACGCCCCGGGAGGAGACCGCCCGCTGAAGCGCGCGGCCCACCGCCATGAACGACTCGATTCGCCTTCCACGCCTCAACCGCGCCGCCGGCCACGCGGGCGCGCTGCTGGCCCTGGCCCTGGCCGGCTGTAGCGGCCCGGTGAACAACCAGCAGGGCTACATGCCCGAGCAGCCCGTGGCCTTCTCCCACGCCGTGCACGCCGGCCAGTACGAACTGGACTGCCAGTACTGCCACGTGGGCGCGGAGAAGAGCCGCCATGCCGGCGTGCCCGCCTCCAGCGTGTGCATGAACTGCCACACGCAGGTGAAGACGGACTCGCCCGAAATCCAGAAGGTGGCGGCCGCGGTGTCGGCGAACAAGCCCATCGAATGGGTGCGCATCCACCGCCTGCCGGACCACGCGTACTTCAACCACGCCAGCCACGTCACCGCGGGCCTCAAGTGCCAGACGTGCCACGGCAAGGTGCAGGAGATGGTGCGGGTGGAGCAGGCCGAGCCGATGACGATGGGCTGGTGCCTGGACTGCCACCGCACGACGGCCGCGGAGCAGGTCTCCGCGCCTCCGCCCTCCGCGCCGCGCTCCGGCGAATTGCTCGCCATGTCCACCCAGGCCCCGGCGCCCGAGCCGCTGAAGGCCCCCCGAATCCTGCAGCCCCCGACGGACTGCTCGAGCTGTCACCGCTGAGGACCGCCTCCCATGTCCGAGTCCCTTCCGAAATACTGGCAGAGCCTGGCCCAGCGCGCGGGCGAGCTGCCCGAGCAGGCGCGGAACGAGTTCGCCGAGGAGCTCCCGGTGGGCGTGGCCGCGGTGCAGCCCGACGCGAGCAGCCGCCGCGACTTCTTCAAGGTGATGGGCCTGAGCGCCGCCGCCGCCATGGTGGCCTGCCAGCGCGCCCCCGTGCAGAAGGTCATCCCCTACGTCTCGCGGCCGGATGAAGTCACGCCCGGCCTGGCGCTCTGGTACGCGTCCACCTGCAACGGCTGCAGCGCGCAGTGTGGCCTGTTGCTGAAGACGCGCGACGGCCGCCCCATCAAGGTGGAGGGCAACGACGAGCACCCCGTCTCGAAGGGCGGCGTGTGCGCGGTGGGGCAGGCGTCCGTGCTGTCCCTCTATGACGCCAGCCGCGCGCGCTTCCCCGCGCTGTCGTGCCAGCGCACCGCGTGGGCGGCGCTGGACAAGAAGGTGGCGGAGGGGCTGAAGCAGGCCGCCGACGCGAGCATGGCCATCCGCGTGGTGCTGCCCTGGGTGATGGGCCCCACGGCCGAGGCCGCGGTGAAGCGCTTCCTCGCCGCGTACCCCACGGCGCGCACGGTGCGCTACGAGCCGCTGGGCGAGCTCGCCGCCATCGGCGACGCGCACCGGATGACGCACGGCGCGCGCGTGGTGCCGGACTACCGCTTCGACCAGGCGAAGGTCATCGCCAGCTTCGGCGCGGACTTCCTCGGCACCTGGGTGTCTCCGGTGGCCTTCACGCGCCAGTACTCCGAGGCGCGCGACGCGGCCGGCAAGCGGGAGATGGCGCGGCACTTCCAGGTGGAGCCCGCGCTGACGCTCACCGGCGCCGCCGCGGACCGTCGCTTCCTCGTGGCCCCGTCGGACCTGACGCCCGCACTGGCGGACCTCGTGCGCAGGCTGGCGCAGAAGGCGGGCCGCGCGGTGCCGGCGGTGGCCTCCGTGCCCGCGCCGAGGCTGGAGGAGAAGGCGCTGGAGGAGATGGCGGACGCGCTGTGGGCGCAGCGGGGCAGGGCGCTCGTGGTGGCGGGGGGGGACGAGGTGGCCGCGCAGGTGCTGGCCAACACCGCCAACGCGCTGCTCGGCAACGAGGGCACGACGGTGTCCGTGGCGGACGGCGTGGCGCTGGACGCGGACGCCATGTCCTACGGCGAGCTGCTGACGGAGCTGCGCGCGGGCAGCGTGGGCGCGGTGCTCTTCGCCGGCGTCAACCCCGCCTACGCGGACCCTCGCGGCGACGAGCTGGCGACGCTGCTGAAGTCCGTGCTCCTCACCGTGGCCACCAACGACAGGCTGGACGAGACGGCCTCGCTGGCGCGCTACCACGCGCCGGATTCCAACCCCTTCGAGTCCTGGGGTGACGCGGAGCCCCGGCGCGGCGTGCTGTCCCTGCGCCAGCCGGCGGTGGCCCCGCTGCACGAGACGCGGCCCCTGGTGGAGTCGCTGCTCCTGTGGGCGGGCGCGCCCCAGTCGCACTACGACTTCCTGCGCGCGCGCTGGGAGACGGAGGTGTTCCCCCGCGCCGCGTCCGGGCAGGACTTCACCGCCTTCTGGGACGACGCCGTGCGCCGGGGCGTGGTGACGCTGCCCGCGACGCAGGTGTCCGCGCCCGCCTTCCGCGAGGATGGGCTGGCCAAGGCCCTGGCCGGTGTGGCCCGCGCGTCCGTGGACTGGGAGTTGGTGCTGTTCCCCAACGTGGGCGTGCGCGACGGTGCGCTCGCCAACAATGCCTGGCTGCAGGAGGTGCCGGACCCCATCACCAAGGCGACGTGGGGCAATCAGGCCTGCATCGCCCCGGCGCGAGCGAAGGCGCTGGGCCTGTCCGATGGCGACGTGGTGCGCGTGCGCTCGGGTGGGAAGACGGTGGAATTGCCGGTGCTGGTGCAGGCCGGTACACACCCGTCCGTCATCGCCGTGGCGGTGGGCTATGGCCGCACCAAGGCGGGCCGCATCGCCGACGGCATCGGCTCCAATGGCTACCCGCTGGCCGGCGTGGTGGGCGGACAGGCGCGGCGCATGGTGCCCGGTGTCACGGTGGAGGCCACGGGCGAGACGCAGAAGCTCGCCCTCACGCAGACGTACCACCGGCTGGAGGGGCGCCCCCACGTGCGCGAGGCGGAGCTGGCCGAGTACCTGGCCAACCCGCGCGCGGGCAACGAGGAGCACGAGGCGCACGGCGGCAACGACAAGCACCCGCTCTCCATCTGGTCCGGCCACGAGTACAAGGGCCACCGGTGGGCGCTGGCCGTGGACCTGAGCGCGTGCACGGGCTGCTCGGCGTGCGTGGTGTCCTGCCAGGCGGAGAACAACATCTCCAGCGTGGGGCGCGACGAGGTGCTGCGCTCGCGCGAGATGCACTGGATGCGCATCGACCGCTACTACGAGGGCGACGAGGCGAATCCGCAGGTCGTCCATCAGCCGATGATGTGCCAGCACTGCGAGAATGCGCCGTGCGAGACGGTGTGCCCGGTGCTCGCGACGATGCACTCCAGCGAGGGGCTCAACCAGCAGGTCTACAACCGCTGCGTGGGGACGCGCTACTGCGCCAACAACTGCCCCACCAAGGTCCGCCGCTTCAACTGGTTCGACTACAAGCACGACGAGCCGCTGGAGCGCATGGTGCTCAACCCGGACGTCGTCGTGCGCAGCCGCGGCGTCATGGAGAAGTGCTCCATGTGCGTCCAGCGCGTCACCGAGGCCAAGGCGCTGGCCAACCGCGAGGGCCGGGCCCTGCGCGACGGCGACATCCAGACGGCGTGCCAGCAGAGCTGCCCCGCGAAGGCCATCCACTTCGGCGACATCAATGACCCCGGCAGCGCCGTGGCGAAGCTCGCGAAGGACGGCCGCGCCTTCCGGCTGCTGGAGGAGCTGAACATCGGGTCGTCCATCACCTACCTCACCAAGATCCGCAACACCGGGTCGGGAAGCGAGTCATGAGCAACCAGCACCTGTCCCCGCTGCGCGTGCCGCTGGTCAGCGAGGCGCGCAGCCTGGGCCAGCTCACCGAGGAAATCTGCGCGCCCATGGAGCGCCCACCCACCTGGCGGTGGTGGGCCGCCTTCGCGGTGGCGGTGTCGATTCTGGGCACCGGCGCCGGCATCGTCGCCTACCAGGTGGGCACGGGCATCGGCGTGTGGGGCCTGAACAAGACGGTGGGTTGGGCCTTCGACATCACCAACTTCGTGTTCTGGGTGGGCATCGGTCACGCGGGCACGCTCATCTCCGCCATCCTCTTCCTCTTCCGGCAGAAGTGGCGCACCAGCATCAACCGCGCGGCCGAGGCGATGACGCTCTTCGCCGTCATGTGCGCGGCCATCTTTCCCCTCATCCACATGGGCCGCCCCTGGCTGGCCTTCTGGGTGTTCCCGTACCCGAACTCGCGCGGCAGCCTGTGGGTGAACTTCCGCTCGCCGCTGCTCTGGGACGTGTTCGCCATCTCCACGTACTTCACCGTGTCCGCGGTGTTCTGGTACGTGGGCCTCATCCCTGATTTGGCCACCGTGCGAGACCGCGCCAAGGCGGGCATCCGCAAGGCCATCTTCAAGGTGATGTCGCTGGGGTGGACGGGCTCGCACCGGACGTGGAGCCGCTACGAGACGGTGTACCTGCTGCTCGCGGGCCTGGCGACGCCGCTGGTGCTCAGCGTGCACACCATCGTCTCCATGGACTTCGCCACGTCCGTCATCCCCGGCTGGCACACCACCATCTTCCCGCCGTACTTCGTGGCCGGCGCGGTGTTCAGCGGCTTCGCCATGGTGCTGACGCTGATGATCATCACCCGCGTGGTGCTGGGCTACGAGCACCTGATTACGATTCGCCACCTCGAGAACATGACGAAGGTCATCATCGTCACCGGCGGCCTGGTGTCGCTGGCGTACGGGACGGAGTTCTTCGTCGCCTGGTACTCGGGCAACGACTACGAGCGCTTCGCCTTCCTCAACCGCGCCTTCGGCCCGTACGCCTGGGCCTACTGGACGATGGTGACGTGCAACGTGGTGTCGCCGCACCTGTTCTGGTTCAAGAAGATACGCACCTCGCCCGCGGCCATCTTCGTGCTGTCGCTGGTCATCAACGTGGGCATGTGGTTCGAGCGCTTCGTCATCATCGTCACCAGCCTGCACCGCGACTTCCTGCCGTCGAGCTGGTCCATGTACACGCCGACGGCGGTGGAGGCGGGTACCTTCATCGGCACCTTCGGCCTGTTCTTCACCCTGTTCCTCCTCTTCGTGCGCGTGCTGCCCATCATCTCCATCGGCGAGGTGAAGAGCGTGCTGGGCTTCGCGAGAGACCCGCACGCCGACGCGGCCGCCACCCGGGGTACCCGCAAGCCTGCGCACGCCGCCGCGGAAGTGCAGCCCGCGACGGAGGGCCTCGCGGCTCCGGCGCTGGCCCTCGCCACCCGAAAGGATGCCCCCGTATGAGCGCCCCCGTCCTCGTCGGCTACTTCGACAGTGAGGAGAAGGTCCTCGACGCCACGCGCGCGGTGCGCGAGGCCGGCTTCACCCTGCATGACGTGTACACGCCCTACGCGGTGCACGGCCTGGACGAGGCCATGGGCCTGAAGCCCAGCCGCCTCACCTGGGTGTGCTTCGGTGCGGGGCTCATGGGCGGCTCGCTGGCGCTGGCGCTGCAGCTGTACACCAGCGTGGTGAGCTGGCCGCTCAACGTGGGCGGCAAGCCGTTCAACTCGTTCCCCGCGTTCGTCCCCGTGGCGTTCGAGCTGACGGTGCTCTTCGCCGCCCTCATCACCGTCGCCTCCTTCCTGGGGCGCGTGAAGCTCTTCCCGGGCAACCGCCGCGTGGCGCTGCCCCGGGTGACGGATGACCGGTTCGCGATTGCCGTCCAGCCGCGCGAGGCCGCCGGGGACGCGGTTGCCGGGGACGCGGCCGTTGTGGAGGACATGCTGCGCCGGCACGGCGCGGTGGAGACGGCCCGGATGGAGGTGGCGTCGTGAGGAAGGTTATTCCAGCAGTGGTGGCCCTGGCCGTGGCCGCCGCCGGCTGCGAGCAGGACGAGACGCGGCCCAACTACGAGTACGCGCCGGACATGGTGTCCTCGGTGCCGTACGACAGCTTCGCGCCCAACCCCAACACGCCGGACGGCAAGACGCTGGTGGGGCCCGCGAAGGGCACGGTGCCGCGCGGCTTCCAGCCGCTGCACCTGGCCTCCGGCCCGGAGGCGGCGGTGAAGGCGGGGCAGGAGCTGAAGAATCCCTATCCCGCCTCGCCCGAGGTGCTGGCTCGAGGGCAGGTGGCCTTCCAGCGGTATTGCAGCCCGTGCCACGGCTCGGGAGGCATGGGTGATGGGCTGGTGACGGCGCGCTTCCCCATGCCGCCGTCGCTGCTGGCGGAGAACGCGAAGGGCCTGCCCGACGGGCGCATCTTCCACATCATCACCACGGGCCAGGGGCTGATGCCGGCGCATGGCTCGCAGGTGGCGCCGGAGGACCGGTGGAAGATCGTCCACTACATCCGGACGCTGCAGAACCCCGCGCAAACGGCGCGGAAGGACGTGCCATGAGCTCCCACGTGCATGAGGTGCCTCCCGCGTCGAGCGGAGGATTCGAGGTGGGCCCGGGCGTGCGCCGCGCGGCCCTGGCCGTGGCGGTGCTGGGCCTGGGGACGCTGGCCGCGGGTGTGGCGCTCCAGCCGGAGCGCGCGCTGTCGAGCCTGCTCACCAGCGGCTTCTACTTCCTGTGCCTGGGGCTGGGCGGCGCCATGTTCCTGGCGCTGATGTACGTGGCCAACGCGGGCTGGTTCACCGTCTTCAAGCGGATTCCGGAGGCCTTCGCGTCGTACGTGCCGTGGGGCGCGGTGACGATGCTGGCGCTGGTGCCCTTCGCGCCGAAGCTCTACCTGTGGGCGCGGCCGGGCATCATGGAGACGGACCACCTGCTGCACAAGAAGGTGGCCTTCCTCAACGTGCCCTTCTTCACCATCCGCATGGTGGTGATGCTCGCGCTGTGGACGGGCTTCACGTGGATGTTGCGGCGCAACTCGCTGAAGCAGGACACGGAGCAGACGGTGGCGCTGACGAAGCGCAACGTGGCGGTGTCCGCGGTGTTCCTCGTGCTCTTCGGCCTGACGTTCTGCCTGGCGGCGTTCGACTGGCTGATGAGCCTGGAGCCGCACTGGTTCAGCACCATCTACGCGCTCTACAACGTCGCGGGGATGCTCAGCTCCAGCGTGTGCGCGATTGCGGTGGCCGCGATTCTACTGCACCGGGCGGGCGCGCTGCCCCAGTTCAACACCAGCCACCTCCATGATTTGGGCAAGCTGATGTTCGGCTTCGCCACGCTGTGGGCGTACCTCTGGTTCTCGCAATTCCTGCTCATCTGGTACGCGAACATCCCGGAGGAGACGGTCTACTTCATCGCGCGGATGCACGGTGGGTGGGAGGTGCCCTTCTATCTGAACGTGGTGCTGAACTGGGCGCTGCCCTTCCTGCTGCTGCTGCCGAGGCCGGCGAAGCGCAGCCCGACGCACGTGCTGCGCGTGGCCGCCGTGCTGCTGGCGGGGCGTTGGTTGGACTTGCACCTGATGGTGGCTCCGGCGAACCATCCGGATGGCGCGGGGCTCGGAGTGTTCGAGGTGGCGGGCTTCCTGGGCGTGGGCGCGCTCTTCGTCCTGGCGGTGACGCGCGCGGTGCGCTCGGCGCCGATGGTTCCGGCGGGCGACCCGTACCTCGTGGAGAGCCTGCACCACCACGGTTGATGGATGACCGCGGGCCGTGAACCGACTGGCAACTCCTGCCCAGTTGCCTGGACCACACACGGCCCCGGGAGCGGCGCCGCCCGACCTCCTCGGCGGGCGGCGCCGCGTTTTATTCAGAGCCGGGGCCTGGACTCACGGCGCCGCAGCGCGAGCGGCAGCAGCAGGGCGACGAGCGCGGCGGCAAGGCCAGGCGCCGCGTTGCAGCCGCCTTCGTCGGAGTCCGCGTTTCCACCAGGAGCAGGGCCCGGGTCCACTCCTCCCGAGGTGCCGCCGTCACTCTTCGTACCCGCGTCCGCCGTGGTGCCTGCGTCGGCCGTGGTGCCTGCATCCGTGCCCGCGTCACCGGGGCCGCCCGTGCCGGCGTCGCTGCAATCTCCCAGGGAGTGCTCCAGCGCGCCCAGCGTGTACGCCCCACCCGTGGGCCGGGGCCGCGAGCAGTAGTCCACCGTCACCGGAGTCCTCGCCGCCGCCTTGCCGATGAGCTGTGACACGTCACCCTTGAGGCGCAGGTCTCCGTTCTGCGGCGCCTGGTACCAGGTGGTCCACGTGCCCGTCGCCACGTTCATGAGGTTGGTGCCCGCGTCGAAGCTCCCGGTGTCGCGGGCCTTGACCACGGAGGACATCACGTTGCCGTGGGCGCTGCCGGTGCTGGAGGCGTAGCGGAAGTCCACGCCCGTGGTGGAGATGAACGTGTTGAACAGCACCTGCGTGTTCTTGGCCTTGTTGAGGTAGACGGCCACGTCCGAGCAGTTGATGACGATGTTGTTCATCACCACCCCGTCCGTGTGCTCCGGGTCACACGTCACGTCCGGGTCGAAGGCGGGGGCGCAGAACGCGTTCCCCGTGCCACCGCCGCCGAAGGACAGGCCGATGCGCGTGTCTCCCGCCGGCGCGTCCTTGACGCAGATGACGAGGTTGCGCTCGAACACGCCCCGCTTGCCTCCGCTCTTCATGAAGGCGCCGTAGGAGATGCCGCCCGCCTTGGAGAAGTCGTGCAGGTAGTTGTCGCGCACCACCCAGTCGTCGCCGGTGTCGATGTTGAGCTTCGTCACCGGGTTGCCGGTGTTCCGGGCGCGCGTGTCGTAGACCTCGTTGCGCTCGATGAGGCCCCGGTGCGGCATCTCGTAGACGCCGCTGGCGTTCTTCGTCGCGTTCACCTTGAGCTGAGCGTTGAAGTTCCGGACGCGGCTGTTGCGCAGGACGAAGTTCTCCGCGTGCCCGGTGACGTGGAAGGCGTGCTCGCAGTCGTTGTCCACCGCGCACACACCCTCGATGTCGAGCCCGTCGAACGTCCAGTACCGGCCGGAGACCTTGAAGCCCTCCGTCGCATTGAAGCGGATGTGCGCCGCGTGCTTGTTCGCCGCGCGCACGAGGATGGGCTGCGACGCGGTGCCCTCCGCTGAACACCCCAGGTTCTGGGTGACGTTATAGGTGCCGTCCGCGAGCACAATCTCGTCGCCCGCCTGTGCCGAGGCGAGCGTCGACTGGAGCTGGGCTACCGTGGAGACATTCTTCACCGCAGCGAGACTGGTTCCGGACAGCAGCAGCAAGGCGAGGGGCAAGGGGCGCATGGGACTCATCCTCCAAGGGGGAGTCCGGATGCTATGCGGGTGCGTGAGGGTTCCGAAAGATGAGCGTACGTGTCGCGCTGCTGGGCCATGGCTTCGCGGGAAGAACATTCCATGCTCCGCTGATTCAGTCGGTGGACGGGCTGGACCTCCGCGTCGTCGCGTCCAGTCAGACTGAGAATGTTCGCTCACATCTACCCGGGGTGATGGTGGTGGCGTCCGCGCGGGAGGCGGCGGCGCACCCGGACGTGGACCTCGTCGTCATCGCCACGCCCAACGAGAGCCACGCGCCGCTGGCCGAGGTCGCGCTCCAGGCGGGGAAGCACGTCGTCGTCGACAAGCCCTTCACCGTCACCCTGGCGGAGGCGCGTGCCCTGTGCGCTCTTGCGAAGGCGCGAGGCCGGGTGCTGTCGGTGTTCCACAACCGGCGCTGGGACAGTGACTTCCTCGCGCTGCGGGCCGTGCTGGAGGAGGGCGCGCTCGGGCGGGTGACGCACATGGAATCGCGGTTCGACCGCTTCCGCCCCGAGGTGCGTGCGCGGTGGCGCGAGCAGGCCCTGCCGGGCGCGGGCGTCTGGTTCGACCTGGGGCCTCACCTCGTGGACCAGGCGCTGTGCCTGTTCGGACTGCCCGACACCGTGGCGGCAACGCTTGGCAAGCATCGCGACGGTGCGCAGGTGGATGACTGGTGCCAGGTGACGCTCGCGTATCCGCGGCGGCATGTCGTGCTCCAGGCGTCGATGCTCGTCGCGGGCGGCATGCCTCGCTTCGCGGTGCACGGCACGAAGGGCACGTGGCTCAAGTACGGAATGGACACGCAGGAGGACCGGCTGCGCGCGGACGTGAAGCCGGGAGCCCCGGGCTGGGGCGAGGACCCTTCACCCGGGCGATTGCTGGACGGTGTTACGGGGGCCGAGCGGACCACGGTGGCGCCACCCGGTGACTACCGTCGCTACTACAGAGCCCTCCGCGACGCGCTGGAGGGCAGGGGACCCAACCCCGTGACGCCCGCGCAGGCGCTGGCAGTGATGTCTGTGATGGACGCCGCCATTCGCGCGGCGGCGCAGGGCTGTGAGCAGCGGCCGGACCTCACCGCGGAGGAGCGCGCGAGCTTCACGGCTGACGTGGTGTGAGCCCGGCTCAATCCTGGCGGATTCATGACACAACCATGGCTTGGGCTCTGGGTGGGCTTCCCTCACATTGGCTTCTCATCCACGAAGGGGAGCCCCCATGTCGAAGTCCGCCCTGCCGCTCACCGTCCTCCTTGCTTCTTGTGTCATCTGCGCCTGTGCCACGACGGGTGGGCAGACGGCCGAGTCCATCAACGCCCGCGAGGTGAACATCGTCGATGAGCAGGGCCAGGTGCGCCTCCGGCTCGGAGCTCCGCTTCCGCCTCCCAAGGGGGCCGCCGGCCGCAAGGTGAAGGCCTATGGCATCCAGTTCATCGGCTCGGAGGGGCAGGAAGTGGGTGGGCTCGGAGTCCTGGAGCCCATGGGCATGCGCGCGTTCTGCTTCGACACGGACGAGTGGGTCGAGGCGCTGTGCTTCTCGGTCGACAAGGGGCAGCCGGAGCTCCGCCTGGGTGATGCCTCCGCGCAGCGTATCTCCCTCCGGGTGAGGGATGGCGTCGCCACGCTGGAGTTGATGGACCCGCAGGGGGCGCCGCGCCTCAAGCTGGAAGTGGACAAGGACGGGAAGGCGCACGTCGAGGGCGTGGCTCCCGCTCCGACGAGCAAGTAGGTCGTTGTCCGTCGAGCATCTCGACCTCACATCGGCGTTTGCATCGGGAGGCCGCCTGCTACGGTGGCGCCGGATTGAACCCGTCGCCAGTGCGACCCGTGAGGACGACTGATTGAGCTCGAAGAAGCCCGGCCGCAATGACCCGTGCCCCTGTGGGAGCGGCAAGAAGTACAAGGTCTGTCATGCCGCCGAGGACCGGGCGAAGGCCGCGCCTCCGCCCGCTCCCGCCCATCCGCTCGCCGCGGACCTGAAGGCGGCGATGGAGATTCTGGGGGACCCGGACACGTCGCGGCTGTCCGGCTGTCTCGTGCGCCTGGGCGCGCTGCTGACCGGGTGGGGCCCCGCTCCGGGCCTCCGCTTCGACGCGAAGGCCTTCGCCGACCACGTGGGCCCGGAGCTGGCGCGCCTGGCGGACAAGGAGGGGCAGGATGCCCTCAGCGCCCGGCGCGAGCTGCTCGTGGGGACGGTGCGCAAGCTGGGCACGCCCGCGTTCCTGGAGGAGCTGGGCACGGCGCTGCTCGGACGTGCCTCGGAGGCGGGACTCTCGGCGGGGGACAGGCAGGCCCTGAGCGTGGGCGTGCTGTTCGCCTCGGCGTCGAGGAAGACGGGCCGCTCCCGGCCGGAGGACAACCCGCTGCTGGACGTGGTGTTCGACGTGCAGTTCCGCGAGTGGAGCGCGAAGCACGCGGAGCTGGTGAAGAAGTACGAGGCGCTCGCGGGGAGCTTCGCGGAGGAGACGTTGCCGCCCGAGGCGCGCGAGGCGCTCCAGAAGGCGCGCGGCGGCGACGTGGATGCGCTGACGCGCTACGTGCAGTCGGACCCGGGCATCGCCGAGCGCATTGCCCGCGAGGCCCGAGAGCGTGCCACTCGCGTCGAAGCGCGGATGCGTGAGCCGTCCGCGCCGCCCATCTTCGCGCCAGAGGAGGAGCTGTGGCTCACCTGCGTCCTGTGGGAGCCGATGCAGGCGCTGAAGTCGCTGCCGCAAGGCGCGGACCCGGCGATACGGCGGGAGGCAGTGACGGCGATGATGCGCGCGGTGAAGGGCGCGCTGGACGAGGACTTCCTGGCCGGGTTGCTCGGGCGCCTGCGGGAGAAGGCGAAGGATGCGTCCGCGGACGAGGCCACTCGCGCCGCGTTCATGGACACCGCCATCGCCTTCGAGGCCGAGCCCGCGCGCATGACGCTGGCCGCGCTGCTCACGTCGAGGCAGGAGGCCACGGGGCGCTCGGCGGAGGAGATGGTGATGCTCGCGGACCTCAAGGCGTCGACCACGTGGACGTCGGAGACGTTCGAGCCCTACCGCGCGCTACTGGAGAGCATGGGCCTGCCCGCCGCCGCCGCGCGCATCCAGCGCAGCCAGGAGTGGCTGCGCGAGCATCCCATCACACTGCGCACCGAGACGGCGTGAGGGCTCTCGGTCCGTCGCGTCCGGACACGCACACTGGCCACGCTTGGGTCAGCGCTCAGGCAACCCCCGGCTTCGCTTTATCGCCTCTTGCAGGAGTACATCCAGGCTCACGTGGTTCACCTTCTCGGTCCACTCCTGGGTGTGCATCCCGCATTTCGCGAAGACTTCGATGGGATGGCTCAGGCCATGAGTACGGCGCTCGTACATGGGCATGTCAGGTCAGAGCCGTCGCAACGCGGCATCCGCTCGCCGCACGTGGTCCACGTCGAGGGTGTGATTGCGCGAGTCGGCGGCGTCGTAGACGACGGTGACTTCGGTGCCCACCTGCCAGTCATCCAGCGGGCTTCCCGCGAAGAGGGTGGCGTATACACCCTCGCGCACCTGGCCATCATCGTCGGTGAATCGGTAGGTGACGCGGCTGCTGCGCTTGCGCGCATGCTGGATGTGGACGATGCGCCCCGTCACCGGCACACCGTCCCGCAGCAGCAAGCCCTGCCGCTTCGACTGGCGCAATCCATACAGGCCCAGCCCCGCGCCGAGAGCAACACACCCGAGGCTCACGGCCAGCTTCGACGACGGCGAGGTCGGCTGCCGGCCCGGCGTGCGCGCCACGGGACGCAGCGGCCTCGCGACCGTCGGGTCCTCGTTGGCGCTCGAGTCCTGAAGCAGCTCGCCACCGATGATGAGCCCCAGCACCACCAGGACCAGGCCCGTGAGAATCGGCACGCTCGGGTTTTCGCGAATCATCTCGGGCCGGGACTGTAGCCCGGGGACAGAGGCCGCCGCGAGCCGGCCCCTTGCGCATCGGCGGTGGGGCTGAATCGCTGCCTGCCAACATGAGCAAGCAGGCCATGCCCGCGCACGGCGAGGCGCAGCTGCCGTGCTTGTTTCACCTCTCGGACTTCTCTCATGCCTTCTGCGGCGCGGAGTCGCCATGGCAAGGCGCGGCAGTCGTGCGCGCCTCACGTCTCGGGTTTCTCTTTCGCCTCCGCCAGCAGCACGGAGGCGCGGCGGGCCGCCGTGATGAGCTCGTCCGACAGGGCCGTCCCATGAGTGGCCCTGGCGAGGGTCAGCGTTCCGATGCACAGCGCATAGGCCGCCAGCGCGCGCTCCCGGGCGCTCGCCCGTTCGTCAGCGGGGAGGTTCGCGGCGATGCCTTCCACCATGTGGTCCACGCCCTTCGCGAGGGTCTCCCGCAGTTCCGCCTCACCCCGGACGACGTCGGACAGCACGGCGGGGAGCGGACACGCGGGCACCTCCGCGTCACGGTGGGCCCGGTTGACGTAGCGCCTCACGACGTGGCTCAGCCACTCCGCGCCTCGCAGGTCCTCCAGCCCCTGGAACCACTCGTCCCGGCGCCGCGACATGATGCGCGACAGCGACTCGATGAGCAGCGCCTGCTTCGAGCCGAAGTGCGCGTAGAAGCCCCCCACCGTCAGCCCGGCGGCGCGCATCACGTTCTCCACGCTCGTCGCCGAGAAGCCCTGCCGACGGAAGAGGACCCCCGCCGCCTCCAGGATGCGCTCGTGCGTCGCCTGCTTCTGCTCCGGGGGATGTCCCATCCGCTGTCACCTCACTGTTCCATCCAGATTATATCCATCATCTGGCCTCTGGTCTCTTTCCCCTGTCCCGGGCGCCATGTGCGAAATCTCCTTTTGGGACGCGGGGATGCCACGGAGGGTTGCGACCATATTATGGCCACAATATGGTTGCCGCGCGATGACCGGGGCACGAGGCCTCGCCGCGAGCAGGAGGGGTATGACGATGGATGCCTACATTCTGGATGCGGTCCGGACGCCGAGGGCCCGTGCGAAGCCCGGGAAGGGCGCCCTCAGCGGGCTGCACCCGCAGGAGCTGTTGGCGCAGACGCTGCAACAGCTTCCGAAGCGCACGCAGGTGGACGTGTCGGAAGTCGATGACGTGCTCATCGGCTGCGTGGCCCAGTTGGAAGAGCAGGGCGCCAACATCGCGCGGCAGGCGGTGCTCGTCGCGGGCTGGCCCAGCTCCGTGCCGGCGCTCAGCCTCAACCGCTTCTGCGGCTCGGGGCTCCAGGCGCTGTCGCTGGCCGCCATGGGCGTGGCCTCGGGAGCGCAGCGGCTCGTGGTGGCCGGAGGCGTGGAGCAGATGAGCCGGCTGGGCCTGGGCGCCGACGGCGGAGGGACGGACGGCAACAATCTCCGCCTGCGCGAGCGCCTCTTCCAGGTACCGCAGGGCATCTCCGCCGACCTCATCGCCACGCTGGAGGGCTTCACCCGCGAGGAGCTGGACGCGTTCGGCCTGCGGTCGCAGCAGCTCGCCGTGCGGTCGCAGCAGGAGGGGCGCTTCAACAAGAGCCTCTTCCCCGTGAAGAACCCGGACACCGGCGAGGTGTTGCTGGCCGCGGATGACTCTCCGCGCGCGGACACGTCGCTTGCGAAGCTGGCGGCGCTCGCCCCGGCCTTCACGCAGGCGGGCGCGCAGCCCGCGGGGCCGAATGGTGAGACGCTGGATGCGCTGGCGGTGCGCGCGTGGCCCCGGGCCCGCGAGGTGAAGCACCTGCACACGGCCGGCACGTCCAGCGGAATCACGGACGGCGCGGGGGCGATTCTCGTGGCGTCCGGCGAGTACGTGAAGGCGCACGGGCTGAAGCCTCGCGCGAGGGTGCGGGCCGTCTCCGCCGTGGGCAGCGACCCGGTGCTGATGCTCACGGGCCCGGCGCCCGCGTCGCTCAAGGCGCTGAAGGCCGCGGGCCTGACGCCGCGCGACGTGGACCTGTGGGAAATCAACGAGGCCTTCGCGGCCGTCGTCCTCCAGACGGCGCGCGCGCTGGAAATCGACCTGGAGCGCGTCAACGTCAACGGCGGCGCCATCGCCCTGGGCCATCCGCTGGGCGCGACGGGGAGCATGCTCGTGGGCTCGGCTCTGGATGAATTGGAGCGGCGCGGCGGCAGTGTGGCCGTCGTCACGCTGTGCACGAGCGGCGGCCAGGCGGTGGCGGCGGTGCTCGAGCGCGTGTAGACCTCGCGGCAAGGAGGTCTACATGGCCGCGCCGCTGGAGTTCTGGTTCGAGTTCGCCAGCACCTACTCGTACGTGGGTGCGCTGAGAATCGAGGAGGAGTGCCGGGCTGCCGGAGTGCCCCTGGTGTGGAAGCCGTTCCTCCTGGGGCCGCTGTTCACCGCGCAGCTCGGCATCAAGGACTCGCCGTTCAACGTGAATCCGTTGCGCGGCCGGTACATGTGGCGCGACCTGGAGCGGCTGTGCGCGAAGCACGGCCTGCCCTGGACGCGTCCGAGTGAATTCCCCCGAGGCAGCGTGCTCCCCCTGCGCGTGGCCTGCGCGGGAGAGGGGCAGCCCTGGCTCGGGGACTTCATTCGCGCCGTGTTCCGCGCCAACTTCGCGGAGGACCGGGACATCTCGCAGCCGGCCGTCCTCGCGGAGGTGCTGCGCGGGCTCGGCGTCGATGCGGAGAAGGTGCTCGCCTCGGCCGTCACCGACGAGAACAAGGCCCGGCTCCGCGCGAATACCGATGCGGCCTCGGCGCTGGGAATCTTCGGTGCCCCCAACTGTGTGGTGCGGGGAGAGCTCTTCTTCGGCCAGGACCGCATCTCCGACGCCATCGCCTGGGCCCTGGCCGGCAAGGGTGACCAGACCTGAGGCGCCGGCGCACGCGTCGGCCTCTGGCGCGTCGAGTGTTTCGGGGGCGCCCACATCCGAGAGTCGCTCGGGAGTGGCGGCTTCGAGCTGCGCGGCACGAGGCTTCGTGCCGCCCCCGTGAGTGCCGCCGGAGCCATCCGTCTTCGCCAGTGCGAGCCAGAGGGCCTCTCCCGACTCGGCGATGTCCTCCAGGTACACCGGCTCGTTGCGCTCCGCCGACGCCCGCGCCAGCTCCGTCAACGTGCCCCAGACCAGGGCTTCACCCGCCCTGACGCAGCCGGGCCTCAGCGCTTGTTCCTGCTCGCCGTGCTGGAGGACTTCGCGCACCAGCGCCCGCGCCGCGCCGCCGGGCACCTGCTGGCCGGGGACCCTCGGATGCAGGAAGGTGAAGCTGAAGGGGCCGGGCTTGCCCAGCGCCCACTTCGCCATCGCGTTCCAGAAAACGAAGAAGGCCTCGCGGAAGGTGACGCCCTCCGCCCCGTGCTTGCAGATGTATGCCCAGTCCACGTCCTGGCAGAAGACATTCTCGCTGAAGTCGCGCACCTCTTGAGCGAAGCGCGGCTTGCTGCCGTAGCGTCGGTACAGCGAGCCCACCGACATGCCCGCGGCCCGGGCCAACTGCTCGGCCTTCACGTGCTCGTAGCCGTGCTGGCCCAGCACCTCCGCCGAGCTCTGCATCATCCCCGACAGGAAATACTCCGTGAACCCCATGCCCCTGCCCCTCCCGCCCCCTCCGGGGCGGCCGTCCCGTGGAAGGAACGTTCCTTCCATGAAACCCTTCTACCGGAGGGGACTGACATCACGGGTCAGACGCTGCAAAGGCAACCTCTTTGGTGGTCCGGAGGGCGTGCGCCTTCGGCGGCAACGCGCTCTCAGAATTCAATGCGGTGCTGCGTCCGGCTGGCGGGGCAACGCGAGAGGGTCGCGCCGGCATTCCGGACTGCCACACCCGAGCACTCGGCCATCGTTCATCGAGCATTCAATGCCGTGCCGCGTCCGGCGGGGCAGCGTGATGAACCCGCGCTGGTGGTCCGGACTGCGGCGCCTGCGCACTCGGCCATCGTTCATCGAGAATTCAATGCGGTGCCGTGTCCGGCGGGTGGCGGGGCAGCGCGATGAGCCCGCGCTGGTGGTCCGGACCGCGGCGCCTGAGTCCCGGGGCATTGTTCAGCGTTCAGTGGATACGGTTAACAGTCCGCGCGGGTGCTCGTCTGCTGTCACGCGCATCGGATGCGAGCCGCGCAGGCGGGACACGCTGACGCCGGGGCCGTCATCCCGTGCTGCCGGGGATGAGATGAGTCGGTGTGCTCGTTCCGGCCATCGCCTTCGGCGTGCGCCATTCCGAGACAACCGCGCACTCGTCATGGCGTCTTGCGTGGAGGCGGCTCCGGACGCAGGCATCTCCACGCCGCGTCGGCGAGCACCTTCTCGATGCCCGGCTTCAGCTCGCCGCGGCCGCTGGCCCAGTAGCGGAGCAGTTCCTGCGCGGGCCCGAGCATCAGCGGTATGTACGCGGAGGAGGGCAGGGCGAGAATCTGCCCCTCCTTCGCGTAGGCCTTCATCTGGGCGTAGCCCTCGCGCATGAAGTGGCCCGTGGCGGACTGGATTTCGGGCTCGGCGGCGGCCACCGCCTCTTCGCGGCGCATCTGGATGAGATAGCGCGCCGCCTCGGGATTCGCGCGCGACCAGGCGATGTGGTGCGTGACGATGGCACGTATGAAGCCTTCCGCGTCGTGCACCTGCTCCAGGCGCGTGTGCAGCACCTCCTGATGCTGGCGCAGGCAGTCGATGTAGAGGGCGACGGCGATGCCCTCCTTCGCTCCGAAGTGATGGTAGACGCTTCCCACGCTGGCGCCGCTGAGCTCGCGGATGTCCTCGATGGTCGTCGCCGCCCATCCCAGCTTCGTGAAGCATTGAAGCGCGGCATCCAGGATGGCGCGGCGGCTCCGCTCACCGACGGCGCTGCGGCGTGACTTCTCCATGGCGGGACTCTCGTCCTGGCCTTTCCCTCGGGTCAAGCGGAGCCGCGACACTCCGGATGGTCGCTCAGCGCGCGGAGGTGGGCGCCGCGTCCTCACCCAGCATCAGTCGCCGGACGATGGGCACGGGCGGGTACCCATAGGAGACAACCTGGTCATGGAAGCGCTGGAGGGTGAAGTCCTTGCCCCACTTCGCCTTCGCGTCCTCGCGCAGCTCCATGAGCATCTTCTTGCCCAGGACATAGACGAGGTACGTCGGTTCCGACGTGCCCCGACGCGCCTCGCGCTCCGCGTTGACGTGCGTCATGTATGCCTCCTCCTCGAAGAGGCGCACGGCCTGCTCGTACGTCATACCGCGCGTGTGCAGCGACAGGCCGGCCATGTAGCGCGCCAGCCGCTGGAGGTAGAGCGCGAGCTGGTTCAGCCGCAGCCGGTCCGCTTGCGGACCCGTGCCGCCGTAGCCCTCGTCCAGCATCATCTGCTCCGTGTACAGGCCCCAGCCCTCGCTGAACGAGCTCGAGCCGAACAGCCGGCGCACCTTGGACTGAATGCGGTTCGTCCACAGGAACTGCACGTAGTGGCCCGGGTACGCCTCATGGATGGAGACGAGCGGCAGCGCATAGCGGTTGTAGAAGCTCATGTGCTGCAGCGTCTGCTCCGCGTTCCACGCCGGGTCCGGCGGCGTCACGTAGTAGTACGCCTCCGTCGCCTTCGTCTCGAACGGGCCCGGCGTGCTCATGCTCGCGAAGGACAGCGCCCGGTTGAACGGCGGCGTCTCCGCCACCCGCGCCCGGACCTCGCTCGGCACGGTGATGATGTGGTGGTCGATGAGGTACTGGCGGATGTCCTCCAGCGTCGCGGTCGTCGTGGCCACCAATTCCGCGGGCGCCGGGTGGTCCTTGCCCAGGTCGCGGTACACGTCCATGGGCGGCTTGCCCGGGGCGATGCGTCCGGCCACCTCGCGGAACTGCTCCTGCGTGCGCTTCATCTCCGCGCGGCCCCAGGCGAGCAGCGAGTCGATGCTCTCGGTGACGCCCTCCTCGTACAGGAGCTTCTTGCGGTACGTCTCCTCGCCAATCGCGAAGGCTCCGTTGGAGCGTGGCAGCAGGTCCTCCTTGAGGAAGCGCGTGTAGTCGTCGATGGCCTCCAGGCAGCGCGCCTGCTCTTTCTTGAAGGCCTCCTGAAGCGTGGCGTCCTGCACCGGAGCGAAGGCCTGCGGCAGCGTCTGCGTGTAGAACGAGCGCGTGCCCCGCGCCTGCTCCAGCGCAATCTCCGTCCACAGCTTCGGCGGATTCTTCAGGTTGGCCTTCGCGGCGGCGAACACCTCCGGCACCACGGACATGCGCTTCAGCGCCGAGCGCATCCGCTCCTCCAGCGGCGCGAAGTCGCGGTTGACGAGCTGGTACACGGCGCCCGACGCGAAGCTCAGGTACTGGTTGGGATTGCGCTCCCACGAGCGCACCGTCTCCAGGTCCAGAATCTTCGACCGGAAGTGGTTCTCCAGCATGTCGTAGTCGGCGCGGTCCTCGGGCGGCAGCGCGTGGCGGTCCACGGCCTTGGGCAGCGCGGCGAGCCGGTCCTGGTAGTACGCCAGATTGGAGGCCCGCTCCTCGGGCCGGAAGCCGCGCAGCTCGCCGTCATACGCGTGCATGCCCGCGGACGTGGCCGACATGGGCGAGCGGCGGAAGTGCTCCTCGAAGTGCGCGTCCACGAAGGCGCGCAGCGCCGTCTGCTCGCGGGACAGTCCAATCGGCGTGGCGGCATGGACGGCCGGGGAGGCGGCCTGGGCCGGCGGACGCGAGGTGGTGCAGCCAGGGGACAGCAGCAGCAACGCGGCGAGGACGCTCGTGGGGCGCAGTGCGTTCATGGGGCCTCGGGGAAGGGGACGCGCGAGCCTCGCCCATGCCCCATGGCCCTACAAGCGCACTGTCACTCCGGGTGCACCCGCGGTGTTGCTCGAAGCGCTTCAAGTGTTTCTGAAGCACCCGAGCACCGGGCCTTCAATGGCAGCTCGGCCGGCCGCTCGCCGTGCCGACGGCGCGGTAGATGAGCACCGCCGCCGCGACCAGGGGCACCGCCCGCTGTAGGACGAAGGATGCGGCGCGGGGCCGGTGCTTCCACAGCCCCATCTGGAGCTGCGCGCCGAGCAGCGCGGGGAGCCCACCCAGCGCGAAGGCGCCCATAATCAATGCGCCCCCTCCGAATGATCCGCTCGCCAGCGCCGCCGCGAAGACGCCGTAGAGCAGGCCGCAGGGCAACAGCGGCGTCACCGCACCCATTGCGCCCGCGCGCCCCGTCCACGAAAACTTTGCGCCCCAGCGCGAGATGTACCGCGCCACGTGCGACAGGCCCGGCAACGGGCGCAGCCGCTTGCCCACCTCCAGCGCGGAGGCCACCAGCGCCGCCGCCATGAGCCACGGCAGATAGGGGCGCGTGGACACGGCCAGCGCCGCCGTGACGCCTCCGCCGAGCGCTCCCAGGGCTCCACCCACGAGCGTGTACGCCGCCACGCGTGCGCCCTGATACGCGAGCACCGCGCGGCGCCGCTCGGGGCCCGGCACGGAGGGAAGTCCCGCGCAGGCGAGCGGCCCGCACATGAGGAGGCAGTGCACGCTCCCGGTGAGCCCCACCGTCAGCGCACCGAGTGCACCGACGGCCACCGCGGGTGAACCAGGCAGTGCGGCCAGCAACGGGGAAATCGCGTTCGTATCGAGCGGCATGCCCCCCTGCTTCGCAACAGGCATGCCGTTCGCAAGGTGACACCGTGCATGCCTGCTTCCTCGCAAATCGCTCGCGCCTCGGACGCCTGCCTCCACTGTGGCAGTCCCGTCCCCATGGGCGCGGCTTCGCGCGACTTCTGTTGCGCGGGGTGCGAGGCCGTGTACGGCCTGCTGCGTGAGCAGGGGCTGACCCGCTACTACCAGCTCACGCAGGGGAAGGCGGCGCCCGCGCCGGAGCCTCGCAAGGACCGAGGCTTCGCGTGGCTGGAGCCGCTGGTGGCGCGCGCGGAGGCCGTGCCCGGTCCGGTGTGCGCGCTGGAGTTGGACGTTCAGGGCATCCACTGCGCCGCATGCGTGTGGCTGATGAATGAGCTGTTCCGAAGGCAGCAGGGCGGGGCGGGGCTCACGGTGGACCCGGCGCTCGGCAAGGTGCGCATGCAGTGGAGGCGCGGGGCCTTCGACGTGAGCGACTTCCTGCGCACGGTGGAGGGCTTCGGCTACCTCTTCGGCCCCAGCCGCAAGCACCCCGAGGCGGCCAGCCTCGATTTGCCCATCCGCCTGGGCATCTGCGCCGCGCTGGCGATGAACGTGATGCTGTTCTCGGTGAGCTTCTATGTCGGGCTCACTCCGGAGGACGCCGACGTCTTCCGCCTCTTCACGCGGCTGAGCCTGGCGCTGTCCACCGGCGTCGTGTTGGTAGGCGGGTGGCCCTTCTTCCGCTCCGCCGTGCAGGGGCTGCGGCGCGGCGTGCTGCACCTGGACCTGCCCATTGCGCTGGGCATCCTGCTGGTGTTCGGCACCTCGCTGGTGCAGGCGCGCGGCGGCCGCGGCGACCTGGCGTACTTCGATACGCTCAACACCTTCGTCACGCTGATGCTGGTGGGACGCTGGCTCCAGCAGCGCGTGCTGGAGCGCAACCGCCGCTTCCTCCTGGAGGACGACGGCGCGGAGGGGCTGTTCGTCCGCAAGCAGGAGGGCGAGCGGCTCTCCACCGTGCGCGCCGCCGAGGTGGCCGAGGGTGACGTGCTCGTGATTGCTCCGGGCGACCTGGTGCCGGTGGACGCGGTGCTGCTGGACGCGGAAGCGCGCGTGTCCACCGACTGGATTACTGGCGAGCCGGGCGTGCGTGGGGTTGCGCAGGGGGACGCCCTGCCCGCCGGTGCCTTCAACTCGGGCCGCGAGGCGGTGCGGGTGCGCGCGTCGCAGGCCTTCACGGACTCGCCGCTGGTGGCGCTGCTGCGGCGCGCTCCGGCGGGGACGGGGAGCGCCGCGGTGCACACGCGCTTCTGGGACCGCGTGTCGCGCCGCTGGGTCGTCACCGTGCTGGCGGTGTCCGCGCTGGGGCTCGCGCTGTGGTGGCCGGCGGGGCCGGACAAGGCGCTGGAGGTGGCGGTGGCGCTGCTGGTGGTGACGTGCCCGTGCGCCATTGGCATCGCCACGCCGCTGGCGTACGAATTGGTGCAGGCGCGCCTGCGCCGGGGCGGCTTCTTCGTGCGCAGCCCGGACCTGCTGGACCGGCTGCCTCGCGTGAAGAAGGTGCTGTTCGACAAGACGGGGACGCTGACGCTCGGCCGGCTGGAGTTGGTGGACCGCACGTCGGTGGACGCGCTGACGCCGGAGGCCCGTGACGTGGCCTTCGACCTGACCTCGCGCAGCAACCACCCGGCGAGCCGGTGCCTCAGCGCCGCGCTGGCCCGCGCGGGGGCCCGGTTCAATCCCGAGGCCCGCGTGACGGAGCACTCGGGGCAGGGTGTGGAGCTCACGCGTGACGGCGTGTGCTGGCGGCTGGGCCGCGCGCAGTGGGCGCTGGAAGGGCAGGGCGACGCGGAGGGCACGACACCGCAGGCCGGTCCCGTGCTCACCCGAGACGGCATGCTCATGGCCAACTTCCCCTTGCGCGAGTCGGTCCGCTCGGACGCGCGGCGCGAGGTGCAGGCGCTGCAGGCCGAGGGCCGCTCGGTGTGGCTCATCTCCGGCGACGCTCCGGCCCGCGTGCGCGACATGGCCGAGGCGTTGAGCATCCCCACCGGGCACGCGCTGGGCGGCCAGCGTCCCGAGGACAAGGCCTCCGCCGTCGCGGCGCTCGACGAGGCCGACACGCTCTACCTGGGCGACGGCGTCAACGACAGCCTCGCCTTCGAGCGCGCCCTGTGCGCGGGCACGCCGGCCATCGACCGGCCCGTGATGCCGGGCAAGAGCGACTTCTTCCTCCTCGGTGAAGGGCTCGCCTCCATCCGCGAGGCCCTGCGCCTGTCGCTGCGGCTGCGCCAGGTGGTGCGCCGGCTGCTGATGCTCGCGGTGTCCTACAACGTCGTGGCCGTCACCGTGTGCCTCGCCGGGTGGATGACGCCGCTGCGCGCCGCGCTGGCCATGCCCGCCACCAGCCTCGCCACCGTCCTCTTCACCGTGTGGAGCCTGTCCGCCGCGCGCGAGCGCCCGGCCTCCACCCCCACGCAGCTGCGGGAGGTGCCCGCATGAACGTCCTCGTCCTCCAGGTCTTCGTCAGCCTGATGCTCGTGGCCAGCTCGGTGCTGCTGTTCGCGTACAGCGTGCGCCACCGGGACCACGAGCACGCCGACCGCCTCTCCCTCTTCCCGCTCGAGGACGACAGCGCCCATTCGGCCGCCGCCCCCGAGTCCAAGCCTTCCGCTTCCCAGGAGTGATTCCGTGCAACAGCAACGAATCATCTACGACGACACCACGGTCCGGCGCTTCATCATGGCGTCGGTGCTGTTCGGCATCGTGGGCATGGCGGTAGGGGCGCTCGTGGCCAGCCAGCTCGCATGGTGGCAGGTCAACCTGGGCATCCCCTACACGACGTACTCGCGCCTGCGCCCGCTGCACACCAACGCGGTCATCTTCGCCTTCGTCGGCAACATGATGTTCGCCGGCATCTACTACTCCACGCAGCGCCTGTTGAAGGCGCGCATGGCGTCCGACCTGCTCTCGAAAATCCACTTCTGGGGCTGGCAGCTCATCATCGTCGCGGCGGCCGTCACGCTGCCCCTGGGCATCACCACCTCCAAGGAGTACGCGGAGCTGGAGTGGCCCATTGATTTGGCCATCGCGGTCATCTGGGTGGTCTTCGCCATCAACTTCTTCTGGACGCTGAAGAAGCGGAACGAGAAGAACCTCTACGTCGCCATCTGGTTCTACATCGCCACCATCGTCACCGTGGCGGTGCTGCACATCGTCAACAGCCTGGCGCTGCCGTTCTCTCCGCTGAAGAGCTACTCCGTCTACGCGGGCGTGCAGGACGCGCTGGTGCAGTGGTGGTACGGCCACAACGCCGTCGCCTTCTTCCTCACCACGCCCATCCTGGGCATCATGTATTACTTCCTGCCCAAGGCGGCGGAGCGGCCCGTCTACTCGTACCGGCTCTCCATCATCCACTTCTGGGCCCTGGTCTTCATCTACATCTGGGCCGGTCCGCACCACCTGCTCTACACCGCGCTGCCGGACTGGGCGCAGTCGCTGGGCATGATTTTCAGCGTCATGCTCTGGGCTCCGTCGTGGGGCGGCATGCTCAACGGCCTGCTCACGCTGAAGGGCGCCTGGTACAAGCTGCGCGAGGACCCCGTCCTCAAGTTCCTCATCGCCGGCGTCACCTTCTACGGCATGGCCACGTTCGAGGGGCCGCTGCTCTCCATCAAGTCGGTGAGCGCGCTGGGCCACTACACGGACTGGATTGTCGGCCACGTGCACAGCGGCGCGCTGGGGTGGAACGGCTTCATGGCCGCCGGCATGTTCTACTGGCTGGTGCCCAGGCTGTACGGCACGAAGCTGCACTCGACGAAGGCCGCGGACGCGCACTTCTGGCTCGCGACGGTGGGCATCCTTCTCTACGCGGTGTCGATGTGGATCAGCGGCATCACCCAGGGCCTCATGTGGCGCGCCACCAACCCGGACGGCACGCTGCTCTACCCGAACTTCGTGGAGACGCTGCTGGCCATCCGGCCCATGTACATCGTCCGCTTCGCCGGCGGCTCCATGTACCTCGTGGGCTTCATCATGATGGCGGTGAACCTGTGGAAGACGGCCCGCGCCGGTCAGCCCGTCAACGGTGAGACCACCGTCGTGGTGGAGACGCCGGCCGCCGCGCCCGAGGCGCAGCCCGTCGCGGCGCCCACGCCCGGCTGGGTGCAGGTCGTCACCGGCCGCCCGCTCATCTTCGCCCTCGCCATCCTCACGGTGACGATGTTCCTCGGCTGGGCGAAGCCGGTGCGCGCGCTGGTGCTGATGGGCGCCATCGTCGCCATGGGCGAGTTCGCCTGGATTGTCACCCGCCGAGAGCGCGAGGCGGGCAAGCCGTCCTGGTTCGGCCTCATCGAGGGCCGGCCGCTCGCCTTCACCGTGCTCACGCTGGTGGCCATCCTCATCGGCGGTGTGGCGGAGCTGCTGCCCACCATCATGATCAAGCAGGCGGTGCCCGCGCACGGCGAGGCGCAGCAGCCGTACTCGCCGCTGGAGCTGCAGGGCCGTGACTTGTACGTCCGCGAGGGCTGCTACACGTGCCACTCGCAGATGATTCGTCCCTTCGTGGCGGAGACGCAGCGCTACGGCGACGTGTCCCGCGCGGAGGAGTTCATCTTCGACCACCCCTTCCAGTGGGGCAGCAAGCGCACGGGGCCGGATTTGCACCGGGTGGGCGGCAAGTACCCGAACCTCTGGCACTACACGCACATGCTGGACCCGCGCGCGACGAGCCCCGGCTCCAACATGCCGCCGTACCCGTGGCTGGCGGAGAACCAGCTCAAGGTGAAGGACGCGCCGAAGAAGCTGGCGCTGATGCAGAAGCTGGGCGTGCCGTACACCAACGCGGACGTCGACACCGCGGAGCTGCGGCAGAAGGCGCAGGCCGAGGCCATCACCGCGGACCTGGCCACGCAGGGTGTCAGCGTGAAGTGGGACTCGGAAATGGTGGCGCTCATCGCCTACCTGCAGCGCCTGGGCCGCGGGCCGCAGGACGCGCCGGTGCAGGCTCCTGGGGCGCCCACCGCGGCGGTCGTCGGCGGCCAGGGAGGGACGCACTGATGTACAAGCAATTCTATGAGGGAATGGCGCTGACGCACCTGCCGCTCTTCGCGCTCTGGCTGTTCATCGCGGTGTTCCTCGGCGTCTGCGTCTGGGTATTCGTGGCGCGGCGCAGCCAGGATTTCGACGCGCTCGCGCAGCTTCCGCTCGCCGAGCAGGGGGAGCAGGGCCATGAGTGAGAAGGTAGAGCAGGCTCCGGTGCACTACGTCTACGACGGCATCGAGGAGCACGACAACCGGCTGCCCAACTGGTGGCTGTTCATCCTCTGGACGACCATCGTCTTCGGCGCGGGGTACTGGTTCTGGTACCACATCGCGGAGATGGCGCCGGGGCAGCTCGGCGAGTACCACAGCGAGTCCGCGGAGGTGGCGAAGCGGAACGCGGACAACAAGCCCGCCTCCAACGAGACGTTGCTCGCGCTGGTGCAGGACCCGGGCACGGTGGGTAACGGCAAGGCGGTGTTCCAGGCGAACTGCGCGTCCTGCCACGGCGCGCAGGGGCAGGGGCTCATCGGCCCCAACCTGACGGACGGCTTCTGGCTGCACGGCAGCAAGCCCATGGACGTGCACAAGGTGGTGGCCGAGGGCGTGGTGGCCAAGGGCATGCCCGCGTGGGAGCGCACGCTGGGTGCCGAGCGCGTGCGCGCCGCTGTCGCGTACGTGCTGACGCTCAAGGGAACCAACGTGGCCGGCGGCAAGGCGCCGCAGGGCGAGCCCGAGCAGCCGTAGCACCGAAGGCACGGAGAGGAAGCGGCGTATGTCAGCGGCACCGGAGCAGAACAGTCCCCGCATCGACCAGCTCAGCTCCATCCGGGCGGATGGCTCGCGGGTGGCCATCCATCCCTCGGACGTGCAGGGCCGGTTCATCACCCGGCGGCGGATGCTGTTCGCGGTGCTGATGGCCATCTACGTGGCGCTGCCGCTGATCCAGGTGGGAGGCCACCCGGCCGTGCACCTGGACGTGGCGGCGCGCCGCTTCTACCTCTTCGGCGGCACGTACAACGCGCAGGACTTCTGGCGCGTGCTGTTCCTCGTCACGTCCCTGGGCTTCGGGCTGCTGTTCGTCACTGCGTGGCTGGGCCGCGTCTGGTGCGGCTGGGCGTGTCCGCAGACGGTGTTCCTGGAGGGCGTGTACCGGCCGATTGAGCGCTTCTTCGATGGGCCCCGAGAGCGGCGGCTCAAGGCGGCGAGCTCGCCGTGGACCGCGGGCCGGGTGGTGCGCGCGGTGCTGAAGCATGCCGCGTACGTGGGCGTGTCGCTGCTGATTTCACACGCGGCGCTGAGCCTCTTCGTGTCCGCGGGCGGGCTCGTGTCCATGGTGTCCGCGGGCCCGGCGGTGTCGCCGGTGGCCTTCTCGTGGGCCATGGCCGTCACCGGCGCGCTGTACTTCAACTTCGCGTGGTTCCGCGAGCAGCTCTGCGTGGTGGTGTGTCCCTACGGCCGGCTCCAGTCGGCGATGCAGGACCGGGACTCGCTCATCATCGGCTACGACGTGAAGCGCGGGGAGCCTCGCGGGCGGATGTTGAAGGTGAGGCCGACGCCCGGCGAGGTGACGCCGCCGCGCGGGGACTGCGTGGACTGCCGCCGGTGCGTCATGGCGTGTCCCACGGGCATCGACATCCGCAATGGCTTGCAGATGGATTGTCTGGCGTGCGCGCAGTGCGTGGACGCGTGCGACGACGTCATGGACAAGGTGGGCCGGCCGCGTGGGCTCATCCGGTATGACTCGCTCAACGGGCTGGATGGGCAGAAGCGCCGCGTGATGCGGCCCCGGCTGGTGCTGTACGGCGCGCTGATGGTGGCGGCCTTCACCGGCCTCACGCTGAGCCTCGTGCAGCGCGTCCCGTTCGAGGCCAACCTGCTGCGCTTCCAGGGCATGCCGTACCTCATCGAAGAGGGCACGGTGCGCAACCAGTTCGAGCTGCACCTGGTGAACAAGAACCCGGAGGAGACGACATTCACCATCCGGGTGGAGAGCCCCGTGCCCGCGCACGTGGTGGTGCCTCAGGCGGAGGTGAAGCTGGCCTCGCTGGAGAGCTTCCGCGTGCCGCTGTTCATCACCGTCCAGCAGGGGCGCGTCAAAGCGCCCTTTGTCTTCACGGTGGAGGTGAAGGACTCGGCCTCGGGCGAGGTGAAGCGGATGGAGGCGCGGTTCCTGGGGCCGGCTGGCGGGTGATGGCTCGCGGAGGGATGGAGCGGCCTCTGTCTGCGTGAGAGCGGCCGCAGCGGGTCCGCCAGTACCTTCACCTGCGCGAGGCCGCGCGACAGCAGGCGGGCTACGCCGCTCCGGCCATGAGGCCACCGTCCACCGTCAGCACCGCGCCCGTCACGTACGAGGCCTCGTCGGAGAGCAGCCACACGATGGCCCGCGCGCTCTCCTCCGGGTCGCCAATCCTGCCCAGGGGGACCCTGCTGGACACGAGCTTCGCCGCCTTCTCCGGCGCGCCGGGCGAGAGCTTGTTGAACACACCCTCGAGCATGGGGGTGCGGTGCGCACCGGGGCACAGCACGTTGAGCCGGACCCCCTGCGCCGCGTACTCGATTGCCGCCGACCGGGTGAGGCCGTGCACCCCGTGCTTCGCCGCGCAGTAGAACGAGCCCATCGGCGTGCCCGACAGGCCGTTGATGGAGGAGACGTTCACCACCGCCCCGCCGCGCACCATGGCCGGCAACTGGTACTTGAGGCACAGCCACACCCCCTTGAGGCACACCGCCAGGGTGCGGTCGAACTCCTCCTCCGAGAGCTCCGCCGTCAGCGCGTACGTGACGTCTCCGAAGGCCGCGCTGTTCACCGCGAGGTCCAGGCGCCCCCAGCGCTCCAGTGCCGCGTCCACCATGCGCCGCACGTCGTCCGCCCGCGCCACGTCCGTCCGGACGAAGAGGGCCTCGCCCCCGGCGTCGCGCAGCCCCCGCTCCGCGGCGCGGCCGCGCTCCTCCCCACGCGAGGCGACGACCACCTTCGCGCCCTCCGCGCACAGCAGCTTCGCCGTCGCCAGTCCGATGCCCGAGCTGCCTCCTGTCACCACTGCGACCTTGCCCTCGAGTCCTCGCATGTGCGTGCCCCCTTTTGATTCTTCGAGATTCTCCAAACGGTCCGTGCGCGTGCAGGAGCGCCACGGAATGCCCGCTTCTCGGGCAGTGCCACCCAGGTCCGCTTCCGCGTCGTTGCTGTCCTCCCGCGGGAAGTCCTCGCGCTCCTGTTCCTCCTGCGCGCGGTCCTCTCGTTCCACGGAGGGCTCGACAGTTGCGTGCCGCTCTTCGTCGGCTCTCTGCTCCAGCTTCAGCAAGAGTGTGTCCAGCGCGAGGAATGCTCCCTCCAGCTCCGCCTGGAGGGCCAAGGCGTCGACCCTCGCGAGCGGGTCCCCGGGCTTCCGTGCGACGGCGTCCTCCGGGGGCCTCGGGCCGGTTTGCAATGGCGCGGCCGCCGACTTCTCGCGCGCCTTCGCCCGTCGCCGGGCGAATTCCCGGGCCCGTCGAATGGCCTCGGCACGCGCTCTCGCACGGCGCTGGAATTCCTCGTAAGGGGTGGACGCGTCTCGCTTGTCTGACGCCATGGAGCCCTCGGAAGAACGCAACCCAACGCCATCAGGCGTTCTGGATGCGAAAAGAGGCCCGAGGCTCGCGGCCGTCCCAAGAAAGTTCGCGGTGAGATTGCTGCTGCAACCCGGAAACGAGGATGGAACCCGAGGGCAGGGCGCTGATGAATGCCTGATGGGAGCGCCCCGGCGTGTGAACACCTGGACTGGCGCGGCTTGCCGCTCCCGACGGTATGGCCACTTCTCAGTCGCACGGACGGCACAGCTGTCCCTGCGTGCCGTTCCGGTGTTTTCCATCATCGCTGGAGAAGCAGTTATGTCATCTCTGAAGCCCATCACGCGGCCGCATGTCGTCACCTCGCATTCCTGGCTGAGGAGGCTCACCGTCTGTGTCCTCGCCCTCGCGTCCTGTCCCGCGTCCAGGGACGAACAGGACGTCGTGGCCACGCGGACACGCCCTCAGGCGGTTGACAGCGCGTCCATCGACCCGGCTCGCCAGTTGTTCGTCACCGACGTGAGCGTGGTGGATGACCTGCGCTTCACGCAGTGGGACCCGGAGCAGGTGAACACCGACCCCGGCGGCGGTTGGAGCTTCGGTCGGCTCATCGACAACATGCTGCCGGACTCGCTGTACACGCTGAAGGGACGCGACAAGGAATGGGCGCGGTCGATGTTCGTGCTGCGGTGGCTGCACACGTGGGAGCAGGAGCAGGTCATCAATGGTCAGCACGTCCCCGCGCGCCCGGCCATCCGCTCGCTCGTCATCACCCCGTGGCTCGCGGCCAGCGGCTGCACCGGCGCCGATAACCAGTGCGTGCTCGACTTCGGCAAGGCGCCCTTCCGGCTGCTGGCCATCGTCTACCGTCCCGACCTGCGGCGCCTGCCCACGGCGGACTCGCCGGGCCGCGCGGGCGAGGGCCGCTTCGTCTTCGGCGTGCTCGGCCCCAACGGCGAGCGCAAGCCCTTCACCGTCATCTTCGAGTACGAGCTGCCCATTGCCAGCAAGGCGGACATCCTCACCTGGGCCTACCGCTACTATGCGCTCGGGCTGCAGTCCTTCGGCCCGAAGTTCAACGGGAAGCTGTTCGAGGCGACGCGCAGATTCACGAAGCGGGCCGCCTCGCCCTCCCGGCGGAACGGCAGTGCGCTGCTCCAGTTGCGCACCAACGAGGTTCCCCTGTCGCCGTCCGACCCCCAGGTGTGGGAGATGCGCGAGTTCGTCCTCGGCCCCACGGGCTACCTGACGCCGGACACGGTGAAGCAGGAGGTGGACTCGGCCCTCAACGGTACGCAGGCGCTGGGGGACTGGGCCACCCAGAACGCGAGCGCCATCCTCGCGGGCACGCACGAGGTGCCCGCCACGTGGCAAGGCGTGCCGTTCCGCGCGGGCGCGGCGCCGGTGCCCGCGGGCAGCCTCTGGCAGGTGCCCGGAGCGACGGAGGAAGTACGCCACGCCTTCGCGAAGGCCACGTGCAGCGGGTGTCACAAGGCGGAGACGGGGACGAACTTCCTCCACGTGCGCACGCGTGAGGCCGGCACGGCCTCGCCCGTGTCCGACTTCCTCACCCAGGAGTTGGCTCCAAGCGGGCCCCGCGTGACGGACTTCGTCGAGCTCCTCAACGCGGAAGGCGCGGCCAGGGTCAAGGACGGCCTGCGCAAGGACCACGCCCAGGATTAGGCCGCGCGACGCGGCTACGGCTTGTAGACCTGGATGCGAGCCTCGGGGACACGGCGAGCGAGGTGCTCCATGTGGCGGGCCACCTCGGCGAGGACGCGGGCCTTGTCGAGGGTGAGGAGGTGACGGTCCCGCATGATGATGCGGCCATCGACCATCACCGTCCGCACGTCGCTGGCGCGAGCGCTGTAGACCAACCCGGCGGCGAGGTTGTGGGGCGGCTGCCAGTGGGCGCCGCTCGCGTCCACGAGGATGATGTCCGCCAGGAAGCCGGGGGCGAGCTGCCCGAGCCGGTCGCCCATTCCGAGCACGGCCGCGCTGCCGCGCGTGGCGATGTCGAGGGCCTCGGGGATGGGGAGCGCCTCGGGATTGCTCGCGTCATGCTTCTGCAGCATGGCCATGAGGCGGAGGCTCTCGAGGATGTCGAGCGTGTTGTTGCTGACGGCTCCGTCGGTGGCGAGGCCCACGGGGATGCCGGCCCTACGCAGCGCGGAGATGGGCGTCAGACCCATGGCCAGTTTTTCGGCCGTCTGCGCCGAGGTTCCAGCGCTGGGCGAAGTCGGCGGTCTCGTCGAGCGCCTCGAGGCCCCGGCTGCCGAACACGGCCCAGCCGAGGTGGGCGCGGGTGCCGGCGTCCTGGACGGCCCGAGCCGCCTGGTCCATGAAGAAGTAGTGGTCGGCGACCGTGGTGACGCCGCCCTCGATCATCTCGATGAGACCCAGCTGCATGCCCCAGTACACGGCCTCCTCGGAGAGGTTGCTCTCGAGGGGCCAGATGAACTCGTTGAACCAGCGCTCGATGGGGACGTCCTCGGCCAGGCCGCGGAAGAGCACCATGGGCACGTGGGAGTGCGTGTTGATGAGGCCGGGCATGGCGAGCTGCTGGTGAGCCTCGATGATGTCGAGGTCGGGCTCGGGGGCCTGGCCGGTGGGGCGGATGGCGATGATGCGGTTGCCCCGGACGACGATGTCCTGGTTGCGTGCGACGGTGGGCTCACCGCGCGCACCGGGCACGAGCGCATGACAGTTGCGGAGGAGGGTGTTCGTCATCGGGAGCTCGAGGTGAGATGGAAGGGAGAGGATACATGACGGCGCCACCCTCCCTGCCCGGGCCCCGGGAGTCCTCCGGCCCCTGACTCTCTCGAGGTCTCGGACTCGTTAGGTTCAACGAGAGGAGGGGCCATGCGCGCACGTGAAGCCGGCATCGCGGTGCTGCTGCTGGCCGTGGGCTGCGTGACCGCGGAGCCCCGGCTGTGGCCGAGCACGGAAGCACACGTCATCCAGAGCGGGCACCGTGCGACCGCCGTCGCCGATGCGCAGGGCGTGCACCTGCTGGCGGATGGCAATGCCTGGAAGGGCTATCCCTCCGACCTCGAGCGCCGGCTCACGCCCATTTATGTCCGGCTGGAGAACGGGAGCGGCCGGCCGCTGCGCCTGCGCTACACGGACTTCTCACTCGTGGGCGAGACGTCGCGCTTCCGCTACACCGCGCTTCCAACCCTGGAGACCCGCGCGCCGTGGGCCGCCCCCTCGCAGGGGAACAAGAACGGCGAGCAGAACGGCAACGGCGACACGCAGGGGAGCACGAGGCCCATCGAGCCCACGTCGTGGCACGAGGGCAGCGGCGGCACGCAGGGGAGCGTGGGGCTCATCGAGCCCGCGTCGTGGCACGTGGGCGTCAGCGGTTGGTATGGCTGGGGATGGAGCTGGGGGCTGGGTTGGGGGTGGGGCCCCTATTGGGGCGGCCCGTATTGGGGGGGCCCCTATTGGGCCGGCCCCACCTACCCCTACTACTGGGGCTACCCGTACGAGGTGCCGCTGCCCACCGAGGACATGCTCACCCGGGCGCTGCCGGAAGGCGTGCTGGAGCCCGGAGGCGCCCTCGATGGCTTCCTCTATTTCCAGGGCGTGACCCGCCGCGAGCGCGCGGTGTCGCTCCAGGTGCAGCTCGTGGACGCGAGGACGAACGAGCACCTTGGCACGCTCGACATCCCCTTCCAGGTGCAACAGGGCTGACGCACGTAGCCCCGCGAGGGGACCCCGGGCAGGGCGAGCCGGAGCCGAAGGCGACGCTGGTGGTGGACAGCGGACGCTCGCCCGCCTGGCGGGGGGACTTCGCGCGGGGTTTGCGGGCCGACCGGGGTCGGGCGCAGGAGTTGCGCCCCTCCAGCCCCAGCCGCCCGGTGCCGGGATTGGCACGGGGCTTGGAGTAGGGCAGGGGTGTCATGGAACCCCGCCTCGACGTCCCCACGCCTTCCGAGGAATTGCTGAGCCGGTACAACGTCGCCGGCCCGCGCTACACCAGCTATCCCACCGCCCCCGAGTGGCGCGCCGACTTCGGCGCCGAGGCCCTCTCCGAGCGGCTGGCCCTCGCTGGCGACCGGGACAGCGCGGAGCCCCTCTCGCTCTACGTCCACCTCCCGTTCTGCAAGAGCCTCTGCTGGTACTGCGGCTGCAACGTCGTCATCAGCAAGGACCGGGGCGCGGCGGACCAGTACATCGACCACCTCGTCATGGAGATGGACCTGGTGGCCCGGCGGCTCGGCGCGCGGCGGAGCGTGTCGCAAATCCACTGGGGCGGCGGCACACCCACCTTCCTCACCGAGTCGCAACTGGAGCGGCTGTGGACGGAGCTCACCCGCCGCTTCACGCCGCTGCCCGACGCGGAGGTCGCCATTGAAGTGCACCCCGCGCTGACCACGCCAGGCCAGCTCTCGCTCCTGCGGCAGCTGGGCTTCAACCGCGTGTCCATGGGCCTGCAGGACTTCGACCCGCTGGTGCAGCAGACCACCAATCGCATCCAGACGCCGGAGCAGACGCGCGCCCTGCTGGAGCACGCTCGCGAGCTGGGCTTCACCGGCGTGAACTTCGACCTCATCTACGGATTGCCCCATCAGGACGAGGTGCGCTGGGCGCGCACGCTGGAGACGGTGCTGGCCATGCGGCCGGACCGGCTCGCCGTCTACTCGTTCGCGTACATGCCGGAGGTGCTGAAGCACCAGAAGCGCATGCCCGCGGACGCGCTGCCCGGCACGCGCACCAAGCTGGACTTGTTCCGCTCCGCCTACGAGTCCTTCGTCTCGGCGGGCTACCGGCCCATCGGCATGGACCACTTCGCGGTGCCCGAGGACGAGCTCGCGCGTGCCCAGGCCGAGCGCCGGCTGGGCCGCAACTTCCAGGGCTACACGGTGAAGGCCGCGTCGGACGTGGTGGCGCTCGGCAGCACCGGCATCAGCGACGTGGGCGGCGCCTACGCGCAGAACGTCCGGCCGCTGCCGTACTACTACGCGCGCGTGGCGGAAGGGAGGCTCGCCACCGAGCGCGGCATCGCCCTCACGGAGGACGACAAGCGGCGCCGCGCCGTCATCACCCAGCTCATGTGCAACTTCTGGACGGACCTGGGCCACGAGGGCGCGCGCGACTTCGCCCCGGAATTGGAGCGGCTGCGCGCCTTCGAGGAAGACGGGCTGGTGGTCCGCACCGGCACGCAGCTGGAGCTCACGGCGCTGGGCCGCCTCTTCGTCCGCAACGTGGCGATGGTGTTCGACGCCTATCTCTCCCGGGCCGAGAGGCCCCGCTTCTCCCGTACGGTGTGAGGACCTCGATGGACGCGTTGGATGTGTTGAAGGACGAGCACCGGCAGATTCAGCACGTGCTGGACCTGCTGGGGCAGGCGGTGGCGCGGGGGCGCGAGGGAGAGTTCGTCTCCGCATCGCTCTTCCTGCGGGCCGCCAACTTCTTCCGCACGTACGTGGATGGCAGTCACCACGCCAAGGAGATGGTGCTCTTCCAGACGATGCTCGTACACCGGCTGCCGTTGACGCCGGGGCTCCTGTCCCAGGTGACGGGTGAGCACGGCACCGGCAGCGAGCAGGCCCTGGCGCTCCAGCGCGCGGCCGAGGCGACGCTGCGCGAGGGCGCGGACCCGGAGCCGATGCTCGAAGCGGCCGAGGCCTACCTCCAATTGCAGCAAGGCCACACCGCCGCGGAGGAGACGCAGGTGTTTCCCCTCGCGCGCCGGCTGCTCCCCGCCGACGTGCTGGAGCGCATGCGCACGCGCTACGCGCGCATCGAGGCCTCGCATGGCCCCATGTCCGAGGCCGTCGAGGCCATGGAGCGTGCCTTCGCCCCGGTCCGCCCGATGCGCTCCGTGGTGATGGGCGTCGTGCGCTCGTACTGAGCGAGCCCCGCGCCCGAGGGGAGCAGGCAGCCGGCCGCCGCCCGGGCCCGCTCCCCTGGAGTCACGGCCGGAGGATGGCCACCTCTACCCGTGTGGACCTCGCACGAGGGGGGCGCGCATGGCACGACGAGAGGGAGTCACGAGGGCGGCGCGTGTGCTGCGGCGCGGGGTGCTGGTGGGCGCGCTGCTCGTCGCCACCGCCGTGGGCGCCATGCCCCGGCCCGGTGAGACGCTGCCGGACTTCTCCACGAAGGACCTGCTCGACGCGCCCCACCAGAGCCACGAGCTGAAGGGGCGGACGACGCTGCTCGTGGTCATCACCGACAAGGACGGCGGCGACGCGATGAGGCAGTGGTTCGACGCCGCGGACACGCGCGTGCCGAAGTCCGTCCACCGCGCGTCCATCCTCACCTTCAAGCTGCCCTTCTTCGTGAGCACCGGCACCGTGCGCGGCAAGGCGCGGGAGAAGGTGCCCCGCGAGTTCTGGGGCGACACCTGGCTGGACAAGAACGGCGCCATGGCGAAGGCGCTGGGCCTGGACTCCAGCCACACTCCGTACGCCTTCGCGTTGGACTCGCAGGGGCGCGTGGTGGCCGCCGTCCACGGCACCGCCGACGCACCGGAAGCACAGGCCGTATGGGACGCCCTCACCCGGGGCTGAACCCCCCTGCCTCGGTGGAAATTTACGAGCGCAACATTATATTGCAGCCACACTGCTTCAGTGACGCTGCGTTCCCCGAGTCTCCATCATGGTTGAAGAGCAGAAGGTCGTATTCGCACACACCGTCGAGGGCCTCTTCGTGCAGGCCCTGGCGGACAAGCTGACCCCCACCGCGAAGGAGCGGCTGAAGGCGGCGGGGCTGGACCTGGGGCGGGCCTTCGCGCCGGCCTATCCCGAGGAGCAGTACCACCGCTGGGTGCGAATCGCGGCCGAGGAAGCCTATCCCGGCGTGCCGCTCGACGAGGCCCTGGAGCACGTGGGCGAGTCGCTGGTGACGGGCTACGAGAAGACGATGATGGGCAAGGCCGTCATGGCCACGGTGCGGATGCTCGGGCCCAAGCGGATGCTGGAGCGCACGACGCACAACTTCCGCTCCGCGACGAACTACCTGGAGACGAAGCTGAAGCCGGTGGAGGGCAGCCCCAACACCTTCGAGATGGTCATCAATGAGACGAGCGGCGTGCCCCGCTACTTCGGCGGCATCATGATTCAGGCCCTGCGCGTCGCGGGCGCGAAGGACGGCCGCGTGGACATCCTCCACAAGGACGGCGGCGCCTGCACCTACCGCATCCAGTGGGCGTGAGCGCTGGGCGCTGAAAAGACCACGGGCGCCCCGGGAAGAATCCCAAGGCGCCCGCGGTGCCCCAGTGGCGCTCGCGTCGTCCGGCCCGTCAACGCTGCGCGAGGATTTCCTGGAGGCGCTTCTTGTCGCTGGAGAAGGAGAAGGCGCTGTAGAGCGTGTAGCCGTTCTCCGGGTCGAGGATGCGGGGCTTCAGCTCGCGCACCACGGTGAGCTTGTCCTGCGAGAACTGGAAGTGCTCCATCAGCTGCCCCACCTGGGAGATGAGGAAGTAGTTGTCACCGGCGGCCATCTTGAGGACGCGCATCTTGTCCTCCGCGAAGCTCTCCCTGGCCACGGCGTCGTTCATGCGCTTGAAGGGGCCGTCCGGCATGGGGCGCACCACCGGCGCGGGCGGCGGCGGGGGCGGCGGCTGCGGGGCCGGCGAGGGGAGGGGCTGCACGGCGCCCAGCGGCGGGGCCTCGGCGAGGAACTGCTGCAGCGAGTCCAGCGTCTCCTGCGCGCGGCGCAGCTTGTTGCGCGCGTCACCGCGGCCATCACCGCGGCCATCCAGGCGGTCCTCCACGTCCTCCAGCAGCCGCTCCAGGCGGGCCATGCGGGCGTTCATCTCCTCGCGGTCCACCACGGCCAGGTGGCGCGAGGGCGGAGGCGGCTGCGGCGGAGGCGGCTGCGGCATGGGGCGTCCCGGGGGCGGGGAGCGCTTCAGCTCGGCGGCCTGCTGGGGCTCGTTGGCGGCGAAGGCGGACGAGGCGGTGAGGATGGTCAGGGCGAGGGCGAGGGCCTTCATGGGGTGTGCGTCCTTTCGTGTACTCGACACTACCGACGCGCCCGGTCCCCCTTCATTCAATCCCCGGAGGGCGGGCTCGAGGCCAGCGTCCTGACGGCGGCATACACCGCCTGGACGGCACGGGCCATACGCACATAGTCAAGCGAGTCCCACGTATCGTCCGCGGTGTGGTAGCGCGCGTTCCGGAAGAAGGCCGTATCCGTCACCATGACGGCGCGGTAGCCCTGCTCCCAGAAGCTGGCGTGGTCCGAGAGGGCCACCCCCGGCAGCGCGGCGGGTGCGGTGAGGCTCTCCACCGGCAGCGGGCTGCCCGCGCGCATCGCCCCGGCCACCGTGTCGGTGAGGCCTCCGTCCCCCGGGAGGCCCACCACGCCGATGAAGTGGCCCGTGTCCGGGTAGCGCAGGTCGAGCGCGGGAAGCGGGTAGTCCTGGCTGCCCGGCGCGTCGCTGTAGAAGCCCAGCATCTCCAGCGCGAGCATGGCGCGCACCTTCACGCCGTCCTGCTTCAGGGAGCGCGCGTGGAGGGCGCTGCCCATCTGCGCGGTGCCGAAGTAGGGCGGCTCCTCGAGCGTGTAGGCCACCAGGTCCACGCGCAGGTGCGGCGGGTGCTTGCCCAGCAGCACCGCCAACTCCAGCAGCGCGGCGACGCCGCTCGCGTTGTCGTCCGCGCCCGGCGTGCCGAGGACGGCGTCATAGTGCGCGCCGACGATGATTCGCTCGCCGTCTTCCGGCCCGAAGCGGGCGCTGACGTTGCTGAAGGCGGGGCCGCTCGCGGCGAAGGAGAAGGAGTGGCGCTCCACCGTGCCGCCCGCTCGTGAGAGGTGGTCCGCGATGTAGTCCGCGGCGCGGTCCAGGTTCTCGGGGTGCCTGGAGTCGCGAGGGTGGAAGGTCTCCGAGAGCATGCGCACGTGCGCGCGCAGTGGCTCCGCGCTCACCGCGGGGCTCTCCCGCGTGGGCGGGACGGTGGGGGCGGCTGCCGGCGAGCTCCCGCCGAAGGCCCGTGCCAGTCCCACCGCCGCGAGCACCGCGACTCCGATTCCCATCCACAGCCGACCGCGTCTCATGGGCTCCCCTCCGGCCGGGCGGCACGTGCGCCCGGAGTGTCCTCTCGTTGGACCCGCAAGGAGGGAGCGGCGTTCCCGCGGGGGCTCAGGGCACGGGCAGGCGCTTGGACAGCACCTCGCCGTTGGCGCCGATTTCGTACACGAGCGGCACGCCGGTGGCGAGCTCCAGGCCCACCACCTGCTCGCCCGTGAGCCCGTCCAGCTTCATCACCAGCGAGCGGTTGGAGTTGCCGTGCGCCACCACCAGGACGTGCTTGCCCTGGCGCAAATCGCCCGCGATGGCGCGGTCGTAGAAGGGCAGCACGCGCTTCGCCGTCATGGCCAGCGACTCGCCGTTGGGCGGGGGCACGTCGTAGGAGCGGCGCCACAGCTTCACCTGCTGCTCGCCGAACTCCTTCGCCGCGTCCGCCTTGTTGAGGCCCTGGAGGTCTCCGTAGTGGCGCTCGTTGAGGGCGGCGTCGCGGATGACGGGGATGCGCTGGCCGAGCGCCTCCAAAATGATGGCGAGCGTCTCCTGCGCGCGGGTGAGCGCGGACGTGTAGGCGACGTCGAACTTCATCCCCTGGAGGGCCTTGGCCGCGAGCCGGGCTTCGCCGCGGCCCTGCTCGGTGAGGGGCACGTCCACGAAGCCGGTGAAGCGGTTCTCATGGTTCCAGAGGGACTGACCGTGTCGGACGAGAGCAAGGGTAGGCATGGGCCTTCAGGTAGCGCATGCCGGGCGGAGCGGCCAGGGGCGAACGCGCATTCCGCGGCCGCGTGCGTTTCGCGCCCTACACTGGCGGCTTGCGGAGCAGGCGTGTCAGCTCGCGGTCCAGGGCGGCGGCGAACTGCTGGCGGTCCTGCGCGGAGAAGCCGCTCGGGCCGCCCGTCATGACGCCGCTCTCGCGCAGCTCCTGCATGAAGTTCCGCACGGACAGGCGCTCGGAGATGTTCTCCTCGGTGAACAGCTCGCCGCGCGGGTCCAGCGCCACCACGCCCCGGGGCACCAGCAGCGCGGCCAGGGGAATGTCCTGCGTGACGGCCAGGTCCCCCTTCTGTGCCGAGGCGGCGATGTGCCGGTCCGCCACGTCCAGGCCCGCGCCCACCTGCACCGTGGACACGAGCTCCGAGCGCGGCAGGGAGAGGGCGCGGTTGGCCACGAAGACGATGGGGACCTTCAGTCGCTGTGAGGCGCGCAGCAGGATGTCCCGGACGGGCCCGGGACAGGCATCGGCATCGACCCAGATTTTCATGCGTGACTCACCCGGGTGAGGAGCGCGAGCCCCGGGGTCTCCAGGGGAACACGGCCGCGCAGCGCCGCGAAGAGGGACCAACCATGGTCCGAGAGCAGGACGACGCCCGCGTCCGCTGCTGGCGCGAAGCCGAGGAAGCCCGTGTAGCCGCCCATCACGGACGAGCGCCACACCACGTCCAGCCCGCGCACGGTGGACACCGTCCAGCCCAGCGCCAAACGCGCGGGCCCCGCATCCACGCGAGGCGTCTGCGCCAGCTTGAAGGCGCGCACGAGCGTGGCATCGCCGCGCCCCATATGTGCATCGAGGAAGCGCAGCAGGTCCGGCGCGGTGGAGTGGAGCGCGCCCGCGCCGGGCAGCGCTGGGAAGGTCCACGCGGGCAGCGGCTTGCCACGCGCGGTGTGGCCGGAGAGGAGGCGTGGCTGTTGTTCGTCCGCGAGCCGCGCCGTGGTGTCCACGAGGCCCAGGGGCTTGAACATCAGGTCTCTCAACGCATGCGCGTAGTTGAGCCCCGCGCGCCGCGACAGCGCGTGGCCGAGCACGCCCATTCCGAGGAGGGACTCGGCATGCGGACGCGGCGGAGGACTCACGGGGTGATAGCTCCGGAGGAAGTCCCCGAAGAGGCCCGCGGAGTAGTGGCCGAAGGGGTCCTCCGGCTTCTGCTCCGGCGTCTCCAGATTGGGCGGCAGGTGCGGCATGCCGGAGGTGTGCGTGGCGAGCTGCTCCACGGTGATGCGGCCCGCGGCCTCGTCGGGCAGCAGCGGGCGGGGGATGAGCTCCGACAGCGGCGTGTCCAGCCGCAGGTCGCCCTTGTCCACGAGCAGCGCGAGCAGCGCGCCGGTGAAGACCTGCGTGAGCTCTCCCAGCGCGTAGATGGCATTGGGGGACGGCGGGGCGCCTCTGGCCCGGACGGCGTGCACGTGGTGCTCACCGCGCAGGGTGACGCCCGCGCACAGCGACGCGGACCGGTACCCGCGCACGTAGCGCCGGGTCTCCTCGTGGATGAGCTCGGAAGGGGAGGGCATGGGCAATGGCGGCGGCTCTCGCATGGCCCGCCGGGAGCGTCAACCCGGTCGCGGGCCGCGGCGTCGCGCTGTCACGCGCTCGCCCGGAAATTGACGGATTGTCGCTCGGGCCGATGTCAGGGGGCGGGCCAAGTCCCCGGAATCCGGAGCGCGGCCGGTTGGAACGCCGTGTGTAGAGGGAGGACCCGCGAAGGAGGTCCCGCCATTGAGCTGTCCGGTCCCACCCCGTGCATTCTCCCTGACCCGCCACTTCGTCGAGCGCCGCTCACGCCGCCAGCTTCGAGACGACGTCCTCGACTTCATCCTCGAGTTCGGCGCCCGTGCCCGCGCCTCCGGGCTGACCCATGTCACGGTGCTGGAGCGCGACCTGCCCATCTCGTGGCGGAGCTCCGCCCTGGCGAGGCAGGCTCGGGGATGGATTGTGCTGCTGAGCGACGAGGAGCGGCTCATCACCTGCTACCGGCGCGGCGACGCGAGCCGCTTCATCCGCCGCAAGCCCAAGCGCCGCATGTCCCTGGCCCAGGTGCAGCGGGCTTGAAGGGCGTCACGGCCGTGGCGTCCACGGCGCGTCGTGGACGAAGCCGTGGGCTTCGTTGCCGCTGTGGTCCAGGACGCGGCTGCCGCGTCCCTCGTCCAGCGGCCAGTAGCCATTCAGTCCCTCCGTGTCCTTGGCGGGAGGGTTCTTCATGTCGTCTTTGACCTGGTCCTGGGTGCGGGCGACGCTCCAGATGCGCACGTCGCGGATGCTGCCGTTGAAGGTCTGATCTCCGCCCCCACCCCTGGAGCCGATGGCCCAGCGCGTGCCGAGGGGGAAGCCGCCGCCCTGCGCAATGGGCGCCTCGGCCAGCAATTCGCCGTTGCGGTAGAGCCTCCACTTCTCGCCGTCGTAGGTGCCGGCGATGTGGACCCATTGATTCAAGTCCTGCAGAGGCACGCTCGCGGAGGTGCCGCCATAAGGCTTTCCCTGCATGTACGAGCCCACCTGGTAGCTGCCGAAGGCGATGCGCATGTAGATGGCCCCGGCCGGGTCAAAGACATAGCCCCGGGTGATGATTCCCTGTTGGTTGCCGGAGTTCACGGGGCGGACCCACGCTTCCAGGGTGAGGGGGCCGGTGATTTCCAGCGACAGGGGCTGCCCGAGGTCCACGTAGGACGTGGTGCCATTGAACGTCAGCACCGGAGCGGGAGGTGGAGGCTCGGCTTGGGGTACTCCGCCGGAGCCGCCCGTGCCCGGCTCCGGCTCCGGCTCTCCGTGCCGGCTCAGCAGGACGCCGACCAGCACGATGATGAGCACGGCCGCCGCGCCCGTCACGGGAACCCACCAGGGAATCTTCTTGCGTGGAGCCACCATCGGGGCCGGCACCTTGAAGGCCACCGGGGAGCTCTCGGCGAAGTACTCGTCGGGGTTGGACTGGTCCGCGACGAGCAGGTGGAAGGAATGGTCGCCCGCGGCCTGCGTGGGCGGGACATTCACCTGGACCTGGAAGACGTGCGTGCCGTTGGGTGGGAAGTCCCGCTCGGCCTCGTCGTTGAGGGTGAGCCACCCGGGGGGCGTGTTGCCCTCGGGGATGATGACGGCCCTGCCCCGGACGGGCTTGTTGAGTGAGTTGGTGACGGTGAAGGCCACCTCGCCCTTCCGGTTGCCACCCAGCTTCAGCGTGGGCGACGTGGTGGTGATGTCGAACGCCCGGGCCATGCAGCACCTCCATTCACGGACGGCAGGGTGGGGCTCGCCGACCCTTCCTGATGGAGTGTGGACACCGTCGTCGTGACGGGCGTTGCCTGCTCGCGCCTCCTGCCTGGTGCCGGAGCGGGGCTGCGCGGCATCCTCCGCTCGTGTCGTCCGGAAGTCGTAGCCCCACGGGGAGGCACGACCGTGCGCACAGGGCTGCCGGCTACTCCTTGGGCTTCGATTCCTTCATCCGCGTGCCCTTGCGAGGCGGCGCGGAGGACTTCTCCGCCTTGGTGCCGACGTCGAGGATGGGCTGCGCGGGGCTGGTCTTGCCGCGCGGGGATGACTTGAGAAGGCTCTGCGCCGGGGGCGAGGAGGGAAGCGTCTCCGTGCCCGAGGCCGGTGACGTCTGCTTCACCGTCGCGCGTGGGAGTTCCAGGACCTGCGGCTGAGGCGCGCTGTCGGGCAGGGGCGGGCTCTCCTGCTGGGGCGCCGTCGCCGGTGCGGGCTCTTCCTTCGTCGCGGCCACTGCGTTCCGTCCATCCTGCCGCGCGGAGGAAGCCGGGCCCAGCAACAGGAACGCGGCGAGGGCCAGCACCGCCGAGGTGCCCACGGCCAGCGCGCCCACGGGGACGCGCCGCTCCAGCAGTCTGCTCGCGGACGCCGCGCTGTCGGGCCGCTCGTCGATGCGCTCCGCGAGCAGCCGTGACAGCAGCCGGCGCAGTCGCGACGGTACTCCCGGAGGCAGCGGCTTCTCTCCGGGGAAGCCGCCCGCGAGCGACTCGTACAACACCAGCCCCAGCGAGAAGAGGTCCGACTGCGCCACCGCGCGGCCCAGGCGCTGCTGCTCGGGCGCCATGTAGCGCAGCGAGCCGATGAGCGCGGCGGACTCCGTCAGCGTCGTCGCACCGTCCAGCCGCGCGATGCCGAAGTCGCACAGCTTCGCGCCATCCGCTGCGAGCAGGATGTTCCCCGGCTTCACGTCCCGATGGATGAAACCCTTCTCGTGCGCGGCGCCCAGTGCGTCCAGCATCCTCCGCGCGAGCCCCTCCACCTCGGGCCAGGGAAGGGGCCCATCCTTCGTCAGCTTCGCGCGCAGGTCCGGGCCGTCCACGCGCTCCATGGCGTACCAGCAGAAGCCCCGCTCCTCGCCGTCCGACAGCACGCGCACCACGGCGGGGTGCTGCACCTGCCGCAGGGCTTCTGCCTCACGGCGGAAGCGCACGCGCACGGCGGGGTCCGCGGCCACCAGCGTCGACAGCACCTTCACCGCGCACGGGCCCGTGTAGCCTTCGGCCGCGTACACCGTGCCCATGCCGCCCGCGCCCAGCCGGCCCACCAGCCGGAAGCCGCCGAGCGTCTCGCCCGTGAGGTCCACCTCCGGCGAGAAGCGTGCGGTACCGGGGGCCGTCTCCACGCGGGCCAGGTCCACCTGCACTCCGCACGCGGTGCAGGACACCACCAGCGCCGCACGGGCGCCCGGCAATGGAGTGCGGCAGGCGGGGCAGAGGAAGTTCATGCGTAGATGTCGATTCCGTACTCTTCGAGCTTCCGGTCCAACGTCGGCCGCGAGATGCCGAGCGCCTCCGCCGCCGCGCTCTTCACCCCGCGTGCCCGCTTGAGCGCGAGGATGATGTGCTCCCGCTCCACGACGCGGAGGACCTCCGCCAGGGGGGCCTGGGCACTCGTGGCAGGGGCCGGGTTTCCACCGGGCTGTTCGGGACGCTCGGGGGACATGACCTCCGGCGGCAGGTCGTCGACGCCCACGCGGTCTCCCGGCCCCTTGAGCACGAGCGCCCGCTCAATCGCATTGGCGAGCTGCCGCACATTGCCCGGCCAGGGACAGGCGCGCAGGGCCCTGCTCGCCTCGGAAGTGAAGCCCGCCGCGCGCCGGCCGAGCTGCGAGCCGAGCTTCGCGAGGAAGCGCTCCGCCAGGGGCAGCACGTCCTCGGGGCGCTCGCGCAGCGGGGCCAGATGGATGCGCACCACGTTGAGGCGCCAGTACAGGTCCTCGCGGAAGCTGCCCGTGCGTACGGCCTCCTTCAAATCCCGGTGCGTGGCCGCCACCACCCGCACGTCCACCGGCACGCCGTTCCTCCCCCCCACGCGGTGGACGATGCGGTCCTGCAGGACGCGCAGCAGCTTCACCTGGAGCGGCGCGGGCAGGTCTCCGGCTTCATCCAGGAAGAGGGTGCCTCCATCGGCCTGCTCGAAGACTCCCTCACGCGTGGACTGCGCGCCAGTGAAGGCGCCCTTCTCGTGGCCGAACAGCTCGCTCTCCGCCAGCTCGGCGGGGATGGCGCCGCAGTTCACCGCGATGAAGGGGCCCTTCGCGCGAGGACCCAGGGCGTGGAGAGCGCGCGCCACCTCCTCCTTGCCCGTGCCGCTCTCGCCGGTGATGAGGACGGTGGACTGCACCTCAGCCGCGGCGGCGGCCATGCGCATCGCCTCGCGCATGCTGGCGCTCTCCGCGACGGGAGGCTGGAAGCCGGGCGCGGGCCGGGGCTCGGGCGGACAGAGCGACGGGCCCACCGCCAGCGCGAGGGCTCCGGCGAGGGACAGCTCCTCGTCCTGGAAGGGCTGCTCACGGAGGATGCACAGCGCGCCGGCCGGCTGGCCCGCGGAGTAGAGCGGCGCGCAGAGGACGTGCGCGTCCGAGCGGCGCACGCGGGTGGTGTGCGCGTCGTGCTCGGCGCGGGCCTGCGGCTCGGGCATGACCTGGGCGCGGCCCGTGCGCAGCGCGGTGTCCACCAGCTCGCGGCTCACCGTGAGGTGTGCGCCGTGGGGACGCGTGTGCCGTGGCCGTGGCCCCTGCGGACCGAGGCGCAGCAGCACGAGCGCGGACGGCTGGAGCGCGGACTCCAGGGCCTCGAAGACGAGCCCCACGGCGGCGTCCGGAGAAGGCGTGGTGGCCGCGCGCAGGGCCAGCTCCCCGGCGCGGGCGAGCGCATCGGGGCCGGGAGCACCGCTGCCTCGAGCACGCTCCACGCGGGTCCGGGTGAGCACCAGCGTGGACTCGCCGTCGCGGGCGCGCAGGGCATCGAAGGACGGCTCGTAGACGAGCACGCTCTCGCCCACGGAGACGTGGTCTCCGGGGCGCAGCACCGTGGCCTGCTGGGCGGGCAGGCGCTGCCCGTTGAGCCAGGTCCCGTTGCGCGAGCCCAGGTCCTTCAGCGTGTGTCCGGCGCCGTCCGGGGAGAAGACACAGTGCTCGCGGCTGACCTTCTCGTCGAGGAGCTGGAGGCCGCCCTCGGAGGCACGGCCCACCACCAGCGGCGCGTCCAGCTCGCGCGCCACCCCCCTGCAGGGTCCGAACATCGCCACCAGTCTCGCCACGAAACGCATTGTAGCGGAAAAGGCGCCGTCCCCGTGCTGGCACCTCGAAGGCCTCGGACGCGAGCGCCTACTTCTTCTTGCCGAAGAACGTCCCGTGCACCGGCTTGCCCTTGGTGCGGAACATCTTCTTCTCCACTCCGTCCTTCTTGCCCGTCCCGGTGCCGCCCACGAACTCGTCGATGTGCTCCTTCTTCAGGGCCTTGGCCTTCGTGCGGCCGGCCTCCTCTTCACTGGCGCGGCCCGGCTGCTTCTCCAGCGCGGCCAGCACGTACGAGGCCAGCAGCTTGCGCTCCAGCTTCGAGTAGAGCTTCGGGCTGTCGAAGACGTCCACCACCTCCAGGTCCCCGTTGATGGCCACCGCCAGTCCCGCCAGCCGCTCGTCACGCGGGAGCTGCGCCTGGATTTCGTCCAGGTACTTGCCGATGCGCTGGCGCAGCGCTGCGTCCTGGAACACGCGCCGGTACGTGCCCGTCGGGCTGGACACGCCCGACACCTGGGACTTGCGGGCCACCTCGCCCCAGACGGCGCCCTGCTCGGAGAAGAAGGCCGCGCGGCGCAGGTCCGGGTGCGCCACCGCGAGCCCCGGCTGGAAGGCGAGGCTCTGGCCCTCCCACCGTCCCTGCTCCACGCAGAACACCTGCACGCGCTGGCGCTCGCCCGCGTCCACCACCACGTCGTTGCCCACCATGCGGTCCTGCTTGCCGCCCAGGAGCAGCTCGCCGCCCACGAGGTACAGCGGCCGCGCGTCCTGGTTGTGCACCCGCAGCGCCCCCACCGTCCCGTCGCTGTCCAGCTCGCGGATGGTGACCTTCTTCGCCGCCTGCGCTTCCTCCAGCACCGTGTAGTCGTCGTACGGCGGGCCCTTGCGCGTGTGCAGCGGCACCACCGCGAGGTTGTAGGCGAGCACCGGCTGGCCGGCCTCGTAGTCGCCAAGGTCCAGGTCCTGCTCCGGGGGAGGGGACTTCGGCTGCGCCAGGGCCAGTGGTGCGGTGAGCAGGGCCGCGAGGGCCGCGACGACGGGGATGCGGAACTTCATGGGTGGGATGCCTCCTGTGGATGCGGCGTCCCATTGCAATCCGGCATGCCAGCTCCGCTCCTCGGGAGACACCGGGCGCGGTGTCACACGGCATTACGAAGTGCAAAGCCGTGTGACACCGCCTCCAAGCGTCAGGGCCGCGCGGGCGCGGCGGGCGCCACCACTCCGAGCACGTTGGGCAGTGCCCAGTAGTGCTCATTGTCGTCGTTCTCGTTGAAGCCCGTCTCGTAGCTGCCCACCCGACGCACGGTGCGCCCCGGCGCGGCGACGTGCAGCGAGGCCTCGGGTCCGCCCTCCAGGTACATCATCCGCTTCAGGCCCAGGGGCAGGCGCCGGACCACCTCGATGAAGTCATGCGTGCGGTACGGCGAGCGCGCATGGAGCAGCAGGAGCCGGCCCTGTGCGTCGATGCCGAGCGCCGCGGTGCTCCACTCGCGCGGCTGGGACTTCCACGTGTTGCGCCCCTTGCAGTCCACCATGCGCAGCGACTGGAGCACCGTGCCGTAACGAGGCAGCAGCGACTCCACGTCGTCACACGCCGCGTCGAGGAGCTGCACCGCGGGCAGGCCCTTCTCCCGAGGGTGCAGCACCAGGAACGTGCGGTAGTCCTTCCGGCGCGAGGCATTGAGCTCGCGTCCCTCTGTCCGCGCGAGTCCCACCGGTTGGCCGCCCGGGTGGAACATGCCCGCGTTGGTGACAGCGACGAGCCCATGCCGCGCCGCCCACTGCTCCGCCGTCGGCTCATTCGCGGGGTCTTCCACCTTCGCGCTCAGCAGCCGCACCGGCCGGCGCGCCACGTCCACGCGCACCACGGTGACGCGCGAGTCGCCCACGGTGGATTTCAGGTGGGCATCGAACTCCGCCAGCTCCACCCCGGGTGCGAGCGTCTCCCACGGGTCGGCGAGGGCGGGCAGGGACAGGCAGACGAACAGGGCAGCGAGGCGGCTCAGGGCGGTCATGCCCCGGCCGGACTGCAAGGTGCGAGCCTTCGCATGTCCGGGAATGGGAAGCCGCTTCCCAGGGGTGGACATGGGGTGGAGTCGCTCCCGTGGATTCCCGAGGGGTTGGCATGTTGAAAAGGGGTGGCTCGGTCATTGCTATCCCACCCCCGCCCCCCACCTCCGGAGTTCGCATGCGGGATTTCGTCCAGGAGCTTCGCCTCGCGCTGAGGATGCTCGCCAGGCATCCTGGCTTCACCGCCGTGGCGTTGTTCACGCTGGCACTGGGCATCGCCGCCAACACCGCCATCTTCAGCGTCGCGAACGCGGTGCTCTTCTCGCCGCTGCCCTACCGGGAGCCGGACCGGCTGGTGATGGTGTGGAGCCTGAGCCCGAACCAGGCCCGGCAGACGGTGGCGCCCGCGAACTTCCTCGACTGGCGCGCGCAGAGTGAGTCCTTCGAGGGGCTCGCCGCCTTCTCGCACGTCCCGTTCAACCTCTCGGGGGAAGGCACTCCCGAGGTCGTCCGCGGCGCCAGCGTGTCCACCAACTTCTTCCAGGTGCTCGGCACTCCGGCGGCGCTGGGCACCACCCTCCTCCCGACGGAAGGGGCGGGTGCTCCGAACACGGTGGTCATCAGCCACGCGCTGTGGAAGCGGCACTTCGGCGGAGACCCTCGCGTCCTCGGCCGCATGTTGCGCCTCAACGACACGAGCTACGAAGTCGTGGGCGTCATGCCGGAGCACTTCGAGTGGCCGACCATCGTCCCCACCAACGCGTCGGCCACCGAGCCTCCGCAGCTCTTCGTGCCCGCCATCCACCGCGACATCCCGCAGCTCGGCCCGGACACGGCGCAGGACACGAGCGCGTGGCGCGAAGGCAACTACCTGCGCGTGGTGGGGCGACTGAAGCCGGGCGTGACGCGGGAGCGCGCGGCGCGGGAGATGGACACCATCGCCGCGCGGCTCGCGGAGCAGTATCCGGAGGCGAATACGAAAATCGGCATCACCCTCGTGCCGCTGCGCGAGCAGTTCGTGGGCAACGTGCGCACGGCGCTGTGGGTGCTGCTGGCGGCGGTGGGTCTCGTGCTGGTGATTGCGTGCGCCAACGTCGCCAACCTCTTCCTCGCGAGGGCGTCCGCGCGGCGGCAGGAGCTGACGGTGCGGCTGGCGCTGGGCGCCCGGCGGAGCCAGCTCGTGCGGCAGCTCCTCACGGAGAGCGTCTTGCTGGCGCTGGCTGCGGGCGCGCTCGGGTTGTTGCTGGCGTTGTGGGGCATGGATGCGCTGCGCGCGCTGGTGCCTCCGGAGTTGCCCCGGCTCGGCGCGGTGGGGCTGGATGTCCGCGTCCTTGCCTTCACGCTGCTCACCTCGCTGGCCACTGGCGTCCTCTTCGGGCTCGTCCCGGCGATGCAGGCGTCCCGGCCGGACCTGAATGGCGTGCTCCGGCAGGGAGGAGGCGGGCGCTTCTCCGGCGCGGGCCATCGCTCGCGCGGCGCACTGGTGGTGGGCGAGGTGGCCCTGGCGGTGGTGTTGCTCATCAGCGCCGGGCTGCTCCTGCGCAGCCTGTGGAGCATGCAGTCCGTGGAGCTTGGGTTCCGCTCCGAGGGCGTGCTCACCTGGCGCGTGTCGCTGCCCGCCGCGGAGTACCCGGACGAGGCCCGGCAGGCAGCCCTCTTCCAGCGGCTCCAGGAGCGCGTGGAGGCGCTGCCCGGCGTGAAGAGCGTGGGAGCGGTGGCGGACCTGCCCTTCGGCGGCAACAACATCTGGCGGACCATGGACCTCGAGGGGCAGCCACGCCCCGCGCCCGGCGAGGAGCGCTCCGTGGGCTTCCAGGTCGTCACCCCCGGCTACTTCCGCACCCTGGGCATTCCGCTGAAGCGCGGCCGGGACGTCACCTTCGCGGACCGCGCGGACTCGCAGCAGGTGGTCCTCGTCAACGAGGCCACCGCGCGCCAGTACTGGCCGGGACAGGAGGCGCTGGGACAGCGCATCCGCCTGGGCTCCAACCCCGATGCGCAGTGGTCGACCGTCGTCGGCGTGGTGGGCGACGTGCGGCAGGGCGGCGCGCTGGAGGAGACTCGGCCGGAGGTCTACGTCCCGGCGCTCCAGGGCACGTTCCACTTCATCCAGTTCACCGCCCGCACGGAGGGAGACCCGACGCGACTGGTGGCCGGGGTGCGCGAGGCGGTGGCCGCGCTGGACTCGAACCTGCCCATCTCGCAGGTGCGGACGATGGAGGAGGTGGTTGCCTCCGCGATGGCGCGCCCGCGCTTCCTGTCCACGCTGGTGGCGCTGTTCGCGGCGCTGGCGCTGCTCCTGGCCGGCGTGGGCCTGTCCGGAGTCATCGCGTACATGGCGCGGCAGCGGACGCAGGAGATTGGCATCCGCATGGCGCTGGGCGCGCGGCCCGGTGATGTGCTGTGGCTGGTGGTGGGAAGCGGCATGCGCATGGCGCTGGCGGGCGTGGGGCTGGGGCTCGCGGGTGCGTGGGCGGCCACGCGCGGCATGGCGAGCCAGCTCTACGGCGTGAGCGCCACGGACCCGCTCACCTTCGGCAGTCTGTCGCTGGTGGTGGCGGCGGTGACGCTGGTAGCCACGTGGCTGCCGGCGCGGCGGGCCACGCGCGTGGACCCGCTGGTGGCGATGCGCGGCGAGTAGCCGTCAGTGGCGTGTGACGGGCCGCAGCGCGGCGGCCAGTTCCTCGAGCGCGCGCTCCTGGACCGGTGAGAGGCGCACGCCGGGACGCACGCGCTGGATGAGGGCCATCGCCGAGCGCGCATCTCCGGCCTGCCCCCGAGCGACGAGGAGCGCCGCGGCCATCATTCCCGTGCGGCCGTGGCCCTGGGCGCAGTGGACGTAGAGGGGCCCGGGCAGCGTGGCCAACTCACGCAGCACGGGCACCACGCGCTCCACCGGCAGCGTCGAGGCATCCAGCACGGGCAGGGACACATAGCGGCATGCCGTGCGGATTCCGGGCGGCTCGATGAACTCGGACGTCAGGTCCAGCACGGTGGCGATGCCGGGCGGCAATTCGCCGGACAAGAGGCGGCGTCCGACGAAGAAGCCGGGCACCACCTCCGCGTGGGCCGGTTCGCGGGAGAACTTCCTCGCGAGGTTCCAGGTACCCCACGTCAGGAGCAGCCACGGCAGGAGCACGAGCATCGCCGCCGGATGCATCCGTCCATCCAGCTGCTTCCCATACACGCGCGGCCCCACGCCCGAGTAGGCGAGCGCGACGGTTGCGAAGCTCACAGCGGGCCAGAGGAGAAGCCACGCCAGACCTCCGAGCTGGACGGCCAGGAACGTCAACAGCACAGCGGTCGTCGCGAAGACGAAGGGGTACTTCATGGACTCGCACCGTACCTCGCCGGACGTCCGGGGGCGGAGACAGCGCGTGGACATTGACTCGCCGCTCGCGTTGGGGGACGGGAGGGGCATGGCGCAGCAGAAGGTCCAGGTCCCCCGTGAGGCCGCCGGTGAGCGGCTCGACCGCTTCCTCTCGAAGCACGTGCCGGGCTTCACGCCGGAGCGGGCACGGGCGCTCATCGACTCGGGCGCGGTGCGCATCCGAGGCAAGAAGTGCCAGCCCACGCGCAAGCTGTGGGGCGGAGAGGAAATCGAAATCGAACGGCCGGAGCCTCGCGCCGCGCCCGCCGCGTCCACCCAGGGGCCGCTGCTGCCGGTGCTCCATGACGACGCGGCCCTGGTCATCGTGGACAAGCCCGCCGGGCTCGTCGTGGAGCCGGAGGGGCGCATGCAGTCCGTGGTGGGGCTGCTCGCCGCGCAGCGGCCTCCCTTCGACGTGGAGGGACTGGCCCAGCCCGGCGTGGTGCACCGGCTGGACCGCGAGACGAGCGGCTGTCTTTCTTTCGCGCGCACGGACGCGGCCGCCGCGGCGATGCTGCGCGCGTTCCAGGAGAAGCAGGTCGACAAGCGCTACTGGACGCTCGTGCTCGGCAATCCTCCCGAGCAGGGCCGGCTCGAAGGTCCCTACGCGAGGGACCCGAAGGACCCGCGCCGCTTCACCACTCGCGTGCCGTCCGCGCGCCGGGCCGCGCTCTCGTTCGAGGTGCGGGAGCGCTTCCCCGGCGCCGCGCTGCTGGAGGTGGACCTCGACACGGGCCGCACGCATCAGATTCGCGTGCAGCTCTCCGAGGCCGGCTTCCCCGTGCTCGGGGACTCGCTCTACGGCACCGAGGCGGCGCGCTCGCATCCCGCCGCGAGCGCCCTGGGACGGCAGGCCCTGCACTCCTTCCGCCTGGAGCTGCCGAGCCCCGCTACCGGCCGCACGGTGCGCGTGGAGGCCCCCATGCCCGAGGACTTCGAGCGCGCGCTGAAGGTGCTGCGCGGGTGAGGTGCCGTCAGAAGCGCGCTTCCAGAGCGGCGTGCGCCATGCCGTCCGTTTCCGGCTCAGCGCGAACGCTGCCGGAGGGGCGCGCACATGTCTTCCTGCGGCGCCGCCGGGGTGAACCACACGTAGTCGAAGGGCAGGGCGCTCGTGGTGAACGACGCCGCGTAGTCCTTCGGCTCGGGCGACTCGGGTGACACCTCCAGCAGGCCCACGGAGACGACCTGCTTCCCGGGTGCACGGTGCGCGAGGTGCGAGGGCACGCCCCGGTCCGTTCGGGCATGCCCGTTGCCGGTGATGAGGATGCCGCCAGCACCCATGTCCGCCGTGAGCAGCCGGTCCGCGAGGTGCGCATCCCGGGCGCGCTGGGCCTGCACCATGGGCCCGAGCATATCCGCGGGGAGCTGGCCGCAGTGCGCCTGGTCCTGCTCCTCGCGCATGACTCGCGCGACGTCCTCGGGCAGCGGCGCGTCCAGTTCCAGCCGCGTTCGCAGCTCGGGAGACAATGCCTCCGGTCCCCGCTTCACGAGGTCCCGCACCTGCGAGCGCGGAAGGTTGGCGGCCACCACGGGCAGGCCCGCCTCCAGCCCCGCCGCGAACACGGGACGGTAGAGCGTCCAGTCCGGCCAGCCGCTGTGAACCCAGTCCACCGCGAGCGCGAGCGCATCCGCGTCCTTCGGCGCACGGGAGAGCGACGCATCCACCGCGGGCTGCTGCGACACGTCCAGCATCTCGAAGGCCAGCACCGGCTTCTTGCCGCTGCTCACCAGTGACTGCACCAGCTTCGCCTGGAGCCGGTGGTGGTCCGCCTGGTCATGCCGCTCGCCGAGCACGACGAAGCGCGCCGTGCCGAGGGCTCTCAGCAACTCCGCCTCGTCCACGAAGCGGCCGCCCTTCACATCCCAGATGCGTCCGGCGAGCGGATGGTCGCGATACAGCGGCGAGGACCAGCCCCCCGGAAGGACCTCCTCTCCGGACACGGCATCGGGGCGCGTGGCACCGGAGTGCGCGCAGCCAGAGACAAGGAGCAGCACGATGGCGACAAGGGACGTACGCATCACGAACCGAACTCATCCATAGGCGAAGTGCCGCGTGCCATCCCTTTCGCCAGGCATTGGTCTTTCTCGGACGCACCGCTGTCCGAGAGGCGCATCGCCGGGTGCCCACAGGCGCAGTACCGCGCGCCATCCCTTCCGCCGCTCCTCTGGTCGATGCACGTGTCCTCGGACAACGCGCCAGTGGACCTTCGTCGAGGCATACGCCCACACGGCAGGAACCACGCCCACCCTCGGGGGGGGATTGTCGTCGGCCTCCGCTCGCCTGACCTTGGCGCAGTCGGCCGGAGGGGAAGGCGCATGCGTCAATCAGGGTGGAGGGCCGCGCGGTTCTCGCGGTGGGGAGGCGTGTTGCTTGGGGCGCTGCTGTTCGCCTGCGAGCCGGCACCAGGGGACGAGACCCGCGCGAGGGAGGCGACAGTCCCCGAGCCCATGACGGAGGACGCGCTGCCGCTCGCGCCACACGAGAAGCCCGATGACTCCCGGGAGGCCGCGGAGAAGAGCTCGGGTGTCTCCAGCGCCTTCGACCTGAACAAGCCCGTCCTGAGGAAGCAGCCCACCGCCCGTCCCGGAGTGGGCGTGGCCTTCGACGGGAAGCAGTACTTCGTGGCCTGGGAGGACGAGCGCGAGGGCCGCGTCTTCGGCTCCCGCGTGAAGCCCGACGGAAAGCTGCTCGACCCGGGCGGCATCCCCCTCAACCTCGGCACCGGGCTGGAGGGCGGTGAGCCCCGCGTGGCCTGGGACGGCAAGCAGTTCGTCGTCGTCTGGGTGAGCGGCAGCGGCGTCTTCGGCGCCCACGTGGAGTCGGACGGCGACGTGAAGCGCCACTTCATCATCGCCGCCTCCGACGAGGTGTTCGGCCCACCGGGCCTCGCGTGCACGAAGGGGGTGTGCCTCGTGGCCTACGTGCTCTCCGGTGACGAGGAGGACATCATCGTCTTCAAGCGCGTGGAGTCCGATGGCGACGTCCGCGCGGGTGAGACCCTCTCCGCACTGCCCGGCATCGCGGGCCGGCCCACGGCGGCCTGGGACGGCAAGCAATTCGCCGTCGTCTGGCAGGACGAGCGGGGAGGCGAGGGCGCGGAGGACCTCTACGGCGCCCGCGTGAAGAAGGACGGCACCGTGCTGGACCCGACCGGCGGTGTGCCCATCATCACGCTGCCCGGCGCGCAGACCCGGCCCGACCTGACGTGGACGGGGGACCGCTTCCTCCTCGTGTGGCAGGACGACCGGAGCGGCACCGAGGACATCTACGGCGCCCGGGTCCGCAGGGAGTTGACGGTGTACGGGCCCGAGGGCTTCCCCATCTCCACCGGCCCCGGCGACCAGACGCTGCCGCGCGCGGCGCCCAGCGGCAGCAAGTCGCTCGTCGTCTGGGACGACACGCGCCTGGGGCCTCACCGTGTGCGCGGCGCCCGCGTGGGGGACGACGGCAGCGTCTGGGACGTCGCGGGCTTCACCATCTCCTCCGGCGACCAGGAGGAGGAGCTCCAGCCGGGCATCGCGGTGGGGGACCACCAGTTCTTCGTCGCCTACGCGGGCGCGGAGTCCGGCACGCCGCTCTTCGGCCCGCACCACATCCTCGGCACGCGCGTGCAGCACGACAAGACGGTGAAGGACTCTCCGGCGAAGCTCTTCACCCGCTCCGCGTTCGCCCAGGACCAGGCCGCCTCCGCGGAGGGCGGAGGCGTCTACCTCACCGTGTGGCGCGAAATCCGCGCCGGCGTGTCACGGCTCCTGGTGACTCGGGTGCGCCCCGACGGCCGCGTGCTCGACGTGCCCTTCACGCTGCCGGCGGGCCCGGACGCGCGCGCGCCCGCGGTGGCGTGGGACGGCGACATCTGGATGATTGTCTGGGAGGAGGGCGACGAGTTCGGCGGAGGCACCGGCATCGACATCCGAGGCGCGCGGGTGAGCGGCTCGGGCGTGCTGCTGGATGCGGCCAGTCTGGCCATCGCCGAGCTGCCGGATGACCAGTACCAGCCCGCGATTGCCTCCAACACGGACGACTTCCTCGTCGTCTGGACGGACGAGCGCGGCTCCTACTTCGGCAATGTCTCGGACATCGTCGGCACGCGGGTGAGCTCCGGCGGCACCGTGCTGGACGCCGGCGGCTTCGCCATCTCCGGCGCGGACTTCACCCAGCGTTTCCCCTCCGTCGTGGCCACCGGCGGCCTGCGCTACCTCGTCGCCTGGGTGCACATCGATTTCATCTCCGTGCCCGGCGAGACGGAGCGCAGCATCCGCGGCTCGCGCGTGGACGCGGACGGCACCGTGCTGGACATCCCGGCGCGCCTCTTCGCCGAGGGGCCGGCCTTCAGCGCGCCACCCGGGCTCGCGTTCGATGGAACCAACACGCTGGTGGCGTGGACGAGCGAGTTCGAGGGCAGCTTCCCCGCTCCGGGCCCGGCCGCGCTCGCCGTCCGCGTGAGCGCGGGTGGAAACGTCCTCGATGCCGCGCCCATCACCGTCGCTACCGGAGGCGGCAGCCTCCGCGCCGACATCACCGCCACCTTCGACGGGACGGACTTCTGGCTCGCGTGGCGGCAGCTCACCGACGTGTCGTCCTTCCCGGCGCTGGTGTTCCGCTCGGACATCTACGGCGCGCGCGTGCGCACCAACGGCACCGTGAGGGATTCGGGCGGCCGCGTCATCGCCGCGCACCAGCCCGAGCCCGAGTCCGAGCCCGCCCTCGTCTCCGCCCTGGGCGGACGCGTGGCCGTCTTCTACACGGAGTTCGTCACCGAGGAGGACGTGATGAACCTGCGCATCCAGGGGCGCGTGCTCACCGGCCTGGGCGCGTCCGCCATGGAGGTGGGGACGCCGGCGCCGGCCGTGGCGCGCTGACAGCGTGAAACCCCGGCCCCCATGCGCGACGTGCGGGCCGGGACACCCGGGCCCGTGGCTCCCGCCCTCATGGGGGAGCGCACGGGCCCGCGTGCGTGAAGGCTACTTCGCGTCCACCACCAGCACCGTCCACCGGTCCGTGGAGTGGTCGATGCGGACGTTGGCGGCACCGGCCTCCTGGAGCTGCGCGACGATGCCCTCCAGGAAGGTGAGGTGCTCCTTCGGCGCGTCCACGAAGATGTGCTTCGAGCCGGTGCCCTTCGCCTTCGGCTTCTTCGCCGGAGCGGCGGCGGCGCCGTTGAGCGCCTCCGGAGAGGCGGCGGCCTTGAGGCTGGCGGCGGCGTCATCGGCGGGGGGCTCCGGAGCGACCTCCGGCTCCTCGGCCACCGGCGCGGGCGCGGCGGTCTCCTCCGCGGCCTCGGCCTCCTCCTCGGCCTGCTCGCGCAGCTGGTTGAAGGTCTTCAGGTTGATGGCTGCTCCGAACTTCGCCTTGAACGACTCCAGCGCCTCTTTGGTGCTGATGTTCGGCTGGTTGCGGAAGAGGTCGAGCAGATAGGCGTGGCGTTCCTGGGTCTGCTCCTGGGAAGTCCTCGGCATTTTCTTCAAGCTCCTCGAAGTGTTGGGAGACGGAAAGGCGGCGCACCCTATACGAGCATTCAGGGGGGCGGAAGGTGGGGGTGTGTCCGCCTCTGGCGCGCGGGCCCGCTATTCTCGTTTGTGGGGAGTATCTGGTTCGCTGCCAGTGCGTATGGGCGCGCGGCTCAGGCCGGCTTGCCACGCTTGCGGCGGCGCAGCAGCACGGCGCCCAGCGCCACCGGCACCAGCACCCCGCCGCCCAGGGCCGCGAGCGTGCGGCGCCGCAGCCCCTTCCAGTTGAAGGACAGCTTCTGCTGCTGCTGCGCGCGCACGCGCTCGAAGTCCGGCTCCAGGCAGTTCTGGCCGAAGATCATCAAGTCATCCGCGCCGCTGAGCAGGGCGCCGTTCTTCACGTAGGTGCGCCACAGGCGCGGGCCGCGCTCCGGCTCGTTGCTCGCGGTGTAGCGCGCCGCGTGGCAGAGCAGCATCGCGTAGGCCTGGCTGCGCTTGGGCATCAGCTCCGCGGCCTGCTCGGCGAGGTCCGCCGCGGTGGAGCGGTAGTGGAAGCGCAGCTCGTGCGGCGGTGCGTGGGCCTTCCGCCGTTGCTGCTCGGCGTCCGAGACGAGCGGGAGCTCAGCCATCTTCTTCCGAATCTCCTCCGCCTCCGGTGGCAGCTCTTCGTGCTCGCCGTACTCGCCCTTGTCGTACATGCCGTCCACTTCGGCCCAGTCCGGTGCGACCTCGGTGCCCAGCACCTCCATGCCCGCTGCTCGCGCGAGCTTCGAGGCTTCGAAGAGCGCGCGGGCCTTGTCCACCTTGTCGCTCGCCGCGTCCGCGCGCTCGAGGGCCTCCGCGTACTGCCGCGCGGGCTGCTCGAACTTCGTGCCCCGGAAGTACTCCAAGGCCTTCGAGCCCGCGCCGGTGCGCAGCATGCGCCGTCCGAGCAGCAGCCGCAGGCGCACCATGAAGGTGTTCGGCGCGTTCGTCTCCTCGCGGGCATCGTCGTCCCAGAGTCGCCCCATCTCGGGCGCGCAGCGCTGCTCGGCGGTGGAGGCGACGAAGCGCTGGAGCTCCTCCACCGTGAGGACGCGCTCGGCCACATAGGCGATGTCCGGCCACGAGCAGCTCGCCATCATCTGCTCCGCGGACCGCGGGAAGTCGCCGCGCAGGAGCGTGAGCAGGGCTCGCTCTCCCTCCGCGCGCGAGCGGGGACGCAGGGTGCCCACCTCCGACTCGCCGGCCCAGTCCTCCGTCTCGGGCAGTCCCTCCGCGACCAGCGCGAGGAGCTCCTCCGCCGCCTTCCGGTCTCCCCGGCGCAGCGCGAGCTTCGCCCTCACCCACGCGGCGAGCGGGGTGGTCTCCTGCGCGGCGAAGCGCTCGGCCAGGTCGAAGCGGCCCGCCCGCCACGCGCCCGCCGCGAGCCGGTCCGCGCCCGCGAGCCGGGGCACGGCCGCGAGCGCCTCCAGCACCCGCTTCACGTGCCCCTGTCCGTCCTCCTCGGTCCACACCCACTCTCGCCCGCGCGTCCAGACGTAGGTCGCCATGAGGCGCTGGGCAATCGGGTCCTTCAGGGCCGCGTGCAGCCGGGCCTCGTCCCGCTTGAGGGCTCGCGCCACCAGCAGCAGGGAGACGGTCCCGGTGGTGCTGCCGTACGCCGCCTGCTCCGCGTAGAGCCGGATGGCGCCCGCGTCATCGCCCTGCTCCAGCAGCAGGCGCGCCTCCTCACCGAGGCTCGCCACCGCGAGCCCCAGCGGGTCGTGGAAGCCCTGACGTGCGAGCTCGCGCACCTCCGCGAAGCGGGGCCGGGCCTCGTGCTGCAGGCCCGCGCCAGCGGTGCGCCCCAGCATGTACGCGGCGAAGGTGGAGAAGTGGCGGCGCTCCTCCGCGGGCAGCGCGAGCACGTCCTGGAAGCGGGCGCGCGCCTCCATGATGTCGCCCGCGTGGAAGGCCTTGGCGCCCGCGGCATACAGCTCCGTCTCCTTCGGCCCGCCACCTTCGCGCGCGCCTTTGGGCTCGCCGTTCTCGTCCGGGTCCTCGGGGAGCTCCACCACGTGGAAGGCGTCCGCGGGCTTGGGTACCAGCCGCGTGGCTTCGAGCATGAAGGCGCCCTCCGGCAACTCCGCGAGCGTGCCGGCCCTGTCGCTCAGAATCTCTGGCGGGAAGAAGGGGCCGCACGCGCGCGCGTCACGCACGGGGACGAGGAGCATCAGGACGACGAGAGATGCGAGGAGACTACGGCACGACAAGGGACACCTCGGTTCCCCGCACGAAGCCGACGACGCGGCGCTCGCCAACGCGCAGGCGGGGAGGCGTGCGCGCCACGAGGGAGGCCCCGTGCGGGGCATAGCCGCCCACGCCGTCCAGGACCTCCAGGTTTCCAGAAAGGGTGAGGCGCGCGGGCGCATCCGCGTCCACGCGGCCGGTGTTCTCGATGACGATGTCGCGCGTGCCGCCGCCCGCGTCGACGAGCCGGGGAGAGAGGCTCGGCGCCAGTGATTCGCCGCGCACCACGGCCTCCAGCGTCGGCAGGCTCCACGCGTCCATGTCGGCCCGGTGGCCGAGCCGGAACCAGATGAGGCCCGTCACGCCGCGCACGGGGCGCTCGCGCAATCCGCCGACGAAACGGGAGACGTCTCGAGGCTCCGCCGACAGGCGCGTCCCGTCGCGCAGCCGCACGCGGTACGTGGGCAGGGCGACGCGGAAGGCGCGGCTCGTGGCCCTGGACCAGGACTCGACGAACTCGCGCGCCTCTTCCGGAGTGAAGAGCGTGGGCGCGCGCACCGCGTGGACCTGGAGGACGACATCATCGGGGATGGAGGTGAGCCGCTTCACCTCCGGCGACGTGGCCCAGGTGGGCAGGGCGGTGATGGAGAGCGACAGGTCCTTCACCAAGGCCCGCTCGCGCTCCAGCCAATCCGCGTAGCCGGGCAGCGCGGAGGTGGCGCAGTCGTGGTCCACCTCGAGGCCTCGCACGCGGACGCCACGGGCCTTCCAGGCACGTGCGTGCGCCGCGAGCTCCTGGAGGGAGATGCCGTCGAGCGGCGCGGTGCCGTCCACCCGCAGCACCGCGACGACCTCGCGGCCGGAGCGGGCCAGGGCGTCCACGTCCACCGCTACGTCCACCGGCGTGCGCTTGGGGCCGGACAGCTCGCGCGCGAGGACGCGCAGCGCGCCGAGCTCCGGGGGCACGTGGGAGAGCGCGTCGCTCAGCTCCGGGCTCCAGTCCCGCTGCCACACATAGGCTTCGTGCGTGAGGGGCACCGGCGCCTCGCGCGAGCACGCAAGCCCGAGCACGAGCAGCAGCACCCAGGCCCAGGGCTGGGAGGTGCGTCGCCGGAGATGCTCGGGAGAAGTCATGGCCAGGAGGCCGCTCGCCGTGACGTGGTGAGCGCGTCAGGGGAGCGGGACTGCGACGCCATGCTGCCACATCGGTGACTTCCATTCCGCTGTGGCATTGCCCGGCCGGCTGCTTTCCGTGGGGAGCCCGGGCGTGGAGGCGGGGCCTTACGTTTGTTGGAGTGCCAGCGAGTCCCCGCGTGCTTCACGCATCGCCCCACGCCCGCATCGTCCTCGACAACCTGGAGCGTTGGGCCGGTGCCTCACTTCGGAGGCGGCGGATAGCTGTGGTCGCAGTGCAGGAGCGACGGCGGGTCGAAGCAGGTGATGCGGTCGTCGTCGAGCTGGCACACGCCGTCCGGAGTGCTGACGCACTGCACTTCCGTGCGCGTGGACTTGCAGTCATAGCCGCAGTTCACCGCCTCGGAGGCATTGAGGCAGCGGGGCGCGGGCGTCTCCGCGCCGTACTGGTGGATGACGCTCTCCGGCGGGTCCCAGCAGACGAGCTTCGCGAAGTGCGTGGCGCACACCCCATATGGCGTGCTGTTGCAGGCCACCTCACCGTTGTGCAGCCGGCAGTTGTAGCCGCACGCCACCTTGCCCCGGCTCTCCTTGCACTCGGGCTTCGCGCCCGAGTCCGGAGGGTGGTTGATGACGAAGCGTGGCGGGTCCCAGCAAGTCACGTTGCCGGCCAGCACCTGACAGACGCCATACGGAGTCCGCGCACATCTGGCGCCGGACCCATTGGCCTTGCATTGGTAGCCACACACCGTGCGCCCCTGTGAGGACAGGCACTCCGGTGGAGGAGGGCGTGGCGGGGGTTCCGGTGCGGACTCCACGGGGGTCGACGCCAGCCACAACAAGGTGAGCAGGGGGAGCATGGTGCCCCCCCGACGAAATGGCCGGGAAATTATTCAAACCGCTCGCGCGAAAGTCCGTCACATGTTGGGTGGGATGACGAAGTGCCCGTCCTTTCCCAGGGGAAGCCGGGTGATGTAGCGCTGCTTGATGTCCAGGTAGAGGCTCTTCCCGTTCGGGAAGAGCGCCACCGACGGGACGATGAGCTGGTGCTCCGGCGGGCTGCCCAATGCAATCCACATGCGATTGCCATTCGTGCCCAGCGTCACCCAGCGCGTCTGCGGTCCATCGGGAGACGCCTTCAGGTCCATCCGCACCAGGAGGATGGCCAGCTGCCCATCCGGTGACGTCCAGGTGTTCGCGAGTGAAAGCTCCACCCGAGCCGGCAGCCACGTGGACCAGGTGTTCACCACGCAGAAGCCGCCCGCGTGCGGACGCGCCACCACCAGCGAGCCGCCGCCTTCCGGCCCCTGGAGGCTGTGCTCCTTCAACCCGAAGACCTGCACCGTCCCCGAGGCGAGTGCCAGCTCCGTCTGGAACGCCTGCGCCACCGCCTCCTTGTTCTTGAACCCGAGGTCCTCGAACGAGAGCGCGGGCACCCAGTTCCGGGCGGCCAGCTCCGGCCGGAAGCCCAGCTCGAGGTTCAGCTCGTCGGGGATGCTCTCCGGACACGTGGGCTTGGGCGCGCTGTCACCCGATGCTCCGGCCCGCTTCGCCGCGCCGTCCGGTCCGGAGGTGCTCGCGCCTCCGGTGCTCTTCGACAGCGTGGCGCATCCACTCAGCAACCCCAGCAGACAGCCCAGTCCCACCACCCGACTCACACGGCGCATCCACCCTCCAGGGAAGGTGTTCGAGCCTGCCTCAGACGTCAGCCGGTACAAGCCCCGGGGCCCCGGGTCGGCGCGCACCGCGCAAGCCGTGCGAGCCTGCCTCGGGAGTCAGCGGGGACGAGGCCCGGGGCCACCAGGGCGGCGAGCACCGGGACGTGCCGGCGGCCGCGGCCCCGAGTGCTGACGGGGCGCCTGCGGCTTCGACTCGCGCGGCCCGTCCTCGTCGTCGCGCGACTCGGCGCGCTGGCGGCGGGCGGCCTCGGCGGGCGTCTCGGGCGGCACCAGCGCGTGCGGGCCTCGGCCGATGAGGTCCTCGCGGCCGGCCAGCTTCAGCGCCTCGCGCGCCAGCGGCCACTGCTCCGGGTTCCAGTAGAGGAGCAGCGCCTTCTGGAGCTTCTTCTCGCGCAGGCCCTGTGCCGTGTACACGGGCTCCATCTTCAGCGGGTCCATGCCCGAGTAGTACATGGCCGTGGCCATGGCCATGGGCGTGGGGATGAAGTCCTGCACCTGCCGGGGCCGCTTGCCGTTCTTCTTCAGCCACAGCGCCAGCTCCACCATGTCCTCCAGCGTGGAGCCCGGGTGGCCGCTGATGAAGTACGGGATGTCGTACTGCTCCTTGCCGGCCTCCTCGCTCGCGCAGGCGAACATCGTCTGGAAGCGCTCGAAGCTCTCGATGCCGGGCTTCTTCATCTTCTCCAGCACGCGCGGCGACACGTGCTCTGGCGCCACGGAGAGCTGCCCGCCCACGTGGTGCGCGGCCAGCTCCTTCACGTACTCCGGCGAGCGCTCCGCCAGGTCGTACCGCACGCCGCTGGCGATGAAGACGTGCTTGACGCCTTCCTCCTTGCGGACCTCCTGCATCAGGCTGATGAGCGGCCCGTGGTCCGTCTGGAGGTTCTCACACACGCCCGGGTGCACGCAGGACAGCTTGCGGCACCGCTTCTCGATGTCCTCGCTCTTGCAACTGAGCTTGTACATGTTGGCGGTAGGGCCGCCGAGGTCCGTAATCGTCCCGCGGAAGTCGCCCATGCGCCGCAGCGCGCGCACCTCGCGCAGCACGCTCTCCGCGGAGCGGCTCTGGATGACGCGGCCCTCGTGCTCCGTAATCGAGCAGAAGGTGCAGCCGCCGAAGCACCCGCGCATCAGCACGATGGAGTGCTTCACCGTCTCGTACGCGGGGATGCCCTCGTCCTTGTAGATGGGGTGCGGGACGCGGTTGAAGGGCAAATCGTACAGCTCGTCCATGGCCACCGAGCGCCCGTTGGCGTCCGCGGCCCCGACGCCGTCCTCCAGCGGGAGCGCGGGCGGGTTCATGAAGATGGCGCGGTTGCCGTGGCGCTGCGCGAGCGGCCGCGCGTTGCCCGGGTTGGTCTCCATCTGGAAGTCGCGGCTCATCTGCGCGAAGGCGTGCTTGTCCGCGATGACGCTCTCGTACGCGGGCAGCACCACCGTCTTGCGGTCCGCGGCGCGCTTCGCCGGGTCCGCCTCGTGCGTGCGCATCTCCTCGTCGCTGATGATGTACGCGGTGCCGCGCACGTCGCGGATGTCCTGGATGCGCTCGCCCCGGCGCATGCGGTCCGCCACTTCCATGATGGGGCGCTCGCCCATGCCGAAGACGAGCAGGTCCGCCTTGGCGTCGAAGAGGATGGAGCGGCGCACCTTGTCGCTCCAGTAGTCATAGTGGGCGATGCGGCGGAGGCTGGCTTCGATGCCACCGAGGATGATGGGCACGTCGGGGTACGCCTCGCGGCAGCGCTGCGCGTAGACGATGGTGGCGCGGTCCGGCCGGCAGTTGGTGCGGCCGCCGGGGCTGTACTGGTCCTCGGAGCGGTTCTTCTTCTGGGCCGTCAGCCGGTTGAGCATCGAGTCCAGGTTGCCGGCCGCGACGCCGAAGAAGAGGCGCGGCGGGCCCAGGGCCTTGAAGGGCTCGGCCGAGTGCCAGTCCGGCTGGGGGATGAGCCCCACCTTGAAGCCGCGGCCCTCGAGGAAGCGTGCGATGAGGACGGGGCCGAAGGCCGGATGGTCCACGTACGCGTCGCCCGTGACGATGATGATGTCGCACTGCTCCCAGCCGCGCGCCTGCATGTCGGCGCGGGTGATGGGCAGGAAGGGATGGGCGTAGCGGCTCGGAGGGGGCATGGCACTCGGTCGGCTGCGGAAGACCTCCTCCCTAAACACCCCGGGCCTCCGGAAGCAAACCCGGCGTGGATGTAGGTGTCCTCCGTGGCGGCGGTCATGCCTCCCTGCCGGGCAGCCAGTCACACCACCAGCAACCCGTCAGTGGGGCGGCCGGTTCGGGTCGGGGCCCGTCCCCGGGGCTCAGCCGGACTTGCGGCGCGAAGACTTGCGGGCAGAGGGCTCCTTGGCGGGGGCCTTGGCGCTCTCGGGTGGGGCCACCTCGAGACGCTTCTTCAGCTCTCGCGTGCAGCGCTCGCCCACGCGCTGGGTGAGCACCTTGTTCATGGACGAGCCCACGGCGATGCCCACCAGCGGCAGCGCGCGGAAGAAGCCCTTGGACACGGACAGGAGGGCAATCTTCGTCATGACGCCGACGAGCACCTTGGAGGCCTCGCGCGGCGCGTACTTCCAGAAGGCGATGCCCTGCGTCTCCGCGAGGTCCGCCACCGTGCTGCGCTCGCTCTCGCGCTTCGCGTCGTAGGTGCTCACCGAGGCGAGGAGGAACGCGAGCTGCCGCTCGTCATCGCGGGTGATGTCGTAGCCGTGGAGGTGGCTGAGCACGAGCGCCATCTCCACCTCGAACTTGAGCATGAAGCACATGTCCGCGAGCGTCCCACCCAGCGCGGCCACCAGCGTGCCGGCGCCCGGAAGGATGCCGGGAAGGGCCGCGAGCCCTCCGGACACGGCGGAGCGGTTGGAGAAGTGGCGCACCACCTCAAGCGCCGCGGTGTCGCGCACGGCGTCCTCGCTGGGGAGCGGCTTCTGCCGCGCCTTCTCCAGGTGTTGCTTCGACAGCGCGACGAGGCTGTCGGTGTCCGCGAGAATGCGCTCCACGGCCGTCAGGAGCTTGCGTCCCTGCTCCTGGTCCTCGACTTCCTTCATGGCGGTTCCCCCTGTGGGCCCGGTGCTCCAGACGGCACACCCGCGCCGGGATTCACGACGCTGGCGGACGGCTGTCGCGGCTGTCAAGTCACGCCCCGTGTGCACGGAGTGTGCCCGGAGGCGGACGCATTGACGCGGATCCATGCCTCCCCTACCTTCGCGCCCCCTGTGCCCGGCGAAGGGTAGAGGGAATCTGAAGCCTTCCCCGATGACGCACCGGATGCACGACGAGGCCGGCGAGGCGCGCGAAGCGCCGTCGACGGGCGATTCCCCTCGCGAGCTGCACGTCGAGTACGACGATGCGCCCGCGGATGGTGGGGCCGCGCGCTCTCGGAATGTGCTCCGGCCCCGGCCCTCCGAAGTGGAGCCGCGCTCGCGCGTCGCGCCTCCCGTGCCCGTCTCGCCGAACCCGATGCTCGTGCTCGGGCGGCTGAAGCGTGGCGCGGTGGACCCGGCGAAGGCGGACCCGGACGGTGTGCCCTCGGTGGACGTCGCCGCGAGCCCGGCGGCGAGCCAGTCCGAGCGCGAGGCCATGCAGGCCACGGTGTCGGCGGGGAAGCGCCGCGAGGTGTGGACGCCGCCCGCGTACCTGCCGGAGGACCTGCGCGAGGCGCTCATGGCGGAGCGCAGCCAGTTCCGCGCGCAGTTGTTGCAGGACGTGCGCGAGGTGAGCCTCCAGTCGCCCACCGTCCTCTCGCTCATTCCGCGCCCGGCGGCGGACCCGGACTGGTCGGGCGGCTCCATCCTCGGGTTCCACGGCGAGGAGTGCGTCTTCGGCGGAGACGTCGTCCACCTGGACTTCGAGTCGGGCCGCGTCTTCGCCTCGCCCGGGCACGGCGACGACGTGGACCGCCGCGCGCTCTCCGCGGACCGCTGGTGCTACCGGCCCTATGACTTCGCGGAGGCGCTGTGCCGGGCGGCCTCGGCGTACGAGGAGCGGCAGCCCGCGCTCCACCAGGCGCTGCGCCGCGCCACCGGTGAGGAGACGCCGCCCGCGCTCTCGGAGAAGGACGCGGAGAAGCTGCCCGTCGACCGGCTGTGGGGCCAGCCCTGGGGCTGCGTCTGGGGCCCACCCGGCACGGGCAAGACGACGGCCGTCGCGGACCTCATCGCGCGCAGCCTCCGTGCGTTCCCGAATGAGCGCATCCTCGCGGTGGCGCCCACCAACCGCGCCGCGGACGAATTGGTGATGCGCGTGAGCGCGCTGCTGGAGCGCGAGCCCATTCCCCTGCGCCCGCTGCGCAGCATCTTCCGCGGCGGCACGGGGGCGAGCGACGCGCTGGCGAAGCTGCCCACCGTCGTCGTCGAGGACAGCCAGAAGGGCGGGAAGCTCCGCTCCACCATCGAGGACCGCGAGCGGGAGCTGCTGCTCCAGCGCATCCGCGGCGGCCCCGCGCACGAGCTGGCGAAGCTGCAGGCGGAGCTGCGCGGCCTGCGCGGCAAGGTGAAGGACCCCACGCTGAAGGAAGCGGAGAAGGGGGACTGCCCGCTGATGGTGCTCACCGTGCACCGCGCGCTGCGGCTGGTGGCGGAGCTGGAGGGGAAGCAGACCTTCTCGCGGCTCGTGGTGGACGAGGCGGGCATGGTGACGCGCGCGGCCACCGCGCTGCTGGCGCCGCTGGCGGAGCGGGTGACGCTCGCCGGGGACCCGAAGCAGATTGGCCCGGTGAGCCGCGCGGCGGAGGGCTCGGGGAAGGACACGCAGAAGTGGCTGCGCGCCAGCGGCCTGTCGCACCTGGCGGACGCGGTGAAGGACGCGGCGCGGCCGGACGTGCTGCTCTTGCGCATCCAGCACCGCATGCACCCCGACATCGCGAAGGTGGTGAGCCACTTCTGCTACGGCGGCGCGCTGGAGGACGGCGACATCGTCAAGGCCCGCGCGGCGCGGCCCGCCCCCGTCTCCGCCTTCGCCGAGACGCGAGCCGGCTGGGTGGTGCTGGACAGCGTCACTCGCGACGTCCGCAGCCTCACGCATGGGCGAGGGGAGACGGGCTCCGGCTACCAGCGCGAGCTGTCGGCGAAGCTAGCCGTGTCGCTCGCGCGCGAGGCGGTGCGCTCGGGATTGAGCGTGCTGTGCGTCACGCCGTACCGCGCCCAGGCCGCGCTGGTGCGCCGGCTGGGAAACTCCGCGGGCCTGCGTGGAGACGTCTTCAGCGCGTCCACCATCCACCGCCAGCAGGGCACGCAGTACGACGTGGTGCTGGTGGACACGGTGGCCGGAGGCCGGCCGTTTCCGCCGCACACGCTGGTGCCCATGCTCAACGTGGCCGCGAGCCGCGCACGGGACTACCTGCTCGTGCTGGCCTCACGCGACGAGGCCCGGGCCGCCACCATCCCGCAGCGCTTCCTCACGCTGCTGCCACGCCTGCGCGTCCTCTCCAGCGAGCCGCTGAAGCTGGAGCCGCTGCCCCTTCCGCAGAAGCCGCCGCCTCCTCCTCCTCCGGCGCCCGTCCCGCCCGCGAGCCTGGGCGGTGAAATCGAGGGCGCGCGCCCGGCCCGGCCGCTCTTCACGCACGAGCAGGTGTCCCTCTTCGAGCGAAAATTCGATGACGGGCACCACCTGGTGCGCGGCGTGGCGGGCAGCGGCAAGACGTACGTGCTGGCGCACTGGGTGGCGCGCTACCTGCTGGAGCACGAGGACACGCAGGTGCTGGTCTCCTTCTTCAACCGGGCCCTGGCGCCGCTGGTGGAGAAGCTGCTGACGGAGGCGCTGGTGCAGCGCGCGGGCCGCGAGCGGGTGCGTGCGCTGCGCTCGCGGGTGGCGGTGAAGCACGTGGGCGCGCTGCGCCGCCCGGAGCCCGGCAGCTTCGACGCCGTCTTCGTCGACGAGGCGCAGGACATGGACGCGAAGGGGCTGGCCACGCTGTACGGCCTCGTGCGTCCGCACACGCTGCCGGATGGCCGGCAGGTGCGCTGCTTCCAGCTCTTCATGGACGACTCGCAGAATGTCTATGGGCAGATTCCCATCGACATGCTGAAGGAGCAGCTCCCGGAGGGCCTGTCCTTCCGAGGCCGCACCCGCGTCCTCAAGGAGACCTTCCGCGCCACGCGCGACATCCTCGACATCGCCTTCAACGTGGTGCTGGACCCGCTGCGCCAGCACCAGACGGCCGAGCCCGGCATGCGCGAGTACATGAAGGTCGGAGAGCTCGCGCGCGAAGGACTCCTGTGGCTCCCGGAGGAGACGCTGGAGGGGCTCTTCCGCGTCCAGTCCACCGAGCGCGGCGGTGTGCTGCCCTTCGTGCGCGGCTTCGCGTCGGGCGCGAGTGAAGCGCGGCAGGTGGCGAAGGAGATTGCACGGCTCATCCGTGAGGAGGGCGTGCACCCCGGCGACATCCTGGTGGTGGCCCCGGTCATGCCCTCGCAGTACACGGAGGCGCTCATTCGCGCCGGTGTGCCGGCGGAGGCGTACGGCGGCAAGGGCGGACGGGACGTGACGGACTTCCGCGTGAGCGGGGTGGACCACGTGCGTGCCACCACCGTGTTCTCATGCAAGGGACACGAGTGCCCCATCGTCTTCTTCGCGGGGCTGGACGCGCTGGACACGGTGGAGAACTGGATGGCGGGGGGCCGCGAGCGGACGGCGCGCGAAATCGAGCGCATCCGCCGGGCCATGTTCTACGTGGGCTCCACGCGCGCCATGAAGCGGCAGTACCTCACGGGCGTGCGCGGCGCGCGCTTCCTCCGTGTGGCCGCGCATTACGTGGAGACGCTCGGCGGGCTCATCTCCTCCGCGCCCGAGGGCGCGAAGGAGTAGGGCCCGCGAGGACCGAGGCTCTCGGCTACCGGGGCGCCTGCTGGGCGCTCTGGACCGTGATGTTGGCGCCCGTGATGTGCGCGGCCTCGAGGAGCTTCACGGCCACCTGCACGGCGAACTTCTCCGTGAGCGCGACCCGCGTCTTGGCATCCCGGATGGGGTTGGGGTCGCCATCCGTCTCATGCTTGGGGTCGGACGCGTTCAGGTTGCAGCCCGGCTCCGTCGTCCCGTCCGGGTTCTTGATTTCCGGGCACGGCACCCTGACAGCGGTGCTCACCGTCTGCGTGGTGAGTCCTGCCTGGGCCGTCTTGGACTCGGACTCCTCCTGCTGCTGGGCCCGCTTTCCATCCCTGCGGGAGACGACGCGCCCGGTGCGCGGGTCCACCACGAAGGTGGAGATGAGGCTCGCGTCATTGACGTCCTGCAGGGTGACGTGGACGAGCGTTCCGGCGGGGATGTCCCGCGACGGGTCGAAGTCCGGCCCCTGCGGCTTGTGGTCGCGCCAGCAGGCCGACAGCGCGAGAAGACAGGAAAGGGGCAAGAGGAGTTTCTTCATGGGGTGTGGCTCTGGCTGTGAGGTGGGACTACTCGAAGAGCAGCACCTGCTGCACCCACGTGCTTCCGTGGCGCTGCAGCCAGGACTGCCGCTCATCCCGGAGTGCCACGGCGGCGGGCGTTCCGGCCCGGATGCGTGCGAGCACCGGGTCGAAGAAGGCTGTGGCCTCGGCATCGGGAATCTCCTGGGTGGCCGCCAGGACGGCCCGGGCGCCGGACTCGATGAAGGCGAGCGGCAGCCCGAAGTTCTCGTGGATATACGCGCTGGTGTGCGCGGCGTAGCAGGCGGCGAGCAGCACCACCGGACGCCCGCGCAGCCGTTGCTCGTGCAGGTCTTCCGTGGTGAGCGCGAAGCGCCCCGTATCACTCATGGGAGAGAGCACGAGCACGGACGCGTCCGCCACGCCGGGGTCGATGATTCCATGCGCGTGGATCTGCACCTCGGTCGCGTCCCGCATGGCCTCCAGGACGCGGACCGGGGTGGCAGCCGTGCCGCGCAGCACGGTGACATTCGAGTCCTCGGGTGTGGCCGCACTCCAGGGGCGGAGCGCGGGAAGGCGCAGCGACGTGGGTGCCCGCACGTCCGTGACGACCAGGCGGCGCTCCTGCACCTTCGGCTCCTGGGGAGAGGCCGCGGGGCCGACACGGTAGGACCACGCGAGCTCCGGCGGCAGCAGGCCCGCGCGGCCCTGGACGGGAGGACGTGCCAGGACTTCCACGCTCGGACAGGCGCGCAGCGTCTCCACCACCTTCGCGGGGACCAGCCCCTCGACGCCTTCCAGGGGCGTCTTCCGCCCCGCGTCGTAGTGTCCGGTGATGCGGCCTTCGGCGTCCCGGGCCACCACGAAGGTGCGCTCGTCGTCCACGGTGACTCCCAGGACGCACCGCTCGGGCACGGAGAAGCCACGCTCCTCCGCGAAGAGGGCGAGCCCCTGCTCCAGCTCGCCGTTGCGGCCCGCATCCAGGATGAGGGAGGTGTAGCTGTAGACGCGAGCCTTGCGCGCGCTCACGTCGGAGGCCGGCAGCTTCGCGGCTTCAGCCAGGGCCTGTCGCAACAACTGCTGTCCCCGCGGGCGGTCCTGCTCGATGAAGTAGCGGCCCTCGAAGTGGCGTAGCAGCGCCAGGCCCCCCGCGTCCTGCTTGTTGGCTTCACGCATGGAGGCCAGCGCGTCGACGAGCCGCTCGGTGTCCCCGGGCTGGTGCTGGTTCGTGCGCGCCAGCTCCGCGAGCAGGGAGATGCGGGCCATGGAGGGCTTCTTGCCGCAGCTCGAGGCCCGGTCGAGCTGCTGGCGCGCGCCCGCGAAGTCCAGCGCCCGGTGGTGGGCGATGGCGAGGTTGGTGATGGCCACCTCCGAGTCGGCGCAGCTCTCGGGCGTCTGGGCGACCAGCTCCTCCAGATAGGCCCGTGCCAGCACGAGGTCATTGCGGGTCCGGGCCACCTGCCCCAGGTCCCGCAGGAGGTTTCGCTGGGTGCCCCATTCCTGGCTACCGCGCGCCAGGGCCATGGCTTCGAGGAGGTGCGCGTTGGCCTCGACGGGGCGGTTCAAGCGGACGCTCACCAGGCCCAGCTCGCGCATCAGCATCATGCAGCGGTAGCCCTGCTTCGCATCCCCCCGGCACGACTGCACCGCCGCGGCGAGTCGCGCCTGGGCGTCATAGAGCTCGTCGCGCAAGGCCTCTGCCTTGGCCTGCCGCTCCTCCGCGAGCAGCGCGAACCACGGGTCTCTCGTGGCCAACGCCAGCGCGCGGTACTCGTCCAGGTGTTCCCTCGCGTCTGCGTACGCCAGCGCTCCCAGGAGCATGTCCTCCTGGCGGGCCGCCCGCAGCCGGGCGAAGAACGACTCCTGCTCCGCCCCCTTCAGCTCGTTCCGGGTGAGCGGGATGAAGTCCCGTGCCAGCGGTGCGCGGACGGCGAAGTCCTGCCGGGCGGTGCGGCGCAGGGCATCCTCCAGATGGGAGCCGCCCTGCTTCTCGTCCAGCTTCGCGGCCAGCGGGCGCAGGGCCTCCAGGCGCTCGGGCGAGGTCGCGGTTCGCAAGGCGTTGTAGAGGCACACGCGCGCCATGCCCGGCAGGGCCTCCGCCTGCGCGAGGGAGAGGGGCTCGCCGCCCTCGACCATGCGCTGGCAGTCCTGCCGCGCGCCCTTCCAGTCCTTTCGCTCCGTCTCCGCCGCGCCACGCAGCTCACGGGCCGTCTGGGCGGCTTCCTCGCTCCAGCCCGGCTCCTTCAGCGCGGCGACCTGCTCGAAGGACTCCGCCGCTTGAAGCGGCAGTCCGAGCGCCTTCAGCGTGATTCCCCGGTTCCAGAGGGCCTGGGGGTGCTGGGGCCGTGCCCGCAGCGCACGCTCCAGCAGCTGCAGCGCCTCATGCCAGTCCTGCCGCTGCATGGCCACGACGGCACGGTCCACGTCCAGGTCCGGCGAGGCGGGCAGCCTGGAGAGATAGGCGGAGGCCTGCCCCAGGTCCCCGCGCAACAGGAAGGCCGTGGCCAGCCCCCGGTCGTCCCCGGCCTTCTCCAGTTGCGCCATCGCGTACATGGGCAGCGGCTGCGCCGTCGTGCCCTGGCTGCGCATCACCGCATAGGGCTTGTGCCGGTCCGCGCCCGGAAGCGTCACCCGCGCCTCCAGCGTGCGCGTGGGGGCCTGGGCAAGCCACAGCGCGTTCGCATCCGGCTGGGAGTCCGCGCGCGATAAAACCACCAACGTGGCGAGGCCGGCGGCCAGCGTCAGCGGCACCACCATCAGCCAGGTCCTGCGGCGCCAGGAGGAAGGTCCGGACACGATGACGTTCCGGGGAAGCGGCTCCTCGTTGCTGTCATTCACCGCGTCGTCGGCGAGCAGCTCCATGGCGAGGAGCTCCTTCATCCGAGACTCGCACGCGTCACAGCGGGTGAGGTGGTGCCGGAAGTTCTCCGCTTCCACGGGCGGCAGCTCCCCGTCGACGAAGCGCTCCAGCCTCTCGCACAGCTCACTCATGACTCGACCCTGTCCTCACGCGGCGCATCGCCGGGCGTCAGCAGCTCCCGCAGGGCCTGCCGCGCTTCGGACAACCACCGTCCCACCGTCCCCTCGGGCGCGCCGAGCTGCTGAGCGATGGCCCGGTAGCGCAGCCCCGACGCATGCAGCCGGTACGCGTCGCGCACCTGCGGAGGCCGGAGCTGGTCGATGGCGCGCTGGAAGTCGTCCCGTGTGACGCGCTCCCACTGCTCCGCGGGCTCCGGCGCGTCCGTCACGTCGCCCTGCACCACGCGCAGCGCGGGCGCGCCGAGGACTTCGGTGCGCCGGCGGCGGCAGTGGTCCAGGAAGCGGTTGCTCAGCGTGGTGCTCAACCACACGCTCACCGCGCCCGCGTTCTCTCCCTCCAGCTTGTCGAAATGACGGTACGCGCGCTCCAACGTCTCCTGCACGAGGTCCTCCGGATCAATGCCTCCCCCCGCACAGAGTCGCCGGGCCACCCGCAATAGGCCCGGACGCCGTGCTCGCGCGAATTCGTCGAACTGGCGGTGCTGCCCTTCGTCCATCGCTGCGCCGCCCCCTGCTCCCATCGTCTCTTGTCGATCCACGCGTGGAGCGCCCCCTGCGCACGGGGAGAACGTGCACCGGGAATTCTCTTCGGTGAAATCGTATAGCACGGCGTGTCAGGGCGGGGCTTCCTTGACTCACCGGAAAAACGAGATTCGGGGCGGGGAGGGGAGGATCAGCGCGAGGAGCGCACTTCCGGGTGGGTTCAGCCCAGGAGCGAGGTCGCCAGGGCGGGCCAGTCCGTCCCCGGAGGAAGCCGTCCCTCGGCGTGCTCCGGGCGTCCGCCGCCCCGGCCTCCGGCGGCCTCGGCGGCCTTCTTGAGGAAGGCGCCGCATCCAAAGGTGGAACCCGCCCCGCGGGCGATGAGGACGGGCATGCCTTCCGGTAGCCGGCCCGCGAGCAGCACCACCGCCTCCGGGCGGGACGTGAGGCGCGCGGCCACTGCGCGAAGCTGCTCCGGCCCGGCGCCGTCCAGCACCGCCACCACGCGCTTGTCCGCGGAAGCGTCCAGCGCGGCGGCGAGCTCCACCGTGGCGTGCTCCGCCAGCTTCGCGCGCGCGGCGCCCAGGGCCTCACGGGCCTCGGTCAGCTCGCGGCGCAGCTTGTCCACGGCCGTGGGCACCTCCGGCACGCCGCAGGTGAAGGACCGGGCCATGGCGCGCAGGATTCCGGCCTCCTCCCACAACTCGCGCCGGGCACGCGGGCCGGCGGAGAAGAGGACGCGGCCCTTGCCCTTGTAGCGCTCCACGCCCAGCACCCGCACCATGCCCACCTGCCCGGTGCGCGTGCAGTGCGTGCCGCCGCACGGGGACACGTCGAAGTCGCCAATCTGGATGACGCGGATGTTGTCCGTCACCTTGGGCGCGCGGCGCAGCGGCAGCGCGGCCAGCTCCTCCGGCGTGGGGAAGAAGGCGCGGATGGGGATGTCGTCGTCGATGACGGCATTCACGCGCGCCTCCGCCTCGGCCACCTGGCGCTCGTCCAGCGTGTCCTGGTCCGTGTCGATGGTGCACAGCGTCTCGCCCAGGCGGGAGGAGACGGTGGCGGCGTTCATGACGTCCACCAGCGCGCGGGACAGCATGTGCTGGCCGGTGTGCAGCGACATGTTCGCGCGGCGGCGCTCCTTGTCCACCACGCCCGTCAGCTCGGTGCCGGGCGAGGGGAGCGCGGTGCCCTCCGGGACGTCCACCAGGTGGTGCACGGTGCCGGCGTCATCCACCTGCGTGTCGCGCACGGGCAGGCCGCCGAGCACGCCCCGGTCGCCCATCTGCCCGCCGGCCTCCGGGTAGAAGGCGGTGCGCTCCAGCACCAGCGACAGCGCGCCGTTCCAGCTCGCGTGCGAGGCGACGCGGGCGGTGAAGCGGTGGAGGAAGGGGTCTGCGTAGTAGAGGCGCTCGGTGGTGGACATGACGCCGGAAGGGATAACACGGGCGCGCTGAAACTCCCGCGCGGCTCCTGTCACTCCTGTGGCGCGCGGGCTTGATGGCCCCGCGCCGCCGGCTCCCCCAGCGGGAGTCCCGGCGTCCATTCCCACATACCGAAAGAGGTCTCTCCCATGAAGCTCATGGTCTCCACCGCCATGGCCGCAGGTGCCCTGCTCGCGCTGTCCCTCCCCGCGTTCGCCGGAGAGCACGAGTGTGGCAAGGAATGCCCCAAGGGGCACCACGCGCAGGTCCATGGCGGCAACCCCATCGCCGCCACGCCCCGCGCGGATGCTCCGTCCATCGGTGCTCGCGATGCGCGCGTGACGGTGGAGGTCTGGTCGGACTTCCAGTGCCCGTTCTGCCAGAGGGGCTCCGAAATCGTCGACGGGTTGCGCGCGAAGTACGGCGACCAGGTGCGCATCGTCTTCCGTCACCAACCGCTGCCCATGCACTCCAACGCGCGCCTCGCGGCCATCGCCTCCATGGCCGCGAGCGAGCAGGGCAAGTTCTGGGAGATGCACGACGTGCTCTTCGGCAACCAGCGCTCGCTGGACCGCGCGTCGCTGGAGGGCTACGCGAAGGCCCTCGGCCTGGACCTCGCCCGCTTCAAGAAGGCGCTCGACGGCTCCACGTGGGCCAACTACGTCGACGCGGACACGGTGGAGGCGCAGAAGCGCGGCATCGTCGGCACGCCCTTCTTCTTCGTCAACGGCAAGGCCATCATGGGCGCGCAGCCGATGGAGGCCTTCACCCAGGTCATCGACGCCGAGCTGAAGCGCTGAGCGCGTGGCCCGGCCCTCAGGCCGGGTCCCACTCCACGAGCAGCCGCCTCGGGCCCCGGTGCAGGAAGTTGGGCACGTACTGCACCGCCTTGCCGGGGGCGAGCCGCAGCCCGGGCAGCCGCGCCAGCAGCAATTCCAGGGCGATGCGCACCTCCATGCGGGCCAGCGGGGCACCGATGCAGTAGTGGATGCCCAGCCCGAAGCCCAGGTGCCGGCCCACGTCCGTGCGGTGCGGGTCCGCCCGCTCCGGCGCGTGGAAGGCGGCGCCATCGCGGTTGGCGGAGGCGTAGAGGATGAGCAGCCGCGCGCCCTCGGGCACTTCCACTCCGCCCAACGTCACCGCGCGCCGCGTGGTGCGCATCATCCCCTGCACGGGAGCGTCGTAGCGAAGCGTTTCCTCAATCGCGGCGGGGATGAGGCGCGAATCCCCGCGCAGCTCCTCCAGGCGCTCCGGCGTTTGGAGGAGCATCACGAGGAGGTTGCCCAGGAGGTTCGCCGTCGTCTCGTGTCCGGCGAAGTGCAGCATGGACAGGAGGCTGATGAGCTCCACGTCGCTCAGCGGGGGCGTGTCCTCGTGGCGCGCTTCGATGAGGGCGCTGATGAGGTCGTCCTTCGGCGCGCGCCGCCGCTCCGCGATGTGGCCCGCGAGGTACTTCTGGATGGCCACCAGCCCCTTCGCGCACTCCACCTGCCGGGGCACGGGCGCGTTGCCCGCGGACAGGGTGGACAAGTCTTCGGTCCACGACTTGAGCCGCTCCAAATCGGAGTCCGGCAGTCCGAGGATGGCCCCGATGACCCGCGCGGGCAGGGGGAAGGCGAGCCGCTCGACGAGGTCCGCGTGGCCTTCATGGACGAAGGCGTCCACCAACTCCGAGGCGATGGCGCGCACGCGCGGCTCCATGGCGGAGACGCGGTGGGGCGCCAGGGCGCGGGTGACGATGACGCGCATGCGCGTGTGGTTGGGCGGGTCGTCGTCCACGAGCGCCGGCACCTGCGGGTAGCCCTCGGCCAGCGCGGCCAGCACCTCGGGCGCGGGCGGCACGGGGTTGCGGAAGGCATTGGCGGACAGGAAGTCGTCCGGGTTGAGCAGCACCGTCTTCACGTCCTCGTAGCGGGACACCACCCACAGGTGGAGCTCCTTGCTGAACTGGACGGGCGCCTCCTGGCGCAGGCGGGCGTAGAGCGGGTACGGGTCCTCCACGTACCGGGGCTCGAAGCGACTGGAGAATGCGGGCGGCGTGGGCGTGGACATGGCGCGCGAGCGTAGCGCCATGCGGCCTCAGGCGGTGTCGGTACGCGACCGCGCGAAGTCGGGCTCCGGGGCGAGTCCCAGCTCCAGCGGAGGAATCCGCGGCAGGTGGATGGTGAAGGTGCTGCCCTGGCCGAGGGCGGTGTCCACGTGGATGCGTCCCTGGTGCGAGGTGACGATGCCGTGCACCACGGCCAGGCCCATGCCGGTGCCCTCGCCCGCGGACCGGGTGGTGAAGAAGGGCTCGAAGAGCTTCGCGCGCACCTCGGGCGTCATGCCCACGCCGGTGTCGCGTACCTCCAGCACGGCCTCCTCGCCGTTCAGCCGCGTGGCCAGGAAGATGCGCCCGCCGTCCGGCATGGCCTGGGCCGCGTTCATCAGGAGGTTGATGACCACCTGGGCAATCTGCCCCGGGTGGCCGAAGAGGTGCGGCAGTTCCTTCAGCTCCACGTCCACGTCGCACTGCGGGCCGAGCTGTCCCCGGACGATGCGCAGCGCGACGGCGACCTCCTGGTTGAGGTCGTACTCCACCATGGCCTCCGGGTCCCCGCGCGCGAAGCGGCGCAGGTCCGCGACGATGGCCGTCACCCGGCGGATGCCATCCAGCGTGGCGGGCAGCACGTCATCCACGTACTCGTGGAGCTCCGGAGGCAACTGCCGGCACGCTCGCAAGTCCAACAGGAGCGAGTTGACGTTGCTCTTCACGTAGCTCATCGGGTTGTTGATTTCGTGGGCCACGCCCGCTGCCAGCATGCCCAGGCTGGACAGCCGCTCCTGCTCCCGCGCCCGCTGGTGCGCCCTGTCGAGCTGCTGGTGCGCCTGTGCCAGCTCCTCGTGCTGCAGTGCGAGGCTGCGCATCGCCTGGTGCGTGAGGAAGACACGCCCCTCGGAGATGAAATAGACGAGCAGCGACACGAGCACGAAGCACGCGGGCACCAGCGGCGGGCAGCCGTCCACGAGGGCCACTCCCGCCACCAGCGCCAGCATCCACCCCAGGCGCGGCAGCGCGCGCGGGTCCACGAAGCGGTCCACCCACAGGGCGTTGAGGGGCAGGTACAGCCAGACGGGCAGCGCCCAGTCGCTGCAGAGGCCGTAGACGATGTTGGCCCCCATGTTGAGGAAGAAGCGCACGGACTCCGCGGTCCGCGTGTCCTGGGAGAAGAAGCGCGTCGCCAGCACCATGTTGGTGCCCGTCACGAACGCGAACACCGCCGTCACCACAGCGATGCGCTTCCACTGGCCCCAGAGGGCGTGGACGAGCAGCACGTGGATGAGGATGCAGGCCGCCAGGGTGACGTGCTTGAGGCGGGCGTTCACCCACTTCGCATCGGCCTCGGGGTCGACGACGGGGCTCGCGGCCTGCCGCTGCGTCATGCGTTGCCCACGCCGGGCCGCTCCGAGGGCTGCGCCTCCTCCGCGCGCACCGGAAGCTCCAGCCGCAGCCGCTGCGTTCCGCCCACCTCGGCGACGAAGGACAGCCGTCCGCCGTAGCGCTCCAGCAGGCCGCCCACCATCTTCAGGCTGTCCTCCGCCAGCACACCGGCGAAGCGCTCGATGATGGAGAGGGCCTGCTCCGCCGGGAAGGCCGGGTCCTGCATCTGCACCTTCAGCACCATGGAGGCGTCGGACAGGCCCACCTCCGCGCTCACGCCGGGCTGGGCCGCGCGGAAGGGCGCGTAGAGCTGCGCCATCGTCTCGCGCTGGCTGAGCAGGGACTTGAGGTACGTCACCAGCTCCGCGTCGTCCCACGGCTTGCTGATGAAGCGGCAGATTTCGCCGTCATTCACCGAGGCCACCACCGACTTGAAGTCCGCGTAGCCGGAGATGATGAGCCGCAGCGCCAGCGGGTGGCTGCGCTTGACGCGCTGGAGGAATTCACTGCCGGTCATCCCCGGCATGCGGAAGTCCGTCAGGACGACGTCAGGGATGAACTCCTTGAGTCGCTCCAGGGCCTCGTTCCCGCTGAAGGCGACCTGGACATCGAAGCCTTCTCTCCGGAACAGCCGCCGCAGCGCATGCGCAACCTGCGGTTCGTCGTCCACCACCAGCAGCTTGAATGCTTCCATGACAGCGTCGGCTCCTCTGGCGGGCACTGTAACGAAGCCCCGCGCGAAATGCCTTGGGTCCGTGATGGCATCGCTGGGTCAGGCTCGCACCTGCGACAGGGTGGGATTCTGCTCGCGCCTCCAGCCTTGCCGGGAAGCGGGCAGGCAGCACCCCGGCCATGCAGGCGGGCGAGCATGGACCCGGAGATGAATGGAGCTTCACCCCCGGAGGGGAAACGGCGCCCCTGATGACCGCACGGGGTGTTCGTCGCGGATGAGACCTCCAGGGTAGAGTGCGGCCAGGATTAGGAGGAGTGCATGGATGAATCGGTGGGGATTCAGGTGGGCAACGGGCTGCGCGGCGCGCGGCTGCGAGCGGGATTGACGCAGGTCCAGGTGGCGGAGGCGGCGTGCCTTCCACCGGAGGCCTACGTGCGCATGGAGCGCGGGAAGCTGCTGCCCACGGTGCCGACGCTCGTCGCGCTGTGCCGCGCGCTGCGCATCAGCGCGGAGTGGCTGCGTCTGGGTTCCGCGTCGCCGCGCTGAGCCTCGCGTCCGACGTGCCAGGGAGGAGGGCGCTGGAAGCCGGGCGGCACTTCGCCTATGTCGGGTCCCGGCACCGACATGAGAGAGACCCTGCCCCGGGCGCGAAGGCCCGTTTCCCTCTGGACCTGCGTGGTGGCGCTGCTGGCGCTCACCCTGACGTCATGCGGAGGGAAGGAGGCTCGCGGGCTGGAGCGCGTCCGGAGCGCGGGCGTGCTGCGCTGGGGTGCGGACGCGCAGGGTGGAGAGCCCTACGCCATGGAGGACCCGGACCAACCCGGCCACATGCGCGGCTTCGAGGTGGAGCTGGCGGATGCCCTCGCGCGCGAGTTGGGCGTCCGCGCGCAGTTCGTCCAGAACGACTGGTCCAGCCTCATCCCCTCGCTGGAGCGCGGCTCCTTCGACGTCGCGCTCAACGGCATCGAAATCACCCCCGCCCGCGCCGGCCGCGTCCTCTTCACGCGGCCCTACTACGTCTTCAACCTCCGCCTCCTCGCGCGCAAGGACGACGCGAGCGTCACCCGGCTCGACTCGCTGCGCGGCCGGCGCGTGGGCACGCTGGCCAACTCGCAGGCGTGGGAGCTGCTCCTGCGCAGCGGCGCGCAGGCGGTGCCGTACGAGGGCGTGGAGGAGCCCTACATCGACCTGGAGCAGGGGCGGGTGGACGGCGTGCTCATGGACGACATCATCGCCCAGCGCTACGGCCAGCCGCGCCCCGGCCTGCGCGTGGTGGGAGACGTGGGCGAGGGCTACTACGCCATCGCGGTGCGCCCCGGAGAGGAGGACCTGCGCGCGGCCCTGGACGAGGCCCTGGTCCGCATCGCCCGCTCCGGAGAGCTGCGCACCATCTTCCGGCGCTGGGGCATCGACAGCGCGGCGCAGCAGCGCATGGTGGACTGGACGGACGCGCAGACGCGCGAGGTCGTCTCCGACACGCGCACCGCGCGCATGGGGTGGGGACAGCTCGTGTTGTTCCTCCAGGCGTCCGTCGTCACGCTGCTGGTGTCCGTGGGCGCCATGGCGCTCGCGATTCCGCTGGGCGTGGCGCTGGCCCTGGTGCGGCTGTACGGGCCCGCGTGGGCAGGGCGGCTGGCCACCACGTACGTGGAGCTCTTCCGGGGCACGCCGGTGCTGTTGCAGCTCTACGTCCTCTACTACGGACTCGCGGGCGTGCTGCGGCTGGACGCGCTCTCCGCCGCCATCCTCGGCCTGGGGCTGAACTACGCGGCCTACGAGGCGGAGGTGTACCGGGCGGGCGTACTGGCGGTGCCTCGCGGGCAGCTCGAGGCAGCGCTGTCGTTGGGCATGCCCATGCGGCTGGCGCTGCGGCGCGTGGTGATGCCGCAGGCCTTCCGGGTGGCGTTGCCGGGCGTCACCAATGACTTCATCGCGCTGCTCAAGGACAGCTCGCTCGTGTCCGTCATCTCCGTGGTGGAGTTGACGAAGCGGATGACGATTACGGCGGTGGATGTTCGAAGCTGGTTGCTGCCGGGAGCGCTGTGCGCGCTGCTGTACCTGGCGATGAGCTACCCCCTGTCCCGCCTGGCCCGGCGGTTGGAAGCGAGGCTCGAGCGCGGATGATTGAAGTGAAGGACCTCTGCAAGCGCTACGATGGCCGCACCGTGCTGGACGGCATCAGCGCGGCCTTCGGCTCCGGAGAAGTCGTGGCGCTGGTGGGCCCCTCGGGCGGCGGCAAGAGCACGCTGCTGCGGTGCCTCAACGGACTGGAGCCCTTCGACGGCGGCAGCGTGCGCGTGGGTGACGACGTGCTGGAGCCGGGCGACACGCGCGCGCAGGGCGAGCGGCTGTGGCGCATCCGCCGCCGCGTGGGCTTTGTCTTCCAGCAGTGGCACCTCTTCGCGCACCGCACCGCCCTCGGCAATGTGACGGAGGCGCCCGTCCACGTGAGGGGGCTGGGACAGAAGGAAGCCGCGGAGCAGGGCCGCGCGCTGCTCGCGAAGGTGGGCCTGTCCCACCGCGAACATGCCTACCCCTCCGAGCTGTCCGGCGGAGAGCAGCAGCGCGTGGCCATTGCCCGCGCGCTGGCGATGGAGCCGGAGGTGCTGCTCCTGGACGAGCCCACCAGCGCGCTGGACCCGGAGCGCGTCGGAGAATTGGTGGACCTGCTGGCGCGGCTGCGCACGGATGGGCTCACCCTGGTGGCGGTGACACACGAGATGCGCTTCGCGCGCGAGCTGGCCTCGCGAATGCTGGTGCTGCACGGTGGGCGCATCATCGAGGAGGGACCGCCGTCCCGAGTGCTCGCCAGTCCACAGCACGAGCGCACCCGGGCCTTCCTCGGGCTGGACCGGGTGGCCGGCCTTCCACCCCTCGGGTCCTGAGGCCGGCGGACGGTTGCGTCCGCCCGTCCGCGGTGCATGCTGCGGAATGGGCCGGGCAGAACCGGCGCGCCCGCGGTGTTCCTGGCCGCGTTCGCGAGGGAGTGACATGCGTCGAGAGGTGCAGCTCACGGAGTTGGGAACGGGCAGGGGGCCGAGGGTGCTCCTGCTGCCCGGCCTGGGGGCTCGGGGCTCCGGCTTCGGGGCGCTCGCCCGGCAGCTCGCTCCCATGTCCCGCCCCATCCTGGTGGAGTACCCGGAGGGTCGGCACGCGGCGTTCGGCGCGGGCGCGCTGGCGCGGCAGGTGCTGCGGGCCGCCGGGACGTTCGACGCGGTGGTGGCCAGCTCCTTCGGAGGCATGGTGGCTGCACACCTCGCGGCGGCGGGCGCGGCGCGTGGCGTGGCCTTCCTGGGCTCCTTCACCCGCACCTCGCAGCTCGGAGTGCGTGGGCGTGTCATCGGAATGATGGGGCCCATCGCCGTGTGGGGCCGGCCCGGAATCGTCGCGGCGGGGCTCGCCGCGTGGAAGCTGGTGCCGCTCGAAGAGGTGGCCGAGGTGGTGCCCACCACGAAGCTGGAGCGCGACACGACGTGGCACCGCGCGCTCGCCATCCACGACGAGGCGCCTCCGCCGGAGCTGCGCAGGCTTCCCGTCTCCTGCGTGTGCATCCAGGGGGACCGCGACGTGCTGGTGCCGCCGTCCACGATGGAACGGCTCGCCGCGTCACTTCCTTCGGGCACGCCCCGCCACCTGCTGCGGGGCGCGGGCCATGTGCCGTACTTCAGCCACCCGGAGGATTGCGCGCGCCTGTTGCGCCCCTGGCTGGAGGCGCTGACGCCCGCTCAGCCCGTCACCGCGCCCGAGTGGCCGCGCGTGGCCGGCGACGCCGCTTGAGTCAAGCCACCCTCCGTGTGCCAGCCGGGCCACGAACAGGTGGGTGGCACCTCGGGGGGATGTACCTGACCGCGTCCGGCCGGTAGCGTTCGGCCGCCAATGCGGAACCGTCTCGCTCGCGCGCTCACCTTCGTCCCCCTCTTCATCTCCGCTCCCGTGCTCGCCGCTTCAGGGCCGGATGCCGGCGCTCCGACGGAAGCGCTGAGCGCCGCGCCCGTGCTGCCGGCCCCACCGCCCGCCGTGAGCCCGTCGCCTCCCGCGGCGGAGCGCAAGCACACCGTGCTGCTCCTGGGCGACAGCCTCATCGCCACTGGCTTCGGCGAGTACCTGCAGGCGCGGCTGGAGTCTCACCCGCACATCCGCACCGCCCGGCGCGCGAAGTCCTCCACGGGGCTGGCCCGCCCGGACTTCTTCGACTGGATGGTGGTGGGGCAGGAGGAGGTGGCGCGTCACCAGCCGGACGTGGTGGTGGTCATTCTTGGCGGCAATGACGGCCAGTCCCTCAAGGAAGCGAAGGGTGGCAAGGCCATCCACTGGGGTCGTCCCGAGTGGCAGGAGGCCTACCGCAAGCGCCTGGAGGACTTCGTGAACGTCCTCTCCGCGCCGGGCCGGAAGATTGTCTGGTTGGAGCTGCCCGCCACCGGGCGCAAGCGCTTCGAGCAGAAGCTGGAGGTCATCCGCGGCCTCCAGCGCGAGGTCGTCTCCGCGCACCGGGATGCGCTGCACCTGGAGACGCGTCCGTTCTTCACCGACGCGAAGGGACACGCGCTCGTGCAGGCCCGCGTCGAGGGCTTCCGCAAGCCGATGCGCCTGCGCATGGAGGACGGCGTCCACTTCACCGTGGCCGGAGGGCGGTACTTCGCCAACAAGGTGTACCCCGAGGTGCTGGGCCTCCTGGGGCTCTCCTCGGGGTGATGCCCTCGACGCGTCAGTGGGACTGCGGCGCGGAGTCCGGCCCGCCGGGAAGGTCGGACGTTCCGCCCTCGGGACGCAGCCGGCGGATGGCGCGCAGGAGGAGTTGTTCGTCGCGCGGGTTGGCCAGGTAGCCGCGCGCCCCGAGCTTCCGGGCCCGCTCGAAGCCCTCGTCGTCCGAGGTGCCGTGGACGATGAGCGAGCCGGCGATGTGCACCTCACCGGCCAGCAGTCCCTCCATGGCCTGGATGGGCGCGAGGACGATGTCGTTCGCGGTGGTGTGCAGCACCTCCAGCGGCGAGGCCACCTTCGCGGTGATGCCGTGCCGCGCGAGCTGCCGGGAGATGAGCACGGCGGTGACGGGCGGCCACCCGTAGAGCAGCAGCGGGCCGCCGGGCGAAGGCGCGGGAGCGGTGGGGGGCTCCGCGGGCTCTTCGATGCCGTAGAGGTCGGCCAGCGCGCGCGTCAGCGCGGAGTCCGAGGCCACATGCGCCTCCACGCGCGGCTTGCCGGACACGGCGCGCACGGCGTCCACCGCCTCGAGCGACACCGGAGCGGGCAGGGCGATGTGGAGCACCTCGCGCTCGCCCTGCTCCAGCGGCACCATTTCCACGCGCAAGGGGACGACGCGGTACTGGCGGGCAATCCGGGCGGGGATGAGCGAGAGCGCGGCGCGCTCGGGAATCACGTGCTCCAGGTCCACGGCCTCCACGCCGAGCTGGGCGGCGAGGCCGCGGAGCACGTCGGCCTCGGAGCAGACGCCCTCGCGCACCAGCGCCCGGCCGAGGGGCACCTGTGTCTCGAAGTGGTGGACCAGTCCCACGCGGAGCTGGGCGCGGTTGACCACTCCCAGTTCCAGGAGGATTTCTCCGAGGGGACGTCGGGCGCCGGGCTCCATGGTAGGAAAGGAGTCTTCACTCCAGGTCCCAACCTGCGAGGGACGGCACGCCGAGCGCCTGCTCCACCGCCTGCTTCCGGGGCATGCCCTCAGCGGGCCGCGCTGAAGACCTTCTCGTACGCGTCCGGCTGGAAGCCGACGAGGACGGTGCTTCCAGTGACGAGCACCGGACGTTTGACGAGTTTTCCGTCAGCGGCCAGCCAGGACACAAGGTCCGAATCAGTCGCGGCATCCACCTTCGCCTTCCCGAGCGCGCGGTAGCTCTGGCCGCTGGTGTTGAGCCACTTGCGGACGGACACGCCGCTGCGGGGAATCCACTGGCCCAGCTCGGCCACGGTGGGCGGCGTGTCGACGATGGGGCGCACCTGGTACGTGACACCCTTCGCGTCCAACCACTTCAGTGCCTTCCGGCAGGTGTCACAGCCGGAGTACGTCAGGATGAGGACATCGTTCGGCATGGGGCGCTTCTAACAAGGCGGGTGCTCCGGGCCCAGGCGCTCGTGGCATGACTTTGTCTCCTGAGCGCGTGACGGAATCCTCACGGTTGCCGACCCCGGAGGGGGTGGCGGGTACCGGGGACGCGTGTTAGCGCGGCAGGACATGAATACCTCCGTCCCGCTCCGCTGGAAGCCGTGCGTCCCGTTCCTCGCGCTGGGGTTGCTCGTCGCCGCCTGTTCGTCCAGCCCGGAGCCGAAGCCGCCCACCGCCGCGCAGGAGGAGGACGCGGGCACTCAGGACGGAGGTTCCGACTCGGGGACCGAGGACGCGGGCACTTCAGGGAGCGACGCAGGCACCACGGGCGGAGGCACGGACGCGGGGACGGGCGGAGGCACCGACGCGGGGACAGGCGGAGGCACGGACGGAGGCTCCGACGCGGGGCCCGTCATCCCCGTGCCGGCGGATGGCGGCACCGTCGTCACCGGCACGTTGTCGGGCCGGCTCACGGAGGCGGGCTCTCCGTACCGCGTCGTCGGTGACGCGAATGGCGTCGTCACCATCCCGAAGGGGCAGGTGCTCACGGTGGAGCCGGGCGTCATCCTCGACTTCCGCGGCCGCCCGGAGGTGACGGAGGCGGACGTGGACGCCAGCGCGCCGGACAGCGTGATGAACCACCAGAAGGGCAGGGTGGAGGTGCGCGTCTACGGCGCCATCCGCGTGCAGGGCACCGCGCAGAAGCCGGTGCTGCTCACGTCCACCAACCCGTACGGCTGGTGGGGCGTCAACTTCTACGGGCAGAGCTCCGTGGGCGATGGCCACCCCAGCTTCGAGTACATGGTCTTCGAGAAGGTGCGGAAGAATCAGTACAACGGCGACCGCGACTGGACGCGCGGCGCGCTGTGGGCCTACTACCCGGGGCCGGTGACGATTCTCCACTCGGTGTTCCGAGACAACATGGTCTCCGCGCACTGCGCCGCGCTGGACCTCATGTACACCGACGGCTCGCGAATCGAAGACACCCTCTTCGAGAACAACCGCGTCTTCGATGTAGACCGCTTCGCGCAGGCCGGCACCTATGCCATGTCCGGAGGCGGGGCGGTGTGCATCACCCACGGCCGCAACTCGGTGGTGCGGGGCAACACGTTCCGCGACAACGGCGTGGAGGCGTACCGGGGCTACCTCACCACGGCGCTGGAGCCCCGGCCCCTCCTCACCTATCCCAACCCGCAGAACATCGTCGACCTGGGCGGCGGCGGCGCCATGCACTACTTCCAGCCCGACAATGACTTGCTGGAGAACAACCTCTTCGAGAGCAACTTCGTGGCGCAGGGCCCCGGGGCGGCCGTCTACCTGGAGCACCTGGGCACGCGGGCCGTCACCTTCCGGGGCAACCGCTTCGTGAGCAACCGGGGCGGCGCGGGCGGCACCATCGTCTGCAACCGGGGCTCCGGCACCGCGGATGTGGTGGTGACCGCCAACAACGTCTTCACGGGCAACACGCTGAACGGGCAGCCCGCCGCGAACATCACGGGCGACTGCGGCACCACCGCGCAGTAGCGCCCGGCCTCACGGCTCCGCTTCCGCGCCGGTGAGGAACTGCACCACGCGCCGGCCCGCGCGGCCCGGCTTCACGCCGGCGCGGTGGTAGAGCTGCGGATGGAACACGTGCGTGGCGCCGCCCCGGGCGAGCTTCAGCGCCTTCAACTCGCCCCGGCGCAGCTCGCGTGCGGCCAGGTGCTCCGGCAGCCAGCCATAGCCCAGCCCCTCGAGGATGGCGGCCTTCTTCGCGGCGAAGTCGTTGAGGTGCACCGTGGAGCGCGTCTCCAGCACGCCGGTGCTGAGCTGCAGCCGCGGGTCCGAGCCGCGCACGGTGAGCAGCAGGTGCTCCGCCAGTTCCTCGTCCTTCAGCGTCCCGCGCTTCTTCGCCAACGGGTGGCTCTTGTGCGCCACCAACACCGCCTTCAACTCCGGCAACCGGTAGGTGCGCAGGCCCGGCAGCGTGGGCGGCAGCACGGACACCATCAGGTCCGCCTCCTCACGTACGAAGGCAGCCTCCACGCCCGCGAGGAACTCCGCGGACACGTGGAAGCGCGTGCTGGCCCCTTCCGCGCGCAGCTCCTTCACCACCCGCAGCAGGGGCTCGGCGGGGAAGATGCCGTCGAACACGATGCGCAGCGATGGCTCCCACCCCGCGCGAATCTCCGCGCACGCGGCCTCCAACTCGCGCTCCACCGCCAGCAGCTTCCGGCAGTGCTCCAGCACCCGCTCTCCGGCGGGCGTCAGCCGCGTGCGGTAACCGCGCCTGTCGAGCAGCGTCAGCTCCGTCTGTTCTTCCAGCGTGCGCAGCGCGTACAGCACCGCGGTGTGTCCCTTGTGCAGGGCCGTGGCCGCGGCGGCGAAGGTGCCGTGGCGGGCGAGGGCGTCCAGCGCGCGGGCCTGCTCGAGGGTGACGTTCATGCGGACATTGTCTGCGCCCCTGACAACCAGGGGCAGGAGTTTGTCAAATTTCCATTAAGGGCCGAATACCCCGCATGCGGGCGGAAATCCCAGACACCCGACGCAACTCAGTTACCCCCAGGTCCAGAATGACCACTCATGTATCGACGCAGTGCGCCTTACTTCGTTGGTGCGGGTTGTCATAAAGTGAAAGCTCACTTGTTGGGAGGGGACATATGACGGGAAGGCTGTTTCGGGCCGTTGCATTGGTGAGCGCGCTGGCTTCCTCCGCGGTCATGGCGCAGGAGAGCGAGGCTGCGGCGACGACGGTTCCGGCCTCCACCGATGAGAAGAGCGGGCTGGAGGTTTCCTTGGCCGTGGGCTTCCAGGCGGGAGCGGGCTACGTCTACAAGAACGGCCTGCGGCTCGACGGGACGGTGGGTGACGTGAAGCTCAGCGACACCGCCAACGGCGGCATCGTCCTCGCGGCGGACCTGGGCTACCGCGTCAATGACCGGTGGTTCCTGGGTCTCTTCGGCCAGTATTCGAAGATTCTCGTGAAGCACAACCCGTACTCCTGCCCGGATGGGTACGACTGCTCCACCAACCAGATCCGCCTTGGGCCCCAGGTGCAGTACCACTTCTCGCCCAAGGCCTCGTTCGACCCCTGGGTGGGTCTGGGCTTCGGCATCGTGCTGCTGGACACCACCATCGAGGGCCCCCTGCCCATCGCGACGCCGGCGGGCACCTTCAACGGCAAGATTGCCATCGACAGCAAGCTGCGCGGCCCCGAGTTCATCAACCTCACCGTGGGCGGCAAGTGGAACTTCGGTGAGAACCTCGCCTTCGGCCCCTACCTGAACGGCACCTACGCCCGCTACACCGTGCGCGCCGGTACCACCACGGTGACGCTGCCCACGGAGCTCGGTGGCACCTCCACCACGAGCGACCTCGGCCCCGTGGATGACGGCCCCTACGGCCTCATCGTCCTCGGCGTGCGCGGCACCTTCACCCTGTAGCTCCTGGCTGGACCGGGGCCGCGCCCCTTCACGCGCGCGGCCCTGGCGTGACACGGAAGGTCTTCGCGCCTTCCGTGTCGCCTCCCTCGCGGACCTCGAGTCGCGCTCCCGGCCTTCCGTCGGTTTCCGAGCGCTCCAGGGCCGCAACGGGAATGTCGAGCGTCCCACGCCCCAATCCCTGACATGGCGCCTCATTGTCGCGTTTGGGGTGTAGCGTGTGTGGCATGAGCAGCCAATCCGAGGCCGACGACACCGCCCGCTTCAAGCGCGAGGCCGCCACGTGGGCGGTGGATGGGTTCTTCCGCTCGGGCATGGTGGTGGGCCTGGGCACCGGCAGCACCGCCGCGTTCGCCGTGCAGCGGCTGGCGGAGCTGCGCGCGAAGGGACAGCTCGTGGACGTGCGCGGCGTGCCCACGTCGCGCGAGACCGAGTCGCTGGCGCGCGGGCTGGGCGTGCCCCTCACCACGCTGGAGGAGGACCCGGTGGTGGACGTCACCATCGACGGGGCCGACGAGGTGGCCCCGGACCTGTCCCTCATCAAGGGCGGAGGCGGCGCGCTGCTGCGCGAGAAGATTGTCGCGCAGGCCAGCCGGCGCCTCGTCATCGTGGTGGACGCGGGCAAGCTGTCGCCGAGGCTCGGCACCCGCTGGCCCCTGCCGGTGGAGGTGTTGCCCTTCGGCTGGCGCTCGCAGGCGCTCTTCCTGGAGTCGCTCGGCGCCACCGTCAACGTGCGCCGCGACGAGCGCGGTGAGCACGTCCTCACCGACCAGGGCAACTACGTCCTCGACTGCGACTTCGGCCCCATCGACCCGCCGCAGGAGCTGGCCGCGCGCCTCGGCTCGCGCGCGGGCGTGGTGGGCCATGGCCTGTTCCTCGGACTCACCACGGACCTCGTGATAGCCGGCCCCGGCGGCGTCGAGCACCGCCCCCGTTCGCGCTGAGCCGGGGACCGCGCTCCGCCCTCCGCGCCCGCCTGGCCGCCCCACGAGCTGGGGGCCCGCGCCACCACGAATCGTGCGCATCAGCCCGACGCCGCGTGAATCCGGAGGCGCGTCACCGGATGGTACCTTCGCGCGCGTCGTGGCCGTGTGCGGGTGTCTCACCTCCTTTCGCAACGAAGGTGCAAGTGGGCAGCTGTGGCAGGTGTAAAGCCCGTAAGTCTTGGACTCCAGGAACAGGGTCACCACCTTCTCAGCAGCAGTAGCGAAATGCGTCAGTGGAGCTGCAACGCGCGAGGCCTGCACCCGCGGGGACGAAATCCCCAGCAGCCGCGACGGGGTGAACGGTTAGAGTTGTCGACGCTCCAGCGCTCCAGAGGGGGTTTTTCTGGGAGTCGCTGGTCCGAGGGTGCCTTTCGTATGCGAATCATTCGTTTCTGCGTTCCCGCGGCGCTGCTGCTAGCGGCCGCCTCCTGCACCAGCGAAAAGCCTGGGGCCGAGAAGGAGCCTCCCGAAGTCTCGGAGGCGTCCTCGGCCCGTGTGAGGCGCCTGACGCGCGTGGAGTTCGACAACAGCCTCGCCGCCGTCGTGCCGGGGATGCCCTCATTGAGCGGCACCTTCGCTCCCGAGGACACCATCCTCGGCTTCAGCACGCACGACCGGCTCCAGGTGACGTCGCTGCTGGCGGACCAGGTGGACAACGCCGCGGCGAACGCGGCCCAGTTCGCCAAGAGCCAGCTCAGGATTCACGAGCAGTGCCCGGTGGACGCGAACGAGGAGAAGTGCACGACGGACATCCTCTTCGGCGTGGCCAGCAAGGCCTTCCGCCGTCCCCTGACGGACGAGGACAGGGGCGCGCTGCTCGACTTCTGGCGGGAGGCGCGCAAGACGGCGGACCCGCAGACCGCGCACCGCATCTTCCTGCAGGGCCTCTTCTCCTCCGCCTCGTTCCTGTACCGCACGGAATTGGGCGCGCCGGGTGAGGCCGCCAACCAGGTGGTGCGGCTGACGCCGCACGAGGTGGCCTCGGCCATCTCCTACGCCATCACCGCCGCCCCGCCGGACGCGGAGCTGCTCGCCGCGGCGGAGGCCAACGAGCTCAAGACGCCGGAGCAGCGTGAGGCGCAGGCGCGCCGGCTGCTCGCCACCCCGGCCGCGCAGAAGCGCCTCGCCCACTTCATCCGCGAGTGGCTGGGCATCACCGGCCTGGCCAACCTCAACAAGAACAACCAGGTGTTCCCCAACTTCAGCGCGGCGTTCAAGGACTCCAGCCAGGCCGAGACGCGCGCCTTCATCGACCATGTGATTGCCAACGAGGGCGGCTCCGTGCAGGAGCTGCTCGGCGCGAACTACACCTTCGCAGACGGCCGCATGTCCGCGTTCTACGGCACCACCAGCACGCCCAACGGCGTCATCGGCAGGGTGCCGCTGCCGGCCGACCGCGCGGGCATCCTCACCGAGGCCAGCGTGCTGGCCACCTACGCGCTGTTCGACTCCAGCTCGCCCATCCGCCGCGGCAAGTTCGTCCTCACGCGCCTGATGTGCCGCACGGTGCCGCCGCCGCCGGCCTCCATCGTCATCATCCCTCCCGCGCCCGCCGCGGACTCCACCACGCGCGCCCGCTTCGCCGCGCACACCAGCAACCCCACCTGCGCCGGCTGCCACCGGAACCTGGACCCCATCGGCTTCGGCTTCGAGAACTTCGACGGCCTGGGCAAGTCCCGCACCCTGGAGAACGGCATCAAGGTGGACGCCAGCGGTGCGCTGGAGCACTCCAACGGCACCTTCAACTTCACCGGCGGCGCCGAGCTGGCGCGCTTCCTCTCCACCAGCGAGGACGTGGCCAACTGCGTGCCGCTGCAGATCTTCCGCTACGCCATGGGCCGTGACGAGGACACCTTCGACGAGCAGGTCCTCGCCGACATGCGGGCGACCTTCAAGGCCAACCCGCGCCTCCAGCTCGGGGACGCGTTCGTCGCCCTGGTCCGCTCCCCCTACTTCGTCCACCGGCGCACCCTTTCTCCGTGAGTCGCCCCATGCTCCGCCAACTCTCCCGACGCAACCTGCTCAAGCTGCTGGGCGGCTCGGCCGCGGCGCTCCCGCTGGCCAACCTCCTCGGCACGTCCGACGCGCATGCCCAGACCACGGCGCCCCCGCTGCGCTTCGTGGCCCTCTTCACGCCCCACGGGTGCCTCCCGGAGTTCTGGAACCCGCAGGGCGGCGAGTCGGACTTCTCGCTCGACTTCGCCAACTCCATGCTGCAGCCGCTCGAGCCGCACAAGTCCAAGCTGCTGGTGGTGGACGGCCTGGACTACCGCGTGCTGTACGAGCACGGCCTGACGGGCCACGAGGGCGCGCCCGTCACCTTCCTCACCGGCAGCAAGGTCAACACCGCCAGCGGTGACGACCTGCCGGAGAGCGCCTCGCTGGACCAGGTGCTGGGCAACACCATCGGCGGCGCCACCAAGTTCCGCTCCCTCCAGCTCAACGCGTGGGAGCAGTTCGGCGGCCAGCACGTCTACAACAGCATCAGCTTCACGGCGAACGGCTCGCGCGTGCCCTTCGAGCGAGACCCGGCCGCCGTCTACCAGCGCCTCTTCGGCAACGCGCCCCCGCCCGCCGCGGACCCGGTGGACGCCGAGAAGATGCTGGCCCGCCGCCGCAGCCTGCTGACCTTCCTCTCCAAGGACGCCGCGCGCCTGCGCGACAAGCTCGCGGGCGACGAGCGCCAGAAGCTGGAGTCGCACCTGGAGGCGCTCGCGGACATCGAGCGGCGCATTGGCTCGCTCGGCACTCCGACGGGCCCCTCGCCCACGCCCGTGCCCACTTCCGAGGCGTGCACCGGTGTGGGCGGTGTGATTCCCCCGGCCTACGGCCTGGGAGAGCTGGGCAACCTCAACCGGCTGCCCGAGCTGACGAAGCTGCACATGGACATGATTACCCGCGCCTTCGCGTGTGATTTGACGCGCGTGGTGACCATGACCATCTCCGCGCCGAGCATGCCGTGGATTGGCATCAATGAGGACGTGCACAACGACCTGGCGCACCGCCTGGACGTCACCACCGAGCCGCTGCGCACGGACATCCGCACCAAGATGGTGACGGTGCAGCGCTGGTACGCGCAGCAGGTGGCGTACCTCATGACGCAGCTGGCCTCCATTCCGGAGGGCAGCGGCACCGCCCTGGACAACACGCTCATCCTCTGGGGCAACGAGCTGGGCGACGCGTCGGGCCACATGAACGTGCGCGTGCCCACGGTGCTGGCGGGCGGCGCGGGTGGCCGCTTCCGCATGGGCCGCTTCATCCACGCGCGTCCGGCGGGCTCCAACCCGCTGTCCGGCTGGGCCGGCCCCGGCACGCCGCTGCCGGGCGCGGTGGCGCACAACAAGCTGCTCGTCTCCATTGCCCAGGCCTTCGGCGTGAATGTGAATACGTTCGGCCACCCGGACTACACCGGTCCGCTGTCCGGCCTGACCTGAGCCGCATCCACAGCCCCTGACGCATCGAGGCCCCGGCGGAAGGAGTCAGCTCCTTCTTTCGGGGCCTCGGCGTTTTTGGAGCGGACTTCCGGAAGGAAGCAGGGGCCTGGAACGGCGAAGCGGGACGTCCGATGCTTCCGGACGTCCCGCTCCTGTCTTCAAGCCACGTCAGACGACGTGACGGGGACTACCCGCCGAGGGCGCCGTTGATGAGCGGCGCGACAATCTGCATGCCGGGGTCCTCGTTGTTGTAGTTGTTGGCCGGCTCGTAGATGCGGACGCGCTGGTTGTCGTTGATCCACCGCGTGAGGAACTTGTCCATGCCGACCATCTCGCTGTAGCACTTGTACGTCTGGCTCTGGGGGAACTCGAGGTACTCGTACCAGTACCGCTTCTTCTCCATCTGCTGGCAGGCGTGCGCGCCCATGAAGGTGATGATGGTGCTGCAGTGGCTGGCGTTGATGGCGCGGTGGTAGGGGATGAAGTAGCTGAAGTTGTTGTAGAGGTTCAGCTGCTGCACCAGCTTGTCCTGGTCCTCCTTCCAGTAGCCGTGGACGGACTCCTCGTCGTTGGGCGTCATGAAGCGCTCATAGGAGAAGCGCGAGTAGTTGTAGTCCCGCGTGTAGCCCGTGTACGCGAGTTGGTCGTTGGGGAACTCCGTCGCCACCATCTTGTTGATGCTGCCGAAGTCATTGATGTTGAACGTGGCCGGCAGCAGGCCGAACACCGAGTCCAGGTTCCACGACGAGCGAATCTTGTCGTGCAGCGGGCGCGAGCGGGACGAGGCGTTCGGCGCGGGGAAGATGGGGCCGGAGTCGTTGAGCAGGTAGCCGCGCGCCGGGTTGATGGCCTTGCGCACGAAGTAGTAGCCGGCCGACGTCGCCGTGCCGCCCGCGCTGTAGCCCGTCATCAGGAACTTCTGCACGCTGGGGAACTGGGTCTTCGCCCAGTTCGCCACCGCCGTCGTGTTGGTGTAGCCGTAGTGGTACCAGGTGAGCGGCGGGTTCGCCCCCGTCGGGTCCGTGTACGTCTTCACGTTGTTGCCGATGTGCACGTCACCCGTGCAGTACGGCATGTAGACGATGTTCCAGTCCTTGGTGACCAGGTCCGTGCGGCTGCGCAGCGGCAGGCCCGGGTCCGCGCCGTTGACGATGGGCGACACGTACTTCGCGGTGAACTGGGTGATGTAGTCGTCGCTGATGCCGTTGGGGTTGGCCGCGCCGAGGATGCCCGCGCGCCCGCTACAGGTGTCGTAGTCCCAGCACGCGCCGCCGCCCTCGAGCAGCATCAGCAGGTTGGGCGAGCTGGTGCGGCGCACATAGAACTTGTATTGCGTGCCGTTGCCACACTTCGTCCCGGGAAGCTCCACCTTCTCCCAGTTGTAGTTGTTACCTCCGTCCACGAGCACGCTGACGATGGCGGAGACGATGACCTCCGCGCGGGCCATGCCGGGCACCAGCGCGACGGCCATGAGGCAGGCCAGCAGTAGGCGCTTCATTCAGGAACCTCCGGGTTTGGTGGGAAAACCGGTCTATACAATACAATTACAACTATGTCAGCGCCTTTGTCCGTGTTGCATGTTTCAGCCACGACAGCGGTTGTGATGCATTGCGGCAAAGGCAGCCGCGGTTGAGTCATTGCGCAGTGCGTTGGCAGGCCGGGTTTGCCTCGTGCGCGCGGCGCGCGGTATTCGGGTCCGTATGGCCGTGAATGCTCGGTGGAAGGGCCTCCCGTGGCTGGTGGCGGTGGGAGCCGTCGTGGGACTCGTCGTCCTCGTCGTCGTGCTCCTGAAGAGCCCGGAGCCCGCGGACTCCACCGGGGCCGCGACGCCTCCGGTCTCGGCGCCCGCTTCACCCGTGGCGGCCTCTGCGCCGGCCACTCCGCCGCCCGCGCCCGCTCAGCCCGACGGCAATGCGGTGGCGGCGTACCTGCCCCAGCCTCCGTCCGTGCCGGCGGATGCCCCGGCGCCGGAGGTGCACCCCGTGGACCTGAAGGTGCTGCGCGCGAAGCTGCCGGACAACCTCTACTGGACGCTGGCCGCGCCCACGGAGGACCCGGAGGTGCTGAGGCAGCGCGACGAGGACACCCGGCGGTGGAACGACGCCTACGGCAAGGTGCTGTCCGGCGAGGCCACCGAGGAGGAGATTCGCCAGTACTACGCGCACCGGCGCCAGGTGTCCGAGGACATGCTGACCTTCGCCACCACCGTGCTCGCGGACTATGGCGACAGGCTCCCCGAGCAGGAGCGCGGCCTGTACGAATTGAGCATCGACATGCACCGCACGCGGCTGGCGGAGCTGCCGCGCCAGGAGCAGGAGGCCTTCGCGCGCCGGCAGGAGCAGGAGCGCCGCCGCGAGGCGTGGCGTCAGGGCCGGCAGCAGCCCTGAGCATGGATGTCTTCACACGGCGTGTGACACGGGGAAAGACGGCCTCCCCGGCCGCTCGCACTTCTGGCCGCCCGGGCCGGGGAGTGTTGGGTGCCGAGCACAAGCGCGGCGGGTGGGAGTGGGGCGTGCGGGACGGTGATGTTAAGCGAATGAAACGAACGCCGTGGTCCGCTCCTTCACCCAAAGCGTGGAACATCCCCTGACCGAACAGGGCCTCGCCGGCGCCGGTTCCGCCGGAGCCGACCTGGCGGGCATCGACACCGTCCTGCTCGACCAGCTCCCGGAGAGCGTCGCCGTCTGCGACGCGGCGGCGGTGTGCCTCTACGTCAATCCCGCGATGGAGCGGAACTTCGGCCGGTCCCGGGCGGACCTGCTGGGCCGCGTGTTGTGGGAGCTCTACCCGGACATCACGGGCGACTCGTTCCAGGAGCGCTTCCGGCGGGTGGTGGAGACGGGCCAGTCCGAGGAGTTCGAGTGCCACTTCGCGGAGCGTGAGCGCTGGTTCGTCAAGCGCCTCTTCCGGGGCCACGGGCGCGTCTATGTCTTCTCGCGGGAGATAACGGCCGAGAAGAAGCAGGAGGCGACGCTCCGCGGCCTGTACGACGAGACGCGGCGCGCGCAGCGTCACGCGGCCTTCCTCGCGCAGGCGAGCGCGGTGTTGGCTTCGTCGCTGGACCACGACCAGATTCTGGAGCGCATGGCCCACCTCGCCGTCCCCACGCTGGCGGACGGGTGCGCCGTGGACGTGCCCGGGCCGGACGGGCAGGTGCGGCGCGTGGCGGTGGCCCACGTGCGCCCCGGCATGGTGGAGCGCACGCAGGCCTTCCATTCCCGCTACCCCATCCGCATGGACGACGCGGAGGGCATCGGCCGCGTCCTGCGCGAGGGAATCACCGAGTTCCGTCCGGAGATTCTCCCCGAGCTGGTGGAGCAGGCGCTGGCGGGAGACCCGGAGCGGCTCCAGGCCACGCGCGAGCTGGGCGTGCGGATGTACATCTCCGTGCCGCTCATCAGCCGCGGCCGGGTCCTCGGTGCGCTCACGCTCGTCAACACGGAGTCCCGGCGGCGGTACACGCAGGCGGACGTGCGGCTCGCGGAGGACCTGGCCCGGCGCGCGGCCTCGTCGCTGGACAACGGCCGGCTCTACATGGAGGCGCAGGACGCCATCCGCGCGCGCGACACCTTCCTCTCCGTCGCGTCCCACGAGCTGAACACGCCGCTCACCTCGCTCACCCTCAATGTGCACGCGCTGCGCAGGGATTTGGATTCGCGCGCACCGGAGGTGCTGTCCACCAAGGTGGTGGCCGTGCAGCGTCAGCTCTCCCGCCTGTCGAGCCTGGTGCGCGAGCTGCTGGACGTGTCCCGCATCACCGCCGGTCGGCTGAAGCTGGAGCGCGAGGAGCTGGACCTGGCCGCGCTCGCGCGGGAGATGGTGCCGCGCTTCTCCGAGGACCTGGCGCGCGCGGGGTGCGAGCTGCGCCTGGACGCACCGGGCCCCGCGCGAGGCCACTGGGACAGGATGCGGTTGGAGCAGGTGCTGCAGAATCTCCTGTCCAACGCCATCAAGTACGGCCGGGGCCGCCCCATCGAAGTGCGCGTGGGCGCGGACGCGGACAAGGCCTGGCTGGTGGTGCGCGACGAGGGCATGGGCATTGCCCCGGAAGGGCAGGTGCGCCTCTTCCAGCGCTTCGAGCGGCTCGCCAGCGAGCGCCACTACGGCGGGCTGGGGCTGGGCCTCTGGATTGTGAAGCAGATTGTGGATGCGCTCGAAGGGCGCATCCACGTGGAGAGCGCGCCCGGCCGGGGCTCCACCTTCACCGTGGAGCTGCCGCGCCAGCGCCCGGGATGAGGTGGCTGCGCACGCCGGAGGACACCACCCAGAGCTGGTGTGACGTGCGCGTAATCGCCACGTGCAGGCGGCGGCGCGACTCGTCGTCCATGGGGTAGGCCCGCGCCGTCACGTCCGGGAGGATGACGTAGTCGAACTCCAGGCCCTTCACGCTGCCCACGTCCGTGACGTCCACGCCGGGCTCGAAGGTGAACTCGCCGTCGCTCACCTGGCGGGCCCAGGGCATGTCGGCCACGACGCGGTATACGGCCTCCGCGGACTCGGGGCTGGCGGCGATGACGCCCACCGACGCGTGCGGCTCGCGCGAGACGAGGTCTCGCAGCGCCTCGCCGATGAAGAGCTGCGCCTGCGCCTCGTCCGGGAAGTGGTGGAAGCCCACCGGCGCGCCCGGGCGGCCCGTGTTGTTGGCCTCGGGGGCCTGCGTGCCCAGCACCTGCCGCGCCAGCTCCACCACGGGCCGCGGGCAGCGGTAGGACACCTGCAACCGGCACGTGGCGGCGTCGCGGATGTTCAGCTCGTTGAGCACGGCGGGCCACCCCGCGAAGCCGGCGTCCGTCTGCTGCATCTCGTCCCCGGCCAGCGTGCAGCTCTTGCCCTTGCCCAGCAGGCGGCTCACGACGAACAGCTCGAAGAGGGAGAAGTCCTCCGCCTCGTCGAGCACGACGTGCGCCAGCCGCTCCAGGCCCAGCGAGGTGTGCTGTGCCTTGAGGAACATGAGGATGGGCAGGTCATCCAGGTCCACGGTGCCGGCCAGGGCATACGGCGTGTCCTCTTCGATGGCCTTCCCGTCCACGGTGACGAGCATGTCCGGGTCGGTGATGTCCTTCAGCTCCTTGGACAGGGGCGTGGCGTGCTGGAGGCGCGTGTGCTCCAGCACCTCGTCGATGGCGGTGCGCGGCAGCTCCCCGTGGGCGGCGTTGACCACGGTATCCAGGAAGTGCCGGTCGAAGTACGCGTCCGCCAATCGCTTGCGCAGCCGCTCCAGGGTGACGCCCGCCGACGTCTTCGGCACGCCCACGCGGGCGGCCAGCGCGCGCCGCAGGGTGGGGTGGCGCTTGAAGCGCGACACCAGCGGCGGCGTGTCGTGCCACAGCTTGATGCCGGGCAAATCAAAGGCCTGCTTCGCCACCTGCAGCAGCCAGGAGTCACGCGTCTGCACCGACACGTTGCCCAGGCCCAGCGGCGCCAGCAGGCGGCGCGACAGCCGGGCCAGGCCCTCCTCGGGGACGATGAGCTTCATCCGCGACTGCGGGAAGGTCTCCGCGTCGTCGAAGGCAATCTTCGCCAGCCGGTGCAGGGCCACCGTCGTCTTGCCGCTGCCGGCGCTGCCCAGCACGAGCAGTGGCCGGTCCGGGCCGGTGCTGACGGCCTCGTACTGTTCCGCGTCCAGGAGGGCGGTGACGCCGAAGGCATCCTCGCGGCGGTGAGCGCCCTTGCCGGTGCCGAGGAACTCCGGACGCGCGGCGGTGCCCGCGCCGCCCGACTGGAGCGTGGTGACGTCGAGCCCCACGCTGTGCCACTCGCCGTCCGGCGCGCGCTCCAGGACGAGCGGGCCGGAGATGATGCGCGTGAGCACGCCGCGCTCGATGACGACGAGGCGGCGCGTCTCCACGGTGCCCTCCGCGAGCCGCTCGCCGAAGTACTCCTCGTACGAGTCGCCCTCCTCGTAGCAGTAGAAGACGCGGGCGATGGGGGCGAAGCGCCAGTCGATGACGCGCACGCCGGCGCCCACGTCCGCGAAGGTGGTGCGGCCCAGGAGGTAGTCGCGGGGCCCGCCCTGGCCGTCCAGGCGCAGGTGCGCGAAGTAGGGGGCCTGGGAGTCCGGCAGGCGCGCGGCCTCCTGGCGTTCCATGAGGGAGCGCATCTGGTTCATCTGCGCGAAGAGGTGCGGCAGGTCCGCGACGGCGGCGGTGGCCGCGTCGTCGCGCAGCACCTGGAGTTGGGCGACCAGGCCCCGGGTGTCCGGGCCGCTGCCGGCCTTGTGTCGGGCTGCCTCCAGCGTCGCCTGGATGCGGGCGAGCAGGGCCTCCTCCTCGGCGATGATGGCGCGAGCGTGCTCCGGAAGGGTGCCATGGGGGTGACTCATGCGCGGCAAGGTGAACCCTGGACGCGTGCAGGTCAACCCGTTGTTCTTCTTGGGAAAGTTGCTACTTTATAGGGGGTCGGAAGGAGGGGAGCTGCTGCCCTGACGCGCAGCCACGTCAAGGCGCGCTGCCTCCTTCCGTGACTCTCACTCCCTCCATCTTTCGCGCGTACTCCCGCGCGACTCGCACGAACCGCGCCTGTGCATGCCCCGATACATATTGGCGCAGGGTGGCGCGAGTCGACGCGACGTAGAAGAGCGAGCGCCGGGTCCGCTCCATCTCCCGAGCATCCTTCCGCGGCCGGTCCTTCATCATCCAGGCAATGTCATCCAGGTCCTCGACGCCCACGAAAAACACGAAGGGGCTCTCATGTCCCTTGGCGGACATGATGGTCGTGACGCGAAGGTGGTCGGCGCCCTCGGAGGGGAAGCTCTCCGGCCGTGCGCCGTTCTTCCCGCCATAGGCAACCGCGTGGAGGCCGGCGCCCTTCAGCGCATCCGCGTACCGATGGGTTCCCTGGAGCGCGACGATGAGCACATCGGCGGGCCTCACACCCTCGGACAGGGCCCGCCGCAATTCGCCAATGAGCCACGCGTGCTCGGCCTCCGGTGAGTCGAAGCCTCTCACCACGGGCACGGTGCCCTCGCGCTCGGTGAACGCCACCTGGAATATCTCGTCGGCCCCGCGTGGCTCCAGGACCAGTCCATGCTCCAACAACTCGCGTGTGCGCATGAACTCGCGCATCCCGGGATTGGGCTCGGAGTGGAGCCCCAGCGGGTCCAGCACGACATTGAAGGCCAGCTCGAGCACCTGGCGCGTGCTCCGGAATGACTCGCGCAGCACGCGGACGCGGCCGGCGAAGGACAGGTCCTCGGGGAGGAGGGCCCGCATCTCCTCCAGCGTGCCGCGCCCGTAGATGTTCTGGGAGTCATCCAGGAACAGGAAGAGCGGTCGTGCCGGGGGACCTCCGGTGGGTGACGGAATCGGCTTCACCGCGCCATGCAGGGCGACGAGTTGCTCCACCTCCAGGTCCTGCGCCTCGTCCACGAAGATGGCGTCGAAGTCCGCCACCCGCTTCAGGCTCTCCTTGTCCGCGTTGAGGATGAATGCCCGGGCCAGCATCGACTCTCCGTCATCGGGTGCGCCCTGCTCCAGCAGGGCCTCACGGAGCAGCCTGCGAATCAGCGAGGCCAGTGAGCGGTTGAAGAACGTGATGAGGACGCGCGCGGAGGTGTGCTCCCTGAGGAAGCGCGCCGCCCAGCGCACCAGCACGTAGGTCTTTCCGCTGCCCGCCACGCCGCGCACCACGTGGTGCCCTTCCGTCACACGCCGCTCGGAGAGGGCTCGCTGCTCGTGGGTCGCCAGGTTTCCGCCCTCGCGCCAGGCCTGAATCTCATCCGCCACGCCCCGGGGCGCCGGCCGCGCGGGCACCTTGCGCCGAGGCTTGAACTCCACACGGGCCCACTTCAGCGGCCCCGTTTCCGGGGCATGCACGAGGATGGGTTCCAGTCTGGACAGGAGCCGCCAGGGCACGTGGGCATGGGCCTCCGCCTTGGAGGCAAGAACGAACAGGTACTCGCGTGCGCGGCTCGCCGCGACGTTCAGCATGGCTGTCAATTCGTTGGAGGCGAAGGGACGGCCGGCGTTGACGGTGTCCACCAGCACCACGTCGTACTCCGTGCCCTGCTGGCGATGGACGGTGGACGCGGCGAAGACGGTGATGTCGAGCCGCCGTGCCGCGGCCTCCTTCCGCAACCACTCGGCCTGGGCGCGATACGGCGTCACCACGAGGACGCGGAGCCGGGCGCGCACCGCGGGGGCCGATAGTCTCAGCGCGAGCTCCGCCGACGCCTTGCGCCAGTACCCACGCCCACGCGGGCCGCGCTCGGCGTGCAGGTGCTTCCCGTCCCCCAGCGAGCTGTCCAGCACGACCCAGCCGGCACGCGTCTCGGGGAAGGGCTTGGGCACCCGGAGTGGCGCGCGGGTGCGTGGACCCTCGCCGTCCTCCAACGTCCCCTCGTAGGCGAAGTGGCTGACCACGGAGGAGATGTCCGGGTGCATGCGGTGCTGGGTGCGAAGCAGCAGGACGTGCGCGGCCTGGGAATCCCGCCCGGCATCACGCAGGTGCGACATGGGGGACGCGCGCAGCCAGCGCCGCACGGACGACTGCACGCCTTCCGCGGCGGAGATGGGCCCGAGCTGTTTGGGGTCTCCCGCCAGGAACACGGTCCGCGCGAGCGGAGTCAACAGCGCGGCGGCGGCGCGAGGCACCATGCCGGCCTCGTCGATGACGAGCCGCCAGAAGGACTCCTGGCCCCCCAGCTCCGAGACGAGCTTGAGCGCGCGGTGGACGGTGAGAACCACCAGGCCCGTCCGGCCGAGCTGCACCACCCGGGCTGTCTCGTCAGTCAGTTGGTGACGCTGATGGACGGCGTTGGCGCGCGCGTGGGCCACCTCCCGGGCCGGGCGGCCCCGGGCCTCCGCGAGTCGGGCGCGGGCCTCCGCCTCCTCGCGGCTCGCGGCCAGGTCCGCGAACTCGGGGTCCTGGACCAGCCGGGGGAACTGGCGCAGCAGGTCGGGCCCCGCACCGAGTCCTCCCCGGTACACCCGGGATGCGCCGCCCAGGAAGAGCTGGCCACGCTCTTCCAGCTTCCGGGCCACCCGCATGGCCAGCGTGTCGGCGGCGCGGTTGGTGGGCGCAACCGCGAGGATTCGTTGCTCCGGGGCCGCGAGCAGGGACTCGGCGATGAGCTGCGCGGTCATCTCCGTCTTGCCCGTCCCTGGCGGTCCCCACAGCAGTGCCCAGGGCTGGCCCCAGACCGACTCCGGCCTCTTGCCTTCGGCACTTGAAGCGTCCCGGACCGAAGGCAGGTGCCCTTCCACGAGGCGCAGCGCCTCTTCCAATCGCGCCGCGCGTGGTGCGCATGCGCGGGCAGCGGCGAGGATGGACTGGGAGAAGTCGAAGGGAGTGAAGACCCAGGGGTCCACCCGGTCCAGCTCCGCTTCGCGAAGCTCCGGGCCCAGGTGCTGGGAGAACAGGCGCGCCGTCACGGGGTCGACGTGCAGCACCTCTCCGCGGAAGACCGTCTTCCCATCCGCGAAGCCCAGGAGGATTCCGCCGGCCCACGACGGGTCTGGAATCCGGTCTGATTCGAGGCTGACGAGACCCGGTGGCTCCACCTCGACGTCGCGGGCCCCGTGGAGCGTCTTCCCCCGGTAGAGCGCCGACTCCGCATCCAGTGCCTGCAAGAGGTCTTGTGGCAGGGGAGGCGGCGGGAGTGGCAGCAGCGCGTCAGCGGGTGAGGCTCCAGCTCTGGCTGTGCTCGCATCGCGCCCTGAAGCCTCCGGTAGGGCGCGCACTGCTCCCGCGCTCCCGGCGCCCTCGAGGTGCCCGGCGACGCGGATGAGCTGCTCGGCCAGGTTCCGCAGTTCCTCGGGACGGGGGGAGCCCTCGGCGAGGACCTGGGCCAGCAGATGGCGCAACTCCGCCGGAAGGGACTCCTGTCTTGCCATGTGTCCCCATTGTCGGGCGGGTGCTCATCCGAAATCCAGGGGAGGGGTGGGCCGCGACCGCGAGAGATGTCTGGGGTTGTCCATCCTCCGTGGTCCCGGGCAGAGTGCCACGCCGAACGAGGAGGCCCACACCCCAATGACAACCGTCTCCCTGCGTCACCTGCTGGTCGCCACCGCGCCGAAGGCGGACTGTGGCCCGGCCATCCCCGGCAGGGAGGCACTGCTGAAGCCCGCGGCCCTCATCGTCCTCGGAGAGATGCACGGCACGCAGGAAGCCCCCGCCTTCGCCTCGCCTCCCGCGGTCCAGGCGGCCTCGGCGCAGCCCACGCCCTGAGCCCCGTGAGCAGGCAGAGCGTATGGAAGGGGCAGCTCTTCTTCGGGCCCCGGCGATTGTTGTACGCCGGGCCGCTCGGTGAGACGCGCCCGCATGCGCACCACTCCTTCCAGCTCCTCGTGTCGTTCGGGGAGCCGGTGATGCTGCGGGACGCGCGGGGGCAGGTGGTGACGTGCAGGGCGGCGGTGACTCCGCCCGATGTCGAGCACACCATCGTCCGCTCGGGACCCGCCGTCATCATCCTGCACGTCAACCCCGATGACGTGGTGGGCCGTCAGTTGCGCACGCTGGACATCGGTGCGGACGCGGACGCCTGGCAGCGCGCGGGAGTCCCCTTGTGCGAGGTGCCCGGTGTGACGACCGTGCCGAGGCGCTGGGCCGACGCGGAGCGGGTCTCGCACGCGCTGCTACACGCGCTGAGTGCCGACACGCGGCAGGCCCCACCGGCGCACCCCGCGGTGAAGAAGCTCCTGCGCCTGCTGCCGGAGCTGCTGGAGGAGGACGTGCGCCTGTCCGCGCTCGCGGCGCGCGTGGAGCTCTCCGAGGGACGGCTGTCTCACCTGTTCGGCGAGGAGGTGGGGCTGCCCTTGCGTCCCTACATCCTGTGGTTGCGATTGCAGCGAGCCGCCGCGCACCTCCAGCGCGGGGAGTCACTCACGCAGGCGGCACACGCCGCGGGCTTCACCGACAGCGCGCACCTGAGCCACGCCTTCCGTCGCACCTTCGGCATGTCCCCGTCGGAGATTGCCGGCGTCGTGGACTGGGTGCTGCCACCTCCGGAGTAGCGAGTTCTTACAAGCCCACGGGCCCCTCCTCGCGCGAGCTTGGGCGCACTCAATGAGGAGGAAGTCATGCCCATGAAGCCGAAGCTGCGCGCCGCCTACGAGGCGGAATTGCGCGAAGCCGTCGAGGCCGAGGCCCGCGACGAATTGCCCCGCGCCTGGCGCCACCTGGAGCGGGCCCACATCCTGAGCCAGGCCTACGCGGGGCCGCACGTCTACGTGCACTGCCGGATGTTCGCCTATGGCTGGCGGCGCAACGACGCGCGCGAGCTGCTGGGGCAGTTCGCCCGAATCCTCGTCGCGGGGCCGGGCTCGTGGCTGGGCCGCGCGCCGCTGGGCAACACCGGCGGCGCCAACGTGGGCATCCTCACGCCCATGCCCATCCCCGACGACTTGCAGGTACTGCTGGACGCGTAGCCTTCAGCGCCGCAGTGGCTTGAGGGGGTGCTTCGTGAGCGGCTCCAGCGCTCCCTCGACGACCAGCGAGCGCAGCATCAGGGTGAGGCCCTGCTCCGCCTTGTCGTGGGACAGCCGGCCCTCCAGCGCCGCGCGAATCAGCGCCAGGGAGCCACCCATGAGGAACTCGACCACGACGGACGCGTCCTCGAAGGTGAAGCGGCCCGTCTCCAGCCCGAGGCGCAGGTCATTGGCCATGGCGCTGCCCATCGACTCGCGGATGCCGGTGAGGGCGTGGTCCGTCCGGACGACGAACCAGCCCCACATCTTGTCTCGCAGCGCGTGGCGCATGACGTAGCGCATGGCCTGCACCATCCGCACGGCTGGGTCCGGCTCCTGGCTGATGGCGGCCTCAATCGAGGCCCGCAGCTCGCGAGCCGCCTGCAGCGTGGCCTCCTCGAGGATGGCCTCCTTCGACTCGAAGTGGTTGTAGAACGAGCCGAAGCCGACGTCCGCCCGCTCGGCAATCTCCGCGATGGAGATGGCCGCCGGTTCCTTCTCCGCGGCGAGCGCCCGCGCGGCCTCGAGCAGCTTCTCCCGCGTCTCACGCTTCCGGCGCTCGTTGCGCGTCTCGCTCGTCGCCTCGTCTGCCTTCTTCTTCGCTCTACCGCGTGTCGCCATGTCGGCCGGCATCCTGCCCGCCACGGGCCACGCCGTCGAACACATTGCAGGTCGCCGCTAACGCACTGCGCGATGACAAAACTGATGACGAATCATATTTGATGACGTATCAGATTTTCCGAGGGAGGTGCCGATGCCCGTCTACGACCGTCGCATGCCCACGAGCTTCGGCCCGTCCGCGGGGCCGCGTTGGATTCCGCCGCCCTTCGTACCGGATGCCTCGCGGAGCCCGAGGAGCACCGTCGCCGGCATCACCGCTCGTGTGGAGCGCACGCGCCTCGAGGCGTTGCTCCCACCGGGTCTCCAGCTCGACGGAGACGGCACCTTTTCCGTCGAGGTCCAGCAGCTGGAGGAAGTCGAATGGCTCGCCGGGCGTGGCTACAACCTCCTCGCGCTCTATCTGCCCGTGCGCTACCGGGGCCGCCGCGACGACGTGCGGGGCCGCTTCGTCCCCGTCATGTGGGAGAGCCTGACGGACCCCATCCTCACCGGGCGCGACGAGCTCGGTGCACCCAAGCTCTACGCGGAGATTCCGCCGCCTCGGGTGCTCTCCGGTCGGCGGCACTACAGCGCGAGCTGGCTCGGCTTCCCGTTCTTCTCCATGACGCTGGAGGGGCTCGCGCCGCCGTCCGCGTCGTCGCTCGCGGGCTCGGCGCGGCCCGCCGGCCATGACGGCATCGTGAGCCACAAGTTCGTCCCGAGGACGGGCGCTCCCGGGGAAGGGGACGCGGACTCCCTGACGCTCTGGCCGACGCCCGCCGGGCCGGTGGCGGTGGAGGAGGAGCTTCGGGGCACAGGCCACTTCGCCTTCGCCGAGGCTCGCTGGGAGGACATGCCCACGCAGTTCCACATCGTGAATGCGCTGGCCGGGCTCGGGCCGCTGGAGCTCCTGGGCGCGTTCCACGTCCGCACGCGTGGCGGCGGCAACTTCTCGGATGTCCGCATCCTCGGTTGACGGAGACGCTCATGAACCCAACGACGTCGCGGAATGCTGTGGGGACCTCGCTGCCGGTGCTGGTGCTGGGCGGGGGAATCGGTGGCATGTCCTTCGCCATCCGCATGCGCCAGGCGGGCTGGCGCGTGGACCTGGTGGAGACTGACCCGCAGTGGCGCGTGTACGGCGCCGGCATCAGCATCACCGGCCCGACGTACCGGGCCTTCAAGCGGCTCGGCATCCTGGAGCCGCTCCGCGCGAAGGGCTTCTTCATCGACTGTGGCGCGCGCATCTGCCATGGGGACGGCACGCAGGTGGCCGAGCTGCCCATGTTCCCCATCGAGCCGGACCTGCCCACGGCCGGCGGCATCATGCGCCCGGACCTCCATGAGGTGCTGTCGTCCCGCGTGCGGGCGATGGAGGTGGACGTCCGCCTCGGCGTATCCGCGAGCACCTGGGTGGACCGGGGCGACTCCGTCTCCGTCACCTTCACGGATGGGACGGTGCGCGACTACAGCCTCGTCGTCGCGGCGGATGGCGTCTTCTCCAAGACGCGGGCCGCGCTGTTCCCGGAGGCGCCGGTGCCTCGCTACACGGGGCAGTACTGCTGGCGGCTCGTCGCGGAGCGCCCCGAGGAGGTCGACCGGCCCTGGTTCTTCATGGCGGGCCGGGTGACGGCGGGGTTGATGCCGGTGTCCCAGCAGCAGATGTACATGTGGCTGCTGGAGCCGGTGCCGGAGAAGGTCTGGATTGAACCCGGGCTGCACCACCTCCGCCTGCGCGAGGTCATGGCCCCGTTCGGCGGCATCCTGGGGCGGCTGCGCGACGGGCTGGGGCCGCAATCGCTCATCAACTACCGCCCGCTCGAGGCGGTGCTGGTGCCGGGGCCCTGGTTCCGCGGGCGCATCATCCTCATCGGCGATGCGGCGCACGCCACCACGCCACACCTCGCCTCGGGCGCGGGCATCGCCATCGAGGACGCGCTCGTCCTGAGCGAGCTGCTCACGTCGAGCGGCTCGGTGCCTGACGCCTTCGAGCGCTTCATGGCACGCCGCTGGGAGCGCTGCCGGAGGGTGGTCGAGAGCTCCATCGAGATTGGCGAGATGCAGCAGGGCAACGGCTCCCCGGAGCTGCTCAACGCCCTCATGGCGAAGTCCCACCACGCACTGCTGGCCGACATCTGAACGGCGGACCCCTCATGTTCAAATACTTCCCCACCAACTACGTCTGGAACCTCTCGGTGGACCTCGCCATCGAGATGGGCGCCCGCCTGGGCGAAATCGAGGAGATGTGCGCGCCGCTGCAGGAGGCCGCCCGCCAGCCCGACGCGGCCGGCGTGCAGGCCTTCCGCGAGACCTGGTCGAAGATGGCCGACAAGCTGTGTGCCCTGGCCGCCGAGGACGAGGCGAAGGGACGCATGCTGTCGGCCGGCGAGAAATACAGCCGCGCCGCCACCTATTACCTCACCTGTGAGCGCCTGCAGGCGCACGGGGCGCCCGGACGGCTGGAGCTCTACCAGCGCTTCCTGGAGGTCTTCGCCCACGGGCTGAAGCTCTCCGGTGAGAACTGTGAGCGCGTCGAGATTCCCTACGAGGGCAAGCACCTCTCCGCCCTGTACGTTCGCGCGGAAGGCGTGCGGGGCAGGGCGCCGCTGCTCGTACAGGTCAACGGGCTCGATTCGACCAAGGAGATGAAGTACCGCGTGGGCCTGCCCGCGTGGCTGGCCCGGCGGGGTGTCTCGTCGCTGGTGGTGGACCAGCCCGGCACCGGCGAGGCGCTGCGGCTGCACGGCATGACGGCGCGCTTCGACAGCGAGCACTGGGCGAGCCGCGTGGTGGACTGGTTGGAGACGCGCGACGACGTGGACCCGAGGCGCATCGGCATGGAGGGCGTGTCGCTCGGTGGCTACTACTGCCCGCGCGCGGTGGCCTTCGAGCCCCGCTTCGCCTGCGGTGTCGTCTGGGGCGCCAACCACGACTGGCGAGACGTGCAGAAGCGCCGGCTGGAGAAGGAGGGCAACTTCCCGGTGCCGCACTACTGGGCGCACGTGTGCTGGGTGTGGGGCGCGAAGAGCGTGGAGGAGTTCATGAAGCTCGCGGAGAACGTCCACCTGGACGGCGTCGTCGAGCGCATCAAGGTGCCCTTCCTCGTGACCCACGGCGAGAAGGACTCGCAGATTCCACTGAAGTGGGCGCACCGCACCTACGCGCAGCTCGTCAACAGCCCGAAGCGCGAGCTGAAGGTCTTCACCGAGCGCGAGGGCGGCGCGCAGCACTCCAGCTTCGACAACAGCATCAACGCCGGCCACTACATCGCCGACTGGGTGGCGGAGACGCTCGGCGGCCGCACCTCGGCGTGAGCTTCGGCTTCGCGAAACATTTCAGAGTGGGAGAGTCATGAACATCATCGGACCGGATGCCCTCGTGTTCGGCGTCGACGACGTCGCCGCGTGCGCGAAGTACCTCACCGACTACGGCCTGGAGCCCGTCGGCGTGACGGAGCGGGGAGGGCGCTTCGAGGCGCTGGATGGCACCGCCATCGTCATCGCGCGCGGGGACGACCCGACCCTGCCTCCGCCGCTGGGCACGGCCAGCATGCTGCGGCTGACTGTCTATGGTGTCGCCGACAAGGCGACGCTGGAGAAGATTGCCGCCGAGCTCGTCAGGGACCGCGAGGTGCGGTGGCTCGCGGATGGCTCGTTCCAGACGGCGGATGACCTGGGCTTCTCCATCGCCTTCCAGGTGACGGTGCGGAGGCCGCTGAGCCTGCCGGCGGAGGCGGTGAACGCGCCGGGAGCGCCGCCTCGCCGGCCCGTCAATGTCGTGGCCGTCGACGAGGAGGCCGTGGCTCGCCCGCGCTCGCTGTCCCACGTCGTCTACTTCGTGCCCGACGCGGCGAAGGCCGAGGCCTTCTATGTCCAGCGGCTGGGCTTCCACTGCACGGACCGCTTCAAGGGCGTGGGCCCCTTCCTGCGGCCCGCGGGCACCCTGGACCACCACACGCTGTTCCTCATCCAGACGCCGCCGCACATGAAGGGCTGCGAGCACTTCACCTTCCACATGGGCGGGCCCACGGAGGTGATGCAGGCCGGCACGCGCTTCGTGAGCAAGGGCCATCAGTCCTTCTGGGGGCCCGGCCGTCACAAGCTCGGCTCGAACTGGTTCTGGTACTTCAAGAGCCCGCTGTCCTGTCACGTCGAATACGACGCGGACATGGACCTGCACGACGAGAGCTGGGCGGCGCGCGAGGTGCCGATGGGCGCGGACTCGTCGCAGTTGTTCCTGTTCCAGCAGAGAGAGAAGTGGGCTCCGGGCGGTCCTCCGCCGGGAGCGCAGAAGAGCGCCGTCAGCCACTGATTCCCGGAGCCCGACATGAGCCTTCCCATCATCCACCGCGTCGTCACGGGGCATGACTCCCGTGGCAAGGCCATCATCTCCTCCAACGGTCCTTTGCCCACCGTCGTCCCGCTGACGCACGTGCCCGGCACGGTGTTTCACGAGGTCTGGAACACGCGCGCGACTCCCGCGCCCATCGACAATGGGGCGGACCCGACGGTGGGCCCGCTGAGCCTGCCTCCCCCGAAGGCGGGCACTCGCATCCGGTTCGTCGACATTCCTCCGGACACGGACGAGTACCTGAAGCATGGCGCCTCGAAGATGAAGGACGCCTTCTCGGAGATTGGCGATGCCGGGGCTTCGACGGTGAAGTCGGACTCGCCGCATCCGCTCATGCACCGCACGGAGTCGGTGGACTACGGCATCGTCATCGAGGGCGAAATCACCCTCGTGCTGGACGACTCGGAGGTAGACCTCAAGCCGGGGAGTGTCGTCATCCAGCGCGGCACCAACCACGCCTGGGCCAACCGCTCCGGCAAGCCGTGCCGGATGCTGTTCATCCTGGTGGACGGCTCCTTCGACCCGGCCATCCGCGAGGCGCTGAGCCCGCGCTGACCCGCGGCACGTCGCACATCCGGTTTGGCAGAACGCACAGCCTGCTCGAGTGAGGTCTCCAATGAAGCTTGCGACGTTGAATGACGGTTCGCTGGATGGCCGGCTGCATGTCGTGTCACGTGACCTGTCGCGCTGGGTGGACGCCAGCGCCATCGCGCCGCATCTCCTGGGCGCGCTTCAACAGTGGGGCGACGTCGACGCGAGGCTCCGTGCCCTCTCGGACGAACTGAATGCGGGTCGCGTCGCGGGCGCGGCCTTCGAGCCTGCGCGCTGCGCCGCGCCACTGCCCCGCGCTCCACAGTGGTGTGATGCCTCCGCGTTCCTGAACCACGGCCGGCTGATGGAGCGTGCCTTCAACACCCCGCCCATTCCCGGCTTCGACACCGTGCCCCTGATGTACCAGGGCGCGAGCGACGACTTCCTCGGCCCCATGACGGACGTGCCGCTGCCCGATGAGGCCGACGGCATCGACTTCGAGGGGGAGTTCGGCGTCATCGTCGGCGACGTGCCCATGGCCGCGAGCCCCGCAAGGGCGCTGGGCTGCGTACGGCTCGTGGTGCAGCTCAACGACTGGAGCCTGCGCGTCCTCGGGCAGCGCGAGATGAAGACGGGCTTCGGCTTCCTGCAGGCCAAGCCCTCGACGGCCTTTGCACCGGTGGCGGTGACGCCCGACGAGCTGGGCGAGGCCTGGCTCGATGGGCGGCTCCACTTGAGTCTCCGCGTGGAGCTCAACGGACAGCGCTTCGGTGATGCCCATGGGCGTGAGATGCACTTTCACTTCGGAGAGCTCATCGCCCACGCGGCCCGCACGCGGCGACTGACGGCGGGCACCGTCATCGGCTCCGGCACCGTGTCGAACGAGGCGCGCACGGCCGGCTCGTCCTGCATCGCCGAGCGGCGAGTCATCGAATTGCTCGACGGCGGTGCGGCGGTGACGCCGTACATGAAGTTCGGTGACCGCGTGCGGATGCAGGCGCGCTGGCCGGACGGGCGAAATGGGCCCTTCGGCGTCATCGACCAGCGCGTCGTGCCGGCACGGCGCGTGGACTGACGGGCCGGGGTCGTCCCGCCTGTCGTTTCAACGTGGACGCCTGAGCCCTGACGTCGCCCGAGCCTGCATGAATGCGGCGTCAGCGGGCCACGGGGGCGGGCGTGGTCCACCCCTCGGAGCTCATTGCCTGGGTGGCCATGCCCGACATGCTCTCCGCCAGCGAGTGCACGGAGCGCGTGGCCTCTTGCGTCTCCTGGACGCTCTTCAGCGTCTGGTACATCTGAGCGGACAGCTCCTGGATGGCCTGCGCCATCTGGTTCGTGCCCGCATCCTGCGTGCTCACGGCGGCGGTAATCTGCCGCATGCTCGCGCTGGTCTCGTTGATGATGGCGGCCAGCTTCTGGAGCTGCGCGCCCGAGGCGCGCACCGCGTCCACGCTGCCGCGCACGCGCTGCTCGCCCTGCTCGCTGACCTTCGCGGCCTCGCGCATGCTGGCGCTCACGCCGTCGAGCACGTCGCGGATGCGCTCGGTGGCCTGGATGGACTGGTCCGCGAGGCTGCGCATCTCCCGCGCCACCACGCCGAAGCCCTTGCCGCTGTCTCCGCTGCGCACCGCTTCAATGGCCGCGTTGATGGCCAGCATGTTGGACTGGTCCGCCAGCGCCTTCACCGCGTCCACGATGCCCGTGACTTCGCGCGTGCGCGTCTCCACCGCGAGGATGCGGTTGGCCATCTCCGACACCTCGGCGCGGATGGCGGTGAGGTCCGCCAGCGTGCGCTCCACGGCCGCCGCGCCCTCGCGCCCCACCGTCTCGGCGCCCTCGGCGGAGGCGGCGAGCGCCGCGGCTTTCTCGGCCGTGAGCTGCGAGGCCCTGCGGATTTCCTGCACCGTCTGGTCCGCCTGCTGGAGCGCCACCGCCTGCCGGTTGACACCCGAGGCCTGCGCGTCGTTGGAGGTGCGGAGCTGCTGCGCCACGGTGGCCAGCTCACCGGCGCCGTTGCCCATGCGCTCGGCCAGGTGGCGCACCTCCTGCTGCCGTGCCTCGAGCTGATGCGTGTACTCCGACAGCGAGCGGACCACCTGCACGGAGCGGCGTGCCACCACGCCGACGAGCGTCGCGGTGAGCGCGAGGTAGCCCCAGGGGGTGAGGTTGCCGGGCGACGTCTCCACGGCCCCCATGAGGGGCAGCACGGTGATGAGGACGGAGACGAAGAAGGCGGCCAGTCCGGCCGCGAAGATGCGGGCATCCGGGTTGCCACGCCACGCCTCGTGCGCGGCCACCCCCACGCACAGCAACAGGGTACCGAGCGAGACGGGCATGTGGAGGAACAGCAACTGCTGGCCAAGACGGGGGGTGACGAGGACCGCGAGGGCACACACGACGTTGACGACCCACACCGCCGCCGTGCTCCGGTGGAGCCAGCGGACGCGCTTGTCCACGAGCGCGTCCGCGACGAACTCCATGAGCCCCGCCTCGACGAGGTAGATGCCCACCTGCACCGCCAGCATCCCGACGCGGGGCGCATTCCAGAGCGCGGTGAACATGTTGCTCACGCCGAGCAGCATCATCGCGCCGCTGGCGGCGAAGACGGTGAGGCCCATCAGCATGCGGCGCCGCCAGTGCATCGCGAAGGCACCACCCGCGACGACGGCCACCGCGAGCATGAGGATGCTCATGATGAAGGGCGCCTGCCCGGCTCGCACGGCCGAGGTCAGCAGCGCATGGTGCTCGCCGACGCGGGCGCTCACGCCCACGCCGATGTTCGGAGTGCTGGACTGGAGGCGCAGCAGCACGCGCCCACCGAGCGCCTCGCGTGGCAGGGGCACCAGGTGCCAGCCCATTCTCTCGGGGACCTCGCGGCCCGAGGGGCGCAGCTCGCCGCTGGTGTAGATGCGCTGGCCGTGGAAATACACCTCGACGGCGCTGGCGGCCTCGCCGAGGAAGAGGGCCGGCTTCTCCCAGGGGCCCGTGGACACGGGGATGCTGAGCCACAGGAAGGTGTTGTCGCCGCGGCCCTCGGGCGGCTTCAGCGCCTGCACGGGCCGCCAGTCCGGCGTCTCGCCTGTCTCCGTCGCCCACGCGGGAGCGTCACCCCAGCGGAAGCGCCACCCATCGCGCAGGTCGACGGGAGCGTCGGGCTCGGGAGCGGCCCGGGCCATGGGCGTCACGGTGAGGAGCAGGAGCAGCGCCGCGCCCAGCGTGGCGAGTCGCGAGAAGCAGGAGGGGAACGGCGAAGGGTGGGGGACAGCCATGAACACGTGCATGCTCGGGTGGCCGGACCCCGCAGTAAAAAGGGTCACTTCAGCCCCGCTTGCCCTGCATCCGGAGGTGCGCGCAGGGTGCTCGCTTCCTCCATGCTCGCCCTGCCCTCGTAGGGGCATACAGGCGGGAGCGTTGCCACGTGCGTTGACACTCACTCTCCCTGTCAGAACAGGCAAGGGAGCGGTAGGCTGCCACGCGATGAGCCGACGTCTTCGTGCCGCGCTGCTCATGTCCGCCTCATCTTCCGCCAGCGGCCACCGACCTTCCTCCTCGCCCCTGCACTTCGCCGCCGTCGGGTCGGCACGCTGAGACGTCGAGCAACCCCGCCGTTCCCGGACCCGGAGGTTGGAATGGACGTGTCACTGACCCGCCGCAAGCTGCTCAAGCGGGGGCTCTTCGGAGGTGCGCTGCTGGCGCTGGGCGGCAGCGCGCTGCTGGCCTCTCGCGATGGGCTCTCGCTGCCCGTGCCTGATGGGCTCCAGGTGCTGGGCCCTCGCGAGTACGCCACGCTCCAGGCGCTGGCGCGGCGCGCCTTCCCGGGGCGCCCGGGCTGGCCGGACGCGGACGCGGCGCGCGTGGCCCTCACGGCGGACGGGCTGCTCGCGCGCGGAGACCCATCCGTGGCGAAGGAGGTGAGAGAGTTGCTCGGCCTCTTCGACAACGCGCTCGCGGGCTTCCTCTTCAGCGGCCGGGTGACGCCCTTCTCGCGGCTGTCTCCCGAGGAGCAGGACGCCGTCTTCGAGGACTGGCGCACCTCGCGTCTGGTGTTGCGGCGCTCGGGACACCATGCGCTGCGCACGCTGGTGTACAGCGCCTACTACATGCACCCGTCGGTGGCCGCGGCCGCGGGCTACGTCCCGCCGGAGGGCTTCCATGACGCCAACGCGCCGGTCTGGAAGGGCGAAGGCCCGCGCCCCGCGCCGCTGACGCAGAAGGAAGGGGGCACGCCATGACGGGACGCATCTTCACCGGAGACGAGCTCACCGAGGACCGCGTCATCACCTGCGACGTGTGCGTGGTGGGCAGCGGCGCGGGAGGCGGCGTGCTGGGCCATGAGCTGGCGCGGCGCGGGCTGGACGTGGTGATGCTGGAGGCCGGCGGCTACCGCACCCGCCGCGACTTCGACCTCAAGGAGGCCACGGCCTACTCGACGCTGTACCAGGAGCTGGCCAACCGGGCCACGGATGACCTGGCCATCAGCATCCTCCAGGGGCGCACCGTGGGCGGCGGCACCACCGTCAACTGGTGCGCCAGCTTCCGCACCCCGCCGGAAATCCTCCACCGCTGGCGCGACGTGCACGGCGTGAAGGGATTGGACGAGAACACGCTCGCCCCGCACTGGGACTGGCTGGAGGAGCGGCTGAACATCCGCGACTGGCCGATTGAACGGGCCAATCGCAACAACCAGCTTCTGTGGGAGGGATTGGGGAAGCTCGGCTACAGCCGGGGCACGGTGAAGCGCAATGTCAGACAATGCGCGGCCCTGGGGACGTGCGGGCTGGGTTGCCCCACCGACGCGAAGCAGTCCATGCTGGTGACGCTGATTCCAGACGCGGTGGAGCAGGGGATGCGCCTGTTCGCCAATGCCAACGCACGCAAGCTGGAGATGGACGGCATGCGCGTGGTGGCGGTGCACGCGGACGTGTTGGACCCGCGCACGGACCGGCCCACGGGACGCAAGCTCACGGTGAAGCCGAAGGTGGTGGCGGTGTGCGGTGGGGCCATCAACTCGCCAGCACTGCTGTTGCGCAGCGGGCTCACCGCGCGAGGGCTGGTGGGCAAGCGCTTCTTCCTGCACCCCGTCGTGGTGTCCACGGGCCGCTTCCGCGAGCGCGTGGACGCCTTCTACGGCGCGCCGCTCAGTGTCTACTCGCGCCAGTTCATCGACCGCGGGCCCGGGAAGCTGGGCTGGCTCATCGAGGTGCCGCCCATCCACCCCGTCCTCGCCTCGGTGACGATGCCGGGCTTCGGCGCCGCGCACCAGGAATTGATGTCGCAGTTGCCCTTTGCCAATGCCGTCATCTCCATCACCCTGGACGGCGTGCACCCCGAGGACGAGGGCGGCACGGTGGGGCTGCGCGGCGAGGGCGAGTACACGCGACTGAAGGTGGACTACCCGCTCACGGACTTCCACTGGGAGGGCTTCCGCGAGGCGCTGAAGGTGGCCGCGCGTCTGCAATTCGCCGCGGGCGCGGAGCAGGTGCTGAGTCCGCACTCATCGCCGGTGGTGATGCACGGCGAGAAGGACGTGGCGCTGCTGGACAAGGCTCCCTACGCGCCGCTCCTGTGCCGCGTGGCCAGCGCGCACCAGATGGGCGGCTGCGCCATGGGCGGCAGTCCGAAGACGAGCGTGGTGGACAGCACGCTGCGCTACTGGGACGCGGACAACCTCTTCGTGGTGGACGGCTCCGTGTTCCCCACCGCGCTGGGTGTCAATCCCATGGAGACCATCCTCGGCGTCGCGCACTGGGGCAGCCAGCATGTCGCCAACGCGGTAGGTGGGCGCTCCTGACGCTTCGGGCCGCGCCGCGCCTCCAGGCCCTGTCCACGCCGCACGCCTCCTCGCCTGGTGTCCGTTCCTCCGGGCGAGGGGGCGTCGGGGAGGCCGCTACACCCCACGGGGACTGCCTACCTTCCTCCCAGCGAGGAACCATCAGGAGGGCAGGCCGCATGAGGTGGCAGGGGGGACGTCGCAGCTCGAACATCGAGGACCGGCGGGGCAGTGGCATCGGCCGCCCGCTGGCGGTGGGGGGTGGGGTCGGCTCCATCGTGGTGGCCCTGCTGGTGATGCTGCTCGGGGGCGACCCCTCGGACGTGGTGAACAGCGGCGGAGGCCAGGGCTCGTATCCGGGCACGGGCGGCTCCGGGCAGCCGGTGGACCCGCGCCAGGACGAGATGAAGGACTTCGTGTCCGTCATCCTCGCGGACACGGAGGACACCTGGCCCGGCCTGTTGCAGCCGCTGGGCGTCACGTATCAGCAGCCGCGCCTGGTGCTCTTCTCGGACATGGTGCGGTCCGCGTGCGGCACGCAGGACGCCGCGGTGGGGCCCTTCTACTGCCCGCCGGACCAGCGCGTGTACCTGGACCTCACCTTCTTCGACGAGCTGGACCGCCGCTTCGACGCGCCCGGTGACTTCGCGCAGGCCTACGTGGTGGCGCACGAGGTGGGGCACCACGTGCAGAACCTCCTGGGCATCTCCGACCAGGTCCACTCCCAGCACCGCCGCATGTCCGAGGGCGACGCCAATGCGCTCTCCGTGCTGACGGAGCTCCAGGCGGACTGCTTCGCCGGCATCTGGGCCCACCACGCGCAGAAGCAGCGCAAGGTGCTGGAGGAGGGCGACGTGGAGGAGGGCCTGGGCGCCGCATCGGCCATCGGCGATGACACGCTCCAGCGTCGCGCACAGGGCCGCGTCGTCCCCGAGTCCTTCACCCATGGTTCCTCCGCGCAGCGCGTGCACTGGTTCCGCCGGGGCCTGGAGCAGGGGACGCTGGAGGCGTGTGACACCTTCAACGACGGCGCGGGCGGCACGCGCGGGCGCTGACCTGCCCCGCGAGGCCGATTGGCATTCCAGCTCCCTTCCAGGCTTGAATGGCGGGTGCGGCCTTCGTCGCCGCGCCCACCACGTCGGAGGGGGACATGCCAGCACCCAGGGCCCTGTTGTCGGCGGCGCTCGCCGCCTGCCTCCTCTTTGCGCCCGGCGCGGACGCGCGCTTCGGCAAGCGCACCTCCTCGGACTCGAAGGACGAGACGCACGAGGCCACCGCCATCGGCTCCGATGACGATGATGACGATGATGACGACGACGATGCGCCTCCCTCGAAGGGGGAGGGCTTCCAATCGTCGGACTCGGACGGCGACGGCTGTTGCAGCGAGGCGGCGCGCAGCATCGGCGAGGAGGTCCTGGGCAGCCTCTTCCAGGTGATGCTGGAGGGGCTCGTCTACGCCATCGCCTCGACGGGCACGCACCTGGACTCGGAGCCTGACGCCTCGGACGTCCGGGAGCGCCGTCACGCCGCGCCGCTGTCTCTGCGCCTGGGCGCACAGGGCATGCTCCCGGGAAAAGGCGCGAGCGCCCTGGACTACTCCTTCGGTTTCGAGGAGCGCCGCTTCGGCGTGGCCGCGAACGTGCTCCGGCTGGCGCTGCCCACCGACGACGGGACGGAAGGCAAGGACCGGCTCACGCTGGTGGAGGCACACCTGAGCCACGTCCTCTACGTCCATCCGCGTGGCCGCGTCCGCGCGGAGGCGGGCGTGAGCACCGCCAGCGCGCCGGACGTCATCCTGGTGGGGCCCAGCCTCGCCGTCTCGGCCGAGGCCTGCCTGCTGGGGCCGCTGGATGTGGAGGCGCGGGCGCAAGTCACCCCCTGGCCCTACCGGCAGGTCGACGGCTCGGCCGGCCTGGCGCTGCACCTGGGCGGCTTCGTCATGCGCGGAGGCTGGCACGGCCTCTTCCTGGACGACCTGGGCACGGTGGACGGCATCTCCCACCAGGACCGCCTGCACGGCCCCTACCTGGGGCTCGGCTTCGTCTTCTGAACGTCATTTTCCGTTGCCTTGACGATTCGTCCGCCATAACGGATATTCCGTACGTCCGTTTTGACGGATATCCGTCCGGTAACAAAGAGGCCACCCATGAGCGCAGCCGTCATCGACCTGCAGGACTTCCGCAAGAAGCGTGAGGCCGAGCAGTGTCAGATGATGCGCCCCGCGCCGGTTCGGCCCTGGATGCCCGTCTGGGTGTGGGTAGTAGTCTGGCCGGTATGAAGTCGGTTCGGGAGAACACGGGTCGGCGGGGTACGGGCGCTTCGGAGCGCAGTCGTCGCGAAGCGCGGGAGCCCGCCGACGAAGCCGTCCCACCCGTCGAGCCAGCGCCCGCTTCCCAGGAGGCTCCTCCGGAGACGGAGAAGGCGTGGTCCTACGAGGTCGCCCACCCCGACACGGACCAGGACCTGGCGCCCGTCGTGGGGAAGAACCTGCGCCGGCTGCGCAGCCAGCGAGGCCTGTCGCTGGAGCGGCTGGCGAAGGCCTCGGGCGTGAGCCGGGCCATGCTGGGGCAGATAGAGCTCGGGCAGAGCGCGCCGACCATCAACGTGCTGTGGAAGATTGCCCGCGCGTTGGAGCTGCCGTTCTCCGCGCTCATCAGCATGACGGGCGGCGCGGGCACGCGGCTGATGCGGGCGCGCGAGGCCAAGCGGCTGACGTCCCATGACGGGCGATTCGTGTCGCGGGCGCTCTTCCCGTTCGACGAGCCGCGGCGGGTGGAGTTCTACGAGCTCCAGCTCAAGGGCCACAGCGAGGAGCGCGCGGAGCCGCATCCTCCGGGCACGCTGGAGAACCTCATCGTCACGCGTGGCACGCTGGAGATGGAGGTCGGAACGGAGCGCCACCTGCTCGCCGCGGGTGACGCCATCCTGTTCGAGGCCGACAAGCCCCACGTCTACCGCAACGTGGGGCCCGACGACGTGCAGATGTACCTGGTGATGACGTACGCCGAGGAAGTCGGCTGAGTCGGGCTGGCTAGCGGGCCGTGCCCATCATCATGGGCATGCCGTTGCACATCATCGTCACCGGCGCGCCCATGGTCATCATGGCGTTCATGGCGTCACAGCACTCCTTCATCATCGCCATGTCCTGACCTTCCATCGGCATCATCTTGCACACCATGCCGTCCTTGCCCATCTCGCAGGTCATCCGGCACATCATCGGCGCCATCTGACGCATCATCATGGGCATCATCATCGGCATCCCCATGCCCATGCCCATCATCGGGTTCATGCCCATGCCCATCATCATGGGGTTCATCATCGGCATGCCCATACCTCCGCCCATCATCATGGGGTTCATCGGCATGCCCATACCTCCGCCCATCATCATGGGGTTCATCGGCATGCCCATGCCCATCATCATGGGGTTCATCGGCATCCCCATCATCGGCATGGAAGAGGAAGAGGGCGTCGGCATCGGGGTCGTGGCGGCCATCATGAAGGCTCCAGGTTCGGGTGTGCGTGGGGCGGGTGCGTACGGCAGTGGCTCTTGAATAGAGATTCACGTCCGCGAACGGAATGTGGTCCGGGGGCAGCCGTGCGTTTTCCTCTGAGGCAGCGGAGGAGTGGCTGGCCGCGACGGACGCGCTGCCGTGTGGAGCGGACGGCCCTCCGCTGGCGCGGAGGGAGTGTCGGCCGTGTCACTGCGGTGGCGGAGGAGCCTTCCGCCGGGATTCGGACAGAGACCTCGTCCTCAGGTGAGGCGTTCCACCGGGACGAGCAGCACCTCGCGCAGCCGCCAGTCCATGCGCTTGAGGTCCTCTGCGGTGCCTCAGGGCAGCCGGCCCTTCACCTTCCACCACAGCAGCCCGATGAACGACTCCGGCGGAGGTTCGGGAGGCGTCATCGCCTCATCATCCTCCTCCTGCCTCGGAACCGGAGGCAGCGCACGACGGGGCGCCGGCGTGGGCAGGGGTTCCGCGCTGTGCAGTCCCCGCTCCACCCGCTCCAGCGCATCGGAGAAGGACCTCCTGCCGGCCTCACGCGCTTCGATGGCCGCGACTCCGGACACCCGCTCCGGCGCGCGGATGCGGGGAACGGCATCCGCGCCTTCCACCCGGCGGATGCCCTTCACACTGCCGATGGGACCTCGCGGCCTCCGTCCGTAGCTCATCGCGGACCTCTCTTGCGCCTCACGGCGGGGACTGCGTCGACACCGCGTCCTTCGCGCGGGCCACCAGCTCCTCACGGCGCAGCAACAGGCGCGCGTTGTCCTTCGGCAGGATGCGGAGCTGGAAGCGCCTCCGGTTCGAGTCCTCCTCGCTGAACACGCCCCTGTCACTCACGAGCAGCAGCGCCGTGGGCACCACGAAGCGCGAGGAGCGGTTGCCGTAGTAGTGCACCACCACGTGGTACGGGCCCGGCGCCGCCTTGCGCGCGTGGTACAGCTCCGGCCCCAGGCCGTCCGTGATGTCCCAGTACAGCCGCCCGCCCAGCCGCGTCTCCTTGTGCTGGTAGTAGCAGCGCTCGCCATTCGGCTCGATGACCCACAGGTCGATGTCCGTGCTGTCCGAGTTCCAGTGCGTCGTGAGCTGGTAGTCGATGGGCGACAAGACGACGGGGCCCGTCACCTGCTCGTCGTCGTACTCTCCTTTCTTCCCGGTCAGCTGGCTCATGCGCGCACTCAGCACGACACCCAGTCCCTCCGCGCGCGGGTGATGTATCAGCACCCACAGCATCCGCGCGTAGTGGTACGACGCCACCACGCGCAGCTCGGACGTGTGCCGCGCCCACGAGCGCGCGAGGACGATTTCGTAGTTCCGCGCCGCCTCCGCGTACCGCCCCGCCGCGTCCAGCGCGAGCGCCTCTTCCAGGAACGCCTGTCCCTCGAAGGGCCGGTTGAGCCGCACGTGCTCGAACAGCTCCGCCGCCGCGGGGTATTGCCCCATGGCCAGCAGTCCGTAACCCACCAGCCGCAATGCCTCCGCGTCCTTCGGGCGCAGCTCCACTGGCGACGACAGGGCGCGCACGGCACCCCACGTGTCGCCCGCGAAGGCGCGCTTGCGGGCCACGGCCTCGTACACCATGACGTCGTCCTTGTTGGCGCGGCGGGCCTGCCGGTACGCCAGCTCCGCCTGGAGCCGCTCTTCGCCACCCGCGTACGGGTCCTCGCGCAGCGGCTGCCGCTTCAGCAGCGTCGCCAGCGCCAGCTTCTGCTCGGTCAGCCCGCGCACGACGTCCTGGCCGGACTTCGGCACCTCATCCATCGCGATGCCCTGGAGCTTGTCGCGGCGCTGGTCCTGCTCGCGCCTGCGCAGCGCCTCCAAATCGGTCAGCTCCACGCGCTCGTCGCGGATGGCGTACTGCTTGTAGTCGGCCTCGGACTCCAGCACCAACATGGACGCGCGTGCGTTGGCCAGCCGGTAGTGCTGGCTGAGCGCCACCACCATCTTGTCCAGCCGCTCGTCGTCCAGCGCCACCAACCGCGCGACGAGCAGCTCCGCCCACGCGCGCGGGGCGAAGGGGCTGTCCACGTCGCGGGGCAGGGGGATGCGCAACGCGCGCTCCTCGCCGTTGGCCCGCGTCACCACCTCCAGCTCCGCGGTGCCGTCCTCGGGGAGCCGTCCGGCCACCTGCAGCTCCTGCCCGGGGAACACGAGGTGCGGACGTCCCGCGACGACCAGGTCCTTCACCGCCGAGCCCTTCACCTCCACGCGCTCCAGCACCACCGGGGCGGCGCGGTGCGCCCGGGCCGCGGCGTCCACCTCCGAGCCGGAGAGCACAGTGACGACTCGGCCTCCGCTCGAACGGGCCAGCGCGTCGAACAGCTCGACATTCACCGCGGCCTCGCCGAAGCGGTACGTCACCCAGCGCAGCGACTCCGCGCTGGAGTGCCGGGAGATGAGCGCCTCCACGTTGCTCTGTCCCCAGGTGATGTTGCCGTCGGACAGGAGGAACGCCGTCACCTTCCCGCCGGGCTGCGCGGGCTTCAGCCACTCGCCGCCCGCGCGGTCCAGTTCCGTCAGCACGCCCTCCACGTGCGAGGCGCCTTCGAGGAAGACGCGCTCCAGCTCGGAGAAGGTCTCCTGCCGGTGGCCGGCGTCATTGGTGCGCCAGCCCGTCCCGTGCAGCCAGCGCGGGCGCACGTCGAAGAGGAGGACGGCGTACTCCTTCAGCGTCGCGTCCTTCTCCAGCAGCGCGCGCAGGGTGGCGGCCTGGAGCGCCCACGCATTGCCGTCCTCGATGGACAGCGACGTGTCCACCACCAGCACCGCGCGTCCGGTGGGCGGCCCTTCCTCCTCCGAGGTGAGCCGCGCCGGCAGCCGCACGCGCGCATGGAATGCCTGGCCCGGCAGGCCCGCGTCGTCACGGCCCACGAGCACGTCCGCGTCCGCGCGCTTCGGGGTGAGCGCCGCCGCGAGCGCACCGTCTCCCTGCAGCTTCGGGAAGTCATACGCCTTCCACGCGCCGAGGGTGCGCGGCGCCGCGGACTCCGGCTGCACCGTCACCGCGTCCGCCTGGCGCGGGTCCACGTGGAGGCGCGCGGAGACTTGGACGTCCTTGCCGGCGCCCGCGGGCAGCGGCCACGTGTAGCGCAGGTTCTTCCCGTCGAAGAGGAGCGTCTGCTCGTAGGCGATGACGACGCGCTTGAGAGACTTCGGCGGCAGCGGGAAGACGCGTGCGCTGAAGGTGGAGGCGCCCGCCCACTCCAGCAGCGCCGGGTCCACGTTGCGGCGGACAATCTCCTCATAGACCTCGCGCGCGCGCTTCTGCTCGACGACGCGGGCCTCCTGGCGCTCGCCCCAGGAGCGCTTGGCGCCCTTCGGGCTGGGAGGCGCGGAGGCCCCCAACTCCTCCACCCGCGCCGAGTCGTCACCCAGTGGCGGCAGCAACTCCGAAGACTGGAAGAGCGAGGGCGTGTTGACGGCGACCGAGCCGGAGTAGAGCGCGAAGCCGGCCACGGCCGCGCCACCGGGCAGGGGGTAGTAGAACGTGCCTTCGAGGTTGCGATTCGTGTCGTTCTCGAAGAGGTGGTCCACCACGGTGCGGGCGCGAGCCCCCTGGATGTACGTCACCACGCGGATGGCGCGCGTCTTGAGGGGCTGATAGCGGCCGGACTCGTCCATGACGAGCACCTTCGCCGCGCGCGGTGCAGCCTCCACCTTGGGCAGCACGGGCGTGGGGAGGTCGTCCTCCGCGTTCGCTCCACCGGGCGAGGGCTTGGGGGCGGCGCCGCCTCCTCCACCACCCTTGATGATCTGGATGATTTCCCGACGCTTCTGCTCGAGGACGCGGGGCGGCGGCGCGCCCGTGGCCGCGGGCGCCATCGCTCCGCCGACTGAGCCTCCGATGACACCTCCCACCACGCCCCCGACGACGCCTCCCTCGACGTCGCTCCCGGGGACCTCCGCGGGAGCCGGAGCCGCGGCCACTTCCATGGCCGGAGCTTCTTCTCGCACCTCTTCTTCTCGGTCCACGGCGCTGAGCCGCTCGCTGCGCTGTTCCATCTCCCGCGCCTCGCGCTCGGAAAGCGCGGCGCGGAGGCGGTTTGCATCCCGCTCGTCCCGCGCGGCCGCGGCGCGCATTCGTTCCTCGGCGTCCGCGGAGCGCATCAGCTTCGCAATCTGCTCCTCGCTGAGCACCTGCGGGTCGGCCACGGAGTCGCGCAATTCCGCGAGGTCCACCTCGCCCGGGTCGGGCTGTCCCGGCACCGTCATGGGCGCGACGAGCCCGGCCTTCTCGAAGGGCGGCGTGAGCGCGGCACGCGCGGGCGGCTCGGGCGCGGCGGGAGGCGTCGAGCTGGAGCCACGGTTGCAGCCCGCCACGACGAGGCACGTCAGCAGCACGGCGGTGAAGGGGCGCATGAGGTGCATGGTGGCGGACGTTAGCCCAAGCCCCTTCGCCCCGTCGCCTGCCCCCCGGACGGGCACTCCAGTCCCGGTCCGGGTGCCCGGTGGTGCTTGTGACCCGGGCCGCCCATCCCAACCGTGAGCAGGCGGAGACCTCCAACGCCAGGACGGCCACGCACCGCATGAGCACGCTCGCCATCAGCGATTACGCCCTTCTGTCGGACTGCCGCACGGCGGCGCTGGTGAGCCGGATGGGCTCGGTGGACTGGCTCTGCGTCCCCCGCTTCGACGGGCCGTCTGTCTTTGCCCGGCTGCTCGACGCGAAGGCGGGGCACTTCTCGCTGCGCTCCGAGGGCGAGGCCCGCGCCACGCGCCGCTACCGTGAGCAGACGCTGGTGCTTCGTTCGGCTCGGAGGTGCTGGACGCCGCGTATCTGATGATTCCCATCGTCGGCTTCCTGCCCGCGGAGGACCCGCGCGTGCGCTCCACGGTGCGCGCCATCCAGCAGCACCTCACGGACCGCAACGGGCTCGTGCACCGCTACCGCATGGACGACGGGGTGGAAGGAGAGGAGGGCGCCTTCCTGTTGTGCACCTTCTGGCTCGCGCAGGTGCAGGCGATGGCGGGCGAGCTGGAGGCGGCCACCGTCACCTTCACCCGCGCCGTCTCCTTCGCCAACGACGTGGGCCTGCTGGCGGAGGATGTGGACGAGGAGCGGCGGGTGGTGCTCGGCAACTTCCCGCAGGCCTTCAGCCACGTGGGGCTGGTGAACGCGGCCTGGGCCATCTCCGAGGCCCGCAGACACCTCGGCCGCGCAAACTCGTCGGACGAAGCTGCGCCCACCGCGCCCTGAGCGCTACGGAAGCTGGTCGTCGCTACTTCGCCGCGGCTCTCGAGGAAGGGCCCGCATGGACCTCCAGGAAGTGGGCCATGCGCGAGATGAACTCAATCTGGTTCTCCCTGCGCGTGAGCGAATGGCCCTCGTCGCCCGCGAGCATGTACTCGACGGGCACCTTGCGCTCGCGCAGGGCGCGGACGATGAGGTCGGACTCGCTGCGCGGCACGCGCGGGTCATTGGCCCCGGCGTAGACGAAGAGCGGGTCGACGATGCGGTCCACGTCCTTGATGGGAGAGATGGACTCCAGGAACGCGGCGTCCTTCTCCGGGTCGCCGAACTCCACCGTGAGGATTTCGCGGATGAAGCCGCTGGTGGTGGCCATCAACGTCTTCAGATTCGCCACGCCGAACAGGTCCACGCCCGCGCGCCACAGGTCCGGCATGCGCGTGAGGCCAATCAGCACGGTGTAGCCGCCATAGCTGCCGCCGTAGACGATGACCCGGTCCGGGTCCGCCCACGGCTGCGAGGCCGCCCACCGGCCGGTGGCCTCGATGTCCTTGAACGCAGCCAGGCGCGCTGGCCCGTTGTCCGCCTCCTCGAAGGCGCGGCCGAAGCCGTCGGAGCCGCGCACGTTGGGCTCCACCCAGGCGTAGCCCTGGGAAAGGAAGAACGCGGTGGGGGGAGACCAGCGCACCTGCGAGCTGCCCGCGGGCCCGCCGTGGTAGCTGACGATGACCGGCAGCTTCTTCCCAGTGCGCTGCTTCGGCAGGTAGACGTTGACCGGCAATTCCAGCCCGTCGTGAGCGCGGACGGTGGTGATGCTCACGTCGATGGCGGGCACCTCCTTCAGGGACGGGCGCACCTCGCGGCGCAGCGGCGACACCTTGCCCGTCTTGGTGTCCACCGCCCAGACGTCTCCGGGCGTGGTGGGCGTGGACCAGGCGACGGTGAGGCGCCGGCCATCCTCGGAGAACCGGCCCAGGTTGCCCTGCCCCAGTGGCAGCGCGACGCGGGCGCGGGGCTTCAGCGTGCGCGCGTCCAGCAGGCGCAATTCACTGTGACTGCCGGCCTCCACCGCGATGGCGACGAGGCCACCCGCCTTGGCGACCTCGATGACGCTGACGAGCCCGGTGGCGGGGGACGTCTCCACGTAGCGCGCCTTCTCCTCGCCGCTCTCCGCGTCGAGCGCCAGCAGCAGGGCCTGCTCGCCGCCGCCGTCGGTGGCCACGAAGACGAGCTTCCGGTCCGGAGAGAAGCGGGCGTCGAAGATGGCCACCTTGCCCTCGCGCGGGTAGAGCGTCCGCGTCTCGCCAGACCGCAGGTCCACGCGCAGGAGCGAGTTCTCCGAGCGCGACGGGTAGCGCACGTACAGGCCCGCCGTGCCGTCGCGGCTCACGTCGGTGAGGAATCCGGGAATGTCATCGCGGTACACGGCCCGGGACGCGCCACCCGCGAGGGGCACGGCATACACGGTGGTCTCCGCCGCGCTCATGGGCCTGCCGCTGAAGTACACGGTGTCCGGCGCCAGGTCCGGCAGCAGCGCGTTGTCGCGGTTGAGCTTCTCGCCCGGGGTGAGCTCCACCGGCGGCGCGGAGCCGTCCAGCCCCACCTTCCAGATGGACCAGTTCTCGTCGGAGCCGGTGTCCGAGAGGAACACCAGCGTGCGCCCGTCCGGCGCCACCGTGAGCTGCGCTACACGCTCGCCCCACTCGAAGAGACGCTTCGCGGGCGCGGCGGGCTTCCGGGCGTCAGCGACATACGCCAGGGGCAGGCCATCGCGGTTGGAGACGAAGAGGACGCTCTTGCCGTCGGGAGTGAGACGGGGCTCCATGTTGATGAAGGCATCCACGAGCGGCGTCACCTTGCGCGCCAGGTCCGCGATGCGCGCCGCGTCCACACCGGAGGGCACATCCGGTGCCACCTTCTCTGGCGCGAGCGCGCCATCCGTGGGGGCGGCAGCCCCGGATGTCGCCGGTCCCCCGCTGGCCTGCGTGCCGTCTCCGGGAATCGTGGACACACCCGTGGCACTCGCCGGGTTGGCGTCGGGCATGCCCGTGGCTCCCGCCGGCATGGTGGCGTCGGGCGCGGTGGCGGTGGGAGTGGCTTCTGGCTGCTGCGGCTGGGGCTGCGGCGAGCTCGCGCAGGCGGACAGCAGCGTGACGACTGCGAACAAGAAGGAGCGCATGGAGCGGCAAGCTACTGCGCTGCCATGAAGCGCCGCATTCTGCGGTGTCCGCTGTCTGTCATTCCCCGCACAGCACGGCGCTTCAGTCCAGGTAGCCCCAGCGGTCCTCCTCGAGGACGTAGTAGGGGCGGCCGAAGGGAATCATCTCCGTCCAGCCCAGCACGTGCCGCGTCGAGTCGCTGTTGGACTCGTAGGTGAAGCCGAAGTGCGGCCCGTCGTACTTCGCGCGCGGCAGCTCCGGGAGGAAGTCGGGCACCAGCTCCTCCAGCGCGGCGGGGAAGCGGCCGTGCTTCGCCTGGAAGGCCCGGCAGGCGGCGATGAGGACGTCCGCGTTCTTCCGGGCCCGCTCGCTGCCCGCGCGGTCCGGCCGCAGGACGACGTACAACGTCAGCAGCCCGCCAACGACGTTCCCCACGAGCTGGTGGCTGGCGGCGAGGAGCCGACGGACGGCTCCCTTCTTCGTGGACATGCGGACCCTCCGGCGCGAGTCCTCATCTTTTCACGGCTGACTATCTTCGCTGAAGGGAGGACGTCATGCCGGACATCGATGATGAACGCCGGCGCATGGGCGAGCCAGCGGACGACCTGCTGGAACGACAGGGCGCCTACGAGGAGGAGGAGCCCGGCCACACGCCAGGCTGCGCGGAGGGCGACGACGAGGAGGCACCGCACCGAGCGCATCCCTGGCCGGACCCGGACAAGACGCCGGGGCGCGCGGAGGGCTGAGCGCGGCCTTCAGCTCTCCCGGGGGCCGGCGCGCTCCGCCGCGATGTCCATGCCGGTGGCCACCTCCGGGATGATGCCCAGGCGCTGATAGATGGGGCGCACGTGCTTGCGCAGCGTGGGCAGCTTCTGCCGGTACCACGCCGCGCTCAGCAGGCACATGGCGCCGCAGAGGGTGAGCGTCCACGGCGCGCCCAGGTGCGTGGCCAGCACGCCCGCCATGAGGCTTCCGAAGGGCGCGGTGCCCATGAAGGCCATGGCGTAGAAGCTCATCACCCGGCCGCGCATCCGCTCCTCGACGATGGTCTGCAGGACGGTGTTGCTGGACGCCGTCGTCACCATCATCCCGAACCCGGCGACCACCATGGCCACCAGCGACAAGGCCAGGTGGCGCGACAGGGAGAACGCCAGCAGCCCCGCGCCGAAGAGCAGGGTGGTGGTGAGAATGACGCCGCCCAGCCCGCGCACGGAGCGCCGGGACGCCAGGAACAACGCGCCCGAGAGCGCGCCCAGGCCGGACGCGGCCATCAGGAAGCCCAGCGTGTCGGGCCCGCCGCGCAGCACCTGGGACGCCATCACCGGCATCAGCGTGGTCAGCGGCATGCCCATCAGGCTCACCATCGCGATGAGCCCCAGCAGCGAGCGGATGGGCGGGAAGTGGAAGGCGTGCTGGACGCCCTCCTTCAACTCCGTGAGGACGTGCTGCGGGTGGTGCGTGCGGGCGCGTGGCTGGATTCGCATGGCCAGCAGCGAGGCAATCACCGCCAGGTAGCTGAAGGCGTCGATGAGGAAGCAGCCGCCCTCGCCCACGGCGGCGATGAGCGCGCCGGCCACGGACGGGCCCAGCAGCCGGGCTCCGTTGAACATGGACGAGTTGAGGGCGATGGCGTTGGGGAGGTCCGCGCGGTCGTCCACCATCTCCACCACGAAGGACTGCCGCGCCGGCATGTCGAAGGCGTTGATGAGCCCCTGGAACACGCTGAGCGCGGCGACGTGCCACACGGCGATGTGGCCGCTCAAGGCGAGCACCGCGAGCGCGAGGGACTGGAGCATCGCCAGCACCTGTGTCACCACCAGCAGCCGGTGCCGGTTCCACCGGTCCACGAGGACGCCTGCGAAGGGGCCCAGGAGGAAGGTGGGAATCTGCCCGCAGAAGCCGATGACGCCGAGCAGCAACGCCGAGCCCGTGAGCCGGTATACCAGCCAGGCGGTCGCCACCCGCGTGAGCCACGTGCCGATGAGCGACACGCTCTGTCCCGCGAAGAAGAGCCGGTAGTTGCGGTGGCCCAGGGCCCGGAGCAGGAACCTCCACCCCTCGCGTTGGCGCGGCGCTCCGGCTGCTCGCTGCTCCATGGGGTGTGTCTGCTCCTTCCCGGTGTCCGTGCGATGGGCGCTCACGCCGCGTCGTTCCGCTGCTGAAACCTGGGCACCCGAACGCGGGGGAGGCCCGCGCCTGTCCGGAGCCCGGGCAGCCGTGGCTCCTCCGGGCTGGCGCGCCTGTTGCTCAGCCACCGCTGCCGTGGGGCCAGAGGGAGGCGGCGTGTGAGAAGGTGGACAGGCGCGGTGGTGGGATGGGGCATGGGTGTGGCGCTCGCGGTCCTCGCAGGGTGTGGCAGAACCCCTGACGAGGCAACGGATTCCACAGCGACTTCGGAGAGCGTGGGCACGCGAGAGGCCCCGCTCACGACGCAGACGGTGACGGTGGCGGCGCTCGCGGACGCGCACGTGGTGGCGACGACACCGGCGACCAGCTACGGCTCCTCGTCCACGATGGAGGTGGACCTCTCGCCCGAGTCGCAGGCGTACCTCAAGTTCCTCGTCCCGAATGAACTGCCAGGGACGGTGACGGCGGCGAAGCTGCGCGTGTACGCGCTGGACGGCTCCGCCGACGGGCCCTCCGTGTATGACCCGCCGGGCGCCAACGGGTGGAACGAGACCGTGACGTGGGACACCCGCCCGCAGTGGGGCGGCTACTGGGCCATTGCCAGCGCGGGGGCCGTGGCCAGCGGCACCTGGATGGAGCTCGACGTCTCGGACCTGTACATCTACGAGGGCGGCTGGGTGAACATCTACATGGCCGCGGACAGCACGGACGGCGTCACGCTGGCCTCCAGCGAGTACCCGGATGCGTCGCTCCGCCCGCAGCTCGTCCTCACCGTGGAGTCCGCCGAGGGCCATCCGAGGCCCGCGCCCGCGCCGCTCCCGGTGTCCGCCGCGCCCATGAGCTTCGCGCCGACGGCGGACACGTATGTCTCCGCGGACAACGCGGGCTCCGCCAGTGGCGGTACCTCCGCGTCGCTGCTCGCGGACAGCTCGCCGCAACAGGAGGTGCACCTGCGCTTCTCGGTGCAGGGACTGACGGAGACGGTGCAGCGCGCGGTGCTGCGCGTGTACGCCAGCGCGGGCACGGAGGACGGCCCGGCGGTGTCCGCGACGCAGGGGAGCTGGAGCGAGTCCACCGTCACCTGGAACACGCGGCCCGCGAAGGTGGGCACCGCGCTGGACGACTCGCAGGTCATCGCCGCGGGCGCGTACGTGGACTACGACGTGACGGACCTGGTGCGCGGCAACGGCGACTACACGCTGGGGCTCTACGGCACGTCCTCCAATGGAGTGACGTTCCTCTCGCGCGAGAGCGCCGACGCCGCGCGCCGCCCGAAGCTCCTCGTGTGGACGGGAGCGCCGAAGAGCGCGCCCACGGATGCGTGCCTGACGCGCACGGAGCTCTTCTCCCGCACCTTCCGCGCGACGCAGGACACGTCCGCGGACGAGGGCACGCCGGACACGAAGTTCCACCGTCAGGCGGCGCTGCGGGTGGACTCGGAGCCGGCGGCGGAGAGCTTCCTCGACTTCGACGTGGAGCTGGGCACCGGCCACGTGCGCCGCGTGCTGCTGCGCCTGTACTCGGTGGATGCGACGGGCAACGGCCCGCGCCTGTTCCGCGCGGCGTCCTTCGACGGCGCGGCGACGGACTGGAACCACCGCCCGGCGGTGACGGGGAGCGCCATGGGTGATCTGGGCTCCGTGGCCCGCGACGCGTGGGTGGAGTACGACGTGACGAGCGTGGTGACGGCTTCCGGCCGCTACTCCTTCGCGCTGCTGCCGGACAGCACGGACGGCGCGCGCTTCGTCTCGTCGGAGGCGGAGGAGAAGGGCATCATCTCCGGCGCGCCCCAGCTCGTCGTCGTGTACGAGACGGACGCGTTCTGCTCGTACCGGGGCACGCGGCCCTCGGGCACCACGGCGTGGGCCCGGCAGTCGGGGGGGCCGCTCGCGGAGCGCTCCGTGCACGTCGCCCCGGCGCCGGACGGAGGCTTCGCCGCGCTGAGCACGGTGGAGCAGACCCAGGACGCGCCCTATTACGCCTCGGAGCAGACGGACGTCGTCACCCTGCACCGCGCGGACGGCACCGTGGCGTGGACGCGCTCCTTCGCGCAGGCGGGCGTGAGCCTGAGCCGGGTGGTGGTGACGGCGCTGGGCAACGTGCTGGTGGCGGGCAGCTACTCCGGGGCGCCGGACCTGGGGAAGGGGGCGCTGCCTCAGGGCTCGGGCATGGTGGTGGTGAAGCTCACGCCGTCGGGCGCGGTGGACTGGACGCGCGGCTTCACGGCGTGGTTCGACACGTCCGAGGAGCGCCTGGACAACCCGATGAACGTGCTCGACCTGGCGACGGACGCGCACGGCAGCGCGATTCTCGTGGGCACCTTCTGGGGCTACACGGACTTCGGCGCCGGCCCGGTGTACTCGGGCAAACCGTTTCCGTACGACGACGTGTACCCCAACTCCTATGTCCTGAAGCTCCAGTGGGACGGCGCGTACCTCTGGTCCAGGGTGCTGGTGGGCAGCGGGCTGCGCGGCACGCGGGCGTCGAGCGTCGCCGTGGACGCTGTGGAGAACGTCACCGTCGGCGGCTGGGCGGGCGGCGACACGGACTTCGGCGGGGGCGCCATCGCCGCGCGCGGGCCCTTCGTGGCGCGGTGGACGACGGCCGGCGCACACGCGTGGTCCCGCGTCATCCCGGTCTTCTGGAGTGACCTGGCGGGCGTGGGCGTCCTGCCGGATGGGAGCGTGGCGTTCGTGGGGAACTTCGGCGGCCGCATCACCTTCGCGGGCCAGCAGTACGCCAGCAGCGAACCGGATGACTACGAGGGCGGACCGCGCGACGGCATGCTGGGGCTGTTCTCCAGCACGGGCGCGGAGCTCGCGCTGCGCCAGCTCCCGGCGCACGTCTTCGACGACCTCGTCGTGGACGCGGCGGGCACCCTCGTCACCTCCCAGTCGGGCGGGGGCGACAGGATGGGGCTGGGCGCGGTGGGCTGGCCCTCCACCGACACGCCCCGGCCCACGGTGGCGGCGTTCGGCGCGGACCTGTCGACGCGCTGGGTGCGCGTCTTCGATGCCCTGGGCTACCAGCTCCAGCTCGCGCCGACGCAGGACGGCGTGGTGGTGTCCGGGGCCTTCACCGGTCCGTTCGAGCTGGACGGCACCTGGTACACGCCGCTGTCGCGGCGCTCGGACCTGGTGCGCCTCAAGCTGAAGCCGTAGCCGGGGAGGAAGCACCGCGCGAGGCCGCGCATCGGTCGGCCTCGCGCGGACGGCGCGTCACCAGGTGACGACGTAGGTGCAGCTCGTGCCGCCCTTGTGCCGGCAGCCCTTGGAGGTGTCGTGCGTGAGGGTGGCGTTGGGCTGGAAGCGCTGGGCCATGCCCTTGATGAGCCCCTGGTCGAAGCGGCACGGATAGGGGGTGTCGCAGACCATCTGGATTTCGTTCTTCCCGTCCACCGGCTGGCTCCGGTAGTTCCCGATGCCGTCCAGCATCTCGCCCGTTACCGGGTTGAACATCGGCTGTCCACCCTTGCGGTGGTTCATGTGGAAGGCGATGTCGATGGACGCGAGCGCCGACCGGATGTCCTGGATGTTGGCGGGGAAGACGGCGTTCTGGGGGACGAAGGAACCCACCTTCTCCAGACCGCGCCCCCCGAGCAGGGCGTCAATCTTCTTGTAGGCGGCCAGGTAGTCGTCGACGGGGTACCAGGCGGTCGGGTCGATGGTGAGCGCGCCGTTGGCGTCGCGCGACTGCACCTTCATTGCCGACAGCAGCTCGTTGACGAGGACGGTGAACGACTTGATGGCCTCGATGATGGACGTGGCGCTCGAGCCGGTGACTGTGTACTCGCGGAAGGATGTATCAACCATGGAATTGGATTGTCTCTAGCCGAGGGTGCGTGCGGAGGCGTGGTTGCGCAGGTACTGAAAGCATTCCTGGATGCCGTCTCGGAGCGTGGCCAGCGTCTTCACGCCGCGCAGCTCCACGCCAATCTGGGTCAGCGTCTGGGCGATGAAGGGACTGATGCCGGTGATGACGCAGTGGGTGCCGAGCAGGCGCGCGGCGGCCACCATCTTCACGAAGTGATTGGCCGTCGCGGTGTCCACCACCTCCACGCCGGTGATGTCGATGATGGCGCACTTCGCCTTGCCCTGAGAGATGCGGTGCAACAGCCGCTCCGTCATCTCCACCGAGCGCTGCGTGTCCATGACACCGACGATGGGCAGCGTCAGGATGTTGTCCCACAGCTCGATGATGGGCGTGGACAGGTCCCGGATGGCCAGCCGCTGCTGCTCGATGGTGGCCAGCTTCTCCTCCAGCTCGGCGCGCGCGGACACGAGCTTCTTGATGGACTGCTCGTTCTCCGTCACCGACGCGTGGAGCTGCCGGGCGAAGAGGTTGATGGTCTCCTCGAAGGAGGAGAACTCATCGTCCTGGCCGACGTGGATGAGGTGCTGGGACGGGTCGAACTCGCCCAGGGAAATCATCGCCAGCACGTCGCGGATGCGCTCCAGACGCTCCAGGCTGACGGCGACGGTGGGGGACTCCAGTTGGGGCAGGGACATGGCGGGAGTGGGGGGGCCCGGGGGAAGTGGGGTCGCTGCCCGGGTCTCGGCCGCGAATTGTTATGCGTTAATCATACATCGATGGCAAGGGGTGGATATGACCCAGGGCACAGGGATTGCGTACTGAGACATGTAATCAAGACATGGGGGAACTGCCGTCCTTCCCGGCGCGCGGGACAATCCGGGGTGCGCAGGGCCTGATGAGGAATTGAGCAGGCAGCCGCATGCAGGTGCCTCGCTCCAATTCGTGGCGCACCGCGTTGTGAGAAAGCAGGCGGGCAGGCACTCCGGGCATCTTCCCTTGAAAGGTGTGAAGCAGGGACACTGAGCCTTCACCGCGAACCGTTCCTGAGGAGGGACTGCGGCCATGGCGCACCTGGAGTTGACCCCGAAGCGTGACCTGTCGAGCTTCCGCAAGCTGGCCATCGGAAGCTGGAAGACGGCGTACGACCCCACCGTCTACGGCACGCTGACGGTGCGCATGGACAAGGCGATGGCGTACATCGAGGCCTTCCGCCAGCGCACGGGCGTGCGGCTGACGGTGACGCACCTGGTGGCCAAGGCGATGGGCGAGGCCCTGCGCCGCTGCCCGGACGCCAACGCCATCCTCCGCTTCAACAAAATCTACCTGCGCAAGCAGGTGACGCTCTCCACGCTGGTGGTGCAGACGGATGGCGGCAAGGTGGACCTCACCTCGGCGCGCATCGAAGACGCGGACAAGAAGAGCCTGAAGGAGATTGCCGCGGACCTGGAGGAGGCGGTGCGCCGTGTGCGCGAGCGCCGCGACGTGGCGCTGGAGAAGGGCAAGGGGACCATCCAGAAGATTCCGTACCTCTTCCTCAACACCTTCACGTGGCTGTTGTCCTTCTTCATGTACACGCTGAACCTGGACCTGAGCGGGCTCGGCATGCCGAAGGACGCGTTCGGCTCGGCCATCATCACCAACGTGGGCTCTCTGGGGCTGGACACGGCGTACGTGCCGCTGGCGCCGTACACCCGCGTGCCCATCTTCGTCGCGCCCGGCGCGGTGAAGGAGGTGCCGGTGGTGGAGGACGGCCGCATCGTCCCGGGCAAGGTGATGAACATCAACGCCACCTTCGACCACCGCTTCATCGACGGGTTCCACGCGGGCGTGCTCGCCAACACGCTGCGCGAGATGCTGGAGAATCCCTTCGAGAGCTTCGACGCGCTCCCGGACGCCGCCGAGGCGCCCGCGGCCGCCGTGGGGTAGGCGGGCAGGCAGCGTCGCGCCGCCCGTTTGCTGGAGTTCAAGCGCTACCCCAAGGAGTCCATCGCTCAGTGGCATCAGCGCCACGGGCTGGAGGTGGACTGAGCAACCGGCCGTCAGGGCCGTGGGATTTCAAGGGGTTGGCGGTTCCTGTCCGGAAGAGAAAATCCGTGTCGAATTCTTCGGTGCTCGTTCGACGCATGGATAGAAGGCGGGGCACACCCGCAGCGAATCCACAGGAGCGACGACGATGCGATTCATGGTCATCATGTACCCCGGCCCCGCCGCCGAGACCGGCGCCCTGCCGGACGAGAAGATTCTGGCGGAGATGGGGAAGTTCAACGAGGAGCTGGTGAAGGCGGGCATCCTGCTCGGCGGCGAGGGGCTGCACCCCACCGCGAAGGGCGCGCGCATCCGCTTTCCCAAGGGTGGCAAGCCCGTCGTCAGCGACGGCCCCTTCGCGGAGGCGAAGGAAATCGTCGGTGGCTACTGGATGATTCAGGTGAAGTCCCGGGAAGAGGCCATCGAGTGGATGAAGCGCTGTCCCACCGCGGGCGGCGAGATGATCGAGCTCCGCCAGGTGTTCGAGACGGAGGAGTTCGCTCCGAGCGACCCGTCGGGCGAGCTGCGCGCGCAGGAGCATCGCCTGCGTGAGCAGGTGGCGGCGAAGAAGTAGCCATCCAAAATCAGACATCCAGATACCGTTGTCACATGTCTTGTGTTTTCAGGCATGTGACGACCCCTGGCGTAGGGGAGGGCCCGCGTGTGCGCGTGCCCTCCTGAAGCATTTTGTGTCGTTCATTCCGTCTCTGTCGCAGGCCCCCGCGTGAGGGCCGCTCCAGAGCGAAGCTTGCGTCGAGCACGTGGGTGGAACGCGGGATGCAGCCCGTGTTTCACGGCCGTGTCACGCGTGTGTCCTGACAGGGCTGAATCCGTGTCGGATTGAGTCGCCCCAACAGGGCGTGTCAGACCCATGTTGCATGTGTTTTCGCGCAGCACAGACCGACGACGAGAGCGCGAAACATGTCCCCAAATCCATCTCAGCAGAGCGCCGCTTTTGCGGCGAATGTCCTCGACCGTGTTCGCCAGTGCGCGGCGGCCGTCACGCGGTATCCCCTCGACATCCTCACGGCGGAGGCACAGCTCGAGGATGAGCTCGGCATCGACTCGGTGAAGCTCGCCGAGATTGCCGCCGTGGTGGGACGGGAGTTCAACATCCCCGCGGAGCGCCTGCCGAAGGGGGGAAAGGCCCGGACGCTCGGCGCGATGGCGGAGGTGGTGGCGCGGTTGCTCGCGGACGCGGCTCCGGCGCGGACCGTGGCGCCAGTCGTGACGGTGGCACCGGTCGCTCCGTCCGTGTCCTTCACAAGCCCTGGCGCTTCGCATGCGTCCGTGGCCATGGCGAGCCCTGCCACGCCGCACACGTCCGTGTCCGTAGCGAGTCCTGCTGCCTCGCATACGTCCGTGTCCGTCGCGGGCCCTGTCGCGCCCTTTGCGCCCGCGACCCTCGCCAGCTCCGCGACTTCGTTTGCGCCCGCGTCCGTCCCGAGTCTTGCCGCTCCGTTCCCGCCCATCAGCGAGGACCTGGAAGCGCGAGTGCGCGCGGTGTTCGCGCGGGTGACTCGTTACCCCGAGGAGCTGCTGACGCCGAACGCGGACCTGGAGGACGAGCTCGGCATCGACTCCGTGAAGCAGGCCGAGGTGCTGGCGGTGCTGGCGAAGGAGCTGGGCCTGGAGAAGGGGCCGACGCCGTCCCAGCGGCTGCGGACCCTTTCCGCCATCTGCGAGGCCGCCCGTGCCGCGCAGGGGACCGCGCCCGTTGCGGCGGTAACGTCCGCACCGTCGTCCATTTCGCCGCGGCCCGAGCTTCCCTTCGCGGGGAAGGTTGCGCTCGTCACGGGCTCGGGGAAGGGCATCGGCAAGGTCATCGCCACGCGGCTCGCTCGGGCCGGGGCGACGGTGGTGGTGAACTCCTTCCACTCGCGCGAGGAGGGCGAGCGCACCGCGCAAGAAATCATCGCGGCGGGCGGCAGGGCGCTGCACCTGTGGGGCTCGGTCGCGCAGGAGGAGCACCTGGAGCGGATGTTCGCGGCCATCGCGGACCAGCTCGGGGGGCTCGACTTCCTGGTGTGCAACGCGTCCAACGGGCTCATCGGTCCGTTCGACCGGATTACTCCGCGTGACTGGGACAAGGCGTTCCGGACCTGCATCACCGGCACCTACGAGTGCGCGATGCGTGCGCGGCCGCTGATGGCGAAGCGGGGCGGCGGCAGCATCGTCACGATGTCCACCTCGATGTCGCAGCGCTACATGCACGACCTGGGCTGCCAGGGCGTGGTGAAGGCGGGCGTCGAGTCACTCACGCGCTACCTGGCCGCGGAGCTGGCCCCCGAGGGCATCCGCACCAACTGCGTGTCCGCGGGGCCGGTGCACGGCGAGCTGCTCGGGATGTTTCCCGACGCGGCGGGACGCGTGGCGCGCTGGGAGGCGGCCACGCCCGGCGGGCGGTTGTGCACCGCTGACGACGTCGCCGACGTGACGGAGCTCCTGCTGGGGGCGAAGACGCAGCGGGTGAATGGGGCCATCTGGGTGGTGGACGGTGGGCTCTCGGGGACCGTGGACGGGTTGCTGCCGCACCCGGCCGCGAAGCCGGCGCACGCGGATGGCGCGGGTCGCCGAAATGGTCACGACGTGCGGGCGCTCCTCGCCCTCGATGCCTGAGCCCTCCACCGGAGCCCTGCCCATGCGCTTCTTCGCTGTCCCGTACGACATCCACTTCGACGACACGATGGCCTACGGGAGCCATCACTTCCTGACGAACTTCAAGTTCCAGTGCGCCGGCCGCGAGCACCTGCTCTTCGGTCCGCACTTCTTCGACGTGCCGGACCTCCGGCGCGACTTCGAGCAGGTGCTGCTGCTCACCTACGAGGGCTACTCGCGCAACCTGGCACCTGCGGTGCTGGGAGACAGGCTCGTGGTGCTGACGTCGGTCGAGGAGCGCGGCGAGGTCTCCGTCCGCTTCTGCTTCCGGACGCTGAAGAGCGACGGCACTCCGGTGGCCTGCGGGTATCAGACGGTCCTCTGCGCGGACCGGGCGCAGGGCACGCTCCGAGCGTTCCCGGACTCCTTCCGGCGATGCTTCGAGGCGATGCCGAGCATCCACGAGCCCGAGGCTTCGCGGAGCTTCCGGGAGAGAGCGCTGCTCGGAGGCACTGCCGTCAACGAGCTGTTCCCGGAAGCCATCCGGCAGCTCGCGCAACGGCTCCTCGCGGACCCCGCGTCGCTCGGAGCGTCCAAGCTGGTGGACACGGCGGCGGCTTCCGGGGGGGAGGTCCGGCTGCCACCCGGCTCCACTGCGTTCCTCTTCGCGGGGCAGGGCACGTTCCAGCCGGAGCTCTTCGTCCGGTTGAAGGAACTGCACCCCGAGCTGCGGGACGAGCTCGCGGGTGTTGCGGCCGCGTCCCAGGTCATCGGGCTGGATGCGACGCCGCTGCTCGAAGCCCGGGATGCCGCGGAGGTGACGCGTGCGCTCGAACAGGAGCCGCGGCTCGACCAGCTCGGCATCTTCCTGTCCGGGGTGCTGGGTGCGCGGTGGCTGCGGGGCCAGGGCGTGCGGCCAGACGTGTTCGTGGGGCACAGCTTCGGAGAAATCGCCGCGCTGACGGCGGCGGGGGCGCTGGACCTGCGCACGGGCGCCAAGGTGGTGTGCCAGCGCATCCGAGCGCTGAGGGCCATCTCGGATGACTTCGGAACGCTCGCGGCCGTGGCGTTGGGTGATGCGGAGACGGTTCGAGCCATCGCGGAGTGTGGTGCTCGGAGTCTGGAGATGGCCGGGCGCAACCATGCCCGGCAGACCGTGGTGGCGGGTCCGCGCGCGGAGCTGGAGCGGCTTCGTACGTTCCTGGAGGGGCGAGGGCAGGGGTTCACGTTCATCTCCAGCCGTTACCCCTTCCATCACCGGGGGCTGAAGCCGGCGGCGGACGCGTTCCGGGCCGCGCTCGCGAACGTGCCCATGCGTCCGCCACAGGCGCCCGTCTACTCGCCGATTGAAGGGCGCATGTACACGGGAGGGCACGGCGAGCTGGCGGATGCGCTCGCCTCGCATCTGGTGCGTCCGTTCGACTTCCTCGGAGCGGTGGAGACGCTGACGCGCGCGGGCTGCACCCGCTTCGTGGACTGCGGGACGGATGGACGGCTGACGCGCATCGTCCAGCGAATCGTTCCGAAGGACTCGCCCGTCGAGGTGGCCAACGTCGCAGGCTTGCATGCGGCCAACGCGTCCTCCGTCATTACCGATTCGACCAGCGGTGAGGTCCCCTCGGTTGCGGTGGTGTCGCTCGGGTGCATCCTTCCCGGCGGCGCAAAGGACCCGGCGGCGTACTGGCAGAACATCCGCCAGGGCATCAGCGGCATCGTCGACCAGGGCCAGCTGCATCCGGAGTTGGTGACGGACTTCGTGGGCCCCGTGGGTACGCCGGACCGGACCTATACCCTGCTGACAGGGCTTGTGCGTGACGCGGACCTCGTTCCGCCCGCCGGTCTCGAACCGGAGCGCTTCCACGGCTATGTACGCGAGCAGAAGCTGCTGGCCATCGCGCTCTCGCAGGCCCTGCGCGGCCTGGAGGCGACGACCATCAGCGCCTCGGGGCGCATCCAGTGCCTGCTCGGCTCCACCGCGGATGGGTCCGCCGAGTACGACGCCGCCCTGTGTCTGGAAGCCGGAGCGGCCCTGCTGCGCGCGAAGGGTGTCCAGGACCCGGAAGTCGACGCCCTCGCTCGGGCCGCGCGAGAGGCCCTCGGAGTCAGCTCACCCTCCGCTGACCTGGCGCCGCACGCGGCGCTCCAGGCGGTGGTGACGGACGTGGTGGGACGCGGTGTCTCCACGGTGTTGCTCGACGCGGCCTGCGCCTCGTCGCTCTACGCCATCGCGCTGGGGATGAAGGCGCTCGAGTCGCGCGAGGCGGACCTCGTCCTCGCGGGTGGCGTCTTCTCACCGGGCCCCGGAAACAGTTGCCTCTTCTCCCAGTTCAAGGGGCTCTCCGCGAAGGGGAGCCGGCCCTTCGACGAGCGGGCGGATGGCGTCATCTTCGGAGAGGGCGCGGGTGTGGTGGGCCTGATGCGCCTGTCGGACGCAGTCGCCTCCGGACTCCCGGTGCGCGCCGTCATCCGAGGCGCGGGGCTGTCCAGTGATGGCCGGAGCAGCTCGGCGAACGTCCCGCGCTCGGAGGGACAGGTGGCCGCGATGGAGGCGTGCTACGCTGCGGCCCACGTCGACCCCGCGAGCATCCAGTACATCGAGGCACACGGCACGGCCACGCCGGCCGGAGATGCCACGGAGCTCAAGTCGATTGCGCGGGTGTTCGGAGGCAAGCGCCAAGGCATCCAGCTCGCCAGCGTCAAGGCGCTGATTGGTCACACGGGCTGGGCGGCGGGAGCGGCCTCGGTCATCAAGCTGTGCAAGGCACTGGAGCACCGGCTCGTCCCGAAGCAGTCCAACTTCGACAATCCCGGAGCCGAGCTGCGAGCCCTCGGCGCGGACTTCGAGGTGAGCACGAGCGAGCGGCCCTGGCCGGAGAATGGGGAGCATCCGCGTCGCGCCGCGACGAGTGGCTTCGGCTTCGGCGGCACGAATGCGCACCTGGTGCTGGAGGAGTACCGAGGCGTCGTGCCTGCGCGTCGGCCTGCTCCCATGAGCGAGCTGGTGGTCGTGGCGGCGGAAGGGCTGTTCCCGGACGCGCGCGGAGTGCCCGCGCTGGGAGCGCCCGCGGAAACCGGAGCGCGTTTCGACGCGGCGGCCATCCGCCTGCCCTCATCGGTGCGCCTGTTGCCGGACATCGCCGAGGACATGGATGCGACGCAGACGCTCGGCCTCACCGTGGCGAGCGCGCTGGTCCAGAGGCTCGGCGCGTTCGACTCGCTACGCTCGGGGACCGCGCTGGTTCTCGGGCTCGAAGGGAAGACCCGTCGTGGCGTGGAGGCGACCCAGCGCGTGTTGGCGTCCTCCACGCAGCGCAAGCTCCGCGAGCTCGTCCAGCGCGCTCCCGAGCATGCGGCGGTGTTGCCGACGGTGGAGCGGCTTCACGAGGTCGTGACGGGCTCCTTGCGTCCCTCGGGCGCGTACACGCTCCAGGGGATGATGCCCAACGTCACACCGGGGCGCATCGCGGGGGCGCTCGACCTCAAGGGCCCCAACTTCGTGGTGGACGCGGGCGCCGCCTCGCTGGCCGCGTCGCTCCGGGCCGCGCGTGCGGTGCTGGAGAGTGGGTTCGAGCTGGTGCTCGTGGGCAGCACGCACGTCCGTCGGCCGGGAGAAACGCTGGGGTCGTCACCGCCGGAGGAGGGGGTGGCGATGTTGGCGGTCACCACGGCAGAGATCGCCGCGCGGCGCGGCTTGAAGCCGCTGTGTCAGCTCAGGATGTCGGCGGACTCCCGTGGGGATGCCGTGCAGCTTCCGCCGCACTCGGCCAGGGAGAGTCTGGAGGTCCTCCGGTCGGTCATTGCTGCCGCGGAGGGGCGCGTCACGACGATGCGCTTCCACCCGGATGCCGCGACGGGCAGTCGTCTCGAAGTTCAGCTGCGTCCTTGCGCTCCTCGGCCCGCTGAGGTCCAGCAGCCTCCAACGGAGACGGCGCCGACCGGGTTCGATCATGCGGCACCCATCCGCTACCACGCGCCCGTGCTCATCGAGCATCCCGCGCGATTGACACGCACGGCTCACCTGCGAGGCCGGCGCGTGTTGTTCATCGCCCAGGACGAATCAGTGGCTCGCGAGCTCGCGCTCCTGGCACCCACGCTGTGCGGACCCGAGCACCGCATCCTCCGCGCGGGTACTGCCGCGCCGGAGGGCCGCATCCACGGAGTCGACCTCGCGCGTGAGGAGACGGCGGAGGCCGGGCTGGAGTCGCTGGGTTTCGAGCCACAGGTCATCCTCGCGGTCTGCCGGTTGGAGTCCGGAGCAGGCGAGCCCGAGGTGGTCTCCGACACGGCTCTGCGCCACGAAGCGCTGGAGCTCCTCTTCCTCGCCGCGCGGCGCGCCTACGAGCGACTGGCGGCGGGAGAGGTCGAGCTGGCGAGTCTGTGCATCGGAGGAGTGGGCCCGCGCCGGACGCTGCACCCGATGACGGGGCTGTTCGCCGGAATGCTGAAGTCCATCGGACGCGAGGTTCCTGCCCGGAACGTTCGCGCCATCTCCACCTCGCCGCTTCCGCTCCCCGCGGCGCTGGAGCTCGTCTCCAACGAGCTCGGCTCCGAGGAAGACGGCAGCCCCTCCGTCGAGGTCTGCTTCGACGGACCGCGCCGCTGCGTCCGTCGCCTGCGGCCCACGGAGGTCACGGTGGAGCCAGCGTCTACGCTCGACAAGGACTCGGTGGTCCTGCTCACGGGCGGAGGCCGAGGCGTGACGGCGGTCCTCGCCGGAGCGCTCCTGAAGCGCTTCGGCTGCAAGGTCGTGCTCGTCGGCCGGAGCGACCCGGGCGAGGCACCCGAGCAGGTACTCCAGGCGCGCGAAGAAGACCTCCCACGCGTGGAGCGGGAGTTCTACGCCGCCGAGCTGGCCAGCAACCGCGCCGCGAAGCTGCCCGAGCTGCGCAAGCGCTTCGAGCGGTACCTGGCCGCACGAGAGCTGCGGTCCACGCTGGATGGGCTCGCGAAGCTCCCAGGGAAGATGGTCTACCGGTCCGCCGACGTGACCCGCTCCGAGGATGTCGATCGGGTGATGGACGAGCTCGTACGTGAGCACGGGCGGCTGGACCTCGTGGTCCACGGCGCCGGCACGCAGACCTCCAAGAAGCTCAACCGCCGTCGCCTCGCGGAGCTGCGGACCAACCTGGACACAAAACTGCTCGGGCTCCGCAATCTCCACATGGCTTGCGTGAGCCGCTTCGCCAGGCCCGTGCCGTTCCACGTCCTCACCTCCGCCTTCAGCTTCATCGGCAACGACGGACAGGCGGACTACGGAGCGGCGAACGAGGCGTTGGACCGGCTCTGCGCCTGGGTGAGCGATGCCAGTCGCGAGGTCCGCTGGTGCAGCGTGGGCTGGCTGGCCTGGGACGGCATCGGGATGACGCGCGGCTCCGAGTACAAGGTGCTCGGAGCCACCCGCCAGCTCCGAGGCATTCGCGCCGAGGAGGGCGAGGCCCTGTTCCTCCAGCTCGTCGACGGCCGGCCGCGAGAGCCCATCAACGTGCAGCTCACCGAGAGCGAGCGCGCGTACTACGGGCTGGAGTTGCTGCCCGCGACGCGGCCCGTCCGCCGGGAAGTGGTGGTGGATGCGGTGAGCATTCCGTGCCTCGAAGACCACCTCGTACGGGGGACACCGACGCTGCCCGGCGCGTGGGCGCTGGACCTGATGCTCCAGGCCGCGCTCGGTGATGGGAGGCCGGAGTTGCGTACCGTCACCATCGAGGACGTGCGGTTCTCACGCTTCATCCGCGTCAAGCCCGGAGGGCGGCAGGCCCTGCGTGCCGAGTGCACCCCCGTGGTCGACGCGCCCGGACGCATGTGTATGCAGGTCAGGCTGACTGGAGACATCGTCCATGCCTCCGGCGTGGTGCTCGAACGGGACGTCGTCTACGCCGAGGCCCGCTTCACGCTGACGGCGGAGCCGCCTCGGGGCACACCGCAGTTGGACGCGGCCACGTCTTCGGGCGGAGGCCTCACCGTCCAGGATCCCCACTGCATGACGGGCTCACCCATCGAGCTGCGGAAGATGTTCGACTGCCTGGAGGACATCCGGCTCGAGCGGACGGCGCGCTTCGCGAAGTTGGGCCTCGCGACGGAGGCGGCGGGGCGCAGCGTCCCCGCGCTTGCCCTGGATGCGGCGTGGCGACTGAGTGCCATGCACGTGGAGGGCGTGTCCGGCGCCGTGTTTGCTCCCATCCAGCTCCAGCGGGCCACGTTCGACCGGGGCCTGGTGGAAGGGGCGGGACGCAAGCAGCTCCGCTTGAAGGCGCTCGCTCCTCGCGTGGAGGGCGGACTCGTCCAGTGCGGAAGCGTCGCGGCCATCGACGAGGCGGGCCGCCTCCAGATGGTCATCGAAGGTGGCCTTGCCCGCCCCATGGCTTGAGGGAACGCAATGAGCTCCTCCATTCCTTCGACAGACTGCATTCCCGTCGATGACTTCCGGCGGCTGCGCACCGAATTGCGGCGCGCGATGCCTCCAGAGGCCTTCAAGCCCCAGCCGCTGCGCGGAGTCATCGCGCTCGCGCTCGTACCCGTCATGGTGGCACTGGTGTGGGCGGCGGCGAGCGGGAGACTGCCGTGGTGGGCATGCCTCCTCATCTCGTTCACGCTCGGGCAGATGCTCATCACCGTGGGCTTCGCCGCGCACGAGGCGCTGCACCACTCCGTGTTCCGGAGCAGGGTGCTCGAAGACATCCTCGGCTGGGTCGGCTTCAGTCCGTTCCTGGTGACGCCGGGCACGTGGCGCGCGTGGCACGTCCAGGCGCACCACGGCGCCGCGAACATCCACGTGAGGGACCCGGACATCCTCCCGCGGCAGCACGAGTGGAGGACACATGGGTTCGCCCGGGTGGTCCACGCGCTGTCACCCGGCTCGGGCACGTGGCTCAGCTACATCAGCTTCACGTTCTTCTTCACGGCGCAGGGGCAAGCCTTCCTGTGGCACTACAGCGGCCAGCCGCAGTTCGAGAAGGTGCGCATGCACCGGGCGCGGGAGCGCGTGCTCACCGTGCTCCTCGCGCTGGGCTGGGGCGCGCTGGGCTGGGGCATGGGGTGGAGAGGGGCGCTCTACGCGCTCATCCTTCCGCACGTCTTCGGCAACATCACGTTGATGGTCTACATCGCCACCAACCACTGGCTGCAGCCGGCGTCGGAGAGTGTCGACAACCCCTTCGTCAACACGGCCAGCGTGGACACGCACCCGGTGATGGACCTCATCCACTGGAACTTCAGCTACCACCAGGAGCACCACATCTTCCCGGCGATGAGCCCGAAGTTCGCTCCGCTCCTGCGCGAGAAGCTGCGCGTGATCAATTCCGAGGCATCCATCGTCTATCCACACCTGCACGCCCTGCGCACGCTGTTCCGGCGCCCGGCGCTCTATGGCGCGGATGGGCACACGCTCGTGGGGCCGGATGGCTCTCCTTCCGTGGACACCTCAGACCTCCGCCGGAGTCTGGAGCATCCGGCGGAGGAGGTACGCATCGAGGCTCGCGGCACGAGCTGAATCGCGGCGGCACGGCCCGGGAGCGCGCCCCTCACGCGCTCACCGGGAGCCCACGGCCTTGAGGTAGGGGAAGGCCGGCGTCGTGAGCTGGATGCGAGCCCTCTGCACGGTGCCGAAGTCCGTCGGCAGCCCGAGCTCGGCGAAGACCTCACCCATGACGCGGCTCCGGTCGAAGCGCTCGTAGAGCGGCTTCACGGCGTCCTCCGGCGCCGAGGCGGGGTGGGCGATGGACCTCGATGCGAGCCGGAAGCGTCCGTCCTGTCCCCGGATGAAGCTCTGCTGCATCGTCGTCGCCCGCTCGAACGTCGTGCGCAGGAACTCTTCGTTCAACTGCCGCTCCGACAGGCGAGTGGGCTGCGCATCCTGGCGGCGCAGGTAGAACCAGAGCATCGGCGACTTCTCGTGCATGAGGAGGTTGGACACGCGCCAACGGTCCAGGTCCGGCATCGCGTCGTAGACGCGCTGGATGTCCGCGTCTGCGTAGGCCATCTCCCAGAAGATGCTCTCGGCGCGGTACTTCGCGTAGAGGCTGATGCAGGGCCGCACGAGCTCCAGGTTGCACCCGCCGGCCATCTCCGCCAGCGAGTCCACCGTGTAGCTGTGCTCGACGGGGTTGATGAGCAGGTCCGCGAAGTCCGACTCCTCCCAGTCGCGGTGGCGGCTGATGAACCGCGCCATGGTGTTGTCGATGGCGAAGCCCGCCGCCAGTCGCTTCGCCACCGCGTAGTCGTTGGACGAGAGCCCCTTCGTCATCAGCCGGATGGCTTTCTGGAAGGCGCTCGTAATCGTGCGGTGGAAGCGGTTGTAGACGAGGACCTCCATGAGGCCGTCGCGCTTGAGGGCCCGGGACAGTCGAGCCAGCGCGTGGGCCGGCTCGTAGGTGTGGTGGATGACGCCAGTGCAGACGATGAAGTCGAACTGCTCCACGTAGGGCGCGTCGTTGATGCTCTCCAGCCGGAGCTCGAGGTTCTTCACGCCCAGGTCGGCCGCGTTGGCCGCGCAGATTTCAATCGACTTCGTGGACAGGTCCGTGCCGAGCACCCGCGCGTTCGGGAAGAGCAGCGCCGTGAGGAGCGCCTGGTTCGTTCCACAGCCGGCCACCCAGATGTTGGCGTCGCGAGGCACGAGGGTGTGGCTGAAGTCGCCCACCTCCTGGCAGACCATCGTCCGCTCGAAGTCGGGGTCCTGGAGCGTGTCGAACTTGGAGGAGTTCCACGGCCAGGGGAAGCGGCTGTAGAACTCGCCGACCTTCTCGTCCACGGAGGTGATGGACTCCGCGAGGACGAGGTTCTCCTCGTCGCTCTTCTTCGTCGCGGCCCCGGGCGAGGGCTTCGCCTCGGCGGCCGAGTCGGGGCCGGGGATGAATCGGGGGAGTGTTTCGCCGTCACTCCTGGCGTCCGCGCCCACGCGAATCTCCGAGCGGGCTCGCGTCTCCTCGATGCTCCGGCCCAGCGCGGCGACGGTGCGGTTCTCGAAGATGCTGCGCATGTTGAGGTCCACGCCGAGGACCTCGCGAATCTGCAGGATGATTCGGTTGGCCAGCAGCGAGTGGCCGCCCATCTCGAAGAAGTCGTCGTCGACGCCCACCTCCGCGAGCCCCAGGGACTTGCGCCAGATGGCCGCGAGCGCCTCTTCCGTCGGCGTGCGAGGCGGTGCCGAGTGGCTCCGCATTCCCGCCTTCACCTCTTCGAGTCGGGGCAGCGCCTTCGTGTCGACCTTGCCGTTGGCCGTGAGCGGAAGCCAGGGGAGGTGGACGAAGTACTGGGGAAGGATTTCCTGGCTCAGCATCGTCCCCAGGAAGCTCCTCAGTGTGGACGCGTCGAGCGCCTGCTCCGAGGCGTAGTACGCGACGAGCGCGCTGGCTCCCGCATCCGTGCCGAGGAGGACGATGCTGTCGCGCACCGACGGGTGCCGGTTCAGCAGGCTCCTCAGTCCTTCGAGCTCGACGCGGTGGCCGTTGAACTTGATCTGCGAGTCATTGCGGCCCTCGAAGGCGAGGAGTCCTCCCGGGAGTCTGCGCGCGAGGTCGCCCGTGCGGTACACCACCTCGTCCTTCGAGAAGGGGTTGGGGACGAAGCGCTCCCGGGTCGCCTCCGGGTTGCCGAGGTAGCCCAGCGCGAGGCAGTCACCGCCGAGATACAGCTCGCCTGTCGCGCCCTCGGTGACTGGAGACAGGCGTTCGTCCAGCACCCAGGCGCGGGCGTTCTCCGCCGGGCGGCCGATGGGGACGAAGTCCTGGACGTCCCTGGCGGGGTCGAACCGATGCACGATGCAGCCCACGGTCGCCTCGGTGGGGCCGTACTCGTTGAAGACCTCCAGGTGCGGACCGAAGCTCTCCAGGGCGCGCAGGGCCAGCCGGGTCTCCAGGCTCTCGCCGCCGACGATGAGCCGCCGCACCCTGCTGCCGGGGTGCTTGCGCGTGACGAGGAGCGACAGGTGGCTCGGCGTGAGCTTCACGGTGTCGACGCGGTTGTCTTCGATGGCGTCCATCAACCCCGCGCCCGCCGAGGACCCCGGGTAGGCGATGAGCGTCCCGCCCGAGAGCAGCGGCACGAAGAGCGACGTGACGGTCAGGTCGAAGGCCAGGGACGAGTACAGCGGGAAGACAGAGGCCTCCTTACCCACGTAGAGCGCCCGCGCCCACCCGACATAGCTCGCGAGCGCGCGGTGGGAGACAAGGACGCCCTTCGGGTTCCCCGTCGTTCCCGACGTGTAGATGACGTAGGCCGCGTCCGCCGGGGAGACGTGCGTGTCTTCCGCCCCCGAGGGCGCGCGCTCGTGCCCGGTGGGGGAGATGCAGCGCACCGGGAGGCACTGGAGGCGCTCGGCCGGCTCGGGCGAGGTGAGGACGACGGAGACCCCGGCGTTCTCGATAACGAACTTCGTGTAGTCGAGCGGTCGCAGCGGCTCCAGGGGGACGTAGGCCGCGCCGGCTTCGAGGCACCCGAGCACCGCGATGACGAGGTCGATGGAGGGGTGGAGGAGGATGCCGACCCGGCTGCCGGGCTCCACCCCGTGCCGCAGGAGCTGGAACGCCAGGTCCCGCACCCGCCCGGCCAGCTCCTCGTAGGTGAGGCGCTCGGAGCCGGACTCCACGGCAACGGCCTGGGGCGTCCGTCGGGCCTGGGCCGCGAAGAGCCGGTGGACGGGCTCGGCTCCAGGGGCGGCGGGGGAGGGCGGGTTCACATCGGAGGGGAAGCGCTGGTGCTCTCGCATGGTCGTCAGGCTCTCGGCTTCGGGAGTGAGGGATCGGCGGCTATACGAAGGGTGAAAGCCGATCTTCCCCGAGCGCGTTTCGAGGCCTTCGAGCAGGCAGTCAGGCCATGGTTCGTTCGAGCGTCCGCACGTATCGGATGAGCCCTGGCGGAATGATCAGGCCTGCGAAAACGTATGCTTGACAGTGGGGGGCACGGTCTATAAAAGCCCCCCTCGTTGCAGCGCGGCGGACGCCTCAGGGCGGATAGCTCAGCGGTAGAGCGTCGCCCTTACAAGGCGAGGGTCACAGGTTCAATCCCTGTTCCGCCCATGGTTGTGGGGAGTTAGTTCAGTTGGTTAGAACGCCGGCCTGTCACGCCGGAGGCCACGGGTTCAAGTCCCGTACTCCTCGCCAAAAGAAGGGCCCGGAATCGAAAGGTTTCGGGCCCTTCGCTTTTCCGCGCTCGTGTTTCGGTTGCCAATAGTTGAGGGGAGTTAGTTCAGTTGGTTAGAACGCCGGCCTGTCACGCCGGAGGCCACGGGTTCAAGTCCCGTACTCCTCGCCATTGAGAGCCCAGCAATCCTCAGGGGTTGCTGGGCTTTTCTTTTTCCTCCGTCCCCCTATGTGCCCTCAGTGTGCCCCTCCGGCGTCGGTGGCCGGAGCGGCGTGGAGCTGGAGGGGCACCGGCCTGTCGAGCTGCTGCACCGCGCTCTCCCGGGCCTCCGGCGCGAGGTGGGCGTACCGCATCGTCATTTCGATGGTGGCGTGGCCCATCAGCTCCTGGATGACCTTGAGCGGGACACCCCTCATGGCGAGGTGGCTGCCGTAGGTGTGCCGCTAATGCCGCGCTCGGCATTAGCGCCATTATGCCGACCTCCGAATAATGCCGACTCGAGCCGCGACACGCGCGTGGCGCCGAGCAGCGAGCGACGCCGAGGCCTTTCTGGACGCGGCATAATCAGGGTGACTTCTCCCGGCGGCACTGACGCCGCCCAAGGAGAAGCCATGTTGGACGACTACTTCAGGCGCGCAGAGATCCTGCGCCGCCACCGCGCCGGGTTCTTCGGCGCGTACCTCGATACCTACACCTCGACGGCGAAGGAGCACGGGTACCCGCCAGATACGGTGCGCAATCACTGCTACGTGTTCCGACTCTTCGGCCAATGGCTCGAGCGACGCGGGCTGAGCGTCGCGGAGATCGACGACGACGTCATCGCGGAGTTCTGGCGGAAGCAGCGACGAGTGCCGCGCGTGCGCCACACGGGGACGAAGCCGCTGCGACGGCTCCTCGGCCTCCTGCGCACGCAGGGAGTGGTCCCATCGCAGCAGCCCCCGGAGCGCACCGAGGCCGCCGCCCTGGCACACCGCTTCGCCACGTACCTCGAGCAGCGTCGTGCGCTGATGCCCGAGACCGTGCGTCGGCACATCTCCGTGGTGCAGGAGTTCCTCCAGCGCTGCTTCGGTCACGGTCCGCTTCAACTTCATGCGCTCGGAGAAAAAGACATCACGCGCTTCGTGTTGTGGACAGCCAAGCGCCTTTCTCCACGCACCCAACAGACCCACATGAGCATCCTGCGGTCCTTCTTTCGCTTCCTGCTCGAGCAGGGAGAGATCGAGGTGGACCTCACCGGCGTTGTGCCCACCGTCGCGAGGTGGCGGTTCGCCGGCGTGCCGAAGTACATCACTCACGGGCAGGTCGAGCAGGTACTGGCTTCGTGCGATCGAGGCACGCCGATGGGACGGCGCGACTTCGCGATTCTTCTGTTGCTCGCGCGGCTTGGACTGCGTGCGTGTGAGGTCGCGCGTCTCGAGCTCGACGACATCCGATGGCGGACTGGAGAGCTGGTCATTCGGGGCAAGGGCAGCACGATCGAGACGCTGCCGCTGCTCGCCGAGGTGGGAGAGGCGCTGGCTGCGTACATCAAGAGGGACCGGCCCAAGTGCGAGACGCGCCGGGTCTTCACAAGGATGCGTGCTCCCATCGCCGCGATCGCAGGCCAGGGCACGGTGACGACGATTGTGCGCGACGCCACGCTCAGGGCTGGGCTCGACGTGCCGACGCGAGGCGCGCACATGCTGCGCCACTCGCTCGCGACCAACATGCTCCGCGACGGCGCCTCGATGAGCGAGATCGGCGTCGTGCTCCGCCACCGCAGCCCCGCGACGACGGAGATCTACGCGAAGGTGGACATCGCCTCTCTGCAGCGGCTGGCCCAGCCCTGGCCTGTCGGAGGTGCCCGATGAGCACGCTGCGCAAGTCATTGGACGACTACCTCAAGCTCCGTCGCGCGCTCGGTTTCAAGCTCGAGAGCACGGAGCAGTGTCTGCGCGGCTTCCTCGGCTTCCTCAACGCCGAAGGGGCCAAGCACATCACCACCGAGCTCGCCCTGCGCTGGGCGCGCCGACCGGCCAACGGCGACCCGTTCACATGGGCGCAGCGGATGCAGCGCATCCGCCTGTTTGCGGCGTGGTACCTCGCGCGGGACCCGCGCACCGAAGTGCCTGACGCGGGGTTGCTGACGGCGTCGGTGCGCAGGAAGCCGCCCTTCATCTTCAGCGAGGAGCAGATCGCCAACATCGTCCGCGAGGCGGAGAAGTTGTCGTGCCGTCGAGGCATGCGGTCGTCCACGTTCTCGACGATGTTCGGGTTGCTCGCCGTCGCCGGACTGCGCATCAGCGAAGCCATCGCCCTCGACCGCAGCGACGTCGACCTGCAAGAGCGCCAGCTCACCATTCGCAACACGAAGTTCGGCAAGACCCGACTGGTCCCCCTGAGCAACTCCACCATCGCGGCGCTTCGCCGGTACGCCAAGCAGCGGGACCAAGCTCTCCCGGTGGTGACGACGCCTGCATTCTTCGTCTCCGAGCGTGGGTGGCGCGTCACCGACTGGGCCACGCGGTACAACTTCGCGATGGTGTCGCGCGCCGCCGGTCTGCGCGCTCCTGCCGGGGGCTACCGGCACGGGCACGGACCTCGGGTGCACGACCTGCGGCACAGCTTCGCGGCACGCACGATGGTCGCCTGGTACCGCGCTGGCGTCGACGTCGAGCGCGAGTTGCCCAAGCTGTCGGCCTACCTCGGGCACGCGCACGTCAACGACACCTACTGGTACATCGAGGCGGTTCCCGAGTTGCTCCAGCTCGCGACCGAGCGAGTCACGGGCCAGCGCGCGGGAGGCCGCCGATGAGCATCGCCACGCTTCCCTCATTGCTTCAGTCCTTCTTCACCGAGAGGATGCTCGCGCAGCGGCGCGCCAGCTCGCACACCGTCGCCAGCTACCGCGACTGCTTCCGGCTCCTGCTTGGCTTCGCGACGAAGCGCCTGGGTAAACAGCCCAGCGCGCTCGCGCTCGAAGACCTCGACGCCGCCCTCATCAGCAAGTTCCTCGACCACCTCGAGCGCGATCGCGGCAACAGCGTGCGTTCGCGGAACGTGAGGCTGGCGGCGCTGCACTCGTTCTTCCGCTACGTCGCGATGAACGAGCCCGCGTACCTGCTCCACTGCCAGCGCGTCCTCGCGATCCCCAACAAGCGGTACGAGCGGAAGCCCGTCGGCTTTCTCGACGACGGCGACGTCGCCGTGCTGCTGAAGGTGCCGGACCTCACGAAGTGGATCGGGCGCCGCGATCGAGCGCTCCTGCTCGTTGCGACCCAGACCGGCCTGCGCGTGTCGGAGCTCGTTGGGCTGCGCCGCGAAGACGTCAGCCTCGGCACCGGCGCCCACGTGCGCTGCCGTGGCAAAGGCCGCAAGCACCGGGCGACGCCGCTGCGCAAGGACGCCGTCGCGGTACTCAAGTCGTGGCTGGCCGAGAACGAAGGGCCGCCGTCGGCGCCGCTCTTCCCCAGCTCGCGCGGCGGCCCGCTCAGCCGCGACGCTGTTGAAGCGCTGGTGAAGCGCCACCTCGCCAGCGCGCGCGAGCAACGTCCGTCGCTCAAGGCCAAGAGGGCCACGCCCCATACGCTGCGTCACAGCACGGCGATGTCGCTCCTGCAGCACGGGGTCGACCGCTCCGTCATCGCGCTCTGGCTGGGCCACGAGTCCGTCGAGACGACGCAGCTCTACCTGCATGCCGACATGGGCTTGAAGGAGAAGGCGCTCGCCCACACCACGCCGACGAAGCAGAAGCCCGCTCGCTATCGCCCCGGCGACAAACTGCTCGCCTTCCTGGTGGGGCTGTAGCCGTGACGTCGTCATCAGCACGGCAGTTCCTGCACGGCCCGGAACAGCGCCTCGTCGGTGGGGTGCGTGTAGAGCTGCGTGCTGGTGATCGACTTGTGGCGGGCGAATCGCTGCGCCAGCCGGATGTCGCGCGTGGCCTCGTAGATGTTCGTGATGGCCGAGTGACGAACGCTATGGAACGAGAAGCGCCGCGCGAAGCCGGCACGCTCCTGCCAGAGCTGGAAGGCGTGGCGAACCTGCCTCGTCGACAACCGGTTGCCCTTGCGGCTCACGAAGAGCGGCGCATTGGTCGTCATCGACTCATCCCGCTGCCGCTTCCACCGGAAGAACTTCTCCAGCTTCGCCTGAACGCCCGACGACAGCACCACCTCCTGTCCCCGCGCGTCCTCACGGCTGCGTTTGAAGATCCGCAACTGCACTCGGCGTCGTGCCTTGCCGTCATCGGTCAGCACGTCGCCGACGTTCAGGGCCACCAACTCGTGCTCGCGCATCCCGGTCGCGAGGGCGAGCGAGAGGAGCACATGGTCACGGTATCCATCGAAGCGCTGTCCCGTCGTGCGCAGGAGCAGGAACTGCTCGCGCTTTGTCAGCGTGCGCGGCGACTGCGTGGTGTCAGCGTAGATCGTCATGGGCGTCTCCTCGTGAAGGCCATCGGGCCACGACCAATGACGCTCGTTCTTCGCCCACCAGCAAGGCACTTCGCGGCCTCGGATTATGCCGTGTGCATCTCCACCACCTCCTCGATGATGACCACGCTGCGGCCGGGACGCGGCATTACTCGGAGGTCGGCATAATGGCGGAGGTCGTGCCAGGTGATGCGCCCCTGCTCGCGGCTGATGCCCGCCCGGCTCACCGCCCGCGATAGCCGGTGCTCCGTCATGCTCGCGGTGAGCGGCTGGCCGTCCGGCTGGCAGAACACGTAGGGGCCGCGCAGGTGCCGGTGCCCCTTGAGTGCGTCCACCACCGAGCCGGGAAGGTCCACCGTCCGTCCCCGTCCGCCCTTGGGCAGCCCCGTCACGCCTTGCCAGATGGAGCGCCGCACCTGGAGCTTGCCGCGCTTCAAGTCCACGTCGCTCCACTGGAGCCCGATCAGCTCCCCATGCCGCAGCCCTGTCTTGAGCGCCAACAGGACCAACGTGCGCCACTCCGGCTCGGCGGCGTTGAGCAGGCGCTCGGCTTCCTCGAAGGTGAGGAAGTCAAAGGCGGGCTTGTCCGTCTTGAAGAGCTTCACGCGCGGGACGTGTTGGAGCACGCCCTGTTCCTGAGCCAGTGCGAGCAACTTGTGCAGCACGGTCAGGACGTTGTTGATGGACTTGAGGCTCAGGAGCTTCACCCCGGAGCCCTTGCGGTTGCGCAGAGCCTCCTTCAAGGGGGCGTCCCTCCGTCCGGGAATGCCCGCTGGCTTCTTCCGCATCGCGGCCTTGAAGTCCTCGATCTCCGCTGGACCGATGGCGTCAAGAGGCGTGTTCCCGAACACGGGCAGCAGGTGGTCATCAAGAATCTGCCGCTTGGTGACGACGCTGGAGTGCTTGTTGTTGTTCTCGCTGTACGTGATGAAGCGCGGGACGAAATCCCCGAGGGTGAGGACCCGGCCCGGCTCGTTCTGCTTCTCCTTCCCGAAGGTACCGGTCAGGAGGGCTTGGCGGACTTGACGCTCGTACTCCTCAGCGCCCCGGCGGGTGTTGATGGGCGATGCCTTGCGGACTCGCTCCACCCTCCCGCTCGGGTGCTGGTACTTCACGTCCACCCACCACGCATCCTGCACCTTGCCCTCCTTCGTCTTCCACTTCCGCAGCCTGACGCTCATCGCTTCTCTCCGAGCGCAGGACCGCCGTTACCCGGCATCCAACGTAGCAAGACGACGCGGCGGATGCGGATGGATCGACCGATGAGGAGGACTCCGGGCACCTGTCCGAGCCTGATCGACTCGTAGAGCGTCTTCCGGTTCACGCGCAGGAGACCTGCGGCCTCTTCGACGGTCACGAACTCGGGCGCGCTGGAGCCCTCTGTCGTGGGCATGTTCATCGTGTGGCTCCGCTCCCGTTGGTGGGCGTAGCGTGGCCCGGCGTGGACTCGGCTGACGAGTACGAGGCGCCAGCACTCACCCCGGCAGTGCTACGTGGTCCCGTGAGAGGAACGACCTTCGATGCGAGCGCCGTTGCATCGTCGCCCGTCTGGTGCCACGGAGGAAGCCAGCCCCGCGTCTTGCTGTCGCGCTGCTCAGTCCAGCCCGCCGACTTCAGCGCGGAAAGGAAGGTCCTTTTCTGCGGCGGATGCTTCTGCCCCACCATGCGGCAAAAGCCGCAGACCGCCGCATACAGCGCGTCGTTCGTGAACGCCTTCGTCTTGCCGACCACGGGCCCCGGAGGCGCGTGCATGTTCGACGGCGCGGTGGGACTCTTCGTCGCCCAGTCGCGAAGCAGCCCGTCCCCATCTGGGCTCTCTTTGAGTTCGCGCAGGAATTGCTCCGTCACCGGCTCGCTGAGCTGCTGAAGCTCCTCACGGGAAGCGTTCGCGTGCGGCCTGCGGACTCGCCGCGCGTCCACGGCGAGGGTGACCATCGCGTGAGCGAAGGCCGCCACCTGCACCATGAACTCCGGCGTAAAGGCGTCGTCCGCACCCGGCGCGTGCAGCGACTCCAAGAACTCCCGATGCGTCATGCCGAGGTCCGGGTGCTGATACTCGGCGGGCTTGGTCTTGTTGTGGAACACCGTCCAGCGGCGGTCGTTCTCCTCGATTTCGATGGGCTTCGTTCGGTTGGTAGCGGCGAGGAGCCCGGCGCGGTTGGATGCTGGGGTTCGGGGAACGCCCTTGCTCTCCAGGAAGACCTCGCTATCGGTGATCATCGCCTTGAGCCCGTCGCCGAGCGAACCGCCGCGCTTGTGGTTGTCGAGCAGCTCGTTGGCGAAGATGAGGAGCTTCGTAGCGAAGTGGAGGTTGTAGGGCTTGGCCAGGTCCGCCTCGCCAATCTGGACGCAGTTGGAGGGCCCCAGCAGGTGCGCGAGCACGCGATAGAGCACGTTCTTTCCGGAGCCCGGGGGCCCTTGCAGAAGGATGGCGGTGCCCGGCCTGGAGCCCGGGCTCTGCACCTTGAACGCGATCCAGTTGAGCAGCCAGTCAAGGCCGGCTTCGTCTTCGGCGAGCCAGAGCAGAACGCGGCGCACGGCGGACCACTCCCCCTGAACTGGCGCGAGCGTAGGAGCCTCCCAGGTGTTGACCGCAAACGTCCCGTCCTTGCGCCTGATGAGATCGGGCGCGTTCGGCCTGCACTCAATGGCCATGACGCCCGCGCAAAGGGTCGGCACGTCGGGCGAAGCGGCCAACGGGCTGACTCCACGCGGCCACATATTTCGCGGCTCCACCAGCCCTCGCAGAATCAGGTAGTCCTCGGCCGCCTTCTGCGTCAGGAACTCCGGAGCGAAGCCGCGCCCATCGTGGCGCCGTGCAAGGTATCGCTCCAGCGGAACGACCTTCACGAGCGGCAGCTTGGCAACCTGGGCAAGCGCCGCTGCCGTATCGGCTGCGTGCGCCAGCGCGTCACCGGGATTGAGGGTCGTGCTCATTGCGCGCCCTCGTTTCGGCAGCCCGCGCTGGCCGCCAGTCCCAGAGCCCGGCGCCATTCCGCGTACTCCGCTTCCCGTTGGGCCGCTCTCTGGCGGTCCCATTGCGTGAGCTTGGCGCGAGCCCCGCGCAGCCCTCGCAGCGCTTCACTCCACACGTCACGGGAGGGCTCCAGCCGCACGAGCGCATCGAGCGAGCGGCACGCGATTTCGAGGAGGCTTGCCGAACTCTCCTCGGGCATGGCCACGCGGGCGAGCATTTCGGTCAGCTTGTTGATGCCCAGGTGCCGCTGCCCGTCGAGCATGAGCACTTCGCCCGCGTCCATCTGCGTGAGAACCGTCACGGCGTCGGGGCGCTTGAAGCGCCGGAGCCGCATGCGCACGTCGTTGGGGTCGGCCGCCCGCGAGCCGTTCACCTGTTCTTCGTTGGGCCTCTCGGCGTAGCGCGCGAAGGGCTGCCGCAGCAGGTGACCGAACTCGGCCTGCACGTCGAGCGACCGGCCTTGGTGGTGCTCCGGGGCTGGACGTGGCAGCGCGTTGGAGGGGTCCCAGCTTGGCAGGTAGTAGAGCCGCGCAACGTCCTTGCAGGAGATATCGGCCTTCAACGTGGCTTCCGTCAGGCCCCCGAGCCCCACGCACTGCATGAGGCGCGGCCAAAGGCGCTCGGACCAGCGGCTCGCCGAGCCAGCGGGCACGGGCTCGCTGAACGGGAAGACGACGCGGTAGCGGATGGGCTTCGCGGTGCGCCCGTAGGAGTGCGTCGGGTAGGCGAGGAACCACAACCCGCGACGGCGCAGGCTCGCGAGCCAGGCATCCAACGCAGCCTGCGTTTCACCGTCGAAGTCCACGATGGCCAGGGTGACGTGAGAGAAGTTCGCGTTGCGGCGGTAGGGGGCTGGCGTCGGTTGTCCATCCTTGCCCTCGTAGAGCCCATCGGCGCGGGGCGGGTGCGGCTTGGCAGGGATGATGGCGCGGCCATCCTTCTCCGGGCGCACGAGCGGATCGGCGGCGACCTCGTAAAGAGCGGCCATCAGCTCGCCCGCTGAGCCGAACTCCACGACATCCAGGCTCCCGGGAGTGAAGCGCGAGTCAGTCAGGCAGACCGTCCAGGAAGCGGGCACCTGCGCAGGGCCCGACGCTCGGTTTCCCGCGTCAACATGGGACGGCATGGGGGGAGCTGTGACGGAAGTCCCAACGCGCTGGGGCTCCGTCATTGCTCCGTCACCGTGGTTTTCACTCTGTACGTGACGGAGTGACGGAACTCTCTCTTCCTTAAGGAGAATAGAGAGAGAGGGGAAGGAGATACGAGCTGCGTCAGTCACTCCGTCACCCCCTCTCGACGTGGGGCCAGCGTAGCTGCCGGCGTCAGCGCGTTGGGGTCGGCGAGCAGGTAGACGCGTGGCACCGCACCGCGCACGCCGGGCCTGTGACGATGGGACACGCGCACCGCGCCAGTGGCCAGCAGAAGGGTCAGGGCCCGTCGAGTGAACTGCTCACCCGCGACGAGGTGCCCGCGCAGCTCCTTCACGGTGAGGCCATCAGGCCCGGCTTGGGTGAGCGCTGCAATGACGTGGGGAATGTACTTTTCGAGAACTTCAATCATGTTTGTTTTTCGTTGTTTCTCCCATCACGGTAAATGCGTGCGTTTTTTGGCCGTTGGTTCACGGGCACCGGCACCGATGGGCGAACGTGCTCCGCTCGCTCGCAACCCAAAGGGCCTAGCATTCCGCAGCCTGCTCTCGCGGTGGACGGCCCTGGGGCCCCCCCGGTTCCGATTTCCGAAGTGCGAGCACTCGGGACCGTGCTGGGCGGTCGTACACGCTGGGAAAATTTCCCAAAAACCGTGGACCCCGCTCGTTTCGCCGTTCGTCCCCCCGGAATTCTTGCCGAAACCTGCCTCTGATTGGCTGGACGTTGACGCGGCGCCGATACAAGCCGGGCAGGCAACTCGCGCTAACACGCTCCACAGGCAACTGCGCTACTGCCCTTCTTCCGGTGGCTCACGTCCGTCGCCGCGTTCCTGAGCCTCCAGGGCGCCAACGTTCTGTTCCCCGGTCAGGTCCAGCCAAGCGACGCCCGCCGCGTTCCCGGCGCCCTCCAGGGCCCCGTCGTGTCATTCCCCACTTCTCGATGCTCGTGGCGTTGGTTCCTGCGTTCCTGGAGCCCTCCAGGGCCTTTGGCTGGCCTCCGCTGGTGTCCCTCTTCCGGCCAGGTCTTCGCACCTTGGCGGCTCCACAACTCCCAGGTGCCGGCACTTCGGGCACTCTTCACCTGTCGGCTGTTCACGTGAAGGTGGGGCGTGAGGGTAACTGCCGGGAGATCGCGGTCGGTGCCGAGAGAACGCCCGCGCCGCACTGGCTGAATGAACGGCCGGGTGGGGAAATAAGCTTCTCGTCGCGCACCTGATGCCAGCGGGGCACGTCGCGACCTACAGCGTGCCGCTCGTCGGAGGGGCGTTCCTCTGGGGCGGCAAGGTGTACCGGTAGACCCTTGGGGCGAGCCGTTGCGGGCGAGACGGTGCCCCTGCGCAGGCGCAGCCGATGGTAGCGTGCTGTCTTGGGAGGTCACGCACCATTGCTGCAACCTGTTAGATTGGCCCTTGCGCTCGTGCTCGTCTGGGGGACTGCGCCGCGAGCCGATGCCGCCCCGCCGCGCACGGAGCGGAAGCGGGCCGCTTCTGTCGTCGTCAACCCGGATGCACCGTTGCCCGAGATTCGCGTCGAAGCGGCGTCGCCGACATGGCTGTACTTCCCGACCGCTATCGCGGAAAGCACACTGACGGTTGATGGGCAGCCGCGCACGGTCGATACGGCGACCGTTCCTGGGGACGGAACGAGGATTCGGGTGATCGACGTAGGCAAGCGCTCGATCATCGTTCAAGCCGTCGAGGATCTTCCGCCGGGTGAGCGCCACGAGCTGACGGTCTTCTTCGCGGACGGGCGGGCACCGGCACGGGCCGCGTTCGTGCTCGTGACCGACCCGGCCGAAGTCGACGCGCGGATCGACGTGGAGCGGCCCGAGCCGCCCGATGCAGCCTGCCCTGTCGAAGCACCGCGCCCCCCTCCGAGGCCGGAAGACTTCGTGCTGCTGGGCTACGTCGATGAGAATGGGGTCAGAACAGGCGCGGTTGGCGAGGCTCAGGATGAAGCGCGGGGATTGGAGTCAGGGCGGGGCGGCTCGTATCGCGGGGCAACGTGGGCGTTGGTGGACGTGCGGATCGTCAACGCTGCCGGTCAGCAACCATGGACGCCACGGGAGGCGACGTTTACGAGCAGGCGGGGCGTCACGCTTCGGGCTCGGGTCGTGACAGTCGGCGGCGGGGAGGTCGCGCCCGGCGGCTCGCTAAGGGTACTCGCCGTTGCGGACACGGTTCCGGCGAGCGCGGGCGAGGTTTTCTCATTGGAGGTACGCGGTTCGGGGAGCCGCAGTCTTGTGATTCCGGATGTTCGCTTTACGGAGGGCGACCGATGACTTTGAACCTGATCCGCCTGCCTTCCGGAACGGTCATCGACGGCTGGCATGTCGTGAAGGAACTCGGCAACGGCGGCTCTGCCGTCGTCTACCTCGTGGAGAAGAACGGCGAGCGATGTGCGCTCAAGCTCGCACGGCATCGTGACGCCAGCGGGGACCAGATGCAGACCCATGCCCGCATGATGCGCGAGCTGTCGATCATCACGTCGCTGAATCACCCGAACATTGTCAGTCATCGCGGGTCCGGATATGCGGAGACTGGCAACCTCTACCTTGCGCTGGAATATGTGGATGGGTGGACGCTTGGAGAGTGGAAGGAACGCAAGCACCCCACGGCGCATGAAGTTCTGCGTGTCTCCGTCAAGATTGTCTCCGCCTTGGCTTACATGCACAGGCTGGGCGTTCTTCACCGTGACTTGAAGCTGGCCAACGTCCTGATTCGCAAGAGCGACGGTGAGCCGGTCATCGTTGATTTCAGCAGTGCTACTCACGCGCTGGCTGACGATTTGACTGATGGTGGCCTGCCCCCCGGCACGGATCGTTACCGGGCCCCTGAGCAGTTCAGCTTTCTCCGAGAGCACAAAGACGAGCACCGGGCGCGGTATGCCTTCCAGGTGGCCGACGAAATCTTCGCGGTCGGAGCCATGCTCTATGAGCTGCTGACCGACCCGCGACCGACGGAGTACCGGGCACGCTGGCCGCTCAACGACATTGACATTCCGCCGGACCCGGCAAGGAGGGTGAACCCGCGAGTGCCGGAGGCGTTCAGCGACCTCGTCGAAAGCATCCTGTCCCGCGATCCCGCGCGGCGTCCGGTCGATACCGAAGTGCTTCGGCGCGAGCTTGTGGAGCTTCTGGAGGATCCGGGGCCTGACTACGCTGCGCCAGTGCATCCGCCTTCGGAGCAGCGGCAGCCTGAGCCCTCCGACGGTGAGGCGCCAGCTATGCCGGAGCCGGCGAGCAAGCCCCGTCCGCGCAAGCTGGGGGCGCTCGCGGCGGGTGCCGCTGCCGCCGTGCTTGCCGCCGTCGTGGCCCTCTGGAATGTCCCTCGGGAAGCGTCCGCGCCACCTACCGAGCCGCCCGTCGCCGCGCGCCCGGTGCTCCCTCGCGTCCCTTCCGTGCCCCCCAAGACAGTCTCGCCTGATATGTCAGCCCCCGCCCCCATCGTTCCGGGAGACGCAGGTTCGTCACCTGCCGCCGTTCAGGAGGAAGCTTCCGTGAAGACCCAGCGACCCGAACCCTCGAAGCAGGCGCGAGCCGGACGTGTCCAAAAGGCGCCCCCCTTGCCGGACGTGTGCAAGGCGCTGCCGCTCGCCGCCGCCCTTGCGATGGGGTGTCCAGGCGTCCAGGTCAGGCCCGAACCTTTCTCGTGTCCATCGGGCGCGCAGGAGGCTATGAGCGAAGAGCTAGGGTGGCGGGTCGACGGGGAGCGGTTTGAACTCGTGATCGACGACCGGAAGGGACGCGAGGAAGACCCGTGGTTTCCCGCTGGCGCTGACGTGGTGGGCGTCGTCCCGAAGGGCGTGGGCGACCCCCGGCAATTGCAGGTTGCGCCCCCGGGCACGCGGTTTCTTGGCGGGAAGGTCTATCTCATTCCCGAAAAGACGCGCGGAGGGGCTCCCGGGAGTGTGATCGTGAAATATGACCGCGTGAAGGTGCCTGGAAAGGACGAGCTGCCCGTGTGCTTCGTGGTGGATTTGTCCGCCCAAGCGCTGAAGGACACTGCGGCGAAGGCTCGCAATTGGGGCACCGGCAAGCCTGTTTCTGAGTGGCCCTGAGCGTTCCCCGCAGGGTGACGTGGCGGGTAGGTGGTCGGTTTTCGGCCGATGCCACGACTTCGGCACACCACCCTGTGAGGGGGTTCCCTTCCGTCCCATCCCCTGGGTAACGTGCTCCTGCGTCGCGTCGGCCCGGAGCCTGCGCGAGTGGCGGGAGGACCGAGGATGCCGGCAATCGACTTCAAGCTCCCCAGAGGAGCAATCCTGTTCACCGATGACGAGTTCGCTTACGAGTTCCGCGAAGACCTGGGAGAGGCCCACCACGGGCTGAGCCTCTTCGTCGCGCGGCGCCGGACGATGGAGGGGAATAACCCCCGGGGGAAGGTGCTGCTCAAGGCGGTAGGCAGGGCGACCGCTGAGGAGGGGGCGCGCGTCAAGCGTGCAAGGGCGAAGCTGGAAGAGCAGGTCCGCCTGGCAACGTACCTCCAGCACCCGGGCATCCTCCGCGTCCACGGTCTACGCAAGACGGAAGGGGCTTGGTACGTCATCACCGAGCACCCGTCCGGACATACCCTCAACGATCACTTGTCCGTTGTTTCAGAGTGCCGACGCTGGTTCTCGCCCCTGTTTTCGCTGTACGTCGGCGCGCAGGTGGCGAGCGCCCTTGAGCACGCGCACACGGCAACGGACGAGAATGGGAATCCGCTCGGCATCGTCCACCGGGCCATCGACTTGGATCACGTCTTCATGGACTGGGACGGCACGGTGCAGGTCGCGGACTTTGGGCTCGCGCTCTCCAACTTGCCGGGACGCGTGGCGTCCACCGTGGCCCGCCCGCAGGCGGATACCTATTTCTCCTCTCCGGAAATGCTGCTGACTGGCCGCGTCGATGCGCGCTCGGACCTCTACACGCTGGGCCTCGTCATGCTCGAACTGGCGACGGGGAAAAACCTGCTCGACGCGCCCGACGGGGTTCCCGATGCGGTCAAGGCGAGGCTGTCGCGGCGGCAGCTCCAGCGGGTCAATCGAGCGCTCAGGCGTGCCCGGCTTGCCGGCTGGGGCCCCGCGATGGACGCGGTCATCTGGCGCGCGGCGACCTACGCACCGGAAGACGTGGACGCGATGACGGCGAGTCTTCCCGAACTGCTGCGGGTGCCGCTGTGCAAGCTGCTCCAGCGGGAGCCTGCCGCGCGCTACCAGTCGGCGGGAGAGCTGGCGGCAGACCTGCGTCGGTGGCACGGCGAGGCTTACGGCAAGCGCGATGCGGCTGCCGAGGTAAGGCGCGCCGCGAAGGACGCAAGCGAGACGTTGGTGGAGTTGGACCTTCGGGGGCCCCATGGTCACGGGCGCACCTTGGACGACATCACGACGCGGTAGGCGCGCTCGTCCGGTGCCTACAGGCCCAGCAGAATCAGCCCCAGACTCTGGATGTCAGGAGCCGAATAAGAGGAGCGCGCCCAGGCCAGCCAAAAGGATCGCGACTCTTGGTTGCTCCGGACTGGCCGCTTGCGGCCGGTTGCCTAATGCTGCGGGCGGATGGGCAAGGGCGCAGAACCATTCAGATTTCGGCGTAGCCGCCCCTTGATGCTCCCTCTGCGCCGACTCCCGGTCTGATCGAGACTGCGACCCGAAGCGGTGACCTGCGTGTGAGCCGAAGGGGCGGCCCCTCACAGTTGCTTCAGGCTGCTCCAGATCGCTACTGGTGCGAATCCTGACTCCGCTGACGCACTGGCCCGCTAGACTGTGGATTCGGCTAGGACTGTCCCAGTCTCAAACTGCCTCTCAAAGCTCCCTCAACTCGGCATTGCCTGGTTAAATTAGGTTTCCGTCGTTGAATCTGAATCCGGTGCACATCCAACTCCAAGTACCTTCTAGTCTGGCCTGCATCTTATGAAGACTCTGCGAAAATTTCCTGGCCATGTTGGCTACGACACTCGGATTGATTGGCATTCGCCAGAACTGGCTGCTCTTGTCGCCGCAGGGGTGCTTCCGCGTGGACGAGCCCTTGACATGGGATGTGGTCACGGGACCGAGAGTTTATTTCTTGCTGCGATGGGGTGGAGAGTACTGGGCATCGACCTTGATAAGGATGGCACCGCGCTGCGGTTGGCAAGAGAGCGTGGGAGAAAGCTGCCCAAAAAGGCCCAGGCAAACCTGCGTTTTGCACGGGCGGATGCACTTCGATTCCGAGAAGATGCTCCTGGAACATTCGATGTGGTGATTGATCGATTGCTAACCGTGAACCTCAGAGGCAAAAGCATACTGCGTGCTTTGCGGTCTGCTGCATATGCACTGCGCGAAGGAGGGATTTTTGTACTTCGGATTGGGATTTCTGCTCATCCCGTTCCAGTTGAATTTGACCCCCTAGATTCCTTTTCCGAAGGAGATGACGATTTAGTCCCCAAGATGGCTGGCGACTTCGTTGCACGACACTTCGAGAACTTCAAACCCTTTCGCTCGAAGATGATTGGCTATCGCGGACTTGTGACTCCATACCAGGATAGCGGATTTCTCGTGACTGGGAGTATTGCCATGGGCATCATGATCTTAAAGCGAAACGGGAAGCGAGTCGCCTAAGAACGCCGCAGCCTTGCTGTTACTGGAGAGGCAATGACAGCTTCAAATGAAGAAGATACGCTGAATGAAGAAGATACGCTTGATCCTCTCGACAAACTGGTGGCAGCCCTTGATTGGGCTGGCTGTGCCAAGAAAGTTGACATCTCAGATCCCGACGAAGTTGAGCATATTGCCGAGTTGTTCAACCGGAGCACTCAACTTGTGCAGCGGTATCCGAAGGCAAGCTTGGTCAAGAGGCGGGAAGCGTTTGTTACCGCGCTATTGGCGGCGCTTGAGAATGCTGGACTTCGCGATCGTGCTCAAGAGATTCAGAATAGGCTTGCCGAGGGAAGGCGCTTCGAAGCCTGCTTTCGAGAGCTTCTATCGACCTTGCCAAAAACTGCCCCCGGACGCCTTCCCGTCGACCGTCATGTTTGGGCTGTGATCGTTCGGATGGGCCGCCAAGTTCGGCATATCGAGGACGATCTTCAGCAACACATCCAGAAACAAATACGTGAGAACCGCCGTATTTTTGACCCTGCATCAATGCTCGTTGAGGGAGACGGAGGGGGCTTGTACCGGCCTGATTCCGTTCTTGGTAAACTTGCAGAGGTTACTGCCTCATCAATCACGATGCTGGCGATTAACAATGGGTGGATCGACAGCGAAGATCGAGTTGTTGTTCCGGCGCGTGTTGACACCTCTGAAGAGGATGTCTATGCAGTTGGCATTACTGAGTATCTTGGCAATGCCTGGAGCAACATAGAGTATAGTGAAGAGCAGTGGCGCTTTTTCGGCGGAACAGTCTCGGATGGCGAAATGTCGTCTGTCGACCTTGACGGAAGCAAGAAAACGCTAAAGAGCGTCGTGTTCAAGCCGAATTTTACGGCCTTAGATCTCATGGATCACATCGCCTCGGAACGTCTAGACCGCTATGTCCTAGACAACTTGGCCGATCTTGCCTTCATGGCCAATGTGGATAAACGCATTCCGCCTGATGGGCAGGCCGTTGCGCCAGCACCGCAGCAATACGTATCTAAGGAAGAGGCATTCTCCGCAATTGGCCTTTGCAACCTTTTGCACTTCAATGTGTTGGAGGATTCAAATAGCTATGGCGGCTTGCGATTTGCAGAGTGGATTAGAGGCTATGCGTGGCTACAGAAACGAGCATCGCGTGCATCCGAGAAACTCGTAGACGAAATCTCCGAGTCGGAAGCACTACAGGAACTGCAACAAGTAGGAATGTCGTCCGAGGCGTCCGCCCGATTCGTACACTTGGTCACGCTTTCAAAAGGGCGAAGTGACCTGTTTGATACTCCCTTGATACGAGTGCAAGGCGGTTCGTTCGTCTATCACACTGGCATCGTCAAGACGATCAATCTGCCTCGGGTTGTGCTCTCACGGCTTTCGCTGTTGCAAGTATCGATCAGTCCGAAGGGCACTGCGTTCGAAGAAGCGACACTGAAGTTGCTCAATGGCGCAAAGCTAAATGCCAAGTCCTTCAGCTTCAGTCGTGACGACAAGACGTATCAGTATGATGCAGCTTTCGTGTGGGATGATATTTTATTTGTTTTTGAATGTAAGAGCTACTCCCTCCCATTGCGCAGGCCGATGGCGCTTTTCTGGTTCGGGGAGAAAATGGCCAAGGCGGTTAAGCAGGTTCAGCGGCTTGCGTCAGGCGCGGAAAAATATCCAGACGCAATCCGAGCTCAGCTCGGGACGAATGTGACTTGGAAGTCTGTTGTGCCGTGCGTCATGAACTCACTCCCATGGAGTCTGGGAAAGCTGAAAAGCGGGGCATACATCGTAGACTATTCTTCTGTTGGGAGATTCCTCCAGTCGCAAACGCTATTTGTTAAGGTCCCGGTACAGATTGAGGACACAAAAATACTTGTGCGTCACCATCTGAAGGAACTCTGGCCCAGTACTGGGCCGACTGCTAAGCATTTCCTTGATGAGATGGATGTGCCCTGGCAGTTGAAGAGCGTAGGCACTGGGTTTAAGGCTGTTGTTGGCCAGATTCCTCTGTCTGACTCGCTCGCCTTTGAGGGAGCCTATCTTCGAAAGACTGAACATGACATGCAACGCTACCTGGGCGCTGCTGGTGTCCCTGATCCTACGAACGATCTCGATGTGATTAGTGAACAACTGACCAAGGTGCGGCAAAAGCTTAAGGAGGCTAACGCTAAGCGCAAGGTCAAGGCGCCGAAGAAGAAGAAAAAGACTCAAGGGCGCCGTCGCAAGGGCAAGTAGTGGCGGTTACCCCATAAGGACGGGTAGTTGGTCAATGCGGTCACTGCATAAGACGAACTATAGGAACACCGCCTGCTGACCTCGGCTCGGCGCACTCACAGGCCGCTCTCATGAGGCGCTTCTCATCATCGTCCATGCGGAGAACTGGCAGGAAAGGGGCGCATGTGCCCCCAGTGTGCCCCTCCAGCGTGGTTCGAGGCGGCACACCGGGGGACGGAGTGGGACGAGGCGGGATGACGGACCCGAGGGAAATCAAGGCGATAGCGGGTAACAGCGCGTCCTGCTTGGGGTTTGCTATCGCCCTGCCCACGGGTTCAAGTCCCGTACTCCTCGCTTCGGAGAGGGCTCCAAGTCCACGAGACTTGGGGCCTTTTTCGTTTCCGCTGTCCGCCGTAACTGCGCCGGTCAACGGCCCTCGAATGCTCCGAGGTCGCCGTGCGGCGGATCACCCGCGCCCGTATCTGGAACCTCCGGATCATCCCATCGAGGACGTCCGTCGGCATCAACTCCCGGAGCCCCGTCGGCGAGCGCGGCGTCGATGCCCGGGCTGCCCGGGGCCAGGTGGAAGTCGCGGCTTGCCGCATCCATGAACAAGGGCGCACGGGCCAGGTCGTGCGCTCCCGAGACGTTGCCGCCGCCCACCAGGTTGTAGTCCTCGAACGCGTACGCGGCCGCCCTGGCGCTCCGGCCGTCGAGCGTCTGGAGGATGTTGTTCTGCAGCACCACTCCCACGGTGGCCGGCCCCGACTCGTCGTTGAGATCGATGCCGCCCTTACCGTTGCTCCAAACGGTGTTGTTCAGGATCCGCGCCGCCGGCACGTTGGCGAGGTCCACCGCCCAGTAGAGAAAGCCGGTGAACAGGTTGTTCTCCAGCCGCAGGCCCTCGATGCCGTGCAGCCAGACCGGGCCGCCGGCCCCGTGGACCCGGTTTGCTCGCAGCGTCACGTCACGGGACTCCGTGATGAAGAAAGGCTGGGCACTGTCCGGAAGCTGATTGCCTTCCACCGTGAGGTCTCGAGCGCTGGCGATGCGAACCCCGACTTCCTCCAGGCGGAGGAAGCGGTTCTCCAGGAGGCGGATCCCGGCGCCCCCCTCATCGGCAATGAAGCCACGCCCCGAGACGCCATCTCCATCCTCGTGGAGATCATGGACGGTGCAGCGAACGAGCGAGAAGTCTTCGACTGGCGCCTCCACGTGCACCCCCGCCGCCGGCGTTTCCGAGGTGATGTCGCAATCGGAGAAGGAGACGTGGGAGACGCCCGCCTTGATTGAGATCGGGCCCGTGAAGTGGAGTCCCTGGAACCGGAGGTATTGCTGGCTCTCCAGAACGACCCCGGCGATCTCCGCTCGCTCCAGGGGATAGGGTTGGAGGACCAGCTCAGCGCTTCGGGCGCTCGGCGTCCGAGCCATCAGGGCAGGGTAGGCACCGCCACGGAGCCATACCGACCAGCCGCGCGGCGCGGCCTCGAGCGCGCGGGGGATGGTGCACCACGGCGTCTGGGATGAGAGGGCCTGCTCCGCGGAGAAGGCGTCGTCGCACCGGCCCCCGAGCGAGCTCCCATCCACGATGAGCGCATGGGCCGGAAGCTGACTCGCGCGCAAGCCAACCTCGTCGATGAAGGTCATCTGGCAGCCGGCGAGAGCCAGTGCCCACGCGGCAAGGAGCGCTCTAGAAGCCATAACCCAGGGCCAGGGCGGTGGTCAGTCCGGGGCGGAGCTTCCACTGCCGGTTGATGGGCACAGCCAGCGCCGCGCCAGACACTTCCAGCGCAAGCCGCGCCTCGTTGCCCAGTCGGAGAGAGACGCCTGCCACCGCGCCGGCACTCCAGATGGGGGCCGACCAGCGCGCCTCCGAGGTCTTCTGCGAGGCCCAGGTGCCGCCCAGCTCCGGCCCCACCTCGAGGAGGATGCGCCCGACGCCCACGCCATGGAGGCCCGCGGCCGCCACGCTGAATCCCCGGAGCCGGTACTGGAGCACGCCCTTCCTGCCCTCGTGGTCGAACGCGTCGAGCCTCAAGCGGAGCCGAGCCCCGCCCACGAAGCGGCTCATCCCCACGCGACCGGCGAAGCTGGCCCCGAAGCCGGGCAGAAGCCCAGTGATGAGCGCGCCACCGGCCAGCACCTCCACCGTCTCACCTCCCTTGGCGGCCGCCTCCTCGGGCCCGAGCGCCACCAGGCCGTCGAGCTGTCGTGTCTCCCCGGCCGCCAACACCACCTGCCCTCCCGTCCGGCGCTTCCCCTCCCGGCGCTGCACCTCGTAGCGCCCCGCGGGAAGTCCCAGCGTGAGCCCCTGGGGGCTTCCTGGAATCTCCGCGAGAACGCCGGGCCCTCCACGCACCAGGTACAGCCCGGAGGCATCCTTCGGCAGTACGAGCCGAGACTCCGCCCGCCGCAGGTCGCTCAGCACCACATCTCCCCGGCCCGACATCTTCACGTCGTACGTCGGGTGTTGAGCCCCGCGCACGGTGGCGGCGGTGTCGATGACGGTCTGGTGGGAGGTGTACCTGAAGGCCTCGGTGAGGGTGACCGTGCCGTCTCCATCACTGTCTCCAGCGCCCCGGAGCGCCACCTCGAGGTGATGGCTGAAGAAGCTTCCTTCCAGGGCCGCGGACTCCTGCGCCGCCTCGCCCATGGCCGTGGAGGCGACAAAGGCCACGCCCCTGACCGCGTCCCCCGGAGCCAGCAGCGGAAAGTCGAGAGAGGGAAGGGCGCGGGTCCCCTTGACCTGCGTCAGCGCACCGGACTGGCACGCGTCCACCAGCACCACCTTCGCTGCCGCGGAGGAGCGGGTGGTCAGGCCCCGCAGCTCGTCAAAGCTCATCCGCTCGCGCCCCAGCTCGAGCGCCGCCGCGTCGGCGTGGCCGGAGTAGTAGAAGACCAACAGCGACCGCTCTCGGGCAGGCGACCGGGCAATGCGCTGCTCGAGCTGGGCCAGCGCCTGCCGGACTCCCTGTGCCCCCTGGCCGCGCAGCACCACCACCTGCTCCGCGGGAAATCCTCCCAGCTCCACCAGGGCGCGCGCGACCCTGTCCGCGTCGCGCTCCGCGAACCAGAGCCGGGACCGTTGGGGTGCCCCCTCGTCGTTCCCCACCACCAGGGCGTACCGCGGCGCGGGTCCTGCCGGGGCGGTGCTCAGGAGCGCAGCCGAGAGGAACGCCAGGAGCGTCATCCACGCTTCTCCACGAGGATGCTCGCCTGCGCTACACCGACTGGAAGGCCTCGAACGTCACGCTTCTGCCGGACGCTGTCCGCGCCGGGTGGGGAGAAGGTCCGCCGAACGGCCTCTTCCACCGCGGACCAGGAGAGGGGCTCCGGGCTGCAGAGCGCAACGAATCGTTCCGGCCCCGCCACACCGTCCAACTGACCGCCACCGGAGACCGGGCCCGAGGCCTGTGTCGAAGCTCCGCCGTCTCCGTCAGCGGGGGAGATGCGAGAGAGCTGCCCGGCGGCATCGACGGAGACGATCCAGAGATGGCACGGCCGATCGATAGCCACCGAGAAGCGGACGCGGGCGTCACTCGGGAGCTCGGCGCCGTCGGCCGCGTGGCGGGAACCTCCCTGGACCTCGGTGAAGACCTCCAGCGAGAAGCCCGCTCCCTTTACGCCTACGTAATCGGAGGGCGGGGCGATGGGCCGCGAAAGCACCGCGATCAGCGCCACCGCCAACCCCATGGCCGGAAGTGCCAGTGCCATGATGGGCCACCTCGGCCACTTCCACCGGGAAGCGGAGGCGGCCTCCACCGCCGCATCGATGGTGCCGGGCATGACATGGCGGCGGAACGATGCATCCTCTTCCCGCATGCGCGCCACCTGGTTGCCGCACTCGGGGCAGGACTCGATGTGCGCGCGCGCGGCGGCCGTGGCAGGCGCCAGCACGTACTGCTCGAGGGCGACTCGCGAAGGACAGGCCGTCATGCGTTCCCCCCATTCAACAACGCTCGCGCCTGCGCGAGAAACTGCTCCAGCTTGCGGGCCACCGTCCGGCGAGAGAGGCCCAGAATCCCAGCGAGCTCGGTCTGCTCGATGCCATCCACCAGGACGCCCACGGCCACCACGCACGTGGTCTCATCGAAGCGACTCAGGAGCTGCTGCGTCAGCTTCCGCGCCGAGAAGGTCTCGGGCGCCACGGTGGAGGCGACGTCGAGAGACAGCTGGTTCAGCTTTCCCCGGTGAAGCTGGGCGTTCCGCACCCGGTTCAGACAATGGTGTGTCGCCACGCGGTAGATCCACGCCGCGGCGTGCTCGCGGTCCTGGAGCCGCCGGGCAGAGCACAGCTTCACGAAGACCTCATGCGTGGCGTCCCGGGCCTCCTCCGGGTCGCGGAGAACGGCCAGGCACTGACGATGGATCGCCGGAGCGAAGTCCCGATAGAGCGAGGCGATCTCCTCGCGGTTGCCTTTCCACGACGTACCGATGGGTGGGTCCTCACGAAAGAGTATAGGGGAGGCGCGGGGCTCGAGTCCCCGCGCCTCCGGTCCGCCAGCCAGCCGCCTGGCGCCCTTCACCGTCAACGAATACCGATGTCCGTACCGTCCGAGGCCGCGCTCTTTCCGGGTGACCCCGTCGCGAGGCGGAAGCCGGAGTAGTCCGTGGGCTGGGTTCCCCCCACGAACACCGGGACGCCGGTCAGCTCGCCACTCTGGGCGCCCTGCCGGAGGAGGTTGTGGTGGCGCTCCGCCACGGTGGAGCCGTTGGACACCGAGATTTCGGTCGCCACGTTGTCGACAATCACCGTGCCCCGCCCGGCGTCGTCCGCCGTCTTGCGAGTGATGTCGATGATTCCGCAGGGGAGGTTGTAGGCGCAGGCCCCATGCATCAGCGTGTTGTGGCGGATGATGGAACCGTCATCCGAGTAGAGCTCGATGGCCCACGGGCGGCCGCGCAGATCCAGCACGTTGTCTTCGATGACCGCGCGCTCGACACCGTCGAAGGCGACGATGCCCGTAACGCAGTTGAGGAAGTAGTTCCCTCGAACCACCGCGCCCGGCGCTCCGAGCAGTTGGACCGAGTCGGTGTGGTTGGGGCCGTTCTCCTGGATGTCCTTGAACTGATTGTTGAGGATGTTGACCCCTACTCCCGTCTGGATGCCGTCCGCGTCGCCACCCTCGAAACGCGAGTTCTGGATGGTGACGCCGGAGTGTGTCGCGCTGCTGTAGGGCAGGTGGATGCGTGCCGGAACGGAGCCCGTGGGGGCGTTGATGTTGAGGTGGCTGTTGTTGTCGAACAGGATGTTGGAGTTGGCCACCCCGTCAATCGTCGCCGCGCCCGTGAAGCGGCTCCCCGTGATGGTCACGTTGCGGGTCGAGCCCAGCAGCGTGGCAGAGGTGATGGTGAGCCCTTCGAGACGGACGTTGTTCGCGCCGTTGAAGCGGAGCGCCAGGGTGGCGGTGGCTCCGCTCTGGGGCTTGACGGTCACCACTCCAGGCTTGGCGCCCGCGGTGAACGTGCCGTAGCTCCCGGTGGCCAGGCAGAGGGTCTGCCCGGCGGTGGCCGCGCTCCACTGGCTCGCCAGCGTCGCCGCGTTGGTGGCGGTCCGGTCGCAGGTGCCGGAAGGCGGAGGCGGCGTCGTCGTGCCGGAGCCCTGGACTCCGAGCTCGCTCACCGAGGCCCACAGGTTGTCGGTGTTGCCGTTGACCGTCACGCGAACGTAGCGGGCGGTGCCATCCGGGATGTCATAGGTCTCGAGCGCGGCGGAGGCTCCGCTCGACTGGCCCGAGAAGACCTCGGTGAAGGTCGAGCCATCCTCGGAGACGGAAATGGTGAAGGTGTTGCGGCGCAGGTCGCCGCGGTACCAGGCCACGGACACGGAGCAGACGGTCTTCGTCGAGCCGAGATCGGCGGTGATGAACTGCCCGGCACCATAGGACGACCAGCGCGTGGACAGCAGGCCGTCGAGGACATTCTGGGGCACGTTTCCATCGTCGCCGCTGGCCGTCACGCCGGTGGGCACCACCGTGGCACAGCTCTCGACGAGGCCCAGTTGCTGTGTCTCCTCGTGGCCCTCGCGGGGGGAGCCTTCGCCGCCACAACCCCAGGCAAGCCACGAGAAGGCGAGCATGAGGGCCGTGCTGGCGCTGCGTCCTGAACGACTGAATCTGGGTTGCATGTGCATCTCCCTTTCCGGTTGCGGGGAGAAACACACGCGAGCGCGGCCAGATGTGACACGCGACGAGGAACCCGAGGAAAAACAAGGGGCTCAGCCCGAAGTAGCGACGACCTACCCGGGTATAAATCGGCGTCATTTATGCCCGGGTAGAATTCGCGAGACGGCGCGTGTGCTTCGTCCCGGAGGAGCGTCGCGCTCAGCAGTACTTCTTGAACAACGCAACGCAGTTGAGCGCGTGCTGGAAGGAGGTGCACTGACCGTTGTTGGAACATTCAACGTTGCCGGTGGTGGGCGACTTGCACCAGTCGATGTAGACTTTGCAGCCGACCCCGCTGGCGGTGACGTTCCCCGTCTCGTCCTCCTGTCCCTCCATCTCGAACGATTCCTCGCCTCCTCCACAACCCACGAGCGCAGCGGCGACCATCGACAGCAACACATACTTTTTCATGAGGTGCTCTCCAGTGTTTGTGTCTCAGTGGAGCTACGGCTCTGCCCTCCGTGGGCAGAACCGTGTCTCAATGTGGAGAGGCGCGAAGACGAGAGCCGGCCCAGAAAAGATTACGAGGGATTTCCGTAACGGCCTGCCTAGGTCAGGTCGGTGTTGATGATCTCCTCGATGTTGCGCTCGGCCAGCGCGGTGATGGTGACGAACGGGTTCACTCCGATGCTGCCCGGGACCAGCGAGCCATCCATGACGTACAGCCCGGGATACGCAGGCAGCCGGCCGTAGTTGTCGGTGGCCTCGTTCAGCACGCAGCCGCCGAGCGGGTGATAGGTGAGGTCGTCGCCCCAGGTCTTGTAGGTGCCGAAGAGGTCGGTCCGGTACACGGTGCCGGCCTTCTTGTTGATGGCGTCGAACACCCGCTTCGCCGCGTCGATGGACGGCTGGGCCATGCTGGACGTCCACGAGAGGTCGACCTTGCCGGTGGCCGCGTTGAACGAGAACCTGGCGCGGTTGGAGTTCCGGGTGATGGCCAGATAGAGATTGACCCAGAGCTCGGAGCCGGCCGGGAACGGCGCGATCTCCGCGAACACCGGCGCGGCGGCATCCTCCCAGTTGTCGATGCCCATGGCAGGCATGCCCGACTGGAGGGCCCCGGTCAGGTCCAGCCCGGCACGGGCGACCATCACGTTCCCGTTGTTGCCCCAGCCCGCACCCACCGCCTGGGTCAGGTTGGGCAGCTTGCCCTGGGCTCGCATCGACACCAGCAGCTTGCTCGTGCCGACACTGCCGGCCGCGAAGAATACCCGGTCCGCGGTGACGGTCTTGTTCGCGACGGTGTTCCCGGCGGTGTCGAGCTGCCGAATCTCGACGGCGTAGCCTCCGCCGGAAGCTGGCGCGACGGAGGTCACCATGTGCAGGGTCGAAATCGCGAGCCGGCCGGTGGCCGCGGCGGCGGCGAGGTACGTCTTGTCCAATGACTTCTTGCCGGAGTTGTTGCCGTAGATGACTTCGGAGGCCAGCGCGGAGCGTGGGACTCCATTGGCCGCCTCACGCTTCATGTATTCGAAATCGTAGACGTTGGGCACGAACGTCGTCTTGAAGCCCGCGTTCTGCGCCCGCATCCGGCTGACCCGGGCGTACTGGTAGCAGTCGGTGGTCTCGAACCAGGCCGGGTCGATGTTGTTGACCCCGAGGGCGGCGTTCGCACGGGGGAAGTACTTCGAATACATCTCGTTGGAGTCGACCGACGGCAGGACCTCTTCGAAGTAGCTCCGCTTCGGAGTGACGGCCATGCCTCCGTTGACCAGGGACCCGCCACCGACGCCTCGGCCCTGGTAGACGCGGATGGCGCCGAAGCTCTCCGAGTCGAGCACGCCGGTGTACTTCGGGATGGTCTTGTTGACCGGGATGCCGAGGAAGTAGCCGACGGGCTGATCCGTCTTGGTCTTCAGCCAGAAGGACCGTCCGTCGGGATTCAGCATGTTGCAGAAGACCTTGCCGTCCGAGCCCGGAGTCGTCCAACTCTGTCCCATCTCGACGATGTGAGTCTTGATGCCCGCCTGCGTCAGTCGCAGCGCGGCCACCGCTCCGCCGTAACCGCTGCCAATGACAAGCGCGGCTACGCGCTCTCCGTTGGCGATGACCGCTTCGGTGGCGGCGGCCACCGCGCGGGTAGACAGCAAGGGAAGCGTGAGCGCGCCAAGGGCAGAACCGGTTCCAATGAGGAATCCACGCCGCGATAGGCGAGCGGAATCACTTTCGGAATGCATGTGGACAACCCCCCGTGACTCGATGCCCCCGCTATCAGGAGCAAGGATTGCAAATGCAATAGCGTGTCTGCTCACGGGAGGGTCAGCCACCTCACGCATGTTTTGTGGGGTGGAGGACAGATTCGCCGCCCGCCGGGCCCGCGGAGAGAAGGCCCGGCGGAACAGGGGCCCCTGTCGAGGCCCTACGCCGCTCAGGGAGAGATGCTGTTCTCCGTGAAGGTCACCGGGCCGTAGCGCACCACGTTGTTGGAGTCGTAGTAGCGCACCGTCAGCGTGGCCGGGCTCACGGTGGTGTTCACGTCGAACACGCCGTACACGGGCGTCGCGTCGTACAGGAAGAGCACCTGCGGGTCCGACGCGGTGGGCGCCGCGCGGCGCGTCGTCGCCACCGGGGTGGGCATGAACTCGTAGAGGTTGTACGGCGCGATGTCGTTCAGCTTGAACGCGCCCGACCAGTGCTGGTCTCCCGATAGCAGCACCACCCCGCGGATGTTGTTGGCCTTGATGTAGTTGAAGAGCTCCGCGCGCTCGGCCTTGAAGCCCGCCCAGGCGTCGCTGCCCGTCGTGCCGAAGTCGTTCCACGGCACGGAGGACACCAGGAACTTGAACTTCGCCGTGGAGGCGGAGAGCCACGCCTTCAGGTCCGCCTTCTGCGTCGCCCCGAGCATCGTCTCGCCCGGGTCGTTGGTGGACGTGTTCTGCGTCCGGAAGCTGCGCGTGTCGAGCACGTAGAAGTCCGCCTGACCCACCCGGAACGAGTAGTACAGCTCGCCGGCCGTCCGCGGCGTCGGCGCCTGGCTGGCGACGTAGGCTTCGTACGCGGCGCGCGCCGGGACGTACTTGCCCGTCTTGCCGTTGTCCCAGTCGTTCTGGATTTCGTGGTCGTCCCACATCATGAACATGGGGCTCTGGCGCATCAGCGAGCGGAGCGAGGCCTGCGCCCAGTTCTGCCGGTACTTCGCCAGGTACTGGTCGTACGTGGAGGCGATGACGGCGCCCGAGTCCGCGTACACGAGGTCGCCGATGAACAGCGAGAAGTCGGGGGCCTTCGCGGCGAGCTTGTCGAAGATCTCGACCTGGGCGCTCTTCGCCGGGTCCGGCTCGTAAATCCAGCCAGCGGAGATGTCCGCGCCGAAGGCGAAGCGGAAGGTGCCCGCCGTGCCCGGCGTCATCAGCGTTCCCACCGTGGCCTGGGATTGCGAGTCCACCTCGCAGTCCACCACCGGCCGGACGTCATACGACGTGTTCGGCGAGAGCCCCGTGAGCGTCACGACGGCGGTGAGGTCCTTGTTCACGTCGAAGAGGGCCTCGGCGCTGGTGAGCCACACGGTGCTCGACGTGGGCTTGTATTGCACCCGGAAGGTGCGCGCGGCATGACCCCGCGCCCAGACCTTCATCGAGGTGTTCGTCACCGACGCCAGCACCGGCCCCAGGGCCAGCCCCGGCACGAGGCCCCGGTACACGCCCACCATGCCGGACGCGGGGTCGGAGTAGGGCGCCTCGCCGGGCACGCCCACCGCCACGTCGCCCCTGCCGTCACCATTCGAGTCACCGATGGCGAGCGCGGTACCGAACCCGTCCCCGGGCTCGTTGGCGGACCCCAGGTCCTGCTGCGTCAGGCGGCGGCCTGTCTGCAGGTTCGACGGCGTCCCCGCGTAGAGGAAGATGGCGCCGGAGTTGATGCTGCCCGTGGGCGACTCGTTGGGGGCGCCCACCACGAGGTCGTCGTAGCCATCCGCGTCCACGTCTCCGGCCGCCAACGCCCTGCCGAAGCCATCCGACAGCTCCACGGGGTCGCCGCCGCTGTTCTCCTGCGAGCGCCAGTAGCCCGTGAGGCTGCCCGTCGTGCCGGGGAACACGAAGATGGAGCCGCCGCGAGGAAGTCCACCGGGCGCCTCATCGGGCGCGCCCACGACGAGGTCGGCCTTGTTGTCCTTGTTGAAGTCGCCCATCGTCAGCGCGGCGCCGAAGTGGTCCCCCGGCTCGTCACCTCCGCCGCCCTGCGTCTGCGAGAACCAACTCCCCGTGGTGAGGCCGGTGCCGCTCCCCTTGAAGAGGAACACCGCGCCGGTGTCGGTGGCGTCGGCCAGGTCCTCGTAGGGCGTGCCGATGAAGAGGTCGTCGTACAGGTCGCCGTTGAAGTCTCCCGCAGCCAGCGCATGGCCGAAGCGGTCCCCATCCGTGTTGCCCCCGCCGCCCTGGGACTGGGTCTTGATGGTCCACGCCTGGAGCCCGGAGGTGGAGCCGCGGAGGAGGAAGACCGCGCCCGCGTCGTCCTCGTTGGGAGCGGACGCGGCCAGGTCGTCATAGCCGTCGTGGTTGAAGTCCCCCGCCGCCAGCGCGTAGCCGAACTGGTCGTTCGCCTCCATCACGCCGCCGAGGGACTCCTGGTCCTTGAAGGTGCCCCAGTACAGGCCGGACGAAGAGCCGAGGAAGTAGTAGATGACGCCGTCGTTGGTGTCGCCCCGGTCCTCCAGGGGCGCGCCCACCGCCAGGTCGTCATAGCCGTCGGCGTTGAAGTCGCCGGTGGCCAGCGAGAAGCCGAACCGGTCTCCCGCCTCGTTGCTCCCGCCGCCCTTGGATTGCGTCAGCACGGTGCCCGTCCCCAGGCCCGTGGGCGAGCCCAGGAAGACGAACACCGCCCCGGAGCGCTCCGTGCCCACTTCGTCCTCGGGGGCACCGACCACGAGGTCCGCCCACCCGTCGCGGTTGAAGTCTCCCCACGCGACGGCGCCACCGAACCTGTCTCCCGCCACGTTGGTGCCGCCACCGGTGCTCGGCGTGAGCAGGGTCTCCTGGGAGCGAGCCTGTGGCGGACAGGCGATGCCCGCCAGCGCGGCACCGGGAGAGAGGAGGGCTCCGGCGCCCAGAATCAGCAGGGCCGCTGCGCGAAGCCGGCCTCTCGGGACGGTGCGCATGGCGGCGTGGATGAGATGAGTCGTCGTGGTGTGCATGTTCTGGCCCCTGAGAGTGCGAAAGCCTCCCTCTCAACGGCGTCCGGCGGATTTCTTCCTCATCTATTGGGGCGCGGGCCCGCGTCCGCGCGCCGCCGTGGAGCGCCTTCCCCAACCCGGCCGGGGTTGCGAGGCCTGCGTGGAGTGCTCGCCGTGGATTGCCTCGGGCGAACGCGGGCCCACCCTTCATGGGTGAGCGGGGGTGCGGAATGTGGGCTCCCGCAGGAGGTCCCCATGCGTGCCCCCGTGCTGCTCGCCTTCGTCCTGTCGATGCTGCTCGCAGGGCGCTCGGATGCCCGGTCGTCCGCGCCCAACCAGCAGCCCCCCGCCGCCCGGGTGGGCTCCCAGGAGGCTCCCGGCGCGCGTGAGCACGAAAAGCACGCCACGCCGCCCCAGGGGCTGACGCTCTCCTCGCTCGCCGAGGGCGCCGTCCTCTTCGACGACCTAGGCACCTGGCACCGCCCGGTGACGACGGCGTCGAAGGAAGCCCAGGCCTACTTCGACCAGGGACTGCGCCTCGCCTATGGCTTCAATCATGACGAGGCCGCGCGCTCATTCGCGCGGGCCACCCAGCTCGACCCCACCTGTGCCATGTGCTTCTGGGGCGTGGCCCTGGTGCTCGGGCCCAACTACAACGTCCCCATGCTCCCGGACCGGGCCGCGGTCGCCTGGGAGGGCGTGCGCAAGGCGCAGGCGCTCGCCTCCCGGGTGACTCCCGTGGAGCAGGCACTCATTGGCGCGCTGGGCCGGCGCTATGGAGGGCCCGAGCCGCGCAAGCCCGAGGAGATGAAGCCCTTCAACGAGGCCTACGCCAATGCCATGCGGGACGTGGCCCGGCGCTTCCCCGAGGACCTCGACGTGCAGGTGCTCTTCGCCGAGTCCCTGATGGACCTGAACCCCTGGAAGCTGTGGACGCTCGACGGCAAGGCGGCACCGGGCACGGAGGAGATTGTCTCCCGGCTGGAGGCGGTGCTCGCGCGCGAGCCGAACCATCCCGGGGCCAACCACTACTACATCCACGCGGTGGAGGCCTCCAACCAGCCCGAGCGGGCGCTGCCCTCCGCGCGGCGGCTGCCGGGGCTGATGCCGGGAGCCGGGCACCTGGTGCACATGCCGGCGCACATCTACCAGCGCGTGGGCATGTACGCGGAGGCGTCGGAGAGCAACCGGCGCGCCATCGAGGCGGACGAGGCCTACCTCCAACAGGTGAAGCCCCTGGGCTACTACCCCATGTACGTCGCCCACAACTGGGGGTTCCTCGCGTTCTCCGCCTCCATGCAGGGCCGCGCCGAGGAGACGCTGCGGGCGGCCCGGGCGTCGGCGAAGGCAATGCCCCCGGAGATGCTGGAGATGATGCCCGGGATGGACTTCTTCGTCTCCGAGCCCCTGCTCGCCATGGTGCGCTTCGGACGTCATGACGAGCTGCTCGCCGAGCCCCGGCCGGACGCGAAGTTCCCGGTGCACCTGGGCCTGTGGCTGCACGCGCATGGCCTGGCGCTCGTCGCCAAGGGGCGGTTCGACGAGGCGCGAGCGGACCACGCAGAGCTGGTGAAGCTCGCCGCCGGCGTGCCCGCGGAGATGACGGCCGGCAACAACTCCGCGCGGGACGTGCTGGGCGTGGCGGGCCTCGTGCTGGAAGCGGCCCTCGCCGAGCGGCAGGGGCGTCCAGACGCACTGGCGCGCTGGGAGGTCGCGGTGAAGGCCGCCGACAAGCTGGCCTACTCGGAGCCCGCCGACTGGTTCTACCCGGTGCGCCACTATCAGGGCGCGGCGTTGCTGGACGCGAAGCGTTGGAAGGAAGCGGAGGCCGTCTACCGAGAGGACCTGCGCCGCAATCCCGGCAATGGCTGGGCACTCTTCGGCCTCGCCCAGGCGCTGGATGGCCAGGGCCAGAGCGCCGAGGCAGCCACGGTGAGGCGGCAGTTCGAGAAGGCGTGGGCGAACGCCGACGTCCGGTTGACTCGCACGGCGCTGTGAGGCCGCCAGACGCACCGGCGCCCGAGCCTCTTCCTTCGATGCCTTCCCCGTCGTGCGGGAGGTCCCGGCCGTCGTCTACGCCGGAGCGGGGCGTGCGGTGTCCGCTCCGGCCTCGGGCTGCATGCCCACGGGGAGCTGGAGCACGAAGGTGGAGCCCTCTCCCTGGCGGCTCTCCACGTGGATGGTCCCCCCGTGGGACTCCGCGATCCACCGCGTGAGGAACAGCCCCAGGCCCAGCCCGCCGTACGTGCGGGAAGACACCGCTCGCTCGAAGCGCTCGAAGATGCGCTCCAGCGCGCCGGGGGCGATGCCGATGCCCTGGTCCCTCACCGCCAGGTGCACCCAGCCTCCCTCGCGCGAGGCGTGGACCTCGATGGGCTTGCCGGCTCCGAACTTGAGCGCGTTGGTCAGGAGATTGGCGAGCGCCTGCTCCACGCGGCCCGCGTCCCACCTCGCCTGGAGGCCCGCCTCCGTCTCCACTCGCAGCGCACAGCCCGCACGCTCGGCCTCCTCGGCGAAGGTCTCCACCACCTGCTCCACCAACTCGCCGACGTCCACCCGCTCCCGCTGGAGCTCCAGCCGGTGCGTGGTGATGCGCCCCACGTCCAGCACGCGCTCGACGAGCTGGCTCAGCCTCCCGAGCTGGCGGGACATGGCGTGGACCTTCTCGCGTACGGCCTCGGAGCCGCACTCCCGCTGAAGCAGGTTCTCCACGCTTCGCATGCGCAGCGTGAGGGTGGTGATGGGTGTGCGCAGCTCGTGGGCGGCGATGGCGATGAACTCGTTGCGCACCTCGATGGCCTGCTTCGCCTCCTCGTAGAGGCGCGAGGCTTCCAGCGCCAGGTAGAACCGGTGGGCCAGCTCCTCGGCCAGCGAGAGGTCCGCGGCGCCCGCGAAGCAGGCCCGCTCATCGCGCATCAGCACGAGCACGCCCTGGACCTGCTCCCGCGCCACGAGCGGCGCCAGCACCACCGTGCACTCCGCGAGGCTCCATCGCTTCGGAGCCGTGGGCAGCGGCAGCAGGTGCCCGCGCAGGTGCGCCTCGCGGGTGGAGCTCCATCCCGCCTGCGCCATCCGCTCCAGCAGTCCGTTCTCGCCCACCCGCCACACGGCGAAGCCATCGGCGGCCCTCGGGACGACGAGGCTCGCGACGCGCGGGAACGTCTCGTGGACTGCCAGGGACGAGGCGACCACCCGTCCCGCATCCGCCAGCAGGTGCTTCAATTCCTTCTCCCGCCAGCGCTCGGTGACCACCGCCGCCAGCATCAGCGACGTGAGGCTGAGAATCGCCAGGAACAGCTGCAGCGAATGCACCTTCTCCTGGAGCGACACCTCCATGGCCCCGAAGGGGCCCTGTCCGAGCAGGGTGTGCCAGAGCGCGAGCATCGCCATCACCGCCGAGGTGCTCGCGGCGCCCAGGGGGCCCAGTCGTAGCGCTCCCCAGAGGACGAAGGGGAAGCAGACGTAGGCCAGTGGGGCGCCGACGCCTTCGGGCGCGGGCTGGCTGAAGACGAGGTGCGCGCCCAGCGTCGTCAGCACGAGAATCGCCCCCAGCTCCAGGAAACGATGCGATCGCTTCGGCTGGAAGGTCGCGGGATTCCAGGTCAACAGCAGGGGGGCGACCAGGAGCGTTCCCAGCGCGTCACTCATCCACCAGTGGACCCAGTCCCCGAGGAACGAGGACGGCGAGCTCGAGAAGGTGTAGCCGAAGGAGCCCAGGGTCGCGCTGACCAGCGGGCTCACCATTCCACCAAAGAGGATCAGCCCGGCAATCTCCCAGCGGCGGGAGAGCCGGACATGGGTGCCCACGAAGCGCCGCATCAGCCATGCGCCCACCAGCGCGCGCAGGCAGTTGGCCACACCCCACAGGACGACGACCCAGCCGGGAATGGGGAAGCCATGGAGGAGCACCGCAGCCAGCTCGGCCAGGAAGAGCGCGGCAAGCAAGGCCGGCCAGCGCGGGGGCGGGGCCCGCAGCAGGAAGGCGAGCCAGAGCCCGCTCGGCAGCCAGAGCACGGCGCTCGGGTGGGGCGGGAATGCGAAATGGTTGGAGACGGCCGCCAGGGCGAGGTACGCCCCCACGAGCACGGCGGCCTGGACCCAGGTCAGATTCTGGAATGAGGCCCGGCTGGCTGGTGGCATGGAGCAGTCCCGTTCGGCCCACGGAGAAAGGTAAGGCCTTCTCTCCGGGCACCGCCATGCTGGCCCTCCCGTCCCAGGCTGCCGCTCGTGAGCCGTCCTGCTCGAAGGTCACGCCGGGCGCGTGACTACTTCGCGGCGAAGAGCGCCTTCAGCTCTTCCGAGGTGCCGTTGAAGTAGCTCTGGTCGACGTCGCCGTCGATGCCCTCCACGCGGCCCTTCTCCGTGTACTGCCAGAAGTGCCACTGCTTCCAACCCTTGGGGAGCTTCGGCTCGCTCTGGTTCGTGTACGCGGCGAGCCAGAGCGGGTGGTCCACGAAGTACGGGTGGTCGCAGAAGCTGGTGCTCCACGTCACGTGGTTCGTGTAGATCATCGGCTTGCGGCCGAGCTCCTTCTCCACGCCCTGGGAGAACTGCTGGAGCATCCCCGCGAGCTGCTCACAGGTGAGGCCGTCGTACTCGTGCTTGAACTCCTCGACGTCGACGACGGGAGGAAGCTCACCGGGGTCGGGCTTCAGGTGCCGCGTGAAGTTGGCCACCTGCTTGTTCACGTCCTCCTTGGGGTGGAAGAAGTGGTAGGCGCCGCGGGGCAGGCCCGCCTTCTTCGCCCCGCTCCAGTGCGTCTTGAAGTCCGGGTCCACCTCGCCGGTGGTCTCCGTCGCCTTCACGAAGACGAAGGCAGCCTTCCCCTTGAGCGCGTCCCACTTCACCTTCGGCTGGTAGCGGGAGACGTCGATGCCCTGCACCCATGCCCGCGCCACGGGGGCCTTCGAGGGCGCGGCGGCGGGCTTGCTCGTCGCGGCGGGCTTGCTCGTCGCGGCGGGCTTGCTCGTCGCGGCGGGCTTGGGCGTGCCGGCGTGCGCGGACACCGGCGCGAGCGCCAGCACTCCCATCAAACCGAGGCGCTTCATCACGGGGGAGCTACGGGACATGATTGTTCTCCTTCAATAGACGACGAAGTTGAGGGTGAGGTTGGGACGCACGCGAGTCGTGCCGCCCAGGGGAAGGTGGACTCCGCCGCCCAGCGCCACGCCGAGCCGCTTGCCGTGAACCGTCGGGCTGTAGGTGACGAAGGCATCTCCGCCACTCCCCTCGAGGGAGTCGAAATCGGAGGAGACGCCGCCCGCGAGACCGACGTCTCCCATGCGCACCACGCTGGCCGAGGCGCCGACGCGCAGCAGGTGCTCCGAGCGGAAAGAGGTCCCCAGGGTGGCCATCCAGCCCGGGCCCCATTTCAGCCACGCGTCGCCCGGCGGTCCCTCCTGCGGCGGATTCGCGTAGGTGAAGTTCGCGTCCACCAGGCTGGCCTCCGCGAGCTCGCGGTACTGCCCCGCGGTCTGCCCGTCGGGAGCAACCTCCAGGAGCTGGATGCGCTCGGCCATCAGAGAGCCGTCCTTCTGCTGCACGACGGTGCCCTTCACCCGGAAGAACTGCTTCATCTCCAGGTCCTCATCGCCCTGGACCCAGATGTCGGGGTCGGTGAGGTGGATGCGGCCGTCCTTGTCCGCGAACGCGTACGAGATGATGGGCTTCGCGGAGGGCGTCGCGGTGTCGCCGGGCCCGGACGCGGGTGAGGGCTCTTCGTGTGCCTCCTCCATTCCGTCCTGTGCGCGCTGCTTCAGCTCGAGGATGGAGTCGGAGAGGCTCTTCACGACGAGGGCGTGGTCGCGGCGGAACTTCTCGAAGTCCGCGTCCCTCGCGGTGAGCAGCGCGCTGTATTTCTTCTCCAGGTCCGCCGGCGTCACCAGCTGCGAGCGCATCATCCCGAGCTGGGCGTTGAAGGCTTCAATCTGCTTTTCCTGGTCGGTGAGGTGGCCCTGGAGCTGACGCTGGTACTCGGCCTCGCGGTGCTCCCAGTCCGCGTCGCGGTAGTGGTGGTAGAGGTACGCGCCGCCCGCGGCAGAGCCGAGCACGAGCAATGGCACACCCAACCACCAACCGGACTTGAACAGCGACATGGGCTCTCCCCCCCGACCTTGCTTCGAGATGAAGAAGGTCGAGCGAGTGGATCGTACGACAGCGTGTCGCGCCTCCTGGAAGACCCTGGCGAGTCACCTCGGCAGGACGGCAGCTCTTCGGGGGCGCATGCAGGGGGATTGCGCGCCGCGTGCCAGCACCGCGCGCTGCCCGCCTGCGAGGGAGGACCGGGCGACATCCGCGAGCACACGCCCATTGATGCGTTCCCGCGGGACGCGGCCCGGTCGGGGTGGGACGCAGGATGCGTTGCAGTGAGCCGCATGCCCCGCCCCGCTGATGCGTTCCCGCGAGACGCGGTCCGGTTGGCGCAGGACGCAGGCAGGCGCGGCTCACGCTTGACGCGGAGCGCTGCGCACACCGTGCCCACGGCACGGGACGGCCGCCCGGGGTCATGTGCACCCAGGCCGGTGTCTGAGGCGGTGACGTGTCGACAGTGTTCGGTGTGTCCGGCGACACGTCGGAGCCCGGGTCGCCTGCCTGGTCATTCGGCGCACCGTCGTTGAGTGGGGCACCGCATGCAGGGCTCGGGGGCCAGTGGTCATCGAGGCCCCACAGGGCTTCCTCTGGCCCTCCAGCGACTTCGCTACGAAGTACTTGTGATGTCCCCGAGAGCGGACCTCGTGCAGCCAGCACATGGATGCGCGTGGGGCTCACTCATTCGGAGGTAGGGCTGCCGTCCCGGGCAGCAGAGGACGCTGAAACAACACGGGCCGCCCGGAGGCCATGTGCCCCGGGCGGCCCGCATGTCCTACGCGACTACCAACTAATCGATGATGCCCAGCGTGTCCGGCGAGACGCCGTCGTTCGAGCCGCCGGGCTGCCCATTCTCCTGCCAGTCACCGTAGCAGTAGGCGCCGGTGCCGATGCGATAGCGCCAGACGTAGGAGCTACCGACCGAGGCGGCAGCGGGAAGATCGGCCTTGTACTCATCGTAGTCGTCGTTGGTGTTGTTCGCGCTGCCTGGGAGCCACGTCCAGCCGGTGTCCATGCCAGGGTCTTGTGTCTTCGGTCCGTAACCCAGTTCGGCGGTCAGGTTCGGGGCAGGGGTCGGAATGGTGGTGACGTCCGGCTCATTGACCTTTCCGTAGACGGTTCGTCCACCCCCGGGGTCGCTGGTTCTGTGCGGCCACTGCAGGTTGCAGTAATTGATTTCCGCGTGATTGGTGACAGCCAGCGCGTGCTGCTGCGCCCTCGTGTAACCGCCCACGTCGCTGCCGTCCTTGTCGCAGTACGTCCACGTCGAGCCGTCCGTGCTGTAGCGCAGGCTCACCGCGCGGTTGCCCGTGTAGGCCGGGTGGAAGGTGAGGGCGAACTCGTCCGTGTTCGCCTCGTCCGGCGCCTCGCGTGAATACGTCGCGTCCTTCCACGTGAAGGACGCCGGATTGACCGAGGCGTCGTCGCTGGCATTGCCCAGGCCCACCTGCACCTGGAGGTTGGCGCCCGCGCCCGCCCCGTCGGTGACACCGGGAATGCGCACGCGGCCCGTGGCCGAGACGGAAGCGCCGCTGCCCACCGTGTCCGCGCTCGCGCCGCCCGCGCTCACGCTCTGCAGCCGGCACACGCCAGTGGGCACCTGCGCGGGCTCCACGGTGAGCGTGCCGACCTTCGTCGCGTCGAAGCCGTCCGTCCCGCTGTTGCCGTCCGCGTCGCAGTAACGGTACGCGCCGCCGTTCACCTGGAAGCGGTAGGCGAAGCGGTAGCCGCCCTCCGTGCGCGGGTTGGGCACCGTGGCCTGGTACTCGTCATTGTCGAAGAAGTCGCTCTTGAACTGCGCGTTCGCCCACGTCCATCCGGTGGGCACCGTCGGGTCGGAATTCGCCGGGCCCCAGCCGAACTGGCCCACGACGCCAGTGACCGCGCCCGTCGTCGTGTTGGTGAGGCCCTCCACCTTCACGTAGCCCACCACCACGTGGCTGGGCTCCGAAGCCGGCGTGTACGTCAGCGACGGCGGCGTGTTGTTCCCGTCCGGACCCAGCTTGCAGTAGTCGACGACGTTCGTGGCCGGCGGCTCGCTCACGGTGAGCGCACCCAGCTTCGCCGTGTCGAAGTCCGTGGGCCCGCCGCCGTTGCCGTCCGCGTCGCAGTACGCGAACGCGCCGCCATTCACCTGGAAGCGGTAGGCGAAGCTGTAGCTGCCCGCGGGACCCGGGTTGGGCAGCGAGGCCTCGTATTCGTCATTGGCCGGGTTCTGCGCGCTGCCGATGTCGCCCTTGTACGTGGCGGTGGTCGCCCAGTTCCAGCCCGTGGCGGTGGCCGGGTTCGAGCCCGACGGCCCCCAGCCGAGCTGGGCCACGACGTTGTCGCCCTTGCCGACGGTGGTCGTCACGCCCGGCACGTAGACCTGGCCCACAATCTTCCGAAGCGTGGTGGTGGTGGTGAGGTACGGCACCTGCTCCGGCGTGTTGTTCTGGTCCGGTCCCAGCTTGCACCAGCCGATGACCTTCGGCACCACGACCTCACCGGTGACGTTGAGCGTGCCGAGCTGGTTCATCTCGAAGTCCTGGCCGCCGTCGTCCACCCCGTTGCCGTCACACACGCGGATGGGGCCGCCGTTGGCGCTGAAGCGCACCGCGTAGCGGAACTCGCCATTCACGGCGGGGTTGGGCAGCACCGCCTTCCACTCGTCGTTGACCTCGAAGTTGTCCTTGTTCCACACCAGATTGGTGGACCATTTCCACAGCTCGGAGGTGCGCGGGTCCTCGTCCTTGGGGCCCCAGCCGAGCTGGCCGGAGAGGCCCGGGCCCGCGCCGACCTTGTCCGTCACGCCCGGCATGCCCACCTGCGCATAGACGGTCTTCAGCCCCGTCGTCTGCGTGGTCAGGTAGTTGATGACCTCGGGGGCCTTCTGGTCCTCGCCAATCTTGCACCAGGTGACGGGCGGCTTCGGCGCCTCGTTGCCCACGGTCAGCGTGCCCAGCTTGCCCGGGTTGAAGGTGAGGTTGCCCTCGGTGCTGTCGTTGACGCCGTCCGCGTCGCACATGCGCCAGGCGTTCTCACTGATGCTGAAGCGGAAGGCGATGCGCCACTTGCCAGCGGTGCCCGGGTTGGGCAGCTCCGCGCCCCACTCGTCGTTGTTGCCGTGCTCCGCCTTGTACGTGGCGTTGATCCACGTCCACCCCTCGTCCGTGCGAGGGTCCGAGCCATCCGGGCCGTAGCCGAGCTGCGCCACCACGCCCGAGCCCGCGCCGGCGCCCTGGGTGATGCCGGCCGCGTACACCTGGCCCAGCACCGTGATGAGCGTCGAGTCCGTCGGCTTGTAGAACAGCTCCGGGTTGGCGCCGTTACCATCCGGGCCCAGCTTGCAGTAGTCCACGCGCGGCCGGGCGATGAACACCCGCCGCAGCATCTCCGCCGACAGGCCGTTGGCGATGCCGTCGCCGTCCGCCATCACCCACGTCTTCCCTCCGTCGATGGAGAAGCGCATGGCGACGACCCACTCGCGGTTCTCACCGCCGATGGGCGGCTGCAGGAGCACGTTGCCCTTGTAGACGTCCGCCTCGCCGCTGTCCGAGTCCGTCTCGTAGGTGGCCGTCTCCCAGGTGTAGCTGTCCTGCTTCAGCAGCTCCGCGGTGCCCGCGGCGAAGCCCACCTGCGCACGCACGCCGCCACCCTGGCCCACGCCGCGCGTCAGGCCCGCCACGGTGATGGCGCCCCGCACGGTGATGCCCACCGGCTGCCCGCCGCTCACCGCGTCGGTGTTGCCGTTGAGCACCTCGGCCTGGTCGATGTTGGGGGCCGGCGGGCCTTCGTAGGCGAAGCCCTTCACCAGCACGCCGTACGCGCCATCCGGGTTCACCACCCTCACGTCCACCTGCGCGGACGTGGCCGTGGGCGTGTAGCCGTAGATGCGGAACGCGTTGACCACCACCGTCCGCATCAGCTCCTGGTCGCCCAGGAACACCTTCGCGCCGTCCTGGAAGCCGGAGCCGTAGACATTGAGGAGCGTGTTGCCGGCGATGGGGCCGCCCGTGGGCTGGATTTCCCGCACGGTGGGCGGCGTCGGCTGGGGCGAGGTGCCCTCATCGGAGTCGTCACCACACGCCACGGCGAGCAGCGGCAATACGCACAGCAGGGTCCTGAGACAACGAGACGACATCGGCCATTACCCCTTGACGCCGCCAGCGGTGAGACCGCCGACGAGGTGCTTCTGGAGAGCGAAGAACAACGCCATGACCGGCGCGGAAATCACGAGCGCGCCGGCGGCGAACTTGCCCCACTCCACCTTGTACTCGCCCACGTACCGCTGGAGGGCGACGGGCAGGGTGAAGCGGGTCGGGTCATTGAGCAGCGTGGCGGCGAGGATGAACTCGTTCCACGCCGTCATGAAGGAGAACAACGCCGTCACGGCCAGCGCGGGCCGGGCCAGCGGCAGCACCACCCGGATGAACACCTGGGCGGGGGAGGCACCGTCCATCACCGCCGCTTCCTCCAATTCGCGCGGCAGCGTGTCGAAGTAGCCCTTCAGGTTCCAGATGCAGAAGGGCAGGGCGGTGGTGGCGTACACCAGGACGAGCCCCGTGAGGCTGTCCAGCAGGTGCAGCTTCTCGAGGATGCCGTAGATGGGCACCAGCATCAGCGTCGCCGGGAACATCTGCGTAATCAGCAGCATCTGCATTCCGCCCTCCTTGCCGGGGAAGCGGAACCGGGACAGCGCATACGCGGCGGACACCGCCAGCGCCAGGCCCACCAGCGTGGTGGCGCCGGACACGGCGAGGCTCGCCAGGAGCTGCCGGCCGAACAGCCAGCGGCCGGCGGCGTCCGTGCCCAAAATCACCTCGTTGAAGTGCTCCCAGGTGATGGATTCGGGGAAGGGGTTGGCGGTGAGCGTGAGGCTGTCGGTGGGGGACAGTGCCATCTTCACCACCCACAGCACCGGGTACAGCGTCACCATGCACATCGCCATCAGCCCGGCGTGGATGGCGGCCATCTTCAGCTTCGACGGGCGGTTCATCCCATCACCTCCGACGAGGCGCGCATCAGCCGCTTGGTGAAGCCGGACCAGGCCAGCAGCACCAGGAAGATGAGGACCGAGTACGCCGCGGCGAAGCCATACTGCTGGTTGCGCTGGAAGGCCCAGCGGAAGGCCTCGGACACGAGGATGTCCGTGGAGCCTCCGGGCTCACCGCCGGAGACCAGGTAGATGATGTTGAACATGTTGAACGTCCACACGCTGCCCAGGATGACGGCGGGCAGCATGGCGGGCCTCAGGAGCGGCAGGGTGATGTGGCGGAACTGCGTCCACTTGCTCGCCCCGTCCACCTCCGCCGCCTCGTAGAGCTCCTGGGGGATGGACTGGAGCGCGCCCAGCGCCACCACCATCATGAAGGGGAAGCCCAGCCACGTGTTGGTGGCCACGTTGGCCGCGAAGGCGGTGGAGAACTTCGTGAACCAGCTCACCGGCTCCATGCCCAGCGCCACCAGCAGTCCGTTGATGGCGCCGAACTGCCGGTGGAACATGCCCTTCCACATCAGCGCGGTGATGTAGTTGGGCACCGCCCACGGGATGATGAGCAGCACCCGGTAGACGCCGCGCAGCTTGAGCAGCGGGTCTTTGAGCAGCAGCGCCAGGAACAGGCCGATGCTCACGTGGAACACCACGTTGATGAGGGCCCACAGCAGCGTGACGACCAGCGTGAAGTAGAAGGACAGCGGCTCGGTGATGCGGTAGCCGCGGCTGGCCAGGATGTCCACGAAGTTGGCCAGGCCCACGAAGGAGTACTGGCCCGGCTCGTAGTGGAAGAGCGACAGGCTCAGCCCCACCACGAAGGGGATGAACACCAGCACCAGGATGCCGGCCGTCGCGGGCGCGAGGTACGTCGCCGCCAGCGCCACGTCCGGGTAGCGCCGCTTGAAGGGCAGCGCGGGCGCGGGCCGGCGCATCACCCAGACGGTGCCGCCCAGCGCCATGATGCCCACCAACCCCAGCCACGGCAGGGGACTGGCGTCGGGCGGGCGCTCGCGGTGCAGCGCGCGATAGCGGCGGTCCGCCAGCGCGCCCGCGTCCTTCGGCTCGACGCCGCCCTGGAGCACCGCGCGCAGCGCGAGCTTCATGGGCTCCCACACGCGGAGCATCTCCACCGTGTTGGGCATGGGCGTGGCGTTCTTCGCGGCCTCGCGGAAGGAGGAGATGAGCGTGTCGTCCTTCACCGCCTGCAACTGGTACGCGGCCACGTCCGCCGGAATCTGCCGGCCCACCGTGGTGCGCACCAGCGACGCCTCGCCCAGCGACATGAAGCGCGCCAGCTGCTGCGCCTTGTCGGCCTGCTTGGACTGCGAGGAGACGAACGCCGCCTCCACGCCGAGGAATGGCTTCAGGGGGATTCCCGTCTCGCTCACCTGCGGCAGCGCCACCACGCGGTAGTCCACGGTGGAGGCCACCTCGCCGGCGAACCACGGGCCGCTGATGATCATCGCCGCGCGGCCGTCGTTGAAGAGGCTCTTCACCAGCGCGCCGGAGACCTCCTGCGGGGTGAAGCGGTCGTCCTGCAGCTTCTTCACGAAGGCGAGCGAGCGCGCCATGCCCTCCGTGTCGAAGCTCGCCTTGCCATTCGCGTCGAACAGCTCACCCCCGAAGCCGAAGAGGAAGGGCGCGTGGAAGTAGAAGTCACCGTTCTCGAACGCGAGGCCGAAGCGGCCCGCGTCCGCGTCCGAGAGCGCCGGCAGCATGGCCAGCAGCTCCGCCGTGGTGGCGGGCGGGTTCGGAACCAGCTTCGTGTTGACGTAGAGCGCCAGGGACTTCAGCGACATGGGATAGCCGTATACCTGGCCATCCACCTCCAGCGCCTCCACGGCGTTGGGGAAGTAGTCGCCGCGCGCGAGCGCGCTGGCGGGGGCCAGCAGGTCCTGCGCGTGGAAGTTGCGCAGCCGCTCGTGGTTGAAGATGAAGACGTCCGGACCCGAGCCGTGCGGAATGCCGTTGGTCAGCTTGTCCGCGTAGGCGTTGTACGGCACGGCCAGCAGCTCCACCGGGATGCCCGTCTTCGCGGTGAACTGCTGCGTGACTTGAATCAGCGCGGTCTCCTCGCCGCCCCGGTACGCGTGCCACAGCTTCAGGGGCGCGGCCGCGTCGCCGGCCGCCTGCGCGCTCCACGCCGTGGCGAGGAGCACGAGCGCCAGCCATCTCCTCACGACGCCACCTCCAGCGAGTCGCGGTCCGCCGGGTGCCGCAGCGCGCGCGAGCCGTCCTCGGTGAAGACGTGCAGCGCGTCCGTCACCGGCGCCAGCGATACCTTGTCACCGACGGCGACATGCACGCCCTTGTCGAAGCGCGCCGCCACCGGGCCCGCCTCCGTGCTGAGGAAGGCGTACCCGTCGAAGCCCAGCCGCTCCACCGCGTCCACCGTGCCCGTCAGCGGCCCCTGCGACGCGACGCGCAGGTCTTGAGGACGCAGGCCCACCAGCACCTTCCCGGCGTCCGACGGCACGTCCGCGGGGCAGGGCAGGGTGAAGCCCCGGCCGGTGAAGCCGCTGCCCTCGCGCTGTGCCTCCAGGAAGTTCATGGCCGGTGAGCCGAGGAAGCCCGCCACGAAGCGGTTCGCAGGGCGGTTGTAGAGCTCCAGCGGCGGGCCCACCTGCTGGAGGAGGCCTCCGTTGAAGACGGCCACGCGGGAGGCCAGCGTCATCGCCTCCACCTGGTCGTGGGTGACGTAGATCATCGTGGCGCCCAGCCGCCGGTGCAGCCGCGCCAGCTCGCCGCGCATCTGCACGCGCAGTGCGGTGTCCAGGTTGGACAGGGGCTCGTCGAAGAGGAACACCTTGGGGCGCCGGACGATGGCTCGGCCCATGGCCACGCGCTGGCGTTGACCACCGGACAGGGCCTTGGGCTTGCGGTCCAGCAGGTGGCCGAGCTCCAACATGCCCGCGACTTCCTGCACCCGCGAGGCAATCTCCGACGCGGGGAACTTCCGCAGCGTCAGGCCGAAGGCCAGGTTCTCCCGCACCGTCATGTGCGGGTAGAGCGCGTAGGACTGGAACACCATGGCCACGTCGCGATCACGCGGCGGCACGTCGTTCACCCGCGAACCGCCAATCCGCACCTCTCCCGAGTCCACCTGCTCCAGCCCCGCGATGAGGCGCAGCAGGGTGGTCTTCCCGCAGCCGGAGGGGCCCACCATGACGAGGAATTCGCCTTCCCTCACCTGAAGGTCCACGCCCTTCACGATGAGGTTCTGGCCAAACGACTTCTTGATCCCGCTCAGGATGACTTCGGACAAGACGCGCTCGGAAAATGTGTGGGGAGAACGGCCGCGAACCATACCCTTCCGACGTCATTCTCCTCAAACCCGCTCCTCGAACCCATCGGGTTGGGCGCGCTGCGTCATTCAGGGGGGCACCCATCCAGGCGAGGATGCGGGCCGTAAGGGCTTCGCGAGGGGGGCTGCCTTGTCAGCCCTGGAAGCCGCTTGGTAATGAAGCGTGGTTCATCTCCGGGCCGTGGGTCCGTCCGGAATGTCGAGGCAGCCAACCCGTATGAGCACTCCCCGTATGACGCGCCTGAAGGGCGCGGCCCTGGCCACCGTCCTGTTCGCCTTCGGCTGCAGTGAGAGCGACTACGTCCGGCTCTACCACAGCGAAGCGCGGGCCCCGAGCTACACGGTCGAGGACGTGGAGTCCATGAAGTCCATGGGGCCGACGTTCGTGGACCAGGGTGTCAACTTCGCCCTCTACTCGGAGAACGCCACCCGGCTGGAGCTGCTGCTCTTCGACGACCCGGAAGTGAACCGCCCCACGCGCACCTACGAGATGACCCGCTACGGGGACGTGTGGAGCGTCTACGTGGAGGGCGTGGGCCTGGGCCAGCACTACGGCTTCCGCGCCTGGGGCCCCAACTGGGAGTACGACCCGGAGTGGTTCCCCGGCTCCATCAAGGGGTTCAAGGCGGACGCGGACGTCTACGGCAACCGCTTCAATCCCAACAAGCTGCTGACGGACCCGTACTCCAAGGCGCTCCACCGGGACCACGACTGGGGCAAGGGCAGCACCGCCTCCGGTCCGGCGCGCACGGAAGTCACCTACGCGGCCTCCGCCAAGAGCGTCATCGTCCAGAGCGGCTATCAGTGGGGTGAAGTCGAGCAGCAGTGGCGCGCCAACCGCCAGGACGAGAACTGGAAGGGCCACTCGTGGAACGACCTCGTCGTCTATGAGGTCCACGCGAAGGGCTTCAGCGCGGACCCCGCCAGCGGCGTGCGCTTCCCCGGCACCTACCGCGGCATGGGCGAGAAGGCGGACTACTTCAAGGACCTGGGCATCACCGCCGTGGAGCTCCTGCCCATCCACGAGAAGCCGCTGGACGGCGGCTACTGGGGCTACCAGACCATCAACTTCTTCGCGCCCGAGTTGTCCTACGCGGCCATGAAGCAGCCGCACCAGGTGGTGGACGAGTTCAAGTGGATGGTGGAGGAGTTCCACAAGCGCGGCATCGAAGTGATTGTCGACGTGGTCTACAACCACACCGGCGAGGGTGGCCTGTGGCGCGAGAAGCTGGAGACGGACGACGTCCAGCCCGGTGAGCCGCTGGAGTCGCTGGACCCCGCGGAGGTCGCGGGCCTCTACTCGTTCCGCGGCATCGACAACCAGGCGTACTACGCGCTCAACCCGGACCGGCGCACGTACTGGAACAACACCGGCGTGGGCAACCAGACGCGGCCCAACCACCGGCCCACGCGCAAGCTCATCATGGACAGCCTCCGCTACTACGCGGAGGAGCTGCACGTGGACGGCTTCCGCTTCGACCTGGCGCCCATCCTGGGAGAGCGCGACGGCGACTTCAACCGCTGGGACGACCCGCGCAACACGGTGCTGCAGGAGATCGTCGACGACCCGGTGCTCCAGAAGTACAACACCCGCATCATCGCCGAGCCCTGGAGCGCGGGCGGCTGGTACTGCCTGCCCATGGGCGAGTTCCCCAACTCGCTCACCCAGCCGGGCGCGGGCTGGTACGAGTGGAACGGCCGCTTCCGCGACTGGTGGCGCGCCTTCATCAACCGCGACGACTGGAAGCTCAACTCCAACGAGGGCTCGCTGTGCGGCAAGCCCGGCGCGGCGGATGGCCCCTTCCTGATGTACGGCAGCAAGGACTGGTACGCGCGCAACAACCGCCGGCCGTACCACTCGATGAACTTCATCACCGTGCACGACGGCTTCACGCTGTATGACCTGTTCGCCTACGACAAGAAGGAGAACAAGTGCGGGCCGCTCAACCCGGTGTGCTGCGACACGCCGAACAGCCCGTTCTGCGACAAGGTCAGCGGCGAGGACAACAACCGCTCGCGCAACTGGGGTCCGGTGGGCGACGAGCGCGCGGAGGGCATGCGCCGGCAGATGATGCGCAACGCCTTCATGTCCATGATGATCAGCCACGGCACGCCGATGATTCTGGGCGGCGACGAGTGGATGCGCACCCAGCTCGGCAACAACAACGCGTACTCCACGCGCGCGGACAACCCCTTCAACTGGTACCAGTGGGGCGCGTACCTCGCGCGTGACGAGCGCCACCGCATGCACGACTTCGTGAAGGCCGCCATCCGCCTGCGCAGGGAGCACGCGTACGCGTTCTCGCCGTCCGACTACGAGAAGGGCGCGCCGCTGGCCTGGAAGAGCTCGCAGAACACCGACGAGGTGGCCTGGGACAGCAAGCAGTTGATGGTCCACTACTACGACACGTCCTACGGACCGGAGCTGGTGGTGCTCATCAACATGGAGCCGCGCGCGGTGGAGTTCACCCTGCCCGAGGTGAAGGGCCGCCAGTGGAAGCGCCTCATCGACACGCAGTCGTACTTCGACAGCACGGCGTATCTCACGAGCGCGGGCCTGAGCGCCCGCGTCACGGGCAACTCGTGGCTGGACGCGCCGGCGCCGGTGCCGGGCACGACGTACGGCGTCCCGGAGCGCACCATCGTCGTCCTGCGCGCGGAGTAGGGCGGGCGCGCGAGGTGCGCTATAAGCGGGGCCCGATGCGAGTCCCGCCCGCGCGCCTCGGCGCCTTCCTGTTCCTCCTCCTCAGCCCGTTATTGGCCCTGGCCGACGCTCCCCGAGACAGGTTCGGCGCCGCGGGCTACTTCCGCATCATGACCCGCCCGGACTTCTCGGGCGGCTCCGGCCAGCTCGGCTACTACTGGCTCTACGGCCGGCTCCTCAACGAGAGCCCCTACGCCGAGCTCAACCTGAAGCTGGACGTGCTCCAGGCCACGCCGGGCTCCGACGAGGTCTGGGCCGAGGTGCACACGCGCTTCTCCGGCACGTCCATCCGCTCGGCGGACCCGGGCAACGGCTCGTTCGTCAACTTCCGCGCGGACTACCTCTTCGTGCGCGCCGGCAACATCCTGCTCGACAGGGTGACCTGGCAGCTCGGCACGCTGGAGAACCGGTGGAATGACCTGCACATCTACGACCAGCGGCCGGGCACGCTGCTCTACAACACGGTGGGCCTGTCCGGCACGTACACGGGGGACCGCTTCGACGTGCTGCTGGCCGTGGGTGACAGCGGCTACTCGCTGCGGCCGCAGAAGTACAACACGGTGCTCACCACCGCCGGGCACTTCCGCTACCGGCTGATTCCGGGCCACCTCGAGGCCGGCGTGCGCGCGCAGGTGGGCTACGAGCCGTCCGTGCGCGGCAACCGCAACGCGCTCTACGCGTCGCCCGGCATCAACTACGAGGACTACGTCCGGCGCCAGGTGGTGCAGCGCTACTTCGAGAACAACCCGGGCCAGGAGGACCTGGTGCCGGTGTTGAACCCGCGCAGCGCGGTGTCCTTCATGACGGCCGGCTACCTGGGCTTCGGCGGCATCGGCCCGCTCGTCTGGGACAACATGTACCTCACCTTCGAGCGCAAGCACCCGGAGCAGTCGTACACGGAGAACTACCGGGGCCGGGACTGGACCGTGTACATCGCGGACCAGACGGACGAGCGCTACGAGGCGAGCTTCGGCAACGAGGCGTACATCAAGATCATCCCCGACAAGCTGGAGGCGCTCTGGGGCATCTGGGTGGGCTACGCCTTCAACGAGGACAACAACCTCAAGCCGGGCGAGGACGACCGGTTCATCGCCTCCACGGTGCTGCGCCTCCAGTACTTCCTCACCGAGCGCGTCCACCTCCTGGCGGAGACGAGCATCGCGCGTGAGAAGAGCGAGAACGGCAACCTGTTCCGCAACCACGTGGACTCGGTCTTCACCAGCACGGACGGCATGCCGGACTCGCGCGGCCTGGAGTTCGGTGACAGCGACGTGCGCAACACGTGGCAGGGCAAGGTGGGCATCGTGCTCCAGCCCACGGGCAAGGGCATCTACGCGCGCCCCAGCCTGCGCCTGCTCTACGGCATCCAGTACTCCTCGCAGCACGCGGCGTACGGCAACTCCTTCGTGGAGAGCCTGGACCAGTACAACCTGTACGTCGGCCCCGAGAGCCACTGGCACTCGGTGGTCGCCATCGAGGCCGAAGGATGGTTCTGAGACAGCGGTGGGCCCTGGCGGCCCTCTTCCTCGCGGTGTTCGCGGCGGGCTGCCTGCTGAAGTCATCGCCCGCGCCCGTGCTGGCGCCCAACGGCACGGTGGTGGCGGTGGCCTACGTGCGCGACGACAAGCTCAAGCGCGGCGTGGTGGCGGACGTGCCGCAGGGCGTGAAGCAGCGCGTGGCGGAGGCGCTGGCGAAGCGCAACCTCACGGTGCAGGAGGTGCCCTACGAGCAGTACGCGGCCGAGTTCGCGAAGGTGACCGAGTCGCAGCGCCGCTACGCCATGCTGACGGCCCAGGCGCCGAACGCGGCGCTGTACCTGCTGGTGGAGACGCGCGTCTCCTTCTTCGGCGAGGTGAGCGGGCGCTTCTCCTGGGAGGTCTTCGTCCGCACGACGGCGGGACGCGCCAACTCCACGCTGGAGCCCACGACCACCACCCAGGACTACTCCGCCGCGCTCCAGTACGACCAGCAGCGGGAGAATGACGCGCAGTTGGAGGTGTCTCGGCAGATTGCTGGTCAGGCGGCGGGGTTGTTCGACTCGTTCCTCGCCTCGCCCATGACGGTGCCGGTGACGGACGGTGGGACGTCCGTGGTGCCCGGGCTGAATGCTCCGGCCGGCGAGGGAATCAAGCCGGGGACGAGCACGCCCTCGGAGCCGCCGAAGCCTCCGGAGGGCGGCGCGGCGGACGGCGGCGCGGCGTGGGTGCCTCCGGCGGGGGACGCCATCTACTTCGTGATGGTGGACCGCTTCGCCAACGGCGATGCGCGCAATGACGGCAAGGTGGACCTGAAGGATGCGCAGGCGTTCCACGGGGGCGACCTGCAGGGAGTCATCTCGCGGTTGGACGAGCTGAAGTCGCTCGGTGTCCGCACGGTGTGGCTTTCACCCGTCTTCCAGATGCGGACGGAGAAGTTCTACGGGTACGGCGCCTTTCACGGTTACTGGGTAGAGGACTTCGGGAAGGTGGAGCCGCGCTTCGGTGACGAGGCGCTGCTCGCGAAGCTGTCCGAGGAGCTGCGCCGCCGGGACATGCGGCTGGTGCTGGACGTGGTGCTCAACCACGTGGGCCCCGAGACGAAGCTGGTGCGCGAGAAGCCGCAGTGGTTCCACGGCCTGGGCCCCATCGACAACTGGAACGACCCGCGCGAGCTGACGATGCGCGATGTGCACGGGCTGCCGGACCTCGCGGTGGAGAAGGACGAGGTGTACCAGCACCTGCTCTCTCACTCGCTCCGGTGGGTGGACGCGGTGAAGCCCGCGGGCTTCCGACTGGATGCGGTGAAGCACATGCCTCCGGAGTTCTGGGCTCGCTACAACGACGACGTGCGCGCCCACGCGGGGAAGGACTTCCTGCTGCTGGGGGAGATGCTGGACGGCGACGCGGTGCTGCTCGCGGACACGATGGCGAAGGGGCACTTCGGGACGATGTTCGACTTCCCGCTGGCCTTCGCGCTGGTGGATGTCTTCTGCCGGGACAGGTCGCCCTCGCACCTGGGCGCGGTGCTCTTCAACGACAGGCTGTATCCGGCGCCGGGCTCGCTGGTGACGCTGGTGGACAACCACGATTTGCCGCGCGTGATGAGCGAGTGTGGCGGGGACGTGAAGCGGGTGATGGGCGCGCTGGCGATGCAGCTCACCGCGCGCGGCGTGCCGGCACTCACGTACGGGACGGAGGAGGGGCTGACGGGGAAGAAGGAGCCGGAGAACCGCGGGGACATGCGCTTCACGGCGGACCACCCGCTGCGTGGCTGGATTGCGCAGCTGCTGGAGCTGCGGCGGGGCAGTGAGGCCCTCCGGGGTGGCGAGACGCTCGTGCTCGCCGCCCGGGAGGACCTCTTTGCCTATGCCCGTGTCGCTCCGGACGAGGCCGTCGTCATCGCCGTGAATCGGGGTAAGGCTCCGGTGGACGTGCCGGTTCCGGAAGGGCTCATGGAGGCGCGCGTCTCCGAGATGTTCACCGGTACTGAGTTCCCGGGCGGGAATTGGCCCGGCCTGGTCCATTCCCTCATCGTGCATCCCGGCCCGGTGACGCTGTTCCGGCTGAAGGCTCGCGAGGCCGGTGGCTTCGGCCCGGTGGCGGCGCAGGCCCGCACGCGGTGGCGAGGCGAGGGCGAGCGGCGCACGGTGGTCATCACGACGGACGACGCTGCGGCGCGACTGGTGGGCAGCGGGCCGGAGCTGGGTGGCTGGAAGCCCGAGCGCTCGCTGCGTCCGGTATCGGGCGGATTCACGCTGTCGCTGCCCGTGGGGGCCGTGTTCGAGTACAAGCTCGTGCGCGACGGCACCCCGGGGAAGTTCGACTGGGAGGGCGGGGACAACCGCCTGTTGTACGTGCCCGAGGGCCGCGAGCCCCTCCGCCTGAACCTGGCGTGGGGCAAGCGCTGAAGGACATCTTCCACTGGCCCCGCGTCACGTGTGGGGCCGACACCGAGGCCTGAAGTGAACGACCGACTCCTCCGCGCGGCACGCCGCCAGCCCACCGACACGACGCCGGTGTGGCTGATGCGCCAGGCCGGCCGCTACCTGCCCGAGTACCGGGCCATCCGCGGCAACATCGCGTTCCTGGACCTGTGCAAGCACCCGGACCTGGCTGCCGAGGTGACGGTGCAGCCGGTGACGCGCCTGGGCGTGGACGCGGCCATCATCTTTTCGGACATCCTCATCCCCGTGGAGGCGATGGGGATTGAGCTGGAACTGGGCGACAAGGGGCCGCACTTCCCCAACCCGGTGCGCACGGCGGCGGACATCGACAAGCTCGGTGTGCCGGACCCGGTGCAGGGCACGGGCTTCGTCGCCGAGGCCATCCGCCGCACGCGCAAGGCGCTGAATGACTCGGTGCCCGTCATCGGCTTCTCGGGCGCGCCCTTCACGCTGGCCGCGTACATGGTCGAGGGCGGCGGCTCGAAGAGCTACATCCTCATCAAGCGCCTGATGTTCGAGCAGCCCGAGGTGGCGCACCGCCTCTTCAAGAAGCTGACGGACACGCTGATTCCGTACATGAAGATGCAGGTGGAGGCGGGCGCGAGCATCGTCCAGATTTTCGACTCGTGGGGCGGCGAGCTGTCGCCGTGGGACTACGAGCGCTTCTGCATCCCGTACCTCACGCGCATGGTGTCCGAGCTGAAGGCCACCGGCGTGCCGGTCATCGTCTTCGGCGTGGGCCTGTCCACGCACCTGCCGCTGCTCAAGCGCACGGGCGCGGATGTGATTGGGCTGGACTGGACGATGCCCATGGACGAGGGGCGCAAGGTGCTCGGCCCGGACGTGGCGGTGCAGGGCAACCTGGACCCGCTGCACCTGTTCCTGCCGCGCGAGGAGCTGGACGGGCGCGTGAAGGACATCCTCCAGCGCGCGGGGCCCGTGGGGCACATCTTCAACCTGGGCCATGGAATCCTTCCGCCCACGGACCCGGATGCGGCGAAGTTCCTCGTGGACGCCGTGCACAAGCATGGCGTCGCGTTGAGGCAGGGGACCCTGAAGTAGGGCGCGGCTTCAGCTTCCTGGGCGGGAGTCTCCGTGGACGCCGTGCATGAGCACGGCGTCGCGTCGAGGCATGGCGCGCGTCAGCCGCCCGAGCCCGCGTCACCGATGATGCCGGCATCACCGCCGGTGCCAGCATCCTGGGGAACGCAGATGGTGCCACCGCCACCATCCGCGCTCCCTGCGTCCGAGCCGCCAATCGTCGCGTCGCAGCCCGAGTTGTCGTCGATGCAGTCGAACGTGCCGTCGTCGCACGGCGGCATGCCGTAGCAGGCCATCAGCGTGAGGCCCACCGCGCTGGCTCCCGCGAGCGTCCACAGCGAGGCCACCCAGGACAGCGCGAGCCGTGTGGGCCCTGCGCTGAGCGGGGCTTGGCAGTGCAGGCACGCGTTGGCGGTGGGCGGGTTGAATCCCTGGCAGGACGGACAGCCGGACAGCTCGGGCACGGAGGGCATCCTTGTCGGAGTGGGGTGTGAGGCCCGAATCGTAAATGCAGGGGACGTGCCCGGGTAAGTGGTGGAAGTCCCGAGTGCCCGCCCGTGCTCCCCGAGCCGCTTCGGGCGCGGGACTGACACGGGTGTCGCGGATGTTTGAGTCGGTGCCCGTCCGCTACGCTTCGCGCGCATGGTGAACCGGCGCATCGACGTGAGCCCCACGGACTACCACCCCGCCTACGTGGTCTGGGAGCTGACGCTCGCGTGCGACCAGCCCTGCACGCACTGCGGCTCGAGGGCCGGTACCGCGCGCGAGGGAGAGCTGGGCACGGAGGAGGCGTTGGGCGTGGTGGCGCAGCTCGCGGCGATGCGCGCGCGGGAGGTGGTGCTCATCGGAGGCGAGGCGTACCTGCACCCCGGATTCCTGCGCATCATCGAGGCGCTGAAGGCCGCGGGCATCCGGCCGGGGCTGACGACGGGCGGGCGTGGAGTCACCGCGGAGCTGGCCACGGAGATGGCGCGCGCGGGGCTGTACGCGGCCTCGGTGAGCATCGATGGGCTGGAACCCACGCACGACATCATGCGCGCGGCGCGAGGCAGCTTCGCCTCCGCAACCGCTGCGCTGGGGTATCTGAAATCCGCCGGCATCCGCACCGCCGCCAATACCAATCTCAACCGGCTCAACCAGGGCGACCTCGAAGCGCTCTACGAGCACCTGAAGGTGCAAGGCATTGGCGCGTGGCAGATTCAAATCACCGCGCCGCTGGGACGCGCGGCGGACCGCCCGGACCTGCTGTTGCAACCGTGGGATTTGATGGACCTGATGCCACGCATCGCCCGGCTGAAGGAGCGCGCGAGGGAAGACCGCATCAGCGTGATGCCGGGGAACAACCTGGGCTACTTCGGAACGGAGGAGGCGCTGCTGCGCTCCGTGCACCCGGGTGGCAGGGACCACTGGCGGGGCTGCCAGGCCGGCCGCTACGTGATGGGTATCGAGTCGAACGGCGCGGTGAAGGGTTGTCCCTCGCTCCAGACGGCGCACTACGTGGGTGGCAACCTGCGCGAGCAGCCTCTGGAGCGCATCTGGAAGAACACACAGGAGCTCGCCTTCACGCGAGCGCGCACGGTGGACGATTTGTGGGGCTTCTGCCGCACGTGTCCCTTCGCGGAGGTGTGCCTGGGCGGGTGCAGCTTCACCGCGCACGCGCTGTTCGGCCGTCCCGGGAACAACCCGTACTGTCACTTCCGCGCGAAGACGCGAGCAGCGGAAGGCGTGCGGGAGCGGCTCCTGCCCAAGGCGCCGGCTCCGGGGCGGCCGTTCGACAACGGCCTCTACGAAATCATCGAGGAACCCGTCGACGCGCCGGACCCCAAGCCGGAGTTGAAGCGAGAGTACGTGAAGACGAAGCGCTGGCCGAAGTCGGTCTGATGCAGGCCACTCACGTTCAATCCATGTCAGACCCGCCGGGTAGGTAGGAGGCGGGCGGGCAAACTGCCCGTGGTGGAGGGCGGGATGGATGAGGCGGGAAAGGCGGCAGAGTACCGAACAAAGGTGCTGGCACTCGACAGCGCGGGCGTTCGTAGGATGTGGCAGGTTGTCCATTCTGGAGACAATCTGTTAGGGGGGCCTCCTGGAAAGGCGCTGGAGTACCTCATCTTGAGGGCCTTCCAGTTGGAAGGTGCGGAGGTGACCTGGCCCTATGAGGTTCGCAGGAACGGTCTGTTGCTCGAGCAGATCGACGGAGCGGTCTACTTCGACGGGCTGGCGTGCCTGGTCGAGGCCAAGGCCTTGAGCACGCCGCTCGACTTCTCGGTCATCGCCAAGATGAAGGCGCAGCTTCTCCGCCGCCCGACGGTGACATTGGGGGCGGTGTTTCTTCGCGGCGTTGTATCGGAGGCGGCTCTCACCCTGACCCATTTGCTTCCGCCCCCGAACGTCCAGTTGTGGATCGGGGATGACCTCGCCTGGGCCATGGAGCGCGGAGCCCTCCGGGAAGGTGTGAAGCGCAAGCTGCGCCACGCCATCGAAGAGGGCTTCGGCGACCTGGACCTCTCGAATGAGGAGCCGGCATGAGGACGTACATCTTGACCGAGGGGAAGCTGGAGGCCGCGCTCCTGGATCAGTTGGTGCACTGCCACCCCGTACTGCGGGAGCGCATCATCGAGTTGAAGCCGAGGGAAAACCGGTCGTCAGCGCACATCGCCGCGCGGACACTGCTCATCCGGCGCCACGAGCCCGTGGCCCTTATCAACAGTCCGGAGACGCTGGACCCAGGTCGCCTTGCGGAACAGCGCGCCTTCCTGGAGTGGCGTCTGGGGGAAGCCGGGGCTCCGGAGGACTGGCTGGTGGTCCTGGTGCCTCCCAATGCGGCCGTGTTGCTCTTCCGGGACGACGCCATCATGAACGCCGTCCTACCGGGGCCGCTGTCCCTCGAGGACCGGATTCGTGGGCGCTACGAGCCCCGCGCAGTGCTGACCGAGCTGTTCACCAGGGCAGGGGAGGGCCCCTTCCCTGAGGCGCTGATGCAGCGCATCGCCCGCGCGGACCTGTCGCCACTCTGGCGGCTGGAGGTGCTGCAGCCTCTGGAGGCCTTCCTGCTCCGCGTGTCCAAGACGCAGGAAGCAGGCAGGCAGGAAGGCCCTTCGCCCACCTGTTGACTCTTGAATCAATGGACGATTGACGCGGTGCATTGGCGCCCGTTAGATGCGCCTCACTCGACGTAGCAGGAGGGTGAGGCACACATGGCAAGCGAGAAGCGCAAGGGCCACCCGAGGGTGGCCATCGTCCGCGGGCTGCGGACCCCGTTCGTGAAGGCGGGCTCGGTCTTCTCCGGGCTCACCGCGCTGGACCTCGGCCGCATCGTGGTCCAGGAGCTCGTCCAGCGGGCGGACCTCGACCCGAACGCCATCGACCAGGTGGTCTTCGGGCAGGTCATCCCCACGCTGACGGCTCCGTCCATCGCCCGCGAGGTGGTGATTGCTGCCGGGCTGCCGCGCAAGACGGAGGCCTTCACCGTGGCGCGCGCCTGCGCCACGTCCATCCAGGCCATGACGACGGCGGCCAACGCCATCGCCGTGGGCGAGGCCGAGGTCATCATCGCCGGCGGCACCGAGTGCATGTCCGACGCCCCCATCTTCACCAGCCGGCCGCTGGCCCAGGCGCTGGTGGCCGCGTCCAAGGGGCGCTCGCTGGCGGAGAAGCTCAAGCCCTTCCAGAAGCTCAAGGCCAAGGACCTGATTCCCGTTCCTCCCGCCATCGCCGAGTACTCCACCGGTCTCACCATGGGCGAGAGCGCCGAGAAGATGGCCAAGGAGAACGGCATCTCCCGAGAGGAGCAGGACCGCATCGCCTACAACTCGCACCGCAACGCCGCGCGCGCTTGGAAGGACGGCCTCTTCGACAACGAGGTGATGCACGTCCCCGTGCCGCCGAAGTACGAGCAGACCGTCGCGAGGGACAACATCGTCCGCGACGACACCAGCCTCGACGCCCTGGGCCAGCTCAAGCCGGCGTTCGACCGCAAATACGGCTCGATTACGGCCGGCAACTCCTCGCCGCTCACCGATGGTGCCGCGGCGCTGCTCCTCATGAGCGAGGAGCGCGCGAAGGCGCTGGGCTATGAGCCGCTGGGCTACCTGCGCTCGCACGCCTATGCCGCCACGGACCCGGGTGACCAGCTGCTGCAAGGTCCCGTCTACGCGGTGCCCACCGCGCTCAAGCGCGCGGGCCTGACGCTGGCGGACATCGACCTGGTGGAGATGCACGAGGCGTTCGCCGCGCAGGTGGCGAGCAACCTCCAGGCACTGGCGTCGAAGGAGTTCGCGAAGAAGGCCGGCTGGAGCGCGCCGGTGGGCGAGGTGGACCGCGAGCGCCTCAACGTGACGGGCGGCTCCATCGCCATTGGCCACCCCTTCGGTGCCACGGGGGCGCGTCTCGTCACCCAGGCCCTCAACGAGCTGAAGCGTCGGAACAAGAACACGGTGCTGTGCACCGTCTGCGCCGCTGGTGGCCTTGGGGCCGCGGTGGTCCTGGAGCGTGCGTGATGGCCATCAAGGTTGAAGAGCTCATGGTGAAGCAGGGCTTCGACTACCAGGTGGAGGACGGGGTCGCCGTCATCACGTACGACCTGCCGGACTCGCCGGTGAATACGCTGTCGCCCGAGACGGGCGAGGCCTTCACGCACCTCATGTCCCGCGCGGAAGCCGCGCCCGAGGTGAAGGCCGTGGTCTTCATCTCCGGCAAGAAGGACAACTTCGTCGCCGGGGCGAAGATTGATTTCCTCCAGACCATCAAGACGGCGGAGGAGGCCACCGCCATCAGCCGTCACGGCCAGGAGAGCTTCGACCGGCTGGACGCGTTCCCCAAGCCCGTCATCGCGGCCATCCACGGCGCGTGCCTCGGCGGCGGCCTGGAGTGGGCGCTGGCGTGTGACTACCGCATCGCCACGGACAGCCCCAAGACGTCGCTCGGCCTGCCCGAGGTGCAGCTCGGCCTGATTCCGGGCGCGGGCGGTACGCAGCGGCTGCCCGCGCTCATCGGCGTGCAGGCGGCGCTGGACCTCATCCTCACCGGCAAGAGCCTCAAGCCCTCCAAGGCGAAGAAGCTCGGCGTGGTGGATGAAGTCGTCCCGGTGCCCATCCTGCGCAAGCTCGCGGTGCAGCGCGCGAAGGAGCTGGCCGAGGGCACGCTGAAGGTGGAGCGTCCGCGCGGCCAGGGCTTCAAGGGCGTCGTCGAGGGCGGCAAGTCGAAGGGCCTGGCGGGCTTCTTCCAGGGGCTGGCCAACAAGGAGCTGTGGGCCGAGGTGGCGCTGGAGGACAACCCGCTGGGCCGCAAGCTCGTCTTCGACGAGGCGCGCAAGCAGCTCCTCAAGAAGACGCGCGGCCGCTACCCGGCGCCGGAGAAGGCGCTGCAGGTGATTCGCACGGGCCTGGAGTCCGGCCACAAGGTGGGCCAGGAGGCCGAGGCCAGGGCCTTCGGCGAGCTGGTGGTGTCGGACGTCTCCAAGCGACTGGTGGAAATCTTCTTCGCGACGACGGCGCTGAAGAAGGAGAACGGCACCTCCAACGCGAGCGTGAAGCCGCGCGAGGTGAAGAAGGTGGCGGTGCTGGGCGGCGGCCTCATGGGCGGCGGCATCGCCTACGTCACCAGCGTGATTCAGGGCGTGCCGGCGCGCGTGAAGGACAAGGACGACGCGGGCGTGGGCCGCGCGCTGAAGCAGGTGCAGTCCATCCTGGATGAGCGCACGAAGAAGCGCTCGCTGACGCCCCGCGAGGCGGCGGCGAAGATGGCGCTCGTCAGCGCGGGCACGGACTACAGCGGCTTCAAGGCCGCGGACCTCGTCATCGAGGCGGTGTTCGAGGACCTGAAGCTCAAGCACCGCATCATCGCCGAGGTGGAGGCCGTCACCGGCGACAACTGCATCTTCGCGTCCAACACGTCCAGCATCCCGATTACGGAGCTGGCGAAGGGCAGCCGGCGGCCCGCGCAGGTCATCGGGATGCATTACTTCAGCCCGGTGCACAAGATGCCGCTCCTGGAGATCATCACCCACCCGGGCACCGCCGAATGGGTGACGGCCACCTGCGTGGAGGTGGGCAAGAAGCAGGGCAAGACGGTCATCGTCGTCAACGACGGGCCGGGCTTCTACACCTCGCGCATCCTCGCGCCGTACATGAACGAGGCGGCGTACCTGCTGGCCGAGGGCGCGGACATCGCGGAGCTGGACAGGGCGCTGGTGGACTTCGGCTTCCCGGTGGGGCCGATTACGCTGCTCGACGAGGTCGGCATCGACGTGGCGCAGAAGGTGGGCCCCATCATGGAGGCCGCGTTCGGCAAGCGCATGGCGGCGCCCAAGGCGCTGGAGCACGTCATCACCGACGGGCGCCTGGGCCGCAAGACGCAGAAGGGCTTCTACCTGTACGAGAACGGCAAGAAGAAGGAGGTGGACCCCACCGTCTACAACTTCCTGCCGCACGGCAAGGACCGGAAGTCCTTCGACCGCGAGGAGATGGCGGAGCGGCTGGTGCTGCAGATGGTGAACGAGGCCATCCGCTGCCTGGGCGAGGGCATCCTCCGCAGCGCGCGCGACGGCGACGTGGGCGCCATCTTCGGCCTGGGCTTCCCCCCGTTCCTCGGCGGCCCGTTCCACTACGCGGACAGCCGCGGCCCCGCTGACGTGCTGCGTAAGCTCGAGCACTACCACGACAAGCTCGGGGAGCGGTTCTCCCCCGCGCCGCACCTCGTGGAGATGGTGAAGGCGGGCAAGACGTTCTACCCGCGCTGAGCGTCGCTTCGGTCCGTACCCGCCCGGGAGTCTGCGTCTTCGCGGACTCCCGGGCTTGACCGGGCGACCTTCTGGACCGAGCCTCCCGGCCTCCATGGCCCGCTCCGCGTCCCGCACCATCGCCCTCGTCACCGTCGTCGCCGTGGTGCTGTGCAGTACCGCCGCGGGGATGGGGGCGTATCGCCTCTGGCACAAGAACAAGCAGAACCCCGTCGTCCGGCTCGACGAGTACGTCAACATGGGCTGGGTGGCGTGGGACTCCAGTTGGTACATGCGCATCGCGGAGCAGGGCTACGAGTTCACCGCGGGCCAGCAGAGCTCGGTGGCCTTCTTCCCGCTGTACCCGCTGCTCATCCGCGCGGTGGAGACGCTCGGGCCCAACGTGTACCAGGCCGGAGTCCTCATCACGCTCTTGTGCGGCCCATTGGCGCTGATTCTCTTCACGCTCTGGGCACGAGGACGCACGGACGAGGAGACGGCGCTGCGGGCCGGCCTGCTGATGGCCTGCTACCCATTCACCTTCTACTTCTACGGCGCGATGTACTCGGACGCGCTGTTCGTCATGCTGGTGATTGCCGCCTTCCTGTTGCTGGAGCGGGGGCTGCTGTTGCCCGCGGTGCTGGTGGCGGCGGTGGCCACGGCGGCGCGGCCGGTGGCTCCGGCGGTGGTGGTGGGCCTGCTGGTGCGGCGGCTGGAGTGGAAGCGCGAGCGCGGTGAGAAGTGGAGCGCGGTGGACTTCCTCCCGGTGCTCGCGGGGCTGGGCTTCGGTTGCTACATGCTGTTCCTCTGGCACAAGTTCGGAGACCCGTTCGCCTTCGTGAAGGTGCAGGGCGCTCCGGGATGGGACCAGCGGCCGGGGTGGCACTCGTGGCTGAAGGTGAGCTGGTTCGAGCGCGTCATCCTCCACCCCACGGACAAGCGCGAGGCGTTCCGCCTGGCCGCGCATGCGTTCTTCACGCTGCTGGCGCTGGCGCTGGTGTGGCCCACGCGGAAGCTGCTCGGGTGGGGTTACGCCGTCTATGTGCTGGCGATTGTCGGCCTGCCGGCGTGGTCCACGAAGGACTTCATGGGCATGGGGCGCTACCTGCTCTCCTCCTTCCCGGTGTTCCTCACCGGGGCCATGCTGTTGCGACAACGGCCGATGGTGTTGCGAGGGGCGGTCGCGGTGGGCGCCGTGTCCGTCATCGTCCTCTCGTGGGCCTTCGGCGCGGACTACTACATCTCATGAGCGCGCTCCTCGAGCAGGCCACCGCCCTCTACGCCTCGTTGCCCGCGGCCGAGCGCTTCCATGTGCATGCGCGGGCGTCCTCCGCGCCGCTGCTGGCCGTGGCCTCGAGGACCCCGGGTGGCGCCGTGGCGGACATCGGCTGTGGACACGGGCTGATGTCCGCGCTGCTGGCCCTGTCGGACCCGCGCCGCACGGTGCGCGGCGTGGACCCGGACCCGCGCAAGGTGGCGTGGGCTCGGAAGGCGCTCGCGGGGTTGTCCAACGTGACGCTCGCGGAGGGCACCGTGGAGGAGACGCTCGCGAAGGAAGCCCCGGGCGCCTTCGACGCGGCGGTGGTGTGCGACGTGCTGTACCTGCTGCCCGAGGCGAAGTGGCCCGGCTTCCTGCGCACGGTGCATGGGCTGCTCAAGCCAGGCGGGCGCTTCCTGCTGAAGGAGGTGGAGGGGGATGGCTCCTGGAAGCACCGCAAGGCGCTGGCGCAGGAGTGGGTGATGGTGTCGCTGCTCGGGCGCACGAAGGCGAGCGGGGGAATGGCGCTCAAGCCTCGCGCGGAGATGACGCGGCTGCTGGAGGAGGCGGGCTTCAGCGTGCGCGAGGTGGTGGACCTGGGACGCGGCTACACCACGCCGCACGTGCTCTACGTCGCGGAGGCGAGGCTGCCGTAGGTGTGCAGCTCGATGCCCCGCTCACGCAGCACGGCCTTCACGCGCGGGCTCGTGAGCGCGTCCAACTCGGCCTGCCAGCCGTAGCGCCACGCCGCGTCCTCGGGCACGTGCGGGGTGCCTTCCCCCGGATGGCAGCCCAATTCGAAGTCGCCCGCCGGCAGCGCATCCAGCGCGGCCATCAGCGCGCCCTCATCCAAGCGCCCCGCCTCGAACACGCCGCCCGCGCTCACCCTCCGCACGCCCGGCGTCCTCCACGGCGGCACCCGCGCCAGCGCCGCGAGCACCGTCGCCTTCACCGCAGGCCCCGGCGCCCGCAGCCACCGCACCCTCGGTAGCGCATCCGGCCACCGCAGCGGCAGGCCCTCACGCGCCGCCAGTGCCTCCACCACGCCCCTCACGCCCGGCAACAGGTGCAGGTGCTGGTGCCCATCCAGGTGGTCCACCGCCACGCCCAATTCCCGCGCGCGCTTCAACTGCGCGGCCAGCTCCACCTCCACCTCTTCCCGCCGCACCGCCCCGGCCAGCCACGCCTTCGCGAAGTCCGCCCAGCTCCCGCGCATCCGCCCGCCCGGCGCCACCGAGGGCACCGCATGCACGGGCGCCGCCGGAGGCAGCCGTGTGGACAACGCCAGGTGCAGGCCCACCGCCAGCCCCTGCTCACGTGCACGAGCCGCGGCCTCGGGCGCCGTGGGCCCCATGGCCAGCAGCGTCGCGCTGGTGACGATGCCTTCGCGATGTGCCCGGAGGATGCCCGCGTCCAGCGAGGGGTGCAGCCCCAGGTCGTCCGCGTTCACCACCAGGCGCGTGTGTGCTCGCGCCACGCCTTGGCCCTCAGCCCCGCGCCGCGCGGCCCGTGCTCGTGGGCGGCACCGCGTGCAGCGGCTGCACCGACGGCGGCAGGCGCACCGGCTGCACCGGAGGCTGCGGCGAGCGCGTATCCGGGTACAGCCGCACCAGCTCCTTCACCATCTTCACGATGACCGAAGGCGACGCCAGCGTGGAGATGCCGCGCGTGCGCGGGAAGTAGTCCACGCCCATCTGGAACACGCGGAAGCCCTTGCGGATGGCCTTCACCACGAGTTCGGCATCAATGAACGAGCCCTCGCTGCGCAGCTCCATGGACTCCAGCACCCGGCGGTGCATCACCTTGAAGCTGAAGTTGACGTCCTTGATTTGGATGTCGAACAGCGCGCGGATGAGCAGGTTGTAGACGAACGAGTAGACGATGCGCTTGGGGCCCTCGCTCGTGCGGTCGAACCGGAAGGCGCAAATCATGTCCGCCTCCAGGTACTCCATCAGGTGCAGAGAGCGCTCCAGCTCGCGCATGTCCCACGGCAGGTCCACGTCCGAGTAGACGACGATGTCCTTCGTCGACGCCGCCAGGCCCGTGCGCATCGCCCCGCCCAGCTTGAGATTGACGGGGTGGTGGATGACCCGGAGCTGCGGAATCTTTTGCGCCATCGCCTCGCAGATTTCGCGTGTCCGGTCCGTGGAGGCATCGTTGACGATGATGATTTCGAAGTCGTCCGTCAGCTGGGGGAGCACGTCCAGGGCGCGGCTCACGGCGCGCTCGACGTAGTCCTCCTCGTTCCAGGCCGGGAAGAAGAGGCTGATGCTGGGGTACTTGCCCACGGGAGACCTCGACGGAAAAACGTGCGGAAGTGAACGCGCTCGGTAGCAGAGGACCTTCCCTGATTCAACGAGAGGGGGTCGCACTCCACCGCACCGGCATGATACCGTATGAGCATCAATTTGCGGGGATACTGTGAACTCCAGGCCCTACACCCTGCTCGTGGTGGATGACTCGCAGTCAACGCTGCCCCGGCTGGCCCGGGCCCTGGGGCCGGAGGACTTCGCGCTCCGGCTGACGTCCCACGGTCCGGAGGTACCCCGGCTGGCCCGCGCCGCGTCCCTGGTGGTGCTCTGCCTGGGCTCGGATGGCGCCGGGATGCTGAGCGTCCTGGACCGCCTGCTTCCGCCGGACGGAGGTCAGGGCACCCCCGTCGTCGTGCTCGCCCCGCCCGAGCCGCGCGAGCCGTGGCTGGAGGCGCTGCACCGGGGCGCGGAAGTCATTTTCGACCCATGGAGTGATGACGAGCTCGCCGCGCGGGTGCGCCGGTGCCTGTGGCATCAGGCCCGGGTGGAGGCGCTCGCCTCCCAGGTGGGGGAACTGCAGCGGCTGTCCTCCACGGACGGCCTCACCGGCGTCCACAACCACCGCCACTTCCAGGAGCGGCTGCGCGAGGAGTTCCGCCGCGCCCAGCGCTACGACGACGCGCTGTCGCTCATCCTCCTGGATTTGGATCACTTCAAGGAGGTGAATGACCAGTACGGCCACGCGGCCGGGGACGGCGTGCTGCGCGAGGTGGCCGCCGCCCTCCAGCGCGGCGTGCGCGAGACGGACCTCGTGGCCCGCTACGGAGGGGAGGAGTTCGCCGTGCTGCTGCCGCGCACCCACCTCACCGGCGCCCTCACCGTGGCGGAGCGCGTGCGCCGCGAATTGCGAGCCCTGCGCCTGGGGGCCGAAGGGACCCTGCGCGTGACGGCTTCGCTCGGGGTTTCCGGTTTTCCCCACCGCTCCGTGCTCACCCCGGAGCAGCTCCTCCTCACCGCGGACGAGGCCCTCTACCGGGCCAAGCATGAGGGGAGAGACCGCATCTGCCTGCACTCCCAGCTCCCCCCGTTTCCGCCTCCTTCCTCGTCCGGCGGCTGACCCGGGTCAAACACCCTGGGTAGGTATTGACCCGTTTGGTGGGGGAGGGTCTATGCTGACTCACGTCCTCTTGAGTCACGAGAGCATCAAAGCTCGTGATTTCAGGAGTTTACCGCGCAATGGGCTCTGGCAGGGCCATTGCAATTGTCGTGAGGCAGAAAGAATCCATGGGTCCCCAAGCCGCACAGCTCACGAAGCAGGACGCAGCGCCGCGCGGACGGCTGCTGCTGGTGGATGACGAGGAGAACATCCTCAAGTCCATCCGCCGGGTGCTGCGGCGGGGCGACTGGGAAATCGAGACGGCGACGGACGCCGAGCAGGGGCTGCGGACGCTGCAGCAGTTCCACCCCGAGGTCGTCATCTCCGACTTCCGCATGCCGGGGATGAACGGGGTGGAGTTCCTCACCCAGGTGAAGCAGCAGGAGCCGCGCGCCCAGCGCATCATGTTGACGGGCCAGGCGGACCAGCAGGCCATTGAAGAGGCCATCAACCGCTCCGAAATCTTCCGCTTCATCTCCAAGCCCTGGAACGACAGCCACCTCGTCCTCACCGTGAAGAGCGCCTTCGAGCAGTACGCGCTCCAGGCGGAGAACGAGCGGCTGTACCAGATGACGCAGGCGCAGAACGCCGAGCTCAAGCTGCTCAACGCGGACCTGGAGGAGCGCGTCGCCCAGCGCACGCGCATGCTCAGCCAGGCCAAGCGCGAGTGGGAGCTGTCCTTCGACTGCATGGAGACGCCGCTGTGCGTGGTTCGCGCGCGCGACTTCGCCGTGCGCCGCGCCAACCTCGCGTATGCGCGCGTCGCCGGGCGCTCGATTGAAGAGATTCCCTCGGACACCGCCTGCTACCGCTACCTCTTCGGCCGCAACGAGCCGTGCACGGGCTGCCCGCTGCCGGCCGCGGTGGAGAGCGGCAAGGGCGCGCGCGGCGAGGTGCAGCAGGCCGGCCGTACCTACGTCGTCTCCGCGTACCCCATGGCGGGCGATGACCGCGTGGTGTGCACCTACCGCGACGTCACCGAGGAGCAGTCGATTACGCGGCGCCTCATCGAGACGGAGAAGATGGCCGCGGTGGGCCAGCTCGCCGGCGGCGTGGCGCACGAAATCAACAACCCGCTGGGCGGCATCCTCGCCTTCGCGCAGCTCATGTCCCGCGACGCGGGCCGCAGCGGCTCGGACCTCGAGTCGCTGAAGCTGATTGAAGAGAGCGCGCTGCGCTGCAAGCGGATTGTGGAGAGCCTCCTCAAGTTCAGCCGCCACAGCCGCGTGGAGGACAGGCGCCTGTTCGACTTGTCCAAGTGCGTGGAGGACGCGGCGGTGCTCTTCCGCGCGCAGCTCAAGGCGACGCCGAAGGTGGAGCTGTCGCTGGGGCTGATGGAGGGGTTGCCGAAGGTGTACGGCGACCCGGGCCAGCTCGCGCAGGTGGTGCTCAACCTGCTGCAGAACGGCCTCCAGGCCTTGCCGTCTCCCGAGGGGCGCCTGTCCCTGGTGACGGGCCGCGAGGGAGACCGCTGCTACTTCGCCGTGGCCGACACCGGCACCGGAATCGAGGAGCGCCACCTGCCGCGCATCTTCGAGCCGTCCTTCACGACCAAGGCCCCCGGTGAAGGCACCGGCCTGGGCCTGTCCATCGCCTACCGCATCGTCCAGGACCACGGGGGGAGCTTCCACGTGGACACCCAGGTCGGCGCGGGTTCCCGCTTCACCGTCTTCCTGCCCATTCCCCTGCAGCTCGAGAGGTTGCCGTGAATCCAGTCAAGCGCGCCAAAGTCCTCGTCGTGGATGATGACTCCGTCGTCCTCAAGGCCGTGACGCAGATTCTCCAGCGCGAAGGCCACCCCGTGGTGGCCATTGACGACGCGGTGGAGGGTTTGACGGCTGCAAAGGACCCCAGCATCGATGTCGTCGTCCTCGACATCAAGATGCCCAACCTGTCCGGCATGGACCTGCTCCGCGGCATCAAGGCGGAGCGCCCGGACGTGGAGGTCATCATGATGACGGCCTTCGCCACCGTGGAGACGGCGGTGGAGGCGGTGAAGGCGGGCGCGTACGACTACCTCACCAAGCCGTTCGAGAACATCGACGAAGTCAGCATGACGGTGGCCAAGGCCGCCGAGCGCAAGGCGCTGAAGGACCGCACCCGCGCCCTGGAGGAGGCCCTCACCGCGCGCAGCCAGTTCGAGGACCTCATCGGCCAGTCCACGCAGATGCGCTCCGTCTTCAAGCTGGTGGAGACGGTGAGCCACTCCACCGCCACCGTCCTCATCCAGGGCGAGAGCGGCACGGGCAAGGAGCTGGTGGCGCGCGCCATCCACTACCGCAGCTCGCGCAAGGACAAGCCCTTCGTCGCCGTCAACTGCTCGGCGCTGACGGAGACGCTGCTGGAGAGCGAGCTCTTCGGCCACGTGAAGGGCAGCTTCACCGGCGCCACCGGCAACAAGAAGGGCCTCTTCGAGGCGGCCGACGGCGGCACCATCTTCCTCGATGAGATTGGCGACGTGCCCCCCGCCACCCAGGTCCGCCTGCTGCGCGTGCTGCAGGAGGGTGAGGTGAAGCGCGTGGGCGCCAACGAGTCCATCAAGGTGGACGTGCGCGTCATCGCCGCCACCCACGTGGACCTGTCCCGCGCCAAGGAGCAGGGCAAGTTCCGCGAGGACCTCTTCTACCGCCTCAACGTCATCACCATCGACCTGCCGCCGCTGCGCGACCGCCCCGAGGACGTGCCGCTGCTCGCGCACCACTTCCTCAAGCTGTACGCGTCCAAGGCGGACAAGAAGGTCACCGGCATCTCCCCGCGCGCCATGGAGGCCCTCACCTGCAACCGGTGGACGGGCAACGTGCGCGAGCTGGAGAACGTCATCGAGCGCGCGGTGGTGCTGACGGCCAACGACGTCATCGACGTGGAGGATTTGCCGCCCGGCTTCCAGGCCGCGCCGCAGGCCGACTCGACGGTGGAGGTGTTCAGCCTGGCGCACCTGCCGTACGCCCAGGCCAAGCGCCTGGCGATGCGCGCCTTCGAGCGCCGCTACCTCTCCGCGCTGCTGGAGAAGAACAACCAGAACGTCTCCAGCGCGGCGCGCGCGGCGGGCGTGGACCGCTCCAACTTCCGCCGCCTGCTGAAGCAGTACGAGGTGGCCGGCCGCTCCATGAAGCCCCGCACGCCCAAGCAGGACGAGGGCGAGGCGATGGAAGCCGCCTCCTGATTCAGCCTTCCTCCCCCGGCTCGCGGGGCTTGCGCTCCGCGAGCTGGCGCTGAATCTCCTCGTAGCGGTCCGCCAGCTTCGCCTCCTCGCCGTTGCGCGAGGGGCTGTAGAAGCGGCGGGCCCTGAGGGCCTCCGGCAGGTAGTCCTCGGGGACGTAGTTGCCCTCGAAGTTGTGGGGGTACTTGTAGCCGCCCCCGTAGCCCAGTGACTTCATCAGCTTCGTGGGCGCGTTGCGCAGGTGCATGGGCACCGGCAGCGCGCCCTCGCTTTTCACGGCCTCGCGCGCGGCCATGTACGCGGTAATCACCGTGTTCGCCTTGGGGGCCAGCGCGAGGTACGTCACGGCCTGCGTCATCGGCAGGGTGCCCTCGGGCAGGCCCATGAGCTGGAAGGCGTGCAGCGCGTCCACCGCCACGCCCAGCGCGCGCGGGTCCGCGTTGCCGATGTCCTCCGAGGCGAAGATGACCATGCGCCGGAGGATGAACATGGGGTCTTCCCCCGCCTCCAGCATCCGCACCATCCAGTACAGCGCCGCGTCCACGTCGCTGCCGCGCATGGATTTGATGAAGGCGCTGATGACGTTGTAGTGCTCCTCGCCGCCCTTGTCGTAGAGGAGCATCTTCTGCTGCAGGGCCTCCTCCGCCGAGTGCTTGTCCACGTGCGTGCCACCGTGGGCCGCCGCGACTTCCAATGCGGTGAGGGCCTTGCGCGCGTCGCCGCCCGCGGTGCTGGCGAGGAAGTCCAGCGCCTCGTCGTCCACCGTCACGCGGCCGCCCAGGCCCCGCTCGTCCGCCACCGCGCGGCGCAGGAGGGGAATGAGCTCGTCCTCCTCCAGCCCGCGCAGGGTGACGACGCGGCAGCGGGAGAGGAGCGCGGCGTTGACCTCGAACGAGGGGTTCTCCGTGGTGGCGCCGATGAGCGTCAGCGTGCCCTTCTCCACATGGGGCAGCAGCGCGTCCTGCTGCGCCTTGTTGAAGCGGTGGATTTCGTCCACGAAGAGGAGGGTGCGCTTCCTGTGCAGCTTCCACCGGTCCTGCGCGCGGGCCACCGTGTCGCGGATGTCCTTCACGCCGGAGAGGACGGCGGAGATGGACTCGAAGGCGGCGCCGGTGGAGCGGGCGATGACCTGCGCCAGCGTCGTCTTGCCGGTGCCGGGCGGGCCCCAGAGGATGAGGCTCGGCACCTGATCGCTCTCGATTGCCCGGCGCAGGAAGCGGCCCTCGCCGGTGACGTGCTCCTGGCCCACGAACTCGGCGAGCGAGCGGGGGCGCATGCGCTCGGCCAGCGGCGCCTGGGTGGCCTGCTCCTTCTGGCCGGCATGTTCGAAGAGGTCCATGAGGCCTGAAAATAGCGACCGGAGGACCTGGGTGCCGGGTCAGGTGTCGGCGGGAGGGCACCCCGACATTTCGGGGGAGCGCCCGGACGCCCGGCTGGACTAGAACGCGGCCGCGTGCAGACCCTGGCTATCGTCGCGAAGAAGGACAAGCCCGAGGCGGCGGCCCTGGCGGTGCAGATCCGCGAGCGCTACCCGCAGTTGACCATCCTCGGGGACCGCTCCCTGGCGCACACACTGGGCTGGCCCCGCGTGGAGGACCGGGAGCTGGCGGCCCGGGCGGACCTGGTGGTGGTGCTGGGCGGTGACGGCACGCTCATCTACGCGGCCCGCATGCTGGGCGGACGCGGGGTGCCGATTCTGGGTGTCAACCTGGGCAGCCTCGGCTTCATGACGGAAATCCCCGTGGAGGAGCTCTTCACCACGCTGGAGCAGGTGCTGGCGGGGCGCTTCCAGGTGGACTCGCGGATGAAGCTCACCTGCCGGCTGCTCCGCGGCGGGCGCACGCTCATCGAGGACGAAATCCTCAACGACGTGGTCATCAACAAGGGCGCGCTGGCGCGCATCGCCGACCACGAGACGTCCATCGATGGCGTGCCGATTACGACGTACAAGGCGGACGGCGTCATCCTCGCCACGCCCACCGGCTCCACGGCGTATTCGCTGTCCGCGGGCGGGCCCATCGTCCACCCGTCGGTGGACTGCACGGTGCTGTCACCCATCTGCTCGCACGCGCTCACGCAGCGCTCCATCGTCGTGCCGGCGGACCGGGTGATTCGAATCACCCTGCGCAGCGAGACGGCGGACACGTACCTCACGCTGGATGGACAGACAGGGCACGGACTGCAGGGCGGGGACTGCATCGAGGTGGTGCGCTCGCCCAACCGCGTCAACCTGGTGCGCAATCCAAAGGTGGCGTACTTCTCCATCCTTCGTCAAAAGTTGCACTGGGGAGAGCGCTGACGGGCGCGTCACTGCAAGGGATTTGACTCGCGGTGCTAGGCTTCGCTCATGGGCGAGGCTCCCGCGACCTGGTTCGGCAAGTACGAGTTGCTGGAACGGCTGGGCACCGGCGGCATGGCGGTTGTCTATCGCGCCCGGTACACCGCGGCGCCTGGCGTCAGCAAGTTCGTGGTCATCAAGCGGGTCCTCACGCACTACGCGGAGGTCCCCGCGTTCGCCGCCATGTTCCTCAACGAGGCGCGCATCTCGATTGGCCTCAGCCACGGCAACATCGTCCAGGTCTTCGACTTCGGGCAGGTGGAGGGGGAGTACTTCCTGGCCATGGAGCTGGTGGACGGGCAGCCGCTGTCCCGGGTCCTGAAGATGGCCCGGGCCCAGGGACTGCCATCGCTCCCGGCCCCGCTGGCGGTAGGGATTGCCATCGAGATGTGCCGCGGCCTGCACCACGCGCACGAGCGGACGGACGAGCAGGGGCGTCCGCTGGGCCTGGTGCACCGGGACATGTCTCCCGACAACGTGCTGCTCAGCTACGAAGGCGAGGTGAAGATTTCCGACTTCGGCATCGCCAAGGCCCGGCTGGTCGGGCGTCCGGAGACGGACGTGGGCGTGGTGAAGGGCAAGTACCTCTATCTCTCTCCGGAGCAGGCCCGGGGCGAAGTCGTGGATGCCCGCTCGGATGTCTATTCGGTGGGGGTGGTGCTCTACCAGATGCTCTCCGGGCGCTGTCCGGCGGAAGGCGTCGAGCTCGAGGTCATGGAGAAAATCGTGGAGGGCCGGCTGGTTCCGCTGGCCTCCCTCAACGCGCGGCTGGATTCGCGGCTGGTCTCGATTGTCCATCAGGCGCTGGCGACCGACCTCCACGTCCGCTTCTCCACCGCGGAGGCGTTCCAGCAGGCGCTCTCGGATTGGATGGGCAGGGAGGCCCCTCTCTTTCGCCCGACGACGCGCAAGCATTTGATGACCTGGCTGTTCCGCGAGGAGCTGGCCGTGGCGGGAAGGGGCGCGCGCGTCCCGCCGGAGTTCCTGCGCATGGTGGAGACGTGGCGCGAGACGCGGGCCACCCTGCCTCCTCCACCAAGGCTCGGTACCTCCGCGCGGACCGGGCCGCCCCGGCGCAAGCGATGGGAGATGGAGCAGGTCGCCATGCCGCCACCTCCCGCGCCGAACGGCCAGGTCCGTCCCGCGGGCATCAAACCCGCGCTCTGGAAGATGGGCGCGGGAGGAGTGGCGACACTGCCTCAGTTGGGACTTCCCGAGATGGTGGGGGACGCCGCCTACCCTCGGGACACCCTGCTCACGGAGCCCGTTGGCGAGAGCCGGCGCCGGAAGGCGCTGCGCTGGCTGGCCATCGGCACGGGTGTGAGCGGCCTGCTCGCGTTGGCGGTGCTCTGTCTCCTCGTCATGCGCGCATCCGGGCAGCGGGTGACCGTTCAGTCCGAGCCTCCAGGGGCGTATGTCTTCGTGGATGGGGCCATTCAGGGCCAGACGCCCCTGACGATGGACCTCCAGCCCTCCACCGCATCGCAGAGGGTGACCCTGGTGCATGGCGGGTGGCGGTCCTGGGTCCACTCCTTTGCCCCCGGAGAGCTCAAGAGGGAGCTGGAGGTGAAGCTGGCTCCGCTGCGCACGCAGGTCCCGGACCTGGCCATGGCGGGCTCGGAGGGCATGCTTCCGCCGGAGAAGGGGGAGCCCGCCATCCAGGTCCTCGAGAAGGTGCCCGCTCGGATTCTGTTGAAGCACGGGCGCAATTCCTATCGTCCCGAGTCCCGTGCGCGGTGGATGGTGCTCAACCCGCAACACACCTACTCGGCGTGGCTCTCCAGGCCGGCGGGAGGTGCTCCCGGCTCCGGAGCCTCTTCCGAGGGAACGTGGGACTCGAGCCCGCTGCTCGCGGTACCCGACGGTACGGACGCGACGGCGGGCTCGGCCATCCAGATGCTCGGCTACAGGCCCAGCACGTTGCCGTCCGCGAAGGTGGTGTATTTCTTCTTCCTCGGACAGGGGGAGGCCCCGGGCGCGCCCGGGTTCTCCGTGGTCAACGTCCGGGATGAGATGACCAATGAGGTGGTCTCGCTGGGGGTCGACAAGACGCTGCACTGGCAGGCCTACCTGCCCAATTCCCAGTTCGTGCTCCGCAAGCTCGAAGGAACAAGCCGTTACGTCGTGAGGGTCCGGCGCATGAATGCGAGTCCGGGCGAGGTGGGCCTGGTGACGCCTCCCGGGACGCGGGTGTCGGGAAGACAGGGGTGGGCGTTGATTCAGCTGCTCGGCGAGGGCCGGTACGAGGTGACTGGCCTGCGGCAGATGGAGTTTGCCCTGCCGGACCGGAAGGCGATGGCCGGGGCGCCCGCGGCGGCCTTCGAGGTGGCGGTGGACGCACCGGGCTCGGTCTCCGTCGAGGAGAACTGACGAGGTCTCGGCGCCGGGAGCGGGCTCGGGTAGGCCGCCAGATGGGGGATGCCGAGCCGGCGCGGAAGCGCTATCTGGAGCCTTCCTGCGATGTTCCTCTTCCTTTCGAAGGTGCTCGACATCTTCCTGGCGCCGCTGTCGTGGGCGCTGCTGTTCCTGCTTGCCGGGGCGCTGCTGCGGCGCCGTGCCAGGGCCTCACGGCTGCTCAGCGTGCTGGGGCTGCTGGTGCTCTACGCCTTCTCCACGGAGGCGGTGTCGTCGGCGCTGATGCGGGCGACGGAGGCGGGGGCCGTCACGACGTTCCGCCCGGACGTGACGTACGACGCCGTCATCGTGCTGGGCGGTGGGTTGGACCCCGTCGCCACCGAGCGCTCCGGAAGGCCCGAGTACAACGCCGCGCCGGAGCGGCTGCTGCGCGGCTTCGAGTTGCTGCGGGAGGGGAGGGCGCAAAGGGTGCTCATCTCCGGCGGCTCGCTGGACCCGAGGCCCGAGGCGGTGGTGGAGGCGGACGTGCTGTCGAAGCAGCTCCAGGCATGGGGCATCCCGGCGGAGCGCATCCTCGCCGAGGGGAAGAGCCGCAACACGCGCGAGAACGCGGTGGAGTCCGAGCGCATCATCCGCGCGCAGGGGTGGAAGACGCTGCTGCTGGTGACGAGCGCCGCGCACATGCCGCGCGCCGCGGGCTGCTTCGCCGCGGTGGGCCTGCGGCCGGACACGCTGCCCGTGGACGTGCGCACGTCGGACACACCGCTCAAGCGCATGAGCTGGCTGCCCCGCGCGGGCAACCTCAGCCAGAGCACGGATGCGCTGCGCGAGCTGGCGGGGCGCGTCGTCTATGAGCGGCGCGGGTGGGCGGTGCGGTGAGGGCTACTTGGGCGGCGGCGGCGGCCGGCGCGCGTCCTTCGTCAGCGTGGCGTCACCGATGCGGACGATGCGCCCCTCCGGCTTCGCGCGCGGCGCGGGCTTGCCGGTGCGGAACGCCTCCGCCAGCACGTCCAGCGGCGTGCCCTTCTGCACGGGCGTGGAGGGCAGCCCCTTCAGCATCTCGTAGCCGTCCTTGCCGCCCGCGAGGAAGCTCAGCGTCGCCAGCTTGTACGTGGCGTCCGCGTCCAGCGGCTTGCCGCCCACCTTCACGTCCACCACGCGCTCGCCCGCGGGCTTGCCCGCGTCGTACGTGAAGCGCAGGCCGGACACCTGCGGGAAGCGGCCGGGCTTCGCGTCCTCGCGCGCCAGGCTCACTCCATTCTCCAGCGCCGCCTTCAGCGCGGCCCCCTTCACCTCCACCACCACCAGCGAGTCCTCGTACGGAAGAATCGCGTGCAGCTCGCGCCGCGTCACCACACCCGCAGGCAGCACCGCGTCCGCGCGCAGGGCGCCGCCATTCACCAGCGCCACGTCCGCGCCGGCCGCCGCGCGGAACGCATCCGCGACGAAGGAGCCCAGGTTCGTCTCCCGCGTGCGCACCTCCACCGAGCGCGCGTCCAGCGCCACCGGCGTGCGGCCCACGCGCTCGGAGAGCCGGGCGAACAGCGGCTCATATGCCTTCATGGCCGCGTTGAAGTCCGCGTCCTCCGGCACCTTGCTCGTGACGGGCATCCGCTTCCACGTGGCCTTGCGCACCGCCCCCGTCGCCGCGTCCACGTCCAGCGTGAGCCGGCCCAGCTCCACCGCGTCCGCGGGCACCTTGAAGATGGGCGTCCCCGTGGAGCGGTCCTCCGCGCCCGTGTGGTCATGCCCGCCCAGAATCGCATCCACCTTCACGCACTTCGCGAGCGCGCGGTCCTCCTCCAGCGTCAGGTGCGTCAGCCCCACCACCACCGTGGCGCCCGCCTCGCGCAGCTTCGTCACCGCGTCGCGCGACGCCTCGCAGGAGTCCCCGAAGTTCGTGTCCGGCCCGGGCTTGGAGGTCTTCTTCGTCTCCGCCACCACCACGCCGAACAGGCCCAGCTTCACACCGCCCACGTCGCGCACGTCCCAGGCCTTCACGCCCTCGAAGACGCCGCCCGTCTTCGCGTCCGTCACGTTGGCGCCCAGCCACGTGAAGCGCGACTCGTGGATGCGCTCGCGCAGCGCCTCGTCGCCGAAGTCGAACTCGTGGTTGCCCAGCACCGCGTAGTCCAGGCCGAGCGCGTTCCACGCATCAATCATCTGCCGGCCCTTGAGCGCCTTGCCGTCCACCGTCAGCAGCGACTCCACGGACGGAGACAGCGTGTCGCCGCCCAGCACCGTCACCGCGTCCGGGGCCTCCTTCAGCACCTGCTTGCGCAGCGTGGCCACCCGCGCCAGCCCGCCCCGGCGACCCGCCTCCACCGGCTGCACCTGATACACGTCCGCCAGGTGCAGCAGCGTCACCTTCCGCGAGGCAGGCGCGGCCGGCGCGGAGGGCTGGGCCCCCGAGGCACGGTCCGCCGTCAGCACCACGGCCAACGCGAGCGGCAGGAGCAGGGCCACGCGTCGGGCCGGCGCTGTCGTCGTCTTCATCTCGGCTCTTTCTCCAGAGGCAGAAGGGCGCCCGTCGGCGCCGCGCAGTCCGCCCGGAGTAGCGCAGTCGCCTTTCGAAGGCGAGCCTCCACGTCTTCACGGGGCGTGCGTGATACATGCCGCGTGGCAGCAAATCCGCGCGAATTGCTGCAATGCGACATGATGGAAAGTTACAGGAAAACCGCTTCCGACGTTTGCGCCGGATTCACCGTGGTTGCTAGGACGCCCCTTAACCAAGGGAGGTCCTCATCATGCGGTACGTCAACAGGTGGAGTGCGCTGCTACTGGCCGGCTTGCTGGGCGGTTGTGGCGAGCCCGCTCTCGAGTCGCAACAGCAACAGGTTTCCAGTCCGCAGACCGCCACCGTCTATCAGCCCCTCACTTCTTCGACGCGCCCCGGCATGGGCGCCTCCATCTACTCGGGCGGCACGACGTTCCGCGTCTGGGCCCCGTACGCCAAGCGCGTCTACGTGAAGGGCGACTTCAGCAGCTGGAACGGCATCGAGCTGGGCAACGAGTTCAACGGCAACTTCTCCGGCGACGTTGCCGGCGCCGTGAAGGGCCAGAAGTACAAGTACTACGTCGTCAACCAGTGGGACGGCGGCGCGGATCATGCCGACCCGCGCTCGGCGTGGCAGGAGAACTCGTCCGGCGCCAGCATCATCTACGACCAGGGCACGTACTACTGGAAGTCGCAGCAGTTCAGCACGCCGCCGTTCAACGAGATGGTCATCTACGAGATGCACGTCGGCACGCTCTACGACTCGCCCGGCGGCGGCCCCGGCAACTGGACGAGCGCGATTGCCAAGCTCGACTACCTGAGGGACCTCGGCGTCAACATGGTGGAGGTCATGCCGGCATTCGAGTTCGCCGGTGACTTCTCCTGGGGCTACAACGCGGCCTTCCCCTTCGCGCCGGAGAGCGCGTACGGCAGCCCCGACGACATGAAGCGCTTCGTGGACGAGGCGCACTACCGCGGCATCGGCGTCATCTTCGACGTGGTGCACAACCACTACGGCCCCAGCGATTTGCCCATGTGGTGCTTCAGCGGTGACTGCCTCGGCTCGGGTGGCGAGTACTTCTACACGGACTGGCGGAAGAACACGCCGTGGGGCAGCACGCGTCCGGACTACGGCCGCCCCGAGGTCCGCGCGTACATCCGCGACTCGATGATGAGCCTGACGAATGCCTTCCGCGCCGACGGTCTGCGCTGGGACGCCACCAAGTACATGCGCACCTCGGACGGCAACGAGGGCAACAGCATCGGCGATGCGTGGACGGTGTTCCGCTCCATCAACCGCGAAATCAACGCGACGCAGCCGTGGAAGATCAGCATCGCGGAGGACTTCGGAGCGGGTGACTCCATCACCAACGACGCCACGTCCGACAGCTCGGGCGGCGGCGGCTTCGACTCGCAGTGGGCGGGCGAGTTCGTCCACCCCCTCCGCCAGGCCGTCATCGAGATGAACGACGCCAACCGCGACATGAACGCGGTGAAGAACGCCATCTACCAGCGCTTCAGCGGCCGGCACACCGCGCGCGTCATCTACACGGAGAGCCATGACGAGGTGGCCAACGGCCACAGCCGCGTGCCGGAGGAAATCTGGCCGGGCAACGCCGGGAGCTGGGCGGCCAAGAAGCGCTCCACGCTGGCGGCGGGCGTCGTCTTCACCTCGCCCGGCATCCCGCTCATGTTCCAGGGCCAGGAGATTCTGGAGGACGGCTACTTCTCCGACGGCGACCCGGTGGACTGGAACAAGCTGAACTCCTACGGCGGCATCAAGACGCTGTACCGCGACCTCATCCGCCTGCGCCGCAACTGGTCCAACAACACCCGCGGCCTGCGTGGCGGCAACGTCAACGTCTACCACGTCAACAACACCAACAAGGTGCTTGCCTACCACCGCTGGGATGCCGGTGGCCCGGGCGATGACGTGGTCATCGTCGCCAACTTCAGCGGCACCTACTTCTCCAGCTACAACGTCGGCTTCCCGCGCGGCGGCCTCTGGTACGCCCGCTTCAACAGCGACTGGAACGGGTACTCGTCCGACTTTGGCAACACGGCGACGCTGGATACCAACGCCAACGCCGGCGCCAAGGACGGCCTGGGCTACAACGGCACCATCAAGCTCGGCCCCTACTCGCTGGTCATCTTCTCGCAGTAACGCGTGAGGCAGTGAAGGGCGCCCCGCTCATGCTGGAGCGGGGCGCCTTTTCATCTCAGTCACACGTGGTAGCGGCGGCCCTGTGCGAGCGGTTCGATGACGCTCGCGCCGGTGTCGAAGTCGTCCGGGTAGTGGATGAGCCGCATCCGGGCGCGCAATTCCGCGGGCAGCGCCGCGAGCTTCTCGTAGGGCGTGTGCACGCCGTAGTTCGTCTCGTGAATCATCAGGTCCGCCTCCGAGAGCCAGTCGATGAGGCCCTCGTCGAAGGCGGTGTCCGCGCTGTAGCCCAGGCACCGGCCCCCCGCATGGATGCGCAGCGCGGTGGTGGGCAGGTGGTGGTACGTCATGCGGGCCTCAATCAGGAACGGCCCGTGCCGCACGCAGGTCTCCGTGGAGAGCGGCGTGTGCTCGAAGTAGTCCTCGAAGTGCTTGTCGTTGGGGGCCGAGCCATGGCGCTCGATGAGGCACTCCATGCCGGCGGCGAGGTGCCCCTCCCAGAGGCGCTCCGCCACGGCGGGGTGGGTGAGCACCTCCAGCTTCTTCTTCAGCACGAAGAAGGAGAAATAGCCCAGGCCTTCGAGGCCCGATGCATGGTCCGCATGCAGGTGGGTGAGGGCCACGGCGCTGACGCGGTCCGCGTCGAGGGGGACACCGGAGGACTCGGAGGCCTCGCGCATCATCTTCCGGATGGGGTGCGGGCAGTCCACGAGGAGCACCTGTCCCTCCGCCTCGACGGCGAGGCACGAGGAGTAGCGCAGGGCGGAGAAGGCGTCACCGACGCCGAGGGTGACGAAGGACAGGCTCATGGCTGACTCCGGGCAGAGGGTGCGAGTCGTTCTCTCAGCTTCGCCGCGACGGCGGGTGGGCAGAAGGCCGAAACATCCTCGCCGCGCGCGACGCGCTCCTTGAGTCCGCTGCTGCTCACCTCGGCAAGGTGCGCCTCGGCGGGGAGGAAGAGGGTGGACAGTTCCGGCGCGAGGGCGCGGTTGTTCTGCGCCAGCTCCGTCTCGAACTGGGCGTCGGTGGCGCCGCGCACGCCGCGAAGGAGGACGCTGGCGCCAATCTCGCGCGCGAAGTCGACGATGAGCCCTTCGGTGCGCGCCACGGTGACGTTGGGGTGGAGCCTCACGGCCTCGCGCAGGAGGGCCATGCGCTCGTCGGCGGAGAGGAGGGAGCGCTTGTTGGGATTGACGGCCACCACGACGACGACGTGGCCGAAGAGGCGCGCGGCCTGCCGGACGACGGACAGGTGTCCGGAGGTGACGGGGTCGAAGCTGCCGGCGTAGACGGCGATGGTCATGGGGACACCTCGGGAGCCGCCCCGGGCGACTCCGTTCGGGGCGGGTGGAAGGTGAGGGCGACGAAGAGCGTGCCGGCGACGCAGAGGGCGGCGGACAGCGCGAAGTGCGCGGAGTAGCCGAGCGCGTTGGCGCTGAAGCCGCTCACCGCGGCCGCGCCGCCGGTGGCCAGCACGACCAGCGAGGCCTGCACGGTGTAGTCGGTGGCGGCGTGCTCGGGACGACAGGCGTCCATCATCGCGGTGAAGACGGCGGCGGTGGCCATGCCGCTCGCCACGTGCTCCACCGCGCAGACGGCGGTGAGCAGCGGAAGCGACGCGGTGCCACGGGCGGCGAGCGCGTACAGCAGCACCGCGCCGGCCTGCGTGACGCCGAAGAGGAGCAGCGCACGGCGCCGGCCCAGCCGCACCACGAGGCCGCCGCCGAGGAGGGCGCCCAAAAGGCCCGCGGTGAAGCCCACGCCGCCGAGCATCCAGCCGATGTCCGTGAGCGACAGCCCCGAGTCCACGAGGAAGGTGCGCAGCATGCCCGTGGCCAGGGCCTCGCCCGCCTTGTAGACGACGAGCAGCGCGAGCCACGCCGCCGCGCCCGGGCGCCGCAGCCACCACGACAGGCCCAGGCTCTGCGCGGGCGGAGGCTCGGAAGGGGGCTCGCGGTAGAGGGTGATGGGCACGGTGGCGAGGAGCAGCAGCCCGCCGAGCGCGAGGAACGTGGGGCGCCAGCCCACCGCGTCGAAGACGGCGAGCATGAGGCCGCCGCCGACAATCATGCCCACGCGGTAGGCGGCCACCTGGATGCCGTTGCCCCAGCCGCGCTCCTCGGGCCCGAGCAGGTCCACCGCGAGCCCGTCCGTGGCGATGTCCTGCGTGGCGGCCAGGAGGTTCACCCCCAGGACCGCGGCCATGAGGAGGCTCGTGTCCAGCCCGGCGGCGGGCAGCGCGAGCGACAGGAGCAGCGCCGCGGACAGGCACTGCAACGGGAGGATGTAGCCGCGCCGCCGGCCCCACTTCTCCGAGCCGTAGCGGTCCATGGCCGGAGCCCAGAGGAACTTGAGCGCCCACGGTAGGGCCAACAGGTGCGCCAGGCCGATGGCGGGCAGCGACAGACCCTGCTTGCGCAGCAGCACGGGCAGGGCCTGGGTGAAGAAGCCGAACGGCAGGCCCTGCGAGAGGTAGAGGGTGGAAAGGAGCCCCAGCTTCGTCGGCGTCTTCATGCGTCCTCCCGCGCTTCCACCGTGTCCAGCAGGCCCGCGGCCATGCGCTTCACGGTGCCCGCCGCGGAGCCCGGAGGCACGAGGTCGGGCGCGCTCGCGGAGAGCACGAAGTAGCCCTGCACCGCGGCGAAGAGGCCCGCGGCGATGGTGCGTGCCCGGCGCTTGCCCACCACCGCGGCGACGAGCGACTCGAGCTGCTCCAGGTCCGCCTTCACCACCCTGTCATAGGCGGCGCGCACTTCCGGCTGACGGATGGCCTCCGCGCTGATGGTGACCCAGCTCGCGACGGCGGACGGGGCCGCGTCTCCGCCCGTGGCGAGGAAGGCGTCGATGAAGGCATCCACCTTCGCGCGCGCGTCATCGCCCTTCACCCTCGCCAGTCGCGTCGTCACCCGGATGCGCGCGCGCGAGGCGAGCTGCTCCACCAGCACGAGCAGAATCTCCTGCTTGTCGCTGAAGTGGTAGTGCACGAGCCCCGGGCTCAGCCCCGCCGCCTTCGCGATTTCGCCCACGGAGGCGCGCTCGTAGCCGCGCTCCGCCATGACCTTGAGCAGCCCATCCACAATCTGCTGGCGGCGCTCCTCGGTGTTGGATGGACGGGGCATGGTGGTCTTGTTTGTTGGTTGTGTGACCAACTTATAAACAGGGGACCGAAAGACGTCAACCCGACGGCGCCGGGCGGGGCCGTCGGGTGGTCAGCCAGGCGGCGAGGTGGGCCGCTGGGAATGCGTGTCAGGCGGGCGGGGTGCTGGCCGCGTCGAGGCTGGTGTTGATGTACGTCTCCCGCGCGGAGACGAGCGCCTCGATTCCCGCTGCCATGAGGTCTGGCACCTCCAGCATCGGGAAGTGGCTGATGGCGGGCAGCTTCATCACGTGGAACCACGGGTTCTGCGTGCTGAAGGCCACCTGTCCATCGAGGTACTCGGGCGAGTCCGGCTGGGCGTAGAGGTGCAGCGTCGGCGTGGGCGGCCGCAGTCCGAAGAGGGCCCTTAGCGGCGAGCCCTCGCGCGAGTACGCGGCGCCAATCTCCCGCGCGGCGCGGGCCCACATGTCCTCGCCGAAGGCGCCCATCTCCTCGCGGACGTAGCGGATGACCTCTTCGTTGTTCACGCCCTTCAGCCACATGGCGAAGAGCCCGTCGCGGGCTTCCCTCCAGCGGTCGGACATCAGCCCCTGCAGCAGCTCGGTGAAGGCGAGCGGCGGCTCGGAGATGAGCCAGTCCATCAACACGATGTCCGGTACGCGCTCGGCGCCCAGTTCGCGTCGCAGCTCTATCGCCCACCAGCCTGCGTGGGACAGGCCGACGGGGACCACCGGGCGCGCGCCGCTGGCCTCCACCACGGCGAGCAAATCTTCCAGCACGGTGTCGCTGTCGAAGTCGGCGCCTCCGCCCTCGGACAGCCCATGGCCGCGCAGGTCCACGGAGAGCACCCGGTGGCGCGCGGCGCAGCGGGGGATGATGTGTCGGAAGACGTTCCGGGTGGTGCACCAGCCCGGGATGAAGAGCAGCGTGGGCTCTCCGTGGCCCACGTCGTCGTAGTGGATGCGGACGTCGCCGCTGGAGCGCACCTCGGGCATGGCCTTTCCTCCGTGGAACGGTGCCTCCTCCAGAGGTGGGCAGGCCCGGCCCGCGCGGCAGCAGGCGGGCAGGGGAGGGCGCGGATGCCCGAAATGCTCCGGCGCCCTCCAGTCCCCTCGGGTGTCCTCAGAAGGACAGGAGCGACGTCACCTTGTCCTGGCCCAGGCGCTTCAGGCCGTCGAGGAAGGCCAGGTGGATGAGGAAGCTGTAGCCCACCAGCTCTCCGCCGAGCTTCTGCACCAGCCTCGAGGTGGCCTCGGCCGTGCCGCCGGTGGCGAGCACATCGTCCACGATGAGCACGCGCTCGCCCTTGTGGAGGGCGTCCTCGTGCATCTCCAGCCCGTCCGCGCCGTACTCCAGCGAGTACTTCTCCACGACGGACTTGTAGGGCAGCTTGCCCGGCTTGCGCGCGGGGACGAAGCCCGCGTGCAGCGCGAGTGCGATGGGCGCGCCCAGGAGGAAGCCGCGGGCCTCCACGCCCACCACCTTGGAGATGTGCTGCCCGCGGAAGGGCGCGGACATCGCGTTGATGACGCGGCCGAACAGGCGCGGGTCGGCCAGCACGGGGGTGATGTCCTTGAAGACGATGCCCGGCTTGGGGAAGTTCGGCACGTCGCGCAGCATGGCGTTCACGTCGGCGACGAGGGTGGTGTCGGTCAGGCTCGGTGCGGGCATGTTCATGGGAAGAGCTCCGGGTTGACGCAGTGAGGAGGCCGCCGTCCGTCGAGCGCGGCCAGGAGGTTGTCCACCGCCATGGAGGCCATGCGCCCCCGCGTGGCATGCGAGGCGCTGGCGATGTGGGGCGCCAGCAGGACGTTCGGCAACGTCATCAGCGGGCTGTCCGTGGGGAGCGGCTCCGGGTCCATGACGTCCAGCGCGGCGCCACCCAGCCGTCCGTCCCGCAGCGCCTCGATGAGCGCCGCCTGGTCCACCACACCGCCGCGCGCGGTGTTGACGAGCAGCGCCCCTGGCTTCATCGCCTGAAGCTCGGCGCGTCCCAGCCAGTGCCGTGTCTGGGGCGACAGCGGGACGTGCAGGCTGACGATGTCCGACTCCGCCAGCAGCGTCGCCTTGTCCACGCGCCGCACGCCCAGCTCCGTCTCCAGCTCGGGCCGCGCCTCGCGGCCCACGTACAGCACGCGCATGCCGAAGCCGCGCGCCCGCCGGGCCACCGCCGCGCCGATGGCGCCCAGGCCGACGATGCCCAGCGTGGCCCCGTGGATGTCGGTGCCCAGGAGGAGGGTGGGGCTCCACGTGCGCCACTTCCCCGCGCGGACGAAGGCATCCGCCTCCGCCACCCGGCGCGCCAGCCCCATCAGCAGGGCGAAGGCGAAGTCCGCGGTGGTCTCCGTGAGCACACCCGGAGTGTTGCCCACCGGTATCCGGCGCGTGGTACAGGCCCGCACGTCGATGTTGTCGTAGCCCACGGCCACGTTGCTCACCGCCCGCAGGCCCGGCGCAGCGGCGAGCAGGCCTTCGTCCACCCGGTCTGTCAGCAGGGTGACAAGGCCCTCGGCGTGCGCCGCCTCGGCCAGGAGCGCGTCACGGGACGGTGGCAGCTCGTCCTCCCAGACGCGCAGGTCCACGTGCCTGCCCAGTCGGCCGAGGGCCTCTCCAGGGAGCTGGCGGGTGACGAAGACGCGGGGGCGGACGGTCCGGGCCATGGCGCGGGTTGATGCTCTCATAGCCAGATGCCAGTGGGCTGCTTCCGCTGGCGGACGCATCGCTTTTTCCCGCGAGCGGGAGCGCCGTTGGTGTGGTAGTCCAGCGCGTTCCCCGCGGCCAAATGGAGCCTGGGGCCTTTGCCAGCCGTGCAATCCACCGCCGACATTCGAGACGCCCTCCCTCCTCAGGACACCGTGTGGCTCCGGGCCCTGAAGGCCGAAGTTCAACCCACCACCTTCAAGAAGGGCCGGGAGGTGGCCGAAACGCGCCGCGTCTTCGGTCTCCAACGAGAAGGCAACCGCATCACCGCCCAGGTCGCCGGCTCGTCCGGCGAGCGCTACCAGGTGGCCCTGGAATTGGGGGACGGGAAGGCTACGTCCACCTGTACCTGCCAGTCCTGGAACGTGTACGGGCCGCACTGCAAGCACGTGGTCGCCGCCGCGCTCATCTACGCCGCGCGCTTCCGCCCGCCCGCTCCGCCGCCCCCGCGCCCGGAGCCCGTGGCCTCCGCCGCCCCCGTGGAGACCAATGAGGTCGCCGACGACGAGGCGCCGGTGGAACCCGTGGCGTCTCCCGCCATCGACCCGGTGAATCTGCCGGCGCTCGCGAAGGTGGAGAGCTGGCTCGGCCTGTCCTCGCTGCCCGACTACGAGTTCTTCTACCGCCTGACGCCCTCCAGCACCGGCAACGGGGGACGGCACTGGGTGGTGGACGTGCGCCGTCAGGACGCCCAGACGAAGGGCCCCATCCACGTCAAGCGGCTGCTCCAGACGGGCGGCCGCATCGCTCCCGCGGACGAGCGCGTCTTCATGATGCTGTCGCGGCACGAGCACCGCTACGACTCGCGCATCGTCCTCTCCGACGAGGACCTGAGCGAGGTGCTGGACCAGTTGCGCCAGCGCCGCGTCATCTACCGGGGCACGCAGCTCATCAACACGGAAATGCCCGTGCGTCCGCAGATTCGCCTGGAGTCGCGCCCGGACGGCGCCACCGCGCGGATTGAATTGCTCTTCCCGGACAACGCCAGCTGCTCGCTGAAGGACGTCATCCTCCTGTCGGGGAAGAAGACCTGGGTCATCCAGGGGCAGAACCTGCACGCGGTGGAGCCGGACTTCCCGCCCCGCCTGCTGCGCAAGTGGCTCCTGGAGCCGAGCATGTCCTTCCCGGCCGGGCAGCTGGACCGGGTGCTCACCTTCTTCGCCGCGCACCTGCCGCGCTTCCGCATGGCGCTGAAGGCGGACGACATCGACGTGGACGAGTCGGTAGAGCCGCGCTTCATGCTCACGCTGGAGGGCAACCCGGAGAAGGTGAAGGTGCAGCTCGCCGCCCGCTACGGGCAGACCACCGTGCCGGTGTCCCCCACGGCCACGCACCTGGGCTACGCCAGCGGCGTGGGCTCGGACAGCCGCAAGCTGTACCGCCGCCGCGAGGACGTGGAGCGCGCCGCGGGCAAGCTCCTCTTGGACCTGGGTCTGAAGTTCGAGCAGCAGAGCTCCGTCTTCGACGCCGCCGGTGACGCCGCGCTGGAGTTCTGGGCGCGCGGCCTGGCCTCGCTGCCGTCCGAGTGGGAGCGCTTCGGCGTGCAGGCTCCCAAGGTGCGCCTGCGTCCCAAGCTCAAGCCGCGCATCCGCGTGGGCATGAGCGGTGTGCAGTGGTTCGACCTGGACGCCGAGTTCGTCACCGACGACCAGGCGGTGGACCTGGGCGCGGTGCGCATGTGGCTGGACTCGGGCCGCCGCTTCGTCCCGCTGAAGGACGGCACCTTCGCCGAGGCCGACCCCGCTGAGATCAAGCGCGTGGCGGACCTGCTCGAGGAGGCCGGCGCCATGCCGGGCCGCTCGCGCACACGGCTGCCGCTGCACCAGGCTGTCGCGTTGGACCTGCTCGCGGACCTGGGCGAGTTCACCGAGGTGGAGGCCAAGGCGCGGCAGGCCATGCTGGAGCTGCGCGAGACGGCCGGCGTGCCGAAGGTCGCCGTCCCCGAGGGACTTCAGGCCACGCTGCGCCACTACCAGGAGGCGGGCCTGTCCTGGCTCTGGTTCCTGCGCCGCCATGGGCTGTCCGGCATCCTCGCGGACGACATGGGTCTCGGTAAGACGGTGCAGTCGCTGAGCCTCATGCAGAAGGTGGCCAACGACGAGGGGCGCAAGCCGTCGCTCGTGGTGGCGCCCACCAGCGTGCTCGCCAACTGGGAGCGCGAGGCCGAGCGCTTCACGCCGGGCCTCAAGGTCATGGTGTGGCACGGCCAGGACCGCAAGGAGCGCGCGGAGGACCTGAAGGGGATGGACCTGGTCCTCACCTCGTACGCCCTGGTGCGTCGGGACCTGGACCAGCTCTCCCAGGTGGGCTTCCGCTACGTCGTCCTGGACGAGGCGCAGAACATCAAGAACGCGGACAGCGCCACCGCGCAGGCCTGCAAGGCGCTGCCGAGCGAGACGCGCCTGGCGCTCACCGGTACGCCTCTGGAGAACCGCCTGTCGGAGCTGTGGAGCATCTTCGACTTCCTGATGCCGGGCTTCCTCGGCAGCGCGGAGGGCTTCTCCGACAGGTACGAGCAGCCCATCCAGGTGGCCAACGACGCCTCCGCGAAGGACCGGCTGCGCCGCCGGATTCAGCCCTTCATCCTGCGCCGCCTGAAGACGGAGGTGGCCAAGGACCTGCCGCCCAAGACGGAGTCCATCGCCTGGTGCGAGATGGAACCCGGTCAGGCCGCCCTCTACCGCGAGGTGCTGGACGAGAGCCGCCGCAAGGTGTCGGAGTCCATCGAGAAGGTGGGCTTCAAGCGCAGCCGCGTGTCCATCCTCGCCGCGCTGATGCGCCTGCGTCAGGTGTGCTGCGACCCGCGTCTCCTGAAGATGCCGCCCGGCACGTTGCTGCCGTCCAGCGCCAAGGTGGAGCGCTTCCTCCAGTTGGTGGAGGACCTGGTGGCGGAAGGCCACCGTGCGCTCGTCTTCAGCCAGTTCACGGAGATGCTGGAGCTGCTCAAGACGGAGGCCGACAAGAAGGGCCTGCGCTACCTCTACCTGGACGGTCGCACCAAGGACCGCATGGGCAAGGTGGACGAGTACAACCAGCCTGACGGGCCCCCGCTGTTCTTCATCTCCCTGAAGGCGGGCGGCACCGGCCTCAACCTCACCGCCGCGGACTACGTCATCCACTTCGACCCGTGGTGGAACCCGGCCGTGGAGGACCAGGCCACGGACCGTACGCACCGCATCGGCCAGACGCGCGCCGTCATCAGCTACAAGCTGATTACCCGCGGCACGGTGGAGGAGAAGATTCTCGCCCTCCAGCGCCGGAAGAGAGACCTGGCCGCCGGAGTGTTGGGCGGCGACGGTGACGAGTTGGGCCGCACGCTCACCGAGCAGGACATCCAGGAGCTGTTCACCGAAATCTGAGGGGTTGTGAGGTCGGGGCTCCAACGAGCCTCCTCTCCCACCCGCACGCCAGACGTGCGCACGACCCGAACGCCTGTGCAGTGTCAGAGGGACCTGCTAGGGTGTTCAGTTACCAGGGCCGTCGTACGGACCACGGAGGGCGCGCGTGCTGCTGGGTCTTCGGATTTCGAACGTGGCGGTGATCGAGGAGGTGGAGGTGGCGTTCGGAGCCGGCCTCACCGTCCTCACAGGTGAGACAGGGGCGGGCAAGTCCATCCTCGTGGATGCACTGGGCCTGCTGCTGGGTGGGCGGGCCGACCCGGACGTCATCCGTGCCGGCTGTGAGGAGGCGTCCGTGGAGGGCGTCTTCGCGCGCACCCAGGCATTGGGGCAGCGGCTGGAGGAGCTCGGCTTGCCAGACCTCGGGGAGGAGGTGTTGGTGCGCCGGGTGCTCGGCCGGACGGGCCGGGGCAAGGTGTACGTCAATGGCGCCCTCGTGACGGTGGGGGTGCTGTCCAAGCTCACGCGAGGCACGGTGGACATCGCCGGACAGCACGAGCACGTCAGCCTCTTCGACTCGGCCCTGCACCGGGTGCTGCTGGACCGCTATGGCGCCCTGGACGAGGCGCTGGCGGCCTACTTCGGCGAGTACTCGGCCCTGCGCGAGGTGGAGTCGCGCATGGACGCGCTGGGGGGCGACGAGGCGAAGGTGCGTGAGCGCGCCGAGTTCCTCCGCTTCCAACTGGACGAGATTGAGCGCCTGGACCCCGAGGCTGGGGAGGACGGCCGGCTGGACGCCGAGCGCAAGCGGCTGGGCAGCGCGGAGAAGCTCAAGCGCCACGCCTCCGAGGCGGAGCTGCTCATCTCCGGCGAGGAGCAGTCCGCCGTGGAGACGGTGAGCCGCGCGCTGGGGCTGGTGCACGACGCGGTGAAGACGGACGCCACGCTGGCGCCGGTGGCGCAGTCTCTCAGCACCGCGGTGTCGGAGCTGGAGGAGGCACAGCGCCGCCTCAACCGCTACGTGGAGGGGCTGGAGTCGGACCCGTCCCGGCTGGCGGACGTGGAGGAGCGGCTGGACGCGCTCAAGCGGCTGTGCCGCAAGCACGGCACCCACCTGGACGGGCTCCTGAAGAAGCGCGGCGAAATCGAGACCGAGCTGGGCACGCTGGAGAACCGGAAGGAAATCCTCGAGGAGCTGGCGGCGGAGCGGCGCCGGGTGGAGGAGCGCACGCGCAAGGCGGCGGGGGCGCTGTCGCGCAAGCGCTCGGAGTGCGCGGTGGAGTTCGCGGCCCAGGTGCGCGAGGGCCTGGGGCACCTGGCCATGGGCAAGGCGGCCTTCGAGGTGCGGGTGACGCCGGGCGAGACGCTGCGGCCGGACGGCGCGGACGACGTGGAGTTCTTCTTCAGCGCCAACCCCGGCGAGCCGCCGCGCCCGCTGGCCAAGGTGGCTTCCGGCGGTGAGGCGAGCCGCCTGCTGCTGGCCCTCAAGCGGGCGCTGGCCGACAGCGACAACTGCGGCTGCTACATCCTCGACGAGGCGGACGCGGGCGTCAGCGGCGCCATCGCCGACGTGGTGGGGCGGATGATCAAGGAGGTGAGCAGCCACCGTCAGGTGCTCTGCATCACCCACCTGCCGCAGGTGGCCGCCTACGCGGACGCGCACCTGCTCATCCGCAAGAGCCTCAAGGGAGAGCGCACCGTCTCCGAGGTGGCCGTGCTGGAGGCGGGTACCGAGCGCACTCGCGAGCTGGCGAGGATGATGTCCGGCGTGGAGGTGACGCGCGAGGCGCTGGGGGCCGCCGAGGCCCTGGTGCGCTCGGCCCACCGGGCGCTGGGCGCCCCCACGCCCCGGGCCCGACCCCGGGAAACCGGCCCGGAGGGCAGCCCCCGGGGCCGCCTCCGACGCACCGCGTAGAGTCAAGTGAGGGGCAAGGGCATTCGCGTCCTTGCCCCATCCGTGGGCCTCACATAGCATCCAGAGTGTGTCCAGCACCGCAGGGCAGACCGCGGCCTCCCGCCTCAAAATTGTCTCCGCTGGCCTGACGGACGTCGGCCGGAAGCGGAACCATAATGAGGACAGCTTCCTTATTGACGATGAGCTACAGCTCTACGTCGTGGCGGACGGTATGGGTGGGCACGCGGGTGGCGGTACCGCGTCGCGCATCGCCGTCGAGACCATCGACAAGGAGATGCGCCGGGCTCGCGAGGGGAAGGACAACCCCTTCCTATCCGTGCCCAACCTGCAGGACTCCCCCATTCCGGAGTCCCTGCGCACCGCGGTGGAGAAGGCCTGCCTGGCCATCTTCACCGCCGCCCAGGAGGACGCGCGGCTGTCCGGCATGGGCACCACCGTCATCTCCCTGGTGGTCCGGGACGAGCACGCCTTCTTCGCCCACGTGGGTGACAGCCGGGCGTACCTCATCCGGGGTGACCTCATCCAGCAGATCTCCGAGGACCACTCCCTGGTCAACGAGCAGATCAAGGCCGGGATGATTACCCCCGAGGAGGCCAAGCACTCCCGCTACAAGAACATCATCACCCGCTCCGTCGGCTTCGAGGAGGAGGTGCAGGTGGACGTCATGGGGCTGGTTTCGGAGCCCTCGGACGTCTTCCTCCTCTGCTCGGACGGTCTGGCCAACATGCTCGAGGACCGCGAAATCCACGAGGTGGTGACCCGGGCCCGGACGCTGGACGAGGTGCCCAAGCGCCTCATCGACCTCGCCAACGAGCGCGGCGGCGACGACAACATCACCGTCATCGTGGTGCGCGTGGAGGCCTGAGCGGCTGCTGCGACGAGCAGTGGCCTTCGACCCTCCCCATGGGTCTGTTGACCTTGATACTTTAGAAGCAAGAATGGTATCTGCCCCAACGTTTCCAGCGGCGGCGAAATGCCGCTGGGTGACGGAGGCGGTCTGGGGAATGGCGGGGGGAGGTGTTGCGCGAGAACGAGCGACTTAGCTTGTCGCGCCTGAAGTCCCACGCAAAAGCAGGGAGTGGTCCCGTGGCGAAAAAGTCCTTCACGCTGATGGTGATCCCGGACCACGACGCGCCGGTGAAGCGGTACACCATCCAGCGGTCCTTCCTCATGCAGGTGGGGATGGGGCTGATGTTGGTGGTGGGACTGGCGGCCGGGGCGAGCGTCCACTACTTCCAGGTGGCCGCCGACGCGTCGGAGAACCGCATCCTCCGTGAGGAGAACCTGACACTCCGCACGCAGCTCAAGTCGGTGCGCGAGCGCATCGAGCACATCGGCTCCACGCTGGACAGGGTGGAGCGGTTCGACCAGAAGCTGCGCGCGATTACGCTGCTGTCCGACCCGCAGCGCAACCTGGCCATGGGCCCGACGGAGCCCGAGGCGGGCACCACGGCGCCGGCCACGGACACCCAGTTCACCCAGCTGACCTCCACGGTTTCGCCCAACGCGTTGCTGGGCAAGCTGGACAAGCTGAGCGCGGAGGCCACCCGCCAGGAGCAGAGCCTCCAGGAGCTGCAGGCGTACTTCCAGGACCAGAAGTCGCTGCTGGCCTCCACGCCGTCCGTCTGGCCCGCGCGCGGTTGGGTGACGAGCGACTTCGGCCAGCGCCTGGACCCGTACACCGCGGACCGTGTCATGCACGCGGGCCTCGACATCGCGGCGCCGCACGGCAAGGAAGTCTATTCGCCGTCGGACGGCACGGTCGTGTTCGCCGGCCTCGAGGGTGGGTACGGCAACGTGCTCGTCATCGACCACGGGTACGGCATCAAGACGCGCTACGGCCACCTGTCCAAGATGCTGGTGAAGGCGGGTGACAAGGTGAAGCGCGGGGCGCTCATCGCGGCGGTGGGCAACACCGGCCGCTCCACTGGCCCGCACCTCCACTATGAGGTCCGCGTCAACGGCATCCCGCAGAACCCGCGCAAGTTCATCCTCGAGGAGTAGCGCGAGGCGCTTCGCTCCGGCGCTCGAGCCTTGAGGCTCGCGCTGGAGCGGGGGGCGTCACTCCGGCGCTGGAGCCTGAAGGCTCGCGCCGGAGCTCAACGGTCCGCTCGGATGCTCACGGTGTTCCGGGTCCGGGGACGAAGCCGTCCAGGCGAAGGCGCCGACGCTGAATCCCACTCGCGCGTCCGGTGCGCACCATGACGTGGGTGCGCTCCAGCTCGGCCCATACCAGCGGCCCCAGCACCTGCCAGTGCGAGGGCGCGTCCACCGTCAGCTCCAGCAGGCTCACCGTCCACGCCGGTACGTCCGCGTCCGGCGTGCCCTCGGGCAGCACGCGGCGCACGTCCTTCGCCAGCCGCTCGCGCGTGGGCGCATCCAGGTCCTCGCGCACGGTGAGCTGCGACGTGGGCACCAGCAGCGCGGCGAAGCAGTCCGCGTGCAGGCGCACCACCTTGGCCCCCGGGTACTGCGCGGACAGGGACTCGGCGGTGGCGCGCAGCACCGCGTCCCCGGTGGCGAAGCCGAAGCGCGCGTTGACGTGAATCATCCCCTGCACGTCGGCGATGACGGCGCCCACGCGCCACCCGTCATGGTGGGCGTGCGTGGACAAGTCGTACTCCTCCTTGAGGAGGTTGCCCTGCGTGAGGGCCGGCACCTGGAGCGCGCCCGTCTTCGGGTCCGGGTGGCCGCGGCGGGCCTGCTCGGCCTGGAGGAGCACCTCCACGGCTGCCTGCACGGGCGCGTCCCGGTGACGCTGGAGCACCCACGGGTTCAGGGCGATGAGGGCGGTGGCGGTGGCGTCGTCGAGGGGGTAGGGCATCGCGCCCCTTGTGTAGCGCGTCCTCTGCCTTCGCGCAGGGGCTCACTTCATGCGGTGGGCCGTCACCGTCACCTCGTCCCGGTCATGGTAGAGCTGCCGGACGGTGAGGCCCTCCCAGCCTCCCTCCTTCTCCAGCGTCTGGCGCACGCGCAGCAGCACCGGGTTCTTGTCCTTCATCGGCAGCTTGATGTTGGCCACCAGGTGGCGGGCCCACCCGCGCCGGCCCCACTTGGCCAGCAGCTGCGCGACCTCCAGCGGACGCCACGCCATGTCGCAGAAGAGCCAGTCCACCGGCTCCTCGGGCGCGTAGGCGAAGGCGCTCTCCTGCACGTGCTGGACGCGCTTGTTGGCGGCCAGCTCCGGCATCAGCCGGGCAGGGTCCACCGCCACCACCCGCGCCCCGCGAGTCACCAGCCGCTGCGTCCACCCGCCCGGCGCCGCGCCCAGGTCCACGCAGACGTCGCCACGTCCGGGCTCGAAGGCCAGCCCGTCCAGCGCCTCCTCCAGCTTCATGGCCGCGCGAGAGGGCGACTCGCCCGCGCGCTTCATGCGCCGCCGCCCGCCCGCCGCCAGCGACAGCGCCTCGCGAGCGGGCACCGCGCCCACCACCGTCATTCCGTCTGGCGCCACGCACAGTCCCACCAAGACTGCGCCGGCCTCGCGCGCCCGCTGCGCGTCGTCCACCCGCCGCTCCGAGGGAAGCCGTGCCCGCACGGCCGCCTCCAGCGCCTCCGCGGGAGCGGCCAGCGTGTTGCCGCGCGGCGTGTCCGGCGTGAAGGCCTGCACCACCCAGGGCCCGCCGCCCGGCAGCGAGGCCACGGCCTTTGCCGCCGCCTCGGCCACCGCGTCCGGCGTGCCGTCCGTCAGCGACACCATCACCCGGTAGCCCGCCCGGGCGAAGGCGGGCGACAGGCCGGTGACGGCCTCGCTCTCCACCAGGGCCTCGCCCAGCAGGCGGGGATGGGCACCCGCCCACTCCAGCTCCTCGTAGAGGTGGGGCTCGAAGCCCGCGCGGCAGGTCCACAGCCAATGCCCCGGCCGGGCGGCGAGCGTCTGTGCGGGCATGGGCGGCACGCGGGCCCGGGGTGGGACCCGGGGCGCGGGCGGCGCGGCATGTGCAGGAGACGCCCCGGCGCTGGAGGCTCCGCCCTGAGGGCTTCTCGGGCCTCCGCCCGGTCCGCCGCGAGGGCCCTGGGCGCCCCGGGGGGCAGGTCCCTGGCGTCCTCTCGACGGACACGGACGTGAGGGACGGCGGGGTTTGCCCGTGGGTGAAGGTCGGCCCTGCCCGCGGCGTTGATTTCGTGTGGGGGACATTGCGTGCGCTCGGTTCCGCTTTACTGTGAGCCGCTGTGTGGACGGCGACCGGCCGAGTGGAAGTTTCGGGGGTCGCTCGTGGTTTTCAACCGGTTCACCCTTACACCTCCTGGGATTTCCCTTCACTCGCCGCCGTCCTTCGAGGATTCTCCGGCGAGAGAGTCGACCGAATGATCGAATGGACGCTGAAGAAGCTCATCGGGACCAAGAATGAGCGCGAGCTCAAGAAGGCCCATGGGAAGGTAGCCCGGGTCAACGAGCTCGAGACGCGCATGCGAGCCCTCAAGGACGAGGACTTCGCCGCCGAGACGGCCCGGATGAAACAGGAGGTACAGAACGGCCGCTCGCTGGACGACCTGCTGTTCGAGGCCTTCGCGCTCACCCGTGAGGCAGCGCGGCGCGTCATCGGCCAGCGTCACTACGACGTGCAGCTCATTGGCGGCATGTTCCTCCACGAGGGCTGCATCGCGGAGATGCGCACCGGTGAAGGCAAGACGCTGACCGCGACGCTGCCCACGTACCTCAACGCGCTGTCCGGTCGTGGCGTGCACGTGGTGACGGTGAACGACTACCTCGCCCGCCGCGACGCGGAGTGGATGGGGCGCGTCTACAAGTTCCTGGGGATGACCACCGGCTGTGTCCTGCACGAGCTGACGGACAAGCAGCGGCAGGAGGCGTACCGCTCGGACATCACCTACGGCCAGAACAACGAGTTCGGCTTCGACTACCTGCGCGACAACATGAAGTTCCGCTTGCAGGACTACGTCCAGCGCGAGCTGAACTACGCCATCGTCGACGAGGTGGACTCCATCCTCATCGACGAGGCCCGCACGCCGCTCATCATCTCCGGCCCCACCGAGGACACCACGGACAAGTACTACCGGGTGGACCAGGTCATCCCGGGGATGGTGCCGGACCAGGACTACACCCTGGACGAGAAGCACCGCTCCGTGTCGCTCACCGACGACGGCATCGAGAAGCTCCAGAAGCGGCTGGGCGTGGGCAACCTCTACGACCCGGGCGAGATTGAGACGCTCCACCACGTCGAGCAGGCCCTGCGCGCGCACACGCTCTACAAGCGCGACAAGGACTACGTGGTGAAGGACGGCGAGGTCGTCATCGTCGACGAGTTCACCGGCCGCCAGATGCCCGGCCGCCGCTGGTCCGACGGCCTCCACCAGGCGATTGAAGCCAAGGAGGGCGTGAAGATCGAGAACGAGAACCAGACGCTGGCGACCATCTCGTTCCAGAACTACTTCCGCATGTACTCCAAGCTGTCCGGCATGACGGGCACCGCGGACACGGAGGCGGAGGAGTTCGCGAAGATCTACAACCTCGACGTTCGCGTCATCCCCACCAACCGCCCCAACATCCGTCAGGACCAGCAGGACGTGGTCTACAAGACGGAGCGCGAGAAGTTCGAGGCGGTGGCGGAGCAGATCGCGGAGCTGCACCACAAGGGGCAGCCGGTGCTGGTGGGCACGGTGTCCATCGCCAAGAGCGAGGTGGTGGGCAGCTTCCTCAAGAAGCGCGGCATCCCCCACAACGTCCTCAACGCCAAGCAGCACCAGCGCGAGGCGGACATCGTCGCGCAGGCGGGCCGCAAGGGCGCGGTCACCATCTCCACCAACATGGCCGGCCGCGGCACGGACATCCTCCTGGGCGGCAACGCGGAGGTGTTGGCGAAGGCGTCCATGGGTCCGCCGCCGGAGCCGCCCACCACGCCCGCCGTGGAGGGGCAGCCCATCGATTTGACGGGCTACCAGCAGGCGCTGGCGGACTGGGAGAAGCAGTTCGCCGAGACGAAGGCCAAGCTGGAGGAGCAGACGAAGAAGGAGCGCGAGGAGGTGATGGCGGCCGGAGGCCTGTTCATCATCGGCACCGAGCGCCACGAGTCGCGCCGCGTGGACAACCAGCTGCGCGGCCGCGCCGGCCGCCAGGGTGACCCGGGCGCCAGCCGCTTCTTCCTGTCGCTCGAGGACGACCTGATGCGCATCTTCGGGTCCGAGCGCATCCAGGGCCTGATGGAGCGGCTGGGCATGGAGGAGGGCGAGGTCATCGAGCACGTGTGGCTGTCGCGTGCCATCGAGGGCGCCCAGAAGCGGGTGGAAGGCCACAACTTCGACATCCGCAAGAACCTGCTCGAGTACGACGACGTGATGAACCAGCAGCGGCGCACCATCTACAAGCTGCGCCGCCAGGTGCTGGCCGCCGGCGCGGGCGTGCCGCTCATCGAGTACACCGAGGACCCGAAGACGCGCGTGAAGTCGCGCTCCGAGCAGACGGTGACCTGGGCGGACTTCCGGGAGCTGGTGCTGGACTCCATGGAGGACGTCATCGTGTCCCTCACGGACACGTACGCGCCCACCAAGGGCGTGGACGGCTGGGACATCCAGGCGCTCGAGCAGGGCGTGAAGGAGACCTTCAACCTGGAGATGGGCTTCGAGGGCGTGGGCAGCCGCGAGGAGCTCCAGGAGCACATCTACAAGGCGGCGGAGAAGGTCTTCCAGGCGCGCGAGGAGGAGTTCGGCGAGAACTTCATGCGCTTCCTCCAGTACAACTACCTGGCGACCATCGACCGGCTCTGGAAGGACCACCTGCTGGCCATGGACCACCTGCGTCAGGGCATCGGCCTGCGCGGCTACGGCCAGAAGGACCCGAAGCAGGAGTACAAGAAGGAGGGCTACCAGGGCTTCATCCAGATGCTCTCCGCCATCAAGGCGCAGTTCGTCACCCAGCTCATGCACGTGCAGCCCCGCTCCGCCTCCAGCGCGGCGGAGGAAGCGGCCCGCATCCAGCGCCAGCTCGCGCAGCAGCAGAAGCGGGCGGTGGAGGGGCGCGGCACCGCGGACGGCAAGCTGGACGAGGCCTCGGTGGCCGCCAACGCCCGGCCCCAGGCCGCCAAGGCGGAAGGCCCGCGCGTGGGCCGTAACGATCCGTGCCCCTGCGGCAGCGGCCGCAAGTACAAGAAGTGCCACGGGGCCGCGGAGGCCAACGCCTAGTCGCCGCTGCTCAAGACGGCAGGACGCCGGCGCGGCGGCCGCTCCCTCCTGGGGCGGCCCACCGCGCCGGTTGTCTTTCCGGACGCAGGGGAGGGAGGCGGAAGGTCAGGCGGGCAGGCACGGGACGTCCGTGACGGTACGGACGATGCAGTGAAGCTTGCGCCGCCCGGAAGGGTTCTGTTAAGGACCCCCCGCCCCTGGGGTATGGGGGGCAGGCAGCAACCACTACACACACGCTCGTGCCGGTCACCGGTGCCTCCGTGGATGGGCCCCTGAAGTCGGGGTTCCCTCTCGCGGTCGTCACGGCCGGGCTTCGCGGGCGTGGCGGACACAACCGGAGAGAGAATCACATGGAGACGCAGGACACGCAGACGCAGGGCCAGGCGATGGCCGCCGCTGGCGGCATCACGATGAGGCAGCTCCTGGAGGCCGGTGTTCACTTCGGCCACCAGACGAAGCGCTGGAACCCGAAGATGAAGCCCTACATCTTCGGCGCCCGCAACGGCATCTACATCATCGACCTGCAGAAGACGGTCACGATGGCCCGCTCGGCGTTCCGCTTCGTGGCGGACGTCACCGCGCGCGGCGGCTCGGTGCTCTTCGTGGGCACCAAGAAGCAGGCGCAGGACGTCATCCGCGAGGAGGCCTCGCGCGCCGGTCAGTTCTTCGTCACCAGCCGCTGGCTGGGTGGCACGCTGACCAACTTCAAGACCATCAAGCAGGGCATCGACCGCCTGAAGACGCTGGAGAAGATGGCCGAGGACGGCACCTTCGAGCGGCTGCCGAAGAAGGAAGTCGCCTCGCTGGAGCGTGAGCGCGAGAAGCTGGAGAAGAACCTGGGCGGCGTGAAGGAGATGTCCAAGCTGCCCCGCTGCGTCTTCGTCATCGACCCGAAGAAGGAGCACATCGCCATCCACGAGGCGAGCCGCCTGGGCATCCCGGTGATTGGCCTGGTGGACACCAACTGCGACCCGGATGGCATCGACTTCGTCATCCCGGGCAACGACGACGCCATCCGCTCCATCAAGCTCTTCACCTCGAAGATCGCCGAGGCCTGCCTCGAGGGTGCGGCCCGCTACCGCGCCTCTGGCGCCGCCGAGCGCGACGAGCAGGAGGAGCGTGAGGGCCGCGAGGAGCGCGGCGACCGCCGTGACGACCGCCGGGGCCCGCGCCGTGGCGACCGTGACCGCCGTGGCGACCGTGGCGACCGGGGTGGTGACCGTGGCGGCGAGCGCCGTGGCCCCCTCGTGGAGATGAAGGGCGCCCCTGTCGCGGCCGAGACCTCGGCCTCCGAGGGTGGTGAGAGCGAGGGTGGCGAGGAGCCGGCGGCCGAGTAGCCGTCCCCCCAGCTCTTCAGTCTCTCGGCGGCCGGGTGGCGCAGCAGCGACCCGGCCGCCCCTGTTTCCTGTAGACCGCTGTACCCCTTTTCAACCCTGAAGCTCCGCCCGGCGCCTGGCGCCCCTGAAGCGGCGGAGGGTGGAGACGAACATGGCTGAGATCAGCGCCCAGATGGTGAAGGATCTCCGCGAGCGGACCGGCGCGGGCATGATGGACTGCAAGAAGGCGCTCGCCGAGACCGGCGGTGACTTCACGAAGGCCGAGGAGTGGCTGCGCAAGAAGGGCATCTCCAGGGCCGCCGGCAAGGAAGGCCGCGTGGCCGCCGAGGGCCTCATCGGCACCTACATCCACGGTGGCCGCATCGGCGTCATCGTGGAGGTCAACTGCGAGACGGACTTCGTCGCTCGCAACCCGGACTTCCAGGACCTGGTGAAGGACGTGGCGATGCAGGTCGCCGCGGCCAACCCCAAGTTCGTCCGCCGCGAGGAAGTGCCGACGGACAACCTCGACAAGGAGAAGGAAATCCAGCGCGAGCTGCTCAAGCAGCAGGGCAAGCCCGAGGCGATGCTGGACAAGATTCTCGTCGGGAAGATGGAGAAGTACTACGAGCAGGTCTGCCTCGTGGACCAGCTCTGGGTGAAGGACGACAAGAAGAAGGTCGGTGAGATGGTGACGGAGCGCGCCGCGAAGATTGGCGAGAAGGTCTCCATCCGCCGCTTCGTCCGCTACGAGGTGGGTGAGGGCATCCAGAAGCAGAAGGATGACCTTGCCGCCGAGGTGGCCAAGACGCTGGGCCAGCAGTAGTCCGCACCGCGAAAGCGGAAAGCGGGCCGGAGGGCCGCGCGCACGGGTCTTCCCCTACATGGGGACCGGGCGGCGCGGCCCTCGCCTTTGCGGGCCTGCCCCGGGCCTTGAGACAGGCACCGGACGATGCAAGCCGGGCAGTTCTTCTCCAACGTTGATCACTCGCGGGACGGGGGATAGAAGCGGCCTCGCATGTCCTCCGACACGACGAGCCCTCTCCGTTACAAGCGCATCCTCCTGAAGCTCTCGGGCGAGGCCCTGATGGGCGAAGGGAAGTACGGCATCCATCCGCCCACGTTGACGGCCATCGCCGAGGAGGTCATCGAGGTGGCACAGGCCGGCGTGGAGGTGGCCCTCGTCATTGGCGGAGGCAACATCTTCCGCGGCGTGGCCGGCGCCACCGAAGGCATGGACCGCGCGAGCGCGGACTACATGGGCATGCTGGCCACCTGCATCAACTCCATGGCCATGCAGGACGCGCTGGAGAAGAAGGGCGTGCACACGCGCGTGCTGTCCGCCATCAAGATGGAGCAGATTGCCGAGCCCTACATCCGCCGACGCGCGGTGCGCCACCTGGAGAAGGGCCGCATCGTCATCTTCGCCGCGGGCACGGGCAACCCGTACTTCACCACGGACACCGCCGCCTCGCTGCGCGCCATGGAAATCAACGCGCAGGTGATTCTCAAGGCGACGAAGGTGGACGGCATCTACAGCGCGGACCCGAAGAAGGACCCCACCGCGCGCCGCTACCGGATGCTGACGTACATGGACGTGCTGCGGCAGAACCTCAACGTGATGGACTCCACCGCCATCTCGCTGTGCATGGACAACAAGCTGCCCATCATCGTGTTTGATTTGACGGTGCGTGGGAACATCCGCCGCGCGGTGCTGGGCAACGGGGAGATTGGTACGCTGGTGGGTGGAACGGAGACGGCCTGGGCTTGAGGAGCCCGGACGCTCACCGCCGGCAGGCACAGGCACTCAAGGAGAGAGTGAAATGAGTGGAGACGTCGTCGCCGAACTGAAGGGCCGCATCGACAAGACGCTCGAGGACCTGAAGCGGGAGCTCTCGAAGGTCCGCACCGGGCGCGCCAGCATCTCCATCCTGGATGGCATCCGGGTGGACTACTACGGAACGCCCACGCCGCTGTCCGGCGTGGCCAGCGTCAACGCGCCCGAGCCCCGGCTCATCACCATCAAGCCGTGGGAGAAGAGCGTCCTGAAGGAAATCGAGAAGGCGCTGCGCGAGGCGAATCTCGGCATCAACCCGATGAACGATGGCGAGATGATTCGCCTGCCCTTCCCGCCGCTCACCGAGGAGCGCCGCAAGGACATCGCGAAGCAGGTGAAGACGAAGGGTGAGGACCACAAGGTCGCCATCCGCAACATCCGCCGCGACGCCAACGAGGCGCTCAAGACGCAGCTGAAGGACAAGAAGATTACGGAAGACGACCACAAGCGCATCACCGAGACGGTGCAGAAGCAGACCGACGCGGGCATCGCCCAGGTGGACGACATCGTGAAGAAGAAGGAGAAGGAGGTCATGGAGGTCTGATGGCCTCCGTGCTCCTGGCCGAGCCCTCCGTGCCGGTGGCGGGCGCTCTGCGCCGCTACCTGGAGGGGGCCGGCCACGAGGTGTCCTCGGCGGGCAGCGCGGACGAGGCGCTGCGCGCCGCCCGGGTGCGCCCGCCCGCCGTGCTGCTGGCTTCCGGCACGGGCACGTTGGATGGCGAGGCGCTGTGCCGAGAGCTTCGCGCCCAGGGACTCTCCGTCCCGGTGCTGCTCCTGTATCCGCCCACCGAGGAGCATGCCGACGAGCGCGCCGCCGAGGCGGGTGCGGACGGCTGCCTGGTGGGGCCGCTCAAGCGCGCCAACGTGCTGACGTGCGTCGGGCTGCTGATGCAGCGCGAGGAGGCACGCGCCCGGGCGAGCGGTGCTCCCGAGGCGGGGCCCGGGGTGGTGCTCGAGGGCGAGGAGTTCCTCGCGCCAGCGGGCTCCGCGTCCGGTGAGCGCTTCGCGGAAGGCGAGGTACCGAAGGAGGAGGGCACGCCTCCAGGGGCCTCGTCGCGCATGGCGTTTGCCCTGGAGGGCTCGGGCGAGTCCGCGGACGGCCAGGCGGCGTCGGCGCGGGTGCCCGCGTCCCAGCGCGCCTCCGGCTTCGCGATTACGCCAGTGCCGGGCACGTTGACGACGCTGGAGCCCGAGGGGCGCCGCGTCACCCGCTCGGACCTTCCGGCCGTCGGGTCGTCGTCCTCTCCCGACTTCGAGTTCCTCAAGCGGCTCCTGCTGATGGAGGTGAAGCGCAGTCGGCGCTACCGCTACCCCATCGCCGTGCTCCTCGTGGAGTTGGACCGCTTCGCCGAGCGCTCCTCGGGGCTGGCCCCCGCCGCCCGCACCGCGGTGCTGGCCGAGGCGCTGGGCCTGCTGGTGGCCGGCGTGCGCGACATCGACGTGGCGGTGCCCTTCTCGGAGAGCCGCTTCGTGGTGTTCCTCCCGCATACGCCACGCTCGGGTGCCCTCGTCGTCGCCGAGCGCCTGCGCGAGCGGGTGAAGGACCTGCGCGGCCTGCAGGGCGCGAGCGCGTCCGTGGGCGTGGCCGTGTCCGAGCCGCCCGCGGGCAAGGCGCCCGCGTCCGGCGCCGGTGCCCAGGTGAGCTTCGGCAGCCTGCTGAAGGATGCGGGAGAGTCGCTGCGCCGCGCGCAGGCGGCCGGGGGTGACAGGGTGGAGGCGGCGGGCGGGAAGCCTCAGCCGGGGTAGATGAAGTCCACGCCGCTGATGTCGTGGACCACGTCCGCCACGAAGGTGAGCAGCTCCAGCCCCCGGCCCTTGTCATCCTTCCAGGTGCTGGTGGCCGTGTCGTACGTGAAGTGGATGCCCTGACCCCGGCCGGCGACCCAAATCTGCCGCACGGCGCGCTGGGTGTTGACGATGCACTTCTCGCGCGAGCGGGCGGTGAGCGTCACCATGTCGCCCGTGCTCTCGGCTTCGAGGATGTCCGGGTCGATGGCATCCGCCGCGGCGAGGACGCGCTTGAAGACGGCGGAGGCGAGCTGGTTGTAGCGGGCTTCGTCCATCATGGCCGCGCGGGCCTCACTGGATGACGTCGAGCACCTGCTGGCCGGGGGCCGCGTAGAACAGGAACTTCATCTGCGGCGCCGCCCCCTCCGCGTCCACGCGCTCCAGCGCGATGACGGTGCCCGGGTTGACGGGCTTGGGGAAGGACTGCATGCCCAGCAGGTGGGCGGCCAGCGCCCCCATGGAGGGCTGGTGTCCCACGAGCACCAGGTTCTGGTCCGCGTGCTCCGTCAGCACCGGCTCCACCGCGCCCACCGGCATGTCCGGCAACAGGCACCGGTGCACCTTGAGCAGGCCCTCGTGCCGGGTCTCGATGGAGAGGATCTGCGCCGTCTGCACCGTGCGCACCAGGGGGCTGGTCAGGATGAGGCCCACGGGGCCCATGCGCTCCGACAACGACGCGAAGTGCTGGGCGGTATTGGCGCGGGCCTTGGCGGTGAGCGCGCGCGCCTCGTCGCCGAGACCCTCGGGGATCTCCGCGTCCGCATCGCCGTGCCTAACCAGGAAAATCCTCAAAGTCCCTCCACCGCTTTCGACAGGACCGCGGTTCGTACACGAGCGCGGCCCGGTTGGTCAAAGGTAATGCGGCGATTGTTCAGTGGCCGGAACAACCCCGCCGTGACAGAGAGGGAAGGGCGCCGCCGGCCTCCGCGCAAGTGGCGGAAGTTCCCGGTCTCGCCCGCTCGTCTGGAGGAGAACGCATGCGCACCGTGCTGTCGGGACTCTTGGTACTGCTGACCTTCTCGGCTTGTAAGAAGGAGGAGGCCGCGTCCGACCCGGCACCCGGGGAAGCAGCCGAGCAGGCCGAGGGCGCCCCGGCGGCGGGGGACGTGGAGGACGGCCCCTACACCGTGACGAAGGAGAAGCTGGACGCGTACGTCAGCTACCAGCGGCGCATGCTGGAGGTGTACGGCTCGGCGCTGAAGGGGCTGCAGGGCCTGGGCGCGCTGGTGGACGCGGGCACGCCGGAGGCCATGGCGTCCGCGCGCGCGGGGCTGAAGGTGGTGGAGGCCAAGGCCAAGGCGGAGGCCGAGGCGCGCCAGCAGGCGGGGCTGGCGGAGAAGGACGTCAACGGCATCGCCGAGGTGGTGACGGCCGTCATCAGCCAGCGGCAGCTCGGCCGCACGCTCCAGTACGAGGAGGAGCTGAAGAAGCTGGAGGCGCTCCAGGCGAAGCTCCCGCCCGAGCAGCAGCAGGGGCTGGAGCCGCAGGTGGCCAACATGCGCCGCCAGGTGGAGGCCTTCGAGAAGCTGGCCGATGTGCGCCGCGACTACGGCGACGCCAACGTGGACGTGGTCCTCACGCGCGAGGAGGACTTGATGAAGAACTACCAGGAGATGCTCCGGGTCTTCACCGGCACGCGCCGGTGAAGACCTCGGGCCCTGGGGGCGGGCAGTGCCTCAGACGCGCTTGAGGTGCGGCGCCTTCTTGAGGAGCTGCGCCAGGAAGACGTCGGCCACCTTCTCCATGACGGTGTTGCCACGCAGGCGCTGGTTGAGGTTGACGAAGTCCACCTGGTCCAGCCGCTGGTCCTGGTTGTAGCAGGAGAACACCCACGTCTCCTTGCCCGTCAGCGGGTCCACGTGCCGCTGGAGGCACTGGGCGCAGATTTCCTTCATCATGCACTGCATCGGCGAGTTGATGGAGCCGATGGCCTCGTGGCCGGGCTTGAGGTGCGGCTGCAGCACGCCGTGCCGCGCCTCGGCCACCGCGCGCATCATCCGGTCCGAGCCGATGGCGATGATGCGGTCCACCTCGGACAGCGAGATGACCGGCGCCGGGCCCAGCTTGTTCTCCGCGTAGGCCAGCATCGCCTGCACCACGTTGCCCCGGAACGCGGAGTCCTGCGGACGGCGCGGGGTAATCGTGTCGCCCGTGTCCACGGACCACACAATCTGGTCCGTGCCGGCCTCAATCTCGTCCTGCTTGAACGAGTCCGTCTTCTGCCGGTACCCGGCGAAGTACACCACGCGGCAGCCGGCCGCCTTGAGCGAGCGGGCGATGGAGAAGAGCACCGCGTTGCCCAGGCCTCCGCCCACCAGCGCCACCGTCTCGTTGTGGCCGATTTCGGTGGGCGCGCCGGTGGGGCCCATCAGCACCACGGGCTCGCCGGGCTTGAGCGCGGCGCACAGGCGCGAGGACGAGCCCATCTCCAGCACGATGGTGCCCATCAGCCCCTTCTCCTTGTCCACCCACGCGCCGGTGAGGGCCAGGCCCTCCATGGTGAGGCGCATGCCATCCACCACGGGCGCGTTCCGCTCGAAGTTCTGCAGGCGGTAGAACTGGCCGGGCGAGAAGTGGCTCGCCGCGAAGGGCGCGCGCACCACGACTTCCACAATCGTCGGCGTCAGGCGGTTGACGGCGACGACGGTGGCCGAGAATGCGTCATCCAGCTTCGCGAAGTGCGCGGCGCGCTTCTCCTCGCGGCGGGCCTGCGCCACCTCGTCCGTGAAGTCGAGCGCCGCCACCTCCTTCGCGTACAGGCGCGCGACTTCCGGGTGGCCATCCTTCGCGCTGGACATGGCCTTCACCACGTTGCCCGCGTACGTCGGGTGGTTGTCGCCGTAGAACGAGATGAGGTGGCCGTCCTTCTGGTAGGACGTGAAGAAGCCCGCCTTCGCCGCCGGGTCCTCCTTGGCCTGCACGGGCTTCAGCGTGAAGCCGTCGCCGTCCTCCACCAGCTCGTGGCCCTGGAAGTACTCGCCGCGCGCGTCGAGCTGGAAGGTGCCCGGGTACTCCTTCTCGTACGTGACGTTGGGGGACGTGCCGGCGGCGACGCACACCGTGCGCGCGGGCAGCTCGAAGAACTGGCCGCTGCCCTTCAGCTTGCCGTCCACCGTCACCATGCGCTCGAAGCGCAGCGCGCGCACCGCGCCGGACGCGTCCGCAAGCGCCTCCACCGGGCTCATGCGCTCGATGAAGCGGATGCCCTCCTCCAGCGCCTTCGTCACCTCCTCGTGGTTGAGGCGGTAGGCGGGGGACTCCGTGAGGCCGCGGCGGTAGACGAGGCTCACGCCGCCCCAGCCACGCACCAGCTTGATGAAGTCCGGGTTGCGGCCCTCGGCCCTGGCCTTCTCTCGCTCGGCGCGCACCGCGCGGCCGTGCTCCAGGAAGGTCTGGTAGGTGGCGCGCTCCTCCGCGTCGAGGCGGGCCAGCACGGCCTCCTCGCCCAGCTCCGCCACCAGCTTCTCGTGGCGGGCGAGCGTCTTCTCCACCTGCACCGGGTAGTACGCCATCAGCTCGGTGGCGGTGTCGATGCCGGTGAGGCCGCCGCCGATGACGATGGCGGGCAGCTGCACCTGGAGGTTGGCCAGCGAGTCCTTCTTGAAGGCGCCGGTGAGCTGCAGCGCCATGAGGAAGTCGCTCGCCTTGCGGATGCCCCGGATGAGGTTGTTCTTCATCCCGATGATGGTGGGGCGGCCCGCGCCGGCGGCGATGGCGATGTGGTCGAAGCCCAGCGCCCACGCGTCGTCAATCGTCAGCGTGCCACCGAAGCGCACGCCGCCGAAGATGCGGAAGCCCTCGCGCCGCGCGAGCGTGAGGTGGATGAGCGTGAGGAAGTTCTTGTCCCAGCGCACGGTGATTCCGTACTCGGACACGCCGCCGAAGCCCTCCAGCACGCGCTCGTCCAGCTCGCTGGTGAGGGCGTTCCAGTCGCGGATGGGCTTCATGGCGCGGCCGTTGCGGCCCACCAGCTCATCCGGGAAGGGCTCAATCTTGAGGCCGTCCACGCCGGTGACGCCGAAGCCCTCGTTGAGCAGGTAGTGGGACAGCGTGTAGCCGGCGGGGCCCAGGCCCACCACCAGCACGTTGCGGCCCACGTAGGGCAGGGCGTACGGACGGCGCACGTTGAGCGGGTTCCACCGCGTGAGCAGGCCGTAGATTTCGAAGCCCCAGGGCAGGGCGAGCACGTCCGTGAGGGTGGCCGTCTCCGCCAGCGGGATGTTCACCGGCTCCTGCTTCTGGAAGATGCAGGCCTTCATGCAGTCGTTGCAGATGCGGTGGCCGGTGCCCGGGCACATCGGGTTGTCCAGCGTCACCATGGCCAGCGCGGCCACGGAGTTGCCCTCGCGCTTGAGCAGGTGCGCCTCGGAGATGCGCTCGTCGAGCGGGCACCCGTTGAGCGGAATGCCCAGCGGGTTCTTCTTGTAGCTGTGCCCCTCCGCCACCGGGTCCTTCGCGGGGAAGCCCTTGGAGCACGAGTCCTTCGAGCGCTCGTGGCAGATGACGCAGTAGTCCACCTCGTTCATCACGTCGCGCGAGGTGCCGCGGCGGTCCGTGAGCTTGAAGCCGTCGCGGTGGCGCAGGTGGTGCTCGTCGCCCTCCGTCGCCTCGGGCAGCTCCGGGTCCGGACGCTTGAGCTGGACGAGCTGGTCGAACACCAGCGGCTTCGGAATCCGGTGCGTGGGCCAGGCGTGGAAGAGCTCCTTCGTCTCCGGGTGCAGGGCGCGCGCGTACGTCCAGCGGTCCGCCAGCGACAGGAGCGCGCGCACGGCCACGAGCTCCGCGGCGTCGTCGCCGTGGGTGACGAGGCTGGAGCCGAAGGCGTCACGGCCCTCCTGCGTGGACACCAACGTCTCGCGCAGCGCGGCCCAGCGGGCGCGCAGGGCCTCCGCGCGCGGCTGCAGGTCCGCGGGCAGGCTGCCGGCGAACAGGCGCTCCAGGTCCATCAGCGTGAGGACGGACTCGGCGAGGCCGCGCTCCAAATCGCCCGTGGCCAGCGCCTCCGGGAAGCCGAGCTGCATGAGCAGCCGCATGCGCGCGTCCAGCGAGGGGAACTCGGCCAGCGAGGGGCGGTCCGCAGCGCCCTTCTTGAAAACGCGGCGGGTGATGAACTCGCGCTTGAAGTCGAAGAGGGGCAGCTCGCCCTTCAGGCCGCCTGCGAGACGCTCCAGCTCCCCCTCGATGCGGAAGAGCTTCGCGACGAAGCGCGACACGTGGCGCGACACGCGGATGAGCAGGTCCGACTCGGCGGGGCCCGAGACGCTCGTGCCCCCGGACTTCCGGTACGCGTCGTAGGCCTGGAAGAGCTCGGGCTCTTCCTCTGCGAGCTGCGCGTCGAAGCGCTCCAGGAGCCGGCGCAGGCCGCGCGGACGGTAGAGGTCCTCGAAGGCGAAGCCCGGCAGGCCCAGGGTGAGGGGGGGAGCGGAGTCGGAGGGCAGGTCGGTCAATGCGCGCATATCACTGAAGGTGTGAGAGAAACCTGGGGGAACGGCTCCCGGGCGGGGCCTATTTCGCGGTGAGCCGCCCGGAAAGCAAGCGGGCTCAGCACTGCGTGTGATGGCCTGAGATGGGAGCGATTGGCCCGGCTTCGGTTGTAACGCGTCAGGACGGCCAAGGCACCCCGCCTCGCGTCATGAAGGCAGGGAGGCGCGGGGCACCCACCTGCCGTGTTGTGAGTGCTCGCTCGCAGGGCTACGGTGCGCCGTCCATGAAGGAACGCGCCCACCGCCGTCACGGGGAACCCCACCTCGCCCCGGTGCCCGACGCCTGCTACCTGTGCAAGGGCGGCCGGTTGCGGCTGAGGTTCCCCGCCCGCGGCGGCACGGCGCCCGAGGGGGCGGCGGCCTACAACTGCACCTCCTTCGGTCACCGGAGTCACCCGCCCATCTGGGAGTGCGAGGACTGCGGGATGCTCTTCCAGTGGCCCATGCGCTCGGCGCAGGAACTGCTCGCGGCGTACCAGGGGGTGGAAGACCCGCTCTACGTGGCGGAGAAGGAGAACCGCTACCACACGTTCCGCAGGGTGGTGCGCGCGCTGGGGCCGCCGCTGGGACGGACGCTGCTCGATGTGGGCGCCTACTGCGGCTACTTCCTGGACGTGGCTCGCGAGGCGGGCTTCCGCCCGGAGGGGCTGGAGCTGTCGCGCTGGGCGGCGGGGCACGCGCGCTCGCTGGGCTTCACGGTGCACGGCGTGCCGCTGGCGGAGCTGGTGGCGCGGGGCGCGCAGTACGACGTGGTGACGCTGTGGGACGTGGTGGAGCACTTCGCGGACCCGCGCACGGAGCTGGAGTCGGCGTTCCGGCTGGTGCGCCCCGGTGGCCGCATCTACCTGTCCACCATCGACGTGGGGAGCCTCGTGGCCCGGCTGCTCGGGGCGCAGTGGCCGTGGTTGATGGACATGCACCTGTTCTACTTCGGCCGCTCCACGCTCGCGACGCTGCTGGAGGAGGTGGGCTTCCGCGTGAAGGACACGCGGACGTACACGCACATCATCTCCGCGGACTACCTGCTGCGGAAGGTAGGTGCGAGCTTCCGTCCGGCGGCGCCGGTGCTGGAGTTGGCGCGGCGCGTGGTGCCGGGGGCGTGGGCCATTCCGTTCAACCTGGGCGACAACATGCTGATGGCCGCAGAGCGGCCGGTCTGACTGCCACCGTCTATGTCCTCTCTCCCGCGGCGGGTGCTCCATCCGCTGGTGCTGCTGGCGTCCTCGCTGCTGTCCGCGTTCCACACCTGGCCGCTGCTGGCGAACCTGCGGGGCCATGTCGCGGGCGGGCGCGAGGACGTGGTGATGAACATGTGGCACCTCTGGTGGATGCGCCAGGCGGTGACGGAGCTGCGCAACCCGTTCTTCGCGCCGATGCTGCACTGGCCGCTGGGGGCGGAGCTGTACTGGCACACGCTGTCGCCCGCGAAGACGCTGTGGGGCGTGGTGCTGCTGCCCTTCATGGACGTGGAGACGGCGTACAACCTCGTCCTCTTCGGCACCTTCGTGGTGACGGGCTACACGACGTGGCTGCTGCTGGACTACCTCCTGCGGCGCGCGGGCTTCGAGCCGAACCTCGCGGCGGTGGCGGCGCTGGCGGGTGCGTGCGTGTTCAACTTCTCGCGCTACCACCTCAGCCACGCGCTCGCGCACCTCAACCTGTCCGCGCTGGAGGGCATCCCCCTCTATCTGTACTTCTTCCTGCGGTGGCTGGACGAAGGGAAGCGCAAGTGGCTCGTGGGCGTGGCGCTGGCCGCGCTCTACACGTTGCTGTGTGACTATTACTACCTGCTCTACATCGCGCTCTTCTCGTTCCTCTGGGTGGTGGCGGAGCGCTGGCGCCGGGGGCCCTTGCTGTCGCTGGACACGCTGAGGGACGCGGGCATGCGCAGGGCCGGCATGGCCGCGCTGGCGGCGGGCCTGGCGTGCGTGCCGCCGGTGGTGCCGCTGCTGTTGCATGCCTTCCCCGCGCCGCTCGCCATCCACCACGGGGACTCGGACTACTTCACGGACCTGTATGCCTTCTTCGTTCCGGACTCGCTGTCGGGCTGGACGGAGTCGATGCCGGCGTGGATGCGGGAATTCGCGACGGGGGTCGTGCGCGAGAAGATGTCGACCAACGCGGAGGAGGCGGGCACCTTCCTCGGGTGGCTGACGCCGCTGCTCGCCGTCTTCGCGCTCTGGCGCGGCGTGCCCGAGGGACGGAGGTGGGCGGGGTTGGGCCTGGGCTTCGCGGTGTTGTCCATGGGCACCGTGCTCAATATCCACCTCGTGGACAAGCTGTCCCCGGCGGTGCTGCTGGTGGCCGCGACGGTGGTGGTGGGGTGGTCGCCGGTGTGGCGCGGGCGCCCGTGGAAACGGGACGTGGTGGCGCTGTTGGCGGTGTGCTCGCTGCTGGCGCTGTACACGCCGCTCACCGCCTTCGACCAGCCGCTGCTGGTGCAGATTCCCATGCCGTACGTGGTCTTCAAGCACGTGGTGCCGCTCTTCTCCCGTGGCGGCATGCCGGTGCGCTTCGAGCTCCTCACCACGCTGTCGTTGGGCGTCCTTGTCGCCTTCGCGGCGGCGCACCTGGGGCGCATGGCGTCCGCGTCCGGGCGCGGCGTGGCGGCGGGGCTGGGGGTAGCGCTGGCCGTGGCCGTGGTGCCGAACGTGGAGTACCTCGGCAAGCCGGTGCCCATGCCGCAGTTGCCGAGGCTGCCGCCCATCTTCGATGAGATTCGCGACGCACCCCTGCCCGCGGCCGTCTTCACGGACAACGTGCTGGGGCAGTGGGAGCAGCTCTACCACCACAAGCCAATCTCCTTCGCGCGCCTGTCACGCCTGCCGGTGCGCGAGGCGGAGATGCTGGAGCTGCGCATCTTCCGCGCGCTGGAGGGGCTGTATGGCGTGGCGGGGACGGTGACGCCCGAGGAGCGCGAGCAGATGCGGCGCTTCCTCAAGGACAATCACTATCGCTGGTACGTCTCGCACTTCTTCCACCCCATGCGGCACCGCTTCGTGGTGGAGGAGCTGGGCGGCCAGCTGGCGTACGAGGACAACTTCGTCAGCGTGTACCGCTTCCCGTGATGCCGGCGGGCAGGGCCTCGTGCTCCGGGCGCGGAGCGGGGGCGGGGAGGGCCAGTCGGTCCAGACGGCGCCGGAGCCGCAGGAGGCCCCAGAACATTCGCAGCCCGTCCAGGCCGGGGATGACCTTGGAGCCGCCGAAGTCCTCCCAGTCGATGGGCACTTCGAGGGCTCGGGCGCCCTGGCGCTTGAGGAGCGCGAGCAGCTCGATGTCCAGCAGCCAGCGCTCCTCGCGGAGCACGTCGAGCAGCGGGCGCAGCAGGGTGGCGCGGATGAGCTTCACGCCGCACTGTGTGTCGTAGAAGCGCAGGCGGAAGTTGGTGTCCGTCAGCGTGGCGAAGACGCGCCCCTGCAGGTGACGGTGGAGGTTTCGCACCACGCGGCGGCCGGCCATGAGGATGCGCGAGCCGGCAATCACGTCCGTGTCCTGGCCGGCGGCGGAGGCGGACAGCTCCACGAGGCGGTGCAGTTCCTCGGCGCTGATGGCGCCGTCCGCGTCCACGAAGGCGAGCCAGGTGGAGTGGGGGGAAGCACCGCGCCAGCCCAGCCGGATGGCCGAGCCCTTGCCCTGGTTGCGGGGGGCGGCGACGTAGGTGAAGCGGTGGGCCGAGCCCTTCGCGGCGAGTCGGGACTGGGCCTCCTCGACACAGGCCCGCTGGAGCGTGGCGTGGTCGGGGCGGCTGCCGTCGTCGACGACGATGAACTCCACGGGCGGAGCGGGGCGCTCCTGGAAGACGCGCGTGAGCTCTCCCACGAAGCGGGGCAGGCGCTGACCCTCATTGTAGGCGGGGATGACCACGCTGATGAAAGACTCGTCCACGCGGCCGGTTTGACATGCGGCAGCGGGGGCCGTCAATGCGAGCCATCCGAGGGCCGGCAGCTCCTTGCGCGGAGCCGGAGGGCCGGGCCCTGTCGTGTGGGCCCGGTTGGACGGACAGGAGGCTGTGGGGCAGCCAGGCGCGTCCGGGGATTACTTGCGGCGGCCGCGGCGCTTGTCGCCAGACCTGCGAGGACGCTGGCCCGACTGCTGTGCCGGAGACGGCGGTGTCTCATTCCGAGTCCGGGGCGAACCTGCCTTTTGTGCTGGAGCGGATGGCGTCTCCGGCCGTGCCCGAGGCGAACCCGTCTGCGCACGAGGAGGTTGCCCCTCTGCTGCTCTGGTGTGGCGAGGCGGTGGGAGCACCTGGGCTCCCGCGGTCGTTGGCTGCGCGCGGGTTGTAGTCGCGGGCTTCGGCGCCGCCGGCTGGGCACGCGCTTCGGAAGCGGGCTTCGCTCGGGGGCTGGCCTTCGCGGAGGGAGTGCTCGGCTCGGTGCGGGCTGGCTTGGACGCTGGCCCGGTCACGCCCGAGGGCTGCTCGGCCCGGGCTTGCGACTCAATCGCGGGCTTCGCGTCCGGCGCCGTCACCGCCGGAACGGGCCGCGCGTCTCCCGAAGGAGGCCGTCCACCCACGCCCGCGCGGGCTCGCAGTTCCTCCACCTCGCGCCGCAGGCGAATCACTTCCGCCGAGAGCTGCGCGTACGAATCACGCACGTGCCCGTTGAAGACGCGCTGCCTCCCGAGCGCCTCGTTGATGAACACCTGGCACGACTTGCGGAAGGCCCACTTCGCCACCAGCACCAGTTGCCCCGCGCCGCCCCGGTGCGTGTGCAGCGGCAGCGCGCGCGTGGCGTCCGCGTTCTCCTCCAGCGCGTGCAGGTTGAACGTCAGCGGCTCCACCCGGGGCTCCACGCCCTCGGGGGGCACGTCCAGCGGCTCCGACGTGGGGAGGCCGCGTGTGCGCAGGCGCTCCTCGATTCGGGAGATGAGCTCCCGTGTGGGAATGTCCCGTCCCAACAGCTTCATCGACGCTTCTCCTCGAGGATGCGCTCAAGCTCCTCACGGTAGGCGGCCACCACCTGCGGCCAGCCCTGCTTCTTCACGTACGCCAGGCCCTTCTTCCCCAGCGGCCCCCGCTGCTCGCCCACCTCGCGCAGACCCTGGATGAACGACTCCAGGTCCGTATACGTCCTGCCCGCGCCGCTGCGCTCCACCTGTCCCACCAGCACGTCCGAGCGTCCGTTCACCAACACCGGCGTGCCCTGCGCGAAGGCCTCCAGTGTCAGCAGCGACAGGCTCTCGTACCGGGACGGCACCACCACCGTCAGCGCTCCGGCGAGCGCATCGTGCTTGTCCTGCTCGTCGATGCGGCCCAGGTAGCGCACGCCCTCGCCGGACAGGTCCATGTTGGTGTCGCCCGCGAGCACCAGGTCCGGCGCGTCCGCGTACCGCTGCTTCAGCGCGCGGTGGAACTCGAGCAGCTCGCCCACGCCCTTGCCCGGCTCCTGTCGCCCCACGTACAGCAGGTAGTGCTTGCGGATGCCGTGCTTCTCTCGGAAGCGCGCGGCGTCCGCGGGGGGCCGGTCCACGCCCACGCCCACCACCCGCGTCCGCGCGTGGTTCGGGAAGTACTTCTCGATGATGGTCAGCTCCTCCGGCGTGAGGCAGAGGAGCGCGCGCGGACGCTCGAAGACGTCGCGGTACACGCCGAACTTGATGGGCGACTCGTCGTGCGTGGTCGGCACCAGCAGCGCGCGGTCCGCTACCATCGGCAGGCCCCACACCGTATGCGTGTAGAGGTACGTGAAGAACAGGTAGCCGTCGTACTCGCCCTGCGTGGTCGCCAGGTGGTTCAAGAGCCCCGGGCTCAGCGGGCCCTGCTCGGCCACCCACTGCTCCTCGCGCAGCCGCTCGTTGGGCTTGTCGAACACCTGCCGCGACAGCCCATTGAAGCCGCGGATGTTGCGCGCTCGTGTCGAGGGGAAGCGCAGCACCTTGATGCCGTCCACCTCGTCCTGCCCGGGCGGGAAGACGTTCTCCCACGAGAGGTGGTTCTTCGCGCACGTGGTCAGCACCGTGAGGTCCCAGTGCGGGGCCAGGTGCTCGGCCATCTGCGCGGCCAGCTTCTCCGCGCCGCCCGTCACCTCGCCGTAGCGCTGCACCACCAGCGCCACGCGCGGGCGCTTCGGCGCCTTGCGCGGACGCGGCGTGGGCTCGGGCAGGAACCCGTCCAGCGCACGCGAGAGGGCGCGCTGCGCGGACGCCGCGGAGAAGTGCTCCAGCCTGCGCGTCTGCCCGGCGATGATCGGCTCGCGCAGGGACAGGTCCTCGCTCAGGTCCACCGCGAGCTCGGCCAGGAACGCGAAGCGCTTCTGGTCGAAGGCCACGCCCGCGCCGCCGAGCGTCTCCGGCACCGCCGCCGCCGCGTACGCCAGCACGGGCACCTCGGCCGCCATGGCCTCGATGAGCGGGACGCCGAAGCCCTCGTGCTCGCTCATGGAGACGAAGACGGACGCGGAGCGGTACGCCGCCACGAGCTGCGCGTGGCTCAGCCGTCCCAGGAAGTGCACGCCGCTCAGGCCCTTCGCCTCTCGCTTCAGCATGCGGAAGTAACGGCTGCCCGGCTCGTACCCGCCCACCATCAGCAGCCGCGCCTGGGGCCGCAGCCGCAGCATTTCACGGTGCAGCGCGATGAGGTCCTCGAAGCGCTTGTGCGGCATCACCCGGCTGACACCGAGCAGCACGGGGCCGGGGCCCGCGAGTTGTCGCAGCATCTTCGGGGCTGCATTTTCGCGGCTGAAGCGCTCGGGCTCGATGAAGAGCGGCACCGTGTGGACGTTGCGGAAGCCCGCCGTGCGCAGCTCCGCGGAGTTGAAGTCCGACACGCCGATGGCCATGTCCGCGAAGGGCGCCATCGCCGCGAGCTGCGCACGCCCCGCGACCAGCGCATCCGCTAGCGGCAGGCCCGTGTAGAAGCGCGAGGGGCTGATGTTGTGGAACACCACGCCGCGGCGGCAGGGCAGGTGCATGAGCCGGCTGCTCAGCGGCGAGGCGATGCCGTGGTGATAGAGGACCAGGTCTTCGGGTCTCGGCCGCAGGGCGGAGGCGGGGCTGGCCAGACCCTCCAGGCCCGCGCCCACCTCGTCCGCGTACAGGGAGCCCGCGTGGCCCATGCGGCGCAGGAGGAGCTGGAGGTGCAGCGCGGCCTGCCCGGTGGCGTCGCCGGGGACGAAGCTCGGTATCAACTGGTGGATCGCCATGCGCGGCCCTGCCTATCACACGAGTCGTGTTATGAGGCGCACCGTGTCCACCGGCCCCATCGCCTTCGACGCGACGCTCTGGGACGAGCCCACCACCGGCATCGGCCTGTACACCCGTTGCCTCGCCTCCGCCCTCGAAGGCCTGGGCGTGCGCCTGGAGAAGCTGGGGGCGCGGAGCAGCGGCGAGCACCCCCGCGGCGACTCGGGCCGCACCACGTGGACACTCGGGCGTCTGCCCCGCGTGCTCCAGCGCCTGGGCGCGCCGCTCTACCACGCGCACGGCAACTTCAACCTCCCGCTCACCCGCGTGCCCGGCACCGCCTACGTGCTCACGGTGCATGACCTGATTCCGCTGCTGATGCGGGAGACGGTGTCCACCGCGTTCCGCTGGCAGTTCCGCCTGTGGCTCGCACGCAGCGTGGCCCAGGCCGACCGGGTGGTGTGCGTGAGCGAGCGCACCCGGCAGGACCTGCTGGCCCGCATCCCCGAGGCGGAGGCGCGCACCGTCGTCGTGCACAACGGCGTGGACCACGTGCACGCGCCGGTGTTGGACGCCACCAGCGTGGACTTCCTGCGCGCCCTGTCGCTGCCGAAGGACTACGTGCTCTACGCGGGCTCGCTCGACGTGCGGAAGAACGTGGACCTGGTGCTGGACGCCATGGAGCGGCTGCGCGCGCGTGGGCAGCCGGCGACGCTGGTGCTGGCGGGGCAGAGCTGGTTCGGCTCGGGCCGCGTGGAGGGCCGCGTCGCCCGGATGCGCTCGGAGGGGCACGACGTGCGCCCGCTCGGCTACCAGTCCGACGCCGTGTTCTACGAGCTGATGCGTCGCGCGGCCCTCTTCGTGTTTCCCTCGCGCTACGAGGGCTTTGGCCTGCCGCCGTTGGAGGCGATGCACCTGGGCACGCCCACCATCGTCTCCAACGCGGGCTCGCTGCCGGAGGTCTGTGGCGACGCGGCCGTGGCGGTGCGGGCGGATGACGCGGAGGGGCTCGCTCAGGCCATCGACCGGCTGCTGAAGTCGCCCGGGGAGCGGCGGGCCCTGGCGGAGAAGGGCCGGGCACAGGCGGCGAGGTTCACCTGGAAGCGGGCCGCCGAGGGAACCCTGGCGGCCTACGAGGCCGCGCTCCACCGTTGAGACTCACGCGTTCTCGAGGAGAGGCGTATGCGAAAGCTGGGCTGGTGTGGCGTCGTGCTGTTCGGTCTGCTCGCCGGTTGCGCGGGCAAGTCCACGCGGGTGGAGCCGGAACCCGAGGTGCAGCAGCTGCCACCGGCGGGAGGGGAGGAGGCGGAGGAGTCCGTCAAGGAGACCCCCTCCGAGGAGGGCAAGGCCCCCGTGGAGCCCATCACCGTCATGGCGGCTCCCGAGGCGAAGGACCCCATCCGCATCGAAGGGCTCCGCATCCTTCGGGGTGTGCTGGACGTGAGCGTGTCGTACGGCGGCGGCTGCAAGGAACACACGTACGTGCTGGCCTGGGATGGCTCGTTCCAGCAGGGGGCGGATGGCACGCCCGTGGCGAACCTGACGCTGGTGCACGACGGACACGACGACCACTGCAAGGCCATCAAGTTCGCGACGCCGCGCTTCGACCTGGCGCCCATTCGAGAGGGCTTCCAGCAGAAGTACGCCAGGTCGAGCGGCAAGGTGGACCTGGCCCTGCCGGCTCAGGCCACCCTGCGCTACGAATTCTGAAGCAGGTGACGCGCGAGGCCCGTCCTACCGCGCGACGGGACGGGCCTCGGTGACACCCGCCGCGAGCAGGTCCTCGCGCAGCTTCGTGAGCACCTTGCCCAGCAGATTCAGTCCGCGCCACTTCGACGGGTCCTGGATGCGAGGGTCCTCCTCGCCCAGGCCCACGCCCCAGATGCGGTCCAGGGGGCTGGCCTCCACCAGTTCCGTGCCCTGCGTGGCCAGCAGCGTCTTCAAGAGCGCCGAGCTCTGGGTGAACTTCGCGTGGTTGCCCTCGTAGACGATGCGCTCCCGCTCGCGCTCCCAGACGGCGGCGTCGAAGTCGCGCACCTTGCGCCCCAGCGCCTTGTGCGTCTTCGGCGAGGAGGACTTCAGGATGCTCGCCAGCACCTCCGCGTCACCGAAGAGGCGCGCCTTGCCCGCCATCATGTACTGCTCCGCGCACATGTAGCGGACCCCGTCCACCACGAACTCGGACCGGTGCCACTGTGAGAAGGGGGACTCCTCGCGCCAGAAGAAGGTGAACCTTTTCTGCTCCGCTCCGCTCATGTGTCCTGCCTCCTTGGTGTAGAGAATACACCAACGATTGGAGCCGCGCGAGCCTGACAGGTGCGCACTAGACTGGGGCCTCGCCACCATGAAGCTCTCCGACGCACAGGTCCTGCTGGAACGCTGCTTCGCCGGCATGGGGGAGGGCGCGCCCCGCCTGCGCGAGCCCGACGACGCGCGCTTCGCGCTGCGCCCCAGCGCCGTCTGGCTGGAGTACCGCTGGTACGTCCACGAGCGCGGCCTCGCGGAGGTGTTCCTCAAGTGGGGCCGTGTCCCGTCCGAGCAGTCCCCCGAGGCGGAGGCGACCGTGTTGCGCATCCATCTGCTCGGCGCGTCCGGGGAATTGTCCCGGCGGGCGGAGCAGGTGCTCGATGGCGGCACGCCCTCGCAGGAGCGAATCCTCGACCTCTTCGGCGGGGACGGCGTGCGCCGCGAGTGTGTCTCCTTCGGCCGGACGAGCGTCACCGTGGAGCACTGGGAGGCCGCCGGGCCCCGCCCGCTGCTGGACGACACGCGCTTCGAGACGCTCATGTCGACGCTGACAGCAGAGGACTCCACGAACGAGGAGCGCCACGAGGCCGTGCAGCGGCTCGCCGCCGAGCGCAGCCCTCGCGTGGTGGAGGCGCTCGTCGCGCTGGTGACGCGCCGTCCCTCGCTGATGGCGCTGCGCGTGCTGTCGGAGTGGGGCGAGCTCCGTGCCCGCGCCGCGCTCCTGCGCGACCTGGCCTCCGTGCGGCCGGACAACCCGGCGGACCTGTGGGCGCTCACCGCGTTGGACCGTCGCCTGGAGGCCTGGCAGGCGCTCGTGCACACACGGTAGGCGGAGGGGCGTTGGCAAGCCAACATCGTGTCCCCAGCCTTTCGGGCATGAAAGCCCTGACCTACGAAGGACCGTACCGCGTGGCGGTGCGTGAGAAGCCCGACCCTCGAATCGAGCATCCCCAGGACGGCATCGTTCGCGTGACGAGCGCCGCCATCTGTGGCTCGGACCTCCATCTGCTGCATGGCCTCGTGCCCGACACGCGCATCGGGTTCACCTTCGGCCATGAGTTCACCGGCATCGTCGAGGAGGTCGGCCCCCACGTCACGGGCGTGAAGAAGGGCGACCGGGTGATGCTGCCGTTCCAGATTTTCTGTGGTGGCTGTTACTACTGCACCCGGGGCCTCAGCGCGTGTTGCGAGAACACGAATCCGGCGACGGACGCGGGCACGGGCATCTACGGCTACTCGCACACCATGGGCGGCTATGACGGCGGCCAGGCCGAGTACGTCCGCGTGCCCTTCCTCGGCGTGGACGCCGAGAAGATTCCCGAGGACGTCGACGACCTCGACGCGTTGCCGATTACCGACGCCTTCACCACCGGATACCAGGCCGCCGAGATGTGCGACCTGCGAGGTGGTGAGACGGTGCTGGTGCTTGGCTGCGGCCCGGTGGGCCTGTTCGCGATGTGGTCCGCGTGGGCCATGGGCGCTGGCCGCGTCATCGCCGTGGACCAGGAGGACTACCGCCTGGAGTTCGCCCGCAACTGGCTGGGTGTGGAGACGCTCAACTTCAAGGACCTGGACCTCGTCACCACCGTGAAGGGAATGACGGAGGGCCGCGGCGCGGACGCCACCATCGACGCGGTGGGCTGCGAGGCCGCGGGCTCGTCGGTGCACCGTGCGATGGGCGTCTACGCGAAGCTGGAGGCTGGCTCTCCGCAGGCCATCAACTTCGCCATCCACGCGACGCGCAAGGCCGGAATCATCTCGCTCATCGGTGCCTATGGCCCCCCGTTCAACGGCGTGGACATCGGCACGTTCATGAACAAGGCGCAGACGATGCGCACCGGCCAGGCCAGCGTGAAGCGCTACATGCCGCACCTGCTGGAGCACGTCCGGGCCGGCCGCATCCGCCCGTCCACCGTCTTCACGCATCGGCTGCCGCTGGATAAGGCGCCGCACGGCTACCACATGTTCGCGCAGAAGCGTGACGGCTGCATCAAGGTGGCGCTCCTGCCCAACGGAACCCTTCACTAGGACGGAGACCTCTGATGAATCGCACGCCAGAAGTGACCACTCCGGAGATGATTCAGCGGCGGTCCGGGTACCAATCCATGCAGCCCGTGAAGCGGCCCGAGTACTGGGGCGTCGACCTGGACCGCGCGCGGCGGCCAGGCGTTCCGGGCCACGTGGAGAATCCCCAGCCGATGCCCAACGCACGCTTCCCCATCGAGCGCCAGGCGGGTGAGCCCACGGCGCCCATGCACGGACGTCCCAACAAGGAGCTGCCACCCGTGTTCGGCACGTCGACGCCGCTGCGTGGATTGTCCGGCGCCATCCGCAAGCTCGCGTACAGCTACCCGGACCACTACCCGAAGCACTGGCTGCTGAAGATGCTCGGGGACAAGGTGGACTCGTGGGAGTACCACGCGAAGAAGTACCTGCCGATCGCGCTCCCGCTCGCGGGCCTCGCGTTCATCGTGTCGTCGCGCATGGCCGAGTCGCGCGAGCGCCGGATGCCGAGGAGCGTGCCGATTACGCGGCGGCACCTCGAGACGCGCAGGAGCTGGGACCCGCGGGCGTGGTCTCCCGCGCAGTGACGTCCGGGGGCGCGCGGAGCCTCACGTGACTCCGCGCGTGCCCACGCCCAGGCGCTTCATCATCGTGCGCACCGTGCCGCCGGGGTCCTTCGCCTTGCCCCGGCCCACCTCGCCCAGCAGGCGCGCGGCCTCGGCCGCGTTGCCACCCGCTCGCCGCAGCGCCGCTTGCAGCGCCATGCGCTCCAGGCGCTCCAGCTCGGCGCGCAGGTTCATCGTCCCCGAGGCCACGCGACGCTCCACCTCCTGCGCGGACACCAGCACGGAGGAGCTCGCGCGCTCGCGCTGCCACAGGCGCTTCGGCAGGTCCGAGACGAGCAGCTCGTCCCCGGCGCGCTTGGCCACCAGCGCGCCGTAGATGACGTTGCGCAATTCACGGACATTGCCAGGCCACGGGTACGCACGCAGCACGTCGAGCGTCTCGGGCGTCGCGCTGCGCACGCGCGGGCTGTCGGGCGCGGGCTCCTCGACGGTGTAGAAGCGCTCCATCCAGTGAAGCACGAGCGGCTCGATGTCCTCGTGCCGTTCGCGCAGCGGGGGCAGGTGTATCTGCACCGTGGCGAGGCGTTCGTAGAGGTCCTCGCCGAACAGCCCGCGCTCGATGAGTTGCTTCAGGTCTCGGTTCGTCGCCGCCAGGATGCGGAAGTCCACCTTGCGCCAGACATTCTCTCCCAGGCGCGAGATGACCCGGTCCTCCAGCACGCGCAGCAGCTTCGACTGGAGCGCGTGCGGCGTGTCGTCGATTTCGTCCAGCAGCACGGTGCCGCCCTCGGCCGCGGACACGAGTCCGTCGTAGCCGTGGATGGCGCCGGAGAACGCGCCCTTCGCATAGCCGAAGAGCTCGCCCTCCATCAGTTCGTTGGGGATGGCCGCGCAGTTGATGGGCACGAAGGTGCGCGAGCGACGCTCGGACCATTCGTGGATGAGTCGCGCGGCGACCTCCTTGCCCGTCCCCGTCTCCCCCGTGAGCAGCACCGGCATCGACGTGCGCGCCGCCTGCGCGAGCTGGGCGAGCAGCGCCCTGGCCGCCGCGCTGTGCGCGATGAGCGTTCCCGGAATGCGTGGCGCCGGCTCCTCCACGAGGCTCTCCTCCAGCCGGCGCAGCAGCCGTTCCTCCCAGCCAGCCGAGCCCTTCCACAGCGCATCCACGGCGCCCTGCTCCACGGCCAAACGGAGCGCGTCGACGGGCAGGGTCTTTTCGCACAGCCACACCCAGGGGCCGGACTTCGGCGGGGCCGACAGGCGCGGCTGCGTGGAGCACACCACCGTCACTCGCGGGTCTGCGCCGCCGAGGCGCCAGCCGGCATCATTCAAACGCTGCACCAGGGCTCGCTCAGGAGCCGGGCCCTTCCAGTGGAGGTTCCGCATCCAGCGAATCAAACACGGAACGGGCGTGATTTGAATCGTGGTTCCGAATCACGGTTCCAGGAGTTTCGGACACTTGGCCGTGGCAGGGAGCGTGCAGTGGAGGGGGGCGCCCGCGACTTTCGCGGGCCTCAGGAGAAGGGCCTCATGGAATACATCGTGGTTCTGGCCGTCGTCGGGCTGCTGCTGGGCATCGGAGCGATGGTTCTGCTCAGCGGCTTGCAGGTCATCGGCGAGAACGAGTCGGGGCTGGTCATCAAGAAGTTCGGAGCCCCGCTGCCTCCCGGCCGCCTCATCGCGCTGGACGGCGAGGCCGGCTACCAGGCGGAGCTGCTCCCGCCGGGCTGGCACTTCGGCTACCCGTTCTGGCGCTACAAGGTGACGCGCGTCCCGGTGGTGGTGGTGCCGCAGGGGCACATCGCGCTCGTCGTCGCCAACGGCGGCGCGCCCATTCCGTCCGGCAACATCCTCGGCCGCGAGGTGCCGTGCGACAACTTCCAGGATGCGCGCGCATTCCTCACCAGCGGCGGACAGAAGGGCCGTCAGCTCGCCTTCCTCACCGCGGGTACCTACCGCATCAACCCATCGCTGTTCATCGTCATCACCCCGAACAACGCCGAGGCGTTCGGCATGTCCGAGGAGGACCTCGAAATCTTCCACGTGGGCCCAGACAAAGTAGGCATCGTCACCACGCTGGATGGCCGTCCCATTCCGGCGGGCGACCTCGCGGGCGCGCCGGTGGAGGGGCATGACTCGTTCCAGAGCGCGCAGCGCTTCCTGGACGCGGGCGGCTGCCGCGGCTTGCAGGAGCAGGTGTTGCTTTCGGGCTCGTGGAACCTGAACCCGTGGTTCGTGCAGGTGGAGCAGATTCCCATGACGGAGGTGCCCATCGGCTATGTGGGCGTCGTCGTCAGCTACGTGGGGCGCGAGCACCTGGACGTGTCCGGTGACGAGTTCACCCACGGCGACCTCGTGGAGCGCGGGCGCAAGGGCGTGTGGATCGAGCCGCTGCTGCCCGGCAAGCACCCGCTCAACACGCGGGTGATGAAGGTGGAGCTGGTGCCCACGACGAACATCGTCCTCAACTGGGCGCAGCGCACGGAGCAGCACAAGTACGACGAGAAGCTGAGCCCGATTACGGTGCGCTCGCGGGACGGCTTCAGCTTCACGCTGGACGTGTCGCAGATCATCCACATCAGCATGAAGCAGGCGCCGCGCGTGATTTCGCGCGTGGGCTCCATGCAGAACCTGGTGGACCACGTGCTGCAGCCCACGGTGGCCAACTACTTCCGCAACTCCGCGCAGCAGGTGACGGTGCTGGAGTTCCTCTCCGCGCGCACCGAGCGCCAGCGCGAGGCGTACGAGGCCATCCACGGCGCGCTGGGCGCGTATGACGTGGAGTGCATCGACACGCTCATCGGCGACATCCAGCCGCCCGGCGAGCTGATGAAGACGCAGACGGACCGGAAGATCGCCGAGGAGCTCCAGCGTACGTACGAGGTGCAGCGAGAGGCGCAAGTGCGCCGCCGCGAACTGGAGCGCGCGACGGCGGTGGCGAACATGCAGGGCGAGGTGGTGCGCAGCGAGCAGATGGTGGCCATCAGCGAGAAGGGCGCGCTCGCGGCGGCGGAGACGGCCAAGGGCGAGGCGGCCCGCACGCGGCTGCACGCGGACGCGGAGGCGCACGGCATGCGGCAGCGCGCGGAGGCCGAGGCGCATGCGATGAGGCAGCGCGCGGAGGCCGAGGCCGAGGCGAAGCGGCTGCACGGCGGCGCGGAGGCGGAAGCGACGCGACTGGTGGGCGAGGCGAAGGCGGAGGCGTACCGCACCGGTGTGGCGGCGCTCGGTGACCAGGCCTTCACCGCGGTGCAGTTGGCCACCGTGCTGGCGCAGCACGGGGTGAAGCTGGTGCCGGAAATCTCGCTCGGTCAGGAGGGTGGGGGAGGGCAGGGGTTGCTCGGCGCGCTGATGGCGCGGATGCTCCAGAACGGAGTGACGCCGCAGGGGCTCCAGCGCTCCGCGAAGCCGCAGCAGGGCAACGGCGTGTCGAATGGGCACGGCGTGGAGCACGGCAACGTCGTGGAACCTCCTCGCAAGGAGGCGTGAAGCTCCAGCCGGAGATGCACGGCGTGGTGCACGGCGGGCTCCGGAAGTGGGCAACGGGGCCCGAGTCCGTGTGAGGGTGTTCCACCTCCGGGAATGCACTCATGTTGTTCCCGGAGGTGCTCTGTAGGGAGAGGCATGGTGGTCGAAGCGGCGAGGATGGAACTGCTGCAAGCGCTCCGGGCGCTCCCGCGTGGAGCCGGGCCCGAGGCGCTGCGTCCTCTCGCCGCGCTGTTCGAGGCGGCGGTCGACGTGGGCGATGCCGTCGACCCTCGCTTCCGTGACGAGCTGATTCGTGTGCTCGGCCCGGTGATGGCCGAGCGCACGCCCGTGACAGTCGAAGACGCGGCGGTGTGCGCGACGGGGGTGGATGCGGCGGTCCTCGTTGCCACGCTGCCCCGTTTGCGCGCGGTGCTCGCCCGGGTGCGCGGGTTGAGCGCGGTCCTCACGGTCGAGGCCATCGAGACGCTGACTGGCGCGGAGACGCTGCTCCGCGATGCTCCGGTGACGCATACGCGGCATGCGCTGGAGGCCGCAGTGAAGGCCGCGCTCGTGCGTCTCTCGGCCGAGTTGTCGCGGATGCACGCTCCTGTCGCAGTGCCTCCCGAGGAAGCGCTTGCCGTCGCTCGCTGGATGCTCGAAGTCGGGCCACCGCCCCGGGGCGCGGCCGTGCTGGAACTGGCTCGTGTGCTGGATGATTTCTGCCGCCGCTCGCCGCTGTCTTCGACGGACCTGGAGGCGCTCCGTGTGCTCGCGCGTCGTGCGGACCTGGAGCGGGACACTCCCGGGTGGTCACTGCTGATGGAGCGACTGCGCACGGTCCATCCACGACTGCTGCCACGTCGTGCGCTGCCGCCGTTCTACCGTTCACTGGCAGGAGTCCAGCCGCGCACCGCGGATGCGCCCACGTCGCTCGAAGCGCTCCTGCGCGAGTGAGGGACAGGACTACGCTTCGCTTCGGACTTGGCATTCCCGTTCCGCGCGGCACACTCGGCGCGCATCCACGTCCGAGGAGCCCTCACATGAGCATCGACGTCATCCGCGCTCGCGCCGAGACACCGGGGACTGCCCACGTCTCGCACTTCAACAACGCAGGGGCGAGCCTTCCGCCCCAGCCGGTGCTCGACACGGTGATGGAGCACCTGCAGCGCGAGGCACGCATCGGCGGCTACGAGGCGGAGGATGCGGCCCGTGACAGGCTCGAGCGCGTCTACGACTCCATCGCCACGTTGCTGCACGCGTCGCGCGACGAAATCGCCGTCGTCGAGAACGCCACCGTCGCCTGGGACATGGCCTTCTATGGGCTCGCGCAGGACTTCCGCCCTGGGGACCGCATCCTCACCGGCGTCGCCGAGTACGCGGCGAACTATGTCGCCTATCTCCAGGTCGCCCGGCGCACGGGCGCCGTCATCGACGTGGTCCCCAACGACGCGCACGGTCAGCTCTCCATCTCCGCGCTGGAGTCGATGATGGACTCGCGCGTCCGGCTCATCTCCGTCACGCACATCCCGACCAACGGTGGCCTGGTGAATCCGGCGCCCGCCATCGGCCGCATCGCCCGTGCGGCCGGCGTGCCCTTCCTGCTCGATGCCTGCCAGACGGCCGGGCAGATGCCCATCGACGTGGATGCGCTCGGCTGCGACCTCCTCTCCGCGACGGGCCGCAAGTTCCTCCGCGCCCCTCGCGGCACGGGCTTCCTCTACGTCCGCAAGGCGCTGCTGGAGCGAATCGAGCCTCCCATGCTCGACCACCATGCGGCGCCATGGACGTCCGTGGATGGCTACACGCTGCGCCCGGACGCGCGGCGCTTCGAGAACTGGGAGAACAACATCGCCGGGAAGCTCGGGCTCGGCGTCGCGGTCGACTACGCGCTCGGCTGGGGACTGGATGCCATCTGGGAGCGCATCCGCCATCTCGCGGACCCACTGCGCGCCCGGCTCGCGGAAGTTCCGGGCGTCACCGTGCGCGACGTGGGCGAGGTGAAGTGCGGCATCATCACCTTCACCGTCGAGGGCCAGTCTCCCGACGCCCTCCGGCAGCGGCTCCAGGCCCAGGGCATCAACGTGTCGGTGACGCGGTGTCCGTCCACGCGGCTCGACATGGAGGCGCGAGGACTGGGGGAGATGGTCCGCGCCTCGGTGCACTACTACAACACGGAGGAGGAACTGGAGCGGCTGGTCCGTGGGGTCGCGCAGGCCTCGTCGTGAAGCCGCGAGCCTTGTGCTATCCGGACGAGCACAAGGAGGAGTCTCCAACAACGATGCGAGTCTTCATGTTGGCCGCCAGTGCGGCGGCGCTCCTGGCAGTGGCGGGCTGTGGCGGGGATGACGACGTGGTGTACGTGCCGCTGTCGGAGTTCGCGGACGTCACCCTGCACGGGGAGGTTGGCTACTACGACGGCACGACCGGGCCCGGAGAGCAGGCGCTGGCCTTCCTCGAGCTGGACCGTCACCCGGCATGCTCGGCCCTGAATGAGTCGTACTCGGCGTCCTTCAACGGCAAGCGCATCGGGGCAGCGAGCCTGGGAGGGCTCGGACCGAGCGAAGGTGACTCGGGACGGAGCTGCGGCTGGCCTACCTTCAATGTCGTGGAGACGCGCACGTCCAACCTGCCGGGCAGCTTCTCCGACGGCGACTTCACGCTGGAGGACGCGTCGTACGCCATGCGGATGCGCGTGAAGGACTGGGTCGGGCCTCACGGGCCCGTCGTCCCGGCAGGCACTGTGGACGTCACGCAGGGCCAGGACCTCACCGTGCCCTGGGGACCCGCGTCCGCGGACCTCTCCAAGCTGACCGCGCGCCTGACGAACAACGGCTCGTTCGGCGCCGCGCTGCCCACGGTGGCGGAGGCGGGCGTGCTGCACGTGAAGACGCAGGGGCTCACGGTGGGCACGTACACCCTCGGCTTCGACGGCTTCGCCACGCTTCAGGTGCTCGAATGCACCGGCGTGCCCCGGTGCGAGGTCCTCGTGCGGCCGCACTACTCGAAGCACGTGGTCCGGGTGCGCGTGCTCGCGCCCTGAAGACGCCGACGGACGCGGAGCCGGGCAACAACCCCGGCTCCGGTCGTCCCTACGACGCCCGCGCCGGCACCTTGGGGCCCAGCACGTCGCGCAGCGCGTCCGTCACCGTCAGCTTCGGCGTCCAGCCCAGCGCGCGCAGCTTGTCCGGCGCGCCGACGAGGCTCGGGATGTCCGAGGGCCGCAGCCGCGCGGGGTCCAGCTCGATTCGCGCATCCACGCCGGCCAGCGTCAGCATCTCCTCCAGCAGGCTGCGGATGGTGCGCCCCTCGCCGCTGCAGATGTTGTACGCCTGCCCGGGCTCGCCCTTGAGGAGCAGCAGCCGGTACGCCTCCACCACGTCGCGCACGTGGGAGAAGTCGCGCACCGCCTCCAGGTTGCCCGTGCGCAGCACCGGGTCCACCGTGCCCAGTCCAATCGCGCGAATCTGCGAGGCGAAGGAGGGCACCACGAACGTGGGGTCCTGCCCCGCGCCCAGGTGGTTGAAGGGCCGGGCCATGACGACTTCCAGCCCGTAGCTGCGGTGGAACTGCACGCCGGCCAGCTCCGCCGCGGACTTGGAGGCCGCGTAGGGGCTCAGGGGCACGGCGGGCGTGGACTCGGTGGCGCGCGTGCCCTCGGGCACCGGGCCGTACACCTCGCCGGAGCCCACCAGCACCACGCGCGTCTTCGGCGCGGTGTCGCGCAGCGCGGTGAGCAGGTGCACCACGCCCATCGTGTTCACCGCGAACACGCGCGAGGGGTTGTTGTGGCTCTTGGCCACCGAGCTGAAGCCCGCGAGGTGGATGACCCCCTCGGGCTTCGCCTCGGCGATGGCCGCCTTCATCGCGGCCTCGTTGGCCACGTCGAAGTGGAGGGCGCTGCTGCTGATGCCCTCCCCACGCGGCCCATGGGCCTCCACGACCTCGTCACCGGCGGCGCGCAGCAGGGCGCACAGGTGCCGGCCGACGAAGCCGTCCGCTCCCGTGACGAGAACGCGCATCTACTTCTGCCCCGCCTTGAGCCGCTCCAGGTCGGCGTCCACCATCATCTCCACCAGCTGCTTGAAGCGCACGGTGGGCTCCCAGCCCAGCTTCTTCTTCGCCTTGGCGTAGTCGCCGATGAGCAGGTCCACCTCGGCGGGGCGCACGAAGGCCGGGTCGATGTGCACGTGCTTCTGCCAGTCCAGGCCCACGCGGCCGAAGGCAATCTCCACCAGCTCGCGCACGGTGTGCGTCTCGTTGGTGGCCACCACGTAGTCGTCCGGCTCCGGCTGCTGGAGCATGCGCCACATGGCGTCCACGTAGTCACCGGCGAAGCCCCAGTCGCGCTTGGCGTCCAGGTTGCCCATGGGCAGCTTGTCCTGGAGGCCCAGCTTGATGCGCGCCACGTTGTACGTCACCTTGCGCGTGACGAACTCGAGGCCGCGGCGCGGGGACTCGTGGTTGAAGAGGATGCCGCTCACCGCGAAGAGGCCGAAGGACTCGCGGTAGTTGACGGTGATGTGGTGGCCGTAGGCCTTCGCAACGCCGTACGGGCTGCGCGGGTAGAAGGGCGTCTCCTCCGTCTGGGGGACCTCCAGCACCTTGCCGAACATCTCGCTGGAGGATGCCTGGTAGAAGCGCACCTGCGGGCGGGTGTGGCGGATGGCCTCCAGCATCTTCGTCACGCCCAGCGCGGTGAACTCGCCGGTGAGGACGGGCTGGTTCCAGCTCGTGGGCACGAAGGACTGCGCCGCGAGGTTGTAGACCTCGTCGGGCTTGACCAGGTTCAGCAGCGCCGCGAGCGAGAACTGGTCCAGCAGGTCGCCCTGGTGCAGCTGAATCTTGCCGTGCAGGTGCTGGATGCGCTCGAACTTCTCTTCCGACGAGCGGCGCACCATGCCGTGAACTTCATAGCCCTTCGAGAGCAGCAGCTCCGCGAGGTAGCTGCCGTCCTGCCCCGTGATGCCTGTAATGAGTGCGCGCTTGGTCGCCATGGTCTTTTTCTATGTTTGCTGGAGGACGGCGCGTTGTACCCGAGCCGGTCACCTGTAGCCAACCGTTGCCTGTGCCTTCGTACTTGAAGAACACACCTTCCGTGACAAAGGTAGGTGGTCCATCAATGAGCGAGGAGACGGTCATGCGCAACCCACTTACCCTGGCCCTGGCAGCACTGCTCGCGGGTGCGCCCGTGTCCGCGCAACCCGTGACGGTGGCCCCCACCCGGGAGACCCAGCCCAACCCCGGCAGCGTCAGCGGGGCGCTCCGGGACGTCGCCCTGTGGGTGAACCCCGCGGATGCCGGCGCCAGCCTGCTCATTGGCGCGTATGACAACGCCAATGCGGGCCTGGTGACCTTCGGCGTGAACGGGACGCAGCTCGAGGCGGAGCTGCCGGACGGGCCGGCCCTCAGCGTGGCGGTGCATGACAGCTTCCCCCTGGCGGGCAGCAACCGGACGCTGGTGGTGACGGCCAACCCCAACTTCAACGGGCTCGGGGCGTACCGGCTGGACCCGGGCGCCAATGACCAGGTGCTGCGTATCGGCAACGCGGGGTTCCTCACCGGCCGGCAGTACGCCGCCGTGGCGCTGTACCGCAACCCCACCTCGGGCCGCTTCTACGTCTTCGGGGGCACCGCGGGCGGGCGGCTGGAGCAGTTCGAGATTACGGGCGCGGACGGCGGGGTGACGGCCACCCCGGTGCGCGTGCTCGCCACGGCGGGTGGTGCCATCGCCGGCATCGTCGCGGACGAGGACACGGGCCGGCTGTTCGTCACCGAGGAGGGGAAGGGCCTGTGGCGCTACTCCGCCGAGGCGGATGGGGGCCAGGACCGGCTGAGCCTCGCCTCGGTGGGCGGGCAGCTCAACACCGACGTGGGCCGGGTGGCGCTGTACAAGGCGAGCAACAACGAGGGCTACATCCTCGTCGCGGACACGGCCTCGAACGCGTTCGCCGTCCTGGAGCGCCGCTCCGAGGCCTTCGTGGGCTCGTTCCAGTTGGTTGCGGACGGCGGCATCGACGCGGTGGACGGGCCCAATGCCCTGGCGGTGTCGTCGCGTCCGGTGGGGCCGGACTTCTCCAGCGGGCTCTTCGTCGGGCACGACAGCATCAACTCGCCCGCGGAGAACCTGAAGCTGGTGCCCTGGGCGTCGGTGGCCAACGCCTTCAACCCGCCCCTGCGCGTGGACACGCAGCAGCAGGCGGACGCCGGGACAGACGGGGGCACGGGTGAGGATGCCGGCCCGGTGGGCCCGCCGCCGCAGCCCCCGCCGCCCACGGGCAAGGGCGGGGACGACGGCGGGTGCTCCAGTGCCACGGCCTCGGTGCCCGCCGCGGCGTTGCTCGGGCTGCTCGCCCTGGCCCTGGCCCGGCGCCGCCGCCGGGGCTGAAACCGCGTTGCCAGCGGGGCGCTCGCCGCGCTGAAGTGCGCGGCTCCATGCGTTCCCCCCGCTTCGTCCTCGTCGCGCTGGCGGCACTCTCCGCCGCCTGCGCCAGCACTGCTCCCTCGACTCCTACCGGCGGCGTCGGCTCCATCGCGAGCGCCGCCTCGGCGGACGCCGTCCGGCTCACCCTGGTGGGCCTCAACGACTTCCATGGGCACGTGGAGCCCGGCCGCACCGTCCTGAAGGACGGTCAGGTGGTGGAGGAGGGTGGCGCGGCCACGCTGGCGGCCTACGTGGCGCGGCTGCGCGCGGACAACCCGGGCGGGGTGTTGCTGGTGGACGGCGGGGACCTCTTCCAGGGGACGCTGCCCTCCAACCTCACGGAGGGCGCCATCGTCGTCGACGTGTACAACCACCTCGGCGTCGCGGCGGCGGCCATCGGCAACCACGAGTTCGACTACGGCCCGGTGGGGCCGGCCGCCATGCCGAAGGGCCCGGGCGAGGACGCGCTGGGGGCCCTCAAGGCCCGCGTGAAGCAGGCGCGCTTCTCCATGCTGTCCGCCAACCTGCGCGAGGCGGCCACCGGCCAGCGCCCGGCGTGGACGGGCAATGACGGCACGGCGCTCGTCACCGTGAAGGGCGTGAAGGTGGGGCTGGTGGGGCTCACCACCGAGTCCACGCCGGAGTCCACCAACCCCGTCAACATCGCGTCGCTGCGCTTCCTGCCGCTGGCGCCCGCCGCGCTGGAAGGGGCCCGCTCCCTGCGCGCGCGGGGCGCGGACCTCGTGGTGGTGGTGGCGCACGCGGGCGCGAAGTGCCCGGACCTGAAGAATCCGCACGACACGTCGAGCTGCGACCGGGGCGACGCGGAAATCCTGTCCATGCTGGACGCGCTCCCGCCGGGCACGGTGGACGCGGTGGTGGCCGGGCACACGCACCAGCCCCTGGGCCACTTCTACCGCGGCGTGCCCATCATCGAGACGACGGGCATGGCGCGTTCGCTGGGCGTGGTGGAGCTGTACGTGGACCCGGCCAGCCACCACGTGGTGCCGGAGCGCACCCGCCTCCAGGCCGCGATTCCCCTCTGCGCGAAGGTGGACGCGGCCAGCGGCACGTGCGACGCGAAGCGCCTGAAGGAGCAGCCGGAGGTGAAGCTGGTGCCGGCCACCTTCATGGGCGCGCCGGTGGTGCCGGACGCGGAGGTGGAGCGGCTGCTGGCTCCGGCGCTGAAGACGGCGCAGGAGGCCCAGCAGCGTCCGCTGGGCATCTCCGCCGCCGCCCCGCTGGCGCGCGGCTACACGCAGGAGAGCGCGCTGGGCAACCTGCTCGCGGACGTCATCCGCGACGCGGCGCGCGCGGACGTGGGGCTGATGAATCCCGGCGGCATCCGTGCCGACTTGCCGGCGGGCCCGCTCACCTTCGGCCAGGTGTACGAGGTGCTGCCCTTCGACAACACCGTGGCGGTGCTCCAGCTCAGCGGCGCGGAGTTGCGGCGCCTGCTGGAGCTGGCCCACAACACGGACCGGGGCGCCGTCTTCCCCGTGTCCGGGGTGGAGCTGACGCTGGACAAGTGCCCGGGCGCACGGCGCCTGCAGGGCGTGACGCTGGCGGGTGGGGCGCCGCTGGAGCCGGGGAAGACGTACCGGGTGGCGCTGCCGGACTTCCTCGCGCGCGGCGGGGACGGGCTCCTGCCCCTCATCCAGTCCCTGCCTCCCGAGCGCGTGGACCTCACGCCGGTACGCGGCATGGACCTGCGCGACGCCGTCGTGGCGTACGGCAAGTCCCGGGGCGGCGTCCTGCCCACGCCCGCGCTGGGGCGCGTGCGCTACACGGGTGTCGCGGAATGTTCCGCCGCAGCGCGGTAAGGCGAGCCGGGGCCGAAAATTCGGCCCCGGTGTGATCCGCTGGGACTGAACGAGGAGGGCCAACCCAGCGTAAGATCAGCGAAAACGCGCCGGGGCCCGATTTTTCGGCCTTGGATCAGTTTTCAACGGGAGGAAGAGTCCTTACTCTAGGGCTCGCGAGCGCCTGAACCGAGGTGGCCCTTTATCTGGGCCTGCGAGTGCCGGCGCGCGTGAGTGGGAGGGACTGACATGCTCTACAAGGTGACCCCGATGATGGCGCCGCCTGCGCCCGACAAGGCCAAGCAGCGTGAGCCGGGGCAGGGCCAACCGCGCAAGCGGCGCAAGTCCGCCGTCTACGATGCGGACGGCCACGAGGTGCTCATCTCGCTGATGTGCATCAAGTGCCGGACCCTGAAGCCGCTGGCCCAGTTCGGCCTGCGGAAGATGGCGGACGGCGCCATCCGCAACCAGCCATGGTGCCGGACGTGCCGCTCGGGCGCGGGCAGCAAGAAGTCGAAGGCCGAGAAGAACGCCGCCGCTCCGGCTGAGGCCGCCGCGCCGGTGCTCCAGGTCGTCGCCCAGGCGGAGGAGGCCGAGACGGCCACTTCTCCCGCCGCCGCGCAGGGTTGAGCTGATCCACCACCGAGCCGCGCTCCCGAGGGTGGGCCCTCCAGGCCGCCCCGACGGGAGGGATCTGACCGGGATGCGCGCCAGCGGCGCTCACCCGGCCACCTGCTTCACAGCCGGAGTCCCGCGGGCAGCGTGTCGCCGAGCGCGCGGGCCTCGTCCGCCGCCTCCAGCGCCACCACCTCGCGCACCATGCGCACCCAGGCCTCGTGTGCCTTGGCCGCGCCGAGCTCCTTCGCCGTGCGCTCGCGCAGGGCAGGGGAGATGTCCCGCGTGCGGTCCCCGGTGAGCCGCGCGAGCTGCGCCGCCGCGAAGGGCGCGCCGTCAATCTTCCGCAGATCCATGTCCAGCAGCAGCGTGAGCCACGCCTCCGCCGTCTCCACGTCCACCACCTTGTGGCTGCTGCCGTAGAGCGGCACGCGCGCGCCCAGCCGTCCCAGCGCCCAGGCCCACGGGCCGCCGGACTTCGCTTCGGCCTTCAGCCGCGCGGCAATCCACCGGCCCACCTCGGACTTGTCTCCGGGAGACAGGTGCTCCAGCGACGCCACGGTGCGGACCATCTCCTCCAGGCCCTCGGGCTGGATGCCCTTGAGCTTCCCCGGAGGCGGCGCGTCCAACGGGACTTTGCGAGCGAGGTGCGGCTGGAGGTACGCGTACAGCTTCTGCTGCTGCGCCTCCGTGAGGCCTCCGGCGATGCGGCGCCACATCACCCAGAACTCCGTCCACACCGCCTTGTCCGTGTGGTGCTGCACCAGCGCGTCGAAGAGGCCAAAGGTCTGCTCCGCGCGCCAGCCATCCAGCGGATAGCCGAAGCCCGGACGCAGGGAGAAGCCGGTGAGGCTGTAGAAGACGCGCTCGTGGTCCTCCGTGCGCCGCCGCTTGCTGGCGCCCGCGAAGAGGGTGCTCCACATCTCGCGCAGCACCGGCACGCGCCACGTCTCGCGAGGGCCCAGCGCCTTCTCCAGCGTGCGCACGAGCTGCTTCACGTCCTTGGGGCCGATGGGCAGCGGCTTGTTGCCGTAGACGCGCTCGATGTTGTCCTTCGCCTCCACGAAGCGCGCGGGCATGGACTCGGTGACGGTGAGCTCGTGCGAGCCGCCCGTGCCGCGCAGCTCGAACTCCAGGCGCCAGCGCTCGTCCGCGACGTTGGAGACGCAGTACAGCTCCAGCGTGCCAATCTCCGTCAGCGCGGCCTGCAGGTGCACGGGCACCTCCGCCACCTTGCCGGACGCGCTCTTGAGCAGCGTGTGGATGGGCGGCAGGGACTTCAAGTCCTCGGCCAGCGGGACGAGGTCCCCCGGCTTGTCGATGCGGTCGCTCGTGGTGGAGTAGAGCTGGAACTGCACCGGCCGCCCGAGGGTGAGCGTGAAGGGGCGCTCGCCCAGGTCCACCTTCTGGCCCTCCTCGAAGCCGCGAGGGATGAGGCACAGCGCCGGCTGCTCCGCGCTGTCCGCCGGCCGCTGCAGGCCCACGTAGTACGCGCGCGCCGCGCCACCGCCGATGCGCAGGCCATGCCCGCGCCGCACCAGTCCGTAGTACGCCGCGCCGCGCGCCACGGCCAGCTCCAGCGACGTGTGGCGCAGCAGCGGAATGCGCGGGGCATTGGGCCACCACGCGGAGATGGCCTGCACCAGCCGCTCGGAAATCTGCGGCGAGTTGAAGACGCCGCCGTTGAGGAGGATGGCGTCGGGGCGGGGCAGGGCGCCTTCGGCCGGCGCCGTCTCGCCCAGCGCGGAGAAGCCCGCCGCCGCGTGCTGCGCGAGGAAGGCCGCCAGGTGCCGCGTCACCGCCGGGTCCTGCACGTACGGCAGGCCCAGTTCCTGGAGCGCCATGCGCGCGGCACGGCGCGGGCGCTCCGTGGGCGCGGTGGTGGGGAAGAAGCCGTCCAGCACCAGCGCGTGCGCTTCGTCGCGCAACAGCTCCGTGGACAGCGTGCCGCCCAACAGCCGGCTGCCCTCACCCACCAGCGACACGCCGTACTTCTCCGGAGGCGTGTTGCCGAGCAGCGCCTCCTTCGCGGTGCGCGCGGCCTGGATGGCCTGCGTCCACTGCGTGGCGGACAGGCGGCGGCCGTCGGGGAAGAGCTTCTCCTCCACCCGGCGCGCCAGCGCGGCGTCCATGTTGTCGCCGCCCAGGAGCAGGTGGTCTCCCACCGCGAGCCGCCGCAGCATGGGCCCTTCGGGAGACAGGCCCGCGTGCACCAGCGTGAAGTCCGTGGTGCCGCCGCCCACGTCCACCACCAGCACCAGCCGGACGTTGGAGAGCGTCTGCTCCAGGTCCGTCCGGTGCCGCGCGGTGTAGTCGTAGAAGGCCGCCTGCGGCTCCTCCAGCAGGGTGAACTTCTCCAGCCCCGCCTTGCGCGCGGCGCTCACCGTGAGGGCGCGCGCGGCCTCGTCGAAGGAGGCGGGGACGGTAATCACCACCTCCTGCTTGGACAGCGGCGCGTCCGGGTGCGCGGAGTCCCACGCGCGCGCCATGTGCGTCAGCAGGAGCGCGCTGGCGTCCACCGGGGACAGCTTCTGCACGTCCGCCGGAGCGCCCCACGGGAGGATGGGCGCGGAGCGGTCCACGCCCGGGTGGCACAGCCAGCTCTTCGCGCTGGCGACGAGGCGGCCCGGCACGCGGGCGCCCTGCCAGCGGGCCAGCTCGCCCACCACCCACGGGCCGCCGTCATCGCCCCAGGGGAGCTTCAAGGACTCGGGCGGCAGCTCGTGGCCGGCGGGTACGTACACGGTGGAGGGCAGCAGGGCGCGGGGCGCCACCTCTCCCTGCCGGACGAGCTGGGGAATCGGGAAGTCCTCCACGGGGGCGCCCGCGCCCTTCGAGGGGTCCACGGACGCCACCGCGCAGTGGGTGGTGCCCAGGTCGATGCCGACGATTCGCATACGCCTCCGGTTGACGGTCGGCTTTCTACTCCTTCATGCGGACGTTGAGCTCCAGCTTCCAGCGCCCGGGGCCGCCCTTTTCCAGGCAGCGCAGCTCCAGCGTGCCCACCTCCGTCACCGCGGCCTGGAGGTTGACGGGCGTCAAATCCCCGAAGGCGGACGGCTGGCCGGGCATGGTGGTCTCAATCGGCGCCAGCTCTTCGAGCGCGTCGCTGGCCAGCTCGTTGTCCACGTCCTCCAGCATGTCGCCCACCTTGTCGTCGCGGCGGACGGACGAGGAGAAGAAGCGGAAGCTGGTGGGCTCGCCGGTGACGAGGCCGAACTCCTGCGGCGGCACGTCCGCCTGCGTGCCTTCCTCCATGCCGAAGGGGGCCACGCACAGCGCCTTCACGGGCGGCTCCATGCCGGGCACGGCGGGCATCGCCGTCTCCACGCCCACGTAGTAGGCGCGGGCGGTGCCGCCGCGGATGCGCAGGCCGTGGCCCTGGCGCACCCAGCCGTAGTACGCGGCGCCGCGCGCCACGGCGAGGTCCAGGTCCGCGCCCTCCAGCTCCTTGGCCGGCTGGCCGCCATCGGCCTCGAGCCACGCGTTGAGCACCTCCATGACGCGCGCCTTCAGCGGGCCGGCCTTGAAGACGCCGCCGTTGAAGAGCACCGAGGTGGGGTGGAGGAAGGACTTGCCGCTCACGTCCACCGGCGCGTCGGGGCTGGCCGCGAGCGCCTGCGCCTGCCGGGTGAGGAACGCCGCCAGGTGGCGCGACACGCCCGGGTCCTGAGCGTAGGGCAGCGCCATCTGCGCGAGGCCCGTGCGGCGCGCGGTGCGCGGCAGCTCCGTGACGGGCGTCACCGGGAAGAAGCCGTCGGTGAGGACGCGGTCCAGCTCCTCGCGCGTCAGCTCCGTGCGCAGCGTGCCGCCGATGAGCGACGAGCCGCGGCCGGGGATGGAGATGGGCGCCTTCTCCATGGAGGGGTCGCCGTACAGCGCCTCCTTCGCGTGGCGGCAGCCGTAGGTGAGGGCGTTGAACTGCCACGCGTCCAGCTTCTTGCCGTCCGCCGCGAGGCGCTGGTTGAGCGTGTGCGCCAGCGCCAGGTCCATGTTGTCGCCGCCGAGCAGGATGTGGTCGCCCACCGCCACGCGCAGCAGCTCCAAATCACCCTCGCGGTCCTTCACGGTGATGACGGAGAAGTCCGAGGTGCCGCCGCCCACGTCCACCACGAGGATGACCTCGCCGGGCTGCACCTGCTTGCGGAAGTTCTCCCCCATGGCCTCCAGCCACGCGTAGAGCGCGGCCTGGGGCTCCTCCAGCAGGGTGACGTGCTCGAGCCCCGCGGCCTTGGCGGCCTCCAGCGTCAAATCCCGCGCCGCCGCGTCGAAGGAGGCGGGGACGGTGACGATGACGTCCTGCTCGGCCAGCTTGTTGCCGTGCTCCTCCTTCGCGCGGGCGAAGGTGGAGTCCCAGGCCTCCCGCAGGTGACGGAGGTAGCGCGCGGACGCGTCCACCGGGGACACGCGCTGGACTTCTTCCGGGGCCTGCCAGGGCAGGAGCGCCGCGCGCCGGTCCACGCCCGGGTGCGACAGCCAGCTCTTGGCGGAGGACACGAGGCGCGTGGGCACCTTGGCGCCGTGAGTGCGAGCGAACTCGCCAAGAATCGTGCTGGTCTCCGGGTTCCACGGCAGGCCGAGGCTCTTGGCGGGGAACTCCTGCGGGGAGGGCAGGTAGAGGAAGGAGGGCAGCAGCGTGCGCGGCTCCACGGTGCCGGGCGCGGTGAGCTGGGGGATGGGCAGCATGGACTGCGCGCGGCCCCGCGGCTTGCCCTCTTCGAGGTTGAAGTAGGACACCGCGGAGTGCGTGGTGCCGAGGTCGATGCCGATGGAATAGCGGGCCATATCGGACTGGAACTCCTTCAATGCTCCCTTTTGTTCGCTCAGCGGGACGGCGGCGCGGCGCTCAGGCGAGCTCGACTTCCGCGGGCGCCAGCACGCGCGGGTCCATGGCCGGGCTCACGGAGGGGAACTTCACCTCCGTCGTCACCCAGCCGTGGTGGCGCAGCGTCCCGTTATAAGGAGGCTGACCCGCCACGTTGCCGGTGAGGCGCGTGCGCTGGGCGTCGAAGCCGGGGGGCACCGTCACGCGGTCCCCCTCCGACTGCGGCAGCACCGGCTGCAGGGTGAGGTACTGGTTCACCACCTTGCGGCAGCCCTCATGGACGATGCGCGCGGCGGCGCCCACCTCTGCGTCCGAGAAGGCGGCCACGTTCTCCTGGAGGAAGTCCACGAAGCGACCCTCGCGCTGGAGCATGCCCAACAAGGAGAGGGCGCTGGCGTGCTCGCGCTCCGGAGGCAGGGCGGGGGGCGGCTCGGGGGCCTTCACCACCACCACCGGCTTCGGCGGCTCCTTCTCCTTCTGGGGAGCGGTCCCCCCGGCGGGAAGCTGGGCGAGCTGGCCCGCATCGTAGGCCCGGCTGGTCGGCAGCACGGCCTGGGCGAACTCGCGGGACACGAGGCAGCGCCAGAAGCACAGCCAGGCGAGCCAGAGGCGGGCGAAGAACGACAGGGAGGCGGACGGGTCGGTCATCGACTCCGGATAACAAAGCCCGCCTGCTTTGCAATTCAGCAATTGAGGGGATGTGCCCCAAATGCAAAGGGCCTCACGGTTTCCCGTGAGGCCCTTCGTCACTTCATGGTGGAGGTGGACGGGATCGAACCGACGACCTTCGCATTGCGAACGCGACGCTCTCCCAACTGAGCTACACCCCCACAACTGGACTGCTGACTGCTCGGCTGCTGCGCCTCGGCGGTTTGGGGCCGCCGAAGTGGGTTGGGCTAGTACCGGACCCCTTTCATGCTGTCAAGCGCAAGCCGCAGCCAATAATTCCTGCGATTGACGTGCCGCGCACCGGGTGCCATAAAAACCCCTCGTTTCAGGCGTATCCTTCCCGCCCGTTTCACCTCCCCCGGTAATGTCTATCTCCCCCTCAAAGACGTTGAGCCCGGCCGAGCTCGCGAAGTTGGAGCACGCCTTCGCTTCCGACCCCTCGTCCGCCGCCTACAAGCCCCTCGCCGAGGCGTACCTGAGCATGGGTCGCTTCATGGAGGCGATGGTCGTCTGCAAGAAGGGAGTGAAGGCGCATCCCAACGCAGCGGACCCGCGCCTGCTCCTGGCTCGTGTCTACGCAGAGCAGGGCAAGGACAAGAAGGCGCTGGAAGAGGTGCTCGGCGCGCTCCAGGTCCAGCCGGAGGACAAGGCCGCGCTGCGCATGGCCGGCGCGCTCCAGCTGAAGACGGGCGAGACGGAGCCCGGCAAGGCCAACCTCCTCAAGGCCTACACCGCGGACCCGGGTGACCCGGATACCGTCACGCTGCTCCAGCAGCACAAGATCGACCTTCCCAAGCCCGAGGCGCCCGCGCCGCCGGTGCTGACGCCGGTGGCCGCGCAGGCTCCGTCCGCCACCCAGCAGTCCGCCGCCGCCATCGCGAGCGCCGCGGCGGCGACGGGTGCCGCTCAGCCGGCGTCCGCCGCGCCCGCATCCACTGCCACGGCGAAGGCCACTCCGGCCGCCGTCCCGCAGCAGCGGCCCGCCGGTGGCACCAATCAGGCCCGCGCGGAATCGCCGGTGGCCCGTCCGCAGCCGCGCCGCGCGCCGGTGGTGGTGGAAGAGGTGGAGGAGGACGACGACGACGAGGCCCCGTCCTCGCGCCGCCGTCCGGCCGCGGGTGGCCGTGGCGGGAAGATGGTGGCGCTGGCGCTGCTGGTGGCCATTCCCCTGTTCGCCATCGGCTACGGCTGGCACCTGGGGCACAAGAAGGACCGGGCCCGCGAGCTGAAGAAGACGCTCGACGTGGCCACCGAGCAGCTCAAGCACGACTCGTTCGACAGCTACAAGAAGGCGTGTGAGGCGGCGGACAAGGCGCTGGAGGTGGACTCCGAGTCCACCGTGGCGCACGGCTACCTCGCCTACGCGTACGCCATCCGCTGGGGTGAGCACGGCGGCGGTGACGACGCGCGCCGCAAGGCCGAGGAGCACCTGGCCGCGGGCAAGCAGGGCAAGGACGTCAGCTCGCACCTCATCGCCGCCGATGCCCTCGTCCAGACCTATGGAGGCAAGGGCAAGGAGGCGCTGGGCAAGCTCGAGGAGACGGTGAAGGCGTACGACGCCCAGGGCCGCTCCAGCTCGCTGCTGTACCTGACGCAGGGCCTCATCCAGATGAACGCGGGCGACCTCGAGCGCGCCCGTGACAGCCTGGAGCGCGCGCAGGTGCTGTCGCCGGACGACCCGCGCATCTACGCCGGGTTGGGCGCCGTGTACCGCCGCCTGGGCCAGGACAACACCGCCTGGAAGAACTACGACTTCGCCCTCCGGTACGAGAAGGACCACCCGGAGTCGCTGCTGGGCCGCTCGCTGCTGATGCTGGAGCAGGACTCGCCCAACTACGGGCTGGTGGCTTCCATGCTGAAGAAGCTCCTGGAGTCGGACCCGCCGCCGTCGCCGCGCCAGCTGGCCGCCGCGCACCTGGCCCGCTCGCTGCTCGTCAGCCGCGTGTCCGCGGAGATGGCGGAGCTGAAGCCGGACGTGCAGCAGAAGCTGGCGGACGCCACCGGCGTGCCGCTCGACAAGGACAAGGCGCGCCAGGAGATGGTCAAGAGCGAGGAGACCGGCTTCGCGCTCGACAAGCAGAACCCGGAGCTGCACCTCATCAAGGGCCGCCGCCTGCTGGCGGAGAGCAACTTCGACGCGGCCGCCGAGGAGATTCGCAAGGCCATCAAGGTGGACGGCTCGCGCGCCCAGTTCTACGTCGAGCTGGCCAAGGCCCTCATGGGCAAGCAGGGCGGCGAGAAGGAAGCCTCCGAGGCCCTCCAGACGGCCCTCAAGACGATGGGCGACAGCCCCAAGCTCGTCGTGATGCTGGGCAACGCCTACCGCCGCCAGGGCAAGCTGGACGAGGCGCTGACGCAGTACCAGCGCGCGGTGAAGGACCCCAAGGCGAAGAATCCGGAGGCGCGGCTCGCCATGGGCGCCATCTACCGCGAGCGCTCGGACTGGGCGAAGGCGCAGGAGCAGCTCGAGAAGGCGAGCCAGGAGTTCGTCGGCCAGTCGGACCGCGCGGCCATGGCCCTCACCGAGCTGGCCCGCGTCTACCAGGGCAAGGGCGACGCGGCGAAGGCGGACGAGACGTACCAGCGCGCCCTCAACGCGGACGAGGGCTACACGCCGGCCTACTACTTCTACGCCACCCTGCTGTCGAAGGACGCCAAGCAGGGCGCCAAGGCGAAGATGCTGGCCCAGGAGTACCTGAAGCGCGAGCCGAGCGGCGAGCACGCCAACGCCGCCCGCGCGCTGGCCGGGAGCTGAGCGCCGGCCAGGCATTCATGGCCCGGACGTGACAAGCGGGGCTGATGCGCGCGGGCAGTAGAACGCGCGGTCAGCCCCGTTGCCGTGATTGAAGGTCCCTCCGGTGGGCGGTATGCCCCGGACGTTTGACTTCTCCCGCACTCCTACAGGACGTGAGGACGGGGCCCTCGGGCCTCTCGTGGCGGTGGGGATGCCCGGCGGGCGGCCGTCCGTCACCGGCATCTGCCGGCGCCGTGTCCTTGCCCACCCCCCATGGGTGCCTGTATGGGAGGGCCCTTCCCGCGCCGGCAGTCCGCCTGTCGTGCCTTGCCTTCGGAGTCTGAGTGAGCGCGCGTGCCGAGTCCATGTCGACCATCGCGTCCGACCTGATCTCCCTGACGAAGCCGCGGCTCTCCAGCCTCGTGCTCATCACCACGGCGGGCGGCATGTTCCTGGCGCCCGGCCCGCTGAGCACGGTGCGCGCGCTGGTGACGCTGCTGGCCACCGCCGGCACGGTGGGCGCGGCCAACGCGCTCAACTGCTACTGGGAGCGGTACAGCGACCAGTTCATGGCGCGCACCCGCAACCGGCCGCTGCCCTCCGGGCGCATGGAGCCGTCGGTGGCGCTGTGGTTCGGCGTCTCCCTGGCGGCGGTGTCCCTGCCGGCGCTGGCGCTGGGCGCCAACCTCCTCACCGCGGGCCTGGGCCTGCTGGCGCTGCTCAGCTACGTGCTGGGCTACACGCCGCTGAAGCCGCGCACCTCCGCCGCCATGCTGGTGGGCGCGCTGCCCGGCGCGCTGCCCCCGCTGATGGGGTGGACGGCGGTGACGAACGTGTTGGACGCGGGCGGCTTCGCCCTCTTCGCCATCCTCTTCCTGTGGCAGATGCCGCACTTCATCGCGATTGCCCTCTTCCGCAAGGAGGAGTACGCGGCCGCGGGCCTCAAGTCCGTGCCGCTGGAGCGCGGCGACGAGTCCAGCCGCGCGCAGATTGTGCTGTACCTCGTCGCGCTGGTGCCGATGACGCTCCTGCCCTTCCAGCTCCACATCGCGGGCTCGTGGTACCTGGCGGCCGCGGTGGTGCTGGGACTGAGCTTCCTGGGCCTGGGAGCGTGGGGGTTCTTCCGCCGGCTCGGGAAGCCCTGGGCGCGCCAGACGTTCTTCTATTCGCTCATCTACCTCACCGGCCTGTTCGCCGCGATGACGCTGGACCGCATCCCGCGCGGCTAGCGTGACGTAAGTGCCGCGGGGGACGCCCATGCCTGACACCTCGGTCTCCACCCCTCCGGCTCCACTGCTCCAGATTGAGGGCCTCACGCGCCGCTTCAAGGGCCGCGTCGCCGTGGACGGCCTGAGCCTGTCCGTGCGCCCGGGCGAAATCCTGGGCCTGCTGGGGCCCAACGGCGCGGGCAAGTCCACCACGTTCCAGGTGCTGGCGGGGCTGCTGGCCCCGGACGCGGGGGAGGTGCGCTTCGCCGGGAAGGTGCTGGCGCTGAGCGACCCGTCGCTGCGCCGGCGGATGGGCATCATCTTCCAGCGCAGCAGCCTGGATGACCTGCTCACCGCGAGGGAGAACCTGATGCTCGGCGCCCGGCTGTACGGCGTGGGCGGCGAGCGGGCGAAAGAGCGCGTGGAGTCCATGCTGGCGCTCATCGGCCTGCAGGACCGGGGCGACGAGAAGGTGGGCACGTGGTCCGGCGGCATGCGCCGCAGGCTGGAGCTGGCACGGGCGCTGGTGCACCAGCCGCGCGTGGTGCTGATGGACGAGCCCACACAGGGCCTGGACGAGGCGGCCTTCCGCACCTTCTGGGCGCACCTGAAGCGGCTGCGCGACAGCGAGGGCGTCACGGTGCTGCTCACCACGCACCGCGCGGACGAGGCCGACGTGTGCGACAGGCTCGCGGTGCTGGACGCGGGGAAGCTGGTGGCGTGCGACACGCCGACGGCGCTGGCCTCGCGCATGGGCGGCGACATCCTCACGCTGGAGGCGGCGGACCCGGAGGCGCTGGCGCGCGAGGTGCGCGAGCGGCTGGGGCTGGACGCGAAGGTGGTGGAGGGGCGGGTGCAGGTGGAGGCGGCGCAGGGCCATGCGCTGGTGCCTCGGTTGGTGGAGGCCTTCCCGGCCGGACGGCTGACCTCCGTGTCGCTGCGCCGGCCCACGCTGGCGGACGTGTTCCTCCAGCTCACGGGGCGCGCGCTGGGGGCGGACAGGCCCTCCGCCGAGCCCGCGCCGAGGAGTCGCCGATGAGTGCCGACGTTTCCGCCGCCCGTCCGACCGTGGAGGACCCCGTCTCCGCGCCGCGGCCTGGCGAGGCGCATCTGCCGGCCCCACATGCGCCGGGCTCGCTCGCGCTGCAGTGGGCCACGGTGCGCGTGCTGCTGGTGCGCGACGTGGTGCGCTTCTTCCGTCAGCCCAGCCGCGTGGTGGGCGCGCTGGCGCAGCCCATCCTCTTCTGGTTCGTCATCGGCTCCGGCTTCGCGGGCTCGTTCCGCGTGGAGGGCGCGCAGGGGCTGGGCTACCAGCAGTTCTTCTTCCCGGGCGTCGTCACCATGGTGCTGCTGTTCAGCGCCATCTTCGCGACGATTACCGTCATCGAGGACCGGCGCGAAGGCTTCCTCCAGGCGGTGCTCGCCGGGCCCGGCTCGCGGCTGGCGGTGGTGCTGGGCAAGGCGCTGGGCTCGTCGGCCATCGCGCTGATGCAGGCGTCGCTGTTCCTGCTGCTGGCCCCGCTGGCGGGCGTCACCGCGGCCACCGTGAACCTGCCGCTGCTGTTCAGCGTGATGGTGCTGTCGGCACTGGCGCTCACCGGCATGGGCATGTCGCTGGCGTGGTGGGTGCGCTCCAGCGCGGGGTACCACGCGGTGATGAGCATCGTGCTGCTGCCCATGTGGGTGCTGTCCGGGGCGATGTTCCCGCTCAAGGGCGCGGGCTCGTGGCTGGCGTGGGTGATGCGCGTCAACCCCATGCGCTTCTCCGTGGAGGGCGTGCGGCGCGCGCTGTACGGCGTGGAGGCGTCCGTGGCGGTGGGGCCCTCGTCCGTGGTGGGGCTGGAGGTGCCGGTGCTGCTGGCCTTCGCCACCGTGTTCCTCGGCCTGGCGGCCTTCAGCGTCAGCCGGCGCGAGTAGCCGGGCGCGTGAGGCTTGGACTTGCGAGGCCTCCTCGCAGTACGACGGGGCCACGGATGAACCCGTTTTCCCGAGGAGACTTCACGATGACGCTGCGCACGCTGGGTCTGACGCTGCTGGGCACCGCGGGCCTGCTGGCCCTTCCCGCTTGCAAGGAGGAGGCGCCCGCTGCTCCGGCCGCCGCTCCGGCTCCCACTGCGCCGGCTCCCGCCGCGGCCGAGCCGAAGGCTCACGCGGCCACGCCCATCCAGGAGCCCGGCGCCCAGGGGGCCCCGGCCGCCGCCGTCCCGGTGGTCCCCGCGGGCAAGGGCGTGGTGCGTGGCACGGTGACGTTCGCCGGCACGGCGCCCGCCGCGCCCGACGTCCCGCCGAGCAATGACCCCGCCTGCGAGGGCATGTCCACGAAGGACACCTCGATGCTGGTGAAGGACGGCAAGCTGGCGAACGTGCTGGTGCGCGTGAAGGGCAACGTGCCGGGTGCGCCGCCCGCGCCGACGACGCCGGTGCTGGTGGACCAGTCGAAGTGCACCTACGTGCCGCGCGTGCAGGGCGTGGTGACGGGCCAGCCGGTGGCCTTCAAGAACAGCGACGGGACGCTGCACAACGTGCGCGGCCTCATCGGCACGAAGGCCGCCTTCAACGTGGCGCAGCCGCCCTCGGGCGCGCCGGTGCAGAAGACGCTGCCCGCCGACGCGGAGGTGCTGAAGCTCAAGTGCGACGTGCACCCGTGGATGACGGCCTTCGTGGTGACGAACCCGAATCCGTACTTCGCCACCACGAGCGAGGACGGCACCTTCAGCCTCCAGGGCCTGCCCGCCGGCACGTACACGGTGGAGGCCTGGCACGAGTCGCTCGGCACGAAGACGGCCGAAGTCACCGTGAAGGACGACGCGCCGGCCGAGGTCTCCTTCGCCTTCTCCGCGACGGACGCGTCCGCGAAGAAGTGAGCATGTTGAAGGCATGACGGCACACGGGCTCGCGCGGGTGCGGTGGTGGTACCTGCGTGGGCTCGGGCTCGTCTTCTGTCTCGCGTTCGTCTCGCTGCTCCCGCAGGTGCCCGAGTTGCTCGGGCCACAGGGGCTGAATCCCGCCGCCGCGTGGCTCGACTGGGCGCGTGAGTCGCTGGGCGGCGTGGAGCGCGTCCTGCGTCTGCCCACGCTGCTGTGGCTCACGGGGGCGGACACTGGAGCCCTGCGGGCCGTGTGCATCGCGGGCCTCCTGTGCGGCGGCTTGCTGTTGCTGAACGTGGCGCCGCGCTACTCGCTCATGGGAGCGTGGGCCGCGTCCCTGTCCATCACCGCCGTGGGCGGTGAGTTCCTCAGCTTCCAGTGGGACGTGCTGCTCTTGGAGACGGCGCTCGTCTCGTTGCCGCTGACGCCCGGGCACCTGTGGCCTTCACGCGTTGCGCACGAGCCGCGCCGTGGGGCGCTGCTCCTCGTCCGCTTCCTGCTGTTCCGGCTGATGGTGATGTCCGGCCTCGTGAAGCTCGCGAGCGGGGACCCGACGTGGCGCGACTTCACCGCGCTCGAGTACCACTACTGGACGCAGCCGCTGCCGAATGCGCTGGCGTACTTCGCGCATCAGTTGCCCTCCGCGCTCCAGCGGGCCAGCGCGGTGGCCATGTTCGTCATCGAGTTGATGGTGCCGTTCCTCCTCTTCGGGCCCCGGCGTGTGAGGCTCGTCGCGGCCGCGCTGCTGGCGCTGCTCCAGGTGGGCATCCTCGCCACGGGGAGCTATGGCTTCTTCAACGTGCTGACGCTGGTGCTGTGCATCGCCGCGCTCGATGACGGCGTGCTGCGCAGGCTGCGCCTCCCGAGGGCCGAGGAGCACGGAGCCGCACCCGCGTCACGGTGGGGCAGGGTGGCCTTCACCGTGTTCGCCGCCGTCTATGCCGTGCTGGCGTTGTCCCAGGACGTGCAGCGCCTCACGCGCTGGAGTCCTCCAGGGCCGGTGTCCGTGGCGCTTGATGCCGTGGGCCCGTTCCGCAGCATCAACACCTACGGCCTCTTCGCGGTCATGACGACGACGCGCGAGGAAATCGTCATCGAGGGCAGCGATGATGGGCGGACGTGGCACGAGTACCTCCTGCGCTGGCGCCCTGGCCCCGTGGACGAGCGGCCCCGCGTGGCCCCGCCGCACATGCCCCGGCTGGACTGGCAGATGTGGTTCGCCTCGCTGTCCACGTGCCGCGACAACCCATGGTTGCTGCGCCTCCAGGACGCGCTGCTGCGAGGCGAGCCGCAGGTACGCGAGTTCTTCCGTGACGGCACGTTGCCGGACACGCCTCCGCGCTTCGTGCGCACGGTCCGCTACGACTACCGCTTCACGGACTTCGCCACCTGGCGCGCCACGGGCGCGTGGTGGACGCGCCGCGAGCTGGGGCCCTACTGCCCGCCGCTCACGCTGGAGGGCGGCCAGCTCCAGCGGGTGGACGTTCCCTCGCGATAGCGCGGCACGCGCGTTCTTCCAGCCGCAACTGTGTCCCGGTGGCCTCGCTCCGTGACGCCCGAGCCGGCTCTCGGTCTGGCATCCAACCTGCAATCCCGTGGCGAGAGCGCGGCGGCATGCTCGACAACACACGGGATGAAGCGATGCGAAGCGTTTGGACGTGCGGGATGAAGTGGCGTGGAGCGTTGATGCTGGCGGCGCTGGCCCTGTGGCCAGGTCCGCGGGCCAACGCGCAGGCCGCGGGGGCCGACCCGAGACTCGCGACCGGGTTCGGCGAACGCCTGGTCGAGGGCCCTCTGCCGGAGGGCCAATCCCTGTCGGCGCACCGCATTGCCTGCGAGGGGCAGTTCTGCCTGTGGGCGGTCTCCGAGGACCTCGGCCCCTGCGCGATTGGCATTTGCGTCCCCACGTTCCTGACGACGTCGGACCGCGAGGGCCATGCGCTGCACTCATTCTGGGATGTGGGCGGGTACGACTTGCGGTGGGTGAAGTTCCTCGGTCCCCACCAGGTCGAGCTCGTCAAGGTGGAGACTCCAGATGAAACTGGCGGGGCCTACCCCACTGGGATGGATGGCACCTCTGTCATGCGTACGGTGCTGAAGCTGTCGCGGGACGGCAGGAAGCTCGAGCTCGACGCCGCTGCATCCCGTCCTCCCTCGTCGATGCTGAAGCGCTTCAAGCCCGCACCGACGCGCAAGCCGAAGCCCGCAACCCATCCTCCGGTGAGCGAGGCCGTGCTCGCCAGGGCTCCGGAGCTCTGCCGTGTCGATGACGAGACCATGGAGCCGCTCGTGGCCCGGCACCATGAATGTCGTGAGGGCACGTGCGTGCTCATCCTCACCCAGGTGGAGTCGGACGACCGCATGCTCGAGGACGACGCCAACACGTTCTGCGGGGGCGTATGCCTCCTGCTGGTGAAAGGGCAGGAGGTGCGCAGGCCTCCCGTCGGAGCTGACGCGAGCTGCATTCAGGCCACGCCGACTGCCTACGTGTTCTCCGGGCCCTTTGGAGTTCGAGGTGCCGACCAGGTCTCCGACGCGATGTCCAGGGACAGGCCCGGCTACACGTACTTCACCGAGGTCGGTGTCCATGTGGATGGCGCCAGGCCCTATCCCATTCGCGAGGCGAAGACCCTGGATGCGGCGAGAGCCATCGCGCCCATGGTGCACGCATACACCCTGGTGCATGTCGACTGGGGACTCGCGCATTGGAAGGGAGCCGAGGACCTGGCCCTCGCGTGGCAGTTGATGCGAGTCGGCGACACGCTGCGGCTCCATGCCGAGGTGGATGACGACGTGGTCGTCCCATTCCGCGCGGGCACCGGGACGGGAGTCCACTCGGACCATCTGGAGCTCACCGCGTGGAATCCCAACCTGCCGTCGTCCGAGCAGGGGAGGCCCATGCTGCGCAAGCTGGGCGTGCTGCTCGCGGAGAAGGGGCAGGTCCAGGTCCGTCAATGGCAGGGCGGGGGCGACGCGGACTACGCGCCCGCGAGCGGGACGTGGCGCCGGAAGGGCGGGGGCTACATCGTGGACGTCACGCTGCCGCTCGACGTCTTCCATGAAATGGAGCCGCTCATGCGGGTGCCGATGTCGGTGCAGGTCTCGGATGCGGACGCGCGCGCCCAGCAGGAGACACTCATGGGCCACGAGGCGGAGCTCGACTTCTGGACCGAGTACCCGCCGAGCCTCGATGAGTATCGGCGGCACACCGGTGAGGCGGGTTGAGGCGTCTTCCGCCCGGCTTCAGGCCACGGCGCCCGAGGAGGGCGCACCGGCACCCGGTGGACCCGCCTTGCGCACCGTGAAGCCCACCCGCGCACCGCCGCCAGCGCGATTCTCCGCGAACGCATCACCGCCGTGCGCGCGCGCAATCCGCTGCACCAGCGCGAGCCCCAGTCCCAGCGAGCCGGCCTCGCGCGCCTCGCCGCCCCGGTCCTTCCGGTAGAAGGGCTGGAAGATGCGCACCTCCTCGCCGGGCTGGAGGCCCTGGCCCCGGTCGTCCACGAAGAAGGCGAGGTGCTCGCCGCGCTCCTGGATGCGCAGTGCCTCCGCGCCCGCGCCGTGCCTGCGCGCGTTCTCCAGCAGGTTGGCCAGCGCACGGCCCAGCAGCGTCGCGTCCCCCTGCAGGCCCACATCCGCCGCCTCCACGTCCAGCGTCTCCACCGGCAACCCCGCGCGCTCCAGTGCCTGCGCCGCGAGCGTGCGCCCGTCCAGCACCCTCGACGTGAGCTGACCGAAGTCCAGCCGCGAGCTCGCCAATAGCTCGCCCACCAGCGCGTCCAGCTCCACCACCTCGCGGTCCACCTGGTCCAGCGTCCTCGGGTTGCCGCCGCCGTCGCGCAGGAGCTCCGTCAAGACGCGCATGCGCGCCAGCGGCGTGCGCAGCTCATGGGACACGGCCGCGAGCAGCTCGCGTTGGTCCGCCACCTGCTTCTCGATTCGCGAGGCCATGTCGTTGAAGGCGACGGCCAGCACCGCGAACTCGCCGGTGGTGTGCGGGAGCACCTCGGCGCGCGCGTCCAGCTTGCCCGAGCCCAGCGCCTCCGTGGCCTTCACCAGCGTGTCCACCGGCTTCGCCAGCCGCCGCGCCAGCTTCCCCGCCGCCATCCACAGCACCGCCCCCGCGAGGAACAGGGGCAGCGCCACACGGACCGGATTGCGGGGACGGAAGGCCGAGTAGCACACGCGCACCACGCCCAGTTGGACGCCGTTGCGTTCCACGGGCACGCTCAGCTCGGAGCGCCGGCATGGCTCGCCCCCGCGCACCAGGAGCGCGTCCGAGGTGTCGCGCAGCTCCACTCCAATATCCAGGTCCGTGGCGACGGAGCGCACCAGCGCATCGCGCCGCGCGGGCTCGTCCCAGACCTCCTCGAAGCGGTGCGCCGCGAAGGTCCGCATCCGGTCGACTTCCTGCTTCCACGTGTTGCCGCCCACCAGGTTCAACACCGTCACCACCACGAGGCCCGTGGCGAGGATGGACAGGCCGAACCAGAGGAAGAGGCGCCGGTGAAGCCGCGCGCGCACGAAGTGCCCCAGCCGGCCCATGCGCCAGTACTGGTGCCGCCAGCGCGCATGCTCCAGCATGTGCCGCCGGTAGTGCATGCGGGCATGCGCCCAGGAGCCCCTCGGGCCCCAGGGGCCGCCCGGGCCCCAGGGGCCGAAGTCACGGCCCATGGACGCGCCTTCGGGGCCAGGAGGCGGTGCTTCGCCCTCGGGCCCGTGCTCGGAATCGTCCTCCGGCGGCCCACAGTCCGGCGGCTCGCAGTCCGGTCCAAACCCCCGATTGCGCCGGCGGCCTCTCATGCGCCCTCTTTGGCGAATACGTAGCCCACGCCGCGCACCGTCTTGATGAGGCGCGTCCCAACGTCACCGAGTTTCTGCCGCAGATGCGAGATGTGCACGTCCACCGTGCGTTCGCCCACCACCGTATCGCTGCGTCCCGCCTCGCCCAGCAGCGCGTCGCGAGGGACGACCCGCCCGGCCCGGCGCACCAGCGCCACCAGCAGGTCGAACTCCAGGCCCGTCAAATCCACCAGCCGGTCCTCCACGCGCACCTCGCGGCCGGCCACGTCGATGGACACGCCGCCCGCCTCCAACCGGTCCGCCACCGCCGACGGCTGCGAGCGCCGCAGCACCGCCCTCAGGCGCGCGAGCAACTCACGCGGGCTGAAGGGCTTGGGCAGGTAGTCATCCGCGCCCAGCTCCAGCCCCACCACGCGGTCCGTCTCGTCGCCCTTCGCGGTGAGCATGATGACGGGGATGCGGCTCTTCGCTCGGATGCGCTTGCACACCTCCAGGCCGTCCATGCCCGGCATCATCACGTCCAGCAGCACCGCGTCGTAGGCGTTGGCCTCCAGCGCCGCGAGGCCGCGCCCTCCGTCGGGCGCATGGGTGACGTTGAGGCCGTTCTGCCCGAGGTACTCCGCGAGCAATTCGTACAACCGGGTGTCGTCATCGATGAGCAGGACGCGCGTGGACATGGACGGCCTCGGACTCTAGCGCGCCCCCTCGCCAGGCGACGGTGGGGCGGTGGGGGCCGGGGCGGCGGCGGGCGGCGCCGGGTCCCAGCGGGGGGCGCGAGACTCCCACGACTCACGAGGGCCTCGCGAGTCCCAGCGACTGTCCCACCGGTCCCCCCAGCGCTCTCCCGAGGCGCCGGCGTGGCAGTGGTGACGGTGACGGGCAACGGCTGCGAAGCCGGAGGCATAGCCTCCGATGGTGCCCAGGGCGAGCAGGACGATGAGCAGGCGGCGGCGCATGGCGTGTTCTCCTTCGAGTGGACGAGGACGTCTGTCTTCCGGTGCGAGCCGCGGGCCTCAGACCATCTGCTCGCCGTGCCCGCGCCACCCGCCGCGCCCGCCGCAGCGGCCATGGCCGCCGAAGCCGCCCCGCCAGCCGTAGCCGTAACCGAAGCCGTGCTCGATGAGGTCCGCCAGCTCGCGGCGCTGGCGCGGATCCAACGCCTCGTGCACCTGCGCGAGCCCGCCCTGCACCGTGCGGCGCACGTTGTCGAGCGCCACGTCGTGACGGGCGAACGTCTCGCGCAGCGCCTCGCCGTCGAAGTGCTCGCCCCGAAGCGCGCGACCGAGGGCGGCGCGGCTCGGGCCCACTTCATCGCGCATCTTCGCGAAGGCCTCCGTCACCTCGTCCACCGCCTTGATGATGACCTTCTCCTGGCCGGGAGACGTGTCCAGGCGCTCGAAGAGCCAGCGCAGCCGGGCGCGGCCCCAGCGCCCTCCGCCGCGGTGGTGGTGATGCCAGTGACGCCCGCCGCGAAGCGTGTAGATGAGTCCCGCGAGGCACGCGGTACCAAAGAGGAATCCGAACATGATGCTGCTCCCCGAAAGGCCGTGCCCGACATGGGCCGGCGCTGTTGACGGGGAGGAAGGTAGAAGGCGGGTATGAAGGGCGCGCCCGAGCCCCGTGAAGAAGTGTGAAGGGGCTGGAGGGCCCGGGGCACGGCCTCCCGGGCTCGGAATGGGGCGCGGCACCCCCCGGGTTTTCCCCAGCGAGCGACACTTCGCTCCCGGAGTGTCTTCCGTCTGACGCCTGCCCGCCCGGCGGGGAGGGGGACGGTGGACATGAGCCTCCAGGGTGGATTGTCGTCTCGGTGTTGGGGCGATGTCCGCTCCGCACGGGCGGCCCGGAAGTCCGGACCGCCGCAAAGCAGAAAGAAGAAGGTCACATGGCAATCGGTACTGTGAAGTGGTTCAACGACGCCAAGGGGTTCGGCTTCATCGCGCAGGACAACGGTGAGGACGTGTTCTGCCACCACACCGCCATCAACATGGATGGCTTCCGCACCCTTCAGGAGGGGCAGAAGGTGGAGTTCGAGGTCACGCGCGGCCCCAAGGGCCTGCAGGCCCAGAACGTCCGCGCGGTCGGCAGCTGACCCGCGGAACGGTCACCTCCTTGGTGGTACTCGAGGCCCGGTCTCCCACGAGGAGGCTGGGCCTTCGTCTTTCCGGCCCCCGGCCCGGCGAGCGGGCGGGCTCGCGGTGTCCACCCGTCGACGCCCGGCCTCCTTCCTTACCTTCACGGCAGGAGCGCGGCGCACCCGCCGCCATTCACCGCCTTCGAGGCGAAGGAGACGCGAGGTATGGGCGACACCAGCGTGAAGAAGGTCGAGAGTCGGCACTCGCCGAAGGGAGAGATGGGGCAGAAGTACCTGGCCTCCGGCGTCCGCCTGTCCATGCGGCTGTGGGAGGACGAGCCCCCCGGAGAGCCCGCGCCCGCCACCGCCCGCGACTACGAGACGGTGGGCTTCGTGCTGAAGGGCCGCGCTGAGCTGCATATCGAAGGGCAGGTCATCCTGCTCAACCCTGGCGACTCGTGGCTCGTGCCGCGCGGCTCCTCGCACACGTACAAGGTGCTGGAGACGTTCTCCGCGGTGGAGGCCACCAGTCCGCCCGCCGCCGTGCACAGCCGCGACGAGGGCAAGGACACGGCGCTGAAGAAGCCCGCCAAGGCGTGAGGCTTTCACGGGCGCGGGGGCGAGGGGAGTGGGCCAGCCCAGCGCGCGTGGTGCCGAGCCCTGGGAGTGGCTGCCGCGGGCTCAGCGGCGCTCCAGCGAGGGAAGTGGTCTTCCCTCCCTGGCGACGTACGAGACCGTCATGAGGGTGCCCGCGCGGGCGTCCCCCTGCACGGAGCTGTAGGTGGCTCCATTCCAGAGCACCGGCGTGGGCGCCATCAGGACCTGCTCGCGAAAGAGCTCCAGCGCCTCCTGGTTCGGGTGCGAAGTCTCCACGCGACACAGCGAGGCACCGCAGTGCACCGACTCCAGCCGGGACGTGGTGAGGACTCGCTCCAGGCTGGAGCGGGCCAGGTCCTCCGCCTGCCGGCTCCAGTGTGGATCGATGGGTTCGCCGTGGACTGCTTCCTCCAGGCTGGCTACCCGCTCCTGCTCGGACGGCGGCACCGGGAGCTCCGGCGGATTCGCGGCGGCCGGGCGCTCCCCATCCGCGCCGGAGGCGTGCGGCTCGACGGGGAGTGCCAGGGTCGGGCCGGGCGCGGAAGGGGGCGCGCGTGTCACTTCCCGGGCGAGGCGCTCGAGTTGTGCTTGCTGCTCACCCAGCGCGCGGGTCAGCTCTCGGAGCTCGCGGCGGGTGGCCGCGAGCTCCGTCTGTTGCTGCTGGTGCTGCTCCTTCAGCGAGGTGTGTTCCAGCCACTGCCAGCCCAGGAAGGCCAGCAGCACGGTGATTCCGGCCAGGGGCAGGGGGCGCGGCATCGCGGGTCTCCCGGGGCAGTGGCCAGGGAACTAAGTAGGTAGCCAAAAGTTCGGAGACAAATTTGGCCTGGACGCGCAGGATCCGGCTCATGCGACGCGTGAGGAGTCCTGCCGAGCTTGGGCTGACAGCCTACGACAGGCGACGGCTGGAGCGGGCGCTGCGAGAGGCTCGCGATGCCCGCCACTTCCGCCGGCTCCTGGCTGTGAAGCTCGTGGCCGAGGGGAAGCCAGTGGGAGAGGTGGCGCGTCTGTGCGCGCTGAGCCGACCCATCGTCTATCGCTGGCTGGGACGCTACTTGGAGTCGCACGAGCCCGAGGCGCTCTTGGACAGCCCGCGTACCGGGCGGCCCCGGGGCGCCTCGCGCCTGACCGCTACGCTCCTGCGGCAACTGGTCCGGCAGAGTCCGCAGGAGGCTGGCTGGGCGACGCACGGTTGGACGGTGCCGCTGCTATGCACGCACCTCCATCAACAAGGCATCGATGTGTCACTACGCACGTTGCGTCGTCGGCTGCACGAGGCGGATTTGCGGTGGAAGAGGCCCCGGTACGTGTACGTGACGCGCGCGCCTCACCTGGGGCAGAAAAAAGGGGTCTTGTCCGTCGTCTGACGACACTGAAGGTGCAGTCTCCACGTGCGGTTCTGCTCATCATGGACAGCACCGTGCTCAGGTGGTTTCCGCCGCTGCGCGCAGCATGGGCTCCGGTAGGCGAGCAAGCCGAGGTTCCCATCACCGGGGAGAACGCCAAACGCACATTGTGGGGGGCCATCAATCCACGGACCGGCCACCGCGTGCTGGCCACCAGCCAGCGCGGACGGCAGGAGGACTTCATGGCCTTCCTGCGCATCCTTCGCCTTGCCTACCCGGGCCGACCGGTGCTGCTGCTGTTGGACCAGGCCAGATGCCATACCGCACAGCGCTCGCAGGCACTCGCGGCGCAGCTGGACATCCACCTGCTCTGGCTCCCCAAGCAGCGTCCCGAGCTCAACGCCATGGACCACGTCTGGAGGGAGCTGAAGCTGCACATCTCGGCCAATCGCCAGTACTCCACGGTTGCCGACCATGTTGACGCCGCTGTCCTCTGGACCCTCTCGCTCACCCCGACGCAGGCCCTCCGCAAGGCGGGTATCCTCGCGGAGGGGTTCTGGCTGCGGGATTTGTTAGAGAACTTTTGGCTACCTACTTAGTTATCCCACTGGATGGAGTAGATCTTGGCGTTCTGCGCCAGGTTGCACAGCAGGTAGAGGGAGCTCTTGGTGTCCGTGAAGAGCGTGCCCAGGTCGATGGTCTGCGGGCTGCCCGCGGCCGGCAGCGAGACCCAACTCCCCGCGTAGAAACCGTTCTGGGCATTGGTGGTGGCCGCGATGCGGCAGCTCACGTCGCCGGTGTTGGCCCCCTGCGCCATCACGGAGAACGTGCGGTACCCGGCGGAGCCAGAGAAGGGCAGGGCGACGATGAAGGACTTCGTCGCGGCGCAGCTGTTGGCAATCCACCCGTAGGCATAGACGGAGCACGTATCGTCCACCCCGTTGGTGGCCTTCATGGAGGCCCCTCCGAGGCCATTGGCGTTGGCGGGGGTGGCCTGGATGGCGAGGGCGAAGGCGGCGGCGAGGGACAGGCTCTTCAGGGCGGTCTTCATGGCTTGCTCCGTTCGGAGTGGGTTCGTCCGTTGAGAACCGCGAGCGAATAAAACGGGCAAATGGGCCATTTTTCCGGCTCCGGAAGAGCGAGGCGCCGGCTCAATCCCCTCGGCCGTCCGGAGCCCGGGAGCGGGCGCATGTTATGACCCGCCCCCCATGTCCCCCTCGAACACCGAGTCCTACCTCCTCGACTACCACCGCCGGCTCGCGGGAGTGACCGCGCGGTGGTTCTCGAAGACGCCCGTGATTCGAGGCAACAGCCGATTCCCCTCGACCTACGAGCTGCTGGCGGCGGAAGTCCCCCAGGACGCGCGGGCCAGGACGGTGCTCGACCTGGCCTGCGGCGATGGCTACCTGCTCGAGCTGCTCGCGCGGCGCGAGTCTCCGCGCCCGCGCCTCGTCGGCCTGGACATGAGCCAGGACGAGCTCGCCCAGGCCCAGGCGCGCTTGAAGGGGGCCGCCACGCTGATTCAAGGCGTGGCGCAGTCGCTTCCCTTCGAGGACGCCAGCCTCGACGTCGTGCTCAGTCACCTGGCCCTCATGTTGATGGATGACTGCGAGAAGGTCCTCTCCGAGGTCCGCCGCTCGCTGAAGCCCGACGGGAAGCTGTCCTGCGTCGTCGGCGGAGGCTTCGCTCCCTCCGGGACGCTCGCGGTGTTCCGCTCCCTGATGAAGCCCGCCATCGAGGCGCAGCCGCGCCCCCTGCCCAGCCTCGGTGACACGCGCTTCCGCTCGACCGATGGGCTCGTGGCGCTCTTCGGCCTCGCCTTCCAGCAGGTCGAGGTCTTCGACCTCGAGGTCCAGGACGGCGGCACGCCCGAGCATGTCTGGGAATCACTCTCCACGACCTACGATGCCGACCGGCTCACCTCCGACGCACGCGAGGGAGTCCGGCGCGCGTTCCTCGAGGCCGTGGAGCCCATGAGGGATGCGGCGGGAAACATCATCTGCCACTGGAGCATGCGGCAGGTGACGGCGAGCGCTCCACGGCGCTGAGGCCCACGCCTTTCCAATCACTCATCAGGGTGAGGGTCCAGGTCACCCGGAGTCCCTGTCCGCCACGTCACCTGGGTCTGGGAATGCCCATGCCTGGCTTTGCGGCGCGCGTCGCTGAGTGTTGTCAGCCTTTGCCGGTACTTTGAGTCAGGAGGCGCCGCCGGGTGGCGTTGGGGCCCCGGCGAACCTTCGTCATTGGAGACCCGATGAAACGGTTGTGGACCTGGATGGGGCATGCAGCGGTGTTGGCAATGTTGAACGGGTGCGACGGGGCGGCGCCGCCGGTCGAGCCCACGAGGGGAGCGGAGGGGACCTCCCAGAGAGCGCTGGTGAACCCCGCCTTCCTGGTGAAGGACATCGACGGGGCGGCCCAGGTGAGCAGCTCGTTCCTGCTCTACATCACCGACATGGGAGGCGTGGCCTGGTTCATCGCCGAGGATGGCCTGAACGGGCGCGAGCTGTGGCGGAGCGATGGCACCGCGGCGGGCACCTGGATGGTGAAGGACATCAATCCCGGTCCGGACTCGGGCGGTCCGTGGAACTTCGCGGTGGCGAATGGCGTGCTCTACTTCCAGGCGGACGATGGCGCATCCGGGCGCGAGCTGTGGCGCTCGGATGGCACGGCGGCGGGCACCTGGATGGTGAAGGACATCTATCCGGGCCTCTCGGGCTCGAATCCCAACGAGCTCGTCACGATGAACGGCACCGTCTACTTCCGGGCCGAGACGTCCGGGGGTGGGATGGAGCTGTGGCGCACGGATGGTACGGCGGCGGGCACCGTGCAGGTGAAGGACATCAACGCGGGCTCGTCGGGCTCGTACCCGGGTCATTTCATCCCGGTGGGGACGACGCTGTACTTCATCGCGGACGACGGTGTGGCGGGCCAGGAGCTGTGGAAGAGCGACGGCACCAGCACGGGCACCGTGCTGGTGAAGGACATCAGACCGGGGGCCACCAGCTCGTCTCCGCAGGGCATGAAGGCGCTTGGCTCGGTGCTCCTCTTCTCCGCCGATGACGGCGTCAACGGCCCCGAGCTCTGGAAGAGCACGGGCACGGCGACCGGCACCACGCTGGTGCGGGACATCAACTCCGGGAGCATCGGCTCCTATCCGACGTCCTTCACCGTGCTCAACGGCGTGGCGTACTTCGCGGCCTCCACCAGCGCCAGTGGCGGGGAGCTCTGGAAGACGGACGGCACCAACTTCGGCACCTCGCAGGTGGCGGAGATCCGGCCGAGCACGGCCAGCGCCAATCCCCGCAACCTGGCGGTGGTCAACGGGACGCTGTACTTCTCCGCGCATGACGGCGTCACGGGGCACGAGCTGTGGAAGAGCGACGGCACGTCCTGGAACACCGTGCGGGTGAAGGACATCAACGTGGGCTCGGCGGAGTCCGCGCCGGAGAGCCTCATCGCCATGGGCACCACGCTCTACTTCGTGGCCAATGACGGGGGCTCCGGCAAGGAGGTCTGGAAGAGTGACGGCACCGCGGCCGGGACGGTGCGGGTGCAGGACATCTTCCCGGGAGCCACCGGTTCGTCTCCGCAGTTCCTGACGAACGTGGGCGGGAAGCTCTTCTTCCGCGCCGAGGATGCCACCCGTGGCAACGAGCTGTGGAAGAGCGATGGCACGGCCGCCGGCACCGTCCAGGTGAAGGACATCAACGATGGCTCCTGGGACGTGGGCCCCCGCTCGCTGACGGAGCTGGGCGGGACGGTGTACTTCAGCGCCCGGGACCTGCAGGGTGTCGAGCTGTGGAAGAGCGATGGGACGGCCACCGGCACCGTGCAGGTGAAGGACATCTCCACCCTGGCCGGCAGCTCCAACCCGAGCTACCTCACGGTGATGAATGGCTCGCTGTACTTCAGCGCGGAGGGCAGCTCCGGCGTCGAGCTGTGGAAGAGCGACGGCACTGCCGTGGGCACCATCCAGGTGGCGGACATCAACATCGGCTCCGCGAGCGCGTACCCGCTCTACCTCACGGCGAACAACGGCCTGCTCTTCTTCTCCGCGAAGGACACCATCTACTCGAACACGGGCGTCGAGCCGTGGAAGAGCAATGGTACCTCGGCCGGCACCGCGCTCATCCGGGACACCCGCCTGGGCATCCTGGACTCCGGCGCGCGCAACTACACTCCCGTGGGCACGATGACGTTCTACTCCGCGAGCGACTCCTCTGGCGTCGAGCTGTGGAAGACCGACGGCTCGACGTCGTGGCGGGTGAAGGACATCCTGGTGGGCGCGGGCGGCTCCAATCCGCACTTCCTCACGGCGATGGGCGGGGTGCTGTACTTCGTGGCCAACGATGGGGTGTCGGGTGACGAGCTGTGGAAGAGCGACGGGACGGCCACCGGCACCGTGCGGGTGCTGGACATCGCGCCGGGCGCCGCGAGCTCCAACCCGGAGTCCCTGACGGTGGTGGGCGGAGTGCTGTACTTCGTGGCCAACGACGGAATCTCCGGCGCCGAGCTGTGGCGCACCGACGGCACCGCCGCGGGCACGGTGCAGGTGGCCGACCTGCGCGCGGGGCTGGTGGGCTCGAACCCCACGCTCCTCACCGCGCTGGGGAGCACGCTGTACTTCACGGCGGACGATGGCGTCTCGGGGCGGGAGCTGTGGAAGTACGAGGACCCGCTCGTGGGCACGGTGCTGGTGAAGGACCTCACGCCCGGAGCGGCGGGCTCCGCCTTCGGGGCCCTCAAGGCGCTGGAGCCCGAGGGGCTCCTGCTCTTCTCCGCGGATGACGGGGTGTCCGGGATGGAGTTGTGGAAGAGCGATGGGACGGATGTCGGCACCGTGCAGGTGCAGGACATCGCGCCCGGGGCGGCTTCCTCCTCTCCGGTGCGCTTCACGCGCTCGGGTGGGACGGTGTTCTTCTCGGCGAATGACGGCTCCGTCGGCCGGGAGCCCTGGGCCGTGAACATCGCGGACCTGTAGTCCGCCCGGACGCAGTGAAGGCCGCCAGCCCCTCTCCACGAGAGGCTGGCGGCCTTCTGTTCCTATTCAAGACTCCCGCATCCTGGACGCGCCCATGGCGTGTCGGGCACGGCGGCAGTACCTGGATGCCATGCAGCGGATGCTACGCTTCGCTTCCATGTCGCAGACATTCCGCCTGCTGTCGTTGACGGTGGTTGTGCTCTCGCCAGCCTGTCGTCCCGCCCCCCAGGACGCGCGGGCGCGGGCCCTGGCCGCGGTCGAGGAATCGGCGGAGTCGCCTGAGTGCGAGGTGACGCCCGTGCGCGCGCACGAGGACCCCTTCGCCCTGGCGGACGAGTTCCTCCGCCGCGGCGGGCAGGGCCAGTTCCGCAGGACGGACGCGTGGTTTACGGGCGCGGTCAGTTGCCCCAACATCGAGCCCGGGCCCGACGAAATCCACATCATCACTGGCTACGAGCTGGGGACGCCCGAGATAGGAAAGCGGGACGTTCGAGTTCCGGTGACGTTCCATGTGGCCGGCCGCTTCGCGGAGCGCTTCTACGACGAGCCCCAGGAGGAGCACCGGACGGTGGTGCTCTTGCGGACGCGGTACGGGTGGCGCGTGGAGAGCTCCGCGATTGGCCTGGGGCAGTACGTGGTCTACCCGCGGGAGGCCATCGAGCAGATGCGCAGAACGCCGACGCGGCTTCCGCACCGGCCCTCCTCGAGCGAGGTGGCCCCCTGAGCCTCCGCCTCATCGAGGCACCTGCGCCCGGAGGGCCCGGGCGCTGCCTCAGACGGGGACGGCCTCGATGATGGACAGCGGCATGCGGGTGCTCACCACCCGCGTGAGCGACAGGCCGCTGTCGGCGAACAGCGCGCGGAACTCCGCTTCCGTGCGCTCGCGCCCGCCCACCAGCACCAGCATCTCCAGGTCCAGCAGGCGCACCGGCTCCGGCGCGTTGCCGGGCTGGACGACCTGCTCCACCACCAGCAGCCGCGCCGAGGGCTTCATGGCGCGCCGGCAGGTGCGGAGGATGGCGCCCACGCGCGCGTCGTCCCAGTTGTGGAGGATGTACTTCAGCAGATACGCATCGCCGCCGGAGGGGATGGAGTCGAAGAAGTCTCCGCCCACCACGCCGCAGCGCTCGCCCAGCTCGCTCACGGCCAGGTTGGCACCGCGGGTGACGGTGGGCCGGTCGAAGAGGAGGCCCTGCAGCTCCGGGTGGTGCCGCAGCAGCGCGGCCAGCAGGTGTCCGCGCCCTCCGCCCACGTCCACCACCGTGCCCGAGGTGCCGAAGTCCCAGGCCGCGAGGATGGCGTCGTTCTCCACGGAGGAGAAGCCCGTCATCGCCTGGTCGAAGAGCTTCTCCTGCTCGGGGTGCTCCTGGAGGAAGGCGTAGAGGGGCTTGCCCAGCATGGCCTCCATCGCGGGCCGCCCGGTGCGGACGCTGGAGAGCGTTCCCTCGAAGCAGCGCCAGTGCCACTCCGAGCCCATCATCCGCGCGAGGGCGCGCATGGAGCCGGGCGTGTCGCTGCGCAGGTACTCACCCAGCGGCGCCAGGGCGAAGTGGCCGGGCTCCGTTTCGGTGAACAGGCCCATTCCGCTCAGGGCGCGCAGCACCCGGTACAGCGCGGACGCGTCGGCGCCGCAGGCCGCCGCCAGCGCGTCGCAGGTGCGAGGCCCCGCGGCGAGCTGGTCGGCGATGCCCAGCTCCGCCGCCACGTAGAGCGCCCGCACGGACCAGAAGGCGAAAATCATCTGCCTCAGGGCGGCGGGGTTGGCGGGAGGCGGAGCAGGGGGCTGCACGGACATGGACTTCTCCTGGGGCTCGCGGCTCACCGCTGCCCTGACATTTCGCGAATCTGCTTGAGCACGGAGAACGCGGTCTCCTGGTCCGGCATGATGTTCGACGGGTATTGGTTGAGGCTGGCCTGCAGGCGGATGGCGGCGCGCGTCGTGTTCTCCTTGTTGCCGTAGCGCACGGCCGCCTGCGTGAAGCGGGCAATCACTTCCTTCGCGATGGGCCCGTACGCGGGCGCCATGGCGGCCGACAGGCGGAAGTCGGTGATGTCGATGGCCAGATAGGTGCGCTTCGGGAGCGGCTCGAGCAGCGCTCGGAGCTGCCGTGCCCACTCCTCCAGGGTCGCCACGCTGTCGATCCGGACGTCGAAGCAGGTCAAGACATGGATGTCGTGAGTGGCGTCGTACTGGAGCGTCATCTTCATATGTGATTCCCCCCCAACCCCTGTTTCAATCGGTGAAGATGTCACCAGTGTAGACAGACATCTGTCTTGAAAGGAAGGTCCTGGATTGAGGCGGAATTCATGTGAATCGTTGAAAAACACGCGAAAAACATGGGCTTTGTTACCCACCCCTGGGTGGAGTTCCACCTCGACTTCGTCTCCTTCACTTCCAGTCGGTGCTCCACGAGTAGCGCTGGAACGGAGAGCGGCGGGATGGAGCACGTCTGCGACCACTCGAGCTCCCTCCCCTGGGGGTGGCTGAAGAGGGTCACGGTGGGGCTCACCAGCCCGCCAGGGTTCTCCGCGCGCTTTCCCCAGGTGACCTTCGTCCCCGCGGGACAGGGGACATTGGTCTCTCCCGAGTCGGCTCCTGCGCTCCCGGTCGAATCGTGGTGCGCTGGCGTCCGATATCTTCCGGGCGTCTCGCTCTATCTGTGTCACCGGTTGCCTGTCGCGTCTCACGTCAGCGGCGGGTGCCAACAACACACATGAACGAGGTGCTCCGTATGAAGTCTGTCTTGAAGTGGGGAATGTCTGCTGTACTGGCCACCATCGCGGCTCCGGCCCTGGCTCACGAGGATGCGACGGGTCCGCAAGCGGAGTTGGCGCAGCTCGCGGGAATCGAGTCCGCACGGGCCGCCTGCTACATCGACACAACGTCGTGGGACGTGGCCACCCCTGACTACTGCTCCGCCATCGTCTGGTGGCAGCGCCAGGCCACGGCGGTGTTCTCGGTCGTCGGCATCGACCAGTCCTCCGGCCGGTACCAGATTACGTACCTCGACAACAAATGCTCCCGCGTCTGGTACACCACCCAGGAGGGCTGGGTCTGCTCGCGCACGATTGGCCCCTTCCGGGACCACACCCAGCGCGTGCAGGTGATTGACTCGCAGACGGGCCAGTCGGTCATCCTGTCCGCCATCGCCAACTACGAGACCGGCGCGTAGCGCGGCACCCTGGCACGGCACCTGCGATGCGCAGCAGGTCGCCGTGCCACCTCCGCGGGGCAGGAGCGCGCGCCGAAGCGCGCGTGGAGCCCGATTGGCCGTCTTCTTCACCCTCCGCATGGGTCAGAGGGCAGGCAATCGGTGCCATCATTCGTTCTTATGATGCGCGCTTCTGACTGGGGTGGTTGGAGACCCGCGAGGCGGATTGAACTCAGGGTCTGGGGTCCAGGCGACCCGAAGCCGCAGCCCGCCCGACCGAGCGCTGCGTAGGGACCCCGCGAGCCCCACAGCGGCCACAGCCAGGCCGGACGTCCTTCGAGCGGGCGCGGGCGTCGAGCCGGTATTCCTGGCGTCACGGGTGGCCGCGGAGCGTGGCAGCCCGAGTGCGCCTCCACCCTGCTTCTTCCAGCGATACCCACTGCACGACGGGGTCAACGTAGACCCATTTTCATGAAATGACCCAGGCACGAAGTGCGTGCGTGCCTCACGGTCAGGCGGTGTCAGGAGGGGCCCACACGACGAAACGTTTACGGTCCATCACTTGCAGATGCACGGGGCGCAGGAAAGGACACACCCCTGAAAATGCGTACTCGCCCCCCCTCCTGGAACAACATCGCTGCCTGGTCCCTGGGAGCCGCGCTGCTCGTCTCCCCAGTGGTCGCTCGAGCGGATTCGGCAACCCAGATTGATGACCTCTCGCTCGAGGAACTCCTCAACCTCGAGGTGGACACCGTCACCCGTCGCATCCAGCCGCTGCTCTGGGCTCCTGCACGCTCGGTCGTCGTCACGCGCAGCCAGATCATGCAGCGCCGCTACGTCAATCTGAGAGACCTCCTGCAGGACATGCCGGAGGTGGATGTCTTCACCAACTACTCAGCGGTGACGCGGAGTGCGGTCTCCGTCCGCGGCCTGGTGGGGAACAACCGTTTCCTCGTCCTCGTCGATGGCGTCCGAATCAACGCGATGACGGGCGACGAGGCCCCCGTCGAGGACAACTACCCGCTCTTCGACGCCGAGCGCGTGGAGGTCATCTACGGCCCCGCTTCCGCCCTGTACGGCGCCGACGCGCTGGTCGGCATCATCAACATCGTCAGCCGGCGCGAGGAAGCCAGCCAGGGCGTCCGGGCCTCCGTCTCGTACGGGAGCGCCGACACGCGCTACGGCGCCGCCAAGGCGTTCACGAAGATTGGCGAGCACGCCCAGCTGAGCCTCACGGCCCACAGACACACCTCGGATGCCCCGGACCTCTCCAGGGCCTACCGCGATGACTTCCAGGGCATCGGCGAGCTGCGGGACCCGTTCACCGGAAACGTCCTGGCCTCGACTCCGGGCAACCGCTTCAGCAACGAGGTGTCGAGCTACTCCATCGCCGCCCGGCTGACGCTCGATAAGGAGCTGGCGGCCGGCTACGACATGCGGCAGTTCACCCAGCTCACGTCCGTGGGCGCCAGACCGGAGTACACCATCTACGGCGCGGATGCCCCGCACCGGTGGCAGAACTTCTATCTGACCTACCGCAAGGAGCTCCTCCCGAAGCTCGAGTCCAGCTCGGAGGTCAACTACTCCATCTTCACCAAGCTGCCGTCGTTCTCGTACAACAACGTGTATTCGGGGGGCGTGCCTCAGTACAAGTACTCGAGGAACACGTCCTTCAGCGCCAGGGAGCAGCTGGCCTACCCGCTGACGCCTGACATCGACCTCGTGGCGGGATTCTCCTGGGCCTACATCCAGGCGCTGCCCGAGACGGGCGCCCTCTCCACCCCGTTCGACGAGGACCTGCCGTCGGGGGCGCAAGGGCAGACCATCTTCGGAACGTCGATTCCCTTCCCGGACTACGAGCTCAGCTATCAGACGTTCGGCAGCTACCTGCAGACACAGGCCCAGCTCACGAGCAGCCTGGCCGTCACGGCGGGCCTGCGCTTCGACCACGACACCCGGTATGGCAACACCTTCAACCCGCGCGCGGGCGTCGTGTACCAGTTCTCGTCGGGGAACACCGCGAAGCTGCTCTACGGCGAGGCCTTCCTCGCGCCGCCGCCCGCGTACCAATATGCCTTCTGGGGCTCGTTCGCGGGAACCGATGCCAACACCGGCCGGCCCTTCGCCTACTGGTACCACGTCCCCAACGCCGACCTGGACCCCATGAAGGCGCGCACGTTGGAGTTCGACTACTCGCTGCTGATGGCCAAGGACCTGCTCGTCGAGTTCGATGGCTACTTCAGCGCGGTGAATGGAATCACCGTCGCGCGCACGGTCAACAACTCCACCGAGTTCGCGGGTGCGGACATCCTGTCCTACGAGGAGTTCCGGAGCGAGGGCCGGGCCCGGCTCTACGGCGGAAGCCTTTCGCTCCGCTACCAGATGAAGTGGGGGGCCACGGAAATCGAGCCGTGGGGTTCCTTCAGCGTCTCCATGGGAAAGACCTTCGACAAGCCCGAGGACGGATGGACCGACATGCCGTTCAACGTGCCCTACAAGGTGAAGGGCGGCATCACCGTGAAGCACGGCGCCTTCAGCCTCACCCCCCGGGTTCGCTGGGCCTCGCGGTCCACCCAGGCTTTGCGCAACCCGGAAGAGCCCTCCCACCGGCTGACCTCGCCCGCCCACGCGGTCGTCGATGTCGCGCTCCGCGCGGATGACCTCTTCGTCGACGGGCTCTCCCTGGCCCTGGACGTCCGCAACGCGCTGGATGCCCGGTATTACATGCCGGGTGCCGGCGGCCCGCTGGAGTTCGTCAACACGCCCCAGGACCCGCGCACGGCGATGCTGGAGCTGGCCTTCAACCTTTGACCTGGTGCGCAGCCCGGTCGCCTGCCCCTCCGCCCGTCTGGCCTGCGGAGGGGCAGGGGAGGGCGGGTGCTTTCGAATGGCAGTGGTCTTGCCTGGCCTGCGGTAAAGGCCAAGGAGGCCATGGCTGAGTCAGCGTGGTCGTATCTCCCGAGCCGAGGTCATCGCTTCTCCCCATGCGGATGCTCTTTCAGCGGCAATCACTCCGGGTCAAATTCGTCGCGCTGGTGGCGACGCTTCTGGCTGCGATTGCATTGTTTCTCCTGGCGTTCTTCCCGGCGCGGCTCGACTCGCTCGCGCGGGCCTCAGTGGAGCAGCGGGCCGTGGGCATCGCCACGGTGCTGTCAGCCGCCGTGGCCCCGGCGCTCGACTTCGATGATGTGGCGCGCGCGGAGGAGCTGGTGAGCGGTCTGGCGGTCACTCCGGGGGCGGTGTACGCGCTCGTCCTCCGCGAGGATGGCAGCCGGATGGCGTCGTGGAAGCCCGAGGCCGCTCCCGACGTGGCCTCCCTGCCCAAGGCGTCCGACAACCAGTCCCAGGTCTCCTCCACCGAGCGCGACATCCATGTGGCCGTGGCCGTGAGCGGGCGTACCGGCGCCCGCGGGCAGCTGGTGCTCGGCTTCAGCCTCGAGACGCTCCACGCCCAGCGCCGCAGCAACCTGCTCGTCGTGGGGCTCGTCTCCGGGCTGGTGTTCCTCGTGGGGCTCGGGTTGACCTTCCTGGTGGGCACCCAGGTGGTGCGCCCGGTGGAGCGGCTCCGCGCGGTGGCCCAGCACATCTCCCAGGGGGACCTGGTCACGGCCGAGCTGGCGCTCGGCGGCGCCGAAGCAGTCGAACGGCAGGCGAGCGCCTACGGCGCCTCGCTCCAGCAGCGCTCCTCCTCGGACGAGCTCGAGCAGCTCGCCGGCTCGTTCGCGGTGATGCTCACCCAGCTTCGCCGCGCCACCCGGACCCTCCAGGAGTCCGCTCACCGGCTCTCCGAGCACACCACCGCGCTGAGGGTGGTGGCGCAGGAGCAGGAGGGGTCGGTGCGAGACCAGGCACGCGCCATCCAGGGCACCCAGGCCTCGGCGCAGGAGCTCCGCCTGACCGCGGACCTGGCCACCCAGCGCGCCGAGGCGGTGCTCAGCGTCGCCGCCCGGGCCGAGTCCATCGGGACCTCCGGTGAGAGCGGCATCGAGAAGAGCCTCGAGGGGTTGAGCCACATTCGCAATCAGGTGGAGCAGATTGCCGAGCGCATCACGAGCCTGGACGCGCACGCACAGCGGATTGGCAACATCACCTCCACGGTGAAGGACCTGGCGGACCAGTCGAACATGCTCGCGCTCAATGCTTCGATTGAAGCCGCGCGAGCCGGTGAGCACGGCAAGGGCTTCATGGTGGTCGCGCGGGAGGTGCGCAGCCTCGCGGACCAGTCCATCAAGCGTACCGTGGAGGTCCGCCAGCTCCTCGGTGGCATCATCGAGTCCATCCGCGCCGCGGTCTCCATCACCGAGAGCGGTTCGGCTCAGGTGTCGCAGGGGCTCGAGAGCGTCCAGTCCTCGGGCGAGAACCTCCGGGAGCTGACGCGCATCGTGAAGGCCAACCGCGAGGCGGTCGAGCAGATCGCCAACGCGGTCTCCCAGCAGAACGTCGGCATCACCCACATCTTCTCGGCCATCGACGACCTCGGGCGTCAGATGGGCCAGACCGTTGCACGACTCGAGTCCACGGCGAATGCCATCACGGTCGTCCAGGACGTCTCGAAGGCCGTGCTCGACGTAGCCAATCACTACCGCATCTGATTTCTTCTTCTCCGCTTCGGATAAAAAAACCGCGATGACTCCCTCGAACCCAGGCCGTCCCCGCTTTCGCCAGCTTGCTTCCGGCTGGGCCCTGCTACCCCTGGGGCTGCTCCTGGTGGGCGGCCGCGCGGGAGCGGACCCCCTCGTGGACCGCCAGGCCGTCATCACCCTCCGGGCCCTTGCCTACGACAACAACCTCACCAAGCGCGCGGGTGGCTCGCTGACGGTGGCGGTGCTCTTCAAGGAGGGCCACTCCAACTCCGTCGACAGTTCCAAGAAATGGACGGAGGCCCTGACCAAGCTGGGGACGCTCAAGGTCCAGGGAATGGCCCTCCAGGTCGTGAGGCTGGCCTACACCGATGCGGCGGCCCTCAAGGGCGCTGTCGCGGCCCAGGGGCTCGACGCGCTCTTCGTGTGTGAAGGGCTCGAGGCCGAGGTCGACGCGCTCAAGGCCCTCAGCCGCGCGGCGAAGGTGCTCACCATCACCGGTTCCGCTGCCCTGGTCGAGCGGGGGCTCTCGCTGGGGATTGTCCTCACCGGGGACAAGAACACCATCCTCATCAATGCGCAGGCCAGCTCCGAGGAGGGGGTCTCCTTTGGAAGTGATTTGCTTCGCCTGGCGACGATGGTGAAGTAGCGCCCCGGTTCCCCCCTCACAGCGAGTCTGCCCGGATGACGAAGAAGGCCTCTTCCCCATCGCTCCGCAAGGAGCACCTCATCCAACAGCTGCAGGCCGGGCGGCTCTCCCGCCGTGGTTTTCTGACCCTGCTCGGTCTGACGGCCACGGCAGTGGGAACCCAGACGCTCTTCAGTTGCTCGGACCCCACCTCGGAATATGACTACATCATCGTGGGTGCGGGCTCGGCGGGATGCACGCTCGCCGCCAGGCTGCTGACGCTCTCCAATGCACGCATCCTGCTGATCGAGGCAGGAGGCTCGAATGACCGCGAGGAGGTCCGCGACTTCACCCAGGCCTGGAAGCTGACGCTGCCCGACTCCGAAGTGGATTGGGGCTACAAGTCCATTCCCCAGCGAGAGCTGATGGACAGGCCGCAGTCCTACTCCAGCGGCAAGGTGGTGGGCGGAGGCAGCTCCATCAACGGCATGGTCTGGGTGCATGGCAACAAGGGCGACTTCGACGGCTGGGCCGCCGCGGGGTGTCCTGGCTGGGACTCCACGGGTGTGCAGCCCTCCTTCCAGCGGATGCGTGCGGCGATGCAGCCGACCTCGGCGCTGACGGCCCGCGGTGCGCTATCCCAGGCCATGGTCCAGGCGTTCGCGAACCTGGGTCATCCGCTCAACCCGGACTACAACGGCGAGCAGCAGCTCGGCGTGGGCTACACCCAGTTGAACGTGACGGAGGACGGCCGGCGCCTGGATGCCTTCTCCTCAATGCTGGCGCCGAGCGTCGGCGACTCCCGGCTGAGCATCCTCATGGGGGCCCACGTGAAGCGCATCGCCTTGCGCGGCACGAAGGCGGATGGGGTGGTCCTGGACCAGGATGGAGTGGAGAAGACGCTGAAGGCTTCGCGCGAGGTCATCGTCTGCGCGGGCACCATCCAGACGCCGCATCTGCTGATGCTCTCGGGGATTGGCGATCCGGCGGAGCTGTCGCCCCATGGCATCCCGGTGGTGGCGGCGGTGCCGGGAGTGGGCAAGAACCTGCACGACCACCTCATCTCGGTGGCGGTGAGGAAGCTGCGGCAACCGGAGCCGGCAGCGCATGTCACCACCATGGACGTGAGCGTCTTCTTCGGGGACGGCCCGCGCCCAGGCATGCCGAAGTTCCAGGTCCAGGCGTATTACATGCGGTATGGCTGGGCTTCCTATCCTTCCGAAGCGGTGGCGTTGGGGCTCATCCACCTGCACCCGACGAGCCGGGGGACAGTGAAGCTGCGCTCGGCGGACTTCCAGGACGCCCCGCTCATTGACCCGAACTTCCTGGGCACGCCCGAGGACATGGCCAACCAGCTCGAGGGTTACAAGGCCATCCGGGAGCTGCTCGGAGCGCCGGGGCTGCGCGACTGGTTGGAGGACGTGGAGCACACGCCAGGGCCAGATGTGTCCACGGATGCGCAGCTCCAGGAGGCGGTCCGGAAGTTCTCCGAGAGCGACTTCCATTCCGTGGGGACGTGCCGGATGGGCACGGACGACATGGCGGTGGTGGACCCCCTGCTCCGGGTCAAGGGTGTGCAGGGGTTGCGGCTGGCGAGTGCCGCCATCATGCCCACCGTCCCCTCGGCGAACACCAATGCGGCGTCCATGATGGTCGGCGACCGCGCCGGCAGGCTGCTCCTCGAAATCGACTGAGGAAAGCTGCTGAGAGTCCACCGCTTCCGTGGACACCCTGGGACCGCCCCCTGCTCGCTCGCGTGGGCCCGCGGCTTCGGGAGTGCCCTGAAAAAATCAGGTCATTCCGCTTTCGCTGGGATTCTCGCAGACTTGTAGAGTTGCAGGGGCGTCAGAGTCAGCCCAGGGAGCAGACATACATGAGACGAATCATCGGACGAACGATGGCCAGTGCGCTCGCGCTGGCCACCGTGACGGTGGGGTGTACTTCGGGAGCCCCATCCACGGATGCGCTGAAGGAAGCGAAGCAGGGCCTGGGAGGACCCGACTTCGTGGTGACGGCGCTGAGCGGTCCCACCAGCACGACGCCGGGCAGCTCCTTCGCCGCGACGGTGACGGTATGCAACCGGGGGGACATGGGAGGCGGCACGGAGGTGGCGCTGGTGCTGTCGGATGACAGCAACTTGTCCATCGCCACGGACTACTGGGGTGGGAGCGAGTACCTGGGCTACCTGTTGCCGGGAGCGTGTGACACGCGCACGGTCCAGGTGAGCCCGGCGCCGTCGGATGGGGCGTGGTACCTGGGGGCGCTCGCCGACCCCTATGACATCGAGTTCGAGTCCGACGAGAGCAACAACTCGCGGCTCAGCGGGCCCATGGGCGTGGGCTACGGGCCTGACTTCGTCATCACCTCCGTCACCGGGCCCGCCAGTGTGCAGGATGGCCAGCCGCTCACCGCGCAGGTGACGGTGTGCAACCAGGGCACCAACCCGGGCGACACCCAGGTGGAGCTGTACCTGTCCGCCGATGAGTTCATCCAGCCCTCCGGCGGGCCTGGGCCGCAGGAGGACATGCTCGTGGGCAATGCCCCCTCGGGCCCGCTCTTCCCGGGCCGGTGCGCCACCGTGCAGGTGACGGGCCCGGCATACCTGCCTCCTCCGGGCAGCCAGGGTGCGTACCACCTGGGCGCCGTGGTGGACCCGGCCAACAACCAGCCGGAGCTCATCGAGGACAACAACACCTCGTCCGGCTACCGCATTGGCGTGGGCAACGCGCCCGACTTCGTCATCACCGAGGTGAAGGGCCCCACCAGCGTGCAGGATGGCCAGCCGCTCACCGCGCAGGTGACGGTGTGCAACCAGGGCACCCTCAATGGTGACTCCATGGTGGAGCTCTACCTGTCCGAGGATGGCTACATCCAGCCGAACACCGGGCCGGGGCCGATGGAGGACTCCTTCGTGGGCAATGCCCCGACGGGTTGGCTCATGAAGGGCCAGTGCGCCACCGTGCCCGTCCAGGGCTGGGCCTACCTGCCGCCTCCGGGCAACCAGGGGGCGTACCACCTGGGCGCCGTGGTGGATCCGTCCAACAACCAGCCGGAGCTCATCGAGGACAACAACACCTCGTCCGGTTACCGCATCGGCGTGGGCAACGCGCCCGACTTCGTCGTCACCTCCATCACCGGGCCCACCAGCGTTCAGGATGGTCAGCCGCTCACCGCGCAGGTGACGGTGTGCAACCATGGAACCCAGGCGGATAGCACCCAGGTGGAGTTGTACCTGTCCGCCGACGCCACCATCCGGACCAACGCCACGCCGGGGCCGATGGAGGACTCCTTCGTGGGCGTTGCCCCCACGGACCTGCTCTTCCCGGGCCGGTGCGCCACCGTGCCCGTCCAGGGCTGGGCCTACCTGCCTCCGCCGGGCAACCAGGGTGCGTATCACCTGGGCGCGGTGGTGGACCCGTCCAACAACCGCCAGGAGCTCATCGAGGACAACAACACCTCGTCCGGCTACCGCATCGGCGTGGGCAACGCGCCGGACTTCGTCGTCACCGCGGTGAAGGGCCCCGCCAGCGTGCAGGATGGCCAGCCGCTCACCGTGCAGGTGACGGTGTGCAACCACGGGACGACTCCGGGCGACACCATGGTGGAGCTGTACCTGTCCGCCGACGCCACCATCCGGACGAACACCACGCCGGGGCCGATGGAGGACTCCTTCGTGGGCAATGCCCCCTCGGGTCCGCTCTTCCCGGGTCGGTGCGCCACCGTGCCCGTCCAGGGCTGGGCCTACCTGCCGCCTCCGGGCAGCCAGGGGGCGTACCACCTGGGCGCAGTGGTGGACCCGGTCAACAACCAGCTGGAGCTCATCGAGGACAACAACACCTCATCTGGCTACCGCATTGGCGTGGGCAACGCGCCCGACTTCGTCATCACCGAGGTGAAGGGCCCCACCAGCGTGCAGGATGGCCAGCCGCTCACCGCGCAGGTGACGGTGTGCAACCAGGGCACCCTCAACGGTGACTCCATGGTGGAGCTCTATCTGTCCGCCGACGCCACCATCCGGACCAACACCGGGCCGGGGCCGATGGAGGACTCCTTCGTGGGCAATGCCCCGACGGGTTGGCTCATGAAGGGCCAGTGCGCCACCGTGCCCGTCCAGGGTTGGGCCTACCTGCCGCCTCCGGGCAACCAGGGGGCGTACCACCTGGGCGCGGTGGTGGACCCGTCCAACAACCAGCTGGAGCTCATCGAGGACAACAACACCTCGTCCGGCTACCGCATCGGCGTGGGCAACGCGCCCGACTTCGTCGTCACCTCCGTCACCGGGCCCACCAGCGTCCAGGATGGTCAGCCGCTCACCGCGCAGGTGACGGTGTGCAACCACGGAACCCAGGCGGATAGCACCCAGGTGGAGTTGTACCTGTCGGCCGACGCCACCATCCGGACGAACACCACGCCGGGGCCGATGGAGGACTCCTTCGTGGGCGTTGCCCCCACGGACCTGCTCTTCCCGGGCCGGTGCGCCACCGTGCCCGTCCAGGGCTGGGCCTACCTGCCGCCTCCGGGCAACCAGGGGGCGTACCACCTGGGCGCCGTGGTGGACCCGTCCAACAACCGCCAGGAGCTCATCGAGGACAACAACACCTCGTCCGGCTACCGCATCGGCGTGGGCAACGCGCCGGACTTCGTCGTCACCTCCGTCACCGGTCCCGCCAGCGTGCAGGACGGCCAGTCCCTCACCGCGCAGGTGACGGTGTGCAACCACGGGACGACTCCGGGCGACACCATGGTGGAGCTGTACCTGTCCGCCGACGCCACCATCCGGACGAACACCACGCCGGGGCCGATGGAGGACTCCTTCGTGGGCAATGCCCCCTCGGGTCCGCTCTTCCCGGGCCGGTGTGCCACCGTGCCCGTCCAGGGCTGGGCCTATCTGCCTCCGCCGGGCAACCAGGGTGCGTATCACCTGGGCGCCGTGGTGGACCCGTCCAACAACCAGCCGGAGCTCATCGAGGACAACAACACCTCATCTGGCTACCGCATCGGTGTGGGCAACGCGCCCGACTTCGTCATCACCTCTGTCACCGGGCCCACCAGTGTCCAGGATGGCCAGCCGCTCACCGCGCAGGTGACGGTCTGCAACCAGGGCACCCTCAATGGTGACTCCATGGTGGAGCTCTACCTGTCCGCCGACGCCACCATCCGGACCAACACCGGGCCGGGGCCGATGGAGGACTCCTTCGTGGGCAATGCCCCGACGGGTTGGCTCATGAAGGGCCAGTGCGCCACCGTGCCCGTCCAGGGCTGGGCCTACCTGCCGCCTCCGGGCAACCAGGGGGCGTACCACCTGGGCGCGGTGGTGGACCCGGCCAACAACCAGCCGGAGCTCATCGAGGACAACAACACCTCGTCCGGCTACCGCATCGGCGTGGGCAACGCGCCCGACTTCGTCGTCACCGCCGTCACCGGGCCCACCAGTGTCCAGGATGGCCAGCCGCTCACCGCGCAGGTGACGGTGTGCAACCAGGGCACCCAGGCGGATAGCACCCAGGTGGAGTTGTACCTGTCGGCCGACGCCACCATCCGGACGAACACCACGCCGGGGCCGATGGAGGACTCCTTCGTGGGCGTTGCCCCCACGGACCTGCTCTTCCCGGGCCGGTGTGCCACTGTGCCCGTCCAGGGCTGGGCCTACCTGCCGCCTCCGGGCAACCAGGGGGCGTACCACCTGGGCGCGGTGGTGGACCCGTCCAACAATCGCCAGGAGCTCATCGAGGACAACAACACCTCGTCCGGCTACCGCATCGGCGTGGGCAACGCGCCGGACTTCGTCGTCACCGCGGTGAAGGGCCCCGCCAGCGTGCAGGATGGTCAGCCGCTCACCGTGCAGGTGACGGTGTGCAACCACGGGACCCAGGCGGAGAGCTCCCAGGTGGAGCTGTACCTGTCCGCCGACGCCATCATCCGGACGAACACCACGCCGGGGCCGATGGAGGACTCCTTCGTGGGCAATGCCCCCACGGACCTGCTCTTCCCGGGCCAGTGCGCCACCGTGCCCGTCCAGGGCTGGGCCTACCTGCCGCCTCCGGGCAGCCAGGGGGCCTACCACCTGGGCGCGGTGGTGGACCCGGTCAACAACCGCCAGGAGCTCATCGAGGACAACAACACCTCGTCTGGCTACCGCATCGGTGTGGGCAACGCGCCCGACTTCGTCATCACCTCCGTCACCGGGCCCACCAGTGTCCAGGATGGCCAGCCGCTCACCGCGCAGGTGACGGTGTGCAACCAGGGCACCCTCAATGGTGACACCATGGTGGAGCTCTATCTGTCCGCCGACGCCACCATCCGGACCAACACCGGGCCGGGGCCGATGGAGGACTCCTTCGTGGGCAATGCTCCCACGGGCTGGCTCACGAAGGGCCAGTGCGCCACCGTGCCCGTTCAGGGTTGGGCCTACCTGCCGCCTCCGGGCAACCAGGGGGCGTACCACCTGGGCGCCGTGGTGGACCCGGTCAACAACCAGCTGGAGCTCATCGAGGACAACAACACCTCGTCCGGCTATCGCATCGGCGTGGGCAACGCGCCGGACTTCGCCGTCACCGAAGTGAAGGGCCCCGCCAGCGTTCAGGACGGCCAGCCGCTCACCGCGCAGGTGACGGTGTGCAACCACGGGACCCAGGCGGAGAGCACCCAGGTGGAGCTGTACCTGTCCGCCGACGCCACCATCCGGACGAACACCACGCCGGGGCCGATGGAGGACTCCTTCGTGGGCAGTGCCCCCTCGGGCCTGCTCTTCCCGGGCCAGTGCGCCACCGTGCCCGTCCAGGGTTGGGCCTACCTGCCGCCTCCGGGCAGCCAGGGTGCGTATCACCTGGGCGCCGTGGTGGACCCGTCCAACAACCGCCAGGAGCTCATCGAGGACAACAACACCTCGTCCGGCTACCGCATCGGCGTGGGCAACGCGCCCGACTTCGTCGTCACCTCCGTCACCGGCCCCTACAGCATCAAGCCCAACACCTCCTTCAGCGCCAGCGTCGTCTTCTGCAACCGCGGCCAGCAGAGCGGCACCGTGGACGTGGACCTGTACCTGTCCGCGGACAACGTCATCCGGCCGCCGTCGGCCCCGCTGCCGTCCGAGGACTTCTATCTGGGCACGGTGACGGGAGTGACGCTCAACGCCGGCCAGTGCGTCAGCAGGAGCGTGAACGTCACGGCGCCCACGGTGATGGACGGCGCGTACCACCTGGGCGCGGTGGTGGACCCGCTCAACAACCGCCAGGAGCTCATCGAGGACAACAACATCCTCACGGGCAATCGCATTGGCGTGGGCAACCTGCCGGACTTCGTCGTCACGACCGTCACCGGTCCGTACAGCGTCAGGCAGGGCAACACGTTCAGCACCAGCGTCACCGTGTGCAACCGGGGGCAGCAGAGCGGCATCGTGGACGTGGACCTGTACCTGTCCTCGGACAACACCATCCGCCTGCCGGTGGCCCCCCTGCCGCCCGAGGACTTCTACCTGGGCACGGTGACGGGCATCTCGCTCAACGTGGGACTGTGCGCGAGCAGGACGCTGACCGTGACGGCGCCGTCGGTTCCGGACGGAGCCTGGTTCCTGGGCGCGGTGGTGGACCCCACCGGCAGCCGCTCGGAGCTCATCGAGGACAACAACTCCCTGGCGGGCAGCCGCATCGGCGTGGGCAACAAGCCGGACCTGGTCTTCACCTCGGTGACCTCGGCCACCAGCGTGCGGCTGGGCGCCGCGCTCACTGTCAGCTTCACCCTGTGCAACCGGGGGCAGGCCGCGGCCGTCACGGACGTGGACCTCTTCTTCTCCTCGGACAACGTCATCCGCCCGCCGCTGGCGCCGCTGCCGCCCGAGGACTTCATCCTGGGCACGGTGACGGGGGTGTCGGTCAGCTCGGGCCAGTGCGTCACCCGCTCGCGCTCGGTGAACGCCAACGCGTCCACCACCGGCTCCTGGTACGTGGGCGCCTCGGCGGACTCGTACGGTACCCTCGCGGAGCTCATCGAGGACAACAACACCCTCGCGGGCACCGTCGTCTCCGTCACGCCCTGACGGGCTCGTAGCACCGCCGTTCCCGGCCCGCGGCGTCCTGAGTCTCGGGACGCCGCGCGCGCCGGGCCGCCCCAGGGCGTGCGTTGCTCCAGGCCGTCCGCTCAGCCCGGTTGGAACGTGGCGGACAGTGCCTGTGCCAGGGACGTGGTGGGGCGGCCGATAAGCCGGCTCAGCGTGCGGCTCGTGTCGTCGAGGTCGCCCCGCCCCGTGGCACCCGTGATGACCAGCATGACCGCCTCCGCCTTTCTCGCTCAGCAGGGACGGACCCGAGGGCCCGGTCCAGGCTGAAGACTTCTCCTCGCGGCTTCAGGATGCCCCGAGAGAGGGTGTCAATCGATGTACTGCTCTGTACCGGCGCCATCGAGGTGCCGCACGCGCACCTTCGATAGAAGCCCGAGTGGCATGAGTCGGGCGTTGACGCCCATCCGGTCATATGCCGGGTCGAGCGAGGCCCAGTGTGAGACACAGCCGCAGTGGGCGCAGCGATGGAAGGCAATCTTCTGCTCGCCCCACTGGTATGTGGCCTGGGCAGTTCCTTCCGTACGAACGTGGACCTGTCGAGGCGAGTAGTACGCCCACAGCACGCCATAGCGGTAACAGATGGAGCAGTTGCAATCGGTGACCTCGGTCGGCTCGGACTTCACCTCGAGCGAAACGCGACCGCAGTGACACGTGGCGAGAATCATCGTCTGCTCCGCGAGAAACCCCGGCTCCTGCGCCCTGCGCGCAGATGCTTCGTGCAGGAACCCTAGCAGTGAATGTGGAGGCGCCAGGCCCCGCCTGTTCCCAGGGGCCGCTACCTGGTCCCGGGCCATTCCTCGTCCGATGTACCAGGGGGTGTCACAAACGCTTGGACCACCCGGTCTTCAGGGCATGAACTCGACACGGGAACAGCGAGACATGGTGGTGATTGGCGGAGGAATCGGCGGTCTGGCCGCTGCCGCCCTCCTTGCGCGCGGGGGACGGACCGTCACCCTGGTGGAAAAAGCGCCCCGGTTCGGCGGCCGCGCCATCACCACGGAGCGGGAGGGCTTCAAGTTCAACCTCGGCATTCACGCGTTCTACTCGGGAGGACCCGGCGAGTCCGTGCTGCACGAGCTCGGCGTCACCTTCTCGGGCGGGCAGTCGGACCGCTCGCTCTACGAGTGCCAGGACGGAGCTCGAATCGGAAGGCTGCCGGTGGACGCGGCCTCGCTCGCGACCAGCACGTTGCTGGACTCCGCGTCGCGCACGGAGCTCGCCCAGCTTCTCCGCCTGCTCAGGACCGAGCCTCTTCACGTCTGGCGGGGTCGGCCCGTGAGCGCCTGGCTGGACCATCATGTGCGGCATCCCGTGGTGCGGCGCTTCCTCGAAGCGGCGGTGCGGCTCGGGACGTACACGCACGCGCCCGACGAGGTCGACGCGGCGTATGCGCTGTCGCTCGTGGGCTCTCAGCGCGGAGCGCTCCTCCTCGACGACGGTTGGCAGACCCTGGTCAATGGGCTCGAGCGCGCGGCACGCGCGACGGGCGTGGAGATGATTCACGGGGCCGCCGTCATGGGCATCGAGCTCGGGCCGCCGCACACGGTGCGACTCCCGACCCGCACCCTGCACACGAAGGCCGTGGTGGTCGCCACGGATGTGATGACCGCGGCGCGACTGCTCAATCTTCCCTCGGTCGAGGCGTGGGCGGCTCATGCGCGACCCGTGCGCGCGGCGTGCCTGGACCTCGCGCTGCGCTCGTTGCCGGAGCCGCGGCGCCTGGTGGTGCTGCGCCTGGACCAGCCTCTCTACTACTCCGTACACTCCCGCTCGTGCCGGCTCGCTCCGGGCGACGGCGCGTTGCTCCACCTGGTCAAATACCTGCCCTTGAGAGCGTCTGACCTCGACGAAGATTCGCGCGAAGACCGTCGCCAGCTCGAAGCCTGGCTGGATGAACTCCAGCCCGGATGGCGCGAGGTGGTGGTGGCCTCTCAATTCCTTCCCCGCATCCAGGTCTCAGGGGACGCCGTGACGGCCGGACGGCAAGGGCTTCAGGGGCGTCCCTCCTCAATCGTTCCAGACGCGCCCGGCGTGTACCTGGTGGGGGACTTCGTCGGAGCGCAGGACCATCTGGCGCACGCCAGTCTGGCCAGCGCGGAAGCGGTTGCGCGGGACGTCCTGGAGCGCGCGGCATGACGGCGAGCGGCGACGAAACCTTCCTGGCCCACCGGGCGGTGCTCCTCTCCATTGCCTACAACATGCTGGGGAGCGTTGCCGAGGCGGAGGATTGCGTTCAGGAATCCTATCTCCGCTGGCAACGTGCCAGTCAGGCCATGGACGGCGAGGCCATCGGGTCGCCGCAGGCGTACCTGCGCCGCGTGGTCGCGAACCTCTGCATCAACCGCCTCCAGTCGGCAGCCGCCCGGAGGGAGTCCTACGTGGGCGTCTGGCTCCCGGAGCCCCTGCTCGAGAGGGAAGCCACGCCGCCGGGCGAGACCGCCACCGAGCAATCCGAGACGCTCTCGATTGCGCTCCTTCGGGTGATGGAGTCGCTGTCACCGGTGGAGCGCGCGGTGTTCCTGCTCCGGGAGGTCTTCGAGCGACCGTACCCCGAGATTGCACGTGCCGTCGGCAAGAGCGACGCCCACTGCCGGCAGCTCGTGCACCGAGCGAAGGAGAGACTCGCCCTGGGGCAATCCCGATTCAGCGTGTCATCGGACGAGCACCAGCGGCTCGCCCTGCGTTTCGCGGAGGCGTGCGCGAGCGACGACGTCCATGCCCTCGTCGAGGTGCTCGCCACCGACGTGAGTCTCTACAGCGACGGAGGCGAGGCGCGCGAACCCATCCACCACGCGGACGCCGTCGCGCGGTTCATCCTGGCCGGCCGGGCACGCTTGAGCCAGGGCTCCTCGTGGTCGTGGCGCCTCGCCAGGGTCAACGGGAAGCCCGGTGTGGTGGTCCTCGTCGACAGCTCCGTGTACGCCGTCTTCGCGCTCGAGGTCCGCGCGGGTCGCATCGACGAAGTCGACATCATCGTCTCACCTTCGAAGCTGCGCCATCTCCAGGCGTGAGACGGAGCCTCCAGGCCGCTATTCAATACCGGGTTGCAGTACGCCCGTGTGGCTCGAACCCGCGGGACGGCCCCGGGCGCACGGGGCGTCCGGGCTCGTCGATGAACGACTGGCGACAGCGGCGCCGCTGCATGGCGCGGCGTGCAGCGGCCCGCTCTGGCGTCGGGCTTCAGACCGGCGCATTCCTGGCCGACCCCCGACAGGCCCGGTACCCTGCGCGCCCCTCTCTCTCGAAGGAGCTGTACCCGGTGTCCATCCGCAGAACGACCGCCAGCACCCGCAACGTCACCGTCAGCGCCATGCTCGACCCGGCCCTGAGCAGCGCGCGCGACGCGCTCCAGACCTTCCTCGAGAAGGCCCTGCGCGCCCAGTTCGGCGCCGGCTGGCAGGCGACGCTGGAGCGCGACCGGATGGCGCAGGGCCGTCCCGAGAGCGAGCGCTGGGACTGGGGCAGCATCAGCTACCGCCTCGGGCACTTCCGCTCGCCGCAGGCCACGGGCGGCGGCGTTGTCACCGAGCCGCTCGTCGCGCTCGCCCGGCTCGCCAAGGCCTACCGCAACCTCTTCCAGCACGAGGAGCTCACGGACGCACAGGTGCGCCACGCCATGGAAGGGCTCGCGCTGTTGCAGGAGGCGCTGGGCAACAAGACGCGCGCTTCCGAGGCCCGCGCCGCGCTCGAGGTGTGGGCGGGTCCAGCCCGCGCGGCGAAGCGCCCGGCGCGCAAGGCTCCGGCGGCCGCGAAGCGCGCGAAGCCCGCGGCGAAGAAGAAGGCGCCGAAGGCGAAGAGCGCTCGACGCTAGCGCCAGGGCTTGGGAGTAGGGGAGCAGAGGAGATGGTGTCGAAGGCGAAGCGCGCTCGACGCCAGCGGCGGGCTCGGGAATGAGGGGAGCAGGCGAGCGTTGAGGCGCTGCCCCACCACCGGAGCGCACCGGGGCAACTCCGCCGACAGCCGCTTCTGGGGCCTCGTGCCGCGCGCGAAGCTGCTCGGGCGCGCGGTGGCGGTGGTGTACAGCGCGCGCGACGGAATCTCCGGCACCGAGCGGCTGTGGCTGCCGCTCACTCCGGGCAGCGAGGACTCCCGACTGCTGGAGCCGCACGGTCCGCGCTGAAGAACGCCGCCGCACCGTCTTCCGCGCGCAGGCCAGGCGAGCGTCCGCGGACGTTCGCGCGGCTCCATCACGCAGGCCGGCCCGGTCGCTCCATCCGGAGTGACCATGCCAACCGATAGAATCCTGACCTCGCATCGTGTCCTCATCACTGGCGCCTCGGGCTTCATGGGCTCCTGGCTCGCCGAGTACCTGGGCCAGCAGGGGGCATACGTCATCAACCTGCTCTCGCAGTGGGAGCCCCACGGGCGCTTCGTCCAGAGCGGCCTCGTCCACCAGGTCCACAACGTCATCGGGCAGGTGGAGGACTTCGCCCTGCTGGAGCGGCTCGTCGCGGAGCAGGGCGTGGACACGGTGTTCCACCTCGCGGCCATCTCCCTCGAGGGGCGCGCCTTCCAGTCGCCCCATACTGCGATGGAGGTGAACGTCCGCGGCACGTACAACGTCCTGGAGGCGTGCCTATGACGTCTCGAAGTCGTGCGCGGACCTCATCGCCCATGCCTATGCCCACAGCTATGGCCTGCCCGTGACGATGGGACGATTCGGCAACATCTACGGCGGCGGAGACCTCAACTGGAGCCGGCTCATCCCCAACACCCTTCGCCGGTTGCTGGACGGACAACGCCCGCTCGTGCGCATGCCACCGCAAGGGGACTTCATGCGCGACTTCCTCTACGTGCGGGACGCGGTGCGGGCCTACATGGCCATGTTCGAAGGACTCGACGCGGGCGTGGCCCGGGGCGAGGCGTTCAACTTCGCCATGGGCGGGAGCTGGACGGTGCTCGAGGTGGTGAGGACGCTCCAGCGAATCCTTCACCGCGAGGATCTCGTGCCCGACCTCCTTCCCGCCTCGCACGGGGAAATCCACCACCAGCACGTGTCCGCCGAGAAGGCACGGCGGCTCCTGGGCTGGGCCCCGCGCTACACCCTGGAGGAGGGACTGCGGGAGACGGCCGAGTGGTACCGTGAGCACCTGAGCGCCACCTCCTTCTCCGAGCCGCATGAACGACCCCACGCCGTTGCCTCGTGAGCTGCTGCTGCGGCTCTGCGCGGAGGCCGCCGCCAGCAAGCGCCTGCGCACCACGCACTGTCTCCACGCCCCCACGGACCGCGTGCAGCGGATGCTGCTCGCGTTGCAGCCGGGGACCTATGTCCGGCCGCACCGGCATCCGCGTCCACCGGGGCGCGATGGCTTCGAGTTGCTGTGCATGGTGCAGGGAGCCCTGGGCGTGATGGCCTTCGAGGAGGATGGCCGCATCCACTCGCTCCATCACCTGCGTGCAGGTGGGGCCCACTGGGGCATCGAGCTGCCCGCGCGGACCTTTCACTCCGTCGTGGTGCTCGAGCCGGACACGGTGGTGCTCGAAGTCAAGGAGGGGCCCTACGAGCCTCAGGGCGAGAAGGAGTTCCTGGCCGGCTTCCCCGAGGAGGGCGCTCCCGAGGCCCCTCGGATTTCCGCGGGCTGGCGGGCCCACTTCAGTCCAGGCGAACCTGGCTTGTAGATGCCGCTCTCCACGAGCGGGGCGTGCACTCGCGGGGCGACAAGCCCGCTGGACAACGTGACAGGTCCCGCGAATGCTCTGGCGCATCCCGTTCGTGTTGGCTCCGAGGTCCGTGCATGGGCTCCAGGCTCGAGTCGGTCGCGGTTGCACAGGGCAATCTGGTGGACGGCGACGCGCGCGTGCTCGTCAACGCCTCCAACACCAATGCGCAGCTGGGCTCGGGTGTCTCCGGTGCCATCCGCCGCGCCTGCGGTCCGGGCTACCAGGAGTACATCCTCACCGCGCTGCATGAGCGCTTCGGCGGCCCCATGGCTCCGGGTGAGGTACTCGTGACGGACGCGGGCACGCACCCCAGGGCGAAGTGGGTGGCGCATGTCGCGGTGATGGACTACCGCGAGGGCATGCACGGGGGCTCGTTCCCGGACCTCGCGCGCATCCGCGAGTGCTGCGTGAAGCTGTGGGACGCGCTGGAGCGCATCGAGGACTCCGCTCTCTCCGTGGCCATGGTGGCGCTGGGGACGGGGACGGGTGGGCTCGGGCTTCGCGACTCGGTGGAGGTCGCCTGCACGACGCTCTCCGAGCATCTGGCGGCGCGGGAGCACTCCAGGCTGACGCGTGTCGTGTTCTACGGCTACTCCTTGCACGAATACGCGGCGACCGTGGACGTCGTCTCCCGCTACTTCGAGCTGCCCGAGGGCTCCGTGCCTCGGGAGGTGCAGGAGTTCGTGGAGCGCTGCCGGGAGGCGGATCGCCGCGGGAAGTAGGTGAGCGCCCCATTCCCAGGGGTGAGAACGGGGTGCTCTCGTCGCATCGCGGAGACGCGGCGCGCCCGTGCCGCGAGCGAAGAACGGACGCGTGGAATGGCCCCCCGCTCCAGCCCCCTTCCGGCCGGAAGGCGAGAGTGGCTCATGAATCTTCTTGGTTCGTTCATGATTCATGCACGAACCGTGATGTGGACCGCTCGGGGGAAGCGAGCCGGGCCAGCCCGGGGTGGAGGAGCGCGACGCTTTCGCGGAGGGCCTCCGCCAGGTCCGCAGCAGCAGCGTCCAGAGTGGATTGGAGAAGCCCTCCACTGTCGGCAACCAGATTGCAAAGAGCCCGTGGTGGTCCAGCGTGGCGGGGCGTGGACAGAGGGCGGACTGAAGCCGCATTCCGCGCGCGCCAGCGTCTCCCCTCTGCTCCCCTGGCTACCCAAACCAACAACTTCTCGGCGTCTCAGTGTTCTTCACTCAGGGTAGAGTGCCCTTGGAGGAAGCGAACTTGAGCCATCCACTTCTGAGGCCACTTTGTGCGGCGTCTCTGGCGTTTGTCTTCACCGCGTGCAACTCCACCGAAGAGCAGGCTGAGACCGGGGACTCGCTGACGCTCGCGAGTGAGAAGGACGGCGCGGACATCCAGCAGGCGCTGAGCGCGATGAACGGGGTCTCCGTCCTGTCCAGTCAGCGGGATGGGACTCCTGACTTCATCAAGGGCACCCTGGGCAAGGCCGAGGGGGCGGCGCGGGGGCTGTCGGCGGTGGACGCGAAGGCCACCGTGCAGGCCGCGCTGGAGAGCATTGCTCCAGTCTACGGCCTCCGCGCGGAGGACCTGGTCTTCAGGCGGATGTCCGTGGACGGGAACGGGCACCAGCACCTGCGCTTCAGCCAGTTGAAGGAGGGGCTGCCCGTCATCGACGGTGAGCTCGTCCTTCACGTGGACCGGGCCGGTGTCGTCTACGCGGCCAACGGCTCCGCGCGTGACACCCGAAAGCCGAGCCTCGCGCGCGCCCAGCCACGGCTCTCCGCGGAGGCCGCTGCAACGGTAGCGCTCGACGCGACTGTCGCGCCCACCCGGGAGGCCAGGACCGAGCGCCTGGTGTACTTGCGCGACGCCAACGACAAGCTCGTCCTGGCTCACGAGGTGCGGGTGACTGGCCTGCTGGCCGCTGGCACCCCGATGAATGACCGGGTGTACGTGAAGGCCAGTGACGGCGCGGTGGTGCGGAGGGCTCCGCGAATCTTCAACGCCCTGAGCCGCGCCGTGTACAGCGCCAACAATGGCAGCAGCCTTCCAGGCACGCTCTCGCGCTCCGAGGGCCAGGAGGCCGTCAGCGACCCCGTCGTGAACGCCTGCTATGACGCGCTGGGTACCTTCTACAATTGCTTGCACACGCTCTTCGGCCGCGACTCCTACGACGGCGCTGGCGCGGCGTTGACGTGCTCGACCCACTACGGCACCAACTATGTCGGCGCGTTCTGGAACGGCACCCAGTTGGCGTGCGGCGATGGCGACGGCACGAGCTCCACCCCGCTGTGCAATGACCCGGATGTCGTCGCACATGAGATCGCCCACGCGGTGACCATTGCCGAGTCCGACCTCACCTACTCGGGCGAGTCTGGCGGCCTCAACGAGAGCTTCTCGGATGTCATTGCCGCCACGTGCGAGAGCTGGACTCGAGGCTTCGTGCTGCCGGACGCGGATGTCTGGAAGATTGGCGAAGACGTCTGGACGCCTGGCACCGCGGGCGATGCGGTTCGCTACATGAATGACCCGATTCTGGGTGCCGGGTCGGTCGACTACTACCCGAACTACACCCCGAACATGGACGTGCACTTCAGCGCGGGCATCCCCAACCTGGCGTTCTCGCTGCTGTCCACGGGAGGCACGCACCCGCGTGGCCGGACGAGCGTGGTGGTGCCAGGCATCGGCGTCGAGAAGGCGGCGCGCATCTTCTACAAGGCGAACGTCGACATCTGGACCGCCTCCACGAACTTCGCGCAGGCGAAGACGTACACGGAGCAGGCCGCCCAGCAGCTCGGCTATGACCAGACCACCGTCGATGCGGTGAGCGCGGCGTGGCAGGCCGTGGGGGTTGGGGTGAGCATCCCGCCGCCGACTCCCATTCCGCTGCTCAACAACGTGGCGATGACGGGGCTGGCTGGGAGCATGGGCAGCTCCACGTATTACAAGCTCACCGTTCCGGCCAACCAGTCCAGCCTCACCTTCACCACCATCGGCGGCACGGGGGACGTGGACCTCTACGTGAAGTTCGGTTCGGTTCCGACCACCAGCAGCTACAACTGCCGGCCCTATCAGTCCGGCAACACCGAGACGTGCCAGATCAGCAACCCCGCCGCTGGCGACTGGTATGTGATGCTGGATGCCTATTCCACCTATTCGGGCGTGTCGCTCACCGGCAGGTACTCCGGTGTCATCTGGGACAATTTCCTGAGCAACGGTAACGCCACGGCGCCATACGGCGGCGTCAAGGAGGCATGGACCTGCTGGCTGCTCACCGTGCCCTCGGGCAAGAGCTCCCTGGTGTTCAACCAGGTGGGGGTTTCTGGCACGACGGGGGACGCGGACCTGTACGTCCGCTTCAACGCGACGCCGACGCTCGGTTCCTTCAACTGCCGTCCCAACCAGTGGGGCAGCACCGAGACGTGTACCTTCAGCAACCCGGCCGCGGGCCCCTGGTTTGCCTGCTCATACGGCTACTCCGCCTATACGAAAGTCACCATGAAGGGCACCTACAAGTGACGCTCCGGCGCGAGCGCTTCGGCCGTACGCACCGAAGTGAGCCTTGACGCCCTGGCGACGCGCATCGTCTGCCTCGTGCTCCGCATTCCCGCGAAGTCCGGCCCCGGCCGTCTTCTGGACAGCGGGTGTCTACCGGGGCAGATATGCGCACACCGATGGCCTCCCGCCCACCCCCCGCGCGAGCTACTTCCGTCCGGACGCAGAAGACGAAGCAGCGACCCTCCAGCGCCCGAAGCGTCGTGGGGAAGCGCCCCGGCCCGGGCTGGGGGCGCTGGGCGCTGGGCGGGTGGCTGCTGCTGGTCCTCTGGCTCAGCACGGAGTACGCGCGGCTGCCCGACGTGAGTCCCCTGCAGACGCAGAACCCGCGCACCACCGCGCTCATGGCGCAGCGGGCCGAGGAGGCGCGCGAGGCGGGCAGGAAGCCACGCGCGCGCAATGCCTGGGTGTCCCTCGGCGCGGTGGCCCCGCACGTGGTGGACGCCGTGCTGACCTCCGAGGATGCGCGCTTCTACCAGCATGAAGGCGTGGACTGGACCGAGGTGGAGAACGCCCTCGAGCAGTCGGTGCGCGCGGCGCGCCTGGGTCGCGGTGCCTCCACCCTTACCCAGCAGTTGGCGAAGAACCTCTACCTCTCCACGGACCGCAGTCTGCTGCGCAAGGCCAAGGAGCTGCTGCTCGCGCGCCGGCTGGAGGCCCACCTGTCCAAGCAGCGCATCCTCGCGCTGTACCTGAACGTCGTGGAGTGGGGGGAGGGCGTTTACGGCATCGAGGCGGCGGCACGCGAGCACTTCGGCACCTCGGCGCGGGAGCTCAGCGTGGCGCAGGGTGCGATGCTCGCGGCCATGCTGCCCGCCCCGCGCCGCTGGCTGCCCGCCCAACGGCCCGAGGCCCTGCGCACCCGAGCCGGCGTCATCCTCGGGAGGCTGGAGCACGAGGGGCGCATCAGCGGGGCGGAAGCCCGAGAGGCCCGGGCCGAGCTCTCGCGCTTCTTCGGCGTACCGCCCGCGCCCGACTCCATCGCGGAGGCCATCACTCCGCTGGCCGCGGGAAGCTGAGCCTCACGCCTCGCGGCAGGAGGTGGAGGCGGCGGGATTCGAAGCCGCACAGGCGGATTTGGTCCCTGCTCGGACCAACGGCTGTCCGCCCGGCTTTCCCTCTGAAAAGAGGGGTGGCCTTCCGTCCGGGTGAGTCCAGGACCGTCCATTGAATTTGGTTCTTTTTTGGTCCCACAGGGAGCCAAACGCCGATTCGTTGCGTGCCCAGGGCACTACCGCCACGCCACCTCAGGACAGTAAAGCTACCCTCCTAAGGTGCGCAGCGGCAGCCAAGGCATAAGCGCGGCCTCTCTCCCTCAACCACCGTGCTCAGCAACACATCTCTTCGAATACGTCCCGGCGTGACTTCTTCAGCTTCTTCATCGGCCGGTGGTTGAGCTTCTCCAAGAGGGGCCGCACCGCCTGGCGCACCTCCTCCAGCGAGAAGAAGGTGCGATGGCGCAGCGCCGCCAGAATCCACCGCTCGGCCAGCAGCACGCCTTGCTCCACCTTCGCCTTGTCCCGAGGCCTGCGCACCCGGGCCGGAATCACCGCCGCCCCGTAGTGCCGCGCCAGCTCCGCGTAGGTGGGGTTGAGGTCGGGCTCGTACCGGTGCGGACTCGTCACCGCGCTCTTCAGGTTGTCCGGCACCCATACCTGCGTCACCCCGCCCATGTACTCCAGCGCGTTGACATGGCACTGCACCCACGTGAGCAGGTCCTCGCTGAGCACCGGCTCCGCGTACGTGAAGTTGCTGGCGCCCAGCACCGCCAGGAAGAGCTTCGCCTTCCTCTTCTCGCCCGTCCTCGCGTCCACCACGTCCACGCCGTCCCCGCTGAAGTCCAGGAAGAGCTTCTCGCCCGCCACGTGCGTCTGGCGCATCGTCACGCTCAGCGTCCCGGCCCACCGCGCGTACTTCTCGCAGAACTGGCTGAACTGGTAGCCGTCCGGTTGCTCCGCCTTGTACTCCTCCCACAGCAGCTGCTTCGTCACGTGCCTCTTGCGCAGCTCCAGGTGCATGCGCGCCCAGTCGGGCTCCGGCCGGCCCGGGCGGGGTGGGCCCTCGTCGGCGAACAGCACCCGCTCCAGCGCTGCGTCCTCGTCCAGCTCCGGCGGCAGCGGCCACGCCAGCTTCGCCGCCCGCACCCGGCCCAAGTACCCGCTCACCGTGCTCGGTGACACCGAGAGGCTGCGTGCTATCGCCCGCGGGCCCAGCCCCTTCTCCAGGTGCAGCCTCAGAATCTCCCTCAGCTTCCGCATGGACAGCCTCTCTGCCGCCACCGCCTCCTCCTTGCGGAGGTGGCGTGGTCGGCGCTCTGTCCAGCGTCGTCAACGTTCCGGCTCGGCCTTCAGAACGCGAGGTCCTCAGCCCTGCGACAGCCTCACTGCTTCAGCCTGCTACAGCTGTTCGGCTTGCTCCGGAATCGGTGTTCGGCATGCCCCGGAGCGGGTGATCGGCTTGCTCCGGAGAAGGTGTTCGGAATGCTCCGGAGCACGCATGAAGGCCGGGCGGCGCAGTGGTTCGTTGCCATTCCCCGAGGCGCTGGGAGCCTTCGCGGTGCGCTACGCCGAGCACACCGTGGCGGCGGGTGGGACGATGACAGACGCGGCGCAGAAGCTGGGCGTGTCCGGACCGACGCTCTACGAATGGCGCAAGGGCCGCCCCCGTCCGAAGCCCGTCGAGAAGAGCGCGGCCCTGGTTCCGGTGCGCGTCAGCGCGCGGCCCGCCGCAGCGGCGGGGGCGGGAGTGCAGCAGGGGGGCTCCTTCTTCGCCTCCCCCACCGTCGCGGCAAAGGTGGTCAGTTACGGCGCCGGCAACTGCTTGGCGATCTCGCGCGCCATTGCTTCGAACGACCCCAGGTTGCCCCAGCGATTGGCGACCACGGCGATATGGACGTTGCTCAGGTCGAGGCCTTCCGGCGTGACATAGCCAGCCGGGTACATCACCACATAGGCCATGCCGCCGGGAGTGCCGCCGTTGTGCTCCAGGGTGCCATCCCCGCCTTGGCCCCAGCCCATGCGGTCCATGTCGGCGTCGCTGTACTTGCCGTCGAGCTTCGCGGTCAGCACGGTCAGCGCGCGCGCCGTGCCGCGGTAGCCGCCGGCAGCCAATCCAACGGTCGAGGCCACGTACGGTCCCGGCACGGCCTGGCCGTTGACGAGAACATGGTTGGCCGAATCGCGCGAATCCGGGCTGGCCGATTGCGGCTCGATATCGTCCGCCACGCCGGCGGGTACCAGGTAGCTGTCGCGCACGTAGTCGCGGTAGGTCTGGCCCGACATCTTTTCGATCAGCAGCGTCCAGAGTCCGAAACCGTGGTTGGAATACTCGGCGTTGCCGCCCGGCGTGCGCAGCAGCGGCCGCGTGCGTAGGAAGTGCTGGTGGATCTGCTTGTAGGTGACGTTGGCTTCGGGGATGCCGAACAGTTCGGCCGTGCCCGCGAGATCCCCGCTGCGGGTGAAGCCGGCGCGGTGGTCGAGCAGGTGCTGGACGGTGATCGACCCGTACATCTGGGTCCAGTTGGGGCCGGCCAGCGAGCCTGGCAGGCTGTAGGAATAGGGCGCGATGTATTGAGCGAGGTCATGGCTCATGCCCGAGCTGGCCTTGCCGTTGCCGAACCATGCATACACATGGTCGTTGGAGGCGATCGCCATGCCGCGGATGTCGTAGCTCGTGCCGCCAGCCTGCGTGGCCCAGGTGTACGGCTTGGGTGCGGAGTAGTAGTCGAAATCCATCGACGTGCCTTCGCTATAGGTGCGGTCCTGGTACCAGACATAGACGTGGTCGTTGGATTTGGCGATCGCGATGCCGACGATGTCGTGCGCGGTCTTGCCGGCGGGCAGGTCCACCGCAGTGGTGGTCTCGGGGCTATACAGGCGCAGATCGCTGGGGGTGCCGATCGAGCGGGTGAGCCGCGGCGAGTCGGTCGATACAGTGCGGGCATCGTTGTACCAGGTATACACCCGGCCATTCGCGGCGATGGCGATCCCGGTGATATCGACGATCTGGCGGCCCGGCGGCAGGGTGTATGGCTGTGGTGCGTTGTACTTGTCCAGATCGTTGGTGGCGCCTTCGCTGAACGTGCCGTCGTCATACCAAGTGATTGTGTGGTCGTTCTCGTCGATATCCATTTCGACGATCGGTGTATGGCGATTGACGCCGCGTGCGATGTCGTTGGCAAAGTCGTTGCCGAATATGCCGTTGGTGCCGTACAGCGTCCGGGTCTGCGGATTGATACCCTTGTCCGCCATCAACTGAAAGCCGGCCGGGCCGGTGATCGTGGCCTTGGTCACGCTGCCAATGCAGGAGCGGGTGTCGGCGGTCATCACCTGCTGGGTCTGGGTATTGGCGTAGCCATAGCCCTTGTTGAACAACAGCTTGCCGTTGCGGGTGGCGGCGACGGTGACGCCCGGCAGTGTGTCTACCTGCATCTGAGCCCACACCAGCGGATCGATCTTCATTTCCAGCGGGCTCAAGAGCTTGGGCGGATTGAAGACCGGGTCATTGGGATTCGGCATTTCGCAGTCCTGGCATTGCTGGGCATGGGCCGGACCGATACCGATGGTGGTCAACAGGACGGCGGAACCGACCAGGACCAGCGTACGAGACGTAATGAGCATTGCGGTGCCTCCTTGATGTGGATGGGAGATGGAACGCCTGGCCCCCTTCTTGGCGTCGCATGAAAATTGCCAAGCCCCCCTGCGTTCAGCGTGGGATGTCGCCCACTGCATCTGTCTATTGCAGCCGGCCTGCCAACGCGCCCCGAGCCCCGAGGCCTCCAGTCCACCGCCTGAGCGAAGGGCAATGTCTGCCCTTGAGGGCATCTCACACGGGGCAGAGCTTGCCCGTGGGGCAATCCTTGCCCTGCCCGTGATGGGGCCCGCCGTCGCGCAGCCGCCCATCACCATCGCCATCAGGAACGGCTTCCGCAGGTGCGGAGGAGGCGAGCGCGGGGCTTGAGGCAGCGGCCAAGAAGGAGCGGATGAAGGAGAGGACACCGCGAGTGGACTGGGCGGAGTTGCTCAGGAGGACGTTTGACTTCGACGTGTTCGCCTGCGTGAGGTGTGGCGGCAGGCGGCGAGTGCTGGCGTACGTGAAGGCCTATGCATAATGCCCCTCCTCCTCCGCACTTATTTGAGCAGGTCTACGCCCGCTGGGTTCATTTCCCCGGCTCCTGGTGGCCCTCAGCTGCTTGCGCGTCGAGCGGTCGAGCCTGAACCACCGAGGGCTGCCGGGGCCACCCCCCTCGACGCATCGCAGCCAGCCCTTCTCCACCCAGGAGCGCACCACGGGTTCAGTCACGCCCAGCAGCGCGGCGACACCGTGCGTGGAGTAGAGGCCGTCGGCCCGGCGCTCCTGCTGCCGTGGCCGCCCCCGTCGTCCCGCGGGCTGGCGCCGTATGCCGTAGCGCCTGCGTACCCAGCGCACCGCCTCCTTGTCCCAGGCGCGCTTGACTCCAGACAGCAGCCCCCTGCGGTTCAGCTCGGCTGCTACCTCCCTGTCACTCCTCTCTTTGGCCAGCGTGCCAATGAGTTGGATGACCTCGGGTGAGGTGGCCCGCGCGTAGGAAGGGCGACGCGCAATGGTGATGTCGCTGCACGTCCCGGTCTGCCATAGCAGTTGGATGTGGATTCCGCGCTTCGGGACGTCCACGGGGCTGAGCACCACTTCCCTCACCAGAATCCGCAGCAGGTTCTTGCGCTCCGCATTCGTCGTGCTCCGCGCGTGCCAGACATACGACAAGTCCTTGGCCAGCTCGAGCAGGCGTGCTCTGTCCTGGCTCGTGAGCTCTACCTTCTCGCGCCGCAGCACCTGCTGGTGCTCGCGCTCGAGCGCCTCCGACTCGCCCAGCTTCTCGTTCCACTCGCGCTCCAGCGTGCGGGCCACCACGCGGTTGTCCGGGTCCACCGCCTTGTAACGGCGCTCGGCCAGTTGCGCCTCGTAACGCGCGCGCTCCAGCCGGAGTCTCCACTGGCGCTCCACCTCCTGGGCCTGACGCTCCACCTCCCGGGTGACGGCCAGGCCCAGCTCAATCTCCGGCGGCTGCACCGTCTCCAGGAAGAGTCGGGCGACGGCCTCGTCAATGCCCGCAGCCGACACCGTCCAGCAGCTGCCCTTGTCGGTGAGGCGGCGGCACTCGTAGTACGGACGCGCGGAATCCCGGTAGGAGGTCTGCATCCGGTGACCGCACCGGCCACATAGCACCAGCCCCTGCAACAGAGCGCTCCCCTCGCGGGCAGCACCGCGCTGGTCCGGCTGCTGGTAGCTGGGGTGGTTGGTAGCGAGCTTCTTCTGGTTGGCCATGTATTCCTCCCAGCTGAGGTAGGCCGGGTGGTGGTTCTTCAGACACACCTTCCATGCCTCCTGCGGCAGCCGCGCGCTGCGCTGGCGCCGCACCTGCCCGTCCACCAACGCCATATGCCTCTCATTGCGCCCGAAGACGTAGGCACCGGTATAGGTGGGGTTGTGGAGCATGGAGAGCAGCAGGGTGTAGCGCGGTGGCCCCCAGTGCACCTGGTGCGTGCCCGGATGGCGCACCGGCATCTTCAACCCGTTTCCCATGAAGTAGCGCAGCACACCGTAGGCACTGCCCTCCAGGCGGAAGCGCTCGAAAACGAGGCGTACGGCTCGCTGCACCCCTTCGTCGGGGTCGAAGCGAAACCGGCCCGTCGTCTCCTCCCACTCATAGCCCACGGGTGACGAGAGGCGGAGGGCACCCCGTCGGGCCTTGGACAGCTTGCCGCCCTGCAAACGCAGCCGCATCCAGTACAGCTCGGCTTCGCTCATGGTGCCCTTGAGCCCCAGCAGCAACCGGTCGTTGTAGTCGCCAGGGGTGTAGACCGCCTGCTCATCGGCCAGCAGCACGTCGGCCAGGCCGCACAACTCCAGCAGCCGGTGCCAGTCCGCCGAGGAGCGCGCCAGACGAGAGACTTCCAGCGAGAAGATGGCGCCGACGCGTCCGTGCGCGACATCCTCGGCCATGCGCTGGAAGCCCGCCCTCCACTCCGCGCTCGAACCGCTCTGGCCCATGTCTTCATCGATGAGGTCAATGCGCTCGGGCGGCCAGCCCAGTTCCAGAGCACGCTGGCGCAGGGCGTACTGACGGGCCGTGGACTCACGATGCTCGTGGACCTGCCTGAGCGTGGACTGGCGCAGGTACACCACCGCTCGACGCTCCAGATGCGTGGCTCGAACCTTGTCGTTCATCGCCTTCCTCCGCGTCCACGGTTTCGGCGCGCAGCGCCTTGCGCAGCAAGGCGGCCCACGTGCCGAGCAGTTGCTGTCTTGCCGTCACGGGCAGTGCCGCCCACGGCGGGCCGGATTTCTGGGAAGGACACGTTGGCATGTGTCAACGTAGGTCCACCCTGGGCCAGGGGCGTGGCTGACGGGCCGTGGGTGCGGCCGAGCACCACCTGCACCGCACCGGCAAGCTCGAGCAGAGCGGGGACGGAGAGGCGGACCGCGCGTCCCTCAACGCTCGGCGGAACGAGGGGTGGGGAGCGGTCCGTCCACTCGAGCGGCAGTCGCATGTACTGTCCGGGAGGATGCTCCACGTCGACGTAGCGCCGACCGTCCCGGCTGCGAATGAACCGGGCGACCGGCAACTTCTCTCCCTTGAGAGGGTGAACCGGTAGCGTGACGGTCACGCGCTCAATCAAGGGTGGAGGACTTGTGGCAGTGTGTCGATGCCGTCGTGAAGGGGCCCCCGGGGTGCGGGCGATTCTGGAGCACCTGGGCTTGCCCACGGCATGTGCGAGGTTGGCCCCTGCACGAGGGCCACCCCAGGCCGCGTGGTGTTGAGGCTCAAGACAGCCAACAGGCCCAGGCTCCTGCCACGCACCTGATGGGAGCGCGGTCTGGGCAGGCGTGTGCCCCAAGGGGGCTCAAGCGGCCTGTCCACCGGCCGGGAGCATCGCTCGGGCGGCCCCGTCAGCGGCCCTCCTCGGCCCCTCTGCATCCTCCCTCCCCCTCAACAGGGCCCCCATCTTTCCTTGGCGTCTGTTTACTCGAGCGATGCGGCCCTCCACCGGGCACGGTTGTCACTTCGTCCGGATGGCGCGTCGAAGAAGCAATCGCCCGCGCGGCATTGGGGAGCTCGGTCTGCGTCGAAAGCTCGTCCTCGCTGGCGGCCTCGGCCAGAGGCGGAGTGATGCCGCCTTCGTCTTCCGGCACTTCCAAATCCCAGAGCCTTCACCCTACCCACGCCGTCGGTGCAGGTGCCGCCGTTCAGGCAGGGGCTTGTGGCGCACTCGTCGATGTTGGTGCAGGTCACGCCGTCGCCCTCGTACCCCGCGTTGCAGGCGCAGGTGAAGGAGCCCACGGTGTTGGTGCAGGTGGCGTTTTCGTTGCAGTTGTCGGTACCGGCGGCGCACTCGTTGACGTCGGCGCAGGTGCCGCTCTGGCACGTGAGGCCGTCGCAACAGGGGACCGTGGCGTCGCGCGGCGCGTTCACGGACAGGCAGCCCTGGCCGCTGCACGTCGGGTCGTAGAGCGGCGAGGCCGGGTCGAGGCTGGTGACGTAGTCGCCGTTGTGAGCGCTGTGCGCGTTGACACACGCCTGCTCGCTAACGCGGACGATCGTGTAGGGATGAATCGTCGAGCTGGTCTTGTGGCAGATCTGGACCTTACCGTTGACATCGAAGTAATCGCATTGCTCGGCGGTGAGGGCTGAGTCGGCCGAACCGACGTGCACGTCATCCTCTTCGGTCAGGGTCGGGCTGCAACCGCCGATGAGGCCGAGCAAGCCGGCCCCCGTGAGCATGACGAGGAAGAAATTGATTTGTGTTTCATGGAGATTCCCCCTGAAAGGACGCACCACGGCCTCGCGACGGCTTGCGCGGAGCTCGCGGGTACCCAAGCTGGACTGTCATTGACTGCGGGCTGTATTTTTCACCCGCAGTGAAAATATACAACGTCCGCTGGCGACCTATCAATTCATGATCGCAGTCGGATTCCTGTCGATTCGGCACAATGCTCGTAGTTTTCGCACAGCCAAATCCATGCATGAGTCAGCGCAAACCCATCACTTTCGACGTGGGTCGGACACGCGCCAGTGGCGATAAATGATTTATGAATGAAATAAATGGAACGGTGGGGCTCAGCGTTCTCTGGGAGAGCGCTTCGTCGTCGCCCCCGCGGGTCCGCACGAGGCCGCGAGGAACGACGAGATGGAAGGCTGCTCCAGGCGCTCCGGGCTCGCCCGAGGAACGCGTAGCGGAGACGCGGGAGCGTCTCGCCGAGCACCTCCGGGCACGCATCGGCTCAGTCGGTCGAGGTCGAGACGAACTCGATGCACGAGGTGGGCAGTCCGGAGTCGGGCCGAGGGGCGACCAGCCTTGTAGGAAGCTGTTCGCTCGTGCAGCAGCGTTCGAGATAGGCGACCACCCGCCTGCCTTCGTCGCTGTCTGCGGACACGTGTATCGGCTCGTTGGCCGGATTGATGATCGCGGGCAGGAAGCCGGCGGAGATGTGCCCGGACGGCGCGATGTGGATCACCGCCGCGCCGGTCAGCCTGGCATCCTGGTGAAACGGCAGCAGTGGGTAGCCCTGCTGCGGGCGAATCATGAACTCGCCGAACTTGCGGGCCCATGCCGCCATCTCTTCCGGCCGTCCCATGCCCAGGTAACCGTCTCTCGCGACGCGCTCCGCGAGGTTCGGCAGGTCGAACACATAGTGTCCCAGACCGTAGAAGATGGGTTTGCCGGAATGGAACTCGACACCGCGGAGCATGTGATGATGGTGGCCCACGACGACGTCGGCCCCGTTGTCGATGGCGAGCCTGGCCGTCCGTCGTTCGTGGTCGGTCAGCGAGAACGGCTGGGTGGAGTCACCCCAGTGGAAGCTGACGACGACGATGTCGGCCTTCGCGCGCGCTTCGGTGATGCTGTCGATGAACGCCTTCTGGTCCTCGACCAGCGGCTCGGTGCTCACCACGGGGGCCATGCCCGGATTCCATGCGTTCAGTTCCAAGGGAGTGTATCGGGTGTGTGCACGGAAGGGAGCCAGGCCGGGGACACCCGGGCGCGTCTCATAGCCGTAGGGAAACACGGAGCTGAAAGCCAGAAAGGCCAGCCGTGTTCCATTGTGCTCGAGATACCCGGGCGCGGTGGCCTCCGCGAGATTCGCGCCCGCGCCCACCGTGGCGATGTCCAGGTCGGCCAGTGTCCGGCGCATGGACAGCAGCGCGGCATGTCCCGCGTCGAGACTGTGGTTGTTGGCCAATGACATGATGTCGAAGCCCGCCTTGGCCAGGGGGGCGGCGTTCGCCGCGGGCGCCGTGAGCGTCGAGCCGGCGCTGGGGGCACGCTGGATGTCGTCGCTGAAGACGCCCTCGCAGTTGCCGAAGACGACGTCACCGGAGCGCAGGACGTCGCGGGCGGAGTGGAAGGCCGTCGCCGGGTCGTCACGGTCCACGAAGACATCGCCCACAGCGAGGATCGACAGCCCGGGATGAGCGATGTTGTTCGAGGCCACGGTTCACTCCTCCATCCTGCGCGTATGCGCTCCTCGTGCCTTCTACCAGCGCCGCGCGAGCCGTCTCACTCCTCGCGCGTCCGCCTCCGCCGCAGCGCCAGGGCCGCCAGTGCCAGCCACGCGAGCGGCGCCGCCGGAACCGTCGAGCAGTCGCAGCCGCTGTCTTCGGGAGGAGGGGGCGGCGGGCTCGTCCCGGCGTCCGGTCCACCCGTCCCGGCGTCGGGCTGGGCCAGGTCGCAGCTCCCGTCGCCGACGCACACCTTCACCTCGACCGAGGCCTGCCGCCCCGCGGTGTCCACCACGACGAACCGCACCAGGTGCCCGCCCGGCGACAGCTCGGTGGTGTCCCAGCGGTTGTGCTCACCGCCGAAGTGGAAGTGATTGTCCGTACGGGTGTCTGTGTATTGCAGCACGCCGTCCACGTAGAACTCCGCGCGCGTGCAGCCCACGTCATCCACGCAGTCTCCGAAGAACTCCGCCGTCGTTCCCGATACGCGCTCCTCCGTCGTGGGGCGCGTGAGGACGGCGCGCGGCGGCGCATCCACCGTCGCGGTGACGGTATAGGACTGCTCCGCGTCCGGTGACACACCGTTGCTCACCCGCACCGTCACCTCCGCCGCGCCCGGCGCCGTGGGCGTCCAGGTGATGACGCCGGTGTTCTCGTCGATGCTCATGCCCTCCGGCCCGCGCACCAGCGAGTACTTCGGAGCCGGCCTCGCGTTCGCCTGCACGTCGTAGGAATAGGGGGCGCCCACCACGGCGGTGGTGATGGGCGTGGAGGAGATGACGGGAGCCAGCGGCTCGTCATCCAGCTCGAGGGCCTGCACCTCTCGCGCATCCAGGCCAGGCGCGGCCACGGTGATGGTGGCGCCGCCGCTCACGTTGTCCGCATCCGGCGCGGCCCGCAGGGTGACGGTCTTCGGCGTGTTCCAGTCGCCGCGGCTGAAGCTCAGCGTGGCCCCGCTCTCCACGGTGATGTCGCTGTCTCCCAGCGTGCGCGCCACGTTGACGGTGACGGTTGCGGAGGGCTGCTTGTCGAGCGACACGCCGAAGGTCGCGGTGCCGTTCTCCGGGATGGACACGGTGGTGGTGGACAGCACCAACCGGGGAGAGTTGTCGTCGATGGTGGTGACCACCACGGACTCCTGCCCCAGCCCGTCTCCCGTCACCGTGAAGGTGGCGGTGTCGGGCGTCTGGTCCGCGTCCACCGCCGCCTCGAGCGTCACCACGCGCGGCACGCTCCAGTCCGTGGTGGAGAAGGTGAGCTGCGCCTCGCTGGCGACGCTCAGGTCCTCGGAGCCGCCCATGGCGCGCGTCACCTGCACGGTGACGGGGGCAGTGGGTGCCTGGGCCAGCCGCACGGTGAAGGTGACGCGCCCGCCCTCCACCACGCGCAGGTTGAGCCCGGACACCACCAGCTTCTGCCCGGGAGCGGTGGGGGTGATGCGGGTGAGCACCCCACCGGTGTAGCTCAGGGCATAGAGCGCTCCGTCCGGCCCCACGGTCATGTCCACGTTCGCGGAGAAGGAGGTGCCCCACTCGTCCACCGTGGCCACGGTGTTGTCCCCCGCGAGCGTGACGCGCGTCACCTGCGCGGAGTTGAAGTCACCGAAGAAGAAGTTGCCGCGATACTCCGGAGGGAAGAGCGTGGCGTCGTAGAAGGTGCCGCCGGTGATGGAGCCGCCCAGCGCCTGAGTCGTCACGAGCCCACCGCCGCTGTCCGCATCCGGCAGCCCCGGCTGCGCCACCGTGAAGGTGGTGGAGTTGGTGGCGTTGGGGATGTCGAGGACGCTGGCGACATAGAACGTGCCGTTGAAGCTCGTCACCGGCGCGACGCCGGAGATGTCCACCTTCTCGCCCTTGCGGAAGCCATGCCTCGCCGTGGTGGTGAAGGTGGTGACGCCGCCCCGGCGCACCGCGCCGGCCGCGGTGATGTTGCGCTCATCACTGCCGTTGGTGTGGTACTTGACGACCGGCCGGAGGTAACCGTCGGGCTGGTTGTTCTCGTAGGCGTCGTAGCCGGCATGGCCGCGCCGGGTCACGACGAAGACCTGCTCGTAGCCGTCTCCCACCGTATTCACCCAGAGCAGCCCGGTGGTCGGCTGGAAGGTGAGGGTGAAGGGATTGCGCAGGCCGCTCGCCCAGATGAATTCGTTGTTGGGGCCCACGCCGTCGTTGTACGGGTTGTCGTTGGCGGGCGTGCCATCCAGGTTCGCGCGGCCCACCTTGGCCGCGAGCGACGTCAGGTCGCTATTCACGCCCGTGCGGTTGCCGTTGTCACCGATGGACCAGTAGAGCTTCCCATCCGGTCCGAAGCCGATGCCACCGCCATCATGGTTTGCGCCCCGCGTGGGCAGCCGGGGAATCACCACCGTGCGCGCGGTGCCGACTCCGTTGGCGTCCGTGTAGCGGACGATCTGCTGCTCGGAGGCGGAGACGGTGACGAAGAGGTAGACGTAGCGGTTGACCACGTAGTTCGGATCGAACGCGATGCCGATGACGCCGCACTCGCTGGCCGTGTAGACGTTGGGCTCGGTCGCGAACACCCGCGTCACCAGGGTATTGCCGCCCGGGTTCGTCTCCGGGGCGCCGTTCTTCATCGTCACCACCACCACCGGTCCGTCCTTGAGGGTGATGAACAGGCGGCCCGAGCCATCCGGTGCCCACGCCATGCCCGTGGCCGGGCGAATGGAGTTGGACGTGTAGTCCGTCTCCGTGAAGCCGGTGGGCACCGCGGCCCATCCCGGTGAAGTCAACAGCAGCAGCAACAGAGCAGTCGCGAGGGGGGAGCGCATGACCCGCGACGCTACCGCACCTGGAGTGCGCGCTCAGCCGGTCACCTGGACGCAGCCGACACGGCCGCAACAGGGCCGGCTTTTTCCACTCCGGCTGGCGATTGCAACAGCCGCTCACCTGTCACCGGGTACCGTTGACGGTCCTCTCGCGCCAATTCAGCCATGTCTGAGATTGCGTTGAATCCGTTTCAAAATGGCAGGTAATCCAGACACTCCCTCGAGGCCCGCGCCGTGCTGGCTCAGCGGCAGTTGGATTGTCCCATGAGGGTCGTGTTCGTCTTGGACTCACAGGCGCAGGGGAGTTTCTGCACTGGAACGAGGCGCTCTCTTCACACTCAAACGCGAAGGGTGGCCCCGAAGCCTCGTCCGGGACCACCCTCGCGCATCATCCGGTGGTGCTCACCGGGCCGTCACGGCCGGTACTTCACTGGGCCTCGCGCTCCACCTCCACCTTGCCCACGCGGAGGATGGTGAACTCCACGCGGCGGTTGTTCTCGCGGCCCGCCGCCGTCTTGTTGGTGTCCACCGGCTTCGTCTCGCCGTAGCCCGCCGCCTCCAGGCGCACGGGGAGGATGCCCTCGTTCACCAGGAACTTGCGCACGTTGCTGGCGCGGCGCTGGGACAGGTCGAGATTCTTGGCGTCGTTGCCCTGGTCGTCGGTGTGGCCCTCGATACGGAGGAGCTCCACCTGCGGGTTGGCGCGCAGCACCGCGGCCACCTGCTTCAGCAGCGGGAACGAGCGGGCGAGGATGACGTCCTTGCCCGTGGCGAAGTAGACCTTCTCCAGGATGAGGATGCGCTCGCCGTCCACCTGCACCTTCACCTTGCCCTTGTCCGGGCAGCCATCCTCGTCCGTCACGCCGTTGATGACCTCGGCCTCGTTCGGGCACTTGTCCGCGATGTCGGCGATGCCGTCCTGGTCGTTGTCCGGGTCGGGGCAGCCGTCCGCGTCCTGGAAGCCGTCCTTGTCCTCGGCCTGCGCGGGGCACGCGTCGTTCGGGTCCAGCAGGCCGTCGCCGTCCGAGTCCACCGGCGCGGGCTCCTCGTCCGGGCAGCCATCCGCGTCCTCGTGGCCGTTCTTCGTCTCCGGGTCATTGATGCACTTGTCGGAGCCGTCGACGATGCCGTCCTGGTCATTGTCCGGGTCGGGGCAGCCGTCGGAGTCCTCGAAGCCGTCCTTGTCCTCGGCCTCCACGGGGCAGCGGTCCTGCGGGTCCAGCAGGCCGTCGCCGTCGGTGTCCACCGGCGCGGGCGGGGCGACGTGCTCGGGCTCACGCGAGGGCGGCGGGCTGTAGCTCAGGCCCGCGAGCACGCGAAAGCCCGGCGTGCCATAGCCACGCGTGAGGCCCGGCCCTGCGCCCACGTGCGCGGCGAGGCCGCTCAGCGCGCGGTACTTCAGCGCCGCCAGCAGCTCCAGCGGACGCTCCTCCGTGTCCTGCTCCTTGAAGCCCAGCGCGCCCACCAACGTGGCCTCGGCGGCCAGCGGCAGGTTGCCCATGGTGAAGGGGAGCTCCGCGCCGAGGCCGAAGGCCAGCGCGTTGCCCGTCACCAGGTTGCGGAGCTGCTGCTGCTTGCGGAGGTCCACGCCCAGGTTGGCGGCGAGGCGCAGCCGCTGGCCGTACTCGGCCACCAGGCGCGGCTGCACCGCGACGCCCGAGCCACCGAGGAAGTCCGAGGCACCACCCGTGGGCAGCACCACCGGCACCACCAGCGCGAGGCCGAAGTCCTCGCGGTCCACCAGCCGCGCCTTGGGCACCAGGCGCAAATCACCGATGCCGCCCGAGCCCACGCCCTGCGCGAGGGAGGGGTCTACGTTCCCCGCCGGCTCCGAGTCCTGCAGCGTCACCGGCAGCAGCACGCCCACCTCGAAGCGGTCGAACAGACCCACCGCGCCCATCAGATCCAGGCCCACCTGGCTGCGCACCAGGGAGGTGATGAACTTGTCCTGCCTCGGGTCGAGGAAGTTGAGCGGCTTGTCCGCGTAGTTGAGGGACAGGCCCACATTCCAGTTGAGGTGGCTCTGCACGCGGGCGCTGTGCACGCCGAGGATGTCCCAGGCGCCGGTGCCCGGCTTGTACTGCTGCACGTCGATGGCCTGCGACGCCACCGGCGCCGTCACCTGCGCCTCGGCCGCCGGAGCGACCAGCGCGCCCGTGAGGGCCACGCCACCGGCCGCACCGGCCACCAGCGCCCGCGCGGACTGCCGGCCCGCGCGGCGCAGGCGGCCCAGCAGCGGCAGCGCGAGGAGCAGCAGCGCCAGCGGAGCGAAGGTGCCCGCCCCGCCCGTGCTGCAGCCACGGCCCACGACGACGAAGTCATCGTTGCCGTCCAGCGGGTTGCCACCGCCGTTGACCTCGTCACCGTCGCTGGCACCACCCTGGTCCGTGTCGCGGTTGTTCGGGTCCGTCTCCCCGTTGTCGAGGCCACCGTTGTGGTTGGCGTCCTCGGCGCCGTCCTTCAGGCCGTCCTCGTCGGAGTCCGGGTTGAGCGGGTTGGTGGCATTGGAGCCACGCACCTCGGTGCCGTCGCCCAGGCCGTCACCGTCGGTGTCCGCCTGGTTCGGGTCGGTCTCCGTCGTGCCCACGCGGCCGTTGTGGTCCGCGTCCTCCTCGCCGTCCTTGAGGCCGTCACCATCCGTGTCCGCCTTCTTCGGGTCGGTGGTGGTGGTCGGGTCGTCATCCGGGCGGAAGTTGGGCGACGAGGTGTTGGTGCCGACAGGAGCGTTCTCCCGCGTCACGCCCCGCTCCGTACCGTCGAGAATGCCGTCGTTGTCGCTGTCCGGGTCCAGCGCGTCGATGTGGCCGTCGCCGTCCGTGTCGGTGATGCCGTCCACGCCGTCCGGCACGCCGTCGTCGTCCGTGTCCGCATCGTGCGGGTCGGTGCCCAGCTCGATTTCGGTCCGGTCATCCACGCCGTCACGGTCGGAGTCCGTGTCGTCCGCGGCCACCAGCGGGTCGGTCTCGCCCGAGTCCACGCGGCCGTTGTGGTTGGCGTCCTCCACACCGTCGCGCACGCTGCCGCCGTCTGTGTCGGGGTTGAGCGGGTTGGTCGTGGTGCTCGGGTCGGCGTCCGGCGTGAAGTGCGCCGGGTCGGTGTCGTCGCCCTCCGGCTGCGTCAGGCCCAGCTCCAGACCGTCCGTCAGGCCATCGCCATCCGTGTCCGCGTTGTTCGGGTCCGTCTCGTTGGCGTCGACGATGCCGTCGTGGTCGGCGTCCTCCGTGCCGTCCATGATGCCGTCGTCGTCGGAGTCGTCGTCCAGCGGGTCCGTCTCACCGACGTTGACCTCGATGCCGTCCGTCAGGCCGTCACCGTCCGTGTCCGGATTGTTCGGGTCGGTGCCGAGCACGACCTCCTCGGCATCCGTGAGGCCGTCGCCGTCCGTGTCGGCCGCCACGGACCAGGCGTAGTTGGCCGGAGTCGGGTCCACGTTGCCGGCCCCATCCACCGCGCGCACCGCCAGCGTGTGATTGCCCGAGGCCAGGCCCGTGAAGGTGCTCGGGTCTGCGCACGGCGCGAAGGCCGCGCCGTCCAGGCTGCACTGGTAGGACACACCACCCACCGTGTCGAAGTCGAAGGTGGCCGTGGTCGGCGCATCCACCAGCACCGGACCGCTGACGATGCTCGTATCCGGCGGCGTGGTGTCCACCGTCCACGTGTACGTGGCCGGCGTCGGGTCCACGTTGTCGTCCGTGTCGCGCGCGCGCACCCGCAGGGTGTGCTCGCCCTCGGACAGACCGCTCAGGGTGAGCGGCGTGGTGCACGCCGTGAAGGCCGCACCATCCAGGCTGCACTCGAAGGTGACAGGAGACTCGTCCGAGCCGAACCCGAACGTGGCGCTCGTGCTGTTCGTCAGCGCGGGAGGCGTGGAGGTGAACGTCGTGTCAGGCGGCAGCGCGTCCACCGTGAACGGGTGCGTCACGGGCTGGCTGGTGTTGCCCGCGGGGTCCGTGGCCGTGACGGTGACCGAGTGCGGTCCCTCGCCCAGCTCCGTGCCCACCGGCAGCGTCCAGTTGCCGCCGGCATCCGCCGTCGCCGTGCCCACATCGACGCCGTCCACCACCACCGTCACCGTGGCGCCCGGCTCCGTCGTACCGGAGTACGTCACCTGCGGATTCGTCAGCACCGCGCCACTGGCGGGCGTGGTGAGCGTCACCACCGGCGCCTGCGTATCCACCGTCCACGTGTGCGTGGCCGGCGTCGCGTCCACGTTGCCCGCCGCGTCCACCGCGCGCACCGCGAGGGTGTGGTCGCCGTCCGCCAGCGGGCCGAAGCTCGCCTGCGCCGGGCACGGCGTGAAGGGCCCGCCGTCGAGCGAGCACTCGTACGTCACCGGGCTCTCGTTCGAGGAGAACGTGAAGTTCGCCGTCGTCTCGCGCGTCAGCGCCGCCGGGCCGCTGTCGATGGCCGTGTCCGGAGCGGACGTGTCCACCGTGAAGGTGGAGGTCGCCGGGCCGCTCGTGTTGCCCACGTTGTCCACCGCCACCACGGAGATGGTGTACGGGCCATCCGCCAACGTCACCGGAGGCGTGAAGGTCCAGTTGCCCGAGCCATCCACCGGGATGGGGCCGTACGTCGTCCCGTCCAGCGTCAGCGTCACCGACGTGGCGCCATCCGCTGTGCCGGTGATGGTCACCACACCGCTGTCCAGCACCGCGCCGTTGGCCGGCGAGACGATGACCGGCACCACCGGGGCCGTCAGGTCCACCGTCCACGTATAGGTGGCCGGCGTCGGGTCCACGTTGCCGGCCGCATCCACCGCGCGCACCGCCAGCGTGTGCTCACCCTCGGCGAAGCCCGCGAAGGTGTCCGGGTCGGTGCACGGCACGAAGGTTGCGCCGTCCACGCTGCACTCGAAGGTGGAGCCCGGCTCGGAGGCCTCGAAGTCGAACGTCGCCGTCGTCGCGTTCGTCACAAGGTCCGGACCGGAGTCGATGAGCGTGTCCGGCGCGGTGGTGTCCACGGTCCACCGGTGCTCGGCGGGCGAGGGGTCCACGTTGCCCACCGCGTCCACCGCACGCACCAGCAACACGTGCTCGCCGTCGGTGAGGCCCGTGAAGGTCACCGGGTCCGTGCACGGCACGTAGGACGCGCCGTCGAGGCTGCACTGGTAGGAGACGCCGCCGCCCGTCTGGTCGAAGTCGAAGGTGGCGGACGTCTCACGGGTGAGCGCCGGAGGACCGGAGACGATGAGCGTGTTCGGGCCCACCAGGTCCACGATGAAGTTGCTCGTCACCGGACCGGCCGTGTTGCCCGCCGCGTCCACGCTGGTGGCCGTCACCGTGTACGGGCCCTCGGCCAGCGGCACGGGCACGGTGAAGGTCCAGTCGCCCTGCGCGTTCACCGGAATCGGGCCGTAGGTGGCGCCGTCCAGGTCCAGGTAGATGCTGCTGCCCGGCTCACCGGTGCCCGTAATCGTCGGCGTCGCGGTGCCCACCGTCGCGCCGTTGGCGGGCGAGTCGATGGTGGGCAGCGTCGGCGCCGTCAGGTCCACCGTCCACGTGTGCGTGGCCGGGGAAGCGTCCGCCGTGCCAACCGCATTGACGGCGCGCACGGCCAGCGTGTGGTTGCCCTCGGCGAGGCCCGTGAACGTCACCGGGTCCGTGCACGCCGTGAAGGCCGCGCCGTCCAGGCTGCACTCGTAGCGCACGCCGCCGTTCACCTGGTCGAAGTCGAAGGTGGCGGACGTCGCGTTGGTGCGCGAGGGCGGGCCAGAGACGATGAGCGTGTCCGGCGCCGAGGTGTCGACGAGGAAGTCGTGCGACGTCGCCTCGCTGATGTTGCCCGCGGCATCCGTCGCCGTGGCGTCCACCGTGTGCGAGCCGTCCGTCAGGTCCGTCGTCTCCACGATGCTCCAGCGGCCGTTACCATCCGCGGTGACGGTGCCTACCACGCGGCCGTCCACCGTGACCGTCACCTGGGCGTTGGGCTCGGAGGTGCCCTCGTACGTCGGGCGGTGCGTGGCCACCGTCGCCCCGTCGGCGGGACGCTCGATGACGGGCGCATCCGGGCGCACCGTGTCCACGATGAAGCCATTCGTGTTGCTCGGCTGGCTGACGTTGCCCGCCGCGTCCGTGGACGTGGCGACCACCGTGTGCGGGCCCTGCGCCAGCGCCACCGGGCTGGGGAAGCTCCAGTTGCCCGAGGCATCCGCCGTCACGGTGCCCAGCGTCACGCCGTCCACCACCACCGTCACCAGCGTGCCCGGCTCGGCCGTACCGGTGAACGTCGGCTGCTGCGTCGGCACCACGGAGCCATCCGCCGGAGCCGTCACCACCGGGCGCGTGGGAGCGGTGCGGTCCACCGTCCAGGTCTGCGTGGCGGGCGACGGGTCCACGTTGCCGGCCGCATCCACCGCGCGAACTGCCAGCGTGTGGTTGCCATCCGCCAGGCCCGTGAAGGTCACCGGGTCGGTGCACGCCGTGAAGGCCGCGCCGTCGAGCGAGCACTGGTACGTCACCGGGCTCTCGTTCGAGCTGAAGTCGAACGTGGCGCTGGTGGAGGTCGTCGAGCCCGGGGGACCGCTGACGATGGTCGTGTCCGGAGCCACCGTGTCGACGGTCCACGTGTACGTGGCCGGCGTCGGGTCCGCGTTGCCGGCGCTGTCCACCGCGCGAACCTCGAGCGTGTGGCTGCCGTTCGCCAGGCCCGTGAAGGTCTGCGGGTCCACGCACGGGGAGAAGATCGCCGCGCCGTCCAGGCGGCACTCGTAGGTGACGGGGCTCTCGTTGGAGTTGAAGTCGAAGTTGGCCACCGACGAATTCGACGTCAGCGGCGGCGTGCTGGTGAACGAGGTGTCCGGAGGCACCGTGTCCACGGTCCACGACCGGGTAGCGGGCGTGGGGTCCACGTTGCCCGCCGCATCACGCGCACGGACCGACAACGTGTGGTTGCCCTGCGCCAGGCCGGTGAAGGTCACCGGGTCCGTGCAGGCCGCGTAGGCACCGCCGTCGAGCGAGCACTCATATGTCACCGGGCTGTCCGGCGAGCTGAAGTCGAACGTGGCCGAGGTGGAGGCCGTCACGCCGGACGGGCCGCTCACGATGACGGTGTCCGGAGCCGAGGTGTCCACGCGCCACGCGTGGGTGGCCGGCGTCGGGTCCACGTTGCCCGCTGCATCCCGCGCGCGGACCGACAGCGTGTGGTTGCCTTCCGCCAGGCCCGTGAAGGTCACCGGGTCCGTGCACGCCGCATAGGCCGCGCCGTCCAGCGAGCACTCGTACGTCACCGGGCTGTCCGGCGAGCTGAAGTCGAACGTCGCGCTGGTAGAGCTCGTCACCGAGGCGGGGCCGCTGACAATCGCCGTGTCCGGCGCCGTGGTGTCGATGGTCCACGAATGGGTGGCCGGGCTCGGGTCGATGTTGCCCGCCGCATCCACCGCACGCGCCGCGAGGGTGTGGTTGCCCTGCGACAGGCCGGTGAAGGTCACCGGGTCCGTGCAGGCCACGAAGGCCCCGCTGTCCAGAGAGCACTGGTACGTCACGGGGCTCTCGTTGGAGCTGAAGTCGAACGTGGCCGAGGTGGAATTCGTCAGCGAGGCCGGGCCACTCACGATGGTGGTGTCCGGCGCCGCGGTGTCCACGCGCCACGCGTAGGTGGCCGGCGTCGAGTCCACGTTGCCCGCGGCATCCCGCGCGCGGACCGACAACGTGTGGTTGCCCTGGGCCAGCCCCGTGAAGGTCACCGGGTCGGTGCAGGCCGCGTAGGCGCCACCGTCCAGCGAGCACTCATATGTCACCGGGCTGTCCGGCGAGCTGAAGTCGAACGTGGCCGTCGTGGCGCTCGTCACGGCCGCCGGGCCGCTCACGATGACGGTGTCCGGAGGCGTGGTGTCCACCGTCCAGGCGTGCGTCGCCGGAGAACCATCCACGTTGCCGGCCGCGTCCACCGCGCGCACCGCGAGGGTGTGGTTGCCATCCGCCAGGCCCGTGAAGGTCACCGGGTCCGTGCAGGCCACGAAGGCCGCGCCGTCCAGCGAGCACTGGTAGGTGACGGGGCTCTCGTTGGAGCTGAAGTCGAACGTGGCCGAGGTGGAATTCGTCACCGCCGCCGGGCCACTCACGATGGTGGTGTCCGGAGCGGAGGTGTCCACCGTCCAGGCATACGTCGCCGGAGTCGGGTCCACGTTGCCCGCGGCATCCCGCGCGCGCACCGACAGCGTGTGGTTGCCCTGCGCCAGGCCCGTGAAGGTCCGCGGGTCCGTGCAGGCCACGTAGGCACCGCCGTCGAGCGAGCACTCGTACGTCACCGGGCTCTCGTTCGAGCTGAAGTCGAACGTGGCGCTGGTGGAGTTCGTCACCGCCGCGGGGCCGCTGACAATCGTCGTGTCCGGCGGCGTGGTGTCCGACGCCACCGTGAAGGTGTTGGTGTTGCTGCGCACGCTGGCCACGCCCTGGACCTCGTCGTAGGCGTTGATGGTGTGCGCGCCCGCCGCGAGGTCGGCCGTCGGGGTGTACGTCCAGTTGCCGGCGGCGTCCGCCGTCACCCGGGCGTACTCCACACCGTCGACGAAGATGACCACCGTCGAGTTCGCCGGAGCCGTGCCGCTCATGACGGGACGCACGCCCGTCGTGGAGCCGTTGGCCGGCGTCACCACCACGGGCGCGGCCGGCGCCGGGAAGGCACCCGACAGCGTGGTGACGAGACCGACGCTGCCGGCGATGGCGCCGTAGGTCAGACCATCCGGAGCGCCGGCCGTCGGCTGCGTACCCGGCGTGCCGCCCGTGACGACAGGCGTGCAGCCCACCGTGCTTCCCTGAATCAGGCCGCGGCCACCGCCACCGCCACCGCCCGTGCCGTGCTGGTCGAACTCGGTGCTGCCGCCGTTGCCACCGCGCGCCGTCACCGTGTTGGCGCCGCACGTGAAGGTCCCCGTGAAGCGCAGGTACAGCGTGCCGCCCGCGCCGCCGCCGCCCGCCGCGTCGTTGCCCGGCGCCGCCGCGTTCACACCCGCCACGCCGTCCGCCGAAATGGTACCGGTGCCCGACAGCGACGCGGCACGGATGAACACGATGCCGCCGCCGGCGCCGCCACCCCCCCCCACGTCGTCATTGCTATGGCCCGCGCCACCACCGCCGCCGAAGAGCAGGTGGTCCTGCGGGGTGAAGAGCATCTGCACGCCGCCGCGACCTCCCACGTCACGCGAGGGAATCGTGTCGCCGCTCCAGGTACGGCCACCCTTGCCGCCCGCACCGTGGTTGCTGCCGCCACCACCACCCGAGTTGTGGCAGATACCGCCGCCCGCGCCATTGAGGATGTTGCCGTAGCCCGTCGTGCCCGCCGTCGCCGGAGGGATCGCAGTGCTGTAGCGCGCCGGAACGATGCCCTCGCCCTTCGCCGTACCCCCCGGGAACGCCTGGTCGATGCCGGTGCACCCATCACCGTTGCCATTGAGGAACAAGCCGCCGCGGAATCCCGCTCCGCTCGCCGAGATGGCACCGTTGTTCGTCACGGCGCCGTTGGCCAGGAAGATGAGCACGCCGCCCGTCGTGCCATCCCAGGCCTGGGCGACGAGGCTGGCCCCCGCGTTCACCGTCACGGTGGTGTACTCGGGCACCCGAATCGCCTGCGTCACATTCGCCGCGAAGGCCACCGTGAGCGGGTTGGTGAAGGTCAGCCGCGTGGCGGTGAGCGACTGCACGCGCGCGAACTGCCACCGGGCCACCGCGTTCGCGTTCAGGTCCAGGGCCGTCTGGTTTCCCGACGTGACAGTGCCCGTGTAGCCCGTGCTCTGGAGCACCAGCACCAGGTTGCCCACCGCGAAGCCCGTCGAGGACTGCACGTTGACGAAGCTCTGCCCCGCCGGCACCGCCGCCGTCACCCGCGTGTAGGTGTTGATGACGGTGTTGGCTCCGGCGACGGTCAACGGAGTGGTGCCGTTGCCGAGCTGGAAGGTATCGGGCTCGGCGGAGGCGGCCGGAGCCACCAGCGCGGCGCACAGCAGTGCCAGCAGGCCTACGACAGGCAGGCGGGCACGTACGCGCCGTGCCGGTGCCTGCGAAGTGGGGGTGTGGGTGTGGTCGTTCATGAGGGCGGCGCCGCCCGGGGTGGGATGGGGTCCCGGGGACAAGAGCCGCACATAGCAATCCCGAAGCCATCCCCCGTCTACTTCCCGACCCTCATCATTCCGAGGTCTTCCACGACCCATCGCCCCGTACTCCCAGAGGGCAATCCGAATCACGGATCCGGATTCTGGAAGCAGGACAGCTTTGGGCCTCAACCAGACACGTCAGGCCCCGCCGCTGACGCGTCAATCCCCGACGCGCAAACCGACCTGACGCGTCCACAGGGAACGCGCGCCCTCAAGCAGGAGAGGAGGAGGCGAGGCAACAGCTTCACCCACGGCAACGAGGCGCCGGTCTACGCCTACACCGCCGCCATCACCGATGCCAACGTAAAGGTTTGCCGACGCCGTTGATCCGATGAGCACCAGAAGCGCGTCAAAGCCGTGGATGGTGCGCACCAGGTCGGTGCTGTCACGAGGCGTCCGATGCGCCTCCGCCAGGACTACCGCTTCTTTTCTCGCGGGTCCTGGGCGAATCGCATCGCGGCCTCGGGATCCTCTCGCGAATGGAAGCGGTCCTCGAATCCATCCAGGGCCTTGTCGAACTCGATAGAGAGCTTCGCCGGCTGGCGAGGCGGGAGCGGTTTCCACTCCCCCGCGAGCTCGATTTCGTCGGACGTCACGTGGTCACCGCCCATGTCGGTCTGGTATCGAGCCAGGTAATACCGCTCGTTGAAGGTCCCCTTCGCGAAGCGACGCCCCTTGGCATCGACGGCGACCAGCGAGGCGGCCCGCATGTAGACCTTGCCATTGATTCGCAGCAGGGGACTGATGTCCTCCATATCCATCGCCCAGCGGACCTTGAGCAGCGCGGTGGAGGTCTCGCCATGGGTTCGCCAATGCAGGACGCTGATCTCGGGGAGTTGTGGCCACTCGGGGCCGGTCTCCTCGATGGCGACGGGCACGGTGCACACGCCATCAAGCGCCACCTTTGCCTCCCGGGTGTCCTTGGGGATGGCGCCAATCATGGCCATCCGGTGAGACTTTCGTCCGTAGGCGTCGTTCCAGAAGCGATGGACATAACGATTGTGCGGGGCTCCTTCCGCGTCGAGGCGGACCCAGTGGAGTTTCGTGCGGATCGGCCTGCCCTTCGCATCCTTCAGGTAGGGCAGGTAATCGACGATGTAGGGCCGGGAGTTGGAGACGTCGCGCATCGTGAAGTCGATGGCCACCAACTCGGTATCGGCGGAGGGCTTCACGGTCGTGCCCCCGCTGAATCTCCAGCTGCGATGCACCTGGAGATGCCCATCGCAGGGGTCTGCCGTGTCGGGAGGCGCGGCGAGAAGGACGGTGAAGGCCGTGATGAGCAGGAACATGGTCAAGGTGTCCTGGGAAAGAGGATGTCGGCCACTACTTCCGGAAGACGGGCAGGCCCCTTGCTGATGCGGTCGAAGAGGCCTCCGTTGTCGAGTCGCGGCGGGTTGTGTCGTACGTGAACAGAGTCCTTACCCGTCTCATGCTCCATTCTCGAGTGACGAAGCGTTCCGTCCCCGCGCCCTGGAGCGAGCGATCCGCCCGCGCGAGGTGTTGCTCCGTCGGGCCCGCGAACGCCGGCCGACTTCACCCCTTGGGCTTCCGGGGTGTGGGCGGCGCTTCGGGAGGACGCCAGGGGCGCAGCCGGGGCCACCAGGCAGGGACGGCCTGCCGGTAGCGCTCGTATTGCGCTCCGTACCTGCGGCGCAGCGTCGGCTCCTCGTAGACCCGGACGAAGGTGACGACGGCGACCAGGAAGGCTCCCAGGTACAGCAGCAAGCCGGGGTGGCCGAGGAGGAGCGCCTGTCCGAGGATGAGGGCCGCGACCGCGAGGTACATGGGGTTGCGGACGTAGCGGTAGGACCCACCGACGACGAGGTGCTCCGTGGGCGCTACCGGCGCGGGCGTCCCCACTCCCTCAAGCACGAAGCGAGCGAAGGCCTCGAGCAGGACGAGGGCGCCGCCTGCCACCAGCAGCGCGCCGACGAGCTGCACGGCAAGCCCATACGGCAGTGGGCGGCGCACCTCCCATCCCGTCATCCACCAGGGCACCAGCCCGGCAACAACCCCCGGCGCCACGGCGAGGAAGAGGACGGAGCCGACGAGGGCCTTGAGTCTCGAGCGCATGGCTGACACCTCCAGGACGCACCTGCTGCATGAGCGTCACCCGCTTCCTCGACCTGCGCCACACCACGGCAACGCTGCTGTTCAAGGCGCGGGTGCCGCTGGCGGTGGTGCAGCGCATCTTCGGGCACTCGTCGCCCACCGTTACGGCTGGCGTCTACGGCCACATTGACGTCGAGGACATGCGCGCGGGCCTGCAGCAGCTCCGCTTCCGGCCAACCGAGGAGCCCCTTGCAGTGGTGCTCTCGATGGCCGTGGGCGGCCCGCATGGTGCGCCGGTGGTGCGGAACTCGGCGGAGGCGGCTCAACGCACGGACGCCTCCGGAGAGATTCCCGAGGCACTGAGCGGAGTAGGGGAGTGGGCCCTCCCGGATTCGAACCGGGGACCAATCGGTTATGAGCCGACAGCTCTAACCGCTGAGCTAAGGGCCCCCAAACACAACAGCCACCGCGAGCGGGTGAATAACCCTCCGCGCGCGCCGCTGGCAAGGGGGACGCCCCGCACGGGCCGCTCCTATGAGACGCAGGGGAGCGGCCCCGGTTGAGCACGCGTCACCCGCGCGCGTCTTCGTTCACCTTCACGCGAAATACTTCGCCGCGCTGCTGCACCTCGATGCCTTCCGCGCGCAGGCGCTTCGCCTGCTCGTGCGCCACCATGGGGGCCAGCGTTCCGTCCGAGCGGATGACCCGCCACCAGGGCACATCGCGCTGCCGCGCCGGAGGCAGTCCCGTGAGCTCGTGCCCCACGCCGCGCGCCGCCCCGGGCCGCCCCGCGTAGAGCGCCACCTGCGCGTACGAGCGCACCTGCCCGCGCGGAATCGCGCGCACCGCCCGGAACACCATCTCCGAGAAGAGGGGACGCGGCTCCGGCTTCGCCGCGGACTTCGACTTCGCCTCGGGCTTCACTGTCTTCGCGCGCGTGGCCATGGCGCACGGGACTCTAGAAACACGAAGGCCCCCGGTCCACGAATGGAGCGGGGGCCTGTGTGCTCAAGCCACGGCTGTCAGCGCGAGCTCAGCTCTCCACGAAGGAGCGCAGGCGCTTGGAGCGGCTCGGGTGGCGCAGCTTGCGCAGCGCCTTGGCTTCAATCTGGCGGATGCGCTCGCGCGTCACCTCGAAGTCCTGGCCCACCTCTTCCAGCGTGTGGTCGCTCTTCTCGCCGATGCCGAAGCGCATGCGGAGGACCTTCTCCTCACGCGGCGTCAGCGTGGCCAGCACCTTGCGGGTCTGCTCCGCCAGGTTCATGTTGATGACCGCGTCCGCCGGCGACACGAGGCTCTTGTCCTCGATGAAGTCGCCCAGGTGGCTGTCCTCTTCCTCGCCAATCGGCGTCTCGAGGGAGATGGGCTCCTTCGCAATCTTGAGGACCTTGCGGACCTTGTCGAGCGGCAGCTCCATCTTCTCCGCAATCTCCTCAGGCGTCGGCTCGCGGCCAATCTCCTGCACGAGGTAGCGGCTGGTGCGGATGAGCTTGTTGATGGTCTCGATCATATGCACCGGGATGCGGATGGTGCGGGCCTGATCGGCGATGGCGCGGGTAATGGCCTGGCGGATCCACCACGTGGCGTACGTGGAGAACTTGTAGCCGCGCTTGTACTCGAACTTGTCCACCGCCTTCATCAGGCCGATGTTGCCCTCCTGGATGAGGTCCAGGAACTGCAGGCCGCGGTTCGTGTACTTCTTCGCGATGGAGACCACGAGGCGGAGGTTGGCCTCCACCAGCTCGCTCTTGGCGCGCTCGGCGCGGCGCTCACCCAGGCGGATGGCGTCGTAGTTGCGGCGCAGCGACTCGACGGGGAGGTTGGCCTCCTCCTCGACCTTCTTGATCTTCCGCACCGCCGTGCGCACGTCGCGGTCCAGGACCTCGAGCTGCTCGGGCGTGAGGTTGAGCTGCTTCTGCAGCTTCTTGCCGATGTTCGGGTTCTCGCGCGACTCCTTGAGCTGCGGGCGCAGCTCCTTCATGGAGATGCCGTAGCGGCGCTCCAAGTCACGGAGCTCGTCCTCGGCCTTGTCCACGCGCTCGATGAGGGACTTGAGGTTCAGGACGATGCGGTCCACCTGCTTCTTGTTGAGCCGCATCTCCTCCAGGACCTCCATCATCTTGGTCCGGAGGTCCTTCATCTCCTGCTTCAGTTCCTTCTTGCGAACCTCGGTCAGCTTCTTCTTGGAGGCGAGCTCCTCCTCCAGCACCTCGCAGTCCTTGGCGAACTTGCGGAAGCGCTCGATCTGCTTGCAGATCTGCTCGATCTTGTTCAGCTCGGACTGCGCGAGCTGCGCCGGCGCGTCTCCCTCGCCGGCCTCCTCGGGAGCCTCGTCGCCGCCCTCGGCCTGGGCCTCCTCGGGCGCGTCCTTGATGACGTCGCGCACGCGCAGCTTGGCCGTCTTCAGCTTGTTGCCGATGTCGAGGATCTCCTCCACGGCCACCTTGCAGGCGAGCAGCGCGCGCAGGACTTCCTTCTCGCCCTCTTCGATGCGCTTGGCGATTTCGACCTCGCCCTCGCGCGTGAGCAGGCTGACGCTGCCCATCTTGCGCAGGTACAGGCGCACCGGGTCGTTCGACTTGCCACCCGGCTCGTCGTCCTCGTCCTTCTCGTCCTCGTCGGCGTCTTCCTTCTCCTCCTCGACGGTGACGGTGGGCTTGATCTCGTTGTTCTGGGCGGCCTTCTGCGCGTCGACAATCTCGATGTCGTTGTCGCCGAACATGCTCATCACGTCGTCGATCTGATCAGACGACACGATGTCGGCGGGGAGCGCGTCGTTGACCTCGTCGTACGTGAGGAAGCCCTTCTCACGGCCCGCGGCGAGCAGGTCCTTGACCTCCTTGCGCTCGGCGACCGGATCCTCCTCGACGTCGTCCTCGACGGCGTCCGGGTCCACCTGGACGGCGGCGGCGGCCTCTTCCGCGGCCTCCTCCGGGTCCACGTCGTCGGACATGGCGGAGGTGACGCCCTTCTTCTTCTTGAGCTTCTCGGTGGCCTCGGCGGACGCGTCCTTGGCGACGACGGCCTCCTTCTCCTCGGCACCCGCCTTCGTCCCCTTGGCCGACGAGGTCGCGGAGCTCTCCGGAGCCTTCTTCTTACGGATCACCGGATCCACCTTCTTCTTGGTGGGCTTCACGGACGCCTTCGAGGGCTTCTGCGTCGGCATTCGGGTACTTCTCCTTAAGAAATTCAGGGGCTTGAGGGCCAGGGGCGAGCCGGCCGATCTACCGCAAAGTCAGGGTTTCTTACAAACGCGAACTCAAACCGGTTGCATGGGCGCCTTTGTTCCCGAAGAGCTCGGCCGGAGCTCCTCCAGGACACGCTTCTTGAGGGCCAACAGTTCCACGCGCTCCGAAAGGAGCTGGCGCGTCTCCTCTGTCAGGTCAAACGCCCCCGCCGTCTGCTCCGTCGCGCGTCTTATATAAATGAGACGCTCGTCAATGCGCCGCACCATGATTTCCCTGCAGATGTTCGAGAAGTCATGCTCCAGCGTCATGCCCGTCTCGGGGAGCTGGCGCCACGCCTCCTCGATGGCTCGCTTCACGGCGTCTGATGCCTCGTAGAGCGCGTCCTCGGTGCCATGCCCGGACGTGGCATGGGCAAGCGCCATCCGCAGCCCCGTGTGGGACAGCTCATCACACACGCGGAAGGTGTCCCGGGCGAGCAGGCGGGCGTCCCGGAGGACGGCGGCGACGTAGAGCGTCTCCAGCTTGGGAGGCGGCTTCTCCGCGGGGCGGGGCGGCTGCTGCGCGGGCGTGGCGTGCTGCTGCGGGCCCACGGTGGTGGGCTTGGGGCGCAGGTTCCGGAGCGACTCCTCGACGATGGCGGCCGTCCAGCCGAAGTGCGAGGCGAGGGCCTCGAAGAGGTCCTTGCGCACCAGCCCCTGGGGGACCTGGGCGACCATCGGCTTGAGCCTGTCGAGGGCCGCCATCTTCTCCTCGAAGGGGGAGCGGGTGCCGTCCGGAAGGACGGTGGAGAACAGGTGGGAGGTGAGCGGCTGCGCGCTTTCGAGCAGACGCTCCACACCTTCCAACCCTTCACGACGCGCGAAGGTGTCCGGGTCATCCCCTTGTGGCAGCAGCGCCACCCGCGCGTCCGCTCCCGCGGCGAGCAGGGGACCGGCAAGTCGCTCGACCGCGGCGAGGCCGGCCTTGTCTCCGTCGAGCAGGAGGAAGAGGCGTTTGGCCTCGGCGCGCTTGAGCACCTGCAGGTGGCCGGGCGTGAGGTTGGTGGAGCAGAGCGCCACCGAGTGGCGCACGCCCACCTGGTACAGGCCGATGCAGTCGAAGTAGCCCTCGACCAGGATGGCGGCCTTGCGCTTGTGCACCTCGTCGCGCGCCTGGTTCATCCCGAAGAGCGTGTCGCTCTTGTTGTAGATGCGCGACTCGCGCGAGTTGAGGTACTTCGGCCCGTCGTCCGAGCCCACGAGCCGGCCGCCAAACGCGATGGCACGCCCCTCGGGCGAGCGGATGGGGATGACGAGCCGGCTCCGGAAGAAGTCGATGTAGCCCTCCCCGCTGGAGCGCGGCGTGACGAGGCCCGCGTGCTGCCCCCACTCGAGCATGCCGTTCTTCTGGAACCGGTCCGCGAGGAGGCTCCACGAGTTGGGCGCCCAGCCCAGCCCGAAGGCCATGGCCGTCTCTTCGGAGACGCCGCGGCTGGCGACGTAGGCGCGCGCGGCGCGGCCCTCGTCCTGCTGCCACAGCAGGGTGCGGAAGTGCTCGGCGGCGAAGTCGGTGGCCTCCTTGATGTGCTGCCGCTCGCGGAAGCTCGGGTCCTCCTCGGCCTCCACGTCGACGCCCACGTCGCGGGCGAGGTCCTTCACCGCGTCCACGAAGGTCTTCCCGAGGTAGCGCTGGATGAAGGACACCGCGTCGCCGCTCGCGCGGCAGCCATGGCAGAAATAGAAGCGCTTCTCCGGCACGACGTAGAAGGAGGGCGTCTTCTCCTGGTGGAACGGGCAGCAGGCCTTCCACTCCCGCCCGGCCTTCTTCAATTCCACGTGCCGGCCGATGAGTCCCACGAGGTCCACCCGCTCGAGGACTTCCTGGATTTTGTGCTCCGGAATCACGGCTCCGACCCCCTGGCCCCCACAGAGGTGGGCGCACGCCTGACATCATCGCAGCGGGGCCTGACGTCCTCCGCCGGCCAGGCGACCTGGCGGATCCTGCCCACGGCTGGCGCCGGAGGGGAGCGGAAGAAGCGTGAAGGCGGGTGGGGCACGGACAGGACTCCTAGGGCCCGGTGCGCTCCGCCGGGCGGGCGGGAGCGGCAGGGGCCGGCCCTGGCACTTAATGACGGGGGGGCAGGGGGGCAAGTTTCCGCCCGGTCGCCTGCCCCCAAATGCAGCGGCGCCGCCGGTTTCCCGACAGCGCCGGCAGGTGCTTCAGACAGGACGGAGGCAGCTCAGGACAGCTTGGCCAGCTCGGCCTTCACGGCCTCGGAGATAGCGCGGCCCTCGGCCTTGCCCTGGAGCTTGGGGTTGAGGTTCTTCATGACCGCGCCCATGTCCTTGGCGCCCTTGGCCCCCACCTCGGCGATGGCAGCCTTGACGGCGGCGGTCAGCTCGTCCGGGGTGAGCTGCTTGGGGAGGTAGTTCTGGAGGACGGAAATCTCGGCCTCCTCCTTCTCCGCCAGCTCCGGGCGGCCGCCCGACTTGAACTGGTCGATGGAGTCACGGCGCTGCTTGATGAGGCCGGTGATGACGGACTGGACGCCCGCGTCGTCGAGGGCGGAGGCGCCGGGCTCGACTTCCTTGTACTTCACCGCGCTCTTGAGCATCCGCAGGACGCTGAGGGTGAGCTCGTTCTTGGACCGCATCGCGTCCTTGAGGTCCGCGTCGATCCGCTCCTTCAGGGTGGCCATGTCGCGACTCCGCTGGGCTTGTGATTCGGGGACAAGACGGCGGGAGCCAGGGCACCTGACGGGCCCCGGCTCCACGCACGGGCCTCGCTCAGAACGACTTGCGGGCCTTCTTCACCGCGCGCTTCTTGGCGGCGAGGGCCTTCTTCTTCCGCTTCACGGAAGGCTTCTCGTAGTGCTCGCGCTTGCGGATCTCGGAAAGGATTCCGGCCTTCTCAGTGGCCTTCTTGAAGCGCTTGAGGGCGCTTTCAATGGACTCTCCTTCCTTAACTCGGATACCGGGCATACTGTCACCTCCTTCCGTGCGTCGATGTGGGTGTCAACCCAGAGGGGCAGCGGGTATGGCCCACTGCAGGGGAAAACGCAAGGGTGCTGGAGGGAAACAAGGGTGCCGATGCACTAGAGTGACCGCATCGTGAGCCCTGCCCTCCTCCTGGTGGTGCTCCTGGCGACCGGCCAGAGCGCCGGCACCGGGACGAAGGACTGTTGGATGTCCTGCCAGAGGCACGTCACAGACCCCGCTCAGCGCACGAGGGCGTGCAGGGCCTGCCTCCCCGGCGGCCGCGCGGAGGCCTGGGTGGGGGCCCTGGAGGGCATGCAGCCGTCGAGTCGTGAAGCCTTCGTCTCGGCGCGCAAGGACGCGGACTGGCGGGTGCGGTGGGCCGCGGTGGGCGCGGATGCCCGGCTCCGCGGCATCCCCGAGCGCCGCCTGCTGGCGGAGTGGATTGCGGCGACGCCCCCTTCGGAGGACGTGGACGCGTGCCTCACCGCCGCGCGTGCCGCCGTGGAGGCGGGCCGCTCGTCCGCGGACTTCCTGAAGGACGCGGGCGCGAAGGGACTGGAGGCCGCGGCCCGGGTGTGGGCCCGGCGGGAGGCCATCCGCAAGGCGCTGGAATTGGAGCTGTACGCGGAGGATGCGACGGTGCGGGGCACGGCGCTGGCCCACCTCTCGGGCTTCCTGGGAAAGCGGCCGGCGCGGGTGGTGCTGGACGCGCTCGCCTCGCGGCCGGAGGCGGGGGATGGGATTCCGGCCGGCGCGCTGAAAGTGGTGGCGGAGCGCAGGCGCACCTCGGTGGGGCGGCTGCTGCTGGACGAGGCCCGGCCGGCGGACGAGGCGCGGGTGAACCGGCTCTTCGCCGTGTACTCGCAGGAGTTGGACGTGCTGCAGCGGGACCTGACGGGGGCGGATCCGCTCCAACGCCGCAGGGCGGTGCAGTCGCTGCGCGTCTATGGCCCGCTGGCCCGGAAGGAGTACGAGCGCGCGCTGGAGGACGTGGACCGGTGGGTGCGCGAGGCCGCGGCGCGCGGGCTGGCGGATGTGGAGGGGTTGGACTTGCGCCGGGCCGCCGAGCTCCGGCTGCAATCGAAGGATGCCACGGTGGCTCGGCCGTGGCTGGAAGCCATGGTGCGCGAGAAGGGCTGCGCGGCCTTCTTCCTCGGCGTGGCCCGGGACGCGAAGCTGCCCGCGGAGCTGAGGGGTGAAGCGCTGACGCAGCTCGCGGAATGCGACGAGGGCTCGCGCGAGCGCTTCGCCACGGTGGCGCCCTTCCTGCGCGACGCGCAGGTGATGGTGCGGGCCGGGGCCGTGCGCGTGCTGGGCGTGCTGCCGGCGCGCCGCCCGGAGGTGGCGGATGCCACGTCTCGCGCGCTGGGGGATACAGCGCCGGAGGTGGTGGCCGCGGCGCTGGAGGTGGTGGGCAGCCAGCGGCAGTCCACGCGAGGGGACGACGCGGCGGGGCTGCTCGGCTCGGAGCATCCGGTGGTGCGCGAGGCCGCGGCGAAGGCGCTGGAGAGCATCGGCCGGGCGGCGCACGTGAAGGGGCTGGCCGTGTGTCTCCGGGAGGATCCGGTGGCCTCCGTGCGCGTGGCGGCGGCGCAGGCCCTGGGACGGATTGGCGGGCCCCATGCCGCCGCCGCGCTGTCCGACGCGGCGGCGCGCGACACGGACACCCACGTGCAGCACGTGTCCCGCGAGGGGCTCAAACGATTGGGTTTCGGGCTCTAGGCCGCGCGGACGTCCGGGAGTGGCTCAGATGCCGCTGACGGCCTTCGCGTCCACGCGATTCCGGCCCGCTCGCTTGGCGCGATACAGGTACTTGTCCGCCGCGGCGATGAGGTCCTCGGGCTGGGCGAAGTCCGAGTCCAGCAGCGTGGCCACGCCCAGGCTGATGGTGACCTTGATGGGCGTGCCGCCGAAGACGAAGTCCGCCTTGTCCACCGCGTAGCGGCAGCGCTCCGCGCACGCCAGCGCCTGGTCCTCGGCGGACTCGCGCAGCATCAGCGCGAACTCCTCGCCGCCGTAGCGCGCGAGCAGATCCTCGGTGCGCACCGTGTCGCTCACGCGCTGGGCGATGCGCGTCAGCACGTAGTCGCCCGCGGGGTGCCCGTACGCGTCGTTGATCTTCTTGAAGTGGTCCACGTCGAACAGCACGAGCGACAGCGGCACCCGGTGGCGCAGGCAGTAGCTGAACTCCTTGCGCACCGTCTCCAGGAAGTACTTCTTGTTGTAGACGCGGGTGAGGCCGTCGCGCGTGGCGGACTCGTAGATGCTGCGCTGGTACTGCTCCTCCAGCGCGTCCTGGATGGAGAACTTCAGGACGGTGTTGGAGCCGATCTGGATCTTGTCGCCGTCGTAGAGCGGCGCCGCGTTCACCTTCAGGCCGTTGAGGTACGTGCCGTTGGTGCTCGCCAGGTCCACGAGCTGGAAGCGGCCGTCCCCCAGCGCCACCACCTTGGCGTGCTTGCGGGAGATGCCGTCATCCTCCACCTGGAACTGGGCCTCCGAGCTGCGGCCCAGCACGACTTCCGAGCGGTCCAGCTTGAACATCCGTCCGATGCCCGCCGCGGACTTGGCGCTGATGACGATCAGATACGCGCTCTGCTGCTGGGCGCTGCCCAGCAGGTCCGAAATGGAATGGACGGAAGTTTTCTCCTCGGACATCGCGTCACCCATCTTACGGGCCGCCTTTTCGGGACGGCAAGCATGCTGCCTTCTTCTCCACCACCCGCCGTCACTCCGCCCGTACCCGGCGCGCGGGACGGCGGCGCTGCGGCGCGGGTGGGGGGACTGTCGGCCGTCCGACGGTCAGCTCGCCCGCTACTGGCGTCCGGATGAAGCGCGCCAGGGCCTCGGGCGAATGCGGGTGGTAGGCCAGCCCCTGCATCAGCTTCACCAGCGCCGCCGAGGGCGTCATGTCCGAGCCGCCGATGGCCCCCGCCGCCAGCGCCTCGGCACCGGACTCGTAGAGGGAGAGGTCCACGCCGTTGCGGTACGCCTGGCTCACCACCACCACTGGCACGCCCCGCTCCCGGGCCTGGGTGAAGAGGGGCCTCAGCGAGCGGCCCAGCTCCGGGGCGATGGGGAAGTTGCCCGCCCCGTAGGCCTCCAGCACCAGCCCGCTCACGTGCGGTAGGAGCTGCAACGGAAGGGACGGGTCCAGCCCCGGGAACACCTTCAGGAGGAAGACGCGCGAGTCGAGCTTCTCGAAGAGGCGGAAGGCGCCGCGCGGCTTGAGGCCCGGTTCGAACGTCGCGTCCACGCCGAGCGTGCCCAGCACGGGGCAGTTGGGGCTGTCGAAGGCATCGTACTCGGCCACCTTCACCTTGCGCGTGCGGTTGCCCCGGTACAGGTGCGAGTCGAAGCAGATGGTCACCTCGCGCGGCCCCTGGAGCGCGGACAGCACCGCGTCGATGAGGTTGAGCCGGGCGTCCGAGCGGAGTTCGCCCAGCGGCCGCTGCGAGCCCGTCAGCACGACCGGACAGGGCGGGTTGCGCAGCATGAAGGACAGGGCGCTCGCCGTGTAGGCCAGCGTGTCCGTGCCATGGGTCACCACGGCCCCGTCGAAGTGGGGGAGACGGCGGTGGAGGTGGGCGGCCATGCGGCTCCACAGCTCCGGCTGCATCTCCGAGCTGTCGAGGTTGCTGAACAGCTCCAGCTCGATGTCCGCGAGGCGGAAGAGCTCCGGGGCGCGGGACTTGAGCGTCTTGAAGAAGGCCGCGGGACGCAGGGCGGACGGCCGGCCTCCGGCCATTCCGAGCGTGCCTCCGGTGTGCAGCAGCAGGACTCTGGGCATATGGGCAAGGGGGCTTCCCTGCCAAGGCTGGCCTTCCTTTACAAGCCCCGCGCGCATGGCTAAGACCCGCCGCGTGCTCCTTTCCTGCTGGAAGCGTGTCATTCCCCTGCTGGCCGCCACCGTCCTGACGGGGACCGGCTGCAAGAGCCCCGAGGGCGCCACTCCCGCCGCGTCCCAGGCCCCCGCCGCGGCTCCGGCGGCACCGGCCGCGCAGGCCACCCCGCCGCCCGCGGCTCCCGCCGAGACGGCGCCGCCGTCCGACCCCAGCGCCGTTCTCAGCGGCATCCCGGGCATGGACTTCTCCTCGCTGTCCCCGGCGGCGAAGCGCGAGCTGGCCACCGTCATGAGCGACGAGTTCTGCTACTGCGGCTGCCCCCACACGCTGGGCGCCTGCCTGAAGCAGCACACGCCCTGCAAGCACGCCAGGCGGATGGCCCGGCTGGCCGCGCGCATGGTGGCCGAGGGCAACCCCGCCACCGAGGTCATCGTCTCGCTGTCGCAGTACTACGCCGGCTTCCGCGACGCGCGGGCGCAGTTCAAGGTGGATGACCGGATGTGCACCGGCAACGCCAGCGCGCCGGTGACGGTGGTGGAGTTCTCCGACTTCGAGTGCCCCTACTGCGGCAAGGCCCGCCCGGTGCTGGAGGCCTTCGCGAAGAAGAACGCGGAGCAGGTGCGCTTCTGCTATCTGCCCTTCCCGCTGTCCAACCACGCCAACTCGGTGCCGGCGGCGCAGGCGGCGCTGTGGGCGCGTGATCAGGGCAAGTTCTGGCAGATGCACGACGCCCTCTTCGAGCACCAGGAGAACCTCAAGCCGGAGGCGCTGCCCGCGCTGGCGAAGAGCATCGGCCTGGACGGCGACAAGCTGGCGGCGCAGCTCAAGACGGACGCGTACAAGCAGGAGCTGGAGGCTTCGCGCAACCAGGGCCGCGCGGCGGGCCTCACCGGCACTCCGTCCGTGTACTTCAACGGGCGCGCCATCGAACTGGGCTTCATCCAGGACGAGCTGCTCTCCCACAGCCTCGAGGACGAGCTGGAGTGGCGCGCGAACAACAATGCCTGGGCGGCTGACTGACGCCGGGCATGACGTCTCGCTTCCGCATCGAGGGGTCGGGTCAGCTCGCCCCCGAGGACCGGCAGGCCCCCTCTCCACTGACGGGGCGCACGGGCTCGTACGCGCTGATACCGACGTCGCCCGACCTGCTCGTCTTCTCGCGCACGCCCGCGCAGGGGGGCTCCATCCCCGTGCCGCGCGTGGTGCTGTCCGGAGACGCGGGCGGCTTCCCGCTGTCGGACCTCATCGCGTTCCTCAGCCAGTCGCGCTGGAGCGGCGTCATCCGCGTCAGCTCGCCCGGCGGCGAGCGCTCCGTCACCTTCCGCGAGGGTGAGGTGCGCGGTGCGTCCTCGGACGACCCGGCGGACCGGCTGGGCGAGGTGCTGGTGCGGCTGGGCTACGTGGAGCGCCCCCAGGTGGAGGCCGCGCTGCGCGAGCACCCGCCGTCCAAGATAGGCCGCGCGCTGGTGGAGAAGGGACTCCTGCAGGCGCATGACCTCTTCAAGTGCGTCACCCACCAGGTGAGCGAAATCTTCCACGCCATCGTCCTGTGCCGCGAGGGGAGCTTCTTCCTCGTGGACCAGCCGGTGGACGAGAAGACGGGCCACATCATCCAGCTGTCCACGCAGAGTCTGCTGATGGACAGCATCCGCAAGATTGACGAGCTGGCGCACTTCCGCAAGCGCATCCCCCACGGGCGGCTGTACGTGGCGCGCAAGCGCCCCTCGGACGGGAAGCTGGAGGAGGACGAGGACAAGGTGCTGGCCATGCTCGACGGCCGGCGCACGATTCTGGAGCTGGGCCACGCGGCGCGGCTTTCCGAGTTCGACATCACCAAGGTGGTCTTCCGGCTGCTGGAGGGTGGCTTCGCGTCGGTGACGGACAAGCCGCTCGCGGCGCCCGCGGCGGGCCCGGCGACGCCCACGCCGGTGCCGCAGGTGAAGCCGCCCGTGGCCGCGACGCCGGTTGCTCCCGTCGCGCAGCGCGTGGTGCCCGCCGTGGACCCGCGGCCGGTGGCGCGCGTCTTCAACTTCATCTTCCGCGAGATTCGCGACGAGGTGGCGAAGCAGGGCATGGACCGCGAGTTCATCGCCGCCGCCAACGCCGCGCTCTCCGGACAGGCGCTGTCGTCGTCGCCCGTGCTGGAGGGCCTGGCCTTCCTGGCGGATGGCAGCCTTCCGGAGCCGAAGCTGATCGAAGCCTTCGAGAAGCACCGCGCGCAGCTGGGCAGCGAGCCGCTGGCGTCCTTCAAGCAGGCGCTCAGCGACGTGATGTTCTTCCTGCTCTTCCAGGCCGGCGAGCTGCTGGAATCGCGCGCGGACGAGGACCTCGCCCGGCGCGTGAAGGAACTGCTGGCCACGCTCGAGGCGTCGTGACGGATTCCGAGCTGCCGCGGCTGACGGCGGACGTGCCCGGGTGTGGCGGCGCGTTCAAGCTGGTGCCCGAGGACTTCGAGGTGGAGGAGGTGCCGGCGTACCTGCCTTCGGGCGAGGGCGAGCACCTCTACCTCTGGCTGGAGAAGCGTGGCCGGGACACGCGCGAGGTGGTGAAGGCGCTGGCGCAGGCGCTGGGCGTGTCCGAGGACGACGTGGGCGTGGCGGGGATGAAGGACCGGCAGGCCGTCACCCGGCAGCTCCTCTCCGTGCCCGCTCGCGCGGAGGCGAAGCTGGAGGGCTTCGCGCTGGAGGGCGTGCGCGTGCTGTGGACGAAGCGCCACGGCAACAAGCTCCGTACCGGGCACCTGCGCGGCAACCGCTTCCGGCTGCGGCTGCGCGACGTGAAGGACGTGGGCGCCGCGCGCGAGACGTTCTCGCGGTTGGTGGCGCGGGGCGTGCCCAACTACTTCGGCGAGCAGCGCTTCGGCCGCGCGGGGGACAACGCGGACCTGGGGAAGCTGCTGGTGCTGGGGCAGCGCCTGCCGAAGCGGCCGGACCGCTTCCAGCGCAAGCTGTTCCTTTCCGCCTTCCAGTCGCGCCTGTTCAACCGGGCGCTGGTGGAGCGGCTGCGCGCGGGCACGCTGGACACCGCGCTGCGCGGGGACGTGCTGCGCAAGGAGGAGACGGGCGGCCTCTTCGTCTGCGAGGCGCCCGAGGTGGATGGGCCGCGCGTGGCCGCCTTCGAGGTGAGCCCGGCCGGGCCGCTCTTCGGGCCGAAGATGACGGCGGCCGCGGGAGAGGTGGCCGAGGCGGAAGGGCGGCTGCTCGTCGCGGAGGGCGTCACGCTCGAGGACTTCAAGCGCGGCGGCGGTGAGACGGAGGGCGGGCGCAGGCCGTACCGCGTCCGGCTGGGCTCGCCGGAGCTGACTCCCGAGGGTGACGACGTGTGGCTCACCTTCGAGCTGCCTCGTGGCGCGTACGCCACCGAGGTGCTCCACGAACTGCTGAAGGACGGCTGAGACGGACGCGAGCGCGGTGCCTCGGACGTCGCCTTCGCGCGTTCATGCGACGGGTCGCCGCTTCGACCGCGCGCTGTACGGGGGCCTTCCTGGCCATGGCCGCCGTGAGCATGCCCCGGCTCCCACCGGAGGACCGCTGGCCACACCCAGGAACCGCCAGCCCCACTCGCACCGCCAATGACTCATGAGTGTGTCTTGTTGGTATTGGTGGTCCAAATCCATTGTCAGACGTTGAGATGGATGTTTTTGAACGTGACGAGTCATTCGACCTCGTCCCGGAGTCGGTGGGCTCGTGTCGCAGGGGTGGAATGCTCCTGAGAGTCGGCCCCACTCTGACAGGGGCCCCCCGGACACCGCTCTCGGGGGCATGCAGGCGGTCCTCCGCGAGACACCCGAGGAAAACAGTAACGCCATATCTTGACGGCATGGCAGTTATTAGGGCTCCATTGCTTGTCATGATGACAAGGTGTTTCTGGGTTGTGTTGGTTGTGACCGCGGGGGGCCTGGCCTGCGCCACCGCGCCAGGGCCGCAGGCGCCGAGCGAGGCGGTGCTGCGTGAGGAGGCGGTGGCGTCGGAGGTGGCGTCGCCGCGGCCGAAGCCTCCACCTCGCGCCGCGCGGACCGGGCTGCGCTTCGACGTCCAGCCCGCCGAGGCGCAGGTGATGGTGAATGGCCAGGCGGTGGGCACCGCGGGCAGCCTGCGCGATGCAGGGGGGATGCTCCCACTGCCCGCGGGAATCCACCAGGTCAGCATCCGGCACCCCGGGTACGTGACATGGCGGGCCGAGGTGACCGTGGCGGAGGACCCGGAGCCCATCCGCGTGACGCTGGCTCCCATGCACTGAGCGGCTCGGGGCGCTGGTATCGAGGAAGGAGCGGGAAGCACCGCGTGGGCACATGCCCACCACCACACGGGGGCTCGATGTGAAACCGCTGAAGGCTCAGCGTCGGGTGTTCAAGCTGCCGTGCGTGGACGCGCCGGAGTCCCGGGCTCGGCTCTCCAGGAGCATGAAGGTACACGGCCTGTTCGTGCCTTCCGACAAACTGGAGCCCATCGGTACTGAGTTCTCGCTCCAGCTCACCTTCCAGAGCGGCAGGCCCGTGGTCTCCGGGCGCGTGCAGGTGGTGGAGCACGGCGTGACGGGGCGCTCGCGCGGCTACTTCGTGAAGTACGTGGAGCTGGACCCCGGCAGCCTTGAGCTGCCGCTCAATCCTCGAAGGCCGACTCCCGCGCAGTCGCGGCCATCCCCCCGCCGTCCTGGTTTCATCCCTCGCGTGTTCACGGAGCCCCTCACGGAGCGCGGGGGACCGCAGCCGGAGTGCATCCCCCCGCCGCCTCCGGATGATGATGAGTATTCCTCGAGCAGCGCCCCGACCACCTTCCACATGAGCGGGTCGCAGCTCCAGTTCCGGCGGGAGCACCTCAAGCTGGCCGACACCTCCGTCCCATCGCTCCGGCTCGTGTCGCCCCAGGTGCCGGACACGCGCAACGAGAGGTCCCCACATCCCGCCGAGGGAGCCACTCCGGTGGGTATCCGCCCCCGCTCCGTCGACAAGGACGCCTCCGGACTGACGGACTACTCCGGCGAGGAGCTGCTGAAGGCGGTCGACCCGCTGGCATGGCAGGGCGGACTGCGGCCCTTCGACATCTTCGGTCCCTACCAGCTCCTCAAGCGCCTGGGAGCGGGTGGCATGGCCGAGGTCCTTCTCGCCCGGCGGTTGATGGGGGATGGCGTGGACAAGCTGGTGGCGCTCAAACTCGTCTTCCAGGAGTACGCCAGCCACCCTCGTCTGTCCGCCCTGTTCCTCACCGAGGCACGCCTCAGCGCGACGTTGCAGCACCCCAACCTCATCCAGGTGTTCGACGTGGGCTCCGCGGCGGGGCGGTCCTTCATGGCCATGGAGTTCGTGCATGGCCGCAACGGCGCGGAGCTCATCCAGCGGTTGCGCGAGCGCGGCAGGCCGCCGCCCGTCGCCCTGGCGGTGGCCATCAGCATCGAGCTGGGCAAGGCGCTGGAGTACCTGCACGAGAAGCGGGACCTGGACGGCCGGCCCCTGCACCTGGTCCATCGGGACGTGAGCCCGGGCAACCTGCTCATCAGCCTGCACGGTGCGGTGAAGCTCCTGGACATGGGCGTGGCGTCCGCGAGCATCGCCGCCGGCAACGACGAGCTGCAGGTGGGCAAGCGCGCGTACATGTCCCTGGAGCAGGCGGCGGGCGGCAAGCCGGAGCCGGGCTGGGACATCTACGGCATGGGGCTGGTGCTCCATGAGTTGCTCACGCTGGAGCGCGCTTTCGAGGGGGTCACCGAGCCGAATGACTTCGCCGTCTCGCGCCGGCAGAAGTTGCGGCCGTCGGCCACCAACCCCCGCATCCCCGCGGAGCTGGACCGGCTGGTGCAGTGGGCCACCGAGCCCGACAGGTCGCGCCGCGCGCCGAGCGCCCATGCGTTGCGCGTGGCCCTGGAGCAGGTGCGAGACAGCCTGCCCCCCTTCGACCTGGTGAAGACGATGCGGGAGCTGTTCGGCGAGGAGCTGGACGACGCGCAGCGCGAGACGGAGGCGCTCATCGCCATTGCCCGGAGCCGGGACGGGGAGGACGCCTCACGCGCTTATCGCCGCTTCACCTCCGCGGTGCTGGACCTGATGCCCCGCGCGGTGCGGCTGGTGGTCGCCCGCCACCGCCGGGCCCTGCGCTGGGCGGCGCTGGCGCTGCTCACCGTGCTCCTGGCGGGAGGCGCGCACCTGTGGCAGCGGCGGCAGCAGCAGGTGCTCCTGGACGCGCGCCTGGCGCGCGCGGACCAGCTCGTCGCGGCGGCGAAGCTGGCGGGCCCCGGTCAGGACACCGCCCTGGCGCAGCTCCTGGCGGCCCGGGAGCTGCGGCCGGAAGATGCCCGTGTGCAGGCGCGGCTGGAGGTGCTCGCCGACACCTTCACACGGCTGGGCGAGGGGGCCGAGCGCCGCGGTGACGTGACGGAGGCGGCGGCCCACTTCCGCGCGGCGCTGGAGGCGGACGCGAGCCGCGAGCCCCTGCGCAAGCACATCCAGGCCCTGGAACAGGAAGTCCGCGGCGGCGGGCGCCGCTCCACCCGGGAGGCTCCATGAGACAGGCCAGAAGGTTGTTGCTGCTGCTGCTGCTGGGCGCGGGGGCCGCACGCGGAGCGTCGCTGTCGCTGGACCAGGGGCCGGTGGTGCTCGGGAAGGCGCAGTCCGTGGGTGTCACCCTGCGCGTGGAGGAGCCCGCCGGCGCGGCCCTGGCTCCACTCCGGCTGGCCGTCAACGTGGGCTCGTTCGGCCCGGTGACACGCCAGGCCCCCGGCGTCTACCGCACGGTGTACGTGCCGCCGCCCACGCTCTTCCCCCAGGTGGCGCTGGTGGCCGTATGGCACGAGACGGGCCGCGAGGCTCCCGTCGACTTCCTGCGCATCCCCCTGTACGGGGCTACCCGACTGGACGTGCGGGTGCGTCCCGGCACCGAGGCGCGCGTGCGCGTGGGCCTGGAGGAGTTCGGCCCGGTGAAGGCCGGGCGCAACGGGCGCGCCACCATTACCGCCCACATCCCGCCGGACCTGCGCGAGGTGGAGCTACTCGCCTGGCAGCGCAATGGCGCCACCGCCACCAGGGCCCTGCCCATCCGCGTGCCGCCGTACAACCGGCTGACCGCGGCCGTGGTGCCCCAGACGTTGCTGGCGGATGGGCTCGCCTGGGCCCGGGTGGAGGTGCTCTACGACGCGGGCGGAAGGCCCGTGTCCCCCGGCGCCCTGAAGCTGGTGGCGGAGCCGGGCACCGCCACGCTGCTGTCGGCCAACGGCGGGCGCTTCACCTTCCGCTACCAGCCCCCGGCGGGCACCCTGTCCACCGAGGCGCGGTTCCGGGTGAGTGTGGACGGAGACGCGGCGTCGAGCGCCACCGCGAGCCTGAAGCTCGGGCTGCCCCCGCCCGCCACCGTGCGGCTGGACACGCCGAAGCGGCCGCTACCCGCCGATGGCACGTCGCGCGCCGAGCTCACCGTGCGCGTGTTCGACGCGGCGGGCCTGGGGCTTGCCGGGCAGGCGGTGGAGGTGCGCGCCAACGGGCGGCTCCTGGAGGGACTCACCGATGCGGGTGGCGGGCAGTACCGCGTGCCCTTCGCTGCGCCCGCCCTGTACCCGCCGGGGGGCGTGGTGCGCTTCGAGGCCACCGCCCTGGGACGGGAGGGACGGGCGCGCGCGGAGGTGGACTACCAGCTCCAGCCCGCGGCCGTTCCCTCCGAGCTGCGCGCGAGCCTCACCCCGGCCCTCGTTCCCGCCGACGGCACCACCCCGGTCCACCTGTCGCTGGACGTGCGCGATGCGGCCGGGCTGCCGCTGGAGGGGGCGCGGCTCGTGCTCGCCGCGAGCCATGGCTCGGTGAGCGCGGCCACGGCACTCGCTGGCGGCGGCTACGAGGCCACGTACGTGGCGCCCGGGGAGCTTCCGGACGGGCCCGTGGAGCTGGAGGTGCGGGATGCGTCCGGAGGCTTCTCGCGGCGCGTCCCCGTGGCGCTGCGCGCGGCCCCACCCCGGCTGCTGGCGGGCGTGCGCGCCGATGTCGTCCTCGGCCCCGGCTCTCGGGTCGGGCCGCGCGTGGGCCTGGATGCCTGGGTGCCGCTGCGGCTCGGTGGCACGTGGCTGGGCGCGGGGCTGACGGCCTCCGTGGCTCGCGTCCGGCGGCCGGTGACGGACGAAGCGGGGACGCTGCGCTCCGAGTCGGAGGCCCTCTACTTCCCCGTGAGCCTGCGGCTGGGCTGGGAGGTGTACGCCGCGCGCCGGGTGAGCGTGACGCTGGGCGCCGGAGGCCAGGCCACCTGGGCGCGCTTTCGCACGTCGCTCACCGGCACCGAGGAGGGGCGGCTGGGCCTGGGCGGGCTCGGCTTCGTGATGGGAGGCCTCTCGCTGGGGCCGGGGCAGGCCTTCGCCGAGCTGTCGTACTCGCACGCGAGGGTGAGCACCGAGGGCTTCCGCCTGGACGCGGGCGGCCCGGGCTTCGCGGCTGGCTACCGGCTGGGGTGGCGCTGATGGGCCCGTTCCCTCGCGGTTGGCCGGCGGCTGGGATGACGCTGATGGGCCCGTTCCCGCACGCACACCTCCTGCTCGCGATGTTCGCGCTCCTGTCCGCGTGTGGCATCGGTGGCGGCGCGCAACCGCCCGTGGTGCTGGCGGTGAGCCCGTCCCAGGGCGGCCGGGAGGCGGAGGTGGATGTGGAGGTCACCGGGCGCGGCTTCCTCCCGGTGGTGGAGACGGACTTCGCCCGTGGGGAAGGGCGGCTCGACGCCGGCTTCCGGGTGCATCTCGTTCCGGCGGCCGCGGGCGAGGCGATGGCGCTGGGGGAGGTGCGCTACGTCTCCACCGCGCGGCTGTCCGCGCGCGTCCCCGCGGGCCTGGAGCCCGGCACGTATGACGTCGTCGTGGTGTCCCCGTCCGGAGGCGAGGCCCGGCTGGGAGGGGCCTACCGCGTCGTGGCCTCGGCCGCGAGCGTGGCGGCCTTCCGCTTCTCGCTGTCGTCCCTCCAGCACGTGGGGGTGCCGTTCCCCGTGACGCTCACCGCCGTGGATTCGCAAGGGCGGACGGTGGAGGGCTTCACGGGCACGGTGCGGCTGGATGACAACACGGGGAGCGTCAGCCCCACGCAGGCCGGGCCCTTCGTCCTGGGACGCGCGCTCGCGTGGGTGACGGTGGGGACGCCGCTCGGCGGCAACGTGTTGCGCGCCGAGGATTCCCTCGGACATGCCTCGGAGTCGGAGCCCTTCGAGGTCCGCAGGGGCCCCGCGGTCCAGGTGGCCTGGGTGGGGAATGCGCTGGACGTCGAGGCGGGGACGTGCGCGGGCCCGGTGGAGGTGGAGGCGCGCGATGTGCTCGGGGCCCCCGCTGAAGTGGACACCCCGCTGGAGGTGCCGGTGAGCGCCGACCCTTCGGAGGGGCTCCGGCTGTTCACCGATGCCGCGTGCACCACCGCGCTGCCCGAGACGGGGCTGGCGCTCCCCGCCGGCCGCGCCCCGCTGTACTTCATCGCCACGCGCGCGGGAGGACTGGTGCTGTACGCACGGCCTGCCGCGCTGCCCGGTGCGCGACAGGTCCACGCCGTGCGGCCCGGGCCCGCGGCGTCACTGCGCTTCACCTCGCCCGCGCGCGCTGTACGCGTCGGCGCCTGCTCCGCGGAGGCGCTGACGCTGGAGGCGCTGGACAGCTTCGGCAACGCCACGCCTCCCGGAGGCTCCATCCAGGTGGAGCTCTCCGCGCCCCCTGCCTCGGGCCTCACCTTCCACTCCGACCCGGGGTGCACGGTACAGGCCGGGCCCCTCGTCCTGTCGCCCCAGACGCCTTCGCGCTCCTTCCACGTGCGCGCGTCCGCGCCCGGTCCGTGGAGTCTTGCCGCCACCGCGCTCCCGCCGTCGGACCTGGCGGGGGCCTCGCAGGAGGTCCTGGTCGAACCATGAGCGCCGCCCCTGTCACCCGGACCCTGCTTCCGTCGCTCGCCCTGCTGATGGCCTGCGCGGTGGCCTGCGCTCCGCCAGCATCCTCCGGCCCCCGTCCCTCCGCCGTCTCCCCCGAGAGCGGGACCTCGGATGTCCCCACGCGCATCGCCATCTCCGGAGCGGGCCTGCTGCCCTTGGTGCGCACCGACTTCTCCAGCGGCGAGGCCAGCTACCTCGACACGGCCTTCCAGGCGTGGCTGGACGGCACGCGCCTGCTCGACGTGCGCCCGGGCGCGCAGGGGACGCTGGAGGCCACCGTGCCCGCCGGACTCGCGCCCGGCCGGTACGCGCTGACGGTGAGGGACCCGGCCGGCCGCGAGGGCTCGCTCCCGGACGCCTTCTCCGTGCGCTCTCCGCTGGAGCCACCGGATGCCGCCGTGGCGGGCTTCCGCTTCGAGCCCGTGGGGCCCCAGCGCGCGGATGAGCCCTTCACCGTCACCGTGCTCGCGGTGGACGCGGACGGCGAGCGCGTGGCCGGGTTCAGGGGGACGGCGCGGCTGACGGACGGGACGGGCACCGCGGTGCCGGACACGCTGGGCCCGTTCATCGAGGGACGCTGGAGCGGCCGCGTGGAGGTGCGCCGGAGCGTGGCGGAGGACGTGCTCACCGTGACGGGCTCCGGTGGGCAGACCGGCAGCTCCGGACCCTTCTCCGTGTCCGCGAGGGAGGCGGTGGCCCTGCGCTTCGACAGCCCACCCCGCGCCGTCAGCGCGGGCGCATGCTCGGAGCCGCTGGTGCTCGCCCGGGTGGACGACCTGGGGCAGCCGGTGACGGACGGCGCCATGCTGGAGCTCACGCTGGAGCAGGACGCGCCCCAGCCCCTGTCGCTGTACTCCGACGCGGCCTGCACTGCCCCCATGGAGCGGCTGGTGCTTCCCCCCGGAGCTGGCGCCATCGTCTTCCACGTGCGACGAGCCTCCTCCGGTGTCCTGGTGCTCACCGCGCGCGCCGGGGGACTGCGGCCCGTGAGCCAGGCACTCACCGTGACGCAGCGGGAGCTGGCCCGGCTCGACTTCGTCACGCCGCCGCAGGTGCTCGAGGCGGGGGCCTGCTCGGCGCCCGTCCTGCTGGAGGCGCGGGACGCCGATGGCAACGCACTCATGGTGACCACGCCCCTGACGGTGGGCTTGAGCGCGAGCCCCGCCGCGAGCCTGCGCTTCTTCGCGGACGCGGGCTGCGCCACGCCCGTCACGTCCGTGGCGCTGGCGATTGGCGCATCCCGCATGGGCTTCTACTTCCAGGGGACAGCGGCGGGCCCCGTGGACGTCACCGCGTCGACCCCGGGCGTGTCCCCAGCGGTCCAGACGCAGTCACTGACCGCGGGCCCCGCGGCGGAGCTGGTCTGGAATTCCATTCCCTCGCCCCAGCGGGAGGGCGCGCCCTTCGCCGTGACGCTTCGCGCCCGGGACATCCATGGCAATGCCGCGACGTCCTTCACCGGCGCCGTGACTTTCGGCATGGGCCCCACGGGCACCGTCACCTGTGCCACTGGCTGCGCCAGCGCCAGCACCACGACCGCGTTCGCCGGTGGCGCCTGGACGGGGCGCGTCACCGTGGGTGGCGCCACCGGCACGGGATTCCAGCTCTCGGCCACGGCGGGGAGTCTCCGAGGTACCTCCAACGCCTTCGAGGTCCTGCCCCTCTCCACGGAAGAGCGCCCGCTCGCGCGCTTCCGCTACGGGCCCGCCGTGGTGGTGGCGGGCCGGTCCGTCGCGTTCGACGCCTCGGACTCCACCGACGACATCACGCCCGGCTCGGCCCTGGAGGTGAGCTGGGACTTCACCGGCGCGGCTCCGGGCAACCCTCCGTGGACCGCCTGGACCCCCACCAAGATTGTCAACCACGTGTACGCCACGCCGGGCACCTATACGGCGAGGCTCGCGGTGCGCGATGCGGCCGGTGGCGTGGGCTACGCGTTCCACCGGGTGGACGTGCTCCCCGACGCGACGGGCCTGTGTGTGGTGGACACCGTGTCCGAGCGGGACGATGGGGCCAGCTCGTGCGCGGGCCCCTTCGGGACGGACGGCAAGCTGTCGCTCGTGGAGGCGGTGCGCCTGTCCAATGCCAGCTCCAGCCGGGAAATCATCACCTTCAGCGGGCCGATGACCCTGCCGAGCTTTCCCAAGTTCAACCTCACCGACGGGGCGGACATCATCGCCCCCTCTGGCGTGACGCTGGATACGGACACCTTCACCCAGAAGGCGGGGGCCTCGGTGGTCTCCGGCCTCCGGTTCGAGGGGCGCATCCTCTCCGCCACCGTGGAGGCGGGCGCGGCGCTCACCTTGCTGGACGTGGAGGTGGTGCGCGGCGGCGTGCTCGTGCAGGGCGCGCTCACGCTCCACCGCACCCGGCTGGTCGACTGCGAGAAGAGCTGCGTGAGGCTCGACGGCGCCTCCGCCTCGGCGGTGGTGCGCTTCTCCGAGCTGGCCGGCGCGACGGAGTCGGGCATCCAGATGGTCAAGTGCACCGGCGCGGGCGTGGCGGTGGAGCTCCAGTCCACCGTGCTGAGCGGCCTCGGCCAGGGCGTCTCCCAGCAGTGCGGCACCCTCCAGGCGCGCCACAACACCTTCTCCTCGAACGGCGTGGGGCTGAAGTTCCAGGGCGGAGGCGGCCACGAGGTGCGCAACAACGTCTTCACCTCCAACACCACCGCGGTGGACTGTGGCCTGGCGACCTTCGCGGCACGCGACTTCCACCACGTCTCCGGGAATGCCTCCAAGGGGTGCGTGGACGGAGACCCGGCCACGCTCACCTCCGACCCGCTCTTCCAGGACGTGGCGTCACTGGACCTGCGGCTGCGGTACGCGAGCGCCGCGCGGGACTCGGCGCTGGACCTGGGCCTGGACGTCAACGACGCGGCCCCTGGCCTGTACTTCGGCCTGGGCCCCGACCGGGGCGGACGCGAGAGCTTCTGAAGCGAGAGGACGCGAACGTATGCGCAACCCGAGCAGCGTGGATGGCTCAGGCCGGTGGTGGTCATGGGTCCTGGTGGTGCTCGCCTGCGGACTGCCGGCGTGCAGTCGCGCGCGGGACGAGCCGGTGGACACGGAGCGCCTCTCCATGGAGCTGGCGGCCATCATCGCCACCTGCGCCTCCTTCCAGGGGAGGGTGGAGGTCATGCGGCGGGGCCAGTCCTTCTGGGAGCCGCTGGAGGAGGGGACCACCTTCCGCTCCGGAGACTGGGTCCGCACCGGGGCGCTCGCCACCGTGCGCATCGAGTTCACCGGGGGAGGCCGCATCGAGCTCGACGAGAACTCGGTCGTGCTGGTGGAGCAGCCAGTGGAGAGGGACGCCGGTGGGGGCGCGGGCACCGTCGTCTCCGTCGAGTCCGGCGGGCTTCGCGGGTTCTTGCCCGCCAGCGGGGACGCGGCCCAGGCCGCGCTGTCGGTGCGCGCGACGGACGGGACGCTCGTGGGCGTGGCCCCGGAGGGGAAGGGGCAGTCGGCGGAGTTCCGTGTCACACGGACGGAGCACGGCGCGGAGGTCTCCGCCTCCACGGGCAGGCTGGTGCTGACGGCGGGGAAGCGGCGGCGGACGCTGGAGCCGGGCAATGGGCTGGAGCTCGACCGGAGCATGGGGGCGCCCGCGTACGCGCTGCTCGACTTCCCCACCAGCGTGGAGCCGGGTGTGGATGCGCGCTTCCACTGGACCCAGGGGCTGCGCGTCCAGCTCGGCTGGGGCCACGTGGAGGGCGCCGGCGGCTACGTCGTGCAGGTGGCGAAGGACCTGGGCTTCGAGCAGCTCGTGGTGCGCGCGCGGGTGGGAGAGACCTCGTTCACCTTCACCCCAGAGAAGCCAGGGATGTTCGCGTGGCGCGTGGCCTCGCGCGATGCTGCCGGGCGGCAGGGCGAGTACGGCTTCGCGCGGCGCGTGTACGTGGAAGAGGCGGGCGTGCGGCAGTTCCTCGTCGCGCCGAGGGATGGGGACGAGCTCCCCGCGGGCGCCCCCGGCGGCATCGTCTTCGTGTGGCAATCCGCTGGCGGCAGGCCCCAATACCGGCTGGTGGTGGCCAGGGACAGGGAGCTGAAGGACAGGGTGATTGAGCGGCAGAGCACGGCGCAGCAGGTGAAGGTCGAGGGGCTGGCGCCGGGGACCTACTTCTGGGGCGCCTACGTCGACACGGAGCCGCCCGAGCCGCTGTTCCAGCAGTCCCGCAGGCTGGTCGTCCTCAAGGCCCGCAGGGCGCGGCTGGAGGCCCCCAGGGCCGTGGACAGGTGGGGGAACTGAGCAGGCCCCCCATCTCGCCGCCCGCGCGCCCCGGCCGGCGCTAGTCGCAGTCGCAGTCGTGGTCGCAGATGGCGGAGTCGTCCGAGCCATCCAGCGGCACGCTCACCGTCTGTCCCGCTCGCAGCCGGACGAAGACGTTGACCTCGTCCTCGGAGTCCTCGGAGCAGGAGAGCTCGACGCCGGTGACGGGGACGACGACGTCCTTGTCCGCCGAGAGGAGCAGCGCCTTGCCGGGGATGATGCGCGCGCTCACCTGCGCCTCACGGTAGGCGAGCCGCTGCGCCGCGAGGTCGCCGAGCTCGTCCATGGGGGGGCTGAACATCGGCAGCGCGTAGACCTGCTCGTACTTGTCGAAGGTGCGGTCCAGCAGGTCCGTCAGCAGGCTGTGCTCCTTCTTGAAGAAGCGCAGGTTGGACTGGTGGAACATCCATGGCGCCAGCTCCCCCTTGAGCAGGTAGAGCAGGAGCACGTCGCTCTCCTTGTCGAGGATTTCCTCGTACGTCAGGTCCCGTCCCCAGTGCCCGCGGTAGAGCTCGTTGTACTGGCCCATCCACTCCTCGGGTGTGGACACGTTGTAGAAGAGGTTCGTCGGGCGGCGGGGAATCATCAGCAGCTCCGGCAGGACGAAGTTGCGCACCGCCGCGTTGGGAATGCTCATGCCCTGGCCCGGCATCGACGTGTCGGACACCACGTAGCGCACGCCCGAGTCCCAGGCGGCCTGCATCGCCGCCGGATTGTAGAGGCCGGTGATGTTCGGGGTGACCAGGCTCCGCCGGCTGAAGGCGGACTTCATCTTGAACGCCTGGGCGATGCGCAGGTTCCCCTGGAGCTCCTTGTCCACCGTGGCGTAGTCGAGCGTGTCCAGGTAGGGGTGGGAATAGGTATGGCTGATCCACTTGAACCTGGACACGAGCTTGCGGCCCATGGGGACGAGCTTGCCGTCGTCCGGGTACTCCTCGGGGTCGGTGCCCTCGCCGTTGAAGGCCAGGTCCAGCCGGAAGTCCGGTGAGTCGAGCCGGCTCCGGGCGCTGTTCTGCCAGTGCGCGGTGGACTCGAGGTCCTTTCCGCTCATGCGGAACGTGTCCTCCTCGCGGCGCTTCCAGATGTCGTTGTCGATGAAGACGTCGTCCACCTGGACCCCGATGAAGACGCGCCGGTAGCCGAGGAACAGGCCGCGCGTCACCCAGTTCACCACGCCGTACGCCAGGGCGATGGAGTGCACCAGGTAGGGGTTGCCATCAAAGGTGAGTGCGAGGTTCTCCCGCCCGTCCGGCAGCGTCGCCACCGCGGCGAGGGCGTTGCCTTGTCCGTCCGTCACGAGCGGCGTGGTGCCGGTGGCGGCGCGCGCCAGGTAGCTGAAGGCCCACCGGATTCGCAGCGGCTCTCCGCTGAGATAGGGGAAGAGCGCCGCGCCCGCTTGCGTCAGCGACGCCTCGAGCGGCGTCTGCGTGGTCTCCCGGGTGCTCACGTCCGGGAGGAAGCCGAGCGCGGGCGTGGGCAACGTGTACCAGGTCACCTGGCGCACGCCGAAGGACTTCTCGTAGTCCGCCAGCGCCTGCCATTCCTCCGGGGCGAGCGCGCTCCGCCACTGCGTGCCGTCGAAGTAGCCGAGTGTCGACGTGGCCAGGACGATGCCCTGGAAGTACCCCTGGGTGCCGGTGGCCAGCATCGCCGGTGTGAGCGCGCCCGGGTGCTCGCGGGCCACGTGCAGTGTGTAGGGCGTGCCGAGGTAGTCGAGCGCCTGACGGATGGCGCCCAGGACGGGCTCGCTCCCGTCCGCGGACAGCACCAGCAGCCGCGCCTCCAGCGTGCGCCCCGACACCTCGGAGGACTGGCCCCGGAGCTCCGGCACCCGCAGCGGCGCCAGGGGGCTCGAGGGCTGGGGCTGCTTCAACTCCACGGGAGCCAGAGGGAGCGGGTGGGGGCTCGCGAGGGCTCGTGCGGCCAGCAGGAGCATCGTTGCCGTGGACAGGGCTCGCGCGAGCGCGATTCCCGAGCAGGAGCGGCGGCGTTTCATGGGGGCATCTCCGTGGAAGGCGGATGGACAGGGGTGGCGACAAGCTGGGCCTTCCCCTGCCCGGCGGAAGTGGGCTGGCACCGGAAGGGGGGGCACTGTCTCCAGGCGATGTTCGGCCTGCGCCCCGGGGCTGATGGTGGGGGCCCGGCACCGGCCCCAGATCTGCGCGTCGCCATCCATCAGGAGGGAGGGCGGGTGCCCTCCACCCCGGCCCTGATGATTTCGGAGGTGGAAATGGGTCCGGACACCGCCAGGGACACGGTGTCGTCGTACTTCCTCATCATGTGCGCGCTCGCATCCTCAGCGTGCGCGCACCCATCCCCGGCCCCGGCCGGCGAGCCCGCGGGCATCGCGTTCTTCTATGGCGCGCACCCTCCGGTGGCCGAGCTCTCCCACTTCAGCCAGGTGGTGGTCGAAGCGGGGAACGTGGGTGCCGGGGAGCTCTCCGCGCTCCAGGAGTCCAGCACCGTCTTCGCCTACGTCAGCATTGGCGAGGTGAGCCGGAGCAGCCCCTCGTACGCCGAGGTGCGGCCCTCGTGGATTCTGGCGGAGAACGCGGCCTGGGGCAGCTCGGTGATAGATCCGCTCCAGGAAGACGTCCGCGCCTTCCTGCTCGCGAGGGCGGAGGCGCTGTGGGCGGTCGGCTATCGCGGCCTCTTCCTCGACACGCTCGACAGCCCCCTCGCGGTGCCCGCGCCCGAGGACGTGCGCCGGGCCCGCATCCGGGCCCTCGTGGAGCTCCTGCGCGAGCTGCACCAGCGCCTGCCAGGCATCCGGCTGCTGCTAAACCGCGGCTTCGAGCTCTTTCCCGAGGTGGCGTCCCTGGCGGAGGGCCTGGTGGCCGAAAGCCTCTTCTCGCGCTGGAACGCCGCCGCCCAGCGCTATGAGCTGGTCCCCGAGGAGGACCGCGCGTGGCTGCTGGCGCGCCTCGAGGAGGTGCAGCAGCGAGATGGGCTGCCGGTGGTGGTGATTGACTACGTCCCTCCGGCCGAGCGCGAGCGGGCGCGGGCCGTGGCCCGGAGCATCCAGGCCCTGGGCTTCATCCCGTATGTCACCAACGCCAGCCTCGACATCCTCGGGGTCGGAGCGACGGAGGTCGTCCCCCGGAAGGTGCTGGCGCTCTATGACGGCGCGGAGGGAGCGCCCGCCAGCTCCTCGCTTCACCAACTGCTCGCCATGCCCCTGGAGGCGCTGGGTCTGACGCTGGACTACCTGGACCTGCGCGGTCCCCTGCCGGAGGCGCCGCTCGCCGGGCGCTACGCGGGCGTGGTGGCCTGGGTGTCCGGCGTCCCGTTGGAGCGTCCCGAGGCGCTGCGGGGCTGGCTGGAGCGGCAGCGGGAGGACGGAGTGCGCGTGGCGCTCCTGGGCGAGGTGGGCTTCGCGCTCGAGCCGGCCTTCCTCGCGCGCCGGGGGCTGGCGCTCACGCGGCTCGTGGGAGCGCTGCGCATGGGCCGCGCCGATGGGCTGGTGGGCTTCGAGGCCCTCCCGGCGGTGCACCCGCATGTGCTGCCGGAGCTGCGGGCGGTGTCGCCCACCGTGCGCGTGCACCTGTCCGTGGCCGATGACGCGGGCCAGGAGGCCGCGGCCGTGCTCACCGGCTCCTGGGGGGGCATCGCCTCGGGAGCCTACGCGCTGGAGGAGGGCTTCGCGGGACAGCGGCGCTGGGTGCTCAATCCCTTCGCCTTCCTGGAGGCGGCGCTCGCGCCCGAGCCCTTCCCCATTCCCGACGTCACCACGGAGAATGGCCGGCGGCTTCAGGTGGTGCACGTGGACGGGGAGGGGTTCGCCACCCCGGCCGGGGGGCCACGCGCGCCGCCGGCCGGGCAGCTCGCGCTGGAGGCGCTGCTGGCGCGCGCCCCGCTGCCGGCCACCGTCGTCCTGTCCCGGGACGTGCTGCGCACCTCCCGCCTGCGGGAGCTGGCGCGGCGGCTGGCCCGGCTGCCACATCTGGAGCTGGTGGAGCCCCCCGCGCCGGTAGGCGGCGACCTCGGGCGGTTGGACCTCGGCAGCCCTTCCCTCACCGCGGTGCCGCCCCTGCTGGCGCCCCCCGGGGCGCGGGGAGGGCCGCCCCGGGTCTGCGCGCCGCTGGCCGATGCCCGGGCGTACGAGCGGTTGGCCCGGCCACCCTATGCCTATGCCCGGCTCACCGAGGTGCTCGAGCGCACCGAGCGGCCCCGGCGCCTCACGCCCCTCGCGCTCTACCTCCCGGTGGAGGCCTGCGCCTCGCCCGCGGGGCTCCGGGCGCTCGCGTCGCTCCGTGACTGGGCCCTGGCCCAACCCACCCTGCCGTTGTGGCTCGGAGAGTACCGGGCTCGCGCCGAGGGCTTCGCGCGCGCCACCCTCTCACGCCGGCTCGACGGTTCCTGGCGGGTGCGGGGGCTCGGCGCGCTGCGCACCCTCCGGCTGCCCCCCGGGCTGGGCTGGCCGGCGCTCCTGCGCTCCACGGGCGTCGCTGGCTTCGTCGACGCGCCCCAGGGACGCTACGTGAGCCTCTCGGCCCCCGAGGCCGAGCTCGTCCTCTCCCCGGAGCCCCCCCGGGAGCCGGTGCTCGCCTGGGCCAACGCGCCGCTCGAGTCCTGGAGCGCTTCGCCGCCGCTGCGCCTGCGCCTGCGGGGCCACCTCCCGGTTTCACTCGCGCTGGCGGGCGTCCCGGAGGGCTGCCGGCTCGTGGGCCCCTCCGGCTCCGTTCCAGGAGTCCCCGAGGCGGGCGTGCTCGTCTTCCGCTTCCCCAGGCTGGATACCGGCGATGCGCGCCTCGTCTGCCCCTGAGCGCCCGCGCCTGGCGGGGCCGGGGCTGATGCTCCCGCTCGCGGGATTGGTGGGCGCCCTGCTCTATGGGCTGCTGCCGGAGGCCGGGCGGGTGCTGGCCATGCCGGACGGCCAGGGGACGGATGAGGTCGCGCTGGCCTACCTGCGCGCGGCGCTCGAGGCGCGGCCCGGGGAGAGGGAGCTGCGCTTGCGGCTCGCGCGGGCGCAGGCGCGGCTCGCCCGCGAGGAGGAGGCGCGGGCGACGCTGGCGCCGCTGCTCTCCCACGGCGGGGCGCTGGAGCGCGAGGCCCGCCTCATCCTCTTCGAGGGCGCGCTGGCAGGCTGGCGCCAGGCTCCGGACCCCGGAAGGGCCTCCGGGCTGTGCGCCACACTGGAGGCCCTCCTGCGCGAGCCCCTGTCTTCCAGCACCCGGGAGTGGCTCCACCGGGTGGCGCTGGAGCTGGGCCGGCCCGACGTGTCGGCCCGCGCGGCGGAGGCGCTCGCCGCGCAGGTGCCCGAGCGCCGGGTGGAGTGGCTGCGCGAGGCGGGCCGGCAGTGGCTCGCCGCGGGCGAGGCGGCGCGCGCGGCGGAGGCCTGGACACACGGGGCGGAAGCGGCTCGCGAGGAGTCCGAGGGCGTGGAGCTGGCGCGGCGGGCGCTCGCCACCGCGCGCGGGCTGCCCGCGGCCCGGGCGGTGGCGCTGGCGGAGCGGCTGCACCGGCGCTTCCCGGAGCACGCGGAGCTGCTCGAGGAGATGGTGGCGCTGGCGCTGTCCCGAGGGGCCCCGAAGGACGCGAACCGCTGGTCCGCCGCGCTCGCGGCGGGAGCGCCGGGGGACGCGGGGAGATGGCAGCGGCGGCGCGAGGTGGCGCTCGCCACGGGCGACCTCCCCGGGGCGCTGGAGGCCTGCGAGCGGCTCGTCCGGCTGCGTCCGGGTGAGATGGCGGAGTGGGAGTGGCTGGCGCGGGTGGCCGGGTGGGCGGGGGCTCCGGAGCGGGAGCTGGCGGCCTGGCGCCGGCTCGCCATGCGCGAGGGCGCGCCGGGCCCGGTGGCTCGCGCGGTGTCGCTCGCCCTGGGGCTTTCGGACACGCGCGCGCTCGTGGACGTGCTGTCCGTCCGGGCCCGGCGCGCGGCGCTGACGGACGAGCAGCTCTCCCTGCTGGTGGAGGCGGAGGAGCGCCTCGGAGCGCCGGAGCGCGCGGAGGCGGTGCTGTCGGCCGAGCAGGGCCGGGGCCTGGAGTGGCGGCGCCGGCTCGCGCGGCTCCAGGATCGCCAGGGCCGGCTGTCCGCCGCGCTCGAGACGTGGCGGGCGCTGGAGCCCGAGGTGCCGGCCGAGGCGCTCCGGGCCCAGGGCGAGCTGCTCTGGCGGATGGGCCGGGCGCCCGAGGCGCTGGCGCGGCTGCGGGAGGGGCGTGAGCGGATGGGACGGGGGCCGGAGGCGCTCGGCGCCTGGCGTCTGCTGGCCGAGCTCGCCTGGAGCCTGGGCGTGGACGAGGAGGCCCTCGCGGCCTACCAGGTCGTGCGGGCCCGGGCGCCCGGGGACGCGCTCGCCGCCCTGCGCCTGTCCCGGCTCTTCGCCAGGACAGGGCTCGTGGCCGAGCGCGAGGGCCGGCTGGAGGAGGCCCGCAGGCGGTACCTCCAGGCGCTCGCTGCGAGCGGGCGTGAGCTGGCCCCCCGGCTCGGATTGCTGCGGGTGCTGGGGCACCTGGAGCGGCGTCCCGAGCTCGCCGCGCGGCTGGCGGAGTGGGAGGCGGAGGCCCGCGAGGAGCCCGCCTGGTTCGAGCCCTATGCCCGCGCGCTTCAGCGCCTGGGGCGGAGGCGGGAGGCCGCGGAGTGGTTCGGGCGCTGGGCGCGCTCGCGGCCCGAAGAGGGCTGGGCCCGCGTCGTCCTCACGCGCGCCCTGGAAGAAGCCGGCGAGCCGGAGGCGGCCCGGCAAAGCTGGCGCGAGGCGCTGCCGCGCGTGCGTCCCGAGGTGGAGGCGGCGCTCGGCCGGCTTCCGGAGCGCGAGGCACTCATGAAGGTGCTGGAGGTGGTGCGGCTGGCGGAGCGGTACGGGGGCGCCCCGGCCTCCTGGGCCGAGGCGCTGCGAGCGCGCGCGGGAGGCTCCGCGGCCGTGCAGGACTGGGCCCTGGAGCGCGCCCTGGCGCGGGAGGACGGGGACGCGGTGCGCCACTGGCTCGCCCGCATTCGCGACGCGGGCCGCCGGCCGCCGGCCCGGGGGCTGTTGTGGCTGGGGTGGGAGGAGGGGGACGCGGCGGCCATCCAGACGCTGCTGGAGACGCGTGGCGGTGAGCTGTCCCTGCCGGACCGTATCGCCGCCGAGCGGTGGCTGGGACATGGCGCGCGGGCGCGGGCGCTGCTCGCCACGGCGCCCAGGACGGATTTGTCGGAGGCCCAGCTCCAGGCGCTCGAGGTGCACGCGCGCGAACTGGGGGAGCGGTATGACGCCCGCGTGCGGCTGTCCACGTCGGCGGAGCGGCACGGCGGGCTGTCGCTGTGGTGGACGGCCCTGGAGGGCCGCCTGACGGGGCCCGGTGAGAGCCTGTGGCGCGCCCGCGTCGCCCACGCGCTGCTGGACGGGCCCGGGGCGGGGGGACAGTCGCGGGAGACGGTGCTCTCCGTGGGCACGTCGCTGGGCCCCGAGCGGCGGGCCACGGAGGTGGAGCTGTCGCTCTCCGGGGGCGGCGTGCGGCCCTCCGCGCTCGTGCGGCAGCGGTGGGAAGCGTCTCCGAGGGTGCGGTGGGAGGCCGGTGCCGCCTGGGGCGAGCCCGCGGACGAGCTGACCCGCACGCGCCTGGGCGGGACGCGGCACCGGCTGACGGGAAGTCTCGGCCTGGGGTCACGCGTGGGCGGCGAGCTCACCGCCACGGTGGAGGGGCGGTGGTACCGGACACGGGACTGGGCACGCCTGGGAGAGGGCCTGGGTGGGGCGCTGCGGTGGGAGCGGCCCTGGGCGGTGTCCGGAGTGGAGGCCCGGGTGCGCCTGTCGGGGGCGGCGGTGCACCGGTGGCGGATGTCCCTGCCCGAGCGCTCCGTCCAGGCGGGAGCCGGGCTGCTCGTGGAGCGGCACAACCCCACGGGAGGTCCCGAGTGGAGCGCGGACGCCTGGGGCGGCTGGCTCTGGCCGGAGGGGCGCCCCGGCTACGTCCTGCGGCTGGCGGCGGGAATGCCATTGGCGTCCGCTGGAGGGTTGAAGCTCCGGCTCTCCGCCGGCAACGCCCTCCATGAGGGTGTCACGCGAGCCTCGGCGGGCGTGGAGCTGGCCTGGGAGTACCGGTTCGCGTCCCGCCCCGGGGGACGTCCATGAGGTTGGAGGATTCGATGGCGTTCGAGGCAAGTCGCTTGGCGTCCCTTCCGTGGCGCTGGGGGGAGACGGTGGCATTGGCGGTGGCCGCGTCCCTCCTGGGGAACTGGCTCCACCCGGAGGACCCGTACTTCCTCCGGGGGCCGTTCAGTTGGCCGGTGCTGGTGGTGGTGGTGGGGGGGCTCCAGCACGGCGTGGCGCACGGACTGGGCGGAGCCGTGGCGCTGGGGCTCTGCATGGCGCTGCCCGCCGGCGCTTCGGAGGCCTGGGCGGAGGCGTGCCTCGGCCTGCTGGTGGCGGCGGTGGTCGCGGGTGAGTTCCATGGGCGCTGGCGCCGGAGGCTCGCACGCGGGGAACTCCAGTCCCGGGAGGACCGCGTGCGCTGCGAGCGGCTGTCCCGCGAACGGCACCTGCTGCGGGCCTCGCACGCGCGGCTGGAGGAGCGGCTCGCCGGGGGCGCGCCGAGCCTGCGCGAGCTGCTGTCCCGGCTGGAGGCCTCCGCCGCGGCGGGGGAGCCCCTTCGCGCGGCGGGGGAGACGCTGCTCGGGCTGGTGGCCAGCCACTGCGGGGTGCAGGCGGCGGCGCTGCATGCGCTCGAGGAGGGCCGGTGGGTGGCGGAGCCCGTCGCGGAGCTCGGGGCCTGCCGCGTCCGCGAGGAGGAGCCGCTGGTGCGCGAGGCCCTGCGGGCCGGGCGCATGGTGAGCGTGTGCTCCTTCGCGCAGGGCTGCGAGGACTCGGGGCTGTTGGCGGCCCTCCCGCTGGTGGACGAGCGCGGGCGCGCCCGGGGCGTGCTGGCCATCCGCGAGATGCAATTCATCTCCTTCACCGACGAGACGCTGCGGCTGCTGGCGGAGCTGGGACGGCATCTGGGGGAGCTGCTCTCGCGCGAGGGCGTGCCCGGACCCGGGCGGCGGGCCACGAGGCTCGAGGTGCCTCGGCTGGAGCCTGTGGTTCCGCGCGTCGCGGAGCACCTCCGCCCATCTCCGGAGGACGCATGAGGCGCGTGGGCGCGAAGGCGTTGGTGGGGCTCTCCGCCTGCCTGGAGGTCCTGGGTTGGGTGGGGCTGGTGCGCACCGGGGACGGGCTGGCCTACGGAGTGCCCCACGCCATGGCCGCGCTGGCGGCCGCCTGGGGCGGTGCCTGGCTGGCGGGGCCGCGGCTGCGGGGCGGGGCCTGGCGCGTGGCGGGCTACCTGCTCGTGGTATCCGCCTGCCTGCCCTTCGTGGGTGTGCCGGCGGTGGGCGTGTTCCTGCTGCTGCCCCTCGGGGCCGTGCCGCGTGCCGCGCGCGCGCGCTTTCGCGCCGTGGGCGAGCCGGCCCTCCGGGAAGGCTGGGCTCCAGAGACGGGGCTCCTCGAGCCCGCGCGCGGCGGCGACGAGGAGCGCCGGCTGGCGGCCCTGCTGGAGTCCCGGAGGCTGGGGGCCGAGACGGCGGTGCGGCTCCAGGCCGCCGCGCTGAAGGATGTGTCCGACGAGGTGCAGATGCTGGCCCATGGGCTGCTCGAGGCCCGGGAGCGGGGCCTCCACGCGCGCAGGGAGGCGGCGGCCCTCGCGCTGGGGCGCGCGGCCCCCGCCCGGCGGGGAGGGCTCTGGTTGGAGCGGGCGCAGTGCGGCTGGGAGCTGGCGTACCTGGGGCTGGTGCCGGGGGAGTGCGCGCCCCGGTTGCTCCAGGAAGCCCGGGGACACGCGGAGGAGGCCGCTCGGCTGTTGCCGGAGCGGGGCGCGCCGTGCCTGTTGCTTGCGCGCATCCTGCTGCGGCTGGGAGAGGTGGAGGCGGCGGCGCGTGCGCTGGAGGAGGCACGGCGGCGCGGGCTCGCGGCGGCCACGGTGGCCCCCTACGAGGCGGAGGTGGCCTTCCTCCGGCGGCGCTTCGGCGACGTCCGCGCCGCGCTGGGGGCGCTGGGGCCCGTGGCGGGCCTGCGGCCGCGCCTGGAGCGGCTCGAGGAGCTCTGGCGATGACCGCGCTCCCCAGGCTCTCCCCCGAGGACGAGGCAGACGTCGCCCTGCTGCTGGAGGGCACCTACCCGTTCGTGAGCGGGGGCGTGTCGAGCTGGGTGCACCAGCTCGTCTCCCACTTCCGGGAGCTGCGGTTCGCGCTCGTCTTCATCGGCGGCAACCGCGCCGCGTACGGGGCGCCGCGCTACGTCCTGCCTCCCAATGTCGTGCACGTGCAGTGCGTGTACCTGGACGAGCAGGCCGCCGGGGCTCGCGCGCGCGGTCGCCCGGCGCGGGAGGAGGCCTTCGCCGACAGCGTGCGGCTCCATGCGTGTTTGCGGGAGCAGGGGGCGCGCCTGGAGCCGGAGCTGCTCGAGCGGGTGGCGCGGGCGCTCGGGGAGCCCGGGGGCCTGCCCATGGAGGAGCTGCTCCACGGCGAGCGGGCCTGGGGGCAGCTTCGCGAGGGCTACACGCGCTCGTGCCCCGGGTCCTCCTTCGTGGACTACTTCTGGGCGGTGCGCGCCATCCACGCGCCCCTCTTCACGCTCGCGCGGGTGGCAGGGACGGTGCCGCGGGTGCGAGCCGTGCACGCGCTCTCCACGGGCTATGCGGGCTTCCTGGGGACATTGCTGAAGCACCGGCGCGGGGTGCCCTTCATCCTGTCGGAGCACGGCATCTACACCAAGGAGCGGAAGATCGAGCTCATCCGCGCGGACTGGCTGGAGGCGGGCCCGAACGCGCCCGGTCAGCGGGGGGAGCTGGGCGCGCTGCGCCGGTTGTGGATTCGCTTCTTCGAGGGGGTGGGGCGGCTGGCGTACGCGTCGGCGGACCCCATCGTGGCGCTCCACGAGGGCAACCGGCGGAGGCAGGTGCGGGACGGCGCGCCGGAGGAGCGCATGCGGGTGATTCCCAACGGAGTGGCGCTCCGGCGCTTCCAGCCGCTGCTGGGGGCGCGTCCAGCCGGGGTGCCTCCGGTGGTGGGGCTGCTGGGACGGGTGGTCCCCATCAAGGACATCCGCACCTTCATCCACACGCTGAGGCGGGTGTGCAGCCGGCTGCCCGGGGCCGAGGGGTGGATCATCGGCCCCGAGGACGAGGACGCCGCGTATGCGCGGGAGTGCCGGGGGCTGGTGGAGGGGCTCGGGCTGGCGGGCCGGGTGAGGTTCCTGGGCTTCCAGAAGCCGGAGGAGGTGCTGCCGAAGCTGGGCCTGCTGATGCTCACCTCCATCAGCGAGTCGCTCCCGCTGGTGCTGCTGGAGGGGTTCGCCAGCGGCCTGCCGGCGGTGAGCACGGACGTGGGCGCGTGCCGCGAGCTCATCGAGGGCCGCACCCCGGAGGACCGTGCGCTGGGGGCGGCGGGGCGCGTGGTGCCGGTCGCGGACCCGGACGCGGCGGCGCGCGCGGTGCTGGAGTTGCTCACGCAGCCGGAGCGGTGGCGGGCGGCGCAGGCCGCCGGGCTGGCGAGGGTGGAGGGCTACTACGACGAGCGGCGCATGTTCGACAGCTACCGCGCCATCTACCGTGCGGCGCTCGGAGGGCCGGGTGGCGGGAATCGGGTTTGAGTTGCGGAGGATGCTGCGGGACGACAGCCTCTGCGGGTTGCTGCGGGGCTATGGCTACGCGGGGCTCATCTCCTCGGGCCCGTGGGTGTTCTCCATCTGCGGGATGATGCTCATCGGGGGGGGCGCGGGGCTCCGGAGGGAGGCGCTCACGAGCCCCTTCTTGATTGCCGTCACCTGGATGATGGCGTGCTCACTGGTGGCCACGGGGCCGCTGCAGTTGATGCTGTCGCGGTTCGTGGCGGACCGGCTCTTCGAGGGGCGGCCGGAGCAGGTGCTGCCCAACCTGCTGGGGGCGCTGGGGCTGACGACGGTGGGCGCGGCGCTGCTCGGGGGCGCGGCGGTGGAGCTGCTCTTCCCGGTGCCGGTGGTGGTGCGGCTGCTGCTGCTGGCGTGCTTCGTGGTGCTGTGCGACCTCTGGGTGCTGGTGGTGATGCTCTCGGGGTTGAGGGAGTACCGGGCCATCCTCTGGGCGTTCCTGCTCGGCTACGGACTGTCGGTGGGCGGCGCGCTGGGGCTGCGGAGCTTCGGGATGGCGGGGTTGTGCGCGGGCTACCTGGTGGGGCAGGCGTGGATGCTGCTCGCACTGCTGGCGCTGGTGCTGCGCCGCTACCCCATGAGGACGCTCGTGTCGTTCGGCTTCCTGCGGCGGGGGCAGTCCTTCGCATCCCTGGCCGCGGTGGGGTTGCTGTACAACCTGGGGCTCTGGGCGGACAAGCTGCTGTTCTGGTGCAATCCCTCCACCTCGGAGCCGGTGCTGGGGCCGCTCAGGGCCTCACTGCTGTACGATTTGCCCATGTTCCTCGCGTGCCTCTCCACGCTGCCGGGAATGGCCGTGTACCTGGTGCGCCTCGAGACGGACTTCGCCGAGCAGCACGCGGCCTTCTATGCGGCGGTGCGCGGGGGCGGGTGCCTGGAGGTGCTCGAGCGGCTGCGAGGGGAGATGGTCCTCGCGGTGCGACAGGGGCTCTACGAGATATTCAAGGTGCAGGGGCTGACGGTGCTGGGGCTGCTGCTGGCGGGCCCGCGCCTGTTGGGGGCGGTGGGCATCTCGGCGTTCCACCTGCCCTTGTACCGGGTGGACATCGTGGCGGCCGGGGGGCAGGTGCTGCTGCTCGCGGCGCTCAACGTGTTCTTCTACCTGGACCAGCGCAGGGTGGCGCTGGGGCTCACCCTGGGGCTGCTGCTCTCGAACGTGGGCCTGACGGTGTTGACGCAGGCGCTCGGCGTGCGCTTCTACGGGTACGGCTTCGCGGGGGCGGTGTTCCTGACGGCGCTCACGGGGCTGGCGCTGCTCTCGCGCAAGCTGGAGCGCCTTGAGTTCGAGACGTTCATGGGGCAGCCGCACCCCGGTGCCTCGGAATAGCCGGGACGAGGCGCTGCTGCCCCGGCCAGGGAGGGACGGGGCAGGGCGCTCACTACTCGACGATGTTGAACTCCGTGCGGCGGTTCTGCGCGCGGCCGGCCTTGGTGTTGTTCGGACCAATCGGCTTCGTCTCGCCGAAGCCGACAGCCTCGATGCGGCCCGGGTCGATGCCCCGGCGCAGGAGCTGCGCCTTCACCGAGTCCGCGCGCTTCTGCGACAGCCGCAGGTTCGCCAGGTCCTTGCCCAGCGAGTCCGTGTGGCCCTCGACGCGGATCTTCTTGATCCACGGCGCGTCCCGCATCGCCTGCGCCACGTCATCGAGAATCGCGAAGCTCTGCTTGCCGACAATCTTCGCCGAGCCCGAGCCGAAGAGGATCTGCTTCTTGATTTCGATGCGGTCCTTCTTGATGACCACCATCTTGTACTGCTTGGCGCAGCCGCGCTCCTCCTTCACGCCGGGCTGATCCGGGCACGCGTCCAGCCGGTCGACGATGCCGTCGTTGTCCGCGTCCTTGTCCGCGCAGCCGCCGTTCTCCGCGGGGCCGGCCTCCTGCGGGCACTTGTCCTGGCCGTCCGGGATGCCGTCGGCGTCGTTGTCGAGGTCCGGGCAGCCGTCGTCGTCCTGGAAGCCGTCCTTGTCCTCCGGCTCGTCCGGGCACTTGTCCTGCGGGTCGTTCAGCCCGTCGCCGTCCTTGTCGAGGATGGGGCAGCCCACGTTCTGCACCGGGCCCGACTCGGTGGGGCACTTGTCCACGCTGTCCACGAGGCCGTCCTGGTCATTGTCCAGCTCGGGGCAGCCGTCCTCGTCCTGGAAGCCGTCCTTGTCCTCGGCCTGGTCCGCGCACTTGTCCTGCGGGTCGACGATGCCGTCGCCGTCGCGGTCCTTCGGCGCCTCCTGCGGGCAGCCCTGGTTCTCCTGCACGCCGGGGTTGAGCGGGCACTTGTCGTTGCCGTCCAGCACGCCGTCGTTGTCGTTGTCCGGCTCGGGGCAGCCGTCCTCGTCCTGGAAGCCGTCCTTGTCCTCGGCCTGGTCGGGGCAGGGGTCGTCCTTGTCGAGGATGCTGTCCCCGTCGTTGTCCGTCTCCTCGATGCGGACCACCACCTGGGGAGGCTGCTGCTGCTGGGGCTGCTGCTGCTGGGGCTGCGTCGGCTGCTGCGCCTCCGGCCGCTCGCGGACGAGCACCTGGCGCGGGCCGCAGTTCTTCGACAGCTCCAGCGCGCGGTCCACCGCCTCGTCGGCGATGCGCACGTGGGTGGCGGCGCGGCCGCTGTTGCCCTGGCCCAGCTCGCCGCGGGCGAAGTCGAGGTTGGCCTCGGCGGTGGCCAGCTCCACCGGGGCACAGCGGAGGGCGCCGCTACGGCGGGCGCGCTCCACGTCGTTCGCGAGCACCTCGGTGTCAGCGCGAATCTTGCTGCCGCTGACGCAGCCGACGGCGAGGAGCAGGGGAAGCAGCGTGGCAAGAGAGGGACGCGTCATCTGGGAGCGCTCGGGCGTCACGGGGTTGCGCTACGGATTCCGGCCAGGGGTGTCGGACGTGCTGCCCGCCGTGGCCATGGACTTCTCGCGAGCCTCGTTGGCGAAGCGGGACGCCTTCACGGCGAAGTCCACGCCGGCCTGATAGTCGGAGTAGCCCACCTCCTCGCGCGCCTTGTCGAGGTACAGGTTGGCGGCGGTCCACTCGTACGGGGCGAGCTTCTCGGCCCCGGCCGTGCGCGCGGCCTGGATCTGCACTTCGGCATCGAGGATGTTCGCGGTGGACTTCACGGGGCCGCACGCGGCGAGCGCCCCCGCCACCGCCACCAGCACCATCAGCTTCTTCATAGGTGGCGCCTCTTACAGAGAGGGGTAGGACCCGTCGGTCGTATCAATCGCCCCTTGGGGGGTCAAGAATCGGGCAGACCGCGCCCACCGGGGGGCCGGGCATGAAGGCGGGACTTTGACGGCCGGCGCCGTGCTTGCCATCGTTCCGCCCCCGTGCGCCCGCCCGTCCGCCCAGCCCTCCTGCTCGCGCTGCTGCTCCCGCTCCTCGCCCTGTCCGCCTCCCCGTCCGCCGCGAAGCGCGGCGAGCGCCGCGCGGAGACAGAGCAGGTCGTCCAGGGCGTCGCCCGGGGCAGCCCCGTGCCCGCCGCCATCTCCCGGCTGCGCTTCCTGCGCGAGGAGCCCTACGCGGCGGAGGAAATCACGACCTTGTTGCGCAAGGTGCTGGAGGAGCGGCCCCGCCGAAACCTCGTCGCGGTGCTGGCCGGCCTGGAGACGCGCGCCGCGGAGCCCTCCCTGGTGCGGCTCGCCTCGGACGACGACAGCGCGGTGCGCATGTACGCCGCGCAGGGCCTGGCCCGGCTGAACAGCCGCAACACCGCCGTGCTGCTGCCGCTGCTCCAGGACAAGAGCAGCGGCGTGCGCAAGGAAGCGGCGCGCGCCCTGGGCGCCTCGCGCAACCCGAAGATGGGCGCCCCGCTGGTGAAGGCGGCCAAGGCGGAGCCGGAATTGGAAGTCCGCGCCGCCATGCTCGCCGCCGTGGGCGACACCGGGGACACGAAGCAGGCGCCGGCCCTCAAGGCGTTCCTCACGAGCGACTCGGAGAGCACCCGCTTCGCGGCGGCGCAGGGGCTGTGCCGGCTGGGCTCGCAGGACGGCTTCGCCTTCGCGGGGAATCTCCTGGGCTCGCAGGACCGCTTCGTGCGCCGGCAGGGGCTGCAACTGTACGAGGGCGTCGCCGCGAAGAAGGCCGCGTCCTCGCTCAAGCCGCTGCTGGAGGACAAGGACCGCGCGCTCGCCGCGGGCGCGGCGCGCATCCTGTATCAGGGCGGTGACGCCTCCATGCTGGACTGGCTGGTGCTGGCCTCGTGGAACGCGAAGGGCGAGGAGAAGCTCGCGTACGAGAAGGAGTTGGAGACGCTCCAGCTGCCGGATGACCGGCGCAAGGCCATCCTCCGCAAGGCGGGAGTCGCGCCGTGAAGGCCGTCACGCTGCTGTCCCTGGCGCTGCTGTCCCGCGCCTCCCTCGCCGCGACACCGCCTCCGGCCGCTGCCCCGTCCACTCCGCCCGCCGAGGCGGCCGAGTCCCACCCGGGCGCCGAGGCCATCCTCGAGTCGCCCGCCGCGTCCGCGCAGACGGCGACGGCCACCCCGCACCGCCCCAACGGCTGGGAGGGGCTCACCGCGGAGCAGCGGGCCGCGCTGGTGGCCGAGGCCCCGGAAGCGCCGCCCGCCGAGCGCGTGCTCAAGATGAGCGAGCGCTTCATCAACACGCCCTACGTGCTGTCGCCCCTGGGCGAGGGCCAGGGCGTGGACCCGGACCCCTCCTTCCGCCTGGACGCGGTGGACTGCCTCACCTTCGTGGAGCAGTCGCTGGCGCTGGGGCTGGCGCGCAACGACGCGGAGGTGGCGCCGCTGCTGGAGCAGCTGCGCTACGCGAGCACGCCCTCCTACGAGGACCGCAACCACCTCATGGAGGCGCAGTGGCTGCCCAACAACATCCGCAAGGGCTTCCTCGTGGACGTGACGCGGCGCTACGCCGGTGAGGACGCGGTGCCCGTCACCAAGACGCTCACCGCGCAGACGTGGCAGTCACGCTCGTCCCTGGCGCTGGGGCTGCCGAAAGAGCGGCGGCCGGTGGGCACCTTCGCGCTGAACATGCTCCCGCTGGAGAGGGTGCTGGCGCACGCGCGCACCCTCCCCTCCGGCACCATCCTCGTGGTGCTGCGCGAGGACCTGCCGCTGAAGGCCACGCGCGCGACGCACCTGGGCTTCGTGGTGCAGCGCAAGAAGCGCACGTACCTGCGCCACGCCTCGCGCGGTGGCTACAACCGCGTGGTGGACGAGGACCTGGAGACGTTCCTCGCCCGCAACGCGCGCTACGCGAAGTGGAGGGTGACGGGCGTCAGCCTCTTCGAGGTGCACCGGCCCGACACGGCCGCCAGCGCCATGGTGCGCTCGCCCTGACGCCCGCCCTCACGCCTGCTCAGGGAGCGGGCGGCGGAGCGGGAGGCTGCTCACCCTCGCGCTCCTCTTCCTCGGCGGCCTGGACGGCCTCGTCGGTGGTGGCCAGCTCCTGCACCCGCTCCTGCTCCAGCAGGGGGATGGCCTGGGGCGCCAGGTTCTCCGGCACGAGGATTTCCCACCAGGGGAGGATGTTGCCGGTGGTGAGCTTGTCCACCACCCCCGAGCGGCCGGCGCGCACCAGCACGGGGATGTTGGCCTCCTGGAGCACCTCCACGAAGGCCTCCGCCGTGAAGGGGTCCTCCGCGGTGGCCGCGCGCACGAAGACGCGCTGGTCCAATTCATGAGGCAGCGGTAGCCCCCGCGCGCGCATCTCCTCCGCGCTCACGAGGAGTGGGTTGCCGGGGCAGTCCGCGCAGTCCTGCACGCTGTCCTCGTACTCCGAGCCGCACCTGGCGCAGTATCTCATCGACGGTCCCTCCTGCCCGTGTGGTGTCTGGAGGCACATGGTAGGTCCGGCCCTCGCGAGCCGCACCCCCGGCCAGACACTTCGTTCAGTGGCGGGCGTCTTCACTGCTGCCCAGCCACCGCCGGGCCTCCTCGCCCAGCCGCCCCACCGCGGCGCAGAGCCGGTCCACGTCGATGGGCTTGCGCAGCACCACGTCGCAGTGCTCCGCCCCCTGCACCTGCGTGTAGCCGGACACGAGGATGACGCGGGCGCGCGGCTCGAGCGCCTTCACCCGCTGCGCCAGCTCGGTGCCGAGCATTCCTGGCAGCGACTCGTCCGTCACCACCACGTCCGGATGCTCGGCCTCGAAGGCCTTGAGCCCCGCGACTCCGTCCGGCGCGGTGCGCACCTCGAAGTCCGTTTCGAGCAGCTCGGCCAAGAGCTCCCGGCTGTCCCCGTCGTCCTCCACCAGCAGGACCTTGATTCGCTCGTCACCCATGTGCCTGGGAAACCCACGTGTCGGTGGGAAACGTCCTCCGCCTGCCCGCCCCTCCGGGCGACGCGCCGCACGGCGGGACGGAGGGCAGGGGAGCAGCGAGGCCCCCTCTCACCGGAGGGTTCCGGGCTGTCCATCTTTGGCCCCGGAGGTGATTGCATGAAGGTGTTGCTGCGTGGAGTACACCTGGATTTGACGGATGCCCTCAGGGCGTATGTGGATGAGCACCTGGTGAGCCACATCGAGCGGTTCGCCGACGACGAGGCGGCGGAAATCGACATCTCGCTCGTGGACACCAACGGCCCCAAGGGCGGCGTGGACAAGGAGTGCCGCGTGACGGTGCGGCTGCCCGGCCTGTCCGCGGTGCACGTGACGGAGTCGGCGGACTCGCTGTTCCCGGCCATCGACGCATCGCGTGACAGGTTGGAGAACGCGCTGAAGCGCACGCTGGAGAGGCGGCGCGAGATGAAGACGAACGGCCTGCCTCAGGACACGGCGGCCGACGTGCCCACCTACTAGCCGGAGTGAGAGGCGGTACAGGCCCGGTCTCCCAGGTCGTCCACCTGGCGGCCGGGCCTGTCATGTCCATTGCCCGAATCTTGCTGGCCTCGAATGGTGAACGCTATAAGCGGAACCCTTCACCCTTCGGGCTTAAAGGATGGCGATGGTCCGCCTCAAGTTCCTCGTCTTCGCATTGCTGGTCATCGGGCTGGGCATCGCTCACCTGCCGATGCTGTCCGTGCCGATGCGCGAGCGCGCCGTGGCAGGTGCCACGTCCCAGGCCGCCGGTGGCGCCGCCGAGGTCGCGCGCCGCGTGGACGCCCGCCGCGCCGAAGTGCAGTCGCTGGCCCTGAAGCTGGCCGCCACGCCGGACGTCGTCTCCGCGGTGGCCGAGCTGCAGCCGCCCTCCCGCCCCTCCGCGCCGCGCAACCCGAGAGACCGCGGTGGCGATGACGAAGGCCCGTCCGGCCCGCAGCCGCTGACCGCCGAGCGCTTCGCCGCGGTGCGCACCGCCGCGCAGGCCGTGCTGCCCAAGGAGCTGAAGAACGCGGTGGTGGCGCTGGTGGCGCAGGACGCGCAGTTCCACGCCGTGGGCGCGGGTGAGCCGTCCTCGGACACCGCGAAGCTGGACGTGGCGGCGCTGGCGAAGGAGGCCTCGACGGTGACGGAGGCCTTCGGCGCTCCGCACGTGTTCGCGTCCGTGCCGCTGGGGTGGACGGGTGACTCGCGCGGCCGGCCGCTGGCCACGCTGGTGGTGGGCGCGCCGCTGGTGGACGAGGGCACGCTGCAGGCCGCGGTGGACGCGTCCGGTGTCGCGGCGCTCGCGCTGGTGAAGGGCGACACGGTGGTGGGCGCCGCGGGCGCGGAGAAGCCGCTGGCGGAGGGCTCGCTGGCGCAGGTGACCGCGGGCGCGAGCGGCGTGGTGCTGCGCAGCGGCCAGCTCCAGGACTTCGGTCCGGTGAAGCTGCCGGCCTTCACGAATGGCGACTTCATGGGCGGCCAGGCTCCGCTGATGGTGGGCTCGCGCCGCTCGCTCGAGGGCACGCCGTGGGAGGTGCTCGTCGTGGCCGACACGCGCGCGGTGCTGGGCGCGCTGGCGGGCTACCAGCAGAGCGCGCTGATGGGCCTCGCGGGCCTGCTGGCGCTGTCGCTGGTGTGGACGGTGCTGATGGGCTCGGGCCGCTCGGGTGACGAGGTCCAGGGCAACTCCGACACGCTGAGCCTGTCGGCCGCCATGGCCGCCGCGGCGCCGATGCAGCCGCATGCCCAGCCCCAGGCCGCCCCGGACGCGTTCGCGATGCCGCCTCCCGCGCCGACCCCGGCGCCCATGGCCGACCCGTTCGCGCTGCCCGCTCCGCCGCCCGCGGCGGATCCATTCGCCATGGCGGCTCCGGGCGTCGCGCCCCTGAGCGACCCGTTCGCGAGCTCGCCGCCGACCCCTGCGCCCGTGGGTGACCTGTTTGCCTTCTCGCCGCCGAACCAGGCGCCGGTGGGCGACCCGTTCGCGCTGCCTCCTCCGGCTCCCGCGCCCAAGGCGGACCCGTTCGCCTCGGCGGATCCGTTCGGCTCGGCCGACGCGTTCCCGTTCCCCGCGCCGCCGCCGGTTGCGGCCCCCGCGCCCGCGCCGTTCTCCGCGGCCGCGGCGTCCATGCCCTTCGAGCCGGACCCGTCCACGTTGCCCCCGTCGGAGCCGCTGGCCACCGCTTCCCCGCGCCGTGGCGCGTTCGCCTTCGAGGACCAGCCCACGGCGGCGTACTCGCTGCAGCAGGCCGCGGACCCGTTCGCCCTGGCGGCCGCGCAGTCGCCGGAGAACACGGAGACGACGCGCGTGTCGGCGATTCCGCGCGAGCTGCTCCAGGCCAGCGCCCGGCCGGCGACGTCCGAGGCCATTCCCATGCCCGCGCCGCGCCAGCCGGTGTCGCCGCCTCCGGCCGCGATTCCGCTGCCCGGCCTGGGCAACTCCGCGGTGGCGCTCTCCGAGGAGCAGCACTTCCAGGAGGTCTTCCGCGAGTTCGTCACCACCCGCGAGAGGTGCGGTGAGCCCGCCGACGGCCTGACGTACGACAAGTTCGTGCAGAAGCTGCGCAAGAACAAGGAGCAGCTCGTCCAGAAGTACGCGTGCAAGACGGTGCGCTTCCAGGTCTACGTGAAGGAGGGCAAGGCCGCCCTCAAGGCCACGCCCGTCAAGGACTGACGCGAAGCTCCACGCGTCCGCAGTGACGAAGGCCCGTGACCTCCTCGCGAAGTCACGGGCCTTCTTGCGTTCCAGGGCCCGGCTTCCGCGATGGCGGCCGCCCACGAAATCAAAGCCGCGACGAGGCGGCTCCGGCCGCGCTACTCGGCCTCCGCGCGCACCTGCTCCGCGCGGGCCTGGAGGATGGGGCGCACGACGTCGCGGAAGCGCTCCCACGCGCTCGGGTTCATGGGCGCTTCGACCATGCCGAGGATGCCGGTGAGGGGCACGTTCTGCGGCAGCCACGTCGCGCGCGACACGATGAGCACGGGCACCTTGGGAAAGGCCGGGTTGAGCAGCAGCTCGCCGTAGATTCCCCAGCCGCTGATGTCCGGCAGGTCCAAATCCAGCAGCAGCACGTGCGGCGGAGGGCCTGACTTCAGGCTCCCGAGCGCATGCATCGCGTGGTTGGCGATCTGCACGTCCCAGCCCTCGGCTTCGAGGAACGCGCCGAGTTCGCGCGCGAAGAAGACGTTGTCATCGACGATGAGGGCGCGCGGGCGCTGCGACTGCATCGCGGCAGTGTAGCCAGATTGCGCCTGTCACCCACAAGCGGTGTCGGCACATCGTGCGACGGGCAACGCCGACGTCACCGCGAGTGCTGGTGGGCTCGCCATGGCGCCTGGGGTGGACGCCACCCGGCCCGTCCCGCCTACTCCGCGCGCAGCCGCGGAGGGCCGAGGGCCTCCGCGCGAGGCAGCACGACGATGAAGCGCGCGCCCTGGCCGGGCTCTCCGCCGACGTCGAGCTTGCCGCCGTGCTCCTGGAGGATGCGCGCGGCGATGGCGAGCCCCAGGCCGGTGCCGCCCTCCTTGGTGGTGAAGTAGGGCTCGAAGATGCGGGCGCGGTGCTCGGGCGGAATGCCGGGGCCGCTGTCCTCCACCTCGATGATGGCGTCCGCTTCCGTGCCCTTCACGCGCACGCGCAGCGCGCCGCCCTTGTCCTTCATCGCCTCCTCGGCGTTCTTCACGAGGTTGACCAGGACCTGCGTGAGCTGGTCGCGGTCCACCTTCGCCACCACGCCTGTCTGCAGCGACGGGAGGATTTGGATGCCCTCGGGCGGAGTGGAGTAGAGCGACAGCACGCTCTGCACGAGCTCGCCCAGGTCCACGGACGCGAGCTGGGGCTTGGGCATGCGCGCGAAGCGGCTGAACTCGTCGACGATGCGCCGCAGCCGGTCCACCTCCTCGAGCACCACGCCCGCGCTCTCCTTGAACATCTCCGGGAAGCGCGGGTGCTTCGCCTCCTGCGCGGCGAGCAGCGTCTCCAGCGACATGCGGATGGGCGTCAGCGGGTTCTTGATTTCGTGGGCCAGCCGGCGCGCCACCTCCTGCCACGCGGCGATGCGCTCGCTGGCGACGAGCCGCTCGGTGGTGGCCTTGAGCTCGCCCGTCATGCGGTTGAACGTGCGCACCAGCTCGCCCACCTCTCCGCTGGCCTCGACGGCGACCTGGGCGTCGAGGGCGCCTTCAGCGACGCGGCGCGCGCCCTCGGTGAGGGCTTCCACCGGCCGCGTCATCCAGCGCGACACCAGCAGGCCCAGCAGCACCGCGAAGGCGCCGCCCAGTCCAGCCAGCAGGAGGAAGGCGCGCATGACGCCCTGCTCGGCCTCGTTCGCCCCCGCGCGGCTGAAGACGAAGCGCACCGTGGCGGCCTCGCCCAGGGACAGCGTGCGCTCCACGGTGGGGGGCTCGGCCTCGCCGGCGCGGGCCAGCTCCGTGTCGCCGGACATCAGCGACACCTGGGCCTGGGTGAGCCGCGCGAGGTGCTGCGCGAGCCCTTCATCGAGCAGCACGCCGCCCACGGCCCACAGGCGCAGGTCGCCGTAGTCCACGGGCCGCGCGGTGACGAGCGCGGGCAGCGGGCGCAGGCCGGACGGCGTGCGCACCTCCACGCGGACGGGCACGGGCTTGGGGGCCTTCTGGCGGGTGATGGCGAAGAGGGCGGGGTCGGGGTCTCCGCGCCGCGCGGGCAGGTGGCCGGAGGACAGCACCGTGCCGTTGCGGTCGAAGAGGGCGAGCACCGTGAGGCCGCGGCTCCTCATGAGCCCCTCGGCGGTGCCGGCCTTGATTGCGCGGGTGGGGCTCTCGCGCGCCTCGCGGGCGAGGTCCTCCATGGCGGGGCTGTCCACCAGCTCCTCCACGGCGCGGCGCGCGTTGGTGCTGGAGCGCTCGAGCGACTCCTGCGCGGAGGTGATGGCGGCCTCCATGCGCGCGTCCAGCTCGCGCGAGAGGGTGACGCGCAGGCGGGTGAGGGTGGGGGGCACCACCACCGCGAGCGGCACCACCGCCAGCAGCGTGAAGGCGATGGCCAGTCGCGTCCTCAGGCGCATGGCACGCTCCTCACGGACGGCCTCCGGTGGCCGTGCCCTCCTGCGGAGCGAAGTACAGCCCGTCCACCAGCGGCAGGCCCTGCGCGTCGAAGCGCAGCCCGCCCACCTCCGGCGCGAGGCGCACGCCCAGACCCTGAGCGTACAGCGGCACCAGCGGCACGGACGGCGCCAGCGCCAGGGCCCTCTCACGCGCGCGCGCGTCCCGGGCTCCCGCGTCCGCCAGCGCGCCGATGGCCGGCAGCTCCACGCCGAGCAAGTCCCTCCGTCCGCCCGCGTCCAGCACCACCGCCAGCGCGGGGCCCGCCGAGGGAGGCAGCAGCAGCGCGTGCAGCATCAGCTCGAAGTCGCCCTTCGCCCAGCGCGTGCGCAGCGCCGCGCGCGGCGTCGGCTCCAGCGCGACGGTGTAGCCGCGCTCGTGCAGCTTCACCTGGATGCGCTCGGCCACCGCGCGCTGGTCCTCCAGCGACGCGTCGTACACGAGCGTCACCGTGCGCGGCGGGCTCGCGGCGGGAGGCGCGGGGCGGGGACGCGGGCCCTGCGGCATCAGCGCGGGAGGCAGCAGGTGCGGCATCGGCTGCGCGGGCGCGTGGACGAACAGGCGCGTGAGGTCCTCGCGGTCGATGGCGCTCTCCACCGCCTGCCGGAAGTCCGCGGGCAGCTTCCTCGGCGAGAAGGCCAGGAAGGTGGCGTAGTAGGGCGCACCCGCCGTGGTGTCCGTCTCCGTGGCCACGCCCAGCTCCAACTGCACCTGCCGCGACGACCACAGGCGCGCCAGGCCCCGCTCATCCGTGCCGGTGAGCAGCAGCCGGTCCATGTACGGCCTTCCTTGAGGCCACGCGAGCTGCGCCTCCAGCGTGCCCCGTCCCGCCGCGCTGAAGGGCCCCTGCGCGGGCCCCACGGGCGCGGCCAGCGCCGGGTGGCACAGCGCGCGCTCCAGGTCCGGCCAGGGGAAGGCGAGCGTCAGCTCCACCATGGCGCCCTGGGTGCTCACCTGCCGCGCCTCGCCGCGCACCGGGAAGAGCAGGGCCCGGTACGGCGAGGCGGCCTCCGGGCTGGCCAGCCGCATCCACGCGCGGGCCAGCGCGCTCGCCGTGGCCGCGTTGGGCAGCGTCAGGCGCACGGACAGCGGCGTGGGGCGCGACACCTCACGCGCCAGCGAAGGCTGCGCCGTGCCATCCGGCATCACCCGGCACACCGGGCGCGACAAGAGCCCCAGCAGCGTGGCCTCCAGCGGCGTGTCGGCGAGCGCGGGCTCACTGACTTCGGGAGGGCCGTCATGCGCCACGCGCAAATCACCGCCGTAGCGCGGGCGTCCGGCCGCCAGCGCGGGCGCGGAGGAGAGGAGCAACAGACACGCGAGAGCGGAGCGGAGCGTCATGGCGCACCGTGGCGCAGGAGGAAGAGCTCGCCGGTGCCATCCGGCTTCGACAGGCCCACCACCACCTCGCGGCGCTTGTCGCCGTCCAGGTCGGCCGTCACCACGTACAGCGCGCGGCCGGCGGGCAGCGCGCCCTGCCACAGCGGCTCGTGCGCGGTGGGGTCGTCGCCGTTGGAGGCGTAGATGCGCAGCACGTCCGGCGACGGCTGGAGCTGCGGCGAGGTGGTGAGCAACTCCGGCAGCCCGTCACCGTCCACGTCGCCCAGCGCGCTCCCCGCGCCCAGGCCCGTGAGCCGAGCGGGCGCAGAACCCGCGCGCGAGTAGAGGGACGCGGAGCCGTCCGGGTGGACGAAGAGCAACCGCGGCGCGGACAGGCTCGCGGTGGTGAAGGACGCGGGCACCGTCAGCGTGCGCCCGTCGGCCAGCCGCACCTCCGGCGCGAAGGCCGTCTGTCCGGGGACGAAGGTGCCGCGCTCGGCGGGCCCCAGCGGCGCCGCATCCGGTGTGCCCACGGGCTTCAATATGCCGCGCGCCGCATCCAGCGTGAGCACCTCGCCGTGCGCGTGGCGCGTGCTCCACGCGGCCAGCCTCGGCGGCCCCTGCAGCACGGCGAGCGCGCCGAAGGGCTCGCGGGTGGTGGCATTGCCTGGAGGCAGCGCGTCCAACTCGCGCCGCGCCACCAGCCGCCCGTCCGCCGCGAAGACGGACACGTCGTACTCGGTGAGGGCGGCAATCTCGTCCCGGCCGTCGCCGTCCAAATCCCCCGAGGCCAGCGCCGCGAGCGGATGCTCCAGCTTCGCCAGCACCGCGCCCAGCAGGCGCACACCCCGGGTGGCGGCGCCATTCGTCGCGGGCGCGGGCGGGCCTCCCGCCGAGGCCAGCGCCAGCACGGCCGCGTCCGCCTCCACCGACTGCGCCACCGCGCCCGAGGGCGTCGGCGGACGCGTGGCCGTGCGGCCGGACCAGAAGTTCACCCACGTGCCCAGCACGTCGCCGTGCGCGCGCAACTCACCGGCCTCCACGTACAGCGTGAGCCGCACCAGCGTGCGCGCCCCCTGCGCCCGAGCGGCCGCTTCCGCCGCCTCGGCTGTGGGCGCGTCCACCACCACCGGCGCCAGTCCCAGCGCGGCCAGCCGCGCCGCCAATTCGCTGCCCACGGCGCGTCGCAATTCGGCGGTGCTTCCGGACAGATGCAGGGCCACCGGCGGCTCCGGAGGCAGCGCGCGCACCTCGTCCGCCAGCGACTTCGCGAGGCGGTCGACGGCGGAGGCCTGCTCTGGAGTGGATGCAGCGGCGGCGGACCGCGAAACAGCGCCGGCCGCGAGCGCGGCCAGCACCGGGGCGAGGAGCAACGCTCGGCTTCGGCTCACAAACCCTTCCTGTTACCTTCTTCGAGGAAGAACTGGTCGGTGGACACCTGGCCGGGCGGAGGCGCCTCGGCGGTGGGCTGCGTGCCCTCCAGGAACGGCTCCAGCCGGCCCGGGACGGAGTTGCCCGCGAGCAGTCCGCTGGCGGGGTCGATGCGCACCTGCACCACGCCGGGCGGCACCTCGAACTCGCGCGCGGGTAGGCCCTCGTGGGCCACGCGCATGAACTTGAGCCAGATGGGCAGCGCGGCGCGGCCACCCGTCTCGCTGCCACCCAGCGGCGAGTTGTCGTCGAAGCCCACCCACGCGCTGGCCACCCAGTCCGCCGTGTAGCCGGAGAACCACGTGTCCTTGGACTCCTGCGTGGTGCCCGTCTTGCCGGCGGCGGGGCGGTTGAGCTCCGTCACCGCCCGGGCCGTGCCCTCCTCCACCACGCTGCGCATCAGCGACGTGGCCAGGTACGCGACGGCCGGAGGCAGCGTCTCCTCGAAGGCGGGCTGGTGCTCCTCCAGCACCTTGCCGCTCCCATCGCGCACGCGCAGCAGCAGGAGCGGCTCCGCGTAGCGGCCGTTGGCCTGGAGCGTCGCGTACGCGTTGACGGCCTCCAGCATCGTCACCTCGCCGGTGCCCAGCGCCAGCGTGAGGTTCTCCGGCAGCGCCGAGTGGATGCCCGCGCGGCGCGCGAAGTCGATGGCCGTGGCCGGCGTGAGCGCCTCGATGAGCCGCACCGACACCGTGTTCTTCGACTTGGTGAGCGCCGCGCGCAGCGTCATCGGCCCCTCGAACTGGCGGTCGTAGTTCTGCGGCTTCCACGTCCTGCCCGTGTACGGGTCGCGAATCGCCTCGGGCGCGTCATTCACCTTGGACAGCGGCGTGAAGCGCCCGCTGCCCATGGCCGCCGCGTACAGGAAGGGCTTGAAGGACGAGCCCGGCTGCCGCTTCGCCTGCGTCGCGCGGTTGAACGACGAGCGCTCCGCGTCGTAGCCGCCCACCAGCGCCACGACATTGCGGTTCTCCGGGTTGATGACCACGAGGCCGCCCTGCACGATGGGCACCTGGTCCAGCGCGGCCTCCACGAAGGCCGGCGCGGGCGGCGCCTTCAGCACGCGCACGTAGACGAGCTGCCCCTTGGCGAACACGTCGGCGATGCCCTTCGGCGCGGCCTTGCCCTTCTGCCGTGCCCACGTCGCGGTGGAGAAGGGCACCTCGGCCGTGCGGCCCACCAGGTCCACCTTCGCCACGTTGCGCTTCTCGTCCACCTCGGTGACGTAGCCGGTGACGCGCAGACCCTCCTCCAGCGGCTTGAGGCGCACGTTGCGCGCCAGCAACTCCTCCTCGGAGCGCGCGGCCTCCTCCTCGGGCGTCAAATCCGGGAGCTGCTCCTCGGCGCCGTCCTCCTCCAGCTCCGCCGTGCTGCCGACGGCCGCCTGCGGCGCCTTGGGCTCCTCCTTCTCCGCCTTGGCCAGCGGCGACAGGTCCGCCACGTAGCCCTGGTCCTTCTGCCGGCGCCCGGCCTCCTCGATTCGTGTGGCCACCAGCGCGCGGAAGCGCTCCCACTGCGCGTCCGTCAGCGTGCCCCTAGGGCCACGGTAGCCCTGGCGCCGGTCCACCGCCTCCAGGCCCTCGCGCACCGCCTGCTCGGCGGTGGCCTGGAGCTTCGGCACCATGGCGATGTCCACGCGCAGGCCACCCTCCATGACGGCCTTCTCGCCATAGCGCTCCACGAGGGTGCGGCGAATCTCCTCCGAGTAGTACAGGCCCACCGGCTTCTCCTGACGGGGCGCCAGGACGATGGGCTTGTCCAGCTCCGCGTCCGCCACCGCCTTCGGCACGAAGCCGTGCTGCGCCATCTGCCCCAGCACGTAGCGCTGGCGCGACTTGGCGCGCGTCATGTTCGTCACCGGGTTGATGCGGTGGGGCAACTGCACCGTGCCCGCGAGCACCGCCGCCTCGCCCACGCCCAAATCCTTCGCGTGCTTGCCGAAGTAGAAGAGCGCGGCCTCCTCCAGGCCGTAGCGGCGCTGCCCGTAGTAGGACTGGTTGATGTAGAGCGCGAGAATCTGGTCCTTCGTCAGCGCCTCCTCCACGCGCGGCGTCAGAATCCACTCGCGCGCCTTGCGCGCGAAGCTGCGCTCCGGCGTGAGCAGGAGGTTCTTCACCACCTGCTGCGTAATCGTGGACGCGCCGGACTTGCGGCTGCCGGGGATGAGGTTCTTGATGGCCGCGCGGGCGATGCCGAACGGGTCGATGCCCTCGTGCTTGTAGAAGTCCGCGTCCTCGGCGGCGAGGAAGGCGTTGCGCACGTGCGGAGGCAAATCCTCCACGCGCACCAGCGTGCGGCGCTCGTGCGCGAACTCCGCGCAGAGGCTGCCGTCGCCGCACGTCACCTTCGTCACCTGCGGCGGCTGGTAGTTGCGCAGCGTCTCCACCGACGGCAGGTCCTGGCTGTAATAGACGTACCCGCCCACGATGGCGCCCAGGCCGAGCAGCAGGCACACCACGCCGAGGACGAGCAGCCGCTTCGTCCAGCGCCAGAGCCGGGCCCCGAAGCCTGGACGCTCGGGCGCCGGAGGCGTCGCGGAAGGGGGCGTGGAGGTTGCGGGCGGAGTGGGATTCTCGGGAGCCGGAGTCATGGCGCTTTCGGAAGGGGCCTGCACGTTAGACCGCGCGGAGGGGAACGGGAACCGCCCGGAAGGCCCTGTCGAGGCCGGCCCCCGGGCGAGGGAGCGCTACGGAACAGACGGCGCGGGCACCTCCTCGGGCCGGGGCGCCAGGGCCTCAGGGCTCCCGGGCAGTGCGACGTCCACGCGGGCCAGCCGGTTGACGCGGTCCGCGTTGACGCGCGCCTGCACGTAGCGCGGCGACAGCCGGGTGGCGTTGGCGTACGCGGCGCGCGCCTCCTCCATGCGCCCGAGCCGCTCGTAGGCCACCCCGAGGTTGTTGTGCACGTAGGCCACGTGGGGCAGCAGGGCGGCGGCCTGGGCGAGCACGTCCGCCGCCCTGCCGTTCTCCCCCGCGCGCAGGTAGGCGAAGCCCAGGTTGTTCAGCGCGTAGCCGTGCTCCGGCTCCAGGTGGACGGCCTGCTGGAAGCGGAGGATGGCGGCGGACAACTGCCCCGCGCCCAGGTGGGCCCGGCCGAGCACCTGGTACACCTCCGCGTCCTCGGGGCTGCGCAGCACGGCCTCCTCGCCCACCTGCACGGCCTCCGCGTAGCGGCCCAGCGTCACCAGCAGTCGCGCCTGCTGCACCAGCGCCCCGGAGTCCTCGGGCAGCAGCCGGCCGAGCCGCTCGTAGGCCCGCACCGCCACCTCCGTCTGTCCGGTGAGGCGGGCGAGCCGCGCGGCCTGTGCCAGCGCGTCCGTGTCGGTCGGGTCGTCATGCAGGGCGCGGCGGCACTCCGTGAGGGCACCCGAGAGGTCTCCCAACTCACGCAGCGTGCGCGCCCGCGCGAGGTGGTCCACGCGGCGCCCGTGCGTGTGGGGCAGCGAGAGCGCGTCCTCCGCCGGCTCACGGGCCGCGACGGGCTCCACCCGGGCCGTCGCGGAGGCCTCATCCCCCGTCACGCCCTCGGAGGACGCCGTGGCGGACGGCGCCGGGGAAGGCGTGGCACCCGGGCCCTCGTGCTGCGGCCGGGCCTGCTGGACGACGGCGAGCCACGGGCGCCAGGCCGGCGGAAGGGGTACGTCATCCCACGCGGCGACTCCGAGCGCGGCGAGGCAGGCGGGCAGCAGCGCCTTCTTCAACGCGGCGGGCAGGGTGAAGCGGGAGGGGGCTGCGGCCTTGCGGGTACGCGTGGGGCTCATGGCGACGACACCTCGACTTGGGAGCACCGTGCGACGGGCTCCCACCCCGGGGCATTGCGATGGCCGTGCCAGTGCCCTTGCCTGGGAGGCTCGGAGAGGGTGTGTCCCGCCGGCCACACGGACGGGGAAAAGCGTGGCGGGGGCGCGGGTGTCATGCGACGGTCCGCGCGATGAAGATCGCCACCTGGAACGTGAACTCGGTGCGGGCCCGTCAGGAGCGCCTGCTCGAGTGGCTGAAGACCCGGCAGCCGGACATCCTCTGCCTTCAGGAGCTCAAGTGCACCGAGGCGGACTTCCCCATGGAGGCCGTGCGCGCGCTCGGCTACCACGCCGCCGTCCACGGGCAGAAGACGTACAACGGCGTCGCCATCCTCGCGAAGGAGGAGCCGCGCGACGTGGTGAAGGGCCTGTCGGACGGCGTGGATGACACGCACGCGCGCCTCATCGCCGCGACGGTGGGCGGCATCCGCGTGGTGAGCGCCTATGCGCCCAACGGGCAGTCCGTCGACTCGGAGCAGTACCACTACAAGCTCCAGTGGTACGAGCGGCTGCGCCGCTACCTGGACACGCGCCACCAGCCCGGCGAGCCCCTGATTCTGGGCGGCGACTGGAACGTGGCCCCCGCCGACATCGACACGTACGACCCGAAGGAGTGGGAGGGACAGACGCTCTTCACGCAGAAGGAGAAGGACGCCCTGCAGCGCGTGTGCGACTTCGGCCTGAAGGACGCCTTCCGCCAGCTCCACCCGGACGTGCAGAAGTTCTCCTGGTGGGACTACCGCATGCTGGCCTTCCCCAAGAACCGCGGCCTGCGCATCGACCACCTCTACGTGACGGAGTCGCTCCTTCCGCGCCTCGCGGTGGTGGACGTGGACCGCGAGGAGCGCAAGGGGAAGCAGCCCTCCGACCACGCCCCGGTGTGGCTGGAGCTGCGTGGATGACCTCCGGCACGCGGCCCTGTTCAAGCCCCGAGGGGGGCTCGTCCGGGTTGCGTCTGGTTGACGCTCGGGCGCTCCGCGAGCAGACGGAGCGCACGACTCTTCCGTAAGGTTCCCCCGGACAGCCGCCCGCACGTCGGACCGCGACGCGAGGAGGCGCCAAGGGGTGGAACTCACCATGGATTCGAGCGGACCGGACACCTCACTGGAGCCGACGTCCGCCTCCTTCGCGGCCATGCTGGACGGGGTGGGCCACGGCGTCGTGGCGGTGGACCGCCAGTGGCGCCTCTCCTTCGTCAACGCGTGGATGGAGCGCGTCCTCGGCCGCTCGCGCCAGCAGCTCCTGGGACGCGACCTGTGGGTGGAATTCCCCAGCCTGCGGACCAGCTCCTTCGGCGCCGCCTACCAGCGCGCCATGCGCGAGGGCGTCGAGGTCGTCCACGAGGACTTCGTCCCCATCTCGGACGCCTGGTTCGAGGCCCGGGCCTCGCCCTGCTCCACGGGGCTCATCCTCTTCATCCGCGACGTGACGGAGCGCCACCTCGCCGCGCAGGACCTGAGGGACCGGGAGAACCGCCTGCGCGAGAGCGAGTTGCGCTTCCACAACATGGCGGACAGCGCGCCGGTCATGCTGTGGATGACGGACACGACGGGGGCCTGCACCTACCACAACCGCCAGTGGCGCGAGTTCACCGGCCAGTTGGAGGCGGAGGCCTACGGCTTCGGGTGGATGGCCACCCTGCACCCCGAGGACCGCGAGCGGGTCAGCGAGGCCTTCCTCTCGGCGCATGAGCGCCAGGAGTCCTTCCGCGTGGAGTATCGGGTCCGCACGCGTGATGGCGGGTACCGCTGGGCCATCGGTGCCGCGAGCCCCCGGCTCGACAGCCACGGCAAGTTCCTCGGCTACATCGGCACCGTCGTCGACATCCACGAGCGCAAGCGCGTCGAGGAGCGCGTGGCCTTCGTGTCCGAGGCGAGCCGCGTCCTCTCCGAGTCGCTCGACTTCGAGGCCACGCTGTCGCGCGCCGCGGAGCTCGCCGTGCCCACCCTGAGCGACTGGTGCATGCTCGACCTCCTCCAGGAGGGCGGCGGCATCAAACGGGTGAAGGTGGTCTGCGCGGACCCCGAGCAGGAGCCGCTGACCCGGGAGACGCACGGCTTCCCGCCCGTCGTCTCGGGCCAGTCCGGACACGCTCCCAGTCAGGCACTGCGTGAGGGGCGGGCCATCCTCGTCGAGGACGCGGATGACATCTTCAAGCAGCAGGCGGCGTACAGCCCGGAGCACCTGGAGCACATGCGCGCCATCGGCTTCCGGTCGCTGATGTCCGTCCCGCTGATTGCGCGGGGCCGCACGCTGGGCGTCCTCACCTTCCTCACCATCGGCTCCGGCCGGCGCTTCACCCTGTCGGATTTGGAGACGGCCGAGGACCTGGCCCGCCGCGCCGCCCTCGCGGTGGACAACGGCCGGCTCTACCGCGAGGCGCAGCAGGCGGTGCGCGTGCGCGAGGAGTTCCTCCAGGTGGCGAGCCACGAATTGAAGACGCCCCTGACGCCGCTGTCCCTCAAGCTGCAGATGCTGGCGCGCTCGGCGGAGTCGCTGCCCCGCGAGCGCTTCCCCCGGCTGTCGGGCGATTTGGACATGATGCGGCAGCAGGTGCAGCGCCTGTCGTCGCTGATGGACGAGCTGCTGGACATCTCGCGCATCAACTCCGGGCGCTTCTCGCTGACGCTGGAGGTGGTGGACCTCTGCGCGCTGGTGCGCGACTCGGTGGCCCGCTTCGAGCCCGAGGTGCTGCGCCTGGGCGGCCGGCTGGTGGTGGACGTGCCGGAGCCGCTGGTGGGCGTGTGGGATCGGCAACGGCTGGAGCAGGTGATGACCAACCTCCTGTCCAACGCGCTCAAGTACGGCGGAGGCAAGCCCGTCCACGCGCGCGTGTGGGGCGAGGGCAGCACGGCCTGCATCGAGGTGAAGGACGAGGGCATCGGCATCGCCCCGGATGCGCTGGCGCGCATCTTCGAGAAGTTCGAGCGCGCGGTGAGCGAGCGGCACTACGGCGGCCTCGGGCTGGGGCTCTACATCACCCGGCAGATTGTCGAGGCCCTGGGGGGCACCATCCGCGTGAAGAGCGAGCCGCGGCGGGGCTCCGCCTTCACCGTGCGGCTGCCGCTGACGCCGCCCACAGCGAAGCCGTGAAGCAGCGGGCCCCGGTGACGCATCCCCGGGGCCCGCGGGCAGTCACTACGGCAGCATCGACTTGTCGAGCCGCAGCGGTGTCCGGCTGCGCGTCAGTTGCTCGGCGCCGAGCCACGCCACCGTCACCTCGTTCACGTCCTGGAGCTTCTTCACGTCGCTCTCCGGGACGATGACGACGAGCCGGTCCTGGGCCGGGGCCCAGGTGTCTCCGAGCCGCGCGCCGTTGACGTAGATTTCCGGCGACGCGCCGCGCTCGAGGTTGCCGAGCGGCTCGGCCGTCCGCACCTCGATGGCCAGGGGCTCGCCGCCGCTGGCGAGCAGGCGCTCGCCCGCCATGCGCGACAGCTCGGCGTCACCGCGCACGCGCTTCACCTCCACCGAGCGCAGCTCCACCGGCCGGGGGGCCGCCGGGCCGCCCGCGGCCTGGAGCGAGGCCGGGGTGGCCGCGGGCGGAGTCTTGGAGGACGTGTCCGCCATGGAACGGGGCTCCTCCGCGCAGCCGGTGAGCGCGGCGCAGGTGCAGGCGAGGATGAACAGCCGGCTAGCGCGAGAACTCGACGTCGTCGACATAGATTTCTCCAGTGGTGGGGCTGTTGAAGGTGAAGCGCACCGTGTCGACGTTGTTCAGCGGCAACCCGGAGTTGTTCATGATGAAGCTGTGCAGCGGCACGCGCACGGACGTCAGCACCGTGTGCGTGAAGCCGTACGGGTGCGGGTAGGGCTTGGGAATGGTGTCGAACTTCGCCACCGTGGTGCCGCGGGTGATGCCGGCGCCCACCAGCTCCAGGGTGAAGTCCTGGCTGCCGGCCGCCGGATTCAGGGCGGACGTCGTCCGCGCCACGCGGAAGGCGACCACCTCCAGGCCCGTGGTGTCGCGCTGGGCCAGCGGCACCGTGCGCGTCGCGGTGGCCGTGCCCGCCGTCCAGTTCATGCGCACCACCTGCGTCTGGTGGGGCGCGGGGTTGGTGACGTTGGTCATCGTCAGCGCGCCCGCGCCGGCGAAGTCCGCCGAGCTGCCGCTCGACAGCCGCGAGTGCTGGTTCTCATGGTGCGTCGGGTAGATTTTGAACCCGGCGAACGAGGGGAACACGAGCTGCCCGCGCATCATGTCGCCGTACACCGTCTCGTTCTTCAGGTGCAGGCGGGTGAAGGCCGCCAGCCACGCCTCGCCGATGCGCTGCTGGTTGGTGGCGGTGATGTAGTCCTGGCGGCTGGCGGGCGAGTCGTCTCCGTCCGCGGCCCACACCGTGTTGAAGAAGTTGTGGCTGGCACCGTAGACGTCGATGCTCGACTTCGTCCCCAGGGCCCGGTCATAGATTTTCGCGCCGGCCAGGGTGGACACGTCGCCGTCCGCCGAGGGCAGGATGACGAAGTAGGGCACGCCCGCGGGCAGCGTGTAGCCCTGCCCATCCACCGGGGCGATGGACGACACCGAGCCGATGTTGAACGTCGTGTTCAACATGTACGCCGCGACAGAGGCCTCGCCGCCGCGCGAGTGGCCGGAGACGGAAATCTTCGTCATGTCCACCTTCCCGCTGAAGCGGCCCGTGAAGTAGTTCGGGTACGCAGGGAAGGTGGCCGCGTTGTTGAGGTGCGACCACAGCTCCAGGTGCTTGAGGATGAGGGTGCCGCGCTCGAAAATCCACTGCGGCACCGGGCCCGTCAAATCATACGCGTCGATGGAGACGGCGATGATGCCGTGGCTGGCCAGGTTGTTGAGCAACTGCATGTAGCCTTCGTGGTTGCGCACGCGGTTGGTGCACGCGGCATGCGACTGGCCGGCGTTGCGGCAGTAGCCGTGGTTGCCGTGCTCGATGATGAAGAGGGGGTGCGTGCCAGCGGCCACCGGCGTGCCCACGCCCGCCACGGTGGCCGGGTAGCGAATCACCGCGCGCAGGTCCACGTTGGACGCGGCGCCAATCGTGGGGAAGAAGTCGTCGGTGCTGTAGCTGTCCTGGCCGACGGGGAAGGTGCCCGTCGTGTACGGGTCCTTGCCCACCTGGAAGCCGATCTGGTTCGAGCCGTCCAGGAAGTCGATGGCGCTGTTGTACTGGCCATCCGTGGAATAGGCCGCGGCGGTGTTGGCCACCGTGGAGCCGAAGTCCACCACCACGTCGTACTTGCCCTGGGTGAGCGTGGGGTTCCAGATGATGGTGTCGGTGCCGTTGACGCAGCCGGCCTTCACCGGATGGATTTCGATGCCTCCGGACACGTCCACCAGGGTGTTGTTGGCGGCCCACTGCAGCGGGTCGCGGTGGTTCACCACGTAGTAGGCGGCCCACGTCCCGCCGGTGTGGCCCGCGGGGACGTACGTCGGGTCCACCGCTCCCCAGACGGGGTCATTGGTGTCGGCGAAGGCGTCGGCGAACTCGTAGTACGGGAAGCTCGGCAGCGGCCGGCCCGCGATGTCCATGGTGGGGCCGCCGATGGGGTAGATGAGGTACAGCACGTAGCCGGTGTCGATGCCGTAGGACACCACGTCGCGCACGCCAAGCCGGCCCTGCGGCGGCTCGAACTGGAGCCGGCGCACGATGATGTCGAAGACGCCACGGCGTTGCAGGTCGCGCTTCCACACTGGCGCGGTAAAGCGGCCGGAGGAGTCGGCGAAGACGCGCTCGATTTCGGGCGCGAAGTTCTCGCCGGTGACGTCGGTGAGCGTGTCGCCCTCGCGCCAGGCGCGCTGGTTGGGCACCACCGCCACCTCCAGCGCCTCGCCAGGCAGGAAGCCGCGGCCGCTGACGTACATCTCCGAGCTGTTCGCCTCGCTCGCGTTCAGCAGGCAGCCGCTGTCGTTGGACGCGTAGACGAGCGGCGCGTCATCGACCTTCTTGAGCGGCAGGCGGAAGCTGGCCTCGGCCGGGCCCACGGGCAGCTTCATGGGCGGGGTGTCGCCCTTCTCGTCCCGCGCCACCGCGTGGACGGAGACGGTCAGCGTGTGCCCGTCGAGCGCCTCCACGGCCTGGTCGAAGTCACGGAAGCGGAACGGCGCCTCCTGGAACTTGGGCCGCTCGTTGCAGCCCACCACGCCGGACTGGTACCAGAGGATGAGCGGCTGGATGTTTCCCCGCGCGTCCGTCGTGGCGCGCGCGAAGCCCACCGCCCGCTCCAGCGAGGGCAGCTCGGGCTCATCCACGCCCATGCGGAACTCGTAGACGGTGCTCGGTTGCAGTCCCACCAGGCCCACGTGGAGCGACTGGCCGATGGGGAGGGATTCGATGAGGTTGCCCTGCGTGTCGACAGGGTAGACCCCGGGTTCCTTCGGGAGCACGTTGAACGACGCTCCTACGTGACTGCTGTGCTCCTGGAGGACGCCACCGGCGACCGCCGCGGACAGCAGGACGCAGAGCCATGCGAGACGTCTCATGGGAACTCCTGACCTGTGTGGAGGGGGGGGGTGATGTTGCAACCGCGTTGCGACTGCTACGGCGACTGCGACTATGAGTGAATCATGGAATTGAACGTAATTCCCGGAACTTCTTCGCAACGCGCAGTGCCATCCCGGAGGCGCGGGTCATAGATTCAGCCGCATGGCCTTGATGCGACTCGACTGTACGAAGTGTGACCGGACGTACGCGCCGGGCGCCGTGCTGAACCTGTGCACCGCGTGCAACGCGCCGTTGTTCGCGCGCTACGATTTGGAGCGCGCCGCGAAGACGTTGCGGCCGGAAGCGCTGGCCACGCGCGAGCGCTCCATGTGGCGCTACCACGAGGTGATGCCGGTGGAGGACCCGGCCCAGCGGCTGAGCCTGGGCGAGGGCTGGACGCCGCTGCTCCAGACGCCGCGGCTTGGCGCGAAGCTGGGCATGAAGCGCGTCTGGGTGAAGGACGAGAGCGGCAACCCCACGGGCTCCTTCAAGGCGCGCGGCCTGTCCGCGGCCGTCACCATGGCGAAGGTGCTGGGGGCGAAGGCGGTGTGTCTGCCCTCGGCGGGCAACGCGGGCAGCGCGCTGGCGGCCTACGCGGCACGCGGCGGGCTGGAGGCGCACGTCTTCCTGCCGAAGGACATCGCCAACCTCTTCCTCATGGAGACGCGCGCGTACGGCGCGCACGTGGAGACGGTGGAGGGCGTCATCACCGACGCGGGCCGGGTGTGCGCGGCGCTCGCGAAGGAGCATGGCTGGTACGAGTGCGCCACGCTGAAGGAGCCCTACCGCGTCGAGGGCAAGAAGACGATGGGCTACGAATTGGCCGAGCAGCTCGGCTGGACGCTGCCCGACGTCATCCTCTACCCGACGGGTGGCGGCACCGGCCTCATCGGCATGTGGAAGGCCTTCGAGGAGATGGAGGCCATGGGCCTCATCGGCTCGAAGCGGCCGCGCATGGTGGCGGTGCAGGCGGAGGGCTGCGCGCCGATTGTGAAGGCCCACGAGGAGGGCAAGCCGGATGCGCCCATGTGGCAGGGCGCGACGACGCACGCGCACGGCCTGCGGGTGCCCAAGGCGCTGGGCGACTTCCTCATCCTCCGCGCGGTGAAGGAGAGCCGGGGCACGGCGGTGTCGGTGACGGAGGCGGAAATCATCCAGGGCGTGAAGGACATCTCCGCCGCGGAAGGCCTCTTCGTCGCGCCCGAGGGCGGTGCGTGCGTGGCGGCGCTGCGCAAGCTCCAGGCGTCGGGGCAGGTGACGCCCGACGAGTCCGTGGTGGTGTTCAACACCGGCACGGGCTTCAAGTACGTGGAGAACATGGCCCCGCTCTGGTGACGCGGGGCCGTAGGGCTCGGGGCGCTACTGGGTGAGGTAGAAGACGCCGAGGCACATCTCGTCGTCGGTGCCCTCACCCCACCCACGGTCCGTGGCGCCCGGGGCGCTGTTGTCCCAGTGGCACTCCACGTTCAGCTTGTCCCCGTTCCACAGCTGCACGGGCTTCTGGAGGCTGTACTGGCCCTGCCAGTGGAAGTCCCAGTGGGGGATGTCCAGGAGGCACTCGCGGGTGCCGGAGGCGCGCACGATTTCCGTACGCGCGTGGGTGCCCCGCGTGTGCATGTGCAGCGCGGCGCTGTGGATGGTGACGGGGACGTTGCTCGTGAGCACGCCGCCGGTGGTGAAGCCGAGGAAGGGCGTGAGCTCCAGGGACCAGACCTGCGTGGCGTCCGCGTTGCCGGCGGGGATGTGCATGGGCACGGTGCCATTCACCCACGCGGGGTTGGACCAGGGCTGCACGTAGGCGACCTTCTCCACCGTGTCGTCCACCTTGAAGGCGACGGCGGAGCGGTCCGAGGCGGCGGGCTGGCCGTGGTCGTTGTAGTGGACCTGGAGGATGACCTTGGAGCCGGGCTCGATTCGCAGGCCGGTGCCGGCGGGGAAGTCCTGGCCGAGGCTGCCGGGCGCCCAGCCGCCGAGCCACTTCGCGCGGGTGGCGTCCGCGGCACCGGGGCCGCCGAAGCAGGTGTAGCCGGGGCCCGGCGAGGCGGCGTCCAGCGCCTCGTAGTCGGCCACCTCCGACGGCGCCGCGAGGAAGGCGATGACGTGGTGGACGGTGGCTCGGTTGCCCGGGTCGGCGCGGAAGCCGGTGATGTAGCGCGTGCGCGTCTCCGGCCAGTCGATGATGAAGCAGCGGTAGTCGTCCGGAGACTGGTTGGGGAGGTAGGGCTCCGGCATCTTCAGCACGACGTCCGCGCGGGACAGTCCGCCGGAAGGAGCGGGGATGGTGGAGGCGGTGGCCGGGTCTCCCTCGGTGGCGCCCTCGTCCACCCAGCGCGTGAGCAGGGCCTGCTGCTCGGCGCTGAGCGAGCGGTCGTGATTGTACGTGTTGCAGTCGGACGACGGTGGCCAGGGCGGCATGGTGCGCGACTGCACGGCGGCCCTGACTTCGTTGCGGTGAGCGTAGACGTCCGCGTACGTCTCCAGCGGGAAGGGGCCGATGCCGCCCTCGGTGTGACAGTTGGCGCACTTCGACTGCACGATGGGCGCCACGTGCTTGTGCCACGTGACCGGAGGTGCGGGGTCGTTGGGCGTGTCTATGTCACTGCCGCTGCACGCGGTGGCGGCGGCGAGGAGCGCGCCCGGGAACAGGCGGAGGAGGGAAGGGCGGGGCATGGGTATCTCAGTGAGGCAGGCCCGGAACGGGGCTCCGCATCATGCCTCAACAGGGGACGCGGCTTCAGGTTGTGACAGACGCCCCTGTTCAATCCGCGGCCACCCGCGTCTTCAGGTTGCGACAGTCACCTCTGTCCAGTCCGCGGCGACCCGCATCTCCAGCACGCCTCGTTCAAAACGGAACGACAGCGCGCCCTTCACGCCGCTCGCGTATCGCAGGCCGTACACCCGAAGTGTCTCCTCCGTGCGGGTCAGCGGCAGCTTCCCTTCGACCCGGCGCGTCAGCTTGAAGTCGCCTTCGCCCAACCGCCCCTCCACCACCGTGAGACGATGGTCGCCGTACCCGTCGCCCGCGTCCTCGTAGAGCCGGCCGTGCACCTCCGTGGCTGCGTGAAGGTGCCACTCCAGCTCCTCCCAGTTGGCCGTGGTGGTGTGCTTCGCCGGCCGAGTCAACGTCACCGCGCCGCCCGCGCGCAGATACACCGGCACCGTGTCCAGCGGGCCTTCAGCGATGACGTGCTTCGCACCCTCGTGAATCGCTCCCGGGCGCTCCAGGCCGGGCCACTCCATCCACATGCCCTCCGGCAGGTACGCCAGCCGTTTCGTCTGGCCCGGGCGCACCACCGGCGCCACCAGCAAATCCTCACCGAAGAGGAACTGGTCGAACGCGCCCACCGCCTCCGTGTCCTTCGGCGCGTGCATCACCAGCGGGCGCAGCACGGGCAGTCCCGAGACGGACGCCTCGTGCATCAGCGTGTAGAGCGTGGGCAGCAGCCGGTAGCGCCGCTTCAGTGCGTCGCGCGCCAGGGACAGGTACGGCTCTCCGAAGCGCCACGGCTCCTGCGGCTGTGTGCCCTTGCCCGCGTGGTTGCGCATCAGCGGGTAGAACGTCCCCGTCTGCATCCACCGCACGAGCAATTCACCACTCGGCCTCCCGATGAAGCCGGGGATGTCCACGCCGGTGAAGGGCACGCCCGACACGCCCAGGCCCACCAGCATGGGAATGGACGTCTCCAATTGCGTCCAGTGGCTGGAGTTGTCCCCCGTCCACACCGCCGCGTAGCGCTGGATGCCCGCCGAGCCCGCGCGCGTCAGCAGGAAGGGCCGCGCCTCCGGCCGCATGTCTCGCAGCGCCTCCCACGCGCCCTTCGCCATGCCCATCGCGTAGACGTTGTGGACCTCGATGTGTCGCTTGTCCCCGTGGCGCGCGTCGTACGGAAGCGTCTGGCCCTCCACCGTGCCCACGCCCTCGGAGCGCTTGCCGGTGATGGTGAGGATGCCCACGTCCGGCAGCACCGCGAAGCAGGACGGCTCGTTCATGTCGTTCCAGAAGCCGGCCAGGCCCAGCGCCACGAAGTCACGGTGCAGGCCGCCCCACCAGCGCTGCACCTCCTCGCGCGTGAAGTCCGGGAAGACGGCGGGGCGCGGCCACACCTCGCCCACCAGCACGTCGCCGCGGTCGTAGCGCACCAGGTAGTCGCGCTCGCGGGCCTCGTCGTACACGGCCCAGCCCGGCTCCTGCTTCAGCGCGGGGTCGATGATGGGGACCAGCCTCACGCCCTCGGCGGCCGCGTCGCGCACCAGCGCCGCCGGGTCCGGGAAGCGGGTGCGGTCCCACGTCCAGACCTTGTACGTGTCCAGGTAGTCGATATCGAGGTACACGCAGTCGAGCGGCAAATCCCGCGCGCGGTAGCCCTGGATGACGCCGCGGATGTCGCGCGCGTTCTCGTAGCCCCAGCGGCTCTGCTGCGCGCCCAGGCTCCACAGCGGCGGCAGCGGCATGCGGCCGGTGAGCGCGGTGTAGCGCCGCACCACGTCCACCGGCTGCGGGCCCGCGAAGAGGTAGCAGTCCAGCTCCGGCCCCCACGACTCCCAGGCCACGGCCTCGGCGTCCGCGAGCGCCACGTCCACCTCGCAGCGCCACGTCTCGTCCAGGTACATGCCCCACGCCACGCCGCCGCGCAGGCCCACGAAGAAGGGAATGGATTGGTAGAGCGGGTCCGTGTCCGGGTGGTGCGGAATCACGTCCGTGTTCCAGAACGTGAAGCGCATGCCGCGCTTGTCCAGCGGGCCCACCTTCTCGCCGAAGCCCAGCCAGGCCTCGTCCGGCGGCGCGTGCAGCGTGAGCCACGAGCGGTACGTGGTCATCGGGTAGCCGGCCTTCACGTCTCCGGCCACGCGCGTGCTGCGCGCCAGCTCGCGCCCGTCCGCGTCGTGGAAGCTCCAGGTGCCGCGCTCCAGCTCCAGCAGCAGCGCCACGCCCTCCGCGCGCACCCGCACGCGGCCCACCTCGCGCGTCACCTCCAGCGGCCTCGCGGCTTCCGTGGACACCACGGCCCAGGAGCGCTTGTCCGACAGCTCCGGGTGGAGGAAGCCGACGGCGGCGGAGGTCGGTGCGTGACGAAGGCGTAGCACGCCGGGGAGGGGACACGAGACTTCGAGGGCGGCCTGTGGCCCGAACAGTCGCAGTCGGGCGGGCTCGACGGCCAGGTCAGTCATGCGCATGGCGCGGATACTACGGAGGGCCCTGGAGCCGCGGTGGATGAACGACTAGAAGCTGTGCTTCGTGACCTCTGAAAAACTCGAGCGTCTCGGCCAGGCAACAAATCTCGCGGAAATCCGCTCCCGTCTCAGCCGTCATCGGTACGGGCAAAGGCCCCTACGTCATCCTGGTCGACGGTCCTCTCAAGACGTCCGGCCACCTCGACCTGTGGACCGACGATTATCTCCCCGGGCTCATTGTCGTCAGAGGTGAGCTCCATGCCCGAACGCTCTCATTCGGCAATGGGGCTCGAGTCTTCGTCGATGGCGCGGTGGTCGTGGACGACTGCCTCTTCGGCCAGTACGGGGACCGCAATGCCGTCCTCGACGCCACCGGTCCGCTCCGGGCGAGGGCGAGCTTCCTCCAGACGGAGGCTCGCATCTACGCGAGCAAAGGCGTGAAGTCCCTGGTCTACGCGCCGGGCGGAAGCTGGGAGAAGCTCGAACCGGACATCGCGAACGAAGGGGAAGGGGACAGAGGGGAGTACTTCGTCCAGGCGGTGCTCAATCGCTATGGCGACCTCGACTTCAAGCTGGCCATCCAAGCGGCTCGCAAAGGGCGGCCCCTGTTCCTGCCCGGCGTCGAGGAGCGGTTTCCCGCTCGGCTGACCTCGCGAAAGACGGGATAGGGGCGCGCGACGACACCCTCCTGTTGCCCATGTTTCATGAAACATCGCAGTCTCAGAATTGGGAAATCGCGTAATTCTCGTAGGTGTTTTGCAAGTCGAATTCCCTGGGGACGTCCTCCTGTCGGATGACAACGAGGAGAGTTCGACATGAATCCTGATTCGAAGCGCGACGTGAGGGTGTGGAGCGCCGCACTGGTGTGTCTCGCCTTGATGGGCTGTGGCGAAGGAACGCCCGCCAGCAGCACCTCCACTCCACCGCCGGCCGCGGAACCCGTGCCTGGCTCCGAGTCACTCGTCGAAGAGGGCTGGGAGCAGGTCGCGAACCAATATGGGTACTTCACGCTGGCCAGTCCGTCGACTGTCAGATTCGGTGTGGGTGAGAGCTGGGTCACTCGGGAGTTGCCCGCGGGTCGGGTGTATTGCTTCTTCTACCCGGACCCCGCGCCCGGCAAGTTCAAGACGTGCCAGCGCCGTACGCAGCCTGCTCCAACGAGCGACCCGGCGCTCAGCCCCGCGTGTGCCACGTTCTATGCCTCGAACTTCGCGCTGACCAGCACCCGCCAGGCTGACGCCATTCCCACGTTGGCGAAGCCCTCCAAGGGCGTGGCGGTCTCGGAGCCCACCTACAAGACGTGTCTCGTGCGCGCCACCGACCACACCGCTGACGGCGTATCCGGGTTTGCCCGAAACGACTACTCGCGCCGTCAGGCCTTCAACGCGAACAGCACGAAGCAGCTGGTGTATGCCCTCGATGGGTTCTGGCATGTGTATGACGCCAATACCCGCGCGCGCCTGAAGCAGCTGTCGGGCCCCGCCGGGGACGCGGAGCCGCAATGGCACCCGACGAACCCGGACCTGCTGTACTACCTGCCTACCAATGGCCTCGGCATGAAGCTCCACGAGCTGAACGTCTCGACGGGTGCCACTCGCGTCGTGGGCGACTTCGGCGCACGGCTGAAGGCCCGGTGGCCGACCTCGATGGCGGCCTGGACCCGGTCGGAGGGCTCTCCCTCGGCGGACGGCCGCTACTGGTGCTTCATGGTCGACGGGGACGACTGGCTCAGCGTGGGCGTGTTCACCTGGGACCGCGACACCAACACCATCCTGGGCACGTACGACACCCACGGTGAGCGTCCCGACCATGTGAGCATGTCCCCCAGCGGTAACTCCTGTGTGGTGTCGTGGAGCAGCGCGCTGGGCACGGCGGCGTTCTCGCGGGACTTCAGCACGAAGACCCAGCTCCTCCATACGTCCCAGCACTCGGACCTCGCGCTGGATGCCAATGGCGACGATGTCTACGTGGCCATCGACTACGGCTCCAATGCGGGTGACGTGTTCATGGTGAACCTGCGCACGGGAGTGCGCACGACGTTGTTCACGACGTACCTGAGCGGCACCGCGACGGCGTTGCACGTCTCGGGCAAGGCGTTCGCCAGGCCCGGCTGGGTGGTGATCAGCACCTATGCCGACGGTGGCGGCTCGCTGCAGTGGCTGCACCGCAAGGTGATGGCCGTGCAGCTGAAGGCCAATCCGACCGTCTACACCCTGGCGCACCACCGCTCCGCGCCCCAGGGTTACTGGACCACGCCGGTCGCGAGCGTCAACCGCGACTTCACGAGGGTGGTCTTCAACTCCAACTGGGGCTCGAGCAGCGACACGGATGTGGATGCGTACGTGGTCGAGATTCCAGCGAGCGCGTTGAAGTAGGCTCGCGGTACCTGCCCAGGCATGAGGGTCCCTTCGGGCCCTCATGTCCCAGCAAAACGACTCCACGGGCTCGAACAAGAATGGGAACCGAATGAGCCTGTGGAAGAAGTCGCCTCCAGACACCACGGAAGTCCTGGCGAAGGTCACGGCCGTGGCCGAGCAGAAATGGAAGGAGGTGCTGGCTCCGCAGAGAGGGAATCCAGCCGACGCGGGTTTCATCGGTTGGCAGACCCGCCTCAGTGACCCGTTTCCGATGACGTGGCCGCTCGTGGAGCCAACGCTTGTCTTCTACGCCCTGGCGCGAGGCATGAATCCCTGGACGCTGCGGGACGGGGAATTCGTCGGCCCCACCTGGGCCAGGCTCACCTGGTCGGTCCAGAGCGGGAAGGTTGAGCTCACGCTCCTGGACACACGGCTCGTGTCTCACGGCGTCCAGGGCGTACGCCCTCTGCGAACCGAGGAGCTCGAGATTCTGAAGTTGAAGCCGCTCGACGCGCTACTCGCTTCGCGGACGAAGACTGAAGAGCAGAAGCTCGAGGCCTACTACTGCCTTCAGCGCGCGCTCGGAAACATTCCGGCCGAAGTCGTCGCAGCCCATGCGGCGTTCTTCGAATGGCTTGACCGCGGTTCCTAGCTCCTCGCCCGAATGCGCTCCTGTGCCTGACCTGCTTGGGGGGCGGGCAGAGCAGGCGCTCGTGTCGTTGCCTTCCAAAAGCAGTCGAGCAGGCGTCGCGCGAAGAATGTCAGACGCGTGGGAGATGTTCTTCCGTGACACCCGTGTGCTCTCGCGCGTGATGCGGCTTCCCGAACCCTGCCGGTGCTTCCTTTGGAGGGGCGCGGGCGTGCGGGAAATCAGGGGCGAGATGAGGCAACGGACCTTCCGTGCAGGCCCGAGGTGGCTCCCGCGCGTCGTATCGGCGGCAGTCTCGGCGGTGCTCCTGTCGGGCGCCGGGTGTGAACGCACCAGGGACACAGGACGCGAGACGATGGCATTCGATGGACCGCGGGGCGATGCCCTGCACACGCTGAGAAGTGATGGACGCCTGCACGTGAAGCACCACGCGCCCCGGGGCGAGCCGGGCCTTCGCGGGCTGCATGCGCTGGGTTTGGGCGGCAAGCGGGACGGCTTCCTGTTCGTGCCGGAGAGCTACCGGCCGGAGGTGCCGGCAGCCCTGGTGGTGATGCTGCACGGCGCGGGGGGCAACGCGCGGCACGCACTGGGCTGGATGCAGGACCTGTCGGAAGCGCACGGCTTCATCCTGCTGGCGCCCGAGTCGCGCGCCCCTTCGTGGGACCTGGTGATGGGCGAGTACGGACACGACGTGGCGTTCCTGGAGCAGGTGCTGGAGCACGTCTTCGAGCGCTACGCGGTGGACCCGGAGCGGGTGGTGCTGGCGGGCTTCTCGGACGGGGCGTCGTACGCGCTGTCGCTGGGCATCATCAACGGCGACCTGTTCCGCCACATCATCGCCTTCTCGCCGGGCTTCGCGGCGCCGAGGGACTCACACGGCACTCCGCGCCTGTTCGTCTCGCACGGGGACAAGGACTCGGTGCTGCCGGTGGCCCGGTGCAGCCGCCGCATCGTCCCGCAGTTGGAGGCGGCGGGCCTGGACGTGCGCTACCACGAGTTCAAGGGCGGCCACGTGATTCCACCCGAGGTGGCGCGCGAGGCGGTGGAGTGGTTGGCCTCCGCGGGTGGGCGCTGAAGGCTCAGTGGGGCGGTGAAACCGAGGGGGTTGTCGGGAGAAGCATCTAGCGTCGCGCACAGCCGTACCAGTGCCGGAATGCTGGGGTACGTCCGTTCTCTGCGCGAGCATCATGCTGACAGGTTGCTTCCACGGTATAACCCTTGGGGTCAATCCCATCCAGGCCCTCCCAGGCGTCTGGACACGCGGGAAACCCCATGCATCCACGCGACAGAGTCCGGACACCGGAGCCCGCGCCCGGCGACGACGTGGGCGGATACAGCCTGAAGACGCTGCTCGGAATGGGCGGCTTCGGCACGGTGTACCTCGCCGAGCGGGGCGGGAAACACTACGCGCTGAAGCTGCTGCCCCTGGCGGGGCGGGGCGGCTGGGGCGAGCGGGAGCTGCTCATGCTGGCGCGCGTGAAGCACCCCAACGTCGTGCGGCTGCTGGGCTACTGGGAATGGCCGGACCAGGCGCCCCGCTTCCTCGTTGTCATCATGGAGTACGTGGAGGGACGTCGGCTGGACGTCTGGGCGGAGATGGAGAACCCCTCCGCGCATGCGGTGCTGCGCCGTATCCTGGGCGTGGCTCGGGCGTTGCGGGCTCTACACGAGGGGAAGGCTCTCCACCGCGATGTGAAGGAAGCCAACGTCGTCGTGCGCGAGGCGGATGGCGAAGCGGTGCTCGTGGACCTGGGCGTAGGGGCCCACGAGGACACCTCTCGCGTCACGGGTGGCTCGTTGCCGCCAGGCACGCGCGCGTACCTGAGCCCAGAGGCGTGGCGCTTCCACCGCGCGCATAGGGAGGACCTCGCCGCGCACTACCGCTCCACGCCCGCCGACGACGTCTACGCCCTGGGAGTGGTGCTGTACTGGCTGCTGACGGGCCGGAAGCCCTTTCACATGGTCGAGGGAGCTGACGGAACGATGGTTCGCTCCGGGCTGCTCGTGGCCGCCCGTGCTCGCAATGGCCGCGTGCCCGAGGAACTCAGCACGCTGTGCATGCGCCTCTTGGAGGAAGCCCCGGAGCACCGGCCGGACGCTGCATCCCTGGTGGCGGAGCTGGAGGAACTGCTGACGAGGGACCTGTCGGAATGGCACGCGCCGCTGTGCGACTTTCATGACGCGCACAACATCACCACCCGCCCGGGCCCGGATGCGGACGAGGAGGTGGGCTGGCTCAACCAGGTCCGCGAGGACCTTCCGCCGCGAAGGGGAAAGCGCTGGCTCCGGCCCGTCACGGAGGAGCCGGCGTCCGGCTCCGTGTCACCTGCTCCGGCCGCGTCTCCGCCGCCGGCTTCCGGGGCAACGGCATCCACGTCCGTTCTGGCCGTGCCGGCGGTGGTGGAACAACTCCTGGCGAAGGACGACATGGGCCCGTCGCTGCGCCGCCCCGGCTCGGGGCGCTCGCCATGGGCCGTGACCTCACTGGGCCTGCTCGCGGTGCTGTTCGCGGTCCTGGCATCCAACTACTTCGGCGGACGGGCAGTGCCGTCCTTCGCCCGGAAGGAAGGCGGTCCGGTGCCGGGCTGGAAAGTGGCGCCGCCGGGGCCGCTGCCGGAAAGTGCTGGGGCCGCAGTCCCGCCCGGAGCGGTCCACACCCCTGCGGCCGTCGCCCTCCCGGTGATGACTCCCAAGGAGCCGGCTTCCGTGAAGACGCAGAACCCCGCTGGGACGACCCAGCTTTCTCCGCTGGCTGCCGGAGGACGGGGCCGCGCGGGCAAGGCGCTCCAGGCAGCGGCGGCGGCCTGCGCGTTGATTGGCTGCCCGGGAGCCCAGGTGCGCGAGCGGCCCCCTCCCGAGCCTTGTCCTCCTGGCGCCGTCGAGACCATGGAGCAGCTCGACATCGACGTGGGGGACTCGCTGGGATGGAGTTTTGGCGGCGGGGGGAACCGGTACCTCACCGTGCGCGAGGGTTGGACCTCCGTCGAAATCGTTGGGAGAGATTTTGGAGACATCCCGAATGGCTCCGTGGCCTCCGGCCGGCTCGTCTTCGGAGACCGCGTCTACGGCAGGATGACCCAGGTGCGGTTCAGGGACACCGGGCGCACCGTCCCCGTCTGCATGGAGTTGCTGGGTACGAGCGGTAAAAGGGGGCTTGAGCTCGAGCCTGGCAGCACTCCTACCACCGCCCGGGTCTTCTCCGTGGGCATCATCCGTGCCGTGAGCCGCTTCGAGTAGGGCCTGCCCCGCCCGGCCTGGATCGGGGCCCCGCGCCGGGCATGGTAGAGGCAACGTGGCAGGTATTGCCCCCGCGCTCCCTCCCTGGAGATTCTGCTCCATGCCCGTCTCGCCTCTTGCCTTGCTGCTGCCGGCCGTGCTGAGCGGGCCCGCCTCCGCGGAGCCGGCTTTCAATCCCTGTCAGACGGGCGTTCAGCACGTGGAGCTTCCCGTGACAGTCCCAGAGGAACCCGCCCAGGTCTGCATCAGCCCGGGCCAGACCACGCTCGTCAACTTCGACGGGGCGCTCGTTCCAGGCTCGCTGGCGCTCGAAGGCAAGGACCGTTTCGCGCAGGCGGAGCCCGGGACGAGCACCCTCAAGCTGGTGCCCTCCGAGCAACTGGCGGCAGGCGAGCGGCTGCGGCTGTCGGTGCGCTTCCAGGACGCCGCCGCCCCGACGAGCGCGGCCCTGCTGCTGGTCGTCCACCCCGCCCAGGCCACGCCGCTGGTGGACGTGCACCGCCAGACCCGCACCGTGGAGTCCTTCCGCCAGGAGCTGGGGGCACGCGACGAGCAGCTCCGGCAATGCCAGGAGGAGAACACCCGGCTTCGCGCCGAGTCGACCGGTCCTCGAGGGCTCGCGGGACTTCACGCATTGGGGCTTCTCCGCTACGAAGCTCCATTCGAGGCCAGGGACAACAGCAAGAGCGCGAAGGGCTCTCCGGCGAGCGCCCTGCTGCTGAACGGCACCGTGCGGAGCTACCGCGCCGCCGAGCGTGTGGCCGTGACGGTGTTCTTGCAGAATCCCGACGGCACGGCGCCTTGGACGGCCCAGGGCGCGAAGGTGGTGCTGGAGGACAGGAAGGGCGTGGAGTTGAGGGTGCTGGAAGTGTGGCCCCGGGAGCCCATTCCGCCAGGTCGCACGCTCATGATGATCGTGGAGGCGGAAGCCCCGGACGTGAATGCCAGGGGCCCCTTCACCCTGCGGTTGTGGGAGGCCGAGGGCGGCAGGACGGCCATCATCCAGGGAGTGATGCTCCCATGAAGCGCGGAGGGCGTCAGGTCAGGCCTGGAAGCCGGCCGAGTCATTCCAGTCCGACACGGGGATGAAGCGCACCGCTTGATCCTTTCACGTGCCATCAACGTTGACACTCACTGGTGTCCCAGCGGTTTCTTCAGGTTGTGCATTGGCGTCTACATGCCGGAAGGCTGGTACGAAGACCCTCCGACATGACGATGCCACCGCCCGGCCCATTACCCTTCCCTGACAGTCTCTGCCACCGCTGCGCCGCGCCGCCGCGCTACGTCCAGTCGCGGACCAGCACGTTCATCATGTGCCCGGTGCTGCCGCAGAAGTACCCGCCGCAGCCCGTGCGCCTCTGCGCGTTGTTCCGCCCAGCGGACCCGGCGCCCTCGCGGTAGCGCGCCGCCACGTCAGTGGAAATGCGGCAGCTCGGGGCCGTGCTGGTACTGCCACAGTGGGTTCTGCACGCGGGCGGCGGCCTCGCGCACCGTCTCGAGGTCCGCGGGCAGCAGGCTCGCGCGCTCGCACCCTTCCAGGGTGAGGGCGAGCTGCCGCTCCAGTTCCTTCCTCGCCTCGGGACGGTCCGCGTCCTCCACCGCCTCCCAGAGCATCCTCAGCGAGCGCACCAGCGCCACCGCCACCTGCGGATGCGGCGCGGCGTAGAGGCGGAGCTGGTCGACGGCATGGCGCACGTACTCCGCATGGTCCAAATCCCATGGCCGCAGCAGCGTCGTCCCGTTCTCGACGACCAGGACCTGCGCGGGCAGCTCCGTCAGCAGCAGCGGCCGGAGGAGGGTCGCGATGCGCACCACCACCTCGATGGCGGTGGTCGGGTCATTCACGGCCGGGGACAGCGAGCGCAGCGCGATGTCCGTGAGCTGGCGCAGCCCGAAGTCCACGTCCTGGTACGTCGTTCGCCGGTCGCCCACCACGACGGACGCCTGGATGGCTCGAGCCACCGTCTCCTCCTTGCCGGGATGGGGCCAGATGGTGGCCAGCGGAATGCCCCGCGCGAGGAATGCCCCCACGCGCGTCTCCAGCCGCAGCACGCTGCCCGGAGGCACCGCTTCGAGCAGCCCCGCGGTGCACACCTGCTGCACCCACCCGTTGACCTGTGCGCTCACCACCAGCGGTGGCCCCAGCCCGGACACGTCCGGCGCCTGCCTCGCACCAGGCGCGCGCGCATCCCGGGCCAGTTCGTCCACGCGCTTCAGCGTCTCGTCGGTGATGGCGGCGATGATGCCGCCCACGTACTGCCGCCGGGCGATGCGGTGCAGGTACATCACCAGCACGAAGACGCTCACCAGCGTGAGGAGCACCGCGACGTCGACGGTGAGGTGCGGCACCGCCGATGCCTTCTCGCCGAGGTTCTCCGGCAGGGCCCGCAGCGCCAGCACGCAGTAGGTGAACACCGCCGCGAGCAGGCCCACCACCACCTTGACCAGCCGCTCGCGGAAGAAGGTGTGCAGCACGCGCGGGGAGAACTGCCCGCTGGCGAGCTGCATGGACACGACGATGAGCGAGAACACCACGCCCACCGTGGTGATGGTGGCACCGGCGATGGTGCTGAGCAGCTGGATGCTCGCCTCGGGGGACAGGCGCAGGAAGCGCGGTAGGGAGGCCGCGTCCAGCGAGCGGTCCACTCGCGCGACGAAGAGCTCCAGGAGGATGGCCCCCACCACCATGAAGCCGGGGATGACGAGCAGGCTCTCCCCGATCCGGTTGGCGAGCGCCCGACCGCGCATCATCAGCAGCGAACGATGGGGATGCCAGGCCACGGGCTCAAGCTAGGGATGCCCGCCCGCTCCGGCAGCAGCAGATGGCCTCATGCCCGCTCCCGGGGCAGCCAGCCGGGCGCGACATCTCGCACCCCGAGTCTGGTCTCGAAATCCGGGTCTCGCGACGCGACGCATATGAGGAGCGCGCTCAGAGAGCTCCACGCTGGAGATTGCCGGGCGCGCCAGGACGGGGAGGGCTACACTCCGGGCGCCTTGTCCGAGGAGAACAATCCCCCCGCGCCGCCCGGCGGCACCGACGCCACGTTGCTCACACCCCCTCGGCCCGCCGTCGCGGATGCGACGGGAGACACGGAGCTGTTCGCCGGGCGCTACGCGATGTTGGGCCTCGTGGGGCGCGGTGGCATGGGCGCCGTGTACCGCGTGCGCGACACGCTGGTGGGCGACGTGGTGGCGCTCAAGGTGCTGGAGCTGGGCCCCACGCCGGCCCCCGAGTGGCTGGAGCGCTTCCGCCGCGAGGTCCGCCTCGCGCGCCGCGTCTCGCATGTCCACGTGGCGCGGACCTTCGACCTCGGCGAGCACTCCGGCCGACTCTTCCTGACGATGGAGTACGTGGAGGGAGAGACGCTCCAGGCGCTGCTGGAGCGCGAGCGCGCCCTCGCACCGGCGCGGGCCGCGCGCCTCGTCCTGGCCCTGTGCGAAGGGCTGGCCGCGGCACACGCGGCGGGCGTCGTGCACCGGGACCTCAAGCCGGCCAACGTGCTGGTGGAGGCCGGAGGCCGGGTCGTCCTCACCGACTTCGGCATCGCCCGCTCGGTGGCGGGGGAGGTGGCCTCGCGCACTCAGGGCCTGGTGGGCACGCCCCTCTACATGGCGCCGGAGCAGCTCGAGGGCGGCGAGGTGGACGCGCGCGCGGACCTGTACGCGGTGGGGCTGGTGCTCTACCACCTGCTCACCGGCGAGCCGCCCTTCACCGGCGAGTCGGCCATGGCCGTGGCCTTCGCCCGGCTGCGCCAGCCTCCGCCGGACCCCCGCCTGCGCGCGCAGGTGCCGGACCCGCTCGCCGCGCTCGTGCTGTCCTGCCTCGCCCGCGAGCCGTCGGAGCGGCCCGCCGGAGCGCTCGCGGTGGCGGCGGCGCTGCGCGACTGGCTCGTCTCGGTGGGGGAGCCGGTGGAGGCCACGGCCACGCCCGTTCCAGGCACCGTGACGACGGGAAGGGCGCTTCCTCCCGTGACGCCGCAGCGCCACACGCCCCGCACGCCGCTGCGCCCGGGAGAGCAGACGCTGGCGGTGCTGCCGCTGCGCTTCGTGGGGCCGCGCGAGCAGGAGTCGCTGGGCGACGGCGTCACCGAGTCGCTCATCGATTTGCTGTCCCGCACGCGCGGGCTGCGAGTGCAGAGCAGCGGCGCGACGGCCCGCTTCCGCCAGGAAAGAGACCCGCGCGTCGCCGGGCGAGAGCTGGGCGTGGAGTTGCTGGTGGACGGGACGCTCCAGGGCGCGGGCCGCACGGTGCGCGCCACGCTGCGGCTGGTGGAGGGTGCGTCCGGCACGCAGCTCTGGAGCGGCCGGCTCGACGAGACGGACGATGACGTCTTCGCGCTCCAGGACCGGCTCTCGCAGCGGATGGCGGAGGCGCTGCGCAACGAGTTGCTCCTCGTGGCGTACCGCGACACCGTGCCCGAGGAGGCGCTGACGCTCTACCGGCAGGTGCTGGCCCAGCAGCGCGGTACGCCCCGGAGCATGAGCGATGACCTCATCGCCCCGCTGGAGCACGTCCTCTCCGTGGCCCCGGACTTCCCGCCCGCGGTGGCGCTGTACGCCGTGTCGACGCTGCGGGCCTGGTTCCTCCGCCTGTCGGACAAGGAGCGTGACTGGGAAGCCCTGGCCCGGGGCAGCCTGGAGCGCGCCCTCCGTCTGGCGCCCGACCTGGTGGAGACCCAGCTCGCGCGCGCCATCCTCGCGACACACGAGGGCCGCTGGCGCGACGCCGTGGTGGCGCTTCGCGGCGCGCTGGACCAGGCGCCCACGTATGCACCGGCGCTGCAGTCGCTCGGCAACCTCCAGTGCGAGGCGGGCCGGGCCGGCGAGGGCATGGAGCGGCTGAAGCTCGCCTATGCCCTGGAGCCGGCGCTCGTGGTCTGCCTGCTCGAAGTCGCCCGATGCAGCGCGCTGCGTGGGGACGCGGACGGCTACCGCTGGAGCCTGGAGCGGCTGGAGGCGCAGCCGCTGCTGGGACTGGCCACGCTCACCCTGCGCATGCGCGTGGCCGCGTGGCGTGGAGAGCTCGACGAGGTCCGCCGCTGCCGCACGCAGTTGAGCGACGAGCTGGACCCCATCGCGGGCTTCGCGGCCAGCTACTGCACCGTCGTGCTGGGCGAGGTGGACGTGGCCACCGCGGCGGCGGAGCTGGACGCATTCCTCTCCCGTCGGCTGAGCCCGCGCTTCGCCTCCATGCTGTGCCAGCTCGGCGCGGAGGAGTTCGGCGTGAGGGGCGACACGGAGCTCTCGCTGCGCTACCTCCAGCGGGCGGCGGACGTGGCGCTCATCGACCTGGAGTGGATGGACCGCTGCCCGGCACTCGCCCTGCTGCGGGCGCTGCCCGGCTTCACCGATGCGCGGCGCAAGGTGCGCGCCCGCGTCGAGGCCATCTGGTCCGCCTGAAGCAGGCCACGCGGCGCTGAAGTCAGCGCGGGGCGTTCAGAATCAGCGTGGCGCCGTTGGCCGCCGCCAGCAGCCCGCCGTCCACGGCGACGTCCTGGCCGGTGAGGAACGAGGCCTTGTCGCTGAGGAGGAAGGCCACGGCATGGGCGACCTCGTCGGGCTTGCCCACGCGGTTCATCGGGTGCAGGCCAGAGGCGAAGGCGCGGCCCTGCGGGTCATCCAGGCGCCAGCCGGTGGTGGCCATCTCCGACTCCACCACGCCGGGGCTCACCGAGTTCACCCGGATGCCCCGCTGCGCGTACTCCACCGCCGCGCCGCGCGTGAGCGAGACGACAGCCGCCTTCGTCGCGCTGTAGATGCCAATCCCGGGAAGCGCACCCGAGGCCCCCACCGACGCGCAGTTGACGATGGCGCCGCCGCCGCTGGCGAGCATGGCCTCCAGCTCGTACTTCATGCACCAGAAGGTGCCGCGCAGGTTGACGTCCATCAGCAGGGAGTACTCGTCATTCGTCGTCTCGTGCAGCGGCTTCATGATGCCGGCGCCCGCGTTGTTGAACGCGCCGTCCAGCCGCCCGTACTTCTCCACGGTGGCCCGCACCAGGTTGCGCACGTCGCTCTCCACGCGCACGTCGGCGCTCACCCACGTCGCCTCGCCACCCCTGTCCTGGATGAGTGAGATGAGCTTCGCGCCCTGCTCGGCGCGGCGCGCACTCGCGACCACCTTCGCACCCTCGGCGGCGAGCGTGAGCGCCGTGCCAAAGCCGATGCCCGAGCTCGCGCCCGTCACGATGATCACCTTCCCAGTCAGCATTCCCATGTGCCTGTTCCTCTGCGATGTGATTGCGGATGCCGTGCCTCGGCCCACACGCGTCCCGTGTGGTCATGCAATCGAGTTGCTGAAAAGCTTGAAGCCGCCGTGCGTGAGTGCTCTATGCCCGCCGCAGTAAACGGCGCGTGCCGGAAAGATTCCCGGTGCCGCGTTTCTATCAGGGAGCCCCCATATGAGAGTTGTCTTCGCCCGGGTGTCTTGGGTCCTGCTCGCCGTGCTCGCAGCGTGCGGTGGGACTTCACCGACGGAGGTCCTCGGAGACCAGCAGGGCGCGGTACTGGCCAATCCCCAGACGCTCACGTGTGCGACGTTGCAGGTGGAGCGCGGCTCCATCGGCTCGGGGCAGGGCGTGGCGGGACTGGCGACGCAGACGCTGACCGGCACGCAGGACCGGTGGGCGGAGTACGTGGAGTTCTCGCCCAACACCTCGGCCACGTGCAGCTACCCGCTGCCCGCGGGGGTGACGGCCGCGACGGTGCAGGCCGCGGAGCTGGGCATCAACTACCGTGGCCCGCTGAAGTCGGAGATGCGGTGGGTGTTCGAGGCGTGGGACTACGCGGCGGGCGCCTGGGTGGTGGTGGGCGACAACGCCTTCGCCGTCTCCTGGAAGTGGACGGCCACGTCGCTGGCGCTGCCCTCGCCGGTGGGCCGCTTCCTGAGCGGCGGGCCCGTGAAGCTTCGCTACCGCACCGACTCCTCGGCCGACGCGTCGCTGCTCGACTTGTGGGTGGTGCGCGTGCAGCTCGCGGGCGGCGATGCCGGCACGTCGGTGGACGCCGGCACGCCTGTTGACGCGGGCTCGCCCACCGATGCGGGCACTCCTGTTGACGCGGGTACGCCCACCGACGCCGGCACGTCCACTGACGCGGGCACTCCCGTGCCGTGGGAGGGCGTGAGCAGCTTCACCTATCAGTTGACGAACTACGCCAACAGCAAGCTGGACCAGATTGCCGGCTCGAAGTTCGACCTGGCCATCATCGAGCTGTCGCGCGATGGCAGCAGCGACTACTGGCGCGCGGACGAAATCGCGGCGGTGAAGGCCACGGGCAAGCAGGTGCTCGCGTACTTCGAGATTGGCGCGATTGAAGAGTACCGCCCCGAGTGGCCCGACGTGCCCGCGGACCTGAAGCTCGGCCCCGTGGACGGGTGGCCGGACGAGCAGTACGTGAAGTACTGGGACGAGCGCTGGTGGCCCATCGTCCAGGGGCGCATCGACCGCGCGCTCGCCGCGGGCTTCACCGGCTGCTACCTCGACATGGTGGTGACGTACGAGGAGATTCCCGCCAACGCCGCGGGCACCAACCGCGATGACCTCGCGAAGAAGATGGTCGCCCTCATCACCCGCATCAACGCGTACGCCAAGGCGCGCAACCCGAACTTCAAGGTCATGCCCCAGAACTCGCCCGAGCTCATCGACTCCACGGGCTACCTCGCGGCCATCGACGGCCTGGGCATGGAGGACCTGTACTGGTCCGATGACGTGGCGTGCAGCGAGGACTGGTGCGCGGAGAACCGGACCAACGCCGCGCGCGTGCGCGCCGCCGGCAAGCTGGTGCTCACCACCGACTACGCGGTGCAGGCCTCGCACGTGGCGGACGCCTATACGCGCTCCCGCGCCGCGGGCTTCGTGCCCTACGTCAGCGTCCGCGCGCTGGACCGGATGACGGTGAACGCGGGGTGGGACCCGCAGTAACGCAGGGCCCTCGGCCCAACCCGGAGCATCCTTCAAAAGCGGCTTTAGCTGGAAAATAAGCTCTTTCGGCTGAAGTCCTGCCGGGCGTCGCGGGGGCACTCCCCGGGCGCCCGGCAGTTCCGCTCATCAAGGAGCTCCGGATGACTCGTCGTCTCGCACTCACCCTCACCGTGCTCGCGTCCGCGTGCACGCCGGGGGAGGACCCGCCCGAAGGTCCTCCCGCACCACGACTCGAAGAGGCGCGGCAGTCCGTCGAGCCGCTCGCCACGCCCTCGGAGCAGAACGCGCTCCGCTTCCTGGAGCAGGCCACGTTCGGCCCGCGCCTGGCCCTGGGGGTGAGCCCCGCGCCCATCGACTCCGTGGAGCACGTCGTCTCCGTCGGCATCACCCAATCCATCACGGAGCAGTTCAACGCGCCGCGCTCGCTGTTCGACGGTGCCGCGAGCACGGACCTGGGCTCGCAGTTCTTCTCCAACGCGGTCACGGGGCAGGACCAGCTCCGGCAGCGGGTGGCCTTCGCGCTGAGCCAGATTCTCGTCGTCTCCCAGGTGGGCATCCCCGACCCGCAGACCACGCCCGAGTCCGAGCCGAAGCTGGCGATGGCGGGCTACCTCAACCTGCTCTCCTTCCGGGCTTTTGGCACCTACCGCCAGCTCCTGGACGCCGTGACGAAGGACCCCGCCATGGGGACGTACCTCGACATGGCGAACAACAAGGCCTTCAAGGCGAACGGCCAGCCCATCGAGCCCAACGAGAACTATGCGCGGGAGCTGCTCCAGCTCTTCTCGCTCGGCCTTCACAAGCTGAACGAGGACGGCACGGTGGTGGAGGACCCGAACACCGGCGCGCCCGTGCCCGCGTACACCGAGGCCCAGGTGCAGGCCTTCGCGCACGCGTTCTCCGGTTGGACGTACGGCGGCGCCGCGTGCCCCACCATCGGCAAGTCGAATCCGGCCAGCTATGCGCAGCCGATGATTGGCTGCGACGTGAATCACGACTCCACGTCGCAGGCGCTGCTGCGCGGCTTCTCCACGACGGCGGGAGGCACCGCCACGAAGCACCTCAAGGAGGCGCTCGACAACATCGAGGCGGACCCCAACGTCCCGCCCTTCATCTCCAAGCAGCTCATCCAGCACCTCGTCACCAGCAACCCCAGCACGGCGTACGTGCAGCGCGTGGTGAACGTCTTCAAGAACAATGGCAGCGGCGTGCGCGGTGACCTGCGCGCGGTGGTGCGCGCCATCCTGGAGGACGACGAGGCGCGCGGGCCGCAGCCGCCGCTGGCGCAGTACGCCAGCTACGGGCACCTCCGCGCGCCCGCGCTGTTCGTCACCACGCTGGTCCGGTGGCTGAACGTGCAGCTCGACACGGCGGACGGTAAGGACCCGGGCGCGAAGCTCAACTCCTACAGCCGCTCGATGGGGCAGTACGTGCCCCGGCCGCCGTCCGTCTTCAGCTACTACCCGCCGAACGCGCCCGCGCCCGGCGCCAATGGGCTGCTCGGCCCCGAGTTCGCCATCCTCGACACGGCCACCGTCGCCGCGCGCGCCAACTTCGTGCACGAGCTCCTCTATGCCGGGGCCCCCGCCAACGCGGGCATCATCATTGACTTGAGCGTGCTGCCCACGGACCCCAACGATTTGGTGGTCTGGCTGGACCGCTACCTGCTGCACGGCACGATGTCCTCGGACCTGCAGCTCACCGTCTACAACGCGATGACGGACCCGCGCGCGGGCGACCTGACGCGCCGGAAGAAGCTGGCCCTGTTCCTCACGTCCCTCTCCCCCGAGTTCCAGATTCAACGGTGAGCCGCCCATGACCTTCTCCCGACGAAAGTTCCTCCAGGGCACGGGCCTCCTCGCCGCCGCGTCCACGCTTCCGAATTGGCTGGGCCGCGCGGAGGCCGCCACGCTGGGCGGTTACGCCGGCTACCGCGCGACGGTGTGCGTCTTCCTGCTGGGCGGCAATGACGGCAACAACGTCATCGTCCCGCTGGCGGCGGGCCCGTATGCGCAGTACCGCGCGGCGCGGCCGAACCTCGGCATCGACGACACCTCGCTGCGTGTCATCAACCCGGTGGGACAGCCCGCCGGCTCGTACGGGCTGCACCCCGCGCTCGAGAAGCTCTCGACGCTCTTCGAGCAGGAGCGCGCCGCCGTGGTGTGCAACGTGGGGCCGCTCGTGCTGCCCATGCGCAAGGCGGACTACACCTCGGAGACGGTGGCCCGGCCGGACAACCTCTTCTCCCACAGCGACCAGCAGGACGCGTGGGCGAGCGCCATCGCCAACCCGTCCACCATCTCCCTGCCGCTGGACCTCGTCGGCAAGGCCACGGGGTGGGGCGGACGGACGGCGGACAAGCTCGCCGGCGTCAACCCGGGCGACTACCCAGAAGTCACGTCCTTCGGAGGCAAGGCCCTGTTCGCCGCGGGCGCGGTGCGCCAGCCGATGATGGTGTCCTCCAGCGGCACGCTCGCGTTCCGCCAGACGGGCGACGCCGACTTCAACGCGCTCCAGAACGACGCGCTCGCGCAGGTGGTGGGCTTCCACAACAACGTCACGCTGGAAGCGTCCTACGGCGGCGTCTTCACCACGGCGCAGACGTTCGCCGCCGCGCGCACCGCCGCGCGGGACGCGGCCTGGGCCACGCTCCCGGAGGCGACGCGCATCGCCATCGATGCGCTCTTCGTTCCGTCGCAACAGGGGAGCGCGACCTGGACGCTGCACACGCAGCTCTACCAGGCGCTGCGCGACCTCATCGCCGGGGCCATGCCCACGACGGGCGGAGGCCTGGGCGTGCGGCGGCAGGTGTTCTCGGTGGGACTCGGCGGCTTCGACACGCACGTGGGACAGGGGCCGACGCAGGACGACCTGCTCGCGCAGCTCGACTTCTCGCTGAATGCCTTCCACCAGGCCATGACGCTGCTCAAGACGGAAGGCGCCTTCGGCACGAGCCCTCCGCAGGCCACGCTCTTCACCATGAGCGACTTCGGCCGGACGCTGATGGAGAACTCCGACAAGGGCAGCGACCACGGGTGGGGCAGCCACGCCATCGTGATTGGGGACCGCGTGCAGGGGCGCCGGCTGTACGGCACCTTCCCGAACCTGGACCTGTCGGGCGGCGCGGTGAACAACCTCGACACCGTGGACGCGAAGGGGCGATGGATTCCGACGCTGACCGTGGACCAGTACGGGTTCAGCCTGGCCTCGTGGCTGGGGCTCTCCGGCGCCGCGGAGCGCGACTACGCCTTCCCCAACATCGCGGGCTACGTCGCCGCCGCCGTGGCCAACGGCTTCCCGGCTCAGGCGCGGGCGTACAAGGTCGGCTTCATGTTGCCGGACGTGTAGGCCGCTTACTCGCAGGGTGAGTGCGTCACTTTGACGCACTCGTCCCGTGTGACGGTCCGGGGTATGAAGGGTGGCGTGTCCAGCGTGCCCACCGATGCCGGGGCGGCCGTGCATGGCGCTCCGGTGCTGACGCACGAGCCGCCGCGCCGCCCGTTCCGCCGCACGGCGCGGGACATGGTGGCGCGGCTCTCGTCGAGCGCCATCGCGCTGAGGTGGCTGGTGCGGCTGCGCTGGCATGCGGCCGCCGGACAGGCCCTCACCATCGCGGTGGCCACGCGGGGCTTCGGGCTGGAGCTGCCGGTGATGCCGCTGCTGGCGCTGGTGGCGACGACGGCGGTGTCCAACCTCCTGCTCGCGCTGTGGCTGCGTCGCGCGCCCGCCGTGCGCCCCGGGATGCTGGCGGGGGTGCTCACGTTCGACCTGTTGCTGCTGACGGGGTTGCTGGCGCTGTCCGGCGGGCCGGCGAATCCCTTCAGCATGCTGTACCTCGTCCACGTGACGCTCGCCGCGCTCGTGCTGGGTCCGCGCTGGACGGTGCTCATCGGGCTGTTCGCCGTGCTGGGCCATGCGAGCCTCTTTGTGTTCCACGTCCCGCTGCCGGAAGTCACGGGCGTGCCCCGAGGCGGCACCCTGGCCTCGGTCCACGTGCTCGGCACGTGGATGGCATTCGTGCTCACGGCGCTGGTCATCGTCTTCGTGGTGGCCCGGGTGGCGTCGGCGCTGAAGGACCGGCAGGAGGCGGTGGTGCGGGCGCAGCAGTTCGCGGCGCGCGCGGAGAAGCTCGCGTCCCTGAGCACGCTGGCCGCGGGCGCGGCGCATGAGTTGGGGACGCCGCTGGGGACCATCGCCATCGCGGCGAACGAGCTGGAGTCCCTCATCCTGGAGGAGCCGCACGAGGCGCTGGAGGACGCGCGCCTCATCCGCGACGAGGTGGAGCGGTGCCGGGACATCCTGGAGCGCATGAGCGCGAGGGCGGGGCGCTCGCTCGGGGAGGTGCCGGAGCGGACCACGGCGGGAGCGGTGCTGGCGCGGCTGAAGGAGCAGCTCGGGGCGGCGGAGTTGGCTCGGCTGCACTTCGACGCAGGGCCGGAGGACCTGCTGCTCGTGTGTCCCGTGCGAGGGCTGGTGCAGGTGCTGGCGAACCTCGTGCGCAACGGGCTTCATGCGAGTGATGCCACGCAGGCCATCGTCACCGTGTCGGTGCGAGGGGACTCGGAGCGGCTGTGCTTCACGGTGGAGGACCAGGGCACGGGAGTTCCACGAGCGCTCCTGCCGCGCCTGGGCGAGCCGTTCTTCACGACGAAGCCGCCCGGGCAGGGCATGGGGCTGGGACTGTTCCTGAGCCAGACGTACGCGGAGCTGTGCGGAGGCCGGCTGGAGCTGGCCTCCGAGGAGGGGCGGGGGACGCGCGTGACGCTGGAGCTGCCCTGCCGGACGGAGGCCGCCCATGTCGCGGGATGAGGTGGCGCCCGCGGTGCTCGTCATCGATGACGACGAGCCCTATCGCGAGCGGTTGGTGCGCGCGTTTGGCCGGCATGGCTTCGCGGCGCACGGCGCGGCCAACGCGGCGGAGGCCGTTGAGCGGGCGCGGGAGCTGCGTCCCCAATACGCGGTCATCGACCTGCGTCTGCCCGACGGCTCCGGGCTGGAGTTGGTGCGCGAGCTGAAGGCGGCGAACGCGAGCGCCACGCTCGTGGTGCTCACCGGCTATGGCAGCATCGCGACTGCGGTGGAGGCCGTGAGGCGGGGCGCCACGCACTACCTCACGAAGCCGGCGGACGTGGATGACATCCTCCTGGCCTTCGCCGGGGCCACGTTGCCCGAGGGCGAGGCAGCGGCGAAGGAGCACCAGGTGCCCTCACTGGCGCGGGCGGAGTGGGAGCACATCCAGCGCGTGCTCGCGGACTGCGGGGGCAACATCTCCCAGGCCGCACGGCTCCTCCGCATCCAGCGTCGCAGCCTGCAGCGCAAGCTGGCCAAGCATCCCGTTCCGAAGTGAGCCAGAGCCCGATTCTCGTATCAGTTGAGTCCCGCCTCCAGCTCTGGCGTCGCGGGAAGGCCCTCACGCAGCGTGTCGAGGTGGAGCTCCGCCCCTTCGCCCAATCACTGGCGCGCCAGGGCCTCGAGCTGCTCGCCCTGGCGGACCGCATGCTTGCAGTCCTCGATGCACGTGAGCCCCCGGTCCCGGCCCCTGTCCGAGAGGAGATTGTGAAGGCTTTCCGCCTGCCTCGGGACGTCGTGGAGGAGGTCGCCGCGAAAGCGGGTTTGTGAGCAGGGGAGGCGGGTGCGTCATCAAGACGCACGAGCCATTCCGAGCGCGCCGTTAGGGTGGCGCATGTCGGGAGGCTGGATGTCGTCCACTCCGCGCGCGGGCGCGCTTCTTGGCCGCTGGCCACGCACATCGTCGACGAGCGGGGCCTCGCGCTCATCCAGCGGTGGATTGAATCCATGCCGCCCGCCCGGGCCGACAGGTGAACGACATGCTCTACGCGGCGGTGCTCTTCCTTCACTCGTGGCTGCGCTGGGGCGTGGTGGTGCTCGGCGTACTGACGCTCGGGACGTCGCTGACAGGCTGGCTGCGAGGCCGCGACTGGACGCGCGCTGACCGGCGCCTCCAGCTCGCGTTCGTCTCCGCCTTCGACCTCCAACTGCTGCTCGGGATGACGCTCTACTTCGCGCTCAGCCCGCTCACGCCCAGGTCGATGGACGCGCTGCGCGCCAACCTGTCCGTCTCCTTCCTCCGCTTCTTCAGCCTGGAGCACCCGGTGATGATGCTGCTCGCGCTCGTCGCCGCGCACGTGGCGTCCGCGCTGAGCCGCCGGGCGGATGACTCGCGGCGCAAGCACCGTGTGTGGGCGGTGGGGCTCATGGTGGCGCTGCTCTTCGTCGTGCTCGGAATCCCATGGCCCTGGCTCTCCACCGGCCGGCCCCTGTTCCGGGGCTTCTGAGCCCACCTTCTTCCCCCGCCACGAGGAGGCTCCACCCCATGCTCGATGTCCTCTGGATGTTGATGATGCTGCCCGACATGCCCGGTCCGAAGTCCGGGGCCCCCGGCCCGCGCACGTCGCGACCGCTGGAAGCAGGCGCGGAGCCCCAGCCGGAGGGACGGAGCCGCCGCTCGCCGTCCCGCCCGGCGAGCCTGAAGCCTCGGGACGTGTGACTGCCCGTGCCACGGAGTCTCGACAGATTCGTGACAGCGTCTCTGGAAGGGAGTGGGTGACCGTCCGCCCCTCGCCCGCACGGGCGCGAAGGGAGAGGACATGTCTGGACTGAAAGGCACCGCCATTGCCGCGCTGGCGGCGGGTCTCCTGCTTGCTCAAGGGTGTGAGCCGACCGAGCCCGAAGGACGCGACGAAGAGGGCCTGGCCAGGGAGACGATGGAGCTGGCGGGCGCGCAGAGCACCTCCTTCCAGGACGGCGTGCTGCCGACGTCGAGCTACGCGGGCACTCGCGACGCGATGATTGAAGAGGAGAGCCCCGACGCCAACCACGGCACGGACACCAGCCTCTCCGCGAGCGGCGACACGCCCGCGGGCAGCGGCAACGAGGACTACATCCTCCTGAAGTGGGACGTGTCGGCCATTCCGGCGACTGCGCTCATCCGCTCCGCCACGCTCACTCTCACCGTGTCCGACAAGGCGGACCAGACCTATGACTTCTACGAGGTGACCCGTGCGTGGACGGAGAGCCAGGTGACGTGGAAGCGCGCGGACAGCTCCCACGAGTGGGCCTCGAATGGCGCGGACGGCAGTGGAGACCGGAACACGGTGTCCCTCGGCTCCATCCGCGCCTCGGCGACGGGCACGTACACCGTGACGCTGAACGCGGCGGGCCTGGACGTGGTGCGCCGGTGGGTGACGACGCCCTCCAGCAACAACGGGCTCATCCTCGCCAACAAGGACAACGACAACCGCCTCGAGCTCCGCTCCAGCGAGTACTCCACCAAGAGCGCCCGTCCGAAGCTGACGGTGACGTGGGATGTGGCGAGCCCTGACGGAGGCACGGGAGGGCTCGACCCGGACCCGGGGACGTACAAGGGCACCTGTGACGGATCGGGCGGCGTGTGGATGGACTCGACGCGCTTCCTCAACTTCAACGACGAGTCGCAGACGGCGCGCATCTTCCCGCAGGGCCAGAGCGCGACGGCTGTGCAGAGCAAGGACCTGGGCAGTGCGCTGGGGCTTTCGTCCTCGGACGAGGCGGACTTCGAGGACGCCGCGCGCGTGGGCAACCGCGTCTACGTCACCACGTCGCACGCGCGGAACAAGGACGGCGAGCTCCAGCCCTCGCGCTACCGCTTCTTCGCCATCGACGTCGCGGGCACGGTGCCCTCCATGTCGCTCCAGGTGGCGGGCAGCACCTCCAACCTCCTGAAGGACATGCTGGACGTGGCCAACTGGCTCCAGCCGGACACCGCGGTCATCTCGCTGCTGAACGAACGCTCCCGGCTGTCGGAGTCCACGGTGCCGGACCTGGCGCCGAAGCTGAACGGCACCAACGTGGAGGGGCTCGCCGCGCTGCCGGGCGGAGGCCTCGTCATCGGCTTCCGCAATCCGCAGGTGGGGACGAACGCGCTGCTGGTGACGTTGACCAACCCGGACGCGGTGCTGACGGGCACGCGCGCGAAGTTCGGTCAGGCGATTCAGATGAACCTGGGCGGCGCTGGCATCCGCGGCCTGGCATGGTCGGACGCGCACCAGGCGGTGCTCATCCTCAGCGGCCCGCGCGACGAGAGCCCGGGGCCCTATGCGCTGTGGAAGTGGAGCGGTGTCGCGGGCAGCGCGCCGGTGAAGGTCGTGGACCTGGCCGCGCCGTCGGAGTCCGCGCCCGAGGCGGTGATTCCGTACCCGGACACGAAGGACGTGCAGCTTCTCTTCGACATGGGCGCGCACCTCGTGAGCGGCACGCAGTGCAAGGACGTGTCGGCTTCGAGCCAGTCCTTCACCGACGTGGTGCTGCGCGTGGATTGATGCAGAACGGCGGGCCTCCGTCCCTGGTCGGAGGCCCGCCGCATACGCGCTGCGACTACGGCACTACTGCGCCGTGCCCTTGGCCAGCTCGGCCACGTAGGCAGCGGCAATCTTGGTGAACTTCAGCGCGTGGGTGGCGGTGCCGCCCGAGCGCGCCAGCGTGTCGTTCGCCGTGTGGATGTACGGGTTGTCGCTGTTCAGCGGCGCCTCGAAGGGGATGGAGGCGGCGTAGCCCTGGTTGTACCAGGACGCGTGGTCCGAGCACGCGTAGCCGCACGACGAGTTGGCCTGCGGAATCTTCACGTACGTGGTGATGAGGTTGCGCACGAAGGTGTTCTGCGCGGCGTTCGTGTAGTCGGTGATGATGACGACGTCCGTGGTCGTCGAGCCCTTGTAGTTCGTCATGTCGAGCTGGAGCACGCCCACCACGTTGATGCCGTTCGTCTTGTGGTACGCGGCAATCTCCTTGGAGCCGCGCAGGCCCACCTCTTCCGCCGCGTAGGCCATGAACTTCACCGTGCGCTGCGGCTTGTAGTTGCGCGCCATGGCCACCCGGATGACCTCTGTGAAGGACGCCACGCCCGACGCGTCATCGTCCGCGCCCGGCGCGGTGCTGCCCGACTGGTTGATGGAGTCCAGGTGCCCGCCCACCACCACCACCTCGTTGGGCAGCGTGGTGCCGCGGATGGTGAAGATGACGGACGGCTGCGCCCAGCTCGCGTGCCGGAACAGCTCCACCGTGACGTCGGTGCGGGTGGCCGGTACGAAGCTCTTCCACTTCGACAGGAGCCAGTTGGACGCGTCCACACTGGTCTGCGACGTGTAGTAGCGCGTCGTGTAGCTCGACAGCGAGGTGATGGTGCTGCGCACGTTGGCCTCCGTCACGGAGCCCAACAGCGCATTCACCGTGGTGGCGTTGTCCAGCGTGTACGTGACGAGGCTCTGCGGCGCCAGCGCGGGCGCGGGCTCCAGCGAGGCCAGGGCCTCCTCGCGCGTCTCCGAGGTGATGAACCCCCCGCACTTGTGGAAGCGCTCGTGCATCAGCGTCGCCAGCCGCGACAGCTGCGACTCGCGCACGCTGAACACGGCGGCATGCTCCTTCGAGGCGACGGCGGTGGGCTCCTCCCAGCCCAGGCTCTTGAAGGACTCGCGCATCGACGCGACGGTCTCCGTGCCCAGGGTGACCCACAGCTCACGGTCCTTCGTTGCGGCCTTGTTCTGCTCGGCGAAAACCGGGGTCGAGCTCAGAAGCAGGAGGGAAACGGGAATGAAACGCTTCATGGGTACAGCTCCTCTTTGCGGGGGACGGGGCCCGCTCCACGGGGCCCCCTTACGGCGGGCGGCATCCTCCTTTTCAGAAAAACCAGGAATAAACTGAATTCTTGATTGTGTCGAGAACTGGACAGAAGGGCACGACCCGTGGGCGGCGGACGTGGAGCGCACGGATGGCGTCTGCTGGCCAGCCCTCCGAGGGCATGCCACGCGCGCTGCTTGCCGCCGCCCCACGCGTCTCCACGTTGAGTTCATGGACCCGAGGGACCTCTCTTCTCGCCTTCCGGCGGACGGGAGGGGAGCCAGGTTGCGCTCGCCGCGCTGGCAGTTGGTGGCGGTGACTCTCGGGCTGGGGCTCGCCGTCACGGCTGGGCTGATGGCCTTCGACCGGTTCGCCCGCGCCAGCCTGGAGCGAGAAGCCCTGCTCGAGCAGGCGAGCCGCGCCGAGCAGCTCTCCTCCCAGCTCCAGGGCCGCCTGGACACCGCGGAGCAGTTGACGCGCACCGTGGCGACCCTGGCCGCTCCATTGCGCGAACGTTCCGAGGTGGAGGCCCTCGTCCGAGGCACGCTGGCGTCGGCCCTGCCCGAGTCCATCTACGGCATCGGTGTGTGGTTCACCCCGTACGCACTGGAGCCGGACCAGCGCTGGGTGGGGACGTATGTCCACCGGCGGCTCGACGAGCCGGAGCGCCTCGTCCTCACCTACGAGTGGTCCACGCCGGCCTACGACTACCTCCACCGGGACTGGTACCAGCAGGGCCTCCAGGCGAGGGACAACCCCTTCCTCTCCGAGCCCTACTTCGACGTGGACCTCGTCTACTCCTCCCTGCTCATGGCCTTCGAGGGAACGGATGGGACCGCGCGAGGCGTCGTCTCGGTGGACGTCGTCCTTCCCCAACTGGTGGCGCTGGTGGCGCGGATGAACACCACGCCCCACGAGACGTTCTACGTCGTCACCCGCGCTGGCAGGCTCCTCGCCCACCCGCGTGAGGCCGAGCTCGTGGCGTGGGCGAAAGCGCGCGGCAGGCCGGGCGCGTCGGCCCCGGTGCCGGAGCTGACGCTCGCCGACCTGCGCGCATACGAGCAGGAGCACCGTCTGGTGGACCGCCTGCACATCCAGGCCGCGCCGGTGCCCGAGGCGGGGTGGACGGTCTACGTGTCCTCGGACCGGGACTGGCTTTTCGCCAACTCCCGCCGCCTGCATGCCACCCTCCAGGCGGTGGGGCTCACCCTCTGGCTGGCCCTGCTCGCGGGCATGGTGGCCGGCATGCGCACCCTGCGCGTGCGGACGTTGTCCCGGGAGCTCGCGGCACGCGAGCGCGAGCGCGAGGCGCTGGAGCGCAACGAACGAATGCTGCGCGACGTGCTGGAGACGTCCATGGACGGCGTGGCCTCGGTGGACGCCGAGGGGCGGCTGGTGACGTGGAACACCAGCGCGGAGCGCATCTTCGGTTGGCGCCGCGAGGACATCCTCGGCCGGCCGGCGCTGGACGTCCTGTGCCCGCCCGAGGACCGCGACGAGCGCTGCCGTCAGCTCCAGCGCATCATCGACACGGGCCCGTCCGTCATCCCCGCCTGCCGTCTGGAGTCGCTCGCGGTGCGCAGGAATGGAGACGTGTTTCCGGTGGAGTTGAGCCTTTCCACGGTGTCCACCGACGGGGCGCGCCGCGTCTTCGGCTTCTTCTCGGACGTGACGGAGCGCCGGAGGGCGGAGGAGGAGCGTCAGCGGCTGCTCGTGCGGCAGCAGGAGCTGCTGTCCGAGCTGCGGCGCCGCTCCGCCGAGCTGCACGCCATCCTCGACCACATGATTGAGGGCGTCTTCGTGGCGGACTCGGACGGCCAGCTCTCCTTCGTGAACCGGGCGGGCCTGCGGATGCATGGCGGACGCACCGTGGCGGATGTGGAGCGCGGCACAACCTTCCTGACGATGGACGGCGCCCCTATGGAGCACCACGAGCTGCCGCTCTTCCGGGCCCTGCGCGGCGAGGTGGTGCGCGACTTCGACCTCCGCGTCCTGCTGCCTGTCGGCGAGCGCATGCTGCGCACGAACGCGGCCCCCATCCCCGACGAGCAGGGCCGGGTGGTCGCGGCGGTGGTCGTCCTCCACGACATCACCGAGTCGGTGGAGTTCGACCGGCTCAAGGACGAGTTCGTGCGCATGGCGGCCCACGAGCTGAAGACGCCGGTGACGGTGATGAAGTCCTTCGCCCAGGTGGCGCTCCGGACGGACGCGGGGCGTGACCCGATGCTGGGCCGGGTCCTGGAAGGCATCGACCGGGGCGCCAACCGCATCGACCAGGTGGTGCGCACGTTGCTGGACGTGTCCCAGCTCCACCTGCGGCGCATGCGGTTGGCGAAGGAGTCCCTCGACCTGCGCACGCTGGTGGAGGACACGGCGCGTCGCATGGCCGAGACCCACCCGGAGCACCCCGTCCACGTGCGCGTGGACGGCGACGCGGACGTACCGGTGTGGGGAGACCCGGCCCGGTTGGAGCAGGTGTTCGTGGCGCTGCTCGACAACGCCATGCGCTACTCCCCACCGTTGGCGCCGGTGGACGTGACGCTCTCCACGCAGGGGGACCTGGCGCGGGTGTCCATCCGCGACGAGGGCATCGGCATCCCCGAGGACAAGCAGCCGCGGCTCTTCAATCGCTTCTACCGGCCGCACGCGGGCACGGTGCATGACCGGGGCGGCCTGGGCGTGGGGCTCTACATCGCGCGGGAAATCATCCAGCAGCACGGCGGCCAGCTCACGCTGGAGAGCCGGGAGGGGGAGGGCACCACCGTCCACATCGACCTGCCGCTGCGCGCCGCGCGGGCCGGAACGGAGGTGGCGCCCTTCCCGCCGGAGCAGGAGGGGGCCTCCGCATGAAGGGCGCGCACGCGCTCGTGCAAACCCTTGGACATGACGCGCTGCTGTCCGCTGTCTCGCACTCCACGTCCGTCCCACCGGAGCACACGTCGCACGTGCCGTAGGGTGCGCTGTGGGCCGGGCGCTCGCGCCCCTGCTCGCTGACGGGGCGGGAGGGACCCGTGGCTGGGGTGTCTTTGTCCCGCCTCCATGGTTGTGAAGGGGAGCGCTAGAGTCCACCTGTCTTCACGACGGGCACCGGGGGCCGCCGAATGGGAATGGGAAGAGCTCAGGGGAACGCGCTGGATGAGTACAACGCGCTCCGCGAGAAGCAGAAGTCACAGCCGCTGAGCCCGGAGCAGGAGCAGCGCCTGGAGCTGCTGCGGGACGTCCTGCTGGAGCTGGGCGCGCTGCCCGCCGAGGGCAGCCCGATGCCTCCCCGGCCGGTGCGCGCGGACGCGGTGCTGGAGCTGTCGTTCGCCACGCACGCGGACGTGGTGCGCGCGTACACGAAGAACATCGGGGCGGGCGGCCTCGCCATCAAGACGTCCCGCGTGCTGCCGGTGGGCAGCACCCTGGAGCTGCGCATCCGCCTGCCGGACGCACCCCAGCCGCTGCTCGCGCAGGGCCAGGTGGCGTGGGCCCGCGAGGAGGAGATGGGCGTGGCCTTCACCCAGCTCCCGCCGGACGCGGAGCGCCGGCTGAAGGATTTGCTCGCGGCGGACGCGAAGCTGCTCAACCGCGTGCGCAGCGTGCTGAAGTCGGACGTCATCGAGCTCTTGAAGACGGACGTGCGCGAGCTGGGCAAGGGCCCCACGCCCCAGGCCGCGCAGGCGCAGGAGGTGGACACCCGGCCCGTGGTGCTGGTGCGGCTGTTGGACGCGAAGTTGATGAAGCTCGTCACGGAGCTGTTCACCCAGCAGAACCTGCGCGTCATCACCGAGCCCGCGGCTGACAAGCCCACGCCCATCATCGTCGTCGACACGGGCACCGCCCTCGACGTGCTCCGGGCCGCCGCCCGTCCCGGGACGCGCATCGTCATGGTGAACGTGAGCGGCCCGGACTCGCTGGTGGGCCGGCTGACGAACCTCAACCCCGCTGCCTACGTGAAGAGCCCGGCCACCGCGGCCACGGTGTACCAGGCCGTGAGCAAGCTGCTCGGGGCGCGCTGAGCCGGACGGTGGCGGCCCGCGCACGCCGGCCGTGTGCCCGGCCCGTGAGCGGGCGGGCTTCGTGCATTCCTACGCCCGGGCCGGTGCCGCCTCTGTCATAGAGTGGCCCTTGGGGCCCGCACGCGGCGTCACGTGCGCGGCGGGGCCCCGTTATGGGACTTCGGAGGGCGCAACGCTCATGGACTGCGACTGGCTCATCATCGGCTCGGGATTCGGCGGAAGCGTCAGCGCGCTGCGGCTCACCGAGAAGGGCTACCGCGTGGTGATGCTGGAGAAGGGCCGGCGGCTGCGCGGACCGGACTTTCCCAAGACGAACTGGGACCTGAAGCGCTGGTTGTGGATGCCGCTGCTCGGCTGGCGGGGCCTGTTCAAGATGACGTTCTTCCGCCACGTCACGGTGCTGTCCGGCGTGGGCGTGGGCGGCGGCTCGCTCGTCTACGCCAACACGCTGCCCATCCCGAAGGACGACTTCTTCCAGTCTCCCTCGTGGGGCCACCTCGCCTCTTGGAAGGAGGAGCTGGCTCCGCACTACGCCACCGCGCGGCGGATGCTCGGCGCCACCGTCAACCCGCTCAACACCTTCCCGGACAAGGTGCTGAAGGAGGTGGGCGAGGACATTGGCCGCCCCGACTTCCAGCCCACCACCGTGGCCGTCTACTTCGGCGAGCCCGGCGTCACCGTGAAGGACCCGTACTTCAACGGTGAGGGCCCGGAACGCACCGGCTGCATCTCCTGCGGCGGCTGCATGCTCGGCTGCCGGCACGACTCCAAGAACACGCTCGACAAGAACTACCTCCACCTCGCGGAGAAGCGCGGCCTCACGCTGCACGCGGACACGGAAGTCACCTGGGTGCGCCCGCTGCCGGAGGGCGGCTACGAGGTGACGGCGCTGCGCGGCGACCGGCGCTTCTTCCGAGAGAAGGTTCGCTTCACCGCGCGCAACGTCATCTTCGCCGGCGGAGTGCTGGGGACGATGGATTTGCTCCTCGAGCTGAAGGAGCACCCGGACGGGCTGCCGCGCCTGTCAGACCGGCTGGGGGACGGCGTGCGCACCAACTCCGAGGCGCTCATCGGCGTCGTCAGCGGCCGCAAGGACCAGGACTTGTCCAAGGGCATCGCCATCGGCTCCATCCTGCACACGGACGCGCGCTCGCATCTGGAGCCGGTGCGCTACTCGGAGGGCTCGGGCTTCTTCCGCCTGCTGATGGCGCCGCAGGTGCCCGGGGCCACGATGTTCGCCCGGCTGGCGCGCCTGGTCGGCATCCTCGTGCGCCACCCGGTGCGCTTCCTCAAGGCGTGGTTCGTCCCGGACTTCGCGCGCCGGACGATGATTCTCCTCTACATGCGCACCCTGGAAGGCCACCTGCGCATGCGGCGCGGGCGCGGCCTGTCGACGGCGCTGCGCAAGGGCGTGAGGACGGGGCTCCAGGCGGGGCCCGCGCCGACGTCCAACATGCCGGAGGCCTTCGATTTGGCGAAGCGCGTGTCCGACAAGCTGGACGGCTACCCGATGACGATGGTGAGCGAGACGCTGCTGGGTATTCCGACCACCGCGCACATCCTCGGCGGCTGCTGCATGGGGGACTCGCCGCAGACGGGCGTCATCGACGCTCGGCACCGCGTCTTCGGGTACGACGGGCTCTACGTGGTGGACGGCTCGGCCATCTCCGCCAACCCGGGCGTGAATCCCTCGCTCACGATTACCGCGCTGGCCGAGCGGGCGATGACGTTCATCCCCGTGGCGAAGGAGCGCCCGCGAGGGGAGACGGAAGCGATGGTGGAGCCCGCGGCAGGTACCGCGGGCCCCATTGCCGCCGGGGCCCGCTGAGGGACTACAGGCGGACCTGGAGCTCGTAGCGGCGGTTCTTGGCCTTCTTGGCCGCCGTGTCGTCCGGCTTCACCAGCGGCTTCTCGGAGCCGAGGCCCACCGCGATGATTTCGCCGCGGGGCACGCCGCGCGACACCAGCTCCTTGACGATGGTCTCCGCGCGCTGCTCGCTGAGCTTCTTGTTCTTCGCCGCGTCACCGGACGAGTCGGTGTGGCCGGAGACCTCGAACTTGTAGCTCTTCACCCCGGCGCCATCGAGCTGCTTCTTGGCGTCGATGAGGGCGGAGGTGAGCTTCTTCAGCTTGGCGTCGCAGCCGGGCTCCAGCTCGGCGGTGCCCGTCTTGAAGCTGCACTGGTTCTTGCGGCCTTCGTCCATCAGCTTGGTGTTGACGCGCTTCTCGACGGCGCCCTTGCCGGCGTCGCTCGCGCTCTTCTTGATGGTGTCGAACGGGCTCTGCGCGGAGGCCACTCCAGGGAGGGCCAGCAGCGACACGGCGAGGCTCAGGGCCTTGAGCTTCATGAGAAGGACTCCTCGGTAGGAAAGGGTGGAACGGCGCGCAAGGCTGCCCATGCGCCCCCGCCACGTCCAGCACGGAGATGTTCCCGGAGCGGGGAGCGCGGGGCCCGCTCGCCGGGACGGAGGGCGGCGGCTGTCGCCTGCCCGCCCGGGAAAACTTGCCTCGGCGCGGGTCCGGAGCACCATGGGCCGCGTCTTCCAGCACAGCGAGGCAGCCGTGGGCAGCAGCAGTCGAACGGAGAGATGGCGGCAGCTCCTCTCGCCGCACCGGGTGGGCTCACCCCCGGCGAAGGCCGGCGCGGAGAAGGCCGCGCCCCCACAGGACGAGCGGCTCCTCCCGGACGAGCGCACCGACTACGACCGGGACTATGACCGCATCGTCTTCTCCAGCGAGTTCCGCTGCCTCCACGACAAGACGCAGGTCTTCCCCCTGTCGTCGAGCGACTACACACGCACGCGGTTGACCCACAGCATCGAGGCGTCCTGCGTGGGGCGCTCGCTGGGGCAGCTGGCCGGGCGTCACCTGTCGCGCGAGCAGGGCGTGGAGGTGGAGCCGTCGCACCTGGGCACCATCGTCGCGGCGGCGTGCCTGGCGCACGACATCGGCAACCCGCCCTTCGGCCACTCGGGCGAGGCGGCGATTCAGCACTGGGTGGAGCAGCGACTGCCGGCTCCGGAGTCGGGACGCCCGAGCCCCTTCGGCAAGCCGGCCGAGTGGAAGGACCTGCAGAGCTTCGAGGGCAACGCGCAGGGGCTGCGCATCCTCACTCGGCTCCAGTCGCGCGAGCGGAAGGGTGGCCTGCGCTACACGGCGGCGACGCTGGGGGCGATGAGCAAGTACCCGCGGCCCTCGGTGCTCGCGGAAGGGCGCGCGCCGGTGAAGGGGCGGGTGTCGGAGAAGAAGTTCGGTTACTTCCAGGACGACGAGGCGCTGGCGGTGGAGGCCTACCGTGCGCTGGGGCTGAAGGAGCGCGAGCCCGGCGTCTTCTCGCGACACCCGCTGGCCTTCCTCGTCGAGGCGGCGGACGACATCTGCTACGCCGTGATTGATTTGGAGGACTCGGCGAAGCTGGGGCTGATTCCGATGTTGCGGGCCTGCGAGCTGCTGGAGCAGGTGCTGCCGCCTCCTCCGTCGGACAAGCCGCAGCGTCCGCCCCCCGCGCACCTGGAGACGCGCATGGCGCAGGCACGGGCCCGGGCCATCGGCCTGTTGATTCCGGCGTGCGTGAAGGTGTTCCTGGCGCACGCGGAGGAGATGGAGCGGGGCGAGTGGGAGACGCCGCTGGTGTCGGCGGACAAGGACGTGCGCGAGCAGCTGGACGAAATCAAGCGCATCACCCGCCGCCTGGGCTACGAGAGCGAGCGGGTGCTCCAGATTGAGAGCGCGGGCTTCAAGACGCTGGGTGGCCTCCTGGACATGTTCGCGTCGGCGGTGGTGACGGACCAGCCGAACCGCGAGGAGCGCAAGCTGCGGCAGCTCCTGCCCATGGAGTCCTTCCAGCGGCCGGAGTTCGCGCAGGTGGACCAGGAGAAGCCGCCCGAGCGCGATGAGGCGATCAAGCGGCTGTCGAAGTACCAGCGCCTGCTGTGCGTGACGGACTACATCTCCGGCATGACGGATGGCTTCGCGGTGGAGCTCTTCCAGCGCCTGTCCGGCATCAAGCTGCCCACGTAGCCGCCACGTCGTTGCAACAGTATCCAGCCGTGTGAAAATGTATTAATGTCGACGGTCGAGAAGACGGTGCGTCCCGCCCGGCCGTGGACGTGGCGTGCCCTTCCGCGAACGACAACAACACGGTGAGGACGACATGAGGCCGTTCTGGAAGGCGGGCGCCATCCTGGCGCTCACGGCAGTGGTGTGCGTGGGCTGTGGCACGGACGAGGATGCGCCGGCGCTCGATGACGGGGCGCGGGGGCTCGCCGTGGACCCGAATGCGCCCTACGTCAAGCAGTGCACCAGCGTGCCCTGCCTGCCGAACCTGGCGCGCTCGGCGACCGTCACCGTTTCCAGCACCACGGGAAGCGTCACCGGAGTCGACCCGCGCTGGACGAAGGAGCGCGCGGTGGACGGCAACCGCGACTCGGTGGAGACGTCCTTCGGCTGGTCCTCCATGCCCAGCTCCACGGAGTCCGCCAACGAGTGGATTCGCCTCGACTTCGGCACCGCGCGCCCATTCAACGAGCTGCAGCTGCACGCGCGCAACGACGCCACGTCCGGCACCGAGGAGGGTGACGGCTTCCCGCGCGACTTCGTCGTCGAAAGCTCCCAGGACGCGGTGAGCTGGACGCCCCTGCTCACCCAGGTGGGCTACGTCCTCAACGAGGACGAGGCGCAAATCTTCGCCCTGCCTCGCGTCACCGCGCGCTACCTGCGCGTGCGGGCCACGCGGCTCGACCACGTGGGCGTCGCGTACTACTTCCAGTTGGCCGAGCTGGAGGTCTACGACAACCCCGGCATGGTCACCTTCACCTTCTCCAACGGCGAGCAGGCGGAGCTGTCGCTCGACGACGGCGACGTCGTGACGGGCGAGGACCTCTACGTCGCGGACACCAATGAGCTGGACAGCCTGTTCGTGGAGTACCAGGCCTGGCTCAACGCGACGGGCACCGTGAGCGACACCTCGGAGGACGGGCGGGTGAGCGGCTTCGCCTACGCCATCAATGCCCACCAACAATGCAAGTTCTACCAGGTGGGCTGCTGGAGGCGCGCGCTGAGGGACCCGCGCTGGCCGGGCCGGGTGGTGTTCTACGAATTCAACCGCAGGGTCAGCTCGAGCCGGCGGCAGGCCATCCGCGACATCATCGCGGACTGGAATCAGCGCTCGTCCGTGACGTGGATTGAAGGTAGCGCGCCGGACAAGGTTCGCATCAAGGTGCGCAACCTCAAGGACGCCTGTGGCCTGTCGGCCGTCGGGCGCGTGGGTGGCAAGCAGAAGCTGCGCATCGACCCGGACTGCTTCGACGGGCGGCTGTTCCGCACCGTGCAGCACGAGATGGGGCACATCATCGGCTTCAACCACGAGCACCAGCGCTGCGACCGGGACACGTACATCTCCGTCCCCTCGAGTGACCGGAACAACCGCAAGGAGTGCAAGGCCAAGTACACGGCCCTGGGGCCCTACGACTACAGCTCGGTGATGCACTACACGCGGTCCACGGCGAAGACGCCCCGGGCGCTCGGAAGCGTGGGCAACCCGAACAGCCCGGGCGGTCCGTGGCTGGGGTGCCATGACCGGCTGGGTATCAACAAGCTCTATGAGGTCGCCGGAGGCCCGGTGCCGGGCTCTCCCAGCGCCTTCGTCTGCAACACCGCCCGCACGGCCACCCTCACCGCGTCGAGCACGACGGGCAACAGCAGCACCGAGCCGGACGGGCGCTGGACGCCGGTGCGCGTCGCGGACGGCCAGCGCAGCTCCATCACCACCAGCTACGGCTGGTCGAGCATGTCGTCCTCGAACCCGGCAACCCCCCAGTGGATTCGCTTCCAGTTCACCGACGCGGCCGGCTCCTCCGGCCCGCCCTGGGTGCACCGCGTGGACATCTACCCGCGCAACGACGCCACCTACAACACGACGGTGGGAGACGGCTTCCCCGAGGACTTCACCATCTCCCTCTCCCAGGACGGGGTGACGTGGACGCCCGTCATCCAGCGCACGGCCCATCCGAAGCCCACGAGCGTCCAGACGTTCGAGTTCACCGCGCAGCCGGCCCGCTTCCTCCAGATTCAGGCGACGAAGATGCGGGCCGTCAGCGGCAGCTACTACTTCCAGGTGGCGGAGATTGAAGTCTTCTGAGGACTCGCGGCGCCGGGACACTGTGGGGCATCAGCCCTGGCTGAACATCGCGGTGTATCGGCGCTGCATCTCCTCGGGGCTCAGGTGCTCCACCTCGTGGCCGAGGCTCCACTCGTGGCCGAAGGGGTCCCTGATGGAGCCGCTGCGCTCGCCGTAGAAGTGGTTCTGCGGCGGGCGGACGAGGGTGGCGCCCGCGGTGACGGCCCGGTCGATGAGCGCATCGGCGTTGTCCACGTGGAGGTGGAGGGTGACGGACGCGCCGCCCACGCTCTGCGGGCCGAGGATGCCGTACTCGGGGAACTCCTCGGAGAGCATCAGCACGCCCTTGCCGAGCTCGAGCTCGCAGTGGCCGATTCGCCCGTTCGGCTCGACGAGGCGGAAATTCTCCTTCGCGCCAAAGGCCTCGACGTAGAACGCAATCGCCCGGTCGGCGCCCTTCACTCGGATGTACGCAAACAGCTCGTGGATGGCCATGGCTGAATCCCTGTCGATGGCGTGAGCCCCGGTGTGGAACCCACGCCGCGCCTTGTGCCCCGCCGGGGCGGTTCACGTCTTGAACGTTTTTGACCTTCCCACCGGGCCGGTGGACGGCACCGGCACGTGGTTGGGGTTCCGGGGACGCAGGGCGCGGTACTGTCCCGGCGAGAGCCCGGTGAACTCGATGAAGTCGCGGTGGAGGTGCGGCTGGTCGGAGTAGCCCGCGTCCAGCGCCAGCTCACTCCACGGTTGCTCCGAGCAGGCGGCGAGCCGTGTGAGCACATCCTGGAAGCGCAGCAGCCGCGTGTAGACCTTGGGTGTCAGGCCCACGGCCTCGCGGAAGAGGACGATGAAGCGCCGGTGGCTGTAGCCCGCGGCCTCCACCACGTCCGTCACGTCCTGACCCGCGGAGAACCGCTGGAGCGCCAGCCCCACGGCGGGGTGCACGGTGCCGCGCGTGCCCTGGAGCCGCGCAAGCAGCCATTGCTCCACGAGCGCGAGGCGTGCGGGCAGTGAGCGCTCCGCCCGCAATCGCTCGCGCATCTCGGCCACGACATTGCCCCAGACATCCTCCAGCGCCGTATGCCGTTCCGCCAGCGTATGTGCCGGCACCCCGAGCAGCAGGGGGGCGGCGCCGGGGTGGAACTGGACGCCCACGGAGGAAACGGGCTGCGAGACTTCACGGACGTAGTACGAGGCTCGGGCTCCGCCGACGATGGTCCGCCCCACGCTCCGGGGCCCGCCGCCTTCGAGGAGGCGCAGGGGACTGTCCGACAGCCGGAAGACGAGGTGCATGGCCCCGGTCGGCAGGACCCGCTCGAGCCCTCCCTCCGCGACGGCGTCCGTCCCCTCCGAGGCCCACAGCATCCGGACGAGCGGCTGGAGCGGAGGGCAGGGCGCGCGCGCGTGCATCATGGGTCCACGCGAGTGTAGCGGGAAACCGTGCGCCACATCACCCGCTCGAGTGTCAGTGTTTCGAAGAGGCAACCACGACTCGCACCTGGGAGGAGCACGTGTCATCTCGCTCGGACTTCGAAGTGTCGTCGCCGCATGGATTCCGCCGCGTCGTCTATGCACTGGGGGTGTTGCTGCTGAGTGCCTGCGGCGGCTCCGAGTCGGGCCCACAGGCGCTCACCCCGGAAGCTCCCGGTGTCGCGCGCGCGGCGCTGGCCACGACTGTCACCGTCGACACCGCGTCGAACGCGGGCGCCGTCAACCCGTTCTCCTGGGCCGTGGGCGCACCGGACAAGTACGTGGGCCACTGGCCCGGCAACGCGGCCCTCGAGCAGCGCATCCGCGACGCGAAGGTGAAGCTCGTCCGCGTCGGTGTCACGCAGTGGGGCCTGTACAACGGGCAGGACGTCTACCCGGCCCACGACACGTGGAACTGGACCACCATCGACGCGCTGCTGAACACCATCTGGGACGCCGGGGCCGAGCCGCTCATCGTCGTGTGCGGCTTCCCCGGAGGCGTCAACAAGACGCTCGACGTGGACAAGGTCATCACCTCCGCGGACTGGGCCGAGTACGGCACCTTCATGGCGGGCCTCGTGCAGCGCTACAACGTCGACCAGGCGTTGGGGGCCACGAAGCGCGTCCGGTACTTCGAGATGTGGAACGAGTCCACCAACGAGTGGGACGGAAAGTTCGCGTCGATGGCGGACTACAACACCTTCTTCACCACCGTCGCCTCGGCCATGCGCGGCAAGGATTCGACGCTCAAGCTCATCGGTCCGGCGGACTCGCACTCGGGAGATTTGGACAAGGGGCCCACCGAGAGCTGGCTGTCCAACGCGGCGAAGAACCTGGAAGCGAACCTGGACATCCTCAGTTGGCACAACTACGGCCCCCAGGCCAGCGACGCCGCGACGGATGCCTGGCGGATGGCCTGGACGCCGCCGAACTACCGGGATGACGTCATCAAGGTGAAGAACGGGGGCCTCAACGGCGTGCTCACCGGCCCCTCGGGCAAGAAGTTCGGCGCCGCCATTACCGAGTACAACATCGCGCAGGGGGACTCCGCGGCCTTCAATGCGAAGTACCACAGCGAGGTCAACGCGACGTGGATGGCCAGCGCCATCATCAACGCGATGAAGGCCAACATCGACATCTTCGCCTTCTACAACCTCGCCGAGGCCGGACAGAACCACCTGGGCCTGCTGAACACGACGGACTTCGCGCCCTTCAAGCCGTACTTCACGCTGTTCCTCTTCGGCAACTACACGGGCGACCAGAAGCTGACCACCACGGGCGGAACGGCGAACCTCGAGGCCTTCGCCAGCCGGGCCACGGCGACGGGGAGGACGTTCGTCACCGTGGTGAACAAGGACACGGCGGGCAACGCGTATGACGTCACCGTCTCGCTCGCCGGAATCAGCAGCGTCACGGGCACGGTGAATGTGCGCACCGTCAACGCGGCGACGACGGCGAACCCCACCGCGTACACGACGGTTCCGTACGCGGGCTCCGCGTTCACCTACACCGTGCCGCCGTACACCGTCGTCTCGTTCGAGGTCATCCCCGCGAGCGGCGGCGGGAGCGTGCTCTTCCAGTCCGGCTTCGAGAGCACCGACACCCAGCCCACCTGGCTGGACACGATTGAAGCCAGCCAGAACGTCACGGCCCAGACGTGGGCGACGAAGGTGGAGTGCTCGCCGCGCCAGGAGTCGCCGCACACGGGCCTTGCCACGCTCATGTACTCGGGCAAGGACACCAGCGCGACGGTGTCCTACGCGAATGCCCGCGTCTTCGACGTGAACATCCCCGTCACCAGCGCCACGAAGCTGAGCTATTGGATATTCCCGCAGCAGGACAACGGCCGGTACGTCGCGGTGGACTTCGTGTGCACGGACGGCTCGACGCTCCGGGACAGCGGCGCCACGGACTTCAACGGCTTCAGCATGCACGCCAACGCGGGCCACGGCGGGGCGATTCCGCTGAACACCTGGACGCGGATTCGCAGCAACGTGGGCCAGTGGCTGAGTGGGAAGACGATTGACCGCATCCTCGTGAGCTACGACCGGCCCGCCAGCACGGGGGACTACCGGGGCTACATCGACGACGTCGTCATCACCGACGGCACGCTGCCGTAGTTCCCCGTTCGCCGCGCTCCCTCTATGCTCGTTCCGTGACGTGGATGCACCGGGACGGCCAGGGAGGGCTCGCGGACGCGTGGAGGGCTCCGCCCGGCCGCTGGCCCCGGTTGGGACGGGGCCGTCCTCCGCCGCAAGGCCGGGCCTGGCGGAGCGTGGTGGCGCAGGCGCGCGTCGCGCGCGTGCTCGAACAGCCGCGCAGGGTGTTGTGCGTGGCGAGGTCGGCCGCCGCGCCCCTCATCGTCACCGAGGACGACGAGGGGCGGCGCTACCTCCAGTTCGGCTGGCTGGGGGCCTCGCAGAGCGTGGTGTGGCCGGGCTTTCCCCTGCGGCTGGAGTCGGACTACACGCGGGCCATGGTGGCGGCGCTGGCCTTCGTGCCCGAGCTCCGGCGCATCCTCGTGGTGGGGCTCGGAGGCGGCGCCCTGCCGATGTTCCTCCACGCGGTGTTGCCCCAGGCGCAGGTCGACGTGGCGGAGCTCCACGCGGAGGTGCTGGACGTAGCGCGGCGCCACTTCGGCTTCCGGGAGGACGCGTCGCTGCGGGTCCATGTGGCGGATGCGCGGCACGTCATCGCGGCGCCCGGGCCGGCGTATGACGCCATCCTGCTGGACGCCTATGGCCCGCGGGGAATCCCTCCACCGCTGGCCACGCGCGAGTTCCTCCAGGCGGCCCGGGCCCGGCTGTCACCGGGCGGTGTGGTGGTGGGCAACGTGCTGCGCTCCCTGGGCCGGTGGAACTCGGCCATGGCGCGCACGTGGGAGCAGAGCTTCGCGCAGCTCTACGCGCACACCGTGGAGGAGTCAGCCAACCAGGTGCTCGTCGGGCTGCCGGACGTGGCGAAGCGCTCTCGGGCGGAGCTGAACGCGCGCGCGGACAGGCTCACGAAGGAGTGGGGCATCCCCTTCAACCTGAGGACGCGGCTGGCCCGCCGGTACCAGGGAGGCCTTCAGCTCGTGCACGCCGCCGGGCACGCCTGAGCCACGCATGGCGGGGCACCCGTACTGATGCTCACCGTGCAATGCGGGAGACGGACAGTGGCCCTCCGACACGCGGCTGCTCGACGCGCTTGCGAGTGGCCGGGAAATGAAGCACGAGGGGCCGGCCGTGATTGTCCGTCCCCGTCCAGGTGCCCTCCGTCTGCTGTTCGTCGTGCGTGGCACCATCCTGCCCCGCGTGCTGCCGCACGTGCTGTTCATCGCGGGGCTCTCCTGCCTCGTCGTCTGGACGCACCAGCGTGGCCACCTGCGGCTGCCCGTCACCTCGCCCGCGCCGCTGTCCCTGCTGGGCATCGCGCTGTCCATCTTCCTCGGGTTCCGGAACAACGCCTGCTACGACCGCTGGTGGGAGGCCCGGAAGCAGCTGGGCGCGCTGCTCATCGAGCTGCGTGCGCTCTCCCATGCGGCCATCGCGCTGCTGGATGACGGGCGCACCGAGCTGTCCGTCGTGGGGCGCGAGGCGGCGCGGCGGCTCGTGCACCGCAACATCGCCTTCACGCACGCGCTCGCCGCGCACCTGCGGGGGCACGACGCCAGCGAGGACATCGCCCGCTATGTCTCGGAGTCCGAGCGCTCGCGAGTGCTGGCCAGCGGGAACCGGCCCAACGCCCTGCTGCGCGAGCAGGAACTGGAGCTGGCCACGCTGCGCCGGGAGGGGCGGCTCACCGACATCACCTGGGGCGCGCTGAACGCGCGGGTGCACGGGTTGATGAGCGTGTTCACCGCCTGCGAGCGCATCCGAAACACCCCGGTGCCATTCGCATACACCGTGCTGCTCCACCGCACCGCGTACCTCTTCTGTCTGTTGTTGCCCTTCGGCCTCGCCGAGGCGATGGGCTGGTTCTCGCCGGTGCTCGCGGCCATGATTGCCTATACCTTCTTCGGCCTGGACTTGCTGAGCGACGAGCTGGAGGAACCCTTCGGGGATGCGCCGAATGATTTGCCCGTGCTCGCGCTCGCCCGCACCGGGGAGATCAACTTGCTGGAGGCCCTGGGCGAGCCGCAGCCTGAACCGCTGCGCCCCCGGGATTTCATCCTCAAGTAGGTGCCATCGCTTCCCTCGTGCCGGGTACACTTCGCGTAGGGGGAACAGGCGATGTGGGAAGACGGGCAGTGGGTGGGTGAGAGCGACGAGGAGATGTTCGCGACGGTGCGTTATGACCTCGGGAATCGTCGCGGGCGTCCTTCCTTTGGTGGTTTCGGAGCCGGATGGCTCCGGTTCACGGACGAGCGTCAGCTCATCTCCATCCATGACGAGCGGCGGGTCCTGGAGGTGCTGCGGCGACTTCGGGGCGCCAATGGGCCGCGAGCCACCGCGCTCCGGAGCGAAATCCGCGAGCTCCTCGTGGACACGGCGGATTGGTTCGACAAGCGCCCGTTCGATACGCGGCTCCTCATGGGGCTGACGGCACTCGAGCAGGTGGTGGTGTATGGCTTTGACGGCATCGTCGGCGTGTCAGCGCTCGCGGAGTTGCCGGCGCTGCGTCACGCGACGCTCCAGGCGTACCGGGGCAACTTCATCCGCGACCTGGATGGACTTGCGCGGAGCCGCAGTCTCGAAACCCTTTCACTGGGTTGGGGCAGGCTCGGGGACCTCCGCGCGCTGTCGGGGCTGGAGTCGCTCCGGCGGCTGTCCATCGAAGAGGAGGAGCCGCTATCCCTCAGCGGCATCGAGGACCTTCCCATCGAAGAGCTCCAGCTTCGGCTGCCCAGGGAGGGGTGTGACCTCTCGGCGCTGGCATCACTCCGCTCGCTGCGCCGGGTGGAGTTCTGGGGCCCGCTCAATGCCGAGTCCGCGGCGGCGCTCGCGAAGTGCCGGACGCCGGTGCTGTACCTGGCCTCCTACCACATGACGCTGGACTCGGCCGAGGTCGCGGGGCTGTCCGATGACGAAGAGCTCCGGCTCCGAGTCCGGCGCGCGGGCGTGTCCGGCGGAAATGAATGGCATTCCGCCACCACGCTCACGGCGTCCTACCTCGACGATGTGGCGCTCCGCATGCTGGCGGGGGCAACGCACCTGCGCTCGCTGCGAGTCCATTACCTGGGGGCCACGGACCTGGCGCCGCTCGAGGACCTGCCTTCGCTCCAGGAGTTCCGCTTCAACATCGCCCGGGAGCTCCGCGCGCTCGACCGGGTGCCGAACGTCCGCTTCCTGGAGGACCCGCGCACACCGGGCGGGCCCAACCGGCTGGTGCTGAAGAACGCGCCGATTACGTCCATCCGGCAGATTGGCAACTTGCGAGGCGTGGAGCACCTCGACCTTCGTGGATGCACCGGGCTCACGTCGCTCTGGGGGGTGGAGGGGATGGGCACGCTGCGGTCCATCGACCTGCGTGACTGTCCCGGGCTCATCGACATGACCCCGCTCGAAGCGCTTCCCGCGCTGCGTGCCGTCATGGTGAATCACCGGGGCCCGCTCGAACCGGTTCCGCCGAGCATCTGGCCCAAGGTGGTCCGTCATCATCTGCGCGGCTTCGCCAGGCGGTTGCATCGGGGAGAAGTGGAGACGCCGGGCACGGGGTCCGAGCGCTGAGTCGCACCGGTTCCTGGGGCTCGACGATGTTCTTCAAGACTGCGGCACAGTCTCGCGATGCAGGTCGGCGCTCATCGACGAACTCAAAAGGATCAAGAGAGGTCTGCACTCCAGGCTCAAAGCTCCATCAACTCATTACCCAACGTTGAAAGGAATGTAGAGCGTCAGCCATGTCCAGCTACTTCGACCTGACGGACAACGTGCGTATCCGCCGTCGGTGGCATTTGAGCGGTCCCGTGGATGAGACCGGGAAGGAGCTCGATGACCCCTGGCAATTTCGCAAGGGGCAACGAATCGAGTCCCCGGGAACCATCCGGTTCCCCGTGAAGCCGGATGGTGTGTCGCTGGACTTCAGTCTGAACGCCTTCGCCACGCCCATGGTCCACGAGCGCGTTGTCGACATCTTCAACCATCAGCGCGTCCAGGACGTGCAGTTCATCCCGGTCGAGGTTGAGGGCCACCAGGGGCCCTACTTCATCCTCAATGCGCTGCGGACCATCCGCTGCATCGATGACGCGCACAGCGAGCGCGTGGAGTACTGGAAGCCCGAGGACGGACGGCCCGAAAAGGTGGGCCGGTACCGCGTCGTCTCCGGCATGCGCATCGACCCGGCGCAGGTCGGTGGCGCGCAGATCTTCCGCCCATGGGGCTGGAACGTGGCGCTCATCGTCTCCGAGGACCTGATGGACGCGATGGAGGCCGTGGGCATCACCGGCACGAAGTTCGAACCCGTGTAGCAAGCCCGCTCCAACTGTGAAGCCTTTTCACTGGCAGTCGGATTGTTGCATGATTCACGGGTTCCCCCGACTCGATGGAGCCCTTGATGAATGCCTCGCGAATCCTTGTCTCACTGGCCGCCTGTCTCACCCTGTCCCTCACCGCCTGTGGAGGCACGGAGGAGCCGCTCGTGGAGTCGCCGGACACCGGTGACACCATGAGCGTGGAGCAGGGAGTGGGGCTTCCGCCGAACTGCCCGAACGGGGACCTCATCTACTGGTTCGAGAATGTCCAGGGGTGCCTGACCTGCGGCACGGTCCGCAATCCGGGGCAGCTCGCCGTCCAGTACGCGGCCTGCCAGTCCAACGTGTCCGGGTCGAAGAAGCTCATCAACGCGAAGTACTGCATCACCGGCTGCAACCCCCTCTAGTCGCCACCGCATCCCTCGGGGGGCGGCCCCACGTCCACGCTGTTCGAGTGGTTCGCCGCCCACCCCGAGGAGCCCGCGCCGCGCCGGTCGACGTGAAGTAGACTCCCGGGCATCGTGTCCCCCATGGAGAACGCATCGCCCCGAGCGTGGCGACGGTGGGCGTGGCTGGCCTCGGTGTGGACCGTGCCGGCGACGCTCGCCGCCCTGGAGACGTACTTCTTCAGCCGCCTCGGCTCCCAGCCCCTGCCGCTGTGGCGGGCCTTCGCCTCACAGCTTCCGGCCTGGTACGTATGGGTGCCCGCCACGCCCGTGCTCGTGCACCTGTCGCGACGGCTGCGCCTGGGGCTCCCGCTGAAGGCCCGCGCCGTGGGCGGGCACGTGGCCGCGTGCCTGGGCGTGGGGGGCGTCTTCGCGCTCGTGTACACGCTGTGCCACGTGGCGTTCATGCCGCCCATGGCCAACGTGCCGCCACTGCCGCTCATGGTGCTGCGCTACTGGCTGGGCTGGATGCCCATGATGGCCATGACGTACGCGGCGGTGGTGGGCGTGGCGTACGCGGTGGACTCGCAGCGACGCGCGCGGGAGAACGAGCGGCAGGCCGCGGCGCTCTCCGTGCAGCTCGCCGAGGCCCGCCTGCAAGCGCTGCAGACGCAGCTCCACCCGCACTTCCTCTTCAACACCCTCAACGCCATCGTCGTGCTGGTGCGCGAGCAGGAGACGGACACCGCGGCGCGGATGCTGGTGCTGCTCAGCGACATCCTCCGCCGGCTGCTCCAGCAGGGCGCCACGCAGGAGGTGCCTCTGCGCGACGAGGTCGCCGTGCTGTCGCGCTACCTGGAGATTCAACAGCTCCGCTTCCAGGACCGGCTGCGCGTGGACTGGGACGTGGACGCGGCCGTGCTCGACGCGCGCGTGCCGAACCTGGTGCTCCAGCCGCTGGTGGAGAACGCCATTCGCCACGGCGTGTCCATGCGCTCGGCGGCGGGGGCGCTGCGCATCCGCGCCCGGCGGCAGGGAGACGTGCTGGAGCTGGCGGTGGCGGACGACGGGCCGGGACTGCCGGCGGGCTTCGACCTGGAGCGCAGTCCGGGCATCGGCCTGTCCAACACGCGCGCCCGGCTGGCTCAGCTCTACGGAGACGCGGGGCGCGTCAGCGTGGCCAGCCCTCCCGAAGGCACCGGCACCGTGGCCACCGTCCTGCTGCCGCTGAGAGGCGCCGCCGTGGAGGAGCGCGCCCGTGGCTGAGCTGCGCGTGCTCCTGGTGGACGATGAGCCCCTGGCCCGCAGGGGCCTGCGGCACGCGCTGGCCCGGCACCCCGAAGTGACGGTGTGCGGGGAGTGCCGAGACGGGCGCGAGGCCGTGGCGGCCATTCGCGAGCTACGGCCGCACCTCGTCCTGCTCGACGTGCAGATGCCGGAGCTGGACGGCTTCGGTGTCATCCGCGAGGTGGGCGTGGCGCAGATGCCCGCGGTCATCTTCATCACCGCGTTTGACGCCTTCGCGGTACGCGCCTTCGACGTGCACGCGGTGGACTACCTGGTGAAGCCCTTCGCGGACGAGCGCTTCGACGAGGCCCTCCACCGGGCCCGGCAACGTCTGCGCCAGGGCGAGGCCCTGGAGCTGGGCCGCCGGCTCGCGGGACTGCTCGCTGAGACACCGCCGCCTCCCGTCCCCGCGCCGCCACCACCCGCGGAGTCCACGGGCCGGTTGCTGGTGAAGGTGGGCACCCGCTCGGTGCTGGTGCCCGTCGGAGACATCGACTGGATTGAAGCCGACGACTACTGCGTCACGCTGCACGTGGGCTCGCAGGAGCACGTGCTGCGGGAGAGCCTCGCGGCGCTGGAGGCGCGGCTGGACGCGGAGCGCTTCGTGCGCATCCACCGCTCGGCCATCGTCAACGTGGAGCGCATCCGCGAGCTGCACCACGACTCGCCCACGGAGTGGGTGGTGGTGCTGGAGACGGGGCAGCGGCTGCGGGTGAGCCGCAACCGCCGCGAGCACCTCGAGCGCCGGCTGGGCCGGCCCCGGTAGGCCCTCGCCTCAGGGCGTGGCCGATGCCGTCGCCGGAGCGCGCGCCTTCTCCACGGCATCCGTGAGCGCCTTCCACTCCGTTGCTCCCAGGTGCATGCCGAAGACGCGCGCCACGTCGAGCTTCTCTCGCGCGGCCACGTCCACCGTCTCCGCGACCTGCTGCGGGTTGAAGAAGCCGCCGCCCTGGCCCGGCTGCACGAGGTCGCTGGAGTAGAGGAGGTGGTGCTCCGGCATCCAGACGAAGAGCATCCGCTCGCCCGTCTCGGTGCGCACCGGAATCAGCTCCAGCCGGTTCGCCCCCGTGCCCAGCACCGTGCGGCGGCCCACCACCTGGAGCTTCGCCGCGCGGGGCGCCTTCGCCAGCGCATCCGGCACCCGCGTGCGGGGCGCCTTCAGGAGCCGCTCCACGAGGGGACGGTTCAGGTCCAGCACGTGGAGCGGAATCCCACGCGAGGCGTACTCGCGCACGCCGCCCACGTGGGGCCATGCGTCGCTGGTGGACACCACCGCCTTGACCTTCACACCGGGGAAGCGCTTCGCGGCCTCCTCCAGCACGCGCGTCGAATAACCGGAGGCGATGGGCGCTTCAATCACCACCAGCCCGTCCTCCTGCTTCACCAGCGCCACGTCCCAGCGGCCGGGGAGGTGCACCACGCCCGGCGCCAGCTCGACGGCGGGGCGGTCCGGACGGCCCAGCGGCAGGTCCTCCACCGTGAGCCCGCCGCGCGCCGCGAAGGCCTTGCGCACATCGTCGGGGATGGCGAAGTCCGCGTCGGACACCTTCGGCTCCAGCTCCAACGCCGTCACGGTGAAGGAGTGGTACGGGGTGTCATTGCGCTGCCACTCCCAGTTGCGCGGGTAGCGCAGCCCTCCGGCCTGCAGCGACCAGGACTGGAAGAAGAGCCGGGTGCGCACGTCGCCCCAGACGCTCCAGAACATGTCGGCCGGGTGAGCGTCCTCGGACTCCACCAGCGTGGGCAGTCCCGTGTGCGCGTTGAGGAAGAGTCGCACCGCCGCGCGCCCGTGGTGGAACGTCACCACGTGGTGCGGCACGTCCTGCAACACCGTGTCCTGCGCGCCGTGCAGGTCCTTGGCATCCAGGGCGGTGAGCAGCACGCGCTCGGGCGCGAAGTCGAGCCGCTCGCGCATGTCCTGGAGCTGGGCGCCGCCGGCCGGGCGCATCTTCCCCTCGAGCTCCATGGCCACCACGTCGCCGTCCATCACCAGCGTCGCCACCTGCCAGCCGCCAGCGCCCGCCGCGCCCCGGCCCTCCGTCTTCTGCCGCAGGCGCTGGCGCGAGGGGACACGCAGCTCATCGACCTGCTCGTACATGACGAGCCAGGGCGGCGTGGGACGCTCGGACTGCTCCAGCAGGTTCCAGTGGCCGATGCCCTGGATGCGCAGGCCGGACAGGGCACGGAGCCGGGCCTCGCCACCCATGGCCTCGGCGGCGGCCTGGACACGGGCCCGCGCGTCGTCGGCCGCGGAGGCGGACAGGGCAAGCAATGACAGACAGAGGAGCGCAATTCTTTGCATGACGCCAGGATGACGCGGCCCGAAGGCCCGCATCCCGCCCATGCAGCCAATGGAAGAGGGCGCGCGGCGAACGGTACGCCGGGCGCGGCGAATGGCAAGGCACGGCCACGGCGGGAGCACGTGGGCTCCCACCGTGGGTGAATGCACTTGCGGTGCTCAGCTCACTGCAGGCCGACGGCCACGAAGAGCTGGCACGTCGCGGGGTTGACGTTCGAGGCGTTGCTGAGGAGGCACGCCACGCCCTGGTTGCCGTACGCATAGGTCGTTACATTCGCCGTGCAGACGCCATTGGTGACGGTGACGGCGACCTGCCAGACGCACGTCTTCGCGGCGCCGGTGGGGTCCCCCGGGTTGGTCGTGAAGCCGAAGGTCTGGGTCCAGTTCGTGAGGGACGGTACGAGCGCCTGCGAACCGTACGAGTAGTTGTACGGCGTGCTGAAGTTCAGGGGGTTGGGCAGCGGGTACGGCACGGTGGTTCCCGTCAGGCTGCCGAGGGGGGTGGCCAGGAAACCGGTCCAGTTCCCGAGGTAGTAGGTCTGCGGGACGTCCGCGAGCAGCGTCGAGGTGCCCTCTCCGTCCTTCTGCGCGGGGAGTTGCACCGTCTCGGGCGCCCGGACGCTGACGTACTCCGTATGCTTGGAGATGAAGTCCTCCGCACCGGACTCGGCGGCGAAGGCAACCATCGGAACCAGGGTGAGCAGGGGCGCGGCCAGGAAACGCTTCACGTTCCTCGTCATGGGGCTTCTCCTATGGATGTGTGCTTGGCTTTGGCCTGGGGGCCACCGCATCCCTAACATGTCATTGAAATGAATTGCAATTCAAAGTCTGTAAAAACTGCAATTCAGTCAATGCTGGATGATTGCGATTGGCGCGAAGACAGACGCTGCCGCCTACGGGGTCGGCCTTACGGGAGTCCCCGTAGCGCGTGCCGACGGCGGTGCGGAAGAGGGCGCCCGCCCGTCCCTTGTCGGGCGGGTGAAACCCGGGCTTACTCACCGTCTCACATCTTGGGAGGTGGTGTTGCGAAGCGTCACGTGGGTGTTCATCGCGGTGCTGGCCGCGGCCGGTTGCACGGCCCCGGGCGGTGGCAGTGGCTTTGGGCGGAGTGGTGGGGCCGTGCCGGAGGGATTCCAGGCACTGACGGTTCCTCGCGACGACATCCCCATCGGCGCCATCTGGATGGATGGAGTGGGTCCCGACGGCCCCGGGCAGCCCGAGGCCAATCGCGTCCGCACGCAGAGCGTCGCGTCGCTGGACTCCGACCAGACGCTCTCGGCGGGTGTCGAGGGCGCCCTTGCCCGGTACCTCAAGCTGACGAGCTCGGGCTCCGAGAAGGTGCACATCAACCTCACGGGGCTGACCATCGACCGCGTGAAGTCGCTCGCGGACGTGCGGCTCGGCTCGGGGCAGGGGCTTCTGTATGAGGGGCTCCGCGCCGGGCGCATCACGCTCACCTACAAGTCCTCGCTCGAAGCGAGCGTCAAGGCGGCCGTCGTGGAGAAAAACCTGCCCATCACCGCCTCGGTGGGGGGCAACGCCGAGAACACGCTGGTGCTGGATGGCAGCGGGCTCTTCATCGGCTACCGCGTCGTCCGGCTGGTGCCAGAAGGCGTGGACCGCGACAAGGAAGGCCTGGAGGACGGGAAGGCCCGCCTCGAGCCCTATGAAATCGAGGTCGACACGAAACCGATGACCGCCTGCTACTGCGGCACCGGCGCGGACGGGGCGGCCTACAACCTGTGCAGCCAGGAGGCGCCCTCGGTTGCCAACGTGGTGAACTACAGTCGCTTCACCGGGACGGGCGGCCAGTCCTACGCCGCGAAGTTCCAGGTGCCGGGGGCCCTGTCCGGCGTGACGCGCGTCAGCCTGGGGACGACGATGACGGACGACTCCGTCTCCGCCGACACGCTCAACTTCTGGCTGGTCTACGCGCCCATGGTCCAGGACGGCGCGAAGCACGGGCTGGGGAAGCTCTGCTCCGTCTTCCTGGAGGAGAAGAGCTACGTGGAGCTGGTGCGCAGCCGCTTCCGCATCCAGGGCGTGCCGAATCCGGCCGCGCCCGGCTGGTGACGCGCGCAACTTCTCCGCACGCCCCGTGTTGAAGATGCCCATGAGAAATTCATGGTGGATTCTGACCGGGGTGCTCGCCGTCACGGGCTGTGGGCCGTCCACGGGAGCCGATGAGGAGCCTCAGCAGGCTGTCGCGGCGCTGGAGGCCGGCGCCGCGGCGTCAGTCTGCGCGCCGCGCCCGTATGGCACGGAGGTGGCCTTGACGGCCGCGACGACGGAGCCGTCCCTGTACGGCACGCAGGGCCCGCTCACGGTGCGTGTCGCGTCCGACGTGCCCAACGCGCTGTGGCCGGAGATGCCCATCACCGTGTACCGGCCCGACGACCGGACCGCGTACCCGGTGCTGTTCTACTCACACGCCTACGGCGGCACGGACCACAACCACGTGGGGCCGCTGCTCCGGCGCCTGGCGAGCAACGGCTACAACGTGGTGTTCGTGCCGTACATGAGCACGGGCACGCGCAACTCGCAGTACGACACCCTGTGGAACGGCTTCGTGGCGGCGGCGAAGCAGTATGGCTCGCGGTTCGACCTCACCCGCGTCGGGTTCATCGGCCACTCCTTCGGCGGTGGTGCCACGCCGGAGCTGGCGCGCCGCGCCTTCGCGGACCCGACGCACAACGGGCTGACCTCCGCCTGGGGCACCGCCGGGCGCTTCATGTTCATCATGGCGCCCTGGTTCTCGTTCCCCAACCTCAAGAGCCCGACGGCGACGAATGACCACTACCGGGATTTGCCGCTCGACGTGAAGACGGTGATTCAGGTGTACGCGGATGACGACACCAATGACCACCTCATCGCGGTGAACGACATCTGGAACAAGCTGCCGCCCGACCTGCAGGAGAAGGGCTGGCAGCTCGTGAAGAGCGATGGCTGCGACGGGCAGTGGCTCAACGCGGGCCACTCCACGCCGGCCGGGTACAGCAGCGCTCCTCCGGGCTCGTGGGACAACGGGCATGACTCGTGGGCGGTGGCCCGGCGCATCCAGGCGCTGGCGGCGTACTCGCTGAAGAGCGGCGGTGCCGTGGCGCGGGCCATCGCATTCCCCTCGACGGCGGACGCGCTCGGTCTCGGCAACTGGAAGGGCTGCGGAGGGAGGGCGGTGGTGCCCATGGAGGCCAGCGCGACGGCGCCGATTCTCTCCGCGTGCGGCGGAGGCGGGGACGCGGCGGCGCAGGAGTATGTCTTCACGTACTCGGCGGCGGCGCACTGCTCCTGGTCCGACACGGGTTATCCGAACTGCCGCTGAGGTGCCGCGCTACGGCTCTCCAACGGGGGCTGGCGCCGCGGCGCGCCCGGTGCGGCGGCGCCAGTAGAGGAACACGGGCACACCCGCGCCGAGCAGCAGGATGCCCTTGAGCGCGTTGAGCGGGTTGGAGGCCGTGGAGCCCAGCACCACGTACAGCGCGGCCGCGATGAAGAGGAGCGGCGTGACGGGGTAGCCGGGCACGCGGTACGCCGCACGCGGGATGAGGCCCTGGCGCTCACGGGCGCGGTACACGAAGAGAGTGGCGGCCGTGGCACCGAAGACGAGCCAGTCGGCGAAGACGACGTAGTCGAGCAGCTCGCCGTACGTCCCCGTGCCCGTGAGGAGGATGGCCCACACCGCCTGGAAGAGGATGGCGGTGGAGGGTGTGCGGTAGCGCGGGTGCAGCCGGGCCATCCACGGGAAGAAGAGTCCATCCGCGGCCATGGCCTGGTACACGCGGGGCGAGACGAGGATGACGAGGTTGAGGAACCCGAAGGTGGAGAGCGCCACGCCCGCGGTGATGAATGTGCGGCCCGCGGGCCCGAGCAACTGGCCCAGCGCATCCGCCGCCGGGGCGCTGCTCGCCGCGAGCCCGGTCGCGCCGAGCGTGCGCAGGTAGGTGACGTTCGCGAGCAGGTACACCGTCACCACGCCGATGACGCCGAGCAGCAGCGCGCGCGGGAGGTTGCGCTCGGGGTCGACCATCTCCTCGGCCACGAAGTTCGTCTGCTGCCATCCGCCGTAGCTGAAGAGCACCGGGACGAGCGCCGCGCCCATCGCGAGCACCACGGAGTCCGGCGCCTGTGGGGAGGTCGCTTCCACGGCGGCACCCGGTCCGGCGAGCAGCAGGCCCGCGCCCACGAGCACGGCGAGAGCCACCAGCTTGAGCACGGTGAAGACGTTCTGCGTGAGCGCGCCGGGGCGCACGCCGAAGTAATTGACCCCGGAGAGCAGGACGATGGAGCCGACGGCGAGCGGGAAGCGGAACTCGGCCCCGAGCCCCGTGAGCGCGAGGGTGTAGTTGGCGAACGTCACCGCCACCGCGGCAATGGCGCCGGTGGCAATCATGAGCAGCATTCCCCAGGCGTTGAGGAACGCGGGCAGCGGGCCAAACGCGTCGCGCAGGTAGACGTAGCTTCCACCGGCTTTGGGGATGCGCTGTCCCAGCTCGCCGTAGACGAAGGCGCCGATGAGCGCCACGACGCCTCCGAGCAACCACACGCCCAGGGTGAGCTCCGGCGTGTGGACGCGCTGCGCGACGATGGCCGGGTTGAGGAAGATGCCCGAGCCGATGATGCCCCCGATGACGAGCATCACCCCCGAGAAGAGGCCGACTCGACGCGCATAACCTTCTTCATTCCGGGGAGGGGAAGGGCTCATGAGGCCGCGAGCATAGACCGGCGCGCGGGTCGCGGCGGGGCTCCGGAGCTGATACCCGGCGCTCGATTCCAGGGCGCGGAGCCGGACACGAGACGGCTCCAGCTCCGTGTGGCTTCACGCCGCGTGTCTACGGTTGCAACGGCGTGCATTTGTCCTTGTTGGCGTCGTGCAGGCAGACCCCGCCCGAGCAGTAGTAGTCCTCGGCGCAGTCGCCAGCGGTGCACTGGGTACTGGTGAAATTGCAGCCATATCCCGCTGCCGCCGTCCCACAGCAGTTCTGGTAGATCTCCGGGCAGTTCGTCACGCAGTACCCGGATTGACACTTGGAGCTCACGCCCCAGTTGCAGAAGTTGGGGCCACAGTCTGCGTCCGTGTTGCACGTGGTCGCCGTGCTCCGAAGTGCGCTCGCAGTGGTCTCCAGGAGCGGCGCCGCTTCGCTGACTTCAAGCTGCGTGTCTGCGCTCCCACAGCCCAGCAGGAGTGAAGCGCTCAGGATGAAGGTGGCAAGCAGGGGGACTTCCGGCATCGACGGCCTCCAGTGACTCGGGTGAGGCAATTCTTTGCTGTGCACCCCTCTCAACGCGCCCTGTCCGGGAGTCGCATCCGTGTCGCAACTACAAACACCCTGATTCAGGGGATGGGAGAGAATCTTACGATGCGCTTGTGGCCCGTCTCCTCGGCGCCCCGGTCGGCGACGTAGATGAAGCCGCACCCGTGAAGCCGGCACTCGCCAGGCCATCAGTCTCCGGCCACCGCGAGCTGCCAGTCACCCTTGGCGCTGATGCCCAGGCGCAGGCCGAGGTAGCCCGTGCCCCCCTTCTTCATCTCCTGGACCTGCTTCTCCGGGTAGACGCCCACCACGGCCTGCCAGTCCTTGTCCGCGTTGGTGACGTGCACGGCGGGCCAGTACCAGGCCTCGCCCTGCTTCGCGTGGGGGAGGTTGAGGACCTGGACCATCCTCGCCAGCACGGGCTCGCCCTGCTGCTCCGCGCGGCGCCAGTACGTCGCCGGGCCCTCTCGGTCGCCGAAGCTGTAGCGCAGGCCCTTGCCGTTCTCGTCGGCCAGCTTCGCGAGCGCCGCGTAGTCGCACGCCACGGCGGCGGCGATGATGCGGCGGCGCATGTTCTCCACAAGTGGCGGCAGGGGCGGAATCTGAATCGGAGTCTGCGCGCTCAGTGCGGCCGCCGAGCACGCCTTCGCTCCCGCATCCGGCGAAGCGGACGCTTCCGCCAGGGCTCCCGCGTCCCGCGCTCCCGCATCGACGGCATCCACCCCGGCATCGAGCACTTCGGCGGGGTGGGCCTGCGCGGGAGGTGCCCCGGCATCGACGGGCGCGCCCGACGGGCGCTCCGAGCAAGCGAAGAAGGAGACTGCGACACACGCGGACAGCAGCGAGAACCGGTTCATGGCGCGCCCTTGTAGACCACGGCGCGCGCGGGAGGCACCGGCTCGTGCGTCCTTCAGCCGCCCTTCGGCGACTCGATGACGACAGCGAACGGGTCGAACGGCTTGTCGTCCCGCTTCTTCTTGCTGTCGGGCATGCCCCACTCACCGGTGGGGTGGTCCGGCTGCACGGAGGTGTACGGGTCTATCTTCACAGGCACGCCGAACACCTTCGGGTTCTTCTTCGGCTCCGAAGGCCGTCCAAAGTTCGAACCGCTCTTGTCGTCGCTCATGCCCTCCAGCCTACCGCGACGGCCGTCCGCCTGCTTCCTGGCACTCCGGCCGCGACTTCCTTGGGCGGCGCGCGACTCGGGGCGATAATCCGCCGCCATGTGTGGACGTGTCACCGTCAGGACTTCTCCCGACCAGCTCGTGGCCGAGCTGGGACTCGCCGGCATCCGCGCCTCGGTGGACCGGCCGCGCTACAACCTGTGCCCCACCCAGTTGATGCCAGTGGTGCCCAATGACGGCGCGCGCATGCTGGACGCCTTCCGCTGGGGCCTCATCCCCTCGTGGGCGAAGGACGCGAGCATCGGCAGCAAGCTCATCAACGCCCGCGGCGAGACGGTGGCGGAGAAGCCCAGCTTCCGCACCGCGCTGAAGAAGCGGCGCTGCCTGGTGGTGGTGGACGGCTGGTACGAGTGGAAGCAGTCCACGAAGCCGAAGACGCCCTTCCACTTCCACCGCAAGGACGGCAAGGCCATGGCCCTGGCTGGCTTGTGGGAGGAGTGGACCGCGCCGGACACCGGCGAGGTGGTCAACACCTGCACCATCATCACCACCGGCCCCAACGCGCTGATGTCGCCCATCCACGACCGGATGCCCGTCATCCTCTCGCCCCAGGCGCAGGAGCTGTGGCTCCGCCCCGAGCCGCAGGACCCCGCCGTGCTGCTGCCCCTGCTGGTGCCCTTCTCCGAGGACGCGCTCGACGCATACGAGGTGGCGCGCGTCGTCAACTCCCCCAGCAACGACACCCCCGCCTGCGTGGAGCGCGTCGCCGCCTGAGTTTCCCCCCAAGCCTGTCTCCTGCTGAACGCGGGTGACAGGCCCTGTCAGACCTTCAGGTTAAGTCTGCTTTGACGTGATATTCAGGTATCGCGTCATTGCCAGAACAACCCGTTGTCTGCAGAGGGGGCATTCCGTGAAGAGCACGAAGCAGACCCGTCGTCCCGAGCAACGTTGGCTGGTGCGATTCGGAATCGTGTCGTGTATGGGATTGGGGCTCGCAGGCTGCGCCGGAGACGAGGCGGAAGCGGCGGCACCCACCCAGGAAGAGGCGTCCTCCCGGAGCATCGGTCTGGTGGAGCGCGTGCGCGACGGCAAGGAGCTGGCGCGGATGCAGAAGCACCTCGAGTCGCTCTACGACGCGAAGGACGTGGTGCACCACTTCAAGAGCCGCGCGGGCGATGACATCGACTGCGTGCCGTTGGACAAGCAGCCCGCGCTGCGGCAGCCGGGCATGGAGAACCACCGCATCCAGCTCGCGCCGGGCACGCTGCCGGACGGCGACGCGAAGTCCCTCGCCGCGCGGGCGGGAGGCAACAAGGACACGCAGCCCGCGACGCTCGAGGCCAACCTCTCCGGCCCGGGTGACGTGGACGCGGCCGGCAACATGCGCCGCTGCCCCGAGGGCACGGTGCCCATCCTCCAGCTCAAGCTGGAGACGCTGAAGCGCTTCGAGACGCTGGACGAGTTCCGCCGCAAGGTGCCCAACCACCTCGCCGGGCGGCTCCCGGTGGACACCGGCAAGCCCCAGTCGTCCTCCGGAATCGAACCGCCGCGCAACGGCCCCACCGCCCAGCACCAGTACGCCCACGCGCACCAGTGGGTGGACAACATGGGCGCGGAGAGCATCTTCAACATCTGGAATCCGTACACCGAGCTGACCAGCGAGTTCAGCCTCTCGCAGATGTGGGTCGTCCGCGGCTCGGGCGCCTCGCTGGAGACGGTGGAGGCCGGCTGGCAGAAGTACAGGGACTTGTACGGGAACGACAACGCGCGCCTGTTCATCTACTTCACGCCGGACAACTACGGCAGCGGCGGCTGCTACAACCTGAGCTGCGGCGCCTTCGTGCAGACCAACAACACCATCACCATCGGCGGCGCGTTCAGCGCGTACAGCGTGTCCGGTGGCACGCAGCAGGAGTTCAAGCTGCTCTGGTACAAGGACGGCACCGCGGGCAACTGGTGGCTCAAGTACGGCGACGTCTGGGTGGGCTACTACCCGCGCACCCGCTTCGATGCGAATGGCCTGGCGGACAAGGCCTGGTCCATCGACTTCGGCGGTGAAATCATCGACAACCGCCCCGGCGGCCGGCACACGGCCACGGACATGGGCAGCGGCGCGTACCCGAGCGCGTGGTTCCAGTACGCCGCCTACCAGCGAAACATCCAATACGTGAACACGAGCAACGTGTACTCGGACCCGTCCGGGCTCACCGCGTACCGCGACGACGCGTACTGCTACGACATCTCCCTGGGCAATGACCCGGGCAACTGGGGCCGGTACTTCTTCTTCGGCGGCCCCGGCTACAACGCCAACTGCATGTAGCCGTGTCCTCGTGAGTCGGCGGGTGGGCGCTTCCGGGGCCCACCCGCTTCATCCGTGTGCTGGAACGGACAGTGCGGAGGCACCCGGAATCACGGAGTAGTGTTCAGTGATGCGGGAAAAAGAGAGGGCCGGACAGAAACCTCGGAGCCCCAAACAACGATAATCGCCTTCGGCGGTGAGCCACGGACGGCGCGCCGTCTTTTCCCCTGGAGGCGTATACATGAAGGGTTTCTCCCGTATCGGTGTGCTGGGTGCGTGTTTCCTCGCGACGGCTTGTGTTTCCAAGGAGGAGCCGGCGCCGGCACCCGAGAGCGGGGGCGCTACCGTTCAGAAGGTCTCCTCGCAGGAGAAGGTCACCGGCTCGCGCTGCGGCACGCGTCCGCTGACGGCCACGGAGGAGGAGCAGGTGAAGGCGACCCTGGCGAAGTTCTCCGGGGCCGCGGAGAAGAAGCCGGGTGGCGGCGGTGGCGGAGGTGGCTCGGTGACGGGCGGCACCATCAACGTCTACTTCCACGTCATCAACCAGGGCAGCGGCGTGTCCAACGGCGACATCACGTCGCAGATGATCAACGACCAGCTTGCGGTGCTGAATGACGCGTACCGGGCCTGGGGCTGGCAGTTCGCCCTGGCCGGCACGACGCGCACCACCAACAGCACCTGGTTCAACACCTGCGACACCGCCTCGGTGGAGACGGCGATGAAGACGGCGCTCCGCCAGGGCTCGGCGGACGACCTCAACCTCTACACCTGCAACCCGGGCGGCGGCCTGCTGGGCTGGGCGACCTTCCCGAGCTGGTACGCGGGCAACCCGACGGACGACGGCGTGGTGATGCTGTACTCGTCGGTGCCGGGCGGCTCGGCGGCGCCGTACAACCTGGGCGACACGGCCACGCACGAGGTCGGCCACTGGATGGGCCTGTACCACACGTTCCAGGGTGGCTGCGCCAAGACGGGCGACGAGGTCTCCGACACGCCGTCCGAGCGAAGCGCCGCGTACGGCTGCCCCGCCAACCGCGACACGTGCAACGGCACGGGCGTGGACCCCATCCACAACTTCATGGACTACACGGACGACTCCTGCATGGACCACTTCACGACGGGCCAGGACGCGCGCATGGACCAGATGTTCAGCGCGTACCGCTACAACAAGTAGTCGAGCGCCGAGCTGAGCAGTCCATGACGCCACCGGGGACCGTGAGCTCCGGTGGCGTCTGTCTTTTCGGGGCCCGTGCGTCCCGTCCGGTGGTGATGCCGGCTTGAGGCCCGAGATGGGCCGGGGGGAGGCGGGCGGACGGCCTCGCGTCCAGGGCGCATGCCGGGCGGCCAGGCGTGCTCGGGCCTCGTCGGGGCCGCGGCATCCCGTATGATTTCCACCGCCCCCGCCCGAGCGCGGGGCACCCACCGCGATGCTCTTCAACTCCCTGGAGTTCCTCTTCGTCTTCCTGCCCATCGTGCTCGCGCTATCGCGGCTGCTGCGCGGGAGATGGCTGCTGGGGTGGGTGGCTCTGGCCAGCTACGTCTTCTATGCCTTCGCCGGGCACGTCTGGTTTCTCGTGCCGATGCTGCTCACCACGGCGATGGACTTCGAGCTGGCGCGGCGCATCGACGCGGCGCCTCCAGGTAGCCGCTCGCGCCGTGTGCTGCTCATCGTGTCACTGACGTGCAGCCTCGGCCTGCTGGCGTACTTCAAGTATGGCGGCCTGCTGGCACGGACTTCCGGCCAGGTGCTGGCCTTCATGGGAGCTGGCGCGGTTCCCGCATGGGTGGGCGACCTGTTCGACGTGATGCTGCCCGCGGGCATCTCCTTCTACACGTTCCAGACGATGGCCTACGTGGTGGACGTCTACCGGGGCCATTGCAAGGCCGAGCGCGACTTCTGGACCTTCACCTGCTTCGTGTCCTTCTTCCCGCACCTGGTCGCCGGGCCGCTGACGCGCCACCACCAGCTCATCCCCGGCCTGGAGCGGATGGCGGAGGAAGGCATCCGCCCGCGCTGGCGGGAGGGCGTGCTCCTCTTCGCCATCGGGCTCTGCAAGAAGGTGCTCGTCGCGGACCGGATTGCGCAGGTCATCGACCCGCTGCTGCTGGACATGTCGCACGCGGGCGCGGCCGAGGCGTGGCTGGCGATGCTCGGCTTCTCGCTGCAGATCTACTTCGACTTCAGCGGGTACACGGACATGGCCATTGGCCTGGGACGCCTCTTCGGCATCGAGCTCCCGCAGAACTTCGACAGTCCCTACCAGGCGAAGGACCCGAGTGACTTCTGGCGGCGCTGGCACATCACCCTGAGCCAGTGGCTGCGCGACTACCTGTACATCAGCCTCGGCGGCAACCGGTGCTCGCCGGCGCGCCGCCACTTCAACCTCGTGGTGACGATGGTGCTGGGCGGCCTCTGGCACGGGGCGAGCTGGACGTTCGCCGCGTGGGGGCTGTACCACGGCCTGCTGCTGGTGGCCTTCCACCAGGGCCGCGCCGCCTGGGAGCGGTTGGGCGTGGGCACTCAGCGCGGCCTCACGTTCCTCCTCGTCTGCGTGGGTTGGGTCTTCTTCCGGGCCACCTCCTTCACCCAGGCCCGTGACTGGTTCTCCGCGCTGGTGGGCGGACGGGGGCTGGGGCTGGAGCGGTTGGGCCCCGAGCACCTCGCCCTCGCGCTGCTGGTGGCGCTGGGGCTGTACGTGGCCGGCTGGCGCCGCAATGCCAGTCATTCCACCGGGCTGGGCCAGCTGTCCTCGTGGCGTCAGGCGGCGCTGGGCGCGCTCGCGGGCGTGGCGGTGCTGCTGCTCAGCAACGGCTCGCGCTTCCTCTACTTCCAGTTCTGACGCCCATGCGCCCCTTCTTCATCGCCTTCGCGTCCGTGCTGCTGCTGTCCGCGGGCTTCATCTGGAGCGTGGACCCGCTGGGCCACCGGGCCCGCACGCCGGACGCGGAGCCGCTACCGCCAGGTCTCATGTACCCGGCACGCAACATCAACGACCGGCTGCTCAAGCGCCGCATGCTCGCGCGCGCGCCGGACGGGGCGACGTACATCCTCGGCTCCAGCCGGGTGCTGGCCTGGGGCACGCCGCATTTCCCCGAGGGGGTGCCGGTGTTCAACATCGCCGTCACCAACGCCCAGGTGGGGGACTACCTCGCGCTGCTGGGAGACCTCCGCCAGAAGCAGCGGGTGGGCGACGTCTACGTGGAGCTGTCCCCGTGGACGTTCAGCCAGCGCTGCGCGCCGAAGGAGCAGGATGCCTTCGCCGAGCAGCCTCCTCGCGCGTACACCCCTGCCGAGCTCCTGTCCGGCGCGCTGCTGCGCCAGGCCGCGCTGGGGCTGTGGAACCGGGACCTGCCCGGCAAGCCCATCGCGGAGAGCAACACCGAGCGCTACGGCTACCTCGCCGATGGCCGCTTCCGCTACCCGCGGAGCTACCTGGACACCTCCGTGGCCGAGTCCACGCGCGCCGCGCTCGGCTACATGTCCACGTCTCATATTCCGATGCTGGAGTGTGGCGTGGACGACGACCGCGTGAAGGCCTTCTGCGCGGCGCTCGACGCGTTGAGGCCCACCGGCGCGTGGGTGTGGCTGCTCACCGTGCCGTGGAATCCGGAAGCCGCCGCGCACCTGCGCTCGCGCGAGCTGGGCTATACGCTGGAGTCCCTGCATGAGGACCTGATAACGCGGGTGGAGCGCACCTGTGGACGCCAGGTGTTCGCGCTCGACCACGCCTGCCCGGCGGAGGATTTCTTCGACGCGCACCACCCGCGTCCCTCCTGCTTCAACCGGGTGATGGCCGCATTCGGGAGGCCCGCGGCGGCAGGCACCGGGCCTCGGTAGGCGTGTCGAGTTTCGTGTGGAGCACTGTTCCCCTGACGTGGAGCGGCCCGGGCCGCTCCACGGGCGTCAGGCGCCGGCGCGCTTGGGGGCGCGCAGGTCGGTGATGGCCACCGGGTGACGGGCGCCCTGGGGCGTGACGAGCGCGGCGCCGAGGACGAAGTCCTGGCCCATGCGCAGCTCCAGGGTGGTGGGCCCCTTGTGGGTGGTGCGCCAGTCCAAATCGACGCGGATGGTGCCCAACAGCTCGCGGTCCACGGTGGTGGTGTCGAGTGACTCGAAGAGGGCGATGGAGATGGGGCCCGGAATCATGGGCAGCTCCAGGCTGATGGACTTCGTGGCGGGCACGGGGGTGTTGGCGGGGATGACCTCGTGCTGGGCGCCGCCGGGCACCATGATGCTGATGGGCATGGGCACCACGTCCGCGAGCCCGGCGATGCCGCGCGCCAGGTTGCGCCCGAGGATGGCCGCGCCCACCGCCACGCCCAGCTCCGGGTGCACCTCCTTCTCCGAGGACAGGCGCTTGAAGTGCGAGAAGCGCTGGCGGATGACGGGCATGCGCGTCTGGCCGCCCACCATGACGAGCTCGTCAATCTGCTCGGGCTTCAGCTTCGCGCGCTCCAGCACGTCGTCGCACGCGGACGCGGTGCGCTCCACGAGCTGGAACACCATCTCCTCGAGCTGCTTGCGGGTGAGGGTGTAGTCGAAGTCGATGAAGCTGCCGTCCTTCTGGGCGATGCAGGGCACGCGCAGCACCGTGGCGTCGCGCTGGCTCAGGGACATCTTCGCGGACTCGGCGGCGAAGACGAGCCGCTGCATCACCACCTTGTTGCCGCGCAGGTCGATGCCGTGCTTCTGCTTGAAGTCCTGCACGAGCATCTCGACGATGCGCTCGTCGAAGTTGGCGCCACCGAGGAAGGCGTCACCGCCAGTGGCGAGCACCTTGACGACCTTGTTCTGCACGGCGAGCAGCGTGGCGTCGAAGGTACCGCCGCCGAGGTCGAAGACCATGACGGTCTGCTCGGGGTTGCGCAGGTTGGCGTAGTAGAGCGCGGCGGCGGTGGGCTCGTTGATGATGGCGCGCACCTGGAGGCCGGTCTGCTCGGCGGCCTGCCGCACCGCCTCGCGCTGGCGGATGCTGGCGTGGGCGGGGACGGTGAGGACGCACTCGCGGAAGGGCTCACCGGCGGCGTGGTTCGCCAGGGTGAGCATCTGCCGGATGATGAGGTGGGCCACCTCGGTGAGCGAGGTCATCTTTCCGTACATCTTCACGGCGGTGTAGCCGTCCGGGGCCTCCATCAGCTCGAAGGCGTACTTGTCCTTGTGCTGGGTGACGTACTCGGACTGGAAGCGGCGCCCGAGGAAGCGTTTCGCGCCGAAGACGGTGTGGCGCGGGTCGTCGATGATCTGCCGGCGCGCGGCATGGCCGACGATGGACTTGTCCGCCGCGTGGAACCACACCACCGAGGGCAGGGTGAAGCTCTTGTCCGTCACCGGCACGACGCGCAGCTTGCCCGTCTTGTCGAAGAAGGCCGCCGAGGTGTTGGTGGTCCCGAAGTCGATGCCGAGGATGGAGGCCGTGCTCATACGGGAGCGAGTCTCCCACGTCCGGGGGCTCGCTTCAGCCCCCGAAGTGCCACATCGGTGAGGACGGCGGCGCGATGTGCGCCCGGCTGCCCGCCGTCTTCACCCCCGGTTGTCACCGATAGGGGAGGGCGGGACTCAGTGACAGGCGGAAATCAGGGTCTGCACGTAGCGACCCCGCAGAGTCCCGTACTGCGTGAGCGTGCCGTCGCACGTGCAGTATTCATAGCCGACCTCAACTCCGTTGGAGAGCCACGAGCGCGTCCAACTGCTGCCCCACGGGCAGGCGTAGAGGAGGCCCTGCTCCGTGCTGGCGAGTGGCTCCTGCGACGGCTCCTGCGGGGCTTCTCCACCGCAGGCACTGATGAGCACGGCGAAGAGGCTGGCGACGACTGCGGACTTCACGCGCATGGTGGACTCCTTGTCGTAGGTGAACAGCAACTGCAACTCATATGTATCACGAGACTGTGCTGCTGCGATACGCCACGCGCTGTGATGGGCCCGAAGTATCGCCAGCATCCGTCGGGTTGGCGTGTTACATGCGCCGTCATGTCGTCAGTTGACCGTGCACTGGTCCGAGACGTCGCCGCCATCGCCGCGGCGGCGGGAGTGATTGGCGTGTCCTTCGGCGCCATCGCGGTGGCGGCGGGCGTGTCCGTGTGGCTCGCCTCTGCCATGTCGATGCTCGTCTTCGCGGGAGGCTCGCAGTTCATGGTGGTGGGCGTGTTGGCGGGCGGCGGCAGTCCCGTGGCCGCGGTGCTCGCGGGGCTGTTGCTCAACGCGAGGCACCTGCCTTTCGGCCTCGTGGTCTCCGACGTGCTCGGGAAGAGCTGGCCGGTGCGGCTGCTCGGAACGCACCTGATGGTGGACGAGTCGGTGGCCTTCGCGCTCGCGCAGAAGGACCCGGCGCGGCGGCGTGCGGCGTACTGGCTCTGCGGCGGGACGCTGTTCGTGGCGTGGAACGTCGGCGTGCTCGTGGGCGCGATGGCGGGACGGGCCCTCGGGAATCCGGATGCCCTGGGCCTGGATGCCGCGTTTCCGGCCGCGATGCTCGCCCTGCTGCTGCCGTCGCTGCGGAGCTCTCCCGACGAGAAGGCCTCGGCCCAGGCCGCCACGGAGTCGGCTCGCGCGGCGGCAATGGCGCGCCGGGTGGCCCTGGTGGGGGCGGGCATCGCGCTCGTCACCACGCCGTTCCTTCCCGCCGGTCTTCCGGTGCTGCTCGCGCTCCTCGGTCTGGCGGTGGCCCTGAAATGACGCTGCTTCCCATCCTGCTCCTGGCCGCCGGCACGTTCGCGTTCCGGTTCGCCGGTCCGGTGCTCAGTCAGCGACTCCAGGTGTCCGCGCGCGTGCAGCGGCTGCTCACGCTGTCTGCCATTGCGCTGCTCTCCGCGCTGGCGGCTACGGCGACACTCACGTCGAATGGAGGCTTCGCGGGCGCGGCGCGTCCGGCGGGCGTGGCCGTGGGCGCGCTGCTGGCCTGGTTCCGGTTGCCTTTCGTGGTGGTCGTGGTCGCCGCGGCGGGGACGGCGGCGGTGCTGCGCATGCTCGGCGTGCCGTAGGCGCGCGGTGGGGCTTGCAAGCTCAGGCCCTGGCGGCGGACACCGACGAGGACTGGGGCTGCAGCACGTGACACGCCCCGTTCCACCTGGCCGTCGGCGCTCCGATTGAGCACACGGTGGACACACGAGAGTCGGTGGGCGTCCTCGTCTTCAGTACTGCTGCCGAAGCAGTGCAGGAAATACAGCCGTCTACGACTCCGACTGCCCACGCCGCAGGCCAAGCGCCTTCATCTTCTTGTAGAAGTGCCCACGCTCCAGGTCGAGGATGCGAGCGGCCTCGGTGACGTTGTCATGCGTGTGCGCGAGCACGTGCAGGATGATCTCCCGCTCCGCGTCCTCCACCTGCTCGCGGAAGGTGCGGTCCACGCGAGGCCGGAAGCCGGCCTGCACCGGAGGCGGCGTGGCCACGGCCGGCGGCGTCGGCACACCGAGCGCCGGAGCCGGCTGGGTGGCAGCCGCCGCGACCGAAGCCTCAGCGCCGGGAGAGGGCAGAGGCGCCATGGGAACCGGAGCCTCGGACGAAGCCGCGGGCGGTACCAGCGTCCTGCCCCGGGGCAGCAACTCCAGTGCATCCGTCCGGGTGACGACGGGCCCTTCACAGAGAATGGCCAGACGCTCCACCAGGTTGCGCAGCTCGCGCACGTTGCCGGGGTAGTCGTACGCGCTCATCACCGCGAGCGCGTCCGCCGACAGCGACAGGGGCCGGCGGCCGTTCTTCGCGCAGGCCTCGGTGAGGAAGGTGTTGATGAGGTCCGGCAGGTCCTCCCGCCGCTCGCGCAGGGGCGGCGAGTGAATCTGCACGACGTTGATGCGGTAGTAGAGGTCCTCGCGGAAGCGCCCGGCGGCAATCTCCTTCTCGAGGTTCTTGTTCGTCGCCGCGATGACGCGCACGTCCACCTTGAGTGTCTCGGCGCCGCCCACGCGCTCCAATTCGCCCTCCTGCAACACGCGCAGCAGCTTGGCCTGCATGGCCTGCGGCATGTCGCCAATCTCGTCCAGGAAGAGCGTGCCCTCGTGGGCCAGCTCGAACTTGCCCCGGCGCACGCTCACCGCGCCGGTGAAGGCGCCCTTCTCGTGGCCGAACAGCTCGCTCTCGATGAGCTCGTGCGGCACCGCCGCGCAGTTGAGCTTCACGAAGGGCTGGCCCTTGCGCCGCGAGTTCTGGTGCAGCGCCCGGGCGATGAGCTCCTTGCCCGTGCCGTTCTCCCCCGTAATCAACACGCGGCCCTCCGACGGCGCCGTGCGCTGGATGAGCGAGAAGATGCGCTGCATGGCCGGGCCGCTGCCCACCATGTCGTAGCGGCCGAGCTGCGCCCGCAGCTCCTGCAGCTCCTCCATCGCCGCCTGGTGCTTGAGGACGTTGCGCAGCGCCACCAGCATCCGCTCGCGGGCGATGGGCTTCTCCAGGAAGTCCCTCGCCCCGAGCTGCGTGGCCTTCACCGCCGTATCAATCGTCCCGTGGCCGGACATCATGATGACGGGCAGCTCCGGCCGCAGCTCCGTCAGCCGCGCCAGCGCCGTCAGCCCGTCCATGTCCGGCATCTTCACGTCCATCAGCACCGCGTCCACCGGGCGCGCGCTCACCACATCCAGCGCCACCTGCCCGCTGCTGGCCAGATGCGTCTGGTACCCCGCGAGCTGCAGCGACTGGCTCAGGGTCAGAAGGATGTTCTTTTCGTCATCGACGATGAGGACGGAGGCGGGCATGGCGGGTATTCCCGACGGCGGACCACGGGGCGCGGCCCCACGCGGGCAAACCTCACAATTTCATGGAAAATATTTGGAGATTCAAGGGTTTCGGGGTGCGTCCCCGGTGTCACAGATGGGACAAATGCTTTGACTCACCCCGGCCACTGAGACTAGACGCGTCGCACCAGCCCGCCGAGGCGGGCGTGTATTCGTTTTTCACGAATCTGGGAGGAATGATGCGTCGGATTTCCCTTTGGGCGGGGCTCTCCCTCGCCATGGCCGTGCTGACCGGCTGCCCCCCTTCGTACCCCAACTGCAAGGACGACTCGACCTGCTCCGAGAAGGGCGAGGTCTGCGTCCAGGGGACGTGCCAGGAGTGCGCCACCGACGCCAACTGCAAGGAGGGCTTCACCTGCCAGGCCAACAAGTGCGCCCCCAAGCCGCCGGAGTGCACGACGGACGCGGCCTGTGGCTCGGGCCGTATCTGCGAGGCGGGCAAGTGCGCGGAGGCGCAGTGCAAGGATGACTCGGCGTGCCCCGGTGGCGGCAAGTGCCAGGCGGGCCGTTGCCAGGCTCCGCAGAACACCTGCACCGTCAACACCGACTGCGGCGAGGGCCAGGAGTGCAAGGCCGGCCAGTGCGTGACGGCCTCCGCGGACAAGTGCGACTGGAGCCCCGTGCGCTTCGGCTTCAACGAGTCCACCCTGACCTCCGAGGCGCAGCAGCGCCTGTCGGACCTGGCCAACTGCATCAAGTCGGGCCAGCAGGGCGCCCTCACGCTCGGCGGGCATGCGGACGAGCGCGGCACCGAGGAGTACAACCTCCAGCTGTCCAACAAGCGCGCCGCCGCCGTGAAGCGCTACCTCACGGACCTGGGCGTGAAGGGCAACCAGCTCAAGACGGTGGGTTACGGTGAGACCCGCCCCGTGAGCAACGCCTCCTCCGAGGAGGCCTGGTCCGAGAACCGCCGCGTCGAGTTCCAGCGGTAGTTCTGGGGTAGGCTGGCGCGCGTCATGGCCGTCCACGAGCCCGAAGCGCGTCAGTCGTATCTCGTCTTCGCCTGCGGTAGCAGCTGGTACGCGGTACCCGCGGAGAGCGCGGCGGAAGTCGTTACCTTCCCCGAGCTCACGCGGGTGCCGGGCGCTCCGCCCCACCTGCTTGGCGTGTTCGCCCACCGGGGAGAAGTCATTCCCGTGGTGGACATGGGCCTGCTGGTGGGCGGCGCCAGTCAGTCGTCGCGGCGCGCGGTGCTGGTGCGCCTGCCCCGCGGCACCCTCGCCCTCACGGCCAGCACGGTGGCCGGCGTCTCCCCGGTGACGGGCACGCTGGAGCCCCTGGGCCCCACGGGCGTCCACGTCCACCTGCGCGGCCCCGCCAAGAGCGGCCCCCGGGACGTGGCCGTCATCGACCCCGAAGGCCTCTTCGACCACCTCAGCCAGGGCGCCTGAGTCATGGGCCCGCCTGACGTGCGTGGCATGCTCCTGTGCCACGCGGGCCCGCACCGGCTCGCCTTCCTCGCGCACGAGGTGGCGGCGATTGCCTTGCCGGAGGGCCGGGGCGCGGCCTCCGCCCGGCGGGCCTTCCGCATCCCCGACGGGGCCGCGCGCGTGCTGGTGTCCGCGACGGGCGGGGCGGTGGGCGTGGATACGTTGGAAATCGAAGCGGAGCCGCACCCGGTGCTTCCCGCGCCGCCGGTGGCGGTGGCCGCCTCGGGGGGAAGTCTGCGAGGCTTCGTCGTGGTGCAGGGGCGGCTGTGGCCGCTGATGGGGTTGGTGGACTTCGAGCGGTTCCTGCGCGGACTCGTGGGGGGAGAATGAAGGCGCCGGAAGGGTTGAGCGGGCTGGCCCGGTGGACGGCGCGGCCGGCACTCCTGGGCACCACCGTGGGCACGGGCCTGGGGTTGTTGCACGCGTACTCCACCGGTGCGCTGCCCGGCGAAGGGTGGGGCCTGCTGCTGGGTCAGGTGGGGCTGATGCTGGCCCTGTCGCTGTGGCTCATCGGCGTGTACTGCCGGCGCTCGCTGCGCGTGCTGTATGCGCTGGGGGAAGGACGGCTGCCGCCCACTCCGGAGCACCTGCGCGCGGCGCTGCTGGAGGCCCGCGTCTTCCCGGAGCGGTGCTTCTTCTTCGTCCTCCAGAACTGGGTGGTGGGCGCGCTGGTGCTGGCGCTGGTCTTCGTGCCGCTGGCGGACGCGGACTGGACGCTGGGGTTGCGCATCGTCGTGGGCGGCGTGTCGATGGGGCCCCTGAGCGCGCTCTTCGTCTACCTGCTGGTGGCGCGGCGCGGGCGCAAGGCGGTGGAGTTGGTGGCCGAGCAGGGGCTGTCGCCCTTGGAGGTGGTGGCCACGGTGCCGCCCCGGCGCATGCACATCCGCCGGCGCATGGTGCTCTTCATCGCCATCGCCATGCTCAGCCCGTCGCTCTTCATCCTCGACGCGTCCGTGGCCCGCACCCTGCGCGCGGTGGGCCAGGTGGTGGCGGCGCCCACGCTCGAGGAGGAGAAGGCCGTGGTGGCGCGCGCCAGGGACAGCGAAGGCATGGGCGTGGCGGGGCTCGTGGCGCTGCTGGTGATGCTCACCGCGTACCTGGGCGGCACCGTCATCGCCGAGCCGCTGCGCTCCATCACCGAGGACGCCACGCGCATCGCCCAGGGAGATTTGCGCCCGCCGCGCGTCATCGCCGCGGAGGACGAGGTGTGGGCCACGTCCGCCGCCTTCGCGCAGATGCAGGCGCAGCTCGGCCAGGCGCTCACGCAGTTACGGCGCGCGGGCCTGCAGATTTCGACCACCACCGAGCAGCTCGTGGCCACCTCCGGCGAGCAGGAGTCCGGCGCGGACGAGCAGGCCAGCTCCCTCAACGTGACGAGCGCCACCACGGAGGAGCTGGCGCGCTCGGCGCAGCAGATTGCCGGCAACGCCGAGTCCGTGTCCGCCATCGCCGAGACGACGTTCACCGCCGCGCAGACGGGCCAGCGCGGCGCGGCCGCCTTCCTCGGCGCCATGCAGCGCATGAAGGAGGACAACCAGGCCATCGCCGACGCCGTGGTGCGCCTCAACAAGCGCGTGCAGCAGATTGGCAAGGTGGTGGAGTTCATCAACGAGATTGCCGACAAGAGTGATTTGCTCGCGCTGAACGCGGAGCTGGAGGGCACCAAGGCGGGCGAGGTGGGCCGGGGCTTCTCGCTGGTGGCCGCGGAGATGCGCAGGCTCGCGGAGAACGTCATCCGCTCCACCAAGGCGATTGAGCAGCTCATCGAGGAGATTCGCGACGCGACGCACGCGGCTGTCATGGCCACCGAGGCGGGGCTGAAGACGACGGACGCGGGCACGGTGCTGGCGGCCCAGGTGGACGAGAGCCTGAGCCTCATCCTCGAGCTGGCGCGGCAGACGTCGCACGCGGTGCGCAGCATCCACCTGGCCACGCAGCAGCAGCAGACGGGCACGGACCAGCTCGCCGCGGCCATGGGCGACATCCTGCGCGTCACCGAGCAGAACTCGGCGGCCACCAAGCAGATGGCGGCGGCCAACGCGGACCTGGCGTCGCTCGCCCGGGACTTGAAGCGGGTGGTGGAGCGCTTCCACGTGGGCGCCTCGGGCTCCCCCGTGGGCTCCCCCATGGGCTCCCCCATGGGTTCCGGAGATGGGGCGTGAGGGGGCCATGAGCACGCGCAACGGCCCCCGGCGGGCCTCGTTCAGCCGGCACCTGATGATTCCCATCCCCCTCGCCAACCTGGTGGGGGCGGCGCTCAGCCTGCACTTCGCCTCGCTCACCCTGGCGGATGCGCTGGAGCCGCGCATGTCCCTCTTCGGATGGGCGGGGGCGGCGCTGTCGGCGGTGACGCTGCTGGCGGGCGCGGCGCTCTCGCTGGGGCGGCTTCGCACCCTGCGCGGGCTGGAGCGCGGGGACGTGCCCTCCGCGCCGGAGAAGCTGGCGGCGGCGGTGGCGGAGGTGACGCGGGCCCCGGACGACGCCTTCCTCGGCTCGTTGGGGTTGTGGCTGCTCACCACCGTGTCCCTGGGCGGTGTCATGTGGGGCGTGGGCGGGGTGGGGCTTCCGGTGGCGGGGCGCATCGCCGGGCTGGGACTGCTCTTCGGGCCGCTCACCGCGCTGCTCGTGCACTGCCTCGTCATCCTCCGCTCGCGCAAGGTGGTGCTGTGGCTGGCGGACCTGGGCATGACGCACGCGCAGCTCATCGCCGCCATGCCCCGCCGGGGCGAGCTTCGCGCGCGACTGGTGGCCTTCACGTTCATCTGCGTGGTGACGCCCGCGGTGCTGTCCTACCGGCTCGCCTCGGCGCTGGGTGAGCGGCTCCTCCTGAGGCTGACGCAGGAGCCCAGCCCGGACGCGCAGGTGGCGCTGGCGGAGACGCTGCGGCTGGAGGTGCTCACCTCGGGCGGCGTGCTGGTGGTGCTCGTCTTCGGGCTGGCGCTGGCCACCGCGTGGCTGGGCGGCACGTTGCTGGGGCGGCCCCTGCGCGAGCTGTCCGGCGAGGCGCGGCGCATCGCCGAGGGCGACCTGGCCAGCCCGCGCGTGGTGCCGGCGGAGGACGAGGTCTGGGACGTGTCCGCCGCCTTCACCACCATGCGCGCGCACCTGGCGGACGTCATGTCGCAGCTCCAGCGCGCGGGCGCGCAGATTTCGGCGACGACGGAGGAAATCCTCTCCACCTCCGGGCGCTACGAGGCGGGGGCCGCGGAGCAGGCCAGCTCGCTGGACGAGACGAGCGCCACCACGGAGGAGCTGGCGCGCTCGGCGCGGCAGATTGCGGAGAATGCGGGCTCGGTGGCGGAAATCGCCCACCGCACGCTGGGCGCGGCGGAGCAGGGGCAGGGCAGCGCGGAGGACTTCCTCGGCTCCATGTCCCGCATGCGCCAGGACAACGGCGCGATTTCGTCCGCGGTGGTGCGCCTCAACAAGCGCGTGCAGCAGATTGGCAAGATTGTCGAGTTCATCAACGGCGTGGCCGACAAGAGCGACCTGCTGGCGCTGAACGCGGAGCTGGAGGGCACCAAGGCGGGCGAGGTGGGGCGGGGCTTCTCGCTGGTGGCCGCGGAGATGCGGCGGCTCGCGGAGAACGTGCTGGAGTCCACGAAGGAGATTGAGGGGCTCATCGAGGAGGTGCGCGAGGCGTCCGCGGCGGCCGTGTCCGCGACGGAGGGCGGCGTGCGCGCGGTGGAGACGGGCACCACGCTGGCGCAGCAGGTGTCCGAGTCGCTGCGGCAGATTGTGGACCTGGCCGGGCAGACGTCGGACGCGGTGCGGAGCATCTCCCTGGCCACCCAGCAGCAGCAGACGGGCACGGACCAGCTCGCGGACACGATGGCGGACATCCTCCGCATCACCCAGCAGAGCCTCAACGCCACCAAGCAGGTGAGCACCGCGAACACGGACCTGCTGGTGCTGGCGAGGGATTTGCGCGGCGTGGTGGAGCGCTTCCAGATTGAGCGGGACACGCTCCGGGAGGAAGGCGGGTGAACCCGAGCGACCGCCTGCTCAAGCAGTTCCGGGACCTGGTGACAGTGCGGCTGGAGCGCATCAACCGGGGGCTCATGGAGCTGGAGGCCGGCGCGAACGCGGAGGCCGGACGGGGCATGCTGCGCGAGCTGCACGGCCTCAAGGGCGAGGCCCGGATGATGGGCTTCGACGACATCAACGCGCTCGTGCACGAGATGGAGGAGCTCGTCCGCTGCACGGAGCCGCAGCGCTACGTCCTCTCGCCCGCGTCCACCGATGCGCTGCTGCTGGCCGCGGACGCGGTGCTCTTGCTATCCGGCGCACTGCCCTCCGCGGACCCTCCGCCGAGGGTGGACACGCTCGTCGCTTCGCTGCAGGCCTGCATCCGCGCCGAGGCGGACCGCATGGCGCTGCTGGTGGTTCCGTCGGCCGCGGCATCGTCCGAGGCGGGTGCTTCCCGAGTCCCGGCGCGGGGCGAGCCCGAGGCGCGGAACCCGGGCGCCGCTTCAGGGGCCTCCGCGCGTGAGGGGACCTCGGCCCACCACCCCGGTGACGAATCCACGGGCGCCGCGCCGCGAGCAGGTTCAGGACATCCGGTGTCTGGCGGTACGGCAGGGCAGGGGATGCTCCTCACCTCTCCCTCGCGGCCCGGTGCCGCACCTGCGAGCGCCACCTCGGGGGCCGCGCACCCGCACAGGCCCACACCGCATCGGGACGCGGCGTCTTCGCCCGTCCCACCTTCCGCTGCCACGTCCACTGTCGCCGCGAACCTGTCCCGGATGCCGGCGCCCAACACCGCGACGGCGCGTGGCACCGGGACGACGGCGGCCCGCCAGCCCGAGCCGCGCTCGGACACGTCGGTGCGCATCGGCGTGGCGAGCCTGGACGTGCTCACCAGCGCCGTCACCAACCTCTCGCAGGTGGCGCGCAGGCGGGAACTGGCCAACGCCCGCCGCCTCGCCCTGGCGCGCGATCTGAGTCAGCTTGCCCGCGAGGCCGAGGACCTCGGGCCCGCGGGAGCGGCGCTGGCTGCGCGGCTCGGCAGGGCCAAGGAGCTCGCCGCCGCCCTCCACCGCGAGTCCAAGCTCCTCTCCAACGAGGAGCTGAGAGATTTGGGCATGGTGGTGGAGGAGGTGCAGACGCTGCGGATGCTCCCGCTGTCCGTCCTCTTCGAGCCGTACCCGCGCATGGTCCGCGATTTGTCGCGCGCCCTGGGCAAGGAGGTGGAGCTCGTCGTCGACGGCGAGGACACCCGCGCGGACCGGGCCGTGGTGGAGGCCCTGCGCGAGCCGCTCATGCACCTGGTACGCAACGCCCTGGACCACGGGCTGGAGACGCGGGTGGAGCGGGTGGCCTCGGACAAGAACCCCCGGGGCTGCCTCACGCTGCGCGCTGCGCGCGAGGGCAGCCGCATCGTCCTGCGCGTGGAGGACGACGGCATGGGGCTGGACCCGGCCCAGCTCCGCAAGGTGGCTGTGCGCAAGGGCTTCCTGGACGAGAGCGCCGCCAACGCCCTCTCGGACGCCGCGGCCCGCGAGCTCATCTTCCTCCCCGGCTTCACCTCGCGCGAGGTGGTGACCGACCTGTCGGGTCGGGGCGTGGGACTGGACGCCGTGCGGACCTCCATCCAGGGACTGGGCGGCGACGTGGGCGTCGAGTCCGCCCCCGGCTGGGGCACCATCTTCGAGGTGCGCGTCCCCGTCTCCCTCACGGTGGCGCCGCTGCTCTTCATCCAGGTGGGAGTGGAGACGCTGGCCCTCAGCGCCACCCACGTCTCGCGCGCCCTCAAGGTGGAGACAGCGGGCCTGGTCGAGGTCGCCGGCCGCGCCTCGCTGCTGGTGGAGGGGAGGGTGCTGCCGCTCGCCTCGCTGGCCTCACTGCTGGGCCTGGCTCCCGAGCGCCCCGTCCTCGAAGGTGAGCTGGCGCTCGTCGTCAAGAGCCAGGGCGGGGCCGCCGCCCTGGTGGTGGACCGGGTGCTGGAGGAGCGCGTCCAGGCCATCCTCCCCGTGCGCGGGGTGCTCGCCCGCTTCGCCCACCTCACCGGCGCCACGTCCCTGGCGGACGGGCGGCTGGCCATGGTGCTGTCGGCCGCCTGGCTCACCTCCAGCGCCCAGGGCACCATCCCCCCGAAGCTGCCCCGCTCGGCGCCCTCCCCGGGGGTCCCCTCGCGCAAGCCGCGCATCCTCGTGGTGGACGACTCGCCCCTCACCCGGGAGCTCATCTCCAACCTCCTGGAGGCGGTGGGGTACGACACCGTCATGGCCGGCGACGGGGCCGAGGCCCTGGACCTAGCGGACGCCCATGCCCTGGACCTGGTCGTCACGGACCTGGAAATGCCCGGGGTGGACGGCCTGGAGCTCACCCGGCGCCTCAAGGGGCACCCCACCCACTCCCGGCTGCCCGTCGTGATTCTCACCACCCGTGGTGGGGAGGATGACCGGCGGCGTGGGCTGGCGGCCGGGGCGGACGGCTACATCACCAAGGGCGACCTGGTACGACAGGACCTGGTGGACGTGGTGGGGCGCCTGTTGGGCTGACGGCCTCCATGCGCAAGGTCCTGAGGACAGTTCCGCGCATTGGCTATACTCCCAGCTTCGCGTACGGGGTATGGACAGGGCATGGGCAAGAAAGTGTCGGTGCTGGTGGTCGATGACTCACTCATCTGCCGACAGCTCATCTGCGACGCGCTGACGAAGGACCCGGACATCGAGGTCGTGGGTTCCTGCGCGGACGGCAAGCAGGCCATCGAGATGACGAAGGAGCTGCGGCCCCACGTCATCACGATGGACGTGGACATGCCCGTCATGGACGGGCTCACGGCCACCGAGCACATCATGGCCGAGTGCCCCACGCCGATTCTGGTGCTCACCGCGGACCCGCGCTCACAGGCCCCGGAGCTGACCTACCGCGCGCTGGAGCTGGGCGCGCTCGCCCTGCAAATCAAGCCCGCCATCGACGCGGGGCCCGAGGCGTGGAACCTCGTGCGCGAAATCAAGCTGCTGTCCTCGGTGCGCGTCATCCGCCACCTCCGCCGGCCCCAGAAGGGCAACATCACCCCGCCCCGGGTGGCCACGTCGGTGCTCCCGGCGGTGTCCATGGGCGTGGTGGCGGTGGCCGCCAGCACCGGTGGCCCGCAGGTGCTCTTCCGGATGCTGTCGGAGCTTCCGGCGGACTTCCCGGCGCCCATCGTCATCGTCCAGCACATCAACGCGGCCTTCGCCGAGTCGCTGGCCGGGTGGCTCGCCGGCACCAGCCGGCTCAAGGTGCGGCTGGCCCAGGACGGCGAGCCGCTGATGCCGGGGCACGTGCTCATCGCCCCGCCGGGGCAGCACCTCGTGATTCCGTTCCGGGGCCGGGTGGGGCTCAAGCCGGGCGTGGAGCGCGACGGGCACATGCCGTCCGGCACGGTGCTGCTGGAGAGCGCGGCGCGCACGTACGGGCGGCGCGCGGTGGGGCTGGTGCTGACGGGCATGGGCGCGGACGGCGCGGACGGGCTTCTCTCCATCAAGCAGGCCGGAGGGCTGACGCTGGCGCAGAACGAGGAGTCGTGCGTGGTCTTCGGCATGCCGGGCGCGGCGGTGGAGCGCAAGGCGGTGGACCACCTCATCCACGGGGACGATGTCGCGAGCACGCTGGCACGGCTGGCGCGTGGCGAGTCCCTCGCCGTGGGGCGCTGAGCTCGGGTGGGCGCCGCCGGGGCGCAATGGGCAGGCGTCCGCGCCTTCCTGACGGCGCGCACCGGCATGTCGTTGAGTGGCCCGCAGGTCCGCCGGCTGGATGAACGGCTGGCGGCGCGCAGCCGGGGCCTCACGCCGCAGCAGTACCTCAACTTCCTCAAGTCCCCCTCCGGCGCGCTGGAGCTGGAGGAACTCATCAACGCGGTGGTGGTCCACAAGACGGACCTCTTCCGGGACGAGGTGCAGCTGGCGGCGTTCCGCTCGCAGGTGCTCGCGCCGCTGGTGGAGCGGGCGCGGCGGCCGCTGCGCGTGTGGAGCGCGGGCTGCGCCACGGGCGAGGAGGTGGCCACGCTGCTGGTGCTGCTGGCCGAGGCCGGCGCGGACCCGGGCAGCACGGTGCTGGGCACGGACATCTCCGCGCACGCCCTGCAGCGGGCCCAGGGGCTGGGCTTCACGGAGGAGCAGCTCCGCCGGGTGCCGGCCGCCTCGCGCGAGCGCTACTTCGTCCCGTCGGGGACGCGCCAGGCGCTGGTGCCCGCCCTGCGCGAGCGGGCCAGCTTCCAGCTCCACAACCTGATGGACACGCCGTACCCGGCACCGGCGGGGGGCGGCTTCGACGTCATCTTCTGCCGCAACGTGCTCATCTACTTCACGGTGGAGGCCTTCCAGCGGACGGTGGAGGTGCTGGCCGGAAGCCTCGTGCCGGGCGGCACGCTGGTGCTGTCCTCCTCGGAGCCGCTGCTCCAGCTGCCCCCGACGCTGCGGGTGCTGCGCGGTGAGCAGGCGTTCTTCTACGTGCGAGCGGAGGAGCCCGCGGCGGGGGAGGGGACTCCGGCGTTCACGCTCCCTCCGAAGCGCCCGTCCGGAAGCGTTCCCGCGGTGGGGACTCCGGCGGCCTCCGCGGTGCTTCCTTCGGAGCGCGCTCCGCGAAAGAGCGCGCCCGCGTCCGCCAGCGAGCGTCCGCGCGATACCGAGGAGGCCGTCTCCAGCGACGCGGGAGGTGCCCCCTTCGCTCCGGTGGCACCGGCCATCGCCGAGGCAGACCGCCTCTTCGCGGGCGTCCTCGACGGCACCTCCTCCGGCGGCACGGAGGACCTGGCGGAGAAGAACCTGCGCCGCTGCCTCGCGCTGGACCCGGACCACGCCGCCGCGCGCTACCTGCTGGCGCTGCTCCTGGAGCAGGGCGGCCGCACCACCGAGGCCACCGCCGAGTACCTCCGCGCGCTCCAGTCACTGGAGGCGGGCCGGGCGCGCCCCGTGCCCTTCTTCCTCAACCCCTCGCGCCTCCAGGTGGCCTGCGCTCACGCCGTGGAGCGCCTGGACGCGGTCGCCCGCGGGCGTTGATGGAGCGGCCGGCCGGGCGGGCTCCACAGTCCACGGTCCATGCGAGAAGTCCGGACGGCCGGGGGATTTGGCCGTAAGATGCGCGCCCCATGCGAAGGCTCGTCCTGCTCGCCCTGCTGGCGCTCCCTGGCTGTTTCTACCCCGCTGACCGTGGCCGCGCCCTCGAGGCGAAGGTGGACCGGCTCAGTGCCGACACCGCCCAGATGCAGGCGGAACTGAAGGAGGCGCGCGAGCAGCTCGCTGCCACCCTGCCCAAAATCGACGAGAAGGTCGCCGAGGTGACGAAGGCCCTCGAGAGCCTGGACACCGCCTCGCGCCGCAAGGACGCGGACATCGGCGTCCAGTTCCAGAAGACGGTGGAGGACCTCGCCCAGCTCCGCGGCCAGGTGGAGACGTACCTCCACAAAATCACCGAGCTGGAGACGGCCCTCGGCGAGCAGGACAAGAAGCTCCTCGCCCTCCAGGGCACCGAGGCGGTGAAGGAGGCCGAGGCCAAGAAGAAGGCCGAGGAGCTCCAGCGCCCCACGGACAAGAAGGAGTTCCTCACGCTGGCCCAGGAGAAGGCCAAGGCCGGCGAGGTGCTCGTCGCGCGCCAGCTCTACACCGAGTTCCTGAAGAAGTGGGCCAAGGACCCGCTCGTGGCCGACGCGCACTACGGCCTCGGCGAGACGTACTTCACCGAGCAGCGCTGCCGCGAGGCCCTCTTCGAGTACGGCAAGGTGGTGCAGGAGTACCCGAAGTCCGCCTCCGCGCCGGACGCGTACCTGCGCTCCTCGGAGTGCTTCGCGAAGCTGAAGATGAAGGACGAGTCGCGGCTGGCGCTGGAGGAGCTCGTGAAGGGCTACCCGAAGTCCGCCGCCGCGAAGACGGCGAAGGAGCGCCTCGCCGAGCTGGACAAGGCGGCGAAGGCGCAGCCCAAGAAGGGGAAGAAATGAGCCCTCGCCCGACGAAACTCGCCGCGCTCGCGCTGCTGCTCCTGCTGCCCCTGGTGGCGGGGGCGGCACCGAAGCAGCTCACGCTGCTCTTCACCGGAGACAACGGGGGCGAAATCGCCCCCTGTGGTTGAAGGCACAACCCGTCTGGCGGTCTGGCCAGACGAAAAGTGATGCTCGAGAAGGAGCGCGCGAAGGGCGTGCCGGTGCTCGTGCTGGACGCGGGCAATGCGCTCTTCAAGAGCCGCGACAGCGGCGAGGCGCCGGATGCGAAGGCGCGCGCGGAGCTGCTCCTGTCGGAGATGGACGCGCAGGGCACCGCGGCCATGGCCGTGGGCACGCGAGACCTCGTGCTCGGCGTGGACTTCCTCAAGAAGGGGACGAAGAAGGCGAAGCTGAAGCTCCTGTCCGCCAACCTCGTGGACGCCCAGGGCAAGCCGTACTTCCCCGGCTCCTTCGTGACGGACGTGGGCGGCGTGAAGGTGGGCGTGGTGGGTGTGTCTTCCGCCACCCCCGGGCTGGAGCCGGCGGGGCCCGCCGTGAAGGGGACGCCGCAGCCCATGCTCAAGGGCCTGCCGGTGCTGCCCGCGGTGACGGCCGAGCTGAAGCGCCTGCGCGCCCAGGGGCCGCTGGACGTCGTCATCCTCCTGGCCGCCGTCCCCTACGACGAGGCCCTGCGTATGGCCGAACAGGTGGAGGGCGTGGACTTCGTGGTGCAGTCGCACGAGGGGCGTGGGCAGGGCATGGCCCAACGTGCCGCCCTGGCCACACTGATTCCGCCCGGAGAGCGGGGCCGGCAGGTCGCGAAGCTGGAATTGTCCCTGGAGGGCAAGGGTCGCTTCGTGGACATCTCGGAGCGGGAGCGCACCCGGCAGGGCCTGGGCATCGTCGAGACGAACCTCGCCAAGGCCCGGGAGCGGCTCGCGGCGGCCACGGACACGCCCACCCGGCAGTCGCTGGAGCAGTCGGTCGCCAGCCTGGAGGCCCGGCGGACGGCACTGCAGAAGACGCTCGACGGGGGCGCAACGTCCGGCGGCCGTACGCATCTACTGTCGTACATCCAGCTCGGGAGCGACGTGCCGGCGGATCCGGCCGTCCAGAAGCGGGTGGAGCGCGTCGAGCCTCCTGGCTCGGCGGCCCACTGAGCCCGGGCTGACCTTGTGAACCGGCCGGCGCGCCGTTATAAGCGCCGGCCACCCTCAGTGCCGAACCTCCTGCCCGCGTCGGGTGGGGGAAAGGCACACTGGAGAGAGCAACATGAAGGCCGAAGTGCATCCGGTTTACCCGCCCTCCCGCATCACCTGTGCCTGCGGCAACGTGGTGGAGACCAAGTCCACCCGCGGCTCGTTCTCGGTGGAAATCTGCTCGAACTGCCACCCCTTCTTCACGGGCAAGTACAAGCTCGTGGACACGGCTGGCCGTATCGACCGCTTCCGCAAGAAGTACGCCGCCAAGGAGGCCGCGCCGGCCGCCGAGGGCGCCGCCGCCCCCGCCGCGCAGCCCGCGGGTGCCAAGAAGGGCAAGAAGGCCGAGGCCTGATTCACGGCCCCAGGGCGTTCTTCACAGCCTGAAGTTGTAACCGACGAGCAGGGTGACGGAGGGCCTCCATGAGAGGCGCTCCCGCCCTGCTCGCGGTGCTTCTACGACCTGAAGTGCGCGTCAAGTTTCAGGGTGCTACAGACCAGAAATTAGACGTAGCAGTGAAGTCACCGCACATTCCGCCGCGTCCACGACGAGAGTCCGACGGAGGCGAGATGTCCGCGCACGCTGCAGCCCCTTCCCTGAAGGTTGTCCGCCGCTCCCTGAACGAGAGCGTCTACGCGAAGGGTGAGGCCTACACGCTGCTGCACGGTGACAGCCTGGAGCTCATGGAGCAGTTCGAGCCCCAGACGTTCGACATGATTTTCGCCGACCCGCCGTACTTCCTCTCCAACGGCGGCACCACCTGCAAGGGTGGCAAGCGCGTGTCCGTGCAGAAGGGCAAGTGGGACGAGTCGCGCGGGATTGAAGAGGACCACCAGTTCACCACCGCGTGGCTGGCGGCCTGCCAGCGGCTGCTCAAGCCCACCGGCACGCTCTGGGTGAGCGGCACCCAGCACGTCATCTTCAACGTGGGCTTCGCCATGCAGAAGCTCGGCTACAAGCTCCTCAACACCGTCACCTGGTTCAAGCCCAACGCGAGCCCCAACCTCGCGTGCCGCTACTTCACGCACTCCACGGAACTGCTCATCTGGGCCTCGCCGAAGTCCGGCGGCAAGCTGCAGCACGTCTTCAACTACTCGCGCATGAAGGCGGAGAACGGCGGCAAGCAGATGCGCGACGCATGGGTGCTGCCGCCCTCCGGCGACGCGGAGCTCACCGCGGACGGCGAGGGCCGGCTGTGGACGCTCACCGTCCCGCGCGGCGGCGAGGAGAAGGCCTTCGGCAGCCACCCCACGCAGAAGCCCGTGGCCCTGCTGGAGCGCATCCTCGAGGCGAGCTGCCCCCCGGACGCGCTCGTGCTGGACCCCTTCAACGGCAGCGGCACCTCCGGCGTGGCGGCCCTCAAGCTGGGCCACCGCTACGTGGGCATCGACATGGACGAGAAGTACCTCGCCCTGTCGCAGCAGCGCCTGCAGGCCGCGTCGAAGTAGCCCACCGCCTCAGACGCGGGACAGGATGAGCTCCACGCCCTGTCGCGCAATGGGGTGGTAGCGCTCCCCGTGCTTCTTGAAGAGCGAGCGCGCCAGCCCGCGGTGCTCACGCGACGACGCGAGCACGCCATACAGTGGCTTGAGGTACTTCATGCGGCCCACCTCGCCGAGGAACTCCTCGGTGCGCATGACGGCCGGCTCCCAGCCCGCGCGCACCGCCGCCACCAGCCACGACACCAGCACCTCCGAGTTGCGGCTCTTCGTGAGGCTGAAGCGCTCGTCGAGCTGGCGGATGGTGTCGCGTGGCGTGTCCGACGGCAGCCACTCCAGGTAGAGCTGCCACTCGGTGGGCGTCCAGCTCTTCACCACGTCCGCCGTGGGCACCGTGCCGCGCGTGCGCACCAGCGCCTCCAGCCTCGCGGAGCGCGGTGAGGGCGCCCCCGGCGGCACGCCCGGCTTGTGGAGGTACGCGTCCGCGTCCACCTTCGCCAGCACCCCGGGCAGCTCCCGCTCCACGAAGGCGATGAACTCCTCGGTGGTGAGCGCCCGGAAGCGGTAGGTGGCGAGGTAGCGCCGGAGGAACCCGTCGAAGGCCTGGCGCCCCGCCGCGTCCTCCATGGCGCGCAGCAGGAGGTAGCCCTTCTCGTACGGAATCTGGGAGAAGGCCTCGTCCGGGTCCACGCCCGCCAGGTGCGTGCGCAGCGCGGTGAGGTGCGGGTGCGAGCGGAAGTGGTGCAGCGCCTCCTCCAGCGCGCGCCGCCCCAGCGCCGCGTGCAGCGCGGCGACCTCGGGCCCTGCCAGCGCCTCGAGGATTCGGCGCTCGGCGAAGACGGTGAAGCCCTCGTTGAGCCAGAAGTGCTCCGCGGACGCGTTCGTCACCAGGTTGCCCGTCCACGAGTGCGCCAGCTCGTGCGCCACCACGTTGACGAGGCTCTTGTCCCCGGCAATCAGCGTGGGCGTGAGGAAGGTGAGGCGCGGGTTCTCCATGCCGCCGTAGGGGAACGACGGAGGCATGGTGAGGAGGTCGAACCGCTCCCAGTCGTACGGGCCGAAGAGCGACTCCGCGGCGCGGAGCATGTCGTCCACGCCGGAGAACTCCTCCGCCGCGTCCTCCAGCAGCTCCGGCTCCGCCCACACCCTCGAGCGCGGGCCCAGCTCCTTCGGCGCGAGGCTGCCCACGGCGAAGGCCAGCAGGTACGGCGGCACCGGTTGCGGCATCTCGTAGTGCTCTTCCGCCTCCACGCCGTGCTCCTCGCGGCGCACGAAGCTGGCGGCCATGACCGCCTTCAGCGCCTTGGGCACCCGCAGCGCCGCGCGGTAGCGGATGCGGATGCGCGGCGTGTCCTGCAGCGGCACCACGCTGCGGGCGTGGATGGCCTGACACTGGCTGTACAGGAAGGGGTGCTGGCCCCCGGCCGTCTGGGAGGGTGTCAGCCACTGGAGCGCGCTCGCGCCGGGTGACGTCCGGTAGCGCACCGTGAGCTGCTTCAGCCCCGGCGGCAGCTCCACCCGCAGCCGGCTGCCCAGAATCGGCTCCGGTGGCGACAACATGTAGGGCAAGGGACGACCGCTCGCGTCCGTCACCGCTCGGATTTCCAGATCCCGAGTATCCAAGTCCAGTGGACCGGCCGACGCTTCCTTGAGCGTCAGTGTTGCTTCCGCATGCAGGCGCCGCGTCCGGAAATCGACGCGGGCCCTCCAATCCAGGGTTTCCGTCTCAGGCTGCGTGCTGTCGTTGTAGGAGTGTGGGTCGAGGCGCGCCATGGAGGACCGGTTTGTAGTCGGTGTCACGACCCCATGGCGAGCCATCCGGCCATCTGATTCGATTGACTTTCGAGTCAATCGCCTACATTTGTGCAGTCCTCTCCTTCCCACATAGGGAGCCTTTCAGAATGACGACGCGGATCCGCAAAGTGGCTGTGCTGGGCGCCGGAGTCATGGGCAGCGGCATCGCCGCGCACCTGGCCAACTCGGGCGTGCGCGCGCTCCTCCTGGACATCGTTCCGCCGGCCAAGCCGGGCGAGGACACCTCGTCCAAGGCCTTCCGCAACAAGTTCCCGACGGGCGCGCTGGCCAACATGCGCAAGCAGAAGCCCAGCCCCATCGTCTCCGAGCAGGTCTTCGCCAACATCGAGGTGGGCAACTTCGAGGACGACCTGCACCGCATCTCCGAGTGCGACTGGGTGGTGGAGGTGGTGAAGGAGGACCTCGGCATCAAGCAGGACCTCTTCGCGCGCGTGGAGAAGCACATTCGCCCGGGCACCATCGTCTCCTCCAACACCTCGGGCATGTCGATTGCCGGGATGACCCAGGGCCGCGGCGCGGAGTTCAAGAAGAACTTCCTCGTCACGCACTTCTTCAACCCCGTCCGCTACATGAAGCTGCTGGAGCTGGTGGCCGGCAAGGAGACGGACCCGGAGGTGCTGAAGACGCTGCACCGCTTCGGTGAGGAAGTCCTCGGCAAGGGCATCGTCTACGGCAAGGACACCACCAACTTCATCGCCAACCGTATCGGCACGTACGGGATGATGAAGACCATCGCCGGCATGGGCCCCGCCGAGCTGACGATTGAAGAGGTGGACAAGGTCTTCGGTCCGCCCATGGGCCGTCCCAAGTCCGCCGTCTTCCGCACCACGGACATCGTCGGTCTGGACACCTTCGTCCACGTGGCGAAGAACTGTTACGACACCCTCACCAACGACGAGGAGCGTGAGGCGTTCCGCATGCCCCAGTTCATCCTCGACATGGTGCAGAAGGGCATCCTGGGCGACAAGAGCGGCGGCGGCTTCTACAAGAAGGTCGGCAAGGACATCCAGGTCCTCGACCTGGGCACCATGCAGTACCGCGCCCAGAACAAGGTGCGCTTCGAGTCGCTGGGCGCCGCGAAGGAAGTGGAGGACGTCCGCGAGCGCGTCGCGGTGGTGATGAACGGCCAGGACAAGGCCGCGAAGTTCGCCGAGCGCATCTCCCTCGACGTCATGGCCTACACCAGCCGCCGCATCCCCGAGATTGCGGACGACCTGGTCAACATCGACCGCGCCATGCGCTGGGGCTACGCGTGGGACCTCGGGCCCTTCGAGGCCTGGGACGCCTACGGCGTGAAGAAGGGCGTGGAGCGGATGAAGGAGCTGGGCCTCAAGCCCGCCGCCTGGGTGGAGCAGATGCTGGCCGCCGGCCGCACGTCCTTCTACGGCGTGGAGAACGGCAAGGACACCTACTGGGACATCCCCACGAAGTCCGTGAAGGTGGTGCCGGAGAACGCGCGCACGCAGCGCGTGGAGTACCTCAAGCGCGGCAACAAGAAGATTGCCGGCAACGACTCCGCCACCCTCTGGGACATGGGCGACGGCGCCACGCTGCTGGAGTTCCACAGCAAGATGAACTCGCTCGATGACCAGATCATCGAGATGATGGGCACCGCGCTGGACGAGACGGAGAAGAACTTCCGGGGCCTGGTCATCGGCAACGACGGGGCCAACTTCTCCGCGGGCGCCAACATCGTGGCGCTGCTGTGGGCTGCGAAGAGCGGCGAGTTCGAGGTCATCCGCCAGCAGGTGCGCACGCTGCAGGCCACCCTCCAGCGCATGCGCTACAGCCCGGTGCCGGTGGTGACGGCGCCCTTCAACCTCACCCTGGGCGGCGGCGCCGAGGTGACGATGAGCGGCAACGCCATCCAGGCCAGCGCCGAGCTGTACATGGGCCTGGTGGAAGTGGGCGTGGGCCTCATCCCCGGCGGCGGCGGCAACATGCAGTTGTTGCGCAACGTCTTCGGCGCATACGCCGCGGACAAGGACTTCGACGCGCTGCCCTTCCTCAAGAAGGTCTTCCTGGCCATCGGCACGGCCAAGGTCGCCACCAGCGCCGAGGAGGCCCGGGAGATTGGCTTCCTGTCGCAGCAGGATGGCATCACGTCCAACCGCGACTTCCTCCTGTCGGATGCGAAGGCTCGCGTGCTGGGCATGGCCAACGCGGGCTTCAAGGCCCCGCGTCCCACGCGCTTCCGCCTGCCGGGCGCCAGCGGCGCGGCCACCATCGACATGATGCTCTACGACATGGAGCTCAACGGCCAGGTGAGCGCCCATGACCGCAAGATTGCGCAGAAGCTCGCGCGGGTGCTGACGGGTGGCGACACCAGCCCGTCCGTCCTCGTCACCGAGGAGCGGCTGCTGGAGCTGGAGGCGGAGGCCTTCCTGAGCCTGTGCGGCGAGGAGAAGACCCAGGACCGCCTGCAGCACATGATTGAGAAGGGCAAGCCGCTGCGGAACTGACGGCCGGCCGGTATCCATTGACCACCTGAATCGAAATTTGCTGACTGCCCGGGTGCTCCCCGGGCGAGGAGACACTGAGATGCCTGGTCGAGTCGTGATTGCCAGCGCGGTGCGCACGCCCTTCACCCGCGCGCACAAGGGAGAGTTCAAGGACACGCGGCCGGACACCCTGGCCGCCGTGGCCATCAAGGAGGCCGTGGCCCAGGTCCCCGGCCTGAAGCCGGCGGACATCGAGGACGTCATCCTCGGCTGTGCCATGCCGGAGGCGGAGCAGGGGATGAACGTGGCGCGCATCGCCACGCTGCTCGCGGGGCTGCCGGACACCGTGCCGGCGATGACCATCAACCGCTTCTGTTCGTCGGGCTCGCAGTCCATCGCCCAGGTGGCGCAGGCCATCCTGGCGGGGACCATCGAGGTCGGCATCGGCGGCGGCACCGAGTCCATGACGATGGTGCCGATGGGCGGCAACAAGGCGAGCGCCAACCCCGAGGTGATGCAGAAGCTGCCCGAGGTCTACACCTCGATGGGCGCCACGGCGGAGAACATCGCCACGCGCTACAACGTCACGCGTGAGGACGCGGACAAGTTCGCGTACGAGAGCCAGCGCCGTGCCGCCACCGCGCGTGAGCAGGGCAAGTTCAAGGACGAAATCGTCCCGGTGACGACGACCTTCTTCGACGATGAAGGCAACGCGAAGACGGTGACGGTGACGAACGACACCATCCTCCGTCCGGACACCACGCTGGAGGGACTGGCGAAGCTGAAGCCGGCCTTCAACCAGAAGGGCGTGGTGACGGCGGGCAACGCGTCGCCGCTGACGGACGGTGCGGCGGCCGCGGTGGTGATGAGCGAGGCGAAGGCGAAGGAGCTCGGCGTGAAGCCGCTGGGCTACTACGTGGACTCCGCGGTGGCGGGCGTGCCCCCGGAAATCATGGGCGTGGGCCCGGTGCCGGCGGTGCGCAAGCTGCTGGCGCGCAACAAGCTCGAGGTGAAGGACATCGACGTCTTCGAGCTGAACGAGGCCTTCGCGGCGCAGGCGCTGTACTGCATCCGCGAGCTGGGGATTTCCCTGGACAAGGTGAACCCGAACGGCGGCGCCACCGCCCTGGGCCACCCGCTGGGCGTGTCCGGCGCGCGCATGGTCGCCACCATCCTGCGCGAGCTGAAGCGCCGCAACGGCCGCTACGGCGTCGTCAGCATGTGCATCGGCGGCGGCATGGGCTTCGCCATGCTGCTCGAGTCGGCGAAGTAGCCAGACGCCTCACCGTGAAGTGACAGCGGGCTCCGGGGACACTCCCCGGGGCCCGTGTCGTTTGGGGTGCCAGAGCAGGGCCTCGTGGGCGCTGTCCTCGGCATGAAGACACGCCCGCCGTTGCTTGTCCGGCCCCTCGCGTGCACCGCAATCCGTTTCGAAAATCGTCGCGTACCCCCTCTTGAAACCCAAGGGGGTACACGACATGGATTCGCAGCACGCAGGCATTCCTTTCGTCCCGGGGCGGAGCCGGGACATCTGCGCCGGCTCACCCAGGCTCCAGGAGGTCCGGCGGCAGTACCGGGCCCTCGCTGAAGGCCGGTGTCTCGACATGGTCAGCCGGGTCTTCCACGGCACGCCGGGCCGGAAGGCCCTCGTCAGCTCGGGACTGGGGAGCCCCACGAGCAGCCACTCGCCAGCCCGGCAGCGCGAAGTGCTGCACTTCGGCTCGTACAACTACTCGGGTCTGAATGGGCACCCCCGCGTGCTGGCCGCTGCGGAGGCGGCCCTGAAGCGCTTCGGCACCACCACCAGTGGCGTCCGGCTGCTCAATGGGACGAGCGAGCTGCACGTGGAGCTGGAGCGGAGCCTCGCGGACTTCCTCGGCGTCGAGGACTGCATCACCTACAGCAGCGGGTACATGGCCAACGTGTCGGTGCTCTCCGCGGTCTGCTGCGAGGGGGATGCCGTCCTGTCCGACGTGCTCAATCACCGCTCGCTCGCGGACGGGCTGTGGCTTTCGGGCGCGCGGCTGCATGCCTTCCCGCACCGTGACTCACGGAGCCTGGAGGAAGTGCTCGCGGAGCTGCCCCGGAGCCAGCGCAAGTTCATCGTCACCGACGGCATCTTCAGTATGGACGGCGACATCGCGGACCTGCCGGAGCTCGTGCAGCTGGCCCGCGCGTACAACGCCTTCATCATCCTGGACGACGCGCACGCGACGGCCGCGCTCGGGCCGCTGGGGCGCGGCACCCCGGCCCACTTCGCGATGGAGGACGAGGTAGACCTCTTGACGGGCAGCCTCAGCAAGGGGCTCCCCGGCATCGGCGGCTTCGCAGCGGGTCCGAAGGCCACCATCGACCTGCTGCGCTTCGGCTCCTGCGGCTACATCTTCTCCGCCTCGCTGCCTCCGCCCGTGGTCGCCGGCGTCATCGAGGCGCTCTGCATCCTGCGGGAGGAGCCGGAGCGGCAGACGCGGCTGCACCACAACGAGCGCTTCCTGCGCGTGGGCATCCAACGGCTCGGGCTGGACTGCATGGACAGCGCGTCGCCCATCATCCCCATCCGGATGCCCTCCCTCCAGACGACGGTGGAGATGGCCCGCCTGCTCCAGGACGAGGGCATCTACATCAACCCCGTCGGCTACCCGGCCGTGAGCAGGAACAAGCCCCGGCTTCGGCTCAACGTCAGCGCCAACCTGGAGCAGGCGGACCTGGAGCGCTGCCTCGAGGCGCTGGAGCGCTGCGGCCGCCGGCTGGGAGTCCTGGAGCAGCGCGCGTGAGCCCATGGCCCGCGCGCACCTGGAAGAGACAACGCGTCTGGAGTCTGTCGTGGATACGAAAACGTATGTTCTCTATGCCCTGCCCATCTTCTTCGCACCGGTGGCCATCGACCTCGCCGCCGCTCGGATTCAGCGCAGGTCCCGCTACCGGCTGAATGACCTGCTCACCAACCTGATGCTGGCCATCCTCGGCATCGTGGTGGGGCTGAGCATCACGGGGGCCACGCTGTATGTCTATGAAGCCGTCCGGCGGTGGGCCCCGCTCCAGCTCGCGCCCGGGGCCGTGACGACGTGGCTGCTCGCCTTTGTCGTCTACGATTGCCTCTACTACTGGGGCCACCGCGCGCACCACGAGGTGGCCCTGCTCTGGGCCTTCCACTCCGTGCACCACTCCGGAGAGGACATGAACTTCGGCCTCGCGCTGCGGCAGAGCATCGTCGGCGAGGCCACGTCGTGGCCCTTCTTCATCCCCATGGCCCTGCTGGGAATCCCGCCGGGGGTGTACCTGGGAGTGGCGGGGCTCCAGCTCGCGTACCAGTACACCCTGCACAACACCTACGTGCCCGCGCTCGGAAGGGTGGAGCAGCTCCTGGTGACGCCCTCGCAGCACCGCGTGCACCACAGCCGCAACCGGCCCTACCTCGACAAGAACTACGGCAACATCCTGGTGCTCTGGGACCGCCTCTTCGGGAGCTATCAGCCCGAGCTGGCCGAGCACCCGCCCGTCTACGGCACCCGGCACGGCATCCGGAGCTGGAGCCCGCTCACCGTCAACTTCCTCCCGTTCGCCGAGCTGCTCCGCAAGGCGAGGGCCTGCCGCAACCCGGTGGACGGGCTCCTCTGCCTGTTCAAGGGGCCGGCCTGGCAGCCGCCCTCGCTCTCCCATGAACGATTCACGGAGGCGGATGACGGGCCCTCGGCCACCTTCCGCAAGTATGACCCTCGGCTCTCCGGACGCGTGACGGCGTACTGCGCCGTGCAATGTGCCGCGCTCATCGTCCTGTGCGCGTGGCTGATGTGGAACCTGGGGGAATGGGGAGGCGCGGCGATTGCGGGAGCCGGCGTCCTCATCACCGCGAACGCTCTCACCCTGGGCGGACTGCTGGAGGGCCGGCGGGGCTTCTGGCGCGTGGAGTTGCTTCGGCTCGCGGGCGTGGTCCTGGCGGGCGCGCTCCTCGTGTGCGGAGTGGGAACGGCCGGGAGGGCCGAGTCCCTGACGCTCCTCTCCTACGCGGTGCTCAGCGCGGCCTGGCTGGCCGCGTTGCGGAGCGACTTCCACCCGGCCTCTCCCGCGGAAGAGCCCCTCGAGCTCCAGTGGGTGTCGTCGCTGGATGACGTGGGACAGGAGGCCTGGGACACCTGCTTCCCCGAGGAGGACGTGCTGAAGTCCTTCGCGCTGCACCGGGCCGTCGAGGCGGCGCGGCTGCCGGGCATCGAGTTCCACCATCTGCTGGCCCGGCGCGAGGGCAGGGTGCTCGCCGTCGTTCCCTGCTTCCGCATCCGACTGTCGCTGACCACCGTCGCGCCCGAGGCCGTCAGGAAGGGCGTGGACGCGGTGCGGAGACTCTTCCCCGGGTTCCTCTGCGCCCGCGCGTTCATCGTGGGGACTCCCGTGGCCATCTGCCGGGACCTCCTGGGGGTACAGCAGGGGAGGGACGGCCCGCTCCCGGCCGACGTGCTGAGAGCCATCACCCGCGAGGTGCTCGACCGGGCCCGGCGGTTGCGCATGGGGTGGGTCATCATCAAGGAGCTGACGAGCCGGCTCCTGCCCCAGGTGCAGGACGTCCTCTCGGAGTCCTTCACCCTCGTGGAGAGCCCCGCCACCACCTGGCTCTACCTGGGCGAGGAGGGCGCCGGCACCTACCGGGAGCGGCTGCGCAAGAAGTATCGCTCCCTGATGACCCACCGCGAGCGCCAGCTCGTGGACAGCGGCATGCGCTGGGAGCTCCACCATGACTTCGCGCCGTACGCGGAGCGGATGGAGGCTCTGTATCTCCAGGTGCTCCATCACTCGAAGGTCCAGTTCGAGACGCTCAACCGCGACTTCTTCGTGGAGCTTTCCCGCCGGCTCGGGGAGCGCGCCTTCGCGCTGCTGTGCTTCCAGGGAGACGCGCTGGTCGCCTTCGAGCTGTTCCTGGAGGACGCGGGCGAGGTGCATCCCCTCTACCTGGGCATGGACTACCGCCATCGGGACGAGGGTGCGCTGTACTTCAATTGCATCTACAAAATCGTGGAGACGACGGAGGCGCGCGGAAAGGCCGTCGTGGAGCTCGGCCAGACGAGCTACTCCGCCAAGGCGAGCCTCGGCGCCGTGGTCGACCGGCTCTACCTGGCCGTCCGCCACCTGAATCCCCTGGTCCACCTCCTGCTGCGGGTCTTCCGCCGCGCGCTGTTCCCTCCGACGCCGGTGCCCAGGCGCCAGCGGGTGTTCAGGGACATGCGGGCCAACGACGAGGCCCTCCTCCGGCACGGCGTCCACTTCGAGGAGGTCCTGTCATGAGCCGGTGCCTGGAGCCGCTGGACATCCGGGTGGTTTCCTCCATCCACGACGTGCCGGGGACGCACTGGGACGACACCGTGGCCCGGGGGCACCCCTTCAAGAGCAGCGCGTTCCTGTCCTGCCTGGAGGACGTCTTCCCGGAGCGTCGCTTCGCATATGTGCTCGTGCTTCGCGGAGGGAGCCTGGTGGGACTGGCCCTCGTCACCGAGGAGCGGTTCGACCTGGGCCTGCTCCTTCCAGAGATGGCCGGACGGATGGCCGCGCGAGTGCACCGGCTGTTCCCAGGCTTCCTCAAGGTGCGCCTGGCCATGGTGGGGACACTCGAGACAGCGCAGCGCCACTGGTGGGTCGATACCCGGCTGCTGTCCGTGGAGGAGTTCGCCGACGCGCTCCTCGTGGCCTGCGAGGAGGCCTGCCCTCGCGCGGACCTGCTGGTCGTCCGCGACTTCATGGAGGGGGACGACGCGGACGCGAAGCTGGAGGCGCGGTTCCGTGCGAGGGGCTTCCGTCCGGCGCGGAACCTGCCGCTCGCCGTCGTCGAGCTCGAAGGCCGTGACTTCGAAGCGCACATCCAGCGGCTCAGGCGGAAGCCCAGGGCCAACGTGAGAAAGCAGCTCGAGCTCGCCGGACGGCTGGGGCTGAAGCTGGAGCGCGTGCATGACTTCCGGCACCTGCTGCCCGAGTGCTACCCGCTCTACCTGCAGGTCCACCACCACGCCACCGAGTTCAAGCGGCTCCCCATTCCGAGGAGCTTCTTCGAGCGCGTGGCGGAGCGGCTGCCCGGAGAGAGCAGCCTGCTGACGCTGCGGACCTCGGAGGGACGGCTCGTCGGCTTCACGCTCTCCGGCACCTCCAGCCGCGTCCACAACCCCTTCGTCCTGGGAATGGACTACGCTCGCTCCCGCGAGCTGCCCATCTACCACAGCCTGCTGGGCGGAGAGCTCGCCTACGCGGCCGAGCGCGGGTGCGGACAGGTCGACCTCGGGGTGACGAGCTACTTCGTCAAACAGGGGCTGGGGGCCACGCTGGAGGGCATGACCATGGTCGCGCGGCTCCGCTCCCGCTGGCTGCGGCCCTTGCTGAATCCGCTGCTGCCCGTCCTGCTGAGCGAGAAGCAGCCGGAGCGGCGGCGCCCCTTCCGGGCCCCAGAGGCCGACGCGCCTCAGCGCGCCGGGGCCTCGGGGTCTTCCACCGGCACGCCGGCCAGACGCAGCACGCGCAGGGCATTCGTGGTGTCCACCACGCCCTGACGCAGCTTGTAGTCGAACACCATCTGCTCGCCCTCCAGGTGGTCGCGGAAGTGGACGTTGACCACGTGCGCGCCGGGCTCGTCCGCGAGCGCGGCCAGGGACAGGTCGTGCGTCGTCACCGCGCCGCACGCACCCGTGGCCAGCAGGAGGCGCAGCACCTCGCGCGAGGCAATCTGCCGCTCGCGCGTATTCGTGCCGAGCAGGATTTCGTCGAGCAGGAACAGCGCCTGTCCCTTCGCCGCCTTCGCCGCGTCCAGCACCGCCTTGATGCGCTGCACCTCCGCGTAGAAGTACGAGACGCCCCGCTCCAGCGAGTCCTTCACGCGCATGCTCGTGAGCACCTGCAGCGGGGACAGGTGGAACGTCTTCGCGCACACCGGCGCGCCCGCGAGCGCCAGCACCACGTTGGCGCCCATCGCGCGCATCAGCGTCGTCTTGCCGCTCATGTTGGAGCCGGTGATGAGCAGCGCATGCCGGGGGCCCGGCAGGGACACGTCGTTGGGCACCGGCGCGTCCAGCAGGGGATGCCCCAGCGCCGTCGCCTCGACGCGCGGGCCCTGCGCCTCCATCACCGGCCAGGTGAACTCGGGCCTGTCGTGTGCCAGTCCCGCCACGCACGACAGGGCCTCCAGGTCCGCGAGCGCCTCGAACCAGTGCCGCACCTGCTTCCCATGCGCGGCGCGCCAGCGCTCCAGGGCGAACAGCGCGTGGATGTCCCAGAGCGTGAGCCAGTGCACCAGCGGGTGGAACTGGTGCCGCTTGAACTCGACGAAGGAGAACAGCCGGCTGAAGCGCGCGAAGTGCACGGACACGGGCTTCTCGCCCGGCCGCTGCAGTCCGGACTGGAGCTTCTGGAGGAGCGGGTGCTCGAAGCGCTGGCTCTCCACGCGCTCGAAGAGGGGCGCGTAGCGCACGAAGCCGCGCTCACCGGACTCCACCTCCCGGTCCATGGCCTGCAACGTACGGCGGGTGAGGAGCGCCACCGCGAGCTGCGCGCCGAGTCCCAGCCATACCGTGGACTCCGGCAGCACGCCGAAGTTGCCCAGGACGTAGAGCGCGAGGGTGATGAACGGCAGCACCACGGCCACCGGCCGTGCCCAACGGATGGAGTCCAGCGACGGCCCGCCTTCCGCCCAGCGGATGAACAGGCCCGGCTCGGCCTTCTCGCGCGCCACCACCCGCGAGTCCACGCAGAGGTCCTGACGGAAGTCCACGCGCGGGGCCAGTTCGCGGGCCGCGCCCTGCCGTGCTTCCACCTCCGCCGCCGAGGCGGGACCGGACAGCCATGCCGCCAGTCGCTCCTCGCCCGCGCGCGTCGCCGTCTCGTTCATCAACTGGAAGAGGCTGCCCTGGCCGAACACGTCCAGGTCCGGCGTGTACAGGTGGCTGGGGGAGAGGAAGCGCTCACCGCGCTCGGTGAACTCATGCCAGCCGCGCCCGAGCCGCGCGAGGCCGCGTTCATTGAGCAGCACGTACAGCTTCGCCCGGGCCTCACGGCGGAAGACCTGGTGGTGCAGGACGGCGAGCACGCCGTACACGAAGACGGCCCCCGCCGCGCCCCACCACCACACCTTCGCGAGCTTCCCCGCGAAGATGAAGCCGGCGATGCCGACGGCGGCCAGGAAGGCGATGGTGCGCAGGTTGGCGTAGCGGGCACTCACGCTATCCAACGCGGTCAGGTCCGCCTGCGCGGCGGCGCGGCGCTCGGTGTACGTGCGGTGCGGGGAAGGGCTCTCGGCGGCGGGGGAGGACACGGCCGCGCATGCTGTGCGCGCGGAGGGCCCAGGGCAAGCGGCGGATTCGACTCCGTGACACGGAGCGGACGAAGACGGTCCTCAGCCCCAGCGCTCGCGCGACGGCCAGTGAATCCCGCGCCCCTCGAAGCACCTCCCTCCCGCGTTGGAGTGGAGCCCGGTGCGGGAAGGAGATGGCCCGTGGGCCCACGCTCAGGCGGGCTCACGGGCGGCATCACGGACGGGCTCAGCAACTGAAGCTGCAGATCCGCCAGCAGCTCCGGCACGCGGTCTCGCAGGCGGGGTCACCTCCGCAATCGGTACAGGCAGGATCGCCACAGTCCGAGCAACACGGACGGGCGGCGGTTTCCTCACTGCCCAGCGTCGCGGAGCCCACGCCCGCGGCAACTCCCAGCAGCATTCCCAGCAATCCCATCATCAAGGTCTTCTTCATGTTGCCTCCAGACAGGGTGTGAAGGTCTCGACCGGAGCGGCCCCGAGCGGGGATGCTCGGCGAGGGAGGTTGATGCTAGATAAGCCAGAAAGGCAGTTACAACTCGGTTGCCGAGTTCAATGAACAATTATTGAGTCGAGCGGGTGCGAGTAGTGGTTTGCCCTTAGGTTTTTGGAAGGAAAGGACTAGGGAATGGGGCGACGAAGCCTTCTTGTCTGGGTGGGAGCCCTGGTCCTGCTGGTGTTTCTCCTGCGAGGCTTTGTCTTCGAGCCCCGGCTCATCCTGTCGAACTCCATGTCGCCGACGCTGGCGGCGGGAGACCGGCTGGTGATGGACAAGCTGTCCTATCGTTTCCAGGCTCCGCGCGCCGGGGACATCGTTGTGTTCGAGGAGTCCACCGAGGCCCGGCGTGAGGGAGTGCCCGTGCCTCCATCGCTCAAGCGGGTGATTGCCGTGCCTGGGCAGAACGTGGAGGTGCGGGGAGGTCAGGTGCTCGTGGATGGGCAGGCGCTGAGCGAGCCATACATTCAGCAGCCACCTCGGTACACCTGGGGCCCGGTCCTCGTGCCGGAGGGCATGCTCTTCGTCCTCGGAGACAACCGCAACGCGAGCAGCGACTCCCATGTCTGGGGCCTGCTGCCGCGCAAGAACGTGTTGGGCCGGGTATGGCTGCGCTTCTGGCCACCGAGCCGGGCCGGCGGCCTCTGAAGGTCGTGGGTGGCTACGGGTGGCTCGCGGAGGCCCTCAGCCCCAGAGCTCGCGGGGCGGCCAGTACATCTCACTCCCCTCGAACCGGATGCCCGGCACGCGGTCCTTGGAGAGCAGCAGCGGCCCGTCCAGGTCCACCACGGCGGCGTCCTGGGCCACCAGCATCGCGGGGGCCATGGCCAGCGACGTCGCCACCATGCAGCCCACCATGAGTTGGAGTCCCTCGCTCCGCGCGGCCGACGCGAGCGCCAGCGCCTCCGTCAGGCCCCCCGTCTTGTCCAGCTTGATGTTGATGGCGTCGTACTTCCCCAGCAGCGTCCCCAATCCGTGACGGTCATGCGCGGACTCGTCGGCACAGACGGGCACCGCGCGCCGCAGGCCCTGCAGCGCACCGTCATTCCCAGCCGGAAGCGGCTGCTCCACCATGACCACCCCCAGCTCCGCGCACGCGTCGAACAGGGCGGGCAGCGCCTCCGGCTTCCAGCCCTCGTTCGCATCCACGATGAGCCGGCTCTTCGGCGCCCCCGCGCGGATGGCGCGCAGCCGCTCGATGTCCTCCTCGCCGCGCCCGAGCTTCACCTTCAACAAGGGCCGGTGCGCCGCCTTCTCCGCGGCCGCGCGCATCGCCTCCGTCGTGTCCAGGCTCAGCGTGTACGCGGTGACGAGCGAATGTGGCTCGGAGGCCAGGCCCGCCAGCTCCCAGACGGGCCTGCCGCTGCGCTTCGCCTCCAAATCCCACAGCGCGCAGTCCAGCGCATTGCGCGCCGCCTTGGGCTCCAGCACCGCCGCGACTTCGTCCCGCCCCAGTCCGGCTTCGATGCGCGGGCGCGCCGCCTCCAGCGCCGCCATGACGCCTTCGAGCGTCTCGCCATAGCGGGCATAGGGAACGCACTCTCCGCGCCCCACGGCGCCCCCTTCCTCCAGCGTGACGACGACCACCTCGGCGGACGTCTTGGAGCCGCGGGAGATGGTGAAGCGCCCGGCGATGGGCCAGCTCTCGTGGGTGACGGTGAGCTTGCGCATGGGCGGTCAGCTCCGGGCCGGGAAGCGGCGCGACAGCTCGTCGACGAGCGGGCCGACGCCGGTGCGGATGGGGTCGACACAGGGCAGCCCGTGCTCGCGGCCCGTACGCTCCAGCAGCTCCAGGGCCTCCTTCTCACCCAGGTGCTCGGTGTTGATGGCGAGCCCCGTGCACTGGATGCGCGGATTGGTGAGCTGCCCCTCCAGAATCGTCCGGTCGATGACCGCCTGGATGGAGGGGAGGGGATGCTGCACGCCGCGCATCTTCGTGCGCGTGGGCTCGTGGCAGACGATGAATGCGTCCGGCTGCGCGCCGTGGAGCAGCCCCAGCGTGACGCCCGCGAAGGATGGGTGGAACAGCGAGCCCTGTCCCTCCACCAGGTCCCAGTGGTCCGCGTCGTTGGCCGGGGAGAGCCACTCGGCCGCACCGGCGACGAAGTCGGACACCACCGCGTCGATGGCCACGCCGCGCCCGGAGATGAAGATGCCCGTCTGTCCGGTGGCGCGGAAGTCCGCCTCGAGGCCGCGCGCGCGCATCTCCTTCTCCAGCGCGAGCGCCGTGTACTTCTTCCCCACCGAGCAGTCCGTGCCCACCGTCAGCAGCCGCAGGCCCGGGCGCTTCGTGCCCTTGCCGGTGGCGAAGTCCATGTCGGGGATGCGCACGTCATGCAGCTTGCGGCCATTGCGCGCGGCGGCCGCGGCGATGGCGGGGAAGGAGCTCAGCCGCTTGTGCAATCCCGTGGCAATATTCATGCCGGCGTCGAGCGCCTCCACGAGCTTGCCCACCCAGTGCTCCGGCAGGACTCCGCCCGCGTTGGCCACACCGACGATGAGCGTCTTCGCGCCCTTCGCCTTCGCCTGGGCGATGTCCAGGTCGGGGAGGCCGCAGTCCGCCTTGCAGCCCTCCAGCCGGAGCTGGCCCACGCACCAGTCGGGACGCCAGTCGACGATGCCGTGCGCCGTCTTCGCCGCGAGCTGGTCGGGCACGTCACCCAGGAACAGAAGGTAGGGCTTCTCTATCTCCACCGGCGACCTCCGCGCCCCAGGTCAGGGGGCTCTGTGGGCCGGGCTTTTCAGCACGCCCGCACGGCCCGGGCAAGGACGCCGCTCGCCTCTGTCGGGGCTCGTACGTAGGAGCCCGGGGGGCGAGGTCCGGAGCGGGCGCGGTGGCACCTTCCGGGTTACACTTCCGGGCCGTCCTTGAATGGGGGAGCTCCCGATGAACCGCTTCGCGCTACGTGACCGCATCAACCTCCTCGATGCGCAGACGCAGTACGAGGAGATCGTCCGCATCCTCACCACGCAGGAGTTTCCCTGGGACGTCGAGCAGGCGCTCAGCTTCGCGCTGTTCCGTACCTACGCCGTCCCCAGCATCGGCGTGCTCCTGTACGAGACGGGGGAATTCAATCAGCGCACCCAGAAGCGCTACGACGACACCGTGCTCATCCTCGACGCAATCCTCGAGCACGGCATGGCCAGCCCGGCCGGCAGGAATGCCTTCCGGCGCATGAATCAGATGCACGGCTCCTACGACATCTCCAACGACGACATGCGCTACGTGCTCTCCACCTTCGTGGTGACGCCGGTGCGCTGGCTCGAGGACTTCGGCTGGCGGTCGTTCACCCCGCATGAGGTGAGCGCATGGACGAACTACTACCGCGCCGTCGGCCGTCACATGGGCATCCGGGACATCCCGGAGACCTTCGACGGGTTCGTCGCGCTGATGGATGGCTACGAGGCAGAGCACTTCGCCTTCGACGAGCGAAGCAGGGCGGTCGCCGACTCCACGCTCGACCTGCTCGCCACCTTTTCGCCCACGAATCTCGCGCCGAAGCGGATGGTCAACCTGTTCGCGCGCACGCTCATGGATGATGAGCTGCTCGACGCGTTCCAGTATGCGCGCCCCTCTTCCTTCAGCCGGGCGGTGTTCCGCTTCGCGCTCAAGGCCCGCGGGACGTTCGTGCGCTACGCCCTGTCCTCGCGACGTGAGCCGCTCTACGGCCGCCACCGTCCCAACATCCGCAGCTACCCGAATGGCTACAACGTCGAGCAGCTCGGCACCTTCCCGAAGGGCTGCCCCGTGAAACATGCCGCCGCCGCGGGAGCGGCCTCATCGCCCACGCAAGACGCGTGAGCGATGAGGGGGCGCTGACCTCCGGACGCTTCAGCTCCGCCGCGTCTCGTCGGCCGGAATCTCACCGAATCGCCCGGCCTCGAAGTCATGAATCGCCTGCAGGAGCTCGCGCTGGGTGTTCATGACGAAGGGGCCCATGTGGGCAATCGGCTCGTGGATGGGCTCACCCGCGAGGACGACGAGGTGCACGTCCTCCCCGGCGCGCAGGACCAGGTGCTCGCCATCGTTGGCGAAGACGGCGAGCTCTCCCGCGGCGAGCGAGTCCCCGTCCGCCGAGACGCGACCCGTCGCGACGAGCACGAGGGCGTTGTGGTGGGACGGCACGGGCACTTCGAGCGTCGTGCCCGCTGCGAGCCTCACGTCGAGCAGGGTGATGGGCGTGAACGTCTTCGCGGGGCCGTGAGCGCCACCGTACTCACCGGCGATGACGCGGACATGGCTGGTGCTACCTCCTTCGATAGGGACGACGGGTATCCGGTCCGCGGTGATGGGCTGGTACCCGGGCGCGGACATCTTCCTGGCTCGGGGCAGGTTGACCCAGAGCTGCAGCATCTCGAAGGGGCCGCCACCGCGGGCGAAGCTCTTCGCATGGTACTCCTCGTGGAGGATGCCGGACGCGGCCGTCATCCACTGCACGTCACCCGGTCCGATGATGCCCGAATGGCCCGCGGTATCTCGGTGCGCGACGGAGCCTTCGAAGGCGAGGGTGACGGTCTCGAAGCCCCGGTGGGGATGCCAGCCGACGCCGCGCTGACCTTCGGCCATCGCCGGGTACTCGTAGCGAGGGTGGAAGTCGAGCAGCAGGAAGGGACTGACGCGCTCCTGCGAGAGGCTCCTGCTCGGGACGAGGGTGTTCACCCGGAAGCCGTCACCGACCCAGTGAAGAGGACCGCCACCATGGACGCTCTCGAGCGTCCGGGCTCGGGGGAGCGAGCGGGTGGAAGCGGAAGAAGGGGAGAGGACAGGTGTCGTGGTCGTCATGCCCGCAAACGTAAGGGTGGATGCGGGTTGGTAAATCCACCGGGCACTGCATGCTTTGCATCACCTCGTGTGATGGTGCGTGGCGCCCAGGGCCTCCTGACACAGCGTCGTGAGGCGATTCGAAGCCCACGTCGCCACGGGCCCCAGCGGTGAGCCCTTGCGGCGCACGAGGGCGAGCGAGCGTTGCGGCGGAAGCCCGCCCTCCCAGGCCGCGAGCCGCAACTCGACGAGCCGCCCCGCCGCGAGGTCCTCGCGCACGAGGTGCTCGGGCTCGTGGCCCCAGCCGAGCCCACCCACGATGAGCGCGTGCTTCGTCATCAGGTCCGCGACGCGCCAGGTCCGCGTCGAGAAGACGCCCCTGTCCGTGGAGCCCGGCTGGCCAGCCGGCATGCGCTCACTGAGGACGACCTGGACGGCGGTGGCGAGGTGCTCCTCCGTGAGGACGCCCTTCCTCGCGGCCAGCGGATGGGACGGCGCGGCGACCGGAATCATCCGCAGCAGGGCGATGGGACGCTGCTCCAGCCCCGCGAGGTCCACGTCCGTGCCCGCGATTCCGAGCGTGGCCCGCCGCTCCCGCACGAGCGCCGTCACGGCGGCGAGAAACTCGATTTCGAGCGCCAGCTCCACGCCGGGGTGTGTCTGGGCGAGCTCCTTGATGAAGGCCAGGAGCGCGTCGGTGGGAAACATGGCGTCGACCGCGAGCGAGAGCTTCGTCTCCTCGCCACTCTTGAGCCGCCCGAGCAACGCCTGGAAGGAGGCGAGGTCATCGTGGAGCCGCTGCGCCGCGGTGACGACGGCCTCGCCCTTCACGGTGAGCCGTGGCACCCGGCTGCTCCTGTCGAAGAGGCGCAGGCCGAGCTGCTTTTCGAGCCGCTTCATCGCCTGGCTGACCGCGGGCTGGCCCTGGCCGAGCTTCTTCGCCGCCGCCGTGAAGCTGCCCTCCTCGGCCACCGCGCGGAGCGTTCGGAGCTGTTCGATGGTGACGCTTTCGAGCACCGTGGAAGTGCATCACATCCGAGGCTGTTGATGCACTCTGGAGTCGCACCGTTTTCACGGGGGTAGGGTCGAGCCGACGACCTGGCGCTCCAGGAAGGGCGTGCTGTCCGGGCCGGCATCGCTGCCTCCGGTACGCGCATATGCGTACCTTGTTGCGTAACCCCCGAGGTGTCGCGCGATGGAGCTGCCACCCACGGATGAGTCCACATCGGGCCTTCATGACCAGGAACGTGACCTGGAAGGCACGTCCGCCCTGGAGCTGGCGGAGACCCTGGAGGACGGATTCATCGCGGTGGACGCCGCCGGCCACATCCGGGCGGTGAATGCGGCCGCCGAGCGGCTCCTTCAATATCCCCGGGCCTGGCTGCTTGGCCGTACGCTGGGCTCGCTCTCCGGCGAGGCGGCCCGCGCCTGGTCCGAGGGGACGCCCGCGAAGCTCGTCGTCTCCCTTGGAACGTCCGGGCAGCGGCTCGAGCTGCGGCTTCATCCACGGCGCGGCCAGGGATGGCTCTTCCTGCGCGACGTCTCCCAGGAGCACGAGCGCCCTGGAACCGCGGCGGAGGAGGAGCCGTGCGAGGTGTCACAGCAGCGGCTCCGGATGGTGATGAACCACGCCCCCGTGCTCCTGTTCGCTATCGACAGACAGGGCATCCTCACCCACGCCTCGGGGAAGGGGCACGAGCGCCTCGGGTTGCGGTCCGGGGAGCTCGTCGGCAGCTCCGTGTTCGACGCCTACCGGGACGTCGAGTGGATCGTCGAGTGCGTCCGCCGGTCGTTGAGGGGCGAAGAGGTGTCGGTGGTGGGAGCGGTGGGGGACATCTGGTTCGACGTGCACTACACGCCGGTGCGCGATGCCACGGGGCGGGTGACCAGCGTCATCGGCGTGGCCACCGACGTGACCGAGCGCGAGCAGACCCTCCAGGCGCTCCGACAGCAGCAGGCGGTGCTCAAGTACGTCATCGCCAACGTGCCTGGCGCCGTCTTCTGGAAGGACCGGCAGGGGCGCTTTCTGGGTGGCAACCAGAACTTCCTCAATGACACCGGCACCGGAAGCCTGGAGAACCTCATCGGGAAGCACGACTTCGACTTGCTCCACCTGTGGGCCAGTCGGGAAGAGGCGGAGTTCTTCGTCAAGATCGACCGCGAGGTGATGGAGCAGGACCGGCCGTTCCACGACATCGAGGAGTCGGTCCGCCGTTCAGACGGCTCGCAGCGCACGCTGCTGACCAACAAGGTCCCCATCCGGGATGAGTCCGGGAAGGTCACGGGCATCCTGGGCATCTACGTGGACATCACCGCGCGCAAGCAGATGGAGCAGGAGCTGGAGAAGGCGAAGCAGGCCGCCGAGAACGCCGCCCGCGCCAAGAGCGAGTTCCTCACCGTGATGAGCCACGAGCTGCGCACGCCGCTGACCCTCATCCTGGGGCCCCTGGGCTCGCTGCTCTCCACCCGCGCCAGCGAGCTCTCGGAGCGCGCCCGGCACGACCTCGAGCGCGTCCATGGAAACGCCAGGCGGCTCTTCCAACTGGTCGACGACATCCTGGACCACCAGAAGCTGGAGGCCGGCCAACTACGTCTCGAACGGCAACCCGTGGACGTCGCGAGCTTCGTGGCGGGCATCGTGGAGGACGCCCGACCCGCGGGGAGCACGCGGGGCATCGATGTGGGCTTCGAGGCGGGGCCCGACCTCGGCGTCGTCCTCCTGGACGGGCGCAAGTTCGAGAAGATTGTCGTCAACCTCCTGGGCAATGCCCTCAAGTTCACCCCCGCCGGAGGGCGGGTGGTCGTGTCCCTGCGGCGCGCGGCGGAGGTCCTCGAGCTGGGGGTCCGTGACACGGGGCCGGGCATCCCCCTGGACAAGCAGGAGATGATCTTCCAGCGGTTCCAGCAGCTCGACGGCTCCGCCACGCGCAAGCACGAGGGCACGGGGATGGGCCTGGCCATCGTGAAGGAGTTCGCCGAGCTGATGGGGGGCCACGTCGCCGTGCTGAGCGAGCCGGGTGCGGGCGCATTCTTCAGCGTCACGCTGCCGGCAGCCGGGGCGGCATCCTCTCCGGTGGAGCCCGACAGCACGGCCGGGGTCTCCCCCGGGGAGAGCGCCTTCCGGCGGTTCGAGGTTCCGCGAGAGTCCCTGGAGGTGCCCCGGCGCCCAGCGCACCCGGCGCCGCGCCTGCTCATCGCCGACGACAACCCCGGCATGCGCGGGTACCTGGCGGAGCTGCTGGCCGACGAGTACGACCTGGTGCTGGTGGAGAACGGCCGGCAGGCGTGGGAAGCGGTGCAGCGCGGGCGGCCGGACGTCATCGTGTCGGACCTCATGATGCCGGAGGTGGACGGCATCGAGCTGACGGCCCGGCTGAAGGCGGACCCGCGGTACCGGGACGTGCCCATCATCCTGCTGACGGCCAAGGCCAGCCGCGAGGACGTGGTCGGGGGCCTGGACGCGGGCGCGGATGACTACCTGGGCAAGCCCTTCGGTCCAGCGGAGCTGAGGGCGCGGGTGCGCGCCGCGGTGCGCCTTCACCGGACCTACCTGGAGCTGGACGCCCGGACGCGCGAGCTGCAGGACACGCTGCGGACACTGCGCGACACGCAGGAGCAGATGGTGGAGGGCGCCCGGCGGGCCGCGGTGGGCACCCTGGTGGCGGGGCTCTCCCACGAGCTGAACAACCCGCTCGCCGTCATCCGCCTGAACTCCCAGATGCTCTCCAAGCACCTGATGGACCCGGTGGGCCTGCGCCGGTTGCTGCTCTCCATCGACCGGCAGTCGCAGCGGTGCGCGCACGTGCTGAATGCGCTGTTGGAGCTCTCACGCCAGGCGTCCATCAAGCGCGAGTGGTTCCAGGCGGGAGTGCTGGTGGACCGGGTGTTCGACGCCATCCGCCCCGAGGCGCAGCGGCGCGGCGTCCGCCTGGAGGCAGTGCTTCCTCCGGCCGGTTCGCCCTGGGTCCACGTGAATGCCGCGGAGGTGGAGTCCGCGTTGAGCAACGTGGTGACCAACGCGCTGGAAGTGAGCCCGCCGGGGGCCAGGGTCGAAGTCGAAGTGCGGCCGCGCGCGCGGAGCGGCAGGGAAGGCGTGGAGGTGATGGTGCGGGACAGCGGGCCCGGCATTCCGGCGGACGTGCTGCCACACGTCTTCGACCCCTTCTTCACGACGAAGCCCCCAGGTGAGGGCATGGGGCTCGGTCTGGCGCTGGCCCGCCGGTTCATCGATGGCCAGGGAGGCGCCGTCCAGGTCGAGAGCGAGGAGGGCCGCGGTACCGGGGTGCGCCTGTGGCTGCCCGCGGTGGCTTCGCTCCACGACGAGGCGCTCCCCACCGCGGCGGGAAGCCCACGGTAGTGACCGGCATCCGGGCACGGAACGCTGGATTTTCGCGAGTTGAATGTTGATTCAGTTTTCACACTCCGTTATATCCATTTCACAAAAGCGTCTCGCGACACGGGCCGGCCAGCTCCGCGGTCCCAACCTCTGCCCTCCAGGACTTTCCATGACCCAGGTGAACTCCACGGACCGCAGGTCCAGCCTTCAGTCACTCCCCAAGCCCGACGCGAAGGTCGGCGCCAAGGTGGACTCTCCCGCGAACAAGAAGGAAGCACCCCGGACGGTCAGCCCCGGGAGCGCCGCGCTCACGCAGGACGGCTTCGGTGCGGAGAAGACGCGCGCGAAGTCTCCAGGGGCTCCCGGCGGCCGTCCCACGGGCGCTCAGGCGGCGGGCAAGGTCGAGCCCCTGACCAGTCCCGAGGCGAAGGCCAAGGCGCCCCAGGTGACGCTGCGCCTGAAGAACCCCGCGGGTGAGCTGGGCTATCTGGGGCCCATCGGTCCCAACGGGCCATTGGGTGCCATGGGCCCCGTGGGCAAGAACAGCTGGAACCCCTCCCGCTACATCAGCGGAAGCGTCGGTTGGGAGTCCTTTGCCCAGCTCGCCACGATGCTGGGCGGTCCCCTCAGCTCGCTGGGCCCGCTCGGAAGGAATGGGCCCTTGAGCCAGCAGGCCTCCAATGCGACCCCGGCGGCACTGCGGCCTGGTGGTGACGAGGCCGTCCTCGGGCCCGCGGGGCCCCTGGGCGCGCTGGGCGCTCTCGGTCCCCTGGGCCCCACGGGGGCTCACGGTTTCCGAGCCAATGAAGCCGGCGCCTACGAGAACCGGAATGGCCAGGTCCAGCGGACCCTCACCGTCAACTGGGGCCTGGACGGGGTGAAGACCGAGGAGCTGTTCGAGCAGTACACCGAGGCCCACGCCAAGGCCATGAAGGACAACGACACCTCCTTCATGGTCGAGGGCCAGCTCACGAAGCGGCGAGACTCCGACACCTTCACCTTCCACTCCCGAGTCGACCAGTACGTCACCGTCATGGTCCTGCCGGAGACGGGCGCCGTCTCTCCCAACGCGGGTCCTGCCGGGAAGGACTCCGTCGCGGACCTCGCGAAGCACTTCGACGACTTCGACCTCGAAATCCTCGACACGAGCGGCAAGGTCATCGGCCGGTCCAACCTGCGCGACGGCTCGGACTGGCTCCAGATGAAGGTGCCCGCCGGTGCCGACCTCCAGGCGCGCGTCACGCTGAAGGACAGCCCCCACGGCGAGCTCAAGTCCTACCGTCTCTTCGTGGTGGGGACCGGAGAGCACACCTCCGACCTGAATGGCGGGCAGGCCTGGGACAAGGGGCCGGCCTCGGTCGTCGCCCGGGTCCGGTAGCCCGCGCGGCCTCCACGGGGCCCCGAGCCGTTCGATGGTGACGCTTTCGGGCCCCGTGCGAGTGCCTCACCTCGAGGCTGCCGATGCAGCCTGTTGCGGCTGCGTCTGCGTCTCGACGCGGTCGAAGAGCTTCGACAGGACGAGCTCGTAGAGCCGCAGCCGCCCGGTGACAATCTCGCCTCGCACCTTGTAGCCAGGACGGACCTCGAACGGGTGGGGCGTGGGCAGGTCCACGATGGCGAAGAACTCATTCGCATCGTTCGGTGGGGACACGTAGCGGACGCTCCCCTTGAGCACCCCGTACCGGTGGAAGTGAAACGCATCCACCTTGAGGTGCGCCGGCTGGTCCGCGGACACCCGCTTCACCTCGTCCTGCGACAGCTTGAACCTCGCATACAGCGTGCTCCCTTCCTCCAGCACGGGAGCCACCTCGACGAGGATTTCTCCCGCGAGAATGCGGTCGCTGCTCGCCTTCGTGTTGTAGACGTAGCGGATGGTGCCGCGGATGTCCGCCCGCACCTCCCGCCTCGCCGCGAGCCGGCTGCGCAGCTCCTTCTCCTCGCGCTGCTTCTCCAGCTCCCTTCGCAGCTTGTTGGCGCGTTCGAGCAGCGCGAGCCGCGCGGCCTCCGCGCCGAGGAGGTCCAGCTCGATGCGGGTGAGCTCGTCGCGGTAGGTGCCCCCCAGCTTCAGCTCCGCCGCCTCCTGGTCCCGCTGAAGCCTCAGCAGCTCGGTGGCGGCGCTCCTCGCCTCCAGGACGCCGCGCTGGTCCGCCTCGTGCTCCTCCTTCGAGAGAAGACCGCGCTCGTGCAGTCCGCGGCTGCGCTCCTCCTTCACCTCCGCCAGCGCCTGCTTCTCCCGGGCGAGCTCCAGCTGGCGCGAGAACGCGCCCAGGCCGTCTCGGACCTGGACTACCTCCACCCCGTGTTTCTGCCGAAGGATGTCGAGCTGGCGGCGGTGGCGCACGGCCCGCTCGCCCGCGTTGTCCATCTGCTCCACCACCGTCCGCAGCTCCTCCTCCAGGGCCTGGTAGTCCGCCTCCGCCTTGCGCGCGGCGGCATCGACCTCCTCGTTGTCCAGGCGCATCAGGAGCTGGCCCTCCCGCACCGTGTCCCCCTCGCTGACGTACTGGGCCACCACCCGCACGTCGTACGGCGCCTTGTGGACGGAGCGGGGCCGGTGGGAGAGCACCTCGCCCTCGGGAACGCGCACGATGGCATTCACCTCCACCGTCGCGAAGAGCACCGCCCCGAGGCCGAAGCTCCCGATGAGCACGGTGAATATCTCCCGGATGTAGCCGAAGCCGTTCATGCCACCTCCCGGGCCGGCGCGACGTCCGTCGCCCCCTCCTGGACGCGCCCGCCGCGCAGCAGCACCTTGCGGCTCAGCTGCAGCCCCTCCACGGACTCGTGCGAGATGAAGAGCATCGCCCGGTCATCAATCTCTCCCAGCAGCCTGGCGATGGCGGCCTTCGACTCCTGGTCGATACCCCGGAATATCTCGTCGAAAATCAGGACGTCCGCATCCGAGAGCAGGGCACGCAGCACCAGCACCTTGCGCCGCTGGCCGGTGGACAGGTTGCGCCCCCCTTCTTCGATGAGCCGCTCCAGGTGGTCCGGGTGCTGGATGATGCAGTCGTAGAAGCCGATGCGCTTCGCCAGCTCCACGACTTGCCGCGTGCCGTGGCGCCGGCCGAAGGTGATGTTGAAGCGCAGCGTCTCATTGAAGAGGGTGTCCTCCGCGGAGACCAGCACCACCCGGTGCCGCAGCGCCTGCTCGCCGAGGAGCTCACGCGGGATGTCGTTGACCAGCACCGTCCCGGCGGAGGGCTGTTGGAGTCCGGCCAGCAACCGCACCAGGGTGGACTTCCCGCTCCCGTTGGCCCCCATCAGGAGCACCTTCTCCCCCCTGCGCACCGTCAGGTCCACCCCCTCCAGGACGCCCAGGCCCGACGGGTAGCGGTAGGAGACCCCGCGCGCCTCCAGCAGCTCCACCCGCACGTCCTCCTCCGGCGCGCGCGTGGCGCGGCTCGCTCCGCCCTCGTCGAAGTCGAAGTAGCGCCTCAGAATCACGAGGTTCTCCTGCAGCGAGAGGTTCTCCTCGAGCAGCGTGGTGAAGGAGGAGAAGATCTTCGCCGACAGGGAGATGAACGTGAGGAGCTGTCCGAGGGTGACGGTCTGCTGGCCAATCAGCCCACGGGCGCACAGCAGGATGAGCGTCAGCGAGGCGGCCGTGGTGACGAGGGCGACGGCCGCGGTGCTGGCGAGGTCCAGCAGCTTTCCCTTGCGCTGCGTCTCCAGGTAGCGCCCCGCCTGGGCCCCCAGCTGCGCGCTGAAGTGTCCCCCCAGGTTGAAGGCCCGGATGGTCTGCACCCCCTCCAGTCCCTCCACCATGCAGGAGAGCAGGTCGGCCTTGTTCCGGAACCGCTCGCTCTCCAGCTTCCGCAGCGCCGGCGTCATCGCCACGAGGAGGGTGCCCAGCACCAGCAGCGTCAGCAGCACGAGCACGGCGGCCCGCGGGTTGAGCACGAACAAGATGACGAGCGCGTTGAGCGAGACACAGGCGTTGACGACGATTCGTGAGAAATAGCTGGTGAAGAAGCTCTTGAGCTTGAGGCTGTCGCTGATGCGCTCGAGCAGGTCTCCCCGTGTGAAGGAACGCAGGTACAGGATGCTGCCCGTCAGCATCCGCTCCCCGAAGCGCAGCAGGAAGTAGCGGTCCAGCTCCAATCCCAGGTGCACCGAGACGTACCGGGTGAACACCCCCATGAGGATGTCGAACAACCTGAAGAGTCCCAGGCCCAGGACGAAGGTGGCCAGCACGCCGAAGTCGAACTGGGGGATGATTTCGTCGACGAGCAACTGATTGACGAAGACGGCGGTGTGCGTCGTCACGGACGAGAGCACCGCGGCCATCAGGAAGAGGTACCAGATGCCGCGCAGCGAGCCGACCTCCTTCAACAGCCGCAGCAGCGGATGGGCCGGAGCCGCGTCGGGCACCTGCCGCTCCGACCTCGTGGCCGGCGCCCGCACCGAGAGCACCACGGGCGCCGCCAGCGTCCGCTTCTCCTCGCTGCCCTCCACCGCGCGGAAGCGCTGGGGAACGGACGAGAGCTGCTGGTGCTGGACCAGGTCGGCGAGGAAGGCCCGCTCGGCCGCCTCGTCCTTCAACCCGAAGTTCTCCTTCACGTAGCCGAAGTAGAGGAGCTTGTTGTACAGCGCCGCCACCTCGGCCTCGCTGGGAGGCGTGTCCAGCGGGAGCCCGTTCCTCCCCAGCTCCTCCTTCACCTGGCCCCAGATGCGGCCGCGCCACAGCTCCTCCGTCAGGGGCACCTGGACGGTGTGCGTGCGCCGGATGAACTCGGCCACCGTCCAGCGCTCCACCTGACCGCGTGTGGGATTGAGGATGCGCAGCCGCCCCCGCACCACCCCGTCGACCACGACGTAATGCAACATCCCCGTGGGCTGCACTCGCACCGTGGCCAGACACGGGGAGAGCTCGTCCAGCTTCCGCTCCAGCGCCGCGGCGTCGTTGATGTCCAACGGCTGCGTGCGCACCCCGAAGCCGTGCTCCCGGAAGAATGCCTTGAGGCTGTCGAGGCGCAGCCCGTCGACGTCCAGGGGGAGGGCCGCGGCAATGGTCTCGCGACTCATGGAGACCCCGAGCCGCTCGCAGAGGGTCTTCACCGCGCTGATTCCGCAGTCGTTGCTCCTCAGCTGCGGGTCCACCTTCGGACGGACCCGGCGCAGCCATCCCCGGAGGCTCATGGGCTGACGCGCTCCCCGGCGCGGGCGGACTTCGCGCCGCGCCTCCAGGCCGCACGCCAGCCCTCGTGCAGCTCCACGGCGCTGGGGAAGCGCTCCTCAGGGGCCTTGGCGAGGGCTCGCTCGATGACGTCGGCGAGGGCCGCCGGAATGCGCTCGCCCTCGGGAGTCCACACCGCGCGGGGGGCGGGCTGGCTGCGGATGGCCTGCGCCAGGCGTCTCCACAGCACCTTCTCCGAGAAGGGCTCGTGCCCCGTGAGGATTTGATGGAGCAACACGCCCAGTTGGAATACCTCCGAGCGCATGTCACCCGGGCGGCTGCTGATGCTGAGCGAGCCGGGCTCGATGCGCTCGGGGGGCATGAAGGCGGGAAGTCCGCCGTGGGGGACGGAGGACTCCTCCACCGCGTCGCCGCTGCGCCGCGAGAGGCCGAAGTCGATGAGCTTCACCCGGTGCTCGTCCGTCAGCATGAAGTTGCGCGAGTGGACATCGCCGTGCAGGAAGCCGTGGCGGTGAAGGTGGGCGAGCGCGGCGAGAGCCTCGGCGCCAATGCGCACCCGCTCCGTCAGGGACAGGGAGTCCTTCGCCATGGCCCGACGGAGGGAAGTGGTTCCGGCGTGCTCCAACGCGGCGTAGCACGGCTCCCCGGGATGGAAGGCCAGGAGGCGACAGACATTGTCATGTGGAGCAAGCCCGGCCATGAGGGAGAACTCCCGCTCGAAGAGCTCGCGCTCGCGGCTCACCCTGGGCCCCTGGAGGATGAAGACCTTGAGCACCACGGGCATTCCGGTGCCCACCTGCCGCGCGTGATGGAGCGCCACGTCTTGCTTGTCCACGATCAGCTCCCCGACGCGGTACTCACCGAGTACCTGCCCGGGGGTGAGCTCCAAGGTGGGCTCTCCCAGCAGGTCCGCCCGCGCGGTGCGCAGCAGCCCGGCGCGCCGCATGCGCTGGAAGAAGGTCTGCACCGTGGGGGCGATGGCCTCCGGAGGACACCCCGCCTGTCGTGCCAGTTCCTCCAGCGCCGCCTCCTCCTCCCGAGGCGTCCTGAATAACTCCAGATAGCTTTTGATGACCGGGTTGACGAGATAGCAATACTGGTGAGCGCGCGTGTCCGTCACCATGAAGCGCTCGCCGACATCCGCGTCGGTGCTCACGTTCGAGTCACCGAGGAGAGCCGAGCTCTCGCCCTCGCTCAACGGGCGGAGCTCGAAGTACTCCGGAAACACATAGAAGCGTTTTTGTCTCATGCGCGAGACCGGGGCGTGGTGCGCCAGGGGATGAAGCCTGTTCTTCAGCCCGAACTACTTACAGCCGGACTTCCACGTGCAGCTCTTGCTCCTGCTCCGGCTGCAGCTCTTGCTCTTGCTCTTACTCTTGCTCTTGCTCTTGCTGTGGCACGTGTGGTGGCGCTTCCCACCGGCCTTGAACTCGAGGACGCGGTCCATCTGCTCTTCGGTCAGCGCATCAAGAACGTTCGAAAGGTTCAGCATTGAGGTTTCTCCGCGAGAGGATTGTTGGGGAATGTTTCAGATTGCGATGCGACGGCGCACCCCGCCCCGAAGCGACCCACTTCGAATCGCATCGCAAAGAAACACTAGCCGTGGACCTCTCGCCCCAGAACGGTCCTTGAGGCTGGTCTTCGCGGTACATAGAATACAGATACTGTTACTCCACATCGCAGCGCGCTCTCGAAGGCGAGCCATCCATTAACGAACGGGTGGAGCCGCATGCCAAAGACATATCCATCCGTGCATGCGCTCGAGGACGATGCGGTGGCCAGCGGCGGACATCCGCTTCCAGGCCTGGTTCTCGCGCGGTGGGAATGATGGAGGAGTGAGTCCGCGAATACCCGGATGGGCCACGAGCAGCGGGTCGCGCACCTGGCCCGTGACGTCGAGTCGCGTGGTGGAGCCCGGGCAGCGCGTGCGCATGACGTGGCGGTCAGCCGGCTGGGAGAAGCCGGCGACGCCGCGGCTCACGCTGGTGCCGCAGGTGAGGGGCGCCGCGCTCCACGTCCATGGCGATGCGCGAGCACGGGTCAAGGAATCTCGGGAGCCTCGCCAGGAATTGACGCACTGCCCGTGCGTCCATGGCACGGTGCGCCACGGATGTTTCATGAATATTTTCAGCAATTCTTCAAGTGATTGCCTTTGGCGCATGGGCTGGCCACGCTGCGCCGCATGAAACGCAAGGGGCTGATGCGGATTGGCGTGGTGGGTGGTGGAGCCATGGGGTGCGGCATCGCGCTCGAGCTCGCCATCGCTGGCAGGCAGGTGGTGCTCTTCAACACGCGCGCGGACAGCAGTGAGCGGGCGCGCGTGAAGCTGGAGCGTGACGCCGCGCTCCTGGTGGAGGCGGGGCTGCTCTCCTCGGAGCGGGTGCCCGCCGTGCTCGGGCGCATCCGGCGCACGACGGCGCTCGCCGAGGCCGTCGTGGAGCAGGACCTGGTCATCGAGTCCGTTCCCGAGGACCTCGCCCTCAAGCAGGAGGTCTTCCGAGAGCTGGACCGGCTCGCGTCGCCGGACACGTTGCTCGCCTCCAACACCACGGCGCTGAGCGTGACGGCCATTGCCCGGGACTGCGCGCGGCCGGAGCGCGTCCTCTCCGCGCACTACTACCTGCCCGCGCACCTCGTACCGCTGGTGGACGTCATCCCCGGCGAGAAGACGTCTCCCGAGGCCGTGGAGCAGGTGCGGCGCTTCCTGGAGGAGCTCGGAAAGTCGCCGGTGGTGTTCACGAAGGACGTGCCGGGCTCGGTGGGGCCGCGCCTGCAGCAGGCGCTCATCGGCGAGGCCATCCGGCTGGTGCAGGAGGGCGTGGCCACGCCGGAGATGGTCGACCGCGTGCTCTCGGAGGGAATCGGGCGGCGCCTGGGCGCCTCGGGCATCTTCGACCGGCTGGACCTCGCGGGGCTGGACCTCGTCACTTCCGTCCTCCGCAACTCCGGGCGTCCGGTGCCGCCCGTGCTCGCGCAGAAGGTGGAGCGGGGCGAGCTGGGGCTGAAGACGGGCCAGGGCTTCTACACCTGGACACCCGCCGCCACCGCCGCCTTCGAGGAGCGCGTCGCCCGCCACCTCATCACCCAGCTTCGCGAGGACCGCGCCGCGGGCCGCCCGCGCCTCCCCTCTCCGGAGTCGGAGTCATGAGCACCGACGTCGTGCTGTTGGACCCGGCGGTGCTGTCGGACTTCCTCGTTGACGCCATCCGTGAGTACACGGGGTGCACGCCGGAGCTGCCTCCTCGGAGCTGGGCCATCTTGCTGGGGCGCTTCCTCGACGACGCGATGCACGTGGAGCGCGTCCGCTTCGCCGCCAACATCCGCGAGACGGATGACTCAGTGCTCCAGGAGTTCGACACCGCCATCATTCCCCGCTTCGGCGCCTGTTACGCCAACGGGCGGCGCGGCTTCTGGTGCGAACCCCGGGAGCTGCTGCGCATCACCACCGAGGCCGAGGCGCAGGGGCTGGAGGTGCTCGGCTCCATCCACCTCCACCCGGACTGGCACCGCATTGGCCCGCCCCACGAGCGCGGCCTGCGGGTGAGCCAGGAGCCCACGCCCATGGACAGGCATCTCTTCCGGGGGAGCGGCTGGCCGCTCAACATGATTCTCTATTTGGAGCAGCGGGAGGGGCGGCTCTACCACTCGCTCGGAGCCTGGGCTCCGCCCGCCGAGGCGGAGCCCGAGGCAGGCTGCCGGGCCCTGACCATCCGCTTGAAGACGCTCGATTGGATGGATGGCGGCGTGGCTGGTGCCTCAGGCGCCTCGGAGGGATAGCGCCACTTGCTTCCCCGCTCGCCTAGACAGAGGAGGGGACACAGGGCTCTGCATCAGGAGGAGTGGGCTGGTGCAGAGGGGGCGCTGAGCTGTGCGCCACGCCGGTGTGTATTCATGGGAGAGGAGGTGGAGGATGCACGAGCGAGGTGAGGTCCCCCTGTTCCGGCTCGAGGCGGCGGACGGCCGCTCGCGGGGCACGCTGGATGCCTGGCAGCGGCGCGACATGCTGGTGGCCCTGCTGCACCCCGGCTGCGACGTATGCCAGGCGCTGAACCGGGCACTCCAGGAGCGAGCCCCGGGCCTGCGCGGGGAGGAGGCCGAGGTGGTCGCGGTGGCGCCCCGGGGACGTCATGGTGAACCCGTGCCACCTGGAGCCCTGGTGGACGTGGAGGGCCGCGTGTCCCGCGCGCTGGCGGAGGTGTTCGGCGGCGAGGGGAGGCTGGGTATCGCCAGTCGCTTCGCGGGGCTGTATGGGGCAGTGGACATCCACTCCGGCTCCACGCAGCACGTGCTCGACGAGGCGCTGGAGTGGCTGGACCTGGCACAACGCCAGTGCGGCGAGTGTCAGGCTCCGCTGGCCTGGGACTGACCACCCCGAGCCTCCAAGACGAGGAGCCCGATGGAACGCAGCCACCGTGGTTACACCCTGAGACGCGCCAGGACCGAGGAGCTGGCGGCCCTGCCGGAGGTCGAGCACCTCGCGGCGCAGCAGTTCCGCCAATCCCCACATCCCTACGCGGTCGACCTGCCGGTGCAATCCCTGGAGCAACTGCACGAGTACCAGCGGCACGGTGGCGTGTGGGTCGCGGTCTCGCGGGAGGGAGCCATCGCGGGCTTCGTTATCTGCAAGGAGGTGGACGGCGCGCTCTTCATCGCGGAGGCGGACGTGCACCCGGCCCATGCGCGGCAGGGATTGGGCGCGGCACTCTTCGGGCTCCTGGGGGAGTGGGCCCGAGGACAGCGCTACCCGGCGCTGCTGCTCACCACCTTCCGGGACGTGCCGTGGAATGCGCCCTACTACCAGCGCCTGGGCTTCCGCATCCTCGGGGGCGAGGAACTGGGACCCGGGCTGCGCGACATTCGCGAGAACGAGACACGGTTCGGCCTTCATCCCGAGAGCCGCGTCTGCATGAGGCTCGAACTGGAGTCGCGCCCCATTGTGCCGCGACGCCCATGACTCCCGCGTTCGCTGGATGTCGCCGCGCGCGTGCCAGTCCTGGCCCGTTTCTCCCCGATTCTTCCCCACGACCACGCCTTGAGGTGGCCTGGCTGCCGCGCATGGCAATGCCTCTCCGGCACCTGCCTGCCTCTCAGGGGTTGCCCGTACGTTCGGAGCCCCGACGCGGCCCCTGCATGGCTTTGACGCATCCAGACACGATGCTTGGGTCTTGAATGGCCAAAGACAGAGGCTATTGACGTCGTGTCAATAGTGGCTCAGCATGCCGGGTCATGAGGCGCTCCACCATGAACCTCCTCTCGAACTTCCGCCTCGCCGCCTGGGATGACGGCTTCGCCTATGTCCGGCGCGGCCTGCGTCCCCAGGTGGGCTCCACCTGCTTTCCGCCGCGCACCCCCGGCGGGGAAGTGGACGCACGCAGCGAAGGAGGAGGAACCCATGAGCGCAGTGAGGAAGGCATTCGCCTCGAGCAGGACCGTGGTCCGGTTCACTCGAGTGCTGCTCGCGACGGGAGCACTGGCGATACCCTGTGCCGCCGCCGCCGCCAGCGACCTCCTCGGCAGCAGCCGAGGCGGCTCCGCACAGTGGAACTATTGTTATGGCAAGCCGGACAGCGCCGTCTTGCCCGTGGACCCACGGACCCTGGTGCAGCCCGGCATCAGCAACGGCAGGGCAGTGCACTTCAATGCCTTCTGGAAGAACTGTCACGTCGACCCGGAGGCGGTGCAAGAGCAAGGTCCCGCGCAGACCTGCGGTGAGCTGCGTCAGCGCTTCACCCAGGGCGAGGCGCTGCTGACGAACGGTCATCCCGGCGTGGGCGCGCTGTTCACCGGCACCGACCCGACGTCGCTGGAGTCGGCGTTCGGCGTCTCCACCTTCACCTCGGCGCAGTACAACGAGCTGTGGCGCATCTGGGGCTTTCTCTTCCGCCCGGACAACTTCGATGAGCTGGTGTCCCAGCGCTATGGGTCGGGGTTGAGCACCGAGCGCAACCCCTATCCGCTGCCGGGGCAGAACCCGAACCGCACCAACGGCGGGAGCGGGCAGCTTCCGCAGATGCTCACGCAGCTGCGCAACCCGGACGGAACCTGGAGCGGGCGCATCGGCGTCACCTGTCACGCCTGCCACAGCGGCGCGGTGGGCACTCCCTCCGACGGCCCGGGGCTCGGGGTGGTGATGGGAGGCGGAAGCAGCCTGGCGGACCTGGACCTGTTCCTGAGCGACCTGCTGCCTCTGGGCTATCCGGCCTCACTGGCCACGTTCCTGAACCTCAACCGCACCCGTGGCACCAACAACGCCAGCGACATCAACCTCGCGTTCCTGTTCCCGGACGAGGAGCCGCTGACGCCCTTCGAGGTGATTGGCCTCATCAACTCCGGCTCGACGGCGGGCATGGATACGCCCGCGTGGTGGAACATGGGCCACCGGCCCGTGAAGTTCGTCGACGGGGTGTTCCCCATGGATGCGCCCCGGGTGGACATGGTGTTCTACACGCCGTTCTTCGGTCTGTTCGGCGGAGTCGGTGGACCGGTGAGCGAGGCGGGCCAGGACTGGATGCGCGAGAATGGTCCGCCGCTCAATACCTGGGTCGAGTCGCTCAAGTCTCCGCCCTATCCGCTGACCATCAACCAGACGTTGGCCGAGCAGGGGGCGGTGTTGTTCCACACGCTCGACATGTGGGCGCCCGGGCGCAACAACCCCGTGCAGAGGCCGCAGGGCAACGGGTCCTGCGCGAGCTGCCACGGGGCCTACGCGCCTCGCTACGTCAATGACCCCGCGTTCCTGGCGACGCCAGCGCTGGAGGGCATGGCGAGCTACATCGCTCCGCTGAGCATCATCGGCACCGACCCGGTGCGGGTGAATACCAACAACTGGGCCGTGCAGTCGGCTGGCGCCAAGAACTTCTTCGGCTATCCGACGACGGCGGGCACCGCGCAGGACTGCGGCCCACAGAACCAGCCCCACATCCGTGGCAACCGCGAGCTCGGCTACCTCGCGCCGCCGCTGTACGGGGTCTGGGCCACCGCGCCGTACCTCCATAACGGCTCGGTCCCCAATGTCTGGGAGGTGCTCAAGCCCGCGGACCGGAAGCCCATCTGGCGCCGCGTCTCCGCGCCACCGCGCTGGGACCAGCCGCTCTTCATCATGGGCTTCGACACCAACCTGCAGCGCGCGTATGACGCCGGCAAGCTCGGCTGGAAGTACGACAGCATCGCGTGCCAGTGGCGGACGCCCTTGAACCCGGCGGTGTCGCCGTACATCAACTGCGACCCCGGTGACGAGTTCCGCACGCCCCTGGCGCAGCAGATGCTGAACGTGCTCTTCGGCAACCTGGTGGCGACCTGGAACATCCTCTACCCGCCGACGCGCACGCGGCAGCAGATGGAGGACCGGAAGATCTACAACACGCACGCGTTCGGCCAGGACAACGGCGGACACGAGTTCAACGCCGTGCTCACGGACCTGGAGCGCGTGGCGTTGATTGAATACCTCAAGACGCTGTGAGACCCGGGGGCTTCGCCACGGCTCCGTGGCGAAGCCCACCTGGGAGCCGCGGCTAGTCGCAGACCGTGTCGTTCTTCGGCCTGTTACACAACTTGCCGGTCGCGGGCGCGTAGACGCCCGCGGTGCAGTGCCGCGCCGACGCCAGCCCGCACCCGAGCGAGGACCACACCACGCACTTCCCCGTCTGGTAGCCGCTCGCGTCCACCTCGCACCGGTAGTACCAACCCGCCGGATCCGTCACCGCCTGCTGCTCCGTCTCCACCACCGGCTCCTGCGCCGCCTCGTCCTCCGCCACCACCCCGCCACAGCCCACCAGCCACGCCGCCATCGCCACCGCGCCCACCAGCCTCGACATCCTCTTCATCGCGTCCCCTCACATCGGTGCTACGGGTTGAACCTTCCACCCTAGCAATTTCACACCACGTACGTTTGCCTGCGACCGGGCGACCGGGCGGAGCCGCTATCGACAGCGAGTCCCCGGCGCCGTGGAGAGGCGTGTGTCGGCACCGCGTTGATGCCGCCCGCCGTCAGGGCACGAAGCCCATCGTCGGGAGGGCGGTGGCGTTGTAGACGAGGACGTGTCCCTTCTCCTCGAAGTAGGTGGTGTTCTCGCTGAGCGGCACCCGCGTCGGTCCGCTCGCGACGCCGATGAGCCTCCCCAGGGGAGCGAAAGGCTTCATGCAGCGCCAGGGCGCCGGGAGCAGCGAGGGGTGGTGCCGAGTGCAGGACCCCGTGGAGTCGTACATGGACTCGCACAGCGCGGGAGGATGATTCCAGCCGCAGCCACAGACGAGGTTCGCGTTGCTGATGGGCGAGTAGGTGTGGGCGGGGGCATGGCCCACGTTGCACGTGGCCTGGAGCGAGTAGGAGTAGGGACCTCCGTGAGCCAGGCATGGGGCGAGGGCCCCACAGACACACGCGAACACGGGCTGAGCCATGTTCGGGGCCCCACCGCAGGTGCCGCACACGACACCCGCTGGCCCCGCCCAGTGGGCCGTGTTGCAGCCCTTGTTCGCACACCTGGCCACGGGCCTGGGGACTCGAGGCGCGGTTGGATGGGCGCAGGGGCCACTGCTTCCGCAGGTCACGCACACCGGCTGGGCCTGGAAGTTCGGGTGGGCGCACTTGTGGAGCGTGGTCACCGCGTTCGTGCACCGTGAGCACGGGCCCGGCCCTGTCCGGACCGTCGCGCACGTCCCGCACCAGTGCATCTCGGTGTACCGCTGACAGTAGCCCGCGATGGTGGAGTGGTTGTCGGGGTGGTCGTCGCAGTAGAGCTGCCCGTCGTTGATGCGCGCCGTCGATTGCCGCCGCTGGCCATCGACATTGAAGACGGGGCCATTGGGATTGGGAGCGCACACCACGCCGCCGCCAATGGAGCTGCCCCAGGAGGGGATGAGGTGGACCTGGGCCTTCGGGTCTCCGCTCACGGCGCGGTTCGTGTAGAAGTCGTCGAGCTTGCTCTTGTTGTGGTCGAGGCACACCTCGAGGCCGAAGGTGACGTCGTCGATGGTCACCACCGAGCCCCCGCCGAGGCCAGAGGTGGTGACCTCCGAGCCGAGGTTGGGTCGGGCGCCCAGGGTGTCCCGAGAGCCGCTCGTGGGCAGGACGAGGCGGCCCGTGTCGTTGTGGATGTGGATGAGCCGGCCGCTTCCATCCACGGCGTTGAAGGCCGCGTTCCCGAAGTGGGGCCCGAGGAAGTCGATCCAGGAGACGTTCTCCTTGTCGACGACCGCGCTCTTCAGCCCCCGCTCGCCGACGTGGGCGGCGGGCCAGCCCTTCTGCAGCAGGGCCACGTTGAACACCTCGGTGGCCTTCGGCTCGAGGAGCTCGGCCTTGCCCGGGGCGAAGGCCCCGTTGTTCGCCAGGGTGAGCGTGTACTTCCCCGGCGACAGCGGCGTGCAGGACTCGATGTCGTCCTGGGCGAGCGCCGAGTCCTTGATGCTCCAGCGCGCCGTCGGCGCGACGCCATTCACGATTCCGGCGCAGACCGGGGAGACGACGACCAGCCGCGTCTTGGGCGGCGTCGTGTCGATTGATTCAATCCACGCCCGGGGCTGGAGGAGCACCGCCGGGGCCGTGTTCAGCGCGGGCTTGCCCCGGAGCGTGAGCTTGTACTGGTCGGGCCCGTCATCCACGACGGCCTGGATGGCCGCGGTGACGAGCGCCTGCGAGACCTCCCACGTCGTGTCGGGTCGGGTCGCCGCGCCGGTGACGGTGAGCACGGTGTCGGCGCCGGAGTCATCGGCGGCGGAGATGGTCACCGCGTGCTGCAAGGGCTCGCTGTGGGACAGCCGGGGGCCCGTGCCCGTCTCTCCGTGCGGCAGGTAGCCGATGGCGGTGCCCATGACGAAGAGCCAGTCGGCGTAGTCGATCTTGTCCGTCTCCTCCCGCATCGTGTGCACGAGGGAGGAGACCTTCTCGACCGGGTAGCCGCCCTTCTGCCCGCGGAAATAGAACTCGGGCGCCATGAAGACCTTGAGGACGTCCTCCGACGTGTCGACGCCCGGCGCGGCGAGCCGGATGGCCTCCTTCATCGCGTCGCAGCGTGCGGCGATGTCCGTGTCATCGTTGGCGTCGCCGAGATAGGCGCCCGCATGGGTGCCCGGCTTGACGTTGAACGCGACGAACTGCACCTGTTGGTAGCGGAAGGCCCGCACCAGCGTGGGCATCACCGCGATGGCGAGCCCGTTCTCCTCGTCCTCCCCGCTGTGCGCCTGGAGCTGCACGCGGTACGGCATCTTGGCGCGGTCGATGTCGGACCGGCTCCACTTCTTCAGCGAGTCGTTCAGCAGGTCGTATTTCTTCTGATTCCGGAGTACGTCCTGGGTGAGTGGCGCGAAGAAGACGGGCTGGTCGTCCTTGTCCCAGACGGTGAGCTGCCCGCGGACGAGCTTGTCGTTGTCGCCATCGAGCGTCCACGTGACGACGAGGGACGTGTCATCGAGCGGGGAGCCGGACTCGTGCTTCCAGCGCGGGCTCCACGGCTCGAGCAGGAGCCGCGCCTTGTTGTCCTTGTCGTCCTTGTAGTAGCGGACGAGCACGTTGTACGGGGCGGGGCCGTGGCCGACGTGGACGTCGGACATGCCCACCTTCTTCAGGACGCCCTTGGTCGCCTCGCTCTCTCCCTTCCAGGCCGGGGCCTTCTGCGCCACGGAGGGCGGGCGCTTGTCCGCCACCTCCAGGCACTTCTGCCGCTGGAAGAGGTGTGTGGTCCCCGGCTCATCCCGGGTGTCGCAGGGCACCTCGACCCACTCCTTGGGCTGCGTCGACACGGCCGGGTCGGAGAGGCGCAGGTCGTAGTACCGCGTCGCGTGGACCTCGAAGTCGACCTTGCTCGCGCGAGCCGACACGCCCTCGAGCTGGTACTCGACGTCACAGGTGTCCGTGCCGGGCTTGAACCAGCGGGTGAGCCGGGTGATGGAGACCGCGCAGGGCGGGAGCCGGCGCTTGACCTTGAGGGTGTGGGTCTTCTCCAGCTCCAGCGCGGGCTCGGGCTTCCACGGCACGGGCTTGTAGATGACCTTCGTCGTGCCCAGGTCCGGGTCTATCTCGGACAGGAGGGGATTGGCCGTGTCGACCTTGGAGCAGCCCACCAGCTCGACGAGCGCGCGGTTGATCTCCGCCGGTACCCTGGTGCCCCAGTTGTAGAGGGCGACCTCGTCGAGCTTCCCGTTCAGCCCGTTCTCATCGAGGACCGCGCCGAGCGTCTTCTTGCCGAGCGCGAGCGCGTGCTTGGGAGCTCGCGTGTCGAAGACAAACTTCATGACCGCTCCACCTCACGCCGTGGTGATTTCCACCAGCTCGTACACCTCGGGCTCACCGTCGTCCGGGAGCTCGAGCGAGACCACCTCGCACGGCGTCCCGGGGCCCTGGACCAGGGCGATGTCCTCGATCTTCCTGGGCTCGCCCGCGGTGTCGAAGGCCTTGGGGTTGCCGTCCTCCGGCCACTCGAGGGTGAGCCGGGCCTGGTCGAGCCGCTGGGGGCCGGCGCCCGGCACGTCGTGCACCACATCGAACGTGAGCCACGAGAGCCGCTCCGCGTAGAAGGAGAAGCACTTCGTGCCGCGCGGCAGGTTGATGTCGAGGGGCCCGTTCAACGGCTGCTTCGCCTCGTCGAAGAGCCGGTACCTGGCGTTGCCGTCGAAGGTGAGCGTGACGGCGTACGGGTTGGGGTCGAGCGGCGCGCCCGTCCACCGGACGCGCCCGTCGCCGCCGGTGGGGTGCTCGAAGAGGTTCTCGCCGAACTTGACGCTCACTCCGGGCACGCCGGAGTCATCGTGCTTGAAGCGCAGCAGGACCTCCGGCCGCGCCAGCACCGGCACGGGAATGACACACACCGGGCACGACTGCGAGGGGACCCGGATGGTCTCCTCCGCGGGCTTCCCGAGGATGCCCTCCGGGTCCGGCAGGTCGACGGCGGTGACGTGGTACTCCCCCGGGTCGCAGGGCAGGAAGCGGGCCATTCCATCCGGACCGGTGCTCTCCTTCCGGTCGACGGCGATGTCGGTGCGGCGGTAGCGGGGCGGCTTCTTCTTCCCGACGTGCTCCTCCCTGTACGTCCGCCCCGTCCCCGAGATGGCGCCATGCGCGCCCGAGATGCCCTCGCCGTCATCCTCCCGGTACACGATGACCAGCAGCCCCGTGTTCATGAAGGGGCAGGGCATGACCTGGCCCTTGAGGAAGGTCTTCGCGGCCCGCTGCGCCACCTTCTGGGCGGCCTGGAAGTTCACGGCGTCCTCCGGGCGGAGGCGGCTTCCAGTCGCGCGTAGACGACGTCCATCCGCGCGGAGGGCGGCAGCTCGGAGTCCCTCAGGAGGCGGCCAATCCAGCGCGTCTCGGCCGCGTCCTCGAAGCCGGGGCCCAGCTCATGGAGCAGGAAGACGTACCGGGAGACCTCGCCGCCGCCGGTGAGCCCGAGGCGGCCCGCGCGCTCGAGGCCATCCTCGATGAGCGCGCGCATGGGCTGGCGTTCGAGGACCCTCGCGTCACCCGGGAAGACCTCCGGAAGCGCCTGGAGCAGCTCCTCGATGAAGCGCTCCTGGACGGGTGCGTCCAGGGCCGCCATCTGCGAGTTTCGGATGACCAGCATCCTCGGATCAGAGCGGCCGGGTCTCGGGGTGTCAATCCCTTACGTCGCCCGCCAGCTCCCGCGCCACTGAGTTGCCGTGCAGGCCCGCGCGAGCGTGAACGCGGCGGACGAAACCGGCGCCAGTGCGCTGTGGATGGCCGCCGCATGTCCATGTCGCCTCCCATTTGCAGTTGCAGTTCGGTGGCATGAAATCCCGGGTGGAGGGTAGGGTTGACGGGAGTCCCCCCACCAGGAGTCCGCCCCATGAACCGGACCTTCGTCGCCCTCGCCCTCATCGCCTTCGTCGCAACGAGCTGCTCGGACTCGGATTCACCCGGGGACGACCCGGGAGCGCAGGCAGGTGACTCCGGCGTGGACGGCGGCACGGACTCCAGCGACTCGGGCGTGGACGGTGGCACGAGCGCCTGCGAGCCCTTCGGCCGCTACGGCCCGCCGGGCAACACCTTCACGCTCCCCGCGCCCGCCGCCAATGGAGAGCTCTACATCCCCGACGTGCAGGCTCGCTTCCCATCGGTGGATTGGAGCACGCTCGACCGGCTCTATGTCGCGGCCGGCAACTACACGCTCATCAACCTGGGCAACCTGCCGCAGCGGAGCGCGTCCCGGCCGCTGGTCATCACCAACTCGGGCGGACAGGTCGTCATCCGGCCGAAGCCGGGCAGCACGCAGGGCTACCTCTGGGCCGTGAATGGCGGCTCCAACTGGGTCATCACCGGACGGTATGACCCGGAGTCCGGCACCGGCCACGCGGACTTCCCGGGCCACCGCTGCGGCGAGTACGCCGCATCTCGTGGACGCTACGGTTTCCTGAGCGACGACATCTTCCTCAACGGTGGCCACATGGGCATCGGTATCGGAGGGGCGCGCTCATTCGAGCTGGAGTACCTCGAAATCACCCGCTCCGGCTTCGCGGGCGTGCGCATCAACCAGTCGGCCAGCGGGGGCACCGTGCCTCCGCTCGACAACATCCGGTTGCATGACCTCTACATCCACGACACCGCCAGCGAGGGCATCTACTTCGGCTCCACGCAGGGCGCGCCCACGCCGCTCGGCTCGGGCCTGAAGGTCTACAACACCCGCATCGTTCGCAGCGGCACGGAGGCGTTGCAGGTGCAGAACCTCGGCGAGGGCGCGGAGGTCCACCACAACGTCTTCGCCTTCGGCGCCCTCGACTGGCGCGCCGCCTTCCAGCAGTACCAGGACAACAACTCCCAGGCGCAGGTGCGCGGCGGCCACATCCGCATCCACCACAACGTCTTCCTGGGCGGGGCCGCCGCCTTCCTCAACTTCTTCGTGGGCCCGGAGACAGGGGACGCGCCGCTGAACGTGGAGCTCACGGACAACTACTTCGCGGACACGCTCAACCTCGGCGTCTACATGGGCGGCACGTCCGGCTCGGGCGCGAAGTACCTGTGGGAACGCAACGCGTTCCGCGGGCTCGACTTCGGATACACCGCCGTCTACCCGTCCGCGACGGACCCCGGCGTCGTCATCCAGAAGGCCTCGGCCATCGCCTCGCCCATCACGCTCAAGGACAACACCTGGGAGGGCGGGCGCCGGCTCTTCCCAGGGCTCACCGGAGGCAGTGGCACCGTGGGCGCGGTGACGGCGAGCGGCAACGTGAATGGCTCCGTCCCGGTCCTGCGCTTCGTCGCCTCGGGCCTGCCGGCGGGTGCCACCACCCGGCAGCTCGAGATGTGGACGGACCGCGCCACCCTGGCCCCCAACGCGCCGGAGGTCACCTATCCGGCGGGCGCGCTGGTGATGCACGACGGCCAGCTCTACCGGGCCCGCACGGCGAACACGAACATGCCTCCGCCCACCAACGCCGCCGCGTGGGAACCGCTGCCCGCGCCGACGGATGACCTGCGCACGGCCCCCGGGAGCGAGTGGGCCGAGCGCGGCGTGGGGCTGCTGGACGTCGCGCGCTGAGGCCCTGCGCAAGCCTCGTCCAGGTCCAGGCAGGGGAAGCGCGGCTCAGTGACTCGGCGGCGCTGCGTCCTGTGCCACGTCCCGGGGGCCCTCCCATGGAGGGCCTTCCACGGGCAGCTCGACGATGAACGTCGCCCCGGCGCCCTGCTGGCTCTCCACGCGGATGCGCCCACCATGGCTGGCGGCGATGCTCTGGGCGATGTAGAGCCCCAGCCCCAGGCCGCCGTAGTGGCGCACCGACACCGCGCGCTCGAACCGGTCGAAGATGCGCGCCTGGTCCTCCTCCGCGATGCCCACCCCGTGGTCCCTGACGCGCAACCACGCGGTGCCCTGCCGCTGGCCCACCGCCACCTCGATGGGCCTGCCCGCCCCGTACTTGATGGCATTGCCCAGGAGGTTGCTCATCACCTGGTCCAACCTCGCCGGGTCCCACCTGCCCACCACCGGCTGCTCCACCTCCAGCGTGATGACGGTGTGGGTGGTCCGACACTCCTCGGAGAGCCGCTGAATCGCCTCCTGGAGGAGGGCCACGAGGTCCACCTCCTCCAGGTCCAACTGGAGCTTGCCGCTGGTGATGCGGGAGACATCCAGCAGGTTGTAGATGAGCGTCTCCAGCCGCCGGAGCTGCTTGCCGATGAGCCCCAGGTCCCGCTGGAGCAGCCCCGTCCCCTGGTCCGACAACGTCCCTCGCGCGGCGGCCCGCGTGAGGGATTGGACCTCAAGCTTGAGCGGAGTGAGCGGCGTGCGCAGCTCGTGTGAGGCGATGGAGAGGAACTCCTCCCGCACCCGGATGGCCTCCTGTGCCTCCCGCTGCCGGCGCTCCACCTCCACCAGCATGGTGTTGAAGGTGTCGGCCAGGAAGCCAATCTCGTCGTCGCTCACCTTCCGGGCGCGGACGGAGTAGTCACCCTTCTCGGCGACGACTCGCGCCACCTCCGCCAGCGCGAGGATGCGCCGGGTGATGAGGCGCTGCAGCAGGAACGCCAGTCCCAGCGCGAGCCCGGCCACCCCCACCGCCACCACCAGTATCCCGAGGAGATAGGCATTGATGCGGGCCCGGAGCGGGACAGCCGACGTCTGCAGGCGGAGGCTGCCGTAGCGCACCCCCTCGTGGACGACGGGTTGGACGACGTTGAGGTGCTTGGCCTCCAACTGCACCCACCGCCCCTGGACGGGGAGGGCGGGCAGCGGGGCTCCCCCGGGCGCCCCCGGACGCTGGTACGACGCGAAGAGGCGGCCCCGCGCGTCCTGAATCTCCGCGAACTCCAGCTCCGGGAGCGAGGACAGCCGCGCGAGTGTCTGCCGCGCCGCCACCTCGTCCTGGAAGGCGAGCGCCGCGGCGCTGTACTCACTGGCGACGGCCGCCGCCAGCGACGTGGTGGAGATGAGGTCCTCGCGGAAGGCACGGATGTCCCTCGCCGCGACGATGCCGAGCCCCGTTCCCATCGGGCCGAGCAGTCCGATGAAAAGCAGCACCGTCAGCTTGCTCCGCAGCGAGAGTGCCTCCCAGTACCTCATGGGGGCGCCTCCCCACCCACGAGGTGTCCCAGTTGCAGTAGCTGGGAGCTGAAGCGCAGCCCGCTGCGCTTCGCCTGGGCCATGTTGATGTCGAAGGTCAGCCGGGTTCCCTCCCGCTTCAGGTTGATGTGCGCTCCGCGCGCGGCCAGGCCTTCGGTGTCTCCAACGGTGAGGATGGCCTTGCCCGCGGTGCGCTGCAGGACCTGCTCCAGTGAGCCCGCGGCCTCGGGAGGAATCCAGACCATCGCGCAGCCACCCACCTCGCTCGGCCCGCCCAGCGTCCGGACCTGGATGGCGCGGCCCTTGATGCGGCGGGTCCGGGCCATCCGCGAGAGATAGGGCTCCAGCGGAGTCTGTCCCAGGAGGCAGACTGCGAAGGGCGACTCCGGACTCTGGAACTCACTCTCCGGCCAGTCGATGAATCGGGTGAAGCGCTCCAGGAACTCGGCCTTCAGCTCCGCCTCGGGGGGAGCGGGAGCCTGCGCCCGTGCCACGTCCGAAAGGAGGACGAGGAGCGCGAAGACCCACGTGGAGTAGAGGAGAATGGACTGAGACCTCATCGACGTTCTCCGGTCCGGTCCCCCACGGCGGCCCCCGAGCACGTCGTGGTGCGCATCCTCATGGAGGATGCAAAGCCTCACCAGGGATGGACCGCCGGGGGTGTCCATGGCCAACGGGCGCGCGCTTCCTCCCGCTCCACATTGGCGGCTTTCCACCGTTGCCCGGCCCGCGCGGCCGCCCGCGTCCTCGCGGTGGCTCCACCCCGTACGGAACGACAGCTTGACTGCATGCGGAGCAGCCCCATCTTCCGCGCGCAGCCGGGGTGCATCCCGCGAGACGGATGCATGGAGCGCACCATGATGACAGCGGCCAGGTCCGTGCTCTGTTCCGGCGTGGCCCTCCTTGCCCTCCAGGGCAGCCCTTCCGCCGCCCGCGAACAGGGCGTCTCCGGTCCGGAGCAGGAGGAGGCCCCCGCGTCTTCCGCCGAGCCGTCCGAGGAGAAGGAGTCTCTCTCCGAGCTCCCCCTCGAGGAGCTCATGCAGGTGGAAATCGTCACGCCCACCAAGCAGCCGCAGACGCTCGAGCAGGCGCCCGCCATCGTCTCGGTCATCACGCGAGAGGAAATCGTGACGTGGGGCTACCGGAGCGTCGCCGAGGCGCTCGAGCACGTCCCCGGCTTCTACGCGATACGTGACTTCGTCACCCCCAACCTCGGGGTGCGCGGGCTGAGCGCGGGCCAACGCGCCTACAACCGCATCATCAAGGTCCTGGTCAATGGCCAGCCCACCACCTTCCGTGCGGATGGCACCAACTTCCTCGGACTCGAGTTCATCCCCATGCAGACCATCGAGCGCATCGAGGTCGTCCGCGGGCCGGCCTCCGCGCTCTATGGGGCGAACGCCTATCTGGCCGTGGTGAACGTCATCACCCGCCGGGCTTCCGAAGGCCACATCGGTGAGCTCACGATTCGGACGGCCGCCGGCCCGCCGCTCGGCGTGGGGGGCGAGGTCCTCCTCGAGCATGCCCGGTCGTCATGGAGCGTGCTGGGCACCGCGGGCTACGGCTACGTCGACCGCTCGGGTTACGAGCTCCCGGTGGAGTCGCCGAACTACGACACGTTCTCCACCCACACGAGTGAAGGGGACATCTCGCGGCCCGTGTCGGCCTTCGCCGCCATCGATGTCGCTCCCTTCAAGAAGGTGTCGCTCCACGCCCAGGCCCTCTACAGCCGTCTGGACGCGTTCGCCGAGTTCCTCGACTTCGGAACGCTGAGCCATGACAACCGGCTCGTCGAGAACAACTTCAGCAGCCGGGCGAAGCTCGACGTCGGGCCCACCGACTGGCTGGAGGCCAGCGCCGCCGTGGGCTTCTCCGCGGGCGGCCCGTCGAGCCACGAGCGCCTGAATGTCGGCTCGACGGCGACGCGGCCCCGCCGCGACTTCGGCTACCACGCCGTCGACTTCGTGCTCGAGTCGAGCGCGCGGACGCGGGGGTACTCCCTGCTCGTGGGCATCGACCTCACCCGGGATTTGGAGAAGCCGCTCACCGTCTTCACCGTGAACAACGCCGACGGCTCGGAGACCGCGCCCCTCGGCGTCCAGGAGGAGGTGCTGTTCCAGAACCTCGGAGTGTACGGGCAGGGCACCGCCCATCCCTTCGAGTCGCACCCTGGCTTCGGCCTGACGGGGAACGTGCGGTATGACCGGCACAACATCTACGGCGGCGTCGTGAACTACCACTTCGCCCTCGCGAACGAGTTCACGCCGAAGCTGACCATGAAACTGAGGGTCGGCACGTCGTTCCTGGCGCCGAACCCGCTGTACCTCTATGCCCAGCCGCTCTACGCGGGGGACGTCGTCGGCAACCCCGGGCTCCTCCCCGAGACGGCCATGACGAGCGAGGCCCAGGTCCTCATGACGCCGTACTCCTGGCTCTTCTTGTCTGTGAATGCGTACCTGACGGATGCGAGCGACACCATCGCGCTGATTCCCCAGGGCGCGCAGACCGTGCTGCCGGTGAACGTCGGCACGTCGAGGACCCTGGGGCTCGAGACGGAGGCCCGGTGGTCCCACGGAGGACACCGCGTCGTCGCGACGGTCCAGGCGCAGAACACGGAGGAGGAGAGGGTGGACCCGTTCCTGGGAACGCTCTCCGCGCCGGCCGCCGCGTACCCGCGCTTCCTCGCCGAGCTGGCGTGGACCTGGCGCAGCGGGCTCCTGGGAACGGTGGGGCTGCGCGGCCGGTATGTGGGGGCGCGCCGGGCGTCGAGGGGAAACGTCCTGCTCGCCAACGAGCCCTACCTCTTCGACCCCTACGCGCTCTTCAGCGCCATCTGGATGTACGAGTGGAAGCACGCGCGCCTCCAGCTCCAGGTCAACAACCTGCTGGACACCCGGTTCGCCGAGCCCGGCTACAACGGCGTCGATCTGCCCGGCTACGGGCGCGACGCCACGCTGACTTTCACATGGACACCGTGAGCCAATTCTTCCGCAACATGCTCCTCGCGTTCGTCCTCGTGGGAGGCGGCGCCTGTGAGCCACTCGACGCACGGGAGTACACGCCCGCCGCGGACTCCATCACCCTGGCCGTCATCGAGACACGCATTCCTCGCCGCACGGGGTTCGCGGCGCGGCTGGCCGCCCAGGAAATCAACCTCGCGGGGGGCGTGCTCGGAAGGAAGCTCGAGGTCATCGTGGCGCAGGACCGGCTGTGTGACGCGAACCACGCACCAGGGGTCGTCCGCCAGCTCCTGGAGCGAGGTGTCGTGGCCATCGCCTCCGCCACCTGTAGCGCGGCGACCCGGGCGAACCTCGACGTCGTCGCGCCCGATGCGGCGAACGTGGTCATCGTCTCGCCCACCTCTTCGTCGTCCACCCTCACCGGGCTCCCCAACTTCTATCGCACGATTGCCAACGACAACCTCCAGGGGCCGCTCCTGGCCGATGAGGTCCGCCGCCAGGGCGTGGACGTCGCCTCCATCGTCCATGTCGACGACATCTATGGCACCGGCCTCGCCGATGGCTTCGAGCAGCGCTTCCTCGCGCTCGGTGGCCGCATCCTGACCCGGGTGGCGCATCCCACGGACAAGACGACTGGGTTCTCGGAGGAGATCCAGCGCCTCTATGCCGCCGGAAAGCCCCAGGCCATCGTCATCATGGGGTTCTCGGTGGGCGCCGCCGGCCTGTCGCGAGAGCTCGCGGCGTCCGCCGACATCCAGGGCGTGCGCTTCTTCGCCTCGGAGGCGGTGTTCGGCCCGGGATTCCTCACGAGCGCGGACGCCACCGTCGCGCAGGGAATGCAGGGGCTGGTTCCCACGGCGGCCCTGGACGACCCGAACCGGTTGCGGTTCGTGGACGCCTACGAGGCCGCCACCGGAGAGGGCTTCGACATCGAGGACTCGGGCCGGCTCCAGCGGACGTACGACGCCATCTACCTCCTGGCGCTCGCCATGGAGAGGGGAGGCGGGGTGACCACCCCGGTGATTCGCGACAACCTCATCGCTGTCTCGGGCACGAAGAACGCGGTGGGGACTCCCGTCAACGTCGGCGAGTTCGCCAAGGCGCTGGAGTTGCTGCGCGCGGGGCAGGAGGTCAACTACGAGGGCGCGTCCGGGCCGGTGGACCTGGATGAGAACGGCGAGCCCTTCCGCGGTACCTATCTCCTCTGGCGTATCGACGGTGGCCGGTTCGTGTTCGACAGGGCCCTGCGGTTTCCGTGAAGTCGGATGGCGTCTACAACCTGAAAAACAACTGCAACCGGAGTTTTGTGGCGCGATGGAGACGAGGCCCGCGTTGTTCGCGTCCGTTGACGGCCTCCCCGCGACAGAAGCGTTGAATACATTACACTCCGTCCCGTATACGCGGCTGCCTCGAGCCATCCGCCGAGGCCTTGGAGGTTGCGACACGTGATGGGTATGCGCTGGATGTTGAGCTGGGCTCTTCCACTGGTGGCCCTGGGCTTCTCCGCGGCGGCTTCCACCCCCGCGGAGACTCCGAAGGCCCCGCCGGCTTCGAGCACGCAGGCGGCTCCGAGCCAGAAGGCTCCGGCCGCGAGCACTCCGGAGGCGCAGCAGCCCGTGGTCCTCGCTTACGAGCCGAAGGACTGTGACCCGGAGAAGGAGCTGAAGTGCACGTGCGTGGGGAGCGTGGGCTCGGCGGAGGCGGCGCTGAAGGAGATTGGCCTGGACGCGCAGACCCTCCGCACGAGCGGCGCGCCTTGCATCCAGGGTGACTTCGACCGCGACGGCAATCCGGACTACGCGTTCCCGGGTGCCAGCTTCGGGGCATGCAACGGGTCGGCTCCCGTGCGCGTCATCTTCACGAAGAAGGGCCTCGTACGAGAGGTCCAGTCGCTCCCCCGTCAGATGAGCTGCTTCCAGCTCTACCGCCCGCACAAGAAGCCCGGCCGCGACGGCGTGCCGGCCACGAAGCGGGACTCGCTGGTCGACTGGGGCGAGGGCAACGCCACCTGGCTCTACCGCTACGACGGCAAGCGCTGGCTGGCCACGCAATGCCGCTCCGAGGATGCCTGACGCGTTCCCTCCGCGCTTCACCACGAGCCATTCAATGACGACACATCCGAAGATTCAAAGGTGCGCGGAGACGCGCGACTCGTCGCTCTATCTCACCAGTGAGGGCCTGACCTCCTTCCCCGAGGAAGTCCTGGCGCTGGGCGACCACCTCAAGTCGCTCAACATCTCGAAGAACCCCATCAAGAGCCTGCCGGCGGGAATCGCCGCGCTGAAGAACCTGGAGGAGCTGTACCTGGTGGGCTGCTCGCTCTCGAGCCTTCCCGCCGAGCTCTTCACGCTGAAGAAGCTCAAGAAGGTCTTCCTGTCGGGCAACCAGCTCGAGTCCCTGCCGGACCGCATCGGCGAGCTCTCCCAGCTCAAGGAGCTCCACCTCAACGAAAACCCGCTCACGTCGTTGCCCGAGGGCTTCGGCTCGCTCAAGAAGCTCAAGAAGCTCCTGCTCAAGGAGCTCCAGCTGAAGTCGTTGCCCGGGTGGTTCTCGAAGCTGGGCGCGCTCACGGAGCTGGACCTGTGGAAGGCGGGGCTCGAGGGCTTCCCCGCGGTGCTCCTGTCGATGCCCAAGCTCGAGTCCCTGAACCTCTCGGACAACGCGCTGCGAGTGCTCCCCGAAGACTTCTCGGGCCTGGAGTCCCTGGAGGAGCTCGACCTCTCCAGCACGGGAGTGCTCGAGGTGCCCGCCAGCATCGCCGCGCTGCCGAAGCTGCGCAGCCTGAACGTTTCTCGCAACGGCCTGCGGCGGCTGCCGCCCGAGCTGGCGACAGCGAAGGCGCTCGCGTCCATCAACGTCTATGGGAACCCCATCGAGAACCTCGATGCCGGGCTCATCAAGAGCAGCAAGTGGGATGACATCCAGAAGGCGCTCCAGGCGCAGCTTCCGGGTGGCGCCGCGCCCGCACCGGAGCGCACGCCCGCGCAGCGCTACGCCGAGTTCCTGAAGAAGGCGGACTACGAGGCGCTCACGGGCTCTCGCGTGAGCGGGTTTGACTTCCGGCTCTCCTTCGACGCCCCGGACGTGCTGGCGGATGGCATCGCCGAGAACAACGAGCACTTCGAGGACGAGCTGCCCGAGGAGTACTCGGTGCTGGCGCTGCCCCATTTCACGCAGGAGGAGGCCGAGGCCGCCAACCCGTCCTCGCTCGATGAGTTCTTCGTCGTGGACACGTCGAAGCCCGACCACCCCGTGCTGCTGTGGACGCACGACGGTGGCTTCACGCGCTTTTCCAAGAGCTTCCCGGCCTTCCTGGACGGCTTGAAGAAGGGCTGAGCAGTTGGCGCAGTACCGCTCCGGGGCGGGGGCCATGTCTGGTTCCAGGACGAGGTCCACGCGACGCTCGTCCGGGCCGGACGCGCGGCCAGCGAGGTGACGGCTACCTGCGCGTGGCCGCCCGCCAGAGCTCGTAGAGCTCCACCGTTCCCCCGGATTGGACCGGCATGTGAACGGGCTTCAGGGTCTGCTGCGCGGGCGGCTTCGCCAGCTCGGCGTAGACGGCGGCGGTCGACAGTCCGTAGGGCTCACCGTCCTCAAGAGAAGGCGAGATCCCCCTGGATGTAGCGGTGAACCCATAGCCCGTGAGTCGGAGCGAGTCCGTGCTTACACCCGTGTCACACTTCCCCGTGTCGCATCCTGGGTGAACAGCACGAGGGGGGCCCAAATGAAGCCGTTGCGTGAGTGGACGTGTGGTGAGCAGCGCTCCTGGTTCGAGCCGCCGGACATCCTCTGGCAACAGTTCCGTGGCGTGACGACGCTCGAGGAGACGCGGTGGTCGGTGGAGGTCTACCGGCAGATGGCCGTCCGTGGCCCCTTCTATGCGGCCATCGACGTCACGGGCTCCGAGGTCCCCGCCGAGTCCCGGATGTTCCTCGTCGACCATGTCCGGACCGAGTGGCTGCGAGGCATCGTCTACATCGGCGCGGGGCTCATCCAGAAGGCCATGGGCAAGGGCCTCTTGTTGACGTACCTCTTCGACAGGAGGCCTCTCTACGAGGTCGCCTTCGCGAACAGCCCGGACGAGGCCCGCCTCTGGATTGAGAGTCACCGCGCGAAGCCGCGGCTGCGGGCGAGCTGAGTGCTCCGCCCCGAGCGCCGCACCCGCCGCTGGTGTTGCTCATCTCCTCACGTGAGGAGGTCGCTGGCGCTGAGCGTCGGGCTCACCTGCTCACGGAAGAGCACGTAGGAGGCACTTCCGGGAGGCAGGGAGACATCTCCCCGATACAGGGCCGCGAAGACAGGCGCGTCGTCATTCAGGGCCAGCGGCGTCGCTCGAGCCGCGCCGAGGTCGCGCTTGAGCCGCGCGTGGAACGCGGCGGCGTCTTCCCCGGGCCCGCGTACGAAAACGCGCGGCGTGGGGCCTCTCACGGTGACACGGCTGCCTCGCGCGGCCGCGTGCAGCAGGGCGAGGTCGTACATCGACGCGCGCACCCCGCTCGCGAAGTACTCAATCATCTCGGGGCAGATTCTCGCGACGTCCTCATTGGAGGACTCGAGCGTGTTGAACTCGAGCTCTCCCTTCGAATAGGTGTCGAGCCAGTGCAGGGTGTTGTCCTTCAGGTCGATGACCAGCGGCAGGAAGATGCCGTTGTCACCCTGGAGCGCGAACTTGAGCTGGACCGTCCTCGGGTCGAAGTGCTGCCCCTGGACGTCGTCGCGGAGCATCAGTCCGGCATAGGCGCGCTCGAGGCTGTTGAACGGCAGCCCCGCGTAGTTGTTGACGACCATCACCGCGTAGCGAAGCCCCTGCTCCAGGGCGAGCTCGCGGTTGATGTCGACGAACTCGGAGGCGCCCTCGGGGAAGGGAGCGTCCCGGAGGTCTCCGGAGCTGACGGCGATGGGGGCGCCGGACGGGGCCGCGAACCTCAGGTGTGAGAAGGAGCAGAGCCCCGCGTACGTCCAGTCCGCCTCGTAGAAGCCGACCGAGAGGTCGATGTCCGTGGGCACACCTCCGTGCTCGGGCCTGCACCAGTGGAGGAAGAGCCGGAACGTCTTCCCCTCCGGGACTTGGATTCGCGCGCCACGGGGCAGCGCCACCGCCGACGGGCTGGCCGTCCGCTCGTTGAACGGGACGGGAATGTGTTTCAGCTCCTCGTCGATGATGAAGTCCGCGAACGCGGGCTTGCTCGCGAAGCGGCGCAGGAGCTCGACCTCGATGGCCTTCACGGACGGAGCCACGTCATCCGGTGAGAGCATCGGACGCTCATCGGGGCCGGACACGCCCTTCGCCGTCCCGCCCTTCGGCCAGTACATACGGAGCCCGGCTCGATACACGCGCTTCGGGAGATGACTGAGCAGGGTGAGCAGGACGGGCGTCGAGAACTCGCCGCAGCAGCGGGTGAAGGCGTCGACCAGCTCGCGCCTCGCTCGCGCGTCGTTGCCCGCGAGCCGCAGGGCATGGTCATAGCGCCGCGCGAACTCTCCCGGACGCTGGAGGAGGAGCCGCTTCAGGCCCTCCATGTCGCGGCTCTGCGCCGCCGCCTCCAGCCGGGAGGAGTAGCCGGCGAACGCGGGCGCGGGCGTGCCGTCCGGGGCCTTCTTCCGCACCACGGCGAAGGCGCGGGCCACGTTGGGGAAGCGGTCCGCGTACTCGTGGGGGTGGAGGAACTCTCCGAGCCAGACCCAATAGGAGCGGTGCCGCAGCATGTCCTCGACCAGGCCCTCCGGGTGGAGGCCATCCATCAGCGAGAGGAGGGCCCGTCGCAGGGGCCGTTTCATGGGCGCGACCTTGAACCGGTGGACTCGCAGGGCGACGGTGGTTTCGGAGTGCCTGGAATGCGCGGCGGCGGCGTGGATGACCTCGGCCATCCGTCCCCAGAACCGGCCGGACTGTCCCCGGAGGTCCACGGACTGGAACTTGAGCTGTGGCAGGAGCGCCGGGTCCGCGCCGGACCAGGCCGCGATGAGGCGGAGCACGTCCGTTGCCGTGGAGAGGTGGCCTCGTGCGACGGGCAGCAGCTCCTGGGGGTCACACAGCTGGAACAGGGTGCCGAAAATCTCCGCGACGTTCTCCCGGACGGGGATTTCATCAGGCAGCCACGAAATCACCCGCGCACCCAGGTCTTGAATCAGCGTCTTGAAGTCCTCCTTGTCCGAAGGGGAGAGGGCCTGCTTTCGCGCGCAGAAGCCGATGAACAGCTCCCGGGCCTGGCTGTCGACATCCGTGCCGGCATCCAGCAGCTTGAAGGTGACGCGCTCCGCGGGGAGGGCGGCGCGGTCCCGGGGCTTGAAGAACGGGGACGGCGTATCGACGGGGCGCTCGCAGACGGGGCAGGCGCTGTAGTTCGTGCCATCGAAGCACTGGTCGCAGACCACGTGCAGGCATGGGCTCAGGACGTGCGTGGTGCCGGTGTTCCCGCAGAAGAGGCAGGGCTGGCCTTCCGCCTGGAGGAAGTGGCTGAGCACCTTGCGCATCCAGAGGTCATTCGTGTTGCGCGGGATGTCCTGGGGGAAGTCGCGAAACAGGGGCTGGTGCTGCCGGTCGCCACCCACGTGCTCGGCCAGCACGTTCCAGAGCCAGCCTTGCAGCCGCGTGAGCTCGGCGATGGGCAGACGCGCGAGGCGCGCCCGCAGCCGTGCGGACACGACATACCCCAGCTCCGCGAGATTGACGTCGATGGCCCGGAGGTAGCTCTCCGGGAGCGTGTCCCTGGACTGCTCCGGCACGAAGACGAGGCCGGAGCGTCGGAGGAGGACTGCCAACGTCGGCGAGGGCTGTTCGTTCATCGGGGAGTCCCCCAAAAAGCGAAGGCGGATTGGACCCGAGAGGCCCAACCCGCCCACGTGAGCGAAGGAAATCGCCCAGGCTGAGTTTTAGGGTGAGAAGGAAGCCTGGGCTAAGCCTTCACGTGTAACGGTAGCCCACGGCGGCGTGAGGTGTCCATGCCGGCTGCCGCGCGCCCGGGCAGGGGAGCGAAGCGCTGACGGTACTCGGCGGGCGTGATGCCGAGGCGCTGGGTGAACACACGCCACAGCGTACTGACGTCGCCCAGCCCCGTCCGCGCCGTGATGTCCTTCAGGGGCAGCGACGTCTCCTCGAGCAGCCGCCGGGCCTCATCGATGCGAACGCGGCGCACGAGCTCGGCGGGCGACTCGTCGAGATGCTCGCGGCACCAGCGGCTCAGCGTGCGCGGGCTCATGCCGACGCCCGCGGCGATCCGCTCCACGGGCAGCGGCTGGTCCACGCGCTCGAGCACGAAGGTCGAGATGTCGCGCAGCCTGGGGGGCTCCTTCTCCTGCCGGCGAAGCGCCGAGCTGAACTGCGCCTGGTTCCCCGAGCGCCGGAGGAACAGCACCATCCGCTTCGCGACCTCCATCGCGACCTGGTGCCCATGGTCCTCCTCCACCAGCGCGAGCGTCAGGTCGATGCCCGCCGTGACTCCCGCGGAGGTCCACACCCCACCGTCCTTGACGTAGATGCCCTCGTCCACGACGTGCGCTGCCGGGAACCGTGAGCGAAGCACGTCCAGGTAGTGCCAATGCGTGGTCGCCCGCCGCCCGTCGAGGATGCCCGCCTCGCCGAGCGCGAACGCACCGCAGCAGATGGAGACCAGCGTCGGAATCTCCTCGCGATACCGGCGCAGCCAGGGAATGAGCGGCGCCTGCTCGGCGGGAAGCGGAAGGCGGGGCGACATCCCCGCCACGATGGCCACGTCGGGCAGCCGCTCGCACCGCTTCGGAAGCGGTCGAAGTCCGCTCAGGACGAGGCCATGGCGGGTCTGGGTCGCGGGCGCGCTCGGCCCCACCGCCTCGAGCGTGTAGGCGACGCGACCGAGTATCTCGTTCGCATGACCGAGGACCTCCCACGGCCCCGCGATGTTGAGGAGGCCCGTTTGGGGGGCCACGAGGAACCAGACCCGCTTCACGGAAGTGCCCATACATCCATCCTGCGCCCCATGGCCGGAATTGCAATCTCCTTGTCCTTCGAGCCAGCCCTGCCCGGCGTTAGTCGAGAGGTCCAGGAGGAAGGAACCATGGTCAGGATCGGCATCAACGGTTTCGGGCGAATCGGCAGGATGGTGTTCCGCGCGGCGCTGGAGCGCGATGACGTGGAGGTGGTCGCCGTGAACGACCTCCTCGAGCTCCAGCACCTGGCCTACCTGCTCCGGTACGACTCGGTGCACGGCAGGCTGGGCTGCACGGTGACGGCGGAGGGCTCGTCCCTCGTGGTCGGCGGTCGGCCCGTTCGTGCGACGAGCGTGAAGGACCCGGCGGCCTCTGCCTGGGGTGACGTCGGGGTGGACGTCGTCATCGAGTCGACCGGCATCTTCCTGACGCGGGAGAAGGCCGAGGCCCACCTGCGTGCTGGCGGTCAGCGGGTCATCATCTCGGCGCCGTCCAAGGACGACACGCCCATCTACGTGTACGGCGTCAACACGGACCGCTACGCGGGCGAGCCCATCATCTCGGCGGCCTCCTGCACCACCAACTGCCTGGCGCCTGTCGCCAAGGTGCTCGACGACACCTTCGGCCTGCGGCGTGGGCTCATGACCACGGTCCACGCGACCACCGCCACGCAGAAGACGGTGGACGGCGTCTCGGGCAAGGACTGGCGCTTCGGGCGCGGAATCCTCGAGAACATCATCCCGGCCTCGACTGGCGCCGCCGAGGCGGTGACACGGGTGTTGCCTTCGCTCAAGGGCCGGCTGACGGGGATGTCCTTCCGGGTTCCGGTCTCCGACGTCTCTGTCATCGACCTGACCTGCGAGCTCGTCCGCGAGGCGACGTACGCGGACATCTGCGCCGCGATGAAGCGGGCGTCGGAGGGCGCGCTCCGGGGTGTGCTGGGCTACACGGAGGACGAGGTCGTCTCCTCCGACATGCGGGGTGAGTCGTGCACTTCCGTGTTCGACGCCAGGGCCGGCATCCAGCTCGACCCCACCTTCGTGAAGGTGGTGGCCTGGTACGACAACGAGTGGGGCTACTCGAGCAAGCTCCTCGACCTCGCGGTCAGGATGACCGCGTAGGGCGGAAGGGACCGCGTCCACTGCTGGTGGGGCGCGTGTGGCCGCACCCGCTCCTCCAGTTGCGGGGGCTGATACACAACGCATGACGCCTCGCGTGCGACCGCTCACCGGTGGAAACGCGCCGCTCAGCCCGGAAGCCCCCACGCCGGGGGCCTTCCTGCTCATCCTCTGTGCCAGGAGGATGCATGGGCTTCTTGATGGGAGCAGCAAAGGGCGCCGTACTGGGAGGGCTTTATGCCCTCATCGCCACGCCGCCGTTCGTGCTGGTGTTCTTTCACGGCAGAGGTGGCTGGATTGCTGAACTGCTGCCAATGGTCGCGCTTTGCTCGGTGCCGGCGGGCGCCGGGGTGGGACTCGCGGTCATCGCCACCGGCGCGTACCGGAAGGGCGCGGCATGGCGGGCGCAGCTCGGAATGCTCGTCATCTACATGCTCACGGGCCTCGCGTTCTTCAAAGCGCTGAAAGAAGGGCTGAGCATGGCGCTGCTGTTCGCGCCCGTCTTCGTCCCCGTGGCACTGCTGGCCACGTGGCTCGCGGTGCTGTGGATTCGCCGGGGCTCCGCCCCCACTCAGATGCACCGAGCAGCGTGAGCGCATTCGACTTGCCACGCCGAAGACGCGCCCCGACAGGACCCGCCCCGCCGCCAGGCCGAGCACGAGCCCGGCCGCTTCGAGCTGGCGGGCCATGTCATCCTGTCGGCTGGCCCGCTGGCGACGGGCGCGCGTCGCGGTGGGGCCTCCGCCCGCCGATGAAGCCTCCGGGTGAGGGAAAGTGCGGCCATGATTCGTTCCAGGATTCATGGACCGACTGGAGAGCGTGGCCACATTCATGGTGAGGCAAGGGATGATGCGTATTCGACTGCTCGCGTTCGTGTCGTTCGTGTTCATCGGAGCTTGCACTGCGCCGCAGGCGCCGGGCCCGGCCGGCCCCGAGCGGAGTCCAGCCCCCTCGGTCGAAAAGGCAGATGAGCTCGATCGTCTGCTCGCCGATGTCTGTGACAAGCAGGTCGTGCTCCTCGGCGAAGCCGACCACGGGGACGGACACACCTGGGAGGTCAAGACGCGGCTCGTCCGTGCGCTGGTGCAGAAGTGCGGGTTCAACTCCGTGGCCATCGAAAGCGGCATCTACGACTTCATCGCGCTGGACCACGCCTATTCCCGGGGCACGGCGACCTCGCGGGACATGTCGAACGCGATCGGCAACATCTGGGCGCAAGCCCGCGAGACGCAGCAATGGATTGCCGACCTCCATCACGCCGCGGGCGCTGGCACGGTGGAGGTGATAGGGCTCGACGACCAGATTCACTCCACTGCTTTCTACGCGCAACGAGCGCTCCCCGCCGTGCTCGCGGCCCATCTCTCCGGCGAGCGGCGGGCGGAGTGCGAGGCCAGAATCGCACGCCATACCGCCTGGTTGTACGACGAAGCCAACCCATACACGCCGGAGACGCACGAAGAGCTCCTGGCGTGCGTGAAGCAGGTGCGGGATGCGTTGGCCTCCGAAGCGCGGTCCGAGCAGGCGGCGGAACACCTCGCCATGGCGAACAGCCTGTACCGCTGGGTGTCGCGCGGGTTCGAGCGGGACGGGAATGCCATCATTCGCGTCCGCGACGCGTCGATGTTCGAGAACTTCCAGTGGCACCGCGAGCGGCTGGGGCCGAAGGCCAAGACCATCGTGTGGTGTGCGAACATCCACGCCGCCAAGAGTCTCGCCGGGCTCGAGAGGTACCGTGGCATTGCCTCGCTGGGACAGCACATTCACGAGCAATACGGTGAGCGCGCGGCGGCAATCGGGTTCTCGGCCTGGTCAGGCGCGAGCCAGCCGCGCGGTCGGCCCGGGCGTGAGCTGAGCGTCGCGCCCCCGGACTCCCTCGAGGGTCAGGTCCTGGCACCGGAGCAGGAGCTTCGCTACCTGAACGCCGACGAGCTGAGAAAGCTGGGGACCGTCGTCGCGCGCCCCATCAATCACGAGTTCTTCCGGGCGGATTGGCACGAGAGCCTCGATGGGCTCGTCGTCCTTCGCCGGGAGGAGCCGGCACACCATGAAGAAGCGCGCCGTGATGCGACGGCCGGGTCTGGGAACGGCAACTGATGCTTCGACGGGCGCTCGATGCTCGCGCTGAAGCCGTCACCCGCGAGCCCGCCCTCCCTGGAGGAAGGGCGGGCCCGGAGCCAACTCAGTTGAACGTGGCGATGAGCGAGCCGTTCGTGAAGCCGCCCTTCGCGCCGTAGACCTGGATGTAGAACTTGCCCGGCTCGACGCCGTTCAGGTTGCAGGTCTCCGTGCTGTTCTCATGCACCCCACGGAAGTCGTAGGAGAAGAACGAGGGAGCCGAGGCGCGCTGGACGTAGAGGTCCGCGTTGCCCGAGCCCTGCAGGCGGACGTGGACGCTGCGGGTGCCACCGTTCTCCCGCGCGGGAATCTCGATGGTGAAGACCTGGGAGGAGCCCGCGTCGCCGGAGAGGCCGGTGACCGCGACTCCGGGCTGGATCACCACGTAGCCGCCCGTCCACGTCACCAGCAGCGTCACCCCGCTATAGGCGGAGAAGCCGTTGAGCATCACGTACCAGGTGCCGTCGCCCGGCTCCGCGAAGGTGCACGTCTCGTTGTTGCCGGTCCGGTAGGGACGGCAGTCATAGGAGGTGGTCGTCGGAGCGAAGCCCCGGCGCACATAGAGGTCCGCGTCCCCCGTGCCACCCGAGATGGTGAAGGTCAGGTTCCTGGCGCCCTCGGGCACGGTCACCGAGAAGTACCTCTTCGCGCTCGCCGAGCCGGAGAGGTCCGTGGCGGGGACGTTCTTTTCCAGAGGGAGCGAGTGGGGATGGGGGTGGACATCGACGCCCACGGCCTTCCAGGCATTGGTGACGGAGCCCGTCGTCGCGGCGTCGTAGCCGAGCTGCACGGAAGCCTGCTCCGCGGCCGTCCTCGCACTGAAGAAGTTGGAGGACGGCAGCAGCAGGTCCTCGTTCATCTTGTAGAAGATGCGGGCGGCCTTCTCGATGCCGATGCCGGCGACGGCCAGGGCCGTCTTGCCGCGCGGGTGCGTGCCACCCTGCGACAGCAGGTAGAACGCCAGGTTGGAGATGCCCGAGCTGTAGTGCACGTCCACGCCGGAGGAGTAGTCCGGGTAGTAGTCCAGCGAGTCCCCGTCCAGCTTGGGGTCGTGCATGTAGCGCAGCGCGTCTCCCGGGATGTCGGGCGTCCAGACCTCCTCGGCGATGAGCCAGGTGTTGGCGTCCACCACCTTGCCCTTGCTGTACCACTCGCAGACGGCGCCAGCGACGTCGGACAGGGACTCGTTCATGCCCCCGGACTCTCCGGAGTAGATGAGGCCCGACGAGGCGTCCGTCACGGCATGGGCCAGCTCGTGCGCCGTGACGTCCACCGCGCGGGCAAGCTCGATGGCAGTGGTGCCGTCGCCATCACCGAATACCATCTGCGTGCCATTCCAATAGGCATTCACGTAGTTGTTGAGGTAGTGCACGGTGCTGATGATCGGGCCGCCCGCGTTGTCATACGAGTCACGGCCATAGAGGCTGTGGAAGCAGTCGTACACGGTGCCCGTGTTGTCATAGGCGAAGTTGACGATGGGGTCCGCGACCGGCGGGTCTCCCTCGGTGCGTGCGGGGGTGCCCGGCAGCGGCGTCTGGTGCCCGCCGTCGTAGACCCGGCGGAACCGCGCGGAGTGGACGTGCGAGATGCGCACGAACGCATCCCCATTGCTTGCATTGACGAGCACGGAGTCATCCAGCGGCGTGCCGTCCTGAAGCTGGCCCTTCACGCGCACTTCGTAGGCCAGCACGAGCTGCGCGTCCTCGCGCCAGTAGACGAGCCGGGGCTCGCCGCTCACGGTGGCGCCCTCGGGGGACTCGCGGTCCGCCTTCGCCACGGCGATGGCCGCCTCGGGAGCGACGGAGGCCTTGTCCGGCGCCTGCAGGTCTCCTCGCACGTTGGTGTTCACCGCGAAGACGGCGCCGTCACGGGCGTGCAGGCGCAGCTCCCCGCCATACACGTCGATGCCGTTGCGGCGCACGCCGTAGCGGAAGTGCGAGTCCCCGTCGAAGCCGACATAGGCCTTCTTCAGGTAGAGGTCGCCGGGGCTCAGCCGGAACAGCGGCGCCACGCGCTCCACCACGGGCAGCAGCTGGCCCGGCTGGACGGAGGTGACGGCGCTGGCCTCGGCCGGAGCGATGCCCAGCGGACCGGTGATGAACGTGGGCACCGAGGCCTCGTCGACGGCCACCACCTGGAGGCCGTCCAGTGCCGAGGACGACTTCACCACCGCGTCCGGGGACTTCTCCGGCGGCGTGGCGTCGGTGCAGGCGGCCGAGATCAAAGACAACAGCGAGATGCCCAGGACACCGCGTAATCGTTTCTCAACCATGCGTCCCCCATCTGTAAAGGTATGAACACGTATACTGGATGCATCAGCCTCTTGTTTACAAGTGCGTAAGGCTTTTTGGGGTGCATGCCTAACATCAGGGATTGACACGACGCCGTGGCAATAGCAGGCACCGAGGCCGAACCCGGAATGGAGCGCCAGGGCAGCCCGGCGGAAACGACAAGGGGCCCGGTCCCCGAGGGAACACCTCGAAGGACACGGGCCCCATTCCCGCCCGGCGCGCGGGCCGGTCAGGTGATGTCACGAGTGGCCGCGTGAAGGCGGCCGCTCAGGCGTGGCTCACCAGATGACGATGATGATGGTCGTCCCGTTCGGGCAGTGGATGATGATGATGATGATGTCCTGCCGCTCGGGATTCTGGACTCCGATGCGCGTCTCGAGGCGCGTCCGCGCGTAGGGCAGCGGGTTGGGGACCGTCAACGAGGACGTCTCCATGGTGGCGGCCACCCGGGCGACTTCCTTGCCGCTCGCGTCGATGAAGCCGACGGTGCCCGGGTAGGTGCCCTTGCGCACATCCTCCTTGTTGGCGTGCGCGTTCAGCCGGTAGAAGCCGGCGGGGATACCGGACGCGGGGGCATCGAGGTAGACGAAGCCGGCATCAACTCCCTTGGGGAGGTCGGTCGCCGGAACCTGCTCGAACCCCTCGATGCTGGTTCCCACGAAGGAGACGTCCTTCGAGCTGGCCGTCACGATCTCCTCGACGTTGAGCTTCACGCCGGCCTTGTCGGCGGCCGCAATCAGGTCCGCCCGCGGGTCCGTGCACTGCTCGGCGGAGGCTGGCTGGATGTCCGCACGGGCCAGGTACGTCCCGAGCCGCGACGGCTCACCCGCGAGCGCCGACGAGGCAAAGAGCATTGCCGCGACGAATCCAACAACCTTGAGGGATTGGATCTTCATTCCATCCCTCCTCTGCGCACATGGCGGGCGCGGCGCGCGAATCCTGCCCGAGGTCATATTCACCGTGTCGGGGGTGGAACGTCCTGTGTGCAAGGGGACGGTGAGCGCGGGTCCGGAGGCCGGGTGTTCCGGCCCGGTGGACCCTCGCGCCGTGAAGGCCGCCGCGCCGTCTCCCTCACGCCAGGAGGCTCGTCATGCGTTCGCTTCACCCTGCTGTTCATCGCGGTTCGTCTCACGGTGTCTGGCTTCGCCGCACGCTGCTCGCCGCGGGCATGGCTGCGATGGTTGTGGGTCTCACCGCCTGTCCCTCGGAGCCCTCCGCGTCGGGAAGCAAGGCGCCGGAGGCGATGGCGAAGAAGGACAAGTGGCAGGAGGGCGAGGCGTGTGTGGCGAACAACGCCCCGGATTGTCCCTCGGCGTATCGCGGGGTGTGTCGCACGGGGCGTGCTGACGGGTGCTCCCACGACAACTGCACCGAGGCGAAGAACCAGGCGCGCGCCAACCTGCGCGCGGTCGTTCCCCAGGAGTGCCACAAGTACATCCAGTCCACGGCCCCCTGCCTCAGCGGGCCCGGCTGCTGAGCGTCAGCCAGGGCCTGGGTGCGCGCTCATCGCGGCGGCCTGGTTCGCATCGCTCCAGGCGCGCTGAAGGAGAGGCGCGTGAGCCGTCCGGGCCCACGCGCCCCCTTGCATGGAGGTTTGACTACCGGACCTTCACGAGGCGCACGGTGGTGTTCGGGCCCACGCTGATGAAGCGGGACACGTCACCGTACTGGCCATGCGGGTCGCCGTAGCTGTTCTGGTTGTTGCCGTCCTGGTCGTCCGTGTAGACCCAGCCCGTCGCCAGTCGCTTGTTGAAGTCCGGGGCGGCGAGGACGCCGTAGCTGAAGCCCAGGTTGGGCATGTCGCTCATGGTGCTGCCGGACGCGCCGGCGCCCCGGAACACACAGAACACGAGGCTCGTGTTGCGGTCCGACGAGTTCGGCCACCAGACGTAGTTGGCGCTGGCCCAGTTGGCGTTGTTGTTGTCCTCGTTGTCGAAGTAGCGCGAGAACCGGAGCGAGCCCGCCGGGCACGAGCCTCCCAGCATCAGCACCGCGTAGTGGTTCTGGCGGATGCTGTCCTTCGACAGCGGCTTGAACTTGGAGGCGTCCACGCGGCAGAAGCGCCAGGTGGTGTTGTCTCTGCTGGTGATGCCGCCAATCCAGCCGCCGCGCGAGTTGGCGTTCTTCTTGTCCTCGTCGTCCATGTGGAACGTGAGGAGGTCGGACGACTTCGGGCAGCCCGCGGCCTCCGGGATGACGCCCACGTAGCTGATGGAGGGCCCACCGCCGCCGCCACCGCCGACGCCTCCACCCCCGCCCGGGATTGGCTTCGCCGCCCAGGTCTGGCGGGAGGTGTCCCAGATGAAGGCGGTGGCGCTCAGGGTGAGCACGTCGGCCTGGGCCAGCTCGGCGGGCAGGGTGAACTCGACGGCGCTCGTGGTGGTGACGCCCAGGGTCCAGCGCTGACCGTCCGCGTGGACGACGCTCCACTGGTACAGGTCCGCGCCGGAGCCGGCCTCCGCGCGCACCAACGTGCCAGACTCAGACTCCGCCACGGGCGCAATCCAGGCGCCGCCCCGGTTGAGCAGGGGCTGGGGCGCGGTGTCCGGGGGCTCGTTCGCGAGCACCTGCTCTGGCAGCGGAAGCTCCGCCCCGTCGTCGACAGGCGTGGCGACGACCTGCGTGGCTTCGAGCAACCCTTCGCACTTGTCCTCGCAGGGCGTCTCCGGACGGACGCTCAGCAGTCGCTGGGGCTCGAGGTGGAGGATGGGCTCGACCTCCGCCGCGCCGCTGTCGGGGAATAACGCCGCCAGCGTCCCGGCAGGCAGCACCAGCACGAGCTGCGGCACCTGGGGCTTGAGCTCGTCGCCGCCCGTGTCCGCGGGGCTGAGCACATCGCCTTCCGAACCCACCACGTGACGGAGGACGTCCTCCAGCGGCACGCCTTCATCCAGCTCCAGCGCGGAGCTGTCCTCGGCGTCCACCAGCAGCAGGTCCGCGCCGTCCAGCGCGCTGGCGGGCAGCGTCTCCCGCCACAGGCCTTGAGGCGTCGGCAGGACGGACACGCCCTGCGCGTACTGGTACTGCGTGAGGAACCCCGCTTCCGCCGCGGCGTCGAGCTCGGTCCAGGCGCCGCCCGAGATGCGCACCGCGCGACCGCCGCTTCCTCCGTCCTGGGCCAGTGCCTGGCCACCGGCCAGGAGGGTCAGGGTCAACAGCGTCCGCCGCATGACTTCACGTTGCTTCCACATGAACCACCTGCCGTCTTGGGAAAAAAGGCAATCAAGGAATAGGCAGAAATATGAATGCAAGTAAATGCACGGTGTTTTTGGACCCTGTTCTCTCGTGGCGTGAGGTTTTGAAATGTCGTGTCTGGTGTGTCTCGTTGCGATAGGGTTTGTGGCGAAATGGGTTACAGATGCAATCCGTTGTGACGTGAAGCGCTACAGGCAAAAGCAGACGCGGCGCTCGACGCACGGCGTCCAGACTCGCGTTTGCCTGTGCCAGGGGAGCTGTGGGTCAACGGCGAGCTTGCGGCTCCGTCGCGGTTCGCTCTGGACGGTAGGCCATGTAGGTCAGCAGACCGCCAATGCCCACGAGAACAGCGAGCAGCAGATACGTGAGCGGCCCCTTCCCGGCTTGAGGCGCCGCGGGAGCCACCATGCGGTAGAGCCCGGCGGCCAGGGCGAGCCACCCGACCGCCGTCACGAGGAAGCGCCAGCTCGAGCGCCACACGTTGTGGGCTCGGACAATGGCAAGGCCCGCCACGAAGAGCAGCGTGCCGTTCAGGTAGACGACGGGTGCCGTCTGCGCGGCGTAGATGTCCATGTTGATGGCTTCGGTCGTGCCCAAGGCGAGCAGCGTGGGTCCAATCAGTCCGGCGAGTCCTCTGCTGTTTTCCATGGTGCTTCCATCAAACCACTTCGGCCTCGAAGGGGCGCGCTCCACTGCTTCAGGAGGCGACGAGCTCCTCGCCCAGGGCGCGCAGGTGCGCGAGCAGGCCACGTGTCTCGGCTTCGGTCGTCCGGTGATTGACGAGGCAGGCCCGCAGCACGGTGCGGCCTCCCAGGCGCGTGCCCGTGAGGAAGTACTGCCCCCGGCGCTCGCACTCCTCCAGCAGCCGCGCGTTGAGCCGGTCCAGCGAGGCCTCATCCCAGGGCCGGCCACCCGCGGGGACGTAGCGGAAGCACAGGATGGACAGCGTCACCGGCGCGAGCCGCTCGAAGTCGCGGGCCGCGTCCACCTCGGCTCCGAGCTGTCGCATGAGCTGGAGGTTGTCCGCGATGACGGCCTGGAGCTTGCGGCTGCCGTACACCTGGAGCTGCATCCAGACCTTGAGCGCGCGGAAGGCCCTGGAGAGCTGGAAGGTGTGCCCCATCCAGTCCCACCGCTCCTCGCTGTCGCTCCGCGCCTGCAGGTACGCGGCGGAGTAGGTGAAGGCGCGGCGGAGGCTGTCCCAGTCGCGGATGAGCGCGCAGCCCGCTTCGAACGGAACCTGCAACCACTTGTGCGGGTCGAGCGCGACGGAGTCCGCCCGCTCCAGTCCCCTGAACAACGAGCGCACTGCGTCCACCCGCGCGGCCGCGGCGCCGTAGGCACCGTCGACGTGGAACCACAGCCCGTGCCGCTCCGCCACGCCGGCCAGGGCCTCCAGGTCGTCCACGGCCCCGGAGTTCACCGTGCCCGCGTTGCCGATGATGCAGAAGGGCTTCAGCCCCGCGTCCAGGTCACGCCGCACCTCCTGTTCCAATCGGCCCACGTCCACGCGGAAGGCCGCGTCCACGGGCACCTTGCGCAGGTGGCTGCTCCCGAGCCCCAGCATCTCGACGGACTTCGTGACGCACGAGTGCGTCTCCGTCGACGCGTACAGCGTCAGGGCCTGGCCTCCCGCGAGGCCGTGCTCCCGGACGCCGGGCGCATGGACGTCGCGGGCCACCCGCAGGCAATACAGGTTGGCCTCGGAGCCGCCGCTCACCAGCGCGCCGCCGGCCCCGCTCCGGTAGCCGATGAATTCACCGAGCCACCGCACGGCGGTCCGCTCGACCTCGGCCGCCGCCGAGGCGAGGTGCCACTTGGCGCTGTTCACGTTGAGCCCGGCGCACAGCAGGTCCGCGAGGATGCCCACCTGGCTGCCGCCGGACATGATGTACGCGAAGAAGCGCGGGCTGATGTTGAGGGTGCTGTGCTCGAAGATGAAGGGGAGGAAGTCCCGGAGCACCGCCTCCGGCTCCGCTCCCGTCTCGGGCAGGCTTCCCGCGAAGGGCTCGGCCACCGTGCGAGGGCTGCTCGCGTGGATGACGCGCCTTCGGGGCAGTGATGCGTAGAGGCTGAGCACCTGCTCGCTCGCCTGCGACAGCAGGCGCCGGAAGCGCTCGGGTTCGAAGTCCAGGTTCATGGGGTCTCCCGTGGCGGAGTGACTTCCATGAGGGCAAGCTAGCGACGCGGTCCGGATGGTGACAGAGCCAGGTTTCGGATGTTTCGTGGATACAGTTTCCCCTTCCCGGGAGGCGAGCGGTGAGGAAGCCGGAGCTGCTGGCGGCGGAGATCGAGGCCCATATCTCCAGGGGGCTGATGAAGCCTGGAGAGCGCATCCACTCGGTGCGCGAGCTGAGCCGCCTCAAGGGCGTGGGGCTCAACACGGCGGTGCGGGCGCATGAAATCCTCGAGGACCGCGGGCTTGTCGTCACCCGGCCGCAGTCCGGCACCTACGTCGTGGGGCCACAGCGGGACTCCGGCGTCACGCCGCCGCGCCGCCGGTTGTCGATGCCCCGGGAGGTCGATGTCCCCGGACTGGTGTCGCTCGTCTTCGAGTCCGCGCAGACGCAGGACGTCGTGCCGCTCGGAGCGGCGTGCCTGTCTCCGGACCTGTATCCGTGCGAGGCCATCAACCGCTTCACGCGCCAGGTCCTCCGAGAGGCGCCGGAGCTCGTGGGCGGGTACGCGCTGCCGCCGGGGCAGTTCGAGTATCGCCGGCAGGTGTCCCGCCGGCTCGCGAGGCACGGCTGCACCATCGACCCGGCCGAGGTCGTGGCCACCAACGGCGCCATGGAGGCGCTCTCACTGGCGCTGCGCGCCACGTGCGCTCCGGGCAGCACGGTCCTCATCGAGTCGCCCCAGTACTTCGGCATCCTCCAGGCGCTCCAGCAGCAACAGCTCCGAGTGGTGGAGCTGGCGGCGCATCCGCGCGACGGCGTCGACCTGGCCCAGGTGGAGGAGGCGCTCGAGAAGTTCGACATCGGTGCGGGGCTCTTCGTCCCGAACTTCAGCAACCCGCTCGGCGCGCTGATGGATGACGCACGGAAGGCGCAGCTGGTCGACCTCTTCGCCCGGCATGACGTGCCGCTCATCGAGGACGACATCTACGCGGAGCTGTCGTTCCAGGGAGTCCGTCCCATGCCGCTCAAGGCCTTCGACCGGCGTGGAGGCGTGCTGACGTGTGCCTCCTTCTCGAAGACAGTCACTCCGGGCCTGCGTGCCGGGTGGCTGCTCCCGGGGCGTTACCTGGAGCGCGTGAAGGCGCTCCAGCTCAGCTCCAGCATGGGCGCGGGCTCGCTCTCGCAAGCGGTGCTCGCGAGCTTCCTCGCGTCGAAGGAATACGAGCGACACATCGCGGGCCTGCGCACGCACTTCTCGCTCCAGGTGGGCCGTGTCTCGAAGGCCGTGCGGGAGTGCTTCCCCGAGGGCACCCGGCTGACCACGCCCCGGGGAGGCTTCGTCCTGTGGGTGGAGCTGCCCCGGGGGACGGACGCGGTGGAGCTTTCCCGGCGCGCGCTGGAGAGCGGCATCAGCATCTCCCCGGGCATCCTCTTCTCGGCGAGCAATCGCTATCGCAATCACTTGCGCCTCAACTGCGGCAACCGCGGGTCTCCCTCTCTGTCGCGTGCGCTGGTGAAGTTGGGCGACCTCGCGAAGGCGCTCGTCCCTGGCTCCCGAGGCGCGTGATTCGCTGATACGAGGTGACCCGGCAGGCCCGTCGTATGAGCCACAAGGACCTTGCCTCGGGGGCGCGGTTGCGATGGGGTTCCCGCCCATGCCTCTCTATGCACTGGAAGATGTGTCTCCCGAGGTGATTCCCGGCGCCTACTGGATTGCGCCTACTGCATCTGTCATCGGCCGGGTGCGCCTGGCTCGCGACGTGAGCGTGTGGTGGGGCGCGGTGCTGCGCGGGGACATGGACCTCATCGACGTGGGGGAGGGCACCAACATCCAGGACGGCTCCATCCTCCACACCGACGCGGGCATGCCCCTGGTGATTGGCGCGCACGTCACCGTGGGTCACCGGGCCATGCTCCATGGGTGCACCGTGGGCGATGGCAGCCTCATCGGCATCGGCGCCACCATTCTCAACGGCGCGCGCATCGGCAAGGGCTGTCTCATCGGCGCCCACGCGCTCGTCACCGAGGGGACGGAGATTCCGGATGGCTCGCTCGTGCTCGGCGCTCCCGCGCGCGTCGTGAAACAGGTGAACGAGGTGCAGAAGCACGTGCTCGAAGGTTCGGGCCCCCACTACGTGCACAACGCCGACCGCTACCGGAAGACGCTGCGACACATCGGCGATTGAGCCAGCGTTCGGGGTCGCGCGGGACCGGGCGGTGGGGACTTGCCGTCGTGGCCTGAGCCAAGATGGCGCACTCCGCTCCAATCTGGAGCGCGCAGGAGATCCAATCTGGACGGGAGTCCCCTCTTTTTCGAGCAGTTCCCGTCTGAAGGTGCACTGGCACACGGCTCGCACCGAGGGGAGGTGACCTCTCACCGCTCGTGAATATTGCGCGAGCGGTAGAGCAACGGGCCGGAGACACCCATGCACGTCATCAAATCGAAACAATTTGTATCACTGTGGCTGCTCACACTCGTGGCGCTGAGCGCTGGCTGTGGTTCGGAGCAGGGCGGAGCGCAGTCTGAGTCGGCGCCCATCGGCGAAGCGCGGCAGGAGGTCGTCGAGTGGACGGGCAAACTGCCCGCGGGTCGCTGGAACCACACCGCCACGCGGCTCGCGGACGGGAGGGTGCTCGTAGCCGGCGGTGAGACGTCGACGGGCGCGTACAGCTCGGCCTATCTCTACAACCCGGCCACGGGCACCTGGACGGCCACGGGCTCCATGAGTGCCGCGCGCACCATGCACCGCGCCGTGCTGCTCGACGATGGCCGCGTCCTCGTCATGGGCGGCAACAACAGCACCACCAACCACTACAGCGCGGAAATCTATAACCCGGCCACGGGCACCTGGACGTCGACCGGCTCGCTCAACCAGCGCCGCCGCTTCCACGCGGCCGTGAAGCTGAGCAACGGCAAGGTGCTCGTCGTGGGCGGCCTCTTCAATATCAACGATACCTACCTCGCGTCGGCGGAGCTCTATGACCCCGCCACGGGCACGTGGACCTACGCGGGCTCCGGCCTGTCCGCCGCGCGGATGGGTGCCACGGCCATCCTGCTGCCGGATGGCCGGGTGGCGGTGCTGGGCGGTCAGGCCTACTCCGGCACCACGGATGTCTCCACCCGGGTGGAGCTGTTCGATCCCGCGACGAACACGTTCAGCACGGCGGGCTCACTCAACACGAGCCGCTACCTGGCGGGCTTCGTGGGGCTCGCCGACGGACGCATCCTCGCAGCGGGCGGCTCGGGTTATCTGAGCTCCGCGGAAATCTACAACCCAGCGACGCAGACCTCCCAACCCATCAACCCGATGGCGCAGGGCCGCTCTTCCTTCGCGCTGGTCGCCCTCGACTCCACGCGCATCCTCGCGGTGAGTGGCAGCTTCAGCGGCAGCCCCCCCTACAGCCTGTCCTCCATCGAGGCCTACGACACCACCACCGGCACCTGGAGCACCTTCGGCTCGCTGCACACCGCGCGCAGCGCACACTCCGCCACGCTGCTGACCGGCACGCCGCTGCGGGTCCTCGTGGCCGGAGGCGCCGCCGGCTCCGAGGCCCTGACCAGCGCGGAGCTCATCAAGGACGGGCCGGACACGACACCTCCTACGTGCACGATGCTGTTCCCCTCCGCCGGGACCACCCTCAAGCAGACCTACACCCTGGCCGTCAGCGCGTTCGACAACGTGGACGTCACCTCGGTGCAGTTCTACGTGGACGGCGCCCTCCTCGGCACCGCCGCCCACCCCTTTCCCACCTCGGATCCGAACTTCTACTCGCTCTCCTGGAACACCGCGTCGGTGGCCAATGGCGCCCACACGGTGTCGGCCACCGCCCGGGATGCCGCGGGCTACGTCACGTCCACCAGCGTGAGCATCACCGTGGACAACGACCTCACGCCGCCCACCGTCAGCCTCACCGCGCCCGCGCAGGGGGCCACGCTGAGCCTGACGGCCACCCTGACGGCGGCCGCGTCCGACAACGTGGGCGTCTCCCGCGTCGAGTACTACCGGGGCACCACGCTGCTCGGCTCCTCCACGTATTCGCCGTACAGCGTGGGCTGGGACACGACGCTGGTGGCCAATGGCGCGTACACGCTCACCGCGAAGGCCTACGACACCACCGGCAACGTGGCGCAGTCCTCCGGCGTGTCCGTCACGGTGGCCAATGAGACGGTGCCGCCCACCGTCAGCCTCACCGCTCCCACGGCGGGCGCCGTGCTGCTCGGCACCGTCACCCTGACGGCGGACGCAGCGGACAACGTGGGCGTCTCCCGCGTGGAGCTCTACCGGGGCAGCACCCTCATCGCGACGGACTACTCCTCGCCGTACAGCGTGACGTGGGACACGCGCTCTGTGGCCAATGGCGCGTACACGCTCACCGCGAAGGCCTACGACGCGGCCCGCAACACCACCACCTCGGCGGCCGTCAACGTCACGGTGAACAACGACCTCACGCCGCCCGCCACCAGCATCACCGCTCCTTCGGCCGGGGCCACGCTGAGCGGCGGCGTCACCGTGTCCGCGAGCGCGTCGGACAACGTCGCGGTGGCCCGCGTGGAGCTCTACCGGGGCACCACGCTGCTGGGCTCGGACGACACCGCGCCCTACGGCGTGACGTGGGACACCACCACCGTCGCCAACGGGAGCTACACGCTGACGAGCAAGGCCTTCGACACCTCGGGGAACGTCACCACCTCCGCGGGTGTCACCGTGACGGTGGGCAATGACCTCATCGTCAACGGGGGCTTCGAGGGCTCCTCCAGCCCGTGGACGCTGTACAACCAGGCCTTCTGGATGAACGGCGGCTCCTCGCCGCACAGCGGCTCCGGCAACCTCGAGCTGGGCCGCGCCACCTACTACTACGGCTCCGCCGAGCAGACGCTCACCCTGCCGGCCGGAAGCGCGCCGACGCTGTCCTTCTGGCTGTACATCACCTCCAGCGAGACCACGACGGTCTACCAGTTTGACCGGCTTTCCGTGCAGCTCGTGGACACCTCGGGCTCGGTGCTCGCGACGCTGGCGAGCTTCTCCAACCTCAACAAGGGGACCGGCTACGTGCAGTACTCCTACAGCCTGGCTCCGTACGCGGGACGGACGGTGACGCTGCGCTTCGGCGCCACGAATAGCAACTCCCTCGTCACCGTGTTCAAGCTGGACGACGTCTCGGTGAAGTAGCGCCCGTCATCGGGACGGCAGTACGGGTTGCCTGTCCGGTGTCGAACATTCACCGGCAGTGTAGGTTCTCCTGGGAGTGCTGGAATTGCGGTTTTTCACTACTTTCCCCTGAGTGCGCCGGGACCGTGTCTGTCTTTGGCTCCGGCGCACCTCACCCGCACCCCAGGAGGTTGTCTCATGGCAACGATGAAGAGGTGGTGGCTTGCGATGCTGGCGCCGGCGATGCTCTCGCTCGGCTGCCTCGAAGGACCCGAAGCGCAGCCGTCCGAGCCCGTCCAGGAGGAGCTCCGTGAGGGAGAGGCGGCCCTGGCCACGGCCGTCTTCACCGGCACGGTGAAGGACTCCACGGGCAAGATCGTTCCGGGCGCCACCGTCAACATCAATGGAATCAACCGGACCACGGACTCGGCCGGCAAGTACTTCGTCTCCCTCACGGCCGTGACCACGGGCTACCTCCTCAACGTGAGCAAGGCGGGCTATGGCCCGGTGACGGAGTTCCTGGCCGCCGGAAAGCTCAACGCCGTCCACGTATTGCCGGTGGCCACGGTGCGGCAGATCAACCCGACGGTGAACTCCACCATCGAGACGCAGGACGTGCAGATCTCCATTCCGGCCAACTCGCTGGTCAACGCCGCCGGCGCGCCGGTGACGGGCACGGTGAACGTCTCGATTGCCACCTACGCGCCGCTGAGCATGCCGGGTGACTTCACCGCGGTGAACTCGAGCGGGAGGACGGTGGCACTGGAGTCCATCGGCGCCTTCTTCGTCGGGGCGACGGACAGCCAGGGCGGGGCGGTGAACCTGGGGCTGAACAAGACGGCGCAGGTCTTCCTCAGGGTTCCCGCGCAGGTGAAGACGATGCCACCCTGCGTCACCCAGAGGACCTGCCGCGCGGCCATGTGGCGGTACGACAACACGACGAACCGCTGGGTGGAGCAGAACGCCAACTTCTCCCCCACCTCCACGGGCACCAACTTCACGCTCATCGGTGGCCCGGCCTCCCGGCCCGGCAACCTCGTGCCCACCAACGGCGGGCTCGGCACGTGGAACGCGGACATCGAGAAGACCAACCCCGCGTGCACCATCATCGAGTTCGTGGGCTTCGACTCGGCCTGCTACGGCGCGTCGGGCCTCACCGTCAACCTGCAGCTCCAGAACGCCGCGGGCACGTTCATCACCAAGACGGACACCGTGGCCTCGGACGCGCTCTTCATCGCCCTCTACAACACGCGCGCCAACGTGGAGCAGGAGGTGGGCATCGCCTTCCCCGCGGGAGCTCCGGAGACCTGCGGCAACCTGACGATTACGTCCACGCCGGGGCCCGTCGGTGGCTATCCCGTCTACACGCCCCCCACTGGCGGCTTCACGCGGTTCGACTCGGGTGCTCCGTGGGGTGGCGTCGGGTTCCCGAAGGACTCCGGCGGCAACAACATCGACCTGACGGATGTTCTCACCGGCGACCATCCGTGCAACTCGCACGTGACGTTCACCCACAACTGACGTGAAACACCGGCGCGACCGCACCTGTTGCCGCGGTCGCGCCGGTTCCGTGCCCGGAGGCTACAGCGCCGTCGCGCAGGTGCAGGTGCTGGCGAGGCCGTAGCAGGCGTTCGAGGACGCGGGGACGACGGAGTAGCAGTACGTACGGCCGCTCAGCACCTCGCCGTCGGTGTAGCTCGTCGTGGTGACGGTGGCGGCGCGCACCTTGCCGTAGCTGCACGCGGCGACGCCCTCGGACTTCATCACCCAGTACTGGCTGGCGCTGGCGACGGAGCCCCAGCTGAGGGACACCTGGCCGGTGCCCGCCGTGACGGTGAGGGTGGGCGCGGTCTTCGGGCCGGTGGCACAGCCGCTGTTCACCGCCGTGGGCGTGGTACAGGCGATGTTGTGGCGGTTGAAGGCGGCATAGATGGCCGTCATGTGCGGCGTGCCGTCGTTGATGTTGCCGTTGTCGTCATCCGCGGCCAGCCACTGCTTGTAGCCGTGGGTGGCGGCGCAGCCGTCGGACGTGCCGGCGGTGCAGCTGCAGGCGTGCCACGCGCCGACGTTGCCGCTGCCCTGGTAGAAGACCTTGTTGCCGATGATGTTCGCCGTGTTGGCGTCGTAGTTGAAGGGCGCGGCGCGCAGGTCGCGAGCGACGAAGTCCCACGCCGCCTGGCGGACGGGGGACGCGGCGCAGTGGACCTGCTTGCCGCAGGGGCCGGTGCCGGAGCTGCAGCGGCTGCAGACGAAGTTCTGCGGCGTGGAGGGCGTCTGGTTGGCGTGGGCGCCCCAGTCCGCGTCGCGCACGCCGGAGCACTTCGTGGTGCACCACGCGGCGCCCGTCTGGGCCTCGTTCACGTTGTAGCCCGTGCCGTCCGGCGTCATGCCGCAGCCGTTGTTCGTCGTCTGGAAGAAGCCGTAGCCCACGCACGAGGCCGGCAGGCGGTAGATGGCCGCGATGTCCGCGTAGGCCTCGCTGGAGTTGGACAGCGTGCCCGCCGCGTCGTTGTCATCCAGGCCGTGGCCCCACTCGTGGTCGAACACGGCGGCAATCTCGCCCGTGTTCCGGCAGCCACCGCCGCTGCGGTAGAAGTTGACCGTCGAGCCGTTCCAGAAGGCGTTGCAGGTGCTGACGATGTTGACGTTGGCGGTGAGCTGGCTCTGGAGCCACGTGTTGGTGGGCAGCCAGCCACGGGCCACCTCGGCGATGCGGTTCAGCTCGTAGAAGGAGCTGCGCGCCGCGGGAGTGGTGCCGGCGGACAGCGTGCAGTCATGCTGGTTGTTGGTGCCCCCCAGGTTGATGGAGCCCGCGGCGGAGGAGGTGATGGCGCCGCAGCCATCGCTGACGCGCACGTACTTGCCGGCCAGCGTGGTGGTGGTGGTGCCGGAGGTGTAGTTGAAGACGCCCGAGCCGTCGGTGAAGTTGTTGGGCGACGCGAAGCCCGTGTTGGCCCACGGCATCGGCGTATCGGCCTGCATCGTGCCGCACGTCGCGGTGCCGGTGCAGATGCCGGTGTTGGTGAGCGGGTAGACGCCGCCGCGGATGTTCTGGTCGAGGTAGTGGTTGTCATCCTCCAGCGCGAGCACCTCGCCGCTGGTGGCGTCCACCGTCACCTTCCAGTGCTCCTGCTCGCCGGGCATCTGGATGCCATATGTCCAGACGAGCTGGTGGCCCTGGCCCCTACCGAAGCCCGCGTCCTTGATGGCAACCGGCGCAATCTCCAGCGTGGGAGCCATCCACTGCTCGGAGACGCTCTCGTAGAGGCCGAAGTGCTCGTTGCCCGCCGTCACCGCGCCGTCCGCGGACACGAGGGGCAGGGGCGCGATTTCGACGTTGCTCCAGTTCTCCGTGCCCAGGAGGATGAGGTTGCCGTGGCTGATGGTGGCGGCCAGGCGCCCGTGGCGGACGGGGATGCCCTTGAACTGCTGCGGGATGGAGACCTGCCAGAGCTGCTCCGTCACCTCCGTGACGCGAGGCTCGCCGAGCTGGAGCAGGTCCACTCCGATGACCTCGCGGTTGGCCTCGACGAACTTCACGAGCAGGTCGGCGACGACGGCCTGGTCCACCTTGCTGACGGAGCGCCCGAGCTGCTGGCGTACGCCGGAGAGCGTGAGCGTGTTGCCCACGCCGTCACCGGGGATGAGGGGGATGGCTCCCTGGATGTTGGTGGCCGCGCCGGTGATGCGGTCCACGTAGATTTCGAACCCCTTGCCGTTGCGCGTGAAGAAGTCGTCCCAGGCCCGTGCGCGATCAGGGCTCAGGCTGGGCAGGGCCTCCTGGAGGGGCAGGTGGCCGCTGGGGAGGGACAGCTCCGGCTTGAAGAAGGCCTGGCTCGTCAGCGAGCCGCCCGTGCGGGGCGAGGGCGGATCGATGGCCAGGGCCTGCGTCGTCCACAGCAGTGTGAGACACACGGCTGGTTTGAACAGTCGTTGCATGGTTGCTCCTGCGCGTGAAAGGAATTGCGGCGACGGGGATGATGCGTGTCAGGGAGCAGGTCGGAAATCCCCGCTTTTCTTATATTTCCGGTTCACTGCCGGTGTGCGCATCGGGGCGCCGGGGAGTGTTGAGTGGTGGACACTCATGCCCCGCGCGTCACCCTGGGCCACGTCGCGCTCCCGTGCTACCTGGGGCGCTCACGGGGCACCTCGCGTGCCGCCCCCTTCCGAGAGACCGTCCATGACCCACGCCCTCCTCGACGTGCTCGGCCTGGCCGAGCGCAACCCCGGCACCTACCTCGGCAGCGGTGAGTGGTCCGGTGGCTCCCCGGATTCCGACATCGAGGTCTTCAACCCGAGCAACGGCCAGCGCCTCGCGCGGGTGTCCTCGGCGAGCGCGGAGGATTACGAGCGCCTCGTGCGGAGGGCGGAGCAGGCCTTCGCCGTCTGGCGCTCGACGCCGGCGCCCCGGCGTGGCGAGGCCGTCCGCCTGTGTGGCGAGGCGCTGCGCCGTCACAAGGACGCGCTCGGCTCGCTCGTCTCGCTGGAGATGGGGAAGATCAAGGTCGAGGGCGACGGCGAGGTGCAGGAGATGATCGACATCGCCGACTTCGCGGTGGGCCAGTCGCGCATGCTGTACGGGCTGTCCATGCACTCCGAGCGCCCCGGCCACCGCATGTACGAGCAGTGGCATCCGCTGGGCCTGGTGGGCGTCATCAGCGCCTTCAACTTCCCGGTGGCCGTCTGGGCGTGGAATGCGTTCATCGCCGCCGTCTGCGGGAACATCTCCATCTGGAAGCCGTCGCCGAAGACGCCGCTGTCCGCCATCGCGGCCACGCGCATCTGCAACGAGGCGCTGAAGGCCGGTGGCTTCCCCGAGGTATTCTTCCTGCTCAACGACGGCGGCACCGCGCTGGCGCAGCGGTTGGTGGATGACCCGCGCGTGGCCCTGGTGAGCTTCACCGGCTCCACCGCCGTGGGCCGTCAGGTGGGCGTGCGCGTGGCCCAGCGCCTGGGGCGGAGCCTCCTGGAGCTGGGCGGCAACAACGCCATCATCGTGGACCGCACGGCGGACCTGAAGCTGGCGATTCCGGCCATCGCCTTCGGCGCGGTGGGCACCGCCGGCCAGCGCTGCACCTCCACGCGCCGGCTCATCGTGCACGAGTCGCTGTTCGACGACGTCGTGGCCCGGCTCACCGCGGCGTACAAGCAGGTGGAGTCCCGGATTGGCGACCCGCTGCAGCCGGGCACGCTGATGGGGCCGCTCATCGACAGGGCCGCGGTGCAGCGCTTCGAGGCCACGGTGGAGAAGGCCCGGGCGTCCGGCGGCACGGTGGTGACGGGCGGCAGGGCCCTGGGCGGTCCGGGGAACTTCGTGCTGCCCACCCTCATCAAGGGCCTGTCGCCCACGGACGAGGTGGTGCGGACGGAGACCTTCGCGCCCATCCTGTATGTGATGCCCTACCGGACGCTGGAGGAGGCCATCGCCATCCAGAACGGCGTGCCGCAGGGGCTCTCCTCGGCCGTCTTCACGACGGACCTCAAGGTGTCCGAGCAGTTCCTGTCCGCGGCCGGCTCCGACTGCGGCATCGCCAACGTGAACATCGGCACCTCGGGCGCCGAGATTGGCGGTGCCTTCGGTGGCGAGAAGGAGACGGGGGGAGGACGTGAGTCCGGCTCCGACGCATGGAAGGCCTATATGCGGCGGCAGACCAATACGCTCAACTACTCGGACGCCCTGCCGCTGGCGCAGGGCATCCGGTTCGACGTGTGACACGCCGTCGCGCACGGCCCGTTTCATGACATGAACCGTTGCGTCATGCGTCAGGGATGCGGGTCGGAGCGCAGTAATTACTGATACATCCGGGTATTCAGGAACTCGGTGCGTACCTGCGGTGAAGCCGACGCCTGTCTGCCCTCGATGACGCGGAGAGACGGGGCGGCTCCATGACAGAACCATGACAAAGCGCGGGAGGCGTCATGACCCTTCGACCTCCCCGGCCTCGGTAGGGTGACGGTGTCGTCGCGAAACCCTCGGAGTCCTCCGCATGCGTGTCATCACCGCATCCCTGCTCGTGGAAGCCGTCACCGAACTGTCGAAGAGCTCGCCGCTCGTGAAGGCGAAGGACGTATTCGCCTGGTGTCAGCGGAACGGCGTGGACTACCAGGGTGACGGGCTGCTCCATCAGGCGCTCTGGGACGCGGACCGCGACGAGGCGCGCGGCCAGCGCCGGCTGCTGAGGTTCAAGAGCGGCGAGTGCAAGCAGTCCCGCGTGGGCTGGACGGTCATCGCCCGCGGCGCGAAGGCGCGTGACGCCGCGGCCCGCCTGGGCTGGGACGAGATGTTCTGGAACGGCGAGCAGTGGGAGTGGCTCCACGGGCCGCACCCCAAGGCGGTGCCCCCCGTGGGAGCGCAGTCGGTCGCGGCGTAGCGGGCCTGCGGGCCGATTCGGTGGCGGGGCGCCCGTTCGCGGATGACGCCCTGCGCCAATCGCGCCCTGCCGTGCCCTCGAATGTCAGACCCGACACGTATGGTTCTCCTCGTCGGCACACACGAGGGGGCCATACGCATGAGCGCGTCTGTCATTGATAACCGCGTCGAAATCGCTTTCAGCTTCGATACCACCGGCAGCATGTATCCGTGCCTCGCGCAGGTGCGGAAGAAGCTGCGCGGCACGGTGTCCCGGCTGATGAAGGAGATTCCCGGCATCCGCATCGGCATCATCGCGCACGGGGACTACTGCGACGCGGGCTCCACCTATGTCACGAAGGTGCTGGACCTGACGGACGACGAGAACGCCGTCGTCCGCTTCGTGGAGCGGGTGGGGCAGACGGGCGGCGGCGACGCCCCCGAGTGCTACGAATTGGTGCTGCACGAGGCGCAATCCCTCTCATGGACGGCGGGCTACACGCGCGCCTTCGTGTTGATTGGTGATGACGTCCCGCACGCGCCCAACCAGAACCCGAAGAAGCTGGACTGGCGCAAGGAAGTGGACGCGCTGGGTCGGATGGGCGTGCCGGTGTACGGCGTGCAGGCGCTCGCGCGCCGCCATGCGACGCCCTTCTACAAGGAGCTGGCGGAGAAGTCGGGCGGCTTCCATCTGAGCCTGGACCAGTTCGCCCACGTCACCGACATGCTGCTGGCCGTCTGCTACAAGCAGTCGTCCGACACGCAGCTCCAGGCCTACGAGGCCGAGGTGGTGAAGGAAGGCCGCATGAGCCGCGGGCTGAACGCCATGTTCAGCACGATGCTCAAGCGCAAGACGCCGTCCATGTACGGTGAGGCGGACCTGCGCGCCGTGCCGCCGGGCCGGTTCCAGGTGCTGGACGTGGACCGCGCCATGCCCATCAAGGACTTCGTGCAGGAGAACGGCCTGGGCTTCAAGACGGGCCGCGGCTTCTACGAGTTCACCAAGACGGAGACCATCCAGGGCCACAAGGAGGTGGTGCTGATGGACCGCAAGACGGGCGACCTCTACAGCGGCGCGCGCGCCCGCGAGCTGCTCGGCCTGCCCGAGGGCGAGACGGTGCGCATCCGCCCGGCGAGCCTGGAGAAGTACATCGTCTTCGTGCAGAGCACGTCGGCCAACCGCAAGCTGATGGGCGGCTCGAAGTTCCTCTACGAGGTGGAGGACTGGGACGGCGTGAAGGCCGCCGCGGCGTAGCCTTGCGACGGAGCGCGGGCACCGTCCTCCGGCCCGAGGACGGTGTCCCGCATCCAACGGCGGCAGGTGGCGCCGCCGCGAGCTTTATCGACTGATGACCACCGCGGGTTGAAGGTGCAGGGGGGCGCGCCTAGCTCGCATCCGTGCGCTTCTGGGTTTCCTGGCTGCTGCTCTGCGCGGGCTGCGGCGTCTTTGAGCTCCATCCCTACGAGCTTCGCGGCGGGGACACGGAGCGGCATGCCCGGGCGCTCGAGCGGCTGCGGCGTGGAGAGGGGGAGGGCCCGCTGCGCTTCGCGGTGCTCGGCGACATCCAGCTCTTCCTGGACGACGCCTCGGACGCCGTGGAGGACGTGAAGCAGCGGGGGGACGTGGACTTCCTGGTGCAGGTTGGAGACTTCACCGAGTACGGCTCCGCGCAGGAGTTCGAGTGGGTGGCCGGGCTCCTCGATGAGGTGCCGGCGCCGTCCTTCGTGGTGATTGGCAACCATGACGTGCTGGGCACCGGGGCGGACCTCTACCGGCGAACCTTCGGGCCGACGTTCCTCTCGTTCGATTACGCGGGCAGCCGCTTCGTCCTCTTCGACTCCAACTCGCGCGAGTACGCCTTCCCGGGCGACATCCCGGATGTGCAGGCGCTGCGCGAGGCGCTCTCGGCGGAGCCGGAGCCGGCCCACCGCTTCACCTTCTCCCACGTGCCGCCGGGGCACGGTGACTTCGATGCGGCCCTCACGGAGCCGCTGGAGGCGCTCCAGGCGGAGCTCGGCGTCTCCGTCTCCTTCCATGGGCACATCCATCAGTTCGGCAGCGAGGTGCGGCGGGGCGTGCCGTACTTCGTCGCGGACTCGGTGGAGCACCGCAACTACCTGCGAGTCATCGCCGATGGCCCCCAGGTGCGCGTCGAGCAGGTCTTCTTCTGATGGCGGCGCGGTGGCAACCCGGAGCGCTCGTCCTGGCGCTGGTGCTCGCGTCGGCGGTGGCGCGCGCGGAGGCTCCGGACGAGGAGGCTCCGTGGTTCGTGCCGGACCATGCGACGCTCCAGGTCGCGGGTTCCATCGGCCTGCTCTCCGCCGGGCCGGGGTGGGGCTTCCTCCATGACGGTGTGGACGCGGGGCTGCTGCTGGGTTGGGCGCCTCCGGCCGTGGCGGGCGAGGACTTCCTCACCCTGACGCTCAAGGGGCAGTGGCATCCGTTCCGGCTCGACTGGCGCGGGTGGGCGCTGCGGCCGCTTACGGTGGGGCTGATGCTCAGCTACACCTTCGGCGACGCGTACTTCGTGAAGCTGCCGGAGCGCTATCCCGACAGCTACTACTGGTTCAAGACGGCGCTGCGGCCCGCGCTGCTGCTGGGCGCCTCCGCGGGGCGGCCGGTGCCCGCGCTGGGCCTGCGGTTGCTGGAGGGGTACGTGGAGCTCGTCGCCACCGACTACCGGTTGCTCCACTTCCTCCGTGGCCCCTCGACGGTGGGCACGGGGCTCTTCTCCCTGGCGCTGGGGGCGAAGCTCCGGTTTTGACGTCCGGCCCTCAATTCGCGGCGGGGCTCGCGGCGGTGGGGGCTTCGGCTTGCTCCGAGCTGCCTCGCAGGCGGCGGAGGATGCGCGGGGCCTCCACGGCGAAGCGGGCCTGCGCGTCGGGCAGCGAGTTGTCGTGCAGGTCCGTGATTTCGGTACCGGGCAGCCCCGCGCCGAAGCGCACCTTCAGATTCTGACCGATGAGCGCGTAGCGCGGCTCCCAGCCGATGGTGGTGAGCAGGTACCGCGACGCGTCCGGCCGGGTCATCGGGATGCCGTCGCCGAGCTGGGCCGCGTCATGCGTGTCGCCGAGCAAATCGAACAGGGTGGGCACCACGTCGATGTGGCCGGTGACGGAGTCCACCTCGCCCGGGGGCAGGCGCTCGTCGAAGATGACCATGGGCACGTGGAGCTGCGACTCCGTCACGTCGCTGGCGTGGCCCACGCGGCCGTGCTCGCGGAACTCCTCGCCGTGGTCTCCGGTGAAGAGGATGAGCGGACGCGTACCGCGCGCGGCCTCGATGCGCGACAGCAGCGCCTCCACCTTGGTGTCCACCTCGTACGCGGCATTCCAGGCGCGGGCCTTGAGTTGCTCGGCGGGGACGCGCGTGGTGGCGAGGCCGCCGCTGCCATCCCAGGCGGGGCTGAAGATTTCGGAGCGGGGCGGGTAGTCGTAGTCGAAGTGCGTGCCCGCGAAGAACAGGAAGAGGAAGAGCGGCGTGTCGAGGGGCGCCGTCTCCACCACGGAGAGCGCGTCCTTCACCATGGCCTCGTCGCGCAGGTGGCTGCTGCCTTCGTAGTCGGTGCGGAGCCCGCCCTGCACGTCGCGGAAGACGGTGTCCTTCAGGCCCATCCAGTCCACCGAGGACGCGGCGAAGAAGGCCTGGTGGTAGCCATTCTGGCGCAGTGCGGGGAAGAGGAGCGGCGCCCGCCCGGCGCCCACCACCGCGTCGCGACGCTGGGCCTCCAGCCCGAAGAAGAGGCTGAAGAGGGAGTAGTCCGTGGAGCTCGCCCCGCTGTGGTGGAGCAGGAAGCGCGTGCCGTGCGCGGCGCGGCGCCACAGGTTCGGCATCACGTCCTGGCGGAAGAAGTCGTCGCGCAGGCTCTCCACCAGGATGATGACGATGTCGGGCCGACGCGTGAAGCGCACGGAGGCGGGGTCGATGCTCCCCGCGGGGAGGCCAGCCTCGGGGCTCACGCCGAGGCGCAGGCCCGCGGCGGGAGGCGCGCCGGTGAAGCGCGTCAGCAGCGTGTTCATCCGCACCGGCGCCTGGAGGGGCAGGGTGGTGGCGGCGTGCTGGACGGCGCCGCCGTGCGAGAAGATGAGGTACGCGCTCAGCAGCCGCTCGCCGGCGCAGAGCAGCAGCAGGGCGAGCACGAGGCGCGGGACGCGGCGCGGGCCGTGGAGCCGCCGCATGAAGCGGACCCCCGCCCACACGTCGACGCCCAGCACCGCCACCACGGCCAGCGCGAAGAGGAGGACCTCGGTGTGGGAGAGCCCCGTCTCGGAGAGGGCGCGCGGCTGCAGCGCCACCGCCAGCACGAGCCCGTTGATGTGGAAGCCCAGGGACGACAGGACGAGCGAGTCCACCCCGAGCAACGCCACCGCCAGCGCGGTCACCACCGCCGCGGCCGGCGCGTAGTGACGGCCGAGCAGCACCAGCGGCAGCCCCGCCGTGAAGATGAGCAGCCCGAGGAACAGGGCCTGGACGACACCGCCCGCGAGCACCAGGGGGCGCACGGCCGGGGCGATGGGCTCGGCGGCGGACAGGAGCGAGCCGCCGAAGAGCACGAGCGAGAGCAACCCGTGCAACACGCACCACACGAGTGCGGAACCCAGGAGCGGCCGGGCCTCGTCCAGCCGGCGGCGGAGCCCTGCCGCGGCGGGAGGGGCGTGAGGCGGTTGTGACATCGCGCTTCCTGCTAGCCCGCCACAGGCGGATGTTCAAGAAGTGACGGACGCCCGGCCGCTCCTCCACCCGGGAGGCGTGAGGCGGCCTTGTAGCCTCCATCGCCTGCCGTCAGGGCCCCACCGCTCGCTCCGGCTCGCGGCGGTGCGGCCCGGCGCGGCATCGGCAACGAGGGAGGCCGAGCCCATCGGGACCGATGCCTCGTGGCGGCGGTTCGCCCGGTGCGACGCGAGCTGGAAGCCCGTGTCGGGCAGAGGGGCCGGTGAGAGGATGGCCGCATGCCCCCACGCAAGCTCGTCCGGCACCTCGTCTGGTTGGAGTCCTTCGCCGCCGCCGTCGAGGCCGGCAGCATCGAGGCCGCCGCCGAGCACCTGGGCGTGGCCCGCTCCGTGGTGAGCGAGCACATCCGCGCGCTGGAGGTGGCCCTCGCCGAGGGAGCGCCCCTGCTGGAGCGCGGCCCGGGCCGCCGCCTCCAGCTCACCGCCCGGGGCGAGCGCCTCTTCGCGGGCACGCAGACGCCGCTGCACCAGCTCGACATGAAGCGGCTGCAGGACCTGGCCAGCGCCGAGCCCGTGGTGCGCCTGGGCCTCAACCCGACGCTGTCCTTGTCCCTCTTGGGGGATGTGGCGCGCGAGGCCGCCTCCCACGGCCTCAAGCTGGTGCTCAGCTTCGGCGGCCCGCACGAGCTGACCCGCCAGGTCCAGACGCGGCAGCTCGACCTCGCGCTGGACTTCACGCCGCTGCCGCCCCACGAGGGTGTGGAGTCCGAGTCCCTGCTGCGCATGCCTTTCGTGGTGCTGGCCGGGCCCGACAACGCGCTCGTCCGCGAGGCCGCCTCCCGACGGACGCTGCACGTGAAGGAGCTCGAGGGACAGCCCTTCGTGGACTGGCTGCGGGATGACCCGTACGGAGGCGCCAACAGCGCGCGCTTCGCCACCCATGGAGTGACGGTGGTGGAGGTGGCCCGCGCGGAGAGCTTCCTCCTCATCTACGAGCTGCTCCGGGCCTTCAAGGCCTGCGCCATTGCCCCGGACCTGCGGCTGATGCACCCGTTTCCACCCGACATCCGCGCCTGGCCCCTGCGCGAAGAGGAGCCGCAAGCCGTGGAAGTGGTGGCCCTCTGGCCCTCCGGCGCCCTCAGCCCGGGGGCCCGCACCCTCCTCGACGGGGTGCGTCATGTGCATCCCGGCCGTCGTTAAAACGACGAAGCCGTCGAATTCTGCCGGATTTCCGTTTCGAAGAAGAAGGGGTATATTATCGCAGTAGAAGATTCTTCCAGGAGTGGATACGGATGACCCCCACGGAACGGACGATTGCCCGCCTCCCCGCCCACCTGCGTCGCTACGTGGTGGGCCAGGATTATGCGGCGTACACCGCTCGGGATCAGGCCGTATGGCGCAACATCCTGGGCAAGCTGCGCGGCCACCTCGCGGACAAGGCGCATCCCGTCTACCTGGAAGGCCTGGAGGCGACGGGTATCGGCACGGAGTCCATCCCCAGCCTCGACGAGATGAACGAGAAGCTGTCCCGGCTGGGCTGGGCGTGCGTGGGCGTGCGCGGCTTCATTCCTCCCTCCGTCTTCACGGAGTTGCAGGCGCTGGGCGTGCTGGCCATCGCCGCGGACATCCGCACGCACGAGCACATCGAGTACACGCCGGCGCCGGACATCGTCCACGAGAGCGCGGGCCACGCGCCCATCATCGCCAGCCGCCGCTACGCGGAGTACCTCAAGGCGTGCGGGATGGTGGGCTTCAAGGCCATTGCCAGCGCGGAGGACCAGGCCGTCTTCGAGGCCATCCGCAACCTGTCCGTCGTGAAGGAGGACCCGGACGCGAGCGAGGACGAGGTGGCCCACGCGCAGGCGCGGCTCGAGGCCGCGAGCGCGAGCCGCCGCTTCGTCAGCGAGAGCACGCGGGCCAGCCGCCTGTACTGGTGGACGGCGGAGTACGGCCTCATCGGTGCCCTGGAGAACCCGCGCATCTTCGGCGCAGGCCTGCTGTCGAGCATCGGCGAGGCGCAGCACTGCCTCACCTCGGCGGTGAAGAAGCTGCCGTTGACCGTGGCATGCGCGGACACGGATTACGACATCACGCGCATGCAGCCGCAGCTCTTCGTGGCGCGCGACTTCGAGCACCTCTTCGAGGTGCTGAAGGAGTTCGAGGCCTCGCTGGCGTGGAAGCGCGGCGGGGACTTCGGGCTGGCGGAGGCGCTGCGCTGCGGCACCGTGAACCACCTGGTGCTGGCGGACGGGCGCGAGGTGACGGGCCGGGTGTTGGAGATGATGGCCGCGCCGAAGCAGGTGGCGCCGGGGCTCGGCACGGCGCTGGTGCGGCTGGACGGCCCGGTGATGGCGTCGCGCGGCGGGAAGGCGCTGGAGGGCAAGCCGTGGAACGGCCCGGCGCTGGTGGCATTTGGCGCGGGCACGCTCCCGGAGCGCGGCCCGTTCAAGCGGGTGATGGAGAGCGGGCTGGAGCTGGAGGGGTTCGCCTCCGGCAATGGCGAGGTGCTGGCGCTGCGGGGCCGGCTGGCCGGGCGCGAGCTGGATGTGCCCGCGGTGGCGAAGCTCTTCGTCAGCACGCACCTGCCCTCGGTGGCGGGCGGGCCGGCGGACCCGGAGGCGTGGGACCAGTGGTTCGGCGAGCTGAGCGCCTTCTCCGAGGGCGACGGCGAGTCGAAGGCGCGCTCGCGCAAGGCCATGGCCCTGCACCCGTCGCTGGCCGCGCTCTACCGCGAGGTGCGGCAGATGCGTGAGTCGCGCACCGTGAAGCCCGATCGGCTCGCGCAGATTGCCGCCGCCGCCACGGACTTCCCGGACGACTGGCTGCTGCGCACCGAGGTGGAGGAGCTGCGCGCGCCTCGCGCCTGAGCCCGCCGAGCAGTTCCTTGGAATCACCCAGCGCCCTCTGCTCCTCACGAGCGGAGGGCGTCGACGTTTCGTGCGATGCACGAAGCGTCGAGGGCCGCACCCCTGCTTCGGCCATTGCGGCCGAAGGTCGCTGCTCCGCGCGAGCGGACGGCCTCCACGTTTCGTGCAATCCGCGCGCGAAACGTCGCCCACCGGAAACGCCACGGGCCCATCCGCGCGGAGGACGCACGGACAGGCCCGGGGTGGACGTCAGTCAGCTCCCGAACGGGAGCAATGCCTCACTTCTCCTTGGAGGCAATCTTGCGCAGCGCCTTCTGGTCGCGCACGCAGAGGATGCGGCCGACGTTGCCGAGCACGCCCTCGCGCTTCATCTCGTTGATGAGCGTGGACACGAAGGAGCGCGAGGCGCCGACCAGGTCCGCGAGGTCCTGCTGCGTAATCCCGCGCAGGTCCGTCTCACCGCCGTGCGGGCAGCGCTCGCCGTGCGCCTCGACCAGGGTGAGCAGGGTGTCCGCCAGACGGGCCGGAACCTCCTTGAACGTCAGGCCCAGCACGCGCTTGCGCAGCGAGCGGACGCGCTCGGCGTAGGCGCGCACCACGTCCACCGCCAGGGCCGGACGGGCCTCGAGCTGCGCGCGGAAGTCGCGGCCCTCGATGCTCCAGACCTCGGCCTCACCGGCGGCCACCGCCATCTCCTCGATGGGCGTGCCCTCGGGACGGAACAGCTCGCCGAAGAGGTCGCCCGGGCGGAGGATGGACACCACGGAGCGGGTGCTGTTCTTGCCAATGCGCATCAGGCGCACGCGGCCGGACTTCAGCAGATAGACGCGGTCCGTGTTGTCGCCGGGGCGGTAGATGGTCGAGTTGTGCGGGAAGGACTCGACCTTGAAGTACCCCTTGAAGTCGATGGCCTCCTGCCCGGGGATGAGCTTGTTGGCGGTGACCATCATCCCGGAGGAGGTCGTCTGCAGCGGCGCCACGACGTTGGAACCGATGGGGCCGAGGGGGCGGTTGAAACCGTGCATGGCATTCACTCCGTGGAAGAAAGGAAGGGGAAGACCGGCCGCCTGCTTCAGCGGCGAACGGGAGTTTCCTTTTCCAAGTTACGTGCCAACCGGGAATGAAGTGCTTCCGGGAGAACACCTTGAGTAATGCCGGGTACTTAGCGCTACAGGACAGGACCACCCGGCTTTCTGTGTCCAAAACCTGAAACAGAACGTTCAAACAGTCTGATCAAGTTGAACGGAACGTTCAATCCGGGCGCCCCAATGTCGCGCCCGCGACAGTGTTCAGGAGGCGTCCTTCACGGGGAAGGTGTGCACTTGAGGGCCCTGCCCCTGTGCCAAACCGTACTTCTGGAGCTTGCGCTCCAGGGTGGGGCGGCTGATTCCAAGAATCTGGCAGGTGCGACCCTTGTGCCCCTTGGTGACGGCCATCGCACGGGCGATGAGCACGCGCTCGGCCTCTTCCAGGGTGGGGATGAGGCTCGCGTCGTCCACCGCGGGGGCGGCGAACAGGGCGCCCGTGGCGGCGGGGCGGCCGGCCTCCTGGGCCGGGGTGGCCTCCAGCGCGGGCAAATCATCCCCGCGCAGCACGTCGCCGGGGGCGAGCACCACGGCGCGCGTGAGGACGTTCTCCAATTCGCGCACGTTGCCGCGCCAGGGCAGGCGGGTGAGCCGCTCCATCACCTCCACGGGCACGCGGGTGACGCGCTTGTGGACCTTCTCGTTGATGCGCTCGAGCAGGTGCTTCACCAGCGGGGGGATGTCCTCGCGCCGCTCGCGCAGCGGGGGAATCTGGAGCGTAATCACCTTGAGGCGCTGGTAGAGGTCCTCGCGGAAGCGCCCCTGGGTCACCTCCTCGACGAGGTGGCGGTGGGTGGCGGCGATGACGCGTGCGCGCAGTTTGATTCGCTTCACACCGCCCACGCGCTCGAACTCGCGCTCCTGGAGGACGCGCAGGAGCTTGGCCTGGAGCATCAGCGACATGTCGCCAATCTCGTCGAGGAAGACGGTGCCGTCCTCGGCCAGCTCGAACTTGCCGGGCTTGCCGGCGGTGGCGCCGGTGAAGGCGCCCTTCTCGTGGCCGAACAGCTCGCTCTCCAGCAGCGTGTCGACGATGGCGGAGCAGTTGATGCCGATGAAGGGGCGGGGCTCGTCGTAGGAGTAGTTGTGGATGACGCGGGCGATGAGCTCCTTGCCGGTGCCGCTCTCGCCGGTAATCAGCACGGTGGCGTGGCTGCCCGTCACCTTGCCAATCTCCTTCACCAGCTGCTGCATCAGCGGGCTGGTGCCGACGATGTCGCCGAGGCGCGCGGCGGCATTCTCGCGGTTGACCTCATCCGCGCGGCGCGAGAGCTGGCGGTACTCCAGCGCGCGCTCCACCACGAGGTCCAGGGCGGCCGGGTCCGGGAAGGGCTTGTGGATGTAGTCGAAGGCCCCGGCCTTCATGGCCCGGATGGTGGTCTCCATGTCGTGGTACGCGGTGACGAGGATGATGCGCGCGTCCCCGCAAAGCCCCTTCATCTCCTCGATGATTTCCAGGCCCGTGCGGTCCGGGAGCATCATGTCGAGGATGACCACGCTGGGCATGCTCTCCTGCGCGGCGCGCAGGCCCGCGGCCGCGCTGGTGGCCGTCACCACGTGGTAGCGCGGCTGGGCGTCCTGCTCTATCTCCTCGAAGTGCATCTTCAGCGTTTCGAGGAGCGAGACGTCGTCGTCGACGATGAGAAGGGTCTCCATGGCGTCGTCTCAGGTGGCGAACGTCAGGGTGAAGACCATGCCCGGCTCGGCGCTGCCCTCGGCGGCCACGTCTCCGCCCTGGCCCATCATCACCCGGCGCAGCGCGGCGAGCGACAGGCCCGCGCCCCTCGCCAGGCGTGAGCCGAAGGGCTCGAAGAGGGTGCCGCGCTCCTCCGGGGGAAGGGCGGCGGCGGGGTCCTTGAGCACCATCAGCACCCGGCCTTCTCCGCCGCGCTTCAGCGACACCTCGACGGGGCTGTTCTCGGGCTGGCCCATGGCGATGTTGAGGAGCACCTGCGCCAGCACGGGGCGCAGCCGGTTGGGGTCCACGCGCACGCGCGGCAGCTCCGGCTCCTCGTCCACGCTCACCTCGATGTGGCGCTCCGCCAGTTCCGGGGCCACCATGCCGGTGGCCTCCTGCAGCACCGAGCGCAGCGGGTGCGCGTCCAGGTTGGGCGTGGTGTCCCGGCCGTACTCGGACAAGAGCCACAGCATCCGCTCCATGGTGCGGATTTCGCGGTTGGCGATGGTGAGCCGCCGCCTGTCCCGGTCCGACAGGCCGGTGTTCCGGGCCAGCGTCTGCACCGCCATCTTCACCGAGGACAGCGGGTTGCGAATCTCGTGGCTGAGCGAGGACGACAGGCGGGAAATCTGCACCGGAGGAGCGCCCTCCAGCACGGTGTCCAAATCCAATACGCCGGCGCAGGCCTCGCCCGCGTCCAGACCCAGCGTGAGGCGCAGGGGCGTGGCGTCTTCACTCCCGAGCTGCGCGGAGATGAACTCCACGGCGCGGCGGTCTTCACGGGCGCGGGCGTCCAGCTCCCGAGCGCGCTCGGCGGACACACCGAGCACCACGTGGAGCGGACGCTCCAACAGCTCCGCGGTGGGGCGGCGCAACACGGTTGCGGTATCGCCCTCGACACGGGTCACCCGCAGGCTTGGAGACCAGGCGAGCAACACGGCTTGCAGAAGGTGGGCGTTCATTTGGTGGGCCTGAAACATAGCGAGTAAGGTTGCTCGCTGTCCCCATGCACCTCACGGCACGTCTTCCGAAGAACCTTGTGGCATCCCTTCTCTTCCTGTCGGGGGCCACCGCGCTGGTCTACGAGCTCGTCTGGTCCAAGTACCTCGGGAACGTCCTCGGGAACAGCGGGCAGGCTCACGCGGTGGTGCTCGCCACCTTCATGGGCGGGCTGGCGCTGGGGGCTTCTGTCTTCGGGCGGACAGCCGACCGGGTGAAGAACCCCCTCGCCCTCTACGGGCTGCTGGAGCTGGGCGTGGGCCTGTATGCCCTGGCCTTCCCGTACGTGCTGGAGGCCCTGGGGGCGCTGTGGCTGGTGCTGGCGCCGGGCGTGCCGGACGGATGGCGGGTGGCGCCCCGCCTGCTGGTGGCGTCGCTGTCTCTGGTGGTGCCCACGCTGCTGATGGGAGGCACGCTGCCCGCGCTGGTGCGGCACTTCGCCTCGTCGCTGGCGGGCGTGCAGCGGGAATTGGCCCGCCTGTATGCCGTCAACAGCCTGGGCGCGGCGGTGGGCGTCTTCATCGCGGGCACGCGCCTGGTGCCCGCGCTGGGCCTGTCGGCCTCGGCGAAGGGGGCCGCGGCGCTCAACGTGCTCCTGGCCCTGGCGGCGCTGGCCCTGGCGCGGCGGAATCCTCCGTCCCTGGCACCGGGCCAGGCCGCGCCCGAGGTGGAGGGGGCGGCGGAGGTGGCCTACCCCCGCGTGGCGGTGCGCGCGGCGCTGGTGGGCGTGGCGCTGTCGGGCTTCACGTCCATGCTGTACCAGGTGACGTGGATCCGCCTGCTGTCCATCGTCCTGGGCGCGTCCACGTATGCCTTCACGCTCATCCTCACCGCGTTCATCCTGGGCATCGGCCTGGGCAGCTTCTGGCTGATGACGCGCGCGGCGAAGGTGGACTCGCTGCGGCTGTACGCGCGCATGCAGGTGGCGCTGGTGGTGAGCCTGTGCGTGGCGCTGCCGCTCTACGTCCGGCTGCCGTACTACTTCCGCACCGCGCGGTGGATGTTGACGCGCGCGCTGGACACGTGGCCCGTGTTCCAGTTCATCACCTTCGGCTTCTGCTGCGCGGTGCTGCTGGTGCCCACCTTCTTCATGGGTGCGGCCTTCCCCGCGGCCGCGCGCGTGGCCACGGCGAAGGTGTCCGAGGTGGGCCGGCAGCTCGGCGGCGTGTACCTGTGGAACACGGTGGGCACCGTCACCGGCTCCGTGCTGGGCGGGCTGGTGCTGATGCCGTGGTGGGGCATGGAGGGCAACTTCGTGGCGGGCGTGGTCGCCAACCTCGCCGCCGCCGCGCTGGCCTTCCACGCGGTGCCGGGACGTCCGCCCAGCCCCGCGCGCGCCCTCTGGCCGGTGGCCGCGGCGGCGGGCCTGGCGCTGGTGGTGCTGGGCGGCATGCGCGGCTGGGCGGTGCGGCTGAGCACCATCGCCTCGCCGCGCGAGTATGCGCACGTGGAGAGCTACGAAAAGCTGCTGGACGATTCGGTGCGCAGCATGCGGCCCGACTTCTACCGGGACGACACCTTCGCCACGGTGATGGTGGCCGAAACGCCGGACCACCGCCGCGTCATGAAGCTCAATGGCAAGGTGGATGCGTCCACCGGCAACGACCTGGAGACGCAGGTGCTGGCCGGACACCTGGGCGCGCTGCTGCACGCGCGCGAGCCGAAGAACGTCCTGGTGATTGGGGCGGGCTCCGCCATCACCGTTGGCAGCGTCCTCGCCCAGCCGGTGGAGCGGTTGGACCTGGTGGAGATTTCTCCCGCCGTCATCGACGCGGCGCGGCTGTTCAAGGACGCCAACCTCAATGCGCTGAATGACCCGCGCACGCACATCTACGTGGACGACGCCAAGACGTTCATGGCGCTGGCGCCGCGCAAGTACGACCTCATCATCAGCGAGCCCTCCAACCCGTGGGTGTCAGGCGTCTCGGGCCTCTTCACGCGGGACTTCTTCCAGACGGTGGACCGGCACCTGACGGACGACGGCGTGCTGGTGCAGTGGATTCACACCTACGAGAACCGGAGCGAGCTCGTCCGCCTCGTCATGCGCACGCTGCGGGACACCTTCCCGCACGCCACCACGTGGCTCGGGCCGTACGACCTCATCCTCGTGGCCAGCCGCAAGCCCTTCCAGTTCGACGCGCGGCAGCTGGCCGAGCGCATGGCCCGCCCCGAGGTGAAGGCAGACCTGGCGCGGGCGGAGATTCACGACGTCTTCGGCCTGCTGTCCAAGCAGGTGCACAGCGAGCAGGGGCAGCGGGAGTTCGCGGGAGAGGGCCCCATCAACACCGACGACCAGAACCTGCTGGAGTACGCGTCGCCCATCGCCTTCTTCCTGGGGGAGCAGGACCGCTACGGCGACGAGCGGCGCGCTCCGGATGGCGGCTCGCGGCTGTACCTGCACGACTACGTGCGTGAGCACCCGCCCACGGCGCGGCAGTTGGAGAACCTGTATCGCAACATGGCCCGCTGGACGCTGGATGACGACGACCTGCTGCTAGGGGTGGTGAGGGCGTGGCATGCGGTGGCTCCGGACAGCCCGGACGCGTCGCTGGCCCTGGCCCGGGCGGCGTTGGCCCACGGGGATGTGTCCACCGCCGCCCCGCTGCTGGAGGCCGAGGTGGCGAAGGGCGGGCGCTCGCCGGAGCTGGTCACCGCGTACCTGAACATGGTGACGGCGCGCACCTGGGCCACGCGCACGGTGTGGATGCCCGCCCCCGACGCCAGCGCCGCGGTGGCACTGGGCCGCGAGGCGGCCGCCGCCCACCCTGACGACGCAAAGCTGGCCCGGGCGCTCGCGGCCCTGTGCAAGGCGTTGCCGGCCCCGGCGTGCGCGGGTGTTTCACCGGCCGCCGTGGCCGCTCCCGCCACGCCCTGAGCACCCTCCCAGGCCCCTCCGGGTGAAGCAGATTAATGTAAACACCCGGAATTGCTTGATCTCAGGGCCATCCTCCCGATGACGGATGGAGGCGGAGAGTGAAATTGCCCTAGGGTTCCGGGCGACCCTGAAACCAGGGTGAGTTTTCAAGCCGTCCCCTCCAGGAGAATCCCATGAAGGCGCTCCCCAAGAAGAACCTCCGCAAGTCCCGTGGTCAGGGCATGACTGAGTACATCATCATCGTGGCCCTCATCGCGATTGCCGCCATCGGCGTCATCACGCTGTTCGGCGACAACATCCGCAAGCTGTTCGGCGCCTCCGCGGCGGCCCTGGCCGGTGAGGACAACGTGGCCAACGACGGCCAGATTGCCGACGACAAGCTGAAGAAGAAGACGATGAAGTCGTTCGGCCAGAACAACACCTACTGAGCCGCGCCGTGCCCGCTCCGGATGGAACCGCCCGTCCCCTGGATGGAGGCTCCTTCCGGTGCGCGGGTGTCGTGGGCGCCGTCCCCCTCCTCGAGCCCCGAGGAGCCGTGCAGGAGGCCGCCCCGCCCGCGCTGTCTGTCTTTCCTTCCATGAGGGCTTGACCCTCACGCGACGTGAGACCCTACACCTGTGTTCCGAGGTGGAGGGATATGGCCCTTACAGTGAGTCAGGTGGCGCGTCTGGCGAAGGTCAGCGTCCGCGCGTTGCACCACTATGACGAGATTGGCCTGCTGAGCCCTTCGGAGCGCAGCGAGGCCGGTTATCGGCTGTACACCCAGGCGGACCTGCAGCGGTTGCAGCAGGTGCTCTTCTTCCGGGAGCTGGAGTTCCCGCTCGAGGAGATTCGCCGCATCCTGGGAGAGCCCTCCTTCGACCTGCGTTCGGCCCTGCTGATGCAACGGCAGTTGCTGTCGGAGCGGTCCGCACGGCTGGACGCACTCTTGAGCGCCGTGGACGCGGCGCTCGATGCGCTGGAGAAGGGAAGGCACATGGACCAGGAGAAGATGTTCGAGGCGTTCGGCGACTTCGACCCGGCGAAGCACGAGGCCGAGGTGAAGGAGCGCTGGGGCGACACGGAGGCCTACGCGGAATCCGCGCGCAGGACGAAGCGCTACACGAAGCAGGACTGGAAGGTCATCAAGGATGAGATGGACGGCCTCCAGAAGGCGCTGGCGGAGCTGCTCGGCGCGGGCCGCGCGCCCACGGACGTGGCGGCCATGGACCTGGTCGAGGCGTGGCGGCAGCACATCTCGAAGTGGTTCTACCCGTGCTCGTACGCCATGCACCGCGGGCTGGGCGAGATGTACGTGAGCGACCACCGCTTCACGGAGAACATCGACCGTGCACGGCCGGGGCTCGCGCGTTTCACCCGCGACGCCATCATCGCCAACGCGGAACGGCACGGAGCGTAGGCCGGGCCCGTCGCGGCGTCAGGCGCGTGTCGCCGCGGCGGGCCGCCTGCCGTCTACCGGAACCCCATGCGGCGCAGCATGACGGCGCGGATGGAGGGAATCCGGAAGCGGTAGATGAGCGCGTCCGCGAAGTAGTGCGCGAGCACCACCGCGAAGCTCAGCGACGTCAGCGCCCGCATCACCGGATGGGCGCGCACGAGGTCCGCCTGCTGGACGGACACGCCGAACAGGCCGCCCTCCTGGAGCACGCCGTGCACCACGCCGAGGGCGAGCAGGGGGAGCATGCTCGCCACCATCACCGGGACGATGAGCGCACGGGAGACGCGGGAGGTGTCACCCGGGCGCGGCTCCAGCATGCGCGCGGTGAGCACGTAGTACTCCAGGCCGTGCATGCCGGGCAGCATGACGAAGCCCCACGCGGGCGCCACCAGCGCGAGCCCCGTCGCCGTGGCCATGGCCAGCAGGTAGAGCACCTTCGGTCCGCTCCGCGGGCCCGCGCTCAGCACGGACCGGAAGAGCAGCACGAAGTAGCCCATCCACACCGCCAGCAGCAGACCCAGCGTCTCGCGCGGGAGCACCGCGCCCTGGCCCACGTCGAGCCAGGCGGTGGCGTCAGGGCCCGGGGCGTCGGCTACGAAGAAGATGCGCACCAACAGCAGCGTCAGCATCAGCGGCACGTAGCGCTTCTGCAACTCGCGCTCGCGCGAGGAGGGCGGCGGCAGTCCGGCGTCACCTTCGCGCAGCCCGTGCAGCGACCAGATGCCCCGGTGCTGGGACAGCGTGTGGTGCAGGCCGAAGACGTTGAAGATGACGGCCACCAGGTACATGTGCGCGGTGCGGTCCGCGTAGAAGCTGAAGAAGAGGCCCGTGCAGACCGCGAGCATGCCCATCGCGCCCGCGAGTACCTGCCGGGGCTGGCCCGGTGCCGACGTCAGCACGTCGCGGTGCACGGCGAAGAGCAGGAAGGTGAGCACCACGTGCGTGGCATTGCCCAGCAGGTTCTGCGCGGTCCACCCGGCCAGCCGCTGCGCGCTGTCGGCCGAGGACTCGGACAGGGCGCTGAAGGCGGCCACGCCCAGCGCGAGCGCCAGGGGCAGGGTGATGATCAGCAGATCCGCCCGGGCGGAGAAGAGCCACAGGCCCCGGAAGGCAAGGGTGCCGGGCCGCGCGGCGGGGCGCATGGGGGCCGGTGATTCCCTGGAGGCGGACAGGGGCGGCGCGGCGATGGCGGTCGGGCTCTGCGGGATCATGAGGTCCCTGACTATAGCGCGTTCCGTGGGGGCGCGGCCGCCCCAGGCCGCCGTCCCCCCAGGAATTCCAGGCGGTTGGCCCGGCCTCGGGAGGCCTGTGCGACATGCCGCAACCTTCGGCCGCCCGGGTGCGATAATCCCCGCAACGGTTCATCCATTTCGAGGGGGAAGTCATGTCCATCAACGGTATCGGCAGGGGTCGCGGCACCACGGCTCCCCCGACAGTCCGCTCGCCGGACGTCGAGGAGCGGCCGGCCCAGTCCCGCACCACCAACACCCCGGCCAGGACGGGCACGCCTTCCACCAGCGCCTTCGACAAGCCCAAGGCGGACTACCGCAAGCTCGGCACCCGTGAGCCGGCCCCCGGTGATGCCGGCAAGGCCGGTGCCGCCGCCGGCGCCGCGGCGACGCAGGCCGCCCAGGACGCCAAGCGCCTCCAGGACATCAAGACCCTCCTCGCGGACTCGCCCACCGGCGCCGCCGCGGTGAAGTACCTGGAGGACAAGAAGATCAAGGTCGAGTTCGCCAACGGCGGCGGCTCGTACTGGGACGGGAACAAGATTGTCATCGACCGCTCCCGCCCGATGGAGCGCAACGCGCTCTCGCTGGTCCACGAAATCAACCACGCCAAGGCCAGCATCGACGGGCCCAAGGCGGACATCGTCAAGGACACGCGCGCGGACTACGTGAAGAAGATGCTCGACGAGGAGGTGCGCGGCACCGTCGACAGCATCAAGGCGAAGAACGAGCTGGTCGCCAAGGGCAAGTCCATCTCCGCCACGTACCCGCTGGAGTCCCAGTACAACGCCGCCTACAAGAAGGCCGTGGACGACGCGAAGAAGGCCAACCCCAAGGCCACCGAGGCCGAACTGAAGAAGATTGGCGAGAAGGCCGGCTACGAGCGCGTCCTCAAGGGCTTCAAGGATGGCGAGGTGACGACCAGCACCACGGGCGTCAAGTACCCGGACTACTACGGCCAGGCCTGGGACAAGGCCCACCCGAAGAAGTGAGACGGCGGGCATTCACCGCGGGCCTGATGGCCCTGAACATGCTCTACTGCGCCCACGCCCCAGCGGGGAGTGGGCCTCGTGAGGATGAGATGGTGATTGCCAAGACCGAGACGCTGCTGCGCATTGCCCAGGTCGACCCGGTGCACGCCGACACCATGTCCCGGCAGCCGACCACGTTCACCACGCAGCCCCTGAGCTTCTACGGCCGCTTCCACCTGCTCACCGCCGACGTGATGCTGCCGCACCGTCCCATCCAGTTCCGCTACGTGGATGATGGCAAGCAGGTGGTCGTGCTCGGCGGCACGGAAGAGGACATCTACAAGGTCAACGAGAAGGAGTCGCTCTCGCTCGAGGCCTCGCAGGTGCCGGAGTACGTGCGCTTCTTCATCAACAACACCGGTGGCACCGGGCGGCGCGTGGTGGAGAAGCCCGCGGACATGCCCTGGCGGGGCGATGTGGACACCGCGCCCGAGCTGGCCACGAAGAAGGCCGAGGCCAGCGCCCGGCTGAAGCCCGTACGCGTCACTCCGGGTGCCGACGGCTTCCAGGCGGTGGCGCTCGTGCTCGAGGACGACGTCCTCCAGGAGCTCACCCTGCAGGTCGGCAAGGACGGCCACGTGGACACCACGCGCTCCCAGGTGGTGCTCACCTCGCTGCCGGTGCCCGTTACCTTCTAGGTCCTCCGTGCTAAGACGGGCCCGTTCATGGAAGGCCGCCTGCTGCTGAAGAACTGCGCCGTGTTCCGCGCGGACGGACGAGTCCGCACCGGCATGGCCGTGGTGGTGGAGGGCAACACCATCCGTCGCGTGGCACCCGACGCCCAGGTGCCGGTGCTGCCCGGTGACTGGGAGGTGGCGTGCCGGGGTCGGCTCGTCGCGCCCGGGCTCGTGGACTGCCACTCGCACCTCGTCAACGGACAGCTCCTGCCGCCCACCGGGCACTTCCTGATGCTGTCCCCGCCCGAGCGGCTGGAGCGGATGGTGCGTGTGTCGCGGCTGCTCACCAGCGAGGACGTGGAGGCCCTCACGCGCTTCGCCGCGGCCCGCGCGCTGCGCGACGGCGTCACGCTGGTGGTGGAGCACCTGTCCTGCCAGGACGCGGCCGGAGGCCTCGCCGCCCAGGCTCGCGCGGCGGAGGACGTGGGCCTGAGGCTCGTCACGAGCCACTCCACGCACAGCCTTGATGGCGCGCCGCAGGCGGAGGCGTGGCTCCAGGCCAACGCGGACTTCGTGCGCGAGCGCCGCGAGCACCCGCTGGTGCGCGGGGCGCTGGGCTTCCATGCCTCGTACACGTGTGACCACTCGCTGCTCACCCGCGTGGCGCGGCTGAGCCGGGAGCTGGACGCGCCCACCGTCTTCCACCTCGCGGAGAGCGAGGAGGACCTCACCACCACGTACTCGCGGCACAGTCAGCGCGTGGTGCCCCGGTTGAATGCGCTGGGGTTGCTCAACTCACGCGCCATCGCCGCCTATGCGCGCACGCTGGACAGCGGCGAGGTCGCACGCCTGGAGGAGAGCGGTGCCTTCGTGGCGCTCGCTCCCCGGGGCGTGCGGACGCTGGAGCGCGGCTCGGACCCGATGGAGGCGGTGCTGTCTCGCGTGCACCTGGTGGGCCTGGGCACGGGCGGCCACGGCACGCTTCAGGAGGAGTTGCTGGCCGCGCTCGTGGCCGTGCTGCGCATCGCCCGCGCGGGGCGGCTGCCGGACGTGGACGGCTCGCTGGCGCACCTGCTCATCAACGGCCCCGCGGAGCTGTGCACGCGGCTGTTCGGCCTGCCGTCGGGCAACGTGGAGGAGGGGAGCATCGCGGACCTCGTCGTCTACGACGCGGTGCCCCCGGCGGACCCGGAGACGGGCTACTCGCCGCACCTGCTCGGGCAGATGTCCCGCTCGCCGGTGGCGTGGACGGTGGTGGATGGCCGCGTCTGCGTGCGCGAGGGGCAGTTGCTCGGCCACGACTACGTCGAGCTGTCCCGCGCCGCGACGGAGGCGCTGCACCGCGTGTGGACGCGCGCGCGGCTGGGGAGCTGAATGTCGTCCTCGCTGGTGGACACCCTGCGCGTCTCGCGCGAGCGGCGCGGGCCGCTCTTGTCGGACGCGCGCACCACCGCCTTCCGCGTGCTGAATGGCGAGTCGGACGGCGTCCCCGACGTGACGGCGGATGTGTTCGAAGGGCTGTATGTCATCAGCCTCTACCGCGACTTCACGTCCGAGGAGGAAGCGCGCCTGCTCGACGCGGCGGTGGCCGCCTGGGCTCCGCGCGGCGTGTACCTCAAGCGCCGGCCTCGCGAGGCGCGCGTGCTGGCCAACGTGGCGAAGGAGTCGCTCGCGCCCGAGGTGCCCGCGCGGGGGGAGGCGGTGGAGTCCCTCACCGCGAAGGAGAATGGCCTGTCGTTCCTCATCCGCCCCGCCCAGGGGCTGTCGGTGGGGCTGTACCTGGACATGCGCGACACGCGCGCGTGGCTCCAGGAGCGGGCGCGCGGCCTCACGGTGCTCAACCTCTTCGCGTACACGTGTGCCTTCGGCGTGGTGGCCACCGCGAGCGGCGCGAAGCGGGCGCTCAACATCGACGCCAGCCGCCGCGTGCTGGAGTGGGGCGAGGAGAACGCGCGCCTCAACGGCCAGCCGGTGGACCGCTACGACTACGTGGCCGGGGACGTGTTCGACTGGCTCAAGCGCCTGGCGAAGAAGGGCGAGACGTTCGACGTCGTCATCTCCGATCCGCCGTCCTTCTCCACCACGCGCACCGCGCGCTTCTCCGCCGCGCGCGACTATGCCCGGCTGGCCGAGGCCGCCGCGCGCCTGGTGTCCCCGGGGGGCCGGCTGGTCGCCTGCTGCAACCATGCGGGCCTGCCCTCGCGACGCTTCGAGACGATGGTGGCGGAGGGCGTGGCGCTCGCGGGACGGAAGGGGAAGGCGGTGGGCTCGCTCGGTCCCTCGGCAATCGACTTCCCGTCCCCGCCCGGTCAGGAACCTGCCCTGAAGGTCCACGTGGTGGAACTTCGTTAGCGCCATGAGGCCCGGCGCGGGTAATGTCGCCGCGTCATGGCTCCCGCGGCACAGCAGCAGCGAGACACCTCCCGCTTCGGCAGGTACCGGCTCATCGACCGCATCGCCGTGGGTGGCATGGCGGAAATCTTCCTCGCGCACCAGTCGCACGAGGACGGGCGCGAGTCGCCCGTCGTCATCAAGCGCATCCGCCCGCACCTCTCCAAGCATGCGGCCTTCGTGAAGATGTTCCTCAACGAGGCCCGGCTCGCCGCGCAGCTCAACCACCCCAACGTCGTGCAGATTCACGACCTGGGGAAGATCGCGGAGAGCTACTTCATCGCCATGGAGTACGTGGCCGGGCGCGACATGCGCCGGGTGGTACCCAAGGCGGAGGCGCTCGGGATTCCCTTCCCGCTGGTGTACGCGGTGAAGATTGCCTCGCAGGTCTGCGCGGGCCTGCACCACGCGCACACCAAGGTGGACCTGTACGGCAACCCGCTCAACATCGTCCACCGCGACGTGTCGCCGGAGAATGTCGTCGTCGCCTTCGACGGCTCGGTGAAGATTCTCGACTTCGGCATCGCCAAGGCCGCCAACCAGGTGGAGCAGACGCGCACCGGCGAAATCAAGGGCAAGCTCAGCTACATGAGCCCGGAGCAGTGCCTGGGCAAGCCGCTCGACTGCCGCAGCGACATCTTCTCCCTCGGTGTCGTGCTCTACGAGTGGCTCACCGGCTTCAAGCTCTTCACCGGTGAGTCGGAAGTCGCGGTCATGCGCAGCATCACCGAGGGCAAAATCTACGCGCCCTCGTACTTCCGCGAAGATTTGCCCGAGCGCCTGGAAGTCATCCTGATGAAGGCGCTGGAGCGCGACAGGGACAAGCGCTACCAGACGGCCGCGCAGATGCAGAAGGACCTGGACACCTTCCTGGACGCGTACGAATTCACGCCCACGCCGCTGCACCTGTCCAACTTCCTCAAGCAGCTCTTCGAGGAGGAATTGCAGGAGGAGCAGCGGCGCATGCAGGTGCGCTCGGCGGCGGCGCCCACGTCGGAAGAGGCGCTGGAATTGTCGGAGGTGGTGGCCGCGCTCGACACGGAGAAGGGCGCACCCGCGCCGGAGCCCGTCGCGCCCGTGAGCGCGAGTGAGGACCACACCGAGCCGCGCATGGTGGCGGTGCCGCTCAGCCCCGCCGCGTACGAGGCGCTGGAGGCGGTGTCCCGCCGCAACGGCGTCGCCATGGGACGCCTCGTGTCCGAGCTGCTCGAGTCCTGGCTGAAGTACCGCTGACCCATGCCCCGGCTGAAGCTGACGCTCGAGTACGAGGGGACGCGCTACGTGGGCTGGCAGGTGCAGCCCAATGGCCCGTCGCTGCAGTCCGCGCTGGAGGACGGGCTGGCCCGGTTGCTGGGTGAGCGGGTGTCCGTCGCCTCCGCGGGGCGCACCGACGCGGGCGTCCACGCCACCGGGCAGGTGGCCTGCTTCGACACCGAGCGCGTGCTGCCGATGAAGGCCTACAGGATGGGCCTCAACAGCCTGCTGCCGGAGGACCTCGCGGTGGTGGACGCGGTGGAGGTGCCCGGGGACTTCGACCCGCGGCGCTGGTCCCGGGGCAAGCGCTACCGCTACCGGCTCAGCAACCGCCGCACGCGCTCGCCGCTGCGCAGGACGACGCACTGGGAGGTATTCGCCCCGCTGGACGTGGAGGCCATGCGGCGCGCGGCGACGCACCTCCTGGGCCGGCATGACTTCTCCGCCTTCCGCGCGTCGGACTGCCAGGCGAAGCATGCCATCCGCGAGGTGCGGAGCCTGCGGGTGGAGGGCGAGGCCGGGGACGCCGTGTCCTTCGTGGTGGAGGGCACCGCCTTCCTCAAGCACATGGTGCGCAACCTGGTGGGGACGCTGGTGGAGGTGGGGAAGGGGCGCAGGCCGGAGGCGTGGGTGGCGGAGGTGCTGGCCTCTCGCGAGAGGAAGCGCGCCGGGCCCACCGCGCCGCCGCAGGGGCTGGTGCTGGAGGAGGTCTTCTACGGGGACGGCCCGCCTCCTCGGACGCCGGGGGGCGCGCCGGACGCGGACGAGGACGAGGGCTGAACTGGAGTAGGCTGCCGGCCGTGAGCTCCAAAACGAGTGCCCTCGAACCGCTGCGCGTCCGCGTCCGCCGCTTCCAGTTCATCGTGGGACTGGGGTTCCTCTCGCTCGTCGCCGGCTCGGTGCTGAGCGTGGCGCTGACGCTGCGGCTGAGCGTCCGCGTGCAGGCGCTGCCGCTCGGGTTGCTGCGGGTGGTGATGGCGGTGCTGCTGGAGAACCTCTGGGTGCTCGTGGTGCTGCCGGCGCTCTGCTACGCCGCCGCGCGGGTGATGGAGTTGAAGCCCTGGAGCACGGGCGCGGGCGCGGCCGTGTCCGGCGCGGTCTTCGTCCTGGCGCTCAACTACGTCCAGAGCGGGACGGAAGGGCTGTGGCTGGGCGGCATGGGCTCGGTGCTGAACGTGGTGGCCTTCGCCGCGGGGGTGGGGCTCAGTGCCCGCGCGGTGATGCTGGGCCGGGCCGCCGCCGCGCAGCAGTCCAGCAAGGCGCAGGAGAAGGCCGAGGAGCGCAAGTCCGAGTACGACGAGTTCCTCCGTGCGGCCGAAGCGGGCGGGGCTCGGCTGGAGCAGCGCGAGGTGGAGGCGCGGCAGGCCGAGGCTGGTGCGGCACCACCGGAGCAGCGCGAGGCGGAGTCGCGGCAGGCCGAGGCTCCCGACGCGGCCGCCTCGCCTGACACGAGCAAGCTGCCGGCGGCCTGAGCCGGGCTCGGCTCCCCGCGGGGCGTCCGGGGGAGCGTCATCGCAAGAAGGTCCGCGGCGGTGTCCTCACCGCCGAGGCGGCGTCACTGGACGCTGATGCGTCCCGGGGCTCCGCTGGTGCCCGTGGTGGTGTGGCAGGAGGCGCAGGCGCCGGTGCTCTGGGGCGAGCTCATGGCGCGCTCGGTTCCATTCGCGGTGATGCGGGCCGTGTAGGGGAACGCGAAGCCCTGCGCATCTCCGGCCCGGAGGAAGAAGTTGCCCGAGGCATTCGTGGCCAACGTGTAGGTCTTCTTCTGGGCGTCCGTGATGACCACCTGGGCGCCCTCGACGCCCGCGCAGTCGTCCGCGTCGTGCGCGGCGGCACTCACCGTGCCCGCCACCACGAAGTGCGGGCCCTCGCCCCGCTCGGTGTGGCACTTGATGCAGTCGCCTCCGGGATGCATCAGGGGGGACTCGCTGTCCCCGCCCGTCCACTTCTTTCCCGTGGAGCACTCGGAGGTGCTCACGGGCTCGAGGCTGCCTCCCTCTCCACAGCCCGCGTACAGGCTTCCGAGAATGAGACACAGGACGGCGGTCGACGGACGGCGAAGGTGCATGGATGGACCTCTTGTGAGGGGTTTTGACAAGAGAATGTTTGTTATTGCATCTGTCAATATCGGTCTCGCGAGCGCAGTCATTACGGCAGCTTGCGGCGAAGAGCCGCCGCCGGCCCGGAGGCGCGTGTCTGGCATTTATGAGAATTCATTCATGAGTGTTTCAAGATGTCCTGGCGTCGCGCCGCTACGGTGCCCGCCATGGTGGTCGTCCTGACAGCAATCGTGCTTGCCGCCTCGCCCGCGCCCGCTCGGCTGACCTTCGCCGAGGCGCTCGCGCGAGTGGAGCATGCGCCCCTTCCTTCCGCTGCCGTCCGCGCGCTGGAGTCCAAGCGCGCCGCGGACGCACGTCTCTCGTCGCTCGCGAACCCCCAGCTCGTCGTGGAGCCCGGCTGGCGGCGCTCGGAGGCCGCGGGGAGCGGCCTGGACCTGCGCGTCGGCGTGGCGCAGTCCTTCAACCTCGCGGGGCACGCCGCCGTGCGCGCGGAGGCCGCGCGGCTGGAGACGGAAGCCCTCTCCGCGGAGGCCCGGTCGCTGCTGCTGGCCCGGAGACTGACGGTGGCGGAGGCCTGGCTCCTGCTGTGGGCCGCCGAGCAGGCCCAGGCGCACGCCGCCGAGGAGGTTCGGCTCGCCGGTGAGTTGCTGAGGGCCGTGGAGTCCGCCGCGGCGCTCGGTGCGGCCACGGCGCTGGACACCGCGGAGGCCACCACCTACGTCGCCGAGGCCCGGCTGGCGGAGCTGGATGCGCAGGGCCGGGTGGCCGAGCTCCGTGCCGCCCTCTCCCGGCAGGTGGGAGGACCCGCGACGGGGCCTGTCTCCGCGTCGGGCCCGCTGCCCGAGGTGGCACTGCCAGCGGAGTCGCGGTGGCCGGAGCTGCTGGGGCGCGCGGAGTTGCTGCCGGAGGTGTCGTCGCGCCTGTCCCAGGCCCGCGCCGAGCGTGCCAGGGCCGAAGAGGTACGGGCCGCGAGGGGCCTGCAGCTCCAGCTCGGCGTCGCGGCCCTGCGGGAGTACGACGGCGCGGTGGGCGGTGTGGCCACCGTGGGCTTCACACCGCCCCTATTCGACCGCGCCGAGCGCGAGCGCGGCACCCTGCTGGCCAGCGCCACGTGGATGGAGGGCGAGGCCGCGGACGCCGCCACCACCGCCGGGGCGGACCTGGTGCTCGCCTTCCACGAGGTGGAGCACTCGCACGAGGTGGTGGAGGTGCTTCGCGACACGCTGCTGCCCGGCGCGGAGAAGGCCGCGCATCTGGCGGAGCTGCTCTTCCGCGCGGGCGACGCCACCGTCCTCGAGGTGGTCCGCCTGCGCCGCTCACTCGTCACCGCCCGCGTCCGTCTGGGGCATGCGCTGGCCGGAGAGGCCCTGGCGCGCGTGCGGGCCCGCTTCCTCGTCGATGCGCTCGGCGAGCCTTCTTCGGGAGGTCCCACGCCATGAGAGTCGTCCTGCTGTCCGCCGTCCTGCTGCTGGGGATGGTGCCGGGTTGTTCCACGCCGTCGGATACCGGGGCCGCACGGCCCGTGGCGCCCCGGCCCAGCTCGGCCTCGTCCTGGGTGCGGCCTCGTCCCGCGCGGGGCGTGCCGCTGGCGGAGGCGCCCGCACGCGTGCTGCCGGCTCCCGGAGGCACGGCCGTCATCGGTGTCCCCCTGCGCGCGAGCGTGGCCCGCCTCGCCGTCCGCCCGGGCCAGCGGGTGAAACAGGGCGAGGTGCTGCTGGAGGTCCGCATGCCCGAGGCCGTGGAGGCGGCGGGCCGCTTCCTGGCCGCGTCCCTGCGGCGCGAGGCGTACACGAAGCGGCGCGAGCAACTGCTGGCGCTCCAGGCACAGGGCATGGCGCGGCTGGCCGAGCTCTCCGAGGCGGAGACGCGAGTCGCCGAGGCCCAGGCGGAGGCCCAGGCCGCGCTGGCGCTGCTGGCGGTGGCGGGGCTGGGCGCGGGGGACGCGGCCGCCGTGGCGCGTGGGGGGACCGTCCCGCTGCGCAGCCCCGTGGCGGGCATCGTCACCGAGGTGTCCGGGGAGCTGGGCGAGACGCGTGAGGGGGGCGGCGCGCCGTGGGCGCGGGTGACGGGCGAGGGCGAGGCCCTGCTCGAGGCCCGCTTCACCCGGACGCTCCCCTCCGATGCGCGCTTCGAGCTCGTCCTCCCGGGCGAGCCGCCCCTGCTCCTGCGCGAGGTGGGCCGCTCGCCCGCCGTGGACGCGCGGGATGGCACCACCGCCGCGTGGTTCGTTCCCGAGGCGCCCCGCCCGCTGCCGGCGGGCCTCACCGGCACGGTGCGGGTGCGCGCGGAGGGCCTGCCGGGCGTCCTCGTGGTGCCGTCCCGGGCGCTGCTGCTGGAGGCGGGCCGGGCCGAGCTGCTGGTGCGCGACGCGGAGGGCTTCCGCCGCCAGCCGGTGGACGTGGTGGTGACGTCCGGCGCGGACGCGCTGGTGCGAGGGGCCGATGGGGCGGACGCGGTGGCCGCGGACGCGGAGGCCCTGCTCGCCTCCGTGAGCGCCGGTGACGAGGAGGGCACACGATGATTGCCCGGCTCGTGGAGGCCAGTGTCCGGCACCGGGGCCTGGTGCTGGCGGCGACGGCGGTGCTCGCGCTGGTGGCGTGTGGGGTGGCGTGGCGGTTGGAGCTGGACGCGCTGCCGGACATCACCACCAACCAGGTGCTCGTCCTCACGCGCGCGCCCGGGCTGACGCCCGAGGAGGTGGAGCGGCTCGTCTCCCGTCCCATCGAAACGGCGCTGAGCGGCATCCCCGGTCTCGTCGAGCACCGGAGCCTGTCTCGCTACGGCATCTCCTCCGTCACCGCCGTCTTCGAGGATGGGGTGGACCCGTACCGTGCGCGCCAGGGCGTGCAGGAGCGGCTCACCGGACTGGCGTCCCGCCTGCCCCCGGGCGTGGAGGCACCGGAGCTCGGGCCCCTCACCGGCGGCCTGGGCGAAGTGTTCCACTTCACGCTGGGCTCGCCGGAGCGCACACCCGCGGAGCTGCGCGAGCTGGCAGAGCTGCGCGTGGCCCCGCTGCTGCGTGGGGTGCCCGGCGTGGTGGAGGTGAACAGTTGGGGCGGGCAGCAGCGCACGCTGGAGGTGAGGGCGGACCCGGCGAAGCTGGCCGCGCGTGGGCTGACACTCGCCGACGTGCGCGAGGCGCTGGAGGGGGCCTCGGGCGCGGTGCCGGGCGCGAGCCTCGCGGCGGGAGACCGGCAGGTGCTGGTGCGCGCGGTGGCGCTGCCTCCGGGCCCCAGCGAGCTGGGAGGCGCGGTGGTGCGCACGCCGGGCGGTGGCCACGTGCGCGTGGCGGACCTGGCGGACGTGGCTCCGGGCGCGCTGCCGCGCATCGGCACGGCGACGGCCAACGGCCGCGGCGAGACAGTCTACGTCATGGTGCAGATGCTCCGTGGCGCCAACGCGCTGGAGGTGGTGGAGGCCCTGCACGCGCGCATGGCGGACGTGAGGGCGGTGCTGCCCGCGGACGTGCGGGTGGACCTCGTCTATGACCGGGGCGTGCTGGTGCGCGGCACCCTGCGCACGGTGGCGAAGAACCTGGTCGAGGGGGGCCTGCTGGTGGTGCTGGTGCTGCTGGCCCTGCTGGGACGCTTCCGGGCGGGGCTGTTGGTGGCCTCGGTGATTCCGCTGTCCATGCTGGGGGCCAGCGTGGGCATGGTGCTGCTGGGCATTCCCGGCAACCTGATGAGCCTGGGCGCCATCGACTTCGGCCTGCTGGTGGATGGCGCGGTGGTGATGGTGGAGGGCGTCTTCCACCACGTGGGGCACTCCCGTCAGCCCCTCTCGGAAGAGGCCTGGCGCCGGAGGCTGGGCGAGGTGATGGCGTCGATGTCCCGGCCCGTCTTCTTCTCCGTGCTCATCATCATGCTCGTCTACGTGCCGGTGCTGTCGCTGACGGGCGCGGACGGGAAGATGTTCCGGCCCATGGCGCTGACGGTGATGCTGGCGCTGGCCACCTCGCTGCTGCTGGCGCTCACCTTCATCCCCGCCGCGGCGAGCGTGGTGCTGCGGCCCCGGGACATTCCCGAGCGTGAGCCCTGGCTGGTGCGCGCCGTGGAGCGTGCCTACCGTCCCCTGCTGGAGCCGGCGCTGCGGCATCCGGCTTGGGTGGCCGGCGGCGCGGCCATGCTGCTCGCCCTGGGCGTCTTCCTGTACCTGCGCGCGGGCACCGAGTTCGCGCCGCGGCTGAACGAGGGGGACCTGGTGGTGCAGACGACGCGCGCGGGCGACATCCGGCTGGAGGCCGCGGCGCGCGAGGCGGGACGGCTGGAGGCGGCGCTCCTGGGGCACGTACCGGAGGTGACGCAGGTGGTGTCGCGCGTGGGCAGCCCCGCGGTGGCCACGGACATCATGGGCCTGGAGCAGGCGGACGTCTTCGTCACCCTGAAGCCTCGCGAGCAGTGGCGCGCGGGCCTGACGCCGGAGGCGCTGGTGGAGGACCTGCGGCGTGCGCTGGACGCACGGGCCCCGGGCGGCGAGCCCTCCTTCACCCAGCCCATCCAGATGCGCTTCAACGAGCTGCTGGGCGGCTCCGTCACCGACGTGGCGGTGAGCCTCTACGGCGAGGACCTGGGCACGCTCCGCGCGCTGGCCGGGGAGGTGGCCTCGCTCGTGGCGGGCGAGCGGGGCGCGGTGGACGTGCGCGTGCTGGCGCCGCCCGAGGTGTCGCTGTTGGAGGTGGAGCCCCGCCCGCTGGACGCGGCGCGCGCGGGCTTCTCCGTGAGGCAGGTGCTGGAGGCGGTGCAGGCGGTGCGCACCGGGCTGGAGGTGGGCGCCACGTACGACGGCGCGGTGCGGCTGCCCATCGTCCTGCGGCTCGGCGCGGACGCGGAGGCCTTCTCGCTGGAGGACCTGCCGCTGCCGTCCGCCTCGGGAGGGCTGGTGCCGCTGTCCCGCGTGGCGGACGTGCGCCTGACGGCCGCGCCCAGCATGGTGAGCCGCCAGGACGGGCAGCGCCGGCTGGTGGTGGGCTTCAACGTGCGGGGCGCGGACCTGGGGACGGTGGTGGCCGGGGCCCGGGCGCGGGTGGAGGACGCGCTCCGACTGCCGGACGGCTACCGGCTCGTCTGGGGAGGCCAGTATGAGACGTTGACGGCGGCGGCCCGGCGGCTTTCGCTGGTGATTCCCGCCGTGGGGGTCCTCATCGTGACGGTGCTCGTCCTCGCCTTCGGTCGGCTGCGGCCCGCCCTCATCATCTTCACGCACGTGCCCTTCGCGTGCGTGGGCGGCGTGCTCGCGCTGTCGCTGCGCGGCATGCCCGTCTCCATCTCCGCGGCCATCGGGTTCATCGCCCTGTCCGGCATCGCCGTGCTCAACGGCGTGGTGTGGGTGTCGCGGCTGTTGCAGCACGAGTCGGCGGGGATGCCGGTGACGGAGGCGGTGCGGCTCACCGCGCGCGAGCGGCTGCGCCCCGTGCTGATGACGGCGCTGGTGGCGGCCCTGGGCTTCGTGCCCATGATGCTGGCGCGGGGCGTGGGGGCGGAGGTGCAGCGGCCCCTCGCCACCGTGGTGGTGGGCGGGCTGGTGACGTCCACGCTGCTCACCCTGGGCGTGTTGCCCTCGCTCTACCCCTGGCTGTCCCGCCGGGGGAGTCGTGGCGCGCCGCTGCTCGCCGCGCCGGAGGTCTCCGCGTGAAGCTGCTGCTGGTGGAGGACGAGGAGCGCATGGCACGCCTGCTGAGCCGCGGGCTGTCCGAGGCGGGCCACCACGTGGACGTGTGCGAGCGGGGCGAGGACGCGCTCCAGCAGGCGGTGGACGTGGCGTACGACTGCGTGGTGCTGGACTGGAACCTGCCGGACCTGGACGGGCTGGCGGTGCTGCGGCGCTGGCGGGAGCGGGGGCTGCGCACACCGGTGATGCTGCTCACCGCGCGCGGCACGGTGGGCGAGAAGGTGGCGGGCCTGCGTGCCGGCGCGGACGACTACCTGGCCAAGCCCTTCGCCTTCGAGGAGCTGCTCGCCCGGCTGGAAGCGCTGCACCGCCGGGGCGACGCGGGCTCGCCGCAATGGCTGGTGGGGCCGCTGGTGCTGGACTCACGCAGGAGGGTGCTGCGGCACGGCGACCAGGAGCAGCCGCTCACCGGGCGTGAGTTCGCGCTCTTCTCGGAGCTGTCCGGACACGCGGGCGAGGTGCGGGCCCGCTCGGAGCTGCTGGCGGCCGTGTGGGGCGACAACTTCGACGGGCCGCCCAACATCGTGGACGTGTACGTCGGCTACCTGCGCGGAAAGCTGGAGCGGCTGGGGGTGAAAGGGGCGGTGTCCATCCAGGTGGTGCGCGGGGTGGGCTTCCGGCTGGTGGTGGGAGGCGCGAAGTGAGACTGGCCACGCGGCTGTGGCTGCTGGGCGCGGCCGTGCCCGTGCTGGGGGTGGTGCTGGCGCTGGCGCTGGCGGAGCACGTCTTCGAGGTGTGGCTGTCGCGCGTGGTGGACCAGGCCCTGCTGTCGCAGGCGGCCGCGGAGGCGGTGAGCCTCTTCGACGGGCCCGATGGGGCGCCACACCTGCACCTGGAGCACTCGCCGCTCACGGACGTGGTGCGCGCCTTCGCCCCGGTGGCGGAGGTGTACGGCCCGGACGGGCGGCGCGTGCTCGCCTTCCCGGCCACCGCGGCCGCGGCCTCGGAGCGGCTCGTGCCTCCGCCCGAGGACGTGCCTCCACACCTGGAGACGGTGCGCGAGGCGGGCGTGCCAATGCGCAGGCTGACGGTGCGCGTGGTGTCTCCCGTGGGCGTGCCGCACCTCCTGCGGCTGTCCGCGTCGCTGGCGTGGCAGGAGGCCGCGCTCCGTGCCTTCCAAGGCATCACCCTGGGGCTGGCCACGCTGCTGGGGCTCGTCTTCTTCGGCCTGCAGACGTGGCAGGCGCGTTGGCTGGAGCGGCGGCTCAAGCACCTGCGGGGCCTCATTGCCCGGCTGCGCGAGGGAGGCCTGCCCGCCGGCACGGTGATGGAAGGAGCCGCGCGGGACGAGGTGGCGGAGGTGGAGGCCGCGCTGCGCGAGGCCGCGAGCCGGCTGGGCGCCGCGCGCGAGGCGCAGGAGCATCTCATCGCCCGGGCCGCGCACGAGCTGCGTACGCCGCTGGCCCTCATGCGCACGCACCTGGACCTGGCGCTGTGGAAGGAGCGTGACGCGGCCGAGCTGCGCACGTCGCTGGAGGAGACGCGCCGCGAGGTGGAGCGCCTGTCCACGCTGGCGGGCAACCTGCTGGACCTGGCCTCCTTCGGCCGGGGCACGTGGGAAGTCCAACGCGCGGACCTGGGCGTGTTGCTGGAGGACGCCTCCGCGGCGGCGCGCGCGCAGGCGGAGGAGCGGGGCGTCTGGGTGACGGTGGACACGCCAGGGCCCGCTCCGTGTGTGCTCCACGCCAGCTCCGTGCGGCAGGCGTTGGACAACCTGCTGGCCAACGCACTGCGCTTCGCTCCAAGAGGCACTGAAATCACCCTGCGCGCCGAGCGGCGGGGCTCCCTCTGGCGCGTGTCCGTCAGGGACAGGGGGCCTGGCATCCCCGTGGAGCACCGCGAGAAGGTCTTCGCGCCCTTCCACCGTGTCAGCGCCTCGGGGCCGGGTACGGGGCTGGGACTGGCCGTGGTGGAGGAGGTGGTCCGCCGCCACGGTGGCCGCGCCTACGTGGCGGACACGCAGGGCCCCGGTGCCGAGCTGGTGCTGGAGCTGCCCGAGGCAGGGCCCGCGACCGTCTCCGCTCCGACGCCTTCGTAGCCCCGCTTCCCGTGGGCTGGCGGACGGAGGCGTCGTCCCAATGGGCCGGCCGACTCCCCGGGGTGGCGCCATCCGATATTCTCCGGGCGGTTGGACGTTCCCAGCACACCCACGGGAAGGAAGAGAGGGACGCGGATGCGTCGAGCCCTGGTTGGACTCGTTTTGCTCCTGGCTGGCTGTGCGAGGAATGCCCGTCCCGCGGACGGAGTGGCGGCGGCACCCCAGGCCGAGGAGCCCGAGCTGGTGGCACCGCACTACGAGCACATCTTCATGATGCCCGTGGAGCGCTCCCTGGCCGAGGCCTCGAAGCTGCTCCTGGAGAATGGCTGGGTGCTCAAGCCCATGGAGGACCCGAAGTTCCTGCTGACGGAGTGGAAGTCCGCGCAGATTGGCACCCGGTCCTGGGGCTACATGAGCGATGGCGACCACGTCCGCTACCTGGTGGCGGGTGAGCCCCTCGCCGAGCGGCAGTCCATCGTGCGCATCTTCCTGATGCGGCGGGTGGCCTTCAGCAACGACGCGGAGTTCCGGTACGACGGCAAGACGGGGGAAATCGTCCAGAAGCACCTGGTGATGGAGCAGTTCGAGCAGATGATGCGTGCGAAGGGCGCTCCCGTGACGCTCGCCCAGCGGGAGCGCGACATCGCGCCGTGGGTGGATCTGGACGGCGCCGTCCAGGGCACGCGCGATTTGAAGCTGGAGCGGGACCTCACCCTGCGGCTGGAGTCGCGGCCCTCGCTGGAGACGCTCACGGGCACGCTGCGCCTCACGCGGGATGACTCGTTCGCGAGAGACCCGTCGTTCTACCTGAAGCGCTGGCGGCAGGAGGTGCAGGAGCCCTGCGAGCGGAAGGTCGCCGGATTCCAGCCGCTGCTGCGCCCGGGGCAGCTGGTGCTCATCGGCGAGCAGCTCGGCACGCGCGAGGTTCCGGCCACCGTCGGAGATCTGGCGTGCGAGGCCGCGCAGGCGGGGCTCGGCGTGACGGTGGGGCTCGCCATTCCGGACAAGGAACAGGCGCGCATCGACGCGTACCTGGCGAGCAGGGGCAGCCCCGCGGACCAGGATGCGCTGCTGCACGGGGACTTCTGGCGCAAGCAGCAGCAGGACGGACGCGGCAGCCGCGCGGTGATGGACCTCATCGACCGGGCTCGCGCCCTGCGCGCCGCCGGGCACAAGGTCTCCGTGGTGGCCATCGACACGGATACGAACCACGGGAGCGGGCGTGATGCGCGCATGGCGCGGGCGGTGCTGAACGCGCACAGCGCGCGGCCCAACGACGTGGTGCTGGTGCTCGCGGGCAACGCGCACACGCGGCTGGTGAAGGGGGCTGATTGGAGCAAGGACTTCGTCCCCATGTCGAAGCACCTCGTCGAGTCCGTGCGGGACTTGAAGATTCTGGAGGTGGGCTACGCGCAGGGCCGGCGGTGGGGCTGCGACCTGGAGCCGAACAACGACGTGGTGTGCGACGTCATGGGCATCACCCCGGGCCCGCGCGTCGAGATTCGCCCGGAGACGCCCGTGCGCATCCGGATGCTCGAGGCGCTGGACGACGAGGGGTTCCACGGCTTCCTCGACGTGGGGGCGCCGACTGCCTCGCTGCCCGCGATAGCCCTGCGCGGGCATGAGCCGCCCGAGCCCACGCCGGTGGAGCCCGGTGCTCCGGTGCCGGCGCCCGCGCAGACGGTGAACAGGCCCACGCCCGCGATGCGCGCGCGGCCTGAAGACAAGGCCGCGCCTGCTCAGCCATCCGGGCCCGTGGCTCCTGAAGCTGCTCCCGCGCAGCCTCCGAAGCCGTAGGTCGCTACGGGTAGCAGGCCGCCTGGCGCAGGTTCGTGTCCTCGGGCAGGCCGAGGGCCACGTTGAAGTTCTGCACGGCCTGGCCGGCCATGCCCTTCACGAGGTTGTCGAGCGCGGCCATGACGGCCACCGAGCGGCCCTTGGTGGCGACGGAGATGTCGCAGAAGTTGCTGCCCGCCACCGCGGCGATTCGCGGCGTGCCCTCGACGATGCGGACGAACTTCGAGCCCTCGTAGTAGCGGCGGAACTTGTCCGTCAGCGACTGCGTCACCACCGCGCCGCCGTGCTCCGGCCACTCGAACTGCACGGTGGCGAAGATGCCGCGCACCATGGGCGCCGAGTGCGGCACGAAGGCCAGCCGGTGCCGCTGAGCGCCGTGCGCCACCAGCATGACCTCGACCTCGGCCTCGTGCTGGTGCTCCAGCGGCTTGTACGCGCGGAAGTCGTGCGCGCGCGTCGGGTGGTGCGTGCCCTCGCCCGGCAGAGAGCCCGAGCCGGACGAGCCCGTCACACCCGAGACCGCCAGCAGCCCCAGGCCCGGCGTGGACGCAATCGGCAGCAGCGCGAGCTGCACCGCCGTGGCGAAGCAGCCCGGGTTGGCGATGCGCTTCGCCTTGGCGATGGCGTCGCGCTTCCACTCCGTCAGGCCGTACGTGAAGGTGCCCAGCAGGTCCGGAGCGGGGTGCGGCCGGCCGTAGGCGCCCGCGTAGCGACCCGGGTGGTCCAGTCGGAAGTCGGAGGAGAGGTCGATGAGCAGCACGCGCTCGGCGATGCCGACGTCGGCCCACTTCTTCTCGATGTCGATGAACTGCTTCGCCAGCTCACCGTGGCCCAGCGCGCTGAACACCACCGGCTGCTGCGAGTCCGCCAGCCAGCGCCAGTCCGGCTCCGCCTCGAAGCGGCCCTCGACCAGCCCGCGCAGATGCGGGTGCACCTTGTGGATGGGCTCGCCCGCATGGTGCCGCGACACCACGCGGATGCCGCCCACCGCCGGATGTCCGGCGAGGATGCGCAAGAGCTCGCCACCGCCGAAACCGGAGGCTCCCAGGATGTAGATGTTCGCCCGCGTCATGACTTCCTCCCCGCGCCCAGCTTGGGCGCGAGCTTCTCCAGGAACAGATTGCCCAGCGCAGCCGCATTCGCGCGCGCGTTGCGGGCGGGAATCCCCACCACCTGCTCCACGAAGCGCACGCCCACCGCGTTGTCCGTGGCCGGTCCCGCCACCACGTCCACCTCGATGCCGTACGTCTCACGCAGGTGGCGCACGCCGCCGGAGGCACCCACCGGGTCGTTGGCGCACAGCACCCACGCGCCGGCGAGGCTCTTCAGCTCCGCGTCCGCGAGGATGCCCTGCACGCCGTACTCACCCATGATGCCGTCGCCCGTCTCCGCGACGATGACGTCCACGTTCTCCGCCGCCAGCTCGGAGAAGAGCACCCGCGCCACGCGCGCGCCCGTGCGCGGGCCCGTGCAGACGACGCCCGCGTCCGTGAAGTCCATCACCACGTCCGCGCCGGAGTCCTGCATGCTCAGCGTGTCGCGCATCAGCGAGACACCCGTGAGCTTCGCGCCGCCCACGCGGTAGCCCGCCTGTGCCAGCGCGCGGACGATGACGCTGGCCGCGTACGTCTTGCCCGCGTTCATGCAGGTGCCGACGACGTAGATGACGGGGCACTTCACCGGGGTGGACGTGCCCTTGAGCGCGCCCGAGGTGACGTGCGCCGGCTGCCCGGTGCGTGACATCAGCTCCGGGAACTCCAGCACCTGGCCCAGCACTTCCGCCTCGAAGGGCATGCCCACGCCGGGGTTGTGCGAGGTGCACTTGCCGATGACGCCGCCCATGTTGAGCACGTTCAGCCGGTCGCCCACGGAGACGGACTCGGGCACCACGCCCTCGTAGCCGTGCAGCGCGTTGCGGTGCCCCAGTGCGCCGACGACGATGTCGCCCGCGTGCAGCGTGACGAGGCGCCCGTGCGGGTCCTCGAGCTGGTTGTAGACGCTCTTCTCGCCGTGGATGCGCACGGCGACCACCGCGCCTTCTTCCGCCTTCACCTCCGGAGCCAGGTGCACCGTGCGGCCGAGGCCGAGGTTCCGGGTGACGCTACCCACCTTGTCGACGAAGACCTTCACTTCGAACCTCCTTTGGCCCGGTGAGAGAGCATCTGGGCGACGCCGTACAGCTTGGCGAAACCAGCGGCTTCAGAACCCGTCCACAGCACGTTTGCTTCCCCGTACGTCGCCACCTTCGCGTCCATCAGCGAGTGCGGCGACTTCACGCCCTCCACCACCAGGGTGCGCGGGTGGAGCACCAGCCGCACCTCGCCCGTCACGCGGTCCTGCGAGGAGGTGAGGAACGCCTCCAGGTCCTTCACCAGCGGGTCGAAGAAGTGGCCCTCGTGCAGCAGCGAGCCGTAGAGGTTGCCCATCGACTCCTTCCAGAAGAGCTGCTTGCCGGACAGCACCAGCTTCTCCAGCTCGCGGTGCGCGGTGATGAGCAGGTGCGCCGCCGGCGCCTCGAAGCCCACGCGGCCCTTGATGCCGAGGATGGTGTCACCCAGGTGCACGCCGCGGCCGATGCCGTACGTGCGGCCAATCGCGTTGAGCTGCTCCACCAGCTTCACGGGCGACAGCTTCTCGCCGTCGAGCGCGGACGGGACGCCCTGCTCGAAGGAGATGGTGAGCGTGCGGGGCTTCAGGTCGGTGGGAATCACCCCACCGGGGAAGGCCGCCTCGGGCAGCGCGCTCCACGAGTCCAGCGTCTCCCGGCCGCCCACCGAGGTGCCCCACATGCCCTCGTTGACGGAGTAGGAGCCCAGCTTCGGGGGCATGTGGATGCCGCGCTCGGCGAGGAAGGACAGCTCCTGCTGGCGGCTGAGGCCCAGCGTGCGGATGGGCGTCATCAGCTCCAGCTCCGGAGCGAGCGAGCGGAAGGCCACGTCGAAGCGCACCTGGTCGTTGCCCGCGCCGGTGCTGCCGTGGGCGATGGCCTGCGCGCCCAGCTCGCGCGCCATGCGCACGGCCTCCACGGCCTGGCACGCGCGCTCCGCGGAGACGCTCAGCGGGTAGACCTGGCCGCGCAGCACGTTGCCGGCGATGAGGTAGCGCAGGTAGCCCTGGAACAGGGTGTCGCGCGCGTCCACCGTGTGGTGCGCCACCGCGCCCAGCTTCGCGGACAGCGCCGCGATGTTGGCGAGCTGCTCGGGCGGGAAGCCACCGGTGTCCACGGTGACAGTCGTCACGCTGTAGCCCTGCTCGCGCAGGTAGACGGTGCAGAAAGCGGTATCGAGTCCGCCGGAGAAGGCCAGCACCACGTTCTTCTTGCTCATGTCGTCACTCCTCACGGGGAAGGGATTCACAGCGCCCACACGCGCGCGGTGGCGGAGGCCACGGCGCGGTGGGTGTCGTCGAGCCAGGCGCGCGCGGCGGCCAGCTCTTCACGGGCCTGCGGCAGGCCCAGGTTTCCAGCGCCACCCAGGTGGGTGGCCGTCAGTGCGCCGCGGTCCGGATGGAACGTTCCGTCCGCGATTTCTCGTCCCACCTGCCGGTAGGCGTCGCGGAAGGGCAGCCCCTTCGCCACCAACGCATAGGCGTGGTGGGCCGCGTACAGCGAGTCGTCACTCGCGCGCGCCGCCGCCTCGGCCTTCACCTGCAGCGCGGGCACCAGGCGGGCGAGCACGTCCAGCAGGTCCTTCATGGACGTCAGCGCCGCCAGGGTGGGGGACTTCAGGAGCTGGAAGTCACGGTGGTAGCTGGACGGCAGGCCACCGGCCACCGACTCCACCTGGTGCGCGATTCCACGCAGCTCGCGGCAGCGCCCGCGGGCCAGCTCCACCACGTCCGGGTTCTTCTTCTGCGGCATGATGGACGAGCCCGTCGTGTACGCGTCCGGCAGCGCGAGGAAGCCGAACTCGTCCATGCTGTAGAGCTGCACGTCCCACAGCCACTTCTCCAGCGTGCCCGCCACCGAGCAGGCCCAGCCCAGGACGGCCTGCTCATGCCGGCCGCGGCCGTTCTGCACGTCGATGGGGCTGCGCTGCACCCGGCTGAAGCCGAGCAGCTTCGCCACGTACTCGCGGTCGATGGGCAGCGGCACGCCGAAACCCGCCGCCGCGCCGAGCGGGCAGCGGTCCAACCGGGCCCACACGCCGCGCAGCGCCTCCAGCTCCTCGAGCAGACCTTCCGCGAAGGCCATGCCCCACAGGCCGAAGGTGGACGGCATGGCGCGGCGCAGGTGCGTGTAGCCGGGCAGCGCCACGGACGCGTGCGCCTGCGCGAAGTCCAGGAACGTGCCAGCCAGCTCCACCGTACGCGCGCCGAGGGTCAGCACCTCTTCCCGGAGGAACAGGCGCATGGCGAGCTGCACCTGGTCGTTGCGCGAGCGCGCCAGGTGGATGCGCTTGCCCGGCTCGCCGACGCGCTCCACGAGCGCGGCCTCCAGCGCGGTGTGGCCGTCTTCCTGCTCGGGGCGGATGGTGAACCGGCCGGCGCGTGCCTCGTCGTGCAGCGCCTTCAGCGCCGGCACCAGTGCCTTCGCGTCATCGGCGGACAGCAGGCCCACGTGCGCCAGCATCCGCGCGTGCGCGGCGCTGCCGAGCGCGTCGTGCGGCGCGAGCGAGAGGTCGACCACCGGGTCATTGCCCACGGTGAAGCGGTGGATGACCGCGTCCAGCGCCAGGCCCTTGCCCCACAGGGTGTCAGCCACGGGCCACCTCCTCGAAGTAGCCGCGCACCAGGCGCGTGTAGAAGGCAGCGCCCGCTTCGAGTTCCGCCCGGGTGATGAACTCGTCCGCCTGGTGGCTGCGCAGCGTGTCGCCAGGGCCCACCTTCACCGCCGGGAGGTCTCCCAGGAAGGCCCAGTCGGACGTGGTGCTGGAGCCCGCCGGCTCGTTGCCGGACGCCGCCACCGCCGCGCGGACGATGGGCTGGCTGTCGCTCGTCGCCTTCGGCAGGTAGCGCGCCGAGTGCACCTGCACCTCGCTCTTCAGCGCGGACGCCACCTGCTTCGCCACCGCCGCGTGGTCCATGGACGGCGTGGTGCGCAGGTCCACGAAGAACTCGCACTTGTCCGGCACCTGGTTGCGCGCCAGGCCACCGCTGATTTGCGTCACCTGCGCGCGGGCTTCGCCCAACAGCGGGTGCGAGGGGAAGCGCAGCTCCGCGAGGACGGAGATGTCCACCGCCGCCACGTGGATGGCGTTGAGCGCGGCCGTGCTGTGCGCGTGCGCCACGTGGCCGCTCTTGCCGTGCGCGGTGCAGCGCAACAGCAGCATGCCCCGCTGCGCCGTGACGGGCTTGAGGCTCGTGGGCTCGCCGACAATCGCCGCGTCCAGCGGCCCCAGCTCGGACAGCATCGTTCCCAGTCCCTGGCCTCCCGTCTCTTCCTCGGCGGTGAAGGCGAAGACCACTTCGCCTCCGGTGGGGGCTCCTTCCTTCAACAGGGCGCGGGCGGTGAGGAGCATCCCCGCCACGCAGCCCTTGGCGTCGTTGCTGCCCAGGCCGTAGAGCCGGTCCTCGCGCCACTCGGGCGCGTGCGGCGCGTACGTCCACCCGGCGCACGGCTTCACCGTGTCCAGGTGCGAGTTGACGAGCAGCCGGCGCGGCCCGCTCCCGACGGAGAACCACACGTTGTGGCCCTTCCGCTGGACGCGCGCGCCCCAGCTCTCCGCCCACGCGGACACGGTGTCCGCGATGCGGCTTTCGTCACCCGACACGCTGGGGATGGCCACCAGCGCCTGGAGCAGCTCCGACGCGTTCATCCCACGGCCCCGGCCGGTTTCGGCGCGGACTCGCGCACCACCATGGTGCCGCTGCCCTCGTTGGTGAAGACCTCCTCCAGCAGGGCGTTGGGCAACACGCCGCTGACGAGGTGCACGCTGCCCACGCCGCCCACGAGCGCGTGGCGGATGGCGTGCGCCTTGGGCCGCATGCCGCCGGAGATGGCACCCGTGTTCTCCATGGTGGCCAGGTCCGTCAGGTTGGCGAGCGTGACGAGCGACGTCGGGTCGCTGACGTTCCGGAGCAGGCCCGGCACCTCGACGAGGAAGAAGAGCTTCTCCGCCGACAGCGCCACCGCGAGCGACGCGGCCACGGTGTCCGCGTTGGTGTTGTAGACGGCGCCGTCGGGGCCGCCCGACAGGGGCGCCACCACCGGCACGTAGTCCGCCGCGCGCAGGTGCTCCACCACGCGCGTGTCCACCGACTCGATGTCACCGACGAGGCCGTAGTCGACGAGCCGGCCCTCGGGGGCACCGGGCTCCGTCACCATGACGGGAGGCCGCTTGCGCGCCTTGATGAGGCCCGCGTCCACGCCGCTCAGACCAACAGAGGGCACGCCCGCCGCCTGGAGGTCCGCCAGCAGGTCCGTGTGCAGCTTGCCCGCGAGCACCATCTTCGCCGCGTCCAGCACGGGCGCGGAGGTGACACGGCGGCCCGCCACCTTCTCGATGGGCAGGTGCAGGGCGTCACACAGCGTGTCCAGCTCCGGACCGCCGCCGTGGACGACGATGGGACGGATGGAGAAGGTCCACAGCAGGGCAATCTGCTCGCACGCGGAGCGGCGCAGCTTCGGGTCGCTCAGCATGGCGCCGCCGAGCTTGATGACGAACGTCTTGCGGCGGAACTGCTGCACGTAGCGCGCGGCGTGGCGGAGCGCGGAGTACGGGTCGGGAGACAGGGGCACAGGGCACCTCGGAAAAGGAAGAAAGAGAAGGCGTGCTCGGGCGCGGCTTCTAGCGTGAGTGCGAGCGCATCCAGTGGAGGAGGGCGCGCTGGACGTGGTAGCGGTTGCCCGCCTCGTCCACCACGCGGCTGCTCGGGTGGTCCAGCACCTCGTCGGCCACCTCCACGTTGCGCCGCACGGGCAGGCAGTGGAGGAAGGCCGCGTCCTTCGAGGCGCGGGACATGGTGCGCAGCGTGGGCATCCAGCCGGAGTAGGACGCGAGCAGCGCGGTGACGTCGTTGGGCGAGTACGCCGCCGCGGCGGACGGGCCCCACGACTTGGCGTACACCGCGCGGCTGCCGGCGAGCGCCTCGTCCTGGTCATGCGTGTACGTCACGCTGCCGCCGGTGGCCTTCGCGTAGGCCTCGGCCTCGGCGCGCACGGCGGGGTGCAGCTCGAAGCCGGGAGGATGTGCCACGCGCACCTCGCAGCCGGCGGCCGCCGCGCTGAGGAGGAACGAGTTGGGGACGGCCTTGGGCAGCGGCTTGATGTGCGGCGCCCACGTCAGCGTCACCGGCAGCTTCTTGGTGCTGCCGAACGTCTCGCGCAGGGTGAGCACGTCCGCGAGGCCCTGGCAGGGGTGCTCGCGCGCGGACTCCATGCTGACCACGGGGACGGTGGCCCACTTGCGGAACGCGCCGATGATGGGGTCCACCTCGTCCTCCTCGTCACCGCCACCCTGCGAGAAGGTCCGCACGCCGAGCATGTCCACGAAGCGCGAGAGGACGGGCGCGGCCTCCTTGAGGTGCTCGGCCCGGTCCGCGTTCATCACCGCGCCCTCGCGGTGCTCGAGCTTCCAGACGCCCGCGCCCACGTCGAGGATGATGGCGTTGCCACCGCCGCGCAGCATGACGGCCTCGAACGAGGTGCGCGTGCGCAGGGACGGGTTGAAGAACACCATGCCCAGGATGGTGCCGGGGAACAGCGGCTGGCTGGGACCCTTGAGCTTCCACGCGGCCGCCTGCGCGAGCACCGCCTCGACGCCCTCGGGCCCGAGGTCCTGGATGTGGGTGACGTGCTTCATGGGCCTGTGCTCCAACCGGCTGCTGGCCGGATGCATGGGTGGGTGAATATGCACGAAAATGCGTGCATCCTCTACAAGAGGCGCGGATAATATGCAAGAAGACGCAGCGCGCAAGCCTCTTGTTCCCAGAATCTTCATGCAGGTCCTTGCATGAATATTCACGCAAATGCATGGTGGGTGAATGAACCTGGACGAGACCATCCTGAGGCTCATCTCCGAGCGGGAGATCAGTGATCAGGCGGTGTTACAGGAGCTCTTGGAGGCGCAAGGCGAGGCGCCGAGCCAGTCCACGCTGTCGCGGCGGCTGAAGAAGCTGGGCGTGCAGAAGGTGGCGGGGCGCTATCAGCGCGTGGAGACGCCGCCGGCGGTGGCGCCCGTGCGGCCGTGGCTGCGGATCACGGAAGCGCCGCCGAACCTGCTCGTGCTGAAGACGGCGCCCGGCTACGCGCAGGTGTTCGCGCTGGCGCTGGACCGTGAGCCGGACGTGCCCGGGCTCGCCGGCACGGTGGCGGGGGACGACACCATCTTCGTCGCGGTGACGGACCCGTCGCGGCTGCGCGAGGTGCGCGAGGTGGTGGAGGAGTTGATGTCGCGCGGGACGTGACGGACGGGCTCACGTCATTTCCGGATGAGGAACTTTCCCGCCGCGCCTCGTTGGGAGGACAGGCCCATTTGCCGGGCCCTTTCCTCCTGACAGGGGCTGAACCATGGCGTGGTCGAAGAAGTTCGCGGTGACGGCTGGCATCTTCCTCGCGCCGCTGTGCGCGGGGGCTCAGGTGTCGGACACGCAGGACGACGTGTCCGAAGGCGAGGCGGCGCGCATCATCTCCGGCGCCACGGGCATCCCGCTGGCCGACGTGCAGATTCTCCAGCAGCAGGCGGTGACGCTGCCGAACCTGGGCACCTCGGTGGAGGTGTTCAAGGTGCGCAATGGACGCACGGATGAATCCGTGCGCCTGGCCCTGCAGGGCAGCGCGGTGGTGGACTACGAGAAGCTGCTGCAGGAGGAGGAGGGCCGCCGCAAGGCGCGCTACGGCAGCATGCAGCTGGCGCTCCACCGCCGCGTCACCAGCGACACGCAGACGCCGGTGGCGGTGCTCATCAAGATGAACGTCTCGGAGCCCGTGCTGGACAAGGGGCAGCTCACCCCGGGCCGCGAGCTGGAGGAGGCCTCCACGCAGGCGGCGGCCATCGACTCCCGAGTGGAGGACGAGTCGTATGCGCTGCTGCAGGCGGCGCTGAAGGACTTGGGCGTGGGGCTCACCTACCGGCCGCCGCAGACGGGCCCCTTCCTCCAGGTGACGCTGGCGCCGTCGGTGCTGCAGCGGCTGTCACAGGACGGGCGCGTGGGCTTCATCGGCCTCAACGAGGGCCGGGACGTGCTCGACTACCCCACGATTGAGCAGTCCCTGCCCACGACGCGGACGGACGAGGCGCATGCCGCCGGAGCGAAGGGGGCCGGGGTGCGCATCGCCATCCTGGAGGGCGGCACCCTGAACGTGCCCGCCGCGTGCTTCAACATCGCCGCCACGCAGGACGCGACGGCAACGGCCAATGACCACATGACGAAGAGCGCCGGCATCATCGGCAACCGGTACACCGCCACCGGAGCGTGCAATGGGCGCTGGCAGGGGTACGCGCCGGAGGCCTCCGTGCTGCTGGCGAACAAGGGCGGCAACTGCTCCGGGTATGCGGACCGGTACAAGTGGGCGAAGGGGCAGGGCGTCAACGTCATCACCATGAGCTGGCACTGCGGGGACGAGGAGACGGACGGTGACCTGCACGCGCGCGACGTCTTCTTCGACTACGCGGTGGCCCGCTACCCGTGGCCCACCGTCTTCACCTCCGCGGGCAACCAGTCCGCGAGCGGGGCGTACGCGTCCGGGAAGGGCTTCAACTTCTTCGGCGTGGGCAACGTCGCCAATGACGGGGATGGCAACCGCTGCGACGACGTGATGACGGAGTCGAGCACCTGGAAGGACCCCATCAGCATCCATGGCGACCGCGAGGTGCCGGCCATCGCCTCGCCGGGCAGCAGGCACGACCTGCTGGGCTCGGACTTCGGAGGCACGAGCGCCGCCACGCCGGTGACGGCCTCCATCGCCACGGTGCTGATGAGCGCGAAGCCGTCCCTGCGCGTGTGGCCGGAGGCGGTGCGCGCCATCATGCTGGCCACCGCGAACTACCAGAACGCCGACGGGGCCAACTGGTCCAAGTGGAGCGATGGCAAGGACGGCACCGGCATGACGAACACGCGGTACGCGCGCTGGGCCGCGCTCCGCCGCGAGACGACGTCCACGCCGCAGTTCCGCGCGCACGACTACGGCAGCCTGACGGCGTCCAGCTTCAAGGCCGGCTATCTCACGAAGACGTGGAAGGCCCAGGTCTCCACCCTCAATGCACGCGTCCGTGTCGCGCTGACGTGGAACAGCAAGACGGGCTCCACGTCGGGCACGCCGTCGAGCAGCCAGCTGGACGCGGACCTGGACCTGCACGTGTACGACGCCGATGGGAACCTGGTGGCTGTCTCCACCACGTGGGACAGCAGCCATGAGTTCGTGGAGTTCACGCCGAAGAAGGTGGGCGCGTACACCATCAAGGTCCGTGGCTACAGCGTCCCCGCGGACTTCTTCAGCTACTACGGTGTGGCGTGGACCACGCACTACGACCTCTGTGGCGGGTAGCCGCGGAGTGAGGTGAAGAATGCCGGGGGCATGTTCTTCCCGAGGGAAGGGCGTGCCCCCGGTTGTGTCTTCCGCGCACCTGGCGACAGTCGGGTTTCGTGGAGGCCTTGCGCTCGGCCTCTTTCGGGGACAACCTGTAAGGGAGGGCGGCGAGTTGCCGCCCCTGGACGTCAGACCCCGGTGCTATCTCCGCGTGCATGGAAATGGAGACGGGCGTTGGGGAACATGGGCGGGGCATGGAACGGAAACGGGCGACCTACGCGGACCTGGAGGCGCTTCCCGACAATCTCGTCGGGGAGATCATCGAAGGGGTGCTGTACGCGAGTCCCCGTCCGGCGGGGCCGCATGGCGTGGCGGGCTTTCGGCTGTGCACTCAACTGGGAGGTCCGTTCGACAGGGGAAGCGGCGGACCCGGAGGCTGGGTCCTGCTCTACGAACCCGAGCTCCACCTGGGCGAGGACGTCCTCGTCCCTGATGTCGTGGGCTGGCGTCGCGAGCGGATGCCCAGGCCCACGAGCCATGTGTTCTACACCGTCGCGCCAGACTGGCTCTGCGAGGTGCTGTCCCCGTCTACGAGGAGCTTGGACCGGAAGGAGAAGCTTCCCATCTACGCGCGCGAGGGCGTGCAGTACGTATGGCTGCTCGACCCCAAGCCGCGCATGCTGGAGGTGTTCCGGCTGGGAGCTTCGGGCTACGAACTGCTTGCCACGTATGAAGGGAGCGGCCCGGTCCGGGCAGCGCCCTTCGAATCTTTCGAGCTGGACCTCGCCTACCTCTGGGACGAGCGTTAGTCACGGCCCCGGTTACAAGCCGGTTACACCCCGCGCGGTCCTCCATTCGTATTGTCCTCCGCGTGCCTGGCAAGGCACCGCCATACGAAAGGACGCACGATGAAACCGGTGCTCAAGCTTCCCGTCATCCTTGGCTCCGCCGCGGTGCTCGCGGTCTCCGCCCTCCTGCTGGGCACGCCGGCCCCCGGCACTCCTCCCGCGCGCCCCGTGGCGGTCAACACCGTGCCTGGGACGCCGTACGTCAAGCCGCCGCGCGCCGTGCCCGCGCCGAAGCCGGACGTGGCGCCCGTCGCTGCCGCGGAGAAGGGCCAGCCCGTCATCCAGATTGCCGTGCTGCTCGACACCAGCGGCAGCATGGACGGCCTGCTCGACCAGGCCCGCACGCAGCTGTGGAACATCGTCAACCGCTTCTCCCACGCGAAGCGCAACGGCGTGGCCCCGCAGCTCCAGCTCGCGCTCTACGCGTACGGCAACACGGACCCCGGGGCCAACCGGGATGAAATCCGCCAGATTGTTCCCTTCACCACCGACCTGGACCTCATCTCCGAGCACCTCTTCTCGCTGCGCACCTCCGGAGGCTCCGAGCACTGCGGCGAGGTCATCCGCGATGCCACCACGCAGCTCGCCTGGAGCAGGGACCCCGATGCCATGCGCCTCATCTTCATCGCCGGCAACGAGCCCTTCACCCAGGGGCCCGTGGACTTCCATGACGCCGTGAAGGCGGCCCGCGAGCGCGGCATCACCGTGAACACCATCCACTGCGGCGGCTACGAGGAGGGCATCTCCGGGAACTGGAAGGACGCGGCGGTGCTCGCCGACGGCAGCTACCTCAACATCGACCAGAACCAGCGGGTGGTGGAGATCGCCGCGCCGCAGGACTCGGAGATTGCGCGGCTGGGCGCGGAGCTGAACAAGACGTACGTGGCCTATGGCGCCACCGGCCAGCAGGCCCAGATGCGCCAGGCGGCGCAGGACAGCAACTCGCTGGGGGTGTCCCTCTCCAACATGGTGTCGCGCTCCGTCGCCAAGTCGTCGGGCAACTACTCCAACGAGAGCTGGGACCTGGTGGACGCGGTGAAGAAGAACCAGGTGGACGTGTCCAGCGTCCGCGACGAGGACCTGCCCGAGCCCATGCGTGGCCTGGACGCCGCCGGCCGCAAGGCGTGGCTCGAGGCGCGCGAGAAGGAGCGCAACGACATCCAGCAGCGCATCCAGACGCTCAACTCGGAGCGCCAGAAGTTCCTCGCCGAGGCGCGCAAGCAGCAGGCCCAGCAGGGGGAGGGCACGCTGGATGGCGCCATCGGCCAGGTCGTCCAGCGCGAGGCGAAGAAGCGCCAGCTCACCCTGGAGTAGAGTGTCGCCATGGCCGCGCGCCGAGTGCTCGTCGTTGAGGATGACCCCGCCATCCGGCGCGGAATCGTGGATGCCCTGCGCTTCGAGGGCTATGAGGTCCTCGAAGCGGGAGTCCGCGCGGAGGGACAGCGGCTGGCCGAGCACACCCCGGTGGACCTCGTGCTGCTGGACCTCGTCCTCCCCGATGGAGATGGGCTGGACCTCCTCCGCGCGGTGCGCAAGAGCCGGCCCACGCTGCCGGTCATCATCCTCACCGCGCGGGGCCAGGAGGAGGACCGCGTCAACGGCCTGAAGCTGGGCGCGGACGACTACGTGGTGAAGCCCTTCTCCGTGCGCGAGCTGCTGGCTCGCGCGGGGGCGGTGCTCCGGCGCTCGGCGGAGCGGCCCGCGGGCGTGGTGCGCATCGACTTCCCGGGCGGGTACTTCGAGGTGGAGCGGCGCGAGCTGAGCTTCACCGATGGCTCTCGGGTGGACCTCTCCGAGCGAGAGGCGGATGCGCTGCGCTACCTCGGAGACAACGCCGGGCGCGCCATCTCTCGCGAGGAACTGTTGGAGCGCGTGTGGCACCTGCCCGCGCGCGGCGTGCAGACGCGCACGGTGGACATGACGATGGCGCGCCTGCGGGAGAAGCTGCGCGACGACTCGGAGGAGCCGCGCGTCATCCTCACCGTGAGGGGCAAGGGGTACATGTTCGCCGCTCGGGGTGGCACGTCGTGATTCGCTCCTGGAATGGCGGGATGGCGGTGCGAGGGGCGCATGCTCACCGGGGAGGCAACGCGTCGTGATTCGCTCCTGGCGCATCTGGATTGCGGTGAGCGCGTGCCTGTGCCTCGCGCTGGCGGGCGTGGTGTGGCTGTCCGCCTTCGCGCTCCGGCTGGACCGCGCGGACCGGCAGGCCCGGGAGAGCGCCGCGCGCGAGGAGAACGCGCGACTGGCGTTGTGGCGCCTGGACTCGGACCTGCTGCCGATTGTCGCGCGCGAGAGCGCGGTGTCAGCCGAGGCCTACGGGCCCGTGTCGCCCGCCAGGGGCGTGCTCGACGCGAGCCTGCGCCCCATGTCCGAGGGCACCGCCTTCCTCTCGTCTCCGTTGCTGGCCCGGCTGCCGGAGCACGTGCTGCTCCACTTCCAGCTCGCCCCGAATGGCACGGTGTCCTCGCCCCAGGTGGTGGCGCCCGCGCTGCGCGAGTCGGTGGGCGCGGCGCTGCCCCCTTCCGAAGTGGCGGTGCTGGAGGGCCGCCTGCGAGAGCTCACCACGCTGCTGCGGAAGGCGGACCTGCGGCGGGCCCTCGCGGAGCCTCCGCTCCAGACCCGGCGCGCGGAGGTGCGGAACGAGGCCGCGAAGACCCTCGATGACATCTCCCAGGTGGCGAAGAACGTGAGCGAGTACAGCGCCCGCTCTCGCAGCGCCAGCCAGGCGTTCCGCCAGAGCCAGAACGCCATCTCCCTCGACGAGCCCACCCAGGCCGCGCCGCTCTCCGAGGACGACGCGGTGATGCGCGCCGTCTGGGTGGGGGACACGCTGCTCCTGGGCCGGCGCGTCCGCCTGGAGGGCCGCGAGTACGTGCAGGGTTGCTGGCTGGACTGGCCCGGGCTGCGCACGTGGCTGCTCGGGCAGGTGCGCGACCTGCTCCCCTCCGCGGCGCTGGAGCCCGTGCATGGCCGCGAGGCACAGGGCGACGGCCGGATGCTCGCGGCGCTCCCGGTGCGGTTGGTGCCGGGGTCATTGCCCGACGGCAGGTTCTCCTCGGGGACGCTCTCCACGCTGCCCGCGGTGTTGACGGTGGCGTGGAGCGGCGTGCTGCTGGCGGGTGTGGCGGTGGTGGCGCTGCTGGTGGGCGTGGTGGCGCTCAGCGAGCGGCGGGGCGCCTTCGTCTCCGCGGTGACGCACGAGCTGCGCACGCCGCTGACCACCTTCCGCATGTACACGGAGATGCTGTCCGAGGGCATGGTGCCGGACGAGGGCCGCCGGAAGGAGTACTTCGACATCCTCCACCGCGAGGCGGAGCGGCTGAGCCACCTCGTGGAGAACGTGCTCGCCTACGCGCGAATCGAGCGGGGCCGTGCCCCGGCGCGCCTGGAGCGCGTCCCCGTCCACGCCATGCTCGAGCGGATGGAGGAGCGGCTGGCCCAGCGCGCGGCGCAGGCGGGGATGGAGCTCTGCGTGGACGTGCCTGAAGACGTGGCCGTGCTGACGGACCCGTCCGCCGTGGAGCAGGTGCTCTTCAACCTCGTGGACAACGCGTCCAAGTACGCGTCCCCGGCGGAGGACCGGCGCATCCACGTGGAATGCGAGCAGCGGCGGGGCAAGGTGGGGCTGGTGGTGAGGGACCACGGCCCCGGCGTGGACGCCGCGACGGCGCGGCGGCTCTTCGAGCCCTTCTCCAAGTCCGTGCAGACGGCGGCGAAGACGGCGCCCGGCGTGGGACTCGGCCTGGCGCTATGCCGGCGGTTGGCGCGCAGCATGCGCGCGGACCTTCGATACACGCGCGAGCCCAAAGGCGGAGCGCGCTTCGTGCTGTGGCTGCCGTCCGCGTGAGCCCCCGGGCACTGTCTCCCGGGGGCCCGAAGTCAGACGTCAGCGGCGGGCGTCACTGGAAGTTGAAGACGTAGTTCTGCCCGTAGCGCGAGTCCCACTGCTGGCAATTCTTGCGGTCCTGGTTCGAGAACCACATCTCCAGCGTGCCGGGGCCGGCGGGCAGCGGGATGAAGGCGGGAGCCTGCATCCAGTACTGCGAATTGAACTCGCCCCAGTCGACCGTCAGGGGGGCGCTGGTCTCCGGGCCGCCATTGATGCGGTAGTGCACGTAGACGCCCCACGCCTTGTAGTTGAGGTAGTACGCGCGGCACTGCCCCAGCCGGTCGATGTCGTAGTCCACCATGAGGGTGGTGCCGCCCTGGAGCGTGCCGTAGAGCGAGTGCGTCCAGCCCTCGTGGAAGGACAGCGTCGGGTTCTGCAGCACCCGGGTGTGGAAGTTCCACCCGACGTTGGAGTCCCAGTTGGAACAGCCATTGCCGTCGGTCTCCCGGAACCACACCTCCAGCTCACCGCCGGTGGTGAGGTTGATGAGCGTCTCCGCCGGGTTGCCCACGGTGGAGGCATCCGCCACGGGGAAGCTCGTCACCGTGCCGTGGTTGGTCATCATGAAGCCGGTGATGGCCCACGAGGGCCCGCGGCAGTAGGGCAGGCGCGTGGTGTCATAGATGATGCGCAGCGGACCGCCGGCCAGCGGCTGGCCCGCGAGCGAGACGCTCCAGTTGCTGCCGAAGGTCAGCGTCGGGGGGCCGGAGAGGGTGGCCGGGACGGACTGGACCTGGACGGCCGCCTCCGGCTCGGCGAGGGCGGAGGTCGAAGCGAGGCACAGCAACGGCAGCAGGGCGGACAGCAACAGCTTCTTCATTCGAGGCTCCAACGCACGCGGTGGAGGGTCGGGGTGTATCGGCTGCGTGCGACTCCCCGTGTACCAGCGGACAGGGGGACGTTGCCTCCAGGACGTCCTGGATGTGCGGTTTTGTAGGAAACTCGGACTATGGGGCGAAGAAATGTTTCCCGGCGAGTGGGATTCGCTCCCTTTTCTCAAGAAATTCCGGCGAAGCCGTAGGTCAGGAGAGGGCGCTGGAATTTCGGGTCGACGGCGCCCTGAATGCCCTGGAGGGCACCATGAGTCTGTCTGAGCTGACAGAGCTGCTGGATGGCGCGCGCAAAGGGGACACGGGCGCGCGAGATGCGCTGATGGCGGTGGCCTACCAGGAGCTCCGGCAGCTCGCGCACGCGTCTCCGGGGGTGCCTCCCATGGCGCTGGTGAACGAGGCGTGGACGCGTCTGACCCACAGCGGCGGGGTGACCTTCGACGGCCGGCGTCACTTCTTCGGCGCGGCGGCCCAGGCGATGCGGCGGGTCCTGGTTGACCGCGCGCGCATGCGCCGGGCGCAGATGCGCGACGCGGCGCAGGAGCGGCTGAGCCTGCGGGACGGGGAGGGGGACGTCCCGGCCGGCATGGACATCGAGGTGCTGGAGCTGGAGCGCGCGCTGTCGGAGCTGGAGACCTTCCAGCCGCGCCTGGCCCGCATGCTGGAGCTGCGCTACTTCGCGGGCCTGGGCCTGCTGGAGACGGCGGCGGCCCTGGGCGTGTCGCCCGCCACCGTCCGGCGCGACTGGGCCTACGCGCGCGTGTGGCTGGTGGAGCGTCTGAGCAACTGACGCCGCTCGCTTCACCGCATCAGCACCCGGCGCACGAGCGGCAGGGGCAGGCTGCCCTGCGCCACGAAGGCGTCGTGGAACTGCTTGAGGCTCGCGCCCTTCGCGGCCGTGTAGTCGCGGGCGAGCTGCTGAACCTCCAGCTTCCCGTACGTGTAATACAGGTACGTGGGGTTGTACGCGCCGCGGCGGGCCTCCTCGTAGGCGTTGGCCGGCTGCTGGAAGCAGCGCTCACGGAACAGGCGCGCGCCGTCCTCCACCGTCCAGCCCGCGGTGTGGAGCTTGATGCCGGTGACGTAGCGGCAGTCGCGCAGCAGGGCCTCGGAGAGCTGGGCGAGGCGCAGCTTCGGGTCGCCGTTGCCGTAGCCCTGGTCCAGCATCATCTGCTCCGCGTAGTGGGCCCAGCCTTCCGCGTTGCTGCCCACGCTCACCAGCTTGCGCACCTTGGTGGGGAAGCGCGGCGCGTAGAGGAACTGGAGGAAGTGGCCGGGCCAGACCTCGTGGATGTTGATGAGGTCCACCACGGGCCGGTTGTAGAGGCGCAGGTGCTCCTCCTTGTGCTGCGCCGTCCACTCCGGCTCCACCGGGGTGACGTAGTAGAAGGCCTCGGTGGCCTTCGTCTCGTACGGCCCCGGCGTGTCCATGGACGCGAAGGTCCCCGCGCGTGCGTACGGCGGCGTCTCCTCCACGAGCGGGCGCACCTCGGAGGGAATCGTCACCAGGTCCTTCTCCACCAGGAACTGCCGCACGCCCTCCACGGTGCGGCGCACGAAGGGAATCAGGTCCTCCGCGGTGGGGTGGTCCTTCTCCAGGGTGCCCATCACCTGGGAAGGCGTGAGCTTCGGGTCGATGCGCTTCGCGGTGGCGACGAAGGCCTGGTAGTCCTTCTCGAGATTGGCCTCGCCGCGCGCGAGCAACTCCGGCAGCGGCAGGTCAATCATTTCTTCATAGCGCAGCTTGGTGAGGAAGCGCTCCGCTCCCAACGCGTAGCTGCCATTGGAGCGGGGGAGCAGGTCCGTCTCCAGCCACCGCGCGAAGTCCTTCACCGCGACCACGGCCTGGGCGTTGGCCTGCTGGAATTCGGCGAGCAGCGCGGTGTCGCCACCGGCGGCATCCGTCGCCCACTGCGTCAACGAGCCCTCGAAGAAGCCCACCGAGCCCTTCGCCATGCGGATGGCGAGGTCGGTGAACTCGCGGGGCGGGTTCTTCACGTTGGCCTTGCCGGCGGCGAAGACGGCGGGCACCTGCTTCAGGCGTGCAACCACCGAGCGCAGCCGCTCCGCCTTGGGCGCGAAGTCACGCTTCATGAGCCCGTCCACCGAGCCGCCCGGCAGCCCCGCGTAGACCATGGGGCTCTGCTCCCAGCTCCGGACCACGCTCAGCTCATGGTGCTCGGCGAGGAGCTGCTGCTGGAGGGCCTCGGCGTCGATGGTCTCGTCGAAGGAGAGCGTGCTCCGGTCCAGCGCGCGCATGCGGGCGAGCAGCGACTCGAGCTCGCGGATGCGGGCCTCGATGCGCGGGCGGCTCAGGTCCTCCAGCTTCGTGTCGTACTCATGCAGCCCGTACGCGGTGGCGTTCGAAGGCGAATACGCGAAGGACGCCGCGAAGACGGCGTCCACCAGCTCTGCGAAGGACTCGGTCTTCGCGGCGGCAGTGGCCTGCGGTGCTTCGCTGGCAGGCGGAGTCACGGTGGGGCCGGGGCCCTGCCGGGCGCAGGCGAGCAGGCCACAGCAGGCGACGAGCAGCAGATGACGGGAGGAGGGAAGGGCGGGGCAGGCTCCGGGCATGCCGCCGTTCTAATCCGCCTTGCCCTGTCCGCTAAGCACGAGACCCCAGAGACGACACGCCCCGTCACCCTTTCCACACGGGAACAGGGAACGGGGCGTCTCTCCTCCGGACCTGCAAGTCATGCTTGCGCTGCCGGGCGCGCGTCGGAAGAGGCGAGAGGCGGGAGCGAGTCCGGGCGGTCCCACAGTGGGAAATGGCTGCAGCCCTCCAATTGCACGACAGTCAGACGGCTGCCTGCGCGCTGGGCACTCTCCAGCATGGAGTGGGTATCGAGGACGCGGTCCTTGCCGGGAACGAGCACCATTCCACGCTGCACGTATTGGTAGAGTGACGCATCCTGCGTGTGCATCCACTCATCAATCCCTCGCAGGTTGGACACCATGGTGGCCACGCGTTTGGGATTGAAGGGGAAGGCCATGATGAGCTCGCGCTTGCGAGCATTCTCCAGCGGGCCCCACGCGCCGCGGTTGCGCTGGGAGATGGGCTCGCGGCGCCACAGCGGCACCACGAAGGACAGCAGCCAGAGCTGCACGGCCGTGGTGCTCGTATAGGGACGGGCCTGGGGAAGGACGGGGGCCTCCAGCACCACCTCCACCCGCTTGAAGAGGTCCGGCCGCAGCTTCGCGGCCTCCAGCACGACGGCGCCGCCGCGCGAGTGGCCATGGACGCGGATGCTGTCCGTGCGCGGCAGGTGCTCCAGCGCCTGCACCAGGACGGCGGCGTCGTAGGGGATGGTGCCCTCCGGCTCCGTGGGCACCTTCACCCAGGGGGCGCTCCGGTAGCGCGGGCCCGTAATCGGCACGTGGTAGTCGCAGCTCGTCAGCAGGATGAGCTGGATGGCCGGGTCGCTGTAGTGCTCCGTGAAGTAGCGCATGTCGGCGACGAAGCCGTGCATGCAGATGACGGTGGTGCGCGGATGGTCGCTCCGGCGCTCGGCGATGGCGGCCTTGCCGACCTGATAGACGTCCCCGTCGAACGGCTCGCTCTTGGCGGGCGTGCACTCGCGGTGCAGCAACCACTGCCTCAGTCCGAGCACCAGCACGACGACGGCGGCGAGGATTCCAAGGGCCAGGTACATGGTTCCTCCCGTGCAGGTAACCGGAGGCTCACGCTACTTCGCGCATCATGTTGCGCGCGATGACGAGCTGCTGAATCTGGCTGGTGCCCTCGTAGAGGCGGAACAGCCGCACATCACGGTAGAAGCGCTCGATGCCGTAGTCGGCGATGTAGCCGGCCCCGCCGAAAATCTGCACGGCGCGGTCCGCCACGCGGCCCACCATCTCGCTCGCGAAGAGCTTGCAGCACGAGGCCTCGGTGCTGACGTTCTGCCCCTCGTCGCGCTTGTGAGCCGCGTCCAGCACCATGCAGCGGGCGGCGTAGGCCTCGGTGCGGCTGTCGGCGAGCATGGCCTGGATGAGCTGGAACTCGGCGATGGGCTTGCCGAACTGCTCGCGCTCCATGGCGTAGCGCAGGCTCTCGCGGATGAGGCGCTCGGCCACGCCGACACACACGGCGGCGATGTGGAGCCGGCCTCTGTCCAACACCTTCATCGCCGTCTTGAAGCCCTGGCCCTCGCGTCCGCCCAGCAGCTGCGACGCGGGCACGCGGCAGTCTTCGAACAGGACGTCCGCGGTGTGCGTGCCCTTCTGCCCCATCTTCCTGTCGTGCGGGCCGATGTTCAGGCCCGGCGTGCCCGCCTCCACGAGGAAGGCGGAGATGCCGCCCGCGCCCTTGTCCTCGGTGTTGGTGCGCGCCATCACCGTGAAGAGGCCCGCCTCCGGCGCGTTGGTGATGAAGCGCTTGGTGCCGTTGAGCACGTAGGCGTCGCCCTCGCGGCGCGCGGTGGTGCGCAGCGACGACGCGTCCGAGCCGGCGTTCGGTTCGGTGAGCGCGAAGGCGCCGACGATTTCTCCCGAGGCCAGCCGGGGGAGGTACTTCTTCTTCTGCTCATCGGTGCCGTCCAGGATGATGCCCTGCGAGCCGATGCCGTTGTTGGTGCCGATGAGCGAGCGGAACGCGGGTGACGTCTGGCCGAGCACGAAGGCCACCTGCACCTCCTGGCTCATGTTGAGGCCGATGCCGCCGTACTCCACCGGCGTGGACAGGCCGAAGAGGCCCAGCCCGCGCATCTCCTCCACCAACTCCGACGGAATGGCGTCCTCGTCCGCGACGCGGTGCTCGTTGGGCACCAGCCGCTCCTTCACGAAGCGCTCCAGCGTGTCGAGCAGCTGGACCAGGGTGTCTTCATCACAAGCCATGGTGGCGTGTCCCTCTTCAGCGGCGCATCAGGGCCGCTTCGACGTTGCGAACCAGGTTCACCAGGCGGGGGCCCAGATCGAGCAGCAGCCGCTGGCGCGGAAGCAGGAACGACGGGCCGCCACAGTTGAAGGCGAGGATTCCGCTGCCGTCCGGGGGGATGAAGGGTACACCCACCGCGTTGACGTCCCGGTCCCAGTCCCCCACGGAGAGGGTGAAGCCGTACGTCTGGTAGTCGGAGAGGGCCTGCTCGATTCCGGCGCGGATGCGGGGCCAGTTGTCGCCCTCGCGCTTCGCCATGTGCTCCATGAAGTAGTTGCGCTCCGGCTCGGGCAGCGCGGCGAGCAGCGCGCGTCCCATGGCCGTGGTGGCCAGCGGCAGCCGTGAGCCGATGTCCAGCCGCAGCGTCACCGCGGCGGTGGAGCGACAGTGCTCGACATAGACGACGTTGAGCCTGTCACGCGTGCCCAGCGACACCGGCACGTTGGCGTAGTCCGCCAGCTCCTGCATCAGCGGGCGCGCCACGTCACGCACGCCCATGTTGGAGAGCGCCGCGAAGCCGAGCGCCAGCACCCGAGTGCCGAGCTGGTACTTCCCCAGCCGCTCCGAATACGTGAGGTAGCCCAGCCGCGTCAGCGTGTGCGTCAGCCGGGAGATGGTCGGCTTGGGCAGGCCCGTGCTCGCCGCCAGCTCCTGGTTGCCCAACATGGGCCGCTGCGGCGTGAAGGCCCGCAGGATTTCCAGCCCGCGAGCCAGTGCCGTCACGAACTGCCGGTCCTTCACCTCCTCGTCACCGTCGCCGAGCAGCTCCAGCGACTCCATGGAGGTGATGCCAGTGTCGTTCGTGGGCGCGTACGAGACAGTGGGCCGGGTCATGGCAGTCCTGAAAGAGTGGGATTGCAAGGAGAGTAGACAATCGGTAGATAGGGGTCAAGGTTTTGCGAAACTCAGTTTCGCACAGCGAAATTAGGCAAAACCAGAAACCAGAGATGCGATGAAGGAGGCGGACGTGCTGGAGGTGAATCAGCCCGGGCTCGTGCTTGGCATCGTGGGCACGGGGACGATGGGCCGGGGCATTGCGCAGCTTGCGGCGCAGGCGGGCATCACCGTGCGCCTGTTCGACACGCGCCCGCGGGCCGCGGAGGAAGCGCGCGCCAACGTCGGGGCGATGTTGGAGTCGCTGGCCGCGAAGGGGCGCCTGTCCGTGGAGGAGGCGCGCTCGGCGACGCTGCGCCTGCAGCCCATCCATTCCGAGGAGGAGCTCGCTGGAAGCCACGTGGTGGTGGAGGCCATCGTCGAGGACGTCGCGGCGAAGCAGTCGCTCTTCACGCGGCTGGAGAAGATTGTCGGGCCGGACTGCCTGCTGGCCACCAACACCTCGTCGCTGTCGGTGACGTCCATCGCCGCCGCGTGCGAGCGCCCGGGCCGCGTGGGCGGCTTCCACTTCTTCAACCCGGTGCCGTTGATGAAGGTGGTGGAGGTCATCGACGGCGCGCGCACGGAGCCATGGGTAGCTCCGGCGCTCGTCGCGCTCGCGAAGCGCATGGGCCACCGCCCGGTGCGCGCGGCGGACACGCCGGGCTTCATCGTCAACCATGCGGGGCGGGGCTTCGGCACGGAGGCGCTGCGCATCCTCCAGGAAGGCATCGCCTCCTTCGACGAGGTGGACCGCATCCTCCGCGAGGCCGCGGGCTTCCGCATGGGCCCGTTCGAATTGCTCGACCTCACCGGGCTCGACGTGTCGCATCCGGTGATGGAGTCCGTCTACGAGCAGTTCTACCAGGAGCCCCGCTTCCGTCCGTCGTACGTGCTGCGGCAGCGGCTCGCCGCGGGACTGCTCGGGCGCAAGGCGGGCCAGGGCTTCTACTCGCACGAGGGCGGCAAGCAGCATCCGGTGGCCGCGCCCGCCGTGCCCCAGGGCGAGCGCCGTCCCGTCTGGGTGAGTGCGGACGAGACGGGCTGGAGGGATGCGCTGCGCAACATCGTCACGGCCGCGGGCTGGACATGGGACGAGGGGCAGCGGCCGGGCGCGGAGTCGCTGTGCCTCGTCGCGCCGCTCGGGCGTGACGCCACCACCACGGCGCTGGCGCTGGGCGTGGACCCCGAGCGCACGGTGGCGGTGGACCTGCTCTTCGGCCCGGAGCGGCGGCGCACGGCGATGACGACGCCGGTGACGCGGCCCGCGTTTCTTGACTCGGCGCTGGCGCTGCTCGCGGCGGACGGCACGGCGGTGTCGCGCATCCACGACAGCCCGGGCTTCGTCGCGCAGCGAGTGCTGGCCACCATCGTCAACATCGCCTGCGACATCGCGCAGCAGCGCATCGCCAGCCCGGAGGACATCGACGCCGCCGTCACGCTGGGTCTCGGCTATCCGAAGGGCCCGCTGGCCTGGGGTGATGCGATTGGCCCGGGCCGAGTGCTGAAGGCGCTGGAGGCCCTGCACATCGCCACGGGGGATCCGCGCTACCGCGCCAGTCCGTGGCTCTCCCGCCGGGCGCGGCTCGGCGTGTCGCTGCTCACTCCGGAAGGATGAATCGCATGAGCCTCATGAGTGCCTATGTCTATGACGGCCTGCGCACGCCGTTCGGCCGCCACGCCGGTGCGCTGGCGCCGGTGCGTCCCGATGACCTGCTCGCCGGTGTCATCCGAGCGCTGGTGGCCCGTGGCCCCTTCGAGGCGCACGACGTGGAGGACGTCATCGCCGGCTGCACCAACCAGGCGGGCGAGGACAGCCGCAACGTGGCCCGGCACGCAGGGTTGCTCGCGGGGCTACCCATCGAAGTCGCGGGCCTGACGGTGAATCGCCTGTGCGGCAGCGGCCTGGCCGCGGTCATCGACGCGGCGCGCGCCACCACGGTGGGGCAGGGTGAGTTGTTCGTCGCGGGCGGCGTGGAGAGCATGAGCCGCGCGCCCTTCGCGCTGGCCAAGGCCGAGTCCGCCTTCAGCCGCGACGCGCGCATCTACGACACGACCATGGGCGCGCGCTTCCCCAACCCGCGCCTCGTCGCGGGCTTCGGCGACGACACCATGCCGGAGACGGCGGACAACATCGCGCATGACTTGAACATCGGCCGCGAGGCAGGCGACCGCTTCGCGCTGGCCTCGCAGCAGAAGTACGCCGCCGCGCAGAAGGCGGGCTTCTTTGCCGGCGAGCTGCTGCCGGTGGAGCTGCCGGGCCGCAAGGGCGCCGTCACCACGGTGGCGGTGGACGAGCACCCGCGCCCGGACACCACGCTCGACAAGCTGGCCGCACTCAAGCCGCTCCAGTCGGACGGCGTCGTCACCGCGGGCAACGCGTCGGGCATCAACGACGGGGCCGCGGCGCTGCTGATTGGCACGCTGGGCGTCGGAGAGAAGGCCGGATGCAAGCCGCTGGCGCGCATCGTCTCGGCGGCCGTCGCCGGAGTGCCACCGCGCACCATGGGACTGGGGCCGGTGCCCGCCTCGCGCAAGGCGCTGGACCGGGCGGGGCTGACGCTCGCGGACATGGACGTCATCGAAATCAACGAGGCCTTCGCGGTGCAGGTGCTGGGCTGCCTCAAGCTGCTGGAGTTGGCCGAGAACGACAGCCGCGTGAATCCAAACGGCGGCGCCATCGCCGTGGGCCATCCGCTGGGCGCGTCGGGCGCGAGGCTGGCGCTGACGGCCGCTCGGCAGCTCCAGGTGAGCGGAGGGCGCTACGCGCTCGTCACCATGTGCATCGGCGTGGGGCAGGGCATCGCCGCCATCCTGGAGAAGGTCTGACATGAGCCAACGTGCATCGTTCCGGTGGGAAGACCCGTTCCTGCTCGAAGAGGAGCTGAAGGAAGAGGAGCGGCTGCTGCGCGACACCGCGCACGACTACTGCCAGAAGCAGCTCATGCCGCGCGTCCTCGAGGCCAACCGCCACGAGGTCTTCCACCGCGAAATCATGAACGAGATGGGCAGCCTCGGTCTGCTGGGCTCCACGCTGCCGCCCGAGTACGGCGGGGCCGGCGCCTCGTACGTGGCCTATGGCCTGCTCGCGCGCGAGGTGGAGCGAGTGGACTCCGGCTACCGCTCCGCGATGAGCGTGCAGTCCTCGCTCGTCATGTACCCCATCTACGCGTACGGCTCGGAGGAGCAGCGGCGGAAGTACTTGCCCGGGCTGGCCAAGGGCGAGCTCGTCGGGTGCTTCGGGCTGACGGAGCCGGACGCGGGCTCGGACCCGGGCTCCATGCGCAGCCGCGCGCGGAAGACTCCCGGGGGCTATCTCCTCTCCGGCACCAAGCAGTGGATTACCAACTCGCCCATTGCGGACGTCTTCGTCGTCTGGGCGAAGGATGAGCAGGACGAGATTCGCGGCTTCGTGCTGGAGAAGGGCATGAAGGGGCTCACCGCGCCGAAGATTGAAGGCAAGTTTTCATTACGCGCGTCGGTGACGGGCGGCATCGCCATGGACGACGTGTTCGTCCCCGAGGAGAACCTGCTCGCGGGCGTGAAGGGACTGAAGGGGCCCTTCGGCTGCCTCAACAACGCGCGCTACGGCATTTCGTGGGGAGCCATGGGCGCGGCGGAGTTCTGCTGGCACACGGCGCGCGCGTACACGATGGAGCGCAAGATGTTCGGCCGTCCCCTGGCCGCCACGCAGCTCATCCAGAAGAAGCTGGCGGACATGCAGACGGAAATCACGCTGGGGCTGACGGCGGCGCTCCGGCTGGGCCGGATGAAGGACGCGGAGAAGGCCGCGCCGGAGGCCATCTCCCTGCTCAAGCGCAACAACTGCGGCAAGGCGCTGGATATCGCGCGCGTGGCTCGCGACATGCTGGGCGGCAACGGAATCGCGGACGAGTACCACGTCATCCGTCACGTGATGAACCTGGAAGCGGTGAACACCTACGAGGGCACGCACGATGTCCACGCGCTCATTCTCGGGCGCGCGCAGACGGGCATCCAGGCCTTCAGTTGAGACGCGGGAGACGGTCATGCACGGCTTCGACAAGCTGTACATCCACGGTGTCTGGACGCCCTCGCGAGGCGGGGGCCATATCGACGTGCTCAGTGCCTCCACCGAGGATGTGATGGGCCGCATCCCCGAGGGCACCGCGGAGGACGTGGACCTCGCGGTGAAGGCCGCGCGCGCCGCCTTCGAGTCCTGGTCCACGCGTCCCGCCTCCGAGCGGGCTCGGTTCCTCCAGCGCATTCACGATGGCCTGACGGCGCGGCAGGACGACCTGGCGAAGGCAATCACCGGCGAGGTGGGCATGCCCCTGGGGCTGGCGAAGCCCATCCAGGTGGGCACGCCTATCACCGTGACGGCCAGCTACGTGAAGCTCCTCCAGGAGTTCTCCTTCGAGGAGCAGGTGGGCAACTCGCTCGTCGTGCGCGAGCCGGTGGGCGTGGTGGCCTGCATCACCCCGTGGAACTACCCGCTGCATCAAATCATCGCCAAGGTGGCTCCGGCGCTGGCGGCGGGCTGCACGGTGGTGCTGAAGCCCAGCGAGGTGGCGCCGCTCAACGCCTTCATCCTGGCGGAGGTGATTCACGAGGCGGGCCTTCCGGCCGGCGTCTTCAACCTCGTCTCCGGCACGGGTCCCGTGGTGGGTGAAGCGCTCGTCCGCCATCCCGAAGTGGACATGGTCTCCTTCACCGGCTCCACGCGCGCCGGGCGGCGCATCTCCGAGGTGGCCTCCGCCACCATCAAGCGCGTGGCGCTGGAGCTGGGCGGCAAGTCGGCGGCCATCATCCTCGACGACGCGAATCTGAAGAACGTCGTGAAGCGCGTGGTGGGCAACTGCTTCCTCAACTCCGGGCAGACGTGCTCGGCGCACACGCGCATGCTGGTTCCGCGCGCCATGCATGACGAGGCGGCGAAGCTCGCCGCCGAGGTGGCCTTGAGCTTCACCGTGGGAGACCCGTTCAAGGGTGAGGCGAAGCTCGGGCCCCTCATCTCCGACACGCAGCGCAAGCGCGTACGCGAGTACATCCAGCAAGGCATCCGCGAGGGCGCGAAGCTCGTCGCGGGCGGGGCCGAGCCGCCCGAGGGCCTGCCGAAGGGCTACTACGTGAAGCCCACCGTCTTCATGGGCGTCACGCCCGAGATGACGATTGCCCAGGAGGAAATCTTCGGGCCCGTGCTCGTCATCATGCCGTACGAGGATGAAGACGACGCCATCCGCATCGCCAACAGCACCATCTACGGCCTGTCGGGTGCTGTCTGGTCCAACGACGTCGAGCGCGCGAAGCGCGTGGCCCGGCGGATGCGCACCGGCCAGGTGGACATCAACGGCGGCAAGTTCAACCCGCTGGCTCCGTTTGGTGGATACCGTCAGTCCGGGCACGGCCGCGAGTTCGGCAGGTACGGGCTGGAGGAGTTCCTGGAGCACAAGGCGATGCAGCTCTGAGGTTCCACTCGCTGTTCCTCAATGCACTGGAGCAAGCCACCATGAAGGCTGCTGTGTGTTTCGAGAAGGACAAGCTGTCCATCGACGACATCCGCTTCGATGCGCCCCGGGCCCAGGAAGTACTCGTCCGCATGGTGGCGTGTGGCGTGTGTCACACGGACCTGTCGGTGCTGAACGGCACGGTGAAGATGAAGCTGCCGTGCGTGCTGGGCCACGAGGGCGCGGGCATCGTCGAGGAGGTCGGCGAGGGCGTCACCCACGTGAAGAAGGGCGACAAGGTCGTCCTCTCGTGGGTGGCCCAGTGCGGTGAGTGCTACTACTGCCGCATCCAGCGTCCGAACCTGTGCGTGCTCGGGGAGAAGATCAACGCGAGCAACCGGATGCCGGACGGCAGCACCCGGCTGCACAAGGACGACACGGACCTGAATGTCTTCTCCGCGCTGGGCGCGCTGTCTGAGTACGCCGTCGTCCCGGCGCGCGCGGCGGTGCGGCTGCCGTCCGATGCACCGCTGGACAAGGCTGCGTTGATTGGCTGCGCGGTGACGACGGGCGTGGGCGCGGTGCTCAACACGGCGGAGATGCCCCGGGGCGCCACGGTGGCGGTGTTCGGCGCGGGTGGCGTGGGCCTGAACATCATCCAGGGCGCGGTGATTGCCGGGGCCGAGCGCATCATCGCGGTGGATGTGCACCCGAAGAAGCTGGAGCTGGCGAAGGTCTTCGGAGCGACGGACGTGGTGGACGCGAAGGGCGCGGACCCGGTGGCGGCCATCCGCGAGCTGACGCAGGGGCGCGGCGCGGACTACGCCTACGAGGCCGTGGGCCGCAAGGAGACGATTGAGCAGGCCTATATGTGCACGCGCAAGGCGGGCACCTGCGTCGTCGTCGGCGTGGGCAGCGTGAAGGAGTCCATCAGCCTGAACGTCTTCGTGCTGCCCCTCTTCGAGAAGCGGCTGCTCGGCTCGTGGTTCGGCACGGCGGACGTGCACCGCGACATGCCCCGGCTGCTGGAGCTCTACACACAGGGAAAGCTCAAGCTCGATGAGCTGGTGACGACGACGTACAAGCTGGACCAGCTCGACGCGGCGTTCACGGACATGAAGAACGGAGTGAATGCCCGAGGTGTGGTGCTCTTCTGACGCGAGCTGCACTCCCGGAGGGCGGCGCGAGGTCCGCGCCGCTCCTCGGATGGGGTGTATCGATGAGCGCGTGGCTCAGCGCGTTTCTACGCGGAAGCCCAGGCGTGGGAAGTGCACGTGCACGACGCCCGCGCGCGGGTCCTCGCGGCGGAGGATGAGCTCCTCGGAGCCGGCGAAGAGCAGCTCGCCCTCCACCGGGTCCACGCCGTAGTCGACCGCGGCGATGCTCACCTTCTGGCCCGGCCTGAAGCCATTCGGGTCCTCGTAGCGCTCATCGGGCAGCGGCGCTGGTGTGGCCTCGCGGGCGATGGTGATGGCCTCCTCCGCGCTCGTCTCCTTGGGCGTGCCGTGTCCGAAGGCGAGCACCCGCTCCAACCAGGCCGACACGCCCGGCCACTTGTTGACGAATGGCGCGGTCAGCGGCGTGTCCCGGAGGAACCACAGGGGATGGGCCATGGCGAGGTCCGCGATGCTCGGCTCTCCGAAGAGGAAGCTCCCGGGCCGGTGCGAGAGCTGCGCCTCCAGCCGCGCCATGAGGACGGGCCACTGGTTCCGGGCCTGCTCCACCGGCATGCGGCTCGCGGTGCCGCCGCTGAAGAGCGCGGCGCGGTCGGCGGTGAAGGCCTTCAGGTGCTCCGGCGGCGCCTTCGCGAAGCGGGCCGAGACGACCTCCGGCTGGAACATCAGCGTCACCGCGGTCATGAACACCACGGAGTCCGCCCACGCGGCGAAGCTGGCCACGGTGAGCTCCTGGCCGCGCGGGAACAGCGTGGGAGTGGGCTTCACCCGCTCCAGGTGGCGGGCGATGAGCGCGGTGTCACAGTAGACGTCCGCGCCCTGCTGCAGCACGGGCGTCTTCCGATAGCCACCCGTGAGCGCCATCAGGTCCGGCTTGGGCATGATGCGCGGGATGTGCACCGAGCGCCATGCGAGCTGCTTGAAGCCCAGCATCAGGCGGCCCTTCTCGGCGAAGGGTGAGGCCGGGTAGTGATGGAGGATGAGCTCGGACATGGTTTGGCTCCGCGATGAAGAGGTGGGCGCAGCGTAGCGGACGCGGCGGGAAGTTCACGGCTTGCCGAGCAGTTCCAGCGCGGCGGTGGTGAGCGTGGTGACGCCGGTGCGCAGCGTGAGCTCGCGGTCCGGCGCGTACAGCGGCGAGTGTGCGGAGGGCAGGGCCTCTCCCGCGGCCTGGGCCTTGGCGAGGCGTTGGGGCTCGACGATGCCGAGCCACAGCATGACGGCGGTGACGCCCGCGCGGCCGTACTCGGAGAAGTCCTCACCGCCCATGACGGGCTGCGCCTCGCTGAGGTTCTGCGGGCCGAGCACCCGGCCCACCGCGGCCACCAGCCGCTTCGTCAGTTCCGGGTCGTTGTAGGTGGCGCGCGTGCCCTCGGTGACGGAGACATCGGGCGAGCGGGGGGCGTTGGCGGTCTGGGCCTCCCCCTTCGTCACGCGCTCGATTCCGGCGAGCAGCGCCTTGCGCACCTCGGGCTTGTACGTGCGCAGCGTGAGCTGGAGCTTCACCTCGTCCGGGATGATGTTGTGCTTGGTGCCGCCGTGGATGGAGCCCACCGTGAGCACTGCGGGCTCCAGCGGGTGCTTCTCACGACTGATGAGCGTCTGCAGCGAGAGGATGGTGCGCGCGGCCAGTACCACCGGGTCCACCGTGGTGTGCGGGTACGCGCCGTGCCCGCCCTTGCCGTAGAGCGTGATGTCGATGGAGTCCACGCTCGCCATCGAATAGCCGGACGTGTACTGCACCGTTCCCGACGCGGCGGTGCCCATGGTGTGCAGGGCCACGGCGAAGTCCGGCTTGGGGAAGCGCTTGAACAGGCCGTCCGCGAGCATCGCCCGTGCACCCGCGCCAATCTCCTCGGCGGGCTGGCCCACCAGCATCAGCGTGCCGCGCCACTTGTCCTTCGACTTCGCCAGCAGCGTGGCCGCGCCCATCCATGAGGTCATGTGCACGTCGTGTCCGCACGCATGCATCACCGACACCGTGGCCCCGGACGCATCCTTCACCTTCACCTGGCTGGAGTAGGGCAGTCCCGTCTTCTCCTCCACCGGCAGTGCATCCATGTCCGTGCGCAGCAGCACCGTGGGGCCCTTGCCGTTGCGAAGAATCGCGACGATGCCGTGCCCGCCCACCTTCTGCGTCACCTCGTAGCCCAGCTTGCGCAGGCGCTCCGCGAGCTTCGCCGCCGTCTGCTCCTCTTGCAGCGACAGCTCGGGCGACTGGTGCAGGTCCCGGTAGAACGCGTCCAGGTCCGGATAGAGCGCGTCGAGGCCACCAAGAACGGGCGAAGGCGCCGCCGCGAGGGCCGGTCCACCCGATACGGCGACACAGGTGAAGAGGGCGGCAAGCAGGGGGAGCGATTTCACCAGGAGGTCTCCTGTCCGAATGGCTGTAGAGCAGGCAATAGAGCACACCTTGCCGCGGGGCGTTGAGGCTGGCACCTCGGGTGCGCATCCATGGACGGGATGCCCGAGAACCTGCTCCCAGAGCCCGCCTGGATTCACGACGCCGTCTTCATGCACGTGTACCCGCTGGGCGCCTGCGGCGCTCCCGCGGCGAATGACTTCCACAGTGCGCCCACCGCGCGACTGGACCGGCTCTTGCCGTGGCTGGACGTGTGGGCCGCACTCGGAGTCAACGCGGTGTACCTGGGCCCGGTCTTCGAGTCGTCCACGCACGGCTACGACACGGCGGATTACATCCAGGTGGACCGGCGCCTCGGCGATGACACGGCGCTCGCCCGGCTGGTGGACGGGCTGCACGCGCGGGGGATGAAGGTGGTGGTGGATGCCGTCTTCCACCACGTGGGGCGCGCCTTCTGGGCCTTCCGGGACGTGCGCGAGAAGGGGCAGGCGTCGCCGTACCGGAGCTGGTTCGCGGGCCTGCGCTTCGATGCGCGCAACCGGTTCGGGGACCCGTTCGTGTACCAGGGCTGGCATGGGGTGGACGAGCTGGTGAAGCTGGACCTGCGCCAGGACGCGGTTCGTCGGCATCTCTTCGACGCGGTGGCGCACTGGGTGAAGCGCTTCGACATCGACGGGCTGCGGCTGGATGCGGCGGACGCCATGGATTTGGACTTCTTCGACGGGCTCCACGCGTTCTGCGCGGGACTGGAGAGGAAGCTCTGGCTGATGGGCGAGGTCATCCACGGTGACTATCGCCAGTGGGCCCGGCCTGGACGGCTGCACGCGACCACGGACTACGCGCTGTGGAAGGCGCTCTGGTCCAGCCACAATGACAGGAACTACTTCGAGCTGGCTCACACGCTGAAGCGCCAGTACGCCGCCGGCGAGGGCATGTACGAGGGGCTCACGCTCTACACGTTCGCGGACAACCATGACGTGAATCGGGCCGCGAGCCAGTTGAAGGAGCTCCGTCACCTGCCGCTGTTGTACCTGCTCCTCTTCACGCTGCCGGGTGCGCCGTCGCTGTACTACGGCAGCGAGTGGGGACAGCAGGGGCGCAAGGAGGGTGGTGATGACCGGCCGTTGCGCCCGCCGCTGCCGGACCCCCCCGGGCCCGCGGACAATCCGCTCGGGCTACGCGCCGCCATCTCGCGCTACGCGGCGCTCCGGAACCAGCATGAGGCGCTGAGGCGCGGGCGCTTCCGTGAGCTGCTGGTGCGCAACGAGCAACTCGCCTACGCGCGGGAGCTGGGGAGTGAGCTCGTCATCGTGGCGGTGAATTCTTCAGACAAACCCTCGGACCTCGTGGACCTGTCGATGCCGGGTTCCGCACAAGGGGAGTGGGTGGACCTGCTGGAGCCCACGCGCCGATTCTCCCTGCGAGGTGGTCGGCTCTCGTTGGGCGTCCTGCCGCCCACGACGGGACGGGTGCTACGTCGAGCGTGAGCCGGAGGGCGCCGTGCTAGCTTGAAACAAAAGGAGCTTGCACATGCCCCCGAGTCGTCCAGCGAAGGTCGCGGTGATTGGTAGTGGTCTCATGGGAAGCGCACTGGCCCGAGCCTTCGCCTCGGCAGGACACGACGTCGCGGTCTGGAACAGGACGTCGAGCAAGGCAACGGCTGTAGGCGCGGGAACCGTCGCATTCGAGAGCCTGAGCGAGGCTGTCTCGGGACGAGAGCTCGTCGTCGTCTCCCTGTCGAACTACGCCGCCTCCTTCGAGGTGCTCTCCGCGCCGGGTGTCGCGTCGGCACTCTCCGGAACAACGCTTGTGCAGCTCACCAGCGGCTCCCCCTCGGACGCTCGCGCGGGACTGGAATGGGCAAAGGCAAACGGCGTGGACTACCTGGATGCCGCGATCCTCGCCTACCCGAGCTTTGTCGCCACCGATTACGCGACGGTCTACTACGCCGGCTCGCGAGCGGTCTTCGACCGGCACGTGGATACCCTCCGTGCCATCGCCAAGAACTCCACCTACGTCGACGAGAAGATTGGTGCCGCCGCGACGCTCGACTGCGCGATTCTCGAGGCCTACTACGGCGGCTCCCTCGCGTTCCTTCACGCCGCGGCGATGTGCAAGGCGGAAGGCCTCGACCCGAAGACGTTCTTCGCTCAGAAGAACTCCTTCCTCGGCCTGATTTCCGTCACCGCCGATGCCGCGCAGGACATGATCGAGAAGAATGACTTCTCGGGCAACCAGTGCAGTCTCAACACGCACGTCGCGGCAATCGAACACATCGTCCGGTTGAGCCAGGACGCCCGCATCAGCGCACGCTTCCCGAAGGCGTTGCTCGAGAACTACAAGCGAGCCGTCAGCGTGGAACTCGGAGGCCAGGAGTTGCCTGCCGTGTTCCGGACCTTGACGCAGGACTGATACAAGGTCCGCTCAGGCGACCCGTCCAGGCCTTCAGGCGCACTCAGCGAGTCGCAGGCTGGGATGGCGCCTGCGGGCCCGACGGCGGCTCGATGGGCGCGATGCTGACGGACTGGACACGCAATGTGTCCCCGCTCCGGGCGATGACGAAGGTGGCGCGGGACTTCCGCACGTTCTCATCGCGGTGCTGGACGAGGACGAACACGCCGGGAGCGATGGCGCGGATGGCCTCGATGTCCGTGCGCATGGTGAAGATCTCCGGGCGCCCATTCTTCGCGAGCCACTCGAGCTGTTGCTGGAACGCGGCCTTGCCTCGGAACCATCCGCCGCCGCGATTCACGACGTCAGCGTCCTCGGCGTAGTGGGCGAGGTACGCCGCCATGTCGCGCTGCTTCCAGCGCAGGTCGAGGTCGGTCATCAGGGCCCGGAGGGCCTTTTCATCCTGGGGCGTCAGAGCAGGCGTGGCGTGGGACATGGCGGGAGCGAAGAGCAGGGGAATGAGCAGCAACAGCGTGCGTGGGTTCAGGTTCATGCCCACCGTATGCAGCGCGCGTTGCGCCATTTCCCTCGCGGCCATGAAGAAGTGTGAAGCTCACCTCCCGGGCATCTCCTCTTCCAGCGGCTCCGCGCGAAACCACCGGTAGCCGTAGCCCTCCAACGTCACGCGGTGCCGCCCTCCCTTGCCGGGCGTGGAGTGCGCGTCCGCGAGCGCATGGAAGAGCCGCACCGGAGACCCACCCGGATTGAAGCTCACCTCGCACGCTTTGCCGGACAGGTTGTGCAGCGTCACCAGCGTTTCGTCCTTCCAGTCGAAGCGCAGCGCCAACACGTTCTCCGGCTTCACGCGCAGCAGGCGCCACGCGCCCCAGCCCAGCTCGGGGCATTCCTTGCGCATGCGCACCATGCGCTCCACCCAGTTGACCATCGACGCCGGGTCCCTTCGCTGCGTCTCCACATTCACGCTCGGGTAGCCGAAGGTGCCCTCGGAAATCACGGGGCGGAAGGGCTCGGCCGCGCGAGTGAAGCCCGCGTGCGGCTCGTTGGACCACTGCATCGGCGCGCGCACGCTCTGGCGCTCGTGCTGGGACAAATCCTCCCCCATGCCCAATTCATCGCCATACCAGAGCACCGGCGTTCCCGGCAGGGACAGCATCAGGCTGAACGCCAATTCCAATCGGCGCCGGTCCGCGGACAGCATGGGCGCGAGCCTCCGGCGCAGCCCCCGGTTGTAGAGCTGCATCTTCGGCTCCGGCCCCAGCTCCGCGAAGACGCGCTTGCGGTCGGCGGCGGACAAGCGGCCCAGGTCCAGCTCGTCGTGGTTGCGCAGGAAGTTGGCCCACTGCGCCGTCTGCGGCAGGCGCGGCGCGGAGGACAGCGCCTCGGCCAGGGTCGTGGCGTTCTCCGTCACCAGTGAGAGGAAGAGGTTCTGGTTGGCGGCGAAGTTGAAGACCATCTGCATGCGGTCCCCGTCGTCACCGAAGAAGTTCATCACCTCGTCCATGGTGACGTTGGCTTCCGCCAGCAGGATGGCGTCACCGGTGCGCCACGAGAGGAACTCACGCATCTCGTCCAGTAGCTGGTACGGGTCCTTGATGCCGTGGTGCTTGAGCCCCTTGAGCTCGATGAGGAATGGCACCGCGTCCACACGGAAGCCGGACACGCCCAGCTCCAGCCAGTAGCCCATGACCTTGAGCAGCTCCTCGCGCACGGCGGGGTTGGCCACGTTCAGCTCGGGCTGGAAGGGGAAGAAGCGATGGAAGTACCAGGCCTTCGCGTCCTTGTCGTACGTCCACGTCGTGTCCTGGGAGCCGGGGAACACCATGCCCTTGTGCGCGTCCTTTGGCTTCTTGTCGGACCAGACGTAGAAGTCGCGGAAGCGGCTGTTCGGGTCCTTGCGCGCGGCCTGGAACCACGGGTGCTTGTCGCTGGTGTGGTTGACCACCAGGTCGATGATGACGCGCAGGCCGCGCTGCTTCGCCTGGTGGGTGAACTCCACGAAGTCGCCCGGCGAGCCGAGCCTCGGGTCCACGCCGTAGTGGTCGGTGATGTCGTAGCCGTTGTCGCGGTTGGGCGACGGGTAGAAGGGCATGAGCCACAGGCAGGTGACGCCCAGGCCGGAGAGGTAGTCCAGCCGCCGCTGGAGTCCGATGAAGTCGCCCACCCCGTCGCCGTTGCCGTCCATGAACGTCTCCACGTCCAGGCAGTAGACGACGGCGTTCTTGTACCAGAGGTCCTGAATCATCCTGTCTCCCGGTATGGGAGGGTGGGGCGTCCGCTCGCAACGTGGCAGCACGACGTGCGCGGTGCGTGCGCCAGCGCACAACACGGCGGCTCCCGCTTCCATCAGCGGACACTCGCGTGTACGGCATGCTCGCGGCCAAGGCGGCGCGGCTCCAACCTCCCTGCCACATGCTCACGGTCGGCTATCACGCGTCACACGAACAGTTCCCTCCGAGCGAGCTCCTGCGCCTGGTGCAGCAGGCGGAAGCGGCGGGCTTCACGGCGGCGCTCAACTCGGACCACTTCCACCCGTGGAGCGATGCGCAGGGACAGAGCGGCTTCGCCTGGAGCTGGATGGGCGCGGCGCTGGCGACGACGAAGCTGGCCAGCGTGGGCGTGGTGAATGCGCCGGGGCAGCGCTACCACCCGGCCGTTGTCGCGCAGGCGCTGGGTACGCTCGCGGAGATGTTCCCCGGCCGCGCGTGGGCGGCGCTGGGCAGCGGGCAGCTCGTCAACGAGGGCATCACCGGCAGGCTCTGGCCCGCGAAGGACCAGCGCAACGCGCGGCTGAAGGAGTGCGTGGACGTGATGCGCGCGCTCTTCCGGGGCGAGCGCGTGACGCACCGGGGGCTCGTCACGGTGGAGGAGGCGAAGCTCTACACGCGCCCCGAGAAGCCGCCCCTGCTGGTGGGCGCGGCGATTACGCCCGAGACGGCGGAGTGGGTGGGAAGCTGGGCGGACGGCCTCATCACCGTGAGCAAGCCGCTGGCGGACTTGCGGAAGATGGTGGACGCCTTCTGGCGCGGCGGCGGCGAGGGCAAGCCCCTGTTCCTCAAGGTCCAGTTGTCCTGGGCGCGCGACGAGGCGGAGGCGCTGAAGGGCGCGATGGAGCAGTGGGCGCCGAACATCTTCGCCAGCAACGTGCTCTCGGACCTGCGCCGGCCCGAGCAGTTCGAGGAGCTGGCGAAGACGGTGCAGCCGAAGGACTTGGAGGGCCACGTGCGCGTGTCCTCCAGCCTCCAGCGCCACGTGGACTGGCTGGCCGAGGACGTACGGCTCGGCTTCAGCCACCTGTACCTTCACAACGTCAATCGCGGGCAGGAGGCGTTCATCCAGGCATTCGCTGAGAAGGTGCTGCCCGCGTTGCGCTTCGCGTGAAGCGCGACGCCTTGCGGCATGCGGATTCCGCACTTCGCTGATGCGGGAAGTGCGGACGCGCGTCACGGAGACTCGGTTGACGCTTTCGGTGCGCGGGCGTCTGCTTGCGCCATGTCCGAACACGCTCCTCCCGCGGCATCCGCCGGGAGCCCCACCGAGGCCCGGCCGGTGGCGGCTTCCGAGCGGGTCACCCTGCTGGACGCACTGCGCGGCTTCGCGCTGTGCGGAGTCTTCCTCTCCAATGCGATTACGTGGTTCAGCGGCCGGGCGTTGCTGCCGCGCGAGCAGGCACAGGCGCAGGCCGCGCCGCTGCTCGAAATCATCGTCAACTCCGTCTACCAGACGCTGGTGAACCAGAAGTTCATCACCCTCTTCTCGTTCCTCTTCGGGCTGGGCTTCTCCATCCAGATGTCCCGCGCATCCGCGCGCGGCGCTTCCGTTGTCCCGCTCTACACGCGGCGGCTGTTCATCCTGCTGTGCATCGGCACGGTGCACCTGTTCGGCATCTGGATTGGCGACATCCTCCACACGTACGCGATGGTGGGCGTGCTGCTGCTGCTGTTCCGCGAGCGCTCCAACAAGACGGTGTTCGTCTGGGCCGCGGGGCTGATGGTGGCGATGGCGCTCGTGGTGCCCGTGCTCCAGCGCTACGTACCGGTGCTGCTGCATGGCGCTGACGCGGCGGCGGAGGTGGCGAAGGCGTCGCAGGCGGAGGAGGCCACCTACCGGGCGCAGTTGCTGGCGGCGCTCTCCAGCGACTCGTGGTGGACGGGCGCGGTGGGGCGGTTCCACTACTACGTGGACACGTTCGTGCGCCTGAACCGCGTCAAGTGGATGGGGCTCATCCTCTCGCGCTTCCTCTTCGGACTGCTGGCGGGACGGCTGCTGCTGCTCCAGGACGTGGAGGGCAACCGCCCGCTGCTGCGCCGGATGGTCCGTCGGGGCTTCGGCGTGGGTGGGCTCATCAGCCTCTCGGGCCTGGCGATGGCGCGCCTGCGCGCCATGGGCGTGCTGACGTCGCAGGACAGCACGTGGCAGTTCCTGCTGAACAACCTCCAGGAGATTGGCTTCCTGTTGCTCGCCGCGGGGTACGTGGGCGCCTTCGCGCTCCTGTTCCAGCGCGAGCGCTGGAGGCGGGCGCTGGGCGGGCTCGCGCCGGTGGGACGCATGGCGCTCAGCCAGTACCTGCTCCAGTCCGTCGTGAGCGTGTGCATCTACGACGGCTGGGGACTGGGGCTCATCGGCAAGCTGCCGCCCTCTCGCATCGTCGCCATCTGCTTCGTCGTATTCGCCGCGCAGATTGCGCTCAGCCACTGGTGGCTGGCGCGCTTCCGCTTCGGCCCGGCCGAGTGGCTGTGGCGCTCGCTCACCTACGGCCGCGCCCAGCCCATGCGCCTGACGGCGGGGCAGAAGGCGGCGGATGCCGCGGTGTGAGCTGGAGTTGCTTCAGAAAGAAAAGGAGTGAGCGCGCCCGAGTGAACAAGCCATTTGGGGTTCTGATTAAGAGTCAGATGCCGAACCCTCGGCAGCGCCCCCATGAGAGTGGAGGCGGACGGAGTTGAACCGTCTTCAAAGCGTGTAGGACCTCTTCGGCCGGGCGCGCTCAATCCTGAATGACGGAGCGCGAAATTCATCCCTGACCGGGGTCGCTCACAACGACTTCAGGAAGGCGAGCAGCGCCTCGCGGTCCTCGCGGCGCAGGCGCGTGTAGCGCTCCTGGGCGGTGGCGGCCTCGCCTCCGTGCCACAGGATGGCCTCCTCCGCGTTCCGCGCCCGGCCGTCATGCAGCAGACGGGTGTGGCCATTCACCGCCTCCTGGAGCCCGAGCCCCCAGAGCGGCGGTGTGCGCCACTCCTGGCCTGTGGCCAGCCCATCCGGCCGGCCATCCGCGAGCCCCTCGCCCATGTCGTGCAGCAGCAGGTCGGTGTACGGGAAGATTTTCTGCGTGGACAGCTCCGGGACGGCGGACACGGTGCCCGTTTCGAAGCCGGTGGCCACGTGGCAGCCGGAGCAGCCGATGGCGCGGAACACCGCCTTGCCGCGCAGCACGGGTGGCGTGTCCCAGTCCCTGCGCTTCGGCGGAGCGACGAGCCGCATGTAGAAGAGCAGGCGCTCCAGGTCCGCTGGCGCCACCTCCGGCGCTCCGTCCGCGTGGCCCTGCTCCTTCGGGAACAGCTCCGTGGTGAGCCCCATGTCCGCGACGAGCGCGTGGGCAATCTGCTGCTTCAGCGAGGGCTGGTTGGCCTTCCATCCGTAGCGGCCCGGCTTCGTCTGGCCATCGGCGACGTCCAGGACCTGGTTCTGCCGTCCGGAGATGCCGTCATGGTTCGCGTCGTCGGGGTCCGCGAGGGCGCGCAGCGTCTCCTCGGGAATCGCCTCGAGGAGCCCCAACCCGAAGTTCGCCGGGGCCACGCGGGGCGAGAAGGGCGTCCCGTCACCCAGCGGGCCCCGAGTCAGGTCCGTGAAGCGGTAGCTCGGACGCAGCAGTGTGTACGACTCGCCCGTGGCGAACTCGCCGTGGACCTCCTCGTAGTCCACCGCGACGCGGCCCTCCGTCGTCTGTCCGTCCACGGCCTGGGAGTCGAGCTGCTCGCCGTACACGGGATGCGGCCCACGGCCCTCCGGCGCGCCGAGCTGGAAGGCGAGCGACACGGGCGTCTCCGCCGGTGAGGCCGGAGGCCGCCCGCGTCCGTCCTTCACGTGGCACGTCATGCACGAGGCCGCGCTGAAGAGCGGGCCCACGATGACGGGCCCGGTGCGCGTGTCGTTCCAGTCGCGGCCGAACACCTTCTTGCTCGCGTGGAACTCCGGCCAGCGCGCCCGGTCCATGTTCATGAGCGAGCGCCCGAAGGAGTTGCGCCCGGTGTCCGTCACGGTGGTGGCGCCACCCGCGAGCTCCTCGCCCGGCTCGGCCATTTCCGTGAGCGCGCCCAGCTCCAGCACGGGGGGCCGCCGGCCCGTATCGGCCCACACCGCGGTAAGGACGAGGGCACCCACGGGAATGCCAAGCAGGTACATCCGGCGCATCGGAGAGCTCCTGGTGGCCCGGAAGGGGAGCGGGCCGCTCTGGGGGACGCCGGGCAGGACTCGCGCGCCTGCCCGGCGTGGCGCCCGTGCGGTGCGCACGGGCGGGTGAGTCTTCTTCGCAGCTACTTCGCCGGGAGGAAGGTCTCGTTGAGGACGGTGAACTCGTTCGCGGCCGCCTTCACGTCGATGCCCGAGAAGTCGGTGTACGGGTAGTGGCCGTCATCGATCTGCTCGACGAACTCGATCTGGTTGCCGGTAAGCACCTTGCCGTCGGAGAGCTGCACGGAGAAGGTGCCGCGCTCGTTGCGCACGCGCCACACGCAGGCGCCAGGGATGGTGGTGTCCGTGGCGGCCGCCGTCACGCCGGGCTTCCACACGATGATCTCGTACCGGTCGTCGAAGGAGTAGACCGCCACGAGCCAGCGGAGCAGGTCGTACCAGTCGCGGATGATCATGAAGCTTCCAGCCGGCTGCGTGGTGCCGCCCTGGAGGATGCCGTTGTTGTATACGTTCACCCGGTAGGCGGAGCCACCCGGCGCGCCGCTGAAGCTCGGCAGCACCGTCATCGACGTGCCATCGCGGAGGGGCGTCATCTTCAGTGTGCTCACGGTCTGGTCGCCCGCGCGCGCGGCCAGGGAGATGCCCGCCTGAGCGGTGCCGAACTTCACGTCCAGCTTCTGCGTCCACCGCGAGGCCTTCGCGAAGTTGCTGGAGACGCCGTCCTTGTTCGCATCCGCGAGCCCGGAGACCTGGAGGCCGGCCTGCGTGGTGGCCAGCCGCGCGTTGCCCGTCGCACAGCTCGTGATGCCATCGAAGCGCTGCACACATTGCGTGCCGGCCGCGGCCTCCTGGGCACCCAGGGTGCTGTCCGTGGACGGAGCCGTCTCGTCACCCTGGCAACCCGCCGCTACGCTCAGGAGCGTGGCCGCCAGCAGGCGTCCCATCATCTTCATCTGCATGGTGTGTCCTCTTGGTTGGGAGATGCTGCGCTCTTCCGCCGCACGCGGGCCGCCTTCTGGCGGGTGCCGCGCGTGAATCGGCGGGGGAGGGCATTGCACCGTCCACGCCACGAGGAGCGCGGCGGACCGGGACCCCGGCCTGGAGGGAAACACGTACGCGCGCACGGGAGGGCTGTGGCGCGCGCCGTTACAGGGCCGGCGGCGGTGTAGCGCGCCCTGTCACAGGCACGCGGGGATGAAGTCAGGGGCGCGCAGACCCGGGGTGGGCGTCACCTGGGAGGCGCGCGGTGAAGCTCAGCGTCCGCGCCGGCCCATGAACAGCACGTGCCGTGTGCCCTTGGTGCCATGCGCCGTCGGATGCAGCACCTGGACGGTGAAGCCGGCCTGTTCCATGCGGCGCTCGAAGCCGGGCGCGGGGCCCGCGCTCCAGACGCCGAGCGTTCCCCGGGAGCGCAGCGCGTTGAACGCTCGCGCCAGTCCCGCGAGCCCGTAGAGGCCCTGGTTGTCCGGGTGGGTGAGGGCGGTGGGGCCGTTGTCGACGTCGAGCAGGATGGTGTCGAACGTCGAGGGATGGCGGGCCATGAGCGCGCCCACGTCGCCCTCCACCACGGTGACGCGCGGGTCCTCCAGCGGCGCGCCCGCGAGCGGGGCGAGCAACCCCCGGTTCCACGTCACCACCGCGGAGAGCAACTCCGCCACCGTCACTCGCGCCGAAGGCCCGACACGGTCCAGCACGGCCCGCGCCGTGTAGCCGAAGCCCAATCCCCCCACGAGCACCCGTGCGCCGCTCTTTCCCGCGAGCTCCGCGCACCCGGCTTCGGCGAGCGCTTCTTCCGAGCCATGCTGCCGGCTGGACATCAGCGTCTGGCCTCGCACCCGTAGGACGTACTCGTCGCCGCGCCGTGCCAGCGTGACTTCCCCCACGTCGGGGACCTGCGCGGTGTCGAGCGTCTCCCAAGGCTTCATGGCCCCGGCTCTTCGCGCGGATGCCGCGCCCGGTCAAGGCGACAGGCCCTTCCGACATGTCGGACCGACACGTCGAGCATGATGTCGGACGCCTGCCGGAAGAGGGCAGGGCGCTCGCTCCAGAGGACCGCCTGGCGCGAGGCGTCCCGGCATGTCCGGTGCACAATGGCCAGGAGACCTGCAACGCGGGCTCCTCGCCCCCAACGAAAGGAACCTCCCATGGCCTTCACTCCGAATACCGCGCAGCTCGGCATCACCCTTTCGGCCATCTCGTACCTGGGGCAGTCCAACACGAATCCAGAGCGCTTCACCCTGATGAACACGGCCATGGCCAACACCGTGGGGAGCAACTGGCAGATTGTGTGGGGCCCCGCGACGCAGGGCGAGGACCTCGTCTACGTGGCATCCAATGGCTCGGGCCAGTACGCGGTGGTGGTGCGCGGCACGGTCTTCGACCGCATCGAGGACGTCATCCAGGACAAGAGCGTGGCGACGCAGGAGCCGCTGCCCTTCACCGCGTCCTCGTTCTCCAACGCCCAGGTCTCCAAGGGCGTGGTGGAGGTGTGGACCAACATCGACAACATGGTGTCGTCCGTGCCGGGCTCGGGCACGGGCGCGCTGCTGCCGTTCCTCCAGAACCTGTCCGGCTCGCCCTCCATCCTCGTGACGGGGCACAGCCTCGGAGGGCAGATGGCCACGGTGCTCGCCGCGTGGTTCCAGAGCGCGCTGACGAACAGCGCCTCCATCCTGCCCATCACCTTCGCCGCGCCCACCGCGGGCAACCCGGCCTTCGCCTCGGCCTTCGACTCCGTCTTCGGCTCGGCCATGCGCTACTACAACGCGCTCGACGTGGTGCCCCGCCTCTGGACGATGGACGGGCTGGAGTCCATCCTGTCCCTGTATCCCGGCGGGCCGCAGTGCGGGCCCCTCTGCAAGACGGCTGTGGACCGCACGGTGAAGGCGCTGCAGAAGGCGGACCTGACGTACACGCAGCCGAGCGCGGCCACGAGCCTCCCCGGGCAGCTCTACTCCACCGGTTGGCTGGGCGCGTTCGAGTCCGAGGTCAACGACCAGCACCGGGCGCTCTACTACATGTTCCTGCTCGGGATTCCGCTCGCGACCATCCAGCAGCTCAACTCGACGTGGGCTCCGCCCTCCCAGGTCGCCACCCGCTCGGCGGGCTGAAGCCCCACGCGGTGGGTGAGGCCCACCCGCGCCGCGGGTCCGCGAAATAATCGATGCCCCGCGGTGGAAACGTTTGATTGGCAATTGTCGGTTGTACCCGGCAGCCTGTGTGGCAAGAGGATTCCCATGTCCCGTCTGCACACGCTGCTCGCCATCCCCGCATTCCTCGCGCTGGCCTGCCGGACTGCACCGACTCCGGTGCCGGAGGCCCGGGCCACCCTCCCCAAGAATGTCGTCCTCCTGGTGGGTGACGGCATGGGCTCCTCGCACTTCGCCGCGGCGAAGCTCCTGCGGGGCGAGTCCTTCGCGACGGGCCGCTTTCCGGTGACGGGCGTCGTCTCCACGCGCTCGGCCAGCTCGGTGGTGACGGACTCGGCGGCCGCCGCCACGGCGATGGCCACCGGGACGAAGGCGAACAACAAGAGCCTGGGCGTGGACCCCCAGGGCCACCCCGTCACCACGCTCGTCGAGCTGGCCGCGCGGCAGGGCCGGGCAACGGGCCTGGTGACGACCTCCTTCTTCTGTGACGCGACGCCCGCGGCCTTCGCCGTCCACACGGCCCGCCGCGAGCAGGTGACGGACATCGTCCACCAGCTCCTCGAGAGCGAGGTGGACCTCATCGCGGGCGGCGGCGCGGAGCTGTTCGGCACGGAGGGGCTTCCCTCGCTGACCTCCGCCGCCTCGGAGCACGGCTGGTCGCTCGTCACCGAGCCCTCCGCGCTCGCCTCGGCCCCGGCGAAGAAGGCGCTGGCCGTCTTCCCCTCGCAGAAGAACGCCGCGGACATGCCGGGCGCCCGGCTGCCGGACCTCGCGCGCTGGGCGCTGGCGCGCCTGTCCTCGGACCCGGACGGCTTCTTCCTCCTCCTGGAGCACGAGGGCACGGACTCGGCCAGCCATGAGAACTCGGCGGAGGACCTGAAGAACAGCCTGCGCTCCTTCGACGAGACGGTGGGCGTCGTCGCGGACTTCGCGCGGCAGCATGGCGACACGCTGGTGCTCGTCGTGGGCGACCACGAGACGGGCGGCCTGCGCGTCCTCGCGGACGGCGCCGGGGGCGTGGCGCTGGAGTTCGGCACCAACGCGCACACCGGCTCGCTCGTCCCGCTCTTCGCCTACGGGCCCGGCTCGGAGCGCTTCAGCGGCCTCTACGAGAACACCGAGATTGCCCACAAGGTGCAGGCGCTCTACGGCGCCGAGGCCGGGGAGTCCCCGCAGGCCACGTCGCGCGCCACGCGCGACTTCTGATTCTCCGCTCGGGGCCGCGTCTTCCTCCTCCGTGGCGCCTCCGCGTCACGCCTTCTCGGCGTAGACCAGCGCGTACTCGTCGGTGTTGTACTGCAGGTGCCAGAAGAGCTGGTTGGGGTCCATCTCCCGCGCCTTCTTCACGTCGGCGCGGACCTGCTCCAGGGTGAAGGTGCCGGGCTCGCGCTGCATGCGCGTCACGCTGTGCAGGGCCGTGAAGGCGGTGTTGGCGCCGGGGTAGACGTCGAGGGCGATGGAGTCCAGCTTGGGATTCTGGAAGCCCGCCTGCCGCAGCTCGGAGACGTAGCGCTGCACCGTCCACATGTTCGCCTCCGGGAAGGCGATGCGGCCGCGCCAGTAGCGCAGGTGCAGGCGGCGGCGCAGGCTCAGGCCGGCCTCGCGGTCCGTCTTCATGCACATGTCCGCCATGACGAGCCGGCCGCCGGGGCGCAGCACGCGGAAGGCCTCGCGCAGGAAGTCGCGGCGCGTCTTGAAGTGCAGCGCGGACTCCAGCGCGAAGACGACGTCGAACTCGCCGGCCCCGAAGGGCAGCTGCGTCGCGGAGCCCTCCATCAGCTTGATGACGCCGTCGAGGCCGAGCAGCTTCGCGCGCTCGCTGGCGATGCGCACCTGGGTGGGGGTGATGTTGATGCCCGTGACGCGCGACGGCTTGTACTCCTCGGCCCAGAGCAGGTCCTGGTCCCCGTAGCCGAAGCCGCAGTCCAGCACCGTCTGGCCCTCGCCCAGCCGCGCCGTCTTCGCCAGCAGGTGCGCCATCTGCCTCTGGGCGGCGGGGAAGAGCTCTCCCACGCGCTCGCAGTTGTTCTCGTCCACCTTCTCCACGTCGCGCCAGTAGCCCAGGTTCAGCCACAGCGGCTCGCGCCCCGTGCCCGCGCGGACCTGCATGGGCTGGGGCATGCCCGGCACCCAGGGGCCCACGTCGTTCGTGTAGAAGCGCGCCGGGTCCGCCAGCAGCGCGTTCTTCAGGTTCCTCGCCGTCTTGAGAACTTCGAGCATGTCGCCTCCCGTAGTCGGGCGGCACTATACGCGACTCGCTGGTTTTGCATGGCTCACCAGGAGTGCTGGAAAAAGACGAAGGGCCCGGACGCCGGGAGTGTCATCCTCCCGACACCGGGCCCCTGTCTTCAGCCGTGCCGCGTCCGGGCGAGGCTCGCGCCTACGCCGAGCGCTTCACGTTCTTCGTGGCGTCGACCAGCACCTTCGCGAAGGTGAGCTGGCCGTTGCCGGCGTCCGCCTGGATGTGGTCCCCGGGGACGAACTCGCCGCTGAGCACCTTCATCGCGAGCGGATCCAACAGGTACTTCTGCACGGCGCGCTTCAGCGGCCGGGCGCCGTACGTCGGGTCGTAGCCACGCTCCGAGAGGAAGTCGTGGGCCTTGTCCGTCAGCTCCAGCGTCAGTCGCTTGTCGGCGAGCAGCTTCGACAGCCGGCCGAGCTGCAGGTCGACGATGCGGTGGATGTCCTTCTTGCGCAGCGGCTCGAAGACGACGATTTCGTCCACGCGGTTGAGGAACTCCGGGCGGAAGTGGGCGCGCAGCGCTTCCATCACCTCGTCGCGCGTCTTCTCGTCCAGCTCGTCCTTGCCCGCCATGCCGGCCTGGATGTCCTGCGAGCCCAGGTTGGACGTCATGATGAGCACCGTGTTCTTGAAGTCCACCGTGCGGCCCTGGCTGTCGGTGAGCCGGCCCTCGTCGAGAATCTGGAGGAGGACGTTGAACACGTCATGGTGCGCCTTCTCGATTTCGTCGAAGAGCACCACCGTGTACGGCCGCCGGCGCACCGCCTCGGTGAGCTGGCCGCCCTCCTCGTAGCCGACGTAGCCCGGAGGCGCGCCGACCAGTCGCGAGACGGCGTGCTTCTCCATGTACTCGGACATGTCGATGCGGACCATGGCCGAGTCGTCGTCGAAGAGGAACTCCGCCAGCGCCTTGGCCGTCTCCGTCTTGCCCACGCCCGTGGGGCCCAGGAAGATGAACGAGCCGATGGGCCGGTTCGGGTCCTGCAACCCGCTGCGCGCGCGGCGCACGGCGTTGGACACGGCTTCAATGGCGCTGCGCTGACCGATGACGCGCTTGACGAGCCGATCCTCCATGTGGACCAGCTTCTGGACCTCGCCCTCCATCAACTTGGAGACGGGGATGCCCGTCCACTTGGCCACCACCTCGGCGATGTCCTCGGCGTCCACCTCCTCCTTGAGGAACTTCTGGTTCTTCTGCAGCTCGGAGAGCTTCTCGTTCTGCGCCTTCAGCTCCTTCTCCAGCGAGGGAATCACGCCGAACTTCAGCTCCGCGGCCTTGTTCAAATCCCCCTGACGCTCGGCCGCCGCCTGGTCGTTCTTCGCCTTCTCCTGCTTCTCCTTCAGGGTGCGGATGGCGCCGATGGCCGACTTCTCCGCGTCCCAGTGCGCCTTGAGGGCGTTGAACTTCTCGCTCAGGTTGGCCAGCTCCTTCTCAATCTGGCCCAGGCGCTCCTGCGAGTGCGGGTCCGTCTCCTTCTTCAGGCCCTCCTTCTCAATCTGGAGCTGCGTCATCTTCCGGCGCACGTCGTCCAGCTCCGTGGGCATGGAGTCGATTTCGATGCGCAGGCGGCTGGAGGCCTCGTCGACGAGGTCGATGGCCTTGTCCGGGAGGAACCGGTCCGCGATGTAGCGGTGGCTGAGCGTGGCGGCCGCGACGAGGGCGTTGTCCTGGATGCGCACGCCGTGGTGCACCTCGTAGCGCTCCTTCAGGCCGCGGAGGATGCTGATGGTGTCGTGCACGCTGGGCTCGCCCACCATGACGGGCTGGAAGCGCCGCTCCAGGGCCGCGTCCTTTTCGATGTGTTTGCGGTACTCATCCAGCGTGGTGGCGCCGATGCAGTGCAGCTCGCCGCGCGCCAGCGCCGGCTTGAGCATGTTGCCCGCATCCATGGCGCCTTCCGCCTTGCCCGCGCCGACGATGGTGTGCATCTCGTCGATGAAGAGGATGACCTCTCCGGACGCGTCGGAGACTTCCTTGAGCACGGCCTTGAGGCGCTCCTCGAACTCGCCGCGGTACTTCGCGCCGGCCACCATGGCGCCCAGGTCCAGGGACACGAGCCGCTTGTTCTTCAGGCTCTCGGGCACGTCGCCGTCGACGATGCGCCGCGCGAGACCCTCGGCAATCGCCGTCTTGCCCACGCCCGGCTCACCGATGAGCACGGGGTTGTTCTTCGTGCGCCGGCTGAGCACCTGGATGCAGCGGCGGATCTCCTCGTCGCGGCCGATGACGGGGTCCAGCTTGCCGGAGCGCGCCGCCTCCGTCAGGTCGCGGCCGTACTTCTCCAGCGCCTGGTAGGTGGACTCCGCGTCCTGGCTCGTCACGCGGGCCGAGCCGCGAATCTCCTTGAGGCCCGCGAGCACGCGCTCACGCGTCACGCCCGAGGACTTCATCACCTCGCCCACCGCGCCCTTGTCGTGCGTCAGCGCGAGCAGCAGGTGCTCCGAGGAGACGAACTCGTCCTTGAGGGACTTGGCCTCGTCCTCGGCCTTGTCGAACGTCTTGAGCAGGCGCTGGCTGAGGACGGCGCTCTCGCCGCCCTGCATGCGGGGCTGCTTCTGCAGCGCCTCACCGAGCCGGGCCGCGAAGAGCTTCGCGTCCGCGCCAATCTTCCGAAGCAGGGGCTCGACGATGCCGTCTTTTTGACCCAGGAGCGCTGTCGCCAGGTGCTCCGGCTCGTACTGCGGGTTGTCCGCCCGCCGGGCAAGCGACTGGCCTTCCTGGATCGCCTCCTGCGCCTTCACCGTGTATTTGTCGAGTCGCATGTCAACAACGTAAGAGCCAACCCCCCCTTGGCAAGTTGGCGCGGTGCGTCGGATGTCTGCCCCTCGTGGAATACTTTGGGTTGCTGGTAGCAACCGGGCTTTCACGGAGCTGGGGTTGCCATGTGGGCCCGGGCCCGGTATAGGCGGCGCCCATCCCTCGGGGGGCTGAACCTGGAAGCGCACGGCGGTTATCTCGTACGACTCGAAAGCCTGGGCGGGCTGGAGCTTCTCCGGCTGGCGCGTGAGGCCCTGGCGCTGGATGGCGCCACCGGCGCCACGGGCCTGCAGGTGACGGTGAACCGGCGCCGCAAGGTGGTGCGCATCGCGTACGTGGGCCCCTTCACCGCCGGACGGCAGGGCGCGCACTGGTACGCGGCCCACCACGCGCTGGCGAGGCTGTTGTCCCGAGCCGCCAATGTCACGGTGCAGGCCTACGTCTATGATCCGGACGAGGGCGAGGAAGTCATCGCCTACGGCAACGGCCGGCGCGTGGGCGGCGAGCGGGTGGTCTACGAGGACGTGGAGCTGCCCGGGCGTCCCGAGGACGTGGACGAGGCGGCCTTCACGCGGATGCAGGAGCGCTGGCCGATGGGCCACCTGGCCTACGTCTTCGGCCTCACGCGCAAGGAGCTGCTGCGCCTGCCCATGACGGTGCCGGGCCGGGTGCTGCTGCCGCTGGAAGGCTCGGACGAGGAGAGCGCCGCGGCGCTGGAGGCCCTGCTGCCGGGCGCGCAGGTGCCGTTCCTCGGGCCGGACGCCGCCTGAAGCAGCGCCCTCGCGCGCCTAGTCCTCTTCGGGCTCCGGATCTCTCGCGAGGACTGCGTCGCGCACGGAGTCGCTGCGGAAGTACTGGCCGAGCAGGGCGAAGGTGCCCGCGATGATGGCCGTCCCGAGCACGGAGGCGGCCACGGCCATCGAGGGAACGGTGCTCACCACCTGCGTGCCCACCTCGTCCTGATACACGGGCAGGTGGCGGAGGCCCTCCGCCATGGCGATACCCATGCGCCGAGCCACCACGGCGAGCTGGGCTCCGTCGATGGTGCGCAGCACGGCCACGACGAGAGCGGCCCTGCCGAGCATCCGCCGCATGCCCTCGCGGGGCAGGCCGTCCGGACGGAGCATGCGCGCCGCGGCCACGAAGACGAAGGCACACGCGATGGAGAGCACCCCCATCAGCACGATGCGAGGCTCCCGCATGGGCTCGAGGGCGGAGAAGTGCGTCCGCACCACCGTCTCCATGATGGCCTTGTCGCCCATCCAGGTGGGGTAGTCGAGCTCGAGCTGCCGGTCACGCGACTCGTAGAAGTGCTCGAGCTGCGTGGCCTCGCTCAGGGCGGACCAGCCGGTGAGGGCGGCGAGCACGAGGCTCACCAGGGCTGCGAAGCGGATGCCGCGAGGCAGCCCGCCCGAACGGGAAGCAGACACCGTCACCGCTTGCTCGCCTCCACGAAGCGCAGGCGCAGGTCCGTCAGGAGCCCGTCGAAGAGCTTCTCCTCCTCGGGCGTGAGGTTCCCCTTCGTCTTCGCGCGCAGCATGGAAAGCAGGTCCAGGTTCTGCCGGGCCAGCGGCAAGTCCTTCACCGTCTGGCCCGTCTCCGGGTTGGGAGCGTCACCGAGGTAGATGAGCACCGCGGTGCCCAGCCCCACGATGAAGGTGCTGAAGGAAATGGACTCTTCGGACGCGGAGCGCGCTTCCCCCCGCATCACGAAGGTCTCGCCGCGCTTCTCGTCCCCGGAGCTCATGCGGAGGCCGAACCCTCGTCGGTGGAGGTCTCGTCGGACGTGTCCTCATCGGACTCGTCCTCGTCCTCGTCGATCTCGTCCTCCTCCTCCTCGTCGTCCTCGAAGTCGTCCACGTCGCCGAGCATCAGCGTCTCGATGGGGACGGCCTTCTCCGCCACGTCGGGCAGGCCCTTGAGGTGGCGATCGTACGCCTTCTCGTCCAGGTGGCCGGAGCGCAGGTAACGCTCGGCCGTGCGCTTGTCGAGGTACTTCGGGTCCGCCGTATCCGCCATGTTCAAATCCTCAGAATTGCTTGGAAAACAGCGCGCCACCTTATAGCAGGGAGGGCGCCTGTCAACGCCGCCGAGCCGTCTTCCAGAGCCGATGAACGCACCGCCCCGCAACATGCTTCCCCGAGGCCCCTATCTTCTCTGCGACGACACCGTGCTCCCGGATGTTCCGCTGGTGGACAAGGCGGCGCGGCTGCTGGCCGGTGGCGCCCGGGTGATGCAGCTGCGCATGAAGCGCACACCGCCCCGGGCCGCGCTGGCCGCCGCGCGCGAGGTGACGGCGCTGTGCCACCGCGCGGGGGCGCTGTGCCTGCTCAATGACCGGGTGGACCTGGCGCTGCTGGCGGGGGCGGACGGGGTGCACGTGGGAGACGAGGACCTCCCACCGGAGGCCGCGCGCGAGCTCCTGGGGCCCGGCCGGCTGGTGGGCGTGACGGTGCGGGGCGTGGAGGGAGCGAGGGCGGCGCGGGACGCGGGCGCGGACTACGTGGGCGTGGGGCCGCTCTTCGCCACGATGACGAAGCAGGTGGGGGCGCCGGTGCTGGGGCTGGAGGACTTCGCCGCGGTGGTGAAGGGCAGTCCGCTGCCGGTGGTGGGCATTGGCGGGGTGAAGCTCGGGAACATCGCTCGGGTGGCGGCGACGGGGGCGCATGGCGCGGCGGTGGTGTCCGACGCCCTGCTCGCCAAGGACATCGCCGAGCGGGTGCGGCAGCTGGTGGCCGCGTTTGAACAGGGCGGGACGGGGGACTAGCCTCGCGCGCCCAGGAGCCCCATGAACAACCATCCGCGACACCACGGGCCGCCGCCGCGCCGCCCCAACATCGGCATCACTCCGGACTGGAGCCAGCCCGAGGACCAGCCCTTTGCCCGCTATGAGCTGAAGGTGCCGTACTCGGACGCGGTGATGCGCACCGGGGGCCTGCCCTTCGTGCTGCCGTACACGGACGACCCCACGTGCGTGGAGGCGTACCTGGACCGCGTCTCCGGGGTGCTCATCACCGGTGGCGCGTTCGACATCCCGCCCGAGGCATATGGCGAGACGGCGCGCGAGGGGCTGGGCACGCTGAAGGAGGGGCGCACCGCGTTCGAGGCGGCGCTGATGCGCGGCGCGCTCAAGCGGAACATGCCGGTGCTGGGCATCTGCGGCGGCATGCAGTTGCTCAACGTGGTGCTGGGCGGGACGCTGTTCCAGGACATCGGCCGCGAGGTGCAGGGTGCTCGCGAGCACGAGCAGAAGCATGACCGCACGCAGCCGCAGCACCCGGTGGAGGTGAAGAGCGGCACGCTGCTGGCGGAGGCGGTGGGGCACGGCCAGTTGATGGTCAACTCCACGCACCATCAGGCGGTGCGCGCGGCGGGCAAGGACGTGGTGGTGTGCGCGGTGGCGCCGGATGGCGTGGTGGAGGCCATTGAGTCCACCGCACATGCCTTCGCCGTGGGCGTGCAATGGCACCCCGAGTACATGGCCACGACGATTCCGGTGCACACGGGGCTGTACAAGTCCTTCATCCAGAAGGCGCGCGAGCACCGGCGGTGACTCCGCGCGTCCTCCTGCTGGCGGGGCACGAGCCCACGGGGAGGGCGGGACTGCTCGCGGACTTGTCGGCCGTGCTGGAGCGAGACGGGCTGCCGGTGGCGGTGCCCCTGGCGCAGACGGCGCAGGGCTTGAAGACGTTCTCGTGGGTGGCCTCGCCGTCGCGCGTGGTGGCGGCGCAGATTGCCGCCGCGCGCGAGCTGGGGCCGCTGCACGCGGTGAAGTGGGGCATGGTGCCCGGCTCCGCGCAGTTGTCCGCCGCACGCGCGGCCCTGAATGGCGAGGACGCGTGGTGGGTGGTGGACCCGGTGGTGCGTACGTCGCGCGGGCAGGTGCTGTCGCGACTGTCTCCGAAGACGTACCTGTCGCTGGCGGGCCCGCGCGTGGTGCTCACGCCGAACCTGGATGAGGCGGGATGGCTCCTGGGCGGGTCCGCGCCGCGCTCGGTGGAGGAGGCCTCGGAGGCGGCCGCCGCGCTGGCTCGGTATGGCTTTGGCGCGGTGTTGGTGAAGGGCGGGCACCTGCCGGGGGATGCAGGACTGGCGGACGTGCTCGCCACACCCGAGCGCGTGCGCGTGCTGCGAGGTGAATGGCTGGAGCGCGCGCCCGAGAGACGTGGCACCGGGTGCCGATTGGCCTCGGCGCTGGCGACGGAGCTGGGGCGGGGCCGCACGGTGGAGTCCGCGGTGCGCGCGGCGCGCGGGCTCGTGGTGCGTTACCTGCGCGCGGGGTAGGGCAGGGCAACTGCTCGCTGCGGCTGCGCTGCTCTCGACGCGAAGGCTGTCCGCGAGACGCTCCAGGTTGCCTGGAGCGTCGCGGGGCGCCTACTCGCTGCGGCTGCGGCTCTCGAAGCGGGTGTACTCGGAGAGGAACACCAAATCGATGGAGCCCACGGGGCCGTTACGCTGCTTGGCGATGATGAGCTCCACGGGGATGACGGTGCTGGAGCGCGCGGCCGACTCTCCGCCCTCGCCGCCTTCCTCCGTCTCCTCGCGGTGGATGAACATCACCACGTCGGCGTCCTGCTCGATGGAGCCGGACTCACGCAGGTCCGACAGCATGGGCTTGCCACCCTTGCGCTCCTCCACCTTACGGTTGAGCTGACTGAGCGCGATGATGGGCACCTCCAGCTCCTTCGCCAGCTGCTTGAGCGCGCGGGAGATTTCCGCCACTTCCAGCTGGCGGCTCTCCACCTTGCCCTTCTGGTGCATGAGCTGGAGGTAGTCGATGACCAGCAGCGACAGCCGCGGGTCCTTCTGCTTCACGCGCCGCGCCTTGGCGCGCAAATCGAACGGGGACAGACCGCCGGAGTCGTCGATGTAGATGGGCGCGTTGTAGAGCGCGCCCGCCATCTCCTGGAACTTCTCCTCGTCGTGCGGTGTGAGCCGGCCGCCGCGAAGCTTCTTCATGTCCACGCGCGCGGTGGACGCGAGCAGACGCATGAGGAGCTGGTCGGCGGGCATTTCGAGGCTGAAGATGCCGACGGCCTTGTTCTCCTTCAGCGCCGCGTGCACCGCGATGTTCATCGCGAAGGACGTCTTGCCGATGCCGGGACGCGCCGCGAGGATGATGAGCTCGCCCGCGTGCAGGCCCGTGAGCTGGTTGTCCAGGTCGATGTAGCCGGTGGACAGGCCCGTTATGCCCGTGGCCGCCGCCTTCATCTTGTCGAGCAGGTCGAGCGTCTGCTCCATCAGCTCGCTGACCGGGCGCAGGTCTCCCTCGCGCTTCTTCTCCGCGAGGAGGAACACCTTGCGCTCGGCCTCGTCGAGCAGCACCTCCAGCTCGCCCGTCTCCGAGCTGGCCAGCTCCTGAATCTCCCGGCCCACGTTGGCCAGGCGACGGCGGATGGCCTGGTCCTTGACGATCTGCGCGTACTGGACGGCGTTGGACGCCAGCGGCACCACCTGGTCCAGCCGCATCAGGTACGCGGGGCCGCCCACGGCGACGAGCTGCCCCAATACCTTCAGCTCTTCGGCCAGCGTCAGGTGGTCGACCTGACGGGACTGGCCGTCCAGCCGGATCATCGCCGCGAAAATCTGCGCGTGTGCGGGGCTGGAGAAATCGTCGGCGCTGACCGCCTCCGCCACGGCGGCGATGAGCGTGTTGTCCGCGAGCACCGCGCCCAGCACTGCCCGTTCGGCCGCCAGGTCCTCGTGAACCCGCCGGCCATCTCTTGTGTCGAGGACGTTTTCCATGGCTGCCTGCTCACTCTACAGGCGGCTCTGACGTGGCCCCAATTTTCTGCGACAGGGCGCAACCGACCTGTAGCACCGGGTGGGAGCAGGGCGGCGGCCCTACCCCCTGGCTCACCCCGCCATTCCCCATCTTTCGAGGAAGGCTTCACGCCACGTGCGGCTGAGCACCACCGTGGTGCCGTCCTTGAGGACGAGGATGCCGTCGCCGTGCGTCCAGGGCTCCAGCTTCGCCACCGCGTCCAGGTTGACGATGTCGCCCCGGTGCACGCGGACGAAGCGCGCCGGATCCAACCGCTCCTCCAGCGCGCGCAGGCTCTGGCGGACGAGGTGCTCGCCCTGCGCGGTGTGGAGGCGCACGTACTTGTCCTCGGAGGACAGGCGCCACACGGTGTCCAGCTTCAGCGGCACCCAGGCCTCGCCCACCTTCACGACGAGCCGCTCCAGCGGGCGCGCGGGCGTGGCGCGGGACACGTCTTCGAGGAGCGCCTGGACGCGGCCGGACTCGCGCTCGCCGGCGCCGAGCAGCGCATGGGCCTTGTCGAGCGCCCGGCCGAAGCGGGCCGCGTCGTAGGGCTTGAGGAGGTAGTCCACCGCGTGCGCGTCAAAGGCCTTGAGGGCGAAGGCGTCGTAGGCGGTGGAGAAGATGACGGCGGAGCAGGCGTCCGGGCCGAGCGCCTCCAGCACCTCGAAGCCGGTGAGCCCCGGCATCTGCACGTCGAGGACGAGCAGGTCTGGACGCAGGGCCTCCACCCGCGCGAGGGCGTCCGTGCCGTCCACGGCTTCCCCCGCGAGCAGGAAACGCGAGTCGTCCGCGAGCAGCCGCTTCACCTTGGCCCGTGCGGGGGCTTCGTCGTCGACGACGAGCACGCCGAAGCGCTTCATGCAGCCACCTCGCGAGGCAGCCACAGTGACACGCGCGCGCCACCTTCAGGCCCCTGCCCGCGCTCCAGCCGTGCCCGTCCGCCGTGCAGCAACGCGAGGATGCGCTCCAGGTGCGCCAGCCCCACGCCGGGCCCCTTCGCGGGCGACGCCTCTCCGAAGCCACGCCCGGTGTCCTCCACCTCGAGCCACCAGCCCGGCCCGTCGTCGCGGGCGCGGATGCGCACCTCCAGCGGCTCGCGGCGGTCCTGGTTGTGCTTCACCGCGTTCTCCACCAACGCCTGCAGCGCGAAGCAGGGCACGCGCGCCGCGTCCAGTCCCGGCGCCACGTCCCAGCTCACCCTCACGCGCTCACCGAAGCGCGCGGCCAGCAGGGCGACGAAGCGCTCCGCATGCGTACGCTCCTCCGCCAGCGTCCACGTGGCGTCCTTCCGCTCCAGGCTGGCGCGCAGCAGGCCGCCCAAATCACTCAGCAGCCGGTCCGTGCGCGCCAGGTCCTCGTACATCACCGAGCTGATGGTGTTCAGCGCGTTGAAGAGGAAGTGCGGGTGGAGCTGGCCGGTGAGCGCCTGGAGCCGCGCCTCGCGCAACTCGCTCTCCAGTGTGGCCTCGCGAACCACTCGCGCCTGCCGCTCCTTCCAGGCGTTGAAGAGCCGCTGCAGCACCGAGCCCACCGCGTACACGATGAGGTCCTTCTGCGCCTCCATGGGGATGCGGAAGGTCAGGTCTCCATAGTCATACGTGCCCAGCCCGAGCAGCGTGTAGAGCGGGTAGCGCGGCGGCACCATCGCCACCATGTGCAGTGTGGTGAAGAGCAGGTAGCCCACCACGTGGATACCCAGGAAGCGCGCCCAGCCAACGCTCGGCCCCGGGGCGTTGAGCACCGCGGCGTGGAGGATGGGCAGCGCCACCCAGACTCCCAGCGCCCCGGTGATTTCCCAGACGAACGGTTCCAGGACGTGCACCGAGCCGCCATTGCCACGGATGGTGAACCACACCGTCATCCCGTTCCACAGCCCCACTCCCAGGAAGAGCGCGAACAGCCCCAGCGCGGGCTTCGCGCGGATGCTCGGCCACTGCCAGCGCAAGGCGTGAGGGGAGGTGCCGTCGGTGGGGAGGGAAGCCATGGGCGCCTCAGGCAGTATGCCCCGCCTCCACCGTCCGCGGGGGCACGGGCCGGGCGGCGCGCGGCTTCATCCCGAAGCACGGCCGCAGGAGGGGCACCCGAGCCACAGCCTCCGTCAGCGCCCACGTCAGGGCGAAGGACACGACGAGCACCAGGCCGAAGAGCGTCACCGTCCCCACGGGAAGCGGGAGGAACGCGTAGCCCACGACGACGATGACCGTCTGGTGGAGGATGTAGAAGGGGTACGACAGCTCCTGCGCGTGCTTCAGCCAGGGCCGGCGGACGTGGATGCGCGAGCGTGCCCAGGCCAGCGCCGTGAGGATGAAGAACCAGAGCGCCGACTGGGCGCCGAGCATCTCCGGCACCAGGGCGAACTCGTCCGGCGGGAACATGATGGCGAACAGGAGGATGCTCACCACGAGCAATTCGTGCCGCCGCTCCACGAGCGAGTCCCACACGCGAGGGCAGCGGCCGAGCAGGTGGCCCATGAGGAACAGCAGGCCGTAGTGGCCGAACGTGCGCGGGTCATCGAAGAGCGCGTGCGTCGTGGGGTACGCGTGCAGCAGCAGCGCGTTGAGCGCGAGCGGGACGAACAGCCACACCACGTTCCACTTGCGGCACAGCCAGCCCTCCACGTGCGAGAGGAAGGCCTGCCCGCGCTTGGTGCCCAGCGCCCAGAAGAGCGGCAGCGCGAGCACGCAGTAGACGAAGAGGTACGCGACGAACCAGAGGTGGTGCCAGCTGAAGCTGCCGGCGGGGTAGGGCACGAGGTCGAACACCGACGGGTAGAACTCCGCGTAGCTCCCGTGGAAGCGGCCGCGGAACAACTGCTCGACGTAGATCTGCGGCGGCACCACGATGAAGATGCCGAACACCAGCGGCCCGAAGAGCCGCTTCACGCGGTCCTTCGCGAACGCCCCCACCGAGCGCCGACGCAGCGCCAGCGCCGTGCCCACGCCGGAGATGAGCATCAGCAGCGGCATGCGCACGTGGTGCAGCACCTCCATGGGCGGCTCCAGCCACGTGAGCGCCTCGGCGCTCTTCACGTGCCAGTCCCACCGGTTGAACATCATCCCCGTGTGGAAGAAGTGCAGCAGCAGGATGCACACCACCCGGAGCCAGTCCAGGTCGGGGCGGTGGTCGTCAACGGCGGCGGCGCGCGGTGCGGCAGTGCTCATGGGTGAGCCTCCTTCCGCTCTGGGATACGCACCGCGCGCCGGACGCTCCACGCGGATGTCGCGGGACGGACCGGGCACGGCGCGAGCCGGACGGGAGGCGGAGCCCCGCGAAAAGCAGAAGGCCGCCCGGGTTGCCCCGGACGGCCTTTGCGAACTTCAGTGACGAAGGGCGATGACTACTCGGCCACCACGTCGACCTTGATCTTCGCCGTCACCTCGCGGTGCAGGCGCAGCTCCACCTCGAAGCTGCCCGTCGACTTGATGGGCTCGGGCAGGTGGATGGCACGGCGGTCCACCGTCTGACCCTGGGCGGCAACGGCCTCGGCGATGTCCAGCGCGGTGACGGAGCCGAACAGCTTGTCCTGCTCGCCGACCTTGCGCTTGATGGTCACCTTGATGCTGCCGATCTTCTTGGCCTGATCCTCCGCCGCGCCCTTCAGCTTGGCGTTGCGGGCGGTCATGACCGACTTCTCGTGCTCGAGCTGGCGCATGTTCTGCTCGCTCGCGAGCACCGCCTTCTTGCGAGGCAGCAGGTAGTTGCGGCCGAAGCCGTCCTTCACGGTGACGAGGTCCCCGGACTTGCCGAGGTTGTCGATGTCCTCACGCAGAATGACCTTCATGTTCAGTCTCCTGTGCGGACCGGCGGCTAGCCGACCACCGCGTTGTAGGGGAGGAGCGCGATGCCACGGGCGCGCTTGATGGCCACCGCCACCTCGCGCTGGTGCTTCGCGCAGTTGCCGGAGATGCGGCGGGGGATGATCTTGCCGCGCTCCGTGACGAAGTACTTCAGGGTCGCCTGGTCCTTGAAGTCCACCGTGGCGTTCTTCTCGGCGCAGAAGCGGCAGACCTTCTTGCGGCCGAAGCCGCGGCCACCGCGCTTGTCCTCGTCGCCACCCATCCCGCCGCGGTCGTCGCCACCGCGCCCGCCGCGGTCCTCACGACCACCGCGGTCGCCGCGGTCGCCACCACGGCCACCGCCGAATCCACCGCCACCACCGCCGCCGAAGCCGCCCGTCCGGCCGGCCGGAGCAGCGCCCGTCTTGTTCTCAGTTCCGTTGCTCATGAGCGTTCTCGATTCCTGGGTTGGTCCCTAAGGGAATTGACCCGGTGGCCTTCTCAGGCCTCCTCGGTCGACTCCTCCTCCGACTCGCCACCGCCCTCATCGCCGCCGCCGCGGAAGCCACCCTCGCGCTCGGCAGGGGCGCCGCCCGGACGGGTCTCCTCGACGTCGCCGGCCAGCTTCAGGTCCTCGAGGACCGGACGCGTCTCGGGGTCCACCTCTTCGGCGACCTTCACGGAGATGTAGCGGGACACCTCGTCGAAGTTGCGGAGGTTGCGCTCCACCTCGGCCACCAGCTTGGAGTTACCCAGGTAGCTGGCGTGCACGTAGATGGCGCGGGGCTGCTTCGCCACGGGGAACAGGGTCTTCTTCTTGCCCCACACCGTGAAGCGGATCAGCTTGCCACCCTCACGGCCAACGATGCCGCGGACGCGCTCCTTGAGCTTGTCCACGTTGTCGTCCGTCAGGTCCGGCTTGACCAGGAAGATGGTCTCGTACTCACGAAGCCGCGTCGCGGCCTGCGTCTCAGCCATGTTTTCTCTCCCCTTGGGGTCGAGTGCCCCCCGGACAATCCGAGGAGCGGGGAAACGGTCAGCGAGGCCGAAGCCCGCGCCGCCGGGGATGGGAAACCGCGCGCCCATCACCTTCGCGCTACGTCCCGTGCACGAACACGGGAAGCTGTGAAAGAACATCCCACCTGGCGGGTGCCCGATGGGGGAACGCGCCTTCTAGGAGCGGGCCCCCTCCAAGTCAAGCGGCCGGAAGCGCCTGGACGCCTGCCTGCCCTCACGCCTTCCGGTTGAACCGGTTCATGGCGACGGAGAGGCCGTCCCGAATCCAGCACTCCGTGATGTCCATGGAGCGGCCGATGAGCTCTTCCAGCTGCCGGCGCTCGCCGTCGTCGAAGCCGGAGAGGACGTAGCCGGACACTCGCTCCTTGGCATTGGGCCCCTCCGGCTTGCCGATGCCGAAGCGCAAGCGGATGAACGCCTCCGCGCCCAGGCTGGAGACGATGCTCTTCAGACCGTTGTGGCCGCCGCTGCCGCCGCCCGCCTTGAGCTGGAGCCGGCCGAAGGGCATGTCCAGCTCGTCGTGAATGACGAGCACGTCTTCCACGGGGATTTTGTAGAAGCGCGCGGCCTCTCCCACCGAGCGGCCCGACAGGTTCATGAACGTCTGCGGCTCCAGGAAGAGGACGCGCTCACCGGCCAGCGTGCCCTGGCCCACCCTGGCGGCGAACTTCTCCTGGTTGAGCTCCGCACGCGCCCGGGACAAGAGTGCCTCCACCACCATGAACCCGATGTTGTGCCGGTGCCGCTCGTACTCGCGCCCCGGGTTGCCCAGCCCGACGATGAGCTTCATGCGAGGCTCCGAAACGGAAACGGGGCCAGCCCCTTGTGAGGACCAGCCCCGCTCCAGAAGGGTTGCGTACGACGAAGCCTACTTCTTCGCCGGGGCCTTGGCCGCGGCAGCCGGAGCCGCCGCCGCCTTGTCGCCCGCCTTGGCCGCCGGAGCCGCGGCAGCCGCCGCCGGAGCCGCCGCCGCCGCAGCAGCCGCCGGAGCAGCCTCGACCGCCTCGGGCGCGCTGAGGACGGCCACGGTGTAGTTGACGTTCGTCTTGATGGAGACGCCCGAGGGCAGCTTCACGTCGTTGACGTGCATGGCCTCGGCAATCTTCATCGGCGTGACGTCCACTTCAATCTTCTCGGGGATGGCGTTCGGCAGCGCCCAGACCTCGAGCTCGCGGCGGACCTGGGTGAGCAGACCGCCGTCGGCCACGCCCGCCGCCTTGCCGGTGAGCACGAGCGGGACGTTGACCTTCACCGGCTCGGTCTCACGCACGCCGATGAAGTCGACGTGGAGGATTTCGCGGGAGACGGGGTCCATCTGGTAGTCCTTCAGGAGGACCTGATGGGTGTCACCGCCCAGCTTGATCTGGATGAGGGTGTTGAACTTGTGCGGGGTGTTGATGGCCACGCGGACGGACTTGGGGTCCACCGCGAGGTGCACCGGCTTGGCCAGGTGCTTGCCGTAAACGACGGCGGGAACCAGACCCTGCGCGCGCAGGCGGCGGGCAACGCCCTTGCCGGCGCCCTCACGCGGCTTGGCCTCGAGAGTGCTCTTGTCGACGGACATGGAAAAACCTCACGAAAGGGGACTGCGGTTGCCAGCGGTCACCCCGGCGCCCTCGGCATCCCGCCCCAGTGGCGGGCCCCGATGACGGCGCCCCTACGCGTAAGGGGACCGATGGAGGAGGGTGCACATGCCAGCCGGAGGGCCTGGAGTCAAGCCGCCCGGCTGGCAGGCGTGCGCCAGCTCAGACGAAGAGCGAGCTGAGCGAGTCGGCGCGGTGGATGCGGGCGATGGCCTCGCCGAAGAGGCGCTCGGTGGTGAGCACGCGAATCTTCGAGCAGGCCTGCGCCGCGGGCGACAGCGGCACCGTGTCCGTGAACACCACCTCCTCCAGCACGGAGTCGGTGATGCGCTGAATGGCCGGGCCCGAGAGGATGGGGTGGACGGCGTAGGCCACCACGCGGCGCGCGCCCTTGGCCTTCAGCGCGGCGGCCGCCTGGGCGAGCGTGCCGGCGGTGTCCACCATGTCGTCCACCAGGACGGCGTCCTTCCCATTCACGTCGCCGATGAGGTTCATCACCTCGGAGGCGTTGGGACGCGGGCGGCGCTTGTCGATGATGGCTAGGCCCGTGTTGAGCCGCTTCGAGTACGCGCGGGCGCGCTCCACGCCGCCGGCGTCCGGCGAGACGATGACGATCTCCTGCGAGTCCGGGAAGCGCTTGCGCAAATCCTCCAGGAACACCGGCGAGCCGTAGAGGTGGTCCGAGGGGATGTTGAAGAAGCCCTGAATCTGCCCGGCGTGCATGTCCATGGACACCACGCGGCCAGCGCCGGCGACCTCGAGGAGGTCGGCGATCAGCTTGGCCGTGATGGGCGTGCGCGGGGCGACCTTCCGGTCCTGCCGGGCGTAGCCGTAGTAGGGCATGACGGCGGTGATGGAGCCGGCGCTCGCCCGCTTGAGGGCGTCGCACATGATGAGCAGCTCCATCAGGTGGTCGTTGGCCGGCGGGCACGTGGACTGGAGGATGAAGACGTCATGACCGCGGACGTTCTCTCCAATCTCGACGTGGATTTCCCCGTCGGAGAAGCGACCGACCTCCGCCTTGCCCAGCGGGCGCTTGAGGTACTCGCAAATGCGGTGTGCCAGGCCGGGATTCGAGTTCCCGGCGAAGACCTTGAAGTCACGCGGCTGCATGGTGGGGCCGCTGACTAACCTGGACACGGGTGGAAGGGAAGTCGTTAGTCCAGGTCCGCTGGCGCGGAGACGAGCATCCCGCTTTGCGCCTGATGCAGGTGTCTCTCGTACTCGATGAGGATGACGCGCTCCATCTGGCTGCGCGTATCCGCGTTGAGCGGGTGAGCAATATCCTTGTACGTCCCATCCTTCCTCTTCTTTGCCGGCATCGCGATGAACAGCCCCGAGGAGCCGTGGATGACCTTCAAATCGCGAATGACGAAGCAATGATCCAGGGTGATGGTGACGTACGCCTTGAGCTTGTCCTCTTCGACCGGAAACACCCGGACGTCGGTGATGTTCATGGTCCCCCCCCGAACCCGAAAGGTCGGAGCTGAAGGGAAGCCTGGGACATACCGGGTGTAAAATGCAAGCGGGGACACGAGTGACCCGGGGGCCAATGTTCAACCTCCCCACAGTCCACCGCTCTACCGGTGGGGTCAGCGGCCGGCGACGGGCCAGTGAAGGACCAGGTGGGTCAGGAAGGCGAGGTGGTAGACCACGATGATGCCGTACACGACGGCGCCCGCCCTGATGGCGATGCGGCTGGCCGGCAGCTGCCGGTGGAGGCAGAGCAGCCAGAGGCCGGCATTCACGATGACGAGCTTGGAGAACATGAAGAAGAGCGGGGACTGCTCGTAGGCCAGCCGCATGAGGGGGTTGAGCTCCTCGGCCACTCCGAGCTGGAGGAAGAGCAGGGTGAAGAGCCCGTCCATCAGGTTCAGCATCAGCAGCGCCACCGAGGCCGGTGACACGTAGAACGACGCCCTGCTGCTCCAAGCCGCGTCCTGCACCTGCTCCATCGTCGCCGCCACGCCTGCCTCCCGCGCCCGTTCACACCCAACCGGGAGGAGCCTCTTTCAAGAGGCTTGCCAGCGCCGCGCGGGCCCTACCGGAAGCAGGCGGGCAGGCGGGCTGGAGTGGGACGAGACACGCATGGGGAGGGGTGGGCTGAAAGTTGACTCCCATGGGGGTGTGGCAGACTATCCGCGCCCTTTCCGCCCCCTGCCCGCGAGCGCTTCCTTGCACCAATTCCCCAAAGATATCGGGTGGATAGAGGTCATCTGCGGCTCCATGTTCTCCGGCAAGACGGAGGAGTTGATCCGCCGCGTCCAGCGCGCCCTGTACGGCAAGCAGAAGGTGCAGGTCTTCAAGCCGCGCATCGACAACCGGTACGACGACACGGCGGTGGTGAGCCACTCGCAGCTCAAGGTGACGTCCACGCCCATCGACCGGGCTGAAGAGATTTTTTACCGGTTGGCCGCCGACACCCAGGTGGTGGGCATCGACGAGGTGCAGTTCTTCGGCGTGGAAGTGGTGGCCGTCGTACAGGCGCTCGCCAACAAGGGCCTGCGGGTCATCTGCGCGGGGCTGGACCAGGACTACCAGGGGCGGCCCTTCGAGCCGATGCCGCAGTTGATGGCGGTGTCCGAGTACGTGACGAAGGAGCTGGCCATCTGCGTCGTCTGTGGGAATCCGGCCAATCGTTCGCAGCGCATCGTGTCCAGCGGTGAGCGCGTGGTGGTGGGCGCGGCCGGGGCGTACGAGCCGCGCTGCCGCAAGTGCCATGTGCCGGAGCCGACAGAAGGCACCCCGCCGCAGACACTCAAGCTGTTCGACTGAGGCCCGCCGTGTTGTCCGCCCGGGCCTTACGGTCCGAGGCCCCGGGCGAGAGGAGCCGACCGAATGCGCGACACCCTGTACGCCAACGTACCCTTCCGGCTGAACGAGATGACCCACCACTATGGACCTCACGTCCACCTGGTGGGAAATCCGTTCCTCCTCTCGCAGCTGGCGACGCTGTGCTCCAAGGGCGTCATCCAGCCGCAAATCAACCGGCTGGTGGAGCTGCTCTACACCGACCTGGTGAAGACGGTGGTGAACGCCGAGTTCCCCCGGAAGATGGTGAGCCTGCCCACCCGGATGATTGATTACACGCCGAACGGGCTCTACCAGGGCGAGGTCATCGACCCGCAGGTGCGCGTCGTCACGGTGAACATCGCCCGTGCGGGTACGCTGCCGTCGCAGGTGACGTATGACTTGATGAACACCACGGTGGACCCGACGCTGGTGCGCCAGGACCACATCATCATGAGCCGCATGATTGACGCGGCGCAGGCGGTGGTGGGCTCGGAGATTGGCGGCGCGAAGATTGGCGGCGACGTGGATGACGCCTTCGTGCTCTTCCCGGACCCGATGGGGGCCACGGGCGGCAGCCTGTCCACGGCGATTACGCTCTACAAGAACAAGGTGCCGGGGCGTCCCCGGCGCATCATCACCCTGAACCTCATCATCACGCCGGAGTACCTGCGGCGCATGACGAAGGACCATCCGGACGTCATCATCTACGCGCTCCGGTTGGACCGGGGCATGTCCCCGCCGGAGGTGTTCGGCACGGAGCCGGGCGCGCTCTGGGAGAAGGAGCGGGGGCTGGATGACCGGCAGTACATCGTCCCCGGAGGAGGCGGCTTCGGGGAGATCATGAACAACGCCTACGTGTAGCGAAGGAGCAGGCCTTGGCGTTCTACGAGTCGCAAGTCGGCGTCCTGATTTCCGAGGACAAGTTGCAGGCGCGCGTGCGGGAGCTGGCCGCGGAGATTACGCGCGACTACGCGGGCAAGGACCTGACCATCATTTGCGTGCTGAAGGGCTCGGTGTTCTTCGCGATGGACCTGGCGAAGAACATCGACCTGCCGCTGAAGCTCGAGTTCCTCGGCGTGTCCAGCTACCAGGGTGGAACGGAGACGACGGGCGAGGTGCGCATCACCACGGACGTGAGCAAGCCCATGGCGGGCAAGCACCTGCTCATCATCGAGGACATCATCGACACCGGGCTCACCATGCAGTTCCTGCTGGAGAACCTGCGGGCGCGGCACCCGGCGTCGCTGAAGCTGTGCTCGCTCTTGGAGAAGCCGGCGCGGGCGCGGACGAAGGTGGACATCGACTACAAGGGCTTCGTCATCGACGACCACTTCGTCGTCGGCTACGGGCTCGACTATGCCGAGACGTACCGGAACCTGCCGTTCATCGGCGTGATGAAGGGGAAGTAGGCCTTCTGGCCGTCGTGGGTGGGCGGCGCTGCGAGGGCTCCTCGCGGAGGCCGCCCCACCGGCCATGAGGCGGGTGGCCCTGTCGCCACCGGGTTGCCGTGCTCACTGTCTCCCATGGGACTGCTTGTGCCGTGAGGCACCGGCCGTGGGCAGCCGCGGCGAGGGGCCTCGCGGAGTGAGGCTGCGCATGGCTGCATCCACGGTGGAGTCGGCCCCGGTCCGTGTCGGGGGCGAAGAGGCGTTCCGCAAGTACCTGGCGGAGCTGGTGGGGACCTTCGTGCTGGTGCTCGGAGGCGTTGGCGCGGCCGTGCTGGCGGGAGGGCGCATCGGCTTCCTGGGCGTGTCGTTCGCGTTCGGCCTGTCGCTGCTGGCGATGGTGTACACGGTGGGGCCCATCTCCGGCTGCCACGTCAATCCGGCGGTGACGCTGGGGCTGCTGCTCACGGGAAAGATGGAGTCCCGCCATGCGCTCGGCTACGTGGTGGCCCAGTGCGTGGGGGCGACTGTCGCGGCCGGCGTGGTGCTGCTGATTGCGCGGGGGATGCCCGGGGGCTACTCGGCGGTGGAAGAGGGGCTGGCGTCCAACGGATTCGGCGTCGCCTCGCCCGAGGGCTACGGCATGAGCGCGGCCTTCCTCACCGAGGTGGCGCTCACGTTCCTGCTGGTGCTGACGGTGCTGGGCGCCACGGATGCGCGCGCGCCGGTGGGCTTCGCGGGGCTGGCCATTGGCCTGGTGCTGACGCTCATCCACCTGGTGGGCATTCCGGTGACGAACACGTCGGTGAATCCGGCGCGCAGCCTGGGGCCGGCCGTGTTCGCGGGCGGCCTGGCGTTGAGCCAACTCTGGCTGTTCATCGTGGCGCCGCTGCTGGGAGGAGCAACGGCCGCCGCCGTGTACCGCACGCTGTTCCGTCCGGTGGCGCCGATTACGGCCACCACGGCGGAGCGGGCCACGGAGCGCGAGCGGGCGGAGCGGCTGGCGAGCGACCGGAGGGAGCACCGGACGCCGGTGTGAGCCCGGGCGCATTGGCGATGCGTGCGCCTCGCGCGGTTCGGGTGAAGGCAGCGGATGGAGCGTGCGTTCCACCTGCCCGCCAACGAAGCGCGCTGGGACATGCAGCATAATGAAAGGCATCGCGGCCTGCGGACGGAGCGTGCGGCCGGACGTACGACGGCGGCTCTCCGTGGGCCGGCACGCTTCACGCGGACCGTAGGCGGGCGTATACGGCGGATGTCGCGCACCCAGCTTGTGGGTGCCACGGAGTGGAGCCACCGCCATGCTCTTCGACCCGACCCGTCTCGCCGCGTTCATGCTGGCCGGCATCGCCCTCAACCTCACGCCCGGGCCTGACACGATGTACGTGCTGGCGCGGAGCCTCGGCCAGGGCCGGTCCGCGGGCGTGGTGTCCGCGCTGGGCATCGCCGCCGGGTGCCTGTTCCACATCGCCGCCGCGGCGCTGGGCCTGTCCGCGCTGCTGGCGACGTCCGCCCTGGCCTTCACCGTGGTGAAGTGGGTGGGCGCCGTCTACCTCGTGTGGATGGGCGTGCAGATGCTGCGCAGCAAGGCGGGCCCGGAAGCCGTGCAGGGCCTGCAGCCCACGAGCCTGTGGCGCATCTTCCGCGACGGTGTCGTCACCAACGTATTCAACCCGAAGGTGGCCCTGTTCTTCCTCGCCTTCCTGCCGCAGTTCGTGGACCCGGCGCGGGGCTCCACGGGAGCGCAGTTCGTCGTGCTCGGGTTGCTGTTCGCCTTCACCGGGACGGCGTGGCTCGTCTTCCTCGCGGGGGCGTCGGGCGCGTTCGGCGCGTGGCTGCGGCGCAACCCGCGCGTGGCCGCCGCGCAGAAGCGCGTCACCGGCGCGGTGTTCGTCGCGCTCGGGGCGCGGCTGGCGCTGCAGGGCAGGGATTAGCTCAGAAGGTCGTGGCGACGAGGAATGCCACGTAGAGGCCCCAGCCCAGGAAGGCGAGGTAGCACGGCACATTGAGCAGCCCCGCCCAGACGGGGTAGCGCTCGCGCCAGGGCAGGAGCAGGAGCTGGCCTCCCGCCAGGACGGGCACGGGCAGGAGGTTGATGGCGGCCATCTTCGCGCTGAGGAGGCCCCAGGCCCGGAGCAGCTCGCCGTGGCGCAGTATCTCGGCGAGGCGCTCGACGCGGCCGGGAAGGGCGGAGAGCTCGAAGGGCAGCGTGAAGCCGTGGAGGAACTGGCGGAGTCCCTCGGCGGCGCCCAGGCAGGTCATGGCGATGGCGACCTGCACCCCCCAGGGCAGGAGGATGACTGCGCCGTGCATGGGCAGTGAGAGCTCCTGGAGCCGGTTGCGCTGCGGTGCGTCCTCGGACACGGCCTCTTCCGTGAAGCCCACCGCGCTGGCGATGGCGAAGGGGCGGAAGGACCAGAGGATTCCGCCCAGGCGTGCCGCGAACAGGACGGGGCCGACGCCCAGGTCCACGAGCACGGGCCGCGCGCCGAGCGTGCTCGCCACCGCCGCCTGGGCCAGGGCCCAGAGCGCGTTGACGGCGAAGCAGAGCATCCAGAGCCAGAGGAGCGGGGCGAAGTGGTCCATGCGGTGACCCTCGTTCTAGCACGGCGCGGCGACGCCCCCCGGTGGGTGCGGCAAGCGCTGGTAGCCAGCGACTCGGGCAATTATGAGTGGGGCCCCGCGAGACATCCCATGCGCACCTGCCTGCTCTCCTTCGCCCTCCTCGTCGCACTCAGTGCCGCCGCCCAGCCTTCTCCGTCCCCGCTGGGGCGCGTGTCGCCCACCACCGGCCTCGTGCTGCGGGACGAGGTGGTGCTCTCCCTCATCCAGGAGAGCTCCGGCGACCGCATCCACGATGACGTGCAGCGGCTCGCGCTCCTCGCGCGGGACACGCAGGAGGGCTACGGCGCGGCGGCCACGTGGATGAAGGCCGCCGCCGAGGCCGCGGGGCTCCAGGACGTGCGCCTGGAGCCGATGAAGGACGGCCCGCAGTGGCGCGCCACTCGCGGCGAGCTGTGGGTGGCCGGGCCGCACAGGTACCGCGTGACTTCGTACGCCGACCTGCCCATGTCCCTGGCACCTGGCAGTGGCAGCTTCGAGGGCTCGGGCCTGGAGTTGGTCGACGTGGACACGGGCATGCGGGACGCGGACTACGCGGGCAAGGACGTGAAGGGCAAGGTCGTCCTCACGCGCGGCGCGCCGGGGTTCGCCGTGCGCAAGGCGGTGGGCGAGCGCGGTGCCGTGGGCGTCATCTCGTCGTACTCGACGCCGCCGTGGAATTGGCCCCATCGCCTGGACGGTGACTTCCCGGACCAGGTGGGCTGGTTCCACATCGCGCCGTCGCTGCTGCCGCCGGGCACGCGGATGCCCTTCGTGTTCATGGTTTCCGACCGCCAGGGGCGCGAGCTGCGCGCGCAGCTCCGGGCGGGCGACGTGAAGGTCGACGTGAGCGTCGCCACGGAGACTTCCACGGGGCACTACAACATCGTCAGCGGCGTCATCCCCGGTACGCGCTCCGGCGAGGAGGTCGTCCTCACCGCGCACCTGGACCACTACAAGCCCGGGGCCGATGACAATGCGTCGGGCTCGGCCACCGTGCTGGAGGTGGTGCGCACGTATGCCGCGCTCATCCGCCGGGGCGTGCTGCCGCCGCCGGTGCGCACCCTGCGCGTGCTGTGGCTGCCGGAGTTCGAGGGCACCCGCGATTGGTTCTCCCACCATGCGGATGACCCGGTGCGGCGGGTGGCCAACTTCAACTTCGACATGCTCGGCGCGAGTCTCACGCGGACGCACTCGCGCTTCATGGTGACGTACACGCCGGACTGGAATGCCAGCTTCGTGAATGCCGTGATCGAGTCCACCGCGGCCTTCATGAATCGCTTCAACAGGGTGGTGTACCCGCCGAGGAAGGACTTCCGCATCGGCTCCGTCACCGGCTCGCGAGACCCGCTGGACGCGCACATGGAGCGCTACAGCCGGGGGTCGGACCACCAGCTCTTCAACGACTACGGCATCCCCGGCGTGGCCTTCTCCACGTGGCCCGATGACGCCTACCACACCAGCGGTGACCGGACGGAGAACGTGGACCCCACGCAGTTGCACCGCGCCGCGTTCGCGGGCCTGGCCTCCGTCACCGTCGCCGCGTGGGCGGAAGGCGCGGACGCATTGGAAGTGGCGCGGCTGGTCTCGGTGCACGGCGTGCGGCGTGTGGCGGAGGATGAGTTCAATGCCCGCCGTGATCTGGCAGCGGCGGGGACCGCGGAGGTGCCCGAGGTGTACCGCCTGGCCCGCGCCGTGGTGCGTTCTGGCTACCAGCGTGAGCGCGAGGCCCTGCGCACCTGCGTGCCCCTGGGCGCGCCCGCTGCGTCGGTGCAGGCCCTGGTGAAGGGGCTCGAGGCCGCCGAGGCCCAGGCCCTGAAGCGACTGGAGGCGGACGGCAAGGCGCGCGGTGTGTCGCTGAAGGAGTCGGCTCCCTCCGAGGCCGAGCGCCGGGCGCGGGCCTTCGTTCCGCGTCGTGTGAAGGGGCAGGAGTTGGCTTCGTTCGATGAGGTGGCGGGCAAGGCTCGTCCGGAGGACAAGCCTCGGGTGGAGGCAGTGCAGGCCGCGATGAACGCCGCGACCACCGCCCTGCGGGAGCGCGGAGAGGACGAGCTGCGCTTCTTTCAACTGCCCGATGCCGTCGCGAGCTACGCCGATGGGAAGCGCTCCGTCGCGGACATCCGCGATGCGGCCTATGCCGAGTATGGCTACGCATTCCCCGTGGAGGAGCTCGTGGAGCTCTTCGGGTTGCTGGAGCAGGGCGGCGTCATGACGCGTGCCCGCTGAGCGAGACTCGTGGATGTGCTCGTGGACCTTTTCGGGTTGCTGGAGATGAGCGTCATGACGCGGGCCCGCATCCTGGTGATTGCCCTGGCATTGCTGGCGGGCTGTGTCTCGGCTCCTGCCATCAAGAGGACTTCTCCCGAGGTCCCAACGGCCGCTCCGTCCACGAAGCCCGCGCAGTCGCCAGCAGCGAGCCCCGCGTCGCCACCGTCCTCGCGCTACCGGCTGGAGAGCGTCGAGGTCATCGGCTCCCGTCGTTACTCGCGCGACGAGGTGCTCGCCGTCTTCGGCGTCCCCGAGGGCCGGGATGTGGACCTGGCGGATGGCGGGCTCTTCCGTGAGATGAAGCAGGGCAAGGAGCGGCTCCTGTCGCGCTTTTCCTTCGCGAAGGTCGGGTGCGGCTACACCACCTACGAGGACACCCACGTCCTGTATGTGACAGTGGACCTCGTGGACGTTGGGGACGAGTGGCGCATCGACTTCGCTCCGGCTCCCGACGGTGCACCGGAGGACCCGGACGGCCTCATCGTTGCCTGGGCGGACCTGGAGAAACAGACCGGAGCGCTGTACCTCGCGGGGGAACTTCCCGTGGGGGAGGAGGGAACGTGCAAGGCCTTCCACTGCGGGACGGGCTTCGACCATCCCAAGCTCGCGCCCCTGGAGGCGCGCTTCATCACCGGCGTTCCGGCCCACTTCGAGGCGCTGGTGAAGGTGCTTCGCACCGAGAAGGACGAGTACCGGCGCTCGCTGGTGCCCTACCTGCTCGCGTATGGACGCACGCGGGAAGAGGTCGCGGAGGCGCTGCTGCCCTCGTTGCGAGATTCGAGCAGTGCGGTGCGCAACGGCGCGATGCGCGTACTGTGGCAGACGCAGCGGGGGGCCTCGAAGGCGCTCGTGCCGCTCGCGCCCGTGGTGCGCGCGCTGCATGGACCGACGTTGGCGGACCGGAACAAGGCTTCGGTCCTGCTCGGAGCGCTGGTGGAGAAGGATGCCTCGTTGCGGGACGCCGCCCTGCGGGACGCCGGGCCGTTGCTGGTGGAGATGGTGACGATGCGTTCGCGCTCGGACCGGGAGGGGGCCCTGCTCGCGCTGCAGGCCCTGGCGGGGCGTGACCTGGGCGAGGACCCGCGAGCGTGGAAGGACTGGGTGGAATCGACGCTCGCAAAGATGGGGGCAGGGGCGTCGGTTCGGAAGTGAGCCGACCGCTGGTGCTGGCCTCCACGGCCGGTCACCCGATGAGGGTGGGCAGGGCACAATGCCGGCACGGGAGGCGCCATGGCCACGCGGCGGGTGACTTCGAGGAAGACTCCGGGCCGTCGGCCCGCGATACGGCGGGCGCCTGCGAAGGGCGCAACTCCATCGACGAAGGCTCGGGGCCGTAAGGTCGCGACGCGGACGAAGACTCCGAGAGCGCCGGCTTCATCGGGCAAGGCTCCGAGCAGAAAGACCGCGGACCGGTCGAAGCATCCGGAAGGTCCGGTTCCCGCTGACGCGGAGACTCCGGTCCAGCTCGTCTTCCACGAGGTGGATGCGAAGCGCTGGGATGACTTCGCGCGGCTGTTCGAAAGCAGAGGCGGGCCCAAGTACTGCTGGTGCATGGTCTGGCGCGCGACGTCGCAAGAAGCACAGCGGCTGGGCAGCGCGGGACGCAGGGCCGCCATGGAGCAGCGCGTGCGCTCGGGCGTTCCGGTGGGGATTCTCGGCTACCTCGACGATGAGCCCGTGGCGTGGTGCTCGATTGCGCCTCGGGAGACGTTCCGCTCGGGCCTGGGCGGAGTGGATGAACCCGGTGATGAACCGGGCTCGGTCTGGTCCGTGGTCTGCTTCTTCGTCTCGCGCGTGGTGCGAGGGCAGGGTGTCACGCGGCAACTCATCGAAGCGGCGATGGAGCACGCGCGGAAGCGGGGCGCCCGCAGCCTGGAGGCGTATCCCGTCGACCCCGAGTCACCCAGTTATCGCTTCATGGGCTTCGTCGGGACGTTCGAGGCGATGGGCTTTCGCGAGGTCGGCACCGCGGGCTCGCGCCGTCACGTGATGCGCTGCGACCTCCACCCGACAGTCCTCTCGTCCGGCGGCGCAGGTCCGCGCGACTCGTAAATCCCGCCTCACGGGGTGCTCGTTGATTCCTGCAACCACAAGGTCCGCTCACGAGGGCGGGCATGCAGGAGGCACTCACATGGCGAAGAACATCAGCCGAGGCGGCGGCGTGCATACCACCCCGAATCCGGAGGGCGCGGGCTGGATCAACCAGGTGAAGGGGAAGGTGACGAGCAAGCACCGTCTCAAGGAGCGCGCGGTGGATGCGGGGCGGGAGCTCGCTCAGGAGCGTCGGATGGAGCACTTCATCCACAACGCCGACGGCAGCATCGGGAAGCGGAACAGCTACGGGAACGACCCGCGCGATTCGAAGGGGTAGTGACTCCGGCCGCCAGGCCACCCGGACCGGGGGGAATCGGGTGGGGGCCGGCCGGAGTCAGCTGCTGGAGACCGGAGGGGGAAACTCCCGGATGAGGTGATGGACAGGCGTGATGGGCGTGTGCATCCACGAGAGGACGGACGGTCTCCATTGCACCAGCGTGGCCAGCAGCTCGGCCTTGCGACCCAGCTCCTGCGCGGCCCGGCAGCAACCAATGAGGGCCACTGACACCGATGAACGGCACCAGGGAGCTTCCAGGTCGATACCCCGTGCCCCGAGTATCGCGAGCGCATCCGCGTAGGCGTGCAAGGCGGCTTCGGTGTTCCCGGTCCGCTGCGCATTGTCCGCCGCGCCAGGCTTTCTGGCAGCTCGCATGCTGGAGAGAAGTGAGCGGAACATGGTGCCTCCAGCAAGACGGCCCGGTCCTCCTGGATGCGGAGGGCCGGGCCGGAAGGTGTGACCTGCGCTGGAAGGCTCAGAACGCCGCGTCGAACACCACGTCCGTCGCCGCGCCGACACCAACGGCCACCTGGTACGAGGACACGCGGCGCTCGAAGAAGTTGGTGAGCTCCTGCACGTCCTGCAGGTCCATGAAGTGCAGCGGGTTCTTCGTCTTGAACACCGGGGAGATGCCCAGCATCTGCAGGCGCTGGTCCGCCACGTACTCCAGGTAGCCGCGCATGTCCTGCACGGACAGGCCCGCCACGCCGCCGCTCAGCAGGTCCTGCGCGAACCCCGTCTCGCACTCCACCGCCTCGCGGAGCATCTGCTCCACGTCGCGCTCCATCTTCGCGTCGAAGAGGTCCGGCTCCTCCTTGCGCGCCACCTGGATGGCCTCGAAGGCGAACGCCATGTGCGCGCTCTCGTCGCGGAACACCCAGTTCGTCCCCGCCGCCAGGCCGTTCAGCAGGCCCTTGCTGCGCAGGAAGTACACGTAGGCGAACGCCGCGAAGAAGAAGAGCCCCTCGATGCAGCCCGCGAAGCAGATGAGGTTCAGCAGGAACTTCTGCCGGTCCTCCTTCGTGTGCAGCGCATCCATCCCGTGGATGCTGTCCATCCACTTCATGCAGAAGCGCGCCTTGCGCTGGATGGAGGGGATGTTGTCGATGGCCGCGAAGGCCTTCGCCCGCTCCGCCGGGTCCGGCACGTACGTGTCCAGCAGCGTCAGGTAGAACTGGACGTGCAGCGCCTCCTCGAAGAGCTGGCGCGACAGGTACATGCGCGCCTCGGGCGCGTTGATGTGCTTGTAGAGGTTCAGCACCAGGTTGTTGCCGACGATGCTGTCACCCGTCGCGAAGAACGCCACCAGCCGGTGGATGAGGTGACGCTCCGCGTCCGTCATCTTCGACCGCAGGTCCACCAGGTCCGTGGAGAAGTCCACCTCCTCCACCGTCCAGGTGTTCTTGATGGCGTTCCGGTACATCTCGAAGAACTGCGGGTACGCCATCGGGCGCAGCGTCAGGTTCAGTCCAGGGTTCAGCAGCATTGCTTCGGTGCTCCTTGCGCCGCGCGCGCGGGATGCTTCCTACGAGTCCTTCGCTACGTCCGTACCGCGGCGAGGCCGGCCGGGTGGCGGGCCTCGCACGTCTCGGGTGCTTCAGCGAGCCGGGCCTACTGGCACGCCTCGCATGCCTCGGGGTTCTCCAGCGAGCAGGCCACCGCCTCGGCCTCCGTCGCCTTCGCCACCACCGGGACAGGGGTCGCAGGCATCGATGTGCCGGTGCCGGCCCCGCTCACCGTCGCCTTGGCAATCCGCGTCGCCGGACGCGAGCGCAGGTAGTAGGTGGTCTTCAGGCCCTTCTGCCACGCGTAGAAGTACATCGACGACAGCTTGCCGATGTTCGGCGTCTCCACGAACAGGTTCAGCGACTGGCTCTGGTCGATGAAGGCCCCGCGGTCCGCGCCCATGTCGATGAGCGAGCGCATCGGAATCTCCCAGGCCGTCCGGTACACCTGACGCAGGTTCTCCGGCAGCTCGGTGATGTCCTGCACGCTGCCCTCGGCCATCTTGATGCGGTTGCGGATGTTCTCGTTCCACAGCCCCAGCGCCTGGAGGTCGCGCACCAGGTAGCGGTTCACCTGGAGGAAGTCGCCGGACAGCGTCTCGCGCTTGAACAGGTTGGACACCTGCGGCTCGATGCACTCGTAGCAGCCCACAATCGACGCAATCGTCGCGGTGGGGGCAATGGCAATCATCAGCGAGTTGCGCAGGCCGTGCTTCTTGATGCGCTCACGCAGCGCGTCCCAGCGCGCCGTGTCCTCGGGCACCACGCCCCAGGCGTCGAACTGGAGCTCGCCCTTGGCCGCGCGCGTCTCCGGGAAGGAGGGGTGTGCGCCGAACTGCTCGGCCAGCTCGCACGAGGTGGACAGCGCCGCGTAGTAGATCTCCTCCGAAATCTTCTTCGACAGCGCGCGGGCCTCGGGCGCGTCGAAGGGCAGGCGGAGCTGGAAGAACACGTCCTGCAGGCCCATCAGGCCCAGGCCCACCGGGCGCCAGCGCATGTTGGACGAGGCGGCCTGGGAGATGGGGTAGTAGTTGAGGTCGATGACCCGGTCCAACTGCTTGAGGGCCAGGTGCGCGTTGGCGCGCAGGCGCTCGAAGTCGAACTTCCCGTCCACCACCATGCGGCCCAGGTTCAGCGAGCCCAGGTTGCACACCGCCGTCTCACCCTGGCTCGTCACCTCCAGGATTTCGGTGCAGAGGTTGGACAGGTGGATGACGTTGCCATCCTTGCCCGTCTGGTTGCTCTTGCGGTTGCTGATGTCCTTGAAGGTCATCCAGCCGTTGCCCGTCTGCGCCAGCGTCTTCATCATCCGGGCGTAGAGGTCGCGCGCCTTCACCTTGCGCATGGCCAGGCCCTTCGCCTCGGCCTCGGCGTAGGCCTTGTCGAAAGCCTCGCCGTACAGGTCCGTCAGGTGGGGCACCACCTTCGGGTCGAACAGGCTCCAGTCGCCGTCCGCCTCCACGCGCTTCATGAAGAGGTCCGGCACCCAGTTGGCCAGGTTCAGGTTGTGCGTGCGGCGGGCCTCGTCACCCGTGTTGTCACGCAGCTCGAGGAAGTCCTCGATGTCCGCGTGCCACGACTCCAGGTAGACGCAGCACGCGCCCTTGCGCTTTCCGCCCTGATTCACCGCGGCGACGGAGGCGTCCAGCGTCTTCAGCCAGGGGACGATGCCGTTGGAGTGGCCGTTGGTGGAGCGGATGAGCGAGCCGCGCGCGCGCACGCGGTGGTACCCCACGCCGATGCCGCCGGAGAACTTCGACAGCATCGCGATGTCCGAGTACTTCTTGTAGATGGCGTCCAGCTCGTCCGCGGGCGAGTCCAGCAGGAAGCAGCTGGAGAGCTGCTCGTGGCGCGTGCCCGAGTTGAACAGGGTGGGCGAGCTGGGCATGTACTCCAGCGAGCTGAACAGCCGGTAGAGCTCAATCGCCTCGCGCGCGTTGTCGCCGCTGAGGGCGCAGGCCACGCGGAGGAAGAACTCCTGCGGCGTCTCCAGCACCTCGCGCGTCACCGGGTTCTTCAGGAGGTACCGGTCATAGACGGTGCGCAGGCCGAAGTACTCGAAGAGGTCGTTGCGCGACGGGTCGATGGCCGCGTTGAGCTTGCGCGCGTTGGCTTGAACGAACTGGAGCAGCCGGTCCGCGATGAGGCCGTGCTTGTGGCCGGCGGCGATGGACTGGCTGAAGGAGTGGATCTCCTGGTTGCTGACCTCCTTCTGGATGAAGGCGGCGAGCAGGCGCGCGGAGAGGCGGCCGTACTCGGGCTCCTCGGCGATGAGGGCCGCGGCCGTCTGGATGGAGAGGCTGTCCAGCTCGCGCGTGGTGGCGCCGTCGTAGAGGCCGGAGATGGTCTTCGTGGCCACGCGCATGACGTCCACGCGGGGCAGGCCCACGCAGCAGCGGCCCACGGCGCGGACAATCTTGTTGAGGTCCACCGGCTCATTGGAGCCGTTGCGCTTCTTCACGCGCATCGTGGTGGAGGTGAACTCGGCCGGAGCGTTCTCCGCGGGCACTGGCGCTGGCGTGGCAGTCACGGACGGCACCGCATGTCCGTTGGTGGCGGGCGGGACGGCCAGGTTGGCGGCAGCGGGCTTCACGGGCGTTTCGAAGTTCACGAGCGGCTCACTCCGGACAAAGGCATGGCCCTTGGGCAGACACACGGGTGGCTGCCCCGGGGGGACGGTCCCCAGGTCACGCTACTGGAAATATGTTCAGGAAGGTCTACGGTCTGACGAGGGCCGGGACAATGCGACAACGTATGAGGCAGACGGCTGCTGTACGCAAGATTCCCACAACCCCTCCTCAGCCCCGCGTCACGGCGTTGTCTCCGGTGGGGCACCGACGACCGGCCACAAGCTATGGGGGGGTATCGAAGGTGTCAACGCGAGATCTAGTGCCCGGCTGCGCACGATCATTGCAATCTATGATCGATCTCCAACACGTTTCGTCACGTTGTGATTACGACACTCCGTGAGATGCCCAGGGACGTGTTGTATGGGCCTCCTGAAATCCAACCTGAGCGGCAGGCGAGGCGCTGGATTTACGGGTTCCCGCCCGCGTCCGGGGCGGCCGGAACGGGCATCTCGGGCGGCGCCGACGGGGTGGGTGCAGGTGGGGCGATGGGCGTCTCGGGCGCAGGCTGCTCGGGGGCGCCCTGGGGGCCGCTGAGGGTGTGGACGGCGCGGCGGAGGGCCTCCTCCAGCTCGCGGGCGGGCGGGGTGACGACGGAGAGCATCTGGTTGGCGCTGCGGGCGTGGCGGCTCTGGCTCTCCGCGGCGAGCTTGAGCTGGGTGAGGGCGTCGCTGACGAGCCTGCGGGCGTCCTCCAGCTTCTGGCGGGCCTGGTAGTAGGCGACGTCCGTCATGAGCTTCTGGAGCGTCAGGCGCTGCTCCTCGGTGATGCCGGAGAGCTTCTCGGCGCGGCGCAGGTAGTAGAGGCCCTGGTCCACCTTGGCGGGCTCGTCCGAGGCGATGCGCGGGCGGGCCAGGTTCTCCAGGAGGGGGAAGAGGGCGCGGTCCAGCTCGTCGCGCTCGGTGAAGCTGCGCAGGACCAGGGAGGTGACGTCCTGGCCCTCCACGGGGATGGGGGCATAGGCGTCCGCCAGCCGCGGGTCCCCGGGGCGGTAGGGCACGGAGCCGGCCGGCGCGCTGCGGCCCTTCATCACCACGAGCTGCCCGTCCTGGAGGGCGAGGGTGAAGGTGCGCGCGTTGAGCTGGGAGAGGAGGAAGACGACGAGGCCTCCCAACCCGAGGATGAGGGTGAAGACGATGAGCCGCGTGAAGGTGCGCTTGGCCCGGTAACCGAATCCCTGTTGTCCCGATGCGTTCATGTCGCCTGCTCTCCTGACGGACAGGCGCGAGGCCGATTTCTGGCCCTGGCGCTTAACTTGGGGCACGGACGCCCACGGCTATACTCCTACCCCCGAACACACCCATGCATCACACATTCCGCCGCATGGGGCCCAGTGAACTGCTGCCCCGGTACATCTTCGCGGAGAGCTTCTTCGCCCGTCGCCGGGTGCTGGAAGTCGACGCCGTGGCCTCCACCGGAGGCGAGAGCGCGCGCTTCCTCGTCGAGCGCGGCGCGCGCGCCGTCGTGGCCTGCGACGCGGATGTGTCGGCGGTGGAGGCGGCGCAGAAGGCCCACGGAGGCCCGCAGCTGCGCTTCCGTGCCAACGTCTATGACGACTTCGAGGCGGGCAGCTTCGATGTAGTGCTGGTGGCGGACCTCGCGCCGTACGTGAAGGCGCCGGAGCTGCTGGCGGAGCTGTCGCGGCTGGTGGCGAAGCAGGGCTTCCTCGTGGGCGGCCTGCGCAACGTGGCGGGGCTGGCGCTGCCGCAGCTCCTGGAGCCCGAGGAGGGCGTGCCGCCCACGTACGGGCTGCTGCTGGACGCGCTCAAGGCGCACTTCCCGCATGTGGAGGTGGCCACGCAGTCGCCGGTGCTGGGCTACCAGCTCGCCTTCGAGAAGGGCGAGGGGCTCCAGGTGGACGGCACCCTCGTCAACGGCAGCGAGGCCGCGTACTTCGTGGTGGTGGCGGGGCAGGAGCCGGCGCGGGTGGTGGACCCCACGTGGGTGCAGCTGCCCCCCGAGCCGCTGGCCTTCACCCGCGGCAAGCTGGACGAGGTGGTGGCGCGCGCGAAGTCCTGGGAGGAGCGCAGCGCGCGGCTGAAGGAGTCGCTGACGAAGCTCCGCGCGGAACTGTCGGACCGTGAGGCGGAGGTGGCCTCGCTGCGGCCTACGTTGGAGTCGGCGCGCAACGAGGTGGCGAAGCTCACCGCGCAGCTGGAGCTGGCGCGCGGCACCCAGGAGACGCAGCGCGAGCGGGATGACCTGACCGGGAAGCTGCGCCGCCGGGAGATGGAGCTCCAGGTGGCCTCGGAGCGGCTGGCGGACGCGGACCGCCGGCTCGCGGCGCAGCGGCTGGAGGTGGAGGCCGCGCAGCGCGCCCAGGCGGACGCGGGCGTGCAGGTGCTGGCCGCGCAGGAGACGCTGCGGCTGGAGCGGGCCCGGCGCGAGGAGACGGTGGCCTCCCTGGAGGAGGCCCGCGAGCGGCTGACGCAGGCGTACGCGCAGGTGCGCGAGGTCCAGGACGAGCTGTCCACGCTGCGAATCGACCGGGAGAAGGACCGGCTGGCGGCGGAGCGCGCCGTGGAGCTGTCCGAGGACCGGCGCCGGGCGGCGGAGGCCGCGCGCGAGCGGGAGCTTCGCATCGCCGAGCAGTACTCGGCGGCGCTGGCGGCCGTGGAGCACCTGAAGGCCGAGTCGGCGCGGGCGGAAGAGCTGTCGCGCGACTCGGGCACGGCGGTGGCGGTGAAGGAGGCCGAGCTGGCCCGCGTGGCGCGGGAGCTGGCCGACGCGAAGCTGCGGACCGCCACGGCGGAAGGCGCGCGCCAGGAGGCCGAGGCGCGGATGGAGGCGCTCCAGGCCGAGGTGCGTGGGCTGGAGACGGAGCTGACGGCGTCTCGCGAGGCGGAAGGCCGGCTTCGCGGCGAGGTGGAGTCGCTGACGAGCAGCGAGGCTGCTTCCCGGGCCCTGGCGGCGCGGCTGGAGGAGTCGCTCCACGAGGCCTCGGCGCGGGTGGAGGCGCTCGAGGCGGAGCGCTCGCGGACCGAGGCGCGGCTGGGGCAGGCGCTGGAGAGTGAGCGCGCGGAGCTGCGGGAGCGGCTGGCGTCGCTGGAGCAGGCGCTGGATGAGGCGCGGGCCCGGGCGGAGTCGCTGGCCGGCAAGGCGCGCGACGAGGCGGCGGCACGGGCGGACAGCGAGGCCCGGCGGCTGGAGCTGGAGGAGGAGCGCGAGGCGCTGGTGCGGCGCGTGGTGGAGCTGGAGGCGGAGTCCTCCTCTCGCGTCCGGGCGCAGCGGCAGGAGATGGAGGCGGCCCTCCAGGCCGCGCACGAGGAGCGGCAGGCCGCGGAGGCCCGGGCGGCGCAGTCACTGCGGCAGGCCCGTGAGGAGCTGGAGGACGCGGCTCGGAGGCTGGCCGAGGCCGAGGCCACCCTGGCGAGCACCCGCGAGGCGCTGGACGCCGAGGTGCGGCGTCGCACCGAATTGGAGACGGCGCTGGCCGAGGCTCGCGCCACGCTGGAGTCCGAGCGCGAAGGACGGGCGCAGTCCGGCTCCGCGCTGGAGGCGCTGCGCGCGAAGCTGGACGCGGAGCGCGAGCTGCGCGGCGGGGCGGAGACGGCGCTGGCGGAGGCTCGCGAGGCGCTCGAACAGGCGCGAGAGGCCCTGGCCACCGAGCAGGAGCGGCGCGCCCGGTGGGAGGCGGCGCTCGCGGACGCGCAGGCCCAGCTCCAGGATGAGGTCCAGCGGCGGACCCGCGTGGAGACGGCGCTCGACGAGGCGCAGGCGCGGCTCCAGGCCGAGTCGCAGCGTGGCGCCGCCGCGGAGTCCGCGCTGGCGGACGCACAGGCGCGGCTCCAGGCCGGGGAGTCGGTACTGGCGGAGACGCAGGCGCGGCTCCAGCAGGAGTCCGAGCAGCGGGCCCGGGCCGAGGCGGACGCGGAGGCGGCGCGGGCTCGGATCGCCGAGGAGGCACAGGCCTGGCGCGAGGAGCGGGGGCAGGGCTCGGCCCGGTTCGAGGAAGAAGCCCGGCTTCGGGCCATCGCGGAGGCCGCTTCGGCGGAGCTCCAGGCGCGCCTGCGGGACGAAGAAGAGAAGCACGCTCGGGCCACGGCGGCGCTGGCCGAGGCGGAGGCCGGACTCGCGGCCGAGACGCAGCAGCGCTCCAAGCTGGAGCTGACGCTCCAGGAAGAGGCCCAGCAGCGCTCCAAGCTGGAGCTGACACTTCAGGACGAGACGCAGCAGCGCTCCAAGCTGGAGCTGACGCTCCAGGATGAGGCCCAGCAGCGCTCCAAGCTGGAGCTGGCTTTCCAGGACGAGGCGCAGCAGCGGACCCGCGCCGAGGCGTCGCTCGTCGAAGCGCGTGAGGAGCGCGAGCGGCTGGAGGCCCGTTCCCAGGCGGCGCTGGCGGAGGCCCGGGAGGCCCTGGCCTCGGAGCGCGAGCATCGCGAGCGGCTGGAGGCCGAGCTCACCGAGATGCGGGAGCGCGCCTTCGGGGCCGACGAGGTCGTCACCCGGCTCCAGGCCGAGGCCCAGTCGGAGCGCGAAGGCCGCGTCCGCGCCCAGACGGCACGCGCGGAGGTGCAGGAGGCGCTGGAGACGGAGCGCGAGGAGCGTGCGCGACTGGAGTCCGCGCTGGCCTCGGCTCGCGCGGACCTTCAGGGGGAGCGCGAGGCGCGCACCGGGCTCGATGGCGCGCTCACCCTGGCCCGGACCCAGCTCGATGCCGAGCGCGAGGAGCGTACGCGGCTCGACGAGGTGCTGGCCTCGGCTCGCGCGGAGCTGGAGGCCGAGCGGCAGGGACGCAGCGAGGGCGAGGCCGGACTGGCGCAGCTCCGTGCTCGGCTGGAGGCTGAACAGCTCGCCCGCGTGGACGCGGAGTCCGCGCTGGCCCGGGCCCAGGCCGCGCTGACCGCGGAGCAGGAGGCGCGCTCCCAGACGGGCAGTGAGCTGGAGTCGCTGCGCGCCGACACCGACGCCCGCGAGCGTGCGCGGCAGGAGCGCCTGGAGGCCGCCGAGCGTGTCATGGCCGAGCAGCAGCGCGTCCTCGAAGAGGAGCGCGCGGCCGCGAAGGTGCTCCAGGACACGGTGGCGCGGCTGGAGGCCCGGCTCGCGGAGACCCTGTCCTCCCAGGAGGCGGAGGCTGCTCGCCGCGCGGCGCTGGAGGAGTCCCTCGCCGAGGCGGAGAAGGCCCGGAGCGGCACCGAGGCCCAGCTCTCCGAGCGCGACTGGTCCCTCCAGGAGCTCCAGGCGCAGGTGGCTCAACTGCGGGAGCAGGTCGGGGCAGGGGAGGGCGAGGCCCGGCGTCTCACCGAGGCGGCGGCGGCCCACGAGAAGGCCCTGGCCGAGGCTCGCGAGGCACTGGCCCAGCAGGAGTCGGTGTCGCGCAAGAAGCTGGATTCGCTGGAGGCGGAGGTCGAGGAGGCGCTCATCCGCGCGGAGCGGCAGCAGCGCCACATCGAGACCCTGGAGACGGAGCGCGCCCGCGAGCGGGAGGAGGCGCGCGTTGCCTTGGAGGCCGCGCAGCAGGAGGTGGTGGCCCTGCGCGCGGAGCTGGGACACGTGGTGGCGGCGCGGCAGGAAATCATGCGCCTCAACACGGAGCTCCAGCGCGCCATGGCGGCCCTGCACGAGCGGGGCATGCACATTGCCCGGCTCGACGCGGAGCTGGTGGACGCGCAGGACCGGCTCGCCGGTCAGCGGGAGAACGCCGAGCTGCTCATGGTGCAGCTCGAAACGGCGCGGCGCTTCGCGGGCAAGGCCAACGCGATGGAGAACACGCTGGAGGCCGAGCGTGCCGCCCTCGATTCGCTGAAGGCCGAGTTGACGCGTGCCACCGAGGAGGCCCGCGTCGAGCAGGAGCGTGCCACCGCGTTGGAGGCACGGCTCGCAGAGGCCCAGGAAGGTGCGGCTGCTGCGCGGACGGAGCTGGAGGCTCGGCTCGCGGACATCACCGCGACAGTCGAAGCCCAGCGTGCCGAGCTGGAGACGCGGCAGACCGACATCGCCCGGTTCGAGGCGCGTCAGGCCGAGCTGGAGACACAGCTCGCGCAGGCAAAGGCGCAGCACGAGGCGCAGCGCACCGAGCTGGAGTCGCGTCTCGCGGAGACCACCGCGCAACATGAGGCCCAGCGTGCGGAGCTGGAAGCCCGGCTCGCTCAAGTCTCCGCCCAGTCGGAGACCTGGCGCTCCGACGTGGAGGCCCGCCTCACGGAGACCACCGCCCAGCTCGAAGCGCAGCGCGCCGAGCTCGCGGAGGCCACCTCGCGCTTCCAGGCCGAGCGTTCCGAGCTGGAGTCCCGGCTCTCCGACGTCACCGCCCGCGCCGAGGCCGACAGGAGCGCGCTGGAGTCCCGGCTCGCCGAGCTCACCGCTCGCGCAGAGACGGACCGTGCCGCCCTGGCGCAGCAGCTCGCCGACGCCACCGCGCGCCTCGAATCCGAGAAGGCCGCCCTGGAGGCCACCGCCTCCGAGAGCACCGCCACCCTCCAGTCCACGCAGGAGCGCCTGTCCCGCGCCGAGGCCGAGCGCACGGCCATCGCCTCCGAGCGCGAGCGCCTCCAGTCCGAGCTCACCGTCGCCAAGTCCGCCCGCGTCCGCCTGGAGGGCCGCATCACCGCCCTCGAAACGGCCTCCACCGACGCCGTCCGCATCCTCGACACCGAGCGCACCGAGCGCGAGCGCCTCACCCAGACGCTCGAAGAGACGCGCCAGCAGCTCCAGAAGCGCGACGGCAGCTCCGCCGAGCGCCTCAACAAGCTCCTCGCCGAAGTCACCGCCCTCAAGGAGCAGATTGGCACCCTGACCACGGAGAAGCAGTCCCTCCTGGAGGACCGCGCCGAGCGAGCCCGCCTCGAGACCCGCGTCCGCGAGCAGCAGGTCCGCCTCGCGGAGCTGGAGGCCGAGCGCAAGCAGCTCCAGGCCGAGGTGGAGGAGCTCAAGGCCTCCGCCCAGCCCGAGGCCGTGCTCGAGATGGCCGCGGAGATGGAGCAGCTCCAGTCCGTGGTGGACGACCTCCAGAAGAAGCTCGCCGCCCAGGAGACGGAGCTGGGCACCCTGCGGAGGCAGGCCGCCCGGGCCGGCGCCAACCCCGTCCAGGAAATCTACGAGCGCGCCAACGCCGAGCTGAACGCCGTGAAGAACGAGCTGTCCCGCCGTACCCCCGCGGCGCCCGGGGGCTCGACCGGCCGCCTGCCCACGATTCCGCAGGTGAAGCCTCCGGGCCGTACCGCCGTGCCCGCGCTCGACCTGCCGCCCGCCACCACTCCGAAGAAGCCAGACGAGCGCGAGTGACGGCTCGCCGCTAGGATTGCGCCCGTGGACGCTCGCGAGCGCATCTTCAAGTATCAGGGCCTGGGCAACGACTTCGTCATCCTGGACCGCCGCCGCACCGGCGTGGACATCGACGCCGCCACGTCGCGGTGGATGTGCGACCGGCGCCTCGGCATCGGCGCGGACGGGGTGCTCTCCATCCTCCCCTCGAATCAGGCCGCGGCCCGCATGGTGGTGCACAACGCCGATGGCAGCATCGCGGAGATGTGCGGCAACGGCCTGCGCTGCGCGGTGAAGTACCTGGTGGACCACTCCGACGAGAACCCAGGCCGCATCGACGTGGAGACGGGCGCAGGCGTGCTCACGTGCGTCCCCGGCTATGGCGACGGCGGCGTCGTCGGCGTGGACATCTCCATGGGCCCCGCGCGCCTCGTCGCGCCCAATCTGCCCTCGGGCGCCACCGGCAAGCCGTTCCTCGACCTGCCCCTGCCGGGCCACCCCGAGCTGCGCGGCTCCGCGGTGAGCATGGGCAACCCGCACCTCGTCCTCCTCGACCAGCCGCTGGAGGACGCCCCCCGCCTGGGCCCCGCGCTCGAAGTGCACCCGTCCTTCCCCGACCGCACCAACGTGGAGTTCGTGCGCGTGGAATCCGACGGCCTCACGGTAGTCGTCTGGGAGCGGGGCTGCGGGCTGACGCAGGCGTGCGGCACCGGCGCGTGCGCGTCGGCGGTGGCGGCGGTGCTGGCGAAGCGGCTGCCCGCGGACGCCTGGCTGCGCGTCACGCTGCCGGGCGGAGACCTGCGCATCCGCGTGCCCACCGACCTGTCCGACATCCGCCTCCGGGGTCCTGTCGCGTTTGTCTTCGAAGGCGTTGTCGCGCTTCCCTCGCCCCGATAACCTCCCGCGTTCCTCCCCCTCGCCCCAGGTCAGAACGCGCCGTGGTCGGTCCCATCCTCCTTGTCGACGACGACCTGTTCTTCCGACAAGTCGCCAGCGACATGCTCACCCGCAACGGTCACCGCGTCGTGTCCGTGGAGAACGCAACGGTCGCGCTCGAGGAGGCGGCCCGCACTCCGTTCGACCTCGTCATCGCCGACGTGGTGATGCCCGGCGTGGACGGCTTCGCGCTCACCGCGCGCCTTCGAGAGAGAGACCCCGACCAGGAGGTCATCCTCGTCAGCCAGCGCACCGACGTGCGCGGCTCGGAGATGGCGCTGCGCTCCGGCGCGGCGGACTGTCTCACGAAGCCGGTGGACGAAGCGGACCTGCTGCTGTCCGTGGGCCGCGCCCTGGAGCGCGCCAGCCTCCGCCGCGAGCGCGCGCAGCTCCGCGACGAGAACCTGGAGTTCGCCCGCTTCCACAACCTGCACCAGCGCTGCCTGGAGCTCCTGTCCCATCCGGATCTGGAGTGGCTCCAGGAGCGCATCATCGCGGAGCTGGGCGCCGTCTGTGACGCGCAGAGCGCCGCGCTGTGGGTGATGGACGACCGGGGCGACCTGGTGCTGCGCGCGTACCGGGGCCTGCTCGACAAGCAGTTCCTCGCGGAGAAGATGAACCCGGAGGGCCCGCTCTCCGGCCGGCTGCGCGAGGCCCAGCCGTGGCAGGCGCGCGACGAGCGCTCCGCGGTGATGTACGTGCCGCTGCTGGCCTCGGGCGAAATCGTCGGGCTGGCGCAGCTCTCGGACCCGCTGGCCGGGGACTTCCGGCCGGAGCACTCGCGCGACGCGAAGGTGCTCGCGGACTTCGCGGCGGTGGGCGTGAAGAACGGCCGGCGGATGCTCGCGCTCCAGCGGCTGGGCCTGAGAGATCGCGAGACGGCGGCGTACAACCTCAGCTACTTCACCGACTACGCGTCGAAGGAAATCTACAAGGCGCGCCGCTACGGGCGGACCTTCTCGCTGCTGACCTTCTCCATCGACAACCTGCCACTGGTGCGCGTGCGCCTGGGCGCATCGGACGCGAAGAAGGCGGTGCGCGGCATCATCCGCGCGCTCAGCAAGATCATTCGCGACTCGGACGTCATCGCGAAGGCGAGCGACCAGGAGTTCTACCTCCTGCTGCCGGAGACGGACTTCTTCGGCGCGCTGATGTTCGTGCGCCGCGCGGTGGCCGCCGTGCGCGACGAGCCCGAGGTGCAGGACGTGGAGCAGCGCCTGCCGCTGGCGCTCGTCGGTGGCGCGAGCACCTTCCCCAAGGACGGCGAGGACTTCGACGAGCTGGTCCACCGCTGCCGCCGCCGCATGGACGAGCGCCGTGCCTCGCTGCAGCGCCGGCTGATGCTGGACGGGCTGCCCTTCTGGGACGAGGTGGACCTGCTGCTCGGCACGCCCACCAGCCCCAAGCTGCCGGTGGACGAGCGCTCCGAGCCGAGCCGCCGAGGCAAGGTGGCCGACGTCCTCTTCGACGAATTGCAGGCGGAGATTGCCCGCGAGCTGATGAGAGACCCGGGCTCGCGCGGCCTGCTCTACGTGGGCGGGCCGGAGATTCGCACCGATTTGCCCATCGCCGCGGGGCTGGAGTCGGCGCCGCCGGACATGGCGTCGCGCATCTACCTGCTGGGCCGCCGCGTGGACCTGGAGTCGCACCCCGCGCTGACGCCCGTCTTCCTGGAGGGCGATGACCGGGTGACGCGGCACGAGTTCATCCTCTGGCTCTCGGAGAACGCCGCGTACGCGCTCATCCAGCGGCGCGGGCTCGGGGCGACCTGGGGCTTCCATACCTCGGACACCGCGGTGGTGGACGGGCTCATCTCCAAGCTGCAGGCCGAGTACGACCTGCAGCCCTACTGAGGCGCGAGGGGAACCACCGTGGCCCAGGTCCGCAAGATTCTCATCGCCGACCCCGACCTCGAGTCCGTGCGCTCCCTGTCGCGCGCGCTGCGCACCAAGGGCTACCAGGTGCACTACGCGCCGGACGGCTCGCGCGCGCTCGAAGTCGCCGTGCTGCGCCACCCGGACCTCACGCTCTTCGACGAGGGCTGCCGGCTGCTGGACGCGCGGACCTTCATCCAGATTCTGCGCACCAACCCGCGCACGGAAGACATCCCGGTGGTGCTCACCACCGCCAGCTTCGACTCGGACCGGCAGCGCGGCCTGCGCGACGGCTACCTGCGCAAGCCCTTCAACCTGGACGAGGTGCTCAGCCGCATCGAGCACATCTTCCGGCGCAACGAGGCGGCCAAGGACCTCAAGAGCGAGCAGCAGGAAATCGAAGGCTCGCTCAGCCAGCTCAGCATCCCGGACCTGATGCAGCTGCTGGGCATGAACAAGCGCAGCGGCCGGCTGGCGCTGGAGCGCGGCAACGACCGGGGCGAAATCTTCGTCGTCGACGGGCGCCCCGTGAATGCCAAGCTGGGGCGCGTGGAAGGGGAGAAGGCGCTGTTCCGCCTGCTGGCGTGGATGGACGGCACCTTCACCTTCTCGCCCGGCACGAGCCAGGCGCGCCCCCGCATCAACCGCGGCATGGACGACGCGCTGCTGGAAGGCATGCGGCAGTCGGACGAGGTCAACCGGCTGATGCCGGGCCTGCCGCCGCGCCACACGCGGCTGATGCTTGCGCCGGACGTGGACCTGGCGCAGGACCAGCACCCGGTGACGGCGCAGGTGGTGGGCCTGTTGCGCCAGCCGCGCGCGCTGGGCGAGGTGCTGGACCTGGCGCCCGCCACCGATTTGGAAGTGCTGAGCGTGCTGTCCGCGCTGATTCAGCGCGGCGTGGCGAAGCCGTCGGACTCGGACGGCGCGGACGCGAGCGCCAGCGAATTGCTGGGCGCGGCGGAGGTGCATGCGCTGCGCGGCCGCATCCTCCGCACGCGGGCGGCGCCGGCGAAGGTGGCCACCGCGAAGGTGTTCATCTGCGGCAGCGGCGCGAGCGCGGCGCGGCGAATCATGGCGCGGCTGCCGGGGCTGGAGGCGCTGTCCGCCGAGCCCACCGCGGTGAAGAGCGGCTTTGGCACGCTGGGCCGGCTGGTGCTGAGCGAGGTGCTGCGCCTGGACTTCTGCGTGCTGCCCCCCGCCGAGGCGGCGCGCCCGCTGTGGCGGCCCTTCACGGCGGGCGCGGTGGGCGCGCTGCTGCTCGACGTGTCCGAGCCCGCCGTGCGGCTGGCGCACTACCTCTCGTGGGAGGTGCGCATGCCCGTGGTGGTGGTGGGCGCCGAGGTGCCCGCGGCGCTGCAAGGGGCACCCGCGGGCGCGGTGGGCGTGAATGACGACCTGTCCGAGGCGCTGCGCTCGCTGCTCGTCCAGGCCCTCAACCCCGCGCCCACGTTGCCCGGGGTGACGCAGGCGCAGCGGCTCACCGCGTCCGCGGTATAGCCGCGCTCACCAGTAGCGGCGAGGCACCGGCGCTGTCGGTGGCGCCGCAACGGTCGGGACTTCGAGCATGCCCAGCTTCAGCAGTCGCTCGACGGCCGCCTTGACCTCCTTCGCCGTGGGGCCACAGTCCTCGAGGCTGCGCGTTGCTTCCGCGATGGTGCGCTCCCCCGCGGCGAACTCCCCGAGGAAGAGTCCATCCTCGGCGGGCAGGCCGAGCGAGGCACCCCACGCGGCGCGGGCCGCGTCGAACTGGGCGCGGCCGGTGCCACTCTTCGCCGCTTCAATCATGGCTGCGTACGACGCCGCGGCCTCGGTGCCCTTCGGGGAGAGGCGGAACTTCTGCGCGCGCCCGTACCGGACCTTCTCCGTCTCATCACTCATGCCGCACCCTCGATGGCAGGTTGTCCCATGCGCTTGAGCCAGCGCACGTGGCTCTTCAGGGGCGCGCCCACGCTTGGGTTCACCCGGTAGACGTCGCCGTGCTCCGGCACCTCGGTGAAGCCGGCCTCCTCCACGCAGTGCGCGAGCTGGAACACGGTGGCCAGCGTCAGGCCGAGCACTCCGGCCAGCTTCCATCCCCCGGGCCGCGGCATCTTCGTGGCCCCGAAGACGAGCCAGGCGTACGAGGCCCCGAACCAGCCAGGGATGACCGCCGTCTTTACGTACATGCGGGGGAGGTCGCGGGCGGAGCGACCGCTCGCTTCCAGGTACTGCTCCACCCGCGCCTTGAGGTCCTGATGGAAGAGCCCCGACTCCCGGGACTGCGCCTTCGTTGCATGCGACAACATTCACCCGCTCTCACGCCACCGCCGCCACCACCGCTGGAGCGGGAGGCCACACCGGGAGGATTCCCCGCGTGGCCCTCGCCTGCCTGGTGCCGAAGTCCTTCGTAACACATCAGGCGGTGCGGCTGTTCCGGTGGGGGCTCAGAGGTCTCCGCTCCAGGTGCCGGTGACGCGGATGTCGGTCCGCCCGCTCGTGCTGCACGTGGCGTCGATGGTGACGCTCCAGGAGGGCACCTCCGAGCTCCAGGTGATGGTGCCCGTCCACGCGCCGCAGGAGCGGGTGCTCTGGAACGCGTTGAGGCTCAGCGACACGCGCGCGTCCGGCAGGGTGAAGACCTGACCGGGGTTGGCCATGGGGCGTGGCAGCCGGAGGGAGAGGTGGCTGAGCCCGGTGCCGCACTGCAGGCCCCCTCCGTTGCGGTACAACTGGAGCTCGAATGCGCTGGCCTCCGTGCACGGGGCCGGCGTGGTGCACACGAGCTCGCCGTCCAGGAAGCCGGAGTAGTACGTGCCCGAACTGGCCGGGTTCGTGAAGTTCCACCGGCACAGGGGCTTCGTGGGACGGCAGCAGGCGGCATCACCCGGAGGGCAGTTGTCGCTGAAGCAGCCGGTGGGGTTCGTCGCCGAGCCGCCCGCGCACTTCGCGGTGCGAATCGCGTCCGAGCCCGACTTCGTGCAGGCCCAGAGCGAGCTGCCCTCGCAGAAGTTCTCGCCCGGCGTGCAGATGGCGGGGCCCAGCGAGCCCGGGTCGCCCTTGGGGCCCTGCGGCCCGGCTGGGCCCTGGAGGCCTTGAGGGCCCTGCGGACCTTGCGGCCCCATGGGGCCACCGGCGGGACCTTCAGGTCCCTGGGGGCCTTGCGAGCCCTGTGGACCTTGGGGCCCCTGAGGCCCCTGGACGCCCTGCTGGCCTTGAGGCCCCTGGGGCCCGGTGGGGCCTTCCTTGGAGCAGGCGGCGAGGGCACAGCAGGACAGAAGCACGAGGGCGGAACGAAGGTGTCGTGACATGCGGCTCCCGATTTTTGGGGTGGCGGACCCTATCCGCCACCCACGGGAGCAGCAATGCCTTGCATCAGAAGACCACGGTCCACCCGGGACGGGCCTGCGCCTTCACGTACGAGACACCGTCCACCTTGATGCCCTTGCTGTCGAGGAGCGAGAGGATGCCGCCGTTGTTCGACAGCTCCAGGGGCTTCGTCACCGGCGTCAGCTTCGTGGCGCCCGGCGGCAGGTCTCCGCTCAAGGGCAGCATGTGCTTGTTCTTGTCCACGAGCTGCCACCCGTCGAGCGACACCGTATCGGGCGAGGTGTTGAGGAGCGTGACGGTCTCCCGCTCGGGCGAGCGCGTGTCGTTGACGAGCGCGGCGATGATGCGCACCACGCCGTCGTGCTTCTCGGGCTGGGGGATGTCGAGCGCGTGGCCCGTCACGTCGTCGGTGTGCCACGTCTGGGACTGGAAGCCGAGGAAGATGCCGACCCACTGCTGCGTCGACGGCAGATGGATGAGCACTCCTCCGTCCTGCCAGACGCCGTCCTGGTCGGCGAAGGATGGGTCATTGCCCTGGTTCATGTGGATGTCGTGGATGCCGTTGCCGGGCTTGAAGCCGAAATACTTGTCCGGAATGTTGGTCTCCGGTCCCCAGGGCTCGCCAAAGGCATAGACGATGGCCTGCGAGTCACGCATGGCGCGCTGGAAGTAGTGGTCCAGCTTGTCGTTCAAGTCGTTGTCCGGCCCGGGGATGTTGGGCGGCAGTGGCTTCATGTCCTCCTTCTTGAACAGGTTGCCTCGGACGAAGTCGAGCGCCAGTCCGCCTGAGCGGCGGGGAATGGCCGTGAAGCCCGGTGACAGCGCTTCGAGCGCCTCGGCGAGGGGATGTTGGAAGTTCTCGTCGACGACGTACATCAAGTCGGACGGAGGCAGCTTCGAGCTGACGTTGACGGCGATGCGGTAGTGCACGTCGCTGGCGACGATGCGCACCTGGTAGTGGGGGCTTGGACCCGAGCCCAGCTTCCGGTCGATGGCCGCACCCTTCAAGACGCCATAGTTCTTCAACGGCATGTGAGGACCCTCCTGTTCATGGGGAGGGAGTGGAGCGGAGCGGAATGTGAGGTGCCGCTCGCGCACGGCAGGCGAGCGGACAGTGGGCTAGCTCAACAGCCAGCCCATGACATCCGGGAGCCGCCGCTGCCAGTCGCGCTCGTGGTGCTGGCCCCCGGGCTCCAGGACGAGGCGCAGTTCGTGGTCCGCGTAGCCGAGGTGCTGGAGGTGGCGGTGGAAGTCGCTCGTGGCCTGGCCGTAGCGCATGACGTAGCCCACCGGGTCCACCGCCTCATCCGTGCCCGCGTCCAGGTAGATGCGCGACCACTTGCGCGTATGGGACGTCCACTCGCCGAAGAGCCTGTCCCAGCCCCACATCACCGAGGGCGACAGCGCGCCGATGCGGCCGAAGAGGTCCGGGTACCTCCAGCCGAAGTACAGCGACATGAGCCCGCCGAGCGACGCGCCCATGATGCCGGTCCACTCGGGCTCCTGGCGCGTGCGGTAGACGCGGTCGACGAAGGGCTTCAGCGTGTCGACGACGAAGTGGACGAAGGGGCCGCTGCGGGCGGGGATGTTGCCGCGCGGCTCGGGCCAGGGCGAGTACTCGGCGAGGCGGTCGTTCGTGGAGTCCACGGCCACGATGAGCCACGGCCCGATTCGGCCCTCGGAGACGAGGCGCTCCAGCGTGAGGTTCGCGCACCAGGTGTCGAAGAGCGCGGACTCGGGATGGGCGAAGACGTTCTGCCCGTCGTGCATGTAGAGCACGGGGAAGCGCTGCCCGGGCGCGGCGTCATACGCATCCGGCGTGTAGATGCGGACCGTGCGCGTGCGCCCCTCCAGGGGAGAGGCGAAGTCTCGGATGATGTGGACGTGTCCCATGGGCTCCGGCGGGGTGGCGGCGGCGCGGAAGATAGAGCCCCGCGCCGCCAGTGGGAACCCACCCGGCCGGAGGCGCTACTGGACGGTGATGGAGCCCAGGTACCGGTTCGTGTACGCCAGCGGCCCGTAGCCGCCGTTGTAGTACCAGCCGCTATTCAGATACACGCCGATGAACCAGAACGACGCATAGACGTGGTACGTCCCCGCGGGGAGCCCGACGGTGGTGGTCTCCGGCTCCTGCATGATGACGCAGTTGTCGTGCGAGTGGTTCGTCTCGTGGCTCCGCACCAGCTGGCCCTGCGCGTTGTAGAAGTGGAAGGTGGCCTTGGTGCTCGGCGCCACGACGCCCGTGAAGAAGATGGTGGAGCTCGCGGTGGTGGGCGACTGGAAGGTGGCCGAGACGTAGCTGGACTGGCGGCACTTGTCCTCCGGACGACCCGAGGAGTAGGGGACCAGCGGCACGTTGGGCGTGATTCCAAAGGGGGCCGAGGGCGGCTGGAGGGTGTTGATGGTCACCTGCGTGGTGGTCGTCCCGCCGCCTCCGCCTCCGCCACCACCGCCGGGTTCGCACTCCATGCACTCATTCGGTGGAAGCAGCGGCGCGCTGGCCGAGGCGGGCTGGGACTCCGCGGGCTCGGGCGCGCTGCCACCGCACGCGGTCAGAAGGGCCATGCAGACCACCGACACGTTCGTCATTCGCAACAAGGTCATCACGATGAAGTTCTCCTCCGTGGGTGCATCGGAGCGTGTCTCCGGCTCCATGCATGAGCCGCAGCGAGGGGAATTTCTTTGCATTTGTCCGTGCGCCGGGACGGCCCCCAGGGTGTCTCCCCCACGGGGGCTGTCAGCCAATAGCTCACGTTGAAACACAGAGGCCGTGCGGTATTGACGCGACAGAGGTATCAAGGCCGGACGCATGCCCATGGAGCCGAAGCACCCCGCCGACATGTCGACGCCTCCGGGACGGGACACGTCCCGGTTGTCGCCGTCCGCGCACGGCGTGCCGGTGCTGACGGTGGTGGCCCATCCGCAGCTCCAGCGCGTGGGAGACCGGCTGCTCCTGGAGTCGCTCGTCCCCGTGGCGCTGTCCCGCAACGCGCCGGACTTCGTACGTCCCGGCGGCCTGCTGTCCATGCCCCTGGGGGACCCGTTCATCAGCCGCACGCCCGTGCGCCTCGTCCCCACGCCTCGGGGCGGCGTGCGGCTGCACGTGCCCGAGGACTCCACGCAGGTGCGCGTGGCCTGGGAGCCGCTCACCGGTGACCGCGAGTTCTCCGCCGAGGAGCTCTCCGTCGGCGTGCCGCTGGTGCTCGCCGACCGCGTGGTGCTGCTGCTCCATCGGACCTTCAACGCCGACGCCTCCGGCACCAAGGCCTCCGGCTCGGAGGAGGACCTGGGCATCGTGGGGCAGGGCGAGGGCATCCGCCAGGTGCGCGACGACATCGCCCGCGTCGCCGACCTGAACATCCCCGTGCTCATCCGCGGCGAGACGGGCACGGGCAAGGAACTGGTGGCGCGCGCCATCCACGAGCGCGGCCCGCGCCGTGACGGCCCCTTCGTCAGCGTCAACCTGGGCGCGCTCGCGAAGGAGCTCGTGTCGGCCGAGCTGTTCGGCGCCCAGCGCGGCGCCTTCACCGGCGCCACGAGGGACCGCGAGGGCTTCGTCCGCGCCGCGCACGGAGGCACGCTCTTCCTCGACGAGGTGGGCGAGGCCCCGCCCGAGGTGCAGGCCGCGCTCCTGCGCGTGCTGGAGTCCGGCGAGGTGATTCCGGTGGGCGGCCATGAGCCCGTGCGCGTCGACGTGCGGCTCGTCTCCGCCACCGACGCCGACCTGGAGGCGCGCATCCAGCAGCGCCTCTTCAAGGCTCCGCTGCTCCACCGTCTCGCCGGCTTCGAAATCCAGATGCCTCCGCTGCGCGCGCGCCGCGAGGACATCGGCCCGCTCTTCCTCCACTTCGCCCGGCAGGAGCTGGAGGCCACGGGCGAGGCAGGGCGGCTGTCATCCTCGGAAGCCCGCGCGCACCCCTGGCTGCCCGCGGACCTGGCCGTGCGGCTGGTGCGCTACGCGTGGCCCGGCAACGTGCGGCAGTTGCGCAATGTCGCGCGGCAGCTCGTCATCGGCAGCCGCGGAATGCCGCGCCTGCGCGTCGACCCGCGCCTGGAGCAGACGCTCGACGCGGACGCGCTGCCCGTGCCCGGCACCGCCGTGGCCACACCAGTGCCCGAGGCACCCGCGCCAGAGGCAGCCGAGGCCAAGGCGGCCCGGCGCAAGCCCTCCGAGGTGGGCGAGCAGGAGCTGCTGGAGGCCCTGCGCGCGTGCTCATGGGACCTCAAGGCCACCGCGGACTGGCTGGGGATTCCCCGCCCCTCCGTGTACCTGCTCATCGACAAGAGCTCGCTCATCCGCACCGCGCGTGACTTGAGCCCGGAGGAAATCACCCGCTGCTTCCACGAGTGCGGGGGAGACCTCGACCAGATGGTGCAGCGGCTCGAGGTCTCCAAGCGCGCGCTGCAGCGCCGCGTGCGCGAGCTGGGCCTCGGCTCGTGACACGTCAAGACCGGGCCTGACGCACCGGATGACGTGTCCAATGGGCAACCCGCGCGCACGGGACACCCTGGCTCCAGAGGAGGACGGCGTTGGTACGCTGCCTGCAATCCCACGCGGACAACGTCCTTCAAGCCCCCTGAGGGGAGGAGCCAAGGCACATGGGCCACATCACCATCACCATCGAGAGAAACGCAGACCTCCGCTACGACCCCAGCCCCGACGTCCATCCTGGCGACCAGGTGACGTTCAAACTCGACAACGTCCCCTACGAGGCCGAAATCGATTTCGACAACGGCTGCCCCTTCAGTGCGCAGCCTCCCTACTACCTGAACGGCACCTCCCTGACGACGTCGTCGAAGCTGGAGACCGTCGCCACGAACGCCATCACGCGTGAGTACGACTTCACGGTGACCATCTTCGACAGCACCGTGCGCGGGCAGGACGGGGTAAAGGCGAAGCTGGGTGGCGAGCTGGAGGTGAAGAAGGGCGGCATCGACGTGACGCCGGAGCCGCCGAAGGACAAGAAGAAGTAGCCCTGAGCGACTCAGGGTGTGGAAGGGCCCGCCAACCGCTCCGGTGACGGAGCGAGCAGGCCCTGCCACGCGGGGACGAGGTGCGGATTGGACGCGAGTGCCCCCTCCAGCTCCTTCCGCGCCTCGTCTCTCCGCGTTTCATCCAGGGCCAGCAGCACGCTGGCGTGAAGCACCTGCGCCCGGGCCCACGTGGGCCGCGCGGCCAGCACGTGCTCCGCCAGCTCCAGGCCTCGCCGCAGCATCGGAGTCGCGTCTCCGCCCTGGCGCGCCTTCCACTCCGCCCACTCGCGCTGGAGGTGCCCGGCGGCCAGCCGGTACTCCAGCTTCGTGGGGGCCAGTTCCAGCGCCTGCTGGAAGGCCTCCTCCGCTGTCTCGAAGTCCGCGTCCCGCGCCGTCCCGAGCCGCGCCAACCACCGGGCCCGGATGCCGCGCACCTCGGCCAGGTAGCGCCACACATGGCCCATGCGAGGGTTGAGCGCCTGCGCGCGCGCCAGCGCCTGCTCGGCCCGGGCCACGTCGCGTCCTGGCTCCCTTCCGCTCTCCACCGCCCACGCCGCATCCAGCGCGTGCACGCGCGCGAGGCTGGTCCAGACGTCGGCGTCATCGGACATCAGCCCGAGCGCCTGCTGGTAGGACTCCACGGCGGCGCGGACGCTCCGGCCCGGGTCCTCGCGGCGCGCGAGCGCGAACGTGGCGCGCAGGGCCGCGACTTCGCCCAGGTTGTTGTAGGCATAGGCCTGCTGGGGGGCCACCGCCCGCGCCTGTTCGAAGGACTGCTGGGCCGCGGCGAGGAGGGGCTCGGGGGCTCCTCCTTCGTCCCAGCGCAGCTCCGCCTGCCACAGCAGCACCGAGCCCAGGCCGTGGTGCAGCGGCGGGAGCTTTGCGTTGACCTCCAGTCCCTGGCGGTAGAGCGCGAGCGCCTTCTCGAGGTCGGGCCCCGGGTCCTCGCCCCGGTCCCAGTGCCAGCGCGCGAGCTGCTCGGACACGTCCGCTCCCTGGAAGCAGGCCGCGACGTTGCGTGGATTGAGGGCCAGGGCCCGCTCGAGCGCATCCCTCGCCCGGGCCAGGTCTCCCGGGGCATCCGGCGCGCGAGGGAGCGCGGCCCGCTTGCCCAGCGCCGAGCCCAGGTTGATCCACGCATCGGCCTGCTGCTCCCGCAGGGCGATGGCCGCGCGTTGCGCCTCGATGGCCCGGTCGAGGTGCTCCAACGGGTCCCCTCCATGCTCGGCCTCGTAGTCCGCCCAGACCAGGTGCGTCACGCCGAGGTTGGCGTGGTAGGTGTAGTCGCGCTCCTCGGGGCGAAGGCGTTCGCAGGCCTCGATGGACTGCCGGAGCTGCTCGCGAGGGTCCAGCCCCTGGCGCTGCCGGTGTCGCGCCCACAACCGGTAGGAGATGGCCAGCTCCAGCGGCACGCGGGCTGCGGGAGGCGCCACCGCCTGCGCGTCGAGCGCCGCGTCGATGGCCTTCTGGAGCAGTTGCTCCGTGTCGGGCTCCCCTTTCAGGGAGTGTTGCTCCGCGAGCCGGCGGTGCAGCCGCGCCCTGCCCAGCAGTGGCCGGAAGTCATCCGGCGCGGCCTGGAGCGCGCGCGACATGGACTCCAGCCCACGCTCGTAGTGGGGCAGGGTGTTGCCCTCGCCGTACAGCTCCATGATGAGCGCGTCCAGCTCCAGCCGGCCCAGCGCGTAGTGCGCGGAGGGGTGGCTGTCCGCGGTGGTGATGGCGGTGGCGTAGGCCCGACGGCCGGCGTCCAGGTCCTCCCGCGAGCCGGCGGTGTCTCCCAGGTTCCACTTGTGAGTGGCCCTCGCGAGGAGCGCGTCGCCCCGCAGCAGCGGTGCCTCGTAGAACCATGGCTGCGCGCGGCCCATGGCATCCAGGTCCGACAGCGCCTCCTCGTACCGGCCCTCATAGAAGGCGAACAGCGCCCGCACGTAGAGCGGCGGCGCTGGGACGTCGGGCCCTTCCGCCTGGCGGAGGTACGCGAGCGCCGGGTCCCTGTACCGCTGCTCCAGCTCCTTGCGGCGGGCTTCCCGCTGCTCGGGATTGCGCCGCTCCACATCCACCAGGAGCTGCTCGCGGTACTGCTCTCCCAGCACCCACGCCAGTGCCCAGGCCACGCGCGGCTCGCGGTAGCCCGAGGCCCACGCGGCCTCGAGCCGCTTGCGTGCCTCGTCCCGGTCATCCAGCACGAGCAGCGCGCGTCCCAGCGCGTACTGACCGGGGCCCTGCGCCTGCGGTCCGGCCTCGCGCACCTCGGCCTCCAGCGCGTCCATGCTCGCGCGCAGCGCCTTGCGGTCCTCGCGCGTGTCGTGCAGCGGTGACAGCGCGGAGTAGCGCGCCGACGCCTCGATTCGCTCCACGCGCTCGGTGAAGCGGCGGGCCAGCCGCTCGCGCGCGGCCACCTCGCTCCGCGCCAGCACCGTCTGCCCCACCGCCAGCGTCACCACCGTCAGCGCGGCCGCGCCCAGCGCCAGCGCCACCCGGTGCTTGCGGGCCTTCTTGCGCAGGCGGTAGCCCACGCCGCGCCGCGCCTGCACCGGCTCGCCGGAGAGGAAGCGCTCCAAGTCCTCCGCCAGCGCGCGCGCCGAGTCGTAGCGGGCCGGCCGCTCCTTCTCCAGGCACTTGAGGACGATGGCCTCCAGGTCCTCCGGGATGTCCGCGTCCAGCGAGCGAGGCGGCTGGGGCTCCTCCGTCTGGATGCGCTTGAGGACCTCCTCCTCCGTGTCGCCGGGGAAGGGCGTGCGCCCGGTGAGCAGCAGGTACAGCGTGGCGCCCAGGGCGTAGACGTCCACGCGCCTGTCGAGCCGGGACACCTCGCCCCGGGCCTGCTCCGGCGCCATGTAGTGCGGCGTGCCCAGCACCGCGTGCGAGGCCCCGCCGTCGTCGCGCACCTCGCGCGCCAGGCCGAAGTCCATGACGAAGGGCGAAAGGCCCCCGTCCTCGGTGCGCTCCACCAGGATGTTGCCGGGCTTGATGTCGCGGTGGATGAGGCCGGCGCGGTGGGCCGCGTGCACTCCTTCCGCGGCCTGGCGCAGCACCAGCACCTTCTGCTCCAGCGTCAGCGTGGACGCGAGCTGTCCCAGCGTCCGCCCGTCCACGTACCGCATGGCGATGTAGCCGCGGCCGCGCACCTCGCCGACCTCGTACACCTCGCACACGCGCTCGTGCCGCACGCGCGCCTGGGCGCGGGCCTCGGAGAGGAAGCGCCGCGCCTGCTCCGGGTGCGCGCCGCGCACGAACTTGAGCGCCACGTTGCGCCGCAGCATCGGGTCATACGCGAGGAACACCTGCCCCATGCCACCCTGGCCGAGGAAGCGCACCGGCTGGTAGCGCTCCCACTCCGGCACCGGGAAGTCGGGCAGGGACGCCGCGCCCGGCACACCCGCCTCGCCGGAGCGACCGGGAGTGGGCGGCGTCAGCGTGTCGGCCTCCTCGGGCCGGACGCCGCCGCTGTCCGTGCTCACCGAATCTCCTTGGCCCCGGGGTGTCAGCTCCTCACGCAGCAGGGACAGGGTGTGCTCCGTGAGCCGCCCGCGCTCCTTCAGCAACTGCAGGGGGCCACGCTCCAGACGGAGCGCCTCCTCCCGCAGGGCGGAGGCCTCCTCGTGGGAAACCAGCCCCTCGTCCAGGGCGAGGAGCAGCTCCTCCTCGAATACCTCGTTCAACCGTCCCACCGCGTGCACCGGAGCAGCATACGGGCTGCCCCGGTGCAGCGGGAGGCCCGCCGGGAGGTCCTTCGGGCCCAGGGGGAGTAGGGCCCGGTGAGGGGAGGTGGACCTCCCGGCGGTCTCAACCGTTACTTCCTCGCCGCGTCCGAGCGGCGGCTACGACGGCGCAGGCCGAGCAGGGCCAGCAGGGCGAGGCCGGACGAGGCCGGCGCCGCGCTGCAGCCGCCACCCGCGAAGGCGCGGGTAATCTGCTCCACCGTCCAGTTGTAGACGGCGGGCGAGGCGTCCACGTTGCCCGCCTCGTCAATGGAGCGCACGCGCAGGGTGTGGTCGCCCACGCCGACGTCGTAGCTGTCCTCGCAGGGGACATATGCGGCGCCGTCCAGGCTGCACTCGTAGTCCACGCCGTCCTCGGTGGAGTCGTACTCGAACGAGGCATCACCGTCGTTGGTGCGGGGGCCCGGGCCACGCGGGATGCTGGTGTCCGGTGCCTGCGTGTCGACGGTGAAGCTGTCCGGGGCCGAGGCCGGGCTGGTGTTGCCCGCCGCGTCGGTGGCGGTGGCCGTCACGGTGTGGGCGCCGTCCGCCAGGGGCGAGGCCGGCACGCAGCTCCACGCGCCGGTGTCGCTGACGGTGGCCGTGCACAGCACCGTGGTGCCCTCGCGCACCGTCACCGTGGTGCCCGCCTCCGCCGTGCCCGAAATCGTCGGCGTCGAGTCGTTCGTCACCGAGCCGTTGACCGGACCGGTGATGACCGGCGCCGGGGGCGCGGTGGTGTCGTTGCTCCTGATGGTGACGGTGACGGCCGGGGCCGTCTCCGTGGCGCTCAGCGTGGTGGAGGTGAGCACCAGCTCATGTTGCCCCGCGGGCACGCCCGTCAGCGCGCACGTCCAGTGGCCGGTGTTGTCCACCACGGCGGTGCAGGCCGGCGTGGTGCCGCCGTCGACGTAGACGTTGATGGTGGCGCCCGGAGTGCCGGTGCCGCCGATGTCCGGACCCGAGCTGCCGCCCGGGCTCGGCTGGGTGAGCACGGGGTAGAGCTGGCAGATGGACAGCGCGTCCACGCGGTACGTCACCGCCGTATCGGTGTTGTCGAGCGAGGGGCAGTTGATGTCCACCAGGGCCAGGCGCACTTCGCCCGTGGCCGCGTCGAAGTCGCGCGACAGCGGGAAGCCCAGCGTCATGGCGGCGGCGCGCGTGGCAGCGACGGTGCCGTTGTCCGTGACGAAGCCCTGCGAGAAGACCTGCACGCCGGAGCCCGGGTTGGCATTGACGCCGAAGATGCCGGGGTACCACTTCGTGGTGCCCGAGTAGCTGACGGCGCCGGACACGTAGTGCATGCGGTAGCGGCCCGGGACGGTCAGCGCGGCCTGGATGGCGCTGTCCGGCATGACGGGGGCGTTGATGTCCGTCACCTGCGTGCACTGGCTGCGGCCCAGGCGGGTGAAGAAGCTGCGCACCCCCGTGTTCTGGCAGCCATGGCCACTCTCGATGGTGCAGGTGGCGCCGCAGCCGTCGCCCGCCGTGGTGTTGCCGTCGTCGCACGCCTCGGAGGCCGCCTTGACGCCGTCGCCGCACGTCACCGCGCACACCGACGGACTGCCGCTGCAGCTATAGCCCGCCTCGATGGTGGAGCACGTCGCATTGCAGCCGTCGCCGTTGGCGGTGTTGCCGTCATCGCACAGCTCGCCCTCGTCCAGGCTGCCGTTGCCGCAGTTGGTGAGGACAGCGCAGCGGTTGGTGTTGGGGTTGCAGTAGCCGCTGTCGCAGACACCCGACGCCGAGCACGTCTGGCCAACCTCCCACAGGCAGCGCGGCGAGCAGGTGTCGCCGCTGTTCAGGTTGCCGTCGTCGCACACCTCGGTGCCCGCGACGACGCCGTCACCGCACGAGGTGCTGCAGACGCTGGGCTGGCCGTTGCACGAGTAGCCGCTCTCCTGGGCGCAGGTGCTGCTGCACCCATCGTTGCTGGTCTTGTTTCCGTCGTCGCACTGCTCGCCGGCCTGGAGGGTGCCGTTGCCGCACGTGAGCACGCAGGCCTGGCCCGGGGTGGGGCACGTGTAGGGCGGCTCCACCACGGTGCAGGTCGCGTTGCAGCCGTCGTCCGAGCGGGTGTTGCCGTCGTCGCACTTCTCGCTGCCCGCGAGGATGCCGTCGCCGCAGAGGGTCTGGCAGGCGCTGGGCTCACCCGAGCAGCCGTAGCCCGGCTCCACGCGGCAGCCCTGGCTGCAGCCGTCGCCGCTGGCGGTGTTGTTGTCGTCGCACGTCTCGTTGTCGTCGAGGTTGCCGTCGCCGCACGTCAGGCTGCACACGGAACGGCCCGAGGCGGGGATGCTGCACGCGTAGCCCGGCTCGACGCGGCACTCGGTGGCGCAGCCATCGCCCGGGTTCACATTGCCGTCATCGCACTGCTCACCGGGGTTGACGGTGCCGTTGCCGCACGTCTGCGTGCAGGCCTGGCCCGGAGTGGGGCAGGAGTAGCCCAGCTCCAGGGTGCAGGCGATGGAGCAGCCGTCGTTCGAGCGGGTGTTGCCGTCGTCGCACAGCTCGCCGGGGTTCAGCGCACCGTTGCCGCACAGCGGGGAGCACACGGAGGGGCTGGTGCCCACGCACTCGTAGCCGCGCTCGATGCGGCACGCCGCGGAGCAGCCGTCCGAGCCGTTGGTGTTGCCGTCGTCGCACTGCTCACCCGCGTTGACGGTGCCGTTGCCGCACGTCGCCACGCAGGCCTGGCCCGGGGTGGGGCAGGCATGGCCAGCCTCGACGCGGCAGCTCGCGTTGCAGCCGTCGCCGTTGTTGGCGTTGCCGTCGTCGCACTGCTCACCGGGGTTCAGCAGGCCGTTGCCACACGTCCGGGCGCAGGAACTGGGCTGGCCCGCGCAGCCGTAGCCCGGCTCGATGCCGCAGGTGGCGCTGCAGCCGTCGCCGTTGGTGGTGTTGGCGTCGTCGCAGTCCTCGCGCGGGGACACCTTGCCGTCGCCGCAGCGGTCGTCGTACGCGTCCACGAAGAGGTAGCGGAACGCGTTGGGCTCCGTCTGCTCGTTGTCGTTGCACAGCTCGATGCGGTTGAGGCCCGTGCGCCAGGGCGCGGTGGTGCCGAACTCGCGGAAGATGTTCTTCTGCCAGGGCTGGCCGCCCGGGTCGTTCACCACGGTGGGCGTGAAGGAGGCGCCATTCACACGCGCGCCGTTGAAGGCGTTGTCGTTGAACGTGGCGATGCGCAGGCGGAAGTTGGCGACGTTCGTCGTCGAGGGGACGAGGAAGTCCTGGTACACGCAGGTGTTCTCACCCAGGGGCGCCCGCATGTAGCGCGCCGTCTGGATTTCCTGCGGCCAGTCCTGCGCGTCGCGCACGTCGGTGGCGGCGCCCGTGTTGGTGACCGCGTAGAACCAGTGCGGGTCCGCGCCGGTCTCCAGGCGGCGGTTGTTCTGGTCCACGCCGGTGTTGAACACCGTCACGCCCGCCAGCACGCAGCGGCTGGGGCTGCCCGCGCAGGCGAAGCCGGGCTCCACCTCGCACTGGCGGCTGCAGCCGTCGCCCTCGAAGCGGTTTCCGTCGTCGCAGATTTCCTGGTCGAAGTTGGGCCACGGGCGGTTGTTGAAGGCGCCGTTGCCGCACAGCGACAAATCACAGGTGGCGGAGCAGCCGTTGGCCTCCGCGGTGGTGTTGCCGTCGTCGCAGGCCTCGCCGGGGTTGATGACGTCGTTGCCGCACAGGCTCGCCAGCGAGCAGGCCCGGCCGGGGACATGACAGAGGTAGCCGGCCTCGATGGTGCCGGTGGCGGAACAGCCGTCACCGGACGTCGTGTTGCCGTCGTCGCACTGTTCGTTGGGCTGGAGCCGGCCGTCGCCCACGAGGGACGACGCCTGGCTGACCAGCACGGGGGGGTTGGTAGACGACTGCTGCGGGACATCCGCCTCGCAGCCCGTCAGGGTGGACACCAGCGCGAGCGCCAGTGCCGCCGCCTTGAAGAGGGTTCGGGTATTCATGGAAGCTGGCCTCACTTCTCGGTGGTGTCGGCGGAGGGGCTGCCCTGCTGGGTCGTCACGCCCTCGGCATCGCCGACGATGTGGAACTCCACGCGGCGGTTCTTCGCGCGGCCTTCCTTGGTCTTGTTGTCCGCGATGGGCTTCTCCGGACCGAAGCCCTTCGACTCCAGGCGCTCGCGCGCCACCTTCTTGTCGACGAGGTACTTCACCACCGCCTCGGCGCGGCGCTGGGACAGGTCGAGGTTGTACTCGGGGCTACCGGTGTTGTCGGTGTGGCCCTCGATGCGCAGCTTCTCGACCTCGGGGTGCGAGGCGAGGATGCTCGCCACGTTGTCGAGCAGCTTGTAGCTGCGCGGGGCGATGACGTCCTTGTTGTTCTCGAAGTAGACGTTCTCCACGATGCGGATCTGCCCCTCGCCAATCTGCGCGAGCTGCTTCTCCTTGCAGCCGTTGTTCTTCACGGTGCCGGGCTCGTCCGGGCAGTTGTCCAGTCGGTCCACGATGGTGTCGCCGTCGCGGTCCTTGTCCGGGCAGCCACGGTTCTCCTTCGGGCCCGCCTCGTTCATGCAGGCGTCACGCGCGTCGGCGATGCCGTCCGAGTCGTTGTCCAAATCAGGGCAGCCGTTCTCGTCCGCGAAGCCGTCCTTGTCCTCCGCCTCCTTCGGGCAGGAGTCCTTGGAGTCGGCGATGCCGTCCTTGTCGGTGTCCGGGTCGTCCGGGCAGCCGTCCTCGTCCTCGAAGCCGTTCGTGTTCTCCGGCTGGGAGGCGCAGCGGTCCGCGAGGTTGAGGATGCCGTCGCTGTCATCGTCGCCGTCCGCGCAGCCGTTGAGTTGGGCGAGGCCCTTGGTGGACGGGCAGCGGTCCGCGACGTTCTTCACGCCGTCGCCGTCCGCGTCCAGGTCGGGACACTGGGAGACCTCGTAGGGCTGGCCCTCGACACAGCGGCGCGCCGTGTTGGAGTCCGTGCCGAAGGTGATGCCCGCGAGCACGCGGAAGTTGGGGGTGCCGGGCGTCTGGCCGAAGCCGGGGCCGCCCATGAGGTACACCTCGGAGCCGTTGCTGGTGGGCGCGCGCAGGCCGAGCAGCACCTCGAGGGACTCCGGCGCGTCCGCCACCGGCAGGGTGCCGCGGACCACCAACTCCTCCTTGAGGCCGAAGAGGCCGGCGGAGAGGTTGACGCCGCCGTTCATCTCCACGCCCATCTCGTCACGCACCGGCTGCGTGTTGGGAGAGAGCGCATACGTCTTGGTGCGCACCAGCGCGCCCACGTCCGCGCCCACGCGCCAGGTGCCGCCGAGCGACTTGCCCGCGCCCAGGCGCGGCGTGAAGACGAAGCCGTCGTCCTTGGTCAGCGTCTCGGCGCTGCCCAGCGGAAGCGCCACGCCCAGGTGCACGCCGAGGTCTAGCGGCCCGTCGTTGCGCTCGGAGAGGATGCCCGCGCGCGCCTGCAGCCACGGGGTGCCCAGGGCCGCCGTCTCCGGCGTGGCCACGCCCAGTGACGAGGTGTCCGGGCCCCACTGGGCCACCACGGGCACCTGCGCGCCCAACTCCAACCAGTCGGTGACGGCGTACGCGCCGGACAGGTGCACCGTCACGCGGTCCGTGACGATGACGCCCTGCCGCTGGTCGTTCTCCAGCAGCACCAACGGCTCGTTCTCGTAATGCGCGGTGAAGGCGAGGCGGTACTCGCCCTTGTCCAGCAAGTCGCCGGTGGACAGCACGAGGCTGTCCTTCGCCGCGGGGTTGAGCTGCAGGCGCTCCAGCTCCACGCTGGGGATGCGCTGCGCCTGCGCCTGGACACTGGATGCCCAGAGGACCGCCAGTCCCCCGAGCCAGAAATGATTCCTACGTAGAAACACGGCTTCCTCCACGTCTCGCGTGCCCCCCTCTGGTGCACGCGTCCATCGACCCGAATGGGGTTCGCGGCCCCTGTGCACGCACCGAGCCATGGGCTCAGCGCACACGCTCTCAGAGGGAGGCTCGCTCTGTTCAGCCCGGCCCCGGGCGCACGCCGGTGGATTCCTGACGTGTCAAAGAACCCAGGGCCAGACACACGGTGAAGTGTTGACGCGTCAGCCTCTTCGCGGATCGGGGCGTCGATTTCCACCCATTTCGAGCGGACTTCCGGGGTCTTCGCGAATGCTCGCGACACGCCGTGTCGCTCAGGTCCACCCACAGGCCGGATTTCATCTACGGGCAGGTGGGTGAAGGTCAACCCGGCGCGAATCTCGGCTTTTCACACTCCGGCAAATTCGCGGCCCCGCATGTGGCCATTCGAATGGTGGGCAGGGTCCCCCCGGTGCGGTGCTTCTTCGCGCCAGGAGGAGACGATGGGCCGGCAACGCGCGTCGGGATTCACGCTGCTGGAAATCATGGTGGTCATCGCCATCGTCGGCATCCTCGCGAGCCTCTCCGTCACCACGCTGTCGCGGATGCAGCCGCGCATGGACGTCATGGGCGCGCTGGATGACCTCCAGGCCACGCTGGCGCAGGCGCAGGCCCGCGCCTGGTCGCGCGGCGGTGACGTGTGGGTCGTCATCGTCCCGACGTCGGCGGGGACCACCACCCGGGCGAAGGGCGGCGTGCTCGTCTACGAGGACTTCGACCGCGACCTCATGCTCGGCTCGCTCGCCGTCAATGACGACGGGACGCTGGCCACCGCGCCCGAGGCGGGCGACGAGCTGCTGAACAGGACGTGGTACGGCGCCGAGCCCTACCGCGGCCGCGTGCAGCTCGCGCTCAGGCCGAGCGACGGCTTCTCGCTCAACGCGCCGTTCTCTGGCGCCGCGGCCACCTGCAACTTCTGCACGAACGGCCCGGCCGGCCTGCGCGGCGCCATCGTCTTCCAGGCCAACGGCGAGGTGCGCCTGGTGGACGGCAACGGCGTCACCGTGTCCAACCTCAACGCCGGCGTGGTGACGCTGTCGAGCGACAACCAACGGGGTGCGCTCGCCGTCGCGCCCGCCACCGGCTTCTCGCGGGTGACCCGGCCGTGAGGCGCTCGCTCCGCTCCCCTGCCTCCCAGCGAGGCACGACTCTCGTCGAGGCGATGGTGGCCACGGCCGCGCTGCTGTTCGGCATGCTCGGCCTGCTGTCCGCGGACCTCGTCTCCTTTCAGCAGAACGCGTACGCGGTGAAGCAGAACCAGGCCACGGCGCTCGCGCGTGACATCGCGGACACCCTGTCCCGGTGGAACTACTCGGACACCCGCCTCAGCAACAGCCCGGGCAACGACAGCCGGGTGCTGGAGAGCGGCGCCTTCCTCTCCGAGCCGGACTGGAGCGCGTACGAGCTGGACATGGCGGCCGTGTCCGGTACGGCGGCCCCCAGCTCCACGCGCGCGCTCGACAACACCACCTTCCGCCGACACGTCGCGCTGCGGCCGCTGATGGACGGCACCACGCAGCTCGGGCTGCTGGTGAGCGCGGTGGTGTCCTGGCCGGAGGGCGGCCGGTGGCGCCAGGTGGTGCTCCACACGATGGTCTACGACCCGGCGGGCAACAACGCGCCGGTGCCGGGGCTGTGAGGCGTGCGCGATGCGCTCCCTGATGTCCCGTCCCCGCGCCCGTGCGCGCCGCGGCCTCACCCTGGTGGAGTTGCTCGTCACGCTGGTCATCGTCTCGCTGCTGTCGGCCGCGGTGGTGGCGGTGGTCATCCACCAGACGCGGGCGTATGACTTGAGCGCCCGCATGCGCGAGGTGGTGTCCGCCAACCGCACCAGCGTCTCCTATATCGAGCGCCGGCTGCGCATGGCCGGCTTCGGCGTGGACCCGCGCTTCGCCTTCGACTTCGGCAAGGTGGGCGACGTCATCCCACGCGACTCCAACACCGCGCCGGACGAGCTGGTCTTCTTCACCCGCGCGCCGGGCTTCAACCGCCGCGGCACCATGACGGGCGGCACCACCCTCACGCTGGACGCGCCGCTCGCCAACCCTCTCAAGCCCGGGCAGGTGCTGCTGCTCATCTGCCCCACGGGCAGCGGCAGCGCCTACGTCACCGTGAGCGGCATGACGGGCCTGGCCACGGTGTCGCTGTTCAGCGCGTCCGGCGCCTTTCCGCGCCAGAATGTGCCCACCTGCACGGACGCGCCCTACGTCCTCAAGGTGGACCGCTACCGCTTCTTCGTCGCGGACGTGAATGAGGGCGGCCGCGTCCGCGCGTACCTCCTGCTGGACCAGGGGCTGGAGGTGGTGCCCGGCACCCGCGGCGCCTTCAACACCACCACGGACCGCTTCCCCGAGCCGAGGGACTCCACACCCTGGGACGGCGCGCGGGTGCTCACCACCAACGAGCTGCAGAACGTCACGCCGCTGGCCGCGGACGTGGAGGACTTCCAGGTGGCGTGGCTGATGAACCGGCCCGAGGGCGCCGCGGCCCCCACGACGACGGTGACGGCGCCCGACGCGGACGCCAACTGGATTCTCGGTGACTCGGCCGCCGAGCAGCCGAACCCGGCCGCCACCGCGCCCGCCTTCACCGACGCATACCTCGACGGCAACCGCTTCAGCGGGCACCCGGCCAACATCCGGAGCGTGCGCCTCACGCTCGTCATCCGCTCCACGCGCCCGGTGGGCCGGCGCGGCGCGCGGCCCGCGGTGGAGAACCGGCCGGCGGCCACCGTCCCGGACGACTTCTACCGCAGCGTCATCACCACCCAGGTCGCCATCCGCAACATGTTGTCCCGCTCCGAGTTCGCCCCGGTGCAGGTGAAGTCGGGGGGAGGAAGCTGATGCACTCCCGCTCTGCCCGCGGCTCCGCGCTGCTGCTCGTTCTCATCGTCATGACCATCCTCGCGGTGCTCGCGGTGCTGGGCATCCAGTTCACCGGGCGCGAGCGCGAGGCGGCCCACGCCTTCACCCAGGAGGCGGAGGTGCGCGCCTGCGCGGAGACGGCGCGCGCCAACGTGCTGGCCCGCCTGCGCACCGTGGGCGTGCGCCCCACGGAGATTCGCTTCAGCGAGCAGCTCCCGGACTCGGTCCTCACGTCCACCCGCTCCACCTACGGCACGGGCCACGTCGGCGCGCCGCCCGCCGCGGCCGACGGTGGCGCGGGCGTGACGGTGGAGCCGGTGGAGGTGGTGCTCAAGGGCGTGGGCTCCACCGGCCGGCAGGCGCGCGACGTGACGAACCTCGTCGGCCCCGCGGTGCTCGGCGGCCAGTACTACCGCATCGCCGTCGAGTGCACGGGCCGGGGCGGCCGGCAGCACGAGATGGAGATGCTCGTCCGCTTCGGAATCTAGGAGACGCCCGTGTCACGAGAGAACAACGCACGCGTCGTCGCGTGGGCGGCGGTGGTGGCCCTGGCCGGCGGACTGCTGGTGGCTCCGCACGCGAGCGCCCAGTCCGGCTCGGACGCCTCATGCTGCCTGACGGCCTCGAGCGCGCTCAGCGCGTACCTCAACCCGCCCTCGGGCGAGGACAACACCTTCTTCCGGCAGGCCGCGGGAGGCGACGCCACCATCGCCTTCGTGCTGATGAACCGGAGGCGGATGCTCGAGTTCCCGCTGTCCATGTACGAGATTCGCATCCTGGGCAGCGCGGATGGCCGCTCCCCGGATGACCCGTCCGCCACCGGCTGCAACAACGCGTACCTCAACAACCTCAACTACTTCTACCCGAGGAACACAGCGCTCTCGGGGCGCTACCAGTCGACGCGCGGCTACCCGCGCCCGGAGGTGGTCTACTCCCCGAGCACGGTGAACACCAACGCGGTGGACCAGCTCTTCATTGGCACGAGCTACTACCGGTTCCTCACCTGGACGTACCGCGGCGCCTCGCCAGCGCCCTCCGGCAGCGTCACCACGGCCTGCTCCGGCCTCTCCGGCCTGACGGCGACGCAGCAGACGGAGTGCAACACGTGCCTCGCCACGCGGGGCTACTACCTCAATCCCAACCTGCCCACCGCGCCGGACAACGGGCGCAGCCTGCTGACGAATACGCAGGCGGGCGTTTTCTCCGGCAACTTCCTCAACTTCTACCCGCCGCGCTTCGTGATGCTGCGGCTGGCGCTGAAGCGGCTGATGGGCGACCCGCGCATCTCCCGCTTCCGCATCTCCGTGGTCAGCAACAACGATGACCGCGGCGCCGTCATCAGGGAGGCCTTCCGCCCCTCGTGCGGCGGCAGCGGCACGCCCACCAACTCCTTCTCCAACGGCGTCGACTCCGTCCCCTTCACCCTCGACAGCAACCCCCTCTCCGAGGTGCTGTTCAACATGGGCGAGTTCCACGCGGACTCGGGGCGCTGGTACGGCGGCGCCAACCAGCTCTTCTACGACAGCAACGTGCAGAAGATGAACGACAAGGGCAACCTCTGCCGCGACTGCGACAAGCACTTCGTGGCCCTGCTGTCGGATGGCCGCGGCGACGATGCCATTCCCTTCTGCGCGCCCCAGCCCGACGGCTCGGGCGGCTGGAGGCTGCCGAGCCCCTGCACGCAGGCGACGAGCGCGGCCTGCCTGGACCCCACGGGGGTCTCCCACACGGAGGGCGACGGGGAGGACTACATCTCCGCGGGCCGCTCGGTGGTGCTGGGCGGCGGCCTGCCACGGACGCCCTCGGGCACGTGCCCCTCGGACCTGGCGGATGACGTGGCGGGCTTCCTGGACCGCACGGACCTGAGCGTCGCGTCCGCCTTCCCGGGGGACAACACCGTCCAGACGTACGTCATCGGAGTGGGCAGCAACAGCGCGCAGCGCATGAACATCCTCCGCCGCATCGCGGAGGAGGGCGGTGGCGACTTCTACCTCGCGGACGAGTACTCAAAGCTGGAGACCGGCCTGGACTCCATGCTCACGCAGATGTCGCGGCGGGCCACGTCCTTCGCCAGCGCGGCCGTGTCCTCGTTCCAGGTGAACTCCGGCGGCACGGGCATCGTCCCGCGCTTCCGCCCCAACCGCACCGGCGACTGGCGCGGCTTCCTCTACCGCTGGAACCTGTTCAGCGAGTTCGTCGAGGGCGTGAACAAGAACGCCAGCGAGGAGGACCCGGATGACCTGGACGACGTGTTCATCACCGACGTGAACAACAACATCGTCATCGAGGATGACGACGGCGTCTTCCGGCGCAAGGGCTCCACCCAGGTGGCCACGCCGCACTGGGAGGCGGGCGAGAAGCTCGTCCAGAAGGGCTCGGACAACCGGCTCATCTACACCGTCGTCGACACCGCGTCCTCCAACGGCAGCGGCGGGCCGGACGGCAAGCTGGACTCGGGTGACGCGCGCATCGAGTTCACCGAGGCCAACGTGGACCGGCTGCTGCCGTACCTCGCGCTGGAGGGCTCGCCCGTGTGCGGCATCATCCAGACGTCGCTGGCACTGAGCTCCCTGAGCAAGCGGGACTGCGGCAGGTACCTCATCCGCTACGTGCGCGGCAAGGACGTGCTGGACGAGGACGGAGACCTGGACCGGAACGACGACCGCGAGTGGCTGCTCGGCGACGTCTTCCACTCGTCGCCCGCGCTGGTGTCGAACCCGGTGGAGCCCTTCCTCTGCGACCTGGGCCTGCATACCCAGTGCGTCAACACGCTGTACGTGAAGCAGCTCCCCGTGGGGGCCACGCCGTTGACGGGCTATCCCTCCGGCACGTCGACGGTGGACGCCTACGAGAAGTACCGGCAGGACGGCCTGTCGCGCGAGCGCGTCGTCCTGGTGGGCGCCAACGACGGCATGGTGCACGCGTTCCAGGCGGGCAGTCCGCTGACGTCCGTGCCGGCGCCCTCGGCCGCGAACCGCTTCCCGGAGACGCACGACGTGGGCACGGGCGAGGAGCTGTGGGCCTTCATTCCGCCGGACCAGCTGGCGAAGCTGAAGTTCCGCATCAACCTCGAGGGCCGGCACCACTACTTCGTGGACGGCGACATCATGGTCCGCGACATCTGGGCGGACTCCGCCACCAACCCCGGCCAGAAGGACGCGGACGAGTTCCACACCCTGGCCGTCTTCAGCGAGCGCCGGGGCGGCAACCACTACTTCGCGCTGGACGTCACGAGCCCGCGAGAGCCGCGGTTCCGCTGGCTCTTCCCGCAGCCCTGCTCGCCCGAGGCGGCGGAGATTGGCGAGACGTGGATGAGCCTGAGCCCGAAGGCGCCGCCCATCGGCCCGGTGCTGCTGCGCACGAGCGGCGCGGGTGGCGTCCCGCGCCTCGTCCCCCCGGCGACGGCGGCGGTGCCCACGGAGGAGCGCTGGACGGTGTTCCTGCAGGGCGGTTACGACCCGAACCTCAACAAGGGGCGCGGCGTCTACGTGCTCGACGTCTTCACGGGCTCGCTGCTCTTCAAGCGGCAGTATGACCCGGCGGCGGGCAAGGGGCTGACGCTGAAGTTCCCCATCGCCGCGCCGATGGGCCTCATCGACTACGGCGGGCAGGGCGCCAACCAGGACGGCTTCTTCGACACGGCCATCGTCGCGGACACCGGCGGACAGGTGCACGTGCTGCGCTTCAACGAGCCGGGCCAGGACACGAACGGCGACGGGCTGATGGACAACTGGCGCATGGCGCGCACCTTCGAGCAGGGCGGCGGCTCGGACCTGGACCTGAAGGAACGCAACTCGTTCTTCTTCCTTCCGTCGAACAGCATCGACCCGATGACGGGCCAGTTGCGCACGTTCCTCGGCACGGGAGACCGCTACAACGTCCGTGACACGAATGCCGGTGAGTGCCGGGTGGACAACCCCTATGCCTGCGGCAAGTACTCGTGCACGTGGGTGAGCAATCTCACCATCGACACGGGGGACCGGAGCTACTCCACGACCACCACGCTGTCGGGGGCCAAGGTGTCCTCGGTGACGGAGACGACGACGTCAGGGACGGGCTCCACGTGCGCCTCGTTCACGGGCAGGCAGGTGGACGCCGTCAACAACTGCGCGGGTCTCTCATCGCCGAAGGTGCTCAAGTACAAGAGCGTGACGTGCGAGAACATGGACGGCGGCTACGGCTGCACCGAGGACATGGCGTCCGAGGGCGGCGGCGTCTTCGACACGGCCACGGTGGGCACCTTCACGGGCACCGGGGTGAACAGGAACCGGTACTACGGCTTCTGGAGCTACGGGAAGTCCGTCACCCAGGCGGACGGCGGGACGGTGACGCGCGAGTTCTCGGATGACACGGGCGCGGCGGCGTTCGACTCGAACCGGCTGCGCGAGGCGCGACTGGTGGACGTGACGGACGGCGGCACGGCGGCGCCGAGCTCGGAAGGGTGGCGGCTGGAGTACGGGGCGATGGCGGAGCGCACCGCGAGCGGCTCGGGGGTGCTCGCGAGCTGTGTGCTGTGGAACTCACTGGAGTTCCAGCCGAACGCGGTCTCGACGTGCGCGGTGGGCGGGACGAACCAGGCGCGCATCTACCAGGCGAACATCTTCACCGGCGCGGCGGACTGCGCGGACTCGTTCAAGCAGGCGGATGGCACCTATGTCCGCTCGCTGACCCGCACCGTGATTACGCCTCCCGCCGAGCCGACGCCGAAGGTGAGCATCAACGCGCAGGGGCAGATTCGCTACAGCCTCGACTCGTTCGACCCGGGGGCGCCGCAGGCCCAGAGCGTCAACGTGCAGAGCAGTCAGGACGTGGTGCAGCTCATCTATTCGCTGGATGTGCCTCCGGCGCTGCATGCGTGCCGGCACGCGACGACGGCGGACGGGACGGAGGGCCGCTGCGAGTAGCTCGGCGGCCCGGGGGCGTGCTCCCGGGCCCGCTCAGGACGGAGACCGTTCGAGCCGTCCGGCTCGCGCGCCAGTGCCTGTCCCGAGGGAGTCGAGTCGCAATCCCTACGGGCGGACGGGCTGCCCGACGACGTAGGTGATGGCCATGCCCTTCTGGCGATGGACCCCGCTCGTCCAGCGGTACCCGTCGGTGCCGAGCCCCGCCGTCAGCTTTTCGAGGTCCGTCGGCGCATAGGTCCGCAGCGACGACACGATGCCATCCCAGAGGATGACCAGGGGAAGGACGGGCACCAGGTAGGTGAGGACCAGGCGCCACCCGCGCACCGGACGGATGAGCAGGGTGAAGACCCACACGAGGGGAATGATGAGCAGGAGCTGGAAGAGGATGGACACCAGCGAGCGCTGGGTGAGCTCGAAGGCGGCGATGGGGACCTCGCGCGCGGCGGCATCCGCGAGGAGCGCGCGGGCCTGCTCCGGTCGGAAGTGGTGTAGCCCCTCGAAGATGGTGCGCACCCCCTTCAGCTCCGCCGGGATGCGAATCGCGTCGACCGGCGTGTGGTGGTAGCGCGCGCCGGCAGGCAGCTCCTGGCCCGGGGTGGGATGGAGGTCGGTGAGCATCACCTCGGCCTGGCCATGCACGGCCTGCAGCGCCGGGAGCAGGGTTCGCCATGGGCCTCCCGCCCCGGAGCAGAGGTCGATGATCTGGTTCGTGCCCGCGGCGCGGAGCAGCTCCGCGAGCTGGGGCGCCACGCTGTCATAGGGCCGCATGCGGTCGAGCACGATGCGCAGGTAGTCGACCTCGCCACTGCGTATCGGTTTGGGCAGCCACGACTGGTCGACGAACTCGAAGAGGTGAAGTCGAGGGAGTAGGGGCATGGAGGAAAAATAGGGCTCCCCCGCCTGCCTGTCCCTGACTCCTGAAAAGCGTCCGAGAGGGGAGTTGGCGGCAAGCATTAGAAAAGCGACGAGGGCGGCGGCCTTGCGAGGCAGCGCCCGCATCACCGTCCGCGCGGGATGACCATCTTCCAGACAGGCCGGCCCGTACGGCGCGCCGGCGAAGGAGGACGGTTGATTCGCACGCTGAACGACGCGGTGGAGTTGGTGCACACGCACCACCTCATCACGGAGGTTCCCACGCACGGGCCCGCCTCGCTGGTGGAGAAGGTGCTGGGAGGGTGTCCCAGCGGGAGCTGGCGGGAGCACGCCAAGGGCCGGCTCGCGTACCGGCTGGGGCGGATGTTGAGGGCCTCGCCGGACGTGCTCGCGGTGCGGCTGGTGGAGGGGAAGGTCGCCTTCGTGGACCACACACTGTGGCCTTCCGTGTACCGCGTTGCCATGGAGCCCTCGCGCCGCCGAGCGTCGCTGGTGGGACTGTCCACGGAGGCCCGTGAGCTGCTGACGGCCGTGGAGCGGGATGGCGAGGTGCGGCTCCACAAGGAGGGGCCATGGACCAAGGCCCGCCAGACGCTGCAGGAGCGGCTCCTCGTGCAGTTCTCCGAGGCCCAGGAGGAGGACGGGCACCATGTCGCCGTGCTGCGCTCGTGGAGGACGTGGGCCTCGCCGGAGCTGCGGGATGACGCCATGACACTGTCCTACGAGGACGCGCTCGCGAGGCTGCGCGAGGCGTGCGGAGGCGCGCCGGCTGGCCTCGGACCGTGGGTGTTCTGAGCATGGCCGAAAGCGTGGGCTCCGCGTCCTTGCGGCCATGGGGCGAAGGGGCGCACAGTGCCTCGCATGAAGCAACCTCCCCAGCGCCCACGGTCCACCGCGTCCGCGCGTTCCGGAACCCGGGGCACGCCCCTGCGCATCGCGCTGCTCGCGTTCGATGACGCGCAGATCCTCGACATCACCGGCCCGCTGGAGGTCTTCGGCCGCGCGTCCCGCCTGCTCCGGGAGGAGCACGGCGCCACCGGGGACCGCTACACCCTGGAGCTCCTCAGCGCGCACGGCCCCGTGCTGTGCTCATCCTCGGGTCTGCGCCTCGTCGCGGACGCGGTGATTCCGCGTCGGAGCACGCGAGCCCCCATCGACACGCTCCTCATTTCGGGAGGCAGGGGCGTGCGCCACGTAGCGGAGGACAAGAACGTCCTCGCCTGGGTGAAGGCGCAGGCCTCGCGTGTCCGACGGCTCGCCTCCGTCTGCACCGGCGCCTTCGTGCTCGCCGCCGCCGGACTCCTCGACGGCCGCCGTGCCGTCACCCACTGGAGCGAGTGCGAACAGCTCGCGCGCCTCCATCCACGCGTCAGAGTGGAAGAGGACCCCATCTTCATCCGCGATGGCCACGTCTACACCTCCGCCGGAGTCACCTCGGGCATGGACCTCGCGCTGGCGCTCGTGGAGGAGGACTGCGGCCGGGACGTGGCCATGGCCGTGGCCCGAGAGCTGGTCCTCTTCCTCCGCCGCCCTGGAGGTCAGTCGCAGTTCAGCGTGCAGCTCTCCACGCAGACGGCCGAGCGCGAGCCCCTGCGCGACCTCCAGGCATGGATGGCGGACCATCCCGGAGAGGACCTGCGCATCCCCGCGCTGGCCCGCCGCGCCGCGATGAGCGAGCGCCACTTCCGCCGCGCATTCACCGCCGAGGTCGGGTGTCCTCCCGCCCGCTTCGTGGAGCAGGTGCGCGTGGAGGCCGCGCGCCGCGCCCTCGAAGACACCACCGACGGCGTGGACGCCATCGCCGAGCGCCTGGGCTTCGGCACCTCCGAGTCCATGCGCCGCGCCTTCACCCGCCTGTTGCACATCAGCCCCACCGCCTACCGCGAGCGCTTCCACGCCGCTGAAGACAGGAGACACCGCACATGACCCGCATCGGAATCGTGCTGTTCGATGGAGCAGAGGAGCTCGACTACGCCGGCCCGTGGGAGGTCTTCGCCGCGGCCGCGCAGCTCCGCCCCGAGCTCGACATCGACGTCCGTACCTATTCGAAGGACGGCAACGCCATCACCAGCGCCAAGAGCCTGCGCGTCATTCCCCACGGCAGCTTCGCGGACGCTCCGCGCCTCGACGTGCTGCTCGCGCCCGGAGGCGACGGCCGCAAGCGGGAGATGCACGACGAGAAGATGCTCGCGTGGCTCCGCGCGAAGGGCGCCGAGACGAGGTGGAACACCAGCGTCTGCACCGGTGCCTTCCTGCTGCACGCGGCGGGGCTGGCCACCGGCCGCCGCATGACGACGCACTGGAGCGCCGTGGAGGAGCTGCGCGCCCGGGGCAACGTCACCGTGCTCGACGGCATCCGCTACGTCCGCGATGGCAACGTCGTCTCCTCGGCGGGAGTGTCCGCCGGAATCGACATGTCCCTGTGGCTGGTGGGACAGCTCTGGGACCCGGCCTTCGCGCGACAGGTCCAGCGCTACATCCAATACGAGCCCGCGCCGCCGTACGCGGCGGAGGCCTGAGCCGCACTACGCCGCGACGTCCAGAATCTCCAGCGCATCACGCACGCCGGGCAGGGCGGCGAGCAGCTCGAACTCCGCCGCCTGGAGCATGGACACCCGCCGACCGGACAGACGGTCCATGAGCAGCTCGATGCGATAGTCACCTGATGGACTGAGCTGGCGTGAGATGCGCGCGCGGCGGCCCTCGGCCTGACATGCGAGGATGTCGTTGCGCAGGCTACGCAGCCGGCGGAACACCTTGAGCGCCAGTCGACCCTCGGGGGTGTCGAAGGTGTGGAAGTGCCGATTTCTCGACAGGGGCTTGCTGGGGTCATGGAGCCTCTCCACGAGGCGCCGAACGAATGGGTCCATCGACGGGGGAGGATAACATCCGCTACCCTCCCGCTCAGCGATGCCCCGGTATTTTTTGATCCGTCCCTGGACCCTGGCGCTCCTCCTCCCGCTCGCTTGCAAGGAGCCGGAGGTCGCCGCCGTCCAGAACCGTGCCCAGCAGGCCCAGACCGCTCTGGCGGAGGGCCGTGCCTACCTGGAGAAGAACGAGCCCAACCAGGCCCTCTCCGCGCTGCGCAAGGCCGCCAATGCCGCCCCGGAGAGCGCCGAGCCGCTGCTCCTCATGGCGCAGGCCCACCGGCTGGCGGGCAACGAGGGGGCCGCCATCCTCGCCCTCAAGCAGGCGAAGACCCTCGTGGGAGACGACCCCGCCATCCAGCGCGAGCTGGCCGACCTCTACCTCGAGGACGGCCACACCGCGGACGCGCTCAGCGCCCTCATCCGCCTGCGTGACTCGGGCGCGCTCCCGGACGCGGACGTGCTCCGGCTCGCCCGCATCCAGGCGCGCGAGGGGCAGATTGACGCCGCCTTCAAGTCGTTGGAGGGCATCCTCCAGGAGAATCCGGACGACGCCGAGGCCAAGTCCGTGGAGGCCGAGGTGCTGCTCCTCAAGGGCGACGAGCTGCTCGCGGCCAACCTGATGGACCGGCTCCTCCAGAAGGACCCGGGGCTGACGTCCGCGCGCCTCCTGCGCGCGAGGTACTTCCTCAACAGCGGCTTCCCGGAGATGGCGGAGGCGGACCTGGGCGCGGTGCAGGCCCCGGAGTCGGCGCGCGCGGACGTCGTCGCCCTGCGCGCGCGGGTGCTGCTGGTGCTGGGGCGCCCCGCGGAGGCGGAAATCGCGCTGAAGAAGGTGGTGGAGACCGAGCCCCAGAACGCCGAGGCCCTGGCGTGGCTCGCGGAGGCCGCGCTGGCGCAGGGGCGCCGCGCGGACGCGCAGGGGCTGGTGGACCGGGCGCTGCAGCTCAGGCCCCGCCTGGCGCGGGCGCTCTACGTGCGCGGCCGCGTGCAGGAGGACCAGGGAGACCGGCGCGGCGCCGAGGAGAGCTATGGCTTCGCGCTGACGGCGGACCCCCGCTTCGCGCCCGCCCACTCACGCATGGCGAAGCTGCACCTGAACGCGGGCCGCAAGATGGACGCCCAGCTCTCCCTGGAGCGGCTGCTCATGCTGGGCGACGCCTCGCTGGAGGAGAAGGCGCAGCTCGCCGCCCTCTACGCGGCCCAGCAGATGAAGGTGCCGCAGGGGCTGAAGCTCATCGAGGAGGCGCTGAAGCGCAGCCCCGAGAACGAAGAGTACCTCCGCACGCAGAAGGCCCTCCAGGCGCTCACGCCGAAGCCGGCGAAGCGCCCCTCGGGGCCCATCATCATCCGCGGCGGCCGCCGCTGACGGCCGCCAGCACGGGGGCCTCCGGCGCCGGAAGGCCCGGGGCCTCCTGCACCACGCGCTCCAGGGCCTTGAGCCCCTTGCGCTGGCCCACCGCCACCACCGTGAGGTTCTCCCGGTGGAAGTAGCGGCGCGCCACCTCGCGCACTCGCGCGGCGGACTGCGCGTCCACCAGGTCCGCGCGGTGGCTGAAGGACTCGGGCGCGTTGAAGAGCTCGTTGACGCCGAACCAGCCGGCCAGCTCGCCCGGCGAGTCCTGGGCGAACTCCAGCAGCATGCGGTGACGCCGCTTCGCGCGGGACAATTCCTCCTCGCCCACCTCGGTGTCGCAGAGGGTGCCCAGCACGCGGAAGGACTCCTCCACCACCTGCGCCGCCTTCTCCGGGGCGCTGGCGGCCTCAATCTCGAAGATGCCCGCGTCGTGGTACGTGTCCAGCAAGGCGTGGACGGAGTACGCAAGGCCCCGCCGCTCCACGATTTCGAAGGGCAGCCGTGACGACAGCCCGTCATCCAGCAGGCGCCGGATGATTTGCAGCGCGGGCTGGTCCTCGTGCCGGTCCGGCACGGTGCGGAAGTTGATGCGGAACTCCGTCTGCGACTCGTCGTGCGCCACGAAGTGCAGCGTCGGGCCGGCCGGCGTCGGGGGCGGAGCCACCTCGATGTTGCCCGGGCCGTGTGGCAGGCGGGCGAAGGCGCGCTCGGTCAGCTCCAGGACCTCCTGGCGGTTGACGCGCCCCGCGGCGGTGACGACGAGGTTGCCAGCGACGTAGTGCTTCGCGAAGTGCTCCAGCACCTGGGCGTGGGTGAGGGCGGAGACGGACTCGCGGGTGCCGGCAATCTTCAGGGCCAGCGGGTGCTCGGGGAAGAGCAGCCGCTGCGAGAGATTGTCCAGGTCGATGTCGCGGCCCTTCTCGTCCACCTCGTCCAGCATCTCCTCGAGGATGATCTGCCGCTCCACCTCCATGTCGGTGAGGCGGGGGCGGGTGAGCATGTCGCCGAGGATGTCCATGCCCACGCGCAGGTGCGCGGGGTGGATGGGCGTGTAGTAGTACCCGTGGTCCCGGGTGGTGACGCCGTTGAGGTTGCCGCCGACTTCCTCGACGGCGGCGTTCATCTTCACCGTGTCCGGCCAGCCCTCGCTGCCGCGGAAGAAGAGGTGCTCCAGGTAGTGGCTGACGCCGTTGTTGGCGGCCGTCTCGTGACGACTGCCCGTCCGCACGTAGATGGCGAGCAGGGCGGTGTGGAGGTGGGGCGTCTCGACGGTGACGACGCGCAGACCGGAGGGCAGCACGTCCTGGTACGAATTGAAGCTCATGCGCGAGGAAGCCTTAACACGAAGGATGTTCCCTGGCCGGGAATACTCTGGCAGGAGAGCGAGCCCCCGTGGGCCTGGAGGATCTGCTGGCTCACCGCGAGTCCCAGCCCGGTGCCGCCCTCCTTGGTGGTGAAGAAGGGCTCGAAGAGGTGACGTCGCACATCCTCCGTCATGCCCTGACCGGTGTCGCTCACCTGCACCTCCACGTCGCGCTCCAGCGGGCGGGTGGCGACGGTGAGCTTCCCACCCTGGGGCATCGCCTCGCGGCTGTTGCGCAGCAGGTTGAGGAACACCTGGCGGAGCTGGCCCTCGTCGGCGAGCACGGGAGGCGTGTCCTTCGCGAAGTCGCGCACCACCTCCACCCCCGCGCGCTCCAGCTCCTCGCGGGTGAAGTCGAGCACCCCATCCAGCACGGCGGTGACGTCGCGCGGGTCCAAATCAGGCCGGGGAGGGCGGGCCATGCGCAGGTACTGCTCGGTGACGTCCGCCAGCCGGTCCACCTCGTGGGTGACGGCGGAGAGCAGCTCCTTCACCTCGGCCGAGTCCTCCTGCGACGCGAAGCTGGCGCGCTCGAGGCCGTCCTGGAGGAGCTCCACGTTGAGGCCGATGGAGGAGAGGGGGTTGCGCACCTCGTGGACGATTTGCGCGGAGATGCGGCCCACGGCGGCGAGCTGCTCGGCGCGCATGAGGGCCTCGGCCTGAGCCTTGAGCTGGGCCTCGCGGGCCTGGAGCGAGCGGGCCATCTGGTCGAACTCGCGGGCCAGCACGGCCACCTCGTCGTCGCCGCGCACGCCGAGCTGGGCGTTGTAGTCACCGCGGCCGATGCGGGACACGCCCTCGATGAGGGTGCGCACCGGGCGCAGCGTGCGGGCGGACCAGGCGATGACGCCGAGGCCCACGATGATGGCCGCGAGCGAGAAGCCGATGATGAAGAGGCCGGTGGTGCGCTCGCGCTCCTCGGCGCCGTCCACGCGCTCGCGGATGCGGTTGGCCAGCGCGGCGCGCAGGACGCGAATCTCCCGGCCGATGGACGTCTCCAACTGGCGCAGGTCCGCGGTGGCGCGGGCCACCTGCTCGCGGTCCGGCGTCTCGGTGGAGAGGGCGGCGAACACCGCCTCGGCGGCGCGGGCATAGTCGCGGTAGCGCGCGTGGATTTCGCCGAAGCGGTTCTCCAGCCCGAGGATGAAGGGGGCCTCACCGGGCGGAGCGAAGGCGAGCACCTCGCGCGCCTTCACCTGGGCGGCGGTGAGCCGCTGGGACATGAGGGGAGGGAAGTACAGCCGGGCGAGGCGGATGAAGGCGCGGCGGGCCTCGACGCTGCCCTCGTCGAGCAGGCGCTCGGTGTCCTTCTCCTGGGTGGTGTGGAACGTCTCCAGCTCCGCGGCGTCCTGCGAGAGCTGGAGGTAGCCCTGGCTGACGAGGCGGATTTCGAGCCGGTTGCGGTGCAGCTCCGTCACGCTGAAGAGCGACACCATCCCGAAGGTGATGAGCACCACGGCGTAGCCCAGGAAGATGCGCGTGGCGAGGGAGAGCTTCACAGGGAGTCATCGCTACGCGGACCCGGCCCGCCGCGCAAGTCGCGATGTGTCTCCAAGCCCTCCAGGCAGGCGGACTACCAGCGGACGCGCAGCACGTACGAGGCCGCCGCCCGCTCCAGCACCTCCACCTGGGGCTTCACCCGGGTGCGCTCCATCATGACCTCGACGGTGCCGGCCATGAAGTCGGGCATGGGGTGCAGGGCCTCGATGCGCACCTTGCGCTCGGTCTCTCCCAGCGTCTCCACGGTGGCGCGCATGTCGGCGCGGCCCGTGGCCAGGTGGCGCGGAAGCCGGTCCACGAGGCGGGCCGGGCCGAGCATGGGCATCGTCACCGCGATGACCCTGCCCACCAGCGTGTCGAGGAACCCCTGCGCGAAGACGCGTCCCAGTTGCCAGTCCGCCTGCACCCGCGGCTGTCCCGGGTGGAAGTGCTGGCGGGCCACGGCCATGGCTTCCTGCCAGACCTCCACCGGATAGTGCGGGGACAGCTTCGCCACGTCCACGCCCACCGCCCTCAGCGCCGCGTGGAAGGCGGGGTCCGCTGGCAGCGCGCGGACGAAGAGGCCCTCGAACATGCTGGCGGGAACCTGGGGCGAGGTGGGAGAGGGCGCTGCGGCGGCGGACATGGGGGACCTCTGCTGCAGGGGGGATTTCGTTGTAACACTCCTGTCGCGCGGGATTTAAGTGAGTCCCGGCCGCCCCCGGCGGTTCCGGGCGTTGCTCGTGGAATCCCACCAGTCAGGTGGGCGTTGAGTCGGAATGCCCATCAAGACGAAGCGCTGGTGTGTTCCCGCGGAGCCCGATGATGGGTTTCGCGTCCTCATCTGCCGCTACCGTCCGCGCGGCCTGCCCAAGGCGAAGGAGACCTGGGACGTGTGGATGAGCGACCTGGCACCCAGCCCGGACCTCTTCGACGCGTTCTACGGAAAGGGCCAGACGCCCATCACCCTCGACGTGTACCGCGAGCGGTACGTCCAGGAGATGCAGGCCCAGCAGGACAAGATTGCCGCGCTGGCCGCCCGCGTGGACCGGGGTGAGACGGTGACGCTGCTCTGCTCGAAGGACTGCATCCTCGAGCCCATCTGCCACCGCACGCTGCTGGCCCAGCTCATCGAGGCCGAGCGCCGCAAATGAAAAGGGGCCCGGGTGTGGAACCCGGGCCCCTCGTGTCTTCAACGGGCTTCGCCGCTCAGTGCGACGGCGCCGGAGTGGGCACCGCCTCGTCCTGGCCCGTGCTCCGCTTCGCCTCGCCGCGCAGCTTCTGCATCAGCACGTAGAGGCCGGGGATGAAGACGAAGTTGACCACGGTGGACACGAGCATGCCGCCGAACACCGCCGTGCCCAGCGAGTTGCGCGAGGCCGCGCCCGCGCCGGACGCCGTCATCAGCGGCACCACGCCGAGGAGGAAGGCAATCGACGTCATGAGGATGGGACGCAGGCGCACCTCCGCCGCCTCCACCACCGCGTCGATGGCGCTCTTGCCGCTCTCACGGAGCTGCTCCGCGAACTCCACGATGAGGATGGCGTTCTTGCTGGCGAGGCCCACCAGCATCACGAGGCCCACCTGGCAGAACACGTCGTTGGCGAACCCGCGCAGCAGCTGCAGGCCCAGCGCGCCCATGATGGCCAGCGGCACCGAGAGGATGATGACCAGCGGGAGGCTGAAGCTCTCGTACTGCGCCGCGAGCACCAGGAACACGAAGAGCAGGCCCAGGCCGAAGATGACCAGCGTCTGGCCACCGCTCTGCTTCTGCTCGAGGCTGATGCCCGTCCACTCCGAGCCCATGCCCTGCGGCAGCACCTGCGCGGCGATGGACTCCATCGTGTCCAGCGCCTGGCCGGAGGACACGCCCGGAGCGCCCTGGCCGTTGATTTCCACCGAGCGGAACAGGTTGTAGTGACGGATGACCTGCGCGGAGACGGTGGGCTGCACGTTCACCAGCGACTCCAGGGGAATCATGTCGCCGCTGTCGCTGCGCACGTAGAAGGCACCGATGTCCTGCGGGCTGTCGCGGAACTGCTGCTCGGCCTGCACATAGACGCGGTACGTGCGGTTCGCGTAGTTGAAGTCGTTGACGTACTGGCTGCCCATGTAGACCTGCATGGTGCCGAAGACCTGCTCGATGGGGACGCCGAGCGCCTTGGCCTTCTGCCGGTCCACCTCCACGTCGAGCAGCGGCGTGTCGGCGTTGAAGGTGGTGAAGACGCCGCGCAGCTGGCCGTCCTCGTTGCCCTTGGCCACCAACTGCTGCACGGCCGAGGCAATCTGGTCCAGCGAGCTGGTGCCGGCGATGTCCTCGACGACGAACTGGAAGCCGCCGACGCTGCCGACGCCGCGGATGGCCGGCGGCTGGAAGGGAATCACGCGCGCGCCGCCAATCTTGCTGAAGGGGCCACGCAGCCGCTCCACCAGCGCGGCCACCGTCTGGTTCTTTCCGGGCCGCTCTTCCCAGGGCTTCAGCGCGGTGAACATGGTGGCCATGTTCGCGCCCGAGCCCTGGAGGGAGAACCCGCCGATGGCGAAGACGGCGCGCACCTCGGGCTGGGCGCTCAGAATCTTCTCGACCTCCGCCATCACCTTCTCCGTCTGGGCCAGGGACATGCCCTCCGGGCCCTGCAGGGAGACGATGAGGTAGCCCTGGTCCTCGTCGGGGATGAAGCCCGTGGGCGCGGAGCGGAACAGCGCCACCGTGCCGCCGATGCAGAGGAGGAAGGCCACCAGCACGATGACGGGGTGCTTCAGCAGCCGGCGCAGGTTGCGGCCGTACACTGCGCGCGTCGCGTCCAGCGCCTTGTCCACCCAGCGGAAGAAGATCCACTTCTCACCCTCGTGGTGCTTGAGCATCCGCGCGGACAGCGCGGGCGTCAGCGTGAGGGCGCAGAAGGTGGACAGCGCCACCGACGCGGCGATGGTGAGCGCGAACTGGCGGTAGATGGCGCCGGTGGTGCCGGGGAAGAGGGCCACCGGGACGAACACAGCCACCAGCACGATGGAGATGGCGATGACGGCGCCGGATACCTCCTTCATGCCTTCTCGCGCGGCCTGTACCGGTGTCAGGTGCCGCTCCACCATCAAGCGCTCGATGTTCTCGATGACGACGATGGCGTCGTCCACCACGAGCCCCGTGGCCAGTGTGAGGCCGAAGAGGGTGAGGGTGTTGATGGAGAAGCCCATCAACTGGACGAAGGCGAAGGTGCCCACCAGCGAGACGGGGAGGGTGAAGGCGGTGATGAGCACGCTGCGCCAGCCGTGCAGGAAGAGGAAGATGACGAGGATGACGAGCGCAATCGCTTCCACGAGGGTGTGGAGCACCTCGCTGATGGACGCGCGCACCGCGAGGGTGGTGTCCGTGCCCGTCATGAACTGCATGCCCGGGGGGAACTGCTTCGACAGGCGCTCCAGCTCCGAATAGACGCCGTCACGTACGTCGAGCGCGTTGGCGGTGGGGAGCTGGAAGATGGCGAGACCCACGGCCTGCTTGCCGTTGAAGCGCAGCAGCGTGCCGTAGTTCTCCGCGCCCATCTCCACGCGGCCCACGTCCTTCACGCGCACGCTCTTGCCGTCGTTCTGGCGCATGAGGACGATTTCGCCGAACTCCTCCGGCTCCACGAGACGGCCGCGAGCGCGCACCGCGAGCTGGTAGGGCTGCTCCGTCGAGGACGGAGGCTGGCCCACGGCGCCCGCGGCCACCTGGAGGTTCTGCTCCTGCAATGCCCGCGTGACGTCCTGCGGGGTGAGCTTGCGGCGGGCCAATTCCGTGGGGTCCAGCCACAGGCGCATGGAGAACTTGCGCTCGCCGAAGATGCGCACCTCGCCCACGCCGCGCACGCGCTTGATGGCGTCCTTGAGATTCACGTCGGCGTAGTTGGAGAGGAACTTCGCGTCGTAGCGCTCGTCGGGGCTGAACAGGGCCACCGTCATCAGCATCTGGCTGGAGGCCTTGTTGACGACGATGCCCGTCTGGTTCACCTGCGAGGGCAGGCGCGCGGCGGCGCGGCTGACGCGGTTCTGCACGTCGACGGCGGCCACCTCGATGTCGCGCGTGGGCTCGAAGGTGATGGTGATGGTGCTGACACCGTCATTGCCGCTGGTGGAGGTGATGTAGCGCATGCCCTCCACGCCGTTGAGCTCCTGCTCCAGCGGGATGGTGACGGCGCTCTCCACCACCTCGGAGCTCGCGCCCACGTAGTTGCTGGTGACAGTTACCTGCGGCGGCGCCAGGTCCGGGTACTGGGCGATGGGCAGCGTGGGGATGGCGATGAGGCCCACCAGCGTCAGCAGGATGGAGCAGACGATGGCGAAGACGGGCCGGCGAATGAAGAAATCGACGAACATGGTGCTCTCGGTACTCCCGGCTCAGCGGCTTCCGCCGACGGGAGACCCGCCTCCCGTACCGCCGGCCGTCTTCGTGTTCTCCAGGGCCTCGGCGGGCTGCGCCGCGGCCTGGGGCGCGTTCTTCACCTTCACGGGCATGCCGTCGCGCAGCGCCTGCATGGAGGAGACGGCGACGAGGTCGCCGGCCTTCAGGCCCTTCTCCACGACGTAGGCCATCTCACCGAGCGCGCCGAGGGAAATCGGGCGGCGCTCCACCACCGTCTTGCCTTCCTTCTCCTGCACGATGAGGGCGAAGGGCTGGCCGCTCTGGCGCACCACCGCGAGCGCCGGAATCTGCAGCGCGTCGCGCACGGAGTAGACGATGCGCGTGCGCACCAGCTCGCTGGGACGCAGGCCCACGGTGTTGCGGAAGGCGGCCTTCACCTCCACCAACTGCGTACGCGGGTCGGCCTGCGGGGCGATGAAGAAGACGGTGCTGGTGAGCAGCACCTTGCCGTGGCCGTCGAGGATTTCCACCGCCGTGTCCGGCTTGAGCTCCCGCGCGCGCGTGGAGGGCACCGAGACACTGACTTCCAGCGCATCCGCCTGGGCGATGCTGGTCAGCTGTGAGGTGGCGCCGACGAAGTCACCCACGCGCACCAGCACGTCGCCCACCGTGCCCGCGAAGGGCGCGCGCACGACGTTGTACTGCAGCTGCACCTGGCGCTGCGTCACCTGCGCGGCCGAGGAGCGCGAGGCGGCCTCGGCGGCTTCCACCTGCGCACGGGCGGAGTCGAGCTCCTGCGCGCTGGCGAGGCCTTCCTTGCGCAGCGCCTCGACGCGGGCCAGCGTCGTGCGGGACAGCTCGAGGTTGACCTTCGTGGAGCTCAGCTGGGCCTGGGCGCTGTCCAGAGCGGCCGTGTCCACGCGCGCGTCGACTTCCACCAGCGGCGCGCCGGCCTCCACCTGCTGGCCGGGCTTCACGAGAATCTTGCGCACGTAGCCGGCCACCTGCGGCAGCACGGTGACGCTCTGCCGCGACAGCAGGCTGCCGAGGTACTCGCCGGTGTCGCGCACCTCGTGTGGTGCCAGCGACACCACGTCGATTTCACGCGGCGGAGGCGCGGGCGGAGGCCCCTTCTGCCCACCGCACGCGGCCACCGTCGCCACCACCACCAGACTGCCCACCGTCTTCTTCAGCGCCGCCAGGGGGCGCACCCGCTTCACCAGTCGCACCGGGCCTCCGTCAGGAATGCGTCCAGGCGCGCCTGGACGAGCTCGAATTCACGCAGCACCAGCGTCAACTCCGCCTGGCGCAATGCCGCCGCGCTCTGCACCAGCTCGAGGCTGCTGCCGCGGCCCACTTCAAAAGCACGTCGGGTGAGTCGGTCCGTCTTCTCCGCCAAATCCCGCGACTCGATGGCCGTCTTCACCAGCGCCTCGGCGACTTCCACGCCGCGCCGGGCCTGGGCCACTTCCACTTCCACGTTGCGGCGCGCACTCTCCAGCGTCGCGGACGCCTGCGTCTCCACGCCCTTGCGCTCGCGCACCAGCCCCTCGCGCGTGCCGCCTTCCCAGATGGGCACGGTAAGCACCGCGGAGACGCTCCACGTGGCGAAGTGGCCGAAGCCCGGCGAGGTGGTGAGGCCGTAGAGGGCGCTGGAGACGCCCAGCGAGGGCAGGTAGCCGGCAGTGGCCTGGCGCGTGCTCTCGTGCGCGGACTCCACCTGCGCCTTCGCCGCCACCAGGTCCGGCCGGGACTCGAAGCTCTGCAGCGGGGAGCAGTCCTTGCGCGTGGAGTCCACCAGCCCCTGGAGGTTGAAGGACGGGTCGACACCAATGGACTGGCCGAAGCCGAGGGCGATGCCCAGCGCCTCGCGGGCCTGGCGGAGCTGTTCGTCACCGGCGACGAGAGCGCCGCGCGCCACGGCCACGTCCTGGTCGACGCGCACCACGTCCAGTTGGTTGCCGGCGCCCAACTCGAAGCTGCGCTGGGTGAGGGCCGAGCGCTCCAGGGCGCGCTGCAGGTTGACGCGGTTGATTTCGGCGGCGCGCTCGGCGGCCACGGTGGCCACCAGCGTGCGGGCCAGCCCCAGCGTCAGGCGGCGGCGTGCGTCCAGGAGGCTCGCCGAGGCGCCTTCTTCCGAGGCCCGCGCCGAGGACAGCCCGCGCCAGGCGCTCAGGTCCACCACCGACTGCGTCAGCGTCGCGGTGAGGGTGGCCACCGGCGTCGTCGCCGTGCGGCCGTCACCTGCCGCGGTGGGGCTGACTCCGTAGGGGACGTCCGGGTTGAGGAGGTCGTGGGACAGGGCCGCCTGCGCACGGGCGTTGGGCAGCAGCGTGCCCAGGGCCTGACGCCACCGGCCGCCGGCGCGCTCCACGCCGGCCTCCGCGCTGCGCAGGTCCGTGGAGCGCTCGCGCAGCAGACCGAGCGCCTCGTCCCACGTCTTCACCAGCCGCGGGGCCGGCGGGACGGGGGCGAGCATCGCGTCCTCCACCTTCGGCGCGACAGCAGCCGTGGGGGCATAGGAGGGGGTCGGCTCGGACTGCATCGAGGTGGCGGCGAGCGCCAGGATGAGGACTGAAGGGGTTGCCATACGCCAGACGTGGAGAAGAAAGAGGAGTGACTGCGCGTGCTGCCCGGTTTCCCCCCGTTCGACGGCTTGCGGCGCAACCGATGTAATTGACAACCGTTGTGGTTCGCAACCATCTTTACGGGCAATGACGCTCGCGGAGCAAGTGGCAACCCTGCGTCGCACCGTCCGTCGGCTCCTCGCCGAGCGGCTCGGAGAGCAGACGGGCAGGCCTTTCATGCAACTCCTGGCGCTCAAGTCGATTGCGCACGGTGTGCGCAGTCAGGCTGCGCTCGCGGATCGCTTGTCCGTGGACCCTCCCGCGGCGAGCCGGCTGGTGGACCGCCTGGAGGAGGATGGGCTCGTACATCGGCGCGCCGGTGAGGACCGCCGATGTGTGCGCCTGGAGCTGGGCGAGAAGGGCCACGCGGAGATGGAATTGATCGTCGCCGCGCTCCACTGGGTGGACGGGGAGATGCGCAAGCACCTGGAGCCCACCGAGGTCACGGAGCTGCAACGCCTGCTCGCGAAGCTCCAGGATGGCCTGTCGAAGGAGGAGGACTCCACGACGTCGGGCCCCGCGTGCGCGGCGGACGAGTGACGGGCTGAAACGCCGAAGGGCCCGGCCTCATCGAGAGGACCGAGCCCTTCATGTCCGGCATGACGTGAGCAGGGCGCCAGAAACGCCGAAGGGCCCGGCCCCCGAGAGGACCGAGCCCTTCATGCGTTACACGGCGTGAGCCGGTGCTTCAGACGGACGCGGGCTTGGACTCGGAGTCGGCCGGAGCGGCGGGCTCGGAGGCGGGCGTCTCGGTGGCGGCGGGCTGCTGGGCGGCGGCCTGGGCCTCGCTCTCCGCGCGGGCGCGAGCGGTCTCCTCGGTGCGCTGGTCGCTGGCGGCCATCTCCTCCGGCGTCAGCTCCGTGCGGTCGGCGAGCATGCCCGTCTTCTTCTCCAGGTCCTTGATGGCCCGGCGAATCAGGTCGCGCTCCAGGAGCGTGCGGTTGAGGCGCTTCTCCAGCGCCTTGTACTTGTCCCGCATCAGGTCCAGGTCGTTCTTCGCGGAGGCATAGACGCGCTGCTGCGTCTCCGAGCGGCCCTTCACCCGGCGAAGCTCCTTCTCCAGCTCGACCGCGCGCGAGCGCTCCTTGTTGGCCTGCTGCTCCAGGCGCTCCATCTTCTCGCGGTCCGCGTCGTTCAGCTCGCGGTAGCGGCGCACGCCCTTGTCCTGCTGCGGCGCGGCCTCGGCGGCCGGGGTCACCGTCACGGCGGCGGCCACGACGGGCTCACCCTCCTTGGCGGGGGCGGAGATCTGCGCAGCCGGGGCGGGCGTGGCGGGAGCGGCGGGGGCTGCAGCGGGAGCCGGCTGCGGACGGCGGCCGCGCGACTCCGCCTCCGAGCGCAGGCGCTGGTTTTCGGACAGGGCGTGGGCCAGCTCCTCGCGGGTCCGCTCGAGCTGGATGGACGCGGCGCGCTCCACCTCGGCGCGGGCCTTGGTCAGGTCCTGCGAGCCCTTGTCGGACTCCTTCTGCTCGAAGAGCTTGCGCTTGGCCTGCTTGAGCTGGTCCTTCACGTCCTGCAACTGGGTCCGCTGCTCGTCCAGCTCCTTCTGCTTCCGCTGGAGCTCCGCCTCCGCCTTCGTGCGCCGCTGCGACTCGGACTCGAGCTCGTTGCGGAACGCGGGCGCGGAGGAAGAGGAGGACGGGAGCGCGGCCTGTTTCGAGCCGCCAAAGAGCAGGATGCCGAGCGTCACGGCAAACCCGATCGATACGAGGATGAGTGCAACCAGCACGGGGACGACCTCCACTGGGAGATGCAAAAAGCGGGGCAGCCTACCGTCAGACATAGGCACGTCAAGGGTCCACTGCCGGACGGGGCTCCTTCGGGGCCCTGCATGCCCTGCCTCGCGAAAGATTGCACTCGGGAAATCAGCCCCCGTCCTGGAGGGCAGGGCCTTCCAGCGCCCTCGGAGGGCCGTGAGGCGGGCGGGCCATGGGATAGATAGGTGTCATGCCGCACCTGGAGCTGAGCCCCAAGACGCACGTGTCGAGCTTCCGCAAGCTGGCCATCGGGAGCTGGGAGACGGCGTATGACCCCACGGTCTACGGCACGCTGACGGTGCGGATGGACCGGGCGGTGGCCTACATGGATGCCTTCCAGGCGCGCACGGGCGTGAGGCTCACGGTGACGCACCTGGTGCTCAAGGCGCTGGCGGAGGCGCTGCACCGCTGTCCCGACGCGAATGCGGTGCTCCGCTTCAGCCGCATCTACCTGCGCCACCGCGTCACCGTGTCCGCGCTGGTGGCGAGGCCGGAGGGGAACGGCACGCGGCTGGTGCCCGTGCGCGTGGAGGACGCGGACAAGAAGGGGCTGATGGAGTTGGCGGCCGAATTGGAGGCCGCGGTGCGAGCGGAGCCGGAGGCCCGGCGAGGGTGGCGGATGGTGGAGCGCGTGCCGTCACCGCTGCTGCACCTCTTCACGCGACTGGTGTCGTTCCTCGCGGTGACGCTGAACCTGGACCTGCGCCGCTTCGGCCTGCCGAGGGACGCGTTCGGCGCGGCCGTCGTCGCGGACGTGGGGACGCTGGGGCTGGACATCGCGTATCTGCCGCTGGTGCCCTTCACGCGCGTGCCCGTGTTCCTCTCGCCCGGAGCGGTGCGCGAGACGGCGGTGGTGGAAGGGGAGCGCGTGGTGGTGGGGAAGGTGATGAGCGTGAATGCGTCCATCGACCACCGCTTCATCGACGGCTACCACGCGGGCGTGATTGCCAACACGATTCGGGAGATGCTCGAGGACCCGTTCACCGCCTTCGGGTTGCCGGAGGCGGTGAAGTGACAGCTTGAGATGTCTTAATTTTGAGTCGCGCTAGCAGGCTGTTGACGTGCGTGGCGTGGTCGACGCCCTGCTCATCGTGGCCGTCTGGCTGTTCCAATAGCGCATCTGTATGAAGGAGGTCCCCATGCCCAAGATCATCGGTGCAAACAACCAGGAGCTCAATTCCACCTACACTTTCGGAGCGGAAGGCAGGAACAAAGGGCTGATTCTCAATAGGTGGGGACCGGGCGATACGAACCGCGAGTACGCTCAGGCGATGGAAGTCCTTCTCAGCCGACTGAAAGCGTGTGGGGTCCCCTACGTAAAGGTCTGGGCTGTTTCGAGAGAGCTCAAAGAATATTTTCCCAACGCAGCGCAGCGGGCGATCAGAACCATCGGTTCCGACCGGATCACTCTGTCAGGCCAGGACCCGCACGAGGTGAGGCTGGTTATTGGGAGCGCCGTGGCCGACCTCAAAGTGGACCCAGGTACCAGTGGCGGAAATCGCTACAAGACAGTTTTACTTTACCACCCGCTTGTGAGTGAGGAGTTGTGGCAGCAGCTCGCATCCGGCACGCAAAACGCCGGTGCCTTTGCAGACGTGCTCAATACGCCAACCTCGGACAGGAATGCGCTGGACGAAAAGGTGTCAGCTCTTTTGTCGACCGAGCTGGATATCCCCGAACCCAAAGGAAATAAGCATCCCACGCGCTCGAAAAAAGAGACCGATCAAATTGAGCGTGACCCCCAGGTGAAAGCCTGGGTTCTGCGTCAGGCCAAGGGCACTTGCGAAGTGTGTGAGAAGGAGGCGCCGTTCAAGAAAGAAGACGGTACTCCCTACCTGGAGGTGCATCACCTGCGACTGCTGGCGGCAGGGGGAAGCGACACCGTTGCCAACGTGGTCGCCGTCTGCCCCAACTGTCACATGGCCCTTCATTACTCAGTTGCAAAGGATCAACTTCGCAAGAATGTCTTGAGGAGGGTCGGGCGCCTTAAAGAAGAGTGAGGTTCCGATCGTGGCCGACTGCTGGCACTTGGTCGTCACGCCTCACAGAACGCCAGCGTCCGATGCCGCCAGGCAATCGACGCCCGCACGACGGCACCAGCGGGTTTCAGCCTGATCCAGCGTGCGTGAAAACGGAACGAGGAGATTTGGGGCTGGATAGAGACGGTGGGCAGTTGCCGCAAGACGCGCTTCAAAGGCAGGCAGAGAACACAGATGGCCGCCTACTTCGTCGGAGCTGCCTACAGCCTGCTACGGATGGCGCGGCTGGCGGTCGCGTAGTCCGCAAGGGTCGCACGCTACTGCGGGCGGCCCTAACGAAGTGACGAGCGCTGAAGAGGCGGTCCCGCACGCTCCAACGCAGACTTCTTCAATAGCCTGCGAGCATGTCGGTTGGTCAACAAACAACCAGGGGACCTCTTCGTCAGTACGCGTACTCCCAGCCGCCCGTACCGTGAGCCTTGTAGCCACCCGCGCGGGCCCCCATCTCGCGCAGCCTGCGCACGCGCTCCGGAATGGGCGGGTGCGTGGAGAACAGCGCCATGACACCGCCATGGTGCAGCGGGTTGACGATGAACAGGTGCGACGTCGCCGGGGCCCTGTCATAGGGCATCGCTTCCACGCCGCGCTCCAGCTTGAGCAGCGCGTCCGCCAGCGCATCCGGGTCGCCGCACAGCTCCGCGCCCGCCAGGTCCGCGCCGTACTCGCGCGAGCGGCTCACCGCCAGTTGCAACAGCGTGGCGGCGATGGGCGCCACCAGCAGCAGGCCCAGGCTGGCGAAAGCACCCGCGATGCCACCGCCCTCGTCGTCATCACTGCGCGACAGCATGGAGCCGCCGAACCAGAACAGCATCTGCGCCGCGTAGCTGATGACGCCCGCGAGCGTCGCCGCCACCGTGCCGATGAGCGTGTCCCGGTTGCGCACATGGCCGAGCTCGTGCGCGAGCACACCCTCCAGCTCGCGCCGGTCGAGGATGTCCATCAGCCCCGCTGTCACCGCCACCGCCGCGTGACTCGGGTTGCGGCCCGTGGCGAACGCGTTGGGCGTGCGCGTGGGCAGCAGGTACACCTTCGGCTTGGGCATGCCCGCGCGAGCCGCCAGGCGCTCAATCATCTGATGCAGCCAGGGCGCCTGCTCGTAGGACAGCGGCTGCGCGCCGTGGATGGCCAGCGCAATCCGGTCGCTGAACCAATAGGAGCCGAAGTTCATCACCACCGCGAAGAGGCCCGCGAACATCAGCCCCTGCGCGCCGCCCAGCCGCTCGCCGATGAGGAGCACGAGCGCCGTCAGCCCCGCGAGCAGCACCGTCGTCTTGAGGGCATTGCCGAGCCGGTGCCACCCACCACCGCTGAATCCGCCGCGCGAGGAATTATGGGTCCCGCTGTAGGCCATGGCCGTCTCGTTCCTTTCGCCCGTCCCGGGGGCTTCAGAAATGTAGACAGGGTGGCAGGTGCGGCAACGGAAGCGGGCGGCCCGCGAGGGGGCCGGGCCTGCTCACGGAACAGGCGGGAGTCCGAGCGCTCCTCAAAGATAGAAACGGTCCGTCGCGCCAGCCGTACGCTGGAGGATGGCACTCCAGCCCAGCCACACGTCGATGCCGCTCTTCCCGGCCGAGGCCTCCTCGCCGAGCGCCCCCAGCGAGCCCGTGCAGCCCGCCACGGTGCAAAGCCCCGAGTCCGTCAGGTGCTCCAGCAGCACGCGCAGGGTAGGCATGCCGCGCGACTCGAAGCGGTCCGACACGTCGTCACGCCCGGCGAAGTCGGGTTCGTCCAGCGCGCCTTTCAGGAAGCGCTCCAACGCCCACCAGAAGAGGTACACCTCCGCCTTCCGGCCAGAGGCGACGGCCGCCGCGGCGATGGAGAGCCCCTGGTGTACGCGGTCGTACTCTCCGCTGTGCAGGAAGACGACCACCTTCGACGACGGTGTGCTCACAGGGGCCTCATACCGTCCACAAGCGGGCCTCGTCCATTCGCGCTCACGGGGCGACCACTCGGGGCCCTTTGTCTTGCGTCCCTGCCCCGCCGCTTGCTAGGAAACCCACGGGCATTCAGGCACTTACACGTTTCTAGAAGTTTCAGCGGACCGGGTTCGGCACGATGACCGAGGACATCACAGCCAGGCGCAAGGATTCCCATCTGGACCTCTGCGCCACGGGTGATGTCGAGCCCGGGCAGAACAGCACGCTGCTGGAGTGCGTCCGTCTGGTCCACTGCGCCATGCCGGAGATGGCGGTGGAGGACGTGGACCTGCGCACGCCCTTTCTCGGCAAGACGCTGAGCGCGCCGCTGCTCGTCACCGGCATGACGGGCGGGACCGAGCGGGCCGGCGCCGTCAACCGCGACCTCGCGAGGCTGGCCGAGCGCCATGGGCTCGCCTTCGGCGTGGGCAGCCAGCGCGCCATGGCGGAGGACGCCTCGCGCGCCGCGTCGTTCCAGGTGCGGCAGGTGGCGCCCACGGTGGCGCTGCTGGGCAACATCGGGCTGTACCAGGCGGTGCGGTTGGGCGTGGATGGGTCGCGGCGGCTGATGGATGCCATTGGCGCGGACGGGCTGGCGCTGCACCTCAACGCGGGCCAGGAGCTCACGCAGCCGGAAGGGGACAGGGACTTCCGCGGCGGCTACCGCGTGGTGGAGGCGCTGGTGCGCGCCTTCGGCGACCGGCTGCTGGTGAAGGAGACGGGGTGCGGCATCGGCCCGGACGTGGCGCGGCGCCTCACTGAATTGGGCGTGCGGAACATCGACGTGTCCGGCCTGGGCGGCACCTCGTGGGTGCGGGTGGAGCAGCTGCGCGCGTCTGGCGTGCAGGCGGAGCTGGGGGCCGAGTTCAGCGCGTGGGGCATCCCCACCGCGGCGGCCCTGGCCACTGTGCGGCGGGCCGTGGGTCCGGACATCCGGCTGGTGGCGAGCGGAGGCATCCGCACGGGGTTGGAAGCGGCCAAGGTGCTCGCGCTGGGCGCGGACCTGGCTGGCATGGCGCTGCCGCTGTTCCGCGCGCAGCAGGCCGGTGGATTCGAAGGGGCGGAGGCGGCGTTGGGAGTCATCCTGGCGGGCCTGCGGCAGGCGCTCGTCCTGACGGGGAGCAGAAGCTGCGCTGAACTCTGGCAGCGGCCCCGGGTGGTGACTGGAGAGTTGAAGGATTGGCTGGCGGCCCTGTAAGGCAGGCCCGCAGCGAAGTGGGGAAGGAAGAACATGTCTGAGACCGTGACGTCCCGGCTCGCCGGGTTCCACAAGCTGCCGATGGAGGAGCGCCTCGCGCAGCTCGCCCGGATGTTCCGGCTCACGCCCGAGGAACTGCTGCAGCTTCGCGGCACCGAGTCGCTGGAGCCCGTCCTCGCGAACCAGATGATTGAAAACGCGGTGGGCACCTTCTCCCTGCCGCTGGGCCTGGGCCTCAACATGCAGGTCAACGGGCGCGACTACCTGGTGCCCATGGCCGTGGAGGAGCCGTCCGTCGTGGCGGCGGTGTCCTTCGCCGCGAAGATCGTCCGCGAGGCGGGTGGCTTCACCGCCGAGGCCGACGACTCGATGATGATTGGCCAGGTGCAGGTGACGCGCTACGGCGACCCGACGGTGGCCACCGAGCGCATCCTCGAGCACAAGGAGCAGATCCTCGCGCTGGCCAACAGCTTCCACCCGTCCATGGTGGCGCGTGGTGGTGGCGCCCGGGACGTGGAGGTGCGCGTGCTGCCGGCGCCGGAGGGCCCGCGCGGCGAGCCGCTGCTCATCGTCCACATCCTCATCGACACGCAGGAGGCGATGGGGGCCAACCTCATCAACACCGTCGCCGAGGGCGTGGCGCCGCTCATCGAGCAGATTACGGGCGGCAAGGTGTACCTGCGCATCCTGTCCAACCTCGCGGACCGCCGGCTGGCGCGCGCCATGTGCCGCATTCCGCTGGCGCAGCTCGCGGACTTCAACATGCCGGGCGAGGAGATTGCCGAGGGCATCGCCCAGGCCAGCCGCTTCGCCGAGGCCGACCCGTACCGCGCCGCCACGCACAACAAGGGCGTGATGAACGGCATCGACGCGGTGGCCATTGCCACGGGCCAGGACTGGCGCGCGATCGAAGCCGGCGCGCACGCGTTCGCCTGCCGCGGAGGGCAGTACCGGCCGATCTCCACGTGGTACCTGGAGGAGGGCCACCTCGTGGGCCGCATCGAGCTGCCCATGGCGCTGGGCACGGTGGGCGGCCCCATCAAGGTGCACCCGGGCGTGCAGATGGCGCTGAAGCTGATGCGCACCACCAACGTGCGCGAGCTGGCCATGGTGTTCGCGGCGGTGGGCCTGGCGCAGAACTTCGCGGCGCTGCGGGCGCTGGGTAGCGTGGGCATCCAGAAGGGCCACATGGCGATGCATGCGCGCTGCGTGGCGGTGACGGCGGGGGCTCGCGGCCACTGGGTGGAGAAGATTGCCAACCTCCTGGTGAAGGCCGGCCACGTGAAGGTGGAGAAGGCCCGCGAGCTGCTGGCCAGCCTCCCGGCCGAGGACGACGCGGCCATCACCGGCACCAACGGCTGAGCCGTGGCACCTCGCTCTTCTCCACCGCTGACGGCGTTCGGCGCCGGCAAGGTCATCCTGCTCGGCGAGCACAGCGTGGTGTACGGCCACCCGGCGCTGGCCGGGCCGCTGACCCAGGGCGTGACGGCGCACGGGGTGCCGGCGAAGCAGTGCCAGCTCGCGCTGCCGCCACACCTGAGCCGCGTCCAGCGCGCACAGCTCACCGCGGCCTTCGCTCGCGCGGCGGAGGCCACCGGCTCGCCGCCGGTGAAGGTGTCGCTGGAGGCGGACCTGCCGCTGGCGGTGGGGCTGGGCAGCTCGGCGGCGCTGTCGGTGGCGTGCGCGCGGCTGCTCCTGAAGGCCTCCGGGAAGGAGCCCACGACGAAGGACGCCGCGCGCGTGGCGTGGGCCATGGAGCAGGAGTTCCACGGCACGCCGTCCGGCGTGGACCACACCACCAGCGCCGAGGAGCAGCTCGTCCTCTACCGCCGCAAGCCGGGGACGACGGTGGGCAAGGGCCGCGTGGTGGACAGCCCGAAGCCGCTGCACGTGGTGGTGGCGCTCGCGGGTGAGCGCAGCCCGACGAAGGCGACGGTGGGCGCGCTGCGCGAGCGGCAGGCGAAGTGGTCCGAGCGGTACACGCGCCTCTTCACGGAGATTGGGCGCGTGGCCTCCGAGGGCGCGAAGGCGGTGGAGGCGGGAGATTTGGAGGCGCTGGGTGACGCGATGAACGTCAACCAGGGCCTCCTGGCGGCGCTGGGGCTGTCGTCCCCGCCGCTGGAGGAGATGGTGTACCGGCTGCGGGGGCTGGGTGCGCTGGGCGCCAAGCTCACCGGAGCCGGCGGAGATGGTGGGGCCGTCATCGGCCTGTTCCTCGAACCCGAGCCGGCGGTGAAGAAGCTGACGCGGCTCGGCGTGCGCTGCTTCAGCAGCCAGCTCGCGGGTCCGCGGGCGTAGTGAGTCCTGTCATGAAAGCGACTGCCCTGGCGCATCCGAACATCGCCCTCGTGAAGTACTGGGGGAAGCGGGACGAGGCGCTCATCCTGCCGCATCAATCCAGCCTGTCCCTCACGCTGTCGCCGCTGTCGGTGACGACGACGGTGGAGTTCGGCGTGGGCAACGACGCCGTGGAGCTCAACGGCCACACGGCCCGGGGCAGCGAGCGCGAGCGCGTGCTGCGCCTGCTGGAGTCGGTGCGCGCGGCGGCGAAGAAGGATTTGGGCCCCGCGAAGGTGGTGTCGCGCGGGGACTTCCCGATGGCGGCGGGCCTGGCGAGCAGCGCGGCGGGCTTCGCGGCGCTGGCGGTGGCGGGGCGCGCGGCGGCGGGGCTGCCGGCGGACCCGAGGGCGGCGAGCATCCTGGCGCGGCTGGGCAGCGGCTCGGCGTGCCGCAGCGTGCAGGGCGGCTTCTGTGAGTGGCAGCGTGGCGAGCGCGCGGACGGCGAGGACAGCTTCGCGGTGCAGCGCTTCGACGCGGCCCACTGGCCGGACCTGCGCATGGTGGTGGCGATTCTCGACCGCGGCGAGAAGGAGGTGAAGTCGCGGGACGGGATGAAGCACACGGTGGACACCAGCCCGTACTACCCGGCGTGGGTGCAGGACGCGGAGAAGGAGGTGCCCCAGGCGCGCGAGCACATCGCGAAGCGCGACTTGCAGGCCCTCGGCGAGCTGTGCGAGCGCAACGCGTGGCGGATGCACGCGACGTCCCTCGGGGCCAACCCGCCGCTCTGCTACCTGAATTCGGGGACGCTGGCGCTCATCCAGAATCTGCGTGAGCAGCGGAAGAAGGGCATTCCGGTCTGGTTCACGCTGGACGCGGGGCCCAACCCGGTGCTGCTGACGGACGCGGCGCACGAGGTGGCGGCCGAGGCACTGGCCCGCGCGTGTGGCGCGCTGGAAGTGGTGCGCTGCGTGCCGGGCGGTGACGCGGAGCTGAAGTCGGAGCACCTGTTCTGATGGAGCGCGCCCTCTCCGCCCCAGGGAAGCTGTTCGTCTCCGGTGAGTACGCGGTGCTGTGGGGCGGCGTGTCGCGCGTGGCCGCGGTGGCGCCGCGCACGGCGGCCTACGTGCGCAGGCGCCATGACTCGCGCGTGCACGTGTGCCTGGAGGAGGGGACGCTCGGAGGGAGCACCACGCCGCTGGGCGTACGGTGGGAGCGCGAGGTGCCGGCGGGGTTCTCCTTCGTGGCGCGCGCGCTGGACGAGGCGCTGCGTGCCCACGGCCGCGCGAGCCCGGGCTTCGACCTGGCGGTGGCGCCGTCCGCGGTGGGACCGAACGGGCAGAAGCTGGGCATGGGTGGCAGTGCGTGCGCGACGGTGCTGGCGGCGGAGGGCGCGCGCTACGTGCTGGAGGAGCGCTACGACGCGCTGAAGCTCGCGCTGACGGCGCACGCGCTGGGGCAGGGCGGGAAGGGCAGTGGCGGAGACGTGGCGGCGAGCTTCGCGGGTGGGCTCCTGCGCTACCGGCGCTATGACGTGGCGCCGCTGATTGAAGCGAGCAACGCGGGCCGGCTGCGGGCGGCGCTGGCGGAGTCACCGTCGGTGGACGTGTGGCGGCTCGCCGTGCCGCGCGTGGCGATGGCGTATGCCTTCACGGGTGAGAGCGCTTCCACACGCGTGTTGATTGCGCAGGTGGAAGCGCGGCTGGAGGAGGCGGGCCGGCGCTCGTTCGTGGAGCGCTCGGATGCGCTGGGGCACGTGATTGAGGACGGCCTCGGTGGTGGAGACTTCCGTGCCTTCTCCGAGGCGGTGAAGGCGCAGCACGCGCTGCTATTGGAGCTGGGGCCGCTGGAGACGGAAGGCATGCGCCGGGTGCTCGCGATGGCGGCGGCCTACGGCTGCGCGGGGAAGCTGTCCGGTGCGGGCGGTGGGGACGGATGCATCCTGTTCGCCCCGGACGTGCAGACGCGCACGGAGCTGTGCAAGGGATTGGAGGCGCGTGGCTTCCATACCCTGACACTGGACGCGGAGCCCGGTGTGCGCGGCGAGGCGCAGGTGGACGCACGGCTGCGCAATTGGGTGGACGCGCTGGGCTGAGTCGCTCGGAAAAGCGTGGGTGACAGGTTCGAACGCCTCCGGGGTTTGAACGTCACACACCCCTTCCGAGAGGTTTTCAGCCCATGTTGAACCGTCGCTCGCTCCTCCAGGCCAGCCTTGGCCTGACGGGGGGACTCGCCCTGCTGCGTGCAACTCCTGCCCACGCCGCGCCTCGCTCGACGCCCACTGCGTCACCCGATGCGGAGCCGCGCCCCTGGTACGAGATGGGGATACTGGAAGACCCCATCATGGAGAGTCAGCTCCTGCACTTCCTGGCGGGGACGTACAGCGCGCAATCGGACATCGGCGAGGTGCTCGATACCGCGAGCCGCATTGTCGCGGGCGATGACTGGAACTGGCCCACGGAGTGGGTGAGCACGGCCGACCGGATTCGCGCCATGGGCGACGCGAGCCACGCGAAGGGACGCCGTCACAGTGCAGGCAATGCCTACCTGCGCGCCGCGAACTACTACCGCGCCGCGCTGATTCACCACCCCGAGCCCGGACACCCGAGCGTGCTCGACACGGGACGCAAGGCCGTGGATGCGTACAACAAGGCCATCTCCTTGCTTCGGCTTCCTGCGACGCCAGTACGGATTCCGTACGAAGGCACGACGCTGCCCGGCTACTTCTTCCGCAGCTCGTGCGCGCACGGCCATGCGCCCCTGCTCGTCTTCCAGCAGGGACGCGACGCGTGGCCGGAGGAGTCCAAGTATGTGATTGATGACGCGCTGGCGCGTGGCTACCACTGCCTCATCGTCCATGCGCCGGGGCAGGGCATGGCCGTGCGCGAGCAGGGGCTCGCCTTCCGGCCCGACTGGGAGAAGGTGATTACGCCCGTCATCAGCTTCGCCACGCGAATCTCCGGTGTGGACCCTCGTCGCATCGCGCTGCTGGGTTGGAGCATGGGCGGAGCGCTCGTGCCGCGCGCGGCCGCGTTCGAGCACCGCATCAAGCTGCTGATTCCGAACCCGGGTGTCCTGAACTGGGGGCAGGCGTCGTTCGACCAGTTCAACATGTACTTCCCGGACATCATGGCGCTGCTGGACCAGGACCCGCAGGCGTTCGACGCGGCGATGGCGCAGCTCATGGAGCAGGTGTTCCTGTATCGCTGGTACATGCGGGACGCGATGTTCAAGCACGGCGCGAGCTCGCCGTCGGACCTGCTGTTCAAGCTGCGCGACTTCAACAACGAGCCCGTCGTCCAGCGCATCCGCTGCCGCACGCTCGTCATGGACGGCACCGCCGAGGCCTTCACCGTGGGCCAGGCGAAGCTGCTCTTCGACGCGCTGACGTGCCCCAAGGACTACCTGCTCTTCACCGAGGAGGACACGGCGCAACTGCACTGCCAGGAAGCCGCGCAGGCCGTGGCCAATCACCGCATGTTCGATTGGGTCGACGAATACATCTGAGTCATTCGCGCCCCGAGTCATCCCTCGCCCGGCCGTCCTGCGGCCGGGTGTTGTGTCGACAATTCAATGATTCGCGTTCTTCACGTTACCTGGTTGCGGCTGTCACGCCGTGCCACGAGCAGCGGGTCTGCAAAACCCCTGCCGAGGTCTCATCCACAAACAAAAGGGGACAACATGAACGCGAAGCGAGTCGTCCGCGGTGTCGCTGTGCTGGGGCTCATCCTGACGGGGTGCGGTGGACCGGAGACGGAGGAGTTGGCGGCTCCGGAGCTGGGGAGCACGGAGCAGGGGCTCCAGCTCATCACCAACAGCAGCTTCGAGGCTGCCCCAGCCGGTAGCTACAACTACACGGTCCTCACCACGGGAGCGACGACGCTGACGAACTGGACCATCGGCGGCAGCATCAAGGTGATGCACAGCACGTACAAGGCGGCGAACACCGGCACCAAGTCCGTGGACCTCAACGGTATGGGCGCGGGCAGCATCTCGCAGACGATTCCCACGGTGGTGGGGGCCGGGTACACGGTGAAGTTCTACGTGGCCAACAGCCCGGGCTGCACGGGCGTCAACCGCTCCGCGAAGATTACGTACGGCCCTTCGACCGCGAGCTTCTCCAACACGCTCGCGGGGTGGACCCTGAGGACCTACGTGTTCAATGCCACGAGCACGAGCTCCCTCATCAAGATTGAGAGCACCTCGACGGGGGTGACTTGCGGCCTGGCCATCGACGACGTGACGGTGGACGGTCCGTGATTCACGCGTAGGAACACGCGCCCGGGAGGAACCTCCGTGCTCCTCCCGGATGCGTGACGCGCCCTCAGAACATGTGCCCGAACGTCAGGTAGAACCGCCGCGCTCCGGTCTCCTCGGGGCGAAGCGCTCACTCGTACCTCCACCTTCGAGGTCAGTGGCACCTCGAGGACTCCGGGAATCGTCCTCATCTTTCGTGTGCTGCCGTAGCGTCGGGCACCCGAAGATAGAGGGCCCAGCATGACACTCCGGAAGGTCGGTGCCGTTCTCCTGGTGCTGCTGACTGCTTGTGGCGGCGCTCCGCGTGCCTCGCGGGCTTCATGGGAAGTCCGCGAGGGAGGCGCGGGAACGGCCCGGTTCGGTGTGGCTGTCGTATCTCCACAAAGCGCGCCTGTGTCGCCGGTAGACGTGGATGAGGACGAGTTCACGGAGGCGGTAGCGAGATTGGCGCGCGAGGCACGGCCCATCGCCCGCCCTCAGGAAGAGGCACGGCGGTTGTTCGCGGAGGCTCGCGAGGCTGCGGCGCGGGAGAACGGCGAGCGCGTCTTCCGCCTGGCGCCGGTGAACGTGAGTGCCTCTGCGTCGCGGGCCGAAGCGGAGCTGACGCGCGAGTACCTGCGCTGGTGCGAGCGGACGCAGGGCGGAGGTGACTGCCTGCGCCTGCTGGTGGACGGGCCCACCGTGCGCGGTGATGACCGGTATGCCCTGGCGCTGGCGATTTCACTGGGCTCGGTGATGGCGGAGACGAAGGAGGCGCTGAAGGGGATGGTGCAGCCGTCCGCCGTGCTTTCGATGCTGGTATGGACAGCCGCCCTCTATCTCACGTTGTGGGCACTACCAGACCCGCTGTCTAAAGGCGTCGCGGCGGTGATGACCGTGGCGCTCCTGGCGTGGCTGGGCGTGGACACGGTGTGGAGCATGATGCGCGGCTGGGTCCAACTCGTGGAGGACTCCAACCGGGCCACCACGTTCGATGAGTTGAGCGACGCCGGAGAGAGGTTCGGCCGGGTGATGGGCGAGAACACCGCGCGCGTATTGGTGATGGTGGCCACGGCGGTCCTCGCGGGCTCGGTGCCGAAGCTGGCGAAGAAACTGCCTGCACTGCCCGGCTTCCAGCAGGCGGCGGTACAGGCGGAGGCCCAGGGAGGAGTCCGGCTCGCACAAGCCGCCGAGGTGGAGTCGGTGGCGGCCTCGTCCGAGGGCACCTTCTCCGTGGTGATGAAGAGCCCCGGGAGCCGGGCGAGCACGGCGGCCGCGGAGGCAGAGGCCACGGTCACCGCCATCATCCGGCATCAGGGTGGAAACCGGCAGGTCATCACCAACGGGCAGCGCTGGCACGTGCCCGCGAACAAACCGCTGAAGGACATCCCAGCGACGGGCTCGATGGGAGATCGGCTTCAGGCCGCTGCTGCTCGCAGCGCCGAGCGTTGGAGCGCGCGAGGCCCTGACGCTGATGAGCTCATCGCCATCCAGCGTGCCGCGGCACAGGGCAAGTCATGGTTGGCGCGACTGTTGGAACGTCAGGCCAGAGGCCGCTTCGTGGAGAACGAGCTGCGGCGGCAGTTCCCCGAGTTGCAATGGAGCCGCACCGGAGTCGACGCGGTTGATCCCATGACAGGGTACAGATACGAAGTTCTCTCCGGAACGGCCTCCAATCTGGCTCTCCATGGACAGCGCATGGCCAACGCCCTGTTCCGGATGATTACCTTCTGAGCACGTCGTCGGCTTGAGGCACCATGATTCAGTTCCGAGACACCGAGCTCGTGAACGAGCGGCTCGAGTTGAACAGCAAGACCGAGCACTACTACCTCGGTCATCACCTGACCCTGCGGAACTGCACACTCGTCATCGGGGTACCCGCCAACGCGCTGACCATCGCCAGGACGCGCATCATCGACTGCTCCATCGAGGTGAAGAAGCCGCTCAAGAACTTCCGCTGGGACGAGGCCTTCGTGAAGGGGTGCCGCTTCACGGGCGCACTCATCGGCAATGACTTCGGGCGCTGGCCGGACTCCGAAGCAGGTGGCATCGAGGACTGCGACTTCACGGGCGCGCAATTGGACGGCTGCCGGTTCATCGGCTGTGACGCCGGCACCCTACGGCTTCCCACCTGGCCTTGCTTCACCCTGCTGGAACCCGCTCGGAGAAGCCGTGAGCTGGCGACCCTCTCGTGGCCCGGTCAGCTCGGAATCGTGGTGAGCACGTTCGCGCAGTACCCACCGTCCACGGCGGCCGTGACCTTCTCCGCGACGAGTCTCGCCAAGAAGTTCGGCACGACCGAGGACGCCATCCGTGCCGCGTTGGAGCGGCTGGACGACGTAAGGCTGTAGCTGGCAAGCCCGAGCCCAGGCCGCGCCCTCAGAACATGTGCCCGAACGTCAGGTAGAACCGCCGCGCTCCGGTCTCCGTGGAGCGCGCGTAGTCCATGCGCACGGTGGCGGCGCGCTTGGACAGGCGCAGGCCGCCGCCGATGCCCGGGTGCCACTCGTACCACTTGCCGTCCGGCACGCCCGGGTGCCACACGCGGCCGAAGTCCATGAACACCACCGCGCCCAGCTTCAGGCTCTGCCCGAACATCCGGAACTGCGTCGCCTGGAACCGGAGCTCCGTGTTGCTGAACGCCTTGATGTTCCCCGAGAAGCGGTTGCGTTCAATCCCGCGCACGCTGCTCATCCCGCCCACGCCCTCGGACACATTCACTCCGCCCGTGTTGCTCCACTCGAAGAACGGCACGTCGCCGAACAGCACGTCCAACGTCAGCCGGTGCGCCAGCGTCAGCCGCGACGACAGCTTGAAGTACCGCCGCTCGCTCAGGGTGATGCCCGCGTACTGGTACCTGCTCCCCGTCACGCCGCCCGACACGCGCAGCGCCAGCTCCTCCACGCCGCCCTCCGTCGGGTCCGACTCGTCGTCGCGCGTGTCCCAGAGCACGCCCGCGAGCAGCTGCCCCGTCGAGCCTCCGGCGATGCCCAGCGGCTGCTGCTTCGCCAGCATGGACGTCTCCGCCGAGTCCACGCTCGTGTACCGCCACCCGTAGCCCACGTAGGACTGGAGCGGGTGCGTCAGTCCGAAGGGCCGTCCACGCAGACGCACCCAGAAGCCCGGCGAGCCCTTGTCGAAGTTGTACTTCGGATCATTCACGTCGCCCTTGAAGTCCGGCGCCGACTTGTTGCCCGCGCCGAAGAACGGGCTGCGCAGCTCTCGCCGGTACTCCAGCCGCCCCTCCAGCCGCAGCGGGCCGATGAGCTGCGGCCCGTCGTAGCGCAGGTAGTGGGTCTGCACGCCGCGGCTGCTGAAGAAGACCTGCGCGCCAATCGCGTGCGCGTACGGCGTCTTCCCCGGCGAGTACAGATACATGCCGCCCACGCCGCCGTAGCCGAAGCCGTGGTCCGAGTTGAAGCTCACCAACGGCAGCGCAATCGCATCGACTCCAGTCTCCTTCTTCACGGGCTCCAGCCCGGGCGCGGGCTGTGGAGGCACCACCACCGGGGCGGCACTCAGGCTGGCGAGGATGAGAACGGCGGGTATGAACATGGGGGCCCGGCGTGACGCTTGGGTCGCACGAAAACATCCCGAACTCGAAAGCGGCCCGGGCTGCCTGCCTACCCACCAGCAGAGCGACCTGCTGGCGAAGGCGAGCAGCCCCCCGGGTGCTCATTTTGCCTCGCGGGGGAGGGGAGGCGTCAACGTGAGCGGTGTCATTACCCCAGCCATGCACATGTGGGCCAACGGCCTCGTCCGCCGTATTGGCTCGAAGGTTCCGCCCTCGTCACAACGGAGGCCGAGGAATCTGGTCATCGTCCACCTTGACGGTGTGCCGAAGACCCTCCTGGACGAGGCGATTGTCGCCGGGCGGATGCCGTTTTTCTCGAGCCTCGTCCGCTCTGGCACCTTTCACCTGGAAGACGCGTTCTGGGGCGCGCCGACGTCGACGCCCTATTTCCAGGCGGGCCTCCTGTACGGGATGCGGCACTCCAATCTGCCGGCGTACTCCTGGTACGACCGGGAGCTCGGACGCAAGGTGCAGATGAACACGCCGGCGGACGCGCTGGAAATCGACCAGCGGCTGCGCGGGGCGGGGCGCACCAGCCTGCTCGACGGCGGCGGACACGGGTACTTCTCGCTGTTCCGCGCGGGGGCGAGCAACGCGCTCAGCATGAGCACGCTGGCCAGCTTCAAGGGGATGGCGCGCTCGTTCTCCTACGAGTTCATGGGCCTGTCCGCCGCGCGCACGCGGAGCACGTTCTCCTATCTGCGCTCGCTGGGCATGGACACGTGGCACGCGGCGCGCGAGGTGCGGCACTGGGCGCGCTCCGTCCGCGACTGGCGCCATGAGCAGGGCTTCCTCATGAGCCGCGTCCTCCTGCAGCGGCTGGGCTGGAGCTTCGCGCACACCAAGGCGCTGGTGGACATGGTGCGCGGCGTGCCCGCCATCTACCTCGTCTATGGCAACTACGACGAGGTGGCGCACCGGCGCGGGCCCCGCTCGCAGCTCGCGCTCGACGAATTGCACCGCGTGGACGCGTATCTCGCGGAGCTGTACGCCGTGGCGCGCACCGTGGAGCGGCCGTACGACGTCGTCATCCTCTCCGACCACGGGCACGTGGACAGCCTGCCGCTGGAGAAGCGCCAGGGCCGGCGGCTGGAGCAGTGGCTGTTGGAGGCGGAGGCGCCCTGCCCGCTGTCGGAGGACGTGGTGCGGGGCCTCTGCGACGGCCGAGCGCGCCCGGTGCGGGACACCACTCCGCGCGCGGCCTTCACGCCGGTGGCCATGGAGTGCGGCAACTTCGCGCACGTGTACCTCACCGGCGAGCGCCAGCCGCTGGAGGCGCGGGAGCTGCTCGCGCGCTTCCCGGAAGTGCTCGCGCGCGTCACGCGCAGCCCGGAGATTGGCATCGTCGCGCTGCGGCGGGGCAGCTCCGCGGTGGCGGTGGTGAAGGGCGGCGTGTACGGCCCGGACGAGCTGGAGCGGGCGCCACTGTCCCCGGAGTTCAGCAGGCGCGCGGTGGCGGACTTCCTCCGCGTGCTGCCGTCGATGACGACGGCGGGAGACCTCGTCCTCTTCGGCGAGGCGGTGCAGCGCGGCGGCACCGTGGGCTTCGCCTGGGAGTTCGGCTCGCACGGCGGCGTCACGCGCACGGAGGCGAACAGCCTGGTGGCGTGGCCGGCCAACGCCCCGGTGGACCTGTCCGGCCTGGGCCACTGCGTGCAGCTCCACGAGCGGCTGGCGGAGGCGTACCTGGACCCGGCGCCGCCCCTGAGGCTGGTGCTGTGAGAAGGGGAGGGGAATGAGGCGCACGCACGGACCCGGTGGCCGCACCCTCATCAAGGCCCTGCTGGCGGTGCTCGGCCTCGTGTTGTCTTTCCTGCTGCTGTCCACGGCCTTCTTCAAGTGGCATCTGCGCGGCGCGGAGCCCCTGCTCGAGCCGCGCTTCGCGCTCGGCAAGTTCGTGAGGGATTTGCCCGGCCACCTCGTGTGGCTGGTGCCCTTCATGCTTCTGCAGGCCTCCATCATCCCGCTGCGCGCGGTGCAGTGGCAGCGCACCCTGCGCCGGCCGGTGCCACTGAAGGAGCGCTACCACCTGGTGGCCATTGGCGCCTTCGTCCACAACGCGCTGCCCGGGAAGCTGGGCGACGTCATGCGCTCGTTCCTCCTGTCGCGCACGCAGCGCATTCCCTTCCTGCGCTGCCTGGGCTCGGTGGGCGTGTGCAAGCTGATGGAGTTCGCCGCGCTGATGTTGCTCGTCTCGGCGTCGCTACTGGGCCCCTTCGGCGCGACGCTGTCGCGCTTCAGGAATGAGCTGAAGGTGGCCGTCTACCTCTGCATCGGCCTGGTGGCGCTGGTGGTGCTGCTGGCCCACTGGGCCGCTCCACTCGCGCATGCGCTGCACCGGCGCCACAAGCTGCCCCGGCTGGAGGGCTTCCTCCACCACGTGAGCGAGGGCCTGGGCACCGCGCGCTCCTTCACCGGTATGGCGCGCGTCTTCGTCTTCTCCGTGGGGCCGGTGCTGGCCTCCGCGCTGGGCTATGGCCTGGCCCTGAATGGCATTGGCATCAGCGGGGGGCTCTTCGCGGGGGCCGTCGTCCTGGGCGCCATCTCCCTGGGCCAGTCGCTCCCCGGCGTGCCCGCGGGCATGGGCATCTATTACTTCGTTACCAGCTGGGCGGCCCGCAGCCTGGGCGCTTCGCCGGAGGACGCGGCGGCCTTCTCCACGCTCACCCACCTGGGCGTCGTCATCAGCCAGGTGTCCGTGGGTGCGTACTCCCTGCACGTGCGGAAGATTCGCGTCCGGGATTTGCGAAGGGGAGGCAGCCTGGCGCGCGAGGCCGCGCACCACGTGGCCCACGAAGCCGTGGAGCCCGCGCCGCCCTGAGCGAAGGCGGCGAAGCAGACCCCAGAAAAGCGAAAAGGGGCCCCGGTTTGAAACCGGGACCCCTTATCAACTTCATGCCCAGGAGAGGACTCGAACCTCCATGCCCTTGCAGGCGCTAGACCCTGAATCTAGTGTGTCTACCAATTCCACCACCTGGGCAGGTGGTGCTGTTGCTGCGGTGCTGCGGGTACCGCCGTGCTGCGATGGGCGAGACGTATAGAGGCCCTGCCCCGCTCCGTCAAGCACTACGTAACAACGCTACTTCTTCAGCGGCCATTTCCCCTCGGCCTCGAGCGCGCGGCGCAGGGCGGGGTTCTCGTCCATGAATGCGGTGAGGGACTCCTCGGTGATCTCCACCAGGATGTCCTCGGCGCCCAGCTCCGTCTGGCAGCTCAACCGGGAGTACGGGCGGACGTCGAACCCCATGTCCAGGCGGTCGGCTTCCGCGTCCGTCTGCTCGCTCAGCGAGTCGAGGCCCTTGCGCACCCAGATATGGCAGGTGGAGCAGGCGCAGACGCCGCCACAGCTATGGCCCACCTGGGCGCCGCACTGTTCGGCGGCGTCCAGCAGGGTGGTGCCCGTGGGCACGTCGGCGCTGACCTCGGCCAGGGGGCTCTTGAAGGTCACCTTCGGCACGTCAGAACTCCTCCACGGAGTGGCCCGCCACCACCTGGGTGATGGCCTGGTTCATCACCCGCTCGATGAACGGGCGCGACGCCTCGTCCAGCGCGTGCACGGCCTCCTTCAGCTTCAGGTGGTCCTCGCCCTTCATCAGCTCACGCACGCGGGCGATGGCCGCGTCGATGGCCGCGCGCTCCCCGTCCTGCAATAGCGAGCCATGCTCGCCAAGCTGGCGGTCCGCCTCGGCGAGGACGCGCTCGGCGTCCACGCGCTGCTCGCGCACCTGGCGGGCCTGGATGTCGTCCTCGGCGTGGTCGATGGAGTCGAGCAGCATCTGCTCGATTTCCTCGTCGGTGAGGCCGTGGCTCGGCTTCACGGTGATGGCCTGCGTGGCGCCGGTGCTCTGCTCCTTCGCGCTCACGGAGAGGATGCCGTCCGCGTCCACGCTGAAGCGCACCTCCACCCGTGCAATGCCCGCTGCCATCGGCGGAATGCCGGACAGCGTGAAGCGCGCGAGGCTGCGGTTGTCGTCCACCAGCTCGCGCTCGCCCTGCACCACGTGCACGTCCAGGCCCGTCTGGCCGTCCTTGAACGTCGTGAAGACCTGCGCGGCCGCGGTGGGGATGGTGGAGTTGCGGGGGATGAGCTTCTCGGTGATGCCGCCCATCGTCTCCAGTCCGAGCGACAGCGGAATCACGTCCAGCAGCAGCACCTCGTCATCGCGGTCCGTCGTGGTGAGCAGGTTGGCCAGCACCGCCGCGCCCAGCGCCACCACCTGGTCCGGGTCGATGTCGCCCAGCGGCTCGCGGCCGAACACCTCCGCCACGAAGCGGCGCACCGCCGGCACGCGCGTGGCACCGCCCACGAGGACGACGCCGTCCAGCTCCGCCGCCGTCACGCCCGCGTCCTTCAGCGCGCGCCGGCACACCACGCCCGTCTTCTGGACGAAGGGCTGAATCCACGCCTCGAAGTCCGCGCGCTTCACCGTCTGCGTGTGGGCGCCCACGGTGAGCTGCACCTCGGGCGCGTCGGTGAGGGCCTCCTTCGCCTTGCGCGAGGCGGCCAGCACCTCGGCCACCAGGGCAGGGGAGGGGTCCGTGGCGCCCATGGACTGGAGCACCTGCTGGGCAATGGCCCGGTCGAAGTCGTCGCCGCCCAGCGCGGAGTCGCCGCCGGTGGACTTCACCTCGAACACGCCGTCCTCCAGCTTGAGGATGGAGATGTCGAAGGTGCCGCCGCCGAGGTCATAGACGGCGTAGGTGCCCTGGCTGCCCTTGTCCAGGCCGTAGGCCAGCGCCGCGGCGGTGGGCTCGTTGAGCAACCGCAGCACCTCCAGCCCCGCGAGCCGGCCCGCGTCCTTGGTGGCCTGCCGCTGCGCGTCGTCGAAGTAGGCGGGCACGGTGATGACCGCCTGCTCCACCTTGGTGGAGAAGTGCGCTTCCGCGCGGCGCTTGAGGGCGCGCAGCACCTCGCCGGAGACTTCAATCGGCGTCACCGGCGTACCGCCCGCCACGTCGAAGCGGACCACCTTCGCGCCGGGGACGAAGCGGTAGTGCCCCAGCTTGCGCGTCTCCGCGTCGTCCGGGCTGCGGCCCATGAAGCGCTTCACGGAGGAGATGGTGTCGGTGGGGAACTCGGCCGCCAGGCGGCGGGCCCGCGCTCCGACCACCACGCCCCCGTCCTTCGCGTAGTGCACCACGGAGGGGAGCAGCAGCGCGTCGCCCTCGTCCACCGGGACGCAGCGGGCCTTGCCCTGCACCACCGCCGCGACGAGCGAGTTGGTGGTGCCCAGGTCGATGCCCACCGCCTGCCCCTTGGGCTTCAGCGGGTCGTGGATCTGCAGGTAGCCATTCTTGCTCACGACAGACTCTCCTCCTCGAACGCGTCGACCTGCTCGAGGAAGCGCGTGAAGTAGCGCACCCGCCCCAGCGCGTGCGATGCCTTTTTCACCAGGTCCGCTCCCCCGCTCCCCCCTTCGAGGGTACGCAGGACACCGGCCGCCTCCCCGAGCGCCGCCTTGCGCCGGGCCTCCACGTCGGTGGCCATGCCGCGCGCGCGGGCCAGGTCCTTCTTCTCCATGGCCGTGTCCAGCGCCTCGCGCAGCTCCATGACCTCCTCGAGGAACTCCAGCGGCATGTCCTTCTGGGCGCCCGCGTCCTCGCGGTCCAAATCGATGCCGTGCAGCTTGAGGAGGTAGAAGGCGCGGCGCACCGGGTCCTTCAGCGTCTTGAAGGCCTCGTTGAGGGCGGTGGTGCCCTCCAGTGCCTTGAGCCGCTCGCGCGCGTCGGCCTGGGCCACGCGGTCCGGGTGGAGCTGCAGCGACAGCTCGCGGTACTGCTTCTCCAGCGCTGGCACGTCCACGTCGTAGGCGCGCGGCAGGCCGAAGACGTCGAAGTGGGTCCTCACAGCGGGCTCTCTCTCCACAAGGGGGTGACAAACGAAAAGGGCCCGGCGACTGGCCGGGCCCGGGTGACGGTGGCTCCCGGGTGGGGAGCCGGAAGTCAGACGGCGAAGCTCTCGCCGCAGCCGCAGGCGGCCTTCACGTTGGGGTTGTTCAGCTTGAACCCCGAGGCCATCAGCGTCTGCTCGAACACCAGCTCCGTGCCGATGAGGTACAGGTAGCTCTTCGGGTCCACGAAGACGCGCACGCCGTCCTTCTCGAAAATCTTGTCGCGCTCGCGGGCCTTCTCGGACCACTCCATGGAGTACTGGAGGCCCGAGCACCCGCCGCCGCGCACGGCCAGCCGCAGGCCGGCCTCGGGCGTCTGGCGCTGCTCCAGCAGCTCCTTCAGCCGGCGCACCGCGCTGTCCGCGATGACAATGCCCTTGGGGGCGGGCTTCGCCGCGGGCGCGGTGGCAGGCGTGGGGCTCTGCATCGTCTCCTGGGTCGCCTGCTCACTCATGGTTCGCCTCTCTCCCGTCGCCCTACGTCAGGACGCCTTGGCCTGGCGCGCGGCGCGCTTCTTCTTGAAGTCCTCGATGGCCGCCTTGATGGCGTCCTCGGCCAGCACCGAGCAGTGAATCTTCACCGGCGGCAGCGACAGCTCGCGGGCCACGTCCTTGTTGGAGATGGTCATCGCCTCGTCCACCGTCTTGCCCTTCACCCACTCGGTGACGAGCGACGAGGAGGCAATCGCCGAGCCGCAGCCGAACGTCTTGAAGCGCGCATCCTCGATGCGGCCGTCGTCCGTAATCTTGAGCTGCAGACGCATCACGTCACCGCAAGCGGGCGCGCCCACCAGACCGGTGCCGACGTTCGGGTCTTCCTTGTCCATCGTCCCGACGTTGCGGGGGTTCTCGTAGTGGTCGATGACCTTGTCGCTGTAAGCCATATCGACTCCTTCAACGAATGCTTCGCACCAAAGGTTCCGGAGGGCAATGCCCCCCGTGTGAGGGGACGTGCGCTCCGCTGTATGCCTGGAAAGACGGGCTAATGGGCCGTTCACTCGTGAGGCGGCGTCAGTGCGCCGTCCACGCAATCGACTTCAGGTCGATGCCTTCCTTCGCCATCTCGTAGAGCGGGCTCATCTCGCGCAGCTTGCGGACCTTGTCCACCACCAGCTTCACCACGTAGTCGACCTCCTCCTCCGTGGTGAAGCGGCCCAGGCCGAAGCGGATGGAGCTGTGCGCCAGCTCTTCGTCCACACCCAGCGCGCGCAGCACGTAGGACGGCTCCAGCGACGCGGAGGTGCAGGCCGAGCCGGAGGACACCGCCACGTCCTTGATGCCCATCATCAGGGACTCGCCCTCGGCGTGGGCGAAGGAGATGTTGAGGTTGCCCGGCAGCCGGTGCTCCAGCGAGCCGTTGATGACCGTCATGTCCAGCGCGTCGGTGAGGCCCTTCCGCAGCTTCTCGCGCAGGCGGAGGATGCGGGCGGACTCCTCGGGCAGCTCCTTGCGCGCCAGCTCCGCCGCCGCGCCGAAGCCGACGATGGCCGCGACATTCAGCGTGCCGGAGCGCATGCCGCGCTCATGGCCGCCGCCGTCGATGATGGGGGCGATGCGCACGCGCGGCTTGCGGCGCACGTAGAGGGCGCCGATGCCCTTGGGCCCGTACATCTTGTGCGCGGTGACGGACGCGAGGTCCACCTTCATGGCCTCCACGTCGAAGGGCACCTTGCCGATGCCCTGCACCGCGTCGCAGTGGAAGAGCACGCCCTTGGAACGGCAGAGGGCGCCAATCTCCGCGACGGGCTGCACGGTGCCAATCTCGTTGTTGGCGAACATGATGGAGACCAGCACCGTCTTCGGCGTCATCGCCGCGGCGAGCTTCTCCAGGCTGACGCGGCCGTCCTGCTCCACGTCCAGGTAGGTGACGCGCGCGCCGCCGGTGGGGCGCTCCGCCCACTTCTGGTACGTGGCGTCGTTCTCGATGTCGTACTTCGCGGCGAACTCGGCGAGATTGTCCTCGGTGACGTCCTGGCCGGACAGCTCGGAGAGGCGCAGCGCCTTGAGCTCGTCCAGGCGCTCCTGGCGGATGCGCTCCAGGCGCTTGCAGGTGTCGAGGACGGCCTTGTGCTCCGTCTTCAGGGTGATGATGTGGTCACCCTTCGACTTGTAGAACTCGATGACGCCCTTGATGGCGAGGTTGTCGGACTCGGTGGCGCCGGAGGTGAAGACGATTTCCTGCTCGGACGCGCCGATGAGCTCGGCCACCTGCTGGCGGGCCTTCTTCACCGCCGCCTCGGCCTTCCAGCCGAACACGTGGTTGCGGCTGGCCGCGTTGCCGAAGTCCTCGCGCAGGTAGGGGAGCATGGCCTCCAGCACCCGCGGGTCCAGCGGCGTGGTGGCGTGGTTGTCCATGTAGATCGGCAGCTTCACCATTGGCTCCAGCACCTTCTCTTGAGGGGGCTTCCACCGCCCCCGCGCCCCGGCGCCTTCGGAAGGCGCGCCGCAGGGGAGTCGTACACCGGCCCACATGAATGTGGACCGGACTGGTCAAATATAAAAAGGCGTGCCCCCGGGTCAAGCGAACATAAGGCGGGCGTGTGACTCGGGAGGAGGGCTTCCGTGGGGTGCGGGAGCGCTCCGAATCGATGCGTCGGAGAAGAACGCCGCGCCGTCGTGGATCAGTCCGGGCGCGCCGTCCTGGAGCGGGGTGCGCCGGAATGGCGCGGCCCCTTCGCCCAAAGGCCTGATTTCCCGGCAGCCCATGCCCTGGCCCGCCGCCTGCTCTGCGGCCCTGTCGCAAGCAAGAGGAGGCAGGCATGAGCGGGAACACGAAGCAGGCGGCCAAGGTGAAGGAGTCCTTCGAGTCCGGTGAGCCGATGTCCCGGACGCAGCTCGTCCGCATGGACGGCGGTGGAGGCGAGGGACGTCCGCCCCGGCACATCGAGGGGTGGCGCGCCGGCAAGCCCGTGGAGGACCCGGAGAAGATGAAGCGCTGGGGCCTCATCACCGCGCGGCCGAGCGAGTTCCTCGTGCACATGCGGCGCGGCCGGGTGCGCGAGGTCAGCGGCCAGGGCGCGAGCTGCTTCAAGTGGCCGGGTGACTCGGTGGCCATCGTCCCCACCAGCATCCAGCGCCTCCAGTTCACCGCGGACCAGGTGACGAACGAAAAGGTGGGCGTGGCGGTGACGGGCCTCGCGGTGTACCGAATCGCCGACCCGCTGGTGGCCTTCCGGATGCTGAACTTCTCCTTCCCCGAGCGGGCGCAGGAGAAGCTGGCGGAGCTGCTCCGCGAGATGTTCGTGGGCGCGGCGCGGCGCCTCGTGGCGAACATGTCCGTGGAGGAGTGCCTCTCCAAGCGGAAGGAAGGCATCGCCGCGGAGCTGATGCGCGAAATCGCCCCGGTGGTGGCGGGCAAGGGCAAGCTGGAAGACCAGTCCGACGCGGGCTGGGGCGTCATCATCGACACGATTGAAATCCAGGACGTGCGCGTCCTGAGCTCCACCGTCTTCGAGAACATGCAGGCGCGCTTCCGCCGCGAGCAGGAGCGGCAGGCGCGCGAGGCGGAGCTGGCCAAGGAGCGCTTCGTCCACCGCGAGGAGACCGAGGCCGAGCGGCAGTTGAGCCTCCAGCGCCTGGCGGCCGAGGAGGAGGTGCGCCAGAAGCGGCAGGTGGCGGACGAGCAGGCCCGGCTGGAGGCGCTGGCGGTGGAGGCGCGCGTCGCCGAGGCAAAGCTCGCGCAGGAGCGCACGCTGAAGCAGGAGCAGGCCACGGTGGAGCGTGAAGTCGCGCTCACGAAGATGGCCGCGGAGCAGGAGGTCCGCCAGAAGAAGCAGGTCTCCGACGAGCAGGCCAAGCTGGAGGCACTGTCCGCGGACTCGCGCCTCGCCGAGGCGAAGATTGTCTCCGAGCGCGCGCTGTCCACGAGCCGCGCGCAGGTGGAGATGGAGAAGCTGCAGCGCGAGCAGGAGGCGGAGGTCGCCCGCCAGCGCATGGCGCTGGAGAAGCTCAAGCGCGAGCAGGACGCGGACGTGCACCGCGCGAAGCTGGAGCTGGAGAAGCTCAAGCTGGTGCAGGAGGCCGAGGCCGCGCAGGCCAAGGTGGAGCTGGTGCGCCTGCAGCGCGCGCAGGAGGCGGACGCCGCCAGGTCGCAGATGGAGCTGGCCCGCCAGCAGCGCGAGGCGGAGCTGGAGCTGGCGCGGCAGGAGCGCGAGCAGCAATTGGAGCTGGCGCGGCTGCAGCGCGAGCAGGAGGCGGAGTCCACCAAGGCGCGCATGGAGCTGGCGCGGCAGCAGCGTGAGCAGGAAATCGAGCTGGCGGCGCAGCAGTACGAGCAGGAGCTGGCGCTGCAGAAGCAGAAGCGCGAGCAGGAGGTGGAGCTCGCGAAGCTGCGCCAGGAGCAGGAGGCGGAAGTCGAGAAGGGCCACATGGTGCTGGAGCGCATGCGCCGCGAGCAGGAGCAGACCACGGCGCGTCACGAGGCGCTGCTCGCCGAGCACCAGCAGGAGGCGGAGCGGCTGCACGCGGAGCTCCAGGTGGTGCAGGCGCGCAGGGCGATTGTCGAGACGGAGGTGGCCATCGCCGAGCTGCGCGTGCGCAAGGACCAGGCGCAGCAGGAGCTGGAGCTGAGCAAGGCGAAGGCGCTGCGCGCCATCGAGAACAGCGTGAGCGCGGAGGTCATCCAGATGACGCTGGCGCAGCAGCTGCCGCAGGTGGCCGCGGCCTTCCAGCAGAAGATGGGCGAGGTGCACGTCACCGCGGTGGATGGAGCGAACCCGTTTGGCTACATCGCCGCCGCGGTGGAGGGCGTCATGGGGCTGGCGCGCTCCGCGGGCCTCAAGGTGCCTGCCTCCTCGGCTGGCGCCACGGCGCAGTAGCCGGTTGCCCCGGGCCTGCGTATAGAGGGGGAGCCCCGGGGCAAACGGAGTCGAGCGCGCATGGATGCGAAGAAGCTGGGAGTCGTGGCGGTGCTGGCGGGTGTGGCGGTGGCCGTGGTGCCCTGGCTGCTGCCCACCGGCCCTACCTCCGGCCTGGATGCGGCCCGGTTCCTCGAGTCGGGCAGCCTGGCGGTGGGCGCCGCGGTGGTGTTCGCAGGTGGGTTGCTCACCGCGTTGACGCCCTGTGTCTACCCGCTGATTCCGATTACCGTCTCCGTCTTCGGCGCGCGGAAGGCGGAGGGGCGGGGCCGCGCGCTGCTCCTCACGTCGGCCTACATCGTGGGCATGGGCGTGGTGTTCAGCGCGCTGGGGATTCTGGCGGCGAAGACGGGGCAGGCCTTCGGCGCGCTGCTGGGGCACCCGGCGGTGGTGACGGGGCTGGCGGTGTTCCTGCTGCTCCTGGCCACGTCCATGTTCGGCGCCTTCGAGCTGACGCTGCCGTACACGTGGCAGACGAAGCTGAACTCGGTGGGCGGCGCGGGCTTCGCGGGTGCGTTCCTCATGGGCAGCGTGTCCGGCTTCCTCGCGGCGCCGTGCACCGGGCCGGTGCTGACGGGCCTGTTGGCCTTCGTGGCGAAGTCCGCCAACACCACGCTGGGCGCGACGCTGCTGTTCATCTACGCGCTGGGCATCGGCGTGCCGTTCTTCCTCATCGGCGTCTTCACCGTGCGCCTGCCGCGCGGCGGCGTGTGGATGGAGTGGGTGAAGAGCGTGCTGGGCATCATGCTGGTGGCGCTGGCCTTCAGCTACCTGAAGGACGCCATGTCCTGGGCTCGCGACGCGGTGAAGGGGCTGGGCATGCAGGTCGGGCAGTTGCCGGGCGCGCTCATCGCCTCCGTGCTGGTGGTGGCGGGCGTGGCGCTGGGCGCGGTGCACCGCTCGTTCAAGGAGGGCACGCGCGACTTCTCGCTGAAGGCGCTGGGCGTGGCCCTGGTGGTGGTGGCGCTGGTGCTGCGCGGCGGCGCGCTGGACGCGGGCCCGGTGGGCGCGCTGTGGGTGCGCATGGGCCTGGCCGAGCCGCCGCGGGCGCCCTCCTGGAAGTGGCACCACGTCATGCCCGCGAAGCAGGCGACCTTCTCCCCGGACGAGTTCGAGAAGGTGCTCGCGCAGGCGAAGGCCGAGGGGCGTCCGGTGCTCATCGACTTCTTCGCGGACTGGTGCGCGGCCTGCAAGGAGCTGGACCGCGAGACGTACCCGGCGCAGGAGGTCATCTCCCAGTCGGACGAGGGGCACTTCCTCACCGTCAAGATTGACGCGACGAACAGCGAGGACAACCTGGACGCGCTGATGGAACGCTTCGGCGTGGAGGGCCTGCCCACGGTGGCCTTCGTGTCGCCGCAGGGCGAGGTGCTGAAGAAGCCGCGCGTCACCGGCTTCCTGGAGCCCAGCCCCTTCGCCGCAGAGATGAAGAAGGCGCGCTGCGACGGCGGCAACGCCTGCTAGTCACCGACGTCCTCGTCACAGCCGGGCATGGCGAGCCGGCCACGGCTCATCATCACCCGGTCGATCATCACCTCGTGCAGCGCGTAGAGGGGGCGGGCCACGGGCTCGCCCTCCAGGTGCGCCAGCGCTCCGGCGATGGCCTCCAACGTGGACATGCCGTCCGGGTGCGGAGGCCTGCGCAGGCGGCGCGTGTCCGGCGCGGGCGGTGGCAGCTTCAGCCCCGGCAGCCTTCGCAGCGCGGGCACCCGCTGCACCATGCGGCGTGCTTGTCCCCAACTTCCATCCAGGATGATGAGCCGCGCTGGCAAAGGCGCATCCGGCGCGGGCGACTGCTGCGCGTCCGGGAAGAGCAGCCACGTGTCCGGTCCCTCCAGTACGGACGCGTCGAAGGGCGGCTGGCCCGGCGAGCCGTACGAGAGGATGCGGCAGCGGGGCAGGGCGAGCGCCGCCATGCGCGCGGTGTTGGTGGACTTCAGCGTCTCCTTGTGGTGGCGGATGATGAGCAGCTCCGTGCGAGTGGAGACGCTCGGGACTTCCGCGCAGAGACACAGGGACGTGGGGAGGAAGCAGCGCGAACAGCGGCCCGCGAGGTCCTCCGGAGTTCTCGACCTCATTTCCCCTGACGGTAGCGCTCCATCAGGGTGCGCGCCTCGCGCAGTTTCTCCTCGACGAAGCGGTCGTCCGCGTCCGGCTCGTAGTCCGCGTCCGGCAGGTCGAGGTGGAAGAGGGCGGACAGGCTCGTGGGTGTCACCTCCAGCCACTCCGCCGTGCGGTTGAGCGCGGCCTGGCGGCGGCCGGCGAACGTCTCCGGCCCATCCTCTGGGCCGCAGCGGCAGATGCGGGCCGAGTCACCCGACACGTCCACGTAGAGGCCCAGCACCTCCGCGTCCAACTCCGCGGCCAGCGCGCAGGTGGCCTCGCTGACGTAGGCGGCCATGGCCTGGGCAGCGGAGCGCTCGGTCAGCGAGCGGACGAGGAACACCTGCCACCCCGCCTCGGTGAGGGGCCCGGCCTCCTGCAAGGGGGCCAGTTCCGCGGGAGGGGCCTGGATGCGCGAGAGCAGCCGACGCACGGGCGCTTCCAGCCGCTCGAGCCGGGCGCTCGACGCGGGGCAGAAGAAGACGACGCGGTACTCACGGCTGTCAGCTGCGGTTTCCATAGGCATACGGCGTCGCCAGGAACTGAAGGAAGGTGTCCGCGGGTGTGCGGCGCCCCAAGAGGACCAAAGGACTCCCCGCGCATGCAAGGGGGGATTTGGAACGAGGGTTCAAGGTGTGGCGGATGGTGTCGGAATGACGGGCGCCGGCTCCCGGCGTTCGGCGGCCACCCAGGCCCCCGCCACCAACACCAGCACGCCTCCCGCCACGCCCGCCGGCGCCAGCGCCTCCGAGAAGACGGCCCATCCGACGACGGAGGCCGTAAGGGGTTCCAGGTAGGTGAGGGCCCCCGCCGCCGCGGTGGGGACGCGCCGGAGGCCGGCGTTGAAGAGGAGGGTTCCCGTGAGGCCGCACACCACGCCCCCCGCGAGGACTCGGAGTGTGGCTCCGTCCAACGCCGGGGGTAGGGCCGCCGCTCCGAAGTACAGCAGCAGGGCCGCCACGGAGATGGGCGCGTGCAGCGAGGCGACGGCGAGTGGGGAGTAGGCGCGCACGGCCGCCTTCGTGCCCAGGACGATGATGGCGTAGAAGATGGCGCTCGCCGCGCCCAGCGCCGCCGTCAGCCCGGAGAAGGCGGTTCCAGGCTGGATGATGAGCAGGGCCAGCCCGAAGAGGGTGACGGGCACGCCCACCCGGGCTCGCACGGAAGGGCGCTCGCGCAGCACCCACGGTGCGAGCACGGCCACGAGCAGCGGGGCGAGGTAGTGCGTCAGCACCGCGACGGACACGGGCCCGTTGCGCATGGCCGCGAAGAAGAAGGCCGTGTTGGCCGCGTCCGCCAGCCCGACGGTGACGAGCGCCGCGGTGGCGCGTCTGTCCCGCAGCGCCTCACGCCGCAGGAGGAAGGGGGCGGGGAGCGACATGGCGGTGACCACGAGCAGCGCGTTCTGCGGCCCGGACAGCCCCGCGGGCCGGAGGAAGAGGGCCCAGCAACCCCACAGGGTGGCCCCGGCCGCGACCATGGCGAAGTACCGCACCGCGTGACTCCTGGTGACACCGGAGCACCCCACGGCTCCGGCGGGCGCGCAGCGTACACCACGCGCCGTACGACGCGCCCAGCGCGAGCGTGCCTGCTCCCCAGCCAGCGGCGCGTCCGAATCCCGCCGCCGGCTCAGGTTCCGAGCAGGAGGGTCGAGAGGCTGGCGAGAAAGGGTGACAGGAGGATGAGGCCCTGCTGAAGCTCCTGGAGCGCGGAGCCCCGCAGGCCCAGGTAGGTGTGGATGGCCTGCTGCTCCTCGGTCCACACCTTCCAACTGGTGCGCGCTCCGGCGGAGCTCCGGACGAGCCGTCCGGCGAGCACCCGTCCCACGTCCGTCAGCGTCTTGTGCGCCGGCAGATAGCCGCAAGCGAGCAGCCCGGTGCAATACAGGCCGTAGGCCATCACCCATGAAGCCGGGAGGGTCTCCGCCCGGGAGGGAAGGGCTTCGTTGTGCATGTCGCGGAACACCGCCATCAGGACGAGCGCGGTGCCGATGATGGTGGCCATGAAGCCCAGGAACCGGCGCAGCCTCGAGCGGAGCCATTGATACCGGCGCACGTCCTCCGTGAGGCGCTGGGGCTCGGAGACTTCATCCTCGCGATGCAGCTCCCGCAGCCAGCCGATGAGCTGCACGTGCACGGCGAGGAGGCCGGAGGCATGCACCATCGTCACCCCCACTCCGAGAATGGCGAGGAGGGGCATTTGCATCTGGAGGTCGAACTGCGTGTTGAGGGCGGCCAGGTCCGTGGGCCGCGCCGAGGAGGTGATGAGGAAGAGCAGGTTGGGGAGCGCCCCGGTCACTCCCACGGAGGTGACGCCGAGCACGATGGCCATCCGCTCTCCGGACGTGCGTGGCCAGAGGGGAGGGTCACGACTCCTGAGGTCTCCCAGGACCGTGAGGATGGAGGCCAGATAGAGCGCGGGCTGGAGCGCGAAGAGGAAGTGCCACAGCCATGCACCTCGCAAGCGCCAGAAGGACTCCCCCGGCCGCTCGAGGAGATCCATGAGGAGCAGCGTGGCCAGGAAGGACAGGGCACAGAAGATGACGATGGCGATAGGCGACCGGAAGACGAGCGAGACGAATCCAGGCTCCTCCCGCCAACGTGCTGGAGGCTCGCGTTCCCGCGACGGTTCCGGGGGCGAAGGCGCTCCATCTCGCGGCTCGGACATCCCTGCCTCGTCGTGTGCTGGCGACATCGAGCATGCAGGCGGCGCCAGGCCCGCCTGCGCTCGACGAAGCCCGGACTAGGGGCGCACGTCGATTCGCCGGTTGGCTCCCCGCCCCGTCATACGGGTCGTCGTGGTCGTGGTCGTCGTTTCCGTCGGCCGGCCCCATGGGAAGACGAGCGCGAGAGCCAGGCCTGCCAGCCCCACGACGGAGTAGATGAGGCGGCCCGCCGCGTTGGTCTCCTCCCGCGTGCCGCCACCGAAGATGGCGTCCACGAGGTTCCAGTTGAAGAATCCGATGAGGCCCCAGTTGATGGCGCCAACAATGACCAGCACGGCCATCACCTTGGCCAGCACGGCCTTCAGACGGTCAGCATCCGCTCGTTCCATGGCTCGTCCCCTCGGCTCGGCGTGGCTCGAGGTCCTGCTCGAGCCGCCTGCGCCCAGCACAACCTAGCGCGCGCGCGAAGCTCCGGCCCGGCTGCCCTGCTGCTTCGCGGAACCGCGGGCGAAGACTCCGAGCCGGGAGTGGAGCAGGGCTACCTTTCGCCTGGGGGAACCATGGAAGGCGTCCATCATCGCCAGGGCAGCGGCGCAGCGCCCGGCAGGGTGACGGAGTGGCTGGACTCCGTCAGGAGGCTGAGCGAGGCGTGGCGGCGCAAGACGCTGAGCGACGCGGCGGCTGCGCTCACGTTCAGCGCGCTGGCCTCGGTGGGGTCGGCGACCGCTGGCGTGGTGAGCCTCATGACGGCCCTCAACACGGCGTACGGTGTGGCGGAGGGCCGCCCGCGCTGGAAGGTCTACGGAATCGCGTTCGGGATGATGCTGGCGGGAGCCGTCCTGCCCCTGCTCGCCGGGCTCCTTGCGGTGGTGACTCCGATGCTGGCCTCCCGGCTCGGACCTCCATGGACGATGCTCACTGGCTGGCTGAGATGCTGGGCGCGGAGAGCAACGCCGTCCTCGCTCGTCATCCCCACGCCGCTGCCCGAGTTCGCGAAGGCAATCCGCGTGGACGTGAAGCCCTCGTTCACACCGCCGTGGCCGAAGCGGTCATTGCCCTGCTCGAACTGGAACCCGAGCCCGAAGCCCTCGGACTGCATGGAGAGCATCTGCTTCGCCATGGCCTGCGACACCCCGCGCGCCGACTGGCCCGCCCTGGCCTGCGCCACCTCCAGCGCGAAGCGCGCGAGGTCCGACGCCGTCGTCCACAGGCCCGCGGGTGCCATCTTCGGGTACACGTGACACCTGCCGTCGACACTCTTCCCGCTCGCGTACGTGCCAGTGGCGGGAGGCGCCGCGCGCTCGGGCGAGCTGCGCGGGTGCTTCATGTTCGAGTCCTTCTGAGGGCTCGGCTGCACGCGTCCGCTTCCATGGCGAAGCGGACGCGCGGCCTCGTCACGCGGCTACTTCTCCTGCGTCACCTTGTTGCCCGTGCCGGTGCGCGAAATCTTCGGCTTCGACTTGCCGTGGCCGCGCTTCCAGGTGACGTTGTTGCCGGTGCCCGTGACGTCGATGGCGCTGGTGGCCTCCACCTTCACGGTGTTGCCGGAGCCGCTCACCTCGACGCGCTTGCACTCGCCGGTCAGCGTCACGTTGTTGTTCGCGCCGGTGATGTCCACCTGGGTGTCCGGCGTGCACGCATGCGTCGCCGTCTCGCCCATGCCGGTGACTTCAAACGTGTCCGAGTCGTCCTCCGCGGCTGCCGTCATGGGCCCGAAAGCACACGCCACCATCATGAACACTGCCGTGCCCAGCTTCCTGTTCATTCGTCGGTTCCCCTGTGAAAGGCGGGCCGGAGATGGCTCCGCACCGCCCCCATCTACGTGACGTCCGGCGGGATATTCAATTTCGCGGTGCTTCCGCGCCCGTCGCCCTGGCGGAGCTCGCGGCCTGCTTCCTTTCTCTGGGCAATGGCCTGGGCCTTCAGTCCCTCCATGTCGGGGACGAAGGAGCGCTCGGGAACGAGGCGGGCCCGGCGGATGCGGTCCATGCGGAACATGCGCGCGGCGGACTTCTCCACGTCCCTCGCGAGCACGTACCAGGCCGGCGCCTCCACCAACAGCCCGTGCGGCTCCACCAGTCTGCGGCTCGCCTGGCCGTGGCGGTCCCTGTACTCGAAGGACAGGCACACCTTGCGCGCGAAGGCCTGCTCGAAGACGGCGAGCAATTCCTCCGGCGGCGTGCCGAGCTCCGCCAGGATGCGCACACTGGCCGGGCGCCCCACCACCACGCGGCGGCAGAGCTCGCGCATGCTCCGGGCCCGCTCGCGCGGGACGCTGGCGAAGAGCTTCTCCAGCCCCGAGCGCGCGGCGCGGCCCCACGGCAGCGACGTGGCCGTGGCCGACAGGTTCGCGGCCAGCCACAGCGCCACCACCTCCTCCAGCGACAGGTGGACGGCCGTCAGCCCGCGCGCACCCTCCAGGCGCACGCCGCCGCCCGGCCCCGAGTCGCTGCTGATGGGCACGCCCTGCTCCCTCAGGGTGGCGAGGTCCCGGTGCACCGTGCGCGCGCTCACCTCCAGCGCCGAAGCAATCTCCGCGACGGTGGTGACCTCGTGGGCCCGAAGGTAGTCGTGCAGCCGCATCACCCGGTCGACTCGTGCCATGGCCGCCAGTCTCCGACAGGCGTGGCACGGGCTCCAGGGCGCTGAGCGCTCAGCTGCGCCGCGACTCCACGACGGCGCGGAGGTGCTCCTCCTGCTGCTTCAGCTCGGGCGTCAGCGCGTCGCCCATGTCCGTCATCTCGATCACCTGGCGGATTTCGATTTCCGACTCGCCCGGCATCGGGTTGGGGATGCGCTTCACCCATTCAATCGCCTCCTCCCGCGACTTCACCTCCCACAGCCAGAAGCCGCCGATGAGCTCCTTCGTCTCCGCGAAGGGCCCGTCGATGACGGTGCGCTTCGTCCCGGAGAAGCGCACCCGCGCGCCCTTCGAGCTGGGGTGCAGCCCCTCGGCCGCGAGCAACACGCCCGCCTTCGCCAGCTCCTCGTGGAACTTCATCATCTCCGTCATGAGCTTGTCGTTCGGCGGTACCCCCGCCTCGCTGTCCTTCGTGGCCTTCATCAGGATCATGAAACGCATGTCGTCCTCCTCCGTTTGGGAGGCCGGTGCATTCCGGCCTCATCCACACGTCGAAAATGGGCTCCGGAAATCGACACGCCGTGCGCCCGGAATCCGAGTCCCCTCAACCGCTGGAAATCGCAGGGCTTTGCCCACCCACCGCACCATTGCTGCCAGTTCCTGACAGGGATGGGCCGTACTCCTCGAGCCATGGTGCGCGAGCGAGCGCACGTTCAAGCCTGAAGGGAGAACGCCATGGTGAAGGGACCTGCTGGAGCGCTGTACGTGGACGACGGAGGGAAGGGCGGGGTGCCCGTGGTGTTCGTCCACTCGAGCTGTGGGAACACCACGCATTGGGACGCGCAGCTCGCGCACCTGCGAGGGCAGCGGCGCGCGGTGGCGCTCGACTTGAGGGGGCACGGGCGTTCAGCGCCGCCGCCGAAGGAGGACATCTCCATCGAGGACTTCGCCAGCGACATCCACGCGGTGGTGGACGCGCTGGGGCTCCAGCGCTTCGTGCTCGTGGGGCACAGCATGGGCGGCGCGGTGTGCGCGGCCTACGCGGGGCTGCACCCGGAGCGCGTCGCGGGCCTGTTCCTGTTGGACCCGGCCTCGGACGGGCGCGCGATTCCGGCGGAGCAGGCCGCGGGGCTGATGCAGGTGCTGGCGACGGACGCGTGGAGCCACGTCATCGCGGAGTTCTGGGCGCCGATGCTCGCGGCCTCGCGGCCCGAGGTGCGCGAGCGCGTGCTCTCGCAGATGCGGGCCACATCGCAAGTGGGCGCACGCGCGGGGCTGGGAGCGCTGCTGTCGTTCGACCCCGTCGCCGCGCTTCGGCGCTACCCGGGGCCGAGCCTGTCCGTCATCACCGCCTTCAACGAGGAGCCGGGCTCGTACCAGCGCCTCCTGCCGGAGCTGCCGTTCAAGAAGGTGGACGGCACCGGCCACTGGGTGCAGCTCGACGCGCCGGACACGGTGAATGCACTCCTGGATGGCTTCCTGGCGAGCATCCGCTGAGCGCCCCGGCGCGGGCTCTGTCACAGTGCGGGCATGGGGCCCTTGTTCGCCTACAGCCTCGTGCCCGTGCTGTCCGTGGCGCTGCTGCTGTGCTTCACCGCCGCGCTCCGGGGCCGCAATGCCCGGGGCCTCGCGCTCTACTGTCTGGCCACGGCGATGTGGAGCGGCTCCTTGCTGCTGCTCTGCATCCCCAGCACCTTCGAGGTGGGCGCGCGCCTCGTCACCATCGGCGCTTTCATCTCCGCCACGTACCTGCATGCCGCGTATGAAGTGACACGGCAGCGCTCGTACCGGCTGGTGGCGCTGGCCTACGCGGTGGCGGTGGTGGTGGCGGTCCTGGGCATCTTCGCTCCCAACATCCTCTACGGCCCGGTGGCGCTGGGACGCGGGCCCCTCTTCTGGCCCTCCATGGTGCTGGCGGTGTCCGCGGCGGTGGTGCCGCTGGTGCACGTGGCGCGCGCGTACCGGCACGAGGCCCCCGAGCGGAGGTCGGTGTTGCGCAGCCTGGGCATCGCCGGTGCGCTGGCGTACTCGGGCAGCATCGGCAACGCGCTGCTCCTGTCGAGCGGCTATGCGCTGCCCTTCGGCATGTACTCGGTGCTGGCCGCGCTGCTGGTGCTGGTGCACGTCATCAACGCGCACCAGGCACCGGGAGACCGGCGCCTGCTGGAGCGCAGTCTTCTCTACTCGGCGCTGGCGGCGGTGCTGTCCGCGGGCTTCCTCTTCGGCGTGCTGACGCTGATGGCGGGCAGCGGCCAGCCCTTCCTCGCCGAGTACCGCCTGGGTGCCTTCTTCCTGCTCGCCCTGGCCGCGCTCGCCTTCGAGCCCGTGCGCCAGGGCATGCAGGAGTGGCTGGGCCGCCGCCTGTTGAAGGGCCGCGCCACGGGCAGCGAGCTGGCCGCCGCGCTCGCCGTGCAGGAGGCGCGCGCGGACCAGGCGGCGCGACTGGCGGAATTGGGACAGTTCACCTCCGCCGTGGCCCACGAGGTGCGCAACCCGCTGGGCGTGCTCTCCGCGCACCTCAAGCTGCTGGAGCGCCGGGGTGTCGACTCGGAGTCGGTGGCCGCGATGCGCGAGCAGATTGAGCGCGCCAGCCACTTCGTCGACGAGCTGCTCCGCTACGGCCGGCCGCGTCCGTTGGATTTGAGACGCGTGGACGTGCCCGCGACGCTCGCCCTGGCCTGGTCCACCGCGCGTCAGGGATTGGGCGCGCTGGCGCCGGAGGTGGACTTCGACCCGCCGGGAAGCGAGTCATTGGAAATCGAGGCGGACCAGGCGCAGCTTTCACAGGTGTTTGTGATTCTTGTCGAGAACGCCCTGCTCGCGCTGCGAGAGATGCCTACACCCAGGCTGCGGGTGCGCTGCGAGCGCGGGGAGAGGGGCGTGCGTGTGCGGGTGGAGGACAGCGGCCCCGGTATTCCCACGGAGTTGCTGCCGCGCCTCTTCCAGCCTTTCGTGACGGGGCGAAAGCGCGAGGGGCCGCGGCCGGGGACGGGCCTGGGCCTCGCGATTGCTCGCGGAATCATCGAACGTCATGGAGGCAACATTCGGGCGGCTCGCTCGGATTCCCTGGGCGGCGCGTGTTTCGAGGTAGATTTGCCTTTCACCCAGCCGGTTTCGCTCACTGCCGCCATGTCCTGACTCATGGCGTCGGTGCAAGGAATTGATTTCCCAGTGAGCCCGGTCACAGCGCCGTCACGCATCTTCGTCTAGGACAGGGGTACGGGGGGTTGGATGAATTTTGGATAAGAAAACCAGCCCTCCGCGTCTCTTGGTTGAAACGGAGGGGGTCCGTGAGAGCGAATACGAGACTGTGGGTGGTGAAGGCGCCATCTGGGGGGGAGTTCGAGGCTTTCGCGTGGCGCGTGCAACCCACCTTGTTCGCCATCCTGGGTCGGTACTGCGGGGGGATTGAGCACGAGCTCGAAGACCTGGTGCATGACGTCCTGCTCCGGGCGCTGCTGCGGTGGGAGCAGCTGAGGGATTTGGACGAGGACGCGCAGCGAGCGTGGACGGGGCGCGTGGCCCACAACTGCTTCCTGGACCGGTGCCGCCGGAAGGGAAGCGAGTCGAGCCGCATGGATGCGCTGCTGCGCCTGCAGCAGCAGTCCGAGCAGGTGGACGACACGTGGGAGCCGGAGCTGTGGGAGTTCGTCGGGCCGGAGGACCTGCTCCAGGCCGTGGAGCGGCTCAGCAGCCCGAAGCTGCGGCGCACCTTCGAGCTGTTCCTCCAGGGACACTCGTACGCGGAGATTGGAAAGGACACGGGAGAGAAGCCCGGCACGGTGGGCGCGCGGCTGACGCGGGCGCGCCGGGAGCTGCGCGAGCTGCTGCGTGAGCCCGCGGAGCGGCGCCGGAGGGAGCGGAGGCGATGAACGCGGACGGATGTGATGCGTTACCGCGCTTCCTCGATGGCGAGATGCCACCCGAGGAGCAGGTGCGCTTTCGCGAGCATCTGGCGGGATGCGATGTGTGCTCCGACGAGCTTGCCGAGACGCTGCATCTGGAGCTGCTGGGACAGGTGACGCTGGAGGAGGGGCCGGTGCGCTCGCCGCCGCCCGTGCGCGTGGCGAGCGCGGTGAAGCCGCCGTGGTGGCGCCACCGGCGGGTGTGGCTGTCCGGCGGAGTCGCGCTGGCGTCCTCGCTGCTGGCGCTGCTGCTGGTGCTGTGCTTCCGGCAGGGCGGCGCCGAGGACTTGGCCTGGCTCGTCGCGGCGGACGGCCGGCCCCTGGAGGCCCGGCTGACGTACGCGGTGGTGGACCCGCACTACCGTCGCTACGTGCCGGAGCGGAGCGGGGCAGGGGAGCCCGCGCCCGTGACGGCGCTGCCGTTGCACGAGTTGTCCCGCCTGGAGGCGCGCAAGGACGTGCACGGCATCGCCACCGCGTACCTGCTGTACGGCGCGCCGCTGCAGGCCCGCGCCTTCCTGGAGCGGATGCCGCCCTCCGCCTCCAGGGACTGTGACCTCGCGGTGATTGCCCTGGAGCGCGCGAGGGAGGCACGGCCCGCGGACTTCGAGGGCATCCAGCAGAAGCAGGCGTACCTGGAGGAGGCCCTCCAACTGCTGAACGGGGTGCTGCGTGGGGAGCCCGTGCACCCGCAGGCGCTGTGGAACCGCGCGCTGGTGCTGCGCGAGCTGGGGCTGACGCTGCTGGCGGCGGAGGACTTCGAGGAGGTGGCGAAGCTGGGCGAGCCCGGTTGGAGCGAGGAGGCGTGGGGCCACGCGCGCAGGCTGCGCGACGACACCCAGGCGCGAGGGCGGGAGTGGACGGACGCCTCCGCGCTGATGAAGGACCTGCTGGCGGAGTCGGACGCGCGGCTGCCGCTGGACGAGGTCCGCGTGCATCCCGGCCTCGTGCGCCGGGCCTTCTACGACGCCGTGCGCTCGGCGCCCTCGCGTGACGCCGTGCAGCGGCTGTTGCCACTGGCGCAGGCCCTGGATGCGCTGCAGGAAGGCGAGGCCCCCGTCCTCGCGAGCTACGTGCAGCGCGTGGCGGAGCGGGACTTCACGCGCCGGGGGCCCGCGGCGCGGCGCTACGGACGGCTCGCGCGCGGGGAGGTTCCGGCAGGTGGAGAGTGGGTGGAGGAGCTGCGGCGCTCGGGCGAGGAGGACCTCCTGCTGGGGGCGCTCGTGCGCGTCAGCGAGGCGGGGCAGGCGGTGGACGGGGAGCTGCTGGCGCGGCTCGCCGGGGCGCAGGCAGACCCGTGGCTGACGCTCCAGGCCGAGCAGGTGTGGGCGATGCAGGACGCACGCGACAACAAGGCCTGGTGGAAGGCCGAGCAGCGGCTGAGGACGGCGCTGGACGCGTGCCAGGGCCCGGTGCTGATGGACCGCTGCCTCGCCCTGGAGCGCGAGCTGACGCGCCTCTACCTGGGCCTGCACCGCCCGGCGGAGGCCTTCCAGTACGCGTGGCGCGGCTGGGAGCGCGCGAAGGCGGCGCGGGAGTGGAGCTTCGAGCAGGAGTTCCTCCAGGAGCTGGCGGACGTCACGCGCTACCAGCACGCCTTCTCCAGCGCGCGCGCGTACCTGGGCGAGTCCCTGGCGCGCATGCCGGAGGACTGCGGGGCCCGCACGCGCGTGCACCGCACCCTGGCCTCGGTGGAGTGGGAGCGCTTCCACCCGGATGATGCCCGCCGCGCCATCGACCGCGCGCTCGCGTGCGAGCGGCCGCTGGGGCTGACGGGCGCCATGGTGCTGTCGAACCTGGCGCGCGCCCTGCCCGAGCCCGGAGACGGGGCCGCGCTGCGCCGCGCCCTCGCCGAGCTTCGCCGTGAAGGCGTGTCGCCCGGCCGCGAGGCGCTGCTGCTCTTCATCGAAGGGCAGTTCGAGCTGGCGCGCTCGCTCGCCTCGGGGCAGGGGCAGCTCTGGCGCGCGGTGGAGCTGGCGGAGCAGTGGCCGGATGACGTGGACGCGCGCGAGGCCCGGGCGCACGCGTACGGGGCCCTCATCGCCGAGGCGGCGCGGGCGGGAAGCTGGAGCGAGGTGCTCGCGCTGCAGGGCCGCCAGCTCCGGCTGGCGGAGGTGCCGGAGCGCTGCATGCTGTCCGTCTCCCTCCACCACGAGCGCACGGTGGTGGTGGCCCGCGGGCCGGCAGGCCGGCTGCACGGGCACTACGACGCGTCGCGCCCCGGGCCGCCGAGCGCGGCGGAGTCGCTGGTGCCCGCGCACCTCGTGGAGGAGCTGCGCGCGTGCGGGCACGTGGACGTGCTGGCCCTGCCGCCCGTGCACGGCCTCACCGGGCTGCTGCCGGTGGACATGGCCTGGAGCTACCGCGTGGGCCGGCGCGTGCCGCTGGGGCCGCCTCCGGCCTTCGGCGCCGCGCGCCACCTCGTGGTGACGGACGTGGCGGACCCGCCGTCGCTGAAGCTGCCAAGGCTTCCGCCGCTCCAGCCGCCCCGCGTGCCGGACCCGTGGCGCGTGGAGGTGCGCGGGAGTCAGGCCACGCCGAAATACGTCCTGAATCAGATGGAGGACGCCAGCGAGGTGGAGCTGCACGCGCACGGACTGTTCAGCTCCTCGGTGTCGGACGCGTCGCTGGTGGTGCTGGCGCCGGACGCGGACGGCCGCTACGCGCTCACCGCGGACCGCGTGCGCCAGGTCCGGCTCACCCGCGCGCCGGTGGTGCTGCTCGCCACGTGCAGCGCGGCGCGGACGGCGCCCTACGTGTTCGAGCCCTTCAGCCTGCCGGTGGCCTTCATCCAGGCGGGGGCGAGCGTGGTGCTGGCCTCCACGACGGACATCCCCGACACGGCGGGCGCCTTCTTCGAGGAGGTGCGCGAGCTCATCCGCTGCAAGCTGCGCCCGTCCGTGGCGCTGCGCGACGCGCGCGCGCGGTGGCTGAAGGAGCACCCCGCCGACGCGGGCTGGCTCACGCACGTCCTCCTCTTCGAGTGAGCCTGCCTGCTCCCCCTGGAAGTCGGGGAGCGCTGTCGGCCGGGTGGCGTAACTCCGCGCCGCCGCGTCGCTTTCCGGACGACCACCCAAGGATTCCCTCCGAGCGCGTTCCGAAGAATGCGTGCAAGGAGCGGGGTGGTCGATGAGGGTTCAGCGCAAGGTCACGGTCCTCCCTCATACCGGGGCCTATATCCAGGAGTCGCTCACACGGATGCTGCCGACGCCTGCTGGCAGAGGGGAGGCCACATGAGCTCCCAGTGCGACAAGTTGTACCTCTTCCTGGACGGTGAGCTGGGCCCGGTGGACGAGGAGAAGTTCCGCCACCACCTCGCCCGCTGCGAGCCGTGCGCCACGGGGCTGCACGAGGCGATGCAACTGGAGTTGCTCAGCCTCTACTCGCTGGGTGACGCCGACGCCGCGGCGAGGCTCCACACGGCGCCGGTGAAGCCCGAGCCCGCGTTGAAGAAGCGCCGGCCCCTGCTGACGGTGCTGCCCGGAGGGCGCGTGACGGCGGGCGCGCTGCTGGTGTTGCTGCTGGCCGGGGGGTACGCGACGTTCTCCGTCGTCTCCTCGTCTCCGCGCGTGGTGCCGCGCGAGGTATGGCTCGCCCACGCGTCCACGCGCCTGCTGGAGGCCCGGGTGGCGTACGCCCCCGCGGACGGGCACCGCCCCTTCGCGCCCCTGCGCAGCGCCACGGGGATGCCCGAGGCGCTCCGGCCGCCACCGCTGCGCGACCTGGCGGACCTGGAGGAGGCGGGGGACTTCCACGGCATCGCCGCCGCGTACCTCGTGCGCAAGGACTGGCGGCAGGCGTCGGACTTCCTCCAGCGCACGCCCCCGTCGCCGGACCGCGACTGTGACAGGGCCATCATCCTCCTGGACCAGGGCCGCCCCCGGGACGCGCTCTCGCTGCTGGAGGGCGTGCTGCGCCAGGTCCCCATGCACCCGCAGGCGCATTGGAACCGGGCGCTGGCGCTGCGGGAGTTGGGGCTGACCCTCCCCGCCGCCGAGGCCTTCGAGGCCGTGGCGAGGCTGGGCGAGCCCGGCTGGAGCGAGGAGGCGCTGATCCGCGCCCGCGCGCTCCGTCATGAAACACAGGCACGCGGGGTGACGTGGAACACCGGCCTCGCCGCGGCGCGCTGAGCCAGGGTTTCAAAAGACTCTGGTTATTGTTTCGTGTTCCCTGTCTTCCGGGTTGTTTCACGGGGCATTTCCCCTCGGGGAGGTGCCCCGGAACTTTTTTGAGCAAAACGCACAAGAAAAAGGGCTGTGTACGTATTTGGAAGTGAAAGGCGGGCGCGGCCGGGGGGCAGCGCCGCCAGCATCGCAAGGGGGGAGTGATGTTTCGTTGTGACGCGCGTGGCCATGGGGAGGCCAGTGGATTGTGGGCGCCCGAGGAGGGACGCGGGGCGGTCGGGGGGCCGTGGGCGGCGAGGTCGGAGGCAGGCGTGGGGGTGGTGGCGCCGGACGAGCGGGGGGACGCGCGGTATTCGATGGGGGCCAGTGGTACCGATGAGGACCGGGGGGGACTGGAAATGGAGCTGATCTACGAAGACGACCTGGAGTTCCAGATCGCCAGCTTCTGAAGCAGGCGCGGAAGTTCGCGCCCCAGGTCCTCCGCCTCCTGGAGTCACCAAGGGACTCCAGGGGCGGGGGGCCTCCGGTTTCATGAGGTAGTAGGGTGCGGGGCTCCTTCTCGACAGGGAGACCTCGAATGCGTGGTGGAAGCTGGGCCATCCTCTCGTGCGTGCTGCTGGCCGCCTGTGCCACGCCGGCCCGGAGGGGAAGCGGTGACGACTCACCGCCCCTGCTGAAGTGGTCCGAGCAGATTGCCGTGCGCGAGGCCTGGCTGCAGAAGCGCCATGGGCTGCTCTTGGACATGATGCGCCGCCATGGCGTGGGCATGTGGATTGTCGTCAACGAGGAGTTCCACGACGACCCGCTGACGCAGTTCGTGGCGCCGCCGCGGCCGTACGCGGGCAACCGGGACATCTTCATCTTCGTCGACGCGGGCGCCGAGGGGCTCAAGCGCGTGGCGCTGACGGGCTACACGGAGGCCGTGCTCACGCGCTTCTTCGAACTGGCCGCCGAGGGGCGCACGCCGCGCGAGGTGCTGGGCGAACTGGACGCGCGCTACCACCCGAAGACGATTGCGCTGGGCATCGGCGGCAGGCGCGGCGTGACGCGCAGCCTGACGCGTGACGGCTACGCCTTCCTGGTGGAGGCGCTGGGCACGGAGGCGGAGTCGCGCTTCGTGAGCGCGGCGCCGCTCATCGAGGAGTACCTGGACACGCGGCTTCCGGAGGAGTGGGAGACGTACCACGGCCTCGTGCAGCTCACGGACGCGGTGGTGAAGGAGGCCCTGTCGACGTCGGTGATTACTCCCGGGAAGACGACGGTGGGCGACGTGCGCCGCTGGCTCTTCGACAGGCTGTGGGAGCTGGGCGTGAGCACGTGGTTCCAGCCCGACCTGCGCGTGCAGCGCAAGGGCATGGCGGCCTCCTCGACGCGCGGCTTCCTCGCGCCCGCGACGGAGGACGTCGTCATCCAGCGCGGCGACCTGCTCCACGTGGACTTCGGAATCACATACATGGGGCTGAATACGGACTGGCAGAAGATGGCGTACGTGCCGCTCGAGGGCGAGTCGGACGTGCCGGCCGGCTTGAAGAAGGCGCTCGCGAACACGCATGCGCTGCAGGACGCGCTGATGCTGCGCGCCTCGCGCCCGGGCCGCTCGTCGGCGGACGTGTACGAGCAGACGATGGCGGAGATGAAGGAGAAGGGAATCGAGGCGATGGTGTACAGCCACCCGCTGGGCAACCAGGGCCACGCGCTGGGGGCGAGCATCGACTTCCGCTCCGCCAGCCGGAAGGAGGAGCCCCGGCTCTTGCGCGAGGGCTCGTACGCCGCCATCGAGCTCAACACGGCCACCGCGGTGCCCGAGTGGAACGGGCAGAAGGTGTTCGTGATGATGGAGGACCCCGCGTACCTCACGGCGGAGGGCTGGAAGTTCTTCGTGCCGAGGCAGGAGGCCTTCTACCTCGTCGGCAGCGGCGTCTTCACCACGCGCGGCGCGGAGATGCACTGACGGCCGTCAGAAGCCGATGCCGGCGCCCACGCCGAGGGCCCACATGCGCGAGGCGCCGGGCGCGCGGATGCCGTCCGGTGTGTCCACGTCGATGCGCACGCCCGCGCGCGCGAAGCCGGAGCCGAGGCGGGCGCGGACGAAGGGCTCGAGGGAGAGCAGCGAGTCCCGCCCGTCCCACGTCGCGTCGGTGAGGTGCGGCGACACGACTTGGGCGCGCAGGCCGGGCTCCAGCAGGCCCAATCCGAGGGATGCCTCCGCGCTGGCCTGCGCGACGAAGTGGGTGTCGTCCGACGAGTGCGAGACGGGCACCAGCATGCCGATGGCCACGTCGGCGCGGAGCTGGAAGCCGGGCAGGTCCATGCCCACGGCGAGGGGTAGCACCACGGAGGTGGTGTCGAGCGCCCACAGCCACGGGTCCGCCAGTCCGCGCACGGCGGAGGCGGTGGCGTAGTTGGCGCCCTCGGCGGCGGTGGTGGCCTCGCCGGCCTCGCGCGCGTCGTGGCGCAGGGCGATGGGCAGGGCCACGGCGGCGCCCACGCGGGCGAAGAGGACGTCGTCCGCGAAGGTGCGGGTGTGGTGCAGGCCGACGAGGAGGTTGGACGGGCCGACATGGCTCCACTCGCGGCTGCTTCCCGACGCGAGCGTGGTGTAGGGCAGTCCCCAGTCCAGGCGGAGCTGGCCGTGCTCGGACACCTTGAAGCCAGCGGAGAGCGTGGGCGAGAAGTGCCGGGTGGACACGTCGTTCAGCTTCGGCGCCGACGAGAAGAGCAGGGTGGTGGCGATGAAGTTGTCCGGCTCGCGGACCTGCGCCGTGGCGGCGGTGCTCGCGAGCGCGAGGCAGGTGGCGAGGAGCCACGCGGCGGCCCGGCGGTGCGGGGCGCGACGGCGGAGAGATGTCTGCATACGGTGTTCCCGTGAGGCCTGTCCGGCTCACGGCCCCCTGTACTTCCTGGAACACCGGTAATGACGAAGACGGTCACCCGTCCTTCAACACTTCGGCTGATTTTTCGCCGTCCGTGCTCGGGCGGACCCGACAGCGCCGCGTCTCATCCTGCGACAGTCCGAGAGCGCGCGTTCGAAAGAGGGGCTTCGGCAAGCGCATCAGGGTGGACACACATCTGCCCCCTCACGAGGGAATTCATGCACCGGCGCGGGCTGTTATGTTCCCGCCATCCGAGGGCAACCCGATGACACCTGTCGTGAGCGCATTGCGAGAGCTGTTCACCCATCGCCTTCCGCCGTCGGATGCGCCCCATCCCGACCCCGTCGCCTTTCAGCCGGCTCCGCTCGAGGCGTTCGCGGCCCGCGTGAGGGACGCCTACGCGGCGGACTCCCGGCTGTTGGACCCCGCATTCGCCGGGTCCTGGCGAGCGTTGATGGACCACACCCGCGAGGTCCACGCGCTCGTGAAGCCCCTGCTGAACATCGAGTTCTCGACGCGGACCCTCTACTCCGGCCCCGAGGACATCACCGCCGATGTCGCGCGCGGGCGGCTCGAAATCAACACCGAGCACTGCGAGCACCCGCTCTGGACGCCGGAGGAGAACTGCCTCTTCCGCGTCGTGCATGACGTCCTGCCGCACGTGCTGTTCCAGCGGACCTTCACCCTGGAGGGAGAGGTCCTGGCCTACCATGACCATCTCCGCTGGGCCCCGCCCGAGGCGAAGCTGGCGCTGTTCACTGAAATCTTCGGCTACGCGGCCATCCGCTACACGACGGGCTTCTACCCGCCGCAGCAGAAGTGCATCGTCTTCCCGGAGCTGCTCGCCGAGTACGAGGCGTCGTTCCTCCCTCGCAAGGGCGCCTCGCATCCGGCCGCCTGAAGACGTCGCCCTCCCTCAGGCCGCCTCGGTGGCCCCGCGCCCGCTCACGTCCGCCCAGGTGAGGCCGAAGCGCGCGAGGTACTTCTTCAACCGGTCCGCGTCGTTGACGCTCTTCTTCTGCGCGCGTGACTGAGCGAACAGCACGCGTCCGGCATCCGACAGCGTGCGCGAGGCCCGGCACACGCTCAGCACGTCCGCGAGCTGCACCCGGTCGAACCGGTCCAGCTCCCGCGCCAGGTCCTCACCCAGGATTTCCGCCACCTGGTCCGCCGCTCCGGCGCGAGCCTCGGCACCGCGCGCCCCGGCCGGACGCCACTGCTCGCGCAGCCGGGCAATCTCCTCGTCCACCACCTCGCGGGTAATCCGTCCTCCGGCGGCGAGCGTGGCCATGCGCAGCACCGCGGCATTCAAGTCCCGGAAGTTGCCGGACCACCGCGCGTCCGGCGACGTGGCGAACCCGAGGAACCGCTCCTGCGCCTCCTTGTTCATGGTGACGCGCTCGCCCATGGCCTCGGAGGCCTGGTCCAGCTCGTAGAGGAGGTTGGGCGGAATGTCCTCGGGGCGCTCGCGCAGCGCGGGCAGCCGGAAGGTCCACAGGTTGATGCGCGCGAGCAAATCCTCACGGAAGCGCCCGCGCTCCACCTCCACCTGGAGGTCGCGGTTGGTGCCGGCGATGAGCTGGAAGTCGCTCTCCACCTCCTTGTCGGAGCCCACCGGCAGGAAGCGCTTGTCCTCCAGCGCGCGCAGCAGCATGGCCTGCTCGTCCGCGCCCAATTCGCCAATCTCGTCGAGGAACAACACGCCGCCATTCGCCTGCCGCAGCAGGCCGGGCCTGTCCTGCAGCGCTCCGGTGAAGGCGCCCTTCACGTGGCCGAAGAGCGCGGACATGGCACCGTCGCCGCGCAGCGTGGCGCAGTTGAGGTCCACGAAGGGGCCGGCCACTCCGCGCCGCGTCTTCTTCAGCGCGTAGATGCGGCGCGCGAGCTGCGACTTGCCCGCGCCGGTGGGGCCCGTAATCAAGAGCGGCGCCTTGGAGTGCACGGCCACCTGCTCAATCCGCTCGATGAGCCGGTTGAAGGCGGCGTTGCGCGTGTCGATGCCGGCCTTGAGGAAGGACAGGCCCTCGCGCTGCTCCTGCCGGAAGCGCGCGGCCAGCGTGTCGTACCGCGACAGGTCCAGGTCGATGAGCGTGTGCGAGCCCGGCCCGGAGCGCTCCCTGCCGGTGCCTCCGGGCGACACCTGCACCAGCCTCCCGGGGATGAACCGGCTCTCCACCAGGAGGAACATGCAGATCTGCGCGATGTGCGTGCCCGTGGTGATGTGGACGAGATAGTCCTCCTCCTCGGGGTTGAAGGTGTAGCCGCGCACGTAGTCGAGCAGCGCGCCGTACGTCTCCTCCAAGTCCCACGGGTTGTGGATGTCCAGCGACGTGAGCCGCACCTCCGTCTCCGGTGACACCTGGCCGATGTCCGCCCGCACCGTGCCCGCGAGCGACACCGCGTTGGGCGGGTGGAGCAACTCCAGCCGGTGCACCACCAGGTCCTCCTGCTGGCACAGCGCCACCGTGGGCCGCCACCGCGTCCACCGGTGCGGCCCCTGCCCGTTGTCCAGCGTCGTCCCCAGCATCCCGAGGACCACCGTCTTTCGCGCCCGTGTCTTCGCCATGCAGATAGGACTTTATCCCATGGGATAGGAGAAGGCACCCTGTCCGGAGGGCCTTCCCTCGGAAGAAGGGTTGGCACGCCGGCTGCTCTACCTCGCGACGTGCCCGGGACGCAGAGCCCGGGCGGACGACCGAAAGGTATGAAGGCCATGAACCGCAACAACGCGAACTACGAGGTGCTGTCGGACGAGGCGGGCCGCCCCATCAAGGCGTGGACGGTGGGTGTGCCGTTCGAGGACGAGGCGAAGCAGCAGCTGAAGAACCTCCGGGGCCTCCCCTTCATCCACAAGTGGGTCGCGGTGATGCCGGACGTGCACCGCGGCTACGGCGCGACGGTGGGGAGCGTCGTCCCGACGGTGGGCGCGGTGGTGCCTGCGGCGGTGGGCGTGGATATCGGTTGCGGGATGATTGCGGTGCGCACGACGCTGCGCGCGGACCAGCTTCCGGACTCGCTGCGCGGGGTGCGCTCGGCGATTGAGCGCGCGATTCCGCACGGCCGTACCGACAACGGCGGCCGTAACGACGCGGGTGCGTGGCGCTCGGCGCCGAAGGCTCACCAGGAGGCGTGGTCGCGGCTGATGGTGGGGTACGACACCATCGTCGGGAAGCACCCGCGCATCGGCCGTGGGCCGGACCTGGCGCACCTCGGTACGCTCGGGACGGGTAACCACTTCATCGAGCTGTGCCTGGATGAGTCGGACGGCGTGTGGCTGATGCTGCACTCGGGTTCGCGCGGGGTGGGTAACCGCATCGGGAGCCACTTCATCGAGCTGGCGAAGGAGGACATGCGCCGGTTCTTCATCCACCTGCCCGACGCGGACCTGGCGTACCTGCCCGAGGGTACGGAGCACTTCGACGACTACGTCTTCGCGGTGAGCTGGGCGCAGGACTACGCGGCGACGAACCGGGCGCTGATGCTGCAGTCGGCGGTGGACGCGCTGAAGCTCAGTGGTGAGCTGCCGCCCTTCGAGCTGGCGGAGGAGGCGGTGAACTGCCACCACAACTACATCTCCCGTGAGCATCACTTCGGGAAGAACTGCTTCGTGACGCGCAAGGGCGCGGTGCGGGCGCGCGAGGGTGACCTCGGCATCATCCCCGGCAGCATGGGGGCGCGTTCGTACATCGTCCGCGGGAAGGGGAACGCGGAGGCTTTCGATTCGTGCAGCCACGGCGCGGGCCGGGTGATGTCGCGTGAGGCGGCGAAGAAGCGCTTCACGCTGGAGGACCACGCGAAGGCGACGGCGGGGGTGGAGTGCCGCAAGGACGTGGACGTCATCGACGAGACGCCGGCTGCGTACAAGCCCATCGATGCGGTGATGGCGGCGCAGGCGGACCTGGTGGAGGTCGTCCACACCCTGAAGCAGGTGGTGTGCGTGAAGGGGTAGGGCGCTCGAAGTCAAAGACAACCCCAGACAGCCCACGAGGTGGCCATGCCGGGATGAAGACACCGAGGCGCCCGCTTCCCCCTGAGAGACCGAGAGGTCGCCAGGAATGGGGGGAGCGGGCGCCGCTATTTTTGGGTAGGTGTCAGACTGTCCCGGGTGGCGCGTGGGTCGCGGGGAGCGAGGAGGATTCAAGACATGGTCCGCATCGATGGTTCCAAGGGAGAGGGGGGCGGCCAGGTGCTGCGCACGTCGCTGGCGCTGTCGCTGGTGACGGGGACGCCGTTCACCATGACGAACATCCGCGCGGGCCGGGCGAAGCCGGGCCTGCTGCGCCAGCACCTGACGGCGGTGAAGGCCGCGGAGGCGGTGGGCGCGGCGGAGGTGTCCGGCGCGGAGCTGCACTCGAAGGAGCTGACGTTCCGTCCGCGGGCGCTGGCGGCGGGCAACTACCACTTCTCGGTGGGCACGGCGGGCAGCGCGACGCTGGTGCTGCAGACGGTGCTGCCGGCGCTGCTCATGGCGCAGACGCCGTCCACGCTGATGCTGGAGGGCGGGACGCACAACCCGGCGGCGCCGCCGTTCGACTTCCTGCAGCGGGCGTACCTGCCGCTGCTGAAGCGGATGGGTCCGGAGGTGGAGGCGACGCTGGAGCGGCCGGGCTTCTTCCCGGCGGGCGGAGGAAAGTTCCGCGTCGACGTGCACCCCGCGCCGCTGAAGCCGCTGAGCCTGATGGAGCGCGGACGGGTGCTGCGCCGCGACGTGAAGGCGGTGGTAGCGATGATTCCGTTCGACGTGGCGAAGCGCGAGCTGGACACGGTGGCGGGAGCGCTGAAGTGGCGGCCGGACGAGCTGCGCACGGAGGAGCTGAAGCGCGCTCCGGGGCCGGGCAACGTGCTCATGGCGGAGGTGGAGAGCGAGCACGTGACGGAGGTCTTCACGGCCTTCGGTGAGCGCGGGAAGCCGGCGGAGACGGTGGGCGAGGAGGTGGCGGAGGAGGTGAAGCGCTACCTCGACGCCGAGGTGCCGGTGGGCGAGCACCTGTGTGACCAGTTGCTGCTGCTGCTCGCGCTGGCGAAGGGTGGAACGTTCCGCACGCTGCCGCTGGACGGGCACGCGGAGACGCAGCTGCACACCATGGCGCACTTCCTGGACGTGAAGGTCGAAGTCCGCGAAGTATCTCGCAAGGTGCGCGAGGTGGAGGTGCGCGGCTGAGCCCGCGCCGGGAGCCCACGCATGGCATAGAGTCGCGCGCCCATGCGACTCCACTTCACACGTCTCTCCCTGGTGCTGTCCTCCCTGCTGCTCGTGACTGGCTGCTCGCGTGGAGGTGGCGGCACAGGTGGGCTCCAGGCGGACGTCGCGGCGCACTGCTCGGAGCTGCAGCGCAACGCCCAGATGATGGCACTCGGCTACCGGCAGGGACTCAATGACCTCCCGCACCTCGGCGGCGAGCTGTCGGGTGGCCTGCTCACGAAGTTCTACGGTGAGGCGAGCTGGTGTGCCCGGGTCCGCTCGGAAGGACAGAAGGAATTGGTGGCGCTGACCCAGGAGCTGTCCGTCCTCCTCGACGAAATCAACGCCCGGGCCCCGGAGGCCGCGCAGGGCAAGCGCGTCGGTGAAGGCTGGTCCGCACCGGAGGCGAGCTCCGCTCGGGCCGAGGTCTCCGCGAAGCTGGACCGCGTCGCGGCCATCGTGGCCGAAATCAACAAACGCCCGCTCAAGCACTGAACCGGTGTCTCAGCGTACGAAGCCCGCCACGGGATTCTCGAAGACCTTGCTCACGCCCGCCATCGTCCGAATCCACGCGTGCGCCGCTTCTCCGAGCCGTCCATAGACACGCACGTCGACGGGCTTCACGACGTCCAGGAGCGCCTTGAACTCGGGCCATCCGGAAATCATGTGGATGTGGTCCATGACCTGGCTGGAGTCCGCGAAGGTGATGACCGCGCCCGCTTCCGTCTCACCCGGGCTCCCGTAGAACCGCACGCCGATGAGGGTGCTCACGCCCTCGATTTCCAGGCGCCGCACCGCGGCCCGGATGGTGGCGGCGAACACGTCGAAGGGCGCCAACAGCTCGAACACCTCCACGAGGGTGATGCGCTCATGGGCTGGCTGCTTCATCTCTCCGCTCCTTGGCCGGGCTCCCTCTCTGCATAATCACCGCATGCCGCCAGGAACCATGAGCGCCCGCATGCTTGCCGTTGTCCTCTTTTCACTGGTCATCGGTTGTGCCGGCACCACCGCGAGCACCCGAGCGCTCCCCGCTCCGGAGGTGAGCACCGTGGACGCACTCTTCCGTGACTACGCCGCGCCGGACAGCCCTGGCGCCAGCGTCGTGGTGATTCATGATGGACAGGTCGCGCTGCGCCGGGCGTACGGCCTGGCCAACCTGGAGCAGCGAGCGCTCGCCACGCCCGAGAGCAGCTACCGGCTCGCGTCACTCACCAAGCAGTTCACCGCCACGGCCATCCTCCTGTTGGTGCAGGACGGCAAGCTGAGACTCGACGACCGCGTGGTCGATGTCCTCCCGGGCTTCCCGTCCTACCTGCGCGAGGTCCGCATCCAGCACCTGCTCCAGCACACGTCGGGCATCTGGGACTACGAGGACTTCGTTCCGTCCACGCAGGCGGTGCAGGTGAAGGACCGCGACGTGCTGGCGTTGTTGTCGCGCGCGGACCGGACGTACTTCGCGCCGGGCACGGCGGTGCGTTATAGCAACTCCGCCTATGCAGTGCTGGCGCTCGTCGTGGAGAAGGTCAGCGGAATGTCCTTCGCGCGGTTCCTCCACGAGCGCGTCTTCGTTCCCAGTGGCATGCCTCGCACGGTGGCACATGAAGAGGGCGTCTCCACGGTGCCGAGGCGCGCGTATGGCTACGCCGCCGGCCAGGGCGGCTTCATTCCCAGGGACCAGAGCCCCACCAGCGCCGTGCTCGGCGACGGCGGCATCTACACGTCCGTGGTGGACCTCGTGGCGTGGGACAAGGCGTTGGACTCGCATGGACTCGTGAGCGCGGAGAACCAGCGGCTCGCATGGACGTCGCCGGTGCTTCCGGATGGGACGCTCAGCACCTATGGCTTCGGCTGGTTCGTCGATGATGACGGTGGCCGCAAGCGCCTGTCCCACCACGGAGAGACGTGTGGCTTCACCAACGCCATCGTGAAGTACCCGGAGCAACGCCTCACGGTCATCGTTCTGACGAACCGCGCGGGCGGGGAGCCGTGGCGAATCGCGCAGAAGGTCGCGGACCTGTGGCTCGGCACGCCCGGTGCGCTGCCCTGGCCTTTCGAGCGCATGCCCAACGCGCACTGAAAGAAGGACCCCATGGCCGGGCACCACTGGCCGGCCATGGGGCTCACCGCGTGGCTACGTCACGGTCCGACGAAGCGTTGGATCTGGCCGCCTCCGATGCCCCATACCGTCCCATCCGCCGCGGCGGATATCTGGTTGAGCGAGCCGAGCACGGGCGCCCAGCTCGAGCCGTTGAACTTGAACACGTGATTGCTCGGGTCGAGGCCCCAGATGTTGGAGGCATTGCCGACGGACACGTAGATCATGCCGGCCGGCCGGGTGAATGCGTTCCACGAGGTGCCATTCCACTCGAGGACGCGCAGGCTATCCGCCGGGTTGGTGGCCCACATCACGCCGTCCTCGCCCATGGAGATGCGGTCCACGCAGCAGATCTTCTGCTCCCAGGCCGAGCCCGTGTAGCGGTACAGGTAGCCGGTGGTGTCCAGGCCCCAGATGGTGCTCGCATTGGCGATGGTGACCTGCTTCATGCCGGTGGGGATGTTGAAGGCCCAGTTGGTGCCGGTCCACCGCAGCACGCGCATGCTGTCCGGCGGGTTGGTGGCCCACAGCGCGCCATCCGACGACGCGGCGAGCTCGCTCACGCAGCAGGACAGGGAGGTCCAGCCGGAGCCGTTCCACTTGTAGTGCCGCCCCACCGTGTCGAGCAGCCAGATGTTGCTCGCGCTGCCGACGGCGACCTGCTTCGGAGTGACTCCCGGCGGCGGGGGCACCACCTCGAACGCCGTATCGAGCGGGACGACCAGCGAGTAGAGGAACCGGTTGGGCGAGCCATTCGGGTCCTGGATGACGTTCGCCGTGCTGGCGCCCAGGATTGCCTGCGTCACGGCGGCCGGAGTGGCGGTGGGGTTCTTCTGGAGGTAGAGCGCGGCCACACCTGCCACGTGGGGCGAGGCCATGGAGGTGCCGTTCAAGTTGGCGGTGGCGGTGTCCGAGGTGTACCAGGCGGAGAGGATGTCCACGCCCGGCGCGAAGAGGTCCACGCAGGTCCCCCAGTTGGAGAACCCGGCACGTGTGTCATTGATGTCCGACGCGGCCACGGTCAGCGCCTCGCCGGTGCGCGCGGGGCTCCTGGTGCACGCGTCCACGTTTTCGTTGCCCGCCGCGACGACGTACGTCACCCCGGCCGCGATGGAGGCACGCACGGCGTCGTCGATGGGCGAGTACGCACCGCCGCCCAGGCTCATGTTGGCCACCGCGGGCTTCTGGTGGTTCTTGGTCACCCAGTCGATGCCGGCGATGACGCCGCTGTAGCTTCCGCTTCCGTTGCAGCCGAGCACGCGTACGGCATGGAGCCGCACGCCCTTGGCGACACCGGAGATGGTGCCTCCGATGGTGCCGGCCACGTGCGTGCCGTGGCCGTTGCAGTCGCTCGCGCCGAGTCCGTCGTTGATGGCCGTGAAGTCCAGGGTGGCTCGCCCACCAAACTCCACATGCGAGGTGCGGATGCCCGTGTCGATGACATAGGCATTCACGCCCTGGCCCGTGGTGGACTGCACGTAGCGCGTGTCATACACGCGCGGGTGCGTGTCGAGACGGTCCAGGTCCCATTGGGCGTTGTTCTGCACGGCGATGGGCTCGATGGTTCCGTCCTGACTCACCGACTTCACGCGCCGGTCCGTGCCGATGGCGACGGCGCGGCCGTCATTCAGACCGCTGGCGGCGAAGCCCAGCAGGCTGCCGTCAAATACGTACAGCAGCGTTGCGTGGAGGTGCTCGGTCAACTCCTGCGCCGCGGCCTGGGCTTCCTCCGGCGCCACCTGGGTTTCGTCGAAGGTGAAGATGTACTGACCTTCGATGGGATTCTCCGGCCGCTCGATTGCGGGGACTGAATTCGGGCGGCCGTTTCGTGGTTGTGCACTGACACTGGTGGCGAGCAGCAGTCCCAATAACAGACGCTGCGCCAGACGACTCGAGTTCAACGACATGTGTGTCCCCCTTTTGGGTCTGTGTTGCGGCCGGGAGCTCTTCCAAGTTCCGGGCCAGACTTCGCTTTGCGTGAATGCAGCGCAGTCCCAGGGTGTTGTCGTGCGGCTCGATTCCTGGATCTTCCGTCGCGCGAGGCGCGGACACGTCAACGCGCGGGCCGAGGCTTGGGGTGACACGTCAAATGCTTATGTGTATGGGAAAGCCCCAGGGTCCGAGATGAACGGAGGGTCAAAGCTGATACGTCAGGGCCGAGCTGCTACGTCAGTGCATACAAGTAGGGTGAAGCCGCAGGGTTTGAACTGACGCACCAGTGCATGCAGTCGTCGAGGTGGTGAGCCGGCCGCGACCATGAACGTCTCCGCGGGCACGCTCACGGACGTGCCCATCCTGCTGGAAGGCCAGCTCAGCGAGCCCGTCGTCCATCGCGTGCTTGCTCATCGTCGAGGGGGCACCCACCGCTCGAGGTTGCCCGCCCGGAAACCGGGCGGTGAGGGCCCCGCTCCCTCGCGCGTGAATCCGTGCCAACCCTGAATGGGGCCTCGCCCGAGAAGCAGGCAGGCCCGCGGTCACGCAACCTCATGAGTAGCGCGAAGTGGGGCCTACGCAGCATGTATCCACGCGAGGAGGAGCTCGCGTGGCCGAAGTTCCCGAAGTCGAAATCATCGTCAGGGATTTGAGGCAGGCCGTCGTGGGCCGCCGCATCACGGATGCGGAGGTGGTGGCTCCGGTCGCCGTGCGCTTCCCCTCGCCGCCGGACTTCGTCGAGGCCCTGCGCGGGAGACGAATCACGGAGGCCCACCGGCGGGCGAAGTTCATCCTCCTGCCGCTCGACGACGGGCGGACGCTCGCCATCCACTTCATGCTGTGGGGCGACTTGAAGCTGCGCCCCCAGGGGAGCGAGCGCGCTCCCGCGACGCTCGTCGTCTTCACGCTCGAGGGTGGGGAGGAGCTGCACCTCACCGACACCCTCGGCTATGCGCGCGTGGCGGTGGGCACGGCCGCCGAGGTGACGTTGCGCCTGAAGCTCGACGAGCTGGGTCCCGAGGCGCTCGATGACACCTTCACGCCCGACGTCCTCGCGCGGCAGCTCCGCAGGCGCAGGAGCCCGCTGAAGACGGTGCTCCTCAACCAGCGCGTCGTCGCGGGCCTGGGCAATCGCGACGCGGACGAGAGCCTGTGGCAGGCGGGCCTGGACCCACGGCGGCTCGCGTCGTCGCTCACGTCCGAGGAGGTGGCCCGCCTGCAGCGCGCCATCCGCGCCGTGCTGGAGGAGGGGCTGAGCCTGCGTGGTACGCAGAAGGACCTGTTCGGCGTGCAGGGACAGGCGAAGCACCGGCGCAACGTCTTCGGCCGCACCGGGGCGCCATGTCCGCGCTGCGCCACGCCCGTCTCGCACCTGCGCATCGGCGGGCGCAACACGCACTGGTGCGCCACCTGCCAGCCCGAGTCGGGCACGAAGGCCGAGCCGCCCGCGCAGGCGTCGCTGTTGTGAGCGAGCAGACCGCACCGGAGAGGTAGCGGCGGACGCTCCGTCTCGCGGAGTCCCAGGCGTCACTGTTGTGAGCCATCAGCCCGGACGCTGAGACACACCGCGCCGGGTGTGCGCCGGGCCGGACCGCTGTTATGAAGCCGGCGTGTCCGACGTCACCGAGCCTCTCCCTCTCGACGCCGCGCTGGCCCGCGCCAGCGAGGAGCTGGGCTTCCCCAGCTACTACCAGTCCACCGTGCGACCGCTGCTGCGCAATCCGGAGGGGCGCTGGCCTCGCTGCTGCGGCGGAGGCTGTGAGCCCTGCGCCCAGACGCTTCACAGGGTCGCGATGCGCGCCCTGGAGCTGATGGGCACGCCGCGCCAGGCCCCGCTTCCGGACTGAATCAGGAGCCGCCTTCATGCCCGCACCGCACCCGCTGCTGCTCGTGGACGACGATGCCGCCTTCCGCAAGGTATACGGCGGCCTGCTGCGCGAGGCGGGCTACGAGGTGGTTGAGGCCGCGGACCGTCCCTCCGCCCGCGCCACCTTCGAGGCGCGCGACTTCCCGCTCGTCCTGCTGGACCTGATGCTCCCGCCCGACGGCAGCGTGTCCGCGGGGCTCGAAGGGCTCGCCGCGCTCCTGAGCGCCCGGCCCGGCACCAAGGTCATCGTCATCTCCGGGGCAGGGGACACGCGCCACACGCTGGAGGCCGTGCGCCTGGGCGCGTACGACTTCCTCACCAAGCCGGTGGACCCGGACGTGCTGCTCGTCGTCGTGCAGCGCGCCCTCGCGCGCGTGACGCTGGAGCGGCAGGTGGAGTCGCTGCGCACGTCCCTGGCGCGTGCCGGTGGAGACACCGCGCTCGTGGGACAGAGCCCGTCGTTCCTCGCCGCCGTCTCCATGGCCGAGCGCGTGGCCGCGAGCGACCTCCCCGTCCTCGTCACCGGGGAGAACGGCACCGGCAAGGAATTGCTCGCGCGCATGGTGCACCTCAAGAGCCGCCGCCACGCCGGCCCCTTCGTCCCCATCAACTGCGGCGCCCTGCCGGAGTCGCTGCTGGAGAGCGCGCTCTTCGGCCACGTGAAGGGCAGCTTCACCGGCGCGACGAAGGACCACCGGGGCCTCTTCGCGGAGGCCGACGGCGGCACGCTCTTCCTCGATGAATTGGGCGACATGACGCCGTCGCTCCAGGTCAAGGTGCTGCGCGCGCTGGAGACGGGCGACATCCTCCCGGTGGGCGCGGACCTGCCGGTGAAGGTGGACGTGCGGCTCATCTCCGCCACGCACCGGGACCTCGGCCGCATGCTCCAGGAGGGCGCCTTCCGCGAGGACCTCTACTGGCGCGTGAAGGGCGTGGAGATCCGCCTGCCCCCGCTGCGCGAGCGCGCGTCGGACCTGCCGCTGCTGGCGAAGCACTTCCTCAACCAGTGCGCCCACCTGTGCCCGGACGGACGCGCGCGGCTGCTCTCGGACGCGGCGGCCGAGGCGCTCGCGGCCCATGCATGGCCCGGCAACCTGCGCGAGCTGCGGCACGAGATGCAGCGCGCCACCGTGCTCGCCGGAGAGCGCCGCGAAATCCAGCCCGAGGACTTGTCCTTCACCGGCAGCGAGCGGCCCCGCGCCAGCGCGCCCGGCGCCCGCACGCTGGCGCAGAAGGTGGAGGCGCTGGAGCGGCGCGAAATCGAGGAGGCGCTGAAGCGCTGCGGCGGCAACCGCACGCACACGGCCGAGGCGCTCGGCCTGTCGCGCCAGGGCCTGCTCAAGAAGCTGGAGCGCTTCGGCCTGACGTGAGTCAGAAGAGGCGCGCGCCCAGCCCCATCTTCCCGGCCCATCCCAGCCGCGTCTCGCCCTCGCCGGGGCGCTCGCGGAACGTCTCGATTCCCACCTGTCCCGCCAACAGCACGGACAGGTTGGAGCCCAGGTACACCTCCACGCCGCCCCCGCCGAGCGCCTGGAAGCGCCGCGCCTTGTCCTCCGACAGGCCGATGTCCAGCGGCAGGTCCACCAGCCCCAGCAGCGCCACGGTGTCCGCCACGCGGTAGCTGGTCACCAGCCCCGGTGACACCCGCAGCAGCGCGCCGGAGTAGTTGTCCTCGTCCATGTACGTGGCCCCGGAGTTGAGGACGATTCCCAGCGCCAGCGTCGGCGCCAGCGACAGCGCGCCCTGCTCGTACACCTTGCGCCGCGCCGCCAGCTCGAAGGCCGCGGACAGCTGGAACCACTGCAGCTTCCCTCGCGCCTCCAACTCGAAGCCGGAGATGCCCTGGCGGAAGCCCACGCCCAACTCCGGCGCGCCCACGTAGCCGTAGAGCGCCGTGGTGCCGTCCGGAAGCGTCGCGGGCGCTATCACCGCGCCCAGTGGGTCCACTTCGCCTCCCTCGCTCCGCGCACCTTCGGAGGCTGTAACTCGCGGCCCCTCCTGAGCAAAACCTTTCAGGGAGGCCAGCAGCAGCGCGGACACGAGCAGTCGGAACGGAGTGGGGCGCGTCATGGCCGCGCACCCTACCTCGGGGACTCGCTGCCCGAAACCCAACGATTCCGGGGGCTTGTAGGGCAGTAGATGATCTGTCAGGCTTGCCGGGAAGAAATCGGAATCCATGGCTGCCGCGCTCTCAAAAGCTTTCACGCTTGTCGAAGCCGCCTCCGTGACGGGAAGGGGGACGCGCCGTCGCGCGTCACGCGGGCGCTCGCGCGTGCTGGTGGTGGACTCGGACGTGAATGCGCAGGCGCGGCTCGCGGCGGGGCTGGCCGAGGCGGGCTTCGAGGTGCTGCTGGTGGGCGGCGCCCACGCGGCGCTGGAGGCGCTGACGCAGGACGGCCGGCTCCCGCACCTCATCGTCTGCGAGGTGGAGTTGCCGGACGGCGACGGCTTCAGCTTCTGCGGCCAGGTCCGCGCGGACGCGCGCATGGCGCAGGTGCCGGTGGTGCTGCTCGCGCGGCGGCAGGAGGACTTCCACAAGGACCTCGCCGGCGGCGTGGGCGCGGATGACTACCTGCCGCAGCCGGTGCTGGTGCAGGACGTGGTGGCGCTCGCGCGGCTGAAGGCGGGCCGGCGCACGGGCGACGCGACGTACGAGTCGCACACCGCGCGGCTGCCGCTGGCGCACGTGGCGCGGGCGCTGCTCGCGGGCGTGCGCTCCGGCCGCGTGGTGCTCGCCGAGGGCGAGGGCTGGTTCGCCTTCCGCCACGGGCTGGTGGTGGACGCCGTCTTCCACGGCGAGCGCGGCAGCCTCGCCTTCCGCCGCATGCTGTGCTTCGGCAGCGGCGCGTACGCGGTGGCCTTCGGGCCGGAGCTCCACAAGGGCTCGTTCACCATGGACCGCGCGTACTTCTGCGAGACGGTGCTGCCGGGCCTGGAGCGCTTCGACGCGCTGCGCGCGCGCGGCCTGCCGCTGGCGTCGCGGCTGACGGTGGACTTCTCGCGGCTGGCGGAGGTGCTGTCCACGCTGCCCGAGGACGTGGGCGAGGTGGTGCGCCTCTTCGACGGCCGCCGCACGCTGCGCGCCATGCTGCTGGAGTGTTCCTTCCCGGAGGCCGTGGCCTACGAGGCCTCCACGCGGCTGTTCGCGCTCGGCGTGCTGGTGCCGGCCTGCCTCTTCGAGGAGCGCGAGCGCGCCCGCTGTGGCGCCACGGTGCCCGGCTTCTTCGAGCCCGCGCCCTCCGTGGAACCGGAAGTCCATCCGGCCGCCATCGCGGTGGACGCCGCGGCGCCGGACGCCTGCGAGGCCTCGCTGGACTTCGCGGTGGACGGGCCCTCCGAGCCGCTCACGCTGGTGGGCGGTGGGGCCCAGCCCCCGGTCATCCTCACGTTCCCCAAGAAGCCCACGCATACCGTGGGTGGAGCGGACGTGGGTGGCTCCGGCGCCATGCCGGACGACGCGGGCATGTGAAGGGTTTGACTCGGCGGGCCGGGGTGGGCGACAAGGCCCGCGAGAGGCCACACCCATGTCCGGTCACAATCGGTGGTCGAAGATAAAGCGCCAGAAGGCAGCCATGGGCGCGACCAAGGGGAAGCTGTACTCCAAGGTCATCAAGGAAATCACCGTCTCGGCGAGGCTCGGCGGTGGAGACCCGGCGGGCAATGCCCGGCTGCGCGTGGCGCTGGCCTTGGCCCGCGAGGCGAACATCCCCAAGGACACCATCGAGCGCGCCATCAAGAAGGGCACCGGCGAGCTCGAAGGGGCGAGCTACGAGGAGGTGACGTACGAGGGCTACGGCCCCGGCGGCGTCGCCATGCTCGTCGAGTGCCTCACCGACAACCGCAACCGCACCTCCGCGGACGTGCGCTCGATTTTCGGCCGCCACGGCGGCAACCTGGGCGCCGAGGGCGCGGTGGCCTGGATGTTCCAGAAGAAGGGCTCGATTACCGTCAAGCCGGGCCCCACCGAGGACGCGGTGATGGAGAAGGCCATCGACGCGGGCGCGGAGGACGTCCTCAACCAGGGCGCCGACGGCTTCGAGGTGCGCACCGCGCCGGTGGATTTGCACACGGTGGCCACGCGTCTGGAGTCCGCGGGGCTGGCGCTGGGCGAGCAGAAGTGGACGTACCTGCCGCAGAACACGGTGCAGGTGGAGGGCGACAACGCGCGCGCCCTGCTGAAGCTGATGGACGTGCTCGAGGACAACGACGACGTGCAGAACGTGTACGCGAACTTCGAGCTGGAAGACTCGGTGATGGATTCCCTGTCGCAGTAGCGGCGGCAGCAGAGGGAGAGGCAACGTGCGCGTGCTCGGCGTGGACCCCGGCAGCCGGTTCATGGGCTACGGCGTGGTGGAGGAGAAGCGGGGCCGGCTGGTGCATGTGGGCCACGGCGTCATCAAGGTGGACGAGTCCGCGCCACTGGCCTCGCGCCTGAAGGATTTGCACGCCGCGCTGACGGAGGCGCTGAAGCGCTACCTGCCGGACGCGGTGGCGGTGGAGGGGCTGTTCACCTTCCGCAACGCGCGCAGCGCGCTGGTGCTGGGCCATGCGCGCGGCGTGGCGCTGCTGGCGGCGGCGCAGGCGGGGCTGGAGGTGCACGAGTACGCGCCGGCCAAGGTGAAGAAGTCGGTGGGCGCGGGTGGCGCGGACGGCAAGGACGCGGTGGCGCGCATGGTGCGCACGTTCCTCTCGCTGGAGGCGTCGCGGTTCGAGCGCGCGGACGCCAGTGACGCGCTGGCGGTGGCGCTGTGCCACCTCAACCATGGCCGGGCGTCGGTGTCCGTGGCGGCCGCGGGGAAGAAGCGCAAGGGCGCGGCGGGGCTGTTGGCGGACCGGCTGACGCCCGCATATCGCAGACCGGAGGCGAGATGATTTCGCGGTTGCGCGGGACGGTGCTGGAGAAGGACCTGGAGGACGCCACCATCGACGTGGCCGGCGTGGGCTACCGGGTGAACTTCTCCACGCTGACGCTGGGGAAGCTGCCGGCGGACGGACAGCCGGTGGACGTGCGCGTGCGCACCGTGGTGCGCGAGGACGCCTTCGAGCTGTTCGGCTTCCTCACCAAGGCGGAGGAGGACCTCTTCCAGCTCCTCACCTCCGTCACGCGCGTGGGGCCCCGGTTGGCGCTCACCGTGCTGTCCGGCATGGAGGTGCCGGAGCTGGTGGCGGCGCTGTCTCGCGGCGAGGTGGCGCGGCTGGCGAAGATTCACGGCGTGGGGAAGAAGACCGCCGAGCGGCTCGTGCTGGAGATGAAGGACAAGGTGAAGAACATCCACCTGGAGGCGGTGGCCCGGGGCACGGCGCCCGCCGCCGCCAGCGGCACCCGCTCCGACCTCGTCTCCGCGCTCCTCAACCTCGGGTACAAGCAGCCCCAGGCGGAGAAGGCGGCGGAGGTGGCCTCCGAACGCCTGGGCGCGGAGGCCTCCTTCCAGGCCCTGTTCCGCGAGGCGCTCAAGGCGCTTCGCTCCGGAGGCTGATCCACGGACTACCGGAAGCCGGTGTGACGGCGGTGTGACCAGCAGCCGGGAGTTCCCAGCGCAAGCCGCCGAAGCTTCCTTCTCACAACAATCCGAATCGGTCCGCGGTCTGACGGACCCGGTGTCCTGCTGTCGCCACGGGTCGTCCGGGCTCGCGAGATGGCGGACAACCTGAGCCCTTTCCGACCCTGGTCTGAGTAGACTCTTACGACATGAGTATCAGTTTTCAGCTCCGCCGATGGTGCCCCCGCGCCATCGAGGACAAGGGGCTGCTCACATGAAGTCTTGGCGTGGCGTTCCGGTGCTGATGTTCGTGCTCTCCGGGTGGGTGGTGGCGTGTGGGCCGGTTCCCGAGGACACCGTGGAGGCGGAGGAAGCGCGGCTCGTCCGCGAGTCGGACGCTCCTGTCGACACGGTGACCGAGGCCGGGCTGGTCCCGGTGGGCCGTTGGGAAGTGTGCGAGGACGACGCGCAGCGGGTGTGGGACATCAACCCGCTGGGCAGCTCGAAGCCGGAGGGGCTGATCGCCGCCAACGGGCGGTTGCTCTTCGCGGCCACGGAGCCGGAGCACGGCCGCGAGCTGTGGATGAGCCAGGGGCCGGGGCGACCCACGACGCTGGTGAAGGACGTGAATCCCGACGGTGATTCGGTACCACGTCGGCTGACGTCGGCGGGCCGGTGGGCGTACTTCGTCGCGGACGATGGCGAGCACGGCGCGGAGCTGTGGCGCACCGACGGCACGGAGAAGGGGACGGCGCTGGTGAAGGACATCCGGCGGGGGAAGTCGAGCTCGGCGCCGGAGCAGCTCACGGTGGTGGACGGCACGCTCTACTTCACGGCCTACGAGGAGCTGCACGGCCGCGAGCTGTGGCGCACCGACGGGACGGAGCGGGGCACGTGGCTGGTGTACGACTTCGTGAAGGGGCCGCACCCTTCCGCGGACTGGCGGCTGGGGCTCGAGAAGCTGACGGCCTGGGGCGACGGGCTCGCGGTGGTGCTCTCTCGCGACGACGTCTACGAGGTGGTGCTCTGGAGCGTGGACCGGCGCGGGCAGGCCCGCCCGCTCTTCAAGATGGACCACGGTGAGTTCCTCGACCTGGAGGCCGCGGGCCGTCAGCTCTTCTTCACGGTGAACCCGGGCACGGACGAGACGGACCTGTGGGTGACGCGGGAGGTGCCGGACACGGCGACGTGGCTGCGGCACTTCGCGGGGCAGCCGCCGATGTCGCTCAAGGCCATGGGGGACGCGGTGTACTTCGCCGCGGGCGGCGAGGGGGAATGGGGCGACAGCGGAGACCCGAAGCACGGCAGCGAGCTGTGGACGAGCGACGGCACGGTGTGCGGCACGCGGATGGTGCGCGACATCGCGCCCGGCGCGCAGAGCGCCTTCATTCCGGGGCAGGACCCGTTCTTCACGGTGGTGGACCGAACGCTCTACTTCGCGGCGTCCGACGGAGCCGAGCCCGCCGGAGTGGCGCACGGCCGCGAGCTGTGGCGCAGCGACGGGACGCCGTGGGGCACGTGGATGGTGCGTGATCTGGAGCCCGGCGCGGGCGACAGCAGCCCGTCGTTCCTGAAGGCGGAGAGCGGCACGCTGTTCTTCTCCGCGACGACGTCCGGGCACGGGACGGAGACCTGGTACAGCGGCGGGCGGCCCTGGAACACGCGGCCGCTGGCGGACGTCGCGCAGGGGCTCGCGTCCTCGAACCCGAGGGACTTCGTGAGCTCGGGCTTCAACCTGTTCTTCTCCGCCACGGATGCCATGGGGGACCAGGAGCTCTGGTCCGTGCCGTTCCGTCCGGTGCTGGCCTGCGGGCTGAGCGCGTACTGAGACCTACGCCGCGCGCCGGGCCGCGGGCGTGGGGCGCACGTCGCCGAAGTTGGGCGCGGGCAGGACGATGGTGGGCGACAGCGCCGGCGCCATCAGGTGCGAGGTGAGCAGCGAGGACGGGTGGAAGTTGACGAACGCGCCCTCCACCGCGGACGTGCCGGCGAAGAGCTTCTCCACCACCATGGAGGAGTACTGGTCCAGCGAGTCCTCGCGCGTGTTGCCGTTGAGCACCACCTCCCAGCCCATGTGCTCCGCGTAGCGGCGCACGCCGGGGATGGCGGACTGCAGCGGCGTGTAGCACTCGGTGGCCACGCCGTTCTCGCTGACGACGAACACCTCGCGAGACGTGGCCACCGCCAGCGACATGTTCCCCTGCGTGTGCCCTGGCGTGCTGAGGATGGCCGCGCCCTGGCCCAGCCACACGTCGCCGTCCAGCAGCACCACGCGCTCCTGCGGAATCTCCGCGCCGCCCGCCACGAACCACACCGTCTGCATGGGGTGCAGGTCCTTCACCATCTCCCACTCGGCGCGCTGCACCAGCAGCCGCGCGCGCGGGAAGTACGCGGGCAGGCCGTCCCCGCCCAGCCAGCCGCGCAGGTCCTGGACGTGCAGGTGGTCGAAGGCGATGTAGTCCACGTCCGCGGGCGTCAGCCCCAGCGATGCGAGGTGGCTCTGCACCGTGCCGTGACGCGTGGACATCACCTTGTCGGACAGGAAGGCGCCGTAGCGCTCGCGCAGCGCGCGGAAGAAGGGCGCCGCCTGGCTCCGCTCGTAGTCGGACGGGTTGAAGAGCAGCGTGCGCCGCTCGCCCTCGCGGTCCACGAACTGCACCACCTGCATGCGGTTGGTCATCATCACGTACGGCGCCGGGGACAGCGCCGCGCCGCTGAAGGCGAACTGCGCTGGGTACGGGAAGGTGATGAGGTCGCACGTGGCCACCGCGGCCACCGGGCCTTCCTTCACGAAGACCTCACGCGCATCCAGCGCAGCGCGGCGCAGCTTCTGCAACTTCACGCCGGGCACCGACTCGGCGCGGGCGCCGGCGAGAGAGGGGAGGGGACGGAACACAGGGCTCGTGTGCATGGCGGTCACCACCGGGTCAGGTCGAAGACCGTCTTGACGGACCGGTACTTCGCGCGTGCCAGATTCGCCTCAATCGCCTCCTGGTAGCGAGCCAGGGGGAAGGTGTGCGTGACGAGAACGGAACAGTCCGGCCCTTCCTTCCGGGCCAGCAACTCCAACACCACGTCGAAGGTGTGCTTGCGCTCACCCCGGAAGCTCTCCGGGCCGTACACGTAGGAGCCGAGCAGCGTCAGCTCGTTGCGCCACACCGTCGTCCAATCCACCCGCTCCAGGATTCCCGCCGCGCCCACCAGCACCACCCTCCCCAGCGCGCGCGTGTAGCGCAGGGCGTCCTGTACCGAGGCCGCGCTGCCGATGCAGTCGATGGTCAGCTCGAAGCCGCCCGTCATCGCCGGGGGCCCCAGCACCGGGCGGTACACCTTCGCGCCCGTGCGCCGCGCGACCTCCTGGGCTTCGTCCGTGTCTCCGCGCACGCGGAAGGCATCGTCCGCGCCCAGCTGCTTCGCCAGCTCCAGCTGGTAGTCCTCCGCCGCCAGCAGCGTCACGTGGCAGCGGTGCCCCAGCGCGCGCAGCGCCCACAGCGTCGCGAAGGCCACCGGCCCTCCGCCGATGACGAGCACCCTGTCTTCGTCCCGGGGCGGCGCCTTCAGCACCGCGTGCAGGCTCACCGCCAGCGGCTCCACCAGCACGGCCGCCTTGTCGCTCACGCCCTCCGGCACCGGGTGGAGCTGCGACGGGTGCGCCACCATCTCCGTGCCCATGCCTCCCGGCAGCTCGCGCTGGTAGCCGAGCATCTGTCCGGCCGCCAGGCAGCCGTCCGCGGTGCGCTCGCAGCCGTTCTCCTGGCCGGACGCGCACGGCTTGCACGGCGGATGGATTCCGCGAAGCCGGCAGGGGAGCAGCGGGTCCACCACCACGCGCTGGCCCACGTCGATGCCGCGCGTCTCCGGCCCCAGCTCCGTCACCTCGGCGAGGATTTCGTGGCCCAGCACGGCGGGGAAGCTGTTGAAGGGCTCGAGCTGCGGGCTGGCCTTGAAGAAGAGCGTGGCCATGTCCGAGCCGCACAGGCCCGTGAGCAGCGGCTTGAGGCGCACCCACTCGGGGCCGGGCGGGGTGGGGCGGGGAAGCTCGCGCAGGGAGAGACAGCTCCCGGCCCCGTAGTGAAGCTTCGGGTACAGGCCGCCCAGGCCGCGGGCCACCATGTACTTCGGGATGGAGAGGTCGAAGACGAGGCCCTTCATTCGGTGGGTCGCTCCCTGGTTGCTCGGCCTGCGGCCGTTGCGACTCTAGCCCCGCCAGATGTGCGGCGACACGCCCCGCCTTCCTGTATAGGGTGCTGGATGGCCATGGCGAGGAAGTCCTCCGACACTCGGAAGTCCGAAGCACTCTCGGAAGAAATCATGCCCGACGAGGTCCAGGTCGAGACCTCCCTGCGTCCGCGCTCCTTCGACGAGTACGTGGGGCAGGGGCCCGTCGTCGAGAAGCTCAAGGTCTACGTGCAGGCGGCCCGCACCCGCGGCGACGCCCTGGACCACTGCCTCTTCTCCGGGCCCCCGGGCCTGGGCAAGACGTCCCTGGCGCACATCATCGCGAACGAGCTGGGCGTGGGCCTCCACGTCACCAGCGGCCCCGCCCTGGAGCGCAAGGGCGACCTGGCGGGCCTGCTCACCAACCTCAACGCGCGCGACGTCCTCTTCATCGACGAAATCCACCGCCTCAACGCCGCCGTGGAGGAGTACCTCTACCCGGCCATGGAGGACTTCCGGCTGGACATCACCATCGACACCGGGCCCGCCGCCCGGGCGATGAAGATTGATTTGCCGCCCTTCACCCTCATCGGCGCCACCACGCGCACGGGCCTGCTCACCTCTCCGCTGCGGGACAGGTTCCAGATTCAGGACCGGCTGGAGTACTACGACTCCGAGGCGCTGGAGCTCATCATCCACCGCTCCGCGCGCATCCTCGGCATCCCCATGGCGAAGGACGCCGCGCACGAAATCGCCACCCGCTCGCGCGGCACGCCCCGCATCACCAACCGCCTCCTGCGCCGCCTGCGCGACTTCGCGGAGGTGGAAGGCAACGGGAGAATCACCCTCGAGCTGGCGAAGAAGTCGTTGGACCGGCTGGGCGTGGACGCCAGCGGCCTGGACGCCATGGACCGGAAGATTTTGCTCACCATCATCGACAAGTTCGGCGGCGGCCCGGTGGGCGTGGAGACCATCGCCGCCAGCGTGGGCGAGCAGCGCGACACGATTGAGGACGTCTACGAGCCCTTCCTGATGCAGCAGGGCTTCCTCCAGCGCACCCCCCGGGGACGCACCGCGACGCATCGGGCCTATCAGTACTTCAAGAAGCAGCCACCGGCCACGCCCCAGGGCAACCTCTTCTGAGACTAAGCTGTTCCGCGCCATGAGCCAGGACACGCCTCCCGCCGCACCCGCCACCGGACGTGACTTCTACGCGGACCTGATGCGCGCGTCGCAGACGTCGCGCGCGGGCTTCCTCGCCGAGCGCGAGCGCTGGCTGCGCGGCGTGCCCGTGGAGGGCCGCGAGGAGCTGCTCTTCGAGTTCGAGATGCTCCTGCGCGCGGTGGAGCGCTACCTCAACCTCAACACCGTGGTGGACGCGCGCGACAGGCCGCTCGTCACGCGCGACTTCCACGAGGAGCTGGCGGACGTCCGCGACGCCATGGACCGCGCCATCCGCGTCGCGCGGCACCTCCAGGACCCGGACAGCGACCAGAAGATGGTCTTCCGCAAGTACGTGGAGACGCAGCTCGCGGACGACCGCATCCGGCGCGCCCTCATCGAGGAGGAGCTGGACCAGGAGACGCCCCCGGAGAGCCTCTTCGTCCTGCGCGAGGCCTTCGACGCGCTGAAGAACCTGCTGGACCACCTGCTCAAGCTGCCGGTGGCCAACCTCGGCCTCTTCCAGGACGTGGGCAAGCTGGCCCTGCGCGAAATCGTCCTCAACCGCTACTTCCGTCCCTTCCGCCCGTTGGAGTTCCGCGTCGAGTACGACCGGCTCCGCTCGGTGCGGCTGCTGGACACGCTGGCCACGCTGCCGGACGACCAGCGCACCCTCTTCGCCACCTGCTTCCTCGGCCTCTTCCGCCTCCTGCACTACCTGGCCTACGTGGACGCGGAGGGGCAGCCGCCATACCCGCGCCGCGTGCGCGTGCTGCTGGCGCTGGTGCGCAGCGAGGCCAACTCGCTGGCGTCGTGGATGCACGCGGAGCTGTCGCCCAAGGCGGGCTCCAAGTCGCTCCAGGCCGCCACGCTGCGCGCCGCGCGCGACATCGCCCGCGAGACGGAGCGCGTGGCCCGCGAGGTGCTCGTCAACCTGGACCGCGACGTGGAGGCCCCCGCGCGCGCCGCCGCCGCCTTCACCACGCTCCTGCGCACGCAGGTGGTGATTCTGGTGGAGACGCTCGCCCCCAACGGCGGCCTCGCGGACGGCGTCTTCGACGAGCTGATGAGCCCGCAGGACGCGGCGCTCCGCCTGCGCAAGGACCTCTGGGTCTACGCGCAGCTGTGCCGCACGGCGGAGACGCACCTGCGCAACGAGGACGTGCCCGCCGCCGAGCGCGCGCTGGACGCCCTCAAGGCCTTCCTCGAGTACTTCCACGCCGGCGGCTACCAGCTCCTGCGCTACGCGGACTACGACGCCTTCGACCGCTTCACCGCGCTGCTGGTGGAGCTGCCCTGGCCGCCGGAAGGCCCCGGCATCCGCGCCCGCCTCGCGGAGGATTTGCGCCGCTTCGTGCAGACGCTGGAGACCACCTTCCACGCCGTCAGCCGGCGCACCCTCCTGCAGGGCCGCGGCTTCGACCGGCAGGAGGCGGAGGCCCTCCGGGACCGCTTCCTCTCCGTGGCCGCCCGCTAGAGGGCAGGACACCGGCGCCCTACCTGCCGCCTCTCGCCACGTGTGCGCCCCTTGACGCGGGGGGCTCACGGAGGCGCGTTTGCGTCCAGCCCGTTCCTTGCGCTATGGACGCGGCCTGTTGCATGGAAGACACGCTGCGGCATGGCGGGGCAGGGGGTCGGTGGAACGAGGGTCCGGCTCTGACGAATCCCGGACATCGGTGTCGCGGTCTCAGTCGATTCCAGCAGGCTTCACTTCGGGGGGAGGGTGTCAGGCCGGAAGCAGCACCCACCACGACGCAGGCAAAAGGCGAGCGTATTCAAGGGGTTGAAGTAGTTTTCACCCCGAGTGCCACGGCCCCGGATGTCACGCAGCCGTGGCGTGCCGATTGCAGAATCAGCGCGTCGCGTCAGATCACTGATGAACGATTCCGGGGCCCTCCGGCGGGCCTTGGACACCGAAGTCCGGCAGCACGAGCAGCCACGAGGCGACACCGACATGCGACCGTCCTCCTACAACCAGCGCACCGTTTCCAAGACTGCCTCGCTCCAGGGCGTGGGGCTGCACTCGGGCGCCAAGGTGACGCTCACCCTGCGTCCCGCGCCTGTGGGTCACGGCATCGTCTTCGTGCGCACGGACCTGCCCCGGCCGGTGAGCATCCCCGCGCTGGCGGACTTCGTGGTGGACACGTCGCTGGCCACCACGCTCGGCCGTGACGGCGTGCGCGTGGGCACGGTGGAGCACTTCATGTCGGCGCTGGCCGGCCTGGGCATCGACAACGTGCGCGTGGAGCTGGACGGGCCGGAGGTGCCCATCATGGACGGCAGCGCGGCGCCCTTCGCCGCCCTCATCCAGGAGGCCGGCATCCGCGAGCTGGACGCGCCCAAGGAGCTGCTCGTCATCCGCAAGGCGGTGTCCGTGGTGGACGGTGACAAGCAGGCCTCGCTCACCCCGTCCAAGCAGTTCCGCATCAGCTGCACCATCGACTTCGAGCACCCCGTCATCCAGGGCCAGTCCTTCGACCTGGACTTCAGCGACCGGGACTTCTCGCGCGAAATCTCCCGCGCCCGCACCTTCGGCTTCCTGCGCGACGTGGAGAAGCTGAAGAAGCTGGGCCTTGCGCGCGGCGGCTCGCTGGAGAACGCCATCGTCGTGGACGAGGTCTCCATCCTCAACCCGGACGGCCTGCGCTTCCCGGACGAGTTCGTGCGTCACAAGATTCTGGACGCCATTGGCGACGTGTCCCTCTTCGGCCGCCCCGTCATCGGGCACATGACGGCGTACAAGACGGGCCACGCGCTCAACCACAAGCTGGTGCGCAAGGTCCTCTCCGACCCGAGCTGCTACGAAATCGTTCCGGCGCGCCGCCGCGAGCTGGAAGGGCTGGACCTGGGCTTCACCGGACTGGCCGGGGCGCTGGAGCTCGAGCCCCTCGTCGCCTGAAGCCATTTCCTTGCAGGTCCGGCTTACCTCGACTAGGACGCGGGCTTATGCTCAAGCCCACCCGTATCATCCTCGCCGCTCTCGTGGCGGCTTCCCTCACCGCCGGCTGTAACAAGGAGAAGGCTCCGGTCACCGCGCAGGGGCCGGCCTCCACGGCGCAGCAGGCCACCTCGGGTGAGCCCGCTCCGGACACTGTCATCGCCACCTTCGGCGACGGGCAGAAGATCACCTACAAGGAGCTCAACGAGAAGATCGCGGAGCCGCTCTCCAACCTGGAGAAGCAGAAGCACCAGCTGCGCAAGCGCGGCCTCGAGGGCATGGTGACCGAGAAGCTGGTCGATGCCGAGGCGAAGAAGCGCCAGATGACGCAGGAGCAGTACCTCAAGGCGGAAATTGACGACAAGGTTCCGGCCCCGCCCGAGGAGAAGATCAAGGAGGTCTTCGACGGCGCGAAGGGCCAGCTGCCGCCCGGCTCCACCTACGAGCAGATGAAGCCGCAGATCGTGGACTTCCTCACGCAGCAGCCGAAGCAGGAGCGCGCGCAGGCGTTGTTCGCGGAGCTGCGGAAGAACGCCAACGTGCAGATTACGCTCCCTGAGCCCCCGCGCCCGCCCGCCGAGCGCAAGCAGGTGGCCGCCACCGGCGCCGCCAAGGGTGCCAAGGAGGGCGCGCCCATCACCATCGTCGAGTTCAGCGACTTCCAGTGCCCGTTCTGCAGCCGCGCCAACGCGTCCGTGGACCAGGTCATGAAGGAGTACGGCGACAAGGTCCGCCTGGTGTTCCGTCACTTCCCGCTCGACTTCCACCAGCAGGCGCCGAAGGCCTCCGAGGCCGCGCTGTGCGCCGGGGACCAGGGCAAGTTCTGGGAGATGCACGACGCGCTGTTCGCCAACCAGCAGAAGCTGGGCGTGGAGGACCTGAAGAAGCACGCCGCGGACCTGAAGCTGGACACCGCGAAGTTCAACAAGTGCCTGGACTCGGGTGAGAAGGCCTCCGTCGTGCAGGCGGACCTGGCGGACGGCAAGAAGGCCGGCGTGACGGGCACCCCGGCGTTCTTCATCAACGGCATCCTCCTGTCGGGCGCGCAGCCCTTCGAGGAGTTCAAGAGCATCATCGACGAGGAGCTGAAGACCGCGCAGAAGTAGTCGCGCGCGTCGTCGGTCGTCGGGAGGCACGGGCGGTGGCAACGAAACCCAAGGCCACGCCCCGTGTCAGCGGAGAGCAGACGTCGCTCGATTTGGAGCGGCCGCTCTCCGCCGGCCTGTCTCCCTCCCGTCCTCTCGCGGCCCAGTTCCACGGGCCCGAGGGGATGGTCCTCCTCCAGGAGCCGTCCGGCTTCGCCGGCTTCCTCGCCGGCAGCCTCGGGACGCTCTCTGTCGAGGAGGTGTTCGCCCACGTCCTCTCCGGCATCCGCAGTGGCCTGCTGGCCGTGCAGCACGGCACGGTGCGCCGCACGGTGTCCTTCCGGGACGGGCAGGTGGTGTTCGCCACGTCCACGGAGCGCTGGGAGCGGCTGGGCGCGGTGCTGGTGCGGCTGGGCATGTTGACGCAGGTGCAGCTCACGCAGGCGCTGTCGCGCGTGACGCCGTCGCGGCGCATTGGCCAGGTGCTCACGTCCGAGGGCCTGGTGTCCGAGGCCAGCCTCTACGGCGCCATGACGTACGTGGTGCGAGAGGTGGTGCTCAGCCTCTTCGAATTGACGGAGGGCGGCTTCCTGTTCGTGGAAGGCCCCGCGCCCATGGCGGACGTGGTGAAGCTGCCGGAGCGCACGCGCGAGCTGGTGCTGACGGGCATCAAGCGCTCGGAGGAGGTGTCTCGCCTGCGCCGCCGCTTCCCGGAGGACATGCGCGTGGAGCCCGGGCCCGCGGGTGTGCCGTCCGGCGAGGAGCGCCTCTTCACGCGCCTGGGCACCGGTGCCACGCTGGCCGAGCTGCGCGCGGCCTACGAGGGCGGGGCCTACGCCTTCTTCACGTGGCTGGACGAGGCGGTGCGCGGCGGCCACCTGGTGGTGAAGCCCGCCGAGCCGCCTCCGGTGCCGGGCCCCTCCGTGGAGGGCATGGCCTGGGAGCTGCTGTCCGCCGAGGAGCGCTACAACCTCCTGCTGTTCCTCATCCACCGGGCGCTGCGCGACGCGGGCAAGGAGGTGGACCTCTTGAAGGGCTTCCTGGACGCGCCGCCCTCGGGGCTGGAGGACGCCTTCGCCGGGGTGACGCCGGGGCCGGACGGGCGGGTGGACGTGGCGCGGCTGCGCGCCAACCTCGCGGGGGGCGGTGATGAGGCCGTGGGCCGCGCCCTCACGCTGGAGGCGATGGACGCGATTGTCTCGTACGCGTTGTTTTCGGCGCGCAACGTGCTGCCTCCGGACGTGGCGGAGCGGTTGTCCAACACCTACCGCACACTCCAGGGGGGGCTGGCCTAGGGGGAGCCCCGTGTCCACGTTGGCGTCCACGGCCTTTGCGGCGGGGGACGAGCGACATGGGCGCGATGCGGAAGCTGGCGTGGGGACTGCTGGTGCTGAGCTCGGCCTGTGGCGGCTCGCGCGCGGCGGTGAAGGACTCCCGGAAGGAGGCCGTGGGCGAGGCGCGGGGCGTGGGCGGCTCGGGCAGCGCTGGCCACTCCACCACTCGCCGCTACGTGGACGAGGACCTGGGCTTCGAAATCATCCGGCCCACGGCGGACTGGCAGCTCGACGAGACGAACGAGCGCACTCCGGAGGGGCTCTCCATTCCCGTCATCCTCCGGCACAACACGTCCGGCGCGCAGGTGGTGCTGCAGGTGGCTCCGGCGGTGGCGACGCCCACGCAGTTCGCCGAGCGGCTGACGGAGGGACTGCGCCAGCAGCCCGGCTTCACCACCACGGACCCGGTGCCCATTCCGCTGTCGGAGAACGCGGTGGGCTTCAGCTTCTCCGTGGGGGACTCGGTGCTGGGCCGCGTCGCCGTGCGCGAGGGCCGGCCGGGCCGCGTGCTGATGATGCTGGCCACGTGGCCGGCGGAGGCGTCCGCGGACGTCACCCAGAACGTGGATGCCATCATCGAAGGCATCCGTCCGCTGCCCGGGCCCGGTGTGGCTCCGGCCACCATGCCCCAGGCGTCGCGCCGGTAGTCGCGCATTCCTGCCCGGGCGCCCGTGCTGGCGCACCCGGACTCCACAACCGTGTTACGAGCGCGCCGACTTGCGCGCGCCCTTGGCGGCCTTCGGAGCCTTCGCGGCGGGCGCTGCGGGGAGCTCGTAGGCGTCGGGGTTGGCCGCCTGCGTCTCCGTGCGCAGCCGCACCCACTCCACCAGCGTGCGCACGCCCACGCCCGTGCCGCCCTTGCTCAGGTAGCCGCGCTCCTTGGGGCTGTTGGACGGGCCGGCGATGTCCAGGTGCACCCACGGCGTGTCGCCGACGAACTCCTTGAGGAACAGCGCCGCGTTGATGGAGCCACCCCAGCGCTCGCCGGAGTTCTTCATGTCCGCCACCTCGGAGCGCAGCGCGTCCTTCTGCAGCTCGCTCACCGGCATGCGCCACATCTCCTCGCCCGCGGTGCGCGCGGCCTGGAGCACCTCGTTCACCGCGCCGTCGTGCTCGCCGAAGGCGCCGACGATGTAGTTGCCCAGCGCGATGACACACGCGCCCGTCAGCGTGGCCAGGTCGATGACGGCGGACGGCTTGTGCTCCACGGCCCAGGTGAGGATGTCCCCCAGCACGAGGCGGCCTTCCGCGTCGGTGTTGGTGATTTCCACCGTCTTGCCCAGGCGCGAGGTGAGGATGTCACCCGGCTTGTACGCGGTGCCGGACGGCATGTTCTCGCAGGCGCCGATGAAGGCGTGCACGGGGAAGGGCGGCTTGAGCGCGGCGATGACCTTCATCGCGCCCAGCACCGCGGCCGAGCCCGCCATGTCCGTCTTCATCTCCACCATGCCCTCGGTGGGCTTCAGCGACAGGCCGCCCGAGTCGAACGTAATCGCCTTGCCCACCAGCGCCAGCGGCGGGCGCTTCGCGTCGCGCGCGTTCTTCGGCGTGTAGACGACGTGGATGAGGCGCGGCTCCTCGGCGCTCCCGGCGGTGACGCCCAGGAACATGCCCATGTCGAGCTTCTCGATGTCCTTGCGCCCGCCGATGGTGACCTGCAGGCCGCCTTCCTTCGCCGCCTGCCGCGCGGCCTCGGCCAGCACCGTCGGCGTCACCGCGTTGGGGGGCTCATTGACGAGGTCTCGCGCCCAGTTGGTGGCCTCGGCCACGCGCCTGCCGAGCGCCAGCGCTTCGTCCAGGCCCTTCGACTTCTCGGTGCCGTCGGGCAGCACCAGGGCGACCTTGGCCACCCGGGCGGGGTTCTTCTCCTCGCGGGCGGAGGACTTGTACTTGTCGAACTTGTAGGCGCCCAGCCCCAGGCCCTCCACCACCGCGCGCACGGCGTTCTCCGCCGAGTCCGTGGCCGGCAGCGCGAAGGCCACCGAGCCCACCTTCAGCCGCAGCGCCGTCTTCACCGCACGGCCGGCGGCCAGGCGCAGCACCTCGGGGTTGAAGCGGGCGCGGTTGCCCAGGCCCAGGAGCAGCACGCGCTCCGCGGTGGCGCGGCCATGCGTGTGCATGAGGAAGGACTGCTCTGCCTTGGCCTTGAAGCCCTCCTGGGCGGCGGCGCCGCGCAGGCGTCCCTCCAGGGAGGAGTCGGCCGCGGCCAGCGAGGACGGGGCGGTGTCTCCCAGCTCTCCCTCGAAGAGGGCAATGACGAGCAACTCGCCGCTCGCCTTCGTTGCGTCGCCGGAGACGAAGCTGAAATTCATGGGCCGATGAGCTCCTGAACGGATGGAAGGGGATACTGGAGGTCGCGGACTGTAACGCCCGCCCTGTCGAGCGCAAAGCGCTCGATTTCATTCGAGCATTGCAATGCTTTCGGCCACTGGATAACCGTGTGGGGCATGCCCACGTTGCTGATGCATCTGACCGCCATCGAACGGATGTCCGCCAATCCCGGCGACCTGCCGGCGGACTGGGTGCGCGCGCTCGCGGAGGACCTTCCGTATGCGCGCTTCGGCGCGGCGTTGCCGGACCTGCCGCTGTGTGAAGGCGTGCGAGGGGGACTGTCCGCCTTCCTGCCGGAGCGGGAGGCGCCTCCCTGGGCCCGCCTGTACCACGAGCGCGCGCCGGTGGGCTTCGGCCTGAAGATGGCGGAGCTCGTGGCCGCCGGTGCGCTGGTGGGCAACGAGGCGGGGCTCGCGCTCCTGGCGGGCTACTTCACGCACCTGTGCCTGGACCGGCGGCTGTACCCGGTGGTGGACCGGCTGGTGGCCCGCCACCGCCGCCGCGGCGAGCAGGCGCGCGACGCCCACCACGACATCGAGTGGGCGCAGACGCTCTTCTACCTGCGTGAGCTGCACGGCGTGGAGTTGCTCGGCACGCCGCGCATCCGCGAGAAGTGTCAGGTGGTGAAGAGCCCGGGCTTCCCGTGGCGGGGCATCGGCCGCGGCATCTACGAGCTGGTGCGCCTGTCCTCGCAGGAGCGCGTGGGCCAGGCGCCGTCCAAGGCGGACGTGGACGGTTGGGTGCGCGGGCTGTACGTCTCCGGTCTCTTCCTCTCCAGCCCCATGGGGCGCATGCGCTCGCTGCCCGCGTACAAGCACCTGTCCTTCCAGGAGCTGTACCGCAACGACTCCTTCGACTTCGCCTCGGAGGTGGAGGGCGCGCTGGAGTCGGCGCGTGGAGTGTTGCGCAGGTTGCACGTCTACATGGCACGGGGCACCTTCACGCCTCGCACGCGCGCGCGTTTCCTCGAGGTGCTGCCCGAGGGCACACTCGGCGCGTGTGCCGCGTAGCGTCCATGAACGCTGGCTGACAACACACAGTTCCTCGCGCGCAGGGCAGGCATCCTGGCGAGCATTTTCCCCATGGGGGAATGCCGCTGTCCGAACCGGAGAACCGCTCCTATCCTCGTGGAGGAATGACGGTCCTACTCCTCATGGTGGCGGGCGGCCTCGCGGGCTCTCTCGGGGCGATGCTTGGCATTGGAGGAGGCATCGTCCTCGTCCCAGGGCTGGTGTTGCTCTTCGGCATTCCTCTCGAGGAGGCGGTGCCGGCGAGCCTCATGTGCGTGGTGGCCAACTCGTGCGCGGCGGCCGCGGGCTACGTGCACAACCACCTCAGCGACATCCGCCTCGGCCTCACGCTGGAGCTGGCCACGGTGCTGGGCGCCGTCAGCGGCGGGCTCGTCGCGGCGATGGTGGCCCCGGCGATGGTGGCCGTGGTGTTCGGCTTGTTCACCCTCTACGTGTCCCTGCAGATGCTGCTGCTGCGCTCGCCACGGCGGGAGCCCGCGACGCTGGATGACTACACCCCGGTGAACTACCCGCTGGGCATCTCCGGCTCGTTCATCGCGGGCGGGTTGTCCTCGCTGCTGGGCGTTGGCGGCGGGCCGCTGAAGGTGCCGCTGATGAGCTACGGCATGCGCGTGCCGTTCAAGGTGGCCAGTGCCACCAGCAACATGATGGTGGGCGTGACGGGCGCCGCGAGCGTCGCCGCCTATGCGCTGCGTGGCCACTTGAAGCTGGCGCTGGTCTCCCCATTGGTGGTGGGCGTCTTGTGCGGCGCGTACGTGGGCAGCCGGCTGATGCCGAAGGTGCCCACCGCGGTGCTCAAGAAGCTCTTCGCACTGGTTCTGCTGGTGGTGGCGGGACAGATGTTGTGGAAGGGAGGGGCGGGACTGTGGCCGAGCATGGTGAAGTGAGCGAGCCGGAATCAGCCGGAGCAGAAGGGCCGGTGGTGTCCGCGGTGCTGGCGGACGCGCATGTCGCCCACAACGTGGTGGTCCCCACGGCGCAGGCGGAAGGCCTCGCGCCGGAGGTGGATGCGGAGCCCGTGACACAACCCGGGCTCGATACGGTCCCGGAGACGCGCACGCGTCGCCGGGACCTGGCCGTGGCGGGGGACCGGTGGATTGCCCGCGTGCTGCGCGGCGGCGCGGTGCTCAGCGGCGGCATGTTCGTGGTGTCGCTGGGACTGGAGGCCCTGCCGCGCTCGGAAGACGTGCACGTCACCATCGACCTCTTGCGCAAGGGCGCGGCGTCGCTGCTGCTGGTGACGCCGGTGGCGCGCCTCGCGGTGGCGGGCACGTTGCTCGGCCTCAAGGGTGAGTGGCGCTACACCGTCATCGCCGCGGGCGTGCTGGGCCTGCTGGCCATCGCCGTGGGCGCGGGCATCCAGGCCTGACGTGACTCGAAGCAGGCGAAGCGCTCTTCCCGGAAACAGGGGAGGAGCGCTGTTTCGTTTCAGACGCCGCGAGCGGTGAAGTGGGCCAGCACGTTGCGGACCTTGGCGACCTCGTCCGCGCGGCCCTGCTCCTCGTAGAGCGGCAGCACCGCCTCGAACTGCGCGCGGGCGGCGGCATAGTCCTGCTGATAGTAGCAGGACAGGCCGAGGTCCCACCGGGCGCGGGCCTCGTACACGTGGTCGTGCAGCTCCTCGTAGAGCTCCACCGCGCGCAGCAGGTGGGGGCGGGCGCCGTCATGGTTGCCGAGGAGTCCCTCGGACTCACCGAGCAGCAGGTGGCCCTGCGCGAGCGCCTCCGGGTCCTCGCCCTGCTCCAGCAGGGGAATGGCCTCCAGGAAGCGCTTGCGGGCGGGCTCGTACTCGCCCTTCTCCATGCGGATGTCGCCGATGTCGAGCAGCAGCCGGGCGATGCGATCGGGGTTGCGCGTCTGGCGCAGGAGGATGAGCGCCTCCTGGTACTTCTCCTCGGCGGCCTCGGGCTGGCCCATGGAGCGCAGGGACTCGCCGATGCAGGCGCGGGCCAGGGACTCGCCCTCGCGGTCCTTCGCCTCGTTGAAGAGCATGGCGGCCTTGGCGATGTGCTCCACCGCGCCGCGGTGATCCTCGAAGTGCGCCTTCACGATTCCCAGGCCGAGCAGCGCCTGCGCCTGGCCGGGCTTGTACTTCGCCTGCTGGAAGAGGCCGAGCGCCTCCTGGTAGCACTCGCGGCTCGCGGCGTGGTCCTCCAGGAGGCCGTGCAGCTCCGCCAGGTTCACCAGCCCCTGGCCCACCTCGGTGGGCGAGCCGGTGATGCGCAGCGAGGCCAGCGCGTTCTTCTGCTTCTGGAGGGCGTCGAGGATGTGGGCGCGTTGGGATTCGTCGGTCGGGTGCATGCGGGCCTCAGGCGTCGCCACCCTTGCGGCGACGGGACGCCTTGTCCAACGAATCGTCCTTCTCGCTCATGTGAGTCCCGTTCACGGGAGCCGCGTGCGCGTCATGGGAGCCATTCACGGCCGCGCCCGGCGGAGGCGCATGGCCGTGGTCCGAGGCGTGGTGGCCGTTGCGCTCCTTGTCGCCCTGCTCGTGGACGAGCAGCGGCGAGAAGAAGCAGTCCTTCTTCGTGTACTCGTCGAAGGCGAAGGCGAAGCGGTAGCTGGCGGCCGCGCGCTGGTTGCAGTCCGTGCGCTCGCAGAAGCGGCAGGAGATGCCGGACGGAATCGCGTCCTTGCGCAGGTCCGTGGTGGGCAGGCCGTACGCGAGGTACTTCGCGTTCTCCGCGTGCGTCCCCAGGCCGATGGAGTACGCCGTGCCCTTCACGATGGAGCCTTCAATGGGCTGCAGCTGCACCTTCGCGAAGCAGAAGTACGTCGTGCCGTCCGGCATGATGGAATACTGCCGCGTAATCTGGGACGGGTTGAGGAAGGCCAGGTGCACGGCCCACTTCGCGCAGCTTCCGCCGCCGGTGGCGAAGCGGATGCCGGTGCCGCTGTATCGCTTGGAGATGTTGCCGGCGATGTCCGCGCGCAGGAAGTGGAACGGGATGCCCGGGCGCTTCGGGTCTGACAGGTTGCAGAGCCGGTGGGCCACCGTCTCGTAGGTGGAGCCGAAGATGCTGGAGAGCAGCTCCACGTCGTAGCGCGTGCGCTGCACCTCCTTGAAGAAGTCCCCGTAGGGCAGCATCAGCGCGCCGGCGAAGTAGTTGGCCAGGTTGACCTTGATGAGCCGCGCCGTCTCCGCGTGGCGCATGCGGCCCGCGCCGAGGATGCGCTCCACCAGCTTCTCGCGGTCCATGACCAGCAGGCCAATGGACGCCGCAATCTGGAACTTCAGCGGCTGCTCGGTGAGGAAGGGCGAGAGGGTGAGCGTCTTCTCCTCCGCGTCCAACCGCCGCACCACCGACGAGCCGCTGGGCGCCGGGTCGTCGAAGAAGACGCGGTAGCCGAAGCGCTCCTCCAGCAGCCGGATGAGCTGGCCGCTGGTGAGCTGCCGCTCCAGGCGCACGTCGCGGCGCAGCGCCTCCGCCTGCTCCTCCAGCTCCGGGAAGTAGTTGCGGTGCTTCTCCAGGAAGTCGCTGACCTCGTCGAAGGGCGAGTAGTCGAAGCGGACGCCCGGCACCGTGCCGTTCTGCGCGCCGCCCTGCGCCCGCGTGCGCTCCTCCACGTTGAGCTGCGCCAGCACGTTCTCCAGCTGCGTGCGCGTGTTCTTGTAGAGGTTGAAGAGCGCGGCCACCGTGCCGGCCAGCTTCGGCTCGGCGGACAGCGACTGGAGGGACTCGGGGTCGATGTCGAGGCTCTTGAGCAGCGGCTCGTCGAGCAGCTTTGCCAGTGCCTCGTCCACGCGGCCCTCGCCCAGCGTGGACATGAACTGCTCGGGGTCCTGGTCGAAATAGCGCAGGGCCTTCCAGAGCAGCGGGAAGGGCATCACCCGCTTCCCCTTCTCGATGAGGTTCAGGTACGCGGGGGACACCCCCAGGTCCTTGGCCGCGTCCGCCTGCTTGATGTTGCGTGCAAGGCGCAGCCCACGGAGCTTCAGGCCCACGTTGGCGTTCAGTGCGTTGTCGTTCATGGCCGATTCAACGGCCCGTGGATCGCGCTGGACCTCACGCTCCCGAGCCATGGGTCCACTTTGCAAATCGATTTACCGATTTGCAATGAACGTTTTGGGCCGGGGGGACCCCTGTCGGGCGGGCGACGGAACAGGTGCCCGCCAGCGCCACAGCCCTGTAGAAATGGCCGTAAGCATATGTAATCACGATGCTTTCGGGCTATGGGCGTGTGGGCTCCAGCAGGCCTTTGCCGCACTTTGTCAAAGGTTTACTGGCGCACTGCGACATGCGGTCCACAGCGCGTCAGTAAACAGGATTTCAAGGTTTACAAAGATAGAGCTGGTGATGCGGCGAGGTGGCGCTCACCGGTCCGCGCGCTGGAAGACGAGTGTCACGTTGGTGCCGCCGAAGCCGAACGAGTTGCTCATGACGGCGTCGACGCGGGCCTCGCGGGCGATGTTGGGCACGCAGTCGACGAGGATTCGCGGGTCCTTGCGCTGGAGGTTGATGGTGGGCGGGAGCACGCCGCGCGTGAGGGCGAGCACGCAGATGACGGCCTCGGCGGCGCCGGCCGCGCCATTCATGTGGCCCGTCATGGACTTGGTGGACGAGACGGCCAGCTTGCGCGCGGCATCGCCGAAGACGCGGGCGACGCCCTGCATCTCCAGCGCATCGCCGATGTCCGTCGAGGTGCCGTGCGCGTTGAGGTAGCCGATGTCCGAGGGCGAAAGGCCCGCGTCCTTCATCGCCGCGCGCATGCTGCGCTGGGCGCCCTCGTGCTCGGGGAGGGGCGAGGTGACGTGGTGCGCGTCGGAGCTGGCGCCATAGCCGGACAGCTCCGCGTAGATGCGCGCGCCGCGCGCGCGGGCGTGCTCCCACTCCTCGAGCACGAGCATGCCGGCACCCTCGGCGAGCACGAAGCCGTCGCGGTCCACGTCGAACGGACGGCTGGCTTCCTGCGGCGCATCGTTGCGCGTGGACAGGGCCTTCATCGCCGAGAAGCCGCCAATGCCCAACATGGAGATGGGCGCCTCCGCGCCGCCGGCCAGCGCGGCGTCGAACTCGCCGCGCTGGATTCCGCGCATCGCCTCGCCGATGGCGTGGGCGCCGGTGGAGCACGCGGAGTTGGTGGACCAGGACGGGCCCTTGATTCCGTGGCGCATGGTGACGTAGCCGGGCGCCAGGTTGATGAGCATCTGCAGGATGAAGAAGGGGCTGATGCGGTCCGGCCCCTTCTCCAGCGCCTTGCGGTGCGTCTCCTCCAGGCTGGAGATGCCGCCGATGCCCGAGCCGATGACGGTGGCCACGCGCTCGGCGTTCTCCGGGGTGATCTTCAGCCCCGAGTCCTTCAGGGCCATGTCCGACGCCACCACCGCGAACTGCGCGAAGCGGTCCATTCGACGCGCCTCGCGCCGCTCGATGTAGGCCTCCGGGTCGAAGCCCTTCACCTCACCGGCGAAGCGGGTGTCGAGATTGCTCGCGTCGAAGAGGGTGATGGGGCCCACGCCGCTGCGCCCGTTCACCAGGGCGTCCCAGCTCTTCTCCATGTCCGTGCCCACCGGGCTGATGAGCCCCATTCCCGTCACCGCGACTCGGCGCTTCTGCATGTCCTTGTTCTCCCCGCACGGGTGGGGCACTGAACGGGCCGGCCACCCAAACCCCAGTTTCGCACGTGCGCGCAATGGGGCTTTGTATTATGACCATCATCCAATCAGTGCAAGCACGTGTGACGTCACAGCCAGCGCTTTCTGGGGCTTATGGAATGACGTCCATCATTCAATCTGGGAGGTCGTGCCGATGAGCGATGGGAGCCGGACTCGGACGGTGACGTGGAGGGACCCGCGAGAGGGCGTGGCGAAGGCGAAGACGCTGTCGGGCCTGGAGTACCTGCGCGCCATCGTCCGGGGCGAGGTGCCCGGGGCGCCCATCGCGGAGTTGATGGGCTTCAGGCCGGTGGAGGTCTCGGAGGGGCGGGCGGTGTTCGTGGTGGAGCCGGGGGAGTACCACTACAACCCGATTGGTACGGTGCACGGCGGGCTGGCGGCCACGGTGCTGGACTCGGCGCTGGGGTGCGCGGTGCACTCCACGCTTCCGGTGGGCGCGGGGTACACGACGCTGGAGCTGCACGTGAACATGGTGCGGGCGATTGCCCATGACACGGGCCGGCTGACGTGCACGGGGGAAGTCGTGCACGTGGGCGGGCGGGTGGCCACGGCGCAGGCGAAGCTGACGGATGCCTCCGGGAAGCTGTATGCCCACGGCACCACCACGTGCATGCTGTTCCGGCCCCCCGCGGCGGGAGGCCGCGAGTAGGAGACGCCAGCCGATGCGGTACGGACCCGAGCACAAGCAGGCCACGCGCGAGCGAATCCTGACGGCGGCGGAGAACCTCTTCCGCAGGCAGGGCTTCGAGGGCGCGAGCGTGGAGCGCGTCATGCGCGCGGCGGGGCTGACGGTGGGCGGCTTCTATGCCCACTTCGCGTCGAAGGACTCGCTCCTCGCGGAGGCCGTGCGCGCCTTCTTCCAGCGCAACGGCGAGCGGTGGCTGGGCGGGCTGGAGGAGCTGCGCGGCGCGGAGTGGCTGAGCCACTTCGCGCACCGGTACCTCAGCCGGAACATCCGCGACAACATGGAGACGGGCTGTGTGATGCCGGCGATTGTCTCGGACCTGTCGCGCGGGACGCCGGAGGCACGCGAGGTCTTCGCCGAGGGAATCGACGGGCTGGCGAAGCAGATGGCGGAGCACGTGCCGGGCATGGACGGCGTCACCGCGCGCAAGCGGGCGCTGGCGACGGTGACGTTCCTCATCGGCTCGATGACGCTGGCCCGGGCGACGAAGGGACTGCCGCTGTCGGACGAAATCCTGGAGGCGGCGCGGGAGTTCCTCATCGCGCACGCGAAGGGCGCGGAGGAGGCGGCGGCTCCGGCACCCGGGAAGAAGTCACCCTGAAGTCGCGGTGGGGCTCACCACCACCGGATGGCGCCACCGCGTGGCGTACTTCGCCCCTTCCTGTACCGCCATGACGCGTACGCGCCCGAGACGAGCAGTATCGGGAGCATGCCGGCGCCGAGCAGGAACATGACCACCACCAGGGATGCGAGGACGTACCAGTGATAGTGGTCCTTCCAGCCGCTCCGCTTGGGTTTGCCCGCGACTTCGCTCACGGGACGCCATGGCTCCGTCTCCGAGAGACGAATCTGGTCCGTGGGCTCCACCATGCCGGTCGACAGGGCCTGACGGACATCTTCCAGGTTGCGATAGGTGGCCTCGCCATCGGGCGTCCGGATTTGAACGGGCATGGGGCGCGACTGTAGTCCGGACGGTGGAGGCGGACACAGTCACGAGTCGCCGGACACGTTCGCGTATTCTCGCGTGCGCTGGCGAAGCGCTTCGAGGTGACGCGTGGGACGCAGACGGGATGGCACCACGGCTTCGGTACACGCGTGGCTCGTACGTGCGCGAACAGCCGCGTTGCTCTTCCTCGCGCTCACCGCGCTGTCCTGTCAGACGTCCGCGCGCCCACGTCCCGTGGGAGACCCGGCGGCGCTCCGCTACAACATCACCTACGTGCGCGAGCCCGAGCACTCGCTCGATGTCGAAGTCGTTCTCGTGCGGGGCGCGCCTCGCGAGTTCCTCTTCAGCGAGCCCGGCGGTGTGGACACCGTACAGGTCTGGAGCGACGACGGTGACCTGCGCTCACTGCCCGTCCACGACGGCGCGGTGAGCCTCCCGTCCGGCACGCGCTTCCTCCGCTACCGCTACGCCATCGACGCGCGCATCCGCGAGCACGGGCCGGACTTCTTCGGCGGCATTGGCGACGGTGACGCGCGCCACGTGGCCGGACGCGAGTACCTCATCCGCCCGCGCGTGGTGTCGCCGGACCTGCGCGTGGAGCTCTACGTCGAGGGCGTGGACGCACTGCTCCCATGGACACCAGGGGAGGGCGGGCTCTATCGGCTGCGCGGCGAGGACCTGGTGGACTCCGGCTTCCATGGCTTCGGAGGACGCCGGTGCCAGGCGCGGCTGCCCGACGCCGTGCTCGACGTCGGCATCATGGGAACCTTCACGCACCTCACCGACGCGGACCTCTGCGCGTGGCTCCGTCAGGCCGCGGAAGAAGTGCGCACCGTGCGCCGTGCCTTCCCGTATCCGCGCATCTCCGTGCGCGTCATCCCCGTGGCCGCGCGCCGCGGCTCCAGCCTCTTCGGCATGGTGCAGTGGAGCTCTCCACCCAGCATCTCCATCCTCGTCGGCCGCGACACGGAGGTCTCCGCCTTCGCGCGCGACTGGGTCGCCGTCCACGAGATGCTGCACCTCACGCACCCCGTCCTCATTCCTCGCGTGCCGTGGCTCTCGGAGGGACTGGCCACGTACTTCACGGAGGTGGCGCGCGCTCGCTCGGGACGGCAGAGCGCGGAGCGCGCGTGGGAGGAGCTCGTGGACGGCTTCTCGCGCGGACGCGCGCAGTCAGGCGGGCGCACGATGGAGGAAGTCGTGGCGGGCAGGCCCCACTCGCTCGGCGTCTATTGGACGGGTGCCCTCTTCGCGTTGCATCTCGATGTGGAATTGCGCCGTGTCACTGGAAACAAGCGCCAGTTGGAGGACGTGCTCGAGCTGCTCGCGGAGCGCGGGCCCACATCCACCTTCGGTGCATTCGGCGCGGCGGTGGACTCCGTCGCGGGACAACCGCTCTTCGACTCGCTGCTCGAGCGCCATCTCCGGAGGCCGTCTTTTGCTGAAGTGGAAGGTCTGCTAGAAGCTCTCGGTGTCAGGGCTGACTCGGGCGGCTCGGTCAAGCTGGTGCCGGCCCGGGACAGTCCGTTGCGTGAGGCGATGGACGGCCGGCGCATCCGCGGCGCCGGGTTCTGAACGAAAAAAGGCGGGACGGGGGCTGTAACCGGCGGACGGGAGCTGCGTACCGGATGCATCCGCGAACTTCCGACACCCGTAAATGAGGTCCGAAATGCGACTCCGCCTCCTCTCGCTCGCCGCGCTGCTGTCCCTTCCCGCGCTCGCCGCAGAGCCCACGCCCGCCTCCACGACGCAGGCCTTCGTCTTCAACGACCCGAACAGCCGCGACACCGTGGCCTTCATGCTGGACGCGCCGCTGGAGGTCATCAACGGCCTGTCCAATCAGCTCCGCGGCCGCATCGAGGTGAAGGGCAACAAGGCCAGCGGGAAGTTCCAGGTGCCCGTGAAGTCTCTCAAGACGGGCAACGAGACGCGCGACGGCCACCTGCAGAATGATCGCTGGCTGGACGCGGCGAAGAATCCGGACATCGTCTTCGAGTTCGCCGACCTGGCGCTGCCCGCCGCGCTGGAGCCGGGCAAGCCGCTGAAGGTGCAGGGCAAGGGCCGCTTCACCGTGCACGGTGTCACCCGCGAGGAGCCGGTGGAGGTGACGGCCACGTACTTCAAGGAGTCCGCCGAGACGAAGAATCGCGCCGCCGGTGATTTGCTGCGCGTGCGCGCGAAGTTCCAGATTCCGCTCGAGGCCTACGGCATCAAGCGGACGGAAGCGCTGGTGCTCAAGGTGGGGGAGACCGCCGAGGTCTCCGTCGACGCCTGGGGCTCCACGCAGTTCAAGCTGTAGCAAGCAGTCCGTCGTTCACCCCCCAAAGCAGTCGAAAGGAAGCAACACCATGAACGTCAAGACCCTCGCGGCGATCGTCGGCACCCTCTCCCTGTCCGCGCTGGCCACCGGCTGTGCGTCCACCAAGTCCGCGGAGGCCCAGCCGGCCACCGCCGAGAAGGGCGCCGAGGGCAGCTGTGGCGCGAAGGCCACCGAAGGCAAGGGCGCCGAGGGCGGCTGCTCTGGCCAGAAGCAGGAGGCCGCTCCGGCCGCGACCCAGGAGAAGGGCTCCGAGGGCAGCTGCGGCGCCGGCTCGTGTGGCGGCGCGAAGAAGCAGTAATCGCGCTCGAGTCCGGGGCCGGTGAAGACCGGCCCTCGTGCTCACCGGGCGGTGGGAGGAATGCTCCCGCCGCCCGTGTCGTTCCTGCCTCCCGAGGAGGAGTCCCGGTGGTTGCCACCTACGCGCAGAGACACGGGCTGAAGCCGCTGGGCGCGGGAATCGGCCTGCGGCGGAGCTTCTACGAGGAGCTGCCCCGCACCGAGCGCCCGCTCGACTGGGTGGAAATCATCCCGGAGAACTTCCTCACGCTGGGAGGACGTCCGCAGCGCACCCTCGACGCGTGCGCGGAGCGGTGGCCGGTGCTGCCGCACGGCGTGGGCCTGGACATCGGCGGGCCGGACGCGCTGGACGTGGACTACGTCACGCGGCTGGCGGCGCTGGTGAAGCGCGTGGACGCGCCATTCTTCTCTGACCACCTCTGCTACTCGCGGCTGGACGGTGTGTACCTGCACGACCTGCTGCCGCTGCCCTTCAGCGAGGCCGTGGTGGAGCACGTGGTGCCTCGCGTGCGTGAAGTCATGGCGCGTGTCGGGAAGCCCTTCCTGCTGGAGAACCCGAGCTACTACGCGCGCATGCCGGGAGGCACGCTGTCCGAGGCGGACTTCCTGCGGCACGTGGTGGAGGAGGCGGACTGCGGCCTGCTGCTGGACGTGAACAACGTCTACGTCAACGCGCTCAACCACGGGTACGACGCGCGTGCCTTCGTGGACGCGCTGCCGCTGGAGCGGGTGGTGCAGGTGCACCTCGCGGGGCACACGCGCTATCCGGACGTCATCATCGACACGCACGGCGACCGCGTCTGTGACGACGTGTGGGCTCTATACCGGTACGTGTTGGAGCGCACCGGCCCGGTGGCGACGCTCATCGAGTGGGACCAGGACATCCCGTCGATGGACGCGGTGCTGGACGAGGCGGACGTGGCGCGCGCGGCGCTGCGGGAGGTGGCGGAGCGATGAAGCCTGGGCTGAAGCACTTCTTCGACAGCATGGGCGCGTACTTCGCCCGTCCCGGCGCGGAGTCGCTGGAGCGGTTGTTCTCGGAGCACCCCGGCTGGGACGCGCAGCGCGGCCGCGTGGCCGTCTATGGCGACTTCGTGCGCGGACACGTGCGCGGCGTGCTGGAGAAGATCTTCCCCCTGGTGCGCGGGACGGTGGGGCCGGAGGCGTGGAGCGCGCTGGTGGAGGGCTACACGCTGACGCGGCCCGCGCGGCACCACGAGCTGAACCACCTGGCCGAGGGCTTCCCGGCCTTCGTCGCGGACGCGGCGGCGGCGCGAGGGCTGGCGGCCTTCGTGCCCGCGCTGGCCCGCTTCGAATGGACGGACTTCGCGGTGTTCGCCTCCGATGCGGCCATTCCGGAGCGCGTGGACCGGCTGACGCCGAACCCCACGCTGGCGGTGCTGGAGCACCCCTTCAGGCTCTGCGCGTACGTGCGCGCGAAGGGCGCGAGAGCGGAGCCTGAAGCGGGGGAGGAGCTGGCGCTCTTGTGGCGCCATCCGGAGCTGCTGGTGACGTACTACGTGGAGGCCACGCCGCCCGCGCTGCTGGTGCTGAAGATGGCGGTGGAGGGCCTGGCCATCGCCGACGTGGCCGCGGCCACCGGCATGCCCGAGGCGGAGCTGCGCGGCGCGGTGGAGCGCTACTCCCGCGACGGGCTGGTGCTGGCGCCGGTGAGCGCGGTGAGCCTTTCCTGAAGTCCGTCCAGCGGCACGTCGGGCCCGGACAGCCGCGTGTCGACGACTCCCTCCGCGTCGAGCAGGGTGATGACGGACTCGTGATTCATGCCCCCTCCAGGGACGGTGCGGTAGCGGATGCCCAGCACCGCGGCCACGTCCCGCACGCCCGCGTCGTCCGTGCGCAGCAGGCGCCACCGTCGCGAGTCCACCCCGTGCGTCCGGGCCAGTCGCTTCATGGCCTCCGGGGTGTCATGCGCGGGGTCCAGGCTGACGAGCACGATGCGGACGCGCGCCCGCGTCTCGGGCGCCATCGCGGCCTCGATCCGCTTGAGGCGCGCGAAGAGCAGCGGGCAGGCCAGGGGGCAGGTGCCGTAGAACATGCTGAGCAGCACCGGCTGCCCCCTGAAGTCCTTCAGTCGCGCGGCCTGGCCATCCTGGTCCGTGAAGTCCGTCGGCAGCAGGTACAGCGACAAGTCGGGCAGCGCGCGGTCCGTGACGGGCCCGGCGGCGGTGGCTCCCGGCTGCTGGGGCGGAGGCGCCGCTGCGCTTCCGGTGGCGAGCGTCATCAGGGCCGCGAGGATGTGTCTTCTCATGGTGCTCCCTCCGTCAGGTCCCTCGCACAGCGGAACCCGAGGTTGCCTGTCGTGTAGCGCGCCTGCAGAGAGCCTCGGAACGCGAGCCGCATGAAGCTCGCGTAGTCGCCCTTCTCCCCGGAGGAGAGTGCCCCGGCGCCGCAGAAGCGGGAGTTGCCCTGGGGCGTGCCCTCCCGACTGTCCTCGCTGACGAGCGTGTTGCCGAAGTCCAGCACCCACTCCCAGACGAGCCCGTGCAAATCCCTCACGCCCCAGACATTGGCGTCCGTCTGGCCGACGGGGGGAAGCACGCGAGGCGTGGGCCGTGAGTACCAGCGCAGCAACTGCTCACGGAAGGCTTCCGTGTCTCGTGCATCCACCTCGGTGCTGCTCGCCGCGGCGGCGAGCTCCCATTCCACCTCCGTGGGCAGCCGGGCCCCCCGCGCCTCGCAGTAGGCCCGCGCGGCGAACCAGCTCACGCTCACCACCGGGGCGTCCGGAGGGGCGTCCGGCCCGAGCCGCAGCGCTCCCGCCCAGTGGCGCAGGTAGCCCTCGTCCGCGAAGAGCCGGGGGACTGCCCCGCGTTGCCAGGCGGGGGCCGCGCGCACGAAGGCGAGGAACTGCCCGTTCGTCACCGGCACCCGGTCCAGCCAGAAGGCCGCCACCGGTACCCGTTGCTCAGCGGGGCTGGGGACATAGACGGGACGCAGCGTTCCGGGGCCGACCTTCACCATGCCGCGAGGCGCGGGTACGGCGTGGGCGGAGAGGCTGGTGAGCCCCAGCAGCCCCGCCACGAGCACGCTCGCGCGCCTGCCCCGGCTCAATGCGCCGCTCCGGCGGGACGCTGCGTCGTGGCGCGAACCTCCGCCACCTCCGCCGCCGTGACGGCGTCGCCCCGGTTCCCCCACGCGTTGCGGACGTAGGTGAGGATGTCGGCCACCTCGTCGTCGTTGAGCTGGCTCATGGGCGGCATCACCGAGTTGAAGGTAGCGCCTTTGACCTGCACCGGGCCGCTCAGCCCGTTGAGGACGATGCCGATGGAGCGGCGCTTGTCCGCCATCAGGAAGTCCGACTGGGCCAGTGGCGGGAAGACGTTGGCCAGTCCCTGGCCCTCGTTCTGGTGACAGACGGAGCAGGTGCCCGCGAAGAGGTTCTTTCCGGCCGCGACCTGCTCCTCCAGGGACACCTTCCCCTGGCTGCGCTTCTGGGTGACCTCCTCGACGGCGGTCGACGGCTCCGCCTTGTCCGCGAGGTACACCGAGTCCACCTCCTTGCCGGAGTAGACGTCCTTGCGCTCCGGCCCCTCCACCTTGAGCATTCCCAGCGCGCCCTTGTTGAACGCGCGGAAGATGGAGTGGTCCACCAGCACGTAGGTGCCGGGCGCCTCGAGCGTGAACTCGACGATGGCCGAGCCGCCCGCGGGCACCAGCGTCGTCTGGACGTTCTCCTGGTAGCGCGTGCCGCCCTCCGTGTAGACGCGGTCGAACACCTCGCCGATGACGTGGAAGCTGCTCACGAGGTTGGGGCCGCCGTTGCCGAAGAAGATGCGCACGCGTTCTCCCACCCGGGCCTTCAGCGCGTTGTCGCCCACCAGCGCGCCCTCGGAGCCGTTGAAGAGGACGTAGGTCGCGTTCTCCTCGATGGCCTTCTGCATGTCGAAGGGCTGCACGCCCTTCTCGCGGTACTTGCCCACCGTGTAGAAGTCGCCCTGCACCACGTAGAACTCGCGGTCCACCGGCGGAAGCCCCTCGGGCGGCTCCACGAAGATGAGGCCGTACATGCCATTGGCGATGTGCATGCCCACCGGAGCCGTGGCGCAGTGGTAGATGTAGAGCCCCTGGTTGAGCGCCTTGAAGGTGAACTGGGATTCATGTCCCGGCGCGGTGAAGCTGCTCGTCGCCCCACCGCCGGGGCCGGTGACGGCATGCAGGTCGATGTTGTGCGGCATCTTGCTGCTGGGGTGATTCCGCAGGTGGAACTCCACCGTGTCGCCCTGGCGCACGCGGATGAAGCGGCCCGGTACCTGTCCGCCGAACGTCCAGAAGGTGTAGTCGACGCCGTCCGACATCCGCATCACCTTCTCCAGGACCTCCAACGACACGACGACGCGCGCGGGAGTCGTCCGACGCGGCGGAGCGGGAACCGAGGGGGCGAAGGTGAGCTCGGCCTGCACCGGGGGGCCTTGCGGCGGGCCCAGGTCGCCTTGCGCCGAGCCGCCCGTGTCCGCCGGCAAGCGGGCCGTGGCGGACTGTGAGGCGGCGCGGGGCGTGGCGCCAGGAGCGCCATCGGCCTGCGTACACCCCACGGCCCCGCCTACCAGCAGGCAGGCGGCGATGCACCAGAGGGGACGGGTGTGCATGTGCAACTCCTTTGCGCGGACGCAAGGGGACGGGGCGTGAGGCGGGGAGCGCCCTGCCGGGTGGGATTGGCGGGAGTGGCTGCGAACCACGTGCCACCTCACGCGTGGCGGCCCTTCGCTCGGAAGGCCTGCGGGCCCGCGGCCGCAGCGGCGTAAGTGCTGCGCCCGGAGAGGACCTCCGCGCGGCTTCTTGCGCGAGCGTGGCGTCCTCGCACGTGGGAAGGGGACAGGGGCTCTTGGCGAGGCGGCGGCGCTGTATTCGCGTTCCGCGTGGATGCCATCTCCCCGCCTTGGCATCGGCACAGGGAGGCCCGGTGAAGAAGGGCCCTGGATTCGGCGCCGCCACCTTCAGCGGTGCCGCGTTTCTACTGACTGGGAGTTGCGCCGCTTCACGGGGGCTCAGGCCCGGTGGACGCGCGGCCCCGCTTTGAAGATGTATTTTAAATGCATATTTTGCGCGGAGGCTCCGGGCGCACCGAAAGCCCGACGCAAGGGGCCGGAGGCGGCCTTCTACGGTGCCGAGTAGCTCGCCACGCCCTTCGCGGTGGCGATGTAGCGGACGCCCTCGGGCGTCATGAGCAGCGCGCGCACGTCCGCGTCCGGCAGGCCCTCGTTGGTGCCGAACAGCGTGACGATGTCCGACGCCACGTCGTAGCGCACCAGCCCGCCCTTCGTGCCGGCCCACACCACGTCGCGTGAGCCGCTGCTCGTGGTGCGCCGCTCGAAGAGGAGCGCGGACACCTGCTCGTCCGCCAGGGACCACGGCGTGGCGCGGAGCGCGGGGCCGGGGCTGCCCAGCGCGCTGAAGCCCCGGCGCGTGCCCGCGAAGACCTGTCCCTCCGGGCCCACCGCCAGGGACAGCACGTCCGTGTCCGGTACCTCGGGCGGCACGTGGAGCGCCACCGTGACTTCGGCCAGCGCCGGTTCGAAGCCTTCACCCACCTGCACCGTCAGCTCGGCCAGGCCCGTGGACGTCGCCGCCCAGACCTTCACGCGCGAGGGCGTGGACATGGGCGCCACGGCCACCTGCCGCACCTCGCGACCCTCCAGCAGCCGCTGTCCGACGACGGTGCCGGCGCGTCCGCCCAGGGAGGGGTTGCTCGCGCGCGTCAGCACGAGGCCGCACGGGGTGCCCAGCAGCAGCAGGTCCGGAGCCTCCAGCGCGGCCACCGCCGTCACCTGGTCCTCCCCGGCGCTCAGGGGCCCGCCCGTGAAGCGCGTGCAGGTGCCCTCGACGCAGCGGTGCACGCCGCCGCCGTGCGTGCCCACGAAGAGCACCTCGCCGCTCGTGGCACGCAGGGAGAACAGCGCCCGGGCCGGCGCGCTCACGCCCAGCGTTCCCACGGGAGGCTGCGTGCTGAACACCGAGGACGCCTCTCCGTCCACGAAGCGCAGCGAGTCACCGGAGAGCGCCAGCGCCACGGCGGAGTCGCCCGCCACCACGTCCATCAGTCGGGGGCGCCCGGTGGGAAGCACCGTGAAGGAGGCCGCGGCCCGGCCCACCGCGCCGTCGCGATTCTCGGCGAGCAGCACCACCGTGTGCCGCCCCATGGCGGGCGCGGTGAGGGTGGCGATGGGGTTGTTGCCGGCGCCCATCTCCACGTTGTTGCCCTGGCTGTCCAGCCACGCCAGCCTCGCGAGCGCGCCCGGCGACTCCACGTCCTTGATGGCGCCGGTGGCGACAATCGACTGGCCCTCGCGGCACGGCTCCTCGAGGCAATTCGTCGCGCCCTGGCGCAGGGTATCCACGCTCACCTTCGGCGCCCCATTCACCGTCACGGTGACGGTGGCGTTGCAGGCCAGGCCCCAGGGGTCCGTCACGGTGAGCGTCAGCACGTGCTCGCCGGGCGTCATCAGGCGGCTGCTGGTGGTGCTCGCGCCGCTTCCCAGCGCGCCGTCGCGAGAAGACGTCCACTCGAAGCGCAAATCGCCCTGCGGGTCCTCCACGTCCGTGGCCGAGCCCGTCAGCGTCAGCGGCCGCCCGGCATTCACCACGGCGGCCGGACGCGGCGCCTGGATGGTGCAGCCCGTGGGCGCCGAGTTGACGATGACGCGCACCTGCTGCTCCGCGCAGCCCCGCAGCGTCTCGTCCTCCGGGTCCACCGCGCACAGGGAGAGCGTCTGCGTGCCCGACACGGTGAGGACGGCCTCCACGGTTTCACCGGTGCCCAGCGGGGTGGAGGACGTGCTGGAGGCCCAGGTGGGCGTCAGCGCCACGCCCGTCTCCGGGTCCGTGCAGTGGCCGTGCAGCAGGCTGGTGGCACCCCGCAGCAGGCGCGCGCTGTCCAGCGGTGCCTCGATTTCACACCACGGGGGCAGGTTGGTGACCAGCCTGATGCGGACGCTGTCCGTCGCCGTGTTGCCCAGGCCATCCACCACGCGCGCCGTCACGGTGTAGTCGCCGGGCTCGGTGAAGGTGTGCTCCACGGAGGCGCCCGTGCCGAGCTCCACGCCGCCCGGCTCCAGCCCCCACCGGATGGCGCCGTCCAGGTTGCCCGCGCCACTGTCCGCGTTGAAGTCCTGCGCCGTGGCGCGGAAGAGGAGGGTGGACGCGAAGGGCACGGGCTCGCCCGTCTTCACGAAAACCAATTCCTGCTCCGGGCGGGTGATGAGCACCGAGGGCGCCCGCGTGGCGCGCACCGTGACGCGCACCGTGGCGGAGGTGCTGGCGCCGGTGGCCGGGTCCGTCGCGGTGCAGGTGAGGGTGTCCTCGCCCGCCACCCGCAGCGTCGTCCGCGCCGTCTCTCCCTGGGGCAGCGGGCCCGTCAGCGCGGACGTCCACTGCACCGCGCCGCCCGTCAGCTTGTCGCCACCGATGGTGACGGCCTCGCATTCCAGGTCGAGGGGCTCGCCCAGGTTGAAGGCACCGCCGGCCGCGGGGCGAACCACCGTGGCGACGGGGGCGCCCGGGCCCAGCACGCTCAGGTGCAGCGACGCGCTCGTCACCTGGCCGCCCGAGTCCACCACCGTGGCCGTCAGCGTCGTGTCACCTTCTACGCGGAAGGTGGCGGTGGCGCTGCGGCCCCGGGCGAGCTGCCCCTGGCGAGAGGACACCCACAGCACGCCCTCGCCCAGCGTCTCGCCGTCCTCCGCGTCCTCGACGGCCGCCTCGAGCTCCACGCGCTGGCCCACGCGCAGCGCCGCCGTCGTCCCCTCCGGACGGAGGATGCGCAGCACGGGAGCGGCGTTGGGCGCGGGCTGCGATGGGCCCGGCGTCGTGTCGCAGGCCCAGAGGCCGGCGGCGACGAGGGCCAGGACCAGCCGGGCGCGGAGATGGGGCAGCGGATTCACGGTTCAGTGCTTCGGCCGGCAGACACGGCCGGAAACGGAGTCCAGGCACTGCAGCGAGCCCGGGCACTCGCGGTTCGACGTGCAGGGGACGGTGCATGCCCCGTCCACACAGAGCCCGTCCGTCAGCCCCAGCTCCCGGCATGCGCCGTCGCTGCCGCAGGGCGTGTTCAGCCCCAGCAGCGCATGGCAGCCCTCGAAGCGCGCCGCGTCCGGCAGGCACCGGCCGGCCTGGCACGTGAAGCCCGCCTCACAGCCGTCCGTGGAGCCGACACCCTCGCCGCACATCGCCACGCACGCCGCGCCGCCCTCGGGCAGGTCCTGGCAGCTCGTGCCCGCCTGGCACTTCCAGTCCCCGTCGCACACGGCGCACTGCGGGCCCGCGCCCTCGCAGCGGAAGCCCTTGCAGGAGAGGCCCGCGCCACACTGCGAGTCCTCGTAGCACTCCACGCACTTGTTGTTGGTGGGCGCGCACACCAGGCCGTCCGCGCAGCCCGTCACCGCGCAGCCGCGGTTGACGTACTCCGGGTCCGCCTCGAGCGTGATTTTGAGCTCCTTCTTCTCCCCGGGCCCCACGCACCCTCGGGCCTGCGCCAGCGGGAAGCCCGTGGCGGAGACCGTCACGTCGTAGCACCCGTCCGGAAGCGGCCCCACCCGCAGCTGCCCCGAGTTGTCCAGGGTCAGCCGCTGGAAGGGCGTGCCCACCACGGACACCTGCGCGCCCGTCACGCGCTCGCCCTGCGAGGCCTTCACCTTCATGTCGAGGAAGCCCGCGGCGTTGGGCGCCACGCCCTTCACTTCAATCGACTGGCCGCCCTGCACCGTGACACCGACGCGGATGGCCTTCTCCGCCGTGGCGACGATGAACAACTCCGCCGGACCCGCCGGAACGCCCTTGAGCTCGAAGCGCCCCTCTTCATCCACATCGCTGCGCACACCGGGCTGGCCCACCAGGGTCACCAGCGCCACGGTGGCGTCGAACTCCGTGAGCTGGCCGCGCACGGTGCCCACGCGGAACGGGTCGTTCCGGATGTTGCCGCACGCGCCCGTCGTCAGGGCGAGCACCGTGGCCATCGCGATGTGGAAAGTCGAGCGCATCAGAACCGATACCCCGCGCCGGCCCATCCGCCGGTGAAGCCCACGGCCTGTCCCTGCCCATCCACCACCACGTACGTCAGCATGAGCTGGGCCTGCGACATCAGCTCCAGCCGCTCACCGACCCGCCACACCACGCCACCCACCACGCCGGGGCTCGCCGTGAAGAAACTCTGGCTCCCCGCGAAGGCCTCCACGTCGAAAGACCGCCCCAGGTACAGAGCGGCCACACGCGGGCCGGCGAACAGCGTCACCCGCTCCCAGCGCCACAGGTAGGGCAGGGCGACGCCGCCGGTGAAGGTGGTGTAGCCGAAGGGCACCTCGCTGCCCGGTGCCACCTGCAGCTTCTGCTTCCCGGTGCTGAAGGCCACGTCGAAGAGCAGCGCCCAGTCCTGGAGCGGCTTGTCCTCCAGCCGCAGCGACAGCGCGACTTCCGGCGCCCGGGGCAGCAACTCGTTGCGGCTGCGAGCATCCGCGAAGGTGAACATGCCGCCCAGCAGCGACAGCGAGCGCTGCGGGAAGGCCTCCGACAGCAGGCGCTCCAGTGGGAGGCGCTCACCGGCGTTGACCTGCACCTCGCGCCGCACCAGCACCGAGTCGCCCTTGGTCAGCTCCACCGTGCGCTTGCCCGGCACCACCGCCGCGCCGCCGGGAAGGTCCGTGCGGGTCTCCCCGTCCACCTTGAGGGTGAAGCCGTCCAGGCGCGGGTTGTAGGAGAACAGCTCCGGCCGCCCCGCCCGGGAGATGCTGCCGGACAGGACGACGGGGTCCGCGCCCACTTCCAGGATTTCCGCCGACGGGCGCTGGCGTCCCTCCGTGAAGGCGAAGGTGCGGCGGCGCGCGTAGTCATGCGCCTCGGTGGCGGTGACGGCGCCGTCCACGTTGCGGTCCGCGGAGCCGCCCAGGCCGTCGATGAGGAAGTGGGTGTAGATGTCGTTGCGCAGCCCCTCGTCCTCGCGCGCCGTCTCGCCCCAGTCGCAGGCGGCGAACACCAGCGAGGCGCGCGACGACTCCTCCAACGGCCGCGCGTAGAAGCCGGACTTGATGCCGGCGAGCTCCGCCTCCAGCTCCTTGGGCAGCAGCGACTTGCCGCTGCCGCTGTGGCAGGTGGCCAGCACCAGCAACCGGCGCCGGCTGGCCAGCGAGTCGAACTCCGCCTTCAGTGCGTCCATGGACAGCGCCGTCTGCGGAATGGCGCGGTAGGACGCGTCGCGCGTCACGAGGTAGCGGCGCAGCTCGCCCTGGTTGTCGCGTGCCAGCGTGCCGTGCGCGGAGAAGTAGACCACCACGACGTCGTCGGGGCGGTGTGCCTCCTTCCGCAGTTGGCGCAGCGCCGCGAGGATGGAGGCGCGCGTCGTCTCCTCCGGGCGGGTGAGCACGCGCACCTGGTCGAACCGGCCGCGCGCCGGGTCTCTCAGCGCGTCCGCCAGGTCCGAGGCGTCCTTCGTCGTGTAGCGCAGGCCCCGCCAGTGCGGGTCGTCGAACTCGGAGATGCCTACCAGCAGCGCCATGCGCCGGGGGGTGTAGGCACTGGACAGCGCTTCCTCATCCAGCCGCAGCGGCACGACGCCGCCCTTCTCCATGGAAGTGGAGCCAGCACACGCGGCGAGGCCCGCCAGCAGGATGGGAAGGAGGTGCTTCACAGTCATGTGTCAGCGGGGATTCTGACTGCTTCCCACGCTGACGTCGAACCGAGTCACGGCGAGCCTGTTCTGTTCCCAGGCAGGGCTTCCACTCACCAACACATCCCGCACCGCGTCGGCCGCCGGCTCTTGATTTCCCGCCGCCCCCACCAGCCAGAGCGTCACCGGGCCGGACTCGCCCTCCAGGCTCACGCCGGCCAGCCCCTGCGGCCCCTCCAGGTCATGCGTCCCCGCCTCGAGCGGGAAGCGGCCGAGCAGCTCGGGCTCCTGGCCGTCCCGCTGCTGGAAGAGCAGGGCGGTGCCGGCCTCGGTGGCGTGGTAGCGGAGCAGCAGCACGTCCGCCTCCTCCACCGGAGACTCCGGGTCCAACCGCCTCAGTCCGCCGTCCGCGGCGCGCGCCACCACGGCCAGCTCCAGCGCGATGTTGCCGCCCGGACCCTTGATGCCGTCCGACGCCGGGCCGGTGTCCTCAATGGGCGTGGGCGCGCGCAGGCGGGGCACCAGCACCACCGCGAGGACGCTGGCGGCGATGGCGCCCGCGATGACTCCCCAGCGGCGGGCGTCCGGCCGGCCCTGACGCAGGCCGCGGCGCACGCGCGCGAAGCCCACCTCGTCCAGCGGGGCCTCCTCCGTCGCCGTGGGGCCCATGCCCAGGAGCAGCGCGTCCACCCGCCCGTCGAGCACGTCCGGGCTGGAGTGCGTGGCGAGGAACTCCTCACAGGTGTCACAGGCGTTGGCCAGGTGCTCGCGGAAGTACGCGACGGCCTCCGGCTCCCGGCGTTCCAGGGCGCTCAGCGCGTCGGCATTCAGGTGTCTCATCACGTCTCACTCCCACCGACCGGCGAGCACCCGCCGGAGCAACTCGCGCTTGATGCGGGAGCGGAACCGCTCCAGCCGCATCGTCACCGCGCTCTTTCCCACGCCGAGCTTCTCGGCAATCTCACGCGCGGACAGCTCTCCTTCAATGTAGAAGAGCTGCACCGTCCGCTTCTCCTCGCCCTCCGGCAGCTCCGCGATGAGCCGCCGCACCACCTCGATGTCGCGCTCCAACTGGAGCGCCTCAGGAATATGCGGAACCGACTCCGGCTCCGGGTCCGCGACATCGTCCTCCAGCCGCCGCGTGCTGGACTTACGCTCCAGCCGCGTTCGCGCGCGGTTTCGGGCAATGGACAAGAGCCATGCCTCGAAGGCCCCCACCTCCTTCAAGCGCGGCAGCGCCCGGAAGGCCCGGACGAAGGTTTCCTGGATGACGTCCTCCACCTCATCCGGGTCCAACGGGGCGAACCCCGCCACCAGCCTCGCCACCATGGGGCGCGAGCGCCGGTACAGCTCACTGTAGGCGGACGCATCCCCTCGCGACGCCCGCAGCACCCATTCCGTCAACCCCTCCGAGGAACCCACCTGACCTCCAGACCCGCTGAATCATCCGTCGGCCACGCACCTACCCTGGAAAAAGCCGCCGCACGCACCGGGGAGCGGGCGGACGGGCACCTTCGTGCTGGCCCCCAGGGGGCCTCCAGGGAGAAGAATGCCGCCACGGCCGTTCATCTTCAAAAGGACACTGCCATGCGCGTCATCAACTTCAACCCCGGACCTGCTGGACTGCCCCTCCCCGCGCTGGAGCGCGCCCGGGACGAGCTGCTCGAGTTCCAGGGCTCCGGCATGTCCATCATGGAGCACAGCCACCGGGGCAAGGAATACGAGGCCGTCCACAACGAGGCCATCGCCCTGCTCACGGAGTTGCTCGGCATTCCCGCCACCCACCAGGTCCTCTTCCTCACCGGTGGCGCGTCGCAGCAGTTCGCCCAGGTGCCGATGAACTTCCTCACCCCGGACACCAGCGCGGACTACCTGATGACGGGGGTGTGGAGCGAGAAGGCCTTCGACGAGGCGAAGTACTACGGCAAGCCCCGCATCGCCGCCACCACCGTCCAGCCCGACAAGCACTACACGCGAGTGCCCCGCCAGGACGAGCTGAAGCTGGACCCGAAGGCGGCCTACGTCCACATCACCAGCAACAACACCATCTACGGCACCCAGTGGCACACCTTCCCGGACGTGGGCCAGGTGCCGCTCGTCGCGGACATGAGCTCGGACTTCATCTGGAAGCCCATGGACGTGAGCCGCTTCGGCCTCATCTACGCGGGCGCGCAGAAGAACCTGGGCCCCTCCGGCGTGACGCTGGTGGTGGCGGACAAGGCCTTCATCGCCAGGGGGCGCAAGGACATCCCCAAGTTCTTCCGCTACAGCATCCACGCGGAGAACAACTCGCTCTACAACACGCCTCCCACCCTGGCCATCTACCTGGTGCGCAACGTGCTGGCGTGGGTGAAGGACGTGGGCGGCCTGACTCAGTTGGAGAAGTGGAACCGCGAGAAGGCGGCCATTCTCTATGGCGCCATCGACCGCAACGCCGGGTTCTACCGCCCGCCGGTGGAGCGCGAGTCCCGTTCGGTGATGAACGTCGTCTTCCACCTGCCCACCGAGGAGCTCGACGCCGCCTTCGTCGCCGAGGCGAAGAAGGCCGGAATGGTTGGCCTGAAGGGGCACCGCACCGCGGGCGGCATCCGCGTCTCCACGTACAATGCCGTGACGGTGGACAATGTGCGCACGCTGGCCACCTTCATGGACCACTTCGTGAAGACGCGCGGCTAGGCTGCGTCCAACCGAACGGATTCCCTACCCGGAGGTCTCATGAAAGCCACGTTGACTGCCGTCGCGTTGACCCTGCTGCTCGCCGCTCCCGCGTTCGCCAAGGAGGTCCAGGGGGTGAAGTACCCGGAGACGGCCACGGTGGAGGGCAAGGAGCTGAAGCTCAACGGGGTGGGCGTCCGCACCAAGTTCGTCTTCAAGGTCTACACCGCGGGGCTGTACGTGGAGAACACGTCGGATGACGGCGCGAAGATCATCAACGCCGACGAGCTGAGGCGCGTGCGCATGTACATGCTGAGGGACCTCGACAAGAAGACCATCTCCGAGGCCATGGCCGACGGCTTCAAGAAGAACGCCGGCTCGAAGATGGCGGAGCTGCAGCCCAAGCTGGACACCTTCACCGCGGCCCTCACCGACGTGAAGAAGGGGGATGAAATCATCCTCACCTACGTGCCCGGCCAGGGCACCCGGGTGCAGAGCGCCAAGGGCGGTCAGCAAATCACCGTGGAGGGCAAGGACTTCGCGGACGCGCTCTTCTCCGTCTTCGTGGGGAAGAACCCCGTGGACGACGGCCTGAAGAAGGGGATGCTCGGCAAGGACTGAGCGCCTTTTCGGGCCGCGGCTCCGGCGCCCCGTGTCCCTCCTGGTGAGGCACGGGGCGTCGGTGTTTCGGGGCCCTACGTGTGGGCCTGTGCAATTCCCGGGCGCTTCATGCGTAGGGAAGGGCAGGTCCGGCTGCACGGCGGTGGCGGGTTCTGATAGCAACCGGTGGGCAAGGAGGACGTCATGGGTATCAGTATCTGCACGTGGCTGGTGCTGGGCGGTATCGCGGGCTGGCTGGCCAGCATCATCAAGGGCACCAATGCCCGCATGGGGATGTTCGCGAACATCGCCACCGGCATCGTGGGCTCGATGATTGGCGGCTGGCTGTTCAACCTGATTGGCGGACGGGGGGTGACGGGCCTCAACCTCTACTCGCTCATCGTGGCGACGGTGGGCTCCGTCATCCTCATCAGCATCGTCCAGGCCATACGAAAGTAGGGCCCCGGGTTTCCCAAGCTCGGAGTCGCGGGTTCGTGCTCCGTCCGCTCAGAACAGGCTGAGCTGGGGCGTGGGCGGCGGCCTGCGCTCCGGGCGCCGGAAGGTGTCCGGGGCGTCGGGCTCGGTGACGGAGGAGGTGCGGATGCCGGCCTTCCTCGCCGCCGTGTGGAAGAGGCGGTGGATGGTCTCCGCGTAGAGCCCCTCGCCGCGCATGCGGCTCTTGAAGCGCGAGTCGGTGAGCTCCCCGCCGCGCGTCTCGCGGATGCGGTGCAGCACGCGCTCGGCGCGCAGCGGCAGCTTCGCGCGCAGGCGCTCCTCGAACACCTGCTGCACCGGGCCGGGCAGGCGCACCAGCGTGTGGTGCGCGCGGGTGGCGCCGGCCTCGCGCGCCGCGGCCAGCACCCGGTGGATGTCCTCGTCGTTGAGCCCCGGGATGATGGGGGACACGGACACCGCCACGTCGATGCCGGCCTCGGTGAGCCGCCGAATCGCGAGCAGCCGCCGGCTGGGTGACGCCGCGTACGGCTCCATGGCACGCGCCAGCTCCGCGTTGTGGAAGGGCAGGCTGATGCTCACCCACAGCCGCGCGTCCCGCGCGAGCCGCTGGAGCACGTCGATGTCGCGCTCGATGAGCACGCCCTTGGTGATGATGCCCACCGGGTTGCGGTACTCGGCGCAGACCTCGAGGCACCCGCGCGTCAGCCGCATGGACGCCTCCAGCGGCTGGTAGCAGTCGGTGACGCCGCTGAAGACCACCGTCTCGCCCTTCCACGACGGCTTGTCGAAGGCCTCTCGCAAGAGCTCCGGAGCGCGCGGCTTCACCACCAGCTTCGTCTCGAAGTCCGTGCCCGCGCCCATGTCGAGGTACTGATGCGTGGGCCGCGCGTAGCAGTACGCGCACGCGTGGAGGCAGCCCCGGTACGGGTTGACGCTCCAGGTGAAGCAGACGTCCGGGCTGTCGTTGCGGGACACCACCTGCCGGCTGTGGTCCTCGAACACCTCCAGCTTCGAGGGCGGAATCTCGTCCAGGTACTCCACCGCGGTGCTCGCCCACGGGTTGGGCGGATTGTCGATGGGGCGCGCCTTCACCCGCTCAAAGTGAGCCTGAAAGCACGTTCAGTCAAGGGCCTGTTTGCTCGTCCGGGGCCCTTCGTCCCGCGTGAGGAGAGGCGGCCATGGCCCTGGCGGCCCGCCTGCTTCCAGGAGCCAGGGGACAGCCAGGGGCATGTTCAGCGGCTGCCGCTCGGTTGTGGTGAGCCGAGGCCCCACGGCGCCTGCCCACTCCACCCACGGCCCAGAATCCCCATGAACGTTCTCTCCGCCGCGCTCCGGAACCCCGCTCCGAACTCCTGCCTGCCGGACCAGAGCGCGCCCGAGGCACTCCGGGCGGCGGGCGCGACGGTGGGCGGCCTCCGCCAGCAGCTCCACCGGCTGCACCTCGAGCTCCAGGGAATCAAACGCGAGGCCGAGCGAAGCCCGGAAGGGCACATGCCGAGCCCGCACGTGGTGCGCGCCGTGGAAGGCGCCGAGCAGCAGGTGCGCAAGCTGGCCGTGCTGGTGAACGAGCTGCTGGATGTCGCCTGGCTGACGGAGGGCCGGTTGTCACTCGCGCCGGAGAAGGTGGAGGTCTCGCGGTTGCTCGGCGAGGTCGCGGGCCGCTTCGAGCAGGAGGCCGCGAGGATGAAGTGCCCGCTCCTCTTGGACGTGCCCGCGGGCGTGGTGGGCTCGTGGGACCGGCAGCGGCTGGAGCAGATCGTCACGAATCTGCTGACCAATGCGCTGAAGTACGGCGCGGGCCACCCCGTTTCATTGACGGCAAGGGCGGTGGGGAACCAGGCGTGGCTGCTCGTGCGGGACGAGGGCATCGGCATCGCCCCGGAGAACCTGGGCCGCATCTTCGGCAAGTTCGAGCGCGCGATGCCGGAGCGGCACTACGGCGGCCTGGGCCTGGGGCTCTACATCGCCCAGCAGCTCGCGCACGCCATGGGCGGGGAGATTCGCGTGGAGAGCCGCATGGGTCAGGGCTCCGTCTTCACCGTGGTGCTCCCGCTGTCGGCCTGCCCGTGGCAGCAGGACGCGACCGGAGCCGAGGACTTCAGCGCGCCCGCGCTCCGGGCTTCCTGAGCCCGGAAGCACGAAGGCCGGCAGTCTGGTCGAGGACGTCGAGGGATTCGACGGGTTGACGAACGCGTGGGCTCGCTGAATCGACGGTAGCGTGAGCAGGAGCCGGGCAGGAACTCCCTGGCTCCGCCGTGGCCTACCTCCGCGGTGGTATTTCAGACGTGACACCCGGAATGAAAGTCTGCCCGCCGTTGGCGCCCTTTCATTCTTCTGCCACCGGGCTCAGCGCCGACACTCGCCGGTGTCATGCGCTCGCCATGAAACTCAATATCAGCCTGTTCAAGAGAGACATCCAGGACTTCAAGGACTGCACCCGCCATCCCACGGGGCGCGGCAACCACAAATCCATCACGCCCAAGAACAAGAGAAAGCCCCCCTTCGAGTACGACATCCTGCTGGCGAAGGGCCGGCCCAACGAACCCAAGTGGCTGCCCTTCATCAAGCCCCACGTGGACCCTGACGAGGTCAGCAACCTCAGGAACACCGTCAACTCCGCCGTCATCCTGCTCAAGCTCAAGATGCCGGACGGCTACAGGATTTTCGCTGTCTGCACCGGGCACGGTCACCACCTTCTCAACAAGGACGTCATCGAGCCCCAGTTCGGGCTGCTCACCACGCTCAACGGCATTCATCCGGAGCGGCTGAAGCTGGTCGACTCCAAGAAGATTGGAGTCCAAACGCTCCAGAAGCGCGAGGCCTCGAATCTGGAGACGAAGCTCGCCGATTTCGACTTCGAGTTCGACGCGGAGATTCTCCACGTCGTCTCGGGAGCCTGTGCGGACGAAAACCTGGGGACGAGGATGAGTGGCTCGGACAGCCTGCACCTCACCAGCAAGGTGGACTTTGAAGCGCTGCCGGAGACGTGCCGGAAGATCTACGAAGCCTTCCGATCCGACAAGTACAAGCAACACTTCAGCTTCATCGACCATGTCAAGCTCGAGAAGAGCGCTGCGAGGACGGCGAAGCTGACGGCAAGGCTCGTCGAGGCAATCAACCAGCGCGTCTCTGGCGCCAAGCTCTCCGTGGCCTATCCGGACCAGATTGAATACGCGGCCTGTGATTACTTCCGCATCAGCGGCTTTGGGGAGTCGAGAGAGGTCAACGAAGTGACGCTCCAGGTCATCTACGAATACATGGGCAAGAAAGTCATCACGCCCGAGGACCTCAAGAGCATCAAGATCGCCGGCTTCACGGACCATGGAATCCAAACAGATGTCGAGCCGCTGTTTGCCTATCTCACCTTCGAGACGAAGCTCGACGACACGACGTTCGTCCTCTGCAACCGCAAGTGGTACCACATCAACGACGACTACCTGGCCCGCGTTCATCAGGACCTGAAGGCGCAGATCGTCGAGTGCAAGAGTCCTGTTCTCCAGTCTTGGCGGCAGACGCACAACACGAAGAACCAACTCAGCTACCACGAAGGACAGTACAACGAGCAGTACACGAACGACCCGAACTTCCTCTTGCTGGACAAGAATCTGTATAGCTTCGGGCCAGGATACGGGGCCAGCCGTGTGGAGGTCGCGGACCTCTTCCACCGGGCGTCTCGAAAGCTGTTTTGCGTCAAGCGGCTCACTGCATCAGCCACGCTCAGCCACCTGTTCTCGCAGGCTACGGTTTCCGCGGAGCTCTTCCGGCAGTTCCCCAAATACAAGAAGGCCTTCCAGCAGCAGGTGCTTGAACGCTGGCCAGGCAAGGGGATGACGGATTCCGACATCGACGAGCTGACGTTCGTCTATGCGGTGGGCACCGAGCGGCAGGAGGAGCTGTTGGATGCGCTGCCGGTCTTCAGCAAGATCATGCTCCTGAAGCACATCCGCATGCTCAATCGTTCCAAGTTCCGGGTCGAACTGCTCAGGGTCGACATGAAGCCGGGGCTGCTGGAGCCCGAGGCGCGAGTCGCGGCTGCGCCCCAGCGCAAGCGGACGCGCCCCGGCAGCTCGGAAGCTTCACCGTGATACCGGGCCGCTTTGCCATCAAGAGTCCGCTCTTCCGCGCTCTGGAGCAGATGGTTATGGACCGCCGTCTCGATCCGCGGCGCCAGATGTGGCAGGGCGCGGCCGAGCCATGGCGGGGGTGTAGCACGCGCCCCTGTATTCAAAGCCATCCTCACCATCGCAGTCCTTCAGGTCCACGGGCAGCTTCGTCCAGCAACCACCGTTGATCGCGACCTGCACCTTGCCGGGACAGCGACCGTTGCCGTCCGGGCGCCGCTGTCCTGGGAGGGGCTTCGGTGGCACGTCCACCGAGATGGGTGACCACCCGGAGGGGGCTCGCTCGGGCGCCACCCGCGCCGTCAGCGCGGAGTCCCCCAGGGCCACGGTGCCGCCATCCCTCGACTCTTCCTGCTCCGCGAGTTGAGGCGTCGCGGGCTCCTCGGAGCGACTGGCGCTCAACAGCCCCCCGGCGCTCAGCGCCAGCGCACCTCCGAGGCCTGCTGCGGCGACCCAGGGCCACCTGCGCGGGCGAGGAGGAGGTTGCACCTTGACGCGCTGGGGAAGGGGAAAGAGGCCCGCGGGCCTCGGCTCGTCGCCCGTGAAGAGAGGCACATCCGCCTCACGTCCCGCGCTGCGTGCCGCCTGCTCCAGCGCTTCGGCCACCTCCCACGCGCTTCCTCGCGCCTCGGGCTGGAGTGAGAGCATCCGAGACACCAGCGCGCTCAATTCCGGAGTGCAGCGGCGGTTGCAGACTCGCGCCGTCCAGTGCTCCAGCTCCTCGGGCTTCCAAAGCCAGACCTCCTCACCCCTCGGGTGCGGCGAGGGTGGGTACTTCTCGGTGACGAGCCGGTAGGCCGTGACGCCCAGGGCGAAGAGGTCATCCGCGGGCCCCGGGGGATATGGGACGTCAGGGGGCTTTTTCGAGCGGAGGACGAAGCTCCACGCCTCGGGAGCGCGGTAGGACGGGGTGCCGGGAGGAAAGTGCTGCGAGGTCAGCGTGGAGGCACCCAGGTAGTGGCCGGAGCCGAAGTCCATGAGGAAGGGCTGGCCGTCTTCGCGCCCGACGAGCACGTTTTCGCCCTTCACATCGCGGTGGACGCCTCCTGCTGAATGCGTGGCGTCCAGGGCTCGGGCGAGCCGGGCCAGAAGCTGAAGCACCTGCCGTGAAGACGGGCGCTGGGCCTGGGCCCACTCATAGAGTGGCACTCCGTCGACCCACTCCATGACGAGCCATGCGTAGGAGACGCCCTCACGGGGCTGCCAGAGGCCCTGGTCGAGCAGGCGGGGGACGGCGGGGTGGCGGATGCGGAAGAGCAGCTCGGCCTCACGCGCGAAGCGCGCATCCTTTCGGTGCATGGCCAGCTTGAGGGCGACGGCGTCCGAGGCCTGCGACTCGGCATGCACGGCGCGGTAGACGACGCCGTAGGAACCCCGGCCGCGCTGCTCCAGCAGACGCCACGGGCCGATTCGCGTCCCGGGGGGAAGGCTTGCCGGATTGAGGACTTCAGGCTCCATGAGCTACCTCGTGAGGCAGTGCGCACCGCGCTCTGGGAGACTACTCGCGAGGTAGTCGGACTCCAACGTCATCCGGCAGGTGGACAACAGCCCTCCACACCGGACTGACTGAAGCGTCCGGAGCGCCACAGGTGAAAGCGCATGCTTCACCGCCACCGCGGGTAGTGCCCCTCTCATATGCAAGCCGGAGCGGCCATGTGCGTCACTTGAGATTGGAGCCCGTTTCCACGGCGGGCTCTGTACATCCCTCATTGAACCGCGATGACCCACCCCATGGAACTTGACCGAAGCGCCTTCCTCTCCCAGGCCCAAGCCACGCTTGCCGCAATCGAGGGCGCGGTCCTCGAAGCGCTCTCCTATCACGGCGAACCCGACGTCTCGTCGGTGGCCCCGGCGTTCAAGGACGGCGAGTCGCGCTCCCCCACGGAAATCGCGGAGGCGCTATGCCCCGGGCCTCTCACCGACATCGGCCTGGCGGCCGTGGTGATGCGCGCGCTTCTCTCTCCCGGAGATGAAGTGCTCGATTCGTCAGTGTCCGACACGACCGTCGTCACGGGTAACGCGCGGGTCTCCGGCTCGCTGGAGGTCAGCTGTCCCCTCATCGTCCTGGGCAATCTCGAGGTCGACGGGGTCCTCGAAAACACAGAGGAGTCGACGGTCGTCGTCGTCGGCAACTGCACCGCACGTGGACTGCGGACCGAGGGAAACCTCCTGGTCCTCGGCGACCTCGCGGTGCGCGACGTGATTCACGGCGTCTACAACGACGGCAGCCTCGTGGTCGCTGGGAACCTCACGACGCGCTGGCTCGACGAGGACAACCACGATGTCGCGTGCTTCGGCGAAATGCGCACGGAGCATCACTTCAAGATTGGCTGCTCCGGGGAAGAGCGGGCGTCCCGGGCCTCCGTCTTTCTCGCTCCCGGGCTCTACGATGTCGACCTCGGCGAGGTCGAGCACCCGCAGATTTTCAAGCGGCTCGCTCGGAATGAGCCCGTGTTCACCGAGACGCCGCAACCGCGACAGCATCGCGAGCCGAGCGAGCCCACGGACGAGGAGCTCGAGGGCATCGACGTCGAGAGCATCCTCGCGCGTGCGCCAGCGCAGGCGGTCCGAGCGCACGTCGCCTATGCGCAGCGGAAGACCGGCGAGGTGTGGCTGGTGCGTCTCGGTTACTTCCACTTCATCTACGACGGGGAGAAATTCCTCGGGCAGGCCCCCATGCCGGCCCTCGAGGCCACGAAGGCCTCGGAGCGCGTCACCTTCTGGCGCAAGCGGGGCGACCTGTTCCTGGAGATTGAACGCTTTGATGCCCTCGTGCAGGTGCACGCGGGCACCAACAATGGAACCAAGACGACGCTGCGCTTCGGCTTCGACAGTCCCGAGGCCGCCGCGCGTGAGGTGCAACGCCTCGCGGCCCGTTATGAGGGGGACTTCCTCCGCGTGACGACCACGATTCCAGGCCGCGGCCCCCTCGAGCGAGAGCTCGCCAGATATGGCGGCAAGCCCGAATACACCTCGGCCATCATCCGGGGCACGACGCTCGTGACACGAGAAGGTGGCATGCAGCGCTTCGACGACGAGGCCTCCGCGCAACAGGCCCTCGAGGAGTGGCTCGCCGAGAGGAGGAAGGCCGGGTTCGAACTGAAGACCCTCGAGTGGAAGCCCTACGGCCTGCTGAAGTAGTGGTCGCTGTCGAGATCGGCGATGAGCCCGGGCTCGACGGGCGTCCAGCCAAGCTGCTCTCGCGTGTGCGCTCCCGACGCGGACGCATCGAGCGCGAAGAGTCGCGCCAGGAAGCCGAGGTATTCGCCTGCCTCGTCCGGTGATTTCGAGACGACCGGAAGGCCCAGTCTCCGGCCGATGACCTGGGCGATGTCCCGCGTGGGCACGCCCTCGTCCGCGACGGCATGGAACCGCGAGCCCGCGGAGCCGCGCTCGAGCGCGAGCCGGAAGAGGCGGGCCGCGTCGAGCCGGTGCACGGCGGGCCAACGATTCGCTCCGTCCCCGACGTAGGCGGCGACGCCCTTCTCGCGCGCGAAGCCGATGAGGCTCGGCACGAAGCCATGGTCACCCCTGCCGTGCACCGACGGCGGGAGCCGCACGATGGACGTGCGCACGCCACGCGCGGCCAGCGCGAGCATCACCTCTTCCGAAAGGCCGCGCGGCGAGCGAGAGGGCGGGTCGGTCTCCACGGCGGTGCGCCCCTGCACGAGCCCCAACAGCCCCGAGGCGATGACCAGGGGCCGATGCGAGCCTTCGAGCGTCGCGCCCAGGGTCTCGATGGCGCGCGTGTCGGTGCGTGTCGCGGCCTCGTACTGCGAGAAGTCGTGGATGAACGCCAGGTGGATGACCCCGTCCGCCTTCGCCGCGCCGGCCCGCAGGCTGTCGAGGTCGTCCAGCGCCCCCCGATGCACCTCGGCCCCCGCGGCCTCCAGGGCCCGGGCCGAGGCGTCCGAGCGGGCAAGCCCTACCACCTGATGCCCCGCCCCCAGGAGCTCAGGGACCACCGCCGAACCAATGAAGCCGGATGCACCCGTGACGAATACGCGCATGGAAACCTCCTCATGTCAGAAGCTGACATCAGTCCTAACATGTGATGTCAGTGACTGCAATCAGGTAGGCTGGCGCCCATGGGCCGCTGGGAACCCAATGCACGAGGACGGCTCGAAGAAGCCGCGATGGCTCTGTTCCAGGAGCGTGGCTACGACCGGACGACGGTGGAGGAGATCGCCGCGCGCGCGGGGCTCACCGAGCGGACGTTCTTCCGCTACTTCGCCGACAAGCGAGAGGTCCTGTTCTGGGGGGCGGAGAACCTGCGGAAGCTCATGGTGTCCGCCATCGCGGACGCGCCCGAGCCGTCCGCGCCGCTCGACGTGGTCGCCGCCGCGCTCGACGCCGCGGCCTCCATGCTCCAGGAGCGCCGGGAGCATGCCCGGGAGCGCCAGGCGCTCATCGCCGCCCACGCGGAGCTGCGGGAGCGCGAGCTCATCAAGCTCGCCACCCTCGCGTCGTCCCTCGCGGAGACCCTGCGGGGACGCGGCGTCACCGAGCCCGCGGCGAGCCTGACCGCCGAAGCGGGCATCGCGATCTTCAAGGTCGCATTCATGCGCTGGGTCGAAGACCCCGAGGCGCAGGACCTCTCGCGACACATCCGCATCGCGCTCGATGAGCTCAGGACCCTCACCTCGGGCACGGACGCCGCCGCCCCGGCGGCGCGCGCCCGGAAGTCCTCACCCCGGACGAAGGCCCCCAGACCCTGACGGGCGGCGCACCGGCCTCCAGGGCTGCCGCAACGTGTGTTGCGCGGTGGTCGGCCACGTCACGGTTCGAGGTCCGCGAGTGGAGCAACACGTGGCGGCGGAGGCTTCACGTCATGCCGACCCCGCGGCTACTGGGGGAGCATGTTCCGGGGGAGCATGAAGTTGGTGGTGAACGAATAGTCCACGTCGATGGGTTCGCCGTGGACCGTGACGGGCTTGAAGCGAGTGCTGTAGAGGAACCTCAACAGCGCCTCCTCCATGTGCGGGAGCGACTTCAGGACGCGGCAGCTCTTCACCGAGCCCTCACGGGTCAGGACGCACTTGGTGAACATCTCGCCCTGGACGCGCGCGGCCAGGGCCTCCTCGGTGTAACCCGGCGTGCCGCTGCACAGCCGATAAGGGCCTGTCATCTCCTCCCGCGCGAACTGCCGGATGGCAGGGAGCGTCTTCGGCACGTCCGGTCCGAAGAAGGGATCGCCGAAGCCGCGTGCCCGCTCCGGGAGCTCGAAGTCCGCGCGCCAGTCGTCCGCCGACGTCCGCGAGAAAACCCACCGGTACGTCTTCGTCACCGGTGCTGACGACGGCTCCATCCAGTGCCGCAGGATGGCCCGCCGCGAGTCCAGGGACTCGGACTCGCTCAGGGCCGTGATGGGAAAGGCCGGGTCCTCCCAGCGGGGCCGGGTCTGCGAGAGGGTGACGGCCGCCGTGCAGGAGCGGACCTCAATCGACTCCACCTCGCAGCGGATCTGGTTCGCCACCTCGGCGAAGACGGCGGGCTGGTCCAGCGGCGTGCGCGTCACCACGTTGGGGAAGTCCCGGACGTGGAAGAGGTCCGCCTCGCGAATCAACGTTTGGGGGCGAGTACCTTCCGGCAGGCGCGACAGCGCCGGGGCGTCGACCTGATGGTGCCGGCAGAGGAACTCCGCGCGCTCCTTCAGTGCTGCTTCGTCCCCGGGCCGCCGGTTTTCATCCGGCCCCAGGCGGTTCGCGGTGAGGGGCGGTGCCGCCACGGGCTCCCGTGCCGGCGACACAACGATCTGGGGGGCGCTGGGCACGCAGGCGGTGAGCGAGAGGAGACAGAGGAGTGCTGTGCGCATGGGGAAGGGGAGTCGCATGGATGGTTTGAGAAGGAGGAGGCCGGCCCCACCCGCGAGGTTTCGGGATAGCGTATCGCAGTAACGGATAACGGCCAGCGTCCAACGCTCCCTCCCAAGGACGGCGTCATGCTCCCTCGGTCGCAGAGGCATCTCGCATCGCTCGTGTTTCTCGGTGTCTGCCTCACGGGACTCACCGCGCGGGCGGGGAACCGGCCTCCCACCGTGGCCGCGACAATCGACGGACCGGACACACTGCTGGCGGGCACCACCGGCACCTTCTCCATCGCCGCGAGCGACCCGGACGGCGACACACTCACCTATGCGTGGGCGCAGCATGCGCCCGCGGCGAAGGGCACGTGGGTGGGCTCGCGCACCGGCGGCAGCGTCCAGTGGTATTCGCCGGCCATCGGGATGCAGACCTCCTTCACCCTGAAGGTCAGCGTCACGGATGGGCGGAGTGCTCCCGTGGTCCGCAGTGTGGCTGTTCGCGTGACGGTGCCGCGCTACGACGCCGACATCCAGCCCGTGTGGCGCGACGCGGGCTGTACGCGCTGCCACCCCAGGAGCGGCGGCCTCAACCTGACGACCCGCAGTTACAGCAGCCTGGTGGGCGCCCGCGCGAATGTGGCCGAGTGCAACACCCTCACGCGGGTGAGCGCGGGCAAGCCCGGCGACTCGGTGCTGGTCCGCAAGCTGGAAGGCACGGCGTGCAGCAACCGGATGCCGCGCAACAACCCGACGTACTTCGACCAGCACCCGGGCCTCCTCGTGCGGGTGCGCTCCTGGGTCCTCGCGGGCGCGCTCGACGACTGAGCGCTCAGCTTCAGTGGGGCGGCCCGGGTGGGGGAGCGGCTCGCCTCTCGACCTCGATTGACAGCGATTGTTGCGCGCCTGAGACCCACCGCTACTCAGTAATTCCACTTAGTCATATTTTACTGGGAGACGTCAGGATCGAAACGTATTGTGAACGCGCTCTCTTGAGCGTGAAGAAATACATTTATCGAGCCTGGTCCAGTCACTCAAAAGTTCGTAGTGGTTTCCGCAAGGCCGGCGGGGTGGGTGAGTCATGGCCGGCGGCGATGAGCGGTGGATGAGGGCGGTCCTGGATGAATATGCTGAGACCACCTGCATCGGAGCCGCCGAACAAACGAGCGGCTTCGTCTCCGGGGCGCAGACGCACGACGGACGTGTGGCTGGTCCCTGAGCGCCGCTTCTACCGCATGGCGGATCTGGAGGAGGCGCGCGCCGTATTCAGTGGCCTCTACTCTGAGTCGGAGCTGGAGCCTTCACGGGGACTTGCCTTCTCGTGCGAGCTGAAGGTCATCACCTGCGGGGCGATGCGTATCGTCCACGGGACCTGGCCTACCGGCGGCCGGTGCACGATTCCTCAGATCCTCGAGCGCTACATCATCTCGAGCGCATTGCGCGGCAAGGCCCACGGGCGCCACGCGAACGAGCCCTACGAGCTGGAGCCCGAGCGGCGTGGCGCGGTGTTCTCGCCGGAGCGTCTCGTCACGCTGGAGTGCCCTCCGGGCTACCAGGGGCGCTCCGTGGCAATCGAGCGCACCACACTCGAGTCCCATTTCGCGGCGCTCACGAGCCGCGAGCTCCGCGGGCCGCTCGTCTTCGACGTCGCGTTGGAGCTCACGTCAGCCGCCGGGGTCGGTCCGATCCTGAAGTTGTTCGCGGAGCTCCTGGAGCTGCCTTCCATCTCGTCGTTCCTCGTGGCCTCGCTGCGGGACGCGCTCCTGACAGCGCTCCTCACGGGCACGCGCCACAGCGCATCGGGTCTCCTCATGGCTCCCCCGCACCGCGTGGCGCCTGCTTCCGTACGTCGCGCGGAGGAGTTCATCGAGGCGCACGCAGGTGAGCCCATCTCCCTGGCCGATATCGTGGCTGCCGCCGGGGTGCCGGAGCGCTCGCTTCGCGCTGCATTCATCGCGGCTCGGGGGATGCCGCCGGGTGCGTTCCTCCGCCGCCGTCGCTTCGAGATTGCGCGACAAACGCTGCTCGCGGGCGCGCCGGGGACGACCGTCGCCGACGTCGTGGCGTCGCTCGGCTTCGTGTCTGGAGGGCGATTCAGCGTCGAGTACAAGAAGCTCTTCAAAGAGAGCCCCTCGGAGACCCTCGCGGCCTCGCGCGGGCCCGCGGGGCCGACGACGAAGCGCTCCCCCAGAGCGCGTTGAGCCCACCGCTCCATTTGTTTCATTTATAAATCATTTGTCGCCGCCGGAGCGCGTCCGACCCACGTCGGATGTGATGGGTTTGCGCCAACACATGCGCGAAATTCGCTATGCAAGAAATGCAGCCATTGTGCCGAATCGACAGGAATCCGACCGCAGCCATGAATTGGCAATGGATAGCCTGCCGACTGGCGCTGCAGATTGTTTCACGGCGAGTGAGCAAAGAACTGACTCGCTGATCAGCGTAGCGGCGTGCTCCAGCGACCACTCGTAGCACGACGGCGACTATGTGGGCATTGACGATCCCGTCTGCCAGGGCGGCGGCTGCCTGCCTGCGGGTGCCCCGTGGGATCCGACGATTCCGTGCTGCTCGGCAACGGCGACGGTACGTTCCAGTCGGCAGTGACAAACTCGCTGGGCAGGTTCGTGCAGGTTGCCGCGGTGGCGGACCTCAACGGCGACGGCAAGCGCGACATCGTCACCGCGAACTTCACCGGCAATAGCGCCAGCGTCCTCCTCAACGCGTCATACCATTAGCGCATCCCGGGCAGGGCGGCTGTCACCGCCGCCCTGCCTCCTCCCTTCAGAAGGGAGCCCCGGTGCTGGTCCGCAAGCTGAAGGGCGCGGCGTGCAGCCACCCGATGCCGCGCAACAACCCTCCGTACTTCGACCCGCACCCGGGCCACCTCCTCACTCGCCGGCGAGGCTGAGGGCGATCTCCTTGACCTTCTGCTGGTCCTCCGCGCTGAGGGTGAGGACCGCCTCGTCGAGCGCGTCCACCGCCTCCTCGAAGGCCTGCTCGTCCTTCTCCATCGCCGCCGAGGCGTTGAAGATGGCGCCCTGAATCACCCGGGCCGTGGGCGTGCCCCCCAGCTCGCCCCCAACCCGCTCGGACATGGCGATGGCCTTGTCCCAGCGCAGGATCTCCTTCATCTGCTGCTTGGTGATGCCAATCACACTGTCGCCCCTGCACCGCGCGTTCCCCGAGAACCAGTTGCAGGAACAGCTGCAGCTGTTTCCCTCGGCGCTGCTCGCCTTGCAGCTCGAGCCGTTGTTGCAACTGACGCTACAGCTGCACGCCGCCTCCGCGGACGTGGGCGCCAGGGCACCGAGGAACAGGGCAATGGAGGGGATGACGGCAAGAGCCAGGTTTCGACCGTTCAAGACACACTCTCTGAGATGGTAGGGAACTGCCATGCGCCGCTTCAGGCGATGGCGGCCCGCCGCCATTGCGATGCTCATGCCATGGGAGACGCTCCTCTCATGGGTCCGCGGAGCGTCAGGTCCTGTGACACGCGCCGCTACAACGCGGGCCTGCTCCGTGACGTGAGGGGCTACAGAAAGGGGCCGCTGGACGCGCGCGGCGCGGGAATAAACGCCAGCGTCCTGTCCACAACCGGATGTTCGCGAGCTTCGCCGCACCCTACGGAGGGGGGCGGGGCCCTCGCCCCACTCGCCGGTGACGCGTATCCTGTGGACAAAGCGGGGTGGAGGTGTCTGTGCAGAGCGAGAGCCCCAGTGCCGTGCCCTTGGAAGGCGAGCTGCTCCGAAAGCTCGTCGACAAGCTCCCCGCGATGCTGGCCTACTGGGATTCCACGCTGCGTTGCCGGTTCGCCAACCAGGCCTACAAACGGTGGTTTGGTGTTTCACCCGAGACGCTGATCGGCAAGCACATCAGCGAGCTGTTGGGGCCGCTGTACAAGCTCAATCTGCCGTACATCGAAGGCGCGTTGCGCGGCGAGCCGCAGGAGTTCGAGCGTGACATCCCCAACCCGGCCGGGGGGCCCTCGCGCCACAGTCTGGCAAACTATATTCCAGACGTCGTCGAGGGTGCCGTCCGCGGCTTCTTCGTCCTGGTCACCGACATCTCGGCGATCAAGGAGGCACAGCGGGCGCTTCGGGAGTCCGAGGAACGGTTCAGTCTCACCATCGACGAGGCGCCCATCGGGATGGCCCTGGTCGCGCTCGACGGCCGCTTTACCCGCGTCAATCGCGTGCTCTGCGAAATCGTCGGCTACACGCAGGACGAGCTGAGGGGACTGTCCTTCCAGGCAATCACTCATCCCGAGGACCTGAATTCAGACCTCACGCTCCTGGGACAGCTCACTCGCGGCGAGATTCCGCGCTACCAGCTCGGGAAGCGATACATCCGCAAGGACGGGACGGCCGTCGACGTCATGCTCAGTTGCTCCGTCCTCCGGGGCCGGGACGGCGCGCCCCTCCACTATGTCGCGCAGATTGAAGACATCACCGAGCGGAAGCGGCTGGAGGACCGGCTGCGGATGGCCGAGGCGAAGTCCTCCGGAATCCTCTCCATCTCCGCGGACGCAATCATCACCATCGACGAGGACCAGCGCATCACCCTGTTCAACGAGGGGGCCGAGCGTATCTTCGGTTACTCCCAGGCGGAGGCGCTCGGGGCACCCCTCGACATCCTGATTCCCGAGCGACTGCGAGCCCTCCACCGTCAGCACGTGGCCAGGTTCGCGGCGGGGAGGACCGTCGCTCGCATGATGGGCGAGCGCGGCTCGATGATTTTCGGCCTGCGCAAGAATGGAGAGGAGTTCCCCGCGGACGCGGCGATTTCGAAGCTGGACGTCGGTGGGAAGACGATTCTCACGGTGGCGCTTCGCGACATCACGGACCAGAAGCAGACCGAGAGCGAGCAGCGGTTCCTGGCCGAAGTCGGGCTGGTGCTGACCACCACGCTCGACGCCAGGGAGACGCTGTCGCGAATCGTCGCGCTCGCGGTGCGGGACGTAGCGGACCTCTGCATCGTGGACGTCGTCGAGGACGACCAGGAGGTCCGGCGGCTCGAGGTTGCATGCCGGGAGCCGTCCAGGGCCTGGCTGTGCGAGGTGCTCACGCGGATTCCGCTCGACCGGAGCCGCCCGCACCTGATGCGGCCGGTCCTGGAGACGAAACAACCCTTCCTCCTGCAACGCCCGTCGGCGGAGGAGGTCGCATCGCTTGCGCAAAGCGAGGAGCACGCGCGGGCCCTTCGTGCCGCGGAGATCCACTCCATGGTGGCGGTGCCGCTCCTGTTACATGAGAGGCTCCTGGGGGCACTCGCCTTCGTGTCCTCGACGGCATCCCGGGTGTACGGCCCCTCCGATGTCCGGCTCGCGGAAGAGCTCGCCCGGCGGGTGGCGCTGTCCCTGGAGAACGCGCGGCTCTATCGCGAAGCCCGTCGGGCCACGCAGGCACGGGACGATGTCCTGGGAATCGTGGCGCATGACCTCCGCAACCCGCTCAACAGCATCCTCCTGCAAGCGAGCCTTCTCCGGGGCCGTGAAGCGGAGCCGGAGCGGAGCGCCCGGAAGCCCGCCGAGGTGATTGAGCGCGCCGCGACCCGGATGAATCGCCTCATCCAGGACCTCCTCGACGTGACGCGCATGGAGGCGGGCCGGCTGTCCGTAGAACCGGCGCGCGTCTCCGCACACCAGGTCGTCTCGGATGCCGTCGAGGCCCAGAAGCCGCTCGCCACGTCTGCCTCCATCGAGCTCAGGCTCGAGGCCGCGCCGGACCTCCCCGAGCTCTGGGCCGACCGGGACCGGCTCCTCCAGGTCTTCGAGAACCTGATTGGCAACGCGTTCAAGTTCACGAAGCCCGGCGGCCGCATCACCGTCGGGGCGGCACCGGAAGAGGGCGAGGTGCTCTTCCGGGTGACCGATACGGGCAGTGGGATTGCCGAGGAGGACCTGCCGCACCTGTTCGAGCGCTTCTGGCAGTCCCGGAAGGCGGAGCGGCGCGGCGCCGGCCTGGGCCTCCCCATCGTCAAGGGCGTCATCGAGGCCCACCGCGGCCGCATCTGGGTCGAGAGCCTGCCGGCCCGGGGGAGCACCTTCTTCTTCACGATTCCGACGGCGCAGCGGGCGGAGGAATGGCGGGCAGGGCCAGCACCTCACGGCCCGTGAGCCGCGCCTCCGGGGCTCCATCCCGGCGTGGAGCCGTCGGCGTGCGAGGCCTCGGGGCCCTCGCCGCGGCTAGCCTCCGGCGCGGATGATTTCGGCGATGGAGCGCTCCGCCAGCGCGGTGATGGTCAGCGACGGGTTCACGGTGGCGGTGCTGCCGGGAATCGCCGCGCCATCGACGACGTAGAGGCGGTCATAGCCCTTCACGCGCCCGTAGAGGTCCGTGGCCTTGCCGAGCACCGCGCCGCCGAGCGGGTGGGCCGTGAAGGTGGCGTTGACGTCAGGGGCGATGAGCGGGACGCCGACCTGGGTGCAGGTGGCGTCGGCGATGCGGTTGTTGACGACGCGGAGCGCGGCCACGACGTCGTCATTGCCATCGCTCGGCCAGTCGAGCACGACCTTCCGGCGGTTGCTGTCGTAGCGGAAGCTCGCGCGGTGGGAGTCGAGGGCCATGCCGAGCGTGGCGATGAACCCCGGATTGGCGGGCAGGTGGGGCACGTACCAGCTCTCGAACGTCACCGGCATGCCGCCCTCGTCGATGATGCGCGAGGCGCACGGCGCGCCCTGGTTGAAGCCCTGGAGGCCGGAGAACGCGCGCGCCACGGCCGCGTCCCCGTTGGTGCCCCAGCCGGCGCCGATGTGCTCGTTCAGGTTCGGCAGTGCGCCGGTGGCGCGGGCCGCGACGAGCAGCTCACTGGTGCCGATGGAGCCCGCGCCCAGGAAGAGGCTGTCGGCCGTCAGGGTGCGCTTGCGGAGGACGGTGCCGTTCGGTGCGACGACGTCGACCTGCACCCAGTAGCGGCCGTCCGGCTCGCGGCCAATGGCTGTCACCTTGTGGCCGGGGTGGATGCTCACCTTGCCGGTGGCCTCGGCCTGGGGGAGATAGTTCTGCCCGAGGTCGTACTTGGCGCCGTTCGCGTTGCCGAAGTTGCTCTCTCCGATGATGGCGGAGGCGCGCGCTCCCAGCGTCAGCTCGCGCCGGACGATGTCCCACTGGAAGATGGAGTCGATACGCTGTGGCGTGTAGCCCGCCTGGGTGACGTGGTCGTCCCAGACGCGGGAGTGCCCGAAGGGCGCGCTCTGGTACACGTCCTGCGGCATGGGCGAGACGGCGAGCATCTGGCGCGCGAGCGGGTAGTAGCGCTGGTCCATCTCCTCGTAGCTCACGACGCCCTGGAAGACCTGGTCGAAGAAGCGCTGCTCGGGCTGCACCATGGCTCCGGTGAAGACGACCGAGCCACCGCCGACGGCGGCTCCGCGCCAGACCTTGATGTGCTCGTAGTCGGTGACGTCGAGCACTCCACCGAAGGAGTCGAGCAGCCGGGTGATGCCGTCGGGTCCCGTGAAGTTCGTCCTGAACCACAGGGCCCGCCCGTCGAGCAGCGAATCGGAGGAGAAGATCTGCCGCCACGAATCACGCGGCCAGCGCGAGCCACGCTCCAGCATGGTGACCTGCACTCCCGCCTGTCCGAGCCGCAGTGCCGCCACGGCCGCGCCGAAGCCCGTGCCAATGACGAGCGCCTGGGAGTGCGAGGGCGCGGTGGGCAGCGCCTCGAAGATTTCCGGCACCGCGAGCCGGTACTTGAGCTCGTTGAGCGTGCCCACGGGTGGCGGCGCCTCGGCTGCATGCGCCAGTCCTGTACCGAGGAGGGAGGAGCCGCTGCCAGTCATGGCTCCCAGGGCTCCGAGCTTCAGCAGGTCGCGTCGCGAGAGGTGCATGCGCCAATCCTTTCCACGAGTGTGATTTCCTAGTTTAACCGGAAAAGCACTTGCGGGCGTGACGCGCACCTCTTCTGGGCGGCGCGGGTTCGAAATCGAGCGGGCGCTCCGCGTCTCAGCGCACCTGGGAGAACACCCGCGGTTCCTCGACAGGCTCTTCGCCCTCCGGCACGAGATACACCGGCAGGGGAAACCGGAGGTCCAGCTCGTTCCCGAGGGATGCTCCCTCGAGGTGCAGCTCCCAATAGACCTCGGTCTTGCCCTGCTTCCAGGTGGACGCCTCCGCGCCGTGGGCGGGGAGGGAGAGGACAAGCTCCAGGGGATGTTCGGGTCCCAGGCGTCGCACGTCGAGCCGCCGGGTGTGGTCGTACTCGAGGGTTCTCCGCGTGACGGCCCTCGCGTTCTTGCCGCTACCCCGGGTCTTCGTCTTCGCGCGGATGCGCTCGAGGGTGACCGACATGGCGGACATCTCGGACACGTCTCGGGGAAAGACGACCTCGAGCCGCTCGGTCGTGCCCAGGACCAGGGGGACCTGGGGGAGCCTCAGACGCACCACGCCGAAATGACGCCGGCCCCTCCAGCGCCGCAGGGTCGGCTTGCCGAGGGTCTTCCAGAGCCAGTGCAGGGCGACCCCGCCGGCGCCGAGCGCGAAGGCCAGGAACAGGAACCTCGTGCCCCCTCGGCGCGTGTCGAAAGCCGACGCGACCCCCGCGGCCATGAAGCTCACGGCGACGAGCGCGGCGGGAACGAACAGCAGGCACGCCCCCAGCAATGCGTGCGTTCGATAGGCGGCGGCTTCGGTCTCGAGCCGCCAGTCACGATCCCAGAGCCAGGGCTCGCGCAGGTGCTTCCGCGCGAGCTCGCGTTTCCGGAGCGAATCCCGCAGACGGGCGAGCCCCCAGCCCGCGAGAACCAGGCTCCCCACGAGCAGCGCTCTGTGCCGGAGGTCGAGCCCCACGCCGCTGGAGTCCATCGCATCCAGGACGTAGCCAAAGACTGACGGGCCGATACAGAGGCTCGCGAACAGGAGGAGGAGCCCCTTGTAGTGCGGCAGGTCTGTCTCCGGAGGCAATTCCTGACGACCGGGGGACGTCTGGCGATGGGGTCGGCCTCGTCTGGACATCCCCGATACGCTAGCCACGCTGCGCGTAGAACTCGACGATGAACGGCTCGTTCACGTCGACGGGGATTTCCTCGCGCTCCGGCAGGCGCACGTACTTCATGCCCTCGCCCTCTCCGAGCACCTGGACATAGGGAGGCACGGTGCGGCCCTTCATGCGCTCGTAGGACTCACGCACGACGGTGAGCTTCAGGTGCGAGGCATGGAAGCGCACCTCGCTGCCCGGCCTCACGGAGAAGCTGGGGATGTCCGTGCGGGTGCCATCGACCTGGAGGTAGCCATGGCGCACGAACTGCCGCGCCTGGCGGATGCTCGTGGCCAGCCCCGCGCGCAGCACCAGCGAGTCCAGCCGGCTCTCCAGCAACTGCAGCAGCACCGTGCCCGTGTTGCCCGGCGAGCGGCGCGCCTCCTGGAACGCGCGCCGGCACTGCTTCTCCAACAGCCCGTAGTACAGCTTCAGCTTCTGCTTCTCCCGAAGACGCCGCGAGAAGTCGCTGTTGCCCATGCGCGCGGTGGCGCCGTGCTGCCCCGGGGGATAGGGCCTCCTCAGCACCGGGTCCTTGTCCGGGTCCTTCCCGCTGATTCGCGACAGCGGAATGCCCAGCCGCCGGCACATCCTTCCCCTCGGTCCCAGTTCTCGCGCCACGTCTCGTTCCTCCGTCCTACTCGATGATTCGAGCGAAGATGATTTTGATACTCACTATCAATTTCAATATCGGAGAGTGGAGCGCGGATCAAGCCCCACGAGCAGGCGAGCGCCACGGGCAGGGGGAGGCGGGGCTCGGAAAGGAGAAGGGGCCCCATCGCACCGAGGGGGCTCTGCGTCCTGCTCGGCGTGCGGCGGCGGCGTAGGATGGACGTAGGGAGCCATCCATGGACGAGAAGCCCACCCGGGAGCCGCGGACCGGCGGCCTCCAGGGCGAACTGCTGAGCCTCCTCGCGGAAGCGACGCCCTATGACAACGCCGAGCGTCATGCGCTCGTCGAGGCCCGCCTTCCACGACTCGAAGTTGAGGGTGGGGTGCGAGCGGCGGAGTATGTCCGCATTCAGCTCGAGCTCTCACGAAGGAGCATCTCCACCGATGCAGCCATCGAGCGGTACATGCGACTTCGGGACGCGGACGTCCCCCTGGATTTCGTCGCACTCCAGGCAGCCAACGAAGTTGCCCGTCTGACGTTCAACAATCCCCGGTTTACGCATGCGCAGAATGACGCGCACCGGAAGACGGCAATCGAGCTCGCGCAACGCCTGGGCAATCGACGCGCCGAGGTCGTCCTCAGTTGTAACTGGATGTCGGCCCTTCTGGAGCGAAAGGACCTGGAAGGCGCGAGAGCCCTCCAACGGCCCATCGAACTGGCGCTCGGTAGCTGTTCACCTGAAGAGCTCGAATCGAATCAGCTCATCGAGCTCCGCTCCAGGTTCGCTGCGATTCGGGCCCAGCTCCAACTCGCAAATGCCAGGAACGCACCGCCCGAACAGCGACAGCCTCACATCGAACAGGCCCGGAGCCTCTACACGGAGGCAGTTCGTGTCGCCCGCAATGTGGACCATCGGCGGGTCAATACCCAGATTGAGTGGGCGCGGGAATGGACGTCCCTCTTCAAGGACGGGCTGCTTCCCGATGCCACGGAAGCGCAAACCATCGCCGAAAAGGCCCACCGCGCGCTGGATGCTCACGACTGTGACCCCTGCAAGGCATTCTTTCAGTACGTCCAGGCAGCCCTGCTCGATGCCCAGGGCGACCACCTCTTCAATGCAGACCGGCAGCAGGCCGCCAGGCTGTGGAAGGAAGCCCGTCTGGCCCTGAAGGAGAGCACCGCCAATTATGCGAAGAGCGGTCACCACTTCGCCCAGTCCAATGACGACTACCTGGCAGGACTCGAAGCAAAGCTGAACATGAATGCCCAACCTCCACGCATCTTCTTGAGTCACAAGAGCGTCAACAAACCCCATGTGCGACAATTCAAGACGGCGCTCGATGAACTGGGCTTTGCTGCATGGCTGGACGACGACGCGATGCCCGCGGGTGCAGAGCTCAGCCCATCAATCATCGAGGGCATCGAGTCCTCTTGCGCGGCGGTGTTCTTCGTAACTCCCGAGTTCACCGACGAGGGGTATATTGGCCAGGAAATCGCCCATGCGGTCGACTGCAAGCGGAGGAAAGGCGACCACTTCGCCATCATCGCCCTCCTTTGGGGAGAAACCCCGTCGGTTCCCGCGTCACTGCAGGCCTATGTGTGCAAGCGCGTCACGAGCGAGCTCGAAGCCTTGCGCGAAATCCTCCGGGCCCTTCCAGTGCGAGTCGGCTCTGCCGTCTGGAAACACGCCCCCATCGGCACGTGACCCTCTGCCATCTCCTCCTGGGAGGACAGCCATGCCTCCTCTTCGCCCCGTGCGCACGAGTCGGGCTCTGGAGCGAATGGCTATGGACCGCCGTCTCGCTCCGCGGGGCCCGAGGTGGCAGGGCGTTGCCGAGTCATGGCGGGTTGGTAGCACGCGCCCTTGTATTCAACGCCGTCCCATTCATCACAGTCCTTCAGGTCCACGGGCAGCTTCGTCCAACAACCGCCGTTGATGGCGACCTGCACCTTGCTGGGACAGCGGCCGTTGCCATCCGGGCGCCGCTGCCCTGGGAAGGGTTTCGGTGGCTGGTCTACCGCGATGGGTTGCCACACGGAGGCAGCTCGCTCGGGCGCCACCCGCGCCGTCAGCGCGGTGTCCCCGACGGCCACGGTACCGCCATCCCTCGACTCTTCCTGTTCCGCGAGTTGAGGCGTTGCGGGCTCCTCGGAGCGACTCACGCTCGACAGCCCTCCGGCGCTCAGTGCCAGTGCGCCTCCGAGGCCGGCGGCCGCGAACCAGGGCCATCTGCTGGGGCGAGGAGGAGGCCGTACCTTGACGCGCTGGGGGAGGGGAAAGAGTCCCGCGGGCCGCGGCTCTTCTCCGGTGAAGAGAGGCACATCCGCCTCACGTCCCGCGCTGCGTGCCGCCTGCTCCAGCGCTTCGGCCACCTCCCACGCGCTTCCTCGCGCCTCGGGCTGGAGTGAGAGCATCCGAGACACCAGCGCGCTCAATTCCGGAGTGCAGCGGGGGTTTCTGACTCGCGCCGTCCAGTGCTCCAGCTCCTCGGGCTTCCAAAGACAGACCTCTTCACCCCTCGGGTGCGGTGAGGGTGGGTACTTCCCGGTGACGAGCCGATAGGCCGTGACGCCCAGGGCGAAGAGGTCATCCGCGGGCCCCGGGGGATAGGCGACATCCGGGGGCTTTGGGGCGCCAAGCACGAAGTGCCACGCCTCGGGCGCGCGGTAGGACGGGGTACCGGGAGGAAAGAGGTGCGACGTCAGCGTAGCGGCTCCCAGGTGGTGGCCGGCGCCGAAGTCCATGAGGAAGGGCTGGCCGTCTTCGCGCCCGACGAGCACGTTTTCGCCCTTCACATCGCGGTGGACGCCTCCTGCCGAATGCGTGGCCTCCAGGGCTCGGGCGAGCCGGGCCAGAAGCTGAAGCACCTTCCGTGACGACGGGCGCTGGGCCACGGCCCAGTCATAAAGGGGCACGCCCTCGACCCAGTCCATGACGAGCCATGCATAGGCGACTCCCTCGCGGGGCTGCCAGAGGCCCTGGTCCAGCAGGCGGGGGACGGCGGGGTGGCGGATGCGGAAGAGCAGCTCGGCCTCACGCGCGAAGCGCGCATCCTTTCGGTGCATGGCCAGCTTGAGGGCCACGGCGTCCGAGGCGTGTGGCTCGGAGTGCACGGCGCGGTAGACGACGCCGTAGGTGCCCCGGCCACGCTGCTCCAGCAGACGCCACGGGCCGATTCGCGTCCCGGGGGGAAGGCTTGCCGGATTGAGGACTTCAGACTCCATGAGTTACCTCGTGAGGCGGTCCGCACCGCGTACGAGGAGACTACTCGCGAGGTAGTCGGGCTCCAACGCCATCCGGCAGGTGGACGACGGCCATCCACACCGGACTGACGTGGGGAGCCCGGAGAGCCACCGGGGAACGCGCGTGCTTCACCGCCGCCGCGGGTGGCGAAGCATCAGGGTGACCCGCTCTTCGAGCAGGAACGCAGCGCCGGCTCGCAGTACGGCCATGGCGATCAACTGCAACCGGGTTACCTGGACGCCGGGCGTGTGATAACTACGTCTTTGGGGGATGGGGCTCCATGACGGAGTGGCTCGAGCGCTTCTTCAATCCATCCAGTGAGCCTGTTCGAAGAAAGGAAATGTGTCCGATGTCGAGAATCATTGCCGTTGCCGCGTTGTTTGTGTTTGCCGGGTGCGTCACCGTCGAAGGCCGTTGGCAGAGGGATGGCCTCAAGACGGCGTCATTCGACCTCGGCTGTCCTGAAGAGAAGGTCGAGACGATCGTTCTCAATCGAAACGACGGCCTCGGCACGGAGGGTTCGAAGGTCGGCGTCAAGGGATGTGGGAGGCGAACGACCTATGTCTCGGTTCGTGGCACCTGGGTCCGGGACAGTGAGGTGCTCGCCGAGCAAACACCTTGAGCCTCGCGTGAGCATCGCGGCCTGAGCGGGCCGTCCGGGGTGAGCGCAAGCACCGCGCTCACTCACCGCCAGCAGCTACGCGTCGACGTCCCCGGCCTCCAACTCGCCTCCCGCCGCGCCGAGCAGCTCCAGCAGCGTCAGGCGGAGCTTGCCTTTCCTGTCGCACGTCGTTTATGGGATGCTGCGCTCATCCGCCTCGCTCCGGAGGCGTTGGGGGGGGAATCATGGCCACGAATATCCGTCTCATTCTTGTGGGGGGAGCCATTGCAGTGGGCAGCGTCTACGCCGGAGCCAAACACTTCTTCGGGAAGCCCAGTCTCCATCTGGTCGCGCCGGAGGGCTCCAGTCTCGAGGTGAGCGTGGATGGCCAGCTCCTGGCGCCCACGAATACCACCGAGGACCATCTCACCTTCGAGGTGCCGCAGGGCGCGCACCTGGTGGACATCAAGGACACGGTCTCGGGCCAGAACTTCAAGCACCAGGTCTCCCTGAGCAACGGCTTCAAGGAGATGGTGCTGCCAGTCAATGACCAGCAATGCTTCGCACGCTTCGATGTCTCGAAGACCCTGTATGAGCAGAAGGGCTCTGCCGAGCAGCAGCCTCCCGTGCTGAAGGAGCGCTACGCGGGCGGGACACCCTTCGAGCTGCCCAGCACCACCTGGCTCACCGTCAAGGATCTCCCGACGCGGCTGAAGTCGAGCAACCGCGCCTACCTGCTGCTCCCCGTGGACTGCGGCGCGCTGGAGGGCACACCGGAGCAGGTCAGCGCGGCGGCCGGTTTCTGACGGTCGTCTCCTCGCTCCGGAGGTCGGGGGGAGCTGTGGCGCACCGACGGCACCGTCGTGGGCACCTCGCTGCTCCAGGACCTGGCGCCGGGCCTGCTGTCCATCACCGAAGGGCCCACGAACGTCACCGCCGTGGGCAACACCGCGGACGACGACTCCGGCGGTGGCTGCTCCACGGGGGCCACCGGTGTCACAGGTCCGCTGTGGGTGCTGCTGGCGCTGGGGTGGACGGTGCGCCGGCGGAGGGCCGCGCGCGGCATCGACGCATGAGGTGAGCCCCCCGTTTGTCCGCGCGGACGCTGGCGCGTGAAATCACGGGGGGCCGCGCCGTCGCTCAGGTCCCCGGTACCACCGACTGTTTCAGCGACGACGGCAGCCGGAACGAGGCCTGCTTCCCCTCCCGCTCGGCGAGCACGATGCGCTTCATGGCGTCGTCCGCGAATTTGCCGAGGAGCTTCGCCACCGTCGCGTCGTGGTTCGTCACGTCCAGCTCGCGCATCAGATCTGTCGACAGCTCGAGAAGGTCGGTCAGGTTGCTCTGCGGCACGTTGAGCAGGTTCGCGCAGTGATCGCCGGCGAGGAAGCGGATCTGCGTGGGCATGATGCCTCTGAGCGCGGTGAGATCGAAGGCGAAGAACTGGTTCATCATCTCGAGCAACGCTTCGGTGAGCGCGCGGCCCTCGGGTGATGGCGCCCACTGCCGGTCGCGGATCGCCTCCATGAGTGCCTTGGCATCCGCGAGCGACGTGGGCATCAGTGACGGATCGATGCCCATGAAGTGGCCGACCACGGTCCAGGCGTGGATCCACGCTTCCCCGTCCGCGTCGCTCGCGTCAATCCCGTAGCGGCGAAGCGCGTCGAAGGTCAGCGCCGAGAACGTCATCAGCGTGCCGGCCATGTCTTCTTGGTTGATCGGCTTGCCGCGCACCGCGGAGTTCCACGGCACGTCCTTGCGGCTGAGGATCAAGTGTCGGATCGCCGCATGCATGAGCCGCACTCGCTGCGCCGCGCGGATGCCTTTGCCGGCCGGCGAGAACGCGCCTTCGTCGACCACGTCGAAGACGAACTGCGCCGTCTCGAAGACCCGCTGCCGGGTGTTGCGCTGCATCGCCTGCGTCTGCATCAACACCGCTGCGCCGTCCGCCGCCGCATAGGCCTGCGGGAGCGAGGAGCAGAAGAGGCCCATCGTGATCTGCACGGGATGGTTGGCGAAGAGCTGCTGCGCCTTGGCGATCTTCTTCGCGTCCGCCCACGATGGCAGCGCCGCGGTGCTCTCGAAGTAATCGCGGAGCTCCGGCGACATGCCCTCGGGGATCGGCGCGTCGTTGCGGAAGAGCTGCGCGAGGAGATTCGTGACCGAGCGTTCGGCGTCGGCGGCGTAGATCTCCGCGACCAACTCGTCGGCGAGCGGATCGGTCTTCTGCCGCATCGGATCGAGCACGGCGTCGGTCCAGCGCGACGGCCTCACCGAATGCGCCAGCGCGTCGTCCAGGTGCGCGTAGTGAGCGAGCGCTTGGAGCGGCAGGTAGTTCGCTGCGGGCGCGTAAGCATAGAACGCGTTCGGCGGGAGCGCGGTGGCCAGGTAGGTGCCATTCGGCCAGGTGCCATCGGGCCGTTGCCGCGCGAGCAAGTAGGAGATCGCCTTCTGCACCGCCGCGGAGTCGCGCAAGCCCGCGTCGATCAATCCGAGCAGCACGAGCCCGGTCAACGGCGCGGTGCTCGGGCCAATGCCAGCGAGCTTCGGATCGGCGTAGCTGAGCACGCTCTCACCAAAGCCGCCGTCCTCGTTCTGGTGCGCGAGCGTCCAATCTATCGCGCGCTTCAAGAACGCATCGCTCGGCTGGTGGCCTGCCTTCGTCAGCGCCGAGAGCACGTACGACGAGCCGGCGAGGAAGTTCACCGCCCAGCGGCCCCACCACGGCCCGAAGTCGCACTGCTGCTCGCGCAGAAAGCCGATGGCCTTCTGCACGGCTGGCGCGCTCGGCGCGTCGCCCGTCGACAGCAGCGCATCGAGCACGCGCGCGCTGAGAATTTCGGTCGAAGGGTCGCCGAGCACCACCGGTGGATGCAGGAAGGCGTCGATGAGCTCGCGCGGCTTCGTGATCGGCGGAAGCGAGAACGGCTGCTGCATCGCCGGGCCCGGCGCCTTGCTCGGAAGCCCCCACGCGAAGCTGCCCCATCCGCCGTCCGGGTTCTGCATGTCCAGCATCCACCGCCGGCCGTCGGCGATCGCGGTGCGCACTCTTGCGACGAGCGCCGGTGGAAGACCCTCGACGATGCGACCGAGCGCGGAGAGCACCACCGCGGTGTCGTCCGGATCCGGCATGATCGGGTTGCCGTCTTCGAACGCCCAGCCACCGGTGCGCACCGCGCCGGACTTGCGGTTGTTCCACCGCGGTTGCGGCACACGCGCCTGCGTCGCCAAGAGGTACTCGACCGCGCGCTGGAGCTCCGGCGCATCACGCGGCACCCCGGCCTCGGTCAGCACGCGCGCGTGATAGGCGGTGGTCCAGACATCGCTCGGGAAGATATCGAAGTGCATGCCGCTCGCGTCGCGGATGCGGCGGCTCAGGAGGAACGCCGCGGCGCGCGCGGCCCCGTCCCGATCCTCGGAGCGACCGGTCGCGTGCAAGGTGGCGCCGAAGAGCGCGGTGAAGATCGTCACGCCGTTGAAGCTGCCGTTGTCGTTCTGAAAGGTCTTGATGATCGAGGACGCGCGCGGACAGGAGAGGCGCGTGAGCACGTCCCACTCGCCACGGAGCCGCCGCGACAGGATCGCCATGCTCATCGCGCCGAGAACCACGCTGTAGGTGAGCTTGCTGAAGGCGAAGTCGACGGTGTGCCGCGAGAGCACCCACACGAGCGGGGGCTGAGGCAGACGCTTCGCATCGAGGCGGTCGGCCATCGCCAGGTAGAATGCGGACACGTCGCCCGAGCTCGCGAGCTCCACCACCGCATCGAAGCCGCCGTGCGCGTCGATGTACGTGCGGGCCTGCGCGGCGGCGGCCTGCGCTTTTGGACCGCTCGAGAGCTGCAGCGCGGCCCATGCGCAGGCGGTGGCGCCGAGATCGCCGCGCGTCGCGTACGGCCACCCGCCGAAGGAGCCGTCCTTGCGTTGTTGGTTCTTCAGCCAGCGTGCTCCTTCGGCGGCGTCTTCCGAGGAGAGCTGCTGCATGTAGGCGAGCGCGATCAACGCCTGCGCCGTGCACGACGGGCCGAGCTCGCACGCACCGTCCCACGCGCCGTTCGCCTTCTGCGTGCGCAAGATCGCCGCCCGCCCGCGCGCGATCGCATCGTCGATGGACTTTGGGGGTGAACCAGACACTTCCGTTTTTCGGCCTGGCTCGTTCATGGGCAGAGGCAGATGAGGATGAGGGTCTGGAGGGGTATACCTTTCCTGTCATTGAAGGGCCCTTGCCCAGAAGTTGTAGCGCCTACCCCTCAGACAAGGGGACGCTGCATCTTGGACAAGGGGTTGCTTGACTGATTCAGGGGTGGAGCGAAGACGGGAGCGTGGGGATGTCCTTCGTCCGCGGCTACCCCGAGACGTGCTTGAGCACGACCGCGGTTCCGTGGGCACCCGAGATGTCTTGAAGGAGCTCCCACGATACGGCCGATGTGTGCCAATGGCCGGGGAGGGGCCAGTACTCGGCAATCCATTACTGCACGGGCGAGACCTACCCTGGTCCGATTTGAGAAAACCCGGGCCGTGCCACTCTCCGTCCTGCAGTGGGCAATCAGGCCGTGATGGCCCGAAATAATGGAGGGGAGCATGAAGCGATTCCAATGGTACGTTGTGGGAAGTGTCCTCACGGCCGGTCTCCTGGGCCTTGCGCACGAGGCATTTGGCGAGACTCTCCCGGCGGAGACTTCGACGAATTCCCAATGCAAGCCGAGCATCCTGACGGGCAGCTACATCTATGCGAACGATGGGTACATCGTGAGCGGGTCTGATCGGGTCCCCTTCGCCCAGGCCGGTCATGATCTCTTCAACGGGGACGGGACCTTTACCGGTTCGGCGACCGTCAGTACCGATGGTGTGATAACGCGCATCGTCTACTCTGGCACCTACACCCTCGCGCCCGACTGTAGCGGCACCGCGACGCTCACCGACAACCTCGGGGGCACTTCGCACTTCGACTTCTTCGTCACGAAGAACGGGGCGAACCTGTCCTACGTCCAGACCGACGCTGGCTTCGTCACCTCCACCTTCGAGCTACGACGGAACTAGAGCGCCGAACAGGTTAGGTCACGCCGCGCGCTGGTAGCGCGCGGCGACCTCAAGGTTTTGGACAACCGCGAGTCGCCTGAGGTCAAAGAGGTTGCGGCGCGTGCCTCGGTAACGAGCCTTCGGGCCCTGGCGGTTGGCGAGATGTGCCAGGCGATGCTCGACGCCGACACGTTCCCGGAGTTCTGCGCGGCCCGCGCGCGACTGCAGACGTGAGCGAAGGCGCTTCTGAAGCCGCTCGTCGTCGCCCATCGTGACGCTGCGACCCTTGCCGGATGCGGCCTGGGTACAACTTGAGCGCAGCTCGCACGGCCCGCAGGCTTCCGGGTCAAATTGCACGACGGCGCCGGGCTCGAAGGGCTCCACCTCGCCAGCAGGGCATTGGATTGTGCCGTCGCGGATGTTCACTTTGAAGTCGCGCTTGCCGAAGAGTCCGGCCTTCGCGCTGGCTCCTCGCCACGGCCGGCAGACGACGTCGCCGCCGCTCTCCAGCACGTCTTCGGTCATTGAGCTGTTGAGGTACGCCCTGTCGATGAGGAGGACGTCGGGGAAGAGCTCCTGGTGGGCCATGTCTTCCTGCAGTGCGCCCGTCGCCTCCTCTTCGGGTCGGTTGGCCGGCGTCACGGCGCAGGCCACCACCAGCTCGGTGTCGAGGTCGGTGCCGACGTGCTGCTTGTAGCCATTGAAGCGTTTGCTCTTGCGCCCGTGACGCATGTCCGGGTCTTCGATGGAGATGCGCCTGTCGGCCGCCACGCCTTGTCGAATCTGCACGCCGCCCTCGGGGCGCGGCTCGAGGTCCTGTTCGCGCACCTGCGCGAGCGCTTCGATGTAGCGAGTCAGCGGAGCCGCGACGCACGACTTCGACTGCTTCGCCACCCAGGCCATGAGGCGGTCGAGCTGTCGGCAGAGTCGATTGAGTGCGTCGACCTTCGCGTCGGGCGCGCTCCAGTCGGTGTCGAGGCCGGCCTTGATGCTGCTGGCCATCAGCAACGGCGCATCGGCCTGCTGACACACCTCCTCGACGTCGGTGCCGAGCGCGAGCGCCATGCTCTCGGCCACCTTGCGGCCTGCGTGGCCGAGAAGGTTGATGGTGTCCTCAACCCGCCCGGCCCCTTCCAGAGGGCGGCTGTCGACCCCCACTCGCAGCGTCTTCGGCGTCTTCTTCGGGTCGAAGCCCTTCGCCCGCTTCGCCACCTCGACGGTGCGCTCCAACAGTCGGCGGTCCATCTCGGTCGCGATGAGGCGCTCCCTGAATTGCTGCAGCCCGCCCTGGGAGAAGGCTGGCTCGTCCTCTTCCGCGCCGAGTCGGTCCAACACCATCCGCCACCGGCTGTCAGTGCCCGACAGGCACACGGCTTCAGCATCCGAGGCCTGTGTGTAGGCCTGCACCAGCAGCGCCATGCACATCATCGCGGGCGGCTGCGGCTCTTGTCCCTGGCCCGTCTGTCGGTACATCGCTTCGAGCTCGTCCTGAAAGGCTTCGTCGAACAACTCGTGCCGATGCTCGCGCAGGAAGACAAAGAGCTTCCTGCTCTTCCCCGCCAGCTTCAGCAGGCGCTGCTCCCGTGCGCTCTGCTCCACAGCCGGCTTCCAGCGCTCCATGAGCCACCTCCGTGAGGTGGCGACCTGAGCACGCGGCGACAGCCCGCGTCGATCCCCTGCCGCTTGCCTGCTCCCTCGCCGTAACCTGATCGGCGCTCTAGGGGTGTCCCTAGTTGAGCCACATCCGCGTGCAGGCGATGTGGCTGAGGGCGAGGTAGTTACGAGCCGTCTTTTCATATCGCGTCGCGAGGCGGCGGAAGCGCTTGAGGCCATGGAAGAACCTCTCCACGAGGTTCCCTCAAGTGGGGGCAGGGCTGAAGCTGGAAGAGGCGAGCCCTCCGCCAGAGGCAGCGGCGAAGGCGGAACGGAAGAAGGAGCGGAGGCAGCGACTGGATTGGGCCGGGCTGCTGCGCAGGACATTCGCGGTGGATGTGTTTGAGCCTCCGGCGACGCAGCAAGTCGAAGTTGGCTCGACCGTACATCTGACGTTTGAGCATCGGGCTTTCACCGTCAGGCAGCAGCCCGGTACTTCTTTTCGGAGTTGGTGGGCGACTCGTGGTCGAGGGCGGAGTGGCGGCGGTGCGGGTTGTACCAGCCCTCGATGAATTCGAAGACGGCCATCCGCCCCTCAGCCTGCGAGCGAAGACTGCGACGGTCGAGCAGCTCGCATTCGAGCGTGGCGAAGAAGCTCGCGCACATCGCGTTGTCATGGGCGTCTCCCACGCTGCCCATGGAGGGGCGCACCCTCCGCGCACGCTGAGGGCTGCTGCCGGCCCGGTCCAGATTTCCGCGCTTCCTGGTGACCATCAACAGCTCGGGGGCGGTGGGGGCCGCGACGGAAGCCGGCGCCGCCACCTCCGGGGGGCCGGGGGGCTCCGGGCGACTCAGGAGCACGAGCACCACGACGAAGAGCCCCACGAGGACACCCGCCGCCACCAGCCACGGGAGCCCCGTCCACCGAGCATTCACGACCATTCCGACCCGAATACCGCGCGCCGCGCGCACAAGGCTACCCGGCCGGACAACGCACCGCGCAATGACTCACCCCGGCTGCTTCTCCGCAACGCATCACAGCTGCCGTCGCGGATGAAACATGCCACACGCAAGAGGCCCTGGCACAGTTGCAATTCCATTGTATAGAATGGAATTCCCACAAAAACCGGAGGTTCATGAATGAAGCGCCTACTCCTGGCCAGCCTCATGGCCGTCGCGCTGGTGCCTGGCATGGCCCGCGCTGAGGTCATCGTCTCCACCATCGTCAGCATGCTCGTGGACGGAGGTAACAACTACAACTGGCAGAAGGTGGAGCTGCCCGGGACGAAGTGTGGCAACGGCTCGCAGTACAAATTCTTCGTCCACCGCACCAACTCGCCCAACCTGCTGTTCCTGCTCGAAGGTGGCGGCGCGTGTTGGGACTTCGAGACGTGCAGCGGGCGCGCGGGCGTGCTGGGCGCGGCCAACCCCAACGGCATCAGCGACGACTACATCACCCAGTTCACCGCGAAGTACGTGTCGCCCATCGTCAACGGCGCCGACCCGGGCCTGCCGCTGCGCAGCCGCACGGACCTGGTCACCAAGAACTGGAACATCGTCTACCTGCCGTACTGCACCGGTGACGTGCACATCGGCAACAACGTGAAGACGTACGCGGACCCGACGGGGCAGAACCCGCCGCTGACCTGGTACCACAACGGCTACATCAACACGACGACGGTGGCGAACTGGACGAAGACGCAGTTCCCCAACGTCCAGAAGCTCCTGATGACGGGCTACAGCGCGGGCGGCACCGCGACGTCGGCCGCCTTCTACTTTCTGCGCAAGGCCATCAATCCCGCGCGCGGCTACATGCTCAACGACTCGGGCCCCATCTTCATGGCGCCGGACCTCTCGTACCGCTCGCGCCCGCTGCACGACAAGATTCGCTCGTCGTGGAACCTGGACTCCGTGTTCGGCCTGCTGCCGGCCTCGTTCAACATGAATGACTTCGGCAGCATCAACAAGATGGTGGCGCAGGAGTTCCCCAACGACCAACTCGCGTACACGGGCTACACGCGGGACTACAATTACTCGCGCTTCTCCTATGACCGCTTCCAGACGCCCAATGACAAGGAGTCCGTCCTCGGATACTGGAAGCAGGACCAGGACCGGCTGGTGCAGGAGCTGAATCTCTACAACAACTTCAGCTACTTCATCCCCCACAACCGCGCCATCAACTCCAGCCACTGCAGCACCATCATCACCTTCATCGGCTCGCACGCCTGCCAGCAGATGGAGAAGAAGCGGCACTGGTGGGAGTACCTCGAGTTCCCGTGGGGCCAGACGTACAAGTGCTACAGCGAGTTCGTCGGCATGGACAAGTTCCTCTCGCGGTGGATCAACGACAACCAGCGCGTCCGCATCTACGAGCCCGCCAACGGGTACAACGATGAGGACCCGGGCATGCAGATTGTCGCGCCGCTCATCAACGGCGCGATTGGCGGGTAGTCCCCGTCACACCGGCTGAAGCCGCGTGAAGAGGCGGGACGCTCGGGGCTCCGGGCGTCCCGCTTCGTCGTTTCAGGCCACACGCCAGCACGCGGAGACGGCGAGGCCCTGGAAGAAGGAGCAGACTCCTTCCGCCGGGGCCGGAGGTGCTGCAAGCGCGAGCCGGGGAGGGGAGAGGCGGGACCGGCTTCGCGCCGTTTGCCGCATCCTTGCCGCAAGACGTCCCGAGGCCCGGAAACACGAAGGCCGGTAGTCCCGAGTTTCCTCAAGAACTACCGGCCTTTATGAGTGAGCGGCGGAAGGGATTCGAACCCTCGACCCCGAGCTTGGGAAGCGCGGCCTCGACCCGTCCAGGCGTTATCAGTCATTCACAAGCCCTCAGAACCGTTGGGGATTCGCGGCCGGGGTCCGTCCAACCATCCCAGCCAGTAGCAGGGAATCGCAAGGAGTTTGCTGCATCCTTGCTGCAAGGTCCGGCTCCTGCGCGGCTCCGCGCGCTGCCGAGCGGGGCGGAGCGCCTGCTCACCGTGCGTGAGGTGGCAGAGCGGTTGGCCATCTGCACCGCCACCGTCTACCGGCTGTGCGAGCGGGGCGAGCTGCCCCACGTCCGGGTGAGCAACGCCATCCGCGTCCGGCCAGCGGACGTGGACGCCTTCCTCGCCCGGGGCCAGGGCTGACCCGGTGGTTCCCGGTTCCCGGCCCTATGGCGGGAACCGGAACCGGTTGCGTGCCGTGTCTCTTAGCGCGAGCCCCCGCGCTGGCCCGCAGCGGTGGGGGCGCTCAGGGGCTAATCCCCACCCCTTTCAAGGTGATGGAGGGGCTCCCCTGGCGGGAGGGGTGGCGGCAGAGGTAGCGGTTGCTTCGGGCAACGGCGCTTGAAGGGAGCGTCGAGAGCACCTTCCAGGGAGGTATGGCCGGAGGAAGAGTCATGGCCCTGGACGCCGTCTTCGAGCGCTTCGTGCAGCACAGCCCATTGCCCGTCATGGCGCGACTGCTCATGCAGCGGGCGCTGAGTGCCGAGTGGCTCGACAGCCTGTTCGAGCAGCACCGCCAGCGGCAGTACACGCGTGAGCTGCTCTTCTCCACCGAGGTGGACCTGATGGCGCTGGTGGCCCTGGGCCTGCGGCCGTCGCTCCATGCGGCGGCCCAGTCCAGCGAGGGACTGAAGGTGTCGATGCAGGCGCTGTACGAGAAGGTGCACCACGCCGAGCCGCGGGTGGTACGGGAGTTGGTGCAATGCAGCGGGGAGCGGCTACTGCCGGTGCTGGAGCAGCTGAAGCTGCAGCAGCCGTCCTGGGCCTCGGGCTACCGGGTGCGAGTGCTGGATGGGAACCATCTGGCAGCCAGCCAGAAGAGGCTCAAGCCGCTGCGGGGCTTTCGAGGCGCGGCGCTTCCGGGCCAGGCGCTGGTGGTGTACGCGCCGGAGTGGGACCTGGTGGTGGACATGGTGCCAGCGGAGGATGCGCACGCGCAGGAGCGGGCGTTGATGGGGCCGGTGCTGGAGCGAGTGCAGGCGGGGGAGTTGTGGTTGGCGGACCGGAACTTCTCGACGCGGCGGATACTCTTCGCCGTGGAGGACAAGCACGCCGCCTTCGTCATCCGCGAGCATGGCGTTTCGCCCTCGCCGACGGAGGTGGGGCCGGTGAGGAAGGTGGGACGCGTCGAAACGGGAGTCGTCTTCGAGCAGGCCGTCGAGATTGAGGATGAGCAGGGGCGGCGCCTGCGGCTGCGACGGATTGAGTTGCAGTTGGAGGCGCCGACCGCGGACGGCGAAACCCGCATTCGCGTGCTGACGAACGTGCCCCCGGAGCGCATGGGGGCCAAGGAGGTGGCGGGGCTCTACCGGCGGCGCTGGAGCATCGAAGGGATGTTCGGCCGGCTGGAGTCTGTGTTGAAGAGCGAGGTGAAGACGCTGGGCTACCCGCGAGCGGCGCTGCTGGCCTTCGGCATGGCGGTGATGGCGTACAACGTGCTGGCGGTGATGCTGGCGGCAGTGGAGACCGAACACCGGTTGAAGGCGGCGGAGGTGTCCAGCTATTACGTGGCGGACGAAGTGAAGGCCACCTATGGCGGGATGATGATAGCCATTCCAGAGCCACTCTGGCGCGGATTCGAGTCTCAGACGGATGAAGAGTTGAGCAAGGAGTTGCTGAGGCTGGCCAGCCACGTCAAGCCCTCGAAGTTGCGCAAGCATCCCCGAGGGCCGAAGAAGAAGGAGAAGAAGGGGTACGCGTCGAGGCGAGAAGTAGACCGGCATGTCTCGACGGCGCGGGTGCTGCGCGGAGACGAGAAGACCTGAAAGCCTGACGGGAGACAGTCGCGACTCTGACGAGCGGCGCCAAGGCGAAAAGACTGTCCGGGCGCTGTCTGTCGCAACGTGATTTCATGGGACGAGGCGTCTTTCACGAAACCAAGACACGAAAAGCCTGCTCGTGGGACGCAGAGAACCGCGGGCGCGGGCTCGCGTGGAGCCCGACATGCCCCAGGGAGCGGTATGCTCCCAACACCTTGAAAGGGGTGGGGCTAATCCCCACGATCCGCGCGCAGCCGATGTCCTTGGCGGGAAACGTAACGTGCGCTCCGTCCAAGGCCGTGTTGTACGACGTGCCGGTGTACTCAGTACCACCCGCCCCGCACATCGCTCGGTCAGAAACCCCAACAATCGACTCGCGTGAGTATGTCCACACTCTCTTCTCGGCATCGTGCTCAAGAGTGTGGACGCGTGCGACCGCACATGTCCCAGCGGGTTCCCACAATCCCCGCCAGCGGTGCGCACCAACCTTGTGGAACGTGACTGTCCACTCCGACTCGGCAACAGTGCACGACCCGGGAGCGGTCTTCTTCTCACGAAACCGTATTACGCGCAGTTGCCGGAAGTGGCATGTAAGCACTTCAGTGGGCGCCCGGTCGCTCTGCTCGGGCACGCACGTAACCGATGTGCTGTCGACCATCTTTGTTCCGTCATCGCCTTCCTTGTCGGGCGCTGACATCAGGAACCTGTGCGCCTGTGGTGTTGTCGCGCTCGGGTCAGCGTGAACAGCGGCAGCCGGAAGGAAAAGCAGGAGGAGAACGGGGCGCATGACCACCGAGGCTAGGTGGGCCACGGAGATTGGGGCAATGGGCCTCAGGCATTGCAGTCCCTCTGAACCCCCCGCTCAGTGGACCCGTGCCCCGGTGTTGGGGAGGATGGAGGGATGCGTTCTCTCCCGTTCCTAGTCCTGATGGTAACTGGTGCTGCTGAGGCCACGCATCCGCCCAGTGAGGGCGGGAAGACTGAACTCGCGTACATGTCGGCACTGCTCTATTCACCAGACTCGGTCGACACGATGTCGATGGAGTGTCGACCTACTGCCGCAGCACGGAACTCACTTCGTGAGGTCGACTGCGTCTTCTCCCACATGCTGGTGACAAAGGCGGCGTCCCCAACGCCCCAGGAGATCGCCGAAGGGGAGGCCGAACTTCGCAAGCGCTATACTGGAGATGAGGGTGTCAAGAAGGCACATGCGTCGTGCCGCAGCGCGCTTGCGTATCTCGATGAGGTGCAGACCGTCACCACAGAGCCGTCCAAGCTAGCCTACCTTGAGCGCGAGCGGGCCTCGTTCACGAGGGTGTGCGAGTGCAGTACCTCCGACTGCGTTGTCTCGGCGATGCGTGATCTGCTCCTTGAGCCGCGAAACGCCTGCTCGGTCACCCACACGCGGTTTGAGCGCGTGTTCAAGCGGGAATCGAAGAACAAGTGGGTGAGCGTCTCCGGGCCGGGGGGGCTGTGCGGCATTGTTCTGACGCTCGTCCTCACATACGACCCCAAGGAAGAGGATTGGACGTACACCCAGACGCGCGTTGTCACCTCCGATGACGCGACATGCAAAGAGTTCACGCCCAAGATCACTGCGCACTCTCACCACCGCTACATGCGGCGCGCCCTGATGAACTGCGAGACCATCAAGACGCTGTTGCCGTAGAGCTAAAGCGCTCTCGCTGTGGTCCAGTCGGCTCAGCACGGCGCTTCCTGAAGGCTGGTCGGCTCGCGTCGTTTCAAGCCCCTGGAGCAGAGACCGCTGGAGCATCCGCGCCCAGCGGTCCCCGCGTCAGCGGTGCCGCTGCCCCTAGATTTAGGACGCAGGAGCAGACGGCGCGGAGTCCCTCGGGCTCTCACCCTGGGAGGCCTCGGAGGACTCGGGAGCGGGGCTGCGCGCCCGCTTGCTCGTGCCCTTGCGCCCCTTGCGCGCGCGCTTCTCCGGGGTCTCTTGGGCCTCCATTCCACGGTCCCCCCACATGACCAGGGGAAGCCGGTGGGAACCCCAGGAGAACAGGACGATATCCCCGGGGAACTCGCCGAGCGTCTCTGGGGCCTCCACCCCGTTGTGCGGGGTCCACAAGTTGGCTGGGTCCTCCTCGTTGCGCACCACGCGCCGCAGTTGCCCGAGGCGCTCCGTAGCCAGGGCAAGCACGGACACAATGCAGGCAGGGGCGTTCCGCTCCATCTCCGCATCCGGGAGATCGCGCCGCGCATGGAGGTCCGCCAGCATGCGTGCGCCCTGAATCGCAGTGGCCAGAGTGCCTAGCTCTAGAGCGCCGATCAGGTTACGGCGAGGGAGCAGGCAAGCGGCAGGGGATCGACGCGGGCTGTCGCCGCGTGCTCAGGTCGCCACCTCACGGAGGTGGCTCATGGAGCGCTGGAAGCCGGCTGTGGAGCAGAGCGCACGGGAGCAGCGCCTGCTGAAGCTGGCGGGGAAGAGCAGGAAGCTCTTTGTCTTCCTGCGCGAGCATCGGCACGAGTTGTTCGACGAAGCCTTTCAGGACGAGCTCGAAGCGATGTACCGACAGACGGGCCAGGGACAAGAGCCGCAGCCGCCCGCGATGATGTGCATGGCGCTGCTGGTGCAGGCCTACACACAGGCCTCGGATGCTGAAGCCGTGTGCCTGTCGGGCACTGACAGCCGGTGGCGGATGGTGTTGGACCGACTCGGCGCGGAAGAGGACGAGCCAGCCTTCTCCCAGGGCGGGCTGCAGCAATTCAGGGAGCGCCTCATCGCGACCGAGATGGACCGCCGACTGCTGGAGCGCACCGTCGAGGTGGCGAAGCGGGCGAAGGGCTTCGACCCGAAGAAGACGCCGAAGACGCTGCGAGTGGGGGTCGACAGCCGCCCTCTGGAAGGGGCCGGGCGGGTTGAGGACACCATCAACCTTCTCGGCCACGCAGGCCGCAAGGTGGCCGAGAGCATGGCGCTCGCGCTCGGCACCGACGTCGAGGAGGTGTGTCAGCAGGCCGATGCGCCGTTGCTGATGGCCAGCAGCATCAAGGCCGGCCTCGACACCGACTGGAGCGCGCCCGACGCGAAGGTCGACGCACTCAATCGACTCTGCCGACAGCTCGACCGCCTCATGGCCTGGGTGGCGAAGCAGTCGAAGTCGTGCGTCGCGGCTCCGCTGACTCGCTACATCGAAGCGCTCGCGCAGGTGCGCGAACAGGACCTCGAGCCGCGCCCCGAGGGCGGCGTGCAGATTCGACAAGGCGTGGCGGCCGACAGGCGCATCTCCATCGAAGACCCGGACATGCGTCACGGGCGCAAGAGCAAACGCTTCAATGGCTACAAGCAGCACGTCGGCACCGACCTCGACACCGAGCTGGTGGTGGCCTGCGCCGTGACGCCGGCCAACCGACCCGAAGAGGAGGCGACGGGCGCACTGCAGGAAGACATGGCCCACCAGGAGCTCTTCCCCGACGTCCTCCTCATCGACAGGGCGTACCTCAACAGCTCAATGACCGAAGACGTGCTGGAGAGCGGCGGCGACGTCGTCTGCCGGCCGTGGCGAGGAGCCAGCGCGAAGGCCGGACTCTTCGGCAAGCGCGACTTCAAAGTGAACATCCGCGACGGCACAATCCAATGCCCTGCTGGCGAGGTGGAGCCCTTCGAGCCCGGCGCCGTCGTGCAATTTGACCCGGAAGCCTGCGGGCCGTGCGAGCTGCGCTCAAGTTGTACCCAGGCCGCATCCGGCAAGGGTCGCAGCGTCACGATGGGCGACGACGAGCGGCTTCAGAAGCGCCTTCGCTCACGTCTGCAGTCGCGCGCGGGCCGCGCAGAACTCCGGGAACGTGTCGGCGTCGAGCATCGCCTGGCACATCTCGCCAACCGCCAGGGCCCGAAGGCTCGTTACCGAGGCACGCGCCGCAACCTCTTTGACCTCAGGCGACTCGCGGTTGTCCAAAACCTTGAGGTCGCCGCGCGCTACCAGCGCGCGGCGTGACCTAACCTGTTCGGCGCTCTAGGCCGGGCCGGCATCGTCAGTGGCTGGAAGCTCATCTGCCGCCGCAAGGGGTGTGGCTTCCAGGAGGAGGCGGACGAGGCCGAGGCGAAGCGCTGCCCCCGCTGCGCCATGCGCCTCTGGACGAAGCCGAAGCCGCGCCGACTGCGCTTCCACGACCTGCGCGGCACCTGCGCCTCGTTGCTCATCCAGTCCGGGGCAAGCTCGGCGGCCGTGGCGAGCGTCCTGCGGCACTCGGACCCGAACCTCACCATGCGGCGCTACGCCCACATGGACCCGGCCTATCTGCGCCAGGAAATCAACAAGCTGTCCTTCGCTCCTGTCCCCCAGCAGCAGCCGCCGGAGGTGCCGCAGGCGCGAGCCGGGGAGGGGAGCGGCAGGACCAGCTTCGCTCCGTTTGCTGCACCCGTGCTGCAAGGCGGCCCGAGGCCCGAAAACACGAAGGCCGGTAGTCCCGAGTTTCCTCAAGAACTACCGGCCTTTATGAGTGAGCGGCGGAAGGGATTCGAACCCTCGACCCCGAGCTTGGGAAGCTCGTGCTCTACCAACTGAGCTACCACCGCAGGGCGAAGCGAGAACCAAAGTAGGGGGCTCTCCTTGCCTTGTCAACGGGAAGTGTCGGGCTACTCCCCCTCTTCGACAGTGAGCTGATAGGCGTCCTGGAAGTTGGCCTCGCGGTTCTTCGCGTCGCGCACCTCGAGGACGTAGACGCCGGGCTCCGCGCTGTAGCGGATGACCTCCGGCTGGTCGCCCTTGGCACGGTCAGCCGTCTGCACGAGCGTCAGCTTCCCATCCGGCTGCACGCGGTGCAGGTACAGCCCCACGTCCACCTTGAGGATGCCCAGCAGCGTGGCCTTGATGGACGTGCGCACCGGCCGGTCCGACAAGTCCAGCCGGTAGAAGTCCGTGTCCTTCACCGGGAACACCGTGCCGCGCACGGCCTTGCCCAGGGTGAGCTCCTGGCCCCGGTCCGAGGTGTTGTTGGGCTCGCGCTCCTCGCCGCCGTTGTCCGGCACCGTGGTGATGGAGATGCGGTAGGGCTGCTCCGCGTTCTCGAAGTCCTTCACCCACTTGCCGTCCACCTTGCGCGACGCGCCCTCCACGCGGAAGTAGCAGCTGCCGTTGCACGCCACGTTGTTGAGGCGCTCGGGCTCCTTGATTTCGCCGTCGTTGACGCGCAGGAGCACCGTCTCCTTCTCGGTGTCGCCCTGCGGCGGCTCCACCATGAAGAGCACCAGGTCCAGCCGCTCCACGCCGGACAGCTCCACCTTGGCCAGCACCGGCTCGGCCGTCTTGAGCACGAAGTTGTCGATGTCCCCCTTGGGCGACAGGAAGCCCTCGCGGTAGCCGCCCGCCGTCAGCGGCGTGGCCTTGTAGAGCTCGTCGTTGGGCTCCAGCTCCGCATTGGCCCCGGCCTCCTCCTGCGACACGGTGAGCGTGTACGGCGCGGTGGCGCTGAAGGTGCGGCGGGCGTCCTTGCCCGTGCCCGTCCATCCCCCCTTCACCACCACGTAGACGACGCGGTCCGTGGCTCGCACGCCGATGTTGCGCAGGGACAGCGGCTCGCCGTCCTTGCCGCGCAGGGAGAACAGCGGCGCCTCCGCGGCCGACAGCACGGAGAGCTCCGGCCGCACGCCCTCCACTCCGGACAGTTCAATCTTCAACGCCACCGACGGAGGCTCGGGCGGCACCGCCGGCGCAGTGCCGGCGTCCTGGGCCTGCGTCACGGCCTGAGCCGCCGCCGCACCGCCGATTTCGCCCGGCGTGCCCTGACCCTCCGCGGGGGCGGGGGCCGGCGGAGGCGGCTCGCCCCCGGCGAAGGTGCCCTCGGGCGCGGAGGAGGGTGGGGCGCCTTCCTGCGCGGTGCCCTGCTGTGGGGCGGCGGCTTCGCCACCCGGAGGCGGCGTGGCGCTGCCGGTGCCCTGGGCGGGGGCGCCCTCCGTGCCGGTGGGCGCGGTGCCCTCGGAGCCCGGGGTGGCGCCACCAGGCGCGGTACCTCCGGGCGCGGCGGGCTCGGGCAATTCGATGCGGTACCAGTCCTCGTCCCCGGCGTGGCCGAGATAGGCCGTCACCGCCTGGCCCAGCGGCAGCGGGGCCGCGTCCACGGCGCGGTCATTGGGCTCGCGCTCCTCGCCGTCGTTGGGGGCGCGCATGCGCACGTCGAGGGTGTACGCGCCGCCCACGCCCTTGCGCGCGGGCACCACGCGCACCCAGCGCTCGCCCTCCACGTAGAGGTTGGGGAAGCGCTCCGGCTTGCCCTCGCCCTCGCTGTTGATGGCGGCCAGCCGGTTCCTGTCCCTGTCATACACCTCCAGGGTGATGTCGCCGCCGGGCAGCCCGGACACGGTGACGTCGGCAATTCGCGGGGCCGGGGGCGCCAGCCGGTACCAGTCCTCGTCCGCCTTGTTCGGCTGCGCGGTGAGCTCCGCCGTCACCGTGCTGTCACGAGTCACCGCGAGCGCCTGGTCCGGCCGCTCATTCGGCTCCTTCTCCGTGAGGGCGGAGGGCCCCGTCTCCACCGGGCCCGCGTCCTGGACCGCCGGTGTCTTGTCCTCCTTGCAGGCGACCAGCATCGCCGCCAGCACACAGCCCCACCCCCAACGTCGCATCACGTTCTCCTCGGCAAACGGGCCGTCATCCTTCCTCGCGGCGACCCGGTGTCAAGCGCCCCAACATCCGCGCCGCTGCTTTCATCCGCGATTGGAGGCCCCTCGGCCGGCGATCAAAGATGCACCCCATGCGAAGCCCCCTCCTCGCCCTACTGCTCGCGGCCGCCAGCGCTTCCGCCGCCTCCACCGTCCCCCCCGGCTACGTGGAGACCTCCGACTGGATGGAGCGCAAGGCCCAGCCCGAGCGCTACGGCCCCCTGAACCTGCTCGACGGCCGGGACACCACCGCGTGGTGCTCCTCCGGTGAGTCCCCGGCTCCCATCACCATCGGCTTCAAGGACGCCGTCACCGTGGACGAGGTCCACATCTACACGGGAGACGGCACGGACCGGGCCGCATTCAAGGCCCGCGCCCGCGCGAAGAAGCTCACCCTCACCAGCGTGGACGCCGCCCGCAGCCTCAAGGTGGAGGACAAGCGCGGCCTCCAGAAGGTGGCGCTGAGCCAGCCCCTGAGCGGCGCGCGCTTCATCCTCGAGGTGGTGGACCGCTTCCCCGGCGCCGACGACGCGGCCCCCGTCTGCGTCACCGACCTCGTCTTCTACTCGGGCGGCAAGGCCCTCAACGGCACCTGGCTGGCCCCGCGCCTGAAGTACGACGCGCGCCTGGCGCCGCTGCTGGGCACCTGGTTCGGCGGCCTGGAGGGCGCCCCCGAGAGCTTCCTGTCCTTCTACATGGACGGCACCTTCCGCTACACCCGCGAGCCCCTGGAGGGCGGCGGGCCCACCTCCGTCACGGGTACGTACACGCTGTCCGGAACCCGACTGTCCCTGGACGTGCCGAAGCGCGGGAAGGTGACCGCACGCCTCCAGAAGGGCGGCGACGAGGGCGTACGGATGCCGGAGGCCTCCCTCGAGGTGGAGGGGCCCGTGGCGGAGGAATGGGGCCGCGAGTTTCGCGGCAGGCCCTGAGGCCGGCCAGGGCGGCGCCGAGCGCCACCCGGCCAGGGGCCCCGGGGAGCAGCCAGGGGCCTACAGGGCCGCCAGCTTCTTCTTCGCGCTGAAGTGGCGGAAGAAGGCGATGATTTCCTCCACCGCGACCTTCACGTCGGTGGCGTCCTGGAACTCCGACTCCAGGAAGATGCCACCGCAGGACTCACACGTGTCGTAGTGGAGTGGGTGCTGGCGGTCGCCGCCGTCCACCCGGACGAGGTCCACCTGACACTCGGGGCATTGGCCCGTCAACGCCTCCGCGTCTACCTTGCCGCCCTGGCTCTCCAGCCCGGGGAGGTTGTTGTGGAGGAGGACCCGGTTCAGGTCCGCGACGTCGATCCAGAGGCCGCCGCACTCTCCACACTTTCGCAACGTCAAGTCATCCCCCTCGAGATCTGCCATCTCGACGTTGCAGCTGGGGCAATCCATGGGGCGGTTCATTCTCCTGCAGTGGGGGAGGGATGCTCCCCAGTGGTTCGGAGAATGATAGGTCGTGCGAAAATTCGGATGCAACCCACGTTGCCGCTTCTGTTGGCAACGCGCCGTCTCTTCGCCCCTCCCCTCAGTCCTTTACGCCTTCGCCTTCACCCGGCGGATGTCCGCGCCCAGGCTCCGCAGCTTGCGCTCCAGGCGCTCGTAGCCGCGGTCCAGGTGGTACACGCGGCTGACCTCCGTGCGCCCCTCCGCCCGCAGGCCCGCGAGGATGAGCGACGCGCTCGCCCGCAAGTCGGTGGCCATGACCGGCGCCCCGCTCAGCCCCTTCACACCCTTCACCACCGCCGTGTGCCCCTGGATGGTGATGTCCGCCCCCAGCCGGTGCAGCTCGGGCACGTGCATGAAGCGGTTCTCGAAGATGTTTTCACTGATGACAGACGTCCCGTGGCTGACGGACATCAGCGCCATGAGCTGGGCCTGCATGTCGGTGGGGAAGCCCGGGTGCTCGGTGGTGGTGATGTTCACCGCGTTGAGCGTGCGGGGCGCCTTGCAGCGCAGGCCACCGCCCTCGGCGGTAATGGTGCAGCCCGCCTCGCGCAGCTTGTCCACCACGGCCTCCAGGTGCTCGGGCACCGCGTGCTTCACCAGCACGTTGCCGCCGGAGATGGCCGCCGCGACGAGCAGGGTGCCCGCTTCAATCCGGTCCGGGAGGATGGCGTGCTCCACCGGCTTGAGGCCGTCCACGCCGTCGACGGTGATGACGGACGTCCCGGCGCCTTCGATTCGCGCGCCCATCTTGTTGAGCACGCGGGCCAGCTCTTCAATCTCGGGCTCGCGGGCGCAGTTCTCCATGATGGTGCGGCCCTTGGCGAGCACCGCGGCCATCAGCACGTTCTCCGTGCCGGTGACGGTGATGACGTCGAAGTTGACCGTGCCGCCCTTGAGCTGCTTCGCGCGGGCCTCCACGTAGCCTTCCGTCAGGTGGATGTCCGCGCCCAGGGCCTTGAGCCCCTTGAGGTGCTGGTCGATGGGCCGCGCGCCGATGGCGCACCCGCCGGGCATGGACACGCGAGCGCGGCCGAAGCGAGCCACCAGGGGGCCCAGCACCAGCACGCTGGCGCGCATCGTCTTCACCAAATCGTACGGGGCCTCCGGGTGGATGTGGCCGTTGACGCCCACCTGGCAGACGTCCTTCTTGCGGGCGGTGAGCCGCTCGGCGTCGCAGCCCATGGTGTTGAGCACCTTGAGCATGGTGCTGACGTCCGCGAGGTCCGGCACGTTCCGGTAGGTGGAGGTACCATCCGCCAGCAGCGCGGAGGCGAGGATGGGCAGCGCCGCGTTCTTCGCGCCCGAGGCCTGCACCTCACCGTGCAGCTCCGGGCCACCCTTCATCACAATCTTGTCCATGGTTCCCTGCGTCTTCAGCCCTGTGGCCCGTCAGCCACGGGCTGTGTCCCAAAAGCCATGCGCTCCCGCCGCTCCAGGTCCTTCTCCACGCGCGCGTCCACGTAACCCGCGGCCTTGAGGAGCTCCAGGACGGCGGGGCCCTGTGTCTCGCCAATCTCCATTGCAAGGAGCCCGCCAGGCTCCAGCCACCGTCGCGCACCCGTCACCACCTTGCGGAGGATGACGAGCCCGTCCGGCCCGCCGTCCAGCGCCAGCTTCGGCTCGCGCCGCACCTCGGGGGACAGCGTGGCGATTTCGGCGGTGTCGATGTAGGGCGGGTTGGAGACCACCACCCGGAAGCGCGTGTCCGGCGGCAGCGGGGAGAAGAGGTCCCCCTGCAGCACCGTCACCCGGTCCGCGACCTTGAGGCCTTCCGCGTTCTCCCTCGCCAGCGCGCACGCGTCCGGGGACAGGTCGGTGGCCACCACCGTGGCCTGCGGGCGCTCGGCCGCGAGGCTGATGGCGATGCAGCCCGAGCCCGTGCACACGTCCAGGGCCCGCGACGGCGCGTCCCTGGGCAGCATGCGCAGCGCCGCCTCCACGAGCAGCTCCGTCTCCGGGCGTGGAATGAGTACGCGCGCGTCCACCTTGAAGGTGCGGTTGTAGAACTCGCGCACGCCGGTGAGGTACTGCGTGGGCTCACCATTCAGGCGCCGCTCAATCAGCCCGCGGAAGGTGCCCAGCTCCTCCTTGGAGAGGGGCCGGTCCAGGTCCACGTAGAGGCGCACGCGGCCCATCTTCAGGACGTGCGACAGGAGCACCTCGGCGGTGAGCCGGGGGCTGTCCACCTGTCGCTTCTCGAAGTGCTGCGTCGTCCAGGTGAGGACCTTGCGGATGGTCCAGGTCTCGCTGGTCATGCTTCGGCAGTGGGGGGCTTCGGGCCGCCGCCCGTCTGGGCCTTGAGCGCTTCGGCCTGGTAGTGGGTGCGGCAGGCCGTCATCACGTCCTCGATGCCGCCCGCCATGATGCCCGGCAGGTTGTGCACGGTGAGGCCGATGCGGTGGTCCGTCAGCCGGTCCTGCGGGAAGTTGTACGTGCGAATCTTCTCGCTGCGGTCGCCGGAGCCCACCTGGGCGCGCCGCGTGGAGTCGCGCTCGTTGCGGATGCGCTCCTGCTCGATTTCGTAGAGCTTCGCCCGCAGCATGCGCAGCGCCATGTTGCGGTTCTTCAGCTGGCTCTTCTCCTGCTGGCACTTCACCACGATGCCCGTCGGGTGGTGGATGAGGCGCACCGCGGAGTCCGTGGTGTTGACGCTCTGGCCGCCCGAGCCCGTCGAGCGCATCACCTGCATCTCGATGTCGGCCGGGTTGATTTGGATGTCCACGTCCTCGGCCTCCGGCATCACGGAGACCGTAATCGTGGAGGTGTGGATGCGGCCTTGAGTCTCGGTGGCCGGCACGCGCTGCACGCGGTGCACGCCGGACTCGTACTTCATGTGGCTGAAGACGGCGTCACCGGACAGCGTCACCGTGGCGTCCTTCACGCCGCCCGCGTTGCCCGGGCTCATGTCGAGGATGTCCGCCTTCCAACCCTTCTTGTCGGCATAGCGGAGGTACATCTGCATGACCTCCTCCGCGAAGAGGGCCGCCTCGTCTCCGCCCGCGCCGGCGCGAATCTCGAGGATGACGTTCTTCTCGTCGTTGGGGTCCTTGGGCAGCAGGAGAACCTTGAGCTGGGCCTCCAGCTCCTCGCGCTGCTCCTTGAGGCCGGGCAGGGCCTCGCGGGCATAGGCCTTCTCGTCCGCGTCACTGCTGCCCAGCCAGGCTTCGACCTCGTTCAGGTCGGCCAGCACCTTGCGGTAGCTGCGGAAGGTGTCCACCAGCTTCTCGAGGCTGGCGCGTTCCTTGGAGACCTTCTGGAGCCTCGCCGAGTCGGCGAGTACGTCGGGGTTCGACAGGTCGGCGGTGAGGCGCTCGAACCGGCGCTCGACGTCTTCGAGTTTGTCAATCATCGTCGTTCCGGGGGGTATTGCCCCTTTGTCCGCCCTCTGGCAAGGGTGGGCGGAGTCAAGAAAATCCTTGGCTGCTCGGGCGGTCGCATGAAAGAAGGGCCGCCTTCACCGCCATCAGGCGGTCGGTCTCACATCACCTACACGGAGTCCTTCCACATGCCCGCCCAGAAGGGAAATCGTTCCAAGAAGAAGCTCGCCAACCGCGCCAAGGGGCGGAAGTCCCAGCTCAAGCGCCGCCGCGCCCGCGCCAAGAAGGGCCAGCGCAACAACAAGGTGTAGTTGGCCGGTTACTCCCTCCCCTGTGCCTCGGGGGAGGGGGGCGGTCGGGCCCACGGCTCCAACTCGGGCAGCATGTGCTCCACGGCGCCGGACGAGTTGGCCAGCAGTCGCATGACATCCTCCGCCTCGGCGCCCGTCACGGGCACGGGCTGGAAGGGGAGCTCCGGGTAGCGGTCGGAGCGCAGGGGCAGCACCTCGCTGGAGAGGTAACCGCCGGGCCCGAAGCGGGCCTTCCACAGCGCGCTGCGCTTGTCGCGCGGGTTCCAGTTCCCACCGAAGACGAAGTTGCCCAGCGAGTAGACGACGGGCGCGCCCTGGAACAGCTCCATGGACTGGAGCACGTGCGGGTGGCTGCCGAGCACGCCGCTGGCTCCGGCATCAATGGCCGCGTGGGCCAGGCGCACCTGGTACGGCTCCGGCGAGTAGGTGCCCTCGCGGCCCCAGTGGAAGAAGGGCAGGACGATGTCCGCCTGCTGCTTCGCGGCGAGGATGTCCTCGCGGAGCATGCGCTCCATGACGTCCACGTCGGAGAAGTGCCCGGCGACGCCCGGAGTAGTCTCCGTCGCGTAGACCTGCGGGGGCTCGATGTTGCGCTCGCCGAGGAAGAAGTAGCCGAGGAAGGCCACGCGCAGGCCGCCCACGGTGAGGATGGCGGGCCTGCGCGCCTCGGCGAGGTTTCGGCCCGCGCCGAAGTAGGGGATGCGCGCCGTCTCCAGCGTCACCAGCGTGTCCACCAGCCCCTGCGCGCCGAAGTCCATCATGTGGTTGTTGGCGAGGCTCACCACGTCCACGCCGCCCGCGAGCAGCGCGCCCACCAACTCCGGCCGCGCGCGGAAGTTGAAGTTCTTGGGCAGCTTCTCTCCGCCCTCGGTGAAGGGGCACTCCAGGTTGACGGCGAAGATGTCGGCCGCGTCGCCCAGCGGCTTCACCTCCTTGAAGCCGTACGCGAGCATCTCCTCGCGCGTGCGGCCCTTGGCAAGCTGGTCGTCGAAGTACGTCTGGTGGTTGTGGCCCAGCGTCACGTCGCCGCCCACCACCAGCGTCAGCGGCTGGACAGGCGGGCCGGCATCCGGTGCCCCGGCGAGCGTGCCCTGCGGGGTGGGGAGCGTGACGACGCCCGCGTCCGACGGAGCGGGCTGGGCGGGCCCCGGCGCGGGAGGCGACTCGGGAGGGGGAACGGGGCGCGGATGACAGGCGGCGAACAGGAGTAGCAGGAGGGCGGCGTGGCGCATGGGCGGGGGGAAACTCTACCTTGCACCCGTGATTGTGCGGCGCGTAGATTGCCCGCGCGCTCATGGCCCGGGAAAAGGACAACATCGCGCTCTCCGACGAGCACAACACTCGCGGAATCGAGCTGGCGGACCGGGGGTGGCTCGACGAGGCCATCAAGGAGTTCAAGAAGGCCATCGACCTGGACCCCAGCTCGGCCCACGCGCACGACAACCTCGCCACCGTCTACGCGGAGAAGAAGCTCTTCCGCGAGGCCCTCACCGAGTACCTCACCGCCCTCAAGCTGGAGCCGGACAGCGCCACGGCGCACTACAACCTGGCCTGCTTCCTCTCCACCCACGCGGGGGAGATGGCCGTCGAGGAATACAAGGAGGCCATCGAGTTGGATCCGGAGTACCCGGACGCGCACCTCAACCTCGGCCTCACCTACGCGGACCAGGGCCGGGTGGAGGAGGCGATGCGCGAGCTCCAGACGGCCATCGAGCTGGACCCTCAGGATGCCTTCCCGCGTCATGAGCTGGCCGCGCTGATGATGGATGAGGGCGACTACCGCTCCGCGATTACGCAGCTGAAGGAAGTGGTGCGGCTGGAGCCGGACAACTTCGAGGCGCAGCTCGATTTGGGCATCTGCTACGCGCAGAAGGGCTTCTACGCGGAAGCGGAGCGCGCCTATGAGCGGGCCCGGGCGCTGAACCCCGAGGACCTGCTGCTCAACTACAACCTGGCCGCGCTGTTCGCGCTGTGGGGTCGGCCGAAGGACGCCGTGCTGTATCTCCAGAAGTCGCTCACGGCGGATCGGCCCAAGGTCATGGGGTGGCTGTCCACGGACCCCATGTTCGACTCCCTCAAGGGCGACCCCGACTTCGAAGCCCTGTTCTGAGCCACGGCCATGGGAATGGAATGGGTGTTCCTCGGGCTGGCGATCCTCCTGGTCTTCGCCAACGGCTTCTTCGTGGCGACCGAGTTCGCCATCGTGAAGATTCGCGCCACGCGCCTGCAGGCGCTGGTGGACGAGGGCCAGCCCGGCGCTGCCACCGCCCTGAAGATGGTGGGGCACCTGGACGCGTACCTCTCCGCGACGCAGTTCGGAATCACGTTGGCGTCGCTGGGGCTGGGCTGGCTGGGTGAGCCGGCCTTCGCGAAGCTGCTGGAGCCGCTGTTGGAGAAGCTGGTGCCGGACAGCGCCGCGCCGACGGTGGCCCACACCGCGGCGGTGGTCATCGGCTTCAGCATCATCACCTTCCTGCACATCGTCGTCGGAGAGCTGGCGCCCAAGAGCCTGGCGATTCAGCGCGCCGAGGCCACGACGCTCGCCGTCGCGCTGCCGATGCGGGCGTTCTACTTCCTCTTCTACCCGGCCATCGTCCTGCTCAACGGGCTGGCCGCATGGGTGCTGCGCCTGTTCGGCCTGCACTCGGTGGGGGAGGAGTCGCACGACGCGCACAGCGAGGATGAGCTGCGCGTCATCCTGCACAGCTCGGCGCAGGCGGGGGCGATTACGACGGCGCGCGCGGAGCTCCTGGAGCGCGCGCTGGAGATGGCGCAGAAGACGGCGCGGCAGGTGATGGTGCCGCGCAACCAGGTGAAGTTCCTCGACGTGGAGGAGCCGCTGGACAAGTGCATCGCCGACGCGCGCGCGGCGGGCCACACGTGGCTGCCGGTGTGCCGCGGCAACCTCGACGAGGTGGAGGGCCTGGTCAACGCGAAGGACCTCTTCTTCCTGCTGTCGCGCGGAGAGCTGCGCAGCCTGGCGCAGGTGCAGCGGCCGGTGCTCTTCATCCCGGAGAACGCGACGCTGGAGCAGTTGCTGGCCGAGTTCCGCCGCCGCCGCCGTCAGACGGCGCTGGTGGTGGACGAGCACGGCGGCACGTCCGGCCTCGTGACGATTGCGGACGTGGTGGCCGAAGTGGTGGGCGACGTGGCGGAGCTGGGCCGCCGCGTGGAGGAGGTGCGCTCGCTGCCGGGCGGCCGCTTCGAGCTGCCGGGCACCACGCAGCTCGATGATTTGGAGGAGCGGCTGGACGTCAACTTCGACCTCGACGAGGACGAGCAGGGCGAGGTGACGACGATTGCCGGCTACCTGATGGCGCGGCTGGGGCGCGTCCCGGAGAAGGGGGACTCGCTCAAGCTCGACATGTGGCGCATCCTCGTGGAGGAGGTCGACGGGCCGCGCGTGGTGCGGGTGGTGGTGGAGCCCCAGTCCAAGGCCGCCACGGCGCCGCGCCCGTCGTCGGAGACCCCGGCCGTGCCGTCCTCGGAGCCCGCGGCGCCGCCTTCCGGAGAGACGCCGCCGTCGTCCTCGGGCGAGTCGGCGTAGCTACTCCGGCTTCGGGTCCTTCTTCGCCGCCACGGCCTTCTTCATCGTCTTCGCCTTGTTGGTTGCGGCCTTGGGCGGCTCCGGGCGCTCCACCTTGAGCAATTCCAGGTCCGTGCTGCCGGCCGTCTCCAGCTTGATGATGCCCACGCCGGGCGCGAACCAGATGAAGCTCTCCATGGAGCGTCCCTGGGCACCGGGCCGGCTGGAGCGCGCCGTGGTGATGTTCTTCACCTTGAGCGCCTTGAACGTCCCGGCGGCGACCGTGACTTCCTCCTCGCCCACCACCGTGGCCTCCTTGTCGAACGTGGTGGCGATGGTGGGACGGATGCCGCCCGTCTTGCTTGCCGGCGGCTGGAGCTTCACGGAGAGGCTGTTCTTCCACGTACCGCCCGGCACCATCGTGGCCGGAGAGGGCACGGCGACGCCCTCGGCGTTCACCACCTGCACGTCCATGCCCGACGCGGAGAGTAACGTCCCCTCCAGGCCGCCCAGGCCGGTGCGGATGCCCTCGGGCGTACACGTGGCCTCCGTCTGACCCTCACGGTTCTTCAATTTCACCGCGACGGTGCCCTTGAGGCCCTCCGGCACCGGCGTCACGTCCCTCGTGGAGAGCACCATCTCCGAGGACTTGCCTGCCCGGTAGGTCAGCTTGAGGCCGTCCTCCAGCGGGAAGTACGGGTTGGGACAGGCAGCCGGAGAGGCAACCGCCGGAGTGTCAGACCGGGGTGCTACGTCCGGCGTAGGGGACGCTCCCAAGAGGAGCGACACGGCAAGAAAGGGCTGGAACGTAGGCATCCTCCAGAAAAATCAATTGGAAGGTAGGGTGGGGCTCCCACTTTGCAACCCCACAGGACATCCATGCGTGCGCTGAAGTCGCCTTGTTGAAGGGCAAGCAGCCGAACGTATGGCCACCTGAGGCATGGTCACGCTTGATCGGCCGGGGGGCGACTGGTACTCCTGCCGATCGTTCCGGGGCCGATTTTTCGGCCTCGCGCTCGCTTTCTCCCCCGTACTCCGCGCGTCCCCCAGGAGCCCGCTGGCATGCGAATCAAGCGGTTGGACATCACCGGTTTCAAATCCTTCATGGAGCGGAGCGTCTTCACGTTCGATGAAGGCGTCACCGGCATCGTCGGTCCCAACGGGTGCGGAAAATCCAACGTCGTGGATGCCATCCGCTGGGTGATGGGTGAGCAGAGCGCGAAGAACCTCCGTGGCCGCGGCATGGAGGACGTCATCTTCAACGGCTCGGAGAACAAGCCGCCCCTGTCCATGGCGGAGGTGTCGCTCACCTTCCTCGTGGACGACACGGACCAGCTCTCCCCGCAGTACCAGGGCTACTCCGAGGTGACAGTCACGCGGCGCCTGTTCCGCAACGGCGACTCCGAGTACCTCATCAACAAGACGCAGTGCCGCCTGCTGGACATCACCGAGCTGTTCCTCGGCACCGGCGTGGGCACCAAGGCCTACTCCATCATCGAGCAGGGCCGCGTGGGCCTCATCGTCTCCAGCAAGCCGGAGGACCGGCGCCACCTGCTGGAGGAGGCCGCGGGCGTCACCAAGTACAAGGCCCGCCGCAAGGCCGCCGAGCGCAAGATGGAGGCGACCGACGCCAACCTCCTGCGCGTCACGGACATCACCAACGAGCTGGAGAAGCGGCTCGACGTGCTGTCGCGTCAGGCGAAGAAGGCGGAGAAGTACAAGAAGCTCAAGGCGCGCATGCGGGACATCGACCTGCACGCCGCCAGCCACCGCCACCTGGAGCTGCTGGCGGAGAAGCAGGTCCTCAAGTCGCGCCTGGAGAACCTGGGCACCGAGGAGCGCGACAGCCTGGACCGGGTGAAGAACCTGGAAGAGGCGATTACGAAGCGCCGCGCCGAGCTGGACGCCGAGGCCGCCGCCCTGCAGACGCTCGCCGTGGACGTGCACGCGATGGAGAGCAGCGTGCAGCGCGACACGCAGGAGCTGTCCTACGCGAAGCGCGACCTCGAGGAGACGCGCGCCCGCGTGGCCTCCGCGAAGGTGGAGCTGGAGGGCTTGCTGGCGCGCCAGGCGGAGATGGCCGAGGCCATGGCCGCGCGCGAGGCGGAGCTGTCCGGCATCGCCGGCTCGTGGAAGGAAGACGAAGTCGCCATGCAGGTGGCGCAGGAGGAGCTGCGCCGCGTGTCCCAGCTCCAGACGGAGGTGGCGCTGCGCCTCGAGCAGGAGCGCGCGGGCCTCGTCGCGGTGGCCGGGCGCCTGGCCAACCACGAGAGCAACCTCGTCAACCTCGCCCGCCAGCGCACCGACTTGGAGGCCCGCCGGGCGAAGCTCCAGGGTGAGCTGCAGTCCCTGCGCGAGCAGGAGTCGCAGCTGGAAGCGGTGCGCGGCGACGTGGCGAAGCGGGTGGAGGACACCCGGCACCTCGCGGCGGAGCTGGCCGAGCGCAAGGGCCAGGAGGAGGAGTCCCTCAGCCGCACCCGCGCGGACTTCACGGAGAACGAAATCCAGGTCATCGCCCTGCGCGAGGAGCTGAGCGACAAGCGCAGCCGCCTGTCGTCCCTGGAGGACATCCAGAAGAACTACGACGGCTTCGACCGGGGCGTGCGCGCCGTCATGATGCGCGCCGGCACGGTGGCCCGCGAGCAGGGCATCTTCGGCCTCGTGGCCGACGTGCTCAACGTCAACGCCCGCTACGAGCGCGCGGTGGAGGCGGCCCTGGGCGAGCGCCTCCAGCACGTCATCGTCGAGAGCCGCGACAAGGGCGTGGAGCTGGTGGAGTACCTCAAGGGCCACGCGGAGGGCCGGGGCAGCTTCCTGCCGGTGCCCGCGCTGGACGCGCTGCCGCTCATGCAGGAGCCGGACTTCAGCCGCCCGGGCGTGCTGGCCCACGCGGCGCGCGAGGTGACGTGCGAGGAGGCGCTGCGGCCGCTCGTGCAGCTCCTGCTGGGCGATGTGGTCATCGTCCAGGACATCCCCGCGGCGCGGGCGTACGCGGAGGCCAATGGCCCCACGTGCACGCTCGTCACGCAGGACGGCGAGGTGTTCCGTCCGGACGGCACCATCGTCGGTGGTGAGCGCGAGGGCGCGGCGGTGGGCGCGCTCCAGAAGAAGCGCGAAATCGCCGAGCTGGCCGCCGAGGTGGCCCGGGTGGAGGAGCGCTACAACGAAATCCTCACCCGGCACTACACGCTCCAGAAGCAGATGGGGCACGCGGAGAGCGTCCTCAAGGGGCTGGCCAAGAATCAGCACGCCGAGGAAGTGAATCTCGCCAGCCAGGAGAAGGACCTGCACAAGGCGGGCGAAGACCTGGCCCGGGTGCGCGAGCGGGTGCGGGCGCTGGAGTCCGAGGATGCGCAGCTCGCGCAGAGCCACAGCGCGCTGGCCCACGAGGAGGAGACGAGCCGCGGCGAGGTGGCGCACGGCCAGGCGGACCGCGAGGGCCGCGAGGAGCGCGTGAAGCAGCTCGCGGCGGAGCAGGAGTCCCTGCGCCTGCGGGCGGAGACGGCCAACGGCGAGCTGACGGGCCTGCGCATCAAGGTGGCCGCCGGCAGCGAGCGTGGCGAGTCCGCGCGCAAGGAGCTGGACAGCCTCGTCACCCAGCGCAAGGACATGGAGGCGCGTGTCACCCGCCTCCAGGCCACGGTGATTGAGGGCGGCGCGCGCACGGAGGAGCTGGAGCGCCGCATCACCGACACCGAGGGCGGCCTCTCCCAGCGCGTCGAGGAGCACAAGGCGGCCGCGGAGAAGCTGGAGTCCCGCCGCGCCGCGCACACCGTGGCGTCCGCCGAGGTGCGCGAGCAGGACACGGAGTTCCGCGAGCTGCGCAGCCGGGTGGACGAGCTGATGCAGGGCCTGTCCCAGATTTCGCTGCGCGAGCGCGAGATTGCCCTGGAGCTGGAGCACCTCGCGGCGGGCATCCGCGAGCGCCACCAGGTGGAGCTGGCGACGGAGCTGCACCGCTACCACATGCTGGCGCCGCTCACCCCGGAGACGGAGGCCGAGCTGAAGGATTTGCGCGCGCAGGTGGAGAAGATGGGGGAAATCAACCTCACCGCCATCGACGAGCACGCGGAGCTGACCAAGCGCTACGACTTCCTCGCCGCGCAGAAGAAGGACCTGCAGGCCTCCATCGAGCAGCTCAAGGAGGCCATCCAGCGCATCGACGCGGCGAGCCGCGAGCGCTTCAAGCAGACGTTCGACGTGGTGAACGAGAAGTTCCAGGCCATCTTCCCGCGCCTGTTCGGCGGCGGCCGGGCCAGCCTCGTGCTCACCAGCGAGGGCCCCAACGCGGAGCCGGGCGTGGAAATCGTCGCCCAGCCGCCGGGCAAGAAGCTTCAGAGCGTCAACCTGCTGTCCGGTGGCGAGAAGGCCCTCACCGCCGTGGGCCTCATCTTCGGCATCTTCCTCATCAAGCCCACGCCCTTCTGCCTCCTGGACGAGGTCGACGCGCCGCTGGATGAGGGCAACGTGGGCCGCTACAACGACATGGTGAAGGAGATGAGCAAGCAGTCGCAGTTCATCCTCATCACCCACAACAAGCGCACCATGGAGGTCTCCAACACCCTCTACGGCGTCACCATGGAGGAGCCGGGCATCTCCAAGCTCGTCAGCGTCCGCATCCGCGAGGCCGGCGCGGCCAACGACGACAAGGTGACCGCGGCCTGAAGTCCCGCATGAGGGGCCCTGCTTCCCGGGCCCCCTGAAACACAGAAGGCGCGGGCCCCATCTTCGGGTCCCGCGCCTTCGTGCTTTCAGCTACCGCCCGTGCCTACTTCTTGTAGGTCTTCTTCGGGCAGGCGTTCTTGTCCTGGGTGGCAATCTTCTGCGCCTCGGCGAGCTCCTTGACCGTCTCGTCCAGGTTCTTCTGGGTGGCGGCCTCGGCCTCCGTCCAGCCCTCGGCGTCCTTCACCTTCATCTCCTGGGCGATGGAGAGCGCGGCCTGCTCCGTGGCCTGGCGGCCCGTGAGGGCCTCGGTGACGCGGGTGTCCGCGGCCACCAGGGCGTTGCACTTGCTCTCCAGCTCGTCGAAGAGCTTGTAGTTCTTCGTCTTCTGGTAGCGGTCCACCACCTCGGCGAAGGCCTGGGCGGCGGGGGTGCGGGCGCCGTCGGCGATGGCCTGGTCCGCGGCGCGCTGCGTGCGCACCAGGTCCAGCTGGAGGAAGCGCAGCTCCGGGGGCAGGGTGGCCGCGGCCGCCTCGGGGGCCGCGGAGTTGAAGTGGACGAAGCGGTAGCTGAAGCCGAGCTCGTCCGAGGACAGCTTCGCCGGCAGCGCGGCAATCTTCGGCTGGAGGCACGCGGCGAGCTGGTCGCCCTCGGTGCTGCCGGAGGCCTCGAACGTCACCTCGGCCGGCGTCTGCTGCGTCTTCAGCAGCTTCACCTTGGCCGTCAGCGCCGGGGGCACCTTGTCCTTGAAGTTGGCGTAGCAGTCACACCAGGAGGGCTGCGCCAGGCGCACGGAGCCGGTGAAGTCCGAGCCCTCGTTGATGCCGAACTTCACGGAGTTCAGGCCGGTGGCGGTGTGCTCGAAGGGAATCGTGGCCTCCACGGGCTGCGCGCCCTTGGCCAGCGCCGCGGGTTGCACCTGGGTGTCCAGCACCTTCTGGATACAGGCGGTGCCCTCGGGGGTGAGGTTCTCCCCCGTCACCGCGTGCGTGGCGCCCTGGTCCGTGACGGTGGTCTTCACCGACACCTTCGTCGCCTCCGCGGGGCCCCGGTTCTTGGGGTCCACCAGGCACTCCAGCACCTGCGGGCGGACGGCCAGCAGCGCGCCGAGCACGACGCCCTGGCTGTTCTGCTCCGGCATCTTCACTTCGCGCGGGAAGCACGAAATCAGGTCGAACGGAGGCTGGTTGGTGATGCGGACCCGCTCCTCGGTGGGCACGGACTTGCCACCAGCGGCAGCATCGGTCTTCTGCTGGCCGGCACAGGCGGCGGTGAGTGCGAAGGAGGCTACGGCAAGACGACGCAACATGCGGTTGTTCTCCCTGGGGGTGGGACTGCGTCCGGGCATCTACTTCTCCAGGCCCTCGGCGTTCTTGAGGTCCTTGAGACGAAGCCCGTTCTTCTTCAAGAGTCGGTAGAGGCTCTGCATCGACAGGCCGGTGCGCTGCTCGGCGGCCTTCATGTCGAAGCCCACCGTGCGCATCACCTCGGCGAAGTACAAGCGCTCGAAGTCCGCGAGCACGCGGTCCTTGGCCTCGTGGTACGCCATGTTGGTGACGAGCTCGGCCACGTTGGTGACCGGAGTCTGGCCCTCCGTGCGGCGCGAGGGCTGCGCGAGGAAGTCCAGCCAGCTGGTGTTGCCCGTCTCTTCCATGAGGGCGCCACGCTCGAGCACGTTGCGCAATTCGCGCACGTTGCCCGGCCAGTCGTAGCCCTCGAAGAGGGCCAGCGTCTGCGGGGTGAGCGTCACGCTGGAGCGCAGCGACTGCGAGAGGGCCTGGGCCAGCACGGGCAGGTCCTCCCGGCGGGTGCGCAGGGGCGGCAGGCGCACGCGCGCCACCGCGAGGCGGAAGTAGAGGTCCGCGCGGAAGCGGCCCTGGCGCACGTCCTCCTCCAGGTTGCGGTGCGTGGAGGCGATGACGCGCACGTCCACCGCCACCGGCTGGCCGTCCAGCGAGGGCACCTCGCGCGTCTCCAGCACGCGCAACAGCTTGCCCTGGACCTGGAGGGGCAGCTCGCCCACCTCGTCCAGGAAGAGGGTGCCGCCGCGGGCCGCCTCGAAGACGCCGCGCGCCTCGCGGTCCTCGTTGTCGCCCGCGCGCAGGCCGCCGAAGAGCTCGCGCTCGGCCTTCTCCTCGGAGATGAGGTTGCAGTCCACGACCTTGAAGGGGCCATGCCGCCGCGCCGAGTGCTGATGCACCGCGCGTGCCGCCAGCTCCTTGCCGGTGCCCGTCTCACCCTCGATGAGCAGGCTCATGTCCTCGCGGGCCACGCGGCGCAGCTCCGTGAAGACCCAGCGCATCTTCTCCGAGGCGCCCACCAGCGCGCCGAAGGACTCGGCGCCGGCCACCTCCACCTCGGTGGGGCGGGGGGCCAGCTTCACGGCGAGCTTCGTCTTGCCCAGCTCCAGCTTGTCCCCGCTGGACAGGTAGGCCTGCAGCACCTGGCGCCCGTCGAGGAAGGTGCCGTTGCGGCTGCCGGCGTCGCGCAAGAGCAGGCCGCGCGCGGTGCGCTCGATTTCCAGGTGGCGGCGGCTCACCGTGGCGTCGGTAAGCACCAGGTCGCTGGCGGGGTCCGAGCCCACGCGCACGAGTCCGTCCTGGGTGGTCACCTTCTTGCCTTTGTCCGGGCCGCCGACCACCTCCACCGTCCACTCGTGGATGGGGATGCGGGTGGTACGGCCTTCCTGGTCCGTCTGGGCGGTCTGGGTGGTCTCGGGCCTGGGTTCCATCATGGGTCCTCTTTAGGTGGAGGGGACCAGGGGGGCAAGCACGACTCGCACCTCCGCCCCTACTGAGTCACGTCCGAGGGCATCAGGGCAGCGATAGTGAAACAATCCTCCCGGAGGGTTGCCTCACGCGAGCCTCGACTGGCAGGGGGCCCAGCCGCGTCCGGGCGAGGGCCTGGGGTGGGGCGGGGCGGCCGCCAATGGACAGCACCTCGTCGCCCGGGGACAGCTTCGAGCCCGGCGGGGCCTCGCGCACGTAGAGGCCTCCGGGAAGGCGGGCCAGCGCGTCCAGCTCCGCGGGGGCCAGGCGCGGGTTGGCGAAGCGCAGCCGCTGCTGGCGCAGCACCTCCGCGTCGAGGATGTCCCGGGTGGCGCCCTCCGTCTCCAGGGGCAGCGTCTCCCAGGACAGCCAGGCCACGGAGGTGGCCAGGGGCGGCGCGGGCGCGTGCGGCGGCTTCAGCGCGCCGGAGAGGGCCTTCAATGCCTCGCGGGTGAGGGATTCCATGAGCACCGTCAGCTCCGGGGTCGGGTCCGCGCCGTCGTCGGTGACTTCCGCGAAGGGGTCCGCCGGGGCCTCGCCGGACACCTCCAGCACCACCTGCCGGGTGGCGGGGTGGAGCACCTCCACCGTGCCCAGGTAGAGCATGGCTTCCTGCGTGCCGCGTCCCACCGTGTGGCCACGACTGTCCACCAGCTCACGTTGCCCGCTCTGGACGCGCCGCTCGGCGCGGGGCCGCAGCACCAGCGCCGCTTCCGGGCGCACGCGGTACGGGGCCAGCACCGCCACCGCGTCGCTGGCCGCCCAGGCGTCGTCGGCCTCGGGCTGGTACACGCGCACCTCCGTGGGGCCGAAGAAGAGGGCGCTGTCGCCGGCCTCGGCGAGCGCCACGTCCACCAGGCGCTGTGAGAGCTCTACCGCGCGCCACGGGGGCGTCTCCCAGCGGAAGACGCAGGGGTACACCACCACGGCGGACGCGCGGAGGTCCTCGGGGACGGAGCGCTTCACCTGGGTGGACGGGCCCCGGCACGCCAGGGCCGTCAGGGCCACCAGCAGCAGGGCGCCGCACGCGAGGAGGGACGGGCCGGAGCGCTTCACGGCCCGCCATCCAAGACGAACGTGCGCGTGGAGGCCAGAAACCAGCGCGGCTCCACGTGCATGGAGCCGCGTGACGCGCCGCGCTCAGTAGCGCGCGGGCGAGTCGCTCGCCGGGAAGGACTCCTTGGACTCCTCGTCCACGATGTCGTCCTTCGCGTTGCCGCCGGAGTTGACGCTCGCGTTGCTCTGCGTCTTCAGCGAGCGGGTGGGGACGCTCTTGCCGCCCGCGCTCGCGCCGCGCTTGCGGCCGGTGCCGGCCTTCGCGCCACCCACAATCCTGCCGCCGAGCAGGTTCTTGGCCCGCTCCGCCAGATTGCGCTGCTCGTCCTGCCAGTCGCGGAAGAACTGGGCGAGCTCCTGGTCGCCCGACTCCTCGGCGTCGGCGATGTACTGCTCCGCGTTCGAAGCGCCCTTCAACAGGTGATACAGGGCGCTGATGAGGTTGTAGTGCTCGTCACGGGTGCCCGTCTGCGCTTCCTGGCCTGCCATTGCCGCCTCCCGCGAAAGGGTGGTGTGCCACGGGAGGGAAGCTATGCACGGGGCCGGGGGCAGCCGGAGCGGGGCGCCCGCCTGCCTGGCCGCCGGCTCAGGCCAGCATCGGGTCCAGCTTGCCCTCGGAGTCCAGCCGGGACAGGTCCGAGTAGCCACCCACGTGCGTGTCGCCGATGAAAACCTGGGGCACGGTGCGCTGGCCGCCGCTCATCTCCACCAGCTTCGAGCGCATGGTGTCATTTCCGGTGACGTCCACCTCCTCGTAGTCCACGCCCTTGCGCTTGAGCAGGTCCTTCGCGCGGACGCAGTACCCGCAGTAGGTCGTCGTGTAGATCTTCACGGGCTTCACAGGCAGCTCCTCCTCACGTCCCACCAAATTAAGGGCCTCGGTGGCTCGCCGCCACCTTGCCCGCAAAAGACAACGGCCCCCGGCTCCTGAAAGGAACCGGAGGCCGACGTCAGGCCGTCACCCCGGCATGGGAGCCGGGGTGGGGGGCGACTACATGCCCATGCCGCCCATACCGCCCATGCCGCCCATGCCACCGCCGGCGGGGGCCTCCTTCTCCTCCTTCGGGCGGTCCGCCACCATGGCCTCGGTGGTGAGCATCAGGGACGCCACGGACGCCGCGTTCTGCAGCGCGGTGCGGCTCACCTTGGCCGGGTCGATGACGCCCGCGGCGAGCAGGTCCTCGTAGGCGCCGGTGGCGGCGTTGAAGCCGAACGGACCCGTGCCCTCCTTGACCTTGTTCACCACCACGCTGCCCTCCAGGCCGCCGTTGCCGACGATCTGGCGCAGGGGCTCCTCGAGCGAGCGGCGGATGATGTCCACGCCGAACTTCTCGCCGACCGTGAACTCCACGCCGTCCAGCGCCTTGAGGCAGCGGATGAAGGCCACGCCGCCGCCGGGCACCACGCCCTCCTCGACGGCCGCGCGGGTCGCGTTGAGCGCGTCCTCCACGCGGGCCTTCTTCTCCTTCATCTCCGTCTCGGTGGCCGCGCCGACGTTGATGACGGCCACGCCGCCCACCAGCTTCGCCAGCCGCTCCTGCAGCTTCTCGCGGTCGTAGTCGCTGGTGGTGTTCTCGATGGTGGCGCGGATCTGCTTCACGCGCGCCTCGATCTCCTGCTGGCTGCCGGCGCCGTCGACGACGGTGGTGTTGTCCTTGTCCACCGTGATGCGCTTGGCGCGGCCCAGGTCCTGGAGCGACAGCGTGTCCAGCTTGATGCCCAGGTCCTCGGCGATCATCTTGCCGCCCGTCAGGGTGGCGATGTCCTCGAGCATGGCCTTGCGGCGGTCACCGAAGCCCGGCGCCTTCACCGCGCAGACGTTCAGCACGCCGCGGATCTTGTTCACCACCAGGGTGGCCAGGGCCTCGCCCTCGACCTCCTCGGCGATGATGAGCAGCGGCTTACCGGCGCGAGCCACCTGCTCCAGGATGGGCAGCAGGTCCTTCATCGACGAGATCTTCTTCTCGTGGATGAGGATGAGGGCGTCGTTGAGGACGGCCTCCATGCGCTCCGGGTCCGTCACGAAGTACGGAGACAGGTAGCCGCGGTCGAACTGCATGCCCTCGACCACGTCCAGCGTCGTCTCGAGGCCCTTGGCCTCCTCCACCGTGATGACGCCCTCCTTGCCGACCTTCTCCATCGCGTCCGCGATGATCTGGCCGATGGTGGAGTCGCCGTTGGCGGAGATGGTGCCGACCTGGGCCACTTCCTTCTGACCCTTGGTGGGCTTCGCCAGCTTCTTCAGCTCGCCGACGATGATGCCCACGGCCTTGTCGATGCCGCGCTTGATCTCCATCGGGTTGTGGCCCGCGGCGACCAGCTTCGCGCCCTCGCGGAAGATGGCCTGCGCCAGCACGGTGGCCGTGGTGGTGCCGTCACCGGCGACGTCAGACGTCTTGGAGGCAACCTCCTTGACCATCTGCGCGCCCATGTTCTCGAACTTGTTCTCCAGCTCGATTTCCTTGGCGACCGTCACACCGTCCTTGGTGATGGTGGGCGAGCCAAAGCTCTTCTCGATGACGACGTTGCGGCCCTTGGGACCGAGGGTGACCTTCACCGCGTCGGCCAGGATGTTCACGCCACGGAGGATGGCCTCGCGGGCGCGCACGTCGAACAGAATGTCCTTCGCCATATCTGTGATTCCTTGGATGGGGTGGGAAGGGAGACGGACTACTTCTCGATCACGCCGAGCACATCCTCCTCACGAAGGATGAGGTGCTCCTCGCCGTCGAGCTTGATCTCCGTGCCCGCGTACTTGCTGAACAGGATGGTGTCGCCGGCCTTGATGTCCATGGCGCGGACCTTGCCGTCCTCGAGCACCTTGCCATTGCCCACGGCAACGACCTTGCCCTCGAGGGGCTTCTCCTTCGCCGTGTCGGGGATGAAGAGACCGCCCTTGGTCTTGGTCTCCTCGGCGACGCGCTTCACGATGAGCCGATCCTGCAGGGGACGAATCTTCATGATCTGCTCCTTTGGGTGGCGCCCGTCCTACGGAACCTTCCCGGCCGGGACGCCGCTTGGGGGTTGAAAAAGGGTCGTGACGACCCGCGGCATTTAGCACTCGCACCTCGCGAGTGCTAACGCCTAGGCGCGGCGGATAATAACCAGGGACTTCGACCCGTCAAGCGATGCCGGACCGGCGTCCGATGCGTTGCCAACTTCGCGTCATTCCTGGGCTTTTCCCATTCCGGGCCTCCGCGCCGGGAGTCCGGCCGGGCGCACACGGATTGGCCCCGGATTAGCACTCGCAGGGGGCGAGTGCCAGCGCAAGTGCCCGGAATCATTGAAGGTCGCTTTTGCCAGCGTGGGAGCCCGTTGGTACCTTTCCAGGTGTCCCCGGGGCTGGAAACCGCTCCGGACTGACGGGAGGTGTCAATGAGTGAACTGGTGGCGTCCCTGTCGCTGAAGGAGTTCTTCAAGTCGCTCCTGGACGAGGTCATCGGGCGGCAGCGGGTCGTAATCGCCGAGGTAACGGAGTTCTACCTGGTGAACCTGCTCTCGGAGTTCGCGCTCAGCGACAAGCTGTTCACCCGGGACGAGGAAGGCCGGAAGGACCACGAGCCGCTGGCGCTGCTCTACCACCAGGCGCTGCAACAGGAGCGCAACGAGCGCATCCGCACGCTGCGGCGGCTGGGGGACGTCTCGCTGTACACGGCGGGCTTCTTCTCCGGCTCGCTGCAGTCCGGCGTGGTGGGCCCGGACTACTACATCCAGATGGGTGGCACGGCGTACGGCCAGGTGGCGGAATTGTCCCCGGCGGCGCAGGTGTACCGCGAGCTGCGCGACAAGTTCCGCGCCCTGGTGGAGGTGCTGGAGGAGATTGCCGCGCGCGGCATGGTGAAGGCCGGCCCCTCGGGGGCGCTGAAGGTCTACGAGTCCTGGTCGCGCACCGGTAGCGACAAGCTGGAGCGGGTGCTGGTGGACGCCGGCATGGTGCCGTCTCCCAAGGGCCTTCCCAATTAGCGCGGACTTCGGGAGGCGGCATGATTGGTCACGTGCAGGACCACCTGGAGGCCATCTACGGCTTCACCTGCGAGGCCCGGGCGGAGGTCTTCGTCGTGGACACCGAGGCCGCGGTGCAGCTGGGCGGCACGGGGCGGACCGAGGAGGAGCTCCTGGTCCACGAGGACGGGGACTCGCTGGAGCTGGCCCTGTACCTGTCCCCCGCGCTGCTGGACAGGCTGAAGCCCTACGCGTCCGGCCCGCTGGGCCACATGCTGGACGGGGATTTGGACGGCTACTGCCAGGTGGCCGAGGGCGTCAGCCACTTCCTCTACATGGCGCACACCGCCGCCCACGGACGGACGGTGTCGCTGCTGGAGCTGGAGGCGCAGGCGGAGGTGGACAAGTTCGCCATCTGCCTGCTGCACCGGTGGGGCGAGGGCGTGGGCGCCTGGGCGGAGGAGCTGCTCGAGCGCCTCTTCGAGCGCGTCTCCTACCGGGAGCGCCTGTCACCCCAGGAGCGATGGCGCTACGAGGAGGCCAACCGGCTGTCCCGGCGCTTCTGCAACCGGCTGATGGGGCACGTCACCGGGCGCCGGCTGGACAGGCTGCTGGGGGACCTGCGCTACGCCTACCGGCTGGGGGCGGAGGCCAAGCTGCGCCATTTCGCGCACGGTGGTTGAGCACCCGCCCGCCCGCTTCGGGTAGGGTGGGTGGGTATGCCACGCGAGGCGTCCGCAGGAGGGGTCGTCATCCGGGAGAGTGCCGGCACCTGGGAGGTGGCCGTCATTCGTCCCCACGGGCGACCCTTGTGGGCGCTGCCCAAGGGGCACGTGGACCCGGGGGAGACTCCGGAGCAGACGGCGAGCCGCGAGGTGCACGAGGAGACGGGGCTCACCGCGACGCTGCTCGCGCCGCTGGGCGAGATTCGCTACGTCTACCAGTTCCGCGGGCAGCGCATCTTCAAGCGCGTCCACTTCTTCCTCTTCCGCTACCAGGCGGGTGCGCTGGGGCCGCTGCCGGGGCCGCGCGTGGAGGTGGACGAGGTGCGCTGGGTGCCGGTGGCACAGTTGGTGCCGATGCTCGGCTACAAGGGGGAGAAGGCCGTGGCGTCGCGCGCGATGCGGTGGCTGCGCTCGCAGGGCCTGCTCCCGGAGGCCGCCCCCGCTCCGGTCAGGACACCGGAGAAGGAGGGCGGCTGAAGACTACGGGATGCCCGGGAGGCTCAGGGCTTCTCGGCGTTGGCGGCGTACTTGCCGGACAGCGCCTCGCGCACGTCCCGGTCGAACTTCACGCGGCCGGTGGCCACCTCGCGCAGGGAGAGCACGGGGGGCTTGTTCTTGGACGTCTCGATGATGGGGCGGGCGCCCGCCATGAGCTGACGCGCGCGCTTGGCGGCGAGCAGCACCAGAGCGAAGCGGTTGTCGACGAGGGGAAGGCAGTCTTCGACGGTTACGCGAGCCATGGAACGTCCTTCGAATTCGGTGGGGCTTGAAGCTACAGGAAGCGATGGAACCTAAAGAGCACCACCCGTCGAGTCAAGGAAGGACGCACCGGCAGGGCCGCCGGGCGGACAGGCGCCCCCCGCGCTGATCAGCGCCTCTCGGGGCCCGAGGTAGGGCGGACGCGGGCCGCCTCTCACGCCGCCCGGTGTCCGGACCGGGCGTGCCGGGCCTTCCTTCCGCTTCGCGCGCCTGCCCATCCACCTCCGGACATGCCCCGTAGTCCCTTTCGAAACACAGACACGCTCCGCGAGGCGCGGGGCGCGTGACACGAGAAGGGACACACGACGATGAGCAGCCATCACGACGAATTCATGGGCCAGGAGTCGGGCGGGGAGACGGAGGCGCGCGAGGAGGCGAGAGGCCTCGTGCCGTTCGACGACGACCTGGAGGAGGCGAAGATCACCTGCCGCACGGGCAGCGCGCTGGCGGCGGAGCCCGACATCATCAGCAGCAAGCTCCTCACGGTGCAGGGCACGCGGACGGCGGTGCTCGACCTGCGGCTCGGCTCGAAGGTGACCTTCAACCCCGGCGCGGCGCCGCAGCTGTGCGTCATCAGCCCGGACGACGCGCAGCTCCTGCCGGGGCGCTACGTGAACCTGGCCAACGCCACCCGCGTGGCGCAGTTCCCCGGGCGGCTGCTGTTCCAGCTCGACTTCCAGGATGGGCAGAGGCCCGGCACGCTGGCCTTCCGGCTCAAGTTCGAGGAGCAGCGCATCCAGCCCAAGCGCGCCGTCATCCTGGCCACCGTCGACCTGGTGGCCCGCACGGTGATGATTGCGCGCGGCTGAGGCGGGTGCGCCTCAGGTGTACCACCACGCCCAGAGGATGAGCACGCCCTGGAGGGGGATGCGCAGCCAGAGCAGCGCGGGCGGTACCTTCCGGAACTTCTCCGGGTTCATCGCCATGTAGAGGTTGGCGGGGAACACGGCCACGAAGAGCGCGATGAGCCCCCACGCCGCGAGCTGGCGCGTCTGCGGCACCACGAGGCCCACGCCCAGCAGCGCCTCCGCGACGCCACTCCAGAACACGAGCGGCCCATGCCACGGGAGGTACGGCGGCATCATGCGCAGGTAGAAGCGCGGGTCGCGGAAGTGGTTCAGCCCCGCCGCCACCATCAGCAGGGCGAGCAGGTACATCAGGGCAGGCTTCACGGTGTCCATGCGGGGCGGTGACTCCTCCGGTCTGGTACCCCGCGCGGCTACTTGCCCGCGAAGGCCGCGTTGACGATGGCGCGCGCCTCCTGGACGATGGACTGGAGGTGCGCCTCGTCGCGGAAGCTCTCCGCGTAGATCTTGTACACGTCCTCGGTGCCGGAGGGCCGCGCGGCGAACCAGCCGTTCTCCGTCACGACCTTGAGGCCGCCGATGTCCGCGTTGTTTCCGGGCGCACGGGTGAGGCGCTGGGTGATGGGCTCGCCCGCGAGCGTGGAGGCCTTCACCGACTCTGGCGACAGCTTCTTCAGCGCCGCCTTCTGCGCGGGCGTGGCCGGCTGGTCGATGCGCGTGTAGCGCGGCGCGCCGAACCTCGCGGCCTGTTCCTGGTAGTGCTGGCCCGGGTCCTTGCCGGTGGCGGCGAGAATCTCCACGGACAGCAGGTCCATGATGATGCCGTCCTTGTCCGTGGTCCACACCGTGCCGTCGCGGCGGAGGAAGGACGCGCCGGCGCTCTCCTCGCCGCCGAAGCCGAGCGAGCCGTCCACCAGTCCGTCCACGAACCACTTGAAGCCCACCGGCACCTCGACGACGCGGAGGCCGAGGCTCGCCGCCACGCGATCGATGAGGGCACTGCTCACCAACGTCTTGCCCACGGCCGTCCCGGGCTTCCAGCCGGGCCGGCTGCGGAAGAGGTATGCGATGGCTACCGCGAGGTAGTGATTGGGATTCATCAACCCCATGCTGCGCGTGACGATGCCGTGCCGGTCCGAGTCCGCGTCATTGCCGAAGGCGATGTCGTACTGGTCCTTCAGCCGCACCAGGTTCGCCATGGCGTACGGCGACGAGCAGTCCATGCGGATCTTCCCGTCATGGTCCAGCGGCATGAAGCGGAACGTCGGGTCCACCGTGGGATTGACCACGTGCAGATTCAACCCGTACCGCGTGGCGATGGGCTCCCAGTACGCCACGTTGGAGCCACCGAGCGGGTCCGCGCCAATCTTCAGCTTCGCGCCGCGCAGCGCCTCCATGTCCACCACGCTGCCCAGGTCCTCCACGTAAGGCGTGATGAAGTCATACGGCTTCACCGTGGGCGAGGTGCGCGCCCGCTCGTAGGGGATGCGCTGCACGCCCGCGTTGCCACTGCCGAGCAACTCATTGGCGCGGCGCTCGACGCCCGCGGTGACGTTGGTGTCCGCGGGGCCGCCGTTGGGCGGGTTGTACTTGATGCCGCCGTCCTCGGGCGGGTTGTGGGACGGGGTGATGACGATGCCGTCCGAGAGCCCGGAGGTGCGGCCCTTGTTGTGGGTGAGGATGGCGTGGGAGATGACGGGCGTGGGCGTGGCGATGTCGCTGAAGCGCACCTGCACGCCGTTGGCGGCGAGCACCTCCAGCGCGGTGCGCTGCGCCGGGTCGGAGAGGGCGTGCGTGTCCATGCCCAGGAACAACGGCCCGTCGATGCCCTGCTGCTTGCGGTACTCGCAGACGGCCTGCGTCACCGCGACGATGTGGGCCTCGTTGAAGCTGCGGCGCGCGGAGGAGCCGCGGTGTCCGGAGGTACCGAAGGCGACGCGCTGCTCCGGGACATTCACGTCCGGGCGCTCGGAGTAGTACTGGGCGCGCAGCTTCTCGGGGTCGATGAGGAGCTCTACCGGTGGGGGCTTGCCAGCGAGAGGGTGGGCCATAGGCGCGCCACGATAGGCAGGGCGCGCGCCGGATGGATCCCCCATGTTGTGAAACCTGTACGCCGGTACACCGTGACGCGGGCCTTCAGGGCCGTGTCACGCGACACCCACTGTGGACTCGCGAGCAGTCAGCGCGCTTCGGCCGCACCCGTGGGGGAGGGCGGAGCCTCCTCCTCCGGGAGGTAGAAGGCCCCGGAGCGCGCGGCGAGCGTGGCCGTGGTGAGCAGGCCCACCATCACCCCGAAGATGATGATGCCGGCCAGCGTCACCCAGTCTCCGACGGACGCGGGCTGGAACATCGCGGTCAACGCCGCGCCGAAGTCGAAACCACCCGCCGGGTTCGTCCGCACCGCCTGCATCGCGCCGAGCAGCGCCGTCGTCAGCCCGCCCAGCACGATGCCCACCACGCCCGACAGCACGGCAGCCGTCGTGAGCGCGCCCCGGCTCAGGGCCCGGGTGGCCGGACGGACCTGGGCCTCCACGTCGAAGTTGGGGTCCTTCACGCCCGGCGGCACGAAGCGCGCGAGCAGCAGCAGGCCGGGGATGCCCGCCACCATGGTGAGCCAGAAGAAGTTCTCCCAGCCCATGGCATGGACGGCGAAGCCGCTGATGGGGCCCGCCAACACGCGCGGAATGGAGAAGAGGCTGGAGAGCAGCGCGAACTGCGTGGCGGAGAAGCGCTTCTGCGTCAGCCGCATGAGCAGCACGGAGAAGGCGCCCGTGCCCAGGCCCTGCGTCACCTGCTCGAAGCCGATGGCCGAATACATGAGCACTTCATTCGGCGCCCCGGCGCGTGCCACGAGGACGTAGCCCACGTTGGAGACAATCTGCACGACGCCGAACAGCCACAGCGCCCGGCCCAGCCCCAGCACCGTCGTCCACGCGCCGCCAATCAGCGTGCCGGCGATGGTTCCGAACAAACCGAGGGTGCCCAGCGCCACGCCGCGGTCCGTGGCGCTGTAGCCCATGTCCACCAGGAAGGGCCGCATCAGCGAGCTGCCCAGGTTGTCCGCCAGCTTGTACGCGAAGACGAACGCCAGGATTTCCAGCGCGCGGTGCCGCTGCAGGAAGCCCACGAAGGGGTACCAGGCGGCCTCCTTGAGCGAGCGCGGCGGCGGGAGGCGCTCCTCGGGCTCCGGGGCGAAGCGGGTGATGATGAGAATCGGCAGATAGAGCAGCGCCAGCCCGATGACGACGATGCTCCAGGAGATGCGCCCGGCCAGGGTGATGGCCGCCGAGCCGGCGATGAACATGGCGGCCCGGTACAGCGCCACCTTCGCGCCCACCGCGATGCCCTGCTCCTCCTTGCGCAGCACCTCCACCGAGTACGCGTCGATGGCGATGTCCTGCGTGGCCGCGGAGAACGCCACCGCCAGGGCCAGCGCCCCCACCACCCACGCTGCTTCGGGGTGATTGGCCACGCCCGCCATCGCCAGCGTGGTGGCGAACAGCGCCACCTGCGCCACCGCCATCCAGCCCCGCCGCCGGCCCCAGAAGGGCGGCACGTAGCGGTCCATCAGCGGCGACCAGAGGAACTTGAAGGACCAGGGCGCCTGCGCCAGCGTGACGAGGCCCACCACGCGGATGTCCACGCCGGCGCTGCGCAGCCAGTCGGGAATCGCAATCCAGACGAGGCCCAGGGGCAGACCCGAGGAGAACGAGAGCAGCGTCACCGCGGCCGTGCGCCAGGAGGCCATGGCCATCGCCAGGCTCTTCAGTGTCCCCGGACGCTGCGCGCGTGCTTCGTTCTTCTGCCCGTCACTCATGGGCGCGCACTATACCGGCTCATGTCTCAGGCAATGGGTTTCGTGTTCACCCCCGCCTGACGGGCTGCCAGCCCGACGACATGCCGCGGCCGCCCGTCCGCTGCGTGACACACCCGGCCAGCATGCGGCCGGGCACGCTCGCGACGGCCTACTCGTCCAGCGCCGAGAAGTCAGGGCAGGTGGCCCGGTCTCCGAGCGTCGGGTTGAAGAAGTCCCAGCTCTTCGCGATGAAGGTGACGCGGCCCAGCGCATTCCAGCACTCGGTGTACTTCGCGCCCTTGATGTCGCCGTCGAGCACCAGCAGCACGCCCATGCCCCGGCCGTCGGGCGCCCAGCGCGTGGTCAATTCCACGTCCTCCAGCTTGCCTCCGAGGACCAGGTCCGTGGCGGGCAGCCGGAACTTCATCTCCCCCAGCCGGCCCTCGGCCTCGCGGTAGGTGTAGCGCGTGGGACTCACCAGCCCGCCCACGGGTGTGAAGACCATCTCCACCCAGGTGGGCAGGGCCTTCGTCTGGTAGTCGATGTCCAGCCGGTCCAGCACGACCAGGTCCGTGGTGAAGCCCGGCTCCGCCACGGCCCGCTTCACGTCCAGGTGAATCTCACCCACGCCCTTGCGGATGCCCGCGTCCGCCTCGAAGGCGCCCGACAGGAAGACCCACCAGCCGGCATCGCCCTGGCCGGTGCGGCGGTACTCCAGCCGGTAGTCGAAGCGCAGCTCCGCACGCTCCATGACGAAGCGCACGTCGAAGCCCGGGTGCTCCTTGTCGCGGAAGGGGCCCCACACGCGCCGGTCCGGCTCGCGCGTGGTGGGCGACGTGGAGCGGATGTTCTCCAGCAGCGTCAGCAGTCCATCCACCGCGGTGTTGAAGTTGAGTCCCGTGTCGTCCGTGTCCGTGGCGAGTTCGGACACCTCGCCCAGGTTGACGAGGAGCCCGTCCTTGCGCGTCGTCAGTCCACCCGCCGAGCGGCCTTCACTGCTCGCGGGCAGCTTCGCGGCCAGGTCCTCGCGCTGCGGCAGCGCGTTGAGGAACTCGAGGTCATCGTTGGAGAAGTCGCCGCCACACGCGGCCGCCGCCAAACACAGACAGGCCATCGCCAGGTGTCGCATCGCGTGCCCCTTCATGGCTGATAGGCGAGGAACGCGCCCAGCTCCCAGTATCCCAGCGAGCGCTGCTCATCGACGGTGTATTGGAGATAGTGGAGTCGGGCCTGTCCGCTGACGTGCAGGCGCGGCAGCGGACGCCAGCGCAGGCCGCCCACGATGCCCGGGGAGAACATGGCGTACTTCTGGTCCGGGAAGCCCTCGTCCTCGAAGTCGCGGCGCAGCATCAGGTACGCGAGTCGTCCGCCCACGAAGGGGGCGATTCGGCCATGGGGCCACTCGGCGGTGAGCGTCGTGCCCAGGCTCGTCACCGAGTAGCGGTAGGCCGGCCCCGACAGCGTGGGCAGCGCCAGCACCGCCTGCTTCCCGCCCACCGCCACGTCCACGCCCCACACCCAGTCGCGCCGGAAGTAGTCGTGGAGCTGCGCCTCCGCGCCCAGCAGGCCCACGGACAGGAACAGCGAGTCGCGCGTGGGCGCGTCGAAGAAGGACTGCACGCCGCCCGACAGGCCCACCGTCCACCACGCGCCACCGTCGCGCGCCTCGCCCTTCACCGGGTCGTCGGAGAAGGGCGCGTCGCGAAGCCGTGTCTCCTCCAGCACCGCCGCCCGCCCGCGCGACACCTCCACCTCGCCGATGCGCAGCCGGTCCGGCAGACGGCGCTTCACGCGATACGTGCCCGGCGCCAGCGCCACGCGGCGCTCCACGTCCGCCGTCTTGTCCAGCTCCGCCACCACCATGCCGCCCGGGTCCACGAAGTAGTACGTGCCCGCGGGCGCGCCGCCCGGCACCAGCAGCCCCTCGCCGCTGGCGCGCAAATCCGTCAGCACCAGGTCGCCATTGCCCGCGAGGTCGTAGCTGAACGTGGGGTGCTGCGGGCCCGCGCTGCTGGCCGCCGTGTCCGCCACCGTGCGCGCGTACGCATGCGAGTACGCCTCGAACAGCGTCACCCGCCCGTCGCCGCTGCGGTCCGCGTCACCCAGCAGGCCGCTGGCCAGGTGGTGCGAGAAGTAGCTGCCGCCCAGCGCGTCCGACTCCTGCGAGTCCTCGTCCGCCGAGCTCGACGTGAGGATGACGAGGCCGCGAGCATCACGCGCCGCGCCGGATTCAATCTCGAAGGCCGGTGCCCGTCGCGCGCCCTTGGTGCGCGTCAGCGCGCCGGAGCGGCACGAGTCCAGGATGGCGATGCGGATGTCCACGGGCGCATCCGCGAGCCGGCGCTTCAGGTCCTCATAGGCCAGCCGCGAGTCACCCAGCCGCAGCGCGCCGTCCTTCGCATGGCCCGAGTAGTAGACCATCAGCGCAGTGCGCTCTCCGCGGGCGCGGGCCGCGCGCGCGCGTGCTTCGAGGTCCGTCAGCGCGGAGAGGAAGTCGCGCGAGTCCTCGTCGAGCAGCAGCTTCGCGTCGCCGGGCGCCACGCCGCCCAGGCGCTGCAGCAGCGCGTACATCTTCCGCGCATCGTCGCGGGCGAAGCGCAGGGGGCGCGTGTCGTCGCCGCCCTCGTCGTTGCCGGCCACCAGCGCGAAGCGGCGCAGCGCGTCCGCGTGCGCGGCCGTGGCCACGAGGGCCAGCGCGACAGCCAGCGCTCGGATGGGAGAGGGGAGGGGACTCATGGCTTGAGCAGCACCCAGGTCGCCTGTTCACCCGGCACGTCGAGCGGCTTCATGTGCTCCACGTCGCCGTTCGCCGCCTCGAAGGCCCGCCGCGCCGCGTCCACCAGCGCATCCATCTGGAGCGGCGTGTCCGTCAGCACCAGCACCACGCGCTCGGCGCCGGAGCCCGTCAGCTCCCAACTGTCCGGCAGCCAGTGCATGTCCGGGCCGGGCTCCACCGGCAGGCTCTCGCCCGACTCGGGATGCAGCGGCGTCACCTCGCCGATGGCGTCCACCGACAGCGCCGCGACATAGCGGTGCTCGCGGGCCTCGTAGCCCAGCCGCACCCGCTCGCCTTCATCCAGCGCCTCGGGCGCATCCATGCGCGCCTCTCGCTGCGGGCCCGTGCCGCCGCCGATGCGCAGCTCCGCCACCGCGCCGCCGCCCTTGATGTTGTTGCGCCCGTGCTCGGAACCGCCGCTCAGCAGGGGCCGGGCCAGGAGCACCACCAGCACCGAGGCGGCCATGGCCATCGTCGTGGCCACCCAGCGGCGGGGCGGCGTGCGGAAGGACTCACCGCGCCGCTGCCGCTGCTCCGCGCGCTCCACGCCGGCCTCGAAGCGCTCGAAGGGGACTTCCGCCTCGAAGCGGGCCTGCTCGTTCTCGAGTCCGCGCAGCGTGGCGCCGCAAGTCGCGCAGGCGGCCGCGTGGGCGCGGACTCGGGTGGCCTCGGCGGCGGCCAATTCCCCGGCGCTCAGGCGGCGCAATGTCCACTCCGACTCGTGCGCGCTCATCGAACCTTCAGCTCCTCTCCGCCCAGCTCGGCGAAGCGCTCCAGCCTCTTGCGGATGGTGGGCACCGAGCGCCCCAGCGCCGCCGCCACCTCTTCCAGCGTCATCCCGTCCACGTGGTAGTGCACCACCGCCGCCTGCGTCTCCAGGTCCACCTTCGACAGCAACCGGCGTATCAAATCCCGCGTCTCCAGCTCGCCCGCGCCGCCGTGCCCCTCGGGACGCGCCGCCGCGTCCCGCTCGAACCACTGTCTCCAGCTCGCCCGCTCCGAGCGGAGCTGGTTGAGGCAGTGGTTGGTCGCAATCTTCATCAACCACGTCAGCGGCGACGCCTCCGCCCGGAAGTCGTCGCCGTGGGTGAGGGCGCGGGCGAAGACGTCGTGCATCGCGTCCTCCGCCTTCGTCGCGTCCTTCAGCAGATAGCGGCAGCGGCCCAGCACGCTGCCGCCATACTTCGAATACAGCTCGCGCATGAGGGCACGCCGGTCCTGGTGTTGGCCACCTGGAATCACCTTGAGGACCGGCTGGCTCGTTCCCGTCACGCGGCGCAGCCTACCGCGACCCGCCTCACAGCGTGGAGTACACAGCGGTGCTGAAGTTGCCGCACGCGCTCACGTTGCCGTACCCGAAGGCGGGGGTGACGCTGAAGAGGAAGTAGACGCTGATGAAGTTGCTGTCCCAGCACTCGCTCAGCGTGGCCTCCTTGATGACGTCACCGGACAGGTCGCCGCCCGACAGCTTGATGTCCGAGCGGCCGGCCCCGGTGGACTCCCAGCGGCTCTTGATGGCCAGGGTCTCCTTCGCCGAGCGCTGCGGGTTGGTGTCGATGTCCTTCTTGATGACGAAGTCCAGCTCACCGCCCGCGCCCGCGGCCTGCTTGAAGCTGTAGCTCGCGTCCACGCGCGCGCTGGTATCATTATCGCGAATCTGCTGGAACTCCGCCTCCACCGACGCCACCGCCGTCGCGGACGTGCGCGAGTACTGGATGTCCGCCGTGCCCATCTCGTTCTGGTTGGTGCCGGGCAGCGTGCGGTTCTTCTCCCAGTCGATGAGGAACTCGCCGGAGCCGAAGCCCTTCACGCGCTCGCCATTCCCATCCACCGCGGCCGTGTGCGAGCCGGACAGCACCGCCACGTAGGTCGAGTCGGCCGCCGTCTTCGCCTTGCCCTCCAGCACCCACGAGTACGAGTCCTCACCCGTGCGCGTGACGGTCAGCTTCCAGGTGACGGCGCTGAGCGACTCCGTATACGGGCCCCACACCGCCACGTCGCCCTCGATGGAGGACGGCGTGTTCGCGACGATGTGCGAGATGAGGTCCAGCACCCAGAGCGTGCCGCCATTGATGGTCGCCGCCGCGCCCACGGTGAGCTGGAAGTACTCCGCCGTCTGCCCCTGCCCGTAGAACGCCGAGCTCAGACCCTGGCCGCTCTTCTGCGGCGACTTCACCTCCACCATCTCCTTGGAGGGCAGGCCCTCACGGAACGAGTCCGCGTCGTTCTTGTCCGAGGAGGAGTCACAGCCGGCGAACAGGAGGGCGGCGCACAGCAGGCTCTTGCGAAGCATGGTTCTTCGTCCTTTCGGGCGGCCCCTGGAGGGCCGTTCAGCAGCGAGTTCGCCCCAATGGACACAGCCCCGCCGGAAAACAGAAAAGGCGCCCGTCTGGCCCTGAAAAGGTTCGGAAATTCAACAGGTTGGCGGTTGGCTGTCCGCTCCCCAGGCATTTTCACCCGGCCTTCGCACGGCGGAATTCCGCCGTCCCTACCTTTCGCGCATGGAACAGAGACACCCCAACCATCCCGGGGAGATGGGCACGGACGCCTCGCTGGCCGAGAGAGACCGCGCTCCGGATGAAATCAATGCGCGAGCCCGGGCGATTGGCCTCCTGGTCGACGCGGGGGTGCCCTTCGTCGTGGGCGGTGCGTACGCATACGCGACGTACACCGGCATCTACCGCGACACGAAGGATTTGGACCTCTTCCCGCGCAAGCGCGACGCGCTCAAGGCGCTCGAGGTGCTGGAGAAGGACGGCTGGCGCACCGAGCGCGCGGACGAGGTGTGGATCTACAAGGCCTACAAAGGCGAGTACTTCGTCGACTTCATCTTCTCGTCCGGCAACGGCGTGGCGGTGGTGGATGACGAGTGGTTCACCTACGCCAGGTCCTGCTCCATCTTCGGGCACCAGTGTCTGGTGGCTCCCGCGGAGGAGATGATCTGGTCCAAGGCCTTCGTGAACGAGCGCGAGCGGTATGACGGCTCGGATGTGAATCACCTCATCCTGAAGGCGGGACGTGACATGGACTGGGAGCGGCTGATGCGCCGCTTCGACCGGTACTGGGAGGTGCTGCTCAGCCACCTGATGATGTTCCGGTTCGCCTATCCGTCCGAGCGAGACCTCGTCCCCGACTGGGTGATGGCGGAGCTGATGAGCCGCACGCTGCACACCATCCGCGAGGGATGCTGGGAGGACAAGCTGTGCCGCGGGAACCTCATCTCGCGGGTGAACTACCACGTGGACATCCACCACTGGGGCTTCCGCGACGGGCGGGTCTGGGACGAGAACGAACGACAGCAGGGAGACGAGCGTGGCGCGCGATCCGAGCTCGAAAATTCGGTTGGCGGCAGTCGGTGACCTTCACTGCCGCGAGGACCAACACGGACGCTTCCGACAGCTCGTCAAACAGGTGAACGCCACGGCGGACCTGCTCGTGCTGTGTGGGGACCTCACGGACAGGGGGATGATTGAAGAGGGGAAGGTGCTCGCGGAGGAATTGTCCGCGCTGCGAGTGCCCTGCGCGGCGGTGCTGGGCAACCACGACTACGAGCACAACCAGGCCAAGGAACTCTGCACCGAGCTGGCCAAGGCCGGTGTGCACCTGCTCGACGGGGACCACTTCATCTTCGAGAAGGTGCTGGGCGTGGCGGGCGTGAAGGGCTTCGGCGGCGGCTTCGGCAACGCGACGTTGCAGGCCTTCGGTGAAGGGCAGACGAAGTCCTTCGTGCAGGAGGCGGTGCACGAGTCGCTCAAGCTGGAGGCCGCGCTGAGCCACCTCGATACGGAGAAGAAGGTGGTCATCATGCACTACTCCCCGGTGCCGGAGACGTTGGACGGGGAGAACATCGAAATCCGCCCGTTCCTCGGGACGAGCCGCCTGTCGATGCCGATTGACCACTACGGTGCCGAGGCCGTCTTCCACGGACACGCGCACCACGGCACGCGCACCGGGAAGACGAAGAGCGGCATCCCTGTCTACAACGTGGCGATGCCTCTCCTGGCGAAGCACACGCCGGACCAGCGGTACGTGCTGCTGGAAGTGTAGCCACGGATGCAATGGGGGGAGGAGGCGGACGTAGAGTCCCCCATGCTGCGCATCTCGGCCGTCTCGAAGACCTATCCGAATGGCGTGCGTGCCCTCCAGGGCATCGACCTGACGATTGAGCGAGGCCTCTTCGGGCTCCTCGGGCCGAATGGCGCGGGGAAGTCCACGCTCATGCGCATCCTCGCTACGCTCCAGACGCCGGACGCGGGGCAGCTCACCTTCGACGAGGCGGATGTGCTCGCGGACCCGCAGGGCCACCGTCGGCGCCTGGGCTATTTGCCGCAGGACTTCGGCGTGTACCCCGGCGTGTCAGCCTCCGAGCTGCTGGACCACCTGGGCGTGCTCAAGGGCCTGACGGACCGCCGCGCGCGGCGCGAGCAGGTGGATGCGCTGCTGCAGCAGACGAACCTGTACGCGCACCGCAAGAAGGCCGTCAGCGGATTCTCCGGAGGCATGCGGCAGCGCTTCGGAATCGCGCAGGCGCTGCTGGGCAACCCGCGCATGCTCATCGTCGACGAGCCCACCGCCGGGCTGGACCCGGAGGAGCGCAACCGGTTCCACAACCTGCTGAGCGAGGTAGGGGAGAACGTCGTGGTGCTGCTGTCCACGCACATCGTCGAGGACGTGCGCCAGCTCTGTCCCCGCATGGCCATCCTGTCCGGAGGCCGGGTGCTGCGGGAGGGGGCGCCCGAGACGCTCGTCGCGGAACTGAAGGGCCGCGTGTGGCGGAGGACGGTGGAGAAGCACGAGGTCGCCGGCTTTCGCGCGTCGCTGAACGTGCTCTCCAATCAGCTCTCCGGTGGGCGGACCGTGCTGCGCGTGCTGGCGGAGGCGTCGCCGGGACCGGGGTTCGAGTCGGTGCCGCCGGATTTGGAAGACGTCTACTTCTCCGCCCTGTCCGGGCGCGCCGTGGCCTGAGGAGACGACATGCTCGGCGAGGTGCTTCGCTTCGAGTGGCGCTACCAGACGCGCCAGGTCGGCTTCTTCGTGGCCATCGCCGCCTTCCTGGGGCTGGCCTGCGTCTTCGTCGGTACGGGCTACGGACCGGACAACGTCCACATCAACTCGCCGTACTCCGTCATGCAGTCCATGGGGCTGCTGTCGCTGTTCTCCATCTTCGTGCTCGGCCTCTTCTGTGCGAATGCGGCCCTGCGCGACAGCGAGCACAAGATGGAGGAGCTCGTCTTCGCGACGTCCGTCGGCAAGCTCACGTACCTGTCCGCGAGATTCACCGGTGCGCTGCTCGCGGCGCTCACGGTGTTCACGGTGACGGCGCTGGGATTGATGGTGGCGCCACACATTCTCACCGTGGACCCGGAGCGGGTGGGGGACACGGAGGTGCTGGGGTACGTGTGGGCGCTGGCGGTGATGGTGCTGCCCAACCTGTTGTTCGCGGCGTCGCTGCTGTTCGCCATCTCTGTGCTCACGCGCAGCGCGCTGGCCAGCTACATCGGGGCCGTCTTCCTCTATGCGCTGTATTTCGTGGGCTCGCTGCTGGGGGACTCGCCGTTGATGGCGGGGGCCGCGCCGCAGACGCCCGAGGCCCTGGCTCGGGCCGCGCTGCTGGACCCGTTCGGACTGTCGGCGTTCTTCGCGCAGACGCGGTACTGGACGGAGGCCGAGCGCAACACCCAGTTGCTCGTGCTGGAAGGGCCGTTCCTGCTCAACCGCGTGCTGTGGCTGGGTGTCTCGGCCGGCGTGCTGGGGCTCGTCTACAAGGTGTTTGCCTTCCGTGTGGCGTCGGGGTCGAAGACGGGGAGGAACGTCTCGGAGGAAGTCGCCTCCGTTACCTCCGCGTACCGGCCCGTGGATGGCCAGGTCAGCGCGTGGGCTGCTTTGAAGTCCGCGGTGGGGCTGGAGTCGCGGTACGTGCTGAAGAGCGGAGCCTTCCTGTCGCTGCTCGCGCTGTGGCTCTTCGTGGTGGGCATGGAGGTCGTCGCGGGAACCACTCGCGCGGAGTACGGCACGCAGTTGTTCCCCACGACGGGACTGGTGCTTCCGAACCTCCGCGACGTGCTGGCCCTCATCGGCACCCTCACCGTCGTCTACTTCGGCGCGGAGTTGGTCTGGCGTGAGCGTGTCGTCCGCATGAGCGCGCTCCTCGACGCGACGCCCACGAGCAGCGCGGTGTTCTACCTGTCCAAGCTGGTGGTGCTGGCCGTGTTGCTGAGCGTGCTGGCCATCACCGGTGTGGGCGTCTCCATGCTGTTCCAGCTCTCGCGTGGCTACACGCACCTGGAGCCGGGGCTGTACCTCTCCGTGCTGTACTTCACGGGGCTGCCGTTGCTGCTGTTCGCGGTGGTGGTGCTGTGGCTCCAGACGCTGAGCCCCAACCGCTACGTCGGCATGTTCCTGGCGCTGCTCGTGGCCCTGGCCCTGCGTCAGGGTGGGCGCGTGGGACTGGAGCACGGCCTGCTGCGCTACGCGAGCGGGCCTCCGGTGCGCTACTCGGACATGGATGGCTTCGGCGCGGCCGCCGCGTCCTTTTCCGCGTTCATGCTGTACTGGAGCGCGTTCGCCGGCCTGGTGGGGCTCGTCACCTGCGGCCTGTGGAGGCGCGGCGTGAGTCCTCCGCTTCGAGAGCGCCTCGCGGCCCTGCCTCGCGTGTGGGGCCGGCGCGGCACCGTGGCGGCAGTGGCGTGCCTCGGCGTGTTCGTGGTGACGGGCGGTTTCATCTTCCACGGCACCAACGTGCTCAACCGCTACGAGACGCGCTCACAGCTCGCCGACTGGAAGGCGGACTACGAGAAGGCCTATCAGCGCTACGAGACGCTGCCCCAGCCTGGCGTCGTCGCCGTGAAGTGCAATGTCGACCTCTTCCCACGAGAGCGGCGCTACCAGGTGGCCGGCACGTATCAGTTGGAGAACCGCACCTCGGAGCCCGTGCAGACGGTCTGGGTCTCCGTGCAGCGCGACGTGAGCGTGGCCTCGCTGACGCTGGCGGATGCGAAGCTGCTCAGCCACGACGCGCGCTTCGGCATGTATGAGTTCAAGCTGGAGCGCCCGCTGGTCCCCGGTGCGCGGGCCGAGCTGACCTTCGCGCTCGACGTGGCGCGGCGGGGCATCGAGACCCTGGAGCCCGAGGCCTCCATCGTGGAGAACGGCTCGTTCATCTCGAACTTCGAGGCGTTTCCCACCATCGGCTACCGCAAGGGCTACGAGCTCAAGGACGAGCGCGAGCGGCGCAAGCGGGGCCTTCCCGAAGTGCCCGCCGTCGAAGCCGACCCCGAGGATGAACTGGGGCTCGAAGGAGGAAGCGGACAGCGCGCGTGGACCACGCTGGACACGACGCTGTCCACGTCGGAGGACCAGCTCGCGGTGGCGCCCGGTGTGCTGCGTCGCGAGTGGCGGGACGGCGGTCGCCGCTACTTCCACTACGTCATGGACCGCCCGATGCTGAACTGGTTCGCCTTCGTGTCCGCCCGCTACGCGGTGGAGAAGGTGAAGCACCGGGGCGTCGACGTGGAGGTCTATTACCACCCCGCGCATGCGTACAATGTGGCGCGCATCACAGCCGCCGCGACGCGCTCGCTGGATGTCTTCGGCGAGCAGTTTGGTCCGTATCCGCACGCGCAGCTCCGCATCGTGGAGGTGCCGTCCTCGTGGGGCTTCGGTGCGCTCGCGCTGTCGAACACCATCTACTACCCGGAGCACCGGGGCTTCCTGTCGGACCTGCGCGACACGGAGGGCGTGGACCTCGTCACGCGGCGCATCGCGCACGAGGTGGCCCACCAGTGGTGGGGGCACCAGGTGGACGCCGCGAGCCAACCGGGCGCGTCGACCATCACCGAGTCGCTGGCGAAGTACTCCGAGCAGCTCGTGCTGAAGGCCACATACGGCGAGCCACATGTGCGCCGGGTGCTGGCCTTCGACCTGGACCGCTACCTGCGCGGACGGGCTTCCGAGGCCACCGTGGAGCCGCCGCTCACCGGAGTGAAGGACCAGTCGTATCTGTATTACGGCAAGGGCGCGGTGGTGATGAATGCCCTGTCGGACCTGATGGGCGAGGCGGCGGTGAACCGTGCGCTGAGAAGGCTCGTGAAGGAGCGCGCGTACCCGAACCCGCAGCCGACGGCGCGAGACCTCGTGGCCGCGCTCCACGCGGAAGCGTTCGAGGCACACCACGCGCTCATCGACCAGTGGATGACGGAGGTCGTGCTCTATGACCTGAAGGTGGAGTCCGCGACGTACGAGCCGCTGGCGGACGGCCGCTATCGCGTCACGGCCAGGATTGCCGCGGACAAGAAGGCCCGGCGCGGTGGCGAGGACGTCCCGCTGGAGCTGGACGAGGAATTGGATGTCGCCGTGTACTCCCGGGCCTCGGATGAAGCGCTGTACGCGGCGAAGCACCGCTTCACCGGCGCGCACACCGAGGTGTCGGTCGTCGTGAAGGAGCGGCCCGACTCCGTTGCCGTGGACCCGTTCCTCCGGCGCGTGGAGTTGGAGAAGACGGACAATCTCCTGAAGCTCGTCACTGCTCCAGTCCCAGCTCGGTGAAGACGAACGCGAAGGTGAAGGCCACCTCGCGCAGGAAGGCGTAGCGGTCCGAAGGGCCGGAGTGCCCTGCGTCCAGGTCCATGTGCAGGAGCAGGGGGCGGGTGTCCGTCTTCATCGACCGCAGCCGTGCCACCCACTTCGCCGGCTGCCAGTACATCACCTGGCTGTCATTGAGCGCCGCCATCACCAACACGGCCGGGTAGGGCTGTGCCTTCACATTCGTATAGGGGCAGTACTGCTTGATGACCGCGTAGTCCTCCGGCTTCGTCGGGTTGCCCCACTCCTCGTACTCGGGGACGGTGAGGGCCAGGGACGGGTCGAGCATCGTGTTCAGCACGTCCACGAACGGGAAGTGCAGCAGGGCCACGCGGAACAAATCCGGGCGCTGGTTCAGCACGGTGCCCACCAGCAACCCGCCCGCGCTGCCACCCCAGATGGCCAGCCGCTCCTTCGACGTGTACCCCTGCGCGATGAGCGCCTCGGCCACGGAGATGAAGTCCGTGAAGGTGTTCATCTTCCGGTGCCGCCGGCCCGCGTCGTGCCACGTCTCGCCCAGGTCGCCACCGCCGCGCACGTGGGCCGTGGCCACGACGATGCCGCGCTCCAGCATGGACACGTCATTGGAGAAGAACCCCAGGGACGGCGTGCTGCCATACGCGCCGTAGCCCTTGAGGTACATGGGCGCGCTGCCGTCTTTGCGCAGGTCCTTGCGGTAGACGAGGCTGACGGGGATGCGCGCTCCGTCCGCCGCCGTCACGAACAGCCGCTCCGTCGTGTAGCGCGAGGGCTCGTAGCCGGGCACCCGCTGCTGCCGGAGCAGCACCCGCTCGCGCGTCGTCATGTCGTAGTCGAAGGTGGAGGCGGGCGTGACGGGGGACTCGTAGCGGAAGCGCAGCCGGGGCGTGTCCCATTGCTCGTTGCGGTCCAGGTCCACCTCGTAGACGTCCTCGGGGAAGGTGATGCGGTGGCGCTGGCCCGTGGTGAGGTCCATCACCGTGAAGACCTGCAGGCCCCCTTCGCGCTCGGTCATGACGAGGTGGCGGGCGAAGAGCTGCACGTCTTCGAGCATCACCGACTCGCGATGTGGCAACAGCGCCATCCAGTGCTCACGCCCGGTGGCGTCCACTGGCGTGGCGACGAGGCGGAAGTGCGGCGCCCCGGAGTTGGTGCGGATGTAGAAGAGCCCGCCCCCGTGGTCCACGCTGTACTGGTGGCCCTCCTCGCGGGGAAGGATGACGCGAGGCTCCGAGCGAGGCGCATCGGCTGGTAGCACCCGCACCTCGCCGGTGTCGCGGCTGCGGCTCTTGATGAAGAGGTACTCGCCGGAACGCGAGCGCCACACGTACACGTTGAAGCGCTCATCCGCGTCCTCGTAGACGAGCGTGTCCTGCGTCGCGCCGAGCTCGTGACGCCAGACGCGATGGCTGCGCTTCGCCGCGTCCTCGGTGACGTAGAGGAGGGTGCGGTTGTCGGCGGCCCAGGCCACGTCGTCGACGTGCTCGCGACGCTCGGGCAGCAGCGCGCCGGTGCGCAGGTCCTTGAGGAACAGCGTGTAGTCACGCGCGCCGGACGTGTCGACGGAGTACGCCAGCAGGTTACCGTCGTCGCTCACCGCGAAGGCCTTGAGGCGCAAGAAGCGGTGCCCCTCGGCAAGCGCGTTCAAGTCGAGCAGCACCTCCTCGGGCCCCTCGGGCTCCACGCGCTTGCGGCAGTGGATGGCGTAGGGCCGGCCCTCCTCGGTGCGCGAGTAGTAGACGTGGCCTCCCTTGCGGTACGGCACGCTGGCGTCCGTCTGCTGAATCCGTCCGAGGAGCTCCTGGTAGATGCGCTCCTGGAGGCGAGCCTCGGAGCGCATGAAGGACTTCGCGTAGGCCGTCTCGGCTTCGAGGTACGCGAGCACGTCCGGGTCGCTCCGGTTCCGCAGCCAGGCGTACTCGTCCTGGCGCGTGTCACCGTGCACGGTGACGGAGTGGGGGACCTGCTTCGCAACAGGTGGGACGGCGGGGCGCGACGTCGCACAGGCGGTGGTCAGCACGACGGCCCACAACGCGCAGGTTCGAAAGGTCATCCAGCGCGCAGCTTAGGACGTCACGCGGATGGCTGCCGCAACATGAATTGTGATTCATATTGTGCTGTGTCAGGGTGGCTCCACGAGGTGCTGCGCTGTTCCAGTCCCGGTTCGAAGAGGCATCCCCATGATGAAGCGCTGGCGTGGGCTGAAGTTCCGGGTGCAGGACGTGGTGGACAAGGGCGCCACGGCCGTCGAGGGCGTCCACCGGCGCATGGCGGCGGTGCCCTTCCGGATGCTGCGCAGGATTCGTCCGCTGGATGCCCCCGTGCGCCGCCTCCAGGAGCTGCATGACCTGGCCCTGTCCACCTCGTACGGGATGTTCCGCCTGGTGAACCGCGTGGCCGGCAAGACGATGGATGTCGCGCTCGGTGTCATGGAGAAGCGCTCCGCGCGGGCGCACATCCGCGAGGTGCCGCCTCCGCCGCAACTGCCGCCCTCCACACAGTAAGCGCCGCGCGGAGCGGGCAGGCAGGCAGCGCTCCCCAGGCCGGGAGCTTCCTGTTCTCCTGCACCGAGCCCACCTTCCTCGAAGGGGAACGCGCGCCATGGAGGACGACCCATCCGCAGAGCTGGGGGACGCGAAGGTCCCCCTGGTATCCGCCGAGCAGCAGCAGGTCCGCCGCGGCCCCCGTGGCCGAAGGCCCTCGCTGCTGTCCCGGGGCGACTTCCGGAGCGTCGACGAGCGCATGGCCGCGGGGCGTGCCCTGCGCAAGCGCTGTCCCCGGAGCGCGCACGCGACGTGGAAGCCCTTTCGGGGAAGAGACCCGCTGGAGCAGCTCCGCCGCTCGGACGCAACGCGACTGCCGTGGCTCGTGCCCGTGCGCCACGAGCGCATGGCGGAGTCGAGCTTCGCGTTCCTCCGGGGCACGCCCTTCGTCATGGCGAGAGACCTGTCCCGCACTCCGGTGAGCGGCCTGCGCAGCCAGCTCTGCGGGGACGCGCACCTGGCCAACTTCGGCCTCTTCGGCACGCCGGAGCGGCGCCTCATCTTCGACCTCAACGACTTCGACGAGACGCTGCCCGGCCCCTTCGAGTGGGACGTGAAGCGACTGGCGGCGAGCTGTGTGGTGGCGTCGCGGCGCAACGGGCTCGGCTGCGGACGCAAGGCGGCCCGGCACGCGGTGAAGGCCTACCGGCGGATGATGCGGGAGCTGGCGCCGCAGGGACTCTTGGAGGTCTGGTCCCAGGGCGTGGACGCGAAGCAGCTCATCCGCGACTGCGCCAGTCCGGACGGGCTCGCTCAGCAGGCCGTGGAGAAGGCCCTCCGCCACACCAGCGCGCACGCGGTGGAGAAGCTCACCGAGGAGCGTGACGGCCAGCGGCACCTCGCCTTCCAGCCGCCGCTGCTCTTCCCGCTGGCCACGGTGAAGATGGGCATCTCCGCGACGGAGCTGCGACGGCGGATGAAGCGGCTGGCAGTGGGCTACCTGTCCTCGCTGGACGGCGCCATGCGGGACCTCTGCCTGCGGTACCGGCAGCGCGAGTGGGGCTTCAAGGTGGTGGGCGTGGGCAGCGTGGGGCTCCAGGCCTACGTGGTGTTCTGCGAGGGCAATGGCGCCGATGACCCACTGGTGCTCCAGGTGAAGGAGGCACAGGCCTCCGTGCTGGAGCCGCACCTCGGGCCGAGCGGCTTCCACAGCCACGGCGAGCGTGTGGTGGTGGGGCAGAAGCGGATGCAGGCCGTGTCGGACCTGTTCCTCGGGTGGACGGAGGTGGAGGGGATGGGCGCCTTCTACGTCCGGCAGCTTCGCGACATGAAGGGCTCACTGGACGTGGAGAAGATGGAGCCGGACGTGCTTCTCGAATACGCGGAGTCCTGCGGCGCCACGCTGGCCCGCGCCCACGCGCGCACGGGAGACGCCGCCGCCATCGCCGGCTACCTGGGCGGCGGCACCTGCTTCGACGAGGCCATCGCCGACTTCGCCTGCGCCTACGCGGACCAGGTGGACGAAGACTACGGCCGCTTCACCGACTCGCCCGAGGGCAGGACGCTGCACTGACGCGCCCGAAGCCCCTCTGACGTTGCATGACTCCACCGTTGGTTAATGAAAGGACTCGCTGACGAGGTATCCGGCCACCCACGCCTCGGAGACGGTGCTGCTGAATTGCCCTTCATCCGTGAGGCCTGCATGGATAGCTTTGCGGACGGAGACGCGGACCGGACGATGCAGGGGCATCGGAGTCCCGCGCGCCGAGGGCACACATCCCCATGCTGCGTGTGAAGACGTACATCGCTCAATCAGGCATCCACGGCATCGGTCTGTTCGCGGGCGCTCCCATTGCGAAGGGTACGGTCATCTGGGGCTTCGACCCGCCTGTGGACCAGCGCTTCACGCCCGAGGACGTGAAGTCGATGCCGCCGATGATGAAGGCCTTCCTGTCCCGCTACGCGTACAGCGACCGGGGCACGCTGGTGTTGTGCGGTGACCATGCGCGGTTCATGAACCACTCGCCCCAGCCGAACTGCGGCAATGACCCCACGCGCCAGTACACCCTGGCCCTCCGGGACATCGCCGAGGGCGAGGAATTGACCGACAACTACGCCACCATGGAAGACAGCTGGGAGCCGTTCGCCGGCATCATCGAGCCCGAGCGGATGTGAGCGGCGGAGCGCGTGTGGCCTCACGCGCTCCCGTAGCGACGCTCAGGGCGTGGGCGTCGCGGTGGCGTCGGGCCCGCCGTCCACGGCAGCGGGGGAGGGTGGCGCCTCCAGCACGTCCTCCAGCTTGTTGGGCAGCTCCACGTAGGTTGCTGACACCTCCAGCACCTCGGGCCCGGAGCCGCGCGCATACACCGTGCCGGCCTTGTCCTTCACCTCGTTGCCCAGCCACAGGCGCGCCAGCTCCTTCCCGTCCGAGCCCTGGAGCACCACGCCTCGCGACGCGTCGGTGATGCCGTACTTCGCCCAGTTCTTCGGCTTCGCCTCGCCGAAGCCCGAGGCCTTGAACATGTCCAGCGCGCCCAGCACCGACAGCACCCGGAAGTGCTTCGCCTTGCCCTTCTTCGGCGACTCCACCTCCCACACTCCGGCGCCGCCGTCCGCGCCCGCCACGCTCACCACGGTAATCGGCTCCGCGCCGCCGCCCGGATGGAACACCATCCGCTTCACGTCCTCACGCTTGAAGGCCAGCACGCGCTTGTCCTTCAAGTCAGGCACGCCCACGTCCAGGATGGACAGCGCGTTCTCCGGCACCTCGCCCAGCAGCGCCCGCGGTCCCTGCTCGCGCAGCGCGTAGACCTTCGTCGCCCCGTCCTCCGTCACCTGTGACAGCCGCAGGCGCACCGGCTCGCCGGTTGCCGGCGTGAAGCGCGCGTCCACCACCGGCGTCTCCAGTCCCAGCTTCCGGCGCGTCTCCGCCGAGTCCACCGGGAAGGACAGCGCCCGCTGCTCCTTCAGCGCCGTCAGCAGGTCCGCAACCTTCACCTCGTCCGCGGACACCGACACCGGCTTCACCAGCCGCCACCCCGTCCCACCCGCGTCGCGCGTCAGCAGGTACGCGTTCGACTTCGCCTTCACCTCGATGCCCTGGAACGAGGGTTCTTCCAAAGGCCCGAGGAACTCCTTCGAGCGCAGCGCGAAGGTGTCCTTGTCCAGCGACCAGCGCACCGAGCCTGGCGCGGCGTACACCTTCGGGTCCCCCTCGCGGCGCACGTAGACGGAGCCGTCGAAGGTGTTCTCGATGCCGCCGTACAGCGTCACCGTGCGCTCGTTCTTCGCGTCTCCCACGTACCCCGTGGCCGTCACCGAGAAGACGGGCGTCTTCAGCCCGTACTTCTCCAGGTCCGCGTCGGTGGGTGACTCCTCCACGGTGGTGGTGAGCCGTGACGAGCTCAGCGTGCTCGTCAGCGCCTCCACCGCCGCGGCCTCCGCGCCGGTGGACACGGGGGCGGTGACGCGCCACGTGCCGTTCTGCTCGCGCACCAGCTCCGTGGTGCCGCCGCTGGACTTCACCGTGAGCTTCGTGAAGACGGGCGGAGGCGTAGCGCCGCCGTCCTCACCCTTCGCGCCGGGCTCGTTCGCGGCGAAGAGCTGCTCCGACACCTGCTTGCGCTCGGCCTCGCGTTCCTCGGGCTCCTTCACGCCGTACCACGCGTAGAACCCCAGGCCGCCCGCCACGACGGTGAAGGCCAGCAGCGTCACCAGGTTCTTCTGTGCCGGGCTCACTTGTTGCGCCTCGAGAGCCAGATGGCCAGCCCCATGCCCAGCAGGGACAGGGGCAGCAGGTCCGTGGAGACCAGGCGGAGGCCGTCCATCGACGCCGCGTCCAGCTCTATCGTGGACACCGCGCGGTCCGGCGGGCGGATGGTGATGCGTTGCACCTGGTTGGACGCCCAGCCCAGCGCGTTCATCACCAGGTTGCGGTTGGGCTCGTGCCCCCAGTTCGGGTCCAGGAGGATTTCCGAGTCACCCACCACCACCAGCCGCGCCTCGTCGAAGCGCTTGTCCTGCGCGTCACTCGTGTCGCGCGTGGCGGCCGCCACCAGCGTGAGCTGGCCCGTCTTCTCGCCGTCGGACGGCACTGCGTTTTCATCCGGCTTCGTCTCCACCCAGCCGTACTGCGAGGTGAGCACCACCGGGTCCACCTTCACGCCGGGGACGAGTCCGAAGCGCAGCGTGGTGAGGCTGCGCGCGGTGGGGAACTCGATGTTCAGCCCGCGCGACTTCAGCGGCTTGACGATGTCGTGTTCGCCGTAGAACAGCGACAGAATCACGTACGGGTTGCCGCTGTTGAACTGCGCGTCCGCGGCGATGCCGTCATCCACCTGCACGCCGTACTCGGCCAGCAGCGAGTCCAGGTCGTCCTCCAGCCCCGCGTCCGCGAAGTAGAGCATCCGCCCGCCCGAGGCGAGGTACTTCTGGAGCACCTCCACCTCCGGCTTCGTGTACGGCGTGCGCGCCCCCGCGATGACGAGCACCGAGGCGTCCTTCGGCACCTCCGTCTTGCCCACGAGGTTGAGCGCCTCCGGCGTGTAGCCCTCCTGCTTCAGTTGCCGCACCAGCTCGGACAGGCTCCCGCCCGGGTCCGTGGGCGGCGCCAGCTCCTTCTCCAACGGCCACTCGCCGTGGCCGGTGACGAAGTAGACCTTCTGCGTCCCCACCGCGGACAGCTTCACGAGGGCGTTGGTCAGGTCCTGCTCGGACACGGCGTTGAGCGTGGTGTGCGACTCGCTCGCGCCCTCGCCGCGCACCAGCACCACCGTCGTCTGGCCCGCCTTGAGCTGGTACTTCGCGGCCAGGTCCGGGTTGCGGTTCGGGTCCTTGAACGAGTACTCGAACTTCTCTGGCGCCTGGTCGCGGTAGCGCTGGAAGAGCTCATCCAGCCGGCCGTAGTACGGGTGCGTGGGCGGGATGAAGCCGATGGCGCGCACCTTGTCCGGCAGCGAGGCCAGGGCCGACGTCGTCTGCGGCGCCAGCGTGTAGATCTTCTCCTTCGTCAAATCCCAGCGCTGGTTCTTCTTGTGGGCGATGTAGTTCACCGCCACCAGGCCGCCCAGCACCACCAGCGCGGTGAGCACGGTGGTGGCGAAGAAGAAGCTGGAGCGGCGCGAGGCGAACTGGCCGAACTGCTTGAAGTTGGTGGCGAAGTACGCGCCGAGCAGCAACACGCCGAGGCCCGCCTTCACCGCGCTGGCCCAGAGGCTGCCCGAGGTGATGAACAGCGTGACGGGAGTCGACAGGAACAGCAGGAGTCCGAAGGCTCCCAGCACCTTTCCGATGTTGGACGCTTTCATGACGGTTCAGGCCCAGCGCTGCGCTTCCACCGTGCGGTGGGTGAGCAGCAGAGAGAAGACGATGACCGAGGCGAAGAACACCAGTGATTGCACGTCCATCACCCCCTTGAGCATGTTCTGGAGCTGCGAGTCGAAGGACAGGTAGTTCAGCACCGAGCGCAGCGGCTCCTCCGTCGCCTGCGCCACGCCGGACAGGAGCATCCACGGCAGGAGCACCACGAACGTGAGGAGGGCCGCCAGCATCTGGCTCTCCGTCAGCGCGGAGATGAACAGCCCCACCGCCATGCACGTCGCGCCCCACACCAGCAGCCCGCCGTAGCCCAGCAGCACCGTGGACCACTCCAGCGCGGTGCCGGACTCGGCCTTGCCGAAGGCGGCCAGGAGCAGCGGGAAGACGATGGTGAGCCCCAGCGTGGCGGAGATGACGCCCAGCCCGCCGAGGTACTTGCCCACCACGATTTCGATGGGCCGCACCGGCGCCGTCATCAGCAATTCGAAGGTCTTGTTGCGCTTCTCCTCGGCGAACAGCCGCATGGAGAGGAAGGGCGCCACGAAGAGGGTGATGATGAGGATGGTGCCCCACAGCTGCACCACCACGCCGTCGGTGAGGTTGCGGTACACGGCGGCGTCCGGGCCCATCGCCTCCCAGCCCGCCAGCCGCGCCATGTCCTGCGCCTGCTTGAAGGTCTGCAGCAGGTTCACGAAGAAGAACGACGACAGCGCCACCATCGCCGTGAAGACCACGTAGGCCCACGGGGTGGTGAAGTAGATGGACAGCTCCTTGCGGGCAATCGCCAGGGCGGTTCGCATGGATGGTTTCCTATGAGGAAGGGGCGCCGGCTCAGGCGGCGGTCAGCTTGATGAAGACCTCTTCCAGCGACGTGCTGTCCGCGGGGCCGTGGAGGCTGGCCAGCTTGCGGATCTCGTCGTAGGCGACAATCTTCCCCTGGTTGATGATGAGGACCTTCTCGCAGGTCATCGTCACCTCCGGGAGGATGTGCGTGGAGAGGATGACGGTGTGCTTGCCGGCCAGCCCCTTGATGAGGGCGCGGACCTCGGCGCGCTGCGCGGGGTCCAGGCCCTCGGTGGGCTCGTCGAGGATGAGCACCGGCGGCGAGCCGAGCAGCGCCTGGGCGATGCCGACGCGCTGCTTGTAGCCCTTGGAGAGGTTCTGGATGACGCGGTCCAGGACGTGCGTCACGCCGGTGAGGCCGGCCACCCGCTCCACTTCCGCCTTGATGCCGCGCCCGGGCAGCCCCTTCAGGGACGCCACGAACTTGAGGTACCCGCGCACCGTCATCTCCGGGTAGAGCGGCGGAGTCTCCGGCAGGTAGCCGATGCGCCGCTTCACCTCCAGCGGCTGCTCGAAGACGTCGAAGCCTCCCACCCGCGCCGTGCCCGCCGAGGGCGGCAGGAAGCCGGTGAGAATCTTCATGGTGGTGGACTTGCCCGCGCCGTTGGGCCCGAGGAAGCCGAGAATCTCACCCTCTTCGACACTGAAGGTGAGGTCCTCCACGGCAACCCGGTCGCGGTAGCGCTTGGTGAGGTGCTGTACCTCGATCATCGGCATGGGAAGGCTCCCGTGAAGAAGCGACAAGCCCAGGGCCGCCGGCCGTTGAGCGTGTTCGCCTGACGGTCTCGGAAAAAGGCGCGCGAATATAAAAGCCGACTTCCCCGTGTCAAGGCGAGCCCCCATACCCGGCGAGTGGGCTTGCCCTGCTGGCCGGACTCCTGCATCAGGGGCCTCCGGTGCGGTTTTCCGGACACGCCGAACAGGGGTAGTGAGGCGTTTATGCCAATCGTGGTTCAGAAGTACGGCGGCTCCTCGGTCGCCGACGTGGAGAAGATTCGCAAGGTGGCGGGGCGCGTGCGGGAGAAGCGCGACGCGGGCTATCAGGTGGTGGTGGTGGTGAGCGCCATGGGCGACACCACGGACGAGTTGCTGTCCCTGGCCAAGAGCGTGTCCGAGGACCCGCCCCGGCGCGAGCTGGACATGCTGCTGACGTGTGGGGAGCGCATCTCCATGGCGCTGTTGTCCATGGCCCTCCAGGAGATGGGGGTGCCGGCCATCAGCTTCACCGGCAGTCAGAGCGGCATCATCACCACCGACGCGCACGCGCAGGCCCGCATCGTCGAGGTGCGGCCGTACCGCATCCACGACGAGCTGGCGCGGGGCAGGGTGGTCATCGTCGCGGGTTACCAGGGCGTGTCCCACAAGAAGGAAGTGACGACGCTGGGGCGCGGCGGCTCGGACACGACGGCGGTGGCGCTGGCGGCCGCGCTGGACGCGGAGGCGTGTGAAATCTACTCGGACGTGGACGGCATCTTCAGCGCGGACCCGCGCGTGGTGCCGGACGCGCGCAAGCTGGAGTCGCTGAGCTACGACGAGATGCAGGAGCTGGCGAGCGCGGGCGCCAAGGTGCTCAACGCGCAGGCGGTGGAGTGGGCCAAGTCGCGCGGCATCGCGATTCTGGCCCGCACGGCCCACGGGCAGGGCACGGGCACGGTGGTGCAGGAGCTGGCCGGCCCCGCCGACAACCGGGTGAAGGGCGTCACCGCCGAGCCAGAGATGGCGGTGCTGTCCGCCTCCGAACAGGTGCGGCTGGCGGAGCTGCTGGAGTTCCTCGACGCGCGCGGGGTGCGCGGCCGGACGCTCGGCTTCGACGGGCCGGCGCAGGGGGCGAAGCACACGGCCATCGCCGTGCCGCTGGCGGACATCCACGGGGTGGATGCGCTGCGCAAGGATTTGACCACGCGCTTCGGCGAGGCGGTGTCCTGGCGGGAGGATTTGGGCACCGTCACCGCCGTGGGCGTGGGGCTGAACGCGGACTGGGTGCCGCTGCGCCGGGCGCTGACGGCTGCGGAGGAGCTGGGGGCGCGGGTGTACGCCGTCCACACCTCGCCGCTGCAGCTCACGTTGCTGGTGGACAAGAACCACCTGAAGCCGCTGACGGCCCGGGTGCACCGGGAGCTCCTCGGCGGGTAGCCTGTTGCCCACATGGGGTGTGCCGGGGGTGGAGTGTTGCTCTTCCCGCCCCCGGTATGGGCCCCCCGCTTCCCATCGGTGGGTTCGTGCCTACCCTCGTGTCCTGAACACCGTGGGGTGGAGGACGGGATGGCACGGGGAACCCGGTGGTGGATGGTGGCGTGTGGACTGGCCCTGCTGTGCGCCTGGGGCGGCTGTCATGAGCAGCCCGCACCCGAGCGCCCGGACATGGGCGACCGCCACGACGAGCCGCCCCTGGAGGACGGCCACGATGGAGGCGATGGCGGCTTCCACCCCGGCATCGTCGACGCTGGCACGGATGGTGGTGTTGACGGCCCCGACGGTGGACCGGAAGAGACGGACGCCGGCCCGCAGCCGGAGCCGCCGCCGCGAGACGAGGAAGCGGTGCGCAAGGAGAACCAGCGCCCCGGGACGACGGCGTGGCGCATCAACCGCGACGTCGGCGACAGGGTCGCCAACTCGAACGAAATCGAGGGCTACGCGCTCGAAGCGACGGTGAAGCAGGGCGACACGCTGCGCGTCGCGGTGTCCCTGTCCGTGGCGAAGAGCTACCGCTGGTTCGTGTACCGGCTGGGCCACTACGGCGGCGCGGGTGGCCGAGAGGTGGCGCGCGGCGGTCCGCTGAAGGGCGTGAAGCAGGCGGAGTGCCCCACGGACCCGGACACGGGCGTCATTGCGTGCACGTGGGCGCCGTCGCTGGAGATTCCCATCGGCGCGGACTGGGTGCGAGGCGTGTACGTGGTGAAGCTGGTGCGCGAGGACCGCTACCAGCGCTACGTGCCCTTCTTCGTGCGCGACGCCAATCCGCGCGCGGAGGTGGCGGTGCTGATGCCCACCGCGACGTGGGCCGCCTACAACACGTGGGGCGGCACCAGCCTCTATGACGACAAGTACCAGGTGATGAAGCCGCACGGCGTCGGCCGCGCCTTCCGCTCGTCCTACGACAGGCCGTACCACCGGGGACAGGGCACCGGGCACCTGCTGACGGACGACATCAGCCTCGTGCAGTGGCTGGAGGCGCAGGGACTGGACGTGGGCTACTTCACCGACGAGGACCTGGACGCCAGCTACGACTTCCTGGCCGGGGCGAAGGCGTTCGTCATCTCCGGGCACGACGAGTACTGGTCCGCGAAGGACAGGGACCACGCGGACCGTGCACTGGCGGAGGGGCGCTCGGTCATCAACCTGGGCGCGAACAACGCGTACTGGCAGGTGCGCCTGGAGCCCGCGGCGGACGGGCGGCCGCGCCGCATCGTCACCTGCTACAAGGGCCACGAGGATGACCCGTTCAAGGACTCGCGGCGCACGGTGAAGTTCCGCGACGGGCCGGTGGGCCGTCCGGAGAACGCGCTGTTCGGCGTGCAGTTCTCCAGCCGCTGGCACCAGTTCGGCTTCCCCGCTGTCATCACCGCGCCCAACCACTGGGCGCTGGAGGGCACGGGGCTGAAGGCGGGTGACACGCTGTGGATGGCCAACGGCTACGAGCTGGACCAGCTCGCGGACAACGGCGCCACGCCTCGGGGCGTGGACGTGCTGGCGGAGTCTCCGGCGCTGTCGCTCCAGCGGGCCTTCGGGTTCGGCCACATGGTGGTGCGCAAGCAGGGGCCCGCGTACGTCTTCTCCGCGGGTGGCATCGACTTCGTGCGCACGCTGGCCGCCGAGGACATGGCGGACCCGCGCGCCGCGCGCATCTTCGCCAACGTGCTCTACACGGCACTGGGCCGGCCGGTGCCGGAGGGGCTGGTGGAGTTCCAGCGGAAGAACGTCACCCCGGCGCAGGGGCCCTTCTCGCCCCACGTCGAGACGGTTGCGGGCCCGTCCGGCAAGCGGCCCCGTCCGGGAGCGCCGGTGGCCGCGGACGCGCTCGGCGCACCGGTGGCGGTGGCGGCGCTGCCGGATGGCGGGTGGGCCGTGGCCGACGGACTCGGCAACGCGGTGAAGCGCGTGGCGCCGGACGGCACGGTGCGTACGGTGCTCACGGGGCTGGACGGGCCCATGGGCATCGCGGCGGATGCGGCGGGCAACATCTACGTCGCGGACACGGACGCGCACGTCATCCGCCGCATCCCCGCGGACGGAGGCAAGGCCGAGGTCTTCGCCGGCACGACGCCGGGCATGCAGGACGGGCCCGCGAGGGGCGCGGCCTTCAACCAGCCGGCGGGGCTGGCACTCACTCCGGACGGTACCGGGCTGCTGGTGGCGGACCTGAACAATGGCGTGATTCGCCGCATCGACCTGGTGGCGCTCGGCAACCCGGTGACGACGCTGCAGGGGGACTGGATGTACCGGCCGTCCGCGGTGGCGGTGTCAGCGGATGGCGCAACGCTCTACGTGGTGGAGACGGGCATGGCGCGCGTGGTGCGCATCCGCAACGGCGTGACGTCGGTGGTGGCGGGCACCACGCCGGGCTTCCGCGATGGCAAGCCGGACACGGCGCAGTTCCTCCCGTACCTGGGCATCGCGGTGCTGCCGGATGGCTCCGTCGCGGTGTCGGACCCGGGCAACTACCGCGTGCGGCGCATCCTCTTCGATGACGACGGCTCGCCGAAGCAGGTGACGACGATGGCGGGCAGCGGACGCTACGGCAACGCCGACGGACCGGGCGAGCACGCGAGCTTCGTCCTCCCGGCGGGCCTGGCGGTGGGGCCGGACGGCCGACTCTACGTGGCGGACTCCGGCAACGGGCTGCTGCGCGCCGTGGCGCAATGCGAGCGGCACTGACAGCGGTGCGTTGACAACGCTCGCGAGAGTTTGAAGACAGCACTCAGCCGGCAGGGCGCGGTGACGCAGTGCGAGAGACGCTGACGGCGGTGCGTTGGCAACGCCCGCGGGACGTCGAAGCGGGCGCGCAGCCAGCCGGGCGCGCGGCTCATGGCCGGCCTTGATGGACACCGGACGTCCTGCGTCACCTTCGACTCGGTGAGCAGCGCGTCCCGTGCGACTCGCGGGTTGGAGCGCACTTCCCGGACATGCTGGTGATGCACGACCTCCAGTCCGTTCCCGGGTCTTTCTGGACTGGGGGCGGACCCCTTTGAGGTCCGGCCTTGTCCTCGGGTCTCCCCATATTGTTATCAAGTCATCAGAAGTGGTCTGCTGGAGGGCGCCCGACGGCCTTCGGTGTGGCGTTGACCCGAAAGGAGTTGACGGAGACCGCTCATGACGATCCGCGCCAAGTTCCTGCTATTCGCTGTCGCCGCCGTCGGTCTCGTGGGGCTGATGGGCGTTGTGCTCGTGCGGAGCTCCACCCAGGGCCGGCGCGCGCAGGACCGGGCGCTCGCCGCGGATGCGCAGGTGATGATTCTGGGCGAGCTGCGCCTGGACTCGGCGCTCTACGTGCAGTCGCTGCTGGACACCATCGAGACGCGGCGGTCCCCGGACGAAGCCAGGGACGCGGCGCTGCGGCGGGTGGACGAGGCCTTCCAGCGGATGCGCTCGCTGGCGGAGGAGGAGGAAGCGGCGGGAGGCATGCCGTCCGACACCGAGGACGCGCTGCTCGAACATGTGCGTCAGGTGGTGCGCCGTTGGATGGTGGACCTGGCCACGCTCGCGCATGAGGTGAAGCCGGAGGAGAGCGTGCGCTTCCTCGACGACGCGCGCCGCACGTTCACCCACGACGTGGAGCCGCTGCTGTCGAGCGCGCTGGAGGGCGAGGCCAACGAGAAGGCGGACATCCTCCGGGAGACGGGCCAGGCCTTCCGGGCCGGTGAGGTGCTGGGCATCGTCCTTCCGCTGGTCTCCATGCTCTTCGTGGGCGGGCTGGCGCTGACGATGCTCGTGCCGCTGCGGCGCACGCTGAAGGACTTCGTCGCGAGCGCGGAGCGGGTGGGCCGGGGCGACTTCGAGCAGCTCCTCCCCGAGTCGCGCGAGGACGAGTACGGCCTGCTGGCGCGCTCCTTCAACCGCATGGCGCGGCAGGTGAGGGAGCTCATCGCGGAGCGGCAGCGCCGGGCCCGAGAGGAGGCCGAGGCCTCCGAGCGCGAGACGCGCCGCTACAACGCCCTGCTGGAAGCCACGGTGCGCGAGCGCACGGCGGAGTTGGAGCAGACGAACACGCGGCTGACGGAGAGCCTTCAACAGCTCCAGTCCACGCAGACGCAGTTGCTGTTCGCGGACCGGCTGGCGTCGGTGGGGCAGCTCGCGGCCGGCATCGGGCACGAAATCAACAACCCGCTGGCCTTCATCATCAGCAACCTGGAGTGGGGGCAGGAGGAGTTGCTCCGGATGGAGGGCTGCGCGGAGCGGCAGCGCAGGGAGTTGAGGCTGGCGCTGTCCGAGGCGCGAGAGGGCGCGGAGCGGGTGCGCCTCATCGTCCGCGAGCTGAGGGACCTCGCCCGGCCGGACAGCCTGGAGAGCGGGCCGGTGGACCTGGGCGCGGTGGTGCGCAGCGCGGAGAAGATGGCCATCCACCTCATCCGCCAGCGCGCGCGGCTGGTGCTGGAGGTGGACCACGCGCCCGCGGTGCTCGGCAACGGGGCGCGGTTGTGTCAGGTGATACTGAACCTGCTGCTCAACGCGGCGCACGCCATCGAGCCGGGCGGCGCGCGGCACCACACCATCCGCGTGAGCGCGAGGGCGCTGGGCGCGGAGCGCGTGCTGGTGGAGGTATCGGACACCGGCTGTGGGATTCCGCCGGAGAACCTCGACCGCATCTTCGACCCGTTCTTCACCACGCGGCCCGTGGGCATGGGCACGGGGCTGGGGCTCGCGGTGTGCCAGGGCATCGTCGCGTCACACGGCGGAGAAATCACCGTCGAGAGCGAGGTGGGGAAGGGCAGCACGTTCCGCGTGACGCTGCCGGTGTTCGCCAAGGGGGCGCGTGCGGCGCCACACGTCGCCGCCGGACCCGTGTCGGAGTCGACGCCGTAGACGCGGCCGGGACGGCTCACGGAGTGAAGCGCGCGTTGTCCCGCACCCAGGCCAGGTAGGGGCCGTGGCCGTCGGTGATGTCGAGCCGGAGCACCTCGGGCACCTCGTACGGGTGCAGCGTGACGACACGGGCGCGCAGCGCCTCGAAGAGGACGTCCCGCGTCTTGAGGATGAGCAGCACCTCACCCTCGTCGTGGACCTTGCCCTCCCAGCGGTAGATGGAGCGCACGCCAGGGACGATGTTGCCGCACGCGGCGAGCTCCTCCTCCACCAGCGTGCGCGCCAGCTCGGCGGCCTTGTCGGTGGAGGGTGCGGTGACGAGGACGAGGATGATGTCATTCATTGCGCGTGCGACCTCAGCGCCCCGCGCTGCGCAGGCCGCCCGGCGCGTGGTGCATGGGCGCGTCCATCTCCTGCCGTGTGCGGCGCCGGTCCGGCGTGTCGCGAGGCAGCTCCACGAAGGTGCACATCTCGCAGAGGCGGCTGTAGATGCGCTCGCCCACGCGCTCGCGCAGCAATTCCGCCTCGCGCACGGTGTTGCGCGAGTCCTCCGTCGTCCGGTAGCCCGGAGGAGCCGCCGGTGCGCGCAGGGCCTTGCGCTCCGGCTCCAGCGAGTAGTTCGTCGCGAACAGCGTGGTGCGGCCCGCGTTGTAGCGGCGGGCAATCAGCTCATCGAGCGTCTCCATCTCGAACGGGCTGCCGCGTCCCTTGCCCAGCTCGTCGATGGCCAGCACCTCCACGTCCGACAGCGGGCCGATGATTTCGCCGCCGCTCTTGCCCTCCTGGAAGCCGCGCCGGATGGTGGCGTACAGCAGGGAAATCTCCACGTAGCGGGCGCGGATGCCCACCTCCAGCACCAGGTGCGCCAGCGTGGCCGCCATGAGGTGCGTCTTCCCCGTGCCCACCGGGCCGCTGAGGATGAAGCCCTTCGCCGGGTCGCCCTTCGAGTTCGTGCCACCCTTGCGGTAGTCGTGGGCGAAGTGCATGGCCACGCCGCGGCCGCGGTCCTGCGCCTCGTTGAAGGCGCGGTAGTTGTCGAAGCTCGCGTGGGACACGACGCCGGGCAGCCCCACGTCGTTGAAGAGCGCCACGCGCCGCCGCCGCCGCGTGCAGATGCACGGCTCCATGACTTCATAACGCCGGGGGCCCATCTTCTGGCTGAACTCGGCCTCGCGCTCCACCAGCACGTGCCCGCGCCCGTCGCACACGGAGCAGCTCTCCGAGCACACGCACACGCGCGCCTGGGCCACGTCTCCGCGCCGCTCGAGCACCCAGGTCCGCCCGCCGCACACTCCGCACGCCTCGCCCATCGCCTTCGCACCCATGTCGCGCATGGCCCTAACAGACCCTTCCCGCGCCCGCCCGCCAACTGAACCGACGTTCAGTCGGGCGCTGGCTTCACACTTCCTTCACGCCCAGTCGCCGCCGCACCGCCACCAGCACCCGGAAACGCCGGGAGACCCGCCGCGCGCGCGCCGACATCACCTGCTGCTCCAGTCCCACCTCCGTCGCCTCGCGCCACACCGCGAGCCGATCCGAAAAGGGCAGGGCGCGCAGCAGCAGCAGGAAGGACAGCGCCTCCTGCGCGTCCATGGCCGCGGGCTCGCAAGGCACGTGCGCCAGCACCGTGACGAGGAGGCGCCGCACCCGGGGCGCCAGGGCCTCTTCCCGCCCCGCCAGGTCGTCCAGGGCCGCGCACAGCCGCGCGTGTCGCGTCTCCTCCCACGTGCGGGCCTTTTTCTTCCGCGCCTGCGACTCCGGGGCACCTGCGCCCGCCGCCAGGGCGCGGTACTTCTTGATCTCCGCGTCCACCTGCCTCCGGCACGCGCGCAGCGAGCGCAGCACCGGCTCTCCGGGCCGCGCGTCCCACATCGCCTTCTCCGCCGAGCGGGCAATGCCCCGCGCCACCACTTCGAAGGGAACGCCCTCCTGGGCCCAGGTCGTCAAAAGCTCCGTGTCCAGTGCGGACAGCATCAACCCCGCACCGCGCACCGCGAGGAAGTAGTCCTGCACCAGTTCTTCGAAGCTGGCGCTCTCGGGGAGCAGACTCATGATCCGACACGCACTCCAGGACAGGGCAGCCGAGCAGCCGGCCGACCGCCCTCCCATACCTGCTGGGTCCGACAAGGCAACTCCGAAGCCGCCCTTTTCACAGCGCTTCTGGAAGTTTTCCGGCGTGCTTTCCGCTCGTGAAGCAGCCGGCCAGTCAGGGTTGACCCGCTACGGGAAAACCGCGCATAGTTGCGACCCCCGAATGGAAATTCCCGAAGATTCCCGGATACTTGCCGAGCAGGCAAGCTACCGGGGACGCCGGTCCCCCCTCACTAGGAAGACCATGCGCCGTTCGCTCCTCGTCTGCCTCGTGCTCCTGGCCACGACGTCTGCTGCACAGGAAAAGAAAGCCACGCGCGATGCCGATCTCGGCCGGAAGTCCGCCACCACGGTGGACAAGTCCCTCGCCGGTGACATCACCCGTGAAAAAAACAAGCAGGAGGTCGCCCCCGCGCTCCAGTACGACCAGTTCCGGCTGGGCGTGGAGCTGCAGGTGGCCTCCAAGCGCCGCGAGCAGATCCAGTCGCTGAAGAAGATCATCTCCCTCTCGCCGGATCCGAGGGAGGTCCCCAGCCTCCTGTTCCGGCTCGGTGAGTTCTACTGGGAGGAGTCGAAGTTCTACTTCTTCGAGGCCAACCGGAAGGACGACGAGCTCATCCAGGCGATGAACCGCAACGACGCCATGGGCCAGCAGCGCGCCAAGGCGGAGAAGGCGGAGTTCGTCGCGAAGCAGAAGGAGTACGGCAAGCTCGCCGTCGAGCAGTACACGAAGATCGTCCAGGAGTACCCGAAGTTCGAGCGCACCGACGAGGTGCTCTTCTTCCTCGGCCAGTACCTCATGGAGGACGGCCAGGAGCGCAAGGCGCTCGTCGCCTTCAAGCGGCTGGTGGAGAAGCACCCGCAGTCCAAGTACATCCCCGACGCGTACTTCGCGTTCGGCGAGTACTACTTCAACAACTCCAAGGGCAAGCGCCCGGAGCTGGAGAAGGCGCTGGTGGCCTACAAGAAGGCCGCCGAGTTCCCCGAGAGTCAGGTGTACGCCTTCGCCCTCTACAAGCAGGGCTGGTGCTACTTCAACATGGGTGACTACGAGGGCGCCAAGGACAAGTTCAAGACGGTGGTGCTCTACGGCGAGCTGGCCGGCGCCGCCGCGGTGGAGAAGGACGGCGGCAAGAGCGGCAAGAGCTCGCTGGTGCGCGAGGCGCGCGGCGACTACGTCCGCGCGTACTCGCACCAGGGTGACGTGGCCCAGGCCCGCGCCGAGTTCGGCAAGGTGGCCTCCAACCCGGATGACCGCTTCACGATGATGAAGCAGCTCGCCAACCTGTACTACGGCGACGGCAAGGACCGCGAGGCGGCGATTACGTTCAACTCCCTCATCAAGGAGAAGCCGCTGTCGCCCGAGGCGCCGGGCTTCCAGGGGAAGATCGTCGACTGCATCCTGCGCATGGGCAACAAGGAGCGCACCGTGGCCCAGGTGCGCCGGCTCGTGAAGATCATGAAGGAGGTCGAGTCCTCCGGCGTCATCAAGGACGACAAGGACAAGAAGCTGCTCGCCGAGGCGAAGGAGCTGTCCGAGCGCACGCTGTCCAACCTCGCCGTCACCTGGCACAACGAGGGCAAGAAGACGCGCAACGAGGAGACGTTCAAGTACGCGGACGCCGTGTACAGCGACTACCTCACGCTCTTCCCGGAGAACCCCAAGGCGTATGACCTGCGCTTCTTCTGGGCCGAGCTCCTCAACGACAACCTGCAGAACTACGAGAAGGCCGCGGCCAACTACACGCTCGTCGTCCTCCAGGACGCGAAGGTGCTGGAGGCCAAGGACGACAAGGGCAAGCCGAAGCCGGGCAAGCCGGGCAAGTTCCTGCAGAACGCCGCCTACAACGCGGTGCTCGCCTACGACGAGGTGGTGAAGGCCGCCGAGTCGCGCGGTGAGGACAAGAGCGCGGCGGCGGGCACGGACATCACCAAGAAGATCACCATCCCCCCGCTGAAGAAGGCGCTGCTCGACGCGTGCGAGCGCTACCTCAAGTACGTGCCCAAGGGTGACAAGCGGGTGGAGATCGCCTTCAAGGCGGCCAACATCTACTACCGCCACAACCACTTCGACGAGGCGGTGCTGCGCTTCAGCGAGATTGCGCTCGGCTACCCCGAGTACAAGTTCGAGAACGGCGACCGCGCGGCGGAGTTCGCGGCCAACCTCATCCTCGACTCGTACAACCTGCTGCAGGACTACGCGAAGGTGAACGAGTGGGCGCGGCGCTTCTACGCCAACGACAAGCTCGCGGTGGGCAAGTTCCGCGACGACCTGGCCAAGCTCATCGAGCAGTCCTCGTTCAAGCTCGTCAGCCAGCTGGAGGAGAAGAAGGAGTTCCAGAAGGCGGCCGAGGCGTACCTCGCCTTCGTGAAGGACTTCCCGCAGACGGAGCTTGCCGACCTCGCGCTCTACAACGCGTCCGTCGACTACTACAAGGCGAAGCAGCTCGATAAGACCATCGAGGTCCGCAAGCGCCTCTTCGCGCAGTACCCGCGGTCCAAGTACGTGCCGGACTCCATCTACGCCAACGCGGAGGCGCAGGAGGCCATCGGTGACTTCGAGGAGGCCGCCGGCACCTACGAGGCCTACGTGCGCGGCTACGAGCGCAACATCGCGGAGAAGGGCGCCGGCAAGGCGCGCGGCAAGAAGGGCGCCGACGAGAAGCCCGCCGTCCCGCAGAAGTGGGAGGAGTCCAAGGCGCAGGTGGCGCTCTTCAACGCGGCCACCTACCGCGAGGGCCTGGGCCAGATGAAGGCGGCGCTGAAGAACCGCGAGCACTACCTGGAGCTGTGGCCCCGGGCGAAGGACGCGGATGACATCCGCCTGTCCATCATCGACCTGACGGGCAAGGCGGGCGGCGGCATGCGCGCCATCAAGATGCTGGAGGAGTACGAGCGCGACAACATGCGCTCGGCCAGCAAGTTCCTCACGGCCGAGGCGCGCATCATCGACCTCTACAAGAAGATGGGGAAGTCGCGCGACGTGGCGCGCATGTACAAGCGCGTCTTCGAGCACTTCGACCAGCTCCCCCGCCGCGTGCAGACGTCGCTGGAGAAGCCGGCGCTGGCCAGCGCCGCCCAGGCGCAGTTCCTCTCCGTGGACCTGGACTGGCAGGAGTACAAGCGGCTGAAGCTGTACTGGGGTGCGCCGCCCTCGCCGGACCGCTTCCGCGCCAGCATCCAGGACAAGAGCAAGGCGCTGCAGGTGGTGGAGAAGAAGTACGTGCAGACGGTGGCCCTGGGCGCGCCCGAGTCCGCCATCTGCGCCCTCAACCGCATCGGCCTCGCGTATGACCACTTCGCCGACCGCGTCATCAACGCGCCCATGCCGCGCGGCCTGGACGAGGAGGCGCAGCAGGCCCTGCGCGACGAGTTCGCCAACCAGGCCCAGCCGCTGAAGGACAAGGCCACGGAGGCCTTCGCCGCCACGGTGAGCAAGAGCCGCGAGCTGGACGTCTACAACGACTGCTCCGCGGAGAGCCTGAAGATGCTGCGCACCGTCTACGCGCCGGACCGCTTCCCGGACATGCCGGAGGAGAAGGTGGCGCTGAAGGGCAGGTCGCAGATCATCGGTGGTGATTTGCTGGCCTCCATCCAGGACGTGCCGCCGCCGGCTCCCAAGGCCGCCGCGGAGGACCAGAAGGCGAAGGCGGCGGAGCTGAACGAGGACCTCGCGGACCTCACCCAGCAGCTGCGCTCGCAGACCGAGACCCAGGTGGACGCCAAGCCCGCCGCCGCCAAGGACGGTGCCGCGCCCGCCAAGCAGGGCGGCGCCGACGAGGAGCCGGAGGACTTCCTCTAATGAACCGGACCCAGACTCACACCATGCGCCTGTTCTCCCTTCTGGTCGCTACATCGCTCGTGGCCGTCGGCTGCACGGCCTCCAAGGCCACCGGCCCCACGCCGGTGAAGAACCCCTCCACGTCGCAGACGACGGGCAAGGAGCCGGAGGCCGCGCCCATCTCCAACACGGCCAAGGCCCGCTTCGAGGACGCCGTGAAGGCGTTCGACTCCCAGAAGAAGGCGAAGGCCTTCGACTACCCGTCGCTCGAGCGCAAGTTCAAGCTGGCGCTGGAGTCCGACGTCAACCTCGCGGAGGCCCACTACAACCTCGGCGTCATCGCCGAGCGCCAGGGGAAGAACGACGAGGCCCGCGCTCAGTACAAGCAGGCCCTGTCGAAGAAGCCCTCGCTGCGCCAGGCCTCGGAGAACCTGGCCATCATGGAGCAGAACTCGGGCAACGTGGCCGGTGCGGTGGCCCTCTACCAGGAGGTGCTGCAGCGCTACCCCGATGATGCCCAGTCGCGCGCCCGGCTCGCGGAGATCTACCGGCAGCAGGGAGACCACGACAAGGCGATGGAGCTGTCCCGCGCCGCGCTGATGAGAGACCCGGCCTCCACCACCGCGCTGAAGGTGATGATTCGCAGCTATCTGGACCGCAAGCAGCTCGCCATGGCGAAGCTGGTGGCGCTGCGCGGCGTGAAGCTGGACGCGACGGACCCGGAGCTGCACCACGCCGTGGGCCTCATCCTCCAGAAGGAGGGGAAGCACGACGAGGCGCGAATGTCCTTCCAGAAGGCGCTGGAGGTGCGTGACGACTACGTGCCCTCGCACGTGGCGCTGGCGCAGCTCGCGCTGGAGTCGGAGGACTACCCCGGCGCCGAGGAGCACCTGCGCCGCATCCTCCAGGCGGACGGGAAGAACGCCACCGCGCACCTCAACCTCGGCATCGCCTACAAGGGCCAGGGCCAGTTCGACAAGGCCATGCAGGAGTACGACGAGGCGGAGAAGCTGGACCCTCAGCTGGCGGCCGTGAGCCTCAACCGCGCCATCATCCTCCACAAGGTGAAGGACGCGCCCGAGCGCGCCGTGGAGCTGTACAAGCAGTACATCGCCACGGCCGGCGGCGACGTGGCCCTCTCCGCGGAGGCGCCCGTCTTCGGGCTGCTGCGCGAGGCGGAAGCCATCGTCAACGCCAAGCGCGAGGCGAAGCACGCCGAGGAGCAGGCCAAGCAGATGGAGGAGCTGCAGAAGAAGCAGCAGGCCCAGATGCAGGCCGCGGAGAAGCAGGCCGCCCCGGCTCCGCAGCCCGGCGCCGTGACGCCGGCTTCCGGCACCGGCAACGCCCCGCAGGCCACGCCCGCGGGTGGCGCCGCCACGCAGGCGCCCGAGACTCCGGCCAAGACCCCGGCTGCCCCGGCCGGTGGGGCCACCGAAAAGAAGAATGCAGGCACGGCGGATCCTTCGGAGCCCGAAGACGACCTGCTGTGAAACGTGCGACGTCCCCGGGTGCCTTCGCTGTGGCGGGGCCTCGGGGGAAGATGCGAACCTTGAGCGTCCCCTTTAAAGGGGGACGCACCGTAGGACGGGCCCGTCGAGGGCCCTCGTGGAGGCAGTGATGCGGAAGGCACTGATGCTGTGCGCGGTCCTCGCGGTGGCCCCGGCCTTCGCCCAGGACGAGGGCAACAAGGCCCAGGGCGGAGGGAGTGGGGGCGGGGAGGGCAATGTGCGCTACTCCAAGACCACCAGTATCGACTTCGAGGACGACACCATCGAAGGCGACCTCACGAAGCCGGACGGCGAGTACATCGACACGCGCGGCAAGGTGAAGCACTCGAACCTCATCCGCATCCGCGAGGACTTCGAGGACAAGGTGATGCAGTCCGTGGGGGAGCTGTAGGCGACGTCAAACGCTCCGGCGGGAACCTGTCGGAGCGCGCGTTGTCTGGAGCCAACACCCACCTTTTGTAGGAGCCCTCATGGCCGTCCCCCTGACACTCAAGGTCTTCAAGGGCGATTCGTTGGTCGCCTCCAAGGACTACGAGCGCGACATCATCAAGATTGGCCGTCTCTCTTCCGCGCACCTGTGCCTGGAGGACGAGAAGGTCAGCCGAATCCACTCCGTCATCGAGGTCGCCGCCGACGGCACCATGTCCATCATCGACATGGGCAGCGTCGAGGGCACGTACGTCAACGGCAAGCGCGTCAACAAGGGGCAGCTCGCCTTTGGTGACGAGATCCGCGTGGGTGGCACCACCATCCGCCTGGAGAACCCGGCCGCCGTGGCCGCCGCCAACCTGGCCGTGGCCGTGGCCGGCGTGGACGAGACGACGGAGAAGAACCCCGTCGTTGCCGCCACGCCGGCGCCCGCGGTGGGCCTGGCGCAGGCCGCCGGCGCCGTGGCTCCCGCCGCCTCGGGCGCGCTGGATGCGTCCTTCGCCGCCACGCAGCAGAACGCGGTGGCTCCGGCCGCCGAGCCCGCGCCGGTGGAGGCCGCGGCTCCCGCCGCCGAGCCCGCGCCGCGCGTGGTGCGCACCGTGCGCAAGTCGAAGTCCAACGGCCCCATGGGCGTGGGACTGCGCTTCGCCTGGGGCGACCAGCGCGTGGGCGAGTTCTTCATCGCCCCGGGGCTGAAGCGCTCGTTCACCGTGGGCAGCGCCGCGGACGTGAACTTCATCATGGGCGACACGAAGCTCGGCGCGCCCAAGTTCGAGGTGCTGCGCTCCGACGGCCAGTCCTTCACCGTGCGCTTCTCCGGCAAGATGAAGGGCGAGCTGACCCGCAAGGGCAACACGATGGACCTCAAGGAGGTCATCGAGTCCGGCAAGGCCACGCACGAGGGTGAGGCGTACGCGCTGACGCTCGACGCGGAAGACTTCCTCTGGGTGGACCTGGGCGGCGTGACGATGGAGGCCGCCTTCCAGCCGGTGCCCAAGCGCGTGGTGGCGCCGCTCGGCGAGTCGCTGGACTACACGGCGCTCAACATCTTCCTGGTGATGTTCTTCGCGGCCACCGCGTTCGTCATCACCGCCATGAACCGCACTGGCGAGGACGACGAGTTCGCGGACGAGCTGGCCTCGGACAACGCCCGCATCGCCAAGCTCATCATCAAGCCCCCCGAGGTCCAGAAGAACAAGTTCCTCGAGCGCCTCAACCAGCAGAAGGAGGCGAAGAAGAGCGGCGAGATGGCCGCCAAGAGCCGCGGCGACGAAGGGCAGATGGGCAAGAAGGACGCGGCCAAGACGAACAACCGCACCGCGCCCAAGGGCGACCCGAACAAGAAGGACGAGGCCCGCGCGCTGACGGCCAAGATTTTCGGCTCCGGCAAGGGCGGCATCTCCACCGTCTTCGGCAAGAACGGCCTCGGCGGCGACCTGAAGAGCGCCATGGGCAACATGTTCGGCGCCAAGGCGGGTGACTCGGGCGGCTTCGGCGGCCTGGGCCTGCGCGGCTCCGGCGGCGGTGGCGGCGGCACGGGTGACACCGTCGGCATCGGCGGCATCGGCACCAAGGGCCGCGGCGGCGGCACCGGCTCGTACGGCAGCGGCGTGGGCGTGCTGGGCGGCAAGCAGAGCGTGGACGTGGGCATCACCTCGTCGGACCCGGAGGTCATGGGCTCGCTGGACAAGGAGCTCATCCGCAAGGTCATCCAGATGAACCGCGGGCAGATTCGCTACTGCTACGAGAGCCTGCTCAACCGCTTCCCGAAGCTGGGAGGCAAGGTGTCCGTGAAGTTCGTCATCACCGCCACGGGCTCGGTGGCGTCGTCCTCGGTGGCGCAGTCCACCGCGGGCAACGCGGAGCTGGAGACGTGCGTGGCGGGCCGCGTACGCACCTGGAAGTTCCCCGAGCCGAAGGGTGGCGGCGTGGTGGTCGTCACCTATCCGTTCATCTTCAAGCAGGCCGGCGAGTAACGCCGGGCTGCCTCCCTGTCGCGCGGGCGGACCTCCAGTCAGGGCCGCCCGCGCTGTTTCCATCGGCTCCCATCCCCCACGGGAGCCGCGCTAACGTCAGGACCGCATGAAAGCCCTCGCCCCCCTTGCCCTGTGCGCTTCGTTCCTCCTCCCCCTGGCCGCGAGCGCCCAGCAACCCACCCCCGCCAACACCGGGGACCGCCCCGCCGTCACCTTCAATGAAATCGAGCGGGGCCTGTACTTCGCGGTGATGGGAGGTCCGCTGTTCCTCACCAACCCGCCCGCCCCCGAGGGCACGCCCCGGCCCTTCTCCTCGGGCCCCATGGCGCAGGTGGAAGTCGGCGCGGACATTGGCGAGCGGCTGTCCCTGGGCGTGTTCGTCATGGGCTCCAGCATCCGGACGAGCGCCGAGTACGTCGGCAACTCGGGCGGCGCGGTGTCCGGTGACTTCTCCACGATTGTCCCCGGCGCGGCCCTGCGCGTGCGCCTGGTGGGCCTGGCGGACAGCCAGGAGACGAAGCGCACGTGGTTCTACCTCCGCGCCGGCGGAGGCCTCGCGATGTTCGCGCCGAAGCGTCTGCTCCCCGATTCCGACATTCTTGTGTTTGCCGGGCCCGGAGTGGAGTACTACACAAGGCTGCGCCACTTTTCCGTGGGGCTCGAGGTAACGGGGAACTATCTCGTTAGCGGAGGCTCCTTCGGGTTCGCGGTGGCGCCGAACATTCGCTACGCGTTCTAGCGGGAGCTAGCGGGAGATAGACGTGCCTCAGGAGAATGGAAGCGGTGGGCCGCGCCCCGGCGGGCGTGGTCGTGACGGGGGTGCGCCGGGCCAGGGCCCGCGCCGTGAAGGCCCGGGAGGCGGTGGTTTTGGTGGTGGCTTCGGTGGCCGTGGCGGCCCCGGTGGCCCTGGCGGCAGGGATGGCGGCCGTGGTCGCGGCGAAGGCCGTGGCCGCAGGGACCGTGATGAGGGCCCCGTTGGCCCCGGTCAGCGCGTCATCGCCGAGCTGAGCGTCCTGGAGAAGGCGCTTTCCAAGACGGACTTCACGGCGGAGAAGGGGCCCCTGCAGGCCATCGTCCGCTCGCTGAGGCCCATGCGCCTGAAGTCCCTCGAGGACCTGGACCTCAACACGAAGGGCCGTCTCATCACCACGATGCTGCGCGTGCAGCGTCAGCCGAAGCCGCCCGCCCCTGAGGCGCCGACTGCCGCGGCCGAGGGCGCCGCGCCCGCCGAGGCGGCACCGGCCGAGGCCGCTGCGCCCGCCGAGGCTCCGGCCGAGGGGGCAGCCCCCGCCGAGGGCGAGGCGGCTCCGGCCGAGGGCGCGGCTCCGGCGGCCCCCGCGGTGGACACGGCCAAGGAGAAGTTCGACGCCTGGACGGACGTGATGTTCCTGGTGGGCCAGGTCTGGCGCGCGGCGGGTGACGCCGAGCGGGCAGAAGCGGCCTTCACCGCCAGCGGCCGCCAGCCGGGCCCGGAGGCCGAGGAGCCCGCGCCGGCGCCCCGGTCCGAGGAGCGCCGTGAGCGCGGCCCCCGTCCCGAGCGGGGCGAGCGTCGTGAGCGCGGCGAGCGTCCCGAGCGTGGGGCCCGTGGCGAGCGCGGTGAGCGTCCCGAGCGCGGCCCGCGTCCGGAGCGTCCGCCCCGCGGCGAGCGTCCCGAGCGGGGCCCCCGTCCCGAGCGGGGCGAGCGCCCGCTGCCCGAGCTGACGGGCGACTGGTCGGAGCAGGTGAAGCAGTTGGAGGCCATGGGTCGCACGCGCGACGCGGGCCGCCTGCACGAGCGCAACAACTCGTTCGCCGAGGCCGCGCGCCTGTTCGAGGCGGGCGGGGACCTCAAGAGCGCCCTGCGCAACGCCCTGGCCGCCGGCAACAACGACATCGCCCGCCGGCTGGTGGGCACGCTGCCGCCGGATCAGCTCGCTCCCACGCTGGAGAAGGCCGGCGCCTACGAGCTCCTCATGGAGCACTACGTGGGCAAGGGCGACTTCGAGAACGTGGCCCGGCTGTACGAGCGCGCCCGCCAGTTCGACCAGGCGGCCCTCGCCTACGAGCGCGCCGGCAAGCTCACCCTGGCGCGCAAGTCGTACGAGCGCTCCCGGGACATGGCCAGCGCCAACCGCATCCGCGGGCTCGAGGTGAAGAGCCTGGTGGAGCGCGGCGACAGGCTCGGCGCCGCCACGCTGCTGGCCGCCGTGGGCCAGCGCCGCGAGGCGGTGGAGGTGCTCAGCCCGCTGCCTCCGCCCAAGGCCTTCCACTTCATGCAGCGCCTGAAGCTGGACGACGAGGCGAAGGAGCTGGCCCAGAAGGAGCTGGCTCGCGCCGAGGCGGAGCAGAAGCCGGCGGGCCGCGCCCGGTGGCTGGAGCTGCTCGGCGAAGTCGCCGCGGCGGCCGAGGCCTGGGAGGGCGCCGGCCGCAAGGACAAGGCGCTTCCGCTGCACGAGAAGCTCGGCAACCTCGCTCGCGCCGCCCAGCTCGCCGAGGAGCTGCAGCAGCGTGACAAGGCCATTGCGCTGTTCACCCAGCTGAATGACACCGCCGGTGTGGAGCGGGCCAAGGCCCTTCCGGAAGCGCCGGCGGTGGCTCCGGAACCCTCCGCCGACGCGGAAGGTGGAGAGGGTGGCGAGGGCGGCGGTGAGACGCCTCCGTCCGCTCCCTCGGCTGGGTAGCAAGAAAGCCAATAAATCCCGCCGCTTGGCGGGTTTTGCATGATTGCTCGGGGGCGCTGGCGACCGGTAGAGTTCCGGTCCCTGGCGCCCCCGCTGCGTTCCAATTCCATACCCAAGGCCCGCCTGCCCCATGCAACAGCCCACGCCCCCGCGTCCCACGCTGCGTGTGTCCGATGACCGGACCTTCGTCGAAGCCGAAGCCTCCCTGGAGAAGGCTGGCCGCGTAGAAGAGCTGATCCGCCTCTACGAGGGGCGCGCTCGGGACGTGCCCGCCGACGAGGCGGTGCGCCTCCTGTGCCGCGCGGCGGATCTGGCTCACGAGCGGCAGCGCAACGCGCCCCGCGCGGAGGAGCTCTTCAAGCGCGCGCTGCTCGTCGCGAAGGACCCGCTGCCCGCGCTGCGCGGCCTGAAGCGGCTGCACGAGTCGCGGCAGGACGCGGCCTCGCTGGCGGACGTGCTGGAGCGGCTGGGCGCCGCCACGCAGGGCGAGGAGGGCTCGGGCCACTACCTCAAGGCGGCGGACCTCTACGAGCAGAAGCTCTTCCGGCGCGACAGGGCCGTGCTGTGCCTGCAGCGGGCGGCGCGCGCGAAGCCGGACCGCGCCGTCTTCCGGCGCGTGCGCCAGTTGCTCCTCTCGGAGCAGCTCTTCCAGCCGGCCTTCGAGGCGCTGGAGCGCGAGCGCGAGGCGCTGGGCGACGCGGGCATGGCCGAGGAGTACGCGGCGCTCGCGGAGCGGCTGGTGGACGACCCCACCGAGCACGCGCTGGCGCAGAAGGTGGTGGAGGTGGCGCGGGCGCTGGAGCCGCAGAACGCGCGCGTGGAGAAGGCGTCGCGCGCGCTGCAGCGCTTCGAGCAGACGTGGCGCGACCGCGTGCGGATGCTGCGCAGCATGTCGCTGGAGGAGCGCGACAGGAAGAGCGCGGCCCGGCTGTCGCTGCTCGTGGCGAAGCTGTTCGCCTGGTACGACCCGGGCGCGGCCGGCAAGGTGAAGGAGGCGTTGGACCGGTGCTTCCTCCTGTGGCCGGGCATGCCGGAAGGCCTGGCGCTGATTGAGAAGCTGGCCGAGCGCTCCGGCGGCGACTTCGCCCCGGCGATTGCGCAGATTGAAGCCATGGCCGGCGAGGTGAAGGACCGCACCGCGCAGGTGGACCTGTGGCTGCGCGTGGGCACGCTGCGGCTGGGCAGGCTGAACGACGGCGACGGGGCGCTCGGCGCCTTCGAGAAGGCCGTGGCGGCGGACCCGTCGCGCGCGGACGCGGCGAGCCTCACCGCGGAGCTGCTGCTGGAGAAGGGCCGCGCCCCGGATGCCGTCGCGGTGATGGAGCGCTACCTCGCCACGGTGAAGGACAAGGCGGCGCAGGCGGCCATGCGGCTGCGGCTGGCGGAGCTGTGCCTGACGCAGCTCAAGGACGCCGCGGCGGCGCGCACGCACCTGGAGGCGGCGCTGAAGCTGGACGGCACGCAGGCCCTGGCGGCCTTCCAGCTGGCGCGGCTGCTGGCCGAGGACGACGAGCTGGAGGCGGTGGTGCCGCTGCTGGACCTGGCGCTGCTGGCGCCGCGTCCGCGCGCGGAGCGGGTGGCCTTCTGCGAGGCGCTCGCGCTGATGTTCGAGGAGAAGGACGACGCGCGCGGCGCCTTCGAGGTGCTGGCGCGGGCACTGGAGCTGGACCCGGGCCGGCCGTTGCTGCTCGGCTCGGTGGTGGAGCACGCGGAGAAGGCGCAGGCGCAGCCCGCGCTGGCCCTGGCGCTGCAGCGCGCGGCGCAGGCGGCTCCGGTGGCGGAAGTCGCGGCGCAGCTCTGGCGTCAGCTGGCGCAGCTCCTCCAGGGGCCGCTGGCGGACCCGGCGCGCGCGGAGGCCGCGTGGCGCGAGGTGCTGGCGCGCGTGCCCGGTGACGCGGCGGCGGCGGAGGCGGTGAAGTCGCTGCAGTCGGCCGCGGCGCTCGCGGACGACCCGAAGGCGAAGCTGGAGGCGGAGGTGTCCCGCCGCGAGGCGGCCGGCGCCGCGCCCGAGGAGCTGGAGCCTCTGGTGCGCCAGTTGACGCAGCTCGCCCCGGAGGACGCGGCGGCGGCGCAGCGGCTCCAGGCGCTGTGCGTGGCGCTGTCGAAGTTCGACGAGGCGGCGGCGCTGGCCGGCCGGCTGGCGGGGCTCGCGGAGACGCAGCTCGAGCGCAACGAGTGGACGGCCCGCCAGGCCAAGCTGTACGCGGAGCGGCTGGGCCGGCAGGAGGACGCGGCCGACCTGTTCCTCGGCCTGCTCTCGGAGAACGTCTCCACCGGCGTGGTGGTGGGCGGCCTGGAGCGGCTCGCGACGGCGGGCGTGCGCACGGCGGAAATCACCCAGGCGCTGGCGGCGCACTACGGGCGCCAGGGTGACCACCAGCGACAGGTGGCGGCGCTCCAGCAGCAGTTGGAGGCCACGACGGAAGCCGGCTCGCGCAAGCGCCTCTTCGCGCTGCTGGCCAGCATCCACGAGAAGCAGCTCGCCGACAGCCGCGCCGCCTTCGATGTGCGGGTGCGCGCGCTGCGCGAGGACCCGAAGGACGAGAGCGGCCGCGCGGAGGCCCTGCGCCTCGCGAGGGATTTGTCCGCCCACGCCGAACTGGGCCGGGTGCTGCGCACGCTGGCCTCCGAGTCGGATGACTTGCAGCTCGCGGTGTCGCTGCTCACCGAGGCCGCGACGCTGACGGAGGAGGGCGGCCTGGCCGCCGAGGCGATTGCGGCGCTGGAGGCGGCGGTGGGCCGCGCGCCGGAGTCCAACGCGGTGCTGCAGCGGCTGGTGAAGCTGTACGGGCGCGCGGGCCGGGCGGCGGACGCGGAAGGCCTCTTGCGCAAGCGCATCCAGGGCGCGCGCGGGCCGGAGAAGTTGCAGTTGCTGCTCCAGCTCGTGGACCTCAACACGGAGCTGGGCCGTCCGGCGCAGGCCGCCGAGGCGCTCCAGGCCGCGATGTCGCACGGCGCGGAGGAGGGGCGGTACCTGCCGCGCCTCGCGGAGCTGTACGAGAAGGCCGGCCGCACGCGCGAGCTGGGCGACACGCTGGCGCGGCTGATTGCGCTGGCCGAGTCGGCCGGTGAGGCGGACAAGGTGGCTCGCCTGAAGCTGCGCCGCGCGCAGCTCCTCCAGGGCTCGCAGGACGGCAGCGCGGAGGCGGTGCAGAGCTACGCGGACATCCTCACCCAGCGCCCCTCGGACCCGGATGCGTTGGCCGCGCTGGAGGCCATGCTCGCCTCGGGCCCCGCGCGCGAGGCGGCGGCGCGCGTGCTGGTGCCCGCCTTCGAGCGCACCAAGGAGCACCGCAAGCTGGTGGCCACGCTGGACGTGCTGGCCGAGGTGGCGAAGGACGACGCCGCGCGCGTGCAGGCGCTGCGGCACGCGGCCCAGGTGCACTTGTCGCATCTGCGGCAGCCGGAGCTGGCCTTCGCGGCCCTGGCGCGCGCGCTGCGGCTCGCCCCGGGTGACGCGGGCCTGCGCTCCACCGCGCGGCAGGCTGCGGAGGACGCGGACTCGCTGGACAGCTACGCGGAGATTCTGGGCGAGCTCGCGGAGGAGGGCGATGTCGGCCCGGCCCGCGTGGCGGTGCTGCGCGAGCTGGCGGAGGTCCAGGAGAAGAAGCTGGACGACAAGGCTGGCGCGGTGAAGGCGCTGCGCTCGCTGCTGGCGCTGGAGCCGGGCAACCTCGACAGCCTGCGCGCCCTGCAGCGGCTGCACCGCGCGGGCGAGGAGTGGGCCGCGCTGGCGGAGGTGCTGGAGAAGCTGGCCGCCGTGACGGCGGAGCCCGCCGAGCAGCTCGTCTTCCTGCGCGAGGCCGCGCTGCTGCACGAGACGAAGCTCACCGACAAGGAGAGCGCCGCCGCCGCGTGGCGCGCCATCGCGGAGAGGGACCCGGCGAACCGCGAGGCCGCGGCCGTGCTGGACCGGCTCTACACCGAGAGCGAGCGGAGTGATGACCTGGCCTGGGTGCTCGCGCTGCGCCGCAACCAGGAGGGGCAGAGCCCGCAGGGGCGCGAGGTGTCCTTCCGGCTCGCGGAGCTGAAGCGCACCGTGCTGGATGACGCCAACGCCGCGCTGGGCCTCTACAAGCGCATCCTCGCGGAGGACCCGGGCCACCCGGGCGCGCGCGCCGCGCTGGAGGCGTGGGTGAAGGCCGCCGTGCCCGCGAGCGGCGCGGCGCTGGAGGTGCTGGACCCCGTGCTGTCGCAAGTGGGTGACCACGCCCGCCGCGTGGCGCTGCGCGAGTCGAGGATGGAGTCCGCGCTTACGGTGGAGAAGATTCTCCTCGCCGGGGAGATTCGCCGCATCTACGAGCGCGACATGCACCAGCCCTCGCTGGCCTTCATGTCCGCGGTGAAGTCCTTCGCGCAGGGGTTGGACCGCGATGGCGTGCGGCCGGACCTGGAGCGGCTGGCCCGCGAGACGAACTCGCACGAGGTGCTGGCGGAAATCTACGAGACGGCGGCGCTGGAGCTGACCTCCGGAGACCCGGCGGCGCTGGAGATGCTGCGCCGGGCCGCGGAGCTGCGCGAGTCGCTGGACCAGCCGGAAGAGGCCGCGCGCCTGTGGAAGAACCTGCTGGCGGACGCGCCGCAGGACCGGCAAGCGCTGGAGGCGCTCTCGCGCCTGTATGAGAAGGGGCAGAACGCCAAGAGCCTCTCCGAGGTGTATGCGCGCCAGGCGCAGCTCTCCACCGTCCCAGAGGAGCGCGTGGGCCTGCTGCTCAAGGCCGGCGAGGCCTACGCCAACGCGGGCGAGGATGCGAAGGCGATTGAAACGTACCGGTCGGCATTGGCGCTGCGGAAGGTGTCCGAAGGGCTGCTCGCGTTGGAGAAGCTGTACGCGAAGACGCGGCGCTTCGCGGAGCAGGCGGACGTGCTGGACCAGCTCGCGGACGGCGCTGCGGACGACAACGCGCGCCGGAGCTGGCTGCTGAAGCGCGCGCAGTTGCTCGAGAAGGAAGTGGGCCCGGCCGAGTCGCTGCCGGTGTACCGCCGGCTGCTGGAGCTGGCGCCCGGGGACGGCCAGGTGGTGGCCGGCCTGGAGCGGCTGATGGCGCACGACGGCCCGCGCGTGGAAGCCGCGCGCCTGCTGGAGCCCGTCTACCGCAGCCTCAACGACACGCGGAAGCTGGTGGAGGTGCTGGAGGTGCTGCTGCCCGGCGTGGCGCCGGAGCGGCGGCTGGAGCACCTGCAGGAGATTGCCACCCTGCGCGAGGCGCTGGGCCAGACGTCGCTCGCCTTCGTCGCGCGCCTGCGCACCTTCAACGAGTTCCCCCAGGAGGCCTCCGTTCGCGACGAGCTGGAGCGCCTCGCGGCCGACTCCGGCTCCTTCGAGGAGGTGGCCGGCGCGTACGAGGACCAGCTCGAGCGCGACACGCAGGAGCCGCTGGCCGGTGACTTGTGGCGTCGGCTCGCGGGCATCTACGACAACCGCCTCAAGCGCTACGACCTCGCGGTCCGCGCGCTGGAGGAGGTGAGCCGGCGAGATCCGACGAACAAGGCCGTGCTGGAGTCCATCGCCCGCGTGCACCGCCGCACCGGCGCGCACCGCGAGCTGGCGCTCACCATGCGCCGGCAGGTGGCGGCGGAGCCCAACCCGTCCTCGCAGGTGAACCTGCTCTTCGAGCTGGCCCACCTCGCGGAGGAGACGCTGGCGGACAAGTCGCTGGCGGCGCAGGCGTACCGCGAAATCCTCGTGCTGCGCCCGGAGAACGGCAACGCGCTGAAGCTGCTGGGCCGCGTGCTCACGGACATGGAGCGCTGGCCGGAGCTGGCGCAGCACATCGAGCGCGAAATCCAACTCGCGGACGCGCGCGGTGCACAGGAAGAGGCGTCGGACCTCCGCGTGCGCTTGGGCCGCCTCAAGGTGTCGCGCCTGGACGACCCGCGCGGCGCGCTGGAGCTGTACCAGTCCGTGCTGGCGCATCGCGCCGGACACGCGGGCGCGGTGGGCGCGCTGGAGGAGATGGCGCGCTCGGACAGCCCGCTGCGAGGGGCCGCGGCCAGCGCGCTGGAGCCCATCTTCGCCTCGGTGGGCAACCACCTGAAGCAGGTGGAGATGCTGGAGTCGCGTGCCTCGGCGGAGGCCGTGCCGCAGGAGCGCGCCGCGCTGCTGCGCCGCATCGCGGAAATCTACGCGGGCCCGCTGGAGAACCCGGAGATGGGCTTCGTGTCGGCGACGCGCGCGCTGCGCGAGCTGCCGGACGACCTGCGCTCGCTCGAGCTGTGCGTGTCCCTGGTGGACAAGGCCGAGGCGCCCGAGGAGCTGTCCGCGGTGCTGTCCGAGGTGGCGCCGAAGGCCGCGGACGCCTCCCGCGCCGAGCTGTACCGCGCGCTGGCCCGCATCCAGACGGACCTGGGCGAGCAGGCCGAGGCGCTGACGGCGTGGAAGCGCGTGCAGGAGCTGCGCCCCACGGACATCGAGGCACTGGACGCGACGGTGCGCCTGGTGGCCTCGCAGGGCAAGCCGCAGGAGCTGTTGGAGGTGCTGCGCCGGCAGCTCGCCGTGGCGGAGGACCCGGTGCGCCGCGCGGCGGTGCTCTTCCAGATTGGCACGCTGCAGGAGGAGCAGCTCAAGGACTCGCTGAGCGCGCTGGCCACCTTCCGCCGCCTGCTGGAGCTCAGGCCGGACGACATGGCGACGCTGGAGCGCATGGAGGCGCTCACCCAGAAGCAGGAGCGCTGGCCCGAGCTGGCCGACGCGCTCGCCAGGCGCATCGCCCTGCTGCCGCCCGAGGCCGGGCTGGAGCTGAAGTTCCGGCTGGCCACCGTGCGCGAGTCGCGGCTGATGGACAAGACGGGCGCGCTGGCGCTGTACGGCGAGGTGCTGGCCGTGCAGCCCAACCACCCGGGCGCGGTGGGCCGCATGGAGGCGCTCGTCAACCGCGAGCCGCAGAACCTGCTCGCGGTGGAGACGCTGCTGCGCGCCCTGCGCGCCAGCGGTGACGTGACGCGCCTGGCGCAGGTCATCGAGACGCGCGTGGGCGTGTCCACCGACGCCTCCGAGCGCAAGGCGCTGCTGGGCGAGCTGGCCACGCTGCGCGAGTCGCAGGGCGAGTCGGAGCTGGCCTTCCTGGCCCTCTTCCGCGCCTTCAAGGAGGACCCCAACGACGGCGAGGTGCGCCGCCGGCTCGAGAACGCCACCGACGCCTCCGACAGCTACGACGAGCTGGTGTCGGCGTACGAGGAAGCCCTGCCGCGCGTGGCCGAGGCCGTGGACGCCGCGCAGGTGTGCCTCAAGCTGGGCCAGTTGCTGGAGACGAAGCTGCGCGACTCGGACCGGGCCGTCTCCTACTACGAGCGCGCGCGCACGCTGCACCCGGCGGTGCAGGACAAGGCGCTGGTGGCGTTGGACCGGCTGTACCTCCACCTGGAGGCGTGGCCGGAGCTGGCCGGCATCCTCGAGGCGCTGGTGACGGGCGCCACCGAGACGGCGGACAAGGTGGGCTACCTCTTCCGCCTCGGCCAGCTCTATCAGGAGCGGCTGGACAGCCCGGACCGCGCGGCCGGCGCGTACGAGGCCATCCTCAAGCTGGAGCCGGCGCACCTCGCGACGGCGCGCCTGCTGGAGGGCATCTACGAGAGCGCCGGTGCGTCGGAGAAGCTCTACGCCATCCTCAAGCTCCAGTCGGAGAAGGTGACGGGCGCTGAGCGGGACCGGGTGCTCGGGAAGATGGCGCAGGTGTCCGCCGACGGGCTGTCGGACCTGGGCCGCTCCATCGACCTGTACCGCGAGCTGCTGGCGAAGAACTCGCGCAACGAGCAGGCCTTCGCCGCGCTGGAGTCGCTGTACGAGCGCGCGGACCGTCCTCAAGACTTGCGCGAGCTGTTGGAGGGCCGGCTCGCCGTCACGCTGGACCCGCGCGAGGTGGTGCGCCTCAACGAGCGTCTCGGCCGCGTGGTGTACCGCCTGCTGAAGCAGCCGGAAGCCGCGGTGCCGTACTTCAAGGCCGCGTTGGACCGCGACCCGCGTCACCGCGGCGTCCTGGATACGCTGCGCGAGCTGTATGACGAGACGGGCCAGCGCGAGGAGCTGGTGGGCGTGCTGCGCCGGCTCGTGCCGCTCCAGGAGAGCAGCGAGGGCGTGAAGGCGCTGCGCCTGCGGCTGGCGGAAGTGCTCGCCGGCATGGGCCGCCGCGAGGAGGCGCTGGACGCCGCCCGCCGCGCGCTGGAGGTGGAGCCGCACCAGGTGCAGGACCTGGAGCGCGTGTACACGCTCTTCGTGTCCATGCGCGCGTGGAACGACGCGGTGCGCGCGCTGGAGCTGAAGGTGCAGGTGCACCTGGCGGCCGAGGAGCGCGAGCAGGCGGTGGCCACGCACTTCGCGGTGGCGGACCTGTGGGAAGGGCAGGGCGGCAAGCCGGAGCAGGCCGCGGGAGCGCTCGAAAAAGTCCTCGAGCTGGACCCGGCCAACCGCACCGCCTACGAGCGCGTGCGCGGGCTGTACCGGACGCACAACGACTGGCGCGCGTACGCCACGGTGATGGACCGCTACATGCCCCACCTCGTCACCGACGAGGAGAAGCTGGCCTCGCTGCGCGAGCTGGCGAAGGTGCAGGAGGAGCGGCTGGGTCAGAAGGACGTGGCCTTCCTCGCGCTGTGCCGCGCGCTCCAGTTGGACGCGTCGGACGACACGCTGCGGGAGGAAGTCGAGCGGCTCGCGGACGAGACGGGCAGCCACGAGGAGCTGGCCGCCGTCTACGAGGAGGTGGCCGACGAGCTGCCTCGCGGTGCGCTGGCCGAGCGCCTCTACGCCACGCTCGCGCGCGTCCATGACACGCGGCTGGATGACCCGCAGGCCGCGGAGAAGGCGTTCCGGAAGATTCTCGAGTTCGACCCGACCAACGCCACCGCGCTGGACGGCCTGGCCGCCGTCTTCCAGCGGCGCGGGCGCGACAAGGAGTACGTCGTCGCGCTGGAGCAGAAGCTGGAGGCCGCGGGCTCGATTGAGCAGCGCAAGGGCATCCTCAAGGAGATTGCCCGCGTCTGGGACGAGAAGCTGGAGGACCCGACCGAGGCCGCGAGCGCCCTCTTGCGCGCGTTGGATTTGGAGCCGGACGCCGAGACGCTGGGCGTGCTCACCGCGCTGTACCGGCGCGGCCGTGCGTGGCCGGACGTGGCGTCCACGCTGCTGCGTGCACGCGACCTGGCCGACACGGTGGAGGAGCGGGCCCGCATCCAGGTGGAGGTGGCCGGCGTCTACGAGCGCGACATCGGCGACGACGAGGCCTCGGTGTCGGCGTACCGGCAGGCGCTGGAGTTCGACCCGGTCAACCGCACGGCGCTGGAGGCGCTGGAGCGGCTGCACACGAAGCTGGACCAGCCGGCGGACCTGCTCGCCATCTACGAGCGGATGCTGGAGCTGAGCGAGGACTGGCGCGAGAAGGTCCGCGTCCTCTTCCGCAGCGCCACCATCTGGGAGGACAAGTACCAGAACCCGGCCAACGCGGACGTCTGCGTGGAGGGCGTGCTCTCCATCGACCCGCAGAACGTGCAGGCCATCAAGACGCTCATCCGTCTGCGCCGCACGCAGGGCCGCTGGGAGGACCTCATCGTCGCGTACGAGCGGCAGCTCGCGCTGGCCACGAGCCCGCAGGAGCAGGCCGAGCTCTACGTGGACATCGGCAACGTCCAGTACCAGCAGCTCAAGGCGCTGGACCGCGCGGTGAACAGCTACCACGCGGCGCTCGCGGCGGACCCCGCGTGCCGGCCGGCGCTGCACGCGCTCGGCAACCTGTACGAGCGCAGCGGCAACTGGCCCTTCGCGCTCGAGATGCTGTCGAAGGAGGCCGAGCTCGCCGGCCAGACGCCGGACGCGGTGGAGCTGTACTACCGGCTCGGCAAAATCAATGAGGACATGCTGATGGACTCCGGCAGCGCACGGAGTGCCTACCAGCAGGCCCTCGCGATTGACGCGGGCCACCTGCCCAGCATCCGCGCCCTCAAGGGCATCCAGGAGCAGGAGAAGGACTACAGCGGCTACGAGCAGACGCTGCGTCAGGAGGCGGAGCAGACGGAGGAGCCGGCCGCCAAGGGCCGCGCCCTGCTGGACCTCGCGCGCTACCACGCGGAGACGCGCGAGGACCGCGACACGGCCACCCGCTACTGGCAGGAGGCCCTCAAGCACATCCCCGACAGCCTCGAGGCCGCGCGCCCGCTGGCCGACATCTACATCGCCCACGAGGACTGGGCGTCCGCCGAGCGGATGCTGGACATCGTCACGCGGAAGATGGCGGAGAAGGCGATGACGGAGAAGGACGCCGTCAGCGCCGCGGACCTCTGCCGCCAGCTCTACCGCCTGGGCTACGTGGCGGAGAAGCTGGGCCGCCGCGACAAGGCGCTGGGCTGCTACGAGAAGGCCTACGAGCTGGACGCCACCTACCTGCCCGCGCTGGAGGGCTACGGCAACCTGCTCGTGCAGACGCGCCGCTACGAGGGCGCGCTCAAGGTCTTCCAGACCATCCTCATCCATCATCGCGAGGAGCTGACCGACCTCGAGGTGGTGGAGGTCTACTGGCAGATTGGCGACATCCACGCCGCGCTCGGCCAGGTGGACCGCGCCCAGAACCACTTCGAGAAGGCGCTGGCCATCGACCCGGGCCACGAGCCGACGCTGCGCGCGCTGGTGGCGCTGATGGACAAGGCGGGCCAGTACGAGAAGTCCGCCGAGCTGCGCCAGCAGCTCGTGGGCGTGCTGGAGGGCGAGGCCCGGGCGAAGGTGGCGCTGGAGCTGGGCCGCATCGCCCGGGACGAGCTGCACGACCCGTACATGGCCATCGACGCCTTCACCACGTCGCTGAAGGCGGAGCCGGACGTGCCGGAGGTGATGGACCAGCTCTACGTGCTCCTGCGCGAGACGCGCCAGGGACAGAAGGCCGCGGACGTGCTGGCGCGGATGCTGTCGCTGCCCTCGCTGGCCATGGAGCCGCACAAGGCCAAGCGCGTGTGGTTCGCGCTCGGCGAGCTGCGCCGGGATGACCTGAAGGACGTCGAGGGCGCCACGCAGGCCTTCAACGCGGCACTCGATCTGGACCCGCGCTTCGTGGAGGCCTTCAGCGCGCTGGAGGCGATGCTGGGCGCGGCGCGCCAGTGGAAGCCGCTGGAGGAGAACTACACGAAGATGCTGGGCCGGCTGCCCAAGACGCCGGAGACGCACGTGGCGCGCATGGCGTTGTGGCGCGCGCTCGGTGATTTGTACCTCCAGGTGCTCAAGCACCCGGAGGGCGCGGTGGCCGCGTACGGCGTGGCCGCCAAGGGCCTGCCGGACGACGCGACGGTGCAGGAGACCTTCGCGGAAGTCGCCGGGCAGTTGCCGGGCCGCGAGGACGAGGCCATCGCCGCGCTCCGCCGCGCGCTGCCCAACACCACGGACCCGCGCAAGGTGTGCGGCCAGCTCGTGCGCCTGTCCGCGATGCGCAAGGATTATGACGGCGCGTGGCTGGCGGCCCAGGCCGTCGCGGGCCTGTTGGGCGAGGCGGGGGAGGACGAGCAGGAAATCCTCACCAAGCTGGGGCCCTACGCGAAGAAGAAGGAGGCGCTGGAGCCGCGGCCGCTGAACGACCAGCTCTGGCACAACCACCTCTTCCACCCGAAGGCCCGCGGCCCGCTCGCCGAGCTGATGGGGCTGCTCTTCGCGAAGACGGGCCACCTGTACGCGGTGCCCTTCCAGCAGTACCAGCTGGTGCCGAAGAAGCACCGTATCGACGTGGCCAGCGCGCAGGAGTACCACGTGCACCACTACCGCTACGTGGCGCGCATGCTGGGCATGGACGCGGTGGAGCTGTACTCGCCCTTCCTCGTGGCCACGCGCGAGCGCATGGCCAAGCGCTCCAACGAGCCGGCCCCCGAGCCGCTCATCAACACGGAGCTGCTCCAGACGCACCCGGCCAGCGTGCGCGTGGGTGGCAAGTACTTCGCGGAGCAGGGCCAGAAGGAGGTGTACTACCTCCTGGGCCGCACGCTGGCGCTCGCCCGTCCGGAGCTGGCCTTCAGCCAGCGCGTGGCGGTGGAGCGGCTGGAGGCCATCCTCCAGGCGGCGCTGAGCCTCGTGGTGGGCAACGTGCGCATCGCCGAGGCGCAGCACCTGGTGGACCCGGAGCGGCGGCTGCTGGAGAAGAGCCTCAGCGAGCCGGACCGCGCGGCGCTGGCCAAGGCGGCGCGTGCCTGGCTGCCCACGGCCACCCCGCAGGCGGTGCGTCAGTACCTCGAGGGCGCGGAGCTGACAGCCGCGCGCGCGGGCCTCTTCGCCGCCGGGGAGATGGAGCCGGTGCGCCGTATGGTGCAGGGCGAGACGGGCTCGGCCTTCCGCGTGCCCGTGCGCACCAAGCTGCGGGAGTTGCTGGTGTTCGCCACTTCCGAGGACCTGCACGAGCTGCGTGTCGCCGTGGGCACCCACGTGGAGGTACAGGTGCGCAAGTAGCGACAGAACCCGGAAGAGGGTTCACGCGTTGATTAGCAGCCGGGCGGGCGTGGTGCCGATCCTTGACCCCTCCGGTGGGCACTTCTACGATTCAGGCGGGATTTCTCCCGTCATTTCCGAGGCTTACGGAAAAGATGCGTTTCGTCTGCGACAGCTGCCGCGCGCAGTACATGATTAGCGACGACAAGGTGGGCCCCAAGGGGGTCAAGGTTCGTTGCAAGAAGTGCGGCCACACCATCACCGTGCGCCCCGCGGGCGCACCGGCCGCGAAGGACTCGGCGACTGAGTCCGCGCCTGCGTCATCCTTGAGTGCGAGCGGCAACGGCAAGGAGGCGGAGTCGTCCGCTGCCACCATGCCCGCGTCGCTCGGCACGCCGCCCGAGGGCGGCCTCTTCACGGACTGGGAAGAGGACGAGATTGGCGCCGTCTTCGACCAGGTGCTCAGCTCCGGCACGCACAAGATTCCCGCGGGTGAGGCGGCCGGTGAGGCCGCGGCGCGTGACGCCACCGCGGAGAACGTGCGCAAGCTGGCCGAGGCCGAGGCCGAGCCCGCGAAGGAGGACGCGAAGTCCAACGCCGCGGCGCACGAGTGGTACGTGGCCATCGACGAGAAGCAGGTCGGCCCGTTCACCGTGGAGAAGGTGAAGGACCTGTGGGACCGCGGTGAAGTCGGGCCGGACAGCCTCTGCTGGCGTTCTGGCTTCAGCGACTGGATTCCGCTGTCGGAGACGGCGGAACTGGCCTCGGTGCTGGCGCCGCGTCCGTCCAAGCCCGTCATCGTCGCGCCCGAGCCGGTGTCCGGCACCACGCCCACGGTTTCCTCGGGGCCGGTGCAGTCCGCCTTCGCCGCGGGCAAGGCGTCGCGCTCCGATGGCGTGCTGGCCGCCGCTTCCGAGGAGCCGGTGGGCTGGAAGCCGTCCGCGGCCAGCGTGCTGGCGTCGCTGGTGAAGGAGGAGAACGACGCGCTCGCCAAGCCGCCGCCGACGCCCGCGCCGGCGCTGGGCAAGGAGCCCGTGTCGCAGTCGCGGCTGCTGGACGTGCCCATTCCTCCGCCCGAGCCGGTGTCCTCGCCGTCGCTGCGCGGGGCCGACGTGGCCATGGGCCCGCAGATGCCCGTCGCCGCGCCCATGCCGTACGGGCAGCCGCAGCCTGCGCCGTATCCGCAGCAGCCCATGCCGCCGCACTACGCGCAGCCCGCGCCGTATCCGCAGCAGCCCATGCAGGCGCCGTATCCGCAGCCGGGCTATCCGCCGGCGTACCCGCCTCCGGGCGTCGCGCAGGGCGGGGGCAAGAGCAAGATGGGGCTCCTGGTGGGCGCCGCCGCGGGCCTGCTCTTCGTGGCGGGCGGCGCGGTGGTGTTCTTGATGAACAATGGCAACAGCCGCGCCGAGACGCCTCCGGGCGCGCAGGCGTCGGCGGCCCAGCCGACCGCGCCGGTGCAGGCGAACAACAACCTGCCGCCCATGCCTCCGCCTCCGACCGGCATGGCGCAGACGGCACCCGCGACGGCTCCGGCCGCGGCTCCCGCGAGCCCCACTGCGGCTCCAGGGACGGCTCCGGCCGCGACTGGCGCGGTGGCGGCGGCGCCCGCGGCTGGCACTGCGACTCCGGCGCCCGCGGCGACGCCTCCCGCGACGGGGACTCCGGCGGTGGCGGCGGCGGCTCCCACGCCTCCGCCCGCGGCGGCTCCGGCCGAGACGGCGAAGGTGCCGGACAACGCGGTGGCGAAGGTGGAGCGTGGCTCGACGCCTCGCAAGCCTTCCTCCTCGTCCGCGCGCCGTGATGATGCCGAGGAGAAGCCCGCGCGCGTGGAGCGCGCCTCCTCGTCTTCTTCGAGCGAAGCGGAGGGCGACGACTTCGACGAGCTGTTCGGCACGAAGAAGCCGAAGGCGGAGTCGAAGCCTCAGGCCGAGGCTCGGCCCACCACGTACGTTCCGCCCGAGCCGGGTGGCGCCACTCCGGACCGGCTGCAGCAGTCAGACATCATGTCGGTGGTGCTGGCCAACAAGCCCGCCATCCTCAAGTGCGTGAACGAGCAGAAGAAGAAGGACCCGAGCCTGAGCGGCAAGCTGGTGATGCGGTGGACCATCCAGACGAGTGGCAAGACGACGGCCGTCTCGTGCCGCACGGATGAGTACAAGTCGACGTACATGGCGACCTGCATCTCCGGGCTCATCAAGAGCTGGACCTTCCCGCGGCACAAGACGCAGGGCGCGCCCATCGACTTCCCGTTCACTTTCTGAGGTGAAGGGAAGGTGGTGTGCGAGACGGGCGTGACGTGTGCGTCACGCCCGTTTTCGTTTGGAACTGTCCGCTTTTGTGAGCGCTGAATTTCCTCAGTGGGAGGGCGTCGAGACGGCGGTCGACACTCGTTGACACGTCCGGACAGGCAGGACTAAAGCCTGCCCGCTTCTACGGACGATTGGGGCCTGGAGTCAGTGGCCGGAGGCCCCGAGCGACGTTCCCACTAGGAGGAAGGCTCAACATGCAGCTTCGCAAGATGATGCTGGTGCTCACGGCGCTGAGCGCGATGGGCGGTTTCATGGCTGGTTGCGGTGACGACGATGAGGGCTCGACCACCTGCACCAGCAACGATGACTGTGCGGGCACCGAGATCTGTCACCCGACTGCTGGCGTGTGTGTGACGACGTGTGAGGCGAGCACGGACTGCCCCGAGTCGGCGAAGACGTGCGCGCCGCTGGGCGGCACGAGCTCCGAGGCCAACACGAAGATCTGCCAGTGCTCCACGGACCAGCTCTGCAACGGCGGCTCGGACGCCACCAGCACCGACAAGGTCTGCTCCGACCTGGACAACGTCTGCGTGACCAAGTGCACGGCGGACTCTGACTGCACCGGCGACCGCGTCTGCAACACCGGCTCCGGTCAGTGCGAGGAGGGTGACACCACTGGCGACACCTGCTCCGGTGAGGGCCTCTCCACCTGCTCCTACGGCCAGATCTGCTCCAGCAGCGTCTGCTCCGCGCCCCCGACGCCGACGTGCGAGAACTACACCAATTTCCCCACCAAGTCCGATCTCGGCACGACGGGCCCCATCATCTACAAGATCGAGTTCGTGAGCGCCCAGACCGACACCGCCTTCTGCACTGGTGCCAGCAATCCCAAGCGCCTGCGCATCCGGGTCTCTGCGTACTCCAACACGCCGTTCCCCCAGACCTCCGCAGAGGTGAGCCAGTTCTTCTACGTCCAGACGACCGGCGGCAAGCTGAACGCGAGCATCAGCAGCTCGTCGGGCAACTACGTCGTGTCGGGCACCAACCGTGACAATGCAGTGATTATCGTCAACCTGTGCGTTGCGGCCACCAGCACGACCAACTCCGCTGGCTACTACTTCAAGGGTGGCAACTTCGCCTGCCTGCAGTCCAACTACTAGCAAGAGCAGATGAGGGACCGAGCCCCGCCCCGGCAATATGGGCGGGGCTCTCTTGTTGTGGGAGTCCGCGCGTACCCGGCCCTGGCGCCGCGCATGCCGCCTCCAGGCGCCCGGGACGAGAGGGTGAATATCATCTGAACCCCTGCGTCTTTTGCGGTGCGCGCGGGAAACCCGGCGTCTCGAAAAGGAGAGTCCATGCTGTCTACCAAGCTGATTCGAATGCTGACCCTGGGGCTGGCCCTTGCTGCTCCCTCGGCGATGGCGGGCGACACCGCTGCGAAGCTGAACTGCCCTGCGGGTACGACGCAGGCCGGTACAAAGGCGGAGGGCCTCACCTGCGTCAAGGCGAACACCAAGGCCGAATCCCAAATCGCGCACGGCGCGTATGTCGAGTACCACCCCAATGGGAAGCTCAAGACCCAGGGGCAGTTCGAGAATGGCCTCAAGGTGGGAACCTGGGCGTTCTACGATGAAGCCGGCACCAAGTGGAGCACGGCGGAGTTCAAGGCCGGTGGGTGGGATGGCCAGCGGGTGATGTACTTCCCCAGCGGCAAGCCCCGCCTCATCGAGGAGTACCGCGACGGCAAGAAGAACGGCGTGGTGAAGGAGCTGGCTGAGGACGGCCGCGTCGTCAGCCAGGTGCGGTACGAGAATAACCGCGCGGTTGCGAACGAGTAGCCGACCGCTTGACGGGTTGTAACGACGGCCCTTTCCCTTCGGGGGAAGGGCTTTCGTGCTTTTCGGGGGCTTTTCCCAGTGCGGCGGCTCGGCTAGGAAGCCCAATGTGAAGCCCCCCTCGCTCACCCCCGTGCTCCCCGACATGCCCCTCCTCACGGTGAAGGAGATGGGCCTGCGTGAGCTGGAGCGCATCCGCCTTATCCTCCGCGGTGGCTCGGTCATCGACTGGCGGCGGATGCACTTCCAGACACGGGACGAGGTGGACCGATTCCTGCGCCTCTACCAGCTCGATGTCTCCCGGCCCTACGACGAGGCCTGGGCCCGGGGCGTGCTCGCGGAAGCGGTGGAGTACCTGCGCAAGACGTTCAACTACCGCGTCGCGGACGCGGTGGCGCAGCCCGAGGAGGTTCACGACCTGTTCCTTTTCGCTTCGGGCGCGAAGGGCTCACCGCGCCACCGCCGCATTGCCTGTGTGGTGCTGAAGGTGATGCACGTCATCCAGCACATCGAGGGGAGGGACTTGCTCTTCCGCTTGGCCGTGTCCGAGGCGGAGCTGGCCGAGTTGGTGACGGAGAAGGTGCTGAACGTTGCTCAAGAGATGCAGGAGAAGGGCCTGCCAGTGGTGGAGTTCGCGCACTCCATCAAGACGCGGGACTCGCTCGTCACCAAGTTGCTGGCGAAGAAGGAGACGGTGGCTGCTCAGGTCTATGACCGCACGCGCTTCCGAGTGGTGACGAGGAAGCACGAGGATCTGTTGCCGGTGCTCTACTTCCTCACGCAGCGGCTCTTTCCCTTCCACCTCGTTGTGCCGGGCCAGACGGAGAACACGCTGCTGCCGTTCAAGGCGGTGCTCGCGGAGAACCCCCACTTCGAGGCGCACATCCCCCAACTCCACCTGGACCGCAACTACGAGGACCGGGAGGACCGCAACGGCAACGCATTCTCAGGCAACACCTACCGGGCGCTCAACTTCGTGGTGGACATCCCGGTGCGTATGGACGCGTACCTGCCCCCGCCGGAGCAGGACACGCGTCCACGCAAGGGCCGCATCGTCATCTCCCTGGTGGAGTTCCAGATCGTCGACGAGGAGACTGCGCGCCTCAACGAGATGGGCGAGAACGCCCACGAGGCTTACAAGCGACGTCAGAAGCAGCGGGTGCTAAAGCGCCTCAGCCAGGGGTTGGTGGTTCCCAAGAAGCCATAGACGTCAATTCTTCGGGCTTTGGGCACGAGCACTTGAGTCATCGTCAAACGCTCGTGCGAGGACTCACCTGTTGAACTGTTGAACGAAAACGCTTGTTGTTACGCCATCGTTTTCTGTCCAAGCAACTATCGGACGGTTTTCCCGATCAAGAGCAAGAGAGGGCCTGCTCCCAGGACTGCTGGCTCCGGACCGAGCATTGAGCGGTGTCCCAATGGGCTCCCAACCGGTGCCAGTGAGTCGATAGACAAGAATGACTTGCTCGGGTGAAAGAAAGCCGCTCCAGGCCAATATGGGCCGCCCATCTTCACCAAGCCCAAGTGATGGGCTGCTATTGTGTGTCAGTCCTGCGCTTGCATGTTGGGCAGCCTGCCATGATGCCCCCAGCCACTGAGTGAAGTGGATCTTTGCCTGAGATGAGTCAGAAGCCGGGTCCTCGCTCCATGCGACGAGTGGCGCACCCGAGCCACTGACTGCGATAGATGCGTTGCAGTATGAACAGCCCTCGGCATTTACAACCAACGGGCTTCCGATTTGATCGCGGTTGTTCTTGAGCACGCCAACGGCTCGGACGCCAATTGAGTCAAAGTGTGCATTATATGTCACGTAGAGGTTGTCGCCTTGGCTTGCCACCGAGGTAAGTCCCGAGTTGAACTGACTCGACGGCAGGGAAACGACGACTGAACTCCAAACAGAAGCTTGAGGGTGCAGGCTGAAGGCCTTGATTTCCGTTCCTGCGCCGTTGAAATAGTTCGTGTAGAGGTGGATGGTCCCATCCTGAGTCATGGCAAGCTTGGACATGCTGTGCCAGGTTTCTGAACCCGAAGACTGCAATGGCACTTCAGGTAGCGGTGACCAGTTGCTGCCATTCCATTTCCGGACGTAAACGTTCCTGGCCGGTCCCATATTTGTATACTCGATCCAGGACACAACAATCTCCTTCGATGGAGTAATCAAGAGGTCTGGGAATTCTGCATTCGTTCCATCCGAGGCCAACGCGCTCAGGGCTGAACCGATTGAGGTCCAGATGTATCCATTCCACCTGGACACATGAATGTTCTTGGTCGTGCCATTGGACTCGGACCATGCGATGACAGGCTTTCCATCCAGGCCGAGCTTCATCACCACGTTCTCAGCAGGAGTTGCACCCGAATAGGCGGAGATGGCTCCGCCCAGTTCCTTCCAAACGGGGACTGTGAAGGTCCAGGGAGCGGAGAGGACCAAGGGGTTGCCGGCAAGGTCCGTGACGGGCTGCTCTGCAGTTCCCAGGTTCACGGTCATGGTGCTGGGCACCGGCAGCGGTGCTGACGGCGTGAGGGTCAGCATGCGGCCATCCTCGGAGAGGGACGCGGACTGGGCGACCACCGTGCTTCCATTGGCCGTAAGCGTGACGTTGGCCGGCGTCACGGTGGACGCCTTCAGCGGTTCGCTGAACGTCACTTCGATGGCCGTCCGCGCGCTCACGTTGGACTCTGCCTGGACTGGCGTCCGTGTTTCGGTCCTGGGGGCCGTTCGGTCGACAATCACCGTGCGCTCGAAGGATGCGAACCCCTGAGCGCCGCGAATCGCATATGCGGTGATGTGGTGCTCTCCCTCGGGAACCTCCGTTGTGTTCCACGAGTGCTTGAAGGGTGGTGTGGTCAACCGGGCCAGGACCACCGTTCCCTCCCTGATCTCCACACTCTCGGCCGTTCCACCCTCCACGACAGCCTCGAGTGAGAGATTCGCATTCGCGTAGGTCGTCGCGTCAGAGGGAGACGCCCAACGAACCAGGAGGTCTCCCAGCTTTGTGATGGTCAGACTGAAGGAGGCATCCCGGGTCAGGCTCCCGGCGACTGCGCGCACCGTCAGTGACCTGCTGCCAGGCTCGGCGCTGGTCGAGATGGCCACCTTGAGATTCGCCGTTGTGAAGCCTGAAGGAATCGTCACGGACGAGGCGGAGATGCCAGCCGGTGCATCCACGAGACTGAGACTCACGCTTTCCGCGAACCCGCCAGTGCGGACGATGTCCACCTGGAAGTCCTTGGTATCACCCTGGAACGCCGAGTCCTGGAACGGAGTGACGGTGAAGGTGAAGCTGGGAACCGGTGTCGGCCCCGCATCCGCGGTCTGACCCGCATCCGCGGTCTGGCCCGCATCGGGCAGGGGTTCTGAGCCTGCGTCAGTAGGAGGAGGATCGACGACTTCAGGCACGTCGATACAAGCCGACGCCAGGAACAGCAGGGCTAACGGAACAAAGAGATGAGGTCTGGGCATACCGGCACGCATCGCAAGAGGCATTCCAAGCCCTGACTTCCAGGAGCACAGGGCCCGCACGGCCCACAGCCCTCGCGATCTCCGGCCCCTCTTGCACAGCCCCGGCCCTGCAATCCAGCCCCACCGTGTCCCAACCCCCGGACGGGAGTCCGCCCCACCAGACGCACAGGCCCCAGAAACACGAACGCCCACAGCCCCGGGAGTCACACCGGGACGGTGGGCGTGCGAGCCACAGCGGCCGTGAATCCAGCCGTCTCTACCGCTTCTTGCGGCTCTTCTTCTTGTTCTCCTTCTCCTTCTTGCGGCGCTCCTTGATGGCGTCGCGGTCCTCGGACTTCGCGCTGGCGGAGGGCGGGGCGTAGCCCATCAGGCGGGCCTTGGCCATGGCGGCCTGGCCCATGGGCGGCGTGTAGCCCGGAGCCACCTGAGGCATCTGCAGCGGCATGCCCATGCCCGGCATGCCTCCGCCCATCATCTTCTCCATCATCTTCGGATCGCCGCCGAACATGCTGGAGAGGTCCATGTTCTTCATCTGCGACAACTGCCCCAGCTGCTTGAATCCAGGGATGCGGCCCAGCAGGCCCGGGTTCTGACCAATCGTCCCCATCACCTGCTGCATCATCCCGAACTTCTGGAGCAGCTCGCGGACCTCTTCCACCTTGCGACCGCTGCCCTTGGCGATGCGGCCGATGCGGCTGTTGTTGATGATGTCCGGCCGCAGGCGCTCCTTCGCCGTCATCGAGTCGTACATCGCCTCGATTTTCGTGAGCTCCTTCTCGTCCGGATTGAGGTGCTCGGTGAGGTCGCCGAAGAGGGGGAACTTCTCCAGCAGGTCCTTCAGCGGGCCCATGCGGCGGACCATGCGGATCTGCTCGACGAAGTCCTTCATCGAGAACTGGCCGGACAGGAGCTTCTTCGCATCCTCCTCGGCCTTCTTCTCGTCGACGACCTGCTCGAAGTCCTTCATCAGGCCGACGATGTCGCCGAACCCGAGGATGCGGCCCGCGAGGCCGTCCGGACGGAACTCCTCCAGCTTGTCCATCGACTCGCCCATGCCGAGGAACTTGATGGGCTTGCCCGTGACTTCCTTGATGGAGAGCGCCGCGCCACCACGCGCGTCACCGTCCAGCTTGGTGAGGATGAAGCCGTCCAGGCCGAGGCGCCGGTCGAACTCGGCGGCGGTGCGCACCGAGTCCTGGCCAATCATCGCGTCGCACACCAGGAGGATGGTGTCCGGGTGGACGTTGGACTTGATGGACTCCAGCTCGGTCATCAGCGCCTCGTCGATGGCGAGGCGGCCGGCGGTGTCGATGAGCACCACGTCGCACTTCTGCTCGCGGGCGGCGGCGTAGCCACGCTTCGCCAGCTCGGGGGGCTGGAGGCCGGGCTCGTGGTAGACGGGCACCTTGAGGCGCTCACCGAGCACCTTGAGCTGGTCCACGGCGGCGGGACGGTAGATGTCCGCGGCGACGAGCAGGGGCTTGCGGCCCTCCTTGAGGAGCCGGTTGGCGAGCTTGCCGGTGGTCGTCGTCTTACCGGAGCCCTGCAGGCCCACCATCATGATGCCCGACAGCTGGCCCTTGGGCTTGAGCGCGAGGCTGGTGTCCACCGGTCCCATGAGGGACTCCAGCTCGTCGTGGCAGATCTTGATGAAGTGGTCCATCGCGCTGACCTTGCGCTTCTGGCCCGACTTGTCGGTGATGGTCGTCTGCACCGTTTCACCCACGACCTTCTCGCGGACGCGGGCGACGAACTTCTTCACCACGTCGAAGGCCACGTCGGCCTCGAGGAGGGACACGCGGATGTCGCGGAGCGACTCGTCCACCAGCTCCGGAGTCAGCTCGCTCTTGCCGGCGAGGCGGTTCTTGGCGGCGCGGAAGCCCTTGGTGACGGTCTCAAGCATGGGGGGCGCTTTATAACAGGGGAAGACGGGATGCGACGGTGGAGCGCATCCGGGCCGTCGAACAGTGGAGAGATGGGCCCCGGGAGCCCCACCGCGAGGGCGGCACGAGCCGGAGGGCCTGAAATCATCAACGCCTTTCGGGGGTTGGCGCATCCCTCAGGGGCTCGGGAGCGCGCCCTCCCACACGGAGCGGGGGCCCTTCTCAAGCCCCTGGGAGCCGTGGAGCCTGGTCGCAGGCAGTCCTGGCACGGGGGAGGGCGGGCCGGTGCTCGGGACCTTTGCCGGGAGAGGGACAGGCCCTGTAGGGTGTCGGGCGGTCCATCAGCGCACGAGTGGCGGAACTGGCAGACGCAGCGGACTTAAAAGCGCCTGCTTTTCAGAGGGTAGGATTGGCAGAAACGGCCACTTCCCCTACTGTCTCCCTACTGACCACTCAAGGCCACGGGAGCGTGCCTAGTGCCATCCGATAGGTCGCGCCGTTGGGACGGCGGCTACATCACGGCCGCTGGCGTCTACGTCATCTACAAGCGGGTGCGCGGGAAGCTCTATGAGGTCAGCACGCGTGCCAAGTCGAGCCGGGCCGCACACGAGCACCTGGCGCGGTTCCAGGCGAATCCCGAAGGGTACAAGCCCGAAGGCGAAGCCCCGCGCGGTGCGCTCGTGCTCAACCTGGAATTGGGGGAAGCGTTCCTGCTCTGGAGCCGGGACACGAAGCGCAACACGCCGCGGTGGGTGAGGGACCAGAAACGAGCGCTCGCGTGGTGGCAAGAGCGGCTCGCGGGTGTGGACCTGCGCACGGTGAAGACGGCGCGCGTGCTCGCGGAACTCCAAGGGGCAACGGGGCGGAAACAGCTCATCGCCACGCTGAAGGCGTTCTACGCGTGGCTCCGGACGGAGCGCCATGCCATCCGCACGGAGGAGGACCCCACCTATGGCCAAATCAAGGTGCCGCAGGCCCGTCCGAAGCAGGAGACGAAGGTCAAAGCGATAGGGCTGGACGAGTACGAGCGAGCCCTCGCGGCCCTCACGGGGTGGCCACGGGACGCGCTCGAGGTTCTCGGCGGGACGGGCTGGCACTTCACGGAGCTCCAACGCTTCGCGCGCGGGGGCGCCGTTGAGCGCCACCCGCTGAATGGCGCCCGTGTGCTGGCGTGCCCTCAGACGAAAGGCGGCGCACCGCTCCGAACACAGGTGGGCGACGCCGTGGCGGACGCAGCGGCCCGTCTGCGCGGGTGCGAGGAGTTGGATTACTTCCGGTTCCGGACCGCGCTTCGCGCCGTGGGAGCGACGTTCAATCCCGGCTACATGCGCCATAGTGTGGCGACGTGGGCCATCAACGCGGGCGCGGACCCGGCAGCCGTGGCGGCGTTCTTGGGTCACAAGTCACAGGCCACGACGAAACGCTTCTACGCGACGCATGCGGTGCCGGCGAAGGTGCCGACGCTGGCGGGCGACCTCAAGCCGGCTGAGCTGACGCGGAAGGCTGGAGGTGCAGCATGAGCACGAACCGCAAAGAGGAGATGCCGCCTCAATGGCGCAACTCCGCTCCGGCTCGCTGGTCCGCTATCGGCGAGAAGAACGCCGCTCTGATGATCCGCTTGGCGGAAGAGGGGAATACTGATGCCGCGCGGCGACTGGTCAGTTGGGCTGCGAGGTGCATGCGCGACAATCAACCCCTTCCAGAGACTCTCCGCACTTGGCTTGCTGCGCGGCTCGAAGCGGTCAGCGAAGAGCCCGCGCGTGCCGGCGAGCTCCTCCGGGTGTCACTAGGGCGCAGGCGTCCGCCCGAACACGCGGGAGACATGCACGCCCGCTTGGAATTGGAAGCGTTCAAGGACATGGTCGCGTGGGCTGTCTTCCATGCTGTGCGCGCCAAGGAGGGGCCGATAGCATCGAACAGCCGCGGTGTCCCAACCGTGTTCGAGATCGTCAGCAAATGGGCGACCCAGGGTGGCCGCCGCTGCTCGGCGTCTCAGGCGCGACGTTGGTATGAGGAGCGGCTCTCGAAAATGAAGGCAGCGCAGACAGAGGTAGAGGAGATGCTCCTAACCCTCGATCGCTGAACAAGCCCCGCTAAAAGCGAGTATTTGGCGGGGGAGCCTGTTGACCAAAGCCATGCGACCTTCTGTCGCATGGAACATTCAACGACCGGTACGCGCGAGCGGGCCCGAGGGTCCGCCCCCCTCCCAGAAGACGTCAGGCGTGGTCTCACCGACTTGGTGAGTTCGCTGGGTGAGACCAAAGCCCGGGAGCGGGTGGGGCTGAGTCGGAGCGCATTCGCCCGCGCGCTCGGCGGGCTTGGCGTCTACCCCGGTACGGTTGCGCTCGTCCGGCTCGCCCTGGACGCCCGGCGCAACCCGAATCCCGATTCAGGTAGGGGCCAGCCGTGAGCGACGCCCCCCTCCTTTGCTCGTTCCGCGAGGCCGCGAAGCTGCTTGGCATCGGCCGGAACAGCACTCTTCCCGGGCTCGTCGCGCGCGGTGCGCTCCGCCCCGTCACCGTAGCCGGTCGGAAATACATCCCGCGCGAGCAACTCGTCGAGCTGGCCAGGAACGGTGAGGCAGCGACTACGGCCGCGCCGGCTCCGTCAAGGGCGCGTTGCACGGGCGGCTCCATCAGGGACCTCAAGCTATGAGCGACCTTCTCACCGTCGACGAAGTCGCCGAGCGGCTCCGCTGCTCGCGGCGCCGGGTGTTCCAGCTCCTCGCCGCTGGCACCCTGCAGCGAGGCCCGTGCTACGGCAAGCGGACCGTCATCACCCTGGAGTCCGTCGAGGCCGCACTCGCGCCTCCGGCCCCTGCGGAGCAGCCAGCAGCACAGCCCCGACGAGCCCGGGGACTGACAGCGGACGTCGACGCGCTGCTCGCCGAGCGCCGTGCAGCGCGGCGCGGATTCGCTGCTGATTTGGACGCCGTCGCTAAAGCCTGGCGATAGCGCCGCTGAAAACACCAAGGGCGCCGGCCCCCGACAGGACCGACGCCCTCATGCACTTGCTGGTTGGTAACCGTTCACCGGCTCAGGCGGAGAGCGTGAGCTGATGTGCAGGCGTGGCGGGTAGGAGCGAAGGCCCGCCCAGGCCGCGGCGGTGCGCGGCGAGGGTATCGGTGAGGAAGGCGAGCACGTCACGGCCCTGTAGCTTGAGGGTGGTGGTGGCGGTGAAGATGCGTTCGACGAAGCGGCTGCCCGCCTCGCTCTGCGTGCCGAAGGACGTCTTCCTGTACATGACGGCGTGCCGGATGCAGCGCTCGCCAAAATTGTTGGTGGGCTCGAGGCCCGGCACATCGACAAACGTCCAGAGGCACTTCTCCCACCGGAGGATTTCCCGGGCCATGCCGGCGGTCTTCTTCTCTGCCCGCAGCACCGCCTTGCGCAGCAGCCGGCCGACTCTGCGTTCCACGCCGCGCATGCGCTTCTCGAAGTCCTCGCGCGCCAGGGTGCCGTCGCGCACGCGGTGGTACCACTTGAAGAAGCGGTTGCGCTCGCGCATGAGCTCGCGGCCAATCCGTCCGCCCCTTCCTCCTCTGTCGATGAAGCCCTGGAAGTCGCGTGTGAGGTGGGCCCAGCACAGTTGCCGCAGCCCCGCGTCCACCCACTCGTAGGCGCTCCACCTGTCGGTGGTGAGGAAGCCCGCGAAGTCCTCGCCGAGCAGTTGGAGGGCGACCTTGCCGCTGCGGTTCCTGGCGATGTGAAACACCACCACCAGCGCAGTGGCCACTACCCATAGCCAGGCGCGGCGGGCCCGGCCGCTCTCACGCCCTTCTGCGAACCCCGTCTCGTCAGCGTTGGCCGCCTCCGAGGACTGCACGTAGGCGAGGGCCTCGGCCGTCGGTGAGGCGAGCGCGTCGGCCATCTCGCCCTCCAGGTTGCTGACGCTGCCCACCGACAGCTCGACGCCCAGCATGTCCGACAGAGCATCCTTCACCAGTCGCTTGGAGAGGCGATACTTGCCCACCAGCAGCGAGGCGAGCGCGGCAAGCCTGTCACCGAAGACGCTGCGCGCGTGCGCGGGCACCTCGGCACGCGTCACCAGCCCGCAGTCCGAGCACGCCAGTGCATGGCAGCGGTACTCGGTAACAATGGCCGACAGGACTGGCACCTCTACTACCTGATGACGCCGGGGCACGCTGTCGCGTCCGTGCAGCCGGCCCTTGCAGCCCCGGCACTGGCTGGGCATCAACTCCACGACGTGCTGCACGTCCTCGGGCCCCAGCAGTGCGCGCTCGTGCTTCTTGTGGCCGGGCTGTCCACCGGGACGCCGGCCCGTGGGCTTCTTGGGCTGGCGCGGGGTGCCAGGTGCGTCCGAGGAGGGCGGTCTTGAGGAGTTGTTGGAGTTCTGGTTGAGCCGTGCCTCCAGCTCCGCCACGCGCGCCGTCAGCGCCTCCACCTTCGCCATCAGCCGGGCGATGACCTCATCGCGCGCGGCCACTTGCGCTTCCAGTTCCGCGATACGCGCGTCCTTGGGGTCCACCGCCGCCACGCACCACGGTGTCTCACGCGCGAGCGGCCACCGTCGAGCGCCCGCCTGCCCACCGTCCGATGCTCAGCAGGCCTACCAGTCGAGCATCGGTCGGTGAACGGTTACGCTGGTTGTAGGTGAACGAATGCAATCGCAGATTAATGCATCTCCTGCCACTGCTGCAACTCTCTCCACGCTTGGGAAGGTTGCGCGGGTCTACGCGCAAAGGTTTCCGTTCGGCAGATGGGCCGTCGTCCCGCTGCACTCCGTGCGCAACGGCGCGTGCACGTGCTCCAAGGGCGCCGCCTGCACCTCCGCCGGCAAGCACCCGCGTCTGACGGACTGGGTCTCGGAGGCCACCGACGACGTCGACGTCATTCAGGACTGGTGGGCGCAGTGGCCGGACGCCAATGTCGGCGTGGCCACGGGCGAGGCGTCCGGCTTCTTCGTGCTGGACGTCGACCCCGCGCACGGCGGCGACGACGCGCTGGCCGAGCTCCTGGAGCAGCACGGACCGCTGCCGGCCACCACGCAAGCCGTGACGGGCTCCGGCGGCGCCCACTACCTGTTCAGCCTGCCGGACTTCCCGGTGACGAACAGCGCTTCACGCGTGGGTAAGGGTCTCGACATCCGTGGGGACGGCGGGCAAATCGTCGTCGCGCCGTCGCGCTCGGCCAAGGGGCAATACCGGTGGGTCGCGGGTCGCGAGCCCTGGGAGACGCCCCCGGCCCCCGCGCCGGCCTGGCTGCTCGCGCGCCTGCGAAGGGGCGGGGCGTGGAACACGGCCGCACCGTCCGAGGAAATGCGCGGCTTCTTCCCGGCCGCGTCGCGGGCGGTGCTGGACGAGGCCGCTGCGGCGCTCGCGAAGCACGGCCCCGCCATCGACGGCCAGGGCGGCGGGCTCCACACCGTGCGCGCGGGATTCATCCTCACGCATGACTACGCCCTCACCGATGACGAAGCGTGGCTGCTTCTGGAGGAGTGGAACCGAACCTGCACTCCCCCGTGGGGCGCTGACGAGCTGCGCGCCCAGGCGTTGGGCAAGGGCCGGAAGTACGGCAAAGCGGAGTATGGCTGCCGGCGCACGCTCGACGCGCTCGAAGCCGCGCGGAAGATGATTGCCGAGTGGCAGATGGAAGGCTCGCGGAACCCCGTTGAGCTGGTCGAGCGCGTGCGGCTGCTCAAGTGGGATGACCCTGCGAAGCGCGCCATCGTCGAAGCCGAGCTGAAGGCAGCGACGGGGCTTGGAGTCCGTGCGCTCGCGCTGCCGAAGGCGTGCGCGGAGCCCGCCAACGATGACCTACCCGACGACGCGCGCATCATCTACGGCGGCGGGCGCGCACGCGCGCTCAACGACGCGGACGAAGTGCTCGGCGCGGACCCGGCCGTGTTCCAGCGCAACGGAGCGTTGGCCATGGTGGGGAAGGTACGGGACGCCGCCGTGAAGGACGGGGAGCTCGTGGAGCGTGACCCGGATTCGCTCATGCTCATCCAGATGACGCCGGACCACGTGTTGAACGTGCTCGCGCGGCAGACGTGGGTCCGGCGGGATGGTCGCACCGGGGGGCACGTCACCACCGACTATCCCTCGCAGTACGCGCGCGGAGTGGTAGCCGCGACGGGCTGGAAGCACGTGCGCCCGCTCACCGGGTTGATTGGCGCCCCGACGCTGGACGCCGACATGAACGTCCTCGACAAGCCCGGCTATCACGCGGGCACGGGACTGCTGCTCACCACCTCCACGACGTTCGACGCGGTGCCGGAACGCCCGACGATGGATGACGCCGCCCGCGCTCTGGCCGTGCTCCGCGCTCCGTTCGCCGAGTTCCCGTGGGTGCGCCGCGATAAGGACCCGGCGCACGCGACCGCGTCCGAGGCCGCGCACATCGCAGCCATCCTCACCGCGGGCATCCGGCACCTGATCGACACCGCGCCCGCCGTCGCGTACGACGCCCCCCGTCGCGGCTCTGGAAAGTCCCTGTTAGGGGATTCGGTGGGCGCGATCTGGCACGGCACGCCCCCGCCGCACGCGAACTACGCGAAGCAGGATGACGAGTTCCGGAAGATGATTGCCGCCTGCCTCGTGGCTGGCGACCGCGTCATCATGGTTGACAACGTGGACCGGCCCCTGCGCAGCCCCGAGCTGTGCAACGCGCTCACGACAACGAAGTACGCCGACAGGCGGCTCGGCGCCACGGAACGGCTCGTGCTGGATGCGCGCGTGCTCTGGGTCATCAACGGGAACAACCTCGCGCTCGTGGGTGACATCAGCCGCCGCGTCATCGTCTGCACCATCGACCCGCAGCAAGAGCGCCCCGAGACCCGGACGTTCCGAATCCCGAACCTGAGCGATCACATCCGCGCGACCCGCCACGCCCTGGCGCCGGCCGCGCTCACCATCCTGAAGGCGTTCGCGCTGGCGAACCCGCCCCAGCTCGCCAAACCACTCGGCTCCTATGCGAAGTGGTCTCGGATGGTCCGCGAGCCGTTGCTCTGGCTGGGAATGCCGGACCCGTGCGCGACGACGGACGACGTGAACGAGGCGGAGCCCGAAAGCGCCTCTCTCGCGGCGTTGCTGAGCGTGTGGCGCGAGACCTATGGCGCGGAGCCGAAAACGGCGACCGAAGTAGCGAGCGGGATTGAGCTGGTGAAGCATCCCGCGCTCAGGGAAGCCCTGTCCGTTGCCCTGGGAGGGGAGAGGGAAATCAACTCCCGGTCGCTCGGCTACTTCCTGCGCAAGTGGAAGGGGGCCGTCGTCCAGCGTATGCGCCTGCAGCCCAGCGGGAAGGACCGCTCGGGCTATGCGATGTGGACCGTGCAGAAGCAGGCGGAAAGCGGCGCGTGGGGGTAGCGAAGCGTGCCGGAGACGGGAGCGGATGGACTCCCGGCACCCTGCAGAGGATGCATAGGATGAAGAGGATGTTTCATTCGCTCATGGAGAAGTCACATTTCTTTCCCGTGACCGTGTCTGCGAATAACACGTGACTTGCGTAGGAAGGGGGCGGGGCATCCTCTGCATCCTCTGCATCCTCTGTATCCTCTGCACCTGGCTGTTGTCATACACAGAGGCACACCCTCCTACCCTTAGGTTCTTCCTAAGGGGCTGCCCTGTTGAGGGTGCGAAGAGCGCAGGAACCGTGCAGCTCCAACGAAAATCAGGTCTTAACGTCATCCCCAGGTGACGGCGCCGGCTATGTCCGGACCGCCCGCCAGACGGCCGCCAGCGGCCCGCCGTTCAACGAACGGGACCCCGGCCACACCGAGGGAGGGAAGGGCGCCTTGCGCGCGGCCCCTGGCACCCACCGCGCGGGGGCCCATTGCCGTCCCGAGAGCAGGGCGTTAAGTGGCAGCGTTTGAGCTTGACTTAACGCGTGCTACGTGCGGAGGGATGAACGAACGCCACACCACCACTCCCCCCGCCGAGCCTTCCGGCCCGCCCCGCGTCCGGTTGACGTTGACCGACTACGCGACGCGCCGGGGCGTCTCGACGGCGGCCGTCTCCTACGCGGTGAAGGCCGGGCGCCTGAAGGACAGCGTCGGCCGGAACGAGCGCGGGCAACCGTTCATCGCTGACCCCGAGATGGCCGACCGCGAGTGGGAGGCGAACACGGACCTGTCCCGCGCGCCGAAAGCCGTCATCAGCAACGCGGCGGCGCAGGCGAGGAAGGATCGCGTCCCCGCGCTCCCGCTTCCTTTGCCGGCCGCGCTCCCGCCCCGGGCCCCTCCCGCGTCGCTGGGCCGCTGGCCGACCCCGGAGGAGGACCGGACGTTCGACCTGAACGGGACGCCCCTCTATCTCTCCGACCCGCTGCTCTGCGCGGGGGATGAAGTGGAACTGTCCGCCGCGCTGCTCAAGCTGCGCGACAAGCTGGCGCACCTGCCGGAGCTCCACGCGGGCGAAGTCGAGGACGTGCGCGAGGTGTTCGCGCTGGCGCTCGCCACGTGGTGTCCGTCCATGCCCCGCCCGACCGCGCCGCACCTCATCGTTTTCCAGGACTGAAGTCTCGAACTGCGCGGCGAAGCACCGTCCCGTGTGAGTGCCGAAGTGCTGGAGCGCTTCCCGCTCGCGGCGAGCGATTCTGGCGCGCGGTCCGCCGCAACCGTTGGTGAAGTCCCGGCCGCGCTCATCTCGCCTGGACCGCGCCGTACGTGCTCCATCTGGCAGGGTAGACAGAAATCAGAACGCGCGTAGTGTCTTGCTCATGAGACAAACGCATATCAATTCCTCACGAGTAGAGCGGCGCTCTGCTCGCGCTGCGTCCCGTGCACTTGGGAAGCTGGCCGCTCGGGAAGCCGTTTCCTTCCGCAAGGCGATGGGCCTCAAGCCTCTGACCCCGGAGCAGCGCGACGCTTTCGCCGCTGCCTTCCCGGCGCACGTGGCGAAGCTGCAGGCCGCGCACCCTGGCGCCTCCATCGAGCGGCTGACCGGAGCGGCCATCGCTCGCGCTCACGAGATGGCTGTCACTGCCGGGGGCGATTCCTTCCTTCACTGCCGGGTCGACTGAGCCCGGCGCACACGCAGCGGAGTAACAAAAACATGAGCGACACGAAAACGAACCAGACGACGCAGGAGCCGAGCACGGAGCACGCGCCGGGGCGCCGCATGCCTGGGTGTTCGAGCGGCCGGATTGGGCTGTTCCGCACGGGAGCGGCGCGCACGGGCAACACCTGCACCGGCAACCCCTGCACGTGTGAGAACGCCGCGCAGTCGGGCGGGCTCCGCTCCGGGTTTCGCGCGGGTGACGCGCTCGACGGCTCGCGGCCCGGCGCGGCCCCGGTCGTGAAGAACGAGAGCTGAGCCATGGGCTTCCCCTACGCGTTCCCCTTTGCCCTCGGAGCGGAGGAAGACGAGTCCGCTCCGCCGGAGAGCAAGTACACCCGGATGCTGAAGAAGCTGTTCCCCCCGGGGCGGCTCTGGAACTTCACACCGGGGAGCTGGCTGTCGCGCGTGTGCCAGGCCATCGCCGACGAGCTCCAGCGCGTGGAGGACCGCGCCGGCCAGCTCATCGAGGAGAGCGACCCGCGCACCGCGACGGAGACGCTCGAGGACTGGGGGCGCGTGCTCGGCCTGCCCGACCCGGACATCCTGGCGATTCCGTCCACCGTCGAGCAGCGCCGGCTGGCCATCACCCAGAAGCTGGTGAAGCAGGGGGGCCAGACGCCCGCGTATTACGTCCAGCTCGCCGCGGCGTGTGGCTACTCTGGTGCCACGGTCAGCGACGCGTATGGACTGACGGTTTTCCGAGCTGGTCGCGGGCGGGCGGGCCAGCCGCTGAATGGCGAGCGGTGGGCGCATGTCTGGCGGATGAGCATAGCGGCACCGACGGGGCCGGCGCTCAGCCACGCGGAGCTGGAGCGCATCATCCGCCGGGTGGCCCCGGCGCACACCGTCGTCCGGTTCAACTACCTCTGAGGAGTGCCATGCATCGAATCGACAGCGCAGGAAACGTGAGCGGAATGTTCGCCGACGTCGACCCGGCGGAGTCTGAACAGGGAACCATTCTCGCGTCGAGCTGGCTGAACGCCGTCCAGGAGGAAGTCGTCGCGCCCATCACGGCGGCCGGGCTCACGCTCAACAAGGCGAACAACGGGCAGCTTCACGCCGCGCTTCAGGCCACGTACGCACGTCTGGAGGGGGACAACACGCTCAACGGGAACCAGGTCATCAGCGGCGCGGTGACGGTGGATGAGACGCTGAGCGTTCAAGAGTCCATCGACGTGGAAGGTGACTTGAACGTGACCGGTGCGGTGTCCATCGGTGGGGGGCTCGAGACCTTCGGAGCCGTCAGCATGAACGGCGGGGCGGTGTCCTGCGGCAGCGTCACCACGACGGGGGCGGGGAGCTTCGGCGGGAACGTCAGCGTGACAGGATATGTGAGTCTCACTGGCGACGTGTCCGCGCAGAATGGGCAGCTCTTGGGCGCCCTGTCGGTGGGGGAGAACATCACCCTCACCGGCTTCAACCCCGCGAGCACCACCGCGTTCACGACTGCCACGCTGGCGCCGTCCAGCGTCACGCGCGTGCATGGACGCGTTCAGGTGCAATCCGGCGCCGTGACGGTGCTCGGCGGGTTCAACGTGGCGAGCGCGCAAATCATCGCGGGCAACGTGGTGAAGGTGACGTTCGCGGCGCCCATGCTCGACGACAATTACACCCTCGTGGGGAACTTCATCGGCTCGCCGTCGGAGACGGCAAACCCGAGTGTGTGCTTTCGCGCAACGGGGGCCAGCTCGTTTGAAGTCCGCGCGTTCGACGCGAGCAACACGGTGATCAATCCGTCGTCCGGCGCCTTCGTGTTCTGCTTCGACGTGCGCGGACGGTGAGCAGAAACGCGGAAGGGCGCGGCGCTCTCACTGGGTGGCATCGGCAGCACCGCAGCGTTGGCCCGGTGACGGCGGACCCTCAGATGCCCCGCGGGTAGCCTTCGCCGCAGGGCTCTCCCGAGCGCTATCCGACGTGCCGGTGAGGACCCGCTACGTGGAGGCCCAGGCTGGCGTGTCCTCGCTCTCCGACGCCTACGCGCGCCTGGAGGGTGGGGCGCGGCTGCGCAGCAGCCTGGGGCTCTTCGCCTTCGCCGAGGCCAACCAACGCGAGCGCATGGCCGCCGCGGGCGCGAGGTGGACGTTTAGCTTGTGAGGCACGCTGCTCGCCCTGGGCTCACCTCCGTGCTGCTGGGCGCGCTCACCGTTGGCGCTTCCTACGCGGAGGACGGCCTCACCAGCCGGTACACGGAGCGCTGCACCGTGCCGGGGCCCGTGTCCTCGGTGCGCTGAGCGGCACCTGCGGCGATACGGCCCGTTCCGGAGAGGCTCCGAGGCGGGCCGCCTTGTTTCTGCCCTCGCGGCCGAGCTGCGCATTCGAGAGATGACAAATGCTTGCGTGAGCGCGGCCGGCACTTCGTGTAGCAACGCCAAGATTTTGACCGCATCCCTCGCGGGTCGTACGCGTGGATGCGGCTGCGCGGTGAGCGCGGCCGTGAGTGCCATGTCGCGGCACTCAATCCCAGACAACGGAGCTGAACATGTCCGAAACGAAGCCCGAGAAGTACGACGCTACGGAAGCATCGAATCTCCTGACCACGTTCATGTGGGAACTGAAGCCCGATATGAGGCTGGTCGACAAGGCTGCGCGCCGGCTAATGGATGACTTGGTCGACTTGAGCCCAGCAGCACACAACCCCATCCAGTTGAAGCGTGAGACCACGCCAGGGGTTGCGGGTGATGTCGAGGAGGCATGGAAGACGGTCCAGATGCAGGTGCATGGCAGCGGGTCGCTCTTGCGCGTCTTCATCTCGTACGACGGTGGCAAGGTCTCCATGCATAGGAACGTGAGTCCCCAGCAGGTGGCCACTGCCGACGTCCCCATCGCGTACGACCCCGTCACTGGGCGGTTCGTTGCAACGGACCACACGGAGACGCCGGATGGAACCCAGCGCAGCCCGCTCGCGCTCATCATCGAGGCCGCGTGGGATCTGGCCCGGCGCCCCCGCGACGACGACTGACATCCTAGGGCCTTGCGGAACGGCAGCGTCTGCGGAAGTCGGCTGCTACGTGCGGTCGCCCCCTCGCGCCAGGGCGGAGACGAGTTCCTGGACGAGGGCGCTCACCTCGGGCTCGGCGGTCCAGGGGAGGGCAGGCTCGTACCACGCGCGCTCCTCACCCTCGGCCCCGTTGAACACCTCCATGCGGGGTGGTTCAGCGCCGAACTGCACCACCCGGAGCCGCCCGGACTGCCACCGCACCTCAGACCCGGGGACCTCCTGAGGCTCAATCGTCGTGCGTGCCGTCCGCGTAGATGCGCCGGCCGCCCACCAACAGCAGAGCACCACCGCACCTGCAGCGCCCATCGGCTGCGAGCTGGCGCGGCGGCTGGGGCTGCTCATCGGGTACGCCTTGGAGTCGGCGCAGCGCGAGCGCGTAGTCCTCGCGGACGCGCTTCCGGCGAAGGTGCTCCGGCATCTGGGCTGGGGGACGGGTTCTCCGCACGTGGACACCTCCACGCAGGAAAAGGGGCGCGCCACTCAGGCGGGCGGCACAGTGAAGCCCTGCACCTCGTGCTCGGGGTGCGCGTCCTGGTGGGCGATGGTCTGCGGGCGCTGGCGAGCCACGTGTTGCAGGTGGCGCAGCGGTAGACGCGGCAGCCTCCGGCGAGGACCTGCGCGTCTTCCTGGTGTCGTGGGGCACGAAGCTCCTCTACTGCACGAGGTGTCTCCGGAACGAGCGACACCGAGTATGGCGCTGCTCTCCATAGGAGCGACTCCTGCAGGTACCCACAAGAAGACCTGCGGCGTTATCGACTCCAGTGGGCTTTCCGGATGTGATGGATACGCATGCTTCGCGAGATGCTGGCTTCGATTGGACAAGCCGGAGGGGACGCGTGTCGAGTCTGCTGCGTTGGGGAATGCTGTGGCTGGCCACCTGCCTTGCCGTCGGGTGCGGTGGCTCCGGCCGGGTGGTGCGTCTTGAAACCGGCCGGGGCGCGCCTCTCACGTTCATCCCACGTTCCGCGGAGCCCGTGGAGGTGGATGACGACGATTTCGAGGATGCGGTGGAGAAGCTGGCTCAGGACGTGCGGCCCGCCTCCTCGCCACGCCTCTTCGCCCGCCGCGCCCTGACGAGCACCGCGTGGGACGGCACACAGGAGCCAGCCCGAGGGCGGCTCAGGCTGGTGTCGGCGGAGGAGGAAGATACGCCGCAGTGGCGGGGCCACACTCCGGTTTCAAACGCCGACGCTGAGCTGGCGAAGGCGTACGGCGGCTGGTGCAAGAGGAAGCGCACGCCCGGCGACTGCCTGCACCTGCTCGGAGGACGCGCCTCGCTGGACGAGGAGGGGCGGCGCACCCTGGGCCTGTCCATCGCCCTGGACTCCGTCTGGGACGAGACGGCCGAGGCGCTCGAGGGCATGGCGGACCCGGCGGCGGTGCAGTCCGCCATCGTCACCTCCATGGCGGTATACTTGGCGCTATGGCTGTTGCCGGAGCCGATTTCCAAGGGGGCGGCCGCAATCCTGACGGCCAGCCTCGTTGCATGGCTGGGCGTGGACACGGTGGTGGGCCTCGTCCGGGGATGGATTCGCCTGACGAACGAGGTGAAGGTGGCCACCACCTTCGACGAAGTGAGCGCCGCGGGCGAGCGGTACGGCGAGGTGCTGGGCGTCAACACCGCGCGCGTCTTCGTCATGCTGACCACCGCTGCGATTGGCAGCACGCTGGGACTGGCCTCCAAGGCACCGACGCTGCCGGGCTACACCCAGGCCGCGCAGGTGGCAGCGCAGCAGGGCGGCTTCCGGCTGGCAGCCGTGGGCCAGGTGGGAACCGTGGCCATCTCAGCGGAGGGGACACTCACCATTGCGCTCGCGCCTGGTGCGGTGGCGATGTCCGCATCTCAGTCCGCTGGTGGGGGCAGCTCCGCGAGCAACGGGACCACGCCACAGAGTCGGACAGAGGGCCCGACTGTACCGTCGCAGCCTCCCAACCCGGCTGCGAGCCCCAGCGGCCATCGTCCGCGAATTTCTCCCAATGACGACCAGGAGACTGTCCGCTCACTGATGCGAGAGAATGAGTCCGCCGACTTGCTCGCGAAGGCTGGTTTCAAGGTGGAACAGCGGCCCCAGGTTTCGGGCACCACGCGCAAGCCGGACTTCCGCGTCGAAGGGCGCATCTTCGACAACTACGCTCCGAAGACTTCGAATCCACGGAGCATCTGGACCGTCATCAAGGACACGAAGGTCGACCCACCAGCGAAGTCCATGCAGGCGGACCGGATTGTGCTCAATCTCCGGGACAGCGGAGTCGACCTCTCTGCATTGCTTCGTCAGTTCCGTGACTGGCCGATGGCGAATCTGAGGGAGGTGCTGGTCGTCACACGAGAAGGCAGTATCGTCCCCTTCTGGCCGTAGCTGGGGAGCGTGCACATGTCACTGGACTACAACTTCCGCATCGCCACTGCGCTGACGCCCGACGAGGTGCTCTCCGTCGTCCGTGACGCGCTCGTTCTGACACGGCCTTCCGGTGCCGCACACGAGCGAGGGGTATTAGTTGAAGGACCTGGGCTTCTTCTCGCTGCCCGTCGTGTTACCCACGAAAGCCAGGAGATGATGAAAGAGGAACTCGGGTTCTCGCCCTCGGTAGAGCTCCAGTTCTGGGTGGACGCGGACCAGCGGCATTACGCGGTGACCGCCCTGCTGCGCGGAGTGCTGGCCGTGCTTCGCCGAGTGCCGGGCGATGCAGTGCTCCTCTTTGGAGGCGAGAGCGTGCTGTTGCTTCGACGCGCAGGGCGCCTGCACCTCGATTCGAGTACGGGCGTCTGGACGCCGGAGCGCTTGGCGTTGAACGACGCACCGTACGAGATGCAGGCGCTGCCGACGCTGTAGCAATGCCCTGACCCAAAGATGGGGCCGTGCTGCTGAGGCGAGAGCGGCGAAGATACGTCCGCCCAGAGAGGACTACGGCGCCCCGCAGCCCGCGCGGACGTTCTGCCGAATGGCCGCGAGCTGCGCAGAGTAATCCACCCCGTTGACGAGGAAGGGCTTCGGGGGCGTCTCGAAGCATCCCTTACGGAAGGCCTGCTCCAGCAGCTCCGCCTGCTGCTCCGGATTCATCTCCGCCCAGGGCACGCCCTCGCGCAGGGCCTTGGCGAAGCCGTAGCCGTCGCCCAGGCATTGCCCGGCGAGGGAGTCGCTCATGTAATCGATGCCGCCGTTCTGGTGCTGCCAGACATGGGCCGACTCGTGGACGTGCAACGCCTCGGTGAGGGGCAGTGCTTGCGGGGCACGTGGATGGTGTCCCCGAGGGTGAAGGGCCGGCCGGACCTGAGCTATCCCCTCATTCGAAGTTTCCCCTCGGAGACGCCATGAGCAGCCGACCAAGCGAGCCCCGAGGGGGAATCAGAAATGAGGGGATGCCTCAGTGGCCGGACAGCGTGAGTAGGCCCGCGTCGCCCTCCTTGATGCGAATGCGCGAGAAGTCGATGGAGTCGCCTTAGACGCTCCGGAGCGCGGCCAGCTCCGAGTCCGTCAGCTTCCGGCCCACCGGCTCCACGCCCAGCAGCGTCTGCACGGCGCCGATGGTCCGCCCGCCCGTCATGAGCAGCGCGTCGAGCGGCGTCTGCACCACCTTGATGATGCCCCGGCCGAGCTGCGCGAGCCCCTCGCCGATGCGACCGGTGACGAGATTCCCGCGGCCGCCCGCCAGCGTCCGCAGCCTCAACGCCGTTGCACACGAGGCCCACGGCGGTGTCCGCGGCACCGCGCGCCAAGCCACGGAGCGCGTCGCCTGCGGCGGACGTGAGCGAGTTCCAGATGCCCTTCTTCGCGGTGTTGCTGCTCCTGCGCGCCACCTGCTCGGGCGCGGCGTGCATGAGGGCCGTATTCGTCGCTGCGGGCCAGCCCGCGTCCAGCGCGGGACCGCAGGACATCGGAAAGCGTGGTCATGGTGGCGGTGCTCAAGGTGCGGGCGAAAGAGCAGGCCAATCGCGACCACCAGCTCTGCCTCCCTCCCCAGGGGGATTCCCCGGGCGCTCGGAGCGCCGCTAGGTTGCCTGCTATGCGCGCTCTCCGACTGCTGATCTTGGCTGTTGCGGTCCTAATTGTAGCCTGCAGCGAGCCGACGCCGAAGGAACTCGCGAAGCAGCCCACGGCCGCGGAGGTGCTGGGCGTCAAGCCCGACTTCACACCTCGCTACGAGCTCATAAACATGGATCGCCCCGACATTGCAGGGGCGCCGCGCCTGGTCGTGAGGGTGCGCGTGCCTCGTGGGCTATCTCGGGAGGAACTTGAGCAGAACGTCCGGCACGCGCTCCTGCACTTCTACGCGTCCGGCCCCGTGAGGTTCGGTGCTGTCAGCGTTGCCGCTTACGCGTCGGAGAAGATGAGCATGGGAGCCGACGCGGCGCTCGGCGAGTTCGCCCCCCACGGCCAGTGGAGTGCAGCCGATCCGGCCGTCCCGCTATCCGACTGGCAGGCGAAGGTCAGCTTCGAGGAGCACTACTTCGAGCAGCGGACGTATCTCGCCAAGGGGACGCGCGCCACCCTCGTCCTTTCATCCGATTTCTCAGACACCATCAGTCTGTCGCGCAAGGCAAACCAGTGGCTCGAAGAGGACATCTTGGCGGAGCTGAAGCCCGGCGTCCCGGTGGTCGTGGTCGGGTATGAGGACTTCGGCAAGGTCGGTGTGCGCTACGAGGTGGAGACGGCCATCAAGCCGAAGCGGAAAGGGTGGGTCCACAGCTTCGAGTTGAAGGCCGAATAAGGTCATCCTCCCGGAGAAGTGAAGGGCCCGGAACCTTGCGGCGCCGAGCCCCCAGCATGCTGCGTTCCTGGCTTGCTGCTATTCGCGGCGTATTGCGGCGGGGAGCGGCTTCCCCTTGGAGATGGGAATCAGGCACTCGCCGTTGTGCTCGTAGCCGACACCACACGGGGGCTTCCCGTACGCCAGCAAGCACAGCCCGTTGACGGTGCGGACGCGCGGGTCTTTCGGGCACGGCTCGCGGCGCCAGTCGCTGGGCGTGTCGTCCGGGGCCGGGAGCTGCTGGCCGCTGAAGGCGTGGCCGTCCGTGCCGCTGTCTAGGTCCGCGAGGAACAGAGAAAGGTTCCCGGGCGCCTGGGCTTCAACCGGAGTGCCGGCGTCAGCGACCGACTCCGGCGCTGGCTGGCCACCGGCCGCGCACCACACCACGCCCCCTAGGAGGACGGCCACCGCCGCAGCGAGGACGCCCCGGCGCAGTCGTCGGCGGGGGAGGGGACGCACCGGCTCCGGTGTTGGCGGCGGTGTCACCGTCATGCCCGGCGTGACGAGCATGAGCATCGGCTCGACGTTGTCGCCGAGGAAGCACGTCGTCGCTCGCGGCACGTTGGGGAACTGCACCATCACCCACCGCGCTCCTTCGACTTCGTCGGTCCCTGCATCGAGCGCTTCGCCGACGTCGCCTGGGAGGGCGAGGACGAGCCCCTCGTCGAGGATAAGGTCCGTGGCGCGAACGTAGTTGGGGGTGTTGCTGCAGCCGGTGACTTGCATGGGGCCTCCCGCCCAGGCGCGTGAGTGCATCCGTTGGCGCCTCCGGGAGATTTGTAGAACAATGTTTAACAATGTTGCAAGGTGGGTAATTTCCGCTGAGACTCGGCGGCATGGCGACCGACCGCACGCGACCGCGCGAACGCGGGCACCCCACCGAGCACATCGGCTTCCGGTGTCCGAAGGAGCTCGTCGAGGCAGCGACGGCACTGGACCGCGACCGGAGCAAGGGCCTTGTCCGGCTGCTCGACCAGGCACATGACGCGCGGTCGGAACTCGGTCAGCTCTGGGTCGAGATCGAGGTCTTCGCGCGGCGGGAGGGCATCAGTGAGGGGGCCGCTCTGGGAAGGCTCGCGCGTGAGGCGCTCAAGGCGAGAGGGCCCCCTCGCTAGCCAGGCGCCAGTGCCTCGAGGCGTGGGAGATGGGAGCTTGGTCGGGGTATGGTAGAAGTGAAGCCCGCGCCGCGTAGTGGAGGGCGTCGCCCCTACTCCCTCCCTACTTTAGGGGGCCAACGCGAGCCGGTAAGTACCGAAAATAACTCGCACGAGTGGCGGAACTGGCAGACGCAGCGGACTTAAAATCCGCTGGCCCGCAAGGGCCGTCCGGGTTCGATCCCCGGCTCGTGCACACCCCAGCTCAGGCCAGGACGAGGCCTCGAGCGAGGCGCCGCCGGTGATGGCGCCACCCCATGGGGGGCGCACGGCGGAGGCCGCACGCCCACCCCCACCGCCTCCCCAGGTCAGCGCGTCATGAGTCCCCAGGCTCCAGGGCTCGCAGGAGCGCGTTGAGCTTCTCCGCCAGGGCGGCGACGTTGGGGGGCTGCATCAGGGAGAGGTGGTCACCCGGCACGTCGCTCGTCCTGACGCCACCCGAGACCCACTGCGACCAGCCACCATCCTCGGCCAGGGGAGACTCCGGACGCACCGAAGCCCGGAGGAACTCGGCCGTCCCCGTGAAGGTGCCAGCGGGCACGTAGCCGTAGTTCACCGCGGTGAGCCGCTCGTGCACGGCGAAGAGGCGGCTGGTCTGTTCCGGCGCCAGGGCTTCGGCGGCGGGCAGGCCCCTCAGCCCTTCCACCACCCGCTTCATCAGCTCCTCGCCCTCCAGCCCATTCAGTTGCTCCAGCTCCACTGGCGGGAGGTCGTGCAGCGGGAGTCCCACCATCTGTGCGAAGGCGGCCAGCCGCTTCAGCGGCGGTGGCAGCGGATGGACCTGCCCGCTGGGCGCGAGGCTGTCGATCAGCGCCAGCAGCTCCACCTGCTCGCCCAGGGACTCGAGCTGCCGCGCCATCTCGTACGCCACCACTCCGCCCAGGGACCAGCCCGCGAGCAGGTAGGGGCCGAGGGGCTGCTCTTCGCGCACCTGCTCCACATAGAGGCGGGCCAGGGCCTCCATGGACGCGGGAGGCAGCTCTCCGCCTTCCAGGCCGGGGGCGAAGAGGCCGTGGATGGGTCTCTCTTCACCAAGGTGGTGGACGAGGTCGGTGTAGCTGAGCAGCGCTCCTCCGCCGCCGTGGACGATGAACAACGGCCGGCGCTGGGACGTGCCCGTGTCGAGCCGCGCCAGATTGGGCTTGCGCGTGCGTGGGTCCTGATGCGTCCGCGCCACGGCCGCGAGCTGCCCGACGGTGGAGCCCTGGAAGAGCGCTGACAGGGGCAGCGCCAGTCCGGTGCGCTCACGAATCAGGGCCATGAGGCGCACCGCGAGCAGGGAGTGGCCGCCCAGGGCGAAGAAGTCGTCCTCCACGCCGACACGCTCCACGTTCAGCACCTCGGCGAATGTCTGCGCGAGCTGCTCTTCCAGCGGGGTGCGGGGAGCGACGTACTCCGCGCGAGCCGTCGAGACATCCGGCGCGGGCAGGGCCTTGCGGTCCACCTTGGCATTGGCGGTGAGCGGCAGCGCGTCCAGGCGCACCAGTGCCGCGGGCACCATGAACTCGGGCAGTCGCTGCTTGAGGGCGGCGCGCAAGGCCGCCATGTCCAGCGACTCCGGCGCGGCGACGTAGCCGACGAGGCGCTTGTCGCCGACACGGTCCTCGCGCAGCACGACGACGGCCTCGCGCGCCTCGGGGAAGGCCAGCAGCGCGGCTTCGATTTCGGCGAGCTCGATACGGTAGCCGCGCACCTTCACCTGCGCGTCCGCGCGGCCGAGGAACTCCAGCACGCCGTCGTTGCGCCAGCGGGCGAGGTCTCCGGTGCGGTAGAGGCGCGCTCCGGGGATGCCGGAGAAGGTGTCAGGGACGAAGCGCTCAGCGGTGAGGGAGGGCTGGCCGACGTAGCCGCGAGCCATGCCGTCGCCACCGATGAACAACTCGCCGACAACCCCCACGGGCACGGGCTGACCGGAGGCGTCCAGCAGGTAGACCTGCGTGTTGCCGAGGGGCTTTCCGATGGGCACGGACGAGCCGACCTGCGCGGGGCTCGTCATGCGGTGGGTGGAGGCGAAGAGCGTCGTCTCGGTGGGGCCGTAGCAGGCCGTCACCGGGATGCGCAGCTCTTCAATCACGCGGCGCACGTGAGGAGCGCTGACGACGTCACCACCGGTGAGCAGCTGCTTCACGCACCGGAGGGCGGTGAAGTTGTGGTCCACGACCTGGGTGAAGAGGCCGGCGGTGAGGTGCAGCGTCGTCACACCGGACTTCGTCAGCACGGTCTCCAGTTCCTGCATGTCGGAAGGCGAGTGCGGCGGGAACACCACCAACCGCGCGCCATGGAGCAACGGGCCCCAGAGCTCCAGGGTGGAGGCGTCGAAGGAGACAGGCGCGATGAGGAGGAAGGTCTCATCCGGGCCGAGGTGCGCGTAGTCGTTGCCGAAGACGGTGCGAAGGACGGCGGAGTGAGGAGTGCCGACGCCCTTGGGCCTGCCGGTACTTCCCGAGGTGAAGTCGATGTACGCGAGGCTTTGGGGCAGAGCGGAGGAAGGAGGCGCGTACGTGGGCTGGCTTTCGACGGGCACGTCGCCGAGCACCAGCGTGAGGAGGCCCTTGGAGGGCAGCTTCGGGAGCAGCTCGCGCGTGGTGATGAGGACGGTGGGACGCGCATCCTCCACCATGGCGGCGAGGCGCTCGCGCGGGTAGGAGGAGTCGAGGGGGACGTAGGCACCGCCGGCCTTGAGGATGGCGACGAGGGAGACGATGAGCTCCAGCGAGCGCTCCACGGCGAGTGCGACGCGAGAGTCGGTGGACACGCCGAGGGAGCGCAGGTGCCAGGCCAGTTGGTTGGCGCGCGCGTCGAGCTGGCGGTAGGTGAGCTTTGCTTCACCGAGCTCGACGGCGACCTTGTCGGGGAAGCGGGCCACCACCTGCGCGAAGACCTCGGGCAGGGTGGAGGCGCGCGGGTAGTCGGCCGCGGTGGCGTTCCACTCCACCAGCACCTGCTGCCGCTCCTCCTCGGACAGCATGGACGCGGACGCCAAGGGCGACTCAGGCCGTGCCACCAGTGCTTCGGTGAGCACTCGGAAGTGCTCCGCGATGCGCCGGGCCGTGGCGGGCTCGAAGAGGTCGGTGTTGTAGCCCAGCGCCCCCGTGAAGCCCTGGGCCGTCTCCGACAGGTTCAGCTCCAACTCGAACTTCGTCGAGCGGCTCTCCTCTTCCATCGGGTGCAGCGCCGAGCCGGGAGTCTGCATGGCGGAGGCGGAGGAGACAGCGGAAGTCGTCTGCAGGGCGAAGAGGACCTGGAAGAGGGGGCTGCGGCTGAGGTCGCGCTCGGGCCGCAGCTCTTCGACGAGCCGTTCGAAGGGCACGTCCTGGTGGGCGTAGGCGCCCAGTGCTGTCTCCTTCACCTGCTGGAGCAACTGACGGAAGGAGCCAGCACCGTCCACGTGAGAGCGCAGCACCAGCGTGTTGACGAAGAAGCCGATGAGGCCTTCCGTCTCCTGGCGCTGGCGTCCGGCGATGGGTGAGCCGATGGAGATGTCCTGTTGGTTGCAGTAGCGGGCCAGCAGGGCCTGCCATGCGGCGAGCAGCACCATGAAGGGCGTGACGGCCTCACGCTGACACAGGGCCTTGAGTGTCTGGGCCAGTGTCGCCGGCAGGTGGACGGGGACGAACGCGCCGCGGAAGGTCTGCACCGGCGGGCGCGGCTTGTCGATGGGCAGCTGCAGCGGGACATTGCCGCCAAGCTTCTGGCGCCACCAGCTCAGCTGCTCGTCGAGCACGGCCCCTTGCAGCCACTGGCGCTGCCAGACGGCGTAGTCGGCGTACTGCAGCGGCAGCTCGGGAAGCGGTGAAGGCTTCCCCTGGCTGAAGGCGGCGTAGAGGGCGGTCACTTCTCGCACGAGCACGCCCATGGACCAGCCGTCCGAGATGATGTGGTGCATGTTGAGCACCAGCACGTGCTCGAACGGGGCGAGCTTCAGCAGCACCGCGCGCAGCAGGGGGCCCGCGGCCAGGTCGAAGCCATGCGTGCCCTCCTGGGCCAGCAGGCGTCGGGCTTCCTGGGGCGCGGCCTCGCCCAGGCCGCTCAGGTCCACCATGTGCAGCGGTATCTCGGTGGCGGGAGCGATGACCTGGATGGGTTGGCCCTGCTGTGCGTGGAAGGTGGTGCGCAGTGCCTCGTGGCGGCGCACCAGCTCGGTGAGGCTGCGCTGCATGGCTTCGATGTGCAGCTCACCCTCCAGCCGCACGGCGAACGGCATGTTGTAGAGGGAGTTGCCTGGCTCCAGTTGGTCGAGGAACCACAGTCGCTGCTGCGCGAAGGACAACGGCAGTGCACCCGTGCGCGGCACCGACACCAGCGGCGGAGCCAGGGCGGAGCCTTCGCGCCGCGCCGCCTCGATGCGTGCGGCGAGGGCGGCAACGGTGGGGGCCTCGAAGAGCGCACGCAGCGGCAGCTCCACGGCGAAGGCCGTGCGCACTCGGGAGATGAGCTGCGTGGCCAGCAGGGAGTGTCCACCCAGCTCGAAGAAGTGGTCCTCGATGCCGACTCGCTCCAAATGCAGCACCTGGGCGAAGAGGGACGCCAACAGCTCTTCGGTCGGCGTACGCGGAGCCACATAGGCCGTGTCACGGCTCGCCAGTGCCGACTCGGGGACGGGCAGGGCCTTCCTGTCCACCTTGGCGTTGGCGGTGAGAGGCATTGCGTTCAGCCGCACCAGTGCGCTGGGCACCATGTACTCGGGCAGCCGTTGCTGGAGCTTCGCGCGCAGGGTGGAGGTGCTCAGCGACTCGGGCGCCACGACGTAGCCGACGAGGCGCTTGTTGCCCGGCGTGTCCTCTCGGACGAGGACGACCGCCTCGCGCACCTCGGGCAGGGCGAGCAGGGCGGCTTCGACCTCGGCCAGCTCGACGCGGTAGCCGCGCACCTTCACCTGGGCGTCGGCTCGGCCGAGGAACTCCAGCACTCCGTCCGTGCGCCAGCGCGCCAGGTCACCGGTGCGGTAGAGGCGGGCACCGGGCGTGGCGGAGAAGGGATTGGGGACGAAGCGCTCGGCGGTGAGGGCGGGCTGCTCCACGTAGCCCCGGGCCAGGCCATCGCCGCCGATGAACAGCTCGCCGGTGACACCCGGAGGCACCGGCTGGCCGGCGGCATCGAGCAGGTACACCTGGGTGTTGGCCAGCGGCCGGCCAATGGGAACGGCGGTGCCCACGTGGGCCACGTCCGTCATGCGGTGGGTGGAGGTGAAGAGGGTGCCCTCGGTAGGGCCGTAGCAGGCCGTCACCGGGATGCGCAGCTCTTCCAGCACGCGGCGGACATGGGGCGCGGAGACGACGTCGCCACCCGTGAGCAACTGCTTCACCGTGAGCAGCCCGGACAGGTTGTGGTCCACCATCTGCGAGAAGAGGCCGGAGGTGAGGTGCAGCGTGGTGACGCCATGCCTCACCAGCACGGACTCCAGCTCCTTCAGGTCGGAAGGCGAGTGCGGCGGGAAGACGACGAGCCGCGCGCCGTGAAGGAGCGGGCCCCACAGCTCCAGGGTGGAGGCATCGAAGGACACGGGCGCGATGAGGAGGAACGTCTCGTCCGGGCCCAGGTGCGCGTAGTCGACGCCGAAGACGGTGCGCAGCACCGCGGCCTGGGTGGTGCCCACGCCCTTGGGACGGCCCGTGGAGCCGGAGGTGAAGTCGATATACGCGAGGCTCTCGGGCAGCGCGGCCGGGGGCAGCGCATGAGTGGGCAGCCCGGAGAGCTGCGTGTCGTCCAGCACCACGGTGGACAGGGTGTCCGTGGGGAGCTTCTCCAGCAGCGCGCGCGTGGTGACGAGCACGCGCGGACGCGCATCCTCCACCATGGCGGCGAGGCGCTCGCGCGGGTACGCCGGGTCGAGCGGCACGTAGGCACCGCCGGCCTTGAGGATGGCGACCAGGGAGACCACCAACTCCAGTGAGCGCTCCAGGGCAATGGCCACGCGCGAGTCGGTGGACACACCCAGGCCACGCAGGTGGTGCGCGAGCTGATTCGCACGCTCATCCAACTGCCGATACGTGAGCTTCGCGTCCCCGAATTCGACGGCGACCTTGTCGGGGAAGCGGGCCACCACCTGCGCGAAGACCTCGGGCAGGGTGGACGCGCGCGGGTAGTCAGCAGCCGTGGCGTTCCACTCCACGAGCACCTGCTGGCGCTCCTCCACGGACAGCATGGACACGGAAGCCAGCGGAGCTTCGGGGCGGGCCACCAGTGCCTCTGTGAGCACCCGGAAGTGCTCCGCGATGCGCCGGGCCGTCGAGTCCTCGAAGAGGTCCGTGTTGTAGCCCAGCATGCCCGTGAAGCCCTGAGCGGTCTCGGACAGGCCCAGCTCCAGCTCGAACTTGGTGGCGCGCAGCTCCACCTCCATCGGGCGCATGGCCATGCCGGGCTGTTGCTGGGCAGGACCCGTGGCCGCGACGTTCTGGAGGGCGAAGAGGACCTGGAAGAGGGGGCTGCGGCTGAGGTCGCGCTCGGGCCGCAGCTCTTCGACGAGCCGCTCGAAGGGCACGTCCTGGTGGGCATAGGCGCCCAGTGCCGTCTCCTTCACCTGCTGGAGCAGTTGGCGGAAGGAGCCAGCGCCGTTCACGTGGGAGCGCAGCACCAGCGTGTTGACGAAGAAGCCGATGAGGCCCTCCGTCTCCTGGCGCTGGCGTCCGGCGATGGGGGAGCCGATGGAGATGTCCTGCTGGTTGCAGTAGCGGGCCAGCAGGGCCTGCCATGCGGCGAGCAGCACCATGAAGGGGGTGACGGCTTCACGCTGACACAGGGCCTTGAGGGCCTGGGCCAGTGCCGCCGGCAGGTGGACGGGGACGAACGCGCCGTGGAACGTCTGCACCGGCGGGCGCGGCTTGTCGATGGGCAGCTGCAGCGGGGCGGCGCCCGAGAGCTGACGGCTCCAATACGCGAGCTGCGCTTCGAGCACTTCGGCCTGGAGCCACTGGCGCTGCCAGACGGCGTAGTCGGCGTACTGCAGCGGCAGCTCGGGCAGCGGCGAAGGCTTCCCCTGGCTGAAGGCGGCGTAGAGGATGGCCACTTCGCGCACCAGCACACCCAGCGACCAGCCGTCCGAGATGACGTGGTGCATGTTGAGCATCAGCACGTGCTCGGCCGGCGTGAGCTTCAGCAGCACCGCGCGCAGCAGGGGACCCGTGGCCATGTTGAAGCCACGGAGGCTTTCCCGGGCCAGCAGACGTCGGGCCTCGTCGAGCGCGGACTCGCCCAGGCCGCTCAGGTCCACCGCTTCCAACGGCAGCTCGCCCTGGGGCGCGATGCGCTGGACGGGCTCGCCCTGCCGCTCGTGGAACGTGGTGCGCAGTGCCTCGTGGCGGCGAACCAGTTCGTTGAGTGCGCGCTGGAGGGCTTCGACATCCAGCTCACCTTCCAGCCGCACGGCGGTGGGGATGTTGTAGGTGGGGCCTCCGGGTTCGAGCTGGTCGAGGAACCACAGCCGCTGCTGCGCGAAGGACAACGGCAGCGCGTCCGTGCGCGGCACCGGCATCAGCGGAGGCGGCTCGGGCAGCTCCACCAGCCCACGCACGAGCAGCGAGCGGTGCACCTGGCGCGCACGCTGGTACAGCTCACTCCAGGTGAGCGTCTGGCCTTCGTGCTCCGCGGCCACTGCGCTCGGCGTGAGCCGGGCCTGTGCCTGGAAGAGCCGGTACAGGCTGGCGTCTCCCACCGTGGCGGCGGACGGCTCGCGCCACGCGTGGAACAGCAGGTGCCGCTCCTCGGCCGTGAGCATGGGCAGGGTGGACAGCGGCCGGTCCGGGCTCGCGAGCGCCGCTTCCAGCAGCACGTGCAGGTGGTTCACCAGCCTCGCCGCCGTCGAGGCGTCGAAGAGGTCGGTGCTGTACTCGAGCTGTCCCCTCAGTCCATGGCCCCGGTCGGAGATGGCCAGGATGAGGTCGAACTTCGCCGAGCGGCTCTCGACCTTCATGCCGCCCATCTTCAGCCCCGGCCCCATCAGCTCCGGTAGCGGCGCGTTCTGGTACGCGAGCATCACCTGGAAGAGCGGGGTGCGGCCAGGAGCGCGCTCGGGCCGCAGCGTCTCCACCAGCTTCTCGAAGGGGACGTCCTGGTGCGCGTAGGCACCGAGCATCACGTCGCGCACGCGGGCGAGCAGCGCGCGGAAGCTCGGGTCTCCGTCCAGCTTCGTGCGCAGCACCAGCGTGTTGACGAAGAAGCCGATGAGGCCCTCCAGGTCCGCGTGCGTCCGGCCCGCGATGGGCGTGCCGACGCTGACGTCGTCCTGGCCGGAGTAGCGGGACAGCAGCGCCTGGAATGCGGCGAGCACCACCATGGAGGGCGTGGTTCCCTCCTGGCGGCAGAGCGCTTCGAGTGCGTCCGACAGCTCGCGCGGGAAATGGAACTGATGCGCGGCGCCGCGGAAGCTCTGCGTCGCCGGGCGTGGCCTGTCGGTGGGCAGCTCCAGTGCGCGCGGTGCACCCTGGAGTTGCTGGCGCCACCAGCCGAGCTCGGCATCCAGCACCTCGTCGCGGAGCCAGGAGCGCTGCCAGAGAGCGAAGTCCGGGTACTGCACCGGCAGCGGCTCGAGGTTCGCGGGACGGCCCTCGACGTGCGCCGTGTACAGCGTGCTCAGCTCCTCGGTGAGGACGCCCATCGACCAGCCGTCCGCGATGACGTGGTGCAGGGTGAGCAACAACACGTGCTGCTGCTCCGAGCGGCGCACCAGGAGGACCCGCCAGAGCGGGCCCGTCTCCAGATTGAATGGCTGCTGGGACTCGTGCTCGATGAGGCGCTGGAGCGCGGCGTCGCGCTCGGGCTCGGGGAGGGCTTCGAGGTCCATCCAGCCCGCGGGGAGCGCGGGCCGCTCCGCGATGACCTGGACGGGCTGGTGGTCGTGCTCCTGGAGCGTGGTGCGCAGGGACTCGTGGCGCTGGAGCAGGTCTCGCAGGGTCCTTGCGAGCGCGGGCACATCGAGCGTGCCGTCGAGGCGTACCGCGAAGGGAAGGTTGTACGTGGCGCCGTCGGGCTCCAGCTTCGAGAAGAACCACAGGCGCTGCTGCGCGAAGGACAAGGGCGGATGGCCGCTTCCCGCCCGGGGCCGCAGCATGGGCTGGAGCGAGGCGGGCCGGCTCGCGGACAGCTCCTCGATGCGCCGGGCCAGGGCTTCGATGGTGGGCAGGGAGAAGAAGTCGGCGAACGAGAGCTCCACGCCGAAGTGCTTGCGGACGCGGGAGATGACCTGCGTGGCGCTCAGCGAGTTGCCGCCCAGCTCGAAGAAGTCGTCCTCCGCGCCGGGATTGTCCACCTGGAGGATGCGCGACCAGAGCGCCGCCAATTCGCGCTCGCAGTCGGTGCGGGGCGCGCGGGTGGTGACGCGGTCCTGGAACGCCGAGGGAGCCGGGAGCGCCTTGCGGTCCACCTTGCCGTTGGCGGTGAGCGGCAACGCGTCCAGGCGCACCAGTGCGGCGGGCACCATGTACTCGGGCAGCCGCTGCTTGAGGGCGACGCGCAGGGCCGCCATGTCCAGCGACTCCGGCGCGGCGACGTAGCCGACGAGGCGCTTGTCGCCCGGACGGTCCTCGCGCAGCACGACGACGGCTTCGCGCACCTCGGGCAGGGCCAGCAGCGCGGCTTCGATTTCAGCCAGCTCGATGCGGTAGCCACGCACCTTCACCTGGTCATCGGCGCGGCCGAGGAAGTCCAGGGCGCCGTCCGCGCGCCAGCGCACCAGGTCACCGGTGCGGTAGAGGCGGGCACCGGGCACGCCGGAGAAGGCGTCGGGCACGAAGCGCTCGGCGGTGAGGGCGGGCTGGCCGACGTAGCCGCGGGCCAGGCCGTCGCCGCCGATGAAGAGCTCACCGGGTACTCCCACGGGCACTGGCTGGCCCGAAGCGTCCAGCACGTACACGCACGTGTTGGCCAGCGGCCTGCCGATGGGGACGGTGGCGCCCACCTGGGCCACGTCCGTCATGCGGAAGCTGGTGGCGAAGACGGTGCTCTCGGTGGGGCCATAGCCGTTGGTGACGGGCACGTGCAGCGCTTGCAGCACGCGGCGCGCATGCGGCGCACTCACCACGTCACCGCCGGTGAGCACCTGCTTCAGCGTGCGCAGGCCCTCGAGGTTGCCATCCACCATCTGGGTGAAGAGGCCGGAGGTGAGCCACAGCGTCGTCACGCCGGTGCGCTGCAGCACCTGGCCCAGCTCTTCGAGAGAAGGAGTCTGGGGCGGCATCACCACGAGGCGGGCGCCGTGCAGCAGCGCGCCCCAGAGCTCCAGGGTGGAGGCGTCGAAGGAGACGGGGGCCAGCAGAAGGAACGTCTCATCGGGCCCGAAGCGGGCGTAGTCGTTGCCGAAGAGGGTGCGCAGGACGGCGGAGTGAGGAGTGCCGACGCCCTTGGGCCTGCCGGTACTTCCCGACGTGAAGTCGATGTACGCGAGGCTTTGGGGCAGAGCGGAGGAAGGAGGCGCGTACGTGGGCTGGCTTTCGACGGGCACGTCGCCGAGCACCAGCGTGAGGAGGCCCTTGGAGGGCAGCTTCGGGAGCAGCTCGCGCGTGGTGATGAGGACGGTGGGACGCGCGTCCTCCACCATGGCGGCGAGGCGCTCGCGCGGGTACGCAGGGTCGAGCGGCACGTAGGCGCCGCCGGCCTTGAGGATGGCGACGAGGGAGACGATGAGCTCCAGCGAGCGCTCCACGGCGAGTGCGACGCGCGAGTCGGTGGACACGCCGAGGGAGCGCAGGTGCCAGGCCAGTTGGTTGGCGCGCGCGTCGAGCTGGCGGTAGGTGAGCTTTGCTTCACCGAGCTCGACGGCGACCTTGTCGGGGAAGCGGGCCACCACCTGCGCGAAGACCTCGGGCAGGGTGGAGGCGCGCGGGTAGTCGGCAGCCGTGGCGTTCCAATCCACCAGTACCTGCTGGCGCTCTTCGGGAGTGAGGCCCCGGGCCTCGGCGGAATCGCCGTGCTGCTCCACGGGGCGGGACTTCGCCTGCTCGCGCTCTGCCACGTCTTCCAGGGGGATGACGGGCAGCGACAGCTCGAGGGTGTCTCGCTGCTTGCGGTTGGCCGGTGTGCCCTTGCCTTCGAGGGCGGCGTCGATCAGGCGCGCCACGCCTTCGACGGTGGGCGACTCGAACAGGCCGCGCAGGGGCAACTCCACGCCGAAGGCGGCGCGGATGCGACTGATGGCCTGTGTGGCCAACAGCGAGTGGCCGCCCAGGTCGAAGAAGTTGTCGGTGGCGCCCACGCGCTCGACGTTGAGGAGCTGGATCCAGAGCTCCGCGACGCGCTCCTCGGTGGGAGTGCGCGGCGTGACGTGCGTCCCTGCCTCGCTCGCGAAGTCCGGAGCAGGCAGGGCCTTGCGGTCCACCTTGCCATTCGGAGTGAGCGGCATCGTCGGCAGCACCACGATGGCCGAGGGCACCATGTACTCGGGGAGCGTTTCCTTCAGGGCGGCCCGGAGTGTCGCGCCGTCCGTCTCCGCGCCTTCTCGCGCCACGACGTAGCCCACGAGCCGCTTGCCGCCGGGCCCGTCCTCGCGCGCCACCACCACGGCTTCGCTCACGACCGGCAGCTTCGAGAGGGCGGATTCCACCTCGCCCAGCTCGATGCGGAAGCCGCGCACCTTCACCTGCGCGTCCGCGCGGCCGACGAAGTCCAGTGTGCCGTCCTCGCGCCAGCGCACCACGTCGCCCGTGCGGTACAAGCGCGCACCCGCCTCGCCGGAGAACGCGTCCGGCACGAAGCGCTCGGCGGTGAGCGCGGGGCGGCCCGGGTAGCCACGCGCCACGCCCACGCCTCCGAGGTACAGCTCGCCCTTCACGCCCACGGGCACGGGCTCGCCGCGCGTGTCGAGCACGTACACCCGCACGTTGGCCAGCGGCCGGCCGATGGGAGGCACGCGGCCGTCCGCCACGCACTCGGTGAGCGTGGCGACCACCGTGGCCTCCGTCGGGCCGTAGGTGTTCAGGAAGCGCCGGCCCGGAGCCCAGCGCGCCACCACCTCGGTGGGCAGGGCTTCGCCGCCGGAGATGACCGTGCGCAGCGCTGGCAGGTCATCCGCCGGCGTGGCCGCGAGGGCCGCCGGGGTGAGGCTGATGACGGTGAGGGACTCCTCGCGCAACAGCGTCTGCAGTGGCGCGCCGGGCATCAGCTTCTCCAGCGGCGCCAGCATCAGCGCGCCTCCGGAGCACAGCGTGGTGAAGATCTCCTCCACCGACAGGTCGAAGGAGAGATTCGCGAACTGAAGCACTCGGCTACCAGGGCCGATGCCGTAGGCCACCGCCTCGTGCGTCACCAGGTTGGCGACACCGCGGTGCTCCACGGCGGTGCCCTTGGGCATGCCGGTGCTTCCGGACGTGTAGAGCAGGTACGCAAGATGGTTCGGGGCCACGCCCGTCACCGGCGCCTCGGTGCTCTCACGCGACAGCGAGTCCTTCTCGGAGTCGAGGCAGAGCGCACGGGCACGGTGTCCCTCGGGGTAGCGCTCCAGCAGCGCGGCCTGCGTCACGAGTACCGTGGCTCCGCTGTCCTCCAGCATGAACGCCAGGCGCTCACGCGGCAGCAGCGGATCCATGGGCACCCAGGCGCCACCGGCCTTGAGGATGCCGAGCAGGCCCACGACGATGTCCAGCGAGCGCTCCACACTGAGCGCCACGCGCACCTCCGGCCCCACGCCACGGCGGCGCAGTGCGTGCGCGAGCTGGTTGGCCTTCGCGTCGAGCTGCGCGTAGGTGAGGTGCTGTCCCTCGAAGGACGCGGCAGGCGCGTCCGGTGCGCGGCGGACCTGGGCCTCGAAGAGCGAGTGGATGCACGCCTCGGGGAAGGCGGCGTGGGTGGCGTTCCAGTCCACCAGCACCTGGCGGCGCTCGTCACCGGCCAGCAGCTTGACGCTCGACAGCCGGCGCTCGGGCTCGGCCACGAGCGCCTCCACCAGCACGCGGAAGTGCCGGGCCATGCGCTCGGCGGTGGACGCGTCGAACAGGTCGGCGGCGTACTCCAGCCCACCGTGGAAGCCGTCCCCACTGCGTGACAGGACCAGCGTCATGTCGAACTTGGCGACGCGGCTCTGCGTGCTCAGGGTGCGGAAGGTCAGCCCCGGAACGGACAGCTCCGTCGAGGGGAGGTTCTGCAACATGAACATCACCTGGAACAGCGGCGCCTGGCGCAAGCCGCGCATCGGCTGGAGCTGCTCGAAGGGGATGAGCTGGTGGGCGAAGGCGCCCAGGGACATGTCCCGCACGCGGGCCAGCAGCTCGCGTCCGGTGGGGTCTCCGTCCAGGCGGGTGCGCAGCACCAGCGTGTTGAGGAAGAAGCCGACCAGGCCTTCCAGCTCGGCGCGGTCGCGTCCGGCCACCGGCGTGCCGACGCAGATGTCTTCCTGGCCGGAGTAGCGCGACAGCAGCACCTGGAACGCGGACAGCAGGAACATGAAGGGCGTGAGGCCCTCGCGGAGGCACAGCGCGTCCACGGCCTCCGAGAGCTCACGCGGGAGCACGACGGGGACATGGGCCGCCCGAGGCATGGTGCGCTGCGTGCGCGGCCTGTCCGTGGGCAGCTCCAGCTCCTGCGGCGCTCCTTCGAGCTGACGCCGCCACCAGTCGAGCTGCGTCTCGAGCTCGTCGCCCTGGAGCCACTGACGCTGCCAGGCGGCGAAGTCCGCGTACTGGAGCGGCAGCGGCGCCAGCGGCGAAGGACGGCCGGACGCGAAGGCGGCATAGAGCTGCGCCACCTCGCGCATCAGGACGCCCATGGACCAGCCATCGGAGACGATGTGATGGACCGTGAGCAGCAGCACATGCTCCTGCTCGTCGAGCACCAGCAGGGACGCGCGCAGCAGCGGCCCCGTGCTCAGGTTGAAGGGGCGCAGGGCCTCTTCCTCGGACATCCGCCAGGCCTCGGCCTGGCGCTGCTCGGGAGGCAGCGAGCGCAGGTCGATGACGTCCATGCGCAGGGGCGCGGGCGGGGAGATGACCTGGACGGAGCCGGCGGGCTCGTCGCGGAAGGTGGTGCGCAGGGCTTCGTGCCGGTGCACCAGCGCTTCGAGGGCGCGACGGAGGGCCTCCGCGTCCAGCACGCCGGACAGGCGCAGGGCGGAGGGGATGTTGAAGGCGGGGCTGCCGGGCTCGAGCTGGTCGAGGAACCACAGCCGCTGCTGGGCGAAGGAGAGCGGCAGTGCCTCCGCGCGGGACACGGGGACGATGGCGGGCGCGCGGCTCCCGATGCCGGACTCACGAGCGGCGTCGATGCGCGCGGCGAGCCCCTGGAGGGTGGGCGCCTCGAAGAGAGCGCGCAGCGGTAGCTCCACGTCCAGGGTGGTGCGCACGCGGGAGATGAGCTGCGTGGCCAGCAGCGAGTGGCCGCCCAGCTCGAAGAAGCTGTCGTACACGCCGACACGCTCCACGTGCAGCAGCTCCGCCCAGAGGGCGGCCAGCCGCGCCTCGACGGGGCTGCGAGGCGCCACGTACTCCCGGGCCGACAACGCCGCGTCCGGAGCGGGCAGCGCCCTGCGGTCCACCTTGCCATGCGACGTCAGCGGCAGGGCTGGCAGCACGGTGATGGCCGAGGGCACCATGTACTCGGGCAGCTGCTGCTGGAGGGCGGCTCGCAGCGCGGCGGCGTCCACCGTGGTGCCCTCGCGAGCCACCACGTACGCGACCAGTCTCCTGGCGCCGGGAGCGTCCTCGCGCACCGCTGCCACTGCTTCGCGCACCTCGGAGCGGGCGAGCAGGGCGGCTTCGACTTCACCGAGCTCGATGCGGAAGCCGCGCAGCTTCACCTGCGAGTCGATGCGGCCCAGGTACTCCAGCGTGCCGTCGGCCAGCCACCGCGCCTTGTCTCCGGTGCGGTAGAGGCGTGCGCCCGCTTCGGCGCTGAAGGCATCGGGCACGAAGCGCTCGGCGGTGAGGCCCGGCTGGCCGATGTAGCCGCGGGCGAGGCCCACGCCGCCCACGCACAGCTCACCGGGCACGCCCACGGGGACGGGGCGAAGCGTCGCGTCCAGCACGTACACGCGCACGTTGTCCCAGGGACGGCCGATGGTGAGGCGCGCGCCGGGCACCAGCGGCTCGGAGATGGTGGCGCACACGGTGGCTTCCGTGGGGCCATAGGCATTGAGCAGCCGCACGCGGCCTCCCCAGCGCTCCACCAGCTCGGGCGTGCAGGCTTCACCGGCGGAGATGATGCTCTCCAGGGCGGGGAAGTCCTCGGGCTCCATCTGCGCGAGCACGGAGGGCGTGAGGGTGACGGCGGTAAGGGCCTCGTCGCGCAGCAGCGTGCGCAGCGGGGCGCCGGGCATCAGTCGCTCGCGGGGGGCCAGCACCAGGGTGGCGCCAGCGAGCAGCGTGCCGAAGATTTCGGCCACCGAGGCGTCGAAGCCGAAGGCGGCGTACTGAAGGACGCGGCTGCCGGGCCGGTATCCATGGACGCGTCCGGCGGTGAGCGCCGTGTTGCACAGACCCCGGTGTTGCAGCAGCGTCCCCTTGGGACGGCCGGTGCTGCCCGAGGTGTAGATGATGTACGCGAGGCTCTGCGCATCCACCGTGCATGGCGGCGCGGAGGTGGGCCGCGACGAGATGAGCTCGGCCTCGGCATCCAGCAGGACGCGCTGCGCGGCACCGAGCGGGAGCCTGGCGGCGAGCGGTGCCGTGGTGATGAGGAGCGGAGCGGCGCAGTCGTGCAGCGTGTACGTCAGGCGCTCCACGGGATAGCTGGGATCCAGCGGCACGTAGGCGCCACCGGCCTTGAGGATGGCGAGGAGCGCGATGACCGTCTCCAGCGAGCGCTCCACGCACAGAGCCACCGGCACCTCGGCACGCACGCCGAGCGCGCGCAGGTGGTGCGCGAGCTGGTTGGCGCGGGTGTCGAGCTGGGCGTAGGTGAGCTCCTGACCCTCGAAGCGAAGGGCGGTTGCGTTCGGAGTGCGCGCGGCCCAGGACTCGAAGAGCTGGTGGGCGCAGGCTTCGTGCGGGAAGGAGGCGCTGGTGTCGTTCCAGCGCACGAGCACTTCGTGGCGCTCCTCCTCGGACAGCAGGGACACGGAGGACAGGGTTGCCTCGGGCTGGGACACGAGGGCCTGCACCAGCGTGAGGAAGTGGTCCGCCATTCGCGTGGCGGTACCCGCCTCGAACAGGTCCGTGTTGTAGCCCAGCGCGCCGCGGAAGCCGGCGGGCGACTCCGACAGGCTGAGCTCCAGCTCGAACTTCGCGGAGGGGTTGTCCACCTCCATCGGGCGCAGCGTCAGCTCCTGCCTCTGCAGAGGGGCGTTGGGCGTGTTCTGCAGGGCGAAGATGACCTGGAAGAGCGGGCTGCGGCTCATGTCCCTGTTGGGCTGGAGCTCCTCCACCAGCCGCTCGAAGGGCACGTTCTGATGGGTGTACGCGCCCAGCGCCGTCTCCTTCACCTGCCGCAGCAGATGGAGGAACGAAGTGCTGCCATCCACCCTGGACTGCATGACCAGGGTGTTGACGAAGAAGCCGATGAGGTTCTCGAGCTCACCGCGCTGACGGCCGGCGATGGGCGTGCCGACGGCGATGTCCTCCTGGCCGGAGTAGCGCGACAGCAGCACCTGGAAGGCGGCCAGCAACACCATGAAGGGTGTCAGGCCTTCCTTCTGGCACAGCGCCTTCACTGCCTCGGAGAGCTGGGGTGAGAGACGGACGGGTACGTGAGCGCCCCGGAAGGTCTGCACGGCCGGGCGGGGCTTGTCGGTGGGCAGCTCCAGGGGCGAGTTCCCGGAGAGCTGCTGACGCCACCAGGCGAGCTCGGCGTCGAGCACTTCGCCCTGAAGCCAGTTGCGCTGCCAGACGGCGTAGTCGGCGTACTGGAGGGATAGCGGGGTGAGAGGCGAAGGCCTGCCGTGAGCGAAGGCGTTGTAGAGCGCGGCGACTTCACGCACCAGGACGCCCATGGACCAACCGTCCGAGACGATGTGGTGCATGTTGAGCGAGAGCACGTGCTCGGTGGGGCCCAGCTTCCAGAGGCCGGCGCGCACCAGCGGGCCGGTGGAGAGGTTGAAGGGCTTCAGCGTGGCTTCGCGCAGTTGCCGCTCCAGCTCCGCCCGGGCGGCCTGAGGCTCCAGGCCATTGAGGTCCACGACGTCGAGTGGAAGCTCTGCGTGAGGGGCGATGAGTTGGAGGGGCTGGCCCTCGTGCTGGATGAAGGTGGTGCGCAGCGCTTCATGGCGCTGCACCAACTCCGCGAAGGCCCGGCGCAGGGCGGCGACGTCGAGAGGGCCCTCCATGCGCACGAAGCGGGGCATGCTGTAGGAGGAGCCGCCGGGCTGGAGCTGGTCGATGAACCACAGGCGCTGCTGGGCGAAGGAAAGAGGCAGGGGCCCGGAGCGGGGGACGGGGAGGATGGCGGGCGCCTGGGGGCCCGAAGCGGACAGACGGGCCGACTCAATGCGTGAGGCGAGCGCAGCGACGGTGGGTGCCTCGAAGAGGGCGCGCAGGGGCAGCTCGACTCCGAGGGCGGAGCGGACGCGCGACACCACCTGGGTGGTGAGCAGGGAGTGGCCGCCGAGAGCGAAGAAGTCGGCGTCGACGCTGACGTGCTGGACGCGAAGGAGGCTCGCCCAGAGAGAGGCGAGGATTTCCTCGGTGGGCGTGCGCGGGGCAACGTACTCGGCAACAGAGGACGAGGTGTCCGGTGCGGGCAGAGCCTTGCGGTCCACCTTGCCGTTGGGAGTCAGCGGCATGGCCTCCAGTGCGACGAAGGCCGAGGGCACCATGTACTCGGGTAGCCGGGCCCTGAGGGCCTCGCGCAGCACGTCCGCGGAGAGCTCCGCTGCGCCCACGACGTAGGCGACGAGGCGCTTGTCCCCGGGGACATCCTCGCGAGCCACGACGAGGGCCTCGCGCACGGCGGGGTGCTCGCGCAGCACGGTGGCGATTTCACCGGGCTCCACGCGGAAGCCACGCACCTTCACCTGGAAGTCAGCGCGGCCGATGAACTCCACGCGCCCGTCCGCCAGCCAGCGCACCTTGTCGCCGCTGCGGTACATGCGCGCGCCCGGAGTCGGGCTGTAGAGGTCGGGCAGGTACCGCTCCGCCGTCAGCTCCGGACGGGCGAGGTAGCCGCGCGTCACCTGAGAGCCGCCGATGTACAGCTCCCCGGGGACGCCGATGGGGGCGGGCTGAAGGTGCTCGTCGAGGACGTAGAGGCGCGACTGGGCCAGGGGCCGTCCCAGCGGGACGGTGGCCGGAGAGGAGCCCTCGGTGGGCCACTGGACGCGGCCTGCGAGCACGCCCACCGTCGTCTCGGTGGGGCCGTAGTGGTTGAAGACCTCGCAGTCGGGCGCGAGGGCGCGCACCTGCTCCATGAGGGCCCAGGTGGAGGACTCACCACCGAGCACCAGCTTCTTGCGAGGCAGGACGTGACGGGGCTCTGCCGCGGTGAGAAGCGCGGACAGGTGAGAGGGAACGAGCTTCACGCAGTCGACGGCGTGGCGCTGGAAGTACTCGGCGACGCCGGCGGGGTTGCTGGCGCGCTCGTGGGTGAGGACGTGCAGCAGGCCGCCAGTGCACAGGGCGGGGAAGAGGACGGTGTTGCCGAGGTCGGCGACGAAGGTGGAGACGAGGGCGAAGCTGGCGCAGTCGGCGAGCCCCAGGCGCTCGGTAGCGGCGTGGACGTAGTGGGCGAGCTGGCCGTGGGAGACGGCGACGCCCTTGGGCCTGCCGGTGCTGCCGGAGGTGAAGAGGACGTAGGCCACGTTGTCCGCGGACACACCGCTTGTCGGCGCATCCGTGCGCTGGCTCGCGAGTAGCTCCGCGTCCTCATCCATCCGAACGCAAGCGGAAGTGAAGGAAGCGGCGTAGCGGGACACCGTCACCACGACGGGCGCGGCGACTTCTTCCACCAGGGACTGCAGGCGCAGCGCGGGCTGAGCCGGGTCCAGCGGGACGTAGGCGGCACCGGCCTTCCAGACGCCGAGCAGCGCCACCACCGTGTCGACGGAGCGTTCCAGGCACAGGGCCACGCACGTGTCGGGGCCCACGCCCAGCGAGCGCAGGTGCCACGCAAGCTGGTTGGCCCGGGCGTTCAGCTCCGCGTAGGTGAGGACTTCTCCCTCGCAAGCCACCGCGGGCTGCGTCGGACGACGCGCAGCCTGCGCCTCGATGAGCGTGTGCACGGGCACGACGGACGGGACTTGCTCCGTCGCGGTGTTGAAGGACTCGAGCAGTTGTGTGCGCTCGGAAGCTGCCAGGAGGGGCAACTCACCCACGCGTGTGTCGGGGGAAGCGAGCGCGGCCTCCAGCAGGGTGCGCAGGTGCTCCACCATGCGGGAGATGGTGGAGGCGTCGAACAAGTCGGTGCGGTAGCGGAGCGCGCCCGACAGGCCACGGGGCGTCTGGGCCAGCGAGAGCGTCAGGTCGAACTTGGTGGCTTCGGCCTCGCTCTCCAGGGGCAGGAAGGACAGGCCCGGGACAGTCAGCGCGGCGGCCGGCGCGTTCTGCAGGACGAGCATGACCTGGAAGAGAGGCGAGTGGCTGAGGCTGCGCTGGGGCTGCAGCTCCTCGACGAGCTTCTCGAAGGGCAGGTGCTGGTGCTCGTAGGCACTCAGGGTGGTGGAGCGCACCTGGGCGAGCAGCTGGCGGAAGGTGGCTTCAGGAGCCACGCGAGAGCGCAGCACGAGGGTGTTGATGAAGAAGCCGATGAGGCCTTCGGTCTCCGCGCGGGTGCGGCCGGCGATGGGAGAGCCGACAGTGACGTCGTCCTGGCCGGAGTAGCGCGCCAGGAGCACCTGCCAGACGGCGAGCAGGGCCATGAAGGGCGTGATGCCTTCGCGCTGGCAGAAGGCGGAGAGTGCTTCGGACACCGGCAATGGCAGGTGAACGGGTAGCAGGGCGCCGCGCTGGGACTGGACAGCGGGGCGAGGCCTGTCGGTGGGCAGCTCCAGCAGCGCAGGTGCACCGGAGAGCTGGTGCTTCCAGTAGTCGAGCTGCGCCTGGAGGACATCGCCCCGCAGCCAGGACCGCTGCCATGCAGCGAAGTCCGCGTACTGGACTGGCAGGGGAGCCAGCTCCGACGAGCGGCCGGAGGAGAAGGCCTCGTAGAAGGAGACCAGCTCGCGCACCAGCACGCCCATGGACCAGCCGTCCGAGACGATGTGATGCATCGTCACCAGCAGCACGTGGTGCTCGGAATCAAGGCGCAGTAGCGAGGCACGCAGCAACGGGCCGGAAGCGAGGTCGAAGGGACGAATGGCCTCGGCAGCCGCCAGACGGCGCACTTCGGCCAGACGCGTGTCTTCGGGCAGGTGGCTCAGGTCGACGACAGCCAGCGGCAGGGCGGCCGGCGGAGAGATGACCTGGACAGGGCCCGAGGACTCCTCGCGGAAGGTGGTGCGCAGCGACTCGTGGCGCTGCACCAGCGCTTCGAAGCTCTGGCGCAGGGCTTCGACGTCCAACCGGCCGGACATGCGCACCGCGGTGGGGATGTTGTAGGCGGAGCCACCGGGCTGGAGCTGTTCGAGGACCCACAGCCGCTGCTGCGCGAAGGAGAGCGGGGGCGGCGTCGTGCGCGGCACCGGCACCAGGGGCGGCGCGGAGTCCTGGGGCGCCGCGGCCTCGATTCGACGAGCAAGGGCCTCCAGCGTGGCGGCTTCGAAGACGGCGCGCAGGGGCAACTCCACGCCGAAGCTGGCGCGGATGCGGGAGACGAGCTGGGTGGCCAGCAGCGAGTGGCCGCCCGCTTCGAAGAAGTTGTCATGCAGGCCCACGCGGGGCAGGCGCAGCACTTCGGCCCAGAGCGTCGCCAACTGCTCCTCGGTGCGAGTGCGTGGCGCGACGTACTCGGCAGCGGAGGCCGAGGTGTCCGGGGCGGGCAGCGCCCTGCGGTCCACCTTGCCGTTGGCCGTCAGCGGGAAGGCCTCCAGCAGCACGAAGGCCGAGGGCACCATGTAATCGGGCAGGCGCGACGCGAGGGCCTCGCGCAGCACTTCGCTGGAGAGGTCCGCGCCGCCCACGACATAGGCCACCAGGCGCTTGTCGCCGGCGCTGTACTCTCGCGCCAGTACGAGCGCATCGCGCACGCCGGGCTGCAGGCGCAGCACGGCCTCCACCTCGCCGGGCTCGATGCGGAAGCCACGCACCTTCACCTGGAAGTCGGTGCGGCCCATGAACTCGAGCGTTCCGTCCGCCAGCCAGCGCGCCACGTCGCCGGTGCGGTAGAGGCGCGCGCCCGGGGTGTCGCTGAAGCCATCGGGGATGAAGCGCTCGGCCGTCAGCTCCGGCCGGCCCAGGTAGCCCCAGGCCAGGCCGTCTCCGCCCACGTACAGCTCTCCAGGCACGCCCACCGGCACCGGCCTGAGTGAGGCGTCCAGCACGTAGATGGTCGACTGCGAGATGGGCCGCCCGATCGAAACGGAGTGGCCCACCGCCGAATGCGGGCGGAGGGTGTGGGTGGTGGAGAAGGTGGTGTTCTCGGTGGGGCCGTAGGCGTGGACGAACAGTGCACCCGACGCCATGCGCGCGAGGTGCTCACGCATGCGCTGGGTGGGCATCACCTCGCCACCGGCCAGCACTCGGGGCACGCGGGCCAGGACCTCGCCCTGGTGCAGGACCATCTGCGCGAAGAGGGCGGTGGTGATCCAGAGCGTGGTGGGCTCGTGCTGGCGCAGCACGGCGCCAAGCTCCTCCAGCGAGAGCACGTGCGGCGGCGCGATGACGAGGCGGGCGCCATGGAGCAGCGCGCCCCAGATCTCCAGCGTGGAAGCGTCGAAGGCGACGGGCGCCATCTGGAGGAACACGTGCTCCGAGCCGAACTGGAGGAAGGACGTGCCGCACACCAGACGCACCACGCCCCGGTGCGTCACCATGACGCCCTTGGGCCGGCCGGTGGAGCCGGAGGTGAACATCACGTAGGCCAGCCCCATGGCCTGCATCTCGGACGTGGGAGCGTGGGTGGGCTGGCGGGCGAGGAGGTCGGACTCCGAGTCCAGCAGCACGGTGCGACCGGAGAAGGGCGGCAGGCTGCTGGCGAGATGCGAGTGCGTGAGCAGCAGCGCGGCGCCCGAGTCCTCCAGCAGCAGCGCGAGCCGCTCGCGGGGGTACGCCGTCTCCAGCGGCACGTAGGCTCCGCCCGCCTTGAGGATGCCGAGCAGGCAGATGATGAGCTCGAAGGAGCGCTCCAGGCCCAGCGCGACGGGAGTGCCGGGAGAGACGCCCAGCGAGCGCAGGTACCAGGCGAGCTGGTTGGCGCGCTCGTCGAGCTGGCGGTAGGTGAGGTGCTCTCCGCCGGCAACGAGGGCCACCGCATCGGGAGTGAGCCGGGCCTGGGCCTGGAACAGCTCGTGGATGGTGGCGTCGCGCGGGTAGTCGGAGCGCGTGGCGTTCCAGTCGAGCAGCACCTGCTGACGCTCGGCGGCGTCCATGAGCGGCAGCTCGGACAGGCGAGCTTCGGGCCGGCTCACCGCCCCTTCCAACAGCATGCGCAGGTGGGTGACGAGCCGGCGCACGGTGTCTTCACGGAACAGCGCGGTGCTGTACGTGATTGAGCCCACCAGCCCCTGGGGCGACTGTGTGAACGTGAAGGTGAGGTCGAACTTCGCTCCGCCCAGGCTCTCCGTCTCCACGGGGAGCACGGACAGCGCCTCGGGCTGCGCCGCAGCGGCGGGCCGGGGCGCGTTCTGGAGCACGAGCATGACCTGGAAGAGCGGAGAGCGGCTCAGGTCCCTCTGGGGCTGCAGCTCCTCCACCAGCTTCTCGAAGGGGACGTCCTGGTGGGCGTAGGCCCCCAGCGTCGTCTCTCGGACGCGGGCCAGGAGCTGGGAGAAGGACGGGTCGTCGTGCAGACGCGAGCGCAGCGCGAGCGTGTTGACGAAGAAGCCGATGAGGCCTTCGAGCTGGGCGAAGCGGCGGCCCGCGATGGGGGAGCCGACGACGATGTCGTCCTGGCCGCTGTAGCGCGACAGCAGCGCGTGCGTGGACGCCAGCAGCGTCATGAAGAGGGTGGCGCCGTGCTGATTCGAGAGCGACTGGAGCGAGTGGCTCAGCGGCTCGGGCAGTTGGAAGTGGACGCTGGCGCCGGCGAAGGACTGCGCGGGCGGGCGTGGGAAGTCGGTAGGCAGCTCCAGCGCGTGCGGCGCGCCCTCCAGGTGCTGGCGCCACCAGGAGAGCTGCTGTTCGAGGCTGTCGCCGTGCAGCCATGAGCGCTGCCAGACGGCGTAGTGGGCGTACTGCACGGGCAGCTCGGGGAGCGGCGAAGGCTGGCCGGCGGCGAAGGCTCGGTAGAGGGTGCTGAGCTCACGCACCAGCACGCCCATGGACCAGCCGTCCGAGACGATGTGGTGCAGGTTCAGCAGCAGCAGGTGCTCACGCGAGTCCAGGATCAGCAGCAGCGCGCGCAGCAGCGGGCCGGAGGCCAGGTCGAAGGGGCGCCGCGCCTCTTCCGTGGCGAGGCGGCGGGCTTCGGCCTCCCGGTCCTCATGGGAGGACATGTCGACGACGGAGAGGACGAAGGGCGAGTGCGGGGAGATGAGCTGGAAGGGCTCACCGGCCTCTTGGTGGAAGGTGGTGCGCAGGGATTCGTGGCGGCGGACCAGCTCGGAGAACGCGCGCTCCAGCGCGGAGGCGTCCAGCGGTCCCTGCAGGCGCAGGAGGTGCGGCACGCTGTAGGTCGCCGTGCCGGGCTGGAGCTGGTCGATGAACCACAGACGCTGCTGAGCGAAGGACAGTGGCGCCCGCGGGCCCACGGGCGTCGCGGTCAGCTCGGGCAGGCCGGTGTTTCGCGAGGCCTGGTCCACGTGCCGGGCCAGTGCTTCCAGGGTGGGCGCTTCGAAGAGGGCACGCAGCGGCAGCTCGGCACCGAAGGTGGAGCGCACGCGGGAGATGAGCTGGGTGGCGAGCAGGGAGTGGCCGCCAAGCTCGAAGAAGTTGTCGTGGACGCCGACGCGAGGCAGGCGAAGCACCTGGGCGAAGAGGCCTGCGAGCAACTCCTCGGTGGGAGTGCGCGGGGCGACGTAGGAGTCGGCGGAGGAGGAAGCCAGGGACTCCGGAGCGGGAAGGGCCTTGCGGTCCACCTTGGCGTTGGCCGTGAGAGGCAGGGCGTCCAGGCGCACGAGGGCGGAGGGCACCATGTACTCGGGCAGCCGCTGCTTGAGGGCGGAGCGCAGGGCGGCCATGTCGAGTGACTCAGGAGCGGCGACGTAGCCGACGAGGCGCTTGTCACCGGGGACGTCCTCGCGCACCAGGGCCACGGCCTGGGCCACGTCTGGGAAGGCCAGCAGGGCGGCTTCGACTTCCGCGAGCTCGATGCGATAGCCGCGCACCTTCACCTGGGCATCAGCGCGGCCAAGGAACTCCAGCACTCCGTCCTTGCGCCAGCGAGCCAGGTCTCCGGTGCGGTAGAGCCGCGCGCCGGGGACGCCGGAGAAGGAGTCGGGGACGAAGCGCTCGGCGGTGAGGGCGGGCTGGCCGACGTAGCCGCGGGCCACGCCGTCACCGCCGATGAACAGCTCGCCGGTGACGCCGGAGGGCACGGGCTGGCCGGAGGCGTCCAGCAGGTACACCTGCGTGTTGCCCATGGGCTTGCCGATGGGAACGGACGTGCCGACGTGCTCCACCGCCGTCATGCGGTGGGTGGAGGCGAAGAGAGTGGTCTCCGTCGGGCCGTAGCAGGCCGTCACCGGGATACGCAGCTCTTCAATCACGCGGCGCACATGCGGCGCGCTCACCACGTCGCCACCGGTGAGCAGTTGCTTCACGCTCTTCAACCCGGAGAGGTTGTTCTCCACCATTTGGGTGAAGAGACCCGAGGTGAGGTGCAGCGTCGTCACGCCGTGCTTCACCAACACCGACTCCAGTTCCTTCAAGTCGGAAGGCGAGTGGGGCGGGAAGACGACGAGCCTTGCGCCGTGGAGCAACGGGCCCCAGAGTTCAAGGGTGGAGGCGTCGAAGGAGACAGGCGCGATGAGGAGGAACGTCTCATCCGGCCCGAGGTGCGCGTAGTCGTTGCCGAAGACGGTGCGCAGCACTGCGGACTGCGGAGTACCGACGCCCTTGGGCCGGCCCGTGGAGCCGGAGGTGAAGTCGATGTACGCGAGGCTCTGCGGGAGCGCGGCCGGAGGCAGCGCATGCGTGGGCTGCCCCTCTAGAGACACTTCTCCCAGGACGACGGTGGACAGGCCTTCGGCGGGGAGCTTCTCCAAGAGCTCGCGCGTGGTGACGAGCACTGTGGGACGCGCGTCCTCCACCATGGCGGCGAGGCGCTCACGCGGGTACGAGGAGTCCAGCGGGACGTAGGCGCCACCGGCCTTGAGGATGGCGACGAGCGAGACAATCAGCTCCAGCGAACGCTCGGCGGCCAGCGCCACGCGCGAGTCGGTGGACACACCCAGGGCGCGAAGGTGCCACGCGAGCTGGTTGGCACGCTCATCGAGCTGGCGGTAGGTGAGCTTCTCCTCGCCGAACTCGACAGCGACCTTGTCGCCATGGCGAGCCACGACCTGCGCGAACACTTCGGGCAGGGTGGAGCCACGCGGGTACTCGGTGGCCGTGGCATTCCACTCCACGAGCACCTGCCGGCGCTCCTCCGCCGTGAGCATGGGGATGAGCCCCATGGGCGCATCAGGCTGAGCGAGCAGCGCTTCCACCAGCGTGCGGAAGTGCTCCGCCATGCGCGCCGCAGTGCCCGCCTCGAACAGGTCCGTGTTGTAGCCCAGCGAGCCCTGGTAGCCCTCTGTCGTGTCGGTCAGGTTGAACTGCAGTTCGAACTTGGCCGTGGAGCTCTCCACCTTCAGCGGCTGTAGCGACAGCGCGTGCTTCCGCGGCGTGGACTCGGGCGTGGGCGCGTTCTGCACGCTGAAGAGCACCTGGAACAGCGGGCTGCGGCTCAGGTCACGCGTGGGCTGCAGCTCTTCCACCAGACGCTCGAAGGGCACGTCCTGGTGCGCGTACGCCCCCAGCGCCGACTCCCTCACCTGACGCAGCAGGTGCCGGAACGAGTCACGGCCCTCCACGTGGGCGCGGAACACCAGGGTGTTGGCGAAGAATCCGATGAGGCCTTCGAGCTCACCGCGCTGGCGGCCCGCGATGGGCGAGCCGACAGAGATGTCCTGCTGACCGGAGTACCGCGACAGCAGCACCTGGAAGGCGGCCAGCAACAGCATGAAGGGCGTGGCGCCCTCCTGCTGGCCCAGGGCCTTGAGCTTCTCGGAAGCGGCGAGCGTCAGGGAGACAGGAATCCGGTCGCCTCGGAAGGTCTGCATGGGCGGACGGGGCTTGTCCGTGGGCAGCTCCAGGGGCGTGTTTCCGGAGAGCTGCTGACGCCAGAAGGCGAGCTGCGCATCGAGCACTTCGCCCTGGAGCCAGTTGCGCTGCCAGACAGCGTAGTCGGCGTACTGGATGGGCAGAGGCGCCAAGGGCGAGGGCTGGCCGGCCGCGAAGGCTTCGTAGAGCGCGGCGACTTCGCGCACCAGCACGCCCATGGACCAGCCGTCCGAGACGATGTGGTGCATGTTGAGCGACAGCACGTGCTCGGCGGGGCCCAGCTTCCACAGGCTCGCGCGCACCAACGGTCCGGTGGCGAGGTTGAACGGCCGCTGGCTGTCTTCACGCAGTTGGTCTCGCAGCGTCTCCTGGGCGGCTTCGGGCGCGAGGCCGCTCAGATCCACCTGGGTGAGCGGCAACTCGATGTCAGGAACGATGAGCTGGAGCGGCTGATCCTCCTGCTGGATGAAGTGGGTGCGCAGCGCTTCATGGCGCTGCACCAACGCGGCAAGGCTGCGCCGCAGCACCTCAGCATCGAGTGGTCCCTCCAGCCGCACGAAGGCGGGCATGTTGTAGGCGGGGCTGTTGGGCTCGAGCTGGTCGAGGAACCACAAGCGCTGCTGTGCGAAGGACAGAGGCAGCGCGCCGGCGCGAGGCACGGAGAGGATGGAGGGCGCCTGGCTTGCGGATGCGGAGGCGAGGCTCGCGGCGAGTCCTTCGATGGTGGGCGCTTCGAAGAGAGCGCGCAGCGGCAGCTCCGCACCGAAGGTGGAGCGGACGCGGGAGATGAGCTGGGTGGCCAGCAGGGAGTGGCCGCCGAGCTCGAAGAAGTTGTCGTGGACGCCGACGCGGGGCAGGCGAAGCACCTGGGCGAAGAGACCGGCGAGCAACTCCTCGGTGGGGGTGCGCGGGGCGACGTAGGAGTCGGCGGAGGAGGAAGCCAGGGACTCCGGAGCGGGAAGGGCCTTGCGGTCCACCTTGGCGTTGGCCGTGAGAGGCAGGGCGTCCAGGCGCACGAGGGCGGAGGGCACCATGTACTCGGGCAGCCGCTGCTTGAGGGTGGAGCGCAGGGCGGAGACGTCGAGCGACTCGGGCGCGGCGACGTAGCCGACGAGGCGCTTGTCACCGGGGACGTCCTCGCGCACCAGGGCCACGGCCTGGGCGACGTCGGGGAAGGCGAGAAGCGCGGCTTCGACTTCCGCGAGCTCGATGCGGTAGCCGCGCACCTTCACCTGGGCATCGGCGCGGCCGAGGAACTCCAGCACGCCGTCCTTGCGCCAGCGAGCCAGGTCTCCGGTGCGGTAGAGCCGCGCGCCGGGGACGCCGGAGAAGGAGTCGGGGACGAAGCGCTCGGCGGTGAGGGCGGGCTGGCCGACGTAGCCGCGGGCCACGCCGTCACCGCCGATGAACAGCTCGCCGGTGACGCCGGAGGGCACGGGCTGGCCGGAGGCGTCCAGCAGGTACACCTGCGTGTTGCCCATGGGCTTGCCGATGGGAACGGACGTGCCGACGTGCTCCACCGCCGTCATGCGGTGGGTGGAGGCGAAGAGGGTGGTCTCCGTTGGGCCGTAGCAGGCCGTGACGGGAATGCGCAGCTCTTCAATCACACGGCGCACGTGAGGAGCACTCACCACGTCGCCACCGGTGAGCAGTTGCTTCACCCCGAGCAGGGACGAGAGGTTGTGGTCCACCACCTGGGTGAAGAGGCCGGCGGTGAGGTGCAGCGTCGTCACGCCATGCTTCGTGAGGACGGACTCCAGTTCCTTCAAGTCGGAAGGCGAGTGGGGCGGGAAGACGACGAGCCTTGCGCCGTGGAGCAACGGGCCCCAGAGTTCAAGGGTGGAGGCGTCGAAGGAGACAGGCGCGATGAGGAGGAACGTCTCATCCGGCCCGAGGTGCGCGTAGTCGTTGCCGAAGACGGTGCGCAGCACGGCGGACTGCGGAGTACCGACGCCCTTGGGCCGGCCCGTGGAGCCGGAGGTGAAGTCGATGTACGCGAGGCTCTGCGGGAGCGCGGCCGGAGGCAGCGCATGCGTGGGCTGCCCCTCTAGAGACACTTCTCCCAGGACGACGGTGGACAGGCCTTCGGCGGGGAGCTTCTCCAAGAGCTCGCGCGTGGTGACGAGCACTGTGGGACGCGCGTCCTCCACCATGGCGGCGAGGCGCTCACGCGGGTACGAGGAGTCCAGCGGGACGTAGGCGCCACCGGCCTTGAGGATGGCGACGAGCGAGACAATCAGCTCCAGCGAACGCTCGGCGGCCAGCGCCACGCGCGAGTCGGTGGACACACCCAGGGCGCGAAGGTGCCACGCGAGCTGGTTGGCACGCTCATCGAGCTGGCGGTAGGTGAGCTTCTCCTCGCCGAACTCGACAGCGACCTTGTCGCCATGGCGAGCCACGACCTGCGCGAACACTTCGGGCAGGGTGGAGCCACGCGGGTACTCGGTGGCCGTGGCATTCCACTCCACGAGCACCTGCCGGCGCTCCTCCGCCGTGAGCATGGGGATGAGCCCCATGGGCGCATCAGGCTGAGCGAGCAGCGCTTCCACCAGCGTGCGGAAGTGCTCCGCCATGCGCGCCGCAGTGCCCGCCTCGAACAGGTCCGTGTTGTAGCCCAGCACGCCCTGGTAGCCCTCGGGCGAGTCCGCCAGGCTCAGCTGCAGCTCGAACTTGATGGAGGGGTTTTCCACCTCCATCGGGCTCAACGTCAGTTCCTCATTCCGCAGCGTGGCCGCGGGGACGTTCTGCAGGGCGAAGAACACCTGGAACAGCGGGCTGCGGCTCAGGTCGCGCGTGGGCTGCAGCTCCTCCACCAGCCGCTCGAAGGGCACGTCCTGGTGCGCGTACGCTCCCAGCGCCGACTCCCTCACCTGCCGCAGCAGGTCGCGGAAGGAGAGACTCGAGTCCACCTGTGCGCGCATCACCAGCGAGTTGACGAAGAAGCCGATGAGGTTTTCGAGCTCGCCGCGCTGACGGCCGGCGATAGGCGTGCCGACGGCGATGTCCTCCTGGCCGGAGTAGCGCGACAGCAGCACCTGGAATGCTGCAAGCAGCAGCATGAAGGGCGTGGTGCCCTCTTGCTGACACAGGGCCTTGAGCTTGCCGGAAGTGGTGAGCGACAGCTCGACGGGGACCTGGGCGCCTCGGAAGGTCTGCACGGCCGGGCGGGGCTTGTCGATGGGCAGTTGTAGCGGGGCGACTCCCGCGAGGTGCCGGCTCCAATACGCAAGCTGAGCGTCGAGCACTTCGCCCTGGAGCCAATCGCGCTGCCAGACGGCGTAGTCGGCGTACTGGAGGGACAGCGGGGTGAGAGGCGAGGGCCTGCCGTGAGCAAAGGCGTTGTAGAGCGCGGCGACTTCACGCACCAGGACGCCCATGGACCAACCGTCCGAGACGATGTGGTGCATGTTGAGCGAGAGCACGTGCTCGGTGGGGCCCAGCTTCCAGAGGCCGGCGCGCACCAGCGGGCCGGTGGAGAGGTTGAAGGGCTTCAGCGTGGCTTCGCGCAGTTGCCGCTCCAGCTCCGCCTGGGCGGCCTGGGGCTCCAGGCCACTGAGGTCCACGACGTCGAGTGGAAGCTCAGCGTGAGGGGCGATGAGTTGGAGGGGCTGGCCCTCGTGCTGGATGAAGGTGGTGCGCAGCGCTTCATGGCGCTGCACCAACTCCGCGAAGGCCCGGCGCAGGGCGGCGACGTCGAGAGGGCCCTCCATGCGCACGAAGCGGGGCATGCTGTAGGAGGAGCCGCCGGGCTGGAGCTGGTCGATGAACCACAGGCGCTGCTGGGCGAAGGACAGAGGCAGGGGCCCGGAGCGGGGGACGGGGAGGATGGCGGGCGCCTGGGGCCCCGAAGCGGACAGACGGGCCGACTCGATGCGGGAGGAGAGCGCGGCGACGGTGGGTGCCTCGAAGAGAGCGCGCAGGGGCAGCTCGACTCCGAGAGCGGAGCGGACGCGCGAGACCAACTGGGTGGCGAGCAGGGAGTGTCCACCGAGTGAGAAGAAGTCGTCGTCGACGCTGACGTGCTGGACGCGCAGCAGGCCGGCCCAGAGGGAGGCGAGGATTTCCTCGGTGGGCGTGCGCGGGGCGACGTAGGTGGCCGTGCTGGAAGTGAGCTCCGGTATCGGCAGGGCCTTGCGGTCCACCTTGCCGTTGGGCGTCAGCGGCATGGCCTCCAGTGCGACGAAGGCCGAGGGCACCATGTAGGCCGGCAGTCGCTCCTGGAGGAAGGTGCGCAGGGCTTCGGTGGGCACTGGCTCGGAGGAGACGACGTAGGCGACGAGGCGCTTGTCGCCGGGGACATCCTCGCGAGCCACGACGAGGGCCTCGCGCACGGCGGGGTGCTCGCGCAGCACGGTGGCGATTTCACCGGGCTCCACGCGGAAGCCACGCACCTTCACCTGGAAGTCAGCGCGGCCGATGAACTCCACGCGCCCGTCCGCCAGCCAGCGCACCTTGTCGCCGCTGCGGTACATGCGTGCGCCCGGAGTCGGGCTGTAGAGGTCCGGCAGGTACCTCTCCGCCGTCAGCTCCGGACGGCCGAGGTAGCCACGCGTCACCTGAGAGCCGCCGATGTACAGCTCCCCGGGCACGCCAATGGGGGCGGGCTGCAGGTGCTCGTCGAGGACGTAGAGGCGCGACTGGGCCAGGGGCCGTCCCAGCGGGACGGTGGCCGGAGAGGAGCCCTCGGTGGGCCACTGGACGCGGCCTGCGAGCACGCCCACCGTCGTCTCGGTAGGGCCGTAGTGGTTGAAGACCTCGCAGTCGGGCGCGAGCGCGCGCACCTGCTCCATGAGTGCCCACGTGGAGGACTCACCACCGAGCACCAGCTTCTTGCGAGGCAGGACGTGACGGGGCTGGGCCGCGGTGAGAAGCGCGGACAGGTGAGAGGGAACGAGCTTCACGCAGTCGACGGCGTGGCGCTGGAAGTACTCGGCGACGCCGGCGGGGTTGCTGGCGCGCTCGTGGGAGAGGACGTGCAGCAGGCCGCCAGTGCACAGGGCGGGGAAGAGGACGGTGTTGCCGAGGTCGGCGACGAAGGTGGAGACGAGGGCGAAGCTGGTGCAGTCGGCAAGGCCCAGGCGCTGGGTGGCAGCGTGGACGTAGTGGGCGAGCTGGCCGTGAGAGACGGCGACGCCCTTGGGCCTGCCGGTGCTGCCGGAGGTGAAGAGGACGTAGGCCACGTTGTCCACGGACACGCCACTCGTCGGCGCATCCGTGCGCTGGCGCGCGAGCAGCTCCGCGTCCTCATCCATCCGCACGCAAGCGGAGGCGAAGGAAGCGGCGTAGCGGGACACCGTCACCACGACGGGAGCGGCGACCTCTTCCACCAGGGCTTGCAGGCGCAGCGCGGGCTGAGCCGGGTCGAGCGGGACGTACGCGGCGCCGGCCTTCCAGACGCCGAGCAGCGCCACCACCGTGTCGACGGAGCGCTCCAGGCACAGGGCCACGCACGTGTCGGGGCCCACGCCCAACGAGCGCAGGTGCCACGCAAGCTGGTTGGCCCGGGCATTCAGCTCCGCATAGGTGAGGACTTCTCCCTCGCAAGCCACTGCGGGCTGCGTCGGCCGGCGCGCAGCCTGCGCCTCGATGAGCGTGTGCACGGGCACGACGGACGGGACTTGCTCCGTCGCGGTGTTGAAGGACTCGAGCAGTTGTGTGCGCTCGGAAGCTGCCAGGAGGGGCAACTCACCCACGCGTGTGTCGGGGGAAGCGAGCGCGGCCTCCAGCAGGGTGCGCAGGTGCTCCACCATGCGGGAGATGGTGGAGGCGTCGAACAAGTCGGTGCGGTAGCGGAGCGCGCCCGACAGGCCACGGGGCGTCTGGGCCAGCGAGAGCGTCAGGTCGAACTTGGTGGCTTCGGCCTCGCTCTCCAGGGGCAGGAAGGACAGGCCCGGGACAGTCAGCGCGGCGGCCGGCGCGTTCTGCAGGACGAGCATGACCTGGAAGAGAGGCGAGTGGCTGAGGCTGCGCTGGGGCTGCAGCTCCTCGACGAGCTTCTCGAAGGGCAGGTGCTGGTGCTCGTAGGCACTCAGGGTGGTGGAGCGCACCTGGGCGAGCAGCTGGCGGAAGGTGGCTTCAGGAGCCACGCGAGAGCGCAGCACGAGGGTGTTGATGAAGAAGCCGATGAGGCCTTCGGTCTCCGCGCGGGTGCGGCCGGCGATGGGAGAGCCGACAGTGACGTCGTCCTGGCCGGAGTAGCGCGCCAGGAGCACCTGCCAGACGGCGAGCAGGGCCATGAAGGGCGTGATGCCTTCGCGCTGGCAGAAGGCGGAGAGTGCTTCGGACACCGGCAATGGCAGGTGAACGGGTAGCAGGGCGCCGCGCTGGGACTGGACAGCGGGGCGAGGCCTGTCGGTGGGCAGCTCCAGCAGCGCAGGTGCACCGGAGAGCTGGTGCTTCCAGTAGTCGAGCTGCGCCTGGAGGACATCGCCCTGCAGCCACGAGCGCTGCCACGAAGCGAAGTCCGCGTACTGGACTGGCAGGGGAGCCAGCTCCGGCGCGCGGCCGGAGGAGAAGGCCTCGTAGAAGGAGACCAGCTCGCGCACCAACACGCCCATGGACCAGCCGTCCGAGACGATGTGGTGCAGGGTCAGCAGCAGCACGTGCTCGCGCTCATCGAGCACCAGCAGGGACATGCGAACCAGCGGACCGGAAGCGAGATTGAAGGGACGAAGAGCCTCGGCGGTCGCCAGACGGAGTGCTTCGGCCTGGCGCGCGTCTTCAGGCAGGTGGCGCAGGTCGACCACACCCAGCGGCACAGTGGCGGTCGGAGCGATGAGCTGGACGGGGCCCGAGGACTCCTCGCGGAAGGAAGTGCGCAGCGACTCGTGCCGCTGCACCAGCGCAGACAGGCTGAGCTGGAGGGCTTCCCGATTCAACGTGCCCACCATCCGGACGGAGGCGGGCATGTTGTAGGCGGTGCCGCCGGGCTGGAGCTGGTCGAGGAACCACAGGCGCTGCTGCGCGAAGGACAGCGGCAGTGCGCCAGTGCGAGGCACCGGCACCAGCGGCGGGGCCTGGGGTGCGTTGTCTCGCTGGGTGGTGTCGATGCGCTGGGCGAGGGCGGCGATGGTGGGCGCCTCGAAAAGGGCGCGCACGGGCAGCTCCACCGAGAAGGCCCTTCGCACACGAGAGACCACCTGGGTGGCCAGCAGGGAGTGACCACCCAGCGCGAAGAAGTCCTCCTGCACGCTCACCCTGGGAAGGCGCAGCACTTCGGCCCAGAGGGCGGCCAGCGTCTCCTCGGTAGGCGTCCGCGGGGCCACGAAGGCCGCGCTGGCGCTGGTCTCCGTGTCGGGAGCGGGCAGGGCCTTGCGGTCCACCTTGCCGTGGGTGTTGAGCGGCAGTGCCTCCAGCGGAACGAAGGCCGAGGGCACCATGTACTCGGGCAGCTTCCGCAGCAGCGTGGTGCGCAGCGCGGCGGTGTCCGCCTCCTGCCCTTCACCGGTGACGAGGTACGCCACCAGACGCGGGTTGCCGGGCACGTCCTCTCGCGCGAGCACCACGGCTCGGCGGATTCCCTCTACGTCTTCGAGCGCGGACTCGATTTCGCCCAGCTCGATGCGGAAGCCGCGCAGCTTCACCTGGAAGTCGATGCGGCCGAGGTAGTCCAGCTCACCGTTGGCCAGCCACCGCACCTTGTCGCCCGTGCGGTAGAGACGGCCGCCCGGCGTGGTTCCGAACAGGTCCGGGACGAACTTCTCGGCGGACAGCTCAGGCCTGCCGAGGTAGCCGCGAGCCACGCCCGCGCCGCCGATGAAGAGCTCACCGGGGACGCCGGTGGGCACCGGCTGCATGTGCTCGTCGAGGACGTACACCTGGACGTTGGCCAGCGGTCCGCCCAGCGTCGGACGAGTCACACCGCGAATGGCGCGAGCGGTTGTGTCCACGGTGCACTCGGTGGGGCCGTAGACGTTGAAGCACTGGATGAAGGGGTGAGCGGAGAGCTTCGCCCACAACGCTTCGTCCACGGCTTCGCCACCCACCAGCACGCGCAGAGGCCGGGACGCAGCCAGGCCTTCTTCGAGCAGCAGTCGCAGGTGCGAGGGCGAGCAGTCGAGGACGTCGAGCTGGTGCTTCTCCACCCACGCCTTGAGCAGCGCCACGTCTTCGCGGGCAGCCTGCGGCACCACGCACAGCGCATGGCCGTCCGCGACCTGGATGAGCTGCTTCACGGAGGCGTCGAAGGCGAGCGGCGCGTTGAGGCTGACGCGCAGCGAACCTTCCGCACCGGCGTACACAGCGGAGGCGAGCGCGGCGCGCAGGTTCATCACGGAGGCGTGCTGCACCATGACGCCCTTGGGACGGCCGGTGCTGCCCGACGTGTAGATGACGTAGGCGAGGTGCTCGGGCTCGGTGACGCGAGACGGGTTGGTGTCGGACTCGCGCACGAGCTCCGCACGCACGGCCTCGTCGTCCAGATAGACGGGTTCAGCGCCGGAGCCCTCCATCCGCTCGGAGAGGTGGCGCTGGGTGAGAGCCAGTCGAGCGCCGCAGTCCTGGAGCATGAAGGCCAGGCGCTCACGCGGGTAGGCTGGGTCCATGGGGACGTAGGCACCACCCGCCTTGAGGATGGCGAGCACGGCCACCACCATGTCCACGCTACGCTCCATGCAGAGCGCGACGCGCACCTCGGGCCCGACGCCGCGCGAGCGCAGCCAGTGGGCGAGTTGATTCGTGCGGCGATTGAGGACGCTGAAGGAGAGCGAGTCCGAGTCGTCGAGGACCGCGAGGGCGTCCGGCGTCTTCGTGGCCTGGGCCTCGAAGCGCTCGTGGAGGGCTCCTTCCCAGGGCAGTTCCCGCTGCGTGTCGTTCCACCGCGCGAGCACCTGCTGGCGTTCGGAGGTGGGCAGCAGAGGCAGCTCGCCCACGCGTGCATCGGGGGAAGCGAGCGCGGCCTCCAGCAGGGTACGCAGGTGCTCCACCATGCGGGAGACGGTGGAGACGTCGAACAGGTCCGTGCGGTAGCCCAGGGTACCTGTGAGGCCCTGGGACGTCTGGGTCAGGGAGAGCGTCAGGTCGAACTTGGTGGCTTCGGCTTCACGCTCCAGCGGCAGGAAGGACAGGCCCGGGACAGTCAGCGCGGCGGCCGGCGCGTTCTGCAGGACGAGCATGACCTGGAAGAGAGGCGAGTGGCTGAGGCTGCGCTGGGGCTGCAGCTCCTCGACGAGCTTCTCGAAGGGCAGGTGCTGGTGCTCGTAGGCGCTCAGGGTGGTGGAGCGCACCTGGGCGAGCAGCTGGCGGAAGGTGGCTTCAGGAGCCACGCGAGAGCGCAGTACGAGGGTGTTGATGAAGAAGCCGATGAGGCCTTCGGTCTCCGCGCGGGTGCGGCCGGCGATGGGAGAGCCGACAGTGACGTCGTCCTGGCCGGAGTAGCGCGCCAGGAGCACCTGCCAGACGGCGAGCAGGGCCATGAAGGGCGTGACGCCCTCGCGCTGGCAGAAGGCAGAGAGCGCTTCGGACACCGGCAATGGCAGGTGAACGGGTAGCAGGGCGCCGCGCTGGGACTGGACGGCGGGGCGAGGCCTGTCGGTGGGCAGCTCCAGCAGCGCAGGTGCACCGGAGAGCTGCTGCTTCCAGTAATCGAGCTGCGCCTGGAGGACATCGCCCTGCAGCCAGGAGCGCTGCCACGAAGCGAAGTCCGCGTACTGAACGGGAAGGGGAGCCAGCTCCGGCGAGCGGCCGGAGGAGAAGACCTCGTAGAAGGAGACCAGCTCGCGCACCAGCACGCCCATGGACCAGCCGTCCGAGACGATGTGGTGCAGGGTCAGCAGCAGCACGTGCTCATGCGAGGCGAGGCGCAGCAGCGAGACGCGCAGCAGCGGACCGGAAGCGAGGTCGAAGGGACGAAGGGCCTCGGCGGTGGCCAGCCGGAGTGCTTCGGACTGGCGCGTGTCTTCGGGCAGGTGGCTCAGGTCGACGACGTCCAGTGGCAGGGCCGCGGACGGAGCGATGACCTGGACAGGGCCCGAGGGCTCCTCGCGGAAGGTGGTGCGCAGCGACTCGTGGCGCTGCACCAGCGCTTCGAGGCTCTTTCGCAGGGCCTCGGTGTCCAGCGCTCCGGACACGCGGAGGGCGGAGGGGATGTTGTAGGCGGGGCTGTTGGGCTCGAGCTGGTCGAGGAACCACAGGCGCTGCTGAGCGAAGGACAGAGGCAGCGCGCCGGTGCGCGGCACGGAGAGGATGGTGGGCGCCTGACTTGCGGACGCGGAGGCGAGGCTGGCGGCGAGTCCTTCGATGGTGGGCGCTTCGAAGAGAGCGCGCAGCGGCAGCTCCGCACCGAAGGTGGAGCGCACGCGGGAGATGAGCTGGGTGGCGAGCAGGGAGTGGCCGCCAAGCTCGAAGAAGTTGTCGTGGACGCCGACGCGAGGCAGGCGCAGCACCTGGGCGAAGAGGCCTGCGAGCAACTCCTCGGTGGGAGTGCGCGGGGCGACGTAGGAGTCGGCGGAGGAGGAAGCCAGGGACTCCGGAGCGGGAAGGGCCTTGCGGTCCACCTTGGCGTTGGCCGTGAGAGGCAGGGCGTCCAGGCGCACGAGGGCGGAGGGCACCATGTACTCGGGCAGCCGCTGCTTGAGGGTGGAGCGCAGGGCGGAGACGTCGAGCGACTCGGGCGCGGCGACGTAGCCGACGAGGCGCTTGTCACCGGGGACGTCCTCGCGCACCAGGGCCACGGCCTGGGCGACGTCGGGGAAGGCGAGAAGCGCGGCTTCGACTTCCGCGAGCTCGATGCGGTAGCCGCGCACCTTCACCTGGGCATCGGCGCGGCCGAGGAACTCCAGCACGCCGTCCTTGCGCCAGCGAGCCAGGTCTCCGGTGCGGTAGAGCCGCGCGCCGGGGACGCCGGAGAAGGAGTCGGGGACGAAGCGCTCGGCGGTGAGGGCGGGCTGGCCGACGTAGCCGCGGGCCACGCCGTCACCGCCGATGAACAGCTCGCCGGTGACGCCGGAGGGCACGGGCTGGCCGGAGGCGTCCAGCAGGTACACCTGCGTGTTGCCCATGGGCTTGCCGATGGGAACGGACGTGCCGACGTGCTCCACCGCCGTCATGCGGTGGGTGGAGGCGAAGAGAGTGGTCTCCGTCGGGCCGTAGCAGGCCGTCACCGGGATACGCAGCTCTTCAATCACGCGGCGCACATGCGGCGCGCTCACCACGTCGCCACCGGTGAGCAGTTGCTTCACGCTCTTCAACCCGGAGAGGTTGTTCTCCACCATTTGGGTGAAGAGACCCGAGGTGAGGTGCAGCGTCGTCACGCCGTGCTTCACCAACACCGACTCCAGTTCCTTCAAGTCGGAAGGCGAGTGGGGCGGGAAGACGACGAGCCTTGCGCCGTGGAGCAACGGGCCCCAGAGTTCAAGGGTGGAGGCGTCGAAGGAGACAGGCGCGATGAGGAGGAACGTCTCATCCGGCCCGAGGTGCGCGTAGTCGTTGCCGAAGACGGTGCGCAGCACTGCGGACTGCGGAGTACCGACGCCCTTGGGCCGGCCCGTGGAGCCGGAGGTGAAGTCGATGTACGCGAGGCTCTGCGGGAGCGCGGCCGGAGGCAGCGCATGCGTGGGCTGCCCCTCTAGAGACACTTCTCCCAGGACGACGGTGGACAGGCCTTCGGCGGGGAGCTTCTCCAAGAGCTCGCGCGTGGTGACGAGCACTGTGGGACGCGCGTCCTCCACCATGGCGGCGAGGCGCTCACGCGGGTACGAGGAGTCCAGCGGGACGTAGGCGCCACCGGCCTTGAGGATGGCGACGAGCGAGACAATCAGCTCCAGCGAACGCTCGGCGGCCAGCGCCACGCGCGAGTCGGTGGACACACCCAGGGCGCGAAGGTGCCACGCGAGCTGGTTGGCACGCTCATCGAGCTGGCGGTAGGTGAGCTTCTCCTCGCCGAACTCGACAGCGACCTTGTCGCCATGGCGAGCCACGACCTGCGCGAACACTTCGGGCAGGGTGGAGCCACGCGGGTACTCGGTGGCCGTGGCATTCCACTCCACGAGCACCTGCCGGCGCTCCTCCGCCGTGAGCATGGGGATGAGCCCCATGGGCGCATCAGGCTGAGCGAGCAGCGCTTCCACCAGCGTGCGGAAGTGCTCCGCCATGCGCGCCGCAGTGCCCGCCTCGAACAGGTCCGTGTTGTAGCTGAGCTGCCCGGAGTAGCCCCGGGGCAGGCGCCACAGGTTGAGCTCCAGCTCGAACCGCGCGGTGGTTCCCTCCAACTCCACGGTCTCCAGGGACAGACCGGGCAGCTCCAGCGCCGGCATGGGCGCGTTCTGCAGGGCGAACAGCACCTGCGCCAGGGGCGGACGGCTCAGGTCCCGCTCCACCTGCAACGCGTCGATGACCTGCTCGAAGGGCACGTCCTGGTGGGCAAAGGCCCCCAGGGTGGTATCTCGCACGCGCGCCAACAGGGCGGAGAAGGACTCCCGTGACGAGAGCCGCGCGCGAAGCGGCAGCGTGTTGACGAAGAAGCCGACGAGGCCCTCGAGCTCCGTGCGGTTGCGGCCGGCGATGGGCGAGCCGATGACGAAGTCCTCCTGACCCGAATAGCGGCTCAGCAGGACCTGCCAGACGGCGAGCAGTGCCATGAAGGGCGTGACGCCCTCGCGGTGGCACAGCGCCTCCAGCGCCTCGGACGCGGGAGCGGAGAGCTCGACGCGCAGCAGGGCGCCACGCGAGGACTGCACCGCGGGACGGGTCTTGTCGGTGGGCAGCTCCAGCGAGCGCGGCGCTCCGGACAATGCTTCGCGCCACCAGCCCAACTGCTCTTCCAGCACGTCCCCTCGCAGCCACCCGCGCTGCCAGACGGCGAAGTCGGCGTACTGCACCGAGGGCTCTGCCAGGGGCGAGGGCTGGCCCGCGGCAAGGGCGGGATAGAGCGCCGCCAGCTCACGCACCAGCACGCCCATGGACCAACCATCCGAGACGGAGTGGTGGAGGGTGAGCGACAGCACGTGCTCGTCGGAGGCCAGCTTCAGCAGCGCGGCGCGCACCAGCGGGCCCTCGGACAGGCTGAACGGGCGCAGCACTTCTTCACCCACCCGCCGGCGGGCTTCGGCCTGTCGCTGCTCCTCGGGGAGGCCGGACAGGTCCGCCACGGACAGCGGCAGCGGCACGGCCTCCTGGATGACCTGCACCGGGCCTTCTGGTTCGCCGCGGAAGATGGTGCGAAGCGACTCGTGACGGCGCATCAGCTCGGTGAGGCTCCGCTCCAGCGCGTCGGCGTCCAGCGTGCCCCGCAGCCTCAGCACCGCGGGCATGTTGTAGAGGGAGCTGGCCGGGTCGAGCTGGTCCAGGAACCACAGTCGCTGCTGCGCGAAGGACAGCGGCAGTGCGTTCGTCCGAGGCACCGGCAGCAGTGGAGGAGCCTGGGGCGCTCCCACGGGCTGTGCCTCCTCCAACCTGCGGGCGAGCGCCGAGAGCGTGGGTGCTTCGAAGATGACCTGCAGCGCCAACTCCACGCCAAAGGCGGCGCGAATGCGGGAGATGAGCTGCGTGGCCAGCAGGGAGTGGCCGCCCACCTCGAAGAAGTGGTCCTCCGCGCCCACTCGCTCCACGTGCAGCACCTGAGCCCAGAGCGCGGCCAGCCGCTCCTCGGTGGGAGTGCGCGGGGCGACGTAGACCTCGGCGGACGCGGTGGCCACGTCCGGCGAAGGCAGGGCCTTGCGGTCCACCTTGCCGCTCGAGCTGAGAGGCAATGCCTCCAGCACGGCGATGGCGGAGGGCACCATGTACTCGGGCAACCGCTGCTGGAGCGAGCTGCGCAGCGTGGCCGTGTCAACCGCGTCCTCTTCCACCGGCACCACGTACGCCACGAGCCGCCGCAGTCCGGGCACGTCCTCACGCACCATGGCCACGGCCTGGCGCACGGACGGGTGTGCCTCCAACGCGGCTTCCACCTCGCCCAGCTCGATGCGGAACCCGCGCAGCTTCACCTGCGAGTCCGTCCGCCCCAGGTATTCGATTTCGCCCTCGGACCGCCAGCGCACGCGGTCTCCGGTGCGGTACATGCGCGCACCGGGCTCGGTGCTGAACGGATGGGGAATGAAGCGCTCGGCGGTGAGGTCCGGACGGCGCAGGTAGCCACGCGCCAGTCCCACGCCGCCGATGAACAACTCACCCGGCACGCCCACGGGCACCGGCCGCAGGTTCGAGTCCAGCACGTACAGCCGCGTGTTGGGCCAGGGCTTGCCGATGGAGGGCTCGGCGGGAGAGACGGACTCCGGGGTGATGGAGGCGCACACCGTGGCCTCGGTGGGGCCGTAGGCGTTGAGGAGGGTGCGGCCCTGGCTCCAGCGCCGAGCCACCTCGGCGGGCAGCGCTTCACCCGCGGAGATGACGGTGCGCAGCAGGGGCAGCTCATCGGACGACAGCTGCGCCAGCACCGAGGGCGTCAGCGTCGCCGTGGTGACTTCCCCCTCGCTCAGCAGCGTGCGCAGCGGCACGTCCGGCAGCAGCCGCTCTCTCGGCGCCATCACGAGCGTGGCACCCGCGAGCAGGGGCGCGAAGATTTCGAGGATGGCGGCGTCGAACGTCGGCGAGGCGAACTGCAGGGCGCGGCTGGACGCGGAGAGCCGGTGGGCCCGGACCGCTGCGAGCGCGGAGTTGCACAGGCCTCGGTGGCTCAGGAGGGTGCCCTTGGGCCGGCCGGTGCTGCCCGAGGTGTAGATGACGTAGGCGAGCTGGGCGGCGAGCACGTCCACGCCAGGCGCGGTGGAGGGCTGCCGGGAAATGGCTCTTTCATCGGCATCGAGGCAGCAAGGCACGCAGGCGAGGGACGCGGGGAGCTGGTCGAGCAGCGCCTCGTGCGTCACCAACACCTGGAGGCCGGAGTCCTCCAGCATCAGCGTGATGCGGGCCGTGGGGTGAGCCGGGTCCAGGCAGAGGAAGGCGCCGCCCGCTTTGAGGATGGCGAGCATGCCCACCACCAGCTCCGGCGAGCGCTCCACGCACAGTCCCACGAGCACCTCGGGGCCGACGCCCAGCCCACGCAGGTGGTTCGCGAGCTGGTTGGCGCGCTCATCGAGCTGCCGGTACGTGAGACGCTCGCTCTCGAAGACGAGCGCCAGCGCGTCCGGAGTGAGTCGGGCCTGGGCCTCGAAGAGGGTGTGCAGGCACGACTCGCTCGGGAAGTCGGCGGCGGTGGCGTTCCACTCCTCCAGCACCTGGCGGCGCTCCGCGTCGGTCAGCAGCGGCAGCTCGGACAGGCGCAGGTGGGGCCTGCTCAGTGCGCCCTCCAGCAGCAATTGCAGGTGCGAGACGAAGCGGCGGGCCGTCTCCGCGCGGAACAGGTCGGTGGCGTACTGCAGGGTGCCGGACAGCCCTTGCGTCGTGTTGGTCAGCACCAGCGTGAGGTCGAAGCGTCCCGTGCCGCCCTCGATGGGCAGCGTCTGGATGCGCAGCCCCGGCACCTCCAGCGCGCCGGTGGGCATGTTCTGGAAGGTGAAGTTCACCTGGAACAGCGGGGAGCGCGCCGTGTCGCGCACGGGCCTCAGCTCCTCGACGAGCTTCTCGAAGGGCAGGTCCTGGTGGGCGTGGGCCTCCAGCGTGGTGTCGCGCACGCGGGCCAGCAGCTCGCGGAAGGTGGGGTCTCCGTGCAGGCGCGTGCGGTACACCAGCGTGTTGACGAAGAAGCCGATGAGGCCCTCCGTCTCCGCGCGGGTGCGGCCCGCCATCGCGCTGCCGACGCTCACGTCGTCCTGGCCCGAGTAGCGGGAGAGCAGGGCCTGGAAGCCGGCCAGCAGGGCCATGAAGGGGGTAACGCCCTCGGCCTGACACAGGACCAGCAGGGCCCTGGAGAGCGAGCGCGGCAGGTTGACGGGAACCGCGTCGCCCCGGAAGGACTGCATCGGCGGGCGGGGGAAGTCCGTGGGCAGCTCCAGGGCCGCGGGGGCCCCGTCCAACTGCTTGCGCCACCAGCCGAGCTGCCGCTCCAGGACCTCGCCCCGCAGCCACTGGCGCTGCCAGAGGGCATGGTCCGCGTACTGCACCGGCAACGGGGACAGCGATGCGGGCCGCCCGGAGGAGAAGGCTCCGTAGAAGGCGACCAGCTCACGCACCAGCACGCCCATGGACCAGCCGTCCGAGACGATGTGGTGCATCGTCACCAGCAGCACGTGCGCCTCGGCGCCCAGGCGCAGCAGCGAGGCGCGAAGCAGGGGGCCCGTGGAGAGGTGGAAGGGACGCAGCGCCTCGGCGGTCGCCAGGCGGCGCGCCTCGGCCTCGCGAGCGTCTTCGGGCAGGTGGCTCAGCTCGATGACGTCCAGCGGGACGGCGGCGGGAGGAGCGATGACCTGGACGGGGCCGGTGGGCTCCTCGCGGAAGGTGGTGCGCAGCGACTCGTGGCGATGGACCAGCGCCTCGAAGCTCCGGCGCAGGGCCTCGGTGTCCAGCGCTCCAGTCACACGCAGGGCGGAGGGGATGTTGTACGCGGGGCTGTTGGGCTCCAGTTGGTCGAGGAGCCACAGGCGCTGCTGCGCGAAGGAGAGCGGGGGCGGAGCCGTGCGAGGCACGGGCACCAGGGCCGGCACGGCGGACGCGGAGTCCTGGGGCGCGGCGGCCTCGATGCGGCGAGCGAAGGCCTCCAGCGTGGGGGCCTCGAACACGGCGCGCAGCGGCAGCTCCACGCCGAAGGCCCCGCGCACGCGGGAGATGAGCTGGGTGGCCAGCAGCGAGTGGCCGCCCGCTTCGAAGAAGTGGTCCTTCGCGCCCACGCGGGGCAGGCGCAGCACCTCGGACCAGAGAGCGGCGAGCTTCTCCTCGGTGGGAGAGCGAGGCGCCACATACTCGGTGGTGGAGGCCGCTTCCGGGACGGGCAGGGCCTTGCGGTCCACCTTGCCGCTGGGCGTCAGCGGGAACGCCTCCAGCACGACGAAGGCGGACGGCACCATGTACTCGGGCAGCCGGGCCGCGAGCGCGTCGCGCAGCGCCTCCACCGTGACTTCCGCGCCACCGACGACGTACGCGACGAGGCGCTTGTCTCCGGCGCGGTCCTCTCGCGCCATCACCACCGCCTGCTGAACGGCGGACTGCTGCTCCAGCGCGGACTCGATTTCACCCAGCTCGATGCGCAGGCCGCGCACCTTCACCTGGAAGTCGGCACGGCCCAGGTACTCCACGGTGCCGTCCGCCAACCAGCGCGCCACGTCGCCGGTGCGGTACAGCCGCGCGCCCGGCGTGTCGCTGAAGGCATCCGGAATGAAGCGCTCCGCCGTCAGCTCCGGCCGGCCCAGGTAGCCGCGCCCCACCTGCACGCCGCCGATGAACAGCTCGCCCGGCACGCCGATGGGCACCGGCCGCAGGTGCGCGTCCAGCAGGCGAATCTGCGTGTTGGCGACGGGCCGGCCGATGGGCACCGAGCGGTGCGGCTCCTCGCGCACGCACGCGTAATACGTGACGTCGACGGCCGCCTCGGTGGGGCCGTAGAGGTTGTGCAGCCCGGCACCGGGCAGCCGCTGCAGGCAGCGCTGTGCCAGCTCCAGCGGCAGGGCCTCACCGCTGCACACCACGCGCTGGAGCGAAGTGCACCGCTCCAGCCCCGGCTCCTCCAGGAACACCTGGAGCATGGATGGCACGAAGTGCAGCGTGGTGACGCGCTCCTCCGCGATGAGCTTCACGAGGTACGCGGGGTCCTGGTGGCCACCGGGCTTCGCGACCACCAACCGCGCGCCCGTCATGAGAGGCCAGAAGAACTCCCAGACGGACACGTCGAAGCTGAACGGCGTCTTCTGCAACACCGTGTCCGCGGACGTCAGGCCGTACTCCTGCTGCATCCACAACAGCCGGTTGACGACGCCCCGGTGCGCATTCATCGCGCCCTTGGGCCGGCCCGTGGAGCCGGACGTGAAGATGACGTAGGCCAGCGCGTCCGGGCCCGCGAGCGGCACGGGACGGGACACCGGCTGGCGCGCCACCTCCGGCCACTCCGAGTCCAGGCACAGCACGCGAGCAGAGTGGGGTGGCAGCTCGGGCAACAGTCTCTGCTGCGTGAGCAGCACCGGCGCGGCGGAGTCCTCCAACATCCACGCGAGGCGCTGAGCCGGGTACGCCGGGTCGAATGGCACGTAGGCCCCGCCGGCCTTCAGCGTGGCCAGCAGTGCCACCACCATCTCCAGCGAGCGCTCCAGGAAGAGGCCAACGCGCACCTCGGGGCCGACGCCCAGCCCACGCAGGTGGTGCGCGAGCTGGTTGGCGCGCTCATCCAACTGACGGTACGTGAGGCTCTGGCCTTCGAAGCTGAGCGCCACCGCGTCGGGCGTGCGCTCCACCTGCGCTTCGATGAGCGTGTGGAGGCTGGCGTCCGCGGGGTAATCAGCGCGGGCGCCGTTCCACTCCTGAAGCAGTCGGTGCCGCTCGGCCTCGTCCACGAGCGGCAGCTCGGACAGGCGCGCCTCGGGACGCGCGACGGCGCCCTGCAGCAGCGTGTGCAGGTGGCCCAGCAGCCGCGCCACGGTGCTCTCGTCGAAGAGGTCCGTGCTGTACTCAGCGGTGAGGCGCAGGCCTCGCGCGTCGTCCTCAGCGGCGATGAGCGTCAGGTCGAAGCGGGCCGCGCCGGAGTCCACCGGCTGCGCGTGCATCAGCAGGCCGGGCAACTGCACGGGAGGCAGCGGCGCGTTCTGCAGGACGAACATCACCTGGAACAGCGGCGGGACATTGAGGTGACGGGTGGGCTGAAGCACCTCCACCAGCTTCTCGAAGGGAAGCTCCTGGTGGGCGAAGGCGCCCAGGGCCGTCTCGTGCACGCGGCCCACCAGCTCGCGGAAGGTCGGGTCGCCGGACAAGTCGCTGCGCACCGCGAGGGTGTTGACGAACAGGCCGATGAGCCCTTCGAGGTCCGCGCGGTTGCGGCCGGCGATGGGCGTGCCCACGGTGACGTCGTCCGTGCCGCAGTAGCGGTGGAGCAGGACGTTGAAGCTCGCGAGCAGCACGGAGAAGAGCGTGCGCCCCTCGCTCGCGCCGAGCTCCTTGAGCGACTGCGCCAGGGCCCGCGGCAGGAAGACGGTGTGACGCGCGCCTCGCGCGGACGAAGCGGCGGGGCGTGGCCTGTCACCCGGGAGCTGGAGCACGGCGTTGGGGTCCAACCGCTGACGCCAGTATCCGAGCTGCGTCTCCAGCGACTCGCCTTGCAGCCACTCGCGCTGCCACTCGGCGAAGCGGGCGTACTGGAGCGGGAGCGAGGGCAGGGGTGAGGGACGGTCCTCGGTGAAGGCCGCGTAGAGCTCGGCCACCTCGCGCACCATGACGCCCATGGACCAGCCATCGGTGACGATGTGGTGCAGGCTCAGGAGCAGCACGTGCTCGCTGGCGCCGAGGCGGAAGAGGACGGCGTGCAGCAGCGGGCCCTTTTCCAAATCGAAGGGGCGGCGCGCCTCGACGTGCAGAAGCTCGGAGACTTCGTCCTCGCGGAGCTCCACGACGTGCAGGGGCAGCTCGAGCGTCGAGGCAATCTGCTGGAAGGGACGTCCGTCCTGCTCGACGAAGGTGGTGCGCAGCGACTCGTGGCGGCGCACCAACTCGTTGAGCGCGCGGCGCAGCGCTTCGTCATCCAGCGCTCCGGAGAGCCGGACGGAGACGGAGACGTTGAGCGTGGCACTGCCCGGAGCGAGCCGCTCCTGAATCCACATGCGCTCCTGCGCGAAGGAGGCCGGGGCGCGCTGAAATTGACGGTTCTTCTCGCGCAGCAGCTCAGCGAGCCGCGCGCGCTTCTGGTCCGGAGTCAGTGCCATGGATGAAGTGCCTTCGCGCGACGCGGTACCGAGGTGTCACCACCGTGGCCCACAAGTCCCCCTCAGGACCTGCTGGACCGCGTGCGCTACACCCGGAGAATCGCGCAATGGCATGCAAAAAAGCCAGCCCCGACGGACCTGTAGCACGGGTTCACCGAGGGAGCGGCGGCCTGTGACGGACGGTCCTGCGGGTTCGCGTCCCAGGCCTCGGTGCTACAGGTTCGCGCACGCGCTTCGGTCAGCGATGACCCGGATCAAAGCGAACGTGGGCGGGAAGGGCCTGCCGTTGGGGGGCTCCGGTTCGACTCAGGCCCCCGCACTCACCTCGCGCTCGAACCCGAGCTTGCGTCGCACTTGCCCTGGGGCCGCAGCGGCACGTTCCACAGCTTCCGGGTGCCAGAGGCGTTGGCGGCGGTGAAGAAGACCTCCCAGCCGGCGAGCACGAACCCTTTCGGCGCGGAGGCCTGCGCGCCAGGGGCCAGCTCGTCGAGCGGGCCCGTCCTCTCCGGCGTGCCGTTGCTCACCCATGGCTCCCGGCCACGCTCCGGACCTTCCGCGCTGAAGAACAGGTTGCCCTGGATGGCCGTCAGCTCCTCGGGAGATGCGCTGGTGGCTCCCGGCACGAGGTCCGCGAAGAGGCGCGTTCCCTCGTCCGTACCGTCACTCACCCACAGCTCGCGCCCGTGCGGTCCATCATCCGCGGTGAAGAAGAGGCGGGCTCCCATCGCGGTGAGGTTCCTCGGGACGTGGACGCCCTTCACCTGCTGCGTCCCCGGCGTCGTGCCGTCGCTGCGCCACAGCTCCGCCCCTTCCGCGTTGGCGCTGAAGTAGAGGCTCTCTCCCAGCGCCTCCAGGTCGCTCACCTCCATGAGCTCGCTCACGAGCACGGGGGCGCCTCCTCCTTCCGTCACCATCAGGTGCTTCATCGGGTCGTGCAGGTGCCCCATGACGAAGAACAGACGTCTGCCCACCGGTGTCAGTGATTCCAGGATGCCGCCCTCACCGGGAACCTGCGCCAGCTCGACGGCTGCGGCCCCTCCCTCACTGCGCATCAGCTTCGTGAGCATCCCCTGGAAGTGCGCGAGGAAATAGAGCGCGCCATCGCCTCCGGGTGTCAGTCCATCCGGTGAGGTGCCCTCGGTGCCCGGGTCGAGGTCCTGGACGAGCATCGTCCCTTCAGGTGTCCCGTCACTGCGCCACAGCTCGCGGCCGTGCTCCGGGTCGCTCGCGGCGAAGTAGAGCTGTCCGTTGTACTCGGCCAGCGATTGGGGCTCGGAGCCCGTCGGTCCGGGCCAGAGGTCCTTCACCCTTCGCGTGCCACCCTCCGTGCCGTCGCTCACCCAGAGCTCCCTCCCGGCCTCCGGGTCCTCGGCGGCGAAGAACACGCGGTCTCCCACGCGCGTCACTTCCGATGGCCCCTGACCACCCGGTCCGGGTGGGAACTCCTTCACCCGGTGGGTTCCCGTTGCTGGGGTTCCCTCGCTCGTCCACAGCCCCCGTGGCTCCGCGATGAAGAAGAGGGTCCGCTCCGTGCCCACCATCTCCAGCCCCCCCGTATCCGTCTCGACCGGCGCGGGCCCCGCCCCAGCCGCGGTGCGCCCGCACAGGGTCCACGGCCCATCCCCATCCGGAGGCGGAGGAACCGGAGGCTTGCCGCCGTGGTGCGACGAGCAGCCGGACAGCAGCGCGAGCACCACCAAGAGCTGACGCCAGTGCCTCATGAAGGTCTCCTCGGCTCGGACAGTGGAGCCTCCGCCTACCCGTGCACCGGTGCGCTGTCAGTTGCCCTCCAGTGGCGGTCCGCATCTCACAGCCCACGCTTCCACGGACTCGCGGCCCATTGGTGCATCCGCCCGGCCATCTAGGTTCTGCCCTCCCATCCGCAAGGAGGCCGCCATGTCGTGGAGACCCGTCTTCCCCCATCCACGGTGGCTCGCGGTCTGGCTTCTCGGCGTCACGCTGACGGCGCTCCCCGTCCAGGCCCAGACACCGGCGGACGTGGGGCAGTGGTCCAGCGTCATGACCTGGCCCATCTCCGCCACCCACACGAGCCTGCAACCCGACGGCCGGGTGATGTTCATCGGCGAGTTCGACGAGGGGAACCTCCCGCCGCGCCGCTGGGACCCCATCACCAACGCCGTCACCTCGCTGCCGCACCCCGGCTACAACATCTTCTGCGCCGGCCACTCCTACCTCGCGGACGGCAAGCTCCTCTTCACCGGAGGCCACGTGGTGAGCGACGTGGGGCTCAACGACGCGAGCCTCTATGACGCCTTCACCACCTCGTGGACCCGCCTGCCGGACATGAACGCCGGGCGCTGGTACCCCACCAACACCACGCTCTCCAACGGCGACGTGCTGGTGCTCTCCGGCGAGATGAACGGCAGCGGCGACATCAACACGCTGCCCCAGCGCTACCTCGCGGCCACACGGACCTGGAAGAACATGACCACGGCGCGGCTCACGCTGCCGCTCTACCCGAAGATGTTCCTCGCCCCCAGTGGCCGGCTCTTCTTCGCCGGGCCGTCCCGGGGCAGCCGCTGGCTGAGCACGGCGGGCACGGGCACCTGGAGCACGGGGCCCTCCAGCAACTACGGCACCCGCAGCTACGGGCCCGCCGTGTACGTCGACGCCAAGGTGTACATCATCGGAGGCGGAGACCCGCCCACCAACACCGCCGAGGTCATCGACCTCAACCTGGACGCTCCCACGTGGCGCTACGTGTCCTCCATGTCCATCCGCCGGCGCCAGCACAACGCCACGCTGCTCCCCGACGGCACGGTGCTCGTCACGGGCGGCAGCTCGGGCAGCGGCTTCGACAACGCGAGCGCTCCCGTCTTCCCCGCCGAGCTGTATGACCCCGCCGCCAACACCTGGAGGCGGCTCGCGAGCAACACCCTCTACCGGGGCTACCACTCCACCGCGGTGCTGTTGCCGGACGGACGCGTGCTCAGCGCGGGCGGCCGCAACAACCACACCGCGGAGGTCTTCTCGCCGCCCTACCTCTTCAAGGGCGCGCGCCCGTCGATTTCCTCGGCGCCGGACACGGTGATGCCCGGGACGACCTTCACCGTCTCCACGCCGGACTCGGCGCGCATCACCAAGGTGACGCTCATCGCGCTCAACTCCGTGACGCACACGTTCGACATGAACCAGCGGCTCAATACCCTGAAGTTCACCCGGGGCACCGGGAGCCTCACCGTCACCGCGCCGTCCTTCAACAGCCGGGCACCTCCGGGCTTCCACCAGCTCTTCATCGTGAATGACGCCGGGGTGCCCTCGGTGGGGCGGATGGTGCGCGTGCTGCGCAGGCCCACCGTCGCCGCCGGGGCCCTTCAGGACGAAGGCGAACAGTAGCCCCTAACGCCCCACGCCCCGTTGGCGGCATCATCCACCGCGCGAGGCCGGAGCGAGGCCCGCGGAGGCGTCATGCGCATGACGGGGCCACGGGACAAGCGCTGTGCCGCATGCGGGCGGGCCATCGCCGCTCGCGAGGTGTACTACCGCTTCAAGCTCGTCCTCGAGGGCGAGCAGGACGTCCTCGACACCTCGGGAGTCAGCGGCCCGGAAGAGGACCTCGAGGCGCTCGTCCGCAGGCTGGCGGAAGGACCCGAGGACGCGCGCGAGCTGGAGGAGCAGGTGCACTGGGAGCGCGCAGGGGTGGTGTGCACGGGCTGCCGCTCGGTGGTGGTGCGGATGCTGGCGCCCATGGCCGCGGACGCCGGACCGCACTGAGCTACTCCTCCATCGCGATGACGGGCACCGGCGTGTGGCGGGCGACGGCCACCGTGTCGTACTTGGCGGACATCACCCCGGGGTGCTGCTGGAGCCACTCCGGACGGGGCTGCTGGCCGCGCGCCCATGCGAGCAGCGCGGCGGGGAGGTTCGCGCCGGCGGCATGCGAGAAGGGGTAGCCGCCCCCGAAGCGCGGGTTGAGGTCCAGCACGTACAGGCCGTCGCTCGCGTCGATGATGTCGCAGTCCATCCCGCCGACGTGCCGGAGCCCCTGGCTGAGCGTCCTGCCCAGCTCGACGAGACGCGCGTCCTCGTGAGTCACCGCCTTGTCCGTCTCTCCCGCCCGCATGGACAGCTTGAGGCGCGGGAGGACCGCGGCGAACGTGCCGTGCAAGTCGTTGACGATGTCCATTCCTATCTCCGGTCCGGAGACGAGCTGCTGGACGAGGACGGCGTTCTCCTGGTCCGACGTGCTCGCCCCCGCCAGGATGCTGCGCCGCACCAGCCGGTGTGTGAGCGGGAAGGAGAGGCGGAGCTCCTCGATGTCGCGGGGAAAGCAGGTGCCGATGGAGCCACTGCCCCAGCGGGGCTTCACCACCACGGGGAACGACATCTCTCCGGAGAAGAGCGCCGCCTCCGCGGCTGCCAGCGAGGTGTAGGTCCGCGGCGTCTTCACGCCCAGCTCGGTGAGCCGGTGCGCGGTCTCCAGCTTGTCGAAGCAGGTGCGGATGACCTCGGTTGGCGAGACCACCACCGTCACGCCCCGCGCCTCGAACTCGCCGCGGTGATGGGAGAGCAGCTCGAGCTCGAGGTCGTTCAGTGAGATGAGCAGCCGGACTTCGTTGCGCGCGCAGAGGGTGTGCAGATGGGAGATGTACCGGGGATGCGAGATGGGAGGCAGCAGGAAGGCGCGCTCCGCCTCCTGCATGCCCGCCGCGTCTTGCGAGGCATCCGCGGCGTACACGTGTCCCTGTCCGTCCAGGGCCTCCTGGAAGAAGCGGACGAGGTAGTTGCGGCGGCCGACGCAGGTCAGGAGGACGTTGCCCATGACGTGGGCCTCAGAGGAAGGGAGACGCGAGGTGTGTCGAATCGCATCGGGAGCGCTCCTCAGCCCGGGACCTGGCGCTCTTCGCGCGGCTTGCGCCACTCGCTGCGCAGCACACCCTGCACGTGCCTATCGATGAACCGGCCCTGGTGGAACGCGTGGCTTCGGAGCGTGCCCTCGTCCTGGAAGCCCAGGCGCGCGTAGAACCGGCGTGCCGCGTCGTTGCGGTCCGTCGTGTACAGGTAGATGCGGTGCAGGTCGAGCTCGGAGAACCCGTACTCACACATCCAGACCATGGCCCGCGAGCCGATGCCCTTTCCCGTCAGTCCGGGCCGGACGAAGATGTAGAGCTCCGCGCGGCGATGCCTCGGGTGGATTTCGGTCAGGCCTCCCATGGCGACGACTTCCTCGGGGACTGCTCCGTCGAGGGTGAAGGCGAAGTCCCGGCGGCTCTCGTTGAGGAGCGTCCTGTTGAACCACTGCTGCGTCTCCGAGAGCCCTATCGGAGGGGACACCATCATCTGCCCGTGGACAGAGGGGTCGTTCAGCCACTGGTACCGCAGGAGGAGGTCCGACGCCTCGAGCCTTCTTGCCGAAATCGTGTTCATGCCTGCACCTTCTGAAGGGCCGCTACCGCGCGGGTGCGATGCTGGACAAGCACCCCGGCCGGAACGACGTCGTCAACTGTGCGCTTGAGCAATGGGGAAGACATGGACGTTGAGAGACCCTCGTCTGACCTCAAGCTAAGGCCCGCCTGTTTCCTTCCCATCGCCCGAGAGGGCGGGGAGAAGGTGGCCAGGGCCAACAGATGGGGCCGCCGCTCTCGGAGCTCGCGTCGGCGCTCAACCAGGGTGTTGTCTGGAAGGCAGAGATGCTCGGCGGCGCGGCGACTCGACAAGGAATGGAGCGCTGCCCATCCTCCGGACGACGGCGCAGGAGCCGTGCGAGGTCAGGAGGTCAATGACAATGAACGCCCTTCGCAGGAATCGCGGTGCGTACCGCGTACGGGCCGGTGCTTTCGACCCTCGGGATTATCTCGACGAGGTCGCGGCGCTCGAAAAGGAGTGGAAGGAGTGGGTCGCGGGCGGAAACGGGGAGAGCTGGTCGGCCATCGTCCTGGAGAACAACGGGAAGCCGAAGCTGCCGAGCTATGGCCCCGACTGCCGGCTCTGGGCGCTCGCGAGGACGCTGGGCACGAACATCCGGCGGGTCGCGCTCGCCAGGCTCGGGCCCGGAGGATGGGTCAAGGAGCACCGTGACATCAACGGCGCCGTGCTCACGGGCATGCTGCGGTTCCACTTCCCCCTCATCACGAACGAGGAGGTCATCTTCAGGGTCGACGGAGTCGAGTGCCACCTCGCGGAGGGAGACATCTGGTTTCTCGATACGAGCTATCGGCACTCCGTGCGCAACGCATCACAGGTCCACCGCGTGCACCTCATCGTCGACTTCGACAACAAGAGCGAGGCCGCGCAGCTGCTGCCGGCCAAGGACCTGCGCGACTACGTCCACCAGGTAGGCTACCTGGCGGCGTGCACCGGCAAGGCGCTCTCCCTGATTGGAACGCCTCGCATGCTCCTCCACCGGAGCCGTCAGGCCTACCACGCCCTGGTGAAGCGCGAGAGCGCGACGCTGTGAGGTGAGCCGCGGCGCGGGGGGGGCCAGGCGCCTTCGGGAGCCTGGGACGTCGCCGCCGCGCCGCCCGCCTCGCCCTGGAGGGCAGGTGGGGTGTCGTCTGGGACGGACGCCCTTTTGCCTGCCAGACACTGGCCTCTCTCGCGGGATTGCCGCGGCCGGCACCATTTGCAAGATGCGTGACCACGTGGGCCCTGGGGCGGCCCGCGGCAGCCCGGAGAACTTCCATGTGGCGCGTCGTCCTGGTGGCCGGGATGCTGTGCATGAGCGCATGCGCGTGGGGGCCTGGCATGCACATGGACGAGGATGCCTTCCGGGAGCGGTATGCCGGCAAGGCGGACGCGGGCGCGGATGACGCCTACGAAATCGTCCCCATCGACGCAACGCTGTTGAGCAGGCAATTGGAGGCGCGCCGCAAGGCCCTGCCCCCGCGGATGCCGGACCCGTTGACGAAGGTGGCCTCGGACTACTCCTACCGGGTGGCCCCCTATGACGTGCTCAGCGTCATCGTCTATGACCACCCCGAGCTCACCATCCCCGCGGGCGAGTTCCGCTCCCCCGAGGCCGCCGGCCACATGGTGGCGGCGGACGGAACGATATTCTTCCCCCACGTCGGCGTGGTCCGGGTCGCGGGCCTGTCACTGCCCGAGATTCGCGAGCTCCTCACCCAGCGGCTGTCCCCCGTGATTGAGCGGCCCCAGCTCGACGTGCGCGTGGCGGGCTTCCGGGGGCAGAAGGTCCAGGTGACCGGGGAGGTGGCCACCCCCAGCACCATCCCCATCACCGACGTGCCCCTGCGCGTGCAGGACGCCATCAGCCAGGTGCGGGGGTTCACCACGGAGGCCGACCTGCGCGGCCTCGTGCTCACCCGGGGCGGCAGGACGTTCACCCTGGACCTGCAGGCGCTCCAGGAGGAGGGGGACATCAGCCAGAACTGGCTCCTGCAGGACGGCGACATCCTCCACGTCCCCGACCGGAGTCGGAACAAGGTGTTCGTCCTCGGCGAGGTGCGCAGGCCCTCGTCGCGCGTCATGGTGAAGGGCCGGATGACGCTCGCGGAGGCCATTGGTGACAGCGAGGGCTTCGACCCCCTGACGTCCAATCCCTCCAAGGTCTACGTCATCCGCGGCAACTTCGACCGGCCCTCCATCTTCAAACTCGATGCCGGCTCACCGGACGCACTCCTGCTCGCCACCCAGTTCCAGCTTCAACCCCGCGACGTTGTGTTCGTCTCGGCGCACGACTTGACGCGGTGGAACCGCATCATCAGTCAAATCGAGCCAACAGTTCGTCTACTCTGGGAGGCGGTACAAATCGGCGACAGGGCCATCATCTTGGAGCCGAGATGATGGGCCCCTCCAGCGGCCGCAAGGCCCCCGCTCGTTCCAGCCCTGGTGCCTCGAAAGACGACGCGCTCGACCTCGGGGCCCACCTGGGCATCCTGCTCGAACATCGCGTGTCGATTCTGGTCACGCTCGTCGCCACGCTGCTGCTGGGCGCCGCCTATGCCACCCTCGCCACGCCCACCTGGCGAGCCACCTCCGTCCTGCAGATTGAACAGAAGGATGCCGGCAAGGGCGGGCTGGAGGACCTGTTCGGAGACATCTCCGGACATGTCGCCACGGAAATCGAGGTCTTCAGCTCACGCGAGCTGCTGGGGCGGGTGGTGGACGAGCTCCGGCTGGACGTGGCGGTCGAGCCGATGCGCTTCCCGCTGTTGGGCGCGATGCGCGCGCGAGGCCATGACGGCCGGGGTGTCGCCGAGCCCCCGTTGTCGAGCCTGGGACGGTACGCCTGGGGAGGCGAGCGCATCCGGGTGGACAAGATGGAGGTGTCGGCGGAGCTGGAAGACATCCCGCTCACGCTCGTCGCGGGTGAGGGCGGTGCGTACACGCTGTTGGACCCGAACGCGGCCCCGATGCTCGAGGGGCGCGTGGGCACGCTCGCGACGACGCCGGCGGACACGCCCCGGAAGGTGGAGCTGCTCGTCTCCGAGCTCCGGGCCCGCCCGGGGACGCGGTTCCAGGTGATTCGGCGCTCCCGCCTCCGGGTGGTGGAGTCCCTCCAGCGCTCGCTGCGGCTGGCCGAGAAGGGGGCGGGGACTGGCGTGCTCACCGTGGCGATGGAGGGGCCGAACCCGCAGCGAATCAGCGTGACGCTCCAGGCCATCGTCAAACACTACCTGCGGCAGAACGTCGCGCGCAGGAGCGAGGAGGCGGAAGCGGCCCTGACGTTCCTCGACAGCCAGTTGCCCGGCCTGCGCGCCGAGCTGGAGCGCGCGGAGCAGGCGCTGGGCGCACAGCGCGCGGGGAAGGGGACCGTGGACCCCGACCAGGAGACGGGGGCCATCCTGGACCGGGGCGAGGCGCTCGACGCCGCCATCTCCCAGGCCGAGCAGCAGCGCACCGAGCTCCTGGAGCGCTTCACCCGGAAGCACCCGAGCGTCCGCACCATGGACAAGAAGCTGACGCGACTGCGGGCCGAGCGCAGGGCCGTCAACGCCAAGCTCAAGGCGCTGCCGGGCGCGGACGCGGAGACGGCGCGGCTCCAGCGCGAGGTGGCGGTCGCCAACTCGCTGTACCTCCAGCTCAACAACAAGGCCCAGGAGTACCGGGTCCTCAAGTCGAGCACCGTCGGCAACGCGCGCATCCTCGACGCGCCCGAGGTGTCGCGCGAGCCGGTGAGCCCCTCGCGGCCGGGAGTGCTCGTGGTCAGCTTCGTGATGGGGCTGACGCTGGGCGTCGGGCTCGCCTTCATCCGGCATGCCCTCCGGGGAGGGGTGTCGGCGCCCGCGGCGCTGGAGGCACGGCTCGGCCTTCCCGTCTTCGCCTCCATTCCGCTCGGGAGGAGCGCGGCACTCCGTGCCCGCGACGGGCGCACCCTGCTGGCCCGCACGCACCCTCGGGACGTGGCGGTGGAGAGCCTTCGCGGCCTGCGCACCAGCCTCCAGTTCGCGATGAAGGACGCCCCCAACAACGTCGTCGCCATCACCGGGCCCAGCCCGGGGGTCGGCAAGTCCTTCATCGCCGTCAATCTCGCCTGGCTGCTGGCGGACTCCGGCCGCCGCGTCCTGCTGGTGGACGCCAACCTGCGCGGGGGATGGCTCCACCGCGGCTTCGGCCTGGAGCGCGGGGAGGGGCTCTCCGAGCTCATCCTCGGCACCGCGGAGCCGGACGCCGTGGTCCGCCCCATCACCGGCAGGCACCTGTCCTTCCTGTCCACGGGAGAGCTGCCGTCCAATCCCGCCGAGCTGCTCTTGAGCGACAGGTTCTCGTCGCTCGTGGCGTGGATGTCCGCCGAGTACGACTTCGTGCTCATCGACACGCCGCCCATCCTCGCCGTGACGGACGCGGCGCTCGTGGGCCGGCACGCGGGGGTGAGCATGGTGGTGGTGCGCGCGGGCACGCACCCGATGCGCGAGGTGGCCGCGGCCGTGAAGCGGCTCGAGCTCAACGGCGTCCACCCGCGGGGCCTCATCTTCAACGGCGTGTCGCGCTCACCGAGAGGCCGCATGGCGAGCGGCATCTACCAGTACGAGTATCCGGCGGCGAGCTGAGCACAGGCGGGGGCACTCTTGAGCGGGTTCCGATGCACAGCACTGGGCTTCATCGCCGCGCTCTACGTGCTCGCGGGCCGCTGGGGCTTCTCCCGGCTGTCAGCGGGGAGCGGCGACGCGTCTCCCTTCCTGGAGCTGCGGATGTGGCTGGCCATGGGAGGCTTCCTGCTCGCCACGATGGGCCTGGCCCACGCCGCCTGGCGCCGGCCGGAGCCGGGCGACGCCCGCCTGGATGCGGGGCTCGGAGCGGCGGTGCTGGCGTTCTTCGTGTACATGGCGTCCAGCGCGTCGTGGGCCCCGGACTCGTGGCTCGTGGGGTGGAAGCTCTACGAAGTCATCCTGTCCGGCGTCATGTGTCTGGGCTTCGGCATCGCGGCGCTGCGGCAGCCGGCGGAGCGCGTGCTGGAGTCCTTCTGGCTGGTCATCGTCGCCGTCACGGGACTGCTGGCGCTCGTGGGGCTGCGCACGTTCCTCGGCGGAGGTGGCGCCGCCCGGCTGGCGGTGATGGGCGGCGGGCCCAACGTGTTTGCCCGGCTCATGGGGATGCTCGCGGTCGGAGCGCTGTACTTCTGGCGGCGCGGCGGGGCGACGTGGTTCTGGGTTCCGGCGGCGGCCACCGGCGTGCTCTTCGCCGTCCTCACCGGCTCGCGTGGCGGCGCGCTCTCCATCATCGCGGCGGTGCTCACCTTCCTCGCGCTGGGCCGCATCCCCCTGCAACGGCTCGTGCTCCTGTCCGTGCTCGCCACGCTCGCCACCTTGGTGGTCATCGCCTTCACCCCATTGGGCAAGGCGCTGAGCCACTCCATGGAGGAGCGCTTCGTCAAGTTGACGGTCAAGCAGGGCGGGGCTTCGGCCGAGGGCGGCGTGTACCTGTCGGGGCGCGAGGTCTACTACGCCCGGGCGATTGCGCTCGGGAAGGACCGGCCGTTGATGGGCGGCGGGCTCGCGGCCTTCCCCGCGCTCGGGCTGGGCGTCTATCCCCACAACTTCATCCTCGAGGTCTTCTGCGAGGGCGGCACGCTGGGCCTCCTGCTCTTCGTCGCGGTGCTGCTCGCGTACCTCCGCGTCGTGTTCCGCGCCCGCCGCACCGTGGACGCTGCGACGGTGGGCGCGGTGGCGCTGGTGTTGGTGGGCAGCCAGTCCAGCGGCGACTTCTACGACGCCCGCGCCCTCTTCCTGTTGATGGTGCTGTCCTCGTGCTCCGCGTCCGCGGAGGCGGTGCCGGCGCGATTCGAGTCGAACCCCTGTGTCACCTACGAATGAGGAACCTGAAATGAAGATCATCTACCTCCACCAGTACTTCAACACGCCGGAGATGCGCGGCTCGACCCGCTCCTACGAGCTGGGCCGCCGCCTGGTCCGCATGGGCCACGAGGTGCACATGGTGACCTCGGACCGCCAGCCCACCAACGAGGCGCGGGGCTGGCGCGAGACGGACGAGAGCGGCATCCACGTGCACTGGCTGCCGGTGCCCTACTCCCAGAAGATGAGCTACCAGGACCGGATACGCGCCTTCGGCAGCTTCGCCGTCGGTGCGTCGCAGCGGGCCGCGCAGCTCGGCGGTGACGTCGTCTTCGCCACGAGCACGCCGCTGACCATCGCGGTGCCCGGCATCGTCGCCTCGAAGTGGAACCGGCGGCCCATGGTGTTCGAGGTGAGGGATTTGTGGCCCGCCATTCCCATCGCGGTGGGAGCGCTCAAGAGCCGCCCGGCCATCCTCGCCGCGCAGGCGCTGGAGAAGGCGGCGTACGCGGGCGCCGCGCACATCGTCGCGCTCTCGCCGGGGATGAAGGCCGGCGTGGAGGCGGCCGGTGTGTCTCCGGACAAAATCACCGTGATTCCCAACCTCTGCGACCCGGAGCGCTTCCACGTGCCCGCCTCGGAGGGCGAGGCCTTCCGGCGCAAGTACCGATGGCTGGGAGACAGGCCCATGGTGGTGTACGCGGGCTCGTTCGGCCGCGTGAATGGCGTGGACTTCCTCGTCCGGCTCGCCGCGGAGGTGCTGAAGCTCGACGCGGAGGTGCGCTTCGTCGTCGTGGGGCAGGGCAGCGAGGAGCGTGCACTGCACACGCTCGCGGAGCAGCTCGGGGTGAAGGACCGCAACCTCTTCTTCCTGCCGCCCGTGGTGAAGGCCGACGTGCCCGCGGTGCTCTCCGCCGCCACCATCGCCACGTCGCTCTTCACCGACGTGCCGGGCATGGAGGACAACTCCGCCAACAAGGTGTTCGACGCGCTCGCCTCCAGCCGGCCGCTCGCGCTCAACTACCGGGGCTGGCAGGCGGAGCTCCTGGAGCAGGAGCGCTTCGGCGTGTACCTGCCGCCCAAGGACCTTCCCACCTCGGCGGCCATGCTCGTGAACCGGATTCGGGACCCGCGGTGGCTCGCGGAGACGGGCGCGCGGGCGGGGCGGCTCGGCCGCGAGCGCTTCTCCGCCGATGCCGCGGCCCTCCGGCTCGCCGACGTCCTCCAGCGCACGGTGGGCCAGGCATGACGCGGCGCCGGTCGGCGGGGAGGAACTTCGCGTGGACGCTGTCCGCGGGGCTCGTGTACGCATTCGCCCAGTGGGGCATGCTGGTCCTCTTCGCCCGGCTCGGCACCGTGGAGCGTGTCGGCGAGTTCGCGCTGGGCCTGGCCATCACCGCCCCGGTGATGCTGATGGCGCGCATGCAGCTGCGCGCGCTCCAGGCCACGGATGCGCGAGAGACGTACGGCTTCGAGCACTACCTGGGGCTGATGGGGCTCAACGTGCTCGGAGGCGTGCTGCTGTGCGGAGTCATCGCGCTGGTGGCGGGGTACTCAGCGGATGTCGGCCTGGTCATCATCCTGCTCGCCGTGGCCAAGGGCTTCGAGGCGCTCAGCGACGTGTTCTACGGGGCTCTCCAGCGGGCCGAGCGGTTGGTGCTCATCGCCCGCTCCATCATCGCCAAGAGCGTGCTCTCCCTGGTGCTCGTGGCGCTCGCGCTCTGGCTCACCGGCAGCTCGGCGGTGGCGGCGGCCGCGCTGGGGCTCTCGTGGGCGGTGGTGCTCTTCCTGTTCGACGTGCCCACCTACCGTCGTGAGTTCGGAGGCACGCGGCCCTGGCGACGGTTGTGGCAGACCTCCTGGTGCGAGCAGGGGCCACGCCTGTGGAGCCTGCTGGGGCTCGCGTATGCGCTCGGCATCACCGCGCTGCTGGGCTCACTGCGCCCCAATGTCCCGCGCTACCTGCTGGAGGCGCACGCGGGCCAGGCCGAGCTGGGAGTGTATGCCGCGCTCGCGTACTTCTCGGCGCTGGGCGGCCGGGTCGTCCTGGCGCTCGGGCAGGTGCTGACCCCACGGCTGGGGCGCTATCATTCGGCGGGAGACCAGCGCCGCTATGGCCGCGCGCTCCTGGGCTTCGTGGGAGGGGCGGCGCTGGTGGGGTGCTGCGCCATCGTCGGAGCGACGCTGCTCGGGCGTCAGGTGTTGACGCTCTTCTACGGAGCGCCCTACGCGAGCAACCTCGGCTTGTTCGTCTGGCTCATGATTGCCGCCGCGCTGGAGTATGTCGGCTTGAGCCTCCAGGCCGCGCTCACCGCGGCGCGCGAGCTGAAGGGGCAGGTGGTGATGCTCGTCTTCTCCGTCGGGGTGGTGGTCCTGGGGAGCCTGTGGTGGGTGCCCTCCAAGGGGTCCATGGGAGCAGCGCGGGCCCTGGCACTGGGGTGGCTCGCGGAGCTGAGCTGTAGCGGCTGGTTGGCCCTGCGCGCATGGCGGCGGCTGGGGCGTAAGGAAGCGAGCCTGGTACCGGGCGTCCGGGGAACGCAGGTGACGGCCGACGCGGACTCGGCCGTCTGAGTCCTCCGGCGGGAAGGCCCTGGTGCCCGGGGCGCGACACCGGGCACCGGCTCGCGGGCGGGTGGCCGGGAATCATCGTGGTGTCCACGTTCGAGCACGGCAGGACCATTCGAGACGGAGGGCAGACAGATGCCGGCACAGGTTGGGGCGGCGCTCTTCATCAAGGCCTGCGTGGACCGGGTGGCCGCGGGCGTGGGACTCGTATGTCTCGCTCCGGTGATGACCGCGGTGGCGGTGGCCGTCCGCGTGTCCATGGGCCGGCCGGTGCTCTTCCGCCAGACACGCCCGGGACGCGGAGGGAGGACGTTCCAGCTCGTGAAGTTCCGCACCATGCGGAACGCGCGGGCCGCGGATGGCCGCCTGCTCCCGGACGCGGAGCGCCTCACGCGGATGGGGCGTTTCCTGCGCTCGACGAGCCTGGACGAGCTGCCGCAGCTCTGGAACGTGCTGCGCGGCGACATGAGCCTCGTGGGCCCGCGCCCGCTCCTCGTCGAGTACCTGCCGCGCTACTCCCCCACGCAGGCGCGGCGTCATGACGTGCTGCCGGGCATCACCGGCTGGGCCCAGGTGAACGGGCGCAACGCGCTGGACTGGCCGGCGCGCTTCGAGCTCGACGTCTGGTACGTCGACCACTGGAGTCTGGCGCTCGACGCGAAGATTCTCGGGCTGACCTTCCTGCGCGTCCTGCAGCGCCAGGGCATCACCCCCGAGGGCCGCTCGACGATGTACGCGTTCATGGGCAACGGCGTGGAGGCCGCGGCTCAGCGGCCCTGATGCGCGGCCCGCACCACCTCCACCACCCGGGCCAGGTCGTCCGGCGTGAGGTTGGAGCCGGAAGGCAGGCAGAGTCCGGTCTGGAACAACTCCTCCGCCACGTGGCCACCCCGCCGCGCGAAGCCGGAGAACACCGGCTGCAGGTGCATGGGCTTCCACACGGGCCGGGCCTCGATGTCCTCCCGCTCCAGCGCGAGCCGCACCGTCTCGCGGTCCACGCCGAAGCGCGCCGGGTCGAGCGTCACGGTCGTCAGCCAGCGCGTGTGCCGTCCCCAGGGCGCCTCGGGCATGAAGGTGAGCCCGGGCAGGTCGCAGAGCTCGCGCACGTAGTACGCATGGTTGGCGCGCCTCGCGGCGACACGCTCGTCCAGCACGCGGAGCTGCGCGCGGCCGATGGCCGCCAGCACGTTGCTGAGCCGGTAGTTGTAGCCAATCTCGGAGTGCTGGTAGTGCGGCGCCGCGTCGCGCGCCTGCGTGGCCAGCTTGAGCGCGCGACGGATGAGCGCCTCGTCGGGGGACACCAGCATCCCTCCGCCCGAGGTGGTGATGATCTTGTTCCCGTTGAAGGAGTAGATGCCGGCCTTCCCCAGCGTGCCCGGGGCGCGTCCCTTGTACGTGCTCCCCAGGGCCTCGGCCGCGTCCTCGATGACGGGCACGCCGTGGCGCTCACACGCCGCGAGGATGGGGTCCAGGTCCGCGCTCTGCCCGTAGAGGTGCACCACCACCACCGCGCGCGGCGGCCTTCCGGCGCGGGCTCGCGCCTCCAGCTCCGCCTCCAGCAGCGCCGGGTCCATGTTCCAGGATGCCCGCTCACTGTCGATGAACACGGGGGACGCGCCCAGGTACCGGATGGGATTCACCGAGGCGGAGAAGGTGAGGGTGCTCACCAGCACGTCGTCCCCCGGGCCCACGCCCACGAGCTGTAGGGCGAGGTGGAGCGCGGCCGTGCCGGAGCTCAGCGCGAGCGCATGCGGCGCGCCGACGCAGCGGGCGAACTCCGCCTGGAAGGCATCCACGTGCGGGCCCAGCGGGGCAATCCAGTTGCTGGCGAAGGCCTCGTCCACATAGCCGCGCTCGAGCCCTCCCAGGTGCGGCGAGGACAGGTGGATGCGCTGGGACATGGTTTCCCTCCGGAAAGAGGCCGGCTGTCACGTCGGCTCCGGCGTGTCCGGGAGCCTGCTCACCGTGCCCCTCGCGCGCCCTGGGCCGGGGAGGCGAGGCATCTGTCCGCTTTTCGAGATGCCGCTCAAGCACTCAGCGTGTGGAGCACCCGGGAGGCCACCGCGTCCCACGAGCGGGCCACCGCCGCGGCGTGGATGCGCTTCTGCATCTCGGCGCGTTTTGCTTCGCTGAGGTGCGCGGCCTCGTACAGCACCTCGGTGAGCCTGCCCACGTTCAATGGCATCACCGACCAGCCGGAGCCCGTCTCGCGCACGTAGTCGTGCAGGTCCGGAGGGCCTCCGGCGATGACGGGACGGAGGAAGGAGCGGGCGAGCTGCGCGGTGCCGCTCTCGTGGCGGATGTGCTCCTCGTAGATGTTGAGCACCGCGTCCGCGGCTCCGAAGTACCGGCGGTGTTCCCCAATGGGGATGAAGCCCGGGAACATCCGCACGCGCGGCTGGACGCCGCGCTGCTCGCAGAGCGCAAGGAGCTGCCGGTACGACACGTCCCCCTCCGGGCCGGCGACGACGAGCTCCCACTCCGGGCTTCGCGCGAGGCTCTCGAGGATGAGGCGGTAGCATTTGTCGGACCGGAGCGTGCCGAAGGCGAGTGCCACCTTGCGCCGCGTGTCGATGCCCAGCTCCGCGCGGGCCGCCGCCCGGTCCAGGCGCGGTACGCGCTCGGGATGAGGGGCGCCATACGGAATCACCTCGACCTTGTGGGTGTAGCGCCGCCCGGGGTCGACGTTGTCGATGAGGTTCTCCCGCATTCCGGGGGCGTGGACGAAGGCCCGGTCCACGTTGCGGAGGATGTGCCGTGCGAACGGACGCGCGAGGAGCTTGTAGGTGGCGGCGATGGGCGACGTCTGCTTCAGGTTGAAGTTGGTGTCGTGGAAGATGCACATCTGCCGGTGGGGGCGGGGGGCTCGCGCGAGGTACGCCGCCAGCGAGACGTACTCGAAGGTCTCGAACAGCAGCGGCGGTCCGCCCAGGTGGTGGTGCACCCGCTGCAGCTCACCGAGCATGTTCACCTGGCGCGTGAGGCGGCCGGTTCCCCAGGCGATATCTCCCAGGGGGCCCAGGCGCTCACGGTAGACCGAGCGTGATTCGAGGGCCGCGTCCCTGCCGACCATGTGCGGGACGATGTACTCGGGGTAGCGCACGCTGCCGCTCATTCCGAAGACGTGGACCTCCATCCCGAGCCGCGCGAGCGCGTCGCCCAGGCCGGCGAGATAGGACTGCTGGTGCCCCCCTGGCTGGAACGCCGCCGGGCTGAAGATGAGCAGGCGATTCGATTGCATGTGGGAAGCCCTCACGCTGCGGGTGTCCGAATGGCACCCGGACTCCACAGTGACTTCGGAGGGCCAGCAAGCGCCCCACGGGGCAGGCGCGGGTCGGGTGCAGGCCAGTTCGCGACGACGGAGGAGAAGGCAAGGCCCGCGGGTGCCTCGACGACGGAAGTCCAACACCCGCTGCGTCTTTGGGGGAGTAGGCCGCCGCTCGCGCGGATGGCTACCTTGCAATGGGGACGCCCGAGTGCGTTCCGTGGCGATTCGAGCGTGTGCAGACCAATCAAATTCCGACGAAGGCCTGCCCCTCCAGGCAGGGGCAGGCCGCTCGGAGGTGGTGCGAGCCGATGACGACGACGTCGTTGCGGGCCGTCCTGCTTCGCGACCAGGGAGCGTCCGCGCACTCCGAGGACTACTTCCGCTCTCCGCACCACCTGCGCGCCGAGGGTGTCACGCACAGCCTCGTCATCGACGGAGGCGCGCGCGGCTCACTGCGGCTTCCGCTCATCGTGCGGCCCATCGACGGGACGCCCCACCGCGACGCGGTCTCTCCGTATGGGTATCCAGGCGGGCGCGTGGAGGGACTGAGCGAGGTGCTGAAGGAAGCGGTGGATTGGCGCTCCACGGAGCTCGTCAGCATCTTCGTGAGGGACCGCGTGTCGGGCCCGCAGTGCTTCGCCGGGGGGACGGCGCGCAACGAGGTGTTCTTCATCGACCCTCGCCTGCCCCTCGAGTTCCGGGAGATGCACCGCCGGCACGTGCGGCGCAATGCCCGCCTGGGCTTCGTGAGCTCATGCCAACCGACGTGTGAGGCTTCACGCGAGGAGCGGGAGGGCTTCAAGGAAGTCTACCGGCAGACCATGGCCCGAGACAGGGCGGCCTCCCGCTACTACTTCTCGGACGCCTACTTCGAGGAGCTGTTCTCGTCTCCGCTCGCCTGGCTGGCGACGACGCGCGCCCCGGATGGCGGCATGGCCTCGGCCGCGCTCGGCGTCCACAGCGATGGCGTGCTCCATTACTACCTGGGCGGCACGGCGGACGCGTATCTCGCACGCTCGCCGTCCAAGAACCTCTTCGCCGCCATGGCCGAGCTCTGCGAGACGCTCGCCGTCCCCCTCCACCTGGGGGGCGGCATGCAGCCGGGCGACGGGCTCGAGGCCTTCAAGCGCGGCATCTCCAACACCCGCTCCCGGCTCTACACGCACGAAATCATCTGCAAGCCGGAGGTGTACGCGCGGCTGTCGGAGGGGAGCGGCGGCGGGGACTACTTCCCCGCCTACCGCGCGTCGAGGGGCTGAGTGTCCTCGTCCCCGGAGGCCGCCGCGGGCGAGGCCTGCCGCGCCGGCGTGTACGTGGGGATGAGGCCGCGCAGCACGCGGATGACGCCGTCCACGTTGCCGGTGCGCGCCGCGCGCTCGAGCTGCCCGAGCCGCGCCTGGAAGTCCGGTGGCGGTTTGATGCCACGGGCCACCTTGATGCGGTTGCGCACCTGCTGGGTGCGCTCCTCCTCTTCACTGAAGAGCGTCTCCTCCAGCTTCTCGCCCGGACGCAGGCCCGTGTAGACGATGGGGATGTCGCGGCCCGGCACGAGCCCCGCGAGGCTGATGGTGTTCTCCGCCAGCTCGGCGATGCGCACCGGGGCGCCCATGTCGAGGATGCACAGCTCGCCGTAGCCGCCCAGCCCGGCCAGCACCACGAGGCCCACGGCCTCCGGAATCGTCATGAAGTAGCGGGTGCAGTCCGGGTGCGTCACGGTGACGGGGCCGCCGCGCGAAATCTGCTGTTTGAAGATGGGCACCACGCTGCCCGCCGAGCCGAGCACGTTGCCGAAGCGGACCGCGGTGAAGGCGGTGCGCGAGCGGGTCGCGACGTCTCGAATCACCATCTCCGCCAGGCGCTTGGAGGCGCCCATGACGGAGGTGGGGTGCACGGCCTTGTCGGTGGAGATGAGCACGAAGCGCTCCACGCCGCAGGCCTCCGCCATGAGGGCGACGTTGAGCGTGCCGAAGACGTTGTTCTTGATGGCCTCCTCGGGCGCGTCCTCCATCAGCGGCACGTGCTTGTGCGCCGCCGCGTGGAACACGTAGTGCGGCGCGTGCTCGCGGCCCACGCGCATCATCCGGTCGTAATCCCGGATGTCTCCCACGAGCGCGCTCACCGGCAGCTCCGGGTGGCGCTCCTGGAGCTGACGCACCAGGAGGTAGAGCTCGTTCTCGTTGATGTCGAGCAGCACCAGGGACGCGGGCGCGTACCCGGCCACCTGCCTCGCGATTTCGCTGCCGATGGAGCCCGCGCCGCCGGTGACGAGGATGCGGCGGCCGGTGACGAGCCGGCGCGCCTCCTCGCGGTCGAAGGTGATGGCCTCGCGCGGCAGCAGGTGCTCCGGGCTGAGGTCGTGCAGCATCGCGGCGGTGATGCGCCGGTCCAGATACACGAAGGATGCGGGGATGAACTTGAAGCGCACGCCCTCGTTCCGGCACAGGTCCAGGATGCTCCGGATGCGCTCGGGCCGCAGGTGGGGGATGGCGATGAGCACCTGCGTCACGCGGTGCTTGCGCACCAGCTCCGGCAGCGCGTCGATGGGGCCGAGCACCGGCTTGCCATTGAGATGGGTGCCGTGCTTCGCCCGGTCATCATCCACGAAGCCCACCACGTGCCACGGGCCGTTGCGGGTGCGCAGCAAGTCTCTCAGCAGCAGGTCTCCCGCGCTGCCCGCGCCGACGATGAGTGCCCACTGCGTGCCCCACGCGCGCGAGCGTTGACGGTCCAGGTACCACTGCCGCGCCATCCTCGGGGCGAAGCGGTGCGCGCCCATCAACGCCGTGGTGAAGAAGAACTCGATGGCCACCACCGCGCGGGGCAGCCGGTCGAAGAAGAAGAACGAGCGGAGCGCCTCGAAGGCGATGGTGGCGACGAGGTTCGCCGCCACCAGGCGTCCGGCCTCACTGAGCCCGGCCCTGCGGAAGGACCAGCGGTGCAGGCCGAACCAGACGAGCGTCCCCAGGCGCACCAGGAACAGCAGCGGCAGGCTGTTGAGGAATGCCGCCTGCCACTGCTCCGGGGGAATGCCCTCGAAGCGCAGCAGCATCGCCGCGCAGAGCGCGGCCGTAATCATCAGCGCGTCCAGGAACAGCACCAGCAAGGAGCGCAGCCGTGGCGAGCAGGCGAAGCTGGCGGACCACCTTTCTTCAAGACGCCCAATCGAGGAGAGAGTGCCACCATCCATGTATCGCGCCATCCGTTAGCTTCTCCCTGTTCGGCGCGAGGGCCGTGAAGGTCCCCCGCGTCGTTGGCTCGGCAACGTCCAGCCGCCCACGCGACAAGTCTCGCGTGCTGAGAGTGGATCTCGTGCGCGAGGGCTCCAAGCCACCCTGAAGCGCGTGGCCCTGAAGGAGGGTCATCGCCTGCCTGCCCTCGGCTCCCTGTGTGATGCTCTCCGCCGCGCGACAGTCGACAGTGGGCAGCCCCGCGGGCGTTGATGCTTTCTGGAGCGCAGGACTTATCTGTCCCTGCCGAGGGGGCGGCGCATGGTGATGGCGGAGGTAGAGGTGAGGGACGCGTCGGCGGCTCGCTTCCCGGTGCTCACGGAACGCGAGCTCGCGGAGCGCCGGCGCGAGGAAGGCGTGCGCGTGATTGAACACGGCGGCCATTTCTGGGAGCAGGTGGGCGCTCCCGGTTTCTTCCAGCCCATCCATCTGCTGGCGGGGCTGAGGCCGGAGGAGGTGACGCGGCCCACGCCCTGGTGTTGGGGCTACCGGGCCGCGCTGACGCCGGAGACGTCGGACGCGGCGAATGGCTTCGTGCCCATCGTCCGCTCACCCGAGCTCGACGCGTACGACATGGACAGCCTGTCGGCGAACCGGAGGAACAAGCTGCGCAAGTGCCAGCGGCTCGTGCGCATCGTCCAGCTCACCGGGCCCTCGCTGCTGTTGGAACAGGGTTACGACACCGTGGTGGACGCGCTGTCCCGCACGGAGCACAAGAAAGTGCCGTCCCGGGCGACGTACGCCGCCGACGTGGGGAAGTACTTCCGGGGGGGCCACTGGTGCGTGCTCGCGGGGCTGATTGATGGCCGGCTGGGCGGCTACCTCGACGGGTACGTGGTGGACGGCATCGCCTATGGCGTGAATGCCTATTACGCGACGTGGGCGCTCTCCACGAACATCTCGACGGGGCTCGTCTTCGAGTTCGCGCAGGCGTGCCGCCGCAGCGGAGGCATCCGGACGCTCGTCAACGGGCTCCACGCCCGCGAGGTGCCGAGCCTGAACCAGTTCAAGGACGACATGGGCTTCGTGGTGGAGCGCGTGCCCATCAAGTGGAGCATCCACCCGCTGGCCCGGACGGTCATCCGCCAATGCCGGGCCGACGCGTACTACCGGCTGACGGGCCAGGCCTGAGCCTGGGGAGACAGCGCCGGGAGCCAGGATTCGCTGGCGCGGGCACGGTGCACGGGCTCTGGGGGCCATGGGGACCCGGGGCGCGCCTGCCTGCCGTTCTGGCTGGCAACAGCCCCGTGTTTCTCCAGTGCGTCGCGACACCCCGCTTCCTATGCTGCGAGGCATGTCGAAATCGAAGAACCCGCCGGTCGGCCGGCTCGCCAGGCTCGGCCGGGTGGCCGCGCTCTCCGCCCGGGGCTCCGCGGGGCTGGCCATGCGAGCCCTGCGCAAGGTGGCGGGCGCGGACTTGGCGGAGACCGACCGCTCCACCATCGGTCATGTGGTGCAGGCCCTGGGTGAGATGAAGGGCGCGGCGATGAAGCTGGGCCAGGCGCTCTCCATGGATGTGGACGCGCTGCCGGCCGAATTGCGCAACATCGCCGCCCGCCTGCAGAGCAGCGCGCCGCCGCTCGACGCGGAGGAAATCGTCGCCATCATCGACGACGAGCTCGGTGCGCCACCGGACAAGCTGTTCGCGGAGTTCGACCCCGAGCCCCTGGCCGCCGCGTCGCTGGGCCAGGTCCACGCGGCCCGCCTGCACGACGGGCGCGAGGTGGTGCTCAAGGTCCAGTACCCTGGCATCGCCGAGGCGGTGGACGCGGACTTCGCCAACATGGCGCTGATGGTGCGCGCGGCGGGGATGACGTCGAAGCTGCTCGACGGCACCGCCTACGTGGAGGAGCTGCGCCGGGAAATCCACCTGGAGACGGACTACGTGCTGGAGGCGGAGCGGGCCCGCGCCTTCCGCGCGCTGTTCGCGTCCGAGCCGGACCTGGTCGTGCCCGAGCCGATTCCTGAGCGCTCGTCGTCGCGCGTCCTCTGCCTCACGCGCGTGCGCGGCCAGACGCTGCAGCAGTTCATCGACTCGAACCCGGACGCGGCCGCGCGGTGGCGTGTGAGCGAGCAGCTCATCCGCGCCGTGCACGGCCCGTTCTACTCGGCGGCGCGCATCCACGCGGACCCGAACCCGGGCAACTTCCTCGTCACTCCGGACGGGAAGCTGGGGCTGCTCGACTTCGGCTGCGTGAAGTCCTTCCGCGAGGAGCTCGTCGCCACCATCCAGGAATTCCTCCTCACCGAGCTGCGCGGCGGGCCGTTCGACGTGCTGGCCGGCGTTCGCGCGGTGGGCTTCGTGGTGGACACCGACGAGGCCACGGCACGCAGCCTGCTCGCGGACATCCTGGCCATCGCCGCCCGGCCCCTGCGCGCGGACGTCTATGACTACACGCAAGACACGACGGTGTCGGACATGCGGGCGCTCGGCCTGCGCCGCACGAAGGACTTCCTGCGGGTGCGTCCGCCACCGGAGGCGGTGATGCTCGGGCGCGCGGTGAGCGGCTGCGCGCAGAACCTGCGGGCGCTCGGCGCGCGGGGCGAGGTGCGCGCCGTCTACATGAAGATGCTCCAGCGCCGGAGACCGGAGGGGTAGGGCCCATGGAGGGTGTCGCGTCGCTGAAGTCCCGGGTACGCGAGGCCGGCGGGCCCGAGATTCTCGAGCGGCTGGAGTGGCTCGACGCGGAGCGGGCCCGGCCTCCGGTGGATGCGCCGTCCGTCCGTGCACCGGAGCGAGGCACCCGCGTGGACTTCGACGTGGTGCTCGCGGGAGGTGGCCTGTCGCTGCTGTACGCGCCCGTGCTCGCGGGGCTGGGCTTGAAGGTGGGCGTCTTCGAGCGCGGCCGGGCCGCGGTGGTGCATCGCGAGTGGAACATCAGCCACCCGGAGCTCCGGCCCCTGACGGAGAGCGGCCTCTTCACTCCAGAGGAGGTGGAGGCGCTCATCGTCGCCCGCTATCAGCACGGCGTCTGCCGCTGGCACGGCGGAGGCGAGTACCCCGTGTGGGGCGCGCTGGACCATGCCGTGGACGCGGGGCGGCTGCTCGCGGAGGTGCGCGCGCGCGCGGAGGCCCGGGCCGTCCGCTTCCACGAGGGGCACACGCTGGTGGGAATGGGGGAGGGGCCCGACGCGGTCCGCCTCCACTTCGAGCGGGCCGGCGGCGCGCGGGTTGACGTCACCGCGCGGCTGGTGCTCGATGCGCGCGGCATCTCCAGTCCCTTCGCGACGGCGGACCTGCTGTGTCCCACGGTGGGCGGCGTACTGACGGGGCTGCGCGAGGGCACCACGCCGGACGAGGTCGACCCGAAGGTGGGCGACATCCTGGTGACGACGGAGGGCGTGGAGGAGGGGCGCCAGCACATCTGGGAGGGCTTCCCGGGGCGGCCGGGCGAGGTGACCGTCTACCTCTTCTATTACGCGCCCTCGCGAGAGGTCCGGGGCGAGCACGCGCTGCTGCGGCTCTACGGGCGCTTCTTCGAGCGGCTCGGACGCTACAAGCGGGGCGAGCCGCGCCTGCTGCGGCCGACGTTCGGGTACATCCCGGGCTGGTCGCGCCTGGTGCCGCCGCCGCGGGCTCCGGGCAGGCGCGTGGTGCTGGTGGGAGACGCGGCGGCGCGGCAGTCACCGCTCACGTACTGCGGCTTCGGCGCGACGATGCGCTCGGTCCTCCCCGGGGCGCGGGCCATCGCCTCGGCGCTCCACGAGGGCGGCGTACTCCCTGGGACGGTGGTCCACGACACACCGCTGCACGCGGTGACGGGCGCGCTGGCGACGTTCATGGCCAGCCCCTCGCGTGAGCCGGCGCGGAAGGACGAATTGAACGGGTTGCTCGACGCGGCCTTCGCCTCGCTGCATGCGCTGGGCAACGGGCCCTACGCGGCGCTCATCAAGGACCAGATGACGGGGACGGACTTCGTCCGGTTCCTCTACCTCGTCGCACGGCGCAGGCCCCAGGTGTACCGGGAGGCCATTTCGCTGGCGCGTCACGGCCCGCTGGCCACCGCGCGGTGGTTGGAAGGGCTCTCCCGCGCGGTGCTCCAGCTTCGCGCCGCGTCGTGAAACGCCATGCGCCTTCCCCTTGAACTGCCCGCGCTGTCCCTCGGGCGCTTCAGCCCGGAGAAGCTCCCGGCGTCAGCTCGCGCGCGGCTGCCTCGGCTGCCTCATTCGCGGAGCGTGGCGGTGGTGGGCGGAGGGTTGGCGGGCCTCGCGGCGGCGACGGTGCTCGCGGAGCGGGGCGCCTCCGTCACCGTGCTGGAGCGCGAGTTGTTTCTTGGGGGACGGGTGGGCTCGTGGATGGAGCGGCTGGAGGGCGGTGAGTCCATCGAGATGGAGCGCGGCTTCCACGCCTTCTTCCGGCAGTACTACAACCTGCGCGCGCTGCTGCGACGGGTAGACCCGGGGCTGGAGCGACTGCGGAAGCTGGAGGACTACCCCATCCTCGGGCCGGGCGGAGAGATGGAGTCCTTCTCGCGCCTGCCCGCGCTGCCGCCCTTCAACGTGCTGGGGTTGGTGCGGCGCACGTCGACGCTGAAGCTGATGGACGTGGTGCGCATGGATGTGCGCTCCGCGCTGGCGATGCTCACGTTCGACCAGGAGCGCACGTATGCGAAGTACGACGCGGGCAATGCGCGTGAGTACCTGGACTCGCTGCGCTTCCCTCCGCATGCGCGGCGCATGCTGTTCGACGTCTTCTCGCACTCCTTCTTCAACCCGGAGGAGGCGCTGTCGACGGCCGAGCTGTTGATGATGTTCCACTTCTATTTCATGGGGAACCCGGAGGGGCTCGTCTTTGACGTGCTCGATGACCCGTTCTCCACGGCCGTATGGCTGCCTTTGCGGCGCCACCTGGAGGGGCTGGGCGTCCGCTTCCGGCTGGGCGAGGAGGTGACGGCGGTGGAGCGGCGCGAGGGCGGTGTCCGGGTGGTGAGCGGGCAGGGGGCTCCCGTGGATGTGGATGCCGTGGTGCTCGCCACGTCGGTGGAGCCGCTGAAGCGGCTCGTCTCCGCCTCGCCGTCGCTGGGTGACAGGGATTGGGGCGAGAAGGTGGCGTCGCTGGCGCTCACGTCACCCTTCGCGGTGTGGCGGCTTTGGGTGGACCGGTCCTCGGCGCGAGGCCGGCATCCCTTCGTCGGCACGACGGGGATGGGGATGTTGGACAACATCTCGCTGTATCACCTGTTCGAGGGTGAGAGCCGCCGCTGGGCCGCGCGCACGGGCGGCTCGGTGGTGGAGTTGCACGGCTACGGACTGCCGGAGGATGTGGACGAGGCAGTGGTGCGGCGCGAGCTGTTGGACGGGTTGCACCGGCTGTACCCGGAGCTGCGCGGGGCGCGTGTGGTGGCGGAGCGGTTCCTGCTGCGCCGCGACTGCCCGTCCTTCGCGCCGGGTTCGTACCGGCCGCGGCCCACGGTGGAGACGCCGTTCCCCGAGGTGGTGCTCGCGGGGGACTTCGTGAAGCTGCCCATCCCCACCGCGCTGATGGAGCGCGCGGCCACGTCGGGCTTCATGGCCGCCAACCACCTGCTCGCGGGCTGGGAGGTGCAGGGGCAGGAATTGTGGTCCGTGCCCCGGCGCGGGTTGCTGGCGGGGGTGCTCAGCTCTTGAACTTCCGCGCGTCGATGACCTCACCGGTGCGGTTGCCTTCGACGCTCTCCACGTTGACGCGGATGCCTCGCGGAGCCTCCAGCGCGGCGGCGCGGCCGAACCCTTCCAGCCCCGCGTTGACGAGGCTGATGGCCGCGGAGCCCTTCATCGGCTCCTGGGCGAGCATGCCGCTGGTGAGGGTGATGGAACCCTTCTCGCGCAGATGGGACAGGGCCAGACGGGCGAGGTTGACCTGTCCCATCAGCTTGTTGGAGAGGCTGAACTGGAAGTCCTCGTCCGTGAGCTCCGTCAGGCCCTTGACGGCCCCGGCGCCTGTCACCGAGATGAGGGCATCGAACGGGGCCAGCGATTTGAAGAGCCGCTGGACGGAGTCCTTCGAGGTGATGTCCACCTGATGGGCGCCCCGGCTCTTGCCCACCTCGATGACCTCGTGCCGCCCGGACAGCGCCTGCACCACGGCTCGGCCAATCGTCCCCGTGCCTCCGACGACCACCACTTTCATGGCTTCCTCCTTGGGAGTGGCCACCACCATGCCTCCCGGCGCGGGACGCTGCTCGGGAAATGCGGGCGCGACGTCAGAAGGTGCACGGAGTGTGTCTGCCTTTCTGATGATGGAGCAATGATGAATCCGTGATGCTCCTGCCATCCGGTTGAAGGGACCCTGCGGCTGCAAAACAACCCAGGGGCCCTTCGTGAAAAAGACTGTCGTTTCCCTGCTGTGTATCGCTGCCTCCTTCTCCGTGCTCGGCCTGGCCTGTGATGGGCGTGAACGAGACCCCGGCGACCGTCCCCAGGTGACGGACGCGGGAACAGTGGACGCAGGAGAGGACCCGCTCGACGCGGGTACGGAGGATGCCGGGCGCGACGCGGGCTCGGAGGACGCGGGGAGCGACGCGGGCTCGGAGCCGGATGCGGGGCCCATCGCGTTCGCCAACCTCCGCATCATGACGGCCAATCTCACCAGCAGCGCGACCGAGAACTACGACCCGGGCAATGGCATCCGACTGATGCAGGGCGTGCAGCCCGACGTCGTGCTCATCCAGCGGTTCAACTACGGGCGCAACACCCAGGAGGACCTCCAGTCGATGGTGGACCGGCTGGGAGATGACTACTCCTTCGCGCGGGAGAGCGGCGCCTCGGCGCCCAACGGCATCATCAGCCGCTGGCCCATCATCGCGTCCGGCGAGTGGGATGACCCGCTGACGAATGAGCGAGACTTCGTCTGGGCCCGCATCGACATCCCCGGACCGAAGGACCTCTGGGCGGTGAGCGTGAATCTGCGCACCACGAACAAGGACATCCGCAAGGACGAGGCCATCGCCCTCATCGGACGGATGAACTTCGACGTGCCGATGGGCGACTACCTCGTCATTGGCGGGTCACTCAACATGGACACCCGGGATGAGCCCTGCTTCGACGTCCTCCGGCAGTTGGTCATCACCACCGGCCCCTACCCGGCGGATGCCAATGGGAACACCCACACCAATGGCCTCTACCCGGTGGATGACCGTGGGAACCCCAACACCGCCCAGGACAGGAAGAAGCCGCAGGACCATGTCCTCGTGGACCCGGACCTGCGCGAGTACCAGCAGGCCACCGTCATTGGTCGGAACACCTTCCCGAACGGGCTCGTGCTCGACAGCCGCGTCTACGCGCCGCTGGGAGATATCTACCCGGTGCTGTCGGGGGACAGCGGCGTCACCAACATGGAGCACATGGGCGTGGTGAAGGACTTCCTCATCCCTGTCGAGTGGTGAGCCGCGCTTACCGTGGGTTGGGGGCGTCACGGATGTCTGCTCATCTGAAGCCGGTCGAACTGCTCGGGAGCCACCAACGCGGCGCCTTGGATGGCCTGTGCCAGACCCATGTGGCGATCTCCACTCCGGCCGCTGGAGGGGAAGCGCCAGGGCGCCGTCTCCGCGCTGGTGCTCTACTCCTTCAGCCAGAAGAACTGGTTTCCGCTGCTGAGCGCCCGCTCCAGGAACTCGCCGAAGGATGCCGCAATCTGCCGGACTTCGAGCGGATACGTCTCATGGAAGGCGTCCAACAGTGGGTACCGCCCGTCCTTCTGCCTCGACACGTCAACGAGCACGTAGTCCGAGTCCTGGAGGTAGAGCAGCGTGTACCAGGATGCAGAGCCCTTTGAGTCGTCGTCCTGGCCTCGCAGCTCGATGCGGGCGCGTTGGATTTCGGCGAGCGACAGGATGCGGTAGTCCGCATCCGGCCGCGGGCGGAACAGCGCGGCCCCATCGCAATGCAGGTAGAACGCGCGGAGGTCGGGGTCGAGCCGCCAACCCACTCGTGCTTCGAAGGCGGCCACCTGCGCGGGCGTCGCGGGCGCATTGGGGAAGTGAGACCGCGAGATTTCAGCGAGCAGGCTCTCCATCCTCATGCTCATTCCACGTAGGGCCTGTCGAAGCCGACGGTCGACCACTGGGTGCCCCCCGCGTAGCACGCGGGGTAGGCGTCGTTGATGACCTTGTGCACTTCGGGGGGAACCGGAAGCACGTTGCGTGGAGCAGTCGGGTCGCCCTGCACACTAAACTGCTGGGTACGGACTGTCTCACTCACATTGGCAGAGAGGGCTGTGCTGAGGGACGGGCTCGCCACACGTGGGCACTTCCACGAGGGAGAAGAGGCGGCCGTGCCCCGCAACGTTCGGCAGGCGTCAACCCCTCCCCAGGGTGATAGGCATGCCGCACAGTCCCCGTCAGGCTTCCGTGCATTCCCGGGGGACTGACGTGTCCAAAGAGAACACGAAGCTCATCAACGGGCTGAGCCCGGTGACGAGCAAGAGCGAAGGCACCGTGGTGGGGTTTCCGGACGTGTGCCTGACGCCGGGGCCCAACGGCCCGATGCCAGTGCCGTACACCAACGTCGCCAAGAGCGACTCGCTGAAGAATGGCTCGAAGACGGTGTTCATCAACGGGGCGCCCGTGTGCCTCTCCAACTCGCACCTCGGCACGTCCACCGGGAACGAGGCGGGCACCGCCGGCGGCGGCGTTGCCTCGGGGAAGACGAAGGGACCGGCGCACCCGTTGAACTTCTCCTTTGACGTGAAGATTGAGGGGAGGCCCGTGGTGAGGAACACTGACCTCTTCACGCTGAACGACCGGAACGCGGGACCGGCGCCCATCATGCAGTCGCAGACTTCGCGCCCCGTTGCTCAACGCATCGAGGGGCGCGAGCTGGCCCAGCCCGTGGAGCGGTGCCCGTTCTGCAAGAAGGAGAAGCACGCGTTCGACACGAAGGGCCGCGTCGGCGGAAACCTCGGCAGCTCCGCGGTGCTCGGGCGGAACATGCTGGAGGGCCGGGAGCTGGCGACGCATCCCTGGTACGCGGGCCTCTTCTCCCTTGCGGCGCACCACCTCATCTGTTTGGAGGCACTGGAGAATGGCAGGTGGGCTCTGTACTGCGTGCGCTTCGGCTACCACCCAGACAGCAAGCAGAATGGCGTCTTCCTGCCGATGAAGATGGCTATCGCCTGTGAGCTGCACGTCGCCGTGCATCGCGGGAACCACGCGGAGGGCTATGCGTTCGACGTCCATCTGCCGTACCCCAAAGCGGTGATGCAGGAGCAGAAGAAGATTGAGGACCTCCTGAAGCGGGGCGCGTTCTGCTCGGACCCCACCGAGTTCGTTCGGATGCTGGATGCTGTCAGCGCGAAGATTCTGAAAAGGGTCGCGAGCTTCACCTGGACCCTCACGCGGGACGGACTCGACTACGCGCCGGGCGGGAGGGGCTGCTCGGGACTCAGGAGTATCCGGGAGAAGCCGAGCTTTGCGGCATGCCCCCAGGAGAGGAGACACCGCCAGAAGCACGGCGTGGCAGGCGGCCCCCTGGCGGGGCGGTCCCTTCGCATTGGAGAGTGAACCATGCAGGCCGACTACTTTGTCATCGAGTCCGCGCCGAACAACAACCATCCGCTCCTTGCAATCGACGACGACGAGGTGGGCTTTGGGAAACCGGAGCCCGTTGCCATTTCGGAGCCGGTGCAGTTGCGATTGGGCGCTCCAGTACCGCGAAAGCCAGAGATGGTGGACCACCACAGCCTGCCACAGCCGGTGTTCTCTACTCGAATCGTGGAGGTGCTGGAGCCGCTCGGACTCTTTGGCGTTCAGTTCGTTCCGGCCGATGTGACGGTGAAGCTGGGTGACGTGCGGCGCTATTGGGTGCTGCACGTCTTCAACGAGTTCCAGTGCCTCGACCGTCAGCGGTCCATCTATGAGTTCTTCCCTGGCCACGAGGTCGCGCTGAGCGTTGACAAGCTGGTGCTGGACGAGCGCGTGCTCCAGGAAATCCCGCTGGAGCGGAGGCTGCTATTCGTGCTGGCGGAGTCCACGAGTACCTTCGTGTTCCATCGCTCCCTGGTGGAGCGGGTGCTCGCATTGACGCCACCGCCGGAGGGGCTGCGCTTCATCCGTGTGGACAAGTGGAACGACTCCGCTGGGTTCCAGGCGGACGCCGCACCGTAGGTCTCCTTGGTCGTCAGTTCCGTCAGGGCGGCGGCACGATGAAGCCCTGATCCTCGTTCGCAGGATAGGCAAGGACTTACCCCGGATGGCTTGGACTCCTCGGCCACTCGCCGACGGTAGCTCTCACCCTCAATGCTGATGATGCTCGCGCGGTGGAATACCCGGTGTGACGCGCACCACCTCGGTTTTCGCTGTGAGGGCACGCGGCGAAATTGAGGGGAGGGGCGGGGGTTGTTTCCGCGTCCGCCGCCCATGCCGCCATGGATAGAAGCGCCAGCAAGAGCTCCGGGAAGGTGTGGCAAGGGGCGGTTCTCCCCCAGCGCGCTCCTGGCAGGGTGGGCAACGCTGGACATCAGGTCATCGTGGACTGCTGTTCCTCCGGCCCACGGTGAACATCAGGTCATCGTGGTCGGTGAATCCGTCGGGTGCACAGTCCGCCACGTCGCGGCGGGAGCCGTAGACGCCCCGAATGGCCTGCACTCCGCCTTCCGGAAGGGTGAAGGTGGTGGAGAGTTCCTGTGCCCCGTACTCGGCGGGCGTCAGCCTCGCGAGGTGCGTCCACACAGGGTGGTTCGCATCCGGTGCGTGGAAGAGGTCCAACTCCTCCCAGAAGGGGAGGGCGGACCACACGCTCGCGGTGACGGTGACCTGCCGTCCGGGCGCGAGAGGGCGTCCATCCGTGGTGGCGATGCGCACCCCCTCCAGCGAGGCAGACATCAGATAGGAGCCGTTGTCGCCGTCCGGGCAGCTCGCGCCAATCGTGTTGGGCGCGTGCAGCTCGGGGCCCACGGCGCCGGAGCCCTGAACCAGCACGCCGGTGTCACAGGAAGGCCCCACGGTGTTGCAACGTGGTGCGAGGAGCACCGGGTCCGGGTCAGCGACACCGGGGTTGCGCACGACGACGGAGATGGGGCCGTCGCGGCGGACGTTGTACGCGGCGTCGTACGCGCGGACCTCCAGCACGGTGCGGCCGTTCAGCTCGCGCGTGGTGTCCCAGGCGAGCTCGAAGGGCGCGGACGGGTCGCTCGCGCGCAGCTCGCCATTCACCCAGAAGTCCACGCGGTGGATGGCGGTGTCGTCGAAGACGGCGGCGAACAGGTGCACGGTGCCGCGCAGCCTCGCCTTGTCGCCCACGACGATGAGCTTCACCCACGGCGGCCGCGTGTCACCGGAGACGGGTAGAGCGCCGGTATACAGCAGCAGGTTGGGTGAGCCCCGTCCCGTGAAGGACAGGCGGCCCGGCGTGGCAGCGCCAATGAGCGCCGCGGCCACCTGCTCCGGTGATGCGGACGGATGCGTCTCCAGGTAGAGCGCCGCCGCACCGGCCACGTGGGGCGAGGCCATGGACGTGCCTTCGAGGACCTCGGTGGCGGTGTCGTCGGAGTTCCACGCCGAGGTGATGTCCTGTCCCGGCGCGAAGAGGTCCACGCAGCGGCCGTAGTTGGAGAAGCCGGCCCGCGCATCCGTGTCACGGGTGGCGCCCACGGTGATGGCCTCGGCGGTGCGTGCCGGGGACTCGTTGCAGGCATCGACGTTCTCGTTACCGGCGGCGACCACGGTGGAGACACCCGAGGCGATGACGTCACGGACGGCCTGGTCCAGCGCCTCGGAGGGCTCGAAGCCCAGGCTCAGGTTGGCGACGGCGGGCGCGACGTGGTGGGCGGCCACCCAGTCCAGGCCCGCGATGACTTCGGACACGGTGCCCTCGCCATCACAGTTGATGACGCGCACGGGGTGCAGCGTCACGCCCCGGGCCACGCCCCAGGTGCTGCCGCCGAGCGTGCCCGCCACGTGCGTGCCGTGGCCGTCGCAGTCCTCCGCCGTGCCGTCCGGGTCCACCGCGTCGAAGCCCTCGCCGACACGCCCATGGAATTCCGCGTGGGTGCGGCGGATGCCGGTGTCGATGACGTATGCATGCACGCCCGCGCCCGTGAGCGCGGAGCGATAGACGCCATCCAGGGGCAGGTCCTCCTGGTCGATGCGGTCCAGGCTCCAGGGCGCAGTCGCCTGGACCGAGCTCAGATGGACATAGGCATCCTGTTCGACGAGCGCCACGGACGGGTCCGCACGCAGCGCCTCCACGTGCGCGTCGTCCAGGTCGGCCACGAAGCCGTGCAGGACGTGGTCATAGGTGCGGGCCACCCGCGCGTCGTGCTTGCGAGCAATGTCGAGGACCTGCTGCCGCACGCTCGCGGCCTGGACGCGCGAGCCCGGCTTCAACGTGACGATGTATCGGCCGGGGACCCTGCGTGCCTCAGCGGGCTTCGCGGTTTCGGCACAGCCTCCCAGCGCCAGCCCCGACAGGGTGGCGCACAGGAACTTCAGAAGGTACTTCCGCATTCAATCTCCGAGGTGCGAGCCGGGGCGTCGCCTCCAGCCTCGCCTCGAAGACCCGCGAGCGATTTCTCACGGTCGCGGAGGAATGAAGAAAGTGCGTACCCCGGGCTCACGCCCCTCGGCTCTCCTCATCGGCGGCATCAAGACGCCACCCACTTCGTTCGGGAGGGAGAGGCTGCCGGAGGCACATGCACAGCCTCTCCCTTCGAGGTGTCAGCGCTCCTGGGCCTGGAGAGCACCCCGGAAGCCGCTCGGCTCCGCGCGGATGGTGGTGCCGCCCGCGAGCATTCCCTTCGTGAAGAACGGGTTCTCGAAGAACACGTATGGCGCGAAGGAGTCGGGACGGCTCGCGGCCTCCAGCCTCGCGGCCAGCGCGGGCGGCAGCGTGAAGTCGAGCGCGTGCAGGTTGTCGTCGAGCTGCGCCAGCCGGCTCGCGCCGATGATGGTGGAGGCCACTCCCGGACGGTTCGCCACCCAGTTGAGCGCCACCTGCGCGGGCGTGCGCTCCACCTCCTTCGCCACCGCGACGAGCTCCTTCACGATGGCCCACGGACGCTCCTGTAGGAACTTGTCGACCACCGGGTTGCCGCTGGCCAGCAGGGCATGGGCGCGCCCGTCACCCTTCGGCTTCGCGCCCTCGCGCGTGTACCTACCCGTGAGGAGCCCTCCGGCCAGCGGGCTCCACGGGGTGATGGCGGCGCCCATCGCGAGCGCGGCGGGCAGGTGCTCGCGCTCGATGTTGCGCTCGGCGAGCGAGTACTCCAGTTGGAGCGCGGCCACCTTCTCCCAGCCATGCCGCTCCGCCAGCGTCTGCGCGCGGGCGAAGTACCACGCGGGCACGTCGGAGAAGCCGAGGTACCGGACCTTGCCCTCGCGCACGAGGCCGGTGAGCGTCTGCATCACCTCTTCCACGGGCGTCAGGCCATCCCAGACGTGCAGCCAGTACACATCCACGTAGTCCGTCTTGAGCCGCCGCAGCGAGCCTTCGAGCGCGCTCAGGATGTGCTTGCGGCTGTTGCCTCCCGCGTTCGGGTCTCCCGGCGAGAGGTTCGCCGAGAACTTGGTGGTGATGACGGCCCGCTCCCGGCCTCCGTGCTTCGCGAAGTAGTCGCCGATGATGCGCTCGCTGGAGCCGGAGGTGTACGCATCCGCGGTGTCGATGAGGTTGCCTCCCGCCTCCAGGTAGCGCGCGAGGATGCGGTGCGAGTCCTCCTCATTCATCCCCCAGCCCCAGTCCGTGCCGAAGTTCATGGTGCCCAGCGCCAGGGGGCTCACTCGCAGGCCCGTCTGGCCGAGCAGGTGGTACTTCGCCAGGGAGTCAATCAATCGCGTTGTCATGCCAACCCACTCCATCCGTGATGACGGGCACCCAGCGCCCGTCGCACGGCTAGGAATAGGGAAGGGCGTGTTCGGAGGCAGCCCGGTTCTTGCGCCTGATTGCAGGGGAGTGCCCGCCAGGGTGTCCTGATGCACGCATCCCGGGCCGAGGCGCAGCGCGATGCATCCATCAGCGGTAGTGTTTCGCCATGACCTATCAACGCAACCCGGTGAAGGCGCCCCGCGTGTCCGGCATGGCGCTCAAGGCCTTCGTCAACACGCTGGAGAGCTCGGTGGGCTCCGTGGTGCTGGAGAAGCTGGTCCGCGACAGCGGCATCGAGCAGTGGCGTGAGATGCCCGCGGATGACGCGCCGCCCATCCAGCTTCCACTGCCCCATGGCGCGCCCGGCGCCGAGCCCCAGTCGCCGCAGGAGCAGGCCGCGCGCGCAATCGCCGCGTCCCCCGCGCCGAAGGAGCGTGAGACGGTCTCCGCCTATGCGCGCGCCTACCGTGAGGGCGCGGACCCTGTCGCCGTGGTGCGGCGGATTCATGAGGCCATCGACAGGCTCGACAGTGGGAAGGACCGGCTCGGCCTCTTCGTCGCGCGCAAGCCGGAGGAGGTGCTTCGCGCCGCCGAGGCTTCGGCTGCGCGGCTGCGCGCGGGCCGTCCGCTGAGCATCCTCGACGGCGTGCCCGTGGTGCTGAAGGACGAGGTGGACCTCGCCGGCTTCCCCACCACGCTGGGGACGAAGTTCCGCAATGAGCCGGCCAGCGCGGACTCGACGGTGGCCGCGCGACTCAAGGCCGCCGGGGCGCTCATCCTCGGCAAGGCCAACATGAACGAGATTGGCATCAACCCCATCGGCCTGAATCCGCACCACGGCGCCGCGCGCAACCCGTGGAACCGGGGCCGCATCACCGGCGGCAGCTCCAGCGGCTCGGGCGCTGTCGTGGCCGCGGGCCTGTGCCCGCTGAGCATCGGCGCGGATGGCGGCGGCTCCATTCGCATCCCCGCCGCCCTGTGCGGTGTCGTCGGACTCAAGGCCACGTGGGGCCGCATCCCCGAGACGGGTGTGCCGCCGCTGTGCTGGAACGTGGCCCACGTGGGGCCCCTGGGGCTCACCGTGGATGACGTCGCCGCGGCGTACGCGCTCGTGGCCGGGCCGGACGGACATGACGTCGTCGCGCAGACGCAGCCGCCGCACCACCTGTCGGGCTACGAGGACGGGAGTCTGTCCGGCGTGCGGCTCGGCATCTGCTGGCCGTACTTCGAGGATGCCGACGCGGACGTGGTGGCTCGCTGCAAGGAGGCGGTGCGCGCGCTCACCGACGCGGGCGCTCGGGTGGTGGAGATTCCCGCGCCCGACCTCAACACCATCCTCTGGACACACAGCTGCATCATCCTGAGCGAGATGGCGGAGGCGATGCGCTCGCACGTGAAGACGCGCTCGGCGGACTTCGGCCTCGACTCGCGCACCAACCTCGCCATCGGCCGGCACTTCCGCGCCACGGACCTGGTCCACGCGCTGCGGCACCGGCACAAGCTGACCCGCGAGATGCTGGCGCTCATGAAGGAGGTGGACGTGCTCGTCACGCCGACGACGGCGACCACGGCCCCGGTGATTCCCGAGGCGACGCTGCCACATGGGGAGTCGAACCTGCCGGTGGTGGACGCGCTGATGCGCTTCGTGCGGCCGGCCAACCTGACCGGCTTCCCCTCGCTGTCCCTGCCGGCCGGCTTCGACCGCGAGGGCCTGCCCGTGGGTGTGCAGCTCACCGGGCGCCCGTACGAGGAGCACCTGCTCCTGCGCCTGGGCCGCGTGGTGGAGCGGGCCGCCGAGGTGCGCACGCCTCCCATCCACGTGACGGCCCTGCGCTGACTCCGGCGCGCCGCCCGGCGCTCAGCCCCGCTCTCGGGGGCCTGCGTCGCCAGGACGGCTGGCTCGCGCGGGCCGGGCGTCCCCGGCCACGCTCGAACGGGGACTGCAGGGGCTCCGGCTCCTCAGGGGGCCGGCTCCTTCACGCGAGCGCGGAGCACCGCGCCCAGTACCTCGGCCGTCTCCGGCGGGAGGCGGGCGAGGTGCGTGTAGAGCAGCTCCTCCACCTGGGCCACCGTCTCCGCCGGAGCGCCGGCCTCGCGGATGCCGGCGAGCACCGTGTAGGCCGCTGCACCGAGCGGCCCGACGAAGCCGCGCGACTCCTCCCAGAACTCCTCGAAGCAGGGCACCGCGTCTCCGGTGGTGACGCGCACCAGCCGCCCCAGGCACGCGCCCCACCAGCGGCGGTGGGCCTCCAGCGACTCGGTGCTGGAGAAGGGGCCCTGCCGCACCTCCACTCGCGTGCCTCCATCCGCGGGACGCAGCGCAATCGACGCGCGCGTCGCGTCCGCGCCCAGGCCTCCGCCTTCCCACGCCATCTCCAATTCGAGCCCCTCGCCCGGAGCCACCGCGAGAATCTGTCCGCGCTGCGCGAAGGGCTCGCCGCTCGCGTCGATGAGATTCACGCGGAAGGGCTCGCCCGAGGCCACGTCTCCCGTGGCGCCGGTGCGATGTCCTCCCGGTGGCGCGCCGTACCAGCGCCGCAGCCGGAAGGGGTCCGCGAAGGCCTGGAACACCGCGTCCGGCTCCTGGGCCACCCACACGTCCATCGCCAGCTCGCTCATGCCGCCATCCCCGCGCGGGTGCGCACCTCGAAGCGGGGGACGCCGGGCAGCAGCGACTCGGGCACGCGGTACTGCTCCACCACGAGGCTGATGCGCGCTTCCGAGAGCGCCGGAGCCCCCGCGTCGATGGGCGCCACCTCGTGCGTGAGGTCTCCCCGGAACATCACCAGCGAGCGCGGCGAGGGCTTCAGCGCGGCCACGCGGTTGCCCCGGTGGTACAGCCGCAGCTCGCCGCCCGACAGCGCCTCCGGCACCTGGACGTAGAGCACGCTCACCGCCACCGGACAGCCGATGCCGGTGCCGTAGAACTCCAGGCTCCGGTCGATGTGCGCGCCCACGCCGCGCCCCTCGCGCACCAGCAGCGGGTTGAGCAGGAAGGCGTTGCAGTCCGCCAGCAGCGCGGTGTCCAGGTACGGCTTGAAGTCGGGGAACAGCGCCGTCACCTCCGGCAGGGCCTCGCGCCGGAAGGTGATGGAGAAGCCATACGTCCCGGAGAACTGGCCCGACAGGTTGGAGTCGCCGAGCAGGGGCGTGCCGAGGATGGCCTGTCGGATGGCCTCGACAGTCGCGGGCGGAAGCGCTTCGGGCGTGCGGTGGACGAAGGTCTGGAGCCGGAAGGCTCCACCCCACGGTGGCTGGAAGTGCATGGGGTCACTCTAGCCTGGAGTGACGGCGGGCAGGCAGCCGCACCGGTGGGGCCGGCGTGCCGGAGGAACCCGCGGCTGCCTGCTACTGGCCTGCGCGGTGCGGCCTGCCCATCTCCTTGGGAAGGGTGACGATGACTCATGTCGGGCAACGTCCAGAGCATCTTGCGCTCCCCCGAGCGACTGGCCGCGCTGCGCAGGACCGCTCTCATGGACACCCAGGCCGAGGAGGCCTTCGACCGCCTCACCCGCCTGGCCTGCCGCGTCCTCCGTGCTCCCATCGGCATGGTGAGCCTGCTGGATGGGGAGCGGCACTTCTGCAAGAGCTGCATCGGCCTGCCGGAGCCGTGGCAGAGCCGGCGCGAGCTTCCGCTGGCGCACTCGCTCTGCAAGTACACCCTGGCCTCCGGTGAGGCCCTCATCGTCGAGGACGCGCGCGCGCACCCGCTGCTGCGCGACTGCCTGGGCGTGGCGGAGCTGGGCGTGGTGGCCTACGCGGGCGTGCCGCTGGTCAGCTCCGGCGAGGCACTGGGCACCTTCTGCGTCCTCGACACCGTCCCGCGCCAGTGGACGGAGGACGACGTCCACGTCCTCGAGGACCTCGCGGCCTCGGTGATGACGGAGGTGGACCTGCGGGCGACGCGCGAGCTGGAGCTGGCCGCGAGGCTGGAGCACGCGCGCCGCGAGGCGGCGGACGAGTCGCGCCGGCGCATCGCGCTGCTGGCGGACGCGGGCGAGCTGCTGTCGGACGTGGCTCGGAGCGAGGCCGCGCTCCAGCGGCTGGCCGAGCGAGCCGTCCCCGACCTCGGCGACCTGTGCGTCGTGGAGTTGCTCGGAAGTGGCCCCTTCGCCCCCGGTCTCCGCATGGCCCACGTGGAGCCCACGGGCGTGTACCGGCTGCGCGCCGTGGTGGAGGCCCCGGAGACGCGGGAGACCTGGCGGGCCGGCGACGAGCCCCGGCTATCGAGGCTCTCCTCGGGAGAAGCGTCTTCCTCCCGGGGAGGGCTCGCGTCACTGCTGCCACGCCTGGGGGTGCACCAGTTGCTGCGCGTCCCGGTGCTCACGACGCATGGGCTGGAGGGGCTGCTCACGCTGGGGCGGAGCGCTCCGGAAGCGCGCCCCTACCGGGACGAGGAGGTGGAGGTGGCGCAGGCGCTCGCGGGGCGCATCGCCGTGGCGGTGGAGAACGCCCGGCTGCTGCAACAGGTGCGCGAGGGCGTCCGCGCGCGGGACGAGTTCCTCTCCATCGCCGCGCACGAGCTGCGCACGCCGCTGACGCCCCTCAAACTGCAGCTCGACACGCTCCGCCGCAGCGTGGCCGCCGCGGGCGTTTCCGACGAGCGGGTGACGCGTCACCTGGAGCGCTCGTCGGCCCAGGTGCAGCGCCTGGCGCAGCTCGTGGAGCGGCTGCTGGACGTGTCGCGCGTGGCCACCGGACGGCTGGGGCTGCTGCTGGAGGAGTTGGACCTGTCCGTGCTCGCCGCCGAGGTGACGGACCGTTTCCGCGAGGAGGCCGAGGCCGCGGGCAGCAGGCTGGAGGTCCACACCCCCGGCCCGGTGCGCGGCGTGTGGGACCAGCTCCGGCTGGAGCAGGTGTTGTCCAGCCTCATCTCCAACGCCATCAAGTACGGCGCCAGCGGCCCCATCGACGTGTCCGTGGAGGGCCATGGGGAGATGGCGCGCCTGTGTGTGCAGGACCGGGGCATCGGGCTCAAGCGCGAGGACACGGCCCGAATCTTCGACCGCTTCGAGCGCGCGGTCTCCGCGCGGCACTACAGCGGCATGGGGTTGGGGCTGTACGTGGCGAAGCAGATCATCGAGGCCCACGGCGGCACCATCCTGGTGCGGAGCCAGCCGGGGCTGGGGTCCACCTTCACCGTCATCCTCCCCACGCAAACGCCGCCCCGGCAGGTTGCCGGGGAACAGAAGGAGTCCGCCGCTTCGAGCGCCTGAGGCCGCGAGCTCAGCGGGATGGGAGGAGCCTGTCCACGCCACCGCGCGTCAGGTTCAACAGCTCCTCGGTGGAGTGCAGCACGGACCAGGAGCCCTCCACTTCAGGCGTCAGGCCGTCGGCCGCGCGGCCACCCGCCACGAGCGGGATTTGCGGCGTCGTGCGGTGCATCAGCTCCAGCGTGAGCCGCGCGTCCGGCACGTGCTCCGGCATGGCGCAGGAGAGCCCGACGAAGACGGGCTGCTCGCGGGCGACGAAGACGGCCAGGTCCTTCGCCGGGGTGTCCGCGCCGAGGAAGCGCACATGCCAGCCGTCGATTGCCAGCACCTGGGCGACGAGCCGCGCCCCGAGGAGGTGCCGCTCGCCAGGCGCGCAGGTGATGACGGCGCGGGGCCCGCCCTGGTGCCACCCGAGCCCGGGCAACAACTGCGTCAGCAATTCGCGCATCAACTCCGTGGCGGCGTGCTCCTCCGCCACCGAGATGATGCCGCGGCACCAGCGCTCGCCCACGGCCTGCATGACGGGCTTCGCCAGCATGTCCACGAGGAACGCGGGCCCACCCTCGTCCATGTAGTGGTGCACCGCTTCGAGCACCGTCCCGCTGTTCCCGACGAGGAGCGCGTCCGCGACGACGTCGAGCGAAGGCAATTGTGTAGGAGACGACACGACCCCCTCCAGGGGCCCAGGGCCCACGAGTCAAACGTGGGGCCGGCGCGCGGCGGCGCAAGGCGGCTCCCGAAGAGCATGACGGCGGATGCGCGCCAGCACGCCAGGTACGGCTTCCGGAGGGGCGAATATTCGGCTTGTGGTGGAGGGGGAGTTGCTGGAGCCTTGGGCCATGCAGCCAACTCTCCGAGTCATGGCTCCGCTGGTCGTCCTCCTGACGGTGGGAGGATGCAAGCGGGAGCCCGATGCGGGCGCTGTCCAGAAGGCCGCCCTTCCCGAGGTTGCTCCCAACGCGCTGCGCGGTCTTCAGGACTTCGCGAGCATCGAATCCCCGGCGGAGCGCTCGAAGGCGCTCTTCCTCGAGGCGAGCCGCGTGCTCCTGCACCCGCGCTGCGCCAACTGCCACCCCAGCGGGGACACGCCCCTCCAGGGCATGGATGGGCAGCCGCATTACCCGCCGGTGGTGCGCGGGCCGGACGACAAGGGCGCCGTCGCCCAGGAGTGCACGAGCTGCCACCAGGACCGGAACCTGGCGCACGCGCGCGTGCCCGGCGCGCCGAACTGGCACCTGGCGCCGAAGGAGATGGCGTGGGTGGGCAAGAGCCCGCGCCACATCTGCGAGCAGATGAAGGACCCGAAGCGCAACGGCGGCAAGACGCTGGCGCAGATTGTCGAGCACAACGCCCACGATGAGCTGGTGGGCTGGGGATGGAACCCCGGAGCGGACCGCGAGCCCGCGCCCGGAACGCAGGAGCAGTTCGGCGCCATCATCGCCGCGTGGGTGGAGACGGGCGCGGAGTGCCCGAACGAGGAGGCACGGCCATGACGATTCACGTCCGCGTCAACGGTGTGGAGAAGGAACTCGATGTCGACCCGGAGATGCCGCTGCTCTGGGCGCTGCGCGACGTGCTCGGCCTGACGGGCACGAAGTACGGCTGCGGCCAGGCGCTGTGCGGCGCGTGCACCGTCCACCTGGACGGCCAGACGGTGCGCGCGTGCGTGACGCCGGTGCGCCGCGCGGAGGGGAAGTCGGTGACGACGATTGAGGGCCTGTCGCCCGACGGCAACCACCCGCTGCAGAAGGCCTGGTGCGAGCTGGGCGTCCCGCAGTGCGGCTTCTGCCAGTCCGGTCAAATCATGAGCGCGGCGGCGCTGCTGGCGAAGAAGCCGAAGCCCACCGACGCCGACATCGACCAGTCGCTCGCCGGCAACCTGTGCCGGTGCGGCACGTACACGCGCATCCGCGCGGCCGTGAAGAAGGCCGCGGGCATTCCCGAGGAAGGGTGAGGGTGGCATGACGCAGCGACTCCAGTTGATTTCGCGGCGCTCCTTCCTCGAGGGGCTCAACCTGGCGGTGGGCGGGCTCGCCCTCGGCCTCTTCTCCGCGGACACGCTCGCGGCCGAGCCCTCCGGGCGCTCCGGCAAGAAGCCGAAGTCGAGCTCCCCGGCCATCGAGGACGGCACCCCGGGCCTGACTCCCAACGCCTTCGTACACGTGGCCCCGGACGGGCTCGTCACCATCGTCTGCCACCGCTCGGAGATGGGGCAGGGTATCCGCAGCTCGCTGCCGGTGCTCATCGCCGACGAACTGGGCGCGGACATGGCGCGGGTGCGCATCGTCCAGGCGGACGGCGACAAGGCCTACGGCGACCAGAACACCGACGGCTCCAGCAGCGTGCGCGGCATCTACGAGGACATGCGCCGCGCCGGCGCCACGGCGCGCACCATGCTGGTGGCCGCCGCCGCGAAGCGCTGGAAGGTGAAGCCCGAGGACTGCGTGGCGAAGGACCACGCCGTCTTCCACCGCGACGGCAAGCGCACGCTCGGCTTCGGCGAGCTGGCGAGCGAAGCGGCGGGGCTGGCCGTCCCCGACGAGAAGTCCGTCAAGCTGCGGCCCAGGGCCGAGCTGAAGCGCGTGGGCCGGCCGCTGCCGCTCCTGGACGCGCCCGCGTACGTCAACGGCACCGCCGCCTTCGGCGCCGACGTGAAGCTGCCGGGCATGCTCGTGGCGATGATTGCGCGTCCCCCCGTCGTGGGCGGCAAGGTGGTGAAGTACGACGCGGCGAAGGCGCTCGCCGTCCCCGGCGTGAAGCGCGTCGTCGAGCTGCCCGCGCCGCAGAAGCCCTACATCTACCAGCAGTGGGGCGGGGTGGCGGTGCTGGCGGAGAACACCTGGGCGGCGATGAAGGGCCGCGCGGCGCTGGACATCACCTGGGAGCACGGGGAGAACGCGTCGTACGACTCGAAGCAGTACCGCGAGGCATTGGCCGCCTCGGTGCGCGCGCCGGGCACCGTGGCCCGCAATGTGGGTGACGTGGACAAGGCGCTGGCTGGCGCCGCGCGCGTCGTGGAGGCCGAGTACTACGTCCCCCACCTGCCGCACGCGGCCATGGAGCCGCTCGTCGCGATGGCCCGCGTGGACGGCGACACCTGCGAGGTGTGGGCGCCCACGCAGAACCCCCAGGACGCGCAGGAGGTGGCCGGCGGCATCCTGAAGATTCCTCCCGAGAAGGTGAAGGTGCACGTCACCTTCCTCGGCGGCGCCTTCGGCCGGAAGTCGAAGGCGGACTTCATCGCCGAGGTGGTGTGGCTGGCGCGCGAGGCGGGCGCTCCGGTGCGCGTGCAGTGGACGCGCGAGGATGACATGCGCCACGACTACTACCATTCCGTCAGCATGCAGCGGCTGAGCGCGGGCCTGGACGCGGACGGCAAGGTGGTGGCGTGGCGCCACCGCACGGCCTTCCCGCCCATCGCCTCCACCTTCTCGCCCGCGAGCCGGCCCAGCGCGCGCGACTTGAAGCAGGGCGTGACGGACCTGGCGCTCACCGTGCCCAACGTCCGCGCGGAGACGTGCGAGGCCCCCGCCCATGTGCGCATCGGCTGGCTGCGCTCCGTGTACAACATCTTCCACGCGTTCTCGGTCAACTCGTTCATGGACGAGCTGGCCCACGCGCGCGGCGTGGACTCGCGCGACATGCGCCTGGAGCTGCTGGGGCCGCCGCGCGTGGTGACGCTGGCGGAGCTGGGCGTGCGCGAGCTGGACAACTACGGCCAGTCCTTCGAGCAGCACCCCATCGACACGGGGCGCATGCGGCGCGTGGTGGAGCGGGTGACGGCGCTGTCGCGTTGGGACGAGCGCAAGAAGGACGGCCGCGCGCTGGGGCTCGCCGCGCACAAGAGCTTCCTGTCCTACGTGGCCGTCGTCGCGTCGGTGGTGAAGGACGAGGCCGGACGCATCCGCGTCGACGAGGCGTGGGTGGTGGTGGATGCCGGCACCGTCATCAACCCGGACCGCGTCCGCTCGCAGATGGAGGGCTCGGTCATCTTCGGGATGAGCATTGCCCTGCACGGCGAAATCAGCATGAAGGGCGGCGCGGTGGAGCAGTCCAACTTCCGCGACCTCAAGCTGGTGCGCATCAACGAGGCGCCCCGGAAGATTCACGTCGAAATCGTGGAGAGCGACGGCCCGCCGGGTGGCATTGGCGAGCCGGGCCTGCCTCCCGTGGCGCCGGCCATCGCCAACGCCGTCTTCGCGCTCACCGGCACGCGCGTGCGAGAGCTGCCCCTGTCGCGCACGCTCCCTGTCGTCTGACGTCTGACGTTCGGGGCGCACGGTGCGCCTTCAGTGCACCGTCGCGCCCTGGGGGCGTTGCTCCAGGGAGAGCGGCAGCTCCACGGTGAAGGTGGTGCCCTCGCCCTGCCGGCTCTCCGCGAGGATGGTGCCCTGGTGCGCCTCCACGATGCGGCGGCTGATGAAGAGGCCCAGGCCCAGGCCGCCGTAGTTGCGCGTGGAGACGGCGCGACCGAACTTCTCGAAGATGCGCGACAGGTTCTCCGGGGCGATGCCGATACCCTCGTCGCGCACGGTGAAGCGGGCCTTGTCGCCCCGCTGCTCCGCCCGCAGCACCACGGGCCGGCCGGGTCCGTATTTGATGGCGTTGGAGAGCAGGCCGCGCGCCACCTGCGCCAGCCGGTGCCGGTCCCACCAGCCCACCACCGGCGCGGGCGCCTCCACGATGACGTCGCACCCGGCCTGGGCGCTCTGCGTGCGGAACTGCTCCGCCACCTCGCGCACGACGGCGGACAGGTCCGTGAGGTCGCGCTGGAGCGACGGCGTCTCGCCGGTGAGCTGCGTGACGTCCAGCAAGTCATTGATGAGCGCGGTGAGCTTGCGCACCTGCCAGGAGGCGCTCTCCGCCGTGGAGCGCACGCGCTCGCGGAGCCGCTCGCAGGGCGCGTCCGGGCGGGCCTCGCGCGCCAGCCCCTGGAGCTTTATCTGCAGCGGGGTGAGCGGCGTCTTCAGCTCGTGCGAGGCCACGGTGAGGAACTCGTCGCGCAGCCGCACCGACTCCTGGAGCTGGGCCTCGGTCTGCTTGAGCCGCGTCACGTCATGGAGGGAGAGCAGCGCGGTGGCCGGGTGGCCGTGCATCGCGGGTAGCATCTCCGAGTCCGTGAGGAGCGAGTGCCGCCCCGTCGCCGTGTGCCACACCACGGGGGCCCGGAGGAAGCGCTCGCCGCGCGCGGCCCGGCTTCCAGGGCTCTGGTCCACCGGCAGGGGACGGTCCTGCTCGTCGGTGAGGTGGTACACGTCCGCGTACTCCTCCGAGGGAACGCCGAGGGGGAATCGGCCCCCCGCCATCCGGTGGGCGGCCTGGTTGGCGAAGAGGACGCGCCCGGTGCCCGGCTCGAGCAGCAGGAAGGCGATGGGAATGAGGTTGAGGACGGACTCCAGCCACTGCTGCTGGTTGGTCAGGTGCGCGGCCAGCTCCTCCGCCTTCTGCCGGGCTCGTACCTGCTCCGTCACATCGATGGAGTAGGACATGACGGAGTCCACGCGCCCGTCGGCGTCGCGCAGCGGCACGTAGGCGATGTTGAAGAAGCGGTCCTCCAGCACACTGCTGCCCCGGGAGCCGACTCGCACGAGGGCCTCTGTCATGAAGACGGGCCGGCCCTTGTCGTAGACCTCCTTGAGCCGCTGGGAGTACTCCACACCCGCGCGGCTGCTCCTGCTCATCTCCCTGAGCGACTGGCCGGTGAGGTCCACGCCGTCGGAGAAGGTCCGGTAGATGGGGTTGACGAGGGTGAAGATCTGGTCGGGACCGCTCAGGATGGCGATGGAGGCCGGGACGTTCATCAGCGTGTCGTAGAGTCGCGCGCGCTGGACCTCCACCTCGGCCTCCGCCCGCTTGCGGTCGGTGATGTCGTGTACGAGGGCGACGAAGCCCTTCACCGCGCCCTGGGGCGACTGCGTGGGAACATAGGTGGACTGGACGTGCAGCATCCGCCCGTCCCGGAGCGTGAGTGCGCTCTCGTAGCTGACCGTCTCTCCCGCAAGCGCCCTGCGCATCCAGTCCTTCAGGTGGGCGTAGCCCATCTCTCCGGCCAGGACGCGCACGGGCTGGCCAATCAGCTCCTCGGGCTTGAGGCCAAACCACGTCTCGAAGGCCCGGTTGCAGAAGACGTAGCGCTCGTCACGGTCGATGTAGGCCACCAGGGCGGGGAGGGCGTCGGTGATGGCGCGGAGCTGGTGTTCCCGGATGCGTACGACTTCGCGGCTCTGCTCCAGGGCCTCCTTCGCGTGCACCTGCTCCGTCACGTCGCGCTGGGTGCCCCAGATGCGGACCAGCATGCCGCGCTCCACCACCCCGAGGACGTTCGCCATCCGCACGCGCTCCTCGCCGGAGCCGTCCACGATGCGCGTCTCCACGTTCTCGCTCCGATAGCCATCGCGGATGAAGGGACGGATGGCCCTGTCGACGTGTGCCGGGTCCCGCGTGAGCCGGGACAGCATCTCCGGCAGCCGGATGCCCACCATCCGCGACGCGGTGGCGAAGCCCGTCATGCGCGCCATCATCTCGTTCGCCTCGGCGACGCGGGTCCGCTCCATGAGCGCCTGCAACTGCTCGTCCTCGGGCAGGCGGGTGTCGATGGGCGGCACGACTTCCAGCCGCCAGATGCCCTCGGTGCTCTGGGCCACGAAGGTGCGGTAGCGCTCGTCGCTCTCCTGGAGCGCCTGGGTGGTGCGCCGCAGCGAGGCCTCGGCCTGCTTGCGCTCGGTGATGTCCTCGGCGGTGGAAATCCACTCACGGACGAGGCCCTGGTCATCGAAGACGGGGACGCCGCGGATGATGGTGTCGCGGTACGCGCCGTCGTGACGCCGCAGCCGCACCTCGCCCTGGTACGCGTCTCGCGTCTCCAGCGCCGTGGCCCACTCCGAGACGAAGCGCGTCCGGTCGCTCGGGTGGATGGCGTCGAGCCAGCCCAGGCCCAGGTGGCCCCCCAGGCTCTGCCCCGTGAAGGCGAGCCATCGGGGGGCCGGCTCCACCACCTCACCGCGGCCGTTGGTGGTCCACACCGTCTGAGCCACGGACTCCACCAGCGAGCGGTAGCGCTGCTCGCTCGTGCGCAGCGCCCGCTCCGCGAGCTTCGACTCCGTCGTCTCCAACACGGTGATGCCGATGCCGTGCATGGCGCCGTTCGCGTCGCGCACGGGGTAGTAGTTCACCAGGTAGTAGCGGTCAGCGACGCCACCGTCTTTGTGCGTGGGGCCGCAAATCTCCAGATTGAGGGCCGGACGTCCGGTCTCCAGGACCTGCCGGTAGTGGGGCTCGATGGCGGGCCACAGTTCGGGGATGACGTCGCGCACCTTGCGGCCCAGGTGGGCCTGGCGGGGCAGTCCGTTGAGGTCGGCCAGCGCCTGGTTGATGTGGATGAAGCGCAGGTCCAGGTCCACGAAGGCCAGGCCGATGGGCGCACTCGCCACCATCGTCTCGAGGAACAGACGGGACTGTTCCGCGGAGATGCCTTCGATGGCTTCCCTGTCCGTCAAGCCCGCGCCATGTCCCAACACTGACGTTGCCTCCAAGGGATGACCCGGCCTGCCTACCGGGCACCTTTCCCTGGAGGTTGCGCATCTCGGACGCCCGCCGGGAGAAGCGGGCCGGGAGGTGGCGCCTTGGGTCCACACCCGGCGGGCCCGGGCCTTGCCTCCCCGGCGGGCATCAGGGCCCGGACGGAACCAGCCAGCGGCCAGGCTCTCGGGTGCCACCGTGCCGGCCGCCGCCAGCAGGAGGGCGGGCGTGCCGCGCTCAGCAACTGAGGATCATCTGGATGTAGTCGACGGAGGAGTCGTCCTGCATCTGGAACTGGAGCATGTCGCCGACGAGGGCCATGTTGAGCGGCATGCACATGGTGGCGACCTCGCCCGGGTTCCAGGTGGCGCGCAGGTTGGGCACCACCGGCTGGCTGGTGACCTGCGGGAAGCTGTAGACGCCGAAGTCGGTGTTGTAGACGGTGACGCGGTCATCCTGCGGCACGTCCGCGTGCGCGCGGGCGCGGAAGCACAGCTTCAGCGTGCAGGTGGAGCCGAAGCAGCTCCGCAGGCCGTGGCGCAGCGTGGCCACCGTGTGCTTGTTGGGCGTGCCGTCATCCAACGTCTTGAGGGACGCCGTCGGGATGCCCTGCGCGTTGAGGTAGCCCACGAACTCCGGCAGCGCGGTGGGCGCGTATGGAAGCGGGTCCGGCCCGCCGCCGAAGTTGTCGATGGTGCCGAACGTGACGGTGGTGACGCCGGGACACACGGCCTGAGCCTGCGTGCCGGTGGACTCGTCAACGGTCTCCATTTCGTCCACGGGACCACAGGCGATGAGCGCGAAGGGCAGCACGGCGAACAGGGAGCGGCGGAACATGGGGGACCTCCGGTTGCGGCGGGTGGGGGAGGCGCTTCGTCGCTGCCTCCACCCCGCACAACGAGCCCCTCCGCGAATCTTCCTCGCGCCCTTTTCACGGCGAGGCCATGGCGCGGCGCGGCGGATGGGCGTGAGGCCTTGAAGCCGGGACGGCACGTTGGGAATGCTTGCGCCCTCTTCCTACCTTCGAGGTGTCCCCCACATGTCCCGCTTCCGCCTGTCGCGCAGCCTCGCCGTGCTGTCCCTTGCATTGGCTACGCCGATGCTCGCCGGGGCCGAGGAGACCGCTCCACCCACACGCGAGCGCGAGGCCTCGCTGCTCGTCGGCACGATGCTCGGTGGGACGCCGATGCTGGAGGACCTGCGCTCGCTGGTGGACGAGGTGGGTGGCCGCGCCACCGGCTCGGACGCCAACCGCCGCTCCGTGGAGTGGGCGCTGGAGCGCTTCAAGGCCGCCGGCGTGACGGCACGCGCCGAGCCCTTCCGCATGCGCGCGCTCTGGCTGGAGCGCGGCGCCTCCGCCACCGTGCAGGGCCGGGGTGTGAGCTTCGCCCCGCGCGTGGCCGCGATGCCGTTCTCCGCCCCGACGACGAAGGGCGGCTTCAAGGCGCCGCTGGTGGACCTGCGGCGTGGCACGGAGGCGGACTTCAAGCAGGTGGGGGCGAAGGCGCGCGGAGCGTTCCTCCTCGTGGAGACGGAGGAGCTGCGCGACGTGGACGGCCTCTTCCGCGAGTACAACGAGGCGACGGACATCGAGTCCCGCGCGTTCGCCGCGGGCGCGGCCGGCGTCGTCTACATGGGCAGCCGGCCCGGCAACCAGCTCTACCGCCACAACGTCTCCGTGGGCCCGAAGAACACCCGTCCCATGATGGTGATGGAGCGCGACGGCGCGAAGCGCGCGCTGCGCCTGCTGCGCGCGGGCACGCCGCTCACGCTCACCACCGTGCTGGACCTCCAGACGGGCGGCCCCTACGAGTCGCGCAACGTCATCGGCGAGATTCGCGGCACCACGCGTCCGGACGAGGTCGTCATCGTGGGCGCGCACCTGGACAGCTGGGACCTGGGCGGCGGCGCGCTGGACAACGGCGCCAACGTGGCGATGCTCATCGACCTCGCGCGGCAGATGCAGAGGCTGGGGCTCAAGCCCGCGCGGACCATCCGCTTCGCGCTGTGGAACGGCGAGGAGCAGGGGATGCAGGGCTCCGCGGGCTACGTGCGCACGCACGCGGCGGAGCTCGACACGCATGCCATGGCGCTGTCGGTGGACATCGGCTGCGGCCGCATCACCGGCTTCTTCACGAATGGGCGGCCGCCGCTGGTGCCGCTGGTGGACAAGGTGCTGACGCCGGTGGCGGGGCTGGGGCCCTTCACGCAGGTGGACGTGCCGGTGGTGGGCACCGACAACTTCGACTTCATGCTGCACGGCGTGGCCAACCTCATCGCCAACCAGGAGTCGGCCACCTACGGGCCCAACTACCACGCGCGCTCGGACGAGCTCGAGCAGTGCGACGCGCGGACGCTGCGCACCAACGCGGCCGTGGTGGGAGCGCTCACCTGGGGCTTCGCCAACATGGAGGAACGGCTGCCCCGCCAGAGCCGCGCCGAGGTGGAGGCCCTCATCAACTCCACGGACCTGGGCCAGCAGATGAAGTCCTTCGACGTCTGGGACGAGTGGGCCGCCGGCACCCGCGGCCGCGCCCTCGAGCCGAAGGCCGCGCCCGCCACGCGCTGACGTCTCAGCGCTTGCCGTGTCCGTGCTCGGCGAGCCACGGCTCCACCAACTTCACGGCGGCCTCCGCGCCCTTCCAGTCGCCCGCGCCGAGCAAGTCTGGCGCCACCCGCGCCGGGTGTTGCCGCCTGGAGGGCAGCCGGGCCAGCGGGCCCCGGCCATGCCCGGCCGGAGGGGCATGCGCCGGCTGCTCGCTCATTCTCATCCTTCAGGCATGAAGAGCCCACCGTTGAAGCAGTCGTTGGCCCTGCTGCTCGTGCTCGCCGCGCCCGCGCTGGCGGCCGAGGGGAGCGGACAGGAAGGCGTGGAAGGCCGCGTCGAGGAGCTCTTCCTCGGAGAAGAAGCGCCTCCCAACCAGCAGCACGAATTGGAGGCGGGAAGTGGGCTCGACTGGGAGGAGGACGACGGCGAAGCCAGCTTCGAGCTGCCGCTGCACATCGAGTACGGCGTGACGGACGCGCTGCAGATTGAAGGCGAAGTGGGCCTGTCTCCCGAGAGCGAGGAGCCCACGCTCCAAGAAGGCAGCGTGGGCGCGCGCGTGGCCCTGCTGAACGACGGAGAGCGCGGGCTGGTGGTATCCGCGGGCGCGGAGGTGATGGCGCTGCGCGACTCGCCGGAGGCGTCGATGCGTCCGGGCGTGGCGCCCTTCGTGCTCGCGTACAAGGACCTGGGACCGGTGGGCCTCAACGCGAGCGCCGCGGTGGACCTGCTGCCCTCGAGCGGTGGCCGCGACGGCACCGTGCACCCGGACCTGGGCGTGGCCGCGGTGCTGGGGGACGGCCTGCTGCGGCCCAAGGCTGAAGCGGCCTTCCGCAACGAGCAGGGAACCAACACCGGCATCCTCGCGCCAGGCCTCTATGTGCGCCCCTCGGAAGCCCTGGAGGTGGGCGTCTCCGTGCCATGGCGGTTGCAGAGCGGTGGTGAGAGCAGCCTCGGTGTCAGCGCGCTGCTCACCTGGAGCGGTGGCGGGGAGAAGTGAAGCCCTGTCGGGGCGACGTGTCGGGGGCCGTGCTCGACACGTCGGCGCGGTGTCTTCATGGGGTGTCTCCGAGGGGAACCGCGTCTCCGCCGTAAGGCATGCGGCTTGCTCCAGGGGCGGGCATCCCCACCCACTGGAGGCACCATGGCGAACGAGGCGAAGGACCCCACGCGGCTGAAGCAGCTCCTCGAGCAGGGCATCCGCTCCTACCTGGGAACGGACACGCAGATTGGCGTGTCGGCGGCCCTTGCTGTTGGCGGTGCGCGCGCCTTCCTGACGTCGGGGCTGGCGGACCGCGAGACGAAGAATCCGGTGCGCGACGACACGCTGTTCATCATCGGCTCCGTGCAGAAGACCTTCACCAACACGCTGGCCGCCGCGCGCATCGTCGAGGGAAAGATGTCGCTGGAGGACCAGGTGACGCGCTTCCTCCCGGAGGGAGTGGGGAAGGAGGGGAGCGTCATCCGGCAGGTGACGCCCGCGAACCTGGGCACGATGACGGCCGCCATGCCCGCGCCCAACGTGCCGGGCCGGCCCGCGCACGCGCTCTACACGGGCCAGCCGCCCACGCCGCAGCTCCTGGACTTCTGGACGAAGTTCAACCCCGAGCGGCACATCGGCACGAGCTACCTCTACTCGAATGTGAGTGAGGTGACGCAGGGCTTCACCACGGTGGGGGCCGCGGGTGCGAAGTACATGGACCTGTTCGAGCAGGACATCCGCGGGCCGCTCGGGATGCGCGACACGGTGGTGGACGTGAGCGGCATTTCGCCGGAGCGCATCGCTCAGGGCTACACGGCGGCAGGCAAGAAGGTGGCCTTCCGGGGCGTGGGCTTCAACTCCACCGCGAGCGACATGCTGAGCTTCCTGGAAGGCAACCTCTTCCGGGTGCAGAGCATGCCGCTGCTGACGTACCGGGCGATGAGCCTCGCGCACCAGCCGCGCTTCCAGATTTCACCGGGGACTTCCATTGGCATGGCCTGGTACAGCCACGAGGTGGGGCAGGGCGCGCGCGTGGTGAGCAAGGCCGGCGGCAACGCGGGCTTCGTCGCGTGGATTGGCTTCATGCCCCAATTCCAGGCCGCGGTGGTGTTGCTCACCAACGGGCACCCCTCGACCGCGAAGGCGGCGGACGCGGGCAGCGCGCCGAAGTCGCTGCCCGCCACGGGCCGGGACATCCTGCTCGCGGCCGTGGGCATCGAGAGCGCGTCGCTTGCGTCGTTCGAGGACCCGGACGGCGGCATCCAGCCGGATGCAGAGGAGTGAGTCTCGGCACTACCGGCCATCCATGATTCGTGTGCGCTCGTTCAGTCGAGCGCCACCCGCCCCTCCGCGCCCACCCGCAGCGTCACCTGCGGAGGAAGGGCGCTCGCGTGCGCGGCGAGCCACTGTGCCAGTGGCGCCACCACGTGCTGCTCCACCGCGCGCTTCAGTGGCCGTGCGCCGTAGCGCGCGTCGAAGCCGGTGCGCGCCAGGTACTCCACCACGTCGTCGCCAAAGGACACCTTCACGTTCCGGCGCGTAAGGCCCTCGCGCGCCAGCGCCGTCTCCAGCGTGCGGCGGGCCAGCGCGCGGATGACCTCCGGTGTGAGGGGCCGGTAGGGCACCACCTGGTCCAGCCGGTTCAGCAACTCCGGCCGGAAGAACGCCGTCGCCGCACCCAGATAGTGCTGCTCCATGTCCCGCACGCTGCCGCCGCCGAAGCCAAGCGAGCGCCCCGCACTGTCCGCGCCCAGGTTGCTCGTGAGCAACACCACCGTGTTGCGGAAGCTGACGGTGCGGCCCGTGCCGTCCGTGAGGCGTCCCTCTCCCAGCACCTGCAACAGCAGGTCGTGTACGCCGCCGTCCGCCTTCTCCACCTCGTCCAGCAGCACCACGCCGAAGGGCTGCTCGCGCACGCGCCGCGCGAGACCTCCCTGCTGTCCGCCCACCTCGCCCACCAGCCGCGCGGCGCTGCCCGGCACCGCGTACTCCGCCATGTCGAAGCGCGCGAGCCGTGCCGTGTCGCCGAAGAGGTACTCGGCCAGCGCCAGCGCCGACTCCGTCTTGCCCACGCCCGTGGGGCCCAGCAGCAGGAAGGCTCCCAGCGGGCGGGACGGGTCCGCCAGCCCCGTCTTCAGCGTGACGATGAGGTTCCGCAGGAGCAGCGTCGCCTCGTCCTGACCGACGATGCGCTCGCGGAAGCGCCGCAGCAGCGCCTCCGGGTCCAGTTGCACGGACGTGTCCACCAGCTCGCGTGGGTAGCCCGTGCGCGTGCAGAAGGCCCGCGTCACCGCGGCCGCGTCCACTTCCCCCGCGGCCGAGGGCTGGGTGCTCGCCGAGCGCAGCAGGGCCACCGCGCCACCCGGCGGCGGGCCGTCTCCGAAGCGCTCCGTGAGCTCGGCGGCGCGGTCCAGCGCGTCCGGCGTGAAGCGCACCTTGCGCGCGCGGGCCACCCGCTGCGATGCCTGCTGGAGCGCCGTGCGCGCGGCCACGGCCCCGAGCGGCGCCACCGAGAAGTGCCGCAGCGCCTGCAGGAAGGCCCCGTGCGTCCGCTCCGCGCGGGCCACGTCCTCCGGCGTCGCCTCCAGCACCAGCGCCACCTCACCACTCTCCAGTGCGGGCAGCAGGTGCCGCGCCACGTCCAGGCCCGTGTCGCCGCCGCCCAGCGAGAGCAACTCCGACAGGCTGTCCAGGTGCAGCACCGCGCGGCGCACGCGCAGCGCCTCCACCATGCGCTGCACGCGCTCCTGCCACTGCCCCAGGTAGCGCATGCCCGCCATGATGCGGCCGCCCGACGTGCTGTACACCTCCAGCCCGTGCAGCGGGTTTCCGGCCTCCGCGGCCTCCGCGCGCAGCACCAGTTCATGCAGCAGCGCCGTCTTGCCCACCGACGGCGGGCCCACCAGCAGCACGCTGGCGCGCGTGCCAGAAGTCACGGCCTCGGCGAGCCGGGCCACCTCCGCGTCGCGCTCCCACGCCCGCTCCAGCAAGCCCGCGCGGGCTTCCTCGTTGAGGCAGCGGCTGGCCTCCGCGAGCCCCGGGGGCGGGGACTTGCGCCTGAGCTGCTTCGAGTCCTCCTCCGAGGCGCGGGCCTTCGGCGACTGCTTCACGCGCGCCGGCACCGCCAGCGTCTCCACCGACTCCTCGCCCAGGTACGCCAGCCCGTGCAGGCGCTCCAGCGGAGCGAGGTGCAGCTCGTAGCGGACCAGCTCCTCGACGTACGGCTCCAGGTCCGCCGCGTCCTGCAGCGTGCCCTGCACGCCCACGCGTGGCACCCAGACGTGCAGCGGCCCCTTCGCCGCATCCGTCTTGCGCGCGGCGCGCGAGCCGGTGCGCCCGCCATGCGTCACCACCGTCAGCTTCAGGGGGACGGAGAGCAGCCGCCCGTGCTGCATGGCGCGCACGGTGAGGGACATGCGGCGCTGGCGCAGGTCCTCCCAGTGCGTCGTCTCCTCCCATAGCAGGCCGCGGCGCAGCAGGCGGCCCACCACCTCCGCCAGGTCGAGTCGCGCGGCATTCAGGTCCGCCGCGAACGAGGCCAGGTGCGGGTGTGTCAGCACATGGGCCGCGACGCCGACTCCCGGGTAGCGGCGGACGAAGATGTGGAAGTTCTTGTCCATGTCAGCCCTCCTCGCGCGCGGGCCTGCGCAGCACGCGTCCCGCCCAGGCGAGCGCCTCGGACGGATTGCGCCGGCTCGCGAGGTGCACCAGCCCGCTCTCGTTGCCCTCCACCACCACGCGGCTCGGGGCCTGCTCCCGCGCCGCTCCCGCGCGCCGCGCCTCGCGCTCCGCCGTGCGCACGGCGTCCCGCGCGGCCACCGCCTTCGCGACGTCGTCCAGCAGCCCCACGTCGCCCTCCAGCAACTCCACGCGCACGGGCGCCGGACGCACCACATCGCCGCGAAGTGTCTCCACCAGCGCATAGCCCTCCAGCGGCGCCAGCACCTCCGCGAGCCCGAAGGCGGACAGGCTCACGGCGATGCGCCGCACCCGCACGCCCGCGGGACGCTGCGAGCCGGGCGCGCCCCAGCCGATGCGGCCATCCGGCTCCACGCGCTCCTCGAACACCGACACGCGGCCCAGGGACTGCGGCAACGCACGCGCCATCGCCTCCAGCGCGGACACCGGCGCATCGCCGAGTCCTTCGAGGAGGACCGTCCGTACATCCGGGCCACGCTCCCGGCACGCGAGCTGGTGCTCCAGCCAGTCCACCTCGTCCCGCAGGGCCAGGACGCGGGGGCGGCAGCGGCGCAGCCGCTCCTCGGGAGACACCGGCAGCGGCACGGAGGCGTAGGACGGCCGGGGACGCAGACCGCCGCGTCCGGGGTTGCGCTGCCAATCCGAGTCGTAGTCTTTCACGGCCTCCTTGGACAAGGGCTGCTCCGTCTCCAGGAAGTCCCGCTCCGCCAGCTCGTTCTCCCGGATGTCCACCGCCTCCGCGGCGAGGCGCTCCAGCCGCTCCACCAACTCCACCGCCTCGGGGTGCACCGCCTGGGTGCTGGACCTCGCGGCCTCGCGGGCGGACAGCACCTCCAGTCGCGCCGCCGTCTCCTCCAGCACGCGGGACACCTCGCCCAGCGTCCATCCCGCCGGGTCTGGCACCGGCGCCCACGCGGGCTCGCGCACCAGCAACTCCACCGACAGGCCCATGTCGTCGCCCCGGCGGAACAACTCCACCCGGGCGAGGTCCTCGCCACCGCGCCGCACGAGGTGATGGGCCAGGGGCACCGTGAGGCGCCGCTCCAGTGCGCGCTTCAGGGGCCGCGCGCCGTAGCGCGGGTCATAGGCCTGCTCCACCAGCAGGTCCAATAGCGCGGGCTCCACCTCCACCAGCACGTTGCCGCGGCGGATGCCCCGGCGCGACAGCAGCGACTCCAGCGCGTGCTCCACCACCACGCGCAGCGCGGCGGGCGTCAGCGGACGGAAGGGCACCACGCGGTCCAGCCGGTTGAAGAACTCCGGACGGAAGAAGGTGCGCACCGAGGAGAGGTAGTGCGCTTCCGCGGTCTCCGCGGTGCGGGCGAAGCCGGTGCGGGCCGCGGCCTCGCGCACGCCCAGGTTGGACGTCAGCACCACCACCGCCTGTCGCGCGTCCACCGTGCGGCCAGCGCCGTCCGTCAGTCGCCCCTCGCCGAGGAACTGGAGCAGGGCGTCGAAGATGCGCGGGTGCGCCTTCTCCACCTCGTCGAAGAGCACCACGCAGAAGGGCTGCGTGCGCAGCGCGGTGGTCAGCTCCCCGTCCGGCGCGCCCGGCATGCCGAGTAGCCGGGTGATGCTGGAGGCGGACACGAACTCGGACATGTCGAAGCGCACCAGCCGGCCCTCGCTGCCGAAGAGAGTGCGCGCCAGTGCCTTGGCCGTCTCCGTCTTGCCGACGCCGGTGGGGCCCACGAAGAGGTACGTGGCCAGCGGCTTGTCCGGAGGCTGCAACGAGCGCTGCAGCGTGAGGATGGCATCCACCACCGCTGACACCGCCTCCGGCTGGCCCGCCACCTGCGCGCCCAGTTCGCGCTCCAGTGTCTCGCGCGTCTTCGGCGGCGCGCTGCCCAGCACGAAGTCCGGCAGGCCCGTCTGCTCGCGCATGGCGGAGGTGACGTCCTCCTCCGTGAAGCGGCGCAGGCCGTTCTCCGCGGTGCCGGGTCGCGACACCACTCGGCGCAACAGGCGCACGGCCTTGCCCGGGAAGGCCTCGTGCGCGACGAAGCGCTGCTGCAAGTCGAGCAGCGTCTCCAGCGCCAGCGGGGACAGCCGCACCGCGCCGGTGCGGCTCTCGGCCTCCAACTCGCGCAGCGTGCCCAGCAGCGCGGGCAGGGTGGCGCGCGCGTCCAGCGCGGGCACATGCACCACGCGGAAGAGCGAGGCGAACGTCGGAGCCTCCTCGCGCACGCGCTCGAAGCGCTCGGGCGTGGTCTCGGCCAGCACCGTCAGCTCGCCGCGCGCCAGGTGTGGCTCGATGAACTGTGCCACGTTGGTGCGCTCGTTCGCCGTGCGCCCCGCGTAGACGAGCGACGCCAGGTCATCCACGTAGAGCAGGTCGCCCACCTCCACCAGCTCCTGCACCACACCGCGCGCGCGGGCCTCCCACTGGCCCACGTACATCATCCCCGCGATGAACTGGTTGCCGTCCACGCGCCACACGTCGCGGCGAGTGCCGGCGGCGTCCTGCTTCGCCGTGAGGCGGCTGACCACCTCGTGCACCAGCGCCGTCTTGCCGGAGCCCGGAGGCCCCACCAGGACGATGGCCGCGCCCTCGCGTCCCTCCAGCGCGTCCACCACCTCGCGCACCAGTGACTCGCGGCCGTAGCACCGCTCCAGCGCGTCGTCGCGCGCGCCGTGGCTCAGGTTGCGGGCCACCGCGCGCAACTCCACCAGTGACAGGCGGCGGCGGTTGCGGCGCGCCTCGCGCTGCTCGGGCGTCTCCGGGGCGGGCGCGTCCTTCTTCTCCTCCTTGGACTTGGGCTTGCGGCGGCGCAGCGGGGCAGGGGGCTTCGGCGGCGTGCGAGGGAGGATGGTGGGCGCGTAGGCGTCCACCTCCAGGATGTCGAGCCGCTCGCGGCCGGTGCACCAGGCTTCCTCCAGGTTCTCCAAGTCCCGCTCCAGGCACCACGCGCTCAGCCGGCGCGCGAGCGCCTGGGGCAGGGCGTCCGGGTTGAAGAGCGCGAAGCGGGCCTCGGGCAGCCGGACGGGCGTCACCACCCAGAAGTCATCGCGCGGCCACTTCTCCACCAGCACGGCCATGCGGCCCTGGAGGACGACGCGCTTGCCCTTCTTCGGGTCCTTCGCCTCCGTGTCCACCTTCACGTGGCGCAGGCCCAGGTGCGGCGGGTACTGATAGGCCGCGACGTTGGCAGCCGGCTCCTTCTCGAAGCGCTCCATCACGGCGAGCGCCAATTCATCCCGCAGCATGGAGAGGCTGGGGCCGGTGCCGCTCAGCCGGGGCCAGAAGGCGGGCACCCAGGCCTGCACCAGCCGGCCTCCGAGGGGCGTCACCACCAGGGGCAGTTTCAGGTCCATGGCGTCAGCCCTCCTCTCGCGCGCCGAAGACGCGCCACTGCAACCACGCTTCCACCAGCGCCTCGACGTGCGGGCCTTCCGGACCGAAGCGCTGCTTCACTCCGGTGCGCAGGTCCTCCAGCGAGCCGCCCGACATCTCGACGGAGGCGGGCCGCAGCCGGCGCACCTCCTGCTTCGTCAGCGACTTCTCCAGCGCCTCCAGTTCCGGCAGCGCATGCAGGGACAGCGGCTGCGACTCGAAGCGGGCGCGCACCAGCGAGGCCTGACTGCCCTCGACGAAGCGATGCACGCCGTGCTCGCCCGCGAGCAGCAGCGGCAGCGTGCCGCCGGTGAGCTGCAGCGCATACGCGGACGGGGGCGGCTTCACCTCTTCGAGCGTCACCTTCTTCTCCCAGGCCCAGAAGAGCGGAGTGTCCTTGCGCGTGGGCTTCTTCGCCTTCTCACCCGGCTTCGGCTCCTCGGGCCGCAGCAGGGCACGCTGGAAGGCGATGCCGTGCGTTTCCGCCCAGCGCTCATACGCCTTCGCCAGCGTGCACAGGTGCAGCCATGCGCCCCGTCCGGGCACCAGGAAGAGGGTGGCCCCGCGCGACGTGGGAAAGAGGCTGGCGTAGAGCCGCTCGCGCAGCGGCAGGAAGGCGCGCCGCAGCCCGGCCACCTCGCGGGACATCGACTCCGCCTGCTTCACGGCGCGCGTGAGGTGCGCCTCGAAGAGGAGGTCCTCCGCGGCCTCCGCCTGCTGCGCGCAGTCGCGGAAGGCCTTCTCCAGCTCGCGCGCCTCGGACGACTTGCGCGAGGACTCCTCGGCCAGGGCTCGTTCCTCCCAGTACGCCGGCTGACGGGACGCCTTGTCGAAGACGGTCAGCTCGCGGCGCAGGGCGAGCATGGGCTCGGAGCGGCTCCAGCGCTGCACCTCCGCGCGCAGGCTGGCCGCCTCCTCCAGCACCTTCTCGATGGCCTGTCGCCCCACGCCCTCGGCGGCGCCGCCCACCGCCTCCGCGCGCAGGGAGAGCCCCGCGTCGCCCGCGTCCACGGACAGCTTCACCGCGCCGCCCTGCGGGTGCGCCGCGAGCCACGCCGCCACCGGCACCACCAATTCCCGCTCCAGCGCGCGCTTGAGGGGACGTGCGCCGTAGCGCGGGTCGAAGCCGCGCGCGGCCAGCCAGTCCAGCGCGGCGGGCGAGACGTCCAGCGCCGCGTCATGGAGGGACAGGCCGGGGCGGCGGCACACGGCCTCCACCTCGCGCACCACCAGCCGGCGCAGCAGGTCCGCGGACAGCGGCGAGAAGACGACGACGTCATCCAGCCGGTTGAACAGCTCCGGGCGGAAGAAGCGCTGCACCTCGGCGAGGTAGTGCGCGCGCAGGGCCGCGCTGTCGGGCATGCCGCCGGACGAGTCGAAGCCCACGCGGGCGCGCCACGTGTCCGCGCCCAGGTTGCTGGTGAGGACGAGCACCGCGTTGCGGAAGTCGGTGAAGCGGCCGGACGCATCGGTGAGGCGCCCCTCGCCCAGCACGCCGAGCAGCGCGTCGTGCACGGCGGGGTGGGCCTTCTCCACCTCGTCCAGCAGCACCACGCAGAAGGGCTGGCGGCGCACGGCGGCGGAGAGGAACCCCGCCGTCTGGCCATCGCCCAGCAGGCGCACCAGCGCGTCCGGACCGGCGTACTCGCCCATGTCCAGGCGCACCATGCGCTCCTTCGCGCCGAAGAGCAGCTCCGCCAGCGCCTTGGACAGCTCCGTCTTGCCCACGCCGGTGGGGCCCACGAAGAGCAGCACGCCCAGCGGGCGCCGCGTGTCCGCCAGGCCCGCCTTGAGCACGGACACGACGGAGGCCGCGCGCTCCACCGCGGCCTCCTGGCCCAGCACGCGCGTGGAGAGGAAGGCACGCACCTGGCCCGCCTCCAGCGGCATGTCGTCGCGCAGCAGCGACTCGGGGATGCCGGACTCGGAGGCGAACTGGCGGATGGCGTCCAGGCGGGTGACGCGCGTCTGCGCGGCGTGCGAGCACGTGGCCAGCAACCGGCGCAGGAAGGCCACCGCGTTGCCCACCTGCGCCCCATAGGGCAGGAAGCGGCGGCAGAGGAAGCGCGCCTCGTCGAGCGCCTCGGGGAGCACCTGCATCGGCTTGGGTCCCGCGTCGTCCTCGGCCACGTGCGCGAGGATGCGGGCCAGCGCGTCCGGCGCGGGCTCGTCCACGCGCACCACGGAGAAGAGGCGCGCGAAGCTGGCGTTGCGGCGCTCCACCTGGGCCCACGTCTCCGGCGTGGCCTCGGCCACCACGGACACCTCGCGCGAGGCGAGCAGCGGCAGGAGGAGCTGGGCCACGTTCTGGTCGCTGTGAGCGCTCTTGCCCGCGTCCAGCAGGTCCACCGCGTGGCCCAGGCACAGCAGTGCGTGCGACTCGGCGGCCTCGCGGAAGCAGCGCAGCACCTGCTGCTGCCAGTCACCCCACATGCCCTCGCCGGCGATGAGGCGGCTGCCGTCGACGTAGAAGAAGGGGCGGACCTTCTCGGAGGCGGTGGCGGAAGGGCCGCGCAGCGCCTGGGCGAGCGCGTGCAGCACCGCCGTCTTGCCCACGCCCGAGGGGCCCACCAGCACCACGGACTCGGCGTCCTTCGCGGCGAGCCGGGCGCGCAGCAGCGTCACCAGCGCGTCCTGTTCATAGGCCGGGTCGAGCTGCTCGTCCTGCGCCAGCTTGTGCCAGGGCACCGCGATGCGGTCCAGCGTGGGCGTGGGCGGAGGCTTGTCCGGCTTCGCGTCCTTGGGACGGGCGCGGCGGCGGCGCGGCTCCCAGGAGTCCTGTTCCAGCGCGTCCTCGTCGTCATCGTCCGGGTTGGCGTCCGACTCATCCCGCGGACGCGGCGGCGGAAGGATGTCCAGGTGGAGCTGGCGCGGCGTGAAGGCGGAGAGCGGAGTGGGCCTGGCCCGCACCTCCAGCTCCACCAGTGACTCGGGTCCATCCTGGCGCAGCGCGAGGCGGCGCGCGTCGGAGAGGTCCTCGAGCTGCTCACCCAGCCGCTCCGCCGCGTCCTTGGGGAGCGTCTTGCCCTGGAACCACAGGTGCGTTTCGAGGCGTGGGGCGTGCAGCCCGGTGAAGGCCTGGTGCGCGGGAGCGACGACGGCGGAGAAGCGCAGCGGCGCGAGGGTGTTCCCCTCCGCGCCCCAGACGGGGATGCCCCATACTTCGAGCGTGTGGAGGACTCCGTCCGACGCGGCGATGAACTGCGGCACACGGCGCGGGTGGACGCGGGTGAGCTGGTCATCCAGCGCGAGCGTCAGCTCCTCGGTGGCCTTCTCCAGCGAGTCCGCGTGCACCGCGAGGTGCGGAAGGGCCAGCGGTGTGAGCGTGACCCGGCCGCTGGCATGTCGCTGCACCCAGCATTGAAAACGGAAGTTCATGGGGAGGGCTCACGCTAACACGGTGCGCCCCAGCGACGACGCGAGCTCCGGGGAGCTGACGGCCCCTGCCTGCCCTCAGGTGTCGAAGCGGAACGCCGTGTCGCGCCCGGAGGCCCGCGTGGTGAACTGCGGTGTGGAGCGAGGCAACTTCATTCGCGCTGGACGGCTTGGCCTGCGTGAGATGCGGAGGGCGGCGCCGGGCCCTAAGTCCGGCGCCTCGCCTCAGTGGCGTACCCCGGGGGCCGGAAGCGGCTGCTCGAGCGGCTGCGCGGCGACGGGGGCGCCCATCGCCGGCACGACGCCCATATTCTGCAGCATCTTCAGTGCGTCCCAGACGCTCCACTGCTCGAGCACCTTGCCCCCCTCGAAGTGGAGGATATCGATGCCTGTCGTGGAGCCGGAGCGGTTGCTAGGCGGGATGCCCATCAGTTCGCCCGTCTGGGTACCGCTCGACGTCCAGCGCACGACGATGGTGTCGCCGGAGGTGAGAAGTTCGTCGATGCGGAAGCGGATGTCGGGGATTGCCGACCGGAAGGTGCGCACCATCTGCTTGAGCCCATCCTGGTCCAGGTCCCCCGTGAGAGAGACGTGGGCGAGGTAGTCCGGCCCGAAGAGCTGGTCGACAGCGCTCATGTCGCCGCGGTTCCAGAACTGCTCGTAGATCTTGCGAACGTCTTGGGTGATATCGGCAGCCATGCAGGCCCCTCCTCTGCTGCGAATCCAATCTAAGATGGGGCGGTGGGTGCCCAGGGGGCGACTGGTGGCACCGTAAGAGCGGCTGGCTCGACGGTTCGGCGCCAATGCAGGCCCCCGAACCTGCGAAACTTGAGCTGAGCCGCCACCGACCACGCGTCCTTCCGGCACCAGCCGCACCTGCCTTGCTAGGGGCTCGCTTGGATTGTCAGGATGCGGCCCTCCATGCCCCCCCTGGACCTGAGCTCTCCCGAGGTTCTCCAACAGTTGGTCCGACGCTATGAAAAGGCGCTCAGCGACCCCGACCAGCCGTACCAACGGTGGGGGAAGAACCTCGGCGAGTTCCTCCAGTGGGTTGCCGCCATGCCGCCCGACCAGCGGCGGACCATCGACTTCCAGCGGAAGCTCTGGGACAGCGACGCGGTTGCGGACACGAAGCAGGGAAACATTCCCGTCGCAAAGGCCTTGGAGGATGAGGCCTTCCGCGACTGGTTCACGGAGGCGACCACCAGGCCGCTCCCGAGTACGCCCGCGGAGCGGGTCAACGTGCTGCAGGGCCTCTACGAGGAGACGTGCAAGCGCATCCGCCCATTCGTGTCGCGCACGCCACACCTCAAGGTTCTTCGGACGCTCGCAGCGCTCTTCCCTCATGACTTCACCACGGTGGCGGACATCGCTCGGCTCGACCGGCTGCACATGCGCATGTTCGGGGAGGGCCGCCGGGGCGAGGTCGACCCACATGCTCGGGTGCTGAAGCGACTCGACGAGGTCATCGGACCTGCTCCTGCCGAGCTCACCCAGTGGCCCCGGCGGATGATGCTTCCGTGGTTCTTGTGGGAGCATCTCAACCACGAAACCGGAACTGCTCCCGAGCCATTGACTCCGCTCCCGGCTGCGCTGCGTCGCAAGGGAATGACGGCCATCAAGGGCAGCCTGCAGACCGCGCTCGCCGTGCTCGAGTTCGTCCGGGAGGGAGCCCCCAGGGATGACGTGCTCGCGTTCCTCCGTCAGGAGAACCCGGCGCTCAAGAAGCAGTCCTCTCTCTCAACGACACTGGGCGTCCTGAGGAGCGAGCTCGGACTCCTCGAGTCAGATGGCGACCGGCTGGTTCCTTCCCAGTTGGGGCAGAGCTTCCGCGCGAGCGAGAATCCCGACGAGCTGATGCCGCACCTGCTCACCCGGATTCTCGGTGTGGACCACATGTTGGTGCAGCTCCGTGATGCGGGCCCGACGCGCCTCAAGGATCTCCTCGTGCGCCTGCGCACGGCAAACCCGGGCTGGACCTCCAACTACGCACCGAGCGCCATCATCACCTGGCTCCGTTCCCTCGATGCCATCGAGGAGTCCGGAGGAAGGTTGGCACTGACGCCACGAGGACGGGCCTGGGCTGCCCGCGTTACCTGGACGCCCGAAAACCTCTCCGCGGAACCTGACATCACCTCGGGGACGGCGGGAACGCTCGAACCGGCAGGAGCCGGAGGCTCGGGGGATGGCTCCTCCATGGAGCGATACGAGCCACCGGGACTGAACGACATCCTTGCGCGGATCTCGAAGGACCTCGTATTTCCCGTGGACCAACTCGCCGCTCTCCATGCCGGTCTGTGGAGCCACCCGCGACGGCACTTCGCCATCTTCACGGGGCTCTCCGGCTCCGGGAAGACGTCGCTTGCGAACGCCTATGCACGTGCGCTCGTCGGTGAGCCATCCGAGGCAGCAGCCCACATCGTCAACGTCGCGGTGCAACCCGGGTGGTCCGACCCCTCGGCGGTCCTTGGCTTCATCCACCCGCTCCGCTCCGACGAGTACGTGAAGACGCCGCTCACGGACCTGCTCATCGCCTGCGCCGAGAACCCCGGCGAAGTGTTCATCGCCATCCTCGATGAGATGAATCTCTCTCATCCGGAGCAGTACCTGGCGCCCCTCCTGTCTGCGATGGAGACCGGCGGCCCGGTCATCTTTCACATGGACGACGAGCCCATCGATGACGTTCCGGGTCGCCTGGACCACTACCCGGCGAACCTCGTCCTCATCGGTACCGTCAACATGGACGAGACCACCCATGGACTGTCGGACAAGGTCCTCGATCGCGCCGTGACCCTCGAGTTCTGGGACATCGATGTCGACGCATACCCTCGCTGGGGAAAGCGGACCCTCCCAGCCCTCCAGAAGGAGGCGGTGCGCGCGGTCCTCAAGGAGCTGATCGCGGTGCTTTCCCCCATCCGGCTTCACTTCGGCTGGCGGGTCATCGACGAGGTCCTCGACTTCGTCGAGCGCGCAGCGGCCGGGGGCCATCTCACGCCGTCGGCCGCGCTCGATTGGGTCATCTATGCCAAGGTCGTTCCCAAGCTGCGCGGCCATGACACACCTGCGTTCCGGCAGGCATTCGCATCGGCACGCGAGGTGTTGAAGCGGCACGAGCTTTCGAAGTCATCGGCGAAGGTCGAAGAGCTCGAAAGGGACCTGAAGGAGAGCGGCAGCGCCCGCTTCTGGCGCTGACGGGCCACGATGCAGCTCCGCGCGCAGATAGACGCTCCGGATGGAGCGACCGTGTTCCTTGCTCCCGTTCCCGCGCTCAACGAGGGCTTCCGGGAGCTGCAGCACATCAAGCTCCTTCCCCCGTCCGATGGACGCTGGCAGCTCTTCGTCGACGACGAGCCGTTGCAGCTCATCGAGGGCGCCTGGCGCTGGCGGCCTGGCTTCTATGCGGGAACCGTCCGCGCGGACTTGCGCGAGCTCGGCTCCGGCACGTGTGTCCAATACCTGCTCGACGTCGCCCCGGATGATAGAAAGCTCGGGCAGGAACGGTTTCGGGAAATGCTCTCGGAACTTTCAGCCGAGGACCCCGCACTGGTGCTCGGCGACGAGCCAGCTTCCTGGCTCACTGGCGCCGACGCGCCGCTCGAGCACGAAGAACTCCCCGCCCTGAGCTTCGAGCGTCTCCGGCAGTACGTTCCGGCATTCCTGGAGGCGCTTCGTCACCTGTCCCGGCACCCGCGCTCGTCGCTCCGCCCAGCTCGGGGCCTCCGTCCCCTGCACCAGGTTCGCCGCCTGGATACGGTCTCTCTGCGCCGCGCCAGCAACTCCGGGCTTCTGCAGGCACTCGCGGTAGAAGGGCAAGGGGCTCGCGAAGCACGGAGCTGGGACCTGGATGTACCCCTGACGGTCGCCAACCTGGACTCGGCCGCGAACCGGTGCATCGCCGCTGTCATCCAATTGCTGCTCCTCCGCGTTCGCTCTGTCCGCTCCACCCTCGCGACGTACCTCGAAGCACGGGAGACCGAGACGCGGACTGGCCTTGCCGCACGGGCACCCGAGCGACTCAGGCAACTGTCGGTACTCGAGCATGCGCTCGTGGCCGCGAGCCGCATGTCACCGTGGCGAGACCTGCGCCGAGAGGTGACGGCGACCGGCCTGAATGCCGTCTCGGCGGACCCGCTCTACGCTCGGACCTTCCAGCTCGGGTGGAAGGCACTCCGGAAAGAGTTGGGTGGTCTCTCCTCGCAGCATCTGCTGTGGATGAGCCCGACATGGGAGCTGTTCGAGCGCTGGTGTTTCGTTCGCCTCGCGAAGCTTCTTCGTGCGGCATTACCCTTGCTCAAATGGGAGCGTCTTCGTGGCCGCCAGCATCCGACCCGGGCCATTGCTGCCTGGTCGGGCAGGGCGGATGGCATGACTGTCGAGCTCTTGTTCCAGGTCGAGTTTCCCAGCGGTGACCAGGCTCCTCGGTACGGCTTTCGCTCCGTCAGTGGTCAGCGCGTTCCGGACTTCGTGCTCACGGTCGAGTCGAGTGCCGGTCGGAGCTTCGTCGTCCTCGACGCCAAATATCGCCAGACTCGCGAGAACATCCTCGATGCGATGAGCTCGGCCCATCTCTACCGAGACGCGCTCCGATGGCACCAGGCCCGCCCTGAGTACGCCCTGCTGCTGACCCCTGCACAAGCCGAGGCGGAGTGGCTGTTCAGGTCTCAATTCCAACGCGACGAACGTGTTGGCGCCGTATGCCTCGGCTCAACCCTTCCCGAAGCCGTGCAGGAATGGTTGGCGAGCGTGGGCTTGTTTTCGCGATGAGTTCTCCCTCACGAACGTCGTCCCGGTCAGAGTGGCACCTGACGGTCGCGGGCGACGTGCTTCATCACCAGGGTGGAGCGCATGCGTTGGACGCCGGGTAGGGAGCCAAGGCGCTCGTCGTACAGCTTCTGGAATGCGGGCAGATCAGCCGTCACGATGCGCAGGAGGTAGTCGGGGTCGCCGAAGAGCCGCTCGGCCTGAAGCACGTTGGGAATGTTCGCGACGGCCCGCTCGAAGCGCGCCACCGTCTCGGCGTCACTCCGTTGCATGGTCACGAAGACGAGCGCCTCGAACGACAGGCCCACTACGGCGGGGTCGACCAGGGCGAGGTAGCCGCGGATGGCGCCGCTCCGCTCCAGCGCCCGCACCCGGCGATGGCACGGGGAGAGACTCAGATGCACTCGAGCGGCCAGCTCCGTGATGCTCAAGCGACCGTCCTTCTGGAGCTGAGCAAGAATCTTCCGGTCCATGTCGTCCATAGGGTGAAATCTACCTCTGCCCTGGCCCATGACGGGTCAACTTTGAGAGAATCTTCGGGTCCCTCCAGCGCATTCTTCTTCAAGGAACACCTTCAAGGAGATGCAGCGTTGCCCGCGAGTTCGATTGTCGCGTTCTGGGGCGTGTCGCTCCTGCTCATCATCACCCCGGGCGCGGACTGGGCCTTTGCCATCGCCGCCGGTCTGCGCGACCGCTCGGTCACGCCCGCGGTAGGGGGGCTCATGCTCGGCCACTTCGGAATGACACTCGTCGTGGCCGCGGGCGTGGGGACGCTCGTGTCGGAGTATCCCGTCGTCCTCACCATCCTGACGGTGGGCGGTGCCGCGTACCTCGTGCGTTTGGGGCTCGCGGCCCTGAAGAGCCCGAGCATCCCCGAGGCGTCCGAGGATGCTCCGTCGAGTGCGCCCTGGTGGGCTCGATTGCTCAAGGGGGCCGGCGTCAGTGGCACCAATCCCAAGGTGCTCCTCCTGTTCCTTGCGCTGCTTCCGCAGTTCACGGACGCAGGCGGGAGCTGGTCCCTCTCACGCCAGATGGCCGTGCTGGGATTGGTGCACACGCTCAGCTGCGGAGCGGTCTACCTCTGCGTGGGTGTTGCCGCGCGCGCCGTCCTGAAGGCTCGGCCTGTTGCTGCTCGCGCCGTCACCCGGACTTCGGGGGTGGCCATGACCGTCATCGGCGCGCTCATGCTCGTGGAGCGCCTGGCGCAGCGCTGACCTTGATGCTGGCGCAGAAGGGGCGCCAGTACCTCGGCGAAGGGGACTGACACGCCGCCTCCTCGGGAGCGCTCGCGACCGTGCCAGTTCTGGCACGTTTCCCCGGCGGCGGTCCCGTGGCGAGTGCCTGGAGACCACGCAACCCCATGGAATCGAAGGGAATCGCGAGCGACGCGCGTCCCGGCACGCGCGTTGCGATGGGGTCGGATGTCGCGCGACGGCGGAAGGCCGCCGCGATGGAACCGAACCTCACAAAGAGAGACAACGACATGAAGCACCTGGTGATGAGCCTCTTCCTGGCGCTGGCGGTGGCGGGCTGCGGCAACTCCAATGAAGGCGGCGGGGATGACGACGGTCCCGGCCCGCAGGACCCCAACTCGCAGGGAGGGGGCCTGTGTAGCGCGAGCAACGCCTGTCCTTCGGGCCAGTTCTGCTTCAACGGCCTGTGCGCCATCGGCTGCCAGTCGGACTCCAACTGCGCGGCGGACCAGTACTGCGACCTGGAGGACATGGGCACTCCGGTGGCCTTCTGCAAGAAGAAGTCGGTGAGCACGTGCTCCTCGGACAGCCAGTGCGCGAGCAACCAGCGCTGCGTGGAGGGCCTGTGCAGCCTGAGGCCGCCCGCGAACCCGCCCTCCTGCAACGCGAACACCTCCGACTTCAACGACGGCTGCGACAAGTACGCGCTGTGCCTGGATCCGGATGACTCGGGCGCCCAGCAGCCCTACTGCGCCAGCTTCCCGTCGTGCCCGCAGGACGGGGTGTGCCCTGTCGGTCAGGGCGGCGCCGTGTGCAACGATGGCTACATCCCCAACAAGGGCCGCTTCTGCATGCAGGGCGCCTGCAAGGACAACTCGAACTGCCCGTCGCAGTGGAGCTGCGTGAAGCCCTTCTCCAACGCGGTGCTCGGCTTCTGCAGCCCGGGGGCCATGGGCTTCCCGTGCACCGAGAACGCCCAGTGCGTCAGCGGGCAGTGCATGACCGGCGCCCCGGGCATGATGGGCATGTGCATGTAGCCGATGGAGCTCGTCCTCCCTTGCTCCGGAGCGGGGCCAGGGAGGACCTCCCGGCGGGGGCTGTCCTTCCGCCCCCGTCCGCGTAGAGTGACCCGAGCCTTCGTGATGCGCCGACTCCTCCTACTGCTGCTGCCCGCGCTCGCCCTCTTCGGCGTCGCGGCCTGCCCGCTCGACATCCGCGTCCGCTGTGACGAGTCCACCTCCTGTGCCACTGGCGAGGCCTGTGTGCAGGGAGGCTGCGTGCGCGTGGACGCGACGCGGGTGGGAGCGGCCTGTGGCTCGGATTCGGAGTGCGGGTCGGGGCTCACTTGCGGCGCGGGCTTCCCGGGCGGGTACTGCCTGCTGGAGTGCTCGGGGGGACAGGGCTGTCCGGAAGGGAGCGTGTGCGCGCCGGACCTGCGCCGCTGTCTGCTGGCCTGTGGCGAGGCCTGTACTCGCTCCGGGTATGTGTGTGGCGCGGTCCCCAACCAGGCGGGCCCGCTGCGCGCGTGCGTCCCGGAAATCCTGGGGGCCGACGGAGGCGTGGACGGCGGGACGGACGCGGGAAGCGATGGCGGGACGGACGCGGGAAGCGATGGCGGGACGCACGCGCTGACGTGCGAGACGGACTTCGAGTGCCCCGCCGGGACGCGGTGCGACGATGCGCGCTGCGTCCAGGGACTGAAGCTGGGCGAGCCGTGCCTCGATACCTTCGAGTGCCCCATCTTCGCCTTCTGCTCCAAGGAGCGCCGGCGGTGCGAGGAGACGTGCAACCTGCAGGCGGGTGACATCTGTGAGCCGGGCTACAGGTGTGCTCCGGACGGCCAGTGCGTGGAGGACTGCACCGGCGTGCCCGAGACGCTGGGGCTGACCTGCGAGAACTCGCTGGACTGCAGCCGCTGCGGCGTGTGCTTGTCGTCGGGCGACGCGCTCCGCTGCCGCCAGCCGTGCCGGCTCGACAGGGACTGCCCGGGCGGAGCCGAGGGGGCCTGCGAGGTGGTGGGGAACACGAGGGCCTGCAAGCTGTAGCAGGCCCGGGTTGCTCGCCGGGGGCCGCTCCCCGAGAATGACCCGGTGATGACGGGTGAAGTGCTTGCGGGCCGCTACCGACTCGAGCGGGAGTTGGGGCGGGGAGGAATGGCCACGGTCTTCCTGGCCACGGACGAGCGGCTGTCCCGCCCGGTAGCGCTGAAGCGGATGCACCCGGGAGGCAGCGCGGGCCGCGCGGAGCGCTTCCGCCGGGAGGCCGAGCTGGCCGCGTCGCTCCGGCACCCCAACGTGCTGGAGGTCCACGACTACGGAGAGGACGGAACGCACGGGCCCTTCCTGGTCTGCGAGTGGGTGCGGGGCGAGGACCTGCGCACCCTGGCGGGACGGCTGGCGCCGGTGCCTCCCGAAGCCGCGATGGTGCTGGCCTGGGAGCTGGCCCGGGCGCTCGCGGCGGCGCACGCGCAAGGCATCGTCCACCGCGACGTGAAGCCGGACAACGTGCTGGTGGCGGCGGGTGGGCCGTTGAAGCTGGCGGACTTCGGGCTCGCCGCGCTGGAGGACCAGGAGCGGCTCACCAGCACCGGCGCGGTGACGGGCTCGCTGCCGTACATGGCGCCCGAGCGCCTCGACACCGGCGCCTTCTCCCCGGCCTCGGACGTGTACGCGGTGGGCATCATCCTGTTCGAGCTGCTCACGGGCACGACGCCGCACGCGGGCCGAGGGGCCGCGCACCTGGTGTCGGCGGTGATGACGCAGGACGCGCCCTCGCTGCTGGAGCGGGTGCCGGGCGTGCCCGAGCCGCTGGCGGCACTGGTCGCGCGCTGCCTGGCGAGAGAGCCCAGGGACCGGCCGGAGAACGGCGCCGCGCTGGACGCGGAGCTGGCGGAGCTGCTCACCCGCCTGGTGGGGCCGCCGGCCGAGGTGGTGCGGGAGTTCTTCCGCGCGCCCGAGGACTGTGTCACCCGCTGGCGGCGGGCGCGCTTCGACCGGCTGTTGGTGGAGGGGCGCGCGCTGCTTGCACGAGGCGAGGGGGCCCGGGCAGCCCGGGTGCTCAACGCGGCGCTGACGCTGGAGCCCGGCTCCCCCGAGGTCGTGGCAATGCTGCGCGAGCGGCCTCGACGCCGGAGCTGGAAGGCCATCGCCCTGGGAGCGGGGCTCGTGGCCGCAGGGGCCGTGGCGTGGGGGCTGTGGGAAGCAGCGCCTCGCCGGGACGTAACGGACACGCCGGGGACCGGGGGAGTGGAAGTGGCGGGAACCCCCATGGGCGCGACCACGCCCACGCATGAGCGGGCTCCGGGCGAGGGGAGTGAAGGCTCCGTGGGCGCGACCACGCCGACGCATGAGCGGGCTCCGGGCGAGGGGAGTGAAAGCTCCGTGGGCGCGACCGCGCCCACGCATGAGCAGGTTCCGGGCTCCGGGAGTGGAAAGAAGCCCCGCTCCGAGCGCCCTCCGGTTGAAGCGCGCCCCGCTGCCCGGCCATCCGAGCCCGCGCAGGTGCCAGCCATCCCCTCCGTGAATCCCGCGCATCCCGCCACGCTACGCGTGACGGCACGACCGTGGGCGGAGGTCTTCGTGAACGGGGAGAGCCGGGGATACACGCCGCGCGTGCGCGAGCTGTCACTCCCAGCCGGGACCTACCGGCTGCGCTTCGCCAACCCGCTCTGCGACGCGCTGGAGCAGGAAGTAACGCTCGCTCCGGGCGAGACGGTATCGCGCGACGTGGCCCTGGTGGTGCGCAAGGCGGAGCTGCTCATCCGCGCCCCCGAGGGCACTCGCGTCTTCGTCGACGGCCGGGAACTGGGCATCGCGCCGCTCGTCGGGCCGGTGGCCGTCGAGCATGGACGGCACACCGTGACGGCGCGCCAGGCCGGTGCGCGACCCCTGCAGCAGGAGGTGGACGTGGTTGCTGGCCGTCGGGCCGAGGTGACGCTGGAGGCAACGCCATGATGGGCGGGGTGCTGCTCGCGCTGGCGCTTACCGCGTCTCCACTGGACTCCGTTCGCGAGGCCTATCAGGCCGGCGAGCTGCCCCGGGCCCGGGCCGAGCTGGAGTCCCTGCTCTACCCACTGCGGCTGGACGGTGATGCGCTGGAGGCAGAGGCCCACCTGCTGCTCGCGGCGACCTACCATGCGCAGGAGGAACTGGCGCGCGCGGAGGACGAGGTCGTGCGCGGGCTGGCCGTGCGCGAAGACGCGGCGGCGGACCCGCTGCTGTACCCGCCGGACTTCATCGCCTTCGTGGAGAGGGCGCGCACCGCGCACCGGGCACGCATCGCGGAGCTCGCCGCGGAGCGCCGCCCCCGGCTGGAGCCTCCGCCCACGCGCATCCCTTCAGAGCAGGCACTCCCCCCTGCCTTGTCGCGAGCGTGGTACCTGGCGCCCTTCGGAACGGGACACTTCAAGCATGGGCGGCCACGTATGGGCACCGTGCTCGCGGTGACGCAGGGACTGAGCTTCGCGCTCTCGTCGGCCTCGCTGGGAACGGCGCTCGCGCTGCGCGGGTCGGACGGGCGCTACAGCGCACAGGACGCCGGGCTGGCAAGGACGCTCAACGTGACGTACCTCGTGGGCATCTATGCCTTCGCGGCGGCCTATTCCTTCGGCGTGCTCGACGGCCTGGTCCTGACGCCCGCCCCGGCCCCGGCCGCGGTGCGCCAGGAGCGCGTGCCGTAGTCTCCGGACACGAGTCTCAGGTGCCGGTCGACCCTCAGGAAGGGGATATGGCGATGACGATCGAGTCCTTCGTGCGGGAATTCGCAGCGAATGTGAACGCGCAGACCGAGGCCATCATCCGAGGGGATGCCAAGACAGGCAACAAGCATGCAGACCGCTACATGGCAGCTTTTCGAAAGCTGCGTGCTCATGGGGATGAGGGACGAGAAGCCCTGGCTGTGCTCCTCAAACATCCGAGCGTAGACGTGAGGACGATGGCCGCTGCGTACCTGCTTCGTTACCGGACCACGGAGGCCAAGGCTGTGCTCGAGGAGGCGGCGCGCGGCGAAGGGATGATTGCCTTCGAGTGCCAATACACCCTCAAGCACTGGGCCGACGGGACCTGGGCCCTCGATCCGGAGTAGCGCCATGTCGTGGAGCGTCTGGCGCAGCGCTGACGTCGAGACGCCTCAGCCCGCGACGTCCCGACCGCTCACCGTCATCATCGTCGCGAGCATGGTTGCGACGGGTTTCGAGCCCGACCCGGTCTCCGCGAACACGTCACCCGTGGTGACCGTGAGCGTACGGCCAGGCTTCGTCACCCGCCCATGCGCGACGAATCTGCGGCCGGCGGCAGGCGCGAGAAAGTTCACCTTGTACTCCACCGTCAGGACGGCGGCGTCCACGGGCATCAGCGAGTACGCGGCGTAGCCGCATGCGCTGTCGGCGATGGCTGTGACGATGGCCGCGTGCAGATACCCGTGCTGCTGCGTGAGGTCCTCTCGGAAGGGCAGCTCGATGACGACCTCGCCTGGCGATACGGAGGTCAGCACTGCGCCGATGGTGCTCATGACGCGCTGGCGCGCGAAGCTGTCACGAACGCGCTGCTCGAACGCGGCGTCTGCGGGAGTGAAGACCTGCGGTCCGAAGGGCGGCCTGGCAGTGCTCATCGAAGTGCTCCTCAGGTGTCGAAGCGGAACGCGGTGTCGCGCACGGAGGGCCGCGTGCGGAACTGCTGACAGAAGTGGTTCAGCTCCGTGTCGCCAGTACTGCGCGCGGCAACCGTAGGGAGTTGCCGCGAGGGGAACAAGCGGGTCCACGCCGACGCGCCGCATCAGCTCACGCAAGACGACTTCCACCCGGAGGGCATTGGTATGAATCATCCATGAACCTCCCGGAGCCACGCTTCCACGTGGGGCAGAAGGTCCGAGTCATCCTGAACGAGCGGAACCGGACGCCTCGTGAGGGAACGGTCGACCGGGTGGTGTGGCACTACAAGCTCAACCGCTACCTGTACTTCCTCCGGGTACCCGGGAAGACCGTGCCGACTCGCGCCGTGTCCAAGCAGTACTTCGACGATGACCTGCTGGCACTCGAACCCTGACAGGCGGCGGGAGGCAGGTGCCGGCCTCCCACCGCCGCATCAGCTCACGGATTGAACTTCCAGGGCACCGTCACCGCGGGCTGGAAGCAGTGCACATGGGCGATGGTGCCCGCGCCCAACTCCTGCACGACGCCCGCGCCGTAGCCGCGCGCCTGGCACCACCGGCTCACCTCCAGCTTCGAGTCCGTGGACGTGAAGTTCCCCGCGTTGGACGCGGGGCCGAGCTGGTCCTTGGGCACGTCCTGGATGAGGCCCGAGTTGAAGCAGCCCACCCACGGCCGTGTCGTCGTCTCGAAAATCTGCCCCGTCGTCCAGCCCAGCCCGCTGCACCAGCGGTGCACGGCGGCGAAGCAGTCGAAGCTCTGTGCCACGCGCTCGTCCGTGCAGCCCGCGTGTTTGCGCGCCAGCTCCTCGAAGGTGACGGCGAGGCTCTGGTGCTGAATCGGCGCGCACGCCACGGTGACATCCGTCGTCGTGGCCGCGGCCGGCACGCCCAGCAGCGAGATGGGCGGGCGGTTGCCGATGAGCTGCTGAATCGTCTCGTACACGTTGGTGCTGTTGGCCAGCGCGTCATTCGCCCCGCGCTGCGCGCAGACGCGGTGCATGGCGGATGCGCACGCCTGCGTGCCCAGGGCCGAGTACGCATTGCAGGCCGGCTGCTGCTGGCTCATTCCGAACTGGCCGCCGGAGGGCGACACCTGAATCGCCTCATCCTTGCAGTCCGAGCCGTACGTCGTCAGGCACACGCTGCGGTTGCTTCGCGCATGCGTGAAGAAGCGCACCTCGTCGATGGCGCCGCGGAACGAGCCCTCGCCATTGGCGGGACACACCTGCGTGTCCATGGCATTGCCCGCGCCGATGGACAGCGAGCCCGTGCCCAGCCGGAACGAGCCGGTGACGACGGGCAGCGCGCGGCCCGTGGACACGCCGTTGATGTACTCGTTGAACTGCCCGGTGACGCCGTCCCACGTATAGGCGAGCTGGCTCCACACGCCCACCGGCAGCGCGGGGCTGCGGCCCAGGCGCACGCGCTGGCCGTTGAGCTGGAAGGACATCTGCACCGTGTTGTCCGCCTCGTAGATGAGGTCCAGCCCGCCCGCCTTCGCCAGGAGGTAGCGGTACGGATTCCCCGTGCAGCCCTGGTTGATGTTGGCGTCCGGGCGGATGGCGAGCTGCACCGTGAAGCCGCGCACGTACGCGCCGATGCCAGGCACCGTGCTGTTCGGGTCCGTGAGGTTCACCGTGACGGCGCCGCCGCCCGGAACCACCAGCGCCTTGCCCTTGCCCTGCGGCTCCCAGACGGAGCCCGACGCGGGCTGCGTCAGCGCGTTGCTCGGCGAAATCTGCGCCGTGCCGATGAGCGTGCCCGTGTTGAAGCGGCCGGACAGGTCCGGCGTGCGCGCCAAATCGTACGCGCCCGCGCGGGTGACGAGCTCGTTCATCGGCAGGTAGAGCAGGTGGAAAGGGTCGCTCAAATCGCCGAGGTCCACCTCGTTGTAGTCCGCCGTGTTGCTGCCGAAGAGCGCGAGCACGTCGTGCGTCTTGGTGACGGGCAGGTAGCGCGTCTCGTTGCTGGAGCCCGCGGGGAAGTTCTGCGCGGGGCTGCGCTCCTGCTCGAGGTTCCACATCGGCCCCGAGTAGAAGAGGTGCGCGATGTCGCTGCGGTCCGTGTTGATGCTCCCGTCGATGTGGTACGCCGTCCAGCCCGTGTCCGCGCCGATGAGGCTCATCGCCTCGCGGCGCGCGCCGTCCGTGTAGATGACGGCGGCGTAGAGGACATTGCGCCCCTCGTGGTCCACCCAGGCATAGGCGCCGCGCACGTACGCGCCCGCGCCGTAGGCCTCACCCGTGGCGGCCTTCAGCGGCTGCCACGCGAGCGGGTAGCGCTTCACGCCCGCGTTGGTGTCGCTGTACATCGCCGACAGCGGACGCGGTGTGCTCCAGCCGGACGCCGCGCAGGGCGTGGCGTTGTACGAGTACATCAGGTGGTCGATGGTGCCGTCGTTGTTCGGCCCGCCCTGGTAGATGAGGAGCCGGCCGTCGGACGTCATCGTCGGTTCGATGCCGCGAATCCTCGCGCCGCTGGTGGTGGTGAGCTCCTCCAGGTTTCCGGTGGTGAACGACGAGATGTCCGCCTGCGCAGTGAAGGGCTGCGACACGCGGATGTCCACGGGCCGACGGCGGAACACGTTGTCGCCGTTGAACATCCGCGAGTCGAACAGGTACGGCGTGTACACCGCGAGCCCGCTGGAGAGCGTGTACGGCTGGGCCGGGTTGGTGAAGCAGAAGGCCAGCGCGTTCTCTCCGTTCCTCACGCTGACGGTGCGCCCGGCGGAGAAGGCGCTCGCGAAGCTGGGACGCCCCTGCGCGTCGTACGTCACCGCCTCGGGACGGAAGACGCGCGCAATCCACGTCGTCGTGGTGGTTGCGTGGTCCTCGCCGATGTTGCCGACGAAGACGCGCCCATCCAGCGTGGACGAGTGGCCATTGGCGCCGAAGGGTGTGCGGATGCGCGTGTTCACCAGCGAGGGACGTCCGGCGGCGGTGGACTCCAGCGACAGGAGGCACAACGCGAGCAGCGCCGTGGACAGCAGCGCGCGCGGGGGAGGGGCTCGTCGGGCCATGGTGGCTCCTTTCATGAGTTTCATTGTAAACTGGATTTAAGTGGTTCGCGTGGAGCACCTCCGTTGACAACGCAGTCCCCGGCGGGCATCGTGCCGTTCGCTCATGACCCTCGCGCCCGCCACCGCTTGTTGCTGCTGTGACGCACCAGCGGTGGGCGCCTGTCCGCCAGCGGCCTGAAGGGCCCTGGTCGAGCCGGTCCGGAAAGCCCACTGCCCGCGAGGGAGTGGGCTTTTGAGTTTCAGGACCCGGACCTGGCCCATCATCACCATCGCGGTCCCTCGTTTCACCCCCTCCGAGGTCACGCAATGGAAGGTGCAGCAACTCGTTCCGTCATCCTGAGTCTGGGGCTCCTCATTGCCCCGCTCGCGAGCGCGCAGTCTCCCGCGCCCGAAGCGCCCGAAGCGCCCGCCGCCCAACCCGCTGCTCCCGCTGAGCCCACCGTGGCCGCGCCTCCGGCCGCACCCGCGGAGCCCGCCAAGCCCCCCGCCGAGGCTCCGAAGTCCGCCGAGGCCCCGAAGTCAGAGGTCATCATCAAGGCCTCATCGGAGGGCTTCTCCCTCTCGTCGCCAGACAAGGCGTTCCTCATCAAGCTGCGCGGCTACATCCATGCGGACACGCGCCTGTTCGCGAGCGACGCGGACCGTCCCGGCTCCAGCACCTTCCTCGTGCGCCGCGCCCGCCCGCTCGTCGAGGGCACGCTCTATGGCGTCTTCGACTTCCGCCTGCTGACGGACTTCGCGGCGGGCGCGCCCACGCTGTGGGACGCGTACCTGGAGTTCCGGCCGAGCAAGGAGCTGCGGCTGCGCGTGGGCAAGGCCAAGCCCTTCGTGGGCCTCGAGCGGCTCCAGGCAGCGAACAGCATCATCTTCCTCGAGCGCGCGCTGCCCACGAACCTGGTCCCCAACCGCGACATCGGGCTCCAGCTCCAGGGGGATTTGGCAGGTGGAGCGTTGAGCTACGCCCTGGGCGCCTACAACGGCACGCCCGACGGCGCGAGCACCGACACCAACCTGGAGGACAGCTTCGACCTCGCCGCGCGCGTGTTCGCCCAGCCGTTCAAGGCCGGCGGGCCGAAGCCACTGTCGGGCCTGGGCGTGGGCGTCGCCGCGACGAATGGTCAGGCCTTCGGCTCGGCCACCTCCACGGGCCTGGCGGTGTTGCGCACCACGGGCCAGCAGACCTTCTTCAGCTACCGGACGGGGGCCACCGCGGCGGAGACCGTCGTGGCCCATGGCAACCACTTCCGCTTCACGCCGCAGGGCTACTTCTACGCGGGGCCGCTCGGCGTGCTGGCGGAGTACGTCAGCTCCGCGCAGGAGGTGTCCCGTGGCGCGGACCACACCCGCCTCCGCCACACCTCGTGGCAGGCCACCGCGTCCTTCGTCCTCTTCGGCGGTGACGCGTCCTACGACGGCGTGAAGCCTCGCACGCCCTTCAAGTCCTCGGGTGAAGGGTGGGGCGCGGTGGAGGTCGCTGGCCGCTACTCCGAGCTGCACGTGGACCCGGATGCCTTCCCCATCTATGCGGACCCGGCCCGCTCCGCGCATGACGCCGCGGACTGGGGCCTGGGCGCGAACTGGTACCTCAACTCCAACATCCGCGTGGGCGCCAACTTCGACCACACCTCCTTCGAGGGCGGCGCCGCCGAGGGCGACCGCGTCGCGGAGGACATCTTCATTTCCCGCTTCCAGGTGAGCTGGTGAAAGGCCCCCGTCCCATGCGTACCCGAATCCTCGCTCCGCTCCTCGTCGCGCTGGCCGTGGCCGCCTGCTCCAAGTCGGGCGGCGACGCGTCCGCCTCCAAGCCCGAGGGCGCGTCGCCATCCGGCAGCCCCGCGGAAGTCACCCTGCTCAACGTCTCGTATGACCCGACGCGCGAGCTGTACGCGGACTTCAACACCGCCTTCGCCAAACACTGGGAGGCGAAGAACGGGCAGAAGGTCACCATCAAGCAGTCGCACGGCGGCTCCGGCAAGCAGGCGCGTGCCGTCATCGACGGGCTCGACGCGGACGTCGTGACGCTGGCGCTCGCGTACGACGTGGACATGCTCCACGACAAGGGCCAGCTCATCCCGGAGAACTGGCAGACGCGGCTGCCGGAGAACAGCTCGCCGTACACGTCCACCATCGTCTTCGTGGTGCGCAAGGGCAACCCCAAGGGCATCAAGGACTGGGAGGACCTGGTGAAGGAGGGCGTCTCCGTCATCACCCCCAACCCGAAGACGTCCGGCGGCGCGCGTTGGAACTACCTGGCCGCGTGGGGCCATGCGCTGCGCAAGCCGGGCGGCAGCGAGGCCACCGCCCAGGCCTTCGTGGAGAAGCTCTTCAAGAACGTGCCCGTGCTGGACTCGGGTGCGCGCGGCTCCACCACGACGTTCGCCGAGCGCGGCCTGGGTGACGTGCTCATCGCCTGGGAGAACGAGGCCTTCCTGCTCACGCAGGAGGTAGGCAAGGACAAGTTCGAAATCGTCGTCCCGTCGGTGAGCATCCTCGCCGAGCCGCCCGTCACGGTGGTGGACAAGAACGTGGACAAGCGTGGCACCCGCGCCGTGGCCGAGGCGTACCTCCAGTATCTCTATTCCGACGAGGGGCAGGCGCTGGCCGCGAAGCACTACTACCGTCCGCGCTCTCAGGCCGTGGCCGCGAAGCACGCCGCGCTCTTCCCCAAGCTGAACCTCTTCACCATCGCCGAGGTCTTCGGCGGCTGGAAGAAGGCGCAGGCCGCGCACTTCGATGACGGCGGCGTGTTCGACCGCATCTACGTCCCCCAGGCCCGCTGAAAGGGACACCTCGCGCCATGGCCGTCTCGTCCCGCCGCGTGCTTCCGGGCTTCAGGTTGTCCCTTGGCTTCACCTGGTTCTACCTGGGGCTCATCGTCCTCGTTCCGCTGTCCGGACTGTTCCTCCGGACGTTCACCCTCACCTGGACGCAGTTCTGGGAGACGGTGACGTCCGCGAGGGCGCTCGCGGCGTACCAGCTCACCTTCGGGGCCTCGTTCGCCGCGGCCCTGGTCAACGTCGTCTTCGGACTGCTCGTGGCCTGGGTGTTGGTGCGCTACCGCTTCCCGGGGAGGGACCTGGTGGAAGCGCTGGTGGACCTGCCCTTCGCGCTGCCCACCGCGGTGGCGGGGCTGACGCTGACGACGCTGTTCTCCGCCAATGGCTGGTACGGCCGCCACCTGGAGGCGCTGGGCCTCAAGGTGGCGTACACGTCGCTCGGCGTGGCCGTGGCGCTCACCTTCATCGGGCTGCCCTTCGTCGTGCGCACGGTGCAGCCCGTGCTGGAGGACATCGACGTGGATGTGGAGGAGGCCGCGGCGACGCTGGGCGCGACGCCGTGGCAGACCTTCACCCGCGTCCTCTTCCCGAGCATCCTCCCCGCGCTGCTCAGCGGCTTCACGCTCGCGTTCGCCCGTGCGCTGGGCGAGTACGGCTCGGTGGTCTTCATCTCCGGCAACATGCCGCTGAGGACTGAAATCGTCCCGCTGCTCATCATCACCAAGCTGGAGCAGTACGACTACGCGGGCGCGACGGCCATCGCCATCGTCATGCTGACGGCGTCGTTCCTGCTGCTGCTCGCCGTCAACCTGCTCCACAAGTGGACCCACCGCCGGCTGGAAGCCCGGCCCGGACACTGAGGCGCCATGCATCCCTCGACTCTCGTCCTCAGGCGGCGCACCCGGAGCCTCAGTGGGCCGGCCGTCATCCGCTGGGCGCTCATCGGGCTGGCGCTGCTGTTCCTCGGCGTCTTCCTCGTCGTCCCGCTGGTGGCCGTCTTCACCTTCGCCTTCCAGAAGGGGTGGCAGGCCTATGTCGCCGCCGTGAGCAATCCGGAGGCGCTGTCCGCCATGCGCCTGACGCTGACGGCGGCCGTCTTCGCGGTGCCGCTCAACCTCGTCTTCGGGCTGGCGGCCGCGTGGCTCATCGCGCGCTTCCGCTTCCCCGGGCGCTCGCTGCTCATCACCTTCATCGATTTGCCCTTCAGCGTGTCGCCCGTCATCGCGGGCCTCATCTTCGTGCTGATGTTCGGGCGGCAGGGCTGGCTCGGGCCGTGGCTGGCCGAGCACGACTTGCACATCATCTTCGCGGTGCCGGGCATCGTCCTCGCCACCCTCTTCGTGACGTTCCCCTTCGTCGTGCGCGAGGTGCTGCCGGTGATGCAGTCCCAGGGCAGCGACGAGGAGGAGGCGGCGCTGACGCTGGGCGCGAGCGGGTGGCGGACGTTCTGGAAGGTGACGCTGCCCAAGGTGAAGTGGGGCGTCATCTACGGCGTCATCCTCTGCAACGCGCGGGCGATGGGTGAGTTCGGCGCGGTGTCCGTGGTGTCCGGGCACGTGCGCGGCGTCACCACGACGCTGCCGCTGCACGCGGAGATTCTCTACAACGAGTACGACTTCGTCGGCGCCTTCGCGGTGGCCTCGCTGCTGACGCTGCTCGCGCTCGTGACATTGGTGGTCAAGAAGTACGTGGAGTGGAGGAGCGTGGCGTCATGAGCATCATCGTCGAGCAGGTCACCCGACGCTTCACCGAGAAGGGGACTCCGGCCGTCTCGGCGGTCTCCTTCCAGGCGCCCGCGGGGGCCATCACCTCGCTGCTGGGGCCCTCGGGCGCCGGCAAGTCCACGCTGCTGCGGCTCGTGGCCGGGCTGGAGGTGCCAGACACAGGTCGCATCCTCATTGACGGCGTGGACTGTACGCACATGCCCGTGCAGCAGCGCGGCGTGGGCGTCGTGTTCCAGAGCTACGCGCTCTTCCGTCACATGACGGTGCGGGAGAACATCGCCTTCGGGCTGGAGGTGCGGCGCGCCTCGAAAGCGGAGACGGCCGCGCGGGTGGACGAGATGCTGCGCCTCGTGCAACTGGAGGACCTGGGCCACCGCTTCCCCGGACAGCTCTCCGGAGGGCAGCGGCAGCGCGTGGCCTTCGCGCGTGCGCTGGCCATCCGTCCCCGTGTGTTGCTCCTGGATGAGCCCTTCGGCGCGCTCGACACGCGGGTGCGCGAGGAGCTGCGCGAGTGGCTGCACGACCTCCACGAGCGTACGGGCCTGACGACGCTGCTGGTGACGCATGACCAGCAGGAGGCGCTGGAGATTTCGCAGCACGTGGTGGTGATGAGCGAGGGCCGGGTGGCGCAGGCGGGCTCTCCGGAGGCCATCTACAACCGGCCCGCGACGCCCTTCGTCGCGTCCTTCATCGGCGGCGCGAGCGTGCTGCGTGGCGAGGTGCGGGCGGGGCGGGTGGCCATGGGCTCGCTCTCCGTGGACGTCCCGGCGGCGGCCCGCGAGGGCGAGTCCGTCCAGGCCTTCGTGCGTCCCCACGACATCAAGCTGGCGAAGCCGAACGGGACGCACGTGAATGGGCACGCGACGGGGCGGGTGGAGCGGCTCAAGCCCGTGGGCGGCTACGTGAAGGTGCTGCTGCGCCTGCCCACCGGGGACGAAGTCACCGTGGAGGTGCCGCGCTCGGAGTTCGACGCGCTGGGAGTCACCGAGGGCGACTCGGTGCGCGCGGATGTCCGGTCGGCGACGGTCTTCCTTGGAGACTACGCCATTTGACTCCACTGTAGGGAAGGCCTGGAGTTCCAGGCTTTCTCCATTGACTGGAGAAACTGTTTGAGTGTGCAGTCCCGGGATGGAAGGTCCAGGGCAGGGCCCCGGGCCATCCTTCCCGGAGGGTGACATGCACAGACGACAGGTTTGGCGTTCGACGCTGGTGGCCGTTGGCTTGAGTGCGCTGCTCGGTGGATGTGGAGCGGAGACGCCCTCCGCGCCCGAGCAATTACCGCTCGTGAGTCAGGAGCAGGGCGAGCTGGGTTATTCCCCGGGAGCGGGCTGGGTCCTCGGCTGGCAGGACGACTTCACCGGGACGGCGCTGAACGGCGCGTACTGGAACGTCCTGACGAGCAACTACGACCCCGTCACCAACAACTGCAACTTCGGCACGGGCGAGCTGGAGTTCCCCCGGGCACAGAACGTCACCGTGTCCGGCGGCAAGCTGGTCATCACCGCGGAGCGGACGTCGGACGGGCCCATGGACTCGCGCTGCACGGGCTACGGGCCGCGCTCGTTCTACTCCGGCCGCATCCACACCAAGGGCAAGGTGGAGCGGCGGTACGGGAAGCTCGTCGCGAGCATCAAGGTTCCGTCGGGCTACGGCATGTGGCCCGCGTTCTGGACGCTGGGCGGCAACATCTCCACCGTGGGCTGGCCGAGCTCGGGTGAAATCGACATCCTCGAGTGGAACTCCAATGAGCCGACGTGGATGAAGTCGGCGGTGCACTACTTCGCCAACGGCGCGGCCCAGCACTGGGGCACGGGCGCCAACCGCGGCTACAGCGTCGCGGATGGCTTCCACGTCTACGAGGTGGAGTGGACGGCGAGCCAGATGATCTTCCGGCTCGACAACCAGGTGCGGGCCACCGCGGACTTCTTCCACAACCAGCCCGCGTTCCAGCAGAACCACTACATCCTCCTGAACCTGGCGCTGGGTGGGAACTGGTACGGGAACCCGGCGGCCAGCTCCATCGCGCTCGCGTCGGGCGAGCGGAAGACGATGGAGGTGGAGTGGGTGCGCTGGTACGACGCGGGCGGCGGCTCGTCGACGGTGCCGCTCACCAATCCCGGCTACGAGTCCGGCATGACGGGCTGGGCGACGTGGAGCCCCAACGGCACCGAGGCCGCGGACTTCAGCGAGACGTACAACGGCGGCCACTCGGGCAGCTACCACCTGACGCACTGGAACAACGGCTCGCCGTTCGAGGTGTGGACGTACCAGACGGTGTCCGGGCTGGCCTCGGGCAACTACAAGGTCCGCGCGTGGGTGCGGAAGGGCGGCACGTTTGATTTGGCGCGGATTCAGGCGAAGACGTGCGGCTCGTGCGCGCCCGTGTACACGGAGCTCGGGAGCTATGGCGCGTGGACGCTGGTGGAGACGCCTGCCATCTCCGTCACCGGCGGATACCTGGAGCTGGGGTTCCACTCGCGCGCCTCGGTGGGCAACGCGGCCAACTCCATCCACATGGATGACGTGGAGCTCATCCGCCTCTGAGCGATGACTCGCAGTGCGTCAGGAAGGCATCGAGCGCCCGGTTGACCTCCGCTGGGCGCTCGAGCTGTATCCAGTGGCCGCTGTCGTTGACGACCTGGTGCCCGGGCCGCAAGCTCCCTCAGGTATGACGCACGACCATGTCATGAGCGCCTCAACTCCAGCCCGGTTCGCGCAGCGGGTCTCGACGATGGCGAGAAAGCCGCTCTGGCCCCTCTTCGCCTTGCTGTGTCTGGGCGTGGGCCTCTATCCCGGCATCTATCTCTTCGTGGACCGGAGCTTCGGGCTGCTCGCGACGAAGACCCGCGAGCTCCTGGCGGATACCGCCTGGAACGCGGCTTTCTATACGCACATCTCGTTGGGAGGCATTGCACTCGCCATCGGATGGACGCAGTTTGTTTCGAGACTGCGGAACAGCAGCCCTGGCGCGCATCGACTCCTCGGCAAGCTCTACGTCGGGTCCGTCCTGCTGAGCGCGCTCGCGGGCATTTACATCGGCTTCTTCGCCACGGGTGGTGTCATCCCCTCGGTGGGCTTCGTCAGCCTGGGCATCATCTGGTTCTACACGACGATGTCTGCCTATCGGCTCATCAAGAACAGGCAGCTCGAAGCGCATCGGGTCATGATGACCTACAGCTATGCCGCCTGCTTCGCAGGGGTCACCCTGAGAATCTGGTTGCCGCTTCTGACAGCCATCATGGGCGAGTTCGTCGCGGCCTACAGGATTGTCGCCTGGCTGTGCTGGGTTCCCAACCTGGCCGTCGCGTATCTCATGACGCGCAGACAGCCGCAGCCGGAGCGGCTATAGCAGCCACCGCCACGACAGCCCGGCGAGCGTGGTGTAGCCGACCACTGCCCGCTCCACGCGGCCCTCGGCGGACACGAAGAACACGGTGGGGAAGCTGTCCACGCGCCAGTCGCGCTGCACGCCGTCGTCCCCGAGCAGCACCGGGTAGTCCACGTCGTGCTCCTTCACGAAGCGCCGCACGTCCTCCACGTCGTCGTAGGCCACCGCCACGGACACCACGTGCGCGGAGTCACCCGCGAGGCTCCGGAGCTGCGAGAGATTCGACGACTCCATCTTGCAGACGCCGCACCATGGCGCCCAGAAGGCCAGCACCACGGGCTTGCCGCGCAGTGACGCCAGTTGCACCGACTCACCGGACAGCGTGCGCAGGGTGAAGTCCGGAGCGGGCGCGCCACCGCCGGGGAGGCGCCGCGTCTGCCACGCCGTCACCGCCGCGACGATGAGCACCAGCAGCGCCAGGTCCACGCCCCAGCGCACCCACCAGCGCCGCCGCGCAGACTCCCACGCGGTTCGCATCCGTCCCAGCGTGCCCTGCATTCAACCTCTCCTCGACGGCGGGAACGGCCGCCCATGTGGGACGGCCGTCCCGACTCTACGGCACTACAGCGCGGGCGCGTCCTCGGGCTGCCACGCGAGGTTCTTCAGGCTCTCGCCCGCGGTCCGCTGCGCGCGGCCCACCGCCTTGCTCACCGCGTTACCCGCCCTGTCCAGGGCGCGGTCCACCGCCGCCACGAGCGTGGTGTCCTTGGACTCCAGCGTCAGCTCCTTCCCGTGCTCCAACCGCAGCGTCACCTTGCATGCCTTGTCCACGCCGCCGCGCGGGCCGTTGGTGTCCTCCAAGCGCAGCACCACTTCCTTCACGCGGTCCGACAGCCGGTCCAACGCGAAGCGCACGCGGCGCTCGCAGTGGCTGCGCAGGGTTTCGGTGAGGGCGATGTGACGGGCTCGGATTTCGATACGCATCCAGGACGCTCCTTCTGGCCCCCCATTGGGCCTACTCCTTTTCTGTCCACGCGCCGCGTTTGTCGCAAATAGGAAAAGCCCCCGTGACTCTTCGGAAAAGCCGAAGGCTCACGGGGGCCGGGTAGGCCAATGGGGGCCTGGAGACTACGGAGGCGTCGTGGTGGCAGTCGCGGCGGGCTTCTGCGACGTCTTCCCCTGCGAGGGAGCAGGCGCGGGCGCCGGCTTCACGGGCGGTGCGTCCTTGGGGGCCGCGGCGGTGGCCGTGTCGGCCTCGGTGGGGGCCGGCTTCTTCTTCTCCGGCAGCGCGAAGATGGGCTTCTCCGGAATGAGCCGGGCGCCGATGCGCTCCTGCTGCTCCACCATGCGAACCCAGAGCGACGCCTTGGGGGCCACCAGCGCGTTGTCCGCCAGCACCAGCGTGCGCACGTCCTGCGCGCGGCGGTACAGGCGCGGCGCCACGTCCGGCTGGTTCGGGTCCGAGTCGCTCACCTGCACCTGCTCCTGCACGCTGATGCCCTTCTCTTCGTAGGTCAGCGTGGAGGTCAGCTCGAACTTGCGGCGCAGCCCGTTGGGCAGCTCGAAGCTCATCTCGCGCGACAGCGGGAACCACGCGGCGCCCAGGCACGCGCGGGCCTTGTCGGACACGGACTCGGTGAAGAAGCGGTTCTGCCGCAGCGGCATGATGCGCGCGTGCCGGCGGCACACCTCCTCGCCCTCCTTGGTGCACGCGTCGCCCTCCGCGACGAGGATGCGCGTGCCCTGCACCGTCTCCAGCCGCAGCTTGGCGTTCTTCGGCATGGCGCGCAGCGAGCCCAGCGCGTCCACGCGGAAGCCCTGCTCCGTCGTCTCCACCAGCGCCACCGGCCCCAGGGCCTCGCCGTTGGTGAAGCGCCGCGTAATCACCCACACCAGCCGCTGCCCGGCCTGGAGCGTCTCCAGCACCAGGTCGTCCTCCGTCAGCTTCTCCGGCGGAGGAAGGGGCAGGGCGTCCGGGCCGGCCTCCACGCACTCGTCGGCCGCCGGGTCTTGAGACCAGACGGGCGCGCCCGTGCAGTCCACCGCGGGCCGCGGGGCCGCGCTGGTGTCCTTGTCATAGCCGTGCAGCAGCAGGCTGAAGAACGTGTCCGGCGCGGGGAAGGAGCGCGCGTTGGGCCCCGCCTCGGCGAAGCACAATGACGACGGTTTCTGCACGGTGGCGCAGCCAGCCAGCAGGGACAGCGCCACGGCGGAGACCTGGAGCGTTCGTTTCATGGGTTCTCTCAGGCATTGGCGAACTGGAGGTCCCAGTCGCCTTCCGCGGTCAGGGCCACATGCAGCTTCGGGGGCACCGCGCCGCCCACCAGGTGCTGCAACAGCTCGCGGGAGAGCACGGGCATCAGCGAGCCCTGGAGGATCTGCTCCATGTTGCGCGCTCCCATCTCGGACTCCGTGCACCGGCGCGCCAGCTCGTCCAGCAGGCCCGGCGCCAGCGTCGTGTCCACGTTGTGGGCGGCCTTCAACCGGCCCACGAGCTTCGCCAGCTTCATCTCGGCAATCTGGCGCATGATGTCGCGCTGCACCGGGCCGAAGGGCACAATCGTCATGCGCGCCAGCAGCGCCGGCTTGAAGTGCTTGCTGAGGACGGGACGGATGGCCGCCACGACCTGCTCGGTGGTGGGCTCCGCGAAGTCCTCGTACAGCCGCATCAACACGTCCGAGCCCAGGTTGCTCGTGAGGATGATGACGGTGTTCTTGAAGTCCACCTGCCGGCCCTCGCCGTCCGTCAGCGAGCCCTTGTCGAAGACCTGGTAGAAGAGGTTCATCACCTCCAGGTCGGCCTTCTCGCACTCGTCCAGCAGCACCACGGAGTAGGGGCGCTGGCGCACGGCCTCCGTCAACAGGCCGCCCTCGCCGTAGCCCACGTAGCCCGGCGGCGAGCCGATGAGCCGGCTCACCGTGTGCTTCTCCTGGAACTCGCTCATGTTGAGCGTCGTCATGAAGCGCTCGCCGCCGTAGAGCGTGTCCGCGAGCGCCAGCGCCGTCTCCGTCTTGCCCACTCCGCTGGGGCCCACGAAGAGCATGACGCCAATGGGTGTGTCCGGGTTGCGGATGCCGGCCTGGGAGATGCGGATGATTTCCGCCACCTTCTTGATGCCGGCCTCCTGGCCGCGCACGCGCCCGCGCAGCTTGTCCTCCAGCGTCAGCACGGAGGCGAGCAAGTCACTGCGCATCTTCCCCACGGGCACGCCCGTCCAGCCCGCCACCACGCGCGCGACGATGTCCGCGTCCACGTCCGCGTGCACCAGCGGCACCTCGCCGCGCACCTCGGCCAGCTTCTTCGTGGCCTCGTTCACCGCCGTCTTCAGCGCGGCCGTGTCCGCCTCGGGCTTCGCCTCGCGCAGCGCCTTGCGCGCCTCCATCAGCGCCGCGACGGCCGTGCGCTCCGTCTCCCAGCGCGCGTGCAGCGTGGCCCGCGCGTCCACCGTGGCGCGCAGCTTCTCCTCGGCCGCGGTCAGCGCGTCCTGCTCTTCCTTCGCCGCCGTGCCCTCGGCCAGGTCGCGCTTGCGCGCGTCGCGCTCGCGCTCCAGCGCCGAAATCTCCTGGTCCATCGCCACCAGCTCCTCGGGGCGCGTGGACAATTCAATCTTCACGCGGGCCGCGGAGGTGTCGAGCAGGTCCACCGCCTTGTCCGGCAGCTGCCGGCCGGAGATGTAGCGGCTGGACAGGCGCACCGCGGCCGCGACGGCCTCGTCGCGGATGGTGACGCCGTGGGCCGCCTCGTAGGTGGGGCGCAGGCCGCGCAGCATCAGCTCCGCTTCCTCCACGCTCGGCTCGTCCACCTTCACCGGCTGGAAGCGCCGCTCCAGCGCCGCGTCCTTTTCGAAGTACTTCTTGTACTCGGCCCACGTGGTGGCCGCGAGGGTGCGCAGCTCGCCGCGCGCCAGCGCCGGCTTGAGCAGGTTGGACGCGTCCGTGCCGCCCTGCGAGCCGCCCGCGCCGATGATGGTGTGCGCCTCGTCGATGAACAGGATGATGGGCGTGGGCGACGCCTTCACCTCGGCGATGACCGCCTTGAGCCGGTTCTCGAACTCACCGCGCACGCCCGCGCCCGCCTGGAGCAGGCCGAGGTCCAGGCCCAGCAGCTCCACGTTCTTCAGCGCGTCCGGCACCTCGCCACGGACAATCGCCCAGGCCAGGCCCTCGACGAGCGCCGTCTTGCCCACGCCGGGCTCGCCCACGAGGATGGGGTTGTTCTTCCGGCGGCGGGAGAGGATGTCCACCATCTGCCGGATTTCGCGGTGCCGGCCGAAGATGGGGTCGATCTTCCCCTCGCGCACCCGGCCCGTGAAGGACGTGGCGAAGCGCTTGAGCGCCTCGTCCCCGCGGCCTCCAGGTGCACCGGCCGCGCCCGCCGCACCGGCAGTGGACGCCTCCGCGCTGGCCACCTCGACGTTCTCGGGCGAGGGACGCAGCACCACGTCGAGCGAGGACATCAGCTCGTCGCGGCTGATGGCGTCCAGCTCGGGGAAGAGCTCCGCGGTGTAGCGCGCGCGGCGGCTGACGAACTGGGCGAACAGCACGCCCGAGCGCAGCCGCGTGGTGCCTTGCTCCACGGAGGCCCAGAGCCACGCTTCTTCAAACCACTGGAAGAGCGTCTCGGAGAAGACGGGCCGGCCCGCGTTGCCCGCGCGCAAGCCCTGCAGCGCGCGCTCCATGCTGGAGAGGAGCTGGCGGCGGTCCACGCCGAACTGCTGGAGGATGCGCGCGACGTCCGAGTCCTCGGGCTCCAACATCTGCACGAGCAGGTGTTCGGGCACGATTTCGTAGAACCGGCCCGCGCTCGCACGGGCCACGGCGGCCTCGAGCAGACGGGTAGAGGTCGGCGTCAGACGACGGACGAGCGCTTTCGGATCGACGCGAATGGGAGCCCCCAGAAAATGACAGCGATGGTGGACGGTATACCGGGCGAGCAGAGCGCCGTAAATCCCCGGCCCTCAAGCCCGCCCGCTCGGGATTTCATCTCGCCACGGGGACGCTGAGCTGCGTCTGATGACTGTTGCCCAGCCACGTGTCCCGGCCGAGCTTGCTCGGCTCCTTGCGGGAGAGGCGGAACTGCTGCTGCACCCCCTCGGTGAGCCCCAGCTCCAAGTCGTATTCGAGCGGGTCCTTCACGAAGAGGGCCACCACCTCGCGCACCAGGGGGAGCAGATCTCCCTCCGGCATCAGTCGCCGGTATGCGCGCGGCGGCAGCGGGTTGATGTGGATTTGAATCTTCCCCGTCCTGTCGAAGGCCTTGCCGCCCAGGAGCATGTTGCGCCCGAGGATGTTGTTGACGCGGCCCAGTTGCACCCGCGCGTCGATGTCCACCCAGCGGCCCACGAACTGGCGCACCGAGACGCGCGCCCCCTCGAGGTCGTCACCCAGCACGTCCTGGAGGGCCACCTCCAGCTGCGACGCCGTGCGGAAGCGCCCGGCCAGCAGTGGCGCGATTCGCAGCAGGCGCCAGGTCGGCAGCTTGCTCTCCAGGGGCTTCTCGTACGTGTCGAAGCCGCCCAGCGCGAGGAGCCGCTTGGACCACTGGTCCGTGAAGGACGTGTCCGTCTCACTGGTGACGCGGTACTTGGACTCAATCCGATACAGCAGCGACAGCAGGCGGTGGTGGAAGAGGTCCAGGAACTCGCGCCGCACGGGCTGGTCCGGGTCCTCCTGGGCCACCTCCTCCGCGATGTAGTGGGGGAGGGGACTCACCGAGCCGGTGAGGCCGAGGAAGCTCGTCACCACCTCGAACAGCGGCCGCTTCGAGTACGGGTCCTCCGCGCGCACCGGCACGCGGTGGAGCGCCACCGAGTTGACGTCGCCGGACGGGAAGCCCAGCGACGGGTCATGCCGGAAGCGGATCATCTCCTCGTTGACGGGGCCGGGGCCGCCCACGCGCACGGCCTCGGCCGTCAGCCGCTCCAGGAAGGCCACCAGCGGGAAGAAGCCCGCCCGGGGTGCCACCTCCGCGAGCTGACGCGCCGTCTCTACAAGAGCGTCTGCGTGCCGTTCCTCGGAAGCCACGTGTACTCCGTCTGCGAGGGGTGGAGCCGGATGCTCAGCTCGTTGAAGGAGTTGATGGTGACGTGGGACGCGAGCAACTCCTCGAGGATGCACCCGAAGAGGAACGAGTCACCCACGCCCATGAAGTTCGCCTCGTCCAGGTCCACGCGGGTGCGGTGGCCGCGCAGGGGCGCGCCCTCCAGGAAGCGCGTCACCGGCTTCGTCTCCACAGCGCGGATGGCGTTGATGCGCAGGCGGCTGGCGCGCGCCGCGAGGTTGTCCGTGAGGGAATGGAAGTTGTAGAGGTCCATCAGCCGCCGCAGCGCCGCCGCGTCCGCCAGCGAGTGCTGGTTGATGGCCAGGTGTGACAAGAGCCGCCAGTGCAGCTCCGAGCCCAGCGGCGCGCGCGCCGGCCGGCTCACCGGGGAGATGTTCTTGAACTTCGCCTGCGTGGGGCTGGCCGCCGTGGAGGCCGTCAAATCTCCCACCTGGAGCCGCGAGGGCAGCGAGCGGTTGGTGCAGGTGAGGTCGATGGAGAGCGCCTCCTCCGAGCCCAGCACCGGTGCCACGTTCCTCGGCGTCTCCACGGTGATGTACGTGTCGATGCCGTCGTCCAGCGGCGAGTGCACCCGGCGCAGCCGGTAGAAGGCCTGCTCCGCGTCGCCGCCCGCGGTGTGGCTGAACTCGAAGAAGGGCCGGTACTCGCGCCGCTCGTTGCGGCCCGCCTGCAGGCCCGTCACCGCGTCCACCGAGTACACCTCGGCGTGGTTGGCCGGCAGGTCCGACGCGCGCAGCAGGTGCTCCTTGTCCAGCACCTGGTGGAGGATGGGGTCCGCCGGCACGCTGAAGAGGTTCACCACCGGCGCGCAGTGCAGCCGGAACATCTCCCGGTGGATGCGCGCGTCCAGGGGCGGCGGCCGCTCCAGGTGGAAGGCAATCTCGAACTTGTCGTCCTTCACGCCCGCCGCGGCGTCCAGCCCGCGCACGTCGAAGAACAGGAACTTCTCCGGCAGCGTCAGGTACTCCTGGAGCTGGCGGTAGCCCTCGCTGGCGCGCGGCCACGGCAGCAGCTTGAAGTCCTTGTCGAAGCCCACCGGATGGATGGCATTGGCCGGCAGCTTGAAGCCCTCGCCCTCCGGCGAGGACGCGCCGCGCACGCGCACCTGGCGGCAGTAGCGCAGGAGCCACAGCAGCACGACGGACGCGGCGGATAGCTCGCCGTGGATGAACAGGCGCAGGCCCTGCTGCCGGAACACCTCGGCGCGGCCCTGCTCCGTCGTCTGGAAGAACAGCCGCAGCACGGGAGACGTGATGGACGCGCGGTCCAGCAGCGCGTCCGTGAGCTGCACGGGCAGCAGGTCCACGTCCGTGGTGGTGCGGAAGACGCAGGTGGTGCCGTCGATGGGATGCGACGCGACTTCGGCCCCGGCGGGCAGGCGCGAGCGGCCGCGCAGCGCGCGCAGGTGCGGAGAGAATTCGACGATGGTGGAGGCCGGCAGCGGGCGCAGGTAGTGCGGCAGCAACAGCTCCGTGAGGCCGTGCACCAGCTCCGGTACGTCGTCGTCCACGCGCTCGCGGATGCGGGCGGTGAGGAAGGCGAAGCCCTCCAGCAAGCGCTCCACGTCCGGGTCCGCTCCGCGCTCCACCAACAGGCCCGCGACGGAAGGGTTGGCCAGCCCGAAGGCGCGGCCCATCTCCCGCAGGTACGACAGCTCGCTCAGGTAGTACTTGCTGAACATCCTCGCCCTTTGCCACTCACCCCGTGGCTCACCACAGGTCCACGCGTCCGCCCGGATGCACCTGCGTGTGGAAGCGCACCATGCCCCGCCGGTCCTTCGTGACGAGCTGGGCGTTGATGTCGAAACGCAGCGCCGTCGGGTCCGCCGGGTCCGCCGAGTACTGCACCACCACGTTCCTCAACCGCGGCTCATAGTCCTGGATGGCCGTGCGGATGGACTGCGTCATCCGCGGAATGGCCGACGGGTACGAGTGGACGATGTCGTTCAGGTCCAGGATGCCGAACGCCGGAGCCGCCACGGACTCACCCTTGCGCGTGTTGAGCAGGACGCGCAGGTGCTCGGCGATGGACTCCACCACGTCGCCCGGCGGCGCGAGCGTGCCGTTGCCTTCGGCGATGCGGGACAGCAGACCTCGGGAGCCCATGTGTTTCGTCTGTCTCTACCAGGGAAGGCCCACCTCCGACCGCCCGCGTCGACTTCTGCACGGGCGGCCGGTGGGAGGAGCGCATGACTAGCGCTGGGTGTCCCAGGTGTCCTCGTGCGTCACGCCACCGTTGGTGATGGTCCAGTTGATGGTGTGGAACACCAGGGTGATCTCCTCCATGGGAGGAAGGTTGGTGCTGGCCGGGACGAAGGAGTCCGGGACGTACTGCTTGATGCTGTTGACGCGCGCCTTCTTGATGCTCGTCGTGTAGAACTGCTCGGTGGTGCCGTCGCCCGTCGGGTTCGGACGGAAGAACTTGAAGGTCGCCTCGATGACCTGGTTCTCGCAGAGGGCCTTCATCAGCAGCGGCGACGACTTGTCGATGCGCTTGCGGATGGTGATGCCCTCGTACTGGCGGCGGCCCGTGGCCAGACCGGAGCCGGCCTCACGCGCGGTGAAGACCTTCTGGTCGTAGTAGACGCACTCGATGGAGTCGGCGCGGCCCAGGCTCGTCTGGGTGCTGTCGCCCTTGATGTCCGTGCCGTTCGCCTTCAGGTACAGGTGTACTGACTCAGCCATGCTTCAACCTCTTCGCTGTGCGCGCATCGCGCGCGGTGGCCCCGGGCTCACTGCGAGCCCGGGTTTTGGAGCCCCTACAAACTAGCTGATTCAACCGACAGAGCGTGAAGCGGGCTCACTCCTTGTCCAGCTTGCCCACGAGGGACAAGGTGAACGACGCGCCCATGTACTTGAAGTGCGGGCGCACCTGCAGGCTGCAACGGTACCAGCCGGGCTGGCCGTCCACGTCCTCCACCGTCACGCGCGCGGCACGGAGCGGACGGCGCGAGCGCACCGCGGGCGCCGGGTCGTCCATGTCCGAGATGTACTGGCTCATCCAGTGGTTGAGCTCGCGCTCCAGGTCCGACTTCTCCTTCCAGCTGCCAATCTGCTCGCGCTGCAGCACCTTGATGTAGTGCGCCAGGCGCGTCATGATGAACATGTAGGGCAGCTGCGTGCCGAGGCGGTAGTTGGTCTCCGCGGCCTTGCCCTCCGGGGTGTTGCCGAAGAACTTGGGCTTCTGCGCGGAGTTGGCGCTGAAGAAGGCGGCGTTGTCCGAGTCCTTGCGGAAGACGAGGCCGATGAAGCCCTCCTCGGCGAGCTCGTACTCGCGGCGCTCGGTGAGCATGACCTCGGTGGGAATCTTGGTCTGGATTTCCCCCATGGCCTCGTACTGGTGCAGCGGCAGGTTCTCCACCGCGCCGCCGGACTGGGGACCGATGATGTTCGGGCTCCAGCGGAACTTGGCGAAGGAGTCCGCCACGCGGCTCGTCATGGCGACGGAGGCGTAGCCCCAGAGGTAGCGGTCGTGGTGACCGATGACGTCCTCGGTGAAGTTGAAGGCCTTCACGGGGACGGTCTTCTCACCGTAGGGCAGGCGCAGCAGGAAGCGCGGCAGGGCGAGGCCCACGTAGCGCGCGTCCTCGCTCTCGCGGAACGAGTGCCACCGGGCGTACTGCGGGCCCTCGAAGAGGGACTTGAGGTCCTTGAGGTCCGGCAGCTTGAGGAAGCTCTGCTCGCCGAAGACGTCCGGCGCGGCGTTGGCGATGAAGGGCGCGTGCGCCATGGCGGCGACGGACGCGCACTTGCGCAGCAGGTCCATGTCCTGCGGGCCCACGTCGAAGTCGTAGTTGGCGTTGATGATGCCGTAGGGCTTGCCGCCGAACACGCCGTACTCGTTGGAGTAGACGAGCTTGTAGAGGCCGCTCTTGGTGACTTCCGGCGCGTCCTCGAAGTCCTTGTGCAGGTCCTCCTTGGAGACGTTGAGCATCTCCACGCGGGTGTTCTCGCGGAAGTCCACGCGGTCCACGAGGAACTTCAGCGAGCGCCACGAGGACTCCAGCTTCTGGAACTCCTTGGCGTGGAGGATTTCGTTGACCTGCGAGGACAGGCGCTTGTCGATTTCGGCAATCATCGCGTCGACGAGGGCCTTGTCCACGCGCTCCTCGGAGCGGTGCGGCGCCAGCATCTCGGTGATGAAGGCCTGCACGCCGCGCTTGGCGACGTCGTAGCCCTCGTCCTTCGGCTTGAGCTTCGCCTCGGAGAGAATCTCGTCGAGGAGGGAGAGCGACGCGTCAGCGGCGACGCCCGTGGACTTCTGGGTCTGGGTCTCGTTGGCCATGGTGATTCAAATCCCCCGAAAGGTGGGCTACTTGGTCTCTTCCTTGAGGCCCAGCTCCTTGATGAGCGCCTTGCGGCCCTCCTCGTCGGCGAGCATGGACTGCAGCTTCTTGCGGAACGCGGGCAGGTTGCCCAGGGGCCCCTTGAGGGCGTTGAGCGCGCTGCGCAGCTCGAGCAGCTTCTTCAGCTCGGGAACCTGGTTGACGACGCTCTCCGGGGAGAAGTCGTTGAGGTTCTTGAACTGGAGGGTGACGTTCATCGTCGCGTTGGGGTCGCTGTCCAGCTTGTTCGCGGCGGTGAGGGTGACCTTCAGGTTCTGCTGGGCCATCACCTCGTTGAAGTTGGCCTTGTCGACGTTGATGGGCGCGCGCTGCTCCAGCGGACGGTCATCAGCCTGGCCCGTGAAGTCCCCCATCATGAGAACCTTCAGCGGCAGCTCGACCTGCTCCTGCGCGTTGCCCGTGGCGGGCTTGTAGACGATGTTGACGCGCTCGGTAGGGGCGACAGAACTCTCTTTGCTCATCTGCGGCTATCTCCTTGAATGCTGCGTTTGAAGCGCGGGCGTCGCATGGGGGGAGCTTCGCCGCGGGTACAACAGGGTTGCATCAGGCGCCGACGCGCAACGCGGCGGAAGAATCCAACCGCGCTAGACGACGATACCGGTTTCGAATCTTCGCTGCCAACCGCCCCCCCTCCTTTTCCCCAGAGGTACGGGTGGAGAGCCAGCCTTCGAGGCACGCGGCCGCGAGGGCGGGTTCCCACGTATCCAGCGAATGGGCAGACACCTCCTCGTCGAGCGCGTCATAGACGGCACGTGCGAGCGGGAGCTGTCCTGCATTGGCACACAGGCGCGCCAATGCCAGTCGTGAGAGGAATCGGGCGCGGCCGGTGGTGGCGGCGGCGATGACACCCTGCAATCGGGTTACAGCTTCGTGGACGCGGCCCTCGGCCAGCAGCGCGCGGGCCTCCTCCTCCAGGGCAGCGCTGCTTCCAGCGGTGGACGCTTCGGATGGCAGGGACAGCGGAGGCAGGGACAGCGGCGCGGCCGCGGGGCCCGGGCCGGAGGAAGGGATGGCGGAGGATGTGCTCGTGGGGAGCACCTCCGCGCGCAGCCAGGCGCGGGTGGCGTCGTCGGTGAGGGGCTTGTCGTTGGCGGCGACGAGCTCCTCCACGCCGGACATGCGGCGCAATTGGACGCCCAGTTCCTGCACCAGCGAGGCGCGGGCGGCGGCGTGCGACTCGCCCAGGCCGGTGAGGGCGGCGGCGCTGAAGCGGTGCAGGGTGAGGGCGAAGCGGTGCTGGCCCAGCGCGGACTCGGACTCGTCGAGCAGGTCGGCCCAGCGCTGGTTGGACTCCAGCGTCTCCAGCTTGGTGCGCAGCGCGTCCGGAAGGGCCTGCAGCGTGGTGCGGCCGTTGGCGCCCGCGGCGGGCGGCCGGGACAGGTGCAGCCACAGGCCCATGCGCACGAGCCGGTAGGGCAGCGGGTCCGTGGCGCTCGCCTGGCGCAGCGCCCCGGCGGCGCTCAGGAGCGAGCTGCCCACGGTGCGCAGGAAATCCGTGACGGCTTCCGCGCTGGACAGGTCCGGCGCGGACGGCAGCGAGGGAAGGGGAGGCACCACCACGGGCGCGGCGGGGCGCGCGGCCTGCGGCGCGGTGGGAGCGGCGGTGTTTGTCTTTGCGGCCCCGTTCGCCGCGACACTGGCGGAGGCCGTGTTGCCCGCGGCGCGGTTCGCGGCAGCGGTGTGGCCCTGGCCCGCATTCGTGGCGCTGTGATTCGGGGTGCCATTCGCGGCCGTGTTGCCCGAGGCGCCATTCGCGGCGGTGTTGCCCGAGGCTCCGTGCGCCGCGGCGGCGGTGTTGCCCGAGGCTCCGTGCGCGGGCTCGGCGCCTCCCTGGGCGGTATTCCCGGGGGTGGGCTCGCTCGCGGCGGCGCCGTTCGCGGAAGCACCGTTCGTCGCAGCTGAGTCCTGCGTGGCCGGCACGGGCTCGGGCAGCCCCGCGCGCAGCCGGGCGACAGCGTCCTGCACCGGGCCGAAGGCGGGCGCGGAGTCGCCGAAGCGCTCGCGCGACAACTGCGACAGGCGCTTGAGCGCCACGGCCAGCGCCTCCAGGGGCTCCGCGCTCACCGAGCCCTGGTCCACGGTGGGCAGAATCCGGCCCAGCCGCTCCACGAACCAGCCCACCGCGTTGGCGCGGCCGCGCAGCCGCTTCAGCTCGGGGAAGAGGTCCGGCCAGAAGCGCTCGGTGACTTCGGCGAGGATGGCCGCCCCGGTGGCCGCGCCGTCCAGGCCGCGCGTGGCATACAGGCCATAGGCCATGTACGAGGCCAACCACAGGTCCTTCGTGGTGCCCTGGAGCAGCTCGCCCGCGCCTCGCACCACCTCGTCCCAGCGCACGCCGCCAGCGGCGGGGGACTCCAGCTTGGCCACCTCCGCGGTGATGGCCTCATAGGCCGGCTCGTGCTTCGCCTGCACCCCGGCGGGGGCTGCGCCGGGCACGGGCTCGGCATAGGGACGGGCACGCTCGCGAAGCTCTTCGAGGGTGGGCGGCATAAAGACAGACGGGTTCAGGGAGCCAGCGCGCGGAGGAGCTGCTCGAGGGTGGTGGAAGGAGCGTCGATGACCTGGCGCGCGGCGGCCTTGAGGCCCTTGCGCGCGTTGTCGATGGCGGCGGGCCGCTCCGTGCGCAGCGGCCACACCTGGGCGCCCGGACGGCCGGGCTGGGCCAGGGACAGGAAGAGGGCGGGGGTGGCCGCGCCCAGGCTGAGCAGCAGCCGGGGCTTGTCGCCCTGGGACCAGAAGAAGGCCGGGGGCTGGTTCGGCCAGCGGAGCAGGCGCGCGGACAGCTCCAGCCACGCCACCGGGCCCACGCGCGTGGACAGCGGACAGTCCAGCGCCACGCCCGCCGCGGACTGCTCGCGGCCGCGCTCGCCGACGCACGCGGTGAGGAAGGTGTGCAGCGCGTAGTAGCGGCCGCCCTCGGGCGCGCCCTCCACCACGGGGTCCAGCAGGTCGTGGGTGCGGTGCTCCGCCAGCGTCGCGTCGCGCAGCCGCTGCGCCACGTTGAAGTCCCCTGGCCCGGGCAGCGGCAGCACCGCCGCGCGCTCCAGCAGCTGCGGCACCTCCAGCTCGCGCGCGGCGGCCGCCAGCGCCCCGGCGGCGCGGAGGAAGGGCTGGAAGGCCTCCGGCGTCAGCGCGTAGCGCGGAGCCGTGGCCGCCGAGGCCACCTCGGTGAAGACGGCCAGCGGGAACTCCCGCCCGACGCTGTCCTTGCTGGGCGCCATCAGCCCCACCAGCGCCTGCTTCTGGCCCGGCACGGTGAAGACGAAGTTCACCGGCTCGGAGGGCAGGTCCACCCGGGCCCTCCGCGCGCGCTCCACGCCTTCCTCCATCCAGGTGTAGAGCTGGAGGGCGAGCGGCGTGGCGGCGTTGAGCCGGATGAACTCGGCCTGGCGGGGCGTCTTGCCCAACAGGCCGATGCGCTGCGACTGCACCGTCATGTCACCGGACTCCGTCCGCCGCCACGGCCTGCGGGGTGCACCCGCCGCTCTTGCGCGCGATGCCGTTCGGCGGTTGCAGGCCCGGGTCCCGGAAGATGGCCAGCAGCTTCGAGGTGTTGCCACCGCCCAACCCGAAGAACGGGTTGGCGGTGCGCTCGGGACGGAAGTCGATGGAGACCAGCGCTCCGTTCATCTCCTCGATTTCCCACGTGGCCGTGAAGTAGCGGCCGTCCACGCTGGGCTCGATGCGCTTGACGCGCTCCAGGAGCCGGAACAGCCCCCACTCGCCCTCGGCCTCCAGCGTCGTCTCCGTGGAGCCGTCCGCGCTCTGGACGAGGATGCGCGCGCCGAGCTTGCCGGCCTGGCCGGGCCAGATCATCGGCTTCCACACCGTGTCCGGACCGTTGCGGTACACCTCGTCCGTGCCGTCCAGCGTGAAGGTGATGGAGGAGATGGGTGACGCCATCCCGTCCGCGGAGATGCCCGGGCGCAGGCGGACCTGGAAGCGGACCAGCGGGTCCACCGTGTCCCCACCGGGGAAGAGCGTGGTGGCCAGCGCGCCCTGCTTCTCCAAGAAGGTGAGCAGCTCGGGCTTGTAGTAGCTGCTGCTCGACGAGGTGAACTCCCACTTGCGGCCCACGGACACCACGTCCTCCTGGAGCTGCTCCTTCACGAACTTGCGCACCACGCCGCCCTCGGGCCGCAGGAACTCGGCCACCTCGAGCAGCGGCGCATCCTTCTGGGACGTCCGGTCGAACGGGTAGAAGCCCTTGAACGCCTGCTGGTACGGCTGCATCACCTGCTCGCACCACTGCCGGCTCTTGCTTTCCGCCCAGCCCTCGCCCATCACATCGATCAGGTCCTGGAAGGGAGGCAGCAGCAGCCGCTCGAAGATGGCGACATTGTCCGGCTGCTTGCGCACCAGCATCTCCACCTCGCTGCGGGTGGCCTTGATCTTGTTCGTCAGGACACCCGCCTCCGCCGGCTTGTCCTTCACCGCCAGGAGCGTGGTCTGCACGGTGCTGAGGTACTCCTCGTAGGACTCCAGCGCCGTCACAGACTCCTCGCCGTCCGGCGTCTTGAACTTCTCCGTGTAGAAGCGGATGAGCGACGCGAACTCACGCGACACGTCCCGCGCCGTCACCTCCTGCGCTCCGGTCGGCGACCGGGGGTCCAGGTACTCGCGCCTGGGCTCCACGGCCTTCTCGGGCTCGGAGCCGAGCAGCTTCTGGATGGGCTTGGGCAGCTTGCTGGTCAGGGTCTCCGCTGCCGGCGCCTCCCGCCTCTCGAGCTGCAGGTTGAGGGCGAGCGACTGGAAGAGCCGGCCATAGGCCTTGGGCTTGCCGCGCGTCAGGTTGGTCAACAGGAGCTCCATGTCCGTGATGGACTTCGGCGCCTGCACGCTGATGGACATGAGGAAGTCGCGCCACTCCTGGATGTAGGCCTCGAAGTAGAGCGTGCGCAGCTCGCGGCGGGACTCCACCACGTCCACCCGCTCATCGCGGTCCAGAACCCAGGACTCCTGGTTGTTGAAGGCCTTTTCCATCCGCTCGCGGACGGCCTGCTCGTACGCGATGCGCGTGAAGGCGCCCCGCACCCGCTGGGTGGCGGTCATCTGGGGCACGGCGCCCACCAGTTGCTCCAGCGTCACGTCCTGGAACTCGTTGCTCACGTTGGCCACGAGCTGCGCCAGCTCCAGGCGCACCAGCGGCACGTTGTTCAGCGAGCGCCGCGCCGCGAGCACGACGCCATTCTCGCGGGAGAAGGCGATGCGCTCGGCGCGCGCGGGCTTCTGCTCCTCCGGCAGCATCTGCTCGTTGGCGAGCATGCGCAGGTACGTGGCCGCGTGGTTGGCCACCGCCCGCTCGTCCACCGCGCCACCCCGCACCCGCTTCCAGTGGCTGACAATCTGTTGCACCAGCCACTCCTGCTGAAGCTTGTCCAGCTCCGGCTCGCGCGGATCCCTGGGCGTCGTCACCAGCAGGTACATCTTCAGGTCATCGAAATACTGCCGGTACGCGTCGAAGTTCTTGTTGAAGTCGGCTTCGCTGCGGACGGTGATGAGGTCCGGGTTCTTCCCGAACGTCTCCAGCCGCTGCTGGATGAGCTCGAACTGCTTGCCCAGCAGCACCCGGCGCAGGGCGGCGTTGTAGAACTGGCGCGCCTGCGGCAGCAGCTTGTCACCCTGGTAGAGGCCGAAGCGCATGAACAGGGGCGCGCCGCCCTCCTCGTACTCGGTCAATTCCTGCAGCCGGTTGCGCAGCGGAGTCAGGTCCTCCACGCGGCGGATGTCCGCGCCATCGCGCGTGTCCAGGCTCACGTCGGTGATGGCCTTGGTGACGGCCTGGGCCATGGACCGGTTCTGGAAGAAGGACACCGTGGGCAGCGACAGCAGGAGCGCGGTGGCCGCCATGGCGATGCTGGCCAGCACCATGCGCTGGCGGCGCACCCTCGCTTCTTCAAGCGAGCTGCGCACCGCCATCTGCTGGTCCTGGAACATCACCTTGGTGAAGACGTCCCAGAGGAAGTAGCTGCGCCCTTCCGTGGCGCCGTCCGTCTGCGGCCGGCCGTTGGTGGAGCCGAACAGCTCGGCGGCGGACGGGGCCACCTTGTCCACCGCGCGCACGTCCTGCGTGCCGCTGTTGAAGTACAGGCCGCGGAAGACGGGCGTGTCCTGGAAGACGTTCTCCAGGAAGAGCGGCTGGAGGAACTCGGAGAGGTTCTTCCGGAGCGCGTCGAACTTCTGCGGGAAGCCGTAGATGTTCTCGCGCGTCTCCAGCCGGCGCTCCTGGCCCAGCCGGCGCAGGCTGCGCTGCTCCAGCACGGAGAGCATCTCGTCGAAGCGCTCGCGGAACAGGTCCGTGCTCGCCTCGCGCTGCTGCTCCACCGGCACCGTGAAGCCCCAGATCTGCCCGCGCTCCACGCGCGACAAATCCGAGAACATCTCCACGAACCCGGGCAGCAGGTCGCACTTGGTAATCATCACATACACCGGCACCAGCATCTTCAGCCGGGTGGTGATTTCATCCAGGCGCTCGCGGATGGTCTGCCCCATCTCGCCCACGGCCTGCGGGTCCGCGTTCATCAGCTCGCTGACGCTGATGGCCACGATGAGGCCGTTGATGGGACGGCTGGGGCGGTGCTTGGCCACCGTGTCGAGGAAGGCCAGCCACTCCGGCCTGTCTTCTTCCGCGCTGGTGTAGCGGCCCGCCGTGTCGAGGATGACGGCCTCGTTGGTGAGCCACCAGTCGCAGTTGCGCGTGCCGCCCACGCCGCGCACGCCGCCGCGCGCGGAGAGGTAGGGGAACTTGAGGCCCGAGTTGCGCAGCGCCGTGCTCTTGCCCGCGCCCGGGGGACCGACGATGAGGTACCAGGGCAGCACGGCCAGCGCGTCCTTGCCGCCGCGCGCCAGCTTGGACATCTTGAGCGCGTCCACCGCCTTGGAGAACTCGGCCTGCATGGCCTTGATTTCGGGCTGGAGGTCCGGCCGCACCGTGGCCGCCTGCTCCTCCGCCTGCGTCGCCAGCGCGCCCTCCAGCTTCTTCGCCGCGCGGCGCGCGAGGATGCGCTTCACCAGCCACACCACGCCCATGGCGAGCAGGCCCGCCAGCGCGCCGATGATGGCCGCCTCCGCCGGCGTGAAGCCGAGCATGCTGAGAATGGCGAAGGTGGGGGCGCCAATGCCCAACAGTGGCAGCAGGTACGCCATCATGGCGCGTCCTCCGAGGCCATGGCGTTGCTGGCCGTGTTCTTGGCTGCGTGGACCTCGATGCGGCTCTTCAGCTCGCCCACCGTGTCATTGAGGAAGAACTGCAGCACCCCGTAGAAGAGCACCGCCACCGCCAGCGCGCTGGCGGAGATGCCCAGGATGGAGGCCTTCTTCCGCTTGGACAGGAGCGACTCCGTGGGGCGCTCGCCGTGGGGCGACAGCACGTCGAAGTCGAAGGGACGCGCGCGCTCCAAATCCTTCTGCACGGTGTCGATGAGCGTCATCAGCTCCAGCTCGCCGCCGCGGATGCGGTAGCGGCCCTGGAAGCCGAAGAGCATGCACAGGTAATACACCTGCAGGACTTCCGCGCGGTGCGGGTCCTTGCGCACGTTGTTGAGGCGGTTGAAGAAGCCGTCACCGGCCACCGTCTCGTTGAAGTAGTGGAGCTGCAGCGGGTTGGAGCTCCAGAACTGGCGGTACTCCTCCGGCCGGCCGAGCACCATCTCGTCGATGAGCGCCACCATCGCGTACGCCATGTCCTGTGCGTCCTGATGGCTGAAGCCCAGCACCGCGGCGCGCCGCAGCATCTCGTCCACCACGCCGCGCAGGCGGTGGTGGAGGGTCTCGGGCGGAGGAATGGCCGCCGCATCCGAGCCGCGCAATTGAATGGCGGCGTCGAAACAGTCCTTCGTGGCTTCAGTGACTCGGTCCATGGGCAGGGCAGGGCGTCAGCGATTGGCGGTGGGCACCGCGAGCAGCTCCACGGTGGTACGGGTCGCATCGAAGGGCTGCGGCAGGTAGAGGGCGAGGTTCCTGTCTCGCATCACGTTCTTCCAGTAGCCGTCGTTCATGCTGAGGCTGAAGTAGACGGTGCCCGGCTGCACCGGCACTTCCGGCGGCGGGCGGTACGTCACCGACAGCGGCACGCCCGGCGCGGCGGCCTGGAGCAGCGCGCGGATGTCGTCCCACGCGGCCACCTTGGACAGACGCGGCAGCTGCTCGGCCACCGTGCGCTCCGGCAGCTCGCTGCGCACCGCGAGGAGGAACTGGCCGCAGCGCTCCAGCCGCTCGTCCTCCAGCCGCCCGCGGAACATGCCGTCCGCGCCCACCGACAGGTCCACCGTCAGGCACTGCTCCAGCGCCACCGAGCGCATCAGCTCGCTGATGCGGCGGAACAGCTCCTCGAAGGTGGCCCGCAGGTTGGTGAACTGGAAGGACGGCAGCGTGGACGGGTCCGCGCTCGCGGAGAAGGTGCACAGCTGCCCCGCCGTCTGCAGGAGCGTGAGGTACACGTCGCGAGGCGGCAGGTTGCCCGCGTCCAGCGCGTGCTGGAGGTAGGGGATGGTGCCGTTGAGCGCGTTGAGCTCCAGGAAGAGCGTCACGTCGCCCGCGGTGAACTCCAGCGCGGACGCGTCGCGGTGGCGGCGGCGCGAGGCGAGCTGCCGCTGCTTGGACACCATCAGCCGCAGGAGCGTGCGCAGCTCGTTCATGATGTACAGCGACGCGTCCACCCGCAGGCACGGGGGGATGTAGCTCTCCACCAGCGTCAGGTTGCCCGAGCGGTCGCGCTGCAGCTCGCACAGCTTGATGGCGTCGAAGTCGTCGCGCGGCTCGGTGCCGAACAACAGGCGCACGTTGCGCTGGCCGAAGGCCACCTGGGAGATGGACGTGGACGCCGTCAAATCACTGATGGGGCGCGCGGACGGCGTGTAGCGCGGGCTGCCGCCGAGCCGCTCTCCGCTGCCGTAGCTCTCCACGCCGCTGCGCTCGCGCGGCACGCCCAGGTACACGTCCAGGGTGCGCTGGGCCGGAGGGAAGTAGCCCTCCGCGGGGCGCGCGGGCGGGGCCTCGGCGTCACCGGACTCGAAGGCCACCGGCAGTCCGTCCGGGAGCACGCCCATGAAGCGAGAGAGCTGGACGGTGCCGGCGCGCAGCGCCTCCATGTCCACCTCCATGGACACCACGCCCCACGGGTACGGCTCCAGCGCCGCCAGGCGCAGGTCCAGGAGCTGCTCGTGGTAGAGGTCCTGCTGCTGGAGGTGGTGGGGGCTCATGAACATGCCCTCCGACCACACGACTCGCTGCACGGACTTCATACGCCTCTCCGCGGCGACGCGCTGTCGCCCGCTTGGGGTTGGGTTTCCGGAGCCCACGTGGGCGCCCACGTGGGCGCCTGGGTGACGGGCCGGAGCATCAGGTCAATCTGGTAGCCCTGGAGCCGGTAGCGGAACACCTCGTCCTCCGGCTTGGGCTCACCCTGGTCACCGGCGGGGCGCTCCACGCACTGGGACTCCACCACCGGCGGCAGCACCGCGACGGTGCGCCACGAGGAGCCCAATGGCTGGCGGAAGTGCCCCATGGCCAGCACGAAGCGCGCCTTCGGGTCTCTCTGCACCCAGCGCTTCACCTGCCGGCCCGGCGGCACCACCACCTCCGCCACCTGCAGCAGGTCCTCCTTGAGGAGCTCCTCGGGCTTGCCCCACAGGTCCTTGAAGCCCGCGCGCTCCAGCCGGACGCTGTCCTTGAGCTGGACAATCTGCACCACCGTGGGCAACGAGCGGCCGCGCGCGTCCGGGTTGAGCTGCTCCGACGCGTCCACCACGACTTGGAAGGGAGGCGGCGTTTCACACGCCTGGGGAATGCGCTTCGCACAGCCCGCACTCCCGCCCAGGACGAGCGCGAGCGCGGCGACCACACCCCACCGATGACACCGGACGGCCATCCCCCCCGTACCGGCGCCAGTGTGTCTTTGCGCCAACATCCAGTTTCCTTGGAAAGAGCGCCCGTAACGCCGAGCGGTTACGTGCAAAGCGTAAACTGCCAGACAGGATGGACTGGTTTCAAGCCGCCCTCCGCCCCGCCTGCCTGGTTGGTCTTAATTTTCCGAAATCTTCGAGCCCTTGATGATGACGTCACCGCTGGCGGTGACCTCAATCTTGGCGCCCTTGATGACGACGTCGCCGTTCTTCTTCACCTGCAGGGTGGCGGAGCCGACCTTGAGAGTGAATTGCTCCTGGGCCACCAGGGAGATTTCCTTGGCGGAGAGGGTATAGGCGTCCTTGGTGGCGTGGTTCATCTTGCCACTGACGGAGACGAGCAGGTCCTTCTCCACCTTGAGGCTGCGGGACTTGCCGACCTCCTCGGAGAGGTCTCCGCCGACCTGCATCGAGCGCGAGCCCTTCACCGTCTCGGACTTCTTGGCGCCCACCACCTCCACCTTGGCGCCGCCGACCTGCTCGGACTTGAGGCCGCCGACGAGCTCGTTGAAGGCGGCGCCCACGGTGACGGCGAGCGCGCCGCCCACGTTGAGCATCTTCCCGAGCGCCACCGTCTCCGCGGAGGCCATGGCCACGGTGAGGGATTGGTTGCCGCTGACGCTGATGGACTGGTCTCCCGCCACGGCCTCGGTGTGGTTGCCGCCCACGGTGGTGGCGCGGTTGCCGGTGACGGCGAGCGTCTGGTTGCCGGTGACGGTGCTGTCGTCGTTCTTCTTCACCGTGAGGGCCTGGTTGCCCTCGATGACGCGGCTGCGGTCCTTCTTCACGAGCAGCGTCTCGTTGCCGCGGACCTCCTGCGTCTTGTCGTTCTCGACGATGATGTTGAAGTCCTTCTGCGCGTGCAGGTAGACGAGCTCGGAGCCGGCGGCGTCCTCGAAGCGCAGCTCGTTGGAGCCGTCTCCGCCGGGACTGGAGCTGGAGCGCAGGGTGCTCTGCGTCTTGCTGCCGGGCAGGTCGATGGGCGTGGGGTTCTGCCCGTTGTAGACGCTGCCGGTGACGATGGGCCGGTCCGGGTCTCCCTCGAGGAACTCCACCACCACTTCATGACCGATGCGCGGCAGGTACAGCGCGCCCCAGCCCGGGCCCGCCCAGGCCTGGCTGACGCGAATCCAGCAGGAGCTCTTGTCGTTCTGCTTGCCCTCGCGGTCCCAGTGGAACTGGACCTTGATGCGGCCGTGCTCGTCGGTGTGGATTTCCTCGCCCGCGGGGCCCACCACGATGGCCGTCTGCGCGCCGGGAATCACCGGGCGCGGCGTCACGCGGGGCGGGCGGAAGGGGACTTCCGCGGGCTGGCAGAGGAACTCGTTGCGGTAGCCCTCGCGGTTGCGCAGCGAGCCCTGCTCGATGCTGAGCGCCTCCGACTGGTGGCCCACGTGCCGCACCGACACCGGCAGGTACTTGCGGTTGAGGGCCTCGTCCGGGTGCTCGGCGATTTCGAAGGAGTGGCCCACGCAGATGCGGCGGCTGTAGCTGGCGCCCGTCACCGTCTCCGTCCGCGCGCGCAATTCCTCCAGGCGCACCTTGGCGAGGTTGCGGCCGGTGCCCGAGTCCTCGTAGCGGCCGGGGTAGTCGTAGATTTCGAGCGCCGTCTCGCCGCCCTCGGCCTCGGACGAAGTCTCGAGGTCCTGCGCGGGGCGCAGGAAGTTGTAGTCGCGCATCGCCACCGCGCCGGGCTGCACCTCGGTGCGCGCCACCAGCTCGTGCACGTACTCGGCGGAGGCCACCATGTGGGTGCGCTCGCGGAAGAGGAGCTTCGAGTCCCCCTGCATGGCGGGGTTGGCGGAGTCGCCGTCGCCCAGCACCATCATGTGGGCGTCCTCGCCGTGCTCGAAGAAGTAGAAGATGCCCTCCTCCTCCAGGAGGCGCGAGACGAAGTCCAGGTCGGACTCGCGGTACTGCACGCAGTAGTCGCGCTTGGGGTAGGTGCCGTTGAGGGCGAGCCGGTGCTCCACCTTCGCCTCGTCCAGGACCTTGTGGACGATTTGCGGGACGGTCATCTCCTGGAAGATGCGGCTCTTGCGGCGGTGGCGGAGCGTCCAGAGGCGGGGCACCACGGTGGCGCGGTAGCGGCGGCGCTCGGGGCCGCTGCCCTCGTCCCAGCGGGCCATGCGAGAGACGACGCCGTGGAAGAAGCGAGCGGTGCCGTCACCCAGCATGATGGTGAGGCGCGCGTCCTTGCCCAGCAGGGACTTCTCCTCCACCTCCACGTCTGGCTTCGCCGCGAGTGAGACCTCCACCGAGTACGGCTGTGACAGCGTTTCCTCGGCCTCGAAGCCAAGCACCGCCAGCTCACCCGCGGTGAAGGGGCCTGCCTGGAACTCGAACTCGGCCTGATTGGCGAGCAAGGCGGCGTTCGCGATCATCTTGGAGTCCCCCAGCGCGTGTCCCCGCGAGAAGGGCGGGGCCGTGAGTGGTGCAGCAGCATGCCACGAATTGCCCTATCAAGGAGCCCTGACACGAAATTTTCATTGGCGCGGAATTGCAGGCGGCCGGATTCGAAGGGGGCCATCCGGCTGAAGTCTGGTTTCGGTGTAGAGTGGAAAAGGGGGGCCGGCTTGAAACCGTGGGTAGCTCCGGGGTACCCAGACGGCTTCCACCCGGGAGAACCATGAGAAGAAGAGAGCTCCTGCATCGCGGGCTCGCGCTTGCCCTGGCGCTGACGTCCACGGCGGCCGTGTCGCAGACGGTGCTTCCGAACTTCGAGCTGGAGCGGTTGGAGCTCAACCCCGGCGCGGAGGGCTCCCTGGTGGTGGGCATGGGCGAGCTGCTGCCTGCCGGCGACTACCGTGTGTCATTGGTGGCCGCCTACGCGCACAGCCCGCTGCTGCTGGACCTGGACGGCGAGGCCTTCACCATCGTCGGTGGACGGGCCAGCACCCACGCGGCGGTGGCGTACGCGCCCACGGACTGGCTGCAGGTGATGCTGCAGGTGCCCATGGTGTTCCAGACCACGGGGGACCTGGGGGACACGGGGTACGTGGCGCCTTCGTCGTTCGGCCTGGGCACGCCCACGGCGGCGGCGCGGGTGGGGCTGTTCACCCAGGATGACAAGGGCGGCCTGGACCTGGCGCTGGAGCTGGGGGCGGGGTTGCCGGTGGGCAGCGCGTCGGTGCTGGCGCGCGACAACGGCGTGCTGCGGCTGGCGCCCAAGCTGATGGTGGGGCGGCACTTCGGCTTCATCCGCGCGGGCCTGGAGGTGGGCTTCATGCGGCGGCTGCGGCAGCGCATCACCCAGGTGGCCGCCGTCGCGCAGGACCAGATTGGCAACGAGCTCCGGGTGGGAGCGGCCATCGCCACCACGGGCCGGCGGCTGCGCTGGGAGATGAACGTGCGGGGCATGATTCCGCTGACGGACCAGCCGGGCTCGGCGGAGCTGCTGCCGGGCTTCCGCTACCTCGTGAATCCGTCCCTGGAGATGTTCGCGCTGGCGGGCGTGGGGGTGGGCTCGGCGCCGGGCACGCCGCTGTTCCGGATGATGGTGGGCGGGGCCTTCGGAGACGCGACGCCGCGGCGCGGGCCGGGTGAGTCCTCCGTCAACTGTGAGCCGGGATTGCCGCACACGCTGGAAGAGTGCCCGGACATGGACGAGGACCACGACAACGTGCGCAACGCCGAGGACAAGTGCCCGGATAAGCCGGGCGATGTGGCGCGCAGGGGCTGCCCCGCCGAGGACACGGACAAGGACGGCCTGGAGAACTTCCTGGACGCGTGCCCCTACGAGACGGGTCTGGCGGCGAACCAGGGCTGCCCGCTGGCCGACGCTGACAAGGACGAGACGCCGGACGAGACGGACGCCTGCCCAGACAAGCCGGGCCCCGCGGACAACCGGGGCTGCCCGGTGACGGACACGGACAAGGACGGCATCGAGAACGACAGCGACGAGTGCCCGAACGAGGCCGGCCCGGCCGAGCGCAAGGGCTGCCCGGAGTCGGACACGGACAAGGACGGCGTGCCCAACCGCGTGGACGTCTGCGCGGCCGAGCCGGGTGTCGTGGAGCGCAATGGCTGCCCCGGACACGTGTCTCCGCTGGTGGAGATCAAGCCCGGCAGGCTGGAGCTGGTGGGCAAGGTCTACTTCTATCCCGAGCAGACCCGTGTCGACCTGACCCGTTGCCGCGACCTGCTGGAGTGGGTGGCGCGCGTCATCAAGGAGCACCCGGTGGAGATGCCGCTCGTCGTGGTGGGCGCGCACACGGACAACCGGGCGCTGCAGGACGCCAGCCGCCGGTTGACGCAGGCCCGCGCGGAGGCGGTGCGCCAGTACCTCATCAGCCTGGGCGTGCCCGCCGAGCGGCTGCAGGCGGCGGGCTACGGCCAGGAGCGCCCCATCGACACCAACCTGACGTCCATCGGCCGTGAGAACAACCGCCGCGTGGAATTCATCATCGTGGACCTCGAGCAGCAGAAGGCCGCGAGCCCCCGGCAGTAGCCGGGGCCCCGGTCCAGGAGATCAGGACGGAATATGAGAGCCTCGATTGCGAAGGCGCTGCTGCTCGGTGGCGTGTTGCTGGCCTCGGCGGCCATGGCCGGACAGGACGAGTTCGGGCTGGGGGATGGCGGCAGCGGCGATTTGACGGTGACCACCGGCACGACCACCGTCAACACCTACGCGAAGGTGACCGGGTTCGACGAGAGCGACGCCGGGACGACCATCGTGGAGGTGGATCCGGTCGGCGGTATCGGCACCCTGTTCGCTCAGAACAACGTGGTGATGGTCATCCAGATGGGGGATGTCACCCCGGGCTCGGGGACCATGGACGACATCGCGCTGGGCGCCTCTGGCTCGGGTATTGGCCAGTGGGAGTTGGCCCAGGTCGTGTCGGTGAACACCGGAAGCCCCAAGTCGCTGACCCTGGACCGAAAGCTCTCCGGAACCTACGTCGCGGAGTACACGCAGGTCGTCAAGGTGCCGCAGTACAACACCATCTCCGTCACCGGCGGCGCCCTGACCGCCATGGCCTGGGACCCCGCGAACCGGATTGGCGGCGTGCTGGCGTTCCTCGCCAAACAGGGCGTTTCCGTCTCGGGAAGCGGGCGCATCCACGTGGATGGGATGGGCTTCAGGGGCGGTGCAGGAAAGCTCGGCAACGGCCTGCTGGCCTGCAATAGCTCGTCGTCTCCGGGATCCGCGAGTACGGCTTCCAAGGGCGAGGGGGTGTACTTCAACGCGGTGGGAGAGGGCCTGGACAATCTCGCCAACGGCGCGGGAGGCGGTGTCTGCCAGCACTCCGGCGGTGGCGGCGGCGGCAACGGTGGCGTGGGCGGCCTCGGTGGGACTTCCAGTGTCGCGGATGGCTCGCGGCCAGTGGGCGGGAAGGGCGGGGCCAAGCTCACCACCGCGCTGTTGTCGGACCGCCTGACGCTGGGTGGCGGTGGCGGAAGCGGGCATGGCAATGCCACGGTCAACGGTGGCGCGGGCGGAGCGGGCGGCGGCATCCTCTTCATTCGGGCCGCCTCGCTGAACGCCGCCACGGCGTCCATCTCCGCGTCCGGCGTGAATGGCGCCACCACCACGGTGGGCGCGGGTGGTGGCGGCGCGGGCGGGACGCTGCACATCCGCCTGGGGGGGGCAGCCACCTGCGGCTCGCTCTCCGCGACGGGTGGCACGGGAGGAAACAACACCTCCTCCCCCACAATCCTGGCTCCGGGCGGTGGCGGCGGCGGCGGGCGCGTGTTCTTCCAGGCCGAGAGCTCCACCTGCAACCCGACGGCGTTCGGCGGGCTCGGAGGTACCGCGAGCAATGGAACGCAGTTCGGCGCGACGCCCGCGGCCGCGAACCTCAGCCAACACTCCGGCCCGGTCGTGGTGCTGCCGCAGAAGTACGAGCGGCCCGCTTCGCCAACGGTGACGAGCCCGGCGGCCAATGCCTCCACCCAGGACTCGCGGCCCACTCTCTCCGGTGTCGCGCAGCCCAACTCCGAGGTGTGGCTCTATGTCGACAGCCGCCCTGTGGAGACGGTGACCGCGAACGGCAGTGGCCAGTTCAGCAAGCTGCTCGACCTGCCGGCGCTGGGGGCGGGCCCGCACCAGGTCCAGGCCGCCGCCGTCTACCTGGGCGCCGTTAGCGACAAGAGCGCCGCGCAGACCTTCACGGTGGACGCTACGCCGCCCGTGCTGACGCTGACCCCCACTGCCCCCGTCCGGTCGACCACGGCGAGCTTCACGTTCAGCGCGTCGGAAACGGGGGTGACGTTCCAGTGCAGGCTGGAACCCGATGCGTACCAGCCGTGCACCAGCCCCTGGGTCATCACGGTGGGGCAGGGCGCCCACACGGTCCGGGTGAAGGCAGTGGACGCCTCCCTGCGGGAGGATGAGGAGAGCTACGCGTGGACGGTGGACTCACTCGCGCCCAATGCCCCGGTGATTTCCCAGCCCGCTCAGGGTGGCCCGCCGGTGAAGGTGACGTCGTCGCTCCCGCTCACCCTCACCGGCACGGCGGAGGCCGGCGCCACCATCTCCATCTATCTCGACAACAGCGCGGGCCCCGTGGCCCCCACCGTCACCGCGACCGGCGGCAACTGGACGTGGAGTCCCACCAACGCCGCGCTGGCGACGCAGGGGCCGCACGTGGTGGTGGCCGTCGCGACGGACAGCGCCGGCAACCCCAGCCCTCCTTCCCAGGTGCGCGCGTTCACCATCGACACGACGCCGCCCGCCGCTCCCACAGTATCCAGCCCCCGGCCCAACGCCTTGCTGAAGACCGCTGACTTCACCGTCACGGGCTCCGCCGAGGCGGGCAGCGACGTGACGGTCTCCGTGCGCCTGGGAACCGCGACGGGGAGTCAGGTCACCTCCGGCACGGGGCACGTGGATACAGCCGGGCTCTGGAGCGTGGCCATCGACATGGATGGCAACACGCCCTCCAGCATTGCTGACGGCGCGTACTGGCTCGTCGTCTCCGTCACCGACACGGCCGGCTTCCCGAATGACCCGCCCGACACCACCGTGCCCTTCACGCTGGACCGCGTGGGGCCGACAGTCGTGTTCCCCATCAACCCCGGCGCACGCACCCGCTCGCAGACCGCGGTGTTCGGGTTCGACACGAATCCCACGGAACCGGTGACGGGCTACAGGTGCAATCTGGATGCAGCAGGCTTCGCCCCCTGCACCAGCCCGTACATCATCACGGTGGGCCCGAACTCGCACACGCTCCAGGTCCGCGCCACGGACGTGGCGGGGAACGAAGGCGCGGCGGCCTCCTTCACATGGTTCGTGGACACGACGGCCCCCGGCGCGCCCTCGGTGACGTTCCCTTCCCAGGGCGGGCCTCCGGTCACCACGCTGCGGCCGACCTTCACGGGAACGGCGGAGGCGAACAGCACCGTCACCTTGTACGTGGACGGCGTGCCGCTGGTGACCAGCCCCGCGGTGACGACGGCGAATGGCTCCAATGCGTGGTCCGCGACACCGGCGGCGGACCTGACCTCGGGGTTCCACATCCTCACCGCGACGGCCACGGATGACGTGGGCAACGTGGGGCCCTTCTCGACCGGGCGGTCCTTCCTCGTGGATGAGACCGGGCCGGCGGCGCCGCAGTTCACCTCGCCCACGGAGGCCGCGCCCGTCTACATCACCACGCCCACCCTGCGCGGCACGGCAGAGTCGGGCGCCGCCGTCGCCGTCTCCATCGATGGCATCGGCGTGGGGAGCACGACAGCCAATGCCGCCGGGGAGTGGGCTGTGACTGTCACCCTGGCCCAGGCCCTTGGACAGGGCTCTCACTCGGCCACGGCCACGGCCACGGATGCCGCCAACCGCACCAGCGCGCCCACGAATCCGGCGCGCACGTTCGTGGTGGACACGGTGGCGCCGGTGGCACCGACGCTGTCGGGGCCGGCAACGCTCGTCAACACCGGCACGCCCACGGTGTCCGGCACGGCCGAGGCCAACAGCCGGGTGAACGTGTTCATCGACGGGGCCCTGGTGGGCACCACCACCGCGGGCGCGGGGGCGGGGAACTGGAGCTTCCCGCTGCCCGTCGCCCTCCAGGATGGCCTCCACACGGCCCAGGCCTCCGCTACCGACGCGGGCGGCTTCGAGGGCCCGCAGAGCGCGGGGCGCGGCTTCACGGTGGACACCACCGCCCCGGCCGTTCCCACGCTGACGGTGCCCGCGGCCAATGCCTCGCTCCCCACGACGCAGCCGGCCTTCGGGGGCAGGGCGGAGCCGGGCGCCACCGTGCAGGTGCGCGTGGATGGCAACCTGGTGGGCACGGCGACGGCGCTGGGGTCGGGCGACTGGAGCCTGCCCCAGTCCTCCGTCCTCACCGAGGCGAGCCACACCGCGACGGCGACGGCCGTGGACCCGGCGGGCAACCCCAGCCAGGCCTCCACGGGAGTGCCGTTCCGCGTGGACCTCACCGCGCCCGGCACGCCGGTCATCTCCGCGCCCGGTGAAGGGGACTTCGTGGCCTCCGGGTCGCCCACGGTGTCGGGCACGGCGGAGGCGGGCAGCACGGTGACCCTCATCGTGGACACCATCGACCGGGGCTCGGTCACCGCGAACGGAGCTGGCGCCTGGAGCATGGCGGTGCCGGTGACGCTCGCGGATGGCGCCCACGCCCTCCGGGTCCGGGCCGCGGACGCGGCGGGCAACACGAACGCGGGCTCCATCTCCGCCATTCGCAACATCACCGTCGACTCGGCGGCGCCCGACACGCGCATCGTGGAGGGGCCGGACCTGGTGGACGTGTCCACCACCGCCCGGTTCGTGGTGCGCGCGCTGAACACGAGCGACCAGACCACGGACGCCAACACGCTGGCCTTCGACTGCAGCCGTGACGGCGGCGCCTTCGCGGCGTGCGCGTTGGTGACGCCCAACACCGACCCGGCGCGGCCGGGCACGTACGTGGTGACGCTCAGCAACTTCGACATCGGGCAGGACCATCAGGTGCTGATTCGCGCGAGAGACCGCGCGGGCAACACGGACGCGACGCCCGCCACCTATAGCTGGCGCGTGGTCGAGGGCCGGCTGACCGTCAGCATCAAGTTCGGTCCCAAGGACCCCACCAACATCACGACGGCGGACTTCATCTTCGAGTCCGAGCGGCCCCGCGCCGGCTACACCGGCACGCTGGACGGGACGCCTTTCACGGTGGCGAGCGGTGGCAACAGTATCTCGTTCCCCAATCTGGCGGACGGCCAGCACACGCTGGTGGTCCAGGCCGTGAATCCGGACACGGGCGAGGTCTCCACGCAGAGCGCCCAGCACGTGTGGACGGTGGACACGGGGGCGCCAGCGCTCCCCGGCATCGACGTGCCGGGGGTGGGCCAGCGGCTCGGCACGCCGACACCGACCTTCAGCGGCACGGGTGAGCCCGGAGGCACGGTGGAGATCTTCATCAACAACGAGTCCTTCGGGAAGAAGCTCGTCAACAGCGAGGGCAAGTGGTCCATCGTGCTGACCACGGGCCTCATCGAGGACCAGTACACGTTCACGGCGAGCATCACGGACAAGGCCGGCACGCCCAGCGCCGCCACCCCGGCGCGCACGTTCTTCATCGACTTCACGCGCCCCATCGTGACGGCAGAGTCCGCGCCTCCTCCCGGGACGAACCAGCCCACGGCGAGTTTCCGCTTCACGACATCCGAGCCGGTCAGCGGCTACGTGTGCACGCTCGACAACATGGTGCTCTCCACGTGCGCGACCAGCGCCGACCCGACGGTGTCCTTCCCCGTGAGCGAGGGGCCGCACACGCTCGTCGTGACGGCGACGGACCTCGCGGGCAACCCCAATAACCCGCCCTTCACCCACTCGTGGCGCATGGACCGGACGCCGCCGACGGTCACCATCACCACGAAGCCGGCCGAGCAGTCCGGGAGCCGCGAGGCCGTCTTCGGGTTCGAGTCGCCCGAGGCGCCGGTGACCTTCCTGTGCTCGGTGGACGGCTCGGCCTTCAGCGAGAACGGCTGCCCAGTGCCGGGCCAGGAACTGAGCAACCTGTTGGATGGACAGCACGTCATCCAGGTCCAGGCGAGGGACCTCGCGGGGAACACGACGCTGCAGCCCGCGGAGTACCGCTGGTTCGTGGACACGGAGGCTCCGGCAGCGCCCGCGCTGGAGGAGCCGACGGGGGCGCGCCCGGTGGGCGAGCGCAAGCCGACCTTCAAGGGAACGGCCGAGGCAAACTCCACCGTGTTCGTGCAGGTGGATGGCGTGACGGTGGCCAGCCGCTTCGTCAGCGACCCCCTGGGCCGCTGGGACGTGCCCTCGGAGGCGGAGCTCACGGAAGGCTCCCACACGGTGCGCCTCGTCGCGAGGGACCGGGCGGGCAACGAGAGCGTGCTGTCGGAACCGGTGGATTTCCGCCTGGACGTGACGGGGCCGGACACCGAAATCACGTCCGGGCCGGAGAAGCGCATGCGCAGCGTCTCGGCCTCCTTCACCTTCGCCTCGGAAGAGGGGGCGCGGTTCGAGTGCAGCCTGGACCGGGGGGCCTTCGAGTCCTGCCCCGTGGACGGCACGTTCACCGGGCTGGAGGAGGGAGGGCACTCGCTCGAGGTCCGGGCGTTCGACGTGGCGGGCAACCGCGACCCGAGCCCCGCGACCTTCTCCTGGCGCGTGTACCTGGGCAACGACATCCGCACCCGCGGCGGCGGCCTGAGCTGCGCGTCGGCGGATGGGGGCGGGGCTCCGCTGGCGCTGCTCGGATTGGGAGGGCTGGTGCTGCTGGGCGCGCGCCGGCGCCGGAGGTAGCCCGGGGCGGGGCGTCCTGGCTCCCCGTCGGGAGTGATGTCGCCCCGCCGCCCGTTGTCGGAATGCGTGCTTGCGTTGGCCAGGTACTTCGGCTACTTGTGCCCGCCGTCAAGCCCGTCTGCGCGATTAGCTCAGCTGGATAGAGCGTTGGCCTCCGGAGCCAAAGGCCACAGGTTCGAATCCTGTATCGCGCGCTGGTAGAAGGGCCCGGAATTGTTGGGGAAACTCCCCGATGGTTCCGGGCCCTTCGCTTTCTCCGGCCGGGGCTTGCAGCAAGGATGCAGCAAGGGCGCTTCGCGCCACCTTCTGGACCGGCGCTGCTTCCGCCTGGGCCGTCGCGCGCTGGGGGCGCAGCCCCAGGTTGAGGCTGTCCACTTCCTGGCGGAGATAGTCCGGGGTCAGGTGGCCGTACACCTCCAGGGTGAGGCGCGGGTCTCGGTGCCGCAGGAGCTTTTGCACGCTGGCCAGCGGGACGCCCGCCCGGAGGAGGAGGGCGGCGGTCGTGTGCCGCAGGTCATGGAACCGGATGGGCCGCACCTGGGGCTTGGGCCAGAGGCTCATGGCGCAGGCCGGGCACTTCCGAGGTTCAGCGTCCGGCGCAACTTCCGCGTGACCGCAGCCCTTCCGGCGGCAGACGTGGCGATAGCCGGTCACGATGCCCGCGCGCGCCAGGGCCCGGCGCAGCACGTCTTCCAGCGGCACATCCCGCCGCATCATGGTTCCATCGTCTGCTGGGAATGCCAGCGCGGAGGGCGAGCGGCAGAGCGCTTCCTCTAGGAACGGCATCAGCTCGGCGGAAATGGGGATGACATCGGTGTGGCCACCCTTGGTGGTGTCGCGCTCCCATGAGCGGCAGACGGTGAGCAACCTGCTTTGCAGGTCCACGTCCGTCTTGCGCAGGGCCAGCAGCTCCCCCTTGCGCAGCCCCGTGTAGAGCGCGGTGGCGAAGAGAGGGCGCCAGCGGTCCGCCAGGACGTCGAAGAGTCGCGGCACCTCCTCCAGCCGGAGGAAGTCGCCGACGCGGCGCGGGACGGTGCGCTTCTTCACGTCCGCAACGGGGTTGGGCCCGCTGTAGCGGCCGACGGCCCGCGCCTCGTTGAACGCGCGGCTGACGAATCCCCGCAGGTGGTTGAGCGTCTGCGGGGAGAGTTCCTGCTCCTTTTCCTTGAGGAATGCTCTCAGCCGGGGAGCGGTCACCGCAGTAAGGGGGAGGGCTGCGAGGCTGGACGGGAGCAGGTGGCGAGTAATCTGGCTGACATTGCTCGCGTGAGAGGGGGAATGGACCGAGTAGGTTTCGAGCCACCAGTTCAGCAACTCCGCCAGCGTCCCGCCGCCGTCCTCGGGCAGTCGCTCCTCCAGCCCCAGCCGTTGACGCTCGGCCTTCCGCTCCAGTTCCCCCGCGATGCGCCGGGCCTCGGTCTTTGTGCGCGCCTGAGTCACCCTGTCGCGCCACCGTCCCCCCGCATCCTTGAAGCGCAGATACCACTTGCCCGCTTTCTCGTAGACGCTCGCCATGGCTACCGGCCCCCCTTCCGGCGGGCCGGCTTCGAGGGCGTGGCGTCCGTACGCGCAAGATAGCCCCGGGCAGTCAGCCACTCGGCCAGGATGTGGACCGCCATGCCGGAGGAGGTGCGCAGGTCTTCTTCCGCCGCCCGTGCGAGGGCTTCTTTCACCGTCGCTGGCAGCCGAAGGTTCAAGGTCGAATCTCTCTTCATGGGGTCAGTGTAACACAAGTGGCAGCAAGCATTATGGGGTGGGTTTCCGGGGAAGCGGCAGGATGCGGGCAGGAGGCGAACGCTCCCCCCGTGCCCATGCGCGCACCGCCTCCGGCTCGAAGCGCACGAGTCCACCGACACGCAGGCACGGCAACGTACCCGCCTCGGTCTTCTGGTACACCCACGAGCGGCTCACCTTGAGGAAGCGCGCCACTTCTTGCGCGTCCCACAGACTCTCGAAGGGGAGTGAGGTGTTCATCGTTAGCCCTCCTCCTCTTGCGCGTGCCCAGCGGCGGTGCCCGGGGCGAGGATGTACCCGCGCCCTTCCCACTTGATTTCGCCCCGTTCTTCCATCGCGTTGATGGCCTGGAGAACAACCTGCCGTCTCCCACCCACCATCTTGGCCAACTGCGCTTTGTTGGGAGGGGGCGTCGCGGAGGCGAGCACCCGCCGTACCTGTTGCTCCTTGTCCTGCGCGGCTGTCTCGCTCACGTCCTCGATTGTCACCGTGCCATCGGCAAGGGAGATCGTGAACTGGTGGCGCTGCGCCGTTTCCCCATCCCGCCCCTTCGCCACCTGCGCCACGAAGGAGAGAAGCCCCGAGTGACGTGGCGTGTCCTCTCGCGTGAGGTTCACCTGCATATCCGCCCACCCGGACAGCACGGTGCTCCCCCTTGCCGCGTAGATGGGTGGCCCCTCGCCGCGCTCGCCCGCCTTCGAGGTGTGGTGCACCAGCACGATGAGCGCACGCGGGTTGATGGTGGCGAGGGCCTGGATGTGCTCCTTCGCCTGGTTCACGGCTTCGGTGTCGTTCTCATTCCCGAGGAACAGCGAGGAGAACGGGTCGAGGACCAGAACAGGCGCCTCGTGGGCGCGCAGATGCTCGGCGATGTGCTCGCGTACCGCAGCGTTCTCAAGTCGCACCTGCTTACGGTGGGCGATGCGCACGAGGGCATCCGGGCGGAAGCCAAGGGCTGTGAAGCGGTCGCGGATGCTGCGCGGCCGGCCCTCCTCGAACACCAAAAAGGAGTGCCGCCCAGCTTCCGACGCCTTCTTGGCGATGACGAGCGCGAGGTACGTCTTGCCCACCCCTGGTGCGGCCACGATGAGGAGGTTGCCAGAGTCTGGAACCACCTCCTCAATGAGCCAGGAGAGGGGCGGCAAGTCCTTAGTGCGCTCAAAAAAGCCTGCGAGGGACTCGAAGAGGCGCGGAGCGGTTCCGGCGGTTCCCGGTGGTTCCGGGAACCGGTTCCCAGTTCCCGCCCCTATAGGCGGAACCGGAACCGACTTGCGGCGATTGGTCACGGCAGCGAGCACTTCCGCATCCGAGCGGCCGGCGGCGTCGTCTCCGCTCATCGCGCGCCCTCCTGGCGGGAAGAGAAGTCCACCCGCTCGACCGTGACTCTTGCCGGGAGGGCCTCGCGAACCTGGAGTGCGTAGCGGTCTCCTGCTTCGTCTCCATCGGTTGCGACCCAACAGGGAACTCGCGTGGGCCAAGCCGAGAGGGAACGGAAGGCGTTCGCGCTCCCGGCGACCATGCCGAGCACGGCCCAGCGCCGCCCGTAACGGCAGGCGACTTGCGCGAGCTTGAGCGTGTCCGTGAGCCCCTCGGTCACCACCACGGCTTCGAGTGCAACCAGCGTCTCCGCGCCCCGCACTGCCCGGAGGAACTTCCGGCCCCGGTCATCGGCAAAGAGCGTTCCCGCGTAGGAGAACCCTCGCGGGTTCCGCGTCTTGTCCTTCGCCGGAAGGTCCGCCCGGATGGCGCGTGCCTGAATCGAGGCCACGTCTCCATCAGACTCGAAGGCAAGGAGGGCGAGCCGGTACACCTCCGGCGGGTAGGGCCACCATGTCGCGTACGGGAAGCGCTCGGGTGGCGGAAGGATGCGGGCAAGTCCTCGGGTCTCTGGCGTGGTGAGCCATCCCACGTCGAAACCGCGCCGCGAGAGGTAGACGCGGACCTCTCCAGTCCAAGATGGGTCAAGGCCGGAGGGGACTGCATCCAGCGGCATGCACGCGCCCCAGAGCGCCTCAAGTTCGGCCTTCGGGGGCCGCACGGGGAGCGCTGGCGCCGCTGGCAGCACACGCGATTGAGGCGCCGGAGGAGCGGTGAGGCCACCTGCCAACGCGGCGCGCACTGGCTGCCAGTCGCTCGGCCTGGGGGTCCGCGCGATGGCCCATGCGGCAAGCGTCACGGCGTCGCCCCGCGCGCCGCACTCGAAGCACTCCCAGCCGGAGTCGTCTGGCCTGACCCCTACTGCCCCTCGCTTGTCGCGTCGGCTCGGGTGCCGCGTGGCCGCTGAACATGCTGGGCATGGCGACAGTCCATTGCGGCCGAGCGGCTTGAGCCCGAAGGTATGGGCCACGCGCCGAACGCCCTGCGCCTTCACCTGCTCCATCCAGTCCGGAAGCGCGCTCATCGCGCCCCCTCCTTTCGGCCGAGGAGCGTGTCCACGTCCGTCGCCAGCGCTTGGGCGAGGAGGTTGAGCGTTTCCGTGGTGGCCGCACCAAAGCGCTCGGCATCGCGAAGCCGAGGAATGGAGATGCCCGCCTTCGTTGCGAGCACCTGTTGAGAGAAGCCACGACGCCTGCGGAGCGCGGCGAGGCGCTCTCCAAGTCCAGGGACACTGCGTTTGCGGATGTGCATGAGCATGCGCACGAAGGTGCACTCCGGCAGCTCGCTCCGCGATCGGTCGTGGAAAAAATCGGTTACGCGGCTCGGGCGCCTGCTGGCTCGCCGCTCCCGCGACCATGGCCGCGATGCCCTTCCCCGGCGTGAGCGGCGAGATGCATGCAGCCGCCTAGCGGCTCAGCTCGGCATTCCAGTTCTCAGCCCGTGCGCGCGCATACACCACACTCTTCTTGAAGCCGCTGGCCTCCATGGCCTCGATAACCGCTCGCTTCGGTCTATTGCGCCTGTGCGCAGCGAGCCATGCCCGTTTGGCCCGTTGCCATAGCAATTCGTCTTTCTGCCTTCCCTTGTTGTACCCCTCAACGAGCCGCAGCAGTGCACCGGCACGCTCCGCCTCGCTGTCCGCGAGTTGGGCCACCAGCACTTCGATGCTCGGATTACGAGGACGTCCATCTGCGATAAGGAGGGCGCTGGCCACTCGCAGTCGCTGGATGTCGTCCGAACAGAGCCGGCGCGACAGTTCCGCGAACATGTTCCGCGACGTTGGAGAGAGTTGGGAAAAGATACTCTCAAGCGACTCCGTGACCTGACGGGCCGCGTCCGCATTCAACTCTGCCAACCGCTCCCGCTGGCGCGCCTCGCGCTCTCTTCGCTGTTCCTCGCTCTCAGGACCCGGCCGCTCACGCAGCGCCGCAGCCAGGGCCATTTGCATGAGCATCGCTTCGCTCGATGCTCCACCGTCCCCGAGGGAGAAAGGATTTGTCGGAAGAGCAGACGGCACCGCAGGCCGCAGCTCGCGCGCTCCTTGGGCTGCGGCTGCGCTGCGGAGCGGACGTGCTTTCGGCTCGCTTCCACCGCCACGCTGCGCTCGTTTTCTTCGGGTGCCCTTGACGGGACGCGGCGCCTTCTTGGTGGCAGGGTGACGCCTTGGTACTTTCTTGGGCACCGGTAGCGGCCTCCATCCGCTGACTGGTCACAAGGGCGGGCCGTTCGCAGCGGCGCCGCCCTACCTTCACTAGCTGCCCAGGGTTGAACGCCAGAACGGGGGTTTACCCGGCGGGCGAGGCAGCGCCAGCCTGATAACCACCGCGACGCCATGGGGGGCGCTGGCCTCGAACTCGCTGAGCCAACGCTCCGCCGCCGTCATGTCGTCGTCCTCGTACAGGTCCACCACGGTTAGGGCGGGCGCATCCCGGCTTGCGCGTCGCTCCAGGGCTTCGATTCGGGAGCGCAGGCTTACCGCGCGCACGCCAGCCCTCCCGCGCGGGGGGAGCCCTCGTGCCTGGCTGCGGCTTCGAGCTTGGCGAGGCGCTCCTCCAACTCGGTGCCCTGGATGATGCCGGCAAGTACCGAGTACCCGTAGATGAGCGCCCGTGCCTTGCTGGCCTCCATGGTCCCGTCCTCCAACGCGCGGATGCAGTCGGCGAGCCCGGTCCTCACGTTCCCGAGGCTCGCCAGCCGCCGCCGCCGCTGCCGGGGGGAGGGGGGGCGAGGCTCTTCCAGGTTTTCACGCATGATCACGGCCACTTACTCCTGTAAGGCCCTGCACCGAAGGGCTGATTCTACCCTCCGGATAGGGCATTTGGGCCCCCCACCGTGGCATTCGCGACCGTATGGGACACCGCTCCGCTCGGCCTGGAGGAGCGTGCACGGCACACTTTCGAGCGTCCTTCCGGTCTGTGAGAACGCACCAGGGCGGCTATGTTGGAACGATGCTCGTCTCCGTTGCCCGGTCACTCGTCGCGGTCGGTGGGTTCGCTGCCCTCGTCGTTGCTGGGACAGCCTTCGCGCAAGAGAAGGAACCCACGGACGCCAATTGGGTTCTCTCTGTTGATTGGACGATCCAGCAGAAGGAGAACGGCAAGATCTCTCAGGGCTACCACGTCAATCAACTCACCTGTACCAAAGCAGGCTGCGAGTTGCTGGTTGTGACGCTCAACCAGTGCATGGGCAAAGGTAAGAGTGCAGTGTTTGTTCCCAAGGTTGAGCGGTGGGCTACGAGCGAAGGGACTCTCAACGTTACGCCCAAGGAGGGTGCCATGTTGCTGGAGCAGTCTATTCCAGGTGGCCGTATCACTCAGCGCCTCACGATCTCTAACAAGAACCTGCTCGGACTGCCGAAGGTGATCGGCTACAGCGGCGGCTTCACCAAGGAGTCAGAAGTTCTCAAGAAGGTGATTAGTGTCGAGTTCGTGCCTTTGGAAGGTGCGACCAGCGCGCGAGCGATGGACTGCCGGGCTGAACTCCCCGGAGTAGCTGAGGATTAGGCATAGGAGCCCCCTCATTCCCTGCCCCAGCGCCAGTGGAGGGCGTGTCAGGACCGCAGCGGCACTCACGCGTGATGCTGCGCTGCACCCTGGGTACAGCATTCGCCCGCGTCAGACACCCGATCTTCTTTGCCGTAGCGGCCCGTTGCTGCGGAGCACTCCGCGTTACTTGGTCGCGTCTTCCTTGCGGGACCTGAGGAACAGGTCGCGGAGTTCCACCGCGTACGCCACAGATGCGGCGATCAGGGTATCAACAGTGAGGTTCGCCCGGCCTGCCTCGACGCGCGGCATGTACTTGGGATGGATCCCGATCATCTCGGCCGCTTGCTCCTGAGTGAGTCCCCGCTCTACGCGCAGTTCCCGAAGGCGCTTCCCTAGGTGCTTGCGCTCCCTCTTGATAATGGGCGCGAGGTTCTCCGGAACCGGGATGCCAGTAGAAGGGCGCGGGCGTGGCTTCCTGGTTGGGGACATGCTCCCCATCTCGCCCGGGTAAACTTTGATGCACCACACACCATAGTTTACTTGCGAGGGTGCACTCATCGCTCCAGAGGGCGAGAGCCCTCGGCTAGCGCTAGCCGCCGCGTCACTCGGCCGCGTCCTCTTCGTGAGCTTCGGGAATCAGGTCTCTGAGTGCCACGCCGTAGGCCACGGATGCAGCGATGAGGGTGTCCACGGTGAGGTTCGCACGGCCTGCCTCAACGCGCGGCATGTACTTGGGATGAATCCCGATCATCTCGGCCGCTTGCTCCTGAGTGAGTCCCCGCTCTACGCGCAGTTCCCGAAGGCGCAGCCCGAGGCGTTTGCGTTCCCTCTTGATGAGCGGCGCGAGGTTCGCCGGAACCTGCATGCCGGAAGGGCCTTGTGGGCGTGACTTGCCGGTTGGGGACACGCTCCCAATCTCGCCCGGGTAAACTTTGATTTACCACAAACTATAGTTTACCTTCGGGGCGGCATTGAGCCACGAAAGGACGGCCGAGATGGAAGAAGCGAACGACCCCAGCAGCCCCCCACCGGGGCCAGTGGTGAGCCTGGACCTAGAGCTAGGCACTCTGGCCACTGCGATTCAGGGCGCACGGATGCTGGCCGACCTCCAAGCGCGGCGCGATCTCCCGGATGCGGAGATGGAGCGTAACGCCCCTGCCTGCATTGTGTCCGTGCTTGCCCTGGCTACGGAGCGCCTCGGGCAACTGCGGCGCGTGGTGCGCAACGAGGAGAACCCAGCCAACCTGAGGGCTCCTCACAACGCGGTGGAGGACCCAGAGACGCTCGGCGAGTTCCCCGGGGATATCGTCCTGTTCTCCTGGGGTTCCCACCGGCTGCCCCTGGTCATGTGGGGGGCCCAAGGAGTCGAGGCCCAAGAGGAAGCCAAGGTGCGCGCGGGACGGAGGCGCAAGGCGACGGGCCGGAAGTCGCGGGAAGTGGCTCCCGAGCCCTCCGAGGTCTCCCAAGGTGAGCCCCCGACGGAGCCGGAACCGTCCACGCCTACGGCCAGCGAACGAGGGGCTCATCACGGGTAACGCGCTGACCACGAGGGCATAGCTGGCGGCACCATGGAGCGCTTCGTGCCGCCCGAGATGCCCCCGACCGGCCGCGCGGCTCCTCGCGGCCGGCAGCGCGCAGCGGGTGGCGGCGCCCATGTCCTACGCCGCCAACCTGCCAAGGGTGCAGCGCTTCCTCTTGGGGGAGACGGCGCCCCAGCGCTCGCTGACGTCGGTAGAGGAGGCGCTCGCCCAGTATCTGCACCGCAACCCGGTTGAGGCGGAAGGGCGGGCGCTGCTACCGGAAGCTCAGCGGCCGGCATATGTCCGGGAGGCAGAGATGACCAAGGCGCGCGCTGAAGCGATTCGGCGACGATAATCAGCGAGTCACCATCTCAACCGTGGAGACCTCCAGCCCAAGCTCGACATACGCAACCTCTTCTGGGCTGGCGGGCGCCACGACAATGGTGACCTTGTTCCAGGCGCCGGGACGGATGTCCCGCATGATGCGCTCCTCCTTGGACTGGAGCGATGCCTCCCACGCCTCCTGCTGTTTGAGAAACGTGCCGATGGCTTCATGGTCGGGCTCAGGCATTGCTCGCCCCCACTTCACCTTCAGCATGGGTTGCCCATAGGTGACGGACTGTGGGTTACCAATGCGAAACGTCAGTTGCTGCCCGTTGGCGTAGGGAGCGATTTTGTCCAGTGAGACCAAGAACGTGCCAGCTTGGGTGGAAATAGGCTGATAGCCGGCACTGCTCGGCGTGAAAGTTGCGCGCTCCGGGTGGCGCAGTGCCAGTACTGCAATGCGAGCGCGAAGCTCGGCAGAGTCTTTCTCCAGAAGTTGGATGCGCGATTCCAAGAGGGACGCAGCAATTGAATTCTGCATCGCCTCTGGAGGCGGTGGCGTGACTGCGTGGGGCATGTCACAGCCAGCGGCAAGTCCAAGTGCGAGCACTGCAATGCTAGGTCGCATGCCCGGCAGCCTCCCGCAACCCGCGCGAGGCCGTCAACGTGCGGCCCGCGAGTGCGTCCTTGAGGCATCGCCCTGCCCCCGCCCTACGTGACCAGCAGAGTGCCTGAAGTCCTGTCTCGGCACCCACGCGCCGAGTCTCCGCCGACGCCGCCTCCGAGCAGGCAGTGCAGTAGCGCCCTGGAGACGCGACAACCAACACGCGCCGGGCCGGGTCAACGGGGGGCGCAAGGGTGTGGCGCCCGCTGAACGCTGCCCACGTCTGCCGGGATGAGGAGGACTCAACCGGTTCCGGTTCCGCCTATAGGGCCGGGAACCGGGAACCACCGGCCCGATGAGCGCGTACACGCCGACAGCAGCAAGCAACACCCATCGACTGCGCCACAAGAGCCAGGTACCCCGGCCGAAACACCACAACCCGGCTACTAGGACGGGGCGCCCTACGTGCCTCCGAAGGTGGCTCCGCCTCCTAACCGCGCCGCAGCAGGTGAACGATCAGCAGCCCAGCGACGATGAAGAGGAGCATCTTCACCGTGAGCACCGCGTACAGTTCCCACAGCCCCCATCCCACAAGGCCCGCGACGGCGAGAAATGCCGCTGGGCCCAGCGCGGCATCCAAGTTGCGCACCGCCCAGCCCAGCAAGTGCGCCAGAACGAACGTGGCCGCACCTGTGCCCCAGGCAATAGCCGCCTCCCCCCATGTGTAGGCCCCGGGGCGCGAAATCCAAGGCTGGTAGAGCACGTGGGGCACCAGCATCGCGAGCATCCAACAGATGCATCCCCACATCACTCGCGCGAAGCGGCCGAGTGTGGGCCATGCAATGCGCTCATCGTGGATGACGAGGAGGCGGAGCACGCCCCCCACACACAAGGCCCCTCCGCCAAGCAAGAGCGGGGGCATCCTATGCGCAGGCTCGCTCCGGATGGCGTCCGCCAGCAACGCTCCGCTACCGGTACAGGCGGCGAGAGCCAAAAGCCAAACGAACAGATTATAAGTGACAAGGGGATCGTGGGCCTGCTCGCCCGCCGCGTTCGACGTGGCAGGCGGGCGGCGGGCTTGGCTCTCGGGCTCGGGGGGGGGCACGAGGAAAGAGGATGGGGCTGCGTCCTCCTTAGGGTCAATGTCCCCTGCCCCTGGGTTTTCACTGCCACAGTTCCCGGTTGTGCGGCCGTGCAGTACTCAACCGGTTCCGGTTCCCGCTATAGGGCCGGGAACCGGGAACCACCGGGTCAGCCCTGGCCTCGGGTGAGGAAGGCGTCCACGTCCGCTGGCCGGACGCGGATGGCGTTGCTCACCCGGACGTGGGGCAGCTCTCCCCGCTCGCACAGCCGGTAGACGGTGGCGGTGCAGATGGCCAACCGCTCCGCCACCTCACGCACGGTGAGCAGGCGCTCCGTCCCACTCGGCAACGCGCGGAGCCGCGCGGGAGCCGGACCTTGCAGCAAAGATGCAGCAAACCCCTTGCGACTCCCTGCTACCGGCTGGGATGGTTGGACGGACCCCGGCCCCGAATCCCCAACGATTCTGAGGGCTTGTGAATGGCTGATAACGCCTGGACGGGGCGCCCCTTCGCCTCCGGAGCCAAAGGCCACAGGTTCGAATCCTGTATCGCGCGCAGAGAGAAGGGCCCGGAGTCACTGGGGATTTCCCCGGCTGATTCCGGGCCCTTCGCCTTTTCGCGTAAGGCTGGCCGTCCACCTGCTTCGCGCTCGGGCGCGCAGGGGCTGCCTCGACCCGCTGAGTCCTCGGGGATTTCCACCAGCCGGGGCTGACTTCCGGGCGTTCGTTCCGTCCCGGGGGCAGCTTCAGGGGGGGTGCTCTTGTTCCCGGCGTAGGCGTCCGCTATGCCCTTCCGTTTTCGTTTTTCCGTACTGCCCGGTTCCCGGGCTGGAGCGGAGAAACATGAAGAGCCGTGTCGGAGTGTTCGTATCGGGTTGGCTCATGCTGATGAGCGCCCACGTAGTGGGGTGCGGCGGAGCGTCGGAGCCGCCCCCGGGAAACAACATCCCGGGTGGCAACTTCGAGGCGCCGCGACCTCCCACGGAAGTGGTGGTGACGCCGGGAGACGGGCAGTTGTCGGTGTCCTGGAAGGCGCCTTCCTCCAACGGGGGCAAGTACATCTCCGGCTACACCGTGCGGGCCCTGGAGGGGCAGACGGTGCGCGTGGAGGCGAAGGCCCCCCCCGGCGCGACGTCCGCCACCGTCACGGGCGTAACCAACGGGGTGTCCTATACCGTAACGGTGTCCGCCGAGAACGAGGTGGGGGCCACCGCCTCCGAGCCTTCCGCGGCCGTCGTTCCGCGCAAGACCCTGGGCGCCCCGCGCGACGTCCAGGCGACTCCGGGCAACCAGCAGGTGGTTCTGAGCTGGACGCCTCCCGAGGCCACCGGCCTGCCCGTGTCGGTATACACGGTGACGGTGCGCTCCGGAGAGATGCTGGTCGCGAAGCGGCAGTCCACCGAGGCCACGCAGACCTTCACGGAGCTGGCCAATGGCACTCCGTACACGTTCAGCGTCACGGCGACCAACTCCGACGGGGAGGGGCCCGCCGCGGCGCCCATCACGTCCACTCCCAGGACGGTGCCGAGCAATTTCCCCGACGTGGTGGACCGTGTCTTCGACGGAATCGTGGGCGCCGATTGGCTTCCTCCCTATGACGACGGAGGAAGTCCCATTCTGGGCTACCGCTTCAACTTCTACGCGGAAGATACCCGGGAGCGCTGGTCCGTTGACCTGGGCCCCGACGTGCGCCAGCACCGCGTGACAGGGCTGACCAATGGACACTACTACCAGTGGACCGTCGTCCCCTTCAACGCGGCGGGGGAGATGCAGAACCCCTTTGTGTTTCGGAACAAGCCCATGACCACCCCGTCCGCTCCGCGGAACTTCAGGGGGTATTTCGAGCCCGCCCGGATCCGCTTCACGTGGGAGCTGCCGGAGAACGACGGCGGCGACGCGGTCGAATACTGCCTCATCCGGTATGACTTCTATCCTCCGGACAAGTGGGACACGGTGTATTGGCCGAAAAATGAGGTCATCTTCCAGACGGGTGTCGGCGGGGTGACCTACAACGCGACGCTCGTCTGCGCCAACCACATGGGCAACAGTCCCGAAGTGAATGCCACCTCGACGTCGACGGCGCCGTGAGCCTCGAGCATTCCCAACCTCGCGGCCGCTGACATTCCAGAGGGCCGGATGCCTCCACAGGGCTCCGGCCCTCTGTCATTTCCACGTCCCCGTGCCGCTCACGCCTCCGCATGCTCCGGAGGCTGCGGCAGGTGGAAGCGCACGGTGCGCACGCGGCGCGGTGACGAATCCAGCACCTCCAGCACCAGCCCGCCCTCCGCCTGGAGCCGCGTGCCCGGCTCGGGAATGGCGCCTCCCGAGAGCGCGATGCACAGCCCCGCCACCGTCGAGTAGTCCTGGTCCTCGTCCAGCTCCAGCCCCAGCGCGCGGTTGACGTCGCGCAGCGCCGCCGAGGCCTGCACCAGCGCCGCCGTGGGCCCCTCGCGCGTCACCAGCTCCTCCGGCGTCTCCGTCTCGCTGAGGATGTCCCCGACGAGCTCCTCCACCAGGTCCTCCACCGTCACGAGGCCCGCCACGCCGCCGCGCTCGTCCACCACCACCGCGAGCTGCATGCGCCGCTTCTGCAACTCCTTCAGCGCGTCCATGGCGCGCATGGTCTCCACGAGGAAGAAGGCCGGCCGCATCACGTCCTCGAGGACGATGAGGTTCCCCTCCCACGCCACGCCGAGCAAATCCTTCGCGATGACGTAGCCCACGATGTTGTCTACCGTGTCCTCGTACACCGGCATGCGCGAGTGGCCGTGCTCCAGCAGCACCTGGCGGATCTCCTCCGCGCTCGCGTGACGGCGCAGGGCGACGATGTCCTCGCGCGGCACCATCAGCTCACCCAGGGTCAGGTCGCCCATCTCGAAGGCCCGCGACGCAATCTCGCCCGCGCGAGGGTCCAACGTGCCGTGCTTCGCGGCCTCCTCCACCAACTGCTGGAGCTCCTCCGCGGACAGCCGTCCTTCCGTGAAGTTCGTCCGGTCTCCGAAGAGGCGCAGCACCACGTTGGAGCTGGCCGTGAGGAACCACACCACCGGCCGCATCAGCCACGACAGCCCATACAGGGGCCGGCCGATGAGCAACGCGTAGCGCTCGCCCGCGCGCAGGGCGAGCGACTTGGGCACCAGCTCGCCCAGCACCAGGGACAGGTACGAGACGAAGGCCACCACCACCGCCAGGGCCACGTCGTCCGCCTGCTGCTCCGGAAGGCCCAGCTTCGCCAGCACGCCGGCCAGGCGGGTGGCCATGCTCGCGCCGCCGAAGGCCGCCGCGGTGGCGCCGATGACGGTGATGCCAATCTGCACCGTGGCGAGGAAGCGCTCCGGGTCTCCCCGCAGCTTCTCCACGGCCTTCGCCGAGCCGCTGCCTTCGTCCATCAGCTCCCGCAGCCGCGTGCGCCGCATGGAGAGCACCGCCAGCTCGGCCCCGGCGAAGATGCCGTTGCCCAGGACCAGCAGCAGGATGATGACGAGCTCGGTGACGATGGTGGCCCTCCTCTCAGGGGCCCACTACCCTAACCGCCGCGGACTGGCTGCTCACTCTCCAAGTGATTGCAAGAGGAGCGACAGTTGGTCCCGGCTCGCGCCTTTCGGCAGGTAGTAGTGTGGCCCGGACAGCAGGGCGTTGCCCACGTCCTGGGCCGCCGCCGAGGTGAGGAACACGATGCGCGGATGGTTGCGCGGCAGCCGCTCCACGACCTCCAGCCCGCTCATGCCGGGCATGTTCAAGTCGAGCAGCATGACGCCATAGCGGTCCCCCCGCTTCAGCGTGTCCAGTGCCTCCTGCCCATCCGCGGCCTCGGTGGCCTCGTAGCCGAGGTCCTCCAGGCTGAGCCGGAGAAACTCTCTCCAGTCCGCGTCGTCATCGACGACGAGGACCCTGCGTGCGCCTTCGTCCGTTGCAAGTCGCGCCAATCATCCTCCCGACAGGAGATGAACGCCGCTGAATGCGTCCATCATTCACACCGAGCGCTGAAATGGCGCTTGCCGGAGGGGCGGGCGTGCGGGCGTCAGAACAGCGCCATGCCAATCTGCCCGACGAGGTACTGCAGCGCGGGGCGCACGTTGTGGCCCGCCGTGCGTGGGCGCTCCGACAGCATGGCCCGGCACCACGCAGGCTCGCCGAGCAGCCGGCCCACCTTGTGACGGAACACGCGGAAGCGTCCCAGGTCCGTGGAGCTGCCCGCGTTGTAGATGCGCAGCGGCCGGGCGCCGTCCTGCTCCAGCACATGCTCGCCGGGCACGTGGCGGTGGCCGTGCAGCACCAAATCACACCGTCCCTGGAGCCGCGTCACCCACTCCGCGCCCACGGGGAGCTCCGCCGCGTGGGGCCAGCCCAGCAGCGTGGCCAGCCGCTCCGGGAAGCTCTCCTCGGGCAGGGGCAGCACATGGTGGTGTACCAGCACCGCCGTCAGTGTCTTGCGTGGCGCCTTCGCGAGGGCCGCGTCCACCGCGTCCAATTCGGCGCGCGTCAATTCACCGTGGCTCGCGAAGTAGTTGCGGTTGTGGGGCCCGGTGGAGTCCACACAGACAAAGTACAGCCCCGGCTGCTCCACCACGCGCACCTTCTGGCCCTCCATCCACCGCGCACCCGCGTCGTCGCCGGGGCGGTCATGGTTGCCAGGGATGAAGGTGAGGCGGCCGGTGTCGAGCAGCGGCGCGAAGAGCTCGCGGAAGCGTTGGTACTCCGCGCTCATCCCCTGGTGCGTCAGGTCCCCCGTCACCACCACGTGGTCCACACCGGAGGCCTGAATCGCTCCGACGAGCGCGCGTCCCGCCGCATCGCTCTCCGGGGTCAGGTCCAGGTGGAGATCCGACAGATGGGCCAGCGTTCGGACAGGCATGCCCTTGAGATAGGCATTCCTCGCGGCGGCATCAGGGCCTTGTGGTGAATCCAGTGCAAGTGCTGCGCAACAGGAGCGCGTCAGCTCGCGACTTCGCCCGCCAGCAACTCCTCGCTCGCGTGAAGCGTGTGCTCGGGAACAGACGCGGGAGTGGCGCGCCGCGCCAACAGCCGGGTGCCGGGGCCCACGCGGAGCCTCGTGCCGCGCCAGTCCACCGTGCGGAAGAAGACACCGTGCCACCACGCGGCGAAGAGGAGCGCGTCCTTGACGAGCACGCCCGGCACCGCGTCCCACGACAGTGCGTCCTCGCGCAGGGCGCGGCACGTGGCCAGGTCCACCGCCACCTTGCCCAGCACCACCGCCGTGGCCACCATGCCCGACGTGGGGGAGGGGGAGAGCAGCGCGCCCAACACGGCCAGCGGCGCCGGGTTGAGCAGCGACTGGGCCAGGTACGTGGACGGGGCCACCGCGGTGCGGTGGATGACGCTCCAGCGCAGGTAGCGCTGGAAGAAGGCATTCACGCTCTTGCGCAGCGACACGTTGAACACCGGCGTGCGCGCCACCACCACGCGCTTGCCCAGCTTGCGCGTCACCCACTGGCCGATGACGTAGTCCTCCGCCAGCACGTCCTTCACGGAGAAGAAGCCGCCCAGCGCGTCCACGTCCTCGCGGCGCAGCGCCATGGACTTGCCCACGACGATGTCCTGGTCCGCGAAGCGCTTGGCGGCAATCATCCCCGCCGCCGCGCTGGCCGCGAGGTAGAGGTTGTCCAGCAGCGAGCCGAACGTCTTCTCACCGAGGCCCGCCACCGGGTGCGTCACGCAGCCCACGCTCGGGTCCGCGAAGGCCGCGGCCATCTCCTCCAGGTAGCCCGGCGCCACGCGCGTGTTGCTGTCGCTGATGACCAGCACACCGTACCGCGCCCGGTCCGCCAGGGTGATGAGCTGATTCACCTTGGGGTTCAGCCCCGGCTCGCCCTCCTGCAATTCCAGACGGAAGAGGCCCGGCCACCGCGCCACCGCCGCGCGGGCCACGCAGAAGGCCGCGTCGCGCGCGTCCTTCACGCCCAGCACCACCTCGTACGGCCCCGCGTACTCGAGCCGGGCGAACTGCTCCAGGTTCGCCTCCAGGTCATCATCCACGCCGCACAGCGGCTTGAGGATGGAGATGCCGGGGCGGGGCGCGCCCTCGGGCAGCACGCGCGGCGTGTCGCGCCGGTGGCACAGGACGAGGGCGAATTGGATGACGAGCGCGGTGAGGCCGAAGCAGGCGGCGAGTAGCAAGAGGCCGGAGGCGAGCAGCATTCGCGGGCAGTCCCCGAAGTCGGCGCGCAGTGATTGCGCGACCTGGGGAAACGCTAGAGGCGGCTCGCGTCAGACCCGCGAAGCGCTCGCGGCGGCCGGGGCAAATCGGTGTGACGCCCCGGTGAAGCCGCCCGGCTAGGGGGTGTCCCTAATTGAGCCACATCCGAGTGCAGGCGATGTGGATGAGGGCAAGGTAGTTACGGGCCGTCTTCTCATATCGCGTTGCCAGGCGGCGGAAGCGCTTGAGTCCATGGAAGAACCTCTCGACCAGATAACGAAGGGCGTAGAGCTTCCGGTCCTTCGGAAAGGCTCTGGGGCGCTCCGGCTTGGAGGCGATGACGGCCTTCATGCCGAAGAACTTGAGCAGGGCGCGGAACCAGTCCGCATCGTATCCGCTGTCGGCGATGCATGCCTCGCCCACCGCGTGCACCAGCAGGTCGTCGGCCTTGGTCATCTCGTGCCGCTGGCCCGGCGTCAGCTCGATGTGGCGTGGCCGTCCTCGGACGTCGACGAGGGCATGGACCTTGGTCGAAAAACCTCCTCGAGAGCGTCCCAGAGCGTTGTGTTGGGCCCCCCTTTTCCTCCCGCGGCGTCCAGGTGTGCCCGGACGGTGGTGCCATCGAGAATGGACGCTTCCTCGCGAGGCACGGGCGGATTCGACTCCACCTGCACTTCTTTGAAGAGCCGCTCCCACACGCCCCGCTTCGACCAATTGTTGAAGCGGTTGTACACGGACTTCCACTTGCCATATCGACGTGGCAGGTCTCGCCAGGGACAACCGGTCCGGGTGAGCCAATACACGGCGCTGACGAACAGGCGCTCGCCCTTGAGCGAGTGCCGTCCCCGCCGGGGAGGCAAGAGCGGCTGGATGCGCTCCCATTCCTTGTCGGTGAGCTCATGTCGGTGCATCCACTGGGGTAGGCAACGGCTCCGCTCAAGTGCAACCCCACCTGCCACCAGCCGGCCGAGGGCAGGACAGCCTCCCCCGGTCGCAGTACACCTTCCCTCGTTTAGGGACACCCCCTAGTCGCTGAGATTGCGGCTGCGCGGGTGGCGGATGTCCTTGCCGCGCACCATGTAGACCACCATCTCCGCCACGTTCATCGCGTGGTCACCGATGCGCTCCAGGTGCTTGGCGATGAACATGAGCGCCGTGGCCCGGCGGATGTTCTTCGAGTCCTCCATCATGTACGCGAGGAGCTCGTTGAAAATCTTGAGGAAGAGGGCGTCCAGCAAATCGTCACCCTGGAGCACCTCCTCCGCCTTCGTCACGTCGCCGGACACGAAGGCATCCAGGGCCTTCTTCACCTGCTGCTGCGCCAGCTCCGCCAGGCGCGGCGTGTCCACGTAGGGCGCGAGCGGCGGGACCTGGTTCAGGTCCATGGAGCGCTCGGCGATGTTGACGGCCAGGTCACCGATGCGCTCGAGGTCCGTCACGATTTTGAGCGCGGTGGTGATGAGGCGCAAATCACTCGCGGCCGGCTGGCGCAGGGCGAGGATGCGGCGGCACAGCTCGTCAATCTCCACCTCCAGGCGGTTGACGTCCTTGTCCGCGGCGACGACCTTCTCCGCGAGCGCGCTGTCGCGCTCGGTGAGGGCCTTCACGCTCTGCGCGATGAGGTTCTCCACCTTGGCCCCCATCGCGAGGAGCTTCTCGCGCAGGTCTCGCAGGTCCTGCTCGAAGGCCTTGTCCGTGTGGGTCGCCGCCATCTGCCGTGTCCCTTCTTCTGCTCGCGCGCTCACCCGAACTTCCCGGTGACGTAGTCCTCGGTGCGCTTCTCACGAGGGTTGGTGAAGATCTGCTCCGTGTCCCCGCATTCCACCAGCTCGCCCATGTAGAAGAAAGCCGTCCGGTCCGACACGCGCGCGGCCTGCTGCATGTTGTGGGTGACGATGGCGATGGTGTACTGCGCCTTCAGCTCGTGGATGAGCTCCTCGATTTTCGCGGTGGCGATGGGGTCCAACGCGCTGGCGGGCTCGTCCATCAGCAGCACCTCGGGCTCCACGGCCATGGCGCGGGCGATGCACAGGCGCTGCTGCTGGCCGCCGGACATGCCGAGGGCGCTCTCGTTGAGGCGGTCCTTCACCTCGTCCCAGAGGGCCGCGCCGCGCAGGGACTTCTCCACCCGCGCCGCCAACTCCGCCTTGTCCTTCATGCCGGCCACGCGCAGGCCGTAGGCGACGTTCTCGAAGATGCTCTTGGGGAAGGGATTGGACTTCTGGAAGACCATGCCCACGCGGCGGCGCAGGTCCACCACATCCACGCTGCGGTCATGGATGTCCGTGTCATCCAGCAGGATGTGCCCCGTGTGGTTGGTGCCGGGGATGAGGTCGTTCATCCGGTTGAGCGAGCGCAGGAAGGTGGACTTGCCGCAGCCGGAGGGGCCGATGAGGGCCGTCACCCGCCGCTCGAGGATGGCCAGGGAGACCTTGTTGATGGCCGTCTTGGTGCCGTAGCGGAGCGAGAGCTCCCGCGCTTCCATCTTCGCGCGCGGGTTCTGGGACTGGAGGGACATGGAAGGCGTACCGTCTCAGTGGGCGCCGGCGGCCTTGCGGCGCGTGCGCGTCCGGATGATGACCGCGACGAGGTTGAGGGCGAAGGTGAGCATGAGCAGCACCAGCACCGTCGCATACAGCAACGGACGGGTGGCCTCCACGTCCGGTGACTGCGTGGCCAGCACGTACGTGTGATAGCCCAGGTGCATGAACTGCGAGTTGAGGTGACTTGGCAGATCCGGAAGGAAGTAGGCCGCGCCCGTGAAGAGGATGGGTGCCACCTCGCCCGCGCCGCGGGAGATGGCCAGCACCGCGCCGGTGAGGATGCCCGGCAGCGCGCCCGGCAACACCACCCGCACCAGCGTCTGGGATTGGGTGGCCCCCAGCGCGAGGCTCGCGGTGCGGTGGTCCAGCGGCACGGCGCGCAGCGCCTCCTCCGTGGAGACGATGACCACCGGCAGCGTCAGCACCGCCAGGGTCAGCGAGGCCCAGAGGATGCCCGGCTGCGCCCAGTGCATCTCCTCGTAGCCCAGCATGCGGTCCATTCCGCGGCCGACGAAGAGGATGAAGAAGCCCAGGCCGAAGAGGCCGAAGACGATGGAGGGCACGCCGGCCAGGTTGACGATGGCCACGCGCACCCAGCGCGCGAGCAGCGAGCCCGGCGGGGCATACTCGTGCAGGTACACCGCGGTGAGCACGCCCACGGGCATCACCGCCAGCGTCATCAGCAGCGTGAGCGCCGCGGTGCCGACGATGGCGGGGAAGATGCCGCCGCCCATCATGCCCTCGCTGGGCGGCTGCGTGAGGAAGGTCCACGTGACGTGGCTGGCGCCGTTGGCGACCACGTCCAGGAGGATGATGACCAGCATGGCCACCATCAGGAAGGCGGCCAGACCGGTGAGGGTGGTGAGGGCGAGGCCGACGGCGCGGCGGGAGCTGTACGTCACGACGCGCTCCCGGTCAGCCGCTTGATGACCCTCTTCGTCCAGGTGGACGCGAGCATGTTGAGGACGAAGGTGAAGAGGAAGAGCTGCACGCCGATGAAGAAGAGGAGCGAGTAGTGGGGGCTGCCCACCACCACCTCGCCCATCTCAGCGGCGATGGTGGCCGACAGCGAGCGTGCCGAGTCACCCAGGCTGGCGGAGACGATGGCCGCGTTGCCGGAGGCCATGAGGACAATCATCGTCTCGCCGATGGCGCGGCCGAAGCCCAGGACGCACGCGGCGAGGATGCCGGGGGCCGCCGCGGGGAGCACCACCTTCCAGGCGGTCTCCCACGGCGTGGCGCCCAGCGCGAGGGACGCCTCGCGGTAGCTGCGAGGCACCGCGGTGAGCGAGTCCTCGGCCACGGTGAAGATGACGGGGACGATGGCCAGCGCGAGGCCGATGCCGGCCACCAGCGCGTTGAGCCGCGTGTGCAGGCCGAAGGTGTCCTGCAGCACGGTGGCCATCACCATCAGCGCGAAGAAGCCGAGCACCACGGAGGGGATGCCGGCGAGCAGTTCGATGACGGGCTTGAGCAGCTCCCGCAGGCGGCGGGGGGCGAACTCGGCGGCGTACATCGCGCCGAAGACACCCACGGGCACGGCCACCACCATGGAGACGAGCGTGGTCTTCAGCGTCCCGATGAACAGCGGAATCATGCTGACCTTGGGGACGCCCGACACCGGCTGCCACACGAAGGCCGGCGGCTTCCCCTGTCGCACGACCTGCGGCAGGAACATCTTGGAGAGGCTGGCCTCGTGGCGGGCCTCTTCCTCCAGGAAGAGGGCCAGCGCTTCCTTCGCCACGAAGATGATGATGAGGACGAGGGCGGCGATGCCGGTGAAGGCCATCAGCGTGATGAAGCCCGCGATGGCCTTCTCCTTCAGCTGCCGCCGCCGCGCGGCCGGTGACAGGCGCGGCACTGCTGCCATGGACGACTCCGCGAGACCCTGCTGCATGACCACCTGTCTATCCATGTGTGCCAGGGCCTCGCGTGACAATCATGTGACGGTCCGGTTACCCGGTATTACTTCACGGGGAAGTAGCCGACCTTCGTGACGATGGCCTGGCCCTCGGCGGACAGCGCGAAGTCGATGAAGGCCTTCACCTCGCCGGAGGGCTTGTTGCGCAGGTAGAAGTACAGGTCGCGCGACAGCGGGTACTTGCCGGCCTTGATGTTCTCCGCGGAGGGGGCCACCTCGCCGCCGCGGGTCTTGATCTTCAGCTCCTTGATGCCCTTGGCGTACGCGGCGCCGCCGTAGCCGATGCCGTTCTTCTCCTTGGCGACGGCGTTCACCACCGCGGCGGTGCCGGGCAGCGTCTGGGCGGCGGAGGTGTAGTCCTCACCGCCGAGGACGTTGTCCTTCACGAACACGTAGGTGCCGGAGGAGTTCTCGCGCGAGTAGACGACGATGGGCGCGTCCGGGCCGCCGACTTCCTTCCAGTTGGTGATGTCACCCAGGTAGATGCCCTTGAGCTGCTCCATCGTCAGGGCGTTCACCGGGTTGGACTCGTTGACGTAGAAGGTGACGCCGTCCTTGGCCACGGCGATTTCCACGCCGGAGGTGTTGTAGCGGGTGCGCAGCTTCTCGCTCTCCGCGTCCTTCATCTCTCGGCTGGACATGGCGATGTCGGTGGTGCCGTTCTGCAGCGCGGCCAGGCCGGTGCCCGAGCCGCCGCCCGTGACCTGCACCTTCGTGGCGGGCGTCTTCTTCATGTAGTCCTCTGCCCAGCGCTGGGCGAGGATGACCATGGTGTCCGAGCCCTTGACGGTGAGGGTGCCGGCCTGGGCGGCCATGGGCAGCGCCAGCAAGCACGCGGCGACGAGCGACTTGAAAAAGGTCTTCATGAGGGTTCTCTCCGGAATGCGGTTGGAAACGCGCGGCTAGTAGCGGGCCTGGAGCTGGAAGGTGAGGAGGTTGTCCTTCGGGTCCTCGGAGGGGCCGGGGGCGGCCGTCATCGGGAGCTCGTAGGAGAGCGTGGCCTTGAGGTTCTCCGAGAAGTAGTGGAGCAGGGCGACGTCGAGCGTGCCCACGGCGTTGTTGGAGCCGGGCTTGCCGTCGCTCTCGACGTTGGGACGGCCGTTCTCGGGGTCGAAGTAGTCGTAGCGGACGGCGACGGCGTCGTGCAGGCCCACGTTCTGCACGAGCAGGCCGTACCAGCCGCTGGCCGGCACGCCGAGCTGCTCCACCTTGTTCTGGCCGGAGCTCTTCGAGTACGTCTTGCCGTTGATGTACTCGCCCTTGATGGCGGTGGCGCCGAAGGGCAACACGTCCAGGTAGAGCTGCGCGTCGAGACCGACGCGGTTGCGGTCATACGCGACGCGGTAGGTGTCCGTGGGGCGGCGGCCCAGCGAGAGGCCGTGCCAGCCGGAGATGCCGCCGGACAGCCACTTCAGGTCGAAGCCGGCGCGGCCGATGATGTCCTTCTCCTTGTCGTTGTCGAGGCCGACGGAGCCCTGGTTGAAGATGCCGTTGCCGTCGTAGACGCCGACGTTGACGTTGATGCGGTTCTTGAGGAACTTGCCGAAGAGCTTGGCGCCGCGGTCGCGCTCGTCGGGGAGGAAGGCGCGAATCACGCGGCTGCGCTCGGGCATCTCGCGGTCGCTGGAGGACTGCACCGCCTCGTAGCCGAAGGGCCACTTCATCTGGCCCAGGGTGAAGCCCATCGTCTGCTTCGTGCCGGGGAAGTAGAGCGTGGCCTCGGCGTCGCGCAGCGTCACGCCGGCCTCGGACGCGGCGTCAATCTGCAGCATGAGCTGCGCCCAGTCCGTGGTGTACGTCGTCTTGATGCGGCCGCGGCGCACGGTGAACTTGCTGAAGCCGCCCGTGCCGGTGTCGTCGAGGGGCTCCTGGTACTGGTAGCGGGCCTGGACGTAGCCCGAAATCTTCAGCTTCTTCAGGAAGGACAGGTCGTTCTTCGTCTCGACGTTCTGCTCTTCGAGGGAGGCAATCTTCCCCTCGGCGTTGGTCATCCGCTCTTCGGCGGTCGGCTCCGCCGGCGTCTCGGGCGTCGTGGTCGCCTCGGCGGCGGGCGTCGTCGCGTCACCAGTGCCGGGCTGCGGCTGGGGCTCGGCCGCCTGGGCCAGGGCCATGCTGGAGGTCAGGGTGAAGACTGCAACGAGATGATTGCGCATATAGGAGGGGGGCTCCGGTTGGGTACGACGCGCGCCGATCTACGGGGCCTCTGTGGCCTTTTGACGGCCCGCTTGTCACAAGTGCGTGACGGTGAAGGGCGAATCGAAGGCGAGGGTCAGGCGCTGGACGGGTCGATGATGCGGTAGCCGACACCGCGCACCGTCTCCAGGAGGGCTCGCGCGGGGCCGAGCTTGTCGCGCAGGCGCATGACGTGGGTGTCGATGGTGCGCGTCTCCAGCGAGGAGGACAGGCCCCAGACCTCCTCGAGCAGGTGCTCGCGCGTCTGGACGCGGCCCAGGCGGGTCATCAGGTGCTCGAGCAGGCGGAACTCCAGCGCGGTGAGCTGCACCTCCCTGCTGTCCACGTAGAAGCGATGGGCTCCCACGTCGAGCTTGAGGGCGCCGAGCACCAGGGGGGCCGAGCGCTCCTGCGGCGGGCCGCCGCGCCGGAGGATGGCTTTGAGGCGCAGCACCAGCTCCCGGACGCTGAAGGGCTTCACCACGTAGTCGTCCGCGCCGGCCTCGAAGCCGCGGATGCGGTCCTGCTCCTCGCCCTTGGCGGTGAGCATGACGATGAGCACGCCGCGCGACTGCGCGCTGGCCCGCAGGTGGCGGCACACGTCGATGCCCGACATGTCCGGGAGCATGAGGTCCAGCAGCACCAGCTCGGGTGGCCGCTCGCGTGCCGCGGCCAGCGCGGCCTCGCCGGTGACGGCCAGGTGGGTTGTGAAACCGGCGCCGCGCAGGTTGAAGTCAATCAGCTCAGCGAGGTCGCGTTCGTCGTCGACGATGAGGACGTGGGACATGGCGGGTCCCAACTGTGCGCAGTCCGGTTTTCCCGCGCGTGACGCATCGGCAACAACTTCGTGAGGTCCCGGAGGCGATGAGGCATGAAGGGGCCGCCGGGGCCGTGTAGATACTCCGGCACCCGCCCATGGAGCCCACCTCGCCGCCGTCACCGCTTCCGTCGTCGCCGCCCGTCCCCACCCTGACGCCCACCCCGGGAGAGCTGGCCCATGCGCAGCAGCGGGGCGGCCGCTCCGCGCTGCTCGGGCTGGCCCTGGTGGGGCTGGTGGCGCTGACGACCCCCGTGCTCGGCTACCTCGAGGATGTGCGCAACGCGCGCGAGGAGCTGCTGGCCTACCTGTCGACCACGGCCCGGGTGCAGGCGGACGCGCTCAGCGTCCACCTGGGCGTGCTGGAGGCGGAGCTGGCCCGCGTCTCGGGACACCCCGCGCTGCGCCCGGAGGACGGCACCTCGCCCGCGGAGCAGGCGCTGCTGGACAGCGCCTTCTACCACTCGTCCCTCTTCTCCGAGGGCGTGGCGCTGCTCGGCCCGGATGGGCAGCGGCTATGGAGCGACCCGCCCGGCATGTCCCTGGGGAGCTCGCCGGTGACGAACCGCTCCTGGTTCCACCGGCTGGCGGAGCGGCACGTTCCGGAAATCGACCTGCTGGAAGGCGAGGGCGGTCCGCTCGTCGTCGCGGTGCCCATGGTGACGGACGGCCGGCTGCGCGGCGTGCTCGTGGGCGAGGTGCGGGCCGGGGCCCTGCCCACGCGAACCTCCGCCGGTACCACCCAGTTGCTGATGAACGGGAGCGGGCGGTTCCTCCTGCCCTCCTCGCGCGGCGTGGACGTGGAGGAGAGCGCGGAGCGGCTGCGAGCCCTCGCGAATGGCCCCGCGCCGCTGGACCTCTTCGGCACCCGGGTGGTGGGCGCGGCGGCGTGGGTGGGGCGCAGCGGGCTCTTGCTGGTGGTGCTGGAGGAGGAGACGGCCACGGCCGGCCTGCGAGCGCGGCTGCTCCGGCAGCTCGCCTTCCACATCGCGCTGGTCAGCAGCACGCTGGTGCTGCTCATCCTGCTCCTGCGCCGCTCCTACCGCTCGCTGCTGGCGGCCGAGGAGCGGCTGCGGCGGCAGGAGACGATGGCCGCGCTGGGCACGGCGGCGGCGCTCATCGCGCACGAGGTGAAGAACGCGCTCAACGGCATCCAGGCCGCGCTGTCCGTGCTGCGGCACACGCCGGCCGGCGGCGAGCTGCCCGTGCGCGCGCTGCGCTCGCAAATCGAGCGACTGGGGCACCTGGCACGCTCGCTGTTGTCCTTCGGCTCGCCGCGCGCGGCGCAGCGCCGCGGCTGTGAGCTGAATCTCCTGGTGGAGGACGCGCTGCAGGCGGTGCGCATGTTGCCGGAGTCGGAGGCGGTGGAGTTGAAGACGTCACTGGAGAACGGGCTGTGGGTGCAGGGAGACGCGGCGCTGCTGGTGTCCGCCATCGACAACCTGGTGCGCAACGCGGTGGAGGCGGGCGCGGTGGCGCGTGACACGGGGTTGCGGTCCGAGCCGTGGGTGTCGGTGAGCCTGACGCGGGACGGCACGATGGGCGTGCTGGTGGTGGAGGACAACGCGGGCGGCGTGGACCCGAACCTGGAGCCGCGGCTGTGGGAGCCCTTCGCCACGGGGCGGGCCAAGGGAATCGGCCTGGGGTTGCCCATGGCCCGGGCCTCCGTGGAAGCTCACGGGGGGAGCCTGACGTATCTCCGTCGTCCGCAGGGCAGCCGCTTCATCCTCCGGCTGCCCCTGGAGCGTGCCGAATGAGTACCCATCTGCTGCTGGTGGACGACGACCGGACCTTCGCGGCGCTGGCCGCGTCCGTGCTGCGCCAGGAGGGCTTTCGCGTGACGACGGCCCACTCGCTGCACGACGCCCGCGCGTCGCTCGCTCGCGAGGCGCCGGACGTGGTGGTGCTGGACCGGCGCCTGCCCGACGGGGACGGCATCAGCTTCCTCCCCGAGCTGCGCACGCAGTTCCCGGACACGGCGGTGCTGCTGGTGACGGCGCACGGCGACATCGCGAGCGCGGTGGAGGCCATCAAGGCGGGCGCGCGCGACTACCTGTCCAAGCCGGTGGAGCTGGATGACCTGGTGCTGCGCGCGCGCCGTGCCGCCGCGGACCTGCAACTCCACGAGCGGCTGCGGCAGGCGGAGAGCGAGCTGGAGGGGCGGCACCGGCTCCTGCGTCCGCGCGCGCCGGCGATGGTGGCCGCGCTGCAGATGCTGGAGCGGATTGCCACCGCGCCGCGCAGCCCGGTGCTGCTCCTGGGGGAGACGGGCGTGGGCAAGGAGGTGATTGCGCGTCACCTGCATGCGCTGCGAGGAGGGCAGGGGCCCTTCGTGCACATCAACTGCGCGGCGCTGCCGGAGACGATGGTGGAGAGCGAGCTCTTCGGCCACGAGCGCGGCGCCTTCACCGACGCGCGCGCGGCCCGGCGCGGCCTGGTGGAGGTGGCCAACGGCGGGGTGCTCTTCCTCGACGAGGTGGGCGAGCTGCCGCTCGGGCTCCAGGCCAAGCTGCTCACCTTCCTGGACCAGGGGGCCTTCCGCCGCCTGGGCGGCACCGCGGAGCTGCACAGCACCGCGCGCGTGGTGGCGGCCACCAACAGGGACTTGAATCGCGAGGTGGCGGCGGGGCGCTTCCGCGAGGACCTCTACTTCCGCCTGAGCGTCTTCCGCGTGGACATTCCCTCGCTGCGCGAGCGGCGCGAGGACGTGCTGCCCCTGGCGGAGTCGCTGGTGGCGGAGCTGTCCGCGGAGCTGGGGCGCAGGCCGGTGGGCTTCGCGCCCGCGGCCGTGAAGCGGCTGGAGCGCTACCCCTTCCCGGGCAACGTGCGCGAGCTGCGCAACGTGCTGGAGCGCGCGCTGGTGCTCGAGGCCGGCCCCGCCCTGGAGCTGCAGGCCCTGGAGCCGCGTGAGGGCGCCTCGCCCGCCGCGCCGGACCCGAACGCCTTCATGGTGCCGGGCCCGCCCCGCCCGCTGGACGAGGTGGAGCGCCTCTACGTCCGCCACGTCCTCGACCAGCTCGACGGCAAGCGGATGGAGGCCGCCCGGGCGCTCGGGCTCTCGTATCCCACCTTCCTCAAGCGGCTCGGCGAGGACTGAAGGGCGAGGATTCAAGTTCCTTTCAGTCCCCGGGCGGCCACTTCAAGAAGCTTTCATTCACGTCCACCGCCTGGCGTCCCTGTCCCCTCTGACGCGAGGGGACAATGCGTCGGCACGCATGTTGCGAAGCCCCACGAGCTCAACGCGCGCCATTCGAGGCGCCCTCTCGTGGAGGTGTGATGGAGAAGTTGAAGAGTCCTGGGGGCGGAGCGTCCGCGTGGAAGTCGCTGGGCACGGACCTGCCTGCCTCCCTGGTGGTGTTCCTGGTGGCCCTGCCCCTGTGTATGGGCATCGCGCTGGCGTCCGGCGCGCCCATCATCTCCGGGCTGATTGCCGGCGTCGTCGGCGGGTTGGTGGTGGGCCTGTTCGGAGGCGCACCGCTCCAGGTGAGTGGCCCGGCGGCCGGCCTGGCGGTGATGGTCTTCGGTTTCATCCAACAGCTCGGGCTGACGACGACGTTCTTCGTCGTCGCGGCGGCGGGCGTTCTGCAGATGGTTCTCGGCGGGCTGAAGGTGGCGCGCGCGGCGCTGGCCATCTCCCCGGCCGTCATCCACGGCATGCTGGCGGGCATCGGCATCCTCATCGTCCTGGGACAGGTGCACATCGTCCTGGGCGGCTCGCCGCAGTCCAGCGCGTGGCAGAACGTGAAGGAGCTGCCGGGGCAGCTGGCGGACCTGCACGGGCCCGCGACGCTGCTGGGCCTGCTGACGATTGGCATCCTCGTCGTGTGGCAGTTCCTCCCGTCGAAGAAGCTCAAGGCCGTGCCGGGGCCGCTGGTGGCGGTGGTGGGTGCCACGGCGGTGGCGGCGGTGTGGGGCGCGGACGTGGCGCGCGTGCAGCTGCCGGAGAACCTCCTGGGCAACTTCCAGCTGCCGTCGCTGCCGCAGGGCAACTGGGGCGCGGTCATCACCGCGGTGCTGTCGCTGGCGCTGGTGGCCAGCGCGGAGTCGCTGCTGTGCGCGGTGGCCACGGACAAGATGCACTCCGGGCCTCGGGCCAACCTGGACCGTGAGCTCTTCGCGCAGGGCCTGGCGAACACGGTGTCCGGGCTCGCGGGCGGCCTGCCCATCTCCGGCGTCATCGTGCGCAGCGCGGCCAACATCGGCGCGGGCGCGAAGACGCGCGTGTCGGGCTTCCTGCACGGCGTGTGGCTGCTGCTCTTCGTCACGATGCTGGGCGCCGTCGCGGGCCTGGTGCCGCTGACGGTGCTGGCGGGCCTGCTGGTGGTGGTGGGCGTGAAGCTCGTGAACGTGGACCACATCCGCGAGCTGAACCACCGCGGCGAGCTGCCCGTGTACCTCGTCACCGTCGCGGGCGTCGTCGGCATCAACCTGCTGGCGGGCATCGGCCTGGGCCTGCTGGTGGCGATGCTGCGGCTGTTGTGGCGCCTGGGCAGCGTGCACGTGGACGTGAGCAGGCAGGAGGACGTGTACCAGGTGCGCGTGTCCGGCGCGCTCACCTTCGTGGGCGTCCCCAAGCTGTCCACGGCGCTGGCCCAGGTGCCGACCGGCGCGAAGGTGGAGTTGGACCTCGCGCTGGAGACGCTGGACCACTCCGGCCACGAGGCGCTGGAGAGCTGGTGCGCCACGCACCGCAAGACGGGTGGCACCGTCTACGTCGAGTCGCTCGAGGAAATCTGGACCCGCAAGGGCGCCCGGAAGCCGCTCGCTTCCGGACTGGCCGCGGGCGTGTCGTCCCACAATCTCGTTTCTGGAGGTGCCCAGTGAAGAAGCTCATCCGTGGTCTGTTGGACTTCCAGCTCAACGCCCGTCCGGGGTACCGCGACGTCTTCGCGAAGCTGGCCCTGGGCCAGTACCCCGACTGCCTCTTCATCGCCTGCGCGGACAGCCGCGTGGTGCCCAACCTCCTGGTGTCCACGGACCCGGGAGACCTGTTCGTGGTGCGCAACGTGGGCAACCTCGTGCCGCCCTCGGACGCGGATGGGCACTCCACGGGAGACCAGTCCGAGCCCGCGGCGCTGGAGTTCTCGCTGAAGAACCTGCCGGTGGAGGACATCGTCGTGTGCGGCCACTCGAGCTGCGGCGCGATGAAGGCCGTGCTGGCCGGAGGCGCGGGGCCGGAGACGCCCAACCTGGCCCACTGGCTCGCGCACGGGCAGCCCGCGCTGCGCTCCCTCCGCGCGGGGAGCCCGGTGGGCGAGGGGCTGCCGGAGTACGACAGGCTCTCGCAGCTCAACGTCCTGCAGCAGCTCGAGCACATCAAGACGTACCCGCTGGTGAAGGAGCGGCTCGCGGCGGGCACCATCCGGCTGCACGGGTGGTGGTTCGACATCGCGCATGCGCAGGTGCACGCGTGGCGCCCCGTGCAGGGCCGCTTCGTCCCCATGGACGAGCTGGTGGGAGAGGCGCTCCTGCGCGAGCTGGGCAACGGCGCGCACGCGCTGAACCTGAATGACGAGACGCCCGCGCGGGCGGAGTCCGGAAAACCCGTGTACCTCTCCGCCGCCAACGGGCGCTGAACAGAAGCGAGCAGGCAGGCAGGGGGACGGTGCGGGAAGCACCGTCCTCTTGTTGAGGAAAGGGCGCGAGCGAGGAAGGATGCCCTCCGCGCTTCGATGACTCCCTTCCTCTTCATGCTGGTGGTGCTCTGCTTCTCCGTGGGAGCGGGATTGCTGGGCTCGCTGCTGGGCATCGGCGGCGGGCTCATCCTCATTCCCGTCCTCACGTTGTTGCTGAAGGTGGACATCCGCTACGCGGTGGGTGCGTCCATCGTCTCCGTCATCGCCACGTCGAGCGGCGCGGCGGCGGCGTACGTGCGCGACCGGATGGCCAACATGCGCGTGGCCATGTTCCTGGAGTTGGCCACCACGGCGGGCGCGCTCACCGGCGCGTACCTGTCCGGCCTCGTGAGCGGGCGCGTGGTGTACCTCGTCTTCGGTGCCGTCATGGGGTACTCGGCGCTGGCCATGCTGCGGCGGATGCGGCAGGAGGGCGTGGTGCCGGTGCCCGCGGACGCGCTGGCGGACAAGCTGGCGCTGCACGGCAGCTACTGGGACGAGGCCACCGGACGCGAGATTCCCTACCGCGTCACCCGGCCGCTCTTGGGGCTGGTGCTGATGTACGTGGCGGGCACGGTGAGCGGGCTCCTGGGCATCGGCTCGGGGGCGCTGAAGGTGCCCGCCATGGATTTGGCGATGCGGCTGCCGCTGAAGGTGTCCACGGCCACGAGCAACTTCATGATTGGCGTGACGGCGGCGGCGAGCGCGGGCGTGTACTTCGCGCGAGGCCACATCGACCCGTTCATCGCCGGGCCGGTGTGTGTGGGCGTCACGCTGGGCGCATGGCTGGGCTCGCGGCACCTGATGGCCAAGGTGAACAACACCTGGCTGCGCGGGCTGTTCGTCCTCGTGCTGATGTGGGTCGCGTACGAGATGCTGCGCAAGGGGTGGGCGTCATGAGCGAGGGTTCGGAACCGGGGCCGAGAGACGAGGCCGTGGCCGCCGCGGCGGAGGTGGAGACGGAGGCGGTACCGCTCGTCCCCGAGTTGCTCATCAGCGACTTGCTGCGCTACGGCGTGCTGGCGAGCCTGTCGCTGGTGACGCTGGGCACGCTGGTGACGTTCCTCCGCCACCCGGACTACCTCGTGTCGGCGGAGGCGCTGCAGCGGCTCACCGCGCCGCACCCGGTGCCGCACGGACTGTCGGACGTGGTGGCCGGGGCCATGGCCGCGCGCGGGCAGTCCTTCGTCATGTCCGGGCTGCTGGTGATGATGGCGGTGCCGGTGATGCGCGTGGCCCTGTCGCTGCTCATCTTCCGGCAGCAGCGGGACATGCGTTACGTGGCGATTACCACCGCGGTGCTGGCGCTGCTCGTCCTGTCCTTCGTGCTGGGCGCGGCGGAGGGCTGAGCGCCCGTCGCGGGAGCTCGCTCAACGCTTGTTGTCGCGGCATCGTGGTGCCGCGAAGGGCTGCGCGCCCATGGCGGCAACGCGCTCAGCGCCTGTCGCCGGGGCGCCTCACGGGCCTGCCCGGCGCGGCCCACCATGTGAGGGTAAAGGCCTTGTCGGAGAGAGGCCGCAGCGCCAGGGCCATGCCCTTGCGCAGCTTGTCTGGCAATTCCTCTCCGTCGAGCGCGAGGGCGGCCGCGCGCTCCAGCGAGGGATTGTGGCCCACGAGCGCCCAGCCCGGCCCCAACTGACGGGCCAGCTTGAGGATGCGCTTGTGCGCGCCCTTTCCGGGCACGAGCGCGGGGTGCACCTCCACGCTGGACAGGCCGAAGGCCTCACAGAGCAACTCCGCCGTCTGTACCGCGCGCACCAGCGGGCTGGTGACGATGCCTGTCAGCGGCGTGAGGCGCGCGAGCCGGCGCGCATGGTGACGGAACGCCGCGCGGCCTTCAGAGGTCAGGGCGCGGGCCTCATCACCCAGCTCGTGCGAGTCCTCCGCCACGGCATGGCGGACCAACAATACGGGCAGCTCTCGGGGAGACATGGTGGGCGCGGTGAATCACACCGCCCACGTCCGCGCGCAAGCAACGGCACGGCGACAACCGCGCCGCCATCTGACCGGACGTTGACGCCAGACACGTCCGTGAGGGCAACGACGCAGGGAGCCAAGAGACACGTTCAGCGACCTTCCCGGGCATTGATGCCGGACAGGTCCATGAGGGCGATGACGCAGCGAGCGAATGACTCGCTCATCGACGCGAGCCGCGCGCACATGGCCAACGCTCGGCGTGGGGCGTGTCCCTCCGGCCGGCAACAAGTACGGCCGGAGGCTCAGCCCTCCATGTCGTTGAGCACGTCCAGCGGCAGCGGCGCGGCATCCGTCACGGTGCCGTCCATGTCCGCGGGCAGCGAGCTGGGGTCCACTTCCGGCGGAGGCCCTCCATCCAGCGGCGCGGCCAGGTTGCGCGCCACGGCGCCCGGAGGCGGCCGGAGCACGGGCCCCGGAGGCGGCAGCCCGGAGTGACGGCGCGCGGCCTCGAGCAGCGCGTTGTGGTGGCGGTAGCGCGCCTCCACCAGCTTGTGGATGAGCAGCGGCCCGCCGGGCACGCGCCGCGCGGTGAGGGCCTGCGTGGCCTTGCGCACCGGGTAGCGCACGCGGCGGATCTGCACCCGCCACCCCTTGGGCGTGAAGGTGAAGACGCCGTAGGCCGGCCGCAAATCCCCGTCGCGGGGAATGCCCGCGCTGGCCACGTCGGCGATGAGCATCCGCCCCACGCGGCGGCGGTAGGGGAAGTGCAGGTGCCCGAAGGCGCACGCGGCCGCGTCCAGGTGGTTGAAGAAGCGGCGCACCGCCACGTCGTCCAGCGTCGGGTCCAGCGACTCCTCGAGGTTGCGGGGATTCGCGTGGCACACGAAGAGGTCCTGCCCCTTGCGCGGCGTGTAGCGCACGGAGAAGGGCAGGGCACCCAGCTGCTGCAGAAGCGAGCCACCCAGCTGGTCTCGCGTCCAGCGCAGCAGCTCCGTCTTCCAGTGGTCCCGCTCGCGGTACGCGCCCCCGAGGTAGTTGCCCGCGAGGTAGCAGTCGGTGTTTCCCATCAGCACCGAGTCACAACGGTCGAAAAGGAGCTCTACCGTTTCGCGGGGGTGCGCGCCGCGAAGCGCGAGGTCTCCCGCCGCGACGATGTAGTCCGGCGCCACCGAGCGCGTGATGTCCTCGAGGACGGCCTCGCAGGCGGGGAGATTGCCGTGGATGTCCGCGAGGATGGCGACCCGCATGGTCGCCCCATCCTACCCCGTCGCCGCCTTCGAGGGAGCGGCCTGGGGCAGAAAAATGGTGAAGGTGCTGCCCTCATTGGGCTGGCTCTCCACCTTGACCTCCCCATCCATGGCCTGCAGCAGGTGCTTGACGATGGAAAGCCCCAGGCCCGTGCCGCCCATGTCGCGGCTGCGACCCTTGTCCACCCGGTAGAAGCGCTCGAAGATGCGGGACAGGTGCCGGGGCTCGATTCCCAGCCCGGTGTCCTTCACGCGCACCACGCACCTGCCGTCCTCACACGCACCGTAAACGTCCACACGCCCCCCGGCCGGCGTGTACTTCACCGCATTGTCGAGCAGGTTGAGCAGCACCTGCTCCACCGCGCGCGTGTCCCCCAGGGCCCGCAGCTCCGCCGGGACGTGAAGTGAAACCCGCTGCGACTTGCCCTCGGCCTTGGGGCGCACGGTGTCCGCGGCGCGGGCGGCGGCCTCGGCCAGGGGCACCTCGGTGAGCTGCAGGCGCACCTCGCGCGACTCCAGGCGGGACAGCTCCAGCAAATCCTCCACCAGCTCGGACAGTCGCTCGGACTGGCGGTGGATGATTTCCACCATCTTCGGCGCCATCTTGGCGTCGTTGAGCGCGCCGCCCTGCAGTGTCTCCGCGTAGCCGCGGATGGCGGTAATCGGCGTGCGCAGCTCGTGCGACACGTTGGCCACGAAGTCCTTGCGCACCTTCTCCAGGCGCCGCAGCTCGGTGATGTCGTGGAAGACGGCGGCGCTGCCGGGCAAATCCCTTCCGAGCGGCGTCACCCGGACGGACAGCGTGCGAGGGAACAGGCCCTCCAACTCCAGCTCGAGCCGCGTGGAGGTACCCTCGCCACACGCGCGCATGACGGCGTCGTGGAGCACGTCGTTGCGCAAGAGCGCCAGGGGCCGCTGGCCCACCAGCTCTCCGGTGGGCTGGAGGATGTCGCGGAGCGCGTCGTTGTGGCGCACCACGGTGCCCTCGGCGTCCGTCACCCAGATGCCCTCGGCCATGCCGTCCAGCACGGCGGTGAGGGTCCGGGCCTCCTGCGTGAGCCGCGTGTTCTGCGCCGACAGCCGAGCATGGAGCGAGTCGATGGCGCCCTCCAGGTTGGCGACCTCTTCGAGCTGATCCGGGTCCGACGGGTGCGTGGCGAGCGCGCCCTCCGCGCGGCCCCGCGTGTGGAGGGCCAGCGTGTCGAGCTGCCGCTGCAGCGCGCCCCGGCTGACGCCCAGGGCCATCAGCGAGCCCGCCAGCGTGACGAGCGCCGCGGCCAGCGCGCTCGCCGGCGTGTCCAGCGCGGCGACGAGCACCGCCACCACGAGGGCCGGCAGCAGCAGCGGGAGGAGGATGGCGCGCAAGGTCATGAGCGACGGCGTCCTTCCCTCACGGCGGGCTGAGCTTGTAGCCCACGCCGCGCACCGTCTCGATGATGTCCCCGGCGGGGCCCAGCTTCTCGCGCAGCCGTTTGATGTGCGTGTCCACGGTGCGGGTGTGGATTTCGGCCTGGATGCCCCAGACGTCGGACAGGAGCACCTCGCGCGTCTGCACGCGGTCGCTGCGCTCCAGCAGCGTGCGCAGCAGGCGGAACTCCAGCGCGGTGAGCACCACCTCCTCGCCCTTCACGCGCACCTGGTGGCGCGCGGTGTCCAGGACGATGTCGCCGGACGTCAGCACCGCCGCCGGTCCTTCCTCCGCGTCCCCGCGCCGCAGCACCGCCTTGACGCGCAGGAGCAGCTCGCGCACGGAGAAGGGCTTCACCACGTAGTCGTCCGCGCCCAGCTCCAGGCCCTGCACGCGGTCCGCCTCCTGGCCCTTCGCGCTGACGATGATGACGTTCGTCTTGCGCAGCTCGGTGTCGCCCTTGAGCATGCGCAGCACCTCGCTGCCGGCGATGTCCGGCAGCATCATGTCCAGCAGCACCAGGTCCGGCGGCTGGGCGCGCGCCCGCGACAGGCCGCCCGCGCCGGTGTTCGCCGTGTCCGTCTCGAAGCCGGCGGCCCGGAGGTTGTACTCAACGAGTCCGGCAAGGTCCTGCTCGTCCTCGATGATCAGGATGCGCGTCATGGAATCCTCTCGAAGTATCCAGCGAGCCGCGAGCGAGCGGCCGGGCGGCGGCGGGGACGCATTCCCCTCGGGAGGCCTGCATGGGCCTGTGTCCCCAGGGGAAAAACTCCCGCGCGACCACCTTCCCGCCCATGCATCAAATCGGCTCCATCAAAACGTTATTTGGAGGATCCACGAAGGGGCCGCCACCAGGGGTGACGGTGGCGTGACATCTTCGTGGCGGAGTTGGACAGGGGCGTGTTGACCGGGGAGGGGCCGCCCTCTATGTTGCCCGCCCCATTTTGCCTGGAAGTCGTAAATGCGCGTAAAGATTGAACAAATCAAGGAGACGGGGTTTCAGCTCAACGAGCCCATCGGTGTCGAGCTGCTCGGCGAGGCGCTGGGCGGCGGTGACTCTGGTGAGGACACCGGCTTCCGCGCGGCGGGCCCGTCCACCCTCAAGGCCTCGCTCAAGAAGGTGAGCGGCGGCGTGCTGCTGGAGGGCCAGTTCACCGTGAATGTCGCCAGCCAGTGCAAGCGCTGCCTGACGGACGTGACGCTGAAGGTGCCGGTGTCCTTCACCCTCAACCTGGTGCCCGAGTCGCTCGTCCACGGCGACGACTACCTGAAGGACGACGAGTCCCTCATGGAGAAGAAGGAGCGCAACCAGGGCAACGAGTCGGGCGGCTCCTTCGAGCTGGACGACGCGGACGAGGAGGTGTTCGACGGGAAGACCATCGACCTGGACCCCATCGTCCGGGAGCAGCTCCTGCTGGCGCTGCCGATGAACGCGGTCTGCCGCGAGGACTGCAAGGGCCTGTGCCCCCAGTGCGGCATCAACCGCAACGAGGCGACGTGCTCGTGCGAGACGAAGCCCGTGGATCCACGCCTGGCGCCGCTGAAGAACATCAAGCTGAACAACTGAGGCTGAACCGGGGCCGGCCGCGCTCCGTGAGTGGAGCGGGGCCCCTCGAGCCCGAAAGGGCGAGCACGTCGACCCGCGGAGCTGGAGGGCAGGGGCGCCGAGCTTCAAAAAGCGAGGGCCGCGACCTCCGGAAGTGGAGGCGCGGCCCTTGTTGCTTCCGGCGCCGGTGAGGCGCCGTCCTGGCGCGGGACTTCAGCCCTGAGCCTGGGGAACCACTTCACGGCCCTTGTACTGGCCGCAGGCGCTGCAGGCGCGGTGAGGCATCACCGGCTCCTTGCAGTTGGGGCACTTGGTCACCTGCACGGCGACGCGCAGGTTGCTGTTGGCCGCGCGGCGGCGGTCGCGACGCATCTTGGAAGTACGCTTCTTGGGGACACCCACGGCTCACCTCTATATCGACGCCGACCCGGGGTTGGAGCCGGCCGGACCGGTTGAGTCAAAATGTCTCAAGCGCTGTGCCGGGGTCCCCGGCGTCCTGCGCAACACTCTCTGAACCACACCGGTCGGAGGCGGTTGCTCGAAGGCTCCCGTACTCCATGTCCGGCTTCGGAAGGCGGCGGACCCTAGCGGCTCGGCGCCCCCGAGTCAATGCGCCAGCGATATACCTCGGAGATACCTTCCAGAGATACCGGCCGGATGTCCCCGCGGGGGGGATACCACACGCGGCATCTCCCTGGCGCGGTGACAACGCCCGGCCGGGCGGGCCCATTTCTCCGGCTTCTGACACGGATGGCCGTCCCTGGAGGGGACCCTGCCGGACAGGGCAGCCAGTCGTTGCCCCCCTGGGGCCTTCCTGGTGTGCTGCGCGCCCGCCGCGTCCCCCCATTGAAGCAGCGCGGCCGGGAACCCCTTATGGCGCACAGGCACACACGCGGGTGGCGGGCATGAGGCTGGTGCTGGATGCCATGGGCGGCGATCACGCTCCGGCCGCCCCGGTGGAGGGAGCGCTCCTCTTCGCCAGGGCCCACCCCGGCCACCACGTCATCCTGGTGGGCGACCAGACACGGGTGGCCCCGCTGCTCTCGAAGGGCCGGCCGCCGGCCAACCTCTCGTTCCACCACGCCTCCGAAGTCGTGGAGATGGACGACCACGCCTCCGCCGCCTTCCGGAAGAAGCGCGACTCCTCCCTGCGCGTGGGCTTCGAAATGGTGCGTGAGGGCAGGGCGGACGCGCTGGTGTCCGCGGGCAACTCCGGCGCCGTCATGGCGGGCGGACTGCTGACGCTGGGGCGGCTGCCCGGGGTGGAGCGACCGGCCATCGCCGCGCTCTTCCCGGCCCTCAAGGGCGGGGGGCGCTGCCTGCTGCTGGACGCGGGCGCCAACGTGGACTGCCGCCCGTCGCACCTCGCGCAGTTCGCCGTCATGGGGGAGGCCTACGTGCGCGCCCGCCTGGGCGTGGCCCGGCCCCGCGTGGGCGTGCTCTCCAACGGAGAGGAGGCCTCCAAGGGCACGCCCCTCACCCGCGAGGCCAGCGAGCTGCTGCGCCGCTCCGACCTGGACTTCGTGGGCTACGTCGAGGGCAAGGACCTCTTCTCCGGCGACGTGCAGGTCGTCGTCACCGACGGCTTCACCGGCAACATCGTCCTCAAGACGTCCGAGGGCGTGGGAATGGGCGTCATCGGCCTCTTGCGCCAGGCCATCGAGAAGCGGGGCGGCCTGCCGGAGAAGCTCGGCGCGCTCCTGCTCCAGCCCGCGCTGGCGGGACTTCGTCGCGTAGTGGACTACGCGGAGTACGGCGGCGCTCCACTGCTGGGCATTCAAGGCGTGGGCATCGTCGCGCACGGCCGCTCGACGCCCCGTGCACTCTACAACGCACTCGGCGCCGCACTCGCCATGGCCGAGGGCGGCCTCCAGGAAGAGCTGACGCGTTGCATTGAGCGAGCCAGTGTCTGGCTTCCTACCCACCAGAAGGGAAAAAAAGCGACAGACGAGGTCGTTTCCGATTAGAGAGCGTGCCCCGGGCGTTGGGTTCCGACGGACGAATCTCCCTCTGGAGAACCCTCGTGGCATGCACGCAAATCATCGGAACCGGCTCCTACGCCCCCTCCCGGGTCATCACCAATCGGGAGCTGGAGCAGCGCGTCGACACCTCGGACACCTGGATTCGCGAGCGCACCGGCATCCAGGAGCGGCGGATGGCGGCGCCCGACGAGGCCACCAGTGACATGGCCGTCGCGGCCTCGCGGCGCGCGCTGGACATGGCGGGTGTGAAGCCCGAGGAGCTGGACCTCATCGTCGTCGGCACGATTACCGCCGACATGCCCATGCCCTCGTGCGCGGCCTTCGTGCAGGCGAAGCTGGGCGCGCGGCGGGCCTTCGCCTTCGACGTGGGCGCGGCGTGCGCGGGCTCGCTGTACGCGATGAGCGTGGCGGATCAATTCGTGCGCTCGGGGCAGGTACGGCGCGCGCTCGTCATCGGCGCGGAGATGCTCACGCGCGTGGTGAACTGGGAGGACCGCAACACGTGCGTCCTCTTCGGGGACGGGGCGGGCGCCATGGTGCTGTCGCCGTCGGACGAGGACGGGCGCGGCATCCTCTCCACGCACCTGCACACGGACGGGGAGATGGCGGAGCTCCTCACCATCCCCGGGGGCGGCTCCCGCACGCCCATGACGGAGGAGGGCGTTCGTCAGAAGTTGAACACGCTCCACATGAACGGGCGCGAGGTCTTCAAGTTCGCGGTGCGCGCCCTCGTGGACTCCACGCAGGAGGCGCTGGCGGCGAATGGGCTGACGACGGCGCAGGTGGACCACGTCATTGCGCACCAGGCCAACGCCCGCATCCTGGACGCCACGCTGGAGCGGCTGGAGATTCCGCGAGACAAGTGCTGGCTGAACCTGCACAAGTACGGCAACACGTCGTCGGCCTCGCTGCCCATGACGCTGGACGAGGCGCACCGCGCCGGCAGGCTCCAGCGGGGGGATGTCATCGCGATGATGGCCATCGGCTCGGGCATGACGTGGGGCAGCGCCGTCCTTCGCTGGTAGCGCGCTGGAAGTTCGCTGGTAGTAGGGCAACGAAGAACTCAGGAAGCAGGAGGCGGAGACCGCACATGGCGAAGGTCGCGTTCGTGTTCCCCGGGCAGGGCAGCCAGGCCGTGGGGATGGGCAAGGACCTCTACGAGAAGTTCCCCGAGGCCCGGGCCGTCTTCGAGGCCGTGGACGAGGCGCTGGGCGAGAAGCTCTCCACCCTGTGCTTCGAGGGGCCGGAGGACGCGCTGAAGCTGACGGCCAACACCCAGCCGGCCATCCTCACCGTCTCCGTGGCGGCCCACGCCGTCTTCGCGAAGCGCGGCCCCGCGCCGGCCTTCGTGGCGGGCCACTCGCTGGGCGAGTACTCCGCGCTGGTGGCCGCGGGCGCCCTGGGGCTCGGTGACGCGGCGAAGGCCGTGCGCTCGCGCGGCACCTTCATGCAGGACGCCGTGCCCGCGGGCGTGGGCGCCATGGCCGCGGTGCTGGGCCTGGAGCCGCAGAAGGTGAAGGCCGCCTGCGACGCCGCGGCCGAGGGGCAGGTGGTGGCCCCCGCCAACTACAACTCGCCCGAGCAGACCGTCATCGCCGGCCACGCGCAGGCGGTGGAGCGCGCCGGGGCGAAGTGCAAGGAGGCCGGCGCCAAGCGCGTCATGCCGCTGCCCGTGTCCGCCCCCTTCCATTGCGGCCTGATGGACCCGGTGAAGCCGCGCCTGGCCGAAGTGTTGAGCAGGGTACAGGTCCATGCCCCTTCGGTGCCGGTGGTGACGAACGTGGAGGCGCGGCCCAACGCGGACGCCTCGCGCGTGGTGCCGCTGCTCCTGGAGCAGGTGAGCTCGCCGGTGCGCTGGATTGAGTGCATTGAGGCGCTGAAGGCCGAGGGCGTCACCCGCGTGGTGGAGCTGGGGCCGGGCAAGGTGCTGTGCGGCCTGGTCAAGCGCATCACCAAGGACATCGAGACGTTCAACGTGGAGGACGCCGCGAGCCTGGAGAAGGTCCTCGCGGCGCTGGGGTGAACGGAATGAGCGGCTTCAAGGACAAGGTGGTGCTGGTGACGGGGGGCTCGCGCGGCATCGGCCGGGCGTGCGCGGTGGCGTTCGCCAAGGCGGGCGCCTCCACCGTGGTCATCAGCTACGCGGGCAACGAGGCGGCGGCCAACGAGACGGTGGGCCTCATCCAGGCGGCCGGCGCCAAGGCCGAGGCGGTGAAGTTCGACGTGGCGGACACCGCCGCGGGCGCCAGCGCCATCGACACCCTCGTCAAGACGCACGGGCGGCTGGACGTGCTCGTCAACAACGCGGGCGTGGCCGTGGACGGCCTCGTCATGCGCGCGAAGGACGAGGACTGGGACAAGCAGCTCGACACCAACCTCAAGGGCGCCTTCGCGCTCATCCGCGCCGTCAGCCGGCCCATGATGAAGCAGCGCGGCGGGGCCATCATCAACATCACCTCCGTGGTGGGGGAGATGGGGAACGGCGGGCAGGCGGCCTACTCGGCGTCCAAAGCAGGACTCATCGGCCTGACCAAGTCCGTGGCCCGGGAGCTGGCCAGCCGGAACATCCGCGTCAACGCCGTGTCCCCCGGCTTCATCGGGACGGACATGACCTCCTACCTGAGCGACGAGCTGCGCCAGAAGATGACGGACGGCATCCCCCTCGGCCGGCTGGGCAACGCGGAGGAGGTCGCCGGAGCCGTCGTGTTCCTGGCAGGAGACGCCGCGTCCTACATCACGGGTGAGGTCCTGAAGGTCAACGGCGGCATGTACATGTAACCCAAGGTTGGATTGCCGCCGGGCGTGGGATATACCGCGCCCGCTTTCGAGTCTGGGCCCGGGAAGCCTCCGGGCCGCCATCTGGTTCCTGGAGGATTCAACACATATGTCGACGTCAACCATTGAGACCAAGGTCAAGAACATCATCGCCGACCAGCTCGGGGTGGGAGAGGACGAGATCAAGCCCGAGTCGTCCTTCATCGAGGACCTTGGCGCGGACAGCCTCGACATCGTGGAGTTGGTGATGGCGATGGAGGAGGAGTTCGAGGTCGAGATTCCCGACGAGGAGGCCGAGAACATCAAGACCGTCGGCGACGCCATCAACTACATCAATACCCACAAGAAGTAGGCCGCACACCAGGGCGTGCCGGGGTGCGGGAGACGCCCGTGTGAGGCGTGGCGTCCCCGGTGTCCCTGATCGCCATTGGAGAGGACCGTGTCACACCGTCGAGTCGTCGTCACCGGTACCGGGCTCATCTCGGCACTGGGCACTGGAACCGAGAAGAACTGGCAGGCGATGCTCGCCGGCAAGTCGGGTATTGGCCTGGTTACCCGCTTCGACCCGGGGAAAATCGACGCGCGCATCGCCGGCGAGGTGAAGGACTTCGAGCCGGAGCAGTTCATCGACAGGCGCGAAGTGCGCCGGATGGACCTCTACGCCCAGTACGCCATGGCCGCGGCGGACATGGCGGTGAAGGAGTCGGGCATCCCCATCGGCGCGGATCAGCCGAACGGCTACGCGCCGGAGAAGGTCGGCGTCATCGTCGGCTCGGGCATCGGCGGCATCTCCTCCCTCGAGGAGCAGCACCGCAAGGGCCTGGAGAAGGGGTTCGACCGGCTGTCGCCCTTCTTCATCATCCAGATGATCGTCAACATGGCGCCCGGTCTCATCTCCATGCGGTACAACTGCAAGGGCCCCAACTGGGCTCCGGTGTCCGCGTGCGCCACCAGCGCCCACGCCATTGGCGAAGCCTGGAAGTCCATCAAGCTGGGTGAGACGGACGCGGCCATCGCCGGTGGCGCCGAGGCGGCGATTACGCCGCTGGGGCTGGGCGGCTTCTCGGTGATGAAGGCGCTGTCCACGCGCAACGACGACCCGGCGGGTGCCAGCCGGCCCTTCGACAAGGACCGTGACGGCTTCGTCATGGGCGAGGGCGCGGGCATGCTGGTGCTCGAGGAACTGGAGCACGCGAAGAAGCGCGGCGCGAAGATTCTCGCCGAGCTGGTGGGCTACGGCGCCAACTCGGACGCGTACCACGTGACGCAGCCGGCCCCGGAGGGCGAGGGCGCGGCGCGCTGCATGCGGCTGGCGCTCAACTCCGCGGGGATGAACCCGGAGGAGGTGGGCTACATCAACGCCCACGGCACCTCCACCCCGTTCAACGACGCCAACGAGACGAAGGCCATCAAGGCGGTGTTCGGCGACCACGCGCGCAAGGTCGCGGTGTCGTCCACCAAGTCCATGACGGGCCACATGCTCGGCGCGGCGGGTGGCGCGGAGGGCGTGGTGAGCGCGCTGGTGCTGTCGCGCAACGTGCTGCCGCCCACCATCAACCAGCAGACGCCCGACCCGGACTGCGACCTGGACTACGTGCCCAACACGGCGCGCGAGGCCCGGGTGAACGCGGTGATGAGCAACTCGTTCGGCTTCGGCGGCACCAACGCGGTGCTGCTGTTCAAGCGGTTCTAGTCCGGCGCCTCTTCGAGGCCGGCTCCAGGAGACTCGCGTGAAAGTCATTCTCGCTTCCGACCACGCGGGCCTGGAGCTGCGCCAGGAGCTGGTCGCCGCGCTGAAGGAGCGTGGCGTGTCCCACGACGACGTGGGCCCCGTCACGCGTGACTCGGTGGACTACCCGGACTTCGCCTCGCGCGTGTCGCGCGCGGTGGCGGCCGGGGAGTACACGCATGGCGTGCTGGTGTGTGGCACCGGCATCGGCATGAGCATCGTCGCCAACAAGCACAGGGGCGTGCGCGCGGCCCTGTGCACCACCGAGTTCGAGGCCCGCATGGCCCGGGCTCACAACGACGCCAACGTGCTGTGCCTGGGCCAGCGCGTGGTGGGGGCCGGCGTGGGCCGCGCCATCCTCGAGGCGTTCCTCAGCACCCCATTCGAGGGCGGCCGCCACGAGCGGCGCGTCCAGAAGATTCGCGAGGCCGAGTCCCAGGGCTAGCGGCCCCGCCGTACCCGTTGTCCGAAGGGAATCCGCCATGGAGAACACCCGCACGCTGTCCGACGTGGACCCGGAGATTGCCCGCGTCCTTCGTGAGGAGACGCAGCGTCAGGAGGAGGGGCTGGAGCTCATCGCCTCGGAGAACTTCGTCTCTCCGGCGGTGATGGAGGCGGTGGGCTCGGTGCTCACCAACAAGTACGCGGAGGGCTACCCCGGCAAGCGCTACTACGGCGGCTGCGAGGTGGTGGACGTCGCGGAGAACCTCGCCCTCTCGCGCGTGAAGGAGCTGTTCGGCGCGGACTCGGCCAACGTGCAGGCGCACTCCGGCAGCCAGGCCAACATGGGCGCCTTCATGGCGCTGATGAAGCCGGGCGACACCATGCTGTCGCTGGACCTCAACTCCGGCGGCCACCTCACGCACGGCGCGGCCTTCAACTTCTCCGGCAAGCTCTACAAGGTCGTCCACTACGGCCTGACGCGCGACACGGAGACCATCGACTTCGCGCAGGTGGAGTCGCTGGCCAAGGAGCACAAGCCCAAGGTCATCGTCGTGGGCGCGAGCGCCTACCCGCGCACGCTCGACTTCGCGAAGTTCCGCGAGATTGCGGACAGCGTGGGCGCGGCGATGCTGGTGGACATGGCGCACATCGCCGGCCTCGTGGCCGCGGGCGTGCACCCGTCGCCGGTGCCCTTCGCGGAGATTGTCACCAGCACCACGCACAAGACGCTGCGCGGCCCGCGCGGTGGCCTGGTGCTGTGCAAGGAGCCGTTCGCGAAGACCATCAACAGCCAGATCTTCCCCGGCATCCAGGGCGGCCCGCTGATGCACGTCATCGCGGGCAAGGCGGTGGCCTTCAAGGAGGCGCTGTCGCCGGAGTTCAAGGCGTACCAGAAGCAGATTGTCTCCAACGCCAAGGCGCTTGCGGAGGCGCTGAAGGGCGCGGGCCTGCGGCTGACCTCGGGCGGCACGGACAACCACCTGATGCTGGTGGACCTGCGGCCCAAGAAGCTCACGGGCAAGGTGGCCGAGGAGGTGCTCGGCAAGGCCGGCATCACCGTGAACAAGAACATGATTCCGTTCGACCCGGAGAAGCCGATGACCACGTCCGGCATCCGGGTGGGCACGCCGGCCATTACGACGCGCGGCATGCGCGAGGCGGAGATGGCGGTGGTGGGGCGGCTCATCGGCGAGGCGCTGGACGCGGCGCAGGACGACGCGGCCCTCACGCGCATCAAGGGCAAGGTGAAGGAGCTGTCCCAGGGCTTCCCCCTGTACGCCTCGCGGCTGAAGTAGGAGGCTCTTCGGGAGAAGTCCCGCCACGCCATGCGCTGCCCCTTCTGTCAGGATGCCGAGAACAAGGTCATCGACTCGCGCGAGTCGCATGAGGGCTCGGTCATCCGCCGGCGCCGCGAGTGCCTGGCGTGCAAGCGCCGCTTCACCACGTACGAGCGGGTGGAGGAGCTCTACCCGCTCATCGTGAAGAAGGACGGGCGGCGCGAGGTGTTCGACCGCGAGAAGATTGTCAGCGGCCTGAAGAAGGCATGCGAGAAGCGGCCCGTCTCCGCCGACCAGTTGGAGGAGACGGTGGTGGCAATCGAGCGGCAGCTGCAGGGGATGGGCGAGAAGGAGGTCCCCTCGTCCGTCATCGGCGAGGAGGTCATGCGCCGCCTGCGGCAGTTGGACGAGGTGGCGTACGTACGCTTCGCGTCCGTCTACAGGAGCTTCCGCGACATCGCGGAGTTCATGGACGAGCTGAAGCCGCTGCTCGAGTCCGAGGAGCGGGAGCGCAAGGCGAAGGCGCCGCCGGGCACGGACGGTTAAAGAGGGAACATGCGGCTGCTGACGCGGGCACGGTTGGAGGCAACGAGGGCGCCCCGGGCGAAACGGGCGGCGGACTTCGACCGCGCCGTGGCCGAGTTCTTCATGCGCATCGCCCTGGAGGAGGCGGCCAAGGGGCTGGGCCGCACCAGTCCGAATCCGGTGGTGGGCGCGGTGCTGGTGAAGGGCGGGCGCATCATCGCCCGCGGCTACCACAAGAAGGCGGGCACGGCGCACGCGGAAGTCGTCGCGCTGGAGGCGGCGGGCTCGAAGGCGAGGGGCGCGGACCTCTACACGACGCTGGAGCCGTGCGACCATTACGGGCGCACGCCGCCGTGCAGCCTGGCGATTCTGGAGGCCGGGGTCCGGCGGGTCATCAGCGCGTCCTCGGACCCCAACCCGCAGGTGAGCGGCAGGGGCGTGGCCCGGCTGCGGCGCGGCGGGGTGCAGGTGCTCACGGGCGTCCTCGCGGACGAGGCGGACACGCTCAACCGGCCCTTCTTCAAGGTCATGCGCACCGGCATGCCCTGGGTGACGCTGAAGGCGGCGGTGACGCTGGACGGGAAGCTGGCCACGGCGACGGGTGACTCGCGCTGGGTGACGGGCGAGCCGGCGCGCGCGTGGGTGCACCGGCTGCGCGACGCGGTGGACGTCATCCTCGTGGGCGCCAACACGGTCCGGAAGGACGACCCCAAGCTGACGACGCGGCTCCCAGGAGGCGGGGGCAAGGACCCGCTGCGCGTGGTGGTGGACAGCCACCTGCGCCTGTCCCCGGGCTACACCGTCTTCACGCAGCGCAGCCCCGCGCGCACGGTGATTGCCACGCTGGAGGACCCGGAGGGCCGCAAGGCTCGGCGCTTCCTCGCCCAGGGCGTGGAGGTGTGGCAGATGCGCCAGAAGGCGGGCCGGGTGGACCTGAAGGCCCTGCTGAAGCGCATCGCCAAGAGCGGGCTCAACCACGTGCTGGTGGAGGGTGGGGCGGAGATGTACGGCTCCTTCCTGCGCGAGCACCTGGCGGACTCGCTGGCGCTGTTCCTCGCGCCGAAGCTGATTGGCAGCCCGGGGCTGTCGTGGGCCGGAGATTTGGGCGTGAAGGAGATGGCCCAGGCCGTGTCCGTGAGCGACCTCACCTTCGAGCGCATCGGCAACGACATGCTGCTGCAGGCGCTGCTGTAGGCCCGCGGGCAACCCGTCTGCGCGCCGGTTATAAGGGCGCTCATGTTCACCGGGCTCATTCAGGACCTTGGCAGGGTGGAGCGCGTCATCCCCGGCGGGATGACGGACCTCTGGATTCGCACCTCGCTCGGCGCGGAGAAGTTCGACCTGGGCGAGTCCATTGCCGTCGACGGCGCGTGCCTCACGGTGGTGGAGCGCAGCGGGGACACCTTCAAGGTGCAGGCCGCGCCGGAGACGCTCCGCCGCACCACCCTGGGCGCCGTGCGGCCGGGCGACCGCGTGAATCTGGAGCGCGCCCTCGCGCTGGGCGACCGGCTGGGCGGCCACCTGGTCTCCGGCCATGTGGACGCCGTCAGTGAGGTCCTGGAGACGTTCCCCGAGGGCGGCTCCTGGGTGATGGTGTTCCGCCTGCCCCAAGAACTGGCCCCGTACTTCATCGAGAAGGGCTCGGTGGCCATCGACGGCATCAGCCTCACCGTGAACTCGGTGGAGGCGGACCGCTTCAGCGTGCAGCTCATTCCGGAGACGCAGGAGCGCACCACCCTGCGGGGCAAGGCGGTGGGCACCCGGGTGAACCTGGAGGCGGACCAGATTGGGAAGTACGTGGCCCGGCTCTTCGCCCTCCAGCGGGGGCAGGGAGCACCCGGGGGCGGTGGGCTGACGGCGGCGGCCGTCCGGGCGGCGGGCTTCGGCACGCCGTAGGCCGCGACGCCGGGACGCGGCTGGTGTAGGAAGCGCCGCATGCCTCGCTATTTCGAAGGTGACTTCCTCCCGCCCAAGGGGCGTTTCGCCATTTGCGTGGCCCGCTTCAACGGCTTCATCACCGAGGAGCTGGCCAAGGGCGCCGTGGACACGCTGGTGCGCCATGGCGTCGCGGACGCGGACATCGACGTGTACCGCTGCCCCGGCACCTATGAGCTGCCCGGCCTCGTGCGCCGCGTGACGGAGTCCCGCCAGTACGTCGGTGTGATTACGCTCGGCGCCGTCATCCGCGGCGGCACCCCCCACTTCGACTACGTGGCGGGCGAGTGCGCCAAGGGTATCGGTCAGGTGGCCTTCAGTGCGGCGGCGGGCACTCCGGCCACGGCCGTCACCTTTGGCGTGCTGACGTGCGATACCGTGGAGCAGGCCATCGACCGGGCGGGCGTGAAGGCGGGCAACAAGGGCGCCGAGGCCACGATGGCCTGCATCGAGATGGTCAACATGTACGCGAAGATGGCGGCGACGGACGGAAGGAAGGCGTAGCCATGGGCGCGCGGAGAACGGGACGCGAGCGGGCGCTGCAGGCGCTCTACCAGCTGGAGATGGCCCCGGCGACGGTGTCCGAGGCCCTGGAGTCCGCCTGGACCGCCTCCGAGGAGGCCAGGCGCGACCCGGACGCGGTGAAGTTCGCCCGCGAGCTGGTGGAGGGCGTGCAGGGCCACCGCGAGGAAATCGACCAGTTGATTGAACGGCACAGCCACAACTGGCGCCTGGACCGCATGTCCCGCATCGACCGCAACGTGCTGCGCCTGGGCATCTTCGAGCTGAAGTACCGCCCGGACATCCCTCGTAAAGTCACCATCAACGAGGCGGTGGAGCTGGGGAAGAACTTCGGCACGGAGGAGTCCAGTGCCTTCGTCAACGGCCTGCTGGACCGCGTGGCCGTGGCGCTGAACAAGCCCTGAGGCCCTGGAGTCGCAAGCGAGGGACGTCCGCGTGAGCCAGACGACGACGCACGACATCGGGTTGGAGGGGCTGGATTCGCTCGGCGGGGTGGACGCCCTGTGCCTCTTCGTGGCCGAGGATGACCGGCCCCTGCCGACCTCCGCCGGCTACGTGGACTGGCGCCTGTGCGGCACCCTGTCCCGGGTGTTGAAGAATGGCTTCTTCACCGGGGCCAAGGATGACTGGCTCCTGTTGCCGTCGGACGGGAAGCTGTCCGTGCCGCGCATCTTCGTGGTGGGGCTGGGCTCCCGGCAGAAGCTGGACGCGGGGGCGCTGAGCGAGGCCCTGGCCAACGCGGGGAAGGTGCTGAGCCGGGCGAAGGTGGACTCGGTGGCCCTGGAGGTGCCCTTCGGGGGCCGGGCGGAGGACGCCGCGAGGGCGGACGCCTACCAGAAGGGCTTCCTCCCGGCGTTCAAGGGTGGACGGGTGGCGCTCCTGGTGGACAAGGGGCTCGTCCGGCTCCTACCAGGACGCAAGGGGTGACGCGCAGCGGCCGTCCGGGCGTTCTGTTAGCATGGGCCGTCCGGGGCGAGCGCACATGCGTGTCAAGGTCTTGATTGTCGAGGACTCCAAGGCGTCGCGCGAGTACATCGCCGCGATGGTGGAGGCCGTGGAGGGCATCGAGGCGATTGTCACCTCGAGTGGCTTCGAGGCGCTGAAGCTGCTGCCCCGCCACCGGTTCGAGCTCATCATCACCGACATCAACATGCCCGACATCAACGGGCTGGAGCTCATCAACTTCGTCAAGAAGAACCCCAACTACAAGGACGTGCCCCTCTTCATCATCACCACCGAGGGGCGCGAGCAGGACCGCGACCGCGGCATGGCGCTGGGGGCGACGGAGTACCTGGTCAAACCCTTCCTGCCCGGGAGCCTCGAAGAGCTCCTGCGGCGGTACCTCAAGCTGCCGTGAATCCCGGCTCCAAGGCCCTGGCCGAGTTCGTGGCCGAGGCGACCGAAATCCTCGATGCGCTGGGGAAGGACCTGCTCGTCCTCGACGAGCGGCGCGGGCAGGAGGCGGACCCGGAGCTGGTCAACGGCATCTTCCGCGCGGCGCACTCGCTCAAGGGGCTGTCCGGGCTGTTCGGCCAGGAGCGCATCTCCCGGCTGGCGCACGGGACGGAGGAGCTGCTCGACCGGCTGCGCCTGGGCCGGCTGCGGCTGGACGACACGGCGCTGGACGCGCTGATCGAGGCGCTGGACGCGTTCCAGGCGCTCCTGGCCGAGGCGGCACGGGGCGCGGAGACGGAGCCCCTCTCCCGGCGCGTGGAGGCGATGACGGAGCGGCTGGCGGGGCTGGGCTCGCCGCCCGTGTCGGTGGACGAGGACCCGCTGGACCGGCTGGAGCTGGACCCGCAGGTGCGCTCCGTCTTCACCGAGTACGAGGAGCACCGGCTCCGCGAGAATGTGCGGCGCGGCGTGTCGCTGTGGCGCGTGCGGGCCGCCTTTGATTTGTCCGACTTCGACAAGGGGCTGGCGGAGCTCAACGCGCGCCTCAAGCCGCTGGGCGAGGTCATCAGCACGCTGCCCTCCGCGCGCCCCGGCGGGACGCACGGCATCGCCTTCGACCTCATCTTCGGCGCGCAGGCGTCCGGCGAGGAGCTGGAGGCCGGGCTGAAGGGCACGCCCGCGGAGCTGTCCCCGCTGGCGGTGCGCCCGGCGGCCGGGGCCACGCAGGCCGCCGCGCAGGCCCTGGCTCGCGCCGTGGAGCCGCCTCCGTCGTCACGCGCGACGCTGTCCCGAGTGGATGCGCCCGCTGCTCCGGCGAAGCGAGGTGGGAAGAAGAAGGGCGCCAAGGCGGGCACTGCGTCCACCGGAGCCGCGGCCCAGCAGCCCCTGCTGCCAGCATCCGAGGTGGAGGGGGCTGACGGTGCGGGCCCTGGCGACGCGTGGGTCGCGGAGCCGTCGCGGACCGGCGGCGCTGACTCCTCGGCCGAGGGCGACGCGCGGGTGCCGTCAGCGGCGTCCGGACATTCGCAGGGGACAGGCAATGCTCTGGTGCCGGTGACGCCCTCCGCGCTCCAGACATCCCCAGGCGCCCCCGGGGCCTCGGTGGCGTACCTGCGAGCGGCCAGCACAGCGCAGCGCGCGGTGGTGACGGAGACGTCCAGCGCGGGCACGGCCTCCTCCGCGCGCCCGGAGGGCGACGGCACGTCACTGCGCTCGCTGACGCAGACGGTGCGCGTGGACATCAGCAAGCTGGACGGCCTCATCAACATGGTGGGCGAGCTGCTGCTCATCAAGGCCAACCTCCAGCGCCTCGCGGAGTCCGCGCGACAGGACGGCGCGGTGGCGCTGTCGAAGCTCTTCGGCCAGGAACTGGCGCGCGAGACGCGCGGCCTCGAGCGCAAGCTGGAGGCCCTGCAGGAGGGGCTGCTCGAGGCGCGCATGGTCCCCGTGGGCCAGGTGTTCGACAAGCTGGCCCGGCTGGTGCGCCGCATCACCCGCGAGGCGGGGAAGGAAATCGAGTTCGTCATCGGCGGCGGCGAGGTGGAGCTCGACAAGCTCATCGTCGAGGAGCTGAGCGACCCGCTGATGCACCTCATCCGCAACGCCATCGACCACGGCGTGGAGTCTCCCGAGACGCGCCTGGCCGCTGGCAAGCCCCGGCGCGCGGTGGTGGCGCTGCGCGCCGAGCAGAAGGGCAACCACGTCGTCATCGAGGTGTCTGACGACGGCGCCGGAATCGACGAGCTGCGCGTGCGCGAGGTGGCCCTCACCCGGGGCCTCATCACCTTCTCGCAGGCGCAGGAGATGAGCCGCCGCGAGCTGCTCAACCTCATCTTCCTGCCCGGCTTCTCCACCGCGCGCAGCGTGTCCGAGCTGTCCGGCCGCGGCGTGGGCCTGGACGTGGTGAAGAACAACCTGGGCAACCTGTCCGGCATCATCGACGTGTGGAGCGAGCGCGGGAAGGGCACCGCCTTCCACCTGACGCTGCCCGTCACGCTGGCCATCATCCGCGCGCTGGTGGTGGGTGTCAGCGGCCGCACCTACGCGGTGCCGCTCAACAGCGTGCTCGAAATCCTCTCCGTACAGCCGAAGGACATCCGCACGGTGGAGCGGCGCGAGGTGCTGGACCTGCGTGGCCAGACGCTGCCCTTCATGCGGCTGGCGCGGATGTTCGCCCTGCCGGAGCGGCCGGTGAGCCGCTACTTCGTGGTGGTGGTGGGGCTGGCGCAGGAGCGGCTGGGAATCGCCGTGGACGAGCTTCACGGCCAGCAGGACATCGTCACCAAGCCCCTGGGCGGGCGGCTGCAGTCCGTCCGGGGTATCTCCGGCGCCACGGACCTGGGCAATCGACGCACCGTGCTGGTGCTGGACGTGGCGGCGCTGCTGGAAGAGGGCCTGGCCATGGAGCGCCGCCGGGCCTGACGTGCGCGGCGGCCGGCTGCTATCCTTCGCGGCTGTGTCCAGGTTCGCAGAGCTACTCGACGACTTCTTCTACCGCCCGGACGAGGACGTCGCCGGACTGCAGGACTTCGCCGCGGGAAGCGACGGAGCGCAGGCCTCCGCACCGGAGGAGGTGCCGGAGGAGTACCTCGCGTTCCACCTGGAGGGTGAGTGCTACGCGGTGCCCATCCGCGCCGTGCGCGAAATCTCCAAGGTGCCTCCGTTGACGGAGATTCCGCGCGCGGAGCCGCAGTTGCTCGGCGTCATGAACCTGCGCGGCGAACTGCTGCCCGCCTACGACATCAAGGTGCGGCTGCGCCTGACGGAGAAGGCCCCCGTCGTCGCGGGCCCCGAGGCCCCTCCGCCTCCTCGCGACGCGCGCATCCTCGTGCTGCGCACGGAGTCCGGGCCGGCCGGGGTATGGGTGGACGGCGTCACCGGCGTGGTGCGGCTGAAGCCCTCCATGCTGGAACCGGCGCCTCCGGGGCTGCGCACGGGCGAAAGGGACTGCGTGGTGGGCATTGGCCGGCGAGGGCCCACGCTCTACATCCTCCTCGACCCGGAACAGGCGCTCGCCTCATGAAGGACCCGGTCAACCTCCTGGCGCGCCGGCCGCGCGCGGTGCTGGACGCTCCCGCCGACGCGGCGGACACGCTCGTGCAGCTCTGCGCCTTCTTCGTGGGCAACGAGGAGTACGTGCTGGACATCATGCGCGTGGAGGAAATCCTCCCGCCCCAGCGAATCACTCCCATTCCGCATGCGCCCTCTTTCGTGGACGGCGTGCTGCACTTGAGAGGAATCATCCTCCCGGTGGTGGACCTGCGCCGCCGGCTGTTGGGGCAGGCGACATCGGAGACGCCGAAGACTCGGCTGCTGGTGTGCAAGCTGGGGACGCGGCGGGTGGCGGTGCGCGTGGACCGGGTGGCGGAGGTGTTGCGGGTGCGCAGGGGAGACATCAAGCCCGCGCCCGCGTTGGTGGTGGCGGGGCGCTCGCCCTTCGTGGTGGGCGTGTGCGGGCCGCCGGACCGGCTCCGGCTGTTGTTGGATTTGAAGGCATTGCTTCGCGCCGAGCTGGAGCGCGAGTCGACCCGGAGACCCGAATGAGCATGCAGGACATGGCGCGCGCGGACTTGGAGTCGCTCGAAGGGCATCGGCGCATCCTCGGCATCATCTTCATCGCGCTGAGCGTGCTGACGCTCCTGATTGCGGTGGCGTTCGGCTTCTTCTCGGCCGTCCTGGTGGGCCAGCTGGAGGGGATGCGGCACTCGAGCGCCGATGAGAAGGCGATGATGACGGCCGTCCTCCTGGGCTCCACCGGCTGCCTCTTCCTGTTGGGGCTGCCGGGGCTCATCACCGGCATCGGCCTCTTGAAGCGCCGGCCCTGGTCCCGCGTGCTGGCGCTGGTGATGGGCATCCTCGGCATCGCCAACATCCCGCTGGGGACGGCCCTGGGCATCTACACCATCTGGTTCTACTCGCAGGCGGGCTCAGACCAGGTCTTCGAATGAACCCGCTGCCCGAGTTCCCCGCGGAGGAAGCCCGCTACCGCGCGCTCCAGGAGCTGGACCCTCGGGCGGCGGGAGCGCTGGAGGTGCTCGTCACCGGCCTCCATGACGCGAGCTGGCGCGTGCGCCACGTGGCGGCGGACGCCCTCAAGCGGCTGCCGTCCTCGCGCGAGGTGGCCGAGCGCCTCATCCGCGTGCTGGGCGAGCGAGGCGAGACGGGCGCACGCAACGCGGCGGCGGAGGCGCTGGCCGGCCTGGGCGGCGCGGCACTGGGGCCGCTGGTGTCGCTGCTGGGACACCCGGACCCGGACCAGCGCAAGTTCGCGGCGGACATCCTCGGGCAGCTCGGGCAGCGCGCCGCGGAACTGCCGCTGGTGCAGGCGCTGGAGGACCCGGACCTCAACGTGCGGGTGGCCGTGTCGGAGGCGCTGGGGCGCGTGGGCGGTGAGCACTCGGCGCGCGCGCTGGAGGGCCTGCTGAAGGATGCGGAGCCGCTGTTGCGGCTGTCCGCGTTGGAGGGGCTCGCGCTGCTGCGCCGGCCGCCCCCCCTGTCCGTGGTGCTGGTGATGCTGGAGGACCCGCGCCTGCAGCGCAGCGCCTTCCGCGTGCTGGGGCTGGTGCCGGAGGTGGTGGCCACGGAGCGCATCTGCCAGGGGCTGGCGTCGCCGGTGCGCTCGGTGCGCGAGGCGGCGCTGGGCGCGCTGGGCACGCAGGTGGCGCTGGTGGAGCCGGTGCTGCGCGGCGAAATCGAGTCGGTGGTGCGCGCGGCGCTGCGCCGGTTGCCGGACGCGGCGCAGCGGCTGACTCAGGCGCTGGAGGCCGAGGACGTGACGGTGCGCGCGGGCGCGCTGGTGTCCGCGGCGGCGCTGGGCGAGGCGTCTTTGGCGCTGCCGGTGGCGGAGGCCGCGCGGGAGGATCGGCTGCTGCGCGAGGTGCTGAATACGCTGGTCCGCCTGGGGCCGGAGGGTGGGCGCGCGCTGCTCGTGCACATGGCGGACCTGTCCTCGCCGGCCCGTGCAGCGGCGGCCGAGGCGCTGGCCGACCTGGTGGCCCCCGACTCGGTGACGGCGCTGTGCGCGCTGCTGGAGTGGGCGGAGGACGACCTGCGCGCGGTGGTGGTGCGGGCGCTGGGGCGCACGCGCTCGCCGGAGGCGGTGCCGCCGCTGGTGGACCTGCTGGTGGACCCGTCCCTCGCGGGCGCGGCGACGCGGGCCCTGGGCGTGCTGGCGGACAGCAACCGGGCGGCGGTGCTGGACGCGCTGGAGCAGGCTGTCTCGCGCCGGGCGACGTCGGCGGCGGTGGCGGCGCTGGCCCGGGTGGGCGGTGCACCCGCGCTGCCCGCGTTGCGGCAACTGGCTCGGGACGCGGAGCCCACCTGGCGCGCGGCGGCGGTGGAGGCCGCGGGCGAGGTGGACGGCGCGGTGGGCCGCGAGCTGGCGCGCGCCGCGCTGGCGGACGAGGCGGTGCAGGTGCGCGCCGCCGGAGTGCGCGCCATGGGCCGGCTGGGTGGACCTGAGGCGGGAGCGCTGCTGCGGCCCGCGCTGCACGATGAAGACCCGTCCGTGCGCCTGGCCGCGGTGGAGGCGGTGGGCGAGTGCGGCGCGGCGGACCGGGCCGCGGACGTGGAGGCCCTGGTGCGCCACCCGGATGGAGCGCTGGCCGTCGCGGCGGTGCGCGCGCTGGCGCGGCTGGGCATGGCGAGCCCTGGCGTGCTGATGGAGGCGGCGGCGCACCCCGACGCGGAGGTGGTGAAGGCGGCGCTGTCCGCAGGAGCCCTGAGCGCGGAGGGCGTCGAGCTGGCGGTGGCGCTCTTGGGGCACCCGCGCTGGGACGTGCGCGCGGCGGCGGCACGGGTGTTGGGAGATTCGGGCGGGCCGGAGCGACTGGACGCGGCGCGCCGGGCGTTGGAGGCGGAACCGGACGCCCTGGCGCGGCAGACCCTCTCCGACGCGGTGGAGCGCCTGTCCCGGCGCTGAGGAGAGACCGCGTGGCCCGCTTCGACGACAGCCGTCCGGAGATGACGCCGGAGGAGTTCCGCCTCCTCCGGGACCACGTGTACTCGCACTGCGGCATCCTCGTGCACGAGGACATGAAGTTCGTCATGGAGCGCCGGCTGTGGACCCGGCTGGAGGCGCTCGGCCTGCCGGACTTCGGCGCCTACCACCGCTACCTGCGCTACGACGCGCAGAGACACGCGGAGCTGGAGGCGGCCGTCGAGTCGCTCACCACGCACGAGACGTACTTCTTCCGCGAGCCCTCGCAGCTCAAGGCCTTCTGCGAGGAATTGCTACCGCTGCTGGAGAAGCGCAACGGCCGCACGAAGCGGCTGCGGCTGTGGTCGGCGGGGTGCTCGTCCGGAGAGGAGGCCTACACGCTGGCCATGCTCCTCAAGGACAGCCGCCGCTTCGACGACTGGGACGTGGAGGTGTACGGCACGGACATCTCCCGGCGCGTGCTCGCGATGGCACGGCGCGCGGAGTACGGGGCGTCCGCGCTGCGCGCCACGTCGGCGGACCTGCTGGAGCGCCACTTCCAGCCGGCGGGCAACAACCGCGTACGCGTGCGCGACGAGGTGCGGTCCTGGGTGTCCTTCGGTCACCACAACCTGCTGGACGAGACGGGCAGCCAGCTGGTGCCGCGCATGGACGTGGTGTTCTGCCGCAACGTGATGATCTACTTCGACCTCGCAGCGCGCCGCCGGGTGCTGCGCATCGTCCGCGACAGGCTGGTGCCCGGGGGCTACCTCCTCCTGGGGCACTCGGAGAACCTCTTGAACCTGGGCGCCGACTTCGAGCTGGTCCACCTGCGAGGGGACCTCGTGTATCGCCGGCCGGAGCTGCCGGGCCTGACGGGCGGGGAGGGACGATGAGCGCGCAGGACGCCATCAACGTGCTCGTCATCGACGACTCGGCGCACAACCGCCACACGCTCACCACGCTGCTGGAGTCCGCGCCCGACGTGCGCGTGGTGGAGCGCGCGGCCGACGGCGAGGAGGGCCTGAAGAAGGTCCTCGAGCTGAAGCCGGACGTGGTGACGCTCGACTTGGAGATGCCGAAGCTGGGGGGCTACACCTTCCTCCGGCTGCTGATGCGCACGGTGCCCACGCCCGTCATCGTCATCTCCAGCTACTCGCACAAGTCGGACGTGTTCAAGGCGCTGGAGTTGGGCGCGTTCGACTTCATCGCCAAGCCGCCGCGAGGCACGCGCGAGGCGCTGGACGAGCTGCGCAACGAGCTGCTGGACAAGGTGCGCGCGGCCCGGCACGTGCGGCCCGGACAACGTCACGCGGCGCCGGGGGCACGGGCCATGGCGGTGGCGGGCGAATTGCCACTGGTGGTGGCGGTGGGCGCGTCCACGGGTGGCCCTCCGGCGGTGCAGCGGTTGTTGGAGGGCCTGGCCGCGGAGCCGACGCCTTGCGTGCTGGTGAGCCAGCACATGCCCTCGCAATTCACACGCGCCTTCGCCGAGCGTCTGGACCGTATCGGCCCGTTCACGGTGACGGAGGCGTGCGACGGGGACGTGGTGCAGCCGGGGCATGTGTACATCGCTCCGGGTGGACGGCACATGGTGGTGGCAGAGCGGGGCACGAAGCTGGAGTTGCACACGCCGCCGCCCACGCCGCTGGACAAGTACGCGCCCAGCGTGGACCGGCTCTTCTGCAGCGTGGCACAGGTGCTGGGGCCGCGCGCTTTGGCGGTGGTGCTGACGGGCATGGGCGCGGACGGCGCGGAGGGCGCGCGCGAGGTGGCCCGCGTGGGCGGCGAGGTCTGGGCCGAGTCCGAGGAGACGGCGGTGGTGTTCGGCATGCCGGGCGAGGCCATTGCCACCGGCGCGGTGAAGCGGGTGTTGCGGCTGGGGGAGATGGGCCCCGCGCTGGCGACCCTGGCCCGGCGCAAGCGGTAGCGGCTGTCGCTGCTTTTTCAACGGAGTGGCGGAAGTCCTGACGCCCGGAGTGTCACCCGGAAGTCCGGAACCGCGTGGAAGGTGCGTCCGGAGGACAGGGCTCCCCGCGGGGCCGGTGCTTCCCTTCAGTGGCCGAACGGCCCGGGTGGTAGTCTTTGAAGGCTATGACGCAGCAGATCCGAGCGCTGGTGGTGGATGACTCGCAGGCGATGCGGCGCAGCATCATGTACGCCCTGCAGCGCATCAGCGGCATGGTCTGCACCGAGGCCCAGGACGGGGCCGACGGGCTGAAGAAGCTGACGCAGGGCCGGTTCGACGTGGTGCTGACGGACATCAACATGCCGTTGATGGACGGGCTCAAGCTCATCAGCCACATCCGTCAGGCAACGGACCACCGGCACGTGCCCATCGTCGTCATCACCACGGAGAGCGCGGCGGCGGACCGCGATCGCGCCATGAGGCTGGGCGCCAGCGCGTACCTCGTGAAACCCGTGCAGGCGAAGGTGGTGATGGATACCGTTCGGGACGTGCTGAAGCTGGACTGAGGGCCGCCCCACGCATGGATGCTGTCCTGGAAGTCGACGGGCTGGAGAAGGTCTACGGTGACGTGAAGGCCGTGCGAGGGCTCTCCTTCGCGGTGGCGCCGGGGGAGATTCTGGGCCTCGTCGGGCCCAACGGCGCGGGGAAGACGTCCACGCTGCGGTGTCTCGCGGGAATCCTTCCGCCCAGCGCGGGGCGCATCGCGGTGGCGGGCAATGACTTGAAGCAGCGGACGGTGGAGGCGAAGCGCGCGCTGGCCTTCCTTCCGGATGAGCCGCGCTTCTTCGACTACCTCACGGTGTGGGAGCACCTGAACTTCACCGCGCGCCTCTATGGCGTGGAGGACTGGGAGGCGAGGGGCCGTGCGCTGCTGGAGGAGATGGAGCTGTCCGGCAAGGAGAAGGCGCTGCCGGGTGAGCTGTCTCGCGGCATGAAGCAGAAGCTGTCCATTGCCTGCGGCTTCCTGCACTCACCGAGGCTCATCCTCCTGGACGAGCCGCTCACGGGGCTGGACCCCATTGGCATCCGGCGGATGAAGGCCTCGCTGCGGCGACGGGCGGAGGAGGGCGCGGCGCTGGTGTTGTCCTCGCACCTGCTGCCGCTGGTGGAGGAGCTGTGCCACCGGCTGCTGGTGATTGCGGGAGGCCGCGCGGTGGCGCTGGGTACGTTGCCGGAGATTCGTGCGCGGCTCACCGGTGCGGAGTCGGAGGGCGTGTCGCTGGAGGAGCTCTTCATCCGCATCACCAGCGCGGCGGCGGAGCCCGGGATGCCGTCACCGTGAGCGTCCCTCGCGCGGGACGCACTTCGATGGAGGACCTCTCCAGTCGTCCCCACCGTGCGGTGACGAGGCGCGGAGCGTCGTCCGCATGAGCTTCCCTCGGGCGGTGCTTTTCCTCTGGGTCGCATCGCTGCGCAACCGCGTGTGGCGGCAGCTCTCGCGACTGCGGCACCCGCGCTACCTGGTCGGCGTGATCGTAGCGCTCGTGTACCTGTACTCGGCAATTACCCGCACGGTGGGCTCGCGGGGGCTGGGCGGCCTGGGCGGAGGCCCGAGGGTGTTCGCGGAGCTGTCTCTGGTGGGCTCGGTGCTGGGGACGGTGTTCGCCGCGTGGGTGCTGGGCAGGGACCAACCCTCGCTCACCTTCACCGAGACGGAGGTGGTGCAGCTCTTCCCCGCGCCCGTCACGCGGCGCGCGCTGCTGCACTACAAACTGGTGCGTGGCCTCATGGGCGCGACGGCGGGCGCGCTGTTCGCCACGCTGTTCATCGGCCGGGTGGTGAGCGCCACGCCGGTGCTCTTCTTCCTGGGCGCGAGCCTCGCACTGGGCACGCTGTATCTGCACACGACGGCGGCGGCCTTCACTCGCACGCGCCTGGCGGCCCGAGGTGTCTGGGGCCATATGCTGCGCTGGGGCGGTGTGGCGCTGGTGCTCGTGGCGGTGTCGGCGGCGGTGCTCTCCGCCCTCCGCGCGCACCCCTTCCCCGAGGAGGTGTCCTCGTCGCGCGAGCTGCGCGCCTGGCTGCAAGCGGTGATGGAGTCGCCGGGCCTGGGCGCGGTGCTGTGGCCGGGCCGCGTCCTGGTGGAGCCGTCACTCGCGGGCAGCGTGAGCGGCTTCTTGCGCGCACTGCCGCCGGTGCTGGCCCTGGCGGCGGCGCACTACGCGTGGGTGGTGCTGGTGGAGGTGCCCTTCGAGGAGACGGCGGTGGTGCGCGCCGAGTCCCGCGCGCGAGAGCGGGCGCTGCGCGCGTCGGGGCAGCGGGCCGGGACGTACACGCTGCGCAAGCCGCCCTTCCGGCTGGCGGCGCGAGGGCGGCCGGAGGTGGCGCTCATCTGGAAGAACCTCATCGCCCGCAAGCGCATGGCGGGAGGCCTCGCCGTGTTCGCCCTCTTCGTCGTGTTCGGCGGGGCCATCGCCGCGCTGATGGGGGACGCGCGCCTCTTCACGGACACGCGGCGCGTGGTGGGCCCGCTGGCGTTGACGCTGGCGGTGATGCTGACGGTGGTGGGCCCGAGCGCCTTCCGCATGGACCTGCGGATGGACTTGCCGAAGCTGGACCTGCTGCGAGCGTTGCCACTGACGGGGCGACAGGTGGTGGGCGCGGAGCTGGCGGCGTCCGCGCTGTCGGTGGCCGGCCTCCAGCTCACGCTGCTGACGGTGGCGCTGCTGATGGGGCCCGGCACGGAGGAGTCCCAACTGGGCGAGTGGTGGTGGCCGGGCGGGCTGGCGCTCGCGGTGCTGCTGCCCTCGCTGTCGCTGGCGGGGCTCTTCGTACAGAACGCGGCGGTGGTGCTGTTCCCCGCGTGGGTGCCGGCGGACGCGGGCAACCGGGTGCGCGGCCTGGAGGCCATGGGCCAGCGGTTGCTCACGATGCTGGGCACGCTCGTGGTGATGCTCGCGGGACTGATTCCGGCGGCGATGGTGGCGCTGCTCATGGGCCTGCCGCTGTACCCGGTGTTGGAGAACTGGACCGCACCGCTGGCGGCGCTCGGCGCGGCGGGCGTGCTGGTGGGGGAGGTGGCCCTGGGCGTGGTGGCCCTGGGCCGGGTCTTCGAGAGTCTGGACGTGTCCGAGGAGCGGCCGGAGTAGGCGCCCGCCACGGTCCGCTCGTGGACGCTCGCGCGCTTTCATCATGCGTCCGCCGCGCGCGCCGATTATCCCAGCGCGCCTCGGGAGGACACTCGCATGAAGGTCGGATTCGTCGGACTGGGGAACATGGGCCTGCCCATGGCGAAGAACCTGCTCGCCGCGGGGCACGAGCTGACGGTGTGGAACCGCACGCAGGCCAAGGCCGGCCAGCTGCGCGAGAAGGGCGCGCGCGTGGCCAACACCCCCGCGGAGGCCGCGCGCGGCGCGGACGTCGTCTTCAGCATGCTCGCGGATGACCGCGCCGTGGAGGACGCCGTCCTCGGGAAGGACGGTGTGCACGCGGGGCTGGGGAAGGGCGCCGTGCACGTCTCCTCCAGCACCATCTCCGTGGCCCTCTCCGAGAAGCTGACGGAGGCCCACGCGAGCGCCGGGCAGGGCTACGTCTCCGCGCCGGTGTTCGGCCGTCCCGAGGCCGCGGACGCAAAGCAGCTCTGGGTCATCACCTCCGGGCCGAAGGCGGACGTGGAGCGCGTCCGGCCGCTGCTGGAGGCCCTGGGCCGCGGCCTCACCGTGCTGGGTGAGAAGCCCTCCGCCGCCAACGTGGTGAAGCTGTCCGGCAACTTCCTCATCGCGTCCATGATGGAGGCGCTCAGCGAGGCCTTCGCCCTCACGCGCAAGTCCGGCATCGAGCCGAAGCAATTCTTCGAGGTGTTCCAGTCCGTCTTCGCGCGCGCCCCCATCTTCGAGCGCTACGCGCAGCTCATCGCCGAGGAGAAGTACTCGCCCCCGGGCTTCACCATGAAGCTGGGCCTCAAGGACGTGGGGCTCGTGCTGGACGCGGGCCGAGGCGCCGAGGTGCCCATGCCCCTGGCCAGCCTCTTGAAAGATACGTACCTCGGCGGCGTCGCACAGGGTCATGGCGACCTCGACTGGTCCGCCATCGGCATGCTGGTGGCGGAGCGCGCCGGGCTGAAGAAGCGCTGACCCGGGTACTCGCGGCCCCGCCTCTGTAATCCCGAGGACGTCCCCGAGCGCGGGACATCATCCGGCGTATTGCGCTCACGCGAGCCCCTCGTGTTCTGCTGGGACACGAGGGGCCTGCGGCGCATCCGGGCCCCTGCTGGTGTTCATCCGCTGGAGCCTCGGGCAAGGGGAGCGATGCTGACGGAGAACCGACTCAGGAAGTCCATCCACGGGGGCGCGCTCGCGCTGGGACTGGTGAGCACGCTGCCACTGCCGGCGCTGGTGGAGCTGGTGGGGTACGCGGGCTACGACTTCATCATCCTCGACCAGGAGCACACCCCCGTCGGGCCGGAGCTGCTGGAGCACCTCATCCGGGCCGCCGAGTGCGCCAACATCACTCCGCTGGTGCGCGTGCCCTCGTCCGCGCCGGACGCCATCACCCGCGCGCTGGACGCGGGCGCGCTGGGCGTCGTGGTGCCGCGCGTGCGCAGCCGGGCAGAGGCGGAGGCCGTGGTGCGCGCCTCGCGCTTCCACCCGAAGGGAGACCGGAGCCTGAGCGACGGACGGCCCACCGGCTACGGCCGGCTGCCGCTGCCGGAGTACGCGACGCGCGCCAACCGTCAAACCCTGGTGGTGCTGAGCATCGACGACCGCGCGGGCGTGGAGGCGGCGGACTCCATCGTCACCGTCGAGGGCGTCGACCTGGTGTTGGAGGGAGCCGTGGCCCTGTCGCAGTCGTACGGCGTGCCGGGGAAGCTGGACCACCCGGAGGTGCAGGCGGCCATCCGCAAGGTGGCGCAGGCCTGCCGCAGCAACGGGGTGTCCTACTGCGCCACGCCCCGCCTGCCTGACGAGGCGGAGCGCTGGCAGCGGGAAGGTGTGGCCGCGCTGCTCCTGGGGGATGACAGGAGCCTCACCTTCCGCGCGCTCCAGGCGCACATGGAGAACGTGCGCCTGGAGCTCACCACTCAGTAGCCGGGCGGCCTACTTGCGGCCGTCCGTCTCCAGCGTGGGGATGGGGAAGCGCTCGTGCGGCGCGAAGCTGGGGTCCAGCTCGCGGGGGAGCGTGTCCAGCTTGTTGTAGCGGCGCAGGTCAATCCAGCGGTGGCCGCCCTCGAACAGGAGCGAGTACCGCTTCTGCTTCAGCAGCTCGTCCAGGGCGTTCTCCGCGGTGATGTCCGCCTTCGCCGGCAGGCGGCCGGAGCGGGTGCGGATGTAGTTGATGTCATCCGCCGCCGGACCAATCTGGCCCAGGCCGAGGTTGGCCTCCGCGCGCAGGAGGATGAGCTCCTCGTTGCGGATGAGGGGCACCGGCGAGTCCGCGCTCGGGTACAGCGTGAACTTCAGGTCCGTGGACAGCTTGCCGTCCGCGGCCTTCACGGGCTCGGCCAGCTTGCGCGTCTTGCGCGACACGCGGTCGTCAACCTGCCCGTTCGCCTGGTTCTCCGCGTCCGTGACGATGGACGGGTGCGCGTAGATGGTCTGGCTGAGCAGGTTGTTGTCCAGGTCGCCCGAGGCCGCGCGGAACGTCTGGAACACGCCGCGGTTGAGCGAAGCCAGGGCCGCGCCCTTCGCACCGTCATCCGCGGGGATGCTGGTGTCGATGAACGACTGGCTGATGGCCGTCAGCGCGTCCTGGTAGTTGCCCTGATACACGGCCACGCGAGCCTTGAGCGCGCGGTTGAACTTCAGGAACGTCGCGGGCGTGTTGAAGTCGTCCTGCGTCTCACCGGCGTTCATGTTGAAGCCGGTGGTGAGCGCGAACGGGAAGTCCGCCTCGCCCGCGGCCTTCAGGTGGTCAGCGCCCTCGTCGAGCAGCGTGGAGATGTGCTGGAACACCCGCTCCTTGCTCTCGATGGGGGCCAGCTCACCCAGCGGCAGGTCCACGGCGATGGGCGCGCCGTTGGTGTCGTGGGTGTTGATGATCACCAGGAAGTCCAGCGCCATCAGGGTCTTCGTGAAGCCGCGGATGGCCTCCTTCTCGGCGTCCGTCGGGCCCGCCACCTTGTCCACCGCCGCCAGCAGCGTGCTGGCGTTGCGGATGTTGGCGTACGGGCTCGTCCAGAAGTTGCCGCCGAAGGCCGGACCGCCCGGGTCCAGGTCGGGGCCCAGCAGCTCCTCGACGGTGCGAGGCTCCGCGGGGTCGAAGACCAACGCCTCACGGCCGATGACGCCCAGCTCCGCGACGTAGCCGTTCTGCGCCGCCAGGCCAATCCGGTTCCCGATGAGCAGACCCGTCGCCGCGCTGTTGACGCGCGACGGAGTCGGGTTGTTGCGGAAGTCGTCCAGGCTGACGTTGTCCAGGTCGGTGACGTCGAGGCCACCGCACCCGCCCAGGCCCAGTACCGCGGCCAGCATCACCACTGCCTTCTTCGTCGAATACATGGTCTTCATGGCCTTAGAACCCGACGTCGAGGGACGTCCAGAAGCTGCGGCTGGGGGGGAACGGGGCGACGTCGATGTTGCGAGCGATGGCCTGGTTGCCGAAGTTGCTCACCTCCGGGTCCAGACCCGAGTAGCTCGTGAAGGTGAGCAGGTTGCGGCCGCTCAGGCTGAGCCGGGCCGACTGCACCTTCGGAATCGCCGACACCCACTGCTTCGGGATGTTGTAGGTGAGCGTCACCTCGCGCAGCTTCACGAAGGTGGCGTCCTCCACGTAGACGCCCGCGTTGTTGCGGCGGTCCGTCAGGCGCTGGCGGCCGCCCGTCTCGAAGTCCTCGGACGTGCCCGAGGCGTCATACAGGAAGCGGGTCAGGTTGATGATGTCGCTGCCCTGCTGCCAGTGGAACATGAACGACAGGGTGAAGTCCGAGTACTTCAGGGTGTTGGCGAAGCCGACGATGAAGTCCGGCTCGGTGTCGCCAATCTTCTTCACCTGCAGGTTGCCGTCCGCGTCGCGCACGTTGCCGACAATCTGCGTCGCCGAGGAGCCCTGCTCGATGCGGAAGGCGCCCAGGCCGGTGCCGAAGCCGCCGGTGAGGAAGGCGGGCACGGGCAGGTCCGTCACCTTGCTGCGGTTGAGCGCGAAGGTGGCGGAGCTCGTCCACTCGAAGGCGCCGCGCACCGGCGTCACCTGCAGCATGGCCTCCACGCCGCGGTTGCGCAGCGAGCCGCCGTTGAAGATCTGCGTGGTGAAGCCCGTGGAGGGAGGCAGGTTGCGCTGCAGGATGAGGTCGCTGATGGTGCGCTGGTACAGCGTCAGCTCCGCCACCAGGTCGCCGCCGAAGAAGAGCGCGTCGACACCGGCCTCGATTTCACGCTGCCGCTCGGGCTTGATGTTCGGGTCGCCGGCGATGCCGGAGCCGATGAGGCCCGGGGTGCCCTGGACGTTGTTGATGGTGGGCAGGCTGTTGAACTTCATGCCGTAGCGGGGCAGGTTGCCCGTCTCTCCGTAGGCCGCGCGCAGCTTGAACTCGTTCACCGCGGGGTGGAACGAGGGGAGCCGGTACGCGGTGGACAGCTTCGGATAGAAGTACAGCTTGTTCTCGTTGCCGTTGGCGCTGCTCTGCTCACCGCGGACGGCGCCCACCAGGGTGAGGCGCTCGTCGAGCATGAGCATCTCCTCCTGCACGTAGTAGCCACGGTCGCGGATGAGCTGGCGGTCCTGCCGCACGCCCACCACCGTGCCCGAGTCCACGTTGGACTGGCCGGCGTTCAGGTTCTCGCTGACCACGTACACCGAGTTGACGCTGCGCTCCTCGAACTGGGCACCACCGGAGGTGGTGGAGACGAGGGCCTTCGAGGCGGGCCGGTACGTGTGCACCAGGTTGAGGCCGCCGTTCAGGTTGCGCACCTGGCTGGTGCCGAACAGCGACGTGCCCGGGAAGGTGTCATCCACCGGCTCGAAGTTGAGCTCGGGCGGGAAGACGAGGGTGTTCTCCTGCTGGAAGCGGTCCACGCCGGCGTTGGCGAGGAAGCGCAGGTGGTTCTCCTCCGACTTCCACAGGTGGACGGTGGCATCACCCGCGCCGATGAAGCGCCACACGTCCTCGTCGTTCTTCACGAGCGCGGCCGTCTGCAGCGGGTTGGCCCCGTTCCCCAGGAAGGGGTTCTTCGGGTACACGCCGTTGCCATCGGCCTGGAGGTTCAGGAACTCCGGCGACGACGGCATCGTCATGTAATACGTGATGGTCTGGTTGTCGTTGTTGGTGAGGCCGCGCTGTCCCAGCGTGTGGATCAGGTTGGTGGAGACGTTGAGCTCCACGCCCTCGCCAATGTTCTGACCCAGGTTGAGCCGGAACGACTCCTTCTCGTAGCCGGTGTTGGCGATGATGCCTTCGTCGTTCTTCACCAGCGCCGAGGCGAAGTACTTCGTGCTGCCCGCCGCGCCGCTGATGCTGGCCAGCGTCTCCGAGGACAGGCTGCGGCGGCCCGCGAGCAGGGACTCCTGGTCATAGGTGCGGCCGGGCACGTAGTACTGGGCCGCGTCCTCGCCGAAGGTCTCGATGACCTCGTCCACCGTCTCGAAGCGGCGGGTGCCCAGCTTGTTGGCCAGCGCGTAGAAGCCGAGGCGCTGGGTGATGTCGATCTTCGGCGCACCCTCGCGGCCGCGCTTGGTGTTGATGATGACCACGCCGTTGGCCGCCTTGGAGCCGTAGATGGCGGCCGCGGACGCACCCTTGAGGACCTCGATGCTCTCGATGTCGTTGGGGTTGATGTCCGCGATGCGGTTGACCTGGTTGTCCTGCGTGGGGGACGGGTTGGAGCCCGACACCGAGTCCGTCACGGTGTAGACACCGGACGCAATCGCCACGTCGCTGACGAGCACGCCGTCGATGACGTACAGCGGCTGCGTGGAGCCGTTGATGGTGGACACGCCGCGCAGGCGCATCTGCATGCCGCCGCCCGGCGCGCCAGAGTTGCTCTGGATGTTGGCGCCGGCCACCTTGCCCTGGAGGGCCTGGTCCACCGTCTGCGAGGGAGAGCGGTTGAGCTCCTCGGCATTCACGGAGGCCACCGAGTTGGCCAGGTTCTTACGGGCCACCTCGGAGGCTCGGCCCACGACGACCATCTCCTCGGAGAAGACGTTGTCGAGCAGGACGTTGAGGACTTCGCGCTGGTTGGCGCCGACCTTCACCTCGCGCTCGCCGTAGTCCTGGCTGGAGAAGAGCAGCGTCACCGGCCCCTGCGGCACGTTGGGCAGGGAGAAGGTGCCGTCCAGCTCCGTCTCCACGCCCTGGGTGGTGCCCTTGATGATGACACGCACCAGGGGCAGGCCCTCGTTCGTCAAGCGGTCCGCCACACGGCCCTTGATGGTGCGCCCCGCTACCGGAGCCGCCGCGGCTGGCTGCGCCGCCGGTGCCGCCGGACCTGCGGCGTCGGGCGCCGGCGTTGCCGGTGCCTGTGCCGCGGGTGCCTGCGATTCGGGAGCCGGCGCCGGGCTTGCCTCCTGCGCCAGGGTTTCCAACGAGAAGAGTGCGATTACGCACCCCGGGATCAACGCCCTTCTCAGCGTCATTCGGTTCCTCACGTCCCTGCGTTTGAAACGGCCCCCCCTGAAGGATGCCGTGGACTTGAATCGTCCCTGGCTGAACGCTTCGGAGTCAACGGACATATCGGATTTCAAGAACTTGCCTGCCAGTGCAGACAGAGGGGAAATCTCTGCTGCCAGTGATACATGTGCCATGCTGATACATGGAGGCGCGGCTGACCCACCCACCTGGTAGGGCGCGAGTCACCAGGCCCACCAGGGCTTTCCGACGGCAGAAGGGCGTACGTCACGCCCCCCCGGAGAAACCCTGATGCCCGTCCCCCGTGCCCCGAGCGCGCGCTTCGCGGGCGTGCGCCATCCGAGTCTACCTTCATCGTCGCCGTGGTTGCTCGCGCGGCTCTTGACGCTGTGCGTGTCCTGGCCGGCCAGCGCCGGCTCGCTTCCCTGGCGCAGTGTGTTGTCCGCGACGGCACGTGGCGGAGAAGCTGTTCGGCCTCTTCCTCCCCGGCCTACAACGCCCAGGGGCAGGGCAACCTCCAGAATGTGGAGGTGACTGTCCCGGGTGTCCGTGAGGTCCGTTCCGTGAGCCCACCGGGGCTCCGCTCGTGGGAGGGCGGTGCCGGGGATGTCGTCCGGCGGTCCTTCCGCTTCGCATGACGGACAACACTTCGAGGGAGGCCGGCGACAATCCCGACTCCCCGAGGAGGAGCGTCACGCATGCAAACCTGTCTCGCCCGTCGGTGGTGTCCCTGGGTCCTCGCGCTGGTGCTGAGCGCATGTGGTGCCGAAGTCCGCGGTCCGGCGGAAGCGGAAGGAAGGGCCACGCCCACCGAGGCCACGGTGGCGCAGCCCGCGCTCACCGGCCCTTGCGCGGGCAACACGTCCTTCCAGGTGGGCGCGGGCATCCATGACATCACCGGCCCCGCAGCCGAATTGGGAATGATGGGCTACGCGATGCTGGAGCAGAAGACCGCGGGCATCCACCAGCGGCTGCGCTCGCGTGCCTTCGTCATCGCCTCACCCTGCAATGGCAAACGCGTGGCCTTCGTGAGCGCGGACGCGGCCTTCATCGCCCAGGGCGTCAAGCAGCAGGTGCTGGAGCGGCTGCGGGCCACGTACGGCGGCACGTACTCGGATGACAACGTGGTGCTGAGCGCCACGCATACGCACAGCGGGCCGGGCGGCTTCTCTCACTACGCGCTCTACAACCTGACGATTCTCGGCTTCGATAAGCAGAACTTCGACGCCATCGTCGACGGCATCTACCAGTCCATCGTCCGTGCGCACGGAAACCTCACTGCGGGCTCGGTGCGCATGGCCTCCGGGGACTTGCTCAACACCAGCATCAACCGCTCACCCGAGGCCTACCTGCGCAACCCCGCCACGGAACGCGCGCAATTCAATCAAGACACCGACAAGCGGATGACGATGCTGCGCTTGCAGTCCAGCACGGGGCAGGAGGTGGGGCTCATCAACTGGTTCGCCGTCCATGGCACGTCCATGGGCAACGACAACCTGCTCATCAGCGGCGACAACAAGGGCTACGCGTCCTACCTCTTCGAGAAGCTCAAGGGCACGGACTACACGGCCGCCAAGACCTTCGTGGCCGCCTTCGCGCAGAGCAACGAGGGCGACGTGACGCCCAACATCTACGGCGGGGAGAACGGGGGCGGTGCCAACGACTTCGAGAGCACGGAGCTGTCCGGTCGCAAGCAATATGACCTCGCCCGCGTGCTGTACGACGGCGCGACGCAATCCCTCACGGGCGCGGTGGACTACCGGCACACGTACGTGAAGCTGGACGAGGTGCAGGTGGCCCCCGCGTACACGGATGGCGTGGCCCGCACCACCTGCGAGGCGGCCATCGGCATCTCCATGCTGGCCGGCGCGGAGGACGGCCCGGGCTTCGGCAGCGAGGGCGCCACGTGCGAAGACATCCATGACGTGTGGAATGCCATCACCTGCGCGGTCACCACCACGCCGTGCCAGGGAGAGAAGCCCGTCGTGCTGGAGATGGGCACCCTGCAGCCCTACCCGTGGACACCGGAGGTGCTGCCGCTCCAGGTGGTGACGCTGGGCAATGTGGCGCTGGTGGCGGTGCCCTTCGAGATGACCACCATGGCGGGCCGGCGACTGCGCGCGACGGTGCAGGCCCAGCTCGCGCCGCTGGGTGTGGACACGGTTGTCATTGCGGGCCTGGCCAACGCGTACGCGGGCTACCTCGTCACGCGCGAGGAGTACGCGAAGCAGGACTATGAAGGGGCGTCCACGCACTTCGGTCCGTGGCAGCTCGCTGCGGTGCAGCAGGAGGCGGAGAAGCTGGCGGCCGCGCTGCGCAACGGCGCGTCCGTCCCCGCGGGCCCCACGCCGCGCGACTTGCGCAACAACCAGACGACGGTGCAGACGGGCGTGGTGTTCGATGACAAGCTGCTCTGGGTGGATTTCGGCGACGTCGTCACCAACGCGCAGGCGTCATACTCGCGGGGCGCGACGGTGAGCGTGAAGTTCTGGGGTGGCCACCCGAAGAACAACCTGCGGCGGCAGGGCAGCTTCCTCCAGGTGCAGCGCAAGTCAGGCACGTCCTGGGTGACGGTGGCCAATGACTGGGATTGGGAGACGAAGTACCGGTGGGAGCGCAACAACTGCGTGCCCACGTTTGCGTGCTCGCACGTCACCGTGGAGTGGCGGATTCCGGCGGACGCCACGCCGGGCACGTACCGCATCCGCCATGACGGCGACTGGAAGTCCGGCTGGGACGGAGTCATCCGCGCCTACACGGGCTACTCGCGCGAGTTCACGGTGAACTGAAGGTCGGCCCGCCGCTCGCCGGGGGACGGAGGGGGCTGGGCCGCACCGGGGCGCGACACAAGTGCCCGACTCCAGGGGTTTTCCCCGGTCAGCCGGTGTTTTCCGGCCCCGTCCGCCTCTGGAGGGGCCCCCGCACCGTCGGGCAGGCGCGTCCGGTGGGCATGACGCGGAAAGACGTGTTGCCCCCGGGCCCGGCCCTCCCATAAGAGACCCACGGACATGGCGATGAACGAGCGTTACGAGCCGCAGGCGATTGAAGGCAAGTGGCAGACCCGCTGGGACGAGGCGGGCATCTTCCGGGCGGGCAAGCGCCCGGGCGCACCCAAGAAGTACATCCTCGAGATGCTGCCGTACCCCAGCGGGAAGATGCACATGGGGCACGTGCGCAACTACCTCATCGGGGACGTGTACTCGCGCTACTACCTGATGCGCGGGTACGACGTGCTGCACCCCATGGGCTGGGACGCGTTCGGCCTGCCCGCGGAGAACGCCGCCATCAAGGACGGCGTGCACCCGGCGGTGCGCACCGAGGAGAACATCGCCTCCTTCAAGAAGGAGATCAAAAGCCTCGGCTACGCGTACGACTGGGAGCGCGAGGTCAACACCTCCAAGCCCGAGTACTACCGCTGGAACCAGTGGTTCTTCATCCAGATGCTGGAGCTTGGGCTCGTCTATCGCCGCTTCAGCAAGGTGAACTGGTGTACCGGCTGCCTCACCGTCATCGCCAACGAGCAGGTGAAGGAAGGCGTCTGCGAGCGCTGCGACTCGCCCGTGGTGGACAAGGAAATGCCCGAGTGGGCGTTCCGAATCACCCGGTTCTCGCAAGATCTGCTGGACGCGCTCGACACGCTGAAGGAGTGGCCGGACCGCATCACCTCCATGCAGCGCAACTGGATTGGCCGCTCGGACGGTGCCGAGGCCGACTTCCGCGTGCAGGGACATGACGCCGCGCTGCGCGTCTTCACCACCCGCATCGACACCATCTACGGCTGCACCTACGTGGTGCTCGCGCCGGACCACAAGCTGGTGGCCCAGGTGACGACGCCCGAGCGCCGCGCGGACGTGGAGTCCTTCGCCCGGCGCATGGCCGCCCAGTCCAAGACGGAGCGCCTGGGCGAGGACGCGGAGAAGGAGGGTGTCTTCACCGGCGCCTACGCCGTGAATCCCTTCACCGGCCAGCCCGTGCCCATCTGGATCGCCAACTTCGTGCTGAGCGACTACGGCACCGGCGCCGTCATGAGCGTGCCCGCGCACGACGAGCGCGACTTCGCCTTCGCGCGCAAGTACGGCCTGCCCGTCAAGGTGGTGGTGCAGCCGGCCTCCGGCGACAAGCTCCCCGAGAGCGGCAAGCTCGAGGCGGCGTACACCGAATACGGCGTGCTGGTGGACTCGGGTGAGTACTCGGGCCAGACGTCCGAGGCCGCGCGCCAGGCCATGGCCGCGAAGCTGGAGAAGGAGGGCCGCGGCAAGGCCACGGTGACGTACCGCCAGAAGGACTGGGGCTTCAGCCGCCAGCGCTACTGGGGCACGCCCATCCCCATCGTCTACTGCGAGAAGTGCGACCCCGAGCGCAAGGGCATCCCCGTGCCGGTGGACCAGCTCCCCGTGCGCCTGCCGGAAATCGACACGCAGGCGGTGCTGACGGGCAAGGGCGAGCCGCCCCTGGCCAAGGTGCCCTCGTGGGTGAACACCACCTGCCCGAAGTGCGGCGGGCCCGCGAAGCGCGAGGCGGAGACGATGGACACCTTCGTCGACTCCTGCTGGTACTTCGCGCGCTACCTGTCGCCGCACTACGACGCCGCGCCGTTCGACCCGAAGGAGGCGCAGCGCTTCCTCCCGGTGGACGTGTACGTGGGCGGCCCCGAGCACGCGGTGATGCACCTGCTCTACTTCCGGTTCTGGACCCGCGTCATGAAGATGCTGGGCCTCTCCCCCGTGGACGAGCCGGTGACGCGCCTGATTACGCAGGGCATCGTCAACGGCCCGGACGGCCGGAAGATGTCCAAGCGCTGGGGCAACGTGGTGGCGCCCGCCTCCATCGTCCAGAAGTACGGCGCGGACACCGCGCGCGCGTACGTGCTCTTCGCCGGCCCGCCGGAGCGCGACTTCGACTGGTCCGATGACCAGGTGGAGGGCGTCTTCCGCTTCCTCAAGCGCGTCTGGATACTGGCGGCCACGCATCACGACTCGGTGGCCGGCGTCACATACGACGGCGCCTACGAGGGCAAGGCGCTGGAGACGCGCCGCGCGGCGCACAAGTGCCTGAAGCGGGTGGGCGAGGCGATTGAGCGCCTGTCCTTCAACACCGCCATCGCCGGCATCATGGAGTGCGTCAACGCGCTCTACGCGCAGGGCACGCCGGAGACGCCCGCGGAGAAGGCCGCCATGGCCGAGGCCGTCCGGTTGCTCGCGGTGGTGCTGACGCCGCTCGCGCCGCACATCGCGGACGAGGTGGCGGAGGCCTACGGCTCGAAGGAGCTCACGGTGTCGCGGCCGTGGCCGGACTTCGACCCGGCGCTGGTGGTGGACGACGTGATTCCGTACGCCGTGCAGGTGAACGGCAAGCTGCGCTCGGAGATTCGCGTCGCGGCGGACGCGGGCGAGGCGGACGTGCGCAAGGCGGCGGAGGCGGACGAGAAGGTGCAGGCCGCCATCGCCGGCAAGACGCTGCGCAAGTTCGTCTTCGTGCCCAAGCGGCTGGTGAACTTCGTCGTCGGCTGAAGCGGGGACACCCGGGTGCCCGTCGAAGTCCTCGTCATGTGCGGTGCGTGCGGGCGCCCCCAACCGGCGGGCGGCCCGCGCTGTATTGCCTGCGGGGCTCCGCTGCCGGACGCGCCGCTGCCGGCGACGGCTCCGCGTGCCGGGGCGCCGTTCCTCGACGCGGACCTCGGCGGCGGGCGCTCCCTCTCCGGCGAAGGGGAGCGGCTCTCCTACCGGGCCGCGCCCACGCAGTCACCGCAGGAGGTGGAGCTGGGCAGCCTGCGCGGCGTGGAGTTGCGGACGCACTTCTTCCGCGAGGCGCTCGTCCTCGTGGCCTTCGCGGTGCCGGGCGTCCTGGCACATGCGGCGGCGCTGAAGGTGCTGTGCTTCGGCGTGGCGGCGCTGGGCGTGCTGCTGGCGGCGGTGTGCCGCTCACACGTGCTGGTGCTGGAGACGTCCGCGCCCGGGCGGGTGCGCTGGCCGCTGGGGCTGGCGCGCCGGGGCTCCGAGCGGGACGCGCGGCTCATGGCCGCCTGGGACACGCTGGCCAACGTGGTGCGTGCCCGGGGCGTGCCCGTCCGGGTGGTGGGCTCGCGGCCGGTGGCGGCGCCTCCGCCGGAGTCACCCGGGCCGCATGACGGCCCCCGCGCTTGACGGGCACCTCCGGCCGGGTAGGGTGCCGCGCATGTCACGTCCCTTCGCGCCCGCTTCGCGGCGCTTCCGGTGGGTGGCGGGCGCGTGGGTGGCCTGCGTGGCCCTCGGCTCAGGGTGCGGCTACCGCTTCGTCTCGAAGAGCGAAGGTCTGCCCGAGGGCGTGACGGCCCTCTGCGTGCCCGTCTTCACCAACGAGACGCCGGAGCCCGCGCTGGAGACGCTCTTCACGCGCTTCATGCGCCAGGAGTTGACGCGGGTGGGGCGGCTCGCCACCGGGGCGGGGTGCGATGCGCGCCTGGAGGGCGCGGTGATTTCCATCGTGAACTCGCCCACCATCGTCACCAACTACTACCGCGTCGCCGCCAATGTTCGGCTGCGGCTGGTGAAGGACGGGCAGATTCAGCGGGAGACCCTGGTCGCCGGCACGGAGGACTACCTGCTGGGGACCGGCGACGTCCTGGAGGCCGAGGCCAACCGGCAGGCCGCGCTGGACCGCCTGGCGGAGGTGCTCATGCGCGACGGGTACGATCGGCTGGCCAGCGCCTGGTGAGGAGGCGGACAGCCTCCTCCCGGCAGCCTGCTCAGGATGCGACAGGGGCCACGCGAGGTGGCCCCGGTGCTTCTCAGGCCTTGGCGGCCTTCGAGGCGGCCTTGGCGAGGCGGGAGATGCGGCGGGAAGCGGTGCGCTTGTGCAGCACGCCCTTGGAGGCGGCCTTGTTCAGCGCCTTGGAGGCCGCCTTGAGCGCGTCCGTCGGGTTGCCACCCTTGGTGGCGAGCGCCTCACGGGCGGACTTCACGGCGGTCTTCACCTCACCGCGGACGGTGACGTTGCGCGCGCGACGCTTGAGGGACTGACGGTGACGCTTCTCTGCGGACTTGGTGTTGGCCAAGGAAATCTCCAGCGGAATGGCAGGCTAAAAGAGGCGCCGTCCTTACTGCGACGCTTCACGGAGGTCAAGGCGGGTGTGCGCATCCGGTCGGGTTTTCCGGACTCCGGGTGCGCATCCCAGCCACCTGCCGGTGAGAATCAACCAGCCGAGGTCGCGTATTCCCACACCAGTCCGGCCGGATCCCTGAAGGTCAGCCGCCCCGCGCGGAAGTCCACCTCGGTGCCGGGCCTCACCTCCTCCAGCGCGGCCCGCAGGCGCTCCACCGCGCGGGCGGAAGGGGCCTCCAGCGTCAGGATCAGCGCCCCGCCCCCGGCCGGCGCCGTCCCCGCCATCGCCGAGCCCGGGGAGCCCGAGGAGCCCGGGGCCGAGAAGACGACGCGCAGGGCCCCATCTCCATAGGAGACCTCGTCCGGGCCGGCGCGCCCGGTGCTCCAGCCCAGCCGGGGCGCCACCGCGTCCCAGAAGGCGCGCTGGGCGGACAGGTCGGCCACCTGGAAGCGCAGGGTGGACACGGAGGCACGGGGCAGCCAGGCGGGCGGCGGCAGGGACTTCTCCTTCACCTTCGCGGCCTGCCAGTGCCGCTCCATGTGCTCCAGGGTGGCCTCGCCGAAGGGGACGCCCTCGGCGCGCAGCTCGGACTCGATGTGCTGGAAGCGCGTGGTGAAGCGGCGGATGGCCATGCGCAGCGCGTCCTCGGCGGGCGCCTTGATGAAGCGCGCGAGGTTGGCCAGGGAGAAGAGGACGTCGCCCAGCTCGTGCTCAATCGCGTCCCGGTCTCCCGAGGCGATGGCCTCGTCCAGCTCGTCCAGCTCCTCGGCCAGCTTGCCGCGCACACCGGCCAGGTCCGGCCAGTCGAAGCCGATGCGGCTGGCCTTCTCGGTGAGGCGCTCGGCGCGCATCAGCGCGGGCGCGGCGACGGGCACGCCGTCCAGCACCGAGCCCTCGCTGCCCGTCTTCCGCTTCTTCTCCTCGGCCTTCAGCTTCGCCCAGTTGGCCAGCACCTGCTCCGCGCCGTCCACGCGGCCCTCGCCGAAGACGTGCGGGTGGCGGCGGACGAGCTTGTCGCTGATGGACTTCGCCACGTCGGCCATCGTGAACTCGCCCAGCTCCGCGCCCAGCTGCGCGTGGAAGACAATCTGGAAGAGCAGGTCCCCCAGCTCCTCGCAGAAAGAGCGCCAGGAGGCGCCGCCGTAGCCAACCCGGTCCATCTCCTCCAGGACCTCGAACGCCTCCTCCAGGAGGTAGGGTCGCAGGGAGCGGAGGTCCTGCTCACGGTCCCATGGGCAGCCCTGCTCGGAGCGCAGGGTGCGCATGATGTCCACCAGTCGCTCCAGCTCGGCCCCGGGGTTTCGCGTCGTGTCCGCCATGCGCGGTCCTGTAACACGCGACGTAGCCCCCAGAACGGAATGATGGCTGGCAGGCGAGCAGGGAAGGCGGCGTTCCTTTCGTGGTTTGACCCGGGTCGCCTATCATCCGCCCCCTGGATGATCCGCCTTCCGCACCTCGCCCTCGTCCTGTGGGGCCTCGCGATTCTGGCTCCCGGGGTGGCGTCCGCGCAGATTGAAGCGCCGTCCCGCCTCCAGGAGGTGGATCCGAGCGCCGTCGAGCCCGACCTGCGCGACGAGTCCTTTGACCCGAGAGATCAGCCCATCGAGGACATCCCCGATGAGCCCGATCCGCCGCCCGCCGAGGACGGTGACACGCCCGCGAAGGGGGCGAAGGCCGGCAAGGGCGCCAAGGCGACCGAGGCCGTGCCCGCGAGCGCCAAGACGCCGGCCACGGCTCCGGCGGCGCCCGAGGCGTCCGCCGTCGTCCCGTCCCGTCCGGTGCTGGCGCCGGTGCTCGCGCCGAAGCTGTCGGACGGGGAGGTGCTGGCGGTGTGGGACCGCTGGCGCCAGGCTCGAGCGACGAATGACGCGGCCGGCGCGGACGCCGCGCTGAAGGCCCTGGTGAAGTTGCGTGGGGAGCTGGTGGCCTCGGACCTGGAGCCCATCAGCGTGGGCATCGTGCGCGAGTCCGCCGTCAGGCGCCGGGCGGGGGACATGACCGGCGCGGTGCGGCTGGCGGAGCTGGCGGTGGAGCTGTCCCCGGGGCTGCCCTATGCCCACTTCGCGCTCGCCGAGACCTACGCGCTGGCGGATCTGGCCAACGTGTCCCGCTACCTGGGCGAGGCGCGCGCCGCCTTCACGAGCCTGTTCCTGGACGCGCGCTACCGCCGGCCGGTGCTCGCGGACCTGGGCGCGCTGACGCTGCTGGCCTGGGCGGCCACGGCCGCGGCCCTGGTGGGGCTCCTGTTCCTGCGCCGGGTGCGCTACGCGCTGCATGACTTCCACCACCTGCTGCCGCGCGCGGTGTCGCGGTGGCAGTCCTCGCTGCTGGGGCTGGCGCTGCTGGCGCTGCCATTGGCGCTCGGACTGGGCGGGGTGACGGTGCAGCTGGTGCTGCTGGGCGCGGTGTCGCTGTACCTCACCCGCGCGGAGCGGACGGTGGCGGCGGTGCTGGTGGCGGGCCTGGGCCTGCTGCCGCTGGCGGCCGGGCAGCTCGCCCGGGTGACGGCCTTCGCGGGCACGTCCGCGGAGGACGTCTATCTCCTGGAGCGCGGTGGCCTGTCCGCGGAAGCCGCCATGGCGCGGGTGCTCGCGCGGCAGGAGTCGCACGCGGCCACCTTCGCGGAGCTGAACGCCCTGGCGCACTACGAGTCGCGCCGTGGCCTCTTGGATGATGCGAAGGCGCACTACAAGGCGGCCTCGGGACTGCGCGGTGGCGACGCGCGGCTGCTGACGCGCTTCGGCAACACGCTGGTGGGCCTCGGGGACGACGAGGGCGCGGCGCAGCTCTACCTCCAGGCCACCCAGGCGGATCCGCTGCTGGCCGCGCCGCACTACAACCTGGCGCAGGTGTACCGCCGCCGGGCGAAGACGCTGCCGGACTCGGAGGTGGGCAAGGAGCTGGACCGCGCCGCCACCGCCATCGCCTCCGCGCAGTCGCTGGACGGCTCGCTGATTGCCCGCGAGCCGCCTCCCGGCGACCACCTGCTGCTGAACCTGCTGATGCTGTCGCCCGCGATGCAGGAGTCGGAGTGGCTGCCGCTCGCGGACGGCACGGAGGCGGGGCGCCGGGTGGAGGCGCAGCTCAGCCGCTGGCTGCTGCCGGGCGTGCCGCCGGGGCCGGTGGCGTGGGCCATGCCCGCGGTGCTGGCGGTGCTGCTGGCCGTGTGGGGCCTGGCGGCCGGGAAGCTCAAGGCCGCGAAGGTGTGCGAGCGCTGCGGCCGCGCCGTCTGCGTGCGCTGCGACCCGGAGCTGGGCGTGGGCAGCAAGCAGTGCGGCCAGTGCGTGAATGTCTTCTCTCGCAAGGGGCTGGTGCCGCAGCAGCTCCGCAATCGCAAGCAGGGGCAGGTGGAGCGCCACCAGGCGTGGGTGGGCCGGGTGACGTACGCGCTGGGCGCGGTGCTGTCCGGCGCGGGCCACGTGGCCTCCGGCGTGCCGGTGCGCGGCGCCCTCTACGCCTTCCTCTTCCTCTTCGCGCTGGCGGCCACACTGCTCCACCAGGGGCTGGTGCGCGCGCCATACGGTGACACGCCGCTGTACCTCAAGCTGGTGCCGGCGGTGCTGCTCCTCGTCTGTGTCCACCTGCTGTCACTGCGCGGCCTGCGCCGGCTGCGGCAGGGGGAGTGAGAACGCATGTCCCTCCAGGGAACGCTGAAGGACTTCGGCATCGGAGACATCCTCCAGCTCATCGGCCAGCAGCAGAAGACGGGCACGCTGCACCTGCGCAACAAGGAGCAGGAGGTCCGCGTCGGCTTCAAGGACGGCCACATCATCAAGGCCGAGAGCCTCACCCGGAAGCGCAAGGACCTCATCGGCGCCATGCTGGTGCGCTCCGAGCTGATCACCGAGATGCAGCTCGAGGCCGCGCTGGAGACGCAGCGGCGCACCCTCAAGCGGCTGGGGGACGTGCTCGTCTCCAGCCAGGCCCTCACCGCCGAGCGCTTCCAGGCGATGATGCAGCTGCAGGCCACCGAGACCATCTACCGCCTCTTCACGTGGAAGGCCGGCACCTACGAGTTCATCCAGGAGCCCGTGGAGCCGGACGCGGAAGCCATCCAGCCCCTGCGCGCCGAAACGGTGCTCATGGAGGGCTTCCGGATGGTGGACGAGTGGCCCGTCATCCGGAAGCACATCCACCGCGACGACCTGGCGTTCGAACGCCTCAAGGCGCTCCCGCAGCCCCGGCCCGGTGACGAAGACGGGGAGCTGGGCACCATCGGCTCCTCCGAGCGCCGCGTCTACGAGGAGATTTCACCGGGCCGCGACCTGCGCAAGCTGGTGGATGTCTGCTGCCTGGGCGAGTTCGAGACGTGCAAGGCGCTCTACAACCTCGTGAAGGGGGAGTACGTCCGCGCCGTCCACCCCGAGGGCGTCCGGGCCCCCGCGCCGGGAGACGAGCGCCTGCTCGCCCGGGTGGTGGGCACGGTGGGGCGCATCGTCGCCACCATGGTGGTGCTGGCCGCGATGGCCCTGGTGGTGTCCCGCAGCGCCTGGGCCAGCCCCGAGGGTACCTCCGCCACGTCCTTCACGGATCCGGCGGCCCAACGTCATGTTTCCGAGGCCCAACGCGTCCGCATCGCCGCGGCGCTCGAGGTGTTCCGCCTGGAACGCGGAGAACTGCCGGAACGCCTGGATTCTTTGGTGCAGGCTGGATTGTTGGAAGCAGAGGAACTGAGATACCCCTGGCGGGAGGAGTATCATTACCGACGGATTGCCGCCCGGCAGTACGTCCTCCTGCCACCCTTGCGCTAGTCCTGGACGAAAGTCGTCTTTCGCGACCCGGGGCCCGGCGTTACGTTGTGGTCAGCCGTTATGACGTCCTGACCGAGCTGACCGAGGAACGACCCGCATTGCGAAATCCCGCCACGTTGGAAGCGCCTGAAGTCCTCACCACCTCCGCCTCAGCCAAGGTGGACGTTCGTGACAACGCGACCGCCCTGGCCCTCTGCGGCAATCAGAACGAAAACCTCAAGTTGATGGAGCGGCGGCTCGGAGTCCGAGTCGGGCAGCGGGGGACCGAGTTCCACCTGTCCGGCCCTTCCGACGCCGTGGCCTTCGCCGTGCGCCTCCTGGAGAACCTGGAGGAGATGATCCGCGCGGGCCGTCCCGTCTACCGCGAGGACGTGGAGCAGGGCATCAAGGTGCTGGGCCGCGGTGGAGCCGAGTCCCTCCAGGAGGTCATGCTCGGGCCCGTCCTGAAGAGCTCCGGCAACCGCCAGATTTCTCCCAAGAGCATCAACCAGAAGCGGTACGTGGATGCCATCCGCACCCACGACATCGTCTTCGGCATCGGACCCGCCGGCACGGGCAAGACGTACCTGGCCATGGCCATGGCGGTGGCCTTCCTGCAGGAGCGCAAGGTCAAGCGCATCGTCCTCGCGCGTCCCGCGGTGGAGGCCGGCGAGAAGCTGGGCTTCCTCCCCGGCGACTTGCAGGAGAAGGTGAACCCCTACCTGCGCCCGCTGTACGACGCGCTCCACGACATGATGGCGGCCGAGCGCGCCGCGGCGCTGCTGGAGCAGGGCGTGGTGGAGGTGGCTCCGCTGGCCTTCATGCGCGGCCGCACGCTGAATGACGCCTTCGTCATCCTCGACGAGGCCCAGAACACCACCGTGGAACAGATGAAGATGTTCCTCACGCGACTGGGCTACAACAGCAAGGCCGTCATCACCGGCGACGTGACGCAGGTGGACCTGCCCACCGGGAAGATGTCCGGCCTCAACCACGCGCGCTCCGTCCTGAAGAAGGTGGAGGGCATCCACTTCGCGGAGTTCGCCGAGGTGGACGTGGTCCGCCACCCGCTCGTCCAGGAAGTGATTCGCGCGTATGACCGCGCGGAATTGGCCAAGCTGGAGGCCCAGGTCGCCCGCGAGGCGGCCGCCCTCCAGGCGTCCTCCGCCACCACGTCCGCGCAGCCCGCCACCGCTCCCGTCGGCGGCGAGTGACTCCGCGAGCGCCCACGTACGCCCACCCGCGCACACCCTGGCGGGCGGGCGTACGGAATCCCACCCTCGTGAATAATCCCTGGCGCTGCGTCCTTGATGGATCCGCGACGCCTTATCTAGGGTGAGGACCCCCATGGCCGAACCGGAATCGCAGCCCCCCGGGCCCAGTCCACTGGACGCGCTCGCCGACCGCCTCGGACTGGGCAACGGCGTGTGGGGCCGGCGTGCCGTCCAGGTCTTCCTGCTGCTCGCCGTGGCGGTGGGGGCCGGCTTCGTCATCTCTCCGGGCCTCTACAGCCAGCAGATTCCGGCGCTGACCGAGGAGCACCTCGGCAAGCCGTTCCGCGCCAGCTCTCCGGCGGGCTTCAAGGCCGCGCGCGACTACGAAATCGTCCACGGCGCCATGACGCAGCAGCGCCGCCAGGACGCCCGCGGCGCCGTCCGCCCCGTGTACGACTTGAACCCCGCCGTGGTGGGCAGTCTGCGCACCTCGGTGAAGGCCGCCTTCCGGACCCTGCGCGAGCGCCTGGACGAGCAGGCCGAGTCCAAGGCCGGACAGGAACCCGAGGACGGACAGGCCCGCCGCCGCAAGCCCGCGCCCCCCACCGTGGAGGAGGTGGAGCGCGAGCGCCGCGTCCGCGAGGCCATGCAGGCGGAGTTCCAGGAGCTCCTCTTCGGCCAGCGCGACTCGGGGCTGGAGGCGGAGGACTTCCAGGCGCTGTACGCCACCCGCTTCTCGCCGGAGGCGGAGCAGGCCACGCTGGTGGTGCTGGAGCGCGCCTATCGCTCCGAGCGGGGCCCGGTGTTCGTGGCCGGCTCGCGCGACGAGCTGGCCCGCGAGGCCCCCCAGGGGCTCACCGTCCGCGACGTGGTGAACAAGGGCGAGGAGACGCTGCCCGGCACCGCGCCGCAGGTCTTGGACGTGCGCGAGGCGTACCAGGAGTTGGACCGCTTCGCCTCCGTTCCCGGCAACCTGCTGCCGGACGCTCCCGGCGTGCAGCGCCGTGCGGTGCTGCGGCTGGCCAAGCGGCTGGTGCGGCCCAACCTCACCATCAACATCGCGGAGACGGACGCGCGGCGCACGCAGGCGGCGCAGGCGGTGAAGGACGCCGTCATCTCCATCAAGAAGGGCCAGCGCGTCATCGGCGACGGCGAGCTCGTCAACGAGACGCACCTGGTGATGCTGCGCGGCATGCGCGCGGAGACGGACCGGTTGGATCTGCTCCAGCTCCAGATTGGCGGCACCGGGCTGGTGGCGCTGCTCATCGCGGCCTCGTACCTCTTCTGCCGCGCGGCCTTCCGCCGCTTCCGTCCCACGCGCAAGGACGGGCTGCTGCTGGGCCTGCTGCTGGTGGGCCTGTTGGGCCTGCTGCAAATCTGGGTGTCCATCGCGGACGCGGTGCAGGACCGGTACACCGCGCTGCCCATTGAAGCCTTCTATTACGCCTTCCCGGTGGCGGCTGGCGCCATGCTGGTGCGCTTCATCCTCACGCAGGAATTGGCGCTCTTCTTCGCGCTGGTGTTCGCGTGCCTCGCCGGCGTCATGCTGAGCAACTCGCTGGCCTTCGGCATCTACACGCTGCTGGGCTCGCTGGTGGCGGCGGACCGCATCGTCAAGGCGAAGGACCGCGTGGGCATCTTCCGCGCGGGCCTGCTGACGGGCGCGACGAACCTCATCGCGGTGGTGTTCCTCTTCCTCGTGGAAGGCAAGGGGCTGGCGGGCGACACGCTCATCACCGCGCTGTGCGCATTCCTGGGCACCTCGCTGGCGGTGCCGGTGATGGTGATGGCGCTCACGCCGCTCATCGAGTCCACCTTCGGCTACGCCTCGGACATCAAGCTGCTGGAGTTGGCCAACCTCAACCACCCGGCGCTCAAGGAGCTCATCGTCCAGGCGCCCGGCACCTACCACCACTCCATCATCATCGGCTCGCTGGTGGAGAACGCGGCGGAGGCCATTGGCGCCAACCCGCTCCTGGCGCGCTCGTGCGCGTACTACCACGACATCGGAAAGGGCCGGAACCCGCTCTACTTCGGGGAGAATCAGAAGGGCGAGAACCGGCATGACCAGCTCGCCCCGGCCATGAGCGCGGTCATCATCAAGCGCCACGTGACGGAAGGGTTGGAGATGGCCCGCCAGTACCGGCTGCCCAAGCTGGTGGCGGACGCCATTCCGCAGCACCACGGCACGCGCACGGTGGGCTACTTCTACCACAAGGCGTTGAAGGAGCAGGAGGGCAAGGAAGGCGCGCCCCCCATCGACGAGAGCATCTACCGCTACCCGGGCCCCAAGCCGCAGTTCCGCGAGGCGGCGCTGGTGATGATTGCCGACGCGGTGGAGGCCTCCACTCGCTCCATGTCGGACCCCACCACGCCGAAGCTGCAGGCGCAGGTGCAGAAGATCATCAACCTCATCTTCTCCGAGGGTCAGCTCGACGAGTGCGATTTGACGTTGAAGGACCTCAACATCATCGCGCAGTCCTTCCTGCACACGCTGGAGGGCATCTACCATACGCGCCCGGCGTACCCGGCGGGCGCGGTGGGCGGGGGCAAGGCGCCGCCGCTCGTGGTGGCGGGTGGGGTGAAGGCGCCGGAAGGCAACAAGGACAGCAAGGACAAGGCGCGCACCGCGGGGGCATCTTGAGCGCGGCGCGAGGAGCAAGCGTGTGAGACTCCGCAAGGGGAAGCTGATTCCCCGCGACGACGGCAAGCGCATCGAGGAGTTCGTGGGAGCGGCGACGACGGGCACGGAGTCCGCCTCCGTCGCGCACATGCTTGCGCCCCCGGGCTGGTCCGAGCCCGCGCAGCGCCCCGAGTTCGACGAGGTCGTCATCGTCCTCACGGGCGAGCTGACGGTGGTGGTGGAGGGTCGCCGCGAGCGCATCGCCGCGGGCGAGGTGGGGCTCGTGCCGCGCGGCAAGCGCGTCGTGTACCGCAACGACGGGCAGGGCGCGTGCGACTACTGGTCCATCTGCGCCCCGGCCTTCCGCCCGGAGCTGGCGCACATGGAGACGCCCGCGCCGCGCGAGGCCGAGTACCACGTCACCGTGCAGGTGGCACACAACCAGGGCCGCGAGTACTCACGGCTCCTGTCGGGCTGGGCGCGCGACTACCTCAAGCAGCTCGACCTGTCCGGCTGCGAGCTGTCGCTGTCGCTCGTGGACGACCGGGCCATCCGCCGCCTCAACCGCACCTGGCGCAACAAGGACAAGGCCACGGATGTGCTCAGCTTCCCCGCGGGCGAGCTGCCCAAGGGCACGCCAGGCCCGCGCCCGCTGGGCGACGTGGTCATCTCGCTGGACACGGCGAAGCGGCAGGCCAGGGAGTACGGCCGCACGCTGGAGGCGGAGATGGCGCGCTATCTGGCGCACGGCCTCCTGCACCTGCTGGGGCACGACCACGAGAAGCCGCGCGACGCGAAGCGCATGGCCGCGCTGGAGGAGCAACTGCTCGGCGAGCGCGGCATGGTGGCGGACTCACTCCAGGTGGACGCTCGCGCCCGCCGGGCCCGCAGCCTGATGTAGGCCCCTCCTCGGCCCCCTGCCGGACAATCCGGCATCCTGCGGTTGAGTCGGGCGGCACGCATGATAGGTAGGCCGCCTCCCGTGTGTTGGACGGACTCCATGCCCCGCCTGTCACTCATCGCCACCTGCCTGCTCGGCCTCCTGCTCTGGACGGCCCCGGCCCACGCACGCGAGGTCTCCATTCCGCCCTGGGGCTCCGGTGAGAGCCGGGGTGAGGACTTGTCCATCTGGCTGGTGACGTTCAGCCCGGGGGACGACGTGCCCTCGTGGTGGGGCCACGGCTCGCTGGTGGTGGAGGACAAGCGGCTGGAGCAGCAGCGCCTCTACAACTACGGGATGTTCACCTTCAACGACACCATGCTGGCCCGCTTCGCCATGGGCCGCCTGGAGTTCTGGGTGGGCCACTCGCCCGTCGGCGCCACCTTCCGCTACTACAAGTCGGAGGACCGCGACGTCCGCATCCAGGAGCTGAACCTCACCCCGGAGCAGCGGCTCGTCGTCGCCAGGCGGCTGGCGGACAACGTGCTGCCGGAGAACCGCGAGTACCTGTATCACCATTACAACGACAACTGCGTGACGCGGCTGCGCGACATGATTGACGTCGCCACCGGCGGGCAGTTGAAGGAGATGGACAAGGCCCCGGGCCGCATGACGCTGCGCGAGCACACGCGGCGCTACACGGCGGTGAATGCGCCCATGAGCGTGCTGCTCGACTTCATGATGAACGATGAAATCGACCATCCCATCACGAAGTGGGAGGAGGCCTTCCTCCCGGACGAGCTCGAGACGCAGGTGGCGGCGCTCCAGGTGAAGGGCGCTGACGGGCAGACGCGCTCGCTGGCCGCGAAGACGTGGAACTACTACGAGTCGCCCACGCGCAAGCGCCCGCCCGCGGAGCCACCGGCGTGGGGCCCGTGGATTCTGGCGCTGGGCGTGGCGCTCGGCGGCGCGGCGGTGGGGCTGGCGGCGTGGGAGCGGCGCGGCAGCCGGCTGGCGCGCGTGCTGCTCGGCCTGGAGAACGCGGTGCTGGGGCTGGTGCTCGGCATCCCGGGCACGGCGCTGCTCATCATGTGGCTGGTGACGAACCACACGGTGACGCACCGGAACGAGAACCTCTTCCTCGCCAACCCGCTGACGCTGTTGGCCGTGCCCTTCGGCGTGGCGCTCTTGTGGAACAGCAAGAAGGCGCGCGCGCGGCTGTCGAAAATCTGGCTGGTGCTGGCGGCGACCGGCGTGCTGGGCGTGGTGCTCAAGATTCTTCCGCCGTTCGACCAGGACAACTGGCGGCTCATCGCGCTCATCCTGCCCATCAACCTGGGCATGGCGGGTGCCTTCGGGCTGGAGCGCGTCCTGGCGCGGCTGCGCGGGGCGCAGCGTGCGTCAGCCGGGCAGGGCGACGCCGTCGCTTCGCTCAAGGCGCCCTGACTCTCTTCACTTCTTTCTCTCAACCCCTTCCCGAACGCGGCGCCAGACCTGGCGCCGGCTGAACGAGGACGACACCATGGCGAACGATTCGATGGAGAAGATCAACGGCCTTAGAGAGCGCGTGCTGGCGCTCCGGGGGCATCTTTGACCTGGACCGCAAGCGCTCCCGCATCGCGCTGATTGAGCGGGATTCCACGCTGCCCAACTTCTGGGATGACAACACCAAGGCCCAGTCGCTGCTGAAGGAGAAGTCCACGCTGGAGGCCAGCGTCGGCGCCTACGACAAGGTGATGCGCGGCCTGGACGACGCGCAGACGCTCCTGGAGCTCGCCGCCGAGGCCAACGACGAGGACACCGCGAAGGAGGCGGAGGGCTCGCTGGAGTCGCTGGAGGGCGACGTCGCGAAGCTGGAGCTGGCGCGCATGCTCTCCGGCGAGCAGGACCGCAGCAGCTGCTTCATGGACATCAACGCCGGCGCCGGTGGCACGGACTCCATGGACTGGGCGGCCATGCTGCTGCGCATGTACTCGCGCTACTGCGAGGCCAAGGGCTGGAAGGTCGAGATCAACGACGAGGTGCCGGGCGAAGAGGCGGGCTTCAAGAACGTCTCGCTCCGCATCGAGGGTGACTTCGCCTACGGCTACCTCAAGGCCGAGGTGGGCGTGCACCGGCTGGTGCGCATCTCTCCGTTCGACGCCAACGCGCGGCGGCAGACGGCCTTCGCGTCCGTGGACGTCTATCCGGAGGTGGACGACACCATCCAGATCGACATCCCGGAGAAGGACATCGAGCTGAAGTTCATCCGCGGCGGCGGCGCGGGCGGCCAGAAGGTGAACAAGACGTCATCCACCGCGCAGCTGCGCCACCTGCCCACCGGCATCATCATCACCTGCCAGACGGAGCGCTCGCAGTCGGCCAACAAGGACATGGCCTTCAAGATTCTGCGCGGCCGCCTGTACGAGCTGGAGATGAAGAAGCGCGAGGCCGCGCGCGACGCGGCGGAGGCGCAGAAGAAGGACATCTCCTTCGGCTCGCAGATCCGCAGCTACGTCCTGGCCCCGTACCGCATGGTGAAGGACCTGCGCACCGGCGTGGAGACGGGCAACGTGGACTCGGTGCTGGACGGCAACCTCGACGAGTTCGTCACCGCCCAGCTCCTCGGGGTGAAGAACCCCAACCGCGGCGCGGGCGCGGACTGAGCCTCGTGCATCGCATGTTTCGGCCCTTGCGGGTTGTCTCCCGCGGGAGTTGCCGAAGATATTGAGACTTTGTAGCCGAGCAAGGTGGAAGTCCTTGCTCGGTTACGTCTTCGTTGGCTGATGGCTCCACAGCGGACGCCGCCAGGGGCCCGAGCGCCTGTGCAGTCTGCCATGAGTTCAAGCAATGACTCGGACCCCGGTGCCTCGTTCTGTCGTTGAGCTCCAGGCGCTCGCGACCCAGGGCGCGATGCAGTCATCCCTCAATCGTTTTTCGATGAAACGCCACGCGGCGGCTTTCTGGGCAAGGCGGTTGGCAACTTCAGACTCTTCAATATCGGTCGCAGCAGTCCGAAGCAAAGACAAACCTGAAAAGCATCTACACTGCCTTCAGGGCCTACCTCGCGGAGACGGACCACCATCCTTCTTCGCTTGAGGCCGCGCGTTTTCAGCCCTACCCCGGCGGGAGGTATGTCTACCGTGCGGTCAAAGGGGAAATCGTCGGTGCTGAGCGGCGGGGGGCGTGCGGAACTGGTGGCCGCAGGTCTCCGACTGCTTGCTCGCTATGACACTGAACCGCACATAGGCGCGCGGTCCTTTCTTGTCATGGCCGTCACGCGCATCGAGCCCGAAGGTCTTTTTGATGTTTGGTTCATCGACCGGTTTGGGGAGCCGCGCTGCATAACGCCCGAGACGACGAACCGAGAAGCACGGCGTTGGGCGCGGCAATGAGAAACGTTGACGCTGCTGAGCGGGTGAACGAAAGGCAGTTGGAGCCGGAGCGCGGCGTCAGGGCGAGCGCTTCCGCTCCGGCTTCATCCAGAGGGGCTGGCAGGTCGTCGGATCGCCTGCCAGGCCTCGCATGCAGAAGAAGCCCTCGCCGCAGATGCCAGGCACCTTCCGGTCGCAGAGTTTCGCGCAGGCCCCGTACTTGCAGAAACTTCCCCCGGGGCAGGGCGGGTCGCCCTGCCTTCCGCATCGCTGGAGGCACTCCATCCACGCCGTACCAGGGGGCGTGGGAAAGGTGGCGACGCGGCACTCGGGGCAGGCGGGGTCGGTCTGACAGTCAGGGCCGTACGTCACCGCGCAGATTGAGGCGCCATCCTCTGTGCGCACGCAGCGTTGGCCTTGAGGGCAGCCTCGTATCTCGCAGGTAGGGAGGCACGCGGGCTCTGGCGTCACGTTCGTGCACCTGAAGCCTTCAGGGCAGCCTTGGGGGGTATCCAACTGGCAGGGCCGTGCGCACCACCCATCACCCGCGCAGAACAGGTTCGGCCCGCAGGCGTCATCCCGGTCGGGTGGAACGGGGTAGCACCGCTCGCCTTCCTTGCGCTCTCCCAGGGGAATGCAGCGGCGAACCAGGGGGCCGCCGCCGCGCGAGGCCAGGTTGCGGCACTGCTGCTCCTCCGGGCAGTCGTGGTCCGTCATGCACTCGCTGTCCGTGCAGTAGGCGGTCCTGGCGCGCATGTCGTCCAGGCACCCCAGGGGCGGCTCGCAGCTCGCGCCGGTGCGGCAGTAGCGGCGGTACGACTGGAGGCGCATCCTGGCTTCGAACTCCAGTACCGGGCTGACGCGTGCGTCCGACTGCCCGGGTGCCCAGCGCTCCGGGTGCATGACACCGAGCACCAACATGACGAGCGGCAAGGGCAGCAGCAGGGCCGCGACCAGTCCCGCGACTTCACGTCGTTTCATTCATCGCCGTCCTCGGACTGGAGCGCTTCGGCACATGCTTTGATGCAATCTTCTGTGTGCTCACGGTCGCCATCGCAGTGCCGCTCACGCACCTTCTCCGGACACTCCTCGAGCAGCTGTGCACGGACATCTGCCCGGATGGCCCGGTCGTTGAATCCCGCCTTGGCGTGATTCAGTGGACAACCCAACATCAGCCCCACGAGCAGAAGCCAGAGCCCGTTCGTCGTGGCCCGCCATCGCATCAGCGCCTCCACTGCTTCCCGACACGGTGAGGCATTCCATGGTATGACAGGCTTCACGCGCCGTGAACAGGACGGGTCAGCGAGCACGCGCAGCGCGGATGAAAGGAGAGGCCTCATGCCGTGCTGGCATGAGTGTCATTGGCATCCCCTACCAGTCTCTCGCCGGCCTCGCGCCGTGCCAGCTCCAGCTCCGCGACAGCTTCCGCGGCGCTGTAGGACCCCATCTCGCCGGACCGCTTTCGCAGGTCCACCTCGAGCGCCTCCGCCGATTCATACCGTTCCTCCGGGCTCCTGCGGAGCAGCCGAAGAAGGATGGCGCGGAGTGGCGGCGTCACCCGCGCGGACAGACGCTCGACGTCCGTGGGGTGGAACACGGCGGCGTGCAGGGCGGCCCGCTCGTAGTCCTCTGCGGGCAGCTCCGCCTCCAGCGCGGACATGACCGTGCGTGTCACGCGCTGTTCGGCCTCGGCTGTCAAGCGCGCCTCCAGCTCGCGCTCCTGGATGTCCGGCAGGTCATAGAGGTGCATACCCGTGCCCAGCTCCAGCAGCACCAGTCCCAGCGAGAAGAGGTCGGCACGCCCATCCACCGGCTCGCCGAAGAGCACCTCCGGGGCAGAGTAGAGCGCCTGTCCATGCGGGCGCGTCACGCTCGTCACCAGCCGCCCCGGGAGAAGTGAGCAGGCAACGCCAAAGTCCGTCAGCTTCACGTCGCCACCTGGGGTGATGCGAATGCGCTCCGGCTGGATGTCGCGGTGAACAATGCCCAGCAGCATGCCGTGCTCATCCACTCGGCCATGCGCATACGCGAGCGCCTCGGCCACCCGCGAGGCCACGTACAGCAGGAAGCGCTCGGTGTAGGGCCGTTGCCGGATGAGCGCCAGTGAGATGGCATCATCCACGGACGTGCCGGCCACGTACTCCATCTCGACGGTGAGCGCGTCCGGACGCGCATGAAGCCCGTGGACCCGGGCAATGCCCGGGTGCTGGAGGTGGCGCGCCAGGCGAATTTCCTCTTCGAGCCGGTGGCGTGCCCGCTCCAGGGAGACTGGAGCACCGCCTGTCGATGAAAGTGACAGTTGCTTGAGGATGACACGGACGGGCGGCTCGCCGGGGGCACGGCGGCGAGCGATGAACACCCGCTCTCCGTGAGGGCCTGGGAGCAACTCCGTCACGCGTTCGTAGACCGCGTCGCCCACGGCAAGGATGGGCGCTTCGCTGCTGCTAGAACGCTTCCGTCCAGACATTGTGGCGTTCTCCTTGAGGCGCTGCACGGGCTTGGATTGGCCGCGCGAGCCTCAGGGAGACTACCCAAGATGTAGCCAACCAGAAAAGGATGTGTGAGGTTGGGTGTGCCGGCGCCTCGTATTGTTATTGCTCAAACCAGACGTTCAGGGGAACCGGTCCACCACCGTGACGAAGGGCGTGGGCCGCAGCAGGGTATAGCCGGGCCGCGAGCCTTGAGACTTGGGTTGGCCCTCCGCGTCCGCGAGGATGAGGCAGACCGGGTACTCACGGCCGGCGGGCGTCCTCGCCCGGGTGTAGCGGCCGATGACAAATTCTCCGCCCGTCCACAGCTGCCCGAAGAGCAGGGTTCCCTCAGGCAGTCGACTTATCTTGGGGTTGTAGACCCGGCTGGTGATGGGGCCATCGCGCACGGGCACGTTGTAATTCAACTCCTCGGGGCCTCGGGGCAGGCGGAAGTCGGTCTCAATGCCAAGGGTGTCGCCCGGGGCCATGCGGAACTGGCGCATGGCCGTCAGCGCCTCGGAAGGGCAGTGGGCGGAGTCAGGGCGCACCTCCGATCCGGGGCAGGCGGTGAGGGTGGCGGCGGCGCCAGCAGCCAGCAGGTAGCGTTGCAGGGGGTGGAGACAGGACAGGCACAGTGAGTCGGTTCTGGACATGGCTTCTTCCGGCCACGGAGGCATCAGGTGCAGAGAGGGAGAGGCCGCCACGGGCGCCACAGTGTCGGTGGGCCCGCCGGGGGGCGCCAGTTGTCGGCTACGGGAGGCGGGTCCTGGTGGCGTGAGCTTGGGTGGCGGACTCCAGCGCGCAAGGGCCCAGGCCACGCTCATCACCACCACCAGCCCCGCGCCCAGCGCCAGCCGCCGGGCCCGGGGGCCCTGTGCCCAGCGCTCCCGGAGGCCGGTGCGTGCGACTGGAAGGGTGACGACCTCGGCCAATTCCCTGCGGCGCACATGGCGGACTCCCCGGTGCAACCGGGCCTGGTCCAGACGCCGGGTGCGCGCGAGGCGCAGCGCCACCTCGTGACCCGGCGCGACGGGGCCCGGCGGCGCCCCCGCTTGCGTCGTGCGGGTGTCCGGGGCCGGTCCCGCGTACCAGTCGAAGAGGGGCTCGTCCCACGCGGGTCCCGCCTCCTTCAGGGCCCGCCGCACCGAGGTTTCCAGGCCCCGGGCGCTCCGCGGCCTGTCCTCGGGCCGGAAAGCCAACAGCCGCTGCACCAGGGCCGCCAGCGGCGCGGGCACACGCGGGTTGAGGGCACGCACGGCCCAGGGCCCGGGCTCCTCCACGCTGGACTCCAGGTCGTCATTCAGGCGCAGGGGCACGTACTGTTCCACCAGCAGCCGATAGAAGGCGACGCCCACGGCGTACAGCTCGTCAGCCACCGTGTATTGGTAGGGGCCCGAGAGTCGCTCACGCTGGGCCCGCAGGCTGAAGAGAATGGCCTGAGGACTGTGATAGGGCGGGGTGCCGGGGGGCAGGCGCGCCGCCGAGGTGAGAGGCATCGCGTCCGTGTGCCAGCCGGCGCCCCAGTCCAGCACCTTGAGCCGCTGGTCCGCGTCCACCCGGGTATTCTCTCCCTTGATGTCGCGATGGAGCACGCCCTGGCGGTGCGCCTCGGCCAGCGTTTCAGCCACCTGTGCCAGCAGCCCGGCCACCTCCCGGCCCGTGGGGTTGCGGGCCAGGGCCCAGTCGTAGAGTGACTCGCCGTGCGCGTACTCCTGGACCAGGTAGGGGTAGCGCACCGGCCCGGTCCGCCATGCGCCCGCTTCGATCAAGCGCACCACTCCGGGATGCAGGACCCGGTCGAGCGCCTCTGATTCGCGCATGAAGCGGGCATCTCCCGGCTTGTGGGCCAGCTTCAGCGCGTAGCTGCGGCCTCCCGGTTTCCGCCGCACCTCGTACACCGTCCCGTTGCCACCACTGCCGACGCGGCGCTCCACCCGCCAGCGCCCCACCCAGGTGCCGGGCGGCAGTCCCTGCGGAGACAGCACGGCGTACTGCCTCGAGGACTCACTGACCTGCTCCTGCATGCCGCCTCCTCGTGGTCTCCTACGTCTACGGCCTCAGCTCCGGCCACCGCACGCCCCTGCGGCCGGCCGCGTCCAGCACTTCCAGGGTGTACATTGCGGCCTCGTCGCCCGCCGACAATGGCCACTGCACCACCGCCTCCGCGCTCTGCTCCGGCGCCAGCCGCGCCTCGCGCATCTGGACCGGTGCTTCGAGCACTTCTCCAAGGGGACGGCCTTCCGCGTCCAGGCGGGTCAGCCGCGCCCGCCCGGGCAGCCACGGTGCCGCGTTCGCTGGATTTTCCAGCTTCATCTTGAACGCCAGCCATGAGTACGAGCGATAGATGTGCAGCCACGCCACCCCCAGCCCTTTCGAAACGGCCGTGCTCTTGTCCTCCCTTCCCTTGACGCCTACTTCCGTGATGGCCCCGGAGAGGAGCGCCCCCGCCAGCCCGCGTGGGAGGGCCGACCTGCGCGCGGCGGCCAGTCGCTCCTCCAGGCTCTCGCAGTAGCTGCCCAGCGCCACCAACTGCGCCTCCAACTGCTCAGACGGAACGGGCTTGCGCAGCACGTCCACCACCGAGTCCACCTCCTGCTCGTCCGTCGTGAGCACGAAGGTGAGCTGATGGGGCGCGGCGCCATCCGCGAAGCGCACCACCAGCGGAGGCACGTGCTCGGCGGGCATGACGACCGCTGGCCTGAGCACGAGCAGGCGCGCCTGCACCTGCAGCAGGGTGAAGAGAACGCGCAGGTTCGCGACATCCACCGCCGCCGGGTCGATGTCCGTGTCGAAGATGACCGTGGTCACTACGTTGGGCGCCAGCCGCAGTGGCTGGGCGGACTCCCGGGGGCCTACGGTCAGGGAGACGCTCCGCTCCACGCGCTTCCACTGCTTCGTGGCTTGCGACTGCGCCGGGGCGCCCGTGCCCAGCAACAGCACGGCCACCATCAAGACCAACCCACCACGATGGGACATGCGGGACAACCTCCAGGGTCTCCATCTATTCCAAGGGGCTGACACGATGCTGGACCTGGCGCTTCCTGGCGGACAGGCATGGCCGTGGCACAGAGCGGAGGCCACAGCGGAATCCCGCGATAACACTCCCGGGGAGGACAGTCTACCCACCAGGTCAGCAGATGATGGGACCACCTGGCACCTTCAATCAAGAGCCCGGCGGTGCCCGCGTCCCCGCGGTGATGGAACGGCCCGCGTCGCGCGCCAGGCGTACGCTCCGCCCCTTGGGGCGGTCCAGGCCCCGGCGGTGGAGAGTGCGGAGAGAAGTCCTCACGCCGCCCCTGCACGGAGGGACGAAATCCAGTAAGAGGGGTGAAACGGAGGTGCCCTCCCAGGTTGGGCCCCGTGACGGAGGTTCTCGTGCGTCGGTGGTTCAGCGTGGCCCTGGTGCTGCTCGTGCTCGGGGGGATGTTGTGGTGGCTGACCCGCGCCCCTGTCGGGGATGCGGAGCTCGGGGGCGAACCACGGACCGAGCAGCGGGAGCTCCAGAATCGTGAGTCACGCGCGGCCGCGCGGCTGCTGGAGGCGTGGTCCTCGCTGCCCGCACCGACGGCCCGGGGCTCACTGGGCATCCGGGGGCGCGTCCTCGGGCCGGAGGGACCGGTTCCCGGAGCGTGGGTGATGGCCATCAAGCCCGGCGCCCTCCTCAGCGGGCGCATCCTGAGCCCGTGCGGCTGCCATGGCGGCAATGGGCACATGGATGTGGAGTGCAGCTGCGAGGGAAGTCCGGAGCGCTTGGAGTCGTGGCTGGAGATGTATCGCAAGGACACGCCCCCACAGGCCCGAGCCACGACGGACGCCGAGGGACGCTTCTCCCTGGAGGGCTTGGAGGAGGGGGCCTTCCATCTCTGGGCGGAGGGCGGGCCCGGCGTGGCGGTGCGGCCGGATGTGCTCGCGGGCACGGATGGCGTGGAGCTGCGGCTCGGAGACGCGGCGCTCGACGTCACGGTCTTCGACGAGGACGAGGCGCCAGTGGTGGGTGCGAGCGTCTCGACGCTCTGCCTCGACCACGGCCGGCTGTTCGAGGGCCTCACGGCGGAAGACGGCCACTGGCGCATCGGCCCGCTGCCCCAGGGCGAGTACCACGTCCTCGTCATGAAGGAGGGCTGGTACCCCGAGCTCGTGCGCGTCCGGACCTCGGACGAGCGCTCCCGGGTCATCACCCTCCACCGGGCCCGGCGTCTCGCGGGGCGCGTGGTGGACGGCGAGTCCCCCGTCCGGGAAGCGCGTGTCGTCCTCGCGGGCGAGCACCTGCAGCGCGAGATGCACACCGACGGCGAGGGGCGCTTCGCCTTCGACGGCCTGCGCCCGGAGGCCTACGAGGTATTCGCCTTCCACGGAGAGCGCGAGGCGGCGGGCGGCCTCTGGCTTCCCTCCGGACGCGACGCACGGGAGCTGGTGCTGGACCTGTCGCGGCCCTCGCAGGCGCGGGGCGTGGTGCGCGACGAGCAGGGCAGGCCCCTCCCGGAGGCCGTGCTGAGGGTGCTCGAGCGCCCCGAACCACGGCTCGAGCGCCGGAAGCTGGCCGTGCTGGCGGAGGCGGATGGCACCTATCGGTTGGGACCGCTGGCCGACGGGGAGCACGTCATCCGCGCCCTCCACGAGGGCTTCATCCTCCAGGACCAGAAGTGGCGGCCGGGAGCCGGGCCCCTGGACTTCACGCTGCGGCGCGCGTTCCTCGTGGAGGGGGACGTCGTCGACCCGGAGGGCCGCCCCGTGAAGGATGCCATCCTCCGCGTGCTGGACACCTCGCGCGCGGAGCCGAGGGAGGTGGGCCTGGCGAGGACGCGGGAGGACGGGACCTTCCAGGTGGAGGTCTCCCGTCCTGGCGACTTCCTGCTGGCCGCCTACCACCGGGACTTCTTGATGGCGAAGCAGGCGGTCACCGTCCCCCGTCGGGCCGTCCGCCTGGTGCTGTCCGTCGGGGCGCGGCTCTCCGGCGAGGTGGTGGACTCACGGGGGCTGCCCGTCGCGGACGCGCGGATCCTCGCGCAACTGGAGGGTGGGGACGACGCTGCCTCGCTCTCGCATGTCGACACCACGGATGAAGAGGGCCGCTTCTCGCTGCGGGGAATGCCGGCGGGGCGGTACAGGGTGGAGGCGCGTCTCGATGGGGCGCAGGGCTCCCGTGGAGTGGAGTCCGTCGTCGAGCTCGCGTCCACCGCGTCCTCGCACGTGCGGCTGGTGCTGCCGGAAGGGCTGCCCGTGACGGGCTTGGTCGTGGACACCGAGGGGAGGCCCCTCTCCGGCGTCATACTCGTCTTCCACCCTCCGCCGGGCATGCCCATCATCGGCTTCCAGCCGACCGCCACCACGGGACCGGACGGGCGCTTCCGGCAACGGCACCTGGCGCCCGGTGAGTATGAAGTGGACGCCATCGTGTCGGGTTATCGCCCCGAGACCTCCACGCCGGGCTCCCCACGCAGCCGGAAGGAGCGCTTCCGGGTGAAGGCGGGAACGGAAGACGTGAAGTGGGTGCTCCGCCGCGACGCGGAGGTGCGCGGCCGCGTCACGCGCGAGGACGGCTCGCCCGTCACGCGGTTCCACGTCAACGGGCGCGAAGTGGCGGACGCCCAGGGGCGGTTCTCCCGGTCGTTGCGCGACAGGGCCGCGCTGCAGCTCACGCTCTCGGCCCCGGAGCTTGTCTCCACCCGTGTCACGGTCCCCGCGCGGGAGCATGACGGCGACGTGGAGCTGGGCGTCGTGGTGATGCGGGCGGGCGTGACGGTGCGTGGCCGTATCGTGGACGCGGCCACGGGAGCGCCCGTGGAGGGTGCGCTGGTGGACGCCGAGGACGGACCCGCGGAAGACAACCGGCAGGTCCACGCCTCGACGGAGCTGGGCGCCGTGAAGAGCGCGGCCGATGGCACCTTCGCCCTGCGCGCCGGGGAGGTCCGGCGGACGCTCGTCGTCATCCATCCCGGGCATGTCCAGAAGCGCGTGGCGCTCGCTCCCGGGCAGACGCAGGTCCAGATCGTCCTCGACGCCGGCGCCCGGGTGCGCGGCCGGGTGCGCGCCAGCGACTCCTATACCCATTGCGTCGCGCAGCTCCACGCCGAGGATGGCTCCTCCCGGCATCAGGTGGAGTTCTCATGCGCTGACTTCGAGCTGCGCGGTGTGCCCGCGGGAGCGTACGTCGCGTCGCTGGACGTCCGCCCGCGGCCCGAGCCGCAGGCCACCTTTCCTCCCCGGCGAATCCAGGTCCCCGCGCAGGGGACGGTCTCCGTGGAGTTCGAGGAGCGGCGCGAGGGGGCGACGTTGAGGGTGCGGTCGCCCCGCGACGACTCGGAGGTGGGCGGCAGCTGGGTGCTCGTGCCGGGGGCGATGGAGCCGCCGGCGGACCATGAGGCCTTCACCCGCGTCACGCAGTTCAGGCATGCGTCCGACTACTCCCGGGACGGTTTCTGGACGTTTCCGCACCTGCCGGCGGGGACGTATACGCTCTTCCTCATCCGCTACTGGCAGGCAGACGGTGATGAAATCTGGCTCCACCGAGAGGTGCTCCAGCTCCCGGATGCGGGCGTGGTGACGCGCGAGGTATCTCCCCGCTGGCGTGTCCTCGCCCGTGGGGCCAGCGGCGGGTAGCAGGCTGCCCCGACACCCATTGGGGCTGGGGCCGTGACGCTTCGGGCCAACCCCGCGCCCACACTCCGGGAACCTTTTCCCCGGCCCCGCTGTCCGAGGGCGCGCGGGGCAGGGGACGGGATAGTCTGCGAGGGACGGTGGCACCTCCAGCCGGAGGGGCGGCCGTGGGAGGACACCGGTGACGTCGGGCGGCGTGCTCGAAATCGGACAAGAAGGGCAGGCCGTCGCCGAGGCGTCCGAAGCCCGCCGGCAGGACGTGGCGCTGCTCAACCGGCTGCGCCGTGGCGACCCGGATGCCTTCGAGCAGCTGGTGCGCACGCACCAGGACCGGCTCTACGACTTCTGCGTCCGCATGGTGGGGGACCGCGAGGAGGCGCACGACCTGGTGCAGGAAATCTTCGTCAGCGTGCACCAGAACGTCCGCCGCTTCCGCGAGGACTCCAAGCTGTCCACCTGGCTGTTCCGAATCACGAAGAACCACTGCATCAACCGGCTGAAGTACCTCAAGCGCCGGGGCCGGGGCCGCTCGGAGGAGTACGACGAGGCCCAGGCCCTCTGGGTGGACGGGCCCGGGGCGCCGCCCACGCCGGACGTGGCCCTGGAGTCCGCCCGCGAGCGCGCCCGCGTCCAGTGGGCCATCTCCCAGCTGGAGCCGGACGCGCGCATGCTGGTGGCCCTGCGCGACATCGAGGGCCTGAGCTACGACGAAATCATCGAGATTACCGAGCTGCCCGAGGGCACGGTGAAGAGCCGGCTCCACCGGGCACGAGAAAAGCTGGCGGACCTCCTGGGGCGGCTTGAGCCATGAGCAGCATTCATCGCAAACTCCTGGACGTGGACCCGCGGATGAACCACCGCGAGGCGAGGGCCCTGTTCCTCGCGCTCGCCGACGACGAGCTGCCTGCCCCCAAGGCGCAGGCGGTGCGCACCCACCTGGACGGCTGCGAGGACTGCCGCAAGGGTTGGGAGGGCTACGCGAGCACCGTGCAGCGCCTCAAGGGTGTGGAGCGGGAGAAGGCCCCACCCGCGCTCGCCTCGCAGGTGATGAACCGCTTGCGCCGCCAGCGCCGCTTCGGCCTGCGCGGCCTGCACACGAAGCACGCGCACTACCGCGTCCCCGTGGAAATCCTCATCCCCCTGCTCCTGGGGGCCGCCGTGGCCGCCTTCCTGTTCATGGCCGCACCCTGAGCGTCCGCTTCAGGGGGTTGCGCCCCGAGCGTCGGCTTCAGGAGGTTGCTCCCCGAGCGTCCGCCACCTCGCCCTATTGCGTTGTGTTGCGTTGCGTCCGGGGGGAGCCTTGGCTACGGTGCCGCGCCTCTTGGAAGGGCGCGCCATGGCTGAAGAACAGAACAACGACACGGGGTCCAAGGAGCAGGAGATCTACGAGCAGCGGCTGGAGAAGGCCGCCAAATGGCGCGAGGCCGGCTTCAACCCGTACGGCAACGGCTACAAGCCCCAGCACCAGGCCGCGGAGATCCACGCGAAGCACGGTCCGCAGTCCACTGAAGAGCTGGACGCCAACCCCACCGTCTACGACGTCGCGGGCCGCATCGTGGCCATGCGCTCGTTCGGCAAGGCCGCCTTCATCAAGCTTCGGGACCGCTCGGGTGAAATCCAGGTCCACATGAAGAAGGACGCACTGGGTGACGCCTACGAGGTCTTCAAGCTCGCGGACCTGGGTGACTTCCTCGCCGCCACCGGCCCCGTCTTCCGCTCCAAGACGGGCGAGCTGACGCTGTCGGCCACGAAGTTCACCCCGCTCACCAAGTCCCTCCGGCCGCTGCCGGAGAAGTGGCACGGCCTCACGGACGTGGAGGTCCGCTACCGCCAGCGCTACCTGGACATGGTCTCCAACCCGGACGTGAAGGCCACGTTCCTCAAGCGCACGAAGCTCGTCAGCTTCATCCGGAGCTTCCTCGACGGCAGGGACTTCGTCGAGGTGGAGACGCCGATGATGCACTCGCTCGTCTCGGGCGCGGCGGCACGGCCCTTCACCACGCACCACAACGCGCTCGACATCGACTTGTACATGCGCATCGCCCCGGAGCTGCATCTCAAGCGCCTGGTGGTGGGCGGCCTCGAGCGCGTCTACGAAATCAACCGCAACTTCCGCAACGAGGGCATCAGCACCCGGCACAACCCCGAGTTCACGATGCTCGAGTTCTATCAGGCGTACGCCACGTACGAGGACCTGATGGACCTCACCGAGGAGATGATCTCCGAGGCGGCGAAGGCCGTCACCGGCGACTCCAAGGTGAAGTACGGCGAGCACGTGCTGGACTTCGGCAAGGGCTGGAAGCGCATCTCCATGACGGAGGCCATCCGCGAGGCGGTGGGCAGCAGCCTGACGGACAAGGACATGGCGGACCCGGACCGGCTCCGCGCCGAGCTGCTCAAGACGTCCCACGGCGAGTCCGAGCGGCGGGCCATCGACGCCATGAACCACGGCGAGCTGGTGGGCGCGCTCTTCGAGCACCACGTCGAGGGCACCCTCGTCCATCCCACCTTCATCACCCATTTCCCCACCGCCATCTCCCCGCTCGCCCGCCGGAACGACAAGAACCCGGAAATCACGGACCGGTTCGAGCTGTACGTGGCGGGGCGGGAAATCGCGAACGCCTTCTCCGAGCTGAACGACCCGCTGGACCAGAAGGGCCGCTTCCTGGCCCAGCTGGAGGCGAAGCAGCGGGGCCAGCAGGAGACGATGGACTACGACGAGGACTACATCCGCGCCCTCGAGCACGGCATGCCGCCCACGGCCGGTGAGGGCATCGGGATTGATCGGCTCGCCATGCTGTTCACCGATTCCCAGAGCATTCGCGACGTCATTCTTTTCCCTCTCCTCAAGCCACTGGCGAAGTAGCCAGGAGGCCTCGTGCACTCGGCCGAACGGCGTACCGTCCATCGCTGGAGCTTCATCTGGGCCGGGGCCCTCGTGGCCCTGGTGGGCTTCATCCTGCTCGGGGTGGCCATCTCCGAATCCCAGGCCTGGGCGGAGGTGAGCGCCGCCCTGGGGCTGTCCCTCATCGGGTGGGGTGGGGTGCTCCAGGTCTTCGACGCCGCCGTCCTCGTGCCGGCGCAGGTGGCGCTGGGCGCGTCCGCGTCCGAGCTCCGCACCGGCATGCTGCTGGGCGGCGCGCTCGTCTGGCTGGCGGGCTGGGGGCTCCTCGCGACCGGCATCCGCCGCGCCGCGGGCCCGGGTGAGGGGCCCAGCCCCGCCGCGGGCGCGCCGCTGTACCCGCGCCTGGCGCGCTACCGGGACTTCTACTGGAGCACCCTGGGCGCGTACGGCGGCGGCATCCTCCTGGCGGAGGTGGCGCTCATCCTCCTGCAGACGGTGCTCTCCAGCGGCGTGCCGTCCACGGAGCTGGGCGGCGCCTCGCAGAATGCCGGCGGGGGCCTGGCGCTGCCGCCCACCGGGGCCTTCGCCATCTCCCTGGCCGTGGCGGGCCTGGTGGCCTTCGTCTCGGGCTTCATCGGCGCCTCGCGCGCGCAGCGGCTGTCGCTGCCCGAGGCCACCATCGGCGTCCTCTACCTCGGCCTGCCCATCCCCATCGTCCTCACGCTGATGGAGCGGGTGCCCTCGCTGCAGCTCGCGCTCGGCTACCGGCTGCGCGAGGTGACGTACGTGGCCGGGCTCATCGGCCGCCCGGAGCTGGCGTACTGGCTCGTCTTCACCGCGCTGGTGCTGGCGCTGGTGCTGGGCATCAACACCGGCTTCATCGCCGCCGGCAGCGGCCGCCTGGACCTGAAGCTGCGCTTCGAGCTGTTCGTCGCGCGCCGCCACGTGGCGGTGTTCCGCCCCTCGCTGCTGCTGGGCACGCTGGCGGTGCTGATGTTCGGCATCATCCCGCCGCTGCTCGTCTACTTCATCATCCGCTCGGCGGAAGCCGCCGTGGAGCGCACCCGCATCCGCGCGCTCGGCATGGCGGACCCGCTGGCCGCGGCCTCGGACCTCAACCGGCTGAAGCTGCGCGAGCAGTCGCCCACCATGATGATGACGGCCCTGTCCGTGGGCGGCGTGGGCGTGGGCGTCATGGCGCTCATCATCGTCCTCTCGGTGATGAGCGGCTTCGAGGCCGACCTCCAGAAGAAGATTCTCGGCACCAACGCGCACGCGGTGGTGTCCAAGTACGCGGGTGAGCTGCCCGAGTACCCCAAGGTCATGGAGTCCATCGGCCGCGTGCCCGGCGTGGTGGGCCAGACGCCCTTCATCATCAACCAGGTGATGATTGCCTCCGAGGGCAACGTCGACGGCGTCATCATCAAGGGCATCGACCCGCAGACGGTGGGCACGGTGACGGACCTGCCGGACTACCTGCTCGGCGGCGGCAAGCTCGACATCCTCTACACGCCCGAGAAGATTCTGAACCGGGGCCTGCCAGAGGAGGAGCCCGCGGGTGGCAGCGGCTCGGAGACGGCCGTCGAGGACGACATCATCCGCCGCTCCGGCAAGTCCACGAAGCCCGCGGTGCTGCCGGGCATCATCGTCGGCCGCGAGCTGGCCGCGTCGCTGCGCGTGGTGGTGGGGGACCGCGTGAATGTCGTGTCCCCGCTCGGCACCGAGCTGAGCCCCTCCGGCCCCATCCCGAAGAGCCGCGCCTTCCGCGTCGCGGGCATCTTCTACTCGGGCATGTACGAGTACGACTCCAAGTTCGTCTACATCCTGCTCTCGGAGGCGCAGAAGTTCTTCGACGTCCAGGGCGCCAGCGGCATCGAATTGAAGGTCGCGGACATCGACGACGCGCGCCGCATCGCCGGCCAGGTGGTGAAGGTGCTGGGCGGCTACCCCTACCGGGCCCGCGACTGGGGCGAGATGAACAAGAACCTCTTCTCCGCGCTGCGCCTGGAGAAGCTGGTGATGGGCATCATCCTGTCCATCATCATCGTCGTGGCCGCCGGCCTCATCGTCGCCACCGTCATCATGCTGGTGCTGGAGAAGCGCAAGGAGATCTCCGTCCTCAAGGCGCTGGGCGTCTCCGACGGCGGCATCGTGAAGATCTTCCTCGCGGAGGGCCTGCAGATTGGCATCGCGGGAGGCCTCCTGGGGCTCTTCTCCGGCCTCGCCTGGTGCGTCTTCATCGAGAAGGTCGGCATCAAGCTGGACCCCGAGGTCTATTACATCCCCGCGCTGCCGGTGCGCGTCGAGCCCGTCCAGACGGCGCTCGCGGTCGTCATCGCGGTCCTCGTCACCTACCTCGCCTCCATCTACCCGGCCCTCAAGGCCAGCAGCGTGGAGCCGGTGGAAGGCCTCAAGGCGGAGTAGCCATGGCGCTGTTGTCCATCCGCAACGTCTTCAAGAGCTACTTCCTGCACGGCAAGCGCATCGATGTGCTGCGCGGCGTGTCGCTGGACATCCAGAAGGGCGAGCTCGTCTCGCTCATCGGTGCCTCTGGCGCGGGCAAGAGCACCTTCCTCCACGTGCTGGGCACCCTGGACGCCCCGGCCGCCGGCGAGGTCCTCTTCGAGGGCCGCTCCGTGTTCTCCATGAACGATGCGGAGATCGCCGAGTTCCGCAACCGCACCATCGGCTTCGTCTTCCAGAGCCACTACCTGCTGCCCGAGTTCACCGCGCTGGAGAACGTGGCCATGCCGGCCCTCATCCAGCGCCAGGACCGCTCCGGGGCCTATACCTACGCCCGCGAGCTGCTGGAGCGGGTGGGGCTGGGCCAGCGAGTGGACCACCGTCCGGGGGAATTGTCCGGTGGCGAGGCCCAGCGCGTGGCGCTGGCCCGCGCCCTGGTGCTCAAGCCCGCCGTCCTGCTCGCCGACGAGCCGACCGGCAACCTGGACCCCGCCACCGGCGAGGGCATCCACCAGCTCCTCCGGGACGTCAACCGGGACCTGGGCATCACCGCCGTGGTGGTCACCCACAACGAGGCGCTCGCTCGCTCCATGCCCCGCCGGCTGAGGCTGGCCGGGGGGGAGGTGTCGGAGGCGTGATGTCCCGTTGCTTTTGGATTGAGGGCCGCGCGCCCCATCCCGTACATTGCCCCGCCTTTTCCTGGCCGGTCTCCCCTTGAGGCTCCCCGTTCTGTCGCGCAAGTCACTGCTCCCGCTGCTGGCGGTCGCCCTGTCCTCCCTCGTGTCCGGCCCTGCCCGGGCCCAGGTGGATGGAGGTGTGCCCGCCCCCGCGCCTGTTCCGGCGGTGACCTCTCCCTCCGCCGTCACCCAGGAGCCCGCTGATGCCGGCACGGCTCCGGAAGCCGCGCCCGCCCCCGGGGCCCCGCTGCCCGAGGACGTCCCCACCGTCGGTGCGGACGACGAGAACCGGGTGGTGGAGATTCGCGTCGAGGGCAACAAGCGCGTGGAGGCCGAGGCCATCCGCCGCGCCCTGCGCACCAAGGTGGGCCAGCCGCTCCTGCCCGCCAACACCGCGCAGGACCTCCGCGCCGTCTGGGCCCTGGGCTACTTCCAGAACGTGGAGCTGCTCGTCCAGCACCTCCCCAAGGGCGTGGCCTACGTGGTCCGCGTCGACGAGCGGCCCGTCATCCGCCTCGTGCAGCTCCAGGGCAACGAGGAGCTCAGCAAGGATGACCTGAAGGAGGAAATCGACACCAAGTCCAACACCATCCTGGAGATGGAGACGGTGCGCTCCACCGTCACGAAGATCCAGGCGAAGTACGTGGAGAAGGGCTACTTCCTCGCCGAGGTCACCCACCAGCTCAAGCCCGTGCCGGAGAGCCCGGGCACCGTGGACGTCGTCTTCGTCATCAACGAGCGCGCCAAGGTGATGGTGAAGCAGATCACCTTCATCGGCGCGGAGAAGGTCTCCCCGGACGTGCTCAAGGAGACGATGATCACCCGCGAGGGGGGCTTCTTCTCCTTCTTCACCGGCGAGGGCACCTACCGCCAGGAGGCGTTCGACCGCGACCTCCAGGTCATCCAGTACGCCTACTTCGACCGCGGCTTCATCAACGTCCGGGTGGACAAGCCCACCGTCCAGCTCTCCGCGGACAAGCGGTTCATCTACATCACCATCCGCATCACCGAGGGCGAGTCCTACGACATCGGGAAGATCGACTTCGCCGGTGACCTGCTCCCCGACGTCTCCAAGGAGACGATGGCGTCGCTGATGCGCTCGCGCACCGGCACGCGCTTCAACCGCACGCAGCTGTCGCAGGACATCGTCTCCGTCTCGGACGTCTACTACGACCGCGGCTACGCCTACGCGAACATCAACCCCGTCACCAACGTCAACGCCGACACCAAGACGGTGGACCTGACCTTCGACGTGCAGAAGGGCCCCCAGGTCACGATTGAGCGCATCGACGTCGTCGGCAACAGCAAGACGCGCGACAAGGTCATCCGCCGCGAGCTGCGCGTGTACGAGGGCGAGCTCTACTCCGGCACCGGCGTGCGCCGCAGCCGCGAGCGCGCCACCGCCCTGGGCTTCTTCGAGACGGTGGAAATCACCCAGAAGCCCGGCAGCCAGGACGACACCATCATCCTCCAGGTGGAGGTGAAGGAGAAGGCCACCGGTACCTTCCAGGTCGGCCTCGGCTTCTCCAACGTGGAGAACTTCATCTTCACGGCGCAGATCTCCCAGAACAACTTCCTGGGCTGGGGCCAGAGCGTCTCCGCGTCCGCGCAGATTTCGGGCCTGCGCTCCCTGGTGCAGCTGTCCTTCTATGACCCGTACTTCCTGGACACGAACTACCTGCTGTCCGCGGAGTTCTTCCGCGTCCAGGCGGACTACGAGGGCTTCATCCGCAACTCCACCGGTGGCAGCGTCTCCATCGGCTACCAGTTCATCGACGACCTGCTGGGCACCATCGGCTACTCGCGCGAGTGGGTGACGGTGGAGGCGGGGCAGAACCTGGGCGCGGTGCTGCTGGCCAACCAGTTCCTCTCCGGCACCACCAGCGCGCTGCGCCTGTCGCTCTCGTTCGACCGGCGCGACAACCGCCTCTTCCCGTCGCGTGGCTTCATCCACTACGGCTCGGTGGAGACGGCCCCCAGCTTCCTCGGCGGCACCTTCCTCTTCAACCGGTACACGGCCTACTCGCGCCTGTACTTCCCCATGCCGTTCGGCTTCGTCTTCAAGACGAACGCCACCATTGGCTTCATCCAGCAGCTCGACAAGGACAAGCCGCTCCCCATCTCCGAGCTCTACTACGTGGGCGGCATCAACAGCGTCCGCGGCTACTACCTGCGCAGCATCAGCCCCTCGGTGAAGGTGCCCCGCTCCGGCAACCCGGACGCCACCGTCACGGACTTCGACGTCGGCGGCAACAAGCAGCTCGTCTTCAACTTCGAGCTGGAGTTCCCCATCTTCGAGAAGGCCGGCCTGCGCGGCGTGCTCTTCTACGACGCCGGTAACGCCTTCGCGTCCAACGAGCGCTTCTTCCAGGACAAGCAGGACAAGCTGCCGCTCGGCCTCTTCCACTCCGCCGGCTTCGGCTTCCGCTGGTTCTCGCCCATCGGCCCCCTGCGCTTCGAGTGGGGCATTCCGCTCACCAGGCGGCCGGAGGATGACCGCATCCTCTTCGAGTTCACTATCGGCAACTTCTTCTGATAAGCCCTGGCTTCGCTTTCTCCCGGCTCCACCCCAGGCGGGGGGTATTTGAACAAGCCCGGGGCCCCGACGTCGGAGCCTGTAACCTTCCCGAGGAGCTGTTGAACATGTCGCTTCGCACCACCATCGCGGCCGTGGCCGCCGTCTTTTCGCTCGCCCTGCCGGTGGCCGCCTCGGCGGCGGACCTGAAGGTCGCCTACGTGGACCTGCAGCGCGTCCTGCTGGAGGTGGATGACGGCAAGGCCGCCAAGGCCCGCCTCCAGAAGTGGCTGGATGAGCGCCAGAAGGAAATCGACAAGGAGCAGGATGCGCTCCGCAAGGAGAAGGAGACGCTGGACAAGCAGGCCAGCGTCATGAGCCCCGACACCAAGGCGCAGAAGGACGCGGAGCTCCAGCGCAAGGTGATGATTCTCGCCCAGAAGTGGGAGAAGAGCCGCGCCGAGGCCGCCACCAAGGAGCGCCAGGAGATGGAGCCCATCGTCGGAAAAATCGACCAGGTCATCGCCGGCATCGCCGAGCGTGACGACCTGGGCTTCGTCCTGGAGAAGCGCGACTCGGGCATCGTCTTCGCCCGCTCGCAGTACGACATCTCCAACGAGGTCATCCGCGCGTACAACGCCCAGAAGAAGCCGGCGGCGCCCGCGGCCAAGGACGCGCCCACGAAGGACGCTCCGAAGAAGTAGCCGACTCACCGTGCAGACCCCCTCGACCCCCCGAAGGCTCGGGGAGCTCGCCGCCCACGTCGGCGGTGAGCTCCTCGGCGACCCCCAGCAGCTCATCCACGGACTCAACGGGCTCGAGGAAGCGGGCCCGGGAGACGTGTCTTTCTACGGCAACCTCCGCTACCGGCGGCAGTTCGAGGCCACCCGCGCCTCCGCCGTGCTGGTGGGCGCGGGCACGGATGCGCCGCCTCGCGACGGCATGTCGCTGGTGCGCGTGCCCAACCCGCACCTGGCCTACGCGAAGCTGCTGGCCCTGTTCCACCCGCCCTCGCGTCCGTCCCCGGGCGTGCGGCCGGGCGCGTGGGTACACCCGGAGGCCACCGTCCACCCGGAGGCCACGCTGCTGCCCGGCGCCTCGGTGGACCGCGGCGCCTCCGTGGGCGCGCGCACGGTGCTGTACCCTGGCGCCTACGTGGGCGAGCACGCCCGCGTGGGTGACGACTGCCTGCTGTACCCCAACGTCACGGTGCGCGAGCGCTGCCTCATCGGCTCCCGCGTCATCCTCCACGCCTCCAGTGTGGTGGGCGCGGACGGCTTCGGCTTCGCCTTCAACCCGGAAGGGGCGGAGGGGCCGGAGCACTTCAAGATTCCCCAGGTGGGCATCGTCCGCATCGAGGACGACGTCGAAGTCGGGGCCTGCACCTGCATCGACCGCGCGACGGTGGGTGAGACGGTGGTGGGCCGCGGCACGAAGCTGGACAACCTGGTTCAGATTGCCCACAACGTGAAGGTGGGCCCGCTGTCGCTCATCTGCGCGCAGGCCGGCGTTTCCGGCTCGGCGGAGATTGGCACCGGCGTGGTGCTGGCCGGACAGGTGGGCGTGGTGGGTCACATCCGCGTGGGCGACCTGGCCAAGGTCGGCGCCCAGTCCGGCGTGGCGCACGACGTGGAAGATGGACAGGTGGTGAGCGGCAGCCCGGCGGTGCCCCACCGGGACTGGCTCCGTGCCAGCGCGGCGGCGGGGCAGGTGGCGGACCTGCTCAAGGAAGTGCGTGCCCTGCGGCGCAGGGTGGAGACGCTCGAGAAGGAGAAGGGGGAGTGATGGACATCCAAGACATCCAGAACCTGCTGCCTCACCGCTACCCGTTCCTCCTCGTGGACCGGGTGGTGGAAATCGTGCCCGGGCAGAAGCTGACGGCGTACAAGAACGTCACCGTCAACGAGCCCTTTTTCAACGGCCACTTCCCGGGGCAGCCGGTAATGCCGGGCGTGCTCATCCTGGAGGCGCTGGCGCAGGCCATGGCCATCCTCGCCTACAAGAGCGAGGGCATGGACCCCAAGCGCATGCTTACCTACCTGATGGGCGTGGACGGGGCGCGGTTCCGCAAGCCCGTGCTGCCAGGCGACCGCCTGCACCTCGCCATCGAGGTGGTGCGCCACAAGGGTTCCGTGTGGAAGACGAAGGGCACGGCGTCGGTCGATGGAGTGCGGGTCGCCGAGGGCGAGTTCCTCGCGACCGTTGTGGAAAAGAACGCCAAGGCGGAGGAGACCGCGGCTCCCTGACCGCGGGCTCAGCGTAGAGGAAAGACATGGCTCAGGTTCATCCCACCGCGGTGGTCCATCCCGGTGCCCGCCTGCACGAGACGGTCGAGGTCGGTCCCTATTCGGTCATCGGTCCTCAGGTGACGATTGGCGCGGGCTCACGGGTGGGCCCGCACGTCGTCATCGAAGGGCGCACCACGATTGGTGCGCGCAACCGGTTCTTCCAATTCTCGTCCGTGGGCGCGGACCCGCAGGACCTCAAGTACGCTGGTGAGGACACGGAGCTCATCCTCGGTGACGACAACAGCGTCCGCGAGTTCGTCTCCCTCCACAAGGGCACGGCGGGCGGCGGCGGCGCCACGCGCATCGGCAATGGCAACCTCCTCATGGCCAACTGCCACGTGGCGCATGACTGCGTCGTCGGCAACGGCTGCCGCATCGGCAACGGCTCCGCGCTGGCCGGCCACGTGACGATGGAGGACCACGTCATCATCAGCGGCCTGGCGGCGGTGCATCAGTTCACCCGGCTGGGCAAGCACGCCTTCATCTCCGGCGGCGCCATGGTGACCATGGACATTCCGCCCTACGCCACGGCGCAGGGAGACCGCGCGGAGCTGGTGGGCCTCAACACCGTGGGCCTGGAGCGCAGCGGCTTCCGCAAGGAGCAGATGGAGCGCATCAAGGAAGCGCACCGCATCATGTTCCGCTCCAAGCTGGGCCTGCAGGAAGCGCTGGCGCGGCTGCGCACGGAGCTGGGGGGCCACCCCGAGGTGGACCACCTCATCGACTTCGTCATGCAGAGCAAGCGCGGCCTCACGCGCTAGGCCCTTTCATTTGCTTCCGTTCAGGCGGCAGTCTCGCCGAGGCTCGGATTCCTGGCCTCGGCGGTGGCTGCCCCTGAGAGAACCCCCTCGACGGGCCTCGTGTCATTGGGCCCGCGCATGGAAGGAGCGTCGGCGGTGGAGCGCATCGGCCTCATCGCGGGCAACGGCCAGCTGCCCTTCCTCTTCGCGCGCGCGGCGCGTGCGCGGGGCCTGGAGGTGGTGGCCGTGGCGCACCGGGGAGAGACGGACCCGGCGCTGGCCTCGGAAGTGGCGCTGCTCACCTGGGTGCGGGTGGGGCAGGTGGACCGCATCCAGAAGGCCTTCCGTGACGCCGGCGTGAAGCAGGCGGCCATGGCGGGTGGCATCGGCCGCGTGCGGGCGCTGAAGGAGGCCCGGCCGGATCTGGGCGCGGTGCGCATCATCTCCAGGCTGCGCACCTTCCGGGACGATGCGCTCTTGCGCGCGGTGGCCGCGGACTTCGAGTCGCGCGGCGTCACCATCATCGCCCCCACGGACTTCCTCGGCGAGGTGCTGTGCCCGGAAGGGCACCTCGCGGGGCCGAAGCTCCACCCGGCGCAGGAGAAGGACGTGGCGCTGGGGCGCGAAGTCGCGGTGCTGCTGGGCCAGGCGGACGTGGGCCAGACGGTGGTGGTGCACAACGGCCACGTGCTCGCGCTGGAGGCGGTGGAGGGCACGGACGAGACCATCCGCCGCGGCGGCAAGCTGAACGGCAAGGGCGGCGCGGTGGTGGTGAAGCGCTGCAAGCCGCAGCAGGACCTCCGCTTCGACTTGCCGGCGGTGGGCCCGCGCACGCTGGACGTGATGAGGGAAGTGGGCGCGAAGGTGCTGGCGCTCGAGGTGGGGCGCACGGTGTTGCTGGACGCGCCGGCCCTCTTCGCCGGGGCCGAGTCCGCGGGCATCACGATTGTCGGCGTGCCGTGAGCGTCAGCGCGCCAGCCGGGTCCTGGAGTTGACGGGCCGGGCAGGGCCTGCCTCCCTGGCTGCTTCTCCTCGTGGCTCCCGCATGGATGAATACCGTCGCGGCTCAAACGTCCCGTGCCGGGAGCGTTTCGCTGGGAAGAGCCTCGTCCTAGCCTGCCACGGAGGAATCCACCCACCCGGGCCCCTGTGTGCCCGCTTGCTCGTGACGCCGGAGGTCGACGCCGCGTGATGAATCCCCGCTTGCTGTTACTCAGTGTGGCCCTGTCCCTACCGCTGCCCGCGCTGGCGGACGCCATCCGCGTCGAGCTGGAGGGCAAAGCCGCGCTGGGGGAGAAGCTACCCACGCTGCTCGTCCACATCGAGGAGCCCATCGCCGGCTTCGAGGTGAAGCTCAAGCGCAGCGACGGCCAGGAGGTGAACCTCAAGGGCGGCGGCAAGCCGGGAGTCACCCGCCGCATCGAGCTGGAGCAGCCGGAAGGGCGCTTCCACTACCAGGGAGAACTGGTGGTGCGGTTCCCGGATGCGGAGTCCGGCAGCATGCCGCTGTCCTTCGACACGGAGCTGTACGGCTCGCTGAAGCTGGAGGTCCGCAAGGAGGACGTGGACGTCGCGGGGCGCAAGCTGCGCTTCACGCTCAACCGTCCAGCCGCGCGGGTGGAGCTGACGGTGTTGATGGACACCGGGAAGAAGGCCTTCGAGGGAGAAGTCCCCTTCAAGGGCGAGCCGGCGGGCACGCCGTTGGAGCTGACCTGGCCGAAGGAGGAGGGCCGGGTGATGAAGCTCTCGCTCAAGGCCTTCGACACGTCGGAGTTCTACACGGGCCTGGACCTGTTCCCGTGGCAGGTGGACATCCCGCACGAGGAGGTGAGCTTCGCCTCGGGTAGCGCGGACGTGCCGGCGGGGGAGCGCGGCAAGTTGGACAAGAGCCACGCGCTCATCGCCGAGGCGCTGGCGAAGTACGGGCGCTTCGCGGCGCTGCGGCTGTACGTGCTGGGCCACACGGACACGGTGGGCTCCACGGCGGACAACCGTGAGCTGTCGCTCAAGCGGGCGCGCAGCCTGGCGGCGTACTTCCGGAAGAAGGGCCTCCGGGTGTCGGTCTTCTACGAGGGCTTCGGAGAGCAGTCGCTGGCGGTGGTGACGCCGGACGAGACGGCGGAGGCGGCCAACCGCCGCGCCGAGTACATCATCGCCGTGGAGGATCCGGTGCTCCAGCAGGTGCCGTATCCCCCTCGGTGGCGGAAGCTGTGACGGTGAACGACTTGAGGAGAAGACGGATGAGCCGATTCCACCGGATGGCCTGGGCCGCGCTGGGACTGGGACTGCTGGGAAGCGCGGGCTGCGCGCACCACGCGGCTCGCGTCGTGGTGACGCATGAGTCCGAAGCGGAGAAGTGCCAGCTCGTCCAGTCGGTGCTGAAGGAGCCCGCGCCTTCGCAGCTCCTCAACGAGGTGGCCTCGGAGGGCCGCGAGGAGCCCACGCCGGTGGTGGTCTACGTGCGCCGTCCGGAGCAGTCCATGCTGGAGCGCTTCTTCGTGGGCGACGAACCGCTGTGCGGCAACACCACCTTCAAGGTGGTGCAGGACAACGTGCTCGACGCCGTCGTCGTGTACCTGCAGGAGGTGCAGGACGGCTACGCGTACGACGCGCACCGCGCGGGGCCGCAGGAGCTCTCCATGGAGGGCAGGCCCCAGGGCCTCGTGAAGCGCGACGGCCCGGCCTGGGTGGCCTCTCCCGGCCCTATCTGAGCAATTCCTTTCCGCCGTCCGCGATGAACTGGACGGCAATCGCGGCGAGGATGAGCCCCATCACGCGCTCGACAATCGCCACGCCGGACTGGCGCAGCACGCGCTGAATCATCCCGGACGCGCGGAGGATGAAGTAGGACGCGACGAACGTCAGCACGATGGCGGCCAGCACAGGAATCGCGGACGCCAGCGAGTCCCCCTTGGCCATCAACACCATCGCGGTGGCGATGGCGCCCGGTCCGGACAGCAGCGGAATGGCCAGCGGGACGATGGCCACGTCCTCCTTCACCACGCCCTCCTGCTCCTCGGTGGGAGTGGTGCGCGTCTCGGACGGACGGGCGCGGAGCATGTCCAGCGCGGTGATGAGCAGCAGGATTCCGCCGGCCACGCGGAAGGCGCCCAGCGACACGCCGAACACCTTGAAGATGACGCCGCCGAACAGGGCGAAGAACAGCATCATCCCGCACGCCACGAGACAGGCCCGCATCGCCGTGCGGCGCACCTTCTCCTGCGAGTCCCCGGCCGTCATCGCCAGGAACAGCGGCACCACGCCCACGGGGTCCACCACGAAGAAGACCGCCGACAGCGACACCAGGAACAGCGACAGGTACCCCGACATGACACGCCTCCGGGGCTACACCTTCAGCCGCAGCTTCCACACCATGGTGAGGGCCTCGGCGAAGATCTTCTTGCTCATCTTCGAGTGACCCACGCGGCGGTCCTCGAAGACGATGGGAATCTCTCGCACGGTGAAGCCCTTCTTGAGGGTGCGGTACGTGAGCTCAATCTGGAACGCGTACCCGGTGCTCTTCACCGCATCCAGGTCGATGGACTCCAGCACGCGGCGGTGGAAGCACTTGAAGCCGCCGGTGAGGTCGCGGATGCCCACGCCCAGAATCGAGCGCGCGTAGAGGCTGCCGCCGCGGCTGATGAGCTGCCGGCCCACGCCCCAGTTCACCGTGCCGCCGCCCGTGACGTACCGCGAGCCGAGCACCAGGTCCGCGCCCGCCTGGGCCGCGTCGAGGAAGCCGGAGAGGTAGCGCGGGTCGTGGCTGAAGTCCGCGTCCATCTCCAGGATGTACGTGTAGCCCTCGGCCAGCGCCCAGCGGAAGGCGGCGAGGTACGCGCGGCCCAGGCCCTCCTTCTTCTCGCGGTGCAGCACCCGCACGCGCGAGTCCTTGGCGGCGAGCGCATCGGCGAGCTGCCCCGTGCCGTCGGGCGAGTTGTCGTCGACGACGAGGATGTCCACGCGAGGGTCGGCCTTCAGCACCGCCTGGACGATGGCCTCGATGTTTTCCCGCTCGTTGTAGGTGGGGATGCAGACCAGGGCAGGGTTCATGACCCGGCCGGACATACCCTAAACGGAGCGCGGGGGCAGCAGCTCCAATACAGCTTCTGCAGCGCGGGTGGCGGCCCCGGCCTCGCCCAGCCGGCCGCGCATTTCCGCCAACCCCCGCAACATCTCGTCGCGGGGGGCGCCCGGCGTCCACACCCGGCGGACCTCCTCGGCGATGCGCTCGGGCGTCATCTCCCCCTGGAGCAGCTCCGGCACCACCTTCCGGCCTGCCAGCAGGTTCACCAGCGAGACGAAGGCCACCTTCAGCATCAGCCGGCCCACCCAGTACGTGATGAGCGACACGCGGTAGACGACCACCAGTGGACGCTGCATCAGTCCGGCTTCCAGCACCGCCGTCCCCGACGCCACCACCGCCGCGTCGCTCGCCCCCACCACCTCGGGGGCGCGTCCGTCCACCAGCACGGGGGACAGTCCGCTGCCCTCGAAGCGGGACGTCACCTCCTCGCGGGGGATGGTGGGCGCCACGGGCACCACCACCTGCAGCCCGGGGCGCTCGGCGGCGAGCCGCTTCGCCGCGTCCACCATGTTGGGAAGCAGACGCCGGATTTCGCTCATCCGGCTGCCGGGCAGCAGCGCGAGGGTGGGGGCGTCCTTCTGGAGTCCCAGCCGCTCGCGGAAGGCGGCGGCGGTGTCGGGCGCGGGCACCTGCTCCACGACGGGGCTACCTACGTAGCGGGCGCTCACTCCGGCCTCCTGGTAGAAGGCCTCCTCGAAGGGGAGGATGCAGAGCATCCGGTCCACCAGGCGCTTGATGGTGCGCACCCGGCCCCGGCGCCAGGCCCAGATCATCGGCGAGACGTAGTAGGCCACCGGGACGCCCAGCGCCTTGAGCTTCTCCGCCAGTCGCAGGTTGAAGTCGGGGATGTCCACGAGGATGGCGACGTCCGGGCGGCGCTCAGCGGCGGCCTGGGCCAGCCCCTTCAGGATTTGGAGGATGCGGGGGATGCGGGGGAGCACCTCGGTGATGCCCATGACGGACACCTCGCGGGCGTCATAGAGCAGCTCCACCCCCCGTGCGGCCAGGCGGGAGCCGCCCATGCCGAAGAAGGTGAGGTCCGGGCGGCGGGCCTGGAGGGCAGCGACGAGCTCGGCGGCGTGGGTGTCGCCGGAGGCCTCGCCGGCCACGACGAGGATGCGGGGCGGGGGCGTCATGAGGGGCCGCGCATCGTACCTGATGCGCGAGCGGGTGAAGGTGTAGAGTGAGGCACCCTTGAAGACGCTTCTGCTCGCCGAGAGCCATCCCCCCACGCTCGAGCACCTGAAAGGCCTGCTCTCCCAGGCCGGGTACACCGTGCGCGCGGTGAATGACCCGGTGACGGCGATGGAGCACTTCGCGGCGGACAACCCGGCGGTGGTGGTGCTGTCGGTGGACCTGCCCCGTGTGGAGGGCGCGCACGTGGTGCACCTCATCCGTGCCCACAGCCAGGGCGCGAGGGTGCCGATTGTCGCCATCGACAAGGGGCACCTCGGACGGGCGCGCGGCGTGGCGTCGGTGTTGGACCTGAAGGTCAACGCGTACATCGCGGACCCGCTCAAGCCGGGCGAGCTGGTGCCCAAGCTGGAGTCGCTGGTGAAGGCGGCCCAGGCCGTGCCGCTGAGCGGCCTGGCGGCCACCCTGTCCAAGCCCGCCGTCAACTCGGGGGACTTGAAGGGCTACCCGCTGCCGGGGTTGTTGCACTCGCTCTACCGGCTGCGCCGGGACGGTGTGCTGGTGGTGGCGCACCGGGACTTGAGCCGGCGGGTGTTCTTCCTGCGCGGCGCGGCGGTGAGCTACGACTCCTCGTCGAAGGTGGACTCGCTGCCGCGCTTCCTGGTGGACCGCAAGGTGCTCACCCCGCAGCAGGCGGAGCGCGTGACGGAGTCGCTGGCCTCCGGGCTGCGCATCGGCGCCGCGCTGGCGGTCGAGGGCGTGGAAGCAGCAGGTGAAGAACTGTTGCAACTGCTGCGCGATTACACCCGGGACAGACTGGAGCGTGTGCTGGGCATGCGCGAGGGGCGCTACGCCTTCTACGCGGGGGACGAGTTCGCCGCCGAGGTGGCCGCGGTGGAGGTGCCGCCCCTGGCCCCGGTGTTGGCGGGCGCGCGGCGGTGCTTCCCGCTGAAGGTGATGGCGGCGTCGCTGCGGGCCAACCTGGGCGAGTACCCGGTGCGCTCGTCCGAGTTCGGGCGCGACCTGCAGGCCATGGCGCTGGACACCGATGACCTGAAGATTGCGATGCAGGTCAACGGCCGCATCGTGCTCAGGGATTTGCTCGCGCACGGGCGCGGCGAACTGGGCACGGCGGTGTCGCTGCTCTGGTTCCTCAAGCTGACGGGCGGGGTGACGTTCTCCCCGACGCCGGTGGCCACGGGGACGGACGTGCTGTCCAACGCGGTGCTGCCGGACCGGATTGCGCCGCGCAAGCGCAAGGCCCTGCCCGCGGAGACGGCGGCGTCCCTGCGTGAAGAGGCGGTGCGCATCATCACCCGCAGCTACTTCGGCAGCCTGGGGCTGGACATCGCCGCGGACACGGAAGCGGTGGAGCGCGCGTACCACGAGACGGCGATGCGCTTCCATCCGGACACGCATGCCGAGTTCGACATTTCGGACCTGAGGGACTTGCTGGAGTCGGTGCAGGAGAAGCTGTCGGCCGCGTACCGGGTGCTGAGCGTGGAGGAGAAGCGCAAGGCGTACCTCCAGTACCTCTTCAGCCGGCTGGACGTGGGGCGCAACACGGCGGTGGCGGTGGAGGCGGAGATTGCGCTGCGGCGGGGCGAGGCCGCGCTCAAGCGTCGCGACTTCACCACGGCGATGCTCGCCTTCGAGGAGGCCGTGGAGGCCAACCCCAACGAGCCCGAGTACTACGCCTGGCTGGCCTGGGCCACGTACATCGCGGCGCCGGGGGCCCTGCTGGTGCGCGCGCAGAAGGCGCAGAAGGTGCTGAAGAAGGCGCTGTCGTTGGGGCCGTACGTGGAGCGGCTGCACATCATCGCGGCCATCATCGACACGGACCTGGGTGACGCGCCGCTGGCGCGCAAGAAGCTGCTCAAGGTGCTGGAGTACAACCCCTATTCGCAGCTCGCGAAGGCGGCGCTGCGCAAGGTGGGCCGTTAGCGATGTTGCCTGTGCTGCTGCGGTTGCTGCGCTATGCGCGCCCGCACGTCGGTGTGCTCATTCTGGCCTTCGTGGGCTCGGCGGCGGTGGCGGCGGCCATGGGCGCGTACGCGTACCTGACGGGGCCGGCGCTGCGCTTCCTGCTGTCCGGAGGGCAGGAGGGCTTCGCGAGCGCGCAGCGCGTGCCGTGGCTGGCGGACCTGCCGCGCGAGGCCGCGCTGTGGGGCTTCCCGGTGCTGATGCTGGTGGTGGGCGCGGCGAAGGGCGTGGGGTACCTGGGCCAGTTCTACTTCATGGGCCTCTTCGCCCAGCGCGTGGTGAAGGACCTGCGCCGCGAGCTGTTCCTGAAGCTCACGTCGCTGTCACCGTCGCAGCTCGCGAAGCTGCGCACGGGGGATTTGCTCAGCCGCTTCTCCTCGGACGTGAACGCCGTGGAAGCGGCGGCCATGTATACGGTGGGCGCGTACATCCGCGACAGCCTGCAGGCCGTCATCCTGACGGGCGTGGCGCTGTCGATGAGCCCGGTGCTGGGCTCGGTGATGTTGTTCGTGGTGCCGCTGGCGGCGCTGCCGGCGTCGCGGCTGATGCGCAAGGTGCTGAAGCGCACGCGCGAGGGACAGACGCAGCTCGGCAATCTCGCGGGGCAGCTCCACGAAGGGCTGGGCGGGCTGCGGACCATCCAGGCCTTCAATGGCCAGGAGGCGGAATTGGCCCGCTTCTCGGCGCACGCGGAGGCGCACGAGAAGGCGGTGGTGAGCGCGGCCTGGGCGCGAGGCGCGGTGCCGGGATTGATGGAGGTGCTGGCGGCGGCGGCGCTGGCGGGAGCGCTGGCGTACGCGGCGGGCGCGAAGCTGATGCCGCCCGAGGCGCTGCTGTCGCTGCTGACGTCGGTCATCCTGGTGTACCAGCCGGTGAAGGAGCTGGGCCGGGTGACGCAGTTCGCGGTGCAGGCGGGCGCGGCGGGAGAGCGCCTCTTCGCGCTGCTGGACCTGAAGCACCCGGTGGAGGACGCACCGGATGCGGTGCCTGCGCCGAAGCTGTCGCGGAGCATCGTGCTGGAGGGCGTGCGCTTCTCCTACGGCGAGCGCCAGGCGCTGGACGGCCTGACGTTGGAGCTGAAGGCGGGGCAGGTGACGGCGCTGGTGGGAGGCAGCGGCGGCGGCAAGAGCACGGTGACGTCGATGCTGCTGCGCTTCGAGCGGCCGCAGCAGGGCAAGCTGCTGCTGGATGGAGTGGACGCGGACCGCTACACGGCGGCGAGCGTGCGGGAGCAGTTCGCGCTGGTGACGCAGGAGCCGCTGCTCTTCCAGGGCACGGTGCTGGACAACCTGCGCTACGCGAAGCCGGACGCCACGAAGGAAGAAGTGGAGGCGGCGGCGAAGGTGGCGCACGCGGATGGCTTCATCCGAGCGCTCCCGGAGGGCTACGACACGCGCATCGGTGAGCGCGGGGTGACGCTGAGCGGAGGCCAGCGGCAGCGGCTCTGCATTGCCCGCGCGGTGCTGGCGAAGGCTCCGGTCCTGGTGCTGGACGAGGCGACGAGCAGCCTGGACCCGGAGAGCGAGCGCGAGGTGCAGGCCGCGCTGGCGGCGGTGTTGCCGGGGCGCACGGCGCTGGTGATTGCGCACCGGCTGTCCACGGTGGTGAACGCGGACGTGCTGCACGTGATGGAGGCGGGCCGGGTGGTTGAGCGCGGCACGCACGCGGAGCTGCTCCAGAAGGGCGGGCGTTACGCATCGCTGTGGCAGATGCAGACGCAGGGCCCCATGGAGAAGGGCGCGGCCTGACCCGGAGTCGGTAGCAGGAGAGCATGGTCATGAGCCGCGTCCGCACAGTGCTGGCAAAGGGGCTTCGGGCCGTGCTGGGCCTTCTGCTCCTGCTCATTGGCATCGCGGGCTTCTTCGCGCTGCCGGCCTCGCTCGCGAGCTACCCGGTGGTTCCGCCGAAGGAAGGCACTCCCAGGTGGGTGCGCGGTGCGTACCACGTGCACACGACACGCTCGGACGGTAGGGGCAGCCCACAGGAGGTGGCCCGCGCCGCGAAGGAGGCCGGCCTCGACTTCGTCATCCTCACCGACCACAACGACTTCAAGCCGCCCGCGCCGGCCTGGGTGGACGGGGTGCTGCTGGTGCCCGGAGTGGAGATCTCCACCTCCTCGGGGCACCTGGCCGCGTTCGGCATGGAGCGGCCGCTGGAAGGCGTGCGCCAGTGGATGCCGCCCGGAGACGCGGTGAAGGCGGTGGTGGCGGCGGGAGGCACGGCCGTGCTCGCGCACCCGGTGCAGAAGCGCAACCCGTGGACGGATGACGCCAGTGCGAAAGAGGCCCCGGGCTTCGAGCTGTACTCGGCGGACACCTTCTTCCGTCAGGCCGTGAGCAGTCCAGTGAGCCGTCTGCTGCCCGCGGTGGGCGCGTACCTGGGCAACCCGGGGCATGGGGTGATGCTCCTCGCCAATCCGGAGCCCGGGCCGACAGCGCGCTTCATGGAGCTCTCACGTGAGCATCCGCGAATCGCGTTCTGCGCTCACGACGCGCACGGGCTGCCCTCGTACCAGGCGGTCTTCGAGTCCATGGCGATGTATCTGCCATCGGAGCTCGTCCCATCCTCGCTGCCGAAGGACGCCACCGAGGCCTCGGCGCGAGTCACCAAGGCACTCGGAAGTGGGCGAGCCATCTGTGCCTTTCGTGCCCTGGGCGAGCCCGAGGGTTTCGCACTGAACGTCTCGGCCCCGGGGCACGGTGAGGCGAGGGCGGGCGAAGTGCAGCAGGGCACAACCCCAGAGTCCCGCGAAGCGAAGGTAGGAGACGTGCTGGAGGTGCGCATGCCCGGCAACCCTGAGGATGGCACGGTGCGGGTCCAGGTGTGGGGAGACGGAAAGCTCCGTCCGGACGGAAGGTCCGTGGAGCTGACGGGGCCGGGAGTGGTGCAGGTGGAGGTGTGGGCCCGGGCCCCGGGGCGCTTCTTCGGGAGGGAGTGGCGCCCGTGGATTGTTCCCAGCCCCGTCCGCGTGGTGCCGCGAGGGCCGGGCATCTGATAGAGGGCGCGGGAGCCGCCCATGCGCCTCCTGTACATCCTCGCCAGCTATGCGCTCTTCGCGCTCCTGTTCCCGGTGCTCCTCGTGTACCGGAAGACGCGCCATGGGCTGAAGGAGCGGTTGGGCTTCTACGGTCCGAGCAGCCTGCCCGCGCGAGGTGACGGCCCGGTGCTGTGGCTGCACGGCGCGAGCGCCGGAGACCTGCTCGCCCTGTCCCCGATGTTCGGCCCGCTGCGAGCGCGCTTCCCGGGCTGCCAGCTCATCCTCTCGACGATGACGGACAGCGGCTACGCGATGGCGAAGGGCCGGCTGGCGAAGGACATCGACGGGGTGGTGTACGTGCCCTACGACCTCTGGGGCGCGACGCGCCGGGCGGTGAAGGCCATCCGTCCCGACGTGCTGGTGCTCGAGTACACGGAGATCTGGCCCAACCTCATCCGAGCGGCGAAGCGAGGAGGCGCGCGGGTGGTGATGACGAACGGGCGTTTCTCCCCGAAGAACCTCGAGAAGTACCGCCGCCTGTTCAAGCTCATCGGCAATCCGTTGCACGACCTGGACCTGCTGCTGATGCGGACGGACGAAGAGGCCGAGCGAGCGAAGAGCCTCGGAGCGCGTTCCGAGTGGGTGAAGGTGACGGGCAACACGAAGTTCGACTCGCTGGCGGGAGGCCCCGCGCGAGAGGACGAGACGCTGCGGAGCGCCCTGGGCCTCGAATCGGGAGCCCGCGTCTGGATTGCCGGAAGCACGCACGAAGGCGAGGAGGAGGTGCTGCTCGGCGTCTACCGCAGGCTGCTGGAGAGGTGGCCGGACCTGCGCCTGGTGATTGCACCGAGGTACGTGGACCGTGCGGCGCGCATCGTGGCGCTCGCGCAGGAGAAGGGGCTGACGGTGGGCCTGCGCTCGAAGGGCAACCCCGAGCGCGGTCAGGTGGTGGTGTTGGACACGATTGGTGAGCTGTCGAGGGCGTACCGGCTGGCGACGGTGGTGTTCGTGGGAGGCTCATTCACCCAGCGGGGCGGGCAGAACATCCTGGAGCCCGCGGGGCAGGGGAAGCCGGTGCTGTACGGGCCGCACATGGACAACTTCCGGGACAGCGTGGAGCTGCTGACGGGCCAGGGCGGGGTGCAGGTGCGGGACGGAGAAGCGCTGCACGCGACGCTCGCCGAGTGGCTCGCCGCGCCCGAGAAGCTCGCGAGCCTGGGCGAGCAGGCGCAGGCAACGGTGCGAAGAATCTCCGGAGCGAGCGAGAGGAACGCCGAGGCGATGATGACGCTCTTTCCCCACGGGAGGCCGGACCCGCGATGACGCTCATCGTCCATCCGCACTTCCACAAGCGGTACACGGGGGTGACGCGCCACGTGGAGTCCGTGGTGCCCGCGCTCACGAGGGACTCGGAGACACGGGTCATTGGCTCCGGCCTGAGCGACGGCCTGCCGAGAATCACCTGGCCCGAATTGCTTCGCCGTGCGCGCACGGAGCCGGTGGTGTGGCACGCGCACCGGAACAACGAACTGCTCGCGGGAATGGTGCTGAAGCTGCTGGGGCGCAAGGTGCGGCTCGTCTTCACGAGGCACACCTCCATGGCGCCGAGCGGCTTCACGCGCTTCATCGCGAGGGGCGCGGACGCGCTCGTCTCGCTGACGAAGCAGGTAGCCGAGGTCATCGCGCTGCCCTCGACGGTGATTTCCCACGGCATCGACCTGACGCGCTTCCACCCGCCCGAGGACCGGGACGAGGCCTGGCGCCGGCTCGGTCAGGGCGGGCGCTACGGAATCGGAGTCATCGGCCGCATCCGCAAGGAGAAGGGGCAGGGCGACTTCCTGGAGGCCGTGCGTCCGCTGTTGCCAGAGCAGCCCGACTGGCAGGCGGTGCTGGTGGGCCTGGCGAAGGGAGCGGACCTGGACTGGGTGAACGGGCTGCGCGCCGGAATCGAGGACCGGGTGTCCCTGGCCGGAGAGCAGTCGGTCATCGAGCCCTGGTACCGGGGACTGAGCATCCTGGTGCATCCGTCCTACGCGGAGGGCTACTCGCTGGTGCACGTGGAGGCGATGGCCTCCGGCTGCTGCGTGGTGGCCTCGAAGCTGCCGTACCTGGACACGCTCATCGAGCACGGCCGCACGGGCTTCTTCTTCGAGCCCGGAGACGTGAAGGCCCTGCGCGAATTGCTGTCCATGCTGATGCGCGAGCCGGAGCGAGCGCGAGAGGTGGGGCGCAACGCGGCCGAGGAAGCAAGGCGCCGGTGTGGAGTGGAGCACGAGGCGCGGGCACTGGGAGACCTCTACCACGCGTTGGTGGGGCGCTGAGCGGATGCGAATCCTCCACCTGCTCGCGAGCCCCTTCTTCAGCGGCCCCGCGGAGAACGTGGCGCTGCTGGCTCAGGCACAGCGTGACGCCGGGCACGAGGTGACGGTGGCGGTGGACCGCAGGCGCAAGGACGTGCCGGCGGAGGAGCCCGCGGTGCCGCGCTTCCGCGAGCTCGGGCTGCTGGACGAGGGAGGCTTGGAGCTGTCGGTGAAGTCGCCCCCGTGGAAGATGTGGAGCGACCTGCGCCAACTGCGGAAGCGGGAGGTGGACGTGGTGCACTCGCACTTCAGTCACGACCACCTGCTAGCGAGGTGGGGCCGCCCCCGAGGCGCCGTGCTGGTCCGTTCCCTCCACGCGCCCCGCTCTCTACGAGCCTCGCTGCCGAAGGCAGACGCCTACACGGTTCCGGCGAGCGCATTACTCCCAAGGTTGAGGGAGAGCGGAAGGACTGCTGAGATTCTGCCCGCACTGGTGGATTCGAGATTCCACCCGGCGAATGACAGACACGCCCTGCGCCGCGAGCTGGGAAGCGCAGGCCAGCCGGTACTGGGCATGGTCTCCACCTTCCAACCATCGAGGCGGCACGAGTTGGGAGTGAATGCATTCGCCCTGTACCGGAAGCAGCGTCCGGATGCGCGTCTCGTGCTCGTGGGAGACGGAGCGTTGCTGGAGCAGACGCGACGGCAGGTGACGGAGCTCGGCCTGGAGGACGCCGTCACCTTCACGGGCTATCAGCAGGGTGACGCCTTCGTGCGCTGGCTCCAGGCGCTGGACGAGGTGTGGTTGCTGGGCCTGGGCAACGACTGGAGCGCGAGGGCCGCGGCCCAGGCCCGAGCCTGCGGAGTGCGAGTGGTGGCGGTGGAGGAGGGTGCATTGCCAGACCTCGCGGATGCACGAGTCCGCACACCGACGCCAGAGGCAGTCGTCTCCGCCGCGCTCTCTGGAGAACGAGCCCCGATTGCGCACCCGACGAACGCGCGAATCGCAAGTGACGTGCTGGCGCTCTACGAACGAGCGAGGCACGCCCGGTGAGCACCGCGCCGACCGAAGCACCCACGGCCATCGAGCGCGTCTTCTACCCGCCGGCCCCCGAACCCTGGGGACGCCGCGCCCTTCTTTCCCCCCTCACCGCGGTGTCCTGGACCTACGCGGCGGCGATACACCTGAGACGAGCCCTCTACGACTCAGGCCTGTTGCGAGCCGAGCGAGTGGAAGGCCTTCGAGTCATCTCCGTGGGCAACCTCAACGTGGGAGGTACGGGCAAGACACCGGCGGTGCTCCATCTCTCGGAGCTGCTGGTCCGAGCAGGGCGTAAGGTCGGCATCCTCACGAGAGGCTACGGCCGGGGCTCGCGAGAGCCCCTGACCTTCATCGGCACGGAGCCGCTGCCGTCGGTCGATGACGCGGGCGATGAGCCACTTCTGCTCGCACGCCGCTGTCCTCAGGCACGTCTCTTCGTGGGAGCGGACCGGGTCGCCGGAGCGTATCGAGCCAGAGACGAATTCGGCCTCGACACGGTGCTGCTCGACGACGGGTTCCAACACCGGAGGCTCGCGAGAGACGAGGACCTCGTCGTGGTGGACGAGGCGGTGGGGCTGGGCAACGGCCACATGCTTCCCCGCGGCCCACTGCGGGAGCCGCGCTCCTCCCTGCGCCGAGCCACGCTGCTCTGGGTTCGCGCCGCATTCTCCGAGGCAACGACCAGCGCGGACCTGCCTCCGAGCACACCGCGAGTCCGCACGCGCTACCTGCCCACGGCCTGGCTCGACCCCTCGGGAAGGCTCCACCCCACCGATGCACTGGCAGGGCAGCCCGTGCTCGCGCTCGCGGGGCTTGCCCGGCCGGGAGGCTTCCTGAGGACCCTGCACTCCCTCGGTACGGAGGTGCGGGACGCAGCGCTCTTCCCGGACCATCACCGCTTCACGGTGGATGAGCTCCGCGACGTCCAGGCCCGAGCCGCCCGACAGGGCGCACGCGTGGTGACGACGGAGAAGGACGCGGTGCGTCTGCCACCTGGCTTCGAGGCATGGGTGGTCCGGCTCGGAGTGGAGGTGCTGGAAGGCGAGTCCCACCTGCGCCGGGCGCTCGGGCTGGCGGACGCACCGCGCGACTTGTGAGGCGCGGAGGGCTGTGGGACAAACCGCCGCCATGGCCGCAGTCTCGCCCGCTCGCTCGTTGCCTTCGCCCTCTCGCCTGCCGCTCGCCTTCGCGCGCCGCCGGGTGCTGCTGGTCGGGGACCTGGTTGCCGACCACTACATCTACGGTCAGACAGACCGCGTGAGCCGTGAAGCTCCCGTGCTCATCGTCCGCTACGAGTCCGCGGAGGTGAAGCTCGGAGGCGGCGCCAACGTGGCGGCCAACGTCCGCGCGCTCTCCGGGCAGGTGACGGCGGTGGGCGCGCTCGGAGCGGACGAGATGGGCAACGCGCTCCGCCGTCTCTTCGACGAGGCCGGTATCCGCCTCCACGCGGTGGGCGGGCGCGGCATCGAAACGGAGACGAAGACGCGCATCCTCGCCGGCGGGGTGAGCACCACGCGTCAGCAGATGCTGCGATTGGACCGGGGCCAGCGAAGCGCGCTGCCGCCGCGCATGCGCAAGGCACTGGCGAAGCAGGTGCAGGAAGCGGCGCGAGACGCGGACGCGGTGGTGGTGTCCGACTACGGCGCGGGCGTGCTGGGAGACGAGGTGCGCCAAGTCCTCCGGAGCCTCGCGGCGGACGGCCTGCCGGTGTGCGTGGACAGCCGCTATGCCTTGGCCTCCTTCGCGGGGCTGACGGTGTGCAAGCCCAACGAGCCGGAGCTCGAGGCACTCTCCGGGCGCCCCGTGCGCACGGAGGAGGACCTGCTGGAAGCAGGACGCGCGGCCCTGCGGAGACTCGATTGCCGGGCGCTGCTGGTGACGCGAGGCCGGCATGGAATGACGCTCTTCGACGCGGAGGGCGGGGTGGACCACATCCCCGTGCACGGCGCGAAGGCGGCGGTGGACGTGACGGGCGCGGGAGACACGGTGATTGCGACCTTCGCGCTGGCCCTGGCCGCGGGAGCCACCTTCGGCGAGGCGGCACGGCTGGCGAACGTGGCCGGAGCGCTGGTGGTGCAGAAACCGGGCACGGCGACGGTGTCGAGAGACGAGCTGCTCGAAGAGCTGCGGAGCGTGAGATGAGCACCCTGGACAAGCTGCAGCCGCTCGCGAAGGTGGCGGAGGAGCGCGAGCGCTGGAGGGCCGAGGGCCGCACGGTGGCGCTGGCCAACGGCGTCTTCGACCTGCTGCACGTGGGCCACGTGCGTTACCTGGAGGGAGCCCGGGCGCTCGCGGACGTACTCGTGGTGGCGGTGAACTCGGACGCGTCCACGCGAGCCTACAAGGGCCCGGGCCGCCCCTACATCCCCGAAGCCGAGCGGGCCGAGCTGGTGGCCGCGCTCGCCTGCACGGACCGGGTCATCGTCTTCGACGAGCCCAATGTGCGGAACATCATCCGCGCCCTGAAGCCGGACGTGCACGTGAAGGGCACCGACTACACACCCGACAGCATCCCCGAGGGCGACGAGGTCCGCGCATACGGAGGCCGCACGGCGGTGTCCGGAGACCCGAAGGACCACAGCACCACGGAGCTCGCGAGGCGCCTCGGCCGTGAGGGGACGAAGTAGCCCGTGCCGCCCCTGGACGCGGTGCTGACATCCGTCCTCGGTTGTCCACGGTGCAAGGGCCCGCTGACGCTGCACGAAGCCGGGGCACGCATCGAGGTCCACTGCCCCCGCTGCCACTGCGCCTGGCCGGTGGAGGACGGAATCCCGAGGATGGTGCCCGAGCGGATGTCGAAGACGCCGCCCGAGACCAGGCCCGAGTAGGACCTACCGCGTCGACGAATCGCGCAGCGCCGAAGCGAACGCCCGCGCCTCGTCCGAGGCACGAGCCTCCAGCCCTTGACCGCCCGTCTCATCCACGAGCGCGGTGAGGTCCACCATCCGGTGCGGTGCATGGGCATGGCCCCAGCGCTCCATGTCCATGCGGAGGAAGAAGGCCAGCGTGGGCGCGCCCACGGCCACCGACAGGTGCATGGGCCCGGTGTTGTTGCACACGGTGAGCCCCGCGGCGCGCATGAGCGCGGCGAGCTCATCCAGGTTCGTCGCGGGAGCGAGCCGGGCACCGGGAGCCGCCTCCACCACGGAGCGGGCAAGCTCCTCCTCCCCAGGGCCCCACGTGACGATGGGAACGCGGCCCAGCTCCAGCAGTGTCCGCGCCGCGGCGGCGAAGGCCTGTGGCGGAATGCGCCGGGGCCCCAGTCGCCCACCCGGGTTGATGACCGCGGAGGCAGAACCGGCGTTCGCCTCCAGGTACGCGCGGATGGAGGGCCCCACGGCCGGCTCGCGGAAGGACAGGCCCCGCGTCACGGCACCGCCAGTCAGCGGAGTGAGCAGGTGCGTGCGCTGCACGGCCTCGTTGCGGGTGTCCTGCCGCGCGGGCACCGACAGCGAGTGCAGGAGGGACACCGGCCACACGCCCGGGCCGATGACCACCGCGCGGGGGCCCGCCATGCGAGACACGAGCGCGCTCGTCACCGACGGGGACTCCCAGTTGGCGCAGTCCACCACCACGTCGTAGCGCGCGCGGCGTAGCGCACGGATGCCGGGCGCCAGTGGCCCCATCCAGATGCGCCGCCGGTCGAACGCGATGACCTGGTCCGCGTCCGGATGTCCGGCCAGCACGCGCGCCACCTTCGCGTGGACGAGCACGTGTACCTCCGGCGCGGGGTGCACGTGCGCCTTGAGGGTGCGCATCAACGGGGTGGTGAGGAGCGCCTCGCCCACGCGGTTGTCGGGCCGCACGAGCAGCACCTTCCGGGGGACGGGCAGGGAACTTCCGGGGCGGCGACGGCGGCCGGGGCGCCAGAACAGGGCGGACGCCACGAGCGCCAGCGCCAGCTTCGCCCACAACTCGAGCCGCTTGTGCCAGGACATCTCGGCGGCGGACCCTACACAGAAACGGATGGCGTGCAAGCGCGCGGCTTGACCTGGGAGCCGAAAGCCCCTAGCAACCGCCCAATGCTGAAGAGCATGACCGGGTTCGGAGCGGGCCGCGCGCGTGTGGGGGACGAAGAGGTCTCCGTCGAGCTGCGCTCGCTCAACCACAAGTTCTGCGAGGTGAAGGCGCGCCTGCCCCGTGAGCTGTCGGCGCTGGAGCCAACGGTGACGAAGCAGGTGAAGGACCGGCTGGCCCGTGGCTCGGTGGAGCTGCTGGTGAAGCGTCAGTCCCCCAC